>NZ_JBLWQQ010000001.1:0-4800000 GCF_049310305.1 Streptomyces anthophorae
ACCACCACCCTGCGCACGCCGGCCGGCAGGCCCCCACGACTAAAATACGTGTAGTTTTCGTGCATAACGGTGATAATCGGGCGGCAGCCTGGCACAGACAAGGCAACGCGCCGTCCGGGCACCTGCCCCGCAGGACAGTCGTGACGCAAAACCCGACAGCGCCCCCACCACCGCCCGTCGACCGCGATCCGGTGGGACGAGGTCCGCTGCACGAAGAACCCGCAGCACCGCCCGACAGACCCCCGCCACCTGACGGGGCGGCTTGTCCACGAGAACGGGGTCCGGCCTGCTCCCCGTGGTGGCGCACACCGCGTGCCGCCGACCTCCGGCCGACGGCTGGTGATTTCACCCGGAACACCCGGAAGACACCGGCGGCGAGAGGGCCGGCCAGGGGAGGCGCCGCCGACGACATCGACGTAGGCCGCAGCTCCCAGAGGTACTGCTCCCGTCAGCAGCGGGCGGCCCTGTCGTGGCACTCGCCGCGGCCGGGCCGGCATCCAGGCGCAGGCCCGCGGGGATGCCCGCGGGTGTCCGGCACTCCCCCGCTCCCTCGCCTCGCACTGCCGGCCGACGGCATCAGCGGCACGGGACGCGGCCGGGAAGGAAACCCTCCGGCCAGGCAGAGCCCAGCGGGAAACCGGAAGCCGGAAGCCGGAAGCCGGGGTCGAGTGGCGGGATCCCGGGGTGCGTGGGCGGGGTTCGACGGAATGTTCCCGCAGGTCAGCCCGTGTGAGGCAGGACCACGATCTGCACGTCGTCCTCGTAGATCACGCGCCCCCGGGTCGGTCGACTTCACCGCGCGGCAGTCCACGCCGTGCGCTGACAGGATCTCCAGATACCCCGCCACCCGCTCGATGAGATGGGACGCCGAGGGCTTGAACCAGGGCCGCGGCCCCGGGATGGACCGCCGGGTCGTACACACTCGGGTCCACCGTCGACGGGTCCGGATAGGCGGCGTCGTACCACGCATTGTTCTCGCTTCGGAACCGATCCTGCTCCGCCGTCAGCCGCCCGGTGCGGGCAAGGTTGTTGACCAGCCCGAACACACCCTTGAACTGGCCCCGCTCATCGGACACGGCCGACTGGAACCGCACATACTCGATGGACATCACCCGATCCTGCCACGCGCGTGCCGGCGCCGGGAGGGGGTTCTCCAGGCCGTGCCGAAGCCATGCCAGAGCGGGCGGGGCCACGGGACGGCAGCCGCCAGGAAGCCGCTGCGGAAGGGCCGTTGGGGCGCTCCCCCGTGATTCGGAGTGATTCGGACGCCAACCCCCGCCAGATCACCGGCACGGCTTGCGAGGGCAACGACGCTTCAGGCGGCGGACCTCCTCCCCGACGGCTCGGAGCCCGGGCACATCGGGACACCCCGAAACCCGGACCGCGCGAACGACACCGTCACCGCACTGAAGCCGGCGACCGACACCGGCCCCGCGGCCGTCACGGCAGACGCCCGGGCACCACGGCCGAACCGGGGGGCTGCAGGCCCGTGCGGCTACCAGTTCATGTGGCGGGGCATACGGCACTTCCCGGCGAAGTCCGTCGAGGGGCAGTCGTCGTCGCCGATCGCGATGACGAGCGCCGCGCACAGCGCCAGCACGACGAGGACGACCACCAGGCCGGTACGGGTGAGCAGGAACCGGCCGAGGCGGGTCCCGGTGCGGCCGGGGCGCCGGCCGCGCGGCACCGTGGCCCGGCGCAGGTTCCAGACCGCGCAGACGGCCACGGTGACGGCCCCGAAGGCGGCCGACACCCCGCCGTCACGGAAGAGGCCCTGGGCGACGTAGGCGACCATGCCGCCGAGGAACAGCGCGTACATGACCCGGACGAGCACCTTATTGATCACCCTCGTCCCCCCGGGGTATCGGCGTGCCACTGCCACCGGCCGAAGCGGGGGCGCCGCAGGGCGGCCCTCACCGCCGTACCGCCCGGACTGCCCCGTGGCCGGCGGTGAGGCCCAGGGCGCCGCAGACGACGATCGCGACAACCCTCGCCAGGGCCCGCCTCTCCATCCCCGCCCCTCGCCTTCGTCGTCCGGCCGGGCGGTGCGGCGGTCCCACCACCGGTACAGCAAGGCTGTCGATGTGCCCAGGGGACGCTGGGCGGCGAGCCGGCCGCGGAGGAAACTGATCACGGGAGTTCGTTACGGGTCTCACACCCGCCCAAGGGGGGCGAGGAGTCCGGACAGCTCCCGGCCCGGACTCCTCCCCGTACCGACTCGACGCCGCCCTCCCCGCGAACCCGCCGCCCCACGGTCCGCCGCGCCATGCCGCCGGCCGCGCGCGAGAGGGCGCAAGCCAGCCCGGCCCGCCCTGCCGCCGATCCACACGCCGCAAACCACCCCCTGCCCAGCTTCCGCCCGGGGCGAGCGCGGAGGCGCCGAGAGCTCCCGGCTTCCGCCCACGGGCCCGCACCCGCAAGCCGCGCAGCCCCCGGCCGTGGGGTTCTGAGGGCGCCCCAGCCGTGTCGTCACCGGCCGCCCCGGCCCGCCCCGGTTCAATGACCGTGCCAAAACCACTGACCGGCGACGTGCCCGCCCCGCACCACTGCCCGTCACCGGACCGGAGACACGGGGCGAGCAGAGACAGGAGAACCCCCATGCGCATCCGCACCCTGTTCGTGTCCACCCTGCTGGCGGCCTGCGCCGTCCTCGGCGGCGCCGGTATGGCCGCAGCCGACGACGACGGCCCCCAGGAACTCACCCCCAGAGAGCAGGCCGGCCTGGAAGCCGCGACGTCGATCGTCGACGCCCTGCTCGGCGGGGGCGTACCGATCACCCGGTAACACCATGGGGAGCCCGGAGCCCGGAGCCGTCACCGACCTGTCTCCACGCACTACCCCAGGGGGCAGGGGCTGGCGGCGGGGTGTCAGGAGCAGGGCCGCAGGCCCAGGGCCGGTGGAACATCTTCCAGTTGTCGCGGGCATGGAGGGCGAGTTCGTCATGTCCTGGCCGTACGTGACGTTCGCGTCGGGGGGCCACGTCGCCCGGGCCGCGGCCCGGCACGGACAGCAAGACCTGCCGCTCGTCGACGCCGTCGCCGGCGTCGACGAGGAGGAGGTCCAGGTCCGGGCGCGTGCGGGCGGCGAGACGGGTCGCGGTCTGCTCACTGTCCCACGGGCGTCCCCCTCACTCCCCCGCGTCACACCATCCGTGAGGAGATACAGCGGAGCCACCTCCAGCGGAGCCACCTCCAGCGAAGCCCTCGGGCCGGTGCGCACCGGCGGAGACTGCCGGGCTCCGAGCGGATCCGGTCTGTCGAAAGTGGTGATCCGTACATGGCATGCTGCTCACCGGCCCGCGCGTGGCACCGGCCGGTGCCACGCGCGGCCACCCGTCCCCTGATCAGTTCCTGCCTAGGTGAGCACCACAGTGAAAGAAAAAGTGAGATTCCCCAGCGTCGTCGGCCCCGAACTGGCCGGGGTGATCGACCTGCCGGACGGCGAGGTTCGCGGCTGGGGGCTCTTCGCACACGGCTTCACCCTCGGCAAGGACTCACCGGCCGCCTCCCGCGTCAGCAAGCAGCTGGCCAAAGAGGGCATCGGCACACTCCGCTTCGACAACCTCGGCATCGGCGACTCCGACGGCGACTGGGGGGATGGCTCCTTCACCGTCAAAGTCCAGGACACCATCCGCGCCGCCGCCTTCATGGCCGACCGCGGCACCCCCGTCGACCTCCTCGTCGGGCACTCCTGGGGCGGCGCCGCCGCCCTCGCCGCCGCCCGCGAGATCCCCGGCCTGCGCGCGCTGGCCACCATCGCCGCACCCGTCGACCCCAGCCACGTCGAGCGCCAGTACGACTCGGTGCTGGACCGCGTCCTCAGCGACGGCTCCCACCAGTGGTTCGTCGGCGGGCGCACCCTCGTCCTCAAACGCGCCTTCGTCGAGGACGTCCGCAAGGCCCACCTGCGCGAGACGATCGGCGAGCTCGACCTTCCCCTCCTGGTCGCGCACTCCCCCACCGACTCCACCGTCGGCATCGACAACGCCGCAGAAATCTTCCAGGAAGCCCGCCACCCCCGCAGCTTCATCTCCCTCGAAGGCGCGGACCACCTGCTGACCGCGCGGGGACAGGCGCAGCGCGCCGCACACATCATCAGCGCCTGGGCCGACCAGTACCTCGACGAACCACGCCCCTGACCTCACGGTCCCGCGCCGTTGTGTGAACGTCTGCACTGGTGCAGAGCACCGGCCGGCCCCCGCGAGAAGGTGAAGGTGGGCGGGCACCACCGTCATGCGAGGTGAGCGGGACCGTGCGCCGCCATACCGGCCCCCGCCGGCCCCGCCACCGCCGTCGGGTGCGGCGCGGCGACGGCCCGCCACCACTTGCGACCGGGCTGCGCATCGCCTTCGTGGGCAGGACCACCATCGCCGCCCGTGACAAGCAGACGGCCGCGGTCTCGTTGTCACGGGTGGCTTCCTGCGACCTGCCCGGTGGTTTCGGGCTAGCCGCCGGGAAGGGGGTCGGGGTAGCGCTTGAGGACCTGGGCCGGCTGGTCTTCGTCGGTGGGCCAGAGCACCACGTGGTAGCGGTCCTCGCCGTCCAAGGCGTCCTCGGAGAGGGTGTTCAGGCCGTGGGAGCAGATACGCACGGCATAGTTCCCGGGGGCCAGGGGGATGCGGGGGATCTCGTCGCGGGTGTCCTGCATGGAGACCAGCAGGCGCCCGGAGGGCAGCGCGAGACGGGCCTGGGTGACGTGGTCGGCCCGCTCCAGTTCACTGTCGCCGGCCGGGGGCGTGCGGCGCACATCCACGGTGACCGGCACGGTGAAGGGGCGGGCGGCCCCGATCGCGACGACGCCGGGCGCCGTGTTGATCCAGTTGCCGGCCAGGGCGTCGAACCAGGCGTGTCCGGGCTCGCCCAGGCGGGCGTCGTCGTCCTGGAGCAGCAGGGTGGAGTAGTCGGCGAGAACGGTGAGTTCGTGGCGGGAGAGCAGGCCGGGGTCGCCGGGCGGCGCGGTGGCGGTCATCTGGACGTGGGCTCCCTCGGGCAGTGAACGGTCCGGGCCAGCGAGCCGCGAATGCGCCCCCACGCACCCACCGCCCTACCCGACGACCCGCACACAGCTGCCACCGCACCGCGACGCCACTGCAACCCCACGCTATCCCGCCCCTGTTGAGCAACCCACAACAGCCACACCCGAACACTCCACAAGCGCCTCACTGCCCGCACAGACACCCTGACAAAGCCCCCCCCAACCCCTGGAACCCCCAGCAGCAACACACGGCGAACCGACCCCGGGACCGAAAGCCGGGCCACACCCGCCGGCACCGGACGCCGCCTGCCCGCCCGCCCAGCCGGCAGCCCCCGCCGGAACACCCCCTCACGCACCGATGAACACACCGATCCGCACGGACGCACCCAAGAAAGAGGCCGGCCCCCGAACAGGGCCGGCCCCTCCCCATCACCTCGAGACGCCTCAAACGCCTCAGACGCCTCAGACGCCTCAGACGCCTACAGCGACGGCAGCGTCTGCGCCGGATCCACACCCGGCAGCGTCGGCAGCTTCGGCAGACCCTCCAGATCCGGCGCCGGCAGATCGCCACCCAGCACGATCGCGACCACCACGTTCACCGTCCCGGTCAACGTCGCCTGCAGCGCGGCGGCGGTCGCCTTCGCGTCCCCGGCGGCGGAGGCCTTCACCAGGGCGTCCACCTTGGTCTGCAGATCCGCCGCCGCCTTCGCCACCAGCTCCGGACCGGGCGCCTGCGCACGCGCCTTGCCGGTCGAAGCCTTCGCCCCGGCCACCAGAGAGTCCAGCGCCTTCTTCACCTCGGCCGCATGCTTGGCCGCCTCCTCCTTGGGCAACTTGCCATCCGGCGCCTTCAGCACACCCGCGACCAGACCGGTCACCGGCTCCACGACCGCACCCGCCCCCGCCAGCGCCGCATTCTGCTTGGCCAGCGCCTCAGCACCCGGCACAGGCGCAACCGACACACCCACCCCACCACGAGCCGGCCCCTCCGCGACCACAGCAAACGCCGGGCCCGCCAAACCCAACGCGAGCACACCGCACAACGCGCCCGACACAAGCACGCCAGCATTCCGGGAAATACGCATGAACCCATCCTCTTCACGGTCGACGAGCACTACACCACGCCCACCCTGCAAGCACCACACACCCCCCGCAACCCGAACAACACACACAGCCACCACCACACCCACCCAAACACACCCAAACCAGCCCACCCGTCAGGCGCACCAATGAACGAGTGGCCGACGCCGTGGCCTTGCGGGGGCGTGTCGGTATGTAGTGCGCTACGCCTCATGAGGAACGTGAGGAAGAAAGGCGTTACCGCGCTGGGAGCCCTGCTGCTGGCGGTGCCCCTTCTCGGCGCCGCACCGTTACCTTCGGCCGCCGGCGCGGACAGGTCGCTGGGTGTCGACCTCGACACGGTGACGATCCCGCAATTGCAGGCGCGCATGGCGAAGGGGGCGCTGACCTCGTCGGCGTTGACCGCCGCCTATCTACAGCGGATCAGAACCGTCGACCCCAAGATCCACGCCGTGCTGCGCATCGACCCGACCGCGCTGCGCCAGGCCGCCGCCAGCGACGCCCGACATCGGCGCGGCGACGTCCGCGGCCCGCTCGACGGCATCCCCGTCCTGATCAAGGACAACGTGAACACCCGCGGGCTGTCCTCGACGGCCGGATCGCTGGCGCTGGCCGGGAAGCCGCCCCGTGCCGACGCCGACCTGGTCGCTCGACTGCGCAAGGCCGGGGCGGTCGTCCTCGGTAAGACCAACCTCTCCGAGTGGGCGAACTTCCGTGCGTCGAAGCCGACGTCGGGGTGGTCGGCGGTGGGCGGGCAGACCAACAACCCGTACGTACTGGACCGCAACCCCTGCGGGTCCTCCTCCGGTTCGGCCGCAGCGCTCGCTGCGTCGCTGACCCAAGTGGCGATCGGCACCGAGACGGACGGCTCGATCGTGTGCCCCGCCGGCATGAACGGGGTGGTCGGCCACAAGCCCAGTCTCGGCCTGGTCAGCCAGGACGGCGTCGTCCCGATCTCCGCCGAACAGGACACCGCGGGCCCCATGGCCCGCAACGTCACCGACACCGCCCTCACCCTGTCGGTCATCCGCGGTGACACCGGCGGCGCGGCCGGCCGCGTCGACATGCCGCCCAGCCCCGACGGGCTGCGGGGCAAGCGGATCGGTCTGTGGCGGCTCCCGTCGCTCGGCTCCGGCGTGGACGCGCTGATGACCCGTACCGCGAAGAAGCTGCGCGCCGCGGGCGCCGAGGTCGTCGAGGTGACCCCGCCGTATCAGAAACGGCTCGCCGACCTCGAATTCCCGGCGCTGCTCAGCGAGTTCCACCGGGACATCGACGCCTACCTCGCCACCCGCGACGGACCGCGGAACCTCGCCGAGCTCATCGACTTCAACCGCACCCACCCCCAAGAGCAAACGTGTTTTGCCGGACAGGAGTTGTTCGAGCAGGCCCTCGCCGCCCCGTCGACCAACGACCCGGAGTACCGGTCCATGCGGGCGGAGTTGAAGGACCTCTCCCGGCGTTCCATCGACGAGACCATGGCGACCCACCACCTCGACGCCATCGCCTCGCCGACCAACCCGCCCGCGTGGACGACCGATTGCGCGCGGGGCGACAACGACGTGATCCCGTCGTCCACCCCGGCGGCCGTCTCCGGATACCCGTCCCTTTCGGTGCCCGCGGGCTCCGTGGGTGAGTTGCCCGTCGGCATCCTGCTGATGGCCGGAGACCACCAGGACGACACGCTGCTGTCGCTCGGCGCGTCGATGGAGTCCCGCCTCGCCGCATGGCGGGCACCGCGCTATCTGCCGTCCGTGGGAGACAACAGCAGCGGAAGCGGGTGACCTGAGCCCCAACCGTCGGCACCCGGCCCTGGTCAACAGCCCGGGTGCCGACGGGACGGGTCCGCAGACGACTGCGTCCCGCCCCCGGCCTCCCGCTCACACCGCCAGAATGCCGCCGTCCACCGCCACATGACTCCCCGTGGCGAACGACGAACGATCACTCAGCAGCCACAGCGCCGCCTCCGCCACCTCGTTCGGTTCCGCCATCCGCTTCTGGACCTGGCGTGCCACGAACGCCTCCTCCAGCGCCGGCTCCGCCTCCACCGCCGCACTGATCATTTCCGTTCGTGTCGTCCCCACCACCAGGGAATTCACGCGGATACCGTGCTCGCCGTACTCCGCGGCCGCGGCCTTCGTCAGACCGAGAACGGCATGCTTCGCCGCTACATAGGGTGAGGGCGCACCCGTGGCGATCAGACCCGCCGAACTGGCCGTGTTCACGATCGAACCGCGGCCGGCGGCTAGCATCACGGGGATCTGGCGACGCAGACAGTTCCACGTCCCCCGGACATTGACGTCCATGATCCGGTCGAAGTCACCCTCCGGCAGTTCGTGCAACGGACCGAAGACGGAACCGGCATAGCCCGCATTGTTGAAGGCACCGTCCAGACCGCCGAAACGCTCCACGGCCACGGTCACCGCACGCTCGACATCCTCCGCCCGCGCCACGTCACCAACGCTGCGGGCCGCCCGTCCACCAGACGCCTCGATCTCCTGAACGAGGCTCGCGAGCCGGTCCTCGCGGCGCGCCATGAGGACCACCGCCGCCCCCTCATCGGCGAACAACCGTGCGGCGGCCGCTCCGATCCCACTCGACGCGCCGGTAATCATCACAGTCCTGCCGGTCAGCAGGCCGACGCCATGCACCGGAGATATTCGATCGCTCATGGCGCCGAGTAAACCGAATGATGACCTGCCACACCACCACAATGAGACAACAACCGGACACCGTCGTGGAGTTGATGGACTCCTCAGCCGGGTTGGACCGGGTTGCCAGTGGCGGCTCCCGGTCTCCACTCGCTCTCCCCCGGCCCGGTGTACCCACCGAGCCCCTCGGTGTCTACGGTGGTCCCGAGGTTGGCGAGGCCCGAGGGAGCGGCAGGACCTGAAGGGCCGACAGAAGACAGGTGGAGTGCGGGCCATGGGGGACGAGCGTGCGGGCGGCGCCGGGTACGGGCGGGTGATCGCGGGGCGCTATCGCGTCGTCGGGCGGCTCGGCAGTGGCGGGATGGGCACGGTGTGGCGGGCCGTCGACGAGCGGCTGGGGCGCGAGGTCGCCGTCAAGGAACTCCGGTCCTTCGACGGTGCCGACGGCCCGGATCCGGATGAGCAGCGGCTGCGGATGCAGCGCGAGGCGCGGGCCGCCGCGCGGGTGCGGCACCACGGGGTGGTCGCCGTGCACGATGTCACCGAGCACGAGGGGCGTCCGGTGATCGTGATGGAGTTCGTCGACGGGGAGTCGCTTCAGGGGCGGTTGCAGAGGCGCGGCCCTCTCGATCCGCTGGAGGCGGCCCGGATCGGCGCGCAGGTGATGGACGCCCTCGCGGCCGCGCATCGCGCCGGGGTGTGGCACCGGGACGTCAAGCCCAGCAACATCCTGCTGGAGCACGGTGGCCGGGTCGTGCTCACGGACTTCGGGATCGCCGCGCTCCAGGAGCCGGGTGACGGCGCCGCCACCCGGATCACGCGCAGCGGCGAACTCGTCGGCTCGCTCGACTACCTCGCACCCGAGCAGGCTCGCGGCGGCGAGGTGGGGCCCGCCGCGGACGTGTGGGCCCTG
The DNA here is from genome assembly GCF_049310305.1 of Streptomyces anthophorae. NCBI lineage: Bacteria > Bacillati > Actinomycetota > Actinomycetes > Kitasatosporales > Streptomycetaceae > Streptomyces > Streptomyces anthophorae. The sequence goes on from NZ_JBLWQQ010000001.1 coordinate 9,619, forward strand.
GGTGCCTCGTTGTACTCGGCCGTCGAGGGAGCGCCGCCGTTCCGGCGCGCCTCCACCTGGTCGACCATCACCGCGATCGTCACCGAGCCGCTCCCCGAGCCCCGGCAGGCCGGCCCCCTGGCGCCCGCGCTCGCCGAACTGCTGGACAAGGACCCTGCGCTGCGGGCCGACGCCGCGCGCGCCGCGCAGTTGCTGCGGGCCACCGCCGCGGGCGAGCCGCTGCCGCCCCAGTCGCCCGACACCATGCGCCTGCGCCGCCGGCAAGGAGAGGGGCAGGCGCCCGGTGGCGGTCCCGGTGGCTTCGCCGCCGGGGCGTTTCCCGCGCCCGCCTCACTGACGCATCCGCCAGTGGATGGCGCGCGAACCGTCACCGCTCAGCGCGGCAGCGCACGCCGACGTGGGACCGTCGCGGCCGCGGTGGCAGCGGCGCTGCTCGTCGGCGGCGGGGTGACGTACCTCGTGACCAGTCAGGGCGGCGACGACACGGGCGGACGTGCGGCGGGTCCTGTCGCCGACGGGACCCGGTCGGCGACGACACCATCGCACTCCCCGTCCGGTGCGCCGTCGGGCGGTCCTTCGCCGTCGAGCTCCGCCGGCGATTCCCCCAGTGCCTCCTCCCCCGCCTGCACCCACATCGGCGGCGGCAAGTCCCACTGCCGCGTGTGGCGGGCCGCCACCACGTACGACTCCCGGCACCGTCCCGTCGGCACCATCCGCCCGGGCACCAACTATTTCTACTGCCAGGCCAAGCTCACGCGGCGGGAGACGTACGGCGAGTGGACGAATGTCTGGTGGGCGAAGACCGATGACGACTCCGGGAACGCTGGTGTGTTCGTCAGCGACGTCTATCTCACCGGCGGCCGAAACGATCAGCCCGTGCCGGGGCTCGCGGTCTGCTGAGCGTCCGGAAGTCCCGGCTCCACACCTCTATGGGACACCTCCATTGGTCATAGAATCGGCGTGTGACGAACGACGATTCCGCATTCGCAGCACTGGGCGCGCTGGGTGATCCCGTGCGCCGTCGCCTCTATCGATACGTCGCCGCCCAGCCGGACGACGTAGGGCGTGACGCCGCCGCGGAGGCGGTCGAGGTGTCCCGGTCGCTGGCCGCGTTCCATCTGGACAAGCTGGTCGAGGCGGGGCTGTTGACCGCGTCCTCGCGGCGGCTGTCCGGGCGCACCGGGCCGGGCGCCGGGCGGCCGGCGAAGGTGTACCGGCGCGCCGAGGGCGAGCACTCCGTGTCCGTTCCGCCCCGGTCCTACGACTCCGTCGGTCACCTGCTGGCCTCGACCGTGGAGAACGCGGGCCTGGACCGGGAGTTGCAGGAGGTGGCCCGGGCCGCGGGTGCGGCGCAGCCGGACATCGACGCCGACGATCTGGTCGACGCCCTGGCGGAGCGCGGCTACCAGCCCTACTGGGACGAGGGGACGCTGCGCCTTCGCAACTGCCCGTTCCATGCGCTGGCCGAGGAGTTCCCCGCCCTGATCTGCGGGATGAACCTCGCGCTCCTGGAGGGGATTGCGCCCGCGACGTGGCAACCCGCGATGGATCCCTGCCCGGGCGGATGCTGCGTGGCGCTCACCAGGAGCTCCGACTGAGCCACCCGCCGGCGCCTCGGCCGGTTTCTAAAACAAATGAGCGTTGACTATAGAAGCGGGCTCGGCCATGCTGGGCCCATGACTGGCTTTCACCTCGCGCAGGTCAACATCGGCCGCCTCGTCGCCCCGCTCACCGGACCCGAACTCGCCGACTTCGTCGCCCAGCTTCCCGAGATCAACGCGCTCGCCGACGGCAGCCCCGGATTCGTCTGGCGCATGGTCGACGACGCCGGGGAGGACGCGACCGGGTTCCGTCCCGACGACGCCGACGACATGATCCTGATCAACTGCTCGACCTGGGAGTCGGTGGAGGCGCTGCGGGCCTTCACGTACCACAGCGATCACCTGCGGGTGCTGAGCCGCCGCCGTGAATGGTTCCAGCGCATGGCCGAGGCACATCAGGCGCTGTGGTGGGTGCCGGCCGGTCATCGTCCGAGCATCGCGGAGGCGATGGAGCGGGTCGCGCTGATCCGTCGACACGGGCCGGGGCCGGAGGCGTTCACCTTCCGCGCGCCCTACCCGGCACCGGCCGCGACGGCCGGACGGTGACCGGGGCCCGACCACACCTCCCCTCCCCCGCGTACGCGTCCCTCAGCCCGGAACCTCCGTCAGCATCCGCCACCCGGGGGCGTAGCGCCCGTGCAGGACGAGGGACGCCGCGCCCACCGCTCCGGCCGTCTCGCCGATCAGGCTGGGTTCGACCGTCACCCCGCCCAACGCGCGGGCCACCGATGTCGTGTTGACGGCCCTGTCGATCTCCTCGCCGAGCAATTCCTCCACGCCGACCAGTGCCTCGCCGCCCAGCACCACCCGGCTCACGTCGAGCAGCGCCACGGCGCCCCGCACCGCCTGCCCCATCCGGCGACCCGCGAGGCGCACCACGTCGCAGGCGGCTTCGTCCCCGGCACGTGCCGCGCGCCGCAGCAGTTTCCAGTCGGCGCGCACGGTGTCGCGGGTGCCACTGAGTCCCATGCGGCGCGCGGCGCTCTCGCCGTGTCGGGCGTACAGGTCCTCGACGAGGGCGGCGGGGTTGCAGTAGGGGCCGAGGCAGCCGGTGCTTCCGCAGTCGCAGCGACGCTCTCCGGGCTCGGCCTGGGCGTGGCCGATCTCTCCGGCGTTGCCCGAGTCGCCGCGCATGACGTGATTGCCGAGCATGACTCCCGCGCCGATCCCCGCCCCCATGTACAGGTACAGGAACCCGTCCGCGCGTTCCTCGCCGCCGATCCAGCGCTCGCCGATCGCCGCGGCCGTCGCGTCGTTGTCCATCGCCACCGGCATGCCGGTCTCTTGCGCGAACATGTCAACCAGGGGCACGCGTCCCCAGCCGTCGAAGTTCGGCGGGTCCACGACCGCGCCCGCCCGCGCGTCGATGGGGCCCGGCGCCGCGATCCCGAGGCCCAGCAGCCGGCTGCGGTCGATCGCGGCGCGCCCCGGCAGTCGCAGCGCCGCGCGCGCCACCCGGTCGACCACCTGGGTGGGGTCGCTGGGGCGCGGCAGCGCGAAGCGGCGGCTGAGCAGCACCGATCCGGCGAGGTCCACCAGGACGATCACGGCGGCGTCCGGGTCGAGGTGCACCCCGAGGGCATAGGCGCCGTCGGCACGCGGGGTGAGCAGGGTGCGGCGTTTGCCTCCGCTGGAGGGCGCGTGTCCGGACTCGGCGATCAGGCCCTCGTCGAGCAGGCGGCGCACGACGTTCGAGACCGTCTGGTTGGTGAGTCCGGTCAGCGGGCCCAGTTCGACGCGGCTCACCGGCCCTTTGGTGCGGATGGCGGCCAGGACGACGGCCTGGTTGTAGCCGCCGACCCTGGGCAGGTTGGTGCCGCTGCGCGCCATGACGTCCCCTCCTTCGCGCAAGTCCGCCCTGGGGGCTCCGCCAACTCGTGGTCGGTGCGCCAGGGTTCGGCGTCGAGATTATGCAGCAGGCGTTGACTTAGTCCATCCATTGGATTTAGGTAATCGCCAACGCACCACGCACCACCGCGCACCATGCCCGCACCGTCGGCGACGTCCGCATCGTCGCTCGGCCGGTGCACCGCAGCACCTCTGGTACCGCCTGCAGTTGAGCGCCCCATGCCGGGTGCCGAGCCGCCACCTCCTGGAGGAACCCCTTGCGCAAGAAGCTTCTCGCCGCTCTCGCGGTCACCGTCGCGACAACGTTGTCCGCAACCGCTTGCGGTGGTTCCGGACCCTCCGCCGGCGGCGACTCGATCAAGGTCGTCTACTGGCAGCACCTGGACCAGAACGACCACAAGCAGCAGAAATTCCTGGCCTCGATGAAGAAGTCGTTCGAGAAGGCCCACCCGGGCAAGAAGGTCCAGATCGTTCCGGTCACGGCCTCGGAGAACGACTACTACACGAAGATCCAGCTGATGATGCGCTCGCCCTCGACCGCGCCCGACCTGGTCTACGAGGACACCGCGCTCATCAACTCCGACATCGCCAGCGGCTACCTCAAGCCGCTCGACGACTACGTGGCCAAGTGGTCGGACTGGGGCAAGTTCGCGAAGGCCGCCAAGTCCGCGGTCTCCTCCCCCAGCGACGGCAAGACGTACGGCGTCCCGGACGACACCGACACCCGCGGCATCTGGTACAACGAGAAGCTGCTGAAGAAGGCGGGCATCAAGACTCCCTGGCAGCCGAAGAGTTGGCAGGAGCTCCTCGACACCGCGCGCACGCTGAAGAAGAAGCTGCCGGGTGTCATCCCGATGAACCTGTACACCGGCCAGGCAGGCGGCGAGCAGTCCACCATGCAGGGCTTCGAGATGCTCCTGTACGGCACCGATGCCGCCGGTGACTCCCTGTACGACGCCAAGAAGAAGAAGTGGATCGTCGGCTCGCAGGGGTTCAAGGACGCGCTGAAGTTCGTGCACACCGTGTACGACGAGGACCTGGGGCTCGACAAGTCCACCGCGCTCGGCCCCAACGCGGGCACCGAGGTCGGCACGAAGCTGCTGCCGAAGAGCAAGCTCGCCATGAACATCGACGGTTCGTGGATGGCCAACAACTGGCTGAAGACCGGCCCGAGTCCGTGGGCCGACTGGTCGAAGACGATGAAGCCCGCCGCCATGCCGACCCAGCACGGTCAGGCGCCCGGCAAGGTCAGCATGTCGGGCGGGTGGGCCTGGTCGATCCCCTCGAAGGCCAAGAACCCCGATCTGGCCTGGCAGTTCGTCAAGGCGATCAAGAACAGGGACAACTCGGTGAAGTGGAACGTCATCGAGTCCACGACCGCCGTGCGCACCGATGTGGCCGCCGACCCGAAGTACCTGGGCGCCACGCCGACCAACAAGTTCTTCACCGACCTGGTGAAGTACACCCACTTCCGTCCGGCGCTGCCGAAGTACCCGCAGGTGTCCAACGCCGTCACCAAGGCGATGGAGTCCGTGACCACCGGGCAGGCCTCGGTGGACGCGGCCGCCAAGACCTATGACCAGGACCTGTCCACGGCCGTCGGCCCCGACGCCACCGTCAAGGGCGCGCGATGAAATCCGCCGTCGCCACCGCCGCCCCCGGTGGGCACGCGGCCGGACGCACCGCCGCGGGTCGCTCGCTGCTGCGCGGCATGCCGCTGCTGCCGTCGATCGTCCTGCTGGCCGTGTTCCTGGCCGGACCGATCCTGTACTGCGTCTACGACGCGTTCACCGACGCCCAGCTGACCGGGGCCGCCGAGACGAACTTCGTCGGCCTGGACAACTTCACGCGGGCGCTGGACGATCCGAACTTCCTCAACGCCCTGTGGCTCACCCTGGTGTTCGTCGTCGGTTCCGCCGTCATCGGGCAGAACACCCTCGGCCTGAGCCTCGCGGTGATGGCCGAGAAGGCCACCAAGCCGCTGCGCACACTCACCAACGGCGTCGTGATCGCCGCCTGGGTGCTGCCGGAGGTCGTCGCCGGGTACCTGATGTACGCGTTCTTCTACAAGCAGGGCGCGCTCAACGACGTCCTCGGCTTTCTGGGTCTGCCGCATCAGAACTGGCTGTACACGCTGCCGATCCTCGCGGTGTGTCTCGCCAATGTGTGGCGGGGCACCGCGTTCTCGATGATGGTCTACTCGGCCGCGCTCAACGAGGTGCCGCGCGAGCTGGTCGAGGCCGCGGAGATGGACGGCGCGGGTGTGTGGCACCGGCTGTGGCACGTGACGCTGCCGGTCATCCGCCGCACCATCATGACGAACCTGATGCTGATCACCTTGCAGACGCTCTCCGTCTTCGGGCTGATCTACGCCATGACGCGCGGCGGTCCCGGCAACAAGAGCCAGACCCTGCCGGTCTTCATGTACCAGCAGGCGTTCCAGAACAGCATGATCGGCTACGGCACGGCGATCGCGCTGGTGCTGCTGGTCGTGGGTGCGCTGTTCTCCGTCGTGTACCTGAAGCTGCTCAAGGTGGAGGAGGACTGATGGCCGCCACCGACCTGCTGCCCGCCGCCGACGCCGGCCGCGCCGACGGGGGCGCCCGCCCCGCCTCCGGGACGGGCACGGCACGCCGCCGGTTCCGGCCGGGACGCGTCGCCGTCAATGTCGTCCTGCTGGTGATCAGCCTGCTGTTCGTGCTGCCGCTGGTGTGGATGGTGTTCGCGTCGTTCAGCTCGACCGCCAGCTTCGAGCTGAGCGTGCCGTCGCCGCCGACGCTGGACAACTTCCACGCGATCATGAACGCCGAGACGACATACCGGCCGCTGCTCAACGGGCTGCTGCTGTGCGGCGGGGCGACTCTGCTGTGCGTGGTCACCTCGATCCTGGCCGCGTATCCGCTCTCGCGCTACCGCTCCCGGCTGCGCCGACCGTTCCTGTACACCGTGCTGTTCACTACCGGGCTGCCCATCACGGCCGTGATGATCCCCGTCTACAGCATGTTCGTGCAGGTCGAGCTGATCGACTCGATGTTCGCGACGACGCTGTTCCTGGCGGCCTCCGCGCTGCCCATCGGGATCTGGCTGATGAAGAACTTCATGGATGGTGTGCCCATCGTCCTGGAGGAGGCCGCACGGATCGACGGCGCGAACGCCATGCAGTCCCTTGCCCGCGTGGTGCTGCCGCTGATGTGGCCGGGTGTCACCGTCGTCACCGTGTTCACCTTCATCAGCATGTGGGGCAACTTCTTCGTGCCGTTCGTGCTGCTCCTGTCGCCGGAGAAGCTGCCGGCGTCGGTGAGTGTGTTCACGTTCCTCAGTGCCCATGACCAGACGCAGTACGGGCAGCTGGCCGCGTTCTCCCTCGTGTACACGCTGCCCGTGGTGATGCTGTACCTGCTGCTGACCCGCAAGCTGGGCGGCGGTTTCGCCCTCGGCGGTGCCCTCAAGGGCTGATTCCGCACCCTCGGGGCGGACCAACTCCCCTCCCGTGCAGTCCTGTTCAACGCTCTTCGAAAGGTGTTCTGTGCACTCCGACCGCGACATCGTCCAGCACCGCCTGCGGCGCGTCCTCGACGAACGCATCCGGCCCGCCGTCCACGCCACCTCCGTCCCCCTGGAGATCGGGATCTGGCAGGTGCCGGGCGAGCCGGTGCCGGTGGCCGAGGGCCTGGCCGCCGACTACCGGCCCGTGGAAGTGGGGGCTTCGTGGGGCCCCGCCTGGACCACCAGCTGGTTCAAGGTCAGCGGCCGCGTCCCCGAGGAGTGGGCCGGCCGCCGCGTGGAGGCCGTCGTCGACCTCGGCTTCGGCACCACCGAGCCGGGATTCTCCGCCGAGGGCCTCGCGTACCGTCCCGACGGCACGGCCGTGAAGGCGCTCAACCCGCGCAACACGTGGCTGCCGGTGGCCGAAACGGCCGTCGGTGGCGAGGAGTTCGTGTGCTACGTCGAGGCGGCCGCGAACCCGCTCGTCATGCACTCGGGGCCCGAGGACCGCACCTTCGCCATCACACCGCTGGGCGGTCGTGCCCCGTGGCTGGACGAGGAAGGTGCCTCGAACGGTGAGCCGATCTACCGGCTGCGCCGTCTCGACCTGGCCGTCTTCGACACGGAGGTCTACGACCTCGTCCATGACATGGAGGTCCTCGACCAGCTGATGCGGGAGCTGCCCGAGCAGTCCCCGCGCCGCTGGCAGATCCTGCGGGCGCTGTCCTCGTCGCTGGACGCCGTGGACCTCCAGGACATCAGCGGCACCGCGGCCGCCGCCCGCGAGATCCTCGCCCCGGCCCTCGCCTCTTCGGCCACCGACGGCGAGCACCGCATCTCGGCGATCGGGCATGCCCACATCGACACGGCGTGGCTGTGGCCGCTGCGCGAGACGGTGCGCAAGGTCGCACGCACGGTCTCCAATGTCACCCAGCTCATGGACGAGCACCCCGAGTTCCGCTTCGTGATGTCCCAGGCGCAGCAGCTGGCCTGGCTCAAGGAGCACCGGCCCGAGGTGTACGAGCGGGCCCAGGAGAAGGCGAAGACGGGGCAGTTCGTGCCGACGGGCAGCCTGTGGGTGGAGCCGGACACCAACATCACCGGGGGTGAGGCTCTGGCCCGCCAGTTCATCCACGGCAAGCGGTTCTATCTCGACGAGTTCGGTGTCGAGACCGAGGACATGTGGCTGCCGGACACCTTCGGCTACAACGCGGCGATGCCGCAGTTGATGAAGCTGGCCGGGGTGCGCTGGTTCCTCACGCAGAAGATCTCGTGGAACACCACGAACAAGTTCCCCCACCACACGTTCTGGTGGGAGGGCATCGACGGTACCCGCATCTTCAGCCACTTCCCGCCGGTCGACACGTACAACAGCGACCTGTCGGGTGCGGAGGTCGCGCACAGTGTGCGCAACTTCCAGGACAAGGGCGCGGCGAACCGTTCGCTCGCCCCGTTCGGGTACGGCGACGGTGGTGGCGGCCCGACCCGGGAGATGCTGGCGCGCGCCGAGCGGCTCAAGGACCTGGAGGGTTCGGCGCGGGTCGAGATCGAGAAGCCGGGCGACTTCTTCGCCAAGGCCCTCGAGGAGTATCCGGACGCGCCGGTGTGGGTGGGCGAGCTGTACCTCGAGTTCCACCGGGGCACGCTCACCAGTCAGATCGCGACCAAGCAGGGCAACCGGCGCAGTGAACACCTGTTGCGCGAGGCCGAGTTGTGGGCGGCGACGGCGGCGGTGCGCACGGGGGCGGCGTATCCGTACGAGGCGATCGACCGGCTGTGGAAGACGGTGCTGCTGCACCAGTTCCACGACATTCTGCCGGGTACGTCGATCGCCTGGGTGCACCGGGAGGCGGAGGAGACGTACCGTCAGGTGGCGGCCGAACTCGGTGAGTTGATCGAGTCGGCGCAGACCGCGCTGGCCGGCCCGGCCTCCGAGGACGGTTCGCGGGTCGTCTTCAACGCCGCGCCGCACGCCCGCGCGGGCGCCGCCGGACTGGGCGCGACGGTGCGCCGCGAGCCGGCGGCGGTCACGGTCGACCCGCAGCCCCGGGACGGCGGGTACGTCCTGGACAACGGCCTGGTGCGGGTCGTGATCGACGAGCGGGGGCTGGTCACATCGGCGTACGACATCGAGGGCGGGCGCGAGGCGCTGCCGCCGGGCGCGGTGGCCAACCTGCTCCAGCTGCACCAGGACTTCCCGAACCAGTGGGACGCCTGGGACCTGGACGCCTTCTACCGCAACACCGTCACGGATCTGACGGCGGCGGAGTCCGTGACGGTCGTGGACGGCGGGGTTCGCGTGGTGCGGGTCTTCGGTGACTCGCGCATCGAGCAGACCCTCGCGCTGGCGCCGGGCGCCCGTCGCCTGGACGTCGACACGGTTCTCGACTGGCACGAGACGGAGAAGCTGCTCAAGGCCGCGTTCCCGCTGGATGTGCGGGCCGGGCACTCCACGGCGCAGGTGCCCTTCGGGCATGTCGAGCGGCCCACGCACACCAACACCAGCTGGGACGCCGCGAAGTTCGAGGTGTGCGCGCACCGCTTCCTGCACGTCGGCGAGCGGGACTGGGGCGCGGCCCTGGTCAACGACTCGACGTACGGGCACGACGTCACGCGTGACGTCCGTGAGGACGGTGGCACCACGACGACGGTCCGGCTGTCCCTGGCGCGTGCGCCGCGCTTCCCCGACCCCGACACCGACCAGGGCACGCACCGGCTGCGGTACGCCCTGCTGATCGGCGCGGACGTCGACGACGCGGTCCGCGAGGGCTACCACCTCAACCTGCCGGAGCGCTCGGTGTCCGGGTCCGCGGAGGTGGCGCCGCTGGTCGCCGTCGACAACCCGGCCGTGGTGGTCGAGACGGTCAAGCTCGCGGACGACCGCTCGGGCGATGTCGTGGTCCGTCTGTACGAGTCCCAGGGCGCCCGTGCCACCGCACTCCTCTCGCCCGGCTTCCGCCTCGCGTCGGCGACGGCCACGGACCTGCTGGAGCGTCCGCGCGCCGCCGACGAGCCCGCGTGCGAGGTCACGGACGACGGGGTGCGACTGCGGCTGCGCCCGTTCCAGATCCTGACGGTGCGGTTGGCGGCCGGGCGGGACTGAGCGGCGGGACGTGCGCGACGGGGCCCCGCGTGCGTGCGGGGCCCCGTTCTTCCGAACACTCGACGACCAGGAGGTCATTCGACATGGAGGACAACGACCGTCAGGCACACAACCGCCGCCACATCCTCAAGGCCACGGTGACCGTCGTCGGTGCGGCGATCGGCGGGTCGGTGGCCGGTGCGGGCAGTGCCGCCGCGGCAGGGGAGGCGCCCGAGCGGTTCCCGCGGGGGCCCGCGACCTTCCCGATGGGGCCGTTCACCAAGAGCGAGGCGAATCCGATCCTGCGGCCCGAGCCGTCGCACGAGTGGGAATCGGCGTATTTGTACAACCCCTGTGCCCTCGTGGTGGGTGGCAGGATCGCCCTGCTGTACCGGGCGCAGAACAAGGGGAAGCGGTCCAGCATCGGGCTGGCCTGGAGCGACGACGGCATCACGTTCAAGCGCAGGGCCGAGCCGGTGCTCACGCCGAGCGAGCCGTACGAGCTGCCCGGCGGGTGCGAGGATCCGCGGGTGGTGCACGTCGGTGACACCTTCTACATGACGTACACCGGGTACGACGGGACGAGCGCGCTGCTGTGCCTGGCGACGTCGAAGGACCTGGTGCGCTGGGAGAAGCACGGGCCGCTCTTCCCCGAGCTGCACGACCCGATCCATGGTGACAAGCCGTGGAACAAGTCGGGTGCCATCCTCAGTACTCCCATCGACGGCACGTACTGGATGTACTTCGGTGAGTCCAATGTCTTCTGGGCGCGCTCTAAGGATCTGATCCACTGGGAGACCGTCGGGAACGACGATCCGGTGGCGAAGCCCGTGCACCCCTGGGAGGGTTCCCTGATCGAGCCGGGACCGCCGCCGCTGCGCACGGACGACGGACACATCCTGCTCGTCTACAACGCCCGCTCGGACGGCAAGGGCGGGTACACCAAGGGCCAGTACTCCACCGGACAGCTCCTCATCGACCCGGCCGACCCGACCAAGGCGGTGGCCAGGCTGGAGCGGCCGTTCCTGGTTCCGACATCGGCGGACGAGCAGGACGGCCAGGTCAATCATGTGGTGTTCACCGAGGGGTTGGTGAGGTTCCGCGACGCCTGGTTCCTGTACTACGGCATGGCGGACTCGGTGCTGGGGGTCGCGGTGTGGCGGCCCGGGCGAGCGGGCTGAGGGTGTCGCACCCTCAGGCGGCCTCGCGGTCGGTCCTTCTGGTCGCGTTCGCTTCCGGGTCGCTTCGGCCGTCGCCCCGGACGAGACGGAGATGACTCAGTCGATGGTTACCGGATCCTGGGCGGGACGCACCGCCCATCCGGTCTTCTATGCGGTCCATGCCGAGCAGGAGCAGTCCCATGGCCGGCAGGAGCAAAAGAGCCACGATCAGCATCGGTGGCTTCCTTTCCTCGACTTCTCACTTTTCGCCTGCCCCGTGCATGGACCCCCATGAGCGCGATGATGTGATGATTCCGTAACGCTATGGATTGCCGCTGATATTGCCATCTGGGCGATTTTCTGGGACGCGTGGACCGAACTCCGGCCCACGCACCGCTTGTGGTGCGTCGGCCGGGGTCCGGTCGGGGTCGGTCAGTGTGTCGCGCCCAGTTCCGCGTCCTCCATGCGGGACTCCTCGCGCGCCTCCTCGATGTTCTCAAGGACGCGCTCGCGCGGGAGTTGCACGCGCAGGGCCAGCAGGTAGACGAGCGCCGTGAGCGCGAGGTTGGCGACGAAGCCCCAGCCGAGGCCGATCCAGCCGAGTCCGCCGTCGTAGTCGCCGATCCAGCTGATCACGGCGAGGCCGATCAGCCACGGCAGCACCCAGCTCGCGCCCGACTTCCAGTCCATCGCCGGGGCATGTCCCTTGTCGAGCGCCTGGAAGACCGCCAGGAGGACGAAGCCGATGCAGATGGTGAGGAACAGCTTGTAGTTGGTGTTCCAGCCCGCCCAGTACACGATCAGGTTCGCCGAGTAGAGGCCGAGGAACGGGATGATGTCACCGCCCGGGATCCGGTACGGCCGCTCGTGCTCGGGGATCTGACGGCGCATCACGGCGAGCACGAGCGGCCCCGAGCCGAAGGACAGGACGGTGGCCGAGGTGATGAAGCCGACCAGTTCCTGCCAGCTCGGGAACGGCAGGAAGACGATGAGCCCGAGGACGAAGGTCACGGCGAGGCTGACCAGCGGCGCACCCTTGGGCGTGGTCTTGGCAAGGCCTTCGGGCGCGTTGCGGTTGCGGGCCATCGCATACGAGATACGGGCCGTGACGGTGGTGTAGATGAGGCCGGTGTCGGCCGGTGAGATCACCGCGTCCACGTAGAGGATGTACGCGAGCCAGCCGAGCCCGATGGCGCTGGAGATGGCGGCGAGCGGGCCGAAGTCGTTGGCGAAGGCCAGGTTGAGCCAGCCGTGCGAGTGCCGCAGGTCGCTCTCGGGGACCGCGCCGAGGAAGGCAACTTCGAGGAGTACGTAGATCAGGCCGGTGAGCAGCACGGAACCGATGACGGCGAACGGGACATTGCGCCGCGGATTGTCGGTCTCGCCCGCGAGTTCCACGCCTTGGCGAAAGCCCAGGAAGGAGAAGGTGATGCCCGCGGTGGAGATCGCCGTGAAGATGCCCTTGGCGCCGCCGGGCGCGAACCCACCGTATTCGGCGGCTCCGAGGTTGTGCGCATGGAATGCCGTCACGAAGAACGCCACGACCACCAGCGCGATGGCCAGCAGTTTCCACCAGACGAGAACGTTGTTGACGCGGGCGAACCAGCGGATGCCGTAATAGTTGAGCAGCACGAAGAACGCCATGGCGACGACCGCGACGGCATAGCCGAGCGTGGTCAGCGTGTAGGCGCCGTTGGCCTTGTGGAAATCGGTGAAGTGCGCCCACTTCGTTGCGTATTGCAGGGCGCCCTCGACCTCGATGGGTGCCACCGTCGCGGCGGCGATCCAGGTGATCCAGCCCATGGTGTAGCTGGCGAAGGAGCCGAAGGAGAGGTGCGGGAAGCGCACCACTCCCCCGGACACCGGGAACATGGTTCCCAGTTCGGCGAAGCACAGCCCGATGAGGAGAATCATCACGGCGGCTATCGCCCACGAGAATATGGACGCGGGTCCGGCAATCTTCGCCGCGTTCAACGCGCCGAAGAGCCAGCCGGACCCGATGATGGATCCCACGCCCGTGAAAAGCAGGCTGATGCGACCCATGTCTCTGCGTAGCGCTGTTCGTTGCTCCGAGGACTGCCCCGAAGACTCAGTCAGCGTGGCCATCACCACATCCGTCCCTGATCTGCGGCCCACTCTTTCGAGGTCGCTCGCTTGATCTGCTACTGGGCGGCCGTCTGCCCTGGCGATCGAGATCCATGCTGCATGAATCTTGTTTTGCCAAATGATGGGCGGGACAAGGGTGTTGATTGATGTGGTGATGGCCTGTGCGTCAACTGTCCTTGACGGGTTCCACGTCCTTGGACATGTTCACGGGCGCCGCGTCCTTCGTCGCACTCACGGGCGCCGCTCCGGGTTCCTCGCCGTTCATGACGCGCTTCGCGGTGACCCGGTCCAGGGCCCCCTCCCAGCGGGACACCGCGAACACGGCGACGCAGTTGCCGAGCAGATTGGTGGCGACGCGCATCGAGTCCATGATCCGGTCGACGCCGAGCAGCAGGGCCACCGCGGCGGCCGGGATGACACCGAGGGCGGAGGCGGTCGCGGACAGCGCGAGGAACGCCGAACCGGGCACGCCCGCCATGCCCTTGCTGGTCAGCATGAGCACGAGGACGACCGTGACCTGCTGCCCGAGGCTCAGGTCGACGCCGACGGCCTGAGCGATGAAGAGGGTGCCGATGGACAGGTAGATGGAGGCGCCGTCGAGGTTGAAGGAGTACCCGGTCGGCAGGACGAGCCCGACCGCGTCGTCCCGGCAGCCCGCCGCGCGCAGCTTCTGCATCATGCGCGGCATCACGGTCTCGCTGGACCCGGTGCCGAGCGCGAGCAGCAGTTCCTCGCGGGTGTAGCGGACGAACTTCCACAGGCTGAGGCCGGTGACCGCCTTGAGGGCGAGGCCGAGCAGCAGCAGGAAGAGCAGGGCGACGCCGTAGCAGACGGCGATGAGCTTTCCGTACGTCGACATCGCGCCCACGCCGTATTCGCCGACGAGGTGGGCGGTGGCACCGAAGACCGCGAGCGGGGCGAGCTTCATGATGTAGCCGACGATGGTGAACACGACGTCCTGGGCCTGCTCGATGAAGGGCAGGATCTGCGGGACCTTGCTCTGGCCGAGGTGGAGCAGCGCGGCGCCCACGAGGCAGGCCAGGACCAGGACTTGGAGCAGGGAGTTCTCGGCGAAGGCGCCGACCGCGCTGTCGGGGAGGGACTCCAGGATGAACTGGGCGGTGGACGGGAGGTGCCCGCCGCCGGTCTGCTCGTCGACCGCGCCCTTGTCGAGGGTGGCGGGGTCGACGTTCATGCCGGCGCCGGGCGCCAGGATGTTGCCGGCGAGCAGGCCGATGACGAGGGCGACGGTGGTGGCGACCTCGAACCAGATCAGCGCCTTCACGCCGATCCTGCCGAAGGCCTTCAGGTCACCGGCCTTGGTGATGCCCGCGACGACGACGCAGAACACCAGGGGCGCGATCATCGCCTTGATGAGCCGGACGAAGCCGTCACCGAGAGGCTGAAGGGCCGATCCGGCGTCCGGCCACAGGCGGCCCACGAGGACGCCGAGCAACAGGGCGAGCAGTACTTGAGCGAAGAGGCTGGTGCGCAGGAGACGGCCTGCGCGGCGTGCGATGTTTCCGTTGGCGTGCGCCATGGGGCACTCCTACATGGGCGGATATTCTGCATTGCGGAAGATCAATTCCGCGATGCATCACTATCGTTGACGCCCTACCGGCACGGAAGACCCCGGATCGCCCCGATCGCAGATCTTGGAGATTGCTCCCGAACCCACGTGCGAATGGCGCGCCTCGACCGCCGCTCAACTGCCCTTTCGCAGGCTGATATAGGGCTCGAACGCGTCCAGGAGCAGTTCGCGCATCCGCGCCGCGTCCATGTCGCCCGTGCCCGCGAGAACCTGGATCGCCAGGCCGTCGACGAGGCCGGTGAAACGGGCGGCCAGCGCCTGCGCGTCGACACCCTCGGCCATGCCCTCGCGCTGGCAGGTGCGCACCAGGTCCAGGACGACGCCGCGCCAGCGGGCGTACACACCGCGCTGGCCGTCGCGCAGGCTCGGGTCGAGGATCGCCTCGTTCCACGACTGCACCCACACCGACCACTCGTCGGTGTCCTCCTCGGTGGTCGTCAGCTGCACCTCGATCAGCCGGCGCAGCTTCTCGACGGTGGTGTCGGCGGTCGCGAACTCGGCGTCCAGGCGGGTGTGGAAGCGGTCCGCGTAGAAGACGAGCGCGGCGCGCAGCGCGTCGTCCTTCGTCGGGAAGTGGTAGTGCACGGTGCCGGTGCTGGTGCCGCAGGCCTCGGCGATGTCGGCGACCCGCACCTTGTGGAAGCCGCGGCGGGCGATGAGCCGGGCCGTGGCCTCCAGGATCTGCGTGCGGCGCAGTTCGGCGTCCACGGCGTCGGCGCGCCTGCGGGTGCCCTGCGTGCCGTTCGCCCCGTTGCGCGGCACGGGCGGGCGGCCGACGCCGGTCCGCAGATAACGCTGGGACACCTTGCCGACCTGCGCGATGGCGGCGATCTCGACGTCCCTCAGCCTGCGGTTGCCACGCAGTGCCTTCGACAGGGCGGTGGGGTCCATGCCGACGCGGTCGGCGAACTCCCGCTGGCTCATGGGTGCGCACAGGACCACCTCGCGGGCCCGCTCGACGAGCGTGTCCTCGCCCTCGCTTTCGGGGCCCATGCCGGTTCAGCCTTCCGCCTGTGCCGAGAGTGCCGTGATGACTTCGTCGGCCGCCCGAACCCCCGAGGAGAGGGCGCCGTCGATGTAGCCGTTCCACACACTAGCCGTCTCGGTGCCCGCCCAGTGCAGCGTCCCGGTCGGCGTGCGCCAGCCGTGCCGTGCGTAGCCGGTCCAGGCTCCGGGGGTCGCGTACGCCTCGTATCCGCCGCGTGCGTACGGGTCCTGTGACCAGTTCTTCTCGGTGTAGTCGAGGGGGCGGGCCGCTCCGTCGCCGACGACGCGGGCGAGGCTCGCCAGGGCGGTCTCGCGGCGGGCGGCGGCGTCGAGGCGGCTCCACTCGCTGAGCCGGTCTCCGTAGACGAAACCGACCAGCACGCCCCGCTCGGCGTCCGGCGGCGAGTTGTCGAAGACGACGCCGAGCGGTCCGTGGTCGTACAGCGTGGCGATGCCGGACAGGCCCGCCGCGCGCCAGAACGGGGTGTCGTACACCGCGTGGACCTTGGCGACGCGGCCCATCGGGCTGTGCGAGAGCCAGCCCTCCCTGCTGACCGGCAGGGCGGGGGCGAAGGAGAGGGCGCGGACCGCGGGCGGCGGGAGCGCGACGACCGCCCGGCGGGCCTCGTACACGGTGTCGGCGGTGTGGACGCGCACGCCGTCCGCGTCGTGCTCGATCCGGCGGACCGGTGAACCGAGGCGGATCCGGTCGCCGAGCAGTTCGGCGACCGCGCGGGCCGGTCCCGCGGCGCCGGTGACGAAACGGCTGTCCTGGGCGCAGCCACCGGTTTCCATGAGCTGCTCCCAGCCGCCGGCCGCGGCGACGTAGAAGAGCACGTGGAACAGCGAGATCTCGTACGGCTCCGCGCACCACACGCCCTGGACGGCGAGCGCGAGCCGGCGCAGCGCGTCCGGGTCGTCGGTGTGCGCGCGGAAGTAGGACTGTGCGGTCCGCGCGTCCCATTCGGCGAAGCCGGGGGTGCGCCAGGGCTCGGCGGTGTCCACGGTCCGGGCGAGTGCGTCGAGGTCCTCGGTGATGTGTGTGTACGCGGGGATGCCGGGTCCGTCGGCGGGCGCCGCCCCGAGGTAGGGGACGGTGCTGCCGTCCTGCCACACCTCGATGTGCTTTCCGGTCTCCCAGGTCGGGAAGGTGGCACAGCCGAAGCGGGCGGCGAGGGCGTGCAGCCGGGTCTGGGTGGGGCCGATCCACTGTCCGCCGTGGTCGACGCGCAGGCCATTGGCACGGGACTCGGTGAGGACCCGGCCGCCGACCCGGTCGGCCGCCTCGACGACGGCGAAGTCGGTGCCGTGGTCGTGGAGTCGGAGGGCCGCGGCGAGACCGGCGTAGCCGCCGCCGACGATGACGACCTCGGTCTCGACCAGGTTCATTTCGGTCTGTTCCCACATGGCAGCAGAGCATGTCGCAAGACTGATCAGTCAGTCAATGTTGCGGCGAAAGCCGTCCTGAACCCTTGACATGTCGGATGCCGAGCGCATCATTGACCATCGCGTCAATATTGCGATTCCCCTACCCCGGACAGGGAGTTCGACCGTGCCGGACATCCCACGCACCACCACCGAAGAACCTTCGGGCGACGCACCCCGCCAGGGCCTGCGCGCCAATGCGCTCGGTATGACGACGAGCCTGATCCTGTCGGTCGCGTCGGCCGCCCCCGCGTACAGCCTCGCGGCGACGCTCGCGTTCATCGTGGCGTTCGTCGGCTTCCAGGCGCCGTCGATCGTCGTGCTGGCCTTCGTGCCGATCCTGTTCGTGTCCTTCGGCTACGCGGCGTTGAACCGTCAGGAACCGGACTGCGGCACGATCTTCACCTGGGCGAGCCGGGTGCTCGGCCCGCGCGTCGGTTTCATGGGCGGCTGGGCCATCATCGCCTCGTTCGTCCTGGTCCTCGCCAGCCTGGCGCAGGTCGCGGGCCAGTACGTGTTCATCCTCTGCGGCGCCGAGGGCATCGGCGCGGACCCGTCGAGCCCCTGGGTGCTGCTTGTGGGCCTCGGCTGGATCGGCCTGATGAGCGCCGTCTGCTACCGCGGCATCGAGGTGGCGGCCGCCGTCCAACGCGCCCTGCTGTTCCTGGAGTTCGGCATGCTGGCCGTGCTCTCCGTGGTCGCGCTCGTGCGTGTCTACAGCGGGAGCGCGGGGCCGGGGGCACACCACCCCCAACTGTCGTGGCTGAACCCCTTCGAGATCCCGTCGCCGAGCGCCTTCGTCAGCGGGCTGGTCCTGATGCTGTTCATCTACTGGGGGTGGGAGACGGCGCTCACCGTCAACGAGGAGACCACCGACCGGCACCGCACACCGGGCCGCGCCGCCGCCTGGTCGACGCTGACCCTCCTCGGTCTCTACCTGGTGGCCACCGTCGCGACGCTGGCGTTCGCCGGTATCGGCACGACGGGGATCGGGCTCGGCAATCCCGACAACTTCGGCGACGTGTTCTCCGCCATCGGTCGCGCCGTCTTCGGCGACAGTGGCCTCGGTTCCTTCCTGTGGCATCTGCTGGTCCTGATGGTGCTGTCGTCGGCGGCGGCCTCGACCGAGACGACCGTGCTCACGCTGGGGCGCACGATGCTGGCGATGGGGCGGCGCGGCGCCGCCCCGCGGGGGCTCGCGAAGGTGCATCCGCGGTATGCGATCC
Organism: Streptomyces anthophorae; assembly: GCF_049310305.1. Classification (NCBI taxonomy): domain Bacteria; kingdom Bacillati; phylum Actinomycetota; class Actinomycetes; order Kitasatosporales; family Streptomycetaceae; genus Streptomyces; species Streptomyces anthophorae. Next base: position 28,131 of record NZ_JBLWQQ010000001.1, read on the forward strand.
CGCAGTACGGAACCATCGCCACCGGGCTCGCGGGAGCGGTCTGCTACATCGTCATGAACTTCCTCAGCGACGGCCAGGTGATCGGCGACGCGGTGTCCTCCTGCGGCTTGATGATCGCGTTCTACTACGGGCTCACCGGGTTGACCTCGGCCTGGGCGTACCGGGATCAGTGGCGCCGCAGCGCGGGCGATCTGTGGCTGCGGGTCGTGCTGCCCGCGACCGGCGGCCTGGTGCTGCTCGCCGCCGGGCTGTGGAGCCTGCGCAACGACTGGGACCCGGCGAACAGCTACACCTCATGGACGCTGCCGTTCGCACCGCACTGGCACATCGGAGGTGTCTTCCTCATCGGTGTCGGCACGCCGCTGCTCGGCTGGCTGCTGATGCTCGTCCGCGCACGTGTCGCCCCGGAGTTCTTCGACCGCGCCGCCGGGCAGGACGAGCAGGTGCCGACCGCTCCCCCGCACGAGGCCGTGCCGCGGTGACACCTCGGCCTGTCGCGCCACCGTCCACCGAACGACCGTCGACACAGGAGTCCGTCATGCCCCTCCCCGTGCCCGACCCCTCGGAACTGACCGAGGAACAGCGGGAGTTCGTCCGCCTCGCCCGCGACTTCGCCGCTACGGAGATCCGGCCGCGCGCCCGCGCGGTCGACGACGCCGCCGTCGAGTCACCGCTCGACCTGTGGAAGAAGGCCGCGGCGACCGGCCTCACGGACTTCATGATCCCGGCCGAGTACGGCGGTGGCGGTGTCACCGACCTGGCCACTCAGGCGCTCGTCCAGGAGGAGCTGTGCCACGGTGACATCGGCATCGGCAATCTGCTGACGTCCAACGGCTTCTTCGCGGACCCGGTCCTCGCGCTCGGGACCGAAGCCCAGAAGGAGCGGTGGCTGCGCCCGCTGACCGCGTCGACCCCGCCGCTGACCGCGCTCGCGGTCACGGAGCCCGACCACGGCTCGGACGCGGCGGGCCTGCGCACGCGTGCGGTGCGCGAGGGCGGCCACTATGTGCTCAGCGGACAGAAGACGTGGATCTCCAACGCCCCGTACGCGAGCCGGTTCGTGGTGTTCGCGACGGTCGATCCGGAACTCCGCTCCCATGGCATCACCGCGTTCGTCGTCGACCGGGACACACCAGGGCTCTCCGTCGGCCGGCCGATGCGCAAGATGGGCCAGCGGGCCATCGTCAACGCCGAGGTGTTCCTCGACGGCGTACGGGTCCCGGTCGCCGACCGGCTCGGCGAGGAAGGACAGGGATTCTCCGGCCTCATGCGGACCTTCGACGCCTCCCGGATCCTGATCGGCGCGTCCTGCACCGGACTGTGCCGGGCCGCGCTCGATCTGGCGGTGCATTACGCGCGCGAGCGGGTGCAGTTCGGTGTGCCGATCATCGAGCACCAGTCGGTGGCCTTCCGGCTCGCCGACATGGCCACCCGCGCGGACACGGCACACCTGGTGACGATGCGCGCCGCGCGCTTGCACGACCGGGGCCTCAGGGTGACGTCCGAGGCGGCGACGGCGAAGCTGGTGGGCTCGGAGAACGCCATGTTCGCCACGTGGGCCGCCGTGCAGACGCTGGGCGGCAACGGCTACTCGCAGGAGTTCCTCGCCGAGAAGTGGCTGCGGGACGCCAAACTGGAGGAGATCGAGGAAGGCACGTCCGACATCCAGCGGCTCATCATCTCCCGCGCGCTCGCCGCCTCATGACGGGCCGTCGGACGCTCGACGTGTTCCGCGCCCCGCGCTCCGTCGCCGTCGTCGGCGCCACCGACAACCCCGCCAAATGGGGCCACTGGCTCGCACGCGGGGCTCTGGCCGGGCGGCACCGGCGCCGGGTGCATCTCGTCAACGCGCGGGGCGCGACCGTCCTCGGGCAACCGAGCCATCCGTCTCTCGACGACCTGCCCGAGGTGCCCGACCTGGTCGCCTTCGCGGTGCCCGCGGCCGCCCTCGCCGCCGGAGTCGCGCACGCGGTCGGCCTCGGAGCCCCGGGACTGCTCGCCGTCACTTCAGGTGTCGAGGACCCCGCCGCGCTCGCCCGGACCGTCAGGGCGGGCGGCTCCCGGCTGGTGGGGCCTAACTGCCTGGGCCTGTACGACGCGTCGGCCGAACTCGAGCTGGCGTGGGGCCGGTTCACCGCGGGTTCGCTCGCGGTCGTATCGCAGAGCGGCCAGGTCGGCCTCGAGATCGCCCAGTTGGCCGCGGCGGCCGGGGTCGGTGTCTCCCGGTTCGTGTCCGTGGGCAGCCAGCTCGACGTCGGCGCCGCCGAGGTGCTCGCCGATCTCGTCGACCACGACACCACCCGCGCCGTCGCCCTCTACCTGGAGAGCTACGGCGACGGCGCGGCGCTCCTCGACGCCCTGGCCGCGCTGCGCGAGGCCGGCAAACCGGTACTGCTGCTCACCGTCGGCGCCAGTCCGGCGGCGCGCCAGGCCGCCCGTTCACACACGGGCGCCATGACCGCCGCCCTCGATGTGGTGGACGCGGCCTGCCGTGCGGTCGGCGCCGTCCGCGTCGACACCCCGTCACACCTGGTCGACACCGCGCACCTGGTGCTCCGGGCGCCTCCGGTTCGCGGGCCGCGGGTGGCGATCGTGGCGGACAGCGGCGGGCAGGGCGCCGTGGCGGCGGACACGGCGGCGCGGCTCGGCCTGGAGGTCGCGGAGTTCCCGCCCTCCGTGCGTCGGGACCTCGCCCGGCATCTGCCGCCGGGCGCCGGGCGGGCGAACCCCGTCGACCTCGACGGCGCGGGTGAGCGGGACCTGTCGACGTACGCCTCGGTCCCCGCGTGCCTGGCGGACGCGTCCGTCGCCGACACGGTCGTGCTCAGCGGGTACTTCGGCAGCTACGGGCGGGACATCCCCGCACAGGCATCGGCGGAGTCCGCCGCGGCGCGTGCGCTGGGCCGCATCGCCACGGACAGGGCGCTGCCCGTCGTGGTCCACTCCATGGCCGAACGCACAGCAGTGGCACAGGAGTTGGAGGCCTCGGGTGTGCCGACGTTCTCCGACGTCGAGCGCGCGCTGCGGGCCGTCGCCACGGCGCACCGCCTGACCCGGCGGCCACTGCGCACATCGCCGCGCCCGACACCGGCCGGGCCTCCCGTCGGCACGGGATACCTGGCCGCCCGGCGCCTGCTGGGCGCGGCAGGTGTGCCGTTCCCCCGGGCAGCGGAGATAGCGCCGGGCACCCAGGATCCCGTGGCCGCGGCGGCCGCCCTCTCGGCGCCCGTCGTGCTCAAGGCCGACTGGCTGGAGCACAAGACCGAGCACGGGGGTGTGGCGACCGGACTGTGGGACCCGGGCGCGCTGCGGGCCGCGTACCTCGACATGGTCGAGCGGCTTGGCCCGCACCGCTATGTGGTCGAGGAGATGGACCGGCGTGCGGACGTGGTGGAGGTGCTCGTCGCCGCGCGGCGGGACGCGTCGTTCGGTCCGGTCGTGGTGGTCGGTGCGGGCGGCGTCCGCGCCGAACTCGCCCGTGACCTGGCCCTCGAACTCGCGCCCTGTTCACGGGCCACCGCACACGCCATGGTGCGCGGCCTGCGGATGGCGCCGCTGCTGCACGGCTGGCGCGGTGGCTCGCCCGTCGACGTGGAGGCCCTGGTGGACATCGTCGTCGCCGTGTCCGAGGTGATCGCCTGCCGGGAGGACATCGCGGAGGTCGAGCTCAACCCGGTCCGTCTCGCTCCGGAGGGTGCGCTGGCTGTGGACGGGCTCGTCGTGGCCACCGCGGTCCCCTCGGCTCCGGATCAGGCCGGCACCTCCGTCGCTCCCCGGGGCGCCTGCGCCGGCACCGCTTCCTCCGGATAGATCATCCGCTCCGGGACCCGATCCCGTTCGCGGCGGGCCAGGGACCAGTACAGGACTCCCGGCAGTGTCAGACCCACGATCCACGAGATGTCCGCGCCGCCCAGCGGGGCGACGAAGGGGCCGGTGAACAGGTCCGTTGCCATGAACGGGAGTTGGACCACCAGGCCCACCCCGTACGACACCAGGGCGGGGGCCCGCCAGGAGCCGTAGCGGCCGTCGGGGTCGTTGAGGGCCGGGATGTCGTAGCGCTCCTTCGCGACCAGGTAGTAGTCGGCGAGGTTCACCGCGCTCCACGGGGTGAAGAAGGCCAGCACGATGAGCAGGAACGTCGAGAACGTGTTGAGGAAGTCGCCGCGTCCGGCGAGGGCGAGGGCGGCGCCCACCACGATGATCGCGGCGATGTAGCCGACCCGCCCGCGCGGCGAGAGCCGGTAGGGCACCGCGCCCCGCCGCCGCATCCCGGTCACGCTCGTCACGGTCGACATGAACGCGCCGTACGTGTTGAGGACGGTGACGGTCAGTTTGCCGAGGGCGATGACGAAGTAGAGCAGCGCCGCCATCAGGCCTGCTCCGCCGAGTGACACCACGTACGTCACCTCGTGGCCGACGAAGGCCTCCCCCGCGGCCGCGGCGGCGAGGGCTCCGAAGGCCATCGACCACTGGGCGCCGAGCGCGGTCCCGGCCAGCGTCCAGCCGAACGTGGCGCGGGCCGAGGTCGAGCGCGGAAGGTAGCGCGAGTAGTCGGCGACGTACGGGCCGAAGGAGAGCTGCCAGGACGCCGAGAGTGACACCGCGAGCAGGAACGCCGGGAAGGCGAAGCTGTGGTCGGCGAGGACCGTGCCCATGTCGTCGTGCTGGAGGAGGCGTACGCCGAGGTAGACGAACGCCACGCCGCACACCACGCCGGCGAGGCGGCCCAGGAAGTGGATCAGGCGGTAGCCGACGGCGGCTGCCACCGCGGTGACCGCCGTGAAGACGAGGATGCCCGCCACGGGGCCCAGGTGGGTCAGTTCGCCGACCGCCTCGCCCGCGAGAACGGTGCCGCTCGCGGTGCAGCCGATGAACATGAACACCGCGAGGACCAGGGGCACCACGGCGCCGCGGACCCCGAACTGGGCCCGCGAGGAGATCATTTGCGGGAGGCCGAGCCGGGGCCCCTGCGCCGAGTGCAGGGCCATCACCGCACCGCCGAGCAGGTTCCCGACGAGAAGTCCGATGACCGCCCAGAACGCGGTCGCGCCGAGGACCACCGCGAGGGCGCCGGTGACCACGGCCGTGATCTGAAGGTTCGCTCCCACCCACAGGGTGAACTGGCTGAACGCGGTGCCGTGGCGTTCCTCGTCGGGCACCACGTCGATCGAGCGCGATTCGACCAGGCCGCCCGAGGATTCCTCTTGCGCTGTCGGCATCGCGTCACCGGCCTTCGTGTGCGGCGAGCACCGTGCCGATGGCGGCGACGAGCCCGCGCAGTTCGTCGTCGGTGGTGATGAACGGCGGGCTGATCTGCACGGTGTTGCCGCGCAGCGGGCGGGTGACGAAGCCGTGCTCGACGAGTTCGTCGGTGACCGCCTCCGCGTTGATGTCGTCGACGAGGGAGACACCGCCGAGCAGTCCCGCGACCCGTGTCTCGACGACGGACTCCCGGGTGTTCAGGACCCGCAGTTCGTCGGCGAGGACCTGTTCGAGCTCGGCCACCCGGGGCACCAGCTTCTCCTCGTCGAGGATGTCGAGGTTGCGCAGGGCGACGGCGCAGGCGGTGGCGTGCCCGGAGTAGGTGGCGCCGTGCCGGAACACGGGCGTGTCGTCGGCGTCCCGGTAGAACGGCTGCCAGATGTGCGGGGCGACGAGGACGCCGCCGAGCGGCGCGTAGCCGGAGGTGACGCCCTTGGCGAAGGTGATCAGGTCGGGTGTGAGGCCGTAGCGCTGGGTCGCGAACATGTGGCCCGTGCGCCCGAATCCGGTGATCACCTCGTCGATGATGAGCAGGATGTCGTTCTCGCGACAGATGCGCTGAAGGCCTTCGAGGTAGCCGGGCGCGGGCGGGATGACACCGCCGGTGCCCTGGACGGGTTCGGCGACGATCGCCGCGATGTGTTCCGGGCCGATCTCCCGGACGGTGCGTTCGACGGCGTCGATGTCGTCCGTGGACACGCGCGCGGTCTCCGGGACCAGGGACTCGGTGCCGTAGCCGGTCCGGTTGAAGTCGAGGCCCGCGATGCTCGTGCCGTAGGCGTGCAGGCCGTGGTAGGCGTACTCGCGGCTGAGGATCATGGTCTTGTCCGCGCGGCCCTCGCGCTGCCAGTGCCGGCGGGCGAGCTTGCAGGCGACGTCGATGGCGTCGCTGCCGCCGCTGTTGAGGATGACCTTGGGGTCGTCGATGGGTGACAGGCCGGCGAGACGTTCGCCGAGGGCTACCGCGCGGTCGTTCAGGTAGCGGCCGAAGACGTGGTACGTCTCCAGGCGCCGCATCTGGTCGTGGGCGGCGTCGGCGAGTTCGGGGCGCGAATGACCGACGTTGGCGTGCCACAGTCCGGCGGTGCCGTCGAAGAGGCGGCGGCCGTCCGTCGCGTACAGGTAGCTGCCTTCGGCGCGTTCGATGGTCAGCTGGCGTCCGAGGACGGACGGAAGGTGGGCCTGCGCGCTCCACAGGGCGGGTCCTGACAGGACGGGCGGGTTCTCCTGGGCCATGGGGATCTCCGTAAGGGGTGGCGGGTCAGTGTGTGGTGCCGTGTCGCCGGGGCCGTACGAGCACGTAGGTGGCGAGGATCGCGGCCAGGCTCAGGACGCTCAGGTAGAGCTGCGAACGTGCGTCGGGGACCAGGAGCATGGAGCTGAGGACGACGACGATGGCCGCGAGGGTGGCCCAGCTCAGGTACGGGTAGCCCCACATGCGCAGCTTGAGCCGGTCGGGGGCCTCGCGCTCCAGCTGCCGCCGCATGCGCAGTTGCGAGCCGGCGATGATCGCGTAGACGAACAGGCCTACGGCGCCCGCCGAGTTGATGATGAAGTTGAAGATGGTGTCGGGTGCGACATAGCTCATGGCAACGGCCACGTAGCCGACGGAGGTGCAGGCCAGGATGGCCTTCCAGGGGGTGCCCTTGCGGCCGCGGTGGGCGACCCAGCGGGGTGCCCACCCGTTGCGCTGGAGGGCGAAGAGCATCCGGGAGGCCGTGTAGAGGCCCGAGTTGAGCACGGAGAGGACGGAGGTGAGGACCACGACGTTGATGACGGTCGTCGCCGCGGGGACTCCCATCTTGCCGAAGGCCGCCGCGTACGGGCTGGTCTCGACCGGGATCCGGTCCCACGGCGTCATCATCACCAACAGCGTGACGGACCCGACGTAGAAGATGATGACGCGCCACACCGTGGAGGAGGTCGCCTTGACGACGGACTTCACCGGGTTGTCGGACTCGGCGGCGGCGATGGTGACGATCTCGGTGCCGACGTAGGAGAAGATCACGAGGACGACACCGTGCAGGATGGCGGAAAGGCCGTTCGGGGCGAAGCCGTCGAGGGCGACGTTGCCCACCGAGAGCGTCGCGTCCGGCCACAGTCCGAGGACGAACAGGGTGCCCGCGACGAGGAACACGACGATCGTGACGACCTTGATGGACGCCAGCCAGAACTCGGTCTCGCCGAACGAACGGGTCGACACCAGGTTCGTGGCCGTCAGCAAGGTCATCAGGATCAGCGAGAAGAGCCACTGCGGTACGCCGGGTATCCACAGCATCAGCAGCTTGGCGCCCGCGACCGCCTCGAAGGCGACGACGCCGACCCAGAAGTACCAGTACAGCCAGCCGATGGTGTAGCCGGCCCAGCCGCCGAGCGACGTCCTGGCGTACTCCATGAAGGAGCCGAGGGTCGGCGATGCGGTCGCCATCTCGCCCAGCATCCGCATCACGAGGATGACCAGGAGGCCACCGAGGGCGTAGGACAGGATGGCGGCCGGGCCGACGGTGTGGATGACGGCGCCGCTGCCGACGAAGAGGCTGGCGCCGACGATGCCGCCGAGGGCGATCATCCGGACGTGGCGCTGCCTGAGGGTGCGGGGCGCGTCGGAGGGCCGCTGCTCCGGGGCCGTGCCGTCTCCCGGATCGATCCTGTCGTTCTCGCGAGTTGTCCACACTGTTGAGGGCCCTCCTGCCGCATCGGTTCAGTGGGTCACGCAGGCGACGGGCCGTGATCGGCCGAAGCAGTGCGCAACTGTAGAACAGTTCTACTGTTCGGCACCAGAGGTCACCGGGTGGCTACGATGACGCCATGACGGCACTTGAGGGGCTGGTGGCCCAGCGAACCACGACCGCGCAGCAGATCGCTGACGGTCTGTCGGAGCGGATCCTCGCCGGGTCCTTCCGGCCGGGCGAGCGGCTGCGCGAGAGCGCCATCGCCGCCGAGCTCGGCATCGCCCGCAACACGGTGCGCGAGGCCGTCCGGCTCCTCGAACACGGCGGGCTGATCCGGTTCCAGGCCAACCGCGGGGCCGTGGTCATCTCCCCCACGCCGCGCAGCGTCGACGAGCTCTACACGGCGCGCGAGCACCTGGAGGCGGCGGCCCTCGCTGCGCCCCTCGGCGCGGCCCAACTCGCGGCCGTGGAGGCGGCGTACGAGCATCTCGTCACGGTCACGGCCTCACTGCGCCGCGCCGACATCGTCGCCGCCGACCTGGCCTTCCACGGGGCGATCGTGGCGACGCTCGGCAACGCGCGCCTCGACGCGTTCTACGCCGGCCTCACCCGTGAACTGCGCTTCTACCTCATGGCGTTGTCCGCCCACGAGCGGGAGAACGAGAATCCGCGCAGGCTGCTCGGAGAGCACGAACCGCTGATGGCGGCGATCCGCGCGGGTGACGCGGAGCGCGCGCAGCGGGAGGTGCGGCATCACATCGCGTCGAACGGGGCGCGGGTGCAGGAGATTCTGGCGGCGTCCTTCGAGGGGTGAAGGGCGGGGGCGCGCTCAGGGGTCCAACGGTTCCCGGTCGCCCCCGCTCGACTCCCGCACCTCCAGCCAGTGCGGCGCCACATGCACCTCGAACGGCGGGGGTACCTCCGCGCGGACGCGGTCGACGAGACACTTCACCGCCAGTGCGGCGATCGCCGACTTGTCGGGGACGACCGAGGTCAGCGACGGCGTGCCGTAGCGGGCCTCCTCCGAGCCGTCGACGCCGGCCAGGGCCACGTCGCCGGGGATGGTGAGACCCGCCTCGTGCAGGGCGCGGCGGGCGCCGACGGCCAGGAGGTCGCTGAAGCAGAAGACGGCGTCCGGGCGCTGGTCGGCGGGGAGTTCGACCAGGGTGCGCATCGCCTGGAGGCCGTTGCGGCGGTCGAAGTCCTTGATCTGGGGCGCGAGGCGCGGGTCGTAGGTCAGGCCCGCGTCGTGCAGCGCCTGCTGGAAGCCCTCCAGGCGTTGGCGGCTGGTCGCGGAACCCAACTTGTCGACCCCGATCGCGGCGATGCGGGTGCGGCCGAGGCCCGCCAGGTGAGCGGTCGCCTCGCGGGCGGCCGCCACGTTGTCGATGAGGACGTGGTCCGCCACCACCCGGTCGCCTTCGTAACTGCGCTCACCGAGGAGTACCAGGGGGAACTGGTCGGTGACGGGAGCGAGTTCGTCCGGTGAGACGTGCAGCGGCGAGAGGATCACTCCGTCCAGGAGGGACGCGCCGACGCCGGTCGCGAGGCGAAGTTCCTCCTTGGTGTCACCGAGGGTCTCCTCGATGAGGACGGTGAAGCCGAGAGCCGCCGCCTCCGTGCGTACGTGGTGGGCGAGTTCAGCGAAGTAGGGCGTCGCCAGGTCGGGGACGGCGAGGGCGATCAGACCACTGCGCCCGGTCCGCAGCCGGCGGGCCGACGGATTCGGCCGGTACCCCAGCTCCTGCACGGCGCGCATGACACGGGTCCGCGTCGCTTCCGACACCCGCGGGGCGTCGCGTACAACGTTGGAAACGGTTTTGATCGACACCCCCGCCCGCTCGGCGACGTCCTTGAGCGTCACTGCTGCCACCGGCCGACTCCCCTCACCTGGTTCTCTCCGATTATGCATGTGACACCGGCCATTCACAGCCCCCGGGCCCGGTCCGAGTTCATTTGCGACAGAGGGTTGACCTCGATGACACCCACTGGTTACAACGTTGGAATCCGTCGCAGTCGAGGAGCACCGGAGCAGGTGTACGCCCACCGCGGTGCCCCACCCGCCTGCCTCACGAGAGGTCACCTGGCCCCACCGCACCTCACCCATCCCTCCTTTCCTGGAAGGCCCCCATGCCCGAGCCCCGAAGCGGCCCGCGCCCCCGCCCCAGCCGCCGGGCCGTCCTGACCACCGCGGCCGCCGGCGTCGGTGCCGCGCTGACCGGAACGCTGTCCGGCTGTTCCACCGCGAGCGGCGGCACGTCCCGCGGTGTCACCCTCAGGTTCTCCTGGTGGGGCAATGACGACCGCGCCGCGCGCACCGAGAAGGCGGTGCGCCTCTTCGAGAAGGAGCACCCCGGCGTCACCGTCCGCACGTCCAACGGCGAATTCGGTGCGTATCTCCAGAAGTTGGCGACGCAGGCCGCGGGCGGCGGCGTCCCCGACGTGGTGCAGCTCGACTACCGGCAGGTGTCCCAGTACGCCGGCGGTGACGCCCTGATGTCTCTTGACGACGCCATCGAGCGCGGGACCATCGACACGTCCGACATGGACCACAGCTTCCTGCGCACCGGCACGTACCGGGGCGGCCAGTTCGCCCTGCCGATGGGCCGCGGCATCACCGGATTCGCCTACGACTCGAAGGTCTTCAAGCGGGCCGGGATCGGCGCACCTCGCCCCGACTGGACCTGGCAGGAGTGGGCCGAGGCCAACAAGAAGATCACCGCGCTCGGCCTGAAGACCCCCGACGGCCGCCCGCTGCGCGGCGCCAACGACGGCGGCGGCAACGAGGACATCTTCGAGGACTGGCTGCGCAGCCGCGGCGGGAAGCTCTACAAGAGCCAGACCGAACGCGCCTTCACCGAGGACGACCTCACCGAGTTCTGGACGCTCTACGACCGGCTCCGCAAGGACGGCGCCGTCGCCGAACCGCGCGACACCGTGCAGGCCACGAACACCGAGATGTGCCCGATGGGCCGGGGGCTCGCCGCGTCCGACTTCACGTGGGACGCGCCCTTCCCGGGCTATGTCGACCTGCTCGGCGAGCAGGTGCACTACGCGCCCGTTCCCACGACCGACGGCAGACAGGGCGCGTACTTCAAGCCGAGCATGCTCCTCGGGATCGGCTCGCACACCCCACATCCCAAGGAGGCCGCCCAGTTGGTGGACTTCCTGCTCAACGACCGGCGGGCGGGAGACATCCTCGGGTTCTCCCGCTCCACCCCGCCCAACCGGTCGATCGCGGCCCGCGTCGGCAGGACCCTCAAGGGCCCCGAGCTGGAGATCTACCAGTACGCGCAGACGATGGAGAAGTACGGCCTCGACGCTCCGCCGACCGCGCCGCCGCCCGCCGACCTGGCGATCCAGCCCACGTTCAACCGCGTGTACCAGCGCGTGATGTACGGCCGGGCCACGCCCCGGCAGGCGGCGCGCGAACTCATCGACGAGGCCACCAAGGAGCTGAGGTCATGAGCGCACTCACCACCAAGGCGCCGGCCCCCGCACATCACGACCCCGAGGGACCGACGTCCGGCAGGCGGATCCGCCGGGTGCGCGAGAAGCAGTGGCCCGCCTACGTGTTCCTGTCACCGTGGATGATCGGCGCGGTCGTGCTGACGCTCGTCCCGATGGCGGTGTCGCTGTATCTGTCGTTCACGGACTACAACCTCTTCGATCCGCCCCAGTGGATCGGCCTGCGCAACTACACCGACATGCTCACCGACGACCCCCGCTACTGGCGGTCGGTCGGCACCACGATGCTGTACGTCGTCGTGGCCGTCCCGCTGAAGCTGGGGCTCGCCCTCGGTGTGGCCATGCTCCTGAAGAACCTCAGCCGGGGCCGGGCCTTCTACCGCTCCGCGTTCTACGCCCCGTCGCTGCTCGGCGCGAGCATGTCCATCGCGCTGGTGTGGCGGGCGTTGTTCAACGACGGCGGGACCGTCTCCCGCGCCCTCGGCTCGATCGGCATCCACACGGGCGGCTGGGTCGGCAACGCCGACCTCTCCATCTACGTCATCGTGCTGCTGACGGTGTGGCAGTTCGGCGCGCCCATGGTGATCTTCCTGGCGGGTCTTCAGCAGATCTCGCCCGATCTGTACGAGGCGGCAGCGCTCGACGGGGCGGGCCGCTGGCGACAGTTCGTCTCGGTGACCGTGCCGATGCTGTCCCCGGTCGTGTTCTTCAACCTGGTCCTCGAAGTCATCAACTCCTTCCAGGTGTTCACCCCCGCGTTCGCCGTCAGCGGCGGCGAGGGCGGGCCCGCGGACTCGACGCTGTTCTACACGCTGTACCTGTACGAGCGCGGCTTCACGGCCTCGCACATGGGCTACGCCTCGGCGATGGCCTGGCTGCTGCTGATCGCGATCGGCGTGGTCACCCTGATCCTCTTCCGGACGTCCCGGTCCTGGGTCTTCTACGCGGACGAGGAGGGCAAATGAACATCGCCGCGAAGCGGTGGGTGCCGCACACGATCGCCGCCGTGTGCCTGTTGGTGCTGCTGTATCCGCTGGCGTGGCTGCTCGCCACGTCGCTGAAGCCGGCGGACGAGGTCATCGCCAGCCTCGACCTGTGGCCGAGTCATCTGGAGTGGGGCAACTACACCACCGCCCTCGAAGGTGTGTCGGGCGTTCCGGTGAGCCGGCTGCTCGGCAACACCCTGCTGATCGCCGGAGGCGCCGTCCTCGGCAACGTGCTCTCCTGCTCGCTGGCCGCGTACGCCTTCGCGCGACTGCGGTTCCGGATGAGCAGGCCGATGTTCGGCTTCATGGTGGCGACGCTGATGCTGCCGCACCACGTCGTGCTGATCCCGCAGTACATCATCTTCAACCGGCTCGGCCTCACGGACACGTTCTGGCCGCTCATCCTGCCGAAGTTCCTCGCCACCGAGGCGTTCTTCGTGTTCCTCATCGTGCAGTTCATGCGGGGTCTGCCACGGGAGCTGGAGGAGTCGGCGCGGATCGACGGCTGCGGCCCGTTCCGCACCTACTGGGCGATCACGCTGCCGCTGAGCCGTCCGGCGCTGATCACCACCGCCATCTTCACGTTCATCTGGACGTGGAACGACTTCTTCACGCAGATGATCTATCTGTTCTCGCCGGAGAAGTCGACGATCACCCTGGCTCTGCGCAGCTTCGTCGACCAGGGCAGCACCTCCGCGTACGGGCCGATGTTCGCCATGTCGGTGATCTCGGTGCTGCCGATCATGCTGTTCTTCTTCGTCTTCCAGCGCTATCTCGTGCAGGGCATGGCGACCTCCGGGCTGAAGGGCTGAGACACCATGACGCACACACCCGTCGCGCCGCGCGGCGCGGGACGCCGGCGCCGGGAGCCCGGTGAGGTGTTCGGCGGCGGCTTCTCGCTCTTCGCGGACATGCTGCTCGTCGGCCTGCTGACCACCCTCGCCTGTCTGCCGGTCATCACGGCGCCGGCCGCCTTCTCGGCGGCGTCGGCGACCTTGCGGGGCACGGCCCGCAGCGGCGTCCAGATCAGTGTCCGCGGATACCTCGGCGAGCTGCGCGCACGACTCTGCGGACGCTCCCTGCTCGCCGGGCTGGTGCCACCGCTCTTCGCCCTGCTCCTGTTCCTCGACAGTCAACTGGTCGGCAGCGGACTGCCCGGAGCACGGATCCTGGCCCCCGCGCTTCTGCTGCTCGCCCTGGGCGCCGCGGTCGTGGGACTGCGGACCACCGCGCTGGAGGAGCCGGACCGGCTGTCCGCGCGGGAGGGGCTCGTCCGCTCGCTCGCCGATCCGCGCGGCAGCCTGCTCCTCGCGGGCGCCGTGGTGCTGGCCGTGCTCCTCGCGTGGGCGATGCCGACGCTCGTCCCGCTGCTGCCAGGGCCGCTGGCGTTCGCCGCCACGGCCGTCGACCTCCGCTCCCCCGCGCCCTGACGCCTCGCCCCTCCCCCGAACAGCGCACCACACCACCGGAGTTCTCCTTGTCTCACACCCACCTCGACCTCGCAGGACACCCCCGGCCGCAACTCGTCCGGGACCCGGACTGGCACGACCTCGGCGGTCCGTGGCGGTTCGCCCGGGACGACGCCGACCGCGGTCGCACGGAGCGCTGGATGGACCCCGACGTCACCGCGCCGTACACCGACGTGGTGACCGTGCCCTACCCGCCCGAGTCCGAGGCGTCCGGGGTGCGCGACGCCGGCTTCCACCCCGTGCTCTGGTACCGGCGCACGCTCGACGTGACCCGGCCCGCCGCGGGCCGCCGTCTGCTGCTGCACTTCGGCGCGGTCGACCACCGCGCGGAGGTCTGGGTGGACGGCCGTCTGGTCGGCCGCCACGAGGGCGGTCACACCGGCTTCTCCTGCGATGTCACCGACGTCCTCGACCGGGACGGCGCGCACGTCGTCGTGGTGCGGGCCGAGGACCAGCCGCTCGACGCCACTCAGCCGCGCGGCAAGCAGGACTGGCACCACGACCCGCACGTCATCTGGTACCACCGCACTTCGGGGATCTGGCAGCCCGTGTGGCTGGAGGAGGTGCCGGAGCTGCACGTGACGACGCTGCACTGGACGCCCGACGTCGCGAACGCCCGCGTACGGTGCCGGGTGCGCCTGAGCCGGTGGCCCGCGTCGCCCGTGCACGTGTCGGTGCGTCTCGCGCTCGGCGAACGCGTCCTCGCCGACCAGCGGATCCTCGCCGACGGCCAGGAGACGACGTTCGACATCGCGGTGCCCGCGCTGCGCAACGGCCAGGACCTGGACGGTGTGCTGTGGAGCCCGGAGCGCCCGCACCTGGTGGACGCGGCCGTCGAGGTGATCGACCCGGCGGACGGTACGACCGTCGACCGGTTCTCCTCGTACATCGGGCTGCGTGACATCGGCTGGGACGACGGGCTCTTCCTTCTCAACCACAAGCCGTACTTCCTGCGGCTCGCACTCCAGCAGGGCTACTGGCCGGGCTCGCACCTCGCGGCGTCGGCGGACGAGCTGCGCCGCGAGGCCGAACTGGCCAAGGAGATCGGGCTCAACGGGCTGCGCATCCACCAGAAGATCGAGGATCCGCGCTTCCTGTACTGGGCGGACCGGCTCGGCCTCGTGTTGTGGGGCGAGATGCCGTCGGCGTACGCGTTCGGCACGACCACCGTCGAGCGGGTGGTCGCCGAGTGGACACAGGCGGTCTCGCGCGACCTGAGCCATCCCTCGATCGTCGCCTGGGTCCCCCTCAACGAGTCCTGGTCCGTGCCCAACCCGGCGCTCGTGCCCGAGCAACGGCACTTCATGGACGCCCTGTACCACCTGACCAAGGCCCTCGACCCCTCGCGGCCCGCCGTCTCCAACGACGGCTGGGAGATCTCCGCCGCCGACATGTGGGGCGTGCACGACTACACGCAGCGCGCCGATGTGCTGCGCGAGCGCTACGGCCATGCGTCGCTGCGCCGGGGCGAGTTGACCGAGCGGTGGCCGGGCGTCCGGCGCCTCACGCTGGACGGGGTGCGCCACCAAGGGCAGCCGGTGGTGCTCAGCGAGTTCGGCGGCGCCACCTTCGAACCGGCCGAGGGCGCCGAGTGGTTCGGCTACGACACCGTCGCCACCGACAAGGAGTTCGCCGAGCGGCTGTCCTCCCTGGTGGGGGCCGCCGTGGAATCGGGACTGGCCGGCTTCTGCTACACCCAGTTCACCGACACCGAGCAGGAGGTCAACGGCCTGCTGACGGCGGACCGCACACCGAAGCTCCCCGTTCCCGAACTCCGCGCGATCCTCACGCGGACCCGCGGCTGACCCCGGTGACGGCCGGTGTGGGACCGCGGACGACGCAGCATCCTCGGGCCCTCACCGGCCGTCGCGCCCTCCCCGCACGACCGTTGACGCCGGCGGATCACGGATCGAATACTGAGCCCCTTCCACCTGACAACGTTGTCTCGTGTTTCCCGAAAGAGGTCCCGCCCATGCCGCACCACCTCCCGCGGCTGCACCGCCGCAGATTCCTCCAGGCCGTCGGCCTCACCGGCGCCATGACCGCCCTCCCGACCCTCGCCGGGGTGAACCCGGCGCGGGCGGCGGGCCGTTCGTCCGCTCCCCCGGACGACATCGCGGCCACCTACCACCGGGTCCTGCTCGACCACACCCGCTGGTCCGAGACCCAGTGGGACGCCGCGCAGGGCCACTACACGGCGAAGGACTTCGGTTTCGCCGTCGTCCTCGGCAACGCCGTCCTGCTGACACAGGGCACGTACGACGCCGAACGGGCCGGCATCGACCGGGACACCCTGAAGGCGCGCACGCTCGCCACCCTCCGGCACTTCGCGGCGTCGAACCGGCTCACGGGCGGCACCGAGTGGGGCCGCAAGCTGTTCTTCGACACCACCTTCCAGTCGTACTTCGTGCTCGCCGCGCGCCTCCTGTGGGACGAGCTCGACGACGCCACGCGCGACCGGGTCGACACCATCACGCGCGAACAGGCCGCGTACACCACATCGTTGGGAACGGGGGACGACCCCGACTCGGGCGACTGGACGCCGAACGGCCTCAAGGGCGGCCATGTCGGTGACACCAAGCTGGAGGAGATGGGCCTGTACGCGCAGACCCTCGCGCCCGCCCTGGCCTGGGCCCCCGACGATCCGCGCCACTCCGACTGGGAGTCCGGCTACGGCACATGGTCGCGCAACGAGGCCGGGCTCCCGCCCGCGGACCTCGCCAACCCGGCGCTCGTCGACGGGGTGCGTGTCTCGCGGAACACCGCGCGGAACCTGTACGACACGTTCATCGTCGAGAACCACGGCTCCTTCGGCCCGCACTACCAGGAGGAGTTGTGGCGCACCTCGGGGCGGAACGCCGCACACTTCCTCGCGGCGGGCAGGCCCCTGCCCGAGGTGCTGACCAGGCAGCCGAACGCCGAGCCGCTGTGGCGCACGCTCCTTGGTGTCATGAGCGACGCCGGTGAGCCGTTGATGCCGATGGTGAACGACCGCGAGCACCTGTACGGCCGGGACGTCGTCCCGCTCGCGTTCTTCGCGCAGGTGGTGGGCGACCGGGCGGCCGCGCGCGCCGAACAGGCCCTCGCGGAGCGGCTGGAGGCCTACCAGAAGTATCCGCCGGAGCACCGCCTCGCCAAGTTCTCCGGGGAGCCGAAGTACGAGCCGGAGGCACGCGCCGAGCTGGCCATCAGCTATCTGCTGCATGTGTGGGCGGCCGAGGCGGGAGGTGCCCCGGTCCGCCCGTACACGCAGGAGGAGCTGTTCGCCCACGCGTCCGGGGTCACGGACTTCGGCACCGGGCCCGGTCTCGTCTCGCACCAGACACGGGCCGCGTGGGCGGGCGCCGTCAGCAAGCCCGGCTTCGTGAAGTTCGCCTGGCAACCGGCGCACGACGACTGGCTGTTCAAGCTGAGCGGCGCCACCCCGATGTTCCTCCCCTCCTCCAAGGGCAAGGTCACCCGGCGCTCGGTGCGGCTCTACGAGTCCCTGCGCGACGGCTTCGACGGCAGCGCGAGCGTCCTCCAACTCGACGCCGGTTACGCGGGGTTCGCAACGCTGCCGACGGGCTCGGTCGTCTACGCGACGAGCGGGACCGGCGCGGGCGAGGGCCACCTGGAGATCCACAACCTGACGATGCCGGGCATGGCGGGGCTCGACGGGTCGCGCACGTACCGCTTCGAGGAGGGCAGCGCCTCCGTGCGGGCGCAGGACGGGTCGGGTTCGACGGCACGCGTCGACACGGTCGCTGTCCCGCGCACGGCGGTGCGGCACATCCGGATGCTCGGCGTACGGCCCGACCCGACGTACGGGTATTCGCTGTTCGCCCTGGAAGTGCGCGACGGCGCCGACGGGACGGATCTCGCGCGCGGCGGCACGGCGACCGCCTCGTCGAGCGAAACGGGCAAGGGGCCGGGACTGGCCGTCGACGGTGACGCGGCGACCCGGTGGGCCGTGTCCAAGGCCGACCGCCCGCGCGCCGACAGCTGGCTCGCGGTGGACCTCGGCGCGACGCACGACGTCGACCGGGTGACACTGCGCTGGGAGGCCGCGGCGGGCCGCGCCTACCACGTCCAGGGCTCGGCCGACGGCGAGACCTGGAAGGACCTCGCCACGTGGCCGAAGCCCGACGTGAGCAGCCGTGGCGGGTGGCTCGACATCGACGGCCGGGCCGGACTCGTCGTCCGCGGGGGCAAGCACCCGCTCGCGGTCTACGGGGACACCATCGTGGCCTCGGACGGCCCGGCGGCGCCCGTCGTGGTCGAGGGCTTCGCGGACTCGTCGGCGAACGCCCT
Organism: Streptomyces anthophorae; assembly: GCF_049310305.1. Lineage (NCBI taxonomy): Bacteria > Bacillati > Actinomycetota > Actinomycetes > Kitasatosporales > Streptomycetaceae > Streptomyces > Streptomyces anthophorae. The sequence goes on from NZ_JBLWQQ010000001.1 coordinate 46,281, forward strand.
GCGCGAACTGGCCGGCACACCCTCAGCCACGACAGAGTCGGACGAGGTGCACGCGGCGCTCACCGACGGCTACGTGAGCTTGTTCAATCTGTCGGGCGGGCGGGTCACCGCCACGGTCCGGGTCCCGCAGTCCGGTGACCGTCGGACGGCCTTCCAAGGCGACCAGAGCGTCACCGACGACGGTGTCACCTACCGGGCGAACCTCGATGCGGCCGAGGCGGTGCTGCTCGCTCCCCGGTTCACGCTGGCTCCGCTGCCGGGCGAGAGGCTGCCCGCCGGTCTGCGCGTCCGCGTCGTCGACGGCGCCACCCTCCGGCTCTCCGGCGCAGCGTGCCGCGTCCGGGTCGAGGCGCAGGGCCGCGGCGCCGTGGCCACGGTGTCCCGTGCGCGGGAGACGACGCTGCACCTCCCCGGCGCGACCGCCTTCCCGTTGGACGACCGGGCGCTCGGCCGGACCGTGTTCCCGACCAGCCCGCTGCCCGAGGGCATGTCCGATCCGGCCGCGGTGGTGGACGGCGACCGCGGCAGCTCCTGGCGTCCTGGGCCCGGTGGGCGCCTGGTCGTCGACCTGGGCGAGGTGGCCGCGCTGCGCAGCGTGGAGGCGGAGTGGACGGGCGGCGGCGCACCCGCCGCCGAAGTGGAACTCAGCGCCGACGGCCTCGACTACCGGGTCGCGGGCCGGCTCGACGGCAAGCGGCCGGACCGGACGCTGCCGCTCGGCTCGGCCGAGGCCCGCTACGTCGCCTTCAAGGTGACCGGCGAGCGCGCCACGGACGCCCGTCTGGTGCGGCTCTCCGTGCGCTGACCTGCGTATCGCCGCCGCTCGATGAACCCGGTCGCCCGCGTGCGGCCGGGTTCATCGGCGTACCTGAAGGCGGGCTCAACGCGGTCTCGTGGCGGCCTCGACCGGCAGGCCCGGCCGCCTCGTTGAACCTCGGAATTCTCCGCACGACCCCTTGACCCCACGCGGGCAGGGCCCGCAGAGTACCCGTTAATGCGCATTAGCTAATACGCATTACCACCTACGCACACCCGAGGAGCGGCAGGCGTGGAGCAACCCAGGAAGCGGGCGAAGCCGGGGCGTGCCCCCGCTCCGGCGGGCCGGAAGTCCCGTCCCCGGCAGGCCGAGGTGGCGCGGCTCGCCGGTGTCTCGCAGGCGACCGTCTCGCTGGTCCTGAACGCCCGCCGCGACGGCAAGGGCGCGACGATCTCCGAGGAGACGCGGCAGCGGGTCCTCGACGCCGCGCGCAGCCTCGGCTACGTTCCCGATCCCGCCGCCCGCCGCCTGGCGGCCGCCCGCAACAACCTGCTCGGTGTCTTCAGCTTCACGTCGACGTTCCCGACGGATGTGCAGCACTCGTACTACCCGTTCCTGGTGGGCGTGGAGCAGGAGGCCGCCGCGCGCGGCTACGACCTGGTCCTGTTCACCGCGTCCAGCGGTGGCGGTCCCGACGCGCTCAGCCGTGTGCGGCTCGCCGACGGGTGTCTCTTCCTCGGCCGGCACGTGCCGCGCGCCGAGCTGAAGCGGCTCGTCGCCGACGGGTTCCCGGTCGTGCACCTCGGGCGCAGGGAGGAGCTGGAGGGGCTCGCGTGGGTGGGCGCCGACTACGTGAGCGCGAGCCGTGACGTGGTGGCGCATCTCGCCGGCCTTGGGCATCGCCGCATCGTGCTCGTGCGCGAGGACGACGACGCGCCCGCCTCCACGGACCGTCAGCAGGGCTTCCTCGACGGGCTCGACGGGGCGGGGCTCGCGGGCGGACCCGACGCCGTACTGCGGTGCGCCGACCCGGTGGCCGAGATGACGGCCGAGCGGGTCAGGGCACTGGTCGCGAACGGTGTCACCGCGTTCGTCGCGGAGGAGACGGACACCGGGGCGGCGTGGCAGGCGCTGAAGGGGGCGGTGGCGGAGGCTGGGCTCTCGTGTCCGGGTCATGTCTCCCTGGCACTGCTCGGCAGTCCGCCGCCGGAACTGGCCACGGGACCCGTGCCGACCGGTTTCGACGTGCCACGGCACGAGTTGGGCGCGGCGGCCGTGCGTCTGCTGTCCGCCCAGGTGGCCGGCGAGGAGGCGGACGAGCCGTTGGTGGCCTGCGAGTTCCGGGCGGGCCTTACGGCCGGGCCCGCGCCCCGCGCCTGAACCACCCACGTACGGCACACACAGAGCGACATCGACACGACGACAAGCACAGCACGAAGGAGTCATGTGTTTCCCGAACCGGAGATCCTCATCGTCGGCGGCGGCCTCGGCGGTGTCGCCGCGGCGCTTGCCGCCTGCCGCGCGGGGCGCCGTGTCGTCCTCACCGAGGAGACCGACTGGATCGGCGGGCAGCTCACCTCGCAGGCCGTGCCGCCGGACGAGCACCCGTGGGTGGAGCGGTTCGGCGCGACGGCCTCGTACCGGGCGCTGCGGGAGGGCATCCGCGCGTACTACCGGCAGTGGTATCCGCTGCGCGGCGAGGCGCTCGCGCTGCCCGAGTTCAATCCGGGCGCGGGCCGGGTCAGCAAGCTGTGCCACGAGCCGCGGATCGCCCTTGCGGTCCTGGAGGGGATGCTCGCGCCGCACCGGGCGAGCGGGCTGCTGACCGTTCTGACGGAGCACAAGGCCGTGTCCGCCGAGTCCGACAACGATGTCATCACGGACGTCTCCGTGCGCGATCTGCGCACCGGCATCGTCCGCGGCTTCACCCCTCCCTATGTCATCGACGCCACCGAGACCGGTGAGCTGCTCGCGCTCGCGGACGTCGAGCACGCCAATGGCGCCGAGGCGCAGGCGGAGTTCGGCGAGCCGCACGCGCCGGCCGAGGCGCAGCCGGAGAACCAGCAGGGCATCACCGTCTGCTTCGCGCTCTCGCACCACGAGGGCGAGGACCACACCATCGAGCGGCCGGAGGACTACGACTTCTGGCGCTCCTACCGGCCGGACTTCTGGCCGGGCCCGCTGCTCGGCTTCGAGGCCCCCGACCCGCGCACTCTCGAACCGGTCCCCCGTACCTTCGTGCCGAACCCGGAGCTCGACCCGCTCGCCGTGAGCGCCGACCAGAGCGCCGACGCCGGCGACAAGGAACTGTGGGGCTTCCGCCGGATCCTCGCCCGCAAGCTGCACCAGCCGGGCGCCTTCGACTCGGACATCACGCTCGTCAACTGGCCGCTCAACGACTACTGGTTGAAGCCGTACATCGGGCAGGAGGCCGAAGCGCTGCGCGAGGCGCGGCAGTTGTCGCTGTCCGTCCTGTACTGGCTTCAGACGAAGGCCCCGCGCGCGGACGGCGGCACCGGCTTCCCCGGTCTGCGCATCCGTCCCGATGTGACCGGCACGTCGGACGGCCTCGCGAAGGCGCCGTACGTGCGCGAGTCCCGCCGCATCAAGGCGGTGACGACGGTCGTGGAGCAGGACGTCTCCATCGATGTCGTCGGCCCGTACGGCAGGACGCGCTACCGGGACTCGGTGGGTGTCGGCGGCTACCGCATCGACCTGCACCCCTCTACGGGCGGTGACAACTACATCGACGTCGGCTCGGTGCCGTTCGAGATCCCGCTGGGCGCGCTGGTGCCCCGGCGGGTGCGCAATCTGCTGCCGGCCGGCAAGAACATCGGCACCACCCACGTCACCAACGGCTGTTACCGGCTGCACCCGGTGGAGTGGAACATCGGCGAGGTCGCGGGCGCGCTGGCCGCGCACTGCCTGGCCGAGGACGTCACGCCGCATCAGGTGCAGGCGGAGGACAAGCGGTTCGACGAGTTCGGGCGGCTGCTCGACCGTTCGGGCGTGCAGCGGCACTGGCCCGACGTCCGGGGCTACTGACTCTCCATCCGGTACGCGAACGCACAAGGAGGTGCGTACGACATGAGCACACGGATACGCGTCGGGATCGACGTGGGCGGTACGTTCACGGACGCCGTGGCCGTCGATGCCGCGACGCTCGACCTGGTGGGCCAGGTGAAGGTGCCCACGAGCCATCATCACGAGGACGGGGTCGCACACGGCATCGTGCGGGCGCTCGACCGGCTCCTGGCGCAGGTCGACCGCACCCCGGCCGATGTCACCTTCCTGGCACACGGAACGACACAGGCCACGAACGCGCTCCTGGAGGGCGACGTGGCGACGGTCGGGCTCATCGGCATCGGCACCGGTGCGGGCGCGGTGCTCACCCGGCGGCTCGCCGCGCTCGGCAAGCTGGACCTCACCCCCGGCAAGAAGCTGCCGCTCGCCTACGCGCACGTCCCGGACCCGTTCGACACCGAAGCGGTGCGGGCCGCGGTGACCCGCGTGCTGGAGGAGGGTGCCGAAGTCCTCGTCGCCACCGAGCCGTTCGGGGTCGACCGGCCCGACGGGGAGCAGGCCGTGCTCGACACGGCACGGCCCTCGGGCCTGCCGGTGGCGGCGGCGCACGAGATCACGTCGCTGTACGGGCTGCACAAGCGGACGCGGACGGCGGTGGTGAACGCGGCGATCCTGCCGCGGATGCTGGCGACCGCGGAACTCGTCGACTCCTCGATCACCAAGGCGGGGGTGAGCGCGCCGCTGATGGTGATGCGCTGCGACGGCGGTGTCATGTCGCTCGCCGAGATGCGGCGCAGGCCGCTGCTCACGGTCCTGTCGGGTCCGGCGGCCGGGGTCGCGGGTGCGCTGATGCAGGAACGGATCAGCGAGGGGGTGTTCCTGGAGACGGGCGGCACGTCGACGGACATCAGTGTGGTGCGGCGCGGCAAGGTCGCGGTGCGGCACGCGACCATCCTCGGCAAGACCTCGTATCTGAACGCGCTCGATGTGCGCACCGTCGGCGTCGGCGGTGGCTCGATGGTGCGCATCGGGGACGGGAAGGTGACGGGTGTCGGACCGCGCAGCGCGCACATCGCGGGCCTTCCGTACGCGTGTTTCGCCACGCTCGACGAGCTGCGGGACGCGAAGCTCGACACGGTGGCGCCGATGGCCGGCGATCCGGACGACCATGTGGTGCTCGACGCCGCGGGCGGCCGGTTCGCGCTCACGATGACCTGCGCGGCGAACGCGCTCGGGCGGGTGCCCGAAGGTGACTTCGCGCGCTGCGACCGGGAGGTGGCGCGAGCCGCGCTCGCACCGCTGGCCGACCGGCTCGGCACCGATGTGGCGGGCGCGGCGCGTGCCGTGCTCGACGCGGGGGCCGCACAGGTGCGGACGGTCGTGGACGCGATGGTCAAGGACTACCGGCTCGACCGTGACACCGCCGTCCTGGTCGGCGGGGGCGGCGGCGCCGCGTCCGTCACCCCGCACCTCGCGGCGACCTGCGGGATGGAAGGGCGCATCGCCCGGCACAACGAGGTGATCAGCCCGATCGGCGTGGCCCTCGCGCTGGTGCGCGAGCAGGTCGAACGGATCGTGCCCGGCGCCACGCAGGAGCAGATCCTCGCCGTGCGCGCCGAGGCCGAGCGGGCGGTGGTCGCGCAGGGCGCGGCGGCCGATGGTGTCGAGGTCGAGGTGACAGTCGACCCGCAGACGAGCACCGTGCGGGCCGTCGCCACCGGCGCCACCGAACTGCGCACGCAGGACCGGGCGCACCGGGCCGACGACACGGAGCGGCTGAAGGCGGCCGCCACCAGCCTCAAGACGCAGCAGGCACGGGTCGACGTGCTGGCGGGCACCGACGCGTACACCGTGTACGGCACCGAAGTGAAGCGCCGCCTTCGCGCGACGCGGCGGCCGGTGCGGGTGGTCGACGCGGACGGTGTCGTACGGCTCGGGGCGTCGGACGCCCGGGTGGAGACGACGACCGTGGGCGCGGCCGGCGAGGCCCTCGCGGCGCTGGTGCGGGACGCCACCGCGTACGGGGACGGCGGAACGCGGGCGCCCGCGGTGCGGCTGCTGGTCGGCGGCCGGATCGCCGATCTGTCGGGGGTGCTCGAACCGGAGGCGCTCCTTGCCCTGGCGCGCAGCGAGTTGCGGGCGCGGGCGGCCGACGAGCCGGTGGTGGCGGTCGTGGAGTCCCGCGCATGAGCGGCGGCGCCGACCGGGACCACGACCTGGACCTGGCGGTTCGGCTGCTCGCGGGCACCCCGACGCACGAGGTCCGGGATCCCCTCCTGTTGCGTCAATGGGCGCTCGCCGCCGAGGAGTTCGGGGCGCGTCTCTCCCCCGGTCCGATGAGCGCGCGGGTCGTCGAGCACCAAGGCGGCGGCCTCGCCGAAGGGCTCCTGGCCCGCTATCGGTCGCGGCCCGCGCAGATCGAGCTGTTCGTCGACACCATCGAGCGCGCCGAACGGCTCGTCGAGGAACGGGGCTGGCGCGCCTGGTTCCCCGAGGGCTCGGTGCGGGCCGCGGCGCTCGCCCACGAGCGGGCCCACGAACATCTTCACCACGCGCGCGTGCGCGCCGAGTTCAAGCGGGCGCTCGGCCACACGGCGCTGCGGCTCGGGCGGCGCCGCGTGTACGCGCACGTCGCGGGCGCCGACGAGCTGGCCGCGCACGCCTACGCCCGCGTCGCCTGCGGTCTGGGCCGCAGTCCCCTGCTGCTCACGGAGGCCGTGGCTGTCGCCGTGACACCTCCCGACAGAGCCGTACACCCCGACAGAAGCGAGAAGTGACATGGGTGTCGTCATCCTGCTCGTCATGGCGGCCGGAGTGGCCGCCATGCTGAGCCGCAAGCTCCCCACCGCGTTCGCGCTCGTGCTGCTCGCCGTGGTGATCGCCTTCCTCGCGGGCGCCCCGCTGACCGGCAAGAACAGCGTGCTGGACACGGTCCTCCAGGAGGGCGCCCCGGCGCTCGCCTCGACGATGATCGCGATCCTGCTCGGCTCGTGGCTCGGCAAGCTCCTGGAGGAGACCGGCATCGCGGGCACCCTGGTCCGCAAGATCGTCGAATTCGGCGGTGACCGGCCGGTGTTCGTGGCGCTCGGCGTGCTCGCCGTGTCGGCGCTCGTGGGCACGGTCACCGGGTCCGCGCCCGCGGCGATGCTCGCCGGGCTCATCGGGATCCCGGCGATGATCGCGGTGGGCGTCCCGAAGGTGACCGCCGCGGGGACGATCCTCATGGGCATCGCCGTGGGCATTCCGTTCGAGCTGCCGGTGTGGCAGTTCTTCTCCACCGCCCTCGACCTGCCGATCCCGACGGTGCGCGGCTTCATGGTGAAGCTGTTCCCCTTCGCCCTCGTGGCGGCCCTCGCGTACGTGCTCATCGAGTCGCGGCGGCGGGGGGTGGAGCACACGTGGTCGCTGCGCTCGGTGCAGGACCGGCCGCGGGCCCGCGCGCGCAAGCCGCTGGGCGACGCCCCCTGGTACGCGCTGCTCACCCCGGTCGTTCCGCTGGTCCTCGCCCTCGGCTTCGAACTGGCCATCATTCCCTCGCTGTTGGCGGGTGTGCTGTACGCGCTGGTGACGACGACGCGGCCGCGCGAGATGAACCGTCGCCTGCTGCGCACCCTGTACGGCGGCTTCGAGGTGGCCGCCCCGCCGATCACCCTGTTCGTGGCGATCGGCATCCTGCTCGCCGCGGTGAACCTGCCCGGCGCTGTCGACGCGCTGGAGCCGCTGGTGAAGGCCGTCAGCCCGCAGAACGCGGTGCTGTTCGTCCTCGTCTTCACTCTGCTCGTACCGCTGTGTCTGTACCGCGGGCCGCTCAATGTGTTCGGCCTCGGCGCCGGCATCGCGGGCGTCCTCATCGCCACGGGCGTCTACCCGGCCGTCGCCGTGCTCGGCATGACCACCTCGTACAACCAGGTCTTCGGCGTCGCCGACCCGACCAGCACCCAGACCGTGTGGGCCGCCCAGTACGCGGGCGTCTCGCCGCAGCAGGTGATGGTGCGCACGCTGCCGTACGTGTGGGCGGTGGCGCTCGGCGGGCTGTGCGTCACGGCCGCCACCTACCTCTGACATCAACGCACTTGAGGAGCTGACCATGCAACGTCGTACGTTCCTGCGCGCCGCCGCCGTCACAGGTCCCGCCATCGCCCTGGGCGGACTCCCGGCCACCTCCGCCTCGGCGGCGCCGGGCGGATTCCCCGACTACACCTACGTCCGCACGCTGCTCTCCCCCGCCGATCTGAAGTACAACCCGACGGGCGAGATCATCTTCCCGACCGTGCGCGGCGTCTACGACAAGCTGGCGAAGCCGCTGGGCCGCTACTACCTGTACTACGCCCCGCACGACGCGCCCGGCGGGATCTGCCTCGCGTACGGGGACTCGCTGGAGGGCCCGTTCACCGAGTACGCGGACAACCCGATCGTGTCGAACGACTGGTCGCCGCACTACTCGGTCAGCCATGTCTCCTCCCCGCACGTGATGTGGATGCCGCAGCACCGGGAGTTCTGGCTGTACTTCCACGGCGAGAACACCACGACGCGGCTCGCCCGCTCGAAGGACGGCATCCACTTCACGTACGACAAGGTGGTCCTGTCGACGTCGATGATGCCGGCGGGCACCACCGAGACCTCGTACGCCCGGGTCTTCGCGCACGAGCTGCCGTCGCGCGGTGCCCACTACGTGATGCTGTTCATGCTGAACAACACGACGAACCACCGTGACATCTGCTGGGGTTGGTCGGCCGACGGCCGCGGCTGGACGTTCGACCAGACACCGCTGGTGCGGCACTCGGACGTCAACGCGGTCAATGTGGGCGGCCCGCACCTGCTCACGCGCGGCGGCTCCGCCTTCGTCGTCTACAACAAGGACAAGGAGAGCGGCGGCGACCTCATGATCACGGAGGTCGGCGCCGACTTCTCCCTTCGCAAGCACCTCGGCGTCTTCTACGACTCCGGCGCCGCGGCCCCGGAGAACGGCCGGGCGGCCGCCCCCTCCTTCGGCACGCAGAGCGGGGTGCCGTACATGGTGTACGAGGCCGGGGAGCGGCTCGCCGGGGCGATCGCGGTGGCCCGCGGCTGATCCGGGTCAGTCGCCGGCGGGGGCGGCGGCCGGGGTGTCCTGCGGGGACGCCACGGGCACCGTCCTCGCCCGGCGCCACGGTCCGCGGAAGAACAGCGACGCCGGGACGAACACGGCCATGCAGCAGCCGCACACGACGAGCCAGGCGCGCCAGCCGTCGGACTCGACGACACGGGGCACGGCGATGAGCACCACCACGCCCATCGCCTTGGTCAGGAACGTGAACACGCCCCAGGCGGTGCCTTGCAGGCGCGGGTCGACGTCCTCCGCGTTCTCGGAGAAGTTCGCCATCCAGGGCCCGTAGGCGCAGCCCATCACGCCGCCGAGGAGCGCCCCGGTGACCGCGATGTGGAGGTGCGAGACGTCCTCGCGGCCGACGAGACCCGCCAGGTACGCGGTGAGGAGCACGCTGCCCACCGTGCCACCCACGCAGAAGGGTTTGCGCAGTTGCAGCCGGTCGGAGAGCCGTCCGGAGGCGACGAGGGTGAGGATGTTCAGCGTCCAGAACGCGGCCATGATCTTCGAGGCCGTCGCGGCGTCGAGGTGGAAGCTCTCCGCGAGCATCGTCTGCCCGTACACGACCAGTGTCACGTACAGCACCAGCCAGCAGGCGATGCCGACGACATGGGCCCAGATGTTCCGGTGCGCGAACAGGTCCCGGGCGCGGGCCGGTGCGGTGTGGTCGGCGCGGCCGAGGGTCTCCCGCTCGGACTGCACGATCCGGGCGCGCAGTTCCGGTGAGAGGTCCGCGATGTTGAAGGCGATCACCACGGAGAGCACGAGGGACACCGAGCCCATGATGACGAACTGCGAGCGCCACGAGTCGTCGAACAGCGGCAGCGTGAGGCTGGCGACCGCGGCGGCCAGGAAGCTCGCCCCGACCGGGCCCCAGGTCCAGAAGCCGAAGGCCTGCGCGCGGCCCATCCGCGGCGAGAAGTCCCGCACGAGCGGCGCGGTGCCCGCCATGGCCATGCCGTCGACGACCGACAACACGGCGCGTACGGCGAGGAGTTGGCCTGCCGAGTGCACGGTCGTCATCAGGAAGCAGCAGCCCGCGGTGAGCATCAGGAGCGGCACGATGAGCCGCACCCGGCCCACGGTGTCGGTGAGCCGCCCGCCGATCATCGACGCGACGGCCCCGGCGACGAGCGCCAGGGCGGAGACACCGCCGTAGGTGGTCAGCGAGATGTCCAGGTCGTCGAGGAGCAGGGGCACCACGGGCGCGATCTGGCCCTCGTAGGAGGCGATGAGGACCGCGAGGACCGCCATCGACAGGATGCGCATCCGCTGTCCGGACTCCGGGTACTGGTCGAGCTCGCGCACCCGGAAGAGCCGGATGCGCGGGCGCCGCCCGGTCACTCGCCGATCCCGCCGAGTCGGACGTGCCCCTTGATGAGGTTGCGGGCGATGGTGCGCTTCTGGATCTCGTCGGTGCCCTCGAAGATGCGCAGAAGGCGCAGTTCGCGGTACCAGCGTTCGATGGGCAGTTCCTTGGTGTAGCCCATGCCGCCGTGGATCTGGAGGACGCGGTCGACGACCTGGTTGGCCATCACCGCGCCGTTGAGCTTGGCGATGGAAGAGGCGTGCCGGGCGTCCATCCCCTGCTGGGCGCGCCAGGCGGCGTACAGGGTCAGCCACTTCGCGGACTCGATCTCGACCTGCGAGTCGGCGATGTGCCACTGGATGGCCTGGTAGTCGGCGATGGGGCGGCCCATGGAGTGCCGCTGGCGGGCGTAGTCGACACCCATCTGGAGCATGCGCTCGGCGGAGCCGATGGCACGGGCGGGGATGAGGTAGCGGCCCTGGCCGATCCACTGCATGGCGAGCTGGAAGCCCTTGCCGACCTCGCCGAGGACATTGCGGCCGGGGACACGCACCTCGTCGAAGACGAGCGCGGCCGGGCCCCACTCCCCCATGGTCTCGATCGGCTCCGACTTCCAGCCCATGTCGCGGTCGACGAGGAAGCAGGTGACACCACCGTCGGCACCCTTGTCCGGGTCGGTGACCGCGAACACCATCACGAAGTCGGCCTCGTTGCCGCCGGTGATGAACGTCTTCTCGCCGGTGATCAGCCAGTCGTCGCCGTCGCGGACGGCGCGGCTGCGGATGTTGCGGGCGTCGGAGCCCGCGCCGGGTTCGGTGATGGCGAAGCAGGAGCGGCGCTCGCCCTCGATGGTGGGCAGCAGGTACTGCCGCTTCTGCTCCTCGTCGCAGGCGTAGAGGATGTTGTCGGCGCCGCCGCCGAAGCTGAAGGGGACGAAGGTCCGGCCCAGCTCCATCGCGATGATCGCGGACATGACGGCGCCGAGGTTCATCCCGCCGTACTCCTCCGGGGTGTTCACACCCCAGAAGCCCGACCTGCGGGCCTTGGCGCGTAGCTCGGCGACGACTTCGGGTTCGACACCCCGCCGACCGGCCCGTTCATTGCGCAGCACGTCCTGCTCCAGCGGCATCACCTCCTTGGTGATGAACGCGCGGACGGTGTCCCTGATCTGACGTTCCTCGGTGGACAGCGAGAAGTCGACCATGGAAGTGCCCCCTCAATCCTTGAACGGGAAGCCCGGAAATCCTGGAACGGGAATCTAGGAATGAGTTCAAGTTGCCCGCGCCCCGGCGGTCGGTCAAGAGGTCGGAACGAGTTCGACCGGGCTTCTGGCGCTCGGAATCGGCTGATTCTAAAATTCGGTTCGGTACGGACGTGGGTGCGCAGGGGGTGACGACCGGATGACACGCAAGGCGGAGCGGCTCGCGGCCAAGGACAGCGCCTGGCAGTGGAGCCGCACGGAGCAGACCCGCCGGACCCTCCTCGACGCCGCCCGCGAGGTCTTCTGCGAGCAGGGGTTCACCGACACGGCGATCGTCGCGGTGGTGCGCAGGGCCGGGTCCAGCGTCGGCAGTCTCTACCACCATTTCGGCGGCAAGACGGAGCTGTTCGTCGCGCTGTGGGAGGACTACGAGGACTCCCGTGAGCGCGAGGCGGCCGAGGCGGTGGCCGCGGCGCGGGCGGCGGGCGAGAGCGATCCGCTGGAACTGTTCCTCGTCGGCACCCGCAGCTTCCTGGAGGGCTGCTGGCGGCGGCGCGACCTGATCGAGCTGTGGATGGACGGCGACGGGCCGCCCGGTTTCGAGCTGATGCGCAGGGCGCGGGGCCGCGAGTGGATCCGGCAGAACTCGGTGCTGCTCGAAGCGGGCAGCGAACCCGTGGACCGGCTGGTGGTCGGCGTGCTCACCTCCGTCATCGGGGAGGCCGGCCGGGAGATCGCCACGTGTGCGCGCAAACGGGACGCGGACGCGATCTGTCACGCCACGCTCGCCCTCATCCGGAGGCTGGACCCGCTGCACATCGATCCGCTCCGGATCGCCGACCCCCGTATGCACCGACGTACGACGCACTGAGAGGAACACACGTGGCACAGACCGAGGACGAGGCGCCCTACTTCACGCGGAGCACGGAGCCGGTGAACCTCGCGGTCGTCCGGGAGACCGCGGACTCCGTGGAGAGCTTCGTGCCCGAGTCGCACGCGCGCGGCTGGTGGGCGCCCGGCACGGTGCACGGCCGACTCCTGGGCGGTCTCCTCGCGCGGGCGCTTGAGCGCGAACACGCCGAGGAGGGGCTGCACTTCGCCCGGCTCACCGTCGACCTGTTCCGCACCGCGCCCTTCGCGCCGGTCGGTGTCACCACGCAGCGGGTCCGCGACGGACGGCGGATCCGCGTCGCCGACGCCGCCGTGCACGGCGCCGACGGGAGGCCGCTGGCGCGGGCCAGTGCCGTCCTGCCGCGCACCGCCGCACCGCCGCCGGGACACATTCCCGCGACCGGCCCGTGGGACGCGCCGCCGCCCCAGGAGCTGCTGGCCCCGCACGGGCGCACCCAATTCCTGCGTTTCGACGAGGAGTCGCGGCCCGTACGGGAGTGGAGCGGCGATCAGCGGCGGCGCTCCTGGATACGTGATGCCCGGCCACTGGTGGGCGGGGAGGCGCTGTCGCCGCTGGTCCGCGCCGCGCTGGCCGCCGACACGGCGAGCCCGCTCGCCCACGCGGGCGACGCCGGACTGCGCTACATCAACGCCGACTACACCCTGTCCCTGAGCCGCCTCCCCCTCAGCGACGAGATCGGCCTGGAGGCCACGGGGCACACCGCTGAGGACGGCATCGCCGTCGGGCACTGCACGTTGTACGACGCGGCGGGCCCGATCGGCTACTGCACGACGACGGCGCTCGCGAATCCCGCGCCGGAACGCTGACCGCCGCCTACAGCTCCTGCACCTGCTCGTACGAGAGTGTGTCGCCGGTGGGCCGCCGCCCCTCGCGGACGGCCCGCGCGGTGGCCACGGCCTCGCCGAGCGCCCTGCGGTAGAGCAGCGAGCCGAGGCTGACGCGGCGGACGCCCAGCGCGGCGAGTTCGTCGAGGGCAGGGCCGGTGGGTGAGTAGAGGATGTTGAGGGGACGCTCGAAGCGGGCGGCGATGGCGCGGATCAGGTCGGGTTCGGCGAGACCGGGTACGAACAGGCCGTCGGCGCCCGCGTCCTGGTACGCGGCGAGACGCTTCTCGGTGTCCTCGTGGTCAGGATTCCTGCGGAGCCAGTAGGTGTCCGTGCGGGCGTTGACGAACAGGTCGGGGACGGCCGCCTTCACCGCCGCGATCTTCGCGGCGTGTTGGTCGGCGGGGGTGAGGCTGCCGTCGGCGCGCCCGTCCTCGAGGTTGATCCCGGCGGCGCCCGCGGCGCTCAACTGGCGGGCGAGTGCGGCCACTTCGTCCGGATCGTCGCTGAACCCGCCCTCCATGTCGACGGTGAACAGGAGCGCGGCGCGCCCGAGCCCGCGGGCCAGGGCGAGCGTGGCGTCGGCGGTGGCACCCGCGCCGTCCGGGAGCCCGGCCGCGGCGGCCACACCGAGACTGGTGGTGCCGACGGCCTCGAAGCCGGCGTCGGCGAGCGCGGCGGCGGAGGCGCGGTCCCAGGCGTTGGGCAGCAGCAGCGGAGTGTCTCCCCGGTGCAGGTCGGCGAAGCGCGTGGGGCGGCGGTGCGCGAGGGCGCCCGCGGCCAGGGCCATGGCGTGATCACGGCCGGGGCAGACGCGCGGCGGCGCCCCGAAGGCGAGCGGCGCGTCGGCGTCCGTGGGGGTGACGGCCGTGGCGTCCAGGAGGACGAGGTCTCCGGCGGCGATGTCCCTTCCGGCGACGCGGGTGTCGCGGGCGGCGACGCGACGCAGGACGCGGACGGGCGGGTCGTCGCGCAGCGTGTCGCGGAGCAGCCGCTCGACGGGGCGGGCGGCGGCGGGAGCGGCGTCGGCGTGCCGCACCAGGGCGGCGGTCGCGTCCCGGGCCTGCACGAGGAGACAGATCCGGGCGGCCGCGACCTCGGCGTCGTCCGACGCGCCATCGGGGCACGGCCGACCATGGCTCTCCTCCTGCCGATGCCCCGGCGGGGTCAGCAGCTCCATCAGGCGTGCCACCGCCGCGTCGGCCTCCGGGGCCTCGCCGCCGAAGTAGACGGGCGCCACGGCTGCGACCGCCTCCGTCACCGCGTCGGGCTCGCGGTACCCCAGCGCCTCGGCGAGGGTGCGAACGACGTGCGGGGCCGCGTCCTCTCCCTCGGGCCACCGGGCGGCCGCCGCCCGCAGCCGTGCCACGTCGAGGCGGGCCAGCTCGGCCTCCACGAGCGCGCGGCGCCGCGCGTGCGCCGCGCCGGAGCCGAACCGGGGCACCGAGGCCCGCAGCCAGCCCATGGACGCGCCTTCCTTCCCGTCGACAGCGGACGGCGTCTCGGGCACCTCAGACTCCTCTGGCACCTCTGGCACCTCCGGCACCTCTGGCACCTCCGGCACCAGATCCGGGCAGGCCAGCGCCGCACGCGCGTCCTCGTAGCGGGAGATCTCATGCACGGTTCGGTTCATGCCGCCGACGCTAGGCGCGGAACACTTCGGGACCCGCCGAAGCGTCCCCGCGTCCCCGCGGCCCCGCGTCCTCCCGGGCCCCGCGACGGCCCGGACGCTACGCTCGGCCGATGTACTCGACCGAGCTCTCCCAGCACGTGAACGCGCCGCGTGCCGCCGTCTACCGGGCGCTCATCGACGCGGACGCCATCGCGCACTGGCGGGTGCCCGCCGGCATGACCAGCCAGGTGCACGAGTTCGACGCCCGCGAGGGCGGGAGGTTCCGCGTCTCGCTCACTTACGACGCGCCGAACGAGAGCGGCAAGTCGGCCTCGCACACCGACACGTACCACGGCCACTTCGCGAGGCTGGTGCCCGACGAGCAGGTGGTCGAGGTGCTCGCCTTTGAATCCGACGATCCCGCACTGCGCGACACGATGACGATGACCACCACGCTCGTCGACGCCGACGGCGGCACCGAGGTGCGGATGCTGCACGAGGGGATCCCCGACGTCGTTCCCGTCGACCAGAACGAGACGGGCACGCGGATGGCGCTGGAGAACCTCGCCCGCCTCGTGGAGAGGGACCCGGGTTCCGGCTCCGGCTGAGGTCCGCGACACCCCCTAGGGGCGCGTGCCGCGCAACGACGCGTCGAGCGCGCTCATCAGGTGCGCCACACGCCCCTTCCCCTCAGGCGCCACGGGGTACCGGCTCAGCACGTCCACGAGGACCGGTGTGGCGCGCCGCCGGGCCTGTTCGATGTGCCGCTCCCCCGCCTCCGGATCGCCGCCCGCGGCCAACTCCTCGACACGGGCGGCGCAGGCGGCGGCGCGCAGGATGTGCCCGACCTGGGTGGCCTTCGCGATCGGGTGCAGATACGCGGCGGAGGCGGCGTCACCGGCGGCGCGCGCGGCGAGCCGCGCGGCTTCCGTGTCCGCTTCCGCGGCGGCCCGGTGCGCGTCGAGCGCGGTCACGCGCTGCGATCGGGACCGGTTCGCGCCCTTGACGAACTCCCAGGCGGCGTCGACGGCCGCGCGGGGCCGCGGGTCGTGCGGCGACGCCGCTTCGTACACGGGAAGGACCTGCTCTGCGCTCTGCGCGGCGTACCGCGCGACCGCGCGCAGCTCGTCCATGGTCAGGTCGAAGTCCCCGGTCACGGTCGTCGTCGCCATGGCCCGATCCTCTCACCGTCAGGGGACCTCCGGGCGCGTCGTCACCCGGCGCAGCATCCGCAGGAACTCCTCCCGCTCCTCCGCCGTGAGCACGTCCAGCAGTTGGTCGCTCACGTCCGTGACGCCGGGCGCCAGGCGTGCCACCAGGTGGCGGCCGCTCTGCGTGATGCGGACGAGTTTGCGGCGGCGGTCGCGTTCGTCCTTCTCCAGGTCCAGCAGGCCCCTGCGGCGCAGTCGTTCCAGAAGCGGGGCGGCCGTCGACTTGTCGAGGTGGGCCAGGGTGCCGAGCGTGCCCTGGTCCATGTCTCCGTGCAGGTCGAGCAGGCTCAGGACGGTGAACTGGGGGCCGGTCAGGTCTTGGTGGACCTGCTCGTACCAGAGCCGCGTGTGCAGCTGGTTCAGCTGGCGGGCGAGCGGCCCGAGCCCGTCGAGTGCGGCCTCGACGGCCTCGGCGTGCGCGCTCTTGCGGGACGTCGGACGGGGCATCGGGTGGAGACCTCTCGCTTGATTAGGACGTACACGTACTTTACCGTGAGGAAGGTAGGACGTGTACGTAATAACTGTCTGTAACGACATCGGGGAGGTCGATTCCACCGGCCCTCGCCCGCAGGAAAGGGTCTGTCATGACGCAACGCGGCAGCGCGCTCAACTTCCGGGACTTCGTCGAGGAGTTGATCGAGGCGGGCGACGCGCTCGACATCCGACAGGCGGTCAGCCCCACCCTTGAGGTCGGCGCCATCACGCGGCGCGTGTACGAGACGCGCGGCCCCGCTCCCCTGTTCAGCAACCTCACGGAGGGCGCCCCCGGGCATCGCATCCTCGGCGCGCCGGCCGGTCTCACCGGCCGAGCCGACGGCGCGTACGGGCGGCTCGCCGCGCACTTCGGGCTCCCGCGTGACACCACGCCGCGCGAGCTGCTGGAGCGGCTCATCTCCGCGATGCACGCCGATCCGCTCGCCCCGCGCGTCGTGGCCGACGGCCCCTGCAAGGAGAACGTCCTGACGGGCGAGGACGTCGATCTCACCCGCTTCCCCGTACCGCTCCTGCACGCCGAGGACGGCGGACGGTACTTCGGGACGTACGGCTTCCATGTGGTGCGCACGCCCGACGGGAAGTGGACCAGCTGGTCCGTCAGCCGCACCATGCTGCACGGGCCGCGCACGCTCGTCGGGCCGGCGATGCCGCAGCAGCACCTCGGCATGATCCACCAGATGTGGCGCGAGCGGGGCGAGCCCACGCCCTGGGCCATGGTCCTCGGTGCCCCGCCCGCCGCGCTCGCGGCCGCGGGCATGCCGCTGCCCGCCGAGGTCGACGAGGACGGGTACGTGGGCGCCCTCACCGGAAGCCCCGTCGACGTCGTCCGCACCGAGCTGCACGACCTGTACGTGCCCGCCAACTCCGAGATCGTCCTCGAGGGTTGGATCAGCCCGGACGAGACCGCCCCCGAGGGGCCGATGGGCGAGTACCACGGGTACTCGTTCGCCGAGAGCAAGCAGCAGCCCGTCTTCCACGTGGAGACCGTCACGCACCGCGACGACCCGATCCTGCCGGTGTGCGTGGCGGGTCTGCCACCGGAGGAGAACCACACCATCTGGGGCACGATGATCTCGGCGACCAGCCTGGACCTGCTGCGTTCGAGCGGGCTGCCGGTCTCCATGGCCTGGTGCTCGTACGAGGCCGCGACGTGCTGGATCGCCGTCGCGGTCGACATCGAGCGGCTGGCCGGGGCGCGGATGAGCGAGCGCCAACTGGCCGATGCCGTCGCCGAGGTGCTGTTCGGCTCGCACACCGGATGGCTGGTCCCGAAGGTGATCCTGGTCGCCGACGACATCGACGTCACCGACATCGACCAGCTGGTGTGGGCGATGGCGACCCGCTACCACCCCGGCACGGGCGAGTACGTCCACCCGCGGGCGCCGGGCATCCCGATGGTCCCCTACCTCACCCCGGAGGAGGCTCGCACGGGACGCGGCGGCAAGGCCGTCATCAGCTGCCTGCTCCCCTCCCAACTTGCGGGTACCGCACCGGGGATCACCGCCTCGTTCCGGAATTCGTACCCCAAGGACGTGCGGCGGAGCGTGGTCGAGAAGTGGGCGGAGTACGGATTTGGGCACTGAGGGACTCGGCGGCGCGCGCGTACGCGTGCACCAGTGGGCGGCGGTCGTCGGCACGCCGGGCCAGAACGAAGCGGCTGGGCGAGACGCCGTGGACCGGGCGGGTGACGACACCGCCGAGCGTGACCAGCGGCGCGTTGCCCGCCGCGAGCAGCACGACGCCGAGTTCCGCGGCGAGCGCCTCGTACGTCTCCTCCGTGCTGGCCACCTCCGCGCCGATGACGGCCGGTTTCCCGCCGCGGGCATCGGCGGCGAGCCAGTAGTCCCGCAGCGGTCCGGCGCTCTCGGGAAGGGCGAGGAACGGCTCGTCGAGAAGGTCCGCGAAATCGACGGATCGGCTGCCGGCCAGCGGGTGCGTGTCAGCCATGGCGACCAGGCGGGGCTCCTCGGCGACCGGCACCCACCGGTAGCGCTCCTGATCGGGCAGCGGCAGCCAGACGAACGCGACGTCGCTCGTGCAGTCGGCGAGCCCCGCGGTCGAATCCTCCCAGGTCACCTGCCGGACCCTGAGCCGCGTGCCGGGATGTTCGGCGGTGAACCGGGAGCGGATCGCGGGAAGCATGCCGCCGCGCCCAGGGCTCGTGCTCATCCCCACCACGAGGGCCGTTGCCCGGTCGGCCATCACCTTGGCGACCGACTCCCGGGCCGCCTCCCACTCCTCGACCATCCGCCGGGCGTGCGGCAGCAGCGCGGCACCGGCCTCGGTCAGCCGGACGGCACGCCGGTCCCGCTCGAAGAGCGCGGCCCCCACCTGCTTCTCCAGCATCCTGATCTGCTTGCTCAGCGCGGGCTGCGAGACGTACAGCCGCTCGGCCGCACGCGTGAAGTGGAGCTCCTCGGCCACCGCGGTGAAGTACCTCAGGTCCCGCCCGTGAACGTCCATAACCATCGGCTATCACGGCAGATCTTGGACGGGCAACTGGATTGCACAGCAAGGTGGTTCACGGACGGGTCGCCGACAGCGGCGGCCCGCGGACCGAGGGGGAACACCATGAACAGGGTATGGCTGGTCACGGGAGCGAGCAGTGGGTTCGGCCGGGCGATCACCGAGGCGGCGGTGGCCGCGGGCGATGTCGTGGTGGCCGCCGCGCGGCGGACCGCTCCGCTCGACGATCTGGTCGCCGCGCACCCGGATCAGGTCGAGACGCTGGCCCTGGATGTCACCGCGATCGGCGACGTGCAGGCCGCGGTCGACGGGGTGGCCGCCCGGCACGGCCGGATCGACGTGCTGGTCAACAACGCGGGCCGCGGCATGGTCGGGGCGGTCGAGGAGGCCTCGGACGCGGAGCTGCGGGACCTGATGGACCTGCACTTCTTCGGGCCCGCCGCGCTCACCCGTGCCGTGCTGCCGCACATGCGTGGTCGCGGCTCGGGCACCATCGTCCAACTGACCAGCATGGGCGGGCGGTTCGCGTTCGCCGGAGTCGGCGCGTACTGCGCCACCAAGTTCGCCCTGGAGGGACTCTCCGAAGCGCTGGCCGCCGAGGTGGCGCCGCTCGGCATCCGCGTGCTGATCGTCGAGCCCGGCGCGTTCCGGACCGGTTTCGCGGGCTCCGCCGATCTGACCCCCGTATCGACGCTGGACGCGTACCAGGACACCGTGGGTCCCGTCCTGTCCGCGCTGCCGGGCGGCAGCGGCCGGGAGCCGGGCGATCCGGCGAAGGCCGCGGCCGCGATCCTGGCCGCCGTGGACTCCGAGGAGCCTCCGCTGCGACTGCCGCTCGGCAATGACGCGGTCGACGCGATCACCGCCCATCTCGACGGTTCCCGCGCCGAGTTGGGCGCCTGGGAGAAGCTCGCCCGCTCCACCGACTTCGACGGGTGACGCGGCGCCCCGACCGACCTCAGTGCACGACGTCGAAGACGTTCTTCTGGAGCCCGTTCGCGTACGCCTCGTGCTCGACGAGCTTCAGGTGCTGGGTGTCCTTGTCGGTGGCGCTGAACAGTCGCTTGCCCGCTCCGAGCAGCAGCGGGAAGACCAGCAGGTGATAGCGGTCGATGAGGCCCGCGTCCGACAGGTTCTGATTGAGGGTGGCGCTGCCGTGCATGATGATCGGGCCGCCCTCGGTCTCCTTGAGCGCGGCGACCTCGTCGAGCGAGCGAAGGATCGTCGTCTCGCCCCAACCGGACACCAGGTCACCGGACTTGAGGGTGGTGGACACGACGTACTTCGGCATCGGCTTGTACTCGGCGAACTCCTCCATGCCCGGCCACACCGGGCTGAACGCCTCGTAGCTGACCCGGCCCAAGAGCATCGCGGTGGCCTCGGTCTGTTCCCGGCCCTTGATCTCGAACGCCTCGGGCACGAAGTCGATGCCCTTGAACGTCCATCCGGAGTTGCGGTATCCGGGCTCGCCGCCCGGCGCCTCCATGACTCCGTCGAGGGACACGAAGGCCGTGCTGATCAGCGTGCGCATGTCGGATCTCCCTGGTTCTTTCATTCATCGCTGTCGGCTCTTCACCAACTAACACTCATGGACCGGCGGATGTGGCAGAACTCATCGGTATACGACAGGCCGCGGACAAGATTCGATCAGCGGGGTCGTCTCCGCGTCGACTCCCGCTCCCTCAAATGTGCCCGCGTGATGCGCGGGGCGACCGGCTCCGTACCGGCGATCAGGGCCTGGAGGATGTCCAGGAGCGCGCCCGAGCTGCCGACCGGGTCCAGTTCGAGCGCGGAGATGGTGGGGCGGGCGTTCCGGGAGTGCTCCGAGTCGGAGCCGGCGGCCACCATCACCCGGCCGGGGACCTCGACCCCCTGGGCGATGAGGCCTTCCTGGACGCCCGCCGCGTGCCGGCCCGTCAGGCAGAAGACGGCGTCGGGCAGGCCGTCGGCCGCGATCCGGCGGGCGAGGTCGACGCCGCCCTCGACGCCCGCGCGTTCGGCCAGTTCGTAGAGGCGGGCAGGGATGTTCCGGTCCGCGCACCACGAGACGTACGCCTCTTCGTGCTCGTCGTTCCAGGCGTTGGTGTCGGTGCCGCGGACGAGGGCGACGCCGCGGGCTCCCCTGGCCTCGAGGTGGTCGAGGACCAGGCGTGCCGAGGCCGCGTCGTCCTCCGACGCCCAGTACGGGAAGTCGGGGCGGCCGGGGGCGCTGCCGTAGGTGACGTAGGGGATGCCGCGCTTGTCGAGCAGGGCGACGACCGGGTCGTCGCGGTGCGGATTGGTGACGATGTAGCCGTCCATGGAGAACGTCAGGGGCGGCACCGGCGCCCGGGTCAGGTCGGGCACCAGCATCAGGCTCAGGCCGCGGGCGAGGGCCTGGGAGGCGGCGGAGCCGACGAACTTCTCGAAGACGTCGACGCCTTCGGGCTTGTAGTCGCCGAGCGCGTCGAGGGAGCGGAGCACGAGGCCGACCGCGCCCATCGTGGAGCTGCGCATGCCGCGGGCGAGGGCGTCCGCGGCGTAGCCCATCTCGTCGGCGACCTCGCGGATGTGCTCGCGGGTGGCGGCGCTGAGCGTGCCCTTGCCGTTGAGGGCGTGCGAGACGGCGGTGATCGACACCCCGGCCCTGCGTGCCACGTCCTTGATGGTGATGCCCTGGGTGCGCGCCACGCCTCCCGCCCTCCTCCGCCGCGCCGGTTCGACCTGGCGGTGATTCGACCACGCATCTGTTTCGACCAGGCATTGTATAAAACGTTTTACCTTCCTACCGTGATCGGCGCCGCACCGACACATGGCCCCGTGGGCCCGGAAGGAACACTCGTGGATCTGCACACCCTGACCACCGACACGGTCGACCCGCGCGAGCGCGGCGCGCTGCTCGGTGACCGGTTCGGCGGCGAGATACGCCGCGTGAGCACGCTGTACGTGGAGCACTTCGCCGCGCTCGGCCTCCCCGCGGCGCGCGTGCGCGAGCTCGCCGAGCGCAGCCACGAGGCGCTGCGCCAGTGGGCTCCGGGGCTCGCCGAGGAGTCGGACGCCTGCGCCGACGCGGCGGGCGTCGAGCGCTGGAAGGTCGCCGCCGTCGGCGCCCGAACGGAGATCCTCGCGCTGTGCCCGCCGGCCGGCGAGGGCGAGTGCTCGACGGCCGTGTACGCACCTGGGGGCGTGGCCCCGCAGACCGTGCAGACGTGGGACTGGCACGAACTCCTCGTCCCCGACGCCCTCTTGCACGAGCTGACCCCTGCGGAGGGCCGCACGGTGAAGCTGTTCACCGAGTTCGGCGCCCCGGCGAAGATCGGGGTGAACGGCGCCGGGCTCGGTGTGCACTTCAACATCCTGTTCCACCGTGCCGACGGCGAGGGCGGCGGTGTTCCCGTGCACGCGGTCGCGCGCCGGATCCTCGATGAGGCCGACACCCTCGGCCAGGCCGTGGAGATCGCGGGTTCGGCGCGGGTGACCGCCTCCACCTCGCTCACCGTCGTCACCGCCGAGGGCGCCGCGAGCCTCGAACTGTCCCCGCGCGGGCTCGCCGTGGTCCGGCCGGGCGCGGACGGCTGGTTGCTGCACACCAACCACTTCCTCGACCCGGAACTCGCGGCCGGTGATGTGTGCCCCGGTGACTCGTCGACGGCGGAGCGCCTGGCCCATCTGCGGACGGTCCGCGCCGCGCTGCCAGGGCTCTCGCCCGCCGAGCGGGCCTCGGCGCTGTGCGGGAGCGAGGGGGCGGGCGCCGTCGTGTGCATGCGGCCGGACGCCGCGAAGCCCCCGCACGAGCAGTGGGGCACCCTCTTCACCGTCGGTCTCGACGTCGCGGGCGGCGCGCTCGACTACGCGGTCGGCACCCCGGCCTCCGCCGCCGCTCGGGGCTTCAGCCGCTTCTGACGCCGTCCGCTCCCCCGCCGCCCTCCAAGGATCAGCGATGACACAGACCGTCAGACCAGGCTCGGCACAGCGGGCCGGCTCCCTGAGCGTGACCCGTACGTTCTTCATCTCCGGCTTCGGCACCGCGCTCGAGTTCTACGACTTCATCATCTACGGGCTCGCCGCGGCCCTCGTCTTCCCCAAGGTGTTCTTCCCCGGCTTCGACCCCACGGTGGGCACCCTCGTGGCCTTCGCGGCGTTCGGCAGCGGTTTCGTGGCACGTCCGCTCGGCGGCATCGTCATCGGGCACTTCGGCGACCGGATCGGCCGCAGGGCGATGCTCGTCCTCACCCTTGTGGTGATGGGTTCCAGTACGTTCCTCATCGGCTGCCTGCCCACGTACGGCGCCCTCGGCGTCGCCGCGCCGGTCATGCTCGTCGCCCTCCGCCTCGTGCAGGGCTTCGCCGCCGGCGGCGAGTGGGGCGGCGCCTCCCTGTTCGGCATCGAGAACGCGCCCGAGCACCGGCGCGGGCTGTGGGGCAGTTTCACCAGCGCGGGCATCGGCATCGGCAGCCTCCTGGGGACCGGTGTCTTCACGCTGGTGACCCTGCTCCCGCAGCGGGAGCTGGAGAGTTGGGCCTGGCGGGTGCCGTTCTGGCTGGGCGGGCTTCTGGTCCTGGTCGGTGTCGTGGCCCGGTCCCGGATGCCGCAGGAGCAGCGCCGCACCGAGCACGCTCCGCGCGTGCCGATCCTGGACGCCGTCAAGCGGCACCCGCGTCAGATGATGCTCGCCATCGGCGTCGCCTTCGGCTACAACACCCTCGCCTACATCGGCTCGATCTTCACCGTCACGTACGCGGAGGAACGCGGCTACAGCCACACGCAGTCGCTGCTTCTCCAGGTCGCCGGTTCCGTCGCCTTCATGGTCGCGGTGCCCGTCATGGC
This sequence comes from Streptomyces anthophorae, assembly GCF_049310305.1. Taxonomy (NCBI): domain Bacteria; kingdom Bacillati; phylum Actinomycetota; class Actinomycetes; order Kitasatosporales; family Streptomycetaceae; genus Streptomyces; species Streptomyces anthophorae. The sequence continues at coordinate 69,985 of NZ_JBLWQQ010000001.1, forward strand.
GCTGGTCTCCGACCGCTTCGGCCGCAAGCCGGTGGTGATCCTCGGGACCCTCGCGTACGGCGCCTTCTTCTTCGCGTACTTCCCGATGGTGGACGGCCATGTGCTGCTGTCGGCCACGCTCGCGTACGTGGTGGTGAACGTGCTGATGGCGGCGCCCCAGGGATGCATCCCGGCGTTCCTCGGCGAGCAGTTCTCCGCCGCCACCCGCTACTCCTCGATCTCCGCCACGTATCAGGTCGGTGCGGCGCTCGGTGGGGGCACGGCCGCGACGACGGCGACCGCGCTGCTGATCGCCTTCGACGGCGATCCCCTCGGCGTCGGGCTGTACTCCGCGGCGGCGGCACTCGTCCTGGCGCTGTGCGCGTGGGGGCTGCGGGAGACGTTCCGGGTGCCGACGAGCGAGCTCGGCGGAACGGAGCACGACCGGGCCCCGGAACGCGGGTGAGCGCGCGTTCCGGGGAGAGCTCCTGAGGTGGGACCCGGTCAGTCGCCGCGTCGCGCCCTCAGCGCGTCCCTGAGGAGTTCCGCGAGGTGGCGGGGCCGGCGGTCGGAGAGCTGGGTGATCTGGGTGCGGCAGCTGTAGCCGTCCGCGAGGACCACCGTGTCGTCGGCGGCCTCGCGCAGGGCCGGGAGGAGGGCCTGTTCGCCGACCGCGACCGACACGTCGTAGTGGCCGTCCTCGAAGCCGAAGTTGCCGGCCAGGCCGCAGCAGCCGGAGTCGAGGCGGCCGCTGTCCACGCCGACACGGGCGAGCACCCGGTCGTCCGCCTTGCTGCCGAGCGTGGCGTGCTGGTGGCAGTGGGTCTGCGTCAGGGCGGTGACGTCGTCGAGGCGGCCGAAGTCGACGTCGGGGGCGCGCTGGTCGAGGAGTTCGGCGAGCGTCATGGTCTGGGCGGCGAGGCGCTCGGCGCGCGGGTCGTTCGGGAACAGCTCCGTGGCATCCGTGCGGAACAGGGACGTGCAGCTGGGTTCCAGGCCGATCAGCGGCATGCCCTCCTGGAGGTAGGGGTCGACGGCCTTGAGGGTGCGTTCCAGCACCTTCTTGGCCATGTCGAGCTGGCCCGTGGTGTGCCAGGTCAGTCCGCAGCACAAGCGATCGGGCGGCAGGACCACCTCGAAGCCCGCGTGTTCGAGGACGATGACCGCCGCGCGGCCCACCTCGGGCGACATGAACTCCGTGAAGGTGTCGGGCCAGAGGAGGACCTTGCCCCGGCTGCCCGGGGTCGGGACGTTTTGGCGCCTCTTGAAGCTCGTACGGAAGCGTCGTCCGGCGAACGGCGGGACCGGGCGCTCCGGGGCGATGCCGCCCGCCTTCTTAAGAAGGCGGGCGGCCCTGTTGTTGCGGGTCACGGCGTTGACGAGGCCCGGCGCCAGCCCCGCGAGGTGCGACCACAGGGGCAGCCAGCCGAGCGCGTAGTGGGAGGCGGGGCGGCGCCTGCCCTGGTAGTGGTGGTGCAGGAACTCCGCCTTGTAGGAGGCCATGTCGACGCCTACGGGGCAGTCGCTCTTGCAGCCCTTGCAGGACAGGCAGAGGTCGAGAGCCTCGGCGGCCTCCTCGGACTGCCAGCCGTCGGTGATGACGTCGCCCTGCACCATTTCGTAGAGCACGCGTGCGCGCCCGCGCGTGGAGTCCTTCTCGTCCCCGGTGGCGCGGTAGCTCGGACACATCACGCCGCCGGACGACGTGCGGCACTTGGCGATGCCGACGCAGCGGCGCAGCGCCTTGGTGAGGTCGCCGTCGTCCTCGGCGAGGGCGAGCGTGGTGGTGAGCTGGAGGGTGGGGCGGTGGCCCGCGGTGATGCGCAGGCGTTCGTCGGCGGGGCGCGGGTGGACGAGGATGCCGGGATTGAGCCGGTTCTCCGGGTCCCAGACCGCCTTGAACTCGCCGAACGCCTCCATCGCCTCCTCGCTGTAGACCAGCGGCAGGAACTCGGCGCGGGCCTGGCCGTCGCCGTGTTCGCCGGAGAGGGTGCCGCCGTGCCGGGCGACGAGTTCGGCGGCGTCCTTCATGAACGTCCGGAAGATCCGCACTCCTTCGGCCGTCTCATGGTCGAAGTCGATACGGATGTGCACGCAGCCCTCGCCGAAGTGGCCGTACGGGGTGCCCTGGAGGCCGTGCGACTCCAGCAGGGCGGCCAGGTCGCGCAGGTAATCGCCGAGGTGTTCGACGGGGACGGCGGAGTCCTCCCAGCCGGGCCAGGCCTCGGAGCCGTCGGGGGCGCGGGTGGCGAGTCCCGAGCTGTCCTCGCGGATGCGCCAGAGGGCCGCCTGCTCCTTGGGGTCCTGGACGAGGCGTACGTCGACGGCGCCGGTGTCCTTCAACAGGGCCTCGGCGCGGGCCCGTTCGGCCTCCGGGTCGGGCGTCGCGTCCGCGTGTCCGAACTCGCACAGGAGCCAGCCGGCGCCCTCGGGGAGCATCTCCTCGGGGCGGGCGTCCGGGACGTTGCGGCGCAGCGCAGCGACCTGGTCTCCGCCCAGGCCCTCGCAGGCGATGGGCTCGTGGCGCAGGACGTGGCGTGCGGCGTCGCCCGCGGCGGGCAGGTCGGAGAAGCCGAGCGCCACGAGGGTGCGGCGGGCCGGGAGGTCGACGAGCTTGACGGTCGCCGACACGACGACCGCGCAGGTGCCTTCGGTGCCGACGAGCGCCGCCGCGAGGTCGAAGCCCTTCTCCGGGAGGAGGTGTTCGAGGCTGTAGCCGGAGACCTGCCGGCGGAAGCGGCCGAACTCGGTGCGCAGCATGGCCAGATGCCGGTCGCGCAGGTCGCGCAGGCGGGCGTGGATCTCGCCGGTGCGGCCGCCCTCGTCCACGACGTGCTGGAGTTCGTCGGCGTCCAGGGAGCGGAGCCGGATGCGCTCGCCGTCGTAGGTGAGGACCTCGAGTTCGACGATGTTGTCGGCGGTGCGGCCCCAGGCCACCGAGTGGGTGCCGCAGGCGTTGTTGCCGATCATGCCGCCGATGGTGCAGCGGGCGTGGGTGGAGGGGTCGGGGCCGAAGCGCAGGCCGTGCGGTTTGCAGGCGTCCTGGAGGCGGTCGAGGACGACTCCGGGTTCGACGCGGGCGGTGTGCGCCTCGGCGTCGATGTCGAGGATGCGGTTCAGCGAACGCGAGGTGTCGATGACGACGCCGTCGCCGACTGCCTGTCCCGCGATGGAGGTGCCCGCGCCGCGCAGGGTGACGGCGACGTCGAGGCCGTGGCAGGCGGCGAGCGCCGCGGCCAGCTCGTCGGTGTCGGCGGGCAGCACGACGGCCGCGGGGACCTGCCGGTACACGGAGGCGTCCTGCGCGTACTCGGCGCGCCGCCGCTTGCCGAAGGCGACCTCGCCGTGCGGCACGGCCTCCCGCAGCGCGCGCTCCAGCTTCTCCAGCGTTGCCGGGTCGGGCGCGTCCGGGCGGGGCGCGGCGGATCCGGTCGTGGCGACGGGGGCGGACATGGTGGCTCCTTCGGGCGGGCGGGGTGGTGCTGCTGGTGGAGAGCGTCTCAAGATCGCTGCGGCGGGGTGGCGGAATCGCGGCAACGCGGGCCGTGCGGCCTGTAGGGCGGGCGGTGCCGGGGCGTGGGTGCTGCCCGCACCAGGGGCCCCGCTGTCCACCCGCTCCGCCCCGGAGGGCCGGCCCGATCACCCGCGGCGGCGACGGCCGTCCGGTTGCTCACGTGGCCGGCCCGACCGCGCCGGGGAAGCACGTCGCCCCGGCGCGGCGGGGCCGGCCGGGGCGACGACGGCACTCGGGGCCGCGTCGGAACGCCGCCCCGGTTCCCACCGGAGGTGTCAGCCGAGGACCGCCGCGACCGATTCGCGCCACAGCCGCAGGCCCTCGTCGATGTCCTCGCCGTTCACGACGAGCGGCGGGATCATCCGGACGACCTGGCCCTGTGTCCCGCAGGTGAGCAGCAGCAGACCGCGCTCGGAGGCGGCGGCGTGCACGCGGGCGGCGGTGGCGCCGTCCGGCTCGCCGTCCGCGGTCACGAACTCGATGCCCGCCATCAGGCCGAGGCCGCGGACGTCACCGATGCCGCCCTGGCCGCCGACCGGGTAGGACTCGGCGACCTCGCGCAGGCCGGCGAAGAGCTGCTGGCCGCGCTCGGCGGCGTTCTCGACGAGCTTCTCCTCCTGGATGACGTCGAGGGTGGCGATGGCGGCGGCGCACGACACCGCGTTGCCGCCGTACGTGCCGCCCTGCGAGCCGGGCCAGGCCCGCGACATCAGCTCCTCGGACGCGGCGATCGCGGACAGCGGGAAACCGCTGGCCAGGCCCTTGGCGGTGACGATGATGTCGGGCTTGCCGTCGAAGTGGTCGTGGCCCCAGAACTTGCCGGTGCGTCCGAACCCGGTCTGCACCTCGTCGATGATCAGCAGGATCCCGTGCCGGTCCGCGCGCTCGCGCAGGCCGCGCAGGAAGGCCGTGTTCGCGGGAACGTAGCCGCCCTCACCGAGGACCGGCTCCACGATGAACGCGGCGGTGTCGGCGGGCGTGGTGACGGTGGCGAGCAACTGGTCCAGCTCGCGCAGCGCGAACTTGGTCGCGGTCTCCTCGTCCCAGCCGTAGTAGAAGCAGTTGGGGAACGGCGCGAGCGCCACGCCCGACATGAGCGGTCCGTACCCGGAGCGGAACTTGGTGGCCGACGTGGTCATCGACGCGGCGGCGAGCGTACGGCCGTGGAAGCCACCCTGGAAGGCGACGATGTTGGGCCGACCGGTGGCCTGCTTGGCGAGGCGCATCGCGGCCTCGACGGCCTCGGAACCAGAGTTGACGAAGAAGAGGGAGTCCAGTCCGTTCGGAAGCACCTCGCCCAGGCGCGCGCTGAGCGTGCGCAGCGGCTTGTGCATCACCGTCGTGTACTGGCCGTGGATGAGCTTGCCGACCTGCTCCTGCGCCGCGGCGACCACCTTCGGGTGGCAGTGCCCGGTGGACGTGACGCCGATGCCGGCGGTGAAGTCCAGGTGGGCGCGGCCGGACTCGTCGTAGAGACGGACGCCCTCGCCGCGTTCGGCCAGGACGGGGGTGGCCTGCTTGAGGACGGGGGACAAGGCACTCATGGACGGCTCCTCGCTCGGTGACCACGGTGGTTCACGGATCTTCTACGGAGATCAACATCAGGCTGCGTCGTAGGATTGTCAACAACCTACACTCATGCAAGCATGCAATTCGGCGGCTGTCCACGAGTGTGCCGGGCCGGGAGTTCCAAACCACGGGAGTCGAAGTGAGTGCAGTGACCGAACAGCAGACGGACCGCGAGCGGGCCGTCGTCGCGTCCGTGCCCGACGGACTGTTCATCGGCGGCAGCTGGCGCCCGGCGGCCTCGGGCGCGACCTTCGGCGTCGAGGACCCCTCGGTCGCCCGTGAGCTGCGCACCGTCGCCGACGCGGGCGCCGAGGACGCGCGCGCCGCGGCGGAGGCGGCGGGCGCCGCGCAGGAGTCCTGGGCGGCCACCGCGCCGCGCGAGCGCAGCGAGATCCTGCGCCGCGCGTTCGAGTTGATCATGCAGCGCCAGGACGAGCTGGCCCTCCTGATGACACTCGAAATGGGCAAGCCGCTCGCGGAGGCGCGCGGCGAGGTGGCGTACGCCGCCGAATTCTTCCGCTGGTTCGCCGAGGAGGCCGTCCGGATCGAGGGCGGCTACCAGGCCTCCCCCGACGGCAAGGACCGCTTCGTCGTGATGAAGCGCCCGGTCGGCCCGGTCCTGCTGATCACGCCGTGGAACTTCCCGCTCGCCATGGGCACCCGCAAGATCGGTCCGGCGATCGCGGCCGGCTGCACCATGATCATCAAGCCCGCCGAGCAGACGCCGCTGACGATGCTGAAGCTCGCCGAGATCATGACCGAGGCGGGTGTGCCCGCGGGCGTCCTGAACGTGCTCACCACGTCCCGCCCCGGCGAGGTCGTCGAGCCGCTGCTGCGCGGCGGCGTCATCCGCAAGCTGTCGTTCACGGGGTCGACGGCGGTGGGCCGCCTGCTCATCGAGCAGAGCGCCCAGCACGTGCTGCGGGTCTCGCTGGAGCTGGGCGGCAACGCGCCGTTCATCGTGTGCGAGGACGCCGACCTCGACAAGGCCGTCGAGGGCGCGATGGCCGCGAAGATGCGCAACATCGGCGAGGCGTGCACGGCCGCGAACCGGCTGTACGTGCACGAGTCGGTGGCCGCCGAGTTCGCCGAGAAGCTCTCCGCCCGGATGGCCGCGCTCGCGGTCGGCCGCGGCACCGAGGACGGCGTCACGGTCGGCCCGCTGATCGACGAGGACGGCCGCGGCAAGGTCGAGGAGCTGGTCGCCGACGCCGTCGAGCGCGGCGCGAAGGTCCTCACCGGTGGAGAGCGCGCCGAGGGCGAGGGCTACTTCTACACCCCGACCGTCCTCACCGGCGTCTCCCCCGATTCCGCCCTGATGAGCCAGGAGATCTTCGGCCCCGTCGCCCCGATCCTGACCTTCACGGACGAGGACGAGGTCGTGGCCGCGGCCAACGACACCGAGTACGGCCTGGTCTCCTACCTGTTCACGGAGAACCTGGAGCGCGCCTTCCGGCTCTCCGAGCGCCTGGAGACCGGCATGGTCGGCCTCAACAAGGGCGTCGTCTCCAACCCCGCGGCCCCCTTCGGCGGAGTGAAGGCCTCGGGCCTCGGCCGTGAGGGCGGCCGGGTCGGTATCGACGAATTCCTGGAGACGCGCTACCTGGCGATGCCGCTCGGCTGACAGGCGGACGCCAACCGACCTACCGTCCACGTACGTTGATCATCGACCAGACCGGAGCGACTGCATCCATGGACCGTTTCATCGAGGTCTCCCTGCCCAAGCGCGGCGTCACCGCCACCGCGAAGCTGCTCGACGACCGCGCCCCGATCACCTGCGAGGCGATCTGGAACGCCCTGCCGCTGGGCAGCGACGTCTACCACGCGAAGTACGCGCGCAACGAGATCTACACCCTCGTACCGGCCTTCGCCCCGCAGGAGCCCCCGCTGGAGAACCCGACGATCACGCCGATCCCCGGCGACCTGTGCTACTTCACGTTCTCCAACACCCAGATGAGCACGGCCTCCTACGGCTACGAGGCCGCCGCCGAGCAGCAGGGCAGCCAGGCGGCCCACGCGGAGCGCGACATCGTCGTCGACCTCGCCCTGTTCTATGAGCGCAACAACCTCCTCATCAACGGCGACCAGGGCTGGGTGCCCGGCATCGTCTGGGGCACGATCACCGAGGGCCTCGACCGGCTCGCCGAGGCCTGCCAGGACCTGTGGCGGGCAGGGGCCGTTGGGGAGTCGCTCCAGTTCAAGCGCGCGGAGTGAGCCGTTAGGCAGAGCGAAAGGGGCGGGCCGGTCGACCGGCCCGCCCCTCGTGCGTTCCGCCGCACTCAGGCCGGGGACGAACCCGCCCGCGACGGCGGGGTGACCGGCGCGACGGGCGCCGCGTCCACCGCACTGTTCAGCGCGCCCTCGGCGTCGGCGGGCATCCGGCGCTGCACCCGGCCCAGGACGAACAGCACCAGGACCATCACGGCCGGGCAGATCGCGAAGATGCTGAACGCACCCTGCGCCCCGAGGCCGGCGTCGAGGATGACGCCGCCGAGCCAGGGCCCCAGCATGGCGCCGGCCTTGGCGACCGAGGAGGCCCAACCGGCGCCGTTGGCGCGGATCTCCGTCGGGTAGAAGGTACCCGCGATGCTGGTGATGCCGCCGTGCCCGCCGTTGACGAACATCTTCGCGCCGATGACGAAGCCGACGTACACGGCAGGCGCGAGCACGCCGCTGCCGAGGACGAGCATGCAGAGAACGGCGGCCAGCGGCATCCACAGGATCGTGCCCGCGCCCTTCTTGTCGACGAACCGGCTGATGAACAGCTGCCCGACGGCGCCCGCGACGCTGGCGAGCGCGGCGATGGTGGCGGCCGCGCTGACGCTGAAGCCCATCTGCTCGTTGATCATCGGCGTCCAGAAGACGAGGAAGTAGATCAGCGCGGACGACAGCAGGTAGACCAGCCACAACAAGGGCGTGATGGCGGCGAGATGTCCGCGGAAGAGCTGGGCGGGGGTGAACCGCTTCCCCGCGAACGCCTGCCCCGGGGTCTCGGCCGTGAAGCGGGTCCCGGGCGCGAAGGTCAGGCCCGGCTGGAAGCGGCGGAGGATACGTGCGATGCGCTCGTCGCTGCCGGGGCGGGACTTCAGTGCCAGGAACCGCACCGACTCGGGCACAAGGGCCAGCACCCCGGCGAGGGTCAGCAGCGAGCAGACGCCCCCGACGACGAACACCGTGCGCCAGCCGTGGTCCGGGATCAGCCAGTTGGAGACCGGGCCGCCGGCCGCCCCGCCGAGCGTGTAGCCGACCATGATGATCGCGACGGACGTCACCCGGAACCGCTTCGGCGCGAACTCGGCCGCCAGCGCCCAGGTCAGCGGGAGCACACCGCCGAGGAACAGGCCGGAGACGAAGCGCAGCACGAACAGGTGCCCGTACGTGTCCGCGAAGGCGAAGGCGATCATGAAGATGCCGAAGCCCGCGACGGACATCGTGATGGTGGGGCGCCGTCCCATTCGGTCCGCGAGGTAGCCCATGATCAGGGCGCCGATCATGGTGCCGAAGAGACCGACGGTGCCCAGGGTGCCCAGTTGGGTCCCGGTCAGATCGAAGTCCTTGCGGATGTAGGTGGCGGCGAACGACAGGATCTGGAAGTCGAATCCGTCGAGGAACGTGATCACGAAGCAGACCGCGTACATCAGCAGCCAGCGGCGGCTCGCGTGCTGGCGCTCGATGACCGGGGCCAGTTCCACGACGGGTGGTGAGGCGCTCACGGGATCTCTCACGGGGTCTCCTCGGGGGACGGTGGTGCGACGGGGTGGACCGTGACGGTGCCGTGCTCGGCGTCGATGCGGACGCGGTCGCCGGTGCGGATGACGGTGAGGGGATCGCGGTCCAGATCGGTCACGGTGGGGACGCGCGTGACGACGGCGCCGAGCGCCGCCTTGCTGGTCGTCGTCGTGTAGATCATGCCGAGGGGCGCGGTGCCTGCGAGCCGGGTGGCCTGGAAGAAGCCGGACCAGCCTGAGGATCCCTTGGCGCCGGGGAAGACGAGGATCTTCCCGGCGAACGACACTCCGTACAGGGCGTGGCGGCGTTCGATGACGACGCCGCGTGCCGGGTCGATGCCGCCCCAGCCGGAGATCGTCTCAAGCGACACTAGTGCCTCGCCCTCGACGACGCCGGGGACGACGGTCCTGCCGCGCAGCACCAGGCTCGGTTCGGTCATCGCAGCTCTCCCTTCCAGGTGCCGGTGACGGCGGCGTCGACGCAGTCGGCGAGGGTGCCGAACCAGGCCTCGATGCCGAGGATCGCGGGCAGGTAGTGGGCCTGTTTCGCCGAGTCGGTGGCGAAGACGCGGGTGCCGGGCGGCGCCGCACGGGACATCGCGGGGCAGGAGTCGGTGAGGACGCGGGCGCCCGCGCGCTCGATGGTCTCCGTCCAGCCGTTGCGGTCGGCGACGGTGCGCAGGGCGCGCGGCACCATCAGCCACAGCTGGGTGGCGGAGTTCAGCCGCCGCCCGTCCAGGAGCCGGGCGGTGTCGCGGACCTGGTCGAGCGAGGCGTGCGGGCAGCCGAGGAGGACGAAGTCGACGTCGGTGCTGTCGCCCTGGGAGTTGAGGTCCTCGTAGACGGCGCGGCGCTCGCGCTCCCCGTACGGCACGGCCTCGGGCACGGCGCGCCCGCCGAAGGCCGACCGCAGGTCGGGGGCCTCGGGGGTGATGCCGGGGAGGTGGTAGATCTCGACGCCGCCCGAGGAGGCCGCGGCGGCCCCGAAGTGCTTGAGGTCGAGCAGGTCCGGATGGGCCAACTCGCCCGTGACGACCGGGCGTTCCTCTTGGACGAGGCCGCCCGCGAAGTAGCCGAGCATGCCCCAGTCGAGCGGCCCGGCGATCCGGGTGCGGGCGTCGATGTGGTGGGTGCCGTGGCGGTTCTCCGCACGGTGGTTGCCCCAGCAGGGGATGCGGCCGGTGAGCGAGGCGGCGCCGGTGGAGGCGGCGCCCTCGCAGTTGGTGCGGGCTCCGAGCACCGAGTTGGCGTAGACGACCGCGGAGGACTCCATCCAGGCCACGTGCTCACCGCGTACGGGGATGTTGCCGACCTGGTACGGCGTGCAGGTGGCGAGGATACTGACGCCCTTCTTGCTGTAGAAGGCCTCGGCGTCCGTCTGCAACTCGACGAGTTCCTTCGGGTAGGGCACGGTGCCCTGCGCGTCGGGGCCGAAGCCGTGCTGGAGCTGACAGGTGGGCACCTTCATGTCGGGGACGGCGAAGTCCCCGTCGCTGTCGAGATTGAGCACGGCGTACGCCTTGTTCCAGCCGCCCTCCGCGACGAGGCGGGCCTTGGCGGGCGAGGGCTGGGTCATCGTGCCGGCGACATTGCGGACGTCGCACAGTTCCTCGGCGTCCAGGGCGCGGCCGTAGCGGACCAGGAGGTCCATGGCGGCCGCGGCGGCGGGGCCCTCGGCGCCGTCGAGCAGGGCCTTGTCGGAGTCGTTGAGTTTCACGCGGGCGTGGGTCCTTCCTCGAGCGTGACCGCGCCTTGTTGGAGGGGGCGGACCGTGCGGCGGTAGACGGACAGCCAGCCGCGCCCGCCGTCCGCGTAGGCGGTGACGGGGGTACGGGCGGCCAGCTCCTCGTCCGGTACGAGGAGGTCGGCGCGGCGGGCGGTGAGGTCGACGGAGATGGTGTCGCCGTCCCGCACGAGGGCCAACGGCCCGCCCGCGGCGGCCTCCGGAGACACCTCGCCGACGACGATGCCCTTGTTGACGAGGCCGGAGAGCTGCCCGTCGGTGACGACGGCGACCTTGCCGGTGAGCCCGGCACCGTCGAGCGCGAAGACGGGGCGGGAGGCCATGCCCATGCCGGGGGTGCCGGTGGGCCCGAGGCCGCGCAGTACCAGCACCTGCCCGGGTCGCACGTCTCCGGCCTTGAGCCCGTCGAGGGCTTCCTGTGGGGTGTCGTACACCTTGGCGGGGCCGGAGAACGAGGGTGGGCGTTCCTCGTCGACGGCGAGTTTGACGATGCCGGTGGCGGGGGCGAGGGAACCGCGGACCAGGACGATGGTGGGGCGGCGGCCGTGCGGCTTGTCGAGCGGGCGGATCACCTCGGGGTCGGCAGGGTGCCGTCCTTCAAGGGCCTCGCCGAGGGTGTGTCCGCCGACCGTTCGGGCATCGGTGTGCAGAAGCTCGCGCAGTTGCCAGAGCAGTCCGGACGCGCCGCCCGCCGCCTCGAACTCCTCGATGGAGACGGGCCCGTTGGGCCGCACGGCCGCGAGCAGCGGTACCCGGTCGGCAAGGCGTTCGTACAGTCCGTAGACGTCGACGCCGGTGTCCGCCTCCTCGGCGACGGCCTGGAGGTGTTTGACGGAGTTGATGGAGGCGCTCACGGAGAGCATCGCGGTGACCGCGTTCTCGAAGGCCTCCGGGGTGAGCAGGGTGCGCGGCCTGATGTCCTGCCGTACGAGCTCGACGATTCGGCCGCCCGCGGCCCGCACGTCGTCCCACATCTTCGGACTGTTGGCGAGCACGGGCGTGGAGCCCGGCAGGGCCATGCCGAGGGCCTCGCAGGCGATGTGCATGGAGTTGGCGGTGCCCATGCCGGCGCAGACCCCGGGCCCGGCCACCGCGTTCTCGCTCATGCCGGTGAGTTCATCGAGGGTGATGCGGCCCTGGGCGTGGTGTCCCGCGCCGAGGAAGACGTCCTCGATGTCGCAGTGGCGTCCGGCGAAGGTGCCGCAGGGCTGGTAGCCGCAGCCGACGACGACGGTCGGCAGGTCGAGCCTGGCCGCCGCCATCAGCTGGCCGGGGGCGGTCTTGTCGCAGGAGGCGAGGGTGAGCATGCCGTCGAGCTGGGCGCCCTCGACGGCCGCCTCGATGTCGTGGCTGATCAGGTCGCGGGCGGAGAGGATGTAGCCGCCCCGGCCGCCGGCGCTGTGGATGAAGTCGCTGGGGGCGACGGTACGGATCTCGAAGCCGATGCCACCGGCCTCGGCGATGGCCTCCTTGGCGGCCGCGGCGATGTCGTCGAGGTGGCTGTAGCAGGTGGCCAGCTGGGACGAGGAGTTGACGATGGCGATCTTCGGCTTGGCCATGTCCTCGTCGGTGAGCCCGAGCGCCCGCCACTGGGCCCTGCGGACGGCCCACGGGGAGGTACCCACGGTGTAGTTGCTGCGGAGTTCGGTCACGGGAGCGGCTCCTCAGTCGTCGACGTTGGCGGCAAGGCGGGCGCGCAGGGCGGCGAGGTCGATGGCGTGCACGCTGCCGTCGGGTCCCGCGAGGTCCAGGGCGTGCGCGGCGCCCGCGCCCATCGCCGCGCAGGGGCCCATGACGCGGACGCTGGACAGCGCGGCGGCGTCTCCGTCGGCGCAGCGCCCGGCGGCGGCGAGGTTGTCGCAGTCGGGCGAGAGCAGGGAGCGCAGCGGAACGTAGTGGACGTGGTCGGGGCCGAAGGTCTCCCAGACGTATCCGTCGGCGCGGTCGTGGAGTTCGACGGGCCAGGCGGTGCGGGCGACGGCGTCCTCGAAGCGCGTCCCGGAGCGGACCTCGTCGAGGGACAGCTGGTGGACGCCCTTGATCCAGCGGGTCTGGCGCCGCCCGGGGAAGCCGTACGAGCGGACCCTGGCCTCGCCGAACGCCTTGGGGAACTCGGCGCGCAGGAACTCCACGACCCGGTCGGCCTGTTCGCGCCCGTCGAGCTGGGCGGCCGAGGCCTCGACCGGGTCGAGCGGGGCCGGGACGTGGGTCATGTTGAGCACGGCGGTGCCGCGGCCGGGGAAGAAGAACGCGAGGCCGTCGCGGCGGATCAGGCCCCAGTCGGCGGCCTGGCCGTGGACGCGTTCGGCGAGTTCCTCGCGGCCCGGCTTGTGGTCCTCGTCGAGGTGCTCCAGGACGATCTGCTGCGAGCCGTAGATCGTGCGCTCCGGCACCCGGCAGGGCAGCCCGGCCTCCCAGGCGAGGGCCGCGTCGCCGGAGGCGTCGACGATCCCGGGGGCGGTGACCCGTACGGGCCCGTAACGGGTCGCGAACGACGCGGCGTTGATGCGCCGGCCCGCGCGCTCGACACCGGTCAGCGAGGCGCCGAGCACGACGCGGACGCCGAGTTCGCGGATGCGCCGTTCCACCCATCGGCCGAGGGCCACCTCGTCATAGCTGACGGTCATGGTGTGGCTGCGGTTGTGGTGCAGATCCCCGGAGGCACCGAGGTCGGCGAAGATGTCGTCGAAGATGCCGTGGGTGAGCTGCCGGTACTCCGGGCCGTTGCCGTAGACGCCGCAGAACAGGCCGATCAGCGAGTTGACCATCTGTCCGCCGAGCACGGGCAGGCTGTCGACGAGGACGACGTCGCGGCCGAGGCGGGCGCTCTCGACGGCCGCGGAGACACCGGCGACGCCCGCCCCGACCACAAGGACGTCGGCGTCGAGTTCATGGTGCGCGGCGCCCTCGGGCCTGGTCACGGTGTGGACCTTCAGCTCGGTCAGGGCATGGGGCATGGAGGTCTCCCGGTGCGAGGGGGTGCGGGTGTTCGGGCGGGCCGGTGTGCGGCTCCCACCGCTCCTGCGCACCGTAGGGAGCACCACTCGCCGTGGGGAATGCCCAGGTCAATAGAGCGTTCGACTGGCCGCCATCAACGGCGTTTATGGTGCGAGGCCGGCCGCCGCCCGGGCCACGAGGTCGCGCAGCCAGGTGTGTGCCGGGTCCTCGTCGTGACTCGCGTCCCACCACAGGTGTTCGTCCAACGGGTCGAGCACGACCGGGCAGTCGAGGGCGCGAAGACCGTGCGCCGAGGTCAGCGGCGCGGCGAGGCGCTCGGGGACGAGGGCCACACGGCGGGTGCCCGCGACGAAGTCGGGCACGGCGCGGTAGCTCTCCACGCGGACGGCGATCCGCGGCCGGATCCCCAGGGCGGTCAGCTGCCGGGTCGCGGGCGCGGCCGAGGGATAGCCGTCGTCACGGTGGTAGGGCACGACCCACGGCTGCCGCGCCAGGTCCTCGATGCCGAACGACGCGGCCCCGCACAGCGGGTTGGCCGCGTCGACGAGGCAGACCCAGCGGTCGGTGAAGAGCGGGACGGAGGCCACGCCCGGCGTGCGGAAGTGGCCGAGCGGCGGCGAGACCATGCCGTCGACGAGCCGGATGGTCTCTCCGGCGCCGCTGCCGATGGTCTCCCTGACGAGCTGGAGGTGCAGTGCCGCGTGCGGTGCCTCGCGGTCGAAGAGGCGGGACAGCGCGGGGCCGAGGACGCTCGCCGGGTAGTCGGCCATGAGGAGCGTGAACTCCCGCTCCGTGGTGGCCGGGTCGAAGGCCCGCCCTGTGGCGAAGAGCCGTTCGGCCGCCGCGCACACCGCCTCGGTCTGCCCCGCCAGTTGCGCGGCGAGCGGCGACAGCACGTAGCCGCCCTGGACCCGGACGAGCAGCTCGTCCGCGAAATGCCGGCGCAGCCTGGACAGTGTGGCGCTGACGGCGGGCTGGGTGACGCCCAGCTGCCGGGCGGCGCGGGTGACGTTCCGCTCGCGCAGCAGCGCGCGGAGCGTCACGAGCAGGTTGAGGTCGAGGTTGGCGAGGTGCGCGGGGCCGGACGGGCGGTGGCTCATGGGCGCCGTATTGTGCCGCAGTCGGCCCTGCGGATCAGCAGGACTTCCGCCCGGCGGAAGGCTTTTCGGGGCCGGGGCCGCCGGTGGGTCGGTCCGGTGTGCCGGCGCATTACTTTCACGTCACATCCACCGCCTGTGCGGATGCGGTGACGCGCGGTGTACGTAGCCTCCCGTCAACTGTTGCTGATCTTCGGGAGGTTGGTCGACCGTGGCTTTCACACGCCGTGCTTTCGTCAAGCGGAACGGCCTCGTCGCTGCCGGGACCGCGTTCGTGGGGGCGGGCGGCGCGGTCGTGGCCGCGCCGGGTGCGGCGGCCGCGGGGAGGAACGCGGCGGTCACGGTGACCGGGATGACCAACGGCTCCGCCGCGCTCGCGCCGGACGGCCGCACCGTCGTGTTCGACCTGCTCAATACGCTGTGGACGGTGCCGGCCGAGGGCGGTGACGCGAAGCGGCTCACCGGGGGCGCGCTGGAGGCCGTGGAGCCGGACTTCTCGCCCGACGGGCGGCACGTCGTGTTCTCCGCCTACACCGGCGGCACCTTCCAGTTGTGGGTCGTCGGCTCCGACGGTCGAGGGTTGCGTCGACTCACCGACGGTACCGACGACCACCGCGAGCCCCGCTGGTCCCCCGACGGCACGCGGATCGCCTGCGCCGTCGAGACCGGCAGCCGCTACGCCGTGCATGTGCTGTCCGCCGACGGCGGCGAGCGCCGGGTGTGGACCGACGGCGGCGCGCAGGAGGCACAGCCCGCGTGGGCGCCCGACGGCAAGGCCATCGTGTTCACCTCCGGCACGGGCAGCGCGCCGCGGTCGATCGAGCGGGTCGCGTCCGACGGCGCCCGCAAGGTCCTCGCCGAGGTGGACTCCGGCTTCGTCGCGGGCCCCTCCCTCTCCCCCGACGGAAAACGTCTCGCCTACGCGCACCTGACCTCCGCGGGCACCTCGGTGGTCGTGGAAGGCGAGGTGGTGTCGGGCCCGGACGAGGATGTCTTCCCGCTGCCGGTGCGCTGGGTCGGCACGGACGAGCTGTTGTACACGGCGGACGGGAAGATCCGTCGCCGCTCGCTCGGCACGGACGCGGCGAAGGACATCCCGTTCGCGGCTTCGGTGCAGGTGCCGACCGTCGAGGAGCGTCCCGCCCCGAGGGACTTCGACTCCACCGCCGCCCGACCGGTGCGTGGCGTCGTCGGGCCCGAACTCTCCCCGGACGGCGAGCGCGTGGCGTTCGCCGCGCTCGGCGACATCTGGGTGATGCGGCGTGGTGCCCGGCCCGAGGCGGTGGTCTCCGACGGGCGCCACAACACCTCGCCCACCTGGTCGCCCGACGGTGACTCCCTCGTGTACGTCAGCGACCGCTCCGGCACCCAGGAACTGTGGCGGTGCACCCTCGCCGACGGCGCCACCCGTCGCCTGACGGACGTGGGCGGCGCGACCCTGCCCGCGGTCAGCCACGACGGTGCGGCCGTCGCCTTCGTCGCCGACTCCGGCGTGCACACCCTGGACGTGGAGAGCGGCACCGTCCGCAAGGTCGTCGGTCCGCTCAACTCGCCCGGCCGTCCCTCCTTCACCGCGGACGGCAGCCGGGTGTCGGTGGCGGCGCTCGCGCCGGTCACCGCGCGCTTCCGGGAGGGCTACAACCGGGTCCTCACCGTCGAACTGGCCACCGGCGAGGCGCGGTACAGCGACCCGGTGCCCGGTTCCTCACTGGCCAACCGGGAGTACGCGGGCCCGGTGTACTCCCCGGACGGGAAACACCTGGCCTGCGTCGTCGACGGCACCCTGCGCGTGGTGCCGGTGGACGCGGCCGGGCTGCCCGCGGGCAAGGCCCGCACCGTGAACAGCGAGAGCGCCGACTTCCCGTCCTTCAGCGGCGATTCGCGCTCACTGCTGTACCTGTCCGCGGGCCGGCTGCGGATCGCTGACGCGCGCGGTGGCCGCGGCGCCGCGGTGCCGCTGGACCTGACGTGGCGTCCGGCGAGGCCGACCGGGCGCACGGTGGTGCGCGTCGGCGCGCTGTGGGACGGGGCCGGGTCGCGGCTCCGGCACGACGTCGAGATCGTGCTCGACGGCGACCGCATCGCCGCGATCGAGAAGTCCGGCACGACGGCCGTGCGCCCCGGGGACAAGGTCGTGAAGGCGGGCGGGCTGACCGCGATCCCCGGCATGATCGCCGCGCACGAGCACGGGCCGTGGCAGCTCGACGCGACGTCCCGGCTGTGGCTGGCGTTCGGCATCACCTCGCTGCGTTCGCCGGGCAGCGGCCACTACCACTTGGTGGAGGCGAAGGAGGCCGTGGAGTCCGGCCGGCGGGTGGGCCCGCGCGTCTTCACCGCCGGTGAGCTGATCGACGGCTCGCGGGTGTACTACTCCTCCGCCCGGCCCGTGACCGACCGCGAGCAGCTGCGCCGCGAGCTGGACAAGCACGAGGCGCTCGGGCACGACCTGGTCAAGACGTACGTCAGGCTGCCCTCCGCCTTGCAGGAGGAGGCCGTCGCGGGCGCCCACCGGATCGGCCTGCCCGCCACCTCGCACTACCTGTTCGGTCCGCTGGCGCTCGGGGCCGACGGCGTCGAGCACCTGGGCGGCACCAGCCGCTACGGCCGCCGCCAGAAGGAGACCCACCTCGGACACTCCTACGACGACGTCACGGCCCCGCTGATCGCGTCGGGCATGCCGATCACACCGACGCTCGGCCTCTCCGGGCTCGGTCTGTCGAGCGTGCGGGCGGCGCTGTACCGGTTCGCGGGGTGGGCCCTGGACGACGCGCGCCTGAAGGCGCTGCTGCCCTCGGAGTCGTACGACGAGTTCCGTGACGGCGTGCGGGCCGCGCAGAGCGAGGAGCCCACGGCCGAACTCGGGTTCATCGCCCGGCACGGGGAGACCGTGCGGCGCCTCATCGAGAACGGCGCGCACGTCCATGTAGGCACGGACAGTCCCCTGGTGCCCCCGGCGGTCTACTACCACCTCAACGTGCAGGCCATGGTCCGCTACGGGGTCTCCCCCGCCGACGCCCTGCGCTCGGCGACCGCGGAGGGCGCCCGCACGCTCGGGGTGACGGAGCATCTGGGCACGATCGAGCCGGGCAAGTTGGCCGACCTGGTGCTGGTGGAGGGCGATCCGCTGAAGGACGTCACGGCCGCGGCGGCGGTCCGCACGGTGGTCGCCGGGGGCGTGGTGCACGAGGTGTCCGACCTGGTCGAGGGGGACGATTCGGCGACCCCGTCGGCGGCGCCGCGCAGCGCCTCCGCCGAGGACGTGCCGCAGCGCCCGGTCCTCGAACGGTACTGGTGGCACCGGCCGGAGCACGCGGTGCACGGCTGCTGCTGACGCGGCATCAGCAGTCGAAGACCGACCAGCAGATGTCGTTGCGCAGCCGCTGATCGTCCAGGACGAGTGCCCGAATGGCGTCGGGAAGCCGGTCCCGCTGCCGTCGGCACTCGTCCCGGCCCGCCTCCTCGGCCTCGTCCTTGGGCGCCGCCGCTCTGACCGCCTTGATCGCGTAGGCCGCCGCGCCCAGTTCATGAGCGGCGACGTGCGCGACCACGGCGGCCTGCCCCGCCGCGAACGCCGCGTGCCGGGCCGGTCCCGTGAGCACGCGGGCCGCGGCCATCGCGTGACCGCCCGCCGCCCGGGAGTCGGACATCCGGATCTCGCCGCGCGTCCACGCCCGGACCTGCTCGATGGCCCGGCGGGGACGCGGGTCGGCCGGCTCCACCATCTCGAACAGCGGCAGCACGTGCTCCGCGCAGTCGGCCGCCCACAGGGCCAGAAGGTGATGGTCCTCGTCGGTGAGCGTCCCGCCGCGGCGCAGCGTGATGAACCGGGGGTCGCGGATCGTGGGCAGGATCACGGGGCAACCCTACGGCGCGCGGGTGCTTGATCTTCAGCCCACCGGCGCCGTGCCCACCACCCCGGATCCGCGCAGCGCCGCGTGCAGCACCGCCGACGCGCGCAGCACCAGCTCGTCGCCGTGGCGCGCGGCGACCAGTTGCGCGCCCACCGGCAGACCCGCGCCCGTGACGCCGCAGGGCACCGTGGAGGCGGGCTGCTGGGTGAGGTTGAAGGGGTACGTGAACGGGGTCCAGCCGGTCCAGCGCTTGTGGCCGCTGCCGGCCGGCACCTCGACGCCCGCCTCGAACGCGGTGATGGGCACCGCGGGCGTGAGCAGCAGGTCGTACGTCTCGTGGAAGCGCCCCATGCGCACGCCGAGCGCCATGCGCGTGTCGACGGCGCCCAGGTAGTCGAGCGCGCTCTTCGCGGCGCCCTCGCGGCACGCCTCCTGGAGCCCGGCGTCCAGTTGGGCGAACTGCTCGGCGCCCAGGTGCTCGACGACCTTGGCGGCGCCGGAGAACCACAGCGTGTGGTACGCCTCCACGGGGTCGCTGAAGCCGGGGTCGGCCTCCTCGACGTCCGCTCCGAGGTCGGCCAGGAGCCGGGCGACGGCGGCGACGCGCTCGGCGACCTGTGGGTCCACGGGGGCGCCCGCGAGGGTCGGGGCGTAGGCGATGCGCAGTCCGCGCAGGGAGCCGTCGGCGAGGGCCTCGGTGACGGCGGCGCGGTAGCTGTGGCGCGGCGCCTCCAGGGCCGACCAGTCGCGGCTGTCGAAGCCGGTCACGGCGTCCATCAGGAGGGCCGCGTCCTCGACGGTGCGGGTCATGGGGCCCGCGTGGGCGAGCGTGCCGAAGGGGCTGGCCGGGTAGAGCGGGATCCGCCCGTACGTGGGCTTCATGCCGAAGATGCCGCAGAACGCGGCGGGGATCCGCACGGAGCCGCCGCCGTCGGTGCCGATGGACAGTGGGGCCATGCCGGCCGCGACGGCGGACGCGCTGCCCCCCGACGAGCCGCCCGCGGTGGTCGAGGGGTCCCACGGGTTGCGGGTGACGCCGGTCAGCGGATTGTCGGTGACGCCCTTCCAGCCGAACTCCGGCGTCGTCGTCTTGCCGACGAACACGGCGCCGTGCTCCCGCATCCGGGCGACGCACGGCGCGTCCTCGTCCCAGTCGCGGTCGGCCGGGATGGTCAGCGAGCCGCGCAGCGTGGGGTGGCCCTTGGTGAGCATCAGGTCCTTGATGGACGTCGGCACGCCGTCGAGGAGGCCGAGTGCCTCTCCGCGTCGGCGGCGCTCCTCGCTCGCCCTCGCCTGTGCGATCGCCTCGTCGCGGTCGACCAGGCAGAACGCGTTGAGCCTGGGGTCGACGGACTCGATGCGGTCGAGCACGGAGACCGTGGCCTCGACCGGGGACAGGTCGCCGCTCTCGTAGGCTGCAAGGAGTTCGGTGGCGGTCAGCGCGTAGGGCTCCTGGGGAGCCGGCGTGCTCGCTCCGGCCGTGGCGGTCGCGTCGGTGGTGCTGGTCATCGGGAGGCCTCCTCTGCTGCGGCCCGCGGGGCGTCCGTGACCGGTACGTAACCCAGTTCCTTGTCCACGACGTTGCGCAACGGCCGGCCGGCGCGCCACCGCGCGAAGTTGTCGGCGAAGACCTCGGCGAGGTCGTCGAGCCAGGTGTCGGTGTCGGCCGACATGTGCGGGGAGACCAGCAGGTTCGGGGCGTCCCAGAGCGGGTTGTCCGCGGGCAGCGGCTCCTCGCGGAACACGTCGAGAGCCGCGCCACCCAGTTGGCCCTCCTCCAGGGCGGCGAGGAGGTCCTTCTCGACGACCATCGGGCCGCGCCCCACGTTGACGAAGCGGGCGCCGCGCTTCATGCGGGCGAAGGTGGCCTCGTCGAACAGGTCCTGCGTCTGCTCGGTCAGCGGCGCCGCACAGACCACCCAGTCGGCGCGGGCGAGCAGGCCGTCGAGCTCGTCGAACGCGTGCACAGTGCCGACCTCGGGGTCGCCCTCCCTGCGGGTGCGCCCGACCAGCTCGGTGTCGATGCCGAGCGCGCGCAGGGTGCGCACGACGGCGCGGCCGATGGGCCCGCCGCCGAGCACGACCGCACGGGTTCCCCAGACGCGCTGGGTGACGCGGTGCCGCCAGACGTGGTCGCGCTGGCGGTCGTAGGTGCCGGCGAAGTCCTTCGCGAGGGCGATGAGCTGGCCCGCGACGTACTCGGCGATGGGCTGTTCGAAGACGCCGCGCGAGTTCGTCAGGATCGCGTCGGAGTCGCGCAGGGCGGGGAACATCAGCCGGTCGACTCCGGCGCTCGCGGTGTGCACCCAGCGCGGCCCGCCCCGTTCGGGCCAGGCCCCGGGCAACGCCTCGGTGCCGAACTCCCACACCAACAGCGCGTCGGCGTGCGGCAGTTCGGCGGCGAGCCGGTCCTCGGGGATGCAGACGAGCTCGGCGTGGGCGGCCACTTCCTCCAGGCCGTTCGGCCGGTGATCGGCGAGCACCAGGACGCGGGATTTCTCGGTCTTCGGCACGGCGGTCCTTCGGGTCGCGCGACGGATCGTGCGACGGTTGGAGCGGACGGTATGCGAGGTGCGGGTCGAGGGTTGACCATGGAGGGACGAAGGCCCCGCGAGGGCTGGGGAAGGGCCATCCCCTGGGCTGATTTCCCCGGCTCTTTACCGAGGCTTTCACCACAGCGAACGAGCCGCCCCGCGTAGGGGATTGACACGCTAAGCAGCCGATCTTTACGTTGTCAACAATCTACAGGCGAACCGCGGGCCTACTCTGCTACCCAAGGGCCGCTCGGCGAAACAACTCCCCTCCGCACCACCTGTCATCACACGTCCACCTCAGGCGTACGGACCGCGGCTCGTACGCGTGCAGCCACGAAGGGGCACTGCATTGGACATCACGACCTTCGGCGGACCCGTCCCGCAGCTCGGCATCGGCGTAGTCGCCCCGTTCGACTTCGCGCTCGATCGCGAGCTGTGGCGGTGGACCCCCGAGGAGATCTCCCTCCACCTGACCCGCACCCCGTACGTTCCCGTGGAGGTCAGCGTGGACATGGCTCGCTTGATCAGCGAGCACGAGACCCTGCACAACGCCGTCATGGCGCTCGACGCGGTACGCCCCGCGTCCTACGCGTACGCCTGCACATCCGGCAGCTTCGTCGGCGGCACCGCGCACGAACGCGCGATGTGCGTGTCCATGAGCGGGGCGGGCGGCGGCGCGCCCTCCGTGACCACCTCCGGGGCCGTACTGGAGGCCCTCGGCGAGCTGGGCGCGCGCCGGGTCAGCGTCATCACGCCGTACACGGCGTCCCTGACGGACTCGCTCGCCGACTTCCTGGGCGAGGCGGACGTGGACGTGGTCGGGCGCCAGTACATGGGCCTGACCGGGGAGATCTGGAAGGTCGGCTATCGCAACGTGGTGGAACTGGCCCGCTCGGCGGACCTGACGCACGCGGACTGCCTCTTCATCAGCTGCACCAACCTGGCGACGTACGACGTGATCCCGCAGTTGGAGGCGGAGCTCAGGATCCCGGTGATCTCCGCGAACCAGGTCACGATGTGGGCCGCACTGCGGCGCGCGGGCGCCCGCGCGGCGGGCGACTACCAGTCGCTGATCGACCCGGCGGCCCGTGCGGCGCTCTCGCCCTACCAGGGGCGGGGCATCGCTCCGCCGCCGCCCGCCGCCGCGGCGGCCGTCGTGCGGGAGGCCGCCGACTGGGAGCAGATCGCCGCCCCCGAGACGACCGCGGCCGCTCCCCCGGACGAGCCGGCCGCGGACCTCGACCTCGGCTGAGCAGGCCCTGAGCAGCGCCACACCGTGGCGCTGCCGCTCTTCACACTGTCAACAATCTACATTTGACCGGATCGCCGGTACACTGCCTGCACGAAAGGACGTCACACGTATGAGCGAGATGACCACCCGAGTCGGGTTCCTGTACCCCGGTTACTCCGCGGAGGACGACTACCCGCGCCTCGAGCGGATGATCGGCGGCGGCGCCCGGCTCACGCTCGTCCACACGGACATCGGCGTGGACGCGCACCGGGTGGACGACCTCCTGGAGATGGGTTCCACGCACCGTCTCAAGGCGGCGCTCGGCGAGCTGCTCGCCCAGCCGCAGGACGTGGTCATCTGGGCGTGCACCAGCGCCAGCTTCATCTTCGGCCCCGAGGGCGCCCGCAAGCAGGTCGCGGAACTCGCCGAGGCGGCCGGCCTTCCGGCCGAGCGGGCCTCCTCGACGTCCTTCGCGTTCGCGCACGCCGTCCAGGCGCTCGGGGTGCGCCGCCTGGCGATCGCCGCGACGTACCCGGACGACGTGGCGGGCTACTTCGTCCGGTTCCTGGAGCACCATGGCTCCGAGGTCGTCTCGGTGTCGGGGCAGGGCATCATCACCGCCGCCGAGGTCGGCACGCTGGGCCGCGAGCAGGTCATCGCGCTGGCGCGGGAGAACGACCACCCGGACGCCGAGGCGATCCTGCTGCCGGACACGGCGCTGCACAGCGCCGCCTGGCTCGACGACCTGGAGGAGGCCGTCGGCAAGCCCGTCCTGACGGCCAACCAGGTCACCGCCTGGGAGGGCCTGCGGCTCGCGGGCGACGAGATGCCCCGCGAGGGCCTCGGCTCGCTGTTCCGGCTCTCCCGTACCCCCCATTCCCCGACACCCGCGAGCGCCTGAAGCGGCGGCCGCGCCGATCAGAGGACCGAACTGAATATGGCCACTGCGAAGACACTGCGACCGGTCAAGCGTGAACCCGCGGCGACGGTCATCGCCGCCCAGCTCACCGAAGCGATCATGGACGGCACCCTGGCGCCCGGCACCCAGCTGGGCGAGGCCGAGCTGGCGGGCCAGCTCGGCGTGAGCCGGGGCCCGCTGCGCGAGGCGCTGCAACGCCTCGTGCAGCAGGGCATCGCCGTCAGCGCACCGCATCGCGGCGTCTTCGTGACCCGCCTCGACGAGGACGACGTGCGCGACATCTATCTGGCGCGCACGGCCATGGAGTCCGCGGCCTGCCGCCTTGTGCTCCAGCAGGACCCGCAGTCGACGGCGGACCATCTGGAGAAGGCGCACCGCCGGATGGAGTCGGCGGCGCGGCGTGGCAACGACGCGGCGCTGAGCGCCGCCGACATGGACTTCCACCAGGTCCTCGTCGCGGAGTCCGGCAGCCCGCGCCTCCAGCGCATCGCGCAGACCCTGTTCGTGGAGACGCGGATGTGCCTGTCGGTCCTCACCGACGACCACCCCGACCCGGACGCGCTGGTCGAGGAGCACGCGGAGCTGATCGAGGCGATGCGCGCCGAGGACGAGGAGCGCCTCCTCACGCTCCTCGACGCGCACATGCAGGACGCCGTCAACCGGCTCACCGGCGGGGCCGTGCAGGCGGCGGCGGAACCGGACGCGGTGGCGGGCTGACCGCGGCACCGCATACGAGGAGGGCCCCGGCGACGTATCGCCGGGGCCCTCCTCGTGTGCGCATACCCGGCCGCCTGTCGGAAATCCGTGAATCCGGGCACCCCCGCATCGGTTTTCCGGGGTTCGGCGACGCTGGCTGGCCTCGATGCCGCCCGAGGACGGAAGGTGCACCAGGTCGGAAAGTCGAGCGCGGCGCACGGCGCCGCAGGAGAGGGTCTTCGTGAACGTGGCGACAACGGCGAACGGAACACAGGAGCGGCGGGCCGTCACCCTCGTCATGGCCTGTGTCGGGGTGTTCGTCGCCTATCTGCCGGTGACCTCCGTGTCGGTGAGTCTCCCGGCGATCCAGCGCGCCCTGGGCGCGTCGACGTCCGAGCTGTCCTGGGTGTCCGACGCGTTCGTCCTGCCGATGGCGGCGCTCATCCTGACGGCGGGCGTGTTCGGCGATGTGCACGGGCGCAAGAAGGTGTTCCAGGCGGGCCTGGGGTTCACCGCCGTCGGCGCCGCGACGGCGCTGTGCGCGCAGTCGGTCGAGGTGGTGTGGGCCGGTCAGGCGCTGGCCGGGATCGGTGCGGCGGCCCTGCTGCCGACGACACTGGCGATGATCAGCCAAGCGGTGCCCGATCCGCGTGAACGCGGCAAGTTCGTCGGCCTGTGGGCGTCGTCCCTGATGGCCGCGCTGGCGGTCGGCCCGCTGATCTCGGGCGTGATCCTGGCCCACCAGGAGTGGCGCTGGATCTATCTGCCGTCCATACCCGTGGCCCTGCTCGCCATGGCGGTCGCCGCCCGCCTCGTGACGGAGTCCCGCTCCCCGCATGCCCGGGCGCTCGACTGGCCCGGTCAGATCACCGCGACGGTCGCCATCACGGCGCTCGTGTACGGGGTGATCGAGGGCGGCGCCGGATCCTTCACGGACACCCGCGTGCTGGTGGCGCTCGGGCTCGCCGTGGTCGGCCTGGTCGCCTTCGTCGTCTTCGAGCGGCGCAGCGCCAGTCCGATGCTCGACCTGAAGCTCTTCCGCAGCGCGGGATTCAGCGCGACGAGCCTGATCGCGATGATCACCTTCATGGGCCTCATCGGCTTCTTCTTCGTGCTGAGCCTCTACTTCGGGATGGTGCAGCAGCTCGACACCCTCGACGCCGGGTACCGGCTGCTGATGGTGACCGGGGTGTGCTTCTTCGTCGGCCCGGTGGCCGGGCGTGTGATGCACCGGATCTCGCCGCGCGTGCTGATCACCGTCGGTCTGCTGTGCGCGGCGGGTGCGCTGTTCTCGCTGACGTCGCTGACCGCCGACACCTCGTTCGGGCCGATGGCCTGGCGTCTCGCCCTGCTCGGTCTTGGCATGGGTCTCGTCGTCACCCCGATGACGGCGACCGCCGTGTCCTCCGTGCCGCACCACCTGGCGGGCATGGCCGCCGCGGGCAACAACGCGCTGCGGCAGGTGGGCGGCGCGCTCGGTCCCGCGATCCTCGGCGCGCTCCTCACGTCGAAGTCCACGGGGTCGCTGGGCGATCACCTGGCCGATGCCGGGGTCACCGGCTCCGCGGCGGAGCGGATCGTCGGTGCGGCCGAGGCGCAGGGGCTCGGGGCGGTCGCCCAGCTGGACCTCGGGGCGCAGCGGGGGCGGGCGCTCGGCGCGCTCTCCGCGTCGTTCCTCGACGGAATGCAGCTGTGCCTGATCGTGGCCGGTTCGCTGGCCGTGCTCGCGGCGCTGGTCGGCGCGGTGCTGCTGCGGCGTCCGAAGCCGGCGGCGCCCGCGCCCGAGCCGGTCGAAGCGGTGGACACCGCCGAGCCCGCCCTGTCCGGCACCGTGCGCGACGCGTCGGGAGCGGGCCTCGCGGGAGCCGTGCTCACCCTCATCTCGCCCACCGGCAGGCAGCTCGCGCGCGCCGTCGCCGGGGCGGACGGGGCCTACCGCGTGACCGTTCTCGGTCCCGGCGCCCACGTGCTGATCACGACGGCGGACGGCCACCACCCGCACGCGTCGAACCTCGTGCTCACCGACCGCCCGGCCGAGCACGACATCCTGCTCTCCGGCGCGGGCAGCATGACCGGCAAGGTCGTCGGCGCCGACGACGGACTCCCCGTCGCCCACGCCGTCGTCACGGTGACGGACGCCCGCGGCGACGTCCTGGCGACCGGCATCACCGACGCCGCGGGGAGCTACGTCTTCGGGGACATCGCCGAGGGCGAGATCACGATCGCCGTGACCGCCGAAGGCTTCCGGCCCACCGCCGTCGCGGCGCAGGCGGCCAAGTCCGCCACCGTCCAGCCGGACATCGAGCTGCGGCAGGGCGTCCGTCTCCAGGGCCGGATCCGTACGAGGGCGGAGCTGCGGCCGCTGTCCGACGCGCGCGTGACACTGCTCGACGCGGCCGGGAACGTGGTGGGCACCTCGACCACCGGCTCGGACGGCACGTACGCCTTCGGTGACCTCGACGCGGGCGAGTACGCGCTGGTCGCCACCGGATACCCGGCCTCGACCCGGACGGTGTCCGTGAACGGCCGCGCCGTGGAGGCCCTCGACCTGGACCTCGCGCACCCGCACGGCTGAGGGGAAGGCGATGAGCCCGGGACCGCGTCAGGCGGCGGTCCCGGGCTCAACGCGTTTCGCGAGGCCGCCGCTGCCTTCGCGCAGGTGCCGCCGCCCGCCGCCCCTCCCGGCTCCTTTACGATCACGCGTAGGCCCATACGTCACGACAACGCCCCATCGGAGCCGCCCGTGCTCGACGCACTCGACCTGCAATTGATGCAGGCGCTGCAACTCGACGGGCGGGCGCCCTTCAGCCGGATCGCGGCAGTCCTCGGCGTCTCCGACCAGACCGTCGCCCGGCGCTTTCGCCGGCTGCGCGGGAGTGTGGGTCTGCGGGTCATCGGCGTCACCGACGAGGCGCTGCTCGGGCGCAGCAGTTGGCTGGTGCGGCTGCGCTGTGCCCCGGACGGCGCGGAGCAGTTGGCGGGGGCCCTCGCGCGGCGCGCCGACACGTCGTACGTGGGTCTGCTCTCCGGCGGCACGGAAGTGCTGTGCTCGATCAAGCCGCGCGGCGGTCAGGAGGACGAGCTGCTCCTGGCCCGTCTCCAGCGCACGCCCCTCGTCACCTCGGCGACGGCACAGTGCGTCCTGCACCCCTTCTACGGCGGCCCGGTCGGCTGGCTCAACAAGATCAATGCGCTGGACGCGGAGCAGGAGGCCGCGCTGCGGGCGCCGACCGCCGAACCGTCCGCTCCCCCGCCGGTCCCCGACGAGGTCGACGAGACGCTCCTCGCGCTGCTCCGCCGGGACGGCCGGGTGGCGCTCACCGAGCTCCAGGCGGCCGCGGGCCAGTCGGAGTCGGTCGTCAAGCGCCGCCTGGACCGGCTGCGGGCGAGCGGCGTCCTCTACTTCGACGTCCAGCACACCCACGAACTGCTCGGCCGCTCGGTGATGGCGGCGCTGTGGCTGACCGTCGCCCCCTCCGCGCTCGCCTCCGTGGGCGAGTCGCTCGCGGCGCACCCGGAGGTGCGGTTCGCCGCGGCGGTGACCGGGACGGCCGGGGTGTTCGCCGCGACCGTGCACCGCGACACCCGCGAGCTGTACACCTATGTGAGCGAGGGCATCGGGGCGCTCTCCGGCGTGCGGTCCGTGGAGAGCGCCCTGTTCGTGCGTCAGGTCAAGCAGCTCACGTACGAGCCGGGGCGCTGACCTCCCGCGTGGCGCGCCCTCCGACGGTGACCAGCACGAGGCAGCCGAGGGCGACGAGGGCGATCGCGGCGAGCATCACCGAATAGGGCAGCCATGCCGACAGCGTCGCGAGGACGGTGGGCAGCAGGAACCCGGCGTAGGCGAGCGTGTAGTAGATGCCGGTCAGGCCCGCGAGGTCGTCGGGTCCCGCCATCCGCTGGATCTCCAGGAGCCCGGAGACGACGGCGATGCCGTATCCGGCGCCGAGCG
Source organism: Streptomyces anthophorae (assembly GCF_049310305.1). Lineage (NCBI taxonomy): Bacteria > Bacillati > Actinomycetota > Actinomycetes > Kitasatosporales > Streptomycetaceae > Streptomyces > Streptomyces anthophorae. The sequence goes on from NZ_JBLWQQ010000001.1 coordinate 97,757, forward strand.
CGACGGCGGCGGCACCGGCCAGCCACGGTGACAGCACGGCGGCGTTGACGGCGCACAGCACGGTGCCGAGCAGCATGACCGACATGGCCGCGACCGGCGCCCGTCCGCCGCGGGAGCCCTTGCGGCCGTCGAGCCACTTGGCCAGCGGCTGCACGGCGGCGCCGGTGCCCAGGGTCAGCACCGTGAGCGCGGTCGCGTAGGCGAGGCCCCAGTGGCCGACCCGGTTGTCGACGAGCTGGGGCATCACCGCGTAGGCGAGTCCGGCGGCGCCGAACACCCAGGGCGCCATCGGGAGGACCACCCAGCGGAAGCGGCGGCGGGCCGGGGCGGGGATGCGCAGGTCGGCGGCGAGTGCACGAAGCAGCTCCCGGAGCGAGCCCGCCGCGCCGCGCACCGCGGTCCGGGTCTCCGGGATGCGCAGCAGGAGCACCGGGACGGCGGCGGTGAGCGCGATGTGGACGACGTAGGGCGTCACCATCGGCCACGGGCCCCACTGGGCCAGGGCTCCGGCGACACCCGCGCCGAGGCCGAAGCCGGCCGTCTGGCACAGGGAGGCGCGGCGCGCTGCGGCACCCGCGTCCGCCCCGGTCGACAGCTCCTTGACCCAGCTGCTGCCCACCGCCATGGCGATGCCGACGGCGACGCCGGTCATCAGGCGGCCCACGTAGATGGGCCAGGCGCTGTGTTCGCCGAAGCACAGGACGAGGCTCGCGAGGATGGAGGCGACGGCCCCGGCGATCATCACCGGTCGTCGTCCGCGCCGGTCGGATATCGGCCCGGCGAGCAGGAGCCCGGGGACGAGGCCGACGACGTAGGCGCCGAGGAAGGCGTCGACGCTGAGTGTCGAATAGCCGCCCAGTTCGCGGTACATGAGCAGGAGCGGTGTGAACTGGTTGCCGCCCCAGCCGCAGACGAACATCGCCGCGGCGACGGTCCGCCACTGGCCGGGGCGTACGGGAGCAGCCGCCGGGGCGGCCGGCTGCTGGGTGGTGTGCGTGTCGAGCATCGTGAGGGCAGGGCTCTTTCGGGGGTGGGGGGTGTGCGGTGCTGGGGTTGTTCAGTGCTGGGGGCCGTGCGTCGCGGCGAGGTGCGCGCGCAGTGCCTCGGCGAACGCGGCGCCGTCCCGGGCGCGGAGGTGGCCGAGCAGCGCCTCGTGTTCGTCGGCGAGGCCGGGCAGCCGCTCGGGACGGTGGCCGAGCGCGGAGACGCTCATGCGGCGCTGCCGGTCGCCGAGGGTCGCGTAGAAACGGGCGGCGATCGCGTTCCCCGAGGCCTCGACGACGCCCCGGTGAAAGGCCTCGTCGGCGACGGCGAAGGCGCGTACGTCCCCCTCCCCCGCCAACTCCCGCTGACGGCGGATGAGTTCACGCAGCCGCTCCTCGTCCTCGGGGGCGAGCCCGACGCGCGCGATGCGTTCGGCGGCCGACTGCTCGACGGCCTGCCGCATCTCCAGCACGTCCGCCGCCTCCCCCGGCGGGACGGGCACGACGACGGCGCCGCGCTTGGGATGCAGCGTCAGCAGCTCCTCGGACTCGAGCCGCAGGAACGCCTCCCGCACGGGGGTCCGGCTCACCTGCACGCGCTCGGCGATCTCCCCCTCACTGATGAGGCTGCCCCCGGGCAGCTCACCGGTGAGGATCAGCTCCTTGGTGACGGCGTAGACCGTGGTGGCCGCCGAGGTCGGTTTCGTCTGGTGTGGCTGGGTCCGGGGCATGCCTGGACCCTAGCAGGCATAGATACAAGCTTGTATCTATGCCCCCTCCCCTGCGTTCAGGCCGCCCGCTCCAGGCACTCCTCCACCACGTGCTTGTCGAGCGCGGCCCGCACCAGGGCCGCCGACAGTTCGGCCCGTGGGGTGTCGCCCGCGAGGCGGGTCAGGGTGGTGGGGTTCTTCGGGAGACCCAGGCGTTCCGCGCCCTGGAGGGTCTTGGCGTCGAGCAACGGGGCGTACTCCGGCCAGATGTCCTGGACCTCGCGCAGGAAGATGCTCGCTCCCGTGGGGCCGAGGCCCGGGGTTTCGCGCAGGAGGGCGCGGATCCGCTTCTCGTCGCCGTCGGCTTCCTCGCGCATCGTGCGCAGGTCGCCGCCCCAGCGGTCCAGCAGCAGTTCGGCGCCCTCGCCGAGTTGGGTCGCGGTGCGTTCGTCGTAGCGGCGGTAGCCGCCCTCCCCCAGTGCGTCGACGCGCTGTTGCCAGGTCGCCTCGGCCATGCTGCGCGGGTCGCGCAGGCCCGCCCCGTACAGGGCGCGTGTCGTGGCGACCGCGACCGAGGCGCGGATGCGGGCGCTGAGCAGGCTCGCGAGGACGAGCGTGCGGTAGAGGGGTTGTGGGGTGTTCTTGAGGCGGATGCCCGCCTCGGCGGCGTAGGTCCTGCCCTCGGTGGCGAGGAGTTCGCGCAGCACCTTCTTGTCGCTTGCCATGGTTACGTGTGCTCCCTGACGACGTCGGTCGGGTCCTTGTCGTCCCGCAGTCCCTGGTAGCGGGGGTGGCGCAGCATGCCGTCGCGGGTCCATTCGGAGAACTCGATCTGTGCGACGAGCCGTGGCCGCGCCCAGTGCGCGGTACGTTCGGCGACGCGGTCGGTGAACGGGGAGCGGGACTGCTGGAGTTCGTCGAGTTGTTCGCGCAGGGCGAGGAGGGTGCGCCGGTCGAAGCCGGTGCCGACCTTGCCCGCGTAGCGCAGCCGGTCGCCCTCGTAGTAGCCGATCAGCAGTGCGCCGATGCCCTCTCTGCTGCCGGTGGGCTCGGTGAAGCCACCGACCACGAACTCCTGCCCGTGGGCGCACTTCAGCTTCAGCCAGTCGCCGGAGCGGCGCGGCTGGTACGTACTGTCGGCCCGCTTGGCGATGAGTCCCTCCCAGCCGCGCCCGCAGGCGTCGGCGAGGAGTTCGGCGCCGCCCTCGTTGCGGTGGGTGCTGAAGCGGAGGGGGTCGGTGAAGGTGAGGGTCTTACGGAGCAGGGACTTGCGAGTGCGCAGCGGAAGGCGGCGGACGTCCGCGCCGTCGACACGCAGCAGGTCGAACACGTAGTACTTCACCGCGACGGTGCTCGCCGCGACCTCCCGGGGCTTGGTCAGTCCCATGCGCTGCTGGAGGCGGGAGAAGTCGGTGCGGCCGTGCGCGTACGCGACGATCTCGCCGTCGACGGTGAAGTCCGCGGCGTCCTGCGCGTCGAGGGCCTCGACGATCTCGGGATACGTGGCGTCGAGGCGGCGGCCCGAGCGGGAACGGATCGTGGTGCGGCCGTTCTCGCGGACGGCGAGGACGCGGATGCCGTCCAGCTTCCGCTCGAAGAGCCAGCCCTTCGCGAACTCGCGGCGGTCGCTGAGCGTCGCCAGCATCGGGGAGGCCGCGAGTTCCACGCCGGGAGCCGCGTCGCGAATGCGTTTCTCCAGGTCGGGCGGGAGGGTGTCGAGGAGTCCTGTCATGTGTCGTCGCCGCCTTCGGCCTCCTCGGCGACCTGGCGCAGGGTGCGGCCGCTGCGGGCCGAGCGGGCGCGCCGCGGATCGGGGGTGCCGCCGCTGCCGCCGGTTCCCTCACGGACGAGGAGCCAGGTGGGTTTGTCCTCGCGGCCCTTGAAGCGGGTGAGCGCGTAGCGGCCGCGCAGTTTCTCGCCGTGCAGGTCGAACGTGGCGTGGCCGTTCTCCAGCGCCTCGTCGAACGGCACGGGCCGGTTCTTCTTGTCGTGAGCGGCCGGGCTGTAGGTGCCGCGGTCCCAGACGATGACGGTGCCGCCGCCGTACTCGTCGTGCGGGATGACCCCTTCGAAGTCGCGGTAGTCGAGAGGGTGGTCCTCGGTGGGCAGGGCGAGCCGCTTGTCGTGGGGATCGGTGGAGGGCCCCTTCGGGATCGACCAGGACTTGAGCACGCCGTCGACTTCCAGGCGGAAGTCGAAATGCATGGTGCTCGCGTCGTGGATCTGCACCACGAACACCGGCTCCTCCCCGTCCCTGTCCGTGCTCTGTTCGCCGGCGGGCTCGGCGGTCGCGTCGAAGTTCCGATTGCCGCGATAGGTCCCGAGCCGGTCCTTCCCGCTCACGGCCGCTCCCTTCCGTCGGGGCCGCTCCTCTTCCGCGGCGGCCGGGTACCCGTGATCGTCACGAGCACACGGCCGCCGCGATCGATCAGGCCGCGGACGCCTCGTCGGCGATCGTGCGCTCCTCGCCCGTGGGGTGGGTGAGCTGGTGGACGAGGGCCGCGATCACGCCGCCGACCAGGGGCGCCACGATGAACAGCCAGAGCTGGGAGAGCGCGTCGCCGCCGGCGAAGATCGCCGGGCCGAGGCTGCGCGCCGGGTTGACGGACGTACCAGTGAGCGGGATGCCGACCAGGTGGATCACCGCGAGGGCGATGCCGATGGGCAGTCCGTCGAAGCCCACCACGGCCACGCGGTGGGTCACGGCGAGCACCACGAACACGAGGAGGAAGGTGAGCACGACCTCGGCGAGGAACGCGCCGCCCATGTTGATGTGCACGTCGGAGCGGTCGCCGTAGCCGTTGGAGCCGAACGCCCCCTTGGTCTGGAGACCCGGCACCTGCTTGGCGAGCAGGAACAGCAGGGCCGCGCCGACGATGCCGCCGACGAACTGGGCGATCCAGTAGCGGACGGCGGTCGCGACGTCGATGCGGCGGGCGCAGAGCATGCCCAGCGTCACGGCCGGGTTGACGTGGCAGCCCGAGATCGGGCCGAGGGCGTACGCCAGGGCGAGCAGCGTGAAGCCGAAGGCGAGGGCGATGCCGAGGGTGCCGATGAACTGGGCGCCCAGGACCGCCGATCCGACGGCGAAGAACACCAGCAGCAACGTGCCGAGGAATTCCGAAATGAGAGCTCGCGTCTGCATCTCCTGCATCTCCACCACCTCGAAAGTACGGACAGTTACTTGCGAGGCTCACGTGCCTTGCCGGTCGGCGCAGAGCGAGGCGGTTTGGATACCGCCAGTCGGGTGAAAGGTGCGGGTCAGTCGCTGCCCCACGCCTCCAGGAGTATGTCGACGACGGCGTCGAGGTCGGCGTCCGCCAGGTCGTCGAAGGCGCCGGAGTGCCGGGCGAGGAGTACGCCCGCGACGGAGGCGACCAGGACGTCGGCGCGCAGTCCGGGCCGGTCGCGGCCCTCGCGGACGAAGCGGGCGCGCAGCGGCTCGACGAGCCGGGCCTGGAGCGCGGCGCGGGCCGCGTCCTGCGCGGACTGGTCGCTGGAGGACTGCACGGCGACGCGCAGCAGCGGCACCGGGCCGCGCCGCTCCGCGCGTGCGGCGACCTCGCGCAGCCGGGGTCCGGTGAGGAGGTCGTCCGGCACGGAGTCGCCGTGTTCGGCGTGCAGCACCTCCACGTACAGCAGCGCCTTGCTGCCGAAGTAGCGGGAGATGAGGGCGGCGTCGACGCCGGCCCGTTCGCCGATCTCGCGGATGGTGGTGCGGTCGTAGCCGCGCTCGGAGAACAGTTCGGTGGCCGCCCGCAGCAGCGCGTCGCGGCTGCGGGCGCTGTTGCGGCGCCGGTCGGGGGCCTCGCCTGTCATGTGCGGCTCGGTTCGGTGCGGGCCTCGGCGGTGCCGCCCGCCGCGACGAGTGAGGGGCGCGGTCGGGCGCCGCCCCGGGTGAGCGCGACGGCGATGACCCCCGTCGCGAGGAACGCGGCGCAGCCGACGAGTCCGGCGTTGCGGTAGCCGTCGTCGGTGGGGAGGGCCGCGCCGAGCGGGGTGGAGGCCTGGAGGACGACGGCGCTGAGCGCGCTGCCGGTCGAGTATCCGATGTACTTCACGACCTGATTGAAACTCATCGCGCTGCCGGTCTCCGCCGCGGGCACACCGCCGACGATGAGGCCGGGCGTGACGGCGAACGTGACACCCACGCCGAGTCCGGCGAGCGCCATCATCGCGCCGATGCCCCACAGGCTGGAGCGGGCGAGCAGGAAGCAGACGAGCGAGCCGAGCGAGAGCAGACAGCCGAGCGGCAGCATCCGGGCGGGGGTCGCGGCCCGGCCCATCGCCCGCACCAGGCGCCCGGTGACGAGGCTGGCCGCGGAGAACGGCACGAGCAGCAGGCCGGTGACGACGATGGAGGCGCCGAAGCCGTAGCCGCCGGCCTCGGGGGTCTGCACGTACCGGGTCACCAGGGAGATCAGCAGATACGTGCCGACGCCGCCGACCATGGTGGTCAGGTTGGCGACGAGGACGCCGCGGTCCTTGACGAGGCGGACACGCACGAGGGGGTGCGTGGAGCGCAGCGAGTGCGCGATCCAGCCCGCGAGGAGGACGATCGCCGCGACGGCCAGCGCCAGGAGCCGCGCGGACAGCCAGCCCCACCGCTCCCCCTCGGCGAGCGCGAGAAGCAGCGCCGCCATGCCGCCGGCGAGCAGCAGCGCTCCGGGTACGTCCATCGGGGTGCTGGGCCGGTGCGGGGGCCTGGGCACCACGATCAGCGCGGCGAGGAACGCCGCGGCCGCCGTCCCGAGCGCGAACCAGAATCCGGCGTACATGCCGAGGTACTCCGCGAAGAGCCCGGTGATCGGGTAGCCGAGGCCGATGCCCGCCGCGGTGGTCAGCGACAGCGTCGTGACCGCTCCGCGCGCCTTGTGGGGCGGCAGCGCGTCGCGCGCGGTGGCGATGGCCAGCGGGACCAGGCCCATGCCGACGCCCTGAAGCGCGCGGCCCACCAGGAGGCAGGCGAATCCGACCGGCAGCGCCGCGAGCAGGCTGCCGACGAAGACGGCGGCGAGCCCGCCGAGGATGACGCGCTTGCGGTGCGGCCCGTCGCCGAGCCGTCCCATGACGGGGGTCGCGATGGCGCCGACCAGCATGGTGACCGTCAGCGCCCACTGTGCGGTGGAGACGGCGACGTGGTCCTCGGCGGCGATGGTGGGGATCAGCGGGGCGCCGAGGCTGCTGACGACGGCCACCAGCATTCCGAGGCTGACCAGCACCGGCACGAGCGCGCGGGGGTGGCGCAGCGGCGGGGCGGGGCTCGGCGCGGGCACTGATATGGAGGGCTGCAAGGTCTTCCCGTTCATGTCATCAAGCGATGTCATCGCATGATGACATGGTGACCTGGGGTTCTTGACCGTTATTGGCCCTCGGGGCGGTTTCGGTGGCCGACCTCACATGTCGGCCGCCGGGAGTTCCACGGTGACGCGCAGGCCGCCGGAGGCGCGCGGGGTGAGGGTGAGCGTGCCGTCGTGGGCGCGGGTGATGGACTGGACGATGGCGAGACCGAGACCGACACCCTGGTGGTCGCTCCGGACGCGCTCGGTGCCGCGCTGGAAGGGTTCGGTGAGGGTGGCGACCAGGTCCGGGGCCAGCGTCTCGCCGGTGTTCTCGACCGTGAGCACCACTGAGCCGGGGCGGACGCCGCTGGTGATCCATACGGTGCCCCGCTCGGGCAGGTTGTGGACGATCGCGTTGTGCACGAGGTTCGTGGCCAGTTGCAGCAGGAGCGGCTGCGATCCGGACGCGCGGGCGATGTCGCCGCTGGTTTCGAGGGCGACGCGGCTCTTCTCCGCGAGCGGGAGGAGCGTCTCGACGGCTTCCTCGGCCAGGAGGGAGAGGTCGACGTCCTCACGGGTGAAGGCGCGCTGTTCGGCACGGCTGAGCAGGAGCAGCGCCTCGGTGAGGTCGATCGCTCGGGTGTTGACGGCGCTGAGCCGGTCGACGAGTTCTTCGGTGTCGCGCTCGGGGTCGGCGCGGGCCACGTCGAGGAGCGATTTCGAGACGGTGAGCGGGGTGCGCAGTTCGTGGGAGGCGTTGGCGGCGAAGCGGCGCTGTTCGGCAACATGGGCCTCGAGCCGCGTGAGCATGGTGTCGAAGGCGTCGGCGAGTTCGCGGAATTCGTCCTGGGGGCCCGGCAGCCGGATGCGGTGGGAGAGCGATCCGGTCGCGGCCGTGCGGGTCGCGTCGGTGATGCGGTTCAAGGGGGCGAGCATACGGCCGGCGAGAAGCCACCCTCCCAGGAGGCCGAACACCAGCAGGAACACCATCACCCCAGCCGCCAGCGGGGCGAACCCGCGCACGAAGGTGGTGCCCGGACTCACTCGCCAGGCTCCCTGCTCGTTGGTCTGGAGCCACCCCTCTCGGACGAAGAAGAACCCCACGGCGGCGAGCAACAGGCCGCCGGCGACCATGAGGAACCCGGCGTAGCTCAGGGTGAGCTTGAGGCGGACGCTCAGCCCGCGCTCCCTAGGCACGGTCCTCGCTCCCGCCCTGCGGCCGCACGTCGATGCGGTAGCCGACGCCCGGCACGGTGGCGATGATCCAGGGTTCGCCGAGCCGTTTGCGCAGCGCGGAGACGGTGATGCGGACGGCGTTGGTGAACGGGTCGGCGTGCGCGTCCCACGCACGTTCGAGGAGTTCCTCGGCGCTGACGACTCCGCCCTCGGCGGCCATGAGGACTTCGAGCACGGCGAACTGCTTCCTGGTCAGCGCGACGAACCGGCCGTCCCGGTAGACCTCCCTGCGGAACGGGTCGAGGCGCACGCCCGCGCTCTCCCGCACGGGCGGTCTGCTGTGACCGCGTCTGCGGTCGAGCGCCCGCAGCCTGAGCACGAGTTCCTGGAGCTCGAACGGTTTCGTCAGGTAGTCGTCGGCGCCGAGTTCGAACCCCGAGGCCTTGTCGTCGATGCGGTCGGCCGCGGTCAGCATGAGGATCGGCATCCCGCTGCCCGAGGCCACGATGCGGCCCGCGATCTCGTCTCCGGAGGGCCCCGGGATGTCGCGGTCGAGGACGGCGATGTCGTACGTATTGACGCTCAGCAGGTCCCAGGCGGTGTCCCCGTCCCCCGCGATGTCGGCGGCGATCGCCTCCAGGCGCAGCCCGTCGCGCACGGCCTCCGCCAGATACCGCTCGTCCTCAACAATCAGCACACGCATGCCCTTCACGCTACGAGTCGGCGTGTATCGGCGGCATATCGAAAAACGCAGACGTTGGGGCAACATCACGCTGTCTTGACTGGCGGCATGACTCGTACGCCCATGTTTCGCACACCCATGGCCGGCCGGAAGCGCCCGCTGCTCCTCACCGTCGGCCTCGCCGTCTGTCTCGCCGTCGCCGCGGCGGTGATCGCCACGGTCCTCGGCCTTCGGTCGCCCAGGACCTCGTCGGCCTCGCCGCCGACGAAGGCTCCCCCGACGCCTTCGTCCGCCTCGGTGCCCTCCCCCATGGCTTCTCGGGAGCGCGGCGGGCAGAACGCGGTGGGCGAGGCCGATGGCGCGGTCCCCGACGGCGTGACGGTCTTCGACGACACCGTCCCGGCCGTCGGCAGGCTCGGCCCGGACCTGCTCAAGTCCCTCCGCCAGGCGGCGACGGACGCCTCCGACGACGGCGTCACGTTCCACGTCAACAGCGGCTGGCGCTCCCCCGAGTACCAGAACCGGCTGCTCGACGAGGCGGTCTCGAAGTACGGCTCCGAGGCCGAGGCCGCCCGGTGGGTGGCCACCGCCGATACCTCGCCGCATGTGTCCGGCGACGCGGTCGACCTCGGGCGCTCCGAGGCGACGGCGTGGCTGTCCGCACACGGCGCCGCGTACGGGCTCTGCCGGATCTACGACAACGAGCCCTGGCACTACGAACTCCGTCCCGAGGCCGCCGATCACGGCTGCCCGACCCCCTACGCCGACCCCACCGAGGACCCGAGGATGCAGAAGTGACCGACAGCAAGCGCACACGAATGAGCCGGTCGCTCCGTGCCCTCTCCCGACCCGGCCCCTGGAAGCGCGGCCGGGTGCTCGCGGCCCTCGCCCTGCTGCTCGGGCTGCTTCTGCTGCTGCACGCGCACGTCACGGACCGCGGGGGGATCGGCAGTCTGGTGGACACCTTCCTGCCGTGGTTCGGTCTCTTGGTGCCGGTGCTCCTCGCCGGGGCGCTGTGGCGGCGGTCGGCCTCCGCGGTGGTGGCGGTGCTGCTGCCGGCCGTGGTGTGGGCGGGGCTCTTCGGTGGCGTCCTCGGCGACAAGGCGCACGCGGACGCCGGCGACCTCACCGTCGTCAGCCACAACGTCGGCGCCGACAACCGCGACCCGGCGGGCACGGCCCGCGATCTGGCCGCCTCCGGGGCCGATGTGCTCGCGCTCGAGGAGATCACGGCGCAGGCCCGGGGCACGTACGAGAAGGCGCTGGCCGCGGCCTATCCGCACCACACGGTGCAGGGGACGGTCGGGTTGTGGAGCAAGCTGCCGCTGTCCGGCGTCGAGCCGGTCGACACCAGGATCGACGTCGGGCCGCTGGGCGCCACCAAGTCCGCGGCCGTGAAGGCGGGTTGCAACCGGGCGCTGCGTGCCACGGTCGCCACGGACCGGGGTCCGGTCGCGGTGTACGTGGCCCACCTGGGCTCGGTACGCGTGATGCCCCGGGGCGGCTTCTGGACGGACAGCCGGGACCGCAACGCGCAGGCCCTCGCCGAGGCGATCGCCGCGGAGGACAGCAAGCGGGTGGTGCTGCTCGGGGATCTCAACGGCACGATGGACGACCGTGCGTTCGCCGGTCTCACCACACAGTTGATATCCGCGCAGGAGCAGGCGGGGGACGGCTTCGGCTTCAGTTATCCGGCGGACTTCCCGGTGGTGCGCATCGATCAGATCCTGCTCCGGGGCGTCACGGCGGACCGCTCCTGGGTGCTGCCCGCGACGGGCAGCGACCACCGGCCGGTGGCGGCCGGCATCAGCTGGTAGGAAACGGCGAGTGCCGGGCCCCACAAGGAGGGCCCGGCACCGGGGGTGGCCGCTTCGGAGCGGCCGTCCCGGCCTGTCGGCGCGACCCGAGGACCGGCCGGGACGCTCGTGTCGCCGTACGTACGGGGGTCAGTCGGCCAGCGCGTCGATCAGCGCCTTGGTGACGTCCTCGGTGGTGGCGGTGCCACCGACGTCACGGGTGAGCGTCCCGGCGCCGGTGACGGTCTCGATGGCCTTGTTGAGGCGGGCCGCCTGGTCGGGCAGGCCGAAGTGCTCCAGCATCAGCGCGGCGCTGCCGACCGCGCCGATCGGATTCGCGAGGCCCTGCCCGGCGATGTCCGGGGCCGAGCCGTGCACCGGCTCGAACATGCTCGGGAAGCGCCGCTCCGGGTTGAGGTTGGCGCTCGCCGCGAGGCCGAGGCTGCCGGCCAGGGCGCTGCCGAGGTCGGAGAGGATGTCGGCGTTGAGGTTGGAGGCGACGACGACGGACAGGTCCTCGGGCTTGAGCACGAACTTCGCCGACATGGCATCGACAAGGACGCTCTCCGTCTCCACGTCCGGGTACTCGGCGGCCACCCGCTTGAAGACGTCGTCCCAGAGCACCATCCCGTACTGCTGGGCGTTGGACTTGGTGACGGAGGAGACCTTGCGGCGCGTGCGGGTGCGGGCCAGGTCGAAGGCGAAGCGGATGATGCGCTCGCAGCCCACCTCGGTGAACAGCGAGGACTGGACGGCCACTTCGCCGCCCGGGCCGCGGCCGGACAGGTTGCGGCCGCCGAGACCCGCGTACTCGCCCTCGCTGTTCTCGCGGACGACGACCCAATCCAGCTCGGTGTCGTCGGCCTTGCGCAGCGGGCTGAGCACGCCGGGCAGGAAGTGCACGGGGCGGACGTTCGCCCACTGGTCGAAGTTCTGGCAGATCTTCAGGCGCAGACCCCACAGGCTGACGTCGTCCGGGACCGAGGGCCAGCCCACCGCGCCGAAGTAGATGGCGTCGAAGTCCTTGAGCTGGTCGAGACCGTCGTCGGCCATCATCTTGCCGGTACGGGCGTAGTACGCGCAGCCCCAGTCGAACTCCTGCCAGTCGAAGGCGAAGGACCCGTCGGAACCGGCGGCGAGGGCGTCCAGGACTGCGCGGCCCGCCGCCACGACCTCGGTGCCGACGCCGTCGGCGGGGACGGCGGCGATGCGGAAGGTGCGGGTCTCGGACACGAGGGCCTCCAGGAAGTGCGGGAAACGCCCGTGCTCAAGAGCGCCTGGCCGGGCGGCGGTTGGTGTGTTCCCGAGTCAACAGGCCGGTTCACGGGGCGTCCAAGACATGCTTCCGATGCGACACATAGGCGCGACTGATAGGTGCCGCGCCCTCTCCCGAGGCGTTACGTCGACGGGGTCCGCGCACGGCGCTCGGCCAACGAGCGGGTCAGTTCGAGGAAGGCGCGCGCCCCGGGGGTGAGATGCGCGGGCAGGCTGATCATGGCGACGTGCAGGTGTGCGGTCGGCACGAGCGAGGCGACCGCGAGGCCGCAGCGGCGGGCGAGCCGGGTCCAGGCCGCGGGCAGCACGGCGATGCCCACGCCGGTGAGTACGAGCGGGAGGATGGAGGTGCGATGGTCGACGACGGCGACGATCTCGGTGTCCCCGCTGCGGGCCGTGATGTCGTCGACGATGCCGCGCATCAGGCTTCCGGGGCGGGACGCGATCAGCTTGTGCCCGGCGAGGTCCTGGGGGTGCAGCACGGCGCCGTCGGTGAAGGGCCCGTCGGCCGCGCCCACCACGACGAACGGCTGTTCCTCCACGGGCAGCATGTCGATGCCGGGCGCGGTCACCGGCTTGTCGGCGCCGAGCAGCCCCAGCTCGCAGGCGCCGCTGCGGACGAGTTCGACGGTCTCCTCGGGGGTGAAGGCGGCCCGGGTGCTGACCGTGACATCCGGGTGCAGCTGGGCGAACCGGTGGATCAGCGTGGCCATGGGTTCGATGCCGGGTGAGGGCATGGTGGCCACTTCGACGGTGCCGCTGCCGAGTCCGGTGAGGGCGGCGGCCCGTTCGCGTACGGCGGCCAGGTCGCGCAGTACGCGGCGGCTCGGCTCCAGGAGTTCGGCGCCCGCCTCGCTCAGGACGACGCCGCGGCCCATCCGGTGGAAGAGCGAGACACCGAGGTCCGCCTCCAGGTTGGCCATCGCCTGCGACAACGAGGGCTGCGCCACGTGGAGCGCGGCGGCCGCTCTGCTGAAGCCGCCGTGCTCCACGATGGCGAGAAAGTACTGCAATTGCCGCGCGTCCATCCGGCCTCCTCCGCCTGCCGCCATAAGGGCAACCTATCGACACATCGACAGGTCGCCCTTGCGGGGAGTGCGCGCGGCCGGGGCTCAGACCGGCGGGGCGGGCGCGGGCACCGACTGCTGCACGGGCACCGTCGTCGCCCCGGCCGGGGCCGCGGGCGGCTCCTCGACCCGCTCCCCCGCCAGCACACGGCGCGCCCGCTCCAGGTCGAGGGCGTTCTCCCAGCGGGCGACGACCAGGGTGGCGACGGCGTTTCCGCAGAAGTTGACCAGGGCCCGGCACTCGGACATGAACTTGTCGATGCCGAAGATCAGCATGATGCCCGCGACGGGCACATGTCCCACGGTCGACAGGGTCGCGGTCAGCGCGATGAACCCGCCGCCCGCGACCCCGGCCGCCCCCTTGGAGGTCAGCAACATGACGGCCAGCAGGCCGAGTTGCTGGCCGAGGGAGAGCGTGGTGTCGGTGGCCTGGGCGATGTAGAGGGTGGCGAGGGACAGATAGACCGCGGCGCCGTCGAGGTTGAAGCTGTAGCCGGTCGGCACCACGAGGCCGACCGTCGACCGGTCGACTCCCATGAACTGGAGCTTGCGCATCAGTCCCGGCAGCGCGGGCTCGGCCGTCGAGGTGCCGAGGACGAGCAGCAGTTCCTCCTTGAAGTGGCGCAGCAGTTGGAAGAGGTTCAGCTTCACGTACAGGGACAGGACGGCGCCGAGGACCACGACGACGAACACGATGGACGTGACGTAGAACAGCAGGATCAGCGAGCCGAGGCTGGTCAGCGTGGACAGGCCGAACTTGCCGATCGCGAAGGCCATCGCGCCGAAGGCGCCCACGGGTGCCGCCTTCATCACGAAGGACAAAACCTTGAAGACCACCTCGGTGAGGCGGTTGACGGACGCGATGATCGGCTCGCCGACCGGACCGACCATCTTCAGGGCGATCCCGAAGATCACGGCGAGGAAGATGACCTGGAGGATGTCACCTTCGACGAACGCGCCGAAGAAACTGTCCGGCACCAGGTTGGTGAGGAACTCCCACCAGTGCTGCTCCTCGCCCTGCTGAACGTACTGGCTCGCGTCACCGGAGGTGTGCAGGTCGCCGACATCCGCGTGCACACCCTGACCGAGGGGGAACAGGTTGATGGCGAGGAGGCCGAAGCCGAGCGCCACGATCGTGCCGACCTGGAAGTAGACGAGCGCTTTGACGCCCGTGCGGCCCACCTTCTTGAGGTCGGCCACGCCCGCGATGCCGCCGATGACGGTCAGGAAGACGATCGGCGCGATCAGCATCTTCATCGCCGTGACGAAGGTCGTGCCGACCGGTTCCATCGCCGTGCCCAGGTCGGGCCACCGCCAGCCGAGCACGATGCCGACGACGATCGCCGCCAGCACCTGTACGTACAGCTGCCGGTACCACGGCCTGGTCTTCACCGTGGGGGTGGCGCCTGCGGCGGCGTCCGGGGCATGCGTCATTGCAACCTCCATCCGGGCACGGCTGGGAGCTGCGGCACCGGGCCCGTCCGGCGCCGCCCCAACTACCGCGTCAGTGAAGCGGTTTGCGTGCACGGAGGTCCACGACCAAAAATCGATGCCCCGGATAGGTGGCGCCTATGACCCCGCCGGCAGCTGCACCGTCATGATCAGGTGGCAGGTTCCCTCGCCCGCGCCGCGGTAGGTGTGCGCCGCGTCCCCGTCGAAGGTGGCGGTCTGCCCGGCCGCCACGGGATGTTCGCCGCCGTCGACGACCAGGACCATCCGGCCGCTGGTGACGCTCACCGTCTCGACGACGCCGGCCTGGTGGGGGTGGCTCGGATACTCCTCGCCCGGTTCGAGGCGCCAGCGCCACACCTCGACCGGGGAGGCGCCCGTGGTCGTCAGCATGAGCCGGGCCTCGCCACCCCTCTCCCCGACCCACAGCGGCATGACCTCGTCGGACGACACGACCCGCACGCGCCCTTCGGCCGGCCCCTCCAGCAGGGCCGACACCGAGACGCCGAGGGTGTCGGCGAGCCGGACGAGGGTGGCGAAATTCGGATTGCCCTGCGCCTTCTCCAGGCCGACCAGGGCCCCCTTGCTGACCTTGGCGCGGCGGCCGAGTTCGTCCAGGGAGAGGCCCGCGCGCGAGCGGGCCGTCCTGACGTTGTGCGCGAGCGTGCGCAGGGCTGCCTCTGTCTCGGTCACCTGACCACCTTCCGCTTCACCACCGACTGGCCAATGGAATGTACCGCGCGGTCGTTCGGTTGACACGTCACGGTCGGTTCATTGTACGGTTTGGTCGTTCCACTGAAGCGTATGGATGTTGTACGGATGCCCAGCGCAAGGATGACAAGGGAAAGTCTCGTGATCGCTCTGCTGCTGGCCCTGGGCAGCTCTCTCGCCTATGGATGCGCCGACTTCCTCGGCGGCCTCGGCGCCCGGAAGGCGCACGTACTGCGCACCGTGATGGTCGCGGCTCCCGCCAGCCTCGCGGTCGAGCTGCTGCTGTGGCCGTTCCTCGGCGCCTCGTTCGGTTCGGCCGCCGTGGGCTGGGGCGTGGCCTCCGGTGTCGCCTCGGCCGCCGCGTTCGCGCTGCTCTACAAGACCCTCGCCATCGGGCCGATGAACGTGCTGTCCCCCGTGACGGCGCTGGTGTCCGCCGCGCTGCCGGTCTCCGTGGGGCTCGCGCAGGGCGAGCACCTCGCCACGGCGGGGCTCGTCGGGCTGCCGCTGGCGCTGATCGCCGTGGTCCTGGTCAGCGCCGGGGGCGGCGTCGGCTCGTCCCGCCCCTCGCGCACGGCGCTGCTGCTCGCCTTCGGGGCGGGCGCGGCCATCGCGCTCCAGCTGGTCTGCCTGCACCAGGCCCCTTCGGACAGTGGCGTGGCACCGCTGATCGTCGGCAGGGCGGTGTCGTCGCTCGTCACGCTGGGCGCGGCAGGCGTCCTGTCCAGGCGGCTCGGGGCGGAGAAGCCCGCGTACGGCATCTCGGCGGCCGCGGGTGTGCTCGACTCGATCGCCAACCTGCTGTTCCTGCTGGCGGCGCGCAGCGGCGACCTCGCGGTCGTCGCCGTCATCACGGCCCTCTACCCGGCCGGTACGGTGCTGCTCGCGCGCGGCGTACTGGCGGAACGGATCCACCGGGGGCAGCTGGTGGGCCTCGGCACGGCCGCCGTCGCCGTCAGCCTCCTCGCCCTCACCTGACCCTCTCTCCTCACCCCCAGATACGGAGTCCCCGATGCCCGCCTTCCACCTCACCCCCGCCGTCGCCGACGCCTTCCCCGACACCCGGATCGCCGTCGTCACGGCCACTGGCCTGCGCGGACACGAGCTCTGGCCGTCGACCGTCACCGCAGTCGAGGTCCTGGAGCGCGAGCTCGCCGACGGCTCGTGGCAGCCCGCCGACGAGTCCGACCCGCGCATCGAGGCGTGGCACACCGCGTACCGCTCCTTCGGCACCAACCCGCGCCGCATCCGGCCCAGCGTCGACGCGCTCGGCCGCCGCATGGCGAAGAAGGGCGCGCTGCCGCGCATCAATCCGGCGGTCGACTCCTACAACGCCGTCTCCGTGCGCCACGGCCTGCCCGCCGGAGCCTTCGACCTCGACCATGTCACCGGCGACGTGGTGGAGATCCGCTACGCGGACGGCACCGAGGAGTTCACCCCGCTCGGCGAGCCCGACACCGTCGAGCACCCCAAGCCCGGCGAGATCATCTACGCGGACACCACCGGCGTACTGACCCGCCACTGGAACCACCGCGACGCGCAGCGCACGTGTGTCACCGAGGACTCGACGCGGGTCGCGTTCCTGATGGAGACCGTGCGCGCGGACCGCGACGGGCACCTGCTGAAGGCGGCGGCCGAGGAACTGCGCGACCTGCTCGCGCCGCACGCCGAGCAGGTCACCGTCGAGTACGTGGGTCAGACCGCGTAGGCCACCCGGAACCCGGTGTTGCCCGAGGTGCTGTCCGCCGTGTTGGAGGTGCGGGCGGCCACGCGGTAGCGATTGCAGTACGAGTGGTGGCACAGGTACGAACCGCCGCGCATCACGCGGGTGTTCGGGTCGCCGCCCGGCTCCCACAGGTCGGCGTTCCACTCCCAGACGTTGCCCGCGACGTTGTGGAGACCGTAGCCGTTGGGTTGGAAGGCGTGGACGGGGGCCGTGCCCGCGTAGCCGTCCTCGGCGGTGTTCTTGGTGGGGAAGATGCCCTGCCAGATGTTGCACATGTGCTCGCCGCCGGGGGTCAGTTCGTCGCCCCAGGCGTAGCGGGCCTGGTCGAGGCCGCCGCGTGCGGCGTACTCCCACTCGGCCTCGGTGGGCAGCCGGCCGCCCGCCCACTTGGCGAAAGCGGCGGCGTCGGACCAGCCGACGTGGGTGACGGGGTGGTCCCAGCGGCCTTCGAGGTCGCTGCCGGGGCCTTCGGGGGTGCGCCAGGTGGCGCCCTCCACGCCGCACCACCACGGGGTGGCATCGGGGCGCGGCGAGATCTTGCGCAGGTGGCCCGGCAGGAACTTGGCGAACACATAGCTCCAGCCGAAGCGTTCCGCCTCGGTGCGGTGTCCGGTCGCCTCGACGAACGCGGCGAAGCGGGCGGTGGTGACGGCGTACGCGTCGATGGCGAAGGCCTTCACACGCACCGCGCGCACCGGCCCCTCCGCGTCGCCGGGGTTCGCCTCGGAGTCCTCGTTGCCCATGCGGAAGGTGCCGCCGGGCAGGTCGACGCGGGTGTCGTAGGCCGGTTCGTCGCGGGGTGCGAGCGTGCGGGCGACCGGCCCCGCGCCCGTGGCCTCGGGGCCGCCCTCGCGCGAGGGCGAGCAGCAGCTCTTCACGCCACGCCCTCCGACTCGAACGCGGACAGCGTCGTGTCGTAGTCGGTCGGCACGTCGTACATCGGTGTCATCCAGTGGTAGAAGTTGTCGCCGCGGTCGCGCAGCAGGTGGTACAGGCGGTGCATCAACTGCGTGCGCACTTCGCGCAGTTCGGGGTGCTCGTACCGGTTCTGCAACTCGTCCGGGTCGGCTTCCAGGTCGTACAGCTCGTTGTGGGACTCGGGGTTCACGACGAGCTTGTAGCGCCGGGTGCGCAGCATGCGCTGAGGGTACGGGAAGTGGTGACCGTGGTACTCGGCGAGGTGGTGTTCGTCCCACTCGGGGTGCTCGCCACGGGCCAGCGGGAGCAGGCTGCGGCTGTCGACCGCAGGAGCGGCGTCGGCGCCGGCCAGTTCCAGGATCGTCGCCGTGTAGTCGGTGAGGGAGACGAACTCGTCGCGGACCTGGCCCGCCTCGCCGCCGGGGACGCGGAGCAGTCCGGGGATCCGGTAGATGTCCTCGTACATGGCGGGGCCCTTGTCGTGCAGGCGGTGGGCGCCGGTGAACTCGCCGTGGTCGGCGGTGAAGCAGACGGCGGTGCGCTCGTCGAGACCGAGGTCGCGGACGGCCTGCATGATGCGGCCGATCTGCTCGTCGATGAGGGTGACATAGCCCCAGTAGGCGGCTATCAGCTTGCGGCTGTCCTCGATCGGCATGGTGTCGAAGGCCCACAGCTGGCTGTAGTTGCTCTGCACCGGCGGCTTGTTCGCGAACGTCTCGGCCATGGAGGCGGGCAGTTCGACGAGGGCCGGGTCGTACATGTCGAAGTACTCGTTCGGCAGGATGTACGGCAGGTGCGGGCCGAAGAATTGGGTGGCGAGGAAGAACGGGTTGCCCTCGCCGCCGCGCTCGTGCTCGGCGAACCGGCGGAGCATCTCGATGGTGCGGGTGGCGAGGTAGTACTCGAAGGTGGCCTCGACGGGCTGGTGGAGGCGGGCCGCGAGGAGGTTGCCGGGGCTGCCGTTGGGGGTGGTGCCGCGCATCCGGTCGCTGATGGCGTACTCGGGCAGGCCCCGCTCCTTGAGGTAGTCGAGGTAGTCGGGGTGGTCGACGGGGTTGTGCCAGCCCTCCAGGTTCGGTCCCTCGAAGCCGTAGTCGGCGGCGGTGCGCTGCACACCTCCGTGCCACTTGCCCATCAGGCCGAGGTTGTAGCCGTCGCCCTTCAGCTGCTCGGCGAAGGTGAACTGGCCGTCGGAGAGGTCCTCCAAGTAGCCCACGTTCCGCTCGTAGTTGGCGAGCAGCTTGTGCCGGAAGGGGGCCGCGCCGGTCAGCAGGCTGGCGCGGGCCGGGGTACAGATGGCGGTGGGTGTGTAGCAGCTGTCGAAGCGGGTGCCCTCGGCGGCGATCCGGTCGAGGTTCGGGGTGCGCACGTGCGGGTTGCCGTAGGCACCGAGGGTGTCGACCCGGTGCTGGTCGGTCATCAGGAAGAGCATGTTGTGGCGCACGGCGGTGCCTTTCGGATCGTACGAGGGGGTGTGTCGGTTCAGGGCGGCTGCTACGAGGCGTGGGTGGCGGCGTCCTCCTCGGGTGCCGCCGCCTCGGCCGTCGCGTACCCCGCCAGGAGCGGTGACTCGTGGAAGACGAGGGCGAGTGCGCCGAGCGCGCCGGAGCGCTCGCCGAGCACGCCCTGCACGAGTTCCACGCCGTGGTGGACGCGGGTCGCGGTGTAGCGGCGGAAGGCGTCCTCGACGGGGCGGAGGAAGACCGGGCCAAGGTCGGCGACCTCGCCGCCGAGCACGATGCGGCGCGGGTTGGCGGTGCTGGACGCGGCGGCGAGCGCGCGGCCGACGGCGAGCGCGGCGCGTTCGACGACCGCGCGCTCGGTGTCCGCGCCCGCCGCGAACGCCTCCGTGAACCGTTCCCAGCTGCGCCGCCCGGCCGCCCGCAGCAGCGCGGGCACGGCGGCGACCTGCTCCAGGCAGCCGTGGCCTCCGCACCAGCAGCGCGGCCCTTCGGCGTCGACGCTGATGTGTCCGAGCTCGCCCGCCGCGCCCTGCGCACCGCGGAACAGCAGTCCGCCGGCGACGAGCCCGCCGCCGATGCCGTACGAGAGCGTGAGGTGCAGGGCGTCGCCCGCGCCGCGGGCCGCGCCCCAGATGGCCTCGCCGAGCGCGGCGAGCCGTGTGTTGTTGTCGGCGAGCACCGGCACGTCGAGCGCTTCGGAGACGGCGTCGGCGACGGTCTGTCTGCGGTCCGTGGTGTCTCCGGGGCCCGGGGTGCCGATGCCGACGCCGCCGAGTCCCGCGAGGTCGATGCCCTCGCGGGCGGCGAGCTCGCGCAGCAGGTCGAGGGCGGCGGCCGCCTGCTCACGTGCTCCGGAGCGGGGTGCGTGGTGGGTGCCCGCGAAGGCGGTGACCTCGTGCGCCGCGTTGGCGATGGCGACCGTGATGCGCTCGCGGCCCACCTCGATGCCGACCGCCTGGGCGGAGCGCGGGTTGAGCGTGAGCCGGTGCACCGGGCGGCCACGGCCCGAAGGCGGGCCCGCGGGCTCCTCCGTCACGACGCCGTCGGCGAGCAACTGCCCGACGATGCCGGAGAGCGTGGTGCGCGAGAGTCCCGTGGCGGTGGCCACGTCGGCCCTGCTGCTGGGGCCCTGCCTGCGCAGCACTTGGAGGACCCGCTCCACGTTCCCGTACCGCAACTGGCGCAGCACGGTGGGGTTCTTGACCACTGCCATGGGTCGGATACTCCCCCGGCCCCCGCATTTTCGTCAAGACTCACGACAGAAATCAAAACCGCTGGTCGATACCCCTTGATTTTCGTCGGAGTGTTGACGCTAATGATGCGGAGCCGACCAGCAAGGGAGCTCGTCATGCCTGCCGTCACCCGGACCTCGGTGTCCGACGCACCGGGCGCGGACGTCCGTTCACGCCGCACGCTTCTGCTCTATCTCTGCGGTGCCTTCGGCGGTCTGCTGTCCGGGTACGACATGGGGATCGTGGCGGGTGCCCAGCTGTTCCTCACCCGCGACCTGGGCCTGAGCGCCTGGATGCAGGGCGCGTTCGTCAGCTCGCTCATGATCGGTGCCATCGCGGGCTGCTGCGCGGCGGGGCCCGCCACGGACCGCTGGGGTCGCCGTCCGGTCATGCTCGGCACGGCCGTGGTGTTCGGCGCGGGCGCGCTGGGCATGGCGGTGGCCACGGGCCCCTGGATCCTGATCGCGTTTCGCGTCCTCACGGGTGTGGCCGTCGGCCTGTCCTCGTCCGTGATCCCCAGCTATCTCTCCGAGCTGGCCCCCACCGCCATCCGTGGCCGGGTGTCGACGCTCAACCAGATGATGATCGCGGTCGGCATCTTCGTGTCGTACCTCATCTCCTACCTGCTGTCCGACGCGGGCGCCTGGCGCTGGATGCTCGGTCTCGCGATCGTGCCGGCCGCCGTGCTGTTCGCGGGGATGTGGACGCAGCCGGAGACACCTCGATGGCTCGTCGCGCACGGCCGCGGGGACGAGGCCCGCACCGTGCTCCTTCGTCTGCACACCGAGGAGGAGGCCGACGCCGAACTCGCGGACATCCGCGCCGCCGCGAACGGCCCGCACGAGCGCGGGGGCCGCGTGCGGGAGCTGTTCGCCGACCGCCGGGTGCGGCGCGGCCTCTGCATCGCGGTCGCGATGGCGGTGATCCAGCAGGTCATCGGCTCGAACACGATCGTCTTCTACGCGCCGACGATTCTGAAGGCGGCCGGTTTCGGGGACTCCGCCGCGCTGCTCAACAGCGTCGGCCTCGGCGTTCTCTCCATCGTGACCACGTATCTGACCGGACGCCTGGTCGACCGGGTCGGCCGCAAACCGCTGCTGCTCACCGGGCTCGTCCTGATGATCGTCAGCATGAGCACGCTGTGCGCGGTGTTCTCGCTCGGGCTGCTGCACCAGACGCTCGGCCAGGTCGCGGCCGTCGCGAGCCTCGCCGTCTTCAAGGTTGCCTACTCGCTGAGCTGGGCGCCGCTGCTGTGGGTGATGCTGCCGGAGCTGTTCCCGCTGCGGGTGCGCAGCGTCGGTGTGAGTGTCGGCTCGGGGACCAACTGGGCGGCGAACTTCGCCGTCTCGCTGGTCTTCCCGGTGCTCCTCACGGCCGGGGCGGGCGCCGCCTTCGCGCTCTTCGCGGGGATCTGCGTCCTCGCGTTCGCGTTCACGGTGGCGTTCGTCCGGGAGACGGCGGGCCGCTCGCTGGAGACGCTGGAGCGGGCCGCGGCCTGAGCCGTCACGTCACATGCGCGCCTGTACGAGCGCGTGGGCGCCGCTGACCCGCCACTTCTGGTGCGGTTCGGCGGCGTCCAGCGCGTCTCGGGTGGCCGCGTCGATGCCCGTGATCACGTCGCACTTGAGTGTGCGCAGCGCGACCACGGGGGTCGGCCAGTAGGCGGTGCGGTCGGCGAACGGCGTGGTGGGCTCCCACATGCGGTCCCCCACCAGGCGCCGGTAGTTGAGGTCTCCCTTGAGCACGGTGAGCGTCGTGGCGGCGAACTCGGCGCGCAGGTCGTCGGGCATGTCCACGTAGGGCAGCGGCGCGCAGGAGAAGGAGTGGGCGCGCAGGGCGATCCGGCCGTCCCCCAGCGCGGCCCAGATCCGGCCGCCGGCCTCGGCCGCCGCGCCGCCGGCCCGGTGCAGCCGCCGCACGCAGTCGACGA
Source organism: Streptomyces anthophorae (assembly GCF_049310305.1). NCBI lineage: Bacteria > Bacillati > Actinomycetota > Actinomycetes > Kitasatosporales > Streptomycetaceae > Streptomyces > Streptomyces anthophorae. The sequence continues at coordinate 120,157 of NZ_JBLWQQ010000001.1, forward strand.
CATCGGCCGTCATGGCGTCCGAGACGTAGTACGGGTACGGCTTGAGCTGCACGGTCACGCGGGCCGCGCGCCCGTGCGCGAGCAGGTGGTCGACGAGCAGCAGGTCGGCGAGGAGTTCACGCCCCGCGTTGTCCGCGACGAGGCTGATCGAGGCGCCGCCGCCCCGCGGCAGCGCGGCCCAGAACGCCTCGGAGTCGTCGGCGACGAGCTGGGTGTCCGCGCCCGGTTCAGCCCCATCGGCGGTCACGCGGAAGCCGAGGTCGGCGCGGTTGCCCCAGAGGGACCCGAGCAGCAGCCCGCGCTCCTGTTCGGCCAGGGACACGGAGGCGAGCCAGTCGACCGCGCCCAGCTCGGCGTCGGTCTCGGGGCTGTCGAGCTCGGCCCGCTTGAACGGCTGGAAGGGGTCGACGCCCCGCCAGGGCCCCTGCGTGAAGTAGCCCACGGCGTCGAGGAGTTGGCGGTAGAAGTAGCTCTCGGCCCACAGGAACGGCGCGTCGAACCACGACACCCCGAACCATTCGCTCCCCCACGCGTCCCAGCGCCCACGGTCGTGCGCCCCCTCGCCCAGCGGCTCGATCACGCCGTCCGCCGTGTTCCGCAGCAGCGCGTCCAGGGCGCGGTGCTGCGCCGGTCCGTACGGGAACGCGGCACGCACCTTCTCGATGAGCGCGGGATGCCGCTCGGCGAGGACGCTCCGCGCGAAGGAGCCGGGAACGTTGCCGTGGATGACGGGGGCCTGCGGGGTGTCGGGCATCGGTGGCGGGCTCCTGCGTGGTGGGGCGGGCCTTCGACCCTATCCGTAGCGGACGAGGGTCGTCGGCACCACGGCGCGCCGCGCGGCGGCCGGAGTGTTGCCCTGCTTGCCGCCTGCCGCGGCCCGCTCGTCGAGCCGCGAGACGAGCAACCGGCCCGCCTCCTTGCCGAGTTCGTCGCTGTCGTACGCGGCGATGGTCAGCGGCAGACCGAGGACGTCGGCGAGTTCGAAGTCGTCGAAACCCGCGAGGGCGGTGGGGGCGCCGGCGGCTCTGATGGCGCGGAAGGCTCCGATGGTGTTGCGGTTGTTGGAGCAGAACAGGGCGGTCGGCGGCTCGGGCAGGGCCAGCAGATCGGCGGCGGCGCGCGTCGCCTCGGCGGTCTGCTGCTGCCCGAGGCGTACGTAGTGCGGCGCGCGCTCGACGCCCGCCTCGGTGAGCGCGTCGGTGAAGCCGCGCAGACGTTCCGCGCCCGTGTACACGGCGGGTGGGGAGCCGAGGAAGCCGATGCGGCGGTGCCCGGCGCCGAGGAGTTCCCGGGTGACGGTGCGGGCCCCGCCGTGGTCGTCGACGAGGACGCAGTCGGCGTCGAATCCGTTCGGGGGCCGGCTCGCGACGACGACGGGCACACCACCGGCCGCGGCGGCGGCGAGGTGGCGCTGGTCGTCGTCGGCGGGCACCGCGATGATGCCGTCGACGCGCCGGGCCACCAGGTCCTCGACGAGATCGCGTTCGCTGTCGAGGTCGTGTCCCGTGTTGCCGATGACGGTCTTCAGGCCGTGCCCGCCGAGGACGGCGTCGACGCCGAGGGCGAGCCGGGAGTAGAAGGGGTTGGCCAGGTTGGTGACGACGAGTCCGACGAGTCCGGTGCCGCTGCCCAGGCGCAGGCTGCGCGCCATCTCGTTGCGCCGGTAGCCGAGTTCGGCCGCCGCCGTGCGTACTCGCTCCGCGGTGGCGGGCAGCACCTTCGGGTCGTCGCGCAGCACACGCGAGACCGTCATGGCGCTGACCCGTGCCCGCTGTGCGACGTCCCGCACCGTGGGACGCGGATCCTTGGCGGCGCCGGACGTGCCCAATGTCTTCCCCTTGCCCGTCTGGGTGGCCGCTACCACCCCGGCCCTGTTCGGTTCGTGTGCCGGGCCGCGACCGCGCGCGCCGCGCCCAGCAGCGCCGCGTCACCGGCGAGGGCGGCGGGGCGCATCGCACGAGTATGCCGCGCGGGAGGCCGTCCGCTCACGTCGGCCTTGTCCGGTGTCCAGCCGCCCTTGGCGAGCCCCGTGTGCAGGGCCGGTGCGACCAGGTCCCAGGAGCCGGCCATCGAGCCGCCGACGACGAGGGCGGTCGCCTCGAACGCGGCGAGGCGCGGGCCGAGGACGGCGCCCAGGGTGCCGAACGCCTCGTCCAGGACGCGTCGGGCGGAGCGCTCCCCGGCGCGGGCCCGTTCGGCGATGTCGCGCACATCGGCTGCCGGGTCGCCGTATCGCGCCAGGAGGGCGCGGCGGGACACGGACTCCTCCAGCGGTCTCCCGTCGACGGTCGTCAGGTCCATGCGCCCCTCGGGCGGAACTCCCGGTCCCTGGTGCAGGATGCGGCCGTCCGCGAGGAATGCGGAGCCGACCCCGGTGCCGAGGGTGATGCCCACGACACGGGTGTGTCCGACACCGGCTCCCACCGAGCACTCCCCCAGCAGGAACGCGTGCGCGTCGTTGAGGAAGACGATGCCGCCCGGCCGCCGTGCCATGCCGTCGAGCAGCGCGGCCCGCACGTCCACCCCGTAGAGCGCCTCGAACTTGCCGACGCCCGCGAAGAGTCCGATGCCGCGCGCGTAGTCGAAGGGGCCGGGCAGGGCCATTCCCCAGGTGGTGCCTGCGGGCGTGTCCAGCGCGTCGGCGCAGCGGCACACCGCGCCGAGGATGTCCTCGGCGCGGGCGCCCGGATCGAGCGGCCGGTGGGTGCGCCGCTCGATCCTGCCGTCGGCCGGGTCGACGAGGCCGGCGGTGACATGGGTGCCGCCGGCCTCGATGACCGGGATCACCGGACGAGCGCCTTCACGACCCGTACGGGACCTCCGTCGGCGGCCCGCAGCCGGTAGCGGCCGACGGCGGCGGGCACGGTGAGTGTCTCCGCGTGGGCCAGCTCGTGGGTGTCACCGGCCTCGGTGTGCAGGGTCACGCCGTCGCCCTCCGCCACGTTGAGGACGTGGAAGCGCCCCGCGGTGTCGTCGTCGGCCGCGGTGCCCGCGTCGAGCACGTACCTCCTGACCTCGTAGAACATCTCGTCGAGCGCGCCGATGACCTCCTCGCGCCAGCCGTTCCCCTCACGCACGGTGCGCGGCTGCTGCACGAGGTCTCGGGCGACGGCCTCGCCGCGCCGGGTGGTGTCGAGATTGGCGAGACCGTGCTCGTACGGGAGGGGGCGCGGGTTGCCGTCGGCGTCGGGCCTGAGCCAGTCGTAGAAGCGCAGGCTGTACAGGTACGGGGTGGCGCTGATCTCCAGGACCAGGTTGCCCGCGCCACTGGCGTGCGGGGTGCCGGCGGGGATGAGGAACAACTGGCCCTGTTCGGCGGGGAAGGCGTGGACGTGGTCCTCGATGTCCATGGGTGTGCCCTGGGTGGCCGCCGCCTCGACCTGCTTGCGGAAGGCGTCGACGTCGGCGTCCTCGCGCAGGCCGAGGAACACCTTGGTGTCGGGGCTGCCGATGGTCATGTAGTAGGTCTCGTGCTGGGTGTAGTGCCAGCCGAATTTCTCGCGCATGTACGTCTCTCGGGGGTGGCAGTGCAGCGAGAGGTTGCCTCCGCCGACGGTGTCGAGGTAGTCGAAGCGGATCGGGAACGAGGTGCCGAAGCGGGCGTGCACCTCCGCGCCGAGGACACGCTCCGGCTCCAGTGCGCACATCAGCTGGAACGGCACCTCGACCTGCGCCTGCGGCCCTGTCCCGACGAGGATGCCCGCCTCGGGGGCGATGAGTTCATAGCCGAGCGCCGTATTGCGGGCGTCGGGGTTGAAGCCGAGTTCACGCTGTGCCCAATGCCCGCCCCAGGGCGTCGAGTTGAAGAACGGCCGGGTGCGCACGGGCTGTCGGGCGAGTGCGGCGCAGGTCGCGCGGAGGCCGGGGCCGTCGAGCCAGGTCGGGTTGCCGGGGTCCTGGAGGTCGAGCCAGCCGTCGATGCGGGGGGCGAGGGTGTCGCGGTGCCGGTCGAGCATGGGCCAGTCGGTGTAGAACAGCCGCCGCAGGTCGGGCCTCTCGTGCGGGAGGCCGAGATTGGCACCTGTGGTGCCCGCGACCGTGGCCGCCTCCGCGTGCCGCTTGGGCACGTCGGCGTACCAGAGCAGGTCGTGCTCGACGAGCGCGGCGCCGGGACCGTACACGACGAGGACTCCCCCGGTGGGCGCTTCGGGTGTGGGCACCGCGTCGAAGAGGTCGTCGAGCGGGTTCTCGGCGAGCTTGCGGAAGTAGGGGTCGTCCGCGCCCTCCGGGTGGCCGACGCGGGCGCGGAGCCGTACGGGTGGCGCGTAGTGGTTCCGTACGTCGACGAGGGTCGCGCCCGACAGGTGTGCGGCGAGCGCGTCCCAGGCGGCGGACGGCGATCCGTCGATCGCCAGTACGGCGGGTGCCGAAGGGAGTTGGGCCGCCACCCGCTCCCACCCGGCGGCGAGCACGGTGTCGGGAGCGGGGGCGTAGCGCGGGTCGTGCCGGTACACAGGGTCTCCTTTACGCAGAGGTGCGCGGTGTCGCCGTCGTCAGCGCCGGAACAGCACGGCGATGGTGCCGAACGCGGGGACGTCGACCGTCACCTCGCCGTCCGCCGCAGCCAGCTCCTCCCCGGCCCGTCCGTGGTAGTCGGCCACTCGCGCCGAGGCGACGGGGAACAGCGCGCGCACCGGGCAGGCGACGGGCTCCTCGGCGAAGGACTGGAGGCGCAGCAGCACGGCTCCTTCGGCGTCCGGGGTGGTGGCGCCCACGAGCCGTACACGCGGGTCGCCGACGGTCGCGAAGGCCAGCTGGTCGGCGGCGTCCGCACTGACCGCGCCGCGGGCCCGCACCGCGTGCAGCGGGCGCGAGGTACCGGCTGCGGTGCGCGGGCCGAGTCCCGCGACGTCGGCACCGGTGGCGCAGGACAGCGAGTACCGGAAGGTGAACTCGAAGGCCTGCTCGCTGGGGAAGTTGGTGTCCCACAGGTTGTTGTGGATCCACGAATGGACGGTGGCGGGTTCGTCGTGGTCCATCGTCTTCGGGAACGGCGCGTACGGCAGGGCGATGTTGCCGAACTGGACGAGCGGTGCGTCCTGCGTGGCCCAGCCGACGGCGAGGTCGCCCTCCTGGAGCGTCACCCAGCGGCGCACGGCCCGCATGTGCAGGGCGGAGCCGGGGACGACGGGGAGGTCGGTGCCGGTCGCGCCGCCCGTGGCCTCCATGCGCACGGTGGGTGTCTCGAAGGCGAAGGGGAACGCGAAGTAGGCGCTCTCCTTGCCGAGGGTGGCGTCCTTGTCGACCTGGTTCTCGATGTCGAGGCGGCCGATGCCGTGCGGCAGGGTGAGCGTGGTGCGCACCCGGTTGGCGCCCGGCGGCCGGGTCTCGTAGGTGAGGGTCTCGGCGGTGGCCGTGGTGCGGCGGGCGATGAGCGCGGCGGGCGGGGCCACGGAGCGGTTGCCGAGGTGTTCCAGTCGGTCGGAGGCGGTGGTGCGGCTGGAGTTGTGGTTGAAGCCTCCGGACGTGGTGTAGCTGTCGTGGATGTAGGCGTTGAAGCCGGTGATGGCGTCGGCGCGGACGAGTTCGCGGCCGGTCGTCTTGTCGATCACGGAGGCGATGCAGGCGCGGGCCAGGTCGACGCGGACGGCGAGGTGCTCGTTCTCCAGGAGCAGCGGGTCCGGGTGCGCGTGGGCCGCGGCGGCGGTGTCGGCGGGGTTCTCGCGCTCGCTGCCGCCGGTGGAGTTCCAGCCGGTGGCCGCCTTGACGGCGGTGCTCTCCTGCCCGGAGCCCCCCGAGGTGTCGGCGGCGCGGATGTCGACTCGTACGGAGCCGGCGGCGGGTACGTCGTCGACACGGACGAGGAGGAAGCGGCCCGCGTCGCGGTGCTCCTCGTTGACCTGGGGGCGCTCCTCGTGCGCCAACTCGGCGCCGGTGCGCGCGTCGTGGACGGTCACTGCCGTGTCGAGCGGGACGCTGGACTCGGGCAGGAAGATCTCGGCGACCTCGGTGCGCGGCCAGGAGCAGGTGTTCACCACGTGGTACGCGGCCGGGGTGTTCGCGGGCCGGGCGAGGCGCTGGCCGAGGCGGGCGTTCGCGCGGTTGAGGAGGGACTGGCCGTCGTCGCGGGCGCGGACGGCCTGGCCGTACTTCCAGTGCCACTGCTGCTCGCCGGAGTGGCCGTGGTCGTGGCCGTGGGTCCAGGGGTCGCCCGCGCCCCAGGTGTGCTCGTCGAAGAGGGACACCGCCTCGTACACACCGGCCGAGTCACGTGTGTCGTCGGCCGCTCCCGAGGCGCCGAGGACGCCCGCGAAGGTGCCCAATGTCTGCGCGTCGGCGACGACGGACTGGGCGGTGCGGGCCATGGACAGCGGGTGGGCACCGGAGCCGACGCCGTCGACCCACCAGTCCGTCCAGTCGCCCTCGAAGGTCTGGATCTCGTCGCCGAGCCGGTTCTCGGCGTCGGTGAAGAAGTCCTCGTTGCGGGACAGGCGCAGCTGCGGGTAGGCCCAGGTCTGGTTCCAGCGGCGCACCGTCTCCGCGATGATGCGGCGCGGCGGCGCGTTGTCACCGAACTTGCCCTGCACGCGCAGGTGCAGGATGTCCCACGGGTACGGCTCACGTTTGATCTCCCGCTCGTCCATGGCCCAGCCGAAGACACCACCGCGGTACGGGTAGGGGTGGGAGGCGAGCGAGGTGAGGTAGGCGGGCAGCAGATCGTCCACCGAGGAGTAGTCGGTGTCGAAGCCGAGCAGCGGGCCCTCCATATAGGCGAGGCCGTGCGGGGTGTCGGTCATCCAGACGAGCACGCTGTTGCCGCTGGGCGCCTGCCAGCGGAACAGGCGTGGCAGCTTCTCCCCGCCGACCAGGTGGGGCACGGAGCGGCCGGCCCAGTTGTGCGCCACGGACAGGTACGTGACGCCCGCGGCGCTCAGCGCGTCGACCATGCCGACGACGTGGCCGGGCACATCGGTCTGCATGGCCGAGGTGAACTCGACGCCGTGTTCGTCGCGCACCTGGTGGGCCAGGCGCAGCAGTTCGTGCAGCTCGTCGGTGGAGCAGGTCTCGCTGTGCAGGTTGAACGGCAGGGCGGTCAGCTCGATGCGGCCCTCCCGCACCCGGCGCACGAACTCCTCGACCTGCTCGGCGGGGCGGGCCTCGGCCCACTGCTGGAAGGAGAGCAGGGACTCGACACACCAACGGAACCGGGACTCGGGCTCCCAGTCGTCGGTGGCCCGCGTCAGTTCCAGGCAGGAGTCGAGGAACGAGAGGTGTTCGGCGAGGACCTTGCCCTGCGGGTCGGTGTAGCCGATGTCGAGGTGCGAGTGATGCACGAGGTGGATGGTCCACTCGCGCTGCGGGGTGAGGGTGACGTCGATGCCACCCTGGCCCGATGACACCAGGGTGACCCGCTGCGCGGTGTCGACGGCGGGCAGCAGCAGGCGCACGGAGCCGTTGGGCCCGGAGATGCGCTCGGCGGGCAGTGCTGTACCTGACTCGGTGCGGACGGTGAGTTCGGCCGGGATCGCGCCGCCGTTCACCGCCTCCACGCGCAGCGACTGCAACAGTCCGCCGCCCTCCGCGCGGCGCATGAGGGGCTCGACGGTGAGCCGCAAAGGACTGCCGGACAGGCTGCCTTCGGCGCTCACGACGGAGCCGCGCAGGCTCTCCCGGATGCGGTCGTTGTCCCAGTCGGTGGTGCGGACGAGGGCCCGTGTGGTCATGCGGACTTCTCCAACTCTGGGTGCGGGTGCGGGGGTTCAGCGGGTGGCGGCGGTGACACCGCGCAGGAACAGGCCGCGGAAGGTGAGGAAGACGACGAGGGTGGGCAGCGAGACGATGAGCGCGCCTGCCAGGATGACGGGCGGCCCGGACGAGGCGTAGGCGTTGTTGAGGCTGGTGAGTGCGGCCATCACCGGCTGCACGTCGGGGGTGCGGCTGAGGGTGATGCCGAACAGCAGGTCGTTCCAGACGGCGGTGAACTGGAAGATGAACGCGGCCGCGAGGCTGGAGCCCATCAGCGGCACATGGATGCGCCAGAAGATCCGCCGGAACGAGGCACCGTCGATCATCGCGGCCTCGGTGACCTCGGGCGGCATCGTGGTCATCTGGTTGCGGATGAGGAAGAAGGCGAAGGGGATCGACCACGCCACGTAGATCAGCATGAGGCCGAGCCGGGTGTCGTAGAGGTTCCCGTCGGCGTACATGCCGAACAGCGGGACGAGGAACATCTGCAACGGAAAGAGGGTCCCGGAGTAGATGAGCCAGAACCAGAACGTGGGCCTCGGGATGGGCAGCACGACCACGGCGAAGGCGGCCATGGCGGCGACGAGCACGGCGGCAGCGCCGCACACCACCGCGTACAGGAGGGAGCCTGCGAAGCTCTGGCCGATACCGGCGTCGCTCCAGGCGGTCACGAGGTTGTCCCACAGCGCGAAGCCGTTCGGCGTCCATTCCGCGTTGCCGCTGTACGAGGCGACGGGGGTCAGCGCGTTCACGACCAGCAGGTACAGCGGGACCAGCCAGAGCACCACGCAGCCGGCGACGAAGAGATTGCGGAAGGTCTTTCCCACGGGTGTCACTCCTTGTCGGACGGCTCGGGTCAGCGCGCGGACGTCTCGGGCATCTGGCGGCGCAGATACAGCCACGAGGACGCGACGACGATGACGGACAGGACGAGGGCGATCGCGGAGCCGTAGCCGATGTGGAAGAGCCGGAACGCCTCGCGGTACATGGTCAGTGCGAGGGTCTCGGAGGAGCGGGCCGGGCCGCCCTGGGTGAGGACCCAGATCATGTCGAAGGCCTTGAGGCTGTTGACGATGGCCATGCCGACCACCACCACGGTCACGGACCGCAGTTGGGGCAGGGTGATGTGCCGGAACATCCGCCAGCCGCGCGCCCCGTCGAGCTCGGCGGCCTCGACGGTCTCGCGCGGGATGGCGCGCAGGCCGATGGCGAAGAGGACGACGTTGAGCCCGGTGGCCTGCCAGGTGCTGGCCACGATCATGGAGAGGGTGTTCTGCGGCCACTGAAGGAGCCAGGCCTGGCCGAGGGAGCCGAGTCCGACGGCGTCGAGGACCTGGTTGAGGGAGCCCTCCGAGGTGAGGATGAACTTCCACAGCACGGCGGTCGCGGCGCCCGAGACCGCGTACGGCAGCACGATGACGGTCTGCGCGATCAGCCCGAAGCGCATCCGGTGGGTGGCCACGGCGATGGCGAGTCCCGCGAGGACCGGGAGCAGCAGGGTGCCCACCACCCACATCAGGGTGTTGAGCAGCGAACGGCCGAAGATGGGGTCGTCGGCGAGCCGCGTGAAGTTGTCGAGGCCCGTGAAGTGGCTGGTGAAGCCGTTGTCCTCGAAGAAGCTGCCGTAGATGCTGCGCAGGAACGGGTAGACGAGGAGCACACCCACGAAGAGCAGGGCGGGCATCGCCCACGGGACCCCGGCGAGCGGCCCGCCGAGCCGGCCCGTGCCCTTGCGGCCGCCGCCCGCCTGGTGCGGTGTGCGGGTGGGGATCCGGCGGCGGGGTGGTGTCATCCTGGTGGCTTCGACGGGTGCGGTCGTGCGCACGGTCTCGGTCATGCCGCCTCCGCCTCCCGCCACACCGGCCATGCCTCGTCGGCGCGGCCCTGCATCGTCCGCAGCACCGACCGGTACGAGGACGGGTTGATGAGGGCGGCGGCGAGGTCGTCGACGGTGGACTCGACGAGTTCGGGCGGGCCCAGCTCCCAGAAGCGGTTGAGCTTGCGGGCCTTCGTCTCGCGCACGGTGCGGGTGACACCGTCGATCGTCACGTTCGCGGGCGGGACGGCCGGGTTGGGGCAGCCGTCCCCCAGGGCGTGCGAGAAGGCCTTCATGACCTGGGGATGGGTCCAGGCGCCCGCGGCGCGCAGCGCCTCCGCGCGGTCGGGTCCGCGGACCGTGCACACCAGGGCGCTGGTCTCGAAGACGACAGCGGGGCGGACGCGGGTGTTCTGCATCGGCAGCACGAACGCGTCGACGTTCTTGCCGGGCTTGCCGCCGACGCCCGCGAAGGTTCCGAGGAGCCAGGAGCCGCAGGCCACCATGCCGACCTTGCCGTGCAGCACACCGGCGGCGGCCGTGGAGTGGTCCATGTCAAGCGACGTGAACCAGTGTTTGTCCGCGAAGGATCCGATGGTGCGCATGGCCTGCCGGGCGGGCTCGTCGGTGTAGCGGGCGCGGCCGTTCAGCAGGTCCTCGTAGAACCGCGGGTTCTGCCGGGTGAGGATCTCCTGGAACCAGATGAACGCGGGCCACCGGCCGGCCGTCGTCGCGTGCAGCGGGGTGATGCCCGCGCGCTTGAGGCGGTCGGCGGCGTGCAGGAACTCGTCCCAGGTCTCCGGCTTCTTCAGGCCGTTGGCCCGGAAGACCTCCGGGTTGTAGAAGAACACGTAGTAGGCGAGGTTCATCGGCAGTCCGTAGACGCGGCCGCGGTGGCTGAGCGCGGGACGCAGCGCCGGGTCGGCCCAGCCCCTGCGGACGGCGCCCGCCCAGTGGTCGGACAGGTCCTCGATGCCGCCGGTGCGGGCGAGGTCCTGGAGCCGGTAGCCGGACCAGTACTTGAGCATGTCCGGGGTCTTGTTGGTGCGCAGCGAGGACTTGACGACCTGCTCGAAGGACTCCAGGGAGGGGATGACCTCGGGCACGAGCCGGATGCCGTCGACCTTGCGCATCGCCTCGCCTGCCGCCTTGATCGGCGGCGCCCACGTCTGGTTGTCCCCGTGCAGGGCCACCTTCCCGGGAGGCTGGCCGGAAGCGGTGCCGCACGCCGTGAGGAGCGGCGCCGAGGCGGTGGCGACGGCGCCGGCTGTGGCCGCCCGCAGGACGGCGCGCCTGGCGGGCTGCGCGGCTGGACGAGCGGGACCGTTGGACGGTTGACGGCCTGTCATGGGGCGGCTCCCTCAGGCGGGCTCAAGATCGTGTTATCGATAACACGCGATGCCGGGAGCATGGCGCTCGGACGCCAGGGGCGTCAATGGGCGCGGCGGGGCGAATCTTGGGGAGGGGGCCTGACGTGGTGTTCCCGCACGAAGTGACGGGGTGTCGGCGGGCGCCGCGGACGGGCACGGACGCCGACGCCCGTGGCACCCACCGCGGTTCGGCGGGTGCCACGGGCCATGACACGTGGCTTACGCGGTGGTCCCCGCCAGCACCGTCGGCAGTTGGTCGGCCAGGTACGCGTAGTCCTTGCGGTCGTTGTAGAGGTGGGCGGACAGGCGGAGGAAGCCGCGGCCGTTCCAGGTCGTGACGGCCGTCTCGCAGCCGATCGCGTCGGCGAGGCGACGTCCCAGCGCGTGGGCGGCCTCCTGGTCGGCCGCCGCGCCCTCGGGCAGCGGCACGAGACGCATGGCCGGGGCCGGGCTGCCGCCGACCGGCGCGGTGTCCGCGCCCAGGGCGTCCGCGAGCAACTGCTGCGCCTCCCCCGCCAGTTCGACCATGTGGCGGCGCGCGGCGTCCCAGCCGAACTCCTCCTCGATGAATGCCAGGGAGCGCGGCGCCGCGAGCCACGGGGCGAGGTCCACCGTGCCCTGCTGGTCGAAGCGCTCGGGGAACGGGTAGGGCGCGCCCCAGGAGTCGGTCAGCGGGTGCAGCCGTTGCGCCCGGTCGCCGCGTGCCACGAGGGCCGCCGTGCCGCGGGGCGCGCAGGGCCACTTGTGCAGGTTGCCCACCCAGAAGTCGGCCTCGCCCGCGTCGGCGAGGGGGTCGGCGAGCATGCCCGGGGCGTGGGCCCCGTCGACGAGGACGAGGGCGCCTGCCGCGTGGGCGTGCGCGGCGATCTCGGCGACCGGGAAGAGCCGGGCGGTGGCGGAGGTGATCTGGTCGACGACCACGAGGGAGGTCGGCGCGCCGGTGTCACCGAGGGCATCGGCGAAGACGGCGGCGATCTGCGCGGCTGTCGCGTCGAGCGGGATGTGCAGGGTCCTGACGTGCGCGCCCGCACGCTCGGCGGCCCGTGTCACCCCCATGGTCACGGCGCCGTAGGAATGGTCCGTCAGCAACACCTCGCTGCCCGGCTCCAGTTCGAGCGATCCCAGCACCGTACTGACCCCGGAGCTGGCGTTGGGCACGAGCGCGACGGTGTCCGGGGCGGCGCGCAGGTACCCGGCGATGTCCGCTCGGGCCCGCGCCACGCGCTCCGGGAGTCCGCGGAACCACCGGCACGGATTGGCCTCCATCTCCGTGCGCAGCGCCCGCAGCTCGTCGAGGGTGACACGGGGCACGGCGCCGAAGGAGCCGTGGTTGAGGTGGCGTACGTCGGGGTCGAGTGCCCAGGCGTCGAGGGGGTGAGAAGACATGTCACTCCGCGAGTCATCCGATGACTGTGTCCGGTCGAGTCGTACTCGCAGGACCGTAAGCGGTAACTTGCTCACTGAACAGGGGCAGTTGTGAATCGCGAGATCTCTTCTCGCGTCCCACTGCCGGATTCATCGGATGACTTCTCGGGCTGGGCGAGGACGAAGGGGCGGGGCGATGACGGCCACGGACACGGCGGCGGCCGGGCTGCGGGCGATGATCGCGAGCGGTGAACTGGCTCCGGGCGCGCAGCTGCCGCCGGAACCCGAGCTGTGCGCCCGGCTCGGGGTGTCACGCGGTTCACTGCGCGAGGCGGTGCGCTCGCTCGCGGCGCTCGGGATGCTCGAACCCCGGCACGGCTCGGGCACGTTCGTCTCCGCCCTGCGTCCGGCACACATGCTGGCGGGCTTCGCCGCGACGGTCGACGTACTGCCCCTCGACGGCATTCTGGAACTCTTCGACACGCGCCGCGCCGTGGAGTGCCACGCGGCCGCGCTCGCGGCGGCCCGTGCGGACGAGCGGGTGGTAGCGCGGCTGCGGGAGCTCCAGGCGCGGCTGAGCGCGACCGGGGACGAGCAGGAGCTCCACGACCTGGACCACGCGTTCCACACCACGATCTGCGAGGCCTCCGGCAATGAGACCCTGGCCGCGCTCGCCGGTGTCCTGCGCTCCCGGGGCCGCCACTACAACGTGTACGGCTCCGCGCAGGGCGCCGCGGTCCGCGCCGCGAGCGACCAGGGCCACGAGGCGCTCATCGACGCGCTGGCCGCCCACGACCCCACCGCGGCGGCAGCGGCGGCGGGCGCGCACCTCACCCGGACGGAGAGCTGGCTGCGGCAGTTGCGCCCTGCGCCGGAACCGGGCTGACGCGGCGCTCCAGCGGGACCAGGCAGCCGCCGAGCGCGCGGAGCCCGACCGTGTCACCGGGGCGGGCCGTCAGCGGCGCACGATGGGCGACCAGGCAGCGGGTCCCGTCGGCGAGGCGGACCGAACTGGTGCGGCCCCTGCCGTGGTACGTGGTGCGCTCAAGGGTGCCCTCCCAGTGACACTCGCCGTGCCCGGGTTCGACCACGGTGATGTCCTCCGGGCGCAGTGCCAGTTGGCAGGGCCCGGAGTCGTACGTGCCCTGCACCGTCTCGGCCATGCCGCTCAATGGCTGCGCGGACGGCAGTTCGGGCACGAAGCCCGTCGGCGTGCGCCGGCCCGCGAGCAGCGTGACCTGGCCGACGAAGGACGCCACGAAGGAGGTCGCGGGACGCTCATAGATGTCGGACGGCGAACCCACCTGTTCGATGCGGCCGTCGTTCATGACCGCGACGACGTCGGACATCTCCAGTGCCTCCTCCTGGTCATGGGTGACGTAGACGGCGGTGATCCCGGCCTCGCGTTGCAGGGTGAGCAGTTCGTGGCGCATGTCGACGCGCATCTTCGCGTCGAGGTTGGACAGCGGCTCGTCGAGCAGCAGGACGGTCGGGCGCAGCGCCAGGGCGCGGGCCATCGCGACGCGTTGCTGCTGACCACCGGAGAGCTGGCCCGGGAAGGCGTCGGCGCGCCGGGCGAGGCCGACCTGGTCGAGGGCCCCGTGCACGCGGCGGGCGATCTCCGCCTTCGGCAGCTTGCGGAGTTTCAGGCCGTACGCGACGTTCTCGCTCACCCGCATCTGCGGCCACAGCGCGTAGTTCTGGAACACGAATCCGACGTCGCGCTTCCACGCCGGAACGGTCGCCACGTCACGGTCCCCGAAGCTCACCGAACCGCTGGTCGCCGTCTCGAACCCGGCGAGGATGCGCAGCAGCGTCGTCTTCCCGCAGCCGGAGGGTCCCAGCAGGGTGGTGAAGGACCCGGCGGGGACGGACAGGTCGATGCCGTCGAGCGCCAGGTGCTTGGGGAACTGCTTGCGGACACCGGAGATGGTGACGCCCACGGAGGCGCCGGATGCGGGCAGGTCTGTGGCCATGGTGGGTGGGTCCCGTCACGAGGTTCTGAGTTCGGAGAAGCGGCGCCGGACGAAGTACAGGGGCACGTAGACGCTGACCATCAGGACGACGGTCATCGCGGAGGCGACGCCGAACGGACTGCCGGGCTGCACCGCGTTGTTGAAGATCACGACGGTCATCGTGACGAAGGGGACCGCGTACACCATGATCGTGGCGCTGAGTTCGGTGATCATCTGGAGGAAGGCGACGGTGCCGCCGGAGACCACGGCCGGCCGGATCGCGGGCAGCGTCGCCTGCCGGAACGCCCGCAGCGGCTTGGCGCCGACGCTGATCGCCGCTTCTTCGAGGGCCGGGTGCACCTGGGTCATGGCGGCCTCGACCGACTTCATGAAGTACGGCAGGCGCCTGGTCAGATAGACGAGCACGATGATGGTCGCCGTCCCGGTGAGGATGAGCGGCGCGCTGTTGAAGCTCAGGATGAGGCCGATGGCGAGGACGGTGCCCGGGAGGATGTACGGGATCATCACCATGACGTTCAGCGCCGGGGCGAGGACCCGGTAGCGGCGGCGCACCGTGATGTACGCGGTCAGGACGCCGACGAGGACGCACAGCACGCAGCCGATGCCGGCGAGGACGAAGCTGGTGAGGATGGTGCCCAGGTCCTCGGCGAACAGCTGCCGGTAGTTGGCGAGGGTGGGCGTCCAGGTCAGGATGCCGGTCTGCCAGGTCAGGAAGCTGGTCCCGATGACGACCAGGTGCGGCACGAAGGACAGGAAGAAGACGAGGCAGAGCCAGCCGGTCATGAGGAGCTTCTGGGCCCGGCCGACCGGCTGGAGCGGCCGGGTGCGCACGCCCACCGACGCGTAGGTCCTGCGCCGCAGCGCCCATTGCTGCACGGCGAGGGTGGCTCCTGCGACCGCGAGCATGACGAGGCTGGCGGAGGAGGCGAGGGCAGGATTGGTGCTGACCTCGCTGAGGAACTCGTTGTAGACCTGCACCGGGAGCATGCGGAAGCCGCCGCCGATGATGAGCGGGGTCCCGAAGTCCGCGAAGATCTTCATCGCGGCGGTGTAGAAGCCGGTGACGAGGGCCGGAACGGCGAGCGGCAGGACGATGCGCAGCCGGGTGCGCCACGGGTTGCTGCCCACGCTTGCGGCGGCCTCGTCGAGGCTCGGGTCGATGGACCGGAAGGTGTCGTAGGCGATCAGGAACGTCATCGACTGGGTGGCCCAGATGGTGACCCAGACGATGCCGCCCGGCCCGATGATGGTGTCGAACGGCAGCGGGAGGACATCGGTGAGGATGCCGCCGCGCCCAAGGAGCATGACCCAGGCGTAGGCGCCGAGGAACGGCGGCGAGACGGTCGCCATCGTCGCGAGGGTGAGGAAGAGGCCGCGGCGCGGCAGGTCGTACTGGGCGAGCAGATACGCCGCCGGAATCCCCACCAGGCAGGACAGCAGCCCGGCGGCGAGGGACACCACCACCGAGTGCCACAGGGCCTCGGTGAAGCGGGCGGTGGTGAAGAACTCGGCGAAGTGCGCGAGGGTCGCCCCGCCGTGCCCGTCGCTGAACGCCGCCGTCACGATGCGCAGTTGGGGCAGCACGACGATGGCGAGCAGCAGCAGGGTGAGCAGGACGGCGATGAGGACCCAGATGCCGGGGCAGCGGCGTGGCCGTCCGGCGGCGGCCGTGGTCCGCTCCTCGGGCCGGGTGTCGGTCGTGGTCATATGGCGTTCCGGGCCCCGCCGCTACTTGGCGCCCGACGCGGCGTCGAACTTGTCGAGCACCTTCGGCTGCTCGTTCACGAACTCCTCGGGCGACTTGGCCAGATGCAGGCTCTTGCCCTCGGCGAGCCCTGCGGGCGCGGGCAGGTCGGTGCGGGCGGAGCGGCGGCCGACGGCGTCGCTCATGACCTTCTGTCCCTCGGCGGACATCAGGTAGTCGACGAAGGTCTTCGCGTTGGCGGTGTGGGGCGCGTCCTTGATGACGGCCGCGGCGCCGATCTGGTTGGAGACCACGTCGGTCGGATAGATCAGCTTGAGCGGCGCCTTGGCCTTCACCCAGGCGTTACCCAGGTCCTCGTTGATGAAGGCCACGGGAAACTCGCCGTTTCGTACGCCCTTGAACATGGCGTCGCTGCTGTCGGTGACCTTGGCGTTGGGGAGGAACCTGTCGACGTAGTCCCAGCCGTACTTGCTCACCATGGCAGCGAGGACCGAGTAACCGGTCCCGGAGGAGCGGGGGTTGGCGAAGCCGATGCCGCCCCGCTTCTTCCATTTCGGGTCGGCGAGGTCGTCCATCGTCCTCGGGTAGTCGGCCGGGTCCTTGACTCGGTCGGTGTTGACGGCGATGGCCTGGTAGAGCAGGTCGGTGGCGTGCCACTGGTGCTTGGGGTCGGTCGCCACCATGTGCTCGTCCTGGTCGAGTCGGGCGGACGCCCAGATGCCCTTGCCCGCGACGGCCTTGTAGTTCTCGATGGAGCCGCCCCAGGCGACGTCGCCGAGCGGGTTGGCCTTCTCGCCCTGGATGCGGCTCATCAGCGGGCCGGTGCCGGAGATCGCGGTGAGCGTCACCTTGATGTCCGGGTGGGCCTTCTCGAAGGCCTTCACGATGGGGCCGGTCACCTCGGGCCCGGAGGAGGTGTAGACGACGAGTCCCTTGCTGTCGCCGGACTTCTGCCCGCCGACGACGGAGCCGCAGGCGGTGAGGGCGAGCGCGGTGACGGCGAGGACACAGACACGTACGGATCTCATGCGGAGTGCCTTTCTGCTTCCCGCGAGGTCGTGGCGGCGACCCACACGGGGTTGGAGACGGCGAGCGAGGAAGCGTGCGAGCGGTTGCACGAGGCCCAGAAGTACGGGTCGTCGCTGGAGGCGTGCAGCTCGGCGCGGTACGGGCCGGGGAGCGGGCGCGGGTCGCTCACGCGGACGCGCGTGGGCCCGTCGGCCGCCACCGGTTCCATGTGCCAGAGCAGTCCGCCGCGCAGGATGAACAGCACGGCGGGGCGAGGTGTGTCGATCTCCACGTCGAGGTGGACGGGCCCGCCCGGGGCCATGGGCACGGTTCCGCCCATCCCGCACTCCCCGCTGTCGGTCCGGGCGGAGAGCCGCAGCCCGGCCCCGCGCGACACATATGCCTCGCCCGCCCGCAGCGCGCCGAGGATGCCCTCGCGGCTGCGCTCGGCCCGTACGACGGTGGTGACCTGGCCCAGCCGGTGTTCGGGTTTCTGCGGGTGGTGGCAGTCGGTGCCGGCGACGCCGGTGACGCGGTGTCCCGAGACGAGGAGCCGGTCCCACAGTCCGACGGCCGCGTCGTTGTTGGCGCCCTGCCCGAAGTTGTCGATCTCCAGGAGGTCGACGTCGTCCCAGGTGTGGTCGTCCCTGCGCCACGCCTGGCGGCCGCTGAAGGGATGGTTGATGCCCACGAGCCCGTCCTGGGCGTGCACCTCTCGGGCGGCGTCCGCGAAGTCCCAGCCGTCGGCGTCGACGTAGGTGCCGGGCCAGCGGGAGAGTCCGTGCAGGTTCGCGTGGCCGAAGTGCGAGGTCAGCTCGATGGAGCGGAGGAGGACAAGGCCGTCGGCCGCCCCCTGCTCCTCCAGGCGCTCGAGTTCCGCCCAGTGACTCGACGTGAAGTGGTCGCTGACGGCGAGGAAGTCGAGCCCGGCGGCGCGTGCGGCGTCGAGGAGGGCGGGGAGGTCAGCGGACCCGTCGCTGTGCAGGGAGTGCGAGTGGAGCTCACCGCGGAGCCAGGTGGCGGGCGCCTCCGGAACCGGTTCCGTCGTCTCGACCCGTCGGCGTACGAGGCGTGTTGAGGCACGCGTATCCGCATCGGCCACGTACACCCGCAGCTCGTAGCTCCCGCCCTGTGTGAACCGGTCGAGGTCGATGCGGATGGTCCAGTTCCCGGAAGGTAGCGGGCCCGCGTGGCATCCGGGATCGGCGTGCTCCTCCCCCACCTCGAAGGACAGCCGGCGGGGCCCGGGGTCGCCGGGGCACTGCACATGTCCGCGCAGGAACCCGGCGGGGTCGAGGGCGGCCGCGTAGAGCTGGAAGCAGTCGGTGACCTTCTCGAAGTCCAGCTCGACGCGGAGAGTGCCCACGCCCTCCGGGAGGACGAGGTCACGGTCCAGATACTGCTCCGTGATCGACGCGGGGTCGATGGTGCGGGTCTCCCGCAGAACACGGCGGCTGCTCACCCGGCCTCCTTGAAGCGCCCGCGAGCCCCGCCTGCCCCGGCCGATCACCCAGGCTGCGCAGACTCGCTCACCAACTTGCAAGAACGTGCGCACAGTTGAGCATGCTTCGTCGTGAAGCGCCAGCGAGTGAGCAGGATTGCTCGCCGGGCCAGGTGGTGCGGCCCCGCCGTCACGAGGAGGCAGCGGCCTCGCGGATCAGCGGCTCGAACTCCCGCCGCACGTAGGCGTCGAACGGTGCCGTCAGCGCGCCGTCGATCACCCGGCCCACCCCGTGCTCCGCCGCGAACTCCTTGAGTGCCACACGGGATTCCGGCCCCACCCCGCCTCCGATGATCAGCACCGTGAACTGCCCGGTTTCGAGGAGTCCCCGCGCCTCGTCGTCCGTGCTCACCCCCTCTGCCTCGAAGCCGTCCGCGTGCAGCGTGGACAGCACCTCGGTCACCCTGGCGGGCGTCCTTCCCAGCACCAGTGTCTTCATGGGGCGAACCTAGAAGCTCAATCGGACTTGAGGTCAAGCCCCGCTTCCGCCTGCGCGCGGCGGCGCCTGCGCAGGAGGGCGTAGGAGGCCAGGACGACCACGACCGTGAGCAGGCTGGCGGCGAAGTCCGCGCGGGTGGCCGGGAGGATCGCCATCGCGGCGATGACGACGACCATCGCGCCGATCGTGAACCAGCTCAGGTACGGGTAGCCCCACATCTTCAGGGTCAGGGAGTCGGGGTCCTCGCGTTCCAGGCGCTTGCGGAGGCGGAGTTGGGAGAGGGCCACCAGGAGGTAGACGAAGAGGGCGACCGCTCCGTAGGAGTGCACGATGAAGGAGAAGACGGTGTCCGGTGAGACGTAGGCGAAGACCACGGCCACGTAGCCGAGGACCGTGGCCAGGAGGATGGCCCGGCGCGGGACTCCGCTGCGGCTGAGTTTCGTGAGGCCGCGGGGTGCCTCGCCCTCGCGTGTCAGGGCGAAGACGATGCGGGACGCCGAGTACAGGCCCGCGTTGAGCGAGGAGAGGACCGCGATCAGGATCAGGATGCGCATCATCGTGTCCGCGCCGGGGATGCCGATCTCCTGGAGGGCCGCGATGTACGGGCCGCCGTTCAGCTTGTCCGAGCTCCACGGGACGATCGCGACGACCAGGAAGATCGAGCCGACGTAGAAGAGCAGGACGCGCAGGACGACGGAGCGGGTGGCCCGTGCGACGTTGCGGCCGGGTTCGGCGGATTCGGCCGCGGCGAGCGCGGCGATCTCGGCACCGGTGAAGAAGCCGACCGCCGGGATGATGGACGTGAGGACCGGTCCCACTCCCATCGGCAGGAAGCCGCCGTGCGCGGTCAGGTTGTCGACGCCGACCGCGTCGTGCGCCCCCGGCCACAGGCCGACCACGAAGACGAGGCCCACGACCAGGAACACCGTGATCGCGGCCACCTTGATCGACGAGAACCAGTACTCGAACTCGCCGAAGGTCTTCACCGACAGCATGTTGACCGCCGTCAGGATCAGCATCAGGGCGAGGCTGATCGTCCAGAGCGGGAGGCCGGGGAGCCAGGCGCGGACGAGTTCGGCGCCCGCGACGGCTTCGAGTGCCACGACGTTGACCCAGAAGTACCAGTACAGCCAGCCGATGGTGAAGCTGCCCATCGGCCCGAGGGCGAGGCGTGCGTAGGCGTGGAAGGAGCCGACGGCCGGGCGCGCCACCGCCATTTCGCCGAGCATCCGCATCACGAGGATGACCAGGCCGCCGGCGAGCGCGAAGGAGATCACGGCGGCGGGTCCTGTGTCCTGGATGACGACGCGGCTGCCGACGAAAAGACCCGCGCCGATGACACCGCCGATCGCGATCAGGGTCATGTGGCGCTGTTTGAGGGCGCTGCGCAGGCCGGGGCCGCCGGAGGGTTCGGTCGCGCCGCCGTCGTCCCGCAGGGTTCTGTCGCTGGTGTCGGTCACGTCCGCCTCTTTCTCCGTACGTCTGGCGTGGGCCTGCCCGGCGGCGCCGCGACGTGATGATCATGCGGCGCCGACGGACAGTCTTGGCACACCCGAAGGCCCGGCCGGGTGCGTTCAACGAACCGTTCACACGGTCGAAACGAACGGCGTGTCAGGCCACGGCGCGGGCGACCGAGGCCACCATCTCGTCGACGCCTTCGAGGAGTTCGCCGAGCACCGTCCGGTCCGCGACCAGCGGCGGAGCAACCATCAGCATCGTCGCGCCGCGGTCGTCGGGCCGCAGGATCACGCCGGTGCGGCGCATCGCGTCCGGGAGCACCTCGCGCAGGATGCGCGTCGACTGGTCCTCGGTCAGTTCACGGCCGCTGTCCCGGTCGGCCGTGAACTCGACCGCGTGGAAGAAGCCGGTGCCGCGGACGTCGGAGACGACCGGGTGGCGTGCCGCGATCTCGTCGAGTCCGGCCCGCAGGGCCGGGCCGAGGTCCCGTACGTTGCCGGGGATGTTCTCGTCGCGCATGGCACCGATGTTGGCGACCGCGACTGCCGTGGACACCGGGTGTCCTCCCCAGGTCGCGCCGTGGGTGAAGGTGCCGCCGAGCGGCGAGTCGTACAGGCCGCGCACCAGGGGCTCGCGGACGATGGCGCCACCGAGCGGGGCGTACCCCGACGTGGCTCCCTTGGCGAACGTGATCAGGTCGGGGACGATGCCTTCGGCGGCGCTGCCGAACCAGTGGCCGAGCCGGCCGAAGGAGCAGATGACCTCGTCGGCGACGAGCAGGATGCCGTGCTCGTCGCAGATGCGGCGCAGTTCGCGCCAGTAGCCTTCGGGCGGGACGAGGGCGCCGCGGCCGTTCTGCACGGGTTCGGCGAAGACCGCGGCGATCGTCTCCGGGCCTTCCTCCGCGATGGCCCGCTCTATCGCCCGGACGCAGTCGAGTTCCGCCGCAGGTCCGCAATCCCCGGTGAATCCAAGGGTGTTGGGGACGTGACGGACACCCGGCAGAAGCGGGCCGAACGGGTCGCGGATCTTGGGCAGACCGGTGACGGACAGGGCGCCAAGGGTGACACCGTGGTACGCCATCGACCGGCTGATGATCTTCGTGCGTTCCGGCTGCCCCTGCGAGCGGTGGTACTGGCGGGCGAACTTGATCGCCGTCTCGACCGCCTCCGAACCGGAGTTCACGAAGTACGTCACGTCCAGGTCCCCGGGAGCGAGTTCGGCGATCACGCTCGCCGCCTCGATGGCGGGCGGGTGGGCCGCGCCCCAGTTGGTGGAGTACGCGAGGGTCTCCATCTGCTTGGCACCGGCGGCGACCACGTCGCCGCGGCCGTGGCCGATGTTCACGCAGAACAGCCCGGAGAGACCGTCGAGGTGGCGCCTGCCCTCGTCGTCGTAGAGGTAGCAGCCCTCACCGCGTACGTAGACCGGCGGCGGAGTGTCGTACCAGTTGTCCTTGCGGGTGAAGTGCGGGCCGAGGTGACGCTGGGCCTTGGCATGCAGGGTGGGGTCCTGGGGCACGGTGCGCTCCTTCGCAGTCACGTTCGCGGTCACAGCAGGGCTTGGTCGACGTCGACGTGCTTCATGTCGTGGGCCTCGGCGACCGGGCGGTAGGTGAGCCGCCCGCCGAGCGTGTTGATGCCCCGCTTCAGCGCCGGGTCGGCGGCCGCCGCGGCGCGCAGTCCGTGGTCGGCGATGGCCTGGACGTAGGGCAGCGTGGCGTTGGTGAGGGCGTGGGTCGAGGTGTGCGGGACGGCGCCGGGCATGTTGGCCACGCAGTAGAAGAGGGTGTCGTGGACCCGGTACACGGGGTCGGCGTGGGTGGTGGGCCGGGTGTCCTCGAAGCAGCCGCCCTGGTCGACGGAGATGTCGACGAGCACGGCGCCGGGCTTCATGCGGGCGACCAGGTCGTTGCTCACGAGGCGGGGTGCCTTGGCACCGGGGACGAGGACGGCCCCGATCACCAGGTCGGCCTCGAGCACGGCCTGTTCGAGGGCGAGCCGGTTGGAGGCGAGGGTCGTGATGCGGCCCTGGTACATCCGGTCGGCGGCGCGCAGCTTGTTCAGGTCGGTGTCGAGCAGCACGACGTCCGCCCACATGCCGGTGGCGACGGCGACCGCGTTCATGCCCGCGACTCCGGCGCCGATGACGACGACGCGGGCCGGTCGGGTGCCGGAGACACCACCGGTCAGGACGCCGCGCCCGCCGCCGCCCCGCATCAGGTGGTACGACCCGACCTGCGGCGCGAGCCGCCCCGCGACCTCGGACATCGGGAAGAGCAGCGGCAGCGAACCGTCCGCCGCCTGCACCGTCTCATAGGCGACGCCGGTGGTGCCCGCGTCGAGCAGCGCCTGGGTGCAGGCACGGGACGCGGCGAGGTGGAGGTAGGTGAAGAGCACTTGGTCCCGGCCGAGCCGGTGGTACTCCTCGGCCACCGGCTCCTTGACCTTGAGGACCAGGTCGGCCCCGGCCCACACGTCGTCGGCCCGTGGCAGGACCCGGGCGCCGGCCTCGGCGTAATCTGCGTCGGGCAGCGCGGAACCGGCTCCCGCGTCCGCTTCGACGGTGACGGTGTGGCCGTGTGCGGTCAGTTCGTGGACCCCCGCCGGGGTCAGGGCGACGCGGAACTCGTTGTTCTTGACTTCCCGCGGAATACCGATCCTCACGGTTCGACTCCCCTCTGGTCCGGCCCTGATGGCGGCGCGGACGCGGTGCGACAGGCGTGGTCTTGCGCGCTCGACACGAGTTGGGGTGGAGGCAGCGACGGCTGGGCAGAGCCTGCGTGGTGAGTGGCGTCCGACGGGCGCTCTCGTGCGCCGGGGCCACCACGGCTACCGTGCCGAACGAGGCGGCGACCGCAACAGGTCCAGTTGCGTGCACGCTGAGGGTGCCAGGCCGACGGCGAGACGGAGGCGGTACATGCCACGTACGTTGATCGAGATCGAGCGGGGCCGCGGGGAGCCGCTGTACCGGCAGGTGCGGCAGGCCATCGAGCACGGCATCGCGTCGGGGCGGCTCGACGCGGGCGGCCGACTGCCGTCCTCGCGGCTGCTCGCCCAGGAGCTGGGGGTGTCCCGGAACACGGTGACGGCCGCCTACGAGGAGCTGGTGGCCGAGGGGTTCGTGGAGAGCCGGGCCCGGTCGGGTCTCTTCGTCAATCCGCGGATGCCGCAGCGCCCCGAGCCGGATCCCGCGCCCTCGCGGGAGGACGCCTTCGACTGGTCGGGACGGCTGCGCGGGCGCGAAGGGGACCGGCTTCCGCACATCGAGAAGCATCACGACTGGGCGCGCTACCCGTTTCCGTTTCCCGCCGGGCAGGTCGACACGCGGGCCTTCCCGGCACGTGCCTGGGCGCGCGCCCTGAACCGGGCGCTCGACCGGCCGCACGCCGCCTGGTCGTTGCAGGACTGCGTGGCGGACGACGATCCCTTGCTGGTGGAGATGGTCCGTTCGCATCTGCTGCCCGCACGCGGCGTGGCGGCGGAGGCGGACGAGGTGCTGGTCACCATCGGCTCGCAGCAGGGGCTCGATCTGCTCGGGCGGGCACTGCTCGGGCCCGATTCGGTGGCCGCGGTGGAGGATCCCGGATATCTGGACGCGCGGCACATCTTCCTGCGGGCCGGGGCGCGACTGCACCCGCTGCCGGTCGACGCGGACGGCCTGTGTCCGCCGGACACGCTGCGCGGGGCCGACCTGCTGCATGTGACGCCCAGTCACCATCATCCGACGAATGTGACGTTGGGTCCGGCGCGACGACGTGCGCTGCTCGCGGCGGCCAGGGGTGCGGGAACCGTCGTCGTGGAGGACGACTACGACAGCGAGTTCCGTTACGAGGGCAGTCCGACGCCCGCGCTCAAGTCGCAGGACACCACGGGCCAGGTGGTGTACCTGGGCACGTTCTCCAAGTTCCTCGCGCCCGGGCTCAGGCTGGGATATCTCGTCGGCTCCGCCGAACTCGTCACGCATCTGCGGGAGTTGCGCCGCTATTCGGTGCGCCATCCTTCCGGCCATCTCCAGCGGGCCCTGGGCCTGATGATCGAGTCGGGCGACTATCAGTGGGCGGTGCGGCGCAGCCGGGCGCGTCTGGGGAGGAAGTGGCGGCTCATGCGGGACGCGGTGAACACCTCGCTACCGTGGCCGAGTTCACCGGCGCCGGGCGGGGTGAGCCTGTGGATGTCCGGGCCGCGGGGGCTCGACTGCCGGGAGCTGGTGCGGCGTGCCCGCGAACGGGGTGTGCTGATCGAGCGCGGTGACATCTTTTTCCTGGAGGGCCCGGACCGCGACGCGCTGCGGCACTTCCGGATCGGGTTCGCGGCGCCGCGTGCCGACGTCATCGAGCCGGGGATCGCGGTTCTCGGAGACGTGGTGCGGGAGTTGCTGCCGCCGGGGTGAGGCTCGGCCAGCCGCCGTCGGCTCGCGAACATCACTCCGCCTCGATGCGCGCGATCCGCTCGGCCGCCTGCCGCAGTACCGGTACCAGCTTCACGGCCCGCGCCACGTCGACGCGCACCGCGGGCGCCTGGAGTGCCACGCACTGGCGCACCCGCGACGCCGACGGGTCGACGCCCGGCCGGCGGGGCACGGGCACGGCGGCGCACACCAGGCCGGGCAGGAACTCCTCGTCGTCCAGGGCGAATCCGTCCCTGCGCACCTGCCCCAGCTCGGCCTCCAGGGCGTCGGGGTCGGTGCGGGTGCGCGCGGTGAACGCCTTCAGCGGGGCCGCGGTGAGGATCTTGCGGCGCTGGGCGGCGGGCAGAAACGCCAGGATCAGCTTTCCGCTCGCGCTGCAGTGCACGGGGACGCGGGACCCCGGCCGCAGGGCGAAGCGCAGTGGCTCCGGGGTCTCGACCCGGTCCAGGTAGACGACCTCAGGACCGGCGGGCGCGGTCAGATTGCAGGTCTCGCCGATCTCGTCGACGAGGTGGCGCAGCACCGCGTGCCGCGCCGCGTGGTGGGTGCCGTGGCTGAGCAGGTCCTCGGCGAACGCGCGCAGTCGGCCGCCCGCGCCGTAGCGGCGGCCGTCTCCCTGACGGTCGAGGAGGCCCGCGCCCTCCAGCTGCTGGAGCATCCGGTGCACGGTCGGCTTGGGCAGGCCGGTCTCGGCGACCAGCTCGGTCAGGGTGACCAGGCGGTCGGTGCGGGCGATGTGTTCCAGCAGGGCGAACAGGCGCAGGGCCGGGGTTCCGTCCTCCATGTGCACCATCCTCAACTCCACTGTGATGGATGCCAGTTGATGAGCCCCCGAACGTAGCAGCACGTCCCGGATTTCGGTACGCACGGTTGACGCTGCCGAGACGCCCGCTCTACGGTCCTCGACGTGTCCCGCTTTCGGGAACACCGCGTACCGGATCCCGGAACCCGCTCTCCCCAGCGAACATGCGCCACCCCGCACAAGGACCGACAGCACGTCGAAGGGTGGAAAATCCATGACCAGCAGTGCGCCCCAACCGCAGTTCACGACCGAGGACGGCCGTCAGGTGGCCGCCGGTGTGCAACGGATGACCCCTTCCGAGTCGTTCGTGGAGACCCTGGTCTCGCACGGCGTCACGGACATCTTCGGCATCATGGGTTCGGCCTTCATGGACGCGATGGACATCTTCGCGCCGGCCGGCATCCAACTGATCCCGGTCGTGCACGAGCAGGGCGCGGGCCACATGGCGGACGGCTACGCACGGGCCAGCGGCCGCCACGGCGTGGTCATCGGCCAGAACGGGCCGGGGATCTCGAACTGCGTCACGGCCATCGCGGCGGCCTACTGGGCGCACTCCCCCGTCGTCATCGTCACGCCCGAGGCGGGCACGATGGGCATGGGACTCGGCGGCTTCCAGGAGACGAACCAGCTCCCGATGTTCGAGGAGTTCACCAAGTACCAGGCGCACGTGAACAATCCGCGCCGGATGGCGGAGCTGACGGGTCGCGCCTTCGACCGCGCGATGAGCGAGATGGGCCCGACGCAGCTCAACATCCCGCGCGACCACTTCTACGGGGACATCGAGGCCGAGATCCCGCGCCCGTCCCGGCTCGACCGGGGTCCGGGCGGCGAGCGCAGCCTGGAGGAGGCGGCGCGGCTGCTGGCCGAGGCCGAGTTCCCGGTCATCATCTCCGGTGGCGGTGTGGTCATGGGCGACGCGGTCGAGCAGGCGAAGGCGCTGGCCGAACGCCTCGGCGCGCCGGTCGTCAACTCGTACCAGCACAACGACTCGTTCCCCGCGAGCCACCCGCTGTGGTGCGGGCCGCTCGGCTACCAGGGCTCCAAGGCGGGCATGAAGCTGCTCGCGCAGGCCGACGTGGTGGTCGCGCTCGGTACCCGGCTCGGCCCGTTCGGCACGCTGCCGCAGTACGGGATGGAGTACTGGCCCAAAGACGCCAGGATCATCCAGATCGACGCGGACCACCGCATGCTCGGCCTCGTCAAGAAGATCGAGGTCGGGATCTGCGGGGACGCGGGCGCCGCGGCGCAGTCCCTGGTGCACCGGCTCGACGGCCGTGACCTCGTCTGCGAGCAGACCCGAGCCCGGCGTTCGGCGACGATCCAGGCGGAGAAGGACGCCTGGGAGAAGGAGCTGGACGGCTGGATCCACGAGACGGACCAGTACAGCCTCGACATGATCGCCGAGCAGGACGGCGAGGACGGCTCGTGGCTGCACCCGCGTCAGGTGCTGCGCGAGCTGGAGAAGGCGCTGCCGGAGCGGGTGATGGTCTCGACCGACATCGGGAACATCAACTCGATCGCCCACAGCTACCTCCGGTTCGAGGAGCCGCGCTCCTTCTTCGCCCCGATGTCCTTCGGCAACTGCGGCTACGCGCTGCCGACGATCATCGGCGCCAAGCTGGCCGCGCCCGAGCGCCCCGCGGTCGCCTACGCGGGCGACGGCGCGTGGGGCATGAGCATGGGCGAGATCATGACGGCGGTGCGGCACGACATCCCGGTCACCGCCGTGGTGTTCCACAACCGGCAGTGGGGCGCCGAGAAGAAGAACCAGGTCGACTTCTACGACCGCCGGTTCGTCGCGGGCGAGCTGGAGAGCGAGTCCTTCGCCGGGATCGCCCGGGCGATGGGCGCCGACGGCGTGATCGTCGACCGTCTCGAGGATGTCGGCCCGGCGCTGAGCAAGGCGGTCGCCGCGCAGATGAACGAGGGACGCACCACCGTCATCGAGGTCATGACCACCCGTGAGCTGGGCGACCCGTTCCGCCGCGACGCCCTGTCGAAGCCGGTCAGGCACCTGGACAAGTACCGGGACTACGTCTGACCGCTGTAGCCGTACGAGCACGTCCGGGGCGCCCGCGGTCGGTGCGGGCGCCCCATCCTCCGTCCCTCTCCCCTGGTGGTGATCATCCGTGCCGAGCCCGCTTCCCCGCCCCGCCGATCCCCTGCACGCCGCCGACACGATCCTGTACGGCGGCACCGTGCGCACCCTGGACCGCGCCGGGCACACCGGCACGGCGCTCGCGGCCCGCGACGGCAAGGTGCTCGCCGTCGGCTCGGACGCCGACATCCTGACCCTCGCCGGGCCCGCGACCACGCTGCGCGATCTGGGCGGCCAGTGCGCGGTGCCGGGGTTCATCGAGACCCACAACCACCCCACGTTCTTCGGCCTGACCCTCGCCGCGGAGGTCGACGCGGGCAGTCCGCCGAACGACCGGATCGCCGACATCGTGGCCCGGGTGGAGCAGGCCGCCGGGCACACCGAGCGGGGCGAGTGGATCCGCGGCTACCGCTACGACGACACACTTCTCGCCGACGACCGGCACCCCACCCGCACCGATCTGGACCCGGTCTCGCCGGACCACCCGGTGTGTCTGCAACACATCTCGGGCCACTTCTGCGTGCTCAACTCGGCGGCCCTCGGGCGCCTGGGCATCGGCCGGGACACTCCCGATCCGGTCGGCGGCGCCATCGTGCGCGACGCGAAGGGCGAGCCGACCGGTGTGCTCGCGGAGACCGCCGCGTTCGCCGCGTACGCGAGCATGCCGCACCCGGGCGTCGACGACCTCGCCGACGCCCTCGGCCGGGCCGGTGACGCGTACCTGGAGGCGGGTGTCACCACCGTGCACGACACCGGGCTCGGCCTGATGGGCGGCCCCGGCGAGCTGGACGCCTACCGCAGGGCCCGGCTCACCGGCCGCTTCCGCAACCGTGTCCAGGCCTATCTCGTGCAGGACCTGTTCCCGGAGCTGGCCGAGGGGCGTCTCAGCCCGGTGGAGTCGGCCGTCGCGGGGCTCGGTGACGACGAGTTCCGGGTGGCCGGCGTCAAGATGTGGGCGGACGGTTCGATCCAGGGCCTGACCGGGTGTGTCTCGGACGGCTACGCGTGTGCCCCGGACAAGCACGGGCTGCTGATCTTCCCGCCGGACGACCTGTCCCGGCGGATCGCGACGCTGCACGAGGCGGGGTGGCAGGTCGCCGTGCACGGCAACGGCGACGGTGCGATCCAGGCCATCCTCGACGCGTACCAGAAGCTCGGTCTCGACCCGGAGTCCGCGGACCGGCGCCACCGCATCGAGCACTGCCAGATGGCGGGCGAGCGGCAGTTGGCGGACATGGCACGGGCTGGGGTGCACGCCTCGTTCTTCGTCAAGCACGTCTACTACTGGGGCGACCGGCACCGCGACCGCTTCCTCGGACCCGAACGGGCGGCCCGCATCGACCCGTTGGCCTCGGCCCGCCGCCACGGTGTCACCTTCGGCCTGCACTCGGACACACCCGTGGTGCCGGTGCCGCCGCTGGAGGGCATGTGGTGCGCGGTCGACCGGATGACCCGCGACGGCCACCAACTCGGACCCGAGCAGCGGGTCGACGCGGAGACCGCGCTGCGCGCCTACACCAGCGAGGCCGCGAAGCTGGCCTTCGAGGAGGACCGCAAGGGCACCCTGGAGCCGGGCAAGCTGGCCGATGTCACGGTCCTGTCCGCGGACCCGACGGCCGGTGGCGAGCGCGGCCTGCGCGATCTGACGGTCGAGGCGACGGTCATCGGCGGCGACGTCGTCTGGGAGCGAACTCCCGGAGGCACGCGATGAGTTCACCATCGACCGAACCCACCCGCCGGCTCCCGCGCAGCCTGTGGCTCGGCCTCGGCGTCCCCCTCGTTCGCGCTCCTCGTGGTCATGCCGCTGCTCGCCAACACGGACGTGTACGTGGCGGGCATCCCACTGCTGTTCCTGTGGGTGTTCGCCTGCTTCCCGCTGACCAGTCTGTGCCTGTATCTGGCATGGCGGACGGACCAGAAGCACTACCCCGAGGACACACCGGAACCCTCGGAAGAGGTGTCCCGATGATCGCAGGCGTCTTCTTCGTCATCATGGTGCTCTCGGTCCTCGTGGCGTTCAGCGCCCGGCGCGGCATCCGCAAGGTGTCCATCAGCGAGTACCTGGTCGGCGGCCGTTCGTTCCCGCCCTGGCTGCTGTACTTCCTCGCGGTCGGCGAGGTCTACAGCATCGGCACGATGATCGGCTTCCCGGCCGGGATCTACGCCAGGGGCGCGAGCTACGGCGTCTGGTTCCTCGGCTACATCCTGCTGGCCTATCCGCTCGGCTACTACGTGGCGCCGCTGATCTGGCGGGCCGGTGTCCGCTACGACGCGATGACCATCCCGGACGTCTTCGGCCGCCACTTCCGCAGCCGCGGCCTCGAACTCATCACGGCGTTCGCCCTGTTGACGGCGCTGGTGCCGTGGGGCCAGTACCAGTTCATCGGCATGCAGGTGGTGCTCACGGCGCTCGGGCTGCCGATCACTCCGGTGCAGGCGGTGATCCTCGCGGGCGTGATGGCGTTCCTGTACGTCGCCGTGTCCGGGGTGCGCTCGCCTGCGTTCGTGTCCATCCTCAAGGACGGGCTCATGGTGCTCGGCGTGGTGGCAGCAGGTGTCGCCGCGCTCGTCGCGGGCGGTGGCATCGAGGCGGTCACCGATCCGGCGGCCGTGCCGCACGCGCAGGTCACCATGTCGGGCAGCCCGATGGTGTTCGCGCTGACCACCATCGTCTTCCAGGCGGTCACCTTCTATCTGGGCTTCTCCGCGGGCTACATCTTCACCGCGCGCTCCGAGCGGGCCATCAAGTCCTCGACGGTGTGGATGCCGTCGTACATGCTGATGTACCCGTTCCTGGTGGCCACGGCGTACTTCGCGTACACGGCCGGCAAGCATGTCGCCGATCCCAACACGGTGTTCATGGACGTCGTCCGTGATGTGCTGCCGAACTGGTTGGTGGGTGTGGTCGCGGGCGGGGCGGGCCTTTCGGGTGTGCTGGTGCTCGCGGTGACGGCGCTGTCGATCGGCGGCATCGTCTCCCGCAACCTCGCGCCGAACCTGCGCCCGGAGGCGCAGCGCCGGTGGACGACGCTGGCCGTCGCGGTGTTCCTCGTCGCGGCCGCCGTCCTGACGCTCACCGCGTCCTCGCTGATGCTGACCGTGCTCAACCTGACGTACTACCTCCTCGGCCAGCTGATCCCCGGCTGGTTCGCCCTGCTGTTCTTCCGCCGGGTGCGGGCGTGGGCGGTGGCGACCGGCATGATCGCGGGTGTCGCCGCATCCCTGGTCCTGTACGTGGTGGAGCCCGACCTCGGCGGGGTCAACGCGGGCCTGCTCACCGTGGTGCTGAACGCGGCGCTCACCTTCGGCCTCAGCGCCCTGGCGAGGTCCCGCCCGTGCGCGACCGAGCCGCCGCTGGTGTCGGCGCCCGCGCCCCGGCCGGATGCCCCGGACACCCCGGACGAGGAGGCGGCGGCCGTGCGCTGACAGCTGCGGCGCTCCCGGTGCGGCGCCCGCCGTCCTCTGCGCGGGAGGCATACCGGCGCGCCCACCGGGACAGGGATTCCCCGGCCCCGGCTCACCGACCGCACAAGGAGTTCCCGATGTCGCTGGCACCCTTCCATCTCGCCGTTCCGGTCGACGACCTCGCCGCCGCCCGAGACTTCTACGGCAAGGTGCTCGGCTTCGCCGAGGGACGCTCGGACACCCGGTGGATCGACTGGAACTTCGGGGGCCACCAAGTGGTCACCCACCAGGTCGGGGACGGGACACCGCGCGAGCGGCGGGCGGGCACCAACCCGGTCGACGGGCACGAGGTGCCGGTGCCGCACTTCGGTCTGGTGCTGTCGGTGCCGGAGTTCCAGCGGCTCGCGGAGCGGATGACCGCCGCCGGTACGGACTTCGTGATCGAGCCCTCTGTGCGTTTCCAGGGCGAACCGGGCGAGCAGTGGACGATGTTCTTCCTCGACCCGGCGGGCAACGCACTGGAGTTCAAGGCCTTCGCCGACCTGGAGCAGCTCTTCGCGGTCCGAGCCGGTTAGCCTGCCACCCGCGGCGACGTACCCCGCCGCCACCGTTCCGCCCGACGAAAGAGCCGTGACACATGACCACCACCGCCCGCGCCACCGTGCAGCACGAGGACGAGCGCACGCGGGTCACCCGCTGGGACTTCGAGCCGGGGCAGAGCACCGGCCGCCACGTGCACGAGTACGACTACGTCGTGGTCCCGGTGACGGACGGCCGGACCGACGTCATCACCCCGGACGGCACGGTCACGCGCAACGAGCTGTTCGCGGGCCGCTCCTACGCGCGGTCGGCGGGCAGCGAGCACGAGGTCGTCAACGCGGGGCAGGCTCCGCTGGCCTTCGTGGAGGTGGAGCGCAAGTAGCGCCCCACCTCCAGGGCGCTGTCACGCCTTGCGTGCCACCCCGCACATCGCCGCCTCGACCGCGGACGCCTCGGGCTTCGGGGCGTCCGGGTCCGGGCGCCAGGCCGACGTGTGGACGACCCCCGGTTCCACGAGGTCGAGGCCGTCGAAGAACGCGGCGATCCGCTCCGGTGACCGCAGGTGATAGGTGTGCACCGACTGCTCGTTGTACCCCGCGACGGCCCTGTTGAGCGCGTCGTTGGTGTTCGTGCCGTCGGTCAGGGCCAGATAGCTGCCGGGCGGCAGCCCTTCGAGCAGTGCGGCCACCACGTCCTCGGGGTGATCGTCGTCGGACAGCTGCCCGATGATGCTGAGCAGGGTCAGTCCGATCGGCCGGTCGAAGTCCAGGGTCTCGCGCGCCTGGGCCAGGATCCGCTCCGGGTCCCGCACATCGGCGTCCAGATAGGCGCAGGCCCCTTCGGGGGTGCTGGTGAGCAGGGCCCGCGCGTGGGTCAGTACCAGCGGATCGTTGTCGACGTACACGATCCGGCTGTCCGGGGCGATGCGCTGGGCCACCTCGTGCGTGTTGTCGGCCGTGGGAAGGCCCGTGCCGATGTCGAGGAACTGCCGGATGCCCGCCTCGCCCGCCAGGTACCGCACCGCGCGCACGAGGAACTGCCGCTGGAG
Source organism: Streptomyces anthophorae (assembly GCF_049310305.1). Taxonomy (NCBI): domain Bacteria; kingdom Bacillati; phylum Actinomycetota; class Actinomycetes; order Kitasatosporales; family Streptomycetaceae; genus Streptomyces; species Streptomyces anthophorae. The sequence goes on from NZ_JBLWQQ010000001.1 coordinate 152,784, forward strand.
CCGCGCGACGGTGGCGAACTCGGGGAACGTGGCGAGAATGGCCTCGCCGACCTCGCTGTCGACGGGGTAGTTGTCCTTGCCGCCCAGAAGGTAGTTCCACACCCGGGCGGAGTGCGGGCGGTCGGTCTGGAGCCTGTCGCGGAGTTCGCCATGCGTCTGATCCATGGCCTCAGCTTCACACACAACACGCCGGGCGCGCCGATGAGTTCGGGCTCTGCCGACGGTCTGCATCAATATCACCACCGCGTGCCACCCGAGGAGGACTTTCCGTGATCGACCTGAAGCCGGCCTGCGCCCGGATGACCGAGGTACTGACCGCCGTGACCGACGAGCAGCTGTCAGGGCCCACCCCTTGTCCCGACTACACCGTGCTCGAGCTCATCGCCCACGTCGACGACGCGGCGCGGGCCTTCACCGGCTTCGCCCGCAAGGAAGCACCCCTGCCCGCGGAGCCGGGCGACCGGCGGGAGAGCGCGCTGAAGAGCGTGCGGGCGCTCGGCGACGCCTGGGACGACCCGGCCGCCTGGCACGGCGAGTCGGAAGGCCCGGGGATCACGCTGACCAACGAGGAATGGGGCAAGGTCGCGCTCACCGAGATGGTGGTGCACGGCTGGGACCTCGCCCGGGCCACCGGCCAAACCCTCGACCTGCCCGAGGACACCCTGCGCGCCTGCCACGACCATGTCTCGGGGTTCCTGACCGAGGCGGCGCCGCCGGCTTGGGGGCCGCCGGTCGAGACACCCGCCGACGCGCCGCTGATCGACCGCATCGTGGGCTTGACGGGGCGCCGCCCCTGAACTGCCACCCGGAGCCACCGCCCTGAGTGGCGAGGCATGCGCCTCTGGCACACCCCGAAGCCTCACCGTGCACTCTGCACAGCCACCTGCGCCCCACCGGGCACTGCGCCCACCCCGCCCGTCCGGCGGCCGCCGTAGCGTGCGGGCAACCGCAGTCGCTTGGAGGTTCGATGGCCGCCGCACGCGCCGTCGGGGTGGACGATCACGCCCTGACCAGAGTGCCCAGCTCCGCCCGCTACAGCTGGTGGTCCGTAGCCCTGCAACGTTTCGGGCAGATCTCCGGGCTCAGCCAGTTCGTGCTCGGGGCGACGCTGGGCTTCGGGATGGACTTCTGGACGGCGTTCTGGGCGCTCACCCTCGGCTCGGTGATCGTCGAGGTGCTGTCGATCTTCGTGGGGATCATCGGCGTACGGGAGGGGCTTCCGACGTCCGTGCTCGCGCGCTGGACCGGGTTCGGGCGCATCGGGTCCTCGCTGATCGGGCTCGCCATCGCGCTGAGCCTCATCGGCTGGTTCGGCATCCAGTCGGCGATCTCGGCCGACGCGCTCGCCGGGCTGGTCGGGGTGTTCCCGGCCCCCGTGTGGTCGGTCCTGTTCGGGCTCGGTGTGACGGCCGTCGTGCTGTGGGGCTTCGGCTCCATGAACTGGGCCGCGTACATCACGGTGCCCGCGTTCCTGCTGCTCGTCGGCTGGTCCACGGTGCACGAGCTGACGCGCTACGACATCGGGCACCTGGTCGCCTCCGCGCCGCCCGGCCCGCACCTCTCCCTGGTCCAGGGCACGACGCTGGTCGCCGGCGGCGCCATCGCGGGCGCCATCATCACGCCCGACATGACCCGCTTCAACCGCACCACCGCCGACGTCGTCAAGCAGACCGTGGTGGGCATCTCGCTCGGTGAGTACGTGGTCGGGCTCGCCGGTGTGCTCCTCGCGCACGCCACCCGCTCCGCCGACGTGACCGCCATCGCCGTGTCCTCGGTGGGCTGGGTCGGCACCCTCGTCGTCGTCATGGGCGCCCTGAAGATCAACGACTGGAATCTGTACAGCTCGGGACTCGGCGTCGTGAACTTCATCGAGTCGGTCTTCGGCCGCAAGGTGGGCCGCGCCACCGTCACCGTCCTCCTCGGCATCGTCGGCAGCCTGCTCGCGGCGGCCGGCATCCTCGACCGGTTCGCCGACTTCCTGACGCTGCTCGGCGTCGCCTTCCCGCCCATCGCAGGCGTGATGATCGCCGAATACTTCGTGGTCAAGCGGTGGCGCGGCGACCTGGAGGCCTCGCGGGCCGCGGGCACGCTGCCCGCGACCGCCCCGACCTGGGTCCCGGCGACGATCGTCGTGTGGGTGCTCTCCTTCTGCGTCGGCGAGTTCGTCGACTGGGGCCTGCCCAGCATCAACTCGGTCGTCTTCGCGTTCGTCGGCTACGTCGTCCTGGGCCGGCTCGGCCTGGTGCGCGGCGTCGGTGTGTCCCGCGACATGGGAGCCGGTGCGCCGGTGTCCGATGGGGAGCGGGGCGAAGCGACCGAGGACGACTCCCCCGCCTCCCAGACCCCTCACGTCTCCGCCGCCTCCAGCGGCGCCTCCCGCTAAGGAGCCAGTTCCGTGCGTATCGGAATCGATGTCGGCGGCACCAACACCGACGCCGTCCTGCTCGAAGGACCGCAGGTGCTCGCCACCACCAAGTCCGCGACCAGCCAGGACGTCACGTCGGGCATCGTGTCCGCGCTCAAGGCGCTGCACGCGCAGCACGCCTTCGACCCGGCGGCGGTCGGCGCCGTGATGATCGGCACCACCCACTTCCTCAACGCGCTCGTCGAGGCGCGGGGACTCGCCCCGACGGCGGCGCTCCGCCTCGGCCTGCCCGCGACGTCCGCGCTGCCCCCGTTCGTGGACTGGCCGGAGCGGCTGACGCGGGCCGTCGCCGGACGCCCGTACCTGGCGCACGGCGGGCACGAGTTCGACGGGCGGAAGATCGCCGACCTGGACGAGGACGAGCTGCGCCGGCACGCCGCCGACATGGCCGCGCACGGCGTCAGGTCGGTGGCGATCTCCTCGGTGTTCTCGCCGGTCAGCGACGAGTTCGAGGTGCGCGCGGCGGAGATCCTGAGCGCGGAGCTGGGCCCGGACGTGGCGCTGTCTCTGTCCCACGAGATCGGGCGCATCGGACTCCTGGAGCGGGAGAACGCGACCGCCGTGAACGCGGCGCTGCGCGAGCTCGCCGCCGGGATCGTCGACGGCCTCGCCGGGGCGGTCGCCGGATTCGGCATCACCGCTCCCCTCTACCTGAGCCAGAACGACGGCACGCTGATGGACCTGGAGTACGCGCGCCGCTACCCGGTCGCCACGTTCGCCTCGGGCCCGACGAACTCGATGCGCGGCGCCGCTGTGCTGTCCGGCCTCGACACCTGCGCGGTCGTCGACGTCGGCGGCACGACGAGCGATGTCGGCGTGCTCACGCAGGGCTTCCCGCGCGAGGCGGGGACGGCCGTGGACGTGGCGGGGGTGCGCACCAACTTCCGCATGCCGGACGTGCACAGCATCGGCATCGGCGGCGGCTCACTGGTCGTGGAGGACGGCGGCCGCGTCACGGTCGGCCCTCGCTCGGTCGGCTACCGGCTCACGGAAGATGCCCTGGTGTTCGGCGGCTCCACGCTGACCGCCACCGATGTCGCGGTGGCGGCGGGGCTCACCGACATCGGCGACCGCTCGGCGGTGGCCCACCTCGACGCACGCCTCGTCAAGGAGGCGCTCGACACGATCGCCGCCGACGTGGCGCGCGCGGTCGAGTCGATGCGGACCTCTCCCGAGCCGCTTCCGGTGGTCGCGGTGGGCGGCGGTTCCGTGCTGCTCCCGGACACCCTCCCCGGTTCCGGGGCGGTGCACCGCCCCGACCACTTCGCGGTCGCGAACGCGATCGGCGCGGCCATCGCGCAGGTCGGCGGCGAGGTCGACCGGGTCTACGCGATCGACGCGGGGCGCCGCGAGAGCGTGCTCGACGAGGCGCGCCAGGAGGCGGTCGACCGGGCCGTGGCGGCCGGTGCCAACCCCTCCGGGGTGCGCATCGTCGAGTTCGACGAGGTCCCCGTCCCCTACCTTCCCGGCAACGCGACCCGTATCCGCTGCAAGGCCGTGGGCGACCTGCAACAGGTCGACTGAGCCCCGCCCCCACCCCCGTAAGGAGAGCACGAGCACATGAGCTGGACCCTGGGCCCCGAGCAGCTGGACGACCTGGCGCGCGGCGCCGCGATCCTCGGCACCGGAGGCGGCGGCGACCCGACCATCGGCCGCCTGCTGGTGCGCGAGGCGATGCGCGAGCACGGTCCCGTGACCGTCCTCGACCCGGACGAGGTGGCCGACGACGCGTTCGTCGTCCCGGTCGCGAACATGGGCGCGCCGACCGTGATGGTCGAGAAGCTGCCGGGCGCCGACGAGCCGGTGGCCGCGCTGCGCGCCCTGGAGGCGTTCACCGGGCGGACGGCGGACGCGACGATGCCCATCGAGTGCGGCGGCAGCAACTCCCTGATCCCGCTGATCGTCGCGGCCCGCACGGGGCTGCCGGTCGTCGACGCGGACGGCATGGGCCGCGCCTTCCCCGAACTCCAGATGGAGACCTTCCACGTGTACGGGATCCCGGCCTCGCCGCTCGCGATGGCCGGCGAGCACGGCGAGACCTGCGTGTTCGACACCGGCAAGGACACCAAGCGCCTGGAGGATCTGGCACGCCGGGTGACGGTCGGGCTCGGCGGCGGTGCCGCGATAGCCGAGTACTCGATGACCGGGGAACAGCTCAAGCGCACCGCGGTGCCGCGCACCCTGTCCTTGGCCCTGTCGCTCGGCCGGGCGGTCCGCGAGGCGCGCGAGGCGCACCGCGACCCGGTGGAGGCGCTCGGCGAGGCGGTGGAGGGCACGATCTACGGTCACCTGCGGGTGCTGTTCCGCGGCAAGGTGACCGATGTGGAGCGGCGCACGGAGGGCGGTTTCGCGCGCGGCCGCGCCACGTTCGCGGCGTTCGAGGGCGCATCGGGGCTCGAACTCCGTTTCCAGAACGAGCACTTGGCGGCGCTGCGCGACGGCGAGCCGATCTGCGTGGTCCCGGACCTGGTGTGCGTCCTGGAGGCGGACACGGGCGAACCCATCACGACGGAGGCGCTCCGCTACGGCCAGCGGGTCACGGTGATCGGCATCGCGGCCCCCGAGATCATGCGAACACCGGAGGCACTGGAGGTCTTCGGCCCTGGCTGCTTCGGTCTTCCGTTCGAGTTCCATCCGGTGGAGGAGATACTGCCGAATGAGAGCCCCTGCGGCGATTGAGCAGACCGGCCGCCCCGGGGCAGGGGGACCAATCAAGCCCCTTCGGCGATTGAACAGCGGGGTCCGGGGCGGAGCCCCGAGACGCAGGGACCGGCTCACGCTGCGAGAATCGGCGACGTGCCACAAACGATCACCTCCGCCGACGTCACCCCCCTGGTCACCGGCGTCAACGTGCTGGGCTGCGGCGGAGGCGGCGACGCCGCGGCATTCGCGTCGATGCTGCGGCGCGCACTGGGCGAAACCGGCACGGTGACCTGGCACGAACCCGGTCCCCACGACCCCCTGATCGTCCCGGTCGGCGTCGTGGGCGCCGTGAACGTACTGAGCGAGAAGCTCCCGAACGGCCGGGAGTTCCGCGAGGCGATCACCGCGGTCACCCGATGGACCGGCAGCCGCGCCCCCGACGCCCTGATGGCCGTGGAGGCCGGCGGCCCCAACGCCCTCACGGTGCTGCTTGCCGCGCTCGACCTCGGCCTCCCCGTCGTCGACGTCGACCTGATGGGCCGCGCCCTGCCCCGGCTCGACCAGCTCAGCTGGGCGGTGCGCGGCCACCCCGTCACCCCGTGCGCGCTGGCCGAGCCGGGCGGCCAGCTCCTGGTGGTGGACCGTACGGACGCCCGCGGCCTGGAGCGGACCGTGCGGGGCTTCCTCGCGGCGGCGGGCGGCTGGGCCGCGCTCGCGCTCGCCCCGGTGCGGCTGAGCGAGGTGCGCGACGCCTGCGTCGACGGCTCCCTCACCCGGGCCCTCGCCCTGGGCCGCGCGCACGCCGCGCTCCCGCACCGCCCGGACAGGGACGCCGTGGAGAGCGCGCTCGGCTGCCGGGTCCTCGCGGCGGGCCGGATCCGGGAGGTCGCGCGCAGCGAGGGACCCGGCTTCGGACGGGGCAGTGTCACGATCACCGATGCCGCGTCCGGCACGGTCGTCCGCCTGGAGACCGAGAACGAGATCCTGCTGGCCCTGCGCGACGGCGAGGTCGCGGCGACCGTCCCCGACGTCATCTGCCTCCTGGACCGCCGCACGGCGCTGCCTCTGGCCATCGACCGGGTCCGTCCCGGCCAGGAGGTCGTCGCGGCGACGCTGCCGGGCCCGGAGTTCTGGCGGCGGCCCGACACGGAGCCGTACGTCTCGCCCCGCGCGTTCGGCCTGGACGCGGGAGTCGTCGGATTCGAGGCCGCCACACCATGACCAGTACCGCCCGAAGCGGCTCCTCCGGCGGTGTCTCCCTCACCGCCATGCTCGCCCACCCCTCGTGGCACGACGTCGCGCTCCTCGCGGGCCCCGAGAGCACCCGCGCCCTCCACCACCCGGTAGCCGCACAGGACTTGGCACACCCGCTCCCCGAGGAGTCCACCGACAGGCTCCTGGTGCTGCTCGGCGGCGCGGACCGTGGTGACTGGCGGCTGGACGCACTGCTGCGCCGTGCGCACGGCGCGGGTGTCGCGGCACTGCTGGTTCCCGGGGTGTCGGCGCTGCGCATGTCGTCGGCGCTGCTCGCCGAGCGACTGCGGCTGCCCGTTCTCGGCTCCCCCGATCCGCTGGCCGCGTACCTCGCCCTGGAGCGGATGACCGCCGAACCGGGGCTGCTGCGCGCCGAGTCGGCACTGCGCACCGCGCAGGTGTGCGCCCGCGCGGACGAGACGGTGGACGCGCTGCTCACCGACCTGGGCGCACTGCTGCACCGCCCGGTCGCCCTGCTCACCGCGGACGCCCGGCACCTGGCGGGCGACCCGGCCACCGTGGAACCCGCCGAACAGGACACGGTGGCGCGGCAGTTGACGGGTCCACCGCTCCCCCGCCCGCTCGACCTCCCCGGCGGCGCCCGCCTCCTCACCCACCCCGTCGGCACCGAACGCACCCGCCCCCGCCTCGCGGTGCGCCTGCCCGCCCGGCTCGCTCCTGAGGCCGACGCGGTGGCCGCCGCCCTGGAGGTGGCGTCGGGCGCCGTGCGGGAGCGGCTCGCGCTGCGCCGCCTCGACCTGGAGCGCAGTGCCCGTCACCGCACCTCTCTGCTCGGCGAGTTGCTGCGCCCGGCGGGCGGCGAGATCCCGGACGCGGTGCGCCGGCACGCGGTCGAGTTCGGCTGGCGCCTCGACGGCTGGCACACCGGCATCCGCATCGGCACGGGGCCCGACGTGGACGTGGCGGGTCTGCGCGCCGAGGTCACCGACGCGTTCGCGGCGGAGCGGCTCGGCGCGCAGGTCGTCGAGCAGGGCGACGGCTGGTCCGCCTGGACCAGCGCCGACCAGGAGCCGTCGACCAGCGACATCGAGCGGCACGCCGCCGCGGTGCGCCGCGTGCAGCGCCGCCTGCCGGAGGTGGTGCACGCGTACGTGGGGGTGGGCCGCGCCCACCCGGGTCCCGCCGGCATCGCCCGCAGCCTGGGCGAGGCGGCCGACGCGGCGCGCCTGGCGCAGGGCCGGGAGACGAGCGGGCGCTTCTTCCACGTCGACCGCCTCGGCCTCGCCCAGCTGCTCCTCGCCTGGACCCGCACGGACACCTTCCAGCCCGCGGCCCGCTCCCTGCTCGAGCCGCTGTCCGGCGAGCCCGGCGACTTGGTGCGCACCCTCACCGCGTACCTCGACGCGGAGTCCTCCACGGCCGAGACCGCCGCGGTCCTCGGTGTGCACCGCAACACGGTCGCGGCGCGCATCGCCCGCGTACAGCAGCTCCTGAGCGTGGATCTCGCGGATCCGGACGAGCGCCTGGCCCTGCATCTGGCGTGCCGGACGGCCGTCGAAGGATGAGTTGGGTCCGGCAGGACCAAGTAGGTCACGATCTGACCTACTCGCTGATTACTGTGACGGCACCGAACAGCAAGCGGGCATTCCCGCAGGAGAGGCGGACACCATGACCACCAGCGAGTCGAGCACCAACGCCCCCACCGTCACCGGCGAACGCGCGGACCTTCTGGAGGCACTGGCCAAGCAGCGGTACTTCCTGACCTTCACCACGCGGGACCTGACGGACGACCAGGCCCGGCAGCGGACGACGGCGAGCGAGCTGTGTCTCGGCGGTCTGATCAAGCACCTCACCGAGGTGGAGCAGAGCTGGGCGGGCTTCATCCTCGAAGGCGCCGCCGCCATGCCGGACTTCACGGCGATGACCGAGGCGGACTTCGCGGCCCGGGCGGACACCTTCCGGCTGCTGCCCGACGAGACTCTGGCCGGTGTGCTCGCCGCGTACGAGAAGGCCGCCGCCAGGACCGACGAGCTGGTGGCGAGCGTGCCGGACCTGGACCGCAGGTGGGCGCTGCCGAAGGCTCCGTGGAACGAGCCGGGCGCGGAGTGGTCCGTGCGCCGGGTCCTGATGCACCTCGTCGCCGAGACGGCGCAGCACGCGGGCCACGCCGACATCATCCGCGAGTCCCTGGACGGCTCGAAGAGCATGGGCTGACCCCAGGGGCCCGCACGTTCAGGTCCCGGTGTGCGACGGTCGCCGCGTTCACGCGGACGAGCGGCGGCACACCGGGTATCGCCGCGGCACCCGGAGGACTGATGATGTCCGCCATGACATCACGTCCGCACACCTCCGCCGCCACCGACCTGATCGCCTCGCTCGCCGACGGTTCGCTCCGCGTGGTCGATCTCACCGCCCCGCTGTCGTCCGGGACGCCGATCCTTCCGCTGCCCGAGCCGATGCACCCGATACCCCGCTTCGAGCTGGAGAAGCTCAACGACTGGGACGACCCGGGCGAGATCTCCTTCCAGAACCACATCCACACCGGCGAGCACGTGGGCACCCACTTCGACGCCCCGGTGCACTGGTCGTCCGGCCGTGACCTGGAGGACGTGGGCAGTGTGCCGGCGGCGCGGCTCGTGGGGCCCGCCGCGGTCGTGGACAGGTCGGCCGAGTGCGCCAAGGACCCCGATTACCTGCTGGGCCTCGACGAGCTCAAGGCGTGGGAGCGGGAGCACGGCGCGCTGCCCGAGGGCGGCTGGCTGGTGTACCGCACGGGTTGGGACACCCGCTCCGACGACCAGGCGGCCTTCCTCAACGCCGACGACAACGGCCCGCACACGCCTGGCCTGACCGCGGAGTGCGCCCGCTACCTGGCCGAGGAGACCGGCATCGTGGGGATCGGCGTGGAGACCGTCGGCACGGACGCGGGTCAGGCGTTCCGCTTCGAACCGCCCTTCCCCGTGCACCACTTCATGCTCGGCAACGGAAAGTACGGCGTGACACAGCTGCGCAACGTCGGGGAGCTTCCGCCGGTCGGCGCGGTGCTCGTCGTCGCTCCGCTGCGCATCGTCGGCGGTTCCGGCAGTCCCACGCGCGTTCTGGCGCTCGTGCCCGCCGCGGAAGGCAAGTGAGCATGCTGGTACGGGAAGCCATCGGCCGCGAGCTCCACCGGCTCGGTGTGCGCACCGCGTTCGGCGTGGTGGGCAGCGGCAACTTTCATGTCACGGGCGCGCTCGTGGCCGCGGGCGCCCGCTTCGTCGCGGCGCGGCACGAGGGCGGCGCGGCGGTCATGGCGGACGCCCATGCCCGCACCAGTGGCGAGGTCACCGTCCTCAGCGTGCACCAGGGCTGCGGCTACACCAACTCGCTGACCGGTGTGGCCGAGGCCGCGAAGAGCCGCACGCCGCTGCTGGTCGTGACGGCGGAGGCGACGGAGCGGACCTCGAACTTCCACGTCGATCAGCCGGCCCTCGCCGAGGGCGTCGGGGCGGTGTCGGCGCGGGTCCGCTCCGCGCGCACGGCGCTCGACGACGTCACACGCGCGTTTCGACTGTGCGCCGAGGAGCGTCGCACGGTGGTCCTCAACGTCCCCATCGACGTACAGGACGTGCCGCTGCCCGCGGACGCGGTGGCGCCCCGGCGTCGCCCGGCGCCCGGTCTGCCGCGGCCGGCCGCCGCCGACGCGGAGGGCTTCGCCGAGCTGCTGCGCCGCGCCGAACGCCCGGTGTTCGTGGCCGGTCGCGGTGCGCGTTCCGACGAGGCCGGTGAGGCGATCGCCGCGCTCGCCTCGCGGACGGGCGCGCTGCTCGCGACGTCGGCGGTGGCGCGCGGGCTCTTCAACGGACGGCCGGGCGAGGAGTGGTGCCTGGACGTGGCGGGCGGTTTCGCCACGCCGCTGGCCGCCGAGCTCATCTCGGGCGCCGACCTGATCGTGGGCTGGGGCTGCGCCCTGAACATGTGGACCATGCGCCACGGGCGTCTCATCTCGGAGACCGCCAAGGTCGTCCAGGTGGACGTCGACCGCGACGCCCTCGGCCGCACCCGGGACATCGACCTGGGCCTGTGGGCCGGTGTCACGGAGACGGCGCACGAGGTCGCCTCGCTCCTGGTGGACGGTCCTGCCGCCACCGGCTGCCGCACGCCGGACGTCGCCAAGCGCCTGGCCGTTGAGGGGAGTTGGCCCCAGGTCCCGTTCGAGGACGATTCGGGTGACGGCCGCATCGACCCTCGTACGCTCACGCTGGCGCTGGGCGGCATGCTCCCGGCGGAGCGCACGGTCGCCGTCGACTCGGGCAACTTCATGGGTTACCCGAGCATGTACCTCGACGTGCCCGACCAGTACGGGCTGTGCTTCACGCAGGCGTTCCAGTCGATCGGCCTGGGCCTGTCGACGGCGATCGGCGCCGCGCTCGCCCGGCCCGATCGGCTCCCGGTGGCGGCCTGCGGCGACGGCGGATTCCTCATGGGCGTATCGGAGTTGGAGACGGCCGTGCGCCTCGGGCTGCCCCTTCTGGTGGTGGTCTACAACGACGCCATGTACGGGGCGGAGGTCCACCACTTCGGTCACCCGGGCGAGGCGGCGGACCTGTCCACGGTCACGTTCCCCGACACCGACATCGCGGCGCTCGCCCGCGGATACGGCTGCGCGGCCCTGACGGTGACGGGGCCGGACGACCTGGCCCCGCTCACCGAGTGGCTCGCCGCCCCGGACCGGCCGATGGTCATCGACGCCAAGACGACGCGCGACGAGGGCGCCTGGTGGTTGCAGGAGGCGTTCGGCCACTGACACCGACCCGGCCGCTCCGGAAGGACAGCGGCGACCCCCGCCGGGAATCGCGTACGAACATCGGCGGGGGTCACCCACGAGAAAGCACGGCTCCCCTTCACGCACTTCCTCGCCTGTTCCGTCCGATGACGCCGCGGGGCCGCGGGAGGAAGCCCCGGCCGGGACCCTTCGGACGGATTACCACAGTCGCGTTGTCGGCGATGCGACTGTGGCGTCTACAGTCAAGTTGCCCGGGGGCCAGGGGCGTTGAAGAAGGTAACCCCCTTCGGGGCGTTCAAACGTATGGCACATGCCAGCGGCGTCTCAAGACCGTCTTCACGTCGTCATCCGGACGCGGCGGCCGAAACCCGCAGCAGCTCCGTGAGCGCGCGGGCCGCGGCGCTCGGCGGACGGTCGGCCGGCGTCGCGAGATAGAGCGACCAGCCAAGGTCCGCGTCCGTCACCGGGAGGACGGTCAGGCCGTGCGCGGTGTCGGCGAGGAAGCGCGGCACCAGGGCCACGCCCAGTCCCGCCCTGACGTAGTCGGCGCTGGTCGCGAGGTCGGTGATCTCGATGGTGACGTGGCGCGGGACGCCCGCAGTGGCGAAGGCACGGTCGGCGACGGACCGGTTGCCGTACCCCACTGGGCAGTCGATGAACCGCAGCCCGGCCAGTTCGCGGATCGCCACGCTGTCGCGCCCGGCGAGCGGATGCCCGGCGGGCACCACGAGGTCGAGGGTCGAGCCGGCCAGCGGCGTCAGCTCGACCTCGGCGGGGCTTGCCCCTGGCAGGGACACCAGGGCCAGGTCGAGGCGGCGTTCGGCGAGCGCCGTGAGATGCCCCTGGGAGCCGGTCGGCGCGACCGTGATCTGCACCTGGACGCCCGGGTGCCGGCGGTGGAACTCGCCCAGCAGACCCGGCAGGTCGATCAGCCGGATCGAGGTGAGCGTGCCGAGCCGCAGGGTGCCGCGCAGCGCGCCCCGCACCTCGGCGACGGCGTCGGCGGCGTCGCGCGCGGCATCGAGGACGACGCGGGCGCGCGGCAGCAGCGCCCGCCCCTCGTCGGTCAGCAGCACCCGCTTGGAGTTGCGGTCGAGGAGGCGCGCGTCCAGTTCGCGCTCCAGCGTTTTGACCGCGGCGGAGACCGCGGACTGGACGATGTGCAAACGGGCCGCCGCGCGGGTGAAGTTCTGCTCTTCGGCGACCGCTACGAAGTACTCGAGATGCCGTAGTTCCACTCGTCGACTATCGCAGCAACCATCTCTGATCGCGATCGTTGCGAGCTGGAAGATTCGTTGGACGTGATGGCTGTGCGGGCGGACAGTGGGACATGCCCACCCGATCCCCCTCCAGCCGAACGGACTTCTGCCGCATGGCCACGCCGACGCGCGTCCGCACCTCGTCGCCCTCCCCCGCCGCCCGGCCCACCGTGGGCGCACGCCGCCACGGCATCGGCTTCTGGACCGTGGCGCTCGCCTTCCTCACGTCGATGGCGTTCTCGACGGTGCCCACCCCGCTGTACCCGCTGCACGAGGAGCGGGACGGCTTCTCGACCTTCATGGTCACCGTCGTCTTCGCCGTGTACGCGGTGGGCGTGGTGGTCAGCCTGCTGCTGGCCGGGCACGTGTCGGACTGGGTGGGCCGCAAGAAGATCCTGCTGCCGGCGCTCGGCCTCGAGTTCGTCGCCGCCCTGCTGTTCCTGTCGAGCCCGGAGCTGCCGGTGCTGCTCGTCGCCCGGTTCGTGAGCGGTCTCGGCATCGGCATGCTCAGTGCGACGGCCACCGCCCACCTCGCCGAACTGCACGCCGCGCACCGTCCCGCCGCCTCCCCGCAGCGCTTCGAGACGGTGGCGACGGCCGCCAACATCGGCGGTCTCGGCCTCGGCCCGCTGGTGTCCGGCTTTCTCGCGCAGTACGTGACGGCTCCGCTGCGGCTGCCGTATCTCGTGTTCGCGGTCCTCCTCGTGGCCGTGGCCGTGGCCCTGTCCCGTACCCCGGAGACCGTGCGCGAGCTGCCGGTCAGGCCGCGCTACCGGCCGCAGCGGGTGAGCGCCGACCACGGCGACCGGGCCGGGTACGTGGCCGCGGCCGCCGCCGCGTTCGCGTCCTTCGCGGTGTTCGGCCTGTTCTCGTCGATCGCCGCCGGGTTCGTCGCGCGCTCCCTGCACCACCCGTCGCACCTGCTGGCCGGAGCGATCTCCTTCCTGGTGTTCGGCGGCGCGGCGCTCGCGCAGATCCTCACCAACCGGCTCGCGCCGCGGACGAAGTCGACGCTGGGGCTGATCGCGCAGGGCACGGGCTTCCTGACGCTGGTGGCCGGGATGCACACCGCGAATCTCGCGACGTTCCTGGTGGGCGGCGCGGTCGCGGGCATCGGAGCGGGGCTGCTGTTCAAGGCGGCGGTCGGGGCCGTGGTCGCGATGGCGGCGCCCGCACGGCGCGGCGAGGCGCTCGCGGGCCTGTTCCTGGTCGCCTATCTCGGACTGAGCGGCCCGGCCGTCGCGCTCGGACTCGCCACGCTCCATCTCTCGGCGACCTCGGCGATGACCTGGTTCGCCGCGGCTCTCCTCATCCTCCTGACGGCGGTCGCCGTCCTCAACCGCCGTTCGCACGGCGGGCGTTGAGGGAGACAGCCGAGGAAGCCCCAGCCCGCGGGAGCGCAGCGACGCAGATCACATCGGCCAAACCCTTGACGCCTTCACGTTCAAACCGGTTTAGTCAACGCCGTTCGGCCGTTCAAACCGGTTTGAACGCCCATCTGGAGGCCACCCCCGAGGAGCCCTGCACGCCATGGCCCGCAAGCCCACCATCGCGGACGTCGCACGCCACGCCGGGGTCTCCCGCGCCACCGTCTCCTTCGCCCTCAACGACCGCCCGGGCATCGCGGAGGACACCAAGGCCCGGGTGCTCGCGGCGGCCGCCGACCTGGGGTGGACGCCGAGCCGGCAGGCCCGCGCCCTCTCGCTCGGCAAGGCCGGGGCGTTCGGCCTCGTCCTGACCCGCGATCCGGAGCAGATCGGGGCGGACCTCTTCTTCCCGGCCTTCATCGCGGGCGTCGAGGCCGTCATCGGACAGCGCGGCGACGGCCTGATGGTGCACGTGACGACGCCCGAGCGGGAGCAGGGCGTGTACGAGCGGCTCGCGGCCGAACGTCAGGTGGACGGCGTCCTGCTCACGGACCTGCGGCACGACGACCCGCGTCCCCCGCTGATGCACCGGCTCGGCCTGCCCGCCGTGGTGGTGGGCCAGCCCGAGTGGGGCGGCGGCCTGCCCACGGTGAGCCTCGACGACGAGCCCGCCTACTCCGCGGCGGTCCGCCGCCTCGCCGACCTCGGCCACCGGCGCATCGCGCACGTCGAGGGCCCCCGCGAGTTCCGGCACGCCCACCGGCGCCGCCTCGCCTGGGAGCAGGCGCTGCGCGACCTCGGCCTGCCCGAGGGCCCGGTGCTGCCGGGCGGATTCAGCGCCGAGGGCGGCGCGCGGGCCACCCGCGAGCTGCTCGCGCTCGACACCCCGCCGACCGCGATCGTCTACGGCAACGACCTCGCCGCGATGGCCGGGCTCTCGGTCGCCCAGGAGCTGGGCGTCCCGGTCCCCGAGCGCCTCTCGGTCGTCGGCTACGACGACGCGCCCCTGACCCGCTACAGCTATCCGCCGCTCTCCTCGGCCCGCGCGGACGCCCGCGGCTGGGGCGAGGCCGCGGCCCGCGCCCTGGACGCGGTGCTCGCCGGGGACGAGGGAGCGGCGCACGTGGCGCTGCCGCCCGCCGAGTTCGTTACCCGCGCCTCCATCGGTCCTGCGCCGCGCGACTGAGCCGCCGGGGCTCCACCACACTTCGGCCGCGCCCGCGCGCGGACTGGTGATTGCGCACGGCGACGAGGCCGCGCGTGAACAGTTCGGAGATCATCATGCTGAGGAGAACGGCGTCCGCGCTGCTCGTGCTCGTGGCCGCGGGTACGGCGACGGCCTGCGGCCGGGCCGCCCCCGACGCGACCGTGGCCGCCGACGCGCGCGGCCCCATCACGGTCTGGCTGTCCAACAACGCCCAAGAGGTGCAGTGGGGCAAGCGGATGGTGGCCGCGTGGAACGAGCGCCATCCCGATCAGCACGTCACCGCCCAGCAGATCCCCGCGGGCAAGACGTCCGAGGAGGCGATCAGCGCCTCGATCATCGCGGGCACGAGCGCCTGTCTGGCCTTCAACACCTCGCCGGCGGCGGTGCCGACCTTCCAGAAGCAGAACGGGCTCGTGCCGCTCGACGACTTTCCCGGCGGCAGGGCGTACGTGACGAAGCGCAGCGGCGGCCTCGCCGAGCAGTACACGTCGCCGGACGGCAAGTTCTACCAACTGCCCTGGAAGAGCAACCCGGTGATGATCCTCTACAACAAGAAGCTGTTCAAGAAGGCCGGCCTCGACCCGGAGCACCCGAGGCTCGCCACGTACGAGGAGTTCCTCGCGACCTCCCGGAAGCTGGTGCGCAGCGGCGCCGCGAAGGCGGCGATCTGGCCGTCGCCTTCCAGTGACTTCTTCCAGCCCTGGTACGACTTCTATCCCGCGTTCGCCGCGCAGAGCGGCGGCAAGCAACTGATCGAGGACGGCAAGCCGCGCTTCGACTCGGCGGCGGGCCGCCAGGTCGCCGCGTTCTGGCGCAAGCTCTACGCGCAGAAGCTGGCACCGCAGGAGGCGTACCCGGGCGACGCCCTCAACGACGGGAAGGCCGCGATGGCCACCGTCGGGCCGTGGGCGATCTCCGCGTACAAGAACAGCGTGGACATCGGTGTCGCGCCGGTGCCGACCGCCGAGGGCGGCGCGGGCAAGCACTCGTTCAGTGACGAGAAGTCGGTGTCCATGTTCAGCGCGTGCGAGAACCGCGGCACGGCCTGGGACCTCCTGAGGTTCGCGACGTCGAGCGCGCAGGACGGGAAGTTCCTGGAGACGACCGGCCAGATGCCGATGCGCGAGGACCTGACCACGCGCTACGCGGACTACTTCACGAAGCACCCCACGTACAGGGCCTTCGCCGACCAGGCGAAGCGCGTCGTCGAGGTGCCGAACGTGCCGGGTTCGGTCGACATCTGGCAGGCCTTCCGCGACGAGTGGACGAAGTCGGTCGTCTTCGGCCGCGAGTCCACGGACGCGGGCCTGCGCAACGCCTCCTCAGAGATCACCGACCTGCTGAACGAGTACGGAGACCGGTCATGAGCGCCCCCAAGGCCCACCTGAGGGCACGCGTCGGAGCGCTGTTCGTATCGCCGTACATACTCTTCCTGCTCGTGGTCTTCGCGATCCCGCTGGTCTACACGGTGTGGATGTCCTTCCACCGCTTCTACTTCACGGCTCCCGGCACGGACGTGGACGCGCCGTGGGTGGGCCTGTCCAACTACCGGGACGTGTTCACCGACCCGGTCGTCGGCCAGGCGTTCGTGAACATCCTGATCTTCCTGGTCATCAACGTGCCGCTGACGGTGGGCCTCTCGCTGGTCCTGGCCTCCGCGCTCAACGCGAAGCTGCGCGGGCGGGCGTTCTTCCGCGCCGCGTTCTACCTCCCGTACGTGACGGCGAGCGTCGCGCTCGTCGCCGTGTGGCAGTTCCTCTTCGGCCAGGACGGCTTCGTCAACCATCTGCTCGGCTCGCACGCCCCGGACCCGTCGTGGCTGGTCAACTCGCATCTCGCGATGCCGATGATCGCCGTCTTCGTGACCTGGAAGCAGCTCGGCTTCTTCGTGATGCTCTACCTCGCCGCGCTCCAGAACGTCGGCAAGGAGCTGTACGAGGCGTCCGCCATGGACGGCGCGGGCCGCGTGCGGCAGTTCTTCTCGGTGACCGTGCCGGGCGTGCGCCCCGCGACGACCCTGGTCGTCATCTACGCGATCATCACCGGCGCCAACATGTTCAGCGAGCCCTATCTGCTGACCGGGGGCGGCGGCCCGGACCACGCGTCCACGTCGCCGGTGCTGCTCATGTACCAGAAGGGCATCGAGCAGGGACATCCCGATGTGGCGGCGGCGCTCGGCGTCGTCCTCATCGCCTTCGTCATGGTCGTCTCGCTCGCCGCCCGCAAGCTCACCGAGAGGGGCAACTGACATGAGGCTCACCGGTGGCAAGGCCCTGCGCCACGTCCTGCTGTCGCTCGGCGCGGTCGTCTTCCTCTTCCCCTTCTACTACATGGTCGTCGGCTCGCTGCGGAAGGTCACGGCCGGCGATCTGTCGGCGGCCGTCCCCTCCGGCCTGACCGGCGCCAACTACGCGGCCATCAACAGCACGATCTCGCTGGGCCGCTCGCTCCTGAACTCCGGGATCATGACGATCGGCGTCCTGCTGTGCACGCTGGTCTTCGGTGTGCTCGCCGGGTACGCGCTCGCGGTGCTGAGGTTCCGCGGCAAGGGCGCGGTGTTCGGCGCGCTGCTGCTGGTGCAGATGGTCCCGTTCCAGCTGCTCACGCTGCCGCTGTACGTGCTCGTGGTCCGCGACTACGGGCTCGGCGACAACTACCTCGGCATGATCCTGCCGTTCGCGATCAACTCCACGGCCGTCTTCCTGTTCCGGCAGTTCTTCTCGCAGATGCCGCAGTCGCTTTTCGAGGCGGCGCGCATCGACGGCGCGAGCGAGCTGCGGATCCTGTGGCGGATCGCGCTGCCGATGGCCAAGCCGGCCATCCTGACCGCGCTGCTGCTCACGTTCATCGGGCCGTGGAACGAGTTCCTGTGGCCGTTCCTCGTCACCAAGAACGCCGACATGCAGCCCCTCGCGGTCTCCCTGGCGAGCTTCCTCTCCAATCTTCAGGGCACGGTGGCCAACCCGGCCGGCGCCCTGCTGGCCGGGGCCTGCGTCCTGGCCGTCCCCGCGGTGGTCCTGTTCCTCGTGTTCCAGCGCCACTTCACCTCCACCGACATCGACTCCGCTACCAAGGGCTGAACCGACACATGAGCAATCCCACCGCTGACACCGCCACCGCCACCATCCCGTACCGCATGGTCCGCAAGGGCGTCGTCATGTCCCCGCTGGCCGGCGAGGCGAACGAGGTCGAGGGCGTCCTGAACCCGGCCGCGGGCCGCACCCCGGACGGAAAGCTGCATCTCCTGCCCCGCCTGGTCGCGGAGGGCAACGTCTCGCGCGTGGGCCTCGCCGAGGTCACCTTCGACGAGGCGGGCGTCCCCAGCGGCGTCGAGCGCCGCGGCGTCGTCCTCTCCCCCGACGAGGGCTGGGAGCGCGGCAAGAACAACGCCGGCGTCGAGGACCCGCGCGTCACTTGGGTCCCCTCGCTCGGCCGGCACGTCATGTCCTACGTCGCCTACGGCCCGCTCGGCCCGAAGCCCGCGCTCGCCGTCTCCGAGAACCTCACCGACTGGACGCGCCTCGGCCCGATCCAGTTCGAGTACCAGGCGGACCTGGACACCGACCTCAACCTCTTCCCGAACAAGGACGTCGTCCACTTTCCCGAGCCGGTCCCGGCCCCCGACGGCGAGCTGTCGTACGCGATGCTGCACCGCCCGATGTGGGACCTCGGCTGGTTCCGCGAGGGGGAGGGCGTCCACCTGCCCGCCGGTGTCACGGACGAGCGGCCCGGCATCTGGATCAGCTACGTGCCGGTGAGGGAGGTCGAGGCCGACATCCGCGCCCTCGTCCGCCCTCGGCAGCACACGCTGGTCGCGCTGTCCGAGTACGAGTGGGAGTCGCTGAAGATCGGCGGCGGCCCGGCCCCGATCCGGGTGCCCGAGGGCTGGCTGCTCATCCACCACGGTGTCTCCGGCTCCATCGAGGACCCGTGGGCGCAGAACCAGAAGGTGTCGTACGCGGCGGGCGCGATGATCCTCGACCCGGCCGACCCCTCGAGGATCATCGCCCGCTCGGACGCCCCGCTGATGGCGCCCGAGACCGAGGAGGAGATCTCCGGCACGGTGCCGAACGTCGTCTTCCCGACGGCGATCGAGGAGGTCGACGGCGAGCTGTACGTCTTCTACGGCATGGCCGACGCCCACATCGGCGTGGCCCTCCTGGAGCGCACCGCATGACCGCGGGCGCCCCGCACGAAACGCTCGGGATCGGACTGGTCGGCTGCGGCGGCTTCGCGGAGTTCGTCCTGGACGCGGTCGCCGGCCTTCCGGGCCTGCGCCTGGCGGCGGTCGCCGACCCGTCGCGCGAGCGCGCCGTCGCGCTCGCCGCGAGGCACGGCGTCCCCGCTCTCGGCTCGCTCGACGACCTCCTGCAACGGGACGACGTCGCGGCCGTGCTGATCGCGACGCCGCCCGCCACCCATGCCGCGATGGCCACCCGGGCGCTGCGTGCGGGGCGCCATGTCTTCTGCGAGAAGCCCCTCGCCACCACGACCGAGGACGCGGCGTCCGTCGCCCAGGAGGCGCGCCGCGCGGGCCGCGTCCTGGTCGTGGACCACGTGCTGCGCTACAACCCGCTGCTGCGGGCGGTGCGGCGGCTCATGGAGCGGGAGCTGCTCTCGCCCGTGCGCCGGTTCCTGTTCGAGAACGACGCCGCCGACGAGGACCTCGGCCCCGACCACTGGTTCTGGGACCCGGCGCACTCCGGCGGAATCTTCGTCGAGCACGGCGTGCACTTCTTCGACGCGGCACGGGAGCTGCTCGGCTCGGACCCGGTGAGCGTGCGGGCCACGGCGGTGGCGCGGCCCGGTGGCCCGGTCGACATGGTGAGCGCGGATGTCGTGCACCCCGGTGGCGTCCTCGCCTCTCACCTGCACTCCTTCACCCACGCGCACCGCGCGGAGCGACAACTCATGCGCCTGGACCACGGGTTCGAGGAGACGCGGATCACCGGCTGGATCCCCGCGTACGCGGAGATCTCGGCGTGGACCGACGAGGCGGGCGCCCGGCGCTGGGAGCAACTTCCCCTCCAGATCGGACCGTTGCTGTCCGTCGACGGCTTCCTGCCGCACGGCGACGAACAGCTCACGGTCCACGTCGCACGCGACGCGGGAGCCGCCGCGACCGCCCGCGGACGCGGCGAGGACCGCGCCGCGCCGCACCATGTGCGCGCCGTCGTCGACCTCGGCGGCGAGGCCCGCAAGCCGTACGTGTACACGCAGAGTGTGCGCGCGGCGATGGCCGACCTCGTCCGTGCGGTGCGCGAAGGCACCCCGCCGGCAGCGGACGCGCTCAGCGGTTTCGGCGCGGTGGCGGTCGCCGAGGCGGCCACGGTCGCCGCCGCGACGGGCCGCGAACAGCCGGTCCTCCCCACCTTCCGGTGGGCTTCGGAAGGATCCTGCGCATGAGCTGGTGGCAGGACATGGTCTGCTACGAGGTGTATCCGCGGGCCTTCGCCGACTCGAACGGCGACGGCGTAGGGGACCTGCCCGGGCTGACCGAACGCCTCGAACACATCAAGGACCTGGGCGCGGACGCCGTGTGGTGCACGCCGTTCTTTCCGTCGCCGCTGGCCGACGGCGGCTACGACATCGCCGACTACACAGGCGTCGCCCCGGACCTGGGGACGACCGCGGACGTCGACGAACTCACCGCCCGCGCCCACGAACTGGGCCTGAAGTTGATCGTCGACCTGGTACCGAACCACACCTCCGACCGGCACCCCTGGTTCCTGGAGGCGCTGGCGGCCGGGCCCGGTTCCGTCGAGCGGGAGATGTACCTGTTCCGGGACGGCCGGGGCGCGGACGGCGAACTGCCGCCCAACGACTGGCAGTCGGCGTTCGGCGGGCCCGCCTGGACCCGCGTCACGGACGGCGAGTGGTACTGCCACCTGCACGCCGCCGAGCAGCCGGACCTCAATTGGCGCAATCCGAAGGTGCGCGACGCGTTCGCGAACGTTCTGCGCCACTGGCTCGACCGGGGCGTGGACGGATTCCGCGTCGACGTCGCGCACGCCCTGTTCAAGGCGGAAGGCCTGCCCGACGCGGGCCCGGGGCAGCACACCGATCCGCTGCGCAACCACCTCATGCCCTATTACGACCAGGAGGAGCTGCACCCGCTCTATCGCGAGTGGCGCGCCCTGCTCGACACGCACCCCGCGCCGCCCGGCGCGGTCGCCCCCGAGGACCGGGTGATGGTCGCAGAGTCGGCGGTCTTCGATCCGGCCCGGCTCGCCCGCTACATCCGCCCCGACGAGATGCATCAGGCCTTCAACTTCGCTTTCCTGGAGGCGTCTTGGGACGCGAAGGAACTGCGCGAGGTGATCGACGGTTCGTTCACGGTGCCCGGTTCCGCGGTGACCTGGCTGCTCTCCAGCCATGACGCGCCCCGGCCGGTCACGCGGTACGGCTCCGCGGCGCGCGCCCGTGCGGCGGCGCTGCTGATGCTGGCGCTGCCCGGGTCCGCGTACCTCTACCAGGGCGAGGAGCTGGGGCTTCCGCAGGCGTTCGTGCCGGACGACCGGATCCTCGACCCGCTGTGGGAACGCTCCGGGCGCACCGAACGGGGCCGCGACGGGGCGCGCGTCCCGCTGCCCTGGTCCGGCACGGCGGCGCCGTACGGATTCAGCAGCGCGGCACCCGAAGCCACCTGGCTGCCCCAGCCCGACGACTGGGCGCCGTTCACCGTGGCAGCGCAGCAGGCGGACCCGGGCTCGACGCTCGCCCTGTACCGGCGGGCACTGCGCCTGCGCCGCATCCATCCGGCCCCGGATCCCGCCGCGCCCCCGCAGTGGCTCTCCGCACCCGGATCACCCCATCTCGCGTTCCGGCGCGGGAACTTGGTGTGCGTGGTGAATCTGGCCGACGACCCGCTGCCCCTCTCCGCCCTCGGCCTGACCAACCCTCCGCTCCTCACCAGCGTCCCGCTCTCGGCGGGCGCACTGCCGCGGGACACTGCGGCGTGGCTGGTGTCCCCGGCCTGAGCCCTCCGGCGCTGCCGTGCCCGTCACGACCGGACCCGATTCAGCCGGTCGTGGCGGGCACCGCGGCCCCGTCCCGGGCGCGCCACACCACCGGCCAGGCGACCGCGACCACCGCGAGCACGACCGCCTGCCCGGTCCCGAGGCCCTCGGAGACCGACGGCCCCTGCCCCACGATCAGCAGGCCCGCCACCACGAGGGCCGGCGCCACCGCTGCCGCCGTCCACCGCCATCCCCGGCCGGAGGCCAGTGCGCACACCGCCGCCGTGAGCAGGATCAGCGCGACGACGACGCCGAGCAGCATCCTCGCCGGCCCCGGCAGGGCACCGTCCGCGTCGGCCACCGCCCTGCCGAGCACGGCCGCGAGCGCCGCCACCGACCCCGCGAACAGACAGTGCAGCGGCAGCACCAGATGCACGGCGAGCGCCTCCGGGACCAGCAGCGGCAGCCCGTGCGCGCCGCCGAGCAGCGCCAGCGCCCACACGAGGACCAGGATGGCGAAGGCGCCCACAGCGACGATCCGCACCGACCCGTTCCACTCCGCCTCTCCGGCCGCGTCGACGGACTGGACGAGCCCCTCGCCGAGGACGATGAGCACGAACAGGCCGAGGCGTTCCGAAAGATGGGTGAGGTCCGCGGTCACCAGCTCGGGCTTCATCAGGGCCCGGCGGCCGCGCTCACCGATCCCGCGGGCGGGACGCCCGGCGCCGCTCCTGCGTTCCTCCTGTTCAAGGCGGCGCCGCACGCGTTCCCTGCCCTGGGCCCAGCGTTCGTCGACCGCCTCCTGCATGGCACCCCGCGAGACCCGCACCATCACGTACACGTCGATGGCGAGGCCCAGCGCCCACAGCCACAGACGGGCGTCGCCGCCGACCCACAGCGACACGATCCACGGCACAAGGCCCGCGCCGAGCTGGAGGATCGGCAGATCGGCGACGACCTTCCCCGGCTGGTTCGCCGCGCGGGAGGCGATGAGGCGCACCACCACGTAGGCGAGGGCGAACGCGAACGCCTTCTCGTCGGACTCCCGCACTCCCGGCACGGCCGCGGCCATCACGGCCATCCCGAACATGGCGACGATGACGACGAGGGTGCGCGCCCGGTCCTGGGCCACGTTCCCGTACATCGTGAACATCACCCACGTGAACCAGAACGCCAGGAACAGCAGGCCGTACTCGCCGAGCTCCGCCCAGGTCGGCCCGGTGTGCAGCAGATGGGCCAGCTGCCCCACCCCCGCGACGACGATCAGGTCGAAGAACAGTTCCAGCCAAGAAGCGTGGCGTTCGGGGGCGGGCTCGTCCACTGTGTCGAGAGTTTCCGGCATGGCGGAATTATCTACACAAATCGGTGCACTTGACGTGGAGTTCCGCGCGCCGTTCCCACCCGCGGGTTCTGGCATGTGCCAGCCGCGAGGTCCGTCCCTGGCGCGGCAGTCATGGCCAGATCTTCACGCAGCGAGTTCTCCGGATTGATGAATCCGCTGACCAGACATGCCAGTTGACGTATGGTCACCCAATGGACGGAGCGCAGTGGTTGGCCTCCTGTCACCGAAACCCGAGCGAGGCATATGCCGCATGGGAGCAGTCGCCCTTTCTGGCGAGGCTCCCGGCGGGTCACGGCTGGGACGCCTTGCGCGTGCAGCAGCCGCTCGGTCTGACGGTGCTGTGGGAGCTGGGCGAGGAGGCGGACGCCGTGCCGGTGCTCGAGGAGCACGCCAAGCCGCGCCCTGTGTTCTACATCCTCGCGCACCCCCAGGCGGTCGCTTCGGCCTGGCCCGCGACGGAGGACGTCCGGATGCTCACCGCGGGCGAGGACCTGTCGATGCCCTCCCCCGACGCCGACGGGATCACGGGCGTGCGCCACCACTCGTTCCTGTGGCGCACCCCGCCGGACGGCAGCGGCAAACTGGTCGACCCCGAGCTTCTGCGCACCGCACTCAAGTCGGCCCTCGACCCCGCCCGGCAGGCCGAGCGGATAAGAGCGGCCCGCGCCGTCTTCTGGGCGAGCAAGCGGCACAGCCACTGAGCACCCACCCCGGGCACCCCCGCGCGGAGAGCCGTCACAGCGGGCAACTGTACTGTGCACTGATATCAGTTGTTCCAGGGAGGATGATCCGCCATCGCCACCAGCAAGACAGTGCAGATTCCCACCGCGGACGGCCGGGCTGACGCCTTCGTCGCCTTCCCCGACGACGGCGCGCGGCATCCGGGCGTACTGCTCTACATGGACGCCTTCGGCGTGCGGCCCGTGATCGAGGAGCTGGCCCGCGAGCTGGCCGGGCACGGCTACTACGTGCTCGTGCCCAACGTGTACTACCGGCACGGAGCGTCGCCCGTCGTCGAGCTTCCCGAGCACATCAGCGAGGAGAACCGGCCGGAGATCTTCGGCAAGCTGATGCCGCTGCTCCAGGAGCACTCCGCCGAGCGCGTCCTGAGCGACGCCGAGGCCTACGTCGACTTCCTCTCGGCCCAGCCCGAGGTCGCCGAGGGCCCGATCGGCACGACCGGCTACTGCATGGGCGCCGCCCTCGCGCTGCGCACCGCCGCCGCCCACCCCGACAAGGTCGGCGCCGTCGCCGGGTTCCACCCCGGCATGCTCGTCACCGACGCCCCCGACAGCGCGCACCTCTCGGCCGACAAGGTCACCGCCCGCGTCCACCTGGGTCTCGCCGAGGGCGACCTCACTCCGGAAGCCGTCGCCGAGCTCAACAAGTCCTTCGAGACCGCCGGGGTCGAGCACTCCATCGAGCTGTACCCCGGCAGCGTCCACGGCTTCACCATGGCCGACACCTCCGCCTTCTCCGCGGACGCCCTCAAGCGCCACTGGGACCGGCTGCTGCCGCTCCTCGACGGCGCCCTGCGGGCCGGCTGAGACCTCCGCGCGGTACGGGCGTCGTCCCTGGACGTCCGTACCGCCGCGTCCTGGTCAGTACCCCTCCGCCGATCCCAGGTACTGCTCCGCGAACGCCGTCGCCGCCGCCCGCGACGTGAACAGTCGGCGCAGCCGGGCCAGCGTCGTGCCGGTGCGGAACGGGTTGCCGAACGACGCGCCGTGGTAGACCTCCGACAGCCACTGCGAGAACTCCTGGTAGTCCCAGACCCGTCGCAGGCAGGCCTCGCCGTATCCGTCGAGGCCGCTGCTGTCGCCCGCCCGGTGCGCCACGATCGCGTCCGCGAGAAGGAACGCGTCGTGCAGGGCGAGGTTGAGGCCCTTGGCCGCGATGGGGGCGACGAGGTGCGCGGCGTCCCCGGCCAGGAAGAGCCGCCCGTACGTCATGGGTTCGGTGACGTAGTCGTGCATGTCGAGGACGCGCTTCTCGATCAACTCGCCCTCGGCCAAAGGCCTTGCGCCCTCGGCGGCGAGGCGCCGGCGCAGCTGTGTCCACACCCGTTCGTGCGACCAGCCGTCCGGGTCGTCGCCGGGCGGGCATTGCAGGTAGTAGCGGGTGACCTCGGGGCTGCGCGGCACTGTCCGGCGAAGCCCTCCGCGTGCATGCCGAACAGGACGCGGTCCGCCGACGGCGGCGCCTGGGCGAGCAGCGCCAGCCAGCCGATGCCGTAGTCGTGCCGCGCGACACGGACCCGCCCCTCGGGGACGGCGTCGCGCGTCACTCCGCGCGCGCCGTCGCACCCGGCGACGAACTCACAGTGCAGCACCCTCCGTTGACCGGTGTCGCCGCAGGTGTACGAGACCCAGGGGTGGTCCCCCTCCAGATCGTGCAGGCGTATGTCGCGCACGCCGAAGCGGATGTCGCCACCGCGCATGTCGGCGTACTCGCGCACCAGGTCGGTCACGAGCAGCGGCTGGGGGTAGACGAAGTGGTGGTGTCCGGTCAGCTCGGTGTAGCCGAAGCGGTGCCGCTCACCGGCGAAGCGGAACTCGCAGGCCGTGTGCCGCTCCGCGTGCTTGAGCAGCCGCGCGGCGAGGCCGCGCCGGTCGAGCGCGCGGACCGCCCACTCCTCGATGACACCGGCCCGTGGCCGCCGCTCGATGAACGTACGGGTCTCGCACTCCAGGACCACGCAGTCGACGCCCGCGGCCCGCAGGATGTTCCCGACGGTGAGCCCGGCGGGGCCCGCGCCGACGATCACCACCGAACTCCGTTGCGACAGCGTCGAGTTGATCCCGGACTCCGCGTCGGTCATGCGGCCCATTATGGGTCAGGTGACCTCCCCGCGGTCCACCGTCTCCGCGCCCTCCAGCGGGGCCCGCTCCAGGAACGCCACCGCGTCGGGCTCGCGCTCGCGCAGCCGCCGGAAGCCGGCGGCGGTGAGGGTGCGGCAGCGCGTGTCGCGTTCGGCGAGGACCTTGCGGGTGCGGCCGGGCGGGAAGTCGGCGGGGGTGAGGGCCGCGCCGGGGCCCGCCGACCAGGTGCGGCGCGTCGTCACGGAGTCGGCGGTGTCGGCACAGACGGCGAGGCGCCCGGACTCGACGTACCACAGGACGATCCGGTCGAGCGGGGCGGCCTGCGGCGGCGCGACGGACTCGCCCGCCGTGAGGTCGAGAGTGTCGAAGGCCTCGGCGAGGGCGGCGCGCAGACCGGCGTCGGCCGCACCGAACAGGTCGCAGTCGGCGAGCGGCACGGGGGCGTCCGGGTCGAGACCGATCCCGGTGAGCAGCTCGTCCTCGCAGGCCTCCAGGGCCCGCCCGAGGTCGGGGAACTCGTCCGTGGTGCGGGCCATCGCCTGCCGTTCGTCCGGGTCGGCGAGCACCATGCGCAGGTCGCGTGCGCGCAGCTCATCGGCGAGGGCGCGCAGCAGGTCGGCGCCGACCGGTTCGATGCGGCCGACGCGGGTGAGGTCGAGCACGAACCAGCCGACGGCGTCCGGGAGGTCGAGGGCGGCGCGCAGGGTCTGCTCGGCGGTGGCGAAGTCGAGGTCGCCCTGGAGGACGTGGACGCGGATCCGCTCCGCGCGGGCGTCGAGCGCGGCCCGCTGGGCGCGGGTGCGGTGCCGCAGGGAGCGCAGTGGGGCGGGGTGCAGGGAGCGGGGCGGCAGCGGCCTGCGCTCGGGGGCCGTGGCCCGCATCAGGTGCAGGCCGAACTGGTCGGAGATCAGGTGGCAGGCGGCGATGCCGCGCACGCTGTTGCCCTTCTCCTCCAGCGGCGGGCTGAACACGCCGATCCCGAACTGGCTGGGCAGCGCGACCCCGATGCCGCCGGACACCCCGCTCTTGGCGGGCATGCCGACGCGCAGCATCCACTGGCCCGACGCGTCGTACATGCCGCAGGTGGCCATGACGGCGAGGACGTGCTGGGCGTGCCGGCTCGCGACGACGCGTTCGCCGGTGACCGGGTTGATGCCGCCGCCCGCGAGCGTCGCGTGCATGACGGCGAGGTCGTCGCTGGTGACGAGGACGGAGCACTGGCGGAAGTAGACGGCGAGCTCCGCCTCGACGTCGCCGGTGAGCGAGCCCGCGTTGTGCATGAGGTAGGCGAGGGCGCGGTTGCGGTCGCCGGTGGCGCACTCGGAGGCGTACACGGCCTCGTCGACGGTGAGGGGACGCCCCGCGAAGGCGCTGAGCCCGTCGAGGATGCGCTCGAAGCGGGCCTTCGGGGTGTCGCCCGAGACGAGCGAACTGGTCACGATGGCACCGGCGTTGACCATCGGGTTCGGCGGCCGCCCGGTGCCGGGTTCGAGCCGGATGGAGTTGAAGGCCTCGCCGCTCGGCTCGGCGCCGACCCGCGCCAGGACGTTCTCCAGGCCGTGGTCGGCGAGCGCGAGCGCGAACACGAAGGGCTTCGACACGGATTGCGCGGTGAAGCGGACGTTCGTGTCCCCGCTCCCGTAGACCCGCCCGTCGAGGGTGCACAGGCTGAGCCCGAACAGGCGCGGGTCGACGCGGCCCAGTTCCGGGATGTAGGAGGCGGGCTCGCCGTCGTTCAGATCGCGCAGCCGCAGCCGCACGCCGTCGAGGAGTGCGGTCAGCGGATCGTGTGCGGAGGCTTCCGGCTCGTGTCCCATTCCGTCCATCGAAGCCCATCAGGTGCCGCACTGCCTGTCGAAAACGCCTGTTCGCCACCCGTCCGAGGCAGCAGAGTGAGCGCATGACCGAAACCGATCACAAGAACGATCTCCTGCGTTACCTCCAGGACGCCCGCGACGCCCTGCTGTGGAAGCTCGACGGGCTCTCCGAATACGACGTACGGCGCCCGCTGACGCCGACGGGCACGAACCTGTTGGGGCTGGTGAAGCATCTGACCGGGGTGGAGCTGGGCTATCTCTGCGACACCTTCAGCCGGGCGCACGGCGAGCCGCTGCCCGACTTCAAGGACGACGAGGACCCGAACGCCGACATGTTCGCGACCGCCGACGAGTCCCGCGAGGAGATCGTCGAGCGCTATCGGCGCGCCTGGGCGCTGTGCGACGCCTCGGTCGGGGAGCTGTCCCTGGACGCGGTCGGCACGGTGCCGTGGTGGCCGAAGGAACGGGGCCAGGTGACGCTCCACCACGTCCTCGTCCGGGTCCTGTCCGACACGCAGCGCCACGCGGGGCAGGCCGACATCCTCCGCGAGGGTCTGGACGGCGCGGCGGGCTACCGCGAGGACAACGACAGCCTGCCGCCGCTGGAGTGGGAGAAGTACCGGGCCCGCCTCGAGGACATCGCCGTCCGGTTCAAGGACTGACCCCGGCCAGTCAGTTCGGCGCGTGCTGCGCCGCGAGCCGCACCGGTGCGTTCTGCGCCCCGTATCCCTCGTAACCGCCCTCGCGCTGGGCCAGCTCGAAGAAGACCCGGCCGACCGTGCGGGTGTAGCAGTGGCGGAAGGTGCCGTGGGCGTCGCGGTCGTAGAGGATGCCGAGGTCCTGGTAGGTCTCCAGCTCGCCGGGGGCGAACTCGAAGCGGGCGGCCAGGTCGTCGTAGTAGTTGCCCGGCATCGGCAGCAGTTCCCCGCCCGCCGCGCGGAAGCGGCGGGCGGCCGCGACGACGTCGCTGGTGGTGAGGGCGATGTGCTGGGCACGGTCCTGGTCCTCGCCGGGGCCCGGTCCCGCGCCGAGTGCGATGCGGACCGAGCCGTCGGCGGTGGCGACGGCGCGGCTGCGCAGCAGTCCGTACGGGTCGGCGACGTCCACGCTCGCCCGGGGTTCGAGGCCGAGCACGCTGCGGTGGAACAGGGCGGCCTCGTCGAACTGGTGCCAGGGCTGGGTGAGCTGGAGGTGGTCGATTCCGGTGATGTCGGTCTCGGCGGGCCGCTCCCCCGTCGGCTCGAAGTCCCGGATCCAGCTGGGGAGTTCGGGGCGGTCCGTGGCACAGAAGAAGAGTTCGGTGCCGTCGGGCGCGGCGACCGCGTCGAGGAGTACGTCGCCGGTTCCGCGGCGGCGCGGCAGGACCGGGGCGAGCAGGGCCTCGGCGCGGCGGGCCGCGGCGGCCGGGTCGGGGGACTCCAGGCCGACGGCGGCGAGGACGGTGCCGTCGCGGCGGGCGGCGGGCCCGGTGTTGAGCAGCACGCGGGCCTCGCCCTGCTCCCACAGGTCGACCGGCTTGCCGCGGTGGCGTCCGGTGCGGGTGAAGCCGAGGGCGGCGAGGAGGTCGGCGGCCGGGGCGACGTCGGGGGTGACGAGCTCCGTGAAGGCGACGCCGGTGGGCACGACGGGCGCGGGCAACTCGCCCTGCGCGACCACGTCCTGAAGGCCCACGGCCTCCTGGAGGGCGAGCAGCGAGCGCAGCGCGTCCACGGCGGCGGGCCCGGCCTCGGCCTGCCGGAACACGTCGTTGAAGATCTCCAGGGACAGCGGCCCCCGATAGCCGGCACGCAGGACGTGCCGCAGCAGCCCCGCGACGTCGAGGTCGCCCTGGCCGGGGAAGCAGCGGTAGTGGCGGCTCCAGCGCAGGACGTCCATGTCGAGGAGCGGCGCGTCGGCGAGCTGAAGGAAGAAGATCTTGTCGCCGGGGATGTCCTCGATGCCTTCGAGGCCCTTGCCCTCGGTGCCGCGGGCGAGGATGTGGAAGCTGTCGAGACAGGTGCCGAGCGCCGGGTGGTCGGCGGCCTCGACGATGCGCCAGGCGTGGTCGTAGGTGTTGACGTGGCGGCCCCAGGCGAGCGCCTCATAGGCGACGCGGACGCCGAAGTCCTCCGCCCGCTCGGCGAGCCGGCGCAACTGGTCGGCGGCGAGCGCGTCGTCGCCGACGGAGAGCGGCGAGACACTGGAGCACACAAGGACGGTGTCGGTGCCGAGGCGCCGCATGACCCGGAACTTGTGCTCGGCCCGCCGCAGGTTCTGGGCGAACACGTCCTCGGGCACGGCCTCCATGTCGCGCATCGGCTGGTACAGGTCGATGCTCAGGCCGAGGTCGGCGCAGCGGGCGCGGACGTCTTCGGGCGTGAGGGGGCTGACGAGCAGGTCGTTCTCGAAGATCTCGACGCCGTCGAAGCCCGCGCGGGCGGCGGCGGTGAGCTTCTCGGTGAGCGATCCGCTGAGCGAGACGGTGGCGATGGAGGTACGCACGGGGCTCCTTCCGGAGGGGGGCGGGTCGGCGGGGCGGGTCGGCGGCGGGGTTGAAAAGATTCGGGGCTCTGCCCCGTACCCCGCTGCTCAATCGCCGCAGGGGCTCAATAAGAGCTGCTCAATCGCCGCAGGGGCTCAATAGGAGCTGCTCAGTCGGTGGCAGGGGTTGATGTGGCTGCTCGCAGCGCCTCCTCCGCGCCCGCCAGGTCGGCGAAGTGGGTGAGCATTCGGGGGGCGTCCGGCTCGCGCCCGGTGAACAGGCGGAACGCGTCGGCGGCCTGGAAGACGGCCATGCCGCCGCCGTCGAGGACGGCGCAGCCCAGCGCGCGGGCGGTGCGTACGAGTTCGGTCTCCAGCGGCCGGTAGACGACCTCGGCGACCCACAGGCCGGGGTGCAGCAGCTCCGCGGGGAACGGGAGGCCGGGGTGGGCGGCCATGCCGGTGGGGGTGGCGTGCACGATGCCGTCGGCCTCGGCGAGGTGCGCGGCGAGCGCGTCAGGGCCGGCGGGCAGCGCGCGCCCCTCGCCGAAGTGCCGGTTGAGGGAGTCGGCGAGGGCGGCGGCCCGCTCGGGCAGCGCGTCGACGAGCACGATGCGGCCGGCGCCCAGGGTGAGCACCGCGTGCGCGACGGCGGCGCCCGCTCCCCCGGCGCCGAGCTGCACGACGCGCTCCATGCGGGCCTCGGGCAGCCCGCGGGCGAAGGAGGCGGCGAACCCGGTCACGTCGGTGTTGTGGCCGATGGCGCGGCCGCCGTCGAAGACCACGGTGTTGACCGCGCCGAGGGCCGCGGCCTGCGGCGACAGTTCATCGAGGTGTTCGATGACGAGCTGCTTGCAGGGGTGCGTGACGTTCAGGCCGTCGAAGCCGACGGTGCGGGCGGCCCGCAGCAGCTCCCCCACGTTCTCGGGCCGGATGCCCAGTTCGCCGATGTCGAGCCGCCGGTACAGGTACCGCAGGCCCTGCCGGTCCGCCTCCCGCTCGTGCAGGGCCGGGGAGAGCGAGGGGCCGATGCCCTCGCCGATCAGACCGACGAGATAAGAGTCCTGGGGAGAGTCCTGGGGCACGGGGGTCCTCCTGGCCGAGCGGCTAGCTAATGTACGAACTGGTTCGTTACTCATATCAAGTCCGAGGCCCTCCTGGGAAGGGACGGACCCGAACCGGACCGGCACTGATCCGAACGGACCTCGGCACGGCTCCTACAATCGCCGGATGACCACTGTCGAAGAGCCGGCCCGCCGCGCGGGGCGCATCCGCGACGCGGCCCGCACCAAGGCCGAGATCCTCAAGGTCGCCACGGAGGAGTTCGCCCGCGCCGGGTACACGGGCGCCCGCGTCGACGAGATCGCGGCCCGCACCCGCACCACGAAGCGGATGATCTACTACTACTTCGGCGGCAAGGAACAGCTGTTCACGGCCGTACTGGAGCGCAGTTACGCGGTGATCCGGCACGCCGAGCGGGACCTGGACGTCGAGGACCTCCACCCGGTCGCCGCGATCCGCCGACTCGCCGAGCTGACCTTCGATCACCACGAGCAGCACCCGGACTTCATCCGCCTCGTGAGCATCGAGAACATCCACGACGCCGAGCACATCACGGCGTCCGAGACGATCGGGTCACTCAACTCGCCCGCGATCGACGTGATCGGCCGGATCCTGGAGGCGGGCCGGGCGGACGGCGTGTTCACGGCGGACGTGGACGCGGTGGATCTGCACGCGATGATCAGCTCGTTCTGCTTCTTCCGGGTCTCCAACCGGCATACGTTCGGCGCCCTGTTCGGCCGCGACCTGACGGCCCAGGACCGCCGCGAGCACTACCGCACGATGCTGGGCGACATGGTGATCGCGTACCTGACGGCGGGCGGCGACAAGCACTGATCGGCGGAAACGTCCTCGTCGCAACCTCTTGACAGGCGGGAAACACCGGCGCAACATCGCTGGCCATCCGGTACTAACTATCCAGTGGGTTAATTAACTCGGCCGACTCCGGTCCGCCGGGTTGATCCACCCAGCCCTCAAGGAGCCCGCGTGTCCGTCCCCGCAGCATCACCGCGCGCACCACAGGGCCAGCCCCGCAAGGCGGCATTCGCCGCCTGGAGCGGCAGTGCCCTCGAGTACTACGACTTCTTCATCTACGGCAGCGCCGCCGCGCTCGTCTTCCCCAAGGTCTTCTTCGACGAGTCCGATCCGGCCGACGCCACCCTGCTCTCGCTCGCCACGTTCGGCGTCGCGTACGCCGCGCGGCCCGTCGGCGCGTTCTTCCTCGGGCACATCGGCGACCGCCTGGGCCGCCGCAAGATCATGGTGTTCACCGTGGTCCTGATGGGTCTGTCGACGTTCCTGATCGGCTGTCTGCCCACCCGGGACCAGGTCGGCGGATTCGCGCCGCTGCTGCTCGTGCTCTGCCGCATCCTTCAGGGCATCTCGGCCGCGGGCGAGCAGTCCAGCGCGGGCTCGATGACCCTGGAACACGCACCCGAGGACCGGCGGGCGTATTTCACGAGTTTCACGCTCAACGGGACGCAGGCCGGGCAGCTCCTCGCCACCATCGTCTTCCTGCCGATCGCGGCGCTCCCCGAGGACCAGCTCCTGACCTGGGGCTGGCGCATCCCGTTCTGGCTGAGCCTCGGCGTCGCCATCGCCGGGTACGTCATCCGGCGCTCGCTCGACGAGACGCCCGAGTTCGCCCGCAAGGCCGAGTCCGGCGAGGTCGCCAAGCTGCCGCTCGCGGTGCTCTTCCGCGACCACTGGGTGGACGTGCTGCGCGTGATCGGCGGCGCGCTCGTCGCCTCCGTGAGCACCATCTTCACCGTGTGGGCCCTGTCGTACGCGACGAGCGACGCGGTCGGCATGGACCGCTCCGCCATGCTGTGGGTCGGCGCGCTCGCCAACCTCGTGGCGCTCGGCGCAATCCCGCTGTGGGCGCGCCTCGCCGACCGCATCGGCCGCCGTCCCGTGTTCCTGACCGGCGCCGCGGGCAGCGCGCTGCTGATGTTCGGCTACCTGTGGGCCATCTCCACGGGCTCGTACGTCCTCACGTTCGTGCTCGGCATCCTCGCGTTCGGCGTCGTCTACAGCGCGGCCAACGCCGTGTGGCCGGCCTTCTACGGCGAGATGTTCCCGACCCGCGTGCGGCTCTCGGGGATGGCGATCGGCACCCAGATCGGCTTCGCCATCTCGGGCTTCGCGGTGACGTTCGCGGCGCAGATCGCGGGCCCGGCCGGCGACAACTGGTTCGCGGTGGCCATGTTCACCGCGGCCCTGTGTGTGCTCCCGGTGGTGGCGGGGCTCACGGCCCGCGAGACCGTGAACGTACCGACCGCGCGGTTGGGCGAGCGGGACGCGGACACCACCCCGCTCAAGGAGGCTCCGGGCGCGGCGGTCTGACCGCCTCCGCCGCCGGCGCCGGACCTCACGGAGTGGGGGTCCGGCGCTCTCCTGTGCCGATGCCCGCCTTGTGCGCGGCGCTGTGCAGCATCTTGAGGGCGACCAGCAGCACCCCGATGTCGTCGAGGTAGATCGGGTCGGGCAGCAGGTCGACCGGGGAGATCGTGTAGGCGACCGCGGCCCAGAACAGTGCCTTGTTGTGCAGCGGGATGCCGGCGTCGACGAGCAGCCGCCGCGCCTTGAACACCCGGACGAGGAGCACCGCGGCGACCACCAGCATCGCGACTGCCGCGAGCGTGCCGAGAACGATCCACGCGGTACTGTCCATGCCGGTCCCCCTGGGGCGTAGTGCGAGACGTCCCAGGCTAAAGGGTACGGAACGGAGCCTCCCCCACGTGCGACGTGCGGCTCGCCGGGCGAGGATGTGGTCCGAACGCACAAGCGGGTGTCGCGAGGAGGAGGGGCCTGAAGTGCTGATCTACGTGGCCATGATCCTTGGAGGGATCGGCGTGGTCTGCATAGGCATCACGGCGCGGCGGATGGTGACAGGGAATGTCGCCCTCGGCCCGCCGGTCCTGGCGCTGGTGACGGCGTTCGCCGCCGCCGCGCTGATGCTGACGGCGACGGCCCTCGGCCAGTGAGCAGGGGGGCCGCGCCCGGCCCCCGCGGAGCTCACGTCTCGTCGTCGTCCACCACGTGCATCGCGGCCTCCTCGGCCGATGCCGCTCCCCCGCCGTACCCCGCGTCCCGGGCCAGCATGTCCTTCTCGGCGTCCTCGTGGGCACCCTCGTCGGGCGCGATCAGACGGCCCGCGCGGCGCGTTCCCACCTCCGAGTCCAGTGGTTCGCCCTCGCCCTCGCGCAGATCGCCCACGCCGTCGCCGTCCTCCTCGCCGGACTCCAGCGCCTCGTAAGCGTCGACGACGGGGTCGGGCCGCTCTTCCGCGAGGCGCTCGTCGAGCGTCTCGCCGGCCTGCCGTTCCGCCGCGGTGTTGCCGCTGTGCTCGACGGCCAGTGGGCGCTCGGGCGGCGACCATCCCTCGTCGTACGGGTCCACGCCACGGTCGTTCAGGGTGTCCTCGACCTCGAGGATGCCCTCGTCGTCCCGCACGTCAGGGCCCGAGGGCTGATACACCTCGTCGCCCATGGCCGAGTCGTCGCTGCGCTCGGTCATGTCGCGTCACCTCGTCTCCGTGCTCCGTGTCACATGTCCAGCGTGCACCAGTCCGCGCCACCCGGCTGCTTCGGGGGGCCACGCGCGCGTGCGCGAGCATGCACCCGCACTCCGGTCCCTGTCCCGCCGACACCACCGGTTCGGGGACAGATCCGTCCCTCATGGGGCGGGGATGACGGCCAAATGCTTGAGTCCGGCGACGAGCGCGGGAAGAGACCCTTCGTCCGGGTTCTTCACTCTCAGTCCATCAATGTTCACCATCCGCATCCATCCCTCATCCCTCATCCCTCCCAACGATCCGACGGAACGAGGTCGTCGCATGCGCCGCACCGGATTCCTCTCTCTCGCCGCTGCCCCGCTCCTGGCCTTCGCCCCCATGGCCGAGCCGGCCCAGGCACTGACCGTCACGGAGCCCGCGGCGGACTCCGTGCACAGCGCGGGCGCCAGCATGTTCGTCACCTGGAACAACCCCACAGGTCAGAAGCTGGACATGTGGCTCGTGCGGGGCGACGCGTCCCGCGTCGCGCAACTCGCGTCGCGGCTGACGTCGGCGCCGCGCAGCGAGACGTCCACCGTCCTGCCGAACGTGCCGGCGGGCGACGGCTACGCGATCGAGCTGAGAAGCCGCGACGGCGCCGCCCGCGGCTTCAGTCCCTCGTTCGCGGTGGGCTGACCGCCTCCGGCTCCTTCGCCCGCGAGGGCAGCGGCAGCACCCCGACGACGAGCCCGGCGGCCGCCGCGACCGTGCCGGTGACCACGACGCCCGGCCAGCCGCCCGCACCCCACGCCAGGGTTCCGGCCAGCGAGCCGAGCCCGATGCCGAGGAAGCGCAGCGTGAAGTAGACGGTGTTCAGGCGGCTGTGCACGGCCGGGTCCAGGGTGAACAGGACGGTCTGGCAGACGGCCTGGCCGCCCCACACGCCGACGTCGAGCACGATCACGCCCACGACGAGCGCCACGAGCGAGCCGCCCCCGGCAGGCAGCAGGACCAGCCAGCCGACCAGCACGAGCCCGGTCAGCAGGGCGATCGCCCCGCGCCTGCCGAGCCGTTCCGCGCTGCGCCCCGCGTACGGCGAGGCGAGCGCGCTCACGGCGGCGACGAGGCCGAACATCCCGGCGGCCGTGGAGCCGAGCCCGTAGGTGTCCGTGACCAGGAAGGTCAGCGTCGTCCAGAACGCGCCGAACGCGATCCCGACCAGCGCCCCGGACACCACGACCCGCGCCACGAGCGGCTGCCGGGCGAGGCCGGGCAACGAGCGGAGCACTGCCTTGTACGAGCCGGTGGCGCGCCCCCGCACCTTGGGCAGCCGGCGGGCGAGCACGCCCATGAGCGCCAGCGTGAGCAGGCAGGAGGCGACGTACACGGTCCGCCACCCGGCGAACTCGGCGAGGGCACCCGCGTACGCGCGCGAGGCGAGCACGCCGACGAGCAGGCCGCCCTGCACCGCGCCGACGGTGCGCCCGCGGCCCGGCCCGTCGTCACCGCCTTCGGCGAGGGCGACGGCGAGCGGGGTGATCACTTGCGGCACCGGCGAGCACAGCCCGACGACGAAGCTCGCCACCGCGAGGAAGGCCGCCGTCGGGGCGAGCGCGCAGGCCGCGAGGGCGAGGGAGGAGGCACCTGCGAGGACGAGAATGATGCGGCGCCTGTCGTGGCTGTCGCCGGCCGGGACGACCAGCAGGATGCCGAGCGCGTAGCCGAGCTGAGTGGCGGTCGGCACGGCGCCCAGCGCGTCGGGGGACGTGCCGAGCGAGTCGGCGACCGGGCCGAGGATCGGCTGGCAGAGGTAGACGTTCGCGGCGGTCACGGCACAGGTGACCGCGAGGAGGACCGTCGGGGCTTGGGTTCTGGGAGGTGCGGCGTTCACATACCGCGACGTTAGGCCGCCGGTGGGTGGCACACTTTCGTGGTCGAGCCAACACCTGTCGAGAGTGCGCCATGTACGGAAAGAGCGAGGACCGCGAGGACTACCAGAACGTGCCGCGGCCCTTGGCGGCGATGGCCCGTGACCTGCCCGACGGTCACCACATCCCGCCGCACCAGCACCGCCGCGCGCAGCTGATCTACGGCACCACGGGCGCCATCACCGTCACCACCGAGCACGGCGCCTGGGTCGTCCCCGCCACCCGCGGGGCGTGGGTCCCGGGCGGGCTCACGCACGCGATGACCTGCGCGGGAGCCGTGGCCATGCGGACGCTGTACATCGCCACCGACACGGCCGTACGCCTGCCCGACGCGCCCACCGTCGTCTCGGTCCCGCCGCTCCTTCGCGAGCTGATCGACGCGGCGACCCGGATCCCGGTGGAGTACGACCGCGAGGGCCGCGACGGCGTCCTGGTGCAGCTGCTGCTGCACGAACTCGCCCCGCACCCGGTGCCCGCGCTGCACCTGCCGACGCCGAAGGACCCGCACCTGGAAGCGCTGTGCGCGGCGGTCCAGGAGCGTCCGGGCGAGCGCTGGACGACGGCGCAGGCCGCCGCGTTCGCGCATCTCAGCGCGCGCAGTCTTCAGCGCCGGTTCACGGCCGCGACAGGAATGAGCCTGGCCCGCTGGGTCCAGCAGGCCAGGCTCATCCACGCGGTGACGCTGCTCGCCAGGGGCGTGCCCGTCACGACGGTCTCGGGCGCGGTCGGCTACGCGACGCCCAGCGCGTTCACGGCGATGTTCCGCCGCGCGCTGGGCACGCGGCCGACGGCGTACTTCACGTGAGGACGCGCGGACGCGTCACCCGAGCACGCGCGCGTACGTCGGTCACTTGAGGGCGACCAGCGACGCCAGGCCCATCAGGCCGACGAGGACGCCGCCGCAAAGGCCGACGCAACGCGCCTTCAGGCGCTCGTAACGCGTCTCGTACTCGGTGCGCAGCTCCGTTGCCCGCGCCACGATCTGCCCGAGCGCGGCCTTGTGGAAGACGAGGCGCTCCTCGACGAAGACGCGCCGCACCTCCTCGCGCTGCGCCCCGGTGAGCCAGTCGAGCCGGTCGGTGAACGCCTCGGCCTGCGCATGGGCCTCGGTGACCTTCGAGTTCCACAGCAGATATCCCTCCATCTGCTGGATGCCCGCGCTCACGTCGTGCTCGGTGCTGCTCATGCGGATGCGTCCTCGTGCCGGTTCTCGGCGTGGTCGAGGGCGGCGACGCCGGGATGGTGCAGGTCGAACGCCGGGGATTCGGAGCGGACGCGGGGCAGCGTGAGGAAGTTGTGCCGCGGCGGCGGGCACGAGGTGGCCCACTCCAGGGAGCGACCGTAACCCCACGGGTCGTCGACCTCGACCTTCTTGCCGTACTTGCCGGTCTTCCAGACGTTGTAGAAGAACGGCAGCAGCGACAGGCCGAGCAGGAACGAGGAGATCGACGAGATGGTGTTCAGTGCGGTGAAGCCGTCGGCCGCGAGGTAGTCCGCGTAACGCCGCGGCATGCCCTCGACGCCCAGCCAGTGCTGCACCAGGAACGTGCCGTGGAAGCCCACGAACAGCGTCCAGAAGGTGATCTTGCCAAGGCGCTCGTCGAGCATCTTGCCGGTCATCTTCGGCCACCAGAAGTGGAAGCCGGCGAACATCGCGAAGACGACCGTGCCGAACACCACGTAGTGGAAGTGCGCCACCACGAAGTACGAGTCCGAGACGTGGAAGTCCAGCGGCGGCGCGGCCAGGATGACTCCCGTCAGACCACCGAACAGGAAGGTCACGAGGAAGCCGACCGACCACAGCATCGGTGTCTCGAAGGACACCGAGCCCTTCCACATCGTTCCGATCCAGTTGAAGAACTTCACGCCCGTTGGCACGGCGATCAGGAACGTCATGAACGAGAAGAACGGCAGCAGTACACCACCGGTGACGTACATGTGGTGCGCCCACACCGTGATGGAGAGACCGGCGATCGCGATCGTGGCGCCGACCAGGCCCGAGTAGCCGAAGATCGGCTTGCGCGAGAAGACCGGGATCACTTCGGAGACGATGCCGAAGAACGGCAGGGCGATGATGTACACCTCCGGGTGGCCGAAGAACCAGAAGAGGTGCTGCCACAGCAGCGCGCCGCCGTTGGCCGCGTCGAAGACATGGGCACCGAACTTGCGGTCCGCTTCCAGGGCGAACAGCGCGGCGGCCAGGACCGGGAAGGCGAGCAGGACCAGCACACCGGTCAGCAGCACGTTCCACACGAAGATCGGCATCCGGAACATCGTCATGCCGGGCATGCGCATGCAGATGATGGTGGTGATGAAGTTGACCGAGCCGAGGATCGTGCCGAAGCCGGAGAAGGCGAGGCCCATGATGCCCAGGTCGGCGCCGATGCTCGTGGTGTGGATCGCGTCCGACAGCGGCGCGTACATGAACCAGCCGAAGTCGGGGCCGCCCTGCGGGGTGAGCAGTGCACCGGCCGCCATCAGCGAGCCGAACAGGTACAGCCAGTAGGCGAACATGTTCAGCCGCGGGAACGCGACGTCGGGGGCACCGATCTGGAGCGGCATGATCCAGTTCGCGAAGCCGGAGAACAGCGGCGTCGCGAACATCAGGAGCATGATCAGGCCGTGCATCGTGAAGGCCTGGTTGAACTGTTCGTTCGACAGGATCTGCAGTCCGGGGCGGGCCAGTTCGGCGCGCATGAAGAGCGCCATGATGCCGCCGACGCAGAAGAACGCGAACGAAGTGATGAGATACAGCGAGCCGATCGTCTTGTGGTCAGTGGTGGTGAGCCACTTGATCACCACCGCACCGGGCTGCCGCGCGTGTGCGGTCTCCGAATCCGGTGCCTCGGCGCTCGCCGCCGCGCTCTCCAGGGACGTCATCAGGTAGTCGCTTCCTTGGCCGGTGTACAGGACACGACCACGACTAGCGGACGTCGGGGCGGGAAGCGGGGACACGCGCGCCCGCGCGTCCCCGGTTCCCTCGAATGCAGCAGCGAGGCGTCAGTGCGACAGTCGGATGTCGTGCTGGACGACGCCCAACGAGTCCTCCACGCTGATCAGTTCGGCACGCGGGGTGTGCCGGGACCCGGAGATCACGAGCGTGTGGGTGCCGGTGGGCAGACCCTCCACCGTGTAACTCCCCTGGTTCACCGCCGCCTTGGCGAGCCGCTTGCCGCGGGCGCTGATCACGGTGATCCAGGCGGGGCAGTCCTCGGGGTGCTCGGCGCACTCCACGCGGCCGGTGACGCGGGCCCTGCTGACGGTGGCCGGTTCACGACGCTGCTGTGGCGCGTGCGGGGCCTGCGGCTTCGGCTTGGGCGCGGGTACCGGCTCCGGCCGCGGTTCGCCCCAGGCCGCCATCACGGCGCGGGTGCGGCGCTGCATCGGGGACGCGGGCCGCTGGGCGGCGCCGTTGCCGGTGGCGACGGGCAGGCCGGCCTGCTCGGCGTACGCGGCCAGGGTCTCGTCGAGGGCGTCGAGCTCGCGCAGCGCGGTGTGCAGACGCTGGGCGCGCTGCCCCGACCTGGCGGGGGCCAGTTCGGCGCGCAGCTCCCGCAGGAGCGGGCTCACCCTGCGGTACGTGCCCTCGGGCTCGCCGGTCGCGAAGAACCGGTCGAGTTCCTTGAGGGACGCGGTGACCGTGGCGGTGACGAGGCGGGCGCGTTCGACGAGCCGCGGCGGCAGGTCGATGTCTATGTCGGCGGCCGAGGCCAGCGCGCGGGCGTGACCCGTCGCGGAGGTCAGCAGGGCGACGCGGTGCTCCGCGGCCGGACCGCTGACGCCGACCGGCATGCGGACCAGCGGCTTGGCGACGGCCTGCACCTGGAGCAGCGCGGCGTCCACGGCGCGGGCGGCGCCGCGCAGCCGGACCGGGGTGTCGGGCTGCGTCCAGCGCTGCTCGACCTGCGCGACGACCTGGGCGAGTACGTCGACGTAGCCGCGCTCGGCCTCCTGGACGACGGTGCGCCGGGCCAGCGGGAAGATCAGGGCGGCGCAGGCGGTGGCGACGAGGACGCCGATGCCGTTGTCCAGGAGCCGCTCGCCGAGGAGGTGGTCCATGCCGCTCTCGGGCGTGGAGAGTGCGTACAGCTGGCACAGTGCGACGACGAGGCCGACTACCCAGCAGGCGTAGGCGCGGGCCATGCCCCAGGCGCCGAAGGTGAGTCCGGCGACGATGACCGTGAGCGTCCAGTAGACGTGCCCCTGGCCGATGAGGTGGACCAGGAGGATGCCGAGGACGGCGCCGACGACGGTGCCCACCATGCGGTGGCCGAACTTCCGCAGCCGCTCGTGGGTGGTGTTGGTGCCGAACAGCGTGAT
Organism: Streptomyces anthophorae; assembly: GCF_049310305.1. NCBI lineage: Bacteria > Bacillati > Actinomycetota > Actinomycetes > Kitasatosporales > Streptomycetaceae > Streptomyces > Streptomyces anthophorae. The sequence continues at coordinate 193,868 of NZ_JBLWQQ010000001.1, forward strand.
CATCACGCCGACCAGGCCCCAGTAGAAGCGGTGCGGGTCGATGGCGTCGGAGATCGGGACGACGATCGCGGCGGCCACGGCGGCGTGCGCGGGGACCCGGATGTACGGGATGGCGCGGCGCCAGCCGGACTCGGTGGTCCCGGCGAGCACACGGCGGGTGGGGCCCGCGGAGCCCGGCAGCCGGTTGTTCTCCAGGGCGACGGTCGGCTTGAAGGGGACCTCGGCCTTGTCCGCGACGGCGCTCGCGCCGAGCGTGAGCCAGTTGTGCAGGGCGCGGGCGAGGGAGTCGAGGAGGTGGCCGACGCGGCGCGCGAGCACCGCGGCCTCCACGTCGTCGGCGGGGGCTGCCGGATCGGCGAGGACCGCCTCGGCGCGCTCCTGGATGTGGAGGGCTGCGGGCTGGAGGCCCTCGGCCTCGCGTATCGGGGTGTCGCGGGCGAGCACGAGGCCGACGGCGAGCGCCTCGCGCAGCTGCTCGGGGACGGGCAGCCGGGTCAGTTCCTGGACGGCCTGCCCGATGCCGCGCAGCGCGAGCTCCGCGTCGAAGAGGTGCCGGTGCAGGAGTTCCGCGGCGGCCGGGTCGGCGGCGACCTCGGGCTGGGCGAGGCGGCCGTCGATGGTCACGGTGGTGATGTTGAGGCGGCGCAGCGAGCGGCTCATGCGGCGCACGGCCCGCTCCTGGTCGGCGTCGGGGTCGACGGCGTCCACGGCGGCGTCGGCGACGCGCCGCGCCTCGACGACGAAGGCGCGCTGGGTGCGCAGCAGGTCCTCGCGCGGCATCGGGTAGCACAGCAGGAGCCGCGTCACGAGGACGGCGGCGGCGGACACCAGGGCGACCGCGAAGGCCTTGCCGACGAGCGCGACGGGGATGCCCGCGAGCATCCCGACCATCATGCCGTTGAACAGCATCATGCCGGTGACCAGCGGGATCGCCCCGAACCTGGCGAGCAGGAAGGTGACGGCGAGGGCCGCGATCATCAGCACCATCTGCGGGACGCGCTTGCCGTTCAGCGTCGCGCACAGCCACAGCGCGACGGTGTACGGGAACGGCATCCACAGGATGGCGCGGGCGAGGCGGTCCCAGGTGTTCTCGGCGACCGCGAAGGCGCTCATCAGGCCCATCATCCCGGCGACCATCATGCCGATCATGTCGGGGATGCCGAGCGCCTCGGCCATCGCGTAGCCGACGGCGAGAGCGGTCACCATGGCGACGAGGGTGCGCCAGCCGGTCTGGAGCTGACCGAGTCCGGGGTCGGCCGCGAGGACCCAGTCCCACCATCTGCGGGGTCCTGCGACCCGATGGGGTGCGAGGTCCGCTCCCGGTGGGGCGTCGCTCGTGGCGGTGTGCTGGTCCGGCAGGGTGCCCGGGGTGGTCAACTGGCCTCCGATTCCATGGCGTTCAACAAGATGTTCAGCGCATCCCGCGCGGTGGACACCGCGCGCTCCGGGTCATCGACGGCCCCGCCCTCGAGCGCGGTCAGCAGAGCGGCGGCCATCCGCTGCCGCCCCGCTTCGAGCAGGGCGCGCCCCGCGGGCGTCAGCGAGGTCTCGACGGCGCGCCGGTCGTCCTCGCAGCGCCGCCGCTCGACGAGCCCGGCCTCCCCCAGCTTCTGGAGGAGCACGGTCACGCGCGGCTGCGCCATGCCGGTGCGGGCGGCGAGCCCGGTCACCCGGCACGGCCCGCCGTCCAGCGCGTCGAGCAGGGCTACCTGGCTCCGCGTGAGCCCGAACTCGCCTTCCCTGAAAAGGGATTGACCGAGCTGGGCGATACCGCGCAGGAGCCCTCGGGCAGCGCCTTCGATGCGCTGGGCCTCCGCGGCGTCGACGGACTCCGGAGATAGATGCATATAGAAAGAATATACATGAGCCTTACACGCAGCCGACGGCGGGGCACCACTCACCGACCACCCGCCGTCCGGCGAAATACGTATCCGCCCCGCTGCCCGCTCCCCGGCGGACGCCCCCGGTGGGAAGGTTCCCGTATGGACGGGGGGATCCTGGAGCGGGATCTCGAGCTGGGGCGACTGGCCGACGCCGCCCGGGACGCGGCACAGGGGGCCGGTTCGGTCACGCTCGTCCTCGGCGAGGCCGGAATCGGAAAGTCGTCCCTGGTCCGGGCCCTGCCCACGGTGCTGCCTGCCGGCGCCCGCCTCCTCGTCGGACACTGCGACGACCTGGCCACGGGCCGCCCGCTCGGCCCGCTGCGCGACCTCGTCGGCAGCGTGGGCGCCGAGCTGGCCCGCGCCCTGCGCGACGCGGGTGACCGGCACCGCATCTACGAGGCGCTGCACGCCGAGCTGGCGGGCGCCCCACATCCCGCGGTGCTCGTCGTCGAGGACGTGCACTGGGCGGACGAGGCCTCGCTGGACGCGCTGCGCTATCTGGTGCGCCGCATCGAGCGGCTGCCCGCCGTGCTCGTGCTCACCTACCGGGACGACGAGCTGGGGCGCGGCCATCCGCTGCGCCAGCTGCTCGGCCAGGTGTCGGGGGCGGCCCGCGCGCACCGGCTGCCCCTCGCCCCGCTGTCGCGCGCGGCAGTCGGCAGCCTGTGCGCGGCGTCGGGGCTCGATGCGGCCCAGGTGTACGCGGCGACGTCCGGGAATCCGTTCTTCGTCGCCGAGGTGCTGGCTGCGGGCGGTACGGGCGTGGTTCCGCCCACCGTCGTCGACGCGGTCCTGGCCCGCCTGCGCCGCCTCGACGACGCCGCGCGGGACGCCCTCGAACAGCTGGCCGTGGTGCCGTCGGCCGTGGAGCTGCCCCTGGTCGACACCTTGCTGCCGGACGGCTGCGCGGCGCTCGCGGCGGCCGAACAGGGCGGGCTGCTGACCGTGGCGACCGATCGAGTGGCGTTCCGGCACGAGATCATCCGCCGCGCCGTCGCCGACTCGCTGCCCGCGGCGCGCCGCATCGCGCTCGACCGGGCGGTGCTCGCCGCGCTTGTGGCCACGCCGGACGCCGACCGCTCCCGGATCGTGCACCACGCGGCGGCGGCCGGAGACCTCGACGCGGTGGCGCGGTACGGGCCCCGGGCGGCACGCGACGCGGCGCGGGCGGGCGCGCACCGGGAGGCCGCCGCGCATCTGCGCCTCGTACTGCGCCAGCGAGCGCGTCACGGCCCCGCCGAGCTGGCCGGTCTGCTGGAGCAGTACGCCGTCGAGAGCTACACCATCGGCGATTCGGACGCCGCCGTCACCGCGCAGCGGGACGCCGTGGAGCTGCGCCGTAGCCTTGGCGAACCACGGGCGCTCGGCGCGGATCTGCGCTGGCTTTCGCGGATCCACTGGTGGGCGGGGGACGCGGCGGCGGCCGAGACGGCCGCGCGCGAGGCCCTCGCGGTACTCGAACGGGCCGGTGACGAGCGGCTGTTGGCGCTCGCCCTCAGCAACACGGCGCAGTTGCGGATGCTCTCGGACGCGTACGCGCAGGCCGTCGAGTACGGGGAGCGGGCCATCGCGCTGGCCCGCAGGGCGGGCGACCCGGCGATCCTCGCGCACGCGCTCAACAACGTCGGTTCGGCGCGCTGGCGGGACGGTGACCCGCTGGGGCAGCGGCAGTTGGAGGAGAGTCTGGCGGTGGCGCTGGCCTCGGGCGAGGTGGAGCACGCGTGCCGCGCCTACGCCAATATCGTCTGGTCGCTCCTGGACGACCTGCGGTTCGCCGAGGCGGACCGGCACCTCTCCCCCGCCATCGATCTCGCCGACCGGGCCGAGCACCTCGGTTTCCTGACGTACCTGCACGTCGAGCTGGCGCTGCGGAAGTTCGCGGCGGGCGACTGGGCGCAGGCCGAGCGGTACGCGCGGCTCGGCGCGGACGTCTTCCCGCCGGCCCGCTGCCCCGCTCTCACGGTCCTCGCCCGCGTCCGGGTGCGGCGCGGTGAGCCCGGCGGCGATGAACTGCTCGACCAGGCCTGGCGGATCGCGGTGGGCACCGACGAGTTGCAGCGCCTCGGCCCGGTCGCGGCGGCCCGCGCGGAGGCCGCGTGGCTGCGCGGCGACCCGGCGGGCGTGCTCGCCGCCGCCGAGCGCGTGCACGAGCGGGCCCTCCGGCTCGCCGCGCCGCAGCGCTACGAGCTCGGCTACTGGCTGGCACGGGCGGGCAGGCCCGCACCGGCCGACGGGGCGACCCACCCGTACGCGCTCCAGGCCGCGGGTCAGTGGGACAAGGCCGCCGAGCTGTGGCACACGGCGGGCTGCCCGTACGAGGAGGCGGCCGCGCTCGCCCAGAGCCCCGACCCGGCCGACAAGCTGAGCGCGCTCACCACCCTGGACGCGCTGGGCGCCGCGCCGCTCGCCCGCCTGGTCCGCGCCGAGCTCCGCGAACTCGGCGTGCGTCGTGTCCCCCGCGGCCCGTACGCGGCGGCGCGCGGCAATCCGGCGGGGCTGACCAGCCGTCAACTCCAGGTCCTGCGGCTTCTGATGGAAGGGCTGACCAACGCGGAGATCGCCGGGCGGCTCGTCCTGTCCGTCCGCACGGTCGACAACCACGTCCGCGCCGTCCTGGAGAAGCTCGACGCGCCCACCCGGCGCCGGGCCGCCCAGCGGGCGGTCGAGCTCGGCCTTACGGCGGCCGACGAAACGTAGGTATCCCCGCGCCCGAGGTGGGTGACCGCCACGCATGCACGGCCGTGCGCGACGCCCGTAGAACGGGGCGGACGACACCCACTCGACACGGGGGACCGCATGACCAGCACACCCGCACAGGCGGCGCGCCAGGAACTGACCGGATTCCGGGGGACGTTGACCGGGCCCACGGACTCCGGGTACGAGGAGGCCCGCGCCGTCTACAACGCGATGATCGACCGGCGTCCCGCGCTCGTCGCGGGCTGCGCCGACGCGGGCGACGTGGAGAAGGTGATCGCCTTCGCCCGCCGTCACGAGCTTCCGCTCGCGGTGCGCGGCGGCGGCCACCACGGCGCGGGGCTCGGCACCTGCGAGGCCGGTGTGGTCGCCGACCTCGCGCCCATGAACTCCGTCGAGGTCGACGCGGCCGCCCGCACCGTGACGGTCGGCGGCGGCGCCACCTGGGGCCTGGTCGACACGGCGACGCACGAGCACGGCCTGGCCACGCCCAGCGGCATCATCTCCACCACCGGCGTCGGCGGCCTCGCGCTCGGCGGCGGCCTCGGTCACCTCACCCGGCGCTGCGGCCTCACCGTCGACAACATCCTGGCGGCGGAGGTCGTCCTCGCCGACGGCACCCCGGTGCGCGCGGACGCCGACACCAACACGGACCTGTTCTGGGCGATCCGGGGCGGCGGCGGCAACTTCGGCGCCGTCACCTCCTTCACGTTCCGGCTGCACGACGTGAGCACCGTGGTCGCCGGGCCGACCTTCTGGCCCGCCGAACAGGGCGCCGAGATCCTCGCCGCCTACCGCGAGTTCCTGCCCTCCGCGCCCCACGACGTCAACGCCTTCTTCCTGTACGGGTCCGTGCCTCCGGCGCCGCCGTTCCCCGAGGAACTGCATCTGCGCAAGGTGTGCGGGGTCGTGTGGTGTCACACGGCCGGGGATCCGGAGGCGGCGGACCGCGCCATGGCGCCGCTCCTGGGTGACCTGCCCGCGCCGCTGCTGCACGCGGTCGCGCCGATGCCGCACCCCGCGATGCAGTCGATGTTCGACGGCCTGTACCCGCCGGGCGACCAGTGGTACTGGCGGGCCGACTTCGTCGAGGAGATCCCGGACGAGGCCGTGGAGCTGCACGCCAAGTTCGGGCCGCAGACACCGTCCATGCAGTCGACGATGCACCTCTACCCGATCGACGGCGCCGCCCACGAGGCCGGCCCGTCGGACACCGCGTTCAGCTACCGGGACGCGCGCTGGGCGAGTGTGTTCGCGGGCGTGGACCCGGACCCGGGCAACGCGGACCTGCTGCGGCGCTGGACGGTCGACTACTTCGAGGCCCTGCACCCGTACTCGGCGGGCGGCGCGTACGTGAACATGATGATGGACGAGGGGCAGGAGCGGGTGCGGGCGAGCTACCGCGGCAACTACGCCCGTCTGGCCCGCGTCAAGGCCGCCCTCGACCCGGACAACGTGTTCCGCAACAACCAGAACATCCAGCCGGACCCGGCCGCGCGGGACAACGTCCGGCCGTGAGGGCGCGGTGAACCCACGACGCGCCGCCCGGCCTCCGGAAACGTAGCGTGGTCGCATGTGCTGGAGTGCGACGGCCGATCTGGTGGCGGGTGGCGCGGTCACCGCCGTGGGCGTGGGGTGTGTGACGCGGGCGGTGCGCACCCGGCCGCGGGCCGTGCCGCTCGCGGCGCTGCCGCTGCTGCTGGGGGCGCACCAGCTCATCGAGGCGGTGATCTGGAACGACGGCGGTGGCAGCGGCCCCGCCGTCGTCGCCTGGGCGGTGATCGCGCTGCCGCTGCTGCCGCTGTGGGTGCCGGCCGCCGTGTGGTGCGCGGCGGCTCCGCACGCCCGCCGCAGGCTGCTCGTGCCGCTCGCGGCGGGCGTCGTGACGGCGGGGGCGCTCGGGTACGTCCTGGCGACGCGCACCGTGACCGCCGAGGTCCGCGGACACACCATGGGCTATTCGATCGGCCTGCCGTATGCCGGATGGCTGCTCGCGGGCTATCTGCTCGCGACGATCGGCTCACTGCTGCTGTCGGGAGAGCGGATCCTGGTGCTGCTCGGTGTGCTCGCGGCGGTCGCCGCGGGCGTGTGCGCGGCGCTGTGGCGCTGGGAGTTCATCTCCACGTGGTGCGCCGGCGCCGCGCTCTGCTCCCTGGTGCTGTACGGGTGGCTGCGCGGGGATTCCCGTACGGTCAGCCGCAGTTGAGGTTGCTGACCGGGCTGATCTCCTGCCCCTGGGCGGGGCCGCTGTTCCAGAAGAGGATCACCCGGTGGTCGTGCACGCCCGCGCATCCGGCGCTGAGGGTGGCGCTCCCGCTGCCCACCCACGTCTGCTCGGCGTCGTCGGCCCAGCCGTACCAGCGCGAGCTCTGGAGCACCGCCTTGAACGTCCAGTTGTTGGCGCAGCCGGTGCTGTTGGCGGTGGCGGTGATGGTGCCGGGCGGGCCCTGGACGGGGATGCCGGGGTCGGAGTTGCAGCCGTCGGCGGCGACGGCCGGGGTGTGCGCGGTGGCGAGCCCGGCGAGGGTGAGGACCGCGGCGGCGAGCACCGAACGAATGACGCGCTTGGTGTGGTTCATGGGTCCACGGCTACCAGCCGCCCGCCGCCGTCCGCCCGGGCCACGCTGTCCACGTCCCCCTTTGGGGTCAGTGGTTGTGGCACCGGGTTGCCGTCAGTCGGTGATCGTCACACAGGGCAGGCCGACGCTGTCGCCGCCGCGGAAGCCCTCGGCGCACAGCCGGGTGCCCGGCGCGAAGTGCCGCTGTGGGTAGGCCTGGTCGCGGTAGGTGCGGAACGCGTCGACGTCCTCGACCTTAGTGTTCGCGGACCAGCCGTCGGTGGTCCAGACGCGGGCGCTGATCCGGTGCGGCTGGTTGGTGTTGATGACGGACACCTCGACGCGGCCCAGGTAGGTGCCGGTGTCGTAGGTCTCGATGCACACCGCGTTGTTGCACCACTTGCCGTCGGCGGCGGCCGGCTGCCCGACGGCGATGACGCAGCCGAGGGCGGCGACGGCCGCGGCGACCGAGGAGAAGGTCTTCTTGACGGCGGCCCGCATGGTGTCCCGCATGGGTGACTCCCTGTGTCTCGTACGACGTGGTGCGCGGAGCCGGTCGTCCGCGCTTCGCGCGCATCAACGTCGTACGCGACCAGGGGTTACGTCTCCTGCGTCCGGACGGTGAGCTCCCCGTCGCCCACCTCGACCCGGATCTTGCCGCCCGCCGCGATCTCGCCGTCGAGCAGCATCCGGGAGAGCCGGTTGTCGAGCTCGCGCTGGATGGTCCGGCGCAGCGGGCGCGCGCCGTACTCCGGCTTGTGGCCGCGGCGGGCCAGCCATTCGACGGCCTCGGGGGCGAACTCGACGGTAATGTCCTGGGCGTGCAGGCGGCGCCTGGTCTCGTCGAGGAGGAGGTCGGTGATGCGGGCCAGCTGTTCGGTGCTGAGCCGCCGGAAGATCACGATCTCGTCGACGCGGTTGAGGAACTCCGGGCGGAAGTGCTCCCGCAGCGGGCGCAGGACCTGTTCGCGGCGCGCGGTCTCGTCGGCGGAGTCGTCGGTGCGAAAACCGAGCGCGGTGCCGCGTCCGGCGATGGCCTCGGAGCCGAGGTTGCTGGTCATCACGATGACCGTGTTGGTGAAGTTGACCGTGCGGCCCTGGGCGTCGGTGAGGCGGCCGTCGTCGAGGACCTGGAGCAGGGTGTTGAACACGTCGGGGTGTGCCTTCTCCACCTCGTCGAGCAGGATCAGCGAGTACGGGTGGCGGCGCACGGCCTCGGTGAGCTGCCCGGCCTCCTCGTGGCCGACGTAGCCGGGCGGCGCGCCCACGAGGCGGGAGACGGTGTGCTTCTCCTGGAACTCGCTCATGTCGAGCCGGACCATGCGTTCCTGGCTGCCGAAGAGCGCCTCGGCGAGGGCGCGGGCCAGTTCGGTCTTGCCGACGCCTGTGGGGCCGAGGAAGAGGAAGCTGCCGATGGGGCGGTCGGGGCTGGCGAGCCCGGCGCGGGAGCGCAGGACGGCCTCGGAGACGGCGGTGACGGCCTCGTCCTGGCCGATGACCCGCTCGTGCAGATGCTGTTCGAGGCCGAGCAGGCGCTCCTTCTCCTCCTGGGTGAGGCTGCTGACGGGGATGCCGGTCTGGCGGGACACGATCTCGGCGATGTCCTCGGCGGTCACCTCGACGATGTGTCCGTCGCCGGGATCGGGCTCGCGCGCACCCTCGATCCGGCTGGTCAACTCGCCGATCCGGTCGCGCAGTTCGGTGGCCCGCTCGTACTGTTCCGCGGCCACGGCCTCGTCCTTGTCGCGGGTGAGGTCGTCGACCTGCCGCTCCAGGGCACGTACGTCGGTGGTCTTGGTGCGGTCGCGCAGCCGGACGCGGGCGCCGGCCTGGTCCATCAGGTCGATGGCCTTGTCCGGCAGGAAGCGGTCGGTGAGGTACCGGTCGGAGAGGTCGACGGCGGCGAGCAGCGCCTCGTCGGCGTACCGGACCTGGTGGTGCGCCTCGTAGCGGTCGCTCAGTCCGCGCAGGATCTCCACGGCGTCCGCCGTCGTCGGCTCGGGCACCAGGATCGGCTGGAAGCGGCGCGCGAGCGCGGCGTCCTTCTCGATGTGCCGCCGGTACTCCTCCAGGGTGGTGGCTCCGATGACGTGCAACTCGCCGCGCGCCAGGGCGGGTTTGAGCATGTTGCCCGCGTCCATCGAGCCGCCCTCGGAGCCGCCGCCCGCGCCGACGACGGTGTGCAACTCGTCGATGAACACGATGAGTTCGTCCGGGTGGGCGCGCACCTCGTCGATGATGCCGTTCAGGCGTTCCTCGAAGTCGCCGCGGTAGCGGGTGCCCGCGACGACGCCCGACAGGTCGAGCGAGACGAGGCGGCGCCCGCAGAGCGTCTCGGGCACGTCGCCCTCGGCGATGCGCTGGGCGAGGCCCTCGACGATCGCGGTCTTCCCGACACCCGCGTCGCCGATGAGCACGGGGTTGTTCTTGCCCCTGCGGGAGAGCACCTCGACGGTCTGCTCGATCTCCTCGTCGCGGCCGATGACCGGGTCGAGGCGGCCCTGGCGGGCCCGGTCGGTGAGATCTTCGCCGAAGCGGTCCAGGTTGGGGGTGGCGGCCGTGCCCCTCCCCTGCTGGGCGCCGGGCCGGGTTTCCGCGGATCCGGGCGGCGGGGTCTGCGGCGCCGGGTCCGGGGTGAAGCGGGCCTGATTGAGGAGGTGTCCCGCCGCCGAGTCGGGGTTGGCCGCGAGCGCCAGCACGATGTGGTCGGGGCCGATGTAGGCGACGCCCGACTCCCGCGCGATCACATGTGCGTCGAGCAGGGCCCGCTTGACCGCCGGGGTCACGGAGAGTGACTGCGGGGTGCGGCTCGGCTCACCGCTGCCCGCGTGCCGGTCGATCTCCCCCGCCAGCCGGTCGGGGTCGGCGCCGGCCCGCGTCACGAGGCTGCGGGTGGGTTCGAGGGAGAGCGCCGCCCACAGCAGGTGCCCGGTGTCGAGGTCGCCCCGGCCGTGCTCGGTGGCGTAGTTCGCGGCCGTGGCGACGAGATGGCGGGCGGGACCGCTCATCAGCCTGCCGATGTCGACCTGCCGTCGGCCACCGCCGAGAAACCGCGAGAAGAAGTCGCCGAAGGGGTCCTGTCCGGGACCGTCGGCCCCGGTGTATCCGCTGCTCATACCCATCCGTCCCGGCATGCGCCGCCCGCGTGCGGCGGCGCTGCCTCGTCGACGTCCGTCCGGGGTCCGCGTAGCCCGCTGTGGCGTGGATAAACGTCGTGGACCGTACGGGGCGTCCGCGTCAGGCGAAGGTGCGGCGGTACGTCTGGGGGCTGACTCCCGTGGTGCGCTTGAAGCGGTCGCGGAAGGCGGTGGGCGAGCCGAAGCCGACCTGCGCGGCGATCCGCTCCACGGGATGTGGTGTGGTCTCCAGGAGATGCTGGGCCTGCCGGATGCGGGCGCGGTGCAGCCACTGCAACGGCGTGCTGCCGGTGTGTTCGCGAAAGCGCCGCATGAGGGTACGAGTGCTGACCCCCGCGTGCGCGGCGATGTCGGCGAGGCCGAGGTCCCGTTCAAGGTTCTCCCGCAACCAGGCGAGGAGCGGCTCGAAGGTCGAACCCTGCGGCGTCGGCGCGTGGTCGTGCACGATGAACTGGGCCTGGCCGCCCTCGCGCTCCAGCGGCATGACGGAGAGCCGGGCCGCGTCGGCGGCGACCGCGGACCCGTAGTCGCGGCGGATCATGTGCAGGCACAGGTCGAGCCCGGCGGCCGCGCCGGCCGAGGTGAGGATCTGACCGTTGTCGACGTACAGGACGCCGGGGTCGACCTCGATCTCGGGGTGGGTGGCGGCGAGCAGGTCGGCGCCGATCCAGTGGGTGGTGGCGCGCAGGCCGTCCAGGAGCCCGGTGGCGGCGAGGGGGAAGGTGCCCGAGCAGATCGAGGCGATCCTGGTGCCGTCGGCGGCGGCCGCCCGCAGCGCGTCGCGGACGGCGGGGGCGAGCGGCGGTGGGGGCGGCGGTACCCGGCACGATGACCGCCCAACTCTCCATGCTGACCGGTGTGTTCAACCTTCTGTGGGCCGCGGTCACCGTGCTGATGATCGTCCGGCCCGGTTCGACGACCGGTTCCTGACGGGAACCTTGAACGGACGACGAACAGTTGGCGAAGCCCGGCGACCGGACCCGTCGCCCGGCCCGGCGGGTCCGTACCGTCCCGCACATGGGATGGCTGGAGATCGCCTTCACCGCCGTGGGGCTGCTGATCGGCGTGGTGTCCATCGTCACGCCGTTCGTCGCCGACCGGCGCGCGCGGCGCAGCAGGCGGGTCGGATTCCGCAAGCAGATGGACATCGCCATAGGGCACAACGGCCAGACGGGCGCCGGCGACGCGCGGCTCGGGCTCTTCACCGACCTGCCCGAGATGCGCGACGCCACCCTCGTGCTGCTGCGGATCGAGAACGACGGCTCGCGGCACGTCGACACGGGCGACTACATCGACGCGTCGGAGCGGTACGGGCTCACCGCAGAGTTCACCGGGCGCAGCATTCAGGCGCTGGATGTCACCCTGCCCGAGGAACACTCCAACCTGTCGGGCTACTTCGAGCGACGACCGGGACTGCTCATCGAGTCGCCCGGCAGGCTCCGCATCCCGAAGGTCCCCCTGAAGCCGGGCGCGTACTACAAGATCCTGGTGCTGCTCACGGGCGGCGGCGAAGGGGACAAGGTCGCCGTCACCGGTGACATCAAGGACGGCACGCTGCACGAGAACCACAGCCTCACGCCGGACGAGAAGCCTCCGGTGTTCAGCGGCCGGGCCCGCTGGACCACCGTCACGCTCGGCGTCGCCCTGATCGCGGCGGCCACCCTGCCGCTGCTCACCCCCTCACCGCTGCCGGACGACTGCGAATCGGGCAGGCTGCGGCTGACCGGGTCCACGGCGTTCGCCCCGGTGCTGAAGGAGTTGGCGGAGAAGTACCGCGGTCACTGCGGGGACGAGCCGCGGATCACGGTCGCGGCGCGCGGCAGCCGTACCGGGGTGCGTGAACTCGCCCTGTCCGGCGAGGAGTCGGGCAGCGCCGCGGGGGTCATCGCGTTCTCCGACGGGCCCCGCCCGGCGAGCTACACGCGGCTGAGCGAGAGCCGCATCGCGGTGTCCCTGTTCACGCTCGTCGCGCACGACGACGTCCGTCTCACCGACCTGTCCGTGGCCGACGTACGGCGCGTCTACCGGGGCGAGATCCGCAACTGGTCGCAGTTGGGCGGGCCGGAGCTGCCGGTCGTCCTGGTCGGCCGCACCTCCGGCTCGGGCACCCGGTCAGCCCTCACGGCACGGGTGCTCGCGGATGCGGACGAGCCGCCCGCGTCCTCGGACGACTGCGTCAACCGCACGGCCCGCACCGGCGCGCGCGTCCTGCGCTGCGAACTGGACTCGACGGAACAGGTCCTCGACACCGTGGCCCGCACCCCCGGCGCCCTCGGCTACAGCGAGCTGCGCGCGGCGTCGCCGCCGGACGCGCCGAAGGGTCTGCACCGCCTCACCCTCGACGGCCACACCCCGGACCCGGACCGGATCGACGCGGGCGGCTACCCGTACCGCGAGATCGAGTACGCGTACACCTACGGCCGCCCGCCGACGGACTCGCTCGCCGCCGGCTTCCTCGCGTACGCCGTCGACAACGGCACGGGCAAGGGCGTCGTCGCCACCCACGGTCACCTTCCCTGCGGGACGCCGGTGGGGCTGCGGGTGTGCGGCAAGGACGGCTGACGGGCACGGCGAGCAGCGGACGAGGGCCAGGGCACTCCGCGCAGGACACCCACACCGCACAGAACGTAGAATTTGTGGGTGTTTCGGACGCGCGACGCGTCCATGAAGGCGAGGTGGCGTCATGGCCGGACCGACCACGACCCGGCTGCACCGGGCCGCCCGCGCACCCGTCGCCGCGGCATTCGTGTGCGCGAGCCTGCTCTCCGCGGGACCCGCCGTGGCCGACGACGGCGACGCCAAGGACAGGAGCGCGCAGGAGCTGGCCGACGCGGCGAAGAAGGAGCTCCTGGACGCCAAGTCCCTGCATCTGACGATGAAGAACGGATCGGACGACAAGGACGCCCGCACCCCGGCGCTGGTCGATCTGCGGCTCGACGAGAACGGCGACTGCACGGGCAGGCTCCGTATGGGCACCGGCGGCGCCAAGGGCGGCACCGTCGACCTCGTGAAGCGCGGCGACGAGGTGTGGGTGAAGCCGGACGCCACATTCTGGAAGACTCAACTGCCGGGCCGCAGCGGCGACTTGGCCGCCCAGTTGATCGGCGACCGGTATGTGCACGGCTCCACCGACGACCCGATGCTCGACGGGCTTTCCGGCACCTGCGACCTCGACGCGTTCCGCGAGCGCCTCAAGGACGGATCGGACCGTGCCACCAAGGACGAGCTCACGAAGGGCGACCAGAAGAAGGTGGCGGGCACCGAGGTGGTGCCGCTGACCCCTTCCGGTGAAACCAAGGGGCGCATCACCCTCTACGTCACCGCCGACGAGCCGCACCGCCTGGTGCGCGCCACCGAGAAGGACTCCGGTGAGTCCCTGTCGATGACGCTGACCGACTACGGCAAGCCGGTGCCGAAGAAGACCCCGTCCGCGGACGACTCGATCGATGTCTCGGAGCTGCGCGACACCGGCCCGTCGCAGGCTCCGCACGCCGCCTGACGCCGAATATCAGCCGGTTTTCGGGTAGCGGACGAACAGGATCCCCTGGACCTCGCCGTCCGGTGCGCCGTAGATGTGCGGGGCGTCCGCCGCCCACTGGGCGTGACCGCCGGGCCCCGCGGTCGTGGGCGCGTCCGGCGGGCCGACGACGGCCGTCCCGGAGAGCACCATCAGGCTCTCCGTGGTGCGCGGGACGTGTGCCGCGGACTCCTGGGTCGCACCCTCCGCGATGGTGACGCGGAAGACGTCGGTGGCCGCGCCCGCGTCCTCGTACCGCTCGATCAGCACGGCGGTGACCGCGCTCCCGGAGACACCGGCCGCGCTCGCGCCCACGCCCGGCGCGGGGTCGTCCAGGACCGCGCTCAGTGGGCGGCCCAGCTCGGTGGTCAGGGCGTAGAGGGTTTCGAGGGTGGGGTTGCGGCGGCCGGTCTCGAGTTCGGAGAGGGTGCCCTTGCCGACGCCCGAGCGGCGCGCGAGTTCGGACAGGGACAGGCCGCTGTCCTCGCGCAGCCGTTTCAGCCTGCGCCCCACTTCGTCACCAAGCCCCATCGCCCGGCCCCCTCCCGCGCCCGTCGGCGCGTGTTGACGTGTCGCCACCCGTGTCCTTAGTGTTCCACAAACAGAACGTTCCGTTTATGGAACGCTCCGTACGCTCACACCATCCTGCCCTCTCCTGACTTTCGGAAGTGACACCCGCATGCCCTCGCTCGCCCGCATACGCGCCTTCGCACCACCCTCGGCCGTGGCGGCGGGGCTCATCGCGACCACCGTCGGTGTGACCAGCGCGGCCGCCATCGTGTTCACCGCGGCGCGGACCGCGGGGGCGGACGCGCGGGAGGTGTCCTCGTGGATGCTGGCACTCGGCGTCGGCATCGCCGTCACCACCGTGGGCCTGTCGCTGCGCAACAAGGCGCCCGTACTCACCTCGTGGTCGACGCCGGGGGCCGCGCTCCTCGCCACGAGCCTGAGCGGGGTGTCCATGGAGAAGGCCGTGGGCGCGTTCGTGTTCAGTGCCGTGCTGACCGTGGTGAGCGGCCTGACCGGGTGGTTCGCGCGGCTCATGGACCGGATCCCGGTGCCGCTCGCCTCCGCGCTGCTCGCGGGCGTGCTCCTGGACTTCGGGACGGGGCTCTTCACGCAGATGGGCGGGCACTTCGGGATCGCGTTCCCGGTGTTCGCGCTGTATCTGCTCGCCCGCCGGCTGCTGCCGCGCTACGCGGTGGTCGTCGCGCTCGCCGGGGGTGTGGTGGCCTCCGTCCTCACCGGCGGCTGGCATCTGGAGCAGGTGCAACTGTCGCTCGCGCAGCCGGTGTTCACGACTCCGGAGCTCGACTGGAAGGTGCTCATCAGCGTCGGTGTGCCGCTGTTCGTGGTCACCATGGCCTCGCAGAACCTGCCGGGTGTCGCCGTGCTGCGCACCTCCGGCTACGAGGTGCCCATCTCGCCCGTCCTGACCTGGACCGGCGTCGCGCAGGCGGTGCTCGCGCCGTTCGGGGCGTTCGGCCTCAACCTCGCGGCGCTGACCGCCGCGATCTGCACCGGCGAAGAGGCGCACCCCGACCGCGAGCGGCGCTATCTCGCGGCCGTGTGGGCGGGTGTCTTCTACCTGTGTGTCGGCCTGCTCGGAGCGACGGTGGCCTCGCTGCTCGCCGCGATGCCGCACGCGCTTGTCCTGGCGGTCGCCGGGGTGGGCATGCTCGCCACGATCGAGTCGGCCCTGGCCGGGGCGCTGTCCGACCCCAAGTCCCGGGAGGCGGCCGTCGTCACCTTCCTCGCGACCGCCTCCGGGGTGACCCTGCTCGGCATCGGGTCCGCGTTCTGGGGGCTGCTCGCGGGCGTGCTCACCACCGTCGTCACGTCCCTGACGCGGCGCGGGGCCACCCCGGCCGCCGCCAAGCCGGTCACGGCATCGTCGCGCACACCCGAGCGAACCTCCGCGTGACCTCGGACCACGCCGCGACGGCCGCGCCCTCGTCGGCCACCGCCGCGTCGTGCAGCCGATCCCGGTCGAAGCCCTGCCGGGCCAGGGGCTCGGGATCCCATCCGGCGATCCGCTCGGCCTCCGCCTCGGGGTGAAACTGGACGCCCCAGGCCCGCTCCCCCACCCGGAACGCCTGGTGCGGGCAGGCCTCGGTGGACGCGAGCCAGACGGCACCCGGCGGCAGTTCGGTGATCTGGTCGACGTGCCGCTCGATCGCGGGAACCGTGTCGCCGAGCCCGTGCAGCAGCGGGTCATCGGCGGCCTCGGGCCGCAGCCGTATCCGCGTGCTGCCGTACTCGGGCCGACCGTGACTCCCCCGCACGCGGCCACCCGCGACATGGGCGAGCAGCTGACCGCCGAGGCAGATGCCGAGGACGGGTGTGCCGCCGTCGAGGGCCTGCGCGGCGAGGCTGCGGGTGGCGGGCAGCCAGGGCGCGCGTGCGTCGTCGTCCGGCAGGAAACCACCACCCAGCACCAGCAGCGGCCTGTCGTCGAGCGCCTCCGGCAGCGCCTCACCCTCGTACGGGCGCAGCACCTCGACCGCGAGCCCCGCCTCGCGCAGCCAGTCACCGACCCGGCCGGGGCCGCCGCTCCTGGTGTTCTGCACGACCAGGACGGGAGCAACTGCCGTGGTATTCATCCGCGTTCGCCTCGTTCCGTACGTCGACCGGGGCCACACCCCGCGTTGATCAACGCAGCAGACCAGCGGGCCACGCGTCACGTCAACGCTCGCGCGGCCGTCCTACGCTGGAGTCATGTCGGAATCCGCAGCCGCCGCGACCCGCTTCACCGGCCGCCCGGCCACCGCCGAGCGCCGCCGCTCCGCCCACCTTGCCGAGATCACCCTCGACGACGGCCGCGTGGTCGTGGTGAAACACGCCGACACCCCCGCGGCGGTGCGTGCGGAGGCGGCCGGGCTGCGGTGGCTCGCGGCGGCCGACGCGGTGGCGGTGCCCGCGGTGCACGGCTCGGACGACCGGTGTCTGGTCGTCGACCGGGTCGAGGAGGGGCGGCCGAGCCCGGACGCCGCCGAGCGGTTCGGCACGGACCTCGCGCGGCTGCACGGCGCCGGAGCCCCGGCGTTCGGCGCGGCGCCGCCCGAAGGGCCGACGGACGCGTACATCGGGCTCGCCCCCATGCGCAATGTGCCGGGCGACGACTGGCCGCGCTGGTACGCCGCCCACCGGGTGCTGCCGTACCTGCGCGAGGCCGTCGACGCCGGCACCCTCTCCCCCGCCGAGGCGAAACCGGTCGAGAGCGTCTGCGAGCGGCTGCCCGAACTCGCGGGCCCCGCCGAGCCGCCCGCCCGCCTGCACGGCGACCTGTGGAACGGCAACCTGCTGTGGGGCGCGGACGGCGCGGCCCGGCTCATCGACCCGGCCGCGCACGGCGGGCACCGCGAGACCGACCTGGCGATGCTGCACCTGTTCGGCGCGCCGCACCTGGACCGGATCCTCGACGGCTACCAGCGGGCCGCGCCGCTCGCCGCCGGCTGGCGCGACCGCGTCCCGCTCCACCAGCTCTTCCCGCTCCTGGTGCACACGGTGCTCTTCGGCCGCGGCTACGCCGAGCAGGCGGTCGCCGCGGCCCGCTCCCAGCTCTCGTAAGGGCTACGCCGTCGCGAACCGGGTGAGCACCGCCTCCGGGCGGACGCCCGGCAGCGCGGCACGGAACGTCCGGTAGTAGCCGAGCTCCTCCTTGCTGCGCAGTTCGGGTGCCCCGTCCTCGGCGCTCGCCTTCGCGAACTCCTCGTCCGTGATGCGGCTGTCCCACAGCGGGCTCAGGACGCTCTCCGCGCCGCTGCCCGTGCCGAACTGCTCCTTGCGCCGCCACAACAGACGCTCGGGGAGCAGGCCCGCGAAGGCGCGCCGCAGGTGTCCCTTCTCCATGCCGTCCGCCTCCAGTGCCTTGAGTGGCGCGGGCAGTGACATGGCGTGCGCGATGACGTCCCGGTCGAGGAACGGCACACGTGCCTCCAGGCCGTGGGCCATGGTGACGCGGTCGCAGCGCTGGAGATTGAGGCCGTGCAACGCGCCTATGGTGCGGCGCAGTTCGGCGTCCAGCGCGTCGGGGGCGGCGTGCCGCTCGTGGTAGTAGCCGTATCCGGCGAAGAGTTCGTCGGCGCCCTCGCCGGTGAGGACGGCCTTGACGTGCCGGGAGGCGAGTTCGGACAGGAACCAGTTCGGGACGGCGCTGCGGATGAGGCTGGCGTCGAAGGACTCCACGCACCCGACCACCTCGTCGAGCGCCCGCGCCGCGGCCTCGGGGTCGAGCACCGCCTCGTGGTGCTCGGTGCCCAGGAACGCGGCGGCGTCCCGCGCGGCGAGCAGGTCCGGGGAGTCCTCCGTGCCGACGGCGAAGGTCTTGAGGCGGCGTCCCTGGCGGGCGTACTCGTCGGCGGCGACCGCGGCGACGAGACTGGAGTCGAGCCCGCCCGAGAGGAACACGCCGACCTCGACGTCCGCCATCAGGTGCCGGCGGACGGAGTCGGCGACGGCTTCGAAGGTGGCCTTCTCGACGACCTGCTCGGGCACGCCGCCCCAGGTGTCGGTCACGTCGGGAACCGGCTCCGCGAACCGGCGCAGACCGCCCTCGGGCGTCCACCGGTGTCCGGGAGGGAAGATCTCGGCGGCGGGCTGTACGTCGGGGTCGAAGGCGCGCAGTTCGGAGGCGAAGTGCACGGCGGTCTCCGTGCGCGCCCAGTACAGCGGCTTGACGCCGATGGCGTCGCGGGCGACGACGAACCGGCCGCCCGGGGTGGCCGCGCACAGCGCCCACATGCCGCGCAGGCGTCGCAGGCCCGCGGGCCCGTCCGTGCGCAGCACGGCGAGGGCCGCCGCCGAGTCGGACGAGGAGCCGAACGCCTCGGCGGGCAGTTCCTCACGCAGGGCCTCGTGGTTGTAGATCTCGCCGTTGCACACGAGCGACCAGTCGTCGTCGCCGTTGCCGCCGCCGAGCGGCTGGTGTCCGCCGTCGAGGTCGACGATGGAGAGGCGCCGATGGCCGAGCCAGGTGTGGCCGCCGACCGTTCTGGTTCCGCTGTCGTCGGGTCCGCGGTGGGCGAGCCGGTCGAGCATGCCCTCCGCCGCCGCGTCGGCGCACTCGGTGGCGAGACTTCCGTGATGGCTGTGTATGGCTGCGATTCCGCACATGTGGATCGACCATAGAGCGGTCCGTGCGAATGGAACAATGCAAGTTGCTGTATACGCACGCCGCTGTGGCAGCCTAGTGTCATGGCAGCGGAGAACCTGAGCAGCGTGCACCGCGCGCTGGACGTGCTGCGCGCACTGGCGCAGGGCCCCATGGGCGTACAGGAAGTGGCCCAGGCGGTGGGCAAAGAGAAGACGCAGGTGTCACGGACCCTGAAGGTCCTGGCGCAGGAGGGATTCCTGGAGCGGGATCCGCGCACGCTGCGCTACCGCGTCGGCTGGCAGCTGCTGGCACTGGCCTCCTCGGCGGGCGAGGAGCGGCTGTACGGGGAGGCGCCGCCGGTGCTGCGGGACCTGGTGCACCGCGTGGGGGAACCGGCCTATCTGACGGTGCTGTCCGGGCACGGCGTGGTGACGGTGCTCACCGAGCGCACGTCGCGCGGCCTCCAGGCGCACGAGTGGATCGGCCGCACCTCGCCCCTGAACTGCACGTCCGCGGGCCGCGCGCTGCTGTTCGGACTGCCGGACGACCAGGTGGCGGCGCTCCTGACGACCGAGGACGGAGCGCCGCTGCCGGGCACGGACGCGGCGCCCCGCGACGCGGCGGCCGTCCTGGAACGGCTGCGGGCGGAGCGGGTGCGCGGCTTCGCGGTGGCGGCGGAGGAGATGGAGCCGGGCCTGACCGCGGTCGCCGTCCCGGTGCACGACCACCGGGGCGACGTGGTGGCGGCCGTCAATGTGTCGGCGCCCGTGTTCCGGCTGCCGCCGGAGGCGCTCCCGCAGGTCGCGGAGGCGGTGGTCGCGGCGGCGCACCAGCTGTCGGCCCGGCTGAACGGCGCGCCGCCGACCATGTGAGTCAGGAGATCCGGGCGACGCCCGAGTAGATGCCGGACGGCTCCGGCGCGGGGGCGGGCTCGCCGCGGAACCACTCGGTGGCGGTCACCAGGCCCGGCTCCACGAGGTCGAGCCCCTTGAAGAACCGCGCCACCCCGTCACGGGTGCGGAAGCCCAGCTGGATCCCGGCCTTGGTGTACTGGGCCACGACCTTCTCGACCAGGTCGGGGAAGATGTCGCTGGAGGCGTTGGACAGCACCAGGTGGCTGCCGGGCGGGAGCTCGGACACCAGCCGGGAGACGATGCCGTACGCCTCCTCGTCGTCCGGGATGAAGTGCATCAGCGCGATCAGCGACAGGGCGATGGGCCGGTCGAAGTCCAGGACGGTGCGGGCGTGTTCGAGGATGGCGTCCGGCTCGCGGACATCGCCCTCGATGTAGTCGGTGGCACCCTCGGGGCTGCTGACGAGCAGCGCCTGGGCGTGCCGCAGCACGATCGGGTCGTTGTCGGTGTAGACGACCTTGGCGGTCGGGACGATGCGCTGCACGATCTGGTGCAGGTTCGGCGCGGTCGGGATGCCGGTGCCGATGTCCAGGTACTGGTCGACGCCCTGCCCGGCGAGCCAGGCGGCGGCCCGGTGCATGAACTCCCGGTTCTGCCGGGCCGCGTCCCGCGCCTCGGGCGGCAGCTGCTCGCCGACGGCCTCGTCGACGGGGTAGTTGTCCTTCCCGCCGAGCAGCCAGTCGTAGACCCGCGCGGGGTGCGCCTGGCTGGTGTCGATACGGGGCCGGGGAGCAGGTGCCGTCATGAAACTCTCCAACGTCGCTGTGCGGGCGGGACGATGCGTGTGACCTGCCCGCAGTCTGTCATGCCAACTCCCGTGATTCACCACGGAGTTGCAGGTCACGGCGGGTACACGGGCGACAGCGCACGGTACTCGCGAGCCTCCCGCATCCGCGTCCCACGCCCCTTATCCTTGATCATCCACCCATGTTCCACCCTGAGGAGCAACCGTGCGCGACTGGCTGGGCGAGCTGGACCTGGAGCCCCACGGCGAGGGCGGCTACTTCCGCCGCGTCTACACGAGCCCGTACGAGCTGTCGACGCCGCACGGCCCCCGCCCCTCGGCGACATCGATCCACTATCTGCTCGACGAGCGGCAGCCCAGCGGCCTGCTGCACCGCAACCGCAGC
Organism: Streptomyces anthophorae; assembly: GCF_049310305.1. Classification (NCBI taxonomy): domain Bacteria; kingdom Bacillati; phylum Actinomycetota; class Actinomycetes; order Kitasatosporales; family Streptomycetaceae; genus Streptomyces; species Streptomyces anthophorae. The sequence continues at coordinate 214,796 of NZ_JBLWQQ010000001.1, forward strand.
GACATCCTGCACTTCCTGATCGACGGCGGCCCTCTGGAGTACGTGACCGTCGCCCCGGACGGCACCCTGCACCGCACCACCCTCGGCCCGGACGACGAGCGCTTCCTGCTGGTGCCGGGCGGCCACTGGAAGGCCTCGCACCTGATCGACGACGCCCGCCACGGCCTGGTGGCGGAGGTCGTCACCCCTGGATTCGACTACTCGGACCACGAGTTCGCGACGCGGGCCGTACTGGAGGAGTTCCCGCACCTCACGGAGGAGCTGCGGGAGTTCGTCCGCGGCTGAGCGGGAGTCAGCCGAGCACGCGCACCGGGCCTCCCGCCAGATACGCCTCGATGTCCTCGACGGCGCCCTGGAAGAAGCCCTCGTAGTTGCGGCGCGTCACGTAGCCGAGGTGGGGCAGGCCCAGGAAGTTCGGGGCGGTGCGCAGGGGGTGGTCGGCCGGGAGCGGCTCGGTGTCGAAGACGTCGCTGCCCGCGCCGGCGATCCAGCCCTCGCGCAGCGCCCGCAGCAGCGCCTCCTGGTCGACGATCGCGGCGCGCGAGGTGTTGACCAGGTAGGCGGTGCGGCGCATCCGGCGCAGCTCGGCCTCGCCGAGGAGGCCGCGGGTGCGGTCGCCCAGGACGAGGTGGACGGAGACGAAGTCGCTGGTGTCGAGGAGTTCTTCCTTGGAGGCGGCGAGGGTGGCACCGGCCTCTGCCGCCCGTTCGGCGGTCAGGTTCCGGCTCCATGCCGTGACGTCCATGCCGAAGGCGGCGCCGACGCGCGCGACCCGTGCGCCGATCTTGCCGAGGCCGAGCAGGCCGAGGCGGCGGCCGTGCAGGTCGGCGCCGAGGGTGGACTGCCAGGGGCCGCCGTCGCGCAGGTTGGCGCCCTCCGTGAGGACACCGCGGGCGAGGCCCAGGATCAGGGCCCAGGTGAGCTCGACGGGCGGTTCGGGATTGCTCGCGGTGCCACAGACGGTGACGCCGTGCGCGGCCGCGGCGTCGAGGTCGATGGACGCGTTGCGCATGCCCGAGGTGACGAGGAGCCGCAGCTTGGGCAGGCGTCCGATCAACTCCGCGGGGAACGGGGTGCGTTCACGCATCACGACGACGATCTCGCAGTCGCCGAGCAGCGCGACGAGCTCGTCGTGCGTGTCGACATACCGATTCAGGTACGTGACGTCGACGCGGTCCGACAACCGGTCCCAGTCGGCCAGTTCACGGGCGACGCCCTGGTAGTCGTCGAGTACGGCGCACCGCAGCATGCTCACATCACTCCTGGTTCGAAGATCGCCTCGAAGATCTCCTCGAAGATCGTCGGAAAACCTTAACCGGGAACACTGGTACGGACTTTTACGCAGCCCCTTGACGCCCCTTGACCCCACCCCTTAAATCAAGCCTTGAACGGAACACGTCAAGCGCAGCGTTCCTGCCTTCACTTTCTGGCGTGCCGCGGGACGGCACGACCCCCTACCCGAAGTGATGTGATGCCCCATGCGCAGTTCACTCCGCCCGCTGAGCCGCAGACTCCCCCTGGGCGCCGCGGCCCTGCTGTGCGTCGCCGCCGCGTTCGTGCCGACGGCGAACGCCGCCGACACCGAAGACGGCGCGCACCCCACGGCGGTCACCTTCTCCGACGACTTCGACGGGCCCGCGGGCTCGGCGGTCGACGGTTCGAATTGGCAGACCGAGACCGGAGACAACGTCAGCAACCACGAGCGGCAGTACTACACGGCCGGCAACAACAACGCCGCGCTCGACGGCCAGGGCAACCTGGTCATCACCGCACGCAAGGAGAATCCCTCCAACTACCAGTGCTGGTACGGGACGTGCCAGTACACCTCGGCGCGCCTCAACACGTCGGGGAAGTTCGAGACGACGCACGGCCACGTCGAGGCCCGGATGAAGATCCCGCGCGGGCAGGGCATATGGCCCGCGTTCTGGATGCTGGGCAGTGACATCGGCTCGGCCGGCTGGCCCAACTGCGGCGAGATCGACGTCATGGAGAACGTGGGCTTCGAACCCTCCACGGTCCACGGCACCATCCACGGCCCCGGCTACTCCGGGGCCGGCGGGATCGGCGCGGGCTACTCGCTGCCCGGCGGCCAGGCCTTCGCGGACGACTTCCACACGTTCGCGGTGGACTGGACGCCCAACAAGATCACCTGGTCGGTGGACGGAACGGTGTACCAGACCCGGACCCCCGCCGACGTGGGTGGCAACCAGTGGGTCTTCGAGAAGCCGTTCTTCTTGATTCTGAACCTGGCCGTGGGCGGGGACTGGCCGGGCGACCCGGACTCCAGCACCCAGTTCCCACAGCAGCTGGTGGTGGACTACGTGCGGGTGAGCACGTAAGTACGCAAGGGCATGGAGAGGGGCCCGGCGCGATGTGCGCCGGGCCCCTCTGTGCCGGTTGCGGTCAGGCCGACGTGCGGCACTCCGGGTGGCCCCAGCCGTCGGGGTTCTTGGCGATGTCCTCACCCGCGCCGTACGAGCGGCCGCAGCGGCAGCGGCCGGGGAACTTCGCCTTGAGGGTGCGCGAGGAGGAGCCGGAGGAGGCCCGCTTGGCGGTCGCCGCCTTCTTCGCGCGCGGCGGCTTGGCCGAGGACGGGGCGGACGGCGGCGGCTCGGGAGAGCCGAGCGCGCTGCCCGCGTCCTGCTGGGCGACGGCGGCCTGGCTCGCGGCACGGTCCGCGAAGTCGTTCAGCGGGTCGCCGTCGACCTGGTGCGCGGGCACGTACTTGAACTCGACCGCGCGGCCGTCGAGCAGCGCGTCGATCCGCTGCACCAGTTCCTGGTTGGCGACCGGCTTGCCCGCGGCCGTCTTCCAGCCCTTGCGCTTCCAGCCGGGCAGCCACGTGGTGACCGCCTTCATCGCGTACTGCGAGTCCATCCGCACCTCGAGCGGCACATCCGCGGCGACCGTACTCAACAGCCGCTCAAGGGCGGTGAGTTCGGCGACGTTGTTCGTCGCGGTGCCGAGCGCGCCGGCCTCCCACTGCACGGGCTTCTCGTCACCGTCGGCGACGACCCAGGCCCATGCCGCGGGCCCGGGGTTTCCTTTGGACGCGCCGTCACACGCGGCGATCACACGTTCTGCCATGCCCCCGATCATGCCAGGTCCGGACGAGTGGTCGCGGTCAGTCGAGGTCGACGCGGACGGTCAGCAGGTCGACACCGAGGCCGCGCACCGCGGCGCTGTTGAGGCGGGGCAGGGACCTCAGGCGTGCGCGGGCGTCGTCCCCGGGCAGCAGGTGTGCGGTGCCGCCGTGCCACTGCCCGCGCAGGCGGACGCGGACGCGGGGATCGGCCTGGATGTTGCGTACGTACTGGGACTTGAACCCGAACTCCGAGACCAGCCAGAAGGCCCCGCCGACACGCCGCCCGCCCACGGGGGTGCGGCGCGCGAGCCCCGACGTGCGTCCGGTCGTCTCCAGGAGGACCTGGGTCGGCAGGCGCCGGGTCACGGGGTTGGCGACGCGGCGCTGGAAGGTGGTGACGAGCCGGTGCTTGGTCTCGTGGAAGCGCGACATGGGCGCACTCTAGGCGCCGGCCCGGGAGTGTGGTCGGGGAAGGTCGGGGAAAGAGGAAGCCCCGGCCGTGACGGGGGACCACGGCCGGGGCGGCTTTGAGCGGGACACGGATGGCGGTCGCCTCTCGGCGGGGGGCTCCGCAGGGCTTCAGCCGAACGATCTTCCCTGCGGGCGATAGGTAGGGCCCGGGGACACTGTTCCATCCGTGTCCACGTCTTGGTCAACGGACGGGGTGGCAGGGTTGTTCCCGGCGGTGCCGGGGCGGGGCGTGAGGTGCGTCACGACCGGTACCGCTTGGTGACCGTTCGAACCGTCTGCGGCGGATCCCGGCGAAAGGAACGTTGATGCCCGAGCTGCGCGCGGCCCGCGAGGGCGACCACCCCCTGCTCGTACGACGGGTCCAGGAGTGGTGGGGCGACTCGCGCACACCGCAGGAGGCGCGCGAGTTGTCGCTGCTGCTGCCCCGCCTGTTCCTCCAGTTCTTCGCGGGCACCAGCCTGGTGGCGGAGGACGCGTCCGGAGTCCGGGCGTTCCTGGTGGGCCTGTACGCCGCCGATGACGACACCTCCGCGTACATCCACTTCGTGGGTGTCGACCCGGCGCTGCGCGGCACTGGTGTGGGCCGTGGCCTGTACGAGGAGTTCTTCCGGCGGGCGGAGCGGGCCGGGCGGGGGGACGTGCGGGCGATCACGTCGCCGGGGAACGCCGGATCGATCGCCTTCCACCGGGCGCTGGGGTTCGTGGTGGAGCCGGGTGACCGGGAGGTGGGCGGGGTCGCGGTGCGCACGGACTACGACGGTCCGGGGCAGGACCGGGTGTGTTTCCGGCGGCCGTTGTGAACGAGGGGGCGGGGTTCTCGTTCTAGGCTGCGACGATGATCTTCCGTCCGGCTTCCCGACGTCTGTCGGCTCTGTGCCTCGCCCTGAGCGCCGCGTTCGCGGTGTCCGCCTGCTCGTCACCGGAGTCCGGGGGCCACTCCCCACACGTGCAACGGCCGACACCGGACGCGCAGTTCGACTACCAGATCGGCGGCGCGTACAAGCCGCCCGCGGGGGTGCGGGCCGTCTCGCGGGACCGCGGGGACGCACCCGCCCGCGGGCTCTACAACGTCTGCTACGTCAACGCCTTCCAGGCCCAGCCCGACGCGGTGACGTGGTGGCGGACCCACCACGACGACCTGCTGCTGCGGGACGACGACGGCAAGCTGGTGGTCGACGAGGACTGGCACGAGCCGCTGTTCGACATCTCCACGAAGACGAAGCGCGCGCGGCTCGCGAACATCGTGGGCGGCTGGATCCGGGGCTGCGCCGACGACGGCTACCAGGCCGTCGAGCCGGACAACCTCGACTCCTACGAACGCTCCGACGGCCTGCTCGACTCCTCGGACGCGGTCGCGTTCGCCCAGCTGATCGCGGACCGCTCGCACGGGGCCGGGCTCGCGGTCGGGCAGAAGAACACCGCGGAACTCCTGCCGAAGCGCCACGACATCGGGTTCGACTTCGCGGTGACGGAGGAGTGCCAGGCCTATGACGAGTGCCGGGCGTACGCGTCGGCGTACGACGACCGGGTCTTCGCCGTGGAGTACCGCAAGGGCGACTTCGAGGGGGCCTGCCGCGCGTGGGGCGACCGGCTCTCGATCGTGCTGCGTGACATGGACGTGCGGCCCGCCGGCACGAAGGGCTATGTGCGGCGGGCCTGTTGAGCTGCTGAGCTGTTGGGCACGGAGCGGGTGGGCCTCAGGCCTTCCGGGTCGGGTCACCGAGCGCGTCGAGGCGGCGCTTGATCGCGTCGAGGGCGCCGGGGCGTCGGCCCGGTACCTGTTCCCGCAGGGCGGTCAGACCGGCGGCGTGCCCACGGGCCCGCTCCGGGTCACGGACCTGTTCGAACTGGTGGTGGGCACGGTCGGCGGCCGCCTCCACGTCCTCGTCGGAGGGTGACTCGCCGCGCGCGATCCGGGCGTGCGCCACGGCGATCCACAACTCGCAGCTGCGTCCCGGTTCGTCGGCCAGGCGTGCGAGGTCGGCCCGCACCTCCATCCAGTGCACGACCTGCGAGGACCGCATCCCGTGCACCCGCAGCGCCTCCCCTTCCCACGCGGCGGCGATGGACGCGGCCTCCCCGTGCCGCCCCGCCTGCACGGCGGCGAGCAGCAGAGCGTGCGGGTCGGGCTCGGCGGGCCGCGCAGGCGCGACGGCGGGCATGGGCGGGACGACGGGCGCGGGGGCGGGGTCGGGGGCGGGCTGTGGGCTGATGGGAGCGGCGGCCGGGGGCGTCACGACCGGGCCCAGAACCGGCGCCTCGGAGAGCTGAACGGTCGGACCGGGGGCGGGGGCCTGGACATGCCCCGGGTCCGAAGCCTTGCCGAGCCGCACGGCGGGCCCGGGGTCGGGCGCTTGGACGTGCTCCGCGGCGGGCCCCAGGGCGGGCTCCTGGACGTGCTCCGCGGCCGGAGCCGAAACCGGGCCCGCAGCGGGAGCGGACACCGGAGCCGCGTCCGTGACGGGTACCGGAGTCGGCGCGGGCGCCAGAGTCGGCGCGGGCGCCGGATCCGGCAGCGGCCCCGATGCGGCTGCCCCGGCAGACACCGGAGGCACCGCTGGGGCCGAAGGCTGGGCCGAGGCCGGGACCGGGACCGAAGTTGGGGCCGGAGCCGGAGCCGGAGTCGGGGCCGAAGTCGGAACCGGAGCCGAAGTTGGGACCGAGCCCGGAGCCAAGTTCGACGCCCCGCCCGGAGCCGCAGTTGAGACCGAGGCCGGAGCCGAGTCCGGGACCGGAGCCGGGCTTGGGGCCGACGCGGGAGCCGGAGCAGAGCCCGAAGTCGGAACCGGAGCCGAGGCCGGAGCCGGACTTGGGGCCGGCGCGGGAGCCGAAGTCGGAGCCGGAGCCGGGACCGGAGCCGGGCTTGGGGCCGACGCGGGAGCCGGAGCAGAGGCCGGAGCCGAAGTCGGAGCCGGGACCGGAGTCGGGCTTGGGGCCGGAGCAGAGCCCGAAGTCGGAGCCGGGCTTGGGGCCGGGGCAGGAGCCGGAGCCGGGCTTGGGGTCGGCGCGGGAGCCGAAGTCGGAGCCGGAGCCGGACTTGGGGTCGAAGTCGGAGCCGGACTTGGGGCCGGCGCGGGAGCCGGAGCAGAGCCCGAAGTCGGAACCGGAGCCGAGGCCGGAGCCGGGCTTGGGGCCGGGGCGGGAGCAGAGGCCTGGGTGGGAGTCGATGCCGGGTGCGACGGCGGGACGTGGGCCGATTCCCGGGCCGGCGTCGGGTGCGCGACCGGTATCGGCGTCGGGTCCGAGGCCGGAGAGGAGCCTGGGCTCGCTCCCGCCTCGGGGGCCGAGGGCGTACCCGAACCGGACCTCGGAGCCTCCGCCCCGCCTGGCCGTCCCGCGGGCGCGGGCTCGGCCGGGTGACCGCTCGCCGCCGCGGGCACACGCGAACCCGGCGCCACGTACCCCGACCCCAGCGCCACGAACAGCGCGTCCGCCGGGCCCGCGTGGGCCGCGGCCGTCTCGTGGAGGTCGGGCGGGGTGGGGCGGGCGCCCGTCCGCCAGATGTCCGCGTAGGCGCGGAGGTAGGTGGGGGTGAGGGTGGTGCGGCGGGGCGGTGGCGGCAGCACCCGGCCGAAGACGCTGGTGCCGTGACCGAGGCCCAGGCCGCCCGATCCGACGTGCTTCCAGGCCTCCGCGTCGGCGACGAGGTCGAGCACGACGGTCGTGGTGTGCGCGCGGCGCCGGGTGAGTTCACCGGTGAGCCAGTGCCACGGCAGCCCCGTGTAGCGAAGCGTCGACGGGGTGGTGCGGGCGAGGGCCAGGTGCAACAGGCGCTGGCGCTGGTCGAGGTGGAGCTGGCCCGCGACGTACAGGTGGAGCGGCCCCGGCTGCGCGGCCGCGGTGCGCAGGCGGGTGAGGACTGCCTGCGGGTCGAGCGGGTCCGCGAGTTCGACGACGGACGCCGCCGCCGTGCCGGTGAGCACGTCCGGCGGCACCGCCGCGAGCGTGGGCAGCACGGAGACCGCGTCGATGAGGCCCGCCTTGCCGACGGGCGCGGCCGCGAGGAGCAGTGCCGTGCCCGGCTCGGTGGAATGTGCCTCGTTGTTGCCTTGCGCGTTGATCACCACAGCAGAACCGTAACCGCAACACGGAGCGTCGCGCTCCCGTCACCGGACCTCAAGTGGCCCCGCAGCAGTCGGTTTTCAGCCCTTTTTGCCCGAAGGGTTCCCGCAGCGCAGCCGGTCTCCGGTAACCGGGGCCCCTTCCACCATGCTGCGGTCGTACGTCACTTGCGTCACACTCTGATCGCCGCCGCCGACGGCGACGCGGAAGACCGGGCCGAAACCGGCCACGGACCGCAGCTTCGCGCCGGGGAGCGCGGCCGCCAGAGAGGGCGCGAAGCGGGCGCGTTCGGGATCGTACGTGACGACGGTGGGTCCGCTCGGGCGGCTGCTCGGCGCGGGCGCCTCGGTCACGTCGAAGCCGCTCTCCCGCAGCCCGGCGGCGACGCGCGGGTCGTCGACCCGCACCTTGGTCTCCTGGGGCGGCATGCCGACCGGGACGGGACCGCCGGACTTCCGGGTGGACGTCAGCGGCCGGTCCGCGCGCAGCGCCCCGAACATCTCCTTCGCCCGCTTGTCGTCCCACAGCAGCGACGAGCCCCATTGGGGATCCCGGTAGTCGAAGTTCGAGATGGGCACGGTGGCGAACTCCGTCCGCCGCGGCGTGAGGTCGCGCAGCTTCCACGCCAGGGACATCAGCGTTCGGGTGTCCGTGTGGCCGTCGGTGCGCACGTGCGACATCAGCGCGCGGGCCGTACGGGCGGTCGCCATCGGGTCCTTGAAGACCTTCGCGTCGGAGAGCCGCGCCAACATGCCGAGCAGCATCTTCTGTTGGCGGCGGACCCGTCCGAGGTCGCCGGGCGGGTTGAGGTGGCGGGCGCGGACGTAGCGCAGGGCGTGCCTGCCGTCGATGTCGTGGGTGCCCGCGGCCAGGTCGAGTCCCGAATTCTCGTCCCGCAGCGGCCTGTCGCTGCACACCTCGGCGCCGCCCAGGTCGTCGACGGCCGCGACGAATCCGCGGAAGTCGGCCTCCATGTAGTGGTCGACGCGCAGCCCTGTGGCACGTTCGACGGTCCGGACGGTCAGGTCCCGGCCCCCGTGCGCGTAGGCCCCGTTGATCTTTCCGCTGTGCGCGGGGTGGTCGTGCCGGGCGAAGCGGACGAAGGAGTCGCGGGGGAGGGAGACGACGCTGAGACGACGGCCGTCCGCGGCGATGTGCACGAGCATCAGCACGTCGGTGCAGCCGCACTCCTGGCCGCCGACGTGCAGCCGCTGGATCTCCTCGCGGGACATTCCGCTGCGCCGGTCGAGCCCCGCGACGAGCAGGTTGGTCCCCCTGCCCTTGGCGGCCTGCTGCCCCGGGGCCGGAGCGGATCTGCCCTCCGCCGCTCCGGCCCCCGCGGGCGCCGCCCCGGCGAGCGTGCTGATCAGCAGGGCGGCCGCGGCCACCGCGTGGCGGCGGCGGAGACGGTGCTGGGGGGCCATGGAGTACCTCCGTCGAGCGGATGTCGGAGCGGGTGCGATCTGAACCCTTTACCCCATATCGCCACTCTGGTCCCACCCTGCCACGCCTGATTCACCGTCATGTACGCACGGTGGCCTCCCCCGTCGGGACCAATCGCCACAGCGACGTCGTCTCCGCCGCGCGTGCGGCGTGCAGCGGATCGGTGCGGTCGTGCGAGCGCGGGTGGCGCGGCCGGACGTCGAGCCGGCCTGCGACGCGCAGACCCGCCGCGGCGAAGGCGTTCGTCAGCTCGTCGCGGCCCCGCAGTCCGAGCAGTTCGGCCAGGTCGGAGAGGATGAGCCAGCCCTCGCCGCCGGGTTCGAGGCGGCCCGCGAGCCCGCCGAGGAAGCCGTGCAGCATGCGCGAGTCGGGGTCGTACACGCCCTCTTCGAGGGATGAGGCGGGGCGCGCCGGCAGCCACGGCGGGTTGCAGACGACGAGGGCGGCGCGCCCGCGCTCGGGCCAGAGCCCCGCGTCGCTCACCTCGATCCGGTCCGCGAGCCCGAGCCGGTGGACGTTGTCGCGGGCGCAGGCGAGGGCGCGCGGCGCCGCGTCGGTGGCGACGACCCTGCCGACGCCGCGCCGGGCGAGGACGGCGGCGAGCACCCCCGTGCCGGTGCCGAGGTCGAAGGCGACGCCGCCGGCCGCGCCGCGGGGCAGCTCCGCACCGTGGACCAGGTCGACGTACTCGCCCCTGACCGGGGCGAACACCCCATAGTGCGGGTGGATGCGGGCACCGTCGAGAGCGGCCACGGGCACGCCGGTACGGCGCCATTCGTGCGCGCCGAGCACACCGAGCAGCTCGCGCAGCGGCACGACTCCGGGGGTGCCGGGAGCGGGCCCGTACGCCTCGGTGCACGCGCGGCGCACGTCGGGGGCGCGGCGCAGGTCGAGGCCGTGGTCAGGGCCGAGGACGACCAGGAGCATGCCGAGGACGCGGGCGCGGTGGACGCGGTTCCTGCGGTGCTCGTGGAAGCCCTCGGCGAACGGCAGCGCCCGGTCGACGCGGCGGCCGAGGGCGCTCAGCAGCTGCCGGGCGCCGTGGTAGTCGCCGCGCCACAACAGCGCGGTGCCTTCGCAGGCGTGGCGGTAGGCCTCCCGCGCGCGGGTCCGGTCCTCGGCGACGACGACGCGCCGGGGCGGCCGTCCACCGCCGAGCGCGCGCCAGGACGCGGTGCGGGTGGTGTCGGTATCGGGTTCGGTCCAGGACAGGACGGTCACCTTGGGAACTCCTCGGAGTGGAACGTGCGGGGCACGAAGCGCACATGGGCGAGGAGCGGGAGGCGGCCCGGCGGTCGTCACCGGGCGAGCACATGGGTCAGGGGCGGCTCGGCTCCCGCGTCGCGGTGCGCGGGGCGGGGTCGCCGAGGACCTGTCCTGGAACGATGGCCGATGTCATGAGACGGATTCTCGCAGACGAGGGCCGAGCGGCCGTTCTCGACGGTCAGCGGTATCCGGTGACGTCCGCCGGCTTGCCCGCGTCCTGCACCTCGACGAGGTAGCGCCAGGAGTCGGGCCTGCTGCCGTCGAGGTCGGTGAACCCGTAGACCTTGGCGAGGCCGCCGCTGGACTGGGACGTCCCGTTGAACCGGGCGACGTCCGGGTCGGCGGCGAGCGCGGCGACCGCGCGGCCGGTGTAGCGGGGCGTCTCGGAGATGGCGAAGTGCGGCTGGACCCGCACCGCGTCCCGCCAGTTCTCCTCGGTGACGTCGTAGTGGCCGAGCATGATCTCCGAGCGCATCCAGCCGGGGGTGAGCGCGACGGCGGTGGCGCCGCGCGAGCCGAGTTCGTGGCCGAGGGCGAACGCCATGCGCAGGACGGAGCTCTTGGCCAGGTCGTAGAAGAAGGACACGCGGTAGTTCGCGCTGTTGTACTCGGCCGTGCCGTCGGTGACCTCGACGACCAGGCCGCCCGGGGTGCGTAGCAGCAGCGGCAGCGCGTAGTGGCTGGTGATGGCGTGCGTCTCGAAGGACAGCCGGTGCAGCCTGAGCCCGTTGTCGAGGTCGTGCTCCCAGACGGGCGTGTCCCATTCGAAGAGGTTCTCGCCGCCCCAGATGTCGTTGACGAGGATGTCGAGGCGGCCCTGTTCGCGATCGATGCGCTCGACGAGGGCGCGCACCTGGTCCTGTTCGAGGTGGTCGGTGGGGACGGCGACGCCCTGGCCCCCGGCGGCCGTGACGAGATCCGCGGTGTCCTCGATGGTCTCCGGGCGGTCGTACTCGGAGCGGCGGGCGCGGGTGCTGCGGCCGGTGACGTAGACGGTGGCGCCGGCCGCGCCGAGTTCGACGGCGATGCCGCGGCCGGCGCCGCGGGTGGCCCCCGCGACCAGGGCGACCTTGCCGCGCAGGGGTTGTTCGTCGGTCGCCGGGTGGGCGTTGTCAGGCATGGAGGTGTCTCCCGTTGCTTCCAGGTGTCAAGCGTCATCGCCGCGCGGCTCACGGTGCCGTTGCCGTGCGGCTCGCTCTCACGAGCATGTCCCGGAATCCCGACATCCCTTGTCCTGCTTTCGGTGGGACTTCGTCCGGACGGTCGGGTCACATACCTACGGGGGTACGTGGTGATACCCTCGGGGGTATACCAGGGAGACAGGAGAGACATGAGCACCACCCTCGCCCCCGCCGATCTGCACGGCGCGGCCGCCGACGACACCCTCGTCCTCGATGTGCGCGCCCCCGCCGAGTACGCGTCGGGGCACGTGCCCGGCGCCCTCAATGTGCCCGCGGAGCTCATCGACGAGCTGCTGCCCGACCTGCGTGACGCGGCCGGGCGCCGCCGGATCGTCGTCGTGTGCGCGGCCGGGCACCGCTCCGCCGCCGCCTGCGCGAAGCTCGCCGAGGCCGGCGTCGACGCCATCGGGCTCGACGGCGGCACGCAGGCCTGGACCGCCGAGGGGCTGCCGGTCGACACCGCGGCCCGCCCCGAGCGCGCCGTCTGGGCGATGGACCGCCAGGTCCGGTTCGCCGCCGGTTCGCTGGTCCTGCTCGGCCTCGCGTTCGGGCGCCGCGCCCCGAAGGCCCGGCTGCTCGCCGCGGGCGTCGCCTCCGGCCTCGTCTACTCCGGCGTGAGCAACACGTGCGGCATGGCGGCGATGCTCGGCAAGCTTCCCTTCAACCGCCCCGCGCCGGGCGCGCTCGACACCGCCCGCGCGGCCCTGCGCTCATGAGCGGCACGGGCAACCCGGAGGCGATGGACGCCGTCCTGAAGCGGCTGCGCCGCGCGCAGGGGCAGCTGACCGGCGTCATCGCGATGATCGAGGCGGGCCGCGACTGCAAGGACGTGGTCACGCAGCTGGCCGCCGTCTCGCGCGCGCTCGACCGGGCCGGATTCAAGATCATCGCCTCGGGCATGCGGGACTGCATGAACGCGGCGGACGGCGAGCAGCCGCCGCTCAGCGAGGATGAGCTGGAGAAGCTGTTCCTGTCGCTGGCGTGACACGGTCCGCGGGTGCGCCGCACCGCTCCTCGGGCGCGCCGCGCCTCTTCGGTGCGGCGCGCCCGAGCAGTACGACACCCGCCAGCGTCACGATCCCGCCGACCACCTCAACGGGCGTCGGCGTCTCGCCCAGCCACAGGTACGCGACCACCAGGGCCACCCCCGGCACCAGGTACAGCGCGGCGGTCGCCGCCGTCACGGTCAGCCGGGCGACCGCGTACCCCCACACCACGAATCCGGCGGCGGACGGCAGCAGGCCCAGGTAGAGCGCGGCGACGGTGGCCCCGGCCGGAGCCCTCATCACCTCGCCGAGCGCTCCCGGTGCCAGCGGGAGCAGCAGCACCGTGCCTGCCCACATGGCGTAGCAGGCGACCTCGAGGCCTGTGCAGTGGCGCAGCAGCGGCTTGATCGCGAAGTGGTAGACGGCCTGTACGACGGCCGCACCCAGGACGGCCCAGGCGGCGGCCGTGTAGCCGGTCTCCCCGCCCGCGAAGGCGATCAGCGCGCAGCCGGCGAGCGCCGTGCCGGATCCCGCGACCGTGCGCCAGGTCGGCCGCTCCCCCAGGAACGCGACGGCGAGCAGCGCGCTGATCGCGGGCACCGACGCGACGATCAGGCTCGCGGTGCCCGCCGGCACCCTCGTCTCGCCCCAGTTCAGCAGGAGTTGGTACGCGCTCATCCCGCAGGCCCCGACGACGAGAATGCGCGGCAGGTCGGCCCTGCGCGGCCTGCGCACGCCCAGGAACGGCGCCACGGCGAGCAGCACGAGCGACGCGGACGCCAGCCGCACGAAGGAGAGCGCGGCCGGCCCGTACCCGTCGAGGGCGACACGGATGGCCGGGAACGCGGAGGCCCACAGCAGGACGGTGGCCGCGAGGGCGAGGGAGGTCTTGTCGAATGTCACGGACTTCACCCTCCCGACCCTGCTCCGTAGAATGGGAAAGGTCCAGTTACTCTTTCTTCTCCTATTGAGAAGGTGGGCTTTGGTGTTGGAAGTGCGGCGGCTGCGGCTGCTCGCGGAGTTCGCCGCGCACGGCACGGTGGCGGCGACCGCCGAGGCCCTGCATCTGACCGGACCCGCGGTCTCGCAGCAGCTGGCGGCGCTGGAGAAGGAGACGGGTCTCGTACTCCTGGAGAAGCACGGCCGGGCGCTGCGGCTGACCGGTGCGGGGCGACTGCTCGTGGAGCACGCACAGGTGGTGCTCGCCGACCTCGCCGCGGCGCAGGCCGATGTGGCGGCGCTGCGGCAGGGGCGGCCGGGAGCCGTACGCATCGCGGCGTTCCCGTCGGCGGCGCGGGTGCTGATCCCCCAGGTGTGGCCCGAACCGGGCGTGGAGGCACCTCGGCTCGACCTCGTCGAGCACGAGCCGGACGCCGCCGACGAGGCACTGCGGCAGCGGACGGTCGACGTCGCGGTCACGCACACGTACAGCCTGCTCCCCCGGCCGCTGCCGCCGGGCTGCGAACAGCGTCATCTCTTCGACGAGCCGGTGGAGTTGGCGCTGCATCCCGAGGCGGCCGCGGGGCACGGTCTCGCGCCGGGCGACAAGGCGGACCTGGCCGCGTTCGCGCGGGAGGCGTGGCTGGTGCCCGGTACGGACACCGCCTGTCACGAGATGACCCAACGGGCGTGCGGGGCCGCCGGGTTCGTGCCGCGCGCGGTGGCGCGGGCGAGCGACTTCGGCGTCCTGACGGCCCTGGTGGCACGCGGCGCCGGAGTGGCCCTGGTGCCCCGACTCGCCCTGCCCGCGCACCTGGAGGGTGTCTCCCTGCATCCGCTGCACTCCCCCGTGCGGCGGACCGTGCGGGCGGTGTACCGGGCGGGCACGGCCGGGCACCCGGATGTCGCGTACGTGTTGGACCGGCTCGGCGAGGCCTCTTCCGGCCGTGGCTTCACGTGACCTGCCGGGTCAGCCGATGACGAACGGCACCTTCCCCGCCAGAGCGCCGAGTTCGCGGCGTTCCGCCTCGGTCGCGGCCCGGCGCCCCGTTCCGACGAGCAGCACGTCCGCGTCGCCCCACGCCGTGGGGAACGCGGCGCCGGCGATCCCCTCCAGGAGCGCCCTCGCCCGGGCGAGCCCCTCCGCGGGTGGTCCCGGCACGTCCGGGAGGTGGGCGGTCAGGTCGAGGTGGTGCAGGGTCCACTCCAGGACGTACGCGGTGAGGTAGTCGCCCACCGTGAGGACCTGCCCCTGCGTGCTCACGCGGGCCGCCGGGTCGGCGAGCTTGGCGGCCCGCCCCGCCGCGGACCCGACGTCGTCGAGGTGGAAAGTGAGCAGGTCCGGGTCCTGGTAGGCGGCGGCGAGGCGGACGGTCAGGGCGTCGAGCGGTTCCTCGCCGGTCGGCGGCTCACTGTCCACATGCCAGTACGTCACCGCGTCGACGGTCGGCTCCCTCGACGCGGGGGTGACCAGGGTGATCAGCACGTCCTGCGCGTCGATGACCAGATGACACACCAGGTCGCGCACCAGCCATCCGGTGCACCCCGAGGGCTGCTCGAAGGCCCGCTCGGGGAGGCCGTCGACCGCCGCGCGCAGTGCGGCCCATGAGCGCGAGAAGTGATCCACGGCGGCACGCTAGCCCGGCCGCGAAGGCCGGACAAGCGCCTGAGGAACGTGTGCTTCGATGCCGCCTACGGAGCCGACGGCGGAACGGTGGGTCGATGTGAACGACGGTACGCGGGTCAGGGCGCGGCGGGACCGCGACCTGACGGACTGCGCGCGGGTGCTGCACGCCGTGCACCACGCGGACGGCTATCCAGTCAACTGGCCCAAGGATCCCGTGGGTTGGCTGAGTGACGGCGACACCGTGGGCGCGTGGGTCGGGTGCCACGACGGGCGCGTGGCCGGGCACGTCCTGCTGGCCCGGCCCGCCCCGGGCGACGTGGCCCCGACCCGCGTACCTGCGGACACACCCGTCGCCGTCGTGGGGCGGCTCTTCGTCGCGCCGTCCGCGCGCGGGCACCGGCTCGGCGCGGCGCTCCTGGAGCGGGCCGCGCGCGAGGCATGCCTGCGCGGCGCCCTGGCCGTGCTCGACGTCGTCACCACCGACCGTGCCGCGATCGCCCTGTACGAACGGCTCGGGTGGCGGTTCCTCGGGACGGGGCAACAGGTGTGGGGGCCGGGCGAATCGGTGGCCGTGCGGTGCTATTCGGCGCCCGCCGGGGACTGACCTCCCGGGGCCGGGCTCCTGCGTCGCGGGAGCGGCACCACGTCCATCGCCGCCAGCCGCTTCTCGTCCGCGACGAGTTCGATGCCGGTGATGCGGGGCGGGTCGGCCGTGAGGTCGACCTCGACGGCGAAGGCGACCTTGAGGGTGCCCGCGTGCGTCCACACCACGCCGGCCGAACCGTCGAGCAGCGCGAGGCGTGCGGCCTTGGCGCGGCCCGCGTACAGGGAGGCCACGGCACGCGCGCCGATCACCTCCGGCTCCGAGCCCATGGCGATCGCCGCGGCGTCCGAGCGGACCACGACGTCCGGGTCGAGCACGGTGAGCAGCGCCTCGAAGTCACCGCCCTGCGTCGCGGCGAGGAAGGCCTCGACGACCTCGCGGCGCCGCTCGCGGTCCGCCTCCTCCGTGGCGCGCGGATCGGCGTCGCGCACCCGGCGCCGCGCGCGGCTGGCCAGCTGGCGGGTGGCGGCGGGGGTGCGCTCGACGATGGGCGCGATCTCCTCGAAGGGCACGGTGAACAGGTCGTGCAGCACGAAGGCGAGGCGCTCCGCCGGGGCGAGCCGGTCGAGGACGACCATCAGCGCGAGCCCCACGGAGTCGGCCGCGACCGCCTCGTCCGCCGGGTCGGCGGGGCCCTCCCCGCTCTCGTGCTCCTGGACCTCCAGCGGGTCCTCGCGGCGCGTGGCGCGGGCGCGCAGCGCGTTGAGGCAGATGCGGGAGACGACCGTGGTCAGCCACGCGGCGAGGTTGTCGATCGCCTCGGCCCCGTCCGTGCGGCTGAGCCGCAGCCACGCCTCCTGCACCACGTCGTCGGCCTCCGCCGACGAGCCGAGCATGCGGTGGGCGACGGCGCGCAGCCGCGGTCGGTGTTCCTCGAACCGGGCGGCCAGGACTTCGGCGTCGGCCATCTGTCACATTCCTCCGTGCTGTCATGTCATGGCAGTGCGCCACTCATGTTCGTTTGTTCGCCGAGAAGGAGAATCGCATGTCGCAGGCCGCGCCCGCGCGTTCGGCAAAGCAGCGCAAGCAGGACACCCTCGACCGCCTGGAGCGGGAGGCCGACGCGTGGGTCGCGACGGCCGGGCCCGAGGACGGCGCCCCGTACATGATGCCGCTGTCGTTCCTGTGGCGGGACGAATGCGTGTACGTGTCGACGCGGGCCACCAATCCAGTGGCGCGCAACCTCGCGGCGAGCGGGCTCGTGCACCTCGGCATCGGGCCGACGCGGGACGTCGTGCACATCGCGGGGCGGTGCGAGGCCCTGTCCCCCGACGAGGTCACCGAGGAGTTCGCGGACGCCTTCGCCGCGGCCGCCGGGTTCGATCCGCGCGCGGCCGACGGACCGTATCCGTACTTCCGGATCCGGCCCGTACGCATCCAGGCCTGGCGCGAGGCGAACGAGCTCGCGGGCCGGGACCTGATGCGGGACGGGGTGTGGCTGGACGCCGACTGACGCGACCGTGCCCCGCCGCGCTTCAGGAAGCGCGGCGGGGCACGGCTCTTTGCCCACGGGGACGCGGTCAGCCGACCGGCTCCGGCTCCTTGTCCGCAGCGGGGCCCGCGTTCTCCGCGTGCCAGTCGGCGTTGTCGGCGAGCGGCTTCTCCTTCAGGACGAAGGCGAGGACGAGACCGACCGTGAAGACGGGCAGCAGGTACAGGAAGATCGGGACGAGCGCTTCCTGGTAGGAGTTGACGACCGTGTCGCGCAGGTCGGCCGGCAGGGCGCGGACCAGCGCCGGGGTCAGCGAGTCGCTGTCGCCGACCTTGGCGGCGGCCTCGGCGGGGATGCGCGAGGCCAGTTGGTCGGTGAGTCGGCTCGCGAACACGGCGCCGACGACGGCCGTGCCGAGCGTCGCGCCGATCTCCCGGAAGAAGTTGTTCGCGGAGGTGGCGGTGCCGACCTCCGAGCCCGGGAAGTCGTTCTGCACGGCGAGCACGAGGGTCTGCATCATCAGGCCGACGCCCGCGCCCGCGAGACCGACGTACACGCACACCAGCCAGACCGGGTCGGACACGTCGAGCGTCGACATCAGGTACGCGGTGAGCATGATGATCGCGGTACCGGCGATCGGATAGACCTTGTACTTGCCGGTCTTGGACATGATCGCGCCGGACGGCAGGGCGGTGCCCATGATGCCGACGACCATCGGGATCAGCAGCAGCCCGGACTCGGTGGCCGACTTGCCGTAGACCATCTGAAGGTAGGTGGGCATGTAGCCGACGATCGCGAACATGCCGAGACCGATGACGATCATGCCGAGCAGGGTGGCGACGTTGAAGATCGGCGACCGGAACAGGTGCAGCGGGATCACCGGCTCCTTGGCGCGCTTCTCCGCGAGGAAGAACAGCACCCAGGCGACGACGGCGCCGATGCCGAGGCCGATGACCAGCGGGTCGGACCACTCGTACTGCGTGCCGCCCCACGAGGCGAACAGGACCGTGCACGTCACGGCGGCGGCCATCAGGATCGTGCCGAGGTAGTCGAGCGTGACCTGGACCGCCTTGCGCGGCAGCTTGATCGCGACGGCGGCGACGAAGAAGGCCAGGATGCCGAGCGGCAGGTTGATCCAGAACGCCCAGCGCCAGGAGTGCTCGTCGGTGAACCAGCCGCCGAGCAGCGGCCCGACGACGGAGGAGAGACCGAAGACGGCGCCCATCGGGGCCATGTACTTGGCGCGCTCACGCGGCGGCACCAGGTCGGCGATGATCGCCTGCGAGGTGATCATGAGGCCACCGCCGCCGAGGCCCTGGAGGGCGCGGCCCGCGATCAACGTGCCCATGTTCTGGGCGAGTCCGCAGACCACCGATCCCACCAGGAACAGGGCTATGCCCGCGAGAAAGATGTTCTTGCGGCCCATGAGGTCGCCGAGCTTGCCGTAGACCGGCATGCCGATGGTGGCGGCGAGGATGTACGCGGTGGTGATCCAGGCCATGTGCTCGATGCCGTTGAGCTCGCCGACGATGGTCGGCAGGGCGGTCGAGACGATGGTCTGGTCGAGCGCGCCGAGCAGCATGGTCAGCATCAGCGCGGCGAAGATCAGGCCGAAGTTGTGCGGCTTGACCGTGCTCTCGTCGGTCCCTTCGAGCCCGGCGGCCGCCGGGTCGGGGCCGGAGTCGATGCCCTCGGAAGCGGGGGCGTGCGTCATTGCGGTGTTCTCCGATGTGGTGTGCGGGTGGAGTGGTACAGGGCTGACCCGGCGGCGGGGAGAGCGGTTGCCGCGTACGGGGTGCTTCGGTGGTGCCGATGCGGGGAGAAGGGGGGAGGGGGATCCGGGGTGACCGCGAGGGGGAGGTGGTCACACGGGTGGCGCGCCTACTGCACGGCGGCCGGTCCCAGTAGCGAGCGCAGCGCGTCGAAGGCGTCGCGTACGCGCCCGGCCGGCCCGTCGTGATGGTCGCTCGACTGCTGCCAGCGCTTGATCCCGCTGCGCACGGTCGCCATGGCGACTCCCGCGAGCAGTTCGGCCTCCGCACCGTCGGGCGGGGTGCCGGTGCGCCGGGCGATGAGTCCGGCGAGGTCCCGCTCGACCGCCTCGCACTGGGCGAGGAACGTGGCGAGGACCGAGGGCACTCCTTCCGCGATGCGCAGCAGGTCCTCCAGTTCCTGCGGCTCGGGGACCGCTCCCTGGAGGTGGTCGGCGAGAATGTCGCCGAGGTCGCGCAGCACGGCGTCGGTCCCGCTCCCCTCGCCCTCGGCGAACCGGTCCGCGAGTGCGGGCGGAACGGTGCCGGGCAGGGCGAAGAGGGCGGCTTCCTTGCTGGGGAAGTAGTTGAAGAAGGTGCGCGGCGAGACGCCGACCTCCTTGCTGATCATCTCGACCGTGACCCGCGCGAAGCCGTGCTCGCGGGCCAGCCGGACCGTGGCCGCGTGCAGCTCGGTGCGCGTCTGGCGGCGCCTGCGCGCGCGCAGCCCCTCGGCGGGGGCGCTGGGCTGGTCGGAGACGGTCACGGGCGTGATTCTTGCACACTGTGCAAACCTTGCGCGTACTGCACCCCCCGCCCTGCGACGTGCCCCGGGTCACACTTTCGCGCTAGGGTCGTATGCCTGCATTTGCCGCTTTTCATTCGTTTGGCGGCAGTGAACGACCACGACGGACCACCACGGAATGGGGAATTCCGATGCGCGCTCGTCACGTCACGCGTCATGCCGCGGCGGCCACCGCCGCCGCCCTCGCCCTGACCGCACTCGCCGCCCCGACGGCGGGAGCGGCCGGCTCCGCCTCCCCCGCCGTGCTCGCGCGCTGCGGCGAGAACGATGTGACCGTGCGCGCCCAGCCCTCCGAGGACAACGCCGACATCCTGAGGCTGAGCGTGCGCAACGACACCTCGAAGGCCTGCCTCGTCGACCGCGTCCCGATGGTCACGTACGGAGAGCTGGACGGGGCGGCGCTGCCGCTGCCGATGGTGCCGCACGCCGGTCGCACGCTGGCCGCGCACGACACGGCGTACGCGGCGGTCCTGTCGGTGTCCGACGCGGAGGACGCCAAGGACGAGGCGCCCGCCGTCATGTACGTGACGGTCACGGTGGTGCCCGATCAGGAGGGCCGCAGCTTCCAGGCGCTGACCCTCGGCTCACCGACCGGCGTGCGGGTGTGGGAGCCGGTGACGACGCTGTGGCAGTCCTCGGCCGCGCAGGCCCGGCAGGTGCTGCTGGAGCAGACCACGGGCCGCGGCACGCTGGCGGTCTGACGCCCCGCGCGGCGCAAGGGGCGCTCGACGCGGGCCCGGCTCACGCTCGGGGGCGGTGGCGCCGCGCGTGCGGTGCCCTGCGCCGCCGTGCGGTGAGCATCGAATCGTCCCGCACGCGAGCGCCGGGCAGCCGGTGCCGGGCCGCGACGAGCGCCGCGTCCACGTCGCTCGTGCCGGTGGCCACGCAGAGGCTGTAGCCGATGTCGTCGAGCCGGCGGCGCGCGGCGGGTCCGCCTTCGTCGGCGTCGAGCGCGCTGAGCATGTCGTACTCGCGGATGAGGTCGGTCAACAGGGCGGGATGGGCGAGGAGCATGTTCCGCCACTCCCTTCCGTCGTCGTCTGTTGTCACACGGTCCGCACTCCGACTCCCCTGTCACCCGGGACGAAAACGGGTTCGGAGCAACAGATTTTCGAAAGCGCCGCGTCGCGACGGGCGGCGGCGGGCGGACGGACAGCTAGGAGGTCGCCGGCTCCAGCGCCAGCAGCGTGGCATCGTCCTGGAGGCGGCCTCCCGCGTGGTGCAGCAGGTCGACCGAGAGGGCCGCGGTGAACGGGGCGAGCGGCAGTGCGCTCAGCTCGGTGGCGCGCTCGGCGAGAGGGTAGAACTCACCGTCGGCGTCCCGGGCCTCGGTGGCGCCGTCGGTGTGCAGCAGCATGCGGTCCCAGGAGGCCGCGGATATCTGCTCCGCGCCGCACCAGCCGTGCGCGAGGTCGAGCAGGCCGAGCGGCGGCGCGGGCGCGGGCACGGCCGCCGGGACCGTCGCCCCGTCACGGATCAAAAGGGGCGGCGGGTGCCCGCAGCAGACCACCTCGGCCGAGCCGTCGGGGCCGACCGTCACCAGCGTGGCGGTGACGAACCGGTCGGGCTCCTCGGAGTGCGCGACCAGCGAGTGCAGCCGCACCGCGAGCACCTCCAACGTCCGCTGTACGCGGGCGAGCCGCTGCCAGGTACGCAGGACCGTGTCGGCCGTGCGGGACAGTTCGGCGCCCTTGCCCATCACGTCGCCGATGAGCAGTCGCGTCCCGTACGGCGTGTCGACGACGCCGTGCAGATCACCGCCCGCATCGCCGTCCGCCGCCGCCCCCGTACCTGCCGCCAGTCGCCGTGCGCTGACGCCGAGCGTGCCGAACGTCTCGGGCAGGGAAGTGGTCGGCGACGGACGAGCTGTCATAAGGGCCTTTCGGAAGGGGCCGGAGATCTCGGCTCCGGTTGTGCCGGTGGGGCGCTGCCCGGCCGGCGCGACAGCCGTGGCGTTCCCGGAAGTGTAGTCAGCCGGGCGCTCCGTGTGACGGTTTCCCCGAAGTGCGCGAGGAAATCGCGGGAGCGACGCCAACTACCCGTCCCTCCCTTCCCGTTCGGGTGGCCGTCCGGTGAAGAGGGCCCGCTCGGGCCCGGTTGGGCCTAGCCTGGCGACGGCAGTCGCCGCCCTCCGTACCGCACGAGGTGAGCCCCTCATGAACCCCAGTCCCACCCGGCGCACGCCGGGAGAACTGCCCGCAGAGACGACCAGTTTCGTCGGGCGGCGCCAGGAACTGGACCAGGTCGCGGACGTGCTGACGCGGGCCCGGCTGGTCACGCTCACGGGACCGGGCGGCGTCGGCAAGACCCGGGCCGCGGTGCGCGCGGCGCGCGACCTGCGCGGGAGGTATCCCGACGGCGTGCGGCTCGTGGAACTGTCCGCGCTGCGCGACCCGGCCCTCCTTGCGAACGCGGTCGCGGCGTCGCTCGACCTGCCGGAGCAGGCGGCGCGGCCCGCCATCGAGGTGATCGCCGACCATCTGGAGGACCGCGAGCTGCTGTTGCTGCTCGACACCTGCGAGCATCTGGTCGACGCGTGCGCGGTGCTCTGCGACGAACTGCTGCGCTCCGCGCCCCGGTTGCGGATCGTCGCCACCAGCAGGCAGCCGCTCGACGTACCCGGTGAGCACGTCCTGGCGATCGGCCCGCTGAGCATGCCGGATCCGGCGGGCGGCGCCGAGCGGGAGTGCGACGCGCTGGCCCTGTTCGCGGACCGCGCGTCCGCCGCGGTACCGGGGTTCACGGTGAGCGAGGACAACAGGGCGGACGTGCTGGCGCTGTGCCGCCGGCTCGACGGGATCCCCCTCGCCATCGAACTCGCGGTCTCCCGGCTGCGCGTGCTGTCCCTCGACGAGATGCTGGCGCGGCTCGACGACCGGTTCCGGCTGCTCACGGGAGGGCGCCGCACCTCGGTGCCGCGCCATCAGACGCTGCGTACGGCGATCGGCTGGAGCCACGATCTGTCCACGGCGGCGGAGCGGCTGCTGTGGGCCCGGCTGTCCGTGTTCGCGGGCGAGTTGAGCCTCCAGGCCGCCGAGGTGGTGTGCGCGGACGAGGACGTCCTGCCGGTCGAGGACGTGTTGACCTCGCTGATCGGCCTCGTGGAGAAGTCGGTCGTGGTGCGGGTCGAGACACCCGAGGGCACGCGCTACCGGATGCTCGACACCATCCGCGAGTACGGGCAGGAACAACTCGCCGTGCTCGGCGGCGAGGAGCGGGCTCGGCGCCGCCACCTCGAGTACTTCCTCGACGCGGCGCGCGCCTTCGACCAGGAGTGGACCGGGGACGCGCAGATCCCGCTGCTGCGGGCGCTGGTGCGGGACCAGGCCAATGTCCGCGTCGCCCTGGAGTACTGCCTGGCCACACCCCGGCTGCACTGCGACGGCCTCGACATGGCGACGTCGCTGTGGGGCTACTGGCACGCGACCGGGCTGCTCACCGAGGGCCGTTACTGGCTTCGCCGCACCCTGGACGGCTGCCGCGACGAGACGCCGCAGCGCGTCAAGGCGCTGTATCTGATCAGCTGGTACATGGACATCCAGGGGGAACGGGGCAAGAACGAGGCGCTGTTGAAGGAGGCCGAACAGGTCGCCGCGCGGATCGGCGACCGCGTGGGCGCCACATGGACGCTCGCCTTCCAGGCGCACCGGCGCTACTTCCTCGGTCAGATGGAGGGCTGCGCCGACGACTTCGACGAGGCGCGCGCCCGGATGACGACGCTCGGCGACGAGACCGGCCTGCTCATGCTGGGCTTCTACGCCGGATTCATGCTGATCGTCTCCGGCGACCACGAGAAGGGCATCGCCTGGTGCGACGACTCGCTCGCGCGCGGCGCCGCGCATCCGGGCGAGCAGTGGGCGCGCAGCTGGGCCCTGTGGGTCAAGAGCGTGGGCCTGTGGCTGAAGGGCGATCACGAGGCGTCCGTGGAGTGCGCCCGCGAGGGCATCCGCGGCAAGGCCGCGCTGCACGACCTGATGGGGCTCGCCCACTTCATGGAGGGCCTGGCCTGGCACGCGGCGGAGCTGCGCCGCTTCGAACGGGTCGCCGCGCTTCAGGGCGCGGCCGACGCGCTGTGGCGCCGGGCCGCGAAGGAGGCCAGGTTCGGCCTCCCCGCGCTGCACGAACTGCACGCGCACGCCGCGGACCTGGCCCGCGCGGTGCTCGGAGCGGACGGGTACCACCATTCGTTCGAGGAGGGCGCGGCGCTCCCGTTCGACGTCATGGTGGACCTGGCACTCGACGACGAGTCGGCGCCGTCCCCCGATGTGCCGCCGCAGCGCTCGGGTCCCACCGACGGACTGACGCCCCGTGAGCGCCAGGTGGCCGCTCTCGTCGGGGACGGGTGCACCAACCGGGAGATCGCGGCGAAGCTCGTGGTGTCGAAGCGGACGATCGACTCCCATGTGGAGCACATCCTCACCAAGCTCGGCTTCACCTCCCGTTCCCAGATCGCCGCGCTGCACGCCTCGCCCTCGGCGGACTCCCCCGTTCCACCCTCCGAGGTCTGACGAAGCAGGTCATGGGGGCGCGAACAGCCGCTACCTTGAGTACGAAACGACACCTCACCGAGGCCCACGGAGGCCGGATGGCCGAGGACGGTGCACGGGGGTCGGGCCCACTGCCGAGGTTGCGGCTCGACGAACTGCTCGAAGAACTCCAGGTACGCATCGGCGCGGTCCGCCGTACCCGGGACCGACTGCAAGGGCTGCTCGAGGCGGTCCTGTCCGTGGGCCAGGAGCTGGATCTGTCCCAGGTGCTGCGGCGGATCGTCGAGGTCGCGGTGGTCCTGGTGGACGCCGAGTACGGGGCGCTCGGGGTGATCGGCGAGGACCGGCGCAAGCTGTCGCAGTTCCTGCCGGTGGGGATCAGCGACGAGCTGCGCGCGGAGATCGGCGATCTGCCCTCGGGGCACGGGCTGCTGGGCGAGCTGATCCGGCACCCGGAGCCCCTGCGGCTCTCGGAACTCGCCGATCACCCCGCGTCCGCGGGTTTCCCGCCGCACCACCCTCCGATGCACACGTTCGTCGGGGTGCCGATCCGGCTCCGCGAC
This sequence comes from Streptomyces anthophorae, assembly GCF_049310305.1. Lineage (NCBI taxonomy): Bacteria > Bacillati > Actinomycetota > Actinomycetes > Kitasatosporales > Streptomycetaceae > Streptomyces > Streptomyces anthophorae. The sequence goes on from NZ_JBLWQQ010000001.1 coordinate 239,498, forward strand.
GGCGTGTTCGGGAATCTGTACCTGACGCAGAAGCGCGGCGGCGGCGACTTCGACGACGAGGACGTGGCGGTGCTTCAGACACTCGGCGCCGCGGCGGGCGTGGCGATCGAGAACGCGCGCCTGTACGAGGAGGTCCGGCTGCGCGAGCGCTGGCTCCAGCTGAGCGCCGAGTTCACCGGGAGCCTGCTGTCGGGCGCCGACGAGGCCGAGGTTCTGCGCCTCATGGTGGACCGGGCGCGGGAGATCACCGCGGCGGATCTCGGGGTGGTGGCGCTGCTCGTCCCCGGCGACCACCGGCTGCACGAGATGCTGGCGCTCGGCGAGCGCGCCCACGCGCACAGCGATGTGACGCTGCCGCGCGAGGGGACCTTCGCCGGTGCGGCGCTCGCCGCCGGCGATCTGGTCACGTCGGACGACATCCGCAAGGATCCGCGGATCACCTATCAGCCGGGCCGCTGGGACGGTCTCGGGCCGGCGGTAGCGGTCCCGATCGGCACGTCGGAGGGCGTGCGCGGGGTGCTGATGCTGGCCCGCCGGGCAGAGCACGCCCCGTTCTCGGCGGCCGAGTTGATACCGCTGAGCGGGTTCGCGGGGCAGGCGGCCCTCGCCCTTGAGCTCGCGGACCGGCGGCGGGACGCGGAGCAGATGAGCCTGCTCGAGGACCGGGACCGGATCGCCCGCGACCTCCACGACCTCGCGATCCAGCGGCTGTTCGCGACCGGCATGACGTTGCAGAGCGCGCAGCGCTTCGTGCAGCACCCGGAGGCGGCTGAGCGGCTGCTGCGGGCCGTGGACGACCTGGACACCACCATCAAGATCATCCGCTCGACGATCTTCGGGCTGCGCGAGCGCGGCGCCCCTCCGACCGGCTCCGGACTGCGGGTGCGGGTCGTACGGGCGGTTGAGGACGCGGCCCAAGTCCTGGGTTTCACGCCGTCGTTGCGCATGGAGGGCCTGATCGACGCGGATGTGCCGGCGTCCTGCGCCGACGACGCGCTGGCCGTGCTCGGCGAGGCGCTCACGAACGTGGCCCGGCACGCGCACGCGTCCTCCGCCGATGTGGCCCTCGTGGTGCGCGGCGGCGCGCTGACGCTGACCGTCACGGACAACGGCGTGGGGATCACCGCGGATTCGGACCGGCACCGCAGCGGTCTCGCCAATCTCGCGGCCCGCGCCGTCCGGCGCGGCGGGGTGCTGACGGCCACGGCGCGGGACAGCGGCGGCACCCTCCTGGAGTGGACGGTGCCGCTCACCTCATCGCCGCAGGGCGCGTGAGCCGGTCGCGGTCACGGCCGGTACCTGTCCTGCGGCAGCTTCGTCGCGATCACGGCGGCCTGGATCCGGCGCTCCACGCCCAACTTGGCGAGCAGCCGGGAGATGTTGTTCTTCACCGTCTTCTCCGACAGGAAGAGCCGCGCCCCGATCTGCCGGTTGGTGAGCCCCTCCCCCACCAGCGCGAGGATGTCCCGCTCCCGTTCGGTCAGTTCGACGCCCTCGGCCAGCGGCGCCCCCGCGGTGTCGGGCTCGGCAGGAGCGCCCTGCTCCGGGCCGCGCAGGCTGCGCATCAGCCGGGCCGTCGTCGCCGGGTCGAGCATGGACTCGCCCGCGGCGACGGTGCGCACCGCGGACACCAGGTCGGAGCCCTTGATCTGTTTCAGTACGTAGCCGCCCGCGCCGGCCATGATGGCGTCGAGCAGCGCGTCGTCGTCGTCGAACGACGTCAGCATCAGACAGCTCACGTCCGGGATGAGGACCCGCAGTTCGCGGCAGATCGTGATGCCGTCGCCGTCCGGGAGGCGCACGTCGAGCACGGCCACGTCGGGGCGGAGCGCGGGGCCGCGGGCGATCGCCTGCGCGGCGGTGGCGGCCTCGCCGACGACGGACATGTCGGGCTCGGCGCCGAGGAGGTCGCGCAGGCCGCGTCGCACCACTTCGTGGTCGTCGAGCAGCAGGATGCGTATGGGCCGGTCCGCTGAGAAAGTACGTGGCTGTGACATACGGCCCCCTCGGATGTGGTGTTTCCCAGACGGATGGGTGCGAGCCCGTCTAGATCCTGGGGCCGGACGGACTGATCCGCCAGGGCCGAACGGTACCGTTCACCAGGCCCTGGCGGCCCGTCGTCGGTGCTACGCGGCCCCCGATCCATAGGGGGCGTAGAGGTCGAGCAGCCGGGTGCGGGTGACGCTGAGCCGGTGGGCGAGCACTCCACCCACCCACTGGGCCACGAACGAGCCGAGGCCGGGGTCGGAGGCGCACAGGAGACGCACCGTGAAGGCGTCGAACTCGTGGGCCCTGACCCGGGTCTCCGCCCGTGCTCCGAGCTGCCACACATAGGGCGGGAACAGCCATGACCAGCCGATGAGTTCGCCGTGGCCGAGGTACTCGACGACGGGGGCGTGCCGGCCCGGCACCCGCATGTCGAGGGCGACGGTGCCGCTGCGCAGGAGCCAGAAGCGGTCGGCGCGGGAGCCCTCGTCGAAGAGCCGGGTGCCTTCCGGGAAGCTCACGTCGCGGGCGAAGCGCATCAGCCGGCCGCGGTACTCCTCGGGCAGGGTCTGACTCATCCGCGGTGCCGTTGTGGTCATGAGCGGCCTCCTTCAGGGGCTCGGGCGACGGCCGGCAGCGCTTCCCTTCGGGGGCGCCGCCGGGGGCCCTGCTGTCGACGGAGCAGGGCCCCCGGCTGCGTCTCGCGTCTTCCGGACGGCGTCCTTGCGATACCTCGACGATGCCGGGTCCGCGCCCGCGGGGGCAGGGGCCGAACGGCTCCGGTGGCGGGCCCTGTCGGCTCTGCCGGTGGGCCCGTCGGGTCCCTGAGCAGGCGCTCCGTGCCGCCGCCCGACTCCCGTCCGGCGCAGCGGAGGCCAGGGCCTACGCGTGCCGCCGGCTCCACTCGGGCCCCACCCGGCGCCAGTCGCGCTCCCATGCCGCGATCCTGCGGTGGTCGAGGACCCGGCGCAGGAGACAGCGGGCGAGCAGGGCGAGGGTCGCGGTGGTGGCGGTGACCAGGAAGGCTGCGGTGAGCGCGCGGGCCCAGACGGCCTCGGAGCCCCAGGGCTCGGTGGTGACCCGGCCCTGCCGGTCGAGCCAGACGGCGGCGTGATCGCCCCGCTCCAGACCCGCGGAGACGGGTGCCTTCGCCACGACGGTGCCCCGTCCGGCCTCGGTCCAGCGGACCTTGACCGGGTAGGTGACCGTGTTCTGCACGCCGCTCTGGGACGGCACGTAGTCCGGGGCGTTCTCGACCAGTGTGGCCCGCACCTCCTGGCGCTGCGCCGCCTGGGCGCGGGCGTGCCCGGCCGCGTCCGCATGGGTCGCCCAGCCGGCCGCGACGCCCGCGACGGGCGCCACCAGGAGGGCGAGGAGTCCGAGCAGCAGCGCCGCCCAGCCCTCGACCGCGTCCGACCCGCGCCGCAGGGGGTTGCCCTTGGCTTGCCTGAACTTCTTGCAGGTCGTCATCGTCACCTCCCTGCCAGGGTAGAACCACGCTCGCGCTCCCGGGCATCCCGGCACAGGGGCCGAACGGCCCCTCGCCAAGGGCCGGTTCGCCTCTCCCTGCGCAGGTCGGGCCGGTGAGAGGGTCCCTGACGCCGGGGCCCGCGAGCACCCGATCCGGCCGTGCTCCACACGAGTGAGCACCGCCTGGCGTGGAACCCGCGTCGGAGGCACACCATCCGCGTCATCGTCACGGAGAGGTTCCCGTCATGACCAGTTGTCGTGTACTCAGCGTCGGGACGGACGCTTCACGTGAGAGCGTGCACGCCGCGGACTGGGCGGCCCGCGAGGCACTCCGCCGCCGCCTGCCGCTGCGGCTCGTGCAGGCGGCGGGCAGGGAGCGTCCCGCACCCCGGCTGCCGGACGTCGATCTGCCGGACCGCGGCGTCCTCGACGTCGTCGCGCTGCGGCTGTCCTACGCCCATCCCGCCCTCGAGATCATCGCCCGGCGCCGCGCCGAGCAGCCGGTGGACGCGCTCCTCGACGCGGCAGCGGAGTCGGAGACCCTGGTGCTCGGCTCACGTGGATTCACCGGCTACTCGGGGTTCCTCGTCGGCTCGGTCGCCCTCGCCGTCACGGCACGCGCCACGCGTCCGGTAGTCCTGGTGCGGGCCGGCGGGCTCCCTCAGGACGAGCGGGAGGGGCCCGACTTCCACCCCGTGGTGGTGGGGCTCGACGTGACGGCACCCGCCGACGAAGTCCTCTCGTACGCCTTCGAGGCCGCGGCCCTGCGCGACGCCCCGCTGCACGTGCTGCACGCCTGGACGCTGCCGCCGCTGCGCGGCAACCGGCCGGACGGGGCGATGCCGGGCGACGCCGCACGCCAGGAGGAGCGACTGCGCCGGGCCCTCACGGACGCGGTGCGGACCTGGCGCACGAAGTACCCGGAGGTACGGGTCGAGGAGCGGCTCCTGTACGGGCAGCCGGGCCACCATCTCCTCAAGGCGGCCACGACGGCGAGCCTGACCGTGGTGGGCCGGCGGACCGACGCGTCCCACCTGGGCTGCACCGCTCACTCGGTCGTGCACCATGTGACCAGCCCGGTCGCGGTCGTTCCGCACAGCTGACAGCGCAGCCGACCGGGCACCTCCTGCCGCGCCGGCCGTGGCCTCGGTGAATGTCTCCATCACGCAAACGGGACGCAATTTCTTGCGCTAATCTTGCGTTCCATGACGCGCAGACTTGCTCAAGTGGCGAAAAAGGTCGGGGTCAGCGAGGCCACGGTCAGCCGGGTGCTCAACAACAAGCCCGGCGTCTCGGAGGCGACGCGCCAGTCGGTGCTCACCGCGCTCGACGTCCTCGGCTACGAGCGGCCGACGCAACTGCGCGGCGAACGGGCCCGTCTGGTCGGCCTGGTGCTGCCCGAGCTCCAGAACCCGATCTTCCCCGCGTTCGCGGAAGTGATCGGCGGCGCGCTCGCCCAGCAGGGCCTCACGCCGGTGCTGTGCACCCAGACCAAGGGCGGCGTCTCGGAGGCCGACTACGTGGAGCTGCTACTCCAACAGCAGGTCTCCGGCGTGGTGTTCGCGGGCGGACTGTTCGCGCAGGGCGACGCCGAGCACGGCCACTACCAGCGGCTCGCCGAGCGCCAGGTGCCGGTGGTACTCGTCAACGCCGCCATCGAACGGCTCGGCTTCCCGTGCGTGGCGTGCGACGACGCGGTCGCGGTGGAGCAGGCCTGGCGACACCTGTCCTCGCTGGGCCACGAGCGCATCGGCCTGGTGCTCGGCCCCGACGACCACATGCCTTCGCAGCGCAAACTCGCCGCCGCCCGGGCCATGGAGGGAAGGCTCCCGGGCTCGGCGGTCGAGCGGGCGATGTTCTCCCTGGAGGGCGGGCACGCCGCGGCGGCCCGGCTCATCTCCCGCGGCATCACCGGCATCATCTGCGCGAGCGACCCCCTGGCGCTCGGCGCGGTGCGGGCCGCCCGCCGCGCGGGACTGACCGTGCCGGGCGACATCTCGGTGGTCGGCTACGACGACTCGGCGTTCATGAACTGCACCGAGCCGCCGCTGACCACGGTGCGCCAGCCGATCGAGTCGATGGGGCGGGCCGCGGTCGAGCTGCTCGTCGCGCAGATCCAGGGCGGCACGGTGCCACCGGGTGAGCTGCTGTTCGAGCCCGAACTGGTGGTGCGCGGCTCCACGGCGCCGCCGCCCCCGGCCTCGTAGGAGGCGCCTCAACTCCCCCGACAAACCCGCCTGTTCATTTTTTGCGGAATACGCGCGACATCTTGCGCCCATCGGTTGGCGGTGCTTGAGTGTGGCTCGCTCCGGCGCCCCGGTCCCACCGACCCGGGTGCCGCGGCCTCCACGTTCCTGCCTGCACAGGCTCAGGCCCTGAGGGGACCCACCGATGAGAAGCACTTCCGTGAAGGTTGTCGTCACCGCGTTCGCACTGGCCTCGCTCACGGCCTGTGGCACCAGCAGCAGCTCGGACGACGGCGAGGGCGCGGGCGGCGCCGGCTCGAAGGCCGACATGAGCGCCCCGCTCGACCCGAAGACCAAGGTCTCGCTGACCATCGACTGCATGCCGCCGAAGGCGAAGGCGGCCGAGCGGCGGCAGTGGAACGAGGACGTCAAGACGTTCAACGAGAAGTATCCGAACGTGACGATCAACGGGAAGTCGACGGCGGGCCAGTGCGAGGAGCCGGCCCGGTTCACCGCCGCGCTCAAGGCGAAGTCCCAGCCGGACGTCTTCTACACGTACTTCACCGACCTCCAGCAGGTGCTCGACAACGACGGCGCCGAGGACATCACGCCGTACGTCACCAAGAAGACCGTCCCGGCGCTCGGCTCCATCGACCCGAACGTGCTGAGCGCCCTGAAGCAGGACAACAAGCTCTACGGCCTGCCGACCAGCAACTACACGATGGGCCTGCTCATCAACCGCAAGCTGTTCAAGAAGGCCGGACTCGACCCGGACACGCCGCCGACGACGTGGGCCGAGGTCCGCACGGCCGCGAAGAAGATCGCCGGGCTCGGGAGCGGCATCTCCGGATACGGCGAGTACAGCGCGGAGAACACCGGCGGCTGGCACTTCACGGCGACGATGTACGGGCTCGGCGGCGACGTCGTCTCCTCCGACGGCACGAAGGCCGCGTTCAACGACGCGACCGGAAAGCAGGTCGCCCAGCAGCTGCACGACATGCGCTGGAAGGACGAGAGCATGGGCAAGACGCAGCTGCTCAAGTGGGGCGACCTTCAAAAGCAGATCGCTTCGGACAAGCTCGGCATGTTCCTCGCCGCGCCCGACGACGTGACGTACATGGTGCAGCAACTGGGTGCCGACTACGACAACTTCGGGATGGGCCCGATCCCCGGCGGCAAGGCCACGCTCTTCGGCGGCAACGACTACATGATCAAGAAGGGCTCCTCGCCCGACAAGATCAAGGCCGCGATCGCCTGGCTGAACTTCAAGACGCTCACCCCGGGCAAGGGCCAGTTCGACTGGGCCAGGACCAAGGAGGACAAGCTTCCCGTCGGCCTGCCGCAGCCCAACTTCTTCACCGGCGCCGTCAAGGCGGACGACCTCCAGTCGCGGACGAACAACGCCACCATGCCCGTACGCAACTTCGAGCCGTTCATGGCGAACCCGGTCCGCGGCAAGGCGGAACCGCCGAAGGCGCAGGAGGTCTACAAGGTCCTCGACAACGTCATGTCGGGCGTCCTGACCAACGAGAACGCCGACGTCGACAAGCTGCTGTCCACCGCGGAGCAGCAGGTCAACCAGGTGCTGGCCAACCAGTAAGCCGTCCAGCCGCCACCTGTGACCCGAGGAGCGACCATGTCGGCCCCGACACTGCCCGCCAAGCCCCGGCAGCCCGCACCACCCGCACGGAGGCACCAACTCGCCTCGTCCGACCGCTCGTTGGCGCGAGCCGTGAAGCGCAACATCTCCGCCCACGGCTTTCTGATCGGCGCGGTCCTCTGCTTCTCCTTCTTCTCCTGGTATCCGATGGTCAGAGAGTTCCTGCTGGCCTTCCAGAAGACGAAGGACGGCCGCACCACCTGGGCCGGATGGTCCAACCTCACGTACGTCCTGGGCGACCCGGCCTTCTGGCAGGCCTGGCGCAACACGCTCCTTTTCACGGCCCTGGCCCTGCTCCTGGGCTTCGCCGTCCCGTTCCTCGTGGCGGTCCTGCTCAATGAATTCCGGCACGGCCAGGGCTACTTGCGGATGCTGGTCTACCTCCCGGTGATGCTCCCTCCGGTCGCCTCCGTGCTCCTGTTCAAGTACTTCTACGATCCGGGGTACGGCCTGTTCAACCGCGTTCTCGGCGTCTTCGGGATACCGGAGCAGCAGTGGTTGCAGTCCACCGACACCGCGATGCTCTCCGTCGTCATCGCGGCGACCTGGATGAACATGGGCGGCGCGACCCTCATCTACCTGGCCTCGCTCCAGGGCATCCCCGGCGAGCTGTACGAGGCCGCGGAGCTGGACGGCGCGGGCCTGTGGCGCAAGATCTGGCACGTGACGATCCCGCAGACCCGGCTGATCCTCTCGCTGATGTTCCTGATGCAGATCATCGCGACGATGCAGGTCTTCACCGAGCCGTTCCTATTGACGAACGGCGCGGGCCCCGAGGGCTCCACGACGACCGTCGTCTACCTGATCTACCAGTACGCCTTCAACTTCAACAACTACGGCGGCGCGGCGGCCCTGGGCCTCGTCCTGCTCGTCCTGCTCGCGGCGTTCTCCGCTGTGTACGTACGGCTGAGCCGCGCATCGGACGACTGAGGAGACGGCACCCATGGCCACCGACACGATGCGCCCCCGCACCCTGATCTCCCCCGCCCAGCTCGGCCGGCGCCGGGGCAGGATCGTCTACTGGACGGTCTTCGGCCTCACCATGGCCCTGTTCACCCTGGTCTTCCTCGGCCCGCTGTACTGGATGGTGACCGGCGGTCTCAAGACCACCGCGGAGATCGTCCAGTCCCCGCCCACCCTGGTGCCCGACAGCGTGCACCCGAAGAACTATCGGTCCGCCTGGCAGGTCATGGACCTCGCCCGGCTCCTGTTCAACACCCTCTACTACGCGTTCGGCGCCCTCGCCTTCCAGCTCGTCCTCGACGTGGCCGCCGCCTACTCGCTGTCCAAGCTGCGCCCGCTGTTCGGCAACGTCATCCTCGGCATGATGCTGGCGACGCTGATGATCCCGGCGACCGTGCTCGTCGTGCCGCAGTACCTGACGGTGCTCGACGTGCCGATCTTCGAGCGGAATCTGCTCAACAGCCCCTGGGCGATCTGGCTGCCGTCCGTCACGAACGCCTTCAACATCTTCCTGCTCAAGCGGTTCTTCGACTCGATCCCGCAGGAGCTGCTCGACGCGGCGTCCATCGACGGCGCCTCCTCGCTGCGCACGCTGCGCTCGGTGGTGCTGCCGATCTCCCGGCCCATCCTCGGCGTCGTCTCCATCTTCGCGGTGGTCGGCGTGTGGAAGGACTTCCTCTGGCCGATGCTGACACTGCCGGACCCGGCGAAGCAGACGCTGAACGTCGGCATCTACTCGCTGGCAGGCGGCGTCCCGCAGAACCAGCTGATCGCCGCGCTGACCATCGCGTCCGTGCCGACGCTGATCCTCTTCCTGCTCTTCCAGCGGAACATCATGAGCGGTCTGACCGCCGGCGGCCTCAAGGGCTGACCCGCCCCGCTCCCGATCACCTCACACCTTGCGCGAAAGGACCCTTCGTGGTGGCCGACGACTGGTGGCACAGCGCTGCCATCTACCAGGTGTACGTCCGCAGCTTCGCCGACGGCGACGGCGACGGCACCGGCGACCTCGCCGGTGTCCGGGCCCGCCTGCCGTATCTGGCCCGGCTTGGCGTGGACGCCATCTGGTTCACGCCCTGGTACCGCTCGCCGCTCGCCGACGGCGGGTACGACGTGGCGGACTACCGGGCGATCGACCCCGCGTTCGGCACCCTGGCCGACGCCGAGAAGCTGATCGCGGAGGCCCGGGACCTCGGCATCCGCGTGATCGTGGACATCGTGCCGAACCATGTGTCCGACCAGCACCCTTGGTTTCAGGCCGCGTTGGCGGCAGGCCCGGGGAGCCCGGAGCGCGAGCTGTTCCACTTCAGGCCGGGGCTCGGCGCGCACGGGGAGCTGCCGCCGAACAACTGGCCCTCCCAGTTCTCGGGCGGCACCTGGACCCGGGTCCCGGACGGCGAGTGGTACCTCCACCTCTTCACGCCCGAACAGCCCGACCTCAACTGGGCGCATCCGGCGGTCCGCCAGGAGCACGAGGAGGTGCTGCGCTTCTGGTTCGAGCGGGGCGCGGCCGGTGTGCGCGTGGACTCGGCGGCCCTGCTCGCCAAGGACCCCGCCCTCGCCGACGCGAACGGCGAAGACGACACGAGCGGTTACGTCGACCGGGACGAACTGCACGCCGTCTACCGCTCCTGGCGCGCCGTCGCGAACGAGTACGACGGCGTCCTCATCGGCGAGCTGTGGGTCCCCGACCCCGAGCGCTTCACCCGCTACCTGCGCCCCGACGAGCTGCACACCGCCTTCAACTTCGACTTCCTGACCCGCCCCTGGGACGCGGCGGAACTGCGCGCGTCCATCGACCGCACCCTCGCCCACCACGCCCCGGTGGGCGCGCCCGCGACGTGGGTGCTGTGCAACCACGACGTGACGCGTACGGTCACCCGCTACGGCCGCTCCGACACCCGTTTCGACTTCGCCGCCAAACGGTTCGGCACCCCGACCGATCTCGGGCTCGGCCTGCGCCGGGCCCGCGCGGCGGCGCTGCTCTCGCTCGCCCTGCCCGGCTCCGTGTACCTGTACCAGGGCGAGGAGTTGGGGCTGCCGGAGGTGGAGGTGGACCGCGCGCACATCCAGGACCCGATGCACGCCCGCTCGGGCGGCGTCGACCCCGGCCGCGACGGCTGCCGCGTGCCGCTGCCGTGGACCGCACGGGGAGCGACCCACGGCTTCGGGGACCCGGACGCGCGCGAGACCTGGCTGCCGCAGCCGCCCGGCTGGGGGACGTACGCCGCCGAGAGCCAGGAGGACGATCCGCACTCCATGCTCTCCCTGTACCGGAGCGCACTGCGGCTGCGCGCACGCCAACCGGGCTTTCGCGGGCGGGAGTTGACGTGGCTGAACGCACCGCGGGGGGTCCTCGCGTTCGCCCGCGACCACGGCCTCGCGTGCGTGGTCAACCTCGGCGCGGAGCCGGTCCGCCTGCCACCTCATCGAGGAGTGCTGCTGACCAGCGACCCCCTGGACGGCGACGGGCGGTTGCCGTGCGACACGGCGGCCTGGCTTCGTACGTAGGTTTGACTACGTCGATCGGCGGGGCACGGATCACCGGACGTATGAACACGGCATACGCCACATCCGCGCTGGCGTTCGAACGAGGTCCACCAAAGGGCACAGCCAGAGGACATGGGCATATGCTTTTGGCACCACCGCATCGTGTATGGCCAAATGCCTTACGGGCCAACGCGGCCTGTGCCAAAGTCTTTAGCGGTCCTTCCGTCAGCCCCGGCCATCTGTGCCCGCATCGGAGTTTCCTCATGCCGCCCCATGCCTTCGCGGACCGCCCCGCCGGCCAACCGCCGGAGCGTGGCGCCGTCGACGCGCTGATCTCGCAGACGCGTCGCCTCCTGGGCGACGTCGACGCGGTGCGCCGCGAATCGGCGATGACGGACGAGACCGACCCCGAGTCCCGCTGGCAGCGCGCCCTGTACGAGCTGGCGGTGCATCAACTCAGCGACCTCGACCGGCATTTGGCGCAGCTGCGGGAGGGCCCCGCCCCCGTTGCGGGCCTGCCGCCCCAGCGCACCACCGCGACGCCGCCGTCCGGCTCGCTGCTGAGCCGGGTGGGCAGCGCCGAATGGAATCTGCTGACCGACGAGGCCACCTGGTCCGGCGAGCTCTACCAGATCCTCGGCAGGGACCCCGCCGCACCCGCACTGACGCTCGACGAGCTGCCCGCCCTGGTGCACGCCGACGACCAGCCCAAACTCACCGCGATGGTCACCGACTGCCTGATCGACGGCAAGCCGATCGACGGGGAGTTCCGCGTCGTGCGCCAGGACGGCTCCGCGCGCACGGTGCACATGATGGGCGAGCCCGTGCTCGACGCCGATGGTGCGACCGCCTCGATGTGGGCGGTCGTACGCGACGTCAGTGAACTGCGCCGCAGCCAACGCGCGGTGAGCGAGACCCGTGACTCGCTCCAGCGCCAGCGGCACATCGCGCAGACCGAGCACCGGCTCGCGGTCGAGCTGCAGGAAGCCGTGCTACCGCCGTGGCGTGGCTCCCTGCGGCTCCCGCACAGCGGTCCCGGCGGCCTCGATCTGGCCGCCCACTACTTCCCCTCCTCCGTCGGCAATCTCGTCGGCGGCGACTGGTACGACGCGCTCGAACTGCCGGGCGGCCACACCCTGCTGACCGTCGGCGACCTCACCGGACACGGCGTGGCCGTCACCTCCGGCATGGCGATGCTGCTCGGCGCGGTGCGCGGCATGGCGATGTGCGACACCCCGCCCGGCGAACTCCTCGGCTCCCTGAACCACCTCCTCGACTCCTCCGTACAGCCCGCGCTCGGCAGCGCCCTGTGCTGCCGGTACGACCCGGCGGCCCACACGCTGGCGTGGGCGCAGGCGGGACACCCCGCCCCGCTGCTGTTCCGTGACGGGACGGGGCGTGCGCTCACGCCACCCGACGGCGTCCTCCTCGGTGCCACGTCCGGCGCCGTCTACGGGCAGGCCGAGGAGCCCTTGCGCTCCGGAGACCTGCTGCTCCTGCACACGGACGGACTCGTGCCACGGCGTGGCTCGACAGCGTCCGTGGGCCGACTGCTCGCGCTGGCCGGGCCGTTGACCGCGGCCCGTGACGCACAGGAGTGCGTCGGCGTGCTCAGGAACGAGTTCGGTCAGGGCGAACGCGAGGACGACGCCTGTGTTCTCGTCGCCAGGATCGGTTCCTGACGACGTACGCGTGCTCTGTTCGGCCGGAACCTCCGGCCGTTACGCCTGGACCCGCTTGCCCGACGACCTCGGCAGTGCCAGCTTGATCTCCTGGCGCAGGTCGTCGATCTTCGGGTAGTCCGCGTAGTGACCGGTGAGCCGGTACATCTCGCGCAAGCGGTCCCAGGTGCGGTGCGAGGAGTTGGAACCCATCGAGTTGAGCGCCAGCCGCGCGTACCTGTCCGCCTGTTCGGGGTCGTCGGCGATGAAGCAGGCCGAGGCCATCGACAGGTGGTCGAAGATCTTCGACCGGTCGCGGCCGCCGGCGCGCAGCGCCAGGGCCTCGTGGGCGTGCCGCTGCGCGATGACCGCTGCGGACGGGTCGTGCTCGGCGAGGGTGCGGTAGGCAAGGGCCTGCATACCGTGCAGATCCGCCTCGTCGAACATCTGCATCCAGGTCGGCGGGGGTACGTCTCCCTTGTCGGAGACGAAGAGCTCCTCCGCCTGCCCGAGCGTGCGCCGCATCGCCTGGCCCTTGCCCAGGGACGCCTGCGCCCAGGCCTCGATGGTGTAGAGCATCGCCTTCGTACGCGGCAGCACCTGGTCACCGGAGCCGGACTTGGCGAGCTTCATCAGGTCGAGCGCCTCGTCGGGCGCACCGAGGTGGATCTTCTGGCGGGCGGCCCGCGACAGGGCCTCGCCGGCGCGCGGCCGGTCGCCGCCCTCGCGCGCGGCGTGCGCGGCGATGACGAAGTACTTCTGGGCCGTGGGCTCCAGGCCGACGTCGTGCGACATCCAGCCCGCGAGGACGGCGAGATTGGCGGCGACGCCCCACAGGCGCCGCTGGAGATGGTCGGGGTGGCGGTAGGAGAGCATTCCGCCGACTTCGTTGAGCTGGCCCACGACCGCCTTGCGCTGCAACCCGCCGCCGCGGGATGCGTCCCAGGCCCTGAACACCTCGACCGAGCGCTCGAGTTCCTCGATCTCCTGCGACCCGATGGGGGCCGCCTCGTATCGGTCGAACCCGGCCGCGTCGGCGTTGGCCGGAGAGGACAGCGGATCGTCGGTCCTGGGGGCATCGGCCACGAGGGCCGGATCGGTGTGCAGCCAGTCGTGCATGGCGCTGCTGAGTGCGGAGCCTGCGGCGAGCGCGGCACCCGCGCCCACCAAGCCGCGTCGGTTGAGCATGAGGTCCATTCCCGTGAATTCGGTGAGGACCGCCGCTGTCCGCTCGGGCGCCCACGGCACTCCGTCGGGGCCCCGTTCCTCCGGGCCGCCGCCTTGCCGTTTCCCTACGCGCCCGTGTCGGACGAGACCGAGGTCCTCGATGGTCACGACACGGCCGAGTCGCTCGGTGAACAGCGCCGCCAGCACCCTGGGCACCGGATCGCGCGGGATCTCTCCCATGTCGATCCACCGCCGCACCCGCGAGGTGTCGGTCGCCAGCTGCGCGTGGCCCATGGCCGCGGCCTGCCGGTTGACCAGTCTCGCGAGTTCGCCCTTGGACCAGCCGGCCAGGCCGAACAGGTCGTTCAGGCGGGTGTTGGGTTGTCCGTTCACGTAAGCCCCCAGGTTCTCGGCTGAAATTGACAGTAGCCCCCTGTCAGTTGCAGGGCGACTATTCGCCAGGGTTCGCCAGGGTGCGCCAGCTGTTGTGCTCTTGGACGCCTGGTGTCAGGTAGGAGTGCGCCACCCCGACCCGGTCGCCGCAGGGCATTCCCCAGGGTGTACCGAATCGGCCGGGCCGGGACGGCGCCGCAACTCACTGGCACACGAAGGGATCTGTTTCGCCCATGTACGCAGCATCGTCCTCCGTGTCCGCCCCGCCCCGGCCGCTGCGCCCCGCCCGTCCGGCGGTCGGCGGAAGCGGCCCGTACCTCGACCCCGCGCGGCCCGCGGCTCCGGCGCTGAACGGCATCGCCCGGCCGCGTCGCGCCCCGGGGATCGGCACGCAACCGCTCAGCGGGAGACTCGACTTGTCCGGCCCCCAGGGCGCCCAGCTGCGCACGGCGATCGCGTCGGTGCACCGGATCTGCCCGGAGTTCCATCCGGTGCAGGTGTTGCGCCGCTCCCCGCGCTCCGTGCTCCTCGTCGGTACGACAGGGCGCAGCACCGCCGTCGCGAAGTGTTTACTGGATCACGCTCCCGCCTACACCGCGCGGATGCGGCACGAGATAGCCGCATACCGCTCGTTCGTCCGACACCGGCCGCCGGTGCGGGTGCCCCGGCTCATCGCCGCGGACCCCGACAACGGCACGCTGGTGATCGAGCGGATGCCCGGCCGGGTGGCGGCCCTGCAACGCCACCCGGTCGAGGCTCCGCCCCGGGCGGATGTGCGCGCCGCGCTCGGTGCGATCTGCCGGGTCAACCAGTGGCGGCCGCCGGCGGGCACCTTCGACGCGCCGCTGGACTACGCGGCGCGGATCAACCGCTTCCATGACCTGGGCCTGCTCACCGACCGGGACATGGGCGACCTTCAGAAGCTGCTGCACGGGATCGCGCACACCGCGGGACGCGGCGGGATGGGCCAGTTCTGCCACGGCGACGCCCTGCTGTCGAACGTGCTGCTTGCCCCCACGGGGCCGGTGCTCGTCGACTGGGAGCACGCGGGCTGGTACCTGCCGGGCTACGACCTGGCGACGCTCTGGTCGGTGCTCGGCGACGCCCCGGTGGCGCGGCGTCAGATCAGTCAGCTCGCTCAGTCCGG
The DNA here is from genome assembly GCF_049310305.1 of Streptomyces anthophorae. Lineage (NCBI taxonomy): Bacteria > Bacillati > Actinomycetota > Actinomycetes > Kitasatosporales > Streptomycetaceae > Streptomyces > Streptomyces anthophorae. Next base: position 254,621 of record NZ_JBLWQQ010000001.1, read on the forward strand.
CGGCCCGGCCTCCCGGGACGCGTTCCTGGTCAATCTGATGCTCGTACTGACGCGGGAGATCCGCACGTACGAGACGGCCGTGCAGCGTTCCCTGCACGAACAGACCCCGGCGGCACCGTCGGTTCAGGCCCATACCGGTGCTGCGCCGTCCGGTGAGGAGCAGCGGCTGTTGCTGCGCCGTCTGCACGACGACTGCAATATGGCCCGCAAGGCGGTGCGAGCGGCAGTCGGCACTCGCTGACGGGGACGACGATCCGCGGGGCGCCCGGAAGAAACAGGGCGCACCGCGGATCTTCGTGTGCGGGCACTCATTGGTTCACACCACTGACGCGCCGCAGGCGGTCGCACCACCGGCGGCGAAAGCTCCGCACACGCCTGTTGACTTGGGAAATCCAGGGGAATCATCCCTGCGCGACGCATGATTGACGGATCGTCGGCGAGCCGATAGCACTGACCCACCATCGGCCCGCAGGTACCGCGTACCCGTCCGTTCCCAGTGTTCCCCTGGAGGCACCTTTGCACCGGTCGACCCGTTCCCTCATTGGCAGACGTAACAGGCGTGCGCTCGGCGTTCGGGCGGCCGGCGGCACGGTCGCGGTGGCGGCGCTGCTTGTGCCGTTGCTCGGCGCGGCCCCGCCGGAGGCCGCGTCCGGGGCCACCTCGGCGCGGCTTCAGGACGCGTTCGCCGCGGCGGCGGCCGAGTACAAGGTGCCGCAGAGCGTGCTCCTCGGTGTGTCCTATCTGCAGTCGCGGTGGGACGCGCACGACGGGGCGCCCAGCGTCACCGGCGGCTACGGCCCCATGCATCTCACCGACGCGCGCGCGGCGCTCAAGAACGCGACGCGGCACAGTGAGGCGGCGGGCGACCCGCGCGGCGACGACTCGCGGGCCCCGCTCAAGGCTTCGGAGGCCGTGCCGGATTCCGGCCAACTCCCCGCGCGGCTGAGGACGTTGCCCCGCGCCGCGAAGCTCGCCGGTCTGTCGGCGAAGCAGCTGCGCACCGACCCCGCGGCGAACGTGCGGGGCGGCGCCGCCCTCCTCGCGGCCGCCCAGAAGAAGCTCGGCAAGCCGCTCAGCGACCGGCCCGCCGACTGGTACGGAGCGGTCGCCGCGTTCTCCGGCGCGGACGACGCGGCGACGGCGGGCACGTACGCGAACGATGTCTTCGCCGTGATCCGCGACGGCGAACGGCGCACCACGGACGCCGGCCAGCAGGTCACCCTGCGCGCCCGTCCCGACGCCGAGCCGCAGGCCGCGCAGATCGAGAAGATGGGCCTGCGCAAGGCGGACGCGGGCGGGACCGAGTGCCCGAAGACGGTGTCGTGCGAGTGGATCCCGGCGCCGTACGAGGAGTTCGGCGACGGGGACTACGGGAATCACGATCTCGCGGACCGCCCGAAGGACCAGAGCATCGACTACATCGTCATCCATGACACGGAGGCGACGTGGGAGCAGACGCTCAAGCTGGTCCAGGACAAGACATACCTGGCGTGGCACTACTCCCTGCGGTCGACGGACGGGCACATCGTGCAGTCCATCAAGAACAAGGACGTCGGCTGGCACGCGGGCAACTGGTACGTCAACGCGAAGTCGATCGGCCTGGAGCACGAGGGCTTCCTCGCGCAGCCGGACTCCTGGTACACGGAGGAGATGTACCGGTCGTCGGCGCGCCTGGTGACGTACCTGTCGAAGAAGTACGGCATCCCGCTGGACCGGCAGCACATCCTGGGGCACGACACGGTGCCCGGCCCGACGACGTCGACCATCAAGTCGATGCACACGGACCCGGGTCCGTACTGGGACTGGTCGCACTACTTCGCCCTGATGGGCAAGCCGTTCCACCAGACCGCGGGGCCGAACGGCGGGCTCGTGACGGTCGCCCCCGAGTTCAATGAGAACCGGCCGGAGTTCACGGGCTGCGAGAAGGCGGGCGTGCCCTGTGCGCCGCACGGTTCGAGCGCCGTGCGGCTCTACTCGGAGCCCCGCGAGGACGCCCCGCTGATCAAGGACATCGGGCTGCGCCCCAATGGCGACCCCTCGACCATCGACGTCAACGACATGGCGTCGCGGGTCTCCACGGGCCAGCAGTACGCGGTCGCGGGCCGCGAGGGCGACTGGACGGCCATCTGGTACCTGGGCCAGAAGGCCTGGTTCAAGAACCCGTCCGGTCAGCCGACCGCCGTTCCTGCCAAGGGACTTGTGGTGACGCCGAAGCCGGGCGCGAGCGAGGTGCCGGTGTACGGGCGGGCGTATCCGGAGAAGGAGGCCTACCCGGCGGGCATGACGCCGCAGGCGGTCTCGCCGCTGCCGTACAAGCTGCTCGCGGGCCAGCGCTATGCGACGGGCGGGGCGACCAGGGGCGAGTACTTCTACTCCCCCACGTTCGACACCTCGTCGCACAGGGTGGTCAAGGGCAAGGACGTGTACTACGAGATCCAGTTCGGGCACCGCGTCGCGTGGGTGCGGGCAGCGGATGTGCAGGTGCTGCCGTCGACCGTGTCCTGAGTGCCTGACGTACGCGCGCTGCTCAGCCCTGCTGGAAGAGCTCCGCCGGCAGCGGCTTGAGCAGCGCGTACAGGTCGTCCGTGATGGGGCGGTCCCAGGACGCGATGGTCACCAGCACGTTGTCACTGCGGTCGAACTGCACGCAGGAGATCCGCGTCTCGGAGAGCTTCAGGCGGCGCACCACGAGGAGGTTGTCGCCCTGCATCACCGGGACGTCCTCCACGTCGGTGACGGTGACTTCCTCGTCGTTCTCGAGCGCCACCAGGAGCTGGGCGACCTCGAAGGGGATCTCGCCCTCGCCGACCTCGCGGGCCGGGGAACCCTCGGGCAGGTTGCCGATGACCATCGCGGGGCCGCGGCCGCCGAACAGGTCGTAGCGCAGGAACACACCCTGGCAGGTTCCGTCGGGGGCGGGCAGCAGACCGGCGCCCAGGTTGCCCGGCCAGTCGCCCGGATCCATGGCCAGGACGTCGAAGTCGGGACCAGCGGGGGTCGCTGCGCGGCGGCGGAGGAAGGACATGCGCTCCATAGTACGTCGCGCGCGGCGTCCCCCGGCGTCGGGGTTTGCGCAGCTGTGGACGGCTGTCACTCCCCCAGCGCCGCCGCAAGACCCTTCACGTCCGTGCCCAGTTTGCGGTAGGCCGACGAGAGGAGGCGTACGACCGTGGGCTCGTCCACGCGGAGGTCCCGCGCGACCTCCTCCGGGCACAGTCCTCGCGCGGCGCGGCGGGCCGCCGCCCGTTCGCGCGCGGTGAGGGTGTCCGTGACGGCGCCGTGCAGGAGACGGGGCCGCAGGCCCGCCGCGGCCAGCTCGTCACGGGCCTGCTGCACCAGGCCGTCGGCACCGCAGCCGACCGCCGCGTCGAGCCCCCGGTACAGGTGGTCGGCCGCCTCCTTGGCGCGGCCCTTGCGGCGCAGTTCCGCGCCGAGGGCGACGAGCGAGCAGGCCAGCTCGTAGCCCGCGGGTGAGCGCTCCAGGTGGGCGACGGATTCCTCCAGGAGCTTGGCGCGGTCGGTGCCGGAGGAGACCTCGGCCAGCGTGCGCAGGGCTTGGCCCACGCCGGACGGCGCCCCGTAGTGCCGGGCCCGCTCGACGGCGTCCTCGGCGAGGGCCCGGGCCCGCTCGGGCGCGGTGGAGGCCTCGGCGCGCGCGAGGTGCAGCTGCCAGGGGCACCAGGCGGGGTTGCGCATGCCGCGCGGATCGAGGCGGCGGCCCGCCGCGGCGAGCTCCTCGGCGGCTTCCTCGGCGCGGCCGAGCGCGAGGAGCAGTTCGCCGTACACGGTCTGTGCGTCGGGGAAGACGACGGCGGCGGGGAACGGCTGTCCGAAGGCGTGCTCGTCCGCCACCTCCTTGGCCTCCGGGGCCCGGCCGCGGGCGAGCAGCACCTCGACGAGGGTGCCGACGGCGTACCAGTGGGCGGGCGTGCCGGGTCCGACGCGCCGGGCGAGGCGCAGGCCCGCGCGGACGAAGTCCTCGGCCTCGGCGAGCCGCCCGCGCCGGTAGCGGATGTAGCCGAGCAGGGTGTACGCGAAGGAGAGGTGGGCGCCGCGCCAGCCGGCCTGTTCGAAGTCGGCGATGCCCTCGACGAAGAGTTCCTCGGTGCGGCCCGGCCGGTCGGCGTAGAGGAAGGCCATGGCGACGAGGACGGGGACCTCGAAGCCGCGGTCCTCGGCGGCGGCCCAGCGCAGGCCGCCGGCCAGGGCGCGCTCGGCGTGCTGGATCACCGTGTCGGCGGGCTCGCCGCGCAGCGTGGCGTCCCAGGTGCGCAGGCCGATGAGGTAGCGCTCGGTGAGGTCGCGTCCCGTGAGCCGGTCGGCGAGTTTCGCGAGGCGCCGGGAGCGGGCCGGGGAGTCGGGTTCGTCGGCACGGAAGGCGTCCCACATGAACTGTTCGGCCTGCATGCGCAGCCGGACGCGGGGGTCGTCGGTCAGGCGGATCTCGCGGGCGAGGGTCTCGGATGCCTCGGCGAGCCGGTCGGTGTGGGCGAGGACCTGGGAGAGCCGGTAGACGATGCCGTGCCGCAGGGCCGGGTCGGTGATGGGTTCTTCCAGGGCGGCACGCAGGTGGTTGACGGTGGTGGCGGGCTCGGTGAGCAGGGAGGCGCTGCCGAGTTCGTAGAGGACGGCGGCGCGGTCGTCGAAGGCCGGGGGTTCGCGCAGGGCGCGCGCGAGGTAGCGGCGGGCGGCGTCGGGGGCGCCCGCGCGGACGGTCTCGGCCGCGGCGGCGCGCAGTTGCCGTACGACCCAGGGGTCGCCCTCGGGGTGGGTCTCCAGGAGGTGCCGGGCGGCGGCGCAGGGGCCGAGGCCGGCGTCGAGGACGGTCCAGGCGGCCTGTCCGTGCAGGGCGACGCGGATGCCGCCGGGGATGGCGCGGTAGACGGCGGTGGCGATCAGCGGGTGGACGAATTCGAGCGAGTCCGCGCCCTTGAGTACGCGCTCCGCCCTGAGCCGGTCGGTGGCGTCCGCGGCCTCCTCGGGGCCCAACCCGGCGACGTTCGCGGCGAGTTCGGGGGCGATCTCGGTGCCGAGGACGGCGCAGGCCCAGGCGAAGCGGACGGTGGAGGTGCCGAGGCGTTCGATGCGGGCGACGAGGCCGCTGCCCTTGGCCGCTGCGGCCAGGTCGCGCAGCAGGTGGGCGCCGGTCTCGGTGGGGACGAGGCCGCGGTCGCGCACCTTCGCGGTCAGCTCGACCGCCTCGAAGGGGTTGCCCGCGGTGACGGCCCAGCATTCGCGACAGAACGCGTCGTCGGCGTGGCCGCCGAGCGATTCGCGGACGAGTCCTGCGATGGCGGGTGCGCTGAGCGGTTCGAGGCCGAGGGCGCGCCGGCCGGAGCGTCCTGGCAGTCCGCGCAGGGCTTCCGCGTGCTCCGGGAGTTCCTCGGGCCGGTAGGCGACGACGAGCAGGAGCGGCAGTTCCTCGGCGCGCGGGGCGAACGCGGCGAGCCAGCTCAGGGACTCCGGGTCGGCCCAGTGGGCGTCGTCGAGGACGAGGACCATGGGGGCCTGTTGCACGGCGAGATGGGTGAGCACCCAGTCGAGGCCGTCGCGCAGGCCCTGCGGGTCGGGCGGCGCCCCTTCGGTGGGGGCGCACAGACCGAGGGCGGGGCCCACGATCGCGTACCAACTGCCGAGTGTGGCGTGCAGGTCGGCGGCGGAGGCGCCCGCGAGGCGCGGCTGGAGGAGCTGGCGGGCGACGTGGAAGGCGACGCCCTGCTCCTGGTCTCCGCCGCGCGCGTACAGGACGGTGCAGCCTTTGGCGGCGGCCCTGCGGCGCACTTCGGCGAGGAGGGTGGTCTTGCCGAGTCCCGCGGTGGCGGCGACGGCGAGCAGCGCGCCGTGCGGCCGGTCCGGGGGCTCTCCGCCGTCCCGCGGGATCCCGGACAGCTCGTTCAACACCGCGTCCACGACGGCGAGTTCACCGTCCCGCTCGAACAGCCGCCGCCGGTCCCTGCCATCGCTCCGCACCATGGCGCACCCCCACCCGCGGCACGGTCGCGCACCACGGTTTCCAGGCACCTCAGCGTACGCCGGGGCGCCCCCGCCGGAGCGTGATGCGCCATTCTCGGTACGAAATCCGGTGCCGCTAAGGTACGCGTCCATGACCGTGACGGTGCTCGACTACTGGCGGGGCGATCTGGACGCCGTACCCGATGAGGTGTGGCGTCATCCGGAGCTGCGGGTGCTGCTGCTCGCCGACAATCGACTCGCACACCTTTCCGGTCGCATCGGCGCGCTGACCCGTCTGCACACCCTCGACCTCGGGCACAACCGGCTCACCTCGGTTCCGGTGGAGCTCGGCGGCCTCACCGGTCTGAGCCGTTTCCTTTATCTGCACGACAACCGGCTCACCGAACTGCCGGAGTCGCTCGGCCACCTCGGTCGACTCGCGTATCTGAACGTCGGCGAGAACCGGCTCACGGCGCTGCACTCCACACTCGGCGCGATGACCGGGCTCGTGGAGCTGCGCGCCCAGCACAACCGGCTGGAGGCGCTGCCGGACGGCATCGGCGGGCTCAGCGCGCTCCGGGAGCTGTGGCTGCGGGGCAATCGGCTCGCCACCCTGCCCGCGTCCGTCGGCGAGCTTGCGGAGCTGCGGGAGGTGGAGCTGCGGGACAACGCGTTCACCGAAGTCCCAGGGGCGCTGCGCGGCCTCCCGCGACTGCGCCGGCTCGACCTGCGTGGCAACCAGCTGCGCGAGGTGCCGGAGTGGGTGGTGAAACTGCCCTGCCTGGAGAAGCTCGATCTGCGCTGGAACGACGTGTGCCTCGCGCCCGGCCTGCTCGACGCGCTGGCCGGGCGGGGGTGTGTCGTGCTGCGCTGAGCGGCTCAGTCCGCGTCCGGCTCCGGCGGGACCACCGCGACGGGGCTCGCCGCGTGCAGCAGGGCCGCGTGCGTGACCGAGCCGAGCATCGGGGCGGGGCGGGTGAGGCGGCGGCGGTGGCGGCCGACGACTACCAGCTCCGCGTCCCGCGAGTTCTCGACGAGATGGCCCGCCGCGTCCCCCGGCACCACCAGAACCTCAACCTCAACTTTAGGGTGAGACTCCCGCAGTTCCGCGAGGGTCTCATCGGCCACTCGAAGCGTGTCGCGCTCGGTCGCCTCCTGGTCGATCGTCGTGGGCGTGAAGTCCCCGTACGCCGTCCAGGCCAGGACCGGCCACGGGTACGCGACGACGACCTGAAGCCGGGCACCCGACCTCGCCGCGCGCTCGAACGCGAACGCCAGGGTCGCGTGGTCCGGCGCATCCGCCTTGAGTCCGACCACGACGCGCGGCCCCGGCGCCGCCGACGTGTCGCCGTGCACCTCGCGACCGGGCCTCGGCACCACGACGACCGGGCACACCGCGTCACGCGCCGTGGACACACTGTTCGAGCCGAGCACCAGGCCTGCGAAGCCGCCGCGCCCGCGCGAGCCGACGACGAGCAGCTGGGCCTCCGTACTCATCTCGGACAACACCACTGCCGGAAGCCCGACCCGGCTGATGAACTCCAGCGGCGGCAGACCCTCGCGGCCCTCCAGGCTCTTGCGCAGTTCCGCGAGCACGGTGTCGTTCTCGGGCTCCTCGTCGAAGTCCGCCACGAGCACCTCGGCCTGGAGGAACGGCGCGTACTGCTGCACATGTACGACGCGCAGCTCGGCGCCGCGCCGGTCCGCCTCGGCGAGCGCCCACTCCAGGGCGCGGTGACTGTCTTCGGAGCCGTCGACCGCGGCGAGGACGGGCAGGTGGTGCGCGTTGGGCATGATCTCTTCGCCTCCGACACTGGGCGCGTCGCCGCGCCCTCATTGACCGGCTGTTCCTGTGGCCAGGCTCGCAAATGCGGGGGCCACAGGACAGGGCCGTTGGTCCTGTGTCGGTACTGGGTGAGCAAAGAGCCGCGAAAACGACTACGTGAGGTCGAACTCGCCCTCTCGGGCACCACTCACGAACGCTCCCCACTCGGCCGGCGTGAAGATCAGGGACGGGCTCTCCGGGTGTCCGCCGTTGCGCATCGCGATGAAACCTTCGACGAAGGCGATCTGGACATCGCCCTGGCCCCCGCTGCTGGACCGCCAGTCCGCCTTGCTGAGGTCCAGGTGCGGCTTCTCCCACCCCATGAGCGGGTGCTGGTCGATGGTGCTCTCGGCCACGTCCGTGCTCCTCCCGGTTCGTCGTCCGTGCGCCAGCCTAGCGATCGGTCCGTGCCGCGCACAGGCCGCGACGGGGAAGAAGGTCAACGCGCGTTCATCGGGTGGGTGGTTCGGAGCCCACCAGCCACATGGAGAAGAACTGCGAGCCGCCTCCATAGGCGTGCCCGAGGACCTTCCGCGCGCCGTCGACCTGGTGTTCCCCGGCCTGCCCGCGCACCTGGAGGGCGGCCTCGGCGAAGCGGATCATCCCGGAGGCGCCGATGGGGTTGGTGGACAGGACGCCGCCCGACATGTTGACGGGGAGGTCCCCGTCGAGCTCCGTGACGCCGGATTCGGTGAGTTTCCAGCCCTCCCCCTCGTCCGCGAAGCCCAGGTTCTCCAGCCACATCGGCTCGTACCAGGAGAACGGCACGTACATCTCGACGGCGTCGATCTCGCGGCGCGGGTCGGCGATGCCGGCCTGCCGGTAGACGTCGGCGGCGCAGTCCTTGCCGGCCTGCGGGGAGACGAAGTCCTTGCCCGCGAAGAGGGTCGGTTCGCTGCGCATGGCGCCGCCGTGCATCCAGGCGGGCGGCTTCGACGAGCGCTCCGCCCCCGCGCGGTCGGTGAAGACCATGGCGCAGGCGCCGTCGGAGGAGGGGCAGGTCTCGGAGTAGCGGATGGGGTCCCAGAGCATCGGCGCCGCCTGGACCTTCTCCAGGGTGATGTCGTGCTCGTGGAGGTGGGCGTAGGGGTTCTTCAGCGCGTTGCGGCGGTCCTTGTACGCGACGACGGAGCCCACGCTGTCGGGGGCGCCGGTGCGACGCATGTAGGCGCGCACGTGCGGCGCGAAGAAGCCACCGGCGCCCGCCAGCAGGGGCTGCTGGAACGGGATGGGCAGGGACAGGCCCCACATCGCGTTCGACTCGGACTGCTTTTCGAAGGCGAGGGTGAGGACGGTGCCGTGGACGCGGGCCGCGACGAGGTTGGCGGCGACGAGCGCCGTGGAGCCGCCCACCGAGCCCGCCGTGTGCACGCGGAGCATCGGCTTGCCGACGGCGCCGAGCGCGTCGGCGAGGTACAGCTCCGGCATCATGACGCCCTCGAAGAAGTCGGGCGCCTTCCCGATGACGACGGCGTCGATGTCGGCCCAGGTCAACTCGGCGTCCTCCAGGGCCCGTTGGGCTGCCTCACGGACGAGGCCCGCGATCGACACGTCCCGGCGGGCGGCGACATGCTTGGTCTGCCCGATCCCGACGACCGCCACCGGCTCCTTGTTCACGGCCTTGCTCATCGCTGGTCCTCCCCTTCGAGTACGGCGACCAGGTTCTGCTGGAGGCAGGGCCCGGAGGTGGCGTGGGCGAGGGCGCGGTCGGAGCCCCCTGCGTGGATGCGGGCGGCGGCCTCGCCGATGCGGATGAGCCCGGCGGCCATCACCGGGTTGGCGGCGAGCGCGCCTCCGGACGGGTTGATGTCGACGTCGTCGCCGAGTTGCAGGGCGCGGCGCAGGACGACCTCCTGCGAGGTGAACGGGGCGTGCAACTCGGCGGTGTCCACGGGCCGTTCGAAGGCTCCGGCGTTCTCGGCGGCGAGCCGCGTGGAGGGCGAGTCGGTGAGCTCGCGCACGCCGAGGCTGTGGGCCTCGATGCGGTGGTCGATGCCGCGGATCCAGGCGGGACGCTCGCACAGCTCCCTCGCGCGGTCGCCCGCGGCGAGGATCACGGCGGCCGCGCCGTCCCCGATCGGCGGGCAGTCCCCGGTCCGCAGCGGATTTACGACGTAATCGCCGTGCGGCACGTTCCCCCGCAGTTGGGCGTGCGGGTTGCCGGTGGCGGACGCGCGGCTGCGGGCGGCGACCCCGGCGAGCGCGGGCTCGTCGGTGTGCCCCTCGTCGATCAGCGCCTGCGCCTGGAGGGCGGCGAGCGCGACCGCGTCGGGCCAGAGCGGGGCGACGTAGTACGGGTCGAGCTGGCGCGTCAGGACGTCGCGTACGGAGCCCGGTGAGGACTTGCCGTACGAGTAGACGAGCGCGGTGTCGGCCTCGCCGGTCAGGAGCTTGGTCCACGCCTCGTACAGGGCCCACGCGCCGTCCATCTCGACGTGCGACTCGGAGATCGGCGGCCAGGCGCCGACCCCGTCGAGCGCCATGGTGAACGAGAAGGCGCGCCCGGCGAGGTAGTCGCTCGATCCCGAGCAGGTGAACCCGATGTCACTGGTCTTCAGGCCGGTGCTGGCCAGGACCTGGTGGAGGACGGGCATCAGCATCTCGACCTCCGACTGTTCGTCGGAGGTACGTGTGTGGTCGGTCTGCCCGAAGGCGACGACGGCGATGTCCCGGATCGGCGGCCGCATCAGATCATCTCCCTGTAGGTGTCGTATTCGGCGTCGGGTTCACCGGTGGGCCGGTAGTGGTCCGGGTAGCGCCCGCCCTCGGTCCACACGGGTTCGACGCGCAGACCCATCCGCACCTGGTCGTACGGGATGCCGGCGATGCGGCCGTGCAGGGCGAGGTCGGCGCCGTCCAGGGCGATGTGGGCGTAGACGTACGGGACTTCGATGTCGAGGTTCTTCGCCTTGATGTTCACGATGCAGTACGTGGTGACGGTGCCGCCGGGGCCGACCTCGACCTGGTCCGTGGTGGCGACGCCGCAGGTGGGGCAGGCGCCGCGGGGCGGGATGTAGACCTTGTGGCAGGAGGGGCAGCGCTCTCCGACGGTGCGGCGTTCGGCGAGGGCGTTGATGTAGCGGGTCTGGGCGCCGCCGGGGCTGTAGGTGTAGTCGAGGCGGGCCTCGGCGACGATGCCGGTGACGGGATCCTCGAACTCCCCGCTGTGCGGTGCGAGTTGGGAAGGCGTGTCGTCACCCTCGTACGGTTCGAAGCACGCGATGTCCGTGATGGCGCCCTCGCGCTCCTCGGCCCAGCGGACGCGGACGCGCATGCCGGTGTGCACGGCGTCGGGTCCTGCGACGTCGAGGGCGTGCAGCAGGGCGGTGTCGGCGCCGTCCAGCTTGACCAGGACCCAGGCGAAAGGTGTGTCGAGGGGCTGGCCGCGCCGCGCCTCGGGGTTCCAGGCCCAGGTGGTGACGGTTCCGGTGGCGCCGACCTCGACGAGGTCCCGGATCTCCTCGGCGGTCACGGGGTCGTACTCGACCGGCGGCACCATGACCCGCCCGTCGCCGGTCCGCACGCCGAGGACGGTGCGGTCGCGCAGGCCGCTGAGGAAGGCGGACTGGACGGGGCCGAGGGAGCGGGTGAACGGGAACTCCACGACCAACGGCGCGCGCAGCACCTCCGGCCTGGCGGTGGATGTCATGAGGCCTCCTTGACGTATGGGCGAACGGGACGGAATGGCACGGCCGCGAACCTCACTCGCGCCGGAACTCGGCGGGCCGCTTCTCCGCGAACGCGCGGGCGCCCTCCTTCGCGTCGGCGGTGTCGAAGATGGGCCAGCCGCGCTTCAGCTCCGAGGCGAGACCGTCCGTTTCGGTCATCTCGGCGGTCTCGTAGACGGAGGCCTTGACCGCCTCGACGGCCAACGGGCCGCAGGCGTTGATCTGTTCGGCGGTCTCCAGGGCGGCATCGAGCGCCGTCCCGTCGGGCACCACGCGTCCGACGAGCCCGATGGCGGCGGCCTCCGGGGCCGGGTAGGGCCGCCCGGTCAGCAGCATCTCCAGGGCGTGGGTACGGGGCACCTGGCGCGGCAGCCGGACCGTCGAGCCGCCGATGGGGAAAAGGCCGCGCTTGACCTCGAAGAGCCCGAACGTCGCCGACTCCCCCGCCACCCGGATGTCCGTGCCCTGGAGGATCTCGGTGCCGCCCGCGACGCAGTGTCCCTCGACGGCCGCGATGACGGGTTTGCGCGGCCGGTGGTGGCGCAGCATCGCCTTCCAGTGCAGATCGGGGTCGGCCTTCAGCCGGTCCCGGTACTGCTCGCCCTGCATCCCCTTGCCGGCGAGCGCCTTGAGGTCCATGCCGGCGCAGAACACACCACCCGCCCCGGTGAGCACGACGGAGCGGATCGAGTCGTCCGCGTCGGCCTCCAGCCACCCGTCGTAGAGGCCGACGAGCATCGGCAGGGACAGCGCGTTCTTCGCCTCGGGCCTGTTGAGCGTGAGTACGAGCGTGGCGCCCTCGCGCCGGACGTCGAGATGTTCGGTCCCACCCATGAGGGGTCCCTCCAGTCAGCCGCAGCCTCGGACCTGGAACAGGTTGCAGTAGCGCACGTGCCAGTTCAAGAGTTTTCTGACACTCAGTCAGTTTTCTTGTGCGGAGCCCCTTCCCCCTTACTCCCCGTTCTGTTCTGATGACGGCCAGGAGGCGCCCGGGAGACATCCGGCCCTGGATCATCTGGATCAGGAGGAGCGCGGTGGAGTACAACCTTGCCGACCTGTTCGAGTCGGTCGTCGACGTGGTCCCGGACCGCGAGGCGCTCGTCTACGTGGATCATCCCGGTACGGGCGCGGAGCGCCGGCTCACCTACGCCCAGCTGGACGCGGCGGCCAACCGGGTCGCCCACCACCTGATCGCGGCCGGGATACGCCCCGGCGAGCACCTGGGGCTGCACCTCTACAACGGCATCGAGTACCTACAGACGGCGCTCGGCTGCCTCAAGGCGCGGGTCGTCCCGGTGAACGTGAACTACCGCTACGTGGAAGAGGAGTTGGCGTACCTCTACCAGGACGCGGACCTCGCCGCCCTCGTCTTCGACACGGAGTTCGCGCCGCGCGTGGCGGCGGCGCTCCCGCGCGCCGAGAAGCTGCGCCATCTGGTGCGGGTGGGCGCCCCCGAGGCGGACGCGCCGCCACTGAAGGCGGTGGACTTCGAGGAGGCGACCGGGCAGTCCTCCCCCGAGCGGGGCTTCCCGCCGCGCTCCCCCGACGACCAGTTCATCATCTACACCGGCGGCACCACGGGCATGCCGAAGGGGGTGATGTGGCGTCAGGAGGACCTGTTCTTCGCCGGTTTGGGAGGCGGCGCGCCCACGGGCGAGCCGGTGTCACGGCCCGAGGAACTGGCCGAGCGGGTGGCGGCGGGCGGCGACGGCATCACGTTCTTCCCCACTCCCCCGCTGATGCACGGCACGTCGACGCTCACGGCGTTCATCGGCTTCAACTTCGGTCAGCGCGTGGTCATCCACCGCAAGTTCGCGCCGGAGGAGGTGCTGCGCACCATCGAGAAGGAGAAGGTGACGAGCATGTCCCTGGTGGGCGACGCGATGCTGCGACCGCTCATCGACGCGCTCAAGGGCCCGCTCAAGGGCACGGACTGCTCGTCGATGTTCAGTGTCTCGTCCTCGGGCGCGATCATGTCGGACACGGTGCGCGCCCAGTTCCAGGAGCTGGTGCCGAACACCATGCTGCTCAACAACTTCGGCTCGTCCGAGTCCGGCTTCAACGGCACGGCGACGGCCGGCTCGGGCGCGGGCGCCGGTTTCCACGTGCGGGTCAACTCCCGTACGCAGGTGGTGGATCCGGCGACGTACGAGCCGGTCGCGGTCGGCGAGGTGGGCCGCATCGCACAGCGCGGGCACGTCCCGCTCGGCTACTACAACGACCCCGCGAAGACCGCCGAGACGTTCTTCCAGAAGGGCGACGAGCGCTGGGTGCTGCTCGGCGACATGGCGACGGTCGACGAACAGGGCATCGTCACGGTCCTCGGGCGCGGTTCGCAGTGCATCAACACCGGCGGCGAGAAGGTGTATCCGGAGGAGGTCGAGCAGGCCCTCAAGTCCCACCCGGACATCTACGACGCGCTGGTGGCCGGTGTGCCGGACGAGAAGTGGGGCAACCATGTGGCGGCGGTCGTCCAGCTCATGGAGGGCGCGGGCGAGCTGACCCTGGACACCGTCCAGACGCACTGCCGCAGCCATCTCGCCGGTTACAAGATCCCCCGCCAGCTGGTGGTGACGGACAGCATCCAGCGTTCGCCGAGCGGGAAGGCGGACTATCGGTGGGCGCGGCAGGTGGCTGCGGAGGGGAACGCGTAGGTCCCCCCCTCCGCGGCCACTCGGTCGAGCTCAGTCGAGGCAGAACTCGTTGCCCTCGATGTCCTGGAGCGTGATGCAGGACTCGTTCTCGTCGTCGGCGCGCTGCGTCAGCACATGCGTCGCGCCGAGCTTGTACAGGCGCTCGGCCTCGGCTTCGAGCACCGCGAGCCGCTCGTCGCCGACGAGCCCGGTCCCTGCCCGTACGTCGAGGTGCACCCGGTTCTTGACGACCTTCCCCTCGGGGACGCGCTGGAAGTACAGGCGCGGCCCCTCGCCCTTGGGGTCGGCGGCGACGGACCAGGCCTCGTCCTCGTCGGCCCCGGGCGGGACGACGTAGCCGAGTACCTCGCACCAGAAGCGGGCGACCCGCACGGGCTCCGCGCAGTCGAAGGTGATCTGAACCTTCTTGATCGTGGTCATCGGCGCACCATAGCAAGGGTGTTCTACCGCGCGGCAGGAATTTTCGGTTGCCGCCCTCCTTCCCCGGTGCTGGAGTTCCCGCATGGATCATGCGGCGGTACGAGACCTGTTCGACGAGCAGATGCGGCGCGGCGCGCGCCCCGAGGAGACGGGGGCCCGGGTCGAGCGCGCCGGGGACGTGGTGCGCCACGTGGGCCCGGCGGCGGGCTGGAACGGGGTGCTGTGGTCGGACCTCGACGAACGGACCGCCGACGCCGCGATCGCCGAGCAGGTCCGCTTCTTCGGCGGCCTCGCCCTGGCCTTCGAGTGGAAGACGTACGGGCACGACCGCCCGGGCGACCTCGCCGACCGATTGGAGGCCGCCGGGTTCGTACCGGAGGAACCGGAGACCCTGCTCGTGGCGGAGACGGCCGTGCTCCCCCACGACACCCCGCCCCCGGCGGGCATCCGGCTGCACCCCGTCACCGACGAGGCGGGGATCGAGCTGGTGGAGCGGGTGCACGAGCGGGCCTTCGGCTCCGGCCGCTCGACCATCGGCCACCAGCTCAGGGCCCAGCTGGCCCAGGACCCGGCCACCGTGCCCGCGGTCGTGGCGCTGCACGGCGCCGAGCCGGTGAGCGCCGCCCGTATTGAGCTGCACCCGGGGACCGCCTTCGCGGGCCTGTGGGGCGGCGGGACGGTCCCCGAGTGGCGGGGCCGCGGGGTCTACCGCTCGCTCGTCGCCTTCCGGGTCCGGATCGCCGCCGAGCGCGGATTCCCGTACGTGCAGGTGGACGCGTCCTCGTACAGCCGGCCGATCCTGGAGCGCCTGGGATTCCAGGCGCTCGGGACCACCACGCCGTACGTCTGGGAGCCCCCTGTCAGCCGGTGACACCGGAACTGGGGCGTCGCATGTCTTGACGACGGCGGTCACTCCTTGAATTACTGATCGACAGCAGGGCAACCGAATGATCGGTCGGGAGTTTCGGGAGAGCGTGCGATGGCGTCGATGGCGACGGACTGGCGGGACGAGGGCGAGCGGCTCGGCGCGGACGAGCTGGGCGCGCTCCAGTTGGAGCGGCTGCGCGGGACGCTGCACCGGGTGTACGAGCGGGTGCCGTTCTACCGCGAGGCGTTCGACAAGGCGGGAGTGCGGCCCGAGGACTGCCGGACGCTGGCGGACCTGGGGCGCTTCCCGTTCACGACCAAGGCGGACCTGCGGGACAACTACCCCTTCGGGATGTTCGCCGTGGACCAGTCCGAGGTGCGGCGGCTGCACGCGTCGAGCGGTACGACCGGGCTGCCCACGGTCGTCGGGTACACCGAGGACGACCTGTCGATGTGGTCGGACATGGTGGCCCGTGCGATCCGCGCGGCGGGCGGACGGCCGGGCCACAAGGTCCATGTCGCATACGGGTACGGCCTGTTCACCGGCGGGCTCGGCGCGCACTACGGGGCGGAGCGGCTCGGCTGCACGGTGATTCCGGCGTCCGGCGGCATGACCTCGCGGCAGGTGCGGCTGATCCAGGACCTGAAGCCCGAGATCATCATGGTGACGCCCTCGTACATGCTCACGCTGCTCGACGAGTTCGAGCGCCAGGGCGTCGATCCGCGAACCAGCTCTCTGAAGGTCGGCATCTTCGGCGCGGAGCCGTGGACCGAGGAGATGCGGCGCGAAATCGAGGAGCGGGCGGGGATCGACGCGGTCGACATCTACGGCCTGTCGGAGGTCATGGGGCCCGGCGTGGCCCAGGAGTGCGTGGAGACCAAGGACGGGCTGCACATCTGGGAGGACCAGTTCTACCCGGAGATCGTCGACCCGATCACGGGCGAGGTGCTGCCGGAGGGCGAGCACGGCGAGCTGGTCTTCACCTCGCTGACCAAGCAGGCGATGCCGGTGATCCGCTACCGGACGCGGGACCTGACCCGACTGCTCCCAGGGACGGCCCGCCCCGCCTTCCGGCGCATGGAGAAGATCACCGGACGCAGCGACGACATGGTGATCCTGCGGGGCGTGAACCTGTTCCCCACCCAGGTCGAGGAGATCGTGCTGCGCACACCCGGCGTCGCCCCGCACTTCCAGCTCCGCCTGACCCGCGAGGGCCGCATGGACGCGCTCACGGTCCGCGCCGAGGCCCGCCCGGACGCGACGCCCGAGGACCGGGAGTCGGCGGCGCAGGCCATCTCCGCCGGAATGAAGGACGGGGTGGGGGTGACGGTGTCCGTGGAGATCGTCGAGCCGGAGTCCCTGGAGCGGTCGGTGGGGAAGATCAAGCGGATCGTGGACGAGCGGAAGCGGTGAACGGAGCGCCGACCGCCCGCATGTGACGGCCGGACGGTGGCACACCACGGACAAGCGGTGTGCCACCGTCCGGCCGTCTGTCGTTCCGGCGTCGTTCAACTCTCGGGCTCTGTGCGCTTCTTGTGTGGTTCCTAGGGTCCATGAGGTCTTGAAGGAAGGGACCCATGGACGACAGACAGCTGGACGACAGAAGCGACGGCCGCGAGGACGACGGACGTCTCGCGGTCCGGGCACGCGGCATCACCACATGTTTTGGCAACGTTATCGCGCTCGACGGCGTCGACCTCGACCTGGCGCGGGGCCGGATCCACGGCCTGGCCGGCCCGAACGGCGCCGGCAAGACAACGCTGCTCGGCCTGCTCCTCGGTCTGGCCGTCCCCGACGCCGGCAGCCTGGAGGTGCTGGGCGCACCGGCCGGGCGGACCCTCGCCGCGCCTGCCGGGGTGGCCGGTTTCGTGGACGGTCCGGGGCTCTACCCGACGCTCACCGCACGGCAGAATCTGGCCGCGCTGGCACGGCTGCGCGGCCTCGACGCCCGTTCGGCCCCGGTCGACGACACGCTCGACGAGGTCGGTCTCCGCGAGGTCGCCGACGAGCGGGTGCGGGGCTTCTCGCTCGGCATGCGCCAGCGCCTCGGGCTGGCCGCGGCGCTGCTCACCGAGCCCCGGCTGCTGATCCTCGACGAACCGTCAAATGGCCTGGACCCGGCGGGGACCCGGCATGTGCACCGCGTGCTCCACCGCCTCGCGGCGGCCGGCACCGCCGTCGTGCTCTCCAGTCACCGCATGGACGACCTGGAAGCGCTGTGCTCCGAGGTCACCATCCTCGCGACCGGACGTGTCGTCTTCTCCGGTCCGTTGAGCAAGCTGGCCGCCGAGCACCAGGACCTCGAGTACCGGCTGCTGACCTCCGACCCGCGCGCGGCCCGCGAGCTGGCCGAGGCCACCGACGGGATCCACCCGGTCGACGATTCCGAGGCGGCGTCGCGGTACGGCACGCGGGCCCTCGTCGTACGGGCCCGGGTGCACGCCGTCGACGCCCTCGTGGGGCGGCTCGTGGGCGCGGGGGTCGCACTGCGCGAACTCACGCCCGTGGTCTCCCCGTTGGAGGCGGCGTTCCTGGCGCTGACCGAACCGGACGCGGCCGACCGGCGGGAGGCCGCGTGATGACCTCCACCGTGACCGCGCCCCGCGCCGCACCCCCTGGCGAAAGCCTCGTGTCCCGCCCCGTCTCCGTGCTGCGCGGCTACCGGTTCGAACTGGTCAAGCTCGTCTCGCAGTGGCGTGTCCGCCTCCTGGTGCTGGCCTGCTGGCTCGCGCCCGGTCTGTTCGTGGCCGCCGTCGGCATGCAGAGCACACTGCCCACCGACACCCTGTTCGGGCGCTGGATGCACGCCACCGGGTGGGCCGGCCCCCTGGTGATGCTGGGGTTCGCGGGCGTGTGGGCACTGCCGCTGCTGACGTCCCTGGTGGCCGGTGACGTGTTCGCCGCGGAGGACCGGCTCGGCACCTGGCGGCATCTCCTGGTGGCGGTCCGCTCACCGGGCCGGATCTTCGCGGCGAAGGCGCTCGCCAGTCTCTCCGTGCTTCTGGTGCTCGTGGCCGGGCTCGCCGTGTCGAGCGCGGTCGGCGGGCTTCTCACGGCCGGTCATCATCCGCTCGTCGGCCTCGACGGAGCCGACATCGGCGCGTCGGACGCGGCGGGCCGGGTGCTGCTCGCATGGCTGTGCGCCCTCGCGCCGACCCTGGCCCTCGCCGCGCTCGGCCTCCTCGGCTCGGTCTCCCTCGGCCGCTCCCCGATGGGCCTGCTGCTGCCCGCGCTCGTCGCCCTTGTCCTGCAACTCGCGCAGTTGCTGCCGCTGCCGGTGATCGTGCGCACGGCCCTGCCCGGCTATGCGTTCATCGCCTGGAACGGGCTGTTCACCGGGCCCGTCCAGCTCGCCCCGCTCCTCATCGGCGTGGTGGTCGCGCTGGTGTGGGCGGCGGCAGCGACCGGACTCGCGTATCTCCTGTTCGTACGGCGGGACTTCACCAACCCGACCGACGACGCCACCGGCCGTCGTGCGCTCACCCTGGGGGCGCTGCCGCTGGCCGGGCTGCTGGCGGTGAGCGTCGCCGTGGTGGGCCTGGCGGCTCCGGCCGAGGGCTCCGGGATCACCCAGGAGGTCGAGCGCTCGGCCGCCACCACGTTCGCGCACCTGTACCGCACACAGACCGAACAGCTGCACCGCCCCGCCGTCACGGAGGACCGGCTCCGGACCTCCGCGGCGTGCACGAAGGGCGAGGTGCGCGACGGGGCCGAGGGGGCGGGCAACGACTGGCGCTGCGTCGTCTCCTGGCACCTGCCCGACGTCGAGGCCACCGGTCAGGCCGTCTACCAGCTCGACGTCACCGCCGACGGGCGGTTCGTCGCCGACGGCGACGGCCCGAAGGAAGTGAACGGCTACTTCCTGGTGCACACCCCGACCGGTGACGCACCGAACCCGCTGTGGCAGTTCGACGGCACCGTCGAGCTGTTGTCCGCCACACCGCACGAAGTGAAAAAGGTTCCGAAGGGATGAACTCCATGCAGGTAACACGCCGCCGCAGGCGCGTGCCGCGGGCCGGGCTCGGCTCGCTCGCCGGACGCATCGGCCGCCGCAGACCGCTGGCCACCGCCGGCATCACCGGCCTCGCCCTGGCGCTCGCGGGCACCGCCTTCGCCCAGACGCACCAGTTCGGCACCGATCAGGTCGGCCAGGAGACCGCGAACGGCCGGGTCGTCTCCAGCGACCAGTACATAGCCCCGTACGGCGAGCGCACGGTCATCGACAACGGGAAGATCATGTCGTCCGAGGCCAGCCCGGACGGCTCGCACCTCGCGGCCTCGCTCACCGACGGCGGCTCCGCGCTCGGCATCGTGGACCTGAAGACGTGGAAGGTCCAGCAGCTCGTCGGCAACGCGGCCTCGTCGTCGCCGCGCATCAAGAGCAACAACGTCGGCCAGGAGGGCCCCACTTACTCCCCCGACGGCAAGCAGCTGTGGCTCGGCCAGATCGACGGCTATACCAGGTTCACCGTGAAGGACGACGGTTCGGTCTCCGATCCGACGTACGTCACCATCCCCGCGGACGGCGCGAAGCACGCGCTCGTGGGTGAGCCGGTGTTCTCCCAGGACGGCTCGACCGTGTACTCGGCCGTCAACGGCCAGAACCGCGTGGTCGCTCTGGACGCGGCGAGCGGTGCGGTCAAGAAGAGCTGGTCCGTGGGCAATGCGCCGCGCGACCTGGCGCAGGTCGGCGACAAGCTGTACGTCAGCAACGAGGGCGGCCGTCCCGCGAAGCCCGGCGAGTCCACCATCAACTCGTACGGCACCGATGTGCCCGCCGACCCGAAGACCGGGGCGACGACCACCGGCACGCTCAGCGTGATCGACCTGGGCCGCCCGGACGCCGACGTCCGCTCCATCGACGTGGGTCTGCACCCGACGGCCCTGTACGCCAAGAAGGGCGCGCTGTTCGTCACGAACACCGCCACCAACGACGTCTCCGTCGTCGACACCGGCAAGGACAAGGTCGTCCAGACGATCTCCACCAAGCCCTGGCCGGAGGCCTCGGTCGGCTATGAGCCGAACGCGGCGACGGTCACCGACGACGGCCGACTCCTGGTGACCCTTGGCCGCGCCAACGCGGTCGCCGTCTACCGCTACACGTCGCCTCAGGAGCCGGTCGGTTACGTCGGCTTGCTGCCGACGGACTACTTCCCGTCGGAGATCAGCACCCTCGGCAAGCAGGTCGTGGTATCCAACACGCGCGGCATCGACGCCCGTCGGCCCACCACCAAGGCGGGACACACCACGCACGACACGACGTCCAGCGTGCAGCACTTCACGCTGCCGAGCGACGACGTGATCAAGAAGCAGACCGGGAAGGTGTTCCGGCAGAACGGCTGGACGGCCGGCGCCGCCAAGAAGGCGCGCGGCGGCAGCCACGCGAAGCCGGTGCCCGTCCCGGCGCGGCTCGGGGACCCGTCGACGATCAAGCACGTGTTCCTGATCGTCAAGGAGAACCGGACCTACGACCAGGTCTTCGGCGACATGAAGGAGGGCAACGGCGACGCCTCGCTGGCCGAGTTCGGCGAGAACGTCACGCCCAACCAGCACGCCATGGCGCGCCAGTTCGGCCTCTACGACAACACGTACGACATCGGCACGAACTCCGCCGAGGGCCACAACTGGCTGATGCAGGCGGACAACCCGGAGTACACCGAGTCCTCGGCCGGTGAGTACCAGCGCAGCTACGACACCGAGGACGACGCGCTCGGCCACCAGAAGTCCGGTTTCCTGTGGAGCGGAGCGCAGT
This sequence comes from Streptomyces anthophorae, assembly GCF_049310305.1. NCBI lineage: Bacteria > Bacillati > Actinomycetota > Actinomycetes > Kitasatosporales > Streptomycetaceae > Streptomyces > Streptomyces anthophorae. Next base: position 275,760 of record NZ_JBLWQQ010000001.1, read on the forward strand.
CCGCGGGCCGGTCGGTGCGGGACTTCGGCGAGTTCCACCAGTTCCTCGACAAGCCGGCCGACGCGAGCTGGCAGAACCTGTACTGCGACAGCAAGAGCATGGCCGCCACGGGCAAGGACACCGCGTACAAGCTGACGTCGTCCTCGCCGATCCCGTCGCTGAACTCGGTGTCCGTGCCGGGCTTCGCCAAGTTCGACACCTCGGTGCCGGATGTCTACCGCTCGGAGATCTGGAAGCAGGACTTCGCCAAGAACGGTCCGGCGAACCTGAACATGTTCTGGCTCTCCAGCGACCACACCGGCGGTCCCGCGAGCGCGCCCGCGCAGGTCGCGGACAACGACCTGGCCACCGGCCGGATCGTGGACACCATCTCGCACAGCAAGTACTGGAAGGACTCCGCGATCTTCGTGGTCGAGGACGACTCCCAGGCGGGTCTCGACCACGTCGACGGCCACCGCGCCCCGGTTCAGATCATCAGCCCGTGGGCGAAGCGCTCCACGGTGGACAGCCACTACTACACGCAGATCACGATGATCCGCACCATCGAGCAGATCCTCGGGATCCACCCGATGAACCAGAAGGACACCGCGGCCAGCCCGATGACCGCGGCGTTCACGACGAAGGCGGACAACACGCCGTTCGACGCGGTGCCCAACAGGACCTCGCTGACCGCGGGTCTCGCGACGCCGCCCGCGTGCGGCGAGGACAAGCCGGCGGAGCAGAACCCGAAGGCGGCGGCCGTGCCGTCGACGGAGGTCCCCGCGGCCCAGGAGAAGCTGGCCGACACCTGGCAGACCTGGAAGTCGAAGCAGCGGCTCACGGGTGAGCACGCGGTGCCGGACTACGCCAACCCGGCGCAGATGAACCACTTCACCTGGTACGAGACGCACGGCTGGAAGAAGCCGTACCCCGGCGAGAGCAGGCTCTACGCGCCGAAGGACGTGCCTGGCGCGTTCATCCCCTCGGCGGAGAACGACGGCTGATCCCTTCCTCTTCTAGCCTTCGGTGAAGCGGTCCCGCAGCTCGCGCTTGAGGATCTTGCCGGAGGCGTTGCGCGGCAGCTCGTCCACGAAGACAACCCTCTTGGGCGCCTTGAAGTGGGCGAGCTGCTCGCGCGCATGGGCGATCAGGTCCTCCTCGGTGACGCCCGCGTCGCTGCGGACCACCACCGCCGTGACCGCCTCGATCCACCGCTCGTCGGGCAGTCCGACGACGGCGGTCTCGGCGACCCCCGGGTGGGTGTAGAGGGCGTCCTCCACCTGGCGCGAGGCGACGAGTACGCCGCCGGAGTTGATGACGTCCTTCACCCGGTCGACGACCGTGAAGTAGCCCTGGCTGTCGCGCACCGCGAGGTCGCCCGACCTGAACCAGCCGTCCCGGAAGGCCTGTTCGGTCTCGTCGGGCTTGTCCCAGTAGCCGTCGCACAGCTGCGGGGAGCGGTAGACGACCTCGCCGGGCGTCCCGTCGGGCACGTCCTTGCCCTCGTCGTCGACGATCTTCGCCTCGACGAACAGCACGGGGCGCCCGCAGGAGTCCATCCGCCCCTCGTGCTCGTCGGGACCGAGGACGGTGGCGAGCGGACCGATCTCGCTCTGCCCGAAGCAGTTGTAGAAGGCGAGCCCCGGTAGCCGGGCCCGCAGCCGTTCGAGGACCGGGACCGGCATGATCGAGGCCCCGTAGTAGGCCTTGCGCAGGCCGCTCAGGTCGCGGTCGGCGAACTCCGGGTGCTGGGAGAGCCCGATCCACACCGTCGGCGGCGCGAACAGGCTGTCCGCCTCCCCCGCCTCCACCAGGTCGAAGACCGGCCCGGCCGCCGGCGCGTCGAGGATCGTGTTCGTGGCGCCCACCGCCAGGTACGGCAGCAGGAACACGTGCATCTGCGCCGAGTGGTACAGCGGCAGCGCGTGCACCGGCCGGTCCGTCTCCTTGAGGTCGAGCGCGTGGATGGCGCTCACGTACTCGTGGACGAGCGCGCGATGTGTCATCCGGGCGCCCTTGGGCAGCGCGGTGGTCCCCGACGTGTAGAGCAGTTGCGCCAGGTCCTCGGCGCCCGGCGCCCCGCCGTCCCACGGCGCGCTCGCCGCGAGCCGTGTGAGCAGCGTGTCGTCCGCGTCGCGCAGCGGCAGCACCGGTACGTCGCCGGGGAGCCGGTCGGCGATGTCGGGATCGGCGAGGACGAGCGAGGCACCGCACTGGCCCACGATGTACGCGAGGTCGTCGCCGGTCAGGTTCTGGTTGACGGGGACGTGCACGAGCCCTGCGCGGGCACAGGCGAGGAAGCCGATGAGATACGCGTCCGAGTTGTGCCCGTAGGCGCCGACCCTGTCGCCGTTCGCGAGTCCCTCGGCACGCAGGGCCCCCGCCGCGCGGGAGACGGCGTCGTCCAGTTCCTCGTACGTCCATGTGCGCGGCCCGTAGCGCAGGGCGACGCGCGCCGGGGTGCGGCGCGCACTGCGGCGCAGGACTCCGTCGACGGTGCTGCTGGCGGCCTCGGCGGCAGGTGACCTCGTCATGGCGTGATCCTGTGCGGCAGGGGCGCGCCGGGTCAAGGCGGCGGACGCCGCGGGCCGGCGCCCGAGCGCGGTGCATCCGATCCGGCCGCCCGCGGCGAAGGAAGGAGTGAGGCAGCGGGCCCCACCTCACCCGCTGAGCCCCTTCGCCGCTGACACCGGGTGCCTGCTCGCCTCGGTGTCAGCGGCCCTCATGGCCGGCCTGCCGGTACCGGACGTGCCCGGGCTCAACTCAGGGCGAACTTGAGTGCGGGAACCGCGGTCCCCGAGTTTCCGCCGGGGATCTTCCAGCGGAAGGCGACGCCCTTGCCGTCGACGTAGACGAGCGTGCCGCCCTTCTCGGCAGCAGCGATGTCGAAGACCGCGACGTCCTGATGCCATTCCTTGGGCGCCACGACCGGTCCGCCCTCGCTGAAACCGATGGGGGCGAGCTTCTTGGCCGCCTTGGTGTTCCTTGCCTTCACCGTGCGCCCTTCGGGGGTCTTCCAGCGGAAGCCGCCTCTCTCGGCCGTCGTCGTCACACGAGGTTCGGAGCCGTCCCCGGACCGGTAGTTGACGACGGCGAAGACACCGTGTTCCGGAGCACCGAAAGTGGTCGTCCTGGCGTAGACGACCGTGTCCGGGTCGATCCACGCCGTCCCCTTGCCGCCGACGCCCGCGGTCCTCACCCGGTGCCCCAGCGTGAGCGTCGGCTGCGGACCGGACGTCGACGCGCTCGGCTCGTCGTTCCCCGTGCAGGCCGTGAGAGTCAGACAACAGGCGGCCGCGAGGATGCGACCCGTTCGCGCGAAGCGCATGACCCCTCCAGCAGATGTAACGCACAACCAGGTGAATCGTCCCACGAAGAGCACTGACCCCAGGGCCCGCCCCGGCACCCGGGGCCTCGACCTGTTTCCGCCGATGTCTCCGCACCGGACATACCGGTTGGTACGCTCAGCCGCACCTCGCACCGCTCAACCACCTCTGCCCGCACTGCAGTTGGGAGCACGATGCGCACACGCCCGGGACACAGACGCCTCGCGGCCCTCGGGGTCGCCCTGTTGACCGCGCTCAGCGGCACCGCCTCGGTGTCGTCCGCCGCGGCCGACCGTGCCGGCCGCCCGCACGACGGCGGCCTGTCCGCCACCATCCGCTACACCGAGTACGGGATCCCGCACATCGTCGCCAAGGACTACGCGAACCTCGGCTTCGGCACGGGGTGGGCGCAGGCCCAGGATCAGGTGTGCACCCTCGCCGACGGGTTCGTGACGCTGCGCGGCGAACGCTCGCGGGTCTTCGGGCCCGACGCGGCGCCCGACGGCTCGCTGTCGTCCGCGACCAAGAACCTCTCAAGTGACCTCTACTTCAAGGGGGTTCGCGAGGCGCACACCGTGGAGAAGCTGCTCGGCGTCCCCGCACCCGCGGGTCCGAGCGACGACGCCAAGGACGCGATGCGTGGCTGGGCCGCCGGGTACAACGCGTGGCTGAAGCAGAACCGCATCACCGACCCGGCCTGCAAGGGCGCGGACTGGGTGAAGCCGGTGACCTCGCTCGACGTGGCGACGCGCGGTTTCGCGATCGCGGTGCTCGGCGGGCAGGGGCGCGGGATCGAGGGCATCACGGCCGCGCAGCCACCCACCGCCGGTGCCGCGCAGGCGCAGCCCGATGGGGCCGATGCCGCCGACGCCGCCCGCGCGTTGTTCGCCCAGGACGACTCCGACATGGGCTCGAACGCGGTGGCGTTCAGCGGCGCGGCGACGGCGAACAAGCGGGGCCTGCTGCTCGGCAACCCGCACTATCCGTGGCAGGGCGGCCGCCGCTTCTGGCAGTCGCAGCAGACGATCCCGGGCGAGCTGAACGTGATGGGCGGCTCGCTGCTGGGCACCACCGGCATCTCCATCGGCCACAACGCGCACGTCGCGTGGAGCCACACGGTCGCGACGGGTGTCACGCTCAACCTCCACCAGCTGACCCTCGACCCGTCGGACCCGACGACGTACGTGGTCGACGGCAAGAAGGAGCGGATGACGAAGCGGTCCGTGACCGTGCCCGTGAAGGGCGGCGGCGACGTGACCCGCACCCAGTGGTGGACCCGCTACGGGCCGATCGTCACGAACCTCGGCGCCCAGCTCCCGCTCCCCTGGACCGCGACGACGGCCTACGCTCTGGGCGACCCCAACGCGGTCAACCTGCGCGCCTCCGACACGGCGCTCGGCTTCAGCAAGGCCCGTTCGACGGCCGACGTCCTCGGCTCGCTGCGCCGCACGCAGGGCCTGCCGTGGGTGAACACGATCGCCGCGGACTCCTCGGGCCACTCGCTGTTCACGCAGTCGCAGGTGCTGCCGCGGATCACCGACGACCTCGCGGCACGCTGTTCGACGCCGCTCGGCAGGGCGACGTACCCGGCCTCGGGTGTCGCCGTCCTCGACGGCTCGAAGAGCGACTGCGGCCTGGGGAAGGACAAGGACGCCGTGCAGGCGGGGATCTTCGGCCCGTCGAAGATGCCGGTGCTCAAGGACGCCCCGTACGCGGAGAACTCCAACGACAGCGCCTGGCTCGCCAACGCGGACAGGCCGCTCACCGGCTACGAGCGGGTCTTCGGGAACATCGGCACGCAGCGCTCGATGCGGACACGCGGCGCCGTCGAGGACGTCGCGGGGATGGCCGAAAAGGGCCGCCTGACCGTCGCCGACCTGCAACGGCAGCAGTTCGCCGACCGGGTGCCCGCCGGTGACCTGGCGGCGGCCGACACGGCGAAGGCGTGCGCGGCACTGCCCGGTGGTACGGCAACGGGCAGCAACGGCACACCTGTTGACCTCGCGTCGGCCTGCGACGCGATCGGCGCGTGGGACCGCACCATGAACACCGACAGCCGGGGCGCCCTGCTCTTCGACCGGTTCTGGCGGAAGCTGACGGCGGCGGTGCCCGCGGCCCAGTTGTGGAAGGTGCCGTTCTCCGCGGCGGACCCGGTACGCACCCCGAACACGCTGAACACCGGGGCGCCCGGCTTCGCGACGGCGCTCGCCGACGCGGTGGCCGAGCTGAGGGCCGCGAAGATCCCCTTCGACGCGAAGCTCGGCGACCACCAGTTCGTGACGCGCGGCGGGGAGCGCATCCCGGTGCACGGCGGCACGGAGTCGCTCGGTGTGTGGAACAAGGCCGAGCCGGTGTGGGACGCGGCGGGCGGCGGCTACACCGATGTCACGACCGGGTCGAGCTACATCCAGGCGGTCGGCTGGGACGGCGGGCGGTGCCCCGTGGCGCGCACCCTCCTCACGTACTCCCAGTCGTCGAACCCGAACTCGCCGCACTACAGCGACCAGACCCACCTCTTCTCGAAGAAGAAGTGGGTCACGGAGCGCTTCTGCGAGAAGGACATCCTCACGTCGCCCGCGCTGAAGGTGGTGCGGGTGCGCGACTGAGGAACGCGGACCGGGGCGGTATCAGACCGCCCTGGTCCGCCCCTCCCAGTACGGGTCGCGCAGGCGGCGCTTGTAGAGCTTGCCGTTGGGGTCGCGGGGCATCGTCTCGATGAAGTCGACGCTCTTGGGCCGCTTGTAGCCCGCGAGTCGGGTCTCGCAGTGGGCGAGTATCTCGGCCGCGAGCGCGTCACCGGCCTCCCGTCCCTCGGCGACCTCGACGACCGCCTTGACCTCCTCGCCCCAGTCGTCGTGCGGAATGCCGAAGGCGGCCGCGTCGGCGACGGCGGGGTGGGTGAGGAGGGCGGACTCGATCTCGGCGGGGTAGATGTTGACGCCGCCCGAGATGATCATGTCGATCTTGCGGTCGCGCAGGAAGAGATAGCCGTCCTCGTCGAGCACGCCGAGGTCGCCGACGGTGAAGAAGTCGCCGATGCGGTTCTTCTTCGTCTTGCCCTCGTCCTTGTGGTACGAGAATCCGCCGGTGTTCATCTTGAGGTAGACGGTGCCGAGTTCACCGGCGGGCAGCTTGTTGCCGTCGTCGTCGTAGATCGCCAACTCGCTGATGGGCCACGGCTTTCCGACCGTTCCCGGCTTCTTCAGCCAGTCCTCGGCGGTCGCGAACGCGCCGCCGCCCTCGCTGGCCGCGTAGTACTCCTCGACGCACATCCCCCACCAGTCGATCATGGCGCGCTTGACGTGGTCGGGGCAGGGCGCGGCACCGTGGATCGCGTGCCGCATGGACGTCACGTCGTAGCGGTCCTTGACCTCCTGCGGGAGCGCGAGCAGGCGGTGGAACTGGGTCGGCACCATGTGCGTGTGCGTGCACTTGTGGGTGTCGATGAGGCGGAGCATCTCCTCGGGCGTCCACTTGTCCATCAGGACGAGGGTGTGCCCGATGTGCAGGGAAGCGCCCGCGAACTGGAGGACCGCCGTGTGGTAGAGCGGCGAGCACACCAGGTGGACGTTGTCGTCGTACGGCTTGACGCCGAAGATGCCGAGGAACCCTCCGAGGTACGACTCCTCGGGCAGCTTCCCGGACAGCGGGCGGCGGATGCCGCGGGGGCGGCCCGTGGTGCCGGACGTGTAGTTCATGACCCAGCCGAGGGTGCGCTCCTCGGGCGCCGAATCGCTCTGGCCGTCCAGGAGTTCGGCGTACGGGCGGAAGCTCTCGACGTCTCCGACCGCGTAGCGGTGACTGTCGGGCAGCCCCGCCTCGTCGGCAGCCGAGCGCGCCGCGTCGGCGAACCGCTCGTGCGCGATCAGCACCTTGGCGCCGGAGTCGGAGACGATCCAGGCGATCTCCGGCCCTACGAGGTGGTGGTTGACCGGGACGAGGTAGAAGCCGGCCTGCGAGGCGGCGAGGTAGGCGGTGAAGAACTCGACGCTGTTGGGGAGCACGACGGCGAAGGCGTCGCCGCGCTTCAGCCCTGCCGCGCGCAGTCCGTGGACCATCTTGTTGGAGGCGGCGTGCAGACGTCCCGCGGTCCACGGTTCGCCGTCAGGGGCGATCAGGATCGTGCGGTCGGGGTCGGCGGCGGCCTGCGCCCAGAAACCATTGGGGGGTGTGCTCATGCTCGTACTCACCGTCCTGCGATCTTGTTGATGCGGTCGATCGCCTTCTCGAAGCCGCGCGTCAGGTCGTCGAAGACGGCCTGGACGCTGCGCTCCTCGTTCATCCGCCCCACGATCTGCCCGACGGGCGTACCGAGCAGGGGCTCCACCTCGTACTTCTGGATCCGGGACACGGCCTCGGCGACGAGCAGGCCCTGCAACGGCATCGGCAGCGGGCCCGGCCCCGTCGGGTCGTCCCAGGCGTCCGTCCATTCCGTACGGAGCTGGCGCGCGGGCTTGCCGGTCAGCGCGCGCGAGCGCACCGTGTCGCCGGAGCCCGCGGCGAGCAGCTTGCGGGTGACGGCGGGCGAGTGCATGTCGGCCTCGGTCGTCGTCAGCCACACCGAGCCCAGCCACACGCCCTGTGCGCCGAGCGCGAGCGCGGCCGCGACCTGCTGTCCGCTGCCGATGCCGCCCGCGGCCAGGACCGGCAGCGGGTCGACGGCCTCCACGGCCTCCGGGGTGAGCACCATGGAGGCGATCTCTCCGGTGTGGCCGCCGGCCTCGTAGCCCTGCGCGACGACGACGTCGATGCCCGCGTCCGCGTGCTTGCGGGCGTGCCGGGCGCTGCCCGCGAGCGCGGCGACGAGGATGTCGTGCTGGTGGGCTCGGTCGATGACGTCGGCGGGCGGTGAACCGAGTGCGTTGGCGAGGAGTTTGATCGGATAGTCGAAGGCGACGTCGAGTTGGCTGCGGGCGACCTGTTCCATCCAGCCGGTGATGCGCCAGCCGGACGCCTCGCCCTCGGCGAGTTCCGGGACGCCGTACTTGGCGAGGGTCTCCTGGACGAACTGCCGGTGCTCCGGCGGGATCATCGCCTCGATGTCGGCCTCGGTCACACCCTCGACCTTCTTGGCGGGCATGACGACATCGAGGCCGTAGGGCCTGCCGTCCGCGTGTCCGTCCAGCCAGTCGAGGTCGCGTTTGAGTTCGTCGGGTGCCGCGTAGCGGACCGCACCGAGCACGCCGAAGCCCCCGGCCCTGCTGATGGCCGCGGCCACCGCAGGGAACGGCGTGAAGCCGAAGACGGCGTGCTCGATCCCCAGTTTCTTGCTCAGCTCCGTCTGCATGCGCGCAGGATGCCGCAGCGCGGCGGACGACGGAAGAGCTTTTCTGATGCGGCGTCAGATTCTTCACGGCTCGGTCATGACGCACGGGTGTTGACACGGGGCAGACCTGACAGAGAAGTTTCACCCGACTCGGTAGATCCCGAAAGAATTTTTCAGAAGGGCCTCGTCCATGAGCGGAGCACCCGAAGCAGCGGACAGACCACACAGAGGCGCCACGGGCTCGGGCCCGACCCGGCGGCAGTTCGGCGCGGCCGGCCTCGCGCTGGGCGGCGCCCTGGCCCTCGCCCCGTTCCCCGCGGGCCCCGCCGCGGCCGCCACCGAGGCCGCGGCGGCCCGGCCCGTCCTGCGGCGCGGCTCCCCCGAGCGCGCCGGGCTCCTCGCGGGGCATCTGCGCCAACTGGTCGCCGACGCCGAGAAGTTCCTCGGCCCCTCGCCGAAGCACCCCTGGTACGCGGGCGCGGTGCTGCTCGCGGGCCGCGGCGGCACGGTCGCGCTGCACCAGCCGATCGGCAAGGCGGTGCGCTACTCCCATTACGACGACACGACGGACACGGGGATCGAGTTCCCGGCGGACGAGCAGATCGACATGGCGGACGACACCGTCTTCGACCTCGCCTCGATCTCCAAACTGTTCACATCGATCCTGGCCGTGCAGGAGATCGAGCGCGGCACGCTGGACCTCGAGGCGAAGGTCGTCTCGTACCTCCCGGAGTTCACGGGCGGCGGCAAGCAGGACGTGACGGTCCGCCAGCTCCTCACCCACACCTCGGGGTTCAGGCCCTTCCTCGCCTTCTACAAGGAGTCCCAGCACGACGCGCAGCTCGCCCTCCTGTGGAAGGAGGCGCTGATCAATCCGGCGGGCACCACGTACCTGTACTCGGACCTCAACCTCATCACGCTCCAGCTCGTCGTCGAGAAGCTCACCGGCAAGCGCCTGGACGTGCTGCTGCCCGAGCGGATCACGGGGCCGCTCGGCATGACCCGCACCCGCTACAACCCGCCCGCCTCCTGGAAGCCCAAGGTCGCGGCGACCGAGGACGCCCGCGCTCCCTGGTCGGGCCTCGACCGGGGACTGGTGTGGGGCGAGGTGCACGACGAGAACGCGTACGCGTTCGGCGGCGTCGCGGGGCACGCGGGCGTCTTCTCCTGCGCCTGGGACATGGCGGTGCTCGGCCGCACCCTGCTCAACGGCGGCAGCTACGGCACGTCCCGGATCCTGTCCCGGAAGTCCGTGGACCTGATGTTCACCAACTTCAACACGGACTTCCCCGGCGACGAGCACGGCCTCGGCTTCGAGCTCTACCAGCACTGGTACATGGGCGCGATGGCGACGCCGCGCACGGCGGGACACACCGGGTTCACCGGCACCTCGCTGGTGCTCGACCCGACGACCGACTCGTTCCTCATCGTCCTCGGCAACTCGGTGCACCCGGTGCGCAGTTGGCGATCCGGATCCGCTCCCCGGGTCGCCGCGGGCAACAACATGGCGCGCGCGGTCGCCGTCCGGCCCAAGCACGGCCGCACCGCCTGGTTCTCTGGGATGGCGAGCGCCACGTCGGCGACGCTCACGCTGCCCGACCTGCGGCTCGCCTCCGACGCGGCGCGGCTCTCCTGCGAGCTGTGGTGGGACACGGAGCCGCACTCCGACTTCCTGTTCCTGGAGACGTCGACGGACGGCGGCAAGAACTGGAAGCCGCTGCCGTTCACGACGGACCGCGCCGACGCCCACCCCGCCGGCTCGGTCGACGGCTGGGCCGACCGCACCTGGCACCGCCTCACCGCCGACCTGGGCCCCTTCACCGCGGCATCGCTCCGGCTGCGCTGGCGCTATGCGACGGACCAGCTGTACGTCGGCCGGGGCGCCTACGTCGACGGTATCCGCGTCCTCGACGGGGACACGGTGGCGTTCGACGAGGCGCGCCCGGCGGACGCGTCACGCATCGAGGCGAAGGGGTGGACGGCCTCTCGGGACTAGGGTCTACGCGCGTGCGGGCGGGGTCAGTGGCCGAGCACCGCCATCGCGGCGTTGTGCCCCGGAATCCCGCTGACCCCGCCGCCGCGCACGGCGCCCGCGCCGCACAGCAGCACATTGGCGTGCCCGGTCTCGACGCCCCAGCGGCCGGTGGCTCCGGAGGCGTACGGGAACGAGAGCTCCCGGTGGAAGATGTTGCCGCCGGGCAGCCGCAGGTCCCGCTCCAGGTCGAGCGGGGTCTTCGCCTCGATGCAGGGCCGGCCTTCGCCGTCGAGGGCGAGACAGTCCTCGATCGGTTCGGCGAGGTGGGTGTCGAGCTGGGCGAGGGTGGCCTTCAGGAGGTCCGCGCGGGCCGTGTCGTTGTCGGCGGCGAAGAGCCGGGCCGGGGTGTGCAGGCCGAACAAGGTGAGCGTCTGGTAGCCGCGTTCGACCAGGTCCGGGGCGAGGATCGTCGGGTCGGTCAGCGAGTGGCAGTAGATCTCCGACGGCGGCGCGCTCGGCAGGGAGCCCGCCGCGGCCTCGGCGTGCGCGGTCGCCAACTGGCCGTACCCCTCGGCGACATGGAAGGTGCCGGCGAACGCCTCGCGCGGGTCGACGGAGGTGTCCCCCAGCCGCGGCAGCCGCTTCAGCAGCATGTTGACCTTGAGCTGTGCGCCCTCCGCGGGTGCGGGCGGAGCCTCGCCCAGGAGCCGGGCGAGGTCCTGCGGGGAGGCGTTGACGAGGACGTTGCGGGCGGCGACGGTGCCCTCGGCGTCGGCGGTCCTGTACGTGACCTCGGCCTCGGCGCCGTCCGTCTCGATGCGGGTCACCTCGTGCCCGGTGACCAGGTCCGCGCCGGCCGAGCGGGCCGCGGCGGCGAGCGCGTCCGTGAGCGCGCCCATGCCGCCGACGGGGACGTCCCAGTCGCCCGTGCCGTTGCCGATCACGTGGTAGAGGAAGCAGCGGTTCTGGGCGAGTGACGCGTCGTGGGCGTCGGCGAAGGTACCGATCAGGGAGTCGGTGAGGACGACGCCGCGCACCAGGTCGTCGCTGAAGTGCTCCTCGATGCCGACGCCGATGGGGTCCTCGAACAGCAGCCGCCACGCGTCCTCGTCCCCGACCCGCTCGCGCAGCGCGTCCCGTGACGGGAGCGGCTCGGTGAGGGTCGGGAAGACCCGTTCGGCGACCCGCCGCGTCGTCTCGTAGAAGCGGGTCCACGCCTCGTACTCCCGGTCGCCGCCCGTGAGTTCGCGGAACGCGGCGCGCGTGCGCTGTTCGCCGCCGCCGACGAGCAGCCCCGTCGGTCGTCCTTCGCGGACGGTCGGGGTGTACGAGGAGACGTCACGGGTCGCGGTCGCGAAGCGCAGACCCAGGTCGGCCACGATCTTCTTGGGGAGCAGGCTGACGAGGTACGAGTAGCGCGAGAGCCGGGCGTCGACGCCGGGGAACGGGCGGGTGGAGACGGCGGCCCCGCCGGTGGTGCCGAGGCGTTCGACGACGGCGACGGACCGTCCTGCACGGGCGAGATAGGCGGCGGCCACCAGGCCGTTGTGGCCACCGCCGACGACGACCGTGTCGTAGCGGGCGCGGAGATCATGTGCGGGCATGGCCCTTCGTAACACGCGCCGAGCGCGGTGGACCAGAGGGCGGGTCCGCGGTCACGCGCCGGGCGCCCCCTGTTGGCGCAGTGCCGCCACCCTTCGGTACAGGGCGACCGCGTCCGCCGTGCGGCCGAGCTGCTCCAGGCAGTGGGCCTCGTCGTTGCGGCTGGCGAGGGTGCCCGCGTGGGCCTCGCCGAGGACCCGTTCGCGGGCGGTGGACACCGCGCGGTACTCGCCGAGGGCGTCCTGCCAGCGGCCGAGCCAGCCGAGGCCGACGGCGACCTCGCGGCGGCTGACGAGCGTGTCCGGGTGGTCGGCGCCGAGCACGCGGGCGCGGATCGCGCACACGTCGCGGGCCTCCGCGAGAGCCTCCTCCCAGCGGGCAAGGCGGCCGAGGTTCACGCCGAGTCCGTGCCGGGCGCGCAGCGTCTCGGGGTGGTCGGGGCCGCTGACCCGCGTGCGGTCCTCGATCAGGTCGCGGTAGAGCGTCAGGGCCTCTGCGCTGCGGCCGAGGCGGCCGAGGCTGATGCCCACCTCGTAGCGGGCGGCGAGGGTGTCGGGGTGGTCGCCGCCGAGCGCCCGCACCCTGGCCTGCGCGACCTCCTGATACGTCCGCAGGGCCGCGCTCCACCGGCCCAGCTGCCCCAGCGCGTAGGCCACCTCGCAGCGCGTGACGAGCGTGTCGGGGTGGTCGGCGCCGAGCACGCGGGCGCGCGCGTCGGCGACCTCCTCCGCCATCCGGTAGGAGTCCTCGAGCCGTCCGAGCCTGCTGAGGTTGAAGGCGAGGTTGTGGCGGCAGCGCAGCGTGTCCGGATGCTCGGGCCCCATGGCCCGCTCCCGGGCGGCGAGCACGGCGCTGTACGCCTGGTGCGCCTCGAAGTGCCGCCCCAGCTTGCCCAGTACGTACGCGACCTCCTGACGCGCCCCGAGCGTGTCGGGGTGTTCGGGCCCAAGGACGCGCTCGCGCCCCTCGACGACGCCGCGGTACTCGCGCAGCGCGTCGGCGGCCCGCCCGGTGCGGCTGAGGGTGAAGGCGACCTCGTAGCGGCTGGCGAGGGTGTCGGGGTGGTCGGGGCCGAGGGCGAACTCCCGCTCGGCGGCCACCGCGCGGTGCACCTCGCCCGCCTCGGCCCAGCGTCCGAGCCGACCGAGGCTGAGTCCCGCGTTGTGCCGGGAGGCGAGGGTGGCAAGCAGTTCCGGGGCGGGGGCGGGGCGCCCCGCCGGCTCCGGCGCGGCGGGCGTGCGGTCGGCGTCGCGCGCGATCCACTCGCCGGAGAGCCCGGCCGCGGTGTCCGGGGGTGTGACGCGCGGGCCGGGGACGCCGGTGGCCTTGTGCCCTGTGGTCATGCCGCGGGTCCAGGAGGGCAGCCGGGGCTCGCGGGATTCGGTCGCCTCCCCCACGGGCACGTCCGTACGCGGTTCGATCCGCGTCGTCCGCACCGTCGGCACGTACGTCCCGCGCCCGGACCGCGCGCCCTGCGTGATCCGCCGCGCCAGCTCCCGCGCGTCCCGCGGGCGCTGTTCGGGTTCCTTGGCGAGCAGGTCCAGGATGATCCGGTCGAGATAGCCGGGCAGTTCGGGCCGATGGCCTCGCGGTGCCTCGGGCTCGGTGTCGCGGTGCCCGACGAGCACGGACCACGCGTCCTCCAGGTCGAACGGCGGGGCGCCCGTGGCGACCTCGTACAGCACGCACCCCAGCGAGTACAGGTCGCTGCGCTCGTCGACCTGGTCGCCGCCGATCTGCTCGGGCGACATGTAGTGCGGGGTGCCCATGGCGATGCCGGTGCCGGTGAGGCGGGCGGTGAACCCGATGTCGTGGCCGAGGCGGGCGATGCCGAAGTCGCAGATCTTGGCGGTGCCGTCGCCGAGCCGCATGATGTTCGCGGGCTTGAGGTCCCGGTGCACCACGCCCTGTTCATGGGTGTAGGCGAGGGCGGTCGCCACCTGTTCGGCCATGTCCACGATGTCGTGGACGGGCAGCGCACTCGGACGGGTCTCCTCGAGGAGCTGGCTGAGGTTCTTCCCGTCCAGCAGCTCCATGACGAGATAGAGGATCCCCTCGTACTCGCCGAAGTCGTGCACGACGGTGATGCCCCGGTGCTGGAGCGCGGCGGCGACCCGTGCCTCCCTGCGGAAACGCTCCCGCAGGATGCGGGTGAAGGTCTCGTCGCGCTCGGGACCGAGCGGCTTGAGGCACTTCACGGCGACGTGCCGGCCCAGCGATTCGTCGCGCGCCCGCCAGACCTCGCCCATGCCGCCGCGACCGATCAGCTCGAGCAGCCGATACCGCCCATGGATCAGCCTGACGTCCCGAGTCTCCCCCACCCCTGGCATTCCCGCCGTCGCCCCCGTCGCGTCGCTACGCCCTCCCCGGCCCGTCCAGTATGGCTTCCCCTCTGTCGACTTTGTACGGGGCGGGACGGGCGTCGACACCGAGTCTCCCCATCGCCCGCAGGATGTGTTTGGGCGGCAGTTGCCAGCGCACACGGGCGGGAATCAGGCGCAGCGCGGTGCCCGTGGCGCGCAACCGGCGCGTGACGGCGGCCGGTTCGGGGGCCCGTCTGCCGTACAGCTCATGGGCGTACGGCGGCAGGGAGGCGTACGCCAGGTTGGCCACGCGCCGCCAGAGGGCTTCGCGCGCCGGGATCAGCAGCGGGTGGGTGGGCGGCCGTTGCAGGAAGTCGTCGACCTCGCGGGCCTCGGGCCCGGCGGCGAGCCTCGGCCGTACGGACTCGAAGTACGCCGCCAACTGCTCCTGGCTGCCCGGGACCCGCTCCGGGTCGAGGCCGACGAGCCGGGCGCTGGTCCGGTGCTCGGCGATGTACCGGTCGGCCTGGGCCTCGGTGAGCCGGAAGCCGGAGCGGCGCGCGACGTGCAGATAGGAGTCGATCTCGGCGCAGTGCACCCACAGCAGCAACCCGGGTTCGTCGACTCCGTAGCGCTCCCCCGTGTCCGGGTCGCTCGCCCCCAGGTGGCTGTGGATCCGCCGCACGCGCGCCCCGGCCTTCTCGGCGGCCTCGCTCGTCCCGTACGTCGTCGTGCCGACGAAACTCGCGGTGCGCATCAGCCGGCCCCAGGCGTCGCGCCGGAAGTCGGAGTTCTGCATGACACCGCGCACGGCGCGCGGGTGCAGCGCCTGGAAGTACAGGGCGCGCACGCCCGCGATCCACATCATGGGGTCGGCGTGCATCTGCCAGGTCACCGAGTCGGGTCCGAAGAGCCCGGGGTCCGCGTCACTCATGTCGCACAGCACCTCCTGCTCGCAGGGTACGCACACGGGCCCCGCGGAACCCGATCAACCTCGTACTCGTCCTGGTGAGCAGGGACAACGGGCCGGGGAACGGGGAGAAATGAGCGAGCGAGCCGAGGCGGCGACCGACAGCGCGGGCGGGAGACGGACGCCCTGGCGGCGCGGCCGGGTGCTCACCGCGCTCGCCGTCCTGACCGGGCTCGTCCTGCTCTTCCACCGCTGGATACCGAACACACCGGGACGCCTGGGAAGCCTGGTGGAGTCGTTCCTGCCGTGGTGCTGGCTCAGCCTGGTGGTCCTGTTCGGCCTCGCGCTGCTGCGCCGGGCTCGGATCGCGCAGGTGGCCGTGGTGTTGGCGACGGCGCTCTGGGCGTATCAATGCGGTCTGCTGCTCCCTGAGCCCCGGTCCGAGGGGCACGACCTCACCGTGGTGCAGCACAACGTCAGTGACGAGAACACCGACCCGAAGGGCACGGCGAGCGCACTGTCCATGCGCTTCCCGGATCTCATCGCCCTGGAGGAGCTGCTGCCGAAGGCCCGGGCCCAGTACGAGCGCACCCTGTCCGCGAGCCACCCGCACCACGCGGTGATCGGTACGGTCGGGCTCTGGTCGAAGTACCCGCTGTCCGGCGTCCGGGCCGCGGACATCAAACCGGCCGGGATCACCGGGCCGTGGAACCGGGGCCTGCGCGCGGTCGTCGAGACCCCGCGGCGCGACGTCGCCGTGTACGTGGCCCATCTGCCCTCGATACGGATCGGCGCGAGCGGCCTCGCCTCGCAGTGGCGCGACGAGAGCGCCCGCAGGCTCGGCGCGGAGGTCGCCGCCGAGGAGACGGGCACGGTGCTCGTCCTCGGTGACCTCAACGGCACGGTCGACGACCGCGGGCTCGCCCCGCTGACCTCACAGTTGGACGTCCCGGACCGCGGGTTCGCGTTCAGTTACCCCGCCGCGTTCCCGGTGGCGCGGATCGACCAGATCATGGCCCGCTCGGCGAACGTGGGCCGCATCCGCACCCTGCCCGCGACCGGCAGCGACCACCTTCCCGTGCTCGCCCGGGTGGCCCTGGAGGGTCCGGTCAGCGCCGCACTCGGGGCATCCCCAGGCCGATCCACGAGATGATCTCCCGCTGGATCTCGTTGTTGCCGCCGCCGAAGGTGAAGATGACGGCGGAGCGGTAGCCGCGCTCGAGTTCGCCGTGCAGGACCGTCCCGGCGCTGCCCTCCTTGAGCGCGCCTGCCGCGCCGACCACTTCCATCAGCCAGGCGTACGCGTCGCGGCGGGCCTCGGAGCCGTAGACCTTGACAGCGGAGGCGTCCTGCGGGAGGAGGGTGCCCTGCTGGACGGCGTTCACCATCTGCCAGTTGAGGAGCTTCATCGCGTCGAGCTTGGTGTGGGTCTGCGCGAGCCGCTTCCTGACCCAGCCGAGGTCGATGACGCGGCGGCCGTCGGCGAGTTTGGTGTCCATCGCCCAGCGCTGCACGTCGTGCAGGGCGCGGATCGCCATGGTGCCGTGGGCGGCGAGGGTGACGCGTTCGTGGTTGAGCTGGTTGGTGATCAGGCGCCAGCCCTTGTTCTCGTCGCCCACCCGGCGCGAGACCGGGACGCGGATGTTCTCGTAGTAGCTGGCCGTGGTGTCGTGCGAGGCGAGGGTGTTGATGACGGTGCAGGAGTAGCCGGGCTCCGACGTCGGTACGAGGAGCATGGTGATGCCCTTGTGCGGGGGCGCGTCCGGGTCGGTGCGGACGGCGAGCCAGACCCAGTCGGCGGTGTCGCCGTTGGTCGTCCAGATCTTCTGGCCGTTGACGACGTAGGTGTCGCCCTCGCGGACCGCGCGGGTCTTCAGCGCCGCGAGGTCCGTGCCCGCGTCGGGCTCGCTGTAGCCGATCGCGAAGTCGAGCTCGCCGGAGAGGATCTTCGGGAGGAAGTACTCCTTCTGCTCGTCCGTGCCGAACTGCATGATGGTCGGGCCCACGGTGTTGAGCGCCATCAGGGGCAGCGGCACGCCCGCCTGTGCCGCCTCGTCGAAGAAGATGAACTGTTCCATCGGGGACAGGCCGCGGCCCCCGTACTCCTTCGGCCAGCCCACGCCGAGCCAGCCGTCGCCGCCGAGCCGGCGCACCGTCTCCCGGTAGAAGCGCTTCTGCGCGGCCGGGTCCTCGTAGCGCGCGTACGCGTTCTCGGGGACCAGCTCGGCGAAGTAGGCGCGCAGCTCGGTGCGCAACTCCTGCTGCTCAGGCGTGTATTCGAGGTGCACGGCCCCTCCTGGCGGTCGACTGCGTGGTCCGGGAGCCGGCTTGCGCCAGCCTGACGGCGCACACAGTAGAACGCGTTCCAGAAATAGGGAATGCCGCGGACCGCGGGAACTGATGGAACGTCAGCCGAGCGTCGCGAGGAAGTCCGTGCAGGCCCGCGCGCAGGCCCGGCACCGTTCGGCGCAGTCGGCGGCGTCACGCGTGCGGTCGCAGACGTGCGCGCACTCCAGGGCGACGGCCCGGCACCACTCGACCTGGAGCCGCAGGCCGTACTCGTCCTGGTGTGCCTCCTCCGACAGCAGCCGGCAGGTCGCGTCGCACACCTCGACGCTGAGCAGCAGCGCGCGTCGCAGACCGTGCGGCGCGTCGGACTGTTCCCGGCCCTCGGACGGGACCGAGCGCACGGGCCCGTGCACCTGCGGGGCGACGGGCCCCAGGTCGGTGGAGCTGACCAGCAGGGCGCAGGCGCGGGCGCACTCCGTGCAGGACTGCGCGCAGGCGAAACGGTCCTCGAGGAAGCGCACGAGGTCGTCCTTGGGCGGTTCGTTCATCAGGGCACGGTCGGCGCCCGTGGAGTCCTCGGCGTATGGGTTCGGGTACTTCGCCAGGGAGGTCACCGGCCCGGCTCCTTTCCAGAGGACGTACGGCTGTTGTGCGGGTAGCCGGATCACCTGATGCCAAACCGCACGGCGTCCCTCACGGACGCATCAGCACCTTGACCGCGCCGTCCTGCTTCTTCTGGAACATCTCGTACGCGTGCGGGGCCTCGCCCAGCGGCACGTGGTGGGTGGCGAACTCGTCGACGCCGAGGGGGTCCTCGTCGTTGAGGAGCGGGAGGATCTCGCCGGACCAGCGGCGGACGTTGGCCTGGCCCATGCGCAGTTGGAGCTGCTTGTCGAACATGGTCATGAGCGGCAGCGGCGATGCCATCCCGCCGTAGACGCCGCTGAGCGAGACGGTCCCGCCGCGCCGCACGAGGGCGATGGCGAGCCGGAGCGCGGCCAGCCGGTCGGCGCCGCCTGTGCGTTCGGCGAGCTTGGCCGACCAGGCGTGCGGGAGCAGCCCGGCGGCGGTCTGGGCGGTGCGGCCGAGCGGGCTGCCGTGCGCCTCGGTGCCGACGGCGTCGATGACGGCGTCCGGTCCGCGGCCGCCGGTCTCGTCCTGGATCGCGGTGACCAGGTCCTCGTTCTTGTCGTGGTCGCGGAGGTCGTACGTCTCCACCCCCCTGGCCCGTGCCCGCTCCAGGCGCTCCGGCACGAGGTCGACGCCGAAGACCCGTCCTGCGCCCTCGTGCAGCGCGACGCGGCAGGCCATGTCGCCGATCGGGCCGAGGCCGAGCACGGCGACGGTGCCGCCCTTGGGGATCTCGGCGTACCGGACGGCCTGCCAGGCGGTGGGCAGCACGTCGGAGAGGTAGACATAGCGGTCGTCCGGCGGGCCGTGCGGCACCTTGATGGGGCCGAACTGGGCCTGCGGCACCCGCAGATACTCGGCCTGCGCGCCCGGCACCGCGCCGTACAGGGAGGTGTAGCCGAACAGCGCGGCGCCCGTGCCCTGCTCGGCGATCTGCGTCGTCTCGCACTGCGTGGGCAGGCCCGCCTCGCACATCCAGCAGTGCCCGCAGGCGATCTGGAACGGCACGACGACGCGTTCCCCGGGGTGCAGGTCGGGCACTTCGTCGCCGACCTCCTCGACGATGCCCATGGGTTCGTGGCCGAGGATGTCACCGGGGGTCATGAACGGCGTGAGCACTTCGTAGAGGTGCAGATCGGAGCCGCACAGGCCGCTGGAGGTGATCCGGACGATCGCGTCCGTGGGCCGCTCGATGCGGGGGTCGGGGACGGTGTCCACGCGGACGTCGCGTCGCCCCTGCCAGGTCACTGCCTTCATCGTGTCCTCCTCTGTACGTGTCCATGCGGTGCGCGGGGGCGCGTACGAGCAGAGGTGCGGGGCGCACGCGTGGCCCCCCGCACCTCTGCTCGTGTGCATTCGCTCAGGTGGTGCCGGTCACCTTGCGGATCGCGTCGCGGGTCCGGTCGACGACCGCGGCGACGGGGCCCGCGGCGATGTTCTTCGCCGCGGAGTCCGTGCCGGGGTGGGGGCGCGTGGGCGCCATGGCCTCCGCCGCCTTCACGGCGCGGCCCAGGGTCTCCAGCCTGGAGCGGTCGGCGACCTCGCCCAAGTGCGCGAACTCGTAACGCTCCTCCGCGTCCGCGTGCGCGAGGACGTCCTCGCGCAGCGCGGCGAACTTCTCGAGGAACTGCGGCGAGTCCGGGTCCATGTCGTCGAGCTTCGACAGGACCTTCTTCGCCTTCTCCTCCTCCTCGATGCGGTCCTTGACGACGTGCTCGCCGCCGTCGATGTTCTTGCGCGCGAAGGGGTGCACGACCTCTTCCTCTGCGGTCTCGTGCACCGCGAGCAGCCGCACCAGTTCGTGGAAGCGCTCCTTGCGCTCCTCCCCCTTGGCGGCGGCCACCTCCTCGAACAGTGTGCGGATCCTGACGTGCTGCTTCAGAAGAAGCTGCACCACGTCGTTGGGGTCCTTCGTGCCCTTGGTCTGGGGCATGTCGTGTCCTCGGGATTCTGTATCTCGGGTGCGGAGCGAGCCGGGTACCCGGGGCGGCAACCGTTACGCGCCGGGATCCGGCCCCTCGTGCCGGGGGCTCATGCATCAAGCCACCCGGTACCCCTCGACCTCCTCGCTGCGCAGCACCAGTCCGTTCCCGGGGCCGTTCTGCCCCGGGCGCACCGTGCCGCCCGTCGGGTCCAGGACGCCCGCGAAGAACATCGACTCGATGCGGACGTGGTCGTGGAACCACTCGACGTGGCGGAGGTTCGGGACACAGGCCGCCACGTCCGCGTGGGCGTGCGGGGCGCCGTGCGCCGAGACCTCCAGCCCGTGGGCGTGGGCGAGGGAGGCGGCGCGGAGGAACTCCGTGATGCCGCCACAGCGGGTGACGTCGACCTGGAGGCAGTCGACGGCGCCCGCGGCGATCATGCGGGCGAAGTACGGCAGGTCGTAGCCGTACTCTCCGGCTGTGACATCGCAGACGAGGGCGTCGCGGACGAGCCGGAGGCCGGTGAGGTCGTCGCAGGAGACGGGTTCCTCGAACCAGCCGACACCGTGGGTGACGAGCGCCTCTCCGACCCGGACGGCCTGTTTTCGGTTGTAGCCGCCGGCCGCGTCGACGTACAACTCGGCTTCCTCGCCGATGACTTGGCGGGCACGGCGGACCCTTTGGAGGTCCCTGGGCACGGCGCGCCCGCAGGCCTCGGCGATCCTTATCTTCACCCGCGGGATGTGCTGGCCGTGCACCCAGCCGCCGAGCTGGGCGGCCAGATGGCTGTCGTGGTAGGTGGTGAAGCCGCCGCTGCCGTAGACGGGGACGGTGTCCCGCGCCGCGCCGAGGAGGCGGACGAGCGGGAGGTCCATGAGACGGGCCTTGAGGTCCCACAGGGCGAGGTCGACGGCGGAGACGGCGCAGGACGCGATGCCGGGACGGCCCGCGTTGCGGACGCCCTGGCACTGCGCCACATGTGCTGCGGGGGTGTCGAAGGCGTCGCGGCCCTCGACGAGCGGGGCGAGCTGGTGGCGGACGACGTCGGCGGCGGCCGGGGGCGCGTAGGTCCAGCCGATGCCGGTGAGGCCGCAGGCCCTGGCCTCGACGAAGACGATCGTCGTGCTGTCCCAGGCGAGCGTCGCGTCGGCCTCGGGTGCGTCAGTGGGCACCGTGTACGCGCTGACGTCGAGGTGTTCGACGGGGAGGCAGGTGCCCGGGGATGTCAGGGTGCTGGTCATCATGGTCGTCTGCCGCGCCTCACCCTGCCGAGCCGCTGCTCGCGCTGTGGGGTGTGCCGTCCTTGAGGCGCGGCAGCACCTTCGTCCGGTAGAAGTCGAAGAACTCCCGCTGGTCCGGGCCGATCTGATTGACGTAGACGCGGTCGAAGCCGGCCCGGGCGAAGGCGTCGAGGGCGCTCACATGCTCGTCGACGTCGGGGCCGCAGGGCAGCGCCCCGTCGACCATGTTCTCGGTGACGAGGGTCTCGGCCTGTTCGAAGTGGCGGGGTGTGGGCAGCACTTGGCCGAGTTCGCCGGGCAGCAGCTGGTTGGCCCACAGACCGTGGACCCGGCGCACGGCCTCGGACTTGTCGGGTCCGTAGCAGACCTTGAGGCCGCCGGCGGCGGGCTTCGCGCCGCCCCCGCCCTTGCGGAACTGGGTGACCAGCTCCTCGTCGGGGCTCATGGTGATGTAGCCGTCGCCGATGCGGGCGGCGAGCGCGGTGGCCTGCGGGCCGAATCCGGAGATGTCGATGGGCACGGGCTCGTCGGGCAGGGTGTAGATCCGGGCGTTCTCGACGGTGTAGTGCTCACCCCGGTGGGTGACCTCGCCGCCTTCGAGGAGCCTGCGGATCACGGTGACGGCCTCTTCGAGCATTTCCATGCGGACGTGCGCGGACGGCCAGGGGCCGCCGAGGATGTGTTCGTTGAGCGCTTCGCCGGTGCCGACCCCGAAGCGGAAGCGGCCGTCCAGTTGCACGGCGCTGGTGGCGACGGCCTGGGCGAGCACGGCGGGGTGGATACGGACGGTGGGGCAGGTGACCGCGGTCTCGACGGGCAGCGACACGGCCTCCGCGAGGGCGCCGATGACGTTCCAGACGAAGGGGCTCTGCCCCTGGGCCTCGTTCCACGGGTGGTAGTGGTCAGAGATCCACAGGCAGTCGAAGCCCGCCTGTTCCGCCATCCGGGCCTGCTCGACGAGCTCGCGCGGCCCGAATTCCTCCGACGCCAGAAAATAGCCGAACTCGGGCATGCCGACCTCCCGGTGGTGGGTGTCCTTCCAGGGCTTCCGAGTAACCCCGACCCCCGCGGGGAAACACGCCGTGACACGACGCGAGTGCCGTCCGGGCCGGGTTTTGGCGGATCATTCCCGGCGGTCCGGACGGCACTTCAAAGGTTTCGTTCCCGGGTTTATCGGTACCTGGTTCGGTTACTCACCACCGATACCAGCGTGACCTCGATCCACCCGCAGTCGTACCGCGCATCACAAACCCGAGCAGCCACACGACCAGCACGGCAATGGCCACCCACCACAGCAGTTTCACGGCGAATCCCGCGCCGAAAAGCAGCAGCGCGAGCAGTAGGACCAGCAGAATGGGAATCACGGTGAATACCTCCTTGCAACGCCGAGTTCCCGCGAATTCCCCCCGTACTCCACTCACCCCCTTGCGAGTTGACGTGACCGCGAAGAATTCCGAGGAAGACGACCGAAGGACCCGCATCACCGTCGTGGTGGCACTCGCCGCCAATCTGCTCATCGCCGTGGCCAAGGCCATCGGCGGACTGATCGCCGCGTCGCCCGCGCTGCTCTCGGAGGCCGCGCACTCGGTGGCCGACAGCCTCAACGAGGTGTTCCTGCTGGCCGCCCTGCGCCGCAGCCGCCGGCCCGCCGACGGCAGGCATCCGTTCGGGTACGGCAAGGAGCGGTTCTTCTGGTCGCTGCTCGCCGCCGTCGGCATCTTCGTGATGGGCGGCTGCTTCTCCTTCTTCCAGGCGTTCGAGGCGCTGACGTCGGGCGGCCAGGAGGAGTCCCGCAGCGGGTACGTCGCCGGGCTCGTGGTCCTCGGTGTGGCGCTGGTCGCCGAGGGCAGCTCGCTGGCCCGCGCCGTGCACCAGGTGCGCGTGCAGCCGGGCGAGGGCATCGGTTCGGACCCCGCACTGCGCACGGTCCTGGCCGAGGACGGCACGGCGGTGGTCGGCGTGCTCCTCGCGGCGGGCGGGATGGTGCTGCACATGGTGACGGGGCGGATCGAGTGGGAGGCGGCCGCGTCGTTCTGCATCGGCGTACTGCTCGTGTACGTGGCGTACCGGCTCGGCAGGAACGCCCGCGACCAGCTGATCGGCGAGGCGGGCGACCCAGAGCTGCACCGCGGCATCCGTGAGCTCCTGGCGGCGCAGCCCGAGATCGACAATGTGGCGGCGCTGCACACGATGCAGCTGGGTACGGACTCGACGCTGGTCGCGGCGCGGATCGATCTGGCGCCCGGCATCGAGAGCGAGCGCCTCGAGCTGGTCCTCGAACGCATCAAGCGGGCGGTCCGGGAGCGCTGGCCCGAGGCGGACCAGGTGTTCCTGGACGTGGTGGACGCGCCGAAGCCGGTACGCGAGCGGTGACCCCGGCCGGGCCGGTGCTCCCTGCCGGGTCAGATCACGCGGAACAGGTCGGCCGCGGCGTGCACGTCGGTGAAGTCCTCCACGGAACGCAGGTTGTCGCACAGCGCGTCCAGGACGGAATCGGCCTCGGCGGCGCGCGGGGCGCCGACGGCCACACCGAAGACGCGGAACCCCAGGCGGTGCTTGGCCGCGTTCCAGCCGCGCATCCACTCCTCGGTGACGCCGCAGTCGTCGTCGGTGAGCAGCACGATGTCGCCGCGGGCGCGGGCGGCGTCGTCGAACTCCCGCTCAAGGAGGTCCCGGGCCGCGCCCAGCGGCGCCTGGTAGCTGGTGCCGCCTCCGAGGAAGGTCTCCGCGAATTCGAGGGTGGCGTCGAGGTCCGCCGGCCGGTCGGCGGGGAAGCGGAAGACCCGCACCTTGTCGGCGGCGGAGAACAGGATGCCGACGAAGTCCCGCCCGCCCGCGCGGGCCTGGTCGAGCAGCGCGAGCGCGCACGCCTTCGCCCACACCTCACGCGTGACCCCGCCGGGTCCCGCCTCGTACATGGAGTGCGAGGTGTCCACGCAGGCGATGACGGCGCCGCGCCCGCTGGGCCGCTCGCCCCGGCTGTCGTAGAGCATCAGCTCCCCGGCGGCGTACCGGGCGGCGAACACCGCGCGCAGGGCGGGCACACCGAGCCCCGCGAGTTCGGAGGGGACGAGCCGGGACAGGTCGTCGCCGAGGGTGACGCCGACGAGTTCGCCGGTGGTGTTCTCCACCTTGCGAGCGCGTTCACCGGCGGCCATCTGCCGGAAACGGCCGATGAGTTCGGCCCATTCGGCGAGCCGCCCGGTGCGCAGCCGCTCGGCGAGCCGGGCACGTTCCTCGAACGGCAGCCGTTCCAGCTCTCCGGGGCCGAGGCCCCAGGCGCGCATCAGGGACGCCTCCTGGCGTACGGCACGGGAGGCCTTCGCCGCGGCGGCGCGGGCGGCGGCACGGACGCCGGGAGCGCCCGGGGTGCCTGGAGCGCCGAGCGCTGTCGCGGCAGTGTCCCGGCCTTCGTGCCGGGAGGCCTCGCCCGCCCGTTCCTGGGCCGCCTCCCGTTCCAGCAGTCCGCGCAGTGCGGGCCCCTGCGCAAGGAGAGCCATCGCGGCGGCGTACGGGTCGCCGACGGTGTCCCGGCGCGCCTCCGAGAACTGCGGCGACTCGACGAGCGCGCTCACGAACTCGTGGGTGAGCAGCCGCGAGCGCGCCATCTCCGTACGCTCGCGCACCCGCACCCGCGTCTTGTACGCGGCGAGAAACACATCGGCGAGCAGGTCGTGCGCGCACTCGTGGCGCGCGGCGAGCTCCGCCGCCAACTCCCTCACGCCCGCCGCCTGTTCATACGTGTCCCGCCACGTCAGGCGGTCGAAGTGGTCCGCGACCACCGCATGGTTCACGCCCGGTCCCGCACCATGCTCGCGTCCACGCCGAGCGCCTCGGTGAGGATCCGGGCGCGGACGGCGCGTTGGCGTCCCGTGACCCGGTCGATGGCGGCGGTGGAGCGGCCCGCGCCCGCCGCCTCCTCGCGGAGCTTCTCCAGGCGCTGCCCGGCCGTGGCGAGCTGGTGGTGGGCCTTCTTGATGACCCAGTCGCTCAGCGCCTCGCGGGACTGCCCGGCCATGGCGTCGAGCTGGGTCTCCAGCTCCTCGATGGTGTCGGCCAGGTCGAGCGCTTCCTTGGCGTCGGGGTTGACCAGGTGCAGGACCTCGCGCTCGACGATCGGGCGCTGGGCGGGCGAGTCCCACAGCACGTGGGTGAGCACCGACAGATCGGTCTCGGCGACCTCCGGGCGGCCGTCGAGGTACGCGGAGGCCTGGAGCAGTCCGACCGCCTGCCGCCAGCGGCGGTCGGAGGCGACGAGTTCCTTGCGGCGCAGCGCGGCCCGCAGCGTGCACACCGCGTCGACGATGGCGTCGGGGACGTCCACGGCGGGCACGGTCTCGGTCACGGCCCGGCGCAACTCTGCCAGTTGGACGGTGGTCCGCACCGGGGCCTCGGCCCGGCCGCCGACGGCCGAGCGGACGAGGGCGGCGAAGTTCGAGGGGTCCTCCAGGTAGCCGACCTCGATGCGGACGAGGAGCCGGTCGTAGATCGCGGCGGAGTCCTCGCCCTCGGGCAGTTCGTTGCTGGCCGTGATGGCGCCGATCAGCGGGCAGTGGATCGGGGCGCCGCCGTTCTCGGGGTGGTAGATCCGCTCGTTGAGGTAGCCGAGTGTCTCGTTGAGGGCGGCGGTGGAGCACTTGAAGATCTCGTCGATGAACGCGATGTGCGCGGTCGTGGCCCGGCCGTCGTACACCTGCCGGTACTCGCCGCGGGCCAGCGCGGCGACGTCGATGGGCCCGAACATGCGGGTCGGCGCGGTGAACTTGGAGAGCAGGATCTCCCAGTACGCCGCGCCTTCGACCCGGCCGGTGAGCTCGCGGGCCAGCTCGGACTTCGCGGTGCCGGGCGGCCCGAGCACGAGGGAGTGCTGCCCCGCGAGCAGGGCGGTCACCAACGTCCGTACGACGTCGGCGCGTTCGTAGAAACGATCGGAGAGTTCGCGGCAGATCGCGCGCAACCGCCCGGCCGTGTCCTCCCGCTCGGCCGGGCCGTCCCGCCCGGCCGAGTCGTCCCGGTCCCCCAACGCGTCCCGCGCCTCCACTGCCGCTCCCCCTGCCCTCAAGGCCCCACCGATGTCAGGTCGGACCCCAAACTACGTCAGTGGTGTCCGTCAGTGGTCACCGCGTTTGCCGGCGCCCGGCAGGAACTCCTGCACCTTCGCCTTGAACCCCTGCTTGACCACGTCGGTGCTCTGCGGGTCGCCCTTGAGGATCGCCTCGGCCGTGGACTCCATCTGCTCCCACGTCGCGTGCGGCGGGATCGGCGGGACGGACGGGTCGGTGCGGAAGTCGACGACGGCGGGCCCGTCCGCGGCGAGCGCCGCACGCCAGGCATCGGCGACGTCGCCGGGCTTCTCGACGCGGACGCCGGTGAGCCCCAACTGCCGGGCGAACGCGGCGTAGTCGACGTCGGGCAGCTCCTGCGAGGGCACGAAGGAGGGCGAGCCGCCCATGGCGCGCAGCTCCCACGTCACCTGGTTGAGGTCCCGGTTGTTGAACACGCCGACGACGAGCCGCTGATCGCTCCAGCGGTGCCGGTACTTGGCGGCGGTGATGAGTTCGGCGAGCCCGTTCATCTGCATCGCGCCGTCGCCGACGAGCGCCACGACGGGCCGGTCCGGGTGCGCGTACTTGGCGCCGATGGCGTAGGGGACGCCGCAGCCCATGGTGGCGAGTGTGCCGGACAGGGAGCCGCGCATCGTCCCGCGCATGGTGATGTGCCGGGCGTACCAGTTCGCGGCGGAGCCGGAGTCCGAGGTCAGGATCACATCGTCCGGGAGCAGCGGGTCGAGGGCGCGGGCTACGTGTTCCGGGTTGATCGGGTCGGCGCTCAACTGGGCGCGGCGGTCCATGACCTCGTGCCAGCGCCGCACGCTCGCGCACGTCTCGTCGAACCAGTCGCGGCCTTCGTTGCGGCGCAGCAGCGGCAGCAGGCGGCGGAGCGTGGCGCGGGCGTCGCCGACGAGGTTCACCTCGTACGGGTAGCGCATCCCGATCATGTGCGGGTCGATGTCGATCTGCACGCCGCGGGCCTTGCCGTAGTCGGGCAGGAACTGGGCGTACGGGAAGCTGGAGCCGATGGTCAGGAGCGTGTCGCAGTCCCGCATCAGCTCGTAGGAGGGGCGGGTGCCGAGCAGGCCCGAGGCCCCGGTGACGTACGGGAGTTCGTCGGAGAGGACGTCCTTGCCGAGCAGCGCCTTGGCCACTCCGGCGCCGAGGAGTTCGGCGACCTCGCACACCTCGTCCTTCGCTCCCGCCGCGCCCTGTCCGACGAGGATGGCCACCTTGTCACCGGCGTTGAGGACCTCGGCGGCCCGTTCCACCGCCTCCTGCGCGGGTTCGGCGGTCCACGAGCTGCGGTCGAGGCTGGAGGGCACCATCTTGAACGCGTGGGGCGGCGGGTTGTAGTCGAGTTCCTGCACGTCCCCCGGGATGATCACGGCGGTGGGGGCGCGGCGCGCGGTGGCGGTGCGGATGGCCCGGTCGAGGACGTTGGGCAGTTGTTCGGGGACGTTGACGGTCTCCACGAAGTCGGAGGCGACGTCCTTGTAGAGCGTGTGCAGGTCGACCTCCTGCTGATAGGAGCCGCCCATGGCGCTGCGGGCGGTCTGGCCGACGATCGCGACGACGGGTACGTGGTCGAGCTTGGCGTCGTACAGGCCGTTCAGGAGGTGGATCGCGCCGGGGCCCGACGTGGCGACGCAGACACCGACGCGGCCGCTGAACTTCGCGTAGCCGACCGCTTCGAAAGCCGCCATCTCCTCATGCCGCGCCTGGACGAACTCGGGCCGGTTGTCGGCCCTGCCCCAGGCGGCGAGCAGGCCGTTGATGCCGTCGCCCGGATAGCCGAAGACCTGCTCCACGCCCCAGGCGCGCAGCCGGTCGAGGACGTGATCGGCGACCTTGGTGCTCATGCCGGGACCCTTTCGTTCGGTTCGGTGGATGACTGCCGAGGGCCGGGTGACCAGCCAGGGGGCGGGGAAACCCGGGTTGGTACCGCGCGCGCTGGGTACTCGACGCCACGATGCGCGCCACGGGGGTGCGCAGGAGGAGGAGACATGAGCCTGGTGCGGGCGGGAGTACTGGTCCTGGACTGCGCGGAGCCCGAGGAACTGGCCGAGTTCTACCGGACGTTGCTGGACGGTGAGATCGAGTCGTCGCCCGGCAGCAACCGCATCGACGTCGTCGGCGAGCAGGGCATGCGGATGTCCTTCCGCCGCGACCTGAACGCCGCCCCGCCCAGCTGGCCGCGCCCCGACGACTCGCAGCAGGCCCATCTCGACTTCCTGGTGGACCAGGAGGATCTCGACGAGGTGGAGCGCCGGCTCATCGGCCTTGGCGCCCGGCCGCTGGAGACCCGTGGCGCGCGCGGCCCGAACGAGATGCGCCTGTACTCCGACCCGGCGGGGCACCCGTTCGCGACGCACTGCGCGAAGCACCCGGCACCGAAGACCGGCTGAACGGGCCCCCCGTCCACGAACCCGTCCACGAACCCGTCTACAAACCCGTCTACAAACCCGTCTACAACCGAACTCGACCGAATCCCGTCGGTTTTCGGTCGGAGAAGGATCGGATCATGAACACAAAGGAGCGTGCACCGCACCCCGCAGAGACCAAGCGCGAGGTCAAGGGCAGGATCCGCACCTGTAGGGCCGCGCGGCGCGACGGCCCCGAGCCCACCGGTGGCGCCAACGACCGCGACACCGACTGGAATCTGGTGCGCGGAGAGGACTGAGCGACCCCTTCCCTCCTGTTGATTCCGGCATATGCTGGCGGTGCCGACGAGGGGAGGCGCTTGGCGATGCCCACCGCTGCACGGCCGAGGATCCTCGTCGTGGACGACCGCGACGACACCCTGTTCGCGATGGAGAGCGCGCTGGCACCGCTGGGCTACCCGATCGACCGGGCCACCACCGGGGACGACGCCCTCAAGGCGGTGCTGCGCGGCGGCATCGGCCTGGTCCTGCTCGATGTCCTGATGCCCGACGTCGGCGGCCTCGAGGTCGCCAACTACATGAGGCGCCTGGAACAGACCCAGGACATCCCCATCATGCTGATCACCGGCGCGGGCCAGGACACCAAGCTCGCCACCCAGGCCTTCGAGCTCGGCGTCGCCGACTACGTGTCCAAGCCGATCGAGCCGTGGGTGATGCGGACGAAGGTCCGCTATCTGTACGAGACGAGCCTACGCATGCACGCCCTGCGCGAGCGCCTTCGGACGTACGAGAACGGCGGCGACGCCCGGCCCGCGCCACCGGCGCACGCCGCCGCGGGCCCTCCGCTGTCCCGCCCCGCCTGACCTGCCGCTTCGCCACCGGGTGGCCATGGTCACACCCGCCCGAGGACTTCCGACCCCCTTCATGGTTGTACAGTACAACTGCACCAAGAGTTGTATAAGCCAACCAATCGATCCGTGGAGGTCCTGCTCATGAGCGGCACGCGCGAGCCTGCGCTGCGCCACGTCCTGACGCATCTGCTCACCCCGCTTCTGATGTGCGTCGGCATGGGCCTCGCCTATCTCGGCGCCTTCGCCTCGCCCGAGCCGCACCACCTGCCGATCGCCGTCGTCGGCTCGGGCCCGCAGGCGAAGGTCTTCGCGCAGACGGTGAAGGACAAGGCGGGCGACGCCCTCGACGTCCGCACGCTCGACGCCCGCTCCAGCGCGGTCGACCAGCTCAGGACGCGGGACATCGACGGCGCCTACGTCCTCGGCGACAGGCCCGAGCTGATCGTGGCCTCCGCGGGCTCCGACACCACCGTCTCCGCCGTCCAGAAGATCTTCACGCCGGTCGCCGCCGAGCAGGGCGCTCCCCTGAAGGTCACCGACGTGGCGCCTTCGGTGGACGACGACCCTACGGGCCAGGGCCTGTTCTTCCTGCTCGTCGCGGTCAGCATCGGTTCGTACGCCTCGGTCGCGGTGATCGGCGGCGCGGGCGCCGCGCTGCGGATGCGCACCCGGACCCTGCTCGTCGTCGGCGCGTCCGGTGTGGTCAGCCTGATCGGCGCGGCGTTCGCGGGACCCGTCTTCCATCTCGCGCACAGCCACCTGTGGGGCCTGTGGGGCATGACGTGGCTGTACTCGGCGGGCGTCCTCCTGGTCGGCGTAGGACTGCACACGTTCCTGAAGAAGTGGACGACGCTCGGCGTGATGGTGCTGTTCGTGATGCTGAACTTCACCAGCTCCGGCGGGATCTTCCGGCCCGAGCTCCAGAACGGCTTCTTCGGCGGCCTGCACAGCTTCTGGAACGGCGCGGGATACGTCGAGGGCGCCCGCAGCCTGCTCTACTTCGGGCAGCACGACCTCGCCCGCAACATCTGGACGCTCGTGGCCTGGCTGCTCGTGGGCGCGGCCATGATCGCGGTGGCGGCCCTCACCGAGCGCCGGCGCGGCACCCCCGCCGCCGTCGCACCGGCTCCCGCGCACAAGCACAAGCGGGAGTCCGTCCGCGACCAGGAGCAGGAAGAGGAGATGGAGGAGGCCGTGGGCGTCTGACCCGCCCACTCCCCCACGCACGCATACGGCGAGGACCCCGCTGCCTCAGCGGGGCCCTCGCCGTATGCGTGCGTACCGGCGGCCGCGGTCACACCCCGGCGGGGATGTCCTTCGCCCGCTTGCGGACCGCGAACGACGTGCCGATCTCCACGACGCCGACCACGAGCAGCCAGATGCCGGTGACCAGCGTGAGCACCGCCAGGGTCTCGAACGGCGACACGATCAGGACGACGCCGGCGAGCGCGGTGATGACGCCGAGGAAGATCTGCCAGCCGCGGGTGGGCATGGCGGGGTCGGAGGCCGCGGCGACGGTCTGCGTGATGCCGCGGAACAGCCAGCCGATGCCGATCCACAGGGCGAGCAGCAGCGTCGACTCCATCGCATCGCGGAAACAGAACAGGCCGAGCAGCACCGACAGGGCGCCGCTGATGAAGCCGATGACGCGCATCCCGGCCGTCGCGTGCGTACCGAACGCGGCGACGAGCTGGAAGATGCCGCTCACCAGCAGGTACACGCCGAACAGGATGCCCGCCACGCGCAGCGAGGCGCCCGGCCAGGCCAGGACGAGCACCCCGAGGATCACCGAGGCGACGCCCATGAGCAGCACGGCCTGCCAGGCGGATTGGGCAAGTCTGCCGAGCGGACCCTGCCCCTGCGGGGCGTCGCCGCCGGGCGTCCGGTGGGGAGTCTGCGGGTCGTACGGTGCTTGGGTCATGCTCGACTGTCCCTACGGAACAGCGCGCCCCGCCATCGCGCATGGGCCGAACGGCTGACACCCGGCCCCTCCCCCGCCCCCACGGCGCACCGCGGGGGTACGCAGCACAATGGGTCCATGACCGCACATCATGGCTCCGGATCCTTCGCCGTCCGCCGGGTCTACGATCCGGCCGCCCCGGCCGACGGCACCCGTCTGCTGGTCGACCGGCTCTGGCCGCGCGGTGTGTCGAAGGAGCGCGCCGACATCGACGAGTGGCTCAAGGACATCGCGCCGTCGAAGGGACTGCGCTCCTGGTACCACGAGGACAAGGCGGACCGGTACGACGCGTTCGCCGAGCGCTATGCGGCGGAACTGAACGAACCGGAGCGCGCCGAACTCGTCGACCGGGTGCGCGGCCTCGCCGAGCACGGGCGGGTGACGCTCGTGACGTCGGTGAAGGACATCGAGCACAGCCACGTCCCGGTGCTGCGGCGCCACCTCGAAGAGGGCTGAACCGGCTCAGGCGGCGAGGCAGACCGTGCCCCGCGAGCCCCGGCCGGACGCGGTGCCGCCGAGGGCGGAAACCAGCCGGACCGGCCGCACCGCCCGCACCAACTCCCCCTGCGCCAGGGCCAGTACGTCGACGAGACCGAGCCCGAGCGCTCCCGCCACGGCGGCCAGCATCTCCGACGAGGCCTCCTTGCGCCCGCGCTCGACCTCCGACAGGTAGGGCATCGAGATCCCGGCGACATCCGCCACGTCCTGCAACGTCCGCCCCTGCGCCCGCCTGCGCCGCCGCAGCACTCCGCCGACGACGTCACGCCACAGGGGCTCCGGGGCCGCAGCGGGACGGGGGCGAGGGCTCTCCTGGATGCTCATCGGCCCACCGTACGAGGGCGCACGTGGGCCGCGCACCGCGCTTCGCCCACGGCGATATCGTCCGGCTCAGCCGCGGTCCCGCTCGTGCCGCAGCAGGACGACCCCGTTCCCGAACGTGTGCGTCTCCACGAGACGCAGGGGACGCACCGCGAAGGTCTCCGAAGAATGGAACATGGGAGTGCCGGTGCCGATCATCACCGGGTGCACATAGACCCGGAACTCGTCCACGAGGTCGTGCTCGATGAACGTCTTCGCCAGATTCGCTCCGTCGATCACCAGGTCGCCGCCGGACTGTTCCTTGAGCGCGCGGATCGCCTCGGGCGCCACCTCCGGCATGACGGTGGTGTGCCACTCCGCGGGCCCCGGCTTCAGCGTCCGGGAGAACACGATCTTCGGCACCTCGCGCCAGATGCCCGCGAATTCGGCGGTGGCCGGCGAGGCCTCGGGGTCCTTGTCGGCCGTGGGCCAGTAGTCGGCCATGAGTTCGTGCGTGACGCGTCCGGCCAGGATGCCGCCGAAGGAGCCGCACACATCGTTCATGTGCTGGTGCAGTTCCTCGTCGACCCGGTGCCAGCCGATGTCCCGGCCGGGGCCCTCCATATAGCCGTCGAGGGAGATGCCCATCATGAAAACGATCTTGCGCATCGGCGCTCGCCTCTCGTCGCTAGCCGCGCTCCCAGTCACACGGAGGTGAGGGGGTGGCGTGCGCATCGTGTTCCTTCAGGGCGACGCTCACCAGACTCAGCAACAGCTGCACATCCGTGTCGCACTCGAGGAGCACGGTAATCCAGGAGGCCCCCGGTTGCACCCTGATGGCGCTGTTGTGTCGCAATTGGGGCAGCAGTCGCTGCACGGCCGACGACGTCAGGTACAGATCGGCGCAGTCGTCGGCGTGGAAGTGCACAAGATCGTGGCCCGCCGCGCGGAACGCGTGCCCAACCGAGCACTGGGGCGGGCCACTTACCAGGGTCGGCCATGTCCCGAGCTCGGTCATGGCGCGCTGGGCCGCGGTCATGCCTCCATCCTCGCGCACGCTTCACCTGGAGGACCACCCCCATCCATCGGGCGGTTACAACGGGCCCGAGCCGACGAGTTGACCGCCGTCCACGACGAGGGTCTCGCCGGTGATCCAGCGGGCGCCCTCACCGGCGAGGAAGGCGACGGCCTCGCCGATGTCCTCGGGTTCGCCGATCCGGCCGAGCGGTGTCGCGCCCGCGATCGCCTCCTCGTTGTCCTGCCACAGCGCCTCGGCGAGCCGCGTGCGCACGACGCCGGGAGCGATGGCGTTCACCCGCACCTTCGGGCCGAGTTCGAGGGCGAGGTGCTTGGTGAGGTGGATCAGGGCGGCCTTCGAGACGTGGTAGATCCCGACGTCCTTGGCGACCGAAAGCCCCCCGATGGAGGCCGTGTTGACGACGGCGCCGCCGTGTTCGCCCATCCATGCCTTCACCGCGAGCGACGTCCACAGGATCGGCGCCCACAGGTTGACGTCCATGGCCTTGGCGAAGCGCCCGTGGTCCTGGTCGACGATCGGGCCGTACGCCGGATTCGTACCGGCGTTGTTGACGAGGATGTCGAGACGGCCGTAGCTCTCCACCACATGCTCGACGCAGGCGCGCGCGGCGTCCTCGTCGGTGGCGTGCGCCCCGAACCCCTCGACGCCGTCGCCGAGCCCGCGGGCCGCTTCCTTGGCGCGCTCCTCGTCACGCGAGGTCACCACGACGCGGGCGCCGCGGTCGCGCAGGGCGCCGGCCGCCGCGAGGCCGATGCCCCGCGACGCGCCGGTGACGAGCGCGACCCGTCCGTGCAAAGAGGCCTCCGCAGAGGTCACTTCTCACCCCGTTCCTTCTGCCGGCGGCGCAGCTCGCGCCGGGCGATCGTCCGCTTGTGCACCTCGTCGGGGCCGTCGGCCAGGCGCAGGGTGCGCAGGTGCGCGTACATGCTGGCGAGCGGGAAGTCGTCGGAGACACCGCCGCCGCCGTGCACCTGGATGGCGCGGTCGACGATCTTCAGCGCGACGTTCGGCGCGGCGACCTTGATCGCGGCGATCTCGGTGCGCGCCTCCTTGTTGCCGACGGTGTCCATCAGGTAGGCGGCCTTCAGCGTGAGGAGTCGCGCCATGTCGATCTCGATGCGGGCCTCGGCGATCCAGTCCTGGATGTTGCCGCGGTCGGCGACCGGGGATCCGAAGGTCGTGCGGGCCTGGGCCCGGTCGATCATCAGGTCGAGGGCGCGCTCGGCCATGCCGATGGCGCGCATGCAGTGGTGGATGCGGCCGGGGCCGAGGCGGGCCTGGCTGATCATGAAGCCGTCGCCCTCGCCGGAGAGCAGGGCGGTGGCCGGGACCCGTACGTTCTCGAAGAGGACCTCGGCGTGGCCCTCGCGGTCCTGGTAGCCGAAGACGGGCAGTCCGCGCACGATGGTGACACCGGGGGTGTCGATCGGCACGACCATCATCGACTGCTGGCGGAAGGCGGGCCCGTCGGGGTCCGTCTTGCCCATGACGATGAGGACCTTGCAGTTGGGGTGCAGGGCGTTGGACGTCCACCACTTGCGGCCGTTGAGGACGTAGTCGTCGCCGTCGCGCTCCATCCGCATCTGGATGTTGCTGGCGTCCGAACTGGCCACCGCGGGCTCGGTCATGGCGAACGCGGAGGCGATCTCACCGTTGAGGAGCGGCTTGAGCCACTTCTCCTTGTGCTCCTCGGTACCGAAGAGGGTGAGGACCTCCATGTTGCCGGTGTCCGGCGCGTTGCAGTTGGTGGCCTCGGGGGCGAGACCGGCGCTGCGGCCCATGATCTCGGCGAGCGGCGCGTACTCGAGGTTGGTGAGCCCGGGGCCCCACTCGGGGTGCGGGCTGAACAGGTTCCACAGGCCGCGCTTCTTCGCCTCGGTCTTCAGCTCCTCGATGACCGGCGGGTGGAAGTGCGGGTCGCCGGACTCGGCCATCTGCGCGGCGTAGACCGCCTCGGCGGGGTAGATGTGCTCGTCCATGAAGGCGAGCAGCTTCTCCTGGTACTCCTTGCCCCTGGCGGACTGTTCGTACACGAGTGGTTCCTCCCAAGTCTTTACGTACGGTGTCACACGCGGCCCGACGCGCCCAGTAGGCGGTCGAGTTCCGCGGTGGTCGTGGCGGCGTCGCGGTGCACGACCCCGGCGATGCCGATGCGGGCCGCGGACGTGATGTTCTGTTCCAGGTCGTCGACCATGACGGTCCGTTCGGGTGCGACGCCGAGGCGTTCGCAGGCGATGGCGTAGGCGCGCCGCGAGGGTTTGCGGACGCCGATCTCGCCGGAGATGGTGACGGCGTCGAACAGCGCGGGCAGGTCGAAGCCCGCGTAGCAGTCGTCGCCGAGGGAGTTGGAGAGCAGTCCGACGCGGTGCCCTTCCGCGCGCAGCTTCGCGACGAGGGCGACCACGTCCGGGTCGGGGCGCAGGTTCGCCTGCATGCGGGTGACGAGTCCGGGGGCCTCGACATCTGCCCCATGAGCACGCAGCCGCGCCGCGAAGCCCTCCTCGAACGCGCGCTGCCCGATGAGCCCCTTCTCGTGCTCGACGAGCAGGTCGCTGCTCTCCTTGTCGTGCGTCAGCAGACGCAGCAACAGGCCGGGTTCACCGGTGAGTTCGCGCCCGAGGTCCTCGAAGGCGTCGATGAGGCTGGTGGTGAGCACGCCGCCGAAGTCGAAGAGGACGGCGTCGCGCACGGGTTCGCCGCTCATCGCACGGACTTCTGGTAGCGGCGCATGCCGCGCAGCCAGCGGTCGTAATCGCTGCCCTTGTGCCGGTAGAAGTCGAGCACCTGCGGGTGCGGAAGGACGAGGAAGCGCTCGTCGCCGACGGCCGCGAGCACCTCGTCGGCCACGTCGAGCGGCTTGAGCAGGTTCCCGGCGTCAAGGACGGCGCGGGCAGCGGCCTGCTCCGTGGGGTCGGAGGAGCGGGTGCCCGCCATGAGCAGCTCCGTCTCGACACCCTGCGGGCACAGGCAGCTCACGCGCACCCCCTCGTCCCCGTACGTGACCGAGAGCCACTCGGAGAACGCGACGGCGGCGTGCTTGCTGACGGCATACGTCGCCGAGCCGATCTGCGTGAGCAGGCCCGCGGCCGACGCGGTCGAGAAGAAGTACCCCTCGCCGCGCTCCACCCAGCCCGGTACGAGCAGCTTCGCGGCGCGCACATGTGCCATCACGTTGATGTCGAGCGCACGGTCCCACTCCTCCTCGGAGGCGTCGAGCCCGGCGCCGCCGCTGATCCCGGCGTTGGCGAAGTACAGGTCGACGGGCCCGAAGCCCTCCTCCGCCGCAGCGATGAGGCCGCGCAGGTGCCCGGTGTCACCCGCGTCCCCGGCCAGCCCGGCGACACGCCCCTCGTGGCTCCCGGCGAGCCGCCGCACGGTCTCGTCCAGGCGGGCCGCGTCGAGGTCGGTGAGCAGCACACCTCGGGCGCCGGCCTCCAGCAGGCGCTGGGCCACTGCGGCGCCGATCCCCCCGGCGGCTCCGGTCACGATCGCGACCTTGTCGTTGATCAACATCCCGCTGTCCGCTCCTTCGCTTCCTTCGTCCCACCCGGTGCGTGGCACTCACCGTACTTGAATCCGACGTCAAGTTCTAGAGAATCCTGGAGCGGCGGACAGGACGGCGGGTCACAGCCGGCCACGGGCGACGAGGTCCGGATCGATGGCACGCTTGAGGATCTTTCCGGTGGCACCCTTCGGCAACTCGTCGACCACCGCGAGCAGATGGGGCACCTTGTAGGCGGACAGCCGCTCCTTGGCCCAGGCCCGCAGCGCCTGTACGTCGAGAGCGGCACCAGCGCGCAGGGCGACGACGGCCGCGACCTCCTCGCCGTAGTGTGTGTCGGGCACCCCGATGACGGCGGCCTCGACGATGTCGGGGTGCTCGTACAGCACCTCTTCGACCTCGCGCGGGTACACGTTGTAGCCGCCGCGGATGACGAGGTCCTTCTTGCGGTCGACGATGCGCAGGTCACCCTCGGCGTCGAGGGAGCCGAGATCGCCGGTCCGCAGCCAGCCGTCGGCGTCGAGGGCCTCCCCGGTCGCGTCGGGCCGGTTCCAGTACCCCTTCATGACGACGGGCCCCCTGATGTGCACCTCGCCCACCTCCCCCGGCGGCAGCTCGGCGCCCTCGTCGTCGCGCACGGCGACCTCGCAGCCCGGCAGGGCGCGCCCCACGGTCCCCGGCCCGGCCGGTTCGCCCGCCAGATGACAGGTGCCCGCGCCCGTGGTCTCGGTGAGGCCGTAGCCCTCGACGATGGTGCACCCGAACCGCTCCTCGAAGGCGCGCATGACCTCCACGGGCAGGGAGGCACCACCAGAGGAGGCGAGCCGCAGACCCGCGAAGTCGACCTCCTCGTCGTCGGTGGCCCTCAGCAGCGCGTTCCACATGGTCGGCACGCCGGCGATGAAGGTGGGCCGGTCGCGCCGGATGAGCGCCGCCATGGCGCCG
The DNA here is from genome assembly GCF_049310305.1 of Streptomyces anthophorae. NCBI lineage: Bacteria > Bacillati > Actinomycetota > Actinomycetes > Kitasatosporales > Streptomycetaceae > Streptomyces > Streptomyces anthophorae. Next base: position 313,736 of record NZ_JBLWQQ010000001.1, read on the forward strand.
GCGTCGAACCGTTCGAGCAGGGTGAGCGAGCCACCCGCGCGCATCGTCGTCCCCATCACGCAGGCCTGCCCGAACACGTGGAAGAGCGGGAGGCCGGTGACGGCGCGGTCGTCGGGGCCGATGGCGTGGATGTCACAGAAGATCGCGGCACATGATGCGAGGTTGCCGTGGGTGAGCTGGGCACCCTTGGGCTTGCCGGTGGTGCCGGAGGTGTAGAGGAGGGCGGCGGTGTCATGGACGTCGGCGGGGAGCGGCTCGGGGGTGGAGGCGGCGGGCGCGATCCCACGCAACCCCTCATCCAACTCCCGGAAGGGCACGCCGAGTTCATCGGCCGTGCGCCGCGCCACCGGGGCGAGCGCGCTCCACGCCAGTACGAGCCGCACGTCCGCGTCCCGCCCCATGTACGTCAACTCGCGCTCGGTGGCCATGGTGTTCGCGGTCACGGCGATTCCGCCCGCGGCCAGGATCCCGTAGTACGCCATGGCGAACTCGGGGACGGACGGCGCGACGAGCAACACCCGGTCACCGGGCCGGATGCCGTGCGCGTCCAGCAATTCCCTTACGGCGCAGGCCCGTTCACATAGCTGCCGGTACGTCCAGACACCGGCTGCGGCACCGCGCAGTGCGACACGTTCCGGGGCCGCGGTCGCGTGGGCCCAGACGGAGGCGGAGGCGTTGGTCATGCGAACCTTTCCGTAGGGAACTCAGGGGCGAATCAAGCCCGTCGGCGGCGGGCCGGCAAATCAAGCCCCGCTCTTTGGACGAGAGCCAGCGGGGCCCGGGGCAGAGCCCCGAGACCGCGCGCCGGGCCACCGCGACATCGGGTCAGGCCGGCCCCAGGGGCCGAAACCCCGGCTCCCGCCCCTCCAAGTAGCTCCGCACCCCCTCCACCGCATCGGCCCGCCCGAACGACTCCTCCATCAGCGCCTCCGCCCTCCGCGCCGCCCCCTCGAAGTCCGTCTCGAACGCCTCGCGGAGCTGCTGCTTCATCACACTCATCGATGTCGGCGACGACCAGGTCGCCAGCTCCGTGGCGTAGGCGACCGCCTCGTCGAGCAGCGCGTCCCGCTCGACGACCCGGTTCACGAGCCCCATCTCGTACGCCTCCGTGCCGCGCACCACCCGCCCCGAGAACAGCAGGTCCGCCGCCCGCGCGGGCCCGACGAGCCGGGGCAGCAGCCACGCGATCCCGTACTCGGCGATCAGCCCGCGCCGCGCGAACGACGTCGTGAACTTCGCGTCGGGTGTGCTGAACCGGATGTCGAAGTACAGCGCCTCGACGAGGCCGAGCCCCGCCGCCGCCCCGTTGATCGCGCCGATCAGCGGCTTGCGCAGGCTCAGCGGGAACCAGCGGGGCCGGTCCCTCTTCGGCCGCTCCTCGCGCTCCGCGTCGGCGGAGCCGATCCGCTCCAGCTCGGCCATGTCGGCGCCCGCGCAGAACCCGCGGCCCGCCCCGGTCACGACGATCGCGCGCACCTCGGGGTCGGCCTCCGCCTCGTCGAGGAGCGCGAAGTAGCGGTCCTCCAGCTCGTTGGTCCAGGCGTTGAGCCGGTCGGGGCGGTTGAGGGTCACCACGGTCACGGCGCCGCGCCGCTCGGCGTACGCCAGGTCCTGATCGGTGGTCGTCACGTTCCGGCTCCTTCCGCGGCGGCCGGAGCCCCCGGCACCGCTGTCGGGTCCTCGCGCACCTCGCGCGGGTTGGTCTCGCGCAGGACCCAGGCGCAGCCGAAGGTGAGCAGGCCCATCACCGCGACGAACACGGACACCCAGGTGGTGCCGCCGGTGCCGCCGATGATCGCGGTCATGATGAGCGGGGTGCCCCCGCTGATGGTGAGGGCGGCGAGCTGGTAGGCGAGGGAGGCGCCGGAGTAGCGCACGCGCGGCTCGAAGAGTTCACCGATGTACGCGGCGAGCGGTCCGTACGTGAGGGACTGGCCGAATCCACCGATCAGGACGGCGACGCCGAGCCACAGCAGGGACCCGGTGTTGACCAGCCAGAAGTAGGGGAACGCCCACAGCACGATGATGGCGGCCCCGACGAGCACGGCGGGCCTGCGTCCGACCCGGTCGGACAGCCATCCCGCCCACAGGACGAACACGGCGCCGACGGCGGTCACCGGGAGTGCGACCAGGAGGATGGAGTCCTTGTCGAGGCCGAGGTGTTCGGCGGCGTAGCTGATGACGCCCGCGATGCTGATGTAGAAGAGGCAGTTGGTGCCGGCGAGGAGTCCGGCCGCGAGCAGCACGGTGCGCCACTTGGTGCGCATGACCTCGACGACGGGCGCCCGGGCGACCTTCTCCTTCTCGTTCTTCGCGGCGGCCTGCTCGGCCATGGCCCGGAACTCGGGCGAGTCCTCGACCTTGTTCTGCACGTACATCACGACGGGCAGCAGCACGGCGCTCACCAGGAACGGGATGCGCCATCCCCAGCTCATGAACGCCTCGTCCGAGGTGACCGCACTCGCGAGGAGGAAGACGCCGTTGCCGAGGAACACACCGAGCGAGACACCCATCTGTCCGAAGGTGCCCGCGTATCCCTTGCGTTTGGGTGACGCGGACTCGGTGAGCAGCAGCGCGATGCCGCCCCACTGGGCGCCGCAGGCGAGGCCCTGCACGAAGCGGAGCATCACCAGGAGCAGCGGCGCGGCGGCGCCCAGGACCCCGGCGCCCGGAAGACAGCCGATGAGGAACGTACAGGCGCCCATCAGTGCCATGGACAGGACGACCATCGCCTTGCGGCCGTGCCGGTCGCCGAGGTGTCCCGCGACGACTCCGCCGATCGGCCGGGCGACGAAGCCCGCCCAGAACGTGCTGAACGACAGCAGGGTGCCGGTCAGCGCCGTGGAGTCGGGGAAGAAGACCTGCGGGAAGACCAGCGCGGCGGCCGTCCCGTAGAGAAAGAAGTCGTACCACTCGATGGAACTTCCGATGAGTCCGGCGGCAAGTAGCTTGCCCGAGGCGCGCGCCGGAGCTGTTCCGGCGGCTGCCTGCTCGGAGCCTTTTCTGGGCTGTGCGGTGGGCGGATTCACGTGCGGGGCTCCTCCGTCGTCCGGACATGTCACGACCGCTGTGGCCTGCGGCCGCCCCCCTGTATATTTGAACCCAACGTCAACTTCAATACCTTGAACATGCCCTTGAACAGGGACTGTTCAAGTTGTCACCCGGTGCCGAGTTCGAGGAGTTGCCCAGATGACCACCCCCGCCCCCGTGACCGAGTGGAAGCGCGTGGCCGCACGGCAGGTCGAGGTGAACGGGATCTCGCTGCGCGTCTTCGAGCACGGTCCCGCCGATTCCGAGAAGCCACTGGTGGTGCTCTGCCACGGCTTTCCCGAGCTGGCCTTCTCGTGGCGCCATCAGGTGCTCGCGCTCGGTGCGGCGGGGTACCGGGTGCTCGCGCCGGACATGCGGGGGTTCGGCGGCAGCTCACGACCTGACGACGTCGACGCGTACGACACGCTCACGGTCTGCGCGGACCTTGTCGGGCTGCTCGATGCCGTGGACGCGGACGACGCGGTGTTCGTGGGGCACGACTGGGGCGCGCAGGTGGTGTGGCAGATGGCGCTCGCACACCCGGAGCGGGTGCGCGCAGTGGTCGGGATGAGTGTGCCGGTGACTCCCCGCTCCCCCGTGGCGCCCCTGCCCGTCATGCAGCGGCGGCTCGGCGACGCCTTCTACATGGTGTGGTTCCAGGAGCCGGGTGTCGCCGATCGCGCCCTCGCGCGGAACGTGCGCAGGACACTGGTGACGCGGGAGATCTGGTCGGCCGAGTGGGCGGAGCGTCCGGACGAGAAGTTCCCGCCGCCGCCGTGGCTGAGCGACGAGGAACTCGCCTACTACGTCGAGGAGTTCGAGCGCACCGGTTTCACCGGCGGCCTCAACTACTACCGGAACCTGGACCGCACCTGGGAGCTGACCGAGCACCTCGCCGGACGCACCATCGACTGCCCCTCGCTCTTCGTCACCGGGTCCGCCGATCCGGTGGGCCGGTTCATGCCCGCCGACCGGCTCGAGGAGGTGCTGACCGATCTGCGCGGGAGCGTCGTGCTCGACGGGGCGGGGCACTGGATCCAGCAGGAGCGGGCCGGTGCGGTCAGCGCCGCTCTTCTCGAGTTCCTCGCCGGTGTCGGCTGATACGATCCGCAGCCACCGGTGGGTGCACACCCTCTGACGGATGCGCGTCCACCAGTGGAAACACGAACGGAGGGACCCGCGTTGGCTGCCCATGCCCCGGCCGCAGACGGCGGACAGAAGCAACCCATCACACCACGCAGCGCCCGCGGCGTCCGCACGCGCAACGCGCTGGTCGTCGCCGCCCGTGAGGTGTTCGAGCGCGACGGGTATCTCGACGCCCGGATCACTGACATCTCCAAGGCCGCGCATGTCGCGTCCGGCTCGTTCTACACGTACTTCAACAGCAAGGAAGAGATCTTCCAGGCGCTCGTCGCGCAGGTGCAGGAGGAGATGCTCCATCCGCATCTGCGCGAACGCACCGGCATCACCGATCCGCGCGAGATGATCGACGCGTCGAACCGCGAATATCTGCGCGCCTACAAGAAGAACGCCCGCCTCATGGCGCTCTTCGAGCAGGTCGCCCAGGTCGACGAGACGTTCAAGCAGTTGCGCATCGAGCGGGGCAACGCGTTCGCGCGCCGCAACGCCAAGCTGATCCGTTCCCTTCAGGACTCCGGCGCGGCCGACCCGGCCCTCGACCCGCTGGTGACGGCGCACGCCCTGTCGGTCATGGTGAGCCGCATGGCGTACCTGGTGTTCGTCCTCGGCCAGCGCATCCCGTACGAGAAGCTGGTGACGACGCTCAACAAGATCTGGGAGAACGGGCTTCAGCTCAAGGAGCCCGAGCCCTCCGGGGACCCGGAGGGCTGAGCGGCGCGGGCGGCGCGCCGCTCCAGGATCTCCAGGACGCGCCGCCCCCAGCGCAGGTTCTCCTCCTCGAAGGAGATGCCGCGCAGCAGTGTCAGATAGGGGCCGATCCGCTCCCCTTCGGCGAGGAAGTCGTCCTCGTCCCGTTCGCCGAGCAGGTGCCGCCGCACCCGCTCGTAGCGGGCGAGTTTTCCGCGCGCCCAGTCCATGCGCTCCTCGATGTGCGCCCGGACGGCATCGAGCTCGCCGATGTCGAGGGCCTGCACCTTCACCATGAGTTCGTCGCGCAGCGCGAGCGGCTTGGGCTGCCGCCGCGTGAACGCCGCGAGGTCGGCGCGGCCGGCCTCGGACAGCGTGAACATCCGCTTGTTCGGCCTGCGCTCCTGCGACACCACTCGGGCGTCGATCAGCCCGTCGGCCGTCAGCCGCTCCAGCTCGCGGTAGAGCTGCTGGGGCGTCGCCGCCCAGAAGTTCGACACCGAGACGTCGAAGATCTTCGCCAGGTCGTACCCGGAGGCCTCGCCCTCAAGCAGTGCGGACAGGACGGCGTACTTGAGCGACATATGGACACCATACAGCGATGCGATTACTGTCACCCGCACCTATTCAATTTGTTGCCTATGAAGTCGATGGGCGAGGAACCGAGGTGGCACCCATGCATCCCTTCCGTGCGGCCGTGGAGAAGGACGATCTCGACGCGGTCGAGGCCTTGCTGGCCGAGAACGTCGTCTTCACCAGCCCCGTCGTGTTCAAGCCCTACCCGGGCAAGGCGATCACCGCGGCGATCCTGCGCGGTGTCACCCGCGTCTTCGAGGACTTCCGCTACGTGCGGGAGATCGGCGACCCCGACGGGCGCGACCACGTGCTCGTCTTCGAGGCGCGGGTCGGCGACCGGAAGATCACCGGCGCCGACTTCCTGCACTTCGACGAGGACGGCCTGATCGACGACTTCATGGTGATGGTGCGCCCGCTGTCGGCCGCGCAGGCGCTGTCCGAGGCGATGGGCGCGCAGTTCGACCGGATCGCCCAGGAGGCGTCCGGGGCCGACGGGTCCTGAGCGGCATTCGCGGCAAGTGTGACGGTCCTGTGGACCAGCGGCGAGGAACATGCCGTGTCCATGTCGGCCGCGCGGGCGGCGTGCCAGGCTCCGCCGTGGTGCCGGGCCGATCCCGCCCGCGGGCCTGATCCCAACGACAGGCCCTAGCGTCCGCCCGCGTTCCGGAGGACCGCCTTATGGCCGAGCAGAGTCGCTCACCTCAGCACGACGAACCGTCGACGTCCGCCGCACCGGGTCGGCGCAGAGTCCTCGCCTATCTGCTGGCCGCGCCCACGCTGGCCGTGGGCGCCCGGTTCGCCCTGGACTCCGCGGCCCCCGCCGAGGCCGAGGCGGCGGTGCCCTCGCCGGCGCAGCCCGAGGAGCTCTTCGACCTCGGTGACATGCAGAACCTCGCGGCGGCGCCGACCTCGGGCCTGATCACCGTCCGGGTGCACGAGGACGGCACCGCCTCGTTCGCGGTCCCGCGGGCCGAGGTCGGGCAGGGGATGACGACCGCGGTGGCGATGATGATCGCGGAGGAGTTGGACCTGCCGCTCGACGCGGTACGGGTCTCCCTGGCCGACGCCCGACCCGAGTTGCTGATGAACCAGCTCACCGGCGGCTCCAACTCGATGCGCAGCATCTACCGCCCCGTACGCACCGCCGCCGCCATCGCCCGGCAACAGCTCATCGCGACGGCCGCGCGGCAGTGGGGCGTCGCGGTCTCCGAACTGACCGCACAGGAAGGCGTCGTCTCCTACGGCTCCGGTTCCTCGGCCAAGCGCGCCGCGTACGGCTCCCTCGCGAAGGCGGCGGCGAGTGCGCGGTCGCTGCGCGTGGCGGCGGCGCCGCTGAAGGAGCGGTCCGAGTTCAAGGTGCTCGGCACACCACAGAACCGTGTCGACGCGCTGGAGGCCGTCACCGGGCGCAAGAAGTTCGGCATGGACTACGCGGTGCCCGGCGCCAAGCCCGCCATGGTGCGCAGGGCGCCGACGCTCGGCGGGACCGTGCGGGCCGTGCGCAACGCGGACACCGTGCGGCGGATGCCCGGCATCACGGACGTGGCGGAGCTGAAGCACGGTGTCGCGGTGCGCGGGGACACCTTCGGCCAATGCATCGACGCGCTGCGGGAGTTGGACGTCGAGTGGGGACCGGGCGACGTCGACGGCGAGTCCGACGACTCGGTGGAGCGCAAGCTCAAGGCGGCCACTCCCCCGATGATCGTGCCGCCGGTCCTGACGAAGAAGCTCGACGCCGAGTTCACCTTCGCGTTCGCCAGCAACAGCCCGCTGGAACCGGACAACGCCATCGCCGACGTGCGCGACGGGAAGGCCGAGATCTGGTCGAGCCTCAAGGTCCCGATCGTCGCCCAGCGCGACATCGCGACGCGACTCGGCCTGCCGCAGAGCGCCGTGACGGTGCACGTGGTGGAGGGCGGCGGCTCCTTCGGCCGGCACCTGTTCCACGACGTCGCGGCCGAGGCGGCGGAGATCTCGCAGAAGATGGGCAAGCCGGTCAAGCTGTCCTGGTCGCGCACCGACAGCTTCCGGCACGGCCGCGCCCACCCGATGTCCGTCTCGCGGGTGCGCGCCACGTACACCGGCAAGGAAGTCCTCAGCTACGAGCAGCGGCACGCCAGTTCGCAGACCGACTTCGGGCACGGGCTCGGCGAGATGATCACGTCGACGGCGGCGAAGCTGCCCGTGGCGGGCAATCTCACCTTCGCCGAGACCGTCTTCACGCTCACACAGACGACCCCGTACAACTTCGGTGTCGTCACGCAGCTGCTCAGCGAGGTGCCGCTCAAGTTCGCGACCGGCAGCATGCGCAACATCTACTCGCCGAACGTGGCGTGCGCGCGCGAGCTGATGGTCGACGAGCTGGCGCGGAAGACGGGCCGGGACCCGGTGGAGTTCCGGCGCTCGTTCCTCAAGGAGGAGCGGCTGCGGGCCGTGCTCGACAAGGCGGCCGAGGAGGGCGAGTGGGGCCGGTCGCTGCCCGATGGTGTGGCACAGGGAATCGCCCTGCACACCGAGTACCGGGGCGCCGTCGCGATCCTCGTCGAGATCGACTGCCGGCCGGAGACCGTGGGCCGCAAGGTCAGGGACGGGGTGACGGGGCCACGGGTCACCAAGGCGCTGATCGTGGTGGACGCCGGGTTCGCGATCAACCCGCGGGGCCTGGGCGCGCAGATGATGGGCTGCTTCAACGACGGCCTCGCCATGGCCCTCACCTCCAGCCTGCACATCGAGGACGGTCTCCCGCTGGAGGGCAGCTGGGACAACTACTTCTACACGCGGCAGTGGAACACCCCGCCCGAGCTCCGGGTGATCGTGATGCCGAACACCGGCGAAAAACCTTCGGGCGCTGGGGAGTTGGGCGTCGCGCCCGCCTTCGCCGCCGTCGCGTGTGCCTACGCACGGGCGACCGGAAAGCTGCCGACGCGCTTCCCCATCGACCACGCGGAGCTCGCGTTCGAGCCGCTGCCGCGCGAGCCGTCGACACCGCAGTCACCGACGGACGGGCTCGACCGGGCGTACTGACGCCGGATTCGCTTTTCCCCGACTACCGAGGAGACCTGATATCCCGATGCCGCGCCACACTTTCACGCTGAACGGCGAGCGGATCACCGTCGAGGCCGAGGACGACGTACGGCTGCTGTGGGTCCTGCGCGATCTGCTCGGCGTCACCGGACCCAAGTACGGCTGCGGGATCGGCGTCTGCCAGGCCTGTACGTCGCACATCAACGGCAAGGCCTTCAACCCGTGTTCGGTGCCGGTGTCACGGATCGGCCCGGACGACGAGGTGACGACGATCGAGGGGCTGCCAGGCACCGTCGGCCGTGAGCTGCACCCGATGCAGGAGGCCTGGCTGGAACGGGACGTGGCGCAGTGCGGCTACTGCCAGCCGGGCCAGATCATGGCCGCGGTGGCCACCGTGCGCCAGGTGCGGGAGGAGGGCCGCGAGATAACGGAGGCGGACCTCGACGCGATCCGCAACGTGTGTCGCTGCGGGACGTACAACCGGATCCGTGAGGCGATCAAGTCGGGGGCGCGGGCCATGTGAGGCGGCCCGCGCGGCCGGGACCGGTTCGGGGCGCCGGGGTCAGCGCAGGTCGTAGTCGACGGTGAAGTCGTCGTCGAGCTCGAAGAAGACCTCGCCGGAGTCGGCGGCCGCGTTCGCCACCGGGCGCACGGTGGCGCCGAGCCACACCATGTGCGGTGCGGTGCCCACGATGCGGCAGGGCACGATGAAGTCCTCGGGGAAGCGGACCAGCGCCTCGTTGCGCGCGACGCCGGTGCCGCGGTGGACGACGCGGGACTGGACCACGACGCCGGGGCCCGCGCTGTGCTCGGTCTTCAGCTCGCTCGACGCGCAGACCGGACACAGCAGCCGCCGGAAGGACGGGGTGCGACACCAGCGACAGCGCTGGTAGGGGAACCCCTCTTCGGCCTCCGCACCGTCCGGGGCGCCCTTGACGCCCTCGCCACCCTTCGGCGCCATGACACCGATGCCGCTCGTGAACGTCCCTGACATCACTGACATCCTTCGGCCTCCCGCACTCGCCGGCGCGCGCCGGGCGGCAGTGCCTCGACGCCCTCTCAGCGTATGACACTCAGTGCCAGCCGGTAAAGACACTGAGTACCATCAAGTTGCTTCGGGCTCCGTTTCACTCGTCCCGCAGGGCCGATTCCACCCGCTGGATGACCCGCCACATCGGGGCCCCCTTGGTCGCCACCATCACGACGACGTCCTCCTGTTGGGGCGCGGGCGCACCCGCGCCGGCGGCCCCTTCCCCCCACGTCCGCCGCACGAGCCGCAGCGCGCGGTCGACCGCGTCCTCGGCGTCGCCCTCGCCGCCCGAACGCAGCCAGGAGCGCAGGCCGTTGTTGTGGGCGGCGACGACGGAAGCGGCCACCACCTCGGCCCGCAGCGAACCGTCGGCGGCATCGGCCCAGCGCCGGCGCAGATACCCGGCGAGCATGCGCTCGTAGCGCCGCACGACGGACAGCTCGTAGGTACGCAGCCCCGGCACCTCACGGGTCAACTTGTAGCGCTGCACGGAGAATTCGGGGTTGGTGGAGTAGACGCGCAGCACCAGGCACGCGGCGTCGCACACCACGTCCACGGCATCGCTCTCGTCGCTCGCGGCATCGAGGAATGCCGTCATGTCGGCGAGGCAGCTCTCATGGTCCGGGAAGACCGCGTCCTCCTTGGACGGGAAGTAGCGGAAGAACGACCGTCGCCCCACCCCGGCCCGCGCCACGATGTCGTCCACGGTCGTCCGCTCGAACCCGCGCTCCGTGAACAGCTGGAACGCCGCCTCGGCCAGTACCTCCCGCATGGGTGCCTTCTTCTGTGACCCGTTGACCTCGCGCGCCTCGCTCATGCCGGGAACGTAACACCGGACGCCCCCTTCTGGCACTAGGTGCCTTTACAGAGGGAACTGAGTGCCATACGTTGGCGGAAGTAGTTGGACGACTGCAGTAGGGCAGCAGGGCAGTGGAGGAGTCGGCGTGAGCTTGAGGATCGTTGTCACCGTGAAGTACGTGCCGGACGCCACGGGCGACCGGGGTTTCGCCGATGACCTGACGTTGGACCGTGACGATGTCGACGGTCTGCTGTCGGAGCTGGACGAGTACGCGGTGGAGCAGGCGCTCCAGATTTCCGAGAACTCGGACGACGACGTGGAGGTCACGGTCCTGACCGTGGGCCCCGAGGACGCCAAGGACGCGCTGCGCAAGGCGCTGTCGATGGGTGCGGACAAGGCGATCCACGTGGAGGACGACGACCTGCACGGCACGGACGCGATCGGCACCTCGCTGGTGCTGGCGAAGGCGATCGAGAAGGCCGGGTTCGACCTGGTGGTCTCCGGTATGGCCTCCACGGACGGCACCGCGGGCATCGTGCCGGCGCTGGTCGCCGAGCGCCTCGGGGTGCCGCAGGTGACGCTCCTGTCCGAGGTCGCCGTGGCCGACGGCAAGGTGACCGGGCGCCGGGACGGGGACACCGCCTCCGAGCAGCTCGAGGCCGCTCTTCCGGCCGTGGTGTCGGTGACGGACCAGTCGGGCGAGGCCCGCTACCCCTCCTTCAAGGGGATCATGGCGGCGAAGAAGAAGCCGGTCGAGGCGTGGGACCTGGAGGACCTGGACATCGAGGCCGAGCAGGTCGGCCTGGAGGGTGCCTGGACGAAGGTCGCCTCCGCGGACGAGCGTCCGGCGCGCACCGCGGGCACGATCGTCAAGGACGAGGGCGAGGGCGGCAAGCAGCTCGCCGAGTTCCTCGCGGGCCAGAAGTTCATCTAGTGACCAAGTCGCTCACTCGTCACGGAAGTTGGAACATCCCCATGGCTGAAGTTCTGGTCTTTGTCGACCACGTGGACGGTGCCGTCCGCAAGCCCACCCTGGAGCTGCTGACCCTGGCCCGCCGCATCGGCGACCCGGTCGCCGTCGCCCTCGGGAACGGTGCCGGTGACACGGCGGCCGCGCTGGCCGAGCACGGCGCCGTCAAGGTCCTCACGCACGAGGCCGCCGAGTACGCCGACTACCTGGTCGTGCCGAAGGTGGACGCGCTGCAGGCCGCCTACGAGCAGGTCTCCCCGGCCGCCGTGCTGGTGCCCTCGTCCGCGGAGGGCAAGGAGATCGCCGCCCGTCTCGCGCTGCGCATCAAGTCGGGCATCATCACCGACGCGGTGGACCTGGAGGCCGGTGACGGCGCCCCGGTGGCCACCCAGTCGGTGTTCGCCGCCTCCTGCACCACCAAGTCGACGGTCACCACCGGCACGCCGGTGATCACCGTCAAGCCCAACTCCGCGCCGGTCGAGGCGGCCCCGGCCGCCGGCGCCGTCGAGGCCCTGGCCGTCACCTTCTCGGACGGCGCGACCGGCACGAAGGTCACCGCGCGCACCCCGCGCGAGTCGACCGGGCGTCCGGACCTGACCGAGGCCGCGATCGTGGTCTCCGGCGGCCGCGGCGTCAACGGTGCCGAGAACTTCTCCGTCATCGAGGCGCTCGCCGACTCGCTGGGGGCGGCCGTGGGTGCCTCGCGCGCCGCGGTGGACGCGGGCTGGTACCCGCACTCCAACCAGGTCGGCCAGACCGGCAAGTCCGTCTCGCCGCAGCTGTACATCGCCTCCGGCATCTCGGGTGCGATCCAGCACCGCGCGGGCATGCAGACCTCGAAGACGATCGTCGCGATCAACAAGGACGCGGAGGCGCCGATCTTCGACCTCGTCGACTACGGCGTCGTCGGCGACCTCTTCGACGTCGTCCCCGCCCTGACCGAAGAGGTCAAGACCCGCAAGGGTTAAGGGAGTTCCAGACCACGCCGCGCCCGGGAAGACCCTCATGTCTCCTGGGCGCGGCGGCGTGCGTAGTGCCCGGCCGCGCCGAGCGCGCCCGCGATGAGGACCCCGCCCAGGGCGAGTTGCGCGACGCTCAGCGTGCCCAGCGAGCCGCCGTCCCCGGCCTTGACGCCGCCCAGTTCGGTGCCGCCCCGCCCCGACACGGTGAGCGTCTGCCGGACCTCGGTGCCGCTCTCACAGGTCACGGTGATCGGGAAGGTTCCGGACCTGGCCCCCGTCGGCACCTTGAACTGGCCCGTGACCGAACCCTCCTGCGTCGCCGTCTGCAAGGGGAACTCGCCCGCTCCGAGACTGTCGGCGTCCCCCGTCGCGGTCCGGTCCTCGCCGCAGGCGCTCGTGTTCGCCGTGACGCTCGCGCCCGGCCCCGGGTCGGCGGGCACGAGTTCCAGCGTTCCCGAGGTGTCGTCGACCGGCGGGCTCTCGGTCCACGAGGTGTCGGTGTCCCAGGGGTCGTCATCCGCCGCCCAGGCCGTCGCGGGGCACGTCAGCGCCCCGAGGGCGAGTGCGGCCGCGGCGACGGCGGCGGTCGGCCAGGACGCGGTGCGGCCCATGCGGATCCTCTCGGCGGGCCCGGGGGACGGACCACGGATGTGCGGATGCTCCGCACCGATCCCACCGCGTGGAGGCGCCCACCGCCTGTCGAGGCGTCGAGTCGGGTGACACCGACGCCCCCCCCCGCAGGACCACAGAACCGCGGGAGGCGCCTCGAGCGCCTAGAGCGCCTGGATGCGCCCGTGCGTCCGATGCGCCTCGACCAGCTTGACCCGCGCCGATTCGAGCCGGTGCGCCATCACCTCGGCCACGGCGTGCAGCACCGCCACGCCGAGCCGTGGCTCCTGCTCGCACAGCGTCCGGACGGACGCGCCGTCGAACTCGTAGGCCCGCACCGGGCTGAACGCCTCCGCGCCGAAGTCCCACTCGTACGGCTCGAACAGCCAGGACCAGCCCAGCAGGTCACCGGGTCCGAGCGGGTCGATGGGCAGCAGCGCGCGGTCGGAGACGCGGACGTCGAGGGTGACCATCCCGGTCCGGATGATCCAGAACCGGTCCGCCCGGTCCCCCTCCTCGAAGATCCGGGTGTCCTGCGCGAACGAGACCTCTTTCGCCAGGGGCATCAACCGGTCACGGTCCGCGTGCGAGAGCCGGTTCAGGAGTCGTGTCTGGGCCGTCATGGCGGCCACCTCCACCGTCGTGTCATTCCAGCGTACGTACGTCACGTTCGTGGCCCGCCCGGCTCGGCGGGGAGGATCACGGCCGCCCCGGGCGGAGCGGCCGTCACCCGAACAGCGTATTTCCGGGCCGCACCACGCGCACCTCGTGGCGGGCGTCCCCCTTGTGCGGAGGCCGTATGGCGTACGTGGAGCGCGGTTGCGCCGAGCCGGTCCTACGTTTCCGGCATGGCGTCAATCTTCCGCTTTCGCCCTGCCCTGAGCAGGGCCGTTGTCACGTGCGGCGTGTGTGCGGCGGTGTCCGTCGGCACCGCCGTCGGCCCGGCCGTCGCCGAGCCTCCGGTGCCCGACCCGCCCGCGCTGCCCTCATCCCTGTCCGCGCTGTCGTGGGAGGTCATGGACGCGCGCACCGGTGACGTCCTCGCCGCGAAGGCGCCGCACCGCAGGCTGCCGCCCGCGAGCACGCTCAAGACCCTGTTCGCCCTCACCGTGCTGCCGAAGCTGCGCCAGGACGAGGTGCACCGGGCGACGTACGGGGATCTCTCCGACGTCTCCGAGGGCAGCAGCCTCGTCGGGGTCGACGAGGGGCAGCGCTACACGGTCGCCGACCTGTGGCGCGGGGTGTTCCTCAGCTCGGGCAACGACGCCGTGCACACGCTCGCCCACATGAACGGCGGCGTCTCCCGCACGGTCGCGCAGATGCAGGGGACCGCCCGCCGGATCGGCGCCCGCGACACCCAGGTCCGCTCCCCCGACGGCTACGACACACGCGGCCAGTTCTCGTCGGCCCACGATCTGGCGCTGATCGCCCGGGAGGGCCTCAAGAACCACGACTTCCGGCGCTACATGGCCACGAAGTGGGCGCGCTTCCCGGCGGCCGGCGGGAAGAAGGCGTTCGGCATCGAGAACACCAACCGGCTTTTGGTGGGCTCGCACGGGGTGAAGCCGTATCCGGGGTTGATCGGCGTCAAGAACGGTTACACGTCGAAGGCAGGTTGCACCCTGGTCTCCGCCGCGAGTCACGAGGGGCGCACGGTCCTGGTGACCGTCATGAACCCGCAGGCCGAGGACTTCAACGCGGTTTACGAGGAGAGCCGCGCGCTGCTCGACTGGGGCGCGGAGGCGGCGCCGTTGCACGCACGGCAGGTGGCGGCGGCCCAGCCCCCGTCGGCTCCGCAGCAGCTGGCGGCGGCCGCACCGGCGCCCCCGCCCGCCACGGGCGCCGAGGTGACGGCCGACACGTCGGGCGGCCTCGGCCGCCACCTCGGCGCGGCGGCCGGGCTGCTCGGCATGGCTGCCGTGCCGGTACTCCTCGGCAGGCGGCTGCGCCGACGACGGCAGCAGAGCGGGGCGCGCTGATGCCTGCGATAGCCGGGTCCCCTCCTGTGACGCAGCGCCGCCGTCCCACGTGGTCCTTCCTCGCGGCGACGCTGCTCGCCGGGGTGCTGCTCGTACACCACGGGCTGTCCGGTGACGGGCCGCCGCAGCCAGAACCCGGCGCGGCGAAGCTCGGCACCAGCACGCCGCCCGCCGACCCGCTGCCCGCCGCGACGCCGCAGCGCATCCGCATCCCCGAGATCGGCGTGAACGCGCCGCTGACACGCGTCGGCCGGGACCCGGAGGGCTGGCTGGACGCGCCGCCGCCGGACAAGGCGAATCTGGCGGGCTGGTTCCCGGGCGCGGTCACGCCCGGGGAGCGTGGCACGGCGGTCGTCGACGGGCACGTCGACAACGCGAAGGGCCGCGCCGTCTTCTACGGCCTGGGCGCGCTCAAGAAGGGCGAGCACATCGAGATCGACCGAGCCGACGGGAAGACGGCCGTGTTCGAGATCCACGGCATCGACGTCGTCGACAAGAAGCACTTCCCGTCCCGCCGGGTCTACGGCGGCACCGGCCTGCCCGAACTCCGCGTCATCACCTGTGGCGGCACGTACAGCAAGAGCACCGGGTACGCGGGCAACGTCGTGCTGTACGGACTGCTCACCTCGGTCCGCGACCGTACGTGACGCAGCACGCCCCCAGCCGGGTCCCGCTCAGTCGTGCGGGGCCTCTCCGGTCACCCGGTGGTCGGCGTGGCTCAACGCCTCCGTCACCAGGCGCCGCAGGTGCCCGTCGGTGAGGCGGTAGTGCATGTGCCGGCCCTCGCGGCGCGCCTC
Organism: Streptomyces anthophorae; assembly: GCF_049310305.1. Classification (NCBI taxonomy): domain Bacteria; kingdom Bacillati; phylum Actinomycetota; class Actinomycetes; order Kitasatosporales; family Streptomycetaceae; genus Streptomyces; species Streptomyces anthophorae. Next base: position 329,339 of record NZ_JBLWQQ010000001.1, read on the forward strand.
GACGAGGCCCGCGAGCCGCAGCTTCGCCAGGTGCTGGCTGACGGCCGTGCGCGAGGCCGCGACCTGATCGGCGAGGGAGCCCACGTCCGACTCCTCCAGGGCGAGCAGCCACAGCACGTGCAGCCGGGTCGCGTCCGACAGCAGGGCGAACACCCGGGTCGCCTCGGCGAGTCGGGCGGCGTCGGGCTCGCGCGGGTGCGCGACGGCCGCGTGAGCCGCGGTGGGGGTCGGATCGCTTGCGGACATGGCCCCAGCCTAGAGCCCTGATCATGGGGCTCATGTGCGAACGGCCCACCCCGGGGTTTCATACTCGTCATGTGCGCAGGTGCGCACATGACGAGTATTCTGGCGACGCAGCCTTCGGGAGGGGTCCGCATGCTCACGGTTCTGCGCCACCGCACGTACCGCCGTCTGTTCGGCGCCCAGGTCGTCGCTCTGGTGGGCACCGGCCTCGCCACCGTCGCGCTCGGGCTCCTGGCGTACGACATCGCGGGGGCGGACGCGGGGGCCGTGCTCGGCACCGCGCTCGCGATCAAGATGACGGCGTATGTGCTGGTCGCCCCGCTGGTGGGGGCGTTCGCCGAGCGGTTGCCGCGGCGGGCGGTGCTGGTGGGCTCCGATCTGCTGCGGGCGGCCGTCGCCCTGACGCTGCCGTTCGTGGACCAGGTGTGGCAGGTCTACGTCCTGGTGTTCGTGCTCCAGTCCGCCTCCGCCGTGTTCACGCCCACCTTCCAGGCCCTGATCCCGGACGTGCTGCCGGACGAACGCGACTACACGCGCGCGTTGTCGCTCGCCCGGCTCGCGTACGACATGGAGAGCCTGTTCAGTCCGGCGCTCGCCGCGGCGCTGCTGTCCGTGCTCTCGTACCACCGCCTGTTCACGGGGACGGTCGTGGGCTTCCTCGTCTCGGCCGTGCTCGTGCTCTCGACGACGCTTCCCGGGCGCCCGCCCGCTGCCCCGCGCGCGGGTGGCGTGTTCGCCAAGGCGACGGCCGGCACCCGGCTCTTCGTCTCGCTCCCCCCACTGCGAGGCCTGCTGGCGCTGAATCTGGCCGTGGCGGCGGCGAGCGCGCTGGTGACCGTCAACTCCGTCGTCTACGTAAGGGACTTCCTGGGCCTGTCCTCGGGTGCGGTGCCGTTGGCGCTCGGTGCGTACGGGGCCGGGTCGATGGCGGTGGCGCTCGTGGTGCCGCGGCTGCTGGAGCGGGTGGGCGAGCGGGCGGTGATGGTGCGCGGGGCGCTGGCGCTGGGTGGTGTGTTCGCGGTCGTCGGGGCGATCACGGCGGCGCAGAGCGGGAGTTGGCGGGTGCCCGCGCTGCTCGCCGCGTGGGCCGGGTTCGGCGGCGCGTGCTCGATGGTGCTCACACCGACCGGGCGGCTGGTTCGGCGGGCCGCACCGGCACGGGAACGTACGGCCGCGTTCGCCGCGCAGTTCTCCCTGTCGCACGCGTGCTGGCTGCTGACGTACCCGCTGGCCGGGTGGCTGGGTGCGCGGGCCGGCCTCGGCGCGGCCGTGGCCGGGCTCGGCGTGGTGGCGGTGGGCGCGGGGGTCGCGGCGGCGCGCTTGTGGCCGGCGGGCGCGGACGAGTCGCTACCCGAGGTGGAGCACGAGCACCTGGGGCTCACCGCGGACCATCCGCATGTGCGCGACGCCGTGCGGGTCGCGGGCGGTTGGCGGCACAGCCATCGGCGGTTCGGCGACGCGCTGCACGCGACCCGCTGAGCCGGTCGCCGGGCACGCGCCGCCGACCGGGCACCATGCACCCCATGGGACTTCACGAACAGCAGGGGCCGCACGAGCGGTACGGGCTGACGCGGCTGATCAACGCCCGAGGGCCTTTCACCCCGGCCGGTGTCTCGCGCAGCGACGAGCGGGTCGGGCGCGCGGTCGCGGAGGCGCTGTCCGGCTTCTTCGTCATGGAGGAGTTGTACGAGCTCGCCGACCGCACCCTCGCACGCGCCACGGGGGCGGAGGCCGGAACGGTCGTGCACTGCACGTCCTCGGCGATCACCCTGTCGGTCGCGGCCGCGATGACGGGTGAGTCGGCGGAGCGGATCGCCGCGCTGCCGGACACCGGCGGCCTGCCCGCGCGCGTCGTGCTCCCGGCGGGCCATGCGGTCGACTACGGGCACCCGCTCGTCCAGGACATCCGGCTCGCGGGCGCCACGCCCGTCCTGTCGGGATCCGATTCCGCCTGCACCCGTCAGGAGCTGGAGAAGGACCTCGCGCACCCCGGCACCGCCTGCCTCGTGCTGGTGTCGTCGCGGCTCACGCGCGGGGCGCGCGTCCCGCTCGCCGAGGCGGTCGCGGCGGCACACCGTCGCGGGGTGCCCGCGATCGTCGACGGGGCGGCGCAGGACTTCCGGGTTCGCGAACTTCTGGACACCGGCGCCGACCTCGTCCTCGTCAGCGGCCAGAAGTACCTGGGCGGCCCGACGGCGGGCCTGGTGCTCGGCCGCGCCGACGCCGTCCGGGCGGTACGCGCGCAGGGCAAGGGGATCGGCCGGGCGATGAAGGCGAGCAAGGAGTCGATCGTGGGCACGCTCGCCGCGCTGGAGGCACGGCAGGAGCTGGACGTGTCCGCGTGGGCGCGGCGCCAGGAGGAGAAGGCCGCAGGTTTCTCCGCCCGCGCCGCCGCGCTCCCCGGCCTCACCGCGCACCCCGTCCCCGATCCGACCGGACTGCCGTTCCCCCGCGTGGCACTGCGCGTCGACGCGGCACGGGCCGGGCTCGACGCGCCGGCCCTCGCGGACGCGCTCAGGTCCGGGGACCCGCAGATCTGGCTCTACACGGACCGCCAGGACGACGGCGAGCTGGCCCTGGAACTCGTACCGCTGTCGGACGAGGAGGTCGACGCGATCCTGAGCCGGACGGCCGAGGTGCTCGGCGCGGGCTCCGGCGTCATCCGCCGACCAGCACGCCCTCGCGGGCCCGCAGCGTGAAGTCCGCGGCGGCCGGGGCTCCTTGGCGTACGAGGATGCGCTGCGCCCCGGGGTGTCTGCCGGGGGCCGAGGCGACCAGGCTGAGGTGGTCCTCGGGCAGGCCGGCCACCGCGTAGCGGCCCTGGCCGTCGGTGAACGTGGAGACCAGCTGGCGTCCGCGGCCGTCGAGGACGACGACGGCGGCGCCCCGCAGCGGTTCGTGGGCGGCGTCGGTGACCGTGCCGGTCAGGGTGGGGACCGGTTCGCCGAAGTGGTGGCGCTGGGCGGGCAGCGCGGTGGGCACGGGCGTCTCGGCGGCGGGGTCGTCGACGGGGGCCGACTCGCCCTCGGCCGCCCGGCGATGGCGTGCGCGGTCGAGCCCGAGCAGGGCCACGCCCGCCACGATCCAGCCGCACAGGACGAGCAGCGGCTTGAGCACCCCGGCGCCGTCGAAGTACAGCACGCCGCGCAGCGCGTCGACGGCGTTGGCGAGCGGCATCACGGCGTGCACGTCCTGGAAGAACTCCGGGAGCAGCGGTGCGGGCACCGCTCCCCCGCTGGTCGGGATCGACATCACGATGAACAGCGTCATGCCGACCGCGGGCAGGAACTGCCGGGTGAACGGCGCGAGCCCGGAGGCGACGGTGGCGACCGCCGTGGAGAGCAGGAAGGCGACGGCCAGGACCGCCGGGTGGGCGTCGAAGTAGCCGAGGCCGACCCCGGCCCCGTATCCGACGAGGCTGAACACGGCGGCGACGGCCGCGATGGCGAGGAGTTTGCGGCGCCGGTCGAGGGTGACGGCGCGCAGCAGGGTCGTCGCGAGGATGTACGCGGGGATGTTCCAGGCGATGGCGAAGTACAGCACCGTCGAGCCGAGCAGGTCCTTCGGCGCGGTCGCCGCGACGTCGCGGACGGTGGGGGCGCCGCCCGTGAGCCCACCGAACGCGTCGGTGAGGGTCTGTTCCAGGGAGGCGCCGTTGCCCTTGGCGACGTAGAGGACGGGGCGGTCGCCGGTGACGTATCCGGCGTAGGCGTCCCGGTCGAGGACCGCCCGGCGGGCCTGGCGGGCGGTGTCCACGGGTGTCACGTCGAAGCCGCCGGGGTGTCGCGCGCGCAGCTCGTCCTCGACCCGGTGCACCGAGCCCGCGACGACCACGTGCACGTGGTGCGGCTTCGGGGCGTGCAGGGCCGGGGCGAAGAAGCAGAGGATGCCGAGGAAAAGGACGGCGGGGAACCATGCGGCCTCGGCGAAGGCCTTGAGTGCGGCGCCGCGCGGCCGCCCGTTGTCGTACCGGTCGGAACAGGAATCCATGATGAATGGACGATACATGTACCGTCCGGTACGTTCAAAGGGTGCCCCGAACCGTGAACACCGAGAAGCGTGCCGAGCTGCTCGGCCAGGTGGTCGAGTACGTGCAGCGCCACGGCCTCGCGCACCTGTCGCTCACCCCGCTCGCCGAGGAGATCGGCACGACGAAGCGGATGCTGCTGTACTACTTCGGCAGCCGCGAGACGCTCATCGCGCGGGCTCTCGCCGCGAGCAGGCCGGACGCGCACGCGCTGTTCGACCCGGTCGAGGACGTGGCGGCGCTGCGCCGCTCCGCCCATGCGCTGTGGCGGGCGATCACGGTGGGCGAGCAGGCCGGACCGATCCGGATGCTGCTCCAGCTGCTGAGCCTCGCGGCAACCGATCCCGGGCAGTACGGTGAGCTGGCCCGCGAGACCGTGGCGTTCATGGTCGACCCGATCGCCGACGCCTATGTCCGCCTCGGCCACCCGGAGCCCGCGGCGCGCGAGCGCGCGACGCTGCTCGTGTCCGGGCTGCGCGGCCTGTGCCAGGACCGGCTGGTGACGGGCGACGCGGTCCGCACCGACGCGGCGGCCCGCCGGCTCATCGAGGCGGCACTTGCGCACGCGTGACGGACGCGGTGACCGGGCGGGCCAGCATCCGTGAAGATTCCGGGCGAATGTGCGTTAGTGAGCGGGCTCGCGTGTTACTCCGAGGGTGGAGCGGCCAATGCTGGTCGTGGCGGGTTCGGCAGTGAGCCCGCACCCGCTTCTCGGCGGGAGCCGTCACGGTTCGGGCCGGGGAGCGGGCCCTCAGCGCGGCTCGGTCGCCACCGGGCTCGCGGTCGTCCGGCGCTGGGCGAGTTGGCGCTCCAGCTCGGCGCGGATCACCGGATCGAGTTCGCGGGTGCGCGGCCAGGAGATCAGCTGCCCGGCGACCAGACGGAGCCGGGTGTTGGTGCGCATGGAGACCTCGCGCAGCACGTCCCAGGCCTCGGCCGGCGTGACACCGCCCACCGCGATCACGACGCCGATGGCCTGGTCGACCACGGCGTGCGAGGTCACGGCCTTTTTCAACTGCTCGATCTTCGCCTCGAGTTCGGCGGACCGTTCTGCCCTCTCGCAGGCAGCGTCCGCTGCGCATCGGCGAGCCGGGAGCATCACGGTGCACCTCCAAGTGCCGTACCTGGCAAGGGAACCCGAATGACCTCTTACCACTCTTGCCCGGCACCTCGCACCACAACCGCCCTCTCGCGTATGCGCCGGGCAGATGCCCGGGGTGGCCCTGAGGACGGGCCACCCCTCCCCCACGGACCACCCTCAGGCGCGCGCCGCGGCCTGACCCTCCCCGGCAGGCCGCGCCTCGACGGCCGGGCCCGTGCCCGCCCTGCGCAGCGCCGGAATGAGCGTCGCGACGGCGGCGGAGAGCAGGGCCACACCACAGCCGATCATGAGCCCGGTGCGGAATCCGCCCTCGGAGGCGAGCGTGAAGCCGCCCATGGAGACGGTCATCTGCGCGAGGACCACACCGATCACGGCGGAGCCGATGGTCGTACCGAGCGAGCGCATCAGGGTGTTGAAGCCGTTGGCCGCGGCCGTCTCGGAGATCGGCACCGAGCCCATGATGAGCGCGGGCATGGAGCCGTAGGCGAGGGCGACACCGCTGTTGATGATGATTCCGGCGAGCATGATGCCCCAGGCCGTCCCCATGAGCGGCAGCGCGGCACCGTACCCGAGGGCGATCACGAGGGCGCCGCTGATGAGGGCGAACTTCGGGCCGCGGGCGTTGATGAGCTTTCCGCCGAGCGGCGAGATCAGCATCATCATGACGCCGCCGGGCGCCAGCCACAGGCCGGCCGCCAGCATCGACTGGCCGAGGCCGTATCCGGTGGCCTCGGGGAACTGGAGGACCTGGGGCGCGATCAGCATGAACGCGTACATGCCGACGCCGATGAGGATCGAGGCGGCGTTGGTGAACAGCACGCGCGGGCGGGCGGTCGTGCGCAGGTCGACCAGTGGGTCGCGGGTGCGCAGCTCGTAGCGGCCCCATACGAGCAGCGCCACGACGGCGACGCCGAACAGGCCCAGCGTGGTGGCCGACGACCAGCCCCAGTCGGCGCCCTTGGAGATCGCGAGCAGCAGCGAGACGAGACCGATGGCAAGGCCGATCGCGCCGGGGGCGTCGAAGCGCTGCCCCTTGGCGGCGGCCGGGGCGTCCGGCACGATCAGGAAGATCATGGCGCCGATGACCACGGCGAGCACGGCGGCGCCCCAGAACAGCACACGCCAGTTCGCGTACTGGGCGACCGCGGCGGCGATCGGCAGGCCTATCGCGCCGCCGATGCCCATGGACGCGCTGACCAGGGCGATGGAACCGCTGAGCTTCTCGGCGGGCACCACGTCGCGCAGCAGGGCGATGCCGAGCGGCACCATGCCCATGCCCATCCCCTGAAGTCCGCGCCCGACGATCATCGGCACGACGGACGACGAGAGGGCGCACACCACCGAGCCGATGACCAGCGGCACGGCGCAGGCGAGCATCATGCGGCGCTTGCCGACCAGATCGCCGAGGCGCCCGGAGACGGGTACGCACACGCCCGAGACGAGCAGCGTGACCGTGATCACCCAGGCCGCGTTCGAGGCGGACGTGTCCAGGATCCGGGGCAGTTCGGCGATCAGCGGGGTCACCAGCGTCTGCATGATCGCGGCGACGGTACCTGCGAGCGCGAGGGTGGCGACGACGACGCCCGACCTGCCGCTCGACTGGGGCGCATCCATGAGGGACTCCTCAATCTCTTCAAACACTTCAGCTTGTGCAACGATGTGCATCGTACACATGATGTGCATCGCACACATTCCATGCGTGGCACACATATGTAACGGTGCGGCGCTCGAGCGGGGCAGGAGCCCGGACGGGGCGCATCGACTGCGAGGCGCTGCGATACGGTCGACCTGGGAGGACGCACGTACATGGACAAGCCATCGCACCTGGTCGAGTTCGAACACATGGTGCTCGGCCGGCATCAGCTCGGCAGCGAGAAGCGGCGCCGCGAGGCAGCTCGCATGGAACGCAGCGCATACATCCTGCTGAGCCGGATCAGGGTTCAGGGGCCGATGTCGATCGGGCAGCTCAGCGAGGCGCTGCTGCTCGACGCGTCCACGCTCAACCGGCAGACGGCGAGCGCGATGCGAGCCGGCCTCCTGGAGCGGATCCCCGATCCGGACGGGGGCATGGCCCGCAAGTTCCGGCTCACCGAAGAGGGCGAGCGGGGCCTCGACCACGAGCGCGCGACCCACGTCCAGGAGCTGGACAAGGTCTTCGAGGACTGGTCGGCCGACGACGTGGAGACCTTCGCCCACTACCTCCAGCGCTTCAACACCAGCATCGAACGGATCAGCGGCCAGCCCTGGCCCCGCTCCTGAACGACAGAACTGCCGAACCACAGAAGGAGAGCCGCCGAAGCTCTTCCCTTTTGCGGCGCCCCTGGGTAGATGCGTGACATGCGATTCCTGTTTCACTACCCGGAGGCGCACGGACCGGACGCCGACATGCTCGACGCGGGGCCGCTGACCGAAGTGGCGCGCGCGGCCGAGCGGTTCGGGTTCTCCGGGCTCTCCTTCAGCGAACACCCGGCGCCCGGCGCGCGATGGCTGAACCACGGCGGGCACCAGACGCTCGACCCCTTCGTGGCGCTCTCCCACGCGGCAGCGGTCACCGGCCGACTGCGCCTCCTCACCTATCTGGCCGTCGCCCCGTACCGCAATCCGCTGCTCCTCGCCAAGCAGGCGGCGACGCTCGACCGGCTCTCCGGCGGACGACTGATCCTCGGCCTCGGCGCCGGATACCTGAAGGGCGAATTCCACTCCCTGGGCGTCGACTTCGAGGAGCGCAACGCACTCTTCGACGAGGTGCTCGACGTGCTGCCGCTGCACTGGAGCGGCGAGCCGTTCAGCTACGAGGGCCGGCACTTCAACGTCCGCGACGCGCAGGCCCTGCCACGCCCGACACAGCGGCCCGTCCCCCTGTGGATCGGCGGCAACTCGCGGCTGACCCGGCGCCGGGTCGCGGAGCGGGCGCACGGCTGGATGCCGATGTCCGGCGGCTCCGAACTGAGCACCACCGCACGTACCCCGACGCTGGGTCCGCTGCCCGAACTGGCGGGCGCGATCGCGGAGGTGCGCGACGCCACGACCGCGGCCGGGCGCGATGCCGACGTCGACGTGCTCCACTCCTACCGCGACGAAGCCCTCGCGGAACCGGCCCGGGACGCGGACCGCCACCGGGAGGCGTTCGCCGCGCTTGAGAAGGCTGGGGTGACCTGGACGGCCGTGTCGTGTCCGAACCGGTCGGCTGCGGCGACCCTCGAGTTCCTGGAGGCGTTCGGGACGACGTACGCGGCTTGACCGCCCCGCGCCGGGAACCTCACGTGTCCCACCGGGCGTCCTGAACCCCATGGAACACGACGTCAGGCCCTACCGGGGCACGCTGTACCGCTTCACCCTCCGGGTGTCGTCGGCGACCGCCGTGCTGGGGTTCGCCGTCCTCGCGGGCGCGTTCGCCGCCGCGTGGGACGGCTTCGAGAACGTGCGGGAGTACGCGGACCGCAACATGGCCAACGAGGACTCCTATGTGGCGTACGCGGACGGGGGCCTGGATCCGTTGCGGGCCGTCGGGGCCGTGGCGGCGCCGGTGTTCCTCCTGTTGGGGCTGGTCGTCGTGTCCGTGCTCCACAGCGCGTACGCGGTCGGCGGTTCGCACGCCCGGCGCGGCGGCGGGCCGCTGTCCGTCGGCGAGTTGTGGCGGCGCACCCGGCCACGTCTGTTCGCCGCCGTCGTCACCAATTTCCTGACCGGCGCCTTCGTGGCGGTGGTGGTGTTCGCGGGCCTGGTCCTGTTCACCCTGGTCGACACGGAGGAGGTGCCCGGCGTCGAACCCACGCCTCTGGGCGAGACCGCGTCCTGGCCGTACACGCTGGTGGGTTGGGTGCTGCCGATCGTCATCTGGTCGCTCGGCCCGCTGCTCTGGTTCCGGCTGTCCGGGGCCACCGCAGAGACGGTCCTTGAGCGCCGCAACCCGTTCGTGGCCGTGTGGCGCTCCTGGGTGCTGACCCGGCGCGCCCGCCTGCGCACGTTCGGCCTGGGCCTGGTGTCCTGCACGGCGGCCGTGTCGGCCTACGTGGTGGTCGTGTACGCGGCCGGTCCCCTGAACCACTACGCCGGGCTCGGCATGCTGTGGCTCAACGACGACAACGTGTGGATGACCGGCGTATTCATGATCATCTTCCCTACGGCGGTGGCGCTGCTCCTGCTGCCGCCGCTGGTCATGCCGCTGGTGTGCGGCGGGGTCGCGCGGCTGCACGGGGACCTGCGCGCTCGCGAGGACGCGGGGGCCGGGGACGGGCGGGCCACGCGATCCGAGGGCGCAACGCAGCGGTGGAGCGGCCCTTGAGCGCCGAGAGCCACACCCCGGAGCCGTACGCGAGGTCGTCGAGACGGCGGGCGACGGCGTAGCGGACGGGGTCGAGACGAGTGGGGTCCGGGCCGCGCCCAAGGGTCTCCAGGGCGACGTCCGCGACCGCCGCGACGGCCGTGGCCCGGCGCAGCCGGCGCGAGGCCAGGCAGCCCACCGCTGTCAGCGGCCACCAGTGGCGGGTGAGCAGCGCCGCGCCCTGGGTGAGCGACGCGAGCGAGCCGAGGGCCGTGAGGCGGGCCGCCTGCGGCAGCGGATGCGCGATGCCCTTCAGCTTCCGGGCGTTGCTCACGGTGGCCACGGCGGCGAGTCCGCCCGCCGCGGGCAGCGACCAGCGGCGCTGCGCGAGCAGGGCGACGAGCAGTGCCGCGCTCCACGGGGCGAGGATCGCGGGGGCGATGTTGTCGGGGTGGCGGCGCGCCAGGGGGTGGGCGCCGGTGCCGTAGGCGGCCTTGCGGCGGAACCAGTCCACGAGTTCGACGCGGTGCTCGTGGGCGGCGTGCACCGCGGGTTCGTAGCGGACGCGGCCGCCGTCCGCGGTCAGCCGCCAGCACAGGTCGACGTCCTCCCCCACGCGCATCGCGGCGTCGAAGCCGTCCGCCTTGAGGAGCGCGTCGGTGCGGGCGAGCACGCAGGCGCTGGGGACCCAGGACACGGGGGTGCCGGTGCGCACGGCGGCCGGCCGGCTGCCCAGGTCGAGCGAGGAGCGGACGCTTTCGTAGCGGCCCAGCCAGCGCTCGGCGCCGGGCCCCGGCAGGGCGGTGATGCGGGGCACTGCCATCACGACGGCCGGGTCGGCGAAGTGGCGCAGCAGGACGCCGACCGTGTCGGGCGCGAGGACGATGTCGGAGTCGACGAACGCCACGTACGGCGTGGTGACTTCGCGCAGGCCCGCGTTGCGGGCGCCGGCCGGGCCGAGGTTGGCGGGGAGCGGGAGCACGCGCGCGTGGTGGCGTGCCGCCACGGCGGCGACGGGGTCCGGTTCGTGCGAGGCGTCGTCGACGACGAGCACCGGGGCGTCGGTCGTGGTGGCCCGGATGCTCGCGAGCGCACGGTGCAGCTGGTCGGGGCGGTCGCGGACGGGGATGACGTACGTGACCGTGCCGCTGAGGGAGTTCGGGTCGTTCCGTGGCAGCTCGGTGACCAGCGGGTGGGCGAGGCCGGTGGCGAGCAGCCGGTCGGCGAGGACCGCTCCCGCCCGGTCGCGTACGTACAGGGTGCGCCCGGTCAGGAGTGCGCGGGCTCGTGGTGTCAGCCGCAGCAGCCGTGTCGGGGTTCCGCCGAGCAGGGCGCGGCCGCCGTCGAGGACGCGGGTGCGCCGGTCGAGCGCGACGACGAAACCCTGCGGGAGGGTCATGCGGCTCCTCGCGGTGCGGCGGCCAGGAGCCTGCCCCGTGGGTCGGCGCGGCCGGTGGTGACGAGGCGTGCGGCGCTCGACACCATCGCCTCGACCAGCTCACGCCCTTCCTCGGCGGTGGCGCCGGTCGGGTCGCCGAGCACGCCGTTCGGGGAGACACCGCGTACACCGTGGGCGATGAGGCGCGGCAGCAGTTCGGGCAGGGGGCGGGTGTCGCCGGGGGCCGCGTGCGGGAGTCGTACGTCGTCCGGGGCGAGGTGCAGCATGATCGAGGTCTCGGTGCGGCCGGCGTGGGCGTCGCCGCCGGGTGGGGCGCAGCCGAGCCAGGCGACGTCGTGACCTTCGTGGCGGAGTTGAGCGCAGGCCGCGTCGAGAGTGGTGATGTTCCCGCCGTGGCCGTTGACGAGGAGGACGCGGCCCGCCCACAGGGACAGGGACCGGATCGTCTCGACCAGGACCGCGTGCAGTGCCTCGTGGCCGATGGAGAGAGTGCCGGGGAATCCGGCGTGCTCACCGCTGGCACCGTAGGTGAGGGTGGGCGCCAAGACGACCTTTCCGTACGGGAGTTGATGTCCCAGGTCCCGTGCCACGGCTTTGGCGATCACGCTGTCCGTGTTCAACGGCAGGTGCGGGCCGTGCTGTTCGGTGGCGCCGACGGGGACGAGGACCACGGCGCCCTCCGGCACCGTGGTCCAGGTCGCGCGCGCCAGCACCACCGGTTCAGGCACGCGGGACCCCGACGGCCCGGGTGAAGCCGTCCGGGATCACCAGGTCGTCCGGGCACAGTTCGTCCACGGAGGCGTGCCCGAGGCCGAGGACGGCGGAGTCGAGGCCGCCGCGCAGGATGTCCAGGACGTTCTCCACGCCCGCCTGTCCGTTCGCGGCCAGGCCCCACAAGTAGGCGCGGCCGATGAGGACCGCGCGGGCGCCGAGCGCGAGGGCCTTGGCGACATCGCCGCCACGCCGCACGCCACCGTCGAGCAGGACCTCGATGTCGGCGCCGACCGCCTCCGCGATGGACGGCAGGAGGCGGATGGTGGCGGGGGTGGTGTCGAGGTTGTTGCCGCCGTGATTGGAGACCGAGATGGCGGAGACCCCGGCGTCGACGGCCCGCTTGGCGTCGTCGACCCTGCTGACCCCCTTGAGTAGGAACGGGCCGCCCCACTCCTTGCGCAGCCACTCCACGTCGTCCCAGGTGGGAGGCGGGGTCTGCATCCACTCGCCGTAGGCACCGAAGAAGGTCGGGGCCTGGCCGCCGGGTGCCTGGAGGTTGGGCGTGGTCAGGTCGGGGACGCGGCGGGCCCGGGCGAACGCGAGGAGCCAGCGCGGGTGCGGCAGCACGTCGGGAGCGAACTTCACGGCCGTACGCAGGTCGAGGCGTTCCGGGATCGACGGGCTGCCCCAGTCGCGGCCGTTGGAGAACGACCAGTCCAGGGTGGCGATGAGCGCCTTGGCCCCGGCGGCCCTGGCGCGCTCCATGCGCTGCACCATCGAGTCGCGGCTGCCCATCCAGTACATCTGGTAGAAGGTGTTCGGATTGGCGTCCGCCACCTCCTCCACGGACCTGCTCGCGAACGAACTCAGGCCCATGATGACGCCCCGGTTGGCGGCGGCGCGGGCCACGGCCACCTCGCCCTCCGGGTGCACGGCCTGCACGCCGGTGGGCGAGATCAGCACCGGGAACGCGGACTCGACTCCGAGGACGGTGGTCGTCAGGTTCCGTTCCGCGTGGTGACCCACCACCCGTGGCGCGAAGCCGAGTTCGGCGAACGCGCCGATGTTGTCGTCGATGGTCCGGCCGCGTTCGGAGCCGGCGACCAGGGCGCCGTAGACGCTGCTGGGGAGGTGCTTCTTGGCGCGCCGCTGGGCCTCGGCGACCGTTTCGAACCATGGGTTTCTTGCCATGGGGCGGCTGTCTCCTCGTCGGGTGATCGCGTCGTCAGGTGGCGGGTCCCAGCCCAGCCACGGGGTTCTCGTCGCAGTCCGACACGGGCGGGCGCCGCATGAGCGGCACGACGACGGGGCCGGTGCGGTGGGAGTGGTCGCCGGACGGCTTCGGGATGGTGGCACCCTGCCGCTCGCGCTCCGCGAGGAGCTGCTCCCCGTACCCCTGGACGCACTCCGGGTCGGGGCCGTCGAGCGGCAGGCCGGTGAAGAACTTCGCGGCCATGCAGCCGCCCTTGCAGGTGTCGTAGAAGGTGCAGGAGGCGCAGGCGCCGCCGTGCTGCGGCTCGCGCAGCCGCTGGAACAGCTCCGACTCCCGCCACACACCCGCGAAGCCACCCGTGTCGCGCACACTCCCCGCGAGGAACTCGTCGTGGATGGCGAACGGGCAGGCGTACACATCACCGACCGGGTCGATGAGGCACACGACGCGGCCCGCCCCGCACAGGTTCAGGCCCGACAGCGGCTCCCCGTAGGCGGACAGATGGAAGAAGGAGTCACCGGTCAGCACTTCTCCGTCGTGCGCCACCAGCCAGTCGTAGAGCTGCCGTTGCTGGGCGGGCAGCGGGTGCAGCTCGTCCCATACGTCGGCGCCGCGGCCGGAGGGACGCAGCCGAGTGAGGCGGAGTTGGGCGCCGTACCGGTCGGCGAGGGCCTTGAAGTCGTCCATCTGCGGGATGTTGTGCCGGGTGCAGACGACGGACAGCTTGAAGTTCTTCATACCCGCGTCGGCAAGGTTCGCCATCGCCGTGAGCGCCATGTCGTACGAACCCGCCCCGCGCACCGCGTCGTTGACGTCGGCGGTGGCGCCGTCGAGGGAGATCTGCACGTCGACGTAGTCGTTGGCGGCGAGGCGCCGGGCGACAGCAGGGGTGATGCGCACGCCGTTGGTGGAGAATTTGACGCCGACGTGGTGGGCGGTGGCGTAGTCGAGCAGTTCGAAGAAGTCGGGGCGGACGGTCGGCTCGCCGCCGCCGATGTTGACGTAGAAGACCTGCATGGCCTCCAGCTCGTCGATGACCGCCTTGGCCTCGGCGGTGGTGAGCTCGCGCGGGTCGCGGCGGCCCGAGCTGGACAGGCAGTGGGAGCAGGACAGGTTGCAGGCGTAGGTGAGTTCCCACGTGAGACAGATCGGCGCGTCGAGGCCGTATTCGAAGAGGTCCACCAGGCGTTCACCGGGCTTGGCCGCCACGGGAGTCGAGGTCACGGTGTCGGGCTCCTTTCGACCAGCATCGACGAGCGGGCCAGGACGGCGAGGGCGCGCGCGTACCGCGCCGTGTCCGCATCGCCGACGCCGGAGCTCGCGCAGGCGGCGCGCGCGGTGGGGGACGTCGACAGCGCCTGGACGACGGCGAGCAGTCCCCGGTCCTTGAGGAAGGACAGTTTGCGCGTGCCGAAGTGGTACAGCAGCGCGCCGAAGGGTTCGGGCCTGACCGACACCTGGGGGTGCAGGTCCCAGGCGCGGTCCAGGTCGAACGCGGAGGCGTCGAGTCCTGAGGCGGGGGCGGGCACGATCAGTACACGCCGCACATGCCGTCGATCGAGACCTCTTCGACCAGGTCGTCGGCCTCGATGAGGGATTCGTCCGTGGGCTCGGCGACCGCATCGGGGGAACGGGGGGCCTCTTGGAGCTGCTCGTTCATGCGTAACTCCCTGTTACCTGTGGATGGTTGAGGGTGTGCGCGAACCGAATCGAGAGTATTGGCATGCGATGCCAAAAGAAAGGGCGCGGCCGCCGCCGGAGGCCTTGCGCGCTGCCGTCGCGGCGGGATTGGATCCGGTCCCATGGTCCCGATCGCGTCAGCCCGCCCCGATGTGCTGGTCGTCGGTGCCGGTGGCGCGGGGGCCGTACTGGCGGCGCGGTTGAGCGAGGACGGCGACCGGAGTGTGCTGCTGGTGGAGGCCGGTGCGGTGCCGCCCGCCTTCGAACCGGAGCTGCTGGACGCGCGCCTCGTACCGGGGGCCGGGCCGGGGCATCCGGCGACCTCCGGTCATGCCGTTCGGCTGACACCTGACCGGCCGTGGTCGGTGCCGCGTGGCCGGGTCCTCGGCGGGTCCACCACGGTCAACGGCGGGTATTTCGTGCGGGCGCGGCGCCGGGACTTCGACCGGTGGGCCGGGGCGGGGAGTCCCGCGTGGGCGTACGAGCGGGTGCTGCCGTTGCTGCGCGCCATGGAGGACGACCTCGACTTCGGTCAGGGCGAGGCGCACGGGCTCGGTGGTCCGATGCGTGTCACCCGCGAACCCCTGACCCACCCGGCCGCGGCGGCCTTCCGCGAGGCCGCCCGGAAGCTGGGCTTCGCCGCCGAGCCCGACATGAACGACCAGGGCCCGCCCGGCTTCGGGCCCGTGCCCTCGAACTCCGTCGACCGCGTGCGGCGCAACACCGGTCTCGCGTACTTGTCGGCCCCGGTTCGGGAACGGCCCAACCTCACCGTGCTCGGTGACTGTTCCGTACGGCGGGTGGTGGTCGAACGCGGGCGGGCCACGGGGGTCGTGGTCGAGCGCGACGGGGTACGGGAGACGCTCCACGCCGGGTGCGTGGTGCTGAGTGCCGGGGCGCTGGTCACGCCCCACCTGCTGCTGCTCTCCGGGATCGGGCCACGCACCGATCTGGAGCGCGCCGGGATCACCGTCGTCCGCGACGCGCCTGCCGTCGGCGCCCGCCTCTCCGACCACCCGCAACTGGTCCTGGAATGGCTGCCGCGCGAGGACTTCGAGCCGCCCACGACGAGCTGGCTCGGCGGCTGCCTGCACCTCAACTCCCGCCCCGAGGCGGTCGCTTGTCCGGGCGACATCGAGATCCTCCAGTCACTGGTGCCGATGGCCGGGCTCGTCGCCGGGGCCGTACGCGTGCCGGGCGCGCCGCTCTCCTTCCTCGCCTCGGTCCAGACCCCGCGCCCCACCGGCCGGCTCCGGCTGCTCTCCGCCGATCCCACGGTCTCCCCCGCCATCGACTACGACTATCTGCGCGACGGCGAGGTCCTGCGCCGCCTGCGCGTGGCCGTGCGCACCACGGCCGGCCTCTTGGACACCGCGCCGTTCACCGAGCTCTCCGAGGGCGGCCTGCTCGCTCCCGGGCGGGATGTCCTCGGCGACGACCGCGCACTCGACGCATGGATCCGCGAACACCTCGGCACGGCGCAACACACCTGCGGCACCGTCCCGATGGGCCCGGCGGTGGACCAGTACGGGCGGGTGCACGGGGTGCGCGGGCTGCGGGTGGCGGACACCTCGATGCTGCCGGACACACCGCATCGCGGACCGGCCGCGACCGCCGTGCTGATCGGTGAGCTGGTGGCCGACGCGATGCGGCGCGAGCTGCCGTGAGGCCCTGACTACGCAGGCGGTGCCTCGCCGAGCCCCGCCTCCAGGTGCCGGATCGCCGTGTCCAACAGCTCGCTCAGCTCGGCGTCCGGCACCGCGAGCCAGTGCTCGTACGCCGTGACCGCCGCCGCCAGGACGGTGTGCCCGTAGAGCCGCGGGCGTGCGTCGGACGGGGCGACACGGAGACGGTGGGCGGCGAAGTCCGTGACGATCGCGCGCCACGCGGTGTACCGCAACGTGGCATCGGCCTGAAGGGTGGGCACGGACAGGATCAGCCGCATCCGCTGCCGGTGCCAGGGCACGACGGTGGCGTCGAACCGGTTGAAGTCGACCACGGCCGCGCGCAGCGCCGTCATGATCGGGACGCCCGGGTCGGTGGCGCGCAACAGCTCCCGGAATCCGGTCAGTTGCTGCTCGAAGTCGCCCCACACGAGGTCGTTCTTCGACGCGAAGTAGCGGAAGAAGGTCCGCCGGGCGATACCGGCCGCGCCCGCGATGTCGTCGACCGTCGTGGCATCGAAGCCCTTCCGGGCGAAGAGCTCGAAGCCGATCCGTTCGAGGTCGGCGCGGGAGGTGGCACGCGGGCGGCCGCCCTTCGGCGAACGGTCGTCACGCTCGGCCACGCTGCTCGTCGGCGACTGCACATCCGCTCCTTCGTCAGGGGACCGAAGATACCTCCGTGGCACCCGTCGACGGCCGGGCATGCCTTCAACTCTTCGCCGGTTGCGGATATATACGCGGGGACGGGCGACATCCGGACGACGATCGTCGCCGACCGGCCGGAGCTGTGAGGGAGTTGGCGCGTTGAACGGCACACATGCGGACACGGAACAGGACTTCGGCTCCCGCAAGGGCGCCGCGCTCGTGGCGGGCGGGACCGGAGGCATCGGCGCGGCGGTGGTCCGCACGCTGGCCCGGCGCGGCAGCACGGTGCTGTTCACGTACCGCTCGAACCAGGAGGCCGCCGAGGCACTGACCGCCGAACTCCGCGCCGAGGGCGGCCAAGTGGAGTGCGTGCGGACGGACCTCACGGACGAGGACGGGGCGGCGGGCCTGATCGGGTCGGTGTCGGACCGCTTCGGCGCCCTGCACACGCTCGTCCACGCGGCGGGCCCGCACGTCCCGATGGTGCACCTGAGCCAGGTGACGCCGTCCCAGTACCGGCACCAGCTCCACACCGAGGCGCAGGCCTTCTACAACCTGGTCCACCCCGCGCTCGCTCCGCTGCGGGAGACCGCCGGCAGCGCGGTCGCGGTGACCACCGCCGCCACCCACCGCTACCCCGTCCGCGACGGCCTGTCCTCGGGCACGAAGGGCGCCGTGGAGGCGGTGGTCCGCGCGCTCGCGGCGGAGGAGGGCCGTTACGGGGTCCGCTTCAACTGCGTCGGCCCCGGCATGCTCACCGACGGCATCGCCGCCCGCCTCATCGAGGACGGCGAACTCGACGACGCCGCCCTCCAGGTGACGCGACGTAACATTCCCCTGCGCCGCTTCGGGACCGCGCAGGACATCGCGGAGGCGGTCGCGTTCCTGGCCTCCGACCGGGCCGGGTTCATCACGGGACAGCACCTTGCGGTGGACGGCGGCTACACCGTCTGAGGTCTCGACCAGGGAAAGAGGATGGCCATGCGTGAGACCGAGTCCGCTCGGGCCCTGTCGGCAGCCATGGCGGTCGGCTCGTCGCTGGGTCTGAGCGTGGCCGACGCCACCGTGCTGCACGACTCGAACAAGCTCACCGCGCGCCTTCTGCCGTGCGACGTGCTGGCCCGCGTGGCACCGGTGACCGACCAGGTGGCGGAGTTCGAGGTCGATCTCGCGAAGCGCCTCGCCGCCGTCGGGTCCCCGGTGGCCGCGCTCGATCCCCGCGTCCAGCCCCGGGTGTACGAGCGGGACGGCTTCGCCATCACCCTGTGGACCTACTACGAGCCCACGGGCACGCCCTCGGTGCCTCCGGCCGACTACGCCCGCGCGCTCGAACGGCTGCACGCCGGAATGCGCGCCGCCGACGTCCCGGCCCCGCACTTCACGGACCGGATCGCCCGCGCACGGGACCTGCTCGCGGACCACGACCGCACCCCGCGGCTCGCCGCCGCGGACCGGGAGCTGCTGAGCGACACCTTGCGGAGCCTTGGTCGCACGCTCGGCGGGCACGGCGGTGACGAGCAGTTGCTGCACGGCGAGCCGCACCCCGGCAACGTTCTCGACACCAAGGGCGACGGCCTGCTCTTCGTCGACCTGGAGACGTGCTGCCGCGGGCCCGTCGAGTTCGACCTCGCCCATGCGCCGGAGGAGGTCGCCGCGCACTGTTCGGGGATCGACGAGGACCTGCTGGCCGCGTGCCGGACCCTCGTCCTCGCGGTCGTCACGACGTGGCGGTGGGACCGGGACGACGCGTACCCGGGCGGACAGCGGATGGGCCGGGAGTGGCTCGAACGGCTCCGGGCGGAAAACGGCCCGCGCTGACGTTCACTCGCGAACCCCCGCCACGACGTCCCGCAGCGCCTCCCCCAACGGCAGCTCCACCCGCACTCCCCAGCGATCGCCGCGGGTGGGCTGGTTGTTGACGATCAGGACCGGCGTACCGGCGTCCGCGGCCTGGCGCACGAAGCGCAGGCCGGACATGACGGTCAGCGAGGAGCCCAGGACGAGCAGCGAGGCGGCCCCGGCGACGAGCTCGCGGCAGGCGGCGACCCGCTCGGGCGGCACGTTCTCGCCGAAGAAGACGACGTCCGGCTTGAGCACCCCGACGCCGCAGGCCGCGCACGTCACCACCTGGAAGTCGCGCACCGCCTCCTCGGGGAGCTCCACGTCGCCGTCCGGGTTGACGCGCGCGGTGCGGTGCCGCTCGGCCTCGGCCTCGAAGTGCGGGTTGGCCTCGCGCAGTCGCCGGTCGACCTCCGCGCGGGTGGTGAAGGCACGGCAGTGCAGGCAGAGCACGCGGCTCAGGCTGCCGTGCAGCTCGATGACGTCCGGGGCGCCCGCGGCCTGCTGCAACCCGTCGACGTTCTGCGTGATCACGCCGGTGACCAGGCCCGCCCCGGCCAGCTCGGCCACGGCGAGGTGTCCGGCGTTGGGCCGGGCCCGGATCATGGCCCGCCAGCCCAGCTGGCTGCGCGCCCAGTACCGCTGCCGGGCGTGCTCGCTGCCGGTGAACTCCTGGTACGTCATGGGGGTGTGCTGCCGCAGCGAGCCGTGCTCCCCGCGGTAGTCAGGGATCCCCGACTCGGTGGACAGCCCGGCCCCGCTCAGCACGACGACCCCACCCGCGCGCACGGCCTCGACGACGGGTGCCAGGTCGGTCGTGGCGGGCGGCAGGTCGCCGGACGGTTCCCAGGTCAGAGTCGGTCGCGTACGCATGCGAGCCAGCTTACGTACGCGGCCGCCCGCGTGCCGCCAGGCATCGGAAGGATTCCTGACCCGCAGGTACCCCGGCCAGTCCCATCCGCTCCTCGTCCACACGGCCGTCCCCGGCACCGAGAGCCACGAGAAACTGCGGCTGCTGTCCGGCACAGGGCCGCAGGCGCTGCGTTGAGACGGCTTCCGGGCCTCAGGAGTCGCCCGGCGCACCGTCCATGACGCGGGCCGCGAAGTCCGCCAGTCGGGCCCGCATCCGTTCGCGCGGCACGTGCTCCTGTC
The DNA here is from genome assembly GCF_049310305.1 of Streptomyces anthophorae. Lineage (NCBI taxonomy): Bacteria > Bacillati > Actinomycetota > Actinomycetes > Kitasatosporales > Streptomycetaceae > Streptomyces > Streptomyces anthophorae. The sequence goes on from NZ_JBLWQQ010000001.1 coordinate 349,281, forward strand.
CGGCCAGGTGCTCGACGAGGTCGGCGCGCGTGGCGGCCAGCAGCGCGTGGGCGGTGAAGTCACCGTCGCCCAGCCCGGGAATCTGCTCCAGCACGGCCCGGAGCAGGCCGTGCCACCGCTCGTAGTGCTCCGCCCGGTACGGGCTGCCGCTCCCGCTGCCCTCCAGGGCCAGCGCGAGCCGCCGGTTGTCCAGCTTGAAGCACAGCACGGCGTCGAGCAGCGCGGGGACACGCTCCCGCGGTGGTGTGTCGGGGCCGAGGGGTGGCGGGCCGGACTCCACGGCCTCGGTGACCGGTTCGAACCGTGCCTCGTACAGCGCGCGGAGCAGTCCGGAACGGTCGCCGTAGGCCCGGAAGAGCGTGCCCTTGCCGACGCCGGCCTCCGCCGCGATGTCGGCCATGGTGACGTCCTCGGGGCTCGTCCCACGGGCGAACAGCGCGTCGGCGGCCGCGAACACCGCCTCCCGGTTACGGGCGGCGTCCTTGCGCGGCTTGCGCTCGGGCATGCGCTTCTTCCTCTCGTTGCAAAACGGACCCACGGTCCGCTACCTTCAAACCGGACCCACGGTCCGCATTCTACGAGACGGAGACACCCATGTCCGCACCGATACCCGCACCGACCGTCCCCGCGGAGCTCTTCCGCCACAGTCTGAAGCTGCTCCTCGACAAGAACATCCCGGGCTGGGTCGACCTGTGGGCGGCAGACGGCGTGATGGAGTTCCCCTTCGCTCCCCCAGGCTGGCCGCGGCGACTGGACGGCAGGGAGGCCGTTGCCGCGTACATGCGCCACTATCCCGACCACATCGACCTGCACGACTTCCCCGAACTGCAAATCCACCGGACCACCGACCCGCACACGATCGTGGTCGAGATGCGCGGCGTCGGCCGACTGGTCGGGACCGACAGCCCCTTCGACATGACCTACATCGCCGTCGTCACGGTCGAGGACGGACACTTCACGTCCTACCGCGACTACTGGAACCCGCTGGCCGTCCAGCAGGACGGCGCCGACTTCACCGGGAGCGCCCGATGAGCACCACCAGCGCCACCACACTGGTCATCGGCGCCACCGGCACCACGGGCAGCCGCGTCGTCGCGCACCTCACGGCCGGCGGCCATCGCGCCAGGGCCGCCAGCCGTCGCGCGACGCCGGTCCCCGGCACGGAGCCCGTCGCCTTCGACTGGTACGACCCCGCCACCCACGACGCCGCCCTCGACGGAGTCGACCGCGTCCACCTCGTCCCGCCCGTGGGCGACTTCGACCCGGCGGCGGTCATGCTGCCGTTCCTCCGCAGGGCCCGCGCCGCCGGCGTCCACCGCGCGGTGCTGCTGAGCGCCTCGGCCGTACCCGAGGGCGGACCGGCGGTAGGAATGGTCCACCAGGAACTGCCCGAGCTCTTCGACAACTGGGCGGTGCTGCGGCCCTCGTGGTTCATGCAGAACTTCACCGGCTCGCACGCACACGCCGCGAGCATCCGCGAGGAGGGCGTCATCCGGACCGCGACCGAGAGCGGCCGGGTCGGCTTCGTCGACGCCGAGGACATCGCGGCCGTCGCCGTCCGCGCCCTGACCGACGAAGTCGCCCCCAACACCGACCTCGTGCTCACCGGCCCCGAGGCCCTCTCCTACGACGACATCGCGAGGCTCGTCACCGAGGCCACCGGCCGCCCCGTGGTCCACCAGCGGCTCTCCTACGAGCAGTTGCGCGACCGCTTCGCGACGCAGACCCCGATCCAGGGAGAGTTCGCCGCGATGCTGGCCGGCATGGACCGCGCGATCGCCGAGGGCGCGGAGGACCGCACCACCGACACCGTCCAGCGCGTCACCGGGCGGGCCCCGCGCAGCTTCCGCGCACACCTCGAGCAGGAGACGCGGGACGCCGGTTGACCCTCACCATGCCGTGGCCGAGAAACCGCCTCTGGCCGATGATCGGCGCATGCGTCCGCTGAAGCACGGCCACACCAACCGCACGCTCGCCGACCGTACGGTCGTGACGAAGACCTACGACGGCCCCGACGCCGCACTGAGACTGCGCCGCGAACGCACGCTGCTCCCGCACCTCCAGGGCCGGTTGCCCGTGCCTCCGGTACTCGACGCGACCGCGACCACCCTGAAGCTTGGGCGCCTGCCAGGCGTGCCGGGTCAGGAGTTGCTGGACGCCGGGCACGCGGCGCAGGTCCTGGCAAGCTGCGGGAAGCTGCTGCGCCGGATCCACGAACTCACGCCGCCCGTGCCCGCCCTGGGCACGCGCGGGGCGACCGAGGTCCTCGTGCACGGCGACTTCGGCCCCAACAACCTGCTCCTCGACCCCGGCACCTTCGAGGTCACGGCCGTGGTCGACTGGGAGTTCGCCCGTTTCGGCGCTCCGGTGGCGGACCTGGCCTGGTGCGAGGAGCTGCACCGGTTCTGCGAGCGGTGGGAGGCGGGCGGTGCGGGTGCACGGCAGTGGCGGGAGCGTGCTGGCGTTACGGCGGCGTGGCGGGAGTGATCCAGGACCCGGCCGCTCAGTGCAAATAGCCGAGCGCCGAGGACACTTGGTCCGCGTACTCGATGGCCCTGCCCGCGAGTTCACGCTCCCGGGATGCCAGGTCGAGGGCCGACAGGGAGCCGGAGACCGACAGGGCGGCCACGATGTCCCCGGAGCGGTCACGGACCGGGACCGCGAGGCAGGCACGCCCGAGCGCCAGCTCCTCGACCTCCGTCGCGTAGCCGCGGCCGCGGACCTCGTCGAGGTCCTTGAGGAGGCCCTTGAGGGTGGTGAAGGTGTGCGGAGTGTACGCGGGGTAGTCCGGCCCGATCAGCGCCTCGACCTCGTCGCCCTTCAGACCGGACAGAAGCACCTTGCCCATGGCGGTGGCGTGCAGCGGGGCGAGTCGGCCGGTGAGCGTGAAGGAACGCTGGGTGCGCGGGCCTTCGAAGTGGCAGAGGTAGAACATCTGGTCACCCTGGCGCTCCGCGACGTTCGCGCCGAGGCCGGTCTCGTGCGCGAAGTTCTGCGCGACCTGGCGCGAGGCGCGGAACACCGGGGACTGGTTGAGGGCGATCCCGGCGAGGCCGACGAGGCGGGGGCCGAGCCGGTGCAGGCCAGTGCGTTCGTCGCGGGCCAGATAGCCGAGCGATTCGAGCGCGCCGACCAGGCGGGAGACCGTGGACTGGCCGAGACCCGAGAGCTCGACGAGTTCCGCGATCCGGCGCTCGGGCTGCTCCTCGGTGAAGTAGGTGAGCAGCGAGAGGGCGCGTTCCACGCTCTGGGTCCCGATCCCAGCGGCACGAGATGTAGCATCCATATCGTGGATGCTACATCCTCGCCGACGCGTCGACCGCCGGAATCCCCAGGGTGATCCGTTCTAGCGGGCGGCGGATGCGGCCGGCACGAAGGCGCCACGGCGTGGCCACTCGATGTCCTCGAGGACCTCGTCGAGCGCCCTGCGCGTAACCGCGTCCAAGGGCGCCGCGGGCAGCCGGACCCGCGCGGATGCGATCACCCCGCGGCGCACCAGGACCTCCTTGTGGACCGCCCAGGCCTGCCCCGCGCGCACACCGAGGTGGACGAGCGGCCGCACGTTCGCGAACAGGGCCCGTGCCCGTCCCCGGTCGCCGCGGTCCAGCGCGTCGAGGACTTCGCGCAACACGTCGGAGAACTCGCAGGCCGGCATCGTGCCGACCGCACCGTTCGCATGTTCGTCGAGGAGGTACTGGGCGTTCTGGCCGCCCAGCACGGCGAAGCCGGGACCGGTCGCGGTCGCGACGGCGGCCACCTTGGCCGGGGGCGAGGGCACTTCCACCTTCACCGACGTGATGTGGGGTTCGGCCGCCAGGGACACAATCTGCTCGACGCTCATCGACACCCCCGTCACTCCCGGCGCGTCCTGGATCATGACGGAGGCATCGGTCGCGGCGGCCACGGCGGCGAAGAATTCGAGGACCTGCGGCGGGGACGGCTTGGTCAGGAACGGGGGCAGGACCATGAGGTGGTCGGCGCCGCCGTCGACCGCCCGCAGCGCGAGCTCGCGCGCGGTGACGGTGCTCGTTCCGTTGACGCCGGCGATCAGCGGCAGCTCCGGTCCCGCCACCGTACGGACCTCGCGCAGGATCGTCGCGCGCTCGGCCTCGGTGAGGGCGAAGCCCTCGCTGGCCATGCCGAAGACGGCGAGACCGTCTACGCCACAGGCGAGTTCGAACTCGACCAGCGAGCGCAGCGAAGAGACATCCAGCTCTCCGCCGTCGGTGAAGGGAGTGGCGAGGATCGGCATCAGACCTCGGGGCAGTACAGGCACGGTTCAGCTCTCCTTGGCGAGTTCGGCGACCTTCTCGGCATCCACCTCGACGCCGAGGCCGGGCCCGGCGGGCAGCGCGTAGCCGTCGGGACAGGCGTCGATCGGGGCGCGCAGGATGCTCTGCGCGACGGACAGGGAATCGGCCTGGAACTCGAAGAACGGGGAGTTCTCGACGGCCGCGCTCAGCTGGATCCCGGCGGCCAGGGCCACACCCAGGCCGACCGAGTGGTGGCAGGCCACCGGAAGGTGCGCCGCCGCGGCCAGTTCGGCGATGGACTGGGCCTCGGTGATGCCGGTTCGGGCGACGTCGGGCTGGGCCAGGCGCAGGGCACGGCGGCCGATCCAGTCGGCGAACTCGTAGCGGTTGCGCATCGCCTCGCCGACGGCGACCGGTGTGGTGATGCGGCCGGCCAGCTCCCGGTGCCCCTCGACGTCCTCGGGGGCCAGCGGCGCCTCGAGGAACAGCGCGCCGCGCCGGTCGAGCTCCTGGCCGAGGGCGAGCGCCTCGCCGATGGAGTACGCCCAGTGGGCGTCCACCGCGAGCCGCACGCCGGGGGCCGCCGCGGCCACGGCGTCGTAGGTGGCCAGGTCCGTCTCGACGCCCTTGCCGAGCGCCAGCTTGATCATGGTGGCGCCCTGCTTCTCGTACGAGGCGGCGAGCGCGGCGCGCTCCTCGTCAGTCGGCTCGGGCAGGCCGGAGACGTAGGCGGGGACGCGGTCGCGATGGGCGCCGCCGAGCAGTTCGGCCACCGAAAGGCCGGTCAGCCTGCCGTGCAGGTCCCACAGGGCGATGTCGACGGCGGCCATGGCGTCGGCCTGGTGGCCGGTCAGGTGTCCGCGCTCCCGCATCAGCTCGCGCATGCGGTGCCACAGCGGGCGGACCCGCGTGGGGTCCTGGCCGATGAGTTGACCGGCCAGCAGCCGGTCCACGACGGCGGCCGGGATCTCGGGGCCGACCGGCGCGAGCGCCTCGCCCCAGCCGGTGCATCCCTCGTCGGTGCGGACCTCCACCAGGAGGGTCTCGAAGCGTCCCGAGTACAGGCTGCGCCACGGCGCGCGCACGACGTAGCCGCGCTCCGGCGTGAGCTCCTGCCCGTCGTCAAGGCGTCCCAGGTAGGCCCGTGACCCCTCCAGCTTCAGTACGTGGGTGAGCACCTCGGTGATACGGGCCATGCCGCTTCCCTCCATCGTCTGGCTCGGTCTCGCCCATTCCTGATTGGGCAATCCACATTCTGCATAGCTCTTGTAAATAGAGCAAGCATGGTTAACATCGTGGCCATGAACGCTCAACGCTGAGGCAATCTGCCCGGCCGTCGCGTTGCACACCCCGCGTTGTCCCACCCATCCGGATGCGAGGCCCCCATGCCCGAGCAGACCGCCGCGCCCTCCACGCCCGACACCGATCCCACCGACGCGACGCCGTCGAAGCGGGTTCTCGTCGCAGGCAGCATCGGCAACTTCGTCGAGTGGTTCGACATCGGCATCTACGGCACGCTCTCGTCCGTCATCGCCGGGAACTTCTTCGCGCACGGCGACCGGACGGCGGCACTCCTGTCGACGTTCGCCATCTTCGCCGTCGGCTTCGCGATCAGACCGATCGGCGCGCTCTACTTCGGCCCGCTGGCCGACCGCGTCGGACGCAACCGCGTTCTCGCCATCACCGTGCTCGTCACCTCGGCGTCCACGTTCGCCATCGGTGTGCTGCCCACCTACGCCGGCATCGGCGCCGCCGCTCCCCTGCTGCTCGTACTCGCCCGCCTGGTACAGGGGTTCGCCGCGGGCGGCGAGACGTCCAGTGCGGTCAGCCTGCTGTTCGAGTACGCGCCGCGCAATCGTCGTGGCTACTACACCAGTTACGGTGCCGCTCTCGGCTTCGTCGCCTTCGTCTGCGGAGCCGGGGTGGCGCTCATCCTCTCCCTGACATTCGGCGACGACCAGATGTCCTCGTACGCCTGGCGCATCCCGTTCCTCCTCGCGCTGCCCCTGGGCGTCGCGGGTCTGTATCTGCGGCTCAAGCTCGACGACACTCCGGAGTTCCGGCGCCTGGAGGAGGCGGGCGAGGTCGCCGACTCACCCATCAAGGAGACGTTCCGCACCAGCGGCAGGCCGATGCTGATCCTCGCCGGTGTCATCGTCCTGAAGGGCGTCGCCCACTGGACGCTGCAGACCTTCATGGTCAGCTATCTGACGGACACCATGCACTTCAGCCAGGCCCAGTCCTTCGCCGCCTCGACGATCTGCATGGGGGCCGTGGCCGTCCTCATCCCGTGCGCCGGGCTGCTCTCCGACCGGGTCGGCCGCAAGCCCCTGCTCATCACCGGCGCCCTCGGCCTGATCGTGCTCGCCTGGCCCTGCCTGCTCCTGATGTCCTACGAGAACGCCGTGCTCGCGATCGTCGCGATGGTGATCCTCGGGCTGCCGATCGCCGCCTACGACGGCGCGGTCAACGCCAGCATGGCCGAACTGTTCCCGGCCCGGATCCGCACGGGCGCCATCGCCATCCCGTACAACATCTCGGTCAGCCTCTTCGGCGGCACCGCCCCGTACATCGCCACCTGGCTGGTCACCTCCACCGGCTACGACCTGGCCCCCTCCTACTACTTGATGGCCGCGGGCCTCGTCACACTCCTCACGGTCGTGCTGGGTGTGCGCGAGACCGCGGGCCCGCGGGTTCAGATGTCGGTCGCCCGCTGAGCGACGCGCGTACCGGTGCCCACCGCGACCGCGTTCGCCGCCACGATGACGGCGATCGCCAACCAGGCCAAGGGGTCGAGGTGTTGGCCCAGGACCAGCAGCCCGACGAGCGCCGCGAAGACCGGGTTGACGCTCATGAAGACGCCGAAGAAGCGGGCGGGGACCCGGCGCAGGGCCAGGAGGTCGGACAGGAACGGCACCGCCGAGGACAGGATGCCCGCAGCCAGGGCGCAGACGAGGGCCGTGAGGGTCGGCGGGTGCAGGTACAGGACCGTGATGCCGATCGGCAGATAGAGCAGGCCCGACACACCGGCCGCCGCGGCCGAGCCCTGGAGGCCGGGGAGGCGGTGGCCGACGGCCCGGTTGAGCAGGATGTAGCAGCCCCAGCACGCCGCGGCGACCAGTGCGAGACCGATGCCGACGTAGTCCGTGCTCGGCCGCGGGCGGGTCAGTACGACGACGGCCCCCGCCGCCGCGAGGGCGCAGAGCAGGTCGAGGCGGCGCCGCGTTCCGGCGAGGGCCACGGTGAGCGGGCCGAGGAATTCCAGGGTGACCGCGAGGCCGAGGCCGATCCGGTCGACGGCGAGGTACAGCGTCAGGTTCATCGTGGCGAAGACCCCGGCCAGGGCGAGCACCGGGCGCCATTGGGCGGCGGTGAAGGAGCGTATGCGCGGGCGGCCCGCCGTCAACAGCACGACGGCGGCGACCCATTGACGTACGGCCACGACCCCGGCCGGTCCGAGCACGGGGAACGCCAGGGCCCCCAGGGACGCGCCGACCTGGTTCGACAGGCCGCTGCCGAGCATCAGCGCGACACCGCCGGCGCGGGCGTCGGCGGGGGTGCGGGTCGGCTGCGCGGAGGGCGCGGAAGGGTGGGATGTGGTCGCCATGGTGTGAGATTCGCCCCGCGTCGGCCATACGCAAAATGCATGCCGTGCGTCTCGCATACGCTGGGCGTATGGATGAAGGAAGCGGTCTCGCCGGTCTCGAACTGCGGCATCTGCGCTGTCTGCTCGCGATCGTCGACACCGGCAGCTTCACCGACGCCGCGATCCACCTCGGTGTCTCCCAGGCCTCGGTGTCCCGCACCCTGCACGCGCTGGAGACCGTGCTCGGCGTACGTCTCCTGCACCGTACGAGCCGCACCGTCACACCCACGACCACCGGCGTCCGGGTCGTGCACCACGCCCGGCAGCTGCTCACCGACGCCGAGAATCTCGTGCGCGAGGCCACCACGGGGCACACGCGGCTGCGGATCGGGCACGCCTGGGGAGCGTTCGGGCGGCACACCACCGAGTTCCAGCGCCGCTGGCACCAGCGCTGCCCCGATGTCGAGTTGCTCCTGGTGCGGCACAACAGTCCCACCGGCGGCCTCGCCGAGGGAGCCTGCGATCTCGCCGTCGTACGCCACCGGGCGGATCTGCGCCGCCGGTACGCCTCCGCCGTCGTCGGTCACGAGCCCCGCTATGTGGTCATGGCCGCCGACGACCCCTGGACCAGGCGCCGCCGCGTTCCCCTCGCCGACATCCGTGAGCGCACCGTCGTGGTGGACCGGCGCACCGGCACGACCACCGCCGACCTGTGGCCCGGCGACCCGCACGGCGACGTCGAGTACACGGCCGACGTCGACGACTGGCTCGCCGCCATCGCCACCGGCCGCTGCGTCGGCGTCACCCCGCAGGCCACCCTCGCCCAGTACCGGCGCGAGGGCGTCGTCTTCCGCCCGGTGTCGGGCGCGGACCCGGTGCCCGTGCGGGTGATATGGGACGAGCGGGATTCCCACCCCCGTACGCACGCGGCCATCGCGTTGCTGAGCGAGTTGTACGGGGGCTGACGGTCGGCGCGGCCGGACGTCTCAGTCGAGTCCCAGGTATGCCGACACGCGTCCCATCGCCTCGGAGACCGCCTGCCGTGCGGCATCACCGTGGTCGAGGCCCTCGAAGGCGTGCGGGGCACCCGGTACGTCGATCACCTCCAGCGGGGCGCCGCCCGCCTCCGCCGCGCCGACGAACTCGGCCACCGTCGTCGCGACCGCCGGCGCCTCGCGGCCGACCCGGATGAGGACGAACGGGGGTGTCCCGCCGCGCGCCACCACGTCCGCGGGCCGGAACCCGGGATCGTTCACGCCCCAGTTGGGCAGCGGCGCCATGATCGGGTAGCTCGCCGCCAGGCAGCGCAGCCACGGCGGGGCCTCGCGCAGCCACGGCGCCGTCAGCGGGCCGCCGCCGGAGAAGAACCACAGCGCGATCCGGTCCGCGTCGACCCGCGGATCGGCACGCACCTCGGCGACCGCGGCCGCCACGTCCTCGGCGGCCGTCGGATACGCCGTGACCGCGTGCAGCCGATGGTCCAGGGTGACGCCGATCGCGCCGCGTGATGCCGCGAGGCGGGCGTAGCCGATCAGGGTCGGCCAGTCGCGCGGCGTCGGCCGAGCGGCTTCGGGCACGGGGCCGCCGTGCACGATGACGACCGCCGGACGGGGCTGCGCCGACGCGCCCTCAGGGACGTAGAGGTCGATGGCGCCGCGCCGTTCGCGCGGGACCTCCGGTACGTCCAGGAGGAACGGCCGGAGGTATCCGGTCTGTGCCTCCTCCTCCTCGCCCACGGGTTCGAGCCGGGTGCCCTCGTCGGCCGCCGCGCGCAGCAGCACGTCGGCGAGTTCGTCCGGGCAGGACAGCATCGGCCAGTGCCCCGTGGGCAGTTCGAAGAAGGTCACGTCCGGACGGGCGAGCGCCTTGATCGTCGGGTCGCCGAAGCCGAGCAGCATGCGGACGGTGTCGATGGTCGCGCCGCTCTCCGCGCACAGCACTCCGGTGGTGGGCAGGTCGTCCCCCGCGCCGGTAAGCCGCAGTGGTTGCAGGAGTGTGCCGAGCGGCTGGGGAGAGGCGTGGGCGGTCAGCCGGTCCAGGGCCTCGTCGGACACACCGGCGGTGCTGCCCCAGCGCCGCCATTCCTCCCGGGTGGGGGCAGGCAGCTCTCCACTGGTGTTCCCCTCCTTGGCGAGGCGTTCGCGCAGTTCCTGGTCGGGGACCGCGGCGAGGGCAACGGCGCCGTCCTGTACCGGACCCGTGTCCAGGTACACGATCCGCGCGATGCGGTGGGCCCGCAGGTCGGCCGCGCCCACCGCCGGATACACGCCGTAGTCGTGCCCGACGAGGACGACGTCCTGGCCCACGGCTCCCTCCGTGATCGTGTCGATGGCCTCGACGACCCTTGCGATGTGCGCGTCCAGGTCTGTGGCGGGCCCGAGGTCCACCACGTGGGTCCGCGCGCCCCCGGCCGCCAGTTTCCCGGCTGTCTTCCGCCACACGTCCGGGCCCGTGAACAGGCCCGGCACCAGCACGAACTCCGTTGTCTTCACGTCTCCACGTCCTTCATCAGTGGTTGTCAGCGGCGGCGGGTACGTTAGGAACTCCCCCTGAGGGAGGTTCAAGTGCACCTGTCGACCGACTCGACTGGGCCGTCCGGCTCGCCCGACGGGCTGTGGAGCATCGGTGAGCTCGCCGAGCAGGCGGGCACGACCGTCAAGACGGTCCGCTTCTACTCCGACACCGGCCTGCTCCCGGAGCGCACCCGCAGCGCGGGCGGGCACCGCCGGTACGGTTCCGACGCCCTCGACCGGCTCCGCCTGATCCGTTCGCTGCGCGGTCTGGGCCTGCCCGTTCCCGAGGTGCGGCGCATCGTCGACGAGCGGGCGGGGGCGGACGGGGCACTGGAGGACGCCGTCGCGGGGCAGTTGCGCACCCTCGGCTCGCGGCTCAGCGCGCTGCGCTGGCAGGAGGCGGCGCTGCGCCTCGTCCAGGAGTGCCCGCCGCAGGAGCGGGCGGACCGGCTGCGGCTCGTCGGCGCGTTGGACGCCCCACCGAGCACGGCGCCACTGGCCAGGTTCTGGCGGGCCTGGCTGCCACCTCGGATGCCTGCCTCGTCGCGAACGGCCTTTCTGGAAGCCACCGTTCCGGCCCCGCCCGACTCCCCCACCCCGGGTCAGGTGCTCGCCTTCGCCCGGCTGTGCGCGCTGGTGTCACGCCCCTGCACGCCGGACATGGGACCCACTCAGCCCGCCGCGCACAGCACGGCAGGCGCACGCGAATCCTCCATGCTGTACGCCGGGTTGGCCGAGGCCTACGACCTGGCGGCCGAGCCGATGCGGGCGGGCGAGGCTCCCACGCCGGGTCCGGCGCTCGACTGCTTCGTCACGACGTACGCGCGTGTGACCAGGGCCCGGGACACCCCGGCCTTCCGACGCGGCCTCGCGGGGCAGCTCGCCTCCGATCCGCGCCTCGACCGTTACTGGGACCTGGTGGCGGAGCTGACCACCCCGGAAGGCGGCCGCCCGGAGCCGACTCCGGGCACGGCCCACGACTGGCTCCTCGCCGCGCTGGACAGGCAACTCACCGACGCCTGACCTCTCGGGGTCACGTCGACCGGCGAGAGAGAAGCAGCGGCGAAGGAGTGTGGCCGGAGGTCGGCAGCCGGAAGGTGGGGTCGGGCAGGCTCGGCAGCTTGGGTTTCGACGGACGCTTGCCGTCGCCCGACGGGCTCTGCGACGGCGAAGGACTGGGCGTGGCCGAGGGCGAGCCCGACTCCTTGCCACCCTTCCCCTTCCTCTTTCCCTCCCCCTTCCGCTTTCCGTCCTCCTTCTCCCCTGCCTTGCCCTGGCCCGGCTTCTCCGACTGCCCGGGCTCGCCCTGCGATTCCCCGTCCCCCGGCATCCCCGCCGTCGGCACGGCCCCGTTCCCGTACACCCTCATCCAGCTCAGTACCAGCTCCAGGTAGGAGTCCGAGTGGTTGTACGCCAGCACCGCACTGCGGATTCCGGCGCCGCGGGTCAGGTCGCCGCCCGCCGCGCACAGGTAGCGGCCCGCCGCCAGCCACGCGTCGTCGATCTGGTGCGGATCGCGGGCGCCGTCACCGTTGCCGTCGCTGCCCCAGCGGCGCCACGTGGAGGGAATGAACTGGGCGGGACCCACGGCGCGGTCCCAGGTCCGGTCGCCGTCCCAGGTTCCGTCGTCGGAGTCGTGGATGGCGGCCACGTCCGGGCCGCCGTCGAGTCGCGGGCCGAGTATGGGGGTTCGCGTACGGCCGTTCCCGTCCAGGGCGCCGCCGCGTGCGTGCCCGGATTCCACCCGGCCGATCGCCGCGAGCAGCGGCATTCGTATTCCGCACCCCGGTGACTCGGACGCGAGGTCCTTGACGGCGCTGCGGTAGGCGGCAAGTACGCGGCCGGGAATCCCGTGTGTCGTCGGGAGTGCCGGAAGGTCCTTCGGGTCCTTCTCGCCGTCGTGCTTCTCGCTCTTGAACGGCACCGGCCGCGTCCCGGGTATCTCCGTCGGCGCCTGCGGGTAAAGCGGCGGGCTGCCGCCGCCCGCCTGCGAGCCGGGCGGCGGGGCACTCGTGGCCGACACCGATGCCATGTCCGCCAGTTGCCAGACCGTCGCCGTCGCCATGCCGCCCGTCGCCGCCACGGCGACCGCCCCGGTGAGGATCTGATGCCAGAGCAGGCTCCTACGGCGCCCGCCGCGCCGGCCCTGCGGTCGCCCGCTCACCAGCAGAACGCCTTTCCACCGGACATCGCCGTCCACCGGCCGCCCGAACCCCGCATCCCGAAGGCGCACTTGGTGTCGTTCGAGCCCTTGCTGGTGTACGTCAGCGGAACGGTCAGGCCGTCGAAGCGCTGGCCGCGGAAGGTGCGCAGCTCCTTGATCAGTCCGGCCCGCGTGATGTCACCCGCGCCGCGCGCCGCCTTCTCGAACACCTTCGCCGAGGCCCAGCCCTGCGCGGCCGAGGGGCCAGGCGCCTTGCCGCCGCCGTACTTGTTCCAGGCGGAGTCGAACTGCCCGAAGCCGGCCGCCGACGAGCCCTTGAAGGGGAACACCGGGGTCACCGCGAGGACGTTCTTCAGTCCCGGCTTGGAGGCGGTGGTGCCGTCGACGGTGGCGCCCGGCTGCAAGAACTGCGGGTTGAAGTTCTGCCGGCTGCACGAGGAGGCGACCCGGTTCACGGTGTTGGGATCGCCGGTCACCAGCATCAGGTCGACGTCCGCGTTGCGCGCCTGGATGCACTCGGCCGTGAAGTCGGGCTGAGTGACGGAGATCTTGGCGTTGTAGACGGGGTCGAGGCCGTAGCGCTTGGCGGCGTTCCCGCTGCCGAAGAACCGCTCGTGCACGTGGGTGCAGGCATCGGAGTCGGTGCAGAAGAGGGCGCCGAGCTTCTTGCCCTTGCCGTACTTCGCGCCGACCTGGGCGAGGCCGTCGAGCGCCGAGTTGGTGCCGGGGCATTCGCTGAACAGCATGGGGCTCGCGGTCCACGCGGTCGTCGAGCAGTCGCCGCCGATGACGGGGACCTGCTTCTTCTCCACGTAGCTCTTCCAGGCGTTCATGGTCTGCGTGGTGGTGAACGAGGCGACGATCGCGACGGCCTTGCGCTGTTCGACGAGCTCCTGCATCTGGCTGCGCCCCTTGGAGGCGTCGGCGCCGTCGTCCATGACGATGACCTTGACCTGGCGGCCCTTGATTCCGCCGTTTGCGTTGACGGTGGCCGCCCAGGCCTGGAGGGCACGTGGCCCCTGGGCGAAGGCGACGCCGCCGGGTCCCGACGTCGTCCCGACGCTACCGATGACGATGGGGCCGCCGCCGGACCTGCCACCGCCCGCCTTTCCGCCACCGCCGCCGGATGCCGGGCCACCACCATCGCCGCCGCCTCCGCCGGCTCCGGTCCCGCTCCCGGACTTCCCGTCGGACTTCGAGCCGTCCCTCGGGGTGGTGGTGTCGGACGAGCCGTCGGCGCCGACACCGGTGTCCGAGCCCGCGGCCCCGGTGGCGACATTCCCGCCGTTGCCCACGGAACGTACGACGGTGTCGTGGTCGACCCGGCTGCCGCAGGCGGCGAGCACCAGGCTCAGCGCCGCCACGGCCGCCAGGGTGGCGCGTGTACGGGTCGGGGTCATGGTTCTCCTCCGGAGCGCGGGAACGAAACAACGAGCGGAAGGGGGTGAGTGGTGGTCAGGTGTGCGCGCCCAGGTACTGGGCGACGAGTCGGTCGCCGTCCAACTCGCCCGGTTCTCCGGCGAATTCGATGCGGCCACGGTTCATCAGGTAGACGTAGTCGGCGAGTTCGAGGGCGCGGGAGACGTACTGCTCGACGAGGAGCAGGGCGCGGCCGTCCTCGGCCAGCCTGCCGAGGAACTCGAAGATCTCGTCGACGACGACGGGGGCGAGGCCCATCGACACCTCGTCGAGCAGTACGTAGTCGGCGTCGGTGACATAGGCGCGGGCGAGGGCGAGCATCTGCTGCTGGCCGCCGCTGAGCGAGCCCGCGAGCTGGCCGAGCTTCTCCCCGAGGACCGGGAAGGCGGTGACGGCGCGTTCGACGGCTTCGCCGGGATCGCCTCCTGCCGCCTGGATGAGGATGTTCTCCTTGACCGTCAGGGTCGGGAAGACCCCGCGCCCTTCCGGGACATGGCAGACACCTGCTCGGGCGAGGGCGTGCGGGCGCTTGCCCGTGAGGTCCTCGCCGTCGATGGTGAGGCGCCCGGAGGTGGGTGCGAGAAGGCCGGACGCGACCCTCAACAGGGTTGTCTTTCCTGCCCCGTTGGTGCCGAGCAGCGCCACGACGGACTGGGGCGGCAGCCACACGTTCACCTCGCGCAGGACGCGGGCGCCACCGTATCCGGCGTCGATGTCGTCGAGTTCCAGCACTACGCGGCCTCCGATCCCAGGTAGGCGGCGCGCACGACGGGGCTCGCACGCACCTCGGCCGGAGTGCCCTCGAAGATCAGCCGGCCGAAGTCGAGCACGTAGAGGTGGTCGCAGACCGACATGACGAGACCCATGTCGTGCTCGACGAGGAGTACTCCGCAGCCCCGTTCGGCGACGACCCTGGCGACGATCGCGCCGAACTTCTCCGTCTCGGCGGTGTCGAGGCCCGAGGACGGCTCGTCGAGCAGCAGCAGCTTGAAGTCCCCGGCGAGGACGCGGCCGAGGTCGACGAGGCGGCGCTGCCCGGTCGAGAGCGATCCGGCGATCTCGTGGCGCAGGGCTCCCAGGCCGCACAGTTCGAGGACCCCCTCGGTGGCGGCCCGTACGGCCTTCGTCTCGGCAGGGGTGGCCAGGAGCTGCTTGAGGGGGTTGCCGCGGGCGAGCCCCGCCTCGCGTCCGAGCGCGATGTTCTGCTCGACGGTGAGCGAGTCGAACAGGTCCATGCGCTGAAAGGTCCGGCCGAGGCCGAGCTGGGCACGGGCCGCGGGCGGCCGTCCGGTGATGTCCTTGCCGAAGAGCCGGATCACTCCCTGGGTGGGCCTCAGCAGCCCGGAGCATGCGTTGAACGTGGTGGTCTTCCCGGCCCCGTTGGGCCCGATGAGCCCGGTGACACGGCCGAGCGGTGCGGCGAAGGCGGCGGAGTCGACGGCGGTGTTCCCGCCGAACCGGATGGTCAGGCCGTCGATCTCCAGGCCGTCCACCATCGGGGCGGGCCGCTCCGTCTCGTTGACCGCGTTCCCGTTCATCGCGCCGCCTCCTTCCGCAGTCCCGAACCCACGCGAACCCGTGCCGGTGCCGACCGGGCGGCGCGCGCCTTCCGTGCCACCGTCAGGCGCTGCGCGGCCGGGCCCGGCGCCCCGAGGCGTTCGTCGGCGCGCGAACCGTGCTGCGACTCCGGCGCGGGCGTCCCCGCGCCGCGGCGCTTCGCCGCGCCCGCCTCGTACAGCGCGACGAGGAGCGCACCGAAGCCGAAGAGCACCGGGAGGGCCTGGGCGAAGGTGTCGTCGGTGAGATAGGCGGGGACGACCGCGACCAGCACCGCCGCGAGGGGCGGGCCCGCCGAACGCAGGCCCGCGCACAGGACCAGGACGGTCAGCCAGGTCAGCGAGGTGTACGAGAGGAAGGGCGCGCCCGTCGCCGAGCGGCCCTGGGACGCGTACAGGGCGCCCGCGACGCCGGCGACGAACGCCGAGATGGCGAAGACGGTGACGCGGGTGACGTTCACCCCGAGGCCGAGCGTGGAGAGCGTCGTGGGCGAGTCGGCCATGGCGCGCAGCAGGCGTCCGAGGCGGCTGCGGCCGACCAGGGCGATCAGCAGTGAGCCCGCGACGGCGAAGGCGAGGAGGACGTAGTAGAAGGCCTCGTCGCCTTCGAAGAGGCCGGGGCGGGGCGCGGGCAGGGTGTTGGTCCTGCCGAACATCCAGGACGTGCCGTAGACCGCCCGTTCCAGGAGCAGCCCGAGGCCGAAGGTGGCCAGGGCGAGGTAGAGGCCCGAGAGCCGGATCGCGGGGATCGCCACCAGCATGCCGACGGGCACGGCGACGACTCCCGCGAGGAGCACGGCGAGCAGCCACGGCAGCCCGGCGCCGACCGCGAGGTGCGAGAACGTCGAGGCTCCCACCGCCACCAGTGCGGCGTGCGCCAGTGAGACCTGTCCCGAGGTGCGGACGAGGAGTTGCAGCGAGGCGAAGATCAGGACGTACACCAACGCCGAGGAATAGACGGGGAGTTTGGACGCCGCGACGAGCGGCACGCAGCCCGCGAGTACCACCGTTGCTGTCGCCACGATCCGGCCGGTGGCGCGGCTCACCAGTGGTGTGGAGGCGGGCGCGGGACGGTGTCCGCCGATCTCGGCGAGCCTGCCCCGGCCGACCAGGAGCAGCACGGCGAACAGCACCACGAACGGCATCGCGGGCGGCAGGCCCGAGAGTGTCTCGGACGTGGCGACCCACTTGGTGGCGAGCGCGGAGAGTACGCCGATGAGCAGTCCGCCCGCGTAGGTGAGGGGGAGGCTGGAGAAGAGGCCGACGGCCGCTGCCCCGTACGCCTGCACCACCAGGAGGGTCAGCAGAAGGACGTCCAGGCCGAGCTGGGGTGCCAGCAGGATGCCGGACGCGGCGGCGAACCAGCAGCCGATGAGCCAGGCTCGGGTGCGTACGGCGAACGCGCTGGTGCCGGAGAGTTCCAGCAGGTCCGGGTCGTCGACGACCGCCCGCATCCGTACGCCCATCGAGGACAGCCGGAAGAAGGCGAAGAACCCGAGCGCTCCGGCCGCGGCGACGACCGCCGAGGTCAGCTGGTCGATGCCGACGTGCACGCCGATCACCGTGACCGTGTCGGTGGGCAGGAAGCCGGGGAAGTCGAGGGCCGAGCTGCCGTATCCGGCGATCAGCGCGCTCGTGACGACGAGTTGCAGGCCGACGGTGGCGACGACCTTGGTGGCGACGGTCGCCGCGGCGAGGGTGCGCGTGACGCGTTCCATCAGCAGTGCGACGACCGGCGGCACGACGACCACGGCGACGGCGAGTGCCACGGGCCAGGGCAGGCCGCGCAGCGTCCGCAGGTCGTAGTAGACGAACGCGGAGATCGCGGCGATGGCTCCGTGCGCGAAGTTGAAGATGCCCGAGGTCTTGTAGGTGAGGACGAGTCCCATGGCGGCGAGTCCGTACACGGACCCGGTGGTGACTCCGACGACCAGGAACGGCAGCAGTTCGTTCACGGCGAGCACACCCTGCACGGTTCGCCCGCGCCGACCGCGGCCGGTGTCACGTCCTTGCCCGCGACCAGCGGGCAGTCCGGCCGGTGCGGGCGGTCCATGCCCTCGGCGCGTACGAGCGGCAGGACGAGTGTGTCGTCCGTGCTCGTGGTCCGGGGAGCGGGCCCGGTCCGCGTGTCCTCGTCATCGTCCGTGGGGGCGAGGGCGATCAGCGTCACGCGCCGCTCGCCCAGGGCGCGGCGCGCCCGCAGCAGCCACAGGCAGAGGCCGCCCGCGCCGACGGCGAATCCGGCGACGCCGAGGTTCGTCCAGGCCGCCTGCCGGGCGGTCGACACCGTGGCGCTCGCGCCGAACCAGGCGGTCACGATCAGTGCGAGTCCGGCGAGGCTGGTGCCGCAGACGGTGACGACGTCGCGGTCGCGCCAGGGGACGGCGCGCGGGTCCACGCCGCTCATCGCAGGCTCCCTTCGGGTACGGGGGCCGTGGGAGTCGGTGTCTCGACGCCGTCGGGGGCCGCCGCGACGGACGGCCCGGCGGCGGGGGTCGCCCCGCCGCCCGTGCGCAGCGCCTGCTCGATGCGGTCGAGCTTGCGCCACTCGTCGCGGAGGTCGGCCGAGAGCCACAGGGCGCTGGAGAGGCCGAGCAGGAACAGGCTGCCGAGCCCGGCGCTGATCACGTACGGCAGTTGCTCGGCGGGGTACGGCGTGCCGCTCACCCCGCGCCAGCCGAGGACGAGGGTCACGGCGCCCGCGAGCGCGGTGAGCGCGGCGGTCAGCCGGTCCCACTGACTGCGTATCCGGGTCACGAGGTCCATCGAGTCTTCACTCCCAACAGGCGCAGCAGGGTGCCGGCGGCGAACGTGGCCACGGCGCCGAACGCGAGCACGATGTACAGGCCGGTGACACCCATGTCGGTCGGATTGGCGGCGAGTCGGACGGGCCGGGTGTCCTTGGGCCCTGCCGGGGATCCGCCGCCGTCGGAGGGCGTTTTCGGGGTGTCGGCGCCGCCGCCTCCTCCGCCGCCGGGTGCGGGCGCGCCCGCGCCGTCGCCGCCACCCGTCCCGGAGGGTGCCTGCGGGGCGGGGACGGGCGGCATGTCGCCAGTACCGGGAGGTGCCTCGACGCGCCGGGCGTCGGCGGAGGCGCGGCCGAACACGTAGGTGACGGTGTAGACGGACCCGGAGCGGGTGTCCTGCTGGCGGGCCCGCACCTCGAGTCCGGCGGACTCGATGCCGTGCTTGGTGCGCTTCTCGTCCAGGTAGCGGAGCTTGACGCCGGCCTTGGCGAGGGCCTGGGTCAGTGCCTCGGCGGGGTCCGCCCCGCCCGCGCCTCCGCCTGGCAGTCGCACGGCCTTGCCCGCGACCTTGAGCCCGTCCGGTGTGATCTCCACGCCCTGGCCCGCGATCTCGGTGCGGCCGATGGTGAGTTCGGCGTCCCGGACGACCTTGCCCGACCGGTCGACTCCGGCACGCGCCGAGCTGCGGATGCGGCCGATGTCGAGGACGCCGTTCACGGACCAGGGCCGGGTGTCGGCGCTCGCCTCCGCCGTGCCGGTGAGGGCGCCGGGGTCGACGGAGGAGTGGGCGGACGCCTTGGTGGAGGCGCCGGTCGCGTCCTTGCCCAGGACCGTGCCGGCCACCGCATCGGTGGATGTCTTGGTGCTGTGCGCCCGCATGGTGTGCGGGGCCCGTCCGGCCTTCGCGCTGTCCTCGGACGGATACTTGGAGGCCGCGTACAGCGGGTAGTCGGGGAACTTCTGCCCGGTCTGGCCGCCGATGAGCGCGGGGGCGGAGATGACCGTCTCACCGGGGTACGGGCTGCTCGCCCACCCCGAGGACTCGCCGACCGCGTAGTTCACACAGGACTTGGCCACCGGGATGCCCGCCCCGGCGGGCGCCGACAGCAGTGTGTCGTTGCTGGCGCTCACGGTCACCTGCACGCCCTGCGCCATCGCGGCCACCGGGCAGTCCTCGCCCTCGGCCGCTTCCGGTTCGGCGGCGCCCGCCGAACCGGTCGCCGCGGGCAGCAGCACCAGAAGCGCGGCCGTGCCCGCTCCGCAGAGCGCGCGGGCCCGCCGGGGGACGGCGTGAGATCCTCGCACGGACATCGATGCCCTTCACGTAGACGTCGTCTTCGGACCGGATGGATGTGACGGCCGGATGTGACGGGGTGTGACGGATGGAAGCGACGGCCGGATTTGACAGACCGTCAGATCCGGTTGACGTGCCGCACTCTGTGGGCGCGCGGCACCACCCGGAAGGGGCCCGGCGGCCGCATCCCGCTCACCGGACCCCGCACTCCCGCTCAGTGGGACTCACCGACGGACGGCCCGTGCCCGGTCCGGGCCCTGCGCAGAAGTGAGGATTCTGTATATGCGCGGCACGAGCCCCGCAAGGGACTCCCCCGCACGCCCTCGTTCGGTCGACACTTGGCGATCCCGGTCTCCACGCCCACCAGGGAGGCGACCATGACGACACCGGCGACGGCAGACACGAACACAGCGGAGCACCGCGGCCCGTCCTCCGCCCCGATCTCCATGATCGAACGCATGACGGTCATCCTCGACGCGTTCGACCCGCACACGCCGACCCTCTCCCTGCTCGACCTCATCGACCGCACGGGACTGCCACGTTCGACGCTGCACCGCATCCTCGACCAGATGATCCGGCTGCGCTGGCTCACCCACTCCACCGGCGGCTACCGCCTCGGCATGCGCCCGCTGGAACTCGGCGGGCGGGCCGCGGGACACAGCGAGGTCAGGGACGTCGTCACGCCGCTGCTGCACGAGATGTGCCGGCGCACCGGGCTCACCGGACACCTCGCCGTCCTCGACGGGCGCGAGGTGGTGTTCCTCGACAAGGCGGGCGGCCGGACGGCGGCCCGCCTCCCCACCCGGCTCGGCGCCCGGCTGCCCGCGCACACCACGGCCGTCGGCAAGGCGATCCTCGCGACGCTCGAACCCGGCCTGGTCGACTCGGCGTACCGCGGCCGGCTCCCCCAGAGCACCGCGCGCAGCCTGCGCACGGCCGCGGAGCTGCGCCATGAACTGGCCAGGATCCGGGGACGCGAGGGCCTGGCCGTCGACAACGAGGAGACGCTGTCCGGCATCCGCTGCATCGCCGCGCCCCTGCGCGGTTGCGGTCAGGCCGCGGCGGCGCTGTCCCTGTGCGGGGACCGGCAGGCGGTGGGCTTCAAGGAGCTGGCTCCGCTCGTGCACGACGTCGCGGGCGAGGCGCGGCGGGCGCTGTTCCCACGGCTTGGCCGGCACTGAACGGGGTAGGGCCGGTTTCGGGACCCCGCTCTCCCCCAGGAGGCCGCCATGCCGGACACCGTCACCGCCCTCGACGCCCTGTCGTACGAGCCGCTGACCCCCACCGCGTACCTGGACCGTGCCGCCTCGGCGCACGGAGACCGGATCGGCGTCGTCGACGGTGAACGGCGGTGGACCTACGCGGAGTTGCACGAGCGCTGCACCCGACTGGCGGGCGCTCTCGCACCACTGGCCGACGGACGCCCGGTGGCGGTACTGGCTCCGAACACGCACGTACTCCTGGAGGCGCACTACGGCGTGCCGTGGGCGGGCGTGCCGCTCGTGGCGGTGAACACGCGGCTGGCGGCGGCCGAAGTGGCGTACATCCTGAGCCATTCGAAGGCGGCCGTGCTGATCCACGACCCGTCCTTCGACGCCCTGGTGGACGACGCCCTGGCCCGCCTGGACACCCCGCCCCACCGCATCAGGTCGGGCGAGGAGTACGAGTCCCTGATCGCCGGGGCCGAGCCACTCCACGCAACCCCGGCCGACGAGCGCTCGCTGCTCGCCGTCAACTACACATCGGGCACGACGGGCCGCCCCAAGGGCGTGATGTACCACCACAGAGGCGCGTACCTGCAATCGGTGGCGATGGTCGGCCACACAGGACTCACCCCCTCATCGGTGCACCTGTGGACCCTTCCCATGTTCCACTGCAACGGCTGGTGTTTCCCGTGGGCGGTGACCGCTGCGGCGGCCACACACGTGTGCCTGCCGAAGCTCGACCCGGCCGAGGTGTGGCGGCTGATCCGCGAGGAGGGCGTGACACACCTCAACGGCGCGCCCACGGTCCTGTCGATGATCGCCTACGCCCCGGAGGCGGCCCCGCTGCCGCAGGGCCGCACGATCCGCATGGCGACGGGAGGAGCGCCGCCCTCCCCCGCGATCCTGCGCAGGATGGGCGAGTTGGGCTTCGACGTCACCCACCTCTACGGGCTGACCGAGACGTACGGCCCGGCGATGCTGTGCGACTGGCGCCCGGAGTGGGACTCCCTGGACGGCGCGGCGCAGGCCCGCCTCAAGGCACGCCAGGGGGTGGGCAACATGATCTCGTGCACGGCCCGCGTGATCGCCGACGACGGCACCGACGTCCCGGCGGACGGCACGACCACCGGTCAGATCGCGCTGCGCGGCAACAACGTCATGCTCGGCTACCTGGACGACCCTGAGGCGACGGCGGCCGCCGCGCCGGACGGCTGGTTCCGTACCGGTGACATCGGCGTCGTGCACGCCGACGGCTACGTCGAACTCCGCGACCGCTCCAAGGACGTCATCGTCTCGGGCGGCGAGAACATCGCGTCGGTCGAGGTCGAGCAGGCCATCATGGACCACCCGGCGGTCCTGGAGGCGGCGGTCGTCGCGGTCCCCGACGAACGCTGGGGCGAGGTCCCGGCCGCGTACATCACCCTCCGGGACGGCACCTCGGCGACCGCCGCGGAGATCATCGACCACGTCCGCACCCGTCTCGCCCGCTTCAAGGCCCCGAAGTCGGTGACCTTCGGCGAACTCCCGAAGACCTCGACCGGGAAGATCCAGAAGTATGTGCTGCGCGAGAGGGCGTGGGCGGGGGCGGAGCGGCGGATCAATTGACCGACCCGCCCGGAGGACGGGGGTCGGTGGTCTAACCTCGCCCCGTGATCGGCAATCGGATACGTGAGCTGCGCAAGGCCCACAAGATGACCGTGCGGGAGCTGGCCGAGCGGGCCGGGGTGTCGACCGGGCTCGTCAGTCAGGTCGAGCGCGGGCTCACCGACCCCAGTCTGGAGACGCTGCGGCGGCTCTCCACCGCGCTCGGGCTTCCGCTGTTCGACCTGTTCCGGCAGGACGAGGCCGAGGAGGTCGCGGTGGTGCGGCGCGAGCGGCGGATTCAGGTGCGCTCGCCGCAGGGCGGGATCGAGTACACGCGGGTGTCGGCCGGGTCGGCGCGTCTCGAGGTCCTGGAAGGGACGCTGGAGCCGGGCGGGGCCTCCTCAGGCGAGCGGTACAGCCATCCGTCCGAGGAGTGTGTGCTGCTGCTGAGCGGCAGCCTGGTCGTCGAAGCGGGCGACGGGCGCTACGAGTTGGGGCCGGGCGACAGCTGTACGTTCGACTCCCGCCTCCCGCATCGTTACGTCAACGAGGGCGAGGGGGCCGCGCGGTTCCTGGTGAGTGTCACGCCGCCGAGCCGGTGAGTCCGCGGGCCGGCGACCACAAGTCCCCGTACCCGCACACCCATTGACGTGGCGCACACCCGGCTGGTTCGATCACCCGCACTGAACACGTTCACCGGGATTGAATGCGAGTCGCCCGTGCCGATCGACACCCTGGACACACCCGAACGCTTCCGCGCCCGGTTCCCCTCCCTCAAGGACACGGTTCACCTGGCCAGTTGCAGCCAGGGGGCGGCGTCCGAGCACATGCTGACGGCGTTGCAGGAGTTCCAGTGGTCCATGCGCAGCCACGGCGCCCCGTGGGGCGAGTGGATGGTGCAGGTCGACGCCGCACGGTCCGCGTTCGCCGCGCACATCGGTGCCACCACGGACGAGATCGCGGTCGTGGGCTGCGCCTCCGACGGGGCGTACCAGGTGGCGTCCACGCTGGACTGGTCACGACGCCCCGGCCTGGTCACGACGGACATGGAGTTCCCGTCCATCGCGCATGTGTGGCTGGCGCAGGGCGGACGGGGCGCCCAGGTGCGGCACGTGCCGGACGAGGACGGGACCGTACCCGCCGCCGGGTACGCCGCCGCCGTCGACGAGTCCACCAACCTCGTCTCGATCCCGCTGGTGTCGTACCGCAACGGCGTCCGACTGCCGGTCACCGAGACCGTCGCGGCGGCTCGGGCAGCGGGCGCGCGGGTGTTCGTCGACGCGTATCAGGGCCTCGGCGTACTCCCCGTCGACGTACGGGAGTTGGACTGCGACTACCTGGTGTGCGGCGCGCTGAAGTATCTGCTGGGCGTTCCCGGCATCGCGTTCCTGTATGTGCGTGACGGTGTGCGGGACGAGGTGGCGCCGCAGCTCACCGGGTGGTTCGGGCGGGTCGACCCCTTCGGTTTCGATCCTCGGACGCTCGATTTTCCGGACACCGCGCGGCGCTTCGAGACCGGCACGCCGTCGATCCCTTCCGCGTACGCCGCCGCGGCCGGACTGCGCACGCTGGCGGAGGCCGACGCCAAGGACGTCGAGGCGCACATCCGTGAGCTCACGGCGTACGCACACCAGCGCCTCACCGAGACCGGCGAGACCCTGGCCTCACCGGCGGATCCGGAACTGCGCGGCCCGCAGGTGGCGATCGCCGACCCGGCCCCGGACGCGCTGGCCGCCGCGCTCGGCGAGCGCCGCATCGTCACCAGTCCGCGCGGCACCCTGCTCCGCGTCTCGTTCCACTACTACAACACCGTCTCCGACGTCGACGCGCTGATCTCCGCGCTCGGCGAGCTCCGCGCCACGTAGCCACGCAGGCAAGCACCAGCCCGTCCAGGAACACCGCACCCACCACGGAGCGAGTGATATGCCCGACGACCCGCGCATCGACTCGGCACCGCCTCAGGACCACGGGCTGAAACGGTCCTTGACCGGGCGTCAGCTCAGCATGATGGGTCTTGGCGGGGCCATCGGCACCGGCCTGTTCCTCGGGTCAAGTCTCGCCATCTCGGCCGCGGGCCCGGCCACGGTGATCGCCTATGTGGTGTGCGCGCTGATCGCCCTCGTGATCGGCTGGGCGCTCGCCGAGATGACGTCCGTGCATCCGGCGGCCGGGTCCTTCGGCAGCATCGCGCGGCACTATCTGGGCCCGCTGGCCGGGTTCGTGATCCGCTGGACGTACTGGACGATCCAGGTGATCGCGATCGGCGGCGAGGTCATCGCGGCCGGCATCTACGTGCGCTTCTGGTGGCCCGGGCTCCCGCTCTGGCTCCCGGTGGTGGCGTTCTCGCTGCTGCTGCTCGCGGCGAACGCGCTGAGCGTCGGGGTGTTCGGCCGCCTCGAGTACTGGTTCTCCACGATCAAGATCACGGCGATCGGGGTCTTCGTCCTGCTCGGCTGCGCGTACGTGTTCCTCGGTCTGCCAGGACACGCGGCGGTCGGCACCTCGAACCTGTCCGGCCACGGCGGACTGCTCCCGCACGGCATGAGCGGCCTCGCCACGGCCTTCGTGTTCGTCATCTTCAGCTACATCGGCACCGAGATCATCGCGGTGACCGCGGCCGAGTCCGAGAACCCGGTGCGGGACATCCCTCGCGCGGCCCGCCGGATGGTCGTCCGCCTCGCGCTCTTCTACGTCCTGGCGATGGCGGTCGTCGTCACCGTCGTGCCGTGGACGCGCACGGCGAAGGGCGGCGACGTCACGGCGAGCCCGTTCGTGCAGCTCTTCGATGTCGCGGGCATCCCGGCGGCGGCCGGCATCATGAACTTCGTCGTGCTCACCGCGGCCCTCTCCAGCGCCAACGCCAACACCTACCTGGCCACCCGCATGATCCACTCCCTGGCGGTGGACCGGCACGCGCCGCGCCTGTTCGCACGGGTCGGCACGCGCGGCGTCCCGCACCGGGCGCTCGCCGTCTCCGGCATCGGCCTGGGCGCGGCGGCGCTCCTGTCGGTGCACTCCGAGGACACGGCGTACATCCTGCTCTTCGGCATATCGGTGTTCGGCGCGCTGGTGGTGTGGATCCTCATCCTGGCCTCGCATCTGGCCTTCCGCCGCCACCGCACCCGGCACTGCCTGCCCGCCTCACCGGCGCGACTGCGGGGCGCGCCCTTCACCACCGTCGCGGCGGCACTCGCCCTCGCGGCGATCCTGGTCTCGACCGTGTTCATCGAGGGCCTGGAGGACTCCTGGAAGGCGGGCCTGCCGTTCTTCGCGGTGCTGGTGCTGGTGTACCGGTTCGGGGCGCGGCGGTACGAGACGGCGGCGGCGCTGCCGGACAGCACGGTGCCGGACGGTGCGGTCCCGGCAAGCCGCGAACCGCAGGACCTGTCCGGCGAGCCGGATCACTCCAGGTAGTGGGCGCGCCCGTCGTCGTCCATCTCCACGGATCCTTCGGGCAGGATGCAGAACTCGTTGCCCTCCGGGTCCGCCATCACCAGGAACCCGCCCTCGTCGTACTCCGTCAGCCGCCGCCCGCCGAGCGCCTCGATCCGCCGCTGTTCGGCGGGCAGGTCAGCTGATGTCAGGTCGACGTGCATGCGGTCCTTGCCGGGCGTGGGCCGCGGATTCCGCTGAACCCCGAACACCAGACCGCCCTCCCGACGCAGCCAGGTGTACGGGCCCGTACGGCTCTCGACGGGACGCCCGAGCACCTCGGACCAGAACGCGGCCAGCCGCTCCGGATCCTCGGCGTCGATGACGAGGGCCGCGATCCGCGGGGGGTTTGGTGTCATGCGGGGCCTCCAACCGGTTCGAGTCGCCCTTGCCGTACGGCCACCCAGATCACACGGATCATCCGGATCGACACTCACCGCGTCCGCGCAAGTGACGACATCGGTATCGCTTCCTTCCTCGTCCATCGTCGTGTCTCACGTGTGGCACGCAAGCCGTCTCGCGGTCACGCGGCTCGGTCGGCGGCAGTGGCCGTGGGGCGTGACGTGCTCAGCCAGGTGCGGTAGCGGCGCAGGGCGCGTCGCTGTCGGCCCTGTTCGCAGAGCAGGGCGCGTGCCGGGTGGGTGCCGGGCCTGGGGTCCCGGCCGTGGGCGATGCGGCGCATCTGGTGGCGGACCTGGGCCATGGCGGCGGCCGAGGCGAGGGACTTGTCCGACCAGGTCACCGGGCGCAGCCGGCGCTCGGCCTCGCGGTCGCCGCGCCAGCGTTCGGGCAGGTCGGGGGTGACGGAGAGGGCCGTGCCCATGCCGACGAGCGCCACTCCGCTGTCGAGGACCCGCTCCGCGGTCTCGCGGCGGGTGATGCCACCGGTGAGCATGAGGGGCAGCGGGCTCTCCTTGACGAGGTCCTTGGCCAGGTCGAGGAAGTAGGCCTCGCGGGCCTGGGTGCGCTCGTCGGCGGGGCGGCCGGTCATCGCCGGGCTCTCGTAGCTGCCGCCGGACAGTTCGACGAGGTCCACGCCGAGCGGTTCGAGCATCCCGATGACCTGGCGCGCGTCGTCGGCGTCGAACCCGCCGCGCTGGAAGTCGGCGGAGTTGAGCTTCACGCCGACCCCGAAGGAGGGCGAGACGTCGGCGCGCACCGCGCGGACGATGTCGAGGAGCAGCCGGGCCCGGTTCTCCAGCGAGCCGCCCCATTCGTCCGTCCGCTTGTTGACCAGCGGAGACAGGAATTGCGACAGCAGATAGCCGTGCGCGGCATGGATCTCCACGCCGTCGAAGCCGGCCTCCTCGGCACGCCGGGCCGTCACCGCGAAGCGGTTCACCGTGGCGTCGATCTGCTCGGCCGTCATGGCGGTGGGGCTGCCGAAGCGGCCACTGTGCCGCCCCAGGTCGACGCCCACGTCGGAGGGGCCCCACACCACGCCCGGCATGCCGGACTGCACCTGGCGGCCGGGGTGGTTGATCTGCATCCACAGCGCGCCGCCGCCCGACTTCCCGGCCTCGGCCCACGCGGTGAAAGGCTCCAGCGGCGCGGCCTCGTCGAGCACGACGCCCGCGGGGCCGGTCAGCGCCTCGGCGTGCACCATGACGTTGCCGGTGATCAGCAGCCCGGTGCCGCCCGCGGCCCAGCGCCGGTACAGCGCGAGGAGGTGCGGTCCCGGCAACTGCCCCTCGTCGGCCAGGTTCTCCTCCATGGCGGCCTTGGCGATCCGGTTGCCCAGGACCTGCCCGGATCGCAGGGACAACGGCGAGAACAGCCCGCTGGTCATCCGAATCCCTCTTCCCTCTGTGTCCGTCCGCGACGCGTTCGACATGGCGTGTCCGGCCACGGCGGCGCGACCGCGCAGGGCGATCGCCTAGAATGTGTACAGCGCTCACATTAACCAGAGAATGTAAGCGGTGCATACATGAGAGGGCGTGACCTGTGCCACAGGGGACGGCGTACCATCACGGCGACCTGCGCGCCGCCTGCCTGCGCGCCGCGCGCGAGCTGCTGGAGGAGGACGGCAGCGCCGCGCTGTCGATGCGGGCCGTCGCACGCCGCGCGGGCGTGTCGCCGACCGCGCCCTACCGGCACTTCGAGGACCGTGAAGCACTCGTCTCCGCCGTCGCCGCCGAGGGCTACCGCGAGCTGGCCGAGCAGCTGTTGGCCGCCCACCCCTCCCCCGTGACCCCGGACGAGCTCGCGGAGATCGCCGTCGCCTACGTCCGCTTCGCGCTCGACCACCCCGCGCTGTTCCGGGCCATGTTCGCCGAGCCCTGCGACCCCGCCAACGAGGAGCGGGTCGCCGCGACCGCCGCCATCGCCGACTACGTCCGCGACACCGTGCGCCGGGCCGTCCCCGGCGCCGATCCGGACACCCTGTGGACACCGGTGTGGGCCCTGGTCCACGGCCTGGCGTTCCTGCACCTCGACGGCAAGTTCGACGCCGCCGGCCCGGACGCGGTCGCCGAACAGGTCCGCGGCGCGTTCCTCGCCGTGTTCACGGCCGCGCCGGCGCTTGCGGAGGCGGCGGCCGGGCGGCGCTGACGGGCACAGCTCGGATGCGCGGGACGGCGACTGTCAGTGCTGCCTGTGCGAACGGCTCGGGGAAGTCGACGCTGGTCGAGGCCCTCGCGGAAGGCTTCGGCCTGGACTCCTGGGGCGGCTCGCACGACTGGCGCTACGCGTCGCACCGGCGGAAGTCGGTGCTCGGCGAGCACCTACGGTTCGACGCCGCGCCCCGCGGGCGGCGCATGCTGGGCAGCTGGTCGGCGCGCAAGGGTTTCTTCCTGCGTGCCGAGACGGCCATTGACGCGCTGGACCGGGAGGGGTTCGACCCGGACTCGGTCAGCCACGGCGAGGGCTTCCTGGCCGCCTTCCGCGGCAAGTTCCTACAGCCGGGCCTGTAAGTGCTCGACGAGCCGGAGGCGGCGCTCTCCTTCACGTCCTGCCTGGAATTGCTGGGCCACCTCTCCGAGCTGACGAAGGCGGGTGGCCAGGTCGTCTGCGCCACCCACTCCCCACTCCTGACGGCGCTGCCCGGCGCCGACATCCTCGAGCTCGACGAGCACGGGATGCGGCGCACCACCTGGCAGGACCTGGCGCTGGTCGACCACTGGCGCCGCTATCTGGCCGACCCGCACAGCTATCTACGTCATGTCCTCGACCGACCGTCTCCCTCGATGGCTGCGGGCCGCACCTGCGCCGCGCGCACCCGTGCCACGTCCAGCTTCTCGGAGCGGTCGAAGCGGTAGACGCCGTTCTGCTCCTGGAAGACGTCGGTGAGCTGCGTGTAGCAGTAGCCGAACATGTCCGGGTCGTCCAGGAGGACGCCGGTGAGGCCCGTGAAGCGGTGGTGGAACTCCTCCTCGTCGCGCGGCCGTTGGCCGTAGCCCCACGAGACGTCGCGGTCCTCGCCCGCGGCCTCCGCCTCGTCGGGGTTCCACCAGATCCCGCCGAACTCGCTGCAGAAGTACGGCTGTCCGCGGTACGGGACGGACCAGGTGGCGTCCGGCGCCTCGTCCTGCGGGTTGACGAACGGCTCGTCCTTGGCGAGGCCGCTCATCAGCCTGCCGAAGATCTCCGGGTTCTGCTCGTAGCAGTGGGAGTCGTAGATGTCCGTCTCCGGTACGCGGTGTGCGTAGCCGGATGCGTCGAGGACCGGCCGTGTGGTGTCCGCGGCCTTGGTCGCGAGGAACATGGCGCGGGTGACCTCGTCGAGCACGGACCGGCGGTCCGAGAGCC
This sequence comes from Streptomyces anthophorae, assembly GCF_049310305.1. NCBI lineage: Bacteria > Bacillati > Actinomycetota > Actinomycetes > Kitasatosporales > Streptomycetaceae > Streptomyces > Streptomyces anthophorae. The sequence continues at coordinate 378,781 of NZ_JBLWQQ010000001.1, forward strand.
GCTGACGTGTCTCGTTCAGCGGACACCAGCCGATGATCGACGGGTGGTTGTAGTCGCGCTCGACGGCCTCCAGCCACTGCGCCACGAACCCGCTGGTGGGCTGCTGATTGTCGGTGCTCACGGGCCCCGTGCTCGCACCCCAGTCACCGAACTCGCCCCACACCAGGTAACCGAGCCGGTCGGCGTGGTGCAGGAAGCGCTCCTCGAACACCTTCTGGTGCAGGCGCGCCCCGTTGAAGCCGGCGGCGAGGGAGAGCTCGATGTCGCGGACGAGCGCCGCGTCGTCGGGGGCCGTCATCAGGCCGTCCGGGTAGTAGCCCTGGTCCAGGACGAGCCGCTGGAAGACCGGCTCCCCATTGAGCAGCACCCGCTTGCCGTCGACGGTGACCGAGCGCAGGCCCGCCGTGCACACCGCCGAGTCGACGACCGCGCCGGACGCGTCGACGACGTCGAGGTGGATCTCGTACAGGTGCGGGTCCTGGGGCGACCAACTCCTGCGCCGCTCCTCGGGGATGGGCAGGACGAGGCGCGGTGCGAGGTCGAGGTGGGCGGCGACCGAGGCCTCGGCGACCGTTCCCCGCGCGTCGGTCAGGCGGGCGCGGACACGGTGGCCCGTCCGCCTCCCGGACAGCGGCAGTTCGAGGTGGAAGCAGCCCGCGGCCAGGTCGGGGGTGATGCGCGGGCGGCCGAGGTGGGTGTCGGCGACCGGTTCCATCCACACCGTCTGCCAGATCCCGGTCGTCCGGGTGTACAGGCAGCTGTAGTTGGCGTACCGGTCGGACTGCTTGCCGCGTGCCTGCGGGCCCTTGGAGTCGTCCCTTGCCCGCACGACGATCGTGGCGTCCTCGCCGGGCCGCACCGCATCGCCCAGGTCGGCGCCGAACGAGGTGAACCCGCCGCTGTGCCGGGCGACTTCCCGCCCGTTCACCCAGACCGTCGCGTCGTGGTCGACGGCTCCGAAGTGCAGCACGGCCCTGCGCCCGGCCCACTCGGCGGGCACCCGCACGGTGCGCCGGTACCAGACGGCGGCGTGGAAGTCCGTGTCTCCGATGCCGGACAGCTCCGACTCCGGGCAGAACGGGACGGTGATCAGCTCGGGCAACTCGGCGTCGACCAGGCCTCGTTCGAGCCCGCTGTCGCCGGGATCCCGGGCGAACTGCCACGGGCCGTTGAGATTGAGCCACTCCGTCCGGACGAAGCCGGGGCGCGGGTACTCCGGGCGGGGCAGGTCCTGGGCCATGCACTCTCCTGGGGCGTCGTGACGGGTGCGTTCGAGGAGCAGCGTTCGGCGCGGTCCACGCACCACCGAATCGGAAGCCCTCGACGCTCATCACAGCATCGTTTTACATCGCTGTAAATGAGAAAGGGCGAACTGCACGGGACAGCCGCACTGGACAACTGCCGGGCCGCCGACCCCACCCGCCGCTCAGTCGGTCGGCTGCGGCGCGCTCTCCCTGACCACCAGCGAGTACGGGACGACCTCGTGCCGACCGAGCCCTTCGAAACCCTCGATGCGCTCGATCAGCAAGTCGAGCGCGCGCCGCGCCAGTTCGGCCTCGTCGGCCCGTACGCAGGTCAGGCTCGGCCGCACCGCCGACGCGAGCCTGCTGTCGTCCCAGCCCGTGACCGCGACGTCCTCCGGCACCCGAAGCCCCCGCTCGCCCAGCGCCCGCAGGGCACCCAGCGCGACCAGGTCGTCACGGCAGAACACGGCGTCCGGTGCCATGCCACCGTCGAGCGCGGCCCCCAGAACCTGCGCGCCGGAGTGTGCGTCGGCCACACGGCCGGTGACGATCAGGCCGGGATCGACCGGAAGCCCGCAGGTCTCCAGCCCCTGTTGGTAGCCGATGAGGCGCTGTCTGGACGTCTCGCTGGGCGCCGACTCCTCGGCGCACAGGAAGGCGATGCGGCGCCGCCCCAGGGCGGCGAGGTGCTCCACGACCTGCGCGGCGGCCGCGATGTTGTCGATCCGCACATGGTCGACGGTGAGCGGCGCGGCGCTCTCCCCCAGGAGCACGACCGGGACCCCCCGGCGGTGCTGGGCGATCTCCGTGGAGTTCAGCCACGAGGGCTGAAGGAGCACACCGTCGACGACGCCCGCCTCCCGCGCGGACAGGATGGCGCGCTCGATCTCCGGATCGTCGCCGGACTCCTCGAGCAGCAGCCGGTAGCCGCGCTCGCCGGCCGCCCGCGACAGGACGTGCGCGAGCTCGGCGAAGTACGGGATGCGCAGGTCGGGGAAGGCGAGCGCGATCATTCCGGTGCGGCCGGTGGCCAGGTTGCGGCCACGCAGGTTGGGCCGGTAGCCCAGCTCGTCGATGGCGCGCTGGACCTTGGCTCGTGTGCTCTCGCGCACGTGCACATAGCCGTGGACGACGTTCGAGACCGTCTTCGTCGAGACGCCTGCGTGCTGGGCGACATCGCTCAGGCGGACGTTGGGCACTTCGCCTCCTGGTGGGCCTACGCGCGAGCCGCCGTGGACCGGCGCGGGGACCGCGCCTGGTCGGACGCCCCGCCGACTGCGCGCCGAACCCTACCTGTTGACACCCAAATTTACAGCGCTGTAAGTTCGCCGCGCTCTGCTCGTAACTGAACTCACACACCCCCGGGCCCGCATGCCCCGCGGTGGCGTGACCCCGACCTCAGGAGGCGACGAGGTGTCGATCGGACCAGAGCGAGCCACGATCCGGGGTGCCCGCGGCCCGAGCCGTCGCGGCCTCGTCGCGGCGGCGGGTGCCGGGGCCGCGCTCGGCGCCATCGGACTCACCGGCTGCGGCGGCGACGCGTCCGGGCAGTCGCGGACCACGATGCGCTTCTATCTGCAAAAGCGTGAGGTCATCGCCTACTTCGACAAGGTGCTGGGGAAGTTCGAGCGCAGCCGGCCCGGGGTGCGTGTCGTGCACGACACGACGGATGCCATCGCGCCGCAGTTCGTCCGCGCCCAGCCCGCCGACGTGGGTTGCTTCAACAACAACCTGGAGCTGGCCCGGTACATCGAGCGCGGCGTGCTCTCCGACGTGTCGGACCGGCCCGCGGCCCGGCGCATCACCGGCAGCGTCGCCCGGCTCGCCGAGCAGTACGCGACGTATCCGGGACGGACCAGCGTCCTGCCGTACTCGCTGGCCGCCGCAGGAGTCATCTACAACAAGAAGATCTTCGCGAAGTACCGCCTCCCGGTGCCGACGACGTGGACCGAATTCGTCGATGTGTGCAAGGAGTTGCAGGCCGCGAAGGTCACCCCGATCTACGCGACCAGCAAGGAGGTGTGGACGGTCTGGCAGGGCCTCTTCGACTACTGCGCCGGCGGACTGGTCGACAGCGCCTCGTTCTTCCGCAAGCTTCAGGAGCAGGGCACGGACGTCGGCCCGTCCTCGCCCGTCTCGTTCCAGAAGGACTTCGCGGAGGCCATGGACCGGGCCCGTACGCTCACGAAGTTCTACAACCGGGACGCCGCCACCCGCTCGTACCCGGACGGGAATCTCGCCTTCGGCAAGGGCCGCGCGGCCATGTATCTGCAAGGCCCCTGGGCACTGACGCAGATCGCCGCGGTCGATCCGCACCTGGACATCGGCACCTTCGCGCTGCCGGTCACGGAGCGCGCCGCCGACCGCAAGGCCCGCGTGAACATCGACCTCGCGCTGTGGATCCCGACCGGGGCGGACCACCCCGACGAGGCCAAGGAGCTGGTCGACTTCCTGATGCGGCCGGAGATCATCGACGCGTACAACCGGGACAATCTCGCGTACGGAGTCACCAAGGACGCGCCGGCGGCGAAGGACCCGCGACTGTCCGGGTTGCAGCCCTACGTCGACTCGGCGGCCTTCTATCTCGGTGCGGGCACCTTCATCCCGCCGTCCATCCCCGTGGGCAACTACCTCCAGACGGCGATCGCCACCGGGAACTTCGACGCGATGCTCCAGCAACTGGACGCCGACTGGCGGCGATTCGCGATCCGCTCCTCGACGAAGACGAAGTAGGAGACCTCATGGCAGTCCCTCCCCCCGTCCCACGAGGCGTGACCACCGCTCCGCCCGGCCGCGGGCGGCGACGGGTCGAACCCGTCTACTACTGGTTCCTGCTGCCGACGCTTCTGCTCTTCACCGGGCTCGTCCTGGGCCCGGCACTGGTCGGCATCTTCTACAGCTTCACCGACTACGTGGGGTTCGGTGAGTGGCGGTTCACCGGCTTCACGAACTACGTGGCACTCTTCTCCGACCCTGCGATCCGGGACTCGTACACGTTCACCCTCGGCCTGGCCCTGGTGACCGTGGTGCTCGCGCAGAGTGTCGCGCTGGCGCTCGCTCTCGGCCTGACGAGCCGCGTGCGGTTCCTGACGGCCCTGCGGAGCGTCTTCGTCATCCCCATGGTGATATCCGGGATCGTCGCCGCCTACGTCTTCAGCTATCTCTTCTCCAACACGCTGCCCTCCCTTGCCACTTGGGCCGGATTCGGTCCGCTGGAGGAGAGCATCCTCGGCAATCCCGATCTGGCCTGGATCTCCATCATGCTCGTCTCCGCGTGGCAGACGATCCCGGGCGCACTGCTCATCTACATCGCCGGCCTGCTGTCGATCCCGGGCGAGCTGTACGAGGCGGCCTCCATCGACGGGGCATCGGCCTGGCGCAGGTTCCGGTCCATCACCCTGCCCCTGGTCTCCGGGTATCTCGTCATCAACACCATCCTCGGCGTCAAGGGCTATCTGAACGCCTACGACATCATCAAGGGCCTCACCGACGGCGGGCCCGGCACCGCCACCAACAGCGTCGCCATGACGATCTTCAGTGGCTACTCGGGCGGCGACTACGCGTACCAGATGTCCAACGCCACCATCTTCTTCGTGCTGACGGTAGTGGTGTCCCTGCTGCAACTCCTGGCCACCCGCGGAAGGGGGCTTCGGCTGTCATGACCACCACTCTCCCGCCGTCCGAGCGCACCACACGGAACACGCCTCCCCTGCGGCAGGCCGTCACGCGCGCCCGCCGCCGCGGCAAGGACGCCACCAACCGGCCGGTCACCCTGCTGCTCGTGGTGGCCTCGCTGACGGTCCTGGTGCCGCTGTACGTCACCGTGGCCATGGCCCTGAAGTCCTCGGCGCAGGCAGCCGACGGCGACGCCTTCGCGCTGCCGTGGCCGATCGACCTGAGCAGCTTCGCCGACGCCTGGCGCATCACGGACTTCCCCGTCTCGTTCTCCATCTCCGTTGCGGTGGCCGCGGCCTCGGTCCTCGGCACGCTGGCGCTCAGTTCGCTCGCCGCGTACGCCATCGCCCGCAACTGGGACCGGCGGATCTTCCGCTGGTCGTTCTTCTATCTGCTGGGCGCGATGTTCCTGCCGTTCCCGGTGGTGGCGCTGCCGCAGATCAAGCTGACCGCGCTGCTGAGCATCGACAGCCCGGTGGGTGTCGCCCTGCTGCACATCGTCTTCCAGCTGTCGTTCAGCGTGCTGCTTTACACCGCGTATCTGCGCTCGGTCCCGATGGAACTGGAGGAGAGCGCGCGGATGGACGGCGCCACGACCGGGCAGATCTTCCGGCGGATCATCCTGCCGCTGCTCGGGCCGATGAACGCGACCGTCGGGATCTTCGCCTTCCTCGCCTCCTGGAACGACTTCATGCTGCCCTCGCTGATCACATCCGATCCGGGGCTGCAGACGCTGCCGGTCCTGCAGACCATCTTCCAGAGCAAGTTCGACACCAACTACAACGTCGCCTTCGCCTCCTACCTCATGGCGATGGCACCGACCGTACTCGTCTACCTGTTCTCCCAGCGCTGGGTGATCAGCGGAGTGACCCAAGGGGCAGTCAAGGCATGACAACGACAGCACTCAGCCGGATCCCGGCACACCCCCGCGCCCGCGACGCGTCGGTCCTGCGCGGCGACCACTGGCGCATCACCGTGCTCACCGACGGTCTGCTGCGCCTGGAGTGGTCCGAGGACGGCGGGTTCGAGGACCGCGCGTCGAGCTTCGCGCTCCACCGCGACCGGACCACACCCGAGTTCACGGTCCGCGAGAGCGACGACGCGCTGGAGGTGTCCACGGGTCGCCTCCATCTCCTGTACGACCGGCGGGAGTTCAGCGCGACCGGGCTTGTGGTCACGTCCCCGGCCGGTGGTCGCTGGCGGTTCGGCGAGCGGCGCCCGGACAACTTGGGTGGCACGGCACGCACCCTCGACGACGCAGACGGGCGCATCCCACTGGAGGACGGTGTCGCCGCCCGGGACGGTATCGCCGTCATCGACGACTCGGCGTCGTTCCTCTTCGACGACGAGGGGTGGGTGGCATCGCGCCGGCCCGGCCGGCGCGACCTGTACGTCTTCGCGTACGGCCACGACTACGGCGAGGCGGTCGAGGCCCTGTACGCGCTGTCGGGGCGCCCGCCCGTGCTGCCGCGCTGGGCGCTGGGCAACTGGTGGAGCCGCTACCACGCGTACACCGCCGACGCGTACCTCGAGTTGTTCGACCGCTTCGACGCCGAGAAGCTGCCGTTCTCCGTGGCCGTGATCGACATGGACTGGCACCGCGTCGGCTCGGTGCCACCGCGGTACGGGACCGGCTGGACCGGCTATTCGTGGGAGCGGGACCTCATCCCGGACCCGGAGGCCTTCCTCGGCGAGCTGCGCCGCCGGGGCCTGCGCACGACCCTGAACCTGCACCCCGCCGACGGGGTCCGCCCGTTCGAGGACGCGTACCCGCAGATGGCTCGGGCGGTCGGCATCGATCCCGCCTCCGACGCGACGATCCCGTTCGACCTCACCGACCGGGCTTTCCTCGACGCCTACTTCCGGCTCCTGCACCACCCGCTGGAGGACCAAGGCGTCGACTTCTGGTGGGTCGACTGGCAGCAGGGCAGCACGTCCCGGATCCCGGACGTGGACCCGCTCTGGCTGCTGAACCACTTCCACTTCCTCGACTCGGGGCGTGAGGGCCGCCGTCCGATGGCGTTCTCCCGCTACGCCGGTCCCGGCAGCCAGCGCTACGGTGTCGGGTTCTCCGGTGACACAGTGGTGTCGTGGGAGTCCCTCGCCTTCCAGCCCGAGTTCACCGCGTCGTCGGCCAATATCGGCTACGGCTGGTGGAGCCACGACATCGGCGGCCACACACGTGGCGTTCGCGACGACGAACTGGCCACGCGCTGGGTGCAGTTGGGGGTCTTCTCCCCCATCCTGCGACTGCACTCGGCGAACAACCCGTTCATCCGCAAGGAGCCGTGGCAGTTCCCGTCCGAACCCCGGCAGGCGATGGGCGAGGCACTGCGGTTCCGGCACCGGCTCGTGCCGTACCTGCACACCATGAACCACCTCGCGGCGACGGGCACCCCTTTGGTCCGCCCGATGTACCACATCGAGCCCGAGCGCCACGAGGCGTACGACGTGCCCAACCAGTTCGCCTTCGGCAGCGAGCTGATCGTGGCCCCCCTCACCACCCGCCGCGACGAGGTGACACTGCTCTCCGCCACACCGGCCTGGCTGCCGCCCGGCGCCTGGACCGACATCTTCACCGGCACGGTGTACGACGGCGACCGCCACATCGAGCTGCACCGAGGCCTCGACGGGGTGCCGGCCCTGCTGCGCGGCGGCGGCATCCTCCCGCTCGCCGGGCCCGACGACCTGGACGCCACCCGCAATCCCGGTCACCTGGAACTGCTCGTCGCGCCCTCGGACAGCGGCACGTTCACCCTGATCGAGGACGACGGCCAGGGCGACGGCACGAACCTGCGCACGGCGACCACACGTCTGGAGTGGGACGCCGAGTCCGGCATCCTGCGCATCGGTCCGGCGGACGGCCCCGACGGCATCGTCCCGGCCGCCCGCACCTGGACGGTCACCTTCCTGGCGGACCTGCCCACGGGCCCGGCCCTCGTCGACGGAGAACCGGCCGAGGTCACCGGCGGACCGGGCCGCTTCAGCGTCACGGCCGAGGCCGCAGCCACCTCCTGCGCCACGACGGTCGAGGTCAAGCTGGGCTCGCCGCTCCACCAGGACCGCACGACCGACACCGTCCAGGGCATCCTCGCCGCGGCCCAGTTCGACAACCCCACGAAGCTGGAGATGTGGCGCATCGTGACCTCCCGCGCCCCGCTGACGTCAAAGATCTCGGCACTGCACGCACTGCGGGTTCCGGCGGGGCTGCTGGGGGCGGTGCTGGAGCAGCTCACCGCCCGGGAGACCTGACGACGGCGCCCGCCCCGTCACGGCACGCCCCGGCAACGCGGCCGTGCGCCGCCTAGCCGGGCGGCGCGGCCGTCCTGGTGGCGTCGGCTCCTCCTCCCGGCGGATCCGCGGTTCGATCTCGAACGGGATGCGCTGCTGGAGAAGTTGGCGGCCGTGGAGGAGGGGCGCCCGTGAGCCCGAGTGCGGGCGCCCCGGGGGGTCAGGCCGAGCAGCCGGAGTCGGCGAGGACGTAGTAGCCGGCGGAGGTCTGTTTGAGCGTGTGCGTGGTGAGGGTGTTCCACAGGCCCATGGCCTGGTTGGAGCCGTTGGCGTAGGTGTAGCCGCCGCTCTGGTGGGCGCGTCCGTCCACGGTGTGCTGGTAGTTGCTCGCCGTGTGGCATGTGGGCGTGAAACCGCTGGTCGTCGCGGTCACCGACGCGGACTTCGCCCCGGCGGCTCCCTCGGCGTCGACGGCCGCCACCGTGTAGCCGTACGACGTGCCGGTCGCGAGTCCGGTGTCGGTGTACGAGGCCGACGTGGCGGTGCCCACCTTCGATCCGCCGCGGTAGACGTCGTACGCGGCCGCTCCGTCGACCGTGTTCCACGTCAGGGAGGCGGTGGTGTCGGTGGTGCCGGACACCTTCAGTCCGGTGGGCGCGGGCAGGCTGCCCGGGGTGTCGCCGCCACCGTCCGCGCCCTTGTCGAGGCCCCAGAAGCGGGCCGTGTGATAGCTGGAGCAGATGGTGTCGAGGTAGTACGTGCCGGTCGTGCCGCACTGTTCCGCGCCGCTGCCCGGGTCGACGGCGAGGCCGTGGTTCATGCCGGAGATGGAGTACACCTCGACGGCCGCCTTGCCCGCGGTGTCGTCGTAGACGCTCAACGTGGTGCCCCCGCTGAGGCTTTCGGTGCGGGACGGTGTCTGGCCGATGCCCCACACGTTCGTCCACTGGTCGCGCAGCTCGTCGGCGTTGGCCGGTACGACGGTGGTGTCCGCGGTGCCCTGCCAGATGGCCACCCGGGGCCAGGACGTGGTGCCGGCGGGCGCGGCCGAGCGCACGAGGTCGCCCCACTGGGCGGGGGTCCTGTCCGGCGGGCTGTACATGCACGTGTAGGCGGCGGACACACTCGTCGCGCAGGAGGCGGGCAGGCCCGAGTCGATGGAGCCGCCCGCGAAGACATCGGGGTAGGCGGCGAGCAGGTTCGCGGTCATGCCGGCCCCGGCGGACAGCCCGGTGACGTACACGCGCCCGGTGTCACTGCCGTACTGCTCGACGGCCTTGTCGACCATCTGCTTGATGGACAGTGCCTCGCCCTGGCCGCGCGAACTGTCGCCCGACTGGAACCAGTTGAAGCAGGAGTTGGCGTTGTTCGCGCTGCTGGTCTGCGGGAAGACCACCGCGAAGCCGTAGCTGTCGGCGAACTTCGGCCAGCCCGAGTGGCCGTAGTAGTCGCTCGCGCTCTGCGTACAGCCGTGCAGGGCGACCACGAGAGGCGCACCGGCGGGCAGGGTGTCGGGCTTGTACGCGTACATGGACAGGTTCCCGGGATTGGAACCGAACCCGGTGAGCTGGGTCAGGCCCGCGGCGGATGCCTGGGGCGCGGCGGCCAGGAGCCCGGCCAGGAGGGCGAGGGCTGCCGCGGCGGCGCCGATCCAGCGGCGCACGCCTGTGCGGGTGTCGCGGTGGTCTCTTGCGGAGCGACGTGGGGGGTGTGGCTGTGTCATGGCGACTGACTCCAGATGAGACGGACACGTCCGAGCGCGCCGAGAGGCGACCCGGACGTCGGTGTGCCGTGCATCATCGAGGAGCCTGTGCCGCCTCCGACATGTATCGGTCCGCCAGGTGTTCCGGGCGACTCGTGTGACGGCAGCCCATGGCGGATCCCAGGTGTGCGGGCGCGGTTCAGCCCGGCATCGACGCCGGCGCCTCGGCCCGCGCCTCGGCGTCCGCCACCGGTCGCGTCTCCCTGGCCAGGAGGACCGTCCCCGCCGTGAGTCCGCTCATCAGGGCGATGAAGACGACGACACCGGTCACGCTGTGGTCGAACCAGAGCAGCAGCGCGGTGGCCAGCATCGGGGCGAGCCCGCCGGTCAGGACCGTACCGATGTTGTTGGCGACGCCGACGGCGCTGAACCGGACCTTCGTGTCGAAGAGTTCGGCGAAGAAGGCGGGCTGCGATCCGAGGATCGCCGACTGGCCGATGCCGAGCGTGACGATCAGCGCGACCCAGATGAGCGCCGTACTGCCGCCCTCCACGACCCAGAAGAACGGCCACGCCGCGAACAGCAGTACCAGCGCCCCGCCGATCGACACGGCTCGCCGTCCAACGCGGTCGGAGAGCGCACCGAACGCGGGCACCGTCACCAGCTTCACCGCCGCCGCGACCGAGATCCCGCTGAGCAGCGCGGCGGTCGACAGGCCGCGGTCCTCGGCGTACGCGACGGAGAAGGTGCCGAAGATGTAGTAGCCGGCGTTCTCGGCGGCGCCCGCGCCGATAACGATCATCATCTCCTTGGGGTAGCGCCGCCAGGCCTCCACGAACCGGGTGCGGGCGAGGCGCCTGCGCCAGGTGCCGGTCCGTTCGCGGGGAGCGGGCGCGCCGCTCTCCTTGAACTCGGCGGTCTCGTCGAGCGACCTGCGCACCCACAGGCCGAACAGGGTGAGCGCGGCGCTGAACAGGAACGGCACACGCCAGCCCCAGGCCAGGAAGGCCTCGTCGCTCAGCAGCCCGGTGCACAGCGCGAAGACGCCGGTGGACAGCAGGGTGCCGGTGCCCGTGCCGATGGCGGGCAGTGAGGTGAGCAGCCCACGCCATTTCGGCGGGGCGTTCTCGAAGAGGATGATCAGCGCGCCGGTCTTCTCGCCGCCCGCGGCGAAGCCCTGGACGAAGCGCAGCAGTGTGAGCAGCACCGGTGCGGCCAGGCCGATCTGCGCGTACGTCGGCAGCAGTCCGATGGCGGTGGTGGCAAGACCCATCAGGAGCAGGGTGGCCACGAGGACCTTCTTGCGGCCCTGGGTGTCGCCCTTCTCGCCGAAGTAGGCGCCGCCGAGCGGGCGGGCGAGGAAGCCGATGGCGAAGGTGCCGTAGGCGAGGATCGTGCCGACGAGCGGGTCGCTGTCGGGGAAGTACACCTTGTTGAAGACCAGTGACGCCGCGGTGCCGTAGAGCGCGAAGTCGTACCACTCGACGGTCGTCCCGAAGACGGCCGCGACCGCCACCCTTGGCTGCACCAGCCGCCGTCTGCTTGCCACTTCACTCATGGGACTCCCTCGTCGCCGCTTGGCCGGCACGGACCAGAATCACTCTCGTACCATCTGGTGGTTCTCTTGTGCCGCTGAATGGTTCGGTGATGTTATGGAGGGGCCCACCCCGTGACAAGGGGTCGGCGCCGACATGTTCTGTTTCCGGGAGGAGACCCATGCCCGAGTCCGAAGCGGGAGGCGTGCGCAGCGTGCAGCGCGCGGTCGACCTGCTCGCCCTGTACGACGCCGAGCACCCGGCCCGCACCGTCCGCGAGCTGGTCGACGCGACGGGACTCGCCAAGTCCACCGTCGTCCGTCTCGTGCACACGCTGGAGCAGTGCGGGCTGCTGTGGAGCCGCGGCGACGGCCGCACGGTGCCGGGCCCCGGACTGCTGCGGTGGGCCGAGCTCGCGGGATCCACCTGGAAGCTGCCCGAGTCGGCGCTCGCCCTGATGAGGCAGCTGAGCGAGGCCAGCAGCGGCGAGGCCGTGCATCTGTACGTGCGTCAGCAGGGCGCCCGCGTCTGCATCGCCCGGCACGAGGGCACTCGCACGCTGCGGCACGTGGTGCGGGTCGGCGAGGAGATGCCGCTGTGGTCCGGTGCCGCCAGCCACGTCCTGCTGTCACGCGCCGACCGCGCCGACGTCGAGGCGGTAGCGGCCGGGGCCCCGCACGAGGACTGGCCCGCACTGCTGTGGGAGCGGGCACAGCGGGCCGCGGTGACGGGCTGGTCGGCCAGTCACGGGGAGCGCGAGGCGGGGGTGTCCGGTGTCGCGGCGCCCGTCTTCGACACGTCCGGGCGGGTCGTCGCCGCGCTCGCCCTGGGCGGGCCCACCACCCGCTTCACCGAGGAGATCGTGGCCGACTTCGGAAAGCTCCTGGTCGAATCGGCGACCGCGCTCACCGCCCTCGACTGCATCGGAGGCACCGCACGATGAGCACGCCACTGCTGGAGGGCATACGCGTCCTCGACCTCACCAACGTCCTCGCCGGGCCCTTCGCGGGCTATCAGCTCGCGCTCCACGGCGCCGACGTCGTGAAGGTCGAGATGCCCGAATCCGGGGACCTGGCAAGGCAGTTGGGCGCCGACCGTGCGCTCGGCGAGGATCTGCTCGGCGCCTCGTTCCTCGCACAGAACGCCGGCAAACGGTCCCTGACCCTCAACCTCAAGGAACCGTCGGGCAAGGAAGCCCTGCTGCGCGCCGTGCGCGACGCGGACGTCCTCGTGGAGAACTTCCGGCCCGGCGTGATGGACCGGCTCGGCGTCGGCTGGGACGCGCTCAGGAACGAGAACCCCGGCCTCGTCTACTGCGCCATCTCCGGTTTCGGGCAGACGGGCCCGATGCGGCACCGCCCCGCCTACGACCAGATCGTGCAGGGCCTCAGCGGAATGATGAGCGTCACCGGCACCCCCGAGGTCACGCCGCTGCGGGCCGGATTCCCCGTCGCGGACACCCTGGGCGGCATGGCGGCGGCCTACGCGGTCGCGGCCGCCCTCGTGCGCCGGGCGCGCACGGGCGAGGGGGCCCTCCTCGATGTGTCCATGCTGGAGTCCGCCCTCACCGCGATGGGCTGGGTCACCTCCAACTACCTGATCACCGGGCGCAGTCCGCAGCCCATGGGCAACGAGAACTTCACCGCGGCCCCCTCCGGCACCTTCGCCACCGCCGACGGCCACCTCAACATCGCGGCGAATCGCCAGCAGCAGTTCGCGACGCTGTGCCGCCTCGTCGACCGCGAGGACCTGTTGTCCGACCCGCGCTTCGCCCACCCCGCCGACCGCAAGACACACCGTGAGGCGCTGCGCGCCGAGGTCGAGGCGGGCCTCGCGCTGCGGACCGCCAAGGAGTGGGAGGAGGTCCTGTCCGACGCGGGCGTGCCCGCCGCCCGCGTGCTGTCCGTCCCGGACGCCCTCGGTCTTGAGCAGGTGAGCGCCCGCGGCTTCGTCCACGACCTGCCCTTCCCGGACGGCCGCGACCGCCCCCTCCAGGTGTTGGGCAGCGCGACCCAGGTCGACGGCGAACCGGTCGGCCCGGGCTGCCCGCCCCCGCGCCTGGGCGAGCACACCGACACGGTTCTGGCCGAACTCGGTTACGGGCAGCGGGAGATCGCGGAGCTGCGCAGCAAGGGAGCGGTGTGATGAGCGAGCCGGGCACGCCCGAAGGCCTGATCGAGCAGGACCGGGTCACCGGCTGGTGGTCCACGGCGGTGAGCCGCATCCGCCCCGGCGAGATACTGCTGCGCGGCTACCCGGTGGAACAGCTCATCGGCCATGTCACCTTCGCGGAGCAGATCTGGCTCATGCTGCGCGGCGAACTCCCCACCCCCGCCCAGGGAAAGCTCCTGGAGGCCGCCCTCGTGTCCGCCGTCGACCACGGCCCGCAGGCGCCCTCCATCGCTGCAGCACGCATGGCCGCGACCTGTGGGGTCGGCCTCAACAGTGCGGTGGCCACGGGCGCGGGGCTGCTCGGCGACACGCACGGCGGGGCGGGGCAGCAGTGCATGGAGGTCCTGGAGCGGATCGCCGCTGGGGCCCAACCCGCCCAGTTGGTCGCGGAGTTCAGGTCGCGGGGGGCGTACGTGCCCGGGTTCGGGCACCGCTTCCACCCGCACGACCCACGCCGCGATCCGCTGCTGGCGCTGGTGCGCGAGGCCGTGGACGCCGGGGAGGTTCCGGGGCACGCCCTGGCCGCCGGTCTCGCACTGGAGGAGGCACTGGCCGCGGGCCGGACTCGCCCGGTGCCGATGAACATCGACGGTGCCACCGCCATCGTCTACGCCGAGTTGGGTTTCCCGGCGGAACTGGGGCGCGGCCTGTTCGTCCTCTCCCGCAGCGTCGGCATCCTCGCGCACGCCTGGGAGGAGCACCAGACCGGCAACCGGATCAAGGGCCCGCTGCCCAAACCTCTGCTGGCCGGGTACCACGGTGCGGCACCACGTGACCTGAAGCGGGGACACACCGACGCGTGACCCCGCCCGCCGCGGTCGCGCGACACCCGGGACCGATCACCTCCCGGGTCGCACCGTCGACCCTCTCGGGATCAGCCTCAGCGGCAGCTCCCGATGCGGAGCAGGGTCGGCGTCCGGTTTCGCGATCAGGTCCGTGACCATGCCGCCGGCCACCGCGCCCAGGCTCACCGGGTCCTGCGCGACGGTGGTCAGGCCGGCCCACTCCGCCACCGGGTGGTCGTCGAAGCCCGCCACGGAGAGCTGCTCGGGGACGTCGATCCGGGCCTCGCGCAGCACGGTGAGGAGTTCGAGGGCGAGTTCGTCGGTCTCGGCGAAGACCGCGGTGGGCGGGTCGGACAGAGTGGTCAGCTCCCCGATGGTCTCCAGTGTCGCGCGACGGCTGTGCGACACCTCGCGGACGAGGGCGGGTTCGGTCCCGGCCTCGGCCAGGGCCTGCGAGAACCCGGTCCTGCGCTGCCGCGAGCTGTAGGTGAAGCCGTCGCTCCGGTTGCCGCAGAGGTACGCGATGCGGCGGTGGCCGAGGGTGAGCAGATGCCGGGTGGCGGCGCGGCCTCCGGCAACGTCGTCCACGTACACGCTCGGTCGGCCCTCGACCTTGCGGCTGACGTACACGACCGGCATGCCGAGGCCGTCGAGGCGCGCGGTCTCCTCCTCGGTGAGGTCGAAGCTGAGCACCATCAACGCGTCGGCGTTCCGCCGGGCCGGGAGCCGCTCGAAGAAGGCCTGCCGTTCGGACATTTCGGCGACGGGGTAGATCAGCAGGTCAAGGCCGGCACCGCTCAGCTGTGTGCTCAGGCCCTGGAGCACACATCCCACGAACCAGGACGAGAGGGTGGGGGCCAGCACGGCGACGTTCCCCGTGCGCCCGGTGACGAGCGAGGACGCCTGCCGGGACACCACGAACTCCAGCTCCCTGGCGGCCTGTTCGACACGCCGGCGCGCCTCGGGCGAGACGGTGGCCATGCCGCGCAGCGTGCGCGAGACGGTCGAGACCGACACCCCGGCCCGCTCGGCCACATCGGCCATCGTCGGGTAGCGCTGGTCGGGTATCGGCATGGCGGGAACGTAGCACAGCGGCGACGCACGACGGCAGGGGCCGTGAAAGCGTTGTCTTCAACTCCGTGCTGTGCAGACCCATTGACCTCCCGGGAAGTGACTGCCTAGCGTGCAAGCGTTCTCAGGAAGTTGTCAGCGCTGGGTCAGCCGCCACTTCGGCAGGAGCACCTCCCCATGACATTGAGCCGCAGAAGAACCTTGTCCTCCTTGGGTATCGCTGCCGGTACCGCCGCCGCTGCCCCTCTCGTCTCGGCCTGTTCCCGGGCCTCGGCCGCTCCCCCGGATCCGTCCGAGGCGCGGCAGGTGCCACGCGGGAAGACGACCATCGACTGGTGGTACAGCTCGGTGGCCGCGAAGGACGGCGGTGATCTGGCACCCCGTCTGATCAGCGCTTTCCGCGAGCGGTACCCACAGATCTCGGTGAACATCATCAAGGCGCCCGCCAGTACCGACACCCAACGCTCGGCGCTGTCCACACAGTTGGCCGCGGGCAGTACGAGTCCCGATGTCTATCAGGGCGACATCACGTGGGCCGCCCAGTTCGGCGCCGCGTCCTTCGCGCTGCCGGTCGAGTCACTGCTGGACGAGGAGGAGTGGCAGCGCTATCCCAAGGCGCTGCTCACCTCGCTCGGCTACGAGGGTCACCGGTACGCCTTCCCGCTGTACCAGGACCAGCCGTACCTCTACTACCGGCGCGACCTGCTGCACAAGCACGGGCTGCGGGTGCCGCGCACCTGGGAGGAGCTGATGCGCACCGCGCGGCGGGTCCAGCGCGCCGGTGACATCAAGCACGGGTTCGTCTGGCAGGGCAGCGTCTACGAGGGGATGACCTGCAACGTCACCGAGATCCTCGCGGACGCCGGGGGCCAGGCACTCTCCCCGGACGGCAGCCGCGCCACCTTCGCGGGAGCGGCGGCCGAGCGGGCCTTCGGCCTGATGCGGGACCTGGTGACCAGCCGTGTCTCCCCGTCCGCCGTCTCCACGTTCATCGAGCAGAACACGCTCGACGACTTCACCGGAGGGCACTCGCTGTTCCTGCGGAACTGGCCCTACGCCTGGGGAGTCGCCACCGCTCCGGACTCGTCGGTCGCCGGGAAGGTCGGCGCCGCGCTGCGCCCCGGGTTCGAGGGGCGCGAGGGCGGCCTCGGCTGCCTGGGCGGCTGGTGCAACTACCTCAACCCGCACTCCCGCAAGCTGGGCGCGGCCGCGGCCTTCGCCAAGTTCATCGCCCAGGAGGGTCAGATGGTCCTCGCCGAGCACGGCGCGCAGTTGCCCACCACGCGCGAGGCCCTCAACAGCCGCTGGATCCGCGGTTCGAAGAATCCGGTCTACGCCCTGGCGCCGGAGATGAAACTGGTCGCGCGCCCGACCCGCAATCCCTCGTACCCGCAGGTGAGCAAGGCGATCTACACCCACGCGAACCGGGTGCTCACCGGTGTGCCGGTCGGCCGTGCGGTGGCCGACGCGCAGGACCAGCTGACCGCGGCGCTCGCCGGGGAGTCGCTGTGACGGCCCCCGTGCGCACCCGGCCGCGGGCGACGACGGTGCCGGGTCCCGAGACCGCGGTCCGGGGAGACGGGCTGCGGCGCCGCAAGGCGCGCACCGGATGGCTGTTCACCGCTCCGACACTGGTCGTGGTGGGTCTGGTGACGCTCTTCCCGGTGCTGTACTCCGTGGTGACCAGCTTCGCCAAGATCCGCTTCACGTTCGGCGGCATGGAGGTCCAGGAGTGGACGGTCGCCAACTACGCCACGATGTTCTCCAGTTCCGCGTGGCTGGACGCGCTGGTGTTCACCGTGGGCTACACGCTGGGCACGGTCGCGGTGGAGATGGTCCTCGGCATCGCGGTGGCGGTGCTCCTTGAGCGCCTGGAGGCGGGGCGCGGCTGGATCCTGGCGCTGCTCCTCATTCCGTGGTCGCTGATCACCGTCGTCTCCGCACAGTTGTGGGCGTATCTGTACGACGCCGGGTACGGGGCGGTGACCTGGCTGTTCGGCCTGGTCATGGAGGCGCCGCCGGTGATCCTGGGCAAGCCGGTGCCGGCCGTCGCGGGGCTCGCGGTGGCGGACATCTGGAAGACGACACCGTTCGTCGCCGTCATCATCCTGGCCGGTCTGGTGAAGATCCCTCAGGAGCGGTACGAGGCGGCCGAGATGGACGGCGCGGGGGCCTGGACGACGTTCCGCCTGGTGGTGCTGCCCGCGCTGCGGCCGGTGATCGCGGTGGCGGTGCTCTTCCGTGTGTTGCAGGCCTTCGGCATCTTCGACCTGCCCTTCGTCCTCACCCAGGGCGGTCCGGGCACGGCCACCCAGTCGCTGGCGATCCTCGGCTACAAGGCGCTGTTCCAGGACCTCAACGTCGGGCTCGGGGCGGCGATCGCCACGGCAACCGGGGCGCTGGTCGCCATCGGCTGCCTGCTGTTCCTACGGGCCTTCAAGATGCAGGTGGACGAGGGAGGGGTGGGCCGATGAGCCGCCGCGGACGACAGGTCACCGGCGTGCACCGCTGGCTGAACGTCGTGAACATCGGGGCGTTCGTGCTGGTCCTCGCGGTGTCGCTGCCGCTGCTGTGGATGGCGGTGACGTCCTTCAAGCCGGAAGGCGAACTGGGCGCCTCGCCGCCCACCGTGCTGCCCAAGGACCCGACATGGGCACACTACGCGCGGGCGCTGACCTCGGCGGGCTTCGACCGCTATCTCCTCAACAGCGCGGTCATCTGCCTCAGCGCCACGGCCATCGTCCTCGCCCTCGGCCTGTTCGCCGGGTACGCGCTGGGCAGGATGCCGCTGCGCGGCAGGGGACCCATCATGGTGGCCCTGCTGATGATCTCGGTGTTCCCGACGATCGCCGTGGTCACCCCGCTGTACCTGGTCGAGCGGCAGCTGGACCTGCTCAACAGCTACTGGGGCCTGATCATCCCGTACGTCGCCTTCCATCTGCCGTTCGCGGTGTGGATCCTGCGGAACTCGCTGCTCGACATCCCGCACGAGCTGGAGGAGTCGGCGACGGTCGACGGCGCGTCCCCGGTCCGCACGCTCCTGTCGGTGATCCTGCCGCAGGCCAGGCCCGCCCTGTTCACCGCCGGGGTGTTCACGTTCACCGCCACCTGGACCGAGTTCCTGATGGCCCTGACCTTCAACTCCTCCGACGACTTCCGGACCGTGCCGGTGGGCATCGCCCTGTTCTCCGGCGTCTACGAGATCCCGTTCGGCACCATCTTCGCCGGCGCCATGGCCGCGACGGTCCCCATCGCGCTCCTTGTCCTGATCTTCCGCCGCAGTGTGCTGTCCGGCCTGACGGACGGCGCGGTCAAGGGATGACCACGGCACACCTGCCCCTGCTCCAGCTGGATCCCCCACTCGACTACGTACGGAGTCCGCATGACCGAGCACATCGACAACTCCCCGCAGGACGCCGACTGGTGGCGTCAGGCCGTCGTCTACCAGATCTACCCGCGCAGCTTCGCCGACTCCAACGGTGACGGGATCGGCGACCTCCCCGGCATCACCCGCCGCCTCGACCACCTGGCCGACCTGGGCGTCGACGCGATCTGGCTCAGCCCGTTCTACCCCTCGGAGCTGAAGGACGGCGGCTACGACGTCGCCGACTACCGGGACGTCGACCCGCGGCTCGGCAGTCTCGACGACTTCGACACCATGGTCGCCGAGGCGCACCGCCTCGGCCTGAAGGTGTTCGTCGACATCGTCCCCAACCACACGTCCGACCAGCACGTCTGGTTCCAGGAGGCCTTGGCGTCCCCGCCTGGCTCCCCGGCCCGCGAGCGCTACGTCTTCCGCGACGGCAGCGGCCCCGACGGCTCGCTCCCGCCCACCGACTGGGAGGCCAGCTTCTCGGGCAACGCGTGGAAGCAGGTGCCCGACGGGCAGTGGTACCTGCACCTGTTCGCGCCCGAGCAGCCCGACCTGAACTGGGAACACGAGGACGTGCGCGCCGACTTCCGAAAGACCCTGCGGTTCTGGTCGGACCGCGGTGTCGACGGCTTCCGTATCGACGTGGCGCACGGCTGCGCCAAGGACCTCGCCGGGCCGCTGGCCGACATCGGCCGCCCCCAGTACAAGGGCATCCACGACGACATGCCGCCGGGCACCCACCCGTACTGGGACCGCGACGAGGTGCACGAGATCTACCGCGACTGGCGCACGGTCCTCGACGACTACACACCACCGCGCGTCGCCGTCGCCGAGGCCTGGGTGACCAACTCCCGCAGGGTGCTCTACACCCGGCCCGACGAGCTGCACCAGGCGTTCAACTTCGAGTTCCTGTCGGCCCCTTGGCGCACGCCCGACCTCGCGAAGGTGATCGAGGAGTCACTGCACGCGGCCGGTTCCGTGGGCGCGACGGCGACCTGGGTTCTGTCCAACCACGACGTGGTCCGGCACGCCTCGCGGCTCGGTCTGCCGCCCGGCACCGATCTGGAGGCGTGGCTGCGCGCCGACGGCCGACTCCCCGAGCCCGACCGCGAACTCGGCCTGCGCCGCGCCCGCGCGGCCACGATGCTGATGCTCGCCCTGCCCGGCTCCGCGTACATCTACCAGGGCGAGGAACTGGGCCTGCCGGAGGTCGCGGACCTGCGCGTGGAGGACCTCCAGGACCCCGTGTACGGACAGTCCGGCGGCCGCCGCAAGGGCAGGGACGGCTGCCGGGTGCCGCTCCCGTGGGAGGCCGACGGCCCGTCGTACGGATTCGGGGACGCGGCGGGCTGGCTGCCGCAACCTGAGGACTTCGGCGCCCTGTCGGTGGCGGCCCAGGACCGGGACCCGGACTCGCACCTGGCCTTCTACCGTACGGCGCTGCGCCTGCGCCGCGAGCTGCTGCGGCCGGGCGCCCCCGGCAGCGAGGTGCTGGGCGAGCCCCGGATGGGAGAGACGCAACAGCTGCTGCACTTCACGCGCCTCGACGGCTGGGAGTGCGTGGTCAACGTCGACGGGCCGCCCGCCCATCTCCCGCCCGGTCAGGTGCTGTTGGCGAGCGGTCCGCTGACGGAGGAGGGGTTGCTGCCCGCGGACACGGCGGTGTGGCTGCGCACGGAGCCGGCCGCCTGAAAACCCACTAACCTGAGCTGTTGAGCGTTTAACCAGACGCGAGAAGCCAGACTCAGGAACCGGGAGGCTCGGGACCATGACGCACCCCGTCAGCTTCAGCACCCTGAACCTCCCCGAGGAACAGCACATCGCTCTGTGGGAGCGGCACAACGCCGAAGCACTGATCGGCTTGCGGTGCCGCTCCCTCGGCGAACGGCGCCTGGACGCCACGGAGATCAATCTCCAGCTCCCCCGGGTCCATCTCGCGCGGGTCCTCGGCAGCCCGCACATCGTGGAGCGTCCCCAGGCGGTGATCCGGCGCACCCCGTCCGAGGCGATGGCCTGCTACCTGAACCTGGCGGACGACGCGTTCTTCTACCACGACGACGGGGTCCACCTGCTGCGCTCGGGACAGTTGATCGTCTGCGATGCCGACCGGCCCTTCGTGCGGGGCTTCTCGAAGGGACTCGAGGAGCTGGCGGTCAAGGTGCCGCGCACGGTGTGGCGGGACATCGGCGGGCCGTCGACGTTGAAGCGGCCTCTCGTCCTCGATGTCGGCGAAGGCTCCGTCGAGGCGCGGACGTTCGCCGGGCTGGCAGGCCGGGCGCTGCGCCCGGGCGTCCCCGACACCGTCGACGAGCAGACCCTGCTGGGGCTGCTCGGCAGCCTGGTGACCGGCCGGCCGCCCGCGCTCGCCTCGGCCCATCTGGCGATCGCCAAGGTGTACATCGACCAGCATCTGGCCGAGCCCGGCCTCTCGGCGGCGCGCATCGCCCGTGGCGTGGGCATCAGCGAGCGGCATCTGTCGCGCGTGTTCTCCTCGGGCGGCTCGAGCGTTCCCCAGTATCTGCTGGGCCGCAGGCTGGAGTTGGCCCACACCATCCTCTCCGGGGGCGGCAGCGCGACGGTCGCCGAAGCCGCGGTCCGCTGCGGCTTCGGCTCGGCCGCCCACTTCTCCCACCGATTCAAGGAGCGCTACGGGGTACGGGCCTCGGACGTGCTGCGCGGGGCCCGGACCGGTTAGCTGCCGTCCGGTGCCAGCGTGATGTCGAAGCGGACGCGGGACCAGGCCCTGCCCTCCAGCTCGCGTCCGTCGGGCGTCGGTGTACCGGCCGGTTGTGGCGCGAAGTCCTTGACGAGGGACTCCTTCACTCCGAACACCGCGTCGCTGTCGAGCAGTTCGTCCCCACGGACGAAGATGTGCGTGACGAGCGTACGCAGTCCGGTCGCGGTGACCATGAAGTGCAGGTGCGGCGCCCGCATCGGGGAGCGTCCCGAGGCCGCCAGCAGGCCTCCGACCGGGCCGTCGTGGGGAATGGGGTACGGGGTCGGGGTGAGGCCCCAGAACCGGTACCGCCCCTCGGCGTCCGAGAACAGATGGGCGCGGGCCGCGACGCGGTCGTCGCCGTACTGCGTGTCGTAGAAGCCGTCCTCGTCGGCCTCCCAGACCTCGATCCGCGCCCCGGCCACGGGCTTCCCGGCGGTGTCGGTGACGGTGCCCTCGACCCAGCAGGGTTCTCCGGCGGCACCGAAGGCGAGGTCGCCGCCCTGCTCGATCTCGGGGCTGTGCTCGATGAAGAACGGTCCGAAGACGGTGGCCTCGGTGGCGTCGCCGTATGCCTCGTTGTTGACGGCGACCGTCTGCATGGACACCCCGAGGACGTCCGAGAGCAGGATGAACTCCTGGCGGCGTTCGTCGGTGATGTGTCCGGCCCGGGTGAGGAAGTCGATGCCCGTACTCCATTCCTCCTCGGTGAGCCGTACGTCCTGGACGAACGCGTGCAGGTGCCGGGTCAGGGATTCGAGGACCTGGCGCAGCCGGGGGTCGGTGCAGTCCTCGAAGGACCGCAGGACCTGACGCAGGACATCGGCCTCGCGTTCCCGCTGTTCGGCCGGGATGCCTGCGGACGTGCTGGGGGTGTGTGTCATCGGGGGTCGGCTCCTTCCCAGGCGGCCTCGAGCAGTGCCGTGATGCCTTCCGGTGTGACGGGCCGGGGGTTGTCGGCCGGGGCGGCGGCGAGGACGGCTTCGGTGGCCGCCGTGATGCCGTCGTGCGGCATGCCGAGGTCACGCAGCGAGCGGGGCGCGTCCAGCTCTGCGCGCAGCCGGGCCAGCCCTTCGTCGGCGGTGGGGGCGTCGAAGGCCGCGGCGAGGCGCCGTTCCGCCTGTGGGGCGCTCGGTGCGTTGAAGGCGAGGACGTACGGGAGGACGACGGCGTGGGTCTGGGCGTGCGGCAGGTTGAACCGGCCGCCCAGGACGTGGCAGATCTTGTGGTGCAGCCCGGACCCGGCGGACGCGAAGGCGACGGCGGACAGGTGGGCCCCGTACAGGGCCTGCTCCCGGCCCTCAAGGCCCTCCGGCTCCGCCGCCACCCGGGGCAGTCCGGCGCACAGTGCCCGTGCGCCCTCGGCGGCCAGGGCCTGATTGAGGGGGTCGGCGCGCGGGGCCCACAGGGAGTCCACGCAGTGCGCCAGAGCGTTCAGGCCGGACGCGACGCTGAGGCCCACGGGGAGGCCCAGCGTCAGCTCGGCGTCGTAGACGATCGTGTGCGGGAGCACCTTCGGGTCGGTGCCCGTGGTCTTGACGGAACCCTCGGTCAGGCCCCACACCGGGGTCGCCTCGGAGCCCGCGTAGGTGGTGGGGACGGCGACGACCGGGAGCCCGGAGGTCAGCGCGACCGCCTTGGCGAGGCCGGTGGCGGAGCCGCCGCCGATGCTGACGACGGCGTCGGCTCCGTGGACCGCGGCGACCTCTCTCGCGCGCCGCGCGGTCTCGACGGGGACGTGCATGACGACATCGTCGTGGCGCACGACGACGGGGAGTCCTGCTGTGATGCGCTCAGCCGGCTCCTTCGCCGAGGGAGCGGCGATGACCATCACCCGCTCGCTGCCGAGGCGGCCGAGCGCGGCGGCGAGGCTCTCCGCGGCGGCGCCGGAGGCGAACCGCACGGTCTGCGGGAGCGTTTCGTGGACGAAGTGCATCAGGGTTCGTTCCTTCCCAGGACGGACGCCAGGGCCCGGCGCAGTTCCTGAGCGGGGTCGTCGGGCAGGCTCGTCGACCGCCACGCGATGTGCTTGTCGGGGCGCACGAGCAGCACACCGCTCTCTTCGATCTCGCGCAACCCGGCCCAGTCGTAGTACAGGTCGGTCACCTCGCGGCCGGGCCCGATGACGACCGTGGCGAGCGGGACACCAAGCTCTCCGGCGACCTTCTCCGCTGCCTGCTCCCAGGCCTCGCCCGCGATGCCGGTGAGGAGCGTCCAGCGGTCGTAGGGCGCCAGGTCCATGAGCGCGTGGCGGTGTGTGCTGTCGCCGACCCAGGCGTGCGGCAGGTGGGCGCCGGGGACGGTCGACATCTCGTAGTAGAGGTCCGTGTCCCGGGCGGGCGCGGGGCGCTCGCTGCCGTCGGGGAGGATCGCGGCGGAGGTGTAGTGCTGGCCGAGTTCGACTCCGTGCGCGTTGAACTCGTAGTTCTTCAGCTCCATGGCGCGCACCAGGGCGGCCCGCTTGGCGGCGCCCGCCGGGGTGTTGTCCTTGCGCTCCTCGATGGCGGCCGCCATCTCGGCCTCGGTCGTGGCGCCGAGCAGGCCGAGCGCCTCGAAGATGCCCACGAACTCGCGGCCGGACTTGTTGGCCCGCTTCACGATCCGCTCCGCGACCGGTGCCCGCTCGGCCGTGTACGTGTCGAGGAGCGTGGGGTCCGCATGGCCCTTGAGCACGGCCGCGAGCTTCCAGGCCAGGTTGTAGGAGTCCTGGACGGAGGTGTTCGAGCCGAGGCCGTTGCTCGGCGGGTGCCGGTGGACGGCGTCGCCCGCGCAGAACACCCGGCCCTCGTGCAGCCGGGTCGCGTACATCTCGTTGTTGCCCCACAGGCTGGTGCCGGTGATCTCGACGTCGAGGTCCGGGATGCCGAGGAGGTTGCGGACGATCTGCACGGCGGCTGCCTCGTCGACGACCGGGGGTTCCTCGGCGATGTCGTACCCCCACACGATGAGCCACTCGTTCCAGGGGCGCACCATGCGCACCAGTCCCGCGCCGATGCCGCCGACGTTCGAGCCGGGCTGGACGACCCAGTACAGGACGGACGGGCGGTGCTCGACGTGGCGGGCGATGTCGGCCTTGAAGGTGATGTTCATCGATCCGGCGATGTCCATCGCGCCCTCGAAGGGCAGGCCGATGTCCTCGGCGACCTTGGAGCGGGCGCCGTCCGCGCCGATCAGGTACTTCGCGCGGATGCTGTACTCATGGCCGGTGAGCCGGTCGAGGACCCGCACGGTGACACCGTCGGCGTCCTGGGCGTGGGACAGGTACTCGGTGGAGAACCGGGTGTGCGCGCCGCGCTCGGTGGCGTTGCGGACCAGGATCGGCTCCAGGTACGTCTGCGGGATGTCGACGGTGAGGCAGGGCGAGGCGAGGCGGTAGTCGCCCTCGCGGTCGGGGCGCGTGCCCCAGGTGCGGATCCGGCCGATCTCCTCGCCTGCGATGCTCGTGCAGAAGACGGTGTCGCCGACGAGGGCGTGCTCGGTGGCGTCCGCGAGCACCTGCTCCTCGATGCCCAGGTCGCGGAAGACCTCCATCGTGCGCTGGTTGGTGATGTGCGCGCGAGGTGTGTTGGCGGTCCACCGGTACTTCGTGATCATGATCGTGTCGACGCCGAGCGTCGACAGCAGGAGCGCGGCGGCGGCCCCGGCCGGGCCCGAGCCGACGACCACGACGTCCGTTGTCACCGTCGGTCCTGCGGGTGGCTCGGTCTCCGGTGTCCCATCGCTGAAAGCGGGCATCGTGGGGCCTTTCGTGAATCCGGCGTCGGTGTCGGAGCCACAAGTCTCCGCGGGACCCGCCGACTTCGGAACCGTACGCTCCGAAGTCGGCGGGTCCGCCAACACATGGCGGTTTCACGAAAGTCGCCCCTCGTCGGGGCCGGGACTCACATCCCCTTGGCGCCCTCGCGGATCGCCTCCCGGATCCGGAAGTACGTGCCGCACCGGCACACGTTGCGGATGCCGTCGAGGTCCGCGTCGGTGATGGCGCGGCCCTCCTCCTTGGCCCGGCGGACCACCGCCACCGCGGCCATGATCTGGCCGGGCTGGCAGTAGCCGCACTGGGCGACGTCCTGGTCGAGCCAGGCCTGCTGCATCGGGTGCAGGTCCGTGTCCACGGTGTCGGCGAGGCCCTCGATGGTCGTCACCTCGTCATCGGAGGCCAGCGCCTTGACGGGAATCGAGCAGGGGTTGACGGCCTTGCCGTTGAGGTGGCTGGTGCAGGCCTTGCAGACGTTGATGCCGCAGCCGTACTTCGGTCCTGTGACGCCCAGGATGTCGCGCAGCACCCACAGCAGGCGCACGTCGTCCTCTACGTCGACCGTGACCTGCTCGCCGTTGACGCGAAATGTGTGCTTGGGCACGGGGTTTCCAGTCTCCCTGATTCGTATCGGTGGGTCGGGTGCGGGTCAGATGGCGTGGGTGAGGCCGTCCGTCGGCGACTGCGGCACCGGCGGGACGGTCGGCTTGGGGATGAAGAAGGGCGTGTCGTGGTTGACGGGGAACGTCGTCGGCATCGTGCCGGTCGCCCTCGCGTACGCGCACGCCACCGCGGCCATCGATGCCGCGACGCCCAACTCCCCCGCCCCGCCGGGCTTTTCGCTCGTGTTCGGCATGACGATGATGTCGAGTTCGGGCGGGGTGTTCCACTGTCGGGTGTAGGCGTAGTTGTCCCAGCTCGCCTCCAGGAAGTGGCCGTCCTCGAGGTGCAGGCTGGAGGTGAGGGTCTGTGCGATGCCGTCCATGAGGCAGCCCATCATCTGGGCCTCGAGGCCGCGGGGGTTGACCGCGAGGCCCACGTCGACCGCGCACACCGCCTTGGTGACCCGGGGGCCCGTGACACCGTCGCGGATCGGCCGTTTCACCGTCTCCGGGCGGCAGTCGATCTCCACGAGGACCGCGTTCGCCGCGTGGTACTCGGTGTGCACGGCGATGCCCTGCGCCACCCCGTCCGGCAGCTCCCGGCCCCACCGGCCGACCTCGGCGACCTTGTCGAGGACCGCGCGGGCCCGCTCGTCGTGCAGGAAGTCCCGGCGGAACGCGAGCGGGTCCTTGTCCAGCTTCGCGGCGAGCCGGTCCACGATGAGCTCGCGGGCGCAGGTCACGTCCGGCGAGTAGACGTTGCGCATGCTGCCGGTGTTGAAGCCCTTGTCCGTCTCGTTGAGGAGCCGGCTGTAGATCCCGAACTCGTACGGCATCGACTGCGACAGCTGGAAGAACGTCTCGGAGAACGCGAGGTCGGCGACCGGCAGCTTCGCGGCCACGGAGGTGAGTGCCTCGCCGAAGCCCATGGTGAGGTCGGTGGCGACGCTGGTGTGCCGCTGCTTGAAGCTCAGCACCTTGTCGCCCGCGTACGAGGCGCGCACCCGCGAGGTGGCCATCGGGTGGGCGCGGCCCTGGCGTGCGTCGTCGGCGCGGTGCCACATGAGCCGGACGGGCTTGCCCAGCTTCTGGGAGATCTCGGCGGCTTCGAGGGCAGCGTCGAAGAACAGCTTGCGGCCGAACGAGCCGCCGCTCTCGGTGACATGGACGGTCACGGCGCCGACCGGGAGGCCGAGTCGGGCGGCGATGGTCTGCTTGGCGACGATCGGCGACTTGAGGCCGCCCCAGATCTCCGCCTTGCCGGAACGGACGTCGGCGATGGCGCAGTTGGGCTCGAGGGCGCTGTTGCCGCGGAAGTGGAAGGTGAAGGTCTCCTCCACGGTGCGGTTCAACGACGGCAGCCCCATGGAGGGTTCGGCCTTCTTCAGCTCGGCGAGGACCGTGGCGTCGGACTTGCCCTCGGCCGTGCCGCCCCGCCAGGACACCTCAAGGGCGCGTACGGCGTCGATGCACTGGCCGAAGGTGCGGGCCCGCACGGCGACGCCGGTGGAGACGACCGCGACGTCGGTGACACCGGGCATGGCCCGCACCGTGTCGAGGTTGGCCACCGAGCCGACCTTGCCGTTGATGGTGGGCGCCCGGCACACCATGGTGGGCAGCGCGTCCGGAACGGCGAGGTCCATGGCGAACTTCTTGGCGCCGGTGACCGCGGCGCGGGCGTCGACGCGGCCCTGCGGTGTGCCGATGACGGAGAACTCGTCGGCGGACTTGAGCCGCGCCGTGGCCTTCCGCGTCGTGCTCGCGGCGGCCTTCTCGGCCAGCTCCCCGATGCCGATGCTCTTGCCCGCCGAGCCGAGGACGACGCCCGCCTTGATCCTCAACTCGTCGACGGTCGCGTCCAGTACGAGCGCGGCGGCGTCGAGGAGCCTGCCGCGCGCGATGGCGGCCGCCACGCGCACCGGGGTGTAGGTGGCGATCGTCGTGTTGGAGGCGCCGGTGAGCTGGTTGAAGAGGAGTTCGGGGCGGGCGTCGGCGAGCGTGACGTGCACCCGGTCGAGGGGTACGTCCAGCTCCTCCGCGATCAGCATCGCCGTCGAGGTGGTGATGCCCTGGCCGACCTCCGCGCGGGGCAGCGCGAAGGACACCGTGCCGTCCTTGTTCACCTGGACGGTGATGAGCGCGGAGGTCGGCGCGGCCGCCAGGGTCAGGGCGTCGTTGAGGTCGACGACCTCCGTGATGTCGAGGGACGGCAGACCGCCGGCCCCCGCGACATCCTGGGCCGCTCCCCCCTTGGCCACCGTCCCCTCCGCCGCCGCTTGCCTTGCCGGTGCGAGTTCGGCCGCGGCCACCAGCGTGGGTGCCGCCAGTACGTAGCCGAGCAACTGTCGTCTGCGCATACTTCCTCTCACTCCGGCCGGTCCATGTCCGACCGCCGGCACCCCCGGTGGGGGGACGAGCCCTTCACGGGAGGCCACGAGCAGTGGCCGGGCACCGGCGACGAGCGGTTCCAGGCTCGGTTCCTTGGACAGGCCGATCATGTCGCCGACCCGGCCGCCCAGCGTATACCGGGAGAACGCGCTGATCAGGGGTCGGGCCCGCGCAGGAGGGCAGCAGGCGGGCGTCCTCCATGAACTCCCGCGCATCCGCCGGGAGTCCGTCGGGCAGCGGCTGACCGTCGACGAGCGGATACGACGACGCGACTTATTGACACGGCGCCAATAACGGTCCACGGTGGGCACCGCTCACCCACAGTCCGCCCCACCCCGCACGTTCCACGTCGTACGTTCCCGGGAGCCGCCGTGACGCCAACAGAGCCGCTGCGTCAGTCCATCGACGGACTGACGATCACCAAACTATTGCGCCGCAACGCCCAGGAATTCGGGGACAGGCCAGCCCTGACCACCGGCATCGGGCCGGACGCGGGCACCCTGGCCTGGAGCCAACTGCGCGCCGAGACCGCCGCGCTGACCCGCGGCCTCGCCCAACTCGGCCTGAACCAGGGCGACCGCCTGCTCATCGCCATGTCGAAGCGCGCCGAGCACTGGGTCACCGACCTGGCCGCCGCCCACATCGGCGCGCTCCCGTGCAGCACGTACGACACACTGAGCACCGAGCAGATCGGCGTCATCGCCCGGCACAGTGCGGCCACCGTGCTGGTCCTGGAGGGCGAGGAGCAGGTGCGGCGCTGGTCGCCCGTCCTCGACGACCTGCCCCACCTGCGGGCCGTCGTCGTCCTCGACCGGTCGGCGGCGCCCGCCGACGACCCGCGGTTCGTCAGCTACGCGGCCGTGCGCAACGCGCTGCCGCCCGACGACGCCGCCTTCGAGACGCTCACCGACGCCGCCACCACGGACCAGCCGCTGGCCCTCGTCTACACCTCGGGCACCACGGGCGACCCCAAGGGCGTGGTGCTCTCGCACCGCAACGTCATCCACGAGTCCCTGATGCAGGAGCAGTTGGTGCCACTGCCCGAGCACCCGCGCTCCGTCGCGTACCTGCCGATGGCGCACATCGCGGAGCGGGTCCTCGGGATCTACATGCCGATATGCAGCGGTGGCCATGTCACCATCTGCCCCTCCCCCGACCAGCTGCTGCCCGCGCTCCAGAAGGTCCGCCCGCACGGCTTCTTCGGTGTGCCGCGAGTGTGGGAGAAGCTCACCACCGGCCTGCGCGCCCAGCTCGCGGCGCTCCCCGAGGAGCAGGCGACGGCCCTGGCACAGGTCCAGAAGACGGCACTGGAGGTCTTCCGACTGCGCTCGGCCGACAAGGGCGTACCGCCCGAACTGGCCGAGCAGCTCGAGACGTTGGACGAGCTCGCCCTGCGCCCGCTGCGCGCCGCGATCGGCTTCGACGACTGCCTGCGGGCGTTCAGCGGCGCGGCCCCGATCCCCACGGCCGTCCTGGAGTTCCTCGCGAGCGTGGGCCTGCCGGTGTACGAGGTGTGGGGCCTGAGCGAGACGACGGGTGCGGCCACGGTCAGCACCCCCGACGTGTTCGCGCTCGGCTCCGTCGGCTGCCCGGGCCCCGGCATCGAGGTCAAGGCGGCCAAGGACGGCGAACTCTTCGTCCGCGGCCCCGTGGTCTTCGCCGGGTACCTCCAGGCGGACGGCGCCATCGCCTCCGGCACGGACACGGAGGGCTGGCTGCCGACCGGGGACGTCGGCACCGTCGACTCCCGGGGCATCGTCACCGTCACGGACCGCAAGAAGGAACTCATCATCACCGCCGGCGGCAAGAACATCGCCCCGACGAGGATCGAGTCCCTGCTGCGCGCCCACCCGCTGATCGGCCAGGCCGTCGCGATCGGCGACCGGCGCCGCTATGTCACGGCACTCCTGGTCCTCGACGAGGAGGCGGCCCCGCAGTGGGCACGCGCGGCCGGCCTCACCACGACCGAACTCGACGAACTCGCCGTGCACCCACGAGTGTTGGCGGCGCTCGACGCGGCGGTCGAGGAGGCCAACGCGGTGCTCTCGCGCGTGGAACAGGTCAAGCGGTACCGGGTCCTCGCAGGCCCCTGGACGACGGAGACCGGCGAGCTGACACCCAAGCTCAGCCTGCGCCGCCGCGCCATCGACGATCTGCACGCGGCGACGATCGAGTCGATGTACGAGTCCGACGAACCAGCGGACAGGGACAAGGACAAGGAGTAGTCGCCCATGACAGGCAAGGCCCAGGCCACACGGCGGCGCCGGATGGAACCGGACGCGCGCCGCGCCGAGATCCTCGCCGTGGCCCGCCGAAGGTTCGGGTCCGCCGGCTACGCCTCGGTGTCGATCTCGGACATCGCGGCGGAGGCCGGTGTGGCCCGGGCCCTCGTCAACCACTACTTCGGCGACAAGCGGCAGCTGTACCTGGAAGTGGTGCGGCAGATGATGGTCATCCCGGCCTCCGTGTCCCAGCGGCTGCCGCCGACCACGGCCGAGGAACGCCTGGCCGTCTGCGTCGACCGCTGGCTCGAAGTCGTCGAGCGGAACCGGGACATGTGGCTCGCGGCCATCGGCATGGAGTCCCTCGGCGACCCGGAGGTCGACCGGATCATGCTGGAGGCCGACGAGATCGCCACCGACCGGATCCTTGAGGCCGCGATGATGACGGACGTCGACGAGGACGCGGGCCGGGACAAGCTCCGCGCGATGATCCGCGCCCACAGCGCCATGCTCAAGTCCGCGTCCCACGAGTGGCTGACGCGCGGCACCCTCACCCGCGACGACCTGCACGTGATGCTCACCCGCTCGGTCGTCCATCTGCTGCACACGGTCTTCCCCGCGGTACGCAACGGCTGACCCACGTCACGTACACACCCTTCCTCTTCCTCAGGAGACCCCAATGCCCCGAGTCCTGTCCGACGAGCGCCGCGATCTGGTCAAGGCCATCGCGGACTTCTGCGGCCGCGAGTGCGGCACGAAGGAGCAGCGCGACAAGCTGACGTCCAACGGCGTGGAGCACCACAACCAGCAGCTGTACGAGAAGATGGCGAAGCTCGGCTGGCTCGGCATCGCCGTCCCCGAGGAGTACGGCGGCGCGGGCCGCGGCATGGTGGACCTCTCCCTCTTCCTCCAGGAGACGTCCTACGGCCGCGCCCCCATCAGCGGTTTCGGCACGACGATCATCACCGCGGCGGCGTACGAGAAGTTCGGCACCGAGGAGCAGAAGCGCACCGTCCTCGAAGGCGTGGTGAACGGCCGCGTCGAGTCGGTCTCGATGTCCGAGCCGGGGGCCGGTTCCGATGTGGGCGCGCTGACCTGCCGCGCGGAGCGCACCGCGGGCGGCTATCTGGTCAACGGCCAGAAGACGTGGTGCTCCAACGCCCACTTCGCCGACCACATCCTGCTGATCGCCCGTACGGAACCGGGTTCGGCGAAGCACGAGGGTCTGACCCAGTTCATGGTGCCGACCGACGCCGAGGGCCTGACCATCCGCGGCATCGACACGATGGGTGGCAAGGAGGTCAACGACCTCTACTTCACGGATTGTTTCGTCCCGGACTCGGCGGTGGTCGGCACGCCGGGGAAGGCCTGGACGCAGTTGATGGCGGGCCTCAACCTGGAGCGGATGATCCTCGCCGCGATGATGCTGGGGGTGGCGCGCCGGGCCTTCGACGACACCCTGGCGTACGTACGCCAGCGCGAGCAGTTCGGCCGCCCGATCGGCTCCTTCCAGGCGCTCAAGCACCGCGTCGCGGACATGGCGACGGAACTGGAGTGCGCGCAGCTCCTCCTGGACGACACCGCCGCGACGATCGACGCGGAGCCGGGCAAGGTGTTCCCCCGCGAGGCCTCGATGGCGAAGCTCAAGTGCACGGAGCTGGCGAAGCACATCACCCTGGAGGGCATGCAGATGATGGGTGGCTACGGCTACGCCACCGAGTACGGCATGGAGGCCCTGCTGCGCGCGACGGTGGTGTCGACGGTGTACGGCGGGACGAGCGAGATCCAGCGGGACATCATCGGCAAGACGTACGGGCTGTAGGGCCCTCGCGCGGGGCCCGCGCGGTGTGTTCCCTTCAGGGCCCTTCGATGAGTTTCCTGCGGTCGTCCGGTCTACCCGTCGACGAAGGGAGCACTTCATGAGCAAGATCAATGTTTGTACGTTTCTGACACTGGACGGCGTGATGCAGGCGCCGGGCGCCTCGGACGAGGACCTGGAGGACGGGTTCGAGCACGGCGGCTGGCAGAAGCCGACGAGCGACGAGGAGGTCGGCGCGGCCATCGCCGGCTGGTACGAGCACGCCGAGGCGATGCTGCTCGGCCGCAAGACGTACCAGCTCTTCGCGTCGTACTGGCCGACCGCCGATCCGGGCAACCCGTTCACCGCGCGGATGAACAGCATGCGCAAGTACGTGGCGTCCCGGTCCCTGACGTCCGTCGAGTGGCAGAACTCCACGCTGCTGGAGGGCGATGTCGTCGACGCCGTGCGGAGGCTGCGGTCGTCCGGCGGCGGCGAGATCAATGTCGTGGGCAGCGGCGACCTGGCCCAGACCCTGATGCGCAACGGCCTCGTCGACGAGTTCCGGCTGACCATCCACCCGGTGATCATCGGCACCGGCAAGCGGCTGTTCGCCGACGGGGCGATCCCCACCGCGCTCGAACCCGTCAGCGTCTCGACGACGAAGGGCGGCACGGTCGTCGGCGTCTACCGGCCGAACGGCGAGCCCAGCTACGACAGCTACTGAGCGGCGGCCCGGGACACGGTTCGCCGCGTGAGCAGTTCGGTGACCAGGGCGAGCGGCGGCCAGCCCAGGCGCCCGTGCCGCGCGACGGCATGGGCGCGCAGCACCACCTCGGGTCCGGTCAGCGGCAGCATCCGGACCCCTGGGAACGTGGGGGTGCCGATGGGCAGCAGTCCGACGCCGAGCCCGGCGGTGATCATGCCCTGAACCAGGTCGAGGCTGTCGGCCTGGTGGGTGACGCGGGGTGTGAACCCGGCCATGGACGCCAGGGTGTGGATGACGGTCGCGTCGGAGGTGCCGCGGGAGTTGACGATCCAGTCCTGCGCGCGGAACACGTCGAAGACCTCGAGGGTGTCCGCCCCGTCCGGCACTTCGGCGTCGGCGGGGACACCGAGGCCCCACGGCGCGGTCCACAGAGCGGTGGTGTGCAGTGCGTGGTTCGGGTCGGCGGGGGCCAGGTTGTAGTCGTAGGTGAGCGCGAGATCGGTCTCGTCCGAGGCGAGCAGTTCCAGGGCCTCGGGGGGTTCGTGCTCGCGGACGAGGATGTGCATCCGGGGGTGGCTCGCCGCCAGCTCGGTGACGAGGGGCAGCAGGTGGACGCGGATGGCGGTGGCGAACCCGGCCACCCGCAGTGTCCCGTTCGGCTCGGCGCCCGGAGCGAGGTCGAGGCGCGCGGTCTCGACGGCCGCGAGGATCACGGCGGCGTGCTCGGCCAGCCGCCGCCCGGCTGGGGTGAGCCGCACCCGCCGCCCCTCCGGCTCGATCAGTTCTGCCCCCATCTCCTTTGCCAGGACGGCGAGTTGCTGCGAGACCGTCGAGGTCGTGGTGCCCACCGTGTCCGCGACCGCGCGCATCGAGCCCAGCCGGGACAGTTCCGCCAAGAGCCGCAGCCGTCGTGTCTCCATTACTCCATTGTCCAGGATCTTCGAACATTACGTCCGTCATCGGCACGTGGACGCGAACGGTGCATAGGGCATTGACTGTCGCCCATGAGTTCGTCCCAGGCCCCACACCGCTCCCGCCCCAGCGGCGCGCAAGCCGGCTTCGCGATGGCCGTCGCCTCCATGTCCACGGTCCAGCTCGGCTCGGCCCTGACCGTCCCCCTCTTCGGTCAGCTCAGCGCGCTGGGCACGGCGGGCCTCCGCCTCGGCTGGGCGGGCCTGCTCCTGCTCGTACTCGTCCGGCCCCGCCGCCGTGACTTCACCCGGCCCGACCTGCTGGCCTGCACGGTCCTCGGCGCCGCGACCGCGGGGATGATGGTGTTCTTCATGCTGGCCCTCGACCGCCTGCCCCTGGGCACGGCGAGCGCGCTGGAGTTCCTCGGCCCGCTGGCCGTTTCCCTGTTCGGGCCCGGCCACGGCCGCAGGACATGGACCGCGGCGGCCGCGGTCGGCGTCGTCCTGCTGACCGAGCC
This sequence comes from Streptomyces anthophorae, assembly GCF_049310305.1. Classification (NCBI taxonomy): domain Bacteria; kingdom Bacillati; phylum Actinomycetota; class Actinomycetes; order Kitasatosporales; family Streptomycetaceae; genus Streptomyces; species Streptomyces anthophorae. Next base: position 413,187 of record NZ_JBLWQQ010000001.1, read on the forward strand.
CTGGCACGGCGGCCTCGACGCGCTCGGTGCGGTGTACGCGCTGGCGGCGGCGGGCTGCTGGGCCGCCTACATCCTGCTCACCCAGCGGGTCGGCGACCGGGTCACCGGCCTGAAGGGGCTCGCGGTGTCCATGCCCGTGGCCGGCGTTCTCGGCATGCTCATCGCCGCGCCCGCCGTCTCGGCGAACGTCACCTGGACGACCTTGTGGATCATGCTGGCCCTGGCCGCCCTGAGCCCCGTCCTGCCCTTCGCCCTCGAATTCCTCGCCCTGCGCCGCCTGACCACGTCCGCCTTCGGCACCCTGATGAGCCTCGAACCCGCCATCGCGATGCTGGTCGGACTGCTCGTGCTCGGCCAGAATCCCGGCCTGGCCCCGGCGATCGGGATCGCCTTCGTGGTCGCCGCCGGCGTCGGCGCCACCCGCACGGGCGGGCGCCGACCGACACCGTCCCCGGCCGACACATCACGCCACGCCACCGGGTCCACGGCTCCCGCCCCGGCGTCGATGGAGGCGTGAGGGACCGCGCCGGCCGCCATGCAACCGGCACCGTACGCACGGCCTGCCGATCACGGCTGTCTGCGGCGCTCGAAGCGGGCCCGTGCGGCGTCGTGCGCGGAGCGGAGCAGCCGCAGGACCGTGCCGTACGTGCGTTCGCCGGGATTGACGACGCAGATCCAGCTCTGGGCGCCGTACACGGGGTGCGGCAGCACGGTGTCGACGGCCGCGTAGTCGGGCGGCGAGTCTCCAGTGAGCTGCTGGAATGCGGCCCGGTCCACCTGGATGTTCACGCGCAGGCGGCCGGGGGTGTCCAGGTCCGACAGCGTGTCGCCGGGGTAGTTCTTGGTGACGATCGTCCCGTACGGCTGCGTGGCCTGCGGGCTCTCGCCGTCCGGCGCGTAGGAGAAGAACGCGTCGCCCCACGCGATCTCGGGGAAATCGTCGCCGGTCTCCGGAGCGAGGACGTGCGCGCCGTCGAAGCCGCGCACGGCCTTGATGATCTGTTCCATACTCGGGTCGCTGGTCATGGTTCAAGCATCGGCTTGAAGTACCTGTGTGGGGTTGAGAGGGGATCGATGGCCGTCGAGAGGGCGCTGAGGACCGTCGATGTCGCCAGGGAGTCCGGGTACTCCGTGCAGCAGGTGCGGGATCTGGAGCGGCTCGGGGTCGTCCCGGCGGCCGTCCGGTCGGCCCACGGATACCGGGCCTACACGCCCGTGCATGTGCGTGCGCTGTGCGCCTACCGGGGGCTCGCCGGAGCCATGGGCCCCGTCGCGGCCCGGCAGCTGATGGCGGGGCTGTGGACGCGGACCGTCGAGGAGGCGGCGGCCTCGGTGGGCGCCGTGCATGTCGGCCTCGCGCGCGAGCGCGACGAGGTGCTGCGCGCGCAGGAGGCGCTGTGGGCGATCGAGTCCGAGGCGGCACACCATGGTGCGGCCGAGAGGGCGGTCGAGGGCGCGGACACCATGACCATCACCGAACTCGCCGCCGCGCTCGGCGTGCGCACCTCGACGCTGCGGTTCTGGGACCGGGAAGGCCTCGTCGCGCCCGAGCGCGTGACGTCGCAGCGGGCGCGGCGCTACGGCCCCGCGGCGATCGGCGCGGCCAGGATCGTCGCGGCGCTGCGCGGCAGCGGGTACGGCATCGCCGCGGTGCGGGACATCGTCGACTCGCTGGGCGCGGTGCGGGAGCGCGGCGGGCCGGAGCGGGTCCGGCACATCCTTGAGGAGCGGCTCGACCGGATCGCCGCACGCTCCGTGGCACTCCTGCGCGCGGGCACGGACCTCGCGGCCGTCCTCGACTCCCTCACCGCGCCGAAGGCTTGACGGCGACGACCCGTTCGATGATGCCGAAGCTGTAGCGCTCGCGCTCGACGACGCTGAAACCCGCCTCTCGTACGAGGTGCAGCGGGCGGCGCAGTTGATGGTCGTCCGCGAGCCTCAGCATCAGGGGCTCGAGCATCCGCTGGAGCGTGCGGACGGCGAATTTGTGGCTGATGACGTGGTCGAGCAGGAGGAGCGTGCCGCCCGGGACGAGGACGCGGTGCATCTCGGCGACGGCCCCGCGGTCGTCGGGAATGCAGCACAGGGCGAGCGCGCAGACGACCGTGTCGAAGGAGCCGTCGGGGAACGGAAGCCGGGTCGCGGACGCCTCGCCGAGCGTGGCGTCGACGCCGAGGTCGGCCGCGCGTACCCGGGCGCGGGCCAGCATGTCCGGGGACAGGTCGACCCCGGTCAGATCGGTGCCCTTGGGGTAGTGCGGCAGGTTGAGGCCGGTGCCGACGGCGACCTCCAGGACCCGGCCCTCGGCCCGCGCGCAGAGCCGGGCGCGGCCGCCGCGCAGCATGTGGCGGTCGAAGCGGCGCATCCAGCCGTCGTAGTGGGGCGCGTCGCGCGCCCAGATCTTCTGGGTACGCAGGTCCTGATCGTGAGCGGTCACGGCGGCCTCCCCCTTCGGCGCGGGCGTCCGGTCCCAGCATGCGACCCGGCCGCGCCGAAGGCGAGCACCCTGCGGGGGTGCTGTCGCGGCCCGTCAGGCGAGGCGCTCGCCCTTGCGCTCCGGGATGACGAACATGGCGAGGATGTCGGCGACGTAGATCGCGGACAGCAGGCCGATGGCGACCGCGAAGCCCCACCGGTCCGCGCACAGCGCCACGACGACCGGCGCGAAGCCGCCCACCGCGCGGCCGAGGTTGAACAGCGTGTTCTGCGCCGTGGCCCGCACCTGCGTCGGGTACAGCTCGGCCATCAGCGCGCCGTAGCCGCCGGTCATGCCGTTGGCGAAGAGACCCATCACGGCGCCGCCGACGAGCAGCGCCCAGGGCGAGACGAGCTGGCTGTACGCGAGGACGGAGACGGCCGCGCCGACCTGGAACAGCCAGAACGTCCTGCGGCGGCCGAGCCGGTCGGCGAGTTCGCCGAAGAGGAGGATGCCGAGCGCCATGCCGACGACGGTGACGGCCGTCCAGCCGGAGGACTTGGTGAGGCTGTAGCCGAACCGCTCGCTCAGGTAGGTCGGCAGCCACGTCATGATGCCGTAGTAGCCGAAGTTCTGGACCGAGGTCAGGACCAGGACGCCGAAGCTGGCACGGGCCGTGGGCCCGTCCTTCACCAGCAGCTTCAGCGAGGCGAGCGTCGGCAGGCGGGCGCCCTCGCTGCGGGTGCGCGTGAAGTGCTCGGGCTCGTGCAGCCGGGAGCGGAGCGCGATGGCGACCACCGCCGGCACCGCACCGATCAGGAACAGCCCCTGCCAGCCCCAGGCCGCGAGCACCGGCGCCGAGATGAGCGCGGCGGCCAGCACACCCGCCTGGAAGCCGAGCGCCACCAACGACGTGGCGCGCGCCCGCTTCTTGCTCGGCCAGGCCTCGGCGGCGAGCGTCATGCCGATGCCGAACTCGCCGCCGATACCGACGCCCGCAAGGAAGCGGAACGCCGACAGCTCGCCGTACGAGGTCGCGAGCGCCGAGAGACCGGTGAAGACCGCGAAGAAGATCACCGAGTACGTGAGGACCTTCACCCGGCCGATCCGGTCGGCCAGCATCCCGAAGCCGAGTCCGCCGACGACGGCGCCGATGAGCGTGATGGTGGCGAGCGAGCCGCCCTGCGCCTTGTCCAGGCCCAGGTCGGCGGAGATGGCCGAGAGGGCGAAGCTAAGGATCAGCAGGTCGAACCCGTCCATCGCGTAGCCGAGGGAGGAGGCGAACACCGCCTTCTTCGCGTAGCGGCTGGGCTTGTCACCGCCGTCGCCGCCGCCGTCCGCGCTGTCCAACGGGGTCGCGGCCGTCTCATCCAGTTGTGTCATGTGGCTTGGTTCCGTCGTTCCGTCGCGCGAGGTGAACTGGGGCAGGCGCCGGGGCGGGCGTCCTGCCCCACCCGCTCATGCCGACGTCCGGACACGGCGCGACCGGGAAGGAACGGCCGCGGCATCCGGAGAACGGAAGAAGAGATGGTGGCGTCGACGGTCTCCAGGGGGACCGTGCTCGCACCGGCAGGGTGAAATTCTTTCACACCGCACGCACCGCCTCTGACACGGGCTCTTGGCCGCCTTCTGCGGAGCACGTCACCGGCCGTGCGTCGTCGCCGACCGGTAATCCGTGTACGTGTACGGGTTGTCGAGCACCTTCGTCTCCGGGACGTCCGGGTTCATCCCGGCCCGCCACGCCTCCTCCCCCAGCGTCGACCGCAGATGCTCGACGGTGGACTCGGCCTCGCGCCGTACGGCGGCGAGGTCGATGTCGACGAGGCGGTGCGCGTGCTTCACCACCCGCCCGTCGACGAGGACGGTGTGCACGTCGCCGCGCTGGGCCTGGAAGGCCACATGTCCGTAGGGGTTGAGGAGTGGGAAGGAGACGGGTGAGTGGTCGTTCTTGATGAGGACGAGGTCCGCCTTCTTCCCTTCCTCCACGCTGCCGAGGTCACTGTCCCGGCCTAGCGCCCGCGCGCCGCCGGCGGTCGCCCATTCCACGACCTGCTCCGCCCGCAGCGCGCAGTGCGTGACCGTCTCCCCCAGCGCGTGCGCCTCCAGGTGCTCGCGGGCCCGGTCGGCGCCCATTGTCGTGCGCATCGCGGAGAACAGGTCGCCGCTCCACCACACACTCGTGTCCATGGACAGGGACACCGGAATGCCGTGGGCACGCAACGCCCAGGTCGTCGGGTACCCCTGGCCCGCGCTCTGCTCGCTCTCCGTGGACACGGACACCGAGCCGCCGGTCGCCGCGATGCGGTGGTACGAGTCGGGTGACAGCGTCGCCGCGTGCACGTAGACCGTCTCGGGTGTCATGAAGCCGTGCTCGTGCATGAGGCGGATGCCGTCGTCGTTGGTGGCACCCCACACCCCCGCGTGTGTGCTGACGGGGACGCCGAGTTCGCGCGCTGCCTCGAAGGCGGGCTTCTCGGGGAAGGCCGGGTCGCCGGTGACGTCGAAGGCGAGCTGGAAGCCGAGCAGGTCGTCGGCCCCGGCGATGTGTCGTCGCGCGAAGGCGCGGAAGTCGGGGTTCGTTGCCCATTCGGCGGGCGCCTGCTGGATGTTGCCGTACGCGAGGACGTACCGGCCGGGAACGGAGCGCAGCGCGTCCACGGCGGCCTCGGCGTGCCCGGTGCTCTGGAGCCCGTGCGACCAGTCGACGACGGTCGTGACGCCCGCGTCGATTGCTTCGACGGCGGCGAGCAGGTTGCCCGCGTGGATGTCCTGGGGGCGAAAGGCGGTGCCGTGTTCGAGGTAGTACCAGACGAAATACTGGGTGAGCGTCCAGTCGGCGCCGTAGCCACGCATGGCCGTCTGCCACATGTGCCGATGGGTGTCGATCATGCCGGGCATGACGATGCCGTCGGTGGCGTCGATCTCCAACGTTCCCCCGGGGATGGGGAGTTGGGGGCCCACGGCGGCGACGCGGTCGCCGACGACCAGCACGTCGGTGCCGGGGAGGATCCGGCGGGCGGGGTCCATGGGCAGGACGGTGCCGCCGCGCAGGACGACGGGCCGTCCGGGCGGGAACGATTCCGGTCGGGTCGACGGGTTCGGTGGATCCGAGGGAGCTGAGCGACTCGTCATCGGTCTCCTCTCCGGCGCTCCCGGTCGCTCCGGACGAGTGTCCGGATGCCGGTCGGCCATTGCCACCGATGCTGAAGAAGGCGCACCCTACTGTCAATCCCTCACGTAAAACGGGGAGTTGGAAAGCTGGAGAGCTTCACGGCCCGGAGGTGGCGCCCATGCCCCGCGAAGGAACCGGCCCGGACTTCATCGAGGCGCTGGCCCGCGGCCTGGACGTGATCACCGCGTTCCGGCCGGGCCGGCCCTCGATGACGCTCGCCGAGGTCGCGAGCGCGACGGGCCTCGCCCGCCCGACGGCGCGCCGCGTCCTGCTGACGCTGGCCGAACTCGGTTACGTCCGCCAGTGCACGGCAGGCTTCGCGCTGACGCCGCGCGTGCTCGATCTCGGGGTCTCCTACGTCCGGTCGATGGGCCTGTGGGACGTGGCGCGTCCGCACCTGGAGCGTCTCGTGGAGCAGACGGACGAGTCCTGCTCGATCGCGCAGCTCGACGGTTCGGACATCGTGTACGTCGCCCGGGTGGCCCGCCCGAAGATCGTCGCGCTGTCCGTGCAGATCGGCACCCGCTTCCCCGCGCTGCAGACCTCCCTCGGCAAGGTACTGCTCGCCGCGCTGCCCCCGAACGAGGCGGCACGGGCCCTCGCCGAGCCGAGCCGCTCGGGCCTCACACCACTGTGGCGTCCCGAACGCGCCGAGTGGCAGGCCGAGTTGTGCGACGTACGGGCCCGTGGCTGGGCCCTGACCGACGAGCAGCTCGCCCGCGGCATCCGCTCGGTGGCGGCACCCCTGCGGGACGGCACGGGCCGGGTGATCGCGAGCGTCAACGTCAACGCGCACGCGGCGGAGACGTCGGTCGACTTCCTGGTGCGCGAACATCTGCCGCGCCTGCTGCACACCGCCGGTGAGATCAGCCTCGACTTCGCCCGGGTGGATTCGGTACCGCACGTGACGTCAGATCAAGCCCCTGCGGCGATTGAGCAGCGGGGTCCGGGGCGGAGCCCCGAGGCCGCGCCCACCACTCCTTGACGCCCACCCCCACCGAGATCAGAATCACCGCACGGACAAGTGTCCGCCGTCCGGACACGGAGAGGCTGGGCCCATGCCGCCAAGCACCCCATCCGTCCAACCACCCGACCAACCGCCCGCCACAGGCCCCCTGTCGGGCATCCTCGTCGCCGACTTCTCCCGCATCCTCGCGGGCCCGTACGCGACGATGCTGCTCGCCGACCTGGGCGCCGACGTCATCAAGGTCGAGGGCCCGCGCGGCGACGACACCCGCACGTGGATGCCCCCGGTCCACGACGGCGTGTCGACGTACTACCTGGGCATCAACCGCGGCAAGCGCTCCCTGGCCCTGGACCTGAAGGACGAGTCCGACGCCGCACTCGCTACCGAACTCGCCCACCGGGCCGATGTGTTGATCGAGAACTTCCGCCCCGGCGCCCTGGACCGCTACGCCCTCGACTTCGCGTCGGTCAGCCGCACGAACCCCGGCCTCGTCTACACGTCCATCACCGGCTTCGGCACCGGTCCGGGCCGCGACGTCCCGGGGTACGACCTGATGGTGCAGGCCATGTCCGGCCTGATGAGCCTGACCGGGGACCCGCAGGGCCCGCCGTTCCGGGCCGGTATCTCCGTCTTCGACGTGATGGCGGGCAATCATGCCGCCATCGGCATCCTCGCCGCGCTGCGCCACCGCGACGCCACCGGTGAGGGCCAGCACGTCGAGGTGAACCTCCTCTCCTCCGCGCTCACCGGCCTCGTCAACCACAGCTCCGCGTACGTGGCCGGGGGTACGGTCCCGTACCGCATGGGCAACGCCCACCCCAGCGTCTTCCCGTACGAACCGCTGCCGACGGCCGACCACGACCTGATCGTCGCCGCCGCCAACGACAGCCAATTCCGCACGCTCTGTGCGGTGTTGGGCATCCCCGAGACGGCCGACGACCCGCGCTTCGCGCGCAACGCCGACCGCACGGCCCACCGCGACACACTGCGCCCGATCCTGGTCGAGCGCCTGGCCACGCGCGGCGCGCACGACTGGTTCACGCTGCTCGTGAAGGCCGGAGTGCCCAGCGGCCCCATCAACACGATCGACGGCGGCTTCGCCATGGCCGAGGAGTTCGGTCTGGACCCCGTCGTCACCGTCGGCGAGGGCGAGCGCGCCCTGCCCACGACCCGCCACCCGATCCGCTTCTCCGCGACCCCGGCCTCGTACCGCCTGCCGCCGCCCGAACTGGACGAGCACGGCGCGCAGTTGCGCGCATGGCTGGCACAGCCCACGACCACGGAGCCCCCACGTGACTGACGAACCACACCACGCCACACACCCCGCGTCCCCCTCCTACCCCACCGCCCTGGGCGCATCGGACCCGAAGCGGATCACACTCCTCGGGCAGGACCTGGCCGAGGACATCATGGGCTCCGTCGGCTTCGGGGAGCTGGCGTTCTGGCTGGCCACGCAGCGCCGCCCGAGCCCGGGCGAGACCCGCGTGTTCGAGGCGGTCCTCGCCGCGCTCGCCGACCACGGGTTCACTCCGACCGCGATCGTCTCCCGTCTCACGTACCTCTCCGCCCCGGACTCGGTCCAGGGCGCCCTCGCCGCCGGTCTCCTGGGCGGCGGCTCCCGCTTCCTCGGTGTCACGGAGGACACGGGCCGCTTCCTCAACGCGGTGGTGACCTCGCTCGGCGACGCCCACCCGTCGTCCGACGACCGCCCGGCCTGGGACGCGATCGCTCTCGACACACTCCAACACCGCCGCGAATCCCGTCAGTTGATTCCGGGGCTCGGCCACCACCTCCACAAGGAGGGCGACCCGCGCACCGGCCGCCTGATGGACATCGCCCGCGAGGAGGGCGTCTTCGGACCGCACCTCACCCTCTTCGAGGCCATCGGCCGCACCCACCCGACCGTCCTCGGCCGCACACTCCCCCTCAACGGCGCCGGGGTGTGCGGAGCCGCCCTCGCCGACCTGGGCCTCCCGCTCCCCCTCCTGCGCGGCTTCGCCCTGCTCGCCCGTACGGCGGGCCTGATCGGGCAGCTGGCGGAGGAGATCCGCACACCGGTCGCCCGGGACATCTTCGCCTCAGTGGAACAGCACAGCACTCCGATCCCGCCGACCACCGCCTCCCCCGAGGAGTAGCCCGTGTCCACCGACGAGCACGACCTCACCGAACTGGCCGCCGAGCGCTGGTCCACGGCCGAATCCCCGCGCCTGGCCGAGCTGATGGCCTCCCTCGTCCGCCACCTCCACGCGTACGCCCGCGAGGTGAACCTGACGGAGGACGAATGGGCGGCCGCGATCACCTGGCTCACGGCGGCAGGCCAGGTCAGCGACGACAAACGCCAGGAACTCGTGCTCGCCTCCGACGTCCTGGGCCTGAGCATGCTCACCGTGGAACTCGGCCACCGCTTCTCCGAGCGCGCCACGCCCGCCACCGTCCTCGGCCCGTTCCACATCGACGGCTCCCCCGAGGTGCCCTACGCCCACGACATGTCGGACGGCCTCCCCGGCACCCCGCTCTTCCTCACCGGCACGGTCACCGACACGGCCGGCACACCGCTCCCCCATGTCGTCTTCGACGTATGGCAGGCCGACACGGACGGCGCGTACGAGTCCCAGGTCCCGGGAGCCGACGAGGCCCGGCTTCGCGCGAAGTACACCACCCGCGAGGACGGCACGTACTGCATCCGCACCGTCGCACCGCTCGGCTACGCCATCCCCATGGACGGACCGGTGGGCGAGCTCATCCACAAAACCCGCATCAGCCACTTCCGCCCGGCGCACGTGCACTTCCTCATCGACCATCCAGGACACCGCAGGCTGATCACCCACCTGTTCCGAGAGGGCGGCCAATACCTGGACAGCGACGTCGTGTTCGGCACGAAGGACCCGCTGATCGTCCCCTTCACGGAACGCGACCCGGCCGCCGCCCCGCCGCCGGACGGCAGCAAGCTCACGGAGCCGTACCTCCAGGCCGAGTACACCTTCGTACTGGAACCGGAGTAGCGCGCGCTCGGCCCGCGCGACTCGGGACTGTGACGGCTACCAACCAATATGACGTCGTCAGCCGTCACAGTTCCGCGGCCGGCACCGCCTGCGCCGCCCGGCGGCGCCGATCCTCAGTCCACCGTCACCACCACGGAGTGCCATCCTGACGCCCCATCGGGGATGGTCGGGGTGCGCTTCGCCGTCTGGGTGGTGCCCGTGCGGTCGGTGGCACGGACCGTGAGGGTGTGGCTGCCCTTGGTGGCCTTCCACTCGTAGGACCACTGCCGCCAGGTGTCGCGGGTGTCCTCGGCGGCGAGGCGAGCCTCCTGCCAGGGGCCGTCGTCCACCCGGACCTCCACCTTGTCGATGCCACGGTGCTGTGCCCAGGCGACGCCGGCGACCATGACGGTGCCTGCCCCGGGGCGGGCGAAGGGTTTCGGGGTGTCGATGCGGGACTGGGTCTTGATGGGGGCGCGCCGGGCCCAGTCCCGCTTGACCCAGTACGGGTCGTAGGCGTCGAACGTGGTCAGCTCGATGTCCTGGATCCATTTGCAGGCGGACACGTAGCCGTACAGTCCGGGGACGAGCATGCGGACGGGGAAGCCGTGCTCGAAGGGCAGCGGCTGTCCGTTCATGCCGACGGCGAGCATCGCGTCCCGTCCGTCCATCACGTCCTCGACCGGGCTGCCGATGGTCATGCCGTCCACGGAGCGTGCCACCAACTGGTCGGCGGGCCCGCCCTTCGAGGGAGGTTCGACACCGCACCGCTTCAGGAGGTCGGCGAGCCGGACGCCGATCCAGCGGGCGTTGCCTGCGTAGGGGCCGCCGACCTCGTTGGACACACAGGTCAGGGTGATGGTGCGCTCGATGAGAGGCAGCTTCAGCAAGTCGGCGAAGGTCAGTGTCAGTTCGCGGGCCACGCCCTTGCCGTGGATGCGGAGGTTCCAGGTGGTGGCATCGACCTTGGGCACCACCAGGGCCGTGTCGACGCGGTAGAAGTCCGCGTTGGGTGTCACGTACGGGCTGATGCCGTTGATGCGCAGGGCGGCGCCGCGCGGTGTGGGGGCGGCCTTCGACGCGGGCGCGGGCAGCACCACATCTTTGCGTGAGGCGACGGCGTTCTGCCCTTGGGAGCCGTTCAGCGCCCGTCCGAGCACTCCGGCTCCGGTCGAGGCGGCCGCCGCGGCGGTGGCCGCGATGATGAATCCGCGCCGGTCCCATCCGGGTTCACCGGGGCCACGCGCCGCCACGGAGGCTGTGGAGGATGCGAGACGTCCGCTGAGCAGGTACAGCAGGGCCGCGCCGACGACCCCGCCCACCAAGGAGGGCAGGGCGTCGCTCGCGCTCGTCGAGTCGGGCCTGCCGACGGCGGCCAGCGCGCCGATGCCGCCGAAGGCCAGCACCCCGAGCGAGCCGACGAGTCGCCATCGGGTGGCCACCATGCCCAGGAGTACGGCCAGGAGCGAGAGCACGGCGAGGATGCCCAGTTGCAGCACCAGCTTGTCGTCCGTGCCGAACTGTCGGATCGCCCAGTCCTTCACGGCGGGCGGGGTGCGGTCGATGGCCGCCCCGCCGACCGCGACGACCGGCCCCGACTCGGGCCGTACGGCCGCGGAGACCGGCTCCGCGACGGCGATGGCCGTGTATCCGGCGAGCAGCCCGCTCAGCGCGCCGAGGGCCAGGCGCTCGGCGCCGCGGGGCCGGTGGTGTGTCACGTTGCCGTCCATGCCCCGGAATACGTTCTCGCGCGCGGTTCGGATTGGTGGTACCGCCATCGGACCGCCGATCTTCACTCGTTCGGGAATCGACCAATCCGTATTCCCGTCCAGCTCGGATTACGTGTGCCGGGAGCGAAGACGCTCCCACTGATCCGATCGTGGAGGAATTGCCATGCGCACTCGAACCCGTCGTGCCGCCGTCGCCGTCGCTGCCGCAGCCATGCTGCCGCTGGCGCTGACCGCCTGCTCCGACAGCAGTTCCAAGGACAGTGGCTCGGACAGCGCTTCCTCTTCCGCGTCCAAGGGGGCCGACAAGACCAGCCCCTCGGGCGACACCTCGACGATGAGCAAGCCGTTCGGTCCCGGCTGTTCGTCCGTGCCCAAGGACGGTGCGGGTTCCTTCGACGGGATGGCGAAGGACCCGGTCGCCACCGCCGCGTCGAACAACCCGGACCTGTCCACCCTGGTGACCGCGGTGAAGAAGGCCGGCCTTGTCGACACCCTCAACAACGCCGAGAACGTGACCGTCTTCGCGCCCACCAACGACGCCTTCGCCAAGATCCCGAAGGCGGACCTGGACAAGGTCCTCAACGACAAGGCGCAGCTCACCAAGATCCTCACGTACCACGTGGTGGGCCAGAAGCTCGCGCCGAAGGACCTGGAGAAGGGCTCGTTCGAGACGCTGGAGAAGTCGAAGCTGACCACCGCGGGCTCCGGGGAGTCCTACAAGGTCAACGGCTCGGCGAACGTGGTCTGCGGCAACGTCAAGACCGCCAACGCCAACGTCTACATCATCGACAGCGTGTTGATGCCCAAGAGCTGACCCCGGGAATCGGCACCCTCACTCGACCTCTCCCCCAATCCGCCCCGTGATCGGCTCCGGATTACCCGTGAGACAGCATTCGCGGGCGGGTGAGAGGAGAAGCGATGTCGATGGCTCCAGGAGGCGGCTCGGGGGATGCCACCTCAAGGACGGTGGGGCGGCGGCGCACTGCCGTGATCGGCAGCGGCGTCGCCGGGCTCACCGCCGCGCACGTACTCGCCCGGACACACCACGTCACCCTGTACGAGGCCGACGAGCGGCTCGGCGGGCACGCGCACACCCACGACCTGACCTCGCCGGACGGGGCGAACCATCGGGTCGACTCCGGGTTCATCGTGCACAACGGCGCCACGTATCCGAACCTGCTGCGGCTGTTCGCCGAGCTCGGCGTCGCCACGCAGGAGTCGGAGATGAGCATGTCGGTGCGGTGCGAGGGCTGCGGACTGGAGTACGCCGGTGCGCGGGGCCTTTCCGGACTGTTCGCACAGCCCGGCAACGCCCTGCGCGCCGGCTATCTGCGGCTGCTCGCACAGGTGCCCGCCTTCCACCGGGCGGCGCGGCGGCTGCTGGAACGGGACGCGGAATCGGAGCTCACGCTGGGTGAGTTCGTCGATCGCGAGGGTTTCTCCCCGTACTTCCGTACCCACTTCATGACGCCCCTCGTGTCCGCGGTGTGGTCGTGCGACGCCACCACGGCGATGCGCTACCCGGCCGCGTACCTGTTCAGGTTCCTGAAGCACCACGGGATGCTCTCGGTGGGCGGGTCGCCGACCTGGCGCACGGTGACCGGCGGCTCGCACAGCTATGTCGACCGGGTGGCGCGGGGCCTGGACCAGGTGCGTCTTTCGGCGCCGGTCCACGCCCTCCAGCGGCATGCGGACGGCGTCACGCTCACCGCCGCCGACGGCTTCACGCACACGTACGACTCGGTGGTCGTCGCCACCCACCCGGACCAGGCGCTGCGACTCCTTGCGGATGCCACACCGCGGGAGAAGGAGGTGCTCGGCGCGTTCCGGTACTCCCGGAACACCACGCTCCTGCACACCGACACCGCGCTGTTGCCGCGCGCCCGGGGCGCCCGGGCCTCCTGGAACTATCTGATGCCGTCCTGCGCGGCGGGCGCCGACCGGGTGCGGGTCAGCTACGACATGAACCGGCTCCAGCGCCTGGACGCACCCGAGACCTACGTCGTCACGCTCGGGGGCGAGGACCGCGTCGATCCGGACCTGGTCCGCTCCCGCATGGTCTACGAACACCCGGTGTACACACCGGAGTCCGTGGCCGCCCAGCGGCGGCTTCCCGAACTGAACACCTCCACGACCGCGTTCGCCGGCGCCTACCACGGCTGGGGCTTCCACGAGGACGGCTGCGCCTCCGGCGTCGCGGCCGCCGCGGCCCTGGGAGTGTCATGGTGAGCACGGCCCCGGCTCTGTACAGCGTCACGGTCGCCCACGTGCGCACCGCGCCGCGCCGGTACGCGCTGCGCCATCGCACGTACATGTGGCTGATCGACCCCGAGCATCCGCCCGACCTGCCCTTTCCGCTACGGTCGTTGGCGCGCTTCGACGCGCGCGACCACTTCGGCGGCGACCGGCAGCCGTCCATCCGCTCCGGCCTCGACGCCTTCCTGGCCGAACACGGAGTGGACCTCCAGGGCGGCCCGGTCGTGATGCTGACCCACGCGCGCGTCTTCGGGTACGTCTTCAACCCGCTCACCTTGTACTGGTGCCACACCCCCGGCGGCACCCTGCGCTGCGTCGTCGCCGAGGTCCACAACACGTACGGCGGACGCCACGCCTATCTGCTGTGGCCGGACGCCACGGGTCGGGCGTCGACGGACAAGGAGTTCTACGTCTCGCCGTTCTTCCCCGTCGACGGCCGTTACCGGATGCGCCTGCCCGCCCCCGAGGACCGGGTGGACCTCACCGTGCACCTGGAGCGCGACGGCGGCAGGCCGTTCACCGCAACCGTTCGCGGCTCCAGGAAGGAAGTACGTGTACGAACCCTGCTGGGGCTCGCGGTGCGCAGGCCGTGGTCCACGCTCGCCGTGTCGGCCGCCATTCGCCTGCACGGCATCCGGCTGTACCTGCGGGGTCTGCCCGTCCAGCCGCGTCCCGACCAGCACGAACACAGCACTTCGGAGAACACCTCATGAGAACCGGCGACACCCGCCCCGCCACGGCTCCCCCGGCCGGGCCCACTCGCTTCCCCGTGGCCCCGGTCAGGTGGCCCGACGTCGCCGCGCCACCGGCCGCCTCCCCGCCCCGGACCGCCGTCGCCGCGGCCGTCGTCCGCCGTGCCCTGCGTGAACTGCCGCTGCGTGTGCGGTTCGCCGACGGCACCGAGCTCGGCAAGGGCGGGCCTGTCCTGCACATCCACCGGCCGGACGCCTTCCACCGCCGCATCGGCAAGCAGGGACTGATCGGGTTCGGCGAGTCGTACATGGCCGGGGAGTGGGACGCGCCCGATCTCGTGGCGGCCCTCACCGTCCTCGCCGCGCACGCCTCCGAGCTGGTGCCCGCACCGCTGCAACGGCTGCGTGGACTGTGGGCGCTGCGTCAGCCCTCGGCCCGGCGCAACACCCCGGCCGGGTCCCGGAGCAACATCAGCCACCACTACGACCTGTCCAACGACCTGTTCGCGCTCTTCCTCGACGAGACGCTCAGCTACTCGTCGGCCGTGTTCCGCGGCCTGCCCGCCGACCGGAGCCTGCTCGCCGACGCCCAGCGCCGCAAGATCGACCGGCTGCTCGACCTCGCCGAAGTCCGCGCCGGCAGCCGGGTGCTGGAGATCGGCACCGGCTGGGGCGAGCTCGCGATCCGCGCCGCCGCGCGCGGGGCCCGGGTCACGTCGCTCACCCTCTCCGGCGAACAGCGCGAACTCGCCCTGGAACGCGTCGCGGCGGCCGGGCTCACGGACCGTGTCACCGTCGAACTGTGCGACTACCGCGAGGCACGCGGCAGTTACGACGCCGTCGTCAGCGTCGAGATGATCGAGGCGGTCGGCGCCGAGTTCTGGCCCGTCTACTTCCGCACCCTCGACGCACGCCTGGCGCCGGGCGGCCGGGTCGCGCTCCAGGCCATCACCATGCCGCACGACCGGATGCTGGCGAGCCGGTCCACGTACACCTGGATCCAGAAGTACATCTTCCCCGGTGGGCTGCTGCCGTCCGTCGAGGCGATCGCCGAGACGGTACGCGACCACACCCGCCTCACCATCGCCCGCCGCGACGGCTACGGCGCGCACT
Organism: Streptomyces anthophorae; assembly: GCF_049310305.1. Taxonomy (NCBI): domain Bacteria; kingdom Bacillati; phylum Actinomycetota; class Actinomycetes; order Kitasatosporales; family Streptomycetaceae; genus Streptomyces; species Streptomyces anthophorae. Next base: position 428,514 of record NZ_JBLWQQ010000001.1, read on the forward strand.
ACGCGGAGACGCTGCGGCTGTGGCGGGAACGGTTCGCCGAACGGGCCGACGCGGTCTCCGCGCTCGAATTCGACGAGACGTTCCAGCGCATGTGGACGTTCTATCTCGCCTACTCCGAGGCCGGCTTCCGCTCCGGATACCTCGACGTACAGCAGTACCTGCTCACCAAGGAGGAGATCAGCCGATGACCGGCGCCGCCCACCGCCTCGCCGCACTCGCCGAGACCGCGCTCGGCGGGCCGCTCCCGGTCCGCCTGCGCACCTGGGACGGCGCCGAGGCGGGCCCGGCCGACGGCCCCGTGGTCGTCGTGCGCTCCCGCCGCGCGCTGCGCCGACTGCTGTGGAATCCCGGCGAGTTGGGGCTCGCGCAGGCGTACGTGACCGGTGAGATCGACGTGGAAGGGGATCTGGCCGCAGGGCTGCGCGCCATGTGGTCGGCGGCCCGCGAACGGAAGCTGCACGCGCCCCGCCTCTCCCTGACCGGTCGCGCCCGTGCGGCGGGCGCCGCCGCCCGCCTCGGCGCGGTGGGCCCTCCCCCGGCCCCGCCCGCCTCGCAGGCGCGGCTGCGCGGAGCCCTGCACAGCAGGTCCCGCGACCGGGAGGCCATCAGCCACCACTACGACCTGTCGAACGCCTTCTATCGGCTGCTCCTCGACGAGACGATGGCTTACTCGTGCGGGTACTGGGCGGGCGAAGGACCGGGGTTCACCGCGGCCGACGCGCAGCGCGCCAAGCTGGAGCTGATCTGCCGCAAGCTCGGCCTGGTGCCCGGGGCCCGGCTGCTCGACATCGGCTGCGGCTGGGGCTCCCTGACGCTGTACGCGGCAGAACGGCACGGTGTGCGGGTCACCGCGGTGACTCTGGCCCGCGAGCAGGCGGCGTACGTGGACGAGCAGGTGCGCTCGCGGGGTCTCGCGGACCGGGTGCATGTGGTGTGTCAGGACTACCGGGACATCACCGGCGGTGACTACGACGCGGTCGCCACGGTCGAGATGGGCGAGCACGTCGGGGACGCCGAGTACCCGGCGTTCGCCGCCGCGCTGCACCGTCTGGTGCGGCCCGCGGGACGCGTCCTGGTCCAGCAGATGTCGCGCGGGGCGACGGCTCCGGGCGGCGGCGCGTTCATCGAGGCGTACATCGCGCCCGACATGCACATGCGTCCGCTGGGCGAGACCGTGGGCCTGCTGGAGACGGCCGGTCTTGAGGTGCGGTCGGTGGAGTCGCTGCGCGAACACTATGTGCGCTCGGTCGACGCCTGGCGTCGCACGCTGGAGGAACGCTGGTCCGAGTTCGTGGAGCTCGTCGGTGCGGAGACGGCCCGCGTGTGGCGCCTGTACCTGGTGGGCGGCGCCCTCGCCTTCGAGGAGCGGCGCATGGGCGTCGACCAGATCCTCTCGGTCCGTCCGACGGCCGCGGGACGCAGTGGTGTGCCGGCGACGCCGCGGGACTGGTACCCCGGTCTGGAGCGGTCATGAGCGGCTTCGCCTGGGGGGACTTCGCGACCGGTCTCGGGTGGGCGGCCGCCGCCGCGTTCGCCGTCATGCTCGTCACGTTCGCCGTGGCCGTGCGCAAGGGTGTGCACCGGATCGTCGACGTGGCGTGGGGTCTCGGGTTCGCCGCGGTCGCCGTGGTGGCTTTCGTGGCGTCAGGGGGTGCCGGCGATCCGGGGCGGCGGGTCCTGGTGACCGTACTGACGGTGGTGTGGGGTGTGCGTCTTGCCGGGCACATCGCGCGGCGCGGGCGCGGCCACGGCGAGGACCCGCGCTACGAGCGGATGCTCGCCGGGGCCCCGGGAAACCGGAACCTGTACGCCCTGCGCATGGTGTACCTCCTCCAGGGCGCCCTCGTCTGGCTGGTGTCCCTGCCCGTGCAGGCCGCGCAGTACGTGACGGGGCCGATGACCGGCTTCGCCTGGGCGGGGACGGTGCTGTGGGCGGTGGGCATGTTCTTCGAGGCGGTGGGGGACGCGCAGCTGGCGCGGTTCAAGGCGGATCCCGCGGCCAAGGGGCGGATCATGGACCGGGGGCTGTGGCGGTACACCCGTCACCCGAACTACTTCGGGGACTTCTGCGTCTCGTGGGGCCTGTTCCTGATCGTGTGCGACTCGTTCGGCGCGGCGGCCGTCTGTCTGGTGTCCCCGCTGGTGATGAGCCTGCTGCTGACCAAGGGCAGCGGTAAACGGCTGCTGGAACGGCACATGGCCGAGCGGCCGGGCTACGCCGAGTACGCGGCCCGCACCAGTGGCTTCTTTCCGCTGCCGCCCCGTCGCTGAGGCGGGTGGGACCCCGCCGCCGGGCGGGGTCCCAGGGTCCGATCGCTCAGGCGGGAAGGGGCATCAGCGCCACCGGGTCGGTGGTCGGCCGGTCCGAGCCGCCTGCCGGCTCGACGGTGATGCCCATGCCCGACGCCCCGTCCACGGCGCCGCTCAGCAGCACGGCCTGGTCGCTGCGGTCGTTGTTCATGAGCCCTGCGGAGCGCATGGTTCCGCCGTCGTCGAACCAGAGTTGGTAGACTTTGCCCCGCGGCGGGTGTGCCATCCCGGAGGCGATGAACACGGCCCGGTCCTGGCTCTTGGAGACGACGACGGTGCCCCTCGCGCCGTCGGCGAGCTTCGCCGAGTCGCTCTTGGCGTCCGGCGCCGCGAGCACGGCGGCGATCCGGTCGTTGTCCTGATCCGCCTGCCGGGCCTGTTCCTGGGCGTCCTCGGCGCGCTGGTGCTGCCACACGGCCGTGCCGCCGAGCGCGGCGGCGGCCGCGAAGCAGGCGGCGAGCGCCCACCGCGACAGCAGCCGCCGCCTGGCGCCCGCCGTGCGCCCGGCCCGGGACAGCGCCGGCTCGCGGGGCGAGTCCTGGCGGACCGTGGTGATCCGGCGCAGTACCTGGCCGCGCAGATCGGGGCGGGGTGTGACGGTGGCCGCCAGGCCGAGACGGGCCGCGGTCGCGGCGAGTTCGGCGCTCTCCTGGGCGCAGGCCTCGCAGTGCGCCAGGTGCCGCTCGAAGTCGGCACGCTCCTCGTCGGACAGCGCGTGCAGCGCGTACGCGCCGGTCAGCGTGTGCAGGTCGGTGGTGGTCACGCGGTCACCCCCAGGCAGTCGCGGAGCCGGATGAGACCGTCGCGCAGCCGGGTCTTGACCGTGCCCAGGGGCAGTGTCAGGGACTCGGCGACCTGCCGGTAGGTCAGCCCGCGGTAGTAGGCGAGGGTGACGGCCTGGCGCTGGATCTCGGTCAGGGTGCGCAGGCAGCGGCGTACCTGCTCGCGCTCGAGGCGTGCCTCGACCTGCTCGGTGACCTGGTCGAAGTCGGGCATGTGGTCGAGGAGCGCGGCCTTCTGGTCGCGCGCCGCGGCGGCCTCGACGGAGCGGACCCGGTCGATGGCGCGCCGGTGGGCCAGGGTGAGGATCCAGTTGATCGCCGTGCCGCGGTCGGTGCGGTAGCGGGGAGCGGTGCGCCAGACCTCGACGAGGATCTCCTGCGCGACCTCCTCCGACTGCGCCAGGTCCCGCAGGACGGCGCGTACCGTACCCAGGACGGGTCCCATCACCCTGTCGTACACCGAAGCGAACGCGTCCTCGTCGCCGAGGGCGACGCGGCCCACGAGCTCCTGAAGATCGGGTTCGGCGGACGGGTTTCTGCCGATGTGTACGGCTTCTTTCACGGGGCCCTCCGTGGTCGGGAACTGTCCAGGCGTAATCCGGACCCCGGGAGGCCATGGATTGGTCCAGTGGACCAAACCGTCCCACGTTCGGCGTCGAATGATCGGTAGCGGGCATTCCGCAGTCACGCGGTGAAGGAGTGAGGGGGACGAATGACCGGTCCTGAACAGCGGGCGATCCGGGAGGCCACCGGGTCTGCCGGGGCACTGATCGTGCGCCGCAATCCGCCGGGCGCGCGTGCCGCGGTGCTGTTCCTGCACGGCGGCCGCGCCGACAGCCGGTCCGCTTCGCGGCCCTGGCATCTCGCGGCGCTGCGCATGAGGCCGTTCGTACGGGCCGTGTCCGCGTCCCTTCCGTCGACGGATGCCGTGCTGCTGGCGCAGGTGCGCTACCGGGTCCGCGGCTGGAACGGCTCGGACGCCGACGCGCTGCACGATGCCGAGCGGGCGCTGCGCGAGCTGACGCGGCACGTCGGCGAGGTGCCGGTGGTGCTCGTGGGACACTCGATGGGCGGCCGTGCGGCCCTGGCCGCCGCGCGTGCGCCCGGTGTCCGGGGCGTGGTGGCGTTGGCGCCCTGGTGCCCGGAGCGCGAGCCCGTCGCGCACCTGAGCGGCAAGGACGTCGTCGTGCTGCACGGCGACCGGGACCGGGTCACGGACCCGGGGGCGTCCGTGGCGTTCGTCGAGCGGGCGCGGGCGGCGGGTGCACGGGCCCGGATCTCCCTGGTGCCCGGTGGCGACCACGCGATGCTGCGCGACAGTGCGCGCTGGCACCGCGCCGCCGCCTCGGCCGTGCTGGACCTGCTGCGGTCCTGACCCGGCCGAGACACCGTCGCAGCACATGTCACCGCCTGATGCGTGTCATCTCCGGGTCGAACAGCGGCTCCGCCGCCGTCGTCGCGGGCACCTTGTCGCCGAAGTAGCCGATCTCCACCCGTGTGCCGGGTTCCGCGTGTTCGGCGGGGAGCCAGGCGTAGGCGATGGGGCGGCCGAGGGTGTAGCCGTAGGCGGCGCTCGTGATGTAGCCGCTGGGCCGGCCGTTCACGAAGACCGGTTCGTGGCCCATCACCACCGAGTGGTCGTCCTCGATGAGGAGGGCCGTGAGACGGCGTTCCACGGTGTCCTTGGTGAGGTCGCGGATCGCGTCGAGACCCAGGTAGTCGCCCTTCTTCTTGCGGACGGCGAAGCCGACACCGGCCTCGTACGGGTTGTGCTCGCTGGTCATGTCGTGGCCCCAGGCCCGGTATCCCTTCTCCAGGCGCAGGGAGTTGAAGGCGCTGCGGCCCGCGGCGATGACACCGTGCTCCTGTCCGGCGCGCCAGAGCGTGTCCCACAGGCGCTGGCCCAGGTCGGCGGTGGTGTAGATCTCCCAGCCCAGTTCGCCGACGTAGGACAGGCGCATCGCGGTGACCGGGACGTCCCCGATGAAGGCCTGCTTCGCCTTGAAGTAGCCGAAGTTCTCGTGCGAGAAGTCGGCGTCGGTCAGGGGTTGTACGAGGTCGCGGGCGCGCGGGCCCCATACGCCGATGCAGCAGGTGCCGGCCGTGATGTCCCGGACCTGTACGGTGCCGTCGGCGGGCAGGTGGCGGCGGAGCCAGGCGAGGTCGAGGTTGCTGTTGGCGCCGACCTGGAAGCGGTCCTCGGCGAGCCGGGCGACGGTGAGATCGCTCAGGACGCCGCCCGCCTCGTCGAGCATGAGTGTGTAGGTGACCGCTCCGACTGCCTTGTCCAGTTGGTTGGTTGACAGGCCCTGGAGGAATGCCAGGGCGCCGGGACCCGTGACCTCCAGGCGCTTGAGCGGGGTCATGTCGTACATCGCCACGCGCTCGCGGGTGACCAGGGCCTCGGCGCCCGCGACGGGCGACCAGAAGCGGGAGGCCCACTCGCCCCGCTCGCTGATGCGGGACACCTCGGGCAGCCCGGCATTGGCCTCGTACCAGTGCGGGCGCTCCCAGCCGCCGCCCTCAAGGAACACGGCGCCGAGTTCCTTTTGGCGGGTGTGGAAGGGGCTCACGCGCAGTGGCCGCGGCCGGTTCGGCGGCTGGAGCGGGTGGATGATGTCGTAGACCTCGGCGAAGCTCTGGCAGCTGCGCTCGTGCACGTAGTCGGGGGCCAGCTGCACGTCCTCGAAACGGTTGATGTCACACCCGTGGAGATCGATGCCGGGCCTGCCCTCGACCATCCACTTCGCGACGGCCCGGGCGACGCCCGCCGAGTGGGTCACCCACACGGCTTCGGCCAGCCAGAAGCCGGAGACCTCCGGGGACTCGCCGATCAGGGGCATGCCGTCGACCGTGAAGGAGAACAGGCCGTTGAAGCCGTCGGCGATCTCCGCGTCGTTCAGGGCGGGCAGCAGCCTGCGGGTGTCGGCCCAGGCGCCTGCGAAGTCGGGCTTCGTGAAGTCGAGCTTCGAGGGCTGGTCGGGGCTGTCGGCGGGGTGAACGACGTCGTCGGCGGAGATCGGCATCGGTCGGTGGGCGTACGAGCCGATGCCGATCCGGTCGACGAGTTCGCGGTAGTACAGGCCGGCGTCCTGGTTGCGCAGGATCGGCAGGTTCGCCTCGTCCGACTGGCTGTTGCGGCCCTTGAGTTCGGTGATCGGTGTGGTGGTGGCGTACTGGTGGCCCATGGGGACGAGCGGCACGTGCTGGCCGACCATGCGGCCGATGCGCGGGCCCCAGAATCCGGCGCAGGACACCACGATGTCCGCGGGGAAGGTGCCGCGGTCGGTGACGACGGCGCTGACGGCGCCGCCTGATGTCTCGATGTCGGTGACGGTGTGGTGGCCGAGGAAGGTGGCACCGCGGGCGATGGCGCGACGGGCCTGTGCCTCACCGATGCGCAGCGCCTTGGCGAGGCCGTCGCTGGGGATGTGGTAGCCGCCGAGGATCGCGTCGGGGTCGAGCAGCGGGTGCAGCTTGGCGGACTCGGCGGGGTCCAGGAGGTGGCTCTCGACGCCCCAGGAGGTGAGCCAGCCGTGCCGGCGCTCGAGTTCCGCGAGGCGTTCGGGAGTCGTGGCTATCTCCAGGCCGCCGACCTGCCGGTAGCACCAGTCGCCGTCGAGGTCGAGGGCGCTGGTCTTCTCGACGGTGTAGCGCGCGAACTCGGTCATGGTCTTGGAGGGGCTGGTCTGGAAGACCAGGCCGGGGGCGTGCGAGCTGGATCCACCGGTCGCGAAGAGGGGCCCCTGTTCGAGGACGGTGACGTCTGTCCGGCCGAGGGCGGTGAGTTCGTCGCTGAGGGAGCAGCCGACGATGCCGGCTCCGATGATGACCACCTTGGGCTGCGAAGACTGCGAGGTCATGGTGGGTCCTCCGGGAGTTCATGGGTGCACGGGGTGGCGTGACGTGGGAGGGGTCTTGGTGGTGTCGTCAGAGGCGGACGACCGAGCGCAGCACCTCGCCGCGGCTCATCCGGTCGAAGGCGCCCTGCACATCGGTGAGGTCGATCGTCTCGCTCACGAACCGGTCCAGGTCGAACCGGCCCTGGAGGTGGAGGTCGACGAGCTGCGGGAAGTCCCGGGAGGGCAGACAGTCGCCGTACCAGGAGGACTTCAGTGCTCCGCCGCGTCCGAAGACGTCGAGGAGAGGCAGTTGGACGGTGCGGTCGGCGGTGGGCACACCGACGAGCACGAGGGTTCCGGCGAGGTCGCGGGCGTAGAAGGCCTGCCGGTAGGTCTCCGGGCGGCCGACCGCGTCGATGACGACGTCGGCCCCGTGGCCGCCGGTGAGGTCGCGGACGGCCTGCACGGGGTCGGTCGCGGTGGGGTCGACGGTGTGGGTCGCGCCGAATCTCCCGGCGAGGTCGAGCTTGCGGGCGTCGACGTCGACCGCGATCACCCGGGTGGCACCGGCCAGTTCGGCGCCGGCGAGGGCCGCCATGCCGACGCCGCCGCAGCCGATGACCGCGACGGAGTCGCCGCGGGTGACGCCGCCGGTGTGCACGGCGGCGCCGAAGCCTGCCATGACGCCGCAGCCGAGCAGCCCGGCGGCCGCGGCCGGAGCCGCCGCGTTGACCTTGGTGCACTGGCCCGCGGCGACCAGGGCCTTCTCGGCGAAGGCGCCGATGCCGAGGGCGGCGACCAGGGGGGTGCCGTCGTCCAGGGTGGTGGGCTGGGTGGCGCCCAGGCTGTCGAAGCAGTACCAGGGGCGCCCGCGCCGACAGGACCGGCAACTGCCGCACACCGCCCGCCAGTTGAGGACGACGAAGTCGCCCTCGGCGACGTCGGTCACATCGGGCCCGACGGCCGCGACCACGCCCGCCGCCTCGTGCCCGAGAAGGAAGGGGAATTCCGTGCCGATGCCGCCCTGGAGGTAGTGCAGATCCGTGTGGCACACGCCGCAGGCCTGGATGTCGACGAGGGCCTCACCGGGGCCCGGATCGGGCACGGTCACGGTCTCCAGGGTCGCCGGTGCGCCTGCCGCGCGGGCGACGACTGCCTTGACCTGATGGGGCATGGGGATCCTCCGAGCAGCGGCCCGCCGTGGGGGCTTGTGGCGTTCGGGAGAGACGCGGACCGTGCGCCTCGGGGCGGCGGCCGCGTATGCACGTGGAATTGACACGACAGTTGAGCGTGATTGATATACCAGCGCTCGGCACACTAGAACCGCTGCGTGGCGGGCGTCAATGGGCCCCGCGTTCCCCATGGTTGAGGGGCGGTCGACGACCTCAGATGATCGAGCGGATCGCGCGCTCGAAGTTCTCCACGTGCTCCGCGGACACGGCCGACGCCTTGGCCGCGTCGCCCTCGATGACGGCCCGCAGCAACTGCCCGTGCTCGTGTACGTGTTGCTCGAGTCCGGCCAGGCGGTCGATGAACAGGCACCAGATACGGGTGGCGAGGTTGTCGTAGTTGACCAGCGTGGCTTCGAGGTACGGGTTGTACGTGAGCGCGTAGACGGCGCGGTGCACCGCCATGTCGAGACGGAGCAGGGCGACATCGCCGGGCTCCGGCGCGGTCCGCGACTCCTCCTCGACGCGGGTGAGCAGTGCGCGCAGCCGCTCCCGGTCCGCCGCGGTGGCCCGCTTGCTGGCACGCGCGGCGGCGAGGGGTTCGAGCTCCTGACGGACCTCGGAGATGTGGCCGAGGTCGGCGATCTGTACTTCGGTGGCGAAGGTGCCGCGCCGGGGGAAGGCGACGACGAGCCGCTCGGTCTCCAGGCGCTTGAGGGCTTCGCGGACCGGGGTGCGGCCGAGGCCGAGGTCGGCGGCGAGCCGCCCGTCGTGGACGGGTTCACCGGGACGGATCTGGAGGGTGACGAGCCGGTCCGTGATCTCCTGATACGCCTGGTCGGCCAGTGTCGCGCCGTGCGACTGGCCCCCGGCGGCAGGCACAGATGCCATCTCGCCCCTCCCTTGACGTGTCCCGGATGGGACCTCACCGTACCGCATCCAAGCATTGATATATCAGGGGTGCGGCACGGCGGGAGAGGCGAAGACATGGTGGCGGGCCCGTCAGACGGCGGCGGGCGCGATCCTTTCCGTGGCGGGGACCAGGGTGCGGCGGAGCCGGTTGAAGATCTTGGAGCGGTTCATGGCGAGGACCGCGGTGGGTACCCCGTCCTCCTTGTAGAGCGCCGCGAAGGACCGGTCCTCGTAGCTGCCCTCGACGAGTTCGAGCTCGGCTCCGGGGTTCACGACGCCGGCGAGCTGGATCCGGACGTCGTACTGGTCGGACCAGAAGGAGGGCGGGGTGGCCCGGGGCACGGCGGTCTCGCCGGTGAGCAGGGTGCGGGCCGCCGTCGCGGCCGACTCCGCGGCGTTCGACCAGTGCTCGATGCGGGCGTGCCGGCCGGTGAAGGGGTGCGGGCGGCGGGCGACGTCGCCGACCGCGACGACGTTGGGCACGCTGGAGGCGCCGCCCGCGTCGCAGACCACGCCGTTGTCCACCCACACACCGGAGTCGGCGAGCCAGTCGTCGACCGGCCTGGCCCCCACCCCGACGAGCACGATGTCCGCGGGCAGCAGCCGTCCGTCCGTGAGCCGCACGCCGGTGACCCGGCCGCCGCCGCTCTCCAGTTCCGCGACTCCGGTCCCGCACAGCAGGCGGACGCCGTGGTCGGTGTGCAGGGAGGCGCACAGGCGGCCCATCTCGGCGCCCAGCTGGCGTTCCAGCGGGGTGTCGAGCGCCTCGACCACGGTGACGTCGAGGCCGAGGTGGTGGGCGGTGGCGGCCACCTCGGCGCCGATGAATCCGGCGCCGATGACGACCATCCGGGGCACCCCGCTGACCAGCTCGGTGCGCAGACTCCGGGCGTCGTCGAGGGTGCGCAGGGTGTGCACGCCCGCGAGGCCGTCCGTGCCGGGCAGACGGCGGGCCGTCGAGCCGGTGGCGACCACGACGCCGTCCGTCTCGATCCGGCGCCCGTTGCCGAGGATGACCGAGGTGTTGAAGCAGTCCAGGTGCACGGCGCGGTCGCCCAGCTCCCAGTGGATGTCGAGCGATTCGTACTCCTCGGCGTCCCCAAGTTCGAGGGCGTCGGCCGTGACGTCGCCCTTGAGGTAGGCCTTGGACAGGGGCGGGCGGTCGTAGGGCCGGTGCAGTTCCTCCCCCACGACGGTGATCTCTCCCTCGTACCCCTCGGCGCGCAGCGACCGGACGGCGCTGAGGCCGGCGAGCGAGGCTCCGACGACGGTGATGTGCTTCATGCGGGCTCCCCAACGGTGACGTGAAGCAGGACCTGGCCGTCCTTGACGGTGACGTGATGGGTGCGGACGGGCGTCTTCGCGGGCGGGCAGGTCGGGCGTCCGTTGCGCAGGTCGAACGACGCCTCGTGCAGGGGGCATTCGACGAAGCAGCCCTCGAGGAAGCCGTCGGCCAGCGAGGCGTCCTGGTGGGTGCAGGTGTCGTCGATGGCGTACACCGTGCCGTCCGCGTTGAAGACGGCGACCGGGGTCGGCACGCCCTCGGTCACGCGGATGGACTCACCAGGGGGCAGATCTTCGATGCGGCACACCGGGATCATGGGGAACCTCCAGGAAACAAATGGACGGTCAATTGGCGTGCTGTGCGCCGAGCCTGGCCTGGAGCCAGGTGTGGAACTCGCCGATGTGGTGTTCGCTGGGGACGAGGACGCCGCCCTTGACGTAGGCACGCGAGCTCATCGTGGGCTGGGTGCGTTCGCAGGCGTCGAAGTCCTGCTGGTTGACGCGGTGGAACAGTTCGACGGACCGCTCCATGTCCTTGCCGTCGCCGTGGCTGTCGACGACGTGCGGCAGGTACAGCCAGTCGCACTCGACGATGGTGCGGTCGTGGGAGATCGGGTACATCCGGTGGAGGATCACGTGGTCCGGGACCAGATTGATGAACACCTGGGGCCGCACGGTGATCGCGTAGTAGCGCCGGTCCTGGTCATCGGCGACCGACGGGATGCGGTCGAGTCCTTCGGAGCCGTCGACGGTGAAGCCCTGCGCCTCCTCGGCGAACTCGGCGCCGTGCCCCACGAAGTACTGGGCGGCGAGGCCGTCCTTGAACTCCGGGAGCACCTCGGTGAGTTCGGGGTGGATGGTGGCGCAGTGGTAGCACTCCATGAAGTTCTCGATGATGAGCTTCCAGTTGGCCTGGACGTCGTACGTGATGCGCCGGCCGACGTCGAGGCCCTCGATCGCGTAGTTCTCGATGGCCTCGGCGCCGCCGAGCCGCTCGCTGACGGCGCCGATCACCTCGTCCTCGAAGGAGGGGGGCTGCTCGGCGAGGCACACCCATACGTACCCGAGCCATTCGCGCACGTGCACGTTGACCAGACCGTATTCGGTGCGGTCGATGTCGGGCATGGACGTCAGGTTGGGCGCGGCGACCAGCTTGCCGTCGAGGCCGTAGGTCCAGGCGTGGTAGGGGCACTGGAAGTTCCGCTTGACCTCGCCGGACTCCTCGGTGCACAGCTTGGCGCCGCGATGCCGGCAGATGTTGAGGAAGGCGCGGATCGAACCGTCGCGGGAGCGCGAGACGAGGACGCTCTCCCGGCCCACCTGGTAGGTGCGGAAGCTGCCCGGCTTGGTGAGGTCGGCCGCGCGGCTCACGCAGAACCACATGGACTCGAAGATGTGCTCCTGCTCCCGAGCGAAGATCCGCGGGTCGGTGTAGTAGTCGCCGGGCAGCGTGGAGATCAGGCTCGGGGGCAGGCTGGCGGTGCTCATCAGATGTCACCTCGGTAGATGTCGTGCGGACATGCGGCAGGTGCCGAAGCGATGCGAGTTCGTGTGTGGTGACGGGGGCTCAGAGCACCCCCGCGCTCACAGCGTCACCACTGAGCGCAGTACGTCTCCGCGGCGCATGGCGTCGAACGCGGATTCCACCTCGTCGAGGCCGATCTCCTCGCTGACGAAGGCGCCGAGGTCGAAGCGGCCCTGGAGGTAGAGGTCGATGAGGGCGGGGAAGTCGCGGGAGGGCAGGCAGTCCCCGTACCAGGAGGACTTGAGGGCGCCGCCGCGGCCGAAGACGTCGGCGAGCGGCAGTTCCAGCTTCATCTCGGGGGTGGGCACCCCGACGAGGACGACGGTGCCCGCCAAGTCGCGGGCGTAGAAGGCCTGCTGGTAGGTCTCGGGGCGGCCGACCGCCTCGACGACGACGTCGGCGCCGAAGCCGCCGGTGAGGGAGCGCACGGCCTCGACGGGGTCGGTCCTGGAGGAGTCGACGGTGTCGGTGGCGCCGAACCGTTCGGCCTTCGCCAGCTTCCGCTCGTCGATGTCGACGGCGATGATGCGGGCGGCGCCCGCCACCTTCGCCCCGGCGATCGCCGCGATGCCGACGCCGCCGCAGCCGATCACGGCCACCGAGTCGCCCCGGCCGACGCCGCCGGTGTTGACCGCCGCGCCGAAGCCCGCCATGACGCCGCAGCCGAGCAGGCCCGCGGCGGCGGCCGGGGCGGACCGGTCGACCTTGGTGCACTGACCCGCGGCGACGAGGGTCTTCTCGGCGAACGCGCCGATGCCGAGGGCCGGCGAGAGCGGCGTGCCGTCGAGCAGGGTCATGGGCTGCGTGGCGTTGAGCGTGGCGAAGCAGTACCAGGGCCGGCCGCGCCGACAGGCCCGGCAACTTCCGCACACCGCGCGCCAGTTGAGGATGACGAAGTCGCCGGGCGCCACGTCGGTGACCCCGTCACCGACGGACTCGACGACACCGGCGGCCTCGTGGCCGAGCAGGAACGGGAACTCGTCACCGATCCCGCCCTCCCGGTAGTGCAGATCGGTGTGGCAGACGCCGCAGGCCCGCACCTGTACCAGCGCCTCCCCCGGCCCGGGCTCCGGGACCAGGATCGTCTCCACGGAGACGGGGGCGCCCTGCTTGCGGGCGACCACTGCGCGAACCTCGTGAGTCACGGTTGAGCTCCTTGCTGCGGGGACGGCCGAGCACGGGGACCCGGCGGAGTCTGTTGAGGGAGGCAGAAGAGCCGAAGGGGAGCTTTTGAAGATCTGTTGAAGCACCGAACTCTGTTGCGCATGAAGAACCTTGACGCGTTCTACGCAACGCCCAAACTGTCGTCTCCGTCGACGGCGCGTGTCAAGAGGGATCTGGGAACTGTCGCGCCACACTGAAACCCGGCGTCCCGCACCACGTGCCGGCGCCGACAGGGGGTCGTCAACTGCGTTGCAGCGCACGGGCGTTGCGGGCCTTCACCAACCGTCCCTCAGGAGCCCTCGAAGCGCCCCTTCCGCAGGGGGCCGGGCCAGAACATCGCTCACGTGTTCGCCTCACGACGATGCGCAAGGGTGCATGACTCCCGCCGACTCGGGTAGCGGCAGTGGCGAGGCGGGACTTTTCTGTCCTGATAAAGGAGACGCCACTTATCGGAGACGATCGTGCAGTTGGAGTCGAAGATCCGCTTCCGCATCGCCCTGCCGCCCGTCCGCGGCCAGCACCTATAGTCGCGCCATGAGAAAGCATGACGCAGACAGCGAGACATCGGGATCGTCGGGCGCCGGAGTGCAGTCCGTCGACCGCGCCGTGAGCGTTCTGGAGATTCTCGCCCGGCGCGGGGAAGCGGGCGTCAGTGAGATCGCCGCGGAAATCGACGTGCACAAGTCGACGGCCTTCCGTCTGCTGGGCGCGCTCGAGGCGCGCGACCTGGTCGAGCAGTCGGGCGACCGGGGAAAGTACCGGATCGGATTCGGCATCGTACGCCTGGCCAGCTCGGTCACCGACAATTTCGATGTGACCCAGCAGGCCCGCCCGTTCTGCGAGCAACTCGCGGAGGAATTCGGCGAGGCCGTCAACATCGCGATACTGCAGGAACATTACGCGGTGAACGTGCTCCAGGTGCGCGGTCCCATGGCGGTCAGCACGCACAATTGGGTCGGCCAGCTCACCCCGATGCATGCCACATCCAGTGGAAAGGTGCTCCTTGCTCATGTCCCCGAGCAGGAACGCGCGGAAATGCTCGCGGCCTCCCACATGAAAAAGATGACACCGCACACCCTGACCGCCAAGGGAAAACTCGAGAAGGATCTCGCGCAGACCCTTGAGCGCGGATATGCGGTGACGCTCGAGGAATTGGAGCTCGGGCTGCACGGAATGGCCGCACCCATCAGAAATGCCCAGGGTGAGGTCATCGCCGCGATCAGCGCCTCGGGTCCCGCCTACCGGTTCACCGAGGAGCGGATGCACGAACTCTCCCCCACGCTGCTGAGGAGCGCGCAGGACATCAGCCGCAAGATGGGCTACCTGGACTGAGCGGGGACCTCCCCCTCGGCCGGTTCCATCCGGATGATCACGGCCTTCGACGTGGGGGTGTTGCTGTTCTCGGCGACGCTGTCCAGCGGCACGAGGACGTTCGTCTCCGGGTAGTAGGCGGCGGCGGAGCCCCGGGGCGTCGGATAGCCGACGACGCGGAACGCGGGGGCCCTGCGTTCGCTGCCGTCGGTCCACACGCTGATCAGGTCGACCAGGGCGCCCTCGGCGATGCCCAGTTCGGCGAGGTCCTCGGCGTTGGCCAGGACGACGCGCCGCGCACCCTTGATACCGCGGTAGCGGTCGTCCATCGCGTACGGAATGGTGTTCCACTGGTCGTGCGAACGCAGCGTCTGAAGGATCAGGTGGCCGGGCGGCGCGGTGAGCCCGGTGAAGGTGTTCGCGGTGAAGACGGCGGTGCCGCTCGCCGTCCGGAAGACGTGCTTGTTCACGGGGTTGGGCAGGTTGAAGCCGCCCGGTTCGCGCACACGCCGGTTGAAGTCGTCGAATCCCGGCACCACGTTCGCGATGTGCTCGCGAATCGTGTCGTAGTCGTTCTCGAATTCCTGCCAGGCGATGTCGTGCCGCTCCCCCAGGGTCCTGCGGGCGAGGCGGCTGATGATGGACACCTCGCTGAGCAGCGCCGGTGAGGCGGGCGCGAGCCGGCCGCGCGTGGCGTGCACATCGCTCATCGAGTCCTCGACGGTCATGAACTGTTCACCGCCGGACTGAATGTCGCGGTCGCTGCGCCCCAGCGTGGGCAGAATCAGCGCGGTGCGTCCGCAGACGGCGTGCGAGCGATTCAGTTTCGTGGAGATCTGGGCCGTCAACCGGCAATTGCGCAGGGCGCGTTCGGTGACATCACTGTCCGGTGTCGCGCGGACGAAATTGCCCGCCACGCCGACGAACACCTGGGCCCGGCCGTCGCGCATGGCCCGGATCGCGTCGACCGCGTCGACCCCGTGCCGGGTGGGCGGGGCGAAGCCGAATTCCTTCTCCAGGGCGTCGAGGAACGACTGCGGCATCCGCTCCCACACGCCCATGGTGCGGTCGCCCTGCACATTGCTGTGGCCGCGCACCGGGCAGACACCGGCGCCCGGCCTGCCGATGTTTCCGCGCAACAGAAGGAAATTGACGACTTCGCGGATGGTGGGGACGCCGTGCTTGTGCTGGGTCAGGCCCATGGCCCAGCACACGATGACGTTCTTGGCGCCGAGCACCCGCTGGTGGACCTCCTCGATCTCCTCGCGGGTGAGCCCCGTGGCCTTGAGGACCTCCGCCCAGTCGAGTCCGCGGATGTTGTCCGTGAAGACCTCGTAGCCGGAGGTGTGGGTGTCGATGAACTCGCGGTCGAGGACGGTGCCGGGGGCCTTGTCCTCCGCCTCCAGGAGCAGCAGGTTCAGCGCCTGGAACAGGGCGAGGTCGCCGCCCGGCCGGATCTGGAGGAACTGGTCGGCGATCTCGGTGCCGCGGCCGATGACACCGCGCGCCTTCTGCGGGTGCTTGAAGCGCAGAAGACCCGCCTCGGGCAGCGGATTGACCGCGACGATCTTCCCGCCGCGCCGCTTGGTCTCCTCCAGGGCCGTGAGCATCCGGGGGTGGTTGGTGCCGGGGTTCTGGCCGACGACGAACACCAGGTCACTGTTGTGCAGGTCGTCGAGGCTGACGCTGCCCTTGCCGATGCCCAGCGTCTCGTTGAGGGCGGAGCCGCTGGACTCGTGGCACAGGTTGGAGCAGTCGGGCAGGTTGTTGGTGCCGAAGGCCCGCGCGAAGAGCTGGAGCAGGAACGCGGGCTCGTTGGCGAGCCGCCCCGAGGTGTAGAACAGCGCCTCGTCCGGGCTGTCCAGACCGTTCAACTCGTCGGCGAGCAGGCCGAGGGCCTCGTCCCAGCCGATCGGCTCGTAGTGGTCGCTGTCGGGGCGCTTGACCATGGGCTCGGTCAGCCGGCCCTGCTGGTTGAGCCAGTAGTCGGAGCGCTCCGCCAGCTCGCTGACCGGGTGCTCGGCGAAGAACGCGCGGGTGACGCGGCGCGTGGTGGCCTCGTCGGCGATGTGCTTGGCGCCGTTCTCGCAGTACTCGTTGCGGTGCCGCTTGTCCGGGGCACCCTCGGGCCAGGCGCAGCCGGGGCAGTCGATGCCGCCGTCCTGGTTGATGTTGAGGAGGGTCAGGGCGGTGCGCTTGGGCGAGGTCTGGCTGAGGGCGTACTGGAGGGCGTGGGCCACCGCGGGCGCTCCCGTGGCCCAGGTCCTGGGCTTGCTCAGGGAAAGATCCTCTTCGGGCTCTTCGACGGCGCGCACGCCCATCACCTCTGTGTTTCCGACTCGACGGGAGCCGGCACGCCCCCGGCGCCCAGCATTCGTCCGCCCTCGGCCCACGGTCAAAGCGGAAAGTCCGATCGTTGATAGGCAGCTACGATCATGGGCGGGCATCGTCCACCGAAGTCGGCCGGAAAAGGGGTGGGACCGTGCTGCTGCGCCAGCTCGAGTACCTGGTCGCGCTCACCAACGCCGGTCACTTCGCGAAGGCCGCCGAGCAGTGCTTCGTGTCGCAGCCGACGCTGTCCGAAGGCATCCGCAAGCTGGAGACCGAGCTGGGGGTGCCGCTGGTGCGGCGCGGCCGGCGCTTCGAGGGGCTGACGGCGGAGGGCGAGCAGGTCGTGCTGTGGGCCCGGCGGATGCTCGCGGACCGGGACGCCATGGAGTCGGGGCTCGCGGCGCTGCGCGAGGGGTTGAGCGGGGAGCTGCGGCTCGGCGCGGTGCCCACGGCGGTCGGCGCGGTCGCCCTGCTCACGCAGCCGTTCTGCGCGGCGAACCCGCACACGACGGTGAACGTCCAGGCAGATCTCCAGGGTGATGACATCGTGCGCCGGCTGCGCGCCTTCGAGCTGCACGGCGCGGTCTCGTACCACAGCCGGGGCCTTGATCTGCCGTTCGTGCCGCTGTACCGGGAGCGCTATGTGGTGCTCACCCAGGAGGATCCGGGCCGGACGGCGCAGGAGATCAGCTGGGCGGAAGCCGCCGCGCTGCCGCTGTGTCTGCTGCATCCGCGGATGCTGGGGCGCCGGGTCCTGGACGACGTGTTCGCGGAGCTGTCCCTGTCGGTGGCGCCGCGTGTGGAGACGGACTCGATCGCCTCGCTGATCGCGCATGTGCGCACCGGCCAGTGGTCGAGCATCATCCCGCACACCTGGCTGCATGTCTTCGGGATCCCGGCCGGGATGGAGGCAGTGCCGCTGATGGGCCCGCGGCGCAGCGCCCGGATCGGCCTGCTGCTGCCGCCGCGCGATCCGCTGTCGGTGATGGAGCAGGCGCTCGCGGACCTGGCCCGCGCCTCGCGGATGCACACCGTCCTGGACGTGTTGCCGGGCTGAGCCCCGGCGCCGCAACTGGCCGTTTCCCCAGGTGGTCAGCGGCTTGTTTTCCTCCTTCGGACCCCATTGACGCGCCCCTTTGGCGCTGGCTACCGTGACGACGACCCGCCGCTGATATATCAGAGCGTCACCAGTCGGTTTTCAAGGAGCCCTCATGACCCCCGACGCACGCGATCTGGCCGCCGCCGACCCGGACGTGGCCGCCGCCCTCGACGCGGAGCTCTCCCGCCAGCGCGACACCCTGGAGATGATCGCCAGCGAGAACTTCGCCCCGCTCGCCGTGATGCAGGCGCAGGGCTCGGTCCTGACCAACAAGTACGCCGAGGGGTACCCGGGCCGCCGCTACTACGGCGGCTGCGAACACGCCGACGTCATCGAGCAGTTGGCCATCGACCGGGTCAAGGAGCTGTTCGGCGCCGAGGCCGCCAATGTGCAGCCGCACTCGGGGGCGCAGGCCAACGCCGCCGCGATGGCCGCCCTGCTCAAGCCGGGCGACACCATCCTCGGCCTCGACCTCGCACACGGCGGCCACCTCACGCACGGCATGCGCATCAACTTCTCGGGCCGCCTCTACAACGTGGTCGCGTACCACGTGGACCCGGACGACCACCGGGTCGACATGGCGGAGGTCGCCCGCCTCGCCCGCGAGCACCGGCCGAAGCTGATCATCGCGGGCTGGTCGGCGTATCCGCGGCACCTGGACTTCGCGGCGTTCCGGCGGATCGCCGACGAGGTCGGCGCGTATCTGATGGTCGACATGGCGCACTTCGCGGGCCTGGTCGCCGCGGGCCTGCACCCCTCCCCCGTGCCGCACGCCCACATCGTCACCACGACCACGCACAAGACGCTGGGCGGCCCGCGCGGCGGCGTGATCCTGTCGACGGCCGAGCTCGCGAAGAAGGTCAACTCCGCGGTCTTCCCCGGTCAGCAGGGCGGTCCCCTTGAACATGTGATCGCGGCGAAGGCCGTGGCGTTCAAGCTGGCGGCCGAGCCGGAGTTCGCCGACCGGCAGCGCCGCACCCTGGAGGGCTCCCGCATCCTGGCCGAGCGGCTGCTGCACGACGACGCCCGGGCCGCCGGTATCGACGTCCTCACCAGGGGCACCGATGTCCATCTGGTCCTCGTCGACCTGCGCGCGTCCGATCTGGACGGGCAGCAGGCCGAGGACCGGCTGCACCGCATCGGCATCACCGTGAACCGCAACGCGGTCCCGGGCGACCCCCGGCCGCCGATGGTCTCCTCCGGCGTCCGGATCGGCACCCCCGCGCTCGCCGCGCGCGGCTTCGGCGCCGACGAGTTCACCGAGGTCGCCGACATCGTCGCCACCGCGTTCCTGCCCGGCTTCGACGACGAGACGGCCGGCGCCCTGCGCAAGCGGGTCACCGCGCTCACCGAGCGCTTCCCCCTCTACCCCACCCTCGCAGCCACCACCCAGGAAGAAGGAGGCCGGCGATGACCACCACCCCCGGCGACGCCCTGCCCGACCACCCCGACTTCCTGTGGCGCAATGCCGACCCGAAGAAGTCCTACGACGTCGTGATCGTGGGCGGCGGCGGACACGGCCTGGCGACCGCGTACTACCTCGCCAAGAACCACGGCATCACGAACATCGCCGTCCTGGAGAAGGGGTGGCTGGCGGGCGGCAACATGGCCCGCAACACCACCATCATCCGCTCCAACTATCTGTGGGACGAGAGCTCCGGCATCTACGAGAGCTCGCTCAAGCTGTGGGAAACCCTTGAGCAGGACCTCGACTACCCGATCCTGTTCAGCCAGCGCGGCGTCCTCAACCTCGCGCACAACCTCCAGGACGTCCGCGACAGCAAGCGCCGCGTCTACGCGAACCAGCTCAACGGCATCGACGCCGAGTGGCTGGAGCCCGACGAGGTCGCCAAGGTGTGTCCGATCGTCAACACCAGCCCGGACGTGCGCTATCCGGTGCACGGCGCCACCTACCAGCCGCGCGCGGGCATCGCCAAGCACGACTACGTGGCGTGGGGCTTCGCCCGCCGCTGCGACGCGTACGGCATCGACCTCATCCAGAACTGCGAGGTCACCGGCATCGACGTCAGCGGGGGCCGGGTCACCGGGGTGCAGACCAGCCGGGGGCGGATCGCCACGGGGAAGGTCGCGCTCGCGGCGGCCGGACACACCTCCGTGCTCGCGCAGATGGTCGGCCTGCGGCTGCCGTTGCAGAGCCACCCGCTCCAGGCACTCGTCTCCGAGCTGCTCGAACCCGTGCACCCCACCGTCGTGATGTCCAACGCGGTGCACGTGTACGTGTCGCAGGCGCACAAGGGCGAACTCGTCATGGGCGCCGGCATCGACAGCTACAACGGTTACGGGCAGCGCGGCGCCTTCCACATCATCGAGCGGCAGATGGCGGCGGCCCTGGAGCTGTTCCCGGTGTTCGCGCGCGCCCACATGCTGCGCACCTGGGGCGGCATCGTCGACACCACCCCGGACGCCTCCCCCATCGTCGGGCTCACCCCCGTCGAGGACCTGTACCTCAACTGCGGCTGGGGCACCGGCGGTTTCAAGGCGACCCCGGGCGTCGGCTGGGCGTACGCGCACACCATCGCGACCGGTGAACCCCATGACACCAACGCGCCGTTCACCCTCGACCGGTTCACGACCGGCGCCCTCGTCGACGAGCACGGCGCCGCCGCCGTCGCGCACTGAGCCCCTTCCTAGGAGAGATCCATGCAGCTCATCCCCTGCCCCTGGTGCGGGCCGCGCGAGGAGACCGAGTTCCACTACGGGGGCCAGGCACACGTCGAGCACCCCGCCGACCCGCACGCGCTCGACGACGAGCAGTGGGCCCAGTACGTGTTCTTCCGCGACAACCCCAAGGGTCCGTTCGCCGAGCGGTGGGCGCACACGGCGGGCTGCCGCCGCTGGTTCAACGCCGTGCGCGACACCGTGAGTTACGAGTTCCTGACCGTGTACCCCGTGGGTTCCCCGAACCCGCTCGGCACCGGCACGCGAGAGCGCCAGGAGGCGACCGCATGACAACTCCCTTCCGCGCCCCCGACGCACACGGCCGCATCGACCGCTCCACCACGCTGGACTTCGAATTCGACGGCACCCCCTACACCGGGCACCCCGGGGACACCCTCGCCTCCGCGCTGCTCGCGAACGGTGTGCACCGGGTGGCGACGAGCATCAAGTACGGCCGCCCGCGCGGCATCCTGGCCGCCGGTGTCGAGGAGCCCAACGCTCTCGTCCAGATCGAGGCCCCGTTCCCCGAGCCGATGCTCACCGCCACGACGATCGAGCTCTACGACGGTCTGGTGGCACGCGGCCTCGGCGGCCAGGGGCGGCTCGCCGCCGAGGCCGACCCCTCCCGGTACGACGCGCGGCACCTGCACGCCGAACTGCTGATCGTCGGCGCCGGCCCGGCCGGTCTCGCCGCCGCGCTCGCCGCGTGCGACGCGGGCGTCCGGGTCGTCCTCGTCGACAGCGCACCGGAGCCGGGCGGCGGCCTGCTCGGCACGCGCGAGACCATCGACGGCCGGCCCGCGCAGGAGTGGGTCGACTCGGTGACGGCCCGGCTCGCGGCGTCCTCGAACGTGACCGTCCTGACCCGCACCACCGCCTTCGGCCACTACGACGACAACCTCGTCCTGGCCCTCGAGAAGCGCACCGACCACCTCGGCGCCGCCGCCCCGAGCCATGTGTCCCGGCAGCGGGTGTGGCGCATCCGGGCCGAGCAGGTCGTGCACGCGACCGGCGCCACCGAGCGGCCGATCGCCTTCGACGACAACGACCGCCCCGGCATCATGCTGGCCTCCGCGGCCCGTACGTACCTGAACCGGTACGGCGTCCTCGCCGGCCGCCGGATCGCCGTCTTCACGACGAACGACTCGGCGTACGACGCGGTGCTCGAACTCGCCGACGCGGGCGTGGAGTTCGCCGCCGTCGTGGACGCGCGGCCGACCGTTCCCGAGCGGCTCGCCGGGGCGCTGGCCGAGCGCGGCATCCCGCTCCACCGCGACCACGTCGTCACCGGCACCAGCGGTGTCGAGCGCATCTCCCGCGTGCACATCGCCCGGCGTTCGGCGGACGACGCCCGGCGGCACGGTGTCGACTGCGACGTGCTCCTCGTCTCGGGCGGCTGGAACCCGGCCGTGGCCCTGTTCAGCCAGGCGCGCGGAAAGCTGCGCTACGACGCGGAACTCGCCACGTTCGTGCCCGCCAAGGCCCTGGCCACCGTACGCACGGCAGGCGCCGCGGAGGGTCTGCGCACGCTCGGGGAGTGCCTCGGCAGCGGCATCGCCGCGACGGCCGCGGCCCTTGAGGCGCTCGGCGTCACCGTCGCGCCGGTCGGCGTGCCGGCGGCCGCCACGGAACTCCCCTCCCCCATCGCCGTGTTGTGGCGTGTGCCCAGCCCGCGGGACGGCGCGGACGGCACGTCCCAGTTCGTCGACCTGCAACGCGACGCGCTCGTCAGCGACGTGTTCCGGGCGACCCGCGCGGGGCTGCGCTCCGTCGAGCACGTCAAGCGGTACACCACCATCGGCACCGCGCACGACCAGGGCCGTACGTCCGGGATCCTCACCTCGGGCATCGTCGCCGAGGGCCTCGGCACGGACATCGCCGAGCTGGGCACCACCAGCTTCCGGCCGCCCGTGCAGCCGATCGCGTTCGCGGCGTTCGCGGGCCGCAACCGGGGCGAGCTGTTCGACCCGGTGCGGGTGACCGCGCTGCACGCCTGGCACGAGCGGCACGGCGCGCTGTTCGAGGACGTCGGCCAGTGGAAGCGGCCCTGGTACTACCCGCTGCCCGGCGAGACGATGGACGACGCGGTGCAGCGCGAGTGCCGGGCGGCGCGGGGCGGCGTGGCGATGATGGACGGTTCGACGCTCGGCAAGATCAGCGTGCAGGGGCCGGACGCGGGTGAGCTGCTCAACCGGCTCTACACGAACATGATGGCCTCGCTGAAGCCGGGTCGGATCCGCTATGGCGTCATGTGCGGCATCGACGGCATGGCCATCGACGACGGCACGGTCATCCGCGTCTCGGAGGACGAGTTCCTCGTCACGACCACGACGGGCAACGCGGCCAAGGTCCTGGAGTGGATGGAGGAGTGGCTCCAGACGGAGTGGCCCGAGCTGCGCGTCCACCTCACCTCCGTGACCGAGCACTGGGCGACGATCCCGCTCGTGGGCCCGCGCTCGCGCGAGGTGCTCGCCGCGGTCGTCGGCGACGACCTGGATGTCTCCAACGAGGCGTTCCCGTTCATGAGTTGGCGCGACACGGTGATCGCCGGTGTCGAGGCCAGGGTGTGCCGGATCAGCTTCTCCGGAGAGCTCGCCTACGAGGTCAACGTCCCGGCCTGGTACGGGACGCACGTCTGGGAAGCGCTGTACGCCGCCGGACAGCCGCTCGGCCTCACCCCGTACGGCACCGAGACCATGCACGTGCTGCGCGCGGAGAAGGCGTACCCGATCATCGGGCAGGACACCGACGGGACGGTCACCCCGCAGGACCTCGGCATGAACTGGGTGATCTCCAAGAAGAAGCCGGACTTCGTCGGCAAACGCTCCTTCGCCCGGCCCGAGAACCGGCGCAGCGACCGCAAGCAGCTCGTCGCGCTGCTGCCCACCGACGAGCGCACCCTGCTCCCGGAGGGCGCCCAGATCATCGCCACCGAGGCGGTGCCCGAGCCGCCGGTCACGATGCTCGGCCATGTCACCTCCAGCTACCGCAGCGACGCCCTGCAACGCACCTTCGCCCTGGCGCTCGTCCGTTCCGGCACCGCCCGCGTCGGCGAGACCCTCTTCGTCCCGCTCGACGGCGCCACCGTGCCGGTGACCGTCGCCGAACCCGTCCTCTTCGACAAGGAGGGAGCCCGCCGTGACGGCTGACACCCACTCCCCCGTACGCATCAGTCCGCTCGCCGACTGGGACCCGCACCTGCCCGCCGGCCTCAGCGCGCACGAGCTCCCGTTCCTGACCCAGCTCACCCTGCGCGTGACACCGGGCAGCGCGGCGGCCACCGCCGTCGAGGGGTACCTCGGCTACGTACTGCCCGAGGCCTGCCGTGCCCACCTCGACGCGGAGGTCAAGGCGCTCTGGCTGGGCCCCGACGAGTGGCTCCTGGTCGCGCCCGCCGGGCAGGCCGGGGAACTGGCGGCCGGGCTGCGGACGGCGATCGGCGAGGAGTTCGCCACCGTCACCGACACCTCGGCGCAGCGCACGGTCCTCGCCCTGTCGGGACCGCTGCTGCCGGACATCCTGTCCCAGGGCTGCGCCATCGACCTCGCGCCCGGCAAGGCCGACGTCGGCACCTGCCACACCACGCTGCTCGCGCAGGCCGGTGTCACGGTGGTCGTACGCGAGGAGGGGCCGGAGTCCGTCTGGCTGCTGGTCAGGTCGTCGTTCGCCGGGTACCTCGCGGCGTGGCTGGCCGACGCGTGCACCGAGTACAGCGCCGAGCAACGCACCGAGTACGCCGGGGCCACTTGATGGGCATCAGCGTCTTCGACCTGTTCAAGGTCGGCATCGGGCCCTCCAGTTCGCACACGGTCGGCCCGATGCGCGCGGCGCACACCTTCGCCCACGCGCTGGAGCGGGACGGGCTGCTGTCCCGTACGCGGCAGGTCCGGGCCGAGCTGTTCGGCTCGCTCGGCGCCACCGGGCACGGGCACGGCAGCGTCAAGGCCGTCTTGCTCGGGCTGGAGGGCCATGCCCCCGAGACCGTGGATCCGGGCCTCGCGGACCCGGCCGTGGACCGGGTGCGGGAGACGGGCCTGCTGCGGCTGCTCGACAAGCAGCCCGTCCCGCTCACCCTCGACACCGACATCGTGCTCCACCGGAACAAACGCCTGGAGTTCCACTCCAACGCGATGACGTTCGAGGCGTGGGGCGCGGACGGGTCGAGCCTGGCCCGTCGTACGTACTACTCGGTCGGCGGCGGCTTCGTCCTCGACGAGGACGAGGCGCACGGTCCGCGCATCGTGCCCGACCGCACCCCGGTGCGCCATCCGTTCACCACCGCCGAGGAACTGCTCGCCCACACCCGCGCGACCGGCCTGCCGATCAGCTCGATCATGCTCGCCAACGAGCTGTCCTGGCGCAGCGAGGAGGGGGTGCGGGCCGGGCTGCTGCACATCTGGTCCGTCATGCAGGAGTGCGTGCGGACCGGCTGCGCGGCCCAGGGCACGCTGCCCGGTGGCCTGAAGGTGCGCCGCAGGGCGGCCGCGCTCAAGGGCAAGCTCGACGCGGCGCAGGACACCGCGGAGACGGACTCCCTGTACGCCATGGAGTGGGTGACGCTGTACGCCCTCGCCGTGAACGAGGAGAACGCGGCGGGCGGCCGGGTCGTCACCGCGCCGACCAACGGCGCGGCGGGCATCATCCCGGCGGTGCTGCACTACGTGGAGCGGTTCGGGCGCGACACCACCCCGGACGCCATCGTGCGCTTCCTGCTCACCGCGGGCGCGGTCGGCGTCCTGTTCAAGGAGAACGCCTCGATCTCGGGGGCCGAGGTGGGTTGCCAGGGCGAGGTCGGTTCGGCCTGCTCGATGGCGGCGGCCGGGCTCGCGGAGGTCCTCGGCGGCACCCCGGAGCAGGTGGAGAACGCGGCCGAGATCGGCATCGAGCACAACCTCGGTCTGACCTGCGATCCGGTGGGCGGCCTGGTGCAGATCCCGTGCATCGAACGCAATGCCGTCGCCGCGCTCAAGGCGATCACGGCCGCCCGGATGGCCGTGCACGGCGACGGCCGGCACCACGTCAGTCTCGACAAGGCCATCAAGACGATGCGCGAGACGGGTGCCGACATGAAGGACAAGTACAAGGAGACCGCACGCGGAGGCCTCGCCCTCAACGTCGTCGAATGCTGAGGAGACACCTGTCGTGACCACCACACGCAGCGCACGCACCGCAGTCAACCAGCACATCCTCACCCTCAGTTGCCCGGAACGGCCCGGCATCGTGCACGCCGTCACCTCCTTCCTGGTCGGCGAGGGCTGCGACATCACCGAGCACCAGCAGTTCGACGACCCCGACAACGGCACCGTCTTCCTGCGGACGAGTTTCACCGCGCCCGCGGGTACGGACGCGGCCCAGCTGGAGGAGCGCTTCGCCGCCACGGCCGAGGCGTACGCGATGGACTGGCGGCTGCGCGACGCGGCGGCCAAGCCCCGGGTCCTCGTCATGGTGTCGAAGTTCGACCACTGCCTCGCCGACCTGCTCTACCGGTGGCGCAGCGGCACCCTCGACGGCGACATCGCGCTCGTCGTCTCCAACCACGCCGATCTGCGCGAGCAGGTGGAGCAGGCGGGCGTGGAGTTCGTCCATGTGCCGGTCACCCGTGACACCAAAGCGGCGGCCGAGGAGCGGCTGCTGCGCCTGGTCGACGAGCACGCCATCGACCTGGTGGTGCTCGCCCGGTACATGCAGATCCTCTCGGACGACCTGTGCAAGGCGCTGGAGGGGCGGGCCATCAACATCCACCACTCGTTCCTGCCGAGCTTCGCCGGCGCCAAGCCGTACCACCAGGCGCATGCGCGGGGCGTCAAGCTCGTCGGCGCGACGGCCCACTACGTCACCGCCGACCTCGACGAGGGGCCCATCATCGAGCAGGAGGTGATCCGCGTCGACCACCGCCAGAGCGCCCGGGAACTCGTCCTCGTCGGCCGCGACGCCGAGCGCCTGGCGCTGGCCCGCGCGGTCAACTGGCACTGCCAGAACCGCGTCCTGCTGCACGGAAACCGCACGGTCATCTTCAACTGAGCCCGTTCAACCAAGCCCGGCAGAAGGGCAGTTCCTCCGTGACCACCCTCGTCAAGCTCGACGGCACCAGAGCCGCGGCCGACATCAAGACCGAACTCGCCGCCCGCGTCGCCGCGTTGCGGGCCCGCGGCGCGGCTCCCGGCCTCGGCACGATCCTGGTCGGGGACCACCCCGGCAGCCACGTCTACGTAGCGGGCAAGCACCGCGACTGCGCCGAGGTCGGCATCGAGTCGCAGCGCATCGAGCTGCCCGCCGACGCCACCCAGGCCGACGTCGAGGCGGCGGTCCTCGCCCTCAACGCCGACCCGGCCTGCACGGGCTTCATCGTCCAGCTCCCGCTGCCCCCGCACCTCGACACGCACGCCGTCCTCGAACTCATCGAACCGGCCAAGGACGCCGACGGCCTGCACCCCACCAATCTGGGCCGCCTCGTCCTCGGCACACCGGGTCCGCTGCCCTGCACCCCGCGCGGCATCATCGAGCTGCTGCGCCTGAGCGACGTGCGCATCACCGGTGCCACGTTCTGCGTCATCGGCTGCGGCATCACCGTCGGGCGCCCGCTCGGCCTGATGCTGACCCGCAGCAGCGAGCACGCCACGGTGACCATGTGCCACGAGCGCACGGAGGACATCGCGGCCCACGCCCGCGCGGCCGACGTGGTGGTCGCGGCCGCCGGCTCGGCCCACCTGGTCCGCCCCGACTGGATCAGACCGGGCGCCACGGTCCTTTCCGTCGGCATCACCCGCACCATCGAGGGCATCCTCGGCGACGTCCACCCGGACGTCGCCGGGGTGGCGGGCCGCCTCGCGCCGAAGATCGGCGGTGTCGGCCCGATGACACGGGCGATGCTGCTGACCAATGTGGTGGAGGCGGCGGAACGAGGGGCGGCGCGTTAGGACGTCACGTAGCCCCTCTCCCGCTACTCCACCGCCACCACCCTGCGCGCCAGCTTCGTCGCCTCCCCCACGTCCGTGATCGACCGCAGCCAGTACGTGTACGCGTAGTCCCGGTCGGCGAGGAGTTTGTACGGGGCGTGGGTCTGGGCGCCCCAGCTGTCGTCGCCGCCGACGCCCATCTGGCGGTGGTTGACCCGCAGGATCACCTCGTCGTGCGGGTCGAGCTGATAGTCGTGGCGTGCGCCGACCGACAGGTCCTCCGGGGTCAGGTGGGAGGCGGTGAGTTCGAACAGGGGGTGGTCGGCGGTGGGGTCGGCGGCCACCAGAAGGCCGCGCCCGCGGCCGTCCGTGAGCGCCGCCCAGCGCAGGTCCGTCCTGTTGCCGTTCTCCTGGGGGCGGATGTACGAGGTCCACTGCTCGGTCACGGTCGAGGACCAACGCCCCACGTCCGTACCGTCGTTGCGGTCCCAGTGGTTCTCCTCCGGGCCGCGTCCGTAGTAGTGCAGACGCTCCAGGGCCGCGGGCAGCCGCAGGATGGTGCCGACCTCGGGGAGATACGGGAGGGACGCGGCACCGGGATGCACGGCGTTGTCGACCTTGACGGCGCCGTCGCCGAAGACGGTGTACGTGGTGGCGTAGGTGGACTCGGTGGTGGTCGGCAGGGTGCCCTTGACCTCGATGCGCACGGCGCGGTCGTCGAGGCCCCGGACGCTCACCCTGGTCACCTTGCGGCGCGCCCCCGCGTCCCGCCAGGTCTGGTTGCGGGTGTGCTGCCCGTTGCCGTGGTCGTTGTCGGTCGGCGCGCGCCAGAAGTTGGGGACGGGGCCCGAGTCGAGGAGCCGGACGCCGTCGGCCTCGTAGGAGGTGATGACGCCGGTCGACTTGTCGAGGGCGAGGGTGAAGCCGTTTCCGGTGACGGAGACCGTCTTGTCGCCGTCCTCGTGGCGCAGGGCCGGTACGTTCTTCAGGGGGACGGGGGTCACCTTCGGGCTGCCCGCGTCGAGCGGGAGCTGTGCCCGAGCCACCTCGAAGCCCGCGTCGGCCCAGACCGTGTCGTTCTTCAGCCGGAAGGACAGGTTCAGGAAGAACTCTGCGCCGGGCGCGGGGGCGGACGGCAACTTCACGGGGACGGTGATGTTCTTGCGGGTGAGCGGCGCGACGTCGAGCTGGGAGCGGCTGAGGCTGCCGCGCTGGATCACCTCCCCGTCACGGGCCAGTTCCCAACGCCCGTCGTAATCGCGCAGGTTGGTGAAAAGGAACTCGTTGGTGAGGGTGATGTCTCCGGCTTCCCCGCCGCCCTCCTTCGGTGCCACCTGGACGGCCTGGTAGACCCGCTTGACCTCGGCTGCCTTGCCGGTGTGGCCCCGGTCCGCGGTGATGATGCCGTCGGCGACGAAGTTGCCGTCGTTGGGGTTGTCGCCCCAGTCACCGCCGTACGCGAGGAAGGTCTTGTCGCGCGGCTTCTTCTCCGTGACACCGACGGTCTTGGCGTCGAACCAGAAGCGCACCCCTTCGCCGTCCGGGCCGCGCTTGTCGTCGGCGAGTTCGGCGGCGCTCAGCGCGCGGGCGTAGACGCGGGCGCGGCGGATGGTGCCGCTGAACTCGCGGGTCATGTTGTCGACGTCCACGCCGAGGGCCAGCGGCGCGGTGTTGCTGGTGGGCTTGCCGGTCGTCGTCCTCGTGGCCTTGGCCGCCCCGTCGACGTAGAGCGTGAGGGTGCCCGCGTCCGCGTCGAAGACACCGGCGATGTGGTGCTCGCTGCCCGTCCAGCCCTCGGCCGGGGTGGCCCAGGTCGCGGTGATCCACTGACCGCCGGAGTGGATGAAGAACTCCAGGGTCTTCCCGTTCTGCTTGAGCGCGTACTGGGTGTCACCCTTGGCCACGATCGGCTGGTGGTAGCCGGTGACGTGCGGGGTCACCCAGGCTTCGAGGGTGAGGGGCCCGGTCAGGTCGAGGCGGTCGTCGCGGTCGAAGACCGTGGCTCCGCTCAGCCCCTTGTCCCGGCTGAACTCCCCTGCCGGGTTCAGGAGTTCACCCTTCAGCCCGACGGGCCCGGTCTCGGTGAGCAGCGTCCGCGGCGGTGTCGGCCAGCTCAGCGACTGGTCCACGAAGTCCCAGATCCAGCCGCCCTGCAACACGTCGTAGCGGCGGACGAGGTCCCAGTACTCCTTGAAGTTGCCGTTCGAGTTCCCCATCGCGTGGCAGTACTCGATCATCACGTACGGGCGGGTGTCGGAGGTGTCCTTTGCCTTCGACTCGACGTGGCTCGTCGACGGGTACATCTCGGAGCGGATGTCGCTCACGCCGGGGCTGTCGTCGCCCTCGTACTGGATGACGCGGGTGGTGTCGTAGGAGCGGATCCAGTCGTGCATGGCGGTGAAGGTGGAGCCGGATCCTGCCTCGTTGCCGAGGGACCAGATGACGACGGACGCGTGGTTCTTGTCGCGGTGGACCATGTTCTGGGCGCGGGCGACGCAGGCCTTGGTCCAGTCGGGGCGGCTGGCGGGGTAGTCGTCGCGGACGCCATGGGTCTCGAGGTTGGTCTCGTCGACGAGGTACAGGCCGTACTCGTCGGCGAGTTCGTACCAGATCGGATTGTTGGGGTAGTGCGAGGTGCGGACGGTGTTGATGTTCATCCGCTTGACGATCTCGATGTCCTTGACCAGGTCGGCGCGGGTGAGCGCGGTGCCGCGGTCGGGGTGCATCTCGTGGCGGTTGGTGCCGCGGAACGACACCGGTTTGCCGTTGATCCGCATCAGCCCGTCCTTGAGCGCGAACTCGCGCAGGCCGACGCGGTGCGAGAGCGTCTCGACGACCTTGCCCGCCGGGTCGCGCAGGCGGAGCACGGCGGTGTAGAGGTACGGGCTCTCGGCGGACCAAAGACGCGGCGAGGGAACGGACCTGGCGCCCTTCACCGTCACTTCGGAATCGGTGAGGGCGGCCTTCTGGGTGAGCGGGCGGGACCAGACGGGGTGACCGGCGGCGTCGTAGAGCTGGGTCTCGACGCTGTACGCGCCGCCGTCACCGGCGGAGTCGTGGACGGTGGCGGTCACCGACAGCTCGGCGGTGGTGTATCCGTCGCCGAGCGGGGTGTCGAGCTTGAAGTCGCGCAGGTGCACGGTGGGCGTCGAGTACAGGTACACCGAGCGGAAGATGCCGCTCAGCCGGATCATGTCCTGGTCCTCCAGCCAGTCGCCGTCGGAGAAGCGGTAGACCTCGACGGCGAGCTGGTTGGTGCCTTCGGTGAGGTGCGGGGTGATGTCGTACTCGGCCGGAGTGAAGGAGTCCTCGTGGTAGCCGACGAGCTTGCCGTTCACCCACACGTAGTGGGCCGACTTGACGCCCTCGAAGTGCAGGAGGACGCGTCTGCCCTTCCAGCCCCTCGGGACGGTGAAGGTGCGTCTGTACTGACCGACGGGGTTGTAGCGGGTCGGCGACGCGGGCGGCCTGGCCTCCTCGCCGAGGCCGTTGGCACCCCACCACGGGTAGGTGATGTTGGTGTAGATCGGAAAGTCGTGCCCGTGCAGCTGCCAGACGGCGGGAACGGGGATGGTGTCCCAGCCGCCGTCGTCGAGATCGGTGCGGTAGAAGTCCTCGTCGCGCTCGG
The DNA here is from genome assembly GCF_049310305.1 of Streptomyces anthophorae. Classification (NCBI taxonomy): domain Bacteria; kingdom Bacillati; phylum Actinomycetota; class Actinomycetes; order Kitasatosporales; family Streptomycetaceae; genus Streptomyces; species Streptomyces anthophorae. The sequence continues at coordinate 459,446 of NZ_JBLWQQ010000001.1, forward strand.
ACGGCCGGTCGACGTAGGCGAACTTCCAGTCCCCGTCGAGGCTCTGGCGGTACGGGGAGCGGGTGCGGTCGGCGGCGAGGGCCTGCGTCACGTCGGCGTACGGCATGAGGGTGGTGTGCGGGGGCTCGGTGCCGAGCCGGAACAGGTCGATGCGGCCGTTCCACTCGTCGCCGTCGACCGCGCCGGCCCGGGCGGCGGGCAGGGTCAGGGGCAGGGCGAGCGCCCCGGCGACGGCGGCGCCCGCCTGGAGCAGGCGGCGCCGGCTGAGCGGCATGGGGTGGGGGTGCGGGGGTTGCGGCATGGCTGTGCCCTTCTGCGGGTGTGGACACGTGCAACTGGAGTGGTGCGGAACGCCTGTTGAGCCGGCACCACCCTAAGAAGACAACACAACCGACACAATGACGCCGTAGGACTTTGTTGATTCGTGAGCACAATGGGCGGACAGCAGGAGGCCGCACCGCCGGGGTACGGCGGTGCGGCCTCCCTGACGCCGTGGCGGGACGGCTGCTTACGGGGCCTTGGTCGAGCTCGCGGAGCCCTGCTGGGGGACGTCGGCGCGCCCCTCCGCGGCCTCCGGCCCACTCGCCGCCCGCTTCGGAATGAGGAACAACGCCCCCATGGACAGCACACAACACCCCACGATGTAGAGGCTGATGCCGGTGCTGGACCCGGTGTCCTCCAGAATCGCGGCGGCGATCAGCGGGGCGGGCCCGCCGGCGATGACCGAGGCGAGCTGATAGCCGAGCCCGGCGCCGCTGTAGCGGACGTTGGCGCCGAAACCCTCGGCGATGAGCGCGGCCTGGGGCCCGTACTGCATGTCGTGGAAGACGAGGGACAGCACGATGGCGAGCAGCACGAGCCCTGGTGTCTTCGTATTGAGCAGAGCGAAGTAGGGGAACGCGAACGCACCCACGCACACGATGCCGACGCCGTACACCAGCCGGCGTCCGTAGCGGTCGGAGAGGTGCCCGAAGACGGGGATGGTGACCAGCCCGATGGCGGCGGCGACGAGCGTGTCGTCCAGCAGATCGCCACGGGCGAGCCCGAGATGGGAGGTCCCGTAGGTCAGGACGAAGGTGATGAAGAGGTAGAACGGCGCCTGCTCGGAGAGCCGGACGAACGCGGCGGCGAGCACCTCGCGCCACTGATGCCGCAGCACGTCCCACAGCGGCATGCGTACGACGGCCTCTTCCCGCTTCACCGCGGTGAAGTCGGGGCTCTCCAGGACCTTGAGACGCACGTAGAGGCCGACGGCGACGAGCACGCCGCTGGCCAGGAACGGAACGCGCCAGCCCCAGCTCTCGAAGCCGTCACCGGAGGCGGAACTCAGCCACTTGACCATGCCGGTGGAGATCAGCAGCCCGAGCGGCACGCCCATCTGCGGCCAACTGGCCATCAGCCCACGGCGTTTCCTCGACCCCCACTCCATGGACAGCAGCACGGACCCGCCCCACTCGCCGCCCACCCCGATGCCCTGGAAGACACGGAGCACCACGAGCAGGATCGGCGCGGCGAGCCCGATCGACGCATAGGTGGGCAGACACCCGATCAGGACAGTGCTCACACCCATCAGCAGCAGGGTGATGACAAGCGTGGACTTGCGGCCGACCCGGTCCCCGAAGTGCCCGAAGATCGCGGCACCGAGGGGACGGGCGGCGAACCCGACGAACTGGGTGGCGAAGGAGGCGAGCACACCCGTGTACTCGGACTGCCCGGGAAAGAACAGATGCGGGAAGACGAGCGCCGCCGCCGTCCCGTAGAGAAAGAAGTCGTACCACTCGATGGCGGTGCCGACCGTACTGGCGACGACCGCGCGATTACGGTGCCCGCGCACAGCGGACCGCCCCGCCCCTGACCCTGCATCCTGCGTCGTCACGACGCCTCCCTGCCCTGCCATCGGTGGAGCCACGGCACACGGGAACGAAAACCTCCGCGAGAGTGCTCCCCGGTCGCGTCCATGTCAAGGAATCGAACGAGGTTCAACTATCGGGTGAGGCCGCCGGGGCGCGGGCGCCGCACAATGGGTCCATGCGGTACGCCGAGGTGCTCACGGTGGGGCTGGGCGGCCGCGGAGCCGCACGTTTTGAGAAGACAGCGCCTGAGCGGGTGCGTGGCGTCGGTGTCGGGCCGCCCGGCGGCGAGGGTCCCGCGCTCGTCCTGCCGGTGCCGGGCCCGCCGATGATCGATGACAAGGACAGCGTCCAGCTGTCGGAGCTGGTGGCCAAGGGGGCCGGAGGGACACTGTTCCTGGAGACCGACGACTGCAAGGCCGCCTACGACGAGCTGTCCGCGCGCGGCGTCGCGTTCAACGACCCGCCGACCTCGCGGCCGTACGGCATCGACGCCTCGTTCCGGGACCCCTCGGGCAACGACATCCGGTTGACGCAGGTACTCGCGTTCGATCCCGGGCGCGGCTGACCGCGCGCGGGGCACCGGCCTTCACGAGGCCCGGACCGCGCCGGTCCGCCCGCCGTCCTGCGCGTGCTCCGCGCGGGCCGCCTCCAGCAGGTTGCGCCAGGACGTGACGGTGGGGCGCCTGCGCAGCAGGGCCCGCCGTTCGCGTTCCGTGGCGCCGCCCCACACGCCGTATTCGATGCGTTCGTCCAGGGCGTGCGCCAGGCACTCGGTCCTGACCACGCACGTGTCGCAGAACCGCTTGGCGTGGGACTGCGCCGCGCCCTCCACGAACAGTTCCTCGGGGTCCGTGGCCTTGCATGCCGCCTTGTCCCACCACGAGTTGAAGATGTCCGTCACTGTCTGCTCCTTGCTCCTGGCAAATTCGGTCCGTCTCAGGTGCGATTCGCGACCGTACGCCATAGATCCTCAACAGGCAGCCCATGACCAGGAGTTGAACGGTGAGTCACCGAGGGTTTCGGGCCGTCAGCCGAGCCCTGCCACGGCGCCACCGAGCCTGCGGACCGCCTCGTCCACCGTGGCGCGCGGACAGCCCAGGTTCACTCTCATGTAGCCGTGGCCCTCGGCCCCGAACTTCTGCCCCCGGTCCAGCCAGAGGCGCGCCTCGGTGAGCATGAACCTGTCGAGCGCCTCGGCGTCCATCCCGAGGCCCCGGCAGTCCATCCACGCCAGGTAGAGCGCGTCCGCGGGCAGCACACGCAGCTTCGAGGTGACGCCGTGGACCGCCTTCGCGAAGTGCTCGTGGTTGCCGCGCAGATAGCCGAGCAACTGCTCGAGCCAGGGTTCGCCGTGGGTGTACGCCGCCTCGGCCGCGACCATGCCGAGTACGTTGACCAGCGGGAACACATTGCGGTCGTACTGGCGGGCGAAGTCCGCGCGCAGCCGGCGGTCCGGGATCAGGATGTTCGCGCACTGCATCCCGGGCAGGTTGAACGTCTTGCTCGGCGCCGTACAGGTGATGCTCGTGCGGGCGAACTCCGGGCCGAGGGAGGCGAACGGGATGTGCGTACGGTCCGGGTTGAGGACCAGGTCCTGGTGGATCTCGTCGGACACGACCAGGACACCGTGCCGAGCGCAGATCTCGCCCATGGTGCGCAGCTCGTCCTCCGTCCAGACGTTCCCGGTGGGGTTGTGGGGGTGGCTGAGGATGAACAGCTTGGTGTCGGGGCGGATGGCGTCCTCGAAGGTGCGGGCGTTGAACCGGTAGCCGTCGTCGGTACGTTCCAGCGGCGCGTGCGCGAGGTGGCGGCCGTTGAGTCGTACGTCCTCGTGGAAGTGCACGTAGACGGGCGGCTGGATCAGGACGGAGTCGCCGGGCGAGGAGAAGGCCTGGACGATGGTCTTGAGGGAGGTGATGACGCCCGCCGTCGGCACCACCCAGTCGCGCGAGACGTCCCAGCCGAAGCGCCTGGCCTGCCAGTTGACCACGGCGTCGAGGTAGCCGTCGGTCGCGCCGCCGGGATAGCCGAGGACGCCGTGGTCGACGGCGGCGTGCAGCGCGTCGAGGACCGCCTGCGGGGCCTTGAAGTCGGTGTCGGCGACCCACATCGGCAGGGGCTTCGCCGCGGCCTCGTCGGGGGCCAGGAGGGATTCGGCGAAGGTCCACTTCATGGAGTTCGAGCGCGTGCGGTCGACGACGGTGTCGAAGAGCGAAGCGCTTTCGGTTGCCGGGCCTGAACCTGAAGTCGTCTCGGATGCCATGACTGGATGCTAGATCCGGTCCGTCAGCTCCTCCGCGTACACCTGGGACAGCGGCTGCGGCCCCACGTACTGCTGGCAGTTGCACTGGCCCGCCTCGTAGTGGGTCGGCTTCTTGTTCTCGTCCCAGGCCGTGGGGACCTCGACGCGCTCGTGGCAGCGGCCCGTCTTGTCGTGCTTGGCGAGGTGGTGGGCGCAGCCGCAGACCGGCTCCGGCGGCTTGTTCGCGGCCTCCACCGCGAGGCGCGCCTGCTTGGCGGCCTCGAGCCGCTCCAGCCTTCGCTCGTGCCGGTTGCGCAACGCGCCGCGCGCGGTGTCCGCCACCCACGCGAACGCGCCCGTCCAGAACAAGATGAGAACCACCCAAATCCAGTTCATCTACCGCCCCTTCCCCCCGGATGCGCGTGCGGTGACCTACAGGATAGGCGCCGCGCCGCGGCTGCGCGCCTTCCCCGTGCACCCGCACCACCCCGCGCTCCCGTCCACCGAGACGACGCCGACGGCCTCGATCCGCGTCACCGCGTCCGGCACGCCAACGCGTCCAGCCGGGCCGATGCACGAGAATGCGGGCATGAGCACCGCCCCCCGCCCCGCTTCCCGCCCCGCACCCTCCGACCGGGCCACGTCCTTCGACCGGGCCGCGAACGAGTACGCGACGAGCCGGCCGTCCTACCCGGCCGAACTCCTCGACCTGATCGAGGAGTTCACGGGAACCGGCCTCACGGACACCCGCGTCGCGGACGTCGGTGCGGGCACCGGGATCTCCACCGCGCTGCTGCGGGAGCGGGGCGCCGAGGTGATCGCGGTGGAGCCGGGCGGGGCGATGGCCCGGGAGTGCCGCGCGCGAGTGCCGGACGTGCCCGTCGTACGCGGCGACGGCAACGCCCTGCCGCTCGCCACGGCCTCCCGCGACCTCATCACGTACGCGCAGTCCTGGCAGTGGACCGATCCCGCCCGCTCCGTACCGGAGGCGCTTCGGGTGCTGCGGCCGGACGGTGCGTTGGCGATCTGGTGGAACACGACGGCCTTCGACGTGCCGTGGATCCGCGACCAGCACGAGCGCATCGCACGACACTGCGGGGTGGCAGCGAAGTCCGCCGCACGCCCCTCGGACGACGACGCCGTCCGCCTCGCGGGCCTGTCGGGGCTGCGGGCCGTGCGCCACCGGCTGCGCTGGAGCCGCACCGTCCCGGTCGACACACATCTCGCCAACATCGGCAGCCGCTCGGCGTTCCTGGTCCTGGAGGAGGCGGCCCGGCGGGCGTTCCTCTCCGACGAGCGCGAGCGGCTCGGTGCGATGTTCCCCGGCGGGGAGGTGGAGGAGACGTACGTCGTCGACGCCCTGGTGGCCCGGCGGGCCTGACTCAGCCCTGGGCCTGCGGCTCCGGCAGCGGCTCCCCGGTCTCCAGGAGCGTCTTGAGGCTGGACAGCAGGGCCGGCCAGCCGTCGCCGATCATGCCGCGGACGGTGCTGTCGGGGTCGAAGCCGTCGTGCACGACGGTGAGCTTCACGGTCTCCCCCATCGCCTCGAGGTCGAAGGACACCTTCGAGCGACCCTCGCCCGCGATGCGCTGCCGCAGCTCCTCGTCGACGCCGACGGCCTTCGCCCACGCGGGAGTGAAGGTGTGCCAGGTGTACGCGAGACGGCGCGGCGGGTCGGCCTCCAGGACGACCTGCTCGGGGTCCTCGGTGCGGTTGTCGCCCTCGACCCATGCCATGGGCGAACCGGGCTTCCAGTCGGCCTCGAACGCGACACCCCAGTAGCGGCGGGTGAACGCGGGCGAGGTGAGCGCCTCCCACAGCCGCTCGGGGGTGGTGCGGACGTAGCTGGTGTGAACGAAGGGCGCGGTGGCGGCGCCGCCGGGGGTGGCGTTGCTCATGGGGGTTTCCTCTTCCAGTGCGGTACGGAGGTCGTCGAGGGCGGCGGCGCGATGCCGGTCGTAGCGGCTCAGCCAGCGGTCGGCGACCGCGTTGAGGGGCGCGGCGTCGAGGTAGTGCAGCTTTTCGCGGCCCCGGCGCACGGTCGTGACCAGGCCCGCCGCCTCGAGGACGGCGAGGTGCTTGCTGACCGACTGCCGGGCCATGTCCAGCTCGCCGCACAGCTCGCCCAGCGTCTGCCCGCCCCGGTCGTTGAGGCTGTCGAGCAGCCGGCGGCGGCCGGGGTCGGCGAGCGCCTTGAATATCGCGTCCACGGGGGTCGTGCCCTCTCTCGGTCGACTCGACATGCAGCCGATTGGCTGCACATTCGACGATAGGCAGCCTTTGGGCTGCATGTCAATCCGGGGCCGTCCGTCCGGATGCGAGGCCCTTGGTCGCGGCAGGCCGCCGGGGACCCTCGCTTCAGTGCTGTGGTCGACATCAATTCGCATGCACCGTCGGGCCGTTGATGCCATCGTTGCCCCATGCAGCCACCAGCCCCGGAAGCTCCCCGGCCCGGCGATGCCTTCGGTCGCGTTCTCGCCCGTTGCTGGCAGGCCGACGCCGCTCCCTGGTCGGCCGTCGAGGTGATCGAGCGCGACGACGGGCTGATCCGGGCCAACGACGCCGCGCGGTACTTCAGCACGCTGGAGCAGTGGCCGGCTCTGGAGCGGTGGGCCTGGGAACAGGCCGGTGGGCGGATCCTGGACGTGGGGTGCGGCGGCGGGCGTCACGCGGTCGAGTGGGTGGCCCGTGGGCATCGCGTCGTGGGCCTCGACTCCTCCGCCGGGGCCGTGGACGTCACGCGTCAACGCGGGGTCGAGGCGGTGGTCGGCGAGGTGCCCGAGCTCCCCGAGGGCCTCGGCCGGTTCGACACGATCGCCATGCTGGGCAACAACTTCGGCCTGCTGGGCGGCCCGGACCGCGCACCCAGCGTCCTGTCGGCCCTCGGCGAGCTGGCCTCCCCCGGCGCGCTCCTCATCGGTTCCGGCTCGGACCCGGGCGACGGCGGGAGCGACCATGCGGCCTACCACGCCCGCAACCTCCGGCACGGGCGGGCCCGTGGCCAACTCCGGCTCCGCGTCAGGGACGAGGCGACGGCGACACCATGGTTCGACTACTGGCTGGCGGCACCGGACGAACTCACCGCCCTCATCCACGCGTCCCCGTGGACCCTGGAGACCCTACGACGGGACCCGGACGGCTCCGGCTACGTGATGTGCCTGCGCCGGTGACCGTTCGGGGCCCCACTTCAGCCGCCGGATACTGTTTTCGCTGCCCGATGACGCCCCCTGCCATGAACCCCTGGAAGGAACGCACCCGTTGAGCACGGCCGGTTATTTCGAACGCATCGACGAGCACCGCTACAAGCCCACTGCCCACGCGAGCGGGGCGTGGGACCCCGACGAGATGCACTTCAGCCCCCTCGGCGGCCTGGTCGTGCACGCGCTCGACCGCCATCTCGTCGACCGACCGGACCGTGGGCTCGTCATGTCGCGGCTCAGCTTCGACATCCTCGGCCGCCTCGCCCTCGACGAGTGCGAGATCCGTGTCGAGACCGTACGGCCCGGCCGCACCATCGAACTCCTCGAAGCCGTCGTGCTCATCTCCGGCCGTCCCGTCGTCCGCGCCCGCGCCTGGCTGCTCGCCACCGGCGACACGGCGGCCGTGGCCGGTGGCGCGGACGAGCGGCTCCCGGCGCCCGAGGGGCTCACCTCGTGGCCGATGGCGTCCGTGTGGCCGGGTGGTTACATCGCCTCGCTCGACGTCCGGCCGGTCGCGCCCCCGCAGCCGGGCCGTACGACCGCGTGGATCGCGACCGGACTCGACCTGGTCGCCGGGGAGGAGGCCGGCTCTCTCGCCTCGTACGTCGCCCTGGTCGACACCGCCAACGGAATCGCCGTACGCGAGTCACCCGCGGACTGGATGTTCCCCAACGTCGACCTGACCATTCACTTCCATCGCCTCCCCGAAGGCGGCTGGACCGGCCTCGACACCACGGTCGTCTTCGGCCCCACCGGCCAGGGAGTCACCACCTCGGTCCTCCATGACACCCACGGCCCCGTGGGCCACGCCCAGCAGATGCTCACCGTCCGCCCCCAGCCCGGACGCTCGTGAACCTGGGGGGGGCGGGACCGCCGTCGTCCCCTGCCCCCGCCCCCGCGCTCGCGGCCGGCGGAGCCGGGCCGCCGCCTACGCTGCCTTCACAATCCCGCCACGCTCGGCGGCCGCCCATTCCGCGACCAGCACCTCGTACTCCCGACGCTGCTCCGCACTCAACCGGCCACCGGAGCGCAGCATCAGGTCGCGGATCCGCTCGTTGAGTTCGTCGGCGGACCGTGCGGGACCATGCTCGGGTGTGGGGATCATGTGAAGAGAATAGTGGCAGCCACTGACAACGGGCACGCGATTTGCGCCCGACCGGACGTGCTGTGCCACACACTCGACGTCCAGACCGGGTCCCGCGGGCGGAACTTGGGCCTCTCGAACGGAGTAACACTCATGACGGACGGCCCCTCGGACGACCTGGGCCCCCGCGAGGTCCTGGCCCCGGGCGGGAGGAGGTGCGGGCGGGGTACCGGGCGGCCTGGGGCGCGAGTCCCGCGCGGCCGCAGCGGATCGACGACGTCCGCGTCCACGAGAGCACCGACCCCGAACTGATCACGGTCGAGCAGGTGGTCACCGGGACCGTGACCACGACCGGCCGGACGTTCCGCTTCCCCGGCCTCCTGGTGCTCCGGGTCCGCGACGGCCTGATCGTGCATGCCCGGGGCTACATGGACGGCCTGCGCATCGCCCACACCATGGGCCGGCTCACCGCCCTGGAGGACGGAACGTCGCAGACCGCGCGGCCCTGCCCCCTCCCGGACCACGCGCGGGGGCCCGGCCGCACACAGCGACCGGGCCCCGCGCACCACCACCGGTCACACCCCGGCGACCAGCTCCAGCCCCTCCGCCACGACCCGGCCGTCGTGCAGGACCGTACGGTCGCGGCCGCGGTCCATCACCGCGCTGCTCGGCGTCTCGCCGTCGACCAGGACCAGGTCCGCGCGGTCTCCCACGGCGAGTCCCGGGCGGTCGGTGACACCGGCCAGGCGCGGCACCTCGTGGCTCATGATGGAGGCGCCGCCCATGGTGGCGACGGCAAGAGACATCTCGATGTGGTCGTCGCGGCGGAAGTTGTTGGTGAAGGCCAACTGCCAGGTGCGGTCGAGCAGATCGCAGTTGCCGTACGGGCTCCAGTAGTCGCGCTGCCCGTCCTCGCCGAGGCCGACGCGGACGCCCGCCTCGGTGAGTTGGACGAGGGAGAGCTGGTTGCGGGCGGCGGGGGCGACGGTCGCCATGGCGATGTCCAGCTCGGCGAACTCCTCGATGAGGCGGCGGCTGGTGGACTCGTTCACGGAGCCGAGCTCGTAGGCGTGCGACATCGTCACCTTGCCCTGCATGCCGAGGGCGCGGACCCGCTCCAGGATCAGGTCCGTCGAGAAGACACCCAGCTCGCCCGGCTCGTGCAGGTGGATGTCGACCTCGACCTGATACTTCTCGGCGAGCCCGAAGACGACGTCGAGGTGGCCCTTGGGGTCGCGGTCCAGGGTGCAGGGGTCGATGCCGCCCATGACGTCCGCGCCCGCCTTGAGCGAGGCCTCCAGGTACTCCTCGGTCCCGGGCTCGCGCAGGATGCCGGCCTGCGGGAACGTCATGATCTGGACATCGGCGAGGTGCCCGTACTTCTCCTTGGCGGCGACGACCGCCTCGAACTTCTCCAGCTTGCAGTCGACGTCGACCTGCGCGTACGTACGCACCCGGGTCGTGCCGCGCGCGATCATGCGCTCCAGGGTGCCGGCCACCCGTTCGTTCAGCGGGACCTCGGCGTCGCGCCAGTTCTCGCGGTCGTTCATCATCATCGTCCACACGCCGGGACCCCCGGTGTGCGGGCGGAACGGCAGGCCGATGCGGGTGGAGTCCAGGTGGACGTGCACATCGCTGAAGGAGGGGAAGAGGAGCCGGCCGCGGCCCTCGACGCCGTTCCCGACGGGCTCGGCCTGCGGGTCGTGCGGGCGGATCGCGGCGATGCGGGCGCCGTCGAGCTGTACGTCACTGCGCTCGCCGCCCCAGGGGCGGACGTCACGGATGAGCATGTGGTGCGACTTCCTTCTGTTCGGTGGTGTCGATGATGGTGGGTGTGTGGGTGGCCCGGTCAGTGCGCCGCCGCGAGGGTCCTGTCCGCGAAGTGGCACGCGGGGCCCTCGGTGCCCGCCGTGGGTGGCAACTCGCCCGCGCACCGCGCCTGTTCGGCCTCGTCGAGGGTCGGGCGCAGCGGACACCGCGTACGGAACACGCACCCGGAGGGAGGGTTCGCGGGGGTGGGGAGGTCGCCGCTGAGCCGGATCCTGCGGCTGCGGTCGGCATCGGGGTCCGGCTGCGGGACGGCGGAGAGCAGCGCCCGGGTATAGGGGTGGCGCGGGTCGTCGAAGACCTCCCGCGTCGGACCGCTCTCCATGATCCTTCCCAAGTACATCACGGCGACCCGCTCCGCGAAGTGGCGCACGACGGACAGGTCGTGGGCGATGAAGACGTACGACACACCGGTGTCGGCCTGGATGTCCTGGAGGAGGTTGACCACCTGTGCCTGGACCGAGACGTCGAGGGCCGAGACGGGTTCGTCGCAGATGATGAGTCGGGGTTCGAGGGCGAGGGCGCGGGCGATGCCGACGCGCTGCTTCTGGCCGCCGGAGAACTCGTGCGGGAACCGGTTGTAGTGGTCGGGGCGCAGGCCGACGCGGTCCATCAGCTCACGCACCCGGGTCTTGACGCCGCCGGGCGGTTCGATGCCCTGGGCGTGCAGCGGTGCGGCGATGGCGGAGCCGACCGACTGGCGGGGGTTGAGGGAGGAGGACGGGTTCTGGAACACCATCTGGACCTGGCGGCGGTACTCCTGCGCCTCGGCCCGGTTCATCGAGCCGAGGTCCTGTCCTTCGAGGCGGATGGTTCCGGCCGTCGGGTCGAGCAGGCGCATCAGCAGCCGTCCGGTGGTGGACTTTCCGCAGCCCGACTCGCCGACCAGGCCGAGCGTCTGCCCGGCCCCGACGGAGAAGCTCACTCCGTCGACGGCCTTGACCGGCGCGCCGCCCCGGCCGAACAGTCCGCCGCGCCCAGGGAAGTGCTTGGTCAGCCCTTCGGCCTCCAGCAAGGGAGTCGATGTCATCGCGCGGCCTCCTCGGCGGTGGCGAGGTTCTCCTGGTGGCACCGGGAGGGGTGGTCGGCGCCGGTGTTCGCGAGGAACGCGGGGCGCTCGCTGCGGCACAGGTCGTCGGGGACGAGGTGGGTCTGCGGGCAGCGGTCCGCGAACAGGCATCCGGCGGGCAGCGCGGTGAGCGAGGGCGGGAACCCGGGGATGGGGCGCAGCCGTTCGCCGTCGTCGCCGAGTGTCGGCATGGAGGCGAGCAGTCCCTGCGTGTACGGGTGGCGCGGGTCGCGGAACAGTTCGCGCACGCTCCCCCGCTCCACGCACTGCCCGCCGTACATCACGGCGACATGGTGGCAGACCTCGGCGACGACACCGAGGTCGTGGGTGACCATGACGATGGCCGTGCCGGTCTCCTGCTGGAGTTCGCCGAGCAGGTCGAGGATCTGCGCCTGGACGGTGACGTCGAGGGCGGTGGTCGGCTCGTCGGCGATGAGGAGTTCGGGCTCGCAGACGAGGGCCATGGCGATCATCGCGCGCTGGCGCATGCCGCCGGAGAACTCGTGCGGGTAGGCACGGGCCCTGCGCTTCGGGTCGGGGATGCCGACGCGGCCCAGCATGTCGACGGCGACGGCGAGCGCGGCCCTCTTGGACACCTTGTTGTGGACCCGGTACGCCTCGGCGATCTGGTCGCCGACGGCGTGGAAGGGGTGCATCGCGGAGAGCGGGTCCTGGAAGATCATGGCGATCTTCTTGCCGCGCCAGGACCGCATCCGGTCCTCGGTGAGGGTGTTGAGGTCGGTGCCGTCGAGCAGGATCTCGCCGCCGACCTGGGCGCGGGTCTCCTTGAGCAGGCCCATCAGCGCCTGGCTGGTGACCGTCTTGCCGGAGCCGGACTCGCCGACGAGGCCGACGGTCTCGCCCTTGGCGAGGCTGAGGTCCATGCCGTTGACGGCGTGCACGAGCCCGTCGTCGGTGGGGAAGGCGACGTGCAGATCCCGGATCCGCAACAGCGGTTGACTGGTCATCAGGCGGCCCTCACTCGCGGGTCGATGACGGCGTAGACGGCGTCGACGACGACATTGGCGACGATGATGAAGAAGGCGGCGAGCAGGGTGATCGCCATGGTCACGGGCAGATCGCCGGCCTGGGCGGCGCGGACGGCGGTGAAGCCGATGCCGGGCACGGAGAAGATCTGCTCGGTGAGCACGGCGCCGCCGAGCAGCAGCCCGATGTCGAGGCCCAGCATGGTGACGACGGGGGTCAGTCCGGCGCGGGCGCCGTGCCGTACGACCATGGCGGGCTTCGACAGGCCCTTGGAGCGGGCGGTGCGCATGAAGTCCTCGCCGAAGGTCTCCAGCATGGAGCTGCGGGTGACACGGATGTACTGGGCGCTGAACAGCACCGCCAACGCGACCCACGGCAGCAGATAGTTGAGGAACCAGCCGTCGAATCCGGCCGGGCCGAAGGGTGAGGTGATGGCGTTCGTGGTGAACGGCAGCACGTCGAAGGTCGAGACGAAGACGAGCAGCAGGAGCAGTCCGGTGACGGGGATCGGCAGCGAGACACCGATGGACGCGGCGCCGACGATCAGCTTGTCGGTGAGCCTGTTCTTGCGCAGCGCGGCGAGCGTGCCGAGGGTGACTCCGGCGACGGTCCACAGCACGATGGCGCCGACGGCGACCGACACGGTGTACGGCAGGGCGCGCTCCAGGACGGCGGCGACGTCCTCGTTCGTCTGGAAGGACTTGCCGAGGCAGGGCCACTCGCAGAGGGTCTGGGCGCCGGGCGCGCCGATCGTCCGGCCGTGGAAGAGGCCCGACATGTAGTTCACGTACTGGGTGAGGAACGGCTTGTCCATGCCGAGGGCGACCCGCGCCTCGGCGACGCGTTCGGGGGTGCACTCCTGGCCGCAGGCGGCGGCCGCCGGGTCGGCGGGGCCGAACTGGAAGAGCGTGAAGGTGACGAAGCTGATGACGGCGAGCAGGACGACGGTGGCGCCCAGGCGCCGGGTCAGAAAGCCGAGCATGTCAGGTCACCCCTTTCCCGGGCCGGAGGCGACGGAGACCGTCGACAGGTCGATGGCGCCGAAGAAGTAGCCGACCTGCGCGCCCCTGATGTCGGAGCCGACGACGCTGCGCGTCACGTTCCTGATCAGCGGGACGAGCGGGTAGTCCTGCATGGCGCGGTCGAAGAGCTTCGACCACTTGCGGCCCAGCTCCTCGCTCGTGCCGTTCTCACCGCGCAGCGCGTACATGGCCTTGGAGATCTCCGGGTCGTGGTAGCGGGGGATGTTGGAGAAGCCGAAGGTCTTGCCGTCGACGCTCGGGCCCAGGTTGGGGTCGATGGTGGTGCGCACCGAGCCGCTGTCGGCGCCGCCGCACCAGCCGCTGCGGGCGAGGTCCGGCATCGCCTTGCCTGCGAGGGTGGTGAAGTAGTTCGCCGCGGGGATGGGGCGCAGTTCGAGCTCGATGCCGAGATGGCGCAGGTTCTCCTGGAGCGAGGTGCCCATGTTCTTGTAGCGGGGCGTGGCGTCCGCGTAGCCGTAGACGAGCTTCTTCGGGTACGAGCGTCCCTTGAGCAGCTTCTTCGCCTCGCCCAACTTGGGCTGGCCTGTCGGGTCGAGGTCGGTGTGCTGCTGTACGTATCCGCGCTGCTGGGGGTTGATGTACGACTGCGTGAGCTTGCCGAAGCGCGCGCCGCCGTACTGGAGGTGGATGGCCTTGCGGTCGACGGCGAGCGCGAGGGCCTTGCGGACGACCGGGTCCTTGATGGTCTCGGTGTTGAAGTCGAGGACGTCGGTGCAGCCGATGATCCCGGAGGCGGTGCGCCGGGCGATGCTCGGCCGGTCGAGCTTGGCCGCGTCCGAGGCCTGGAGTCCGCCCGCGCTGTCGAGGGTGATGGCGGTGGGGTCGGAGTCGGCGAGCAGCTGCTGGCTGATGGTGGACTGCGCGGTGGACAGGCTGAAGGTGAAGGTGTCCGGCAGCGCGCTGCGGTTCGGATCGGTGGCCGGGTCCCAGTGCTGGTTGCGGACGAGCTTCATGGCGCGCCCGCGCTGGTACGACTCGATCTTGTACGGGCCCGTGGACACCGGGTGGTTGGTGTAGTCGAGCCTGGTGTCCTTGGCGCGCGGCACGGGAGCGGTGTTGGAGCGGGAGACGAGGGCGGGGAACTCGGCGAAGGGCTGCTTGAGCTTGAAGACGACGGTGCGGTCGTCGGGTGTCTCGATGCCCTTGAAGTTGCGGGCCGCGCCCTTGACGTAGGGGCCCTTGTAACCGTCGTCGGACAGGGCGGCGTTCAGTTCCTGCGGGGCCTGGGTGTAGACGTCGCGGGCGTAGGTGCGCTCGACGCCGTACTTCACGTCCTTGGCCGTGATGGGCTTGCCGTCCTCGAACCTCAGCCCCTTCTTCAGGGTGTACGTCCAGGTCAGCCCGTCCTTGGAGACCTTGCCGAGGTCGGTCGCGAGGTCCGGGACCACCTTCGGCGGCTTGCCGGCCTCCTCCTTCGCCATGGTGAGCGTGCGGTAGTAGAGCTGGCCCACGTTGGCTGTCTGGACGTAGTTGCTGTTGCCGGGGTCGAGGGTCTGGAAGTCGGTGGACATCAGGACGTTGACGTTGCCGCCCTTGGTGGTGTCCCCGTCGCCGACCTTGACCGGGTCGAAGGCGTCGGCGGGGGCGCGGGAGCCCGAGCCGGGGGCCGGCTTGGGGCCGCCGCAGGCGGTGAGGCTCAGCCCGGCGGCGACCGCCAGGGCGAGCGCCGCCGTGGTGCGTCGATTCACTGCTGCTCCTGTTGTTCCGGTACGCGGTCAGCCACGGGAGGACTTGGGGTCGAGGGCGTCGCGGACGGCGTCGCCGAGCAGATTGAAGGCGAGGACGGTGATCACCAGGGCGCCCGCGGGCACGGCGAGGAACCAGGGGTCGGTGAGATACCAGTTGCCCTGCTGGGCGGCGTTGAGCATCTGACCCCAGGAGGGGGTCGGGTCCTTGACGCCGACACCGAGGAACGAGAGCGCGGCCTCGGCCGTGATGTTGGTGGGGATCATCATCGTGGCGTAGACGAGGACGACGCCCATCACGTTGGGCACGATCTGCTTGAGGATGATCGAGCGGTGCGAGGCGCCGTAGGCGCGGGCGGCCTCGACGAACTCCTGCTCCCTGATGGACAGCACCTGTCCGCGCACGACGCGGGCGAGGTAGGCCCAGCCGAAGAAGCCGAGGATGATCACCAGCGAGGCGATCGGCAGCAGGCTCCCGTCCCCCAGCGCCGTGTCGCCGAGCCGGGACTGAAGGATCGGCGTCAGGGAGAGCACGAGCAGCAGGTGCGGGAAGGCCAGGAACAGGTCCATGACGCGGCTGATGACCATGTCGACCTTGCCGCCGAAGTAGCCGGCGGCGGCGCCGAGCACGGTGCCGAGCACGACGGAGACGACGGTCGCGAGGAGCGCGATGACCAGCGAGACCTGGGCGCCGTGTGCCATGCGCGCGAAGATGTCGCGGCCCAGGCCCGGTTCGAGCCCGAGCCAGTGGTCGCCCGAGGGGTAGCGGTAGTAGGGCAACGGCAGGCCCGGGGTGCCGTAGTCGTCGAGGACGTCCGGGCTGGTGCTCGTGGTGTACGCGTCCTGGCCCTCGATCGCGGTGAGCACGGGGGCGAGCACCGCGAACAGGATCATGAGCACCACCACGGCGAGCGCGGCGAGGGCGACCCGGCTGCGCCGGATGCGCAGCCAGGCGGTCCCGATGAGGGAGCGGGCGGCGACCACGGGCGGGCCCGAAGCCGACGTCGCCGAGGGCGAGTTGGGTACGGCGTCGCCGTCGGCGCCGGAGGGCGGCCGAGCGGGCAGCACTGGGGAATCCGTCACGTCGCGTGATCCATTCGGCGCAAGGGGGAAGGTTGGCGGGACGGTATACCAGCCGGGTCGGGCAGCGATAGGGGTATTCGCAATTTGGTATACCGGTCGCCTGAACTAAGCCGCATTGCTGGACATTAAGGCGCGTATTCGCGCGCCTTCGACACCCGGCGGGCACTCCCGCCGACACCGCCTTCCCTTTCCGGTATACCAACTCGTACGATCGGCCACGTTCGCAACACCCCCACCGCAGGAGGCACTTATGCGCACCCGCTGGCGCGCCCGACACGTCCTCGCCCACCAGGACGGCGGCCACGCGCTGCTGCGGGACGGCGAGGTGGTGTGGCAGGACGACACCGTGATCTACGTCGGCCCCCGGTACGAGGGCGAGGTCGACGAGGAGCGCGACCTGGGCGAGTCCCTGGTGCTGCCGGGCCTCATCGACCTCGACGCGCTCACCGACGTCGACCACCTCGTCCTCGACTCCTGGGCCGGGCCCGAGCGGGGCAAGGGACTCCAGTGGTCCCTGGACTACTTCACCCACCGCCGCCACGACGTGTTCACGCCGCGGGAACGCGCCACCATCCGCGAGTACGCGCTCGCCCAGCTCGCCCTGCACGGCATCACCACCTTCATGCCGATCGCCTCCGAGGTGCACAGCCGCTGGGCGGAGCCCTACGAGGAACTGGTCGACATGGCGGAGTCGGCGCGCCGCATCGGTCTGCGCGGATACCTCGGCCCGGCCTACCGCTCCGGGGTCAACGTCGTACTGCCGGACGGCACCCGCGACGTGGCCTTCGACGAGGAGGAGGGCCGCGCGGGACTGCGCGACGCCGTCCGCTTCCTCGACCACCTCGACGAGCTGAACGACCCGCTGCTCACCGGCGTCCTGCTCCCCTGCCGCATCGAGACACTCACCGAGGAACTGCTCGGCGAGACGGCCCGCGTCGCACGCGAGCGCGGGTCCCTGGTACGGCTGCACGCGCTCCAGGGCCTGGCCGAGCGCGAGATCGTCCAACGTCGGCACGACGGCCTGACGCCGCTTCAACTCCTCGACAAGCACGGCTTGCTGAGCCCGAACCTGCTCATCCCCCATACGGTGCTGCTCGACCGGCACCCGGCAGTCCACGGCGAGGACCGCGGCGACCTGGCGCTGCTCGCCGCCAGCGGCATCTCGGTGATCCACTGCCCGCAGACCTCGCTGCGCTACGGCGAGATGCTGCACTCGTTCCGCGCCTACCGCGAGGCCGGCGTCAACCTGTGCCTGGGCACCGACTCCTTCCCGCCGGATCTGATCCGCGGTATGGATGTCGGCGTCCACCTGGCGAAGATCGCCGAGGGGCGTTCGGACGCCGCGCCCGCCGAGCACTACGTGGAGGCGGCCACGCTCGGCGGGGCCCGCGCCCTCGGCCGCGCGGACCTGGGCCGGATCGCCGTCGGCGCACAGGCGGACCTGGTCGCCTTCTCCCTGGACGACATCCGCGACGGGGTCATGGACGACCCGGTCCGTACGTTCCTGCTCAACGGCACGGCGCGGCAGGCCACGAACTCGGTGGTGGCGGGCAACCCGGTCCTGGTCGACGGCGCGCTGCCCGGCACGGACCTGCCGCGACTGGCGCGCAGCGCGCAGGCGTTGTTCGAGAAGATGCGCGCGGCCTACAGCGAACGCGACACCGAGCGCCGCGACACCGGCACGCTCTTCCCGCCGACGTTCCCGGCGTTCCGTGCGCCCGGCTCCCCCGTGCCCGAGAGCGAGTCCCCCGCGTGACACTCACGGCAGAACGCGCCGGAGCCGGAACCGCTTCGCAGGTGGAGCGCACCGAGGAGCTGATCCGGGCCGGCATCCACTCCGGCGCGCACCCGCCCGACTCTCGGCTGCGGGAACGCGAGCTGGCCGAGGCGCTCGGTGTCTCGCGGGTCCCGGTCCGCGAGGCGCTGATGCGCCTCGCGGCCGAGGGCCTTGTCGAACTGGAGCCGCGCCGGGGCGCGCGCGTGCGCCGCCTGACCCTCCGGGACGTCGAGGAACTCTTCGATCTGCGCCTGAGCCTGGAGGTGTTCGCGGCGCGCAGGGCGGCGGAGATCGTCGCGGACGGGGGCGGCCACGACAGCCTGCGGACCGTGATGGCCGAGGCCGACGCGGCGACGCGGAGCGCAGACCAGGCGGGGATCGCGGCCGCGAACACGGCCTTCCACTCCGAGCTGATCACGATGACGGGCAACCGGCTGCTCCAGTCCTCGTTCCAGCGCTCGCTCGGCCTGATGCACTGGCTGTTCCGGATCACCGCCACCGAGCGCGGCGCCGAGCAGCACCGCGCAGAGCACGA
The DNA here is from genome assembly GCF_049310305.1 of Streptomyces anthophorae. Lineage (NCBI taxonomy): Bacteria > Bacillati > Actinomycetota > Actinomycetes > Kitasatosporales > Streptomycetaceae > Streptomyces > Streptomyces anthophorae. The sequence goes on from NZ_JBLWQQ010000001.1 coordinate 477,831, forward strand.
CCAGATCTGCCGGGCGATCGGCGACGGCCGCCCCCGGCTCGCCGAGGCGCTCACCTACGCGCACATCGACGTCCGACGGGAGCCCGTGCTGCGGGCGTTGGCGAAGGTGCTGCCCGCGGAGTAGCCCCAGACACGCCTCTACCTACCGGACCCGGCCCCCGTTAGCATGTTCGAACTGCGACGATCACCCAGATCGTCGCAGTCGCCCGCAGCCGGAACCAAGCCACCAAGTCGGACAATTGAAGACCACACCACCTCCCATGCCCCTGCCGCACCAGCGCGGCGCCGAGCCCCGGCCGCCCGCCTGGCGTCAGCCGCGCACCCTCTTGTGGATCGCGGTCGGCCTCGTGACGCTCGGCTTCCACATCGCCCTGGAGTTCGTGGCGCGCCGCTACGGGCAGCCCGGGCCGATCACCGTAGAGGCCCGGGAGGTGATCTTCGCGCCGCGCTCGGGCCCGCTGCTCTACGCCGGTCTGGCGCTCACGATGGTGGTGCTCACCTGGCGGCAGCGGCTGATCGCGGCATGTACCGCGATCGCCGTCGACATCGTTTTCCTGCTCGTGCGGCTGATCGTCGGCGCCGATCCGAGCTTCGGCAACGGCGCGTTGTGGGTGATCGTGGGCGTCGCGGTCCTCGGCCTCGTGCGCCACACGGGCCGGGAGAGATCGGTCCTCCTCAAGGGCTCGGGCCTCGGCCTCCTTCTGGTCTTCGGCCACAAGACGGGCGACACCTGGCTGCTCATCACGTCCAAGACCCGCCCGACGGTTCTCGACCAGTACGTGGCCACCGCCGATCACGCCCTCGCCAACCCGTCGTGGCTGGTCGGCCGGCTCGTGGAAGCCACCTCGCCGTTCAGCGGCGGTTTCCTCCACCTCGTCTACGGCCAACTGCCCCTGGCCGCCGCCCTCGTCGGCCTCTACCAGCTGCGCCACGTGGCGGCGGAGCGCCGCTTCCCCGCCCACCACCTGGTGCGCACCTTCCTGGCCATCGGCCTCCTCGGACCGGCCATCTACATGATCTTCCCGGTCGTCGGCCCGCTCTACGCCTTCGGCCCCGACGGCGGCCACTGGGCGATGGCGAACATCTGGCCGGACACCTTCCCGGCGATCACCGTCCCGCACTCCTTCCCGTTCGACGAGATCACCCCGCGCAACTGCATGCCGAGCCTGCACACCGCGTGGGCCATCAGCCTCTTCCTCCACACCCGCGAAGGTTCCCGCGCCATGCGCTGGGCGGGCACCTTCTGGCTGGTCGGCACGCTCACCGCGACCCTGGGTTTCGGCTACCACTACGGCGTGGACCTGCTCGCGGGCACGGTCTTCGCGCTGTCCATCGAGGCCGCGATGCGCGCCTTCGCCCGCGGCTGGGACCGCCACGCCACGCTGATGGTGAGCTACGGCACGGCGGTCCTCACGCTGCTGCTCGTGTCCTACCGCTACCTGCCGACCCACATGGCCGCACACCCCTGGGCGTTCGGCCCGCTGCTCATCCTGCTGACGGGCTCCGTGGTCCTCCTCTACGTACGGACGGCACGGCAGTGGGGCCCGCAGGCCACGCCGCCTCCGCCGCCGCGTCCGTCGAAGGCGGGTTCGGCGGATCCGCAGCCGGAGCTGGCGTAGGGCCTGGCCACGCGTGTGCGCGGACATTCGCTGCCGCACCTGCTCTCCGCGCAGACGCTCAGCCCGTGAACACCAGGCTCACGTTGTGCCCGCCGAACCCGAACGAGTTGGCCAGCGCCGCCTGCCACTGCCCCGAGCGGCGCTCACCGCGGACCACGTCCAGGTCCACGCGCGGGTCGAGGGTGTCGAGGTTGCGCGTGGCGGGCACGGCGCCGTCCCTCAGGGCGAGGAGGGCCGCCATGGCGCCCACCGTCCCGGACGCACCCAGCATGTGGCCGGTCATCGACTTGGTCGCCGTGACCGCGGCGTGCCTGCCGATCACGCGGCCGATCGCCTCGGCCTCCGCCACGTCGCCGGACTCCGTGGAGGTGGCGTGGGCGTGCACGACCCCGATGTCCGCCGGGGCCACGTCGGCGTCGCGCAGCGCCAGGTTCATGGCGAAGGACTGGCCGTCCGCGTCGGAGGCCGTGATGTGGTCGGCGCTCGACGTCACGGCACTGCCGGCCAGCGTGCCGTGGGCGCGTGCGCCGCGGGCCCGCGCGAACTCGGGGCGTTCGAGCACCATCATCCCCGCACCCTCGCCCATGACGAATCCGGACCGCTCGGTGTCGAACGGGCGGGACACCGCCTCCGGTTCGTCGGACCGCGTCGACAGGGCCTTCATCTGGGCGAACGCCGCAAGGGTGAAGGGGTGCAGGCACGCCTCCACGCCACCGGCGACCACCACGTCCGCCCGCCCGGCCCGGATCAGGTCCTGCCCCATGGCCAGGGCCTCCGCGCCGGACGCACACGCGCTGACCGGGGTCCTGGCGCCGCCCTTCGCGCCCAGGTCCATGCTCACCCAGGCCGCGGGACCGTTCGGCATCAGCATGGGGACCGCGAACGGTGACAGTCGGCGGGCTCCCGAGCGTTCGAAGATGTCGTCCTGCCCCAGCGTGGTGAGCACGCCTCCGGTCCCGGTGCCGATGACGACCGCGAGCCGCTCCGGCTCGACCTGCGGGGCACCGGCGTCCTGCCATGCCTCGCGCGCGCTGAGGAGCGCCATCTGCTCACCGCGGTCCAGCTTCCTGGCCTCGGGACGCGGAAGCATCGACGCCGGGTCCACCGTGAGCCCTGCCGCGACGTGCACGGGCAGCTCCGCGGCCCACTCCTCCTCCAGGAGCCTTACCCCCGACTTGCCGTCGAGCAGCCCCGCCCACGACGCCGGGGCGTCGGCTCCCAGCGGCGTCATCGCGCCGATGCCCGTCACCTGCACATGACCGTTCCCAGTCACCTGAGCCTCCTCGTATTGTTCAGATGCTACATAGCTGTCGATCCACTCTCCCGGCGATGATGTCAACGATCAGCGGCTTTATCAGGCGAGGAGTCGACCGATTCCCCAGCGAGACATTGTCGGCTTACTACAAGTGACTCGCTTCCCCCTCGGGGCCCGCTCGCCACCCTTCCCCGGCACCCCACCCCTTGATTTCCCAGATCGTACGTGCTCGGATTATCTCGGCAGGCGGGTTCGGAAGAACCCCCGGCGACGCCCTCGTACGGCGTCCCGCCGCGGCGATCCCGCATGCCTTCGCACCCTCCGCACCATCCGCACGTGCCCAGTACGTCCGCGCTCGCATCCCGGAGGAACCCCCGATGTTCGACTTCTCGTCCGTCGACGTCCTCGACGCCTTCACCCGTGAACTGAAGCTGTGCAAGGTCCGCGAGGGAGAGCACGTGGTCGTGCTCTCCGAGCCCGGCAGCCGTGGTGACTACGTCGCCGCCGCGTTCGGGGCCGCCAAGAGCCTCGGCGCCCACGTCGTGTCCGCCACGGTCCCCGGCGGCAGCCCGGCCCCGCTGCCCAGCACCCACACCGGCGCGGGCCCCGGCCTCGTGTCCGTCCTCAACGACACCGCCGCACAAGAGCTGTTGAAGGCGGCCGACCTCGTCGTGGACCTGACCCGTGAGGGCTTCATCCACGCCCCGTTGCAGCAGGACATCCTCAAGACCGGCACCCGCATCATCTTCGTCTGCGACGCCCCCGACGTCCTCATCCGCAACCTGCCGGACGAACGGGACAAGGAGCGCGTCCAGGAGGGCGTGGACCGGGTCCGCGCCTCCTCCGTCATGCGCGTGACCTCCGAGGCGGGCACGGACCTGACGGTCCAACTGGCCGACTCCCACCCCGAGTTCCAGACCGGCTTCGCCGACGACCCGGGCCGCTGGGACCACTGGCCGAGCACGATGGTGCTGTGCTGGCCGGAGATCTCCGACGGGCGGATCGTGCTCGCCGAGGGCGACATCCTGCTGCCGTTCAAGGAGTACGTGCAGCGGCCCGTCACCCTCCATGTCTCGGGCGGCCACATCCAGGAGGTCACCGGCGGCGCCGAGGCCAAGCTCCTGAACACCTTCTTCGAGGACTCGCACGACAAGTGGGCCCGCAGCCTCTCCCACATGGGCTGGGGCCTGATGAAGTCCGCCGACTGGTTCGCCACCGCGATGTACGGCAAGGACGAACTGATGGGCATGGACGCCCGCGCCTTCGCAGGCAACTTCCTGTGGTCCACGGGCCCGCACCCGCACCTCCAGCGCGACTCATACGCCCACCTCGACATCGCGATGCGCGGCTGCACGGTCAGCCTCGACGGCGCGGACGTCGTCACCGACGGCCGCCTCGTCGAAGGCTGACCCCCCGGTTTCCCCGCCCCCAACGCCGCATCCCTGGAGGAGTCTTGCCTCTCAGCCAGTCCTACGAAGTCACCGTCGTCGGCGGCGGTCTCGGCGGCCTCACCGCCGCCCTGGCCCTGCGCCACAAGGGACTGCGCGTCACCGTCCTCGAACAGGCCGCCGAGCTCGGCGAGGTGGGCGCCGGCATCCAGACCGCGCCGAACGCCAGCCGGGTCCTGATGCGGCTCGGCCTGCGCAAGCAACTGGAGGCCATCCGCACCGAGCCGCAGGACCAGGTGCGCCGCCGCTGGCAGGACGGCAGCATCATCGGACTCACCCCGCTGGGCCGCCGCGTCCAGGAGGAGTTCAACGCCCCCTACTGGCACTACCACCGCGCCGACCTGCACCGCACCATCCTCGACGCGTGCACGGACCCGCTGGGCCCGGGCCCCGCCGTCGAGATCGTCACCGGGGCGCGCGTCGTGGAACTGGACCGTACGTCCCCGGACCGTCCCGTGGCGGTCACCGACGACGGGACCCGGCACGAGGCCGACGTCCTGGTCGGCGCCGACGGCATCCACTCCCGCGTCCGCGACCTCATCGGCGCCGACGACACACTCGTCTTCTCCGGCGACATGGCCTTCCGCACCCTCATCCCGGGCGAGCTGCTGCACGCCGACCCGGCCACCCGCTTCCTCTTCGACCGCTACCAGAGCACCATCTGGTACGGCCCCGGGCGCCACCTCGTCCACTACCTGATCCGCGGCGGCGAGTGGCTCAACATCGTCGGCTGTGTCCCGTGGAAGGACGAGTACGGCGAGAAGGCGACCTTCTCCGGCACCACGGAGATGCTCGTCGACGCCTACGCCGAGTGGGACGACCGCGCCCCGGCCATGCTCGCCAAGGCCAAGGGCGACATCACCTGCTTCCCGCTCTACCACCGCCGCCGCGACCCGAACTGGGTCGACGGCCGGGTGGCCCTCCTCGGCGACGCCTGCCACGCGATGCTCCCCTACCAGGCCCAGGGTGCCTCGCAGGCCATGGAGGACGGGGCCGTGCTGGCCGAGGAGTTGGGCGCCGTGACCCGCGAGGGCATCGCCGGTGCGCTCCAGCGGTACGTCAACCGCCGCGCCCGGCACGCCGGGATGGTGCAGCAGGCCTCGCTGCGCAACCAGGTCTTCTACCGCTACCCAGACGGCCCCGAGCAGCAGGCCCGCGACGCCAAGCTCGGCGAGCGCTACGACGGCGAGTCCGACGTCTCCTACGACTGGCTGTGGCGCGGCACCCCGCTGGACACCTCCGACGACGAGTCCTTCGCCTACCGCCACCACCACTGAGCCGAACCATCGGCCGGCTCCCGCGCCTTGGAGGCCCCCGTGCCCACCCCGTACGACCCCGCCACCGACCGCGTCTACGAAGGCGCCGGCTTCGGCGCCGCCGTCGCCCGCGGCCACCGTCCCGCCCTGATCGTGGTCGACCTGACGCGCGGCTTCACCGAGCCGGGCTTCGCCACCGGCAGCGATCTGACCGCCCCCGTCGAGGCCACGGCGGAGCTGGTGCGCGCCGCCCGCGCCGGCGGCGTGCCCGTGGTGTGGACGGTCATCGCCTACACACCCGCCGAGGCCGAGGGCGACTCCGTCACCTGGCTCGCCAAGGCGCCCGGCATGCGGGCCCTGCGCGAGGGCGGCGAGGCCGTCGCCCTCGACCCCCGGCTGCCGTACGAGGAGGGCGACCAGTTCATCGTGAAGAAGGGCGCGTCGGCGTTCTTCGGCACCGCGCTGGCCTCGCTGCTCACCGGCCTCGGCTGCGACACGGCGGTCGTCTGCGGTGCCACGACGAGCGGCTGCGTGCGCGCCACCGCGGTGGACGCGGTGCAGTACGGCTGGCCGGTGCTCGTGCCCGCCGAGGCATGCGGCGACCGGGCCGCGGGGCCGCACGATGCGGCGCTCTTCGACATCCAGGCCAAGTACGGGGATGTCGTGGGCCACGAGGACATGGTGAAGTACCTGACGACGAAGGGAGTTTGAGACCATGGACGCGTCTTCCGGAGCCGCGCAGGATGCCGCACACGACCGCGAGGCTCGAGGGCGGGAGCGTTTCCTGACGCAGCCCGGCCTCGCGGACCTCGCCGAGGTCCCGGCCGTCAGCCGCTGGGTCCGCAGCGGGATCGTACGGCTGCACGTCCTGGACTACGGCGGCGACGGCGTGCCGCTGCTGATCCTGCCCGGCATCACCAGTCCGGCGATCACCATGGACTTCGTCGCCCGTGAACTCACCGACCTGGCACGGCCGTTGGTCCTCGACATTCGCGGCCGAGGCCTCAGTGACGACGCCGACGACCACGACCTCGACGCCCTGGCCGCCGACACGGAGGCCGTGATCCAGCAGCTGGAGCTGGCGGATCCGGTGCTGTTCGGCCACTCCATGGGTGCCCGGATCGCCGCCGCCACCGCGGTACGGGGCCGGGTCCCGCTCGGCGGCACACTGCTGGTGGACCCGCCGATGAGCGGCCCGGGCCGGGGTCCGTACCCGACCACGCTCGCCGCGTTCACGCGCCAGTTGTCGCAGGCCCGGCGCGGCACGGACGCCGACGAGGTCGGCGGCTTCTGGCCGACCTGGCCGCGCCGGGAGCTGGAGCTGCGGGCCCGCTGGCTGGCCAGCTGCGGCCTGGAGGCCATCGAGCGCGCCCACCAGGGCTTCGAGAGCGAGGACTTCTTCGACTGGTGGCCGCGGGTACCGGGCCCCACGACGCTGCTGTACGGGGAGAACAGCCCGGTCGTCACCGCCGAGGGCGCCGCGGAGGCCGCCGCCGCGAACCCCGCGGCGCGCATGGTCCGCATCCCGGCGGCGGGACATATGGTCTTCTGGGACAACCCGGCACCGGCCCTGGACCTGCTGCGCACCGCGCTGCGGCAGACCCTCTCCCCGGAGCCGGACGCCCCGACGATCCCTCCACACGACAGCGGTGCCATGACCTCGCCCTCCACCCCCGACCGGGCCGACGACGTCGCCACTCCCGACGAACTCAGCCACGCCCCGGGCTTCCTGGCCCGCCGGCTGCACCAGGCGTACCTGGCCGCCTGGCTGCATGACGTCGACGCGACGCTGACCGGGCCGCAGTTCGCCGTCCTTCAGATCACCGGCGAGAACCCCGGCTGCGACCAGCGGTCCATCGCCGACCTGGTCGCGCTCGACACCTCGACGATGGCCGACGTCGCGCGCCGCCTGGAGAACCGGGGCCTGCTGTCCCGCACCCCCTCCCCCGCCGATGCCCGGCGCAAGCTCCTCAACCTCACCGACGAGGGCCGCGCCACCGTGCACGACGCGAACCTGCGGGCCCGCAAGCTCGACGAGGAGCTGCTGCGCCCGATCCCGGCCGAGCAGCGCGCCGATGTCCTGCGGCACCTCGCGGTCCTCGCCGACCACTGGGAGCGGCTCGGCCAGGAGCACTGACACCTCCGCAACCGACCCTCCCGAAGAACACCCGTGGGCCCCGCCTTCCTCAGGCATGCCTCAAAACTTGGAGCGAACCGTGCCGGATCACCACATAGGGATGATCGTCCCCAGCTCGAACCTCACGATGGAGACCGAACTCCCCCGCCTGATGCGGGCGCGCGAGGCCGTCTCCCCCGAGGACCGCTTCGTCTTCCACAGCAGCCGGATGCGCATGAAGCACGTCACCCCCGAAGAGCTGCGGGCGATGAACGCACAGACGGAGCGCGCCGTGCTTGAGCTGGCGGACGCCCGGCCCGACGTCGTGGCCACGGCCTGCCTCGTCGCCATCATGGCGCAGGGGCCAGGACACCACTGCACGGCCGAGGACGAGATCAAGGATGTGCTGCGCGGCCAGGATGCGCTGGTCCCCGTGGTCTCCAGCGCCGGCGCGCTGCTCGACGGGATCGCCGCGCTCGGCGCGAAGAAGGTCGCCATCGTCACCCCGTACATGAAGCCGCTGACCCGCAAGGTCGCCGACTACATCGAGGACGCGGGCGTCGAGGTGGTGGACGCGCTGAGCCTGGAGGTGCCGGACAATCTGGCCGTCGCCCGGCTCGACCCGCAGGACCTTCGCGAGCACTACAAGCGCCTGAAGCTGGGCGACGCGGAGGCACTGGTGCTGTCCGCGTGCGTGCAGATGCCGTCCCTGCCGGCGATCCAGCCCGTCGAGGACGAGCTGGGGCTGCCGGTCCTGTCGGCGGCCACCGCCACGGCGTTCCGCATCCTGTCCGAGCTGGGACTGCCGCCGCTGGCGCCGAACGCGGGCAGCCTGCTGGCCGGCCCGGCCGCCGCGTGAAACCACCGCGTTAACTCCGTGCGCGACCCCTTGCCAAGGGGAATCGTACGTGCTCGGATTACCTTCATTCCCGGCCGGCGCCGAACAGGCCCCGAACCGTTCGCGCACGGACAGTCCCCACCGCACCGCCCCGCACCGCCCGCACACCTCCCGTCGCAGTTCGTCCCCGACACGACCTTGTGGAGCGCACGTGAGAACAGGCGATCAGATCGTTCAGGATCTCCCCTGGAGATGGAACGTCCAGGGAAAGATCTTCATCATCGGAGGTCTCGGCTACCTCTTCGACGCGTACGACATCGCCCTGAACGGCTTCCTCATGCCGCTCCTGGGCCAGCACTTCGACCTCTCCCTCGGCGCCCGAGGGCTCGTCGCCACCGCCAACCTGGTGGGCATGGCCGTCGGTGCCATCGCCTGGGGCGCGGTCGCCGACCGGATCGGCCGCAAGAAGGCGTTCAGTGTCACCCTGCTGATCTTCGCCCTGTTCTCGGTCCTGGGCGCGCTCTCCCCGACGTACCCGGTCTTCCTGGTGCTTCGCTTCCTCGCAGGCGTCGGGCTCGGCGGCTGCATCCCGGTGGACTACGCGCTGGTGGGCGAGTTCTCGCCGCGCAAGTACCGGGGCCGGATCCTCACCGCGCTCGACGCCTGGTGGCCGGTGGGGGTGACTCTGTGCGGCCTCGTCTCCACGGCCATGCTCACCCTCGACGGCAACTGGCGCTGGATGCTCGCCACGATGGTGCTTCCCGCGCTGCTGCTCTTCTGGGCGCGCCGCGGCATCCCCGAGTCACCCATCTACCTCACCAAGAAGGGCCGCGAGGCCGAGGCACGGGCCGTCATCGACGACCTGGTGGCCCGCACCGGCGCGCCCGTCGAGCCGTACGTCATCCCCGAGCCGGTGCCGGACGAGGGTCCGCGCGGGGTGGCCGCGGCGGCCCAACAACTGCGCAACATCTGGACGTTCAGCCCGCGCATCACCTCGGCGGCCTGGCTGCTGTTCGCGACCATCATGCTCGTGTACTACGCGGCGCTGAGCTGGATGCCGTCCATCCTCAAGGAGGAGGGGCAGGGTGACACCGCCGCCTTCATGAGCACGACGCTGATGAGCGGCGTGGGCATCATCGGTGTGCTCGCCTCGACGGCCCTGGTCGATCTCGTCGGCCGCAAGTGGCTGATCGGTGTCTCGGCCCCGGTCGCCTCGCTCGCCCTCGTGATCTTCGCGATCGTGCGGGACATGCCGACCGCCTCGGTCGTGACCATCGGTGTGTTCGGCTTCCTCGCCCAACTCGCCATCCCCGCCCTGTACGCGTACGTCTCCGAGCTGTACCCGACCGAACTGCGGGCCAGCGGTTTCGGCTGGGCCTCCTCGGTCAGCCGGGCGCTCACCGGGTTCGCCCCGCTGTTCTTCGGTTCGGTGCTCTGGCCCCTGCTGGGCCTGCCCCTGACGTTCGCGGTGCTCGGCGCGGCCGTGCTCCTCGCCGTCGGCTGGATGGCCGTGGCCGCGCCGGAGACGAAGGGCCGGGAACTGGACGACACGGACCAGGACGGCGGCAGCGGCCCGATCGCGCAACAGGACAACCAGGCAGACCAGAAAGACCAGGAGAACCATGAAGCCAGCCCCCTTCGGCTATCACAGGGCTCGTGACGTCGACGGCGCCACCCGGCTGCTGTCCGAGCTCGGCGACGACGCGAAGGTCATCGCAGGCGGCCAGAGCCTGGTCGCCATGATGAACTTCCGGCTCGCTCGCCCCGGCCACCTCGTCGACATCGCAGGACTGCGCGAACTCGACGGGATGCACCGGGACGCGGTGGGCGCCCTGCACATCGGGGCGCTCACCACCCATCACACGGTGGAGAGCGACCCGGAGGGTGTGCTGGGCCGGGAGTTCGCGGTGCTGCGCGAGGCCATGCGGTGGATCGGGCACCTGCCCATCCGCACGCGCGGCACCATCGGCGGCAGCCTCGCGCACGCCGACGCCACCGCCGAGTGGTGTCTTCTCGCCCTCGCGCTGCGGGCGGAGTGCGTGGCCCGCGGGCCGCGCGGCGAGCGTCGCATCGCGGCCGGGGACTTCTTCCTCGGCTACTACACCAGTGTGCTCGACCCCGACGAACTGCTGGTCGAGGTCGTCTTCCCCCGCCCCGCCCCGCACGCGGCGCTCACCGAGTTCGCCGAGCGCCAGGGCGACTTCGCGCTGGTCGCCGCGGCCGTCGACCTGGATGTGGAGGGTGGTTCGGTACGCGGCGGCCGGGTGGCGCTCGGCGGGGTCGCTGCCTCGGTGGTCCGGGTTCCGGAGGCGGAGGCGGTGCTCGCGGCCGGCGGCAGCTTCGCCGACTGCGCGGAGGCCGCGGCCGGGGCCGTCGAGCCCCCGTCCGACGCCTCGGGCAGCACGCACTACCGCAAGCAGCTCGTCCGCACGCTGGTCCTGCGTGCCTGTGAGGAGGCGATGAGCCGATGACACATCCGGCAGACACCAAGGGGCAGTTGACCGGCCGGTCGGTGGCACGCCGCGAGGACCCGCGGCTGCTGTCCGGGCGCGGCCGGTTCGTCGACGACATCGCGCTGCCCGGCATGCTGCACGCCCAGTTCGTGCGCAGCACGGTCGCGCACGGCGAGCTCGCCTCCGTCGACCTGACGGCGGTGCGCGAGGTGCCGGGCGTGGTCGCGGCCTTCACCGCCGAGGATCTGGACCTCACCGACATCACCGCCGAGCTCGGCCGCCCGCGCTCGGAGTTCGTGCCCACCGCGATGCCGGTGCTCGCCCGCGACCGGGTGCGCTACGTCGGCGAGCCCGTCGCCATCGTGGTGGCACGGGACGCGTACGCCGCCGAGGACGGCCTGGAGGCGGCCAAGGTCCGCTACACGACCCTGCCGCCGGTGACCTGCGAGAACGAGGCCCTGGCGCCCGGCGCCCCGCTCGTCCACGAGGAGGCCGCGCGCAACACCCTGGTGGACGTCTCGCTGTTCGCGACGGAGGGCATCGACGAGGTCTTCGACACCGCCGACTGTGTCGTGCGGGTCGAGTCACGGACCGGCCGGCAGAACGCCCTCCCCCTGGAGACACGCGGCGCGGTCGCCCACTGGGACGATCGTGAGGAGCAGCTCGTCCTCAACACCTGCACCCAGGTACCGCACCAGGTGCGGACGGTGGCCTCGCGCTGTCTGCGCCTGGACGAGCGGGCGGTGCGGGTCGTCGTGCCCGACATGGGCGGCGGCTTCGGCCAGAAGTGCGTCGTGGGCCGCGAGGAGATCGCCGCCGCTGCCGCCGCGCTGCGGCTGCGCCGGCCGGTGAAGTGGATCGAGGACCGCAAGGACGCCCTGTCCGCCTCGTTCCTCGCACGCGAGCAGCACTACGACGTGCGGGCCGCCTTCGACGCCGACGGGCGCATCCTCGGGCTCGACGCGGACGTGGTGTGCGACATGGGCGCGTACTCCTGCTACCCGTTCACCGCCGGCATCGAGCCGCTGATGGCCTCGGCGGAGATGCCCGGCGTCTACAAGGTGCCCGCCTACCGGGTGCGCGGCCGGGCGGTCACCACCAACAAGGCGCCGACCGCCCCGTACCGCGGAGTGAGCCGCCCCCAGTACGTGATGGTGATGGAGCGTCTCTTCGAGCGCGCCGCCCGCGAGTTGGGCCTGGACGCGGTCGAACTGCGCCGCCGCAACGTCATCACCGAGTTCCCGTACACGGGCGTCAACAACATCACGTACGACCCGGGCTCCTACCTGGAGTCGCTCGATCTGTGCGAGCGGCTCGTGAAGGACGAGGGCTGGTACGAGAAGCGGGAGGCCGCCGCGGCGGAGGGACGGTTCCTCGGCATCGGGTACTCCTGCTTCAGCGAGCGCACCGGCTACGGATCGACGGCCTTCGCCCAGCGCAAGATGCAGGTCGTCCCCGGCTTCGACATCTCCGAGGTGCGGATGGACACCAGCGGCGCGATCACCGTCACCAGCGGCACGATGAGCCACGGACAGAGCCACGAGACGACGCTCGCGCAGATCGCGGCGGACGAACTCGGCCTGGAACTGGGCAAGGTGAAGCTGCATCAGGGCGACACCGACCGGATCACGTACGGCTACGGCACCTTCGCCAGCCGCTCCGTCACCATCGGCGGCAGCGCGGTCCGGCTCGCCGCGGCCAAGCTCGGCGAGAAGCTGCGGCGGATCGCGGCGGCGCTCTGGGAGACCGACCCCGGCGAGGTGGAGATCACGCGCGGTGGTGTGCGGCGCGCGGACGGCAGCGTCCTCACGTACGAGGAGCTGGCGGACATCGCCTACCTGCGCGCCCACCTGCTGCCCCGCGACATCGAGCCGGGGCTGAGCGCCACCGCCACCTTCGACGTGTTCAACGACGGCACCTTCTCCAACGCCACCCACGCGGTCGTCGTCGAACTCCACCAGGGCACCGGGCAGGTCGAGATCCTGCGGTACGTGTGCGTCGAGGACTGCGGCGTCGCCATCAACCCGCAGGTCGTGGAGGGCCAGTGCCGGGGCGGTATCGCCCAGGGCATCGCGGGCGCGCTCTTCGAGCAGGTGACGTACGACGCACAGGGCGAGCCCTCGGCGACCAGCTTCATGGACTACAAGGTGCCGACCGCCCACGAGATCCCCGACGTGCTCATCCACCACCTCGAAACGCCGTGCACGTTCAACGAGACCGGCGCCAAGGGTGCAGGCGAGGGCGGCACCATCGGCGCGCCCGCCGCGGTCCTCAACGCCGTCAACGACGCGCTGCGCCCCACCGGCACCGAACTCGACCACACCCCGATCACCCCGGAGACGGTGCATCGCGCCCTGAACCTGGAGTCCTCGCGCTTGGAGCCCTCCTCATGACCACCACGCCGGACAACCTGCTGCTGCTCACGCTGAACGTCAACGGCGAGGAGCACGAGGTGATCACCGAGCCGCGCCGCACCCTTGTCGACGTGCTCCGCCACGACCTGCGCCTGACCGGCACCCATGTCGGCTGCGAGCACGGCATCTGCGGGGCCTGCACGATCCTGGTCGACGAGCGGCCCGCGCGGGCCTGCCTGATGTTCGCCGCGCAGGCAGAGGGCGCCCGGATCCGCACGGTCGAGTCCCTCGCGGACCCGGCGAGCGGTGAACTGGGCGATCTCCAGCGCTCGTTCACCGAGCACCACGGGTTGCAGTGCGGCTTCTGCACACCTGGCTTCCTGATGCTCGCGGACGGGTTCCTCGCCGAGCACCCGGAGGCGACCAAGGACGAGATCCGTGAGGTCGTGGCCGCCAACCTGTGCCGGTGCACCGGCTACCAGACCATCGTCGAGGCCATCGACTCCTGCGCCACGGCCCGCCGCGCCGACTGTGCCAAGACCTGCACCACGAACGAGGAGACAGCATGCAGCTGACCAACACCGTCGTCGTAGGCGCCGCTCCGGACGCGGTGTTCGCGCTCGTCAGCGACGTGGAGAAGGTGGCGTCCTGCATGCCGGGCGCGGCACTGGAGGGCCGGGACGGCGATGCCTGGCGCGGCGCCGTCAAGGTCAAGGTGGGGCCGATCGGCGCGGCGTACGCGGGGACGGTGCGCTTTCTGGAAGTCGACGCCGAGAAGCGCCGCCTGCGCGTGCACGCCAGCGGCGCCGACACCCACGGCAACGGTGACGCCGAGGCCGAGGTGGTCCTGGACATAGGCGAGGACCCGGCGGGCGCACGCCTGGAACTCAGCACGGATCTGCTCATCCGCGGAAAGCTGGCCCAGTTCGGCAAGGGCGCGATCGCCACCGTCTCGGACCGGATCCTTCAGCAGTTCGCGCAGAACCTCGGGAACCTGCTGCTCGACCAGGGGCCCGCCGTGGCCCACTCCCCCGCTGCCGTGCCACGGCCCGTCGCCACCACGGCCGACGCACCCGCCGCGCCCGCGGAGCTCGACGGCCTGTCGCTCGTCGCAGGGCCTCTCCTCGCCAAGTACGGCCCGGTCGCCGCCGGCCTCGCCGTCGGGCTTTTCCAGGGCTGGATGCTCGGCACGCTGCGGGCTCAGTCCGCCCAGCTCAAGGAGCTCCGCCGCCAGGGGTGATCCGGCGTACGGTCACCTGCCGTAGGCCGCCGCCTCCCGTGCCGCCGTCTGGAGCAGCGGCACCATGGCGTGGAGTTCCTCGCGGCCCGTGAGGACGACGGTGGCGCCGAGGGAGAGGGCGAGCTGCGGCGGCCCGCCGTCCGGGTCCGCGGCGGGGACGCACACGGCGATGGAGCGCACCCCGCGCTCGTTCTCCTCCTCGGCCGCCGCCCAGCCGAGCTCCCGGACGCGGTCCAGTTCGGCCCGCAGTTCGTCCGGGTCGCTGAGGGTGTTGGGCGCACTGCGCGGCAGCGGGCCCGCAAGGAGGCGCTCCCGGTCGTCCTGCGGGCGGGCGGCGACGAGGGCCTTGCCCATCGAGGTGGCGTGCCAGGGGTTGCGGGTGCCCTCGTCGCTGCGCAGTTGCAGGTGCTGGCTGCCCTGGACGGAGCGGACGAGGAGGACCTGGTCGCCGTCGAGGATGCCCGCGATGACGACCAGGCCCGTGCGTTCGGCCAACTGCCGCATGGGGCCCAGCAGATGATTGAACCCCGCCGGGGTGCGGTGGAAGCCGTGTGCCAGCTCCAGGGCGCGCAGCCCGAGCGCGTAGGTGCGTGCGCTCGGATCGTGGACGACGAAGCCCTCCTCGGTCATCCGGGCGAGCAGCCGGTGGGCGCTGCTCACCGGCAGCTCCGCGGCGCGCGCGGCGGCGCTGACACCGAGCCCCTCGGGGTGCCGGGAGAGCGTGGTCAGCAGCCTGAGCCCGCGGCCGAGCATGTCATCGGCCATCTTTCACGCCCTCCCCCACCTGTGGTTTCGTCGCCGAGTCGGTTGCCCGGTCGCTGCCGAAGCTTACGCGGCGTGCTCCGCGCCGACCTTGGCAGCCGCCGTCTCGAGCGCCTTGGGCCGCCGTACGAACGCCATCAGCGCGGCCGAGACGAGCGTGCCGATCGCCATGACGGCGAAGGCGCCCATGTCACCCATGGAGCTGCCGCGGATCCAGCCGACGAGGTACGTGCCGACGAACGAGCCGAGCGCGCCGAACGAGTTGACGAGGGCGACGGCCGCGCCGGAGACGTTCTTGGGCGCCTGGTCGGCGACGAGCGCGAAGTACGGTCCGTAGGGCGCGTACAGGCAGAGGCCGGCGACGATCAGGAGCACGAAGGACATCGCGAACGAGGAGTGCGCGAGGTAGGAGCCGTACAGGGTGACGGCCGCGACCACCAGCCAGGGCCAGATCGCCACGCGGCGCCTGCCGCTGCGGTCGGAGAGCTGGGAGTTGACGAGCATCGCGATCGAGGCGAAGAGGTACGGGACCGCGGAGAGCAGCCCTGTGGCGCCGATGCCCTGGCCCGAGGCCTCCTTGATGATGGAGGGCAGCCAGAACACGAAGCCGTACACGCCGATGGACCAGCAGAAGTACTGGGCGGCCAGGATGAGTACCGGGCGCGAGGAGAGCACCTTGCGGTACTCGGCGGTGCGGGCCACGGCGACGGTCGGCTCCTTGGCCAACTCGTGCGCCAGCTCGGTCCGTTCGTGCTCGGGCAGCCATCCGGCCTCCGCCGGATGATCCTTGATCATCTTGAGGCAGAGCAGACCCCACAGCACGGCCGGGAAGCCCTCGATGATGAACATCTCGCGCCAACTGGTGGCCTCGATGAGCAGCCCGGAGACGGCGGAGAGCCACATCACGGTGACGGGATTGCCCAGGATCAGGAAGGTGTTGGCGCGCCCGCGCTCGCGCTGTGTGAACCAGCGGCCGAGCAGCATCACCATGGACGGCATGACCGCGCCCTCGACCACGCCGAGCAGGAAGCGGACGGCGACCAGCATGGTCGGGCTGTGCAGCAGGCCCTGGACGGCGGCGAGCACTCCCCAGGCGATGGTCGAGTACGCGACGAGGCGGCGGGCACTGCGGCGCTCCGCGTAGATGGTGCCGGGGATCTGGAAGAAGAAGTAGCCCAGGAAGAAGGAGGCGGCGACCAGCGCGTCCATACCGCTGGACATGTGGAGGTCCTCGGCCATGCCGCCGGCCGAACCGATCGAGTAGTTCGACCGGTCCAGATACGCCAGCGAGTAGGTGACGAACGCGATCGGGATCATGTGCTTGGTCCGCGTGGACGACCAGAATCCACTGCCGCGTGCGGCGCGGGACGACGTCGCTGTCATCCGTCACACCTCCTGTTTTCCGTGAGGGTTTTCCGAGACACTTTTCCGTGGGGTGGAAAGTGTTCTGTGGGACGGAAAAACGTTAGGGTCGGGACGTCTCCAGGTCAACAGCCTTGACGCAGACGTGATTTGCCGCGCTTCGGACCATGCCGCCAGGAAAGGTGCAGGTATGCCCAACCACGACTCCACCCGCATGTCCCCCCACACCGGACTCCGCTCCGAGGCGCCGGACGTACTGGTGCCCTGGTCCGGACTCGACCGCGCACACGGCCCCTGGCCGGACGGTGTGCGCGTACATGTGTGGGACGGAGTGTCTCCGGTCGACCTCGACGCGGAGCAGCTGGCCCGGATCGGCTACTGGGTCATGCCGTACGCGACCCCCGAGGCCACGAAGCTGCTTCCCGAGCTCCCGGGGCTGCGCGCCGTGCAGTCGTTGAGCGCCGGCGTGGAGAAGCTGCGGCCACTGCTGCCCGAGGGGGTGGCGCTGCACAACGGACGCGGGCTGCACGACGCGAGCGCCGCCGAGCACGCCCTCGCGCTGACCCTCGCCGCGCAGCGTGATCTGCCGCGCTGGGTGCGCGATCAGGACGGGGGCCGCTGGGAGCCGCACTTCACGCGCTCCCTCGCGGACTCGCGGGTGGCGATCGTGGGCTACGGGTCCATCGGCGCGGCGCTCGAACAGCGGCTGCTCGCGTGCGAGGCCACCGTGGTGCGCGTGGCCCGCCGCGCCCGCCCCGAGAGCGATGTGCACGCGGTCACGGATCTGCCGGGGCTGCTGCCGGAGGTGGACATCGCGATCCTGGTGCTGCCCGAGAACCCGTCCACGGTGAACCTGTTCGGCGCGAGCGAACTCGCCGCGCTCCCGGACGACGCGCTCGTCGTCAACATCGGCCGCGGCCGCACCCTGGACCCCGACGCGCTCCTCGCCGAGACCCGCACCGGCCGGCTCCGCGCGGCCCTCGATGTCACGTCCCCCGAGCCACTGCCCGCCGACCACCCGCTGCGGGCACTGCCCGGCGTCCTCATCACCCCGCACGTGGGCGGTGGCTCTGCGGCGTTCCGGCCGCGCGCCGAGCGCCTCATCGTCGAGCAGGTGCGCCGCTGGGCCGACGGCGAGCCGCTGGCCAACGCGATGGAGTAGCCGGGGGCGCCACGCCCTCGACCTCGCCGGCGCAGCGCCCGGCCGGGGTCTTCCAGCAGTATCGACGGCCGCTGCCCGCACTCGGGCAGCGGCCGTCGCCGTCACGTACGACGGCGGTCGGGAATTCCCGCAGGTCACGGCCGCGACACGGTCCGCACGGGGTGGCGCCGCACACACTCATCGATACCCCCAGGGGTAATCATGTACGGTGGATTGCATACCCCCGGGGGTAACCCTCCCGGACACTTCATACGGAAGGAGCAGCACGCCGTGTTCTTCATCGACACCATCGAGCTTCCGGGCCTCGGCAACCGCAGCTACCTGGCCGGCAGCGCCACCACCGCGGTCGCGGTCGACCCGCCCCGGGACATCGACCAGGTCATCGCGGCGGCCGCCCGCCGCGGCGTACGCATCTCCCACGTCGTCGAGACACACCTGCACAACGACTACGTGACCGGCGGCCTGGAGCTGGCGCGCACGACCGGTGCCGCCTACCTGGTCCCGGCCGGCGCGCGCGTCGCCTTCGCCCGCGTTCCCGTCACGGACGGCGACACCGTCGACATCGACACCGGTGTGACCCTGACCGCCGTCGCCACCCCCGGCCACACCCCGCACCACACCTCGTACGTCCTCGGCGAGGCAGGCACCCCGGTCGCCGCGTTCACCGGTGGCTCGCTGCTGATCGGTACCGTCGGGCGGCCCGACCTGGTCGACCCGCGGCTCACCGAGGAGCTGGCGCGGGCGCAGCACACCTCGGCGCAGCGTCTCGCCGACGCGCTGCCCGACGCGACGACGGTGCTGCCCACGCACGGCTTCGGCAGCTTCTGCTCCTCCGCGCAGGCGGACGGCGACACCACGACGATCGGCCACGAACGGAAGGCCAACACGGCGCTCACCACCGACGTCGACACCTTCGTCGCCCATCTCCTGGCCGACCTCGACGACGTGCCCGCCTACTACGCGCACATGAGCCCGGCCAACGCGGAGGGCCCCGCCCCCGTCGACCTCACGCCGCCCGAGCCGGCCGACCCGGAGCAGATCGCCTCGCGGCTCGCGGCCGGTGAGTGGGTCGTCGACCTGCGGGGCCGTATCGCCTTCGCGGAGGGCCACGTGGCGGGCTCGCTGAACTTCGCCGCCGACGGCGGCCTCGCCACGTACCTCGCCTGGATGATCCCGTGGGGCAAGCCCGTCACGCTGCTCGCCGAATCGGCCGAACAACTGGCGGACGCGCAGCGCGAGTTGGTCCGGGTCGGTATCGACCGGCCCGCCGCCGCGGCCACCGGCGAGGTCGCCGACTGGCTGCGCGCGGGCGAGCGCCCGGCCGCCTTCCCGCGCGCGACCTTCGCCGACCTCGCCGAGCGGGACAGGTCCGCGCTCACCGTCCTCGACGTCCGCAGGGACGGCGAGCGAGCGGGCGGCTGGATCGAGGGCTCCGTGCACATCCCCATCCACGAAGTGCACCGCCGCGTCGCGGAGGTCCCCGAGGGGACCGTGTGGGTGCACTGCGCGGGCGGGATGCGCGCGGCCATCGCCGCCTCCTTCCTCGACGCCAACGGCCGCGACGTCGTGGCCGTGGACGACGGCTTCGACCGGGCGGCGGCCGCGGGCCTGCCCGTCGTCACCGGCTGACCGGCGCGAGAGGAAGGAACCGCACCATGTTCCGCTCCCGCAGGGGCAGGCAGCGCCTGTCCGTCGAGGAAGCGCTCGCACGCACCGCGGGCGGGCGGCCCGAGGCCGTCCTGCTCGACGTACGCGAGGACGCCGAGTGGCGGGCCGGGCACGCGCCCGGCGCGGTGCACGCCCCGCTGACCGCGCTGGCCGCGGGCGCGCCACTGCCCGCGGCCGCGCGGGGCCTGCCACTCGTCGTGATATGTCGCAGCGGTCACCGGTCCCAGCGGGCGGTGGGCCTGCTCGCCCGGCGCGGCGCCGAGGCCGTGGACGTCGAGGGCGGCATGAGCGCCTGGGCCGCCGCCGGACACCCCGTCGTCGACGCGCGCGGGAACGGCGGCACGATCGCGTGAGCACGCTGATACTCGCCCTCGCCGCGGGCGCCGTCATCGGCGTGGCGCTGGGCGCACTGGGTGGCGGCGGCAGCGTGCTGGCCGTGCCCGCCCTGCTCTATCTACTCGACTTCTCACCGGCCGCGGCCACCACCGCGAGCCTGATCATCGTCACGGCCACCTCCGCGACCGCCCTGTACGCGCACGCCCGCGACGGGAACGTGGCCTGGCGCACGGGAACACTGTTCGCGGCGGCCGGGATCGTGCCCGCCTACGCGACCGGCCTCGCCTCGGCACATGTCCCCGAGGCCGCCCTCACCGTCGCGTTCTCCGTCGTCGCGGCGCTCGCGGCCCTGCGGATGCTCCGGCCCGCCACCGGGAACGCGGCGGGCGCTGTCCGGCCGGTCAAGGCGGCGGGCGCCGGGGCCGGACTCGGTGCGGTGACCGGGTTCCTCGGTGTGGGCGGCGGCTTTCTGGCCGTACCGGCGCTCGTCGGTGTGCTCGGCCTGAGGATGAAGCAGGCCGTCGGCACCAGCCTGCTGGTCATCGTCGTCAACTCGCTCGCCGCGCTCGCGGCCCGCACCGGCAGCGGCGAACTGCGCTGGGAGATCATCGCCCCGTTCGCGGGCGCGGCGATCCTCGGCGCCTGGGACGGCAAGCGCCTCGCCGCCCGTGTCACGGGGAACACCCTGCAACGCGTCTTCGCCTTCGTCCTGTTGGCGGTGGCGGCGTTCATGCTCGTCGACGCGGTGGTGTGACCACCCGCCACCCCGCTCGGCTTTCGAGACCCGCGTTAGGGTGGCAGCCATGGAGACCGGGAAGCCCAGCAGGACCGCGATCGCTGTCGCCCGGGCCAGGGCGCAGCACCAACTGGCCGACGAGCCGCGGGTGTTCACCGACCCGTTCGCCGTGCGCGTCGTGGGGGAAGCGGCCCTGAGCGAGGGGGAGTTCGACGAGGGGCTCGATCCGGATTTCCTGCGCAGGCGGCGGCTGTGGGTCGCCGCGCGCAGCCGGTTCGCCGACGACACGGTGGCCGGGGCCGTCGCCTCGGGGTGCCGGCAGGTGGTGGTCCTCGGCGCGGGGCTCGACACGTCCGCCCTGCGCAACACCCACCCGGACGTACGGTTCTTCGAGGTCGATCATCCCGATACGCAGCGCTGGAAGCGGCACCGGCTGGCCGAGGCCGGGATCGCGGTGCCGGACACGCTGACGTTCGTCCCGGTCGACTTCGAGTCCGCGACGCTCGCCGAGGGCCTGGCCGCCGTGGAGTTCGACCGGACGCGTGCGACGGCGTTCGTCATGCTGGGCGTCGCGGCGTACCTGACGCTGCCCTCGCTGACCGCCACCTGGCGCTTCCTCGCCGGGCAGGGCGGTGGCCCGGTCCTGGTGATGGACTACCTCCATCCGGTGGGCGGGGCGGCGGCCGCGGCCCTGGACGAGAGATCCAAGCGTGTCGCGGCCGCCGGTGAACCGTGGCTGTCCGCGTTCACGGCCGGCGAGTTGCGCGACGCACTGGTCGGGGCCGGATTCTCCGCGGTCGAGGACCGGTCCGCCGCCGAGGTCCTGGGGCACTACCTGGACAGGACCGTGACGGACTCGCTGGGGTCCGGACACCTGGTGCGTGCCACGGTGGCCTGAGGGCCGGCGCGCCCGTCGCGGCAGAAGCTGAGCGTCCGGTAGAGCGTGGCGGCGCCGGCCAGTTCCGCGCAGGCCCGGGACGCCGCCGTCGTGCGGTGCGGGCAGGCCGGGTCGCGGGCGTCGAGCAGGACGCCGAGGGTCGTCCCGCTGTGGCCGACCACGACGCCGAGACCGCCCACGTCACGGCAGATGTCCCGCATCGGCTCCAGCCACCGCTTGGGGCTCACCGCCTGGTTGCGGAGCGCGCTGCGGGTCGCGATGTCACCGACCGTCTCCAGGTCGCCGCAGCGCACCGCCGTGGCCAGCCGGTCGAGCAGGCCCGCGTACGCGCGCCGGTCCGCGGCCGTGAACGGTTTCGGGGCACGGTTGAAGTCGACGGTGTCGACGACCCCGCCCTCGTCGACCCCCACCACGGTCATCCGCGGCAGCGACCCGAGCGTGGCGCGCAGGCGCACCGTGCGGTGGTGGTAGGCCACGATCGCCGGGTACAGCACACCGTCGGTGGGTTCGATGCGGGCGAGGTAGCGCTCGATCCGGCGCGGCGGCATCGGGAGGCCGAGCGCCCGCCCCACCGCCCGCGCCGTCGCGACGAGATCGGCCGACGAGCTGGCCAGGCCCTTGCCCTCGGGGATCGCACTGCGGACGGTGAGCCGCCCGCCCGCCGACCGTCCCGCGTCCGCGCAGATCATCCGCACCAGCCGCAGCGCCTTCGTCTTGTGCGCCGGCCAGACCTGCGGTTCCGCGTGCCGCGGGTCCGGGCGGAAGACGACCCGGGTCCAGCGCGCCACCGGCAGGGTGACGAGGAAGTCGCCGTCCTCCTCGGGCAGCTGCCCCTGGAGCAGCTCCCCGAAGGTCCCGAATGCGGTGCCGGCACCCACCGTGCCGGGCGGCACGAAGAGCGGCGACCGCTCCCCTGCTTCATCGATCGACTTCACGCAGTTCCTCTCCCCTGGACTCACGGACGTCACACTATCGCAATTGACAATCGTTTTCGTTTAATGCTTCTCTCTGCCCTGTCGAAGCAGCGCCAGGAGAAGGGTTCAATGTGGACGAACACATAGCGGAAGCGGTCAAGGAGCCCCATCTCGTCTGTCTTGAAAGGGACTTCGCGTGTCTGCGCTTCGAGTCCATGAAGATCTACTCGGCGCTCGGCGCGGTACGGCACCTCCTCGAGCAGGGGACGATCGAGCCCGGTGACACCCTCATCGACAGCTCCAGCGGCATCTACGCCCATGCGCTCGCCCTCGCGTGTCACCGCTACGGGCTGAAGTGTCACATCGTCGGTTCGACGACCGTGGACCGCACCCTGCGCGTCCAGTTGGAGATCCTGGGCGCGACCCTCGAACAGGTACGGCCCTCGCAGAACCTCCGCCTCGACCAGGAGCTGCGCGTGCGCCGCGTCGGGGAGATCCTCGCCGCCAACCCCTCGTTCCACTGGATGCGCCAGTACCACGACGAGATCCACTACTACGGCTACCGCGACGTGGCCACCAAGCTCGACGAAGAACTGCCCGCCGGTCCCGTGGCGTTGACCGGAGGTGTCGGATCCGGCGCGTCCACGGGCGCTCTGGCCACCTACCTGCGGAAGGCCGGGCGCGAGGTGCGTCTGGTCGGGGTGCAGCCCTTCGGGAGTGTCACGTTCGGATCGGAACACGTCTCGGACCCCGACATGATCATCGCCGGGATCGGCAGCGCCATCGAGTTCCGCAACGTCCGGCACGCGCTCTACGACCGCGTCCACTGGGTCGACTTCGACTCCGCCCTGTCCGGGGCGGTCGGCCTGCTGCGGACCAGCGGCATCTTCGCCGGACTCTCATCGGGCGCCGCGTACTTGGCCGCCCGCTGGGAGCGTGACCAGCACGGCCGGAGCGCGAACCATGTCTTCATCGCCGCCGACACCGGTCACCGGTACGTGGAGAGCGCCTACTCCCAGCACCGCCGGGCCCGCCCCTTGAGCGAGCTCGCGCCGCGCGAGATCGCCTCGCTCGACGAGCTGAGCCTGCCGTGGTCGGCGATGTCCTGGCCCCGGGTGTCGGCCCCCGCCGACCTGCGCGACGCGGGCTCCGCGGCCGCCTGACCGCCCTGCCACCGAAACACCCACCGAACACTCACCGGAACCCACCAGAGAGAACCGTCATGTCTCACCAGGCGCCGCACACGGTGGCCGAACTGACCGATGCCGTACTGGCCGGAGCCATGGGCCCCGACCCGCAGGACACGAACGTCACCAGCGCCTTCTGGCTCTACCACACGACCCGCCTGGCCGGCGGGCCCGTGACGTACCACAACCACTATCTGCTGCTGCGGGCCGGCGCCGCCTTCGGCGCCTGCTCCTTCGAAGCGGGCGAACTGACCCCGGACTTCTGCGAGAACGCCTCAGGACACTCCCTCGGCACCCTCCTGCGGAGCGAGTCCACGCCGGTGCGGATCGCCGCGCTCGACGCGTATCTCGCGTTGACCGCGCCGCACCGTGCGGCACGGGCCGAGACCGTCGTACTGCCCGCGGGTACGCCCGAGGTCCGGGCGCGGGCGCGCGATGCCGCCATCGCCGGGCTGCTCGACATCGAACCTGGCGCGAAGGTGGCGCTCATCGGGGTCGTCAATCCGCTGGTCGCCGCGATCCGCGAGCGCGGTGGCGAGTGCCTGCCCTGCGATCTGAACTTGCAGACCACACAGTGGGGCGACCCCGTCACCGACGACATGACCGAGGTCCTGGAGAAGGCCGACGCGGTCGTCGCCACCGGCATGACGCTCAGCAACGGCACCTTCGACCTCATCCTCGGGCACTGCCGCGACCAGGGCATCCCGCTGGTGATGTACGCGCAGAGCGGGAGCGCCGTGGCCCGCGCGTTCCTGGGCTCGGGTGTCACCGCGCTGAACGCGGAGCCGTTCACGTTCTCGCAGTTCAGCGCGGACGAGACTCCGATGTACCGGTACCGCGCCGGGGCCGCCACGTGAGCGCCGACACCTCCAACTCCGTTGCCGAGCACGACGGTTCACCCCACGACCCGATCCCCGGCGACCTGGCCATGACACGGGCGCTGTGGCCCCTGCTGCTCGCCTCCGCGGTCGGCCTGCTGCCCTTCACGGTCTTCAGTACGTACCTGGTCCCCATCGCCGACGGAGCCGGCCGGGACGTCGCCACCGTGGGCGGCCTGCGCGGGCTCGGCGGGGTCGCCGCGCTCGCCGTGGGCATGGCCCTTGCGCCGCTGATCGACCGGGTGCCCAGAGCCCGGGCCGCGGCCGCGGGGCTCGGCCTGCTCGGCGTCGCCGCGGCGCTCGGCGCGAGCGGGGACTTCCTGCTCGTGGCCGCCTTCTGTCTGCTGACAGGCGCCGCCACCGCCGTCCTCAATCCGGCGCTGGCCGCTGCCGCCGCGGACCGCTTCGGTGACGGCAGGGCAGCGGGACGGGCCGCCACACTCGTCTCCGCCACCACGTCGATGACGGCCATGCTCGCCGCCCCGCTCATCGCGCTGCCCGCGATGCTGTGGGGCTGGCAGGGCGACCTCGTCGCCGTCGCCTGCCTCTCCGTGCTGCTCGCCGGCGCGCTGCTGGTACGCGGCCGGGCGGACGGTTCGGCGCGGACCACGCGGGGGGCTGAAGAGCGGCGGCCCGGCTACTTCGCCTCGTTCAGGCTGCTGGCCGCCGTGCCCGGCGCGGTGCCGCTGCTGTCGGTGTCGGTGCTGCGCACCTCCGTCTTCATGGGCTATCTCGCCTACCTGGCGGCGTACTACGACGACCGGTTCGATCTGCACCCCGAGCTCTTCTCCCTGGTGTGGACGCTGAGCGGCGCCTCGTTCTTCGTCAGCAACCTGCTCACCGGGCGGGTCACCAACGCGGAGCGCTCCCGCGTCGCGACCGAGCGGCTCCTGGCCGTCGGTGTGGCGGTCGCGCTGGTCAGCGCCGTCGGGTTCTGGTTCACGCACTGGCTGCCGCTCGCCCTGGTGCTCACGTCGCTGCACGCCGCCGCCCACGCGGTGGTGGCGGCCTGCGCCGTCAGCCTGCTGGTGCGGCGCTGCGGTTCATTGCGCGGCACCGCGCTCAGCCTCAACTCCGCGGGGCAGAGCCTTGGTGTGTTCGCCGGTGCCGCCCTCGGCGGGGCCGGGCTCGCGGTGGCCGGGTATCCGGGGATCGCCGTCGCGTTCGGGGCGCTGCTCGCCGTCGCGCTCGCCGCGGCGTGGCTCGTGCTGCGGCAGGGCCCCGTTCAGGACGAGGCATGATGCGTCGACTCGACTCCCGCGGCGGCCTGTTCCTCATCTGCGCGGCCCTGTTCAGTGTGCTCGCCGTGTCCGTGGTCGTCGCCATCGGGCTCGGCCCGGCGACGGTGACACCGGGCGAGACCGGCCGTTATCTGTGGGCCGCGCTCAGCGGCGGGCGGATCGGGGCCGCGGAGGAGAGCACGTACCAGATCATCTGGCAGATCCGCACCCCGCGCGTGCTGCTCGCCGCGCTCGTCGGGGCCGGTCTCAGCGCCGTCGGTGTGGCCATCCAGGCGCTGGTGCGCAATGCGCTCGCCGACCCGTTCGTCCTCGGTGTCTCCTCGGGGGCGTCCGTGGGCGCGGTCGCCGTCAAGGTCAGCGGCGCGCTCGCCGCGCTCGGCATCTACGCGATGTCGGCGGGGGCGTTCCTCGGGGCGGTGGCCGCGTCCGTCCTGGTGTACGCGGCCGCGTCACGGCGGGGCGTGCTCTCGCCGCTGCGGCTCGTGCTGACCGGTGTCGCGATGGCGCTCGGTTTCCAGGCGGTGATGAGCGTCATCGTCTATCTGGCGCCGGACAGCGAGGCCACGTCGACGGTCCTGTACTGGACGATGGGCAGCTTCGGCGCCGCTGCCTGGGGTGTGCTGCCCGTCGTCGCCGCGGCCGTCCTGCTGGGCTCCCTCGTCCTGCACCGCAGCAGCCGCACCCTCGATGTGCTCGCGCTCGGCGACGAGACCGCCGGGAGCCTGGGGATCGGTCCCGACCGGCACCGCAAGGCGCTGCTGCTCCTGGTCTCCCTGGTGACGGGCGTGCTGGTGGCGGTCAGCGGTGCCATCAGCTTCGTGGGTCTGGTCATGCCGCATCTGGTGCGGATGGCCGTGGGTGCCTCGCACCGGCTCGTGCTCGCCGTGGCCCCGCTCGCGGGAGCGGTCTTCATGGTCTGGGTCGATCTGGCGTCGCGCACGCTGGTCGCCCCGCGCGAGCTGCCGCTCGGCGTCATCACCGCGCTCATCGGGGTGCCCGTCTTCATCACGCTGATGCGCCGCAAGTCCTATATGTTCGGAGGGCGTTGAGATGGATCTGGAGCTCGAAGGACTGACCGTCGTCACCGACGGCGCCACGTTGGTGCACGAGCTGTCCCTGCACGTCCCTGACGGCCGGGTCGTGGGTCTGGTCGGTCCGAACGGAAGCGGCAAGTCCACCGCCCTGCGCTGCGTGTACCGCGCGCTGCGGCCCACCGCGGGCACCGTCCGTGTCGGCGGCGACGACCTGAGCCGGCTCACCATGCGGGCCGGAGCCCGCGCCGTCGCCGCGCTCACCCAGGACGGCACCGTCGACCTCGACTTCACCGTCTCCGAGGTCGTCGCCCTGGGCCGCACCCCGCACCTGAGAGGGAACCGACAACTTGGCTCGCACGAACGCGAGTTGTGCGAGCGGACCATGGACCGGCTCGGCATCGGCCACCTCGCCCGGCGCGGCGTCCTCACCCTGTCCGGCGGGGAGCGGCAGCGCGTCCTCGTGGCCCGCGCCCTCGTCCAGGAACCGGAGATCCTCGTCCTCGACGAGCCGACGAACCATCTGGACATCCGCCACCAGGTCGAACTGCTCTCCCTGCTGCGCGGCGCCGGCCTCACCGTCCTCGTCGTCCTGCACGACCTCAACCTGGCCGCGGCGGCCTGCGACCGGCTCGGCGTGCTGAGCGGAGGACGCCTGGTCACCTCCGGCACCCCGAAGGACGTGCTCACACCGGAGCTCGTCGAGGACGTCTTCGGCGTCGGCGCCAGCGTCGTGCCCCACCCCCTGACCGGCGACCCGCAGTTGCTCTACACCCTGACCCCGGCCCCAGAAGGAAGCCCCCAGCCATGCCCGTGACCCGACACACCGTCCTCGGCTGCGCCCTCGCCGCCACCGCGCTCGTCACCACCGCGTGCGGCGCCGACGTCGCCTCCGACGACCCCAAGGCCGCGCGGAAGTCCACCGTCAACCGCTGCGGGGAGAAGGTCGACTACACCGTTCCGCAGCGTGCCGTCGCCTACGAGGCGGGCAGCGCGGACAAGCTGTTCGCGCTCGGCCTGACCGACCACGTCCACGGCTACGTGATGCCTCCGGCCAATCCGCCGGTCAGCGAGTCGCCGTGGGCTTCGGAGTACAAGAAGGTCAGGTTGCTCAGCGACGACCTCCTCAACAAGGAGATCGTCGTGGACGCCAAGTCGGACTTCGTCATCGCCGGCTGGGGATCCGGCTTCGCCGACGACCGGGGCATCACCCCGGAGATCCTCGACAAGCTCCACATCCAGAGCTTCATGCACACCGAAAGCTGCTTCAACTACCCCAAGTACCCGGAAAGAACCGCCCCGTTCGAGGCGCTGTACACCGACCTCGAACGGCTCGGTGAGATCTTCCACGTGGAGAAGAAGGCCGAGAAGGTCGTCGCCGGCCTCAAGAAGCGCGCGGCGGCGGTGACCGAACGGGCGCCGCGCGGCGAGAAGGTCCCGGTGTTCCTCTACGACTCCGGCACCGACAAGCCGTTCACGGCCGGCAACCAGGTCCCGCCCGACGAGATCATCGCCAAGGCCGGAGGAAGGAACGTCTTCTCCGGCCTCGACGAGCGCTGGACCGAGGTCAACTGGGAGTCCGTCGCCGAGGCCCGGCCGGAGGTGATCATGATCCTCGACTACGGCGACAAGCCCGCCAAGGAGAAGATCGACTTCCTGAAGCGCTCCCCGCACACGCGCGGACTCCCCGCCATCAAGAACGACCGGTTCTTCGTCCTCGACTACAACGAGGGCATCTCGGGACCCCGCAACATCGACGGCCTGGAGAAGTTCGGCGAATACCTCCGCGAGCTGCCCGGCTGAGCCCGGCTACCGGCTCTTTCGCCCGACCGATGCCGCGTGGACCGGGAGTTCAGAACGTCACCAGGATCTTCCCGAGGAGGCCGCCCGCCTCGAAGCGTTCGTGGGCGGCCCGGATGTCCGTCAGCGGGTAGCGGTCCGCGATGCGTACACGGAGTTCCCCGGCATCGACCAGCTTGGCGAGGTGGGCGAGGTCGGGCGCGCTCTCCTGGACATAGCTCTTGCGCGCTCCCGGCACGTCGGGCAGTGGCTCGTCGGAGACCGACACGTAGCGGCCGTCCGCGGCGAGGGCGACGGCGGCGTCGAGGCCGGCGGTGTCGAGGACGACCGGATAGTGGTCGCGCGGCAGGTCGGCCGGGCGGTGCCAGACCCGTTCGGCGCCCAGGTCCATCGCTTCCGCCTCGTGTTCGGGGCGGGACACCAGTCCGTCGACGCGGGCACCCGTCGAGCGGGCCAGCTGGACGGCCAGGCCGCCGACCGCCCCGGCGGCACCGACGACCAGGATCCGCTCGCCGGGCGCGAGTTCGGCCTTGCGCAGAGCCTGTAGAGCGGTCACTCCGGCCAGCGGCAGTGTCGCCGCGTCCGCCAGGGGAAGGGCGGAGGGCGCGGAGGTCACCAGGTGTCCCGGCAGGGCCACGAGGTCGGCCCAGGTGCCGCGGGCGGTGGCGATCTGGGCGGACATCGCGATCACCTCGTCGCCCACCTGGTGCGCGGGGTCGTTGCTGGTGACCACGCGGCCGGAGAGGTCCCAGCCGAGCGTGGCCGGCAGCGGCGGGCCGACCTCCCAGGCGCGGGTCTTCCAGTCGACGGGGTTCAGGCTGGTGGCGGTGGCGCGGACGAGGACTTCGCCGGCGGCCGGAGTCGGCTCGGCGATGTCGTCGAGGGTGAGGACTTCGGGGCCGCCGTGGCGGTCGATCCGGATGGCGCGCATGGTGGTGAGGCCCTTCCAGGGGTGCGGGGTCGGTCCACGTGGCCGGGGAGACCGCCGTCGGGCGGCCTCCCCCGCTCACACCCGGAACGCTAAAGTCTCACATCGGTGTGAGAGTCAAGCCGCGTCGAGGAGGAACACGTGCGGATCGGTGAACTGTCGCGCAGGACGGGCGTCCACGAGCGGTTGCTGCGGTACTACGAGGAGCAGCAGTTGCTGCACCCCGTGCGCCGCCCCAGCGGCTACCGCGAGTACGCCGAGGCGGACGTGCACACCGTGCGCCGCATCCGCAGCCTGCTCGCCGCGGGCCTGACCACGGCCACCATCGCCACGATCCTGCCGTGCCTGCGCGAGGAGGGCGAGCGTCTGGTGCCGACCTGCCCCGACCTCGTGGGCGCCCTCCTGAAGGAGCGGGCCCGCATCTCCCAAGCCATCGACGACCTGCGGTCCTCCCGTTCCGCGCTCGACGACGTCATCGCCGCCTCCCCCGCCGACGTCGCCGAGCGCGCCCGGGCGGCCGCGGCCGCCGCGGGGTGACTGTCAACCGGCCTTCGCCAGTGCCACCGTCCGGCCGCCGAGCGCCGCGGAGAACCGGTCCGTGACCTCCGCGAGTGCTTCGGCTGACGGCTGCGCGACGGCCACCTTCCCGTTCTCGCCGACCGTGACGTCCCGGTCGAGGGTGAACCAGCCGGGGAGGATGTGGTGCGGGCCCATCGAGTTCAGGACGGGGCGCAGGGCGTAGTCGAGGGCCAGGACGTGGGCCGTGCTGCCGCCCGTGGCCAGGGGCAGCACGGTCTTTCCGGCGAGCGCGTACTGCGGCAGCAGGTCGAGGAGGGACTTCAGCAGGCCCGAGTAGGCGGCCTTGTAGACGGGCGTGCCGATGACGATGCCGTCGGCGCGCTCGAACCGGGCGATGGCATCGACGACCGCCGGGTGGCCGAACTGGGCACCCAGCAGCGCGTCCGCGGGCAGGGTGCGGACCTTCAGCGAGTCCACCTCGTGTCCCTGACCGCGCAGCCGTTCGTCGAGATGTTCCAGGAGTCCCGCGGTGCGGGACGTGGCGGAGGGGCTGCCGGACACGGAAAGGATGGTGGCCATGGTGGGGCCTTTCGTGAGGGGGCGGAAGACGCAAGGGGCTAACGGGCGGCGGCGTTCACCACGCGCTGGACACGACCGTGATCGCGGGGGTCAGACCTTCGCGCAGCGCTTCGAGGAACATCACGACCTCCGCGGCCACCGAGCGGTGCTGCTTGTCGTTGAGCACGTCGTGGTGGGCGCCGTGGACGACGGCCAGGCGCGCCGAGTCCAGCTTCTGCGCCGTGAGCGCGAGGGCGTCGCGATCCGCCAGCGGGTCGGCGTCACCGACCAGGAGCAGGTGCGGGAGGTCCGCAGCGCTGTCGTGGGCCGACTCCAACACCGCCTCCGGCACCGGTGCGTTCAGCTCTCCGCGGCGTACGCGGGTGTCGTCCGTGAGGACGCCACGGTGTGTGGGGCAGGAGGTGCGGACGTCGAGTTCCTCGTCCCATGCCTCCGTGAGGGCGGCCGCCCGGCCGGGAAGTCCCGCGAGCACGACACCGTCGGCCCGCAGCCTGCGTGCCCGGGCCGGGTCCGCGACCAGCGCGGCGACCGCCGCGGCGCCGCTGTCGGCGCCCACCAGGACCAGCGGGGCGGCCGCGGTGCCGCCCGGTTCGGGCGCCGTACCGTCGGCCGCTTCGGCGAGCTGCGCGGCCAGGGCGTCGAGCGAGGCGTCGAGGTCGTCGCCGCTCAGATCCGGGGTGTCCACGACCCGTACGCGGTAGGCGTCCGCGGCGAGCCGCCTGCCGAACCGCTCGTAGACGGCACGGGTCTCGCCGCGTCCGGGCACGACCAGGACGGTGCCGCGGGTGAGCAGGCCATCGGGGGCGAAGTGGTCGGTGTACTGGCGGGTCATCGCAGGGCTCCCAAGGGGGCGTTGTCGGCGGTGTGCCGGTTGGCGGGGATCGGCAGGCCGAGGTGGCCCCGCAGGGTGTCGGCCTCGTACGCGGTGCGGAACAGGTCGCGCTTCTGGAGGATCGGTACGACGCCGTCGACGAACAGCTCGAGTTCGTCCTCGGTGCGGAAGGCGAGGTTGATGCCGTCGAAGGTGCCGGCGTCGAACCACTCCTCGATCCGGTCGGCGACCGTCTCCGGGGCGCCGACGAACGGCGAGCGGCGGAACTCGGCCAGGGACTGGGCGACTTGACGCAGGGTGAGGTTCTCGGTCCGCGCGCGTTCGATGATCTTCGCGGCTCCCGTCCTGCCGCCCTTCTCGGCGAGGTGGGCGACGTCGGGGAAAGGGGCGTCGAGGTCGTGGACGCTGAAGTCGTAGGCGCCGAAGGAGCGGCCGAGCAGGGCGAGGTGGCGGTCGAAGTCGTTGTCCTCCTCGAAGATCTCCCGCTCGCGGCGGCGGGCCGCCTCGTCGGTGGCGGCGACGACCGGGCCGCCGTGAATGAAGATCTTGATGTGTTCGGGGTCGCGGCCGTACGCGGCGGTGCGGCGCTTGATGTCGGCGTAGTACTCCTGGGCCTGCTGGAGGGAGCCGCCGGGCGCGTAGATGCCCTCGGCGACGCGGGCGGCGAGGTCGCGGCCCTCCTCGGAGACACCGGCCTGGAAGATGACCGGCTGGCCCTGCGGGGAGCGCGAGATGTTGAGCGGGCCCGCGACCCTGAAGTGTTCGCCCACATGGTTGAGTTCGTGCAGCTTGGCCGGGTCGAGGAACACGTTGCGCTCGACGTCGGCGGGGAACGCGTCGTCCTCGTAGGAGTCCCACAGGCCGCGGGCGACCTCGACGAACTCCAGCGCCCTGCCGTAGCGCGTGGCGTAGTCGAGGTGCTCCTCGAACCCGTAGTTGCGCGAAGTGCCGGTGTCGAAGCTGGTGACGACGTTCCAGCCGGCCCGGCCGCCGCTGATGTGGTCGAGGGAGGCGAAGCGGCGCGCCAGGTTGAACGGCGAGTTGTACGTCGAGCTGGCCGTGCCGACGAGACCGAGGCGGCGAGTGTGCGTGGCCACGGCGGAGAGCAGGGTGAGGGGTTCGAGCCGGTTGAGGTAGTGGGAGGGGTAGGTGGCGTTGATGAACTGGCTGTCGACGATGAACAGGGCGTCGAACAGGGCGTGTTCGCCGGCCTTGGCCTGCCGTATGTAGTAGTTGATGTCGATGCTGGCGTTGTCGGCGACGCGCGGGTCCTTCCACAGGCCGTGCTGGCCGGGGCCGCCGACACCGTAGGGATGCAGCGCGAGGTGGATCTTCTTGCGGGGCATGGGCGGGTCCTTCTGTGAGGGCGGGCGACGGTGGCTCAGGCGGGCAGCAGGGCGCGCAGCGCCTCGCGTTCGGCCCGGTCGGCCGGGGCGCCGTGCAGGGTGGGTGCGGAGCCGAGCAGGAGTCGCGTGTACGGGTGCTGGGGGTCGTTGACGACGGTGTCCGTCGCTGCGGTCTCGACGAGTTCGCCGCGGTACAGGACGGCGATCCGGTCGGCGACGCCGGCGACGGAGCCGAGGTCGTGGGAGATGAACAGCAGCGCCGTGCCGTCCGCTCGGAGTTCCTTGAGGATCTCCAGGATCTGGACGCGGTTGGCGGAGTCGAGGGCGCTGACGGGTTCGTCGAGGATGACGAGGCGGGGCCGGGTGACCAACGCCCGTGCCACGGCGACGCGTTGCCGCTGGCCGCCGGACAGCTCGCCGGGCAGTCGGCTCAGCAACTCCTCGGCAAGGCGCACCCGTTCGAGGTACTCACGGATGCGCTCGGCCGCCTCGGCGCGCGGCACGCCGCCCACGCGCAGGGGCTCGCTCAGTGACTCCTCGATGGTCAGGTCCGGGTCGAGGCTGCGCAGCGGGTCCTGGAACACGTACTGAATGACGCCTCTGCGGCGCAGGCCGCGCCATTGGCGGCGGCTGTGGGCGGTGACGTCCGCTCCCCCGATGGTGATCGTGCCGGATGTGGCGGGGACGAGGCCGAGGACGGTGCGGGCGAGCGTCGACTTGCCGGAGCCGGTCTCGCCGATGAGCCCGAGCGTCTCACCGGGCGCGACACTGAGCGAGACGCCGTGCAGGGCTTGGCGACGGCGCCGTCGGGGGCCGTAGTGGACGTCGAGCGTGTCGATGTCCAGCACGGGGCCCGGGATGGTGGTGCTCATGCGTCCTCCTCGACCGCGGCCGTCGAGGTCCCGGTGCGGAACCTTTCGAGGCCGTACAGCTCGTGCTCGGCGATGAGCAGCCGGGTGTACTCGTGGCGCGGGGCGTGCAACACCTCGCTCGTAGGGCCTTGTTCGACGACGGTGCCCTCCTTCATGACCAGC
This sequence comes from Streptomyces anthophorae, assembly GCF_049310305.1. Taxonomy (NCBI): domain Bacteria; kingdom Bacillati; phylum Actinomycetota; class Actinomycetes; order Kitasatosporales; family Streptomycetaceae; genus Streptomyces; species Streptomyces anthophorae. Next base: position 511,623 of record NZ_JBLWQQ010000001.1, read on the forward strand.
ACCTCGTCGCACAGTTGGGCCACCACAGCGAGGTCGTGGGAGACGACGACGAGGGCGAGGCCCGCTCGGTCGCGCAGGTCCGCCAGGAGGTCGAGGATCTCCGCCTGGACCGTGACGTCGAGGGCCGTCGTGGCCTCGTCGGCGATGAGGACGCGGGGCTCCGCGGCGATCGCGGTGGCGATCAGGACGCGTTGGAGCATGCCGCCGGACAGCTCGTGGGGGTACTGGTCGTAGCTGAGTTCCGGGTCGCGCAGGTGCACGGTGCGCAGCAGCTCGACGGCCCGTTCCCGCGCCTCGCGCCTTTTGAGGCCCTTCTTGACGCGGAGCACCTCGGCGAGCTGTGCGCCGACGCGGATCGAGGGGTTGAGGTAGGAGGCCGGGTCCTGGAAGACGGCGGCGATGGTGGTGCCGCGCAGCCGGGTCCACTGCTTCGGGGTCAGGGTGGCGATGTCGGTGCCGTCGAGTTCGACGTGGCCGCCGGTGATCTCGAAGTGCGGCGGCAGGATGCCGAGCGCGGCGCGGCAGGTGAGGGTCTTTCCGCTGCCGGACTCGCCGACGATTCCGGTCGTCGTGCCGGGCCCGAGGTCGAAGCCGACACCGTGCACGATCTCCCGGTCGGTGGCCGTGTCGGCGATGCGTACGTCGCGCAGGGAGAGCACGGGGGCGGCGGCCCGGAGTTCGTCGTGATGGTCCTGTGCGCGGGCGAGGGCGGTGGGCGCTGTCGTCATGTCGTGCCTCCGGCGGGGGCGGTGTCGTCGATGCGGTCGCGGCCTGCTCCGATGGGGGTGCGGCCGCTCGTGGCCGTGCCGGACACGTCGCGGATCGCGTCGGCGAGGAGGTTCGCGGCCCACACCGTCGCCATGATCAGGAGGGCGGGCGGGAGCGGGGCCCAGGGCTGCTGGCCGAGGTAGCCGAGGTCGGAGGCGAGCAGGCCGCCCCAGGTGGGTTCGGGCGGCTGGACGCCGATGCCCAGGAACGTCAGGCTCGACACGATCACGAATCCGGTGCCGATGGTCTGCGCGAGGGCGACCGCCAGCGGCGGCAGCACCTTCGTCCAGACGTGGCGCCGGACGATCCAGCCGATCGAGGCCCCGGAGATCAACGCGGCTTCCACGTACGGGGATCGGGCCACCGCCAACGTCGCGGCGCGGGACACCCGGTAGAACAGCGGGGACACCAGGGCGCCGGTCACGAGCATCGCCTGGGTGATGCCGTTGCCGAGCAGCGCGATCACCGCGACCGCGAAGAGCAGGAACGGCAGGGCGACGAGGGTGTCGGCGAGGCGCAGCGTCAGCCACTCGAAGACCCGGCCGAGGTACACCGACAGGATGCCCGGGACCGACCCCACGACCAGTGCGGTCAGGGCGACTTCGAGCGAGCCGAGGACACTCACGCGGGACCCGTCGAGGAGCCGGCTGAGCACGTCGCGGCCGAGGTAGTCGGTGCCCAGCCAGTGTTCCCACGAGGCGGCGGCTAGGGTGTCACCGCTCGTCGCGAGGGGGCTCTGCGGGGCGAGCAGCGGGCCGAGGAGCGCGAGCAGGGCGACGACGGTGAGGATGACGGCGGCGATACGGCCCGTGGTGAGGGCGAGTATGCGGCGGATCATGGTGGCTCACACCCCCCGCTGGGCGGCCGGCGTCACGCGCGCCAGGACCAGGTTGACGATCAGGTTGAAGCCGACGACGAGGACGATCGACACCACGAGCACTCCCTGTACGGCCGGTACGTCGCCGGCCTGTGCGGCGTCGTTGGCGAAGCGGCCGAAGCCCTGGAGGCCGAAGATCCATTCGGTGACGACGGAGGCGCCCACGAGGGCGGGGAACTTGAGGCCGAGGGTGGCGAGCGTCGGGCCGAGGGCGTTGCGCAGAACGTGGCCGAGGAAGATCCGCCGGGGGCTGAGGCCCCGGACCACGGCCCCGGTGACGTAGTTCTCGCGGGAGGCCGCGATCAGGCTCGTGCGCAGCTGGCGTGCCACGTCGGCGACGACGTCGCAGCTCAGCGCGAGCGCGGGCAGCAGGATGTGCAGGGACCACGGCCCGAAGCCCTGTGCGAGCGGTACGTATCCGGCGGACGGGAACCAGCCGAGGCCGACGGCGAAGACGGTGACCAGGACGATGCCGACGACGAACGCGGGCATCACCGAGATCACGGTGACGAAGCCGGTGACCGCCCGGTCGATCCAGGTGGTCCGGCGCAGCGCGGCCACGGTGCCGAGGACGAAGCCCAGGACCACGCCGATGACGAGTGCGGCGCCCGCCACGGACAGGCTCACCCCGAGGCCGGTCCCGATGAGGGTGGAGATGTCGGAGCCGTTGGTCCAGCTGGTGCCCAACTGGCCGTGCAGGACGCCGTTGAACCAGTCGCCGTACTGGGCGAGGAAGGGCCGGTCGAGTCCCCATTGGGCCTCGACGCGGGCGATGGCCTCAGGGGTCGCCTTCTCCCCCAGCTGGATGCGGGCCGGGCTGAGTCCGCTCATCGAGCGCAGCGCGAACGTCACGAACGTCGCCACCACGAAGACCGGGACGAAGATGGCGACGGAACGTCCGGCGGTGGCCAGGACTCGGCCGAGGACATGAGCGGTTCTGTTCTTCGTGCGGGGCATGCCGCTCACGCCCCGGGCTTGATGGTGACGCCGGTCCAGTCGATGTGGGCCGGGTTCTTCGGGAGTCCGGAGACCGTCTTGCTCTTGGCGATGAGGTTCGGCTGGGAGTACGTGAAGACCAGCGCCCTGCTGTGCAGCCCGGCGCGGGTCGCGGCCTGGAGGACCTTCGGGTAGTCGGGGGCGTCGATGCGGGTCTCGCGGACCTTGGCGATGGCGTCCTCGAAGCCCTTCGGCTCGTACGGAGTGCTGAGGTTGAGCGGTCCGTCGGGGCCGAAGTGCGCGGTGAGGGTCTGCGCGGCGGAGTCGCGCCCGGTCGTCGAGTACAGGGAGAACGTCAGGTCCTTGGCGAAGAACGGCGTCGCCCAGTTCTTGTCGATCTTGATGTTGACCTTGATGCCGACCTTGGCGAGCTGCGACTGGACGATCTCGGCGTCGGGCTGCTCCTCCGGGATGACGAGGTCGAGCTTGATGTCGCCCGCCTGATATCCGGCTTCAGAGAGCAACTTCTTCGACTTCGCGGGATCGTACGGGTAGGCGTTCGCCGACTTCGGGTCGTATGCCGCGTACCCCTTGGGGAACGGCTGGTCGGTGGCCTGTCCGTAGCCGAACGTCAGCTTGTCGACGAACTCCTGACGGTTGATCGCGTGCCGGACCGCGTCGACGACCTTGTCGTTGTCGAACGGCTTCTTGTTGACGTTCAGGCTGATGTTGGAGGCGTTGAATCCGGGCTGTACGAAGACGTCGAGTCCGGCCTTCTTGGCGGCGTCGGCCTGGCTCGGCTCGATGTCGGCGAAGTTGTAGACGCCGGTCTGGAGGCCGGAGACGACAGTGGAGGCGTCGGGTGCCGAGGTCAGTTCGACCTGGTCGATGTGGATGTTCTTGGCGTCCCAGTACTTCGGGTTCTTCTTCAGGACGGCCTTGGTGCCGGGGATGAGCTGGGTGACGGTGAACGGTCCGGCGCCAACCGGCTGCTGGTCGAGCTCGGCGGGCGATTCGGCCGCCTTGGGGCTGGCTATCTGGAGGACGCGCTGCCCGAGCAACTGCGGTATCTGGTAGTCGACTTGGTTCAGCTCGACGATCGCGTCGAGCCCCTTAGCGCGCACCGATTCGATCGAGGTGAGGTCCCCGAAGAGAGCGGAGTTCTTCTGCTTCTTGGCGCGTTCGATGGCCGCCTTCACGGCGGCGCCGTCGACGGGTTCGCCGTCGCTGAATTTCTGCCCCGGGCGCAGATGGAAGGTGATCCGGTCGCCGCGCTTGTTGTAGTCCCAGCTCTTGGCGAGGTCGGGGACCGCGTCGCCCTTCTCGTCGGTGCGTGTCAACGAGGCGTAGACCATGGAGAGTTCGCGGAACTGGGCGCCGCTGCCGCCGACCACCGGGTCCCAGTGGGTCGGGAAGTAGGTGGAGGTCCACTTCAGCGTGCCGCCCCCGCCCGTGGCCGAGGCGCTCTCGCCACCGCATCCACTGAGGGTGGAGACGAGGAGGAGGGCGGTCCCGGCGGCCGGGGCGGCGGCCTTCAGGGTTCGTCGGCGCGTTCTGGGCATGGGGCGTCCGGACATGAGTGTCTCTCTGCGACGGCTCCCGCGCTTCGAGGGCAGCGCGAAGGAGCGAAGGACAAGGCGCGCGCAGCCGCCCCGAGGGATGCACTTGGGCACACCGGTGGGCAGGGCGGAACGCGGTGAAGGAGGCATGACGGGGCAGGGGCTCGAAGAGCCGCCCGTCAGGAAGGAGCGTCCGAGGCGCCCTGAGTTCCCGGGGAAGCCCGGGGAGAGGGTTCAGGCGCGCGGGGAGCTACGCGGAGGGGAAGAGTGTCAGCGACAGAGTGCGCTGCACGTGCGCCGCAGGTCCACATAGCGGCACACCACGCCGGGGTGCGTCGTCAGCATGCTGCACATCCTGGCCCGCCCGAGCCCTGGCTGTCAATGGACACCAATTGGTGTCTCATCACGCGGGACGGCTCGATGTCGCTGGTCAACGCGGTGTCAGGAGGCTGGACTTGCCGCGGGACCGCGTCGCCGGATGCACCGCGGCCTCGCTCGGGCACAGCCACAGCGGTCCGTTCGCGGTGTCCGCACGGACGGCCTCCGGAGGTGGCCAGGGGCCGCTCGCCAGGGCCCTCCGCTCGGGTTCGGTCAGGGTGCGGTGGCGGCGCAGCGCCTCGCCTGCGGGCAGCGGCTCGGCCGGCGCCACCGGTTCGGGGCCCAGCTCCCGCACCGCGGCGACGTACTCGTCGTAGGGCCGCCACCCCGGCACCGCCCGATACCCTGCCGCCCCGCGCACGAGGACCGTGGGCAGCGCGTACCGCAGCTCCGTACCCTCGCCCGTCTCCTTGGCCGCGCCGGGGTGCGGCGAGTCTCCGGGCGGCGGCGCGAGCACCTCGGGCACCGGCCGTCGGGCCTCGGCGTGGTCGGCCAGGACCGCGCTCCGTACGGCTTCTGATGTGGCGTCATCGCGCAGGCGGTCGGCGTCGAGCCCGGGGACGTCGCGTACAGCGGCCAGGGCGAGGTCGAGCGTGTCGGCGGGCTCCCCCAGGACGAAGACCGTCTCGCGCAGGCGGCGCAGCGCCCGCGCGGCCGGCTCCTCCCCCTGGGCCTCCGCCGCCTTCGCCACGAGGGACGACGGCCAGGAGCTCGCCGCGACCCGGCTCAGGCGGGCGGCGTACGGGGCCCCGGTGTGCGCGCCGATCTCCTTGACGTAGCGCGCGTACCAGGCCGTCTCCGCCGCCGGGTCGGGAGCCGGGTCATCGACGTCGTCGAAGAGGATGCAGTACACGCGGCGCCAGCGGACGCGCCCCGCCAGCTCGTGCCGCAGCCTGCGGAAGGTCGGCTCGGAGCCCCAGGACCATGGGCACAGCGGGTCGGTGTACTCGACGACTTCGAGCGGTGCGGTCACCGGGTCGCCGCTCACGCGACCTCCTGGGAGGCCACCGGTTCGACCCCGGCCTCCGCAAGGAGCGACGCCACCGTCACCCCGCCGAGCACCGCGGCGGCGTCCGCCTCGATCCGCCGCCAGACCTCCGGCAGCCCGCGTGCGGCACCGGCGTAACCGAGCCCGGACAGGGGCTCGCCGCGCAGGGTGATCAGCTCGCCGTCGACGGCGCGGGTGACATCGAGCAGCGTGATGGCGTCGGCCGGCACACCGAGCCAGTACCCGCCCACACAGCCGCGCTGGCTGCGGACGAGCCCGGCCTTGCGCAGCTCGCCGACCACCGACTTGAGGAACCGGAACGGAATCCCCTGGGCGTCGGCGATGGCCTCGCAGGTGAGCGGCTGTTCGGGGGCGCGGGCAAGCTCGAGGAGTGCGCGCGTGGCGTAGTCCGCCTTCGCGGAGATATGCATGGCCACATGATGCCCGAAGAGCGCCGCGCGGCAAGGTCCCGCGCCCCCTCCGCCCGAACATTGCGGGAACATTGCCGCAGGTGAGAGCCAATGGACACCTCTTGACATCTTTTCTGTCGCCGCTCTAGCGTCGCCACCATGACCGAGCCGCTGACGACACCCGGTGAGGGCTTCCACCCCCATCTCCCCGACGCTCCGAACTCCCCTTCCGCTCCCCTGCGTTCGCGGCTGCACCACATCCGCGCCGACGCCCTGGACGGTGACACCGCGCAGAGCGGCGGCATGCGGCGCTTCGCCGCCGTCAGCGGGAACACGGTGGGCTCGGAGAAGCTGTGGATGGGCCAGACCCATGTCGCCCCGTCGACCGCGTCCTCCGACCACCACCACGGCGAGTCCGAGACCGCGATCTACGTGGTGAGCGGGCACCCCGAGTTCGTGTTCCTCGACGACTCGGGCTCCGGCGAGGAGGTCAGGCTGCGCACCTCCCCCGGCGACTACATCTTCGTCCCGCCCTACGTGCCGCACCGCGAGGAGAACCCCGACCCGTCCGACGAGGCCGTGGTCGTGATCGCCCGCAGCACGCAGGAGGCCATCGTGGTCAATCTGCCGAAGCTGTACGCGCTTTCGGATCCCGACGCATCCTGACCGGCTCTGCGAGGATGGCGCCATGAAATCGATCTCTTTCCCCGGCGCCAAGACGCCGTCCTCCAACGTCGTCCTGGGCCTGATGCGCATCGCGGACCTCGACGACAAGGCCGTCCGCGCCCTCTACGACAGCGCCCGCGACGCCGGGATCAACAGCTTCGACCACGCCGACATCTACGGGCCCACGCGGCACGCCTGCGAGGAGCGCTTCGGGCAGGCGGTCACGCTGAGCGCCGCGGAGCGCGAGTCGATCGTCATCCAGAGCAAGGTCGGCATCCGGCCCGGCTTCTTCGACTTCTCGCGTGAGCACATCCTGGCCACCGTCGACGAGTCGCTCGCGGCGCTGCGTACCGACTACCTCGACATGCTCCTGCTGCACCGCCCCGACACCCTCGTCGAGCCGGAGGAGGTCGCGGCGGCCTTCGACGAGCTGCACGCGGCGGGCAAGGTCGTGAACTTCGGTGTCTCCAACCACACGCCGGGACAGGTCGAGCTGCTGAAGTCGGCGGTGAACCAGCCGCTGGTCGCCAACCAGGTCCAACTGAGCATCACGCACGCTCCGTTGATCGCCCAGGGCATCGCCGCGAACATGGCGGGGCTCGACCAGTCGGTGAGCCGCGACAACGGGCTGCTCGACTACTCGCGGCTCAACAAGATGACCCTCCAGGCGTGGTCGCCGTTCCAGAAGGGCTTCTTCGACGGTGTCTTCATCGGCGACCGTGAGAACTACGCGGAGCTCAACACCGCGCTCGACGAACTGGCCGCGAAGTACGACGTGACGCCGACCGGCATCGCGGTCGCCTGGATCACCCGGCACCCGGCCGACATGCAGGTCGTGCTCGGCACCACCAACCCGGGTCGGGTCGCCGAGTCCGCGGCGGGCTCGGACATCCCGCTCACCCGCGAGGAGTGGTACCGGCTGTTCACCGCGGCCGGGCACACGCTGCCGTAGCCGCACCGGGCCCCGCCTTCTGCGGCGGGGCCCACCGCGCTCACTCGCAGTGCTCCCGCGAGCGCTCGCCGTCGGGCCGCGAGGCCACCGTCGCCGAGGAGCGCGACCCGACCGCCGGAGCGAGGAAGACGGCCACCGTGGTGAACGCGAGCACGACCACCATGGCCGTCCGCAGCCCGTAGTGGTCGCCGAGGAAACCGAGGCACGGCGGTCCGACGAGGAACGCGACGTAGCCGAGCATCGCCACCAGGCTCACCCGCGCCGCCGGGTTCTCGCCCGAGTCACCGGCCGCCGAGAGCGCGACGGGGAAGCCGAGCGAGGCACCGAGCCCCCAGAACAACACCGCCGCACCGGCGAGGACCGCGGAGTCGGAGAAGACGACCAGGGCGATGCCGAGCGTCGCCGACACGGCGCTGGCCCGCACGACCGGCCCCCGGCCGAGCCGCCCGATGAAGTGACCGCCGACGAAGCGGCCGATGGTCATGGCGGCGGCGAAGCCGGTGTAGACGGCGGAGCCGAGCGCGGGGTCCATGTCGTGGCCGTCGACCATGAGCAGCGGCAGCCAGTCGTTCGCGGCGCCCTCGGCGAGCGCCATGGCGAGGATGATGCCGCCGAGAAGCAGGAGTTGGCGGTCCCGCCACACCTTCGCCTTCGACGGGCCCTGCGCGGCGCCCGCCGTCTTCGAGCCGCCGACGGCCCTGCCCACGCCGTTGGGGACGGCCCGGATCGCGTACCCGAACATCGCGGTGGTGACCACGGCGACGGCGATCAGGTGCCACTGCACGGGGAACTCGACGGCCGTGCACAGGATGCCGACCGCCGCTCCCACGACCGTTCCCAGGCTGAAGAAGCCGTGCAGCGTCGGCAGGATCGTGCGCGCGGTGATCCGTTCCACCTCCGCGCCGTCGATGTTGATGGCGACCTCTCCCCCGCCCATTCCGGCGCCGAAGAGGAGCAGCCCCGCGGTGACGAGGGGCGCGGAGGACGCCATCGCACCGAGGCCGATGACCGCCATGCTGAAGGTGATCAGTACCGTCGCCACGCCCATGACGGGCCGTGAGCCGAACCGGGCGACGAGCGCGCCGGAGCACAGGATGCCGAGCATCGAGCCGACCGAGAGCCCGAAGAGGACGAGGCCCATCTGCGCGGTCGAAGCGCCCAGTTGGTCGCGGACGTCGGGGGTGCGCGTCACCCACGACGACATCGACAGGCCGGGTATGAGGAAGAAGAGGAACAGTGCCGTCCGCCTGCGGCGGGTGTCCAGGTCCATCGGTAGCGTGCTCTCTCTCGCGGGGAGGCCGAGAAAGGATCATAGGGGCGGCACCCGCCGGTCGTGGCGGGTGCCGCCCCTACAGGCGGTGGGAGGGTGTCGCTACGCCTCCGGGTGCGCCAGCCGGATGTCGAGATCACCCGGCTCCGCATCGCCCACCCGCAGCGTCTGCGCGGCCGGCGGGTACCCCGTCGCGATGACCGAGTAGTCGCCCGCGTCGAGGTCGGTGAAGGCGTACGCGCCGTCCGCGCCGGTGGTCGTCGTGGCGATGACGTTGCCCGCCGCGTCGACCAGGGTGACCCGGGCGTCGGCCAGCGGGCCGTCCTCCGTGCCCGCGCGGACCACGCCCTGTACCCGCTTGCCGACCCCGAGCACGAGCTCGACCTGCGTCACGCCCTGCGCGCCGGTCTCCACCTGCTGCGCCGTCGGCCGGAAGCCGGGGGCGTTGACGGCGAGCGTGAACAGGCCGTTCACCAGGCCGCCGCAGGCGAAGTCGCCGTGCAGTCCGGTGCGCGCCGTGGCCACGACCTCGCCGCGGACATCGGTCACCACGACCAGTGCCTCGGGCACCGGACGGCCGCCGGACTCGCGCACCAGGCCCGCGAGTCCGCCGGTGCCGGTGAGCAGGATGTCGTGGGAGAGGAGTTCCCCGTCCACGGTGACCGTCGAGGCCTGCGGCTGGTGCCCGTCGGCCGCGACGATCAGCACGTAGGTGCCCGCACCGGGTACGTCGAGGCTGTAGGAGCCGCCGGAGTCGGTGACGGAGCGGCTGATCTGCCGGCCGCCCGTCGAGATCAGCGTGATCGCGGCGCGGGCCACGACCTCGCCGCCGCCGGTGCGGACGGTGCCGAGGATGCCGTTGCCGTTCGGGGTGAACGAGCGGGCTCCGTCGGCCTCCGGGGTGGACGCGGTCACGAGGTGCTTGCGCGGCTGCGCCTCGCCCTGCGCGCCGACCGAGGCCGTGACGAGCTCGCGCTCCGGCTCGGCGGGGTGCGGGACGGCGCCGCCCGGCACCTCGTCGGCGGGCCGGGCCGCGCGGGCCTCGTCGAGTTCACGCAGGCCCTCGCCCTCGACGTCGACGTTGGGCAGCGCGCGGTCGAGCCACTTGGGCAGCCACCAGGCGCCGCGCCCGATGAGCGCGAGGACCGCCGGGACGATGGCCATGCGCACGATGAACGCGTCGAAGAAGACGGCGACGGCGAGCCCGAAGCCGATCATCTTGATCATGGATTCGGTGGAGCCGATGAAACCCGCGAACACGGCCATCATGATGACCGCGGCCGCCGTGACCACGCGGGCGCTGTACCGGAACCCGGTGACGATCGCCTCCTTGGCGGTCTCCCCGTGGACGTACGCCTCGCGCATCCGCGTCACGAGGAAGACCTCGTAGTCCATCGCGAGTCCGAAGACGACGCCCACCATGAAGATCGGCATCATCGACATCACGGGCCCGGTCTCCTCGACGCCCATGAGGTCGGCGAGCCAGCCCCACTGGAAGACGGCGACGACGGCTCCGAGCGCGGCGAGGACGGACAGCAGGAAGCCGAGCGCGGCCTTCAGCGGCACCAGGATCGAGCGGAAGACGACGATGAGGAGCAGGAAGGCGAGGCCGACGACGAGCGCGAGGTAGGGAAGGAGCGCGTCGTTGAGCTTCTGCGACACGTCGATGTTCATCGCGGTGGAGCCGGTGACCATCAGCTCGGCGCCCGAGTCGGCCTTGATGCCGTCACCCGCGTCGCGGATGTTGTGCACCAGGTCCTCGGTGTCCGTCGAGGTCGGCTTGGACTTCGGGACGACGCTGAGCATCGCGGTGTCACCGGACTTGTTGAACGTCGCCGGGGTCACCACGGCGACGTCGTCGAGACCCTTGACGGTCTTGGTGACATCGGCGACGGCGGACTTCGGCCGATCGCTGTCCTTGGCGTCGACGACGACCATCAGCGGCCCGTTGAAGCCGGGACCGAAGCCCTCGGAGAGCAGGTCGTAGGCCTTGCGCTGCGTGGTGTCGGTGGGCTGCGAACCGTCGTCGGGCAGGCCGAGTTCGAGGGACGCGGCCGGTACGGCGGCCGTGCCCAGGGCGATCACACCGAGCAGCAGCACGGCGACCGGGTGCCTGACGACGAGGCGCGCCCAGCGGGTGCCCAGGGCGGGCTTGGGCTCGGCGTGCTCTGCGTGGACGTGGCCCTGCTCCTGTGCCTTGTTCTCCGCCTTGCGCTGCTTGCGCCTGCTCTTGGCGCCCGCGGGGCGCACCCGGCGCCGGGCGATGCCGAGCAGGGCGGGGATCAGGGTCAGCGCGACGAGCACGGCGACGACGACGGTTCCGGCGGCCGCGAAGCCCATCTTCGTCAGCATCGGGATGTTCACGACGGCGAGGCCGACGAGGGCGATGACGACGGTCAGTCCCGCGAAGACGACGGCGGATCCGGCGGTACCGGCGGCCCGTCCGGCGGCTTCCTCGCGCTCGCGGCCCTCGGCCAGTTCGGCTCGATACCGGGACACGATGAACAGCGCGTAGTCGATGCCGACCGCGAGGCCGATCATCATCGCGAGCGTCGACGTCGTCGAGTCCAGGTCGAGCGGCTTGGCGAGCGCGGTGATGGCGGAGACGCCGATGCCGACGCCGAACAGCGCGGAGACCAGCGGCAGTCCTGCCGCGATCAGCGAGCCGAGGGTGATCACGAGGACGACGGCCGCGACCACGACGCCGATGACCTCGGTCGAGCCGGTCTCGGGCACCGCCTGCAACGCGTCGCCGCCGACCTCGACGGTCAGACCTTCGTCACGGGCGTCCTGCGCCGTGTCCTTCAGCGCATCGCGCGAGGACTCCTCCAGCTCCATGCCGGAGACCTTGTACGACACCTGCGTGTACGCGATGGTGCCGTCGCGGCTGACCGACTTGGACCGATACGGGTCGGTCGCGCTCTGGACCTCGGAGCCGCCGCCGAGTTCCTTGACGGTGTCGCGCACGAGGCGCTGGTTGGTGGCGGAGGTGATCTTCTCGCCGTCCGGGGCCCTGAACACGACGCGCGCGGTGGCGCCGTCGGCGCTGGCGCCGGGGAACCGGTCCTCCAGCAGGTCGAAGGCCTTCTGGGCCTCGGTGCCCGGGATGGAGAAGGAGGAGGATGCGGCAGTAGGGGCCTGGGAGGCGCCCACGCCCACGGCGGCGAGGACCACCACCCAGAAGAGGGCGACGAAGTACCGTCGCCTGAAGGCGAATCGGCCCATTTTGTAGAGGAATCGAGCCACGAGGGCGTACTCCCGGTCAGGTCGTATGTGGTGCTGGGCAGGGGACTTCGGCCCGACGACGGTGAGCGGTGGCGTCAGGTGTGGGGGAAATCTGGGGTGTGTACGGGGGGATCAGGCGCAGAGGGCGGGGAGGACCACTGCGTCGATGTATGAGATGAGGTACTCCTGGGTGGGCGGCAGTTCGTCGATCACACCGCGGGTCGCCATCGCGCCGACCATCATGTGCAGCGTGTAGTCCCTCGCCGGGTTGTCCTCGCGGATCTCGCCCCGGGCGACGGCTCTCTGGAGGACCTGGTCCAGCTCCTCCAGCTCCGGTTCGATCAGCAACTCCCGGAACGCGCGCAGCAGATCCGGGTCGCTGTGCATCGCCATGGCGAGTCCCCGCATCAGCGCGGTCGACTCCTCGACGGAACAGTCGTCGTGCCGGTGGGCGAGCGTGTGCAGGTCACCGCGGAGGGTGCCGGTGTCGATCTGGGCGATGTCGACCGGCTTGTGGTGCCGCATCGCCTTCACGACGAGCGCGGCCTTCCCGCCCCACTGGCGGTAGAGCGTGGCCTTGCTGGACCGCGTGCGGGCCGCGACGGCATCCATGGTCAGCGCGTCGTACCCGACTTCACGCAGCAGCCCGAGCACGGCGTCGTACAACTCCGCCTCGCGCTCCGCCGTCATGCGTCTGCGCCGCACGGCGGTGCCGGTCCCACTCACGTGCTGCTCCCCCTCACGGCCGTGCCGAACGAAACGGTTTCGTACGACGGCAGACTAACCCGCCACCGCAATGAAACGAAACCGTTTCGTACGTGGCCCGGGTCACGCCGTGTGCGAAGGTGAAGCCCCATGAGCGAGATGTTCGAATGCGCATGGCGCGACCCGGTCTCCGACGAGGAGATGGTCGGTCTCGTGCGGTCCCACGGCGGCAATGACGTCGCCGGCTGGTGGACCAAGATCCAGAAGTACAGCCTCGGCTGGGCCACGGCCCGCGACGCGGACGGGCTGCTCGTCGGCTTCGTGAACGTGGCATGGGACGGCGGCGACCACGCCTTCCTGATCGACGCCAAGACCCGGGGCACACACCAGCGGCGCGGCATCGGCACGGCGGTCGTGCGCCTCGCGGCGTCCCGGGCGCGGGAGTCGGGCTGCGAGTGGCTGCACGTCGACTTCGAGCCCGGACTCCGCGACTTCTACTTCGAGGCGTGCGGATTCAGACCCACCGAGGCGGGCCTGATCCACCTGCGCCCGTAGGGCTCAGCCCTTGGCGCGCCCCCTCTCGCGCAGCGAGGCGACGGTCACCCCGGGAGAGAGCCGCCCCTCGGTCACCTTGAGCTGAATGATCGCCGCGCGGCCGCAGGTCAGCGCGCGCTCCAGGGCCGGGGCGAACTCCTCGGTCTCCGTGACCGTTTCGCCGTGGGCGCCGAAGGCCTGAGCGTACGCGGCGAAGTCCGGGTTGCCGAGGGCCGTGCCGCTGACCCGGCCCGGGTACTCCCGCTCCTGGTGCGCTCGGATCGTGCCGTACTGGGAGTTGTCCAGGACGAGGATCAGCGGGGCCGCGCCCTCCGCCACTGCGGTGGCGAGTTCCTGTCCGTTCATCAGGAAGCAGCCGTCCCCCGCGACGGAGACGACGCGGCGGTCCGGGTGTGCGATGGCGGCCGACACCGCGGCGGGCACGCCGTAGCCCATCGAACCGTTGCGCGGGCCGAGTTGACGCATGCCGTCGCGGTACGTGAGGAAGCGCTGCGCCCAGATGGCATGGTTGCCCGCGCCGAAGGTGACGATGGTGTCGTCCGGAAGCCGGGTGTCGAGATGCGCGAAGACCTGCCCGAGGTCGAGCGGGTCGCCGTCCGGCTCCGGTGTGCGGGTGGCCAGGTGCGCGGCCCGTGCCTCCTTGGTGCGCTCCGCCCAGGGCACGGGCGAGGCGGGTCGCAGGGTGCGTATCGCGGCGCCGAAGGCCTCGGGGGCGGCGAGCAGGGTGAGTTCGGCGCGGTGGACGACGCCGGGCGGCTGCGCCTCGGGGAGCACCTGCACCAGGCGCGGGCCCGCCGTGTCCTCGCCCACCGTGGGCAGCGAGCGGTAGCCGTCCGTCGTGACGTCTCCCGGCGCCGCGCCGACGCTCACCAGCAGGTCCGCCTCGCGCACCCGCTCGGAGAGCGCCCTGGCCCGCCCGTAGCCGAGGTTGCCGACGTAGACCTCGGCCTCGTTGTCCAGCAGGTCCTGGCAGCGGAAGTCCACGGCGACGGGCAGCGACCAGGCCTCGGCCCAGGCGCGTACGTCGGCGCGCGCCCGGTCCGTCCAGCGGCTGCCGCCGAGCAGCACCAGCGGACGCTCGGCCGCACTCAACAGGCCTTCCAGGATGGCCAGTTCCTCGGCCGACACCCCGCCGTGCGGAACCGGCAGCGGCGTGGCGTCGGCGACCTCGACGACGTCCGTCAGCATGTCCTCCGGCAGCCCGAGAACCACGGGCCCCGGCCGTCCGCTGCTCGCGACGGCGAAGGCGCGGGCCACGTACTCGGGGATGCGGGCCGCGTCGTCGATGGTCTCGACGAGCTTGGCGTTGGTACCGAACGTGCCGCGCAGGTCCAGCTCCTGGAACGCGTGCCGGTCGGTGTGGCCGCGCGGCACGAGCCCGATGAACAGGACGAGCGGGGTGGCGTCCTGGTGGGCGGTGTGCAGGGCGACCAGCGCGTTGGTGGCGCCCGGCCCCCGGGTCGTGAAGCACACACCAGGGCGCCCGCTGAGCTTTCCGGAGGCCTCGGCCATGTATCCGGCGCCGCCCTCGTGGCGGCACACCACCATGCGGACCGGTGAGTCGTGCAGGGCGTCGAGGACGGCGAGGTAGCTCTCGCCGGGCACGCCGTAGACGGTGTCGACGTCGTGGGCCCGGAGCTGGTCGACGAGGACCTGGCCGCCGGTGCGGGCAAGACGGTGCGGGGTCATGCGGGAACCTTTGCGTTCAGTGTGTCGCTGGAGGGAAGGGAGCCGTGCCGGCGCAGCACCGTGCCGGCCGCGACGGACCCGGCGACGGTGCAGGCGGCCACGCCGACGAGGAGCAGCGCGGCGCCCCAGGAGGCGCCGCCCGCCGCGCCGGTGACCGAGGCCGCGACGAGCGGGATGAAGCCGCCCAGGACCCCGGCGAGGTTGTACGACATGGCGACGGCGCTGTAGCGGAACTCCTCGGGGAAGAGCGAGGCGACGACCGCGCCGATCGGTCCGTACGGGATGGACAGCGCGCCGATGCCGAGCGCGACGCCGAGGTACACCAGCGGGGTCTGCTTGGTGTCGACGAGCCAGAAGGCGGGGAACGCGGCCACCATCGTGACGGCGGCGCCGATGGCACACACCTTCCACGAGCCGATGCGGTCGGCGAGCCGTCCGCCGGCGATGATGACGGCGATCTCGACGACGGCGCCGACCACGGTGGCGTTGAGCATCGTCTGTTTGTCGATGCCGAGTTCACCGGTGCCGTAGCTGATGATGAACGTCGTCATGAGGAAGAAGCCGCCGACGCCGAGGAGTGCGGCCCCGACGCCGACGATCATGCGGCCCCAGGTGCGGCGGAACGCCTCGAGGAGCGGCGCGGGCGGCGGCCCATTGCGCTCGGCGTCGTCCTGCATGGCGCGGAAGACCGGGGACTCCTCGATGCGTACGCGCAGGTAGAGCGCGAAGCCGAGGAGCGGGAACGCGGCGAGGAACGGCAGCCGCCAGCCCCAGGAGTAGAAGGCGTCGTCGGGCAGCATGCCGACGAGGGCGAAGGCACCGCTGGACATCAACGTGCCGACCGGCGAGCCGAGTTGGGGCACGGAGGAGTAGCTGCCGTGCTTCTCCTTCGGGGTGTGTTCCAGGGTGAGCAGCATCGCCCCGGACCACTCGCCGCCGACGGAGATGCCCTGGACGAAGCGCAGGACGGTGAGCAGGGCCGGCGCCCAGATGCCGATGGTGTCGTACGAGGGCAGCAGGCCGATGCAGCCGGTAGTGGCTCCCATCATGACGACGGTGATGATGAGGGACACCTTGCGCCCGTAGCGGTCGCCGATGTGGCCGAAGATCGCGGCGCCGATGGGCCGGGCGACGAACCCGACGGCGAAGGTGCCGAAGGAGGCGAGGGTGCCGGCCGCCGCGCTGAGGTCGGTGAAGAAGAGCTTGTTGAAGACGAGCGCGGCGGCGGTGCCGTAGAGGAAGTAGTCGTACCACTCCAGGGCGGTGCCGCTGAAGGCTCCGAACAACAGCCTTCTGATGTCCTTGATCGGGGGCTTCGCTGTGGTGCTCACGGGGTCTCCTGGGGAGGGGCGGCCTGGGTGGCCGGAGCGGAAGGGGGACCGTGGCGTGCGGGAGTGCGGGTGAGATGGTGCGGATCGTGGGCGGGGTCGCCGCCCACGACGGTGGCGAGGACGCCGATCGCGCCGATGCGGTCGGGGTCCGTGCGGACGGGGTCGCCGTCCAGGACGGTGAGGTCGGCCAGATACCCGGGGGCGAGCCGCCCCTTGCGTCCGCCGAAGCCGGTGGCGAGGGCCGAGCCCTCGGTCCAAGCGCGCAGCGCGGCGAGGGCGGGAACGCCTTCGTCGGGACCGTACGGCACCTTTGTTTCGGTCAGGCGCGCGACCATCGACTGGATCGCGGGCAGCGGCGCGCCCGGTGCCACCGGCCGGTCGGAGCTGCCGGGGACGGGCAGCCCGAGGTCGAGGAACGAGCGCATGCGGTACGACCAGCCGGTGCGCTCGGGACCGAGCGCGGCGGCCATGGCGTCGCCGAAGGTGTGCAGGAAGTTGTGCTGCGGGACGGGCACGACGTCGAGTTCCGCGAAGCGGGCGAGCTGTTCGGGGCGGACGACACCGGCGTGCTCGATGCGGTGGCGGACGCCGGGGCGCGGCCGTTCCTTGTGGGCGCGGGCCAAGGCGTCGAGGGCCAGGTCGACGGCGCGGTCGCCGATGGCGTGCGCGGCCACCGTCCAGCCGGAGCGGTGCGCGGCGACCACGAGGTCGGTCATGGACCCTGCGTCGCCCTGGAAGTAGCCGGTGGGACGCTCCTCGTTGTGGGGACACCCGCAGAAGGGCTCCGTGACGGCCGCCGTCCTTCCCAGCAGCGAGCCGTCCAGGAAGATCTTGACCGGGCCGAGGGAGAGCGTGTCGTCGCCGAAGCCGGTGCGCATGCCGAGGTCGAGGCCGAGCGTGATGTCGTCGTCGGCGTGCGCGGCCAGCGGGTGCAGCACGTCGGATGCGGCCATCACCTGGGCCCGGGTGTGCAATCGACCGGTCTCCCGTGCGAGTTGGTAGGCGGCCAGCTCGACCGGAGTCTGGCCGATCCAGCCGCCGCCGATCCCGGCCTCGGTGAAGCTGGTGACACCTTCGGTGAGGTAGTGCCGGGTCGCCGCTCCGACGGCGTCGGCGACGGTCTCCACCGGGTACGGCAGCACCTGGCGCTGCGCGAGGCTCTGGGCGGTCTCCTCCAACAGGCCGTCGGGGCGGGCGTGTTCGTCGCGGGAGACGACTCCGCCGTCCGGGTCCCGGAAGCCGTCCTCCAGGGCTCCCGCCGCGTGCAGCACGGGTGTGTTGACGACGCAGGCGTGCCCGGAGGTGTGCTTGATCCAGACGGGCCGGCCGCCCGCCGCGCGGTCGAGGGCGTCGCGGTGCGGCCAGACGCCGCCGAGGTTGTTGTGGTCGAGCCCGGCGCCCAGCACCCAGGCGTCCGGAGCTAGGCCTTCGGCGTGCCGGGCCACGGCGGCGTACACGTCGTCGACGGAGCGGGCCGTGGAGACGTCGAGCTGGGTGAGGTTGAGTCCGAACCAGGCGGTGTGACAGTGCGCGTCGTTGAAGCCGGGGACGACGGTGGCGCCGCCCGCGTCGAGAACCCTGCGGGCGCCGAGCCCGGCCACGTCCTCGTCGAGTCCGACGACAACTCCGTTGAGCACGCCGAGGGTTGAGGCGGTCGGCCGGTCGGGGTCGAGGGTGCGGACACGGGCGTTGCGGACGAGCAGATCGAGCTGCATACGGGCCGGCCCCCTCAGGCGAAGTGGTGCAGTTGCGCGAGTGGCACTTCTGTCGCGGGCGGTGTCCCGGTCTCGACGCCGTCGACGAGGACGGGCGCGGGCTCGCGCGGCACCACCACCCGCGGTGTCGCCGTGTTGTGCAGCATGTCGGCGCGCGTCAGGCCGCGGCTGTCCCGGATCGGGGCGTACGAGAGTCCGCCCGGCAGGGCGGCCCGAGCGGCGCGGTCGTTGAGCGCGGCCTCCGCGACGAAGACCTTGGCGAGCCGGGCGGGCGCGGCACCCAGCGACCCGAAGTAGGGCTTGTAGGAACGCGGTTGGGTCAGACGGGTCGACCCGGACCCCGAGCCCGTGTTGCCCCACGCCACGAAACCGGACTTGATGACCAGCTCGGGCTTGCTGCCGAACCATTTGGGGTCCCACAGCACCAGGTCGGCCATCCGCCCGGCCTGCACGGTGCCGACCTCGTGGGCGAGTCCGTGCGCGAGCGCCGGGTTGAGGGTGATCTTCGCGAGGTAGCGCAACACCCGTGTGTTGTCCGGGTGTTCCACTCCCCCGCCGCCGTTCGCGAGCGCCTGGACGTGGGCGAGCTGCCACGTCCTGCGCACGGTTTCGGCGATCCGGCCCATCCCCATGGAGTCGGAGTTGACGATGGAGATGGCGCCGAGGTCGTGCAGGGCGTTCTCGGCGGCGATGGCGTGCTCGCGGATCCGGCCCTTGGAGATGGCGACATCGCTCGCGGAGGCGTGGTTCTGCCGGTGCACGGTCATCGTCATCGGGAACAGCTCGCCGACCGTGTTCGGGGTGTACGGCACGGTGGGTGTCGTCGACGAGGGCAGGATGTTCGGCTCGGAGAGGATCTCCAGGAGGTCGGGGTGACCGCCGCCGCCCTCCACGTGGTACGCGTGCACGGTGCGGCCGCGGGTGGCGCCGAGGGTGTCCCTCAAGTACCCCGACTCGTTCATGGAGTCGGTGTGCAGCGCGACCGGCAGGTCGGCCTGTTCGGCGGTGTCGAGGCAGGTGTCGATGATGCGCGGGGTCGCCCCGAAGTCCTCGTGGATCTTGAAGCCGCCGGCCCCTGCGAGGGTGATCTCGTCGAGGAGCGCCCGTGAACTGGACGAACCGCGGGCCAGGAAGGCGATGTTGAGCGGAGTGCCCTGCCAGGAGCTCATCAGCGTGTGCAGGTTGTGGGTCGGGTTGCAGCCGATCTCCCACACACCGCCGAGCCCCATGCCGACGAGCGTGGTGACTCCGGCTGACAGCGCGGCGGGCGCGACCTCGGGCGAGGACAGGTGGACGTGGCTGTCGACGACGCCGGGCGTGGCGATGAGCCCCTCCCCCGGCACCACGGAGGTGTGCGAGTCGATGGCGTACTCGACGTCCATCACGTCCGGGTTGCCGACGCTCCCGACGGAGACGATCCGGCCGTCCTTGATGCCGATGTCGGTCTTGCGCACGCCGAGCACCGGGTCCATGAGGACGACACCGGCGACCACCATGTCGAGGGCGGAATCGCGGTCGGAGCGCGGTGAGGCGAGGAGTCCGTCGCGGACCGTCTTGCCGCAGCCGCCGAGGAGTTCGTCGCCCGGGGTGCCGTCGTCGGCCTCGACCTCCACCCACAGGCAGGTGTCGCCGAGCCGGATCCGGTCGCCGGTCGTGGGCCCGTACAGGGCGTGGTACGTGCGGCGGTCGACGCTGGTCATGCGCGCTCCTGGGTCGTACGGGCCTTGTGAGTTGCGGGGATGACGACGACTTCGCGCCGCTCGCCGGGTTCGAAGGCGAGGGCGGTGCCTGCGGCGATGTCGAGCCGCAGCCCGCGGGCGGTCTCGCGGTCGAGTTCCAGCGCCCGGTTGGCCTCGTGCAGCGGGTAGTGCGAGGAGATGTAGACGACGCGGTCGCCGGTGTTGCGGATGGTGAGGGTGGTGCGCGGGCGGCCGACGTTGATCTCGACGGGTGGCGCCTCGGCGGTGCGTACGGCGCCCGGTCCCTCGGCACTGGCGGGACCGATCGGCCGGTCGACGGCGACGAGAGAAGTGCCGCTCGGGAACAGCGCCTCCACCTGCACGGTCGTCACGATGTCGGCGACGCCGTCCAGCACGTCGTCGACGGTGAGCACCCGCCGCGCGGTCTCGATCACCTCGTCGAGGCTCAGCCCGTCCCAGGCGGCCTCCAAGATCTCGTCGCAGATCAGGGCGATCGCCTCGGGGGCGTTCAGGCGGCGTCCCCGCGCGCGGCGACGGCGCGCGAGTTCGGCGACGGTGAACAGCTGGAGCCGTTCCTGTTCACGAGGGGTCAAGTGCACGGTCGGATGGCCCTCCTGGTCGGCGGGCCCCGGACGCTCCGCCCAGGGATCGCACCAGGATCCTCGGCCTCGGCCGCCGAACCAACGTTGAAACATCGCCCCCGTGCCACCGAGAATTGGTCACATGCACAATTCCGAAGGCCGGGGCCGCCCCGGACTGCCCCCGACCTCGCCGCGCATCGCGGAACTCGCCGGGCAGTGTCTGGACAATGTGGACGACCTGATCGGCGACTGGCTGGAGATGGTCGGCCCGGTGCGCACCTCGTACGAGACCCAGGTGCCGGACATCCAGTTCCGCGATTCGGCCTGGCAGGCCTTCGAGTTGCTGCTGCGCACGGTGGCGCGGCTTCCGGTGCCGCCGCACATCGCGGACGTCTCGCGGCGGGTGGGAGAGGACCGCGCCCGGCAGGGCGTCCCGCTGGACGCGCTCCTGGAGGCGGCACGCCTCGACTTCCGGGTGGTGTGGCAGGCGCTGGTGAACCGGGCGCGCCCCGAGGACATGGCCGATCTGGCGGGCTCGGCGTACCACGTGTGGGAGGCGGTCGAGCGGCATGTCACCGGGATCATGACGGCGTACCAGCGCACGGTCCTGGAGATGGGGCGCCGCGAGGAGGACGAGCGGCGCATGTGGTTCGCCCGGCTCCTGGAGACCGAGGGCCGCAACCCGACCGTCGTACGGGACGCGGGCCGCGCCTTGGGGCTCGCGGACGACGGCCGGTTCCTGTGCGCGGCGTCCTCCGCCGCGGCCGGCCCGGGGCTGCACCGTGCGGGGCTCGCGCTGCGCGGGGCGGGGGCGGCGGTGCAGCAGCAGATGGTCGGTGGGGACGCGGTCTTGGTGGTGCAGCTCAGCGGCCGCGTCACCCGCCCGTACGTCCTGGACCAGTTGCAGGACTCGCCGTGCGGGGTGGCTCCGCAGGCGGTCGGGCTCGCCGCCGTGCCGCGGGCCACGGTGCTCGCGGTGGCGACGGCGCAGGTACTGCCCGCGGACACGCGCTCCCCGCGGCTCCTGGAGGACAGCTGGCTCGATGTGCTGGCCCACCGGGCGGGCGACTTCGGCCGCGATCTGGCCGCCGATGTACTGGGCGCACTGCACGGGCAGGGTGTCACGCGCGGCGAGGCGGACCGGCTGCTGCACACCGTGCGGGTCCATTTGGCGGGCTCGGGCTCCATCGCGGACACGGCCGACGCGCTGTACTGCCACCGCAACACGGTGCAGCACCGCTTCAACCGGTTCCATGAGCTGACGGGGCGCGATCTGCGGCGGCCGGCGGACGCGGCGTTGCTGGCGGTGGCGTTGCGGGTGAGGTGAACGCGTTAGCGTTCCCCTGTGTCCGAGGACGAGAAGACCCCCACGCATCAGGGGACAGAGAAGAAGCGCCGGCTCAGCCGCCGTGCCCGGTTCGTCGTGCTGGCCGTCGTGGCCCTCGCCGTCGTCGCGGCCGTTGTCGTGCCGCTGGTGGTGGTCTTCGGCGGGAAGGAGTCCGGGCGGTCCGAGAAGCTGGTGATCCCCGAGGGATACCGTGCGAGCCAGGTGTACGAGGCCGTGGACAAGGCGCTCGCCGTCGACGGCGGGACCACCAAGAAGGCCGCGGCGAAGGCGCACTTCACACTGCCGGGCGCGGCGGACGGCAACCCCGAGGGCTATCTGTTCCCGGCCACCTATCCCATCGGCCGCAAGACCACCCCCGCGTCCCTCCTGGCCTACATGAACGACACCGCCGATCAGCGGCTGAAGGCCGACCACATCGCCAAGGGCGCGGACGCCAACGGCGTCTCCGGCTACGAGACGGTGATCATCGCCAGCATCGTGCAGGCCGAGGCCGACACCCATGAGGACATGGGGAAGGTCGCCCGGGTCGTCTACAACCGGCTCGACCAGGGCATGCCGCTCCAGATGGACTCCACCATCAACTACGCCCTGAACCGCTCGACCCTCGACACCAGCCACGCGGACACGAGGACCGACAGTCCGTACAACACGTACGCGCACAAGGGCCTGCCGCCCACACCCATCGGGAATCCGGGCGAGGACGCCATCGACGCGGCGATCGCGCCGCCGAAGGGCGACTGGCTGTACTTCGTGACGGTCGGGCCCGGGGACACCCGGTTCACCGACAGCTACGAGGAGCAGAAGAAGAACGTCGAGGAGTTCAACTCGCGTCAGGCGAGCGCGAAGGAGTAACGCGCGAGGTGGGGCGCGAAGGCGGGGTGCTCGGAGAGACGGCGCAGGTACGCGCAGAGCCGGGGACGTCCGCCGATCGGTGAGGTGGCGTCCAGTTGCACCAGGGTCGCCCACAACCGGACGTCCGCGAGGGTGAGCTCGCCGCCGAGGATGTGCTCGCGGCCGGCAAGCCGTCGCTCCAGGACGTCAAGGGCCCGCTCCAGCGTGGCGGGCGCGGAGGCGGCGATGCCGCGCTCGCACAGCCGGCCCACCGCCTCGATCGCGTCCTCCGCTCCGCGCGGGAGCAGATCGGGGCCGTGGCCGCCGAAGTGCCGGGCCAGGTCGTGCAGGATGTCCCCGGTGTGCGTGCTGACGATCCGCCCGGTCCAGTCGTCGCTGAGCACCGGTGCCACCGCGGGTCCCGGGTACTGATGCGACGTCGACTCGTACAGCGGGACGAGCGCCCGGTGTCCGCCGCCGGGTGCGTCGGGGACGGTCGGCAGCACGGTCACCGGGAGGGTGTCGCCGAGGCCGAGCAGGCCGTGGGTGACGGCGATCTGGAGACAGTGCGGGCAGGCGGGCGACAGGTGGAGCCGGAAGCGGTGCGGCGCGGCGTAGTAGCCGCTGCGCGCGTCGCAGCCGATGCGGCTCCGGAAGGACGGCACGGCGGTGGGCGCTGTGGCGGACATGCGTCTCCCTGGGGGTGCTCGATCACGGGCGTACGGGCGGGCGTACGGAAGTGTCAGGCGTGGGCGGCGAGTCGGCCGCCGCCGTGGGGAGAACTCGCCGCGCTGCACACCCGCGCGAGGTCGATGTGACGGCGGGACGTGAGCCGGGGCAGTGCCCCGACGGCGGCGCGGACAGCCGGGCTGCCGGGGTCGCGCGCCGCACCGCCCATCATTCCCTACCGTTTCACTAGGATTCCCTTAGAGGAGTGTGTGGCCGTGGGGACGCCGCGTCAAGAGCGCTTCCACTCCTCGGCCAGCAGCTCGTAGGAGCGGACCCGGTCGGCGTGGTCGTGGGTGATGGTCGTGATGAGCAGTTCGTCGGCGCCGGTGGCCTCCTGGAGCTGGGCGAGGCGGCGGGCCACGGTGGCCGGCGAGCCGACGAACTGGGTGTCGAGCCGGTCCTGCACGAGCGCCCGGTCGGCGTCGGTCCACGTGTGTTTGCGGGCCTCCTCCGGCGTCGGGAAGTCGATGGCGCCCTCGGCGTTGCGGATGCTGCGCACCCACGGGCCGTAACCGGTGGCGAGTTCGCGGGCGGTGGCGTCGTCCTCGGCGACGACGACGTCCGCGGAGACACTGACGTACGGCTTGTCCAGGGTGTCGGAGGGCCGGAAGAAGGACCGGTAGCCCTCCACCGCTTCGAGAACCGTGGCGGGGCTGACGTGGTAGTTCGCGGCGAACGGCAGTCCGCGTGCGCCCGCCACCTCGGCGCTCTCGCCGCCGCTGCTGCCCAGGATCCACACGTCGACCTCGGCGCCCTCCCCCGGCACGACGTGTGCCTCGACGCCGTCCGGGGATATGTAGGCGCCCGCGAACAGGGCGAGGATGTCGTCGACCTGCTCGGCGTAGTCCTGCGCCTGCGCGCCCGGCTGCTGGAGCAGCTTGCGTTGCAGCGCGACGCGGGGCGAGCCGAGGAGGTGCTCGAAGGAGAAGCGGGGCGGGATGACGAGGCCGTTCGGGGCGGTGCCCTCGATGACCGGGGTCGCGGTCGTCCTGGGCGCCGCGGGCTGGGCGGGCGGGCGGCCGCCGGATCGGCCGAGGCCGAGGTCGATGCGGCCGGGGTGCAGCGCGTCAAGCAGCCCGAACTCCTCCACCGTGGACAGCGCGGTGCGGTGGCCGAGCTGTACGGCGCCGGAGCCGAGCCTGATGGTGTCGGTGGCGGAGGCGGTCAGGGCGAGGACGACGGCGGGCGAGGTGCCGGCGACGCCCGGGTTGAGGTGGTGCTCGGCGAACCAGTAGCGGGCGTAGCCGAACCGCTCGGTCTGCTGGGCGAGGTCGATGGAGTTGCGCAGGGCGTCGCCCGCGGTCGAGCCGGACGGCACCGGGACCAGGTCGAGGACGGCGAGGGGGATGTCAGACACGGGAGAACTCCTCGGTGGTCGCGGGCGCGTCGTCGGGGTGGGCGAGGCCGAGGTGGTCGCGCAGGGTCGTGCCCTCGTACTCCGTGCGGAACACGCCCTGTTCCTGGAGGAGCGGGACCACCTTGTCGGCGAACGCGTCGAGGCCGCCCGGGGTGATGTGCGGGACGAGGATGAAGCCGTCGGCGGCGTCGGCCTGGACGTACTCGTTGATGGTGGCGGCGATGGTGGCCGGGGAGCCGACGAAGTTCTGCCGGTTGCCGGTGTGGATGACGAGGTCGCGGATGGACCACTGGTTGGCGGCGGCGAGCTCGCGCCACTCGCGGGCGGTGGCCAGGGGGTCCCGGTACATGCGGACCTGGGCGCGGCCCTCGGCGATGTGCGTTTCACCGACGTCCGGGTCGATGTCCGGGAGCGGTCCGTCCGGGTCGTACGAGGACAGGTCCCGGTTCCAGACGAACTCCAGGTGCTTGAGGGCGGTGGCCCCGCTGACCTGCTGGCGGCGCACCTCGCGGGCGAGTTCCTCGGCCTCCGCGTCGGTGTCGGCCAGCGCGAAGGTGGCGGCGGGCAGGATGAGCAACTGGTCGTTCCCGCGGCCGTACTTGGCGAGGCGGGACTTCACGTCCGCGTAGAAGTCGCGGCCCGCCTCCAGGGTGCCGTGCCTGCTGAAGATGGCGTCGGCCTCGGCGGCGGCGAACTCGCGGCCCTCGTCGGAGTCACCGGCCTGGAAGACGACGGGGCGGCCCTGCGGAGAGCGCGGGACGTTGAACCGGCCGTGGATGTCGAAGTGTGCTCCGGTGTGCGCGAAGGAGCCGGCCTTGGCGTCGCGCAGGAAGGCGCCGGTGTCCTGGTCGGCGAGGATCTCGTCGTCGTGCCAGGAGTCGAAGAGCTCGTTCGCGGTGGCGAGGAACTCCCGGGCGCGTGAGTAGCGTTCGCGCTGCGGGAGGAAGCCGCCGCGGCGGAAGTTCTCGCCGGTGAAGGCGTCCCAGGAGGTGACGACGTTCCAGGCGGAGCGCCCGCCGGAGAGGTGGTCGAGGCTAGCGAACTGGCGGGCCACCTCGTAGGGCTCGTTGAACGTGGAGTTGATGGTGCCGGTGAGCCCGATGCGCTCGGTGACGGCGGCGAGCGCGGCGAGGACGGTGAAGGTGTCGGGGCGGCCGACGACGTCCAAGTCGTAGATCTCGCCGCCCTGTTCGCGCAGCCGCAGCCCTTCGGCGAGGAACAGGAAGTCGAACTTGGCGCGTTCGGCGGTCCGCGCGAAGTGGGCGAAGGAGCCGAACTCGATGTGGCTGCCGGCCCGCGGGTCGCTCCACACGGTGGTGTTGTTGACGCCGGGGAAATGGGCGGCCAGGTGGATCTGCTTCAGCGGCTTGGTCATGGGAGTTCCCTCCGGCTCACGCGGCGGCGTAGCGGTTGGCGGGGCGGTCGAGGCCGAGGAGTCCGCGCAGGGTGTCGGCCTCGTACGCGCGGCGGAAGAGGTCGCGGCGCTGGAGTTCGGGGACGAGGCCCCGGGTGATGGCCGGGAGGTCGTGCCCCACGACGGCGGGCCGCAACCGGAACCCGGTGAGTCCGGATTCGTGCAACTCCTGGAGCAGGTCGGCCAGTTGGGCGGGCGTGCCCGCGAAGACGGGCGCGTCGCTCTCGTACCGCGATCCGTCGAGGGCGTCGAGCCGGTCCCGTCGGGCCGTCGCGGCGGCGGGGTCCTCGTCGAGGAACACCACCAGGTCACCGAAGACGTGCAGGGGCTCGCCCGCCCGACCGGCCGTGTCCTGCTCGGCGCGGATCCTGCCCACGATGGCGCGGGCCTGCGCGGCGTCGTGCGGGGTGATGTATCCGACGTCGGTGGCGCGGACCACCAGGCGGTACGGGACGGCGTCGTGCGCGAGGGCGGTGACGAGCGGCTGGCCCTGCGGAGGGCGGGGCGTGATCGAGGGTCCGCGGACGCTGAACCGGCTGCCCTCGAAGTCGATGTAGTGCAGCTTGTCGCGGTCGATGAAGCGGCCGGTCGCGGCGTCCCGGATCTCCGCGCCGTCCTCCCAGCTGTCCCAGAGCCGCCGGACGACCTCCACGTAGTCGGCGGCCTCGTCGAAGAGCTCGGTCACCAGCTCGGCGGCCTCCGGGCTGTCGTAGGCGTCGATGGGGTCGATGGTGCGGCGGCCGAAGTGGGCGGCCTCGTTCGGGCGTGCGGTGACCTGGACGCGGACTCCGGCGCGGCCCTCGCTGACGTAGTCGAGGGTGGCGATGGCCTTGGAGAGGTGGAACGGCTCGGTGTGCGTGACCACGGCCGTGGGGACCAGGCCGATGTGCCGGGTCAGCGGGGCGATGCGCGAGGCGATCAGTACGGCGTCGAGGCGGCCGCGGACCTGGTCGGTGCGCTCGTCCGGTTCGAGGAAGTGGCTCGACTGCGGGCCGAGTCCGTCCTCGATGGTGACGAAGTCGAGCAGGCCGCGCTCGGCCTCCGCGACGAGTTCGGCCCAGTACGCGGCGGTGAACAGCTCGCGCGGCCGGGAGACGGGCTCGCGCCAGGAGGCGGGGTGCCACCCGGTGCCGTCGAGGGCGACGGCGAGGTGCAAGGAAGGAGAGGGCGATGGAGACACGAAGGTGCCTTTCTGGAACGGCCGACAGGGAGGACGACAGGCGTGGCTACTTGCCGGTCTTGGGCAGTCCGGGCGGATTGATCCTCGACTTCGTCACGGCCTCGTCGGACAGACCCCAGCGCTTGAGCACCTTCGCGTAGCTGCCGTTGTCGATGACGTGGTCGAGCGCGTCGGCGAGCGGCTTCACGAGTCCGCTGTCCTTCTTGGTGGTGGCGGCGATGAGGCCCTGGAGCTCGGCGCCCGCACCGGAGTACGTGCCGACGACCTCGGTCTTCCCGGTGCTCGCCGCGTGGTAGGCGGCGGTCGGGTTGGGGCCCAGGTAGATGTCGATGCGGCCGGACTGAAGGGCGAGATAGGTGTCGCTGTCGTTCTGGTAGTACTTGATGTCGACCGGCTTGCGGCCGGCCTTCACGTTCTCCTTGCTCCACTCGATGAGCAGCTTCTCCTGGTTGGTGCCGCTGCCCACGGCGACCGTCTTCCCGGCCACGTCCTTCGGTCCCCTGACCTTCAGGCCGCTGCCCTTCTTGGCCTCGAAGCCGAGGTTGTCCTTGCGGTAGGTGGCGAAGTCGTACTTCTCCTTGCGGTCCTCGGTGACCGTGATGTTGCTCAGGCCCACGTCGTACTTGCCGCTGTCGAGGCCGACGAAGATGTTCTCCCAGGACGCGGTGGTGCGGCGCACCTTGAGGCCGAGGACGTCGGCCACGAGGTGGGCGAGGTCGGGCTCGACGCCGATGACCGTCTTGTTGTCGGTGGCGTGGAAGCCGAGCGGCGCTGCCGAGCTGGAGGAGCCGATGACCTCGAGGGTTCCTCGTCTGCGGATCCGCTCGGGCACCTCGTCGGCTATGGAGTCGACCTTGCCGGTGGTGACGCGGTGCTGATCGGGGCTGAGGTTGATCTTCGCCTTGGCGCCCGAGCCGTCCGCGACCTCGGTCGTGCCGCCGTCGGAGGGGTTGCTGCACGCGGCGAGGAGGAGGGCGGCGGCGAGGGAGAGCGCGGCGGCGGTTGCGGGGCGGCGGCGAACGAGGGTGGTGGGCACGGTGGTGGTTCTCCTTGCGTACGAAACGGAGCGGGGGACGGTCACAGGACCTTGGAGAGGAAGGCGCGGGTGCGTTCGTGCCGCGGTGCGTCGAGGACGGCCGCGGGCGTCCCCTGTTCCACGACGACGCCGCCGTCCATGAACACCACGGTGTCGGCGACCTCGCGGGCGAAGCCGATCTCGTGGGTGACGACGATCATCGTGGTGCCGGTGCTCGCCAGGTCCTTGATGACATCGAGGACCTCACCCACCAGCTCCGGATCGAGCGCGGATGTGGGCTCGTCGAAGAGCAGCACCTTCGGTTCGAGGGCGAGCGCGCGGGCGATGGCGACGCGCTGCTGCTGGCCGCCGGAGAGCTGGCGCGGGTAGGCGTCGGCCCGGTCGCCGAGCCCGACGCGGTCGAGCAGCTTGCGGGCGGTGTCCTGCGCCTCCTTGCGCGGGCGGCCGAGAGCGGAGACGGGGGCCTCGATCAGGTTGTCGAGGACGGTCAGGTGCGGGAAGAGGTTGAAGTCCTGGAAGACGAACCCGATGTGGGTGCGCTGCTTCAGGACGTCCTTCTCGCGCAGCTCGTGCAGCTTGTTGCCGGAGCGGCGGTAGCCGATGAGTTCGCCGTCGATGCTGATCCAGCCGCTGTTCACCTTCTCCAGGTGGTTGATGGTGCGCAGCAGCGTGGACTTCCCCGAGCCGGAGGGGCCGAGGATCACGGTGACCTCACCGGCGTGCACCTGAAGGTCGACGCCCCGCAGTACTTCCAGCGGGCCGAAACTCTTGTGGACGTCCTGGATGTCCACCATGGGCTTGCTCATCGTCGGGCTCCCAGGGCTCGGAGGGTCTTGGGGGCGGCGGTGCCCCGGGCGTATCGGCGTTCCACGTAGTGCTGGGCGATGGACAGGAGCGAGGTCAGGACCACGTACCAGGCGGTGGCGACGAGGAGCAGCGGGATCACCCGGCCGTTGCGTCCGTAGATGACCTGCGCCTGGTAGAAGAGCTCGCCGATGGACATCACGTAGACCACCGATGTGCCCTTGAGGAGGCCGATGATCTCGTTGCCCGCCGTGGGCAGGATGGCGCGCATGGCCTGCGGCAGCACGATCCGGCGGACCTGCCGAAGGCGTGGGATGCCGAGGGCCGCGGCGGCCTCCAGCTGGCCTCGGTCGACGGAGATGACACCACCGCGGACGATCTCCGCGGCGTACGCGGCCTGGTGCAGGGTGAGGCCGATGACGGCGGCCCCGATGGTGCCGATGAGGCTGTTGCTGTCGACGGACCAGAACACCGGACCGAAGGGGATGCCGAGGCCCAACTCCTTGTAGAGGGCGCTGAGGTTGAACCAGAAGACGAGCTGGACGATCATCGGGATCGATCGGAAGATCCAGATGTACGTCCAGGCCACGGTCTGCAGCACCGGGCTCCGCGAAAGCCGCATGAAGGCCAGCACCGTACCGAGCAGGAATCCCAACACCGTCGCATAGGCGGTGAGCTGGAGTGTGACCCAGACGGCCTGCACGATCGTCTCGGACAGGACGTAGTCGCGGAAGACGCCCCATTCCCAGACGGGGTTGGTCAGCAGGCCGTGCGCGAACTGGGCGACCAGGACGAGCACGGCGGCGGCCGCGACCCAGCGGGCGTAGTGGCGGATCGGGACCACTGTGAGGGCGGCCGGGTCGTCCGGGGCGGTGGGCGCGGCGCCGGGCAGGTGCTTCTCGAACGGCAGCGGGCCGATGGACTCGGGGTCGGCCTCGGTGTCGAAGAGCGGGGTGTAGCCGGTGGTCAGGTAGAGGCCGCGGGCCTCGGGCTGGCGCGGGCCGGTGGTCAGGTAGATCCGCCGGTAGCCGCGCTCGCCCGCCTCGCGCTCCAGTTCGTCGACGACGCGGCGGGCGAGCCCGCGCCGCCGGTGGGCGGAGTGCGTCCAGATCCGCTTGAGCTCGGCGGTGTCGGCGTCGTAACGGCGGAAGGCGCCGCCCGCGACGGGCTCACCGTTCTCGAGGACGAGGAGCAGCAGCCCCCCGTGCGCAGGCGTGAACTCCTCGTCGGGATAGCGGGAGATCTCGGCGTGGGCGTCCTTGCCGTAGCGGGTCGAGTACTCGTCGCCGAGCTCGCGCAGCAGGGGTTCGACACGCGGGTCGGAGACGGGTACGTGGACGACCGTCACGTCCTCGGACGGCGCCGGCGGTTGGGCGAGGGAGGTCATGCACCCACCGCCGCGGGCGTCTCGGTCCCGCGGGCCGCGCGCTCGGCGTCGCGCTTGGCGACCTCCTCGCGCACGATCGGGATCACGTACCGGCCGAAGTCGACGGCGTCGTCGAGGAGGTCGTAGCCGCGCGCGGAGAGGATGTCGACGCCGAGGTCGTAATAGTCGAGCAGGGCCTGGGCGACGGTCTCCGGGGTGCCGACGAGGGCGTTGGAGTTGCCCGCGCCGCCGGTCGCGGCGGCCGTCGGGGTCCACAGCGCGCGGTCGTAGCGCTCGCCCGCCTCGGCGATGGCGATGAGGCGCTGGGAGCCGACGTTTTGAGGAGTCGCAGCCTGGGGCTCGGCCTGCCCGTGGTGGCGCCTGCCGATGCGCTCGCCCCGCTCCTTGCGGGCCTTGATCGCGCCGACCGTGCGGTGCGCCTTCTCCCAGGCCAGTTCCTCGGTCGGCGCGATGATCGGGCGGAAGGCGACCTGGATGCGCGGGACGTCGGTGCGGCCCGCCGCCTTCGCGGCGGCCTTCACGGTCTCGATCTGCTCGGCGGTCTTCGCCAGCGGCTCGCCCCACAGGCAGTAGATGTCGGCCTCCGCGCCCCCGGCGGCGTACGCGGCGGACGAGGAACCGCCGAACGAGACGCCGGGCCGCGGCTGTTGGACCGGGAAGACATCACTGACGAAGTCGTGGAAGCGGTAGTGCTCGCCTTCGTGGTCGAAGGGCTCGTGGGTCGTCCAGATCTTCTTGACGAGCCGGATGTACTCGCGGGTGCGGCCGTAGCGCTCGTCCTTGGTGAGGGTGTCGCCCTCGCGGCCCTGTTCGTGGTCGTTGCCGCCGGTGATGAAGTGGACGGTGAGCCGGCCCCCGCTGATCTGGTCGAGGGTGGCGAAGGTCTTGGCGGCGAAGGTGGGGTACGAGACGTTGGGCCGGTGGGCGAGCAGGATCTGGAGGCGTTCGAGGCGGCTCGCGATGTAGGCGGCGGCCGGTGCCGGGTCGGGCGAGCCGGAGCCGTACGCGAACAGCACCCGGTCCCAGTCGTGGTCCTCATGGGCGCGGGCGAGCCGGAGTGTGTACTCCTTGTCGAAGGCGGCGCCGGAACGGGGTGTGGTTTCGGAGCCGTCGTTGGTGGCGGCGATGCCGAGGAATTCCACGGGCATGGGGTGGGCCTTTCGGAGGCGGCGAAATCCGCCGGCGGGCAGGCCGGAACGGCCGTGCGCGCAGACGGAGTTGACGACGCGTCACAGGGACGGGTCGCTACGGAAGAGGCGACGCGGGGCGTCGTGGGAGGGGGCGCGGCGGCACCGCGCGCGAGGCGTCAGGCCCCGGCCCGCGAAGGGGGCGCCGAGGGAGTCGCCGAGAAAGAGATGGGCCGGTCAGAGGGCCCGCTGCCGCTTCAGGCGCAACACGCCGCGGACCACACCCGACCGAAGTCGATGTGGTCGCGCGAGACCAAGTGCTGGGCAGTCATGGACCAATTGAGCCGTCCGCGGGGCCGTTTCGTCAAGCCGCGCTCGTATGTCGGACGGCGCTCAAGTGCGTCTCGGAGGGCGTGTGTTGCGGCAGTGTGTCGTGCGTGTGTACGCCGCCCCGCTCGGACGGGGCGGCGTCGGTCTACCGCCGGGTCCTGCGCCGTTCGACACCGGCCAGGAGACGGTTCCGCTGCTCCTCGTCCGTCGCCGCGGCCGCCGCGGCCAGGGCGAGGGCCGCCGCCGCGTCGATCACGGCACGGTCCGCGCCGGGGGTGGTGCCGTGCGCCGTGAACTCGACGGTGTGCTGGCTCGCGCCCGCGGTGTCGTAGCCGATGGTGGGGTGGATCGCGGGCAGCAGGCGGGAGACGTTGCCCATGTCGGTGGAGGCGGTGGTGTCGCCGTGTCGGGGCAGCGGGTCGCGGCCGAGGGAACGGGCGGCGGCCGCGTAGGCATCGGTCAGGAACGGGTCCTGCCGGAGATCCGCGAAGTCCCGCCCGTGCGGTGCCAGTTCGAGCTCGGCGCCGGTGGCGAGGGCGCCCGCCTCGAAGCAGGCACGGATCCGGCGCTGGACCGCAGTGAGCTGTTCGGCGGTGGGGGCGCGCACCTCGTAGCGGGCGCAGGCGGTGTCGGGGATGACGTTCGGCGCCCGGCCCCCGTCGGTGACGATGCCGTGGACCAGGGAGCCCGGTGGCAGTTGCTGGCGCAGCACGCCGATCGCGGTCTGGGCGACGGTCAGCGCGTCGAGCGCATTGACCCCCTCCCACGGCGCGAGGGCCGCGTGGGCCGGGCGGCCCCGGTAGGTGATGTCCCAGGCGCCGATGGCGAGGGAGGAGGCGCCGACGGTGTCCTCCTGGGCAGCGTGCGCCATCAACGCCGCGGCGACGTTGTCAAAGACTCCCGCGTCGATGAGCAGCACCTTGCCGCCGATGTCCTCCTCCGCGGGGGTGCCGATGAGCCGGACGGTGACGTCGAGCCGGTCGGCGACGGCCGCGAGGCCGAGTGCCGCGCCGACCGACGCCGCGCCGTTCACGTTGTGCCCGCAGGCGTGTCCGATGCCGGGCAGCGCGTCGTACTCGGCGCAGAAGGCGAGCACCAGCTCGCCGCTCCCGTACGTCGCGTCGAGCGCGGTGGGCAGCGAGTCGAGGGGGCGGGTGACCGTGAATCCGGCCGCTTCGAGCAGGTCGGCGATCTTCGTGGCCGAGCGGTGTTCCTGGAGGGCGGTCTCGGGTTCGGCGTGCAGGCTGTGGCTGAGCGCGACGAGCCGCTCGCGCCAGGCCCCGACCGCCCGGGTCACCTCGTCGTGCACGGAAACGGATTGCGATGTCGTCATGCGAGGCTCTCCTTCGCGTCGGTGGGTACGGCGGGTTCCGTGGCGGCGGGGGCCGCGCCACCGCCCCCGTACAGCAGCGCGAGCGCCCCTCCGATGAGCGCGACCGCCGCGCAGGTGCCCCAGCCCCACACGTAGCCGGACAGCGTGATGTGGCCGCCGCGTTGGTGTGCCGAGAAGAGCGCCCCGATCACGGCGGCGCCGATCGCCGCGCCCAGCGACAGTGCGAGTTCGTTGATGCCCACGGCCAGTGCGGTCTGCCGTTCGGGCACGATCTCCGCCGACAGGGTCCGGGTGATGGACTCGAAGACGCCGGTGGCGAGGCCGACGACCAGTACCGAGCCGACGTACTGCGCGAGGGTGGCATGGAAGAGGATCATGCCCAGGAAGCCGAGTCCGATGAGGGCTCCGCCGGTGGCCAGGACGGCGCGGTCGCCGATGCGGCGGGCCAGGCGCGGAGTGGCCGTGGAGCCGACGAAGCCCAGTACGACCATGGCCAGGGACACCGTCGCGATGGCCTGCGGGCCGAGGCCCATGCCGTGGCCGACGGCGTCCGGGTCGGCGCCGAGGAACAGGGCGTTGGCACCGAGGAAGCCGATGCACCCGAAGGCGGCGCAGAAGGTGTGCGCGCTGACCACGGCGAGCCGCCGGTCGCTCAGCATCCGGACGCTCACGAGCGGGTGGGCCGCGCGGCGCTCCACCGCCACCCAGGCGATGAACACCGCCACCGCGAGGGCTCCCGTGCCCAGGGAGCGGGCCGAGGTCCACCCCCAGGTGCCGCCCTGGGCGAGCACCAGGACCAGTGCCACGAGCCCGACGGTCAGCAGGGCCGCCGCTCCGTAGTGGAACCGGCCGCCGAACTCCCCGTCGCTGTCCGGCAGTACGAGGCCGGCGGCCAGGGCGAGGACCGCCACCGGCACCGCCGCCCACAGCCCGGCCTCGGCGTGCCGCTCGCTGAGGGCTCCGGCCACGAGGCCGCCCACGCCGATGGCGATCAACAGGACGCCGACGAGCAGGGACATGCCGGTGCGACCGCGTTCGGGGGCGCGGGAGCGCAGAATTCCGGCGAGCAGCGGGAAGAACCCGACCACCGCGCCTTGCAGGACCATGCCCACCGCGAGTGTCGTCACCGTGGGCCACAGAGCCATCACCAGCGAACCGGCCGCGACCATCGTGAGTGCCACCCTCAGCAGCCGACGGTGGCCGTACAGATCGCCGAGGCGCGAGAGCAGCGGCGTGAGCACGGCGAACGCGCACTGCGACAGCAGATAGAGATTGTTCTGGGCCACTCCCCCGATGCCGAGCCGCTGCCCCAGCTCCGGGAGCAGCGGGGTGAGATAGCCCTGGACGACGCCGCTGAACACGACGACCACCGCCATCGCGCCGAGCATGCCGCGGCCGGTGCCGACCGCCGATCCACCTGTGCCCACGTCTGCGCCCATCGAGGACGTCCCTTCTGGCCGGAATCGAATGCGGTGGCTACTGTGCGGGCAGCGGTCGTACCGGTCGGCGGATTCGTCGGAAACGAGCAGGGAGGGGCTGTCCGATGCGAGAAACAGTCACCGTGAGCGAGCTGGATCTGGCACTCGTCAACGCCCTCCAGCTGCGCCCCCGCGCCTCCTGGACCGAACTCGCACCGCCGCTCGGTGTCACCGCGAGCACGCTTGCCCGCCGCTGGGAGCGGCTGACCGAAGAGGGGCTCGCCTGGGTGTACGCGGCGCCGGGACGGGAGTTCTCGCGCACGCGCTGCACGGCGTTCGTCCTGGTGCGCTGTCGGCCCGGCACCCGTGCGCGCATCGCTCAGGAGCTGTGCGAGCGGCCCGAGGCCGTCACCATCGAGCTCACCGGGCCCGGCAGCGCCGACCTGCTCGTCGACGTCCTCGCCCCCGACCTCCCCGCGCTCACCCGGTTCGTGACGACACACCTCGAAACGCTGCCCGGTGTCACGGCCGTGGACTGCCTCTTCGCCACGTCCCTCTACGTGGAGGGCAGCCGCTGGCGACTCCGTTCGCTCGACCCGGCACAGCTCAGCGTCCTGGGCCGCTCGGGCGAACGCCCGCCCGAGCCCGCGGCGACGCTCGAACTCGACGCGGTGGACCGGGTGTTGCTCGACTCCCTGGTCGGCGACGGCCGCCTGGGCCTCGCGGCGCTCGCCGCGCACACCGGCACCAGCCCGGCCACCGTCCGCCGCCGCCTGCACCGCCTCACCGACTCGGGTGTCCTGACCCTGCGCTGCGACATGGCGGACGCGCTCGCGGGACGGCCGCTGCCGGTCTCGCTGCTCGGACGCGTCCCGGCCCGAGACATCGCCGCCGTCCACCGCGCTCTCGCCGCTCTGCCCGAGTGCCGCCTCGTCGCCGCGGTCACCGGCCGGACCAATATCTTCGCCACGCTGTGGGTGCGCGACCTCGGTGACATCCAGCGCCGCGAGACCGCCCTGGGCGCACGCCTGCCGACGCTGGAGTTCACGGACCGGATCGTGGGCCTGCACACGGTCAAGCGCATGGGCCATCTGCTGGACGAGCACGGCAGACGCGTCGGGGTGCGTCCGATCCGGCCCTGGTGACCCTCGTCGGCACCGTTCAGGGCCGAGACGTCCGGGGGCAAGGCCAACCGGGAGCGTAAGGGATCTTGACCACCCGTCAGTGACTGCTTAGCTTCGGTCAGTGATTCGATTCGATCATCTTGCGGCCAACCCCCTTGGCCGTACACCTTGTTGTAGGGAGCCATCGAATGTGTGAGTCCTGCTGCCCCACGCCCCGTACGCCGCACATGAGCCGCGCGCGGTTCCTGCAACTGGCTGGCGCGGGGGCCGCCGCGGTGGCCGCGTCCGGCACGTTCACCGGGTCTGCCGGCGCCGCCTCCCGGGCTGCGGGGGCCGAGCGTTCGGGTCCGGTGCTCGTCGACAACGTGCGCGGCTACACGCTCTCGCGCGGCAAGCTGCGCAGATTCTCCCGGATGCTGCTCACACCCGAGGGGCGGGTCGCCGCGCTCGACGTCGGCGCCGCCCCCAAGGGCATACGCCGGCTCGACGGCCGCGGTCGCGTACTGCTGCCCGGACTGCACGACGCACACGGGCACTTGTGGGGGCTCGGCGCCCTCGCCGTCGAACTGAACCTCGTCGGCACCCGTTCCCTGAAGGAGGCGATGGACCGGCTCGCCGCGTACGACACCGCGCACCCCGATGACGCGTGGATCCTCGGCCGCGGCTGGAACGAGGTCGTATGGGGGCTCGGGCGGCTGCCCAACGCCGCCGACCTGGACGCGGTCGTCGACGACCGGCCGGTGTGGCTCGGCCGCGTGGACGGGCACGCGGGCGTCGCCAACACGGCGGCGCTGAAGGCCGTGGGTGTCACCGCGGACACCCCCGATCCCGACGGCGGCCGGATCGTGCGCGACGGCGCGGGCAATCCGACCGGGGTGCTCATCGACGCGGCGCAGTCGCTGGTGGAGGACAAGCTGCCCGAGCCCACGCTCGACGACGTGCGCGCCCGTGCGCTCGCCGCGCAGAAGCAGCTCGGCAGCGTCGGCATGACGTCCGTGTCGGAGGCGGGCACGGACGCGAGCGGCGTCGTCGTACTGCGCCGACTCGCGGACGAGGGCGCGCTGACGGTCCGCGTGAACGCCTTCCTGTCCTACACGGCGTTCACCGAGATCGGCGCGGACGCCCGCACCGACTCGTACGCCGACGACATGGTCCGCATCCGCACCGTCAAGCAGTACATCGACGGCGCGCTCGGCAGCCACGGCGCCGCGCTTCTCGCCCCGTACGCCGACGATCCGGACACCAGCGGGCTGCTCCAGGTGGAGCCGGAGGAGTTGCAGCGCCGCGTGGAGCAAGTGGTGCGCGGCGGCTACCAGTCGGCGGTGCACGCCATCGGCGACCGCGGCAACCGCGTCGTCCTGGACGCGTACGAGCAGACGTTCCGGCGGGTCGGCGACGCCGGGATGCGGCACCGTATCGAGCACGTACAGGTGCTGGCGCCCGAGGACATCCCGCGGCTGCGCCGGCTCGGCATCATCGCGTCGATGCAGCCGGTGCACGCCACCGACGACATGAACATGGCCGAGGACCGGATCGGTCCGGAGCGCATCAAGGGGGCCTACGCCTGGCGTACGTTGATCGACCAGGGCACGCACCTGCCGTCCGGTTCGGACTTCCCCGTGTCGTCCGAGAATCCCTTCGACGGTCTGCACGCGGCCGTCACCCGCACCGACC
The DNA here is from genome assembly GCF_049310305.1 of Streptomyces anthophorae. Classification (NCBI taxonomy): domain Bacteria; kingdom Bacillati; phylum Actinomycetota; class Actinomycetes; order Kitasatosporales; family Streptomycetaceae; genus Streptomyces; species Streptomyces anthophorae. The sequence continues at coordinate 549,020 of NZ_JBLWQQ010000001.1, forward strand.
GGGACGGCAGGCCCGCCGGCGGCTGGCACCCTGAGCAGGCCATGACGCCGGTGGAGGCGCTGCGTTCGTTCACGGTGGAGCCCGCGCACGCCGCGCACCAGGAGCACGTTCTCGGCACGCTGGAGCCGGGCAAGTGGGGCGACTTCGTCCTCACGGACACCGACCCGTTCGACCTGCCGTCGGGCCGGGCGGTGTGGCAGACGAAGGTGTTGCAGACGTGGGTCGCGGGGAAGCGGGTCGGCGAGTACGGCGAGCTGTGACGCGCGGCGGGCGTCACGCCGGGGCGAACGCCCGCCGGGCGTGCTCGAGCAGCTCGCGCAGCGCCGGGTTGTGCGCCCGCTTCCAGACCAGGGCGAGCAGGGCAGGTGTGTCGACGTCGACGAGGGCGCGGGCGGTGAGCCGGTCGCCGTAGGCGGCGGCCATCGACTCGCTCAGGACGGCGACGCCGAGACCGCGGTCGGCGAGCGCGGCGATGGAGTCCGCCGCGCTCGCCTCCAGCGCGATCGTGGGGCGCAGCCCCTGGGCCGCGCAGGCGCGGTCGAAGACGGTGCGCAGGCCGGTGCCGGGCGGCATGCACACGATCGGATGGGCCATCAGGTCCCCGAGCGCCACGCGCCGCCGTTTCGCCAGCGGGTGTCCGGCCGGGACCGCCACGACGAGCCGTTCGTCGATGACGGTCAGGGAGTCGAGTCCGTCGGGGGTGGAGTGGGCGGCGCCGATGAGCGCCAGGTCGAGGTCGCCCGCGCGCACCCCCTCGACGAGCCGGTCGGAGCCGTCCTCGAGGAGCGAGAGCTCGACGCCGGGGTGCGCCTCGTGGAACGCGGCGAGTGCGTCGAACAGCGGCGTGACGGTGCAGCCGATGACCATGCCGACGGTGAGCCGGCCCCTGATCAGTTCGGACACCTCGGCCACCGCCCGGCCGATCGTTCCGGCCGCGGCGAGGGTGGCACGGGCGTGTTCGAGCGCGGCCTTGCCCGCCACGGTGAGCGTGACGGTACGGGACGAGCGGTCGAACAGCTCCGCCCCGAGCTCGCGCTCCAGCTGCCGGATCTGCGCGCTGACGCCCGACTGGCTGATGTGCACCCGCTCGGCGGCGCGCGTGAAGTTCCGCTCCTCCGCGACGGCGACGAAGTACTCGAGCTGCCTCAGGTCCATGACCACAGATTCTAGTTTCCAGCAAAACCATCTGTTGGACTTCTGCCCGATGCGCGGCCAGGCTGGAACCACGACACGGAAGACCGCAGCGCCCCAGGAGGAACCCATGCCGGAGTCCGCGTACGAGAAGGCCATGCACCCCGAGGACATCACCCGCCTGTTCGTCGAGCGCTCCAACGCGGGCGACGCGGCCGGCGTCGCCGCGCTCTACGAGGAGGACGCGGTGCTTGCCTACCCGCCCGGTCAGGAGACGGTCGGCCGGGAGGCGATCCGCGCCCTGTGGGAGAAGGTGCTCGCGAACCGCCCCCACTTCGAACCGGAACAGCCGCTGCCGACGCTGGTCAACGGTGACATCGCGCTGACGTCGACACCGCCGAAGGACGGCACCGGCGCCCGCGCCCAGGTCGTCCGCCGCCAGCCGGACGGCAGCTGGCTCCGCTTCCTCGACCAGCCGGAGTTCGCACCGGCCGAGCGCTGACCGTGCCGGCCAGGGCCCTAGGCCCGAGCGGCGTGCTGCCTGCGCGGGAGCGGGACCGGCGTCTCGCTCGCGCGCATCATCACGCAGTCGAACTCGAGCACCCGGCCGGTGCTGATCTCCCGGGTCACCGGATACATTCCGGTGACCTCGAAGCCCTGCTGCTCGTACTCGGCGAGCGCCTCGGACATCCGCGGGCTGCCCTCGTAGATTCGCAGAAGCGCGACCTCCGACTGCATTCCGACGAATTCGGAGATGCGCTCCCCCGCCCCGGCGAACACCTCGAGGTCGTAGCCCTGGGTGTCCATCTTGAGATAGGGCTGCGGATTGTCGATTCCGATGAGCGCCTTGTCCATGACTTCGTCGAGCCGGCAGACCTGAATGTCCTCGGTGCCGCCTTTGACGAATCGCTTGTACCGGGTGTTCCCGTAGTCGCTGGGCGGCAGGAGCGAGCTCATCGTCTGCCATTCCACGTGCATGGGCTGCACGGTGTTCACGCGGCCGAGGCCGCAGGGGACGACATGCCAGTCCGGGTCGCCCTCGGCGCGTTCGCGCAGCCTTTCCAGAAACCGCGGAACCGGCTCGAAGGAAACGATCCGCCCCGTGTACCCGAACTCCCGCAGCCGCCTTCCGTACTGGCCGACGTTGGCCCCGACGTCGAATACACAGTTCACGCCGTACGACTCGAGCATGGCGGCCACGTGGCGAGCGCCGAGGTAGTCGGCCGCCGCCTTCTGGAAACCGTGCTCCTGGTCACGCGACGTCCGCTCGTCGACAATCAGCCGAGCCCCTTCGGCGAGCGCGCTCGCGGCCCACTTTCCGCCGTGGGTGACGAGATGCGCCCCGTCCCCCAGGCGGGTTCCGGTCCACTTCCCGCGACTGGTGACGAGATGCGCCCCGTCCTCCAGGCGGGCCCCGGTCCACTTCCGCCGGCTCCGCGCAAGGACCGCGGCTCCGGGAGCCAGATTCACGACCTGAGTGCCGGTCCGCGCGACGTTGTTGAGCAGGGTTCTGTACACGCTAGCCATACGCCCACATTTGCAGCCGCCCCGCCGGGACCCGGCGCACCGACTCGCTGCCGCCAAATGACATCCGGCCGCCCGATCCACCTGCGTCACAGGTCAGAAGCCGCGCCAGGGTGTCTCCCGCCACCGCTGTTTCACCCGAAAGAGAGCGATCCCGGTCGGGTCATCACAGAAACCGGTCATCACGGAAACCCGCTGACGGCCCCTTCGTGATCAACGCGCCTACAGCGACAACAGCGGAGTCAGCCGTGCCACCGGCGGCAGTTCCCCGCGTTCGGCCGGGCGTGTCTCGAAGGCCTGGATCACGAAGGCGGCGAAGCGGCGGGAGGCCGCGACGCGGGCGGAGGGCGAGCCGGCCTGGATGCCCCGGTTGGCCATGAGCATCAGGATCAGGTCGTCGAGGACGAAGTCGGGGCGCAGGCGGCCGGTGTCCTTGGCGCGGCGGGCGATCTCGGCGATGGCCTTCAGCGTGTACGCGCGGTTCTCGGCGAAGTCCACGGACTCGGGGAACGCGGACATGAAGGCCTCGGTGAAGCCGCGGTCGCGGGCGTGCATCTCGCAGGTCTCCTCGATCACGTGACAGAAGCCGTGCCAGGGATCCGGGTCGGCGAGCCCTTCGTCGACGAGCCTGCGGCATCCCCGCATCTCCTCCGTGAAGGCCGCCGTGACCAGGTCCTGCTTGGTCGGGAAGCGGCGGTAGAGGGTGGCCGGGCCGACCTCGGCGCGGCGGGCGATCTCCCGCATCGGCACGTTCAGGCCTTCGGCGGCGAACACGGCGCGGGCCGCGTCCAGGATGCGTTCGCGGTTGTCGAGGGCGTCGGAGCGCAGTGTCTGAGGCAAACGTTCGGTCACCTCTCTCACTTTACTCAAACGGACGGGGGCGTCCGTTAGCGTCCGAAAGTCCCACCCGGAGACAGCCGCACCGGGTCACCCGAGACACCTGAGTAGGCACCATGAAGGCCATCGCGATCCAGGAATTCGGACGCCCCGAGGGCATGGCGGTCGTCGACCTCCCCGCTCCGGCCCCCGCCGCCGGGCAGGTGCTGATCGCCACCGAGGCGATCGGTGTCGGCGGGGTCGACGCGCTCATCCGCAGCGGCGCCCTCGCCGCGTACGGCTTTTTCCAGGAGGGTCATGTGCCCGGCAGTGAGGTGGCGGGGACCGTGACGGCCGTGGGCGCCGGTGTGGACGCCTCGTGGGTGGGCCGGCGCGTATGGGCGTTCACAGGCACGGGCGGCGGCTACGTCGAGCAGGCCGTCGCCCCCGTGGACGCGGTCCTCCCCCTGCCTGCCGACCTGTCCGCCGCCGACGCCGTGACGCTGGGCACCTCCGGCGTGGTCGCGCACTTCGCCCTGCGCCACGCCCACTTCGCCCCTGGTGAGTCCGTGCTGGTGCGCGGCGCGGCCGGCAGCCTGGGGATCCCGGCGGTGCAGCTCGCGGGGCGCGGCGGGGCGAGCGCGGTCGCGGTCACCACGTCGTCGGCCGAGCGCGGCGAACGCCTGCGCAAGCTGGGCGCCACCCACGTGCTGGACCGCACCGGCGCCGTCACCGACGACGAGGCCCCCGAGGGCTACGACGTCGTCATCGACATCATCGCCGGCCCGGACATGCCGACATTCCTCGACCTCCTCAACCCCAACGGCCGCCTGGTGGCGATCGGCATGGTCGCGGGACCGCCGCCCGCGGATCTCGCCGCGCACATGACGGCGGACTTCCGGAAGTCGATGTCGTTCGCCACCTTCAGCGCCGACACCGTCCCCGAGGCCGCCCAACGCGCCGTACGCACCGAGCTGTTCGCGGGAGAGCTCGCCCTGGATCCGGTGGTGCACGCCGTGCTCCCCCTGGACGAGGCCGTGCGGGCGCACCAGTTGATGGAGTCCGGCGAGGCCTTCGGCCGGATCGTGCTCGTGCCGTAGCTCAGCGCGCCAGCTCCCTGCCGATCTCCCCGGCCGCGTCCGTGACCTGGGCCGCGAGGTCCGCCCGCGCGCGGCCGGCCTCGGTGAGGCGGTGGGTGGGGCCCGCGATGCTGATGGCGCCGACGGTTCGGCCGGAGGCGTCGCGGAGCGGGGCGCCGATCGCGGTCCTGCCGTCCGCGTGCTCGTCGACGGAGGCGGCCCAGCCCCGGCGGCGTATCTCGTACAACTCGGCGGCCAGGGCGGCATGTTCGGTGAGGCTGCGGTCGGTGAAGGCCGGCAGCTTCTCGGGCACGTCCAGGTCGTGGTCGAAGGCGAGCAGGGTCTTGCCGACGGCCGAGGCGTGCAGCGGCAGGTGGGTGCCGAGGCGCAGGACCTGGGTGCTGTCGTCGGGGCGGAAGACGTGGTGGACGACGAGGGCCGCGCCTTCGTGCGGGGTGGCGATCCAGACCGATTCGCCGCTGCGCGCGGCGAGGGTGTCGGCGCTGTGCAGGGAGCGGGCGCGCAGCTCGTTCGTGTCGAGGTCGCCGTTGCTCAGGTGGAGCAGCGAGGCGCCGATCCGGTACTTGCCGGTGGCCGGGTCCTGTGCCACCAGACCCGCCGCGACAAGCGTGCCGAGGATGCCGTGCAGGGACTCCTTGGGCAGTCCCATCGCGCGGGCCAGCTCCGTCACCCCGAAAGGCCGGGGCCCGGACGCGAGCAGCCGAAGGACGAGCGCCGCCCGCTCCACCGACTGGATCCGCTCTGCCACGCGGGCACGGTAGCCCACCGTTGGTCGACGGCGGCCCCCGGCCCTACCTTCGTAGACGTCAAGACATCACCGGACCGACGTTTCCCGCGGAAATGAGCACCCCATGTCGAAGATCCTTTTCGTGATGACCGGCGCCGACCACTGGACCCTGGCCGACGGCACCCACCACCCCACGGGCTTCTGGGCCGAGGAGGCCATCGCCCCGTACGACGCCTTCAAGGCGGCGGGCCACGAGATCGTCGTGGCGACGCCGGGCGGCGTGGTCCCCACCGTCGACGCGGGCAGCCTCGCGCCCGAGTTCAACGACGGGCAGGAGAACGCCGCCCGCATGGCCGCCGCCGTGTCCTCGAACGCCGAGCTGCGCTCCCCCGTCAAGCTGGAGGAGGTGGACCTGGACGACTACGCGGCCGTCTTCTACCCCGGCGGCCACGGCCCGATGGAGGACCTCTCCTCCGACGCCGCGTCCGGCGCCCTGCTCACCCGCGCGCTGGAGTCCGGCAAGCCGCTCGGCGTCGTCTGCCACGCGCCCGCGGCGATGCTGGCCGCCACGAAGCCCGACGGCGCCAACGCCTTCGCGGGCTACGACGTCGCCGCGTTCACCAACGTCGAGGAGGCCCAGGCCGGCTTCGCCGACAAGGCGCGCTGGCTGCTCCAGGACCGGCTCACGGAGGCCGGGGTGAACGTCCAGGTCGGAGAGCCGTGGGCGCCGCACGTGGTGGTCGACCGCAATCTGGTCACCGGGCAGAACCCGGCCTCCTCCGCCCCGCTCGCGGCCGAGCTGCTGAAAAAGCTGCCCTGACCACCGATCTCCTCCGCGGATGACACAGTGGACGCACACGTTCCGTTCGTCTCGTGGAGGTTCCCCCCGCATGCGTCTGCTGCTCATACGTCACGGCCAGACCCCGTCCAACCTGAAGCGCCTGCTGGACTCCGCGGCGCCGGGCCCCGGCCTGACGCCGCTCGGCCTCGAGCAGGCGGCGGCGCTGCCGGAGACGCTGGCCGACGAGCGGATCGACGCCCTGTACGCCTCCACCCTCGTGCGCACGCAGCTCACCGCCGCGCCCCTGTCCCGGTCGACCGGCCTCGACGTCGTGATCCGGGACGGGATCCGGGAGATCGCGGCCGGGGACCTGGAGATGCGCGGCGACGACGAGTCCGCGCAGAAGTACCTCAACACCGCGTTCTCCTGGTCCTCCGGCGACACCTCGATCCGGATGCCGGGGGGTGAGACCGGCGAGGAGACGCTCGGCCGCTTCGACGCGGTGGTCTCCGAGGCGGCCGGGACCGGTGCGGACACCGTGGCGATGGTCAGCCACGGCGCCGTGATCCGCACCTGGACGGCGGCGCGGGCGGGCAACGTCGACGTCGCCTTCGTCGCCGCCCGCCCGCTGCCCAACACCGGCATCGTCACCCTCACCGGCTCGCCGGAGCAGGGCTGGGAACTCGAGCTGTGGGAGGGCAGGCCGCTGGGCCGGTGACCCGCTCCCTGCCCGGTTTCCTCAGGACCCGAGGACGGCCGGGTCCGGGCCCACGCGCTCGCCGGTCTCCAGGCCGGCGAGCGCGGCCATGTCGTCCGCGGCCAGCTCGAAGTCGAAGACGGCGATGTTCTCGCGGATGCGGGACGGGGTCACCGACTTCGGGATGACGACGTTGCCGAGCTGGAGGTGCCAGCGCAGCACGATCTGCGCGGGGCTGCGGTCGTACTTGCGGGCGAGCGCGGTGACGATCTCGTCGTCCAGGACGCCGTTGCCGCGGCCCAGCGGGGACCAGGCCTCCGTCGCGATGCCGTGCTTCGCGTCGTACGCGCGCAGCTCGCTCTGCTGGAGCCGCGGGTGCAGCTCGATCTGGTTGAGCGCCGGGACGACGGAGGTCTCGGCGGCGAGCCGGTCGAGGTGCTCGGGCAGGAAGTTGGAGACGCCGATGGCGCGGGCCCGGCCACTGGCGAGGATCTCCTCGAACGCCTGCCACGTCTCGACGTACTTGTCGCGCGACGGCACCGGCCAGTGGATCAGGTACAGATCGACGTAGTCCATGCCGAGCCGGTCGAGGGAGGCGTCGAACGCGCGCAGCGTGGTGTCCCGGCCCTGCTCGGTGTTCCACAGCTTGGTGGTGACGAAGACGTCCTCGCGGGCCAGGCCGTAGTCGGCGATGGCGCGGCCGGTGCCCTTCTCGTTCTCGTACAGGGCCGCCGTGTCGATGCTGCGGTAGCCCGCGTCCAGGGCGCTCGTGACCGCGGCGTGCGCCTCGTCGTCGGGGACCTGGAAGACGCCGAAGCCGAGCTGCGGCATGGTGACGCCGTTGTTGAGGGTGACCTCGGGAGTGCTGCTCATGACTCGTGTGTCCTTACGTGGTGACTCAAGTCCGGTGTGTCGCAAGACGTGCGTACGTCCCTCGAGGCGCATGCCCGTCCCTTGCAACGTACGTCTTCTCGGCGCGGGTGGTTCACGAGGGGTCAGCAGGCCGCGCCGCCGGTGGCCGCGTGCGGGTTCGCGGCGCTGCCCTCGGTGCTCAGCAGGACGACGAGCGATGCGGGGCCGAGGCCCAGCGCCGCGCGCCGTTTCTCGGCGCCCGGTCCCGTGAGTGCCGCGCGCAGTCCCGCGAGGGGCGCGGCGCCGCAGGGGCCCGAGGAGACACCGAGGTCCGCGAGGCGGACGGCCGCGCGGGCACTGTCGGTGTCCCGGACGGCGACGGCCGCGTCGAGGCCCGCGGCCAGGTACGGCCAGGCGAGTGTGGAGGGTGTGCCGCAGTTGAGGCCGGCCATGCCGGTGTCTCCCGTGGTGACGCTGGTGGGTTCGCCGCGGGTGAGGCTTTCGAGGACGCAGGCCGCGGACTCCGGTTCCACGGAGAGCAGGGCGGGCGCGTGCCCGCGGCGGCGGCTGCGGTAGTGGGTCACCACGGCCTGGGCCAGGGAGCCGACGCCCACGGGCACCACGACGAGGTCCGGTTCCTGGGTACCCAGTTGCTCGTCCACCTCGGCGCAGAGCGTGGAGTAGCCCTCGACGATCCACCCCGGAATCCGTTCGTAGCCGGGCCACGCGGTGTCCTGGACCAGAACACGGCCGGGCGCCTCGGCCGCGTCCGCCGCACGGCGCACCGCCTCGTCGTACGTCCCCGGCACCTCGGTGACCTCCGCGCCTTCCGCGGCGACGGCGGCCACGGCCCCCGGGTGAACGCCCCGCGGCACGAGCACGTGGGCGCGGTGCCCCAGCAGCCGGGCGGTGCGGGCGACGGCCCGGCCGTGGTTCCCGTCGGTGGCGGTCACGAGGGTGATCGGGCCCCGTGCTCCGGCGAGCGCACGGTGGACGGCCCAGGACGCGCCGAGGGCCTTGAAGGCGGGCAGCCCGAGACGGCTCGACTCGTCCTTGACGAGAACCCGTCCGACCTCCATCTCCTCGGCCAGTTCGGGGAGTTCTGTCAGCGGCGTCGGGGCGTAGCCGGGCAGCGCGGCATGGAATGCGCGTACGTCGGCGGGGGCGGGCGCGCAGCGCCAGGCACGGGCGCCGGGCCGGTCGATCCATGGCAGCGGGACACGGGGGAGGTCAGGATGCTCGCTCACACGATCAGCCTGCGGTCCTCGCCCGCCATCGGTCCAGCGAACGCATGGCCCGGTCGGGGACGACAGTCGAGTGCTTTTCCGTTGACACTTTGACGTTTTGCGCTCAAACATGGGGCGAATCAAGCATGCTCTTGCACGGACATCACCCACATCGAGCAGGCCGACGCGGCCGTCATTCGGGAGTTGACCTCGTGACCCGACCCTCACCGCAGCAGCCGAACCGGCCCCGGCTGAGCCGCAGACGGCTGCTGTCGAGCACGGCGCTCGTGCTGGGTGCCACGGCCGCCCTGCCCGCCCGGGGCACGCCCGCCCTCGCGGCCACCGGCGGCGGAGCGGATTTCGACACCGGGCCCGCCGACGCGGCGCTGCGCCGGCTGCTCCCCCGCCACCACGACCAGGTCACCTTCCGCCCGCTCGACGGCGGGGGTGCGGCCGACCGTTTCCGGGTCTCCGGCACGCGCGGGCACATCGTCGTCGAGGGCACGACCCCGGCCACCCTCCTCGCCGGCCTGCACCGCTATCTGCGCGAGGCCGCCCACGCCTGCGTGACCTGGAACGGCGAGCAGCTGCACCTTCCGGCGCAACTGCCCGCACGCGCCGAGGAGTTGGCGGCTTCGGCGAACGTCTCCCACCGGTTCGCCCTCAACGACACCAACGACGGCTACACCGGCCCCTACCGCGACTGGGACGCCTGGCAGCGGGAGCTGGACGTGCTCGCTCTGCACGGCTTCAACGAGGTCCTGGTGACGACGGGCGTGGAGGCCGCCTACTTCGACACGTTCCGGCGGTTCGGCTACTCCGAGGCCGAGCTGCTGGCGTGGATCCCCGCCCCGGCGCACCAGCCGTGGTGGCTGCTCCAGAACATGTCGGGCTTCGGCGGCCCGATCAGCCGGCGCCTGCTCGAGCGGCGCGCCGACCTCGGGCGCAAAATCGCCGACTGCGTGCGGGAGTTGGGCATGACGCCGGTGCTCCCGGGCTGGTTCGGCACCGTGCCCGACGGTTTCCCCGAGCGGGTCGACGGGGCGCAGGTCGTCCCGCAGGGCACGTGGAGCGGGTTCGAGCGCCCCGACTGGCTCGACCCTCGCACCAAGGCCTTCACCGAGGTGGGCGCCGAGTTCTACACCCGCCTCGACGCACGGCTCGGCGGCACCTCCATGTACAAGATGGATCTGCTGCACGAGGGCGGCCGGCCGGGCGACGTACCGGTCGGCGAGGCCGCACGCGCCGTCGAGACCGCGCTGCGCACGGCCCACCCCGGCGCCGTGTGGGCGATCCTCGGCTGGCAGAGCAATCCGCGCCGCGAGATCCTCGACGCCGTCGACCGCGACCGGATGCTGATCGTCGACGGCCTGTCCGACCGGTACGCCACGGTGACCGACCGGGAGAGCGACTGGGGCGACACCCCGTACGCGTACGGCAGCATCTGGAACTTCGGCGGGCACACCGCGCTCGGCGCCAACACCCCGGACTGGGTGGAGAGTTACCCGCGCTGGCGGGACAAGGACGGCAGCAGACTGTCGGGGATCGCCGCGATGCCGGAGGGGGCGGACAACAACCCCGCGGCGCTCGCGCTCCTCGGGGACCTCGCGTGGACGGCGGGCAGCGTCGACCTGGACGACTGGTTCGGGCGGTGGGCTGCGGCCCGCTACGGCGGCACCGACCGGCACGCGGCCGCGGCCTGGCGGGTGCTGCGCGAGACGGCGTACGGGATGCGCCGCACCGACTCCTGGAGCGAGCCGCCGGACGGCCTCTTCGGGGCCAGGCCAGGGCTGAACGTGAAGTCGGCCGCCGCGTGGAGCCCGCAGGCCGAGCGCTACGACACCGCGGCGTTCGACCACGCCCTGACCGAACTCCTCTCCGTGGACGCGGACTTGCGCGACAGCTCCGCCTACCGGCACGACCTGCTCGACGTCGCCCGGCAGGTGCTCGCCAACCGCAGCCGCGTACTGCTGCCGCAGATCACATCGGCGTACGAGGTCCGCGACGCGACGCTGTTCGGGCAGTTGACGCGGACGTGGCTCGACTGGATGAGGCTCCTCGACGACGCACTGGCCACCTCGGAGCAGCATCTGCTGGGCCGATGGCTCGCCGAGGCCCGCGCCTGGGGAGCCGATCGCGCGGAACAGGACCGGCTCGAGTACGACGCCCGGTCGATCCTGACGACCTGGGGCGACCGGGACGGCAGCGACGCGGGGCTGCGCGACTACGCCAACCGGGAGTGGTCCGGCCTGGTCTCCGGCCTCTATCTGCCGCGCTGGCAAAGGTACTTCGCCGAGCTGACGGAGGCGCTCGCCGAGCAGCGGGAGCCCGCCGGGATCGACTGGTTCGCGATGGACGACAAGTGGGCGCACGGGCACGAGACGTATCCGCAGCGCCCCTTGGGGTCGATCGAGCGTCTCGCGCGCCGGATCCACGACACCCTCGCGGGCGCCGCGCACCAGGCCACACTGACCGCCTCCGTCGCGCACGCCGCCGTCTCCGCCGACAAGCCGGTCACCGTCGAGGTCACGTTCGCCAACCGCAACGGTCTCGCGCCCGCACGAGGGGTCACCCTCTCCCTCGACCTGCCCGACGGGCTCACCTCCCGCGCGGAGGGACCGGTCGTCGCGGCCGAGGTGGCACCCGGCGAGAAGTTCACGGCGCGCTTCACCGTGTCGCTGACGGGCGCGGTGGACAGGCTCGTGCTCCAGGTGCGCGCCGACGCCGCGTACCGGATGGGCACGGCCCGCGGCGCGGCGGTCGACGCGGTCCGGCTCCTGGCCGGCACCGGAGTCCAGGACCCGTACCGGACGGTGTCGTTCAACGACGCGGTGTTCGGCCAGTCCGGCGAGTCCTTCGCCATTCTGGGCGGCGGCGCCGATCTGTGGGGCGGCACGGACGAGTTCGGCGCGATCCACCGTCCCGGTTCCCTCACGGACGGGGCCTCCGCATCCGTCAGGGTCACAGCCCAGGACCGTACGGGCGGGTGGGCACGCGCGGGCCTGATGGTGCGCAACGACCTGACCGCGAAAGGGAGTCCGGGGTACGTGAACCTCGCGGTCACCCCGTCCAACGGCTGCGCGCTGTCCTGGGACGCCGACGGCGACGGCCGCCTCGACTCCGTCACGACGGCGGGCGGCTCGACGACCGCGCCGGTGCACCTGCGCCTGACCCGCCAAGGCGCCACGTACAAGGGCGAGTTCAGCGCGGACGGCACGACGTGGACGACGGTCGGCACGGCGTCCCCCGCGGGCGTCGCGGCGGGCGGGCAGGACGTGGGCGTGTTCATGAGTGCGGTGAACGGCGGGAGCGGAGAGCGGGGAATCGCGGAGTTCGACGGGCTGCGGGTCCGGGCCGGGCAGAGCTCATAGGGACATCGATGGCGATCGGGAGGGGGAGTTGACCGTGGAGAACATGCTGTCGGTGGGCCTCGGGGCCGGGATCGGGCTTCTGGGGGTCGTGTTCGGGTCGTGGTTCACCGCACGCCGACAGGACCGGATGTGGCTGCGCGAGCAGAAGCTCAAGGCCGGGGCCAATTTCAACACGGCCGTGGTGCAACTGATCGACTACCTCAAGGATTCCCGCCTGGGCGACGACGGCCCCGGCGCCAACGAGCTGACGAACCGGCTGCAAGAGGCCCGGTCGGCGCTCTACCTGCTGTGCGACGACGACACCGTCCGACTCGCCGACACCCTCGCCCGCCGGGTCTGGTCCGTCCGCCCCATCGCCGGCTCGGACGAACGCCGGGCCGAGTACCACGAGACGGTGGCCCACCTGCGCCGCTTCACCCAGCGACTCCGGCGGGAGATCGCCGGGTCGTGAGGGCGGGGCCGACTAGCGAAGCCCCGTCGCCGCCGCGCGCAGTTCCTCGAAGGCGGCCAGGACCAGGGGGGCCAGTTCTCCGGGGGCCTCGTCGCGGGTGGGGTCGGCCCACTCGGTGAAGCCCAGCTTGAAGGCCAGGACGCCGAGTTCCGCGGCGACCTGGGCCGTGGGTTCCGGGACGGCGCGGAGGCGCAGCGCCTCGACCATGGCGGCGGCCATGCCGATGCTCTTCAGCGCGTTGCGCTCCTGAAGTTCCTCGTTCGCCTCGATCGCCGCGTGCAGCAGCGGGCTCAGCTCGCGGTTGAAGGAGGTCATCTCGCCCGAGGCGCGCTCGAGGCCCGCCGCGACGGCAGCGGCCGGGGTCGCATCGTCGGGGGCCTCGGTGATGCCCTCGACCAGCAGGCGACTGAGGGTCTTCTGGCCCGCGGTGAGGATCTCCCGCTTGTCGGCGAAGTGCCGGTGGAAGGTGCTGCGGGTGAGGCCCGCGCGCTCGGCGATCTGGGCGACCGTCGTGTCGTCGTAGCCCTGCTCCGCGAACAGGCTCAGCGCCGCCACGACCAGGCGCTGCCGGGCATCCGGCTTCCATCTCGGCATATGGCCAGTCTAAGTGATGCGACACATGTCGCATCATCGGGTGTAGCGTGGTGGGTGATGCGACATGTGTCGCATCACTCATCCTCGCACCTGGGAGTCCGCCATGCGCGTCTTCATCACCGGCGGCACGGGCCTGATCGGCTCTGCCGTCGTCGCCGAACTGCTCGCCGCGGGTCACGCGGTCACCGCCCTCGCCCGCTCCGACGCCTCCGCCGAGAAGGCCAGGGCCGCCGGTGCGGACGTGGTCCGTGGCGGGCTTACCGATCTCGACGTGCTGCGCACCGGCGCCGGGCAGGCGGACGGCGTCGTCCACCTCGCCTTCAGCAACGACTTCAGCTCGCCCGACGCGGTCGCGCGCTCCGTGGCGGAGGAGGGGGCCGCTCTGGCGGCGCTCGGTGACGCCCTCGTGGGCTCGGACAAGCCGCTCGTCACGGTGTCGGGCACGCCCTGGGTAGCGGGGCGCGCCTCCACCGAGGAGGATCCGCTGCCGACGGACGGGCTCGTCGGCGGGCGCGGCGTCTCCGTGACCCGCGCGCTCGACCTCGCCTCGCGCGGTGTGCGCAGCTCGGCCATCCGGCTGCCGCGCACCGTGCACAACGACGGGGACGGCGGATTCACCGGGCTGCTCACCCAGATCGCCCGCCGAACCGGCGTCGCGGGCTACCCCGGCGACGGCACGCAGCGCTGGCCCGCCGTGCACGCACTCGACGCCGCCGTGCTGTTCCGGCTGGCGCTGGAGAAGGCCCCTGCCGGGACCGCCTGGCAGGCCGTCGCCGACGAGGGCGTTGCCGTACGGGACATGGCCGCCGTCATCGGACGGCGGCTCGACCTCCCGGTCCAGTCCGTTCCTGGGGAGAACTTCGGCCCGCTCGGCCCGATGTTCGCGACCGACCAGCCGGCGAGCAGCGCACACACCCGCGCCGCTCTCGGCTGGCAGCCGACCCACCCGGGCCTGCTCGAGGACCTGGAGAGGATCGAGCCCTGACCGATCGGGCCTGCCGTGCGGTCAGGCCGCGGGGCCGTTGAACTCCGCGGCCACCGCGCGCAGCCCGCGGACCCCGTACTCGATGACCGGCTCCGCCTGCGGGCCGAAGCGCGGCGAGTGGTTGCCGGGGATTCCCGGGCGCGGCTGCGTCGGGTCCTCGCCCTCGTACAGCTTCGGGTCGAGGCTGCCCCACATCCAGAACACCGAGGGGCAGTCGAGGGTCGTGCCGAAGACGCCGAAGTCCTCGCTGCCGGAGAGCGGGCGCGCCATGTGCTGGACGCCCTCCTCCCCGTAGACGGACAGCAGGGCGGTGCGGACGCGTTCGGTCGCCTCGTCGTCGTTGACGGTGAGCGGGAAGGCGTTGAGCGGCTCGAACTCCGGCTCGCGCGGGGCGCCCGCGGTCTCGGCCTCGCCGCGGACGATGCGTTCGATGGCGGCGAGGACCCGCTCGCGGACCTTCGGGTCGAAGGTCCGGACGTTGACCTTGAGTTCGGCGCTGTCCGGGATGATGTTCTCCTTGTGGCCGGCCCGGAACGAGCCGACCGTCACCACGGCCGCGTCCTGGGCGGCGATCTCCCGGGAGACCACCGTCTGCAACCGGGTCACGACGTGTGCGCCGAGGACGATGGGGTCGACCGTCAGCTCGGGCTGGGAGCCGTGTCCGCCGGAGCCGAACAGGCGGATGCGGAAGCTGTCCGCGGCCGACATGGTCGTGCCGGGGCGCAGCGCCACGGTGCCGGTGGGCAGCGGGCTGACGTGCTGGCCGAGGCAGACGTCCGGACGCGGGAAACGGTCCGCGAAGCCGTCGTCGACCATGGCCCGCGCGCCCGCCGCGATCTCCTCGCCCGGCTGGAACACGGCGAGCAGCGTGCCGCGCCAGGACGTGCGGTCCGCCGCGTACAGGGCGGCCGCGCCGAGCAGCGCGGTCACGTGGTGGTCGTGGCCGCAGCCGTGCATCACCGGGACTTCGTGGCCGTCGGGCCCCGTCGCGGTGTCGGTCGAGGCGTAGGGCAGGCCGGTGTCCTCGGCGAGCGGGAGCCCGTCGGTGTCGGCGCGGAGCAGGACCGTGGGGCCCTCGCCGTTGGTGAGCACGCCGACGACGCCGGTGGTGCCGACGTGTTCCGTGACCTCCCAGCCCTGGGCGCGCAGCACGGTCGCGATGATCTCGGCGGTGCGGGTCTCGTGCATCGACAGCTCGGGGTGGGCATGCAGGTCCCGGTAGAGCTCGCCCAGGGCGGGCAGCAGCTGCACAAGGCCCTCGTCGGCGGGGGTGCCTGCGGGCAGCGTGAGCCGGGCGGGGTCGACCGGGCAGGCGGGGGTCGTGGAGGTGGTCATACGGCGAAGCTCCTTCGCTGAGTGGGGAGGGCGGCCGGTGGTCAGTCCCGGACGGCGGGGCCGAGCCGGGAGCGCAGGGCCTCGGAGGTCTGCGGGGTGAGCAGGGCGAGGACGGCGGTGAGTGCCGCCCCAAGGGCGAGGACGGCGAAGGCGACGGTGAACGAGTAGGTGTCCGCGAGATATCCCATCAGGATCGGCACCAGGATGCCCGCGGACTGGCCGCCGAAATTGATCATTCCGGAGGCGGCGCCGCTCAGCCGGGTCGACAGCGTCCGCAGCGGCACCGCGAAGATCGGCGTGAAGCAGAACGTGCAGGCGGCGAAGGCGAGACACAGCAGCGTCTCGAACGCGACGAGGCTCTCGGCCTGCGTCATCGCCAGCACCGCCACGCCGGCTACGGTCATGGACGGGGCGACCAGGAGCGCGGGACGGCCCTTGACCCTGTCCGCGCACCAGCCGCTCAGAATCATCGTCAGGCCGCCGAACAGCGCGGGCAGCGCGGTGAGCAGGCCCGAACTCTCCAGCGAGAGCCCGCGTTCGGTCTGCAAATACGACGGCACCCAGGAGTTGAGGCCCCAGGCGAGCATGCCGTAGCCGAACAGCATCCCCACGTACAGCCACATGGCCGGGGTGGCGAGCAGCGCACGCGTTCCCCCGCCGCCCTCGGCGGCCTCCGTCCGCGTCGCCTGCCGTGCCGGGGGCAGCAGCATCTGTACGAGGACGAACGTCGCGACGCCGAGTCCCGCGACGGCGTAGAACGACATGCGCCAGCCCCACAGGGCGATGACGGGACCGGCGATCAGCGGCGCGACGACCGCGCCGAAGGAGTTGGACGAGGAGATCCAGCCGCTCGCCGTCATCCGCTCGCGGGGCCCGGTGCGTTCGGCGACGGCCTTCATCGCGGCGGCCGGGAAGATGCCCTGTCCCGCGCCGAACAGCACGCGGATCACGACGAGCGCGGCGAACGACCAGGCGGTCCCGGTCAACGCCGTGAACACGGACCAGATCAGCATCGCCCACAGCAGGATCCGCTTGGACCCGAACCGGTCGGCGAGCAGGCCGCCGGGGATCTGGCAGGCCGCGTAGGCCAGGAAGAAGGCGGAGAGGACCATGCCCTGCTGGGTGCGGTCGATGCCGAACTCGGTGCCGATGTGCGGCAGGGCGAGGTTGATGACGAGCCGGTCGATGTAGTCGACGATCCAGGCCAGGAACAGCAGGCCCACGGTCGTCTTCGCGGCCCGGTCGAGCCGGACCCGGCCCTTGGCGGGCGCGGCGGGTTCTGCGGTCGGTGTGTCGGTGGCGCTCACGGCGGCTCCACGGTGTGTGTCGCGACTGGGGGTGGGCGCGCACGCCTGGCCTTGGGACGGGTCCGCGTCCGGGCAGGCGCGCACATCCGTGCGGCGGGCATCCGCCCCCTGTGCCGGGGGCCGCCGCACGGGCAGGTGCGAGTGGCCCCACAATGGTCGCCATGCCGCCCGCCCCCGTACCGATGCCGGATTCCATCCCCCTTGGGGCGCAGGATTCCGGCACCCCGACTGCCGACACGTACGACTCCGGCGCCCCTGACGCACACGCCCATGCCGCCACCGCCGACATGCACGACCTCGACGAGACGGACATGGCGCTCGTCGACGCCCTTCAGACCAGCCCCCGTGCCCCCTGGTCACGGATCGGCGCGGTCCTCGGCATCGACGCCACCACCGCCGCCCGCCGTTGGGACCGGCTGCGCGCCTCCGGGCTCGCCTGGAGCACCGCGTACGAGACGTGGGAGCGGCACGCGCGGGGACAGCGCCTGTGCATGGCCTTCGCCGATGTGGCTGTGGCCCCGGGCAGCCTGGCCGCCGCCACGGAGGCCGCGTGCGCGGACCCGCGCGTGGCCAGTGTCGAGCGCACCACCGGGGGCGGCACCACGGGCAGCGACGGCGCCCTCTTCCTCACCGTGGCCTGCTCCGGTACGGCGGCCCTGACGCGCTTCGCCGACGGCCCGCTGGCCGCTCTGCCGGGCGCGCGCGACGTCCAGCTCTCCGTGGTGCTGCACAGTTACCGGGAAGGCGCGGACTGGAAGGTGCACGCGCTCGACCGGGGCCAGCGCTCCCGTCTGGCGTCCGCCGTACCGGCTCAAGCGGTGGCCCCGCGGCCCGGCGACGCCGACCGCGCGCTGCTCCGCGCCCTGTCCCACGACGCCCGCCGCCCCTACAGCGAGCTCGCCCGGGACACCGGCACGAGCGAGGCGACGGTCCGCCGCCGCCTCGCCCGGATGCTGGCCTCGGGCCGGGTCAGGATCCGCTGCGACGTGTCCCATCTGGCGGCGGGCCGCCCGGTCATCGGCACGTACCGGCTCGCCGTGCCCTCCGCCGAGCTGGACGCCGCGGGGCACCTGGTGGCGGCGCTGCCCGGGGTCCGGCTGTGCATGGCGGTGACCGGCGAGGCCAATCTGCTGGTGTCGACGTGGGCGCGCTCCTTGAGTGACGCCGCCGGTTTCGAGGTCCGCCTCGGCTCCCGGCTCCCCGGCGCCCGCGTGCTGCGCCGTGATGTCACCCTGCTGACCGCGAAGCGGATGGGGCGACTGCTCGACGACGACGGGCGCGCCCGGGGACACGTCCCGATGGACCACCACGCCTGAGCCCGGCCCTCAGCCTCCCGGTAGCAGCACCGCCTTCAGCGCCTTCCCCTCCCGCTGCTCCGCCACCGCCCGGTCGAACTCCCCGAGGCCGTACGTCGTCACCAGCTCGTCCAGAGGCAGCCGCCCCTTTTCGTAACGCCCGATCAGCTCCGGCACGAGCTGCGCGGGTTCCGCGTCCCCCTCGACGCAGCCCCTGAGTCGCAGCCCCCGCAGCATCAGCTCCCGCACATCGATCTCGGCTCTGGCGGGGCCGAGGCCGACCACGGCGAGCGTGCCGCGTGGCTGGAGCAGCGCGAGCGCGCGGGTCAGCAGCTCCGGGCGGCCGGTGGTGTCGAGGGCGTGGGTCACCGACGGGAGCGGGTCGTCCAGGGAGGCGACCGCCAGTGCCCCGAACCGGGTCGCCAGGTCGCGGCGCGCGGCGACCGGTTCCGCCACCACGACCTCCACGTCCTCGGAGAGCGCCGTGAGCACCGCCGCGCTGCCGACCGCGCCCGCCCCGACCACCAGGAGCCGGTCGCCCCGACCCGGCCGCAGGACGTTCAGGACCGCGCCCGCCCCGGTCAGGAATCCGCAGCCCAGCGGTGCGGCGAGCCACGGCGGTACGTCGCCGACCGGCACGCAGGAACGGGCACCGACGAGCGCGGCCGTGGCGAAGGACGACTGACCGAAGAAGGAGCCGAACACCGGGACACCGTCCACGCGGATCGTGGGTGTGCCGTCGGGGCGGCGTCCCGAGTTGTTGAGGGTGGTCGCGAGCTCGCAGTACGCCGGATGGCCCGCACGGCACTGACCGCAGCGGCCGCAGTGCGCGAACGACAGCACCACCCGGTCCCCCGCCTCCAGGCCCGCGACCTCGGATCCGAGGCGCTCCACGACGCCGCAGCCCTCGTGTCCGAGCACCGCCGGGCGGTCGCCGAGCGCCTTCCGGGTGGCGAGGTCGGTGTGGCAGAGGCCGACCGCCTCGATCCGGACGAGCACCTCGTGCGGGCGCGGGTCGTCGAGTTCGGCGTCGACGAGCGCGCTGGGTGCCGTGCCGCGCGAGAGCAGTACCGAGGTCCTCATGTCAGCACCGATGCCTTCATGTGCGGTCCGGGGTGTCGCGTTCCAGGCCGAAGTAGAAGTGCCGGCCGTCCACGAGGACGACGCCGGGCTTGCCGTTCATCACGCCCATGAGCGTGGTGTCGTCGACCCGCTTGAAGTGGTCGAACACGGGCATCCCGTCGTACACCATCGTGGCGGTCACCTCGCCGCGGAACTCGACGTTCCACAGGCTGGCCTCGCCGCGGCCCGCCTTGGTGTCGGAGTAGAGGCTGCCGTCCTCCGCACGGCAGATCAGCGGCTTCGCGTCGTCGAGGGCGTCGAACCGCTTGCCGTGCCAGCGGCTGGCCGCCAGTACTTTCTCGATGGGGTGTCCTGTCAGGAAGGCGAAGCCGCGCCAGGGGCCGAGGAGCGAGGACGCCTCGACCGTCTCCAGGTCCGCCCACAGGGCGTCGAGCTCCGCCGGGTCCACCGGGCCCGCCACCGCGCGCAGGGCCTTCCAGCGTTCGCTCACGCCGCTCATCGGACCCCCAGCCTGCGCAGCAGGGAAAGTTGACCGTTCGTGCGGCGGATGAAGGATGTCACCGAGCTCTCCTCCGGTTTCGTCGGACCGAGAGGCAGGAGCCGCTGCGTGGCGAGCGTCTGGCTCTCGGTGTACTTGCGGATTCCCTCGGGACCGTGGCGCCTGCCGAGTCCGCTGTCGCCCATGCCGCCCATGCCTGCCTCGATGCTGCCCGCGGCCGCGGCGGCGCCGTCGTTGATGTTGACCGAGCCGGAGCGGATCCGGCGTGCGAGGCGCGCCGCCCCGCGGGTGTCCTTCGACCAGATCGACGCGGAGAGGCCGTAGGTGCCCTGGTTGGCCAGAGCGACCGCCTCGTCGTCGCAGGCGTAGGGATAGAGCGAGACGACCGGGCCGAAGGTCTCCTCGCCGCACACCGCCATCTTCGGCGTGACACCTTCGAGCACGGTGGGTTCGTAGAAGAGCGGCCCGATGTCGGGGCGGGCCCTGCCGCCCGCGAGCACCGTCGCCCCCTGTGCCACCGCCTCGTCGACATGGGACTCGACGGCCGTGAGCTGCGCCTTGGACGCGAGGGAGCCGAGGTCCGCCGTGTAGTCGTAGGTCCGCCCGAGGCGCAACGCCCTTGTCGCGCGGACGAGTTCGTCGCGGAAGGCGTCGTAGACCTTCTCGTGCACGTAGACGCGCTCGATGTGGATGCACATCTGCCCGGTGTTGGCGAAGGCCGCCGTCACCGTGCCCGCGGCGGCCGCCTTCACATCGGCGTCGGCGCGCACGATCAGCGGGTTCTTGCCGCCGAGTTCGAGGGAGGCGCCGACCAGTCGGCGCGCGGCGCGCTCCCCGACGACGCGTCCGGTGGCGGTCGACCCGGTGAAGCACACGTAGTCCGCGGCCTCCACGAGGGCCGTGCCGACGACGGAGCCTCGCCCGGTCACGATCTGCCACAGGTCGGCGGGCAGCCCGGCCTCCGCCATCAGGGCCCGCGTCCACAGCAGGGTCAGCGCGGTCTGCGAATCCGCCTTGGAGACCACGGCGTTGCCGGCGAGGAGAGCGGGCAGTACGTCGCCGACGCCGAGGTAGAGGGGGTAGTTCCAGGGCGAGATGATGCCGACGACACCCTTCGGCACCCGCACCTCCTGGACCCGCGTCGCACCGGGGATCATCCCGCGTACGCGGCGCGGCGCCAGGTAGTGCCGGGCGCGCCGCGCGTAGTGCCGGGCGATCGTCGCGACCTGGGCGACCTCCATCCACGCGTGGTAGCGCGCCTTGCCCGTCTCCCACTGGATCAGGTCGAGCGCCTGGTCCTGCCGCTTCAACAACAGGTCGTGGAAGGCGAGTACGACGTCGGCGCGGCGCTTGTCCGGTGTGCGCGCCCATGCCGACCGGGCGGCGCGGGCACCTGCCACCGCCTGCGTCACATCCTCCGGGGTGCAGGTGGGAACGGCCGCGGTCGGCGAGAGGTCGAACGGTGCCACCGCGGTCAGTGGCTCGGGCTCCTCGGCCTCACCGCGTGTCGCGTCGCGGCGCACCCCGTCGCACCATCGCGCGATCGACTCGTCCGTCACCCACGCGGGGCGGGCCTGGTCCGTGCTCATGCGGGCTCCTCGCTCGTACGGGACCGCCGCTCCGGTTCGCACCGGTCACTTCGATGCCCTGTCGGCACTCTTGCCGACTCTCTTGTCGATGACTGCACGCCTCGCTATGTTAATCAGAAATCACATCCTGGAACAAGATTTGAAGCACGGCGGAGACTCCAACACCCAGCAGAACCGGGCTCGTTGAACCGCCTGGCCAACCAGGGAAGCGAGTAAGTCAATGACAAATCTGAGCCGCAGAAACATCCTGTCGCTCGGTGCCGCGCTCGGACTTGTGGGCGCGACGGGTACCGCCACCGACGCATGGGCCTGGTCACCGACGGGCTCGATCGCGGGCTCCGGGGCGGGGACCGATCCCGAGTACGTGTGGGACGACGCCATCGACCCGCTGATGGCCAAGATCATCACCAGTGGTCAGGTTCCGGCCGTCAACAAGGCGATGGAACCGTGGGTGAACAACGACGACCCGCTGCCCAGTGGCCTGCCGGCCGAGCTCACCACCTACCTGGAGGGGGTCAACAAGCTCCCCTCCTGGGCGGACCCGAAGAAGCTGGCCCGCGCCGCCGACTTCAACCGGCGCAAGGACACCTACCTCTTCCTGCTGTACGGGCTCGGCAGCGGGATCATGAGCACCGTCATCCCGCGCGAGGCGAAGAGCGTCTACTGGTCGGCGGGCGGCGCCGACATGCAGGACCGCGCGGCCAAGACGTTCACCTTCGGCTACGACCTGGCCCAGCTGAAGGGCATGGAGCCCGAGGGCCAGTTCATCGTCACCGCCAACAAGACGCGCATGGTGCACGCCGCGGTGCGGCACATGCTGCCACAGTCACCGCACTGGTCGGCGGTCGCGGACCAGAAGATCCCGATCAGCAACGCCGACATCCTGGTCACCTTCCACAGCCTCGGCACGTTCGTGCGCAGGAAGCTGCTGGAGTGGAAGGTCCCGTTCAACGCGGAGGACCAGGAGGCCTTCCTGCACAGCTGGCAGGTCGCCCTGCACCTGCTGGGCGTGCGCACGGAGTACATCCCCAAGTCGTGGGACGAGGCGGACAAGCAGTCGGCGCAGGTCCTCACCCCGATCCTCTCCCCCACCACCGAGGGCATCGAGCTCGCCGAGGACCTGCTCGGGCTGACCGCACAGATCGACCTCGGTGTCACGCGCGGGTTCCTCAACGAGTTCGTGCGCTACGTCCTCAGCAACGAGATCGGCGACTGGCTGGGGCTCAAGCGCGACTACGCCTCGGCCGCCCTGATCCGCACGGTGTGGCCGGCCTTCATCCTCTTCCGTGAGGGGCTGAACCCCGTCGCGCCCGGCGCGTTCTACATGTTCGACCAGTTCGTCCGCGCGCTGGCCATGGGGTTCCTGAACAAGGGAGCTTCGGGGCAGACCACACCCATCGTGATCCCGACCCACAACCGGCAGGACTGACATCCCTGCCCCACGCGGGCGTTGGGGCTCACCGCTCAGAGCCCCAGCGCCCGCACCACCAGCCCCGCCACCGTCGCCCGCTGCTCGACACCGTCCCGCCACCGCATGCTCCGGCCGGCCTCGACCACGACACCGAACCCGGCGTGCACCAGGACGCGGGCCTGCCGCGGGTCGAGCTCGGGGCGCGCGAGCCGCAACTGCTGTTCCCATACGGCGATGTGTTCGCGCTGCGCCAGGACCAAGGGGCGCTGAAGCTCGGCCGGGAGCCCCACGAACTCGGCCTCCGCGACGCTCGTCAGCGCGGTGTGCTCGAAGCTGTAGCCCACGTACGTCGCCGCCAGCGCCGCCACCGCCTCGTGCGGGTCGGCCGTCCCCGCCAGATTCTGGTCCACCGCCTGGGCGAGCAGCCCCGCCGCCTGCATACAGGCCGCCGCCAGGATGTCGACCTTGCCCGGGTAATGGCGGTAGAGCGCGGACGGGGCCAGGCCCACCGCCTCCGCGATCTGTCCGTTCGTGACGTTGGCGAACCCGTCGCGCGCGAACAGCGGCACGGCGGCCGACAGGATCTCCGCGCGCCGTGAGCGCGCCACCGGGAGGGCCGGGAGCTCGACGGGCCGCCCGCTCCCCTTGGCGGGCCGGGCGGCGTCCGCCGCCACCAGACCCAGCGCGCACGTCAACAACAGTTCCTCGGCACGGCGTTGGGCGATGGACGTGTGATGCATCGTGATCGACCCGATCGCGCCGAGCGCGGCCACCACCCGCAACTCCGCGCGCTCGCCGGGATGTTCCCTGCGCACCGCCTCGGTCACCCGCCCGACGACGTGCGCGAACTTTCCCCGCAGCAGCCGACGGTCTTCACGGTTGAGGTACCGGGCCTCCCACCGGTACACACCGCCCTCGGCGCGGCGCTTCACGGTGATCCGGACGAGGGCCGCGAGCAGCTCCTCGGTGCCCGCATCGGGCGGCAGCTCGTCGAGCGTGGCGACGAGCCCGTCCACCATGGCGTGCGCGATCTCGGAGAACAGCGCGTACTTGTTGGGGAAGTGCCGGTAGAGGGCCGCCGCGGTGATGCCCACGCCCGAGGCGATCTCCTCCATGGACGCCGCGTGGTAGCCGCGCTCGCTGAAGAGTCGCCCGGCCGCCTCGACGATCAGCTGCCTGCGGTTGCGGGGACGCGTGGCCGGCATCGGCTCCGTGGTCATGACCGGGCTGACGGGTGCGGGGACAGAGACAGAGGCGGGGCCATACGAGCCAGTCAATCACACGCCGCGACACACTCCATGGCGTGCACGGGCCTCCGTGCGGGCGAGCGCGTATATCAACTCTCGTCAACTCTTGGTCATGATTTTCGGTGGACTGCTGTTCGCGCGGAACGCGCCGCCTAGGGTCCTTCTGACGGATCGGACTGGGAGGCCCGGATGTCGATGCCCGGCCCCCGGTGGCGGCGCGGACAACGGTGGCTGGTCACGGGGGTGCTCGTCGCGCTGCTGTGTCTGCTGATGGTCAATGTCGTCGCGCTCACCCGGCATGCGCACGGCGGCCCCCGGTCCTCCGACGGGCCGCGGCGCACGCTCGTCGAGGTGTCCGGGAGCCGCTGCGGCCAGGGCTGGGAGGCACCCGCGCCGGGGTTGCAGGTCTTCGCGCTGCACAACACCTCCGCCGCCTCCGCCGAAGTGTTCCTTCAGGATCCGCGCAGCCATGTCGTGTACGGCGAGGTGGAGGACATCGGCCCCGGCACGACACGGGAGTTGACGGTGCGCCTCGGCAGGGGCTCATATGCGTTCACATGCCTGCCCGAGGACGCGGACGCCGTCACCGGGCCCACCGTCCGGATCCACAAGGGGCGTTCGGGCCCCGCCGCCGCGCCGGTCACCACGCACGACCTCATCCCCCCGGCCATCGCCTACCAGAAGTGGGTCGGCGAAGGCCTCGGCAAGGTGGTCCGGCAGACGCGGACCCTGCGCGACGCCGTCGACCGCGGCGACCTCCGCGCGGCCCGCAAGGCATGGCTGCCCGCCCACCTCCAGTACGAGCGGATGGGCGCGGCCTACGATGCGTTCGGCGAGGCCGACGGACGGATCAACGGCACGGACGCCGGACTGCCGGACGGCACCGGCGACAAGGACTTCACCGGCTTCCACCGCGTCGAGTACGGGCTGTGGCACGGCCAGTCCGCCCGTGAACTGCGCGCCCCGGCGGCCGCGTTGCTGACGGCGGTCACCGCGCTGCGCGAGGACTGGGCGCAGACCCGGATGGACCCGGCGCAACTGGGCCTGCGGGCGCACGAGATCCTGGAGAACACGGTCCAGTTCGAGCTGACCGGGCGCACGGACTTCGGCAGCGGCAGCAGTCTCGCCACGGCCCGCGCCAACGTGGACGGCACCCGCGAGGTCCTCTCCCGTCTGCACCCGATCCTGGCCCGGCGCTACGCCCGTCTCCCCGCGCTGGAGAGGGACGTGAAGCGGGCCGGAACCGCCCTCGACGACCTGCGCGACAACGGCCACTGGCCGCCGCTCGAGCGGCTGAGCCGCCCCCAGCGCGAGCGCGTCGACGCCCGGTTCGGTGACCTGGTCGAGCGCCTCGCGTCGGTGGCGACACTGTGCGATCCGCGGAGGACGGTGTGAGCGCGACGGGTGGTGTCGGGCGGCGCGGACTGCTGCGGGGCGCCGCGCTCGCCGGGGTCGGGCTCACCGCGACCGGGGCGGCGACCCCGGTCGGGGCGCCGGTCGCCATCCCGAGCGCGCCCGTCGCCGCGTTCCACGGCGCCCGGCAGGCCTCCGTCGTCGCGGCGCAGCGCCGGGCGACCGCCTTCGTCTCCCTCGACGTCACCGCCGAGGGCCGGGCCGAACTCGCGGACACACTGCGTACGTTGACCCACCGCTGCCGGTTCCTCGCCTCGGGCGGCACACCGGAGCCCGGCGGGATCACGGCGCCGCCCGCCGACTCGGGGGTCCTCGGCGAGCAGGTGCCGGGCGGGGCGCTCGCGGTGACCGTGGGCGTCGGGGCGTCGCTGTTCGACGAGCGGTTCGGACTCGGGCGGCGCGCGCCACGGCGGCTCGCCCCGATGCCGGTCTTCCCGGACGACGATCTCGACCCCGACTGGTGTCACGGCGACCTGAGCCTGCAACTGCACGCCGACGACCGGGACACGGTGCTGCACGCGCTGCGTGACATCACCCGGCACACGCGCGGCGCGCTTCAGGTGCGCTGGCGCATGGACGGGTTCACCAGTCCGCCGCGCCCCTCGGGGACGCCGCGCAATCTGCTGGGGTTCAAGGACGGCACCGCCAACCCGGACACCGCCGACGCCCGCGCGATGGACCGTCTGGTGTGGGTGGGCAGGAACAGCAGCGAGCCGCAGTGGGCGGTGGGAGGCAGCTATCAAGTAGTGCGGCTGATACGGATGTTGGTGGAGTTCTGGGACCGGGTCTCGCTCAGCGAGCAGGAGCGGATGTTCGGGCGTTCCCGCGCCTCGGGCGCGCCACTGGACGGCGACGCGGAGCACGACGTGCCGAGGTTCGTCGACGATCCCAAGGGTGATGTCATCCCGCTCGACGCGCACATCCGGCTCGCCAACCCCCGCACCCCTGACACCGCGGGCCAGCGGATCCTGCGCCGCGCGTACAACTACGACCGGGGCACGGACGCCAACGGCAATCTCGACATGGGGCTTCTGTTCTGCTGCTACCAGCAGGACACGCGGCGGCAGTTCGAGACCGTGCAGAAGCGTCTCGCGGGCGAGCCGCTGACCGATTACATCTCGCCGTTCGGTGGCGGCTACTTCTTCGCGGTGCCGGGCGTGCGCGACGCCGACGACTGGTTCGGCCGCGCGCTGCTGTCCTGACGCACCCCTCCTGTCGAGGGGCGACTCCCAAGCGGATCTCACCACTGCGGAAAGCTTCCGCTCACAAGCGGTCAACAGGTGGTCAAGATCTGCCCCATGGCGATAGATGCAGGGTTCACTCAAGTGTCACCGTACTTGCGCATGCACGCCGTCGACATGGGTCGGAGGACGAACATCCATGGACAGCAAGGCAAGTAGACCCGGATCAGCGACCGGGAGATCAGTGATCCGGGGCCTGGGCGCGCTCGCGGGGGCCGCCGCGCTCACCGTGCTCGGCGGGGCCTCGCCCACCTGGGCCGCGGCGCCCTCGGCCGACACCTCCGGCACCGCCACCCCCATCAAGCACGTGGTCGTGCTCTTCGACGAGAACAACTCCTTCGACCACTACTTCGCGACGTACCCGAAGGCCGCGAACACCGACGGCACCACGTTCACGCCGGCCAAGGGCACGCCGAGGAACATCGACACCCTCGCGCACGCGGGCCTGCTGAAGAAGAATCCCAACCAGTACACCCCGAAGCGGCTCACCCCGGACCACGCGGTGACCTGCGACCAGAACCATTCCTACGGGCCCGAGCAGTACGCGTACAACGGCGGCAAGGCCGACAAGTTCGTGCAGAACACCGAAGTCGACAAGTGCAGCGGCGGACTGTTCGGCGAACCCGGCCTGGTGATGGACTACTTCGACGGCAACACCGTCACCGCGCTGTGGAACTACGCCCAGCACTACTCCCTGAGCGACCGCTCCTACGGTTCGAACTACGGCCCGTCGACGCCCGGCGCCATCAACCTGGCCTCCGGGAACACCCACGGTGTCATCTCCACCGACCCGGCGTCCGGCACCGAGGAACCGAAGCAGACCGACACCCCGGACAAGACCGCGGTCCAGTCGCCCGACGCGCACGGCGTCGGCACGATGATCAACGACCCGGACCCCTCGTTCGACGACTGCTCCGACAAGAACCACACCGCCGCCAGCGCGCTCGCCACGATGAAGGGCCGCAACATCGGCGACCTGCTCAACACCCGCAAGGTGTCCTGGGGCTGGTTCCAGGGCGGCTTCCGGCCGAGCAGCGCGTGGAACGGCGAGGACGGCTCGTACGCCGAGTGCGAGGACGCGCACGCCAATGTCGGCGGGGCCTCCACCCTCGACTACAGCCCGCACCACAACCCGTTCGCCTACTACAAATCGACGGCGAACCCGCACCACCTGGCGCCGAAGAGCGTCGCGGAGATCGGGCACGCCGGCCCCGCGAACCACAATTACGACCTCACCGACTTCTCCGCCGCGGCGAAGGCGGGCCACCTGCCCGCCGTCAGCTTCGTGAAGGCGAGCGCCTACCAGGACGGGCACGCCGGCTACTCCGACCCGGTCGACGAGCAGCACTTCCTGGTGAACCAGATCAACGCGGTGCAGAGCTCACCGCAGTGGAAGTCGACCGCGGTCGTCATCGCGTACGACGACTCCGACGGCTGGTACGACCACGCCTACATCCCGCCGCGCAACGGCTCGAAGGACACCACGGTCGGCTCCAACGGCAAGGCCGCCGACTCCCCCGCCTGTCAGAACGGCCCGGCCGCCGCCGGGGGCTACCAGGACCGCTGCGGCCCCGGCACCCGGCAGCCGCTGCTGGTGATCTCCCCGTACAGCAGGGTCAACAAGGTCGACCACACCTTGACGGATCAGGCGTCCATCATCCGGTTCATCGAGGACAACTGGCACACCGGCCGGATCGGCGACCACTCCTTCGACGCCACCGCGGGGCCGCTGTCCGGCATGTTCGACTTCAAGCACCCCAACAACAGGCAACTGCTCCTGAACGCGGACGGCTCGGTGAAGTCCGAAGGGCCGGTCGAGCACATCGCCCCGGTCACGACACACATCACGCCGGGCCCACCGATGGAGAACACGGCCGCGACGAGCGAGGACTTCCCGGTGCTCCCGGTGAGCCTCGGTGTCGCCGCGCTGCTCGCCACCGGCGTCACCGGCACGTACCTCACCCTGCGGCGCAGGCGGCGCACCACCGCCTGACGACCCGCCCCCCAGACTGTCCGGCACGGTCCAGCGCCCCCTGGACCGTGCCGGGCGGGCCCGTCGGGGCCTCCTACTGGTCGCTGATGTTGACCATCCAGTTGATGCCGAAGCTGTCGGTGCACATGCCGAACTCGTCGCCCCACATCTGCTTCTCCAGCGGCATGGCGACCGTCCCGTTGGCGGCCAGCTTGTCCCAGTAGCCGTGCAGTGCCACGGAGTCGTCGCCGCTGACACTGACCGAGATGTTGGTGCCGACGGTGCGGTCCATGCCGGGCGGGGTGTCCGAGCCCATGATCGTGAACCCGGCCGGTGTTTCCAGGAGGGCGTGCATGATCTTGTCGGCGAAGTCGGCGGGCGCCCCGCCGCCACCGGCCTGCCCAAAGGTGTTCAGGACGAGCTCGCCGCCGAACACCCCCTGGTAGAACTCCATGGCTTGGCGGGCGTCCCCGTCGAAGGCGATGTACGGGTTGAGGCGAGAGGCCACAGCGGGTTCCTTTCACGGGGGGCTACGGGTGAGCGCTGCGCATGAGCGCTACTGGGTGCTCCGGACTTCCGCATTATTCGGCGTCGACTCCGCCCGCGCACGGTGAAGCTCGGCCATCAGGTCCTGGAGCGAGTGCCCGTCCTCGTCGGCCCCGCGGGTCTCGGCGGTGCGGACGAACATGGCCTCCTCGTACGAGGCCAGCGCCGCCTCCACGTCGCCGGGGTGCGCGGCGACGGCACGGGCAAGCTCGGCTCCGTCGACCATGGCCAGATTGGCGCCCTCGCCGTTCGGGGGCGCGAGGTGGGCGGCGTCGCCCAGCAGAGTGACACCCGGGACCCGCTCCCACCGGTGCCCGGTCGGCAGCCCGTACAGGTGGCGCAGCGTCGGAGCGTCGTCGGCCTCGGTGATCAGCGCGGTGAGTTCGGGCGCCCAGCCGGTGAACTCCGCCGCGATCCGCTCGGTGGCGGCGGCGTCGCCGAAGTCGATCGCGTCGAACCACTCCCGGGGCTCTTCGAGGCCCACGTAGGCGTGCAGGGTACCGGCCCGCTCCCGGTGCGCGAAGAGCTCCCGGCCGGGCTTCAGCGAGATCATCATCCCGCCGCCGACGGCCTTGGCCGTGGCCGGGTGCCGGGTGTCGGACTCGTACAGGTAGGTCTCGACGACCGACTTGCCGGTGTACGCGGGCGCGGCGGCGGAGAGCAGCGGCCTGACCCGTGACCAGGCGCCGTCCGCGCCGACCAGCAGGCCGGTGGTGACGGTGGAGCCGTCCGCGAAGGTCACCTCGTGGCGCCCTTCGCCGAGGGCCCGGACGCCGCTGACCTTGTGTCCCCAGCGGACGGTGCCGGCCGGGAGGGAGTCGAGCAGGATCTGCCGCAGTTCGCCGCGGTAGACCTCGGGGCGGCCGCCCGTGCCGTCGTCGTCCTCTTCGAACAGCACGGTGCCGTCCGGGTCGAGGACCCGCATCGCCTGGTGGCCCTCCAGGACGATCGCGCGGAACTCGTCCATCAGGCCGGCCGCCCGGACGGCGTGCTGACCGTTGTAGTCGTGGATGTCGAGCAGCCCGCCCTGCGCGCGTGCGGTCGGCGAGGACTCCGCCTCGTGGACCGTGGCGGGTATGCCGTGGAGGTGCAGGACACGGGCGAGGGTGAGGCCGCCGAGACCGGCTCCGACGATCGTGACGTGCGTGCGGTCCGTGGTCATGGGTGGGGTCCTTCCGGAGCGTGCGTGGGCCGCGGGGCGCGATGCCCGCGGCCGGCGCCGTGGTCGCACGGCGCCGACGGACACCAATCTCCCCGCGGCCCACGACAGACCGCCTACAGACCGCCGACGCCGCCGACAACCCGCCGACAGCGGCCCCACGGGCGGGCCGCTCCGTCAGCGCAGCACCTCGAACGCCCAGTAGTCCGCGGGCCCTTCGGCCGTGTACGGCGCGTCGCGGCGCCGCTCGAGAACCTTGAGCGCGCCGTCGTCCGCCTGCCGCTGCACGTATGCGACGAAGTCCGAGCCCGCGAGGTACTTCGAGAAGGTGCTCACCAGGACGAGCCCGCCGGGCCTGGTGACGCGCAGCAGGCCCTGCACCCCGGTCGGCGGCACATGTCCGAGGGTGAAGACACCGCAGCACACGCTCACGTCGTAGCTGTCGTCCGCGAACTCCACCAGGCCCCGGTTCATGTCCACGCCCGCGGTGAGCGAGCGGTAGACGCCGGTCCTGCGTGCCTCGGTGACCATGCCCTCGCTGAGGTCGAAGCCGTCGACGACGGTGACGCCGCGGCGCGCGAGGACGCCCCCGACCAGGCCCGTTCCGCAGCCCGCGTCGAGGACGACGGACTCGGTGCCGATCGCACCCGGATGGTCGCCCGCCATGGCCCCGAACAGCTCGCCGATCTCTTCGGGGCCCCGGTAGTCGGTGGTGCGCAGGTCCTCGTCGTACGAGGCCGCCCATTCTCCGTAGTACGAGTCGATGCGGTCCGGAACGCCGTCCAGACCGTGCGCCTTCTTGATCCGGTCCTGGCTCTGTGACACCCACGTCTCCCTTGTCGTCGGACGGTTCACGCCCCTGGGCGGGCCCGTTTCGACCCGTCCAGGGGTGACCGTCACGCCGCTACCCGGAAAGCCCGGATCCGAACACGACCTGGGTGTCGGCAAGGCCGATTACAGCCGGTGGGTGGCGGTGGTGAAGCGCGCCAGGGTCTCCGGCAGCGGATCGATGCCGATGCCGGGGCCCGAGGGCACCGTGAGGCAGCCGTCCTTGTCGAGCACGAACGGCTCGGTGATGTCCTCCGCGTAGTACCGGCTGGAGGCCGAGGTGTCGCCGGGCAGGGTGAAGCCGGGCAGGGCGGCGAGCGCCAGGTTGGGGGCGCGGCCGATGCCCGTCTCCAGCATGCCGCCGCACCACACCGGCACGCCGTTGGCGACCGCCACGTCGTGGATGCGGCGGGCCTCCAGATAACCGCCCACGCGGGCCGGCTTGACGTTGATGATCCGGCAGGCCTCCATCGCGATGGCCGTGGCCGCGTCCCGCGCACTGTGGATCGACTCGTCGAGGCAGACAGGGGTGTTGATGCGCTCCTGGAGGCGGGCGTGGGCGCGCAGGTCGTTCTCGGTGAGCGGCTCCTCGATGAGCAGCAGGCCGAACTCGTCCAGTTTCCGCAGGTGTTCGGCGTCGGCGAGGGTGTACGCGGTGTTGGCGTCCACCTGGAGCGGCAGCGCGTCGCCGAAGCGCTCGCGCACGGCACGCAGCGGCTCCAGGTCCCAGCCGGGCTCGATCTTCAGCTTGATCCGGACATAGCCCTCGGCGAGATACTCCTCGACGTCGTCGAGGAGTTCCGGGAGGGAGTTCTTGATGCCGACGGAGACACCCGCGGGCACCCGCTGCCCGGTGGCCGAGCCGAGGTAGGTGGCCAACGGCATGTCGTGGGCGCGCAGTTCGGCGTCGAGCAGCGCCGTCTCCAGGGCCGCCTTCGCCAGCTCGTTGCCCTTGACCGGTTCCATGGCCCGCCCGGCGGCGGCCGCGCGCGGCTCGGGCAGTGCCTTGACGCGCGGCAGCAGGAAGTCGCGGATGACGATCTCGGCGCCCGCGATGAACTCGGAGCAGTACAGCGGGTCGGGGTCGCCCGCGAACTCCGACCAGCCCTCGGCCTCGTCGGTGACCACGTGCAGCAGGAAGGCGTCCTTGCTGTCGACGCTGCCGAACGAGGTGCGGAACGGCTTGACCAGCGGAATCGCGATGTGCAGCAGCTCTACGCGTTCGATCTTCATGCCTGGCCCTCCTGGGCGGTGGGGACGGTCGGGCGGCTGAGCAGGTACCAGCCGTCGCGGGACATCGCGGTGGCTCGCAGGCCCTCCGCGTACGCCGACGTGAAGACGTCGCGCACCGCGTGCCGCCAGCGCAGCGCGGTGTCCGGGTCGCCGGCACGCAGCGCGACGATGCCCTCGGGGACGCGGCACCACACGCGGGTGTCGTCCCTGGCGGCGAGCGGTCCGCCGTCCGGGGCCTTGGCGGTCACCGCGGCCTCGGCGCGGCCCTCGACCGGGTCCGGGGCCTGCGGGGCGTCGGCCGTCAGGTCCCACAGGGCGGTGAGACGGTCGGTCTCGTCGCCGTTGTTGATGCCGTCGTCCATCGGGCCGTAGAAGTCGACCTGGTACTCGCTGGCCACGGCGCCGAGCTTCACCAGGTTGAAGCGGGCGTTCCTGGCGACGAGCGGGTCGAAGGTCCAGCGCATGGTGCGGGCGCCGCGCTCCAGGGCCCAGACGCGCTGGGCCTGCTTGACGGCGTGGCCCGTGCCCCGGTCGGAGACGGCCGCCGCCGCGGCGAGCGAGTACACGTCCCGCTCGGCCGGTGGCCCGAACACCGCGACCGAGGCCCCGACCACGGCGCCGCCCGACCGGGCCGCGTGCACGGCACCGCCCGCGTGGGCGACGCTGTGCAGCACATCGGTGTGGAAGGGCGGCGCGTCGCGGGGCATCTGCCACACGTCGGCGAGGAAGTCGGCCACCGCCCGCAGCCCTGCCACGTCGTCGACGGTCGAGGTCGTCAGATCGTTCATGGCCACGAGTCTCGGGGCGGACGGCGCGGAGGGGCTTGTGGTGGTGGCCAATCATCGGCGTCTAGCCTGTTGCGATCGGACAATCACCCGCTCCCGCCGTCGGCGAAAGGTTCACCCATGGACACCTGCACTCTGGGGAACCTCCTCGACGCGCTCGGCGGCTCCACGCTGCGCCTGCTCAGCGCCCCGCACGGCCGCACCGTCCCCGTCACCGAGGTGCTGCTGCACGACCCGCACGCCCCGCTGCCGGAGCGGGCCTCGGGCGCGCTGCTCCTCGCCGTCGGCGTGCGCGCGGACGAGGCGGGGCCGCTGGTGCGCGACGCCGGGCGGGCGGGGATGGCGGGTGTCGTGGTGCGCGGTGACGGGTCGCGGGCGGTGCCCGATGCCGAGGCGGCGGGGGCCGCGCTGCTCGGTACCGACGGGGACGCGGCCTGGCACCAGGTGTTCCAGCTGCTGTCGTCCGTCGTCGGGGCGCACGGCGCGCGCACCGCGCCGCTGGGTGAGGACGCGCTGCCGGGTGATCTGTTCGCGCTGGCCAACGCCGTCGCGGCGGCCGTCGGCGGGGCCATCGCCGTCGAGGACCTGGGCCGGCAGATCCTCGCGTACTCGACCGTCCCCGGCCAGCCGGTCGACGAGACCAGGCGGCAGGGCATCCTCGGCCGCCAGGTCCCCGGCAGCCCGGAGAACGACGAGGACTACCGCCTCCTGTACGCCGCCGACGGCCCGCGCAGGCTCCCCGGGGTGACCGCGGACGAGCTGCCGCGCCTCGCGACCACCGTGCGCGCCGGAGGTGAACTGCTGGGCTCGATCTGGGCGGTGGACAACGGGAACCTGGCCGCCGACGCCGAGGACGCGCTACGCCAGGGCGCCTCGGCCGCCGCGATGCTGCTGCTGCGGGCGCGCGCCGCCGACGAGCTGGCCCGGCACCTGAGCAGTGACCTGCTGCGCCGCCTGCTCGACGGCTCCATCGAACCGGCCTCGGCCGCGCACCGCCTCGGCCTGGCGCCCGACGCCCCGGTGCGCGTGGCGGCGTTCGCGCTCGCGGGCGCGGCGACCGCGCAGGACGGCGGGCAGGCGGCGCTGCGCCTGCTCGACCTCGTACGCCTCCAGTGCCAGACCCGCTACGGGCAGCACGCGTGCGTCCTGCTCGACGGTGTGGTGTACGCGCTGCTGCCGGTGGTCGGGGCCGCCGATCACGCGGCCGACCGGCATCTGCGGATCGCGGAGGACATCGTGCGGCGCGCGGAGGAGGCGCTGCGGATCTCCGTGCGGGCCGGGCTCGGGCATGCGGTGCCCGGGGTCGCCGGGGTCCGGGAGTCGCGCGACGACGCCGATCTGGTGCTGCGGGTGCTCGGGGCCGGGGAGGTCGCGGACGCCGGGCAGGTGCGGGCGCAGACCTCGCTGCTGGTGCTCGGCGAGTTCCTGGCGGACCGCAGGGACCAGTCGGGCGGGCCCTGGCGGGACGTCCTCGCGCACGACGCCGAGCACGGCACCGAGTACGCCCGCACGCTCATCTGCTGGCTGGATGCGGGCTGCGACGCCGGACGCGCGGCGGAGCGCCTCGTCGTGCACCCCAACACCTGCCGCTACCGGCTGCGCAAGGTGCAGCGGCAGCTCGGCATCGACCTCGACGATCCGGACGAACGGCTCGTGCTGTGGGTGCAGTTGCGTACGCTGGCGGGCCTACGCGGCTGAATCCCGGGACAGCAGCCACCCGCGCAGCCGCTCCTCGCACTCCCGCACCTGCGCCATCGGCACGAACTCCCCCGGGGTGTGCGCCAGTTGGGGATCGCCGGGACCGCAGTTCAGCGCGGGCACGCCGAGCGCGGCGAAGCGTGCCACGTCGGTCCAGCCGAGCTTCGGGCGCGGCTCGACGCCCAGGGCCTTGACGAGTCCGGCCGCCATGGGCCGGTCGAGCCCCGGCAGCGCGCCCGGCTCGACCTCCGTGATCCGCAGCTCGTACTCGGGGAAGAGTCCGCGCAGGTACGCCTGCGCCTGCTCGGGCGAACGGCTGGGCGCGTAGCGGAGGTTGACGGTGACCACGCATGCGTCGGGCACGACGTTGGACGACACCCCGGCGCGTACGGCGACGGCGTTGAGGCCCTCGCGGTACTCCAGGCCGTCGATCGCGATCCGCTCCGGGACGTGCGCGTGCAGCCGGGTGAGGACCTCGCCCGCGAGGTGTGCGGCGTTGCTGCCCATCCAGGCGCGCGCGGTGTGTGCCCGCTGTCCCGGCACGACGATGTCGGCGAGGAGGAAGCCCTGACAGCCCGCCTCCACGCCGCCGTCGGAGGGTTCGAGGAGCAACGCCAGGTCGCCGTCGAGGAGTTCGGGCCTGCGCGCGGCGATCACGGCGAGGCCGTTGCGGTCGCCGACGATCTCCTCGCACTCGTAGAACGCGAAGGTCACGTCGCGGGTCAGCGCGTCGTGCGCGCCGGATGCCGCGGCGGCCAGCTTCAGCGCGACGGCCACGCCGCCCTTCATGTCGCAGGCGCCGAGCCCGTACAGCCGCTCGCCGTCGCGGCGCGCCGGGAGGTTGCCGGCTTCCGGGACGGTGTCGAGGTGTCCGGCGAGAACCACGCGCTCGGGGTGGCCGAGGTCGGTGCGGGCGACGACGGAGTTGCCGACGCGCTCCACCGCCAGGCCCGGCAGCGCGCGCAGCGCCTCCTCCACGGCGTCGGCGAGCGGCCCCTCGGCGCCGCTCTCGGAGGGCATGTCGACCAGCGCCTCGGTGAGTGCGACGGCGTCGGCGGCGAGGTCGAGGGGCACGGCTGATCTCCTTCGCGTCTGCGCCGCGGGGTGTCCGCGGGGATGCGCCCACCATGCTCGGACGGCGGGATCGGCAGCGGGTTGTGGTGTCGGCCAACACCCCACGCCGCACTTGTGCCGATCGGCCAATGTGCGGGACCCGCACGTCCCGAAGGATCCGCACCCTCACCGACACACGTCGTACAGGAGGACCCATGGGCCCTGTGGCCACTCAGCTGTGCCGCCGCAAACCTCTGGACAGCATCGTCGCGGATGCCGAGGGCACGGCGCAGGACGGCCCCCGCCTGCAACGCACCATGGGGCTCGGGCGGCTGACGCTGCTCGGGATCAGCTCGGTGCTCGGCACCGGCATCTTCTTCGTCCTCGGCACGAGCGTGCCCACGGCCGGTCCCGGCGTCGTCCTGTCGTTCGTCATCGCGGGCACCGTCGCCGCCCTCGCGGCGCTCTGCTACGTGGAGCTGGCCGGGGCGATCCCGGTGGCGGGCAGCACCTACTCGTACGCGTACGCCTCGCTCGGCGAGGGCATCGCGTATCTGGTCGCCTGGTGTCTGGTCCTGGAGTACGGGGTGGCGGTGTCCACCGTCGCGGTCAGCTGGGGCCAGTACCTCAACGAGGTCTCGGACGCCCTCTTCGGTGTCACGCTGCCCGACGCGATCAGTCAGCCGCCGGGCGCGGGCGGCCTGGTGAACATCCCGGCCATCGTGGTCGTCCTCGCGTGCACGGCGCTGCTCGCCCGCGGCACCCGCGAGTCCATCCTGGTGAACTCGATCCTGGTGTGCGTGAAGCTGGGTGTCCTCGTGATGTTCGCGGCGGTGGCACTCACCGCCTTCCGGGCCGACCGCTTCACCGACTTCGCCCCGCACGGCATGGGCGGCATCACGGCGGCCGCCTCCGCGGTCTTCTTCTCGTACGTCGGTTTCGACGCGGTCTCCACGGCGGGCGAGGAGGTCCGCAACCCGCGCCGCACCATCCCGCTGGCCCTCCTGCTGACCCTCGTCGTGGTGACGGCCCTCTACATCCTGGTCGCGGTCGCCGGCATCGGCGCGCAGCCGGAGGGAGCGTTCGCTCGCCAGGAGGCGGCCGGCGAGGCGGTGCTCGCATCGATCCTCACGTCGGTCACCGGCTCCGGTACGGCCGCCCTCGTACTCTCCGCGGGCGCCGTCGTCTCCATCTTCAGCGTCGTCCTGGTCACGCTCTACGGGCAGACACGCATCCTGTTCTCGATGGCGCGGGACGGCCTGGTCCCGCAGGTCTTCCGCCGCGTGGACCGCAAGCGGCACACCCCCGCGGCCAACTCCTGGATCGTGGGCGTCGCCGTCGCGGCCCTCGCCGGCTTCGTCCCGCTCCAGGAGCTGGCCGACCTGACCAGCATGGGCACGCTGATCGCCTTCGTGGCGGTGGCCGCCGCGGTGATGGTGCTGCGCCGCATCGCCCCCGACGCGCCGCGCCCCTTCCGCGTCCCCCTCTACCCCGTCGTCCCGATCCTCACCGCCGCCTCCTGCGTCTACCTCGCGTACCAACTTCCGGGCCTGACCTGGACGTTGTTCCTGGGCTGGCTGGCCCTGGCGGCGGTGCTGTACCTGGCGTTCGGGCGGCGGAGGTCGGCGCTGCGGGAGGGCGCCGGGCGGGAGGCGGAGACGGCCGGGGTGCGCTGACCGGTCAGCGGGTCTGGAGGTCGGCCAGGGCGTGCGCCACGTCCGCCGACGCGGGGTAGAGCTCGCGGTAGAGCGCGTACAGCTCGTCGTAGCGGGCCGTCACCTCGGGGCGCGGGGCGAGGCGTTCGGCGACGGGGTTCCAGTCGTCGATACGGGCGCCGTCCGTGACGAGCTGCGCGGCGAGCAACGCCCCTCCGTAGGAGGCACCGACGGAGGTCGTCCGTACCTCCTGCGTGCGGCCGGTGACGTCGGAGACGATCTGCGTCCACAGCCGTCCCTGGGTGCCGCCTCCGACGGCGACGACGCGACGGATGTCTCCGCCGGCCGCTTCCAGTGCCTCGATGTTGTGCCGCACACCGAAGGCGGTGGCCTCCAGGGCGGCCCGGTACAGGTCGCCGCGTGTGTGGCCGAGGGTGAGGCCCGCGATGACGCCTCGGGCGCGCGGATCGTCGACCGGGGTGCGTTCCCCCGCGAAGTACGGCAGCATGAGGAGCCCATTCGCGCCGGGCCCCGACTTCTCGGCGAGGCTCAGCAGTTCGGGGTAGTCGACGTCGCCGAACAGGTCCCGCAGCCATCCGGTGACGGCACCGGAGGTGGCCATGCCGCCCGCGAGGTTGCGGGTGTCGGGCAGGGCGCCGACCGTGCTCCACAGCGCGGGGTCGCGCAGCAGGTCGGGCACGGTGTGCACGAGGAACATGGTCGTGCCGTACATGAGCATCAGGTCACCGACGTTGTGCGCCCCGACACTGAGGGCCTCGGCCCAGGCGTCGACGGTGCCGGTGGTGACCGCAATGCCTTCGGGCAGTCCGGTGGCGCGGGCGGCCTCGGCGGTGACCGTACCGGCGGCCTCGCCGGACCAGCGCAGCGGCGGGAGTTCGATGCCGGGGGCGATCCGCTCCGCCCACGGCGCGTACCAGTCGCGGGCCAGGGTGTCGTAGAGCGGGGTGCACTGGCTGGCGGAGTGGTGGTCCAGGACGTAGGCGCCGGTGAGCTTGCGGGCCAGCCAGGAGCTGGGCATGTAGAGGCGGCGGGCGCGGGCGAACAGCTCCGGTTCCTCGTCGGCGACCCAGGCCACCTTGGCCCCGGCGGCCTGCGAGGTGAGGCGCGAGCCGCAGCGGTGGGTGATCTCGTCCGCCCCCAACTCCCTCTCCAGGCGTTCGATCTGGGCGACGGAGCGGGTGTCGACGCCGTACAGGATGGCGGGCCGCAACGGCGTGTCGTCGGCGTCGGCGAGCAGCACGCACGGTCCCATGCCGCTGACGCCGACGGCGACCACGTCCGTGTCGAGCGCCGATGTCAGCTCGCGGGCGAGGGAGACGAACTCGTCCCACCACACCTCCCCCGGCATCTCCACGTGTCCCGGAGCCGGGCGGTCGACGGTGTGCTCGCGGACGGCCGTGTGCAGGACGCTTCCGTCGAGGGCGACGAGGATTCCCTTGCTGCTCGACGTGCCGATGTCGACGCCGATGACTGCGGACTGGGGCATGGGGGCCACCCTTTCTGGTCTACTGCACGGCGGAGATCCGAGTCGATTCGACCATCCGAACCTGGTGGACAAGCAAGAGGGCGGCACCTGGGACGTGGAATTTCCAGGTGCCGCCGTCCGGGACCTCCGCGTCTGCACCCCGACGGCCCGCCACGGGGTACGCGACACTCGCCTACGCCGGACCGAACCACCGATTCAGCGCCGCCTCCAGGCCGGGCGCATCCTCCGGGCCGCCCCCGGTCCAGGCGACATGGGTGTCGGGGCGCAGCAGCATGCCGGTCGCGTCGGTGTCGTCCGTCGTGCCGGTGATGACGTCGACCCGGTCGCGCCAGGGCTTGGCCACGTCGGCGAAGTCGCCGCCGAGGTCGAGAAGCAACGGGCGTGCGGTGACGGTCAGTTCGGCCAGCCGGCGGGTTCCCGTGGTGGTGTGCACGACGAGGTCGGGGGCGAAGCCCTCGGTGGTGCCGGCGACGAGGTGGGCGATGCGTTCCGTGCCCGCGGGTGTGTCGAGGAGTTCACCGAAGACGGTCCGCAGGGCGGTGACCTCCGGGCCGGGGCGCAGCAGCGCCGACTGGGCCAGGGTCGAGTCCACGACGCGTTCGGCGACGGGGCGGCGCTCCTCGTCGTAGGTGTCGAGCAGGCCGTCGGGCGCCCAACCGTGCACCGTGGCGGCCAGTTTCCAGCCGAGGTTGACGGCGTCCTGGAGGCCCAGGTTGAGGCCGGGACCGCCGATCGCCGAGTGCACGTGGGCGGCGTCCCCGAGGAGCAGGATGCGTCCTTCCCGGTAGCGGTCCGCCAGCCGTGTGTTGCCGCCGACCAGGCGGCGCAGCAGGTGCGGTCCCTCGCCTTCGGGCGGGAGTACCGGCAGCGGTGCGCCCAGGACGCGTTCGGCGCTGTCGAGGAGTTCCTGGAAGGTCATCGGCGCGGAACCGTCCGCGTCGTCCGGTGTCTCGACCTCCGTGGTGTGGATGCTC
The DNA here is from genome assembly GCF_049310305.1 of Streptomyces anthophorae. NCBI lineage: Bacteria > Bacillati > Actinomycetota > Actinomycetes > Kitasatosporales > Streptomycetaceae > Streptomyces > Streptomyces anthophorae. The sequence continues at coordinate 589,105 of NZ_JBLWQQ010000001.1, forward strand.
GCGGGGCGACCGGGCAGCCGGGCCCAGACGATGGTTCCGCGCTCGGTGCGCACGTACATGGTGGGCGGCAGCGTTCCGTAACCGGGAACGATCAACTCGCCTTGTGGGCCCACGTGTTCCTCGCGCGCGGACACGGTCGCGGAGCGTGACACGAAGTCGTCGTTGGTCACTCCGGGAAAGCCGATGCCCGTCAGGCGGCGCACGGTGCTGCGGCCTCCGTCGGCCGCCACCAGATAGCGGGTCGCGAGCCGTTCCCCGCTCGACAGGGTCACCCGGACCGAGTCGGCGTCCTGTTGGACGCCGGTGACTTCCTTGCCCCTGCGCAGGTCGACCCCGAGTTCGGTGGCCCGTGCGGCGAGCACCTCCTCGATCCGGGCCTGTGGCGCGGGGAGGATGCCGACCGGGTTGTGATCGAGCCGGTGCAGTTCCAGGGGGAAGGCGCCGAACATGTAGCGCGGCACGGGCCTGACCGGTTCGTCGCTGCCGCTGATCCGGGCGTACAGGCCGCGCCGGTCCAGCATGCGTACGACCTGGCCCACCAGGCCGTTCGCCCGGGGTTCCGTCGTGGGGCCGGCGAGTTTCTCGATGACGACCGGGCGGACCCCGGCCAGGGCCAGTTCAGCGGCCAGCATCAGCCCGTTGGGGCCGCCACCGGCGATGATCACGTCGAACATGACATGCCTCCTTGAGGCACTAAGGGGTCGGGAGCCCGGCGGCCAGCATCGTGAGGGCCGAGCGCAGCAGTGGCTCCATCGGCTGCTCGGCGCCGCCGTGCAGGAACAGGTCGAGCGCGGCACTGTTGGCGGCGGTCACGCTCGCGGCCACCAGGCGGGGATAGAGGTCGGTATCGACGGACGTGCCGGTGCGGTCCGCGATCGCCGCGGCCAGTTCGCCTTCCGCGAGCTTGCCCGCCCGCAGCATCTCGGACTGCAACGCGGGCTCCGCCACCATCACCCGGAGCCCGGCCACCCAGTCGGCCGGTTCCTGCGGCGGCATGTCCCGCACCTCGGGTCCGGGCTCCAGCTGCCGGAGCACCGCCTGGGTGATGACCTCCCACAGCGGCTCGCCCTCCGGCGCGGACCGCACGTCCTCGGCCACCCGCAGGGAGCGCCGGAGGTGACGGAAGGCGATCGCCTCCGCCTTGCTGGAGAAGTAGTTGTTGAAGGTGCGCGGCGAGACACCGACCGCGTCGGCGATGTCCTCCACCCGGACCTCGTCGAGCCCGCGTTCCACGGTGAGCCTGATCGCGGCCCAGCTCAGAGCCACGCGCGTGGCTTCCTTCTTGCGCTCTCTCAGTCCGCTCATGGCCCCACGGTAGCAAACATTGCGTGGTACGCAATAATTCGCAACAAGCAATGTTGCGTGATGCGCAGATATTCTCCGCGTGCCTCGCCCCGGCTCACAGCCAGGACGTCGCCAATCCCACGGTCACGGCCCCCACGCCGAGCAGCACACCGTTCAGCGCGACCTGGCGCTCGCCTCGGCGCAGGTGGAGCCGGGTCGCCCCGACCTGGAGGACCACGAACCCGATGGCCGCGACCAGGGCGAGCCAGGGCGCGATCCCGGTCAGCGGCGGCAGCACCAGGCCGAGCGCGCCGAGCAGTTCAAGCGCCCCGATCGCCCTGACGGCCCGCATCGGCGTGTCGTCCACCCAGGCCATCATCGGCCGCAACTGCTCTCGACTGCGGACCACCTTGAGCCCGCCCGCGTAGACGTAGAACAGGGCGAGCAGTCCCGCGACGATCCAATAGGCGACGGACACCGCGCTCATGACGCCCGCCCCAGGTCGACCGCGGGCGCGAAGAGGGACGGTACGGCGAGGGCGCCCAGCGGCGCGCGGGGCTGCGGTTGCTCGGTCATGCCCCGATTCCACCGCCGGGGCACGCGATCCGTCCAAGACCTGTTGCGCGACGCCGATACCGTACGGGTATCGTCCCCGCATGGAGCTACGCGCGCTGCGCTACTTCGTGGCGGTCGCCGAGGAACTCCACTTCGGCCGGGCCGCCACCCGCCTGCACATGAGCCAGCCGCCGCTGAGCCGGGCGATCAAACAGCTGGAGACCGAGGTCGGAGCCGCGCTGTTCGACCGCTCCCCCGCCGGTGTCGCGCTGACCGAGGTGGGCACGGTGCTGCTCGACGAGGCGCGCGCCCTGCTGGAGCGGGCCGAGCTGCTCCGTGTCCGGGTGGCAGCGGCGGCGGGGACCGCGGCCCTCACCGTGGGCGTCCTGGGCGACAGCACCGATCCGGACGTGACCCGCCTTGCGGCCGCCCACAGCCGCCGGCACCCGCGGGTCGAGGTGCACGTGCGCGAGACCGATCTGACCGATCCCACCTGCGGGCTGCACGCCGGGCTCGTCGATGTCGCCCTGACCCGTGGCCCGTTCGACCGAACAGGGCTGGCCGTGCGCGAGTTGCGCTCCGACCCGGTGGGCGCCCTGCTGCGCTCCGACGATCCGCTGGCCGGCCGCGACAGCCTGACCCTCGCGGAACTGGCCGACCGCCGCTGGTTCGTGTTCCCGCCGGGCACCGACCCCGACTGGCAGGCGTACTGGAGCGGCGGGCGGCCCCGCGAGGGCCCGGTGGTCCGCACCGTGCAGGAATGCCAGCAGGCCGTGCTGTGGAACGGCACGGTCGGCATGACACTCCTGAGTCACCGGCCGGCGCGGGGGCTCACCGTGGTGCCGCTGACCGACATGCCGCCGAGCCGCGTGGTCGCGGCGTGGAACGACGGCGACACCAACCCGTTGATCCGCTCGTTCGTCCAGCTCGCGACCACGACGTACCGGGGCTGACCCGCGCCGCTCAGGCGGTGTGCAGGCCGAGGGCCGGGGCGAGTTCCCGCAGCGCGGGCAGCGGGTCGTCGGAGGGGTCGTCGCCGAGGACCTGCACGACGACCTGGTCGGCGCCCGCGTCCAGGTGTGCCCGCACCCGCGCGGCGACCGCCTCCGCGTCACCCATGGCCACCATGGCCTCGGCCAGCTTGTCCGAGCCTCCGACGACCACGTCGGACTCGTCGAATCCCTGACGCAGCCAGGAATTGCGGTAGTTGGGCAGCTGCGAGTACATGTGCAGATGCTGGTGCGCGCGCCGCAGACCGGTCTCCCGGTCCGTGGTGAGCGCGACGCCCTGCTCGCTGACCACCCACTTGTCGGGGCCCAGCTGCTCGCGGGTGTACGCGGTCTGCTCCGGCGTCACCAGGTACGGGTGCGCCCCGTCGGCCGCCTTGCCGGAGAGCTCGATCATCTTCGGGCCCAGTGCGGCGAGGAGCCGCGCGGGGCGCTGCCCGTCCGGCTCCACCGCGTCCGGCACCGCGTCCATGGTCCGCAGGTACTCCTGCATGGTGGCCAGCGGCTTGCTGTAGGAACCGGCGTAGCTGTGCTCCACCAGCGGGGCGTGACTGACGCCGAGGCCGAGCACGAACCGGCCCGGGTGCAGCGCGCCGAGCGTACGGGCGCCCGCCTCGCTCGCCGGGGCGCTGCGGGCGTGGATGTTGGCGATGCCGGTGCCGACCACCAGGCGTTCGGTGCCGCCGAGCAGGGCGGCGGCCTGCGTGAACGTCTCCTTGCCTCCGGCCTCGCCGTAGAACAGCGAGGCATAGCCGAGGTTCTCGATCTCACGGGCTCGGGCGACGACGTCATTGATCGGCCACCGGTCACTGGTCCACCAGACGCCGACACGAGAACTGAAATTGATGTTGGCCATGCCTCCGAGGCTACCCACACCCGCCTCAGTGCGAGTCGCGCGGCACGGCGCTGCCGCGGCATCCCCGCAGGAAGTCGAAGTCCGCGCCGCGGTCGGCGCCCTCGACATGCTGCGTGTAGAGCCAGGCGTAGCCGCTGGTGTGGCGCGGCTCGGGTGCCTGCCAGGCCGCGCGGCGGCGCGCCAGTTCGGCCTCGTCGACCGCCAGGTGCAGCGAGCGCTTCGGGACGTCCAGGGTGATGGTGTCCCCGTCGCGCACGAGGGCCAGCGGGCCGCCGACCGCCGCCTCCGGTGCCACGTGCAGGACGACCGTGCCGTATCCCGTGCCGCTCATCCGGCCGTCGCAGACCCGCACCATGTCGGTGACCCCGGCCTTCAGGAGCTTGGTGGGCAGCGGCACGTTCGACACCTCGGGCATGCCGGGGTAGCCCTTCGGGCCAGCGCCGCGGATGACGAGCACGGTGTCCTCGTCGACGTCCAGGTCCGGGTCGTCGCACACCGCGTGGTAGGCCTCCGGGGAGTCGAAGACGCGGGCGACACCGGTGTGCGTGAGCAGGTGCGGCGAGGCCGCGGACTGCTTGATGACCGCGCCGTCGGGGCAGAGGTTGCCGCGCAGGACCGCCGTCCCGGTACCGGCGGGCTGGAACGGGTCGGCCACTCCCGTGATCACCTCGTCGCCGATGCGCTCCGCGTCCGCCACGTTCTCGGCGATGCTGCGCCCGGTGACCGTCAGCTGCTCGCCGTCGAGGAGTCCGGCCCGTACCAGTTCGTGGTGGACGGCGGGCAGGCCGCCCGCGTAGCAGAAGTCCTCCATGAGGTACTTCCCGGACGGCATGAGGTTGAGCAACGTCGGTACGTCGCGCGCCAGTTGGTCGAAGTCCTCGGTGTCGAGGCGTACGCCGACCCGTCCCGCGAGTGCCGTCAGGTGGATGATGGCGTTGGTGGAACCGCCGATCGCCGCGTTCGTGCGGATCGCGTTCTCGAAGGCCTCGCGGGTGAGGATGCGGGACGGGCGCAGGTCCTCCTCGACCATGTCCACGATGCGGCGGCCCGCCGCCTGCCCGGTCTCGAAGCGGCGCATGTCGACGGCGGGCCAGGTCGCGGAGCCGGGCAGCTGCATGCCGAGGGTCTCCGCCATGCACGCCATGGTGGAGGCCGTGCCCATCGTCATGCAGTGGCCGTTGGAGCGGGCCATGCACCCCTCGGCGAAGAAGCACTCCTCCTCGGTCATCCGCCCGGCCTTGACCTCGGCCTCCATCTGCCACACCGCCGTGCCCGAACCGACGTCGCGGCCCTGGAACTTGCCGTTGAGCATCGGCCCGCCGGTCACCATCACGGCGGGCAGGTCGACGCTCGCGGCGCCCATGAGCATGGCGGGGGTCGTCTTGTCGCAGCCGGAGAGGAGGACCACGCCGTCCAGCGGGTTGGCGCGGATCAGCTCCTCGACCTCCATGGCCATGAGGTTGCGGTACAGCATGGCGGTGGGCCGCATCAGTGTCTCGCCGGTGGCCATGGTGGGGAATTCCAGTGGGAAGCCGCCTGCCTGCCACACCCCGCGCTTCACCGCCTCGGCGACGCGCGTCAAGTGGGCGTTGCAGGGGGCGAGTTCGGAGGCGGACACGGCGATGCCGATGACCGGCCGCCCGTCGAACACCTCGGGCCCGAAGCCCTGGTTGCGCATCCACGACCGGTACACCATGCCGCCGCGTCCGGCGGCGCCGAACCATGCCTGGCTGCGGCGGGCCGCGTGACCATCCGTCATGTATTCCACTCCTGTACGCATGTTGGGGTATTCAGCCGAACAGGTCCGTGAGCTGCTGCCGCACCGTCAGCACGGACAGCACACCGAAGAGCACCACCGCCCACACCAGGGCGGCCACGCGAACGCCGCGCACCTTCAGAGGGCCCGGCAGTGCGGTGCGGTTCATGACGAGGAGCAGGATCGAGTACACGAACATCATCAGCCCGGACACGCACGCCGAGATGACGAGCAGGACGAGCGGCTGGTCGAGCCCGGAGAGCAGGACGATCGCGCCGATGGCGACGACCGCCCACACCAGGCGCGCGTACATCCGCGACTCGCTGACCCGGCTCCCCCGCAGGTAGGTCGACTTGAGGACGTCGGCCGCCATCCTGCTGGTGTAGTCGATGATGCCGGTGGCCGCGCTGAACAGCGAGAACGCGCCGACCAGCCAGAAGAACACGCCGAACCAGTCGCCGACGCGCTCCTGGAGGACCTGCCCCTCCTTCTCGATGAAGGCGACGTTGTTCTCGAGCCCGCCGGTCCCGAACAGCGTCGAGTGCGCCAGCAGCGACGACATCACGATCGTCACGACGGTGACGAGTACGAAGGTGAGGGCCTGCTCGACGTTGGCGAAGCGCCACCAGCGGCGCCAGCGCGCCATGTTCGTCTCGTTGAGCTCGAAGACATAGCCGACGACGGGGCCCGCGGCCTCCTCCTTGCCGGTGACCGGGCTGACCAGGCGGGGCACGTAGTGGCCCATGCCGAAGCCCTTGTCGCGGATCCAGTTGCTCTGCACGAGGTTCTGGCCGCCGCCCGCGCCCGCGTAGGCGAGGGCGCCCATGAGGACGGCCACTCCGAGTTCGGAGGGGAAGGTCGCGTCGGTGACGGCCTTCGGCAGATCGCCCACCGTGGTCGCGGTGACCGCAAGGATCAGGGCGAGGACGAAGAAGCCGCCGATGACGAGGATCTTCACGCCGAGCAGCTTCTCCAGCGCGTTGTAGACGACGGGCGCGAGGGTGAGGATCAGACCGATGAGGACCAGGAGCCCGATGCCGATGTAGGCGGGTTCGCCGCCGAACACGTAACTGAGCATGGTCGCCGAGCTGGTGGCCCAGCCCGGCCAGAGGTTGGCGGCGTAGGTGAACACCACCATGACCAGGCCCCAGTGCCGCCAGTAGCGGTTGAAGCCGGTCACCGCGGTCTCGCCGGTGGCGAGGGTGTACCGCTCGATCTCCATGTTGAGGAACCACTGGGTGACGACACCCACCACGGCGCCCCACAGGAACACCAGGCCTGCCTGCGTGGCGATGTACGGCCAGAGGATGAACTCGCCCGAGGACACCCCGACCCCGGCGGCCACGATGCCGGGCCCGATGATGCGCCAGGTCTTCGCGGGCGGTGCGGGCAGTTCCCGTACGGCGGGTGGCGGGAGGAGCTTGGTGCGCAGGGGGAAGGGGGCGGGCGCTGGGGAGGGGGAGTTTCCGGTCTCGGTCATCTGGGGCGTCTCCGGGGGCCGTTGGGGCGGAAGTGGAGCGCTTTGCGATGCCCAGCAATCATCGGATGATTCACGGAGATCGTCCAGGGGGTGCGCACGAAGAACGCCCCGGGCCTGGTGGCCCGGGGCGCTGTCGCGGCGTGATCTCTCAGACTCCGGCGCTCTCCTTGGCCGGTTCGGCTCCCGCCTTCGCCTTGCCTCGCGGCGCCCATCCGGCCAGCCAGGGCAGGACGAGCGCGAGCACGCCGAGGGCGGCCCAGGCACCGCCGACGGCCCAGGCGGCACCGGCGGACAGCAGGACGGGCACGAAGGTCACGGTGGCCGTCTCGACGGGCGCGACGGGGATGTACGCGACGCCGAACTCCTCCAGCGTGCCGCTCTTCAGCTTGGGGTCGACCATGCGCAGCAGGGCGATCGCGGTCGCGGCGGCGCCGGTCGTCCAGCCCCAGGTCACGAGCCCCTTCTCGAACCAGTTGCCCTCGAAGAGGCGCGGCGCGACGACCAGGAACAGGAAGAGCACGAGGGCGAGGCCGACGGCGAACATCAGCGCCAGCGGCAGCCAGTAGTCGGCGACGAAGCTGGGCACGATGGAGGCGATGCCGCAGGTGATGAGGACGTCGGTGGCGGTGCCCGAGAGCGACTTGAGCGATTCCCCGTCGACGTAGTTCCAGGCCTTGGTGCGGGCCACGACGGCGCGCAGGATCAGGCCCAGGATGAAGGCGAGCGCGAAGACCGGGAGCATCAGCGAGGGGAACATCCCGGTGATCCACTCGGAGACGCCGTACGCGGCGGCGGCGAGCGCGGCGATCACCGCGATCTGGAAGCCGAGCGGTTCGATGGAGGCGGGCGAGGTGGTCGCGCGGCCGGTGGGGTGGCGCTCCTCGTCCTTGCGCACGAGGCCGGTGCGCAGCTCCTCGGGGAGCGTCTCGAAACGGCCGACGCTGCGGGTGTGTCCGCGCCGCGCGCCCCAGTTGCACAGGATGATGCCGCCGACGACGCCGACGAGCATGCCCACGGTGGCCGAGGTGAAGCCGAGCGAGCTTGCGCCCTCCCAGCCGTTCGCCTCGAAGGCCGTGCCGAGCGCGGCCGCCGTGCCGAAGCCGCCGGCCCATCCCGCGAAGAGCAGCGCGCCGAACGCGTCGGGCACGTCCCACACGGGCTGGAGCAGGACCAGACCGAGCACCACGCCGATACCCACCTGCAACGCGTACGCGGCGACACCGTAGGAGCCGAAGGAGCCCGCCGCCTTGCCGAAGCCCTTGAGGCCGAGGCCGTCGGTGAGGGCGAGGCAGGCGAACACCACGACGATGAGCACGGACGCGTAGGTGCCGAGCTGGTCGGAGAACGGCAGCAGGCCCGCCCCTTCGGGCCCGAGCGCGAGGCCGAGGAAGCCCGCCATGACGCTGGAGGGCAGCATCAGCCGCTGGAACAGCCGGACATGGGCCCGCAACAGGGTGCCGACGAGCAGCAGCGCGGCTATCAGTCCGGCGTCGCTGAGCAGCGACCAGGGTGAGTAGGACAACGGGGACTCCGGGGTGGGGCAGGCACCTCAGTCAGTGCGGGACGAGCGGGGTGATCCGGAGTTTTCTATCAGTAAAGAAACAGCAAAGGGAAACCAAGGATTCCGTTTATCACACTGATCGCGACCGGTGAACGAGACATGCCGTTCCCATGGCTCAAGCGGCGGGCAGCAGCACGGTGCGGTCGAACGGGCCTCCGTGGGCAGCGGCGTACGCGACGGCCTCATTGACCTCGTCGAGCGGAAACGACCGCACGCGCTCGGCGGAGAGGTCCGGAGCGCCGGCGGCGACCAGCCGGATGATGCCCGTGTTCGCCGTGCGCGGGTACATCCACTGCCCGCGCACGGTGATGGAATTGCGCATCAGCCACGGATAGGGGAACGCGAGGTCGTCGCCGCCGAGCATGCCGACGCCGCCCATGAGGACGACGCGGCCGTACTCGCGCACGGTCATCGCCGCCGCGCGCGTGACGGAGCCGGGCGCGCTCGGCGGGAGCAGGTCGAGCACCATGTCGATCGGCCCCTCCGCCGCCGCGGCCATCGCCGCGCGGTCGGCGGCCTCGTCCCCGGTAAGCCGGACCGGGCGCACCCGCGGTCCGAACCGGCCGGTGAGGAGGTCGACGGCGGCGCGATTGCGGCCCGGGGCCACGACGCGCCCCGCCCCCATCGCCAGCGCCACCGCGACCGCGCTGCTGCCCAGATTCCCGGTGGCGCCGCTGACGAGCAGCGTCTCCCCCGCCGCCAGTGCGCCGGCCAGCAGCCCGCCGTAAGGGATGACGTGCACGCCGAGCGCCGCCCATCGCACCGGGTCGTCCGCCGCGGCCGCGGGCAGCGGGTACACGTTCTCCGTGGGGACGCGCATCAGCTCGGCGAACGCCCCGTCGTGCAGGTGCCGGGCGAGAGCCGCGCCGCCCTCACCCCGCGAACTCCAGCCCTGGAGCGCGATGTCGGGGGTCAGCGCGTCGTCGCGCGAGCGCACGGTCACGTCGCACCACACCAGGTCGCCCGCCCGCAGCCGCGTGGCGTCCGGGCCGATACGAACGATCCGGCCCACGCCGCCGATGCCGGGCACGACCGGCGGGACGAGCGGGTAGTTGCGCACGCCGCCGAAGACCTCGTCCGCGTACGGGGCCACGCAGGCGGCCAGCACTTCGACCAACACCTCACCGGCGTGCGGCTCGGGGGCGGGCAGCTCCCGCACCGACAACGGGGCGCCGAACTTTGTCAGGACCGCTGCTCGCATCAAGAGCCTCCGTGCGTGAGGGGGGCGGTTTCCGCGATCGACGTTAGGCGCGCTCCGGGCATGCGGGAAGCGAAGGATCGGCATCCCGGGCATGCGTGGCCCGCATGGCGTGACGGCGTGCTATCCGTAGGGCCATGGACATCTCCAGCGCCGGCCTGCGGGTCCTGCGGCAGATCGCGGAATCCGGCAGCTTCACGGCGGCGGCCGCCCGGCTCGGCTACACGCAGTCCGCCGTCTCGCGTCAGGCGGCCTCCCTCGAACAGGCCGCGGGCGCCGCCCTGTTCGAGCGTCGCACCGACGGCGTGCGGCTCACGCCTGCGGGCCTGACCCTGCTGCGGCACGGCCGGACGGTCCTCGACGCGATCGCCGCGGCGGAGCGCGAGCTCACCGGGGCCGAGCCACGGACCGAAGTGGTGCGCCTCGGGGTGGTCCTGAGCGCGGGCGCGGCGTTGCTGCCCGCCGCGCTGCGGCGCCTCGCGCGGGCCGATCCGCGGATCACGGTCACCACGCGCGAGGGCACCACCCCCGCCCTGATCCGTGCGTTGCGCGCCGGCTCGATCGATCTGGCCCTGCTCACCTCGCGACCGCCGCACCGGCCGTCGGACGGCGAGTCGCCGCGGCTGCGGTTCGAGACCGTCGAGGACACCGAGCTGGTGGTGGCGGCGTCGTCGACCGGGGAGTTCGCCGGGCGCACGGCGGTGCACCTCGACGAACTGGTCGACGCGGACTGGATCGCCGCGCCCTCGTCCCGCCCGGAACCCCTGCTCGGGGTCTGGCCCGGGCTGCCGGGGCGGCCGCGCGTCGTCCACTGGACGCGCGACTGGCTGACGAAGACGCAGCTGGTCGCCGAGGGTTTCGGTGTCACCACCGTGCCGAGCCGGATGGCGCCGGTGCTGCCGACGGGGGTGACGCTCTTGAGCGTCGAGGGCGCGCCGCCCGAGATCCGTCGAGTGCACGTGGCACGCCTGCCCGGCTCACCCGCCCCCGCGATCTCGGCGGTCGTCCGGGCCCTGGTGTCGGCGTGAGGACGGCCGGCAGCGGCCTGTTGGTCACTGCTTGCCGGAGCCGACCGGGTCCACCGTCACGTTGGCGTCGGTGGAGTCGCTCACCGGCAGGTTGAGGGAGACCGGCAGGGTCTTGGAGTGGGTCTCGTTCGGCGGGGTGACGACGATGCTCACGATGTCGAGGCCCGAGCCGCCCGTGTCGTTGCGCGGGGTGTGCAGCGTGAAGCGGGTCTCCTCGCCGTTCTTGAGGACGACGGCCGGGGCGGTGCGGTCGCTGCGCTTGGCGCTGATGCCGCCGGGGCCGTTGTCGGCCTTGAGGTCGACGCCCGGGAAGCCCTTGAGGGAGCAGGCGTCACTGGTGTTCTTCATGGTGACCATGAGGTCGCCCTCGCCCATGCCGTGGGCGGTGCTGAACGCGAGGTTCGCGGTCTTGCAGGGGCCGGTGTTGATCTGCCCGCCGCCGCTGCCTTCGTCGGCGTCCGCCGAGCCGGTGGTGGCGGTGTCGTCCCCGGTGTTCGTGGCCTTGTCGTCCCCGCCCTGCTGCGCGTCGCCGCCGCCACCCGAGTCGGAGGCGGCGGCGGACGACGAGGAGGAGGAACCGGAGTCGTCGGTGCCCGCGGCGGAGTCCTCGTTGCCCTGGCAGGCCGTGAGCGAGAGGCCCGCTACAAGGGCCAGGGCGGCGAGGGCGGTCTTCTGAGCGCGCATGGTTTCGGTTCCTCCGTGGTCGGTGGTGCTGTCCGCTCGGTGGGGGCGAGCGTTACTGATCTTTAGGACCCCGACCGACGGGTGAACCGTTCCTGTCGACCACGCACTCATACATGGCTGTTACAAACGCCTCTTGGATCCTCACATCACGGCGTTGAGCGCCATGACCCCGCCGAGCCCCAACACCGCAAGCACCGTCGTATAGGTGGTCCGCGCCTTGATCGCGTCGAGGACCGACAGGTTGAAGTACTCCTTGAACATCCAGAAGCCCGGGTCGTTGACGTGGGAGAAGGCGATCGAACCGCAGGAGACGGCGAGCACCATCAGCTCCGGGGAGGAACCGCTGCCCGCCACCATCGGCGCCACGATGCCCGCGGCCGTGGACACGGCCACCGTGGCCGAGCCGAGGGCGATGCGCAGGATCGCCGCGATCAGCCAGGCGAGGAGCAGCGGGGAGATCGACCAGTGCTCGGTGGTGTCCTTGATGTAGTCCGAGATGCCGCCCTCGACGAGGACGTTCTTGTACGCGCCGCCCGCCGCGATCACCAGCATGATCATGGCCATGGACTTGGCGGCGTCGCCGCAGGAGGTGGCGATGTCCTTCAGCGAGCGGCCGACGCGCGGCCCGAAGACGTAGATGGCGAGCAGCAGGGTCAGCAGCAGCGCGAACTCGGGGGAACCGACGAACTTGATGACGCCCATGCCCGGGGCGTGATCGTCGAGGGACATCTCGGCGATGGCCGCGCCGGCGATGAGGACGACCGGGAGCAGGGCGACGGCGAGCGACCAGCCGAGGGCCGGCATCTCGTCCTCGTCGAAGACGCGCTCGGTGACGAGGCCGGTGGGTATCGAGGGGTTCATCCGGCGGACGAACGGCAGTCGGGGCCAGACCAGGGCGATGAGCGCGCCGGCCGGGACGGCGATGAACAGGCCGACGAACAGCGTCTGTCCGACGGAGGCGTCGAACATCTCGGCCACGGCGGTCGGGCCGGGGTGCGGCGGCAGGAAGCTGTGCATCGTGGAGAGCGCGATGGACATCGGCAGGCCGATCCACAGCAGGTTCTGCCGGGTGACACGGACCAGGGTGAACGCCACCGGGACGATGATGACGAAGGCCACCTCGTAGAACATGGTGACGCCGATGAGCATCGCGGTGACGACCATCGCCACCTGCACCCACCGGTCGCCGAAGGCCCTGGTCAGCTTGGTGGCGATGCGCTGGGCCGCTCCCGCGTCACCCATCACGCGGCCGACCATGGCCCCCAGTCCGATCACCGGCAGGGTGCCGGAGAGTTGGTCACCGATACCGGTCTCCAGGACATCGGAGATCTCCGGCAGGCTGATGCCCTGGACGATCGCGACGACGACCGCGACGAGCAGCAGGGCGATGAAGCCGTTGAGCCTCACCTTGGTCATCAGGAACAGCAGCGCCACAACACTGAGCGCAACGACGAGCATGGGCATGATCACTTCTCCTTCGAAGTGACGGAGGTGCACGTTCGGAAGTCAGGGCATGCGGGGGCTCGGTGCGGCGTCGTGCGAGCGGGCCACGACGCCGCAACGGCGGTCGGAAGAAATGAAGGGGGGTGGTCAGCGCACCAGCGCGGGGCGCTTGGCGTCGAAGGTCCAGCCCGGGACCAGGTACTGCATGCCGGCGGCGTCGTCCCGGCTACCGAGGCCCAGGGAGAGGTAGCGCTGGTGGGCCGCCTCGACCTGTTCCATGTCCAACTCGACGCCCAGGCCCGGGCGTTCGGGCAGCGCGATGGCGCCGCCCTCGATGGGCAGCGGCTCGTGGGTCAGCCGCTGGCCGTCCTGCCAGATCCAGTGGGTGTCGATGGCGGTGATGTCACCGGGCGCGGCGGCGGCGACGTGCGTGAACATCGCGAGCGACACGTCGAAGTGGTTGTTGGAGTGCGAACCCCAGGTCAGGCCCCAGGCGTCGCAGAGCTGGGCGACGCGCACCGAACCGTTCATGGTCCAGAAGTGCGGGTCCGCAAGGGGGATGTCGACGGCGTCGGCCTTGATGGCGTGCCCCAGCTGCCGCCAGTCCGTGGCGATCATGTTGGTGGCGGTCTTCAGGCCGGTGGCACGGCGGAACTCGGCCATCACCTCACGGCCCGAGTAGCCGCCCTCGGCGCCGCACGGGTCCTCGGCATACGCGAGCACATCACGCAGCGAGCGGCCGATGTCGATGGCGTCGTTCAGCAGCCAGCCGCCGTTGGGGTCGAGGGTGATGCGGGCCTCGGGGAACCGTTCGGCGAGTGCGGTGACGGCCTCGGCCTCGGCGCGCCCGTCCAGCACACCGCCCTTGAGCTTGAAGTCCTGGAACCCGTACCGCTCCTGGGCCGCCTCGGCGAGCGCGACGACCGCCTCGGGGGTGAGCGCCTCCTCGCTGCGCAGCCGCTCCCAGGCGTCCTTGGCGTCGGACTCGTCGCGGTACGGGAGGTCGGTGCGGCGGCGGTCGCCGACGTAGAAGAGGTAGCCGAGGACGGGCACGGACGTGCGCTGCACGCCCTCGCCGAGGAGCGCCGCGACCGGCACGTTCAGGTACTGGCCGAGCAGGTCGAGCAGCGCCGCCTCGACGGCGGTGACCGCGTGCACGGTGACGCGCAGGTCGAAGGTCTGCGCGCCGCGCCCGCCCGCGTCCCGGTCGCCGAAGCGCTCACGTATCGCGCGCAGCACGGCCTGCGGATCGCCGACGGGCTGCCCCACGACCAGGTCGGCGACCTCCTCGAGCGTGCCGCGGATGGGCTCGCCGCCGGGGACCTCGCCCACACCGGTGCGGCCGTCGGAGTCGGTGAGGATCACCAGGTTGCGGGTGAAGTACGGGGCGTGCGCGCCGCTCAGGTTCAGCAGCATGCTGTCCTGGCCTGCGACCGGGACGACCCGCATCGAGGCGACGACGGGGGTGGCGGCGGGGGGAACGGCCTTGGGGCTCATGGACGGTGACACCTTTCGCGTGCGGCTCGCAGGCGGATGAGGGACCTACGGAAGGGGTGGTGCATGAGTCGTGCGACGAGCGTGCGTCAGAGGCTGATGCCCTTGATCAGTGCGGTGAGTGCGTCCAGCTCCGCCGGTTCGAGGTCGGTCAGCGGCGGCCGGACCGGGCCCGTGGGGTGGCCGGTGGCGGTGAGTCCCGCCTTGACGATGCTGACCGCGTAGCCGCTCTTGCGGTTGCGGATCTCCGTGTACGGCAGGACGAACTCGTCGAGCCCCCGCAGCACTTCGTCGTGGCGGCGGGCGCGGACGTCCGCGTAGAAGGAGAGCGCGAACTCCGGGACGAAGTTGAAGATGGCCGACGAGTAGGTGGTGACACCGAGTTCGAGGTACGGCAGCGCGAACATCTCGGCGGTCGGCAGGCCGCCGATGTAGGTGAGCCGGTCACCGAGCCGCGCGCAGATGCGGGTCATGGCGTCGATGTCACCGACGCCGTCCTTGTAGCCGATCAGGTTCGGGCAGGACTCGGCGACGCGGGCCACGGTGTCGGCGCTGTACACGGCGTTGGCGCGGCTGTAGATGATGACACCGAGGTTCGTCGCCCGGCAGACCGCCTCGACGTGTGCGGCGAGTCCGTCCTGCGGGGCCTCGGTGAGGTAGGGCGGGAAGAGCAGGATGCCGTCGGCGCCCGCACGCTCGGCCGCCTTGGCCATCTCGACGGCGGTGGCGGTGCCGTAGCCGGCCGGGGCGAGGATCGGGGTGCCCTCGGGCGCGGCGGCCACGGCGGCGGCGACCACGCGCTCGACCTCGGCCACGGTCAGCGAGAAGAACTCGCCGGTGCCGCCGGCCGCGAAGAGTCCGGCCACCTCGTACGCCCCGAGGCGGCCGATGTGTTCCCGGTAGGCCTCCTCGTCGAAGTCGAAGGCCGAGGGGTGGTCCTCGCCCCGGAAGTGGGTCACGGGGAAGGACAACAGGCCCGAGCCGAGTCGTCGACCGAGGTCGGCAGGCGTGTAGGCGGTCATAGCGGCGGTGCTCCCGAGCTGAGGTGTGCGACAGACGTCCCGGAGGCGGGCCCACTCCCGTATGGCCCGCGTCACTGGTCTGGCGTGACGCTATGAGCTGCCGCTGATGCACGTCCAACACCGATTTCGCATCTTGCGATGCGCGTTGAGCATCGTCAGGTGATCTTCACTGGGGACACACAGGGAGCGAAACGTTTGCGTTTCGATGACGGGAGGGCGTACCTTCTAACGGTACGAAACCGTTTCGGTTCGCTTGTCCGCGCACGACAGACCTCGAGCGGATCCGCGCACCACCATCAGGCAAGGAACCCATGGGGCTGCCCGAACCCCTCACGCGCAGAAAGCGGCGCACCCGGCTCACCCCCGAGCGGGAGCGCGAGCTCTTCGGACGCACCCTCGACCTCGTGCGCGACGTCGGCTACGAGACGATGACGCTCGACGCCGTCGCCGCGCGGTCGCGGTGCAGCAAGGCCACGCTCTACCGGCAGTGGGGCAGCAAGCCACGGCTTGTGTCCGAGGCGCTGCGCGAGATGCGGCCGTTCTCCCTCGACGACCTCGACACCGGGTCCCTGAGGGGCGATCTGCACGCGCTCGCGCAGCGGATCGGCGAGGCCCGCAAGGACCTCGACCTCGTACGCGGCATCTCGCTGGCCATCCGCAAGGACGCGGAGCTCGCGGACGCCGTGCACGAGGCGCTCGTCCAGCCCGAGCTCGACCTGTTCGAGGCGATGCTCGCGCGGGCCGCGGAGCGCGGCGAGATCGACCGCTCCGCACCCGCCTGCGGTTTCCTTCCGCACATGTTCCTCGGTTCCGTCTTCTCCCGGCCGCTCCTCGAGCGGCAGTCGGCCGACACCGAATATCTCCAGCGCTACGTGGACACCGTCGTCCTCCCCTTGTTGCTGAACGCCTGACCGCCTCCGGCCCCTCCCGGCCTCCGGCTCCCGACAGACCTCGAAGGACCACGCAATGCCCACCCCGCTCGACGCGCGCGAGCGTCCGGCCGCGGCCTCGTCCGCACAGCCGCCGGGCGCGCAGGCCGCGCACCACGTGCCCCACCGCTGGTGGGTCCTGGCCGTCATCGGCCTCGCCCAGCTGATGGTGGTGCTCGACGCCACCATCGTGAACATCGCCCTGCCGTCCGCCCAGGCGGACCTCGGCTTCTCCGACGACGGCCGCCAGTGGGTCGTCACCGCGTACTCGCTCGCCTTCGGCAGCCTCCTGCTCCTCGGCGGCAAGCTGTCCGACCTCTTCGGGCGCAAGGCGACGCTGATCATCGGCCTCATAGGGTTCGCGGGCTCGTCCGCCCTCGCCGGTGCCGCCACCGGCTTCTCCATGCTCGTCGTCGGCCGCGCCCTTCAGGGTGTGTTCGGCGCGATCCTCGCGCCGACCGCGATGGCCCTGCTGACGACGACCTTCACCGAGCCGAAGGAACGCGCCCGCGCGTTCGGCATCTTCGGTGCGATCGCCGGTTCCGGCGGTGCCATCGGCATGCTGCTCGGCGGCTTCCTCACCGAGCACCTCGACTGGCGCTGGACGCTCTACGTCAACCTCGTCATCGCCGCGGTCGCGGTCGTCGGCGCGGTGATCTTCGTCCGCAAGCCCGCGCCCGGCCCGCGTCCCAAGCTCGACCTGCTGGGCACGCTGCTCGTCGCGGCGGGCCTGTTCAGCATCGTCTTCGGCTTCTCCAACGCCGAGACGCACAGCTGGGGCAACTGGATGTGCTGGGTCTTCCTGGCAGCGGGTGTCGTCCTGCTCGCGCTCTTCATCTTCTGGCAGACCCGGGCCAAGCACCCGCTGCTGCCGCTGCGCGTCCTGGCCGACCGCAACCGCGCCGCGTCCTACGTGAGCGTGTTCATCACCGGCGCCGGCATGTTCGGCATCTTCCTGTTCCTGACGTACTACCTCCAGCTCATCCTCGGCAAGAGCCCGATGGAGACGGGTGTCGCGTTCCTGCCGATGATCCTGTCGCTGATGGTGACGGCGCAGGTCGCCACGATGGCGCTGATCCCGAAGCTCGGCCCGAAGCCGGTCGTCCCGGTCGGCATGGGTCTCACCGCGGGCGGCCTGGTCTGGCTCACCGCGCTCGACGTGACCAGCAGCTACGCCTCGCACGTGCTGCCGCCGCTGATCATGATCGGTGTCGGTATCGGTCTCGTGATGCCGCCCGCGATGAGCCTCGCCACCCTCGGGGTCGCCCCGAAGGACCAGGGCGTCGCCGCCGCGACCGTCAACACGATGCAGCAGGTCGGCGGTTCGATCGGTACGGCGCTGTTCAGCACCATGGCCGCGACGGCCGCATCGAACTACATCGCCGACCACGGTGCCTCGAAGGCCGCCCAGGCCGAGGCCGCCGTGCACAGCTACGCGACCGCGTACTGGTGGGCCGCCGGGTTCTTCGTGGCCGGTCTCGTCGTCTCGGTCCTGCTGTACCGCGCGGGCCGTCCGCTGGCGCACTCGCAGCAGAAGGTCGAGTCCACGTCCGAGGCGGCCGAGGCCGCCGAGACCGCGGGCGAGGCCGTGGCCGCCGCCGCTCCCGTCACGCCCGTCGCCACCGCCCCGGCGGTCGCGGGCCCGGGCGTGCGGGGCCGGATCCTCGACGGGCAGGGTGCTCCCCTGTCCGGCGCCGTGGTCACCCTCATCGACCGGGGCGGCGCGCAGATCGGGCGCGGCACCGCCGCCGCCGACGGCAGCTACGCGGTGTCGGCCCCGGCCGCCGAAGGGGACGGCTACGTCCTCGTCGGCTCGGCCCCGGGCCGTGACCCGCGGGTCGCCACGCTCGCGCTGCGCGCGGACGGACCGGTCGGCTTCGACCTCGTCCTCAGCGGCGACGGCGGCCTCTACGGCACGGTGCGGTCCGAGTCCGACTCGGCGCCCGTGATCGGCGCGCTCGTCATCACCACCGACGAGCGCGGCGAGACCGTCGGCTCGGCGCTCACCGACACCGACGGCGGCTACTCGCTGCCGCAGCTGCCGCCCGGCGCCTACACCTTCACGGCCAGCGCGGAGGGCTTCCAGCCGTACGCGGGCCAGGCCCAGGTCGCCGGCGGCACCGCCACCCGGCAGGACGCCGTGCTGCGCTCCGCCGCGACGCTGACCGGCACGGTCCGTGGCACCGACGGCTCCCCGGTGAACGACGCCCGCGTCACCCTCCTCGACCAGGCGGGGAACGTGGTCGCGGTGCACACCACCGGCGACGACGGCGTGTACGCCTTCGCCGGCCTGTCCGGCGCCACGTACACGGTGATCGCCAGCGGCTACCCGCCGGTGTCGAAGCCGGTCACGGTGGCGGGCAGCGGGAACCCGGGCGACCTCGACGTCTCGCTCGGCCACGGGGACTGACGGCCCCCGCCGGTCGCCGGAACACACCGCCGCGGGCGGGGCAGTCCACTGCCCCGCCCGCGGCGTTCCGCTATCCGCACCTGGTGCCGCTCCTCGGTGTCCTGCCGTCGAGGAGGTACGTGTCGACGGCCCGGGTCGCGCACGCGTTCTGCGGGTACGTGCCGTGCCCCTCGGCCCGCACGCCCAGCAGCACGCCGACACCCTTCCCCAGCTCGTCGGCCATGTGCCTGCCGCCCTCGTACGGGGTCGTCGGGTCCCCGGTGCCCGCGACGACCAGGATCTGACGGGCGCCCTTCGCGGCGACGTCGGGGTCGGCCCGCTCGCCGTCGAAGGGCCACTCGTAGCAGAGGTACACGCTGTTCGACCAGGCCTTCCCGAAGACGGGTGAGGCCGCCTCGATCCGTCTGGCCATGGCGTCGGCCCGGTCGTACCCGGGGCGCTGGTCGGAGTCGGCGCAGGTGATGGCGACGAGGGCGGTGGTGCCGTCGTCGCCTTCGACGGGTGCGCTGCGGGCGTGGGCGCCGGGCTCGTGATCGTCCGCCGCGTCCATCAGTCCGCGGGCGTCGCCCCGTGCGATGAGGTCGTCGAGGGCCGTGGCCAGGGGCCGCCAGCCCTCCTTGCCGCGGTCCAGGAAATCGGAGATGGCGTAGGCGGCGTCGGTCCCGTCGAGCTTCTTCCTGCCCGGCGCGCGGGCGGGGGTCTTCTCCAGCTTGTGCAGGAGCGCGACGACGCGCCGCCCGGGGTCCCGGCCGAGCGGGCAGTCGTCGTAGGCGCTCGCGCAGTGCCGCGCGAACCGGTCGAAGGCCCGCTGCACGGTCCTGACCTGGGCGATGTCACCTTCCACCCGGTCCCGCGTCGGGTCGACGGGGGCCTCCAGCACGAGGCGTCCGACGTGCTTCGGGAACAAGTGGGCGTAGACGCCGCCCAGTTCGGTCCCGTAGGACACACCGAAGTAGTGCAGCCGCTCGTCGCCGAGCAGATACCGCATCAGGTCCAAATCCCGCGCGGTCCGCGAGGTCCCGATGTACGGCAGCACCTTCCCGGAGCCCTTCGGGCAGGCGTCACCGCCCTCGAACCGCCGCGCCACGCAGGTGACGGGAATGGTCCCGCCCACCCCTCGCGGATCAAAGCTGACCAGGTCGTAGCGTTCGCCCAGCGGTTCGTACTGACGGGCGTACCTGGGCAGCCCCTCGACACCGGACACCCCTGGCCCACCGAAGTTGAGCAGCAAGGAGCCGATCCGCTCGCGCTCCGGCCCGGTGGCCCGCTTCCGTATCAGCGCGACGTCGATGGTGTCGCCCCCCGGCCTCCGGTAGTCCAGCGGCGCCTTCATGGTGGCGCATTCGTACCCGCGCTCCCGGGCCCCGGAGGGCGCCGAACACTTCGCCCACCGCAGCCGCTGCCCGCCGGTGAACCGGGAGGGCATCCCGGCGGGCGGATTCGAGGCCTTGGCCTGCACCCGCCGGGGCTCCGGCGGCCGCGCGTCGCCCGCCCTCGTGCCGACATCACACCCACTGACGACGAGCACGGCCCCCAGCACTAGGATCCCGGCCCTCTGCCACGTCCTCGGCACCCGCATCCCCACTCCCCCGCCCTCGCCCCACCGGAACTCCGTGCCCCTCGCACGTTGTTGCCGTGAACCTACTGGTCACCGGTGGCCGGCACCAGTCACACCGCCCGATGCCCCAGCGCATCGATCACCCGGTCCATGAAGTCCGCCGCCGCGGGCGGGAGTTCGCGGCCCGCCCGGCACTGCACCTGGAGGGTGCGCTGGCGGAACTCCTTCTCCTCCAGGGGGACGGCGACCAGGGCACGGCGGTCGGACGGGCCCAGCGTGACGCGGCTGGCCAGGGTGACCGCGCCGCTGGCGCGGACGAAACGCAGGAGCGCGTCGACCGTGGTGCACTCGAAGACACCCTCCACCGTGAGCTGGTGGGCCGCCGCCGAGGCCTCCAGGAGCAGCCGGCTCGTGGTGTCGGCCGAGGGCAGGGCCACCGGGTGCCGGACGAGGTCGCGCACCGAGACGGCCGCCTTGTCGGCGAGCGGGTGGCCCCTGCGGACGATCGCGCAGAGCGGGGCCTCCTGCGTGTGGCGGATCGAGACACCCGCCGGCAGCGCGATGTTGAAGGTGACGCCGAGGTCGGCGATGCCTTCCGCCACCATCTGCGTCGCCTCCGTCGGCCGCGCCACGTGCAGGATGACGCGGGCCTCCGGGTGGGCCGCGTGGAAGCCCGCGGCGACGTCGGGCAGCAGGTGGTGGGTGACACCGATCGTGGCGGCGACCGTGATGACCGCCCGCGTCGTGCGGCGCTGGTGGACCTCTTCGGTGAAGGCCTCGGCGTCCTGAATCGCCCGCCGCGCGAAGCCCGCGAACGCGCGCCCGGCCGCGGTCGCGGTGACACCGCTCGGCCGCCGGTCGAAGAGCGGGGCGCCCACCTCCCGCTCCAGGCGGGCGAGTTGGCGACTCACGGCGGAGCCCGCGACGAAGAGGCGGCGCGCCGCCGCGTTCACCGACCCCGTCTCGAAGACGGCGATGAAGTACTTCAGGGCCGGGTCGACCAGTGGCATCGGATGTGCCCTCTCCCTGCGCCTTCGCCATGGACCGTGCGTTGCCGTCACGGCAACGCACGCATTCCCATATTGTCACCGCCGGATGTCCCAGCGCCCCTTGTTGGCCTCTCCCGTGCGGTGCCACCGTCGTGGCTCATGAGCAGACAGGACGCGATCGACAGCGCCGCACACCACTTCGACTCCGGAACGTTCCTGGAAGAACTCACCCGCCTCGTCGCGGTCCCGACCGAGAGCCACGACCCGGCCCAGGAGCCCGCGCTCCACGGCTACTTGAGCGAGGAGATCGCGCCGCGCCTGCACCGCATGGGGTTCGACGTCGAGATCGCGGACAACCCCGTCTCCGCCCGCCACCCGTTCCTCGTCGCCCGCCGCACCGAGGCCGAGGGCCTGCCCACGCTCCTCACCTACGGACACGCGGACGTGCAGCCGGGCCACCCGGAGCGCTGGCGCACCGGGCTCGATCCCTGGCGGCTCACCGTCGAGGGCGAGCGCTGGTACGGGCGCGGCGTCGCCGACAACAAGGGCCAGCACCTGGTCAATCTCGTCGCCCTGGAACACACCATCGGGCAACGCGGCGGGCGACTCGGCTACAACGTCGTGCTGCTTCTTGAGACCGGCGAGGAGTTCGGCTCCCCCGGCCTCGCCGAGTTCTGCGAGTTGGAGCGTGACCACCTGCTCGCCGCGGACCTGCTCATCGGCTCCGACGGCCCGCGCGTCGCAAGAGACCGGCCCACCGTCTTCCTCGGCTCCCGCGGCGCCGCCGACTTCACGCTCGGCCTGAACCTGCGCGAGGGCTCGCACCACTCGGGCAACTGGGGCGGCCTGCTGCGCAATCCCGGCACCGTCCTGGCCAACGCGATCGCCTGCCTCGTCGACGACCGCGGCAGCATCCGCGTCGAGGGCCTGCGCCCCGCCGGGATCCCCGACGAGGTGCGCCGCGCCCTCGCCGACATCCCCGCGGGCACCGACGGACCCACGCCCGACACCGGCTGGGGCGAGCCGGGACTCACCCCGAACGAGCGCCTCTTCGCGTGGAACACCATCGAGGTCCTCGCCATGACCACGGGCCAGCCGGACAACCCCACCAACGCCATCCCCGGCTCCGCCCGCGCCCACTGCCAGCTCCGCTTCGTCGTCGGCCTGGAGTCGTCCGACGTGGAGCGTGCGGTCCGCAAGCATCTCGACGAGCACGGTTTCGGCATGGTCGAGGTCGCCGCCGACTACGGCATGGAGGCGACCCGGCTCGACCCGGACGACCCCTGGGTCCCGTGGACGCTCGGCTCGCTGGAGCGCACGACGGGCACGACGCCCGCGCTCCTGCCCAACCTGGCGGGCTCGCTGCCCAACTCCGCCTTCTCGCGCGGCCTCGGCCTGCCCACCGTGTGGGTTCCGCACTCGTACCCCGGCTGCTCCCAGCACGCCCCGGACGAGCATCTGCCGGCCCCGCTCGTACGCGAGTCGCTTCAGGTGATGGCCGGGCTCTTCTGGGATCTCGCCGACCTCGCCGAGCACGGCACCTGGCCTCCGGCCGCCCCTTCCACCGACGGGAGCGCCCCATGAGCGCACCACCGGCGAGAACCACGGCACGGTCGACCACCACCCCGAGCCCGGGGAAGATCATCACCGCGGCGTGCGTCGGCAACGCCCTGGAGTGGTACGACATCGCGGTCTACAGCTACTTCGCGACGTACCTGTCGAAGGTCTTCTTCACCAACGACGACCCGGCACTGGCCCTGCTCCTCACCCTGGGCACCTTCGGTGTCTCCTTCCTGATCCGGCCGGTGGGCGCCCTCGTCCTGGGTTCCTACGCCGACCGGGCGGGGCGAAAGGCCGCACTGACCTGGTCGATCGGACTGATGGCGCTCGGCACGCTGCTGATCTGCGCGATGCCCTCGTACGCGGCGATCGGCGTGGTCGCGCCGGTGGGGATCCTGCTCGCCCGGCTGATCCAGGGCTTCGCCGCGGGCGGCGAGTTCGGCAGCGCGACGGCCCTGATGGTCGAGTTCATGCCGGACCGGCGTGGTTTCGCCGCCAGTTGGCAGTTCACCAGCCAGGCCGCCAGCACTCTGCTCGCCGCCCTCCTCGGCACCGTGCTCACCTCGACGCTCAGCGAGGACCAGCTCACCTCCTGGGGTTTCAGGATCCCGTTCCTCATCGGTCTGCTCGTGGCACCCGTGGGCCTCTACATCCGCCGCAACGTGCCCGAGCCGCCCACCACCGCCCGGGAGCCCGAGGCCACCCGCGCCCCGGTCCGCACCATGCTCCGCGAGCACAAGGCCGGCGTGCTGCTCACCATCGGACTGCTCGCCGTGACGACCTGCCTCAACTACCTGATCACGTACATCCCGACGTACGCCACGAAGACCCTGGGCCTCCCGGACTCCACCGGCTTCATCGCGGCCCTCGCCGGTGGCCTGGTACTGCTCGCGGTGACGAGTGTGGCGGGCCACTTCTCCGACCGGGTGGGCCAGATCGCGATCATGGTCCCGGCGGCGGGCGCGGTCCTGCTGCTGATCTACCCGATGTTCGCGCTCCTCGTGGCCACGCCCTCGCTTGCCCTGCTGATCGGCGTCGTCATGGTGCTGGCGCTCTTCAAGGGCTGCTATTACGGCCCCATGGGCGCACTCATGGCGGGCATCTTCCCGGCCGGGACCCGAGCGACCGGGATGGCCGTGGGCTACAACATCGGTGTCACCGTCTTCGGCGGCTTCACCCCGATGATCGCGGCCTGGCTGCTCGATACGACCGGGCAGACGGCGGCCCCCAGTTACTGGGTGGCGTTCGCCGCCGTGGCAAGCCTGACCAGCCTGTTCGTGCTGCGCCGCCGCACCCCGCACCCCCGATGACCCGTGCCCGACGGGCCCGTCCACGCAAGGAGTCCCCATGTCCCTGAACGACTTCGAGCGCCACCCTCTTCTGTTCGGCCCCAGCCCCGTGCACCCCCTTGACCGGCTCAGCAAGCACCTCGGCGGCCCGCGCATCTGGGCCAAGCGCGAGGACTGCAACTCCGGGCTCGCCTTCGGCGGCAACAAGACCCGCAAGCTGGAGTACCTGATCCCCGACGCGCTCGCCCAGGGCGCGGACACGCTCGTCAGCATCGGCGGCGTGCAGTCCAACCACACCCGGCAAGTGGCGGCGGTCGCCGCCTCGTTGGGCCTGAAGGCCGTGCTGGTGCAGGAGAGCTGGGTGGACTGGCCGGATGCGGTCAACGACAAGGTCGGCAACATCCTGCTGTCCCGGATCATGGGCGCCGACGTGCGCCTGGTGGAGGCCGGGTTCGGCATCGGGTTCAAGGACAGCTGGCAGCAGGCCCTGGAGGACGTACGCGCCGCGGGCGGCACCCCGTACGCGATCCCCGCCGGCGCCTCCGACCACCGGCTCGGCGGCCTCGGCTTCGCGAACTGGGCGTATGAAGTGGAGCGACAGGAGCGCGAGCTGGGCGTCTTCTTCGACACGGTCGTGGTGTGCAGCGTCACCGGCAGCACGCACGCGGGCATGATCGCCGGGTTCGCGGGCCAGGACCGGCCGCGCCGGGTGATCGGCATCGACGCCTCGGCGAAGATCGAGGAGACCCGCGCCCAGGTGGCGAAGATCGCCCGCAATACGGCCGAACTCCTGCGTCTCGGGCGGGAGTTGCGCGAGGACGAGATCACCGTTCTGGAGGGCTGGGCCGGTGACCGCTACGGCATCCCGGTCGAGTCCACGGTGGACGCGATCCGGCTGACCGGTGAGCTGGAGGGCGTCATCCTGGACCCGGTCTACGAGGGCAAATCGATGGCCGGACTCATCGATCTCGTACGCGACGGGGACATCCCCAGGGACGCGAACGTCCTGTACGCGCACCTGGGCGGGCAGCCCGCGCTCAACGCCTACAGCGGCGTCTTCCACTGATCGGTGACCCACTCGCGGAACGTCCGCGCGGGCACTCCGAGGACATCGGCCACCGTCGATGTCACATACGCGGGGTGTCCGTCGCTCGCACCCCACGCGTCGAGCAGCATGTCGACGACGGGGCGCGGCCAGGCGCCTTCGGTCGCGCGCCGGAACTCGTCCGGGGTGAGTTCCTCGAACGGGACCGGGCGGCCGATGACGTCTGCGATCACGCGTACCTGATCCGCGTGGCTGAGCGCCTCGGGGCCGGTGAGGACGTAGTCGCCGCCGGTGTGTCCGGCCTCGTACAGGGTGCGGGCCGCCACGGCGGCGAGGTCGCGCTCGTCGATCGGGGCGGTCTCCACGGCGGCGTAGGGCCACCGGACGGGTTCGCCGGCGTTGATGGCGGGCTCCCACCACAGGCGGACGTTCGAGGCGAACATGCCGGGCCGAAGGATCGTGGAGTCGAGTCCCGAGTCCGCGATCAGGCGCTCGATCCGGGCATGCAGGTCGGCCATCGGGTTGGGCTGCCGGAAGAACGGGTGCGGCGTTCGGTGCGGCGAGGAGAGAAAGACGATCCGTCGCGTGCGGGCCGCGATCCGCCCGACGACGGCCTCGACGGTCGCGGGCGGCGCGGTCCACAGCAGGAACACCGAGCGCACGCCCCGCAGTGCGGGGTCGAGCGAGGCGGGGTCGGCGAAGTCGCCGGCCACCACCTCGACCCCGGCCGGGAGACCCGCGGCCGCGGGGTCGCGCGTGAGCGCCCGCACGGGCACGCCCGCGGCCAGCAGTTCGTCCACCACCGCCCGGCCGATGCGGCCGGTGGCCCCCGTCACGAGGACGGGGCGTGTCCCGCCGCCCTGCCCGTTGTCCGTCTGGTGCGCTTCGTCGGTCATCACAAGGGCCACAATAGCGCAACCGAGTTACATTTTTTACTTGGTGAACCTCACGGCGTGACGATCGAGAAGTCCCGGTCGCCGGGGTCGAGCACCGCGGCGAGCCGACTGAGCGTTGACGCGTCGCCCTGGACCTGGACGCCTGCCCGCTCGAGCCCCTCGGGGGTCAGGCCGGTGGCGGCCAGTGCGGACAGGGACTGGACCTCGCCGGTGAGGGAGACATCGGCCGCGGTCTTCTGGGACGCGGAGCTGTAGGTGAGCACGCCGTTGGCGAGGCGGAGCCGGTAGCGCTCGTCGATGTCTGTGAGATGGACGTCGATGCTGAGCTTCTCGTTCCAGGCTTTGGGGCCGTCGATCTGGATGGCGATGGCGTCGAACAGCATCGTCGGGCCGAGGTTCGCGATCACGTCGGCCGACGCGGCAACGGTAGGGGTACCGAACTTGCCGTCGCGCAGTTCGGTGGCGCCGGAGAGGTAGAAGTTGCGCCAGGGGCCGTTCTCGGCGCCGTAACCGAGCTGTTCGTAGGTGTCGGCGAGCAGTTCGCGCGCCGCCGCGTGGTCGGGCTCGGCGAAGACGACGTGGCTGAGCACCTCGGCCGCCCAGCGGTAGTCGCCCGCGTCGAAGGAGCCGCGCGCCTTGTCCACGACGGTGTCGGCGCCGCCCATGAACTCGACGTAGCGCTTGCCCGCCTCGACGGGCGGGTGCTGCCACAGATGGGCCGGGTTGCCGTCGAACCAGCCCATGTAGCGCTGATAGATGGCCTTGAGGTTGTGGCTGACGGAGCCGTAGTAGCCGCGCGCGTTCCAGGCATTCTCCAGGGCGGGCGGCAACTCAAGGTGTTCGGCGATCTCAGCTCCGGTCCAGCCCTTGTTGATCAGACGGAGCGTCTGGTCGTGGAGGTAGCCGTACAGGTCGCGCTGGCTCTCCAGGAACTCGACGACGCGGTCCTGGCCCCAGGTCGGCCAGTGGTGCGAGGCGAAGACGACGTCACTCTTGTCGCCGAAGAGGTCGATGGTCTCGGTGAGGTAGTGCGACCAGCCGTGCGGGTCGCGGACGACGGCACCACGCAGGGTCAGCAGGTTGTGCAGGGTGTGCGTGGCGTCCTCGGCCGCGCACAGCGCCCTGAAGTCGGGGAAGTGGATCAGCATCTCCGAGGGTGCCTCGGTGTCGGGCGCCATCTGGAAGACCATGCGCACCCCGTCGACGGTCTCCTCGTGGCCCGTCGTCATGATGGACAGGGTCGGCGGGATCAGCGTGACGCCGCCGGTCGAGGTCGTCTGCCCGAGCCCTGCGCCGACCTGCCCCTGCGGGCCGCGGGCGAGCGCCGCGCCGTACATGTAGGCGGCGCGGCGGGCCATGGCGGTGCCCGCGTACACGTTCTCGGCGACGGCGTGCTCGGTGAAGCCCTCGGGCGCGATGACGGGTACGCGCCCGGCGTCGACGTCCTCCTGCGTGGTGACACCCTTGACGCCGCCGAAGTGGTCGGCGTGCGAGTGGGTGTAGATCACGGCGGTGACCGGACGCTCGCCGCGGTGCTCGCGGTACAGGTCGAGCGCCGCCGCGGCCGGTTCCTTCGACAGCAGGGGATCGATCACGATCACACCGGTGTCGCCCTCGATGAACGTGACATTCGACAGGTCGAGACCTCGCACCTGATAGATGCCCTCGACAACCTCGAACAGGCCCTGTTCGGCGCAGAGTTGGGACTGCCGCCACAGACTGGGGTTCACAGTGTCGGGGGCGTCACCGTTGAGGAAGGCGTACGTGTCGTTGTCCCACACGACACGCCCGTCCTCGGCGGTGACCGCGTTCGGCGCACGCCGGGCGATCAAGCCCCGCTTCGCGTCCTCGAAGTCCTGGGTGTCGGAGAACGGGAGGCGCTCGCGGACTTCCGCCTGCTGCTGAGTGACGGACGGCTGCGCGGCCTTGGGTGTCGAAGTCATATCGACAGATTCACACCTTTGTGCCCCGATTGCATGGCACGACGCGCGCTCTCAGCCAGTCGCCGCACAACCAACGCTTGTGCTGCTGCGCCATGTTCGTTGTTTGATCCCCGCGCCCTGCGACGGCTTGGATGACGGTCATGCCCGAACAGGACCGCCTCTACGTCCGCACCCCCGAGTTCACGCGCGTGGCCGAGCGCATCGAGTACGTCACCTCGCTGACGTCACGGCTGAATGTGCTGCCCTTCGACGACAAGGCCGCACGCGCGGCACTGCTGTGCGACATCTTCGGACGGCCGATGCCCGAATCCGCCACCGTCTATCCGCCCTTCTACACGGACTTCGGACTCCGCACCGAGTTCGGCGAGCACGTCTTCGTGAACCAGAGCTGCACGTTCCTGGACCAGGGAGGGATCAGCCTCGGCGACGGCGTACTGATCGGGCCGAAGACCAATCTGATCTCCGCCAACCATCCGATCCGCGCGTCCGAACGCCCCGAGTTCTACACGCGGGCGCCCATCACGATCGGGGCCGGCGCATGGCTCGGCGCGGCGGTGACGGTGCTGCCCGGTGTCACGATCGGCCACGGTGCCGTGGTCGGCGCCGGCGCCGTGGTCACCAAGGACGTACCACCGAACACGCTGGTGACAGGCCCCGCGGCGGCCCCGCGCAAGCACTGGCACGACTGAAGCCCGGCGGCGTCTACGCGCGCTCGCTCCCCGTGACCGTGATGCGGAAGGCGGGGTGGTCGGCCGGGTCCGGCAGCGCCGCGAAGGTCTTGGCGACGTTCGGGAGCTTGCCGAACTCCCGCAGATAGGCCTCCATGAGCGCCGGGAGTTCGGACGGGTCCACCTCGACCGCCGTGAACTGCTCGACGCGGCCGCCCCGGGTGAGGCGGCCCGACGCGTGGGCGCGCAGATTGCGGGACCACTCGGTGTCGCCGTAGGCCGCCAGCAGGTACTCCGCACCCTCGTGGTCGAGCACGGCCACGGGGGTGGACCGCCAGGCGCCGGTGGTGCGCCCGGGGACCGACAGCAGGCTGACCACCTTGGGCTTGACCAGGCGGGCCATCCGTCCGCCGATGACGCGCGCCGCCCAGGGCGGGCGCAGATAGTTCCGGGTGGACATGGTGGGACCTCTTCTTCTCCGACAAGTGTCCTGTGACGCCCCCTCGCCCCTCCAAGAGTAGACACCTAATGCTTAGACATCAAACGATTCGATCCCGCTGCTAAAGTTGTGCCATGCAGCAGCCCTCCTCCCCGCCCCTCGGTCTCCAGCTCAGTCAAGCCGCCCGCACGGTCAGCCGGGCCTTCGAGGAGGCACTGGAGGAGGCCGACGGCTCACTGCCGGTGTGGCTGATCCTGCTGAACCTGAAGACCGGCCGCCCCGCCAACCAGCGCCGGCTGGCCGAGGCGGTCGGCGTCCGGGACGCGACCCTCACGCACCACCTGAACGCGATGGACAAGCGCGGCCTCATCACCCGGCGGCGCGACACCGCGAACCGCCGCATCCACGTGGTGGAGCTGACGGAGGCGGGCGAGGAGGCCTTCACGCGCATGCGCAAGGCGGCGACCGCCTTCGACCGCGGCCTCAACGCCGGTCTGTCGGACGCCGACCGCGCCGAGTTGAGCCGACTGCTGCGACACCTCGCCCGGAACGTGGGCACCGAGGAGGCGTGAGGGGCGGCGCCCTTCGGGGCCCGGTCTAGAGCCCGACGTCGCGGCTGCGGATGTCCTCCAACGACTCGCGGCGCACGAGCAGTCGGGCCCGGCCGTCGCGGACGGCGACCACCGGCGGGCGGCCGACCGCGTTGTAGCCGGAGGCCATCGACAGGTGGTAGGCACCGGCCACCGGCACGGCGATCAGGTCGCCCGCCCGCACGTCGGCAGGGAGCCGGGCGTCCGGGGCCAGCACGTCCCCGGCCTCGCAGTGCCGGCCGACGACCGTGACCGGGGCCGTGTCCGCACTTCCCCGGCGCCCCACCAGGCGGGGCGCGTAGCGCACCCCGTACAACGCGGGCCGCGGGTTGTCGCTCATGCCGCCGTCGACGGCGACGAAGGTGCGCCCACCGGTGCGCTTGACGGACACCACGCGGTACAGGGCGACTCCGGCGGGCCCCACGACGGCCCGACCCGGCTCCACGAGCAGGCGCGGCACGGTGAGCCCGGCCGCCGCACACGCCTCGGTCAGCTCCCCGCGCACCTTGCGGGCCAGGCGCGGGAGGTCCATCTCGGGCTCGCCGGGACGGTAGGCGATGCCATGACCGCCGCCGAGATCCAACTCCCGGAGCACGAGGCCGT
Organism: Streptomyces anthophorae; assembly: GCF_049310305.1. NCBI lineage: Bacteria > Bacillati > Actinomycetota > Actinomycetes > Kitasatosporales > Streptomycetaceae > Streptomyces > Streptomyces anthophorae. The sequence continues at coordinate 619,392 of NZ_JBLWQQ010000001.1, forward strand.
GTTGCTCCTTCAGCCGGGCCATCAGCCCCACCATGCGCCGCACCGCCGCCAGGTACGGCTTGACGTCGGTGATCTGGGAGCCCAAGTGGCAGTGCAGTCCGGTGAGTTCGAGTTGCGGCTGGTCGAGGATGCGGGCGATGGCGTGCTGGGCGTAGCCGTCGCTGATGGACAGGCCGAACTTCTGGTCGTCGGTGCCGGTACGGATCTTGTCGTGGCCGCCCGCGCTGATGCCGGGGACCACGCGGACCATCACCCTCTGGTGCCCTTCGGGGCCGACCGCCGCCGCGATCCGGGCGATCTCTGAGGGGCTGTCGATGACGATGCGGCCGACGCCGTACCAGAGGGCCCGCTTCAGGTCGTGCGGCGTCTTGGCGTTGCCGTGCAGGACGATCCGGTCGGCGGGGAAGCCCGCGGCGACGGCGAGTTCCAGCTCGCCCGCGGAGCACACGTCGAGCCCGAGTCCCTCGTCCGACACCCAGTGCGCCATGGCCCGGCACAGGAAGGCCTTGGCCGCGTAGTGGACCTCGGCCTCGGGGAAGGCGTCGCGGTAGGTGCGACAGCGGCGGCGGACCTCGCCCTCGTCGAGGACGTAGACCGGTGTGCCGTAGCGGCCCGCGACCTCCGCGAGGGACACCCCGCCGACGCGCGCGTCGCCGGGGTGCGGTTCGGTGGTGGAGTGTGGCCAGACCGACGGGTCCTCGGCGCTCGCGATGGAAGGAACGGTTTCGTGAACGGTGGTCATGGTGTCGTCGCCCCTCAGCCGATCCAGTACGACAGCGCCATGACGAGGGCCGCGACGCCGGCGCCCCGGAGCGTGCCGGCCGTGCGCACGTTCCGCGTGCGGGGGCGCGGGGCGGGCGCGGAGAGCTGCGGGTCCACCGTGACGGTGGCGGCGCCGAGCGGCGCGGCCATGTCGCGCAGGGCGGGCTCGGCCAGCCGAACCCACGGCTGGCCCGCGCCGAGGGTGACGGTCAGCGCACGCTCGGAGGTGAAGCCGACGGCCGTTCGGTCACCGAGCGGGGTGCGGAACAGGCGGGCGGCGTACCCGAGCGGGCCCGGCCGGACGGGAACGTAGAGGGGCCCGGCCGGAAAGGGTTCGGAGGGTTCCGGGTCTTCGTCGCTCACGGGTTGTGCCATGGAGTGTCTCCTGGAGAGTCCGAGAATGGTGGCTCACCAGGGACGCTAGGCCCCTCTCCCCCGTCATCGGCCCGTCCTGACGGGACGCTGACGACACCGGCAACGATGCTGACGCGCTGCTGACGGGCCCGAGTTCGGCGACCCCGACCGGCAGCGCTACCGCCCCTCCCACACCGGTTTCCGCTTGTCCAGGAACGCCGCCACACCCTCCGCGAAGTCGCGGCTGCCGTAGACGCGGGCGTAGAGATCCTCGGCGTGGCCGGGGGCCGAGGCGGCCAGGACGCGGCGGTCCGCCTCCTTCAGGGCCGCGAGGGTGAGCGGGGCGCAACGGGCGATGTCCGCGGTGAGTTCCGTGAGGCGTGTGTCCAGGTCTGCCGGGTCGACGACGTCCGCCACGAAACCGGAGTCGTGCGCCTCCGTCGCCGTGATCAGCCGTCCGGCGAGGAGGGCCCGCAGTACGCGGGCGCGGCCGAGGCCCGCGTAGAGGCGGGACATCATGGCGGGGGAAAGGCAGTTGCCGAGGGTGCGGCCGATGGGGGCGCCGAACACCGCGTCCGGGGTGCACAGCACCACGTCGCAGCAGCTCGCGAGCGCGCTGCCCGCACCGACCGCCGGGCCTTCGACCGCGCCGACGAGGGGCATGCGCAGCCCCGCGAGCCGGTCGACGGCGAGGCCGACACGGCGCTCGTAGGCCACGCCGTCCTCGCCGCTCGCGACGTCGCGGAACTCGCGGATGTCGGTGCCCGCCGCGAACGCGCGCCCGCCCGCGCCGCGGAGCACGGTCAGCCGGATGTCGGGGTCGGCGTCGATCTCCTGGCAGGCGCGTTCCAGTTGGTCGTACATGCGCAGGGTCAGCGCGTTGCGCCGGTCCGGGTTGTTCAGGGTGAGGTGGGCGGCGTAGGTGTGGGTTCCGGGGACCGCGTGGCGGGTCCAGGTGACGGAGCCGCCGTGCGCGTCGTCGTCCGGCGTCAACTCCGGCTCCTTTCCGAGGAGTTCCTCGTTGTGCTCGCCGAGTACCGGCGGGTGGCGGCGCAAGGTCGCCGGGGTGCGGGCGAGTTTCACCGGGAAGCCGACGACGCGGCTGCGGCCGTCGACCGGGTGGTCGTACTCCTCGACCATGCGGCGGGCCCTCGCGTGCGGGTCGTGGTCGAGGATCTGCCCGTAGTCGAGGATCGGGCCCGCGGGGACGCCCGCGTCGAGGAGCCGGGCCACGCACTCCTCGGTGCTGGTCGCCGCGAGGCGGCCTTCGAGGAGGGCGATCAGTTCGGCGCGGTGGCCCATCCGGTCGGTGTTGGTCGCGAACCGTTCGTCGTCCGCGAGGTGGTGGAGGTCGAGGGCCTCGCACAGCCGCAGCCAAAGGCGTTGGTTGTTGGCGGCGATGGTGGCGTGGCCGTCCTTGGTGCGGACGACCTGGTAGGGCGCGGACATGCGGTGCGCGGAGCCGAGGCGCTGCGGGGGCTCACCGCCGGAGAAGTACTCGACGGACTCCCACACCGACATCGCCAGCACCGCTTCGTAGAGCGAGGTCTCGAGGTACTGCCCCTCCCCCGTGCGCAGCCGGTGCACGTGCGCGGCGGCGATGCTCAGCGCGCAGAGCATGCCCGCGCCGAGGTCGGCCACCGGAAGCCCGCACTTGACCGGCGGCCCGTCCGGGTCGCCGGTGACACTGACGGCGCCCGCCATGCCCTGCGCGATGAGGTCGTAGCCGGGCCGGTCGGCGTACGGGCCGTACTGGCCGAAGCCGGAGATCGACGCGTAGATGATGTCGGGCCGGACCGCGCGAACGGCTTCGTAGCCGACACCGAGGCGGTCGGTGACGCCGGGCCGGAAGTTCTCCACGACGACGTCCGCGTCGGCAACGAGCCGGAAGAACGCGGCGCGGTCGGCGTCGGTGCGCAGATTGAGGGTGACACTTCGCTTGTTGCGGTTGAGGGCGTGGAAGGCGGGGGTGTCGCTGCCGGGACGTGGTGTGCCCATGGAGGTGCGGGTCTGGTCGCCGCCCTCCGGTGACTCGATCTTGATGACGTCCGCGCCGAGGTCGGCGAGCAGCATCGTGCAGTACGGGCCCGCCATGACCTGTGTGAGGTCGAGGACGCGGACGCCGTCCAGCGCACCTGCGGTGACGGTCATCGCAATGCCTCCCGGATCAGCTGGAGCGGGTGCACCGCCGTGCGCTCGGTGCCGTGCTGGATCTGCTGGCGGCAGGAGACACCGGTGGCGGCGACGAGGGTGTCCTTCGCCTCGGCCCTGACCGCCGGGAAGAGCCGGTCCTCGCCGACCGCCATGGACGTCTCGTAGTGCTCGGCCTCGAAGCCGAAGGAGCCCGCCATCCCGCAGCATCCGGCGTCGAGTTCGACGACCTCGGCGCCCGGGATGCGCTTCAGGAGCGCGACGGTGGCGGCGGTGCCGACCTCGGCCTTCTGGTGGCAGTGGCCGTGGAAGAGAATGCGGCGGCCCGCGGGCCCCGTGTCGTCGCGCAGCTGGAGTCTGCCGTCGTCGATGGCTTCGGTGAGCAGCTCCTCCAGTTGCTTCACCCGTCCTGAGACCTCGGCGACGGCCGGGTCGCCGGGCAGCAGGGCGCGGTGTTCGTCGCGCAGGGTCAGCAGGCAGGAGGGTTCGCAGCCGACGACGGGCCCGTCCCCCGAGTCCGCGAGGCGGTGCACGAGATCGCCGGCCTGGGCCTTCGCCTGGTCGAGCAGCCCCTTGGAGAAGGCGGCGCGGCCGCAGCAGCCGCCGCTCTCCAACCGCACGTGCCAGCCCGCCCGTTCGAGGAGTTCGACGGCGGCGCGGCCGACGTCCGGGTCGGTGTAGGTGGTGAAGGAGTCGGCGAGGAGGGTGACGGTGCCCTGGCTGCCCGCCACGGTCCCCGGCCTGCGGCGGAACCATGTCACGAGGTTGCGGCGGGCGAACACGGGCAGCGGCCGGGCACTGGCGATGCCGAGACCACGCTCCAACAGCCGTCTGGGCAGCGGCAGATTGGAGAGCGGGGCGGTCGCGGACCCCAGCCGGTTGAGGCGGCGGACGGCGCCGAACACCCGCGAACGCAGTGGTGTGCCGTGCCGCTCATGGTGGTGGGCCAGGGTCTCGGCCTTGAGCGTGGCCATGTCGACGCCGAGGGGGCATTCGCTCTTGCATGCCTTGCACATCAGGCAAAGGTCGAGGACCTCGTGCAGCCCTTCGTCGCCGAGCGCCACCTTCGGGTCGGATTCGGAGAGCGCCTTGACCAGCGCGTTGGCCCGGCCGCGCGTGGAGTCGTGTTCGTGCTTGGTGACCATGTACGAGGGGCACATGGCGCCCGCGTCGCTCTTGCGGCACAGGCCGATGTTCATGCACCGGTCGGCGGCGCCGCGCATGTCACCGCCTCCGACGACCTCGAAGTCGAGGTGGGTACGCAGGGGCGGCGCGGGCGGCAGCGCCGCGTCGCGGAGGTGTTCGGTCATCGCCGGGGCGTCGACGATCTTTCCGGGGTTCAGCCGGTTCTCCGGGTCGAAGAGGCCCTTGACCTCGCGCATCGCCTCGTACAGGTCGTCGCCGTAGAGCTCACGGTTGAACTCGCTGCGGGCCAGGCCGTCGCCGTGCTCGCTGGAGTTGACGCCGCCGTACTCCCGTACCAGCTCCTTGATCTCCTCGGCGACCGCCCGCATCGTCGTGACCTGGGCGGGGTCGGCGACGTCGACGAAGGGCCTGATGTGCAGGCAGCCGACCGAGCAGTGGCCGTAGAAGCCGGCGTCGAGGCCGTGCCGGTCCAGGACCTGCTTGAAACGGCGGGTGTAGGCGGCGAGGTGCCGCGGGTCGACCGCGGTGTCCTCGATGAAGGCCAGCGGACGCCGGGTGCCCTCGCTCGCGGCCATCAGCAGGCCGAGGCTGGACTTGCGGACCTTGAGCAGCCCGGACTGCTGGGCTGGGGTGACGGCCTGGAGGGTGTGGTAGCCGTGGCCGTGCCGCTTCCACAGTGCGGTCAACTCCTGGAGGCGCCCGGCGAGTTCGGCCTCGTCGTCGCCGGTGAAGCTGACGAAGAGCAGGGCCTCCGGGTCGCCTTCGAGGATGCTGCCGAGCGAGGCGTACTCGATCTTCTGCCGGGAGAGGTCGAGGATCGTGCGGTCCATCATCTCGACGGCGGACGGATCGAGGCCGAGGGCGTCCTCGGTGGCCTCGACGGCCCCGGCGACGGAGGTGAAGTGGCCGACGGCGATGACCGTCCGGGCGGGTTTGGGGACGAGGTCGACCAGGGCGCGGGTGGCCACGACGAGGGTGCCTTCCGAGCCGACGACGAACTTCGCGAGGTCGAAGGGGGCGTCGCCGCCGGAGTCGGCCAGCCGGTCCAGGCGGTAGCCGCCGGAGCGTCGCCAGTAGTCGGGGAAGTCCGTGGCGATCGAGGCGGCGTGCGCGTCCACGATCCTGGGGAGCTCGCGGTAGAGCCGCCCCTCCAGGGTGTCGAGTCCTGCGCGGCGGGCGCGCTCCGCCTCGTCGACGGGGGCGAGGCGGGCCGTGGTGCCGTCGGAGAGGACGACGTCCAGCTCCCGTACGTGGTCGATGGTCATGCCGTAGCGGATCGAGCCACTGCCCGCGGAGTTGTTGCCCGCCATGCCGCCGATGGTGGCGCGGTTGCTGGTGGAGGTGTCCGGGCCGAACATCAGGCCGTGCGCTGCGGCGGCCCGGTTCAACTGGTCCTGGACGACGCCCGGTTCGACGAGCGCGGTGCGCGCGTCGGCGTCGAGGTCGAGGATGCGGTGCATGTGCCGGGAGAGGTCGAGGACGAGGCCGGGCCCCACGGTCTGCCCGGCCAGACTGGTCCCGGCACCCCGGGGCACGAGCGGCACACCGTGCTCGGCGGCGGCCGCGACCGCGGCCCGTACGTCGTCGGCGTGGCGGGGGAAGACGACGCCCTGCGGTTCGATCGCGTACATGCTGGCGTCGCGGGAGAACAGGTGCCGGGTGTAGTCGTCGAAGGCGACCTCGCCGTCGAGGTCCCGGCGCAGCGCGGCCTCCAGGTCGCGGGCGGTGGCACGGACCTCGCTGGGGACCTCACTGGGGGCCGTCATCGCAGCACGTCCAACGCCGCTTCGAGGCCTCCGCGCCGGATCGGGACACCCGCCAGTTCGAGGCCCATCTGCACGCCGGAGAGCGTGCCCGCGAGCGTCAGATCGTTGAAGTTGCCGAGGTGACCGATGCGGAAGACCCGGCCGGCGAGCTTTCCGAGTCCGGAGCCGAGTGACATGTCGAAGCGCTCCAGGATGATCTTTCGGAGCTTGTCGGCGTCGTGCCCTTCGGGCATCAGGACGGCGGTGAGCGAGCCGGAGTGCTCGCGCTCGTCCGCGCACAGCACCTCGAGTCCCCAGCCCCGCACCGCGGCGCGGGTGGCGGCGGCATGCCGGGTGTGCCGGGCGAACACGTTCGTGAGTCCCTCCTCCTCCAGCATGCGCAGCGCCTCGTCCAGGCCGTAGAGCAGGTTGGTGGCCGGGGTGTACGGGAAGGCGCCCTTGGCGTTGGCGTCGATGACCGGCTGCCAGCGCCAGAACGAGGCGGGGAGCCCGGCCGTCCGGGAGGCGGCGAGGGCCTTCTCGCTCACGGCGTTGAAACTGAGGCCCGGCGGCAGCATCAGCCCCTTCTGCGAGCCGGCGACGGTGACATCGACGCCCCACTCGTCGTGCCGGTAGTCGATGGAGCCGAGCGAGGAGATGGTGTCGACGAACAGCAGCGCGGGGTGGGCCGCCGCGTCGATCGCGGCGCGCAGTTCGGGGATGCGGCTGGTGACGCCGGTCGATGTCTCGTTGTGGACGACGCAGACCGCCTTGATGCGGTGATCGGTGTCCGCGGCGAGCCGCTCGGCGAGCGCGTCCGGGTCCGCGCCGTGCCGCCAGTCGCCGGGGATGGCGTCGGTGTCCGCGTCGAGGCCGAGCCCGCGGGCCATCTCGCGCCAGAGCACGGCGAAGTGCCCGGTCTCGAACGACAGCACCCGGTCACCGGGACTGAGGGTGTTGACCAGCGCGGCCTCCCAGGCGCCGGTGCCGGACGCGGGGTAGACGACGACGGGCCCCGAGGTGCCGAACACCGGCTTCAGGGCGGCCAACAGACGCTTCGTCAGCTCGGCGAACTCCGGGCCGCGGTGGTCGATGGTGGGCGCCGCCATGGCGCGCAGGACCCGGTCGGGGACGTTGGTGGGGCCGGGGATCTGTAGGAAGTGGCGGCCGGTGCGGAGCGTCATGCGGTCGACTCCTCAAGGGTGTTGTGCCGTGAGGCGGCACGCCGTACCGTTGAGCGGCACATGGAGCGTAGGCTTCCCGTCGCCGACGCGTCAACGGCCGCGCAAGGGCCGCCGGGCGGGATCAACGGCCGCACAGGGGGCACGGGTTGGGGTCAGCGAAGCCGCACAGGGGACACCGGTTGGGGTCAACGAATGCGTGAGGACTCGCGATGATGCAGAACGTGGCGAACACTCTGCGGGCACTGGAGGAGGTGGCCGCCCGGCAGCCCGTCGGCGTCGCCGACCTGGCCAGGGCCCTCGATCTGCCGAAGAGCTCGGTGCAGCGCTCGCTCGTCACGCTGCACACCACGGGCTGGATCCGCCCCGCCGGAGGCACGCCCACCCGCTGGGTGGTCACCACCAAGGCGCTGCACGTCGGACGGCACGCCACGGACGAACTGGGGCTGCGTGACGCGGCGCTTCCGGTGATGGAGGAGCTGCGTCGACGCACGGACGAGACGGTTCACTTGGCGGTCCGTGAGGGCGGGAAGGTGCTGCTGGTCGAGCGTCTGCAGACGTCCAAGGCCGTGCGCATCATCCTGCCCCTCGGCCAGGATCTGCCGATGCACGCCTCGGCCAACGGCAAGGCGGTGCTCGCCGCCGACCCCGACGACGCGGTCGAGCGCTACCTCGACGAGGGACTCCCGCGCTACACCGGCACCACCGTCACCGACCGGGAGCAACTCCTCGCGGAGGTACGGGAGATCAGGGCGCGCGGCTACGCGACGAACTCGGGCGAATGGCGCGTGGACGTCTCGGCGGTGGCCTCGGCCGTACTCGGCGCGGAGGGCCTGCCGGTGGCCAGCGTCAGCGTCAATGTGCCGACGAGCCGGATGACCGAGGACGCGGTCGCCACCTTCGGTGGCCTGGTGCGGGAGGCGGCGCGACACATCAGCGCCCGAATCTCCTGACGCGCAAGGTGTCTTGACGCGCCATCAGAGGCCTTCCATACTCTCGCCCCAACCCGAAACGCAGATTCCGGATTCCGGAACGTCCTGAATGTGTGGTGACCACCGACCGAAGGCGAGGAAGCCTCGTGTCAGATCAAGTCATCTCCATCATCGGCCTTGTGCTCGTGTTCGTCATTGCGACCTTCTCCAAGGTGCACATGGGCGTGATCGCCATCGTCGCCGCGTTCATCGTGGGCACTGCCGTCGCCGGTGAGTCGGCCGACGAGATTTTCGCCGGTTTTCCCGGCGATCTGTTCGTGGTGCTCGTCGGCGTCACGCTACTGTTCGCGATCGCCAAGAACAACGGCACGGTGGACTGGCTCGTCCAGGCCTCGACCCGTGCCGTGCGCGGCCGTATCGCCCTCATCCCGTGGGTGATGTTCCTGATCACGGGGGCGCTGACGGCCTCCGGCGCGGTCGTCCCCGGCGCGGTGGGCATCATGGCACCCATCGGCATGGGCTTCGCCGTGCGCCACAAGATCAACCCGGTCCTGATGGGGCTGCTCATCATCAACGGCGCCAGCGCCGGCGGTTTCTCGCCGATCAGCATCTTCGGCACCATCACCAACGGCGTGGTGCAGCGGGAGGACCTGCCCGGCAGCGAGGGCATGCTCTTCCTGACCTCGTTCCTCTTCAATCTGGCGCTGAGTGTGATCGTCTTCTTCCTCTTCGGCGGCCGGGGGCTGCTGGGGCGGCGGGCGGAGATCCCGGCGGGCAAGCCGGGTGACGGTGCGCAGACACCGGCGAGCGGCGGCACCCCCACCGCGTCGATCCCGGCCCCGAACCCGACCCCGACCGGTGAGCGCGTGCCGGCGTCGGCCCCGGCGGGCGGGCAGGTGGCGGCGACGCCCATGTCCGCCCCGCCGAAACCCCGGCCGTCCGCCACAGACACCGGCACCGGCACCGGCTCTGACACCGACACCGACACCGAGGAGATCCACCACCTCACCGGCGTCCGCGCGCTCACCGTGCTCGGAGTCATCAGCCTGGCCGTCGGCTCGCTCGCCTTCGACCTCGACGTGGGCCTGATGGCCTTCGTGGTCTCGGCCGTCCTGTGCCTCGTCTCCCCCGCCTCCGCGAAGGGAGCCGTCGAGCGCTGCGCCTGGCCGACGGTCCTGCTGGTGTGCGGCATCGTGATGTACGTCAGCCTGATGGACAAGATGGGCACCATCAAGTGGGCCGGGGAGAGCGTCAGCGACCTCGGCACACCCCTGGTGTCGGCACTCCTCATCTGCGTGATCGGCGGCGTGGTGTCCGCGTTCGCCTCCACGACCGGCATCCTCGGCGCCCTCATCCCGCTGGCCGTCCCGTTCCTCGCCGGGGGCGAGATCGGCGCGATCGGCATGATCAGCGCGCTGGCCATCTCGTCGTCCGTGGTGGACTCCTCGCCGTTCTCCACCAGCGGTGCGCTGACCGTGGCGAGCGCACCGGAGGAGATGCGGGACACCGTCTTCCGGCGGCTGATGACCTGGGGCCTGAGCATGACCCTGATCGCCCCGCTCGCGACCTGGGTCGTCCTCGTCATCCCCGGCCAGTTGTGACGGCGGGTGGAGGTCGGCCGACGACGGTCGCCGTCACCGACCCGCCCTGCGCCGCCACCCCCGCGACCCGCAAGGTCAGGACCATCGTGAGCCCGCCGCCGGGGGTGTCCTCGGCGATCAGGGTGCCGCCCATCGCCTCCGCGAAACCGCGCGCGACCGCGAGGCCGAGGCCGACGCCCGCGCCGCGCGGGGCGTCGCCGTAGCGCTGGAACGGAGCGAAGATGCGGTCCTTCGCGTCGTCGGGGACGCCCGGGCCGCGGTCCACGACCCGCAGTTCGACACGGTCGCCGTGCGCACTCGCGGCGATCAGGACCGGGGCGTCGTCGGCACTGTACTTCACCGCGTTCTCGACGACGTTCCCGACGGAGCGCTCCAGCAGGCCCGGGTCGGCGACCACCATCGGCAGGGTCTCGGGAAGGTCCAGCTCGACGAGGTCCAGCGCCTCGTCGGGTACGCCGCCCAGCGCCATCGGCACCACCTCGTCGAGGCCCGTCTCCCTGATGAGGGGGTGCACCGTGCCGGTCTGCAGGCGGGACATGTCGAGGAGGTTGCCGACGAGGTGGTCGAGCCGGTCGGCACCCGACTCGATCGCTTCGAGCAGGTCGGCACGGTCCTGCTCCGACCACTCGACGTCCTCCGAACGCAGCGACGACACCGACGCCTTGATGCCGGCCAGCGGGGTGCGCAGATCGTGCGAGACCGCGGCGAGCAGCGCCGTGCGGATGCGGTTGCCCTCGGCGAGCGTACGGGCCGTCTCCGCCTCGGACTTGAGGCGCTCGCGGTCGACGACGACCACGGCCTGGGCGGCGAAGGCGGCGAGCACACGCCGGTCCTCCGCGGGCAGCACGCGGCCGTTCAGGACGAGCGCGGTGTGGTCGCCGACCGGCATGTCGACGTCGGCGTCCTCGGGCCGTCCGGTCGCGAACTCGGGGCCGACCCGGCCCGCACAGGTCCATGGCGCGCTGTCGCCCTCCCGCTCCAGGAGCGCCACCGACTCCATCGCGAAGGTCTCCCGTACCCGGTCCAGGAGCGCCTTCAGGCCGGTCTCGCCGCGCAGCACGCTGCCCGCGAGGAAGGCGAGGACCTCGGACTCGGCGCGCAGCCGCGCCGCCTGGTGGGTGCGGCGCGCGGAGAGGTCCACGACGGAGGCCACGGACACCGCGACCCCTATGAAGATCGAGAGGGCGAGGATGTTCTTGGGGTCGGCGATCGTCAGCCGGTGGATCGGTGGGGTGTAGAACCAGTTGAGCAGGAGCGTGCCGACGGCCGCCGAGGCCAGTGCGGGCAGCAGCCCGCCGAGCAGCGCCGCGGCGACCGTCACCGCCAGGAACAGCAGCATGTCGTTGGCGAGACCCAGGTTCGGCACCACATGGCCGAGCAGCACGGTGAGCAGGGCGGGCCCCGCGATGCCGGTGACCCATCCCCACACCTTGCGGCCGCGGTCGAGCCCCGCGCGCCTGGCGGGGGCGAGACCGCGCCCACTGCCGATCTCGTCGTGGGTGACGAGGTGGACGTCGAGGTCGGGGCCCGAGTCGCGGGCCACGGTGGCGCCGACGCCGGGCCCGAACACGTACTGCCAGGCTTTGCGGCGCGAGACACCGAGGACGATCTGGGTGGCGTTCACCCCGCGCGAGAAGTCGAGCAGGGCGGAGGGGACGTCGTCGCCGATGACATGGTGGAAGGTGCCGCCGAGGTCCTCCGCGAGGGTGCGCTGGAGGGCGAGTTCCTTCGGCGAGGCGGCGGTGAGACCGTCGCTGCGGGCGATGTAGCACGCCAACACCTCGCCGCCCGCGCCCTTTTCAGCGAGGCGCGCCGCGCGTCTGATCAGCGTGCGGCCCTCGGGTCCGCCGGTGAGGCCGACCACGATGCGTTCGCGCGAGCCCCAGATCTTCGAGACGCGGTGTTCGCTGCGGTACTCCTGGAGGTACTCGTCGGCCCGGTCGGCGACCCACAGGAGCGCCAACTCCCGCAGTGCGGTGAGGTTTCCGGGGCGGAAGTAGTTGGAGAGCGCCGCGTCGACCTTGTCCGGCTTGTAGATGTTGCCGTGCGCCATGCGGCGGCGCAGCGCCTGCGGCGACATGTCGACGAGCTCGATCTGGTCGGCCCGGCGCACGAACTCGTCGGGGACGGTCTCCCGCTGGCGTACGCCGGTGATGGACTCGACGATGTCACCGAGCGACTCCAGGTGCTGGATGTTGACCGTCGAGACGACGTCGATGCCGGCCGCGAGCAGTTCCTCGACGTCCTGCCAGCGCTTGCGGTTGCGGGCGCCGGGGACGTTGGTGTGCGGGAGTTCGTCGACCATCGCCACGTCGGGGTCGCGGGCGAGCACCGCGTCCACGTCCATCTCGGCGAACACCGCTTCCCGGTGGGCGAGTTGCTGCCGCTCGATCTGTTCGAGGCCGCGCAGTATCACCTCGGTGCGGGGCCGGTCGTGGTGCTCGACGAACGCCACCACGCAGTCGGTGCCGCGTTCGATGCGGCGGTGTACCTCGGAGAGCATCGCGTATGTCTTGCCGACGCCGGGAGCGGCGCCGAGATAGATCCTGAGCCTGCCTCGCGCCATCTGCCCGTCAGTCCCCTGGATTCTCGAAGCGGTAGCCCATACCGGGCTCGGTGATCAGGTAGCGGGGGTGCGAGGGATCGGCCTCGAGCTTGCGCCGCAGCTGGGCCATGTACACGCGGAGGTAGTTGGTCTTGTTGCCCCGCGCGACTCCCCAGACCTCGTGCAGCAGCTGTTTCTGGCTGACGAGCCGGCCGGGGTTGCACACCAGGATCTCCAGCAGGCGCCACTCCGTGGGTGTCAGACGCACCTCGCGCCTGTCCCGCAGTGCCTTCTTCGCGCACAGGTCGACGGTGAAGTCGTGCGTGGTGACGACGACCGTGTCGGGTGCGGGGTCCGTCGCCCGGGTCCGGCGCACGGCGGCCCGCAGCCGGGCGAACAGTTCGTCCATGCTGAAGGGCTTGGTCACGTAGTCGTCGGCGCCCGCGTCGAGCGCCGCCACCTTCTCGTCGGGGGCCCTGCGCGCCGAGAGCACCATGATCGGCACGCGGGTCCAGCCGCGCAGCGCCCTGATCACGTCGACGCCGTCCATGTCGGGCAGGCCCAGGTCGAGGACCACGACGTCCGGCTTGCGGGATTCGACCAGGCGGAGCGCGGTGGCGCCGTCGGGGGCCGCGTCGACGCCGAACCTGCGCGCCTGCATGTTGATCACGAGTGCCCGCACGAGCTGCGGGTCGTCCTCCACCACCAGTACGCGCGTCATGCCGTTCCCGTTCCGGTCATGTTCCGTTGTGCGGCCGCGGGAGCCGGCGGGTCGGGACGGGGTCCCGGTCCGCCGGCTCCCGGCCGGATCCGTAAGGCCACGGGCCACCAGCTCTTCGTCAGTTCTTCGCCGTCAACTGCTTGAGCGCGATGTTGAGTTCGAGGACGTTGACCCGCGGCTCCCCCATGAACCCGAGATCCCGGCCGTCCTTGTGCGCGTCGACGAGCTTGTGCACCCGCGCGACGGAAAGGTGGTTGCGCTCCGCGATCCGGTGCACCTGGAGGTCGGCGTACTCGGGGGAGATCGCCGGGTCGAGGCCCGATCCCGAGGAGGTGACGGCGTCGGCAGGTATGTCGGCGGCCTTCACCTTGTACGTCGCCGTGGAGTTGTCCTTGACGACGGCCGCCTTGGCGGACTCGACCTGCTTGACCAGCTCCTTGTTGTCACCGGCGAGATTGGTGGCCCCGGAGAGGATCAGCTTGTACTGCGTATTGACGCTGTTCTCGCCGAGCCCGTTGGAGGGCCGCGGCTGGAACCACGCCAGGTCGGGCTTGCCGTCCTTGGTGAGGTACGTCTGGCCGATGAGGGAGGAGCCGACGACCTTGCCCTCGGACGTGATCTCCGAGCCGTTGGCCTTGTCGTGGAAGGCCACTTGTGCGACGCCGGTCACCGCGAGCGGGTAGAGCACGCCGCACACGACGGTCAGGACGATCAGGGCGCGCAGCCCGGCCCACAGCAACCGGCCGGTGTTTCCTACCGAGTTGTTCATCGTGATCAGCCGATTCCAGGAATGAGGGAGATGAGGAGGTCGATGAGCTTGATGCCGATGAAGGGCGCGACGAGCCCGCCCAGGCCGTAGATCCCGAGGTTGCGGCGGAGCAGCTTGTCGGCGCTCACCGGCCGGTACTGGACGCCCTTGAGGGCGAGCGGCACCAGCGCGATGATGATGACCGCGTTGAAGATGACCGCGGAGAGGATCGCCGAGTCGGGGCTGGACAGCTGCATGATGTTGAGCCTGTCCAGGCCGGGGTAGACCGCCGCGAACAGCGCCGGGATGATCGCGAAGTACTTCGCGACGTCGTTGGCGATCGAGAAGGTCGTCAACGCGCCCCGGGTGATGAGGAGTTGCTTGCCGATCTCGACGATCTCGATGAGCTTGGTCGGGTTCGAGTCGAGGTCGACCATGTTGCCGGCCTCCTTCGCGGCCGACGTACCGGTGTTCATCGCGACACCCACGTCCGCCTGTGCGAGGGCGGGCGCGTCGTTGGTGCCGTCACCGGTCATCGCGACGAGCTTGCCGCCCGCCTGCTCCCGCTTGATGAGGGCCATCTTGTCCTCGGGCGTGGCCTCCGCGAGGAAGTCGTCGACCCCCGCCTCCTCGGCGATCGCCTTGGCGGTCAGCGGATTGTCACCCGTGATCATCACGGTCTTGATGCCCATGCGGCGCAGCTCGACGAACCGCTCGCGCATGCCGTCCTTGACGACGTCCTTGAGGTGGATGACGCCGAGGACGCGGGCGCCTTCGGTGTCTTCGACCGCCACGAGCAGTGGTGTGCCGCCGGCCTCGGAGATCTGGTTGGCGAGGGTGTCGGCGTCATCGGCGATGCTGCCGCCCCGCTCCTTGACCCAGGTGATGACCGAACCGGCCGCGCCCTTGCGGATCTTGCGCCCGTCCACGTCGACACCCGACATACGGGTCTGGGCGGTGAACTCGATCCACTCGGCGCCCGTCAGCTCGCCCTGGTGCCGCTCGCGCAGCCCGTACTTCTCCTTGGCGAGGACCACGACGGAGCGGCCCTCGGGCGTCTCGTCGGACAGCGACGAGAGCTGTGCGGCATCGGCGAGTTCGGCCTCCGTGGTGCCGCGTACCGGTACGAACTCGGCGGCCTGGCGGTTGCCGAGGGTGATGGTGCCGGTCTTGTCGAGCAGCAGCGTGGACACGTCGCCCGCGGCCTCGACCGCCCTGCCCGACATGGCCAGGACGTTGCGCTGGACCAGCCGGTCCATGCCCGCGATGCCGATCGCGGAGAGCAGCGCGCCGATGGTGGTCGGGATCAGACACACCAGCAGGGCCACGAGCACGACCATGGTGAGGTGCTTGCCCGCGTAGTCGGCGAACGGCGGCAGCGTGGCGACCGCCAGCAGGAAGACGATGGTCAGCGAAGCCAGCAGGATGTTGAGCGCGATCTCGTTGGGCGTCTTCTGCCGGGCAGCGCCCTCGACCAGATTGATCATGCGGTCGATGAACGTCTCACCGGGCTTCGTCGTGATCTTGACGACGATGCGGTCGGAGAGCACCTTCGTGCCGCCGGTGACCGCACACCGGTCGCCGCCGGACTCGCGGATGACCGGGGCGGATTCGCCGGTGATCGCCGACTCGTCGACGGAGGCCACGCCCTCGACGACGTCACCGTCGCCGGGAATGACATCGCCCGCCTCGCAGACGACCAGGTCACCGATCTTCAACTCCGTGCCGGCGACCTGCTCCTCGCGGTCCCCCGCCAGGCGCCGCGCCACGGTGTCGGTCTTCGCCTTGCGCAGCGTGTCGGCCTGCGCCTTGCCGCGGCCCTCGGCGACGGCCTCCGCCAGGTTGGCGAAGATCACCGTCAGCCACAGCCAGACGCTGATCGTCCAGCCGAACCAGTCGGAGGGGTGCAGACAGGAGAACACCGTCGTCAGCACGGACCCGATCAGCACCACGAACATGACAGGCGCCTTGACCATGACGCGCGGGTCGAGCTTGCGGCAGGCGTCGGGCAGCGACTTCAGCAGCTGCTTGGGGTCGAACAGGCCCCCGCCGACCTTGCCGCCGTCGGGCTTGTGCCCGGTGGGCACGTCCTGGTGCGGAGCCCTGGTGGGTGTGGCAGTGGACATCGCGTCCTCGGAATTCTCGGAACGTTCGGTACGTACGGTCATGACGCGAGCCCTTCCGCGAGCGGGCCGAGCGCTAGCGCCGGGAAGTACGTCAGGCCGGTGATGATCAGGAGGGTGCCGACCAGCAGGCCCGTGAAGAGCGGCTTGTTGGTGCGCAGCGTGCCCGCCGTGGCCGGGACGGGCCGCTGCTCGGCCAGCGAACCGGCGAGCGCGAGCACGAACACCATCGGCAGGAAGCGGCCGAGCAGCATCGCGAGGCCGATCGTGGTGTTGAACCACTGGGTGTCGGCGGACAGGCCGGCGAAGGCGGAGCCGTTGTTGTTGGCGCCGGACGTGTACGCGTACAGGATCTCGGAGAAGCCGTGCGCGCCGGGGTTGAGCATGGAGTTCGGCGGGGTCGGCAGGGCCATCGAGCAGGCCGTGAAGATCAGCACGAGGGCCGGGGTGATGAGGATGTAGCAGGCCGCGAACTTGATCTCGCGGGTGCCGATCTTCTTGCCGAGGTACTCGGGCGTGCGGCCCACCATCAGGCCGGCGATGAACACCGCGATGATCGCCATGATCAACATGCCGTAGAGGCCTGATCCGGTGCCGCCGGGCGCGATCTCGCCGAGCTGCATGCCGAGCAGGTTGAGGCCACCGCCGAGACCGGTGTTGGAGGAGTGGAAGGAGTTCACCGCGCCGGTCGAGGTGAGCGTCGTGGAGATCGAGAAGATCGCCGAGGCCCCGATGCCGAAGCGGGTCTCCTTGCCCTCCATCGCACCGCCCGCGGCCTCGAAGGCCGGGCCGTGATGGGTGAACTCGGTCCACATCATCAGGGCGATGAAGCCGACCCAGATCGTCGCCATCGTCGCGAGGATCGCGTAGCCCTGCTTGACCGAGCCGACCATGGTGCCGAAGGTGCGGGTCAGCGCGAACGGGATGAGCAGGATCAGGAAGACCTCGAAGAGGTTCGAGAACGCGGTGGGGTTCTCGAAGGGGTGCGCGGAGTTGGCGTTGAAGTAGCCGCCGCCGTTGGTGCCCAGCTCCTTGATGACCTCCTGGGAGGCGACGGCGCCGCCGTTCCACTGCTGTGAGCCCCCCATGAACTGGCCGACCGAGTGGATGCCGGAGAAGTTCTGGATGGCGCCGCAGGCGACCAGGACCAGCGCGCCGATCACGGAGATCGGAACCAGGATCCGGATGACACCACGCACCAGGTCGGACCAGAAGTTACCCAGTTCACCGGTGCGCGAGCGGGCGAAGCCGCGGACCAGGGCGACCGCCACGGCGATCCCCACGGCCGCCGAGACGAAGTTCTGCACGGCGAGGCCGGCGGTCTGGACGACGTGGCCCATGGCCTGCTCGCCGTAGTACGACTGCCAGTTGGTGTTGGAGACGAAGGACGCGGCCGTGTTGAACGCCTGGTCCGGGTCGATCGAGGCGAAGCCGAGCGAGCCCGGCAGGCTGCCCTGGATTCGTTGCAGCAGGTAGAGGAACAGGACGCTCATGGCCGAGAAGGCGAGGACGCCGCGCAGATAGGCGGTCCAGCGCATCTCGGTGTCCGGGTTGGCGCCGATGCCCTTGTAGATCCACTTCTCCACCCGCAGGTGCTTGCCGGAGGAGTAGACCCGGGCCATGTAGTCGCCGAGGGGGCGGTACGCCAGTGCCAGCGCCGCTATCAGTGCGAGGAGCTGGAGCACTCCGGCGAGTTCGGGGCTCATATCTGTACTCAGAACCTCTCGGGATAGATGAGGGCGAGGACGAGATAGCCCAGGAGGGCGACGGCCACGACGAGGCCGACGATGTTCTCGGCGGTCACAGCTTGGTCACCCCCTTGGCGACGAGTGCCACCAGCGCGAAGACCGCGATCGTGGTGACGACGAAGGCCAGGTCGGCCATCGTGAGCTCCCTGGTTGAAGGTGTTGATTCGGAACTGACATTCAGAGGAAACCCCCGGTCATGGCCGGTTTCGATCCCCGTTGACGGCTCCCATACGTCGCCGTGCGCGCCCTTGACGCCTCTCTTACGCAGGCGGGGCGGGTGGCGGTCGTGGAACGGTTCCGGGAGTGTCCGGGAGCTGTCACATTCGGCGCCGGGGTCTGGTTCGCGGGGCCGGGCGGGCGCATCGTCGACACATGGGGCAGCCGTCGAGGACCGCCCCGCCGGCCGACCCGGAGGTTCGCCATGTGTTTCCACCACCCCGCGTGCCCGAACTCCGAGCACGTCGTCGCCGCCCACCCCGAGCAGGGCTGGAGCCTGCGCTGCGACGGCACGATCGTCTTCGACGACACCGGTGAGCTGCGGCCGGACGGGGGCGTCGTGGCCCCGCACCGGTCGTGCCCGGCCCCGGTCAAGGGGCTGGCCGTCGCGGCCTGAGGAGGTCGGCGTCAGGTCAGCTTGAACCGCAGCCGGCAGATCACCGCGTCGGTGTCCCGGCGCACGGCGTGCGCGACGACGGCGCCCCGCTGGTTCAGCAGGATCCGCTGCCAGGCCCGGCCCGGCTCGGCCTCCGGGACGAGCACGGTCACGCGGGTGCCGGGCTCCGCCGCCTCGCGTACGTAGGCGGCGACGGGCCTGCCGAGGGTGCGCCGCTCGGAGCGCAGGGGGACGAGCTCGACGCCCGGGTTCCACAGCGCCCAGTCCCGGACGAGCGCCTCGCTCGCGGCCCGGTCCTCCGGATCGGCGTGCACGACCGTGACGGCGCGCACCTCGTCACCGAGGGAGTTCGCGGCGGTCAGCGCCTCGCGGGTGAGCCGGGAGATGCCGGACACCGGCACGATGACGAGCGAGCGGGCGTGCGTCGGGCACTCCGGGATGCGGCCGAGTCCGAGCCGTTCGCCGATCCGGTCGTACGCGCGGTGCACGGCCTGGAACGCGAGGACGAGCAGCGGGAGCGCGACCACGATCAGCCAGGCGCCGTCGTGGAACTTGGTGGCCGTCACGACGATCGCGGACACGCCGGTGAGCAGCGCGCCCACCCCGTTCAGGAGCATCTTCGCGCGGGCTCCCGGCACCCCGCGCCAATGGATCACCATGCCGGTCTGCGCGAGGGTGAAGCCGACGAACACACCGATGGCGAAGAGCGGCACGAGGGTGTTGGTGTCACCGCCGGAGAGGACCAGCAGCGCGGCCGAGACTCCGGCGAGGGCGAGGACCCCGTGCCGGTGGACCTGGCGGTCGGCCTTGAGGGCGAAGACGTGCGGCAGGTAGTTGTCACGGGCGAGCAGCCCCAGCAGCACGGGCAGGCCGCCGAACGACGTGTTCGCGGACAGGGCCAGCAGGACCATCGTCGCGAACTGCACGACGTAGAAGGCCCAGTTGTGGCCGAGGGACGCGTCCGCGAGCTGGGCGAGCACCGTGACGCCCGCCACCGGCTGGAGGTGGAAGCGGGCGATGAGCACGGAAAGCCCGATGAGCATGACGCCGAGCACCGCGCCGAGCGCCACCTCGGCGCGCTGGGCGCGGCGGGCGCGCGGGGTGCGGAACTGCGGTACCGCGTTGGCGATGGCCTCGACGCCGGTCAGCGCGGAGCAGCCGGAGGCGAACGCCTTCAGCAGGAGCAGCGCTCCGACGGTCGTCGCGTTGTCGGCGAGGGCGGAGGCATGGCCCGCGGCGGCCTGTGTGGAGACGGGGGCTTCGCGGAACAGGCCGACGCCGATCAGGACGAGGATCGACACGACGAAGATCGCCGTCGGCGCGATGAAGGCACGGGCCGAGTCGACGATGCCGCGCAGGTTCACTGCGGTGATCAGCGCGAGCACGGCCAGGCAGATCCACAGCCGGTCCCCGTACAGCTCCGGGAACGCGGAGGTCAGGGCGGCGACCCCGGCGGTGACGGCGACGGCTACGTTCAGGACGTAGTCGAGCACCAGGGACGCGGCGGCCACCAGGCCGGCCCTGGCGCCCAGGTGCTTCTTCGCGACGGCGTACGATCCGCCACCGTCCGGGAACGCGGCAATGACCTGCCGGTAGGACGCGACGAGCACGGCGAGCAGCGCGGCGATCGCGAGCGTGACCGGGAGGGTGAAGCCGAGGCCGTGGGCGCCGGCGGCGGCCAGCACCAGGACGATGGCCTCCGGGCCGTAGGCGACGGAGGCCATGGCGTCGAGCGAGAGCGCGGCGAGCCCGGTTACGGTGGTGAGTCGGTGCCGCTCGGTGACCGCGGGATCAGGGGGTTCCTCGGTGGTGCCGGTGTCCGCGGGTCGGGTGGCCTGGGTCGTCATGGGAGTCCTGCTCACGGTCGGGGGCGGTGGCCCGCTGAAACGGTTCGGCCAGGGTGTGCCCCCGACGCGGCCGGGGCCGTGCCTCCTTGCGGGATCTTCGCGGTCGATCGGCGCACCTTGACGCGGCGTTGACGACCGCGCGCGCGGCTCGTCAAGAAGGTGTACGGAGAGGCGTTCGGGCCGCGTCAAGACCGCGGAGGGCGCGGGATCGGCTGCTTAGCGTCGGCGGTATGGCAGACATCTTCAGCGCGGCGGACACGGTGGACACGGCGGGCGCACGGGACGAACAGTGGGCCGGCGAAGCGCGCAGCGCGGTGCGGTGCGGTGTGGTGCTGAGCGCGCTGCTGCTCGGGATGGACACGATGTCGGGCCAATTCACCCTGTGGCGCTGCGCATGGTGGCTGGGCCTCGGCGCGCTGCTCACCGTGGTGCTGCTGCCCGCCCGGGTCACCGCCACCGCCGACCGGCTCACCGCGCGCGGACTGTGGCGTGCACACACGGTGCGTACGGACCTGCTGGTGTCCGTGCGCTGTGCGGGCGGCGTCGCCCAGCGGCTGGTGCTGCGCGACCGGTTGGGCGGCCGGGTCGAGATCGACCCTCAGGTCCTGGTGGCCAATCCGCCGCTGTGGCGCCTCCTCGACGACGCCGCCCGTGCGTCGGAGCGACGCGGACTCCTGCTGTGCGGCGCGACCGCGCTGCGCATGCTGGCGCGCCGGGTGGACGGGGAGCTGGCGCAATCGGTGTTCCGGGTTTCCGGACTGCGCTGAGAAGCGTCCCTCGCCGCGCGGCGCGCCCCTTACCCGAACCGGGTCCGCGCGCCCGGGCGGTACACCTCCACCCGGTCGACCGTCGCCACTCCCGTGACCGCGAGGATGTCGTCGAGCGTCGACAGGAACGCCCGTATCCGGGCCTCCTCGTCGATGACGAACACCGCGCACGGGGCGTGGTGATTCAGGCGGGCCGTACGGGTGTCGTGGATGCGCAGGTGGATGCCGAAGCCCTGGACGCCGTGGACGACCGTGGCGCCGGCGAGGCCGAAGCGGTGGGCGCGGTGGACGACTTCGGTGTAGGCGGGCTTGTGGTGCCACAGGGCGGTGCTCGACAGGTGCACGGTCAGCCGGGCGGCCGGCCCGGATCGCAGCATGGCCCACCCCCAAAGGCAGGTGCGTGCTGCGACGTTAGCGGCCCGGTCCCCTCATGCCCAGACGGCCGCCGCGAGCGCCGCGCCGGTGAACGCGGCGCCGAGTCCCGCCACGACGCTGCCGGCGACATTGACGGCGGCGTAGAAGCGCGCCCCGTCCTCGGCGAGGCGCAGGGTCTCGTACGAGAACGTGGAGTACGTGGTCAACGCGCCGCACAGGCCGGTGCCGAGCAGCAGTTGCACCTGGGAGGAGGCGCCGCCCGCCGCGACGGCGCCGGTGACCAGGCCGAGGATGAGGGAGCCCGTCACGTTGACGGCGAAGGTGCCCCAGGGGAAGACCGTGTCGTGCCGGGACTGGACGGTGCGGTCCGTGAGGTAGCGCAGCGGGGCGCCGACCATCGCGCCCGCGATCACCAACAGCAAGTTCACGCCTCGCCCCCGTCCTTCGCCTCGCGCCCCACGTAACGGATGACCTCGCAGTCGTCGAGGATCACCAAGCCCTCGGTGACGAGCTCGTCGATCTGCGGCAGGAAGGCGCGGATCCGGTCGTCGGTGTCGACGATCACGATGAGCACCGGCAGGTCCTCGCTCATCGACAGCAGTCGGCTGGTGTGGATGAGGGAGGAGGCGCCGAAGCCCTCGATGCCGCGGAAGACCGAGGCGCCCGCGAGTCCGGCGGCGTGCGCGCGGTGCACGATCTCGGTGTAGACGGGCTTGTGGTGCCAGGTGTCGTTCTCGCCGATGAAGATCGAGACACGCAGGGCGGTGCCGGTAAGGCGGACCGGAGCGTCGGATGTCACCGCTGCCTCCCTTCGATGACGCGGCGGGTCAGGTGCGCCGCGGTCCACACCGACGCGAGCGCCACGCACACCGTCAGGGCCAGGTAGCCGAGGGCGGTGCGCGGGTGGCCTTCGTCGATCAGGTTCTGGATGTCCACGGCGTACGTGGAGAAGGTCGTGAAGCCGCCGAGGACGCCGGTGCCGAAGAACGGCCGGACGAGTCGGTGGGCCGCCCAGACGTCGGTGATGACGACCATGAAGACGCCGATGACGGCGCAGCCGATCGCGTTCACGACGAGTGTCGTCCAGGGGAAGGCGCCGGTCGCGGTGGGCCACAGCAGGGTGGCGCCGTAGCGGGCGCTCGCGCCGACGGCGCCGCCCAGCGAGACCGCGGCGATCACGGGCCCCTGCCCCCGCCAGGCGGAGGCGCGCGGGACGGGAGCGCGCTGTTCCACGTCCGGGTCGACGGGTTCGTTCAGCATCGGGGTGCGGGCCTCTCCCACGTACGTCTCCTACTCGCCGGGCACACACGTTACGGGTGTGCGTCGTCGCAAGCAGGGACCGTTGGCGGCGACTGTGCCGCGGTTGGAGGACGGCGGGCCCCACCGCCGCGCGATGATCACGACCACCGCCGAAAAAATCCTACCGTGCGGCGCGCCGGGCCACCGCCCGAGGGCCCGGTGGCAGCCGTTCCGGGCGACGGGTTCGCTCCGTTTCACAGATTGACGGGCGCACGACACTACGGCGTCGCCGAAAGCGGGCAGAACCGTAGTGGCCCCCTACCGCTCCCTCCCCTCGCCCTGCGCTGTGCGCGCCCCGAAAGGACGGCCCAAGCGTGGCCACTCCCCCAGCCCTTCCCCCTCCCCCTGTCCTGCGGCCCGCCCCGCGGCGCCGACGTCCCGTACGGAAATGGATAGCGCTCGTTCCGCTCCTCCTGGTCGCCGGATGGGTGGCCTGGAACTGGCCCGTGTTCGTCTCGGGGCTCACGCAGTTGCGCGGCGCGGATCCCGGCTGGCTGCTCGGCGCCGCCATGATCACGGTCGCGTGCTGGGTGCCGGTGTGTCTGCTGCGGCAGGGCGCGGTGCTGGAACCGCTGCCCGCGGGGCGGCTGTTCGCCTCGCAGGTCGCCGCGGGCTCCGCGAACCACCTGCTGCCCGCGGGGCTCGGCGCACACGTGGTGACGTTGCGGTTCATGCGCTCGTGCGGGATATCGGCGACCCGCGCCTGCGCCGCGCTCGCCCTGTACTCGCTGGCGCAGCCCATCGGCCGGTACGCCCTGTTGATCACGCTGATGG
The DNA here is from genome assembly GCF_049310305.1 of Streptomyces anthophorae. Taxonomy (NCBI): domain Bacteria; kingdom Bacillati; phylum Actinomycetota; class Actinomycetes; order Kitasatosporales; family Streptomycetaceae; genus Streptomyces; species Streptomyces anthophorae. Next base: position 642,824 of record NZ_JBLWQQ010000001.1, read on the forward strand.
CGGCCTCGCCGGACGCGCTGCCGCTGGGCGGTCTCATGCCGGCCGAGCGGGGCGGTCTCGCGGTGCTCCTGCTCGTGGCGGTGGTCGCCGTCGCGGCGGGGGTGCTGTGGTGGGTGCGGCCGCTGCGCGGGGCCGTCCGGGACTTTCTGGCCACCGCGCTGACCGATGTGCGGGCCTTGCACGCCCGGCCCGCCCGTGCCCTCGCCCTGTGGTGCGGGGCGGTCGGCTTTCCCGCGTTGCAGGCCACCGTCATGGTGGCGGTGGCGCGCTCCCTTCAGGTGCCGGTGCCGTCCCTCGACATCGCCCTCGCGTATCTCGCGGCCTCCGTGGTGGCCGGGGTGGTGCCGACGCCGGGCGGGATCGGGTCCGTGGAGGCGGCTCTTGTCCTCGCGCTCGTGGGCGCGGGGTCACCGGTCGTCGAAGCGACCGCCGCGGTCGTCGGTTTCCGCCTGCTCACGGTCTGGGGGCCGCTGCTGCCCGGCGCCCTGGTACTGGCCGCGCTGGTGCGCCGCAAGGTGATCTGACGGCTGCCGGCCCACCAGAGCACAGAGCAGGCCGAGTTGGGCCAGGCGGCCACCAGCAGCACCAGGCCGAAGCAGGCGCCGAACAGACCGAGGGCGTCCGCGAAGGGGAGTGCGCCGAAAGCGGCGCGGCCGCGAGGGAACGTGCGCGCCGGCGCAGCGGGGCGGGAGCATGCCGGAGGGGGGCTTGGTAGATTCGCGGCGTGGGGGCCGATGTGCCGCAAGCAAGGAGGCCTGGTGCCGGTGACGACGCTCGCCGTATTCCTGCCCGAGCTGGACGCGGTCCCGCGCTGGCTTCGGATCACGGCGGCCGTGGTGGTCCTCGGCCTGATGGTCACCCGCGTGTGGCTGTTCTTCCGGCGCAGGAAATAGCGTTGCCGCTGTCGGGTGCCCGGCATTAAGGTCATCGACGTGACGACCGGGTCGGCCTTGGGCCATGCACGAGTGAGGCTCCCGGCCCCGGCGTGAGCACGGGGCGGGCGAGAAGCCCGCCGTTCCTCTCCGCGTCCCTTCCCCGGCGCCCTTGTGCGGCGCCGGATCCCCGTAGCGGATCCCGAGACCGGAGACACACCACTGATGCATGTCCAGCTGAACCACACCGCCGTCTACGCGAGCGACCGGCACCTGTCCGCCGAGTTCCTCGCCGCGATCCTCGGCCTGAAGGTGGCCGCCCCGTTCGGGCCGTTCCTGCCCGTCGATCTCGGCAACGGCGTGACGCTCGACTTCTACGAGAAGCGGGACGAGCCGATCCAGGCGCAGCACTACGCGTTCCTCGTGCCCGACGAGGAGTTCGACGCGATGATCGACCGCCTGGAGAGGGTCGGAGTGACGTACTACGCCGACCCCTCACACACCGAGCCCGGCCGGGTCAATGATCTGTTCGGTGGCCGGGGCGCCTATTTCGACGACCCGGACGGCCACAACATGGAGATCATGACCCGGCCGTACGCCCGCCCCTGACACGCGGGGGCGGGCAGGCCGCTCCGTGATCAGCCCTGGACGCGGATCAGCTTCTTGTTCGCGAACTCCGCCATGCCGTACTTGCCCAGCTCACGGCCGATGCCGGAGCGCTTGACACCGCCGAAGGGCAGGTCGGCCTGGGTGCCCGCGAAGCCGTTGATCCACACCATGCCGGTGTCGAGCTGGTCGGCGACCCGCTTGGCGCGCTCGACGTCGCCGCTCCACACGGCGCCGCCGAGCCCGTAGGGCGAGCTGTTGGCCAGCTCGACGGCGGCGTCCTCGTCGGCCACCGGGTAGACGACGGCGACGGGGCCGAACAGCTCCTCGGTGTAGGCGCGCATCTCGGGCGTGATGCCGGTCAGCACGGTGGGCTGCACGTACGCGCCCGGGCCCTCGCCGCGGCCGCCGCCGGTGTGCAGCGTGGCGCCCTTGTCGACGGCGTCCTTGATCTGCTCCAGCAGCTGGTCGGCGGCCGCGCGCGAGGACAGCGGGCCGAACTTGGTGTCCGGCTCCAGCGGGTCGCCGGCCTCCACCCGCGCGACGTTCGCGGTCAGTTCGCGCACGAAGTCCTCGTAGAGGCCCTCCTGGACGAGGAAGCGCTTCGGCGAGTTGCAGGCCTGCCCCGCGTTGCCGAGCCGGCCGCCGGCCGCCTTGCGGGCCGTCTTCGCCACGTCGTCGGTGTCCAGGAGGATGAACGCGTCGGAGCCGCCCAGCTCCAGGACGCACTTCTTGAGGTTGCGGCCCGCGATCTCGGCGACGGCCGAACCGGCCCGCTCACTGCCCGTCAGCGACACACCCTGGTTGCGCGGGTCGGCGATGATGTCGGCGACCTGCTCGTTGGTGGCGAAGACGTTGATGTACGCGCCGGTCGGCAGCCCCGCGTCCGCGAAGATCTGCTCCATCGCGAGGGCCGCCTGCGGACAGCTGGGGGCGTGCTTGAGCAGGATCGTGTTGCCGAGCATCAGGTTCGGCGCGGCGAACCGGGCGACCTGGTAGTACGGGTAGTTCCACGGCATGATCCCGAGCAGCGAGCCCAGCGGGGCGGTGCGCACGGTGGCGGTGCCGCCGCCGCTGACCGAGAGCTCCTCGTCGGCGAGGAAGCCGGGGCCCTCGGTGGCGTAGTACTCGTAGATGCTGGTGACGATGTCGACCTCGCCCTTGGCCTGGGCGAGCGGCTTGCCCATCTCCAGGCTGATGATGCGGGCGAGCTCGTCCTTGCGCTCCTGGTAGATCTCGCCGACGCGCCGCAGCACCGCGGAGCGGGTCTCGACGGGCGAGGTGCGCCAACTCTGGTAGGCCGCGTGGGAGTCCGCCAGCGCGGTCTCGATCTGCTTCGCGGTCGCCTCGGGGAATTCTTCGAGGGTCTCGCCGGTCGCGGGGTTCACCGTTTTGTAGGCCGTCATGGCCGCGACCATACCTTTTGCCTCCCGCCGCCCGTCCAGACCCTGCCCACCCCTCAGGAAACGTGCTACGAGATATTGACGCTCCTACAGTCGAGCGTGGAGTGTTGAGTCATCCGAGGACAAGGGGACCGCCATGCGCGTCGAGTTCCGGACCGCCCCGACGCACTACCGCCACTGGTCGCTGAAGGTCGACGAGGCCGTCGCCACGCTCACCATGGACGTGGCGGAGCAGGCCGGCCTCGTGCCCGGCTACGAACTCAAACTCAACTCCTACGACCTCGGCGTCGACATCGAGCTCTACGACGCCGTGCAGCGGCTGCGCTTCGAGCACCCCGAGGTGCGCGCGGTGGTGGTGACGAGCGGCAAGGAGAAGGTGTTCTGCGCCGGGGCGAACATCCGGATGCTGGCGGCGTCGGACCACGCCTGGAAGGTCAACTTCTGCAAGTTCACCAACGAGACCCGCGGCGCGATCGAGGACGCCTCCGCGCACTCCGGACAGACGTACCTCGCCGCCCTCAACGGCACGGCGTCCGGGGGCGGTTACGAGCTGGCGCTGGCCTGCGAGCGGATCCTGCTCGTCGACGACCGCTCGTCGACGGTGTCCCTGCCCGAGCTGCCACTGCTCGGTGTCCTGCCGGGCACCGGCGGCCTGACCCGGCTCGTCGACAAGCGGCACGTCCGCCGCGACCGCGCCGACTACTTCGCGACGAAGCCGGAGGGCGTGGGCGGCAAACGGGCCGCGCAGTGGCGCCTGGTCGACGAGGCGGTGCCGCGCAGGGAGTGGGAGCACACCGTCGCCGCCCGCGCGGCCGAGGCGGCCGACCGCTCCGACCGCCCGGCGGGCGCCCCCCAGGGCATCCGCCTCACCCCGCTGGAGAAGACCCGCACCGAGGACCGTGTCGCGTACCGGTACGTGCACGCGAGCCTCGACCGCGTCCGCCGCACCGTGGAGATCACACTCGAAGGCCCCCGCGAGGACGCACCGGCCGACCTCGCCGCCCTGCACCGGCAGGGCGACGCCAGCTGGCCGCTCGCCCTGGCCCGCGAGCTCGACGACCTCGTCCTCGATCTGCGCACGAACGAACCGGAGTTGGGCACCTGGGTCCTGCGCAGCCAGGGTGACACCTCCCGCGTCCTCGACCACGACGCGCTGCTGATCGCCCACCGCGACGACTGGCTCGCCCGCGAGATCACGCTCTACCTCAAGCGCACGCTGAAGCGCCTGGACCTGAGCAGCCGCAGCCTCATCGCCCTGATCGAGCCCGGCAGTTGCTTTTCCGGGACGCTCCTGGAGACCGTCCTCGCGGCCGACCGGTCCTTCCAACTGGCCGGCGTCTTCGAGGAGATCGCCCCGGACGCCGAACCCGCCACGCTCGTCGTCGGCCCGATGAACCTCGGCCCGCTCCCCATGAGCAACGGGCTGAGCCGCCTGGAGACCCGGTTCCTCGGTGACGAGGAGTCGCTGTCGCACGCGCGCGCCGCCGAGGGGCGGGCGCTCGACGCCGAGGAGGCCGAGCGGCTCGGCCTGGTCACCTTCGCCCCCGACGACATCGACTGGGACGAGGAGGTACGGATCTCGCTGGAGGAGCGGTCCGGGTTCAGCCCGGACGCCCTCACGGGCCTTGAGGCGAACCTGCGGTTCGCGGGCCCCGAGACCCTCGAAACCAAGATCTTCGGCCGCCTCACCGCCTGGCAGAACTGGATCTTCAACCGCCCCAACGCCTCGGGCCCCGAAGGGGCCCTGCGCAGGTACGGCACCGGACAGCGCGCCGAATTCGACCGGAAGCGGGTGTGACGATGGCGCTCACCGCCGACTACACCGACAAGATTCCCAACAATGTGGACCTGCACGAGGACCGCAGGCTCCAGCGGGCCCTGGAGTCCTGGCAGCCCAACTTCCTCACCTGGTGGGACTCCATGGGCCCCACCCTGCCCACCGACGACGTGTATCTGCGCACGGCGGTCGACGTCGGCCGCGACGGCTGGGCACAGTTCGGGCACGTAGCCATGCGCGACTACCGCTGGGGGGTCTTCCTCGCCGAGCCGAAGCCCGACCGCCGGATCGCCTTCGGCGCGCACCGCGGCGAGCCCGCCTGGCAGCAGGTGCCCGGCGAGTACCGGGCCGATCTGCAACGTCTCATCGTCATCCAGGGCGACACCGAACCGGCCAGCGTCGAGCAGCAGCGCAACCTGGGGGCCACCGCGCCCAGCCTCTACGACCTGCGCAATCTCTTCCAGGTGAACGTGGAGGAGGGCCGGCACCTGTGGGCGATGGTGTATCTGCTGCACGCCTACTTCGGCCGGGAGGGCCGCGAGGAGGCCGAGGAGCTGCTGCACCGCAACTCCGGCAGCGACGAATCGCCGCGCATCCTGGGCGCGTTCAACGAGGAGACGCCCGACTGGCTGTCCTTCTTCATGTTCACCTACTTCACCGACCGCGACGGCAAGTACCAGCTGGGCACGCTCAAGGAGTCGGCCTTCGACCCGCTGTCGCGCACGTGCGAGTTCATGCTGAAGGAAGAGGCGCACCACATGTTCGTCGGCACCACCGGTATCGACCGGGTGGTGCTGCGCACGGCCGAGCTGATGCGCGAGCACGACACCGACGACGTGACGGCCTCCGGCGGCATCCCCCTGGACGTCATCCAGAAGTACATCAACTTCCACTACTCGGTCTCGCTCGACCTCTTCGGCTCGGAGACCTCGACGAACGTCGCCAACTACTACACCTCGGGCCTCAAGGGCCGCTGGGGCGAGGAGCGCCGCAAGGACGACCACACCCTGACCGACGACTCGTTCCTGGTCGACGCGCTGATCGAGGGCGCGATCGGGCAGCGGGAGGTCGCGGCGCTCGTGGGCCTCAACACCGATCTGCGCCGCGAGTACATCCGCGACTGCCACAGCGGCCTCAACCGTTGGAACCGCCTGCTCGAAGAGGCGGGGATCGACCGGCGGCTGTATCTCCCGCACATCGCGTTCAACCGGAAGGTCGGCGCCTTCGCCTCGGTCGAGACGGCGCCCGACGGCACGGTCCTCACCGCCGACGACTGGGAGGACGCCAAGGGCGCCTGGCTGCCGACCGAGGTCGACAAAACGTACATCCGCTCCCTGATGCGGCCCGTGCACGAGCCCGGCCGGATCGCCTCGTGGATCGCCCCGCCGCGCCAGGGCATCAACGGCAAGCCGTTCGAGTACGAGTACGTGCACCTCGCCTGACGACGCCGACGACGATCCGGGGAGCCGATGATGAGCGGGAGCCCGACGATGAGCGAACCCTTCAACGCGTGCCGCTATCTGCTCGACCGCCGGCTCGACCACGGGGACGGCGCCCGCCTCGCGCTGACGGGGCCCGCGGGCGAGTTCAGCTACGCCGAACTGCACGACCGGGTGTGCCGCACGGCGAACGGCCTGCGCGCGATCGGCCTGCGGCCCGAGCAGCGCGTGATGCTGTTCATGGCCGACTCCCCCGACTTTGTCACCGTCTTCCTCGCCGCGCTACGCATCGGCGCGATCCCGGTGCCGGTGTCGACGATGCTGCACGCGGGCGACCTCGCCGAGCTGCTGCGGGACGCGCGGGCGGCGTATCTGGCCGTCAGCTCCTCGTACGCGGCGGTGGCGGACAAGGCGGTGCCGGACGCCCCGGAGCTGCGAGGGCTGCTCGCGGGGGACGATGTCACGTTCACCGGCGCCCTCCCGGTGCACCGGCTGCGGGAGCTGGCCGGGGCGGCCCCGGACACCGGCGCGTACGCCACCACCGCCGACTCCCCCGGCTTCTGGCTCTACACCTCCGGCACCACCGGCTCGCCCAAGGCCGCGATGCACCGGCACGGCGCCGTCGCAGAGGTCTGCGAAACGTACGCGACCCGGGTCCTCGGCATCAGGACCGGCGACCGGTGCCTGTCGGCGGCCAAGGCGTTCTTCGCGTACGGTCTCGGCAACTCGCTGCTGTTCCCGCTGGCGGTGGGGGCGACGACCGTGCTCGAACCGGAGCCGTCCCGCCCGGAGTTGCTGGCAGCGCGGGCCCGGGAGTTCGGCGCGACGCTGTTCTTCGCCGGGCCGACGTTCTTCGCGAACATGCTCCGCGACGACCTGCCCGGCGACGCGCTCGCCGGTGTCAGGCTCGCGGCGTCAGCGGGCGAGCCGCTGCCCGCCGCGTTGCAGCAGCGCTGGAGCGGGCGCTTCGGTGTCGACATCATCGACGGCATCGGCATGACCGAGACACTCCACATCTTCCTGTCGAACGCGCCGGGTTCGATCCGCCCGGGCACGACGGGCCGCCCCGTGCCCGGCTACGAGCTGCGGGTACTCGACGAGGAGGACCGCGAGACACCGACCGGCACACCGGGCACCCTGCACGTCCGCGGCCGCTCCGTCGCCACCGGCTACTGGTCCCGCTACGACGAGTCCCGCCAGGTGTTCCGCGGCGAGTGGCTGCGTACCGGAGACACCTACGTACGCGACGAGGACGGGTACTTCACCTGTCTCGGCCGCACGGGCGACATGCTCAAGGCCGGGGGCATCTGGGTGTCCCCCGCCGAGGTCGAGGCGCGGCTGCTGGAACACCCCGCCGTCGCGCAGGCGGCGGTCGTCGCGGCGACGGACACGGACGGCCTGGAGAAGCCGGTCGACTACGTCGTCACCACGCCGGGGCAGGACGCCACCGCGGCGGAGCTGATCGCGTACTGCCGCACCGGTCTTCCCTCGTTCAAGCGGCCCCGGCGCGTGCTGTTCACCGAGGCGCTGCCGACGACCGCCACCGGCAAGATCCGCCGCGTGGAGCTGAGGGCCCGCGCGGCCGGCGACCTGACCGCTTCCCTGGAACAGCACGAGGAGACCTGATGCTGGACGGCCACCCGCTGATCGACGTCCACCTGCACCCGGCGCGCCTGTCCACGCTGAAACCCACGTACCAGGAGTGGACCCAGGGAGTCGCCGACCACGATCTGCTGGCCCGCGTCTACGACGGCGACACGGTGTCCCCCGAGGCGTTCCACCGCCACCTCGTCTCCGAGGGCGTCGACATCGCGCTCCTGTTGTCGGAGTACAGCCCGCGGACGACCGGCATCCAGCCGATCGAGGATCTGCTGCCGATCACGTCCTACGACCCGTCGAGGGCCAAGCCGATCGCCAACATCAACCCGCATCTGCACTACCCGATCGAGGAGGAGCTCCAGCGCCAGCTCGATCTGGGCGCGGTGGCCTGCAAGCTGCACCCCGTGCACGCGGGCGTCGCCGCCAACGACCGGCGCCTCTATCCGGCGTACGAGCTGTGCCAGTCGGCGGGCGTCCCGCTCGTCGTGCACTGCGGCACGAGCACGTTCCCCGGCGCCCTCAACAAGTACGCCGACCCGCTGTTCCTCGACGACGTGCTGCGCGACTTCCGGCGCCTGGACGTGGCCCTCGCGCACGGCGGGCGCGGCTGGTGGTACGACGCTGCGGCCTTCATGGCGCTGTCCAACGAGCGGGTGTGGATCGAGCTCTCGGGCCTGCCGCCGTCCCGCCTTCGCACGTACTACGGCAAGCACGACTGGGCGCGCCTCACGCGCCGCATGATCTTCGGCACCGACTGGCCGGGCGTCCCCGGCATCGCGCGCAACGCCCGCGCGGTGGCGGCCCTGTGCCCCGACGAGACGACCACGGAACTGGTCCTGGCGGGCAACGCGGCTCAGGTGTACCGGCTCAAGCCGCCGGCGTGACCTCTGCGGTCAGCCGGTCCCACTCCTCCTGCGCCTCCGCGTGCCACCGCTCGTGCAGCTCGGTGAAGAGGTTGGCCGCGCGCGCCCCGATCCAGTGCGGGGGCAGCAGTTCGAGGGGCAGCTGCGGGTCGAGGGCCGGGAAGCGGCGCCAGGCGTCGACGAGCCGAACCTGGGCGAGCAGCGTGTCCTCGCCCGACTCGACCCGCATTCCGGCGAAGGAGCGGACGAACTCCGCGTACTCCGTGGCCAGATCGCCGAGCCGCCACGCCTGTTCCACCATGTCCCGCTCGGATCCGATCCCCGCGAACGGCCCGCAGAACGAGGACACTTCGGGCCCGAGCCCCAGCTCCTCCACCACCTGCTTGGCCTCCGCCTCGCGCGAGGCGTGCGGGCCCACCCACAGGCCGGGCGCGGGGCTGCCGAGGCCCACCCAGGTCAGCCGGGTGCGCAGCCGGTGGCGCAGTTCGCGCCGCGACTCCGGGACGCTGACGAGCAGCACCAGCCAGCGGCCGTCCCACCGGGCCCGTGCCTGCCCGAAGGAGTAGATGCGCTCGGCCCCCTCGCTCAGGAGCGTCCTGCCGTGTTCGGTCAGCGCCCAGCGCACCCGCCGCCCGGACCGCTCGGCGGCGACGAGGCCGCTCGCCGAGAGCCGGTTCAGCGCCTGGCGGGCCGCCTTCTCCTCGACACCGAGGCCGTCGAGGACGCGCAGCAGCACCGAGGTCCATACGGGGGCGTCCCGCGGCAGCACGTACTCACCGAGCACGGTGAGCAGGAGGGAGCGCGCGCTCCCCGATCCGGTCGGCTTGGACAATCCGGGCTCCTCCACTGGGCGTTGCCCCAGCGTAGCCGAGTTCCGCTACGCAATGGCGGCGGAGCGTCCGAGTTCCGTAGAGCTTGCCGGGTGGACCAAGTGACCCCTCAGCGTCGCCCCTTGATCCGCTCCACGCCCGCCACGCCGACGGCGGCGAGGCCGATCTGGAGGGCGAGTTCGATCCAGTCGACGCCGTCGGTCTCGGCGACGTCGAAGGCGCCTGCGAGGGCGGTTCCGACGAGCGCCGCGACGATGCCGACCAGGAGCGTCCACAGGATGCCGATGCGCTGACGCCCGGGAATCGCCAGTCGGCCGAGCACGCCGATCACGATGCCGATGACGATCGCGGTGAAGATGCCGGAGATCTCCATGCCTGTCTGCCTCTCCCTTGGTCCGACACGTCGACGTTTCGACACAGCTGTCGAATGTCGATTTACGTGTTCCCCGGCATGGGGGACGCAGTCCCGCCGCCGAGGGTTGAGCGTGGAGGGTGGGGCCAGCCCCAGCTTGGGATCGGTGGCTGCCCGGCTCCCGGCGGCGATCTCAACTCCATAGCTTTGGCGGCATGTTGAAGCGGACAGCACACGCAGCCATCGCCGTCGCTCTCGCCTCGGGAGCCATGGTGGCCACGGCGACCACGAGCAGCGCCGCCGGAACCGGCACCACCATCGTGCGGACCGACAAGGGGCTCGTGCGGGGCACGGTCGGCGCCACCGCTCGCACCTTCGAGGGCATTCCGTACGCCGCGCCGCCCGTGGGCGACCTCAGATGGGCGCCGACCGCGCCCGCCTCCCGGTGGCGTGGCACCCGGGACGCCACCCGGCTGGGCCCCGCCTGCCCGCAGACGGGGCTCGTCCCGCCCGTGGGACCGCGCTCGGCCACGGAGGACTGCCTGACCGTCAACGTGACCACACCCAAGGCCGACGCACAGCACCCGCGCCCCGTCATGGTCTATCTGCACGGCGGCGACCACACCGACGGCGAGGGCGCGATGAACGGTGCCGCGCGGCTCGCCGCCCAGGGGGACGTCGTCGTCGTGACGGTCAACTACCGGCTCGGAGCGCTCGGTTACCTCGCCCACCCCGACCTCGAGAAGAAGCGCGGCGAGTCCGGCAACTACGGGTTTCTCGACCAGCAGGCAGCCCTGCGGTGGGTGCTGCGCAACGCCGCCGCGTTCGGCGGCGACCCTGACAACGTCACCCTCTTCGGCCAGTCCGCGGGGGCCACGAGCACCTGCGCCCACCTCGTCGCCCCCTCCTCGGCCGGACTCTTCGACCGGGCGATCCTGCAGAGCGGCGCGTGCACACGGGACGACGCGACGACGGTGCGGTCCGACGCCTTGCGACAGGGCAGGGCGACGGCGAAGGACATCCAGAGGACGCATCGCCTCGACGACTGGCGCACCGCGTCCCCCGAACAGCTGGTGCACGTCTTCGGTACCGGCCCGCACTACGGACCCGTGTACGGCGGCAAGCTGTTGCCCCGCACCCCTCGACAAGCCCTCGCCGAGGGCCGGTTCAACAAGGTGCCCGTCCTTCAGGGCAGCACCCGCGACGAGAACCTCGGCGCCGTCTACGGCATGGAGCTGGCCAAGCGGCAGGCCACCGGCGACCCGGACGCCACCCTCGACGAGAACGACTACCGCACCCGTCTCGAAGACACCTTCGGCGAGGACAAGGCGCGGGCGGTCGTGGCCGAGTACCCCGTCGCCGCCCACGGCGGCTCCCCCGCGCTCGCCCTCGGCGCGGCGCTCACTGACGGCGACCACGGGCGTGCCACGGTCACCACCGGGCAAGCCCTGTCCCGGCATGTCCCCACGTACACCTACGAGTTCGCCGACGAGCCCACGCCCTGGTACAGCGACCCGGCCTACACCGAGCCGTCGTTCCCCGCCGGCGCCATGCACACCTTCGACCTCCCCTATCTCTTCGAGCTCTCCGCCCATCGGCCGCTCAATGCGCGGCAGCGGGCGCTGTCCGCCGCGATGATCGACATCTGGACGGACTTCGCCCGCACCGGCAGGGCCCCGTGGAAGCCCAGCACCGCCTCCGCGCTCAACGCCCAGGCCCTCGCCTCGGGGCCGGGTGGCATCCGGCCCGTCGACTTCGCCAAGGAGCACCACGACGCCTTCTGGAAGTCGCTCGGTTGACAGAGCGGGTCAGGCCGCCGCCTGCGGGTGGGTGAGGCGGGCCAGGAGGTCGTCGAGGGCCACCAGGCCGGTCAGGCGGCCGGTGTCGTCGTGGACCACGGCGAGCGAGGCGCGGCGGTGGCGGAGCTGTTCGATGGCCTGGCCGACCGTGTCGGTGGCCAGCAACTCCGGTACCGGGCGAGCCAGTTCGCCCGCGGTGGTGGCGCGCCCCCGGCTGCGGGCGATCAGCGCGTCGCGGGCGTGCACGGAGCCGACGATCCGGTCCCCCGCGCGCACGAGGAGGCGGCTGCGGTCGCGCTCCGCCGCCGTGGCGAGGATCGCGTCGAGGTCGGCGTCGGCCGCGACGGAGGTGATCCGCGCGGCGGGCGTCTGGAGGTCGCCGACGGGGGTGAGCGGTTCGACCAGCGAGCTGGTGATCAGCTCCGAGTCGTCCTTGCTGATCAGGCCGAGCCGCTCGGACTCCACGACGAGGTGTGTGAGCTGCTCCCGGTTGTGGACCTCGGCGAGTTCGTCGCGCGGGGTGACCCGGCACATCCGTACCAGCGCGTTGCTGACCTTGTTGAGGACCCAGATCAGCGGGCGCACGACCTTGACCACTCCACGGAACGGCGGGGCCAGCAGCATCGCCGAGCGCTCGGGGTGGGCGATCGCCCAGGACTTGGGCGCCATCTCGCCGACGACCATGTGCAGGAACACCACGACGATCATCGCGAAGGCGAAGGAGACTCCGTAGCTGAGTCCGCTGGGCAGGCCCCAGCCGTGCAGCAGCGGGTCCAGCTCGTGCGAGATCGCCGGCTTGGAGATCGAGCCGAGGCCCAGCGTGCAGATGGTGATGCCGAGCTGGGCGCCCGCGAGCATCAGCGACAGCTCGCGCATGCCGGCGAGCGCCGCCTTGGCGCCGCGGGCGCCGGACGCGACCGCCTGTTCCATACGGTGCCGCTTGGCGGCGACGAGGGCGAACTCGGCGGCCACGAAGAATCCGCTGCCGATCAGGAGCAGGAGCGTGATGAAGAGGGCCATGGGGAAGCTCATGCGCGCGGCTCCTCCTCGGTGTCGGCAGCGACGGTTTCGCGGGTCAGGTGGACGAGTTCCGGTACGTGGCGGTCGAGGGTGCGGACGTCGATGACGGCGTGCTCGCCGTCGCCCGCCAGGTCGACCGTGACCCGGTCGCCGATCGCCGGGAAGCGGCCGAGCCGGTCCACGATCAGCCCTGCGACGGTGTCGTAGTCCTCCTCCTCGGGCAGCTCGATGCCCGTGGCCTCGGCGATCTCGTCGATCCGGCGGCCCGCGTCGACCACCCAGCCGGCGCCGTCCGGGTCCTGGACCGCAAGCTGCGTCTCGCGGTCCGTCTCGTCCGCGATGTCACCGACCAGCTCCTCGGCGATGTCCTCGTACGTCACGACTCCCGCGACGCCGCCGTGCTCGTCGAGGACGACCGCGAATTCGTCGTCGGCCTCCCGCATCCGGTCGACGGCGGCGGGGAGCTGGAGCGTGTCCGGCAGCAGAAGGGGGCGGCGGGCCAGGGTCCCGGTGGGGGTGCTCTCGTACGCGGACTGCTGGAGGCGCATCAGTTCGCGCACGCCGAGAACGCCGGTGACGTCGTCGGGGTGGTCGCCCATCACCGGGTAGTTCGAGTGGCCGTGCTTGGCGATCAGCTCGATCGCGTCGGCGGCCGTGGCCTCCTTGCGGACGAAGATCGCGTCGGCGCGCGGCACCATCACCTGGTCCAGGGTCCGCTCGTTGAACTCCAGGGCGTGGTCGAGGAGCGTGGCGGTCTCGCGGGGCAGCTCGCCCTGCTGGTGGGACTCGCCGATGAGATGGCTGAGCTCCTCCAGGGTGGCGCCGTGGTGCAGCTCCTCGACGGGTTCGATGCCGACCTTGCGCAGCAGCTTGTTCGCGGCGCTGTCGAAGAGGTGCACGACGGGGCCGACGACCTTCAGATAGCCGAGCGTGGACCCGGCGAGGGACTTGGCCAGGCGTTCGGGGACGGCGAGCGCGAGGTTCTTCGGGGCCAGCTCGCCAAGCACCATCTGCACGACCGTGGCGAGGACGAACGCCAGGACCACCGAGATGCCGGTCACTGCGGCGGCCGGGATGCCGATGCCCTCCAGGACCGGACGCAGCAGGGTCGACACGGACGGTTCGGCGAGGAAGCCGACGACCAGTCCGGTGACCGTGATGCCGAGCTGGGCACCGGACAGCATGAAGGACAGTCGCTCGAGGACCTTGAGGGCCTTGGCGGCTCTCTTGTCGCCCGCCTCGGCGTCGCGGGCGAGCGCGAGCCGGTCCGCCGCGACGTACGCGAATTCCTGGGCCACGAAGTATCCGGTCCCCGCGGTCAGCACGAGGACCGCGAGGAGGCCGAGCACGGCACTCAGCATGTGCCACCACCTCGCCGCGTGCCGTGCTCACCGATCAAGGGGCGGGGTGGTCGGGGACTGTGCCCCGCTGGGTCCGTCGGTCTGGCGGACAACCGGCTGCTCCTTCGCATTTTACTTTCTCTTTGCTTTCATTACGACAACGCGCGGCCCGGCGCCGTCGTTCCCGACCACTCTCCGTCGGTCATGTACGCGGCGCCACCGCACCTCCCACCGGGGCCCAGGGAACGAACAGGGATGATGGACTGGCCCCCGCACCCAGCCACCAGGAGGAGCCGGTGACGACGTCCCGCCACAGCACCCCGCGACGCGCCCAGGGTGAGCTGGAGGCCCAGGTCCTGGCCGCGCTGCGCACGTCCGATGCCCCGGTCAGCGCCGGGTGGGTGCGCGACCGGATGGACGGCGACCTCGCGTACACCACCGTGGTGACGATCCTGGCCCGGCTCCAGGCCAAGGACGCGGTCACCCGGCGCCGCGAGGGACGCTCGTTCGTGTGGACGCCCGTGGCCGACGAGGCCGGGCTCGCCGCGTTCAAGATGCGCAAGGTGCTGGACGGCGAGGCCGACCGGGAGGCCGTCCTCGCCAGCTTCGTCACCTCGCTGCCCGAGGGCGACGAGCAACTGCTGCGGGACCTGCTCAGGCGCGCGGACGAGGGCGCGGCCGGCGGCGACGAGGAAGGCACGGACTGAGCCGTGGGCATCTTCGTCTTCCTGCCTCTCGTGCTGCCGCTGACGGCCTGGCCGGTGGCCCGGCTCGCCACCCACCGACTGCATCCGCGCACCGCGACCCGGCTGCTGACCTGCGTGGCCGCCGTGATGGCGGTGTGCAGCACGGTGTGCCTCGCCCTGCTGATGGTGGTCGGCACCGCGCAGCTGCCCGGCAATCCGCTGCCGGACGGCTGGTCGGACCCAGAGGTGCGGGCCGCCGTGCCGCAGGACGAGATCGCGGGCAAGGCGGCCATTCCGGCGCTGCTCGCCGTCCTCGCCGCCTGCGCCCGCACGCTGTGGCGCCACTTCACGCTGCGCCGCCGCGCGCATGCCGCGCTCGCCGGACTGCCCGCCTCGCAGGTCGCGGTGCTGCCCGACCCCCAGGCGTATGCCTACGCGCTGCCCGGCGGGGACCGCGGCCGGATCGTCGTCAGCACCGCGCTGCTCGACCGGCTCGCACCGGCCGAGCGGCGGGCCCTGTTCGCCCACGAGCGGACCCATCTGACGGCCCGGCACCACCGCCTGCTGCTGACCGTGCGGCTTGCCGCCCGCGCCAACCCGTTCCTGCGTCCGCTGAGTTCGGCCGTCGCGTACACGGCCGAGCGGTGGGCCGACGAGGAGGCCGCCGCGCTGGTCGGTGACCGCAAGGTGGTCGCGCGCGCCATCGGCAAGGCCGCCCTGTCGCCCGGCGGGGCGCGCGAGCCGCTGTTCGCGGCGTTCGCCGCTCCCGGCCCGCTGCCCCGCCGCGTCGCCGCGCTCCTCGCGCCGCCGCCTGCCGCGCAGGGCCGGGCCACGGCGTTCACGCCCGTCGGGCTCGCCACGTGGACGGCGGGATTCGGCACGGCGGCCTCCGCCATGTCGTCCGCCAACTCCGCGCTCACCCTGGCGGCCACGCTGCACGCGGCCACACCCCTCTGACACGGTCACCGAACCCGGGTGTCTACAGGTCGAACTCGGTCGGCGCCAGGCCGAGCATCTGGCACGCCTCGCGCACTACGCCCCGCTCGGTCGGGTCGAAGTCGCCGTCGGCGCCGCCGATGACGATGCCGATCTGGATGACGGCGCGCGCCTCGGCCTCCTTCTTCTTCGCCTTGGCGACCTCCTGCAACACGCTGACCTTGCCGAAGTCGAAGTCGGCCGTCAGCTTGTCGAGGTTGGCCTCGAAGCGCTTCTGGAGGTCCGTGGCGTCGAAGTTCTGGAGCACCTCATTGCTCATGATGAGCTGCGCGACGCGGCGGCGCTCGGAGGCGTCGATGGTGCCGTCGGCGGCCGCCACCAGCGCGCACATCGCCATGGAGGCGTCCCGGAAGGCCCCGGACTTCAGGTCGTTCTTCTTCGCCACCAGCTGCGTCTGCATGGTCGACGCGGATTCCTTGATGCGGTCCCACAGGGCCACGAGTACTCCTCGGATTGCGATTTCCTACAGTGCTTACTTCTACAGCACTGTAGAAACTGGCGAAGCACCGGGAAAGTTCCGCCCCACCCCTATACTTCTACACGCCTGTAGAACATGTCCTGCGCTCACAAGGGAGTTCACCCCCCGATGGTGTTCAAACGACTGCTCGGCTCGCTCGGCGTGGGCGGGCCCACCGTCGACACGGTCCTGCCCGACTGGACCACCGCCCCCGGCGGCACCGTCTCCGGCCAGGTCCACCTCAAGGGCGGCAGCGGCGACTTCGAGATCGAGCACATCACCCTGGAACTCGTCGCCCACGTCGAGGCGGAGCACGACGAGGGCGAGGGCCACGGCACCGTGGCGTTCGACCGGTTCGTGGTCGGCGGTGGCTTCCGGCTCGTCGCGGGGGCCGAGCACAGCGTGCCGTTCACGGTGACGCTGCCGTGGGAGACGCCGATCACCGAGCTGTACGGGCAGCCGCTCGGCATCGCGCTCGGCGTACGCACCGAACTCTCGGTCGCCGGCGCCAAGGACAAGGGCGACCTCGACCGGCTCGCCGTCGGACCGCTCCCCGTGCAGGAGGCGATCCTCGAGGCGTTCGGGCAGCTCGGCTTCGGCTTCACGTCCGCGGACCTGGAGTTCGGACACATCGGCGGCACCGGCCAGCGGCTCCCCTTCTACCAGGAGATCGAGCTGGCGCCCTCGCCGCGGTACGCGCACGCCGTCAAGGAGCTCGAGCTGACCTTCCTCGCCGCTCCGGGCGGCATGGAGGTGGTCCTTGAGGCCGACAAGCGCGGCGGCCTCCTCTCCGGCGGACACGACGCGCTCACCCGCTTCACCGTTGCGCACGAGGATGCCGGACGCCAGGACTGGAACACGGTCGTGGACGGCTGGGTACGGGAGTTGGTCGAGCACCACTCCGCCTACGAGTCGGGCGCCTCGTACGGGCACGACGGTGGCGGTGGCCACCACTCAGGGCCCGGCGTGGGAACGGCCGTGGCGGTCGGCGCGGCCGGGCTCGCGGTCGGTGTGGTGGGCGGCATGGTGGCCGCCGAAGTCGTCGACGAGGTCGGGGACTTCTTCGAGGGCGACGACGAAGGCGACGACGAGGGCGGCGAGGACTGACCATGTTCGGACTCAGCGAACTCGCCATCGTGCTGATCGTGATCGCGGTCGTGATCGGCGTGAAGAAGCTCCCGGAGCTGACCCGCAGCGCGGGCAAGTCGGCGCGCATCCTCAAGGCCGAGGCGCGGGCCATGAAGGAGCAGGACGACGAGCATCAGCCGCCGCCGCGCGTCATCCAGGGCGAGACGGTGACCCCGCCCCCGCGAGAGCCGGGGCAGGAGTCACCGAAGCCGTAACCCCTCGCCTCAGGGCGTCGGTTGCAGCTTCTCGAAGAAGAACTCGTGCTTCAGGTACGACGTGTCGTACTCGTGGCCCGGATGCGGCGGCAGCAACTGCGCGGCCTGGAAGAGGCGCCAGCCGTCGAGGAGGGCTTCGAGGCCCGTCTCGTACGGCGGCTCGTCGCTGTCGCCTGTGGTGTGGTCGGTGGTCCCGGTGCCGTCGTAGCGGGCCCAGCCGACCACCTTCGCGTCGAGCGCCGAGTTGGCGAGGTAGAGGACGAGTACCTGCTGTCTCATGCGTGGCTCCCGAGGGTGGGACGGTTGGAGACCCGGGTCACCCAGTGGTCGAGGTCGAAGGTGTCGTCGCCGGTCAGGGCGCGCCACAGCCGGATCCGGTTGTGGATCTCCAGGCGTCCGGTGGCGGGCTCGTACCAGGGGAAGACATGGCGGAGTTCGTCGCCGACCGCCGGGTCGTCGAGGTCGGAGGTGTCCCACAGGCGCACCTGGGGCACGGTGGGATTGAAGCGGATCTTGAACATGTAGCGCCGGACGTCGCTGTCGTTGCGGCGCCCGCCGTGCCAGATCCCGTGGTGCATCAGGAGGACGGTGCCGGCGGGGCAGGTCAGCCGGTTCTGGCCGCGCAGGTTCTGATAGCGGCCTGTGTCGGTCTCGTTGGTGTGCCGCAGATGGCTGCCGGGCACGCTCAGCGTGCCGCCCATGTCGAGCGTCACGTCCTGCGGGTAGTACATGAGCTGGACGTCGAAGGCGTCAGGACGCACATCGATGATCGCGTCCCCGTGCAGCGGCTGGGCGGTGCCGTCGCGGGCCTCGCGCACATGCACGGCGTGGTGGTCGACCTCCGGGTCGGGGCCGACGAGGCTCTTCAACGCGCCCGCCACGACGGGCAGTTCGAGGAGTCGGCGGGCGAAGGAGCCGTCGGGGTAGGCCTTCGGGACGGGCGTGCCGTACGGCGCGGCCGGGATCCCGGCCTCGAAGACGTCAATGGCCTGTTGGTTCAACTCCGCCGGTACGACCGCGTCGAGGCGGAGCGAACCGTGGGCGACGAAGCGCGCCATCTGTACGGAGCTCAGCAGCTGCTCACTGGTTGGCATGAGGCAAACGTAGACAGCCGAAGTCGCCGCGTCGTGGGCTGTATCGGGCCTCTGCTGGTAATTTCCCGGCATGAGCGAGAGCGTCGCACTGCCGTTGGACCAGCCGCCCCACGTGGTCAGCGCGGGCGTCGGCGTCCACGGCGGGCAGGGCTTGCGCGAGTCCTTCCGGCTGCCCGACCTGTGGCAGCTGCACCTCTACAGCTACGCGGGCGAGCTGACGGTCGACGGCCACCGCCACCCGATCAGGCCGGGACACATCAGCCTGATCCGGCCGGACACCGAGGCACACTTCCGGTACGCGTCGCGGCGCAGCGAGCATCTGTACGCGCACTTCCGGCTGCCGGGCCGCGATCCGCAGGCGCTGCGCCGGGTGCCGGTCATGCAGGACGCCGGGGCGCAGGCGGCACTGCTCGGTACGTTGCTCGGGAGCGCGGTGGCGGCCATGCCGACGGCGCGGGCGCGGGCCTCCGCCGAGGTGTGGACGGTGCTGTGGCACACCACCCAACTGGGCCCGCCGGAGCGGGCGGGGCGCCCCCATCCGGCGCTCGCGGCGGCGACGGAGTACATCGAGAGGTCGCTCGCGACGCCCCTGACGGTGCCGGGGATCGCCGCCGCAGCGGGCGTCTCCCCCGGCCATCTGACGCGGCTGTTCCGCGCCGACACGGGAGACACCGTGGTGGCCTGGATCCGCAGGCGCCGGATGGAGCGCGCCCGGCATCTGTTGCAGTCCTCCACGCTCGCGATCACCGCGGTCGCCGCCACGGTGGGCATCCCGGACCTTCAGGCGTTCAACAAGACGTGCCGCAGAGAGCTCGGCGCGTCCCCGCGGGAGGTGCGGGGGCGGCGCCGGGTGAGGTGAACGCCGCGTGGAACCTGCCTATGCGGACGCGGTGCCGGCGTTGGGCAGCCAGGGACCCGGGTCCCAGCCGAAGGACTCCGCCCAGGCGTCGAGCGCCGCGCCGAGCGAGGCCGTGAGCTCCGGTTCGCGCTCGCGCAGGTCGGTCGTCTCGGCGGGGTCGGTGTCCAGGTCGACCAGCATCTCGTCGAGGACGAACGGGCCGCCGAGCGCCTCGCGCGGGGAACGGACGAGCTTGTACCGGCCCCGGCGGACCGCGAGTTGGGGGCCGTACTCCCAGAACAGGTCGCGTTCGCCGTCGCCCGGCCCGCCTGCCCACCCCGGGACCACACCATCGATGTCGGCCGGGACCGCGGCGCCCGCCGCGCCGAGCAGCGCGGGCAGCAGGTCCATCATCAGGCCGGGCTCGGCGACCTCCCGGCCCGAGTCGGCGACGCCGGGCCAGCGCACGACGGTGGGTTCGCGGATGCCGCCCTCGAAGAGCGAGCCCTTCGCCCCGCGGAAGCCGCCGGTGGAGCCGCCCTGGTAGTCGATCTCCTCGCCGTTCAGCCAGTTGCGGGTCTCGGTGGACGGGCCGTTGTCGGAGGAGAAGAACACGATGGTGTTCTCCCGCCGGCCCGCCGCGTCGATGGCGGCCAGGATGCGGCCCACGCCGTCGTCGAGCGCGGAGACCATCGCGGCCATGATGCGGCGCTCGGGGTCGAGCTCGGGGAAGCGGTCGACGTACTCACGCGGGGCGTGCATCGGATAGTGCGGGGCGTTGAACGGCACGTAGCAGAAGTACGGAGCGTCCCCTTGCCCGGCCGTCCCGGTGATGAAGTCCGCGGCGCGCTCCGCGATGACCTCGGTGAGATAGCGGCCGTTGTCGTAGATCTCCTCGCCGTCCTGCCACAGGTCGTGGACCGGGTTGCCCGGGCCCCAGTAAAAGATGTGCGAGTAGTAGTCGACACATCCGGCGAGGAATCCCGTGTGCGTGTCGAAGCCGCGGTCCAGCGGGCCGTAGCCGGTCGCGGTGCCCAGGTGCCACTTGCCGAAGACGCCGGTGCGATAGCCCTCGCCGCGCAACAGGGAGGCGAGGGTCGGCTGTTCGGGAAGGCCCAGGGTGCCGCGCTTGCCGCCGAGGATCTCCTGGACCCCGGCGCGCACCGGATATTTCCCGGTGAGCAGCGAGGCACGGGAGGGCGAGCAGACCGGGGAGTTGGAGTACCAGTTGGTCAACCGGGCGCCTTCAGCCGCCAGTTGATCGAGATGCGGGGTGCGGATGTCCTCGGACCCGAAGCAGCCGACGTCGCCGAAGCCGAGGTCGTCGGCGTAGATGACGACGATGTCGGGCCGCGCGCTCAAGCCCCTCCGACGATTGAGGAGCGGGGTCGGGGGCAGCGCCCCTGGACCGTCGGCACGGTCGTCCCTCATGATGTCGCATCCTCCGGAACGACCGTGTTCACGGCCTGGTAGACGGCCCGCTCCCCGCCTGCGGGGACACGGTGCAGATCGGTGATGCCGCGCGCCGCCAGTGCGGCCGGGTCGATGGCCGAGGAGAGGACGAGCGCGGGCCGGGTGCCGGCGCTCGCCAGGCGCATCCAGGTGTCGAAGACGGCTCCCCCGGGGCCGAGCGACCCGCGGGCCAGGGGTGTGTCCTCGTCGTCGACGTCGATCACCACGGCAGCCGGGCGCTCGGGTACGGCCGGGGGCGAAGCCCGCAGGTCGGCGGCGACCTCCGCGAAGCGGCGACCGGTCGGCTTCGGGCGGCGCCGGGAGTCGACAAGGCCGAGGGTGTACTCGAGTTCGGGGAAATCGCCGAAGCGGCGCGGCACGTCGTGCGAGCACCACCAGGTGACACCCCACAGGTTCGCGGTCGTCGCGGCGGAGCGGACCGTGGCCTCCAGGAAACCGGGGGCCTCCTGCGCGCTCATGCAGTTGAGGGGTGCGCCCACTTCCTGGAGCCAGATCGGCCGGTCCCGGTCGGCGGCGAAGGCACGGGACAGCTCGATCAGGTACTCGGCGTGGTGGTCGGTCTCGAAGGAGCGGCTGCCGTAGCGCTGCGCGGTGCCGTTGAACACCCAGGAGTGGATCGAGGTGAGGGTGCCCGCGCGGGAGGCGTGGGCCGGGGTGAAGGGGTGACCGTCGAGGTACCAGACGGCGTCGTAGGCGCTGTGCAGGTGTTCCTTGCCGGGGGCTGTCGTCTCGGCGGCGTCGAGGAGCGTGTCGAGCCAGGAGGTGACCTGGCGGGCGTCGGCGCGCATCGGGCTGGGGTGCGGGTCGCCCGAGAACTGGTTGAGTTCGTTGCCGAGGGTGAGGCCGAGGAAGTTGGGCCGGTCGGCGAGGCCTTCCGCGAGGCTGCGCACGAGGAGTGCCTGGCCCGCGACGGCGTCCGGGTCGGTGAACATGTTGCGGCGGTGCCAGGTGTCGAGCCAGGCGGGCACGAAGTCGAAGCTGGACAGGTGTCCCTGGAGCGCGTCGACGGAGGCGTCGAGGCCGAACTCGGCCGCCGCGTCGACCACGGCGCGGACATCCTCGACGGCCTGCGGGCGCACCCAGGTGCGGCTGGGCTGGAGCTGCGGCCACAGCGGCATCAGGCGCACATGGTCGAGGCCGAGTTCGGCGAGGCCCTCGAAGTCGCTGCGCACCTCGTCGAGGTCGAGCCCCATCCAGGAGAACATCCACGACTGGGACGGGGTGTAGTTGGCGCCGAAGCGCAGGCCGCGGCGCGCGTGGTGGCTCATCGTGCGGGGTTCCTTCGGGTCAAGTGGGGGGGTGTGCCGGTTCAGAGGCGACCGAGTGCGGCCGCCCGTTTTGCGGGGCTGGGGCGCTCGTACGGGGTGTCACCGAGCTCCTCCTGCACGCGCGCCAGCTCGCGCGTCAACTGCTCCCGGATCGCACGGTGTTCGGGGTCGTGGTACACCGAGCGCAGTTCGTGCGGGTCGGCCTCCAGGTCGAACAGCTCCCACTCCGGCGGGTACGTGACGTTGTTGGTGTTGGGCAGGCCGAGACCGTCCGCGTAGTAGTGGATGAGCTTGTAACGGTCGGTGCGGATGCCGTAGTGCGCCCACACGTGGTGCATGTGGTCGTCGTGTTCGTAGAAGCGGTAGTAGAACGTTTCTCGGCGCTCCGCCTGCGGGTCGCCGGTCAGCAGCGGCAGCAGGCTCATGCCCTGCATGCGCGGGTGGGCGGGGACTCCGGCCGCGTCGAGGATGGTCTGCGCGAGGTCGACGTTGGCCACGAGGGCGTCGCTGCTCCGCCCGGCCGACACCTTGCGCGGGTAGCTCATCACCAGCGGGATGCGCAGGGACGGCTCGTACATGAACCGCTTGTCGAACCAGCCGTGTTCGCCGAGGAAGAAGCCGTGGTCGGCGGTGTAGATCGTAAGGGTGTCGTCCTGTTCACCGCGCGCGGTGACATGGTCGGTCAGGCGGCCCACGTTCTCGTCGACGGCGGCGACGCAGCGCAGGTAGTCGGCCAGGTAGCGCTGGTACTTCCAGCGGCCCATGGCCTCGTAGTCCAGGCCCTCGGGAGGGTCCTCCTTGAGGTCGACGTCGGCGAGGTCGTCGGCGATACGCATCGTGGCATGGTGGGCGGGCGTCGCACGGCCGCGGTAGTCGTCGTCGAAGGTCTCCGGAAGCGGGATCGGCTCGGTGAACAGGTGCTTGTGGCGCTCGTGCGGGAGCCACGGCCGGTGCGGGGCCTTGTGCCAGACGAGGGCGCACCACGGCTGGTCGGCGGGCTGTTCGTCGAGCCAGGCCGTGACACGGTCGGTGAGGATGTCGGTGACGTAGCCCTCGCACTGGACCTTGCCGTCGGCGGTCAGGAACACCGGGTCGTGGTAGGTGCCCTGGTCGTCGAGGATCTCCCAGTGGTCGAAGCCCTGCGGGTCGTGTCCCTCGCCGTGGCCGAGGTGCCACTTGCCGAACATGGCGGTGCGGTAGCCGGCCGCCTTCAGCTCGGAGACGAAGGTGGGCTGGCTCGCGTCGATGGGAGTGGCGAGCGTGGTGACTCCGTTGACGTGGCTGTACGTGCCGGTGAGGACGGCGGCGCGGGCCGGGGTGCACAGCGAGTTGTTGACCAGGGCGCGGTCGAAGCGCATGCCCGCGAAGGCGATCTTGTCGATGTTCGGGGTGGTGTTCATCCGGGAGCCGTAGGCGCCGATGGCCGGGGCGGCGTGGTCGTCGGTGAGGACGAGGAGGATGTTGGGCCTGCGCTGCACTGCGTCGACTCCTGTTCGTGGTACGGGTGTCATCCCTTGACGGCCCCCTCGCCGACGCCCCGGAAGAAGTACCGCTGGAGCGCGAAGAAGAAGACGACCAGCGGGAGGATCGCGATGACGGTGCCCGCGGCGATGATGCGGGGGTCCTTCACGAAGGTGCCCTGGAGGTAGTTCAGGCCGACGGTGAGCGTGTACTGGCTCTGGTCGGAGAGCACGATCAGCGGCCACAGGAAGTTGTCCCAGGAGCCGACGAACGCGAAGATCGCGACGACGGCGATGGTGCCGCGCACCGAGGGGACGGCGATGCGCCGGAAGCGCTGCCAGGCGTTGGCCCCGTCGATGATCCCGGCCTCCTCCAGCTCGTTCGGGATGCCGGACATCGCGTTGCGCATGAGCAGGACGTTGAGGGCGCCGACCGCGGACGGCAGGATCACGCCGAGCAGCGAGTTGTTGATGCCCATCGACAGGGCGAGCATGTACTTCGCGATGAGCACGACCTCGCCGGGCACGAGCATCGCGGTCAGGAAGACGGCGAAGGCGAGCTTCTTGCCTCGGAAGTCCATCTTGGCCAGGGCGTAGCCCGCGCAGGTCGCGCCGATGACGTTGGTGCACACCACGGCCACCGCGACGAGCAGCGAGTTCATCGCGTAGTGCCAGATCGGGACGATGTCGGCGACCTTGGAGTAGGCGCCCAGGGTGGGCTTCTCCGGCAGCAGCTGCGGGGGCGAGGAGTAGATGTCCACGCCGTTGCCCTTGAGGGAGGTGGACACCTGCCACAGCAGCGGGCCGACGCACAGGATCGCCACCGCGGTGAGGGCCGCGTAGCGCGCGGCGTGGCCCGTCAGGCGGCGTCGGCGGGCGCGGCGGCGGGCGGGACTCGGCGCGAGGGGGGCGTGGGTGGCGGTCACTTCTCGTTCTCCCGGGTCTGCATCCTGAGGACGGCGACCATCAGTCCGATGGTGATGACGAAGACGACGAGGGAGAGCGCGGAGGCGTAGCCGACCTCGGCGTCGAGCCCCGTGCCGACCCGCTGGATCAGCATGATGATCGTCATCGCGGAGCCGCCGGGTCCCGCGGTGTTGCCCGACAGGACGTAGATCTCGGTGAACACCCGGAAGGCGGCGACCGAGGACAGCGCGGCGATCAGCACCATCGTGTTGCGCACACCGGGGATGGTGACCGAGACGAAGCGGCGCCACCAGCCCGCGCCGTCCATGGCGGCGGCGTCGTAGAGGTCCTTGCTCACGTTGGTCAGGGCGGCCAGGTAGATGACCATGTACCAGCCGAGGCCGGTCCAGATCGTCACGAACATGGCGCTGCCCATCAGCAGCCACCGCTCGGTCAGGAACGGGACGGGCTCGGTGATGACACCGAGCGCCTTGAGCGTCTGGTTGACCAGGCCCTGGCTGTCGAGCATCCAGGACCACATGATGCCGACGGCGACGGTCGAGGAGACGACCGGGATGTAGTACGCGGTCCGGAAGAACCCGGCGCCCGGGAGCCTGGTGTGCACCAGCATGGCGAGCAGCAGCGGCAGGAACACCATGCAGGGCACGACGATCACCATGTACAGCACGGAGTTCTGGAGCGCCGTCCAGAACCGGTCGTCGTGGATCATACGGGTGAAGTTGTCGAGCCCGACGAACGCGCCGCCCTTGAGGCGGGTGGCGTCGGTGAAGGCCAGCACGATCGTGTTGAGGAACGGGAAGACCGTGAAGATCCCCTCGCTCAGCAGCGCGACGGCGAGGAACAGCCAGGGGGTGAGCCTGCCGTGCCGGGCCGCGTGCCCGGCCGGTGCCGCCCGGCCCCGGTCCGCCGTGCGCTCCTGCGGCGCGCGGCGGACCAGGCGGCGGGCGGCGCCCACCGTCTTCGTGGGGGTGGTCACTTCTCGGTCCGCGCCGACTTGTCGGCGAAGGCGACGGCGTCGTCGAGGGCCTTCTTGACCGGCTTCTTGCCGCTCACGGCGAGGGCGATCTGCTCGCGCAGGTCGGTCTTCTGGGCCTCCGAGGTACCGGGCCAGGTGTACTCGACGGCCTTGCCGAGCTGGTCGGCGGAGAGGACGCGGACCTTGGCGGCGTCGCTGCCGTCGTCGGTGTGGAAGTACTTCGCGTCGGCGCCGTCACTGCCGGAGGGGAACACATCGGCCTTCTTGGCGAAGGCCATCTGGTTCTCGGCGTTGGTGACGAAGCGGGCGAAGGCGATGGCCGTCGCGGAGTTCTTGGTGTGCGCGGAGACACCCACCGACTGGATGTACATGCCGGGCGCGTTGTTGGTGATCTGCGGCCGGTAGGCGAGGTTCTTGTAGACGCTCGGGGCGTTCTTCTTGAGGTCCTGCACGGTGTACGAGCTGCCGCCGATGGAGGCGAGGCGTCCGGCCTGGAAGTTCTTGCCCTCGTTGACGTAGTCCTGGCTGAGTGCCTCCGGGACGATCGCTCCGGCCTTGTACAGCTCGACGTACTTCTTGATGAAGGCGACGCCCTCGGGGCTGTTGAACACGTACTTGGTCTGGGCGTCGTTCATGACCTTGATGCCGTACTTGGCCATCATGTCGGTGCCGGGCAGCTGCCCGATCATGGCGTACTGCTTCTTCGACTTCTTGGCCATCTCCATGGCCTGGTCGAAGTACTCGTCGTACGTCGTGGGGAGCTTCTTGGTGTCCATTCCGGCCTTCTTGAACAGGCCGGTGTTGTAGAGCGTCGGGCCGGTGTTGAGGTACCAGGGGTAGGCGAAGTGGCCGCCGGCGTCCTTCCAGTCGTTGCTCTTCCACGCCCCGGCCAGATAGTCCTTGCTCGCGCCGGGGTCCGCCTCGTCGAGGTTGAGCAGCAGCTTGGCCTTGGCGAGCGGGGCGGCGGTGCTGCGGTCGAGGTTGATGACGTCCGGGAGGGTGTCACCTGCGGCGTCGGCGGAGAGCTTGTCGGCGTATCCCTCGGCGGGCTGGTCGATCCACTTGACCTTCGTGCCGGGGTGCTTCTTCTCGAAGGCGGCGACGAGACCCTCGAAGTAGCCCTTGAATCCGGCCTTCAGGTTCCAGGTCTGGAAGCTGATGGAGCCGGTGATCTTCCCCTTGGCGGCGTCCTGGGCCTTGCCGCCCTCGTCGCCACCGCCACCGCCCACACCGCAGCCGGTGAGCACCAGGGACGCCGTGACACCTGTGGCCAGGGCCAGTCGCCGGACGTATCTCATCGTCATCTTCTCCATCTCCGGAACAGCTCTGCTGAGAGGACGTGCAGTTGATGGAACGTGCTGTGAAGTCCGCCCGAACCCGGGCCAGTTCGGCCACCGGTGGCTCGAAAAGAAAACTAAGGCGCTTTAGCAGCAGGGTCAACAGGCCGTGAACGAATGGCGCCGACGACGGCCGGGCGGAGGCCCCCGCTACCCGAAGGTCATTTCGGCGGTCGCCGAATCGGCCACCGTGGCACGCCCGTTGGGGGAAACCGGGACCAGTTGAAGCACCGCCGACCTCTCGTCGCCGAGACGGGGAACGTGGTCCACGTAGTAGCAGTCCGCGGTGACCCTGCCGAGCCAGATCATGTCGTCCGTACTGTGGGCGCTACGGCGGCGGAACAGGTCGTAGTACCAGACGCCACGGTCGAACTCCCACGTCAGACGGGCCTCCGCGCTGCGTCCGTCGGCACGCACGCGGTGCTGCTCGACCTTCAGGGCTCGGGGTGCGGCCGGGCGGGAGCGCTGGTGGGAGAGGCTGGAGACGGTCAGCTCGCCGAGGGCGATCCGGCAGGGCTCGGCACGCCGTGCGCGTACCGCGAGCGATATCGCCTCGATGGTGCGTCCGGCGTACGGTGCGAGGCCGAACACGGCCTGCTGCCATGGGGTGTCGAGCCGCTTCGTGGTGCGCCAGCCGTCGCGCCACCGCCCGTTGGTGTCCCAGCCGCCGGAGGAGGCGCCGCCCCGGCCGGTGCCGTAGCCCCACTCCCGTCCCCAGTCGTCGTCGACCTCCAGGTCGTCGACCGACAGCCACTCGGTGTGTGCCGGCCGGTCGGCGAACACGAGGCCCACCTGTAGTCCGCTGGTGCGTGCGACCGAGGTGAAGGTGAGGCTGAGCCATGCGGGTTCGGCGCGGGGCAGGGCCAGTTCGGTGCGGAAGAGGCGGACCTCGGTGGGGTCGTCCGGGTCCGGCGTGCCGGAGATCACCAGGGAGCTGCCGCCGTTGAAGCCGCCCGTGAGGTCGTAGTCCACCGTCAGCGGGCCGTCAGCGGGCTGCCCGTCCTTGAGGCGGCGGGTCCAGAACTGCCAGGTCGGCAGCTGGTCCTGGCTGCCCAGGTCGTACCAGGGCCGCTCTGAGGCAATGCGCCCGTCGACGCAGAAGACGTCGGCGGCCCCGGTGTTGAACCGGGTGATGAACGGCAGTTTCGTGATCGAGGAGCGGGCGGACACATAGTCGGCCATGCCGCGTTCACCCGTGTTCGCCTCGTCGTCGGATCTCGCGGGATTCTCGCTGTTCCCGGACCAGAACTTGCGCTCGCCCGCGTACACGGCGTCACGGACCACTGAGAAGTCCTCGGGCAGGGTGCCGCCGTTCTGCTCCTTGAGCGCGGCGAGGGACCGCTTCGTCGTCTCGTTGGTCAGGCTGAACAGGGCGACGCTGCCCAGGGCGGGCCCTTGGCCGTGCGGGGGCACCACGTCGTAGATGTCGGAGCGGGACGTCTCCACGCCGAGCGCCGTGCGGTAGCCCTCCAGCTCGATGCCGAAGTAGACCTGCCGGAACCGGTCGAGCCGCTCGTTGTCGATCGTCTCGCGCGTGGTGTCGAGGTAGTCCTTCCAGCTGTAGTCGAGGAACCAGCTGTCGGCCGCGCCCTTGGTCGTGAGGTAGTCGGCGTGCTCCGGCTCGATGGTCTGCCAGTTGGCCGGGGTCGGCGCGTACACCTGGAGGTACAGCTCCCGGCCCTGCGCAGCCGCGCGGGCGTGCATCCGCCGGAACATCTCCAGGACGAGCGGCTTGTCCTCGGCGGCGACCTCGCCGCCCTCCATGTCGAACATGTAGCCGTCGAAGCCGAAGTAGACGGCCATGTCGGCGAGCCTGTCGCCCACGGGGAAGCGGCCGTCCGCGTCGCGGCGCAGCATGTGGGCGCGGTCGAAGTTCGCGCCCTCCGAGTTGAACATGAAGGCGATGCAGCGCCCGCCGCCCCGGTGCACGGCGTCGGTCAGCGCCGCGTTGGGGACGGCGCTGAACACCTGCCAGTACGAGACGACGTCGCGGTACTGCTGGAAGCGGGTGACGTGCACGTCGCGGCGGCCCGTGCCGTAGCGGAAATTGTGGGCGAGGGTGACCTCGGGGCGCTCCAGGATCGGGCCGTAGAACTCGGAGAAGTCCGCGACCTGGATGCGCGGGTCGATGTCGGGCTGTGCCTGTTGTTCGCGCTCCGCGCCCACCCGGTCGGCGACGGGCACGAAGGAGCGGTGGTACTTCAGGTCGCTGTTGCGGTAGTCGAACGCCAGGAACCGGTCGAGGTCGGTGCGGCCGTCGATGTAGAAGCGCCAGTCGTCGGGCCAGTCGCGAAAGCGCGGCGCGATGCTCGGCTCGGCGGCGGCGGCGTCGGCAGCCGCCGCCTGGGCCGAGGCGGCGCGGGCGACCTGCGGCAGCAGCGGTGTGGCGCCGAAGGCCGCCGCGACCGTCGCGAGGCGCAGGACGGCGCGCCGGTCGAGGTGGAAGGGGCTTGTGGGCTCTGCGCGTTCGGTCAAGGCGGTGACACTCCTTGGGAAGGGCCGCGGACATCTCGGCAGGAACGATCACGACGTTGGCGCGGGTGGGTCAGGCGTGGGCGCGGGGCAAGTCAGACGTCGGCGCGGCGCGAGGCGGGCCGACCATCGGCGCGGGGTGCGTCAGGCGGCGCCCGCGGCTTCCAGGCGTTCGCGGGTGGGGCGCAGGACGGCCACCACGGGGCGTCCGGTGACGAGCCGGCCGTCCTCGACGAAGCCCTCCTCCCGCCCGGTCAGCGCCCGGATCAGGTGTCCGCGCCAGGTGTGCAGCAGGTCCTGCGCCGCCGGATCGCCCGCCAGGTTGAGCTGTTCGTGCGGGTCGGCGGCGAGGTCGAAGAGCTGCTCGTGGCCCTCGCCCGACATCCACAGGTACTTGGTGTGTCCGTCGGTCACCCACTGGAGGGACTGGTCGAGCAGCACGTGCTCGCCGTGCAGCGCCGGCCGCCAGTCGTCCGGCCGTTCGCCGCGCAGCAGCGGTACGAGGCTGCGTCCGTCGCAGGTGTCGGGTACCGGAAGTCCGGCCAGGTCGAGGAGGGTCGGCATGATGTCGCGCAGCTCGACCGGTTCGTCGGCGACGTTCCCGGCGGCGTAGCCGTCGGGCAGCGCACCGAACAGCAGGGGGACGCGGGCCGAGCCCTCGTAGCCGTATCCCTTGCGGAGCAGGTGGTGTTCGCCGAGCATCTCGCCGTGGTCCGAGGTGAACGCGATGACCGTGTCGTCGCGCAGGCCGAAGTCCTCAAGGGCCGTGCGGATCCGGTGGATCTGGAGGTCGATGTGGGCCATGTGCCCGTAGTAGCCGGCCCGCGCGCGGTGCAGGGTCCGGGTGTCGATCCGGCCGGCGAAGGCCTCGTGGTCGCCGTCCTTGCGGTGGGCGGCGAAGTCGTCCGCCCAGTCCCCCACCACCGGTTCGTACGGCGGGAGTCGGAGGTACTCGTCGAAGGCCCACTGCGGCGGGTCGTACGGCGGGTGCGGCCGGTGGAAGGACAGGTACAGGAAGAAGGGCCGTGAGGGGTCGCGCCGGTACAGCCACTCGGTGGCCTGGGTGGCGATCCAGTTCGTCGGGTGCAGGTGTTCCGGCTTGTCCCAGGGGCGGGCGACGACGGAGTTGCAGCCCGCGCCGTGGTCGCCGTACTCGGCATCGGGGCTCATGCCGGGCTGGCGGCGCAGCCAGGGCACGTAGTCGTCGAAGAACGCGAAGTCGCGGCGGTGCTCGCGGCGCGCGTGGTGCAGGAAGCCGTCGTGCAGGACGACGTCGTCGAACCCGGCGCGGGCCCGCTCGGGCCACACGTGCATCTTGCCGATGGCCTGAGTCTGGTAGCCGCCACGCCGCAGCTCGCCCGCGAGGGTGACCGGGTGGGCGGTCTCGAAGGGCACCCCCTCGACGTAGCCGACGCGGCCGTGGCGCTCCTGGGACTGGCCGGTGAACAGGGCGGCGCGGGCGGGGATGCAGGTGGGGGTCGCGGAGTAGGCGGAGCCGAAGCGGGTGCCGGAGGCGGCGAGCTGGTCGAGGTGCGGGGTGCGTACGTGGGGGTGTCCCGCGGCGGAGAGGCAGTCGCCGCGCCATTGGTCGACGCAGATGAGGACGATGTTCGGTGCGGACACGGGCGTCGCCTTTCTCGCGTACTTCTCACGTGGCCTGTTCGAACTGCTCAAGTGGCCTGCTCGGACAGCCAACTTGACGTGCTTGAACCACCCACTTGGTCTGCTCGGTCTCTTCTCGGACGGCCTGTTCGGTTTCCTCAAATGCCCTGCTGGGCCTCAGGTCGCCCGCTGCGTCGGCGGGGTGCGGCCGCAGCGGGAGCTGGTGCGCTCGATGAGTTCGGGGACGCTCTCCACGGTGTCGGCGGTGGCGTCGTCGGTGCCGTCGAGGATGGCGATGAGGCGGGTGGCGACATCGGAGCCGAACGCGAAGGCGTCGCGGCTCAGGGCGGTGAGCGGCGGCTCCATGGCGCTGGCGATGGGGGTGTCCTCCCAGACGACGACACACACGTCGGCGGGCGTGGCCAGGCCGAGCCGGCGGATCTCGCCGACACCGGCGACGGCGAGGATCTCGTTGTCGTAGACGAGTGCGGTGGGCCGGTCATCGGACGACAGGAGCAGCCGTGTCGCCTTCGCGGCGGACGAGGAGGAGAAGTCTGTCGACATCACCATGTGCCCGGACATACCGAGCGTCCGCGCGCCGGTGTGGAAGGCGTCGACGCGTCGGGCGATGTGCAGCATCTCGCCCTCGCCGCACACGTAGGCGATGGAGTCGTGCCCTGTCGCGTGCAGGTGGCTGACGATGCGGCGCATCGGTTCCCGGTCGTCGATCGCGACGGCGGGCAGCCTGCGGCGGGGGTCGGGGCCACCGGCGATCAGGGCGGGCAGCCCGAGGTCGGCGAGCGCGTCGGGCCGCGGGTCGTCGACGCGCAGGTCGACGAGGACGACGGCGTCGACCCGGCCCGCGACCTGCCACATCCGGTAGGTCTCGATCTCCGCCTCGACGGAGTCCACGACCTGGAGCAGCAGCGCCTGCCGCCGCTCGCTGAGCACACTTTGCAGGCCCGTCATGAACCGCAGGAAGAACGACTCGGAGCCGACGTCCCGCGCGCTGCGGGCGATGACCAGGCCGACGGTCCCCGACCTGGCGCCGGTGAGCACCTTGGCCGCGTGGTGCGGGACCCAGCCGTGTTCGTCGGCCACGGCGAGGATGCGCCGCCGCGTCTCGTCCGACACACCGGGCTTGCCGTTGAGCGCGAACGAGGCCGCCGTCTCGGACACCCCGGCGAGCTTGGCGATGTCGCGCAGGGTCAGGCGGCGCGGGCGTGCGGGCATGGAGCTCCGTTCGGGGTGACGAGGGCGGGGACCGGTCCAGTCGCTCCCAACCGGCCTCCTGGGTACGGCCCTTGGGCTGGACCGGTGCGCGCCGCGACTTTAGCGCTTTAGTTCGTCACTGGGGAAGACCGCGTCACGACCGCCCGCCGAACTCCCAGTTGTGCACCTCGATGTCGGCGTACCACCCCGGGGTCAGCACGGTGCGGGCCGTGTCCGCGTCTGGCGCCCCAAGGAGCGCCGCCGTGCCCAGCCAGGCGGCGCCGTCGTCGGACAACAACGGCCCGTAGGCGATCGGTTCGTGTGCGCCACGGGGTTCGTCCCGGTCGAGGTCGGCGGACGGCTCCGCCCCGAGGCCGAGCACCAGATACCGGTTGCCCCCGGTCCGGCCGCCGGGGAAGTCCCACATGGTGCGCCCCAGCACGTTGCGCCACCGTCTCAGCAGCACGTCCCGGTAGGCGCCCGCCTGGTAGCCCGGCTCGTCGAAGGCGAACGCGCGGGCCGCGGCGGCGTCGGGCAGGTCGAGGATGTGCAGGCTTCCGGTCAGCGTCTCGCCGTCGTCCAGGAACGTCGGCCCGCGGGCGATCATCTCCTTCGCGTACCGGTCCATGTAGGACCAGTGCTTCTCCACCAGTTCGTATCGCAGCGCCAGGGAGTCCTTGCGGTCGCGGTGGTAGCAGAGGAATTCCATGACCGCAGCATCCCCTCCGGACGGCGACCGCGTCCTTCACTCGGACCTTTCCCCGGTCCGGAACACACATGGAAAGGGCCGTTTCTGGAAATCCTTGCGCCTGAGTTCTCTCGGCACCATCCGTACGCGCCCGCAGGCGGCCGCACCACGCCGCTCCAGGTCCACCGGAGAAAGCGAGAACGCACGTGCTCAGACGAAACCGCCGCACGACGCGGCGCCTGTCGGCCGCCGGCGCGGCCGCCATCGCCCTCGCCACCGTGGCCGCATGTTCCGGTTCCGACAGCGCGTCGTCCAAGGGCGGGGGCGGCCCCCTGGTCTTCGGGATCACCGCGGACGCGACGCAGCTCCTGCCCTGGACGGCGACCGCCGTCCAGTCCCAGCAGGTCCTCGGCCAGGTCTACAGCTCGCTCCTCGACCAGGACGACAAGCTCACCCCGGTCGCGGGGCTCGCCGAGCTGCCCGAGATCTCGAAGGACGGCCGCACCTACACCTTCGCGCTGAAGTCCGGTGTCACGTTCTCCGACGGGTCCGCGCTCGACTCCGCCGACGTCAAATACAGCCTGGAGCGGATCCTCGACCCCGGCACCAAGGCCGTGGCGCGGAGTTCGCTCGCCGCGGTGCGCAAGGTGGCCGCCCCCGACAAGACGCACGTCGTCCTCTCGCTCAAGGCGCCGGACGCCTCTCTCGTCACCGCGCTGACCAGCGTCAACACGGTCATCCTGCCGTCCGACAAGCCACTGTCCGGCCTTGAGCGCAAGCCCGTCGGCTCCGGCCCGTACGCCTTCAAGAACCGCACCGCGAACCAGTCCGTCACCCTGGTCCGCAACCCCGACTACTTCCGGGGCAGGCCGGGACTGCGCTCCCTGGAGTTCCGCGTCATCCAGGACAAGAACTCCCTGGCGTCGGCGCTGCGCTCCGGCACCGTCGACATGGCGATCTTCGACGACCCGGTCACCGCGAAGACCGCGAAGTCCGGGTCCGTCGCGATCCACGCCGTCGACCAACTCGACTACCACGCGTTGCAGTTGCGTGCCGACTCCGCCACCTTCCGCAAGCTGGACACGCGGCTCGCCGTGCAGTGCGCCATCGACCGCAAGCAGGTCATCAAGACCGCCGCGCTCGGCCAGGGCAAGGTCGTGGGCCCGTTCACCTCCCCCGCCTTCGCCTCCGATCCCGACGCCCGCCCCTGCCCGAAGCGCGACGTCAAGGCCGCCAAGAAGCACCTCGCGGACGCGGGGCGGCCCTCGGGTTTCGCCTTCACCGCGCTCGTCCCGCAGGGCCTGTACTCCACCGCCACCGACGAGGCGCAGAACATCCAGGCCCAACTCGGCGACGTCGGCATCAAGATGAAGATCGAGACGCTGGACTCCAGTGCCTACGTGGACCGTTGGCTCGCCGGAAAGTTCGACGCGGCGATCGCCCTCAACGGCGCGGTGGCCGACCCGGCCCCCGCCTACGCCCGCTACTTCACCAGCGACGGCAACTTCAACAAGGTGGCCGGATACCACTCCGCCGCCCTGGACAAGCTGTTCGCCGAGGGCATCGCGACCGGAGACACCAGTGCCCGCAAGGAGATCTACGCCAAGATCTCACGGAACCTCGAGGACAACGCGGCGTGGATCTGGCTCTACAGCGGGCGCAGCCACATCGCCACGAACACGCGCGTGCACGGGTTCCGGCCGGTGATCGACGCGAGCCTCCAGAGCCTGTGGGAGACGAAGCTCGCATGACGGCATCCGTGCACCTCTCGTCGTGGGGCCGGCTCGGCCGACTCGTCACGCACCCGGTCGTGCGCCGCGTCGCCGAGGCCGTGCTCACCCTGGTCGGTGTAACCGTGCTGACCTTCGTGGTGCTGCGGGTGCTGCCCGGCGACCAGATCACCGCCGCGTACGGCACCGACGCGGGCGACCTGAGCGGCGCCCAGCGCGCCCAACTCCGGTCCTACTACGGCCTGGACCAGCCGCCGGCCGGGCAGTACCTGTCCTGGCTGGGCGGGATCCTCAGCGGAAACCTGGGGTTCTCGTCGAACGCGGGCCAGAGCGTCGCGCGGCTGACCGCACACGCCCTGCCCGTGACGCTCGAACTCGCGGTCCTCGCCATTGCGCTGGCCCTCGTCCTCGGTGTGTCCGGCGGTCTGCTCGCGGCCTCCCGGCCCGGCGCACTGCGGGACGGCGCGACGCAGACGGTGTCCCTCCTCGCGCTGTCCGCGCCGGTCTTCCTCACCGGCACCGTCCTCGCGCGCGTGCTCGCCGACTCCTTCGGCTGGAACCCCAACGGGCAGACGTACGCGCCCCTGACCACGAACCCGTCCCTCAATCTCCAGCAGATGGTGCTGCCCGCGCTGGTGCTCGGCGTGAGCATCGCCTCCCCGATCGCGCAGACCACGAGGACGGCGATCCTCGACATCCGGGGCGAGGACTTCATCAACACGGCGCGCGCCAAGGGTGTGCCGGAACGGGCGCTCCAGGTGCGGCATGTGCTGCGCAACGCGCTGATTCCCGTCGTCACCATGAGCGGCCTCCAGTTCGGCTTTCTGCTGGGCGGGGCCGTCGTCGTCGAGCAGGTCTTCGCGCTGCCGGGGATCGGGCGGCAGGTGCTGCTCGGCATGGGGCAGAAGGAGTACGCGGTGGTGCAGAGCACGGTCCTGGTGATCGCGGTGCTGTTCGTGCTGGTCAACCTGGCGACGGATCTCGTCTACCGGCTGGTCGACCCGAGGGTGTGGTCACGTTGAGTGTCCTGCCGACCCAGCGGCCCCGGCCCCTCGCCTCCGCCGCGCCACCGGCCCGCCGACGCTCCCTCCTGCGAGGGCTCGCCCGCAGCAGGACAGGGCTCATCGGCGCCGTGCTCACTCTCCTCGTCGTGGTCACCGCCGCCGCGGGCCTGCTCGGCGCGCTGCCGTACGACCCGGCCGCGCAGGACGTCGCCGCGGCGCTGGCGGCGCCGAGCGGTGAACACTGGCTGGGCACCGACCAGTTCGGCCGGGACGTGTTCTCGCGGGTCGCCGCGGGACTGGGCAGTTCGCTGCTCGTGGCGGGCGGGGCGGTCGCCGTGTCCGGGGCCGTGGGTGTCGCCCTCGGTGTCCTCGCCGGTTATTTCGGCGGAGTGCTCGACCGGGTCGTCGGGGTGCTGACCAATGTGCTGTTCGCGTTCCCCTCGCTGCTGCTCGCGCTCGCCCTGGCCGCGACGCTCTCCCGCACTCGGGCCACGGTCGCCCTCGCCATCGCGGTGGTGTACGCGCCGATCTTCGTACGGGTCGCGCGCGGTCCGGTGCTGACGTTGCGCCGCGCGGACTACGTCATCGCCGCCACCGCCGTCGGGCAGCGGCGTCTGGCCACGCTGTTCACCCACGTACTGCCCAACATGCGCGGCATCGTGCTGGTCCAGGTCACGCTCAGCCTCTCCTGGGCGGTCCTCACCGAGGCCTCGCTCAGCTTCCTCGGCTTCGGCACGCCGCCGCCCGCCGCGTCGCTCGGCGTGATGGTGTTCGACGCGCGCACCTTGTCCAGCGTCGCGCCGTGGCTGCTCGCAGGGCCGGGCGTCGCACTCATCGTGTTCGTGTTCGGGCTCAACCTGCTCGGCGCGGGACTGCGGGATGTGCTGGACCCGCGCGCGGGAGGCCGCCGATGACCACCACCGGCGCCACCGCCACTTGGGAAGGGAAGGGACTCCGATGCGGGTACTCGGCATGATCTCCGGGACCTCGCACGACGGCATCGATGTCGCCGTCGTCGACTTCACGCAGGACGGTACGACGCTGCGCGGCCACCTCGTGCAGCACGGCTCGACCCCGTACGCGCCGCGGCTGCGCGCGGAGCTCGTGGCCGCGCTGCCCCCGCGGGGCATCACGGCGGCCGATGCCTGCGCCCTGGACACGCGTATCGGGCAGGCCTTCGCCGAAGCGGCCAGTGCCGCGCTCGCCGAGGCGCCCGCCGACGCGGTGTGCAGCCACGGCCAGACCCTGTACCACTGGGTGGAGGGCAACACGGTCCGCGGCTCGCTCCAGATCGGGCAGCCGGCCTGGATCGCTCAGGCCACAGGGCTGCCCGTGATCAGCGATCTGCGCGCCGCCGACATCGCCGCGGGCGGCCAGGGCGCCCCGCTGGTGCCGCTGCTCGACCGGATGCTGCTCGCGCCCGACGTGGAGCAGGGCCTGCGGGCCGGCGCGCTCAACCTCGGCGGCATCGCCAACCTCACCGTCGCCGCCCCCGGCTCCGCACCGGCGGCGTGGGACATCGGCCCCGCCAACGCCCTCATCGACGCGGTCGTGGCCGACTCCCCCGACACGCCCGACGGATTCGACCGCGACGGCCGCCTCGCCGCATCCGGGACGGTGGACGAGGCCCTGCTCGCCGAACTGCTCACCGAGCCGTACTACGCGCTCACACCGCCCAAGAGCTGCGGCAAGGAACTCTTCGACGCGCTGTACGTGTCCGGGTACGCGAAGAAGGCGGCGAGCCGGTCCGGCCGCCCTCCCGTCACCGGACTCAACGACCTGGTCGCCACCCTGACCGCACTCACCGCGGAGACCGTCGCGCGCACCGTGCGCGAGGCACGTCTCGACGTGCTGTACGTGTCCGGGGGCGGGCTGCGCAACCCCGCGCTGATGGCCGCGCTCACGGACCGGCTCGACGGGCTCACGGTGCGACCGAGCGACGCGCTCGGTGTCCCGTCCGATGCGAAGGAGGCCCTCGCGTTCGCCCTCATCGGCTGGCACAGCCTGCACGGGCTGCCGGGCAATGTGGTGGCGTGCACGGGCGCCTCGGGCGAACGGGTCCTCGGTCAACTCACGTATGGTGCGGCGGGTTTGACCGTTCCCGGTACGCCCCCGGTGCGGCCCGAGCGGCTGGTGGTCACCGGCGGGGCGGCATGAAGGTCGACCTGGCCGGGGCCGCGGCCGAGGTACTGGACACGGGTGGCCCTGGCCGGCACCCCGCCGGGGTGTGCCTGGGCGTGGCGACCCCCGCCACGGGCACCGTACTGGCCGCGACGGGCTGGGCGCGGCGCCCCGACGGGCCGGTGCCGGGCGAACCGATGACCACCGGGACGGTCTTCGACCTGGCGTCGGTGACGAAAGTGGCGGCGACGACGGCCGTGGTCATGCGGCTGGTCGCGGCGGGACGGCTCGATCTGGACGCGCCGGTGGGGCGGTACTTGGCGGGGTTCCGCATGAAGCCCCTCCGGCGATTGAGGAGCGGGGTGTGGGGCAGCGCCTCACGACCGCAGCGCCGTCGCAGGCCGAGCATCGCGGACAAGACTCAGGTCACCGCCGCCCACCTGCTCGCCCACCGCTCCGGCCTGCCGCCGTGGTGGCCCCTGTACTGCCGGACCACGGACCGCGGGACGGCACTCGATCTGGCGGAACGGCTCCCGCTGGACACCCCGCCCGGCACCCGGCGCACGTACTCGGACGTGGGCTTCATGCTGCTCGGCCGCCTCGTCGAGCGAGCCACGGACACGGACCTGGCCACAGCGTTCCGCCGGTGGGTGGCAGGCCCACTCGCCCTGACCCGCACCCGCTACGGGCCCGTGCCACCGGAGGCCGCCGCCGTGAGCAGCGACGGCGACGGGATCGAGGCGCGCATGGTGGACACCGGTCGCCCCTACCCCGTGCCCTGCGCGACGGCCGACTTCACCGGCTGGCGCACCGGTCCCGTCCGTGGCGCGGCGGCCGACGGCAACGCCGCGCACGCCCTCGCGGGTGTCGGCGGGCACGCGGGACTGTTCGCCCCACTCGACGAGTTGCTCCGGCTGGCGCGGGCCCTCGTGCACGACGAGTCCTTCGTCCCGGCCGCCGTACGCTCCCGGTTCCTCGCGGCGGCGGACTCGCGCAGCCCCGAACAGGGCCTGGGCTTCCGCCGGTTCACGCTGGACACGCCGCGGGGTCCGGTCCCGATGGTGGGCCACGACGGCTTCACCGGAACGCATGTCGGGGTGGCCACCGACCGACCGCTCGCCCTGGCCCTCGCGGCCACGCGCCTGCACGGCACGCGTACGGACCGGGCAGGCCTTGTGCCCGTGGACCACCTGTCCGCCGCCGCACACCGCGGGATCGTACGGGCCCTTGCGGAGGCGGGCGCCCTCCCGCCGCACCGCCCGCCCGCACACACGGAACAAGGCGAGCCCCTAGGCCGACCCGGACACACCGGACCCACCACCCTGGAGTCGCCATGACCGCTCCCGTACCGGCCGAGGCCGACCCGCGCGACGGCGCCACCACACGCGGGGGTGCCACGCTGCGCATCCGTGGCCTCTCGGTGGCGTACGAGACCTCTGGCCGGGATGTCACCGCCGTGGACCGCGTCGACCTCGATCTCGCGGCGGGCGAGACGGTGGCGGTGGTCGGGGCCTCGGGCTCGGGAAAGTCGACGCTGGCGGCGAGCATCAACCGGCTTCTCCCTAGCAACGGGCGGATCACCCGCGGCTCGGTCCACCTCGACGACCTGAACCTCACCACCGCGTCCCCCAAGGTCCTGCGTCAGGTGCGCGGCGCTCGGATCGGGATGGTGCCGCAGGACCCCATGACGAACCTCGACCCGGTCGCCACGATCGGCTCGCAGATCACCGAGGCGCTCCGGGTGCACGGCATCGCACGGGGCGAGCGGGCCCGCGACGAGGCGGTGGCCCTGCTCGAACGCGCGGGCATCGCGGACGCGGCGTCCCGCTTCTCCCAGTACCCGCACGAGTTCTCCGGGGGCATGCGCCAGCGTGTGCTGATCGCGATGGCGTTGGCCTGCCGCCCGGACGTCCTGATCGCCGACGAGCCGACATCGGCGCTCGATGTCACGGTGCAGCGCCTGGTCCTGGACCACATGGCGGCACTCACGCGCGACTTGGGCACGTCGGTGCTGCTCATCACGCACGACCTGGCGCTCGCGGCCGAACGCTCGGACCGGGTCGTCGTGATGCACGAGGGCCGCATCGTGGAGACGGGCCCCGCGCCCGGGATCGTCGCAGGCGCCCACCACCCGTACACACGCCGCCTGTTGTCGGCCGCCCCCGGCATCGCGCGGGCCAAGGTGTCCCCGGCCCCCCGCGAGCCCCTCCCGCCCCCACTCCTGGAACTGCGCGGTGTCACCAAGGAGTACCGGCTGCGCGGCCGCCGCGAGCCCCTGCGCGCGGTGGACGACCTCAGCCTCACCGTGCACCCCGGACGTACGGTCTCCCTGGTCGGCGAGTCGGGCTCCGGCAAGTCCACCACGGCGCGCATCGCCCTGCGTCTGGAGGACCAGGACGCGGGCACGACACACTTCGAGGACACGGACGTCACCAAGCGCCACGGCCGCCGCCTCCTGCCGTTCCGCCGCGCGGTCCAGCCGGTGTTCCAGAACCCGTACGCCTCCCTCGACCCGCGCCACACCGTCGGCCGGATCGTCGCCGAGCCGCTGCGGGTGCACGGCATCGGCACCGGCCGCGCCGACCACCGGGCACGGGCCGCCGACGTCCTCGACCAGGTGGCACTGCCCTCGGCGTGCATGGACCGCTACCCCCACGAACTCTCCGGCGGCCAGCGCCAGCGGGTGGCCATCGCCCGCGCCCTCGCGCTCGGGCCGCGGCTGATCGTGCTGGACGAGGCCGTGTCCGCGCTCGACGTCCTGGTCCAGGACCAGATCCTCGACCTCATGGTGGAACTCCAGCGCGACCTGGGCCTCGGCTACCTCTTCATCAGTCACGACCTGGACGTGGTGCGCCTCGTCTCGCACCACGTCCTGGTGATGCGCGAGGGCCGCGTGGTCGAGGAGGGCACCCCGACCGCGATCTTCGACGACCCGCAGCATCCGTACACGCGCGAACTCATCGCGGCGATCCCGGGCAAGGGTGCGCACCGGCCGTAAGCCGCGCACCGTCACCAGCTCAGGCTCCGGCCTCGCCCCGCCCGTTCCGCCACCCCGCCGCACCCCGAGAATGGCCGATGGATGGAGATCGCATCGCTCCAGACTATTGACCGGTCAATTGGCGAATGGTTGGATCAAATCAATGGGCATTCCCAAGTACCAACTGATCCGGGCCGAGATCGAGGCCCGGATCACCTCGGGTGAATGGCGGCCCGGCTCCCGCGTACCGACGGAGGCCGAGCTGCGCGAGGAGTACGGGGTGAGCCGCGCGACCGCGCAGCGCACCCTGCACGAACTCGCCCAGGCAGGACTGGTGGTCCGCTACCGCAGGCGCGGCACGTTCGTGGCCGAGGGCGCCCGCCAGGAGAATCTGCTGCGCTTCACCGACGTGCGGCAGACCGGCCC
The DNA here is from genome assembly GCF_049310305.1 of Streptomyces anthophorae. Classification (NCBI taxonomy): domain Bacteria; kingdom Bacillati; phylum Actinomycetota; class Actinomycetes; order Kitasatosporales; family Streptomycetaceae; genus Streptomyces; species Streptomyces anthophorae. The sequence goes on from NZ_JBLWQQ010000001.1 coordinate 683,811, forward strand.
CGAGGTACCGGGTCCGCACATCGTCCAGTCCGCCAAGGTCGTTCCGGCGGGTGACGCCGGCGTCACCCTGCCCGGAGTGTCCGACACCGATCCCGTCAACGAACTGCGGCGCGTCAAGTACAGCGAGGAGGGCCGAGCGCTCGCCGTCGAGCTGTCAGCCGTGCCCTTCTCCCTCGCCCCGCGCCTGCTGGACGAGGACCTCGAACACCTCACCGTCCTGCACTACTTCCACCGCACCGGTATCCCCGTCAGCACCTCGCGGATGTACGTCGAGGCCCAGGTCCTGGACGAGCCGACCGCGGCCCTGCTGGAGACCCCGCCCGGCGAGGCCGTCCTGCGGCTGCGGCGGCTGACGCGGCTGACCGACGGCACGCTCGCGGAGGCCATGTGGCACATCATGCGGCCCGGCCTCACCGAGTTCTTCGTCGAGCAGTCGGTCCTCGACGTGCCGGATGCGCCGGAGGCGCCGGGCGGTTCCTGACCCTTCTCGTGCTCGCTGGAAGGAACCCTCATGCCCACTCCCCCGCTGCGTGTCGCCGTGGTCGGCACCGGTGTCATCGGCGCCATGACCGCCTGGCACCTCGCCGCCCGAGGTGTCGAGGTGCTCGCCCTCGACGCGTACGCCCCCGGCCACGACCGCGGCGCCTCGGCCGGCGAGTCCCGGATCTTCCGCACCGCCTACAAGGAGGGCGCCTCCTACGTTCCACTGCTGCGCCGCTCGTACGAACTGTGGCGCCGTCTGGAGAGCGAGGCCGACCGGGAGCTGCTCACCCTCTGCGGCGGGCTCACCCTCGGCCCGCCGGACCACCCCGATCTGCGCGCCGTCCGGGGCAGCGCCGACGAACACGGCCTGGACGTAGAGGTGTTGGACTCCTCCGATGCCGCCCGGCGCTTCCCGCAGCACCGGCTCGACGCGGACGAGATCGCCGTGCTCGACCCGGGCGCCGGAGTGCTGCGCCCCGAGCCCGCCGTGCAGGCCGCGCTCACCCGGGCGCAGGAACTGGGCGCCCGACTGCTGCCGTACCACCGGGTCGACGGGCTCGACGAACGGCCCGGCGGCGGCTGGCACATCGTCACGCGGCAGGGCACGTACGACGTCGATCACGTGGTGCTGAGCCCCGGCCCCTGGTCCGGCTCCTTCGCGCGGCTCACCGGGCTGCCGCTTCAGGGGCGGCGCATCACGGCCGCATGGTTCGCCGCGAAGGATGTCGCCGCTCACCGGCCCGACCGGCTGCCGATCGCCATCCGGCGCCACCACGAGGCCGGATTCTCCTGCTTCCCCGTTCTCGACGGAACCGCCGTCAAGATCGTGCCGCACCATCTGCCCTGGCACGAGGCGGGCGCCCCCGAGGACCTGCCCCGCAGCGCCGACACCGACTTCGCGCGGGCCGCGTCCGCCGCCGTGGCCCGGCTGCTGCCCGGCCTGATCCCGCATCCCGTGCGGATCGGTGTGTACGCGGAGGCGTTCAGCGCCGACGACCACGCGCTGGTCGGCCCCTTGCCCGGCGCCCGTGATGCCACGCTGCTCGCCGGGTTCTCCGGGCACGGATTCAAGCTCGCCCCGGTCTTCGGGGAGATCGCCGCGTCCCTGGTCACGGACGGGAAGTCGCCGTACGACATCTCGTTCCTCGACCCGGCGCGCTTCACGAGCTGACAGCCACCGCTCCCGCTCCCCCTCTCCCCCCCCCACTCGCACGGCACAGCACACCCTCCTGGCTTCCCCCTGCCCTCCCGAGGAGCGTGACCCCTTGCCGCACCACTCCACCGCCCAAATAGCCGCGATCGTCGTCGCGGGCCTGGTCATCATCGCCGCCGGGGCACTGCTCTCGGTGTACTTCGGCCGCCGCGCGAAGAACTCCGCCGACTGGCTCTCCGCGCCCGAGTCCCTGCCGCTCATCGTCGTCGTCATCACCCAGTTCGCGACCGCCGCCGGCGGGGGCGTGCTCATCGCGCACGTCGGCATCGCGTACGCGTCGGGCTGGTCGGTCTTCGCGTACGAACTCTGCGTCGTACTGGGCTTCTTCGGCCTCGCCCTGACCGCGCGCTGGCTGCGCGACCAGGGCTTCGGCACCGTCCCCGATGTCGTGACCCGGCTGTTCGGGCACAGCCGGGTCGTCGTGGGGCTCGCCGGGGTGTGCGCCCTGGTCGTGCCGTTCGGCTGGCTGGCCACCCAATTCGTCGCGTTCTCCCAGCTGTTCGGGCAGCTGACCGGCCTGTCGCCGAGCCTGCTGATCGCCGTCATCGCCGCAGGCTCGCTGCTGTTCGTACTGCCCGGCGGGCTGACATCAGTGGCCTGGACGGACTTCGTCTTCGGTATCTTCAAGATCGTGATGTCGCTCGTGGTGGCCGCGTACGCCGTCCATCTCGCGGGTGGCTGGAGCGGCATCACGACACACGTGCCCGAGCGGCTGTGGCAGCCGTCGGGCCTGTTCGCCGCCGGTGGCGACCAGGTGTGGCTGTGGGTGGCCGCGATCCTGCCCGGCACCCTCACCAACCAGCTCTACTACCAGCGCATCTTCGCCACCAAGAACGTCTCCGACGCCCGCCGCGGCATCGTCCTGAGCGGACTCACCATCCTCGTCGGCGGTGTCTACGCGGCGGCCATCGGCCTCTCCGTCCGCGCCCAGCACCCCGGACTGGCCAACCCGGAGGAGGCGGCCGGCTGGCTCATCACGCAGCTGCCGCCGCTCCTCCTGGTCACCTACGGCGCGTTCCTCGTGGCCACCATCGTGTCGACCTCGGGCAGCGCGCTCCAGTCGGTCGTCACCAGCCTGATCCGCGACCTCTACAGCAGCGTCGCCGGTGGGCGGCGCTCCGACCGGCGCACGGTGACACTCTCCCGGCTCTGCACCGTCGTGGTCACCGCCATCGCCGCCGTCCTCGCCATCTCCTTCCCGACCGCGCTCACATGGCTCGTCGCCACCTACGCGTACTCGGCCGCCGCGCTCGCCGCGCCGCTCTTCCTCGGCTACGCGCTGCGCCGCCGCTTCCGCCTGACACCTGCCGCCGCCCTCGCCGCGATGCTCGCGGGCCTCGCGGGCTGCGGCGCGGCCCAACTCGCCGACACCGTCGTGCCGTACGCGGTGTACGGCATCGCCGCCTCCACCGTCGTCCTGCTCGGCTGCGCCCTCGCGTCGGGCCGCCCGACGACCCCCGTGCCCGCACCGTCCTCCCCCGTCCCCGCACCGGAAGGAAGCACCTCCGCATGAGCGCACCCACCCCCCGCATCGCCGTCATCGGCGCCGGAGTCCTCGGCACCGCGACGGCCCGCGCGCTCGCCCTGCGCGGCGCCGCGGTCACCCTCTACGAGCGCACCGGGTTCGCCGCCGGGACGACCGGCACCACGTTCGCCTGGGTCAACTCCCATGCAAAGAACCCGATTTCGTACCACGAGCTGAACCTGGCGGGTGTCGCCGAGCACCACGCGCTCAGGGAGGCGGGCGGCCCGGCGCCGCACTGGTTCTTCCCGTCCGGGAACCTGGAGTGGGCGGCCGACGACGTGGGCGACGCACGCCTCGCCGAGGCCCTCGAACTCCTGGAGGGCCGGAACTACCCCTGGCGGTGGCTGAAGCCCGACCGGGCCCGCGAGCTCGTGCCCGACCTGCGCCTCCCCGACGAGGTGCGGCGCATCGCGTACTTCCCCGAGGAGGGCTACGTCCTGCCGCACCCGCTCGTCGCCCGCCTGTGGGGCGAGGCCCGCGACCACGGCGCCGAGCTGCGCCGCCCGGCCGACGTGACCGGCATCGACGAGCGCGCCTCGGACGTCCGGATCGAACTGGCCGACGGCACCGGCGAGACCTTCGACCTGGTCGTGAGCGCGACCGGGCGGTGGAGCGAGCGGACCGCGGCGCTGACCGGGGTGTCTCTGCCCATGGCGGACACCACCGAGCCCGGCTCCGCCACGGTCGGCCTCCTCGGCTACACCTCCCCGACGGCGACACGCCTCGACGCGGTGCTCACCACGCCGCGCCTCAACGTCCGCCCCGACGGCGGCGGCCGGCTCGTCGTCCAGGGACTCGACCTGGACACGGACGCCGACCCGGCCGCGCCGCCGCCGGTGGACGGCCCGCACGCCGCCCAACTCCTCGACCGACTGGCCGACCTGCTGCACGGCACGCGCGGCGCCCGCCTCGAATCGTTCCGGGTGGGCCAACGGGCGCTGCCCGCGGACGGCCTCACGGTCGCGGGCCGGCTGCGCCCGGACGGCAAGGTCTACGCGCTGGCGACCCACAGCGGCATCACCCTCGGCCCGCTGCTCGGACGCCTCGCCGCGCACGAGCTGCTGACCGGCGAACGGGACCCGCTGCTCGCCGACTTCGCCCCGGACCGCCTCACGGGCGCGGCCCCGGACTCCTTCGCGGAGCTGGAGCGTCCACGCTTCGCGGGCCAGCAATGACGCCAGGCTGTAGCGGCCGGGCCTACTCGGCGAGCGAAGGCCCCATGTACTGCTCCGCGAAGGACCGCACGTACGCGGGGTCGTCGCGCAGCCGCTGCCACCGGGCGCGCCGCAGCCGTTCGCGGTAGGCGGCGTGCGGAGTGCCGGGCTCGTCGGCGTGCAGGAGTTCCAGCATGGTGTGGCTGAACTCCTGCACCTGCCACACGTCGGCCAGGCGCCGCCGGGAGTACCCGGCCAGCACCGCCTCCAAGGGCTCCCCGCCCGCGAAGTGGTCCGGAAGGGACGCGGCGAGGTCGGCGGCGTCGGCCACCGCGAGGTTCATGCCCTTGCCTCCGGAGGGCGGGACGATGTGTGCGGCGTCGCCGAGCAGCACCGCCCGCCCGTGGTGCATGGGTTCCACGACCTTGGTGTGCATGTCGACGAGGGCCCGGTCCAGGACCGGGCCCTCGTCGAGTGTCCAGTCCGGCAGGTCGAGCCGCACGTGCAGCTCTTTCCAGATCCGTTCGTCCGGCCATTGGTCGAGGGTGTCACCGGCGGGTATCTGGAGGTACATGCGGGTGACGTCACGGGAGCGCAGCATGTGTCCCGCGAAGCCGTCGGGGTGCTGCGCGTACACGGTGTGCCCGGCGGACGGCGGAGCCTGGACGAGCGCGCCCAGGAGGCGGGCGTCGTGCGGGACGTCGTACCGGGTGAAGACCCCGTCCGGCAGGGCCGCGCGGGTCGGCCCGTGCCACCCGTCGGCCCCGGCGACGAGGTCCGCGCGGATCTCGGTGCCGTCGGCGCACACGACCCGCGGCGCCTCGTCGGCCACGACGTCGGTGACCGGAGCGCCGAGCAGCAGCGTGCCGCCCTCACCGGCGTACGCGTCCAACAGGTCGGCCACGACGTCCTGTTGGGGATACACATAGCTGGGCGCGTCGCCGCACCACGCCTCGTAGTCCACGGTGACCCGCTCGCCCTCGGCGTGTATCTCGCAGCGCGTGTGCGCGAGGCCCTCGGCGCGCAGTCGGGCGGACAGCCCGTGCCGGTCCAGCAGTTGCACGGTCCGGCGCTCCAGGAACCCCGCGCGCGAACGCGCCAGCAGTTGCTCCCGCGTGAACTTGTCGACCACCACGCAGTCGACCCCGCGCCGCCGCAACAGCACACCGAGCATCAGGCCCGCGGGGCCGGCTCCGACGACGACCACACTCGTGTCGAGCGTACGCACCAGATCTCACTCCCTCTGCGGGGCCGGGAGGGGGGATGCCGACCCCGTCGCAGCACGGTACGGGAGTGATCAATACGGATGGGCGGCAGGTCCGCCCGCCGGCCGTGGCGGGGATCACACGGCGGTGCGGCCCGCTCGTGGAATGCGCACAGGAGGTGCGGCGGTTGCCACCGAAGATCGCCGTTTGTGCAGCGCCGCACAGCCGACCGGTCCCGATGTCCCGTATGTCCGTACTTCTGAGGAGCACCCGTGGCCGACCCCACGTCCCGCGCCGCCGAGATACTCTCCCGCCCCGTCGCGCTGAACGGCCTGACCGTGCCGAACCGCATCGCGATGGCGCCGATGACCCGCATGTTCTCGCCGGGCGGTATTCCCGGTGAGGACGTGCGCTCGTACTACGCGCGGCGCGCGGCCGCCGGTGTCGGCCTGATCATCACCGAGGGCACGTACGTGGGCCACGACTCGGCCGGCGACAGCGACCGGGTGCCGCGGTTCCACGGCGAGGAGCAGCTGGCCGGGTGGGCGCGGGTCGCCGAGGACGTGCACGCCGCGGGCGGCACGATCGTGCCGCAGCTGTGGCACATCGGCATGGTCCGCAAGGAGGGGCAGCCGCCCTTCGCCGAGGCCCCGGCCGTCGGCCCCTCCGGCATCCGCGTCGACGGCACGGAGAACGCGGGCCGGGCGATGACCCAGGGCGACCTGGACGACGTCATCGGCGCCTTCGCGCAGGCGGCCGCGGACGCGGAGCGGATCGGTCTGGACGGTGTCGAGGTGCACGGCGCGCACGGCTATCTCCTTGACCAGTTCCTGTGGTCGGGCACGAACCGCCGCAGCGACGCCTACGGCGGCGACGCCGTGGCCCGTACGAAGTTCGCCGCCGAGATCGTGGCCGCGATCCGCGAGCGGGTCTCCGCCGAGTTCCCGGTCATCTTCCGCTACTCGCAGTGGAAGCAGGAGGCGTACGACGCGCGCCTCGCCGAGACCCCGGAGGAGCTGGAGGCCATCCTCGCCCCGCTCTCCGCGGCCGGTGTCGATGTCTTCCACGCCTCCACGCGCCGCTACTGGCGTCCGGAGTTCGACGGCTCGGACATGAACCTGGCGGGCTGGACGAAGAAGCTCACCGGCAAGCCGACCATCACCGTCGGCTCGGTGGGTCTCGACGGCGACTTCATCCGCGGCTTCGCGGGCGAGGGCTCCCCCGTCAAGGGCATCGACGACCTCCTCGACAGCATGGAGCGCGACGAGTTCGACATGGTCGCGGTCGGCCGCGCCCTGCTCCAGGACCCGCAGTGGGCGGCGAAGGTCCTCGCCGGGCGCTTCGACGAGCTGAAGCCGTACGACGCGGCGGCGCTCAAGACGCTGAGCTAGACCGGGGCGTCCCGAAGGGGCGTCCGCCCTCCTGCCGCGCGGCAGGAGGGCGGACGCCCCTTCGTCGTGTTCGGACGGCCAGCCCGCGCAAAGATGAGCAACTTCTTGCAACTGCCTGGCCGGAAGTGCATGGTATCGATCATCGTCGCGCCGCATCGGCCGACGTTCGCGAACAGGGAGGGTACGACGGTGAGTCCGAGCAGGGCGGTGTGCGACTGCATCGATCCGCTGGCAGGGGTGCGTGCCACCGGCGATCCCGAACACGACGTGTTCCTCACGGGAACCGTCTTCATGGACCTGGTCTTCACCGGGCTCGACGGCGCCCCGCGCATCGGCACCGAGAACTGGGCACGCGGCATGGGCTCCAGCCCCGGCGGCATCGCCAACATGACCACCGCGCTCTCCCGCCTGGGACTGCGCACCACGCTGGCGGCCACCTTCGGCACCGACCTGTACGGCGACTACTGCTGGGAGTCCCTCGCCGACGTCGAGCGCGTCGACCTCACCCACTCGCGGCGCCTTCCCGGCTGGCACTCGCCGCTGACGGTCTCCATGGCGTACGACGGCGAGCGCACCATGGTGACGCACGAGCACCCGGCGCCCCCGCTGGAGCACACCGTGCCGCGTGCCCGCGCCGGTGTGGCCTCGCTCGAACCCGACCGCGAGGACGCCTGGTTGCGGCAGGCGCACGAGCAGGGCGCCCGGATCTTCGCCGACGTCGGCTGGGACGAGTCGGGCCGCTGGGACACCGCGACGCTGACCGGGCTGCCGTACGCCCACGCCTTCCTGCCCAACGCCACCGAGGCGCTGCACTACACGCGCACCGACACCCCGGACGACGCGGTGGCCAGGCTGGCCGAGCTCGTGCCGATCGCCGTGGTCACCAAGGGCCCCGAGGGTGCGGTCGCCGTCGACTCGCTCACCGGTGAGCACGCCGACGTCCCGGGGCTGCGCGTGGAGGCGCTGGATCCGACCGGCGCCGGGGACGTGTTCATGGCCGGTTTCGTGACGGGCACCCTCGCCGGGTGGCCGCTCGCCGACCGCCTGGCCTTCGCCAACCTCACGGCTGCCCTGTCCGTGCAGCACTTCGGCGGTTCGCTGTCCGCGCCGGGGTGGGTGGAAGTGGCCGCCTGGTGGGGCGAGTTGACCGCACGGGCCAAGGCCGGTGACGCCGCCGCCACGGACCTGGCGGGGCGCTACGGCTTCCTGCACGACCTCGTCCCCGCCCGCCTGCACGAGGTGGCCCGCCGCCGCGCCACACCGACCCTCGGCTTCCGCGCCGCGTAGGAGACACACCATGAGCGCAGGATTCACGCGGAGGTCGGTGCTCGCGGCCTCCCTCGCCGCCGGTGCCGCGAGCTGCACACCGGGCACCGACGGTTCAGGTGCGGTGACCGGCGACACCGCGCCCGGTGGCGGCAACGGCATCCCCGACCCCGCGAAGGCCGGGAACGTCACGCTGCACGTGTGGGACCAGGAGACCCGCGGCGGCACCAACGCCGAGATCGAGCAGCTCAACAAGGAGTTCCAGCACACGTACCCGAACGTCACCATCAAGCGGGTCTCACGGAGCTTCGACGACCTCAAGACGACACTCAAGCTGGCCCTGTCCGGCAACACCCCACCCGATGTGGTCCAGGCGAACCAGGGCTACCCGGACATGGTGGCGTTCGTCGAGGCGGGCCTGCTCGCACCGCTCGACAACTACGCGGGCATCTACGAGTGGAACACCCGCTACCCGGCCACGCTCCTCAACCTCAACCGGGTCTCGCTCGCGGAGCCGGGCGCGTCCCGCCGCTTCGGGACCGGCCGCCTGTACGGGATCTCGCAGACCGGCGAGTTCGTGGGCCTCTACTACAACAAGAAGATCCTGAAACAGGCGGACGTCCAACCCCCGCGCACCTGGACGGAGTTCACCGACAGTCTCGCGAGGCTCAAGAAGGCCGGGGTACTCCCGATCCAGTTCGGCAACCTCGACAAGTGGCCCGCGATCCACACGTTCGGCGTGCTCCAGGACCAGCAGGGCGCGGAGCAGGCCCGCGCCACCGTCCTCGGCAGCGGCGACGGCTTCACCGACTCCCGTACGACGAAGGCTGCCACGACGCTGACGGACTGGCTGGACCGCGGCTATCTGCCCAAGGACGCCAATGGGCTCGGCTACGACGACGCCAACAAGAAGTTCATGGCCGGGCAGGGCGCGTACACGATCACGGGCACGTGGATGCTGGCCGACCTGAAGAAGCGGCTCGGTGACGATCTCGGCATCATGCCCCCGCCACCGCCCACGGCGAGCGGCAAGCCGGTCACCACCGGCGGCCAGGGCCTCGCCTGGTCGGTCACCTCGCGCTCCGCGCACCCCGACGTGGCGGCCGCCTACCTGGACTTCATCACCAGCGAGCACGCGGCGGACGTGATGACGGAGAACGGCGTCCTGCCGGCGGTCCCCGGGAAGGCGGCGGACGCCCTCGACCCGAAGTCCCCCGACGGCCAGATGGTCGACGGCTGGCGCCGGTTGACGTCGGCGGACGGCCTGGTCCCCTACCTGGACTACGCGACGCCCACGTTCTACGACACGAGCTCGGCGGCCCTCCAGGACCTCATCGCGGGCAGGACGTCACCTCGGGACTTCGCCCGCAAGCTCCAGTCCGACTACGCCCCGTTCATCAAGAAGCAGCGCGGCAAGGGCGGTTCGGGAGCGTCGGGCTCGTGACCAAGACATCTCACACCTCGGGCCGGGCGCCCGGCGAGCCCCGTGCCATCGGATACCTTTACGTCCTGCCCGCACTGGCGATCTACGGCCTGTTCCTGCTCTACCCCTTCGGTCAGGCGGTGGGCCTGTCCTTCCTCCACTGGGACGGCCTGACCCGGGCCACATCGGCCGGCCTGGACAACTACACGTCCCTGTTCACGGACCCGACGCTGCGCGCCCCCTTCGGCCACGCGCTGGTGCTGCTGCTCTTCTACGCGGCACTGCCGGTGGCCATCGGCCTGCTGCTCGCGGCGACGATGTCCCGCATCCGGGTCCGCGGCCTCACCTTCTTCCGTACGGTGCTGTTCCTGCCGCAGGTGCTGGCCATGGTCGTCGTGGGCGTGGCCTGGCGCTCGATCCTGGCGCCCGACGGCCTGCTCAACGACGTGCTGCGCGGCGTCGGCCTCGACGGCCTGGCCCGCCCGTGGCTGGGCGACGACACCTGGGCGCTGCCCGCCGTGGGCGTGGTCGGCACCTGGGTCATGACGGGCCTGTGCATGGTCCTCTTCCTCGCGGGAGCGCAGCGCATCCCGCGCGAGCTGTACGAGGCGGCCCGCCTCGACGGAGCGGGCGCGGTACGCGAGTTCCTCACGGTGACACTCCCCGGCCTGCGGGGCGAGATCTCGGTCGCCCTGACCCTCACGATCATCGCGGGCCTGCGCAATTTCGACCTGATCTACATCACCACGGGCGGCGGCCCCGGCAACGCCACCTCCGTACCGGCCTACGAGGTGTACCACCGCGCCTTCGAACTGAACGAGGTCGGCTCGGCGGCCGCCATCGGCGTCGCCCTCACCGTCCTGATCTTCGCCCTGACCGTCACGGTCTCCCGTCTCGTCGAAGGGCGCCGCGCATGACCTCCCGCTTCGAACGCACGGCCACGTACGCGATCCTGGCGCTCTTCGCGGTACTGGCCCTGACCCCGGTGATCGGCATCCTGTCGACGGCCTTCTCCTCCCCCGACGCGGTGGGCGGCGGCTTCGCCGTGCCGGACACCTTCCACTGGTCCAACTTCCAACAGGCATGGCAGCGCGGCCACTTCGGCACGTACCTGGGCAACTCGGTGCTGGTGACTCTGGCCGTGGTGACAGCCGCGACGATTCTGTCCGTCCTGGCCGCGTACGCCTTCGGCACGATGCGCTTCCCCGGCTCGACGCTGCTCTTCTACCTCTTCGTCCTGGGTCTCACGCTCCCCCAGGAGGCCCTGGTCGTGCCGCTCTACTTCGACCTGCGGTACTTCCACCTCACGGACACCTACTGGGCGCTGATCCTGCCCCAGACCGCGCAGTCCCTCGCGTTCGGCGTGTTCTGGATGCGCACGTACTTCAGGAACAGCGCCCGCTCGGTCATCGAGGCGGCCCGGGTCGACGGCGCGAGCACCTGGACCACGCTGTGGCGCATCCTCGTCCCGATGGGCCGCCCGGCCATCACCACGCTCGTCGTGATCACGTTCATGTGGACGTGGAACGAGTTCCTGATGGCCCTCGTCATGATCAGCGACGAGTCCCTCCGCACGGTCCCCCTGGGCCTGGCCTTCTTCCAGGGCCAACAGAGCGCGGACACGACACTCCTCGCGGCGGCGTCGGTACTGATCGCGCTGCCGGTGGTGGTCGTGTACGTGGCGTTGCAGCGGAAGTTCATCGAGGGGATGCTGAGCGGGGCGGTGAAGGAGTAGGGGCGCGCTCCGCTCACCTCATCGCCCGGTCGAACTCCCCCTGGTCGAGTGCCCGTTGCGGCAGCGGCGTCGGCCGGTCACGGTCGTGGCGGAGGCCGTCCAGGATCAGGGTGAGGTAGCGCATCCACAGGTCCGGGGTGACGGAGCGGCCCTGTTCGGCCGTGGCCATCAGCATGATGTGGATGAGCGGGACATCCGTCACTTCGATGTCGTCGCGCAGGCTGCCGGCCTCTTGGGCGCGGGCCAGAACGGCGGTCACCGCGGGAGTGAGCCGCTCGCGCATGGTGACCGCCCGTCGCCTGTCGGGCCCGCCTTCCAGCAGGACGTTGCGCAGCCCGCGGTTGTGGGCGAAGTGTTGGCCGGTGACCAGGAGGAGCCGTTCGAGGCCCGTCCACGGGTCCTCGCACCGCGCCGCCTCCTCGGCCGCCTCCGCCAGTCGCTCCACCTGGCCCTCGAAGACCGCCTCGATGAGTTCCTCGCGGTCGGCGAAGCGCCGGTAGACGGTGCCGACGCCGACGCCCGCGTGCCGGGCGATGTCGTCGAGGGTGACCTCCACGCCCCGTGCGGCGAACACCTCACGGGCGGCGGCGATGATGCGCTGCCGGTTGCGTTCGGCGTCCGCCCGTAGAGGCTTGGCGGGGGTGCTCCCGGAGGGGGTGGCTCGGCGACTCATGGGGCTACTGTAGCGAGCCAGCCGGAGACACCCCCTCCGGTTGCTGTCATGTCGCGAAGAAGCCGTTCCGGGTGTGCAGGGTGACCGCTTCTTCGTCCGGTAGCGGGGCCCCGTCGCGCTCCGGGCGCAGTACCACCGCCCCGCTCTCCCCCGGCAGCAGCGTGAGCAGGGCCGTGTCCGCGCGCATGCCGGGGGCCTCGACGATCAGGTCACCGACCGCGGCTCCCGCGGTGAGGTGCACGAGCGCGTGGTCCTCCTTCTGCTCGACGGAGTACTTGACGTCGGGGGCGGGCCAGCGGACGCCGTCGTCGCGTACGAAGACGTGGACGGCGCGGTCGGCACCCGCGGTGTCCGCGACCACCAGTTCCTCGCGGCGACGGCCGGCCTGGGTGATCCCCGGTCCGACGGGGAGCGTGCGGACGGAGCGTGCGGGCACGGTGAACTCCTTTTCCGTGCGCGCCACTTCGCCGTCCTGTACGTGCACACGGCGCAGCGCGAGCTCTCCCGTCCACGGCTCGTCCGTGTCGTTGACGAGGACGGCACTGAGGCCCGCTTCCCTCGGCTGGAGCGTGACGAGACGGTCGGCGAAGGCGCCGCGCACCGCGTACCAGGCGGGCTTGGGGCGGCCGCCGTGGTCGATCAGGGACCAGGACAGGGCGGGCCAGACGTCGTTGAGCTGCCAGATCAGTGCCCCGGCCGTGCGCGGCCACCAGGAGCGGAAGTGCTCCACGGCGGTGCGCAGGGCGTGTGCCTGGTTGAGGCTGGTGGCCAGGTGCCAGCGGCCGGTGTCCGTGGCGATGGCGGCCGGGTCGGGGAAGCGGGCCTTCAGGCGGTCCACGAGGTGGCGCTCGCCGCCGGGCTGCTTCTGGTGCGCCAGGAGGCCCGGGTCGTCGGGGCGCTCGGGCAGGGTGCCGAGCGCCTCGGTCAGCGTGGCCCGGGTGGCCGGGGCCTGCCAGCCGAACTCGGCGGCGAAGCGCGGGATCTGGTCGCGGTAGTGGGCGTAGTCGAGGAGGTTCCAGGTGTCCCACAGGTGGGTCGGGCCGTCTCCGGGGACCTGCGGGTGGACGCCGGGTTCGCTCGCCACGGGGCTGTTCACGACGTACACGGCGCCGGGTGCGTGCGCCTCGACGGCGGCCGGGAGCAGCTCGCGGTAGTAGCCCTCGCCCCAGGTGCGGTCCCGGATCTGGGTGCGCCAGCCCCAGTCCTCGTGTCCGAGCAGGTTCTCGTTGGCGCCGTTCCACACGACGACGCTCGGGTGGGCGGCGAGGCGGCGGACGACGTCGTCGGCCTCGGCGACGACCTCCGAGCGCAGCGGGTCCTCCTCCGGGTAGGCGGCGCAGGCGAACGCGAAGTCCTGCCAGATCAGGACGCCGCGCTCGTCGCACGCGGCATAGAAGGCCTCGTCCTCGTAGATGCCACCGCCCCAGACGCGCAGGGTGTTCATGTTGGCGGCGCAGGCCTGCTCGACGCGGGTCTCGTAGCGGTGGGGGGTGATGCGGGAGACGAACAGGTCGTCGGGGATCCAGTTGGCGCCCTTGCAGAACACCGGGCGGCCGTTGACCCGAAGGGTGAACGCGCGGCCGTGCTCGTCGGGTGTCGTGTCGATGGTGATGTGCCGGAAGCCGACGCGGTGGTGGGTCTCCTGGAGGAGCTTGCCGTCCTCATCCAGCAGCCGCACGGTCGCGTCGTACCGCATGGGCGCGCCGTAGCCGCGCGGCCACCAGGGGTCGGGGCTCGGGACCTCAACCGCCAGTCTTTGTCGTCCTGTTGAGGTGACCGCGAAGCGCTCCGTGCGGCCCGCGACCGCGACCTCGGCCGCGCACGGGCCGCCCTCCACGTCGAGCCCGACGACGAGCGTGCCGTGCCGCAGGCCCTCGTCCAGGGTGGTGGTGACATCGACGTCCGCGCGGGCCGTGTCCCACACCTCGATGCGTACGCCCCGCCAGATCCCGGCGGTGACGAGCGTCGGGCCCCAGTCCCAGCCGCCCTCGCAGGCCATCGTGCGCAGTTCGTTGTAGGGGTACGACCAGTCGTACGGCAGTGGGTCGTCGCCGGCCGACTCCAGCATCGCGCGCGCGGACGAGGCGAAGCGCACCGTCAACTCGTTCGCCCCGGGCCGGACGGCGTCGGTCACGTCGAAGCGGTAACGGCGGTGCATATTGCGGGTGTCGCCAACCTCCGTGCCGTTGACGAGGACCGTCGCGATCGTCTGGAGCCCGTCGAAGACGAGGTGCACGCGCGAGCCGCCGCCCGGGTCCGCCATGTCGAAGTGTCTGCTGTACTCCCAGTCGGCGAGCCCGACCCACTGCACGTCCGCCTCGTTCGTGCCGAGGAACGGGTCGGGGATGGTCCCGGCCCGCATCAGGTCGGTGTGTGCGCATCCCGGCACGATCGCCGGCACCTCGATGTCACCGGTCCCGTCGGCGGAACGCAGCGTCCAGCCCTCACCCGTCAGATCCACGATCCCTTGCCCTCTCATGCGTCCGGCCGATCCGTCGGCGCCCGATATCCCTCGGGAACCCGCGGCAGTTCCCGTACTCCCGTCTCGAAGACCTCGACGGACTCCAACACCGCACCCTCGCCGTCGACTTCGACGGTCAGCTCGGCGGCCGTCACCGGCTCGGTGAGGTGGATGCGTCCGGCGCCCACGGTCAGCCCCTCGGCCAGGACGCGGTCGCCCGCCCGCACCACATGGCGTACGACGCGCTGCCCATGGGTGAGGTCCTCGCGCAGCCGGATGTGGTCGAAGGTGACCTGTTCACCGAAGGAGGCCGTCCAGGTGTCCCCGCGGGTCGGCTCGGCGGTCGCCGCCGGTGTGCCGAAGCGGCGTGCCACCTCCGCGCCGAACTCCGCCGCCCGCGCGGCATCCGCGTCCGGGATCCGGCCGCGTGTGTCGGGCGGCAGGTTGAGCAGGAGGTTCGCGCCGAGGCCCACGGAGCGGTAGTGGATGGCGAGCAGGTGCTCAAGCGACTTGGGCTCGTCGTCCGGGTGCCAGAACCAGCCGCGCCGGATCGACACGTCGCACTCGGGCGGCAGGTAGAGCGCCTCGGCGAACTCGGCCGTGACGACCGTGTAGTTGCTCATCTGCGTGTGGTCGACGACGTATTCGACGGGGTCCGCCGCGAGCCCGTCCTCGTTGCCCACCCAGCGGATCGTCGGGTCGCCCATGTTGAACACCATGGCGTCGGGCTGGTGCTCGCGGGCGACGGCCATGATGGCCGTCCAGTCGTACGCGTAGCCGTCCGAGCCCGCGCCGTCGAACCACAGCTCCATCAGCGGCCCGTAGGACGTGCACAGCTCGCGGATCTGCTCGGTGTAGAGCCGGGTGTACGCGGCCGGGTCGGCGTACTCGGGCGCGTGCCGGTCCCACGGGGAGAGATACACGCCGAAACCGAGCCCGGCCGCCCGGCAGGCCGCCGCGAGTTCACCGACGACATCGCCCTTCCCGTCCCTCCACGGCGAGGAGGCGACGGAGTAGTCGGTGGTCTTCGTAGGCCACAGGCAGAAGCCGTCGTGGTGTTTCGCGGTGATGATCGCGTAGCGGGCCCCGGCCGCGCGGGCGGTCTCGACCCACTGTTCGGCGTCGAGGTCGGTGGGGTCGAAGGAAGAGGCCGGGAGGGTGCCGTCGCTCCACTCCTGGCCGTGGAAGGTGTTGATGCCGAAGTGGAAGAAGACGCCGGTGTCCAAGCGCTGCCAGGCGAGTTGGTGCGGTGTCGGTACGAGCGGGGCGTCGGATTCCAACGCGTGTCCTTTCGGGGTGGTACGGGTCGGGCTCGGGGCCCGGTGTCGAGCCTCGGCTCTCAGGCGTACTGCTCGTCCTGCGCCCAGCAGTGCACCCAGTGACTGTCGTCGACCTGGGTCCTGGCCGGGAAGGCCGTGGCGCAGACCGGTTTGGCCAGGGGGCAGCGGGTGCGGAAGCGGCAGCCGGAGGGCGGGGCGACCAGGCTCGGGGGCTCGCCGAGGGTCTCCTCGTCGTCGTCGACGTCCGGTTCGTCGAGGAAGCCGCCGCGGTCGGGGTCGGGAGCCGACTCCAACAGGAGCCTGGTGTAGGGGTGTTGAGGGTTGGCCACGAGTTCGTCGCCGGGTCCGGACTCGACGAGCTGGCCCGCGTACAGGACCTTGATCTCGTCGGCGAAGTAGCGGGCGCTGGCGATGTCGTGGGTGATGTAGAGGATCGCCAGGCCCTCGTCGTCGCGGAGCCTGCCGAGCAGGTTGAGGATGTCGAGGCGGATGGACACGTCCAGCATGGAGATCGGCTCGTCGCCGAGGAGCACCTTGGGGCGGGCGGCGAGCGCGCGGGCGATGGCGATGCGCTGGCGCTGGCCTCCGGAGAGCTCGTAGGGGAACTTGTCGATGAACTGGTCGGCCGGCGTGAGGTTGACGCGTTCGAGGAGCTGGAGGATCTGGCGTTCCATGTCCTCGGCGCCGGACGCGAGGCCGTGCAGCTTGAGGGGCCGGCTGAGGATGTAGCGGATCTTGTGGACCGGGCTGAGCGAGGAGAACGGGTCCTGGAAGATCATCTGGACCTGGCGGTAGTACGCGCGCTTCGCCTTCGCCGTGCGGGCCTTCTTGACGACGTCGCCGTCGAGCCGGATCTCGCCCTCGGTGGGCGGGTAGGCGAGCGCGAGCATCCGGGCGAGCGTCGACTTTCCGCTGCCGGACTCGCCGACGAGCGCGGTGATGCGGCCCTTGTGCAGGGCGAGCGAGGTGGGCTCGACGGCCTTGACCTCCTTGCCGTGGCCGCCGGGCCCGTGCATCGGGAAGCGCTTGACGACCTCGCGGGCCTCCAGGACCGGGAGCGTCTCAGGTACGGGCATGACGGTCCTCGGCTTCCGGGGTGGCGGCGGGGTCTTGGTGGAGATGACAGGCGACGTCTCCGGCGTCGTCGCCGAGTTGCAGCAGGACCGGCTCCTCGCGGTCGCAGGCGTCGAGGCGCTGGGCGCAGCGCGGGTGGAAGGAGCACCCGGGCGGCGGGGTGCGCAGTCCTGGCGGCGAGCCGGGGATGCCGGTGATCTCGCGGCGCTCGCCGTGCAGCGGAGGGAAGGCGCCGCGCAGGGCGGTGGTGTAGGGGTGCCGGGGGTCCTCGTAGAGGCGGCGCGGGGGCCCCGTCTCCACGATCTTGCCCGCGTACATGACGGCGATCCGGTCGGCGATCTCGATGAGCAGCGACAGGTCGTGCGTGATGAAGACGACCGAGAACCCCAACTCTCTTTTCAGACGTGCCACTTGGCGCAGGATCTGGCGCTGCATGACGACGTCGACGGCGGTGGTCGGCTCGTCCATGACGACGAGGTCGGGTTCGCAGGCGAGCGCGAGGGCGATGGTGGCGCGCTGGCGCATGCCTCCGGACAGTTCGTGGGCGTAGGAGCGCAGCCGGTCGGCGGGGATGCCGACCATGCCGAGCAGCTCCCCCGCCCGCTCCCACGCCTCCTTCTTCGACAGGCCGCGGTGCTTTCGCAGGACGTCGGCGAACTGGGTGCCGAGGCGGAGCACGGGGTTGAGGGCGTTCATCGCGCTCTGGAAGACGATGGCGACCTTCTCCCAGCGCAGGGCCGCCAGTTGACGCTCGGTCAGGCGCAGGATGTCGGTGTTGTCGGCGCCGTCGTGGCCGTGCAGGATCACCGAGCCCGCGGTGGTGACGGCCGGCGGCCGTTCCAGGCGGGTCATGGCGGTGACCAGGGTGGACTTTCCGCAGCCGCTCTCGCCGACGATGCCGAGGGTCTCGCCGCGGCGCAGCGTGAGGTCGACGCCGCGCACGGCGTGCACCGGGTTCTCCTGGTCGAAGTAGTCGACGTGCAGGTCGCGGACGGTGAGGAGGGGGGCGCCGGTCATGAGGTGACCTCCTTGACGGGTGCGGCCTTGAGGGACCCGGTGGCGTCGCCCGCGCCGACACGGGCGGCGCGGGCCCGCATCCGTACCTGCTTGGAGGGCTTGCGCAGGCGGGGGTTGGACACCTCGTCGATGCCGAAGTTGATGAGTCCGGCGGCGACACCGACCAGGGCGATGCAGGCGCCCGGCGGGACGAACCACCACCAGGCGCCGCGGGTCAGCGCGGAGCCGTTCTGCGCCCAGTACAGCATCGAGCCCCAGCTGGTGATGTTGATGTTGCCGAGGCCCATGAAGGACAGACCCGCGTCCGCGAACATCGAGCCGACGACGGCGCCGAGGAAGCTGACGGAGATCAGCGGCGCGAGGGACGGGATGAGTTCGCGGGTGATGACACCCCAGCGGCTCTCGCCGGTCATCTCGGCGGCCGCCACGAAGTCGCGGTGCCGCAGCGACAGCGTCTGCGCCCGCTTCTGCCGTGCGGCCCACGGCCAGGCGGTGAGGCCGATGACGAGGGCCACGGTGAGCCAGCCGCCGCGCCCCTGCACATAGCTCGCCACGATGATGAGGAGCGGCATGCCGGGGATGACGAGGAAGATGTTGGTGGCGACGGTCAGGAGCGAGTCCGCCCGCCCGCCGAGATAGCCGCCGGCGACCCCGACCAGGACCGAGAGCACCGTGGTGACGACGCCCGCGACGAGCCCGACGAGCAGCGAGACGCGGCTGCCGACGACGAGCTGCGCGAAGACGTCCTCGCCGTTGGCGGTGGTGCCCAGCAGGTGTGCCCCGGAGGGCGGCTGCATGGAGCCGCTGGTGTCGACGTCGCCGGGCTGGAGCCCCATCAGGTTCTCCACGACGAACGGGCCGAAGGCCGCGAGCAGGGCGAAGAACACAATGATGGCGATCCCGACGCGGACCTTGAGGTTCCCGGGCAGCTTCGGCAGCCGCCGCGTGGCGCGTACCGGCTTCGTCATGAGCGGGTCTCCCTCGCGCGCGGGTCGATCAGGCCGTACACCGAGTCCGCGATGAAGTTCGCGGCGAGCACGGTGAGCGAGACGATCAGGAACAGGGCCTGCATCAGCGGGTAGTCGACGCTGGAGACGGCCTGGTAGAGCAGGTAGCCCACCCCGGGGTAGGAGAAGACGATCTCCACGAGGATCTGGCCGCTGACCGCCGAGCCGATGGTGAGGGCGAACCCCGCGACGCTGGGCAGGACCGCGTTGCGGGCCGCGTACTGGAACATCACGCGGGCCTTGGACAGGCCCTTGGCGCGGGCCAGGAGCACGTAGTCCTCGGAGACGGTCGTCACCATCATGTTGCGCATGCCGACCAGCCAGCCGCCGAACGAGGCGACGACCATGGTCACGGCGGGCAGGATGCCGTGCTCCAGGACGCTCATCAGGAACGGGCCGTTGAGGGCGACCGCCATGTCCCCGTCGTACGCGCCGCTGATCGGCAGCCAGTTCAGCTGCACACCGAACGCCAT
The DNA here is from genome assembly GCF_049310305.1 of Streptomyces anthophorae. Taxonomy (NCBI): domain Bacteria; kingdom Bacillati; phylum Actinomycetota; class Actinomycetes; order Kitasatosporales; family Streptomycetaceae; genus Streptomyces; species Streptomyces anthophorae. Next base: position 703,191 of record NZ_JBLWQQ010000001.1, read on the forward strand.
GACCAGCAGCAGCGCGACCCAGAAGAAGGGCAGCGCGCCGAGGAACATCGAGGCGGGCGTGATGAAGGAGTCGAAGCGCGAGCCGACGCGCGAGCCCGCGAGGACGCCCATCGAGGTGCCGATGACGAACGCGAGCACGGCGGTGAGGCCGACGAGTCCGATGGTCCAGGGAAGCCCGGAGCGGATCACTTCCCATACGGGCGTCGGGTAGTAGGCGACCGACGCCCCGAAGTCGAAGTGGGCGATCTGGCCGAGGTAGGTGACGTACTGGTCCCACAGCGGGGCTCCGGGCGCGCCGAACAGCCGGTAGATGCTGGTGACCTGGTCGGCGGAGAGGTTCTGCTTCTGCTGCATCTGGGAGATGAGCGCGGAGGCGGGGTCGCCCGGCATCAGGCGCGGGATGAGGAAGTTGAGGGTGACGGCGACGGCCGCGGCGCCGAGGTAGAAGCCGAGGCGCCGCAGGAAGTAGCGGGCGGCGCCGAACCGGGCGGCCGCCGAGCGCCGGGCGGGTGGCGGGGCCTCCGCGGTGGCGGGGGTGAGGACGGGGGCGGTGGCCATGACGGTCAGCCCTTCGCCGGGCGCAGGTTGAGCAGGATGCTCATGGCGTCGATGCCGCCGGCCCACGGGGCGGGCTGGGCGTAGGGCTTCTTCTCGTCGGGCCAGCCGGTCCAGTTCTTGCTGTTGTACTCGGAGGAGACACCGATCGTGATCAGCGGGGCGGCCGGCACGTCGTCCACCATGATCTTCTCGAACTCGGCCGAGTACTTCTTGACGCTCGCGTCGTCGTTGGCGCTGGCCATCTCCTTGAGCAGCGCGTCGGCCTTCTTGCTCTTGTAGTGGCCGTAGTTGGTCCAGATGCCCGCGTTCTCGCTGTAGAGCATGTCCTTGAAGAAGTTGTACGGCGTCGAGTAGTAGACCCCGCCGCCGATGGTGACGTCGAAGTCTCCGGTCTTGCGCTTGGCGTCGATCTGCGCGGCCGCGATGGGCTTCACGTCGACGTCGATGCCGGCCTTCTTCAGTTGCGAGGCGACGACCTTGTCGAACTGCACGGCGTCGCCCCACTCCTGCACCTCCATGATGGAGAAGCTGAGCTGCTTGCCGCTGCCGTCGACCAGCCTGCCGTTCTTCTTCGTGTAGCCGGCCTTCTTGAACTCGGCAAGCGCCTTGGCGAGTTCGGCCTTGGGCTGCTCGGCGTCCTTGTACTTGTCGGCGATCCACTTGCCCTGGGTCTTCGAGTCGAGGCCCGTGAGGTTGAGGGTGTTGAACATGCCCGGGTTGGTGACGTTCAGGAGCTGGCTGCGGTCGACGGCCAGCGAGAGGCCCTTGCGCACGTGGACGTCGTTGAACGGCTTCTTGGTGTGGTTGAAGAACAGGAACTGACCGCCGTAGGTGGGGTACCAGGCGTGGTGGTTCTTCGGGTCCTTGTCGATGTACTGCTTCTTGACGTCGGGCACGACGCCGCCGCTCCAGTCGAGCTCCCCGCTGAGCAGCTTGGGCACCTCGGACGCCTGCGTGATGATGGGCGCCTTGACCGTCTTGACCGGGACCTTCTGCTTCCAGTAGTCGTCGCGGGCCTCGAAGGTGAGCTGCTGCGGGGTGTACTGCTTGAGCTTGTACGGGCCCGAGCCGACCGGGTTCGGGTTGGTGTCCTTCGCGCCGTCCTTCTTCCTCCAGATCTTCTCGGGCACCGGGGTGATCCCGCCGATGCTGTCGATCTTGGAGTAGGCGGCCTTGTCGAAGGTGATCTCGACGGTGTGCTCGTCCGGCGCGGAGGCCTTGGTGAAGTCGAAGGCCCAGGTCGGGGGCAGCTTGTTCTTCTTCACGTAGTTCAGCGTGAAGACGACGTCCTGCGCGGTGAGCTTGGAGCCGTCGCTCCAGTTGGCCCGCTCGTCGAGGTGGATGGTGATCTTCTTGCCGCCGTCGGCCCACTCGTACTTCTTCCCCAGCCAGGGCGTGAACTTGCCGCCCTGAAGGATGTTGAAGTCGAAGAGTGCCTCGTACTGGAACCCGAAGGTGCCCTGCGTGGCCTTGAGAGCGAACGGGTTGAAGTTGCGGTTGATGGTGGTGCCCGCGAAGCCGAGGTTCGTGGTGAGCGCGCCGCCGCCGGCGGAGCCGCCCGCCGGGGTGGGCGCCGCAGAACAGCCGGACAGGGCGAGCGAGAGCACGGCGGCGCCGACGGCGGCGACACGGACGCCGGTGCGCAGAGCGGGCTGGGATTTCGGGTTCATCGGGGCTCCCGAGGAGTGGTGGGGACGGGGACATGGCGTGTGGGGGGGGGGCACGCAGCAAGTCTTTGACATCGTTGTCAGGTCGTGGCGGTGGAGCGTCGTGGAATGCGGATCAGCCGGGGGCGGGGGCGGGTTCCACCGGTGCGGGGCCGCTGCTGCCGCGCGGGACGAGGCGTGGGGTCTCGTCCTGGACGGTGCGGGCGGGCCCGCCGTCGATCAGCGCGAGCAGTTCCTCCGCGGCCCGCCGCCCGAAGGCCGGGGTGTCCCGGACGAGGGCGGACAGCGGCGGGTGGGTGGAGCCGGTGAGCACGGACTCGTCCCAGGCGACGAGGGTGAGCTCGGCCGGCACCGCGATGCCGAGCGAGGCGGCGACCCCGAGCCCCGCGACGGCCATCACATCGGTGTCGTAGACGATCGCCGTGGGCCGCGGCGCCGGTGTGTCGAGCACCTGCCGGGTGGCCTCGACACCCTGCTGCCGCGAGTAGTCGGTGGGGATGCTGCGCACGTCGGCGGGGTCGAGGCCGAGCCGCTCCGCCTCGTCCCGCAGGGAGCGTATCCGCCGCTGAGTGTGGGCGAGATGGGGCAGCCCCGCGATGTGCACGATGCGGCGGTGGCCCAGGCCGTGCAGGTGCTGGACGATGCCGGTCATCGCCCGGGTGTCCGAGGCCCACACACTGGAGATGCCCGGATGCGCCGAGCCGCCCTCGCCGCGCGGCACGGGTCCGACGAACACGGCGGGCAGGCCCAGCTCGTCGAGGAGCGCCGGACGCGGGTCGCGGTCCCTCGGGTCGACGACGAGCACACCGTCGACGCGGCGCTCGGCCCACCAGCGCCGGTAGGCGGCGCACTCCGCGTCCAGGTCGGGGACCACCAGGAAGAGCAGTCCGATACTCCGCCCGGCGAGCGCCTCCTGGATCCCGGACACCAGTTGCAGGAAGAAGAACTCGGCCCCCAGGGCACGCGCGGGCCGGGCCAGGACGAGGCCCACCGTGGCGGTGCTGTCCCCGTTCAACGCCCGTGCCGCCGCGCTGGGTTGCCACCCGAGGCGGTCGGCGACCTCGCGCACCCGCTGCCGGGTGGACGGTGAGACACCGGGCCGCCCGTTGAGCGCCAGGGACACGGCGGACTCGGACACCCGCGCCTCTTCGGCGATGTCCTTCAGGGTCGAGCGTCTGGAGGGGGTACGGCGCATGGATTCTCCTGCCACGCATACCGGCAAGGCATACCGGCAAGCCGCCCCCGAACGGGACGGCCTGAAGCCCAACTGCCCTGAACTCAAGCGGTTGAGTGCGAGAACGCTAAAGCGCTGAAGCTCTGGGGGCAACAGGTTGCGCGCCAATTGCCGCCGAACGGCGGGTATTTGGGGTGCGGAGCGGCTCCGCCGACCGCCATCAAAGGGGATTTGCCATAGATGTGAGGTGAATACAGGTGGATGGCAGGACGACACACCAAAAGACACGAGCCCTCCCGGCACCTCTTGGCTCCGCGCGCTCGCCTCCACCGACCTACTGGTGGGATGGAGGCGTTCCCGCCCGCCGGTGCGACCATCGTGAGGTGGTCGACGCGATCGCCTTCAAGTTCCAGACCGGTACACCGTGGGTGCACTTGCCGGAGAGGTACGGCACCTGGCGCGGCGTCCACAACCGGCTGCGGATGTGGGCCGTCGACGGCGTCTGGGAGCGGGTGTTCATTGCCCTGGTGGCCCGGGCCGACGCGGACGAAGACGTCAGCTGGGCCGTGTCCGTCGACTCCACTGTCGTGCATGCTCACCAGCACGCTGCCGGGGCCCGCAAAGAGGGGCCCGACCTGCGCTGAGAACGAACGCCATCGGCCGGTCACGCGGCGGACCGACCACGAAGATCCACCTCGCGGCCCTCGGCCGGTGCCGGTCGCTGGCGTTCGTTCTCACCGCAGGTCGGGCCGGTGACGCACCCGCCTTCACCGAGGTCGTGGCCCGCCTGCGCGTTTCCCGCCGCCGAGGTCGGCCTCGCACCAGGCCGGAGCAGTGGCGTGGCCTCGCCACCCGCTACGAGAAGACCGCGACCATCCACCTCGCCGGGCTTCACATCGCGGGCATCTTCCTCTGGTCCGCCCGCTGACTCTGGTCCGCCCGCTGAGCCAGACGAAACTGCCTGGGACCGCAGACGAGATCCTCGAACGACTCGCCTCGTATCTGAACAGAGTTCCCGACTCGGAGAACGCCTGACGACGGGGCGGACCCCACCACGGGGCGGCGTCCGCCCCGTGGTGGGGTCAGGTCGCGGTGACGGTTTTGATGATCGCTCTGGCGTGGGCGAGGGCTGCCCGCGATTCGGGGAGTTGTGGCAGGCCTACGAAGACATGGAAGGCGTCGGGGTAGAGGTTGATCTCGGCGTCGGTACCGGCGGCCTTGGCCTTGGCGACCATCTTCTTGGCGTCGGGGCACAGAATGTCGCGTTCGCCGTGGAAGACGGAGATCCGGGGCAGGGCACGCAGGCTGTCGTTGACCGGGCTGAGCCAGGGATGTTCCAGGGGCCGGTCCCCGGCCCAGCGGCGCATGGCCCATCGGGCTCCTTCGCTGCCGACCATGGGGTCCCGCGGCTCGATGGCCGGGATGTCGGGGTTGGTCAGGGTCGCGTCCGCACAGGGCGAGAACAGCAGGACCGCGTCGGGAAGAGGACGGTGTTCGTCCCGGGCGCGGATGGTGAGAGCCATTGCAAGGGAGCCGCCGGCCGAATCGCCCGCGGTGATCACCGGCAGCCCGGATTCGGTCAGGCTGTCGTAGAGCTTGTGGAGCTTGGGGTAGGTCTCGTCACCGGTGTGCTCGGGTGCGAGCGCGTACAGAGGGACGGTCACGCGCAGCGGGGTGGTCAGCCCCAGACGTCCGATGATGTGCCAGTGCGGTGTGACCAGCGGGTGCACGTACGCGCCGCCGTGCGTATAGAGCAGCTCGCCCACTGGGGGAACGCCCTTCGGGGTGAGCGTGATGACCGGCATGCCGTCGATGCTGCTTTGGCGGACGTTGTACGCCCTCAGGAGTGTGCGCGGCACCTTGGCGTTGGGGCGGTCACGGTCGACCTCCGCGGCGATCGCATCGGCCGAGGCGAGAGGCTTCGGTCGCAGCCGTAGGGCCTGCACCAGCGCTTTCATTACCAGAGACACCGTGGCTCCTTCTCGTTCACGGGCTTACACCTGAACAGTTCACGTACTACATGGATTTCGAGGCACCCGCCTCGCGGGCGGACCGAGAGCTGCCACTGAGCTGAGTGGGGGCTCTGTTGTTCACTGGCCGGTGGTGAGGCCGAGAACGATGCCGCGGACGACGGTTTCGCGGACGGCTTCGGGGTCGTCGTGGAGCGGCGACTGAGTCATCGCGCCGACGTGCGCGGTGATGACGGCCCGGGTGAAGTCCTCCGGGGAGTCCAGCGGTCGACGGCCGGTGAGCTCCAGGGCCTGCAACAGCAGCGGCTGGAGGTGCCGGCGGAGCTGCTCGGCGTGCTCGCGCAGTATGGCCGCGACCTCGGGCCGGTGCTGGGCCTGAGCCGCGAAACTGGTGCGGATCGCGACCCACTGCGGATCCACCGGCAGGGCCCGCAACACCGTGGCCACGACGGACTCCAGGGACCAGCGGGCCTGCTCAGGCGGCGGTGCGTCGGCGGCCAGCGCCTCCAGTCGCTGCTGAACCTCGGCGTTGCGCTGCTCGTACAGGGAGAAGAAGACGTCGTCGACGGTCTTGAAGTTGGAGTAGAACGCGCCGCGGGTGAACCCGGCGCGCTCACAGATCGCCCCGATGCTGACGTTGGTGGTGCCGTGCTCGGCGAACAGGTCGGCGGCCGCGGCGATCAGCTGCGCGCGGGTCGCCTTGCGCTGGCGGGGCGGCCGGGCGGATGCGGGGGTGGTCGGGTGATTCATGGGGCCATTTTCTCCGTCGGCGGCTGCGAGCCCGCCTCCTGACCGAGAGGTGAGCCGCTGTGCAGGTAGTCGTGCGCGGAGGTGACCGGGCTGAGGGTCAGGTCGGTCAGGATGTGGCTGGCGGAGACGACGTCGAGCACCGGCAGATCGGCCAGGGGGGCCATCACGTGCTCGAACAGTTGCAGGCGGGCGGGCCCGGTCCAGGCCTCCTTGACCGTGATGTCGGTGATTTCGGTGCGGGCCAGGTCCGAGGCGCGCAGCTGCCCGGTGAACACGTTGGGCACCTGCTTGAGCGCGAAGGTGGGCACGGTGATCTGCGCCCGGGCCGCATCGAGGTCGAGGGGCTGCCACTTGTACGGCATGGTCGCGGTGGCCACCCGCTGGCCGCCGCGGTCCAGGGTGCCGACCAGCGCACCGGTGTCGGTGAACAGTGCCGGGCTGCCGGCCACCTTGGGGTAGGCGCTCAGCTCGCGGCCCGCGGCCGTGGCGGCGAAGCTGTCCAGGTACATGGCGTGCAGGTACTCGCCCACCTCGCCGTCGAACTCCACGGCGATCGCCTGGCCGCACTCCAGGTAGGGGCCAAAGCCCTCGACGTCGCCCATTTTCATTACTTCGAACCGCACCAGCGGCTCCGGCACGGCCAGCGGCTCGGGCACCACCGCGCGCAGGGCGTCGGGGTCGGTGCGGTAGACGACGTTGAAGTATTCCCGGTCGGTGAACCGGGTCGGCCGCACCGGATAGACCGGCACTCCCAGCGGCGTGAGCGCCTGACGCGCCACCTCGGACTCGCGCACTGCTCCACCCTCCTTGCGATACAAAACGTATTGAGTACAGTTTGCATCGAGTCCGCGTGTTGGGCAACCAGCCGGACCGGACCTGCACAAAGGAGTCCCGTGATGACCCACTCTTCGAGTCAGCTCGCCGCCCGCCCTGTCGCGGTGATCGGCGCAGGCACCCTCGGCCGCCGCATCGCGATGATGTTCGCCTCCGACGGTGGGCTGGTGCGCCTGTACGACCTGTCTGCCGAGGTCCGGACCGCGGCCCTGGAATACGTCGCCGCAGAGCTGCCGCAGGTGGTCGCCTCCCGGCCCGGCGCCACCGAGGGCCGGGTGGTCGGCGTCGACACACTGGAAGCCGCGCTGGACGACGCGTGGCTGGTCATCGAGGCGGTGCCCGAGCGGCTGGACCTCAAGCGCACCCTGTTCGCCGATCTGGACCGGATCGCCCCGGCCGACACCGTCCTGGCCAGCAACTCCTCCTCCTACGCCTCCCGGCTGTTCATCGACCGGGTGGAGCACAAGGAGCGGGTGCTGAACATGCACTTCTACATGCCGCCGGCGCAGAACGCGGTCGACCTGATGAGCGACGGGGCCACCGACCCCGCGGTCATCGAGCGGCTCAAGAACGAGCTGCCGCGCTACGGAGTGCACCCCTTCGAGGCCCGCCGGGAGAGCACCGGATTCATCTTCAACCGGGTCTGGGCCGCGATCAAGCGCGAGGCGCTGGAGGTCGTGGCCGAAGGGGTGACCACGCCGGCGGAGTTCGACGCGATGTTCCAGGTGAACACCGGCGCGAAGCTCGGGGTGTTCCGGATGATGGACCAGGTCGGCCTGGACGTCGTCCTCGACATCGAGAACCACTACGCAGCGGAGAATCCGCACCTGCCCGAGGGGCCCCGCCGACTGCTGCACGAGTACGTCGACACCGGCCGCCTCGGCGTGAAGACCGGCCGCGGCTTCTACGACGACTACGCCACCGCGGCGAGCGACGCCTGACGCATCGTCCGCATCACGTCGGACCTCACTACCCGTATCCGCCGACAGCGACGCGGAAGATGCCGAGGCCGTGATCGACGCCCTCCGGCACGCGCGCGTGGACCGCTCGCGGGTGCTCGAACGCCCGTCGGGAGCGATCGCGCGACTGTGCGTCAACCTCTGCCGCATCGGCTGGGCGGTGTGGGTCGCGCGGAGCGGCGCCCCTGTGGCCCGCACGCACTTTCCTTAAAGCCACGTGTGTGAAATGTGTTCCTGATAGGTCTTTTTCATGGATTTCGTCATCGGGTGCATCCGCGTTGTCTGCCCTGCGGGTACGCCTGCGCCCACGCGCACTACCGGCGCGCATCACCGGCGTTGAAGCTGCCGGGAGTTGCCGACAGTAACGATTCTGCTGATCTTCGCTCACCACCGTTCGTTCCATTCATCGCAGCCGTAAAGGACACAAGGTGCGCAAGCAAGCCGGCGAGGTCGGCACGCTTCTCAGGCTCGTCGCGGACACCAGGGCCGACGACTCCCTCATCGGGCGAGAAGCGGAACTGACCCAACTGCGGAGCCTGTTGGCGGGCCACCGACTGGTCACCGTCACCGGCCCCGTCGGGGTCGGCAAGAGTCTGCTGGGCGACGCCGCCGTGCAGCGCGGCCGGACGCCGAGGCGCCAGGTCGTGCGGGTGTCCTGGCCCGAAGCGTCGGGTCGGCCGGGGGCCTTCCGGGACGCCGTGCGGCAGGCGCTGCTCGGCACCCCGCTCTCGCCGGACGGCCCGCCGACCGGGCGGCGGACGGCCGCTCGGGTCCTGCTGTTCCTGGACGACGTCGACCCGGTCCACGACGAGTGCGTCGGCGTGGTCCAGCGGCATCTGCTCCATCACCCGACGCTCCAGGTCCTCATCGCCGCCCGCCAACCCCTCGGACTCGGCGACGAAGCGGTGCTGCGGCTGGGCCCGCTCGCCACCGGGCCCGCGGACGACGGCTCCCCCTCGCCCGCCGCACGCCTGTTCCTGGCCACGGCCGGCGGCACGCTGCGGCGCCGGGACCCGGCCACCCTGGAGCGCGTCCAGGCCATCTGCGAGACCCTCGAAGGACTGCCGCTGGCGATCGAACTCGCCGCCGCCCAGCTGAACTCGTACTCGCTGCACGACCTGGCCGAGCTCGTGGAGCACGGGCAGACCTGGCTGCACAGCCCCCGTCCGCGTCTTCGGCGGCACCGCTCCGTCGAGGAGGCCGTCGGCGCCGTGCACACGCTGTGCTCGCCGTGGATGCGGATGGTGTGGAGCCGCGCCAGCATCCTGGCCGGGCCGTTCGGCCAGGCGGCCGCCGTCCTGCTGTGCTCCGGCGGTGAGGTCGCCCCGCACCAGGTGCCGGGGCTGCTGACCCAACTGGCCGCGCTCGGACTGCTCCAGTACGAGAACGACCCGCACGGCCCCGGCGAGCCGCGCTACCGCATGCCCCCGGCCGTCCGGGAGTTCGGCGAGCGCCGGCTCACCGAGGCCGGCGAGCTGGACATCGCGGTCGAACGCCGGGCCGGACACTGCCGAAGAATCGTTCATCTCGCGGAACACCTGTGGGAGCACGGCCACCAGACGCAGGCGGTACGCCTCCTGGCCGACGAGCAGCACAACCTCAACGCCATCCTGCGGTACGCGCTGACCGACCCGCGGCCCGAGGCCACCGTCGCCGCGCTGGAGACCGCCACCCGCCTGTGGTTCTGGTGGGTCACGGGCCATGCCGCGACCGGCCTGCGCTACCTCCTCCAGCTCCTCGCCCGCTGCCCCGAGGACCATCCTTCGGCGGCCCCCGCGGCCTGGCTCGCCGCCTGGCTCGCCGCGCGCACCGACCCCGACACGGCCCTCACCCTGCTCGACCGGATCTGGCCCGGCGCCGTGCTCGACGGCGACGACACCCTGCTGGCCCGCATCGCCCATGTCCACGGCGTCATCGCCCTGACCCTCGGGGACCCGTTGCAGGCCGCCGACCTGTTCGAGCAGGCCTGTGTCCTCACCCCCGACCACGCCACCGGCGGTCCGGGCCGGGCCGTGTATCTCGCGGCCCTCGCCTTCGCCCGGCGGGACACCGAGCCGCGCGCCGCACACCGCGCGGCCCTCGCCGCCCTCGCGCAGCCCGGTCTCCGGGACGACGTGTGGTCCAGCGTGCGCGCCCGCTACGCCCTGGCCCTGGTCGACCACCACAACGGCCGCGCCGCCCGGGCCTGGACCCGCGCCCACCGCGCGGTGTCCGACGCCGACTCCGCCACCTGCGCCCCACAGGCCCACGCCGCGCTGCACTCCCTGCTCACGGCCCTGCGCACGGGGCAGGCGGGGTCGGCGCCGGTGATCCCGGGGTTGTCCGCATGACCCGACGGCACCCGTCCGGCCAACGGGCTTGATCTCAAGCGCGGTTGAGGTCCGAGACTCGCACCATGAACACACCAGACAGCGGTCTTCTCCTGTTCCGCAACACGATGCGCATCACCGAAGGTCACCTGGAGGAGTTCCGGGGCGCGATCGACCGGGCGGTGAGCTTCGTCGAACGGCACGGCCCCCAGCTCATGGTGGAGGTCTTCGTCGACGAGGAGCGGCTCCTCGCCCACAGCTTCCAGCTCTACCAGGACTCGGACGCCGTCCGCGCGCACTGGAAGCTGTCCGACCCGTACATCCAGGACGTCATGGCGCACTGCCGCGTGGAGCACTTCGAAGTGTTCGGGGAGCCCGACGAGGACGTGGCGAGCGGCATCCGGGAGGCGCTCGGTGACCAGGCGGCCCCGGCGTTCGCCCCGCGGTTCAGCGGCTTTGTGCGGCTTGGCGGTCCGCGGGGCCGCTGAGCGCACGGGGCACGCGCGGCTCCTCGGCGACCGGGCATTCCGCGGGGCGCAGCGCGATGATCGCGATGTCGTCGGCCAGGTGGTGGGTCCAGTCGCGGACGCCGTCGTCGAGGTGGCCGACGAGGTGCTCGGGAGTGCCGTACGGCGCCCGGCCCAGGCCCTCGGTGAGCGGGTAGAACTCGCCGGTCGAGTTGCGGGCCTCGCTCAGGCCGTCGGTGTGGGCCACGAGCGTCGCCCCGGCGCCCAGGCGCACCGTGTGCGGGGTGGGCGGGGCGCCGGAACCGAGCGTGCCGAAGCCGAGGGGCAGCAGGGTCGGCACGTCCAGCTCCGTGACGCCGTCCGCTGTGACCTCCAGCGGGGTGAGGTGGCCGCAGTTGACGACGTGCAGCGCGCACGCCTCCTGCTCCGGGCCGTCGTGCTGGAGCAGCAGCGCCGTCGCGAAGAGCTCCTCGTCGCCGCGTGTGGCGGCGGCGCGCAGCACCTGCCGGTCCAGGCGCGCGGCGAGCTCCCCGAGCTCCTGGGTCTCGTACGCCTGGCTGCGGAAACAGCCCAGCAGGTCGGTGACGGTCTGCACGGCCTGGAGGCCCTTTCCGCGGACGTCGCCGATGAGGATGCGGGTGCCGAAGGGGGTGTGCAGGGCCTCGATGAAGTCGCCTCCGATGCCGGTGTCCGCGGTGGCGGGCCGGTACAGGCTCGCGAGGTGCAGCCGGCCCAGATCCTCGGGTATCGGGTGGAGCACGGCGTGCTGAAGAGTGCTCGCGGTCTGGCTGATACGGGCCAGCCGGTCCCGCTGTTCGCGCCGTGACCAGACGAGGGCGCCGGCCGCGGCCCCGAAGGCGAGCGCGACGATCAGGGTGCCCGCGTCGCCGATGCCGGCGCGCGTCAGCAGGTACTGGAGCGCCGCGGCGCAGGCCACTGCCACGGAGACCGCGACGCGGCCGAGCAGCAGGGCGGCGACGGCGAGCACGATCGTGCCGACGCGCAGCAGCTGGCGCGCCTCGGCGGGCACCGGGAGGCTGTCGACGGCCGAGGTGTACGGCAGTGCCTGCGCGGCGGCGGTGCCGAGCAGGATGGAGCCGGGCAGCAGCGCCGCGCTGGTGCCGAGGTGGGTGCGCGGGACGGCGGCGAGATAGCGAGCCATCTGCGGCGCGGCGGCGAGCATGACACCGAAGCCGATGAGCGCCACGACGGCGAAGTCGCCGGCCACCGGATAGGCGTGCGTGCCGAGTCCCCCGTGCAGCAGGACGAGGCCGAGCGCGGCCAGGGGCAGGCCGAGCGAGGAGCCGGTCACCGGTGCGACGGCGCGGCGCCGCACCAGCAGACAGCTCGCCGCGCCGCCGACGCCGAAGGCCGACAGGACGAACCCGGCGGACTCCGGACCGCCGCCCCGCTCGGAGGCGAGCGCCGGGAGGGCCATGGCGAGCACGACCTGGGTGAAGCCGAGCGCGAGCCCCGCGATCAGGGCGCCCGCGCGCGGCGCGTCCGGCATGAGTGCCGGGCGGCCGCGGGAGAGCACCGACGGACCGGGGCAGCGCAGCCGCGCGACGACGAGGCTGACCGTGGCGATGAGCAGCAGCAGGCCCACGCGCGGGTCGGCCCACCCCCACACGGGGGCGAGCTGAAGCGCCGCGGGGGCGAGCACGCCGAAGACGATCAGGCAGCCGGCGCGCGCCCGGTCCGGCATCGGCCGGCGGGCCGCCTTGGCGGGTTCGGGCACATAGCGGTGCACCAGTAACAGTGCCGCGACCGCCGCGAGAGCCATCGCTGCCATGGCCACGCGCCATCCGGTCGTGGACGCCGACCGTGGCGCCAGGTTCACGGCGAGCACGAAGCCGACGGACATCGCGGCCAGCCAGCCGCCCATCACCTTGCGCATCCTGCCGGGCAGGAACACGGTCGGCAGGAACGCGAGGCAGCTGACGAAGACGGCGGCCAGGGCCACGGCCACGACGATCCGCGCGAGCACGTACGACCAGCCGTCGAACGCGACGGCGTGCAGGACGCAGCCCGCGGCGAGCACGGCCAGCGACACGCTCAGGACGGAGCGTCGACCCCGCAGGTCGCCCACGCGTCCCGCGACGACCAGGGTGAACAGCGCCAGGGACGAGCCCACGACGCGGGCGACCACCTCGTGCCCCGTGCCCAGGCCCAGCTCGGCGTGGACCAGGGGGACGGCTGCCAAGTGCACCGCGGGCGCCATCACGTACAGAGCCGCCACGGCGGCGAGCAGCAGCCCGACCACGCGCGTCGAGCCCCGTGCGCCGTCCGCCGCGAATCCGGACGCACCGGTGCCGACCATGTACCGACCTCCCTGGGGGTTCCCCCTTCCGCGTGGTCCTCCAGGGACAAGCGTCGCGGATCACATATGACCTGAGTAAGGACCGAAAGTCCCTAAAGGAACTTTACAGACAAGTGGGAGGTAATAGGACGGGCCGCCGGAGTCGGCGTCCGGTTCACTTCGGCTTGTCGTGCCGCGCGAGGCGGGCCTTCGCCACCGCCCGCAGCACCCTGCTCCCGGCGACGCCGACCAGCAGTGTGGCGAGCGGCAGGGCGACGTCCACCCACGGATCGCGGATCGGCTTGTAGACGGCGGCCCCGTCCTTGATCTCGATGAAGCCGAGCGGTTTGGCCCACGCGCCGCCGCCGCCTCCCCCGCCCTCCTCGTCCTTGTCCCGCGCCTTCTCGCGCCCGGTGCCGCCGCCGAACCCGAAGCCGGCCTGGGCGACCGGGACGACGGTGACGCCCTCCCGGAAGACCGGCTCGCCGAAGACCGCACCGACGGAGGCCCGGCCGCCGAGCTTGTCGGCCAGCCGTTCCAGCAGCGCGACGGACGCGTGGGCGGCGGCGAGTTCGACCGGCGGGGCGGCCACGGCCTGCCCGTCCTGACTGGTCATACGGTGCCTCCTGGCGTGACTTCCGGGGCAGAGCCCTTCACGCTAGGCCGGAGGCCACCGCTCCGCCAGCAGTCAGAGGAGTTGCAGGCCGTAGCCGCGGCAGCTGGGCTTGAAGTCGGCCGGCCCGTCGGCGAGGGCGTTCATGGTGATCTGGAGCGTCGGGTCGTCGTTGAAGAGGCCCATGTGCCCCGCCCGGTCGTCGGGGCAGGCGTCCTGCAACAGCACGTTGTCGACGTCCTTGCCCTTGAGCGCCTGGGTGGCGTACGGCGTGACGACGGTGTCGTACTTCGTCATGACGACGGTGTAGTGCGGCCCGTCCGGGACGGTGTCACCGTCCGCCCACATCTCGCGGGTGTACTCGGAGGTGGCCGTCTGCTCGATGACACCGGGGAACTGCCCGACCTCCGACAGCCGCGTCACGAAGCCCATCACGTTCAGCGCGGAGCCGAGGCCGACGATTCCGTTGAGGTCGGTGCCGTGCGAACTCGGCGCCCAGCCGACGTAGTTGTCGACCTTCTTGGCGCCGCCCATCTTCTTCATCCACCACATGGGGACATTGCCGCCCAGCGAGTGGCCGACGATGTTCACCTTCTTCGCGCCCGTCGACGCGAGCGTCTTGTCGACGAACGCGTCGAGCTGGGCCGCCGACTCGCGGTTGGGGCCGAGGCCGCCGACACGGCCGAGGGACGCCGACGTGAAGCCGTAGTTCATGGCGTAGACGCAGTAGCCGGCGTTCTTCAGACGGGGTGCCGCCTTCACGAAGTTGGCGCCGATGTTGAAGAACGTGCCCGGCAGCAGGACGACCGGCTCGGGATGCTCGGCACTCGGCCTGCACGACCAGTCGTTGGCGCCGGCGACGGCTCCAGGAGAGCTCACGTAGTTGGCCAGGGCCTGCGCCACACCTCCTTCGGGAAGTCTCTCCGCGTCGTCCGCCTGCGCGGGCAGTGCGGCCGACAGGGTGAGCACCGTGGAGGCACAGACGGCCGCGGCGGCCAGGGCCTTGCGGGACCTCGGCCGCCGCGGGGACGAATCGGTCACGGGCATAGGTGTCTCCTGGGGTGCGTCACGGAGGAAGGGGCGTCCAGGCAAGACTGGGGCAGCAGTGACCTCCCTGCACCCCGGCCGGCGTCCAGACATCGGCGCCGTCCTTTGTGAGCCGTCACAAAGCGGCGCGCCCTGCGAAGCCCCCTCCACCGCCCCGGACACACCCTTGACACCCCGGCCGCGACCGGCGACCTTTACTGGCGCTACGCGTTGGTAACCCCGGGCGCCGCAAGGAGGCAGCATGATCGGCGATGCCGCGCCCCCGGTGCCGCTGAGCTTCGACGGTGTGCCCCTGCACCAGCGCTTGAGCGATGCGCTCTCCCCGCTGACCGCGCGCGTCCTGGACCGCCTCGTCGACCAGGTTCCGGTGTACGACACCATGCCCCGCGAACAGCTCCGTGGCGAGATCCAGGGCGTCGTCGAGCAGTGCATCGCCTCCTTCGCCGCGATGCTGCGCACGGGCCGGCTCCCCGGCGAGGGGCGTTTTCTGGCGCTGCGTCAGTCTGCGGCCAAACGGGCGGAGGAAGGGGTGCCGGTCGAGGCGGTGCTGCGGGCGTACCACGTCGGCGCGCAGGAGTGCCTGCGGCAGATGCTGCGGCACGCGACGGCGGACGACCTGGACCATGTGCGGTCCGCCACCGAGCTGGTCCTGGGGTTCCTGGAGCGTATGACGGTCACCGTGGTGGCGGGGTACTCGGCCGAGCGGCAGGCGGTGCTCGGCGAGGAGCAGTCGGCGCGCCAGGACCTGCTGACGGCGCTGCTCGAGGGGACGGACGTGTTCGGCGCCGCGGCCCGTTGGGGTCTGGACGTCCCCGACTGCTATCTGGTCCTCGACCTGTCCATCGGCACCCACCCCGACGAGGCGCTCGACGGGGTGAGCCCGGTCATCGCGGGCAAGCGCAAGCTGCGTCGGCTACGGGTGGAGCTGGATCGGCATGTCGACGGCACGGTGCTGTCCGCGCTCTCCGGCGACGGCGGCCTGGCCCTGATCCCGTGCCGGGCCGCGGCCGATCGGGTCACGGCCCGGGACTGGGCGCGGCTCGCGGGCGCCGTCTCCCACATGTGCCGCGTCGCCGGGGTCGACATCATGGCGGGCGCTGCGGCCGCCGCCCCGGCGGACGTCCCCGCGGCGGTGACACTGGCGCGGGAGGTGCGCCGGGTGGCGGCGGCCTCCGAGCGGCCCCCGGGCCTGTACCGGCTCCCGGACGTACTGCTCGAGTACCAGCTGATGCGCCCCGGCCCGGCACGGGACGAACTGGCCCAGCTGATGCGGCCGTTGACGGGGCGGCCCGAACTGCTGGACACGGTGCGCGGGTACCTGCGCTGCGGTCTCAGCCGCCGCCGTACCGCACACGAACTGTGCGTGCACCCGAACACCGTCGACTACCGGCTGCGCCGCGCCGCCGAGATCACGGGCCTCGACGTCACGTCGGGCCCGGACGCGCTGCGCGTCCGGGCCGCGATCAGCGCGCTCGACGCGGCGGAGGCACCATAGCCGGATGCCCCGCGGCAGGGGCCGCCGGCCGCTCACCGTCGAGCGGTGCGCACGGTGGGCGGCCCCTGTGGCTGCCTTCTCGACCCGACCTCAGATGACACCCTGCGCCAGCATCGCGTCGGCGACGCGCTCGAAGCCGGCGATGTTCGCGCCGGTCACGTAGTCACCGGGGGCGCCGTAGCGCTCGGAGGTCTCGTGGCAGGTGGCGTGGATGTCCTTCATGATGTGCGCCAGCTCGTCCTCGACGCGCTGTCCGGTCCAGGACGTACGGGCGTGGTTCTGGGCCATCTCCAGCGCGCTGACGGCGACGCCGCCCGCGTTGGCCGCCTTGCCGGGACCGAAGGCGACACCCGCCTTCTGCAACAGGTGCACGGCCTCGGGCGTCGTCGGCATGTTGGCGCCCTCGGAGACCGCCTTGACACCGTTGCGGACGAGCGCGGCGGCGGCGTTCTCGTCCAGCTCGTTCTGCGTGGCGGACGGCAGGGCGACATCACCGGCGACGTCCCAGACACGCCCGCCGGGCACGAACCGGGCGGAGGCGCCGCGGCGCTGGGCGTAGGAGTCGACGCGGCCCCGCTCGACCTCCTTGATCTGCTTGAGCAGTTCGAGGTCGATGCCCTTCTCGTCGACGACGTAGCCGGAGGAGTCGGAGCAGGTGACGGGGTTGGCGCCGAGGGCCTGGAGCTTCTCGATGCTGTAGATGGCGACGTTGCCGGAGCCGGACACGATGGCCGTCTGGCCCTCCAGGTCCTCGCCGCGCTCGCGCAGCATGGCCTCGGCGAACAGCACGTTGCCGTAGCCGGTCGCCTCCGGGCGGATCAGTGAGCCGCCCCAGCCCTGGCCCTTGCCCGTGAGGACGGACTCCCAGCGGTTGGTGATGCGCCGGTACTGGCCGAAGAGGTAGCCGATCTCGCGGCCGCCCACGCCGATGTCGCCCGCGGGGACGTCGGTGTGCTCGCCGATGTGCCGGTACAGCTCCGTCATGAACGACTGGCAGAACCGCATGACCTCGGCGTCGCTGCGCCCGTGCGGGTCGAAGTCGCTGCCGCCCTTGCCGCCGCCGATACCGAGGCCGGTCAGCGCGTTCTTGAAGATCTGCTCGAAGCCCAGGAACTTGATGACGCCGAGGTTGACCGACGAGTGGAAGCGCAGGCCGCCCTTGTAGGGGCCGAGCGCGCTGTTGAACTCGACGCGGAACCCGCGGTTGACCTGCACCCGGCCGCGGTCGTCGGTCCACGGCACCCGGAACATGACCTGCCGCTCGGGCTCGACGAGCCGCTCCACGAGGCCGGCCTCGGCGTACTCGGGGCGGGCCTGGAGCACCGGGGCGAGGGTCTCAAGGACCTCGTGGGCGGCCTGGTGGAACTCGGGCTGCGCGGGATTGCGCTTTTCGATCTCGGCAAGGAGGTTGCCGAGGGAGTCCTGCGTGTTGGTTCGCGTCGTCACTGAAAGCCTTTCGGGCTCGGCAGTCGCCATCTCCCTGCGGGTGCGGCTCGCTCGGGTCCGGTCGTTCGATGAGCGCGCGGCGCCATTGCCGTGCGTGGGACAGGGGTAAGTGTTACGCGCACGTAAACGGCTTGACCAGTGGCATCCGAGATCCGGACGACATGGCCCCGCACACAACCGAATTCGACCGGCGCAATGTGCACTTGTCCCACCTTTCCACCCTTACGGGTTCGAGCTTCCGGCCGCGCGGAGGGGTGGGGGAGAATACAGCCCTGGCATCCGAACCCGGCCGGAAGGAAGCGTGCGCGTGATCAAGTGGGTGTCCGTCGAGAGCACCGGACCGCGTCCTGTCCCCCGGCCCGTGGCCACACCGCTGGTGTGGGCGGTGACCAGCGGCACCGCCCTGTTGCTCGTGGCGCTCATCAACACGTTCCTCGGACCGGGCCGCCCGTGGCTCGCGCTCACGGCGCTGGCCCTGCTCGCCGCGGGCCTCGGCTTCTGCGCCCGGTTCACCGCGGCGCCCGGCACCGCCGTGCTGTGCTGGCTGTTCCTCAACGGCTTCGCGATACCGCCCGCGGGCACCCTCAGCTGGATCGGACACCGGGACACGGTGTGGCTGACCTGCCTGCTGACCGCCACCCTCGTCGGCACCCTGTGGGCCCGCGTCTCCCACGCCCGGGCGGCGTACCGCACGATCAGCCCGGCCCCGACGCCGCGGACGACGCTGGGCGACGACCCGCTGACCCGCTGAACCCGCATCGCACCCCGATCCCACCGTCTCACCGGCCGACCCGGCCCCGCTGGTTCGAGGAAGCGGGGCCGGGCCTGAGGGGAAGAGGCCGGCCGCGGGGTGTGCACTCCCCCGTACGCTCATCACGCGACAGGTACCGCGGCCGGTCTCACCGGATGCAACGAGCCGCGATCCGCCATGTTCCGCCATGCGGCAACGGGTTGACGCATTGCACGGGACTCCCAGGCCGCCTTCACACGGTGGGCACGTAGTTGGTGGCGACCGCGGAGGCCGGGGCCAGCGAGGGGTGGGCGCACAGGAAGTAGAGCCGGAGCGTGTCGTCCTACGCGGCTCGGAAGCGGCCGGTCGCCACTTCCTCGATCCGCCCCTGCCCCGTCAGCCGGTCCAAGTGCCGCCGTGCGGTGCGCAGTTCCACGGGCCGGATGTGCGCCCCTTCGACGTGCGCCCGGTACACCAGCCGGTGGTCGGCGATCTCGTCGAGTGTGCGCGGTTCGCCGAGGAAGGCGAGCAGTGCGGCATCACGCTTGTCCACCACACCCGCGTACGCGTCGAGCCGGCGGCGGAACTCCGCCGCCCCCTCGATCACACCCTTCTGGTGGGCGGTGCCGTACCAGCGGACCTCGATCTCCGCGCACCGCCGCATCGACGCCTCGAAGTCGGCGAGGCTGCTGCCCACGTCCCCGTAGTACGGGCCGAACGAGGTGAGATCGATGTCCGCGACGAACAGGAACCCGTCGGGCTCGACCAGGAATCCGCTGTGGCCCGCGGTGTGCCCGGGGAGGTGGACGACGGTCACCGTGCGTCCTCCCAGGTCGAAGACGGTGCCGTCCTTGAACGCCTGCGCGTCCGGGCGCCCCGCCACATGGAACTCGTCCCGCATCTGCGCGTCGACGGCCTCGACCGTGTCCGGCGGCAGGCCGAGCGCGGCGATCAGGGCGGCGCGCGAACGCAGCGCGTCGAGGTCGCCGTGGTGCACATGCACCGGCACCTCGTAGCGCCCGAGTCCCGCGATGTGGTCCTCGTGCGCGTGGCTCACGAGAACCAGGTCCGCGGGCGGCGCGTCGTCGACGAGCGACAGCGAGGGGTCGACGACCAGCGAGGCGTCCGTGCCGCGCACAAGCAGCGAATTGCCGTACGGGTAGGCGCCGTTGCGGGCACCGACGAGCACGGTGACCGCGCCGTACTCCTCGGGGGTGTATCCGGTGGGGCGGGAGTCCATGGTTCCTGTTTCTATCCAACAGCGGGCGGGATCGCCATGGGGCCTCCGCGGGGCGCTCAGCCGCCCCGCGCTGTCCGCCGTGTCACCCGTGTCATGTCACCCGCGCAGAAAGTACAGCACCGTCGTGATCACGGCCGTCGACAGCAGGACGCCGCGCAGCAGCCGTGCCGAGAGACGGCGGGCCAGGTGGGCGCCCACGTATCCGCCCGCCACCGCACCGACCAGCATGGCCGTAAGGAGGAGCGGGGCGCTCAGCGCGTCCGAGGCGAGGAGGAAGAGCACGGTCGCGCTGAGGTAGATGGCGGCGAGCTGGGTGACCCGCATCGGATTGCCCGCTGCGGCGTCGAGGCCGAAGCCGATGCCCCACAGGGCCAGCATCAGGATGCCTACGGCTCCGCCGAAGTATCCGCCGTACACGCCGAGGAAGAACTGTCCGATCAGGACGGCGCGCGCACTCATGCCGACGGGGCGGCCAAGCGCCCGGGTCAGCACACTCGACAGGTGGCGCCCGAAGGCCAGGACCACCGTCGCGAACGCGAGCAGCCACGGCACCGCGACATCGAAGGAGGACGCGGGGAGGACCAGGAGCAGGCCCGCTCCGACGGCACCGCCGGCCGCGCTGACCACCGTCAGCGTCTTGGTGGACGTGGCCCCGACGGGGGCGAGTTCGCGCCGGTAGACCCACGCGCTGGCGACCGCGCCGGGCACGAGGGCGACGCGTGACACCGCGTTCGCGACCACCGGCGGCAGGCCGACGGCGACGAGTGCGGGCAGTGCCACGAAGGTTCCGCCGCCGCCGATGGCGTTCAGGGCACCGGCGGCGACGCCGGCCAGCAGGACAAGGAAGGGCTCCATCACCCGCAGAGCATCACCCGCCGCCGATCGACACCACAATGCGCGATCGACGTCCCCAGCCTAAGCCTGCGCCTAAGGCAGTCGCCTAGGCTGGGCCCGTGCGCTACGACCTGGACGACCTGCGGCTCTTCCTCCACATCGTCACGGAGGGCTCGATCACGGCGGGCGCCCGGCGGATGCATCTGAGCCTGCCCTCGGCCAGCGCCCGGGTGCGCTCGCTGGAACACCACGCCGGAGTGGCGCTGTTGATCCGCGGCCGCCGGGGCGTGCGGCCCACTCCGGCGGGGGCGACACTGGCCCGCCACGCACGCGACGTCCTCGACCGGACCGCGCGGCTCGACAGCGCCGTGGCGAGCTACACCCGGGCGCCGAACGCCCGGCTGACCCTGCTGTGCGGGGGATCCGCGATGCACCGGCTCGTGCCGCACGCCCTGGTCCCGTTCCTGCGCGCCCACCCGGACACCGACGTCACCGTGTCCGAGAGCCGCACACCGCGCACCGTGCGCAGGCTCGCCGACGGCGAGGCGGACCTGGGGGTCGTCATCGACGACGAGGCCGAGGACTGCGGCCTGCGCACGGAGCCGCTCGGAGACGACTCCCTCGTGGTGATCGGGCAGGCCGGAGGGGTCCTCGACGGGCGGACCTCCCTGCCGTACAGCGAGGTCGCCGAGCACCCGCTCGTGGGCCTCGACACCGGCTCCTCGCTGCGCCGCTGGATCGAGAAGCGGCTCGGCCCGCACGCACCGGTGGTGCGCCACCGCACCACGGTCGCCGACCTGAACGTCCTGGTCTCCCTCGCCGCCGCGGGCGCCGGGCTCGCCGTCGTGCCGCGCCGCGCGATCGACCCCCGCCACCCCCTCGACGTGTGCGAGTTGCAGGACCCGTGGGCCCGTCGGCGGCATCTGCTCGCCTGGGGCGCCAAGGACGGTGCCCCCTCACCGGCGGCCGAGGCGCTCGCCGAGCACCTGCGTCGAGCGGCCCTCGAGTCATGATCCGGCGTCCATCGTTCATAGTGAGCTGTCGGAAACGGACGGCCGCCCGGGAGGCAGCGCAGTGAGCGAGCAATACGTGGTGGGTCTGCGGGAGGTCGACGAGACGCACATCGCCCTCGTCGGCGGCAAGGGGGCGCAGCTGGGCGGCCTCGCACGGATCGACGGCGTCCGGGTTCCTGACGGCTTCTGTGTGACGACGGCCGCCTTCCGGCGGGCCGTGGCGCACGCGCCGATGCTCGACGAGCGGCTCGACCGGCTGGCGCGCACGGATCCCGACGACCGGGAGGCGATCCGTACGCTCAGCGCGGAGATCCGCGGGGCCGTCGAGGGCATCGGCGTCCCGGACGGCCTCGCCCCGGAGATCAGGGGCGCGCTCGGGGCCCTGGGTGAGCGGGCCGCCTGCGCCGTCCGCTCCAGCGCCACCGCGGAGGACCTGCCGACGGCCTCCTTCGCCGGCCAGCAGGACACCTACCTGAACATCATCGGGCCCGAGGCGATCCTCCGGCACATCAGCAGGTGCTGGGCCTCGCTCTTCTCCGAGCGGGCCGTGACCTACCGTCAGCGGGCCGGCATCGAGCACCGGACGGTCGACATGGCCGTGGTCGTCCAGCGGATGGTGCGCCCGGAAGCCTCGGGCATCCTGTTCACGGCCGACCCGGTCACGGGCAACCGCAAGGTCGCCACCGTGGACGCCGGCTTCGGCCTCGGCGAGGCCCTGGTCTCCGGTCTGGTGAACCCGGACGTGTTCCGGGTGCGCGACGGCGCGGTCGTCGAGCGGACCATCGCCGCCAAGCAGCGTGCCGTGTACGCGCTCCCGGACGGCGGCACGCAGGAAGTGACGGTCGACGCGGGGCGGCAGGAACAGCCGTCCCTGACCGACGCCCAGGTCGTACGCCTGGTGGAGCTCGGACGGCGCATCGAGGCGCACTTCGGCCGGCCGCAGGACATCGAATGGTGTCTGGTCGCCGACGACGCCACGACGGATACCGAGGCCGAGGCCGACTTCCGGATCGTGCAGAGCCGGCCGATCACGACCCTGTTCCCGGTCCCGGAGCGGGACGACGAGGAGAACCACGTCTACCTCTCCGTCGGCCATCAGCAGATGATGACCGACGCGATGCGGCCGCTGGGCATCTCCGTATGGCAGTTGACCGCGATGGCGCCCATGTACGAGGCCGGCGGGCGGCTGTTCGTCGACGCCACCCGGCGCCTGGCCGCGCCCACGAGCCGCGCGGGCCTCCTCGACCTCGTGGGCAGGGGCGACCCGCTGTTCAGGGACGCCCTCGAAACCGTCCTCGACCGCGGCGACTTCGTCCCGACGCTCCCGGATCCGGCGCCGGCCGCACCACCGGCCGGCGGCGGTCCGCCCGCCCCGATCGCCACCGACCCGGCCGTCGTCACCGGACTGATCGCGCGCAGTCAGGAGTCCATCGCCGCCCTGGAGCGCGACATCCGGACGAAGACGGGTCCCGCGCTGTTCGACTTCCTGCTGGACGCCTTCGAGGAGCACAAGCGTGCCCTCGGTGACCGGCTGAGCATGCAGGCCGTGATGGCGGGCATGGAGGCGACGTGGTGGCTCAACGACAAGCTGTACGAGTGGCTGGGCGAGACGAACGCCGCCGACACCCTCACGCTGTCCGCCCCCGGCAACATCACCTCGGAGATGGGCCTCGCCCTGCTCGACGTCGCCGACGTCGTCCGCCCGCTGCCCGACGTGCTCGCCTTCCTCCAGGACACCGAGCGACTCGCGGACGACACCTTCCTGGACGAGCTGGCCAAACGTGCGGGCGGCCCCGAGGCACGCGACGCCTTCGAGGCCTACCTCGACCGGTACGGCATGCGCTGCGTCGGCGAGATCGACATCACGCGGCCACGCTGGCGCGAACGCCCCACCACGCTCGTTCCAGTGATCCTCGACAACGTACGGAACTTCGCACCGGGCGCGGCGAAGCGGCGGTTCGAGGAGGGGCTCGAGAAGGCGCGGCGGAAGGAGGCGGACGTGCTGTCGCGCCTGCGCGCCCTGCCCGTGGACGGGGAGGACAGGGCCGAGGAGACCCGGCGGATGGTCGACCGGGTCCGCACGTTCATCGGGTACCGCGAGTACCCCAAGTACGGCATCATCCGCCGCTACTTCGTCTACAAGCGGGCCCTGACGGCGGAGGCGGAGCGCCTGGTGCGGGCCGGTGTGCTCGCCGACCCGGAGGACATCCACTACCTCACGTTCGGGGAACTCCACGACGTCGTACGGACGAACCGGGTGGACCGCCGGCTCGTACGACAGCGCAAGGACGACTTCCGTACGCACCAGTCGCTCACCCCGCCGCGCGTGCTCACCTCGGACGGCGAGGCCGTCAGCGGAACGTACCGGCGCGAGGACGTGCCGGACGGGGCGCTGGTCGGTCTGCCGGTCTCCGCCGGGACGATCGAGGGGCGGGCGCGCGTCGTCCTCGACATGGCGCAGGCCGATCTGGAGGCGGGCGACATCCTGGTCACGGCCTACACGGACCCCAGTTGGTCGCCGCTGTTCGTCGCGGTCGCGGGCCTGGTCACGGAGGTGGGCGGGCTGATGACGCACGGCGCCGTGATCGCCCGCGAGTACGGTCTGCCCGCGGTCGTGGGCGTGGCCGGAGCCACCCGCCTCATCCAGGACGGCCGGCGGATCCGGGTGCACGGGGCGGACGGGTACGTCGAACTCCTGGAGTGACCGGGGCCTCTGTGCACCACGGCTCCCCACTACCGATTCACCGCACCGATTCAGACACGAAGGCACACGTGACCGACCCGGCCGAACCCGCCGTCACCCAGCGCGCGTTCGTCGCGCTCGCCCCGCCCGACGACGCGAAGGACGAACTGGCCCACGCGCTGCGTCCGGTCTACGCCGCCCACCCCCGGCTGCGGGAGAACCGCATCGAGGACTGGCACATCACGCTGGCCTTCCTCGGCGAGCAGCCGGTGGAGGCGGTGCGGCGGCTGCGGTCGCCGCTCGCCGATCTGGCGGCCGCACACCCCTCCCCCGAGCTGGCGCTGCGCGGCGGCGGGCACTTCGACGAACGGGTGCTGTGGAGCGGCGTGGTGGGTGACCTGGACGGCCTGCACCTGCTGTCCCAGGCCGTCCGCAAGCAGGTCAGGGCCTGCGGGGTCGACTTCCCCGAACGCCCGCTGCGCCCCCACCTGACGCTGGCCCGCGCCCGCCGCCACGACACGACGTCCGTCCCGGAGGCGGCCGCCGCGCTCGCCACCTTCACCGGCCGCCACTGGCGCTCGCTCCGCCTCCACTTGGTCGGCAGCACTCCCGGGAACACGCCCCCACCGAGGCGCTACCGGGACATCGCGGCCTGGGAACTGGCGGGAGGGCCCACGGAGCAGCCGAGGAGCTGAGGCGGACCACCCCTTGTCGATCCACGCCTCGCCGATCCACGCCTCGTCGATCTACGCCTTGTCGATCTACGCCTCGTCGATCTACGCCTTGTCGATGGCGAACAGTTCGAGGTGCCCGCACTTGACGCAGCGGAGCGCCTCGATCCGCCGTCGGGGCCGGCCGAGCCGCTTGGCGCCGCCGAAGACACCCCGCTCCAGCGCGCCCTCGATCCAGCGCGCGTAGCCGCGTGAGTGCTCCCCCGCGTCCTCGATGAATCCGTCTTCCAGGCTGCCGGTGCCGCAGTGGGTGCAGGTCTTGTCCATCACCGGATCAGTTTAGGAGGTGGGGAGGAGGTGGGGTCGAGCCGGCTTCTGGGAGGCGTCGCTCCGTAATGGTCCGCAGCACGCACCGAAGGGGCCAACACCCGGACCCGCGCGAGCACTTGTGGTCTTCCGCGGTCCTCCGTACGGCGATTGCGGACAGTTTGCCGTCGCCGGTCACTCAGCGTCGCGCACTGGTGCAGGCTGGCGTCCTCAGCACACGCAGCGGAGCGCGGCGCCGGGTCAAGGGGACATCGTTGTGGCAACGGATCGTCGAGACGAGAGCCCGAGTGAACCGCGGCGGTTGGGGAATCTGACCCGTCCCCGTACGGGAACGATCGACCGCCGGGAGGAAGTCGCGGAGATCGAGCGGATCTTCCTCAGCCCCTCCCCCGACGAACCGACACGGTTGGTGACCCTGACCGGGGTCGGCGGAGTGGGCAAGACCCGGGTGGCACTGAACGCCGCCGTCGCGCTCCAGCCCCGCTTCCGCGACGGGGCATGGCTGGTCGAGCTCTCGCCGCTGCGCGAGCAGGGCGTCCTGCTCGCGCATGTCATCGCGGAAGCCCTGCCGTTGGCCGACCAGAGCACCCGGCCGATGATCGAGGTTCTGGCCGAGTATCTGGCCGACCGGGAGCTGCTGCTGATCCTCGACACCTGCGAGCACCTGGCCGACCATTGCGCGCTCGTCGCCGAGGCCCTGCTGAAGGCCGCACCCGGCCTGCGGATCCTGGCCACGAGCCGCCGCGTCCTGAATGTGACGGGCGAGCACGTCGTCACGGTCGAGCCGCTTCCCGTGCCCGAGGCCGACGGCTCGCGGGAGGACACGGCGGACGCGGTGGCGCTGCTGACCCTGCGCGCCACGGAGGCGGTGCCGGGCTTCGTGGTCACCGCTGCCGACCATGGGGAGCTGGTGCAGCTGTGTCGGCGGCTCGACGGGCTGCCGCTCGCGATCGAACTGGCCGCGGCCCGCCTGCGCGAACTCCCGGTACGGGAGCTGGCCGCACGGCTCGACGACCGCTTCGCGGTGCTCGGCGACACCGAGGGCATCGCCGCCGACGCGGACCCGCCCTGGCATCAGGCCCTGCGCACCGCGATCGGCTGGAGCCACCAGCTGTGCACCCCCGCTGAACGACTGCTGTGGGCACGGCTCTCGGTCTTCGCCGGCAGCTTCGACGTCGAAACGGCGCGCCGGGTCTGCGCCGACGACCACCTCCCCGCGCCGCTGATCCCCGCCGTGCTGGGGTCCCTGCGGGAGAAGTCGATCCTGACGTGGCAGCCCACCGGGGGCGGCGAGCGCTACCGGATGCTGGACACCATCCGGGAGTTCGGCGCCCACTGGCTGCGCGGGCTCGGCGAGGAGGAGACGCTGCGCCGCCGCCACCGTGACCACTATCTCGCCCTGGCCCGCGCGGGCGATGCCGCCTGGATCGGTCCCGACCAGTTCGCGTGGTACGACCGGATGACCACCGAGCACGACAACCTCCGGGCCGCACTTGAGCACAGCCTCACCGATTCGGAGGGGCACATCGCGCTGGAGATGGCGGCGTCGCTGTGGTTCTTCTGGTACGGCTGCGGGTTCGTGAAGGAGGGCCGGCACTTCCTGGACCAGGCGCTGGCCGCCGACACCTCGCCTTCGTCCGCCCGGGTCAGGGCCCTGTACGTCTGCGGTCCCGTGCTGGTCTACCTCGGCGACGTGCCCGCCCTGGAGGAACGGGCCGCCGAGTGCACGGCGCTGGCGGCACACTTCGGTGACACCGAGCGGCGTTGGGCGGCCGCCACCGAGCTGCGGGTGTGGGTCATGCGTGGCGACGTGCAGCATGTGCTCTCCCTGGTCGAGTCCCTGCTCGCCACCGACTGGCGTGCGGAACCGCTCACCCTGGAGCCGCTGGCGGCCCTGGTCTTCGGCGCCCACACCCTCGTCTCCGTGGGCCGTTTCGAGGAGGCGGTGGCCTGGCTCGACGAGCTGAGTGTCGCCTGCCACCTCTCCGGGGAGCGCTCCATGCGCGCATGGGGCGACTTCGTCCGCTCCCAGGTCGAACTGGCCCTGGGCAACCCTGCGAAGGCCGCCGGGCACGCCCGGGCCGCCCTCCTGGCCAAACACCGGCTCGGCGACGGGGTGGGCAGTGGCATGGCCCTGGAAGCGCTGGCCCGCGCCGCCTCTGCCACCGGCCGGGACCGGGGCGCCGCGTGGCTGCTCGGCCTGGCCGCGCAACTGTGGGAGACGCTCGGCCGGCCGCAGGCGAACGTCCCGGCCGTGGTGGCAGCCCACCAGGTCTGCGAGCGACGGACCCGCGAAGCCCTGGGAGAGGACGCCTACCGCCACGCCTTCGACGCCGGCCGCACCCTCGACCTGAACACCGGCATCGCCCGGGCCCTCGACGTGACCGCGGCGCCCCCTCCCTAGGCCCGCCTCAGGGGTGCACCAGCACCTGACTCAGGCCCACTCTGCCGGTGCCCGTCAGCTTGATGCGGACGTAGCGGGCCTCGGTGTCGGTGTCGAGGAGGGTGGGGCGCAGGGCCTTGCCCGTGATGTGTGCGGTCGTCGCGTCCGAGAAGTCGGCGGACCTGGCGAGCTGGATGTCGAAGCCGCCCGTCGTCGTCGACGCGTCGTTCCACACCTCGACCTGGCCGATGTGCCGGACGGCGCCGAGGTCGACCTGCCACCAGGCGCCGGGCTCGGACTGCGTGCGGGTGTCGGTGGAGGTGTCACCGTCGATCGCGCGTGCCGCGGTGGCCGTGCCGTCCGTGGAGGACTGGGTGGCGGTGCCGGTGCGGGCGAGGTCGCGGCGGAGCTGTTCGACGTTGCCGTGGGGGCCCGCGCCGGCCGAACCGGCGACCTTCAGGGCCTCGGCGGGCAGCCGGTCGAGCTTGGTGTGGTTGTCGGTCATGGTCGATCCGGTGCCGCCGAGGGCGGGGGCGTCGGTGTCGGTCCAGTTGCCGGTGGCGTGGTTGTCGATGCCGTAGTCGGCCCAGTTGGAGACCCACTTGTAGCCGAGCCGGGTCAGGACGTTGCGGGTGACGGTGATGTGGCTGGACTGCTCGTCGAGGTAGATGCCGTTGCCGTCG
Source organism: Streptomyces anthophorae (assembly GCF_049310305.1). Classification (NCBI taxonomy): domain Bacteria; kingdom Bacillati; phylum Actinomycetota; class Actinomycetes; order Kitasatosporales; family Streptomycetaceae; genus Streptomyces; species Streptomyces anthophorae. Next base: position 731,343 of record NZ_JBLWQQ010000001.1, read on the forward strand.
CGCTCGGTGTTCCCGTACGCGCTGCGGTTGAGGTAGTTGCCGGAGATCACGGTGCCGGGCTGGGCGCCCTGGGTGTAGATGGCGCCGCCGTCGTGCTGGTCGTACGCGACGCGCATGGCGTTGGTGATCCGGTTGTTGGTGATGCGGTTGTCGCGCAGGACGGACTGCTGGGCCTCGGGCTGGTTCCAGCCCCAGCCGACGGAGATGCCGGAGTAGGGCAGGTCCTCGAGGGTGTTGTGGTCGATGGCGGTGTCCGCCTCGTAGCCCGCCCAGATCCCGACGGCGTCCGTGTACTCCACGCCGGTGTGCCGGACGGTGTTGTACGACACCGTGTTGCGGGCGCCGGTGAGTTCGGCGGTCGGACGGGGTTCGGTGTCGCCGATGTAGGCGGCTCCGGAGGACAGGTCGGTGAAGCGGGAGCGGGTGAGGGTGGAGTCCTGGGTGCCGCGCTCGAAGACGACTCCGGCGCCGCCGAGCCGGGTGAAGGAGGCGTCGTCGACGACCACGTCCCGGCCGCCGCGGACGGTGAGCGCGGCGGCGGGCTTGGTGTAGTGGCGGCCGGCATGGTCGACGGGGCCGGTGGCTCCGGTGAGGGTCAGTCCGGCCTGGGTGCCCGCGTAGCCCTCGTCGGTGTCGGGCTGCCGGTAGGCGGAGTACGCGAAGCCGATGCCGGTGAGGCGGACGTCGTGGGCTCCGTCGAGGGTCACGAGCCCTTCCGTGGCGGGGGTGATTGCTCGGAAGCGGCGCGGGTTCTCGCCCTCGCGGGGCAGGTACGTGACCGTCCGTGCGGCCGAGTCCCACACGAACTCCCCGGGCTTGTCGAGGAGTTCGCGGGCGTTCTCGAAGAAGGACACCTTCGCGTAGCGGCTGGAGTCGACGGTGGTGGTGTCCCAGGCGGGTCCGGTGCGGCCGGTGCCGGAGGAGGCGTTGGTCCAGCAGGGCTGCGCGAACGTCATGAGGTCGCCGCTGACGGAGGCGATCCGGCAGTGGTAGTTTCGCCAGCGCACCCGGATGACGGCCTCGGCGTCGGTGGGCCGCTCCCACCGGTTGATCCCGGTGCGTTCGGCGCCGGTCATGCCCGTCTTGGTGGCGTCGCACACGGAGGCGGCGCAGGAGTCGCCGCGCGCCCGGACGGCACGTACGCCGTCGACGAAGAGCTGGCGCGGGGTGACACCTTCCGGGACCGGTGCCGTCCAGGTGCCGTCGGCGTTGGCGGACCAGCCGGTGAGCGCGCGGCCTCCGGAGAGGACGGGGCGGGCGCCGGGGGCGGCGGCCCAGGTGACACCGGAGTCCTTGGCGTCGAGGTCGAGCGGACGGCTCAACTCGTAGGCGCCGTCCGCCAGTTCCACGCGGACGCCCTTGCCGGTGACGGTGCGCGTGGCGTCGCGGGCGCCGTCGAGCGAGCACGGGGCGGTGAGACTGCACGCGGAGCCGGAGCCGTGGGGTGCCGCGTGCAGGACGGCCACATCGGCGGCTTCCGCCCGGGGCGAGGGCACGAGGGCGAGCGCGGAGAGAGCCACGGCAGACATGGCCGCCGTGACGGTGGTGCAAACCGTGCGCCTGACGGATCTCATACGAAACCTTCCTCTCGGGGCAGACGACCACACTCAGCCGCTCCGGCGTTCGAGGAGCGGGGCCCGGGGCGGAGCCCCGTGCCTCTGTTTCCAGCCCCTCCGGCGATTGAGGAGCGGGGTCCGGGGCGGAGCCCCGTGACGTCGGCGAAGGCAGGCCTCACCCCTACGGCGCGGCACATCAGCTCCCCGACCAGTCAGGATGACCTGGCAGCGGCGGGTTCTTCGCCCCGAACAACCAGTCCCGCAGGAACGGGTCCACTCCCCGGTCCCCCGTCACGTCCACCGCGTGCCGGATGAAGTCCTCGCTGGTGACGGTCCGGTCCTTGAAGCGCCGGGGCCACAGCCCCATCACCCGGTCGAACTTCTTCTGGCCGACCTGGAGTCGGAGCGCGTACAGGACGAGCGCGCCGCCGTCGTAGATGTTGGTGCCGCCGAGCGCCTTGGGCAGCCCGGGAGGGCCGTCGCTCGCACGGATCGCGTCGAGCTTCTCGTACGTGGCCTGCATCTTGTCGGCCATCCGCGACCAGCCCCGCTCCTCGCTGTAGAGGGCGGCGTAGTACACGGCGGGCCCCTCGTTGAGCCAGGCCTGCTGCCAGTCGTGCGGGGTGACGCTGTCGCCGAACCATTGGTGGGCCAGCTCGTGGACCATGGTGTTCTCGTACGTGGGCCGGCCGGCCGCGTCGTCCTTGAACCAGTTGGTGCCCATCAGGGTGAGCGTCGTGTTCTCGAGGGCGTCGGTGTACCCGTCGTAGATGTGGACGCCGTAGACGGAGAACGGGTACGGGCCGAACTTCGCCTCCAGCCAGGCGAGATGGTCCGGCGTGCGGGCCACGATCGGCGCGTAGAGGTCCTCGCGGCCCTGCGGGACGATGTGCCGCAACGGCAGTCCGGTGTGGGAACTGCCGTACAGGTACGTGCCCTTGACGACGGCGATGCCGAGCAGCTCGGTGGGCATCCGCTCGCGCAGCGCGAAGTGCCACACGGTGGAGCCGTCGCCTCGGCGGTCCTTCCCGGTCAACTCGCCGTTGGCCGCGGCGACGTAGCCCTCGGGCGCGGTGATGTGGAAGGCCCACGTGGCCTTGTCGGACGGGGTGTCGTTGCACGGCAGGAAGGTGTCCGCGCGCGAGGACTGCACGGCGGAGGCGAATCCACCGTCCGTCCCGAAGCGCCAGCCGGTGAGCCCGGCGCGTGGCGCCTTGCCGTTGCCGTGGTAGCGGACGGTGACCGTGAACGGGGTGCCCTTGTGGAGCGGGGTCCCCGGGGTGACGGTCAGCTCCTGGCCGGACTTGCCGAGGGAGAGGGAGGTGCGCGCCTGCCGTCCCTCGACCGTGACGGAGTCGATGGTGTGTCCGTCGGTGTCCAGGTTGAAGGCCGACAGGTCCTGGGTGGCCCGGGCGTGCAGAGTCGCCGAGGCCGTGAAGTCGTACGTGCCGGGGGTGAAGTCGAAGGTCAGGTCGTAGTGGTCGACCTGATAGCCACCGTTTCCGAGCGTCGGGAACAGCGGGTCGCCGACGCCGTCGGACCCGGGCCGGGGGTCGAAGCCCGCGGCCTGTGCCGGGGCGCTGAACAGCGGAACGGCGACCGCCGCGCCGGCCGCTGCGGTGAGGAACGTGCGTCTGCCGGCGCTCACTTGGCCCCCTTCTTGCCGCCCTGCTCGGCCGCCTGCTTGAACTCGGCGCGGCACGTGTCGCCGCCCGCCTTGCGCCACTTCTTGACCAGGGCGTCGTACGACGACAGGGGCTTGCGTCCGGTGACGAGGTCCTTCACGCCGTCGAGGTGGATCGTGTAGAGGCTGCCGAGGCCCTTGGAGTCCCAGGTGGGAGAGGTGTAGCCCAGCGTGGGGTCCTCGGTCAGCAGGGGAATGATCCTGGTGTAGGCCTCGTGGGCGTAGCGCGCCGCTTCGGGGTGTGTGGCGCTGAAGAACGCGGGGGCGGCCGAGGCCAGCTTGGTCCAGGGCACGGTGACGTCCTGTGTGCCCTGCTTGGTGAGGACGGGGGTGCCGTGCTTATCGCGCTTGTAGTCGGTTCCCTCGACGCCGTAGTTCATGAGGGTGTACTCGAGCGAGCCGAAGGGAGAGGCGGCGAAGTCGGCGAGCCGCAGGATCTCCTCGATCCGGCTCCGGCCCGCCTTGGTGATGTGGCAGTTCTCCAGGGCGGGGTTGTCGCTCCAGGCGACCGCGTCCTTGCCGACCGGCACCATCGGGCGGACGTCGAAGGAGGTGTCGATGGCGCTCATCGCGTCGACGTAGCCGGTGCCGGTGGTGAGGTAGGAGGGCATGCCGTCGTACACGTACGCGGCCTTGCCGTTCTTGAACAGGTCCGTGTACTGGGCCTTCTGGGCGCCCGACATCTGGACGGTGCCGGGGTAGAAGCAGCCCGCCTTGTAGAGCTTGGCGGCGGTCTCGACGGCGTGCCGGTAGGCCTCGTCCTCCAGTTGGTACGTCCACGTGCCGGACTTGGTGTCGTGCGTCCAGAAGTACTGGGCGCCTGCCGACATGGCGAGCAGGTTCGTGCCGCTGCCGGTGAAGAAGTACTGCTTCTTCCTGGTGTCGGTCAGCTCCTTGGCCAGCTCGACGAGCCGCTCCAGGCTGTCGATCTCGTCGAGGCTGTCCACGCCCGCCTGCTTGAACAGGTCCGCGCGGTAGAAACCGGCGCCGCCGCTGCCGGACCGGGCAATCGGGATGCCGTAGAGCTTGCCACCGAAGATGGCCTCCTTCCAGGCGTACTCGGGGATCGCCGCCAGGTTGGGGTACTTCTTGACCTTGTCTCCGGCGAGGTACGGGGTGAGGTCCGCGCAGGTGGAGGCGAGGAAGGCCGCCTTGTTGTCCACGCCGCCGGTCTCCGGGTACATGAAGATGTCGGGGAGCTGGTCGCCGGCGACCATCGTGGAGAACTTCGCCGGGTAGTCGTCGGCCGGTACGGCCGTGAAGTCGACCTTGCCTCCGAGCAGCTTCTCGATCTCCCGCCACGCGGCGTTCTTGCCGCGCTCCGGGGGCAGCGGAGCGAAGGTCTCGGTGACCGCGGTGATCTTCTTGGCCCCCTTGAGCGGGGTGCCCTTGGTGGCTCGGGCCATCTCGGCGGGGTACTTCAGGAACGCGGCGGGCACGCCCGCGGCGGTGCCGGGCAGGTCGGCCTCGATGCCGATGTTGCGGATGGCTGTGGCCGGCAGCAGCTTGGCGCTCTTGGCCTCCGCCTTTGCGGCGGTGCCGCCGTCGCCGCACGCGGCGAGCAGGGGCGCGGCGGCGACGCCGAGCCCGGCGCCCACACCCCAGCGGAGCACGGAGCGGCGGTTCATGGTCGTGGTGCCGGGCATGCGAAGTCTCCTCAACGTGAAGGGGCACACGGAAGTCGGGGGGTGGCGGCCGGTGTGCGGGCCCTGGGGCGTCTCAGCCCTTGACGGCGCCGGTGAGGACGCCCTTGGTGAAGTAGCGCTGGAGGAACGGGTAGACGAGCAGGATCGGTACGACCGCGATCACCAGCACGGCCATCTGCACGGCCTGCTGCGGGGCTATCGCCTCACCGGCCGCGGCGGTGTCGAGGTTCTGCCCCTGGAGGATGAAGGTCCGCAGCACCATGGGCAGGGGCCACTTGTCGTTGTCGCCGAGGTAGAGCAGGGCGTTGAAGTACGCGTTCCAGTAGGCGACCGCGTAGAAGAGCCCGACGACGGCGATGACCGCTTTCGACAGCGGCAGCACGACCTGTATCAGGGTGCGGAAGTCGCCCGCGCCGTCGACCTTCGCTGCGTCGTACAGCTCCTCCGGCAGGTTCATGAAGAACGCCCGCATCACCACGAGATTGAAGGCGCTGACCATGGTCGGCAGGACCAGGGCGGCGAACGTGTTGTAGAGGCCGAGCTCCTTGACCAGCAGGAAGTTGGGGATGACGCCCGCGTTGAACAGCATCGTGAACAGCGCCGTCATCAACAGGGAGCGGCCGCCGACGATGCCGCGCCGCGACAGTCCGTACGCCATGCCGATGGTGGCGAGCAGGCTGCACACCGTGCCCGCGACGGTGACACCGATGCTGACGAACAGGGCGCGGGTGACCCTGCCTCCGGTGAAGGCCGTGCGGTAGGCGTCGAGGTTGGGGTGGTCGGGCCACAGGACGAGGCCGTTGGCATGGATGATGTCGGTCTGCGAGGCGAAGCTCGTCCCGATCACGCCGAGCAGCGGGTACGCGACGAGGCCCACGACGACGGCCAGGGCGAGACCCTTGAGGATGAGGCCGGCCCGCGTGGGCCGCTCCATCCACGGCGGGCGGGCGCCCGAAGGACGGAGTTCGCCGTGCCCGGCGCTCTGTGTGGCGGGCACGGCCTTGCGGCCTGTCCGCACGGCGGTCGTCTCAGCGGTCAGCACCTCTGTACACCCCTTCGTGTCCGAGCCGGTGGGCGAACTTGTTGGCGCCGATCACCAGGGCCGTGCCGATGACCGCCTTGACCAGGCCGACGGCGGCCGCGGTGCCCCACTGGTTGTCCTTGATGCCGTGGAAGTAGACGTAGGTGTCGAGCACCTCGCCGGCGCCGGGTCCGACGGCGTCGCGCTGCAACAGGATCTGTTCGAAGCCGACGGTGAGGATGTTGCCGAGGTTGAGGATCAGCAGCAGGACGAGCACCGGGGCGAGACCCGGCAGCGTCACGTGCCAGAACCGGCGCCAACGCGCGGCGCCGTCCATGGCGGCCGCCTCGTACAGGCCGCGGTCGATGTTGAGCAGCGCGGCGAGGATGATGATGGTGCCCCAGCCGGCGTCCTTCCACATGACCTGGAGTGCGAGCAGCCAGGGGAACGCGTTCGGGTCGGTCATCATGTCGTAGTGCGGCAGGCCGACCGCTTCGAGCAGGTCGGGGACCACCCCGGCGCCACCGAGGATCTGCTGGAAGATCGAGACGATGATGACCCAGCCGATGAAGTGCGGCAGGTACACGACGCTCTGCACGAAGCGCCGCAGCTTGTCGCTGACGATGCTGCTGAGCAGCAGCGCGAGCCCGATCGGCACGGGGAAGAACAGGACCAGTTGGACGAGGGCGATCTCCAGGGTGTTCGCGGTCGCCGACCAGAAGTCGGGGTCGGCGAAGGCGCTCGCGAAGTTGGCGAAGCCGGTCCAGGCACTGTGCATGTAGCCCAGATAGGGCTGGTAGTCCTGGAAGGCCACCATGTAGCCGAGCAGCGGTACGTAGTGGAACACCACGAAGTACAGGAAGCCGGGCAGGCAGAGCAGCAGCATCACCTTGTCGCGCTTGACGCGCTGCCACAGGGTTCTGCGGAGGGTGCGGGGTACGGCTGGTGGCGCGGAAGCAGTCATGGGGCGGTCCTGTTCGGCCGGGTGACGCAAGAACTGCGTTACTGCGGCGGCAAGTTAGTAAGCGTTTAACCCTGTCGTCAATAGATCCGGGCAAGCATTGCCCGGGTGCCCTCCTTTCAACACACCGCTGATGCACGGGTTTTACTGATGTGACCTGCCAACTCGCGGATTCCGTTGCGCCTTTGGGTTGACGATCGCCCGGAGGCCTCCTTAGCGTTCGGTCACCTGATAGAACACGTTTACTGTCCGGAGGCAGGGTGCGTACCACTGACCAGGTGTCGACCGGGGCCGAGGCCTCGGCCACCGGCGCCACACCGCCCCCGAGGCGGCCCCGTACGGTTCTGGCGATGCACTCCTCGGTCGTCGACGACGTCTTCCCGCCCGCCGTGCGGGTCCGGCTCGAGGACGCCGCCGACATCCGGCCGCCGCACGTCCTGCGCGAGTTCACCAGCCCGCCGGCGCGCGCCGCCCTCGCCGAGTGCGAGGTGCTGCTCACCGGCTGGGGCTGCCCGCCCATCGACACCGCCGTGCTCGACGGGGCGCCCCGGCTGCGCGCGGTGATCCACGCGGCCGGCACCGTCAAGCCCTTCCTCGGGCGGGAGGCCTACGAACGCGGTATCGCGGTGTCGTCGGCGGCCGCCGCCAATGCCGTGCCGGTCGCGGAGTTCACCCTCGCGGCGATCATCATGGGCGCCAAACGGACCTTTCCGCTCGCCCATCTCTTCCGCACACGGCGCACCCACCGCACCGACGCCGACCTGGACCGGCACCACTGGCTCGGCACCCGCGGCCTCACCGTCGGCGTCGTCGGCGCCTCGCACGTCGGCCGCCGCGTGGTGCGACTGCTGCGCTCGCTCGACGTCGAGGTCCTCCTGTACGACCCGTACATCGAGGACACCGAGGCCGCCCTGCTCGGCGTCGCCCGCACCGACCTGGACACCCTGCTCGCCGCGAGCGACGTGGTCACCCTGCACGCGCCCGACACCGAGGAGACCCGGCAGCTGCTGGACGCCCGCCGACTGGACCTGCTGCGGCCCGGCACCCTGCTGGTCAACACGGCACGCGGCCCCCTCGTGGACACCGAGGCCCTGGTCGGGCACCTGGTCAGCGGTCGCATCGACGCCGTGCTCGATGTGACGGACCCGGAGCCGCTGCCCGCCGACCACCCACTGTGGGACCTGCCCAACGTCCTCATCACCCCGCACATGGCGGGCGCCCAGGGCAACGAGGTGGGGCGGCTCGGCGCGCTCGCCGTCGACGAGCTCACCCGGTACGCGCACGGCGCCCCGCTCGACCACCCCGTCCGCCTCGACGACTTGGAGCACATCGCGTGACCGGGCCCACCCCGCACGGCATAAGCTCTGGGGCGGGCGGAGCAGGAACGGCACGGCAGGATCACCAGGGGGTGGGCCGGATGGCCCGGCAACGATCGACGGCGGCCGGCGGCTCCGGCCACCGGGAGCAGCGCCGTGCGACGGTGGTCGACGTCGCCAGACACGCCGGTGTCTCGACGGCCACCGTGTCGCGCGTGATGAACCGCAACTACCCGGTCGCCGCCGCCACCCGCGAGCGCGTCGAAGCCGCGGCGCGCGAGCTCGGCTACGTGGCCAACGCCCATGCCCGTGCGCTCGCCGGGAGTTCGGGGCGCACGGTCGGCATCATCGTGAGCGAACTGATCGACCCGTTCTACGCGTACATCGCGCGCGGCGTCGAACGCGAGGCGACCGCGGGCGACCGGCTGTGCCTGGTGTGCTGCACGCAGGGCGACCCGCAGCGCGAGCTGGCCTTCATCGAGCTGATGCACGAGCGGCGGGCGGACGCGGTGGTGCTGGTCGGCGGAAGCGTCGACGATCCCGACTACCGCGCGGAACTCTCGCGCAGGGCGCATGAGTTGGCGGCGGACGGCGCCAAGCTCGTGCTGTGCGGGCGCCCCTCGCTCGGCGCGGGCGTGCCCACGGTCGACGTGGAGTACGACAACGAGGGCGGCGCCTTCGCCATCACCGACCACCTGATCACCCGGGGCCACCGGCGGATCCTCTACCTGGGCGGGCCGCCCGCCCTGTCGACGGCGCGCGACCGGCTCGCCGGACACCGGCGCGCGCTCGAACTGCGCGGCATCGACCGCGTCCCCGACCTCGAACAGCCGGGCGCCTTCGGCCGGTCCTTCGGCTACCGGCGGATGACGGAACTGCTGCGGGACGGGGCGGAGTTCACGGCCGTGTTCGCCGCCAACGACATCGTCGCCGCCGGAGCCGCGCAGGCCCTGGAGGAGGCCGGTCTGCGGGTACCGCAGGACGTGTCGCTGGTCGGCTACGACGACATTCCGGTCGCCCAGGAACTGCGGCCGCGCCTGACGACGGTCCGCATCCCGCTGGAGGAGATGGGCCGCCAGGCCGTACGGGTCGCGCTCAACGGCGGGGACGAGGACGACTGGCGCGCCCCCACGACCGGCGCGCTGCGCCTGGGGACCCACATCGTGGTCCGCGACTCCGTGGCACCCCCGGCGGCCGCACCGCGCGGCCGCGGCGGCCGCAAGCAGGACTGAGACACTCCGCGACGGGCCGGGCCCGCATCGGTCACGGCGCCTCGGCGGCACGTCCGACCGCACCTCCGGCTGCTCGATTCTGCTCGCTTCAGGGCCACTTGGCGTAGTAACGAGCAGAAAATCACGCCAGCACCTTGCCCCGGTGCAGCAAACGCTTACATGCTGTCGCCCAGTTCGCACGCACCACGTCCCACTCGTCCTTCCGACGTCCTTCGTCCCCTGGGGAGTCCCTGCATGCGCCCTGCCGACACGTCCCACGATCCCGCAGCCCGCCGCCCCGACACGCGCCCAGGTCCCGGTCCCGGCCCCGGCCCCGGACGACGCACCGTGCTCACCGCGCTGGCCGGCGCCGGTGCCGCCGGAGGCCTCGCTCTCACCCTCGGCGCGGGCTCCGCGCAGGCGGCCACCTCCACCTCCTCCGCGACCGTGCGACTCACCGCCCGCCCGTCCGCCGAGGCCGAACGGCTGCGCCTCGGACAGGCCCTGCGTGCCTCCGAGTTCCAGCCGAGCGGCCGCTGCGCCGCGGCGGGCACTCCGCTGCGCCTGGACGTGCAGCCCCACGACGACGTGCTGCCCACCGTGTGGATCGGCCGGTGGGACTACTACGCCGCCCTGACCGCTCCGCGGCGCTACCCGCTCAAGCCCGGCGCCAACACGGTCACCGACCCGCACGGCGGTCCCGTCTACTTCTCCCTCGAAGGCGACGGCGAGCGGGCCACGGTCGCGTTCAAGGGCGGCAGCGTACCCATGCCGGTCTTCACGCTGGGCAGCACCGAAGAGGCCGACTTCCAGAGCCAGTTGGACACCATGGCCGATGTGCCGGTCGTGGAGCTGCACGGCCCGCGCTCGATCGTGACCCTGACCCGCGAGGGCGCCCTCCTCTACCGCGACGAGAGCCACGCGGAGCTGCTGCGCCTCCTGGAGCAGATCATCGACGCGGAGTCGGCGATCAGCGGTCTCGACGGGTCCAGGCCCGTGCACAGGCCCAAGGCGGGCGGGTACCACTTCACCGAGGTGTCGGTGGTGCCCTCCGGTGTCGGCGCGTACGCCACGCACGGCTACAACGGCTTCCCGCGCGCCTACCTCGACCGGGCGACGACGGTGCACGGGCTGCGCACCCGCGGCTGGGGCCTCTACCACGAGCTCGGGCACCTGCATCAGCAGTTCGCCTACAAGCCCGCCGGGATGACCGAGGTCACCGTGAACATCTACTCCCTGGCCGTGCAGCGGGCCCTGGGGCAGCCCTCCAACCTGCTCACCGTGGACCCCGCGACAGGGCTGAACCCCTTCCAGTCGGCCCGCGCCAAGTTCGGCACGGACGGGCTCACGTACGAGAAGTCCTTCGGCGCGTACGAGAAGCTCGTTCCGCTGCGGCAGCTGGAGCTGGCGTTCGGCGACGCGTTCTGGCCGCGGCTGCACCGGCTTGTGCGCGAGGAGCGCCCGCAGTCGGACTCCTCGGACTCGGCCGGGCGCTACCGGGCCCTCGCCACGTACGCGAGCCGCGTCGCGGAGCGCGACCTCACCGACTTCTTCCTCACCACTTGGGCGTTCCCGATCGACGCTCAGGGGCGTGCGGAGCTTGCCGCGCTCGGGCTGCCGAAGCCGTCCGTCGACCCGGCCACGCTGACCGACTGACCCGAAGGGCGACCACCGATCATGCAGCTGAGCAGACGTCACACCCTGGCTCTCCTGAGCGCGGGCGCCGCGGCGACGACGCTTCCCCTCGCTCTCGGCGCCGGAGCCGCCACCGCGGCCGACGATCCCTACGAGCCGCTGCTCGCACGGGCTGCCGAGCAGCTCACCGGCGGCGAGGTCGATCCGGACGACCCCGACGTCGCCGCCGCGCTGACCGCCCTGGACACGCAGGCGGCCGGCTGGTGGAAGACGCTCGACCGCTCCGCCTCGCGCACGGCCCTGTGGTCCGATCTGACCCCGGCCTCCGATCCGGGCATGTTCGGCCAGAGCTACACGCGGCTGCGCACCCTCGCCACCGCCTGGGCGACCCCCGGCACCTCCCTGACCGACGACGCGGCCGTACGCGACGCGCTCCTCGACGCGCTGCGCTTCCTGGGCGACACCGGCTACAACGACACCCGCTCCGAGTCCGGCAACTGGTGGTTCTGGGAGATCGGCGCACCGCGCGCCCTCCTCGACACCTGTGTGCTGCTCCGCGCGCACCTCCCGGCCGACGACCGGTCCGCGTACCTCAAGACCGTCGCCAGGTTCGTCCCCGATGCCGACCGGCGCACCAACTCCCCCACGCTGGCCGAGACGGGCGCCAACCGCGCGGACAAGGCCGTCATCGTCGCCCTGCGCGGCCTGCTCGCCGGCGACGCGGACGTCGTCGCGCTGGCCCGGGACGGCCTCTCGGACGTGCGCGACAACGGCAAGAACAGCCTCTTCCAGTACGTCACCTCGGGAGACGGCTTCTACGCGGACGGCTCGTTCGTCCAGCACTCCTCGGTCGCCTACACCGGCACCTACGGCGGCGTCCTGCTCGGCAGCGCCGGACAGCTGATCGCGCTGCTCGCCGACTCGCGGTGGTCCGTCACCGACCCGGCGGTGAAGGTGCTGTACGAGGCGGTCGAGCGCTCCTTCGTGCCCGTGCTGTTCGACGGCGTGATGATGGACGCGCTGCGCGGTCGCGCCATCTCGCGCGAACGGGCCCGCGACCACACCGACGGGGCGGCCACCGCCTCGTACATCCTCCAACTGGCGGACGGCGCGCCGCAGTCGTACGCGGACCGCTGGCGCGCGACCGTCAAGGGCTGGATCCTGCGCAACAAGGACACTCCGTACCTGCGGCTCGTCGGCGTCCCCGCCCTGGCCCGCGCCAAGGCCCTGCTGGCCGACACGGCGGTGCGCCCCGCGGAGCGCCTCACCGGCCACTACGTGTTCGCCGACATGGACCGAGTGGTGCACCGGCGGCCCGGCTGGTCGTGCGCCCTGTCCCTGTCCTCCAAGCGCATCGCGGCCTACGAGGCGGGCAACGGCGAGAACCTGCACGGCTGGTACACCGGCGACGGCATGACGTACCTGTACGACGGCGACGACCTCGACGCCTTCGGTGACAGCTTCTGGCCGACGGTGAACCCCTACCGGCTGCCGGGAACCACCGTGGACACGCGCGAGCGCGCCGACCTGGGCACAGGGGCCGGAACCGGAACCTTCCGCCCGAAGAACGCGGTCGCGGGTGGCGCGGTGCTCGACTCCCGGTACGGGGCGGCGGCGATGGAGCTGATCGCCGACGGGTCGACGCTGCGCGCGAAGAAGGCGTGGTTCCTCCTCGACAACGCGGTCGTCGCACTGGGCGCCGGCATCACCGCGAGCGACGGCCGCACGGTCGAGACCGTCGTGGAGAACCGGAACCTGCACGCCGACGGCGCTCCCCTGCTCACCGTCGACGACCGGCCGCAGCCCGGTGAGCAGGGCTGGTCGGCGCGGCTCACCGATGCGCGGTGGGCGCACCTGGAGGGCACGGGCGGCTACGTCTTCCCGGCCGGCGGCCCCCTGCGCGCACTGCGCGAGGAACGCACCGGCACCTGGCGCTCACTCAACACCGGCGCGGACACCGGTGGTTCCACCACCCCGGTCAGCCGACGCTACGCCACCCTCTGGTTCGATCACGGCCCCTCCCCCGCATCCGCTTCCTACGCCTACGTCCTGCTGCCGGGCGCGACGGCCGCCACCACCGCCGCGTGGTCCCGCTCCACACCGGTGCGCGTCCTCACGAACAGCGCGACCGTCCAGGCCGTCGAGTCGTCCCGGCTCGGGCTGCTCGCGGCGCACTTCTGGGCGGCGGGTTCCGTCGACGGGCTGCGCGCCGACGGTCCTGGCACCGTGCTCGTCCGCCGCCGGGACGACGGCATCAGCGTCGCCGTCTCCGACCCCGGCCGCACCGGGACGACCCTGTCCGTCGAACTTCCCTTCCCCGTACGCCAGGTGGTCCGCGCCGACGACACGGTCTCGGTCACGCCGGGCCGCCGCCCGGTGGTCACGGTGCGCGTCGCGGGCTCGCGCGGCCACACGCACACCGCGGACCTCGCATAGCCCAGCCCTCCGCCCCGCCCGCCCCGACCGAGGAGCCCTCGAGCCACCATGCCCGCCCCGTACCTCTCCCTGCCGCCCACCGACCGCGTCCGCTCCCCGCTGACGGGGTGGACCCGGGCACACTGGGAGGCCCTCGCCGACCGGCAGTTGGCGGCGCTGCTCCCCTACGCGACGCCTGGGTTCGCGCAGTACCGGCTTCCCGGGCGGGGCAGCTGGTCGGGGGTGGTGCTCGACGGGCTCGAAGGGTTCGCTCGGACATTTCTGCTCGCCTCGTTCCGGATCGCGGGCGCGGGCACGGACACGACGGGGACGGGGAACGGGACCGAGGCCCCCGCCGTCTCCCACCTCATCGAAAGGTATACGCAGGGTCTGACAACGGGCACGGAACGTGACCACCCGGAGGCCTGGCCCGAACTCACCGACTGCTCCCAGCAGATGGTCGAGGCCGCATCGATAGCCATCGGCCTGCACGAGACCCGCCCCTGGATCTGGGACCGGCTCGACAGCCCGGTCCAGGAGCGGGTGGTGGACTGGCTCTCGGGCTTCGTGGGCGCCCGCACGTGGGACAACAACTGGCGGCTCTTCCAGGTGGTGGCGGAACAGTTCCTGGCCTCGGTCGGCGCCCCGTACAGCCAGAGCGACATCGACGGCGGACTCGACCGGATCGAGGACTGGTACGTCGGCGACGGCTGGTACAGCGACGGGGACGGCCGCAATTTCGACTACTACATCGGCTGGGCCCTGCACCTGTACCCGCTGCTGTGGGCGAGGATCTCGGGCCACGACGGACACGACGACGGCGGCCGCGCGAAGCTCTACCGGGAGCGGCTCGCACTGTTCCTGGAGACGTATCCGCAGTTCTTCGGCGCGGACGGCGCGCCCGTGCACCAGGGGCGCTCGCTGACATACCGCATGGCGGCCACGGCGCCCGTCTGGCTGGGCGCACTGGCCGACTGCACGCCTCTCGCTCCGGGCCTGACGCGCCGTCTGGCCTCGGGCACCGCACGGCACTTCGCCGAGCGCGGCGTGCCGGACGAGCGGGGGCTCCAGCCCCTGGGCTGGTACGGCACGCACCTGCCGACCACCCAGCCGTACTCGGGCCCGGCCTCACCGTACTGGTCGAGCAAGGGTTTCCTGGGACTGCTGCTGCCCGCCGAGCATCCGGTGTGGACCGACCGCGAACTCCCCCTGCCCGTCGAGCGGGAGACGCAGTACACGGCCCTGCCCGCGCCGGGCTGGCTGCTGCACGGCACCCCGCACGACGGCGTCGTCCGTCTCATCAACCACGGCAGCGACCACAACCCGCTTGACGGCCCCGCCGACGACGATCCGCACTACGCCAAGCTCGCCTACTCCACCGCGACCGCACCCGAGTCCGCCCCGCACGCCTGGTCCCGCACGGTCGACAACCACATCGCGCTGCTCGCCCCGGACGGCACACCGTCGCGCCGCGCCCGCATCCACCCCCTCACCTGCGAAGCGCGCCGTGCCGCATCCCGCCACTACGCCCGACTCCCGCACACCGACACCGAGTTCCCGATCGAGTCGACGAGTGTGCTGCACGGTCCGTGGGAACTGAGGGTGCACCGGGTGCAGGCCCCGGCGGGCGTCACCGTCCGCGAGGGTGGCCACGCGGTCGCCGACACCGTGCGGCCGGACACCGACCGGGGCCCGGGCTGGGCACTGGCCCGCACCGAATCGGGGCTGACGAGCGCGCTGATCGCGCTGCACGGCTGGGACACGGAGGCCGGGATCGCCCGCGAGGTGGAGGCGAACGCCTTCGGCCCCCACTCCGCGACCCCGTACCTGCGCTCACATCCCCACGCCGACGGCGCCGGCATCCACGTGTCCCTGGTGGCCCTCACCCGCGACGCGGTGCACCCGCAGGCGCTGCGGGAGGCGATCGAGTGCACGGTCGACGCGGCGGGCGAGGTCACGGTCACGTTCCCCGACGGCGAAGCGGTGACAGTGCCTCCTCACCCGATCCAGCGAGCGGCCGCCTCATAGATGGTGTCCGGGGAGCTGTTGAACGCGATGGCCGCGGCGGGCGCGTACCGCCGCACCAGGTTGACGACCAGTTCGAGGAGTTCGGCCTGATCGTCCGAGTGCCGCAGGCCACCACCGAGGGTGACGCACTCCCACCGCTGGGCCCGCAGCGCACTCCCTACGACGGCCTCGACGTCATCGCTCGCGGGTCGAACCCGATGACAAGAACGCGAAGTGCGGCAACCGTGTCCATGTTCCGTCGATACGCGCCGCACCCCGTTCCCCCGGGCGTCAGTGCGCAGCGCCCGCCGACCTCGACGCGAACGCGTTCACCGTCAACGCCAGGCACGCCGTGAGCCGTTTCCCGTACGGCACGTGCAAGGACTCGTTCGGGCCGTGGGCATTGGCGCCCGGGCCGAGGACTCCGCAGGCCAGGAACTGGGCCTCGGGGAACTGCCGACTCAATTGGCCCATCAGCGGGATCGTGCCGCCCTGGCCGATGCGGGCCGCGTCCGCCCCGTCGAAGCAGGCGCGGCTCGCCGCGGACAGGACCTCGCGGAGCCAGGGGCGTTCGGGCGGCGCGTGCCAGCCGTCGGCCAGGACCCGGTCGGGCGTGAAGCGGACCGACGCGCCGTGCGGGGGCGCATCCTCCAAGAGGCGTGTCACCTCCGCGAGCGCCTTCGCGCTGTCCACCAACGGGGGCAGCCGGAACGAGAGTTTGACCCTGGTGTGCGGGCGCAGCACATTGCCGGCCGACGCGATCGGGGGCAGCCCGTCCGCGCCGGTGACCGCCAGGCTGGGGCGCCAGGCGCGGGCGAGCAGCAATTCCTCGGGGTCGTGGGTGACGGGTCCTGTGCGGTGGCCGGTCTCGTCCGCGTGCCAGTCGAAGCGCTGCCAGACCTGGTCGCCGAGGAGTTCCGCCGCCTCGGCGACCTGGGCGCGGCGCTCGTCGGGCACCTCGCAGTGCAGGGCCTCGACCAGCACGTCGCCCGTCGCGCTGTTCTCCATGCGGTCCAGCAGATGGCGCACGATGCGGAACGTCGACGGGACGACGCCACCCGCGTCCCCGGAGTGCGCGCCGTCGTCGAGGACGCGCACGTCGAGCGTGCCGCCGCAGTGGCCGCGCAGCGACGTGACCAGCCACAGCCGTTCATAGTCGCCGGCGCCGGAGTCCAGGCACACCACGAGGCCGATCTCGCCGATGCGCGGGGCCAGTTCGGCGAACCAGTGGTCGAGGTCGGGGCTGCCCGACTCCTCGCCCGCCTCGAAGACGCCGACGCAGCGCGGGCGGGCCGCGCCCTGTGCGGCGAGGGCACGGACCGCGGTCAGGGCGGCGGGCAGCGCGTAACCGTCGTCGGCGCCGCCCCGGCCGAACAGCCGGGTGCCGTCGAAGACCGGTTCCCACGCGGACAGGCCCTCGGCCCAGCCCTCGCCCTCGGGCTGCTTGTCGAGGTGACCGTAGAAGAGGACGGTGTCCTCCGCGGTCGAGCCGTGGCCGGGGATCTCGAAGAAGACGAGCGGCGTACGTCCGGGCGCGCGCAGGACCTCGACCCGCAGGCCCGGCAGGTCCTCCACGGAGCGCAGCCACGCCGCCGCGGACTCCACGGCCCGGTCCAGGAAGCCGTGGGACTCCCACTGCGGGTCGTACGCCGGGCTGACCGCCGGAACGCGGATGTGTTCCCGCACCAGCGGAAGCACCTCCGCGTCCCAGCGCGTCGCGCAGAAGTCCCGTACGAATGCGGGGTCCGCGACGCGTGCCTGCTCAGGCATCGGCGAGCACCTTCGCGGCCGGGGCGAACGAGAAGCCGAGCAGGTCCTCGATCGGCGCGTACAGCTCGGGCATGTGCATCGTGGAGGAGAGGAGCAGGTTCGCCGCCGGGGCCACGAGGACGGAGACCTCCTTGCCGACCTCGACGTCGGCGGAGGCGAGCGGCTGTCCGGCCGCGTCGAACGTCGTGATCAGGTCGGGGAAGGCGGCCTTGCGCTCGCCGCCGGACTCGAAGGTCATGTACTCGTTGACGAAGTGCAGCTCCGTGCCCGCCGCGTCGTCGAGGACCGCGACGCCGATGTCCAGTCCCTCGCGCTGCTCGCAGCGGTACTCGCGGACGGTGCCGGTCACCGCTATCTCCCCGCCGAGGTGGGCGGCTGCGCCCGCCGGGCCATCCGCGAGGAAGCGGCGGCCGAGTTCGATGGCGAAGCCGATGGCGCCGGCGGCGCCGTTCCGAGTCGCGTACCCGACCTCGACCGGGTTGCGGGCCACGCCCACCCAGCCGCCCGCCTCGACCGATGCGCGGCGGACCACGTTGGAGGTGGCGTCGAGGGTGCCGGTGACGGAGCCTTCGACGTACGTGTGCGGCTTGCCGCCCGCGTAGCCCTGGTAGGAGCGGTAGCCGTCCAGCGCGTGCAGGCCCATCGCGCCCATCTGGCTGGAGGGGTGGGCGCGGCCGTTGCAGGCCAGGTCGATGACGGGCAGGCCGGTCATCGCGGAGTGGAACCAGCCGTTGATGGTGGTCTCGGCGCCGTTCTCGTTGGTATGGATGGCGACCAGTGGGGTCGGCAGGTCGCGGCGCAGCAGTTCGAGGGCGCGCAGCAGGTGGGTGGGCAGCACCTGCGGGTCGGGCGCGGCGGGCGCGCCGACCAGGGCGACGGTCGCGGTCAGGGCGTCGTCGGCGAACTCGTCGGCGCTCCACAGCTCGGGCGTACCCACCTGCAGGGCGAGTTCGGCGGTGCGCAGGCCCCGCTCGACGAATCCGCCGCCTCCGCCGCCGAGTACGGCTCCGCCGTAGACGGCGGCGTTGAGGTCGTCGTGCGTCAACTGTCGCTTCACAGGGGTCTCCTGGGTCGTTCTGGGTGTACGGGTGGTACGAGTGGTACGGGGGGCGTGGCAGCGCGGAGGGTTACTTCGTCGCCGTCCACACGCCGTTGCCGAACGAATAGAGCGCGTCGCCCGCGATCGCTCCGCCGGCGAAGATCTCGAGGTTCTCCTTGGCCTTGGGGCCCAGGACGCGCGGCGCGAGGACGCGGACGGCGAGGCCCGCGGCGACCATCCAGCCGGCCATGGGCGTCGTGATCAGCAGGCCGGTGGCGAGCATGATGCCGAGCTGGCGCTTCGAGCCGCCGATGAGCTGGATGACCGCGCCGGGGATCGCCCACAGGGCCAGCTGCTTGGCCGTCTCCACGGAAGGACCCGCCTTGATCGCGGCGACGTACGCGGCGTCGATCGGGGCGGTCTGCCCCTTGTCGAAGAACATCTGGTACGAGACGGCGACGACGACGATCGCGATGCCGAAGCCGACCATCGCGGCGATCAGCTGCTGGCGACGGCCCTCCAGTTCGAAGGCCGGGTCGGCACCCTCGCCGCGCAGCATGAAGCCGGCCTTGAGGTCGTAGCCCATGTCGGCGAAGGCGGGTCCGGTGGCCGCGGTGAAGCCGGAGAGGACGACAAGGGCCTCGGGCGGGAAGCCGACAAGGATGCCGAGCAGCAGGGTGATCAGGGCGATCGCGAAGGCGGGGAACCAGCCGGAGTGCATGGAGGCGATGCCGACGAGCAGTTCGTGCAGGAACGCGGCCACGGTGGCGTAGAGGACGAAGGCGATCAGCATGCCGACGCTCATGTGCGTGACGATGCCGGTGCCGAGCGAGAGCAGGACCGAGATGGCGAGGTAGGCGCCGAAGCCGAGGCGCAGCGACTTGCCGAGGCGCCGGGCGCCGTCGTCGGGGGCGCCGGCTGACACGGTGGTGGACGCGGTGGCCGCCTTGCGTGCCTTCAGTACCGTCCGGCCGACCTGGACCAGGGCGACCAGACCGGCGCCGATCATCATGCCGTGCGGCAGGTACATGGCGTTCAGGTCGAGGCCGAGCAGTGGCTCGGCGTAGCTGATGACCAGCAGACCCACGCCGAACGCGGCCATCGAGGCAAGCCCGCCGATCAGAGCGACACCGAACGCGGACATCGGCAGCGCGAACGCGGCTCCCGCCAGACCGGTCACCAGGCCGAGCCCCAGCACCCCTGCGCGCCGGCCGCCCTCGTCGCCCGCCTTGATGGCCTCGGCGGCGGCAAGTCCCGGGGCCCACGGGTTGCTCGCGGGGAAGGCCGGGGTGTCGTACATCCGGTACAGCAGCCAGGCGTCGACCAGCATCGCGACGGAGACGCCGACGAGCATCGGCACGATCATGTTGTCCAGGCCGAACAGGAACGGGATCCCGATCGGCAGGAACAGGCTGTTGGCCGCGCCGAAGGTGGCCGAGGAGATGCTCGTCTGCGCCAGGTTCTGGGCGTGCACCGAACGGAAGCCGCGGAAGGCGACGAGCGGGACGCGGGCCAGTGTCATCGCGGCGAGCGCGCCGATCAGCGATGTGCTCGGGGTGACGCCGAGGGTGGCGAGCAGCTGCACGCCCACGATCGCGCCGAACACGCTGAGCACCACGGTCAGGACCAGGTTGCCGGGGGCGAGCGCGCGGGGATGGCGGCGCGGGGCACCGCCCGTGTCGTGCGGGTCCTCGGCTTCGGCCGTGGGCGGCCGTGCGGTGTCGGCGTTGGTGCTCATGGGTGCTCCTGTTGGTCGGCGCCGGTCGGCGACCTAGCGGAGTTGCGGAGTACAGAACCTCGGAGTTCCATAATTTAGAACCAATTCCGAATATCTGGATCTGGATCATTCATAGTCCTTGGGTGTGCCGTCAAGCCCCTTCGAGGAGTTCTCACGATGTGAGCCGCACATGAGCCCGGCGACGGGGCGGATGCGGGCGGTGGCGCCCGAGCGCATACGATCGGACCCGGAAACGATCGGGGGAGGCACAACCGTGAGCACACTCGCCAACGCACGGGACGTACTGCGTCTGATGGCGCACCTGCAGCGCGATGTCACCGTGACCGATGTCGCGGCCGAGCTCGGGCTGCCCAAGAGCTCGGTGTCACGGACGCTGAGCATGATGGCCGAGTACGGCTTCCTCGACCGCGACCCGCTGACCCGTGCCTACCGCCCCGGCGGCCTGATCATGGAGGCCTCGTACCACTTCCGGGCCTCCCGCGGCACCGTCTCCCTGCTGGAGGAGGAGGCCGCCCGCCTCGTCGCCGACACCGGCTACACCGGGTACGTGGACGTGCTCGACGGGGCCGAGTCGCTGGTGCTGCACATGCGCATCGGCACGGCCGGCGCCCTCCAGGCGTACACACCTGCGGGCACCCGGGCCCCCGCGTACGCCAGCTCGATGGGCCGCGCGCTGCTCGCCCGCCTGGACGACGCGCAGGTGATGCGGCTCGTCGACGCCCGCCTCGAGCAGGCGACCGGTACGGCCCCGCGGACCCGCAAGGACCTCGTCGCCGCGCTGGCCCGGATCCGCGTCGACGGCTGGGACATCTCGAAGGGCGAGTGGGTGCCGAACGTGGGCGGCATCTCGGCCGCCGTGCTCGACAACGACACGGGCCAGGTCTTCGGCATCGGCATCGCCCTGCCGGCCCCGGAGCTGCGGGACGAAGCGACCGAACGCTTCGGCAGGGCGGTGCGGGAGGCGGCCGCCCGCGTCGGCAAGCGCATCGGCGACCCGTACTGGCTGCGCTTCGTGGCCGACGAGGGCTGACCCGCCGCCCCGCGCTACGCGAGGAGCGGGCCGGTCATGGCCCCGGCGATCCCCATCGACGTGAGGACCGGCACGCGGACACCGCCCGCGCGCAGCGCCTCGCGGTGCCGGTCGGCGTATCCCATGCAGTCCAGGACGAGAGCCGCCGCACCCCGGTCCAGCAACTCCCGGGCCGCGTAGAGCAGTTCGGTCTCGTCCGAGGCGTACGGCGACGCCGTGCCGAACTCCGGCACCGGCGCGACGCCCCGCCACTTCTCGCGGGCCGCTGCCACCTGTTCCGGCAGCGGCACGATCACACCCACTGGCACACCGTCCAACACGCCACGGACGTAGGCCGTCAGGAGGGCGTCCGGCTCGACGAGCAGCGCACTGCGGGTGCGCAGCGCCGGGAACTCGCCGGTGCACAGCAGCACCACGGTGTCGACACCCTCCTCCTCGAGCGCGTCGACCCGGACCTGGAGCGCCTCCCCCACGGCCGCCTCATCGAGGGTGACCGTGGCTCCGGTCGCGAGGCGAGTGATCAGGGTGGGGCGCCCGGGGGTTGCAGCGAGGCGCTCCGCGGACCGCGCCGGGTCGGGCCCGTCGAGCACACCGACGTGCCGCACGCGCGCGGTGTGGGGCAGCGCTGCCTCGATCCCGGCGCTGAGGTCGGGGCGCGGCGACTGGCCGATGGTCAGAAAGCCGACGTTTCGCATCAGTTCTGGAGTCCTTCGAGTTCAAGATTATGAGACTGGATTCCAGAAAGATAGACATGCGAGTGACCATGAGGGAACCCTTGACCCCGTGCCGTCACCGCGGCGCCAGCAGCCCCTCGATCCCCTTGTCGATCCAGCCGGGGCGCACTTCACTGCCGAACGCGACGAGGGCGTGGCTGCGCGCCAGGTAGAGCAGGAGCGCCTGGTGGCCGATGCGGACGCGGAGGGTGCGCCCCGCGTCGCGGGCCCGCAGGAGCACTCCGGGTGGGCCGTCGGGGTCGACGACGGGGCACACCGTCACGTCGCCGATGCCCGCCGCGCCCGACAGGCCGTCGGACAGCAAGTCCCGGGACATCAAACGGTGTTCGGGTCGGCGCTCGAACCGCGTCACGGTCACCGCGACGACCAGCGGATCGTCCTCGCCGTAGCGGAGCATGACGTCGCACGGCTCGCACGCGTCGCCGTCCGTGTCGAAGGCGAGCCCTCGTACGGTCGCTTCGAGCCGCCTCTCACTGCTCCTGCCAGGATCCACCGTGATCATTCCCTTCCCCGAAGACGCGCCGCGGAACGAGCCGTAGAACGGCGCTCGAACTAACCTAGATACGGGGTCAGAAGTGCCGTTGGCATAGTCGCTGATGACCATCAATCCCACGCAACCTGTTCGACCGTTCGCACACCAGTCCTGTGAGCTCAACGCCGGTCGTCCACGTGCTCCACGTTCGCGCCGTGGCGCGCCATCGGGGTCGACCCGAGTGACCGAGAGGCCGACCGCGGCAGCGAATGTTATGCCGTGCTTCACCAGTTCGTATGGACCTTCGCGCATCCCGCCGCACACGCCGCGCACGCGCGGGACAATTCGCTGCATGACGTTCGGCATTGTGCGGCGCCGTCCCGGCGAACTCCCCCGTGAACTCACCGGTTTCATCGGCAGGGCCCCTGAATTGGCCCAGTTGGCAGCGGCGTTGGACGCGCAGCGCTGCGTCACAGTGGTGGGCCCTGGCGGCGTCGGCAAGACCCGGCTCGCGCTCCGTGCGCTCGCGGGCCGCACCACCGGGGCCGATGTGCCGGTGTGCCTGGTGGAACTGTCCGCGCTGCGCGACCCCGGACTGCTGCCGCACACCCTCGCCGCCTGCCTCGATCTTCCCGAACAGTCGGGGCGGCCCCAACTCGACGTGGTGCTCGACCACTTGCGGGAGACGCCCGCACTCATCGTCCTGGACACCTGCGAGCACTTGGTGGACGCCTGCGCCCAGCTCGTGGACGTCCTGCTGCGCGAGACCGACGGCGTCCGCGTCCTGGCGACCAGTCGGCAACCCCTGGACGTGCCGGGTGAACACACCTTTCCGCTGTCGCCGCTCGGTGTGTCGGACGCGGGCGGCGAGGCGGTGTCGCTGTTCGAGCAGCGGGCCGCGGCCGTCGTCCCCGGATTCGAGGTGACCGATGCCAGCCGGGACGCCGTGGTGCGGCTGTGCCGCCGTCTGGACGGCATGCCGCTCGCCATCGAGCTGGCCACCGTCCGGCTGCGCGCCGTGCCGCTGAATCAGCTCATCGACCGCCTGGAGGACCGCTTCCGGCTCCTGACGGGCGGCCGCCGCACTTCGCTGCCGCGCCACCAGACGCTGCGGACGACCATCGACTGGAGCCATGACCTGTGCGACGCCCGCGAGCAGCGGCTGTGGGCGCGGCTCTCGGTCTTCGCCGACGTCTTCGACCTCTCGGCCGCCGAGGAGGTCTGCGGTTTCGGCGAGTTGGGCTCGGACGAGGTGCTGGAGGTGCTCATCGACCTCGTCGACAAGTCGGTGGTGCAGCGGGTGGACGAGTTCGGGCCCGGCACCGGCGCCGACGGTACGACCCGCTACCGGATGCTCGACACCCTGCGTGAGTACGGGGCGGAGAAGCTGGCCGCGTCCGGTGAGGAGACCGCGGCACGCGACCGGCATCTGGCCCGCTACGTCAAAGCGGCGGACGAGTTCGACCGGCACTTCATCGACGACGACCAGATGCCGCGCGTCCAGGCGCTGCGCCGCGAACACCCCGACGTCCGGCTCGCTCTGGAGTTCGCGCTCGGGCGCGGCGACCGGGAACAGAAGGGGGCCGGGCTCGCCGGGGCACTGTGGGGGTACTGGCAGATCACGGGGCTCCTCACGGAAGGGCGGTACTGGCAGCAGAAGTCCGCGGCGGCCTTTCCCGGCGCGACGCCCGAACGCGCCTGGGCACTGGTCGTCGGCGGGTACATCAAGACGTTCCAGGGCGACCCGGCCGGCGCCGTCCCGGAGATCAAGGAGGGCATCGAGATCGCCGACCGGCTCGGCGAGCCCCTGATCCGGGCCCGGGGCTGGCTGTACCTGCACTGCGCGTACACCTTCGCCTGCGACTTCGACCACGCCGAGCGGGCCGGGGTTGCCGCCCATGAACGCCTCGCGGCGCTCGGCGACCTCATCGGCCTGGTCTGCCTGGACGTCCAGGCGGGGTACCAGTACCACCTCTCGGGGCAGGACGATCTCGCCCTGGAGCGCAGCGGCCAGGGGCTTGCCCGGCTCGGCGCCGGCTCGAAGGAGTGCTGGCTGCGCGGTTTCGTGCACACCATCGTGGGGCTGAGCCACTACTCGAAGGGGGACCCCGGGGCGAGCGAGGCGGCATTGAAGGAGGCGCTTCCGCTGAAGGCGGCGCTCGGCGACGTGATCGGCTGCGGCTACGCGGTGGAGATCATGGCGTGGGCCGCGGCCCGGGACGGCCGGTACCGGCGTGCCGCCTGGCTGTTCGGCGGTTCGGACGCGCTGTGGCAGTCGACCGGCGGCGAGCTGCTGAGCGGGGCGCCGGTCTCCGTGGAGAACCACCGGATGGCGGCGGAGGCGACGCGTTCGAGCCTGGGCGGCGACGCCTACGAGCACCTGTGGCAGCTGGGCGCCACCGCACCGCGCGAGACCCTGTTCGCGGCGGCGCTCACCGGCGCGGACGAACTCGTCCTGGAACCGGCGGAGTTGCCGGGCCAGCGCAGGACGACCTCCGGGGAGTCACTGACCCGCCGCGAACACGAGGTGGCACGCATGGCGGCGGACGGCCTGTCGAACCGGGAGATCGCCGAGCGGCTCTTCATCTCCCGCCGCACCGTCGACGCCCACATGGAACGCATCCTCTCCAAACTCGGCATCGGCTCCCGCAACCGCATCGCGGTGAAACTCGCGACGGCGGGGACCGGGGAGTGACGCCCGCTCAAGCGGCCTTTCGCTCTTCGGGCCCCAGGCCGCGAAGCGCCCAGAGCCCGTAGAGGGCCAGCAGCGGTTTGCCGAGCAGCCACTCGCCGGGACGGTAGTCCTCCGCCCGCACGAGCCGCTCGGCCAGATCGGGGCGCTGCCGCCGCAGGTACCCGCGGGCCTTCAGTGCGTGCGCGGGCTGAGAGACGATCTTGATGCGCTCGGCATCCTCGATCATGGGGATCACGTTCGTGACGTTCTCCCACGTCGTCGTCGACCGGTCCTCCAGGAGGACCGTGCCGTCGAATCCGCGCACCGACCTCGCGTAGTCCGCCATCAGCCGGGCCTCCGTGGCGCCGCGCCCGGTCGCCGCGCCGCCGCTGAGGATCAGGGTCGTGTCGCACGCGCCCTCGGCCGACATGGAGCGAAGCCCGGCACGTACCCGCCAGCGGTTGACGAAGTTCGCCGTCGGCCGGGCGTTGCGGAACCCCAGCACGATCACGGCCTCCGACGCTTGCCCGCCGCTCCCGCGACCCACCAGCGTGCGCGACCAGCGCCGGTTCAGCCATTCGCTCCACACCAGCACGGCCGCCCCCGCCGCCACAGCACCCGTCCACCGTCGCATGCGGCGACCCTAACGGGCAGCGGACCGTCAGGCCGGAAGCCCGGTTCGAACGCAAGCGCCGCCGGGGCCCAGGAGGGGGCGGAAGGTCCCCGGCGGCGGCCATCTTGCCGAAGGAACGTTTCCACATGAGGCGCCCGAAGTGGCGCAAACGCGCCGTTCGGGCCGAAGAGTGCGGCCCCCCGCCCCCTCGCGACTCCGACTGCTCTCCTGCTTATGTGTTCGGATCGGGCCGATATCCTGGACAGATGGCGGAGAGAACCGGCGGTGAGCCGCAGATCGATGGACGCTCCACCCGCTGGGACGGGCACAAGGCACAGCGTCAGGTGGAGTTGGTGGACGCGGCTGTCGCGCTCATCGAGGAGGAGGGCGCGCACTTCCGGATGCAGCGTCTGGCGGAGCGTGTGGGCCTGCCGCGGTCCGTGCTCTACCGGCATTTCAAGGACCGCGCGTCGTTCGACGAGTTGATCCGCCGGCGGGTGGTGGAGTCGTTCGTGAAGCGGATGGAGCCCACGCTCAGCTTCGAGGGCACCGTCGAGGAATCCGTGCACCGTGTGGTGGGCGCGCACCTGGACTGGGTGGCCCAACACCCCCGTCTGTATGCCTACATGGGCGTCGCCGAGCACGCGATGGGCGACGGCTCGCTGGTGGCTGACACCAAGACGGCCATCGCGCTGATGCTGAGCGAGCGGTTCAGCGACGTACTGGCGGCGCTTGGTGTGAAGGGGGCGCCGATCCGCTCGGTGGCGGTCGGCATCGTGGGGTTCGTGGACACCGCGGTCAACCAGTGGATGCGCGATCCCGAACGCGAGCAGACCGAGGACGAGTTGCGCGCCATGCTGTGCCGCTCGGTGTGGGCCGTACTGGAGGCGACGCTGCGCGACCTCGGCGTGGAGCTGACGCCGCAGCAGCGGGTGGCGGACGTGGAAGGGGGCTGAGCGCGGCGCTGCCGGCCGGTGTCGACCGGCCGGCAGCTCGGTGTGTCAGCCGGCCGCGACCGGGGTGGGCCGCGCGGCCTGCCTCAGGGCCTCGGTGTCCGTGAACTTGACGCGGGGGCGTCCCTGGGCCGCGCCCGCCGCCCGTTCCGTACGGTCGATCGCCTGCCAGGCCGCGAGGCCCAGGGCGTCCGGTGCCGCCGTGGCGCCGGGCTCCGGCTGCGGGAGGCGGCCCGCGGCGAAGTCGTCGAGGAGGGACTCGACGGTCTCGTGGGCGCAGGTCTTGTTGGTGCCGATGAACCCGGTCGGGCCGCGCTTGACCCAGCCCGCGACGTAGACACCGGGCTCGACGCGGCCCGCCTCGTGCGGGACGGTCGCGCTGTCCTCGTCGAAGGGCAGTCCGGGCACCGGCCGGGCGCGGTACCCGACGGAGCGCAGCACGAGGCCGGTCTCCAGGGTCTCGGTGGCGCCGGTGGGGCGGGCCCGCACGGTGCCGTCCTCGTCGGTGTGCAGGGTGGTCGGGGTGATCTCCACGGCCCGTACGCGGTCCTCGCCGACGAGGCGCGCCGGTCCCGCGAGGAAGCGCAGGGTGATGCGGCGACGGCCCTCGACCGGGGCGCGCGCGGCCAGTTCGGCCAGCAGCCGGGTCTTGTCGTTGGTGTCGTGGGCCAGGCCCTCGGGCCAGCCCTCGATGCTCACGTCGACGTCCCCCAGAGCAGAAAGCGCGAGGAGTTCAGGAACGGTGAACGCGGCCTGCGCGGGCCCGCGGCGGCCGAGCAGGACGACCTCGCGGACCTTGCTGGCACGCAGCGCGTCGAGGGCGCGGTCGGAGATGTCGGTACGGGCCAGGGCGTCGGGGTCGGCGGTGAGGATGCGGGCCACGTCGAGGGCGACGTTGCCGTTGCCGATGACGACGGCGCGTTCGGTGTCGAGGGGGTGCTCGTCGAGGGCGCGGTCGGGGTGGCCGTTGTACCAGGCCACGAAGTCCGTCGCGGAGACGCTGCCGGACAGGTCCTCGCCCTCGATGCCGAGCCGCTTGTCGGTCGCGGCGCCGACCGCGTAGATCACGGCGTGGTGCTCGCGCAGCAGGTCGGCGTGGGTGAGGTCGGTGCCGACCTCGACACCGAGCCGGTAGGTGAAGCCGGGCTGCGACTCGATGGTCCGGAACAGCTCGGTGACCTGCTTGGTGTCCTGGTGGTCGGGCGCGACACCGGCCCGCGCGAGACCGTACGGGGTGGGGAGCCGGTCGTACACGGTGACGCGGACGCCGGGGTGGCGCAGCAGCTCGTCGGCGGCGAAGAGCCCGGCAGGCCCCGCACCGACGACGGCGACCGACAACTCGCCCTGCGGGAGGGCGCGTTGCTTCGGCACGACGTACATGGGTGCGCGGTCGTCGTGCGGATTCTCCTTGTAGTAGGAGGCGTTCAGCTCCAGGAAGGGCAACTCCGCCTCGCTGAGCGCGGTGTGCGGCTTGAGCGCGTCGACCGGACAGGCCGTCGTGCAGGCGCCGCAGTCCACGCAGGTGCGCGGATCGACGTACAGCATCTCGGCGGTGGCGAAGCCGGGCTCGCCCGGGGCGGGGTGGATGCAGTTGACCGGACAGGCCAGCACGCAGGAGGCGTCGGCGCAGCAGGATCGGGTGACGGCGTACGGCACGGCGGGCTGGTCTCCGTTCGGGCGGTTCAGGGAAGGGTGGTACGGGAGGGGCTCAGTCGGTGAGCGGGGCGGGCTCGCCGCGGAAGCGCGCCGGGCGGCCGTCGATGCGCAGGGCCCGCCACAGCGGCCGGGACACCTTGTTCATGAGGCCGATGTCCTGGGCGAGCATCCGCACGTCGGAGAAGAGCTCCTGGAGCATCTTCTGGCCGGCCTCGGACTTCCAGAAGACCTCCTTGATCACCCAGTCCGGGATGCCGACCAGCTCGGCGGACTTCTTGTCGGGGATCATGATGACGTCGCACAGGATCCGCATGATCAGCGGGAAGAGCACGGACAGCGCGCCGCGGCGGGCCTTGCCGTAGCGCGGCACGCGCAGCCGCAGGAACTCGTGCGCGAAGGAGATGTGCCGGGCCTCCTCGGCGATGTGGATCTGCATGATCCGCTGCGGCAGCGGGTGCACCGGCTCCCCGCTGCGCAGGGCGCCCTTCTGGAGGTGGTCGATGGGCTCCTCACCGGCGAGGATGCCGGTGAAGAACGCCTCGGGGTAGAGCGAGCCGAACAGCGGCAGGACCCGGCTGAGCTGGCGGAACCAGCGCTTGCCGCCCGGGGTGTCCACGCCGGTGCGGTTGACCAGCTCCTGGAACATCTGGGTGTGGTGGGTCTCTTCGGTGATCTCGTGGGTGAGGTACCTGAACTCCAGGTTCTGGTTCCCCAGTTGGTA
The DNA here is from genome assembly GCF_049310305.1 of Streptomyces anthophorae. NCBI lineage: Bacteria > Bacillati > Actinomycetota > Actinomycetes > Kitasatosporales > Streptomycetaceae > Streptomyces > Streptomyces anthophorae. Next base: position 760,195 of record NZ_JBLWQQ010000001.1, read on the forward strand.
GATGTAGTCGAGCGCCCCGCGCATGAGCAGGTTCTCGAACTGCATGCCCACCTTGGCGATGACCGCCCAGCGCCAGATCCCGATCCGGATCTGCGTCTCGAGCGACTGCTCCTGGTACCAGCGGTGGGCGCCCAGGGCGTCCGCGGAGGTGAGCACCCAGCGGGTGTCGCTCGTGTCCACGGCGAACTCGGGATCGTCCCACTTGATGTCGATGAAGGCGTTGAAGTTGACGTTGACGGAGCCCTCGGACAAGGTCCGCAGGCGCTCGTCGTAGACCTTCCTGGACAGCTTCGGGGTCATCTTCGTCCTCGATTGTCGGTGGTGGGGGCGGTCAGGCGGAGCGAGCGGTCAGGCGGCGCGGGTCGGTTCCTTGACCTCGGCCGGGCGGCCCGCCTTCTCGAAGCGCAGCGGGCCGTCGTCGATGGCGGACTTCTGGAGCATGGCGCGGTCGCGGTAGTAGTTGTTCCACAGCCGCCACGGGTCTCGGGTGCCCTGGCGCGGCATGACCTTGTCGGCGCGGGCGATGTACCCGGAGGTCAGCGCCTCGCCCATGACGGAGAACTCGGAGCGGTCGCCGTCGGAGGCCACCGGGGTGGCGATGTCGTGTCCGTTACGGCGCATGTGCGCCAGCAGGCGGGCGGTGTAGTCGGCCGCCAGGTCCGCCTTGAGGGTCCAGGAGGCGTTGGTGTAGCCGATGACGAGCGACATGTTGGGCACGCCCTCGAGCAGGACGGCCTTGTAGAGCACGCGGTTCGTGACGTCCACGGGGACGCCGTCCACGGTCAGGTCCATGCCACCCATGAGGCGGACGCTCAGGCCGGTCGCGGTGACGACGATGTCGGCCTTCAGCTCCTCGCCGGACTTCAGGCGGATGCCGTCGGCGGTGAACGTGTCGATGTGGTCGGTGGCGATGGATGCCTTGCCGCGCTTGAGCACCTTGAACAGGTCGCCGCCGGGGACGACGCACAGCCGCTGGTCCCACGGCTTGTACGTGGGGCTGAAGTGGCGCATGTCGACGTTCTTGCCCGCCTGGGCGCGCACGAGCCCGAGCAGCGCCTTGCGGGCGAGGCGGGGGTACTTGCGGCAGAAGGCGTAACTCCCGCGCTGCAACGCGATGTTGCGGGCCCGCACCACCTTGTGGGTGAGCCGGGCGGGGGCGCGCAGCTTCTTCATGACGGAGGTGAGCGGGTCGACCTCCGGCAGGGCCAGGACGTAGGTGGGCGAGCGCTGCAACATGGTGACGCTCTCGGCCTTGTCGGCCATCGCGGGCAGCAGTGTGATGGCGGTGGCGCCCGAGCCGATCACGACCACGCGCTTGCCGGTGTGGTCGAGGTCCTCGGGCCACTGCTGGGGGTGCACGAGCGTGCCCTGGTAGTCGGCCTCGCCCGGGAACTCGGGGCGGTAGGGCTGGTCGTAGTCGTAATAGCCGGTCGCCCCGACGAGGTAGCCGGCGCTGTACGACTCGTGCGCGCCGGTGGCCTCGTCCTCGACCTCGACCGTCCAACGCCCGCTCTCGTGCGAGAAGTCGGCGCTGATGGCGCGGCGGCCGAAGCGGGTGCGCTCCAGGATGCCGCCGTCGGTGGCGGCATCCTCCACGTACTGGCGGATCTGCGCGCCATCGGCGAGGATGCGCGCGTCGGTCCAGGGGCGGAAGCCGAAGCCGAAGGTGGGCATGTCGGAGTCGGACCGGATGCCGGGGTACCGGAAGAGGTCCCAGGTGCCGCCCACGCGGGCGCGGCGCTCCAGTACGACGAGCGAGGCCCTGGGGTTGTCGCGCAGGACATGGCGCGCGGCGCTGATGCCGGATATTCCGGCACCGATGACCAGGACGTCGACGTGCTGCTGCTCCATCGCGGAGGGTCCTCGCTCTCGCTCGTGAGCCCCTGAGAGAGACAGGGACGGAGGGTTCAGCGCCTCTCGGGGCGCCGGCGGTACTCAGACACGTGGTTCTCATCTGCGCGGTACCCGCAATTTACCTGCGACACTCTGTTTCAGATACCGTTGGTAACGTGACGTGGGTCACACTGCGAGGCCGGTGTTTTCGGCCGAACGCCCGCAGAAGACGCAGAAGTTGGCGGCGGGTTCCCTGTTGTCGCTGGTGGTCGCGTCGGCGGCGGTGTGCCGGTCGGTCGGTCAGTCCGCGTCGGGGCCGCTGTCGAACCGGGCTCGATTGCCTGCGATCTCGTCGTGGTGCGTGCCCGCCCAGTCGATCAGGACGGTGACCGCGTCGAGGAGCGAGGCGCCCAGGGCGGTCAGCGCGTACTCGACCCGTGGTGGCACCTCGGGGTAGGAGGTGCGCGTGACGAGGCCGTCGCGGCGCAGCTGGCGCAGGGTGAGGGTGAGCATCCGCTGGGAGAGGCCCGGGATCGAGCGCTGAAGATCGGTGAAGCGCACGGGCCCGCCCTCCAGGGTGCCGATCACGAGCACGGCCCACTTGTTGCCCGCCCGCTCGACGATCTGCCGGAGGGTCTCGCCCTGCTCGGCGGGCCAGCGGGCACAGGGGCCGGTCCGGTGCGGCGGTTCGGCCGCCCGGGGGTCGCGGGTCATCGTGCGCCTGCCCTTCCCTCCGCCTTGCTTACACGCGTGTGCCTTTTGTACGCGCTCCCATGCTGACGCAGGGTGGGGTGGCGCACCACAGATGACCGACGGCCGCGCGGCGTCCCGACCGCGGGCCGGCCCACCCCAGGAGGATCAGCATGCTCATGCGTGCCGCGACCGTATCCCGCTTCGGCGGGCCCGAGGCAGTCGAGATCACGGAGGTCCCGGTGCCCGAGCCCGGCCCCGGACAGGTGCGGATCAAGGTGGCGGCGGCCGCGCTGAACCCGGTGGACGCGGCGATGCGGGCGGGCGTCTTCGGCGGCGACGGCGAGCGCATCGGCCCGGGCTGGGACGTCGCGGGCACCGTCGACGCCGTCGGCCCCGGCGCGTCCCTGTCCCCCGGCGACCGCGTCCTCGGCCTGGCCACAGGACACCGCACCCCGCTGGGCACCCACGCCGAGTACGCGGTCCTCGACGCGGACGCCGTCGCGCCCGCCCCTCAGGCCCTGGACGACGCGCACGCCGCGGCCCTCCCCCTCAACACGCTCTCCGCCGCGCAGGCACTCGACCTGGCCGCGCTCGAGCCCGGGCAGAGCCTGCTCGTGACGGGCGCGGCGGGTGGAGTCGGCGCGCACACCGTGGAGCTCGCACACCACCGCGGACTGAAGGTCACCGCGCTCGCCTCCGCGGGCGACGAGGAGTTCCTCCGGTCGCGCGGCGCCGACGACTTCCTGTCCCGCGAGCAGACACCGCCTCCGGCCACCTTCGACGGTGTCGTCGACGCCGCCGTTCTGGGCGACGCGGCCCTCGCTCCGGTCCGCGACGGCGGCGCCTACGTCGGCGTTTGGCCCGGCCAGGAGCCGGCGGCCGAGCGCGGCATCCGCGTCCACGCGCTGGACGTGCGCGCCGACGGCGCCCAGCTCGCGGACCTGGCGGGCCTCGCCGACCGGGGCACGCTGCTCCCCCGCGTCGCCGAGCTCTACCCGCTCGCCGACGCCGCCGCGGCCCACGCGCGCCTCGCGGAGGGCGGCCTGCGGGGACGGATCGTGATCGTCCCCTGATCCGCCCGCCCCCGGTGACGGCGGGTGCGATTGAATACGACCTCATGAGCGAGAGTGGGCGTGCCGCCAGCCGGACGGCGGTGCTGGTGTGCCAGGGCAGGGCGGCCGCGGACGGAAAGGCCGGCGCGGGCGGGTTCGCCGATCCGGTGGCGGTACGGCTGCTGCGCGAGGCGGAGCGGGCGCCCGTGACCGAGGTGCGCGCGGGCACACCGCCCAAGGACTGGCGGGCCCGGATGACGTACGAGAGCGTACGGGCGTGTGTCGAGGTGGCGGTGCCGCGCACGGTCGCCATCGACGAGGCCCTGCGCGCCCGTCCGAGCGGCCAGCTCGTGATCCTCGGCGCCGGTCTCGACACCCGCGCCTGGCGCCTGGCCGCACTCGCCCGCACCGATGTGTGGGAGGTCGACCACCCCGCCTCCCAGCAGGACAAGCGAGACCGGCTCGCGGAGGCCGCCGAGCTGCCGCCCGCGGCACGTTCCGTCCGCTTCACACCCGTCGACTTCGCGGTCGACGACCTCGGCGCCGCGCTGGCCGCCGCCGGGCACGATCCGGCCGCACCGACGACCTGGCTGTGGGAGGGCGTCGTCCCCTACCTCACGCGCGCCGAGGTCCGCGCGACGGTGGCCACGCTCTCCGCGCGTACGGCTCCCGGCAGCACGCTCGTCGTCAACTACCAGGCACCGTCGGCCAAGGCGACCGCGGGACGCCTGCTGACACGCGTGCTCCGCAGCTCCGTCACGGCGGGCGAGCCGTGGCGCTCACTGTGGAAGCCGCGGCAATTGGCGGCCCTCCTCGCCGAACACGGTTGGTCGGTGACGTCGGACGACACCCTCCTCACCCTCGCCGAGTCCCTCGGCAGTCCGGCGCGGGGCCGGGCCTCCCTTCGGTCGGGCCGGGTGGCGGTGGCGGAGACGCCCGCGACCAGGAACCACACGCCCTCGACGTAACGTCTCCTCCCCGGACGACAGTCACCAATGGCTCGCGTACAACGGGGAGGAGGACACCACGATGTGGATCGCCATGTCACTCCTGGCCGGGCTCGCCGCCCTCGGCTTCGGCGTCCGTGAGGCCGTCGTCCAGTACCGCCTCCAGCGAGAGGGCATCCGCGCCGGAGGTCTGGTGGTCCGCCACGAGCGGAGCGACGCCGGACGGCACGGCGGCCCCGTCCACTTCGCGGTGGTCGAGTTCGTCGACACGTACGGCGGCCGGCACACCTTCCAGGCCGGTTCGTCCGGCGTCAGGGGCCTGCCCGTGGGCGGCGCGCTCTTCACCGCCATCGGCGTCTGGCTGCTGGTCACCGGCCGCTGAGCGAAACGCCGTTCCCACCGGGCCGAGGACACCTCCCCTCAACAGCCCCTGCGACCCCATCCATTGACGTACCCCCTCCCTCACGACAAAGATCGACAGGAACCGTACCGACAACGTTGTCTAAAGAGAGGGTCGCGATGAGAGCGTCGCCGCCACCGAGCTCGCAGAACTCACCGAGACCGCTGAGGTCCCTCGCGTCGCGGCGCACGCCGCACCCGTTGCGCTCGCTGATACGCACCGTCACCGCCGCGTTCGTCGTCACCACGGTGGCCGCCGCCAGCCTCACCCCCGGGGTCGCCAGCGCCCGGGAAGCCGGGCCCGGCTTCGCCGCCGACCCGACGAGCCTGGTCGACACCTCGATCGGGAACAACGGCGACGGAACCACCTTCCCCGGCGCGACCACGCCCTTCGGCATGGTCCAGCTGAGCCCCGACACACAGCTGAACAAGTACGCCTCGTACGACTACGCGCAGGACACCATCCTCGGCTTCAGCCACACGCACCTGTCGGGTGTCGGCTGCCAGACGATGGGCAATATCCGGTTCATGCCGACCACGGGCGCGGTCACCTCGTCCGATCCGGCGCAGTACGGCGCGAAGTTCAGCCATGACAACGAGACCCGCTCGCCGGGCTATTACGGCGTGAAGTTCGACAACGGCATCAAGGCCGAGCTGTCGGCGACCAAGCGCACCGGCCAGCACCGTTACACCTTCCCCAGCGGTTCGGGCGCGGAGAACGTCCTCATCGAGGCCGGGGAGAGCAACGGCAGCACCTACGCCGGTGACATCAAGGTCGTCGGTGACAACACCGTCGAAGGATGGGTGCAGGGCGGCAACTTCTGCGGGGAGACCGGCAAGGAGCGCTACCGGGTCTTCTTCAGCGCCAGGTTCAACCGGTCGTTCTCGAAGTTCGGCACCTGGAGCGACGGCACACTCACCCCGAGCCAGCGCGAGGCCTCGCGGGGCGACAAGCGCGCGGGTGCCTGGCTGTCGTTCGACCCGTCCAAGGGTGACAAGGTCGGCGCGTCGGTGGGCGTGTCCTACACCTCGGTGGACGGTGCGCGCCTCAATCGCGGCGCCGAGCAGCCGAGTTCGTTCGACCGGGCCCGCTCCGGAGCGCACGATGCCTGGAAGAGCGAGCTGAACCGGATGCGCGTCGCCGGTGGCTCCACCGCCGACCAGCGCACGTACTACAGCGCCCTGTACCGATCGCTGCTGCACCCCTCGATCGGCTCCGACGTCGACAACCGCTACCGCGGCTTCGACGACAAGGTGCACCGCTCGGATTCGCCGTACTACCAGATGTTCTCGCTGTGGGACACGTACCGCTCGCAGAACCAACTGGTGGCGCTGCTGCACCCGGACAAGGCCGCCGACATGGCCAAGTCCCTGCTGCGGGTCTACAAGGACGGTGGCTGGCTGCCTCGCTGGGGCCTCGGAAACAGTGAGACGAACGTGATGAGCGGTGACCCCGTCACCCCGTTCATCGTCGACCTCTACAACCGCGGCCTGCTCGACGACCGCACTTCGCGCGAGCTCTTCGACGCGCTCTGGAAGAACGTCAACGAGGTCCCCTCCGACCAGTCGACCTTCCGTGGCCGCGACGGCAACCCGACGTACGTGAAGAACGGCTTCGTCGGCTACCAGAACCTGCCCGGCTACAAGTTCGGCGACAGCCGCCAGGCGGGGTCGGCCACGCTGGAGTACGCGCTCGGCGACTGCGCCCTGTCCACGATGGCCGACGGTCTCGGCCACAAGGACAAGGCCGCGACGCTCGCCTCCCGCTGCGGCAACTTCGCCAAGCTGTGGGACGCCGACGTCACTTCGCAGGGCTTCACCGGGTTCCCCGTGACGAGGAACGCCGACGGCAGCGTCGCCGGTGACAGCGACCCGACGCAGTCCGGCGCCTTCCACGAGGGCACGGCGTGGCAGTACCAGTGGCTCGCGCAGCAGGACCCGCAGGCGCTGTACGGCCTGATGGGCGGCAAGAAGGCCGCCGAGCAGCGGCTCGACACGTTCTTCGACATGCCGACCGTGCTCAGCGACCCGGCGAAGGCCGCCAAGGAGTCGTGGGTGACCGGCGCGTACGACTACCACAACAACTTCGCGTTCAACCCGAACAACGAGCCCGACTTCCACGCCCCGTGGATGTACACGTGGACCGACACCCCGTGGAAGACCTCCGCGGTGCTGCGGGCCATGCGGACGCTGTTCACCGACGACCCGTACGGCATGCCCGGCAACGACGACCTCGGCGCCACGTCGTCGCTGCTCGTCTTCGCCATGGCCGGTGTCTTCGAGGTCCAGCCCGGTTCGGCGAAGTACGTCCTGTCGGCCCCGATGTTCGACAAGGTCGAGATCCGCCCGGCAGGCGGCCGCAGGATCAGCATCGCGGCTCCGGGCGCGGACGCGTCGAAGCTCCAGTACGTCTCGTCCGTGACCACGGGCAAGGGCACCCCGCTGCGCCAGAGCTGGCTCTCCCACAAGGACCTGCTCGGCGCGGGCACGATCGGCGTCAAGCTCTCGGACAAGCCGACGAGTTGGGGCGCGGACGTCGCGCCGCCGGCGGTGGCCGGGGACTGAGGTGGTCGGGGCGCGGCTCCCGGCTCATGGGGAGCCGCGCCCGGGCTGCTTCCGCGAAATACGCTTGTGCGGGCCGTCCTCCGGATGATGCGCTGGCACGGTGATCAAAGGTGATGGCGCAGCTGATGAGGAAGCCACTGTCCGGCCGTTGACGAGGGCGTGGGTGCGGCGGGCGCTCGGTGACGGTGAGCGGGTCGTGCGGATCGAGGCGCTGCACGGTGGTGTCACCGCCGAGATGCGGCGACTGACGGTGGCCGGGCCGGGTGGCAGCGGCCGTGAGCTGGTGCTGCGGAGTTACGTCGATCCGTTCTTCGTGGATCGTGCCGAGGAGGCCCTGGAGCGGGAGAGCGGCGCGCTGGGTGTGCTCGCGGGGGCCGCCGACGTACCGGCTCCCGGGCTGATCGCGGCCGATCCGACCGCGGCGCACTGCGAGTATCCGTCGCTCCTGATGACCTGTCTGCCCGGGCGTACGCACCTGTGCGACGAAGGGCTTGAGACTCGTGTCCGGCTGCTCGCGCGTCAGCTCGTGGCGATTCACCAGGTGTGTCCCGCTGAACAGCCGCCGAAGTACGAGGCGTTGACCACCGCCGACACCGTGGTGGTTCCCGAGGGCGCCGACGCCGCCGCGTGGGCCGCGGCCATCGACGTCATTCGTGAGCCCGCGCCGCCCTACGAAGGGCGCTTCCTGCACCGGGACTTCCACCTCGGCAACGTACTCTTCGACACCCCGACGACCCGGATCACGGGTGTCGTCGACTGGGCCGGGGCCTCCTGGGGTCCTGCGGACCTCGACGTGGCGCACACCTGCACCAATCTCGCCCTGGTGCACGGCCCTGAGTGGGGGCAGCGGTTCGCCGACGCCTACGAGGAGGCCGGCGGGGTGCTCGCCGGGGAACCGGGTGAGCGACTGTACTGGCGGGTGCGGGACGCCTTGGCGTTCTCGGAGGAGGTGGAGGTGGTGGCTCGACCGTGGCGGGACGCGGGGAGGACGGAGCTGACCACGCGGGTTGTGAAGCGGCGGCTGGACGCCTATGTCACCGGGCTGATGTCGTCCGCGTGACGTCATGGCACACCGGGCCGCCGCCCCGGCGCCTCCCCCACGGTCACCTCGCGAAGAAGCTCTGCGCCTCGCGGACTCCCTCCGCCAGCGCCTCGACCTCGGCATGTGTGTTGTAGACGTAGAAGGACGCCCGGGTCGTCGCCGGGATGCCGTAGCGGCGCACGATCGGCCGGGCGCAGTGGTGGCCCACGCGGACGGCGATGCCGCGTTGGTCGAGGATCTGGCCGATGTCGTGCGGGTGGACGTCGTCGACGGTGAAGGAGACGGCCGAGCCGCGGTCGCGCGGCTCGGCAGGTCCGACGATGCGGACGCCGGGGATCTCGGCCAGCAGGCGAAGCGCGTGTTCGGTGAGCCGGTCCTCGTGGGCCGCCACCTCGTTCATGTCCAGTGCCGTCAGGTAGTCCACGGCCGCGGCCAGGCCCACCGCCTGCGCCGCCATCGGGACACCGGCCTCGAAGCGCTGCGGCGGCGGGAGGAACGTCGAGTGGTCCATCTCGACGACCTCGATCATCGAGCCGCCCGTGAGGAACGGCGGTAGTGCGGCGAGGAGTTCGCCGCGCCCCCACAGCACGCCGACGCCGCTCGGGCCGAGCATCTTGTGGCCGGAGAAGGCGAGGAAGTCGGCGCCGAGGTCGTGGACGTCGACGGGGCGGTGCGGGACGGACTGGGCGCCGTCGACCACGACGAGCGTGCCGTGCGCGTGGGCGCGGTCGGCGAGTTCGCGTACGGGGTTGAGGGTGCCCAGGACGTTGGACTGGTGGGTGAGGGCGAGGACCTTCGTGCGCTCGTCGAGGAGTTCGTCGGCGCGGGTCAGGTCGAGGCGGCCGTCGTCGGTGAGGGCGAACCAGTCGAGGGTCGCGCCCGTGCGTTCGGCGAGCTGCTGCCAGGGCACGAGGTTGGCGTGGTGTTCCATCTCCGTCACCACGATGCGGTCGCCGGGGCCGACCCTGCGGGCGTTCTCCAGGGCGTACGCGACGAGGTTGATGCCCTCGGTGGTGTTCTTGGTGAACACGATCTCGTCGTCCGCGGCGCCGATGAATCCCGCGACCTTGTGCCGGGCGTTCTCGTACGCCTCGGTGGCCTCGTCGGCGAGCTGGTGGGTGCCGCGGTGGACGGCCGCGTTGTGGTGCAGGTAGAAGTCCCGCTCGGCGTCGAGGACGTGGAGCGGTTTCTGGGTGGTGGCGCCCGAGTCGAGGTAGACGAGGCGTGCGCCGCCGTCCATCGTGCGCCCGAGAATCGGGAAGTCCTTGCGCACTGCGTCGACGTCGAATCCCACGGCCGACCACCTCTCACGGTTTCCAGTCTCATTTAACGTGAGCGACGCTAGGCTTTCTCACGGAGAATGGCAAGCGTTAGCATGAGGGCGTGGATCAAGCCGACCCTGTCTATCTGCGCCAGCCTCCGGTCCCCGGCGAGGAGCGCTTCCTCTCGCTCGCCCTGGTCAACACCCGGTTCGACCTCAGCCATGGCGCCGTCGACCTGCTCGACGACACCGAGGCCGCACACCTGTGGCTCGTGCGGCACGAGCTGCTGACCGACCGGACAGCGCTGAACGGGCGGCAGCACGGGCGACTTCTCGGACTGCGCGAGGCCGTACGCACCCTGCTGCGCGCTCGCGCGGACGGCTCCGGGCCGCCGCCCGCCGACGCCCTGGCCACCCTCAACTCCGCGCTCGCCGCGGCCCCTTCGACGCCCCGGCTCGCCTGGTCCACGACCGGCCCGCACCGCGCCGACACCCCCGACACCGGCAATCCGGTCGCCGCCGCGCTCTCCCAACTGGCCGACGACGCGACCGACCTGCTCGTCGGCCAGGAGGCCGACCGCCTCACCGAATGCGCCGCGCAGAACTGCGCCCGCTGGTTCCTGCGCTCCCACGGCGCCCGCCGCTGGTGCACGACGCGCTGCGGAAACCGGGTGCGGGCGGCGCGCTCCTACGCGGCACGCAAGCAGCAGTGACACGGGGCGGGCCTCCTGGCCCCCCCGGACATCAGTAGCGATGCCCCGGCCAGTGCGGGTGCGTCCAGCGGTCCTCGCCGGTGAGTGCGAGCAGCCCTATCCGGTGGCGGAGTTCCTGCGGGGCGCCGGCGGCACGGAGCCGTGCGGCGCCGGGGCCGTGGAGCCAGGCCGCCAATTCCGCGCTCATTTGGTCCTCGTCGTTCTCGTACCAGTTGACGTACCACGGGAGCCGGTCGCCCAGCAGCTCGTACTCCCACTCCTCCGCCGCCTCCACGAGCCGCCGGTCGCTGAGGGGGCCGGTCTCCCGCTCCCAGTCGGCGAGCCAGGGGCCGACCGTGCCGGACGCCTCGGCGCACATCGCCATCACCTGGTGGGCCGGGACGGCCGCGTCCGGGCCGGTGAGGCTCTGGGCCCACCAGGCGTGCAGGAACTCGCGTACGGCACCGGCCTGCGCATCGGGCCACCGCTGCCAGCGGCCACGGGCGAACGAGTCCCCCGCCTCCTCAAGACCGAACAGCCCATCGACGCGCCCGGCGACCAGGGCGGCGGCGAACTGCGGCAGGATGCGGCGCAGGACCGCGCCGTGATCCGTCCAGTCGACGGCCTGCCATGTGCGGCGCAGGAGATCCGGATCCAGGTCCACGTCGGGCACCTTGAGGAGGGCCAGCTCCTCCTCGCTCCCCCAGTGACACGTGCAGTTGGACTCGTCCGGGTGTGCGGTCATTCCGCGGAAGACCGTGGCGAGATCGGCCAGGGCGGCGTCGAGTCTTCGACGGGCGGGGTGGTCGGCTGCATGCATGACGTGGGCCCATACCTTCAAGGACTCCAGAGCGGCCTCGGCCGTCTGAAGATCCCGACCTTACCGGAGGGGGCGGAACCGCACGACCTGTTAATCGGTGGTGGGCGCCTGTGCCCGCGGGGCCAGGACGGGAAGCGAGGACAGTCCCCGGACGAGGCGAGTGCGACGCCACGTCAACTGGTCCTCGCGCACCGCCAGTTGGATGTGCCGGTGTCGCGCCAGGACGGCCCGCAGCACGATCTCCATCTCCGCCTTGGCCAGGGGCGCGCCGACGCAGCGGTGGATGCCGTGACCGAAGGCGAGATGCGCGGTGGCGTCGCGGTCCAGATCGAGCCCGTCCGGCTCCGGGAACCTCGCCGGGTCCCGGTTCGCCGCCCCGATCGCCACCAATACAGGTACTCCGGCCGGGAGTTCGGTGCCGCCGAGCGTGAGGGCTTCGGCGGTGAACCGGAAGGTGGAGGTGCTCACCGCGGAGTCGAAGCGGAGGAGTTCGTCCAGAGCGCCGGGAATCTCGTCCGGGTTGCGCCGCAGGCGGTCCAGCTGGTCCGGATGCCGGAGCAGCGCGAGAACCGCATTGCCGAGGGCGTGGGTGGTGGTCTCGTGACCGGCCACGAGCAACAGGACGGCCAGGGAGACCAGTTCCTCCTCGGTCAGACGGTCCTCTCCGTCGCGCGCTGCGATGAGCCGGTCCAGGAGTGAGCTGCCGGGGTCGCGACGCTTGGCCTCGATCAGTCCCGCCATGTACTCCGCCATCGCGTGCGAGGCGTCGTCGATGACACCGGGCTCCCCCGCGGCGAACAGCTCCGCGGACCATCGCCGTACGTCGCCCCTGTCGCCCGGTGGCACGCCGAGCAGCTCGCAGATGACGACGACCGGCAGCGGCACCGCCAGGCCGGTCACGAAGTCGAAGGGTTCCTCGGCATGCCACTGGTCCAGCAGTTCGTCCGTGACACGGGCGATGAACGGGCGCAGCCGCGCGACCGCCCCGGTCGTGAACGCCTTGGTCACCAGCCGGCGAAGCCGGGTGTGCCGTGGTGGGTCGCTCGCGAGCATGGTGTGGGCGACCGCGGGGTGCAGGCGTCGGCCTGAATCCTCTCCCGCGAAGAAGACGGCCGTGTCCTTCGAGAGCCGCGGGTCGTGGAGCGCCTCCCTGGCCTCCTTGTAGCCGGTGACCACGTAGTTGGTGCGGCCGCCGGAGCCTGCCGGAACGGGCCGCACAGGACAGTCGGCCCGCATGGCGGCGAGGGTCGGGTACGGGTCCCTGAGGAAGCGGGGATCCTGGGTCGGGTCGGTCATGACCTCAGGATCCAACGCCGTACGACGATTCGCGTGCCGTTCGCGTCATCGGCGTTGCCTAGGATCAGGGATCATGGACATCGCAGCGATACTCATCCTCTTGGTCGGCGTACTCATCACGGCAGGCACCATCGAGCGCAAGGTCGACCGCGCCGACCGCAGGACCGCCCGCGTCGAGCGGAAGCTGGACCTGATCATCGACCACCTGGAGATCGGGACCGACACGCTCGTCCCTGGACTCGACGGTGTACGCGCCCTGGTGCGGGACGGCAAGAAGATCGAGGCCATCAAGGCCTACCGCGAGGCGACCGGCGTGGGCCTCAAGGAGGCGAAGGACGAGGTCGAGCGCATCGAGTCGGGCGGGCGCTGACGCGAGGGCGGGGCGCACTTCCTGGCCGTCGGCGTCAGCGCGCCACTTCGATCCGGGTGACATGGTCCACGCCCTGGTCGGCGGTGCAGGCGGTACGGCCGTTCGCGGACAGGGGCCCCGCGGTGAACGAACGCACCGGCGCGTCATGCGTCACCCCTCCCGTCCGGCACCCATTGCGTTCACGGCCCCGCCGTCCGCCCCGAGCAGCTCCTCCGCGATATGACATGCGGCCAGCCGCCCGTCCACCTGGACCAGTTCCGGCTCCACCTGTCGGCACACGTCCCGCACCACCGGACACCGTGTGTGGAACCGGCACCCCGAAGACGGGTTGACCGGGGAGGGCGGGTCGCCCGCGAGGACGATGCGGCGGCGGCGCGGGGCGTCGGGTCTGCGGATCCGGTCGAGGGAGGGTTCGGCGGAGAGCAGGGCCTGGGTGTAGGGGTGGCCGGGGCGTTCGTAGAGGCGGGAGGCGTCCGCGTACTCGGCCACCTTGCCCAGGTACATGACCGCGATCCGGTCGGAGACATGGCGGACGACGCCGAGATCGTGGGAGACGAAGACCAGGCTGAGGCCCAACTCCCTTTGCAGGCGCAGCAGCAGGTTGACCACCTGGGCCTGCACCGACAGGTCGAGGGCTGAGACGGGTTCGTCGCACAGGAGGACGTCGGGGCCGAGGGCGATACCGCGGGCGATGCCGATGCGCTGGCGCTGGCCGCCGGAGAACTGGTGCGGGAAGCGGTCGGCGTGCGCGGGCTCCAGACCGACCAGTTCGAGGAGTTCCTCCACGCGGCGGCGGCGCCCCTGCTTCGGGACGGCGTCGGGATGGACGTCGAAGCCCTCACCGATGATGTCGCGCACCTTCATGCGCGGGTTGAGCGAGGCGTACGGGTCCTGGAACACCACCTGGACCCGGCGTCGCCAGCGGCGCAGTGCGGCGCCGCGCAACCGGCCGACGTCCTGTCCGTCGAAGGTGAGGCTGCCGGCGGTGGGCCGCTCCAGCGCGCACAGCAGGCGCAGCAGGGTCGACTTTCCGCAGCCGGACTCGCCGACGATGCCGAGGGATTCCCCTTTGCGCAGTTCGAGGTCGACGCCGTCGACGGCGCGGACCAGGGACTTGGTGCGTCCGGGCCGGAGACGGGGCGCGGTGTCGTAATGCTTGGCCAGGCCGGTCGCCTGGAGGAGTACGTCGCTCATGAGGCGCCTCCGGCCAGTGAGGGGGTGTCCGTGGTGTCGAGGGTGTCCGCGAGGTGGCAGGCGGCCTTGCGGGGGCCGCCCGGCAGGACACGCAGTTCGGGGCGCTCGGTGGCGCAGAGGTCGATCGCCTTGGGACAGCGCGGCCTGAAGGGGCAGCCGGTCGGCAGGCGCAGCATGTTGGGCGGGGTGCCGGGGATGGCGGGCAGTTCGAGGCCCTTCATCTCGCTCGACGGCATCGAGCGCAGCAGGCCCTGGGTGTAGGGGTGGGACGGAGCGCCGAGGACGAGCGGGGTGGGGCCCGATTCGATGACCCGGCCCGCGTACATGATGACGAGGTCGTCGGCGATCTCGGCGGCGACGCCCAGGTCGTGGGTGATGAGGACGACGCCCATGTCGCTGTCCTGCTGGATCTCCTCCAGGAGTTCGAGGATCTGGGCCTGGACGGTGACGTCGAGCGCGGTGGTCGGTTCGTCGGCGATGAGCACCTCGGGACCGAGCGCGAGCGCCATGGCGATCATGACGCGCTGGCGCATGCCGCCGGAGAACTCGTGCGGGTAGTCACGCACCCGCGCACGGGCGCTGGGGATGCCGACCCGGTCGAGCATCTCGGCGGCCCCGCGCATGGCGTCCTTGCGGGACATGCCGCGGTGCACCTGGTACAGCTCGGCGATCTGGCGGCCGACGGTGTGCACGGGGTTGAGGGCGGACAGGGCGTCCTGGAAGACGAGCGAGATGCGGCTGCCGATGATCCGGCGGCGTTCCTTCTCGGGGATCGCGATCAGGTCCTGGCCGTCGAAGAGTGCGCTGCCCGCGCGGACTCGTCCGGGTGGGCTGTCGAGGATGCCGGTGATGGCCTGAGTGGAGACACTCTTGCCGGAACCGGACTCGCCGAGGACGACGAGGGTCTTGCCCCGGTAGAGGGTCCAGGAGACCTCGTCGACGGCGCGCAGGGTGCCGCTCTGAGTGTCGAACTCTACGGTGAGGTCGGTGACTTCGAGTAGCGGGGCGGTGTGCTCGACGGTGTCGGTGGCGGTCATGTCCGCGCTCACCTCCGCAGCTTCGGGTCGAGCGCGTCCCGCACGGTGTCGCCCATCATCATGAAGGACATCACCGTCAGCGTCAGGAACAGCGCGGGGAAGACGAACAGATGGATGTCGTCGCGGTAGGAGGCGGCGATGGCGATCTGCAGACCCCATGAGATGGTCGGCGGCTGCAGTCCGATGCCCAGGAAGGTCAGCGCGGCCTCGGTGCCGACGGCGACACCGACCGAGAGCGTGGTGAGGGAGAGCAGCGGCGCGACGGAGTTGGGGAAGATGTGTTTGCGCAGGATGTGCGGGGCGGTCGCGCCGAGCACGCGGGCGGCGAGCACGTACTCGCGGCTGCGCACGGACAGCACCGTGGACCTCATCAGGCGCATCCCGGCAGGCCAGCCGAGCAGCACGATGACGAAGGCGATCGTCCACACCGAACGGGCCGAGAAGGCCTGGAGGATGACGATCATCGCGACGAGGCCGGGCAGCGCGAACAGGACGTCGGCGGTGCGGGAGACCAGGCCGTCGACGAAGCCGGGGAAGTATCCGGCGAGCATGCCGAGGGTGCAGGCCACCACGAAGCCGACGAGGCTGACGGAGACACTGACGAGGACCGAGGGGCGGGCGCCGTAGATGACGTTGGCGAAGTAGTCGCAGCCCTGGATGTCGTAGCCGAACCAGTGTGCCGCTGACGGTCCGATCTTGCTGTACCGCAGATTGCAGGCGGTGGGATCGGTGGAGGTGAACAGGCGTGGGAAGGCCGCCATCGCCACGATGACGAGGATCACCACACCGGACAGGACGAACCGCGGCTTGCGCAGCAGTTCGCGCAGGACCGCGGCGCCCGCGGGGGCGTCCTCCGCGGTCGGCTCGATCTCGGTCGCCACGACCAGGGCGGGGCTAGACATGACGCACCCGCGGGTCGAGGAGGCCGTAGAGCAGGTCGACGATCAGGTTGACGACCATGTAGCCGATGAGCAGGACTGTGGAGAGAGTGACGACGACTCCGCCCTCCTTCATTCCGATGGAGCGGAACATGAACTGGCCGATGCCGTTGAGGTTGTAGATGCCTTCGGTGATGATCGCGCCGCCGAGCGTGCCGGCCAGATCGAGACCGATGTACGTGATCACGGGGAGGAGGGCGTTGCGCAGCACGTGCCGCCACAGGATCCGCTGCGGGGACAGCCCCTTCGCGCGTCCGGTGCGCACGAAATCGGCGCCCGCCACCTCCACGAGACTGGTACGAGTGATGCGGGCGAGCCCGGCGAAGCCGAGCACGCCGAGGACGGTGGCGGGCAGCAGATAGCTGGTGGGCCAGCCGTCGGCGCTGCCGGAGACCGGGAACCAGCCGAGCTGGACGCTGAACAGGGACTGGGCGAAGAACATGACGACGAGTCCGGGCACGGCGAGCACCGCGAGGGTGGCGCCGAGCAGGGCCCGGTCCACGAGCCCGTCACGCCGCCAGCCGGCGTAGATGCCGAACAGCAGGCCGAAGACGGTCTGGATGGCGAGGGCGGTCAGTCCGAGCTGGAGGGTGACCGGCCACCGCAGGGCGAGCTGTTCACCGATGTCCTGGCCGTCGAAGGTCTGGCCCAGGTTGCCCCGCAGCAGGTTTCCCATGAAGTGCAGGTACTGGGAGAACAGCGGATCGTCGAGGTGGTAGTAGGCGCGTTTGGCCGCGATCACCGAGGGGGCGAGCGGCTTGTCGCCGGACAGTGCCTGTATGGGGTCGCCGGGCAGGGCGAACACCATCGCGTAGACGATGAACGTCACGATGATCCCGATCGGCACCATGATGATCAGGCGCCGGAGCGCATACCTGAACATCGTGGATCTCCTTGTGGTGTCGGGGAGTTCAGCGGGAGACGGTCGACCAGACCGGGTTGAGTCCGGCGTACGGGGAGTCCAGCGGCTCGACCCCGGGCGCGTGCAGATAGGCGTCCGGCTTGTGGTACAGCGGGATCATGGGCATCTGCTCGGCCTCCAGGTCCTCGGCGGCCTGGTACTTCTTGATGGCGGCATCCGGGTCCGCGAGCGCGTTGCCCTCGTCGATCAGCTTGTCGAGGGCGGGGTTGCTGTAGCGGGCGCCGTTCACATCGCCGTGGCTGCCGACGATGGGGGTGAGCCAGTCCTCGATGGACGGGTAGTCGTGGCCCCAGCCGCCCAGGTACATGCCGTCGACCTTGCCCTTGCTGAACAGGGCGCTGAGGTCGATGGCGGGCTTGCCGACGTAGGCAACCTTGATGCCGAGGTTCTGCCGCCACATGTTGCCCAGCGCCTCGGCGAAGACCCGCTGTCCGGGGTCGTCGCTGTTGTAGTACATCTTCAGCGTGCCCGGGAAGCCACCCGCCTGCTTCAGGAGCTGCTTGGCCTTGGTGACGTCCAACGTGCAGGCGTCACAGGTGTGTTCACGGTAACCGGGCAGCGAGGGCGCGGTGAACGAGGTGGCGGGGAAGGATCCCGCGCGCAGCCGGGTGAGCGCCTTGCGGTCCAGGGCGAGCGAGAGGGCGCGACGCACCTTCGGGTCCTTGTACGGACCGGAGTTGACCGGCGGAACGAGGTAGGTCATGTTGACCGCGGCCTTGGACACGGCCCCCTTGCCGGGGGCGTCCTTCTTGTAGGTGTCTCCCTTGGTGTCGGGGACGATGGTGTAGTCGACGTTGCCCGCGAGGAACTCGTTGTAGGCGGTCTCCGGGTTGGAGAAGAACCGGTAGGTGAGCTGGTCCGCGTCCGGCCCCTTGAGCGGGTACTTCTTGTTGCGGACCATGACGACCGGCTGCCCGGCCTTCCACTGGGACTTGAGCTTGTACGGCCCGTAGCCGATCGGCTTGTGGTCGTACGCGTCGGGGTCCTTGAGCACCTCGGGGGCGAGCGCGACGGAACCGTAATACATCAGCGTCGTCGGGTACGGGGAGAAGGCCTTGTCGAGCGTGACCCGGAAGGTGAGGTCGTTGATCACCTTCAGCCCCGACATCGTTGTCTTCTTGGGCTTGCCGCTCGCCGGATTGAGATCGTCGTAGCCCTCGATGCGGCTGAAGAAACCGTTGTTCTTGTAGCCGTGGGGGGCGTAGGCCGTGTAGTTCCAGGTGTCGACGAAGGCCTTGGCGGTCAGCTTCTCGCCGTTGGTGAAGGTCCAGCCCGGCTTGAGCTTGATGGTCCAGGTCCTGGCGTCCTTGGAGGTGACCGAGTCGGCCACGACGTACTTCAGTTTGCCGGTCTTCCGGTCGAGGTCGGTGAGCGGAGCCCACATGGCCCAGGCCAGCTGGATGCTGGTGGAGCTGTTGTCCTTGGCCGGGTTGATGGCGGGTATCTCGTTCTTCGAGGCCACGACGACGGACTTCTTGCCGCCCGAGGCGCCGTCGTCGGAGCCGCTCCCGGACGAACAGGCACTGGCGGCGACGGCCACCGCGAGGGCGGTGACGGCGTGGGCCGCATGACGAGATCGACGCATGCGCTTCTCCTTGGTGTCTCGGGGTGTGTGGACTGCGGGTGCCTCTCGGCGACGAGGACCGGTGGGGCTCAGCCGGCGCGTGGGCGAGGCGAGGCCGACCAGTTGGCCAGTAAGGGGAGTTCCGCCGCGCCCGCGTCCGCGATCCGCGCGCCCAGCCTCCGAACGGCCAGTGGCCGCCCCGCACAGACGCGGGCCAGGGCCCGGGCCGCGGCCGGCTGCGCGGCGACCCGATCGGCGCCGGCCATCCGGGTCAGCATGCGCAGCGACTCGTCCTCGCGCAGATAGGACAGCGGCACGGCGGACCGTCCGGGCAGCGTGGCGAGGCGCGACCGGCTGGTCACCAGCACCGCGCAGCCCGGGCCGCCCGGCAGCAAGTGCCGGACCTGCGCCTCGTCATGGGCGTCGTCGAGCAGGATCAGCAGGCGGCGCCGCGCGGTGAGGGTGCGGAAGCGGGCCGCACGGTGCGCGGCCCCGTCGGGAAGTTCCGCGGCGGGTACGCCCAGGTCGGCGAGGAGGCGACCCAGCACGTCGGCGGGGTCGGCCGGGCTCCCGGTGGCGCCACCGAGCTCCACGTAGAGCTGGCCGTCCGGGAAGCGGGGCGCGACCTGGTGGGCCACACGCACGGCGAGGGCCGACTTGCCGACGGCGGGTGGCCCTGTGACCAGGACACTGGGCCCCGCCGCCGTTCCGTGATGTGCGGTCAGAAGGTGCCGCAGTCGACCCAGTTCGGTCGCGCGCCCGGAGAAGTCGGCCAGGTCTCGCGGCAGTTGGGCGGGAACGAGGGCCGCATCGGCGACGCGGTGCAGCAGCCGGGGGTCGGCGGCGAGGATCCGCTCGTACATACGGGCCAGGCGTGGGCCGGGCGGCACACCGAACTCACCGACCAGAGTCCGCCGGATGCCGTGGTAGACCTCGAGCGCCTGCCCCGTCCGGCCGCCCCGGTGCAGGGCGAGCATCAGCAGGGTGTGCAGCCGCTCGTGGTGCGGGTGGGCGCGGGCCAATGGTCTCAGCACCTCGATGGGCTCCTCGGACGCCCCGTCCTCCAGGAGTACTTCGGCATGTTCGAGCCGGGCGTTGAGGCGCAGTTCACCGAGCCGCAGCCGCTCGGCATCGACGAACGGGGCGGCCGCGCCCGCCAGGGCCTCCTCCCCTGTCCATCCGGCCAGCGCCCGCTCGTACCCGGACCGGGCGGCGTCGAGGTCGCGGTGGCGGCGGGCCGCGCGCGCCTCGGTCACGGCGTCCTCGAAGCGCCACAGGTCGAGCTCGTCACGCCCTAGTTCGATCCCGTACGCGGTGTTGTGGGTGACGAGGACACGAGGTGAGCTGCGGCGCGGGCGGTCGGGTTCGAGGACCTTGCGCAGGCGCGCCGCGTAGGTCGCCAGGAGCCCGTGGGCGCCGGTCGGAGGGCGCTCGCCCCACAGGGCGGCCACCAGTTCGTGCCGCTCCACCGGCCGCCCGCCGTGCAGCAACAGCACGGCGAGCAGGGCGAGTTGCTGGGGTGTACCGAGGTGGAGCCCGGTTCCCGCCCGCAGCGCACGGACCGGGCCGAGAACCTCGTAGCGCACGACGTCCCGCCGTCCGGTGCCAAACGTTTCCATGCCCTACTCCCTCCCTGCTGACGGACAGGCGCGGCGCCTCGCGCCGGTGCCGCGGGCGACACCGGCGGCGGTACCGGTAGGACACGGCGCTCCGACCGCCCGCGGGGCAGCGGACCACCGCATGCGTCATCACTCGTGACTCACTCTGGACCAAGGAGTCATATGATGAATGCGGGAATCTTGGCAGGTGCCCGCCACCCGCACAAGCCCTCTTGCTCCGTATTCAATGTGCTGCCCATCGACCGGAGTTGAAGTCATACGATGACTCACCGGCTGACTACAGTGCTCCGAACGTCGGCGCCATGCCGGATGTCCAGCGGATCGCGCCGCGCTCAGGGGGAGGAAACCGATGTCGGCAGTGGAGAAGGCGTTCCATGGATTGCGCCGGATGATCGCCACGGAGCGGCTGGGGCCCGGTGAGCGGATACCGGCCGAGGCCGACCTGTGCGCCGAACTCGGTGTCTCCAGGGGCCCGTTGCGGGAGGCGGTACGCATGCTCGCGGCACTGGGGGTGATCGAGCCCCGGCACGGCTCCGGCACCTACGTCTCCGGGCTGCGCCCGCAGGATCTGATCGGCAGCCTGTCGCTCACGGTGGATCTGCTGCCACTGGCCGGCCTGCTCGAGATGTACGAGATCCGGCGGCTGCTCGAGGGGCACGCCGCGGCGCGTGCGGCGGCACGCCGCACCAGCGAGGACATGCACATCCTCAACACCCTTGTCGAAGCGATGGAGTCGGCGGAGGACCCGGACAAGGCCTCGGCGCTCGACCACGACTTCCACTGCGAGATCGCACGCATCGGCGCGAACCCGACGCTCGCCGCGTTGATCTCGGTCTTCCGCTCCCGCTCCCGCAAGTACCAGATCTTCACTCTCCCCGAGGGCCCGGACCTGCGGCGCCGCAGCGACGAGGGCCACCGGGAGCTGACCCGGGCGATCGCCGACCGCGATCCGGCAGCGGCGACCTGCGCGGCCCACGCACATGTGGCCCAGGCCGAACGCTGGTTGCGCGAGCTGATGCCGACGGTCGGCGCGCCCGAGGACGCGAGCGGCCCCGCACCGGCCACGAGGCGGGACGGTGCGGGGCCGGGCCACGCCGACCGGATCAGCGGGTGAAGGTGGACCTGATCGGGTCGACGCCCGCGTAGGCGGAGTTCAGCGGCTCGACGCCCTGCGCGTGCAGGTAGACGGTGCGCGACAGGGACAGCGGGATCACCGGCATGTCCGCGGCGACCATGTCCTCCACCTTCTGGTAGGCCTTGATCGCCTGCTGCTGGTCGGCGATGCCGTTCGCCTTCTCAAGACCCTTGTCGACCTCGGGGTTGTCGTAGTTGCCGGTGTTGATGTCACCGTAGGAGGCGAACAGTGGGGTGAGGTAGTCCTCGATCGACGGGTAGTCGTGGCCCCATCCCTGGATGCGGATGCCGTCGAGCTTGCCCGCGTCGTCCAGCTTGCCGATCTCGCTTCCCGGCTGACCCGCGTACTTGACCTTGATGTGGAGGTTCTGGCGCCACATGTTGCCCAGCGCCTCCGCGTAGACCTGGCTGCCGGGGTCGTCGGTGGCGTAGTAGATCTTCAGCGCTCCGGGGAAGCCGCCCGCCTCGCTCAGCAGCTTCTTCGCCTTGGTCACGTTCAGGGTGCAGTCGGGGCAGGTGTTGTCGCGATGGCCCGCGATGCTCGGTGGTGTGAAGGACTTCGACGGGACGGTGCCGGGCTTGACCTTGGCGAGAGCGGCGCGGTCCAGGGCGAGGGACAGGGCCCGGCGCACCTTGAGCTTGTCGTACGGCTTCACGTTGACGTGCAGGACCAGATGGCCCACTCCCACGGCCGCCTTGGTCCGCAGATAGCGGCCGGCGGCCTCTTGCTTGTACGTGTCGATCTTCGAGGCCGGCAGTGGGGCGAAGTCGAGGTTCCCCGCCAGGAACTCGTTGTAGGCGGTCTCCGGGTTGGCGAAGAACCGGAAGGTGATCGACTCGGCCTCCGGGGCGTTCCCGCCCTTGTAGCCCTTGTTGCGCACCAGCTTGACCGGTTGCCCGGCCTTCCAGGCGCCGTCCAGCTTGTAGGCCCCGTAGCCGATCGGTTTGTGGGTGTACTTCCCCGGGTCCTTCAGCACCTCGGGAGCGAGCGCCGCGACACCGAGATAGCTGAGGGTCGTCGGGTAGGGCGAAAAGGACTTCTTCAGCTTCACCTGGAAGGTGAGGTCGTCGATGACCTTCAGGCCGGAGAGCGTGTCACGCTTGGGCTCGCCCTTCGCCGGGTTGAGCGCCTCGTAGCCCTCGACCCGCTGGAAGAAGCCGTTGTTGGCGAAGCCGTTCGGCGCGTACGCGGTGTAGTTCCACGTGTCCACGAAGGATTTCGCGGTGAGCTTGTCGCCGTTGGTGAACGTCCAGCCCGGCTTGATCTTGATGGTCCAGGTCCTGGCGTCCTTCGACTTGATCGAGTCGGCGACCACGTTGCGCAGGTGACCGTCCTTCGGATCGACCTGCGTGAGCGGCGCCCACAGAGCGGACTCGATCTGGATGCCGGTCGCACCGAGGTCGTTGTTCGGGATCAGGTGCGGCACCTCCGCCGCGGTGCCGATGGTGAGGTGCTTGCCCCCAGCTCCGCCGCCCGTGCCGTCCGAGTCTCCGGAGCCGCCCGAACAGGCAGCCAGACAGAGGGCCAGGGCCGCGGCCGCCACCGCACCACCGACGCTGCGCGTTCGTCTCATCGAAGCTCCTCGCGGGTGACGGAACGGGCCCGGGCCCCCGCCACGTCGACATCTGGTGAACGGGCGGCGACGGTAGGGAGGCGTCCGATGACACGTCAAGGACGGCCGGGCGCCCCCGCACCCGGTGTCCTGCGGTGGCAGGACCCGAGTCCGGCAACTGTCCGCGAGGAAGATTTCGGATGACTCGGGCGGGAGAGGGCAGCGAAGGGGGTGTTGCGTCACGCACCGTCAGCTCATTGCCGGAAGCGCGGGTGGGGTGGGACGTGCGGGGACGTCCATTCGACGTCCATCGGAGGCCACCCGAGCGGTGTGCCGGTCACGTCGGCACCAAGCCGCCTCAGCACTCCGTGAAGCCCACCCCTTCCGCCGCCGCCCCACCCGCATCCGTCTCGTACCGGCTCAGCGCAGCCACCTTCTCCGCCGAGGAGCTGGTCGGGTCGAAGCGGTGTTGCAGCCACTCGGAGGCGAGTTTGCGGGCCAGTTCCAGGCCGACCACGCGTTGGCCCATGCACAGCACTTGCGCGTTGTTGCTCTTCACCGAGCGTTCCACGGAGTACGCGTCGTGGGCGGTCACCGCGCGGATGCCGGGGACCTTGTTCGCGGAGATCGCCACGCCGAGGCCCGTGCCGCAGATGAGCAGGGCGCGGTCGGCCCGGTCCTCGGCGACGAGGCGGGCCGCGGCCACGCCGATGTGCGGGTAGGCGGTCGTGCCGTCGGCCTCCACGCCGACGTCGAGCACTTCGCAGACGCGATCGTCGGCCTGGAGGTCGGCCTTGATGCGTTCCTTGTACTCGAAGCCGGCGTCGTCGCAGCCGACGACCAGACGCAGCCGGTCCGTCATGCCGTTGTCACTCCTTGTCGGTTCGGTTCGTGCGCCTGCCCCTGTACGTGCGGCTCCTTGGCCAGTGCCGTCACGATCAGGGCCAGCGAGGTCGCTCCCGCGTCGGGAGTGCCCAGGCTGCGCTCGGCGAGCGGGCGGGCCCGGCCCACCTTGGGGCGCAGGTCCTTGGTCGACTCGGCGGCGTGGGTCGCCGCCTCGGCCGCCGTGCGCCAGGCCTCGGCCGGGTCGGCGCCGGAGTCCGTCGCGCGTTGCAGTGTGTCGGCGAACGGGAGCAGGGCGTCGAGCATCGTCTTGTCGCCCGGCGCCGCCCGGCCCAGGTCGCCGATGGCCTCGGTGAACGCCCGTACGCCAGTGGTGACATCGGCCGCCGTGTACGCGTCCGCCTCGTCGTCCAGTGCGCGTCCGAACGCTTCCAGCGCCGCGCCCCACAGGACGCCCGATGTGCCGCCCGCGTACTCGGCCCAGGACTGGCCCGCCTGCCGCAGCAGCCATCCGGCGCCGGCGTCCCGGCTCGCCCGCTCGGCACGCTCGGCGGCGAACCGGGCGCCGCGGACCATGCCGCGGCCGTGGTCCCCGTCACCGGCGACCGCGTCGATGCGGCCCAGCTCCTCCTCGTTGTCCACCATGGTGCGGTGGATGGTCGACAGCGCCGCGCGCACTCCGTCGGCCAACTCGCGGGCGGCGGGCGACGCTTGGGGGATCTCGGTGACCGATGCCGCTCCGCCGGTCGCGTCGGAGGCTCGCAGGCCGGACAGCGGTGCGCGTGCCTTGCGGTACGCCGGGGTGTAGGCGTCGGCGCGCCAGCGCGGCTCCAGATCCTCGTCCAGCCACATCAGGGTGAGCGAGCAGCCGCCCATGTCGAGGCTGGTCACCAGCTCGCCGACCTCGGGGTCGACGACCTCGATGCCGCGCTCCCGGAGCCGTGCGGACACCCGGCCCCAGAGGAGGAAGAGTTCCTCGTACTTGGTGGCACCGAGGCCGTTGAGGATCGCGCCCACCCGGTGGTCGGCGGAGGCAGGTGTCTCCTGGAGGAGGCGTTCCACGAGGAGCGCCGCCAGCTCGTCGGCCTTCAGCATCGGGACGTCCTCGATGCCCGGTTCGCCGTGGATGCCGAGGCCGAGGCCGAGGTGTCCCTCGGGCACCTCGAAGAGCGGCTCCCCCGCGCCCGGCAGTGTGCAGCCGGAGAAGGCCACGCCGAGGCTGCGCGTCGCGGCGTTGGCGGCGTGGCCGAGGCGTTCCACTTCGTCGAGGTCGAGGCCCTCGGCGGCCGCCGCGCCCATGACCTTGAAGACCGTGAAGTCGCCCGCGATGCCCCGGCGTTTGCCCGCTTCCTCGGCGGACGCCACGTCGTCGGTGACGATCACGATCCGGGTGTCGATGCCCTCGGCGCACAGCCGCTCCGCGGCGATCCGGAAGTTCAGCACGTCCCCGGCGTAGTTGCCGAAGCTGAGGATCACGCCTCTGCCCTGGTCGGCGGCCTTCGCCACCGAGTAGACCTGGGTCGCCGACGGCGAGGTGAAGATGTTGCCCACCACGGCGCCGTGGGCCATGCCAGGGCCGACCGTTCCGCAGAAGGCCGGGTAGTGTCCCGATCCGCCGCCGATGACGACCGCCACCTGGGGGCGCTCGCCGCGGTGTGCGACGACGCCTCCGGGTACGCCGCGCAACCGGTCCGCGTACAGGTCGAGAAAGCCGGCCAGCTGGTCCTCGGCGAAGTTCGCCGGGTCGTCGAAGAGTCTGGTCACGAGGGGTACCTCCAAGAACTACTACGGTGCGTCGCGACGGTGCGCTGTCGGGCCTGCGGGCTCAGCGGGCCATGACGGCCCCGGCCCGCTCCTCCTGCGAACTCGCTTCGCTCTGACGCACGTTGAGGAACGACACCATCACGAAGGCCGCGCCGTACAGCACGACGAACGCCCACACCACTCCGGCGTTGCCGAGGCCGGCCGACAGCACGGCGGCGACCACCGCCGAGCCGAGGAACGAGGCACCACCGGCCGCCGTGGTGTACATGGCCATGGCCGCGCCCTTGAACTCCGCGGGCACCAGCGCCGGCATGATCGCGCCCATCGGCACGAACCCGGCGAGCAGGCAGCCGAACACGCAGCCCGCGACGACGGACACCCAGAAGCCCCAGGTGGACCCCGCGGGCACCAGCTGCGGCACGTACCACCAGGCGAGCAGCCCGACGGAGGAGCCGAACACACCGAACCACTGCACGGTGCGGCGCCAGCCCCAGCGGTCTCCGATGGCGCCGAACAGGGCGTTGACGAGGATGTTCGTCGCGTAGACGAGGACGGTCATGGTGAGCCAGCGGCTCTGTCCCCAGCCACGGTCGTCCGCGATGACGCCCGGCAGGATGATGAACATGCCGTACTGGGGCGCGGTGTTGATCAGCCGGACGAGGAAACCCATCAGGACCTTGGGCTGACGCGCCGTCAGGCGCAGCCCGGCGGACAGGACTTCGAAGGAGGTCTTGTCGGCCGGGGCCACCCGCTGCGAGCCGTGCGGCTCCTTGACGGCGAACCGGGCGATCAGGAAGCCGATGACCACCAGGGCGGTGGAGGCCGCCATGGCGCCGGTCTCGCCGCCGGTCGAGCCGCCGAACGCCGGGATCATGCCGAGTGCGAACAGCGAGCCCAGCGTGGGCAGTCCGCCGGTGAACATGACGTAGAACCAGCCGACCGCGGCGCCGTTGCGCTCCTTCGGCGACACCAGGTTCACCCACACCAGGAAGGCGAAGGCGAACAGCGGATAGCCGAAGCCGCGCAGGAAGTAGGTGAGGAAGACCATCGGCATGCTGCCGGCGGCGAGGCCCGCGAGGAACAGCACCTCGAAGACGACCCACACGGCGGTGCCAAGGAGCATGACCCGGCGGGGGCCCCACAGGTCGGTGAGGGCGCCGGAGAGGTAGCTGCCGACCAGTACGGACACGCCGTACATGGAGATGATGGTGCTGGCCGTCGCGGTGGTGCTGCCCAGGACGTGCTCGATGTGCGGGGCGATGAAGTTGGACTCGGTGCCGTTGCCTGTCATGAAGACCAGGACGGCGACGAAGCCCCAGCGCAGCGAGTGGGGTATGCCCATGCGGTCGAGCCGGGTCTCGTGGGCCTGCGCGGCCCCGGCGGCCGCGGCCGTCACGCGATCACCCCGTCGGCCTCGGCGTTGGGCAGGATCGACACCTTCACGGAGGCGCCGGAGGTGTCGGCGACCAGGTCGAGCGCCTTCTGGAAGTCGCGCAGACCGAACTGGTGGGTGCAGATGTCGTCGACCGGCACCTTGCCCTCCTCCAGGAGACGGATCGCGGCGGGCCAGCAGTGCGGGCCCAAGTGGGCGCCGCGGACGTCGAGTTCCTTGTCGTCGGAGATGATCGACCAGTCGACCGTGACGTCCGAGCCGAAGACCGAGTACTCGACGTACGTGCCCAGCTTGCGCAGCAGGTTGAGGCCCTGCGCGACGGCGGGCGTGGCGCCGGTGCCCTCGAGGTAGACGTCGGCGCCGTAGCCGTCGGTCAGCTCCTTGACGCGGGCGACGACGTCTTCCTTGGCGGGGTTGAGGACGATGTCGGCGCCCGTGCGGCGGCCCAGTTCGAGCTTGTTGTCGTCCAGGTCGAGCGCGATGATCTTGAGCGGGTTCTTCTGCCGCGCACCCGCGATGAGGCCCAGGCCGATGGGGCCGCAGCCGGCGACCACGACGACGTCCTCGAAGTGGATGTCGGCGCGCTCCACGGCGTGCAGGGCGCAGGAGAGCGGCTCCGCGTACGCGGCGTGGTGCGGCTTCAGATCGTGCGAGACCTTGTGGGCGCGGGCGTTGGGCGGAATCACCATGTACTGCGCCATGGCGCCGTGGTGGTTGCGGAAGCCGAACATGTCGTGCGGGCCGCACATCCAGTACTGACCGCGCCGACAGTAGCGGCACTCCTCGCACGGCACGATCTGCTCGCAGGCGATGCGGTCACCGACCTGCACGCCGTGGGCCGCGAGGGCGGCGTCCGCACCCGCGGCCACCACGCCCACGAACTCGTGACCGGGGATGATGCCGCGCTGGGCCCAGGCAGGACGGTTCTCGTCGCCCCAGAACTTGGGGGCGCCGTGGTAGCACTTGAGGTCGCTCGCGCACACCCCCACCGCCTCGGTCCGCAACAGCAGTTCGCCGGGTCCCGGCGTCGGGACATCGACCTCTTCGAGTCGATAGTCCTCGGGCCCGTGGACGACCACGGCCTGCATTCGCTTCGGCACACTGATCACTACTACCTCCATTGGCAGTCGGCTCTTGCGCAGATGAGATGCGGTTGGGGACACGGATCCGTGTGGGGGTGGATCCGGTGGGTTCGCGGTGGTTGTGCGGGTGTTCCGGTGGGTCGGGACCCGGGCCGGATCAGGCCTCGGCGGTGCCTTGGCTCAGGGCGGCGACCTGCACGGTGACACCGTCCTCGCGCAGCGCCTCCAGTTCGGCCGCGGAGATGCGCTCGTCGACGATCACGAGGTCGAAGTCGGAGAGCGGGGCGACCCGGTGCAGCGCCCGTTTCCGGAACTTGGTGTGGTCGACGAGCAGGATCCTGCGCTGGGCGGCCTCCAGGAGCGCCCGCTTGACCAGGATCGCCTCCTGCGACTGGTGGTAGCAGTGGCCGTCCGCGACCGCCGACGTCGAGATGAACACGGTGTCGGCGCGCAGGGGTTTGATGTGGTCGCAGGTCGCCATGCCCTGGAAGGCGTCGTAGTGCGGGTCGTAGCTGCCACCGAGGGAGATCAGCTCGATGCCGGGGCGCCCGGCCAGCGCGTTGACGATGGCGAGGAAGTTGGTGATGACGGTGAGCGAACCGCTCTCGGGCAGCGCGCGGGCGAGGGCGAGCGAAGTGGTGCTGTCGTCCAGCAGGATCGCCTGACCGCGGTCGATGTGCTCCAGGGCGGCGCCGGCCAGCGCCTTCTTCGCCTCGCCCTGCTGCGTCGTCCGGTAGCGGACGTTGCTCTCGAAGAGCACGGACTGCTGGGCCGTGGCCGCCCCGCGCGTCTTGCGGAGCCAGCCCTCGTCGGCGAGGCGGTCCAGGTCGCGGTGGATGGTCATCACGCTGACCCCCAGCTCCCGCGCCAGGTCCTCGATGCGGGCCGAGCCCAGCTCGAGCACCCGGTCGCGGATGCGCTCCTGGCGCGCCTGCGGGTTCAGCAACTCTGCTGATCCCGTGGGGAGTTCATCGGTGCTCACGGCGTTTCCTTCCTGCCACTGACCGACAAGCTAACAGCGAACCCCTCAAACACAACACCCCTCGTGTTAGGAATGTGTTCTGCCTTGTGATGCCTGACCGCGCTCGCGGTGCCGTGCCACGGCGTCGTTGTTGGCGCAGCGCACCGAGCAGTAGGTTCGGCGGCCACCCCGGGAGGTGTCGACGAAGGCCAGGGCGCAGTTCCGGCGTGCGCAGCGGCCCAGTCGGCCGGCGTCGGCGGAACAGATCACGTAGGCGAGTCCGGCGGCGGTGACGGCGCGGATGTGTGCGGCCGCGTCGGCGCCGATCGCGCTGTAGTGCAGGTGGGGGCGCCCGTCGTGCAGGGAGATCCGGGGGCTGCTCGACGCGTCGGCGAGCAGTTCGTTGACCGCGTGGCACCGCTCTTCGAGGTCCTGCCGCCCGAAGCACACGGCCAGGCGCCTGCTCCAGTTCCAGATCGACTCGGTCTGCGCGGTGGTGAGTGCGCGGTGCACGACGCCGTGCGCGGCGAGCAGTGTCTCCAGGCTCTCGGGGTGTGGTGGCTCCGTCAGGTTGACCAGGTCCGCCGCGAGCCGGGCGGCCTCACCGCCGTAATGGTTGAAGTGCATAAGGGCATTACAGCACCGTGTGTCGCGGGCCGTGCCGAAGGCGCCGGCACCGAGCGTGCGGAGGACGCGGATGGACACGACGGTGGAGGGTCCACGCCCGCGGTCGCGGGGCGCGGCGGTGGCACCGGCGCTGATGCTCACCCAGATCGCCAGCCTCCAGGTGGGTTCCGCCGTGGCGAAGGGCGCGTACGCCGCCGTGGGGCCCACGGCGCTGGCCGGTATGCGGCTGTGCTTCGCCGCCGTGATCCTCTGGCTGCTCGTCCGGCCCCGGCTGCGGGGGATCACGGCAGCTCAGTGGCGCGCGGCCGGCGCGCTCGGCCTTGTCCTCGCGGCCATGAACCTGGCCTACTTCCAGGCCATCGGCCGACTTCCGATCGGCGTGGCCGCGACGCTCGAACTGCTCGGCCCGCTGGCCCTGTCGATCGCGCTGTCCCGCCGGATCGAGCACCTCGTGGTGGGCCTGCTGGCCCTGGCGGGCGTCCTGCTGCTGGCGGCCCCGGGCGCCTCGCTGCCCGCGGCCGGGCTTGTCCTGGGCGGGGCCGCGGGGGTGTGCCGGGCCGCGTACGTGGTCCTGAGCCGGCGGGTCGGCCACCTGTTCCCCGATTGGACGGGACTGACGCTGGCGCTGGCCGTCGGCGCGTGCGTGCTGACCCCGGTCACCGCCGTCACGGACGGCGACCGGGTGGCGGCCCACCCGTCCGTCCTGTTCACCGGGCTTCTCGTGGCACTGCTGTCCTCGCTGATCCCGTACGCGCTGGACATGACGGTGCTGCGGCGCATCGACGCCCGGGCCTTTGGTGTGCTGCTCGCGCTGAGCCCCGCGGTGGCGGCGGGGGTCGGTTTCGCGCTGCTGGACGAGGAGTTGACCGGGCGGCAGTTGGGGGCGGCCGGGCTGATCGTCGCGGCGGGAGTGTGGTCGGTGCGGAGGGCCGCCCGGTGAAGTGCTGAAGCCCGGCCCCCATTCCGATGTGCGGCCCCATCTTGCCCAGGATACGTTTCGGAAACCGGCTGGCTTTGGTTTTCGACAGGGGCAGGAGGCAGGTGATGCGGCCGCAGAAATGGCGGCTCAACGCGACTTCTCGTGTGCCACGGTTCTCCCTGCTCGTACCGCTGCTGGGATTTCTTGCGGGTGGCATCTGGGGAATCGTCACCACCGAAATCGACCAGGCCCTGTCCTCGGTGTCCTCGCTCGCGAACGATCCGGACTTCCAGGCATTCCGCGATCCGAGCCGGGCGGTCATCGAATCGGTCGGGCCACCCATGCTCACCTTCATCGGCGTGGTCTTCTCCCTGACCCTGGTGGCGGTTCAGATGGCCGCCGAGAACCTCACACCGCGCGTGGTGCGTCTGTTCATGCAGAGCCGGGTGACGAAAACCGCCCTGGCGCTCTTTCTGGGGACTTTCTTCTACACGCTCGTGGTGCGGTATCTGTCATTGCGTGTCGAGGACCAGCAGGGCCGGAAGGACGTCTTCGTCCCGTTCCTCTCCGGCTTCTTCACCATGGTCCTGGTGACCTGCTGCATTCTCGCCTTCATCGCCTACGTGCAGCACACACTGCGTCTCATGCGCTTGACCGAGGTCATCGACCTGCTCATGCGAGAAACGCTCAAGAGCGTGCGCCTGGTCCAGGGGCTGAGCAGGGCACAGGATCCGTCGCACGAGGAGGACCGCGCCGCGGAACACGAGGTGCTTCATGCGTCACTCCCGGGCGTACTGATCGGATTCCACAGGAAGGCGATGGTCAGGGAAGCGGCCAGGAGTAAGTGCCGACTGCGCTTGCTGGCCCGCACCGGGGACTATCTCGTGCCGGGCAGCCCGCTTTTCGCGGTGTACGAAACGGAGCACGAGGCGGTGCGCCGGCCGGAACGATTTCGGCGGCACATCCGCACCGGCAGCGAGCGCGGTTCGGCGGAGGATGTGGCCTTCGGTCTTCGGCAGCTCGTGGACATCGGGCTGCGGGCGCTGTCCGGTTCGGTCAACGACCCCACCACCGCCGTGCAGGTGCTCGACCGGATTCAGGTCGTCCTCACCGCCTGCGTGCGCGTGCCGTGGGGAAACATCGAGCACCGGGACAGGGCAGGCGTCGTCCGGCTGGTCGAAATCGCTCCTTCGTGGGACGACCTGGTGGTCCTGGGGTGCGAGGAGATGCTCCTGCACTGCGGCCCCGCGCCGCAGGTGACACGACGATTCGCCGCTCTCCTGCGGGACCTGGAGGTCCTCGCCCCGCCCGAGCGCCGCGCGGTGGTGACGGGCTACCGCAAACGCCTGGCGCAGCACGTGGAACACACCTTCCCCGACCCCGAGCGACGGCTCTTCGCCGCGGTTCCGGACCGGCAGGGGATCGGGTGACCGCGCACACTCCGTCAGCCGTGCCGTCGTCCGAAAGGAGGGGCCGTGGGGTCGTGGTTCACGCGTGAGATCGTCGACCAGGGGCAGCTCCCGCTGTTCTGTCTGCTGGCGGCGTTCATCCTCACGTTCGGGTTCATCCGGTTCAGCGTGCGCATGATCCGGGCCCAGGTCCGGTGGTGGCCCGGCAATGTGACGCCGGGCGGCCTGCACATCCATCACGTCGTCTTCGGTGTGGTGTTCATGCTGCTCGGCGGCGTGGGCCTGGTCGCCGTGCGCACCCCCACCCCGGCGGTGCAGTCGTCCCTGGCCGCCCTCTTCGGCATCGGGGCGGCTCTGGTGCTCGACGAGTTCGCGCTCATCCTGCATCTGCGTGATGTCTATTGGCAGCGTGAGGGGCGCGCCTCCGTCGAGGCCATCTTCGTCGCCGTGGCGACCATCAGTCTGATGCTCATGGGATTCCGTCCGGTGCCGCTGATCAGTGCGAAGACCGATCTCGGCGACGGCACGTCCATGGCGGTCTCCGTCGTCTTCTGGTTGCTCCAGGCCTCTCTCGCCGTGATCACGCTGCTCAAGGGCAAGTTGTGGACCGGCTTGATCGGCGTGTTCATCAACGTGTTCCTCGTGGTGGGCGCCATCCGTCTGGCCCGGCCGAACTCCCCGTGGGGCCGGGCACGCTATGCGCCCGGTTCCCGAAAGGCCGTTGCCTCCCGAAGGCGGGAGGCCCGGTGGTGGACGCCCATCAACCAAAAGAAGGTCGCGGTGCAGGAACTGCTCGCGGGCAAGCACAACCTGGCGCCCGAGGAGCCTCCCGGTGAGGCAGACCGGGATTCGAGGTAACGGAACGGAAGGGACATTCCCTCATGGCCACCAGTGTGTCGACCGAGTCCCCCACCACGGCCTTGCCGGAGGGTGAAGGACCCGGCCCGTGGACCCGGAAGGTACCGAAGGCCCTTTCGGCCGCCTTCGGCACGGTGGCGGTCTACTGTGCGCTGATCGCGGTCGTCGCGCCGCTGCGCCGTCTGCTGCACCCGGTGACCCGCTTCCTGGACACGCTCACCGTCCCGGTCAGCGCCAACCTGGCCTATGCGGCCTTCCTCCTGCTGCTCGCCGGGGCGACCGCGGCCCGCAAGAAGGTCGCCTGGTGGCTGGTCGTGGTCTACCTCGGCCTGCTGATCGTGGCGGACGCCCTGGGTGTCTGCTTCGGACTGTTCGCCGAGTCGCTTCCCTCCCTGATCGTGTGCGCGGTCGTTCTCGTCGTTCTGCTCCCCGCACGCCGCGAGTTCCGCGCGCGGACCCGGCACGGCTCGCTGCGCCGGGCGCTGTCGGCCCTGCTGCTCGGCCTTGTCGTGGCCGTCCTCGTGGGCTGGGGGCTCGTCGCGCTCTTCCCCGGCACCCTTCGGGCCGACCAACGGCTGCTCTGGGCGGCGGACAAGGTGTGTGGCGGTCTGGTGTCGGCGAGCCACTACGACGGCGCCCCACCGCGCCCGCTGGCCTTCCTCCTCGGACTCTTCGGCGCCCTGGTCCTGCTCAACGCCTGCGCGGTCCTGTTCCGCTCGCAGCGCATGGAGGCGGCCCTGCACGGTGACGAGGAGCCCCGCCTGCGTCTCCTGCTCGGCGCCTATGGTGCCCACGACTCCCTGGGCTACTTCGCCACGCGCCGCGACAAGGCGGTGGTCTTCTCGCCCAGCGGCAAAGCCGCCGTCACCTACCGCGTCGAGGCAGGTGTGTGTCTCGCCAGCGGTGACCCCGTCGGTGACCGGGAGGCGTGGCCGCACGCGATCGCCGCATGGCTGGACGTGGCCCGCGGGTTCGGCTGGTCCCCCGCCGCGATGGGCGCGTCCGAAGACGGGGCGACCGCCTTCGCGCGGGCCGGCCTCGGCGCTCTGCAACTGGGCGACGAGGCCATCGTCCACACCGCCGACTTCGACCTCGGCCACCGGGACATGCGCGTCACCCGGCAGGCGGTCGGCCGGGTGCGTCGCAGCGGTGCCACGTGTCGTATCCGCCGGCACTCAACCCTGACGGACGCGGAGATGCGGGACGTCGTCGACAAGGCGGACGCCTGGCGCGACACCGAGACCGAGCGCGGGTTCTCCATGGCCCTCGACCGCCTCGGCGACCCGCTCGACGGTGACTGCCTGCTGGTCGAGGCGCTCGGGGCGGACGGCCGACTGCTGGCGCTGCTGTCCTTCGTGCCCTGGGGCAAGGACGGCGTGTCCCTGGACCTGATGCGCCGCGACCGCAGCGCGCCCAACGGTGTCACCGAGTTCATGGTCGCCGAGCTCTGCGAGGCCGCCTCCCGGATCGGTGTCCGCCGGGTCTCGCTGAACTTCGCGGTGTTCCGCTCCGCGTTCGAGGAGGGCGCACGGATCGGCGCCGGCCCGGTGCTGCGGTTGTGGCGCAGGCTGCTCCTCTTCTCCTCCCGCTGGTGGCAACTGGAGAGCCTGTACCGCTCCAACGCCAAGTACCGGCCACAGTGGTATCCCCGTTTCATCTGTTACGCGGACGCCGCCGCCCTCGCCCGGATCAGCCTCGCCTCCGGTATCGCCGAGGGCTTCGTCTCCGTCCCTTCGCTGCGCCGCCTGTGGGGCAAGGGCCATGCCGGCTCCGCGGTCGGCGCCCCGGCGACCACCGAACACCTGCCGCCCATCGAGGCGCTGCACCTGGGCCAGGACGGGCCCGATTCCGAGGAGCGCGGGGCCTCCCGACAGCCGGAGCAGGTGCGGATGCGTCACCGCAAGCTCGACCGGCTGCTCGCGAAGGGTGTCGATCCCTACCCCGTGGCCGGACTCGCGCACACCCACACACTGGACGAGATCACCGCCGGGCTCGACGGCGAACAGGTCACCGTCGGGGGCCGGCTGATGTTCGTACGCGACTTCGGCGGCATCGTCTTCGCCGTGCTGCGCGACTGGTCGGGCGACCGGCAGCTCGCCCTCAGCCGCGACCGCGCGGGGCAGGGCCTCATCGACACCTTCACGGCGGACACCGACATCGGCGACCACGCCACGGTCACCGGCGAGGTCGGCGCGAGCGACAGCGGCGAGGTCACCGTCTTCGTCACCGACTGGACGCTCACCGGGAAGTGCCTGCGCCCGCTTCCGGACAAGTGGCACGGTCTCGCCGACCCCGAGGCGAAGGTCCGGCGCCGCTATCTCGACCTCGTGACGAGCCCCGACACCCGCGAGGTGGTGCGCGCCCGGTCCGTCGCGGTGCAGGCGCTGCGCCAGGGCCTGTTGGAGCGCGGCTATCTCGAGGTCGAGACGCCGATGCTGCAACAGATCCACGGCGGCGCCAACGCCCGCCCGTTCACCACGCACATCAACGCCTACGACCTCGACCTGTATCTGCGCATCGCGCCCGAGCTGTATCTGAAACGGCTCTGTGTCGGCGGCCTGGAGAAGGTCTTCGAGATGGGCCGCACCTTCCGCAACGAGGGCGTCTCCTACAAGCACAACCCCGAGTTCACGATGCTCGAGGCCTACCAGGCGCACGCCGACTACGACGTGATGCTCGATCTCACCCGAGAACTGATCCAGAGCGCCGCCGTCGCCGCCTTCGGCTCGCCCGTCGCCCGCAAGGACGGCGTCGAGCACGACATCTCGGGGCCCTGGCCCGTGAAGACGGTGTACGGGGCCATCTCCGAAGCACTCGGAGAAAGCGTCGATGCGGACACCGAACTGCCGCGGCTGCTGCGGCTCTGCGAGCGGGCCCAGGTGCCGTGCGCGCCCGACGAGGTCCGCGGGGACGTCGTCCTGGAGATGTACGAGCGGCTCGTCGAAAAGAAGACCCAGCTGCCCACCTTCTACAAGGACTTCCCCACCGACGTCTCGCCGCTGACCCGGCAGCACCGCGGCGATCCCAGGCTCGCCGAACGCTGGGACCTCGTCGCCTTCGGCACCGAACTCGGAACCGCTTACAGCGAGTTGACCGACCCTGTCGAACAGCGCCGCCGCCTCACCGCCCAGTCGCTGCTGGCCGCCGGGGGCGACCCCGAGGCCATGGAACTGGACGAGGACTTCCTCGACGCCCTCGAGTACGCGATGCCGCCCACGGGCGGACTCGGCATCGGCGTCGACAGGCTCGTCATGTTCCTCACCGGGCGCACGATCCGCGAGACCCTGCCCTTCCCCTTGGTCCGCCGGCACTGATCGGGCCCGACCCGAACGACAGGCCCTAGGCTCGTCCTTTGTCCCGCCAAGCCGACGGAAAAGAGGACTGAGTTGCATGGCTGAAGGAACGAGACCGTCCGTCATGAGGTCGCGCGGCGTGCCGCACCTGATGGTGGTGGTGCTGTTCTGCTTCTCGGGGTTCGCGCTGCTGCTGCCGGTGTCCCCGCAGTGGGCCCTGGACGGAGGGGCCGACGAGTTCGGTGCCGGACTCGTCACCGCCGTCCTGATGACCATGACGGTCGCCTCCCAGCTGTGCGTCAAGGCCACGCTCCGCAGGCTGGGGTGGGCGCGCACGTTCGCCCTCGGCGCCCTGCTGCTCGGCCTGCCCGCCCCGTTGCAGGCGCTCAGCGACAACCTGTGGCCGATCCTGGCCACCACGGCGCTGCGCGGCGCGGGCTTCGGCATCATGACCGTGTGCGGGGCCACCGCGGTGGCGGCCCTGGCCCCGGCCGGCAGGCAGGGCGCGGCCATCGGTCTGTACGGCCTGTCGATCGCGCTGCCCCAGATGGTGCTGACCCCGGCGGCGCCGGCCCTGGTCGCGGCGTTCGCCCTGCCCGCGATCCTCGCGTGCGGCATCCTCCCGGTGCTCGCCCTGCCGTTCACCCCCGCCCTGGGACGCGCCCTCGACGCCCACACCGACGCGCCCGCGCCCGAGCCCGGCCCCGCCGCTCCCCGGAAGGCGACGGCGGCCACGTTGCGGCGCATCCTGATGCCGGTGGTCCTGCTGCTGCTCGTGACCGTGGCCGGGGGCGCGATCCTCACCTTCACCCCGCAGTTCGCCGGCTCACCGGGAGCGGCCGCCGGGGCACTGGTCACCTTCACGGCGACCGCGGCGGTGACCCGCTGGAGCTGTGGCGTGCTCGCGGACCGGTTCAGCGCCCGGCCGCTCAACTTCAGTCTGCTGCTCGCGGCGTGCACGGGGCTCTGCCTCGTCGCCTGGGCCGTGCGTTCCGGACCCGCCGTCCTTCCCGGCCTGCTGGGCGGGCTCCTGCTGCTGGGGGCGGCGTACGGAGGGCTGCAAAGCGTCACCCTCGTACAGGCTCTGAACCGGGCGGGCGTGGAGAACCGGCACACCACATCCGTCGCCTGGAACATCGGCTTCGACGCGGGCACCGGCCTCGGCTCGCTCCTGCTGGGCCTCGCCGCCCAGGTGGCCACCTTCTCCTTCGGCTTCCTGCTGATGGCGGCGGCGACCGCGGTCGCGGCGGTCGTGACCCTGCGCACCGGGCGCGGCCCTGCCGCTCCCCCGTCACCTCCCTGCGCGGAAGGTGCCACGGAGGCACCACAGGACAAGAAACAGGACCCGGAACAGGACACGAAGCAGGACACGAAGCAGGACAGAAAGCGGGGCACCTTTTCGGACTGCTAAGGCCTGTCGTTCGGATCGGGCCCCAGGCGGCGCGGGGCGCGGGCGCCCACCCGGTCGGCATCCCGCTACGCTCCCCGTCCCGCCCGCCTACCGTCGGCTGCGTACGCGCCGCAGCTCCCGGGTCTCCAGGGACAGCGCCGCACCCGTGATGCGAGCCCCTGTTCGGAGCGGTCCGGGCTCCTCCTACGGGCCCCGGAGCGCGCCGAAAGCAGGGGCCGTTCGGCCCGGCGCCCAGGAGCGGAACCGCTGCTAGCCTCCAAAAAAGTGCCGCGTTCTCACGGGGGCAAGGGGGAGCGGCTATGGCCAAGGGTTCATACGAGGCGTACCGGAAGGCGCTCGGGGACGTCTACCGCGGCTGGTGGCTGGCCTGGCCGTTGACGGAGCGCGTCGAGGTCGGCCAGGTGCGCAAGGTGCACCGCCGCGGCTCGGTTCCCGCGGGCAGCCTCGCGGAGCGGGGCATCGAGGCGAAGCCCGGCCCGGTGGGCGCTCCGGGTGACATCACGTACGACGCCGGAGGCACGGTCGCCGTGCGGTTCAAGGCCGCGGGCGTCGCGGCGCAGGGGTTCTCGTCGGTGGCGGCGGCCGAGGCCGGCGCGCTGGTGGAGTTCCGGGACGAGCACAGCGCCCTGATCGTCTACACCGGTCTCGAACAGTCGGGCCTCGCGGACCTCGCCGGGCTCGCGGACTCCCTGGTGCGGCGGCTGTGGCGGGGTGACTGGGATCCGGATCTGCTCGTCGTCTCCGACGTGGTCGGTGCCCGCGCCGGTACCGTCCTCATCGCCGACAAGGCGGGCGCCAGCGCCGAGCTGCGGCTCGAAGGGGCGGTCGGGCCGGGGCCGTTGCAGCTGGTCGACCTCGCGGGCCGGGCCGCCTTCAGCGCGTCGAGCCGACTGGGCCTGAACTGGACCGGGGCGGATCTCACCCCGTGTTATCGGGTTCTCCGGGTGCGCAGGACGTGGCTGAAGCGCGTCCGGGAGGAATACGGCACGCCCCAGCCCGGTCGTGGTCTCGCAGCGGGGCCCGTGCCCCCGGTCCTGCTGGACGAGGCCCGCGACGAGGCCGGGGCGGTCGTCGAACACGTAGAGCAGTCAGATCACTTGGAGTGCCCGGAGCCGGGGGAACCGCTCTAGGCGCGAGCCACCAAGCACACGGCACACGCAAGACCCTCGGGGGGCCGGCAATGACCGACGCAGTTATTCGCATCACTGACGAGCGGGTCCAACTGCACACGAACACCAGTGAGTTCGAGTGGGAGCTGGGCGAAGAGCTGGTGGCGGTCGCCCATGACCCGACCGGCGGCAAGGCCTCGGCGTTCACCGAGGCACTCGAATCCGGGGCACCCCCGCAGCAGCGGACCGACATCGGACTGCGCCTGTACCGGGCGGTGTTCGACGCGGCGCCCGCGGGCCGCTGGGCGGAGTTGCAGGCCGGGGCGTCCGAGAAGGACCCGCTGCACGTCAGGGTGGACATTGACAGCCCCGAACTCGCCCGCCTGCCGTGGGAGTTGATGCGGGACAGGCGGCAGGCGTGGTCGCGCAACAACCTCGTGCTGCTGCGCCGCGGGCGACGCGTGGGGCCCTCCGCCGACACCCCTCCGGAACAGGGGCCCCTGCGGGTGCTGTTGGTGGTGTGCAATCCGAGCGACCGTCGCCTCCTCGCCGACCAGGAGCTGGCGATGATCGGCGCGGCGCTCACCCAGTTGCCCGGCCGGGTGCACACCGAGGTGATCGACGGTCCCAGTCTGCGTGAGCTGATCGCCGAGGTGACCCATGTCCGCCCGCACGTACTGCACTTCATCGGGCACGGCATGCGCGCGGTCGAGGGGGACGTGGGAAAGCTGCACTTCAATGTCGCGCAGCCCGCGATCGGCCCCCAGGACCCGCACTGGGAGGCACCGGAGGAGAGCTGGACGCTCGGTCCTGAACAGATGGATCACCTCTACGTCTCCTGGAAGCCGCGGCTCGTGGTGCTCAACGCCTGCCGCCTTGCGCACGCCCCGGCGGCCGACTTCGCGGATCTGGTCGAGACATGCCTCGACCGGGGCTCGTTGGCGGTGGTGTCCATGCAGGCCGACATCGATTCTCCGGCCGCCGCGGAGTTCTCCCATTCGCTGTACCAGGACCTCGCCGACGCCCAGTCGATCGACGCGGCGGTCACCGCGGCCCGCAACCATCTGCACATCGACGACTCGGACGGCCCTTCGTG
Source organism: Streptomyces anthophorae (assembly GCF_049310305.1). NCBI lineage: Bacteria > Bacillati > Actinomycetota > Actinomycetes > Kitasatosporales > Streptomycetaceae > Streptomyces > Streptomyces anthophorae. The sequence continues at coordinate 799,891 of NZ_JBLWQQ010000001.1, forward strand.
GGCGTTGCCCGTCCTCCAGTGCGGCGTGGAGGACCCGCGCGACGTGGTGCGGGTGAAGTTCGGGCACCCCGAGCCCGAGCTGACCCGGCTGAACAAGAGCTGGCCGTTCACCGAGCTCTCGATGTTCGTGGGGCGGGCCAAGGAACGGCGCACCGGCTGGTGGGGGCCGCCCGAGGACACGGCCCCGCCGGACCGACTCCTCGCCATCACCTCCGCGCGGCAGAAGTCCGGCAAGACGTGGCTCGCCAAGTGGTGCCTGCTCACCTGCATGCTGCGCGGCGAGGACGTCACGTACGCCGACCTCGCGGACTACGCGGGCCGGGGCGAGGCCGACGAGCCGGTGACCCTGGACTGGCTGGCCGTGCTGCGGGCGCTGCGCGAGGCGTGCACGGACGACAAGCGTCAGCCGAGCGCCATGCATGTCACGGAGTTCGCCAGGTTCAACCAGGTGCTCAACCTCGCCGCGCAGGGCGGCCAGCGGTGGGCGGAGGGGATGCCGTCGCCCGCGTTCGACCTCGGCCACGCCTTCAAGGTGGACGCCGACCGGCACGCCGAGGCCCGCAGGGCCGAGATCTTCCAGGCCTTCCTGAACACCCTGCGCAGCCGGGCCGTGGCCCGGCGCCGCCCGCATCTGCTGGCCATCGACAGCGTCCAGCGGATCAGCGAGTCCGAGTTCAGTGATGCCCTCCTGCCGTTGCTGCTCGGCCCCGTACAGGAGGGCGGCGGCGACTTCCCGCTGCGCATCCTGGCCGTGGCGCCCCAGAGTTGGCCGGGCTTCCGGCATCTCCAGAAGTTCATGGAGGGCTCCCCCGTGGTCCTCACCGATCTCCAACAAGTCGACTACAAGCGTCTCGCCAGGGAGTTCTGGGAGCGCCAGCGGCACGAGAACAGGGTCCTGCGGCGCCAGAGCTTCCGGGACTTCGAGGCGCTCCTGGACGGCATGAACGGCCTGAAGGGCAATCAGCAGTCGTTCCACGTCGGGGTGTACCAGCGGGTCCTGGACACCTGGCTCGCGTTGGGCGACGTCGACGGCATGGAGGAGGCGGGCTGATGTCCGATCCGGACGAGCGACTCGCGGCCGCGTTCAGCCAACTCGTGGGCCGGCTCGGCCAGGGCGAGACCCTGGACGACATCCGGCGGGCCCTGCTGCCACCGGAGTGGACCGACACCCTTCGGGCCGCGGCCGTCGCGCGGCTCTTCGACGAGGAGACGTACACGGTCGTCCGGGACTTCGCGGGCGGTGCCCCGCCGGGCCTCACGGCCCTGCTGGAGCGCGGCGCCGTGGAGGAGATTCCCGGTCAGCGGATGTGCTACCAGGTGCCGGACGCGGACCGCCCCGCCTATCTGGCCCCCTGGCTGGAGGAGGGCACCTGGCCGCCGTATCCCAAGCGACTCGTCGAACTGGAACGGCTGCTGAGCGAGCACTGGGCCTCCCGGAACCGGCCGGCCGAGCAGCTGCGCCACCTGATGCTCGCCGATCCGGAGGACGCCGCCGCGCTCTTCGACGACCTGTTCCTCGCCAGCGACACCGCGCGTGACTTCACCCGCTGCCAGGACCTCGTCGACGTACTGACGGACCCGGACCGGGCCGCGATCGCCCCGCGACCGCTCCTGCGGCTGGCAGAGGACCGCGCCGGGTATCTGCGGGCCCGCACCTACTGGGCCGCCGATTACGCCCGCTGCGCGCAGTTCCTGGAGCCGGACGGTCTGTGGGAACGGGCCAGGCGGCTGCTGTCCGCGCAGGGGCCGCGGGTGTGGCAGATGCACGGCACGGGCGGCACCGGCAAGACCATGCAGTTGCGCTGGCTGGTGTCCCGCAAGGCGGTCACCGCGGAGGCGGACATCAACTGCGCCCGGATCGACTTCGACGTCATCGATCCGCTGAACGCGGCGCACTGGCCGTGGCTGCTGCTCCTGGAGGCGGCCGAGCAGCTCGAACAGCGGCTGCCGCAGCGGGTGTTCACCGGTCTCGACAAGTACGCGGCCTACCGCTCCCTGCTGCGCCGTCCCACCTCGCGCTCGGCCGCGGAGGCGGCCCGCGGCATCCGCTCGCAGGACGAGGGCCGCATCGAGCGCGAGGTCGTCGAGGCCTTCACCTCCCGGTTCAACAAGAGCTTCGGCACGGAGGCGCCGGTGCTCCTCGTGGTGGACACGCTGGAGGAGGTGGTGCTGCGCAGCGCCGCGCACACGGACGGCCTGCTGCGCCTGCTCGGCGAGACCGTGCGCGCCTGCCCGGCGCTGCGCCTGATCCTGTCCGGCCGCCCCGATCTGAGCATCCGGCACGGCCGGGCGCTCGCCTCGCTCGGCGACTACGAGAACGTCCAGGTGGTGCAGTTCACCCCCGACGAGGCGGACCGCTATCTGCGCGACGTACGCGATGTCCGGCATCCGGAGCTGCGCGACATCATCGTGCGGCGCAGCTCCGGCATGCCCTTCCATCTCGCGCTGTTCGCGGACGTCACGGACCAGAATCCCGATGTCACCGCGGAGGAGCTGGGCAGCCTGCGCGACCCGCTGATCCGCTACCTCGTCAAGCGGGTGCTGCGGCGCATCGAGGACCCGGTCGTCCTGTGGCTGGTGCGCTACGGGGTGATCCCCCGGCGGCTGCGCCGCGAGCACGTCCACGACATCCTGCGGCCCCACCTGGAGAAGCGGATGACCGCAGGGCCCGCGCAGGCGGCGGACGACCCGCTGACCGACGCGCACCAACTGCACGGCGAGGGGACGGTCTTCCCGCCCGTCCCGCCGCCGGACCGCGAACGCCTCGACGACGCCTGGGGCAAGCTGCTCCAGTACGCGGGCGGCTCCTCCTGGATCAGCGAGGTCGCGGGCGACGAGGAGTCGGTGGTCTTCCACAGCGTGGTCCTCGGCCCGATGCGCGATCTGATCTCCGACAAGAACGTCTTCACCGAACTGCACCGGGACTTCGCCCGGATCTTCGAGCGGCGGGCCGCCGAGGCCGGCGAGGCCGATCCGGAGAACTGGGCCTGGTATCTGCGCGAATCCCTCTACCACCGCTTCCAGATGCGGGACCCGCGGGCGCCCCGGCGCTGGCGCGAGGCGATGGAGCGCGCCTGGGCGGGCGGACACACCGAGCAGCTGCGCGGCCTCGCCGAGGAGATCCTCGGCGACGAGTACGTGGAGCGGGACGTCCCGCGCCGGGTGCGCGGCGGCACCGTCATCACGTTCTCTCTGATGGCCGAGGCCCATCTGAACATCGCCTACGCCCAGTTCCGCGAGGCCATGGCCGAGGGCACCCCCTCCGAGGCGCACGACCACGTGTGGGCGGAGATCGAGCTGCATCTGACGCGGTCCGAGGAGCTGTTCGCGCAGGGTGGCATCAGCCCTCAGGACCGGCCGCACTCGGTGCGCGAGGACGTCGTACGCGCGGCGATGCTGGGTCTGGGCGGCAACGCGGGGGACGCGGTGCGGCTGCTCGACGCGTGCGTGCTGTCGCGCGGGGAGCTCCCCTCCCTGGAGCGGCTGTGGGCGCTGAGCATCCGCGCCGCTCAACTGCGCCTGCTGCGCTCCCAGGACACGGCGGCGGCCTACCATCAGGTCCTCGTCTTCGCACGGAAGATCGGTCAGCGGGTCGTCGCGGCGACCGCCGCGTCGGCGGAGGCGGCGCAGCGCCGGCTGATGGGCGACGTCGGCCGCGCCATCGAGCTGTACGCACAGGCCGCCGAGCTGCTGGAGAAGGCCGGGCAGCCCACGTTCCAGGCCGTCGCCCAGCGGGCCGGTCTGCTGCTGCGCTGTCGGCGCCCGCAGCAGGCCCTGACCGTGCTCGACGCCGCGCAGGTGACGACGCCTTCGGAGCGCGCGGACAAGGCACGGCTCCAGGCCAAGGCGCAGTTGCTGCTGGGCCGGGAGGAGCCGGCGCTCGCCGCGATCCACCGCGCCGACATCGCCGCGGGACGGTTGCAGGGCGCTGAACGCTACCGGCACTTGGCGCAGAACGCCCAGCTGCGCGGCGTGGCCTTCGGCGAGCTTCAGGAGCTCTCGGACGCCAACGACTGGTTCACGAGCGCGGCGGGGCTGTGGTCCGAACTCGGCTATCTGACGGGCGAGCCCGAGTGCCACTATCTGTTCGCCCGTTTCCTGCTGCGCGACAGCATGGACTTCACCTCCGCCCACCGACTCCTCGAACCCAAGGAATCCCCGGGCCAGGAACCGGAGTTCGCGCTGCGTCTGCACCTGCTCGCCCGTGAGTGGGCCAAGCGCACCCGGGGCGTGACCTCCGTCGAGGGCCTGCCGATGCCGTACGGCGAACTGCCCGCGCTGGTCCGTCCCTTGCAGGTGCTGTGCCGTATCGCGGCGCTGACCGAGGACCAGGACCCCGGGGAGCAGCTGAGCCAATTGGAGCAGGCGCTGAGCGAGGTGCGGCCCGCGCAGGCCCGCCTGGCCACCCTGCGCGACCTGGTCGACAACCCGGCCCTCGAGAACCGGGTGCCCTGGCCGCTGCTGCGGCCCTTCTACGAGATGACGGACGACGGCGACCATCCCGACCAGGCGCTGGCCAGGCTGCTGATCGCCCAGGTCGGCGACGCCGATCAGGGGCGCCTCGAACGGGCGGTGGCGAGCCTGGTCGAGGGGGCGGGCGAGAACCGGCTCATCGTGTGGCGCTGCGGGCGCATCGCGGCCCGGCTCGGCCGACGGAAGCTGGCCGTCCGGCTGCTGCGCCGGGTGCCGTGGGAGCAGCCGCGCACCGCGCCGAGCGGCACCCCGCGGGTCCCGCACGCGCGGCTCGCACTCGCCGCGCTGGTGCTTCTCGCCGGGATCGAACCGGATCGCACCGCGGCGGTCCAGGCGTTCCACCGGGCGGTCGCGCTGGCCTCGCACACCGGCATCGTCCAGCACAGCCTCCCGCAGACGCTGACCGACTGCGCGCGGCGCATCCAGGTCGACGGCGTACCGGAGCGGATCGAGGACCTCCTGCTCAGCCTGAGCTGGCCGGTGATGCGCGATACGGACCGGCAGGACGAGCTGCGTCTCTTCCAGGACTGGCCGGGCGAGCGGACGCTGGCGCTTCGCCGGCGTCCGGACATCGACCCGGTGGACGACGAGGCCTCGCCCCACCCGGCGAAGCTGGCGGCCTGGCACGCCGACGAGTGGCTGCTGCGCGCCGCCCTCAGCAAATCCACGCTGCGCCGGCTGCGGTTCGCCCGGCTCGAGTCCGAGGACCCGACGGCGCACGCGCTGCCCTGGGAGATGACACTTCAGCACGCACTGGACGCCGCGGGCGACGACGAGCGGCCGGTGATGTACCGCACGCTGCCCTCCGCGGCCCGCCGCATCGACGTGCGGTGGCTTCAGCTCCGGCTGAACCTGCGGTTCGGCCTGCGCCTCGACGTGGACGGACTCGTGGGGCCCGAGACCCGCAAGGCGCTGGACCGCATCCAGCCCGGGGGCGCGACGGCGGGCCGCCCGCTCGTCGGCCCGGAGACCAGGCGCACCCTGCAACGGGACGAGACACGCGAGCCGGGGCCGCGCAAGGTCCTGGTGTTCAGCACGAAGCAGGAGGAGCGGGTGGTGCCTCTGTCGTACTGGCAGCGCCGTCTCCACCCCCAGCAGCGCCGCTTCCCGGTGAAGCTGGTCGTGGTGGACTCGGTGACCGAACTGACCGCCCGCGTGACGTCGCCGCCGGACGGCACGGACGTCCTGCACATCGCCGCCCCGCTGCGCCAGCGCGACGGCATGCCGTACGTCGACTTCTCGCCGCCCGGCCACACCCGCCGCCTGGAGAGCAAGGCCCGCGGCTCGGACCTCTTCCCGAGCCAACTGTCGCGCTGGCTGGCCGGGTTCGCGCCGGGGAGCACGCCGCTGGTGGTGCTCGATCCGCCGTGTCCGGGCTCCGAGGTGGACCTCCACGTCCAGCTGGCGCTGCGCAATCTCTTCGCCGCGCAGCTGTTCCGGCTCGGCGACTGCCCCGCGATCGTGTGCACGGGACTGTTCCCGGAGAGCGGCCTGGAGCACATGCTCACCTTCTACCGGGCACTGTCCGACGAGGCCGCCGTGGCGCACGCGGTACGCGGCATGCGCGCGGGAGCCGGTGACGGAGGGGTGGACCGGGGCACCACGTTCGAGACCGACGAGGACGCGCTCCGGGCGACGGCGCTGTACGCGGCGTCCTCGGCGCTGCTGCGCCGCCCGATGGGTCAGTCGTGACACCCCCGGCGGAGCTGGAGTCGCTGCTCGACGGGCTGGAGGACGAACTGACCGCCTGGCGCGGGCTGACGCTCGGCGACAGGCCCCCGCTGGAGAAGCACCGCAGTCAACTCCGCGCGGTGGAGGCGATGTTGAGCGAGGGCATCGCGGCGGCACGCGCCGAGCTCGCCGCCGGTTCCGCAGCGGCGGGCCTGCACGTGCTGGTCCTGGATCTGCACCACGTCTGGGACTACTTCCGCTCGAAGTTCGTGCTGCGCAGGCTCGACGAGTACCGGGGGTATCTCGACGCCGCGGACGAACTCGCCTGGGCGTGTTACGCGGGTCCGCTGACGGCGGCGCTCGGCGCGGGTGGCACCCGCTCCAAGGAGCCGCCGCTCGTGTCGTTCAGCCGGGATCCGGCGCCGCGGGCGCACCGGCGCGGCGGACAGTACCGCGACCTGTTGCCGCGCGGCGGGATGCACACGCGCGCGGGTGTCCAGCTGGTGCGCAGCCTGCCGTTCCCGGTGATCGACGTGCCCTGGTACTACGGCTCGCACGTGCCCGCCGTGCTCACCGTCGCGCACGAGGTCGGCCACCACATCGAGGACGACTTCGGCCTGACGGAGACGATCGCCGCGCGGCTCGCGGACACGTCGCTGCCGTCGGCGTGGTTCGGCGAGGTGTTCGCGGACGTGTGCGCGAGCCTGGCCTGCGGAGTGGCGTACCCCGCGGTCCTCGCCGACGTCCTGGGCACACTGGAGCCCGAACCCGTAGGAGGCGCGGGGGAGTTGGCCACACATCCGCCGCTGGGCACCCGCCTCCGGATCTGTCGCGCCGCCCTGGACCTGACCGGCCGGGAGCACCCGAAGGCGTGGCCCGCGACGGCCGCCGAGGACCTGGCGGAGGGCGGCGATTCCTCCTCGACGAGGGTGGCGCGGGCCCTCCTCGACGACGGCTACCCGCAGTTCGCCTGCCGCCGCCTGTCGAAGCTGCTTCCCCCGGCGTCGGCCGGACGGCTGCACGCCGACCGTCTCCTGGCGGGAATCCCGTCCGGCCTCACCCTCGTCCCCGGGGTGTTCGCCGCGGCGGCGCTGGCGTTCCTGAAGGACCCGGCGGGGTACCGGGCCCGCCGCGTCGGGGCGCGAGCGGTGTCCGAGGCCCTCGCGCTGCGGCCGGTGGGACCGCGCGCCTCCGGCGCCGCGGCGAACGGTGGGCGGGACACGGCGGCCGGAGAGCGGTTGCTGCGGGCCCTGCGCACGGCAGGCACGGAACGGACGCCGGGAGAGTAACGCACGCCGACGCCGTACGCCGGTCCCTGACGATCGACCGGCTCATGGCCGCCACGCCCACGGCGGGGCCCACCGCGAGCAGCAGCGCCGCCGTTCACGGCGTGGGGCAGCGCCGAGCCGACGGTGAGCGCGCCGATCATGCCGCCCCCGGACCACGGCCAGCGCGACACCGGGCGCCATCCGGGGTGCCTCCCCGGGGCGATGTCCGAAGCGCCTCACGCCCTCACCAGCCCTCCTTGCCGGTCGGGCAGGTGCCTACCTAACGGCCACCTCCCGTTACACACCCGTAACTTGACACACCGTCATACATGCGGCGCGGGTCTACGGAAAGACTGCGTTCATTGATGTACTTCTGCGCGTACACGGGATGGTCCTGGGCAACCGAACAAGACGCGTCGTAACCGTACGACTCACAGGAGGCACGATGTCCACGCAGGCCGGCCGCCTGTCCGTGACCGAGCTGGCGCGGTGCGAGCACTGTGCGGTGCTGCGCGTGAGCGGGGAACTCGATCAGAACTGCGAGCAGTTCTTCCTCAGGGCGATCGGCTCCCGGGTGCTGTCGGGGCACCGGCACCTGGTCCTTGACGTCACGGCGCTCACGTTCTGCGACTCGCGCGGCCTCAACTGCCTGCTCGCCGCCCGCTGGCTGCTGCGGCGCCGTGAGGGCCTGCTCCTGCTGGCCGGACCCGGGCGGCGGCTGTCCGATCTGCTCAGCCAGACCGCGAGCAATGAACTGCTGCCGTCGCATTCCACGGTGAGCGGCGCCCTGGAGGCGCTGCCCCCGCACCACCGCCCTGTCTGGCCGCCGCCCGCGCGTGGCGGCGAGGACACCGCCGCGCCGCCGGCGGCCTGCGCGGCGGACGGGGACGGGGGCCGCTGAGCGGGCCCCCGAAGGTCAGGCCTCGGCGGGCACGTCGCAGGGGCAGGGCAGATACGCCAGGCCGAGTTCGCCGTCGACGGCACGGCTGGTGCGGGTGGCGGCGTCGGCGACCTTCTCCCAGGAGCCGTACTTGGCGTGGAGCTGGTCGGCGGTGGGGCCGAGGGGGTTGCCGTACTTCACCATGTTGCGCGCCTCGAGGACCCGGACCTCCTCCGGCGTCATCCCGGCCCGGGTGATCTCCTTGGCGTCGTTGCGCATGTCGACCAGGCGGCGGGCGATCTCCTCGGGGGTGTGCCCCTCGGCGCGCATCGTGCACCGCACGCGGTCCATGTCGCCGATGAGGTCGAGGTACCGCATCCGGATGTCGCGCTGTTCCACCCGCTCGTCGGGCGTGGAGCGGCGGATCTCGCACACCACGGGTTCCGGGCTCGTGCACGCACCGACGGCGGGCGGCTCCTGGGACAGCGGGGCCACGACGGCCGCGCCGCCGCAGGAGTCGGCGGCGCAGTGTGCGGCCGATGCCGCGGGCGCGGCGACGAGGGTGGCGGACAGGGCGGTCGTCAGCGCGGTGGCGGCGACCAGGGCGGCACGCCGCAGGAGCCGGGTGGAGGCGGGGCGGAGAATCATGCCGCCAGTCTTCGGGCGGGCCGTCACCGGGGGCGGGCGGCGCGCCCGCGGGTCACACCGGTGGCCGAGCGGCGGCAGCTCTCCCCTGTTCAGCGCGGTTGTCGGAGTCCCCGCAGCAGCAGGTCGATCAGCCTGCGCGGGTCGTAGTCGGTGTCGCTCTCGTGGCCGATGCAGAGGTTGCCGATGCCGCGCAGGAATTCGTAGGGCCGTGTGCCGGGCCGGATCTCGCCGGCCTCGACGGCGGCGTCCAGCAGGTCCGCGGCGACGGGCATCAGACGGTCGATGAAGTACGAGTGCAGCGCGGCGAATCCACTGCTCTCCGGCTCCAGCGTGTTGGCCAGGCCGTGCTTGGTGACCAGGAAGTCCACGAACAGATCGACCCACGCGCGCAGCGCCTCGAACGGGGACCCGGCCTCGGCCAGCAGGCGTGGGCCCGCCTCCGCGCACTCCTCGACCTGATGGCGGAAGACCGCGACCACGAGCTCGGCGCGGGTCGGGAAGTGCCGGTAGATCGTGCCCATGCCGACGCCCGCCTCGGCCGCGATCCGGCGCACCGGCGCGTCGACGCCGGAGGTCACGAACACCTGGGCCGCCGCGGCGAGCAGCTTCTCCTGGTTGCGCGCGGCGTCGGCCCGCTTGCCGCGGCCCGCTCCCCCGACCTGGCCTTCCGTGCTTTCCACGCGTTCCTCCCGAGGACTGCTCATCAGGGGAACCCTACTGCGCTTGCCTAAACGGAACAGCGCTCCGTAAGCTAAACGGAGCAATGTTCCGGAAAGTGCGCGGCGACCGCAGCATGGTCGGTACGCGCCGCACCGCGAGAGGACCTGCCCCATGACCACCAAGCAGCAGCCCATCGGCTCCGGATTCACGCCCGCGGCGACGGCGGACGACGTTCTCGCCGACGTCGACCTGACCGGCAAGCACGCCGTCGTCACCGGCGGCCACGCCGGAATCGGACGGGAGGTCACCCGCGCGCTCACCGCCAGGGGCGCCGCGGTCACCGTGGCCGCCCGCGATCCGCGACGCGCGGCCGAGACACTGCGCGAGGCCGGCATCGCGGAGGTGGAGACCGGCCGCCTGGACCTCGCCGACCCGGCCTCCGTCACCGCCTTCGCCGACCGCTGGAACGCCACCGGCCGCGCCCTGCACATCCTCGTGAACTGCGCCGGAGTGGCCGCCCCCGCGACCCGCGAGGTCGAAGGACGCGGCTACGAGTTGCAGTTCGCCGTCAACCACCTGGGCCACTTCCAGCTCACCCTCGGTCTGCTGCCCGCCCTGCGCGCCGCCCACGGGGCCCGCGTCGTCAACGTGAGTTCCGGCGCGCACCGGATGTCCGGCATCCGCTGGGACGACGTCAACTTCGAGGCGGGCGACTACAGTCCGGGCCTCGCGTACGCGCAGTCGAAGTGCGCCAACGTCCTGTTCGCCGTCGAACTCGACCGCCGCCACGCCGCCGACGGCATCCGCGCCCACTCGGCCCACCCCGGCGTCGTCGTCGGCACCGCGCTGAACAGCGCGGCGGGCGAGGAGGCCCTGCGCGCCGAGGGCCTGGTCGACGAGCACGGCCGACCGGTCATCGATCCCGTCCTCGGGAAGAAGACCGCAGCGCAGGGAGCGGCGACGATCGTGTTCGGGGCCGCGCACCCGGCGCTCGCGGACATCGGTGGTGTCTATCTCAAGGACAGCGACATCGCGCCGCTGGACGACGAGGAACGTCCCTTGACCGCCGACAGCATCCCGGCCGACGCCATGTCCCACTCCCTCGATCCCGACTCCGCGCGGCGGCTGTGGGAGCTGAGCGAGCGGATGCTGAAGGTGTGAACCGGCCGGACGTGGCCCGGCCACGCCGCCCGGAATAGCCGCCGCGCCCGCCGGAGTTGTCCCTCACATGTGGAGCAGCGAACAACTCGACCTGGACGCCTACCTCGCCCGCCTGGGGTACGAGGGCGACCGTGCACCCACCCTGGAGACACTGCGGGCGCTGCAACGCACGCATGTGCTGACCCTGCGGTGGGACACCTACGACTCGTTCCTGTACCGCGAGGTGCGGATCGATGTGCCGTCGGTTCAGGACAAGCTGGTGCGCAGGGGCCGGGGCGGCTACTGCTACGAGCACACCGTGCTGTTCGCCGCCGCGCTGGAGGCGCTCGGCTTCCGGTTCACCGCCGTCTCCGCGCGGGTGCAGCTCGGCGCGGACTCCACCACACCCCGTCCCCCGACCCACGCGATGCTGATCGTGGACCTCGACGACAGGCGCTGGCTGGTCGACGTCGGTTTCGGCGCGAGCCCGCTGGAGCCCATCGAGCTGGTCGACGGCGGTCGCAGCGAGGGCGGGCCGTGGCCGTACCTGCTGCGGTGGCAGGTCATCACGCACGGCGCGGAGGGCTGGGCGGTGCACCAGCGGGGCGAGGGTCCTGAGGGCCCTGAGGGCTGGACGGTGCGGCAGGTCTTCACCGAGAACCCGCAGTACCCCATCGACTACACGCTCGGAAACCACTTCGTGGCCACGCACGAGCGCTCGCCCTTCGTCACCCGTCCGTACATCCAGCGCCTGCGCACGGACCGGCACGACACCCTCGACGCGCTGGTCTGGACGACGGAGCGTCCGGGTCGGGACCCGGTGACACGGACCGTGCTCCCGCACGAGGTGCCGGGGCTGCTGGACGACGTCTTCGACATCCGCGTGGATCCCGAGGAGGCCGCGCTCCTGGTGACCCGGCTGACGGAACTCGACGCCGCCCGGAATCCGGCCGCGTAGTCGCACGGCATCGCCCCGGGCAGGCCTGCCCGGGGCGATGCCGGATGCCCGTCAGCGGGACATGGGAACCTCCGCGCGGCTGTCCTCCGCGTCGATGTCCTTGGTGCCCCGCACCCACACCGAGCGCTGCGGGAAGGGCAGTTCGATGCCGGCCGCGTCGAGGGCCTCCTTGACCCGGCGGCGCAGCTCACGGGTGACCGCCCACTGCTTGAGCGGGGCGGTCTTCACGACGAGCCGGACCACGATGCCGTCGGCCTCGATGGACTGCACACCCCACACCGAGGGGTCCTCCAGGAGGACACCCTTGTACTCCTCCTCCGAGCGCAGCGACATGCCGGTCTCCTCCAGTACGGCGAAGACCTTCTCCAGGTTGGAGTCGTACGCCACCGACACATCGAGCACCGCGCGGGCCCACTCCTGGCTGTCGTTGCGGACCCGCATGATCTCGCCGTTGCGGATGTGCCACAGGCCGCCGTTGAGGTCGCGGACCTGAGTGAGGCGCAGCCCGACGTGCTCGACCTCTCCGACGGCCTCGCCCAGGTCGACCGAGTCACCGACGCCGTACTGGTCCTCGATCATGATGAGCATTCCGGCCAGGTAGTCGGCGACGAGGCTCTGCGCGCCGAAGCCGATCGCGAGACCCACCACGCCGGCGCTGGCGAGCAGCGGGCCGAGCGCGATGCCGATCTGGTCGAGAACCATGGCGAGGCCCATGACGGAGACGACGATGGTCACGATGCTGCTGAGCACCGAGCCGATGGTGCGCGCCCGCTGCTCACGCCGCTCCTGCGCACGGGAGGCATCGCGCTGGAGCACCGCGGGCCCGCGTGTGGTGCGCCGCGGCTCGCTTTCGTGCTCGTTGGCCTCCAGGACCCGGGTCACGGTCCGGGTGATGGCCCGCTGGGCGAGCGCCCGCACCAGTACGGCACCGAGCACGATCAGCAGGATGCGCAGCGGAACACCGACGAACGTGCCGAGGTTGTCCCGCAGCCACTCGGGGGCACTGGTCACCGGGTTCTCGCTGCTGAGCGGGTGGGACGTGAACGCGTCAAGGGATGACACGGGGGAAGCTCCGTTCGTGGCGGGACAGGGCGGTACGCGAGCAAGTACTCGGCGCCCGAACCTATTTACCGCTCTCCACCGAGGTCAAAGCCGTGGAGAGGGATGTGTGGAGCCTTCACGTGTCCCGACGGGACCTTCGCATCCTCGTCACCGCATCGAGGCCCTGTCAGGCGAACAGCGACAGCAGCAGTGTCATCAGCAGTCCGCAGACACTCACCAGTGTCTGGATGACGGTGTGGGACTTGGTGGCCTGGCCGAGTGTCATCCCGAAGGACTCCTTGACCAGCCAGAACCCCGCATGGTTCACGTAGTTGAGGCCCACGGAGCCCGCGCCGATGGCGACCACGAGCAGCGAGGTGGTCAGGCTCGGCTGCGTCGCGGCCATCGGGGCGAGGACCCCGGTGGCGGCGACGATGCCCACCGTCGCGGAACCCGTCGAGAACGACAGCAGCAGCGCCAACAGCCAGCCCAGGACGAGGATGTTGAGGTGCGCCCCCGAGGCGGCCGACTCCACCGCCTTGCCGATGCCGGAGTCCTCGAGGACCTGGTTGAACGCTCCGCCGCCCGCGATGATCAGCAGGATGCCGGCCACGGACCGCAGGCTCTCGCCCAGCGAGTCACGGATCGCCTCGCCGCCCACTCCGCTGGGCAGCGCCACGACGAACAGCGCGAAGAGCAGGCCGAAGAACATCGCGACGACCGGCGAACCGGTCAGGGCGAGGGTGTGCCGCAGCCCCGCGGGCAGCGCGGGCACGAGGTCGGCGATGGTGTTCAGGAGCATCAGGACGACGGGAACCAGGACCGCGGCGACCGCCCACCCGGTGGGCACGCTGCGGCGCGTCCGCCCGGACTCCGTGGTGTCGGCCGGGGCACCCGCGCCGGAGGCGCGGTCTCCGGTGAACTGGGCGACGAGCGTGCGGTCGGGCCGGACGTCGAGGCGCGGCGCGATCCACCGGCCGTAGACGGGGCCCGCGATGATGACCGTGGGTATCGCGCACACCAGGCCGACGCCGATGGTCAGACCGAGGTTGGCGTGCAGACCGCTCACGCCGATCAGCGGCCCCGGATGCGGGGGCACCATGCCGTGCAGGGTGCACAGGGCGGCGATCGCCGGGGCCGCGAGGGCCACGTACGGGGAACCCTTGACGTCGTGGTCGTCGCGCAGCCGCTGGGCCACGCTGAAGATCAGCGGCAGCAGCACGATCAGCCCGACCTCGAAGAACATCGGGATGCCGATGACGAAGGCCGCGCCGGCCATGTACCAGGGCAGCGACCGTCGGCCGGCCCGGTGGACGATGAGCCGGGCGATGCGGTCGGTGGCTCCGGAGTCGGACAGCAGCCGGCCCAGCATCGCTCCGAAGGCGAGGGTGACACCGACGTCGCCGAGGATGGAGCCCGCGCCCGTCTCCAGGGACTCGGCGATCTTCTCCGCGGGTTGACCGGCGGCGACGGCCGCGCCGAGCGAGACCAGCGTCAGGGCCAGGAAGGGATGCAGGCGCAGGCGCGTGTTGATCAGTGCGATCAGCGCGCCGATGGACAGGACCAGGATGGCCAGGAGTCCCCAGGTGTGCGTGGTCACCGGCGGCCTCCACGGGTGCTGCCACGCAGGCCGTCCCTGGCCTCTGTGGTGGTTGGTGTCATGGGGGAACTCCTGGTCGAAGCGGCTCGGGCAGGGTGGGCCGGCGGACGCACACGGGGTCGGCCGGGGAATGATCCGGGCGAACGTATCCCGCGCCGATCGGCGCCGGACAGGTTGCGCTCGCAAGCCGCGAAACCCGCCTTGTGCGGGTTCTGCTCATTGAGTGCACGCCCGGGACGGGGTCCCCGACGGCCCCGTGAGGGGCGGCGGATACCGTCGCGGCGTGAGGTTCTCCAGGTCGATACGGTGGCGCGGGCGGCGCCTGCGGCTGCGTACCCAGGTACTGCTGCTCCAGAGCGCGGTCGTCGCGCTCGCCCTCACGGCCGCCTTCGGGGCCTTCGCATACGTCAACGATCAGCATGTCGAGCGCGAGTACCAGCTGCGGGCGCTGGGGGTGGCCCGCACCGTCGCCGCGAATCCGGTCGTCCGCGCGCAGGCGGCCCGCTACTCCGTGTCCGGCGACGGGCACCGCAGGGCCCACGCGGAACGGGACGTCGCGGCCCTGGCCGAGGGGCCGGTACAGGCGGTGGCGCAGGCCGCCCGGGCCCGTACCGGATCCCTGTTCGTCGTGGTCACGGACGACCGCGGCCTCCGCCTCGCCCACCCGCAGCGGAGCCAGCTCGGACGCATGGTGAGCACCGATCCGTCGAGGGCGCTGGCCGGGCACGAGGTGCTGGACCACGACCACGCGCACCTCGGCGAGGAGATCGTGGCGAAGGTCCCGGTCTACGCCCCGGGCAGCCGTCGCGTGGTGGGTGAGGCCAACGCAGGCGTCGCGGCGAGCCATGTGCACGACCAGGTGGTCCGGGTGCTGCTCGGCGGCCTGGCCTGCCTGGCGCTGGCGCTGCTCGTGGGGGTGCTGGCGTCCGCGGCACTCGCCCGGCGGTGGCGGCGGCTGACGCTCGGCCTCGAACCGGAGGAACTGGTGGCGCTGGTGCAGGAGCAGGAGGCGGTGCTGCACGGGATCGGCGAGGGTGTGCTGGCCCTGGACGCGCGGGAGCGGGTGACGGTCGTCAACGACGAAGCGCGGCGGCTGCTCGCGGTGGACGGCCGGCCGGGCGCCCCGGTGTCCGAATGGGGCCTGAATCCAAGGGTGTTGGCGGTGGCCCGCGCCGCACGGGCGGACGGCGGCGGGCCGGTGGTGACCGCGGCGGGCGAACGGCTGCTCGTGGTGACGGCGCGGCGGGTGCGCAGGGCCGACCGCGACCTGGGCACGCTCGTCACCGTCAAGGACCGCACGGATGTCGAGTCGCTGACCCGGCAGTTGGACGCGGTGCAGGCGATGAGTTCGGCGCTGCGCGCCCAGCGCCACGAGTTCAGCAACCGGCTGCACGTGGTGGCGGGCCTGGTGCACGGCGGACACCTCACACAGGCGGCCCGCTACCTGGAGGAACTGACCGGCACGGGTTCGGCGTCGGTGTCCCTTCCCGGCCTGGACGCTGTGGACGACGACTACCTGCGCACCTTCCTGCGCGCGAAGGCCGCGCAGGCGCGGGAGAAGGGCGTGGAGCTGGTGCTCGGCGAGGGCACCTGGGTCGATTCCCCCGTCACCGAGCCCGTGGATGTCACCACGGTCCTCGGCAATCTGCTGGACAACGCGGTGCACGCCGCGGGCGAGGGCGGACGCTCGGCACGTCAGGTCGAGGTGGAGCTGATGACCCAGGACACGACGTTGGTGATCACCGTGGCGGACAGCGGCGACGGTGTGCGGGCGGACCACGCCGAGGCCGTCTTCGAGGAGGGCTTCTCCACGAAGGACGGCGGCCCGGTGCCCGGTGGCCGCGGTGTCGGCCTGGCACTGGTGCGCCAGATCGCGCGCGGCCGGGGCGGCGAGGTCGAGCTGGTGGCACCGGGCGGCCCGGGCGACGAAGGAGTCGGAGCCGTTTTCGTGGCGAGGCTGCCGCACGTACTGGAGGAGGCACGGTGAGCGAACGTCCCGCACTGTCGGTGCTGGTGGTGGACGACGACTTCCACGTGGCGGACCTGCACGCCTCGCACGTGGCCCAGGCCCCCGGCTTCACCGTGGTGGCCACCGCGCAGTCGGCCGAGCGGGCGCGCGACGCCGTACGGGAGCAGCACGTCGATCTGGCGCTGGTCGACGTGTATCTGCCGGACGGGTCCGGCGTGGACCTGGTCCGTGAACTGCCGTGCGACAGCTTCGTGTTGAGCGCGGCGACGGAGGGGCGGACGGTGCGTGCGGCGCTGTCGGCGGGCGCGCTGGCGTACCTCGCCAAGCCGTTTCCCCCGCAGCGACTGATCGACCGGCTGCGCGGCTACGCCCGGTTCCGCCGGGCACTGGCGTCCCCGCACGTCGACCAGGACGCGATCGACGACGCGGTGGCCGCGCTCTCGGCCCCGCCGCCGCGCCGCGACCGGCCCACGGGCGCGCACGCAGCGACACGCCACCTGGTCCTGGCCACGGTGCGGCAGGCCGGGGCCGCCCGGTCCGCGGCGGAGGTGGGCCTCGCCATCGGCATCTCCCGCGCCACGGCGCAGCGCCACCTCGCGGGGCTGTGCACGGACGGGCTGCTGCGGATGCGACTGCGGTACGGGGCGACGGGCCGGCCCGAGCAGGAGTACCGCCCGGCGGACTGAACCGTGTCCGGCGCCTCAGCCGCTCCGGCGCAGCGCACCCTTCGCACCGGCGCCCAACACCCCGAGCAGCGCCAGCGTTTCGGCGTCGCGGGAGCCGAGCGGGGCGCTGTAGAGGACGAGGTGCTGGTCGCGGTCGGTGAGGGCGAGGGCGTCGCAGTCGACGGTGACCTTGCCGACTGCCGGGTGGTCGAAGGTCTTGGTGAGGGTCGGCGCGGCGTGCACGTCGCGCAGCTCCCACAGCCGGGCGAACTCGGCGCTGCCGTCGCACAGTTCGGCCACGAGGCCGGTGACCGCGGGGTCGTCCGGGTAGCGGGCGAGGGCGGAGCGCAGCTCCATGACGACGTGGTGACGGAACTCGGCGGCGTCGGAGATCCCGTACAGGGGCACCTCGGGGCGCTTGGGGCCGAGGAAGGCACGCCGCGCCAAGTTCCTTTCCTCGGGCGCGAGTTGGCCGTAGTCCTCCATGAGTGCGGCCGCGAGCTCGTTCCAGGCGAGGACCTCGAACACGGCGGACGTCACGAACGCGGCCGTCTGCGGGAGCCGTTCGAGCAGGGCCAGGATGCTCGGCCGGACGTCGCGCCGGTGCCGTCGGCTCTGGTGCGGCGCGGTTCCCGCGAGGACGTGGAGGTGCTCGGACTCGGCGTCGGTGAGCCGCAGCGCACCCGCGATCCCGGCGAGCACCTCGCCGGAGGGACGGGGCGCGCGGCCCTGTTCGAGCCGGACGTAGTACTCGGTGGAGATGTGCGCGAGGACCGCGACCTCCTCGCGGCGCAGTCCCGGTGTCCGGCGCCGCGCGCCCGCCGGGAGGCCGACGTCCCGCGGCCGGAGCCGTTCGCGCCGGCTGCGGAGGAACGCGCCGAGTTCCTGTTTGTCCATGCCTCCAGTGTGCCCGGGCGGCGGCCGCGCATCCTGGTACCGGTTGTGCCTGTATCGGGGGCTCGGACCCCGCCGACACTCCCCTCATGACGAACGACACGACACACCACACCCCGCATCCGCCCATCGGTCTGCTCACCGGCAAGGTTGTCTTCATCACCGGAGCCAGCCGGGGCATCGGGGCGGCCGCGGCCCGCCTGTTCGCCCGCGAGGGCGCCGCCGTCGTCCTCGCCTCGCGCGGCATCGACGCGCTGCGTCGCATCGTCGAGGAGATCTGCGCGGAGGGCGGCACCGCCGACGCCGTCGCCCTGGACCTGGCCGACCGCGACGGCATCCGCGCCGCCGTCGAACGCGTCGGCGAGCTGCACGGCCGGCTCGACGGCGCGTTCAACAACGGCGCGGCGATCCAGCGGCCCGGCCCGCTGGGCACCACCAGCGACGAGGACATCGACCTACAGTTCGCCGTCAACTTCCGCGCGCACTGGACGGCCATGAACGCCGAGGCCGCGCTGATGCGGCGGGGCGGGGGCGGGTCGATCGTCAACACGTCGAGCATCGGCAGCCGCCGAGCGAACCCGGCGCTGCCCGCCTACGGCGCCATGAAGCGGGCGCTGAACAGCATCACCGAGACGGCGGCGGTGAGTTGGGCGCCGGACGGGATCCGGGTCAACGGGCTCACTCCCGGCGGCACCGCGACCGAGATGATCGACACCTGGGAGGAGTCGACCCCCGGCGTCGTCGAGCAGATCAAGCGGGCGATCCCCCTCGGCCGGATGGCCGAGCCCCGCGAGGTCGCCGAGGCGGCGGCGTGGCTGCTCAGCGACCGGGCGTCGATGGTGACCGGGGCGGTGGTGCCGGTGGACGGCGGGGCGGGCGCCTGACAGCGAACCGCCCTGCCCTGCAAGGCCCGTGGTGCGGGCCTTCCAGGGCCGGGCACCTCGGGCCGCCTCAGCGGTCGGTGGACGTGACCGCGCGGGTCGAGGACCCGGCGCGGGCGGGCACGCCCGCGGTCGGGCCGTGGCGGCGGGCCAGGGACTCGCGGGCGGCCTGGCGCGGGTGGCGGCGGCGCCAGTACGGGTTGTCGTGCGGGAGGCCGGCCGACACCCGGCCGTACATGCCGAAGCAGGCCACCAGGAGCCCCATCACGAAGCTGAACACGACGTTCGTCATGCCGAAGCCCAGGAAGTTGGCGGGGCGGTCCAGGACGAAGAGGTGGTAGAAGCCGCTGAGGACGAACAGGCCGCCGATCACCATGTTGAGCGTCGACGCGACGTTGCCACCGACGACGGCGCCACCGATGAGGACGAGGCCCACGACGACCGAGATCAGGCTGAGCACGCCGTTGGTGGACATCCCGGCGATCCGGGTGCCGTCCGTGTCGAAGGGGCTGAGCTGGTCGGCGAAGCCGAGGCAGCCGAAGACGAGCAGGATGACTCCGCACAGCCCGGCGCCGTAGCGGTAGACGCGGGCGAGCGTGTGGTCGACGGGAAGTTCCTCGCTGAGCTTCATGACATGTCCTCTGCCTTGCAGGAAGCGCCCCTCCCGCGACGAAGCGGGTGCTCCGTCCGCTGGTGACACCTCTTCCGGAGGCGGAGGCCGGACGGTTGCACCGAGATCCAAACGGCTTGACCGGCCGCGTCGGCGCATCCGGCGCGCGGCGCCCTCGCGAAGCATGGGTGGCAGCCCGGCGGCACACACCCCGGGACCGCGAACGAGGAGACACCCGCATGACGGACCGCCACTGGCTCTTCGGCGACCAGCTGGGGCCGCACCACCTCAGCGGCCTGGGCGATGTGCCCGTGGTGATGATCGAGGCGCGTTCGGTGTTCCGCCGTCGCCGCTTCCACCGGGCCAAGGCACACCTGGTGCTGTCCGCGATGCGGCACCGCGCCGCCGAACTCGGCGACCGGGTCCGGTACGTGCGGGCCGAGACGTACGCGCAGGGGTTGCGGGAGGCGCTGCCGGACGGCGGTCGGGTGACCGTGAGTCATCCGACCTCGTACGCGGCGCTGCGGCTGGTGAAGTCGCTGGAATCGGTGCGGGTGCTGCCCGCGCGGGGCTTCCTCGTGCCTCAGGACGAGTTCCGCGCGTGGGCCGACGGGCACGGTGGACGGCAGCTGCGGCAGGAGGACTTCTACCGGTGGGTGCGGCGCTCGCACGAACTGCTGATGGACGGCGACCAGCCGGCCGGCGGGCGCTGGAACCACGACCACGACAACCGCGAGCCCCCGCCGAAGGGGGCCCGCACCCTGGGCTCCCCGGCGCCGTACCGGCCGCGCGAGGACGAGATCGACGAGGAGGTGCGCCGCGACCTCGACCGGTGGGAGCGCGACGGTGACGTGCGGTTCGTCGGCCGGGACGGGCCGCGCCGGTTCCCCGCCTCGAGGCGTGAGGCGCTGTCCGCGCTGCGCCGGTTCGTGGAGCACCGCCTCGCGGGTTTCGGGCCGCACGAGGACGCGATGCTGGCCGAGGACCCGGTGCTGAGCCACAGCCTCCTGTCGTCCTCGCTCAACCTCGGCCTGCTCGACCCGGCGGAGTGCGTGGAGCGCGCCGAGGAGGCCTGGCGGGCGGGCGACGCCCCGATCGGCAGCGTGGAGGGCTTCGTGCGGCAGGTCGCGGGCTGGCGCGAATATGTGTGGCAGCTGTACTGGCACTTCGGCGAGGACTACCGCCACCGCAACGCGCTGCGGCACCACGAACCGCTGCCCGAGTGGTTCCTGGACCTGGACGCCGACGCCGTACGGGCACGCTGTCTGGCGACGACGCTGGCCCAGGTCCGGGACACCGGCTGGACCCACCACATCCCGCGCCTGATGCTGCTGGGCAGCCACGCGCTCCAGCGGGGCTGGGACCCGGAGGCGGTCACGGACTGGTTCCACCGCTGCTTCGTCGACGGCTACGACTGGGTGATGGTGCCCAATGTCGTCGGCATGTCGCAGTACGCCGACGGCGGCCGCATGACGACGAAGCCGTACACGTCGGGCGGCGCCTACGTGAACCGGATGAGCGATCTGTGCAAGGGGTGCGCGTACCGGCCCGGTGACCGCACCGGCGACCGGGCCTGCCCGTTCACCGCCGGGTACTGGGCGTTCCTGCACCGCCACCGGTCCCGCCTGGAGCGCAATCCGAGGATGGCGCAGCCGGTCCGTGGTCTTGACCGGCTGGCCAATCTGGACGAACTGTTGCGCGAGGAGCGGGAGCGCGGCGACGCCGCTCCGTGACCCGCTGCCCGACTGCGGTGCGGCTCAGTGCCGCAGGTCGTGCAGCACCTCGCGGGCGGCCCGGGCGCCCGAGGCCAGCGCGCCCTGGACCGAGCCGGTGGCCCGGTGGTCGCCGCACACATACCGGCCCGGTGTCACGCGGGTGGTGCGGGTCAGTGGCTGCGGCGGTGTCATGGCGGGCAGCGCGTCCTCGACGGTGCGGTGGGTGAGCAGGTCCCAGCCGTCGGTGCCGGTGCCGTACGCCTCCCCCGCCGCTGCCCGGACCGCGCGCTCCCGGCCCGCCGTGTTCCGGCCGAGCACCGAGGTGGCGACGAGGGCGAGACCGGGAGGCGCGTACTCGGGCACGACGTCGCTGAGCACACACGTGTTCAGGAAGCGGCGTCGGCTGTCGACGAGCAGGGTCGGCTCGCCGAGCGGGGACCGCGGGGCGACGTGGTAGTACGTCGTCACCACGCGGGTCCCCGGCGTGGTGACGTCGGGCAGCAGCCCGGCGACGGCGCCCGGTCCGGTGGCCACGACGACGGCCCGCGCGGGGATCTCGTCGCCCTCGGCGGTGAGCACTCCGGCGTCGGTGAGCCCGGCAACGGGTGACTCCAACCGCACGACGTACGGGGGCAGGGCGGCCGCGAGGGCCCGCGGGAGCGCGCCGACGCCCCCGGCGGGCAGACACAGCGTGCCGCGCAGCATGCTCCGCCACACCAGGTGGAAGAACCGGGAGGACGTCTCCAGCTCGTCCTCAAGGAAGACCCCGGACAGGAACGGCCGGAAGAACCGCTCGACGAGCTCGTCCGAGATCCCGGCGTCCGCCAGCGCGGTGCGCGTGGTGGTGTCGGTGGACCGCTTCAGCCGCCGGGGCGGCGCCAGCATGTCGCGGGCAGACAGCGCACCGAGGGCGGCCAGGTCGCGGAGGCCCGCGAAGCGGCCCGGCAGCAGGTCGGGCAGGTTGCGGGGGCGGCGCGTGGGGTCGCTGAAGCGGAGCCGCCCTGCGGGTCCGTGGACCAGGACGCCGGGGGTGAAGGGCCGCAGGCGGAGGTTGCGCAGTAGCAGCCTGCGCCGGACCTGCGGGTAGGAGGTGTTGCAGACCTGGAAGCCGCGGTCGATCACGAAGCCGTCGACCAGGTCCGAGCGCATCCGGCCGCCCACCTCGTCACCGGCCTCCAGGACCTGGACGTCGACGCCGGCCGCCAACAGGTCCCGCGCGCAGGCCAGCCCCGAGACACCGGCTCCGATCACGAACACCTCCGCCCCGTCCCGAGCCGCGGGCGTGGAGTCTCCGGGTGTGCCGGTCGCGGGCATGCGACCACCTCTTCTGTGCGTCGGCGCGGCTGTTCCGCCCGTCCCAGAGTGTTCCGCGCGAGACCCGCCGACGGATGCGCCGCGCTCGGACGGCCCCGGTTCAGCGTCCATGCGCGGTCACCGTCCGCGCAGCGCGGCCAGGGCGTCCCCGAGGCTCGACGGATAGCTGGCGCCCGCGACCGCAGCGCCCCGCCAGCCGGGGCCGCCGAGCTGGATGACGGGCTTTTGGCGTGCGCCCTTGAGTCCCCAGCCCACGCGCATGAGGTGCTCGGCGAGCGGCGCCCCTGCGGAGGAGCGCGACTGGGCCCAGAGCATCACGGCCGTGGGGCCGGTGCGGTGCACGGCCTCGGCGAGCGCGTCGGCGGGGACGGCGGCGCCGAGCATCCGTACCGGGCGGCCCTCCACGGCGAGGGCCGCGTGCATCGCCTCCAGCGGGAGGGTGTGCTGTTCGCCGGGGGTGCAGGCGAGAAGGACGGGCGGGCCCTCGCGGCGGACCGGGCGGCGGTCGAGGAAGGGCGCGCAGCGCAGGGCCGTGGACACGTGCCAGGACAGGAAGTGCTCGACCTCCACGTAGCGGTCTCCGGCGGTCTCCCATTTGCGGCCGACGGCGTGCAGCGTCGGCATCATGAGTTCTTCCCAGGTGGCGACGACGCCGTGGGCACGCAGAAACTCCTGTAGGCGTTCCTCGACGGTGTCGGCGTCCAGCCGGACGGCGGCGCGGGCCAGTCCGCGGCACTCGGGGCGCACCATGCCCAGCGCGAGGCCCGCGGGGTCGGCCCCTGACGGGCCGCCGCCGTCGTCCGCGTCGTGTGCGGGCGTTGTCGCCTCGTCGGAGGGTGCAGCCGCGACGTGGTTCGCACCGCTCTTGACGAGGCGTGCGGCTTCCCCGGGCGGCACCCCTTGCGAGGTCAGCCGGCACATCGCTTCCAGCATGGCGACGTCGTCCGGGGACCACCGCCGGTGCCGGCCCTCGCTCCTGCGGGCGGGCCCCAGGCCGTAGCGCCGGTCCCAGGAGCGCAGGGTGGTGGGCGACACGCCGAGGCGCCGGGCGACGGTGCCGGACGTGAGTCCGGCGCCCTCGGCCGATCCTTCGGCCGACCCGTTGAGCGCGCCGCCGACCGCCGCGTCGGCCGCGCCGTCGCCGATGTCCTCCCGTTCGCCGTACACCTGCTGCTCCATACATGCACCTTATCGTTGCAAGAGCAATGCGCCATCGCTCCCCATCTGGCGGCTCCTTTGCCCGCGCCCGCACGCATCCAACCGCGCGCTTCGCACGGAAACAGGGGTGAGAGCCGCGGGAAACCGCCGCCCCGCCCCGGTCCCCACGCCCGACGAAAGCGCGAGGTGCGCCATGCCTCCTACGTCCATGCCGCCCCGTGACCGGCACCCTCCGGTCGAGGACCTCGCGCTGGTGGCGCTGAACGAGGACGCTGCGTCCCTCGACACCGAGCACGTGCTCGCGTGCCGCGTCTGCCTTTCCACACTCGGTCTTCTGGTGCGGGTGGCGCGGGCCGCGAGATCGGGGCCCGCCGCACCGGCCGAGCCCCCTTCCTCGACCTGGCAGGCGATTCGTCGCGGGCTGTGAAGCTCGCCCGGCGCCTCCGGCACGGCAGCGGGCCGCCATATCGATGCAACTACGGTGCAAGTCGAGACCGGCCCCTTTCGCCAGGACAGTGAGTCCGGCAGCCGACGGCGAAAGGACCGGGCCATGTCTGTCCTACTGACCACGACGGAAGCGGCAGCGCCCGGCGCGGCCCCCGGAGAACGATGCGTGGAGCTTTCCGACGACGAACTCGCGACCGAGCTCCTGCGCGGCAACGAGGCAGGGCTCGAGGGCGTCTACCGTCGCTGGGCGACGCTGGTGCACACGCTGGCCTACCGCTCGCTCGGCGATGCGCGCGAGGCCGAGGACGTGACACAGCAGGTCTTCCTCGCGGTATGGCACGGACGGCGGAACTTCGACCCCCGACGCGGTCGGCTGGCCGGGTGGATCGTCGGCATCACCCGCCGCAAGGTGGCCGACGCCCTGAGCGCGCGCACCCGCCGCACGGAGCTGCTCGGCGCCGCCGGCGCCGAGCTGACGGTCCGGCAGCCGACGCAGGAGCACGACGTACAGCGGGTGCTCGACCAGGTCGTCGTCACGCACGAACTGGAGCAACTGCCCCCGGCGCAGCGCCGGGTCCTGGAGCTGACGTTCTACGACGACCTCACCCAGACCCAGATCGCGGAACTCACGGGCTGGCCGCTCGGCACGGTCAAGAGTCACGCGCGGCGCGGGATGCTGCGGCTGCGGGACCAGCTCGGGCGGACCGACGGGGCGTGAGGCGCCGAGGCGTCCGTCATCGGCATGCGCGCCACGCGGAGGTGTGCCGGCCGCCGCTTCCGCTAGCGGAGGGCGGTGGCGTTCGCCGGGGAGCCCACCCCGCCCACGAGGTTCAGCGGCTTCACCGTCAACAGGCAGTCCCAGACACCGTGTTGGCGGCTGTCGTCGACAAGGGTGGTGAGGTTCCACAACTCCCCGAGCGGGAGACCGAGTCCGGCGATGAGCTCTTGGTGCATCATGCCGTCGTCCTCGGGCGCGCTGTCCCGGAAGTCGCTGTCGTCCGCGACCGGGAGTACCTCGACCGCGAAGGTGTCCGTGGCCATGAGCGCGATGCGGTGGTCCCAGCACCACGCGGCGAACTCGCGGCTCTGCGTGAAGCCGGTGGCACGGCGCTGGGCGCGGGTGGCCACGCGCTGGTCGGGGCTCGCGGACAGGAACCACTCGGCCCATCCGGTGTGGACGAGGACCAGGTCGCCGGGTTCGACCGCACACCCCTGCGCCTCCAGCGCCTCGTCGAGCAGGGCGGTGGGGAGGGCCGGGCCCGCACTGTGGTCCAGGGGTGCGCCGCGGTCGCGCAGCAGGCCCTCCACGTCGATCACGAGCCCGCGGCCGGCCAGCGGGTGCTCGGCCCACAACTGCACGCCCAGGGACGGGGTTCCGGCCGCGATGTCGGTGTCGGGGACCCCGTTGTAGAAGCCGTGTCCCGAGGCGCGGCGGTGGCGCAGGCCGTCGATCTGGGTGGTGGCCTGGAGGTGGAAGTTGTCGAGGGAGTCGTCGCGCGCCTGCTCGTGCTTGGCGGTGATGTGATGGCGCGGCACACCACGCGACGTGGCCATGGGCGGGTCGAAGGCGTTCAGGGCGTAATCGAGGTTGAAGGCGGCGCCCCGGCGGACGCAGTCGGCGGCGCGGCGGACCTGGTGCGGGCCCGCGAAGTTGGCCATGCCGCGTTCGGGGGTCGTCGGGAAGAGGTGCCAGCTGGAGCCGGCGGGCGCGTCGGTGCGCTCCGTGAGTTCCTGGTACGTGGGCAGTGGCACGGACTGGTGGCTTTCTGTCAGGGGCAGCGCGCCGCGATGGCGTCGGCCGCCCGGCGTACCTCGCTGATGAGGTGCGGATGGTCGTCCTCGGTGAGTTCGGTGCTGGAGCCGGTGACACTCAGCGCGCCGAGCACCTCGTCAGGGGTGCTGATCGGGGCGCTGACGGCCGCGACTCCGAGGACGCGTTCGCTCAGCGAGAGGGCGTAGCCGTCCGCCCGGACCCGGCGCAGATCGGCGGCGAGTTCGTCCGCGGTGACCTGCTCTCCGGAGATCCGGGTGAACGGGGTGGCTTCCTTGATGAAGGTGTCGAGTTCCGGCTCCGGGAGAGAGGCGGCCAGCGCCTTGCCCGCTCCGAGGTGGAGGGGGAGCTTCTCTCCGATGGGGAGCTGGTAGCGCAGCGGGTTGCGGCCCTCGACGCGTGCGATCAGCACGCGGGCCGAGCCGACGCGGACGTACAGGCTGGCCGCCAGGTGGGTGGTGGCGGCGAGTTCCTGGAGGACGGGGAGCGCGACCTGGCTGAGCCGGTTGGTGACCAGGAACGCGTGGGCGGTGGCGAGGGACGCCGGGCCCGCGGTGTAGCCGGTGTCCTCCTTGGCCGCGTAACCGCGGTCGACGAGCACGTTGAGGATCCGCTGCGCGGTCGCGACGTGCAGGCCCGCACGGCGGGCCACCTCGCTCAGGCGCAGGGGCTGGCGGCTGTCCTCCAGTACGCCCAGGACGTCGAAGGCCCGGTCGAGGGAGCGCATGGTGGAGGAGGACTCGGCGGGCATGGGGGCGGCTCCTGGATCGTCGGTCGGCACGCACGGACCCGATAACACTTATCAGTCCGCGAGTGCGCGCCGTGCGTCAGGAGCCGATTGCCGGTCAGTGCGTGGTGGCGGACGCGGCGGGACTGGACGCCTGGGCGTCCGCACCGTGCGCGCCGTCCTGCTGCCCTGCGTCCTGCTTCCCGTACGAGAGGGCGAACGTGAGCATGCCGCTGATGCTTGCCGCGACGCAGGTGGCCGGTCCGGCGTCGGCGGCCACACCTTCCACCCAGGCGGCGTCGCCCAGGACCATGCCGAGGGCCTGGCCCACGACGGTCACGGCGCCGCCGACGAGGAAGACGACGATGCTCAGCCGGAAGAGCGTTTGAAGGGTGCGTTGGACCATGAGGTGGGTCATGAGCGGGCCTCCGGTTCGTGCGGGTCGGGGAGGGTGTCAGACGGGGAGGACGCCAGTGGCCACCGCGGCGCCCACGAGCAGGATGGGGACGCAGTAGTAGGCGGCCAGCGGCAGGAACGTGCGGGCGGGGTCGATGCCGGCGATGCCGCTGGCGACGTAGATGGGAGCCCCGGACGGGGGTGAGGCTCCCTCGGTGGACGCGAAGATGAGCACCGCGACGCAGGCGGTGGCCGGGGGCACTCCGGCGCCGACCAGCGAGGTCACGGCGACGGGCCCGATGGCGGCCATCGTCGCGGACGCCGTCAGCGGGATGGCCACGCCGACGACGAGCACCCCGACGATGAGGGCCATGACCCACTTCGGTGCCTCCACCCCGGCGAGCAGCTCGGTCAGTTGCTCGGGCAGCCCGAGTGAGCCGAGGACATTGGAGGCGGAGAACGCCGCGACGATCGTGACGCCGATGACACCGAAGTGCGGGGCGGCGCCGCCGAGCACGTTCCACCATTCGCGGCCCGAGCGGGGCAGGTGGCGCCGTCCGAGGACGAGGACGGTGGCGATCAGGAGGACGGGGATCCAGGTGATGAGGCTGATCGCGTCGGACAGTTCGAGGCCGACGTGGCCGTCGAGCGCGGCGCCGACGGGACCCTTGGTCAGCGCCAGGGGTATCGCCATCGCCACGAACAGGAACAGGCTGGTCCAGCCCGCGCCGAGGCTGGTCCGCAGGGGCAGCAGGTCGGCGCGGTCGATGGGCTGCACCTTGTGGCGGCGCACCATGACGAACGCGGCGACCAGCCGGTACCCGAGACACCACAGCCCGCCGAGGGCGAGCGGCAGGACGATGTCGTCGGTGGTGGCGATCGAGGCGACACCCGCCGAGCCCATGAGGATGAACATGGTCGAGCTGAAGGGGAAGGTGACTCCCATGCCGGCGCCGCCCGCGGCGACGGTGGCCGCGAGTTCACCGCTCACGTTCGACCGCTTCATCCACGGGATGGTGACCGAGCCGACCGCCGCGGTCACCGCCGCGCCGACGTGCGCGATGGCCCCGAAGAGTCCGGCCGCGACGGTCGAGGTATAGATCGGGCCGCCGCGCAGCCTGCCGAGGAGCGAGTTGAGGATGCCCAGGAGGTGGTCGAGGACCGGGGTGCGGGCGAGCAGATAGCTCATGAAGACGAAGGCGAGGGCCGCGAAGGTGACCTCCTCCTGCATCGCCTCGACCAGCCCGTCCCACATGACATGGGCGATGTCACCGCCGGCGAACAGGCCGGTGACGAGGAAGCCGACGATGAGTGCCTCGCCGATGTTCCGCTTGAGGACGGCGTTCCACACGATGATGGCCGCGATGTAGCAGCCCAGTGCCCATACGGCGATCACGATGTTCCTCCTGGCGTGGCCGCGGCGGCGGCGCGGATGTCGGTGCGCCGTCGCGCCTCTTCGGCCTCCACCTCGCGGGCGGCGGCCAGCACGGTCGCCGCACGCTCGGCCGGGACGACGGCCACACCGTCCCCGTCGGCCGCGACGAGATCCCCGGGCGAGCAGACGACTCCGCCGACGGCGACCGGGACCCCGACATGGCCGGGACCGAACTTGTAGGGGCCTGCCGGAGTGACCGCGCGCGCCCAGACGGGGAAGCCCATCTCGGCGAGCACCTCGACGTCGCGCGCGGCGCCGTCGAGCACCATGCCGACCACGCCACGGGCCCGGGCACGCTCGGCGATCAGCTCTCCGACCAGGGCACGGGAGACGTCCCCCTGCCCGTTGACGACCATGATGTCACCCGGCTGAGCGATCTTGATGGCCTGGTGCAGCGCCTGGTTGTCACCGGCGCGGGTCCACACGGTGAGCGCGCGGCCTACGGTTCGGGCGCCGGACCACAGGGCGCTGATTCCGGAGTCGAGGAGACCGAGGCGGTCGGTGGCGTCGCCGATGTTCGCCGTCGCCAGGCCTTCGTACCCGGCGAGCAGTTCGGCGGTGACACGCGAGGTGTCGCGCAGCCCTTCCGGGCGGGCGGCCAAGGTGTGCACGTGGCCGATGGCGTCGGCGAGGCGCGCGTCGAGGCCGAGTTCACCGACGAGGTCCGCGGCGGCGGCCACCTCACGGGCTCGCCGCTCGCCGTGCTTGAGGGTGCCCTGGTAGAGCCGCTCCAGCGTGGCGTCGCCATCCGCCAGCTCGCCCGCGACCTGCTGCCTGACCCACGCCTCGTCACCGGCGGCCCGCCCCGCGTCCACGGCCTCGACGATGACGGCGCCGAGCCCCTTCATGAACAGGCTGCGCAGCAGCTTGCGCGCCGAGGCGGCGCCGGGGTCGCCCCCGAGGTCCTCGACGGGTGCGCCCAGCGCGCCGAAGTGCTCGGCGACCGCGGCGGCGCCCTGCCCGCTGGCCATGAGCGCGGTGCGGTGGCGGTACTTCGGGACGGAACCGATCACTGACACATCGGCGAACACCGCGGAAGACGCGGCCCCGACGACCGCGGCGATCTTCCTCTTCAGCTCCGGGGCCGCGGCGTTCATGTCCGCGTAGACGGCGGTCGCGGGCACATGCGCGGCGGCCTCCTCGGCCACGGCGAGCGCGGCTTTCGCCCCGGTGAGGCCCAGCACGAGATCGCTGCCCCGCACGGCTTCCTCGATCGTGGCCGCCCGCTCGACGCCTTCCGGCGTCGGCACGTCGACCGGGTCGAAGCCGACGACCTGCCAGCCCTGTTCCACGAATCCGGCCGCATAGAGCGCGCCCGCTTCGCCCAGACCGATGATCCCTGCCTTCACCTGAACCTCTTCTCATAGAGTGATAAGCACTATCACTGTGCGCAGGAGGATGTTGCTTGGGCATGACGGGCACGTCAAGGGCAGAGAAATGATCGATCAAAAAAGGGCGGCAGAGGGCAATCGCCCGGCCGCTGGGCGCCAGACACCACTCCGTGTTCGATGCGGATTAACTCCGTCTCGAACACACGAAAATCTATGTCGGCTGGAGTAGACATTGGCACGCGGCCTGGCTATGGTTTCTCTCGTAGCCAGAAAGAACGGAGGAGCGAGCGCCATCAGGATCGCCCGGGCGGAAAGTGGGATCCCGGGTACCGCAGGACATCGATAGTGAGGTGGTCTCCGGTCAAGCAACCGCGATCCCCGCGGCCCCGACGGCAGTACGTCCGGGCAGGCGGAAACAGAAGGCCGGCGAAGTATCAGGACCGGCAGATGGTGTAGTAGTTCCTTCGGGGCCCTGGTGCCGTTCGGCACCAGGGCCCCTTGAGCATGTTCAACAGAGAGGTGCAAGTGACAGCAGACGACTCGTTCGGGCGTCTCGACGACGACGACTACCCCGCCTACACCATGGGCCGGGCCGCCGAGATGCTCGGCACCACCCAGGGCTTCCTCCGCTCCATCGGCGAAGCCCGCCTCATCACGCCGCTCCGCTCGGAAGGCGGTCATCGCCGCTTCTCCCGCTACCAGTTGCGCATCGCCGCGCGCGCCCGGGAGCTCGTCGACCAGGGGACGCCCATCGAGGCCGCCTGCCGCATCATCGTTCTGGAGGACCAGCTCGAGGAAGCGCAGCGGATCAACGCCGAATACCGCCGCACCGCCGATTCGGGGGACTCCGCGACCGCGGTCGAGAACATCTGATACCCGAATGACAGTGGGGCCCGACCGGCATGCCGGTCGGGCCCCACTGTCATTCGGGTATCAGCACCCCTGCTCGCCGGTTCAGACGGGCGTGGTGGTGCCGAGCATCGCGGAGGCCCGCTCGATCGGGTCGAGGGCGGGCGCGGGCGCCGGCTCGGGGGCGGTGTGGCAGGTGAAGCCGAGCTTGGTCATGGCCCGCAGGACCTCGGCGGCGGTGAAGTCTCGACGGTCCTGGCGGGTGACGACCTGGCCGACCTGCTTGACGGGGTACTGACGGCGACCGATGGTCACGGTTTCACCGGTGGTCGGTTCGGGCTTGATGCCCTTCATCGATTCCAGCACGCCGTTCTTGGTGAGATCGAACGGGAAGCGGGCGATGACGCAGCGCATGGGTCCTCACAGGGGTAGGGAAGAACGGTTCGGCCGGAGAGGGACGGGTTCAACGGGAAAGGACGAAGGCCGGCGATGCCGTGCCCTGCTCGTCCAGGAGATCGCGCAGGCAGACGCGGTCCGTGTAGGCGGAGCTGTCGCGAACGGCCGTGAGGCCGGCCCGGGTGACCAGGCCGATGCCCTGGTCGTCCTGATCGCAGACGACCAACCGGCGCGTCCGGGCGGCGGCCATGACGGAGAGCGCCACCTCGACACTCATGTCGTCACGGACCTGGGGCCCGGCCCGGCCGACCGCTTCGGTCACGTGTCGGTGCACGGAGTCGGCGGTCGCGGGGCGAAACTGCGTCTGAACCAGCGTCAAAGGTGCCTCCTGCGGAGTGGGGTCGGCTTGCTGATCGCGAAGATGCTATGCGGCGGGCTTGCGGGCGGGGGCGCGTCGCGCGGCGGAAGTGGGGCGGCGCCGGCCGCGGGAGGAGCCGCCGCGCTTGGGGCGTTCGGTGACCGGTGCGGCGATGACGACCGGGACGCCGGAGGGGGCCTGGGCGCCGGTGATGCGGTGCAGGGCCTCGTCGCCGGAGCGGACCGGGGTGGTCTGGGGCCGGATCCCGGCGTCCGACATGAGGCGGACCATGGACCGGCGCTGGTTCGGGGTGACGAGCGTGACGACGCTGCCGGACTCACCGGCACGGGCGGTGCGCCCGCCGCGGTGGAGGTAGTCCTTGTGGTCGGTCGGCGGGTCGACGTTGACGACGAGGTCCAGGTTGTCGACGTGGATGCCGCGGGCGGCGACGTTGGTGGCGACGAGGACGCTGACGTCTCCCGTCTTGAACTGGGTCAGGGTGCGGGTGCGCTGCGGCTGGGACTTGCCGCCGTGCAGCGCGGCCGCCCGCACCCCGCTGTTGAGCAGGTCCCGGGTGAGCCGGTCGACGGCGTGCTTGGTGTCGAGGAACATGATCACGCGGCCGTCGCGGGCGGCGATCTGCGTGGTGGCGGCGTGCTTGTCGGCGCCGTGCACGTGCAGGACGTGGTGCTCCATCGTGGTGACCGCACCGGCCGACGGGTCGACCGAGTGCACGACCGGGTCGCTGAGGTAGCGGCGCACCAGCAGGTCGACATTGCGGTCCAAGGTGGCGGAGAACAGCATCCGCTGCCCCTCCGCACGCACCTGGTCGAGCAGCGCGGTGACCTGCGGCATGAACCCCATGTCGGCCATCTGGTCGGCCTCGTCGAGCACCGTGATGCCGACCTGCTCCAGGCGGCAGTCGCCACGGTCGATGAGGTCCTTGAGCCGGCCCGGGGTCGCGACGACGACCTCGGCCCCGCCCCGCAGCGCACTGGCCTGCCGGCCGATCGACATGCCGCCCACGACCGTGGCCAGCCGCAGCCTGACGGCGCGGGCATAGGGCGTGAGGGCGTCCGTCACCTGCTGGGCCAGCTCGCGCGTGGGCACCAGAATCAGTCCCAGCGGCCGGCGGGGCTCGGCACGCTGTCCGGCGGTGCGGGCCAGCAGCGCCAGCCCGAACGCCAACGTCTTGCCGGAGCCGGTGCGCCCGCGCCCCAGGACGTCCCGCCCGGCCAGGGAGTTCGGCAGCGTCGCGCCCTGGATCGGGAACGGCACGCTGACCCCCTGCCGGCCGAGCTCGGCCAGCAACTGCTCCGGCATCCCGAGAGCGGCGAAACTCTCCACCGCGGGCAACGCCGCGGTGACCGTCTCGGGCAGCGCGAACTCACCCTGCACCGCAGCGGGCCGACGACCGTGACCGCCGGAGCGGGCAGGTCCGCCGGAACGGCGCGGCGCCGAGGAGCCGAAGCGGCTGCCACCCTTTCCGGCGTAGGAATTACCACCACGGGTACGGGCAGAACGGTCGTTTGTACGTGTGCGGTTCATGCGGAACCTTCCTCGATGCGGCGCATATCAAGGAATTCCCGCAGCGATGAGCGGCATGGAGAATTACAAGTATGGACCGATGGTTGAAGCAAGCAGAGCCGGCCGGCGGAAACCCACGCGGGTCCGGATGCGGAAATGCAGCCGGGACCCGCACCCCGAAGGATGCGGGCCCCAGCTGCAAAAAACGCGTCAGTGTCAGGCCGGAACGATGTTCTCGGCCGTCGGGCCCTTCTGGCCCTGGGCGATGTCGAAGGACACCTTCTGGCCCTCGAGCAGCTCACGGAAGCCCTGGGCGGCAATGTTCGAGTAGTGGGCGAAGACGTCGGCGCCGCCACCGTCCTGCTCGATGAAGCCGAAGCCCTTTTCCGAGTTGAACCACTTCACGGTTCCAGTAGCCATGTCATATCTCCTTTGGGGCAGTACATCGGAATCCGCACCGTGCGAACACCGTGTCGCCGCGATGATTGCCCCGACCGGAAAATGACCGGAAAAGTACGAGCACTCCCAGCCGCAAGAGCAGTTGGGAGCACCTGAAGTCTTGGGAACCACAACTGCAACTAGGAACGACAGTAGCACGCAAGAACAGCCTGCACCCACCACGGAATTTCGGTTTTTCCGCCCTCCCAAAAACTCTCCCTACATGGTCGGCAAAACCCTCATCGCGCGGACACAGATATTGAGTCACTCGAAGTACAGGGTTCGGCGGGTCCGCCGCACCGCGCCCGTGGTAGACCGGAGCCCCCGTCGCGATCGATCCGGAGATGCCCATGCGCCGCCTCGCCGTCTTTCTCGCCTCTTCCGGCGGAACCGACCCGGCCCACACCGAACTGGCCGTCCACGTGGGCGCGGAGCTGGCCCGCCGCGGGATCGGGCTCGTCTACGGCGGTGGCCGCCGGGGCCTGATGGGCGCGATAGCGGACAGCACGCTGAAGGCCGGCGGCGAGGTCATCGGTGTCATGCCGCGCAGCATGGTCGAGCGGGAGTGGGCACACGAGGGCGTGTCGCGGCTGCTCCTGTGCGACTCCATGCACGAGCGCAAGGCGCTCATGGCCGATCACGCCGACGCCTTCGTCGCCCTGCCCGGCGGACTCGGCACGCTGGAGGAGATCTTCGAGGTGTGGTCCTGGCGCCAGCTCGGCTTCCACGCCAAGCCCGTCGGCTTCCTCGATGCCGGGGGCTTCTGGACGCCGCTGCTCGGCGCCCTGCGCGGCATCGCCGACTCCGGCCTGCTTCCCACGGCGACGCTGGACGACCTCGCCGTCGCCCCCGATCTGCCCGGCCTGCTGGAGGCGCTGGAAGAGCGGCTCCGGAACAGTCCGGAGCCCGCGCACGGGGAGAGCCTCCGCTAGACCTCACGGCCCACGCTGCACGCGGGCGTCGGCCCCAGCCCACCTCCGGGAGCGACACCACCCCCACTTCCGCCCCGATTTCCACCCCTTGCCCCTATCTGCCGTAACTGCCTTGAAGGGGGCGTCCGGTCGGCGTAGAACGCTGTCAAGGCGCAACGGGGGAAGGACGAGCCCATGGGGGATGTGGGCAGGGTCGACGTACGCGGGGAAGTGAACGGGCAGGTCGTCGTCGGCCGCAACAACGTCGTCATCAATGCCGAACAGGGCGCGTACGTCGCCTACCGGCCCGAGGGGCCGCCCCTACTGCGGCTCCGGGCGCGCCCGTATCCGGGCGGCTCCGCGATCCGCGGGCAGGGCGAGACGCCGATCGGTCGCGGCGACGAACTCGCCGCGATCGGCGCCTGGTTGGAGGCGGGCCTGCGGGTTCAGGTCTTCGGTCCGCCCGGCATCGGCAAGAGCGCGCTGTTGCGCCGCTGCGCCGCGGAGCAGCTCGCGCTGGGCCGGCCCGTCCTCCACCTCCACGCTGCCGACAGGACGACGGAGGATCTGCTCCAGGAGATCTTCCAGGCCTGCTACGAGCTTCCCGACGGCCGCCCCTGCGAGGGCTACAAGCCCGAGCCCGCCACCCTTCGGCAGCTGTTGGGCGACCTCCACCTGGTCCTCGTCGTCGACGACCTCCAGGTCTCCCCCGAGGATCTGGGCGCGCTGATCGAGGCGACCCCGGGCTGCCGACTGCTCACGGCCGCCGTGGACCGCATCGAGCGGCCCGACGCCCGCCCGTTGCGCCTTGAGGGGCTGCACGAACAGCAGGCGTTCGAGCTGCTGGCCCGCGAGGTGGGCCGGTATCCGACCGGGCCCGCGGCCGACGCGGCCCGGCACCTGATCGCGGCCGTCCACGGGCACCCGCAGACCGTCGTGCAGGCCGCCGCCGCGTTCAACGCCGGGCAGGGGCGGAGCGCCCACGGCGGCCCGCCCCGGCCGGCCGGATTCTTTCCGGTCGACGACACCGCTCTCGCCGTCGGCACCGCGGCCCGCCTTTCGGAACGGGCGGTCGGGCTGCTGCGTCCCCTGTGCATCCTCGCCCCGCTGCCCTGCTCACCCGTCCTGCTGGCGGCGCTCGGGGTACGTCCCGATCCGGCGGCGCTCGCCGAACTCACGGCGCTGCGCCTGGTCGAGGCCGACGGCGACGACCTCTGCCCCTGCGGGCCGTTCGCCGTGCTCGTCGCCCAGCAGTCCGGGGCGCTGCCCGGCGCCGCCCAGCTCGCGCCCGCCCTCACCCACTGGCTGCGGACCCGCGCCACCCGGCAGGAGGCGTGCGCCGAGGCCGCGGCCATCCGGCGGGTCCTGGGGAATCTGGCCATGATCGAGGACCACCGGGGCGTGCGGGACCTCGCGCGGGCCGCGGCCCCGCTGCTCGCGCTCTCGCTGCACTGGGGCGTGTGGGGCCAGGTCCTGCGCTACGGCCGGGCGGCGGCCCAGTTCCTGGGCGCCGTGGCGGATGAGTCGTACTTCGCCCACGAGGTGCACGTACGGGCCGTCGCGCTGAGCACGGCGTCCTCGGGGCTCCTCGGAGGGGGCGGGGGCGTCGGATACGCGGCGGCGCACGCGGGTGGCGGGGGTGGGGGTGGGGTCGGCGGCCAGGGAGTACCGGGGCCGGGCCAGGGCGGCCCGGCCGTCCCGAGCGGCCCGCCCGGTGCGGGCAGCCCGATCGGCGCCGGGCCGCCACGCCCACCGGGCCGCGGGATCCACCGGGCACGCCACTCCCTGCACCACGCCGTCTCGTCGCACCCCGTGGCGGTCGGCGCCGGTGGCGTCCTGGCGGCGGCGGGCGTGGCGGTGGGCGCCGCGACCCTGGCCGGCGGCGGCACTCCGGTGGCGGTGAACGGCACCCCGAGCATCGCCTCTCCACTGACCCGGCTGTCCTCCACGAGCCCCACCGACTCGCCCACGACCCCGAGCACGAGCGCGAGCCCGACGCCACAGCCGTCCCCCACGACCACGGCCCCCACAGGTCCGCGCGGCTCCGCACCCCCGCCCGGCTCGGGCGACTGCCCACCGGTCGGGCTGCCCGCACGGGACTTCGGCGCCGTCCAGATCGGCGACTCGAAGACCGAGACCGTCCACTTCACCTCGTGGCTCAAGTGCGACGACGAGCAGGCCCTGAGGTCCAGCGACCCCGCCAACTGGAAGACCGCCCTGACCTCGTGCCCGCCCGCGGGCGGCTCGCACGACTGCGTCTTCCAGGTCACCTTCGCACCCAAGAAGCCGGGCGCGTACAAGGCGCTGGTCACCATGCCCGACGACGCGGGGCAACAGGACGTGTCGATGCAGGTGGCCGGGTCGGCCGTCGCCGGCCCCACCGGCCCGCCCTCCACCACGACGCCGCCCTCGCCGCCTCCCTCCCCCACCCTTTCCGGCACGGAACCACCCTCCGGGCCCGCCCCGGGCATCGACTGAGGAGAGCCCATGTCCCGCACACCAGACGGCGACCACTACGAGATCCGGACCGAAGGCGGTGTCTCGGGCCAGGTGGTCGTCGGCCGCGACAACACCGTCTCCCAGGTGGCGGGCCCCACCGCCCAGGCCGCCGTGACCGAGCAGCAACTGGCCGAGCTGCGCGCCGAGTTCGCCCGCGTCCGCGCGCTGCTGCCCGACGGCGCCCCCGAGCGGGCCGGGGAACTCCTCGACGAACTGGAGGAGTCCGCGACCGCGCCGGAACCCGACCTCTCCACCATGGAGTACGTACGCCGCTGGTTCGCCCGCCATCTGCCCGCACTCGCGGGCGCGGTCACCAGCCTCGTCGTCCACCCGGTCGTCGGACAGCTGGTGGCGGCGGCCGGCGGCACGCTCACCGAGGAGTTCCGCCGACGCTTCGGCGGCGAGGGCACCGCGTGACCGGCGGCGGGCGACCCGGCCCGCTCCCGCCGCACGAAGCGCGCCCGTCCGCTAACGTGCGCCCGATGACCACCTCATCGACGCACGCCATCGGCCCCGACTTCAACACCCCCGTCGAGAAGCGGTACTTCGAGGACTACGTCCCCGGATCGACCTACACCTTCGGCAGCATCACCGTCACCGAGCAGGCCATCCTGCGCTTCGCAGGGGAGTTCGACACGCAGGACATCCACACCGATCCCGAGGCGGCCGCCACAGGCCCCTTCGGCGGGCTCATCGCCAGTGGCTGGCACACCGCCTCGGTGATGATGCGGCTGTACGCCGACCACTACGTCAGCAAGGTCGCGAGCCTGGCCTCGCCCGGTATCGACGAACTGCGCTGGCCGCGCCCGGTCCGCCCCGGCGACAGCCTCTCGATCCGCACCACGGTCCGCGCGGCCCGCCCCTCGCGCAGCAAGCCCGACCGGGGCCTCGTCCACACCGACGTCGAGGTCCTCCAGCAGGACGGCGAGACCGTACTGACCCTCACCGCCATGAATCTGCTGCTCCGCCGCGACCAGCAGTGATCCGGTGACGGCGGCGCACGCCCTGTGGCGATCATCGTCAATCACCTGATAGGCAATGATTGTGACGTTACGTCAGGGAAAGACGCGAACGGTCGGGGCGGCGGTGGCCGTCACCACACTTGCCTTAACGATGACGGCGTGCGGGGACAGCGGGTCGGACGGTGCGGGCGGCGGCCAGGACACCCAGGTCACCGTCGCCGCGCTGCCGTTGACGGACTCGGCGGCGCTCTACATCGCCCGCGACCGCGGGCTGTTCAAGAAGGAAGGGCTGGATGTCCGCATCCAGCCCGTGCAGCAGAGCATCCAGGCGCTGCCCGCCCTGTCCAAGGGGCAGGTCGACGTCATCGCGAGCGCGAACTACGTGACCTTCCTCCAAGCCCAGGAGAAGGGCACGCTCGACGTGCGGATCCTCGCGGAGGGCGTGCGGACGGCGCCGCACATGATGGACGTCCTGGTGCCCAAGGACTCCCCCATCAAGAGCGCGGACGACCTCAAGGGCAAGAAGGTCGCCGTCAACATCCTCAACAACATCCAGACGCTGACGCTGGACGCGATCCTGGACAAGCGGGGCGCCGGCAGGCCCGCGTACCGGCAGATCGCGTTCCCGCAGATGGGGGCCGCGCTGGAGAAGGGTCAGGTCGACGCGGTGCATGTCGTCGAGCCCTTCGACGGCGCGATCCAGCACGGCCTGAAGGCCCGGGTCCTCGTCGACGGCGCCGCGAGCCCCGTCGAGTCGCTGCCCATCAGCGGGTACGTCACCACCGCCGCGTACGCGAAGCGGAACCCGGACACCGCCGCCAAGTTCAAGCGTGCCATCGAGGCCGCGTCGAAGATCGCCGACGCGGATCCGGCCGTCGTCCGCAAGGTGGTACCCACGTACAGCAAGGTGAAGTCCGCGCAGGCCGAGTCGATGGGGCTGCCCGCGTATCCGACGCGGACCGATGTGGCACAGCTGCGCCGCCTCACCGAACTCATGCACAAACAGGGGCTGTTGAAGAAGACCGTCGACCCGTCGACGCTCGTCGTCGAATGAGCGGGCGCGGCCGCCGGGACGCCGGGCTCGGCATCCTCGGCGTGCTGCTGGCCTTCGGCGTGTGCGAGGCGGTGTCCCGCGCGGGGATCGTGCGGCGCGAGTATCTGCCGCCGGCGTCCGAGATCCTGGCCCGCGCCGTCCGGCTCGCGGGCGACTCCGTGTTCCTCGACGGGGTCGGTGCCACGCTGCGCGCCTGGGTGCTCGGGCTCGCGCTCGCCTGCGCGATCGCCGTGCCGGCCGGCCTGCTGCTCGGGAGCGTGCCCGTGGTCGACGCCGCGGTCCGCGCCGTCGTGGAGTTCCTGCGGCCGCTGCCGTCGGTGGCGCTGATCCCGCTGGTGTCGCTGCTGCTCGGCTCCGGCACCGAGACGGAGGTCGCGCTCGTCACGTACGCATCGGTGTGGCCGATCCTGTTCAACACGATGTACGGCCTCGGCGAGAGCGATCCGCTGGCCAAGGACACGCTGCGCGCCTTCGGCTTCGGCCGGGCCGCGGTGCTGCTGCGTGTCGAGCTGGTCGGCGCGGCGCCGTTCATCGCCGCGGGCATCCGCATCTCGGCGGCCGTCGCGCTCGTGGTGGCCGTCGCCACGGAACTCCTGTCCGGGTTCGGCGAGGGCCTCGGCATCTTCATCGCCCAGGCCCAGCAGGCCACGGACGGCAACCGGGACGTGCTCGCGGGCGTGGTGTGGGCGGGCGTACTCGGTGTGCTCATCAATGGCGTACTGGTGTGGGGCGAACGGCGGCTGTTCCCGTGGACGCCCGAGCGGCGGACGGTGCGGACGTGACGCGGCCGCTCCAGGCGCCAACACGCCTTCCACGTACGCATGTTGTGCGCCCTCGGACCGGCGCCCTGCTCCGCTGGCCCGTACTCGCGCTCGCCGTCGCGCTCTGGGAGGTGTCGGCCCGCGCGCACGGCAGTGTCTTCTTCCCGCCCCCGTCACGCATCGCGCGCCACGCCTACGAGCTGTGGTTCTCGGGACCGGTCTCCCATGTGTTCCTCACCGACGCCGCGTTCGACACCATCGGCCCGAGCCTCGGCCGGATGGCCGCCGGATTCCTGCTCGCGGCCCTCGCCGGGATCGTGCTCGGCGTGGCGATCGGCCGCTCCCGCCGTGTGTACGCGCTGTGCGATCCGGTGCTGCAATTCGCGCGGGCCGTCCCGCCGCCCGCCCTGGTCCCGGTCTTCGTCGTGGTCCTCGACTTCGGTACGCCGATGCAGATCACGTCGATCGTGTTCAGCGCCGTGTGGCCGGTGCTCGTGAACACGGCGGAGGGCGCCCGCAACACGGATCCGCTGCGCCTGGAGGTCGCCGCCGCGCTGCGGCTCACCACGGCCGAGCGGCTCTGGTACGTCGTCGTGCCGTCCGCGCTCCCCCGCATCTTCGCCGGGCTGCGGCTCAGCCTGTCGCTCGCGCTGATCCTCATGGTGTTCTCGGAGCTGCTGCCGGGCACCGAGAACGGGATCGGCTTCGTCCTCACCGACGCCCAGTCACGCTCGGACCTGCTCACCGTGTGGGCGGCGCTCGCCCTGCTCGGCGTCCTCGGCTATCTGCTCAACACCGGCCTGCTGGCCATCGAGAAACGCGTGCTCGGCACGGGGAGGGCGACATGACGACACACCTGGGCGAGGAGGAAGGACCCCACCTGCTGC
Organism: Streptomyces anthophorae; assembly: GCF_049310305.1. NCBI lineage: Bacteria > Bacillati > Actinomycetota > Actinomycetes > Kitasatosporales > Streptomycetaceae > Streptomyces > Streptomyces anthophorae. The sequence continues at coordinate 840,185 of NZ_JBLWQQ010000001.1, forward strand.
GCCTCACCGCCATCAGCCGGTCCTACGGCTCCCATCGCGTCCTGCACGATGTGTCGCTGACCGTTCCGAGCGGCCAACTCCTGTGTGTCGTGGGCCCGTCGGGCTGCGGAAAGTCGACGCTGCTGCGCACGATCGCGGGGCTGCTCCCCGTCCAGGAGGGCACGATCACGCTCGACGGCTCCCCGGTCACCGGGGTGCCCGACCGCCTCGCGATCGTGTTCCAGGACTACGGCCGCTCCCTGCTCCCCTGGCTCACGGTCCGCGACAACGTGGCACTGCCGCTGCGCCGCCAGGGCCTGCGCCGCGCCGAGCGGCGCGCCGCGGCCGACCGCATCCTGGCCCGTGTCGGCCTCGAAGCCTCGGCCCGCCGCCACCCCTGGCAGCTCTCCGGCGGCATGCAGCAACGGGTCGCGATCGCCCGTGCGCTGGTGGTCCGCCCCTCGCTGCTCCTCATGGACGAGCCGTTCGGCTCCCTCGACGCGCAGACCCGCGAGGACCTGGAGGACCTCCTCCTCGACGTCCACCGCACCGACGGCGCCACGATCGTGTTCGTCACGCACGACATCGACGAGAGCGTCTACCTCGGCGACCGCGTGGTCGTCCTCTCACCTGCCCCCGACTCCGGTATCGCGCTCGACCTGCGGGTCCAACTCCCCGTGGAACGCGACCAGATCACGACGCGGGGGCTGCCGGAGTTCGTGAAGCTGCGGGCGGAGGTGGGACGGACGGTCAGGTCGCCGGGCCCGCCGCTTCGAGCGTCTCCCCCATGAGGCGGCGGGCGTACGCGGCGTCGAGGCCGTGCGGGCGGAAGAGGATCCGGTACATGAGGGGTGCGACGACGCGGTCGATGACCGTCTCGACGTCGGGTGTCCGCTCCCCGCGCGCCTTCGCACGGGCGAGGACGACGTCGATCTGTTCGGCGGCGTAGGCGGAGCACTGGCCCGCGTTGCTGCCGTCCGGGTCGCCGAGCAGGGCGTCGCGGATGTAGGCACGCCCCGCGGGTGAGGCCATCTCGTCGAGGAACTGCTCGGCCCAGGCCGTCAGGTCACCGGAGAGGCTGCCGTGGTTCTCCGGCTCCGTTTCGGGCCGCAGCCGCTCGACCGCCACGTCGGACAGGAGCGCCTGGAGGTCTCCCCAGCGCCGGTAGATCGTCGACGGTGTCACGCCCGCGCGCTGGGCGACCAGCGGCACCGTCACCGCGTCCCTGCCCACCTCGGCGGCGAGTGCGCGCACGGCCTCGTGCACGGACGCCTGGACCCGGGCGCTGCGCCCGCCGGGGCGTGCCATCTGCCTGCTCATGGGACCCATGCTAGAGCGACATCGTTGCGTCTACGGATTCGCGGTTTCCTCGTGCCGCAGGGGCGAGCGCGCGGGCGGGACGGGTGCGCTCATAGGTGTGTCCGACCCGCAGGAGGGTGTGCTCGCCGAGGGGGCGGCCGAGCAGCTGCATGCCGATGGGCAGCCCGGCCGCATCGTGGCCGACCGGTACGGACAGGGAGGGGATGCCGGTGATGTTGGCGGGGGACGACAGGCGTACGTAGGCGTCGGACACCGCTTCCACGGTGCCGTCGGCCCAGGTGATCGTCTCCTGGGAGGCCTCGACGGCGGTCATCGGGACCGCGGGGGCGGCGACCACGTCGACCTGCCGCAGTACACGGGCCCACTCCTCCCGCATCAGCGTCCGCGAGCGCTGGGCGCGCAGATAGTCCCCGGCATTCATCGCCTCGCCCGCTTCGAGCAGGGTGCGGACGTCGGCCTGGTAGAGCTCGGGGGCCGCCCGCAGGGTGCTCTCGTGGTACGCGGTCGCCTCGGGGACCATCAGCCCCCACTGCGTGGCCCGCACGTAGCGCGTCATCGGGATGTCGACCTCGACGAGCTGCGCACCGAGGGACGCCAACCGGTCGATGGCGCACCGGACTTCGGCCTCCACTTCGGGGTGGACGTGGTCGAAGTAGTAGGTCCTCGGCACTCCGACGCGCAGCCCCTCGAGACGCCCGTCCGCACGGGGCCGATGGTCCGCGGACGGGACATCGAGCGAGGCCGGGTCGTACGGGTCGTGGCCGACCAGCGCGTTCAGGACCAGCGCCGCGTCCTCGACGGTGCGCGTGATCGGGCCGACGTGGTCAAGGGACCAGGACAGTGAGGTGACACCGCGGCGGGGCACCAGACCGTAGGTCGGTTTCAGGCCGACGACACCGTTGAGCGCGGCGGGCACGCGGATCGAACCACCCGTGTCGGTGCCCAGCGCGAAGGTCGCCATGCCCGCGGCGACGGCCACGGCGGATCCGCCGCTGGAGCCGCCGGCGACGCGTTCGGCGTCCCATGCGTTGCTGGTCTGCGGAGTGGTCAGGCCGTACGCGAACTCGTGCGTGTGCGTCTTGCCCAGCAGTACGGCACCGGCCTGCGCCAGGCGGGCGGCGACCGCGCTGTCGGTTTCCGCGCGATGACCGGCCCGCACCCGGGAGCTGGCCGTCGTCGGCACGCCCGCGACGTCGATCATGTCCTTGAGCCCCATGGGAATGCCGTGCAGCGGGCCGCGACGGCGCCCGGCCGCGATCTCGCGTTCGGCCGCGCGTGCCGAGGCACGGGCGTGGTCCGCGGTGACCGTGACATAGGCCCCGAGCCCGGGCTCCACCTGCGCGACGCGGGTCAGGACGGAATCCGTCAACTCGACGGGTGACAGACGCCGTTGCCCGATCGCGTCCGCGGCCTCACTCAGGGACATCTCATACGGCTGCAACGGGCTTCTCCTGTTCCGGCGACCGCGACTGTTCCGCGCGGTAGGCGAGGGCGGGCGGGGTGTCGCCGAAGTCCAGCTCCCGCAGGACCGAGACGACGGAACGGATGTGCTCGGCGGTGGCGGCGACGGCCTCGGCATGCCGCTCGGGTTCGGACATGGACGGTTCTCCCTTGCACTCCAAACGCTAATCATTTGCGTTAGTGGGACCGTAGCGCCTACGGTCCCACTAACGCAAACAGTTAGCTTTTAATGCCCGCCGCGACCTCCTGGGAAGCCCTCTCATGACCACGACCCCCTCCTGGACCGTCGGTGACATCACCGTCCACCGCATCGACGAGACACCCCTGCCGCCCGCCACGGGACCGTGGCTGCTGCCCGGCGCCACCCCGGACCTCGTCGTCGAACAGGACTGGCTGCACCCGCACTTCGCGGACGCCGACGGCACCCTCCGCCTCGACAGCCACACCTTCGCCTTCACCGTCGGCGGCCTGCGCGTCCTCGTCGACACCGGTATCGGCAACGACAAGGAGCGGGCCAACCCCGCATGGCACCACCTGAGCACCGACTACCTGCACACCCTCACCGCCGCCGGATTCCCGCCGGACTCGGTCGACCTGGTGATCCTCACCCACCTGCACGCGGACCACGTCGGCTGGAACACACGGAAGGTGGACGGCGCCTGGGTACCCGCCTTCCCGCGAGCCCGTTACCTGGTCTCCCGCGCGGAGCGGGAGTTCTGGGCCGCGTACGACATGGACGAGGCGCGCGAGCAGATGTTCCGGGACTCCGTGCTCCCGGTGGAGGAGGCGGGGCTGCTCGACCTCGTCGACGTCCCCGCCGAGGGGATCACCGTCGCCCCCGGCCTGCGGCTGCTGCCCACGCCGGGACACACCCCGGGCCACGTGGCCGTCGAACTCGCGGACCACGGCGGCACGGCGCTCATCACCGGCGACTGCGTCCACCACCCCGTACAGCTCGCACACCCCGCCGTCGGCGCCTGCGTCGACATCGACCCGCAGGCGTCCGAGCGCACGCGCCGGACCCTGCTCGGTTCACTCGCCGGCACGGACACACTCCTCCTGGGCACCCACTTCGCCCCGCCCACGGCGGGCCGCGTCGTCGCCCACGACGGCGCCTACCGCCTCTCCCCCGTCCCGGCCGATCCGGACCGACACACTCCGCCGCAGCCCGCGCCCACTTCCCCTGACGACCCCTCCCAGGGTCGAATGGGGAGTTGATCTCGAGCGAGGAACCGACCCGGTGGAGGCAGACCCATGACGGACATGCGCAATCGGCTGCGGGAGATCCTGCGGGAGCGGTCGGCGGTGCTCGCGCCAGGTGTGTACGACGGGTTGTCGGCGTCGCTGACGGCGGGCGCCGGATTCCGGGCCGCCTACATGTCGGGCGCGGCCGTGGCCGCCGCGAACGGGCTGCCGGACATCGGGCTCGCCACGCAGACCGAGATGGTGCGTCGGGCGGGGCTGCTGGCCGGGGTGTTGGACATCCCGCTCATCGCCGACGCGGACACCGGGTTCGGCGACATCACGCACACCTACCGGACCGTCCAGCTGTACGAGCGGGCCGGGGTCGCCGCGATCCAGCTGGAGGACCAGGAGTTCCCCAAGCGCTGCGGGCACCTCGACGCCAAGCGCGTGGTGGACGCCGAGGAGTTCGCCGCGAAGATCGAGGCGGCGGCCGAGGCGCGCCGCGACCCGGACACGGTCCTCATCGCCCGCACCGACTGCCGCGCCACGCACGGCTTCGACGAGGCCGTGCGCCGGGTCAACCGCTACGTCGAGGCGGGCGCGGACATGGTGTTCGTCGAGGCACCGCGGACGTTGGAGGAGGTGCGGCGGGTGCCGTCCGAGGTCGCCGCGCCCGCGCTCTTCAACCTCGTCCCCGGCGGCAAGACACCCGACGCGGATCTCGACGTACTGCGCGAGGCCGGATACGCGCTGGTCATCATGCCCCTCCTCAACGTCGGCGGCGCCGCGGCCGCCATGCGCGCCGCGCTGGCCCGCGCGGCGGCCGGTGACCTCGACACCGCGGGACACGTGCCGGTGCGCGACCTGTTCGAGTCCGTCGGGCTCGGGTTCTGGGAGGACCTGCGGGGCCGGTACGACAAGGGGGCGGGGCCCCGCGACCGGCCGGAGGCCTGATTCAGCCCACCGGGCGGGCCTCCGCGGCCACGCCGCCCGGTGCGAGCCGCTCCCGGATCCCGTCGAAGTGCGTGCGCATCGCCGCCGCCGCGCGGGGCCCGTCCGCCGCGGCCAGCGCCTCGACGATCGCCTTGTGATGGGCGGCGGTGACGGCGCCCACCTGGTGGCTGTCGCCGATGTCGTCGCGGACCTGGTCCATGGCCGCCCAGAACGCGTCGAGCACCTCGCTGAGCAGATAGTTGTCCAGAGAGCGGTAGAGCGCCACATGGAAGGCGCGGTCCGTGGCCCGCGCGACGCGCCCCGTCTCCGCCTCCTTCTCCATGTCCGCGACGATCCCGCGCAACGCCTCGAGGTCCTCCCCGGGCAGGGACGCCGCCACGCTCTCGATCAGCCCGGCCTCCAACGCCTCGCGCACCCGCATGAGTTCGTACAGGCTCGGCTCGCCGTTGCGGTGTCGCACCGCCGCACGGAAGGCGAGGCCCTTGACGAAGGGGTCGAGGGAGAGCGAGCCCACGAAGGTGCCGGAGCCGCGCCGGATCTCGATGACCTGAAGGGCCTGGAGCGCCTTGAGCGCCTCGCGCAGCGAGACCCGGCTGACGTCGAAGAGCTCCGCCAGCTCGCCCTCGGGCGGCAGCGGACTGCCCGGCGCGAGACCGCGCTCCAGGATCAGCTGCTTGATGCTCTCCTGCACGTCCGCGGTCAGCGTGGAGCGGGCCACCGACGCCTCCTTCCGATCGGCCGGGTGTGACGACCCGGTGCTGCTTTCCCGGCATGGATCCCGGGTGTGACATACGACGCTCTTGACCTGTGGCGCCCAGCTGAGTCTATGGTGACGCCTGACGTAAGACATCTTACGTCTTACCTCGCGGCCGATCGCCGGCCGTACCTCCGCAGCAGCACTGGAGCAGTCGCAATGCCTCTCACCAGCCCTCTTCGCGGGATCGTTCCGCCCGTCTGCACGCCGCTCGACGCGGACGGCGACATCGACACCGCCTCTCTGTCCCGGCTCGTCGAGCACCTCGTCGACGGCGGCGTGCACGGACTCTTCGCCCTGGGCTCGACGAGCGAGGTCGCCTACCTCACCGACGCGCAGCGCGGCACGGTCCTGGAGACGGTGGTGCGCGCCGCGGCGGGCCGGGTGCCGGTGCTCGCCGGCGTCATCGACACCACCACGCCGCGCGTCCTCGACCACGCCGCGAAGGCGGCGGAGCTGGGCGCCGACGGGCTCGTGGCCACCGCGCCGTTCTACACGCGCACCCACCCCCTGGAGATCGCCCGGCACTTCCGGCGCATCCGCGCGGCCGTCGACCTGCCGCTGTTCGCGTACGACCTGCCGGTGTCGGTGCACAGCAAGCTGTCGGCCGCGCTGCTGCGGGAGTTGGCGCAGGACGGCACGCTGGCGGGCGTCAAGGACAGCAGTGGCGACGAGGGCGGACTGCGTCGCCTCATCGTCGAGCTGGGCGGCCGGCACGGCCGGAAGTCCGGGCCCGCGCCCGACTTCAGCATCCTCACCGGCTCCGAACTCACCGTGGACGCGGCCCTGTTGGCGGGCGTCGACGGTGTCGTGCCGGGCATCGGGAACGTGGACCCGGCCGCGTACGTACGTCTCTACGAGGCCGCCCGCGCCGGTGACTGGGACCTGGCGGCCAAGGAGCAGGAGCGGCTCGTCGAGCTGTTCGGCATCGTCGACGTCGGGCCCGAGGGGGACATGGGGCGCAGTTCGTCGGCGCTCGGCTCCTTCAAGGGTGCGCTTCGGCTGCTCGGTGTCATCGACAACGGCGACACCGCGTTCCCGCAGATCCAGCTGGACGAATCGTCCGTCGAGAGCATCGCCGTGCGTCTGCGGGCCGCCGGGCTCGCGCCGGTCCGATGAGTACCGGGCCCCTTCCCGTGTCCGGTCCCGTCATCGGACTCGACCTGGGCGGCACGAAGATCGACGCCGCCCTGGTGGGTCCGGGCGGGTCCGTACTCGACCGGCACACCAGACCGACCCCTGCCGCCGAAGGGCCCGCTGCGGTCCTCGACGCACTCGGTGAGGCGGCACGGTCCGTCGACCGCGGGGCGCTGGCCGTCGGTGTCGCCGCCGCCGGTGTCGTCGACCCTCGTACGGGCACGGTGACCGCCTCGACCGACACGATCCGCGGGTGGGCGGGCACCGTGCTCGGCGCCGGCCTCGCGGACCGCACCGGCCTCCCGGTCGCCTGCGACAACGACGTGCGGGCCACGGCCGCACCCGAACTCGCCGCGCTCGGCGGCGCCGGGACGCTGTTGTTCGTCGCCGTCGGTACGGGCGTCGGGGGCGCGGTCGCCGCGGGCGGCCGCATGCTGCACGGGGTCGCGGGCGTCGCGGGGCACATCGGGCACCTGCCGAGCCCGGAGGCGGCGGGGCTGCCGTGCACCTGCGGCGCGAGCGGGCACCTGGAGGCCGTCGCCTCGGGGCCGGGCATCACGGCCCTGTACGAGCGGCTCACGGGGCACCCCGTCGACCGCCTCCAGACCGTCGCCGAACGAGCGGCGGGCGGGGACGACGAGGCGGCCCGCGCGATCACCATCGGCGCGACGGCGACCGGGCGCGCCCTCGGTGGGCTCGCCAACGCGCTCGGCCCCGACCGCGTCGTGGTCGCGGGCGGCGTGCCGCGGATCGGACCGCTGTACCGGGACGCGCTTGACCGCGCGTTCGCCGCTGAACTCCTGCCGCTGCTGCGCCACTTGAAGCCCGAGGCACCGAGGAACGGCGCGGACGCGGCCGTGCTCGGCGCCGCCGCGCTCACCGCGACCGGGCCCCTCCACCACCCCCGACACCAGAGGCGGAATCCGTGACGACCACCAGCCCTCCCTCCCCCGCCGCGCTCGCCGAAGCCCTCGCGGGCCGGCTGATCGTGTCCTGCCAGGCACCGCCCGGCGACCCGATGCGCGAGACCACCACCCTCGTGCGCCTCGCACGGTCCGCCGCGGCGGGCGGCGCGGCGGCCATCCGCGCCAACGAACCCGAGGTGGTGGCCGCGATCCGTACGGCGGTCGACCTGCCGCTGATCGGCCTGTGGAAGGACGGCGACACCGGCGTCTACATCACGCCGACCGTCCGGCACGCCCTGGCGATCGCCGAAGCGGGGGCGGACGTGGTCGCGATCGACGCCACCGACCGCCCCCGGCCCGACGGCGGCACCTTCGCCGCGGCGGCCGAGGCGGTGCACGCGGCGGGCGCCCTGGTGATGGCCGATGTCTCGACGTTCGACGAAGGTGTCACCGCGGCCGCCGAGGGCGCCGACCTGGTGTCCACCACGCTCTCCGGCTACGTCCCCGGCACCCCGGAGCAGGACGGCCCGGACCTCGACCTCGTCGCCGCGCTCGCCACCGCTCTCGACGTCCCCGTGGTCGCCGAGGGCCGCATCCGCACCCCGCAGGAGGCCGCCCGCGCCCTCGCGCGCGGCGCCCACAGTGTCGTGGTCGGCACGGCCATCACCGCTCCCACGGCCCTGACCGGCCAATTCGTCGCAGGACTCACTCAGCGCTGACACATCACCGCCCGCGGCCCGTGCTCAATGCCGAGGCGGTCCGACATCATGGAGACATCGTGCGCACTGCAACCCACGACACACGTCCCTGGTACCGCGAGGTGACCGGTACCCAGTGGAAGTCGTTCTTCGCCGCCTGGGTCGGCTATGTCCTGGACGGTTTCGACTTCGTCCTGATCACCCTCGTCCTCACGGAGATCAGTGACGACTTCGGGCTGAGCACGGTGGAGGGCGCCAGCCTGGTGTCCGCCGCGTTCATCACCCGGTGGATCGGCGGCGCCGTGCTCGGCGCCCTCGGCGACCGCTACGGCCGCAAGCTGTCGATGGTGGTCAGCATCCTGCTGTACTCGCTCGGCACCTTCGCCTGCGGTTTCGCCTGGGACTACACCAGCCTGTTCGTCGCCCGGCTCGCCATCGGCATGGGGATGGCGGGCGAGTACAGCGCCAGCGCCACGTACGCGATGGAGAGCTGGCCGGCACGCCTGCGCAACCGGGCGAGCGGATTCCTGATCTCCGGCTTCTCGGTCGGTTCGGTGCTGGCCGCCGAGGTGTACAAGTGGGTGGTGCCTGCACTCGGCTGGCGGTGGATGTTCTACATCGGGATCGTCCCGATCGTGGTGGCCCTGTGGCTGCGCCGGGCGCTGCCGGAGGCCGCCGAGTGGAGCGAGACGGTCGAGCAGCGGGCGACGAAGCCCAACCCGTTCCGCCCGCTCTTCGCGACGACGGCCCGCGCGACGGCCAACGTCGTCCTGGCGGTGGCCGCGACGATCTCCCTCTTCGCCGTCTTCACCCCCATCGGCGCGGGGTACGTGCCCGTGCTCGCCGTCGTCGCGGGTGTCGGCCTCATCGCGCTCGCCGCGCAGCTGGGCGGACGCCGCAACTGGACCCTGTACGTGGCGATGACCGTGACGGTGTTCTTCGCGTTCCTCTACACCTGGCCCATCCAGGCACTGCTGCCGACATACCTCAAGACCGACCTCGGCTACTCCCCGGACCAGGTCAGCAACGCGATGTTCTTCGCGGGCTTCGGCACGATGGCGGGCTGCTGGCTGGCCGGGTTCGTCGGTGACTGGATCGGCACGAAGAAGGCGTACGCGCTCACGCTGATCGCGTCGATGGTGTTCGTGTTCCCGGTCTTCGCGGTCAAGGACAACCTGCTCCTTCTGGGCGCGCTCCTGTTCGTCCTGCAAGGACTCAGCTTCGGCATCTCCGGTCTGTTGCCGCGCTACATCGGCGGCCACTTCCCCACCGAGAACCGGGCGGCCGCCCTCGGCTTCACGTACAACGTGGGTGCGCTCGGCGGCGCCGTGGCCCCGGTCCTGGGCGCCTCGCTGGCCGACGGAATGCCACTGGGCCGGGCCCTGGCGGTCCTCACCTTCGCGGGCACCATCATCGTCGTGGCCCTGGTCGGCCTCGACGTGCCGGCCCGCCTGAACCGCCTGACGGACCCGGACGCCACGCGCGACCACCTGGCGGTCGACCTGGCGGCGCCGGTGGCGGACACGCCGCAGCCGAACGGGGCGGGCAGCAAGTCCTGACGGGCCGGGTGCGCAGCGCCGGTCACCACCAGGCGCTGCGCACCCGCAGGCTTCCGGTGTCCACACACCCGGCACCGTTCACGACCTCCTCGGTGTCGAGGCTCCAGCCGACGACACCGTTGCCCTTGCGGCCCAGCTCGATGAGCTGCTGGGTCGTGTTCCGGGTGCCCTCCTGCACCTGGCACTCCAGGACCGACGTCCACGCCTTCCCGTCGAGGGCGGAGCCGAAGGCGAGCAGGGGCAGCACGACCACCGTCAGCAGCAGCGAAAGACCCTGTTCCCACCGGCGCCCGCTGACGACCCCCAGCCGGAGCGCGTACGCCACGACCGCGGTGCCGAGCCCCCACCAGGGGCCGTAGAAGCAGGCGGCGATGATCCCGACGGCGACCGGGTTGACGAGGGTGAGCGCCACCCGCCGTGCCGCCTGCCCCACCCCGCCGCCCTTGGGCACGGAACCGCGCGCGGCGAACAGGGCGAACACGACGCGGGACACCACGACACCGAACACCGAACCGAGGGCGGGCTCGGTGAGCAGCATGCCGATGAGCACGTCCGGCCAGTTGCCCAGCTCCATCCCGACGAACACATCACGGGCGGGCTCCCCTCCGCCCACCGTGTAGGCGACCTTCACGGTGGGGATCGCGAGGGCGAGCGCCATCAAAAGCGTGTGCCCGGGCCCGCCCTTGCGGTCGAGGGCCTGCTCCTGCGGTGACGGCGGGTGTTCTTCGTGTACGGCTGTGCCAGGCATGCGGGCCATGAAACAGGGCGTGATCTGCCGTTGCGGCGCCGACACGGCGGGCGGGACGGCGGGATCACCGGCCGGCGGAACCGGGACGCCTCACCAGACCGGCCGCAGCGGCGGAATCGTGTCGCCCGCCAACGTGCGGACCATGGCCGCGAGTTCCGCGCGCGGCATCTCCCGTCCGGCCGCCCGGAGGCGCTCGGCCAGTTGGCCCTCCAGGTCGTGCAGGATCCGTCCGGCCACGGCGAGGTGCTCCGTGGCCTTGTCGGTCAGCACGACGAGTTTGCGGCGGCCGCCGGCGGGGTGCGGCGGCCGTTCGACGTATCCCCGCTTCTCCAGGTCGTCGATGATCTGGCCCGCGGCCTGCTTGGTGACTCCGAGCCCTTCGGCGAGCTCGCTGCTGGTCGCGCCGGAGCCCTTCAGCATCTGGAAGACCAGTCCGTGCACGGGGCGCAGGTCGGAGTACCCGGCGGCGTCCACGCGGCTCACGAATTCGGTGAGGACCAGTGAAAGTGCGCAGCGGACGACCCAGAGCCCGGCCGGGGCGATGTTCGGTCTCGCGGCCCCCAGCCAGGGCAGTACCGAAGTCAGTACGTGGCGGGTGGAGTTGAACGCCGATTGCGCCACGCCGGTGCACATCATCGATCGCGAGCAGATCTGGATGCCGGTGGGCGGGGAGTTCGAGGTGGACGTGGAGGGCAAGGTGGAGCGGGCCGCTGCCGGGCAGGCGGTCGTCCTGCCCGGCAAGGACGACAGGATCCCGCTCCCCTGGGCCGAGTGACGGCCGCGGTGACGGCCGCTAGACGTCGATCACCAGGTCCTCCCGCGGCGTCGAACAGCACAGCAGGATCTTGTTGTCGGCGATCTCGCGGGGGCGGATGCCGCCCGCGTGCCGCATGTCGACCGAGCCGGACAGGAGGCGCGTCTTGCAGGTGCCGCACATGCCCTGTGCGCAGGAGGCGGGGAGGGTGATGCCCTCGCGGGCCGCGGCTGCCAGGACCGGTGTCTCCGCGTCGCACTCGATGGTGCGGCCGGTGCGGGCCAGTTGGACCTTGAAGCCGGTGCCGATTCCGGTGCCGGACCCGGGTTCGGTCGCCCCGGATGCCTCGAACGCGAAGCTCTCCTCGTGGTGGTGGGCCATGTCGAAGCCCTCGCAGGTGAGCATCTCCCGCACCGCCCGCATGTAGCCGGCAGGACCGCAGGTGAAGACCTCGCGTTCCGCCAGGTCGGGGGCCACGGCGCGCAGCACCTGGGCGTTCAGTTGCTCGGCGTGGTCGTCGAGGAGGTGGCGGATCCGGAAGTTGGGGGACGCCGCCGCGATGAAGTCCAGTTCGCGGCGGAAGATGATGTCGTCGAAGGTGCGGGCGCTGTGCACGAAGACGACGTCCACGGGGTGGGCCAGGTCGTACAGCGTGCGGGTCATCGACATCAGCGGGGTGACCCCGCTGCCCGCCGAGAGGAACAGGTATTTCGGGGCGGGGTGCTGGTTGATGGTGAACCGGCCGAGGGGGCCGCGCGCCCACACCGTGCCGCCGGGCGCCAGGTGGTCGTGCAGCCAGTTCGACACGTGCCCGCCGGGGACGCGCTTCACCGTGATGGTGGCGAGGTCCGGGCGGGTGGGGGCCGAGGAAAGTGTGTAGCAGCGCTCGACGGGCTCGCCGTCGATGTCCAGGCAGAGCGTGAGGAACTGGCCCGGGTCGTGGCGGAAGAGCCGCGGTTCGGTGGGGGCGAGCACGAAGGTCCGTACGTCCGAGGTCACGTCGTGGACCTGCTGGCACACCAGCAGGCCGTCGGCCCAGGCGGGCGGGGATCCCGCCGCCGTCGGCGTCGCTGTCGTCATGACCCCTCCAGGTGCGCTTCGAGCCGGTTGATGTACCAGGTGACGAAGTCCTCGACCTGGGATTCGGTCGGGCTGTAGGGGCCCGGCACGTACGCGGGGCTGCTCACGCCCAGGTGGGCCCGGGAGACGAAGACCGCGTCCTGTTCGTTGGTGGCCACCCAGACGCCGGTCAGGGTGTCGAGGTCGTAGTCGACGCCCTCCTCGGCGTCCGCGTGCACGAGCCAGGTCGTGCGGACGAGGGTGCGGTCCGCGGCGAGCGGAACGACGGAGAACAGCACCGCGTGGTCCGCCGAGAAGTGGAACCAGGCGTTGGGCTGAAGATGGAGGCCCAGGTGGCCGAGGCGCGCGGTCGGGAAGTCGGCGAGCAGGCGGCGTACGGCGGCCTTGCCGTCGGGGGTGAAGGACTCCCCGGCCAGGTCGAGGGGTTCGCGCTGGATGCGGAAACCCGTGGGGCGTTCGACCAGTTCCTCGATGGTGGCGTGGGGCAGGCCGAGGGACTCGTACGTGGCGCGGGCCTCGGCGTCGGCCTTCCGGAATCGCTCGAAGGTGGCCCGCATGCCGGGCGGCACCTCGTCCTCGGTGAAGTTGTAGAGCGGGAAGTAGCAGCGCTGGAGTTCGGGGTGGCCCGCGCAGTGGTAGCACTCGCGGTTGTTCTCCATGGTGAGCTTCCAGTTGCCGTGCTCGACGAGGTCGATCTGCCGGGCCACCTTGGCGCGGGCCAGGTTGTGCGGCGCGAGATAGGGCTCGACACGGGAGGCGAACTCGTCGAAGTCCTCGGGCGGTTCGGCCGCGAGGGACAGGAAGACGAGTCCTGCGACCGTGCGCAGAGGGACAGAGCGCAGGCTGAAGCACGAGCGGTCGAAGTCGGGCGGCTGGGACTCGGCGTGCAGCAGTTGCCCGTCGACGCCGTACGTCCAGTGGTGGTAGCCGCAGACGATGTTGCCGACCGATCCGCGCTCGTCGTTGAGGATGCGGGCGCCCCGGTGGCGGCACACATTGTGGAACGCCCGGACCTCCTCGTCGTCGTCGCGGACGACGATGACGGAGTACGGGCCGACGGTGAGCGTGATGTAGTCGCCAGGTTCGGGGAGTTCGGCCTCGGCGGCGGCGAAGATCCAGCTGCGGGCGAAGACGGCGTCGACGTCGAGGCGGAAGAACGCGTCGCTGACGTAGAAGGGGGCTTCGAGGCTGTGGCCCGCGGCGCGGCGGGCGACGAGGTGGGCGGGGCTGGCGTCGGAGGAGGCGTGAACGGTCATGAGGTCGCTCCGGGGACTCGTCAGACGGGCAGGCACAGGCGCAGCGCGTCGTACACGGCAGCGTGGATGTTGCGGCTGGTGACCGCGTCGCCGATGCGGAACAGTTGGTAGCGGCCGGCCTCGTTGCGGACGACGGTCTGGGCCTCGCGGGCGATCAGAGCCCGGTGGTCGACCTCGCCGAGGTTGCGGGAGGCGGGCAGCAGGTCGGTGTAGAGCTCGTCGTTGGGGAGGGTGCCGTGCTCGACGACGACGTGGTCGACGACGCGTTCGGCCTCGGTTCCGGTGTACTCACTGAACAGGGTCGCCACGAGTCGGCCCTCTGCCCCACGGCGCACGGAGCGCAGGCGCCGGGCGAGCGTGACGGTGACGTCGTGCTCGGTGAACGCCCGTAGGTAGGCGGGCGAGTTCATGCTGCCGACGTCGGGGGCGAGGGTGCGCTCCGGTGTCACGTACTCGAGGCGGGTGCCGTGCGCGGCGAGGAGTTCCGCGACGTCCATGGCCGGGTGGCCACCGTGGTCGTCGTAGATCAGGACCTGGCTTCCCGCGCGCGGGCGCAGGGAGCCGGACATCACGTCCCAGGTGTCCGCGACGAGCCCCTCCCCCGCGGTGAGGAAGGAGCGGTTGGGGAGGCCGCCGGTGGCGACGACGACGAGGTCGGGGTGTTCGGCGAGCACGTCGGACGCTTCCGCGTACGCGCCCAGGCGCAGGTCCACGCCGAGGTGTTTGCACTCGGCGACGCGCCAGTCGACGATGCCGAGCAGGTCGTGGCGGCGGGGGTTCTGCGCGGCGAGCCGGATCTGTCCGCCCGCCTGGTCGCCGGCCTCGAACAGCACGACGTCGTGGCCGCGTTCGGCCAGGACGCGGGCGGCTTCCAGGCCCCCGGGGCCACCGCCGACGACAACTGCCCTGCGGCGTGGGCCGGTTGCGGCCGGGACGGTGTGCGGGATCTGGAGTTCACGGCCGGTGGCCGGGTTGTGGATGCATTTGGTGTCCCCGGAGTCGTAGATCGCGTCCAGGCAGTAACTCGCCCCGACGCAGGGGCGGATGCGGTCCTCGTCACCGGAGCGGATCTTGGCGACGAGGTGCGGGTCCGCGATCTGCGCCCGGGTCATGCCGACGAGGTCGAGGAGTCCCTCGCGCAGGGCGTGCCGGGCCGTGGCGGGGTCGGCGATGCGGGCGGCGTGCATGACGGGGATGTCGAGGCGGCGGCGGATCTCGCCGGTGAAGTCGAGGAAGGGGCCGAGCGGGGTGCCCATCGAGGGGATCGTCCTGGCCAGGGAGGCGTCGGATTCGATGGTGCCGCGGATGGCACTGATGAAGTCGATGCCGTCGGCGCTGAACCGCTCGGCGGCGGTGAGGCCTTCGGCGAGGGTGAGGCCGCCGGGGAGGTCCTCGTCCAGGGCCATGCGGATGCCGACGACGAACTCGGGGCCGACTGCCTCGCGCACCGCCTTGATCACTCTGCGGGGGAACGCCATCCGGTGTTCCAGGTCTCCGCCGTACTCGTCGTCGCGGTGGTTGGTCGCCGGGGAGAGGAAGCCGTCGAGGAAGTGGCCGTAGGACTGCAACTCGATGCCGTCCAGGCCGCCTTCCTTGCAGCGCACGGCCGCGGCGGCGTAGTCGTCGACGATCCGGTCCAGGTCCCAGGGCTCGGCCGCCTTGGGGAACGCGCGGTGGGCGGGCTCGCGCAGCGGGGACGCGGCGACCACCGGCAGCCAGTCGCCCGTGTAGTTGCTGGTGCGGCGTCCGAGGTGGGTGACCTGACACATGACGGCCGCGCCCGCCGCGTGCACGTCGTCGGCGAGCAGGCGCAGCCAGGGCACGATCTCGTCGCGGTGGAGCAGCAGGTTGCCGAAGGAGGGCGGGCTGTCCGGGGAGACGACCGCGGAACCACCGATCATCGTCAGGCCGACGCCGCCGCGGGCCTTCTCCAGGTGGTAGGCGCGGTAGCGGTCCTTGGGCAGTCCGTCCTCACCGAAGGCGGGCTCGTGGGACGTGCTGACCACCCGGTTGCGCAGGGTGAGGTGCTTCAGCCGGAAGGGCTGGAGCAGGGGATCCAGGTTCGTGTTCGGTGCGCGCACGACAGCTCCTAGGGAGGCAGGGAAGCTCTGTGGCCCGGATGTTGTGGCTGTGTCGGGGCGGGACGGCCCCGGATGTGCTGCGGCAGGGCGACGGGGATGGCTGCGTGACGGCGGCGCCGCCACGTTCCCGTTTCGCGATGTGAAACACCAACGCGATGCGAGACAAATGTGCGGCGCGCCAGAGCGCGTCGTCAACCCCTACCGCTGCGTAATCAGCCGCGCCGGATGTAGCCCTTGCGCCACGAGATCTTCTCGCCGGCCGCCACCAGCTGTTCGGCGAGCCCGGAGATCGTGTGGTCGTTGATCCGGAACGTCGGTCCGGAGACCGTCACGGTGGCGATGACCTCGCCGTTCAGCGACCTGATGGGGGCGGACAGCGAGGCGAGCCCGATCTCCAGCTCCTCGCTGATGACGCCGTAGCCCAGCTCACGCACGCCCTGAAGCTGCTCCTTCAGGAGCGCCGGGTCCGTGATGGTGTGCGGCGTGAACTCCTCCAGCGGCTGCTCGAGGATCTCGGCGGCCTCCGGTTGCGGCATGTGTGCCAGGAACACCTTGCCCGCCGACGTGGCGTGCAGGGGCGTGCGCTTGCCGACCCAGTCGATGCTGGTGATGGCCGCGTTGCCGAGCACCTGGTCGATGCTGATGACGGCCTCGCCGTCGTAGACCGCCACGTTCACCGTCTCCCCGACGGCAGCGGCCAGCTCCTGGCAGACCGGGCGGCTCAGCAGCGACAGGTCGTTGCCCTTGGTCGCGCCGCCCGCGAGTTCGACGACGGTGTAGCCGATCCGGTAGCTGCCGCGCTCACTGTCCTGCTCCACGAGGCCGCGCGCCTCCAGCGTGGCGAGCAGCCGGTAGACGGTCGACTTGTGGATGTCCAGGGCGTCCGCGACCTCCGTGACGCCGGACGGGCCCTGCACGGCCAGCACTTGGAGAATCGACACCGCCCGGTCCACCGACTGCACCGACGTGTCCCGCGCGCGACCTTTGCTGCTCATACCGGGAGCCTATCCAGGAAGCGCCTGCGCACACCGGTGACGATCGCCGCGGGAGCGGCCGCGCCGCGCTCAGCCCCGCTTGACCTGCCCCCGCCGCCAGGAGATCTGCTTGGCGGCCATCAGCAGTTGCCCGGCCAGGTCGGGGACGGTGTCCTCGCGGATGCGGAAGGCGGGGCCCGAGAGGGTCACGGCGGCGACCACCGTGTCGTCGAGGGCGTGGACCGGCGCGGCCAGGGACACCAGCCCGATCTCGTGCTCCTCGAACGAGACGGCGTAACCCCGTTCCCGTACGGCGGCGAGGTCCGCCGCGAGGTGCTCCTCGCCGGTGATGGTGTGCGGGGTGTAGCGCTCCAGGCCCTCCCCGTTCGACAGTTCCGCGGGCAGCCGCCCGTGCCGGTCGGGGGCGGGGTGGGCGAGGAAGATCTTGCCCGCGGCGGTGGCGTGCAGTGGGCAGCGCCTGCCCACCCAGTCGACGCTCGCGATCGCGGCCTCCCCGGCCACCTGCCCGACGGTGACCACGTCCCGGCCCTCGCGGACCGAGACGTTCACCGTGTCACCGGCGGCCCGCGCCAGCTCCTGGCAGACGGGGCGGCCGACGAGGAACAGGTCGGTGGTCCTGGCGACCGCCGCGGCGGCGATCTCGGTGAGCGGGTGCCCGATCCGGTAACGGCCGCGCTCCGCCCCCTGTTCGACGAGGCCGCGCGCCTCCAGGGTGGCGAGCAACCGGAACACGGTCGTCTTGTGGACGCCGAGCTGTCCGGCGATCTCGGTGACGCCGCACGAGCCGCGGACCGCCAGGATCTGAAGCACCGACACGGCCCGGTCGACGGACTGGACCGCACGGTCGCGCGCTCGCCCACGACTGCCGGTCGTCATCACAGCACCCTCCCGCCCCGCTCCGACGGCCCAACTAGCCACTCGTCGACGTTAATTCGCGGTTGCCCATACGCAAGAGCCTTGACGCGCCGTCACGATCAACGGCATCGTCACACCGTACTGCACATCTGTTGCGCATTGCGAAACACCAGCTCGGACATGCGTTCCAACCGCCTCGCGCGGTTCCCCGGAGGTGGGGCACGGTGATAGAAGCAGCACGGCTCAACAAGATTTTCGAGACCGCCGACAGCACGGTCCACGCGGTGCGCGACGTGTCCTTCACCGTGGAGCCCGGCGAACTCTTCGTCGTCATGGGCCTGTCCGGTTCCGGGAAGTCGACCCTGCTCCGGATGCTCAACCGCCTCGTCGAGCCGAGTTCGGGCGAACTGCGCGTCGATGGGCGGGACTTGCTGGCGATGGACCACGCGGACCTGCGCGAACTGCGCAACCGCAAGGTCAACATGATCTTCCAGCACTTCGCGCTCTTCCCCCACCGCACGGTCCGCGAGAACGCCGCGTACGGCATCCGGCTGCGCGGCGGCACCGCCGCCGAGCGACAGGAGCGCTCGGACTGGGCGCTGCGCACCGTCGGCCTCGCCGACTGGGCCGACTCCTACCCCAGCGCCCTGTCCGGCGGCATGCGCCAACGCGTCGGCCTGGCACGGGCGTTGGCCACCGACGCCGAGATCATGCTCATGGACGAGCCGTTCAGCGCCCTCGACCCGCTGATCCGCCGGGACATGCAGGACCTGCTGCTCGGCCTCCAGCGCGATCTGCGCCGCACCATCGTCTTCGTCACCCACGACCTCAACGAGGCGATGCGGCTCGGCGACCGGATCATGGTCATGCGCGACGGGGGCGTGGTGCAGCTCGGCACCGCGACCGACATCCTCGACTCCCCCGCCGACGCCTACGTGCGCGACTTCGTCTCCGACGTCGACCGCTCCCGCGTGCTGACCGCCCGCGCCGTCATGCGCGAGCCGCTGGCGACGGCGGGCCTCGACGACGACCCGCGCGACGTGCTGCGCTCCCTGGCGGACCTCGAGGCGGGCGCCGTCTATGTCCTCGACGCCGACGGAGGCGTGGCCGGCGTGGCCCACGACGACGCCGTCGCACGGGCCGCCGACGCGGGGCACGCCGCGCTGCGCGACAGCCCGGAGTGCCTGAGCGATGCCTACGGGCGGGCGGGCCCCGACACACTGCTCGTGGACCTGTTCCCGGCGGCCGGGCGGTACTCGGTGCCGCTGGCCGTGACCGACGACGACGGTCGACTGCTCGGAGTCGTGCCCCGCGCGGCACTGCTCACCGCTCTCTCCGCACCGCAGGCCACCAACTCCCGCGATCGGGACGATACTTCCGAAGCATCAGGCAGCTCACAGGAGGAGGTCGCCGATGCTGTTCAGCGTTGATCTCGGTACCCCGGTCAACAAGGCCGTCGACTGGCTGACCGAGAACCTCAGTGGTCTCTTCGACGCCGTCACCTCCGTGATGACGGGACTGGTCAACGCGGTCCTCTTCGTGCTGACAGCCCCTCACATGCTGGTCATCATCGCGGTGTTCACGGTTCTCGCGTTCCTCGCGCGCGGCTGGTTCTTCGCCGTCTACACCCTGGCCGCGTTCCTCCTGATCCAGGGCATGGGCCTGTGGACCCCGGCGATGCAGACGCTCGCCGTCGTCGTGGTCGCGTCGGTGTTCGCCGTGGTCATCGGGGTGCCGATCGGCATCTGGGCCGCGCGCAGCCCGCTGGCCAGCACGCTGGTGCGGCCCGTCCTGGACTTCCTCCAGACGCTGCCGGTCTTCGTCTACCTCATCCCGGCCGTCTTCTTCTTCGGCATCGGGCTCGTCCCAGGCGTCGTCGCCACCATCGCCTTCGCCGTCTCGCCCGCCGTGCGCCTCACCGAACTGGGCATCCGGCAGGTCGATCCGGAGGTCGTGGAGGCCGCGCACGCCTTCGGGGCCAAGCACGGCCAGATCCTGCGCGGTGTCCAACTCCCCCTGGCCCTGCCCTCGATCATGGCCGGCATCAACCAGGTCATCATGCTTGCGCTCTCCATGGTCGTCATCGCCGGCATGGTCGGCGCCGACGGCCTGGGGACCATCGTGGTGCGCGGCATCAGCCAGCTCGACGTGGGGATCGGCTTCCAGGGCGGCCTCGCCGTCGTGTTCCTCGCCATCTTCCTCGACCGCGTCACCAGTGCCCTCGCCACCCCCCGCATACGCCGCCGTCCGGGCCGCGGGCGCACCGGCACGACCCCGGTGGCCGACACGGAGAAGTCGCCCTCTCCCGCCTCGTCCACCACTCCGGTTTCCGCGTGAAGACAGGAGCTCCAGCCATGATCCGCAATCGCCGCCGCCGCACCACCTACCTCTTCGGCTGCACCGCCGCCGCGCTCACCCTGCTCGCCACCGCATGCAGCGGGAACACCTCGAAGGTCGAGGGGGGCTCCGACGACGACAGCGGCGGCGGCTCGAAGACGGTCAAGCTGGCCTATGTCGCCGGCTGGGACGAGGGTGTCTCCGCGACCTTCCTGTGGAAGCAGATCCTTGAGGACAAGGGGTACAAGGTCGACGTCCGTGACCTGGACATCGCCAGCACGTACACCGGCATCGCCAACAAGCAGGCCGACGTCTACCTCGACGCCTGGCTGCCGGTCACCCACGAGACGTACTGGAAGAAGCTCGGCCCCAAGATGGAGAAGCTCGGCACCTGGTACGAGCCGGCCGACCTCAACCTGACCGTCCCCAAGTACGTCAAGGACGTCAACACCATCGAGGACCTCAAGGGGAAGTCGAAGGAGTTCGGCGGCAAGATCGTGGGCATCGAGGCGGGCTCAGGGCTGATGCGGCTGACCCGCTCCCCCGTCATGCCGGACTACGGCCTCAAGTCAGAGTACGAGCTCTCCGAGTCCAGCACGTCCGCGATGCTCTCCGCCCTCCAGAAGTCGATCAACAACCAGAAGCCGATCGTGGTCACGCTCTGGCGGCCGCACTGGGCGTACACCAAGATGCCGCTCAAGGTCCTCAAGGACACCAAGAAGGCCTACGGCAAGCCCGACAAGGTCCAGATGGTCGCCTCCAAGGGCTACTCCAAGGCCAACCCCGAGGTCGCGGGCTGGCTCAAGAACTTCCGCATGAACAGCAGCCAGCTCGGCAGCCTGGAACTCCTCCTCCAGAAGAAGGGCACGGGGCACGAGCAGGAGGCCGCGAAGGAGTGGATCGACGGCAACAAGCAGCTGGTGGACAGCTGGCTGAAGTGACCGCGGGCCGGCGCGGCGTGGGAGCCGAAGCCCCTCACAGCAGCGCCGGCGCGTGGAACTCCCCGAGGCCCGAGGCACGGTCGCGGTCCAGCCAGTAGCGGCGCGGCTCGGTGAGCATGACGTCCACGCCTGCCTTGACGATGCCGGGCACCCTGGCCAGTTCGTCGTCGATGAACGCGGCCAGGGCGGTGCGGTCGGCGACGAGCCCGGTGCACAGCACGGACAGGTCTCCCGCGACATGGGCGGTGAGCCGGGTCTGCGGCAGCCGGTCGATGCGCCCCATCACGTCGGCGGTGGAACCGGGCGCGACCCGCAGCCGCAGCAGGAACGCGGTGTCGAAGCCCAGCCACTGCGAGACCGTCTCCAGGCGCGGCTGGACCCAGCGCTCGTCCAGGACCCGGCGGACGACGCGGTGCGCCGTGGACGTGGCCAGACCAACGGCCCGTGCGACGGCCGCGGCCGGGGCGCGGCCGTCCGCCATCAGGTGCGCGACCACGGCGCGTTCGGCCTCGCTCGGCGGCTTGCCGGGCGGCGCCGCGACCGCGGTGCCCTCAGGGCGCACGCCGGTCAGCTCGTGCAGGCCGGCCCGTTCGTCGTCGGACAGGAAGCCCGGGTCCCAGGTGATGCCCCGGCGCAGGGTGCGCAGCGCGGGCAGGGCGTTGACGCGCCGGACGCCCGGGACGGAGAACATCCGGTCGACGGCCTCGCCGGTAGCCGCCTCGGACGGGGCGTGCACCACGGCGTAGAGCGGATGGTCCCCGGAGATCTGCGCCAGGTGCTGGAGATGGGGCAGACCGCGGAGCCGCTCCAGGACAGCGAGCGGCGTGGCGCCCGTGACGTCCAGGAACACGTGCACCGGCATCGCCGTGGAGTGCATGCCCCAGGCGGCCTGTCCGATGACACGGACCATGCGGGCCTCGTGCAGCCGGTCGAAGCGGCGCTTGAGGGTGCCCGCGTCGGCGGACAGGACCGCGCCGATGTCGTCCCAGGTGGCGCGGGGCGCCAGATGGAGCGCCCCGATGAGGCGCCGGTCGAGCTCGTCGAGTGACGGAGAAGTCATGCGATCCCCTCTGGGTGCAGATTAATCCCGATGTTACGCGTGACCTCTAGAGAATCTCTTATTCCACTGTCAGGGTGTGCGACAACGTCCCCTTACGGAACGCCTCCCACCGGCTCCCCCACTGCCGGCACCTCGTGTCCCCGTCCCCTGACCGCGTGAAGAGGCCCCATGAGTTCCCTCACCACCGAGCCCCGGCCGACCGAGCCGCCCTCGCGCATGCTGCGCGCCGCGTTCCGCTCCTTCGCCGCGATCGAGAAGGTCGGCAACAGACTCCCCCACCCCTTCTGGCTGTTCTGGATCCTCGCCGGCGTCGTGATCTTCCTCAGCGCGGTCCTCGCGACGGCCGGAGTCGGCACCACGCACCCCGGAACCGGTGACACCATCGCGGTGCGCAGCCTGCTCAGCAAGGCCGGCGTCACGACGATGATCGAGGGAGCAGTCGAGAACTTCGCGACCTTCCCGCCGCTGGCCACGATCCTCATCGTCGGCTTCGGCATCTCCATCGCGGAAGCGAGCGGCCTGTTCACGGTGCTGCTGCGCCGCATGGTGGCCCGCGTGCCCGGCCGGTACCTCACCTTCGCGCTGTCGATGACGGCGATGGTCGGCCATGTCGCGGGCGATGCCGCGTACGTCACCCTGATCCCGCTCGGAGCGCTCATCTACCGCGCCGCGGGCCGCAGTCCGGTGCTCGGCTGCATCGTCGCGTACGTCTCCGTATCCGCCGGCTACGACGCCTCCCCGGTGATCACCACGACCGACACCCTGCTCTCGTCGATCTCCACCGCCGCCGCCCACACGATCGACGCCGACTACCACGTCACCCCGATCGCCAACTACTTCTTCGCCCTCGGCTCGTCCGTCCTCGTGGCCCTGGTGATCACGCTCGTCGTCGACAAGGTCATCGCCAAGCGCTCCGACCTTCAGCCCGACGAACCGGTCAGCGCGCTGAGCGCCAAGGAATTCAAGGAGATCGAGACGACTCCCCAGCAGCTCCGCGCCCTTCGGGCGACCGGGCTGACCGCCCTCGGCTTCGTCGCGGTGGTGGCCGCGGGCATGATTCCCGAGAGCTCGCCCCTGCGCGGCAAGGGCGGCTCCCTCGTGGAGTCCCCGGTGGTCACGGGAATGTCGATCGTCCTCTTCGTCTTCTTCGCCCTGCTCGGCTGGGTCTACGGCAAGGCCTCCGGGACCTTCTCCCGCCCCCGCGACCTCGTCGAGGGGCTCGTCGAGGGCACCCGCACCTACGCCCCGATCCTCGTCCTGTTCTTCGCGATATCCCAGTTCCTGGCGTACTTCCAGTGGACGAACATCGGCAACGTCCTCGCCGTCGAGGGCGCCCGGACCCTCAAGGACCTCCAGCTGAGCGGCTGGAGCGTGCTGGTCGGCATCGCCGTCCTGATCACCTTCATGAACCTCGTCATCACCTCCGGCTCGGCCCTGTGGGCGCTCGCCGCACCCGTCCTCATCCCGATGCTGATGCTCATCGGCATCGACCCCGAGGCCACCCAGGCCGTCTACCGCGTCGCCGACTCGGTCACCAACTGCGTCACTCCCATGAGCCCGTACTTCGCGATGGCGCTCGGCTTCATCCAGCAGCACAAGAAGTCCGCGGGCATCGGCACCCTCGCCTCCTTCACCATCCCGATCGCCGCCGTCATCTGGGTCGTCTGGGTCGCGTTCTTCGTGGCCTGGTACCTGCTCGGCATCCCGTTCGGCATCGGCTGACCCGCACCCCGCACCCGTACCACCACCGAGAAGGGCACGAGACTTCACCATGACGGCATCCCCCGACAGCACCACCACTGAGCACACCGCCACGACCGCGGCCTTCACCGGTCGCGCCGAGCAGGTCGCGACCGGCATCGTCGAGGACATCCTGACGCTCGTGGGGCAGGAGACCGGCAGCTACGACCTGGACGCCCTCGCCGCGGGCCTCGATCTGCTGCGCGACCTGGCCGTGCGGCGTCTCGGGGAGCCCGATCACGAGGAGCGTCACCCCGGCGGCGCGTGCGGCGACATCCTCACCCTGACCTACACGGGCACCGCCCCGGGACACGTCGCGCTCGTCGGCCACTACGACACCGTCTGGCCGACCGGCACGCTCGACGGATGGGAGGGCTGGGGTCAGCCGCGGACAGGGCCCGACGGGCGGGCGCGGATCAGCGGACCGGGCATCTTCGACATGAAGACCGGTCTCGCACAGGGCATTTGGGCCCTCAAACTGGCCCGCGAGAGCGGCGCCCCCGTCCCCACGGTCACCTTCCTGTTCAACGGCGACGAGGAGATCGGCTCGCTGTCCTCACGCCCGGTGATCGAGGAGACGGCGCGGGGCGTCGATGCCACCCTCGTCCTCGAACCCACGGCACACGGCGCGGTCAAGACCTCCCGCAAGGGCTCCGCCATCTTCAAGGTGACGGCCACCGGCATCGAGTCGCACGCCGGCCTCGCACCGCAGGACGGAGCCAGCGCGATCACCGCACTGGCCGAGTTCGTCCTGGCCGCCACCAGGATCGCCCGCCCCGAAGCGGGTACGACCATCAACCCCGGTCTCTTCCAAGGAGGTTCGGGCACCAACGTGGTCGCGGGCCGGGCCACCGCCGCCATCGACATCCGGATGACGAGCGAGGCCGAACAGAGCCGTGTGGACGCCGCCTTCAGCGCCATCGCCGTCAGCGACCCGCGGGTGGACATCGCCATCGACCGCGACTGGAACCGGCCGCCCATGACCCTGGGGGCCGCCTCCGTCCCGCTGCTCGCCCTCGCCCGCGAGGTCGCCGCGGACCAGGGCCGGGAACTGCCCGACACGGCGGTCGGCGGCGCCAGCGACGCCAACTTCGTCGCCGCGCTCGGCCTGCCGGTGCTGTGCGGCATGGGCGCGGTGGGCGACGGGGCGCACGCCCAGGGCGAATTCATCCACCCGGACACGGTGCCCGCGCAGACGGCCCTGGTCGCGGGCCTGTTGACGCGGCTGACGCGGGGCTGACGCACGGGCTCCCGACGAAGTGGCTCACGCGGTGGCGAGGGGCACCCCGGCCGCGACGAGGCCGTCAGCTCTCGCCGTCGCGCAGCCGGAGGAGATACGTCGCGGTCAGGGCCACGGCGCGGTCCTCGTCGGCCGACAGGTCGACGAGGGCGCGCGTCGCCGTCGTCCCCGGGATGCCCGCCAGCGCCTGGGTGAGCCGGCCGCGGGCGGGCGCTTCGGTGGCGGGGCGGGCGAGGCGGTCGACGAGCGCGGCGGCGATGCCCTCCGTCGCCGCGGCGTCGCCCGCCAGCACGCTCAGCGCGTCCGCGGCATCGGTGTCGTTCCTGCCCGCCACGATCATGTCGACGAGCTCCGGCACCGCGTCGGCTGCGCCGCCGTTGCCGAGCGCCACGGCGGCGCGCCCCCGGACCACGGCGTCGGTGCCGACGAGGGCTTCCCGCAGCGCCGCGGCGGCCTCCTCGCCGGGCAGTTCGGCGAGGCACTGCGCGGCCCGTTCCCGTACGGCGGGCACCGGCGAGTCGAGCGCCTCGACCAGCAGGGGCACACCCTCGGCGCCGCCCGAACGCGCCAGCGCCCAGCGCAGCGCCCCGGCGACATTGGTGTCGGTCTCGTTCAGCACCGCCTCGACCAGGGCCTCCACGGGCATCGCGTCCTGACCGCCCGACGAAAGGGCCGCCCGCTGCCGGGCGTCGGCGTTCTTCGAGCCCAACGCCTGGAGCAGCGCGACGACTTGGAGAACCTCCTCCCAGTCACCGGGGCCCGCGGCGTCGATCCGGTTGAGTCGCGTGAGCAACTCGGTCTCGGCCGCGATGCGTTCGCGCGTCTGCCGGATCAGATCGCCGACGAGCGCCGTGGGCGTGAAACCCGGTTCGTCGAGCGCGCGCCCGATCTCCCGCAGCGAGAGACCGAGTGAGCGCAGGCTCTCGATGTGGAAGATCCGCCGGATGTCGTCGCCCGAGTACTCGCGGTACCCGGAGCCCGTGCGTTCCGAGGGCCGCACCAGGCCCAGCGACTCGTAATGGCGGAGCATGCGGGCACTGACCCCGGACCTCCGCGCCACCTCACCGATCAACACACTTGGGACCCTTCTGACGGATCTTGCTGGAGTCGCGGGCCCTGGCCACGCGCCGGACCGACCGGACACGGCCTCCCGCATCCAACCTGATCCGCCAGAAGGACCCTAATCGTCCACCACGGGAGCCCCGTCGAGCGCCACGGCGCGCTTGGCGTCCTCGATCGCGAAGCCGATTCCGGTGTCCGGGTCGCGCAGGACGCGCCGCGTGGCGAGCGCGTGCGCGCGTACGTCCGGGTCGTCGGCGGCACGCGCGACCGCGTCCACGGCGGGCTCGGCCGCCTCGCCGAGGTCGACGAGGACCCGGCTCAGGCTGAGCCGGGTCTCGCGCCCGCCCCGGCCGAACTGCGTCACGAGTACGCCGGCCAGGGCCTCCCTCTCGTCGTCCGGTACGAGCACGGCGGCGGCCCGCCAGGCACACCGCGCGACCTCTTCGTCGGGGTCGGTCAGCAGCTCCCGCGTGATCACCGGCCACGCGCCGGGGTCCCCCAGTTTGGAGAGCGTGTGCAGCGCCTGGCTCCGCGCCTGCGCCCGCTCGGACCGGACCTCGCGGATCACCGCGGGCAGTGTCAGGTCCACCGGGTGCCGGGTGAGCGCCCAGGTCAGCATGTCGCGGACGAAGAACTCCGGCTCGACCGCGCACCGCTCGACCAGCGTGCCGACGAACCGCGGGTCGGGCGCCGAGCCGACCGCCAGCGCGGCCCGCAGCCGCACCGACGCATCGCGGTCCTCAAGGCCTCGCAGCGCGCGCGAGGTCTCCGTGTCCTGCCCAGTGATCGTCATCGAGACCACCTCCTCGGCAAGCAGTGAAGACCTTGTCACCGTGTCAAGGTCAAACGCGCAGCGGCGGCACCGCCGGTACCTCGATCGCGTTCTCGATGTCGGCGTCCGTCAGCTTGAAGGCCTCGGGGTAGGCGTCCCGGCGGGTGCGGCGGGCGGGTTCGCTCGTGCGCCAGGTGTAGAGGCAGCGGGTGCACTGGAGCACGTCCCACACCCCGGGGACGGGCGACGTGGCGAGGAGGGTGACGGTGTCGGCGGGGCAGCGGGGGCACTCGGCCCCGTCAACCAGCTTGTCGTTCATGGGTGTTGGCCTTTCGGAAGAGATGCGACGGGTGTCAGCGGGCGGCGATCATGTCCTGGAGCCGCTTCGCCCACTCGGCCGTCTCGGGCAGGTCCTTGGCGGGCGTGGAGAAGTTGCCGCGGACGTCGGGCGCCACGGGCGTCGTCGCGTCGATGATCATCTTGCTGGTGATACCGGCGGGCTGGGCGGCGGGAGCGAGTTCGAGGACGGAGAGGTTCGGGATGACGACGACGTCGTCCTTCGGGTTGACCTTCGCCGACATCGCCCACATGACCTGCGGCAGGTTGAACGGGTCCACGTCCTCGTCGACGACGATCACCTGGGCCACGTATCCGAGCCCGTGCGGAGTCGTCATGGCACGCATGCCGACGGCCTTGGCGAAGCCGCCGTACCGCTTCTTCGTCGAGATGATCACCATCAGTCCGTGCGTGTACATCGCGTTGACGGCCTGCACCTCGGGGAACTCGGCGCGCAGTTGCTTGAGCAGCGGCACACACGTGTTGGGTCCGACGAGGTAGTCGCACTCGGTCCACGGCATGCCGAGGTAGAGGGACTCGAAGACCGGGTTCGTGCGGTACGAGACACGGTCGACGCGGATGACGGGCATCCGGCGGCCGCCCGAGTAGTGCCCGGTGAACTCGCCGAAGGGGCCCTCGATCTGCCGCTTGCGGGACTCGATGACGCCTTCGATGACGACCTCGCTGCCCCAGGGCACGTCGAAGCCGGTGAGCGGCGCGGTGGCGATCGGGGCGGGCGCCCCGCGCAGCGCGCCGGCCATCTCGTACTCGCTCTGGTCGTACGCCATCGGCATGCCGGCGACGATCGCCATCACCGGGTCGTTGCCGAGGGTGATGGCGATGGGCAGGTCCTCGCCGACCTCCTCGGCCTTGCGCAGGTGCTGGGCGACGTCGTGCATCGGGACGGGCTGGAAGGCGAGGCGGTTGGCGCCGATGACCTCGATGCGGTACGTGCCGACGTTCTGCTTGCCGAAGTTCTCCGGGTCCTCGGGGTCGCGGGAGACGACGGCGGCCTTGTCGAGGTAGAAGCCTCCGTCACCGTCGTTGAGACGGAAGAGGGGCAGGACGGAGAAGAGGTCGACGTCGTCGCCCTGCTGCGTGTTCTCGCGCCAGGGAGCGTCCTCGCGGCGTTCGGGGGCGACGGGGAACGCGTCCCAGCGCCGCGCGAACTCCTCGACCTGCTCCTTGACCGGCGTGTTCTTCGGCAGTCCGAGCGCGAGGGCGTGGTTGGCCCAGGAGCCGTGCACGTTCAGCGCGATCCGGGCGTCGGTGAAGCCCTTGACGTTGTCGAAGTGCAGGGCGGGGGCGTTCTCCCCGATGCGGCCCGTCGCGTTGGCGGCGGCCGCGAGGTCGGGCTCGGGCAGCACCTCGTCGGAGATGCGCAGCAGCTGCCCCTCCTTCTCCAGGGTGCCGAGGAAGCTCCGCAGATCGTCATACGGCATGGTGGTGAACTCCTTCGTACGGTACGGAAGTTGCGGCCTCGGCGACGCGTGCGGCGCGGGCGGCGCGCATGCCCGCCCAGCGCTCGGCGGCCGGGGCGGGCAGGTCGAACTGGTCGAGGACCCGGGCGACGATGTGATCGACGATGTCGTCGACGGTGCGCGGGTTGTTGTAGAACGCGGGCATGGGCGGCACCAACTGCACGCCCATACGGGCGAGTTCGAGCATGTTGCGCAGATGGATCTCGCTCAGCGGTGTCTCGCGCGGGACGAGGACGAGCTTGCGCCGCTCCTTGAGGACGACGTCCGCGGCACGGGCCACGAGCCCGTCGGCGTAACCGGCGCTGATGCCCGCGAGTGTCTTCATGGAGCAGGGCACGACGACCATGCCGTCGGTGCGGAACGAGCCGGACGAGATGGTGGCGCCCTGGTCGTCGGGATGATGGGTGACATCGGCGAGCGCGGACACCTGGGCCACGGACAGACCGGTCTCCAGCTCGATGGTGGTGCGCGCCCAGCGGGACAGCACCAGGTGCGTCTCCACGTCCGGCAGCTCGCGCAGACACTCAAGGAGCCGGACACCGAAGGGGGCACCCGTCGCTCCCGTCATTCCCACGACCAATCGCACAGGACACTCCTCACACGTCGCTGACCTGTGCTTTCACGCTAGGCGGCGAGGAGAGGGCGGCAGCGGTACGCTCGGGACTCACGATGGGGAAAATCAGACAGGAACGCCTTGAAGTCCGGGATCTCGCGTACACGCCGACCGTGGGGGCACCGACGGGTGTCGAGGTGGCGGAGCTGGCCGACCTGCACGACCGCTCGCTGCGGCACGGCAACGACCCGTACGCGCCGCTGCGTCCCGTCTTCCACCAGTTGATCGGCGCCCGCGAGCGCCCGCTGCGGGTGGCCGTGGACTTCGTCGAGTACGAGCTGCGCCCGGGGTCCTGGCTGTGGATCCGTCCGGGGCAGGTGCAGCGCTTCGGCCCGGATCTGGCGTCGGCGGACGGCGTGATCGTGCTGTTCAAGGCCGGTTTCCTGCCGCCGGCGATCGTCTCGGCGGCGCACATGGACCCGCCGTACGAACAGGTCCCGCTGACCCCGCGCGGCCCGGACGCGGAGTCGGTGCGCCGGGCCGTGGAGCACCTCACGTACGAGTACGGGGCGATGTCCTCGCTCCCGCTGGGCAGCCACGCGGAGGTGCTGCGCGCGCTGCTCTCGGTGCTGGTGATGCGGCTCGCGGCGGTGCGCGATCCGGCGCCGGCCGCGTCGCGCGACACCTTCCACCGTTTCCACGCGGCCGTGGAGCGCGACCACGCGGTGACCCGCCGCGTCGAGGACTACGCGGCGGCCCTCGGCTACAGCCCCCGCACCCTGACCCGTGCCGCCCTCGCCGCGACGGGGCGCACCGCGAAGCAGTACGTCGACGACCGGGTCCTCCTGGAGGCGAAGCGGCTGCTCTGGCACAGCGGCCTGTCGGCGAAGGAGGTGGCGGGGCGGCTCGGGTTCGACGACCCCAGTGACTTCACGAAGTTCTTCCGGCTGCGGACCGGGGTGACACCGGGGGCGTTCCGGGCGGGGGCCTGAGCGCGTGGGGCCGACGAAGGTGTCGGGTCAGCGGCGGATCTCCTTGATCTTCAGCATCTTCGTGATGACCTTGTCGAGCTCGCCGTCGTCGAAGACCTTCTTCCAGTCGTCCTTGACGATGGAGTCGCGGCCGTAGTCCATGGCGATCAGGCAGGCGTCGGAGAACGGGTTGTCGCCCTTGAGGGTGTTGGCGAGGGCGACCTGGGTGTGGCCGAGCAGCATGGCGCGGGCGGCCTTCTCCGGGACGCCGACGGTGTGCACGGTCTCGTGCAGCGCCTCGTTGAGCAGGGCGCCGACCATGCAGGCGATGGTCTCCACGAGCGTCGGCTCCAGGACGGCGAGCTGCTTGACGGTGACCCAGTGGACGTCGACGACCGGCGCGTACATGACGCGGATGACGGACTCGGCGAGCTGCTGCTTGTCCTCGTCGCCGCCCTCGTACGCGGCGACGACCTCCTGCGGGGCCGCGATGCCGCCGAAGGTGTCGTCGAGCTCGGCCTGCGTCCTGCGCTGGAGGAACACCGACGGGTGGCAGGGGTGCGCGCACACGTAGTGCACGTCGGCGCGGGGGTGCAGCAGGCCCGCGTACGCGGCCGCCGGGTCGAGGGTGAGGACGACGGCGCCCGGCTTCAGAAGCGGGACGAGCTGCTCGGAGACCTTGCCGAGGACGATGTCCGGGACGGCCAGGATCAGCACGTCGGCCACCTGGGCGGCGGTCTCGGAGTCGGTCAGGTCGCGACCGAGCGAGCGGATCAGCTCCTGGCCCTTGGGGGAATTCTCGGAGAAGAGGACGGTGAAGTCGCTCTCGACCAGGTTGTTGGAGACACGCTGGCCCATCTTGCCGGCGGCCCCGATGACGGCAACGGTCTTGTTGTTCTCGGCGGCCATGTTCATTCGCCCTTCAGGAGTGTGCTGATGCTGTGCTTGGTCCACTGGTGTTCGAGCTCGGCGGTGGCATCGAAGCCACCGTCCTGCCACGGGAGCCAGTGCTCCACGATCTGGTTGACCGACGCGGGGTCCGGGGCGTGGTCCCGGACGGCGGCGATCATCGACTCGTGGTCGAGGAGGCCCGTGCCGAGCGGCGCTCCGGCGTAGGTGAAGCCCACCCAGCCGTCCCTGCGGCTGAACGCGAAGTCCTTGACGTGCACGTTCACCACGTAGGGCGCGGTCAACTCGACCACCTGGGACGGGTGTTCCAGGCGGGCCACGCAGTTGCCCGGGTCGACGACGATGCCGAGGCGGGGGCTGTCGACGGTGCGGACGACGTCCACGAGGTCGGCGGTGGCGACCTGCTCGTAGGTCTCCAGGCCGAGCGTGACGCCCTGCTCCTCGTACCTGCCGATGACCTGCTTGAGGAGGGTCACGGACTCGGTGACGTCCGGCTTGTGGTCGGCGGTGTGCAGCATGGAGCGCACGAAGGTGACACCGAGCTTCTCCGCGATGCGGAGGTAGCGGTCCAGGTGGTCGGGGGCGATGCCGCGGGTGCCGAGTTCGAGGACGACACCGAGGTCGGCCGCCACCGTCCGCACCTCCGCGAGCTGCGCGTCGTCGTACGTCTCGATGGGTGCGTAGTCGCAGATCTGGAAGACCTGGCCGCCGAGCCGGTGGATGTCCTGGAGCATGTCCAGGGCCGTCATCGGCCGCGGGGCGCGCGAGGAGATCCGCCAGAAGTACGCGTAGGTGCTGATGCCGTACGCCATGTCAGGCCACCTCCGCGCGGGAGTCGGGGGTGTCGGCGGGTTCGATCTCGTCGAGGATCCTCGCGACGGCCTCCGGGTCGTGGGCGAACCGGCCGAGGAAGAGGCCGCCGACGGAGCCGCCCAGGCGGGTGAGCAGGCCGGGGCCCGCGCTGCCGCCGTAGATCACGGTGGAACCGGTGTGCTGGGGGCGGGAGTCGAGCCACTCCCCGAGCGCCGCGCACACCGTGGTGATGTGTCCGGGCGAGGCCGGTTCGGGTGCGCCGATGGCCCACTGCGGCTCGTAGGCGAGGACGACCGGGCCTTCCAGGCCGTACAGGAGGCGGGCGGCCTCGGCGACGGTGCGGCGGGCGGCCTCCTCCGGCTCCACGGGGTCGAGCTCGCCGACGCACAGGACCGGGGTGAGGCCGTTGCGCAGCGCGGCCGCGGTCTTCGCGGCGACGACCGTGTCGCCCTCCCCGTACAGGCGGCGGCGCTCGGCGTGCCCGACCTCGGCGTACCGGCAGCCGATCTCCTTGAGGAGCGGCCCGGACACCTCGCCCGTGTAGGCGCCCACGTCCTCCGTGGCGATGTCCTGCGCGCCGACGTCGACGGCGCCGCGCGCGAGGATCCCGGCCACCGGCACGATCGCCGGGAAGGCGGGCAGCACGAACAGGCGCGCCTTGCCGCTGGTGACGGCCGGGTGCCGGTCCGCCAACCGCACGACGCGGCGGGACCAGTTGAGGGTCTCGTGGTGGCCGAAGTACATCTTCAGGCTCACCCCGAGCAGGACGGGGGCGTTCATCAGGCGGCCTCGTAGTCGCACATCAGCTGGACCTTCGCGGCGGACGCGGACTGCTCGTCGAAGCGGTAGGTGAGCCACTCGGCGGCGAGGCGGCGGGCCAGTTCGAGGCCGACGACGCGCTGGCCGAAGGTGAGGACCTGGGCATTGTTGGAGAGGACCGCGCGCTCGACGGAGAAGGAGTCGTGCGCGGTGACGGCCCGGATGCCCTTGACCTTGTTGGCGGCGATGGCCACGCCGAGTCCTGTGCCGCAGATCAGCAGCGCCCGGTCGGCCTCGCCGCGGGCGACGCGCTCGGCGGCCTCGATGGCGATGGTCGGGTAGGCGGTGTGGCCTTCGGCGTCCACGCCCACGTCGGTGACGGACTCGACCAGGTCGCTCGCCAGGAGGTCCTGCTTCAGCGCCTCCTTGTACTGGAATCCGGCGTCGTCGCAGCCGACGACGATCCGCAGCTTGTCACTCATGTCGCTTTTCCTTAAAGGGAGTTACTGGCAGGTGGCGAGCGCGCCGTGGACGGCGCGGACGATCAGGGCGAGGGAGTGGGCGCCCGCGTCGGGGGTGCCAAGGGACTTCTCGGCGTGCGGTCGGGCGCGGCCCATCCTGGGCAGCAGGTGGGCGGTGTCACGTGCGGCGCGTTCGGCCGCGGTGGCGGCGGTGTCCCACGCGGTGCTCAACTCGGCACCGGTGTCGACCTGTTGCCCCAGCGTCTCGGCGAAGGGCACGAGGACGTCGACCATGGTCTTGTCGCCGACCTCGGCGCCGCCGGTCCTGCGGACGCCGTCGGACGCCTGCCGGACTCCGTGGGCGACGGACGCCGGAGTCGGCCGTTCGGTGTCGCCGAGCGCGTCGCCGAGCGCGCGCAGGACGATGCCCCACAAGGCGCCGGAGGTGCCGCCGGCCTTGTCGGCCCAGGCGTCGCCCGCCGCCGTCAGCAGCGAACCGGCTCCCGCCCCCAACTCATGTGCCTTGAGGGCGGCTTCGTAGGCACCGGCCGAACCGCGCCGCATGCCGATGCCGTGGTCGCCGTCGCCCGCGACGGCGTCGATGCGGCCGAGTTCGTCGGCGTGCGCGTCGACGGTGCCCTTGAGGCGGCCCAGCGCGTCGAGCGCGGTCGCCGCCGCCTGCCGGGACTCCTCGCTCGCCGTGTAGGCCTCGGGGCCCTCCTCGGTCTCGTACGACTCCTCGCCCGCGGCGGCCGTCGCGGGGACGGCGCCCTTGCGGTACGCGGGGGTGTCGGCCGGGGCGGTCCAGAGGGCTTCGAGGGTGTCGTCGAGCCAGGTCAGGGTGAGGGAGACGCCGGCCATGTCGAAGCTGGTGACGAGTTCGCCGACCTCGGGGTCGACGGCCGTCACACCGGCCTCGTCCAGCAGTTGCGCGACCCTGCGGTAGACGACGAACAGCTCCTCGTACTTCACGGAGCCCAGGCCGTTGAGGATCACCGCGGCGCGCTGTCCGTCCGGCGCCCCGATCCCTTCGGGGAGTTCCTTGAGGAGGGTGGTGACGAGCAGTTCGGCGGCCTCGTCGGCGGTGGGCACGGATTCCTCGCCGATTCCGGGCTCGCCGTGGATGCCGAGGCCGACGGCCATCCGGCCCTCGGGGACCGTGAACAGCGGGTGGTCGGCGCCCGGGAGTGTGCAGCCGGAGAAGGCGATGCCGAAGGAGCGGGTGCGGTCGCCTGCGTGGGCGGCGATGCGTGTCACCTCGTCGAGGGAGCCGCCCTGCTCCGCGGCGGCCGCGGCCGCCTTGAAGACGGGCAGGTCGCCGGCGATGCCGCGCCGCTTGTGGGCCTCGTCCGGGCCCGCGCTGGATATGTCGTCGGTGACGGCGAACGTGTGCGTCGGTATGCCCTCGCCGGTCAGCCGCTCGGCGGCCTGCCCGAAGTGCAGGACGTCGCCCGCGTAGTTGCCGTACATCAGCAGCACACCGCCGCCCGCCTGAGCCGCCTTGGCGACGCCGCGGATCTGCTGGGCGGAGGGCGAGGCGAAGACGTTGCCGACGGCGGCGCCGTGCGCGAGCCCCTGACCGACCAGGCCGGAGAAGGCCGGATAGTGGCCGGATCCGCCGCCGATGACGACGGCGACCTGGCCGGGGGTCTTGGCGGTGGCGCGGACCACGCCGCCGGGGACGGGGCGCACCCAGCGGCGGTGGGCGGCGGCGAAGCCTTCGAGTGCTTCGTCGGCGAAGGCGGCGGGGTCGTTGTGGAGGCGGGTCATCGCTGGTTCTCCGGGAGGGACGAGGTGCTGGTGGGTGCGCGGCGGGCGAGGAGGACCATCAGCACGGCGGACAGCAGCATGAAGAGGCCGACGAGGTAGAGCGGCACGTAGTAGTCGCCCGTCCAGCCCTTGAGCCAGCCGGTGATGTAGCTGGAGGCGAAGCCGGCGATGTTGCCCGCGGTGTTGATGAGTGCGATGCCGGCCGCGGCGGCCGCTCCGGTCAGGAAGCGGGAGGGCACGGCCCAGAACACCGGGAGGGCGGCGAAGATGGCGCAGGCGGTCACGGTGATGACGGCGACGGTGGCGGTCGGCGAGCCCATGTAGAGGGCCAGCGGGATGGAGACACCGCCGACGACCGCGGGGCCCGCGACGTGCCAGGTGCGGGTGCCGTGCTTGGTGGCGTGCCGGCTCCAGAAGAAGAGGACGATCGCGGCGGGCAGGTACGGGATGGCCGTGATCCACGCCTTGTCCATGACGCTGAACGTGGTGTCGTACTGCTCCTGGAAGCCGTCGATGATGGTCGGCAGGAAGAAGGCGAGCGCGTACAGGCCGTAGACGAAGCCGAAGTAGACGACGGCCAGGACCCAGACGCGGCCGTTGGTGAACGCGGCCTTCAGGTCGCCCTTGGCGTGCTTGTCCTCGTGGCCGGTCTTCTGCTCGTTCTCGGCGGCCAGCTCCTCGGTGAGCCAGTCGCGCTCCTCGGTGGTGAGCCACTTGGCGTCGGCCGGGCGGTCGATCAGGTAGAACCAGGCGATGACGCCCAGCAGGATCGCCGGGATCGACACGAACAGGAACATCACGCGCCAGCCCTCGAGGCCGAACAGGCCGTGGTGGCCGATCAGCCAGCCCGCGAGCGGGGCGCCGAAGACCGTGGTCAGCGGCTGTGCGAGGTAGAAGAGACCGAGGATCTTGGTGCGGTGGCGGCTCGGCACCCACTGGCTGAGGAAGAGGATCGCGCCGGGGAAGAACCCGGCCTCCGCGACACCCAGCAGCAAGCGCAGCGTGTAGAGGCCTCCGCTGCTGTCCACCCAAGTGAAGAGCAGCGAGACGATGCCCCAGGTCACCATGATCCGGGCCAGCCAGCGGCGGGCGCCGAAGCGGTGCAACGCCATGTTGCTGGGGACCTCGAGCACGATGTAACCGACGAAGAAGATCCCGGAGGCGAAGCCGAACTGGGCCGCGGTGAGCGCCAGGTCGTCCCCCATCCCGTTCGGTTCGGCGAAGGACACCGCGGTGCGGTCCAGATAGTTCACGAAGAACATCAGGGCCACGAAGGGGACCAGGCGGATCGAGATCTTCTTGATGGCCGACTTCTCGACGGCCGACCTCGTCGCCTTCACGGGCGGCGCGGCGGTGGCAGGCATGGCGACTCCTCGGCTCGCCGGACAGCTCTGTCCGGACTTGGGTCACGCTCGGCACGAGGGGCGAGGGCGCTGCACCAGCTGGCTGGCCGCTCAGGTCGGGCCGATCTGCGATTCACGCTAGACCCGATCTTCAAATTGGTCACCAATTTACCAATGTGGCGAGCGTCGCACTTGTTGCTCATGGCTGAACCCTTGACAAAGCGGGCACGGAAGGACGTCGCGCGCGGCCGTGGAAGGGCCCGGACGACCCGTCTGGTCTACTGGTGACCGTGACCAACCAGCCCTCCGACGCCGCTCCCGAGACCGACCTCGCCCAGCTCCTGCGACCCGTCGTACGCGAGTCGTCGGTCAGCGAGGTCGCCAAGCGCCTGCTCGACCACCTCTCCGCGGGGAACATCAAGCCCGGCACCCGGCTGCCCGCCGAGCGTCAGCTCGCGGAGGCCCTGGGGGTCGCCCGCTCCAGCGTGCGCGGCGCCCTGTCCGCACTCGACGTGCTCGGCATCATCGAGATCCGCCCAGGCTCCGGCTCGTACGTGCGCGAGGGCACCTCGGAGTTCCTGCCGCGCGCCATCAACTGGGGCCTGATGCTGGGCCAGCGCCGCACCCGGGACCTGGTCGAGGTGCGCACCTACATGGAGGGTGTCTCGGCGCGGCTCGCGGCGGAGCGCGCGAGCGACGAGGACGTGGCACGCCTGGAGGAACACCTGCGGCACATGCAGGAGGCGGGCAGCGACGTGAAGGCGTTCATCGACGCCGACATCGCCTTCCACCTGGAGTGCGCGAGCATCGCCCAGAACACCGTCCTGAGCGACATCCTGCACAGCATCCGCGCCCTCCTCCAAGTCTGGATGGAGCGGGTCAGCGACATCGAGGGCACCGTCAGCGGCACCCTGTGCGAACACGACGCCGTCCTCAAGGCGATCCGCGACCGCGACCCCGAGGGCGCGGACCGCGCCATGGCGGAACACATGCGGATGGCGAGTGCGCGGTTGCGGGAGTCGGTGGGGGACGAGAGCCAGGAGGGGTGAGGCCGGGGCGAGTCGATGCCGCCGCCCGGCACCGCCGGCACCCGCTCCGTGGCCGCGCCCACACGTTCACCGATGGGCACCGTCATGACCGGTGAGGTGCCACCACCGGTTCGCGCCTGCTGATCCCGGCTCCGGTGCGGCGCTACGGCCGCGGGGCGGGCCCCGTGCTCCCCCGCGGTACCAGTTCCACCGGCAGGACGACGTGGCGTTCCAGGTTCGTCTCGGGTTCCTGGACCACACCGCAAGCCAATTCGGCCGCGGCTACGCCGAGTTGGCGGGCCGGCTGGGCCATGGTGGACAGGTCCCAGGGCGCCGCCATCGCGTGGTCGTCGAAGCCGAGGACGGACATGCGCTGCGGCACCGGCACGTTCGCGCCGCGCAGCACGGTCAGCAGCCGGAAGGCGATGTCGTCCGTCTCGGCGAAGATCGCCGTGGGCGGCTCGGTGAGGGACAGCAAGCGCCCGACCGCCGCGTCCAGGCTCGGCCCCTGCCACTGCGCGACCTGTCGGACCAGGTCCTCGTCGTGCTCGACACCGGCCTCCGCCAGCGCGGCCCGGTACCCCTCGAGGCGGGCGCGGCTGCTCCAGGCGAAACCCGAGTCGTCGGCGGGCTCGATGTAGGCGATGCGGCGGTGGCCGAGGTTGAGCAGGTGCCGGGTGCCCCGCAGGGCGGCCTCGGCGTCGTCCACGTAGACACTGGCCCGGCCCTTCTCGTGCTGGCTGACGAAGACCAGTGGCATGCCGAGGCCGTCCAGCCGCTCCCGCTCCTCGGGGGAGAGCGCGAAGCTGACGACGAGCAGCGCGTCCGCGTTGCGGCGGGCGGGCAGACGGTCGAAGAACCGGGCACGCTGTTCGGCGGTGGTGACGCTGTAGACGAGCAGGTCAAGGCCCGCCGCGTTCAGTTCGGGTGCGAGTCCCGCCAGTACGGCACCCAGGAACCATGACTCCATGTTCGGCACGAGCACGGCGATTCTGCCGGTGCGTCCGGTGACGAGGCTGGAGGCGCTGCGCGATATCGCGAACGACAGCTCGCGGGCGGCCTGTTCGACGCGCTCGCGGGTCTGCGGTGACACCGTCGACAGACCGCGCAGTGTGCGCGAGACGGTCGAGGGAGACACTCCGGCCCTCTGTGCGACATCCGCCAGCGTGGCGCCCCGTTCACCAGTCATGAGCGGGACGCTAACACAGCGTTCCCGCTCCGCTGAGCCCGGTTATGCCATCGCTGTCATTCCAAGGATTGCCTGCAATGCCTTCGCTGGGACCATTGACAGTGAATCTTGGCGCTCCCTACCGTGCTAGCGCTGTCATTCGGCGGCGCGAAAGGGGAGGAGCATGCCATGGCCCTGCACCGCAGAACCGTGCTGGCCGGCGTCGGGAGCGCCGTCGCGGCCGGGCTGGTGTCCGGATGCGGAGGGAGGGACGTCGACGACCTGGTCGCGCAGGCGGCGACAACGCCGACGAAGCCGGCCCGGCTCACCTGGTGGGTCTCCGAGATCCCGTCGCGCCGGGGCGCCGTCGTCGCCGACCTGATCATCCGGGCCTTCGAGCGGCGCCACCCCACCGTCCGGATCTCGAAGATCAACGCGCTGTCGACTTCGGACGGCAACCGCAGCGCCATCGCCACGCAGCTGGCCGGCGGCTCCCCGCAGCCCGATGTCTACCTGGGCGACACGACCTGGCCCACGCAGTTCGGTCATGCCGCGCTCGCCCTGCCCGTGAACAAGCTGCTGCCCGACGGCTTCTGGGACGCCTACCCGCAGGCCCTGCGGCGCAGTTCCACGTACCGGGGCGCGGCGTACGCGGTGCCGTTCTTCCTCGACAGCACGTACCTCTTCTACCGCAAGGACCTGTTGGCCAAGCACGGCCTGCGGGTCCCCCGGAGCTGGGAGGAGTTGCTGCACACGTCGCGCACGGTGCAGCGGGCCGGGGACACGGAGGCCGGGTTCCTGTGGCAGGCCGCCGTGACCGAGTCACTGACGGCGAACGTCACCGAGTTCCTCGCCGATGCGGGCGGCACCGTCCTCGACGAGCGGGGCAGGGCCGCCCTGAACGGCGCGGCGGCCGAGCGCGCGTTCTCGCTGATGGCGGAGTTCACCAAGTCCGGGGTCACGCCCCGGACGGTGACGACCTATGAGGAGTCCGACTCCCAGGACGCGTTCGTCAACGGGCGGGGCCTGTTCCTGCGCAACTGGTCCTACGCGTGGGTCAACGCCGGCACCCCGAACGTCTCGCGCGTCGCCGGCAAGGTGGGTGTCGTGCCCCGTCCGGGCTTCGAGGGCACCGGTCGCAGCGGAGTCGCCTGTGCGGGCGGCTGGAGCAACTTCGTCAACCCGAGTTCCCAACAGCTGGGCGCCGCAATGCAGTTCGCCCGGTTCTGCGCGGGCGAGGAGGTGCAGCGTCTGCTCGCCCGGGAGGCCGGCGTCGTACCCGCCATGACTTCCGTGCTGCACGGGCGCGAGGCACGCGCGGCCGACGATCCGACGGTGCTGCGCGCCGCCGATCTGCACCTGGTCGCCCGGCCCGTGCAGACCCCGCACTACCCGCAGGTCAGCAAGGCGCTCTACACACCGGCCAACGCGGTCGTCGGTGGCGAGCTCTCCCCCGCGGCCGGGGTTCGTGCCGCGCACGACGGCCTTCGTAAGGCTCTGGAAGGGAAAACGCTGTGAGTACCGCGCTGCGGTCGAAGACATCGTCACCGGCGAAGGGCGGGGGCAGTCGTCCCGAGCCCCCGGACGGGCGGGCCGCGTCGGCCGGTTCCGGCGCGCGCCGCCGCACCCGCACGGGATGGCTGTTCGCCTCACCCGCCCTGCTG
The DNA here is from genome assembly GCF_049310305.1 of Streptomyces anthophorae. NCBI lineage: Bacteria > Bacillati > Actinomycetota > Actinomycetes > Kitasatosporales > Streptomycetaceae > Streptomyces > Streptomyces anthophorae. The sequence continues at coordinate 880,314 of NZ_JBLWQQ010000001.1, forward strand.
GTCGTCACGGTGGTGACGGTCTTCCCCGTGGTCTTCTCGCTGGCGCTGTCCTTCTCCGAAGTGCGCCTGGATTACGGCGGGTTGCGCCTCGGATCCCCCACGCTCGCGCACTACGAGGCGCTGCTGAGCAATCCCGAGTGGTACCACGCGCTGGCGTTCACCCTGGGGTTCACGGTCGTCTCCGTGCTGCTCGAACTGGTCCTCGGCACGCTCGCGGCGCTGGTCCTTGAGCGGCTGGGGGCGGCCCGCGGCTGGCTCATCGCCCTGCTTCTGCTGCCGTGGGCGCTGATCAACGTCGTCGCCGCCCAGCTGTGGTCGTACCTCTTCAACGGCACGTACGGCGCGGTGAGTTGGCTGTGCGAGCAGGTGCTGGGCAGTCAGCCGGACATCCTGGGGCGGCCGGTTCCCGCGATGGCCGCGATGGTCGTCGTCGACGTGTGGAAGACCACGCCGTTCGTGGCGATCGTCGTGCTCGCGGGGCTGATGCTGATCCCGGCGGAGGTGTACGAGGCCGCCGAGATCGACGGGGCCGGGCCCTGGACGACGTTCTGGCGGGTCACGCTGCCGCAGCTGAAGCCGATCGTGGCCATCGCGGTGCTCTTCCGTATCTTGCAGGCCTTCGGCATCTTCGACCTGCCGTTCGTCCTGACACAGGGCGGTCCCGGCACGGCCACCCAGTCGGTGGCGATGCTCGGCTACCGGATCCTCTTCCAGGATCTCGACTTCGGCGGCGGCGCTGCCGTCGCCGTCTCCACCGCGGTCATCGTCATGGCCTGCTGCCTGCTGTTCCTGCGCGTCTTTCGCGCCCAGACCGATGAGGAGGTCCGAGGATGAGCCGCCACACCGCGCGCTCCGGTGTCCGCCGGTACGTCAATGTCGTCAACGCCGGGGGTCTCCTGATCGCCGTCTGTGCCACACTGCCGCTGCTGTGGATGGCGTCCGCCTCTCTCAAGGGCCCCGCCGAGATCAGCGCGACGCCACCGACCCTGCTGCCGAAGTCGCCGACGCTCGACAACTACACGACGGCGTTCGTGCGCAACGGGATCGGCCAGTACTTCCTCAACAGCGTCATCGTCGCCTGTGTGTCGACGACACTGATCCTGTCCCTGGCATTCTTCGCCGGCTACGCCCTCGCCCGGTTCGGGCTGCGCGGCCGGGGCCCCGTCATGACGGCGCTGCTGATGCTGTCGGTGTTCCCGCCGATCGCGTTTCTCGTCCCGCTCTTCCTGATGGAGCGCCAGGCGGGCCTGCTCAACAGCTACCCCGGCCTGATCATCCCGTACGTGGCGCTGAACCTGCCGTTCGCCGTCTGGATCATGCGCAACTACCTCAGCAAGATCCCCGGCGAGCTGGAGGAGGCGGCGACCGTCGACGGCGCGGGCCCCTGGCGCACCGCGCTGACGGTGATCCTGCCGCTGGCCCGGCCCGGGCTGTTCACGGCAGGGGTGTTCTCCTTCACGGCCACCTGGTCCGAGTTCCTGCTGGCACTCACCTTCAACGGCGTCGACGACCGGCGCACCGTCTCCGTGGGCATCGCCCTGTTCACCAGCCAGTACCAGGTCCCGTACGGGGTGATCTTCGCCGGGGCGATGGTGGCCACCGTGCCGATCGCCCTGCTGGTCCTGATCTTCCGCCGGTCCGTCGTCTCCGGCATGACCACGGGTGCGGTCAAGGGCTGACCGCCTCCATCCATACGTACCGCGTTTCGCCTGCCCGCCCAGCACCCGCCGGGCGGGCACACCGCACAACCCCGAAAGGCCCTCACATGCCTCAGCGTCCCCACCCCGTCGGCACCGGAACCGACGCCGACTGGTGGCGGCAGGCCGTTGTCTACCAGGTCTATCCGCGCAGTTTCGCCGACGCCGACGGTGACGGCATCGGCGACATCCGTGGTGTCACCTCTCGACTGCCCTACCTCGCCGAGCTCGGCGTGGACGCCGTCTGGCTGAGCCCCTTCTACCCGTCGGAGCTGGCCGACGGCGGGTACGACGTCGCCGACTACCGCGATGTGGACCCCCGGCTCGGCACGCTCGACGATTTCGACGCGATGGTCGCGGAGGCCGACCGGCTCGGCCTGAAGATCGTGGTGGACATCGTCCCCAACCACTCCTCGCACCGGCACGTGTGGTTCCAGGAGGCGCTGGCGGCGGGCCCCGGTTCGGCCGCCCGTGAGCGCTACGTGTTCCGCGAGGGCCGCGGCGAGCACGGCGAACTCCCGCCCACCGACTGGCCGTCCAGCTTCGGCGGCCCCGCGTGGACCCGGGTTCCCGACGGCCAGTGGTACCTGCACCTGTACGCGCCCGAGCAGCCCGACTTCAACTGGGACAACCCCGAGGTGCGCAAGGACTTCCACACCACGCTGCGGTTCTGGTCGGACCGGGGCGTCGCGGGCTTCCGCGTCGACGTCGCGCACGGCCTCGCCAAGGATCTCGCCGAGCCACTGCGCGACCTCGGCGAGGCGCGGAGCTACCAACCGGACGAGCTGCCCGAGGACGGCAGCCACCCCCTGTGGGACCGGGACGCGGTCCATGACATCTACCGTGGCTGGCGGCGGGTGTTCGACGAGTACGCGCCGCCGCGCTTCGCCGTCGCCGAGGCCTGGGTCCGCTCCTCGCGGCGCGCCCCGTACGCCCGCGCGGACGAGCTCGGCCAGGCGTTCAACTTCGACTTCCTCAACACACCTCTCGAGGCCGGCGCGATGCGTGCCACCATCGACTCCGCGCTCGCGCATGCCCGCGACGCCGGTGCCACCAGCACCTGGGTGCTGTCCAACCACGACGTGGTGCGTCACTCCTCGCGCTACGCGCTGCCCACCGGCGCCACCAAGTCCGACCTGGAGGCCTGGCTCATGACGGGCGGCCAGAGTCCGTCACCCGACGGGGAGTTGGGGCTGCGCAAGGCCCGCGCCGCGACGCTGCTGATGCTGGCACTCCCCGGATCCGCGTACGTCTACCAGGGCGAGGAACTCGGACTGCCGGAGGTCGCCGACCTGCGCACGGAGGACCTCCAGGACCCGATCTGGGTCCGCAGCGGCGGCCGGGCCAAGGGCCGCGACGGCTGCCGGGTGCCGCTGCCGTGGACCCGTGAGGGGCACAGCCACGGCTTCGGCTCCGGTGGCTCCTGGCTGCCACAGCCCGCCGATTGGGGCAGGTACGCCGCCGACACCCAGTCCGGCGTCAAGGGCTCCGTCCTCGAGCTGTACCGCGAGGCGCTGCACCTGCGCCGCGGCCTGGTCGCGGACGAGACGCTGGAGTGGACCGACACGGCCCCGGGCGGCGCCGAGCGAGGGCTGGTGCACTTCACCCGCAGCGGCGGCTGGCACGTGCTCTGCAACCTGTCGGACGACGCCGTCCCGCTGCCACAGGGCACCGTACTGCTGGCCTCGGGCCCGCTGGAGGGCGGCCGGTTGCCCGGCTGGACCACGGTCTGGTTGCGGAACTAGGGCCTGGTCCAAACGACAGGCCCCAGGCCGCACTCAGGGCTGCTCGGGCGTACGCGTGGGCGCCGGAAGTGCCTCACGCCACCGCTTCGGGTCCATCCGGCCCGCGTACAGGGGGAGTTCGAGAGGCGGCTGGTCGGCCGTGAAGGGGTCCCACACCCGGGTCAGGCCCGCCGTGCCGTGCGTGCGCACCCGGCGGGCCTCGCTCAGGTCGAGGACGTCCGTGACGAGCTGGGGCGTGGCGGATTCGGCCTCGGCGCGCACCCGGCCCTCGGGGTCGACGACGATGCTGCGGCCGATCCCGTCCGGCTGCGCGGCGTTCACACTGGCCATGGCGACCTGGTTGACGATCGCGTTGGCACGGGCCAGGACGAGCTCCTGGGTGCGGTCGACCGTCGGTGTGCGCACGAGGTTGAGGACCAGGTCGGCGCCCTGCCAGGCCAGGTGCCTGGTGACCTCGGGAAACCAGGCGTCGTAGCAGATGGACAGGCCCACGCGTCCGTACCCCGGCATGTCGAAGACGACGAACTCCGTGCCGGACGCCGTGGTCTCGTAGGGGCGCCAGGGGAAGATCTTCCGGTACGCGGCCACCCGCTCGCCCTCGGGCGAGTACACGGGCGCCGTGTTGTAGATCAGGCCGTCGGCGCCGCGTTCGTAGACACTGCCGGGGACCAGCCACACACCCGTCTCGCGCGCGAGGTCCGCCAGGCGGGCGCCGCGCGGGCCGTCCAGCGGCTCGGCGGCCGTCGTCATGACCGTCTCGGGGTCCTCGTCCGGACGGTGGCCGCACAGGTGCAGCTCCGGGTGGGCCAGCAGCCGGACGGCGGGATGGGCGCGCGTGACACGGCGTACGTCCGCCGCGAACGCGTCCAGGACTCCGTCCGCGTCGTGCTGGTACGCGGCCGACTGGACGAGGCAGATCGGCAGGGGACTGCTGGTCATCGGCGGGTGGAACCTTCCGGGGCCGAGGTGGTGTGCGGGGACCGCACGAGCCAATCAGCCGGCACACCATCGGACAACCCCTCTGTTTCCTGCGGCAGGCACAGGACTAACCTGTGGCCGCATGACCCTCAACCAGCTGAGGGCCTTCGTCGAAGCGGAGCGGCTCGGGTCGTTCACCGCGGCGGCGCGGGCCATGGACATCGCCCAGGCATCCGCCTCCGAACTGGTGCGCCGACTGGAGGCGGAACTGGACGCCGAGCTGTTCGTGCGCGGCAGCCGCACCCTCGCGCTGACCTCGGCGGGGCAGGAGCTGCTGCCCTACGCCCAGCAGTCCGTGGAGGCCGCCGACAGCGGCACCCGGGCCGTGCACTCCCTCGGTTCGCTCGGCGGCGGCACCGCCACCTTCGGGGTCCTGCGCAACGCGGACTACTACCTGCTGTCCAACCTGGTGCAGCTGTTCCACGCCCGCTACCCGTCGGTGCGGGTGCGGCTCGTGGGCCAGAACTCCGCCGAGACCGCCGCCGCCGTGGCCGCCGGGCGCATCGAGGCGGGGCTCGTCGTGCTCCCCATCGATGACGAAGAGCTCCAGGTGACACCGCTGCTGCGCGACGAGGTGTACTACGTCAGCGCGAGCGAGGAACGCACGCGCACACCCCTCACCATCGAGGACTTCGCGCGGGCCCCCCTCGTCCTGTACGACGCCCACTACGGCTGGCAGGACCCGACGCGGCGGCAGCTCGCCGAACGCGCCCAGTTCGCGGGCGTCCGCGTCGACCCGCTCATCGAGCTCGAACACGTGGAGGCGGCCCTGAAGTTGGCGACCACCGGGGTCGGCGACACCATCGCCAGCCGCGCCGTGGTCGACAGCCCCGCGTTCCCCGAAGGGCTGCACACGGCCTCCTTCGCCGACCCCCTCTACGACACCATCGCGCTGGTGCGCCGCCGGGGGCACCCGCTGTCCCGCGCCACCCGCGAACTGGCCCGCATCGCCGAGGACACCCTCCGTGAGATCCGCGTCGCACGCGGCCTGTGACAAGGACGGCCGCGACCTGCCACAGGGAAAACCTGTGGATCAGACAGGACTCGCCCCTCTAGTCCTGTGGCAGCAGCGCGTCTAGCGTCCTCGCCATGCAGATCACGCACGACGAAGCCCAGGCCCTCCCTCCCCTCAAGTGGCTCAAGAAGCCGTCCGTCGACGGACCGCCCGCCCAGCGCGACCCGAAGGTGGTCGAGCGCGTCTCCGAGATGCTCACGGAGATCGAGCACAAGGGCATGGACGCGGTGCGCGCCTACGCCCACGAGCTGGACGGCTGGTCCGGCGAACTGGAGGTCTCGGCCACCGAGTTGAAGAAGTCCGGCGACGCCCTTCCCCCGGACGTCCGCACCGCCCTGGAGATGGGCTACGAGCGCACCCACCGGTTCGCCGCCGCGCAGCGCGAGCACCTGACGGACTTCGAGATCGAGCTCGCCCCCGGTGTGAAGGGCGGCCAGCGGTACGTTCCGGTCTCCCGCGTCGGCGCCTACCTCCCGGCGGGCCGGTTCCCGCTGCTCGCCAGCGCGTTCATGACGGTCAACGTCGCCAAGACGGCCGGTGTGCCCACGGTCGTGGCCTGCACCCCGCCCTCGGGCGAGCACGGCGCCCACCCCGCGGTGCTGTACGGCGCCTACCTCTCGCGCGCCGACCGGGTGTTCGCCCTCGGCGGTGTGCAGGCGCTCGGCGCGATGGCCTTCGGTCTGCTGGGCGAGGCGCCGGTGGACATGCTGGTCGGTGCGGGCAACGCGTTCGTCACCGAGGCCAAGCGGCAGCTGTTCGGCCAGGTCGGCATCGACCTGCTCGCCGGCCCCTCCGAGGTCGCGGTCATCGCCGACGACAGCGCCGACCCGGTGTGGGTGGCAGCCGACCTGCTGGGCCAGGCCGAGCACGGGCCCAACTCCCCCGCCGCGCTGATCACCACGTCCGAGCGGACCGGGCAGGCCGTCGTCGCGGAGATGGAGCGCCAGCTCGCCACCCTCGCCACCCGTGAGATCGCGGGTCCGGCCTGGCGCGACTTCGGCTCGGTCATCGTGGTGGAGGACCGGGACGCCGCCGTCGCCGTGGCCGATGTCATCGCGCCCGAGCACCTGGAGGTGCACACCGAGGACGACGACTTCTACCTGGAGAACCTCTCCAACTACGGCTCGCTGTTCATCGGGCCGTGGTCCACCGTCGCGTACTCGGACAAGGGCATCGCCGGCACCAACCACGTGCTCCCGACGGGCAAGACCGCGCGGTACAACGCCGGTCTGTCGGTCTCCCGGTTCCTGAAGCCGCTGACGTACCAGCGGGCCGCGAAGGAGGGCACGGCGGCGCTCGCCCCGGCCGTCGAGCGGATCTCCGCCTTCGAGGGCCTGGCGGCGCACGGCGCGACCGCGACGCTGCGCATCGACGAGATCGGCCGCACCTCGGGCGCGTTCGACGACGTACCGGCGGCGCTGCGCGAGCAGCTCTGACCGCTCCTCCCACCACCGGGCCGGGGACAGCACCGTCATCGGTCGGTCCCCGGCCCACCCCTCTTCCGGGACCCTGCGTGCCGTTCAGGCGCGGCGTGGCTCCCACCTCGTCCGCGAGCCAAGGATCCTCATATGCAACACCCACCTCCTGAGCCGTCCCCCGCCGCGGGCGCGACGCTCACCCAGGGCCTGAAGGGCCGCCAGATCACGATGATCTCCATCGGCGGGGTGATCGGCGCCGGTCTCTTCGTCGGCTCCTCGGCCGCCGTGGCCACCGCGGGTCCCGCCGTGATCGTCTCGTTCCTGCTGGCGGCCGCCCTGGTGGTGCTCGTCATGCAGATGCTCGGAGAGATGGCCGTCGCCAACCCCGACACGGGCTCCTTCTCCACGTACGCGGACCGGGCGCTCGGCCGCTGGGCCGGGTTCTCCATCGGCTACCTGTACTGGTGGTTCTACATCCTGGTCATCCCCATCGAGGCCATCGCGGCCGGGGAGGTGATCGCTGGGCTCACCTCGATCCCGAGCTGGATACCGGCCCTCGCGGTGATCCTCGTGCTGACCGGCAGCAATCTGCTGGCGGTGCGCAACTACGGCGAGTTCGAGTACTGGTTCTCGCTGATCAAGGTCGTCGCGATCGTGGCGTTCCTGGTCCTCGGCGCCCTCGCGATCCTCGGTGTGCTGCCCGGCTCCGACACCCATGGTGTCTCGAACCTGTGGAGCCACGGAGGCTTCGCCCCGCAAGGTGTCACGGCGATCCTGGCCGGTCTGCTCACCGCGATGTTCAGCTTCCAGGGCAGCGAGATCGTCACCATCGCGGCCGCCGAGTCCGAGGATCCGCGGGGGAACATCAAGAAGGCGATCCGCGCGGTGGTGTGGCGGCTCGGTCTCTTCTACATCGGCTCGATCCTCGTCGTGGTGTGTCTCGTGCCGTGGAACGCCGACGATCTGGGGGCCGGTTCCTATCAGGCGGTCCTGGACCGGATGAACATCCCTGGCGCCGCCCGGATCATGGACGTGGTGCTTGTGGTCGCCGTGTGCAGCTGCCTCAACTCCGCCGTCTACACGGCCTCACGGATGCTGTTCTCGCTGGCCGGGCGCGGTGACGCCCCGGCCGTCTTCGCCCGGACCTCGCGGCAGGGTGTGCCGCGCAACGCGGTCCTCGCCTCCACGGTCGTCGGCATCGCCGCGGTGATCGCCAACTATCTGCTGCCGGACGTGTTCTCGTACCTCATCGCCTCCAGCGGAGCGATCGCGCTGATGATGTACCTGGTCATCGCGCTGACCCAGTACGCCGTGCGCCGCAAGGGCGAGCAGCCGAGCGACGTGCGCATGTGGTGCTTCCCGTATCTGACGCTCGCCACCATCGCGTTCATCGCCGGGGTGCTGGTCCTGATGGCCGTACTGCCGGGCCACCGGCTGGAGTTGTGGCTGTCGCTCGGGCTCGCCGCGGTGCTCGCCACCGTGGGTGTGGTGCGGCAGCGGCGCCTTGGGGCGACGCCCGCGGCCAGCGCCGAACCGGTCCGCGCGACCTCCGGGTCGTAAGGGTTCAGCGGGCCTTGGCGTGGGTGGCCCTGGGGACGAACTCGGTCGGCAGGACGAGGCGTTCGCCGTCGGCGTCGACCTCCCCGGCGATCCGCCGGGCCAGCAACCGGGCCGCCTGGAAGGCGAGTTCACTGAGATCGTGGCGGACGGTGGTCAGCCGGAACACCTCCCAGGCCGCCATGGGCAGGTCGTCGAAGCCGATGACCGTGAGGTCGTCGGGCACCTTGACGCCCGCCGCGAGCGCGGCGTTGAGCACACCGATGGCGACCACGTCGTTTCCGCAGAACACGGCGGTGGGCGGCTCGGCCGCATCGAGGAGGGAGGGCAGCGCGGCGTACCCGGTCCCGTACTCGAACGCGCCGCGCACCACGCGGTCGTCCGGCAGCCCGATACCGGCGTCGGCCAAGGCCAGCCGGAAGCCCAGTTCGCGGTCGCGGCCGGTCGTGGTGTTGGCCGCACCGAAGACGCCCGCGATGCGACGGTGGCCGAGCCCGACCAGCTCCTGTGCGACGAGACGTCCTCCGCCCTCGTTGTCGACGACGGAGGCGAAGTCGCCGGGCCGGCCGGTGTCCCGGTTCAGGAACACGTACGGCATGCCGCGCCGCTCCAGCAGGGCGGGCAGGCGCGAGTCGGTGGTGGCGGTCGCGAGGACGACGCCGTCGAGCGACTGGTCAAGGAGTTTCTCCTCGGCGACCGCCTCGTCGGAGCGCTCGGTGAGCAGCATCATCCGGTAGCCGAGCCGCTCCAGTTCGTCGTGGAGCGGCGCCACGACGTGCGGGTAGAACGGGTTGGTCATGTCGGTCACGATGACGCCGACCCGGTGGGTGGACCGGGTGGACAGTGTGCGGCCCGCTTCGCTGGGCACGTAGTTGAGCGCCTGGGCGGCCCGTTTGATCTTCTCGCGCGTGGCCAGGGAGACACGGGGGTCGTCACGCAGGGCGCGGGACACCGTGGGCTGCGAGACGCCCGCGAGTTTCGCCACGTCGTGACTCGTGATCGCCATGACTCTCTCTCCTCGTCGACGCCTCGTACCGCCCGGAACCCGAACCGGAACCCGCGGCCCGGACAGTATACGTACCGGAGTCCGTATACGTATGTCTCTCCGGGATTCCTTGATCGCGGATTACCCACCGCCCGTACGGAAATTCGTTTCGAACCCCTTGACAGGACACACCTCCGGAGCCTGTCATGGCAATGCATACGTATTCCACTGATGCTTGCCCACTGCTTGTCCATTGCTTGTCCACCAGGGAGCCCCCATGCCCGATGTCGTCGTGTCCACCTCCGACCTCGAGCGCCGCACGGTGCGCCGAAGCGATTTCGTCTCCTGCAACCAGGCCTTCATCGACTGCCGTACGCCCGGCTCGGACCGGAAGGAGAACTACGCGATGATCGGGCCGGGCGTCTCGCAGTCCTCCGGCCAGCACGTCAACCTGCGGCTGCCGCACGGCTACAACATCGGCGCCGCCGCCATGCCGCACGGCATCACCAACAATCTGCACCTGCACTACACGGCAGAGGTGTTCATCTGCACCGCCGGCGAGTACCTGCTGCGCTGGGGCGCCGACGGCGAGGAGGGCGAGCTCCCGCTGAAGGCCGGCGACATCGTGTCCGTGCCGACCTGGATCTTCCGCGGCTTCACCAATACGGGGCCCGACGACGGCTGGCTGTTCACCGTGCTCGGCATGGACCGCACCGGCGGCATCATCTGGGGCCCCTCGGTCCTGCGCGAGGCGGCCGAGCACGGTCTGTACCTCAGCGCCGACAACCAGCTCGTCGACACCGTCGCCGGGGACGAACTCCCGCCGGAGTCCGAGCGGGTCACACCGATGGCGCAGGAGCACATCGACCGGCTGCGCCACTACAGCGCCGAGGAGATGAAGCGCCGGGTCGCCGCCGCCGACGAGCTCGTGTGGTCGGAACACCCCTTCATCGACAGCACCCTGCCGGGCGGCGGCGCGCGCCTGAGCTGCGTCATCGGCTACGGCATGACCGAGGACCCGCACCAGGAGCCGCGCGTGTTCAACCCGCACGGCCACAACGTCGCCTGGCTGCGCGCCGAGCCCGGCCAGGGTGTCTCGCAGCACCGCCAGCAGGAGACCCAGACACTGATCGTCAAGAACGGCGAGTGGGAGGTCACCCTCAACCGCACCGACCCCGTCTCGGTGCGTCTGGGACCGCGCGACATGCTGTCGGTGCCGCAGGACGCCTGGCGCACGCTGCGCAACGTCGGCGAGGAGGAGGGCGACCTCCTGGTGGTCAACTCCGGGGACGGACGGGTCCGTCTGGAGTGGGACGAGGAGGTCCTCAAGGCCGCAGCCGACGCGGGCCTCGGCCTGGACCACAACGGGTACGTCGCCCCGTACGCGCTGCTTCCCCGCTCCGCTCGGCGCTGGTGACCGGCGTGCCGCTGCCCCTGGTCGTGGTCCCCGGCATGCTCTGCGACGCGAGCCTGTGGTCGGACGTCACCTTCCCCGAGGGCCACGCCGTCCACCATGTCGCGCTGCGGCGGCCGGACATCGGCGGGCTCGCGGACGATGTGCTGTCCGCGGTGGACGGGCCGTTCGTGCTCGTCGGCCTGAGCCTGGGCGCCATCGTCGGGTTCGAGGCGCTGCGGCGGGCCCCCGAGCGGGTGGCCGGGCTGTGCGTGATGGCGACGAACGCCGCCGCGCCGCGCCTCGAACAGCACGCCGTCTGGCGGGAGTTGGACGGTCTCGTCGCCGACGGACGGTTCGCGGAGGTGGTCGAGCGCACGCTCCCCGACATGTTCCCCGACCGCCGCTGGTCGACGGCGGACGCCGAACGCTACCGGCGCATGGCTCGGGCCGTGGGCCCCGATGCCGCCCGCGCCCAGCTCGCCGCCCAGCCCACCCGCGAGGACGCGTTCGCGGCGCTGCGCTCGGTGCGCTGCCCCGCCGTCGTCCTCTCGGGCGGCCGGGACACGCTCTGCCCGCCCGCCTTCCACCACGCCATCGCCGAGGCCCTGCCGGACTCCCGGCTGCGCGAACTGCCCGACGCCGGACACCTCGTGCCGTGGCAGCGGCCCGATGCCGTGGACGCGGCGCTGCGGGACCTGGTCGCCGCGGTCGCCGCCGCCTGACACCCATCCTTGTCCCCCCCATCGAAGCGAGTCGAAGAGAGCCGTCATGCCCCGACACCTCAAGTCCCCCGTCCCCGCCGCCCAGGTGAGCGCCGCCCGCGCGGACGTCGCCGACCGGGTGCACGCCATCCTCGACGACATCCGCGAGCGCGGCGACGAGGCGGTGCGCCAGTACTCCGAGAAGTTCGACAACTGGAGCCCGGAGTCGTTCCGGCTGTCGTCCGAGGAGATCGAGCGCATCGTCGCCGGTGTCCCGGAGCAGGTCCTGGACGACATCCGCTTCGTGCAGGAGCAGGTGCGTACGTTCGCCCAGGCCCAGCGGGACTCGATGCTCGACGTCGAGATCGAGACGCTGCCCGGCGTCCGGCTCGGCCACCGGCACGTCCCCGTCGCCGCCGCGGGCGCGTATGTGCCGGGCGGCCGCTACCCGCTGACCGCCTCGGCCCACATGACGATCGTGACCGCCAAGGTCGCCGGTGTGCCCCGGGTCGTCGCCTGCACCCCGCCCATCCGGGGCGAGATCCCGGCCGCGACCGTCGCCGCGATGCATCTGGCGGGTGCCGACGAGATCTACCTGCTGGGCGGCGTCCAGGCCGTCGCGGCGATGGCCGTGGGGACCGAGACCATCGGCAGCGTGCCGATGCTGGCGGGGCCCGGCAACGCGTACGTGGCCGAGGCCAAGCGTCAGCTGTTCGGCGAGGTGGGCATCGACCTGTTCGCCGGTCCCACGGAGATCCTGGTGATCGCGGACGAGCACGCGGACCCCTTCGTGGTCGCCGTCGACCTGCTGTCCCAGGCCGAGCACGGGCCCGACTCCCCCGCCGTCCTCGTCACCACGTCCGAGGAGCTGGGGCGCGAGGTCGAGCGGCACATCGAGCGGCTGCTGCCCGGCATGTCGACGAAGGACTTCGCCGGTCCTGCCTGGCGCGACCACGGCGAGATCGTCGTGGCCGACACCCTCGACGAGGCCTTCGAGATCGCCGACTCGTACGCGAGCGAGCATGTCGAGGTGCTGACCGAGAACCCGCGGCAGGCGCTGGACAAGATGCGCGACTACGGCGCACTCTTCCTCGGCGAGGGCACGTGTGTCAGCTACGGCGACAAGGTCATCGGCACCAACCATGTCCTGCCCACCCGCGGCGCCGCCCGCTACACGGGTGGTCTGTGGGTCGGCAAGTACCTCAAGACGGTCACCCACCAGGAAGTCACCGACACCACTTCGTCGGCGCTGCTCGGTGAGGTGTGCGGGCGCGCCGCCCGCGTCGAGCTCTTCGAGGGGCACGCGCGCTCCGGTGACGTCCGCGCCGCGAAGTACGGCGACAGGACGCTGGAGTGGAACGAGGAGGCCGGCGCATGACGACCGACCGCACGACAACGCCCCTCGCCGGGCGTACGGCGCTGGTGACCGGGGGCGGCAGCGGCCTGGGCCGCGCCATCGCCCGCTCACTGCTGGCCGACGGCGCCCGCGTGGTGATCACGGGCCGCGACGGGGACACCCTCAAGCGCACCGCCGACGAACTCGGGCCCGGGGTCGACCCTCAGGTCTGCGACGTGTCACGGGCCGCGGACGTCGAGGCGCTCGCCGCGGCCCTCGCGGACGACGAGATATCCATCCTGGTCAACAACGCGGGCATCGCGGGACCGGTGGCGCCACTGACCGAGATCTCGCCCGAGGCCTGGGACGAGGTCTTCGACATCAACGTGCGCGGTGTGTTCCTGATGTGCCGGGCGTTCCTTCCCGCGATGACCCGTCGTGGCTCCGGCGATGTCATCAACCTCGCCTCGGTGTCGGGCAAGCGGCCACTGCTGCGGCGCACCCCGTACTGCGCGTCGAAGATGGCGGTCATCGGTCTGACGACCACGCTGGCGGGCGAGGTGGGGCCGCAAGGTGTCACGGTCAACTCCTTGTCCCCCGGCCCGGTTTCGGGCCCCCGGATGGAGCGCAACTTCCGCCTGGAGGCGGAGCGCACGGGCAGCAGCTACGCCGAGGCCGAGGAGGCCTTCGTGTCGCGTGCCGCGCTCGGGCGGATGGTGACCGAGGAGGAGGTCGGCGAGGCGGTGAGCGCGATGCTGCGGATGCGTGGCATGTGCGGCGCCGATGTCGACCTGTCGGCGGGGATGGTGGCCCGATGACCGTTCCGCGCACCCCGCGCCGCAGCCTCAAACAGCGCCTGGCGGACGGCGATCCGCTGCGCGGCGTCCTGCTGCGGCTGCCCTCGGAGACGCTGGTGGAGATGGCGGGCGTCGCCGGCCTGGACTTCGTGGTCATCGACTGCGAGCACGGGCCCGCGGACACCGCACTGCTCCAGCAGCACATCATGGCGGCCGAGGCCCATGGCATCGACGTCCTGGTACGGGTGGGCTCGGCCGAGCCCGCACTGGCGCTGCGCTGCCTGGACCTGGGCGCGGCCGGACTCGTCCACCCGCACGTGGACGGCGCCGAGGACGCCCGGCGGGCCGTGGCCGCGAGCCACTATCCGCCGTGGGGCGAGCGGGGCTTCGCCACGTACAGCAGGTCGGGGCGGTTCGGCACGGTCAGCGCGGCCGAGCATGTGGCCGCGTCCCGCGAGACGCTGGTCGTCCCGATGATCGAGACACGGCGGGCGTGCGCCGCGGCCGCCGAGATCGCCGCCACCGAGGGTGTGGACGCGGTCCTGGTGGGCCCCGCCGACCTGGCGGCCGACTGCGGCTTCCCCGCGCAGGCGGTCGTCGACGACCTGGTCCGGCAGGCACACCGGGCCACCGCCGAGAACGGCCGCACGGTGATGACGATCGTCCCCCATCTCGCTGCGGCGCGGGCCGCCGAGGAGTCCGGGGCCCGCCTCATCGTCTTCAACACGGCGCAGGTACTGATGGACACCATGAGTTCCCTCGCCCGGCCCGCGGGGCCCGCGGAGCCCCGCTGAAGGGCCTCGACACGGGTGGCACCGGAGGCGCTCCGCCCCAGCCGTGGAACGCCTCCTTCCACCCTCGTTCAACCTCTTGACGCCCCTCTCCCGGAACTCTAATGTTCACGCCTAGTTCATACGTATGCATTGCATGCACCCCTCATCATCCGCCGCGCGATCGGAGCAGCCATGTCCTCTGCAGCGCCACCCCGCACAGCCCCCGCGTCCGCCCCCGAGGCGGCGGAGAAGCGGAGCGCGATTCGCCGAGCCATCGGCGCGGGCAGCATCGGTAACTTCGTCGAGCAGTTCGACTACGGCCTGTACGGCTACATGGCCCCGATCATGGCCCCGGCGTTCTTCCCCGAGAGCGACAGGACCGTCGCGGTACTGGGCACGTACGCAATCATCGCGATCGCGTGTCTGGTCCGACCGCTCGGCGGCACGCTCCTGGGCCGCTGGGGCGACCGGGTCGGCCGCAGGAAGACCCTGCTGTGGACCCTCGTGGCGATGGGCGCCGCCACCGCCCTCGTCGCCGTCCTCCCCACGTACCACCAGGTCGGCATCCTGGCGCCGATCCTGCTGCTGATGCTGCGCGTGGTGCAGGGCGTGGTCTCCGGCGGCGAGTACGTCGGCGCGGTCGCCTTCATCGTCGAGTGGGCCGAGCCCAACCGGCGCGCGTACTACACCTCGTACGCCTCCAACAGCTGCTTCGTCGGCACGCTCGCCGGCGCCGGTGTCGCGGCGCTGACCAGCTGGGTCTTCGAGGGTCCCGCGCTGGACTCGTGGGGCTGGCGGATGCCGTTCCTGCTGGCGATCCCGCTCAGCCTGGTCGGCCTGTGGATGCGCAGCCGCATCTCGGAGAGCCCGGAGTTCGTGCGGGCCACCGAGGACGGCACCGACGTCGTCAAGTCGCCGGTGATCGAGGCCCTGCGGTCGCAGTGGCGGCCCATCCTGGTCTACTGCGGCATCTCCATCATGTGCGCGATCCTGTCCTACACCTGGGTCACGTTCTATCCGCAGTACCTGACGGACACCCTCGGCCTGCCCCGCTGGATGGGCCTGGCGTCCAACGCCATCTCGATCGCGGTCCTCATCCCGCTCCTGCCGCTGGCCGGCAAGCTCTCGGACCGGATCGGCCGCAAGCCGATGCTCATCTCGGGCGCCGTGGCCTGCATCGTGCTGGTGCCGCTGGCGTTCTGGGTGGGTGAACGAGGCACCTTCGGGGCCGCGATCGTCAGCCAACTCATCTACCTGGTACCGGAGTTCTTCCTCACCGTCATCGTCACCGTCTGCGCGGCCGAGCTCTTCTCCACCCGCACCCGGTTCAGCGCCAGCGCCATCGCGTACAACAGCTCGTTCTCCATCTTCATGGGGATCACCCCGTTCGTCGCGACACTGCTGGTCAGCACCTTCGACACGATCTACGCCGTGTGGGCCTACCTGGCCGCCGGCGCCGTCCTGGCCCTCGTCGTCGTGACCGCCTTCATGACGGAGACGTACCGGAGCGAGTTGGGCGCGGACAAGTTCGCCCGCAAAGACACCTCGCAGCCGGCCTGATCCCGCGCTCCGGCACCCCTTGCCGGACGCCCCGCCCACCCGTCACGCTACATACGCATACACTCACCACATCGCACTGGAACGGAAGAAGCACCATGGCCCTGGACCCCGTCGCGTACGAGCCCTACAACGACCCGGACGAGTTCATCCGCGAGGTGACCGACCGCATCTGGGTCGAGCGCGACATCGCCCACATCGTCGACAACTACGAGCCCGACTCGATCGTCCACGCCAGCCTCGGAACGGTCGTCGGACGCGACGGTGTGATCGAGGGCAGCACGATGCGGATGGCCGCCGTGCCGGGCCACGTCGGCCAGGCCGAGGACGTGGTGTGGGAGGCCCGCGGGGACGACGCGTTCCTCAGCTCGCACCTCGTCTTCTCCGCCGACGAGCACCTCGTGGACGGCCGCAGGGTCCGCGTCCGCAAGCGCACGGTCGCCAACTGCCTCTACCGGCGCGGCCGCATGGTCGAGGAGTGGGTGGTGCGCGACGATCTCGCGGACTGCCTCCAGCTCGGCATCGACCCGGACGAGGCCGCACGCGACCTCCAGTTCCAGGGCTACACCGGGTCGATGACCGAGGAGCCGCCGAAGGACGTGCTCCTGGAGGGTGTCAGCGGCCCGCGCCCCGACGACTTCCGCCCCGAGTGCGAGATGGTCCTCGAGTTCATCGAGCGGGTCTGGTCGCAACGCGAGCTCAACAAGGTCAACGACTACATGGCCCGCGACCTCTTCCTGCACACCATCGGCGACCGCACCGTCATCCGCCCGGAGCGCTACCAGGCCGATCTTCTGGAGATGGTCGGCCCGTTCCCCGACGCGCGCTTCGCCGTCCTGGACGTCCAGACGCACCACGCGGAGCGGTACGCCGGTCTGCGCGTCGCCGTGACCTGGACGATGCACGGCACGTACCGCGGCATCCCCGCCTTCGGCCCGCTCACCGGCAAGCCGGTCACGATGCTCGGTGTCTCTCAGTTCACGATCCAGGACGGCCGCATCGTGAAGGAGGTCCGCGTGTACGACGAGATCGCGCTGCGCGCGCAGATCAACGCCGGCCGGGAGGACGGCGCGGACGTGGCGGCGAACATCTACTGATCCCCCTCATCCACCGGCCCTAGCGGGACGGGTGCGGGCCCGGTGCGACATCGCGCCGGGCCCGCACCCGTTGTCCCTGCCCCGAAGAGGCCGCGCCACCCCGTACCCGGTCGGTCGCCCCGCATCACTCCAACACGCCCTGGGCACAGTGGAGTCAAGGGCCCACAGACGTCACATCCACCGCCGCCGACCGTTCACCTCCGCCTCACCCGAGTTCGCCATCGTGGGGCCCCTGCCCCGCCCCCAACGCACCGGGAGGACCCATGACCGAGCACCCCCGTCTCACCCGCCGCCACGGACTGCGCGCCGCACTCGCCGTGGCCGCCGCGCTCCCCGCCGCGGCGGCGGTCACCACCACCGCCGCCACGCCCGCGGGCGCCGCACCGGCGAGCCGCGGAGGCCGTCTGCACGTCATGACGTTCAACCTGCGCTACGCCTCCGACACCTCGCCGCACTCCTGGGCCGACCGCCGCCCCGTGATGCGCGAACTGCTCCGCACCGAACGACCGCACGTCATCGGCACGCAGGAGGGCCTGTACCACCAACTCCAGGACATCCACGCCGACTTGGGCGAGCACTACGCCTGGATCGGCACGGGCAGAGCGGGCGGCAGCCGGGACGAGTTCGCCACCGTCTTCTACGACACGCGACGCCTGCGCCCCGTCGAGTTCGACCACTTCTGGCTCTCCGACACCCCCGAGCTGATCGGCTCGAAGACCTGGGGCAACTCGGTGATCCGGATGGCCACCTGGGTGCGCTTCGCCGATCTCACCGAAGACGGAAAGGAGTTCTACCTCCTCAACACGCACTTCGACCATCAGGTGCAGCTCTCCCGCGTGAAGTCGGCGGAGCTGATCGCCTCGCGCGTCGCGGCCCTCGACACCTCCCTGCCGCTGCTGATGACCGGTGACTTCAACGTGGCCGCACACGGCAACCCGGTCTACGACCAGCTCCTCGCCACGGGCCTCGAGGACACCTGGGACGCGGCCGCCGTACGCAGCAAGCTCTACGCGACGTTCCACGGCTACAAGCCGCTCGTCCCGGACGGCGACCGCATCGACTGGATCCTCGCCACGCCGGGCGTGAGCGTGCACTCCGCGTCCATCAACACGTACGAGAAGGACGGCCAGTACCCGAGCGACCATCTGCCGGTGCAGGTGCGGGTCACGCTCGGCTGAGTCCCGCCCCCGCCCGGGCGCGTGGTTCAGTCCGTCACGCGGTAGAAGCTGCGGGACACGTAGCTGGTGGCCTCCTTCGCCCGCAGGGCGCACAGTTCGCTCTTGAGTTCGCGCGCCGCCGCGAGTTCGGGGTCGTCGCCGGGGGCCAGGGCCAGGAGGTCGACGACGTGCAGCGCCTCCTGGACCCGGCCCTCGTCCCGCAGCCGTGCGGCACGGTCGAGCACCGCCTGCTTGTCGGTGATCGCGTCCGCGCGGGCCGCCGCGGCGACGGCCGGCCGCGCGGGGTGCAGGGTCGTCGGGTTCCCGTCCCACCAGCCGGTCTCGGAGCGCACGATGTCCCGGACGATGTACTCGCGGTGGCCGTAGGTCTCCCGCATCCATGGGACGTCGAACAGCTCGGCGGGGTAGTCGAGTTCGTGCACGATGTCGTCCGCGCACCTGCCTTGGTTGAGGCGGTCGACGACCGCGCCGCGCAGCCAGCGCAGGGCGGCCGCGGTCGCGGTGAGCTGCCCGGCGCCGCCCTCGCGAATGACCGGCCCGAACTCCGGGACGACGGTGGCGGGTTCGAGTGCGGCGAGCCGGTCGAGGGTGTCGGCCCAGCGGACGGTGTCGCGCATGGTCCGCATCGGTGTGCCGATGTTGGGGATGCCGTTGATGACGGCGGCGCTGCCGTACAGGATCCGTTCCTCCGGGAGCCATACGGCGGTCACGTCGTCGGTCTCCGACGGGGCCCACAGCAGTCGGACGGTGCGTCCCGTGCTGCCGAGCGTGAGGGACCCGCCGTACGTCTGGTCGGGGAAGGTCAGCGGCGGTACGGCCGGAAACGCCGCTGAACCCTTGCGGAACTGGCGGGTGTTGATGTGGTTCTGGAGTCCGGCGGTCTCCAGGTACTGGCGGTAGCGGCGGACGACGTTCTCGTGGGCGATGACGGTCGGCCGGGGCTCGCCGCGTTCGGCCGCCGCGTCGAGGAAGCCGGGCACTCCGTAGTTGTAGCCGAGGTGTCCGTGGCTGTAGACGATCCAGCGCACCGGTTTGTCGGTGTGCTCGCGCAGCCGGTCCAGCGCCTCGGGGACGACGGCCGGGGCGGGCCCCGAGTCGATGACCAGCAGCCCCTCTTCGGTCTCCACGGCGAGGCTGTTGCCCTGGAGGCCGATGGTGTAGACGCCGGGTGCGACGACGTGGACCTCGCGGGAGCCGAGCAGGGGGTTGTCTTCGGGCTTCGTGGTGAGCACGGTCGAGGCTCCTTCGTGCGGGGCGGGTCGGGGCTTCAGGGGTGGGTGCGGCCGAGGCGGCGGGCGTCGCGCTCGGGGCGTACGAAGATCACGGCGAGCAGGCCGCCGACCAGCATGAGCACGCCCGCCGCGGTGAACGCCAGGCCGTATCCGGCGGCCGGGTCCGGTGCGGCCTCGATGATGAGCCCGGTGACGTACGGCGCGAGCAGTCCGGCCGTGGTGACGATCCCGACGGTGATCGACAGGACGGAGCCGCGCTGCCGGGTGGGGGTGATCTCGCTGGTGACGGTGACACCGATGGCGAAGAGGATCCCGCCCAGGCTGAACGCGACGGTGAGCAGGGCCAGTTGTGGCCCGCCGGCAGGGGCGAGGGGGAACAGCAGCATCGCGAGGCCCGCGACGAGGATGCCGACACCGCCGAGCACTCCGCGCGCCGTCCGGCTGGAGACACCTCGCCGCATCAGCCACTGCGTGAGGATGCCCTGCCCGAGGTTGAACACGGCCGTGGCGATCCACGGCAGCACCACCAGGGTGCCGGTGGTGGCCGCACTGTAGCCGAGCACGGTCTCCAGGTAGGGCGGCACCCATGCGATCAGCAGGGCCAGCGCCCAGTAGGCGGCGAAGGCCCCCACGAAGCCGCCCAGCCAGGTGCCGCTGAGCAGGATGCGGCGGTAGGGGACGCGCGGCTCGTCGGCGACCGGTGCCCCGCCCACCTGCGGGGACTCGGCGTCGGAGACACTCCCCTCCCTGCCCAGGACGGCCCACACCAGTGCCCACACCACACCGACCGCGAACAGGGACACGAACGCCCACCGCCAGCCGAACGCGGCGATCACCGCGACGAGCAGCGGGGACGCCAGCGCGACACCGATGCCGGGGCCGACGTTGAGCAGCGCGGTGGGCAGGCTGCGCTTCTCGTTGGGGAACCACTTGTGCACGGCGTGCATGGCCACCGGGTTGGCGGGGCCCTCCGCCGCGCCCAGGACCACGCGGCTGGCGAGCAGGACACCGAATCCGACCGGTGCGAGGACCGGCAGCATGGTCAGCGCCCACACCACGGCCATCGCCATGAGCAGCCACTTCGTGGGCACGCGGTCGGAGGCGAAGCCGACGAGGATCGCCGAGAGGCTGAAGAGGAAGTAGAAGCCGCTGGAGAGCAGCCCGTACTCGCTGGGGCTGAGCCCCAGGTCGTGCATGATCGGCTTCGCCGCCAGGCCGAGGACGGCCTTGTCGAGGAAGTTGATCAGCATGAAGACCAGCAGCAGGAAGGTCACCAGCCAGGCGCGCCGGGGGCCGCGGTGCCCCGGCTCCCGCGACTGCGGGTGACGGTCGGGTCTCGTGCCGGTCCTGGCGGAAGCGGGGTGTGCGGAGGGGACGTTCACGCCTTCACTCCTTCGTCAAATGGCCCACCGGGTACGGCCCGCGGTCCGGGCGCGCAGCTGGCTGTCGAGGTCGTCGCCCGCGAGGACGGCGCGGGACTCGGCGGCGGCCCAGGCGTAGACACCCTTGGCCATCGTCGACGTGGCCGCCTTCTCCAGAGCGGCGAAGACTTCGGCGCGGGCCGCGTGTGCGTCCTTGTCGTCGGGGGCGGCGTCGGCGGCAAGCTGGGCGAAGTGGCCGGCGAGCCGGTGTTCGCCGCGGGCGAGGAGTTCGCGGGCACGTTCGGCGAGCCGGTCGGCGCCGCCGGTCAGCTGCGCGATCTCGCGGGACAGCTCGCTCCGGCGGGCGGGCTTGAGGTGGGAGGGGTCTCCGTCGTACCAGCCCCCGTACAGCCGCCACAGGTTGCGGACGACGAACTCGGGCTCGTCGTAGGACGGTTTGAGGTACGGCTTGCGCAGCAGCTCTGCGGGGGCGGTGACCTCGTGGACGACCTCGTCGAGGGTGGCACCGGCGTTCATGGCGGTCAGTGTCTGGTCGTGCAGGGTTTGCAGGAAGTCGGCGGTGTCGGTGAGCGCGGTGCGGATGCGCTCGGCGCCGACGATCGGCACGCCGTGGCCGGGCAGCAGGATCTCGGCGCCCAGGGAGGCCATCCAGCGCAGGGCCTGCGCCCACTCCAGGGCGTAGCGCTGGACCTTCTGCGGGTTGCCGGGGTTCGGCGACGACCAGATGAAGAAGTCGCCGCAGCACAGGATGCCGCGCTCGGGCAGCCACGCCATGGTGGCGTCGTCGGTCTCGCCCCGCGCGTGCCGCAGCCGTACGTCCAGGTCTCCTACGCGCAGATCGGTGCGGTCGGAGTAGGTGAGGTCGGGGTGGCGGTAGTCGGTCGGCCACTGGAAGTCGGGGCGCTGGAACTGGCGTTGGTTGATGACGCCGTTGTAGCCGGCGGTCGCGGCGTAGCGGCGGAAGCGCGGTGGGGTGTTCTCGTGCGCCACGACCAGGGGTCGGGGCGCACCGCGTTCGGCGGCCTCGGCGTCGAAGGGGGCCACCCCGAAGACGTGGTCGATGTGGCCGTGGGAGTACACGGCGGTGTGCAGCGGCGCGTCCGTGCGGGCCCTCACGGCGGCGTGCAGATCGGCCGCCGTGCGCTTCTCCCCGGTGTCGTAGCAGAACAGGCCGTCGGAGGTGGGGAACAGGTAGACGTTGCCGAAGGCCGGCCACATCCACACGCCGTCGGCGACCTCGCGCAGTCCTTCGCGGCGCAGCTCGCCGGAGTGGTAGACCTTCGTGCTTGCCTCGCCGCGCCATACGCGGTCGGCGTATTCGAGCAGGTCGTCGGTCACTTGCTGGCTCCTTCTTCCTCGTGGTGCGTGATGAGCGCGTCGACGGCGATCAGCCGGTCGCCGACGACGCACAGCGGGTTGATGTCGACCTCTTCGATGCCGGGGTGGGCGTCCAGGAGCCGGGCCAGGGAGGTGATGGCCCGCGCGGTCTCCTCTGCCGGTGCGTCGAGTACGAAGGCCGCCCAGTCGGCGAGTGCGCGGATCTGGTCGTCGGTGGCCGGCAGCAGCAGTCCGCGCCGTGGCGCCTCGGGGTCCTCGGCCCGGTCGCCGCCCGCGCCGAGCAGCAGGGCGGTGCCGTAGACCGGGTCGTGGGTCGCGCCGAGGGCCAGTTCGGAGGTGTGTTCCAGGAGGGGCTGGGCCACCAGGCGACGGTCGGGGTCGGTGGACACCGTGTCGAGCAGCTGCATCAACTCACCCGCTGTTTCAGCCAGTTGGGTGTCCTCCACTCCGACGCGTACGAGTCCGTGCCGCGCCCGGTGCGGGACGTCGGCGGCGTCGCCCTTGAGGACGTAGGGCCCGTTCCAGCCGGCGCCGCGCACTGACGCCGCGAGCTCGTCCGCGCTCCCGGCGGACACGGTCGGGACGTGCGCGATGCCCGCGGCCTCGGTCAGCGGCGCGGAGCGCAGCTCGGACCAGGCCCACTGGGCCTTTTCGGACCGCTGCCGCGGCACCGCCCTGGGCGGCACGGCGTCCGGGACGAGAACACGCAGGCGCCGCAGGAACGCGCCGATGCTCCCCAGCACCGTCTCCGGCATCCCGAGCCGTTCGAGTTCGCCGGTGGGTGCGCACGCCCACACGAACCAGGCCGGTGTGCGCATCGACTTCGCCGCCCGCGCGAGGCGGTGGTACGCCTCCGGGAACAGGTCGCCGAACGTCAAGTACAGGACGACGCCGTCGAGTTCGGGGTCCTCGTCGAGCACGCCCAGGAGGTCCTCGACGCGGTCCATCCAGCGGAACAGGTTGCCGCCGAGGTCGACGGGGTTGGCGTCGGTGGCCTCCACCCCGCCGATCTCGGCCAGTCGGCGCCGGGTCTCGGCCGACAGCGCGGGGACGCGGACGCCCATCGCCGTCAGGTTGTCGGCGAGCACACCGCCCGCGCCTCCGGACATGGTGAGGACCGCGAGCCGCGGCGCGGGCGGGAGCCGGATGCCCCGGCGTGCGCACAGCACGGCGTCCACGAGCTGGTCGTCCTCGGTCACGAGGCGGATGCCCTCCTGCCGGCACAGCGACGCGAGCAGCAGGTGGTCGCCCGCGACGGCCGCGGTGTGCGAGAGAGCGGCCCGGCGGCCCTCGGCGCTGCGGCCCACGGTCAGCGCGACGACGGTCTTCCCCGACTCCCGGGCGAGCCGCCCCAGTTCCCGCAGGCCCGCCGCGTCGCGGACCCCCTCCAGGTACAGGACCAGCACCTCGACGTCGGGCTGCGCGAGCAGGTGGCCGCCGAGTTCGCCGACGGACAGGCAGGCTTCGTTGCCGACGCTGGCGTAGTAGGAGTACCCGAGGCCCGCCCGCTCCAGGAGGTCGGCGAGGACGAAGCCGACCGCTCCGCTCTGCGTGACGATGGCGACGGGGCCCGGCTCCAGGCGCTCGCGGTCGAGGAACACCGTCGTCGACACCTGGACCCCGGCCGGGCGGCTCACCAGTCCGAGGCAGTTGGGGCCGAGCACCGGCATGTCCCCTGCGGCGGCGCGCAGTTCGTCCTGGAGCGCGTCGTCGCCCTCCTCGGCGAAGCCGGAGGCGTAGACGACCGCCGCGCCCGCCCCGGCCTCGCGGGCTTCGCGCAGCAGCCCGGGCACGGTCGCCGCCGGGGTCGCGAGGACGACGAGGTCGGGGCCGTGCCCGATCTCCGCGAGCGACCCCACGGTCCGTACGCCCGGGAGGGTCAGCTCTCCCCTGGTGACGGCGTAGACATCACCCTCGTATCCACCGGACAGCAGGCGCCGCACGGTGATGCGGCCCCAGGACAGCTCCTGGGACGCCGACACACCCACCACGGCGACGGACTTCGGCCGGAACAGCGGCTCGCAACGCATGACATCGGGCACCAACGGACATCTCCCTGTGGCTCGGTCCACCGCGGACGGCTCCCACTGTGCCGACGCGAACCACCGGGAGTAAGCGCTTGGTCACCAGGATTTCGGCTAGCCTCCTGTGACATGTCACAAGGGCTGTGGGACAGGCTGGAGCGGCGAATACCGGCGGTGGCCGACCGCATCATGCGCAGGTACGTGGACGGTTCCCCGCACTACCAGGGCGTCGTGACGGAGCATCTGCACCGCCACATGGCGCACACCTGCCGCGAGGGGGCCCGGCTCTACGTCCGCATGGCGCGGGAACTGCGCGAGCCGCGCGAGGAGGAACTGCGGCTGTTCCGCGAGCGCGCCCACGCGCGGGGCGCGGAGGGGCTTCCGGCCGCGGACTTCATGGAGGCCTATCACCTGTGCGCCGAGGAGCTGTGGCACGAGCTGACGCGGATCGCAGGCGGTGAACTGCCGCCGGAGGCGGGCGCGGTGCTCCTGCGCTGGGTGCGCCACGTGACGCGCGAGGCACTCGACGCGCACCAGCAGGAGTTCCAGGCGGCACGCAGCGAGGAGCGCGAGGCCAGGCGGGCAACCGTGCGGGCGCTGGTGGCGGGCGAGCGGGCCGACGAGTCGGCGACGCGGTTCGGCATCCGGCTCGCCGACTCCTACGCGGTGCTCGCGCTGGGCTTCGCCACAGAGGCCTCGGAGTCCGTCGGGGACGCGCTCGGGCGCCGCCTCGCGGGGCGCCGCAAGGTGCACCGGCTCACCGAGGAACTGCTCCGCGCCTTCAGCGAGGCGGCAGGCGACGCGGACCTCCTGACCGCGCTCGACCCGGACGGCGGACTCGTCCTCGTCCCGTCGGATCCCGGCCGCCCGGACGACCACCTGGAGACGGCGCGCTCCGCGCTGCACCGGGCCCAGCAGGCCACGGGTGTCGACATGACCGCGGGTTTCGCCCACGCCGGTGACCACGCCGGGATCCCGTCGGCGGCCGCGCAGGCCCGCCGGCTGCTGCCCCTCGCCGTCGCCCCCGGCGAGGTGGCCGTGCTCGGTGACCATCTGTTCGCCTACCACCTCCGCCACGAGAGCGAGGCGGCCCCGCGGCTGCGTTCCCTCGTGGAGCGGCTGCGCACCGAACCGGACCTGCTGACAACGGTCGGCGCCTACTTCGCGAACGACTTCAATCGGCGGCAGACCGCGCAGCAGCTGCACGTACACCCGAACACGATCGACAACCGCCTGTCCCGTGTCGACGCGCTGACCGGCGCCAACCCGCGAACCGCACAGGGTCTTCTGGTGCTCGGCGCCGCGCTGGGACTCGGCGGATCAGCGCACCGGGATGCGTGAAACTGCTCGAACTGCCCCTTGTTCACACAACATTGACAGCCCATCACCGAAGTGGTCTAGTCCGCTACAGCATGTCGTGTGTGCCCACCGTGGAGGTTCACTCATGTTCCGCCCGAAGCACAGATCACGCAGGACGCCGCTCGTCGCCGTCCTCGCCGTGGCGGCTCTGGCCGCCGCTCCCCTCACCTTCGGCTCGGGCCCGGCCGCCGCCGGCCCGGGGTCCGGGGCCGACGAGGGTCCGCCCGCCATCACCCCGGCCCCGCACAGCGAGCGGCAGCGCCCCGACCGGGTCACCATCACCCCCGCCGTCACGGTCGTCACCGGCGCGAAGTCCGATCCGGCCGCCGTGAAGCTGACCACCGCCGCGCTGAAGGCGGCCGGTGCGCGCGAGGTCACCACCGCCCGGAAGGCCCCCGCCGGCTCCGGTTCGCTGGCGGTCTACGTCGGCGGCCCGTCCGAGAATCCGGCGTCCGCGGGCGCGCTCGACGGCCTGGACACCGAAGGACCCGCCGGGCTCACCGCCGAGGGGTACGTCCTCGCCATGGGCGGCAAGGGCGCGGGCCGCATCGTGCTGTCCGGCGCCGATCCGACCGGCACGTACTACGCGGCGCAGTCGCTGCGCCAGGTGCTGCCAAAGCGCACGGCCCCCGGCACCACCGTGCGCGGCCTTGCCGTGCGCGACTGGCCCGCGACGCCGGTGCGCGGTGTCATCGAGGGCTTCTACGGCACCCCGTGGTCGCACGAGGCGCGCCTGGACCAGCTCGACTACTACGGCGCGCACAAGATGAACATCTACGTGTACTCGCCGAAGGACGACCCGTATCTGCGCGCCAAGTGGCGCGACCCGTACCCGGCCGAACAGCTGGACCGGATCGAGGAGTTGGTGGAGCGGGCGCGGGCGAACCACGTCGAGTTCACCTACGCCCTCTCCCCCGGCCTGAGCGTCTGCTACAGCTCCGCCGCCGACCTCACGGCGCTCACGGACAAGTTCCAGACGCTGTGGGACATCGGAGTGCGACAGTTCGCGGTGCCGCTGGACGACATCAGCTACACCGACTGGAACTGCGACGCGGACAAGGCGAAGTGGGGCACCGGCGGCGGCGCCGCCGGTCAGGCGCAGGCGTATCTGCTCAACCGGGTCAACCAGCAGTTCATCAAGACCCATGACGGCGCCCTGCCGCTCCAGATGGTGCCGACGGAGTACTACAACACCACCTCCACGCCGTACAAGACGGCGATCTCCGGGCAGCTCGACAAGGATGTGCTCGTCGAGTGGACGGGCGAGGGTGTCGTCGCACCGACGATGACGGTGGCCCAGGCGAAGCGGGCCAAGGCGGTCTTCGGGCACGCGATCCTGACGTGGGACAACTATCCGGTCAACGACTTCGCGACCGGCCGGCTCTTCCTCGGCCCGTTCAGCGGACGCGAGAAGGGGCTCGCCGAGGAGCTGGCCGGGATCACCGCCAACCCGATGATCCAGCCGTACGCCTCGAAGCTCGCGCTGCACACCGTCGCCGACTACACGTGGAACGACGCGGCGTACGACCCCGATGCCTCCTACCGCGCGGCCGTCGAGGAGATGGCCGACGGGAAGGCAAAGGTGGCGCGGGCGCTGCGGGCGTTCACGGACCTCAACCACAGCTCGCGGATGGACTCCGTGGAGGCGCCGGAGCTGTCGAAGCTGGTGAAGGGGTACTGGGACGGTTCCGTCCCGGCGGCCGAGCTGACCGCCGCCTTCGCGGCGCTGCGGGACGCGCCGGAGACGATCCGCGGCGGCGTGGAGAAGGGCTTCGTCGCGGACTCCGGACCATGGCTGGACTCGGCCGAGGCGTGGGGCAGGGCCGGAGTCGCCGCAGTGCGCATGCTGGAGGAGCAGCGCGCCGGGCACGCGGACGCGGCCTGGACGCTCCGTCAGCAGCTGCCCGCTCTGGTGGCGGAGGCGAAGTCGTTCCGGTACACCGATCTGGGCGGCGGCAAGGTGCCGGTGGTCGTCGGTGAGGGTGTGCTCGAACCGTTCTTCGCGAAGGTGCGGGACACGTCCAACAAGGACCTCGGCCTGCCGCCGCAGCCGACCGGCACGACCAAACTGCCGGTCTACAACGGCAATACGGCCGACCGGATGACCGACGGCGACGACTCCACGTACTTCTGGAGCAGCCGGGCGCCCAAGACCGGTGAGGGTGTCGGTGTCGACCTGGGAGGTGAGCAGCCGCTCGGCTCGGTGACGGTGGCGATGGGCAAGTCCGGCAGCACCGAGGACTACCTGCACAAGGGTGTCCTGGAGTATTCGTCGGACGGCACGACGTGGCACGCGCTGGGCGCGGAGTTCAGCGGGAGGGCGACGTGGACGGCGGACGTGCCGAGCGGCACGAGCGCCCGGTACGTGCGGGCCCGGGCGACGGCCGACCAGACGAACTGGCTGGTCGTCCGGGAGTTCACGGTGGCGCGCACGGACCGCCCGACGGTGAGCGGCGGCCCGGCTCCCCAGGACGGCAGCAGCCTGGCCGCGGCGGCGGACGGCGTCCTGGAGAACGCCTACCGTGCGGCTTCCGCCCCCGCGTCGGGCGATGCGCTCACGGTGACGTATCCGGCGGCGCGCGCCGTGTCCTCGGTGACGGTGCTGCGTCCGGACGACGCGGCGTCCTCGAAGGCCGAGGTGCAACTGCGGGTCGGCGGCACGTGGCAGGACCTCGGCCCGCTCGACGGCTCGGTCACCGCCCTGCCCGTGCCCGCCGGGGCGAGCGCGGACGCGGTGCGGCTCGTGTGGGGTGACGGATCGGTGGCGCCCGTGGTGAGCGAGGTGATCACCAAGTAGTGAACGGGGCGGGTGCGGGGAACCGTTGGCGGCTCCCCGCACCCGCTCAGGCGTGCTCGGGCGGGTTGACGCGTGATGTCTCGATCGCGGACTCGGACGTGCCCCACTTCTTGAGGATCCGCTCGTACGTCCCGTCCTTGATCAGCTCGTTGACCGCGGCCTGGAAGGCCTTGGTGAGCCGGGAGCCCTTCTTGAAGGCGAAGCCGACGTCGAGGCGGTGGAACTCGCCGAGGAAGGTGGTCTGCGAGGCGGACTTGCTCGCCTGGTGGCGCAGACCGTTGATGGTCGACATGATCACATCGATGCGGCCCTGCTGGAGTGCGGTGAGGGTGGCGCCGTTGTCGGAGAAGACCTGCACGTCGTAGGGCTTCTTGCCGGCCTTGGTGCAGCGTGCCTTCTGCGCGTCGAGGGTCGCCTCGAAGGTGGTTCCCGCGCCGACTCCGATGTGCCGGCCGCAGAGCTGCGCGAGGTTGGTGATCTTCTTGCCGAACGAGGTGTCACCCGTCTTGACCGCGAAGCCCTGGCCGTCGTTGATGTAGGTGACGAAGTCGATGGTCTTCAGGCGTTCGCTGGTGACACCGAAGTTTCCGGTGCCGAGGTCGTACTTGCCGCTCTCCAGGGCCGGGAGAATCGTCTCGAACGAGGCGTCCTGGCGTTTCAGTCGGATCCCGAGCACCTTGGCCGCCGCGTCGGCGAGGTCGATGTCCTGACCCACTGGCTTCTTTCCGGTGCCGTTCGGGTAGTACGCGGCGGGCGGCCCGCCGGTCGAGCTGCCGATGCGCAGCGTGCCCTTCTCGCGGACGTCGGCGGGCAGCAGCTCGGCGGCGGAGTCCACCTTGCGGACGGCGGCGACGGGGTTGCCGCTCGGCGCGGCGGCGGCCTGCGCGCCCCCGCCCGCCGCGCCGCCGCTGTCGGTGTCGCCCGAGCCGCAGGCGGTCAGCGCGAGGAGCGGCAGCAGGGCGAGGGCGGCGAGGCGCGGTCGGGTTCTGGTCCCGGGCAGGTTCACGGGTCGGGGGCCTTTCGGGTGTGCGGGCAGCGCGCGGCGCCCGCGGGGCGGCGGGTCGGGCAGGTGGGTGTGACGACGCCGGGCGCGGTGTCACGTGCGGGGACGTGTCACGCGTAGGTGTCGTGGAAAGAAGTGGTGTCGCGGCAGCGCGCGTCAGGAGAGGACTCGGCCCGCGACGGGGGCACCGAGGGAGGGAAGGGCCGGTCAGAGGGCCCGCTGCCGGTTCAGGCGCAACACGCCGCGGACCACACCCGACCGAAGTCGATGTGGTCACGCGAGACCAGGCGCTGGGCAGTCATGCGGACAATTGAGCAGGACATCGGCGGCCACGTCAAGCGGCGCCCGCATGCCGGGCGGCCTCTACTCTCCCGTTTCCAGGCCGTGTTGACACGTGCGCGGCGCGGGCGCATACGATCGGCGGTGGACCGGCCGCGTCTCCCGCGGATCCGTTCCGGCCGCGTTGAGGGACGCGGCACATGTGACGACGCCACATCCGTCCACGCCTTCCCGCCTGTGCCGCGGGGCGCCTTCCGCGCCCGCGCCTCCCTCTCCGGAGACCTTCGATGACCACGACGTCGTCCTACGTCACACACTCCCCCGCCGCATCGCCCGATGATCCGGCGCCCGCGGCGTCCGCCACCCGGATCGTGCCGCGCAGGCACCTGGGCCGCTGGGCGTCGGCGGCCGTCGCGCTGCTCGTCTTCGCGATGGTGCTGAACTCCGTGGTCCGCAACGGCGCCTTCCAGTGGGAGGTGGTGGGCCACTACTTCACGACCTCCGCCGTGCTCGACGGACTGCTCCTGACGGTGTGGCTGACCGCCGCCGTGATGGTGCTCGGGTTCCTGCTCGGCACCGTCCTCGCGACGATGCGACTGTCCGCCAACCCGATTCTGCGCACGCTGAGTTGGGGGTACGTGTGGATCTTCCGGTCCACGCCGCTCCTTGTGCAGCTGCTGTTCTGGTTCAACATCGGCACCCTGTACCCCACGCTCGGGCTCGGCATCCCGTTCGGCCCGGAGTTCGTCACGGTCAAGACGGTGAACCTGTTCGGACCCACCCTCACCGCACTGATCGGCCTGACGCTGCACGAGACCGCGTACGCCGCCGAGGTGGTGCGCGGCGGCATCATCTCCGTGGACTCCGGGCAGACCCTGGCCGCGCAGGCGCTCGGCCTGAGCAGGCGCCGCACCCTGCGCCGGATCGTCGTGCCGCAGGCGATGCGCTCGATCGTGCCGACCGCGGGAAACATGCTGATCGGCACCCTGAAGGGCACGAGCATCGTCAGCGTGCTCGCCGTGCACGACCTGCTGTACTCGGCGCAGCTCATCTACAACCAGACGTACCAGGTGATCCCGCTGCTCATGGTCGCCACGCTCTGGTACATCGCGGTCACCAGCGTGCTCAGCGTGGGGCAGTTCTATGTGGAGCGGCACTACGCGCGGGGCGACTCGCGGACGTTGCCGCCCACTCCGTTGCAGCGCCTTCGCGCTCGACTCAAGGCCGCCCGTGCCTGGTTGAGCAGGGTGACGGCGTCCGACGCGCGCCCCACGATCGACGGCGACCGGTGAGCTGCGCCACGCCTTCCCCACTTTCCCTACCGAATTACTAGGAAATCCTTGACCCGGCCCGTCCGGGCGCACAGGATGGTGCACATGTCCCGTACGCAGCAGCGACTCGTTCGTCGTCGGCATGTCGACTTTGGTCACGTCGTCAGCGCCGCGTGCTGTCGCGCGTAAGGCACCCGGCCCACCGGCCGGACCGTGCCGCTCCGCACGCCAATTCCCCGGCCATCGGGGCGCGTTCATCCACTACGCCCCGGCGGCCCGACACACCATCGAGGGACACCCGCCATGACCACGGCACCGCAGACCCGCCCCACCCAGGCCACCGCACCACCCTCCGACGCCCGCCACCTCAGCCTCGTCCGCGACACCCCGCGGGGCGGCGGCGCCGGGCAGCGCGGCTCCGTACCGATGGTCGGATACCTGCTGCTCGTCCCCGAGGGCACCGACCCCACCGAGCTCTTCGCCGAGGGCGGGCCCCGGCCCGAGCTCCGGCCGGTCGACCCCGCGTCCCCGCCCCCTCTCCCGCCGGCCGCCGCACCGCCCGCGAACGAGGACGTCATCCGCATCGACCCGGTGCGGCACGTGGCCGAGCTGGAGGGCCGCGAACTCGACCTCACCTACCTGGAGTTCGCGCTTCTCGCCCACCTCGTGCAGCGCCCGCACCACGTGCTGACGCGCGAGCTGCTGGTGACGGCCGTCTGGGGATACGACCACGTCGGCGACGGCCGCACCGTGGACGTCCACATCGCCCGGCTGCGGCGCAAGCTGGGCCGGGCCCACCGCCAACGGATCGTCACCGTACGACGCGTGGGGTACAAGTACGTCCCCGAGCGGCGACCCGACGGGCAGGAGAGCTCCGACTCCGCCCCCTGCCACCGACCTTGAGGAGAACACCGTGACGGTCCCTGCCATCGCGTCGCCCCGCACCACCTCGGCCCACGAGGGGACCGGCTCCGACCATCCGTACTGGCTGCGGGTGGCCCGCGAGGTCGCGGACGATCTCGCCACGGACGCGGTCGCCAGGGAGCAGGCGGGCAAGGCCCCCGTCGACGAGGTGTCCCGACTGCGCGAGGCGGGCCTGCTGACACCTCCGGCGTCGGCCGGGGCCGACGGCGGCGGGGACTGGGACTGGGCCGCCGCCCTCGCCGTCGTCCGCGAGATCGCGGCGGCGGACGGCGCGATCGGCCAACTCCTCGGCTGTCACTACTTCTTGGCGGGCAGCGCCCGGTTCTTCGCCGGGCCCGCGCTCGCCGCGCAGCTCGAGCAGCGGTCCGCGGCCGAGCAGTGGTGCTGGGGCGGCGGGTTCGCCCGCCAGGAGCCCGCACTGACACTGACCAGGAGCTCCGGCGGTCTGGTGCTGAACGGGCGGCAGGACTACACCACCGGGGTCCTGGCCGCCGACCGGCTCGCCGTGCGGGCCGTGCGGGCGGACACGGGCGCGCCGCTCGCCGTCGTGATCGACGCCGGCGGGCCCGGTGTCGTGATCGACGCCGCGGCGGACACCTTCGGCCGACGGCTCGCGGCCGGCGGCACCGTGGAGTTCGACGACGCGCCGGTCACCGCCGACGACGTGCTCGGCCCCCTCTCCGCCGACGAGGACTTCCTGCCGCCCCGGACGGCGCTTGCGTCGCCGGTCGCCCACCTCGTCTCCGTGCAGGTGCTGCTCGGCACGGCCGAGGGGACACTCGCCGAGGCCCGCGAGTACAGCAGGGCGGGCCGGACACCCCTGCATCCGGCCTGGCCGGTCGGCAGCCCGCACGATCCGCAGGTGCTGACCACCTACGGGGAGCTCACGGTCCTCATCCGGTCCGCGTCGGCGCTCGCCGACCAGGCACTGGGAGCCGTCCAGGCGGCCCTGACGCTCGGCGACGAGCTCGCCTACGACGAGTACGCGGAGGTCGCCGCGCTCGTGACCATGGCGGAGACCGCCGCTTCCCGGGCCGCCCAGGAGTCCACCACCCGGGCCCTGGACATCGTCGGGCCGCGCGCCGCCTCCGCACGTCTCGGCTTCGACCGCTTCTGGCGCAACGCCCGCACCCACACGCTGCACGAGCCGCTCGGGCATCAGCTCCGCGACATCGGCGACTATTTCCTCAATGGCGCGCAGCCCCCGTTCGCCCTTCCCGCCTGAGGGTTTTCACAGCGATCTCGAAATACGAGACACGTACGTCCATATGATGAACACCCTCTTGGGGTGAGCGCCACCTTCTGCCACGATCCCTATCTGTCAGGTAGGAAAACTCGGGAAGCCAGGGGGTGGCCATGCGTACGCTCAGCCGCGCGGATCTGTCGCGCCTCCTGCTGACCTCGCGCCGCCACATCGACCTCGGCCGCACCGCCAGCGCCATCTGTCGCGCCGCCTGAACCACCGGCCCCGGTCCCACGGCGCCCCGCGCGCCTCCCCTGAACCACCCTTTTCCCGAGAGGACACCTCCGTGTCTCCCGCACGCTCCCGCACCACCCTGCGCGCCCTCGCCGCCACAGCAGCACTCCCCCTTCTGCTGAGCGCGTGCGGCTACGGCTCCCAGTCGAACGACGGCGGCGACCAGGCCAAGGCCGCGTCCGGCGGCAAGAAGCTCTCCGCCGACTCGGTGAAGATCGGCTACTTCCCCAACCTGACGCACGGCACCGCCCTGGTGGGCGTCCAGCAGGGACTCCTCCAGAAGGAGCTCGGCGGCACCGAGATCAAGCCGTCGACCTTCAACGCGGGCCCCTCCGAGATCGAGGCGCTCAACGCCGGCTCCATCGACATCGGCTGGATAGGCCCCTCCCCCTCCATCAACGGCTACACCAAGTCCCAGGGCAAGTCCCTGCGGATCATTGGGGGTTCGGCCTCCGGCGGCGTCAAGCTGGTCGTGAACCCGAAGAAGATCAAGTCCCTGGACGACCTCAAGGGCAAGAAGATCGCCACGCCCCAGTTCGGCAACACGCAGGACGTCGCGTTCCTCAACTGGATCGCGGAGAAGGGCTGGAAGGTCGACGCCCAGAGCGGCAAGGGCGATGTCTCCGTCGTCCGCACCGACAACAAGATCACCCCGGACGCCTACAAGTCCGGCTCCATCGACGGCGCCTGGGTGCCCGAGCCCACCGCCTCCAAGCTCGTGTCCGAGGGCGGCAGGACCATCCTCGACGAGGCCGACCTGTGGCCCGACAAGAAGTTCGTGATCACGAACATCATCGTGTCGCAGAAGTTCCTCAAGGAGCACCCGGACGTCGTCGAGGCCGTGCTGCGCGGCTCGGTGAAGACCAACAAGTGGATCAACGCCAACCCGGCGAAGGCCAAGGCCTCCGCCAACGCGGCGCTCCAGAAGCTGTCCGGCAAGGCGCTGCCCGCCAAGGTCATCGACCCGGCCTGGAAGTCCATCGACTTCCTCGACGATCCGCTGGCCTCGACCCTCGACACCGAGGCGAAGCACGCGGTGAAGTCCGGTCTCCTCGAACAGCCCGACCTCAAGGGCATCTACGACCTCAAGCCGCTCAACAAGGTCCTCAAGGCGGAGGGCGAGGACGAGGTCGACGACGCCGGTCTCGGCGCGAAGTAACAACCCATCGGACCGGGCACGTCGAGGAATTGACGAGCCCTCAGGAGGTGACGCCCATGGCCACCATGACGCCCAAGTCGGCCGAGGCCGTCGAGACGGTGACCCACGCAGCACGCATCGAGCACGTCTCGAAGTCCTTCCCCGCGCCGGGCACGCCCGGCGGACAGCAGCTCGTCCTGGACGACATCACCCTCGATGTCGCGCCGGGCGAGTTCGTCACCCTCCTGGGGGCCTCGGGCTGCGGCAAGTCCACCCTGCTCAATCTGGCCGCGGGCCTCGACCTGCCGTCCGCGGGCTCCATCGCCACGGACGGCAGGCCCGCCCTGATGTTCCAGGAGCACGCGCTGTTCCCGTGGCTGACCGCGGGCAAGAACATCGAGCTGGCGCTGAAGCTGCGCGGAATCGCCGCCCAGGAGCGGCGCACCGAGACGGAGCGACTGCTCGACCTCGTCCGGCTGAGCGGCGCGCACGGCAAGCGGGTGCACGAGCTGTCCGGCGGGATGCGCCAGCGCGTGGCGCTCGCCCGCGCGCTCGCCCAGGACAGTCGGCTGCTGCTGATGGACGAGCCGTTCGCCGCGCTCGACGCCATCACCCGCGACGTGCTGCACGACGAGCTGACCCGCATCTGGCAGGAGACGGGTGTGTCCGTGCTGTTCGTCACGCACAACGTGCGCGAGGCGGTGCGCCTGGCCGAACGCGTCGTCCTGCTGTCGTCCCGCCCCGGCCGGGTCGCCCGGGAGTGGACGGTCGGCCTGCCGCGGCCGCGCCGCCTGGAGGACACCGCGGTCGCCGAACTGTCCGCCGAGATCACCGAAGAACTGCGTGGGGAGATCCGCCGCCATGGCCGCCACTGACCACACCGCCACCCTCGACGCGGAAGCGACGAAGGACGGCTCCGCGGCGCCCGGCGAGCCCGGACGCCCGAACGACCTCGCGGGCCTGGAGGCCGGGCTCGACGCACTGGACTCGGTGCGGGCCGCCCGTACGCCGCTGGGCGAGACACTGCGCCGCAAGGTGCTGCCGCCGGTCACCGCGGTCGCCGTCGTGCTGGTGGTCTGGCAGCTGCTGGTGTGGGCGGGGGTCGTCCCCGACTACAAGCTGCCCTCGCCCGCCGATGTCTGGGACGAGGTGCGCACGGCCTGGCTCCAGGGCACGCTCCTCGACTCCATCTGGACGTCCGTGTCACGCGGTCTGTTCGGCTTCCTGCTCGCCCTCGCCATCGGCACACCGCTCGGCCTGCTGGTGGCCCGCGTACGGTTCGTGCGCTCGGCCATCGGCCCGATCCTGTCGGGGCTCCAGTCCCTGCCGTCGGTGGCGTGGGTGCCGCCCGCCGTGATCTGGCTGGGGCTCAACGACTCGATGATGTACGCCGTGATCCTGCTCGGCGCGGTCCCGTCCGTCGCCAACGGCCTGGTCGCGGGCGTCGACCAGATCCCTCCGCTGTACCTGCGCGCCGGCCGCAACCTCGGCGCGACCGGGCTGCGCGGGGCCTGGCACATCGTGATGCCGGGTGCGCTCCCCGGCTATCTCGCCGGGCTGAAGCAGGGCTGGGCCTTCTCGTGGCGCTCGCTGATGGCCGCCGAGATCATCGCCTCTTCGCCCGATCTCGGGGTGGGCCTCGGCCAGTTGCTGGAGAACGGCCGCAACAACAGCAGCATGTCGCAGGTGTTCCTGGCGATCCTCCTGATCCTCGTCGTGGGCATCGCCATCGACCTGCTGATCTTCAGTCCGCTGGAGCGGCGGGTGCTGCGGGGGCGGGGGCTGCTGGCCCGACGCTGAGATGGCGTAGCGCGTTGCTGCACGCGGGTGTCGTGGGGCCGCTCGAGATGCGAGCCTCCGTGCGGTCTGGTGATGTTTTAAGTGATCACTTGACCCCCTCCCTGAAGGAGCAGTTCATGGTGCGTCGCATCGCAGCCGCTGCCGCCGTTGCCGCGGTTGCCGGTTTCATCGCAGCCGGTCCCGCCGTCGCCGACAGTGGCGCGGAGAGCGCCGGTCAGGCTGAAACCCACGTCGGAGCCGCTACCTCGGACTTCGTCAATGTGGGCGGACACGACGGCATCACCGTCGCCAACCAGGCCGAGGCCGAGGCCCACTTCGGCGCCTGGTTCGACAACGACTGAGCCCCTTGGGCCCGGCCGTTTCGCGTGACACATGACGCAGGCGGCCCCGCTTCGGCGGGGCCGCCTGCGCGTGTGCACCCGGTGGAACCTGATAACGAAGGTGTCTTCGCCCGGCGTGTCGCACTGACACGGGGCCGCCCTTCGTAACCACTGCTCGTATGAGTGAACTGAGCGATCTGATCCCCGTCGAGGCGATCCGCCTCGACGTGGCCGCCCCCGACTGGCAGGCAGCCGTGCGCACCGCCGGTGACCTGCTCGTCTCCACGGACGTCAGCACGGACACGTACACCGAGGAGATGCTCCGCAACGTCGAGGAGAACGGCCCCTATATCGTCATTGCGCCCGGCTTCGCCTTCGCGCACGCCCGGCCCTCCCCCGCCGTCCGGCGTACCGGGATGTCATGGGTCCGGCTGTCGACGCCGGTGAACTTCGGGCACGAGACGAACGACCCGGTGCACCTGGTCGTCGCCCTCGCCGCCCAGGATGCCGGGGCACACACCCAGGCGATGGGCGCCCTCGCCCGACTGCTGGCCGACCCGGACACCTCCGCAGCCCTCGACCGTGCCCCGACACCTGAGGCACTGCGGCGCATCCTCGTGGGGGACACGGAGCCGGAGCCGTCCGACAGCGTCCCCGCACAGCCCGCGTCCAAGGGCTCGGGGCACGGCATGCACAAGATTCTGACCGTGTGCGGCAACGGGGTCGGCACGAGCCTGTTCCTCAAGTCGACGCTGGACAAGGTGCTCGACCGGTGGAAGTGGGGCCGGTACATCACGACCGAGGCGACCGACACCATCTCCGCGAAGGGCAAGGCGTCCGAGGCGGTGGCCATCATGACCTCGCGGGAGATCGCGCGGACGCTGGGCGACGTGGGGGTGCCGGTGCGGGTGATCGAGGACTTCACCAGTACCAAGGAGGTCGACGCGGCCATGCGCGACCTCTACGACGTCTGATCCCCCGCCCCCCCCACCGCTCCCCTCCCCAGGAGTCCGCATGAACACCCTCGTCGACATCGCGAAATTCATCGTCAACGAGATCCTCAGCGTCCCCGCCTATCTCATCGGCATCATCACGGCCGTCGGTCTCATCGCCCTGAAGAAGTCCGCAGGGCAGGTCATCGGGGGCGCCATCAAGGCGACCCTCGGCTTCCTGCTGATCGGCGCGGGCGCGACCCTGGTCACCAACTCGCTCGCCCCGCTGGGCACCATGATCACGGGCGCCACCGGTTCGCACGGTGTGATCCCCACCAACGAGGCGATCGTCGGCATCGCGCAGGCCGAGTACGGCTCGCGCGTCGCATGGCTGATGATCCTCGGCTTCCTCGTCAGCCTGCTGCTCGCCCGCTTCACACCACTGTCGTACGTCTTCCTGACCGGCCATCACATGCTGTTCATGGCAACGCTGTTGACGATGGTGATGGCGACCGCGGGCGTCACCTCGTGGATCGTGGTCGTCGCGGGCGCGGTGCTGCTCGGCATCATGCTGGTCTCGATGCCGGCCTTCGCGCATCCCTGGACCAAGCGGGTGACCGGCAACAACACCGTCGCCGTCGGGCACTTCGGAACCGCCGGGTACATCGTCTCCGGTGCCACCGGCCAGGCCGTCGGCAAGAAGAGCCGCTCGACGGAGGAGATGAACCTGCCCGAGGGCCTGCGCTTCCTGCGCGACTCGATGGTGGCGACCGCCCTGTCGATGCTGCTCATCTACATGATCATGGCCATCGTCTTCCTCGCGAAGGTCGGCAGGGAGGAGGCGTTCAAGGCGTTCGCGACGGGTGGTGGCTCGCCGTCCACGGGCATCGGCAACTACCTGATGTCATCGGTCAACCAGGGCCTTCAGTTCGGCATCGCCGTCGCCGTCATCCTGTTCGGTGTCCGCACGATCCTCGGCGAGCTGGTGCCCGCCTTCCAGGGCATCGCGCAGAAGGTGGTGCCCGGCGCCATCCCCGCCCTGGACGCCCCGATCGTCTTCCCCTACGCCCAGAACGCCGTGCTCGTCGGCTTCATCTGCTCGTTCGTCGGCGGCCTGGTCAGCCTCGGTCTGCTCGTCGGCGTCTTCAAGCCCGCGTTCGGCACGGCCCTCGTGCTGCCGGGGCTCGTCCCGCACTTCTTCACCGGTGGCGCGGCGGGTGTCTTCGGCAACGCGACGGGCGGGCGCCGGGGCGCGGCGCTCGGCTCGTTCCTCAACGGTGTGCTGATCACGTTCCTGCCCGCGTTCCTGCTGGGTGTCCTCGGCTCCTTCGGCTCGGCCAACACCACGTTCGGCGACGCCGACTTCGGCTGGCTCGGCCTGATCCTCGGCAACGTCGCCAAGGCCGGTGACGTCGCGGGTGTGATCCTCATGCTCGTGGTCGGCCTGCTGATCCTCGCCGCGGCCATCACCTGGCAGAAGCGGGTCGTGGACACCGGCTGGGACCCGGGCGCCAAACGCGCGGCCCTGCTGCCGCCCGAGGACCGCCCGGAGCAGCACGACGAGGCCCCGGGCGGCGGGACCCCGGTCTCCCGCACCTACGCGAAGATCCAGCCTCCGGCGGGCGCCCCGGTGCCGCCGCCTCCCCCGGAGGACTGAGCGGCGTCACCTGCCACCGGTGAAGGCCCGCCGAACTCCCCCCGGAGCTCGGCGGGCCTTCACCCGTGTGCGACGGACCGGTCAGTGCGCGAAGCCCCAGTCGAGCACCTTGGCCGCGTCGCCGAAGACCTCCTTGTCGGCGCCGACGATCGCGCCGACCAGGGTGCGGTTGTCGCGCTTCGCCGCGAAGACGAGGGAGTAGCCGGCCTCCTCGCCGCTGCCGGTCTTGACGCCCAGGGCGCCGTCGTAGCTGCTCAGCAGGTCGTTGGTGGTTTCCCAGGTGTAGTACCGGGTGCGGCCGTTCGCCGCCGGGGCCTCCGCCTCGTACTTCTTCAGCTTCACGACGTCGGCGAAGACCGGCTGGAGCAGGGCGCGCTGACCGAGCTTGGCGAGGTCGCGGGCGGTGCTGCGGTTGTCGCCGTGCGAGATGCCGTCGAAGGAGTCGAAGTGGGTGCCGGTCATGCCGAGCTGTGCCGCCTCGACGTTCATCTGGCGCACGAAGTCGGCGATCCGCGCCTCCGTGGTGGCCCCGACGCCGTAGTTGTCGGCGAGGGCCATGGCGGCGTCTCCGCCGGAGGGGATCAGCATGGCGTGCAGCAATTGGCGTGCGGTCAGCTTGTCGCCGGTCTGGAGGTCGGCGGTGCTGGCGCCGTTCTCCTGGACGTAGTCGCGGTACTCCTGCTTGACGGTGATCTGCCGGTCGAGCCACTCCGGGTGCTTGAGCACGACCACCGCGGTCATGATCTTCGTGGTGCTGGCCATCGACACACTCTCGTCGGCCTTGGCCCCGGCCCACATCTCGCGCTCCTGGCTGCCGTCGCGGGCATCGAGGAGGTAGGCGTGCTCGGCCGCGATGTCGGGAGCGTCCTGGGCCTTCGCCGCCGGCGCACCCTCGTCCTGGTTCGCGGAGTGCGTGGCGGCCGGCGTGGCCGCCTGGGCGATGCCACCGGCGGTGATCGGCAGGACCGCGCCGAAGAGCGCGACCGTCGCGAATCTGGCTCCGGTCCTGTGCAGCCGGTTGGGTCGGGCATGGGAACCCATGGAACGCCCCCTCCTCCCGGCGTGGTCAACGCCGGTTCGTCACGGTAAATCGGTGCACCACGAACCTACTTGCCCGTGGGCCCTTGACGTCAAGATCGCCATGTCATAACCGGGTAACAGCCCACCCTCCGCGTGAAGAAGGTGTGTGGACACCCCTTCGTGTCACTCGCCGTCGAAGGCCCTGCGCGCGCTCTCGATCTCGGGCATGCGGGCCGTGGCCCACTCCAGCAGTACGTCGATCGGGCGGCGGAGTGTCTTGCCCAGGGGGGTGATCCGGTACTCGACGGCGACCGGCCGGGAGCTGAGCAGTTCGCGCTCGACGATGCCGTTGCGCTCGAGCCGCCGGAGCGTGGCGGTGAGCGATTTCTGTGTCACCGCGGGGATGGCGCGGCGCAGTTCGTTGAACCGGCAGGGCCGTTCGCACAGTTCGTTGAGGACGCTCAGCGACCACTTGTCCAGCACCTGGTCGAGGAGTTCCCTGTGCGGGGCGGTGACGCGCAGTTCGCC
Source organism: Streptomyces anthophorae (assembly GCF_049310305.1). Lineage (NCBI taxonomy): Bacteria > Bacillati > Actinomycetota > Actinomycetes > Kitasatosporales > Streptomycetaceae > Streptomyces > Streptomyces anthophorae. The sequence goes on from NZ_JBLWQQ010000001.1 coordinate 921,025, forward strand.
GTCGGGGGCGGGGGCGGTATCCATGCCGAAACCTGGTCTCGTTGAAGTGTCCTTCGTGCACCAGGTAGCAAAGGTATACCTGCGATTCGATACGACACGAGGAGCCCCCATGTCCGTGCGCCGTTTCACGCCTGCCGGAATGTTGCAGCCCACCCCGTACCACCACGTCGCCGTCGCCACCGGCACGCGCCATGTGTACGTGAGCGGGCAGATCGCCCGGACCCCGGACGGCGCCCAGCTCGCACCGGGCGACCTCGCGGGCCAGGTCGCCCACGCGCTGCGCAACACCGCGACGGGTCTCGCCGGGGCGGGGGCGACCTTCGACGACGTGGTGCGGCTGACGTTCTACGTGGTGCGGTGGAGGCCCGAGAAGATCGAGGCGTTCATGACCGGAGTGGGCCGGGTGACCGAGGAGTTGGGCCTGGGCGACCGGCTTCCCCCGGCATCGCTGATCGGGGTCGACCACCTCTTCGAGCCGGACGTACTCGTGGAGGTCGAGGCGACGGCGGTGCTCGACTGAGGGGCGCGTACTCCAGAAGTCCGTGTGCGCCCCATGGACAACGGGCCGCCCTCTGGCTACGTTCACCGACGGTCGACAACGATGTCAGAGTGGCCCGATCGAGGAGCAGTGAACGTCGATGGTGACACGAAGAACCGTCCTGCGGACCGGCGGAGCGGCCCTGGCCGCCGGGGCCTTCGGTATCTCCCTGCCCGGCTCCGCCGCGGCCGCGGCGCCCGCCGAACGCGCAGCCCCCGCCCGCCTGTTGCCGTCCTTCGGGCGGCCGAACCGGCTCGACGTCGCCCACGTCGGCGCCCTGAACGGTTACGACCAGCTGCTGTTGACGACCCTTCAGGGGGCGGTGAACCGCAGCGGGCCCAGGCTCTACTTCACCTTCGACGACGGCGCGGCCGACCGGAGGTGGCTGTCGAGCACCGGCGCGTCCGTCACGCGGCACGACAACGCCCTTGATCTGGTGGGCCGTTACCGCGACCGGGTGCGCGGCGCGGTCCTGGTCGACCCCGACGTGCCGGACTCCGTGAACGTCGCCACCACGCTCGCCGGGCTCAAGGACGGGGTGGCCGCGACCGCCGACCAGGCGCGCGAGCACGGCCTGAAGACATTGGTGGACCTGCGCGGCCGGTTCGACGCGGACGACGTCCTCGCCACCTACCGCTGGCAGCTCGACAAGCTCTTCCCGCACTGCGACCACGCCCTGCTGTCCGGGCTGCCGCCGACGCGGACGGTGAGCGTGAGCGGCGTCAAGTGGCGGGAGGTGGCACGGGAGAGCGAACGGATCCGGGACACCTCCAACCGGAAGGTGCGCACGTTCGACCTCAGTCCCGAACTGGGCGGCGACAACGATGTCTACGTCCGCTTCCAGGACTCCTTCGGCGACGACGGCTGGGGCGCATCGGTCGGCGCCGTCAAGGTCATGGCGGACGGCAAGGAGCTCGCGTCCTTCACACCGGGCACGGACGGCGAAGGGCCGTACCTGTTCGACGGCCTGAACTCCTCGCTCGGCGACAAGGCGAACCGCTTCGCCGACGGCGGCGGCTACTTCGTCTACCACTTCAAGGCACCTGCCGGGACCGGACAGTTGACCGTCGACGTGGACCTGTGGAACCAGTACCTGGTGACCGCGACGGCCACCGCGCCCACCCGCGTCGAGCCCTTTCCGTACTTCCGGGACTACGTCGTGGCGAGCCGGGCGATGGTGCTGTGGCTGCCGCCGTCCGGCGACACCGGCAAGCTGCTCGACGAGGTGCTCGCCAAGGTGGCGCCCACCACCCCGTACGCCGGCTGGTTCCCCAATGACGTGGCCGGGGAATGGGGCGGCGTGGACCGCGCCTCGCAGCACGGTGTGCCGGTCGTCGCCGCCGACTTCTACATGAACGGCACCGTGCACGCCGGTGTCCCGGCGAAGGTGTCCGCACGGGTTCCCGCGCGCCCCCGGGCCGAGCTGCGCAACCGCGTGTACGTCACGTTCACGGTCGGCGAGGGCGACAACATCCAGTACTGCCAGCGCCGCATGCGCGACATCTGGGACGACCCCGAGCGCGGCAACGTACCGGTCAACTGGACCGTCAGCCCGCTGCTCGCCGACATCGGCCCCGCCCAACTCGCGTACTACCAAAGGACCGCGACCGACAACGACCTGCTCATCTGCGGCCCCTCCGGCGCCGGTTACACCTATCCGGGCTCGTGGCCGAAGGCGGCGCTCGACGCGTACACCGAGCTGACGGGGCGTTATCTGCGGCGCACCGGCATGGATCTCGTCTACGCGTACAACCCGCGCAACGCGGACAACGACGGTTGGGTGCCGTTCGACGAGCGGGTCATGGCCTCCTTCCGAAAGCACACACCACTGCGGGGTGTCATCCAGTCCTGGGAGACCGGTGACCTACAGGCCCGACCGGCCGGCCTCCCGGTGATCGGCAACTTCTACCCGCAGGGCAAGGGCGCCGACTTCCGGGACGCGCTGCTGAAGCACATCGAGGGCCGCGACCCGGACGAGCCGATGTTCGTCGCCGCGGCGATCAACGCATGGAGCTGGACACCGAGCGACATCGCGGAACTGGCCAAGCTGCTGGACGACCCGTTCGAGATCGTGCGCGGCGACGTGTTCTTCGAACTCCTCGACCGGAGCTACGAGTAGGAGGTCAGTCGGGCAGGGCCCGGTCCTCCCGGTGCGCGCCGTAGAAGTCGGCCTGGCGCTCCATGACGGCACGCATCGGTGTGCCGCGCGGGACGCCGTAGACGGTGCCCGGGAAGTCCAGGCCCTCCTGCACCTCCCACAGCTCGTCGTGCCGGTCCGGGGAGAACAGCCGGGCCGGGTCGCCGGCCGCGATCCAGCCGATGGGGACCACGGTGTCCGGGTCCAGGCGGGAGTTGACGTGGAGCACGCTGTTGATCCGCAGCTCCGAGCGTGTCCCCGCCACCGACCCGGGGAACATCGACACCCCGGTCGCCACGAAGACCTCGTCCTCGACGTGTGCCCCGTTGATGTGCGCGTGCGGCCCGATCAGCACGGAGTCACCCAGTACGGCGGGCGTGTTCGCCCGCCCCCTGACCAGGGCATTCTCCATGACCACGACGTCCCGGCCGATACGTACCTCGCCGTCCTCCGCGGTGAGCACGGCCCCGTGCAGGACGCGGGCGCGCTCCCCCAGGACGACGGCGCCGCACAGCACGGCCGAGGGGGCGACATAGGCGGACTCGGGAACCACGGGCCGCTTTCCACGGTGCTCGATCAGCATGTCCCGGAGCGTAGGGCAGGCGGGGGCGCACGGCACACACCTTCACCCACTTCCTGAGCGGCCCCGAAGCCGGCACACGGTGTCCAAGCAGCTGAAGGTCCTCAGGGAGGCCGGCTTCGTCACCGTGCGCACGCAGGCGCAGCGGCGGATCCACCGCATCCACGCGGGCCCCTTCCAGGCGCTCGACGACGCTGACCGAACCGGGGCAGCTCGCCGCATGGGCGCCCTGCACCGCCGACCGCGACCTCTCCGCGGCCGGCGACGCCACGATCACGATGATCGACGACGAGAAGCCCCAGGACATGGCGGCCGAGGTGGTGCGCGCCGAGCCGCCGGCGCATCTCGAGTGCACGCTCGGCACCGACCTGCTGCGCCGGGAGCCGGCATCGACCGGGACAGTCACCCGGCTGACGCTCCGGCACACCGTGCGGGACCGCGACTGGACCCCGAAGGTGGCGGCGGGCCGGCACCTCTGCCTCGACGTGGCGGAGAAGCTGCTCGAAGGCCGCCCGATCCGGCCGATCCGCGGCGCCGCGGCCGTCGACTTCGGCTGGGCCGAACTCGACGACCAGTACGCGCGGAGGTTCGGCATCCCCAACACCGGGCTGCCGGACGCCTGATACGTGGCGGGACGGGGCTGCGGACCGTCAGGCGCCGAGGCGGTGGACGCTCACCGCGTAGCCGCCGTCCTCGTACGGTGCGGCGTCCCAGGTGGCGAAACGGTCCACAAGGGTCAGTCCGGCCGCCGCGCAACAGGCGTCGTACTCCGCCAGCGTGATGGTGGGCGGCACGGGCAGGTGGGCGGCGTCCAGGCCGAAGCCCGCGACCAGCAGGCCGCCCGGACGCAGGGCCGCGGCCAGGCGCTCGACGACCGTGGCCTCGGTGCCGGGGGTGAGCAGCGGCAGGACGTTCCCGGCGGCGACCACGAGGTCGAAGTCCGTGGCGATGCCGAGCGCGGCCGGGTCGAACTCGGCGAGGTCGGTCCGGAACCAGGGCAGCTGCGGCGCCCGCTCCCGCGCCACGTCGAGCATGGAGGCGTCCAGGTCGATGCCCACGCAGTCGTATCCGAGCTCCGCGAGCCGGATCATGACCCGCCCGGTGCCGCACCCGGCGTCGAGCACGCGCGCTCCGGCGGGCACGAGCGCGGCGCAGAACGACGCCTCTCCGTGCACGTCCTTTCCGCTGCGCGCCAGCGCCTCGAAGCGGGCGGCGTACTCGCCACCGGACTTTCCGCCTGTCAGTTCCTGCCAACGACTCATGAGATCGACTATAGGTCGCGGGACCTCCCGGTCATGTCCGGCCCTCGCTCGCCGGAAGACGCAGCGCGCACGCCGCGAGCAGCGCGAGGAACGTGAAGCCCGCGGAGATCCACAGGGCCTGCTCGATGCCGCCGAGGGTGCCGGATCCCGCCGCCGGGGCGACGAGCGCGATGCCGACCGAGGAACCGATGCCGAAGCAGGCGGCGTTGATGCCGGGGACCGAGCCGGGCGCGTCCTTCGGGGAGACGACGACGCCCAGCGCGTTGAGCGGGGTCATGGCGAGACCGTTGTAGGCGATTCCGAGGGCGCAGGCGGCGCCGAACAGCAGCCACCGGTTGTCCGGCAGCAGCGCCGTGCCGAGCAGGATGAGCAGGCTGAGCCCGAGGCCGGTGCGCAGGAGCACCAGCCAGCCCTTGCGGGGCGCGAGCCAGCCGGTCAGCGGCGCGGAGAGCAGGCCGATGGCGGCGGGCGGGGTGAGGTACAGCAGGGAGGAGAGCGTCGCGCTCATCCCGAAGCCGAACTCCCCGTCCTGGCTGAGCAGCACGAACGTGAAGTTGATCGCGGAGAAGACACCCATCAGGGTCAGCAGGGTCGTCGCGAGCAGCGGCCACACCTGGCGCGAGCGCAGGTGCTCGACGGCGATGAGCGGGGCCGTGCGGCGTTTCTCCGTGTGCCAGAAGACGACGAGCAGGGTGAGCGCGGCGAGCAGGAGGATCAGCGGCAGCGGCGTCGACCAGCCGTGTGCGGAGCCCTTGCTGAGCGCGAGGTTGATGCAGACGAGCGCGGCGGACAGCGCCGCGGCGCCCCACCAGTCCATCGGACGCCCGCTCCTGGGCGCGACCTCTGGCAGGAAGCGCAGCAGCAGGAAGATCGCGGCGAGTCCGACGACGAGGATGGCGCCGAAGATCCAGCGGAAGCCGACGGTGTCCGCGACGATGCCGCCCACCAGACCGTCGAGCCCGCCGACGCCCCCGTTGATGGCGGTGACAAGCCCGAGGGCCGGGCCGAACCTGGCGGGGCTCATGGTGTCGCGCAGCAACATGTACGTGACGGGGAAGGTGGCTCCGGACGCGCCCTGGAGGATGCGTCCCGCGATGAGCACGGGAACGCTGGGTGCCAGGGCGGCGATCACCGCACCGAGACACATGGTGACCATGGCGGCCAGCAGGATGCGGCGGCGGCCCACGCGGTCGCTGAGCCGGCCGAGGACGACGCCCGCGACGCCGCCGACGAGGAAGAACAGGTCCTGCGCGCCCGCCACTTGGGACGCGGAGACATCGAATTCCCTGGCGATCTCGGGGAGCGCGGGGGTGACCATGGAGGCGCCGAGCTGGAACGCGATCACTGCGACGATGACCGCGGTCAGGAGCAGGCCGTGCGCCTTCCCGCGGGATCCCGCGCGCTCGGTGCCCGCCGCGGGAGCCGTGCGGCTCACGAGAGTGCCTCGGACCGGGCGCCGGGCGCGGTCGATCCCGCCGGTACGGCCACGGAGACGATCCGCTCCACGAGACGCTCGGGGAAGGTGCCGTCGGTCTCCAGGAGGACCCGGGCGTTGGCCTCGGCCGTGCGGGGGTAGCCGCGGTACATGCCCCGGGTGTCGGCGACGAGTTCGCCGCGCGCCGGGCCCTGTGTGGTGTCGACGGTGACGTGCAGCAGGGGCGCCTGGACCGGCGCGAGGTCACCGACGGCCATGGCGGCGGCCAGCGGGTCGTGGCACGCGGAGGCGCGGAACGGGAACACGATCCGCTCGTGGAAGTCGAGGTAGACATCGAGGGCATCGGCGGCGAAGCGGGCGGCCGGGGTGCCGTGCGCGCGCAGCCGCTCCTGGTGTGCGGGCGTGAGGCGCTCGTGCATGGTCACGTCGAGGGGGACGATCGTCAGCTCCCACCCCGCCGCGAGGACGCGCTGCGCCGCCTCGGGGTCGTTGCCGATGTTGGCCTCCGCGCGGGGGCCGATGTTGCCGGGGTGGTGGACGGCGCCGCCCATCACCGTGACGTGGCGGACGAGTTCGGGGAGCCGGGGTTCGCGCTCCAGGGCGTGGGCGAGGTTGGTGAGGGGTGCGGTGGCGAGGATGTGCAGGGCGCCGGGGGCGGCGTGCGCGGCGTCGACGATGAGCTGTACGGCGTCGCGCCCGTCGAGGTCGGCGGTGGGCGGCGGGAGCCGGATGTCGCCGATGCCGTTGTCTCCGTGCACATGGGTGGCGCACTCGGGGTCGGTGCCGGTGAGCGGGGTGGCGGCGCCGGCCGCGACGGGGATGTCGGTGCGGCCCGCGAGTTCGAGCACCTGGAGGGTGTTGATCGCGGCCTGTTCGGCGCTGGTGTTGCCCGCGACGGTGGTGACTCCGCGCAGGTCCACGCCAGGGGCGCCGGCGAGGTAGAGGAGGGCGAGGGCGTCGTCGACGCCCGTGTCGCAGTCCATGAGCAGGGGCAGGGGGGCGTTCATCGGGGGCCTTTCGGCGAGCGGGGTTCAGGGCGGCTGGACTCGGTTGCCCGGCCTAGTTGTCAGACCTAGTTGCCAGACCTAGTTGTCAGACAACTGAAGTTCTGCGCTGGAGCGTAAGGACGGATCGCCGCGCTGACAAGAGGTTGATTTCCGACGTCGACCGGCGTATTGGCGGTGACACATGCTCGCCATGCCCCCAGGAGTCGACCTGGCAGATGTATGACAAGCTGGGGCAGCCGGAGAATGGCTGACATGACCGAGAGGCCCCGCCCCATGCCCGCACGTGCGACGCACCGCCGACCGCCCCGCGTCGAGCTGTACGAGCGGATCGTCGCCGCGATCCACGACGGCACCTTCCCGCCCGGCTCCGTCCTCCCCTCCGAGCCGGCACTCGCCGGGGAGCTGGGGGTGAGCCGCCCCGCGCTGCGCGAGGTGCTGATCCTGCTCCAGGAGGACGGGGTCATCACCCGCAAGCACGGGGTGGGCAGCCGGGTCAGCCATCAGCTGCCGCCGCGCGGCCTCGAGCGCCTCTCCCCCGTCGAGGACCTGCTCGGCACCGGGCACGTCCAGGGCCGCCGCCTCGCCGCCAGCCGGGACATGCCCACCGACTTCTCCGCCCACCACCTGCTGCTCTCGGCCGGCGACACCACCTGGTTCTGGGAGACCCTGCTGACGGCCGACGGCGTGCCCGCGTGCTTCGCGCACGAGTGGGCCGCCGGTGACCCGACCCTCGCCGAGGTCGTCCCCGACGGCCCCGCCCTGCTCGACCGCACGGCCGACGCGGGCCGGGGCGAGGCCTCCGACCGCAGCATGAGCGCCGTCCTCCTCGCCGCCACCGACGCCCCGCTCACCGGCCGCAGCACGGTCGGCGCGACCGTGCTCGGCGAGGAGCGCGGAGCGGCGATGGAACGGCCCGCACAGACCCCGGCGACGCTCGTCACGCAGGTCGTGTCCTGGGGCAGCCGGCCGCTGTTCGCCGCCAAGTACCTCTATCCGGCGGGCGCCCCGCTGCTGCACGTCCGCCAGCGCCGCTGACCGCTCGCGGCCCGCCGCGTCAACGCCCGGCCAACAGGGCCCGCCGCCTCACGCCGTCACCGCCCCCGGCCCGCAGTCCTCCGCGATCTCGTCCAGCAGGTCGATCAGCGCGTGCAGCGCCGGGTTCGGGTCGCCCGCGCGCCATGCCAGAGCGAGCGGCAGGGGCGGGATGTCGCGGACCGGGATGAGGACCACGCCGGGGACCTTGAGGTGGCTGGCGGAGGACGGGACGAAGCCGATGCCCACACCGGCGCCGACCAGCGTCAGGATCGTGTGCGTGTCCGGTGCCTCCTGGACGATGCGCGGGCTCGACCCGTGGGCCAGATAGGCGGTGTGGATCAGCGCCACGATGCCCGCGCCGCGGTTGGTGGGGTGGCTGACGACGGGCTCCTGCTCGATGTCGGCCATGCCGATCTCCTCGCGCCCGGCGAGCCGGTGGCCCGCCGGTAGGGCCACCACGATGCCGTGCCGGGTCAGTTCCCGGGCCTGGATGCCGGTGCCTGCGACCGGCAGCCGCATCAGGCCCGCGTCGATCTCGTCCTCGGTGAGTCGGGTCACCAACTCACCGCCGTACACCGGGCCATGGATCTCCAGGCGCACGCGCGGCCGGTGTTCGCGGAACTTGCGGGTCATCAGGATCAGCACCTCGTGGGAGGTCGGCCCGCTGAACCCGAGCCGCACCACCCCGGTCTGCCCGCTCGCGGCCCGGCGGGCGGCCAGCGGCGCCTCCCGCACGGCCCGCAGCGCCCGCCGCGCCTCCGTCAGGAACGCCTCCCCCGCCGCCGTGAGCGCCACCTGCCGCGTCGTGCGGCGCAGCAGCGTGACGCCGACCTCGTGCTCGAGGCGCTTGATCTGCTGGGACAGCGGCGGCTGCGACATCCGCAACCGCTCCGCCGCCCGCCGGAAGTTGAGCTCCTCCGCGACCGTCACGAACGACCGCAGATGCCGCAGCTCCACGTGAACTCCCGTTCCTTCGCAGGTCATCGGCGATTGTGTCGCGCCGCCGAATCAACGGTAGGGAAGTTTGGTGTTAGACGAAACCAGTCGGCAGTCATAGCTTCCCTGTGAGCGCGATCACGTTGTTCCCCCACGGAGTTCCCCTGCCCACGCCCGGACGACGAGGTCCGCGGCCGACCGGAAGGACGGGACGAGATGCCGAGCAGACGGCTTCCCGCAGAGGAGAAGATGGCCCGCAGGGCTGGCTGGGCTTCTTACCTCGGCTCGACGATCGAGTGGTACGACTTCTACGTCTACGGCACCGCATCGGCCCTGGTGTTCGCCCCGCTGTTCTTCGCCGACGTGCCCCCGGCGGTCGGCGTGCTGCTCTCCTTCGTGACCTTCTGGGTCGGCTTCCTGGCCCGGCCGCTCGGCGCCGTCCTCTTCGGCCACCTCGGCGACCGCCTGGGCCGCAAGAAGGCGCTGGTGGCGACGCTGCTGCTGATGGGTGTCAGCACGGTCGGCATCGGGTGTCTTCCGACGTACGGGCAGATCGGTGTGGCCGCGCCGATCCTGCTCACCCTGTTCCGTACCGTGCAGGGCATCGCGCTCGGCGGTGAGTGGGGCGGCTCCGTCCTGATCACCACCGAACACGCCAAGAAGGAACGCGGGTTCCTGTTCGCGGCCTTCGCCCAGCAGGGCTCGCCCACCGGCCGCATCCTCGCCACGCTGTCCTTCCTCGCCGTCGGGCGGCTCTCCGACGACGCGCTCCTCGCGTGGGCCTGGCGCATCCCGTTCCTGGCCTCCGCCCTGCTGGTGATCATCGGTCTGGTGATCCGGCTCAGCCTGGAGGAGTCCCCGGCGATGGTGTCGCTGCGGGCCGCCGACCGGACCGTGAAGGTGCCGGTCGTCACCCTGTTCCGGGAGCACTCCAAGCTGCTGCTGCTCGGTGTCGGCGCCGCGTTCACCGTCTTCGCCATCGTCTACGCCCGTGACACCTTCGCCCTGTCCTGGGCCACCGGCGAGGTGGGCATGGACCGGCAGGACTTCCTCACCGTCATCCTGGTCGCCAGCATCGTGCAGTTCTTCGTGCAGCCGCTCGGCGCGGTGCTGGCCACCCGCTGGGGCGTCCGCAAGGCCGTCACCGTCATCCTGGCCTGCCAGATCCCCACCATCCCGGTCATGTTCGCCCTCATCGGCACCGGCAGCTTCCCGCTCGCCGTGACCGGCGCGGTCCTCGCCACCATCCCGGACGTCATGTACTACGCGATCGTCGCGGGCATGTTCGCCCAGGCCTTCCCGGCCAAGGTCCGCTACACGGGCATCTCCACGGCATACGGGCTCGCGGGCGTGCTCGGCGGACTGGCACCGGTCATCCTCCAGTCGCTGTTGTCCGCGTCCGGCACGATCGTGCTTCCGGTCCTGTTCGTGGTCGTCCTCGGCGTCGTCTCGCTCGTCGCCGCCCGCGCCTTCCTCACTCTGTCGGCCAGGACCGCCGACCAGGAGCAGCGGACCGAAGCGTCGCCCGCCGCCGTCAACTGACCTTCGTCCACTCGTACTTCGTCTCTCGCCGTCCCGAGGAGAAACCGTGCAGCAGCACGCAGACCACCCCCGCACCGACGAAGCCCTGAACTCGCTCCTCCACCCGCGCTCCATCGCGATCCTCGGCGCCTCCGACACCCCGACCAAACTGTCGGGGCGGCCCGTCGACTATCTGAAGCGGTTCGGGTTCACCGGACGCATCCTCCCCGTCAACGCCAAGCGCGATCAGGTGCAGGGACTCACCGCCTACCGCAGCGTCGACGACATCGACGGGGACATCGACCTCGCCATGATCATGCTGCCCGCCGAGCAGTCCGCCGACGCGGTCCGCGCCTGCGGCCGGCGTGGCATCCCCGCCGCGATCCTGGGTGCCTCCGGCTTCGCCGAAGTCGGCGGCCGGGGCGTGGAGTTGCAGGAGGACCTGAAGGCCGCGACGGCCGAGAGCGGCGTTCGGGTGCTCGGCCCCAACTGCCTCGGCATGATCGCCTCCCGCGAGCGGGCGCTGCCCACCTTCACCTCCGCGCTCGACGAGGACGCCGACCTGGTCGAGGGCCCCATCGCCTTCCTCAGCCAGAGCGGCGCCTTCGGCGGCTTCGTGTTCAACGCCGCCCAGAACCTCGGCATCGGGATATCGCACTACCTCAACACCGGCAACGAGGTGGACCTTTCGGTCGCCGAGCTGATCGAAGGACTGGTGCGCAGCGACGATACGAAGGTGATCCTCGCCTACCTCGAAGGGGTCACCGGCGGCCGCCGCCTGCTGGACGCCGCCCGGGAGGCGCACGAGCGGGACAAGCCGATCATCGCCGTCAAGGTCGGCCGTTCCGAGGCGGGCGCCCGTGCCGCGCAGTCCCACACGGCCTCGCTCGCCGGTGAGGACGCCGTCTTCGACGGGGCGACACGGCAGTACGGCATTCTGCGCGTGGACGGTCCCGAGTCGATGCTGGAGGCCGCCCAGATCTTCTCCACGGGCCGCCGCGCGGCAGGCCGCAGGCTCACCTCGCTGTCCGTCTCCGGCGGCGCGGGCGCTCTGATGGCCGACGCGGCGGCGGGCCACGGCATCGAGGTCCGCGCCTGGGACGAGGAGTGGCAGCGCACCATGGCCGCCGCGATCCCGGTGTACGGATCGCCGCGCAATCCGGTCGACCTCACCGGTAGCCTCATCGCCGAACCCGACATCCTGCGCCGCTCGTTGAAGGTGGCCGTCGAGCACCCGGGCACCGACATGATCGCCGTGCTCCTGGGCTGCGCGGACAACTGCGCGGACACGCTCATCGAGGCACTCGACGAGGCGTACCGGTCGACCGACCGCCCCTTCGTCGTCGTATGGACGGGCGGCAGCGGCCGTCCCCGCACCCGCCTGCGCGAACTCGGCATCCCCTGCTACACCGATCCCGCCCAGGCGGCCCGCGCCCTCGGCCTGCTCGCCGACTTCAGCCTGCGGCCCCCGCTGCCCGCCCCCCAGCGGCCCGCCGACGTCGACACGGAGGCCGCCCGCACCGTCCTCTCCCGCGCCCGCGCCGAGGGCCGCACCCAGCTCGACGAGTACGAGTCGACGCAGCTCGTCGCCGCCTACGGGGTACGCGCCGCGACCGCACGACCGGCCGCGGACCCGGATCGAGCGGCGGCCGTGGCCGAGGAGTTGGGCGGACCCGTCGCCGTGAAGCTGCTGTCCGGGCGGATCGGGCACAAGAGCGACATCGGCGGCGTCCGGCTCGGGCTCGACGGCGCGGACGCGGTCCGCGAGGCCGCGGCCGACGTGCTGCGCATCGCCCGCGAGGCCGGCGTGGACGACGCCCGCGTCCTCGTCCAGCGGATGGCCGACGGCGGCGGCACCGAGCTGATCGTCGGCGTCAAGAACGACCCCGTGTTCGGCCCCGTCGTGGTCACCGGGCTCGGCGGCATCCTCGTCGAGGCGCTCGCCGACAGCCGGGTCGCCGTGGCCCCCGTCGACCCGGCGGGCGCCCGTCGCATGCTGCTGTCGCTGCGCGGCAGCCGCCTGTTCGGCGAGGTGCGCGGCAGGCCCGCCCGCGACGTCGAGGCCGCGGCCGACACGATCGCCCGCCTCTCCTGGCTCGCCGCCGACCTCGCGGACGGGCTCGCGGAGCTGGACGTCAACCCCTTGCTGCTCGGAGCGGTGGACGAGGGCGCGCTCGCGGTGGACGCGCTGGCGCACCTCACACCCCTCAACTGACGTACCTGGAAAGGAGCTTCACGATGGAAGCCGAGGAGTTCGAGGCGGTCCTCACCGCCGTCCACACCCTCGTACGGGAGGACGTGGTCCCGCGCGAGGACGAGATCGAGGAGACGGACGCGATCCCGGAGGACGTCCGCCGCAAGGCCGTCGACATGGGCCTGTTCGGGTACACGCTGCCGGAGGAGTACGGCGGGCTTGGCGCGAGCCTGTCCGAGGACGTCCGGCTCGCCTTCGAGTTCGGGTACACGACGCCCGCGTTCCGCTCGATGTTCGGCACCAACAACGGCATCGCCGGCAAGGTCCTCGACAACGCGGGCACCGAGGAGCAGAAGAAGCACTGGCTGCCCCGGCTCGCCGAGGGAGCGGTGGCGTCGTTCGCACTGACGGAGGCCGAGGCGGGCTCCGACCCGTCGGGCCTGACCACGCGCGCCGTCCGCACGGGCGACGGCTATGCCATCAACGGGAGCAAGCGGTTCATCACCAACGCCCCGCTCGCCGACCTGTTCGTGGTCTTCGCCCGCACCGGTGAGGAGGTGTCCGGGACGAAGGGCATCTCCGTGTTCCTCGTCGAGGCGGGACTGCCGGGCGTCACGGTCGGCCCGAAGGACGCCAAGACCGGGCAGGCGGGCGCCTGGACGGCCGAGGTGTTCTTCGACGACGTACGGGTCGACAAGGCGGCGCTCGTCGGCGGCGAGGAGGGCGCGGGTTTCGGCACGGCCATGCGGTCCCTCGTACGCGGCCGTGTGCACATCGCGGCACTGTGCGTCGGGATGGCCGAGCGGACCCTGGAGGAGTCCGTCGCGCACGCGGCGACCAGCAAGCAGGGCGGCCGCCCCATCGGCGAGTTCCAGCTCGTGCAGGGCATGCTCGCCGAGATCCAGACGGGTGTCCTCGCGGGCCGCGCGATGGTCCTGGACGCCGCCGAGAAGTACGACTCGGGCGAGGACCGGAACATCCGCCCCTCGGCCGCGAAGCTGTTCTGCTCCGAGATGGTCTCCAAGGCCGCCGACCTGGCCGTGCAGATCCACGGAGGCATGGGCTACATGCGCGGCACCGTCGTCGAGCGCTGCTTCCGCGACGCCCGGCTCTTCCGTATCTACGAGGGCACCAGCGAGATCCAGAAGGTCATCATCGCCAAGCAGCTCCTTCGGCAGGCCCGGTCATGATCGAGCCCGCCGTGGACGTACGGTGCGAGGGCCCTGTCCACACCCTCACCCTGAACCGGCCCGCCCGCCGCAACGCCCTCGACCTCGCCGACCGGCGCGAACTCCTCGCCGCGCTGCGGGAGTCCGAGCGGGACCCGGAGTGCCGTTCGATCGTGCTGACCGGCGCGGGCGAGGTGTTCTGCGCCGGAGGAGACATCCGCTCGATGTCGCCGGATCCGGAGGTCGCCCGCGAGCGCCTCGCCGTCGTGGGCGATGTCGCCCGGGCCCTGGTGTGCTCGGCGAAGCCGGTGGTCGCCGCGGTGCGCGGAGGCGCGTACGGCCTGGGGCTCGGGCTCGCCGCGGCCTGTGACTACGTCGTGGCCGCCGACGACGCCCGGTTCGCGGCCTCCTTCGCCAAGATCGGGCTCACCGCCGACTCCGGCCTGAGCTGGAGCCTCGCCCAGCGCGTCGGCCCGGCCCGCGCCAAGGAGATCATCCTCTTCGCCGAGGACCTGAACGCCGCTGAGGCCCAACGGATCGGCCTGGTCAGCGAGATCGTCGCCGGCGAGAAGGTGGCCGTGCGGGCGCGGGAGCGGGCCGAGCGGCTCGCCGCCGCCTCCCCCGCCATGGTCGCCGCCACGAAACGGATCTTCGCGCAGGAGGCGCAGGGCCTGGACGCGGTCCTCGACGCGGAGGCCGACGCGCAGGTCGCGCTGCTCGGCGGCGAGGGCTTCGCGGAGGGCCGGGCGGCGTTCCTGGAGCGCCGACGTCCGGTCTTCCCTGCGTGAGCCCCGACCCCGTACCCGTACGAAGTGAGAGGAGAACGCATGCCTCACCCGACGGCGTCCCGCTCCCGCCCCCTTGAGGGGATGCGGATCGTCGAGCTCTCCAGTTACGTGGCCAGCCCGCTCGGCGGGATGACGCTGGCCCAGCTGGGCGCCGACGTCATCCGCGTCGAGCCGCTGAACGGCGCGCCGGACCGCACCCGGCACCCGCTCGCCGACAGCGGCACGAGCCTGTACTGGTCGGGCCTGAACAAGGGCAAGCGGGCCGTCGAGGTCGACATGCGTTCCGAGGATGGGCGTGAGCTGATCGCGGGCCTGGCCACCGGGGGCGGTCCGGGCGGCGGCATCGTGCTCGCGAACTCCGAGCGCCATCAGGACCTTTCGTACGAGGCGCTGGCCGCGCGCCGCTCCGACCTGATCCATGTGCTGCTCACCGGCCGCAGGGACGGGTCCGCCGCCGTCGACTACACGGTGCAGGCCGCCACGGGCTTTCCGCAGCTCACCGGCCCGGAAAGCACGCCCGACCCGGTCAACCACCTGATGCCCGCCTGGGACGTCGCCGCGGGCCTCTATCTCGCCGTCGGGCTGCTCGCCGCCGAACGCCACCGGCTGCGTACAGGTCAGGGCCAGGCGGTACGCGTCGCCCTGGAGGACGTGGCGTTGGCGACGGCCGGGAACCTCGGCTACCTCGCCGAGGCGCAGCTCGGCTCCGCTCCGCGCGCCCGCGCCGGGAACTACGTCTACGGCACCTTCGGCCGCGACTTCGCCACCGCCGACGGCGGCCGCCTCATGGTCGTCGCCCTGACCGACCGGCACTGGCGTGGGCTGCTGGCCGCCACCGGGCTGACCGACGCGGTCGACGCCGTCGGCCGTGCGCTCGGCGCCGATCTCTCCGACGAGTTCGAGCGCTACACCCACCGCAAGGTCCTCGGCGAACTGCTCGCCGGCTGGTTCGCGGCACACACCCTCGCCGAGGCCCAGGAGGCACTCACCCGTACCCGTGTGCTGTGGTCCACGTACCGCACCTTCGCCGATCTGGCCGCCGACGACGCCCAACTGCTGCGCGAGAACCCGCTGATGGCGCGCGTCGCCCAGTCCGGTGTGCCCGCGCACTGGGCGCCCGGCTCGCCCGTCGTCATGGACGACACCCAGTCCAGGCCGGAGCCCTCGCCCGCGGTCGGCCAGCACACCGGCGACGTGCTCCGCTCCGAACTCGGTCTCGGAGACGTGGAGTTGGAGAAGCTCGGCGAGGCGGGTGTCATCCGTCCTCCTCGCCGGTCCGCGCGCCCGTTCACCACGACCACCGGAACAGGAAGCTGAAGACACTCATGGCACTACTGGCCGACAGGACCGCAGTCGTCACGGGCGGCGCCCAGGGCATCGGGCTCGCCATCGCCAGGGCGTACGTCCGCGAGGGCGCGAAGGTGGTGCTCGGCGACCTCGACCTGGACGCCGCCGAGGCCGCCGCCAAGGAACTCGGCGGGCCCTCCGTCGCGCACGCCGTGCGCTGCGACGTCACCCGGGCCGCCCAGGTGGGCGCCCTGATCCAAGCGGCGATCGACACTTTCGGATCCCTCGACATCATGGTCAACAACGCCGGTATCACCCGCGACGCCACCATGCGCACCATGACCGAGGACGAGTTCGACCAGGTCATCGACGTGCACCTCAAGGGCACCTGGAACGGTACCCGCAAGGCCGCCGCCGTGATGCGCGAACGCAAGCGCGGCGCGATCGTCAACATCTCCTCGCTCTCCGGCAAGGTCGGCATGGTCGGGCAGACCAACTACTCCGCCGCGAAGGCCGGCATCGTCGGCCTGTCGAAGGCCGCCGCCAAGGAGATGGCCCACCATGGTGTGCGCGTCAACGCGATCCAGCCGGGCCTGATCCGCAGCGCGATGACCGAGGCGATGCCGCGGAAGGCCTGGGACCAGAAGATGGCCGAGATCCCCATGCGGCGCGCGGGCGAGGTCGAGGAGGTCGCCTCCGTGGCCCTCTTCCTGGCTTCGGACCTGTCCTCGTACATGACCGGGACCGTGCTGGAGGTAACGGGCGGCCGTTTCATGTGAGTTGGCCCCGATGAGCTCGACCACCGGCCCGTACCCGTACCCCTGCACCCGACCCCGCCCCCGTCAGGAGCACCCCATGCGTGAAGCCGTCGTCTGTGAACCCGTCCGCACCCCCATCGGCCGCTACGGCGGCATGTTCAAGTCCCTGACCGCCGTCGATCTCGGCGTCGCCGCGCTCAAGGGCCTCCTCGAACGCACAGGCCTCAACCCCGAGGCCATCGAGGACGTCGTCCTCGGCCACTGCAACGGCAACAGCGAGGCGCCCGCCATCGGCCGCGTCGTCGCCCTGGACGCCGGCCTGCCCGTCACCGTCCCCGGCCTCCACCTCGACCGCCGCTGCGGCTCAGGGCTCCAGGCCGTGCTGTACGCCGCCCAGCAGGTGCAGACCGGGGCGCACGAGGTCGTCGTGGCGGGCGGCACGGAGTCCATGAGCAACGCGGCGTTCTACTCGACCGACATGCGCTGGGGCGCGAAGGGCGCCGCCGTCCAGCTGCACGACGGCCTCGCGCGCGCCCGCTCCACCGCCGGAGGACGCCACTACCCGGTGCCCGGCGGCATGTTGGAGACGGCTGAGAACCTGCGCCGCGAGTACGCCATCGGCCGCGAGGAGCAGGACCGCCTCGCCCTCGCGTCCCACCAGCGCGCCGTGCGGGCGCAGACGGACGGGGTCCTCGCCGAGGAGATCGTGCCGGTGACGGTGCCGGGACGCCGCCGCGGCGACGAGGGAGTGGTCATCGACACCGACGAACACCCGCGTGCCGACACGTCGTTGGAGTCCCTGGGCCGTCTCAGGCCGATCCTGCGCCACTCCGACCCGGAGGCCACGGTCACCGCGGGCAACGCGAGCGGGCAGAACGACGCGGCGGCGATGTGTGTGGTCACCACCCCTGAGCGCGCCGAGCAGTTGGGACTGCGTCCGCTCGTACGGCTGGTGTCGTGGGGTGTGGCCGGTGTGCCGCCGAAGACGATGGGCATCGGGCCGGTCCCGGCGAGCGCGGTGGCCCTGGACCGTGCGGGTCTCGGCCTCTCCGACATGGACCTGATCGAGCTGAACGAGGCCTTCGCCGCGCAGGCGCTCGCCGTGCTGCGCGAGTGGGAGTTCGGCGAGAAGGACCTGGAGCGCACCAACGTGCACGGCTCCGGCATCTCGCTGGGCCATCCGGTCGGCGCCACGGGTGTGCGCATGCTCGCCACGCTGTCGCGCGAACTGCACCGCCGCGAGGCCCGGTACGGCCTGGAGACGATGTGCATCGGTGGCGGGCAGGGCCTCGCGGCGGTGTTCGAGCGGGTGGCGTCGTGACCACGGCCCTGGTGCGGCCACTGCGGCCATCGACCTCTTGGTAGGTCTCGCACCACTGGCCCTGCCCGGGGCTCGCAGGCCATAGACCGCACTTATGAGCCCATAGGGAACAAGCCGCTAGCGGCCCGCTCGCGACGCGTCGACGCTAGGAACATGACGACAACCGACACAGCAGTCAGCGCACGGCCCGGAGTGGTCAAGCCGACGTCGGCCGAATTCATGGAGGACACCGGTACCGGGCTCGACTTCGGTACGCGGGCGGACCGGATGCCGGGCCATCTCACCCCCAACGACCACTTCTTCGTCCGGAGCCACTCCCCCACGCCCCGGATCGACGCCGAGAAGTGGTCGCTGCGCATCGAGGGCGACGCCGTCCGGTCGCCCGTCACCTTCGGCTACGACGATCTGTGGCGGTCGTTTCCGCTGGTCTCCGTCACGCGCACGATCGAGTGTGCGGGCAATCGGCGTGTGCTGTTCGGCGAGCAGCACGGGCAGCGCATCGCCGGTACTCCGTGGGGCCGCGGCGCGGTCAGCACCGCCGAGTGGACCGGCGTACGGCTCCGTGACCTGCTGGCGGCTGCGGGGGTGAGCGCGGACGCGCACGATGTGATGCCGGTGGCCCTCGACGAGTGCGGGGCCCGCCGCCCCATGCCGCTGGACAAGGCGCTGGCCGACGACACGCTCCTCGCCCTGGCCATGAACGGCGAGCCGCTGCCGCCGGACCACGGTTTTCCGGCCCGGGTCGTCGTCTCCGGCTGGCTGGGCGCGGCCAGCATCAAGTGGGTCGGCCGCATCGAGGTGTCCCGTCGGCCCCTCCACGTCCCGTGGAACACCGAGGACTACGTCCTCATCGGCCCCGAACACCCCGCGCACGGACCCGTCCTGGGCACCCCCATCAACGAACTCCCGGTGACCAGCCTGGTGGAACTCGACTGGCCCGCCCACCTGAAGCCGGAGCCCCAGCTCGTACGCGGCCGGTCCTTCGCCGGCGAGCAGCGCATCGCCTCCGTGGCATACAGCATCGACCGCGGCCCCTGGCACGAGGCCCGGCTCACCGGCTCCCGGGAGGCGGGCGCCTGGACCCGCTGGCACTTCGACTGGAACCCCGCCCCGGGCGAACACACCATCTCGATCCGCGCCACGGACGACACCGGCCGCACCCAGCCGCCCTACGTCCCGTGGAACCGCCTCGGCTACCTCAACAACCAGATCCTGGAACATCCGGTGCGGGTCGCGGCGGCGGTCAGCGGCTGAAAGAGCTGTCCCGTCACAGTCCCTCGACGGTCCGGGTCGTGCCGTCCTTCAGGGTGAGCGTGACGGTGCCGACCGGTCCGTCGTGGGAGTCGCTCTCCGGCCACCAGGCGGTCCACCTGCCCCAGGGCAGCGACGGTTCCTGCTGCAACGTGGCGTGGATGGTGCGCCCCTGGTCGCGCACGGTGATCTCCTTCACGTCCTCGCCCACCAGGCCGACCATGTAACGGAATCGAGCGGGGCCGTCCCCGAGCGTGCCCCGCGCGTCCAGTGTGACGTCGTTCGCGGACACCCCGTCCTCGGTATCCGAAGTGATGGGTACCGCCACGCCGGGGCCTTCAGGGCCGGCCAGGCAGTAGGCGGAGTGGTAGCGGGACGTGACGATCATGGAGGTGGTGGTTCCCCGCCGGTCCGCGTTGGTGATCGTCCCCATTCCTCTCACTCCTCCGTTGGCTTCCATCGCTTTGTGGAAGCACCAGCCGAAGGAGCTCAGCGCTCGGTTCGGCCGGTGGGCGGTGCTGGTCCACGTGGCCACTTCGGCCGATGACAGGGGTCCGGATCCGCCGGGCGTGGACGGTTCGGCCGACAGCGTCACCGCGAGGAGGGCTGCTCCCGCGGCGAGCCCGGCGGCCGTCGTGCAGGCCAGGCGTCGCACGAGCGGGCGGCGGAACCCGGTGGCGCCGGTGTCGCCGGGCCGGCCGGTGTCGCTCAGAACGGTCACCAACAGCTGCTCTTTGCGGGCGAGTTCTGCGGTGGAGAGTTCGGCGCGCGGAGCGGCGTCGAGTTCGACCAGGCGCGAGTGGAGATCAGACTTCATGAAGGGGCTCCGGTCGGTGCGTGGGCGAGAGGGCAGGCGAGGCGGGGGCGGCGTGGTCGAGACGGCTGGTGAGGCGCCGCTTGGCGCGCGTCAGGCGCATGGCGTAGGCCGCGCGCGTGCAACTGAGGACGGTGGCCGCGTCCCGGGCGCCCAGTCCCTCCCAGAGGTGCAGCGCGAGCACTTCCTGGTCGGCAGGGGTGAGTGACCGCCAGGCGGCGACGAGGTCGATCCGGCTGTCCACCTCAGCCGTCGCGTCGACCCCGCGTTCATGGCCCCGGACCTCTGCGGCCTGGACATGCACCACGAGTGCGGCCTGCCGACGCATGGTGCGGTGCGCGTTCAGCATCACGTTGCGTGCCGCGCCGAACAGCCAAGGCCGAGGATCAGCGGGAAGCTCCTGCCGACGGCGCCACGCGGCCAGGAACGTCTCTCCTACGATGTCGTCCACGTTCATCGGGTGGGCACGTCTGCGCACGAACCGCAGCACGTCCTCGTAGTGAGCCCGGTACACGTCCGTGAACTGGGCCTCGGTGTCGATTGGCATGGCATCCTTCCGTAGCGCCTGCCCCTACATGTCCACCACTGGCACAGGTGCAACAGATATGAATACGCGAGTTTTTGCGCGCCCTGTAGCGGCGGACCGGGCACGACGAACCGGAGCGTCCGCCTCCGCAGGCACATAGGAACCCCCTATACCCGGTATTCGCAGATCACCCGTTGTTCACCCCCCGTTGCCCGGGCGAGGGTGGCGGGGACGATCCCACCGGCTGCGAAGGAGCAGGGGCATGGCTGTGGCACCGGGCGAGACCAGGTTCGAAGTGGCGGGGTATCTGATGGGGAATCACATCGGAGGGCGGTGGGTCGCGGCGCAGTCGGGGCAGCGGCGTCCCGATGTGAATCCGGCCGACTTCTCCGATGTACTGGGGGAGTTCGCGGAGTCCGGTGGCGCGGACGTGGACCTGGCCGTCGAGGAGGCGCGGCGGGCGCTCGACCACTGGCGCGGCATCGGACCCATCAAGCGGGCGGCGTTCCTGATGAAGGCGCTGCGCATCCTGGAGCGGCGTTCGCAGGAGCTGGCGTACGCGATCACGCGCGAGCAGGGGAAGCTGCTGAAGGAGGCCACCGGGGAGGTCCAACGGGCCATGGCGGTCCTGGAGTTCACGGCGGGGCAGGCCCGGCTGCTCGGCGGGGTCACCGCACCGGCCGAGGAGGAGCGCACCTTCGCGTACACCTTCCGCAAGGCGATCGGCGTGGTGGGACTGATATCGCCGTGGAACTTCCCCCTCGCCATCCCGATGTGGAAGGTGGCTCCCGCGCTGCTCGCCGGCTGCACCGCGATCCTCAAGCCGTCGCCGCTGACCCCGCTCACCTCGGCGCTGCTGGTCGATGTCTTCCACGAGGCGGGGCTCCCGGACGGGGTGCTCAACCTGGTGCAGGGCGACGCGGCGGCCGGTGAGGCGCTCGTCGCGAACCCGGCCGTGGCCGGCATCAGCTTCACCGGCTCGCTGCCCGTCGGCACCGCGATCCACACGGGCGGCGCGGGCCGGCTGCTGCGCACCCAGCTCGAACTCGGCGGCAAGAACGCGGTCGTGGTGTGCGACGACGCCGACCTCGACAAGGCCGTAGACGCCGTCGTGCACGGGGCGTTCGGGCAGGCGGGGCAGCGGTGTTCGGCGACCAGCCGGGCCGTCGTCGACGTACGGGTGCGCGAGGAGTTCCTGGAGCGGCTCGTCGCCCGGGTCGCGCATCTGCGGGTGGGACCCGGGTTCGACGAGGCGTCGCAGCTGTGTCCCGTGGTGGATTCCGCGCGGCTCGACGCGGCGCTCGCCGCCATCGCGGGCGCACAGCGCGACGGCGGCAAGGTGGTGTGCGGCGGCGGCCGCGAAGAACGCCCGGAGCTGCCGGAGGGCTGTTACGTGCAGCCGACCGTGATCCGTGACGTGCCGTGGGACGCGGAGCTGGCCCAGGAGGAGGTGTTCGGTCCGGTGCTCGCCGTTGTCGACGCCGAGGACTTCGACGACGCGCTGCGGATCGCGAACTCCGTGAAGTACGGCATGTCCGGGACCATCTTCACCGCCTCGCAGGCCCGCGCCTTCGAGGCCCTTGACCGCTTCGAGGCGGGGATGCTGCACGTCAACCGGCCCGGCGTCGGCGCGTACGCGCATCTGCCGCACATCGGCGACAAGGCCAGCCAGTACGGGCCCCCGGAGTGCTCGCCGGAGGTCTTTGACTTCTACACGGCGTGGCACTCGGCCTGTATCTCGTACTAGCACCCCCGCCCGTGAACTGTCGAAAGGGCCGGGTCCTCCGGGTGGAGGAGCCGGCCCCTTCGGCGCGTACAGCGGCTCAGCGCGTCGCCAGTGTCTCCTCGGCCAGGCCGAAGGAGAGTGTCATGCCGGCGCCACCCACCCCGTTCACGACGGTGACACCGGGCTCGGGGTCGACCACCAGCTCGGTGCGGCCGTCGCGCAGCGAGGGGTAGAAGCCGATCCAACGCTCGGTGACCTCGGCCTCCGGGGGCAGCGCGGCGAACGTGTCCAGGTACTCCAGGACCGCCTCGTCCACCGCGTCGTCCGCGAACGGGCCGAGCGTGGGCCCGTAGGCGTGCGAGTCGCCGAGCGTGACGCGTCCGTCCGCGGTCTGCGAGACGAGGACGTGGATGCCGTGCTCGCGGTGGAAGGCCCGTTCCGTGCCCATGCGTTGGGCCAGCGCGGACTGAGTGGGGCAGCCGTCGAACGCCGCGTAGTGGAGCAGGGTGAGGCCGCCGCAGAGCATCGGGCCGAGCGCCCGGCCGCCCGCCAGCGGGGCGGTGCGCATCATCTGGAGCTTGCAGCGGGTCAGGCCACTGCCCGCGAACACCTCCGGGTACAGCGAGGCGAAGTCGTTGCCGGAACAGACGAAGACCTGCTCGCAGTCCCAATCGCCCGCGGTGGTGGAGACCGTGGGCATCGATATGCCGCGTACGTGGGTGCCGAAGCGGAACTCGACGCCGTACTCGGCGGCCAGGTACTCGGCGACGGCGGGGATCGCCCGCCGCGGGTCGACGTTGACCTCCGTCGGGCTCCACATCGCGGAGTGCAGGCCGTCACGGCGCACGAAGTCGGAGCGTTCCGCCGCCTCGTCGGCGGTGATCATGCGGGTGCCCTGTTCCCTGGCGGCGTCGCTGAGTTGCAGGAACTCCTCCAGGACGGCGGCCTCGTCGGGGTGCGTGGCCAGGTGGAGCGAGCCGGTCTCGGGGGCCCACAGGCCGGTCTTCGCGGCGACCTCCAGCCACACCTCACGGCTGCGCAGCGCCCGCTCGTACACCTTTCCGCGCTGCTGTCCGACGGACCAGATCATCCCGAAGTTGCGGATCGAGGCACCCACCGCGAAGTCGTCGCGCTCGAAGACGACGACCCTGCGGCCCTTGCGGGCGGCG
The DNA here is from genome assembly GCF_049310305.1 of Streptomyces anthophorae. Taxonomy (NCBI): domain Bacteria; kingdom Bacillati; phylum Actinomycetota; class Actinomycetes; order Kitasatosporales; family Streptomycetaceae; genus Streptomyces; species Streptomyces anthophorae. The sequence goes on from NZ_JBLWQQ010000001.1 coordinate 944,479, forward strand.
GCGAGCGCGTGGGCGAGCCCGACGATTCCGGCGCCGACCACGACGGTGTCCGCGTGCTGACGGTTCATGTGTGTCTGCCTGCCTTTCGATACGGGGAGGTGCGATGCGGGGAGGTGCGATGCGGGGAGGTGCGATGCGGGGAGGTGCGATGCGGAGACGTTCGGTCCGGGGACGTTCGATGCGGGGACGGTGTCACCGCGCGCCTGCCGTGCGCGGGCGGCGGTTCCAGTGCGGGACCATGACCGCTCCCGCCAGCGCGGCGGCGATGGAGAAGATGAGGAACAGGGCGGAACCCGAGAGGAAACCGGGCAGCAGGCCGCCGAGGATCGCGCCGACCGAACCGCAGCCGTTGACCATGCCCGCGGCGGTGCCGGCCCCGTCCTCGGCCCCGAAGTCCACGGCCGCGACACACGAGATCATCGAGTCGGCGGCGTACACGGAGAGGCCGATCACGGCGAGCAGCGCGACCATGATTCCGACGCTGTCGGTCCCGGTGAGCGGGATGAACAGGCCGAGGACCACGGTCAGTACGGCGAGGGACAGGACGCAGGCGGGCACCCGTCGCGACTGGAAGATTTTGTCCGACACCCAGCCCACGACGATCGGCGCGACCACGCCCGCGGCACCGAACGCCACCGGGATGACCGTCGCCGCCACCTTGTCGACGTGCGGAAGGCGCTGGCTGACCAGCACCGGTCCCCACAGCAGGATCGCGTAACGGGCGGGTTTGAGCAGGAAGTAGGCGGCGCCAAGGGTGAGCACCATGGGGTCGCGGAGTGTCTCGCGGTACAGGGCGAGTCCGCCGCCGCGCTGCTTCTTGCCCGCGGGATCGCCCGAACTTCCCTTCTTCCCGGGCGCGTTGCGCTGGAACAGGACGAAGAGCACCAGGACGACGGCGAGCGTCGCGGAACCGCAGAAGAACGCCGCGTGCCAGCTGTCGAAGACGGAGTACGCGAGCCAGCCGAGGAACGGGGGCGCCGCGAGGCCGCCGAACGCGTAGTTCGTGGACCAGAACCCGAGCACCCTCCCCCGCTCGGCGACCGGGAAGAACGACCCCATGTTCTTGCACAGCGGCGCCCAGCCGGCCGACTGCGCCAGGCCCTGGATCACCATGGCCCCGCCGAAGACGAGCAGCGCGCTGGAGGCACCCATCAGCAGCCCCGCGCCGATCGCGCCGACCATCCCGGTGATGACGACGACACGCGGACCGAACCGGTCGGACCACGCACCCCACACGAACTGCCCGACGGCGTACGCCGCGAGGTAGATCGCGTCGATGACACCGAGGACGCGTTCGGAGAGGGTGTGGGAGAGGACGGGGTCGTCCAGGATGCCCAGCTTGGCGACGGAGAACGCCTGCCGGACAAAGTAGAAGCCCGCGTACGCGATCCAGGTGACCGCGAAGATCTGCCAGCGCAGCCGGGGGTTCACCAGGTGCGGATGGACGGTGCGTTGGGCCTCACGGGTGGAGACCGGTGTGCCGGTGTCGGATGGCTCGGTGTCTGGTGGGTCGGTGACTGGTGGGTCGGTTTCGGCCATGGGGAGTCCCCTCCTCGGCGGATCCGGATATGGCACGGCCCCGGCGCGCACCTCGGCGGCGCGCCGGGGCCGGAGTTGAACTACCGACTTCCCCTCCTTCCGTCAGGCGGTGAGCGGCTCCCCCGCCGCCGCGTGGCAGCCGATCCAGTAGGCGTCGAAATTGCGCAGGCGGTGTCCGGCCGGGAGCTCGACGGGCCGGTTCACCAGCACCGGCACGCGCTGCTCGGTGAGGCCGCCGTGCGAGCGCAGCGGTTCCTTGAAGCCGGAGATGTCGTGCCGGGCCCCGGTCGTGCCGAGCACGGTGTTGCGCTCGGCGATGACGACGAGGTCGCCGATCCGGTCACCGGGCAACTCGAAGCGCGCACAGGCCTGTTCGCGGGTGAGCACGGCGTCGACGCCGTCGACCGCGGCCAGTCGCTCGCGCAGGGTGTCACGGTCCGCCCCCTCCGGCAGGTGCACCGTCGCGTACGAGCCGAGCGCGCCGTGGTGGACGGTGTACGGGTCGGTGATCGGCAGGATGACCCGGCTTGCCCCCTCGCCGGTCGCCGCGTCGAACCAGTCGGACAGGAAGACGACTTGGGCCTCGCCGTCGGCGTCGGACTTGGCGTTCATTCCGTGGTCGGCGGTGACGACGAGGACGGCGCCGAGCGCGTCGATCCGCTCGAAGTAGCGGTCCAGCATGGCGTAGAAGCGGTTGGCGACCGGGGAGCCCGGGGCGTGCTTGTGCTGGATGTAGTCGGTGAGGGACAGGTACATGAGGTCGGGCCGGTCACGCTCCAACACATCACACCCTGCCGCCATCACCAGCTCGCTCAGCTCCGCGCTGTAGACGGAGGGCAGGTCGAAGCCGGTGGACTCCAGGACCTTCTCGATGCCGTTGTCGGCGAGGGTGACCTGGTCGGCCTTCTCGGCGGAGAAGCAGATGCCGCCCTCGGCGAGCCCGCTGCCCAGCAGGCGGCGCAGCTTGTCCTTGGCGGTGATGACGGCGACCTTGGCGCCGGCGCGCGAGAAGGCGCCGAAGAGGGTGGGCGCGCGCAGCAGTTCGGGCGCGTTCATCATCACTTCCTCGCCGGCCTCGGCGTCGTAGAAGTAGTTGCCGCAGATGCCGTGGACGGCGGGCGGCACGCCGGTGGCGATGGAGAGGTTGTTGGGGTTGGTGAAGGAGGGCATCGTGCAGGCGCCGCGCAGGTCGGCGCCGCGCGCCAGCATGGACTCGGTGAACGGCATCAGGCCGTCCGCGATCGCGCGCTCGTGGTAGGCGTCCTCGCTGCCGTCGATGCAGACGACCACGACCGGACGGCCGGGGCGCGGGTACTCTCGCCCGTTCACGGTGAGCCGGCCGTCGGCGGAGGTCTGCGATGTGGTGCCGGCGACAGGATTCATGTACGTCCACCCCTGTTGGTCGTAGGTGCGGGAGCCGTGGTGCGTCCCTCGGATCCATGGGTACCACCGGCGTTCGAGGGTGCAGAACCACGAAGTTCGCTATGGCCTCCATAGCCCGAGGGGCCCGGCGGGTGGTGTGCCGCGGGCCTGTCCGGCCGATCAGTAGTGGGCTACGCTCGGGGCCCTATGGAGCTCAACCTGCACCGTTTGTGGATCTTTCTGAAGGTCGTGGAGCACCAGGGCTTCTCCGCCGCCGCGCACGAGCTGTACATGAGCCAGCCCTCGGTCTCCAACCAGGTGCGCCGCCTTGAGCAGACGCTGAAGGTGACTCTGGTGGACCGCTCGGGGGCGCGGGCCCGGCCGACGGCGGAGGGCGAGGTGCTCGCCGCGTACGCCAAGCGGGTCTTCCTGCTGGCGGACGAGGCGGTGGCCGCGGTGCAGCAGGTGTCCTCGCTGGAGCACGGCCGACTGATGGTGGGTGGCTCGACGACGGTCGGTACGTATCTCCTGCCCGCGCTGCTCGCCCGGTTCCGCGAGCGGTACCCCGGCGTGGAGTGCGATGTGTTCGTCGGCAACAACAAGGCGGTGGCCGAGCGGTTGTTGGCCGGTGACATCGGGATCGCGGTGGTGGCGGGCGGCCCGGCCGCGACGGCTCAGCTCCTCCTCGAGCCGGTCCTGGAGGAACGCCTCGTCCTGGTCGCCCGCGGCGGCCATCCGCTCGCCGGGCACACCGGGGCGCTGGAGCCCGGGCTCCTGTCCGGCGAGTGCTTCCTGATGCGCGAGCCGGGCTCGCACACCCGCACCGAGCAGGAGCGGGTCCTGGAGTCGTGGGGCATCTCGGAGACGGTGTCACGGTCCGACGTGTGGGGCCCCGAGGCGGTCAAGCAGTGTGTCGGGGCCGGGCTCGGCGTCGCGCTCATCTCGGAGCACGCGATCGTGGACGACGTGGAACGCTCCGGCGCCCTCACCATCCTGCCGGTGTCACCCGAGCCGAGCCCCCGGCCGGTGTCCCTGGCTCGCCGCCGCGACCGCCTCCTGTCCCCGGCGGAGCGCGCCTTCGTACAGTTGCTGCGCTCTGCGGACGGAAGCTGGCCGCGCGAACTCGGGCACCTGGAGCAATAGCCGGGCCGCGGCGCCCACTTGCCCGGCCGACGCGGCGGGGCGCGCCTCACCCCAGCGCGGCCGTCGACTCCCGTACGACCAGTTGTGTCGCCAGTTCCACCCGATGCGTGTCGGGCTGTTCGCCGCGTGCCTGGCGCAGGACGGCGCGCAGGGCCGCGCGGCCCATCTCCTGCAGGGGCTGGGCGACGGAGGTGAGGGCGGGGACGGAGTCGCGGGCGAGGGCCGTGCCGTCGAAGCCGACGAGGCTGAGGTCCTCCGGCACCCGGATGCCGCGTCTGCGGGCCTCGCGCAGGACACCGACGGCGATGGCGTCGTTGCCCGCGAAGACGGCGGTCGGCGGCCGGTCGAGGGACAGCAGTGCGGCCAGCCCCTCGATGCCGTACTCGGCACGGAAGCGGCCGTGCAGGACGAGACCGGGGTCGGTCTCGATGCCGCGCGAGGCGAGCGCGGACAGGTGGCCGTGCAGGCGCGCCTGGTTGCACTCGACCGCCTCCGGGCCGCCGAGGTAGGCGATGCGGCGATGGCCGAGGTCCAGGAGGTGTTCGGTGGCGGACTTGCCTCCCGCCCAGTTGGCGGCGCCGACGCCGACGACGTCGGCGGGCGGCGGGTTGTACGAGTCGATGACGACGACGGGGATGTGCCGCCGCAGGAAGGCGGACAGGCCGGACTCGTCGTAGGCCGAGGTGACGACGATGACCCCGGCGCGGCCCTCGTTGATCATGCGCTGCGCCTTGCGGCCGAGGCCGAGTTCGGCGGCGCGCCGACGCCCGGTGGTGCTGACGACGACCTCGACGCCGGTGCTCGCGGCGTGGTCGAGGATGCCGTGGAGGAGCGCCGACGGGTACGCGGAGTCGATCGCGTCGAAGGCGACCTCGACGACGTCGGGTCCTTCGGGTCCCCGGCGCTGGGAGGGCGAGCGGTATCCGGCCTCCTCCAGTGCGGCCAGCACCTTCGCGCGGGTCTCCTCGGACACGTCCGCCCGGCCGTTGACGACCTTGGACACCGTGGCCGTGGAGACTCCGGTGCCGCGCGCGATGGCGGCCAGGGTCGGCTTGGCCGAGGAGGGCGGGAGCGGCACGGGGTCTCCTGGTTCTCGAAACAATTTCGGTGACGGCAGCGTGGTGCGCGGGGCGACCGACGTCAACCCCGCACACCAAATCGTCGTGCTGCATGCCCTCTTGACCGCTCCGGCGGTCGATTCTACGGTTCCTGAGTCTCGAACAATCCTCGAAATATTTCGGTCCCCGTCTCTCAATGCCGAGGAACGGCAGCAGAGGAGTCCAGTGACGACCACCGCCAAGAAGGCACTCGTCGTACGCGGCGGCTGGGACGGGCACCAGCCCGTCGAGGCCACCGACCTGTTCATCCCGCACCTGAGCACACACGGCTACGAGGTGCGGGTCGAGGACTCGCCCAAGGTCTACGCCGACGCCGCGTACATGGCCGGCGTGGACCTGGTGATGCAGTGCATGACGATGTCCACCATCGAGCGGGAGGAGTTCGCGGGGCTGCGCACGGCCGTCGAGAACGGTACCGGGCTCGCCGGCTGGCACGGCGGGATCGCCGACTCCTACCGGAACACCGCGGACTATCTGCACCTCATCGGCGGCCAGTTCGCCTGCCATCCCGGCAAGCACCCCGACGAACGCAAGGGCGAGCAGGCGGACAACTACGTCCCGTACACCGTGAACATGCTTCCCGCCGCGGCCGAACACCCCATCACCGAGGGCATCGAGGACTTCGACCTCGTCACCGAGCAGTACTGGGTCCTCGCGGACGACTACATCGACGTGCTCGCCACCACCACGCAGAAGATCCGCGCCTGGGACCCGTGGCACCGGGAGGTCACCTCGCCGGCGATCTGGACCCGCAGGTGGGGCAAGGGCCGGATCTTCGTGTGCACACCGGGCCACCACGTCGAGGACCTGGAACACCCCAGTGTGCGCACCATCGTGGAGAGGGGACTGCTGTGGGCGAGCCGCTGAACGTGGGTAGGCGGCCGTTGCGGGTCGGCATCATCGGGTGCGGGACGATCGTGGGCCAGTACCTGGCCAGTCTGCGCAGGCTGGCGGGCGTCCGGCTCGTCGCCGTGGCGGACCTGGACGCCGAGCGGGCGCGCGCGGTCGCGAAGGAGTGGGGCGGGGACGTACGCGCGGTCTCCGTCGAGGAGTTGCTCGCCGCGCAGGACGTGGACCTCGCCCTGAATCTCACCGTCCCCGCCGCGCACGCCGAGGTGGCGCTCAAGGCGATCGCGGCCGGCAAGCACGTGTACGGCGAGAAGCCCCTCGCGGCCACCACGCACGAGGCCCGCGAGGTACTGGAGGCCGCCCGGCAGGCGGGAGCCGTCGTCGGCTGCGCCCCGGACACGGTGCTCGGCACCGGCATCCAGACCGCGCGCAAGGCGATCGACGACGGGCTCATCGGCCGTCCGGTCGCGGCGACGGCGACGATGGTGACACCGGGGCACGAACGCTGGCACCCCGACCCGGACTTCTACTACGCGCCCGGCGGCGGACCGCTGCTCGACATGGGCCCGTACTACGTCACGGCCCTGGTCACCCTCCTCGGGCCGGTCGCCTCGGTGATCGGGGCCGCCAGCCACACCCGTCCCGAGCGGGAGATCGGCAGCGGGCCGCGGGCCGGGGAACGGGTCCCGGTCTCGGTCGACACCCATGTCACCGGGGTGCTGGTGCACGAGTCGGGCGCGCTGTCGACGCTCGTGGTGAGCTTCGACGCGGTCGCGACGCACTCGGCGAACATCGAGGTCCACGGGCCGCGCGGCTCCCTGGCGGTGCCCGACCCGAACCACTTCGACGGTGACACACGTGTGTTCCGGCTCGGCGCCGACACATGGGAGACCCTCCCCGTCTCGGCCGGGTACGTCGGCTCCGGCCGCGGCTACGGCATCGCCGACCTGGCCGCCGCGCCCCCGGCGCACGAGCCACGTGCGTCGGGCACGCTCGCGTACCACGTCCTGGACATCATGGAGTCCCTGCTGGCCTCGGCAGCGGGCGGCACGTCGGTCCCGGTCTCCAGCCGTGCCGCGCGTCCGGCGGCGGTCCCGCTCACGGACCTGTCGCGAACGGGGGTCTGAGGACAGAACCCCGGGTCAGGCCCGCGCGGGCTCCTCGACCACCGGCGGCGCGGGTGGCGCAGGGAGCACCGGTTCCCAGGCGAACGGCGGATCGGGGAGCTCGCGCCGCAGCACCGAGGCGGCCTCGGACTGGAACAGTTCGAGCGACGACCGGTGCTGATGACGTGTCAGGCCGTCGCCGTCCGCGTGCAGATGCAGCACGGAGTGCCCGAACCGCTCGTGGTAGCGGTGCACCTTCTCGACGACCTGTTGCGGGCTGCCGATCAGGGCCGAGCTGCGTTCGACGAAGTCCTCGACGGTCTCGAATACCACCGGGAGCCCGGAGCGCCGCTGGAACGCCAGCGTCGCCTCGAAGATCGGCCGGTACACCTTCACCGCCTCCTGGGAGGTGCGGGCCACGAAGAGACCGGCCGTGCCTGCGCCGACGGCGATCCTCGCGGGATCGTGGCCGTAGTGCTCCCAGCGCTCGCGGTAGTGGCGGATCAGCTCGGCGTACGGCTCGATCGGATGGGTGACGTTCGCCGAGAACAGCGGGTCGCCGTAGCGGGCCGCGAGGTCCACCGACTGCTTGCTGGTGGCGCTGCCGTGCCAGACCCGGACCGGCCGCTGGTACGGCCGCGGCCACACCTCGGCGTCCGTGAGCGGCGGCCGGAATCGGGTCGCCGCGGTGACCTTGTCCTGCCGCCAGAGCTTGCGGAACACCTCGTAGCTCTCGGCGTTGCGGTCCCACTGGTCCTCGGGCGTGACGTGGAACAGCTCGCGCTGCGCGGTCCCGTTGCCCTTCCCGATGATCAGGTCGAGGCGTCCGTCGGAGAGGTGGTCGAGCGTGGCGTAGTCCTCGTAGGCGCGCACGGGGTCGAGGAGGCTGAGTGTGGTGACGGCGGTGAAGAGGCGGATGCGCCTGGTCAGCGCGGCGATGTGGCTGAGCACGACGGTCGGCGACGAGGAGATGAACGGCCGCTCGTGCCGCTCCCCCACTCCGAACCCGTCGAACCCCAACTCCTCGGCGAGCAGCGCGTGTTCGAGCACTTCACGGAACCGGCCGGTCGTGGGTCGGCTTCCGCACACCGGTGACCGGGTCCGGCCGGTGCGTGATCAGGGTGATGGCGAGGAACTTCACGGCGCCACCTGCTCGGCGCCGGCCTGCGTGACAGTGGTGGTCATGGTTGTTCCCTCTCGGTGCTGCCGTACGGGATGGACGCGCGATGGGGGGTCGTCGCGGCCGGATCGGATCCGTCGCCGACGGGGCCGTCCTCACACCACCGTCACCGGGTGCCGCACCACCGCGTCGAAGAGGTATCCCTGCGTGTTGGGCACCGCCACGTCCGGCTGGCTGCGGCCGGTGGTGTCGGTGGCTCGGGCCAGGACCTGGGTGGCCCCGGAGGTGTCGGGCCTCCAGGGCACGGACCAGCGGGTCCAGGTGTCGGCGCGGGGCCGGTCGTGCAGCCGGGCCGGACGCCAGCTCGCCCCGCCGTCGGTGCTGACGTCGACCCGCGCGACGGCGCCCGCGCCCGACCAGGACCGGCCGTGCAGCACCTGCTCCTCTCCCACGGGGAACCGGGCGCCGCTCGCCAGCTCGAAGGCGCTCTTGAGCGTCTGCCGGGTCAGCGGCGCGCTGCCCTCCTCCGGGTGGCCGGGGCCGAACAGCCGGTAGAAGGTGGTGTTCCACGGCGAGAACAGCGGCTCCGCGGACACCTCGATGTCACCGACCCACTTGATCGACGCGATCCCCACCCACGAGGGCACCAGCACCCGCACCGGATACCCGTGGTCGTACGGCAGCGGCTCGCCGTTCATCTCGTACGCGAGCAGGACGTCGTCCAGGGCCTTCGCCAGCGGCAGCGGACGGCGCACCCGGCCGAGGTTCTCCCCGTCGCTGACGTACTCGGCATCCAGGCCGCGCGGCTGTACGTCGACGGCGTGGGACGAAAGACCCGCCTTCCGCAGTACGTCGCCCAGACGCACCCCACGCCATCGCGCGACGCCGACCGCGCCCAGCGTCCACGCGGTGCCGCTCACCGTCTCGCCCTGTTGGGACGTGTAGTAGCTGCGCCCGTTCCCGGCGCACTCGACGAACGCGGTCCGGGTGACGGCGGGCAGCGCGCGCAGATCGTCGTAGCCGAACTCCACCGGCCTGCCCTCGACGCGCGCGCCCCGCAGCCCGCTCCCCCACAGCCGGAGCCGCCACTCCTGTGCGTCCAGGACGGGGGTGGCGGTGTGATTGCGCACGAAGAACAGCTCGTTGGGGGTGTGAAGGCCGGTCCCGCGCAGGGCCTCCCAGCGGGTCTCGGCGTTGGTGCCACGCTGGATGAACCACTCGGGCGGCAGCGGTTTGACGATGGTCGCGTCGGCGGCGCGGGCCGCTCGCGGCGCGGGCAGCGCGGTGGCGGCGGCAGTGGCGGCGAGCAGGGTGAGCAGTTTCCTGCGGCTGACTCCGTCGGCACGGGCGTCCCCCGCGAGCCACTGGCGCAGTCTGCGGCGGTCGTAGGCGGTTTCGTCGAGGCGGAGCGCGGGGCGGGGCTCCGAGCGGGGTGGGGGCACGGCGGATGCGGGCATGGCGGGTCCTCATGATCAGCGGGAGGGGACGCGGGGGCGCGCACGACGCCCGACGGCCGGGCGTTCGCGCGCTCAACAGGGCCCAGGTACAGGGCGGTTCGGCGTCGATCCGAGAAAGCGGGTGATCAGGCGGGGAACCGACACAGTGCGGCAGCGACGCGGACGAGATCCACGGTGCGGCGACGCGTCAAAGGCTCCAGCGGTGACATGGCGCGATGCAAGCATGCGGGGCGCGAGGGTGTCAACGGCGCCCCCTGGCAAGCTGGTTGGCGCGACTCACTCCCAATGGCCTCATTCGCGGCAGCGGCGACGGCCCGGCGGTTCGGCCGCCCGCCTGCCCGGCCGTCAGCCGAGCAGGCGGTCGACCAGGCCGTCCACGTACTCCGGGGTGAGCGGGCCCGCGCCGAACAGGACCCGGATGTACATCGGGGACATGACGTGGTCGAGGACGTCCAACGCGTCGAGGGACCGCTCCCCCCGCTCGCGCGCCCGGTCGAGCATGACCTGCAACTGCCGGGCCCGTTCGGCGAGGAAGTCGTCGCGCAGGCGCAGCCCCTCGGGTCCCGAGCCGGACAGGGCGACGGCCAGTCGGAGCACGGCCAGGCCCTCGGGTCCGGAGATCTCGCGGGCCACGGCGGCGGCGTAGGTGTGCAGGTCGCCGGCCAGGTCCCCGGTGTCGGGCATCGGTGACCGCGCGTTGAGCCGGGCCAGTGTCACATCGGTGAGCAGCTCTTCGAGGCTGCCCCAGCGGCGGTAGACGGTGGTGTCGGCGACTCCCGCTCGGGCCGCGACCTCGCTGACGGTGAATCCTCCGTAGCCGCGTTCGCCCACCAGGTCGGTGACGGCCTGATGTACCGCAGCGCCGACGCGGGCACTGCGCCCGCCGGGCCGTCGGGTGCGCTGTTGCTCGTCCATGCCCCCCACCTTAACGCAGCCAGCCCTTGCGTTTGTGCGCCCGACTGCTCTATGGTCCCGCTTAACGCAGTGGAGAGCTGCGTTAAGTGGGAGTGAGGGGATCAGATGCTCGTAGTGACCTGCCTGGGGCAGTTCATGGTGCTGCTCGACAACACGATCGTCGGCGCGGCGCTGCCCGACATGCAGCATCGCCTGGGCGCGGGAATGACCGGCCTGCAATGGATCGTCGACGCCTACGTCCTGCTGGTCGCCATGCTGCTGCTGTCCGGCGGCGTCTTCGCCGACCGCTTCGGCCGCAAGCGCGTGTACCTCAGCGGTGTCGTGGTGTTCACCGCCGCGTCCGTGCTGTGCAGCATCGCCCCCTCGGTCGGCTGGCTGGTGGCCGGGCGCGTATTGCAGGGAGTCGGTGCCGCGGCCCTGAGCCCCGCCTCGCTCGCGCTCCTGGTGGCCGCGTATCCCGCCCCGCGGGAACGGGTCAGGGCGATCGGGCTGTGGGCAGGACTGAGCGGCATCGGCCTGGCCGTCGGGCCCGTGGCCGGAGGCGCGCTGACCCAGGCGTTCGGCTGGCCCGCGATCTTCCTGGTCAATGTGCCGATCGGCCTGATCCTGCTGGTGGCGGGCCGGCGCGTCCTGAAGGAATCCCGCAACCCGGGCGCCCCCGCCCTCGACGTCCCGGGCACGGTCCTGTCCGTCCTCGGGGTCGGCACCCTGGCCTACGCCCTGATCGAGGGCGGCGCGCGCGGCTGGACCTCACCGGTGATCCTCGGCGGCTTCGCCGCGGCGGCCGTCCTGCTCGGCGCGTTCGTGGCCGTGGAGCGGCGCCACCCGGCACCGATGCTGCCGCTGGGCCTGTTCCGTCAGCGGCTGTTCACCGTCTCCAACTCCGCCATGGTCGTGGTCGGTTTCGCGCTCATGGGCTCGACGTTCTTCTTCTCGCAGTTCTTCGTGTACGTGCAGGGCAGCTCGATCATGCGGGCGGGACTTCAGACCCTGCCCGCCACGCTCGCCATGGTCGTCGTCAGTCCCTTCGCGGGACGGCTCGCCGCCAAGTACGGCTACCGGTCCGTCGTCACCGGCGGCCTGGCGCTTGCCGGACTCGGGCTCCTCGCGCTGGGCGGGGTGCACGCCGACACCGGTTACGCGAACGTGTGGTGGCGGCTCGCCACGGTCGGCGTCGGCTTCGCCCTGACCATGTCCCCGCTGACCGGCGCCGCGATCCAGGCGGTCGACCCGCGGGAGGGCGGCCTCGCCTCGGGCGTCAGCAGCACCACGCGGCAGATCGGCGCAGTGCTCGGTGTGGCGGTGCTCGGGGCGGTGGTCCGCGCCCGGCAGTCCGGCGGCGCCTCCTTCGAGGCCGGCCTGGACAGTGCTTTCGTGGTGGCCGGGGCCGTCACGCTGGCCGCCGCGGTGTGCACCGGCCTGTGGCTGGCGAAGTCCCGCCCGACGCCCGCACCCGCGACCGCACCCGCGCCGCAGCAACAGCCCGACCTCAGCGCGCCGCGCACTCCGTGAACCGCCGTCAGGCGCCCCGACCGCACCGAGGGACGTGGACGGTGGGGGCGCATGCGGGAACACATATCCGGGCATCGGCGTAGTGGCGGCACCGCCGGACAGCACCTCCGACGGGACGCCGCCAGGCGTGGGGGAGGGAAGCTCCCCTTCCCTCCCCCACGCGGTGCCCTGCACGGGGCGGAGAGTGCGGGAGGCCGCTCCGCTCAGCACGTGACAGGGCTGAGCTGGAGCCGCCCATGGTCGGCGACGCGGCCCCAGCGGCCCAGGGTTTGCACAGTGGAAGCCCGGGGGCAGGGGGCCGTGGCGGCGCATCGGCGACCGCTGCTACCGAACGTACAACCGTTACCCAGAGTCCGTCAGGCCGTCCGCAAGACAACCTCGCGTTCGGCCTCGGCCACGCCGGTGCTCGGCTGGATGGTGGTCGGGCCCCGACCTGCGGATGAGGCCGCGATCGTCGGCGGCCGTGGCCCCCTTAGAGTGAGCGGATGGTCGGCCGGGGTGTGGATACAGGGGGGATTCGAGTGGCGCTGCCTGCTCATGCGATCGAGGTCGGGTCCGAGCCACTGGATCAACCGATGCGGAACTCCGTGGGCGGCTGGCCGTTCCTGGACGACACGCAGGAGTGGCCCTCATGTTTCTGCGGGCAGCGGCTGTCCCTGTTCTTCCAGTTCGACGTGCCTGCGGACCTGGGGCCTTTCGGTGGGGACCACCTGCTGGTCTTCCACTGCCGTGCGCACAACGACGCGTCCGAACCCGAATGCGCCGGCGACCGCCTCGTGCCCGAGTACTGGAATGCCCCACAGCTGCCGTACCCGGGCCCGTTCTGGCGGATCCTGCTCCAGCGCAACGCGGCGCTTCCGGCCGGGGAGCCCGAACCGTCGGTGTGCGCGCGGCCGTTGACGCTTCGTCCCTTCGAGGACACGGCCAACTCGCGCGGCCTCGGGGCCCAGACGTTCAAGGTGGGCGGCAGCCCCTCTTGGGCGCAGGACCCCGAGTACTACACGTGCGCGTGCGGCGCCGATCTGGAGTACCTCTGCCAGGTGCCCGAAGGGATGGAATTCGCTGTCCGTCCGGGCCAACCGGAGCAGCCGTACAGCGTTCGAGACGACACCTACGGGTTGTTCCTCGGCAACGAGGTCTACCTGCTGGCATGCCCGGCCCACTGCGACCCTGCAGCGGTCTGGCCGGTGAACCAGAACTGAGTCACCCAGGGCGGCGGACCCTTGCCCCTTCAGCCCATCAACGCCCCATCGAGGGGCGGTAGTTCAGGCCGAACCCCCTCTCGTACAGCGGGTGCGCCGTGTCATCGGGTACGTCACCCTGCTGCGCCTCCACGTCCTCCTGCGATGACGGCAGCTCGAAGGGAAGCCTGCCGTTCGGGCCGCGCTCGCCGAAGACCGCGTCGAGGAGGACCGGGTCGGAGACGCCGAAGTTGGCCAGGACCGCGTCGGCGGTGCGGGCGACGTTCGTCAGGATCAGTGGGCGGTCCAGCATGGGGACGGCGACCGTCGGGGTGCCGGTGGCCGCGGCCTTGCGCAGGGCCTGGTACGCGGGGTCGGAGTCGGGGAAGTCCAGGCCCGTGAGGTCGGATCCCGCTCTGGGGTCCGCGAGCCGGACCACCGCCAGGTCGGCGTCGGCCGGGTCGTCCACCACGCGCAGGCCGCGCGCCTTCGCCGCGTCGGCGGAGACCCCGTGCAGGTAGACGCTGCGGACCCGGTCGCTGCGCGCGGGCAGGGTTCGACGGCTGTTCTTCAGCAGGGTGAGCGAGTCGGACTGCGCCTTGTCGCCCACGGCCTGGAATCCGGCGTTGCCGACCAGGCGACCGGCCGCCTCCTCGTCCACATACGGGTTCTCGAACAGGCCGAGGCGGAACTTCTGCTCCAGCACGCGCCGGGCCGCCTCGTCCACCCGCCGCTCGGTGACGAGGTTCTGGCGCACGGCCTGGACCACGTAGGACGGTTGGTCGCTGCCGCCGATCTGGTCGACGCCCGCGTTCAGGGTGAGCGCCGTGCGCTGGAGGACGGACCGGTCCTCCACGCCCCAGGGCATGCCGACGCCCCACGGTCCGACGAAGGACGCCGGGGGCCGGGTGTCGCGGCACTGCTGCGGGCAGTCTCCGGTGATGCCCCAGTCCGAGACGATGACACCGTCGAACTTGTAGGTGCCTCGCAACAGGTCCTTCAGGAGGTACGAGTTGAAGCCCGCGCCCACCTGGTCCAGCTCGTGCCCCTTGTACGTGAGGTCCTTGAGGATGGAGTACGTGGGCATGATGCCGGAGGTGCGCGCGGCGAACGCGCCCTTGAACGGCGTGATGTGGTCCGCGAAGTTCTTGCCGGGGAATGTGGCGTAGCGGCCGTAGTAGTAGTGGCTGTCGTAGCCGTTCGCCTGGGCGCCGTAGCCCACCCAGTGCTTGGTGACGGTGGCCGCGCTGTCCGGGCCGAGGCCTCGGGAGCCGTGCTGCATTCCCTTGACGTAGGCGTTCACCTGGCGGCCCGCGGCGTCCGGGTCCGAGCCGAAGGTGCCGTTGATGCGGGTCCAACGGGGCTCGGTGGCGATGTCGGCCTGCGGCGAGAGGCCTTCGGTGATGCCTACGGCGCGGTACTCGCGGCGGACGATGTCGCCCAGCTTCTCGGTGAGCCGCGGATCGTGGGCGGCGGCCATGCCGATGGCGTCGGGCATGGCCGTGGTGCCGGCACCCGCGACGGTCTGGCCCTCGACGACGGCGAAGCCGTTGCGCGGGTCGGTGGAGATCACGGCCGGGATGCCGAGGCGTTGCTTCTCGGCGATCGCCTGCACGCCGTTGTTGGCCGCGGCGACCTTCTGCGGCGACTTCGACAGGCGGGTGATGGCGGTGGTGACGTGGCGCTCGCCAACGAGTCGGGCCGTCCCCGCGGCGTCGTAGCCGTCGCCCGAGGTGGGGAGCGTGCCGTGGACGAGGAGCCCGGCCTTCTCCTCCAGGGTCATCCGGGACAGCAGGTCACGGGCGCGTGCGGTGGCACTCAGGCGCCAGTCCTCGTACAGGGTGAGGCGGCCGTCGCGGTCCAAGTCGCGGAAGCGGATGCCGTCCTTGGCCAGGATCGGTGCGTCGCGCGACTCCAAGCGGGGTGCGGCGGACGGTTTTCCGTGTGCACCGGCCGGTGCGCTGAGCATGCCCGGCTGGGCGATGAGGGCGGCGACGGTGGTGACTGCGGCCCCGACGGCCACTCTTCGACGGCCGCCCGTGCGGTGATTACGTGAACGCATGCGTTCCTCTCCATCGAGGTCCACTTGAGCGCTTGCCATGCCTCCTACAGCCACGTCGCCGTCCGGCGGATGGGCAGCGCGGAGGGTCACGCCTTCATGCTGTGAAGCGAAACATCACCTGAGCGCCTTCAAAGTAGGTTGCGGGTTCAAGCAATACAAGAGCTGTGACAGCGAAAGCGCTCCGCACCCGACCGGTACATCCGGCCCCGCCGGTGGGAGGGATGGGAGGAACCCGGCGCACCGGACACCGGGCAGACACAGAAACGGAGCACCCCCGCGTGCGTACGACCACTGGGAAGCTCGCCGTCACCGCCACCGCCACCGTCCTGGCCGCCGCACTGGGAGGCGGCCTCGCACAGGCCTCGGCGCCCGCGGCCACGTCACCAGAGGGGCCGATGCCCTCCTCCTGCCGCCCCGCCAACCACACCGCCCGCATCACCCAGGACGCCTCGTCGTCCGGGCACAGCCACTACCGCGTCACACTGACCGCCGCGCCGGGGTACGAGCCGTGCACGCTGGCCGGTTCGCCCGTCGACGTCCAGTTCTCCCACCACGGCGTGCCGATCGGCCTCCCCGCCGCCGGGTACGGCGAGCAGAGCGTTCGGGTGCTGTTCGGTCCCGGCCACCCGGCCCACTTCGACATCCAGGTCCCCGACCACCTTCCGAGCCTCCCCGCGGACGAGGCCACCTTCACACTCTCCGCCCCGGGGGGCCGGATCCCGGGCGAGTCCGCCGCATCCGGGAGGCTCCGGGTCAGCGAGGGCACGGTCGTGGGTCCTGTCAAGGCCGGCGCCTGACGCCCCGCCCCTGCCCACCCCTCCCCCCGACCTCTACGATCAGGTGGCGTTTCGCCGTCGGGCGCCCGGGAGTTGCCGGTCGTGTTCGGTGGCGGGCGCCCGCGTTGCCCGCCGTGCGGTGGTGACGTCGGGTATCGGGCAGTCGAGGAGAGGAACGTCATGCGTGCTCGGAACATCGGTGCGGCAGCCGCCACCGCGTTGGCGGTGGTCGCCGCCCGCGACCTCGTACAGAAGAAGCACGCACTGCTGCGCAACTTCCCCGTGGTCGGGCACGCCCGGTACCTGCTGGAGACGATCGGCCCCGAGCTGCGCCAGTACATCGTGACGTCCAACGACGAGGAGCGGCCGTTCAGCCGCGACCAGCGCAGCTGGATCTACGCGTCGTCGAAGGAGGAGAACAACTACTTCGGGTTCGGCACCGACAACGACGTCGAGCACGTGCAGGGACACGCGTACGTCAAGCAGCGCACGTTCGCCGGGGTCCTCCCCGATCTGCACGACCCGCAGGCCCCGATTCCCTCCGCCAAGATCCTCGGCGGGCCGCGCGGGCGCGCCAAGGCGTTCCGGCCCGCGAGCATCGTCAACATCTCGGCGATGAGCTTCGGTTCGTTGTCCGGCGCGGCGATCACGGCGCTCAACAAGGGCGCGCAGCTGGCCGGCACGATGCACAACACCGGTGAGGGCGGCCTCTCCTCGTACCACCGCAGCGGCGGCGATCTCGTCCTCCAGATCGGCACGTCGTACTTCGGCTGCCGCGACGAGGACGGCACGTTCAACCTCGACAAGCTGAAGGCCGTCGTCGAGAGCGCGCCCGTGAAGGCGCTGGAGATCAAGCTCTCGCAGGGCGCCAAGCCGGGGCTCGGCGGCATGCTGCCGGGCGCGAAGGTCACCCCGGAGATCGCCGAGATCCGCGGCATCCCCGTCGGCAAGGACTGCGCATCGCCCTCGCGGCACACCGCGTTCCACGACGTCGACTCGATGCTCGACTTCGTGGAGCTGCTCGCCACCGAGACCGGACTACCGGTCGGCATCAAGAGCGCCGTCGGCGACATGAGTTTCTGGGAGGAGCTGGCCACGCTGATGGCGCGCGGTGACCGCGGCGTCGACTTCGTGACCATCGACGGCGGCGAGGGCGGCACCGGCGCCGCTCCCCTGATCTTCAGCGACTCGGTGTCCGTGCCGTTCCGGATGGGCTTCTCGCGTGTCTACAGCACGTTCGCCGAGCGGGGCCTGACCGACCAGCTGACGTTCATCGGCTCCGGCAAGCTCGGCCTGCCCGAGAACGCCACGGTCGCCTTCGCCCTGGGCGTCGACATGATCAACGTGGCCCGCGAGGCGATGCTGTCCATAGGGTGCATCCAGGCGCAGAAGTGCCACACCGACAAGTGCCCCACCGGCATCGCCACCCAGGACCCGTGGCTGGCGCGCGGCGTGGACGCGCCCTCGAAGGCGACCCGCGCCGCCATGTATCTGCGCACGCTGCGCAAGGAGTTGCTGAAGGTGTCGGGAGCGGTCGGCGTCGCCCACCCCTCGCTCATCACACCCCATGACATCGACATCATGAACGGCGACTACGAGGCCCGCACCCTGGGGAGCGTCTACGGCTACAAGGACGGCTGGGGCGAACTCGGCAAGGACCTCGCCGAGGAGATCACCGAACTCCTCACCGCGCGGCCGGAGCCGCAGCCCAAGCCGGCGGTCTGAGGTCGCCCCGTACGAGGGCGACCGGCGGACGACGGCGCCGGTCACCCTCGGCGGGCACCCGCATCAGCCCGTGTGCGACGTGCGCAGGAGATGCGGTCCGAGGTCGGCGATCGTCGCCGCCCCGATGAGCTGCATGGTCACCTCGATCTCCCTGGCGAGCAGCTCGACGGCCCGCGACACACCTTCGCGGCCGCCGGCCATCAGCCCGTAGAGGTACGCGCGTCCGACGAGGGTGAAGTCGGCCCCCGCGCAGAGGGCCGCGACGATGTCGGCGCCGGACATGATGCCGGAGTCGAGGATGATCTCCACGTCCTCGCCGGCCTCGGCCCGCACCTCGGGCAGGGCGTGCAACGAGACGGGTGCGCGGTCGAGTTGGCGTCCGCCGTGGTTGGAGACGACGAGCCCGTCGGCGCCCGCGTCGAGCGAGCGGCGCGTGTCCTCCGCGGTGAGGACACCCTTGACGAACAGCTTCCCCGGCCACTGGGACCTGATCCACTCCAGGTCCTCGATCGACAGGGTCGGGTCGAACATCGAGTTGATGAGCGACGGCAGGTCCTGGCTGGTCCCGGAGAGCGAGGCGAAGCTCAGCGGGTCGGTGGTGAGGAAGTTGAACCACCACTCGGGCCGGTAGGAGGCGTCGAGCACGGTCTTGAGGGTGAGCCTCGGCGGGATCACCATGCCGTTGCGGGTGTCACGCAGCCGCTGCCCCGCGACCGGTGTGTCCACGGTGACCAGGAGTGTGTCGAAGCCGCTCGCCGTGGCCCGCTTCAGGAGGTCGAGCGACTTCTCGCGGTCCTTCCAGAGGTAGAGCTGGAACCAGCGGCGCGCGTCCGGCGCCGCGGCGGCGACCTGTTCGAGCGAGCGGGTGCCCATGGTGGACAGGGAGAACGGGATGCCCGCCGCGGCGGCCGCACTCGCTCCGGCGTCCTCCCCTTCGGCGTGCATGAAGCGCGTGAACCCGGTCGGCGCGATCCCGAAGGGCAGCCGGGACGACGCCCCCGCGATCTCCGTGCTCAGGTCGACCTTCGCGGTCCCGTGCAGGATCCGCGGCAGCAGCACGACGTCGTCGAACGCCCTGCGCGCCCGACGCACCGTCAACTCGCGTTGCGCCGCGCCGTCCACGTAGTCGAACGCCGGGCGGGGCGTGCGGCGCCTGGCTATCGACCGCAGGTCCCATACGTCGGCGGCCTTGCCGAGCCGGGCGGCGCGCCGGTCGGGGTTGAAGCCGTCGAACTTCAGCAGCGGGCGCAGCTCGGAGATCTGGGGCAGTCGGTGTTTCATGGTGTCTCCCGCGGTGCGTGACGGATGCGGCCCGGTGGGGGCCGTGACGACGAACGATGGCTCGTCGACGGCAAATTACAGGTCCATGATCCGTTGCCCGTTTCAGGGAGACGGTATGTCCAGGCCCGCCTGGTGGTGGACGACGTCGTGCGCGACCTCGTGGAGCGGGCGGTTGTGCGTGAAGGCATAGGCGCGCAGCCGGATGAGGGCCTGGTCGAGGGGGACACCGAGGCGGACGGTCAGGGCACCGGTCGCCTGGTGGACGACGGCCCGGTGCAGGGACAGCGGCTGGTCGGACTCCATGTCGTGGATGCCTTCGGGGGTGGTGAGGATCGCCACGGCGCCCTCGGCGAGGGCGAGGAACTGGCGCATCTGCGGGCGGGTGAGCGGGCCGGGGGCGGTGCGGTGGCCGGTCAGGGCGCCGAGCCGGGTGGCCCCCAGGTTCAGCGCCACGGCGTGCACGGCACGCAGCGGGACGGAGCGGGCTGCGGGCAGCAGGGCCGGCCACCGCTCCTCGGGCACGGTGTGCAGATCGGGGACGAGCACGGGCTCACCGGTGCGCACGGTGTCATGGGTGGGCCCCTCGCCGAGGGTGAACTCGAGGTCCTCGAAGGCGACTCCGGCGGTGTGCTCCGGGTCGTACCAGACCAGTTCGAGGCCGGATTTGTTGAGCAGGCACAGGGTGAGGCCGTCGAGGCCGAGCGCGTGCGCGCAAGCGGCAGGGGCGAGCGCGCTCAGGCCGTGGCCGGAGTGGGCGGCGGCGGCCAGGAGGGCAGGGATGTCGGTGGGGTCTGCGGACACCGGGTGAGCGCTCCTTGGCTGTGGGTGGTGGGACGCCGGTGGCGTGAGCCGCAGGACACGTCGGCGGCGGAGTCGTTCAAAGACGCTGCTGTCGCTCCGGGGGCGGTGCGAACTCGTCGGTCGTGATGTCGCCCTCGACCACGCGCCGGCACAGTTGGGTCAGCGGCGTCCGTCGGCTGCGGGCGTGGGCCCGCAGCCGCTCGAAGGCGGAATCGGGGGTGATGCCGAGTCGTGCCCCCAGGGCGCCCTTGGCCTGTTCGATGGCGATACGACTGTTGAGCGCGGTCTGTAGCTGGCCGACCCGCTCCACCTGATCCTGGGAGATGCGGTGGTGCAGGATGCCGATGGTCGCCGCGTCCGCCAGGGACTGGCCCAGGCGCAGGGCCGCCGGGTGGAGGGCGTCGCGCCCGTCGTGGAACATGTTGACCGCGCCGATCACCTCGTCGCGCAGCCGCAGCGGCAGCGCGGCCACCGTCGTGAATCCGAAGCTGCGGGCGGCCTTGGTGAACCGTGGCCAGCGCTCCGCGGCGGCGGGCAGCGTCAGGTCCACCGGGCCCACCTGCTCGTGCCCCAGGCAGCACTCCTTGCACGGGCCCTCGTCGAACTCGACCTGTGCCTCTTCGAGTTGGTGGGCGGTGTGCGTGGACGCGGTGACGTCGACCAGCCGGTCCTGGGCGTCGACCATGACGACTCCGATCGCCGTCACATCCAGCAACTCGCGCATGTGGTCGGTCAGTACGTGCAGGAAGTCCATCAGGTAGAAGCCGTCCCGGAGGGTGTCGGCCAGCTCCAGGAACGCCCGCGCAAGCCGCTCGTCCCGCTCCCACTGCGCCATCACGCAGCCTCCTTCCGCCCCGGTTCCCGGTCGGCCCGGCCGACCGTCGCGGCCCCGCCAGTGTCCCGCACGGCCCCGCCGGCGGGAACCGGATCGATGGATTTCGGGACATGGCCCGCGGGCGACTCCGGTCGACCGCCTCGGCCCGGCCCGCCCCGGCGCCGTAGGGTTCTTCCCGTGGGCTTCGCGGCACGTCAGGACCGCGGAACCGACCTCGTTCCTTGCTCCTTCGCACTTCTGGAGATCCGATGTACGCAGTCACCGACCCGGCCACCGGCGAGATCGTCGAGACCTACCCCACCGCCACCGACGCCGAGGTGACCGCGGCCGTCGACGCCGCGCACCAGGCCGCGGCGTGGGGTCGCACCAGCTCCGTGGCCGACCGCGCCGCGCTGCTGCGCCGCCTCGGTGACCTGCACGCCGAGCACCGTACCGAGCTGGCCGACAGCATCGTGCGGGAGATGGGCAAGCCGCGTGAGGAGGCCGAGGGCGAGGTCGACTTCTGCGTGGACATCTACCACTACTACGCCGACCACGCCGAGGAGTTCCTCGCCGACGAGACGCTGAACGTCACCTCCGGACCCGGCCGGGCGGTGCTGCGCCGCAGCCCGGTCGGCGCCCTCCTCGGCATCATGCCGTGGAACTTCCCCGCCTACCAGGTCGCCCGGTTCGCCGCCCCGAACCTCGCCATCGGCAACACGATCGTCCTCAAGCACGCCCCGCAGTGCCCGGCCACGGCGGCGCTGCTGGAGAAGCTGTTCCTCGAGGCGGGCTTCCCGACCGGTGCGTACGTCAACGTCTACGCCACCAACGAGCAGATCGCGGACGTCATCGCCGACCCGCGCATCCAGGGGGTCTCGCTCACCGGCTCGGAGCGGGCCGGTGCGGCGGTCGCCGAGATCGCCGGGCGCAACCTGAAGAAGGTCGTCCTCGAACTCGGCGGCTCGGACCCCTTCGTCGTGCTGTCCACCGACGACCTCGACGCGGTGGTGGAGTCCGCGGTCGCCGCCCGCCTCGACAACACCGGCCAGGCCTGCAACGCGGCCAAGCGGTTCATCGTCGTCGACGGTCTGTACGACGCGTTCGTGGAGAAGTTCACGGCCCGGCTCCTCGCCGAGCAGACCGGCGCCCCGCTGTCGTCCGTGACCGCGGCCGACACCCTGGAGCGCCAGGTCGCCGCGGCCGTCGCCGAGGGCGCCACGCTGCACTCCGAGGGCAAGCGCGACGGCGCCCACTACCCGGCCGGCGTGCTCACCGGCCTGACCACCGAGCACGCCACGGCCCGCCAGGAGCTTTTCGGCCCCGTCGCCATGGTCTTCAAGGCCGCCGACGAGGACGACGCCCTGCGGATCGCCAACGACACCCCGTACGGCCTCGGTTCGTACGTCTTCACGAACGACCCCGCCCAGGCCGAGCGGGTCGCGCACGGCATCGAGGCCGGCATGGTCTTCGTCAACGGCGTCGGCGCCGAAGGCGCGGAGCTCTCCTTCGGCGGCGTCAAGCGCTCCGGCTTCGGCCGCGAGCTGGGCCGTCCGGGCATCGAGGAGTTCGTGAACAAGAAGCTCATCCGCACCGTCAAGTAGCCGTCGGAACGGGCGTAGAGCCACGCGGAGGACGGTGGCGTCGGCCGGTCGGTTCCGGACGACGCCACCGGTGGAGGGCCGCGGGACGAGCGACGGGTTCAAGCGGCGAGCTGGTGGCCACGCTCACCCGGCGCGCCTACCGCGGGCCGGCCGCGGAGCTGCGACGGCCCACACTGTGGCACGCGCAGGTCACGCCCCCGGCGCGACGGCGGCGAGCGCGGGCGACGGCCGGACCGCTCCCACGGGTTCGCCGTGGCCGAGGACGGGTGCCTCGCTCAGCGCCGCCAGCCGCGGGTCGGCGTCCACGTCGACTCCGAGGTGGCGCAGCGCGGCGGCCATCACCACGGGACGCGGCCGCTGGGCACCGTCCGCGATCTTGAGGGCGACGGCGGAGCCGTCCGGGCGGGCGAGGGCGTAGACGCCTTCCGCCCCGTCCTTGGCCACGACGCCGGGGAGCGCCCGCATGAGGGTGGTGACGTCGCGTCCCGTGCCACCCACGTACTCGGGGTGGGTGTTCATCGCGGTGGCCACCCGCCGCTCGTGGGTGCCTTCGGCCGCGGTCGCGATCCTCGCGAAGGCGCGGGCGAGGCCGGTGAGGGTGAGCGCGAACAGCGGGGCGCCGCAGCCGTCGACGCCGACCGCCGTCGACTTCTCCCCCGCGAGGTCCTCCAGCGCTTCACGCAGCGCGAGTTGCAGGGGGTGGGCGGGGTCGAGGTAGTCGTCGAGGGACCATCCGGCCGCGACGCAGGTGGCGAGCATCGCCGCGTGCTTGCCCGAGCAGTTCATGGTGATGCGACTGGGGCCGAGCCCCGCGGCGAGGTGCGCGGGCTGCGCCTCGGCGCCGATGGGCAGGGCGGCGGTGCACCGCAGGGCGTCCTCGGTCAGCCCCGCTCCCGCGAGGATCCGGCGCACCCCGTCGAGGTGGAAGGCCTCGCCCGAGTGACTGGCGCAGGCGAGCGCGAGGAGTTCACCGTCCAGATCGAGGCCGGCACGGAGCATGCCGACGGCCTGGAGCGGCTTGTTGGACGACCGGGGGTACATGGGGCTGTCGACGGGGCCGGCCGAGAGCACGGTCCCGCCGTCCGCGTCGAGCACGACGACCGACCCGTGGTGCACGGACTCGAGGAAGTCACCGCGCCACACCTCCGCGAGCACGGGCCAGTCGGGCGTGGACTTGCTGGGAGCTGCGGCGGTCATGTGTGTCCTTCGGTGGTCGGTGGTGCGGGGCCGTGGCGGGGCGCCACGATCTTTCAAGTGTCGACAGTTACCAGTTTCAGCGGCAAGTGTCGACAGTTGTCCGCGATGAAAGACACCCACCAAGAAGCCTTGACATCGAGTTCGGGACGACTGTCCACTGACGTCTGTCGACACTTTGGCAGCGCATTCGGCAGCACGTTTCGGCAGATCGCCCTCACCCGCTCGTTGTCCTTCGGAGGTTCCCGTGACCGGACTGGTCCACCGTCGCCTGGCCGGTCAGGTGGCAGAGATGCTGCGTGAGCAGATCCTCACCGGCGTACTGCCGTCCGGCTCCCGCCTCAACGAGGTGGAGATCGCCCGCGATCTGGGCATCAGCCGCAGCCCGCTGCGCGAGGCCATCGGCCAGCTGGTGAGCGACGGGCTGCTCGTGCACGTGCCCAACAAGGGCGCCGCCGTCTTCACGGCGGGCCCGGAGGACGTGGCGGCCCTGTTCGAGCTGCGCTCGGCGCTCGAGTGCCGGGCGGCGCGCCTGGCCGCGCTGCGCAGGCAGCCCAAGGAGGTGACACGGCTGCGCAAGGTGTGCGAACGCTCCCGCAAAGCGCGCGAGACGGGACGCAAGCTCCCCTACAACCTGGATCTGGAGTTCCACCGCTCGCTGATGGAGGCCGCGCACAGCCCGCGCATCGCCGAGCAGGTGTGGCTGGTGCAGCAGCAGGTCATCGTGCTGCGCAGCGGACTGGTGTCACGGCCCGCGCACACGGAGGCCTCGCTGAGCGACCACGAGGCGATGGCCGAGGCGGTCGCCGACGGCGACGCCGATCTCGCCGCGAGCCTGATGGAGGCCCATCTCGGCCTGGTGGAGACCGAGTTGCTGCACTCCGGGCAGCCGGACACGCGGCACACCGGCCACGGCGAGGTGGCCACGCCCGCGCGCCGCGTCGGCCGGGCGGAGGCGAAGTGACATCCCGGCCCCGCCCTCGCGCCCTGGGCATCGCCCCGGGCACGCTGCCGCCCGGCCCGGCGAACTCTCTGACCGACGTACGGGGCGTCCGCGTGGGTCACCTCACTCTCCACCACGACGACGGGACGCAGCCGGCGCGGACGGGTGTGACCGTCGTGGTCCCCGCCACCGACTCCGTGTTCCGCCACAAACCGGCAGCGGGCCTGGAGGTCGTCAACGGATTCGGCAAGGCCGCCGGGCTCAGCCAGATCGACGAACTCGGCGTGCTGGAAACGCCCTTGGCGCTGACGAACACGCTCGGCGTCGGGTCGGCCTTCGAGGGGCTTGCCCGGCACGCACTCCAGGGCCACCCGGAGATCGGCGTCTCGACCGGCACCGTCAACCCGGTGGTCCTCGAGTGCAACGACGGCTGGCTCAACGACATCCGAGGGCTTCTCGTCCGCCCGGGCCATGTCCTGGACGCGCTGGCCTCGGCGTCCGAGGGGCCCGTCGCCGAAGGGGCCGTCGGGGCGGGCACCGGCATGGTGTCCTTCGGGTGGAAGGCGGGCATCGGCTCCAGTTCCCGGATCGTCGACGCAGGTGACGGCAGTCGCTTCACCGTGGGTGTCCTCGTGCTCGCCAACTTCGGTCGGGCGGCGGACCTGACGGTGCTCGGCGCCCCGGTCGGCCGGCACCTCACGCCTGAAAGCGCGGCGGAGCAGGCCGAGTTCGCCCGCGGCGCGGGATCCTGTGTCGTTTTGATCGCCACGGACGCACCGGCGGACGCCCGCCAACTGCGGCGCATCGCCAAGCGCGGCTCCGTCGGCCTGGCCCGCACCGGCGGCATCATCCAGCACGGCAGCGGCGAGTACGCCCTGGCCTGGTCCACGACGCACCGCACGCCCCACGTCCCGTCGGGGCCGGTTCGCACCTCACCGGCCCTGGCCGAGGACGGCCCCCTCATGGACCTGATGTTCCGGGCCGTCGCCGAGGCCACGGAGGAAGCCGTCCTGGGCTCGCTGTTCGCCGCCCACGCCGTGACCGGCGTCCGGGGCCACCACGCACCCGCGCTGCCCACGGACCGGGTGGCCGAACTGGCCGGTACGGCCCGGCCGCCGGCGCCGCCGGAGCCCTCGGCGTAGCGCGCCCCTCCCCGAACCACACACCACACACCACACACCCACCGGTCGTCGGCATGCCCGACGGCCCGGTTCGACCTGCCCTCACCCCTCCCGGAAAGAGCGAACCATGCCCGAAACCGCTCCGGTCGCGGCTCCACGCCGGACACCCACCTTCCTCCAGGCCCTGGCCCCGATCGCCGTGATGATCGCGCTGCTGGTGGTCGGCACGGTCTGGCTCGGCCTCGATCCCGTGATCCTGCTCATCGTCGCCTCCAGCTTCGCCGGGGTGTACGCGCTGTGGTTCGGCCTGTCCTGGGAGCAGATGCTCACCGGCATCCGCCGCAAGATCGACTCGACGATGCCCGCGCTCCTGATCCTGATCTCGATCGGCATGCTCACCGGCACCTGGATGATCAGCGGAACGATCCCGATGGTCGTGGACTTCGGCCTCCGGGTGATCGAACCCCATTGGATACTCCCGGTGTCGTTCCTGGTCACCGTGGTCGTCTCCACACTCACCGGAACGTCGTGGGGCTCGGTCGGCACGGTCGGTGTCGCGCTCATCAGCGTGGCGGGCGGCCTCGGTGCCTCGCTGCCCATGACGGCGGGGGCGATCGTCGCGGGCGCCTACTTCGGCGACAAGATGTCGCCGCTGTCGGACACCACCAACCTCGCACCGGTCGTCGCGGGCGCCAACCTCTTCGAACACATCCGCCACCTGCTGTACACCACGGTGCCCGCCGCGGTCGTGTCACTGGTCGCCTACTTCTTCCTCGGCCTGACCATGCACACGGGCTCGGCTGAGGGCTCGGGCAAGCAGACGGAGGAGCTTCTCGGTTTCCTGGGCCGGGCGTTCACGTTCAGCCCGCTGCTCCTGCTGCCGCCCCTGGTGGTCCTGGTGGGTGCGGTGCTGCGCAAGCCGCCGCTGCCGACGATCATCCTGTCGTCGATCGTCGCCGCGCTCCTGGGCGGCGTGGTGCAGGGCTTCTCCCTGTCCGAGCTGAGCACCGCCGCGTCCGAGGGCTTCAGCTCCGACATGCTCGCCGCGCACGGCTGGGACCCCCGGACCATCCCGGAGACGGCCCGCACCCTCCTGGACCGCGGCGGACTCTCCTCCATGACGAGCGTCGTCCTCATCGGCCTCGCCGGCTTCGCGTTCGCCGGCATCATCACCGAGGCGGGCTTCATGGACGTCCTCATCGCCCGCCTGCTGCACCGCGTGCGGCGCACCGGAGGCATCGTCCTGGCGACCGTCGGCTCCTCGATCGGCGTGGCCCTGGCCACCGGCACCTCGTACCTGACCATCCTCATCCCCGGCGAGGGCTTCAAGCAGGTCTACGCCGACAAGGGGCTCGCCCCCAAGAACCTCTCCCGCACCCTGGAGGACTCCGGCACGGTGATGGTGCCGCTGATCCCCTGGAGCGAGGCGGCGATGTACATGTCGACGACGCTGGGCGTGGCGACGATCTCGTACGCGCCCTACGCCTTCCTCTGCTACCTCGGCGCGGTGTTCGCGGTGATCTGCGGGTACACCGGCATCGGCATCGCGCGCAGCGCAGCGGGCCCGACGTCCCGCCCTGCGTCCGCGGAGACGGCCGCCGCCACGCCCGTCTCCTGACCCTCCCCGTCGGATGCGCGGGCTCAGGCGAGGGCGGCGACCAGCAGGGCGAAGGCGGCGACGATGACGGCGACCCGGCCGTAGTGCCAGCGGTCCCAGCGGTTCATCTGCTGCTTCCAGTCGGCGGGCGGCTGCTGTTCGGTCCACGTCTTGATCCGGTTGTTGATCGGGACGAGCACCAGGACCGACATGAGCACGCTGACGATCAGCAGCCCGCCGGAGGTGACGACGAGGGCCGTGCCCTGGTCGTGCCGTCCGGCCACGGCCCAGACCCCGACGAGGGCGAGCGAGGTGAAGTACCAGAACGGCATCACGGCGCCGCCGATGCGGGCCCCGTGGACGCGGGCACGCAGGCCCATGTCGCCGGGGAGTGCGTTGAGGATCGGGTTGTTGAGGAGGACGGCGAACTCCACCCCCACCATCACGCCGACGATCACGGTGGTGACGATCTCAAGTGCGTTGAGCATGGTGCCCCTCCCGAGAAATATCTAGCGGCGCTAGATGATGAGGCAACGCTAGCGCTACTGCCGCTCGCTTGTCTAGCGGTGCTAGGGTCGGGCTATGTCGGTACAGGAACGCAAGGAGCGCGAACGCGCCGGCCGCGAGCGCCTCATCGTGGCCACGGCCCGCGAACTCGCCGAGAAGCAGGGCTGGGACGCGGTCACCACCCGCAAGCTGGCCGAGCGCATCGAGTACAGCCAGCCCGTCCTCTACAGCCACTTCCGGGGCAAGCGCGAGATCATCGGCGCCGTCGCCCTCGAAGGCGCGGCCGAGATGGCCGCCGCCGTGCGGGCCGCGGCCTCCGGCGCGAGCGGTCCGCGCGAGCGGGCCGCCGCGCTCGCGCACACCTATCTCGACTTCGCGGCACGCAACCCGGCGGTCTACGACGCCATGTTCCAGCTCGACGGTGGCCTCGCGTTCGCCCAGGAGGACACCCCCGAGCCGCTGAAGGACGCCTTCGCCGCCCTGCTCGAAACCCTCGCGGAAGTCGCCGGCGAGGGCGTCCACCCGGCCCTCTTCACGGAGGTGTTCTGGGCCTGCCTCCACGGCCTCGCGACCCTGTCGAGGGCGGGACGGCTGCCGCCGGAGTACACCGAGCAGCGACTGGAGCTGCTGGTGGACCGGCTCGCCGAACTCTGAGCCCCGGACCGATGGCCCCTCGGCCGCGCGGGCCTGACACACCCGCAGATCAGCGGCCGTCTCTCGCATCGGACGGGTCTCGTGCGGGCGCCAGCGCTGTTCTACTCTGGCCGCGCCGCCGACCGGCGCGCCGGTTCGAGGGGAGAAGGCTTTGTCCACGGCTGTCCCGCACGAATCCGACGAGACACCACCGACCGCGCGGGCCGCGGCCTCCGGTGCCGGTGTGTCGTTCCAGCGCGGGCTGAGCGTGCTCATCAGTGTCGCGGAGTCCGGGGAGACCCGCGTCGAGCAGATCGCGGCCGACGCGGGGATCCCGGTGAGCACGGTGTACCGGTATCTGCGCACGCTGCGGGAGTTCGACCTGGTGGAGGAGCGTTCGGGCACCTACGTTCCCGGGTGGCGGCTCCTGGAGCTCTCGGGCCAGCATCTGACGCACACCCGGCTCGTGGAGCTGGGGCACCCGCTGTTGCAGGAGCTGACGGACGCCACCGGAGAGACGGCCGTGCTGACCGTGCGGGTCGGGTCGCAGGCGATGTGTCTGCGCCAGACCCAGTCGCCGCACGCGATCCGCATGGCGTTCCGGATCAACCAGTTGCTGCCGCTGTACGCGGGCGCCGGTCAGCGCATCCTGCTGGCGCACGCGCCCCGCCCGGTGATCGAGCGGGTGCTGTGCCGGCCGATGCGTACGATCACCGCGCACACCCCCGACCGCGAGCGCCTGGCGCGGGAGATGGAGCGCATCCGCACCAGCGGCTTCCTGATCTCGCAGGGCGAGCTGAACGAGGGGGCGGTCGCCGTCGCGGTGCCGGTGACCGCGACGGGCGAGGTGGTGTGCGCGCTGACCGTGGCGGGGCCCGAATCACGGTGCGGTCCCGGCTGGCGGCGGCAGGCCCGCGACCGCCTTCAGGCGGCGAGCAGCCGCCTGTCGGAGATCCTGGAGTACGGGCCCGGGTGAGCCCTCACGCCGGAGTGATCCGTACCGGCAGATGCTTCCAGCCACGCAGTGTGTTGTGCAGGAACGGCACCGGGTCACCGGCGGGCTCCACCGTCCTTGTCCGGCGGGCCAGTTCGCCGATCAGCACCTCCGCCTCGAGCCGCGACACGGGCTGGCCCACGCACTGGTGGATGCCGAAGCCGAACGCCAGGTGCCCGGAGGCGTCCCGCTCGACGCGGTAGCTGTCGGCGTCGTCGCCGAAGCGGCGCGGGTCGCGGTTGGCGGCCCCGGTGAACAGGGCGACCTTGCTGTCCTCGGGGATGCGCACGCCGTGGAAGTCGATCTCGCGCGCGGTGGTGCGGAAGAAGGACTGGAACGGCGACTCGTGGCGCAGTGCCTCGTCCACGGCGAACCGGGTGAGCTTCGGGTTCGCGTGGAGCAGCGCCCACTGGTCGGGGTGGGCGGACAGGCACCTCATGGTGTTGCCGAGGGTGAGCACCGTGGTGTCCAGCCCCGCCGACAGCAGCGCGCGCACCAGGCGGGTCGCCTCGTCACCGGTGATGACACCGTGGTCGGCGTACTCCCAGATCTTCGCGCCGAGCCCGTCGGGGGTCAGGTTCTCGCGGGCGCAGTTCTCCATGACCCAGTCGACGGTGTGCTCGCCCGCGGCGAAGTACGCGGCGTAGCGGGCGTCCTCGGGGCCGAAGGCCGAGAAGTTCATGGCGCCGTGCGGGAGCAGGTTCTCGGCGCGGCCCGCGCGGGGGATGCCGACGGCGTTGCCGAAGACCTCGATGGGGAACAGTTCCGCCATCTCGGTCACCGCGTCGAACTCGCGCTTGTCGAGGAGTTCGTCGACGAGCCGATCGGCGTAGGCCTGGAACGCGGTGCGCAGCGCGCGCACGTTGCGCGGGGAGATGACCCCGGACATGGCGGTGCGCAGCGGGGTGTGCGTCGGCGGGTCGGAGTCCAGGATGCCGGCCGGCCTCCACGGCGGCTCCTGATGGTAGTTGCGCGGTCCGACCCCGGCGCCCGAGAGGAACGTCCCGTGGTCGGTGAGGATCTCCCGGCACTGCTCGTAGCGTGTGAAGGCGTGCACGCCGTAGCGCTCCAGCCACACCGCGGGGCCCGCGTCGCGCATCCGCGTGAAGAGCGGGTACGGGTCGGTGAGGCGGGCGTCGTCGTAGGGGTCGTCGGCGAGGTGTGCGACGGGGGTGTCGGCCGGGGCGGACATCTGGCCTCCTTGGGTACGGCGGGGTGGGCCGGGCGGGACCGGCATCCGCAACGTAGACCGGTGGGCAGCCGGCCGGACACGGGCGTTATCACCTGCTGAGAACGGCCGTTGCCGCCGTGCGCACGCTTTTTCGACGATGCGGCGGGGCGCGGAACGCTGCGCCGTCGGACGAGACGAGCCGGCCAGGACGACATGGAGGGTGCAGCATGCCTACGCAGGACTACCTGACGGTGACCGTGAAGGAGACACGCTCCGAGGCGGTGGGGGTGCGCTCCCTGGTGCTCGCCGCGCGCGAGGGCGGGGCGCTGCCCGCGTGGACGCCCGGCGCGCACATCGATGTCGTCCTGTCCCGGGATCTGGTCCGGCAGTACTCGCTGTCCGCCGGGCCCGAGGAGCCGGGGTGGCGCATCGCCGTGCTGCGGGAGCCCGACGGCCGGGGCGGTTCCGCGTATCTGCACGACCGCGTCGAGGCGGGCGACACCCTGCTGGTGAGCGCGCCCCGCAACCATTTCGCCCTGGACCTCGACGCACCACGGCTGGTGTTCGTCGCGGGCGGCATCGGCATCACCCCGGTCCTGCCGATGCTCGCGGCGGCCGAACGCGCGGGCCTGGAGTGGCAGTTGCTCTATCTCGGCCGCAGCGCGGAGAGCATGGCGTTCACCGGAGAGCTGGCCCGGTACGGCGACCGGGTCCGCCTGCACCGCGATGACGTCTCGGGCGTCGCGGACCTGTCGGCCGAGCTGGACGGCCTGGGCGCGGCGCGGGCCCATGTGTACGCGTGCGGCCCGGCCGGGCTGCTCGCCGCGGTGCGGGAGTACACCGACGCGCACCCCGGGGCGCGACTGACACTCGAACGCTTCACCGCGGCGCCGGAGGACCACGCACGGGACGAGGACCGGCCGTTCACGGTGGAGACCGCCGACGGACAGGAGATCCCGGTGGCCGCCGGGGAGTCCGTCGTCGACGCCCTGACGCGGGCCGGGGTGCGCACGCTCACCTCGTGCCGGGAGGGTGTGTGCGGGACGTGCGAGACACCCGTGCTCGAAGGCACTCCGGACCACCGCGACCAGCTCCTGAGCGAGGAGGAGCGGGCCGCGGGGGACGTCATGATGATCTGCGTGTCGCGGTGCCGGGGGGATCGCCTGGTCCTCGACGTGTGAGGACCTGGCAACTCCCGTACGGATCAACCCACTTGTCCGACAGCGTCCACGACCGCCCCGGACCGGACGAGGTCGATTGCCGCGTGCACCCTCGGGTACAGCACCACGTCGCGGGTGAGGTGGTCGATCGGCCGCCCGTCCGTGGCTGGTGTGGCGCGCAGCCGGTCGAGGGCGGCGCGGGTGGCCGGGGCGAGGGCGTCGGGGCCCCTCCCCTGCTCGGCGAGGCGCAGCTCCAGGGCCTGGCCGGCCATCAGCAGCTCGGTGGCGACGACCGCTTCGATGTTCGCGACGATCTGGCGGGCGTGCCGGCCCGCGTTGGACGCCATCGAGACATGGTCCTCCTGGTTGGAGCAGGTGGGGATGGAGTCGACGCTGTCCGGGTGGGCGAGTGTCTTGCAGTCGGACACCAGGGCGGCGGCCAGGTACTGCGGCAGCATGTAGCCGCAGTCCATGCCGACCTTCTCCCCGTCGACGAGCATGTCGGGAAGCCCGCGGTTGAGGGTGCCGTCGTTGAGCCGGAACAGGCGCCGCTCGGCGATCGACCCGATCTCCGTGACGGCGATGGACAGGAAGTCCGAGGCGAACGCCAGGTACTGGGCGTGGAAGTTGCCGCCGGAGACCGCCTTGAGGTCGCGCGGCAGGCTCGGCACGACGAGCGGGTTGTCGGTGGCGGCGTTGAGCTCCGTCTCGACGATGCCGTGGACGAAGCCGAGGGTGTCCCGCACAGGGCCGAGCACCTGGGGCACGCACCGCAGCGAGTACGCGTCCTGGGGCGGCTGGCGTACGGGATCGGTGTCGGCGGCGCCGTCCACGAAGGCGCTGCCGTCGAGGAGTTCGCGCAGCCGGGCCGCCGTGGCGATCTGCCCGGGGTGGCCGCGGGCCTCGTGCAGCTGCGGCAGGAAGGCGTCGCCGAAGCCGAGCAGGGCCTCGATGCTCATCGCGGCGGTCACCTCGGCGGTGGCGAGGAGGTTCTCCGCGTCGGCGAGGGCGAGGGCGCACAGCGCGGTGGAGTACGAGGTGCCGTTGGTGAGGGCGAGGCCCTCCTTCGCGCCGAGGGCGAGCCGGTCGATGCCGGCGGCGGCCATGGCGGCACGGCCGCTCATCAACTCGCCCTCGTGGTGGGCGAGTCCGCTGTCCTCCTCCGGGTCGGTGTCACCGGCGGGGCGGCTGAGAACGAGGGCGAGGTGGGCGAGCGGGATGAGGTCGCCGCTGGCGCCGAGGGAGCCGTACTCGGGGATCGCCGGGTGGACACCGGAGTTGAGCATGGCGAGCAGGGTGTGCACGACATCGGGGCGCACGCCCGAGTAGCCGCGCGCCAGGCTGGAGGCGCGGATCAGCATGGTGGCGCGGACGACGTCCTCGCCGCAGTACCGGCCGACGCCGCAGGCGTTGGAGACGATGAGGCGGCGGGACAGTTCGACGGCGTCCTCGGGTGCCTCGAAGGCCTGCCGTCCGGCGAGCGAGCCGAATCCGGTGTTGACGCTGTAGACGGGCCGGGCGGCCTCGCCCTCCGTCATGTCGTCGGTGAGCCGGGAGATCCACGCGGCGCTCGGCCCCATGGCCTTCTCGGCCGCCGCGCCGAGTGCCACGGGCAGGTGGTGACGGGCGACGGCGACGAGGTCGTCGAGGGTGAGCGGCCGGTCGCCGAGGACGAGGGGTGCGGTGGCTGTGGTGGTCACAGGGCGGCTCCTTCCGGGACGGTGGTGGCGGTGGTGGCGGGGCGGCCGTCGTCGCGGTGTCCGGCGCGGTGCCGGGTGGCGGCGCTGACGACAGCGAGGACGAGGACGTTGGCGAGCATGGCGACGACACCCACGTCGAGGTCCTGCACCGGCCGCGACGCCCACGGCAGCAGGCTCGCGGTGGTGGCATCGGTGAGCGTCGTCCAACTGACGAGGGCGACGCCGGTGCACACACCGGCCCACGCTCCTGCGGTGGTGACGGGGTTGCGCCGCCACATCGACGCCACGAGCACGGGGAAGAGCTGGACCACGAACCCGTACGCCATGATCAGCAGCATCGCGATGGCCTCGCCGCCGCGGAAGGTGAGCACGGCGGCGATCAGTGCGAGCACCGGCACGAGGAGGCGGCTGAGCCGCCCTACGGTCCGCTCGCTCGTGGCGGGGCGGGCCGTCTGGTAGATGTTCTTCGCGATCAGCATCGCGGCGGACTGCAACAGCATCGCCCCGGGCACGAGCGCGGCGAGCATGCCCGCGACCCCGACGAGCCCGACCAGCCACGGCGGCAGCGCGTCCTTGGCGAGCGAGAGCAGCGCGAGGTCCCCGTCCTTCAGTCCCGGCACCTTGAGCACCGCGGTGAACCCGATGACGAGGACCATGACCAGGACGATCTGGTACGCGGGTGTGATCACGGCGTTGCGGCGCAGGGCCTTGGCGCTGCGGGCGGCGAGGATGCCGGGCATCATGTGCGGCCACGTACAGATGCCGAGGGCGAACAGCAGGCTGGTGGAGATGTACCACCACACGCTGTACCCGTGGTCCGGCAGCGTCAGGAAGTGCGGGTGGGCGGCGGACAGGGCCTGGAACATGTCACCGAGGCCGCCGTAGTAGTGGATCGGGAGGTAGAGGCCGAGTCCCACGACGAGGACCAGCATCAGCGTGTCCTTGATGATGGCGTTCCAGGCGGTGCCGCGCAGCCCGGACACGGTGACGTACACGGCGATGACGGCGACACCGATCCATACGGCGGCGCCCTGCGGGATCCGCCCGTACGAGCACTCGTGGACGATGATGCCGAGCCCCTTGAGCTGGAGCACCAGGTACGGCACCAGGGACACCACCCCGACGACGGCGGTGAGCACGCCGAAGCCCTTCGAGCGGTACTTGTGGGCGTACAGGTCCGGGGCGGTGAGCAGCTTGTGGCGGCGGGCGTACGCCCAGATCGGCGGGGCGAGCCAGTAGAAGACGACGTAGCAGATCGACGAGAACATGTAGATCATCGGCCCGCCCATCGAGTAGGCGCCGCCACTGCCACCGAGGAAGGTGTACGTGGTGAAGTTCTCGCCGGCGGCGAGGAGGAAGACGAGGAGGCTGCCGAGCCCGCGCCCGCCGACGGACCACTGTTCGAGGTCCATGGTGCGACCGCGCCGGGCGAGCAGTCCGAGGACGAGGACGAGGACGAATGCGCTGCCGAGGATGGCGAGGGCGACGTTCATCGGGCGGCTCCTTCGGCGGCGGCGTCCGGCGTCGCGTCGGCCGGGAACTCGCCGCCCTCGTCGGGGAGTTCGTCGGGTTGGCGGTTCGCGGGGTCGAGCCAGTAGACGGCCGCCATGACGACGGTGGTGAGCACCACCCACAGGGCGGCCCAGAACACCACCATCGGCAGCCCGAGGACGTAGGGCTGCTCGGTGTTGACGACGATCAACGACCCGGCGACCGGGACGGCGCTGAGCAGATAGAGGATCCAGCGGCGTGACACGGGACGTGCTCCCTCCGGGCGGACGGGCCATGGGCGGAGCCCGTCCGGGGGACCGATTCCTCGGGCCGCCGGGCGGGCGCGCGGGGAATGCTTGCCCGGTGAACCGATCTTGGCAATGGCGGATTCTCACGGTGCAGGAACGGAGTCCCGACGGGAATGCCGCCGCGTCGTGGCATGACGGGCGGGACGGCGATGGAGGACCGCTGGGGTGACCCTCGCCGGAAATCACCAGGAACGTCGGCGAGGGCCACCGGAGAGGCGCGCGGCTCCCCTTTGCGCGCGCCTCGCGAACTCCGCACGGCGTGCCGCGGTACGGGAGCGTGCGGAAAGGCCCGCCCCACGGACCGCGTCAGCGGCGGAGGGTCAAAGCCGCTGTGTCGGCGATGCGGCTCTGACCGGCTCGATCATGTGTTGCCCGGCCCGGGGGCCTGGGGCCGTGCGGCACGCAGGGCGGCCGCTTGAAAAATGGTACGCCACATGCAACTTTTACCTCAAGGGCAAAATCCATGCGCGATCTTGACGCACCGTCACGGCCGACGGATCTTCCCGCCCGGCGCTTCGCCTCACGGACAACGGCGGCCCGGCGCGCAATCGCTGCGCGCCGGGCCGCCGCTCCCCTTCCGCCTCACGCAGAAGCCCTGCTCACGGTCGCCTCGCGGCTACTTGACGACGGCCGCCCTGACGATCTCCTGCGCCACCGAGCCGCCCTTGTCGTCCTTCGCGCTCGCCCGCAGCGACAGCGACGTGGCGTCCTTCGGCACGTTCAGGGTGCCCTTCCAGGAAGCGCCGGATCCGGTGAGGGACACGGACTTCCAGGTCTTGCCCGCGTCGTAGGACACCTTCAGGGCGCCGCCGCCGATGGTGCCGGTGCCGGCCGCGCCCTTGACGTACTCGGCGGACAGTCCGACCGGCAGGCGCTTGCCCGCCTCGATCTTCCCGGCGAGGTCGGTGGCGATGTCGTAGTCGAGGTTGATCAGCGGCAGGAACGTGTACCGGTCGTCCGGCGTCGTGCCCGAGCGGAACGTCCACTCGCTGTGCGAGGTGCTGCCGACGCCCCATACGGCCGGGTCGAGCGCGGTGTCGGTGACGACCTTGAACGGCTGCACGGAGCCGTCGCTGACGCTGAACTGGGCGGTGCTGCCCGTGCGTCGGCCCGCGCTCTCCCCGTTCACGAAGGCCTCGGTGGTCTGCGTCATGCCGGACTCGGAGCTGTACGGGTCGCCGAAGCCGGTGTGGTCAGGGCCGGAGTCGCCCCAGCCGGGGATGTTGAAGCGGAGCATGTCTCCGCGCCGCTCCTGGCCCCAGCCGAGACCGCTGCCGCCGTAGGGGTGCCAGACCGGCTTGAACCAGTTCAACTCGGTGCGCCTGCCCGGCCGGTAGGTCACCAGGCCGCTGCGCTCCTCCAGGGAGCCGAGGTTCACGGACTCGTGCCACTTCTGGTCCGGCTCGACGGACACGTAGTCGGTGCGGTGCCCCGGGAAGTCGTACCGCTCCTGGAAGCCGCCCGCGACCGGGAAGGACGGGTCGACGGAGTGGCGGAACTCGCTGCCCGCGGCCTTCTTCGCACCGTAGAAGGTGGTGTCGACGACGGCGAGGTCCTTGGAGTCCGGCGCGAAGAGCAGGCTGCGGTCCGGGACCGAGCCCTTGTAGCCCTTCGACAGGTCGTAGGAGTACGTGGGGTTGGCGACGCCCGTCATCGCGATGCGCTCGCCGCGCTTCTGCCGGGCGAGCAGCCGGGCGAAGTCGGCGCCTGTGACACTCGCGATCTGCAACGGGCGGTCGGTGTTGTCGTCGTTGTAGAAGAGGGTGTTGAGGCGGCCGGGCCTGTCGTCCGTGAGGAACAGGGCCTTGGCGCCCGCGTCCTGGGCCGCCTGGGCGATCTGTGCCGGGGTGCGAGTGCCGTCGATGTGCACGAGGACGCCCTTGCCGGTCGCGTCCTTGCCCGCGTACTCGCCGGGGGCGCCCGCCCCCGCGTCCACCAGGGCGAGGCTGCGCCGTCCCGGCAGGAGCGTGGAGCCGGGCTGCTCCCACACCTCGTCGACGCCGTCGACGGTGATGCGCGGCTGGGCCTCGCGCCAGGTGGTGCGGTAGGCGTAACTGCCCTCGGTCACCTGGCGGGTGGGCAGGGCGTACAGCGTGTCGTACGTGATCGGCAGCAGCACCATGCCGAACAGGTCGGTGCCGCCCGCCTTGCGGTCGTACTGCACGAGCGTCTGGTGCGGGTCGGTGTCCTTCGGGACACGCGCGGCGACCTCGCGCAGCTCGGTGCCGTCGAGGGTGATCTCACGGTCCTTGTCGACCTTCACCTCCGGGTCGGACAGATAGGCCGTGCCGAGGGAGTCCTTGCCGTGGGCGCCGCGCACGTCGAGGAACGAGTCCAGGTAGTACGTGCCGGGCTTGAGGCGCAGCTCGACCGTGCCGGACCCGTCGACCGTGGCGGGCTGCGGCAGTGTGCCCTCGGCGAGCTGCTGGTACATGAGGTCGGCCGCGGCCGGCCTGCCGTCCCGGTCCTTGACGTGGACGGTGAGCGTGTACCGCTCCTCCTCCTTGACCAGGCCGAAGGCGGTGTGCGCGACGACCTCGCCGCCGGAACTCGCCACGATCCGGCCGCTGTTGGTGCCGACGGAGGCTTTCGAGCCGTCGCCGGTGACGGTGGTGGAGGCGGTGCCGTGCGCGGGCACGGTCACCCGGGAGTCGGCGAGCGTCGCGACTCCGTCGGTGGATCCCTGCACGGCGAGGTCCAACTCGACGGCGTTATCGGAGGAGTTGGCGTACGTGATGGTCCTGGTGACCGGCTTGTTGCTGTCGTACGGCCAGCGGTAGGAGCCGAGGTCGGCGCTGCCCGTCGCGGTGACCTTCGCGGTGATCGCGTCGGGTACGGAGACGCGGCCGGAGCCGATGGCGTACGCGGAGTCGTCGAGCCGCTTCGACGACGACATCAGCGCGTTCTTGAGCTGCGCGGCCGTCCAGTCGGGGTGGGCCTGCGCGAGGAGGGCGGCGACGCCCGCGACGTGCGGTGTCGCCATCGACGTACCGCTCATGGTGGTGTAGCTGCCGGAGCCGTCCACCAGCGAGGAACGGGCCGCGAGGATGTCGACGCCGGGGGCGGAGAGGTCGGGCTTGAGGGCGTCGTCGCCGAGGCGCGGGCCCTGGCTGGAGAACGAGGCCCGCTCGTCGCCCGCGTCGACGGCGGCGACGGTGAGCGCCGAGTCGGCGGCGCCGGGCGAGCCGATGGTGCCGGGCCCGTAGGCGTTGCCCGCCGCGACGACGAAGAGCGTGCCGGTGTCCTTGGTAAGGGAGTCGACGGCCTGCGCCATGGGATCGGTGCCGTCGCTGCCGGTGTCGGAGCCGAGGCTCATGGAGACGACCTTGGCCTTGACGTCCTTGGCCGCCCACTCCATAC
Organism: Streptomyces anthophorae; assembly: GCF_049310305.1. Lineage (NCBI taxonomy): Bacteria > Bacillati > Actinomycetota > Actinomycetes > Kitasatosporales > Streptomycetaceae > Streptomyces > Streptomyces anthophorae. Next base: position 983,023 of record NZ_JBLWQQ010000001.1, read on the forward strand.
CGGCGATGATCTCGGACTCGGTGCCGTACCCCTCGTCGGAGAGAACCTTTCCGACGGCTAGGGCGGCGTCGGGGGCGACGCCCTTCTCCTTGCCGTCGGATGCGGCGCCGGAGCCGCCGACGGTGGAACTGACGTGGGTGCCGTGGCCGTTGCGGTCGGCGACCTCCTGCCCGGCGATGAAGGACTTCGACTCGCTCACGCGGGAGGCGAGGTCGGGGTGGGTGGTGTCGTACCCGGTGTCGAGGACGGCGACCTTCACGCCCTTGCCGGTCAGCCCGGCCTCCCAGGCCTTCGGGGTGCCGATCTGGGCGTTGGACTCCGCCATGTCGCCCTTGACGCGGCCGTCGAGCCACACCTTGCCGATGCCGTCGGTGTAACCGCCCTTGCTGGTCAGGTCGTTCCAGAAGGTGCGCCCCTTGTCCGCGTCGAGGGCGGCGCCGCCGATGCTGCCGAGCGTGCGGGTGCGGTCGGCGCCCTTGGGGGTGGCGGCGGCGCTGCGCGCGCTCCCGCCTCGGTAGGTGGCGATGAGCGGGGTGGTGTCGGCCTTGGTGTCCGCGAGGCCCTGCTCGATGAGCCCGCTCACGTCGAACAGCCGGGCGTCCAGCTTTCCCGCCGCGAGGTAGGGCGCGGCCTCGTCCGGCAGGACACGTATCGCGCCGTCCGTGACCTGCGTACGGACCAGCCCTGTGGCCCCCTTGGGCCGCTTGACGTCGACGGTCCGCCGCCCGCCGCCGAGGTCCGTCACGGTCACCTTGTCCCCGGTCACCAGCGTCACGGTGCGGTCGGCGCGGGCGGCCTTCGTGGACTGCGGTCCCGCCTTGTCCGCGGCGGCGTGCGCCCCGCCGCCGGGCAGCAGCGCGAACGCGAGCCCGGCCGACAGCAGGGCCGCGCCGCGTCGCGCGGTACGTCTGGTCATCGTTGCCTCTTCTCCTGGAACCATCGGGTGCGGGGGTGCGCTCCGAGAGCTGGGAAGAGTGTCAACTACCGTGCGGGGTGGGGCACTTGTCTTGCGATGGCGGATTGGCGCCACGGCGCCTATCCGCCACCCCTCACGCGTCCCCCGTCACGCGGACGGTCACTGCTGCTTGACCGGCGGGCAGTAGCCCGTGTCCTCGCCGATGGAGTTGATCTCCGCGTTGGGGCGCGGGTCCCCGGCGTAGTTGATCTGGTCCGTGCACTTCGTGCCGGGGTCCTTCGGGGTGCCCGACGGCTTGTCGGACTTCTGGGGCGTGGGGCACGTGCCGGTGTCCGCGCCGATCGAGTTGATCTCGGCGTTCGAACGCGGGTCGCCCGCGTAGTCGAGCCGGTCGGTGCACTTCGTGTCGGACTGCTGCTTCTGCACGGGCGGGCAGGTGCCGGTGCGTGCGCCGATGGAATTGATCTCGGCGTTCGAGCGCGCGTCGCCCGCGTAGTCGATCTGGTCCGTGCACTTCGTGTCGGACGCGGCGGGCGTGCCCGCCGACGTGCCCTTCGTCGCATCGGCCTTCGGCGCGCTGGTGGCCGTCGACGTCGCGCTCGCGGAGGACGAGGCACTGGAAGACGCGTTGTCGTTGCCACCGTTGCCGTTGCACGCCGTCAGCGACAGGCCGAGGGCCACAGCGGTCAGGGTCAGTGCCGAGATCTTCCGAGTGCGCATGCTGTTGTCCTTCGCGTGGGGCCGGCGCTCCTGGGGAGCGGCGAGCGAGTGAACCGGGCGGGTGTCCCCCGGTGTTGCGTTCCGTCCCTTCAGACAGCCGGTGCGGTTCCCCAGTTGCTTCTTGATCGTCTTCAAGACACGTTCGTGACATGACAGTCGCAGCTCGGTGAACTCCCGGCCCGCCGCCCGGTACCGTCCCCCTGTGACCTCACTCGACCCCGCCACGCTCGCCGCGCTCCAGCGCGCCCGTTACGTCAGCCTCACCACGTACCGCAAGGACGGCACGCCCCGGGCCACCGCGGTCTGGCATGCCATGGAGGGTGACCGGCTCTATGTGCGCAGCGCGGCCGACGCCTGGAAGGTCAAGCGGCTGCGGCGCGATTCCCGGGCCGAGGTCGCCGTCTGCGATGTGCGCGGGCGCGTCGCCCCGGACGCCGTACGGGCCACGGGAACCGGCCGCGTACTGGACGAGGCGGGGACGGAGAAGGCGGGGGCGCTGCTGCGCGGCAAGTACGTGATGGCCCGGATCGGTGACTGGTACTCCGCGATCTCGGGGCGCCACCGCAGGCATCCGGTGATCGGGCTCGAGGTCACCTTCTAGTCCTGTCATCCGCCAGGAGGATCGGCCCACCGGGTGGCTCGTCCCCCGGTCGCAGGCGAGTCGGGCGTCAGGGTTGACCTGCGCGGACGATCCGCACGGGACGATGAAGGGGGACGGCGGTCCGCCGTCCTCCCCCACGCGAGAAGAGGCCAGCCATGCACATCGAGGTCCGTCACAGCCCGTCCTTCGCGGTGGCCCGTGTCCTGCTGGCCGCCGGTGAGGGCGTCCGGGCCGAGTCCGGCGCGATGATGGCCATGTCCGGCGGGATCGACGTCGAGGCGAAGACCGAGGGCGGGCTGTTCAAGGGGCTCAAGCGGAGCGTCCTGGGCGGCGAGTCGCTGTTCGTCACCCGGCTGACCGCCGGACCCGAGGGCGGCTGGGTCGACCTCGCGGCGAACCTGCCCGGCGACGTCACCGACATCGAGGTGGACGGCGGCCTCAACCTGGCCCGCGGCGCCTGGCTGTGCTCGTCCGACGGGATCGAGCTGGACACCAAGTGGGGCGGTTTCAAGAACCTGGCCGGCGGCGAGGGCGGCTTCCTGGTCCGCGCCGAGGGCCGGGGCACGGTCCTCGCCTCCTGCTACGGGGCGCTGGACGTGCTCGACCTCCGGGCGGACGAGAGGATCGTCCTCGACTCCGGCCACATGGTCGCGTTCGACGACGGTGTCTCCTACACGACCCGCAAGGTGAGCCGCGGACTGATGCAGACCCTGAAGTCCGGCGAGGGCCTGGTCTTCGAGATGAGCGGCCCCGGGCGGGTGTGGACCCAGAGCCGCAACCCCGGCGCGCTGATCACCTGGCTCACGGCGAAGCTCCCGTTCACGCGGAGCTGAGGTCGCCTCCTCCTGGTTCGCCCTAGCCCCTCAGCACCTCTCGCAGCCGCTCGGCGAACTCCTTGGGCTGTTCGGTGAATCCGCCGTGGTCGCCGGGGAATTCGACCGGAGTGGTCCCGAGGCGTTCGGCCAGTGCCCTGGAGGTCCGGGCCGTGATCAGGCCTCCCGAGGTGGCGCCGATGCCGATGACCACGCGGGACCGGCCCGACGTCAGCGCGGCGATGTCGGGTACGTAGAGGCTGGTGCCCAGCAGCTCGTGGGCGAAGAACCGCGCGCTGTTGGCGAGGTCCTGCTCCGAGGGTTCCCCGAACGGCGGGGCGGGCGCGTCCTCGCCGGTGCCGGGTCCGGCGGCAGGTCCCTCGTCGGGTCCGTCCCCGGGGCCGCCGTCGAATCCGGCGTTGGCCATGAACCTGCCCCAGGCCGCGCCCACGCCCTCGCGGTGGAAGGTCGCGACGATGTCCTCGGCCGCGGCGCGCTGCTCGGCGGCGTCGGGGAGCAGTTCCAGGAGCGGAGGCTCGTGCGCGACGAGCGTGCGCACCCGCCCGGGGTGCCGGGCGATGAGCGCGAGCCCCGTGACGGCTCCGCCGCTGCTGCCCAGCACGTCGGCGGAGTCCGCCTCAAGGGCGTCGAGGAGTGCGGCGACGTCGTCGGCCCGCAGTTCGGGCGTGGAGTCCTGCTCGGGGTCGTCGAGGGTGCTGCCCGAGATGCCCCGCGGGTCGTGGGTGACGACCGTGCGGTCGCTCGCGAGCGCGTCGGCCAGGGGCCCGAAGGCCTCCGCGTCCATCGGCGATCCCATGAGCAGCAGCAGCGGTCCTGTGCCACGGACCTCGTAGCGCAGTCGTGCACCGAGGACTTCGAGTGTGCGGGTGGTGGTCACGGGTCGTCCTTTCCCTGGGCGGTCGTCCGCGATCGCGGTGACACAGGTGGGGACCGTGGCCGAGAGGCAAACTCATCGCCGCACCGGGATCGCCCCTTTCCGTCACCGGACGTTGCGGGCGAGCCACGGGCTGAGCGCGCTCGGCAGGATCAGCTCCTTGTACGTCTCGTCACCGAGCAGCGGAACGATCAGCCACAGGGCGGGCGGGAACCTCTTCCGCTTCACGTACGCCAGGCCGCCGTGGACGGATCTCAGGAACGCCGGGACGGCGTCGCGGGGAATGTCCTCGAAGTCGACGTTCTCGACGGTGATTCTGGCGTCGTCCTCCGGGAAGATCCGGACGGACACGGACGGCGATCCCCCGAGCTCGATGTGCGCCTCGTGCGGCAGCGTGCCGTCCGGGTCGAGCACCACGAAGGCACCCGCCGAGGTGCGCCGGGACGTCTGGTCGGCGCCGATGTCGTCGGTCACGGACAACTCGAGGTGGAACTCCCGGGCGACCTCACGCACCGCCATCACAGCGGCTTCCGTGCTCGCCAGACGTGGATGTCTCATGACCCGATCATGTCTGACGGGTGCCGGCCCCTAGTCGGGAGGCGACGACTCGTCGGCGAGCTGGTTGTTGCGGTCGATCTCCGGCATGTGGGTCTCGGCCCAGAACCGCAGGGCCGCGAGCGGTCCTTCGAGGGACAGGCCGAGGTCGGTGAGCCGGTAGTGGACGGCGGGCGGCACGGTGGGTTCCACGCGGCGTGCGACCAGGCCGTCGCGGACCAGGCTCTGAAGGGTGACGGACAGCATCTTCTGCGAGATGCCGGGGGCGAGGCGCCGCAGCTCCGCGAAGCGGACCTCGTCCGGGGCCTGCTCGGCCAGCACCTTGACCACCATGGACGTCCACTTGGTGCCGATGCGGTCGAGCAGCCGGCGGGTCGGGCAGAGCGGATCCATCAGGTCACCGCGCTCACTCCGCTCACCGCGTCGCCGCGCACGTCCGCCGGATCGCGACGTGGTCACCTGGGGCTCACCACCTGTGGGGAAAGTGCCGTCTTGGGCGGACCAGGCTAGTTCCCTACCGTGACGTTGTCACCATTCGTAACCGACCTCTTGGAGTCTCTCCATGCCCGAGCTCCGCCGCGTCCCGGCCAACGGTGTCGAACTCAACATCGCCCTCGCCGGATCGGGTCCTGCCGTCCTCCTGCTGCACGGCTTCCCGCACACCTGGGAGGTGTGGACGGACGTCATGGCCGGCCTGTCCGAGCGCTACCGCGTCATCGCACCGGACCTGCGCGGGTTCGGCGCGAGCGGCGGGGCCGACTCCGGGTACGACGCGGGCACCCTGGCCGAGGACGCCGCCGCGCTGCTCACCGCGCTCGGTGTGTCCTCGGCCGCGGTGGTGGGCATCGACGCGGGCGCCCCGCCGGCCTTCCTCCTTGCCCTGCGCCGACCCGGCCTCGTCCGCCGCCTGGTCGTCATGGAGTCCCTGCTGGGCAGGCTGCCCGGCGCCGAGGACTTTCTAGCGGGCGGTCCCCCGTGGTGGTTCGGCTTCCACTCCGCCGCGCCCGGCCTGGCCGAGACCGTCCTCGAGGGCCACGAGGCCGAGTACGTCGACTGGTTCCTGCACACCGGAACCCTCGGCCACGGGGTGCGCCCGGCCGTCCGGGACGCCTTCGTCCGCGCGTACACCGGCCGCGAAGCGCTGCGCCGCGCGTTCTCGTACTACCGGGCCCTGCCCGAGAGTTCGGCGCAGATCGACGACGCGGTGGGCAGGGCCCGCCTGACGGTGCCGACGATGGCCCTCGGCGCGCAGCCGGTCGGCCCGGCCCTGGAACGCCAACTCCGCCCGGTCACCGACGATCTCACCGCACACCTCGTCGAGGACTGCGGCCACATCATCCCGCTGCACCGGCCGGGCGCGCTGCTCGCTCTGCTGCGTCCGTTCCTGGCGGGTGAGGGTGCACGGACACCGGTCCACCGGATCACCGGCGGCCGGCCCGCCTGAGCACGGGCCGGCCTCGGTCACGTCAGCCCTCGCCGTCCGGCGGCAGGGGGCCGCCCGAGCGCAGGCTCTCCCACAGGGCGCGTGCGGCGGGCTCGTGAGCCATCACCCGGTTGGGGTCGCGGGGGTAGGGCTTCACGGGAAGGGTGCGGAATCGGATGTCGTCCGCACCGATCCCGCTCAGGCCGCGGGCGAGGGACGTCAACGCACGCAGGGAGCCGAGGTCCTCGTCCGTGGTCAGGGCCGAAGTGGCCGCGTCCGCAACCCGGTACAGGCGTGCGGGGTTGGTGAGCAGTCGGCCGCCGTGGAGCTGTTCGACCAGTGCGGCCATGAAGCGTTGTTGGAGCTGGATGCGGCCGAGGTCGCTGCCGTCGCCGATGCCGTACCGGGTCCGCACGAGGGCGAGCGCCTGCTCGCCGTGCAGTCGGTGGGTGCCCGCTGCCAGGTCGAGGCCGCTCTTCGGGTCGTGGATGTTCTGGTCCGTGGTGACCTCCACGCCGCCGATCACGTCGATCAGCCGCTTGAATCCGGTGAAGTCGACCTCGACGACGTGATCGACGCGTATTCGGCTGAGGTGTTCCACGGTCTTCACCGTGCAGGCGCTGCCACCGACGCCGTACGCCGAGTTGAACATGGCGGCCTTGGCCTCGGGTGCGGTCCCGCCGTGCGGGAGGGGGCAGGCCGGTCGGTCGACGACGGTGTCGCGGGGGATGCTGACGACGGTGGCGTGCTTCCGGTCCCCTTCGACGTGGAGCAGCATCGTCGTGTCGGAGCGTGCGCCGCTGATGTGGGCGCCGTAGGTGCTGTTGGCTCCGGCCCGGGTGTCGGAACCGAGTACGAGGATGTTCATGGACGTTCCGGAGCGCGGGGGCCGGTCGGAGCCCAGCGCCGCGCCGATGTCGGTGGTGGCGAGATTCCTGTCGAGCCGGCGGTAGAGCCCCCAGCCGCCGAGCGCGACGGCAGCGCAGAGCAGAACGGCGGTGCACCACAGGGTGCGTCGGCGGCCGCGGCCGGACGCGCGATGCACGGCGCGGGTGGATCGGGCATGGCGGGCAGGGGCGGGCGACACGGGCTCCTCCGGGCGGCGGCCCGCGCGCCTGCGCGAGCCGCCGTGTGGGTGCGGCTGTTGACGGCTGCTCGGGCTCAGACCTGGTACCGGTCCGCCGCGAACAGGTGGAGGTGCTCCTCGACCCAGTCGGAGGTGCGGCGCAGGCCCTCCTCCAGCGGGACCTCCGGCTCCCAGCCCGCCCAGTCACGGGCGCGGGAGTTGTCGGAGAGCAGGCGGTGCACCTCGCTGCCCGAGGGGCGCAGCCTGCCCCGGTCGACGACGACCTCGGCGTCCCGGCCCGAGGCGTTGATCAGGGCCTTGGCGAGGTCCCCGATGGCGATCTCCTGGCCGGTGCCGAGGTTGACACTGTGGCCGAGGGCCGCGTCGCAGGCGGCCAGGGCCAGGAAGCCGCGGGCGGTGTCGGTGACGTAGGTGAAGTCGCGGGTCGGGGTGAGGGAGCCGAGCTTGATCTGGCGCCGCCCTGCGTGCAGTTGGGCGAGGATGGTGGGGATGACGGCGCGGGCCGACTGCCGGGGGCCGTATGTGTTGAACGGGCGCACCACCGTCACCGGCAGCTCGAAGGCGTGCCAGTGCGAAAGGGCCATCATGTCCGCGCCGATCTTCGATGCGGAGTACGGGGACTGCGGCTGGAGCGGGTGCGCCTCGCTGATCGGGGCGGTGAGCGCGGTGCCGTAGACCTCGCTGGTGGAGGTGTGGACGAGGCGGCGCACCTGGTGGCGGCGGCAGGCCTCGGCGACGTTCTCGGTGCCGACGACGTTGGTCTGCACGTACGCGCCGGGCGAGTCGTAGCTGTAGGGGATGCCGATGAGCGCGGCGAGGTGGAAGACGGTGTCGCAGCCCTCGACGGCGTCCATGACCCGGCCCGCGTCCCGGACGTCACCGGCGATCATCTCGACGGGGCCGTGGGCGGCGCCGAAGTAGGGAGCGAGGTTGCCCTTTTCGCCGTACGGCTTGTAGTGCACGAAGGCGCGGACCTTCGCTCCGCGGGCGACGAGGAGGTCGACGAGGGTGGAGCCGATGAACCCTTCGGCCCCGGTGACGAGGACGGTGCGCCCGGTCCAGTCGAAGTCGGCGGCGGCGTTGCGGGCGTTGGTGGTCATATGGCGAGCTCCGTGGGGTGGGTGGTGTGCGTGAGGGGGTGTCCTGCAAGCCGCAGCACGTGGGCGGCCAACAGGTCGGCGGCCTGTCCGTGCCGTCCGGGGTGGGCCGCGGCCGACATGGCCGACAGGCGGGCCGGATCGGCGAGCAGCGGCTCGACGAGGGCGGCCAGGCGGTCGGCGTCCGTCTCCGCGTCGGGCAGCAGGAGCCCCGCGCCGACATCGGTGAGGACCCGCGCGTTGTGGGTCTGGTGGTCGCCCGGCGCGTAGGGGTAGGGCACCAGGACGGCGGGGGTGCGGGTGGCCGCGAGTTCGGCGACGGTCGCGGAACCGGCGCGGCAGACGGCCAGGTCGGCGGCCGCGTACGCGAGGTCCATGCGGTCGAGGTAGGGCACGGCGGTCGCCACCCGGTCGGCTCCGGTCCCGGCGAGCCGCCCGCGGACCTCGTCCAGGGTGGCGGGACCGGTCTTGATCAGCAGGTGGACGCCGGTCCGGTCGCTCCATCGCCGGGCGAGTTCGGTGGCGGCCTCCGTGAGCCGGACGGCGCCGAGGCTGCCGCCGTTGACGAGCAGGAGCCGTCCGTGGGCGGGCAGCCCCAGCGCGCGCCGGGCCTCGCCCTGCATCCGGGGCCGGTCGAGGGCGGCCAGTTCGGAGGCGATCGGCATGCCGACGACGTCCGCGTGCCGGCTGCCCGAAAGGTGTGCCCTGCTCTCCTCGAAGGCGAGCGTGATCTGGTCGGTGAGCAGCGCGGCGAAGCGGTTGGCCCGCCCGGGCACGGCGTTGGACTCGTGGATGACGCTGGGCAGCCCGGCCATCCGCGCCCCGACGATCACCGGGGCGCTCGGGTAGCCGCCCATGCCGACCGCGACCTGGGCCCGCTGCGCCCGGAGCACCGACTTGGCCTGGGTGCCGGACTTGATCAGTGCGGCGGGCAGCAGGTACCGCCGGGCGCCGAGCGAGGGATCGAAGGGGATCATGTCGACGGTGTGCAGGCGGTACCCGGCCTCCGGGATGAGCCGGGTCTCGAGTCCGCGCTCGGTGCCGACGAAGGAGATCTCGGCGTCGGGCACGGCCCGCCGCAGCGCGTCCGCCAGGGCGAGCCCCGGGTAGATGTGTCCGCCCGTGCCGCCCGCCCCGATCACCACCGAAAGACGGCCATGGGATGTTCGCTGTGTCCTCATGGCCGACACACTGCTGACGCGCTCTAAGAAGTTTCTAAGACCGGGTTTTGGCAGGCTGTGACCATGAACGCGGCCGACGGGTGCACGAACGCACCGAAGGTTCTGGTGGTGGACGACGAGCCGGAGGTGCGGTACGCCGTCGAGGACGGACTCGCGGTCGAGGGCTACGAGGTGCGCGGCGCGCGGGACGGTCTGGCGGCGCTCTCCGCCCTCGCCGCCTGGGAGCCCGACGCCATGGTGCTCGACGTCATGATGCCCGGCCTCGACGGGCTCGCGGTCTGCCGCCGGCTGCGGGCTCTGGGCGACCGCACGCCGGTCCTGGTGCTCACGGCGCTGGGCTCGGTGAGCGAGCGGGTGGACGGCCTGGAGGCGGGGGCCGACGACTACCTCGTCAAGCCGTTCGCCCTGGACGAGTTGGTGGCACGGATCCGGGCGCTGCTGCGTCGCAGCGCCCCGCCCGAGGAGTCGGCGACGACGCTGGGGTTCGCGGACCTCGTGGTCGACCCGGCCACCCGCAGCGGGCGGCGCGGCACGCGGATCATCGAGTTCAGCCGCACCGAGTTCTCCCTCCTCGAACTGCTGCTGCGGCACCCGGGGCAGGTGCTCCCCCGCGAGACGATCATGGAGCGGGTGTGGGGCCGCGACTTCGGCCCGGACTCCAACTCCCTCGCCGTCTACGTCGGGTACCTGCGCCGCAAGCTGGAGGCCGAGGGCGAGCCGCGGCTCGTCCACACGGCGCACGGCGTCGGCTACCGGCTGGACCTGGCGTGAGTACTCCGGCGCCCCGCGAAGCACGGCCGAAAGGTGGGCGCAGGCATGCCCGGTGGATGCGCCGCCGTCCCCTGCGCACCCGGCTGACCCTCGCCGCCTCCGCCGCGGTGGCGGCGGTGGCCATCGGCCTGTGCGCCGGCAGCTTCGTGGTGATCCGTCATCAGCTGCTGCACCAGCTCGACCTGCACCTGACGCAGTCCGCGCGGCTGGCCACCCAGCAGTCGGGCCACGAGCCTCCGGGCGTGGTGCAGGGCCAGTGCCGCTACCTCGCCGCCCCGGCCTGCTCGCAACTGGTCCCCGCGCGGCCGTCCGACGACCCCGACGACCCGTACCTCCTGCCGGTCACCCGCTCCACCCGCGAGGTCGCGTCCGGCGACCGGGGGCCGTACTACAGCGAGCTGCGTCTTGCCGGGCACCGGGCCAGGGTGCTGACGACACCGCTGCCCGAAGGACGGGCCCTCCAGGTCGCGGTGCGGGCCGACACCGTGGACCGGGGTGTGCGCCAGGCCGCGGTGCTGCTCGGCGGCATGGGGGTGGCGGGTGTGCTGCTGGCCGGTGCCCTCGGTGCCTGGGTGTCGCGCACGGGGCTCGCGCCCGTCGGCCGGCTCACCGCCACCGCCGAACGCATCGCCGCGACCCGCGACGCCCGGCACCGCATCGAGCTGCCGCCCGAACGCGCCGGGCAGGACGACGAGATCACCCGCCTCGCCGCCTCCTTCAACACCATGCTCGACGAGCTGGAGAAGTCCATCGGCGCGCAACGGCGCCTGGTCGCCGACGCCTCTCACGAACTGCGCACCCCGCTGACCGCCCTGCGCACCAACGCCGAGCTGCTCACGAGGAGTTCACGCCTCAGCGACGCCCAGCGCGAGCGCGCCGCAGGCGCCCTGAGCCGCCAATTGCGCGAGGTCACCCTACTCGTCAACGACCTGGTCGAGCTGGCCCGCGACGAGGAACCCGACCCGCTGATCGAGGAGGTCAGGATCGCGGACATCGTGACGCACACCGTCGAGACGGCGCGCGGCCACTGGCCCAGCACGCCGCTCACCCTCTCGGTCTCCCCCGAGGCACGCACCGCCACCGTCGCGGGTGTGCCGGCCCGGCTCGCACGGCTGCTGTCGAGCCTGCTGGACAACGCGGCCAAGTTCAGTCCGCCCGGCCGCCCCGTCGAGGTCACCCTCACCTCCGCCGCGGACACCCTGGAGCTGACCGTCCGCGACCACGGCCCCGGCATCTGCGAACAGGACCTGCCCTACGTCTTCGACCGCTTCTACCGGGCCCGCAGCGCCCGCGCCCTGCCCGGCTCGGGCCTCGGCCTCGCGATGGCCCGCCAGATCGCGCACGCCCACCACGCGGAGCTCGTCGCCGAGCCCGCGCCGGGCGGCGGCGCCCAGTTCCGCCTCACCGTCCCGCACGCCGTGTGACGTACGACGCCGGTCTTCTCCGCCCCGTGGTAACTTCCGTATACAAGTTGTATGCGATTCATATCCAGGACACACGGTCCACGGACCACGGGAGCTCACATGGGGACGTCCGGTCGGGAGAAGGCGTACGCCTACCTCAAGGGGACGGTGCTCACCGACCCGGAGATGCAGGGCGAGTTCCTCTCCGAGCAGGAGATCGCCGATCGCATCGGCGTCTCCCGCACCCCCATCCGTGAGGCCCTGCTGCTGCTCGCCGCCGAGGACCTCGTCGAGATGGTGCCCCGGCGCGGCGCGCGCGTGTCCCGGCTGACCGGGCGGCAGATCACCGAGCTGATGGAGCTGCGCGGCATGGTGGAGCGGTACGCGGCGGAGCAGGTCATCAAGGCGGACCGGGTGCCGCTGGAGGAACTGGGCGAACTGCTCGACCGGCAGCGCGGGCTGAGCGGTCCCGACGACGCCAAGGAGTTCATCGCCATCGACCACCGCTTCCACGCGACGATCGTCTCGGCCGTCGGCAACGGCCTGCTCGACCGTCACTACGACGGGCTGCGCAGCCGTCAGGTGCGCGCGGGCGTCGTGGCGCTGTACAACCAGAGCGGCCGGCAGCAGGCGGTCATCGACGAGCACAAGCTGATCCTGGACGCGCTCGCCGCGGGTGACGCGGACGCGGTGAGCGCGGCGATCGACAGCCACCTGGAGTCGACGCTCAAGGTGCTGCTCGCCGGATGACCGGACCGGCGCGGACAGCACCGCGCCGGTCCGGCTCCCTCACGTGGGGTACGTGATCCCCGAGCCGTCCCGCCCCAGCCTGCGGTTGGCGAGCACGGAGGTCTTCTCGCGCACCCGGTCGACCTCGGCGACGTCCAACTCCGCGACGATCAGGCCCGGTTCGGCGCCCAGACTCTCCCGCACGGTGCCGTCCGGGCCGACCAGCATGCTGTGGCCGATGCCCGTCGGGGCCGCGCCCGAGACGGCGATGCCGCTCGCCGTCGGGTCGGCCTGGCCCACCGCGGCGACCCACACCGTGGCGTCCAGGGCCCGGGCCCGTACGAGGAGTTCCCACTGCTCGCGCTTGCCGGGGCCCGCACCCCAGGACGCGGGCAGCAGCGTGCCGACGGCGCCGGCGTCCGCGTGGGCCCGGAAGAGCTCGGGGAAGCGCACGTCGTAGCAGGTCGCGAGGCCGAGACGGACGCCGTCGACGTCGATGGTGACCACCCGCGCACCGGGGGCGACGGTGCGGGACTCCGCGAACCCGAAGGCGTCGTAGAGGTGGATCTTGTCGTAGGTCTCCTCGACGCCGGGGCCGGTCGCGAGCAGGGTGTTGGTCACCCGCCCGTCGTCGGCCGGGGTGAACATTCCGGCGACGACGACGATGCCCGCCGCCTCCGCGATCTCGCGCACGCGGTTCGCCCACGGCCCGTCGAGCGGCTCCGCGAGCGGGCCGAGCTTCGTACCGAAGCAGGCCATCGCCGCTTCGGGCAGGACGACGACGCGGGCTCCCGCGTCGGCCGCCCGCCGCGCCTGCTCCTCGATGAGGTCGAGGTTCTTGGCCGGGTCCGGCCCGGTGGTGAGCTGGCTCAGGGCGATCAGCATGAGGTGTCCCTCCTTGGGTGGCGACAGGTGTGACGGTTCAGGCGGACGCCTGGGCGACCAGCTCCGCGTCCTCGTCCGTGGCCGCCTCCGCGTCGCGGCCCAGCAGGAGCCCGGTGACGGTCACGACCGCGGTGACGGCGACGTAGATCGCGAGCGGCACCCAGCTGTCGAACGAGCCGAGCAGCGCGGTGAACAGCAGCGGAGCGATCGCGCCACCGATCAGACCGGCCAGCGTATACGCGAGCGAGGACCCGGTGGAGCGCAGTCGCGGCGAGAACTGCTCGGCGATGAAGGCGGCCTGCGGTCCGTACATCAGGGAGTGCAGGATCAGCGCGACGATCACGCCGATGACCAGCAGACCCCACGAGCCGCCGTCGACCATGCCGAAGAAGACGAACGGCCACACACCGGCGCCGACGGCGGAACAGCCGTACAGCAGCCGCCGGTTGACGCGGTCGGACAGGGCGCCCGCGAGCGGGATCAGGAAGATCTGAAGCGAGGACCCGATCAGTACGGCGGCCAGCGCGGACCCCCGCGACATGTCCAGCTGGTCCGTGGCGTAGGTCAGTACGAACACGGTGAACAGCGCGTACAGCACGTCCGGGGCGACGCGGGAGAGGATCGCGGCGAGCAGGGCGCGGGGCTGGCGGGTGAGCACCTCGCGGACCGGCGCCTCGGGGCGGGTCTGCTCGGCCTCCATCGCCTTGAAGACCGGGGTCTCCTCCAGCTTGGCGCGGATCCACAGGCCGAAGCCGACCAGGACGCCGGAGATCAGGAAGGCGACGCGCCAGCCCCAGGAGAGGAACTGGTCCTCGGTCAGCAGGGCGCCGAGCGCGGCGAGGACGCCGTTGGCGAGGAGGTTGCCCGCGGGCGGTCCGACCTGGGCGGCCGAGGCGAAGAAGCCGCGCTTCTTCGGGTCGCCGAACTCGCTGGAGAGCAGCACGGCGCCGCCCCACTCGCCGCCGACGCCGACGCCCTGGGCGAAGCGCAGCACGACGAGCGCGATGGGCGCGGCGGCTCCGATGCTGCTGTGGGTGGGCAGCAGGCCGATCAGGAACGTGGCCGCGCCGATCAGCACGAGCGTCGCGATCAGTACCTTCTTGCGGCCGATCACATCGCCGAGCCGCCCGAAGACGATGCCGCCGAGCGGGCGCGAGACATAGCCGACGGCGTACGTGGAGAAGGCCAGCAGGGTGCCGGTGAGCGGGTCCTCTGAGGGGAAGAACAGGTCACCGAAGACGAGGGCGGAGGCGGCGGAGTAGACCGCGAAGTCGTACCACTCCAGGGCGGTGCCGGTCAGGCTCGCGAAGAAGGCCCGGACGAGACCGGAGCGGTTCGGGGTGACGACCGGTGCGGCGGCCGGGCCGCTTGGGGAGTCTTGCAGCATTTCGGTCCTCGGTTCGGGGGGCTTCGGCGGTCGGGGTGGGCCGTCGACGTTCGGGGGGACATCGACCTTCCGGCATACTTCTTGTATACAGGTCGTATGCGCAAGCCCTGATCGGGAAGTTAACCGCTTCGCAACCCTCCACCCTGCCTTCACCCCTGGAGATTTCCATGACACTGCTCACTTTCGAACTCCCCGACGGCTCCACCCGTGACGTGGAGGTCGTCCAGGTCCTCAACGCCGGCTACGCCGGGCGCAGCCAGGACGACGTCGCCGCGCACGTCGCCGAGCTCGCCGAACTCGGCGTGCCCGCGCCGACCACCACCCCGGCGCTCTACCCCATCTCCCCCTACCTGGCGCAGCAGACCGAGCGGGTCGCGGTGCAGCACGGGCGGACCTCGGGCGAGGCGGAGTGGGCGCTCGTCGTGGCGGCGGACGGCGAGCTGCTGCTCACGGCGGCCTGCGACCACACGGACCGCGAGCTGGAGGTGCACGGTGTGGCCTGGAGCAAGAACGCGAGCCCCGACGTCCTGGCCCGCCGCGCCTGGCGCCTGTCCGATGTGGAGGGCCGCCTGGACGACATCGCGCTGCGCGCCTGGGTCACGGTGAAGGGCGAGGAGTCCCTGATCCAGGACGGCACGCTCGCGGAACTGCTCACGCCGTCCTACTGGGCCGAGGTCCTGCGGGGGCGCGGCGAGCTGCTCCCCGGCACGGTGCTGATCTCCGGCACCATTCCGATGGCCGAGGGCGTCGACCAGTTCGGCGACGCGTGGCGCGTGGAGCTGTCCGACCCGGCGACCGGTGACACCATCGCGCTGGCCTACGAGGTGGCGGCGCTGCCGGTGCCGATCGGCTGAGCGGAGAAGTACGGACGAGTGTCGGGTGCGACACCCACGGCGTGCGCACCCGACGAAACACCTCGGTCAGTAGAGGGCGGCCGTCAGCGCGTCGAGCGCGCTGTGCTGGCGGGCCGCGTCGGCCTTGTCGAAGGGGCCGTTCCAGTGGAAGCCGTAGAAGTCGCCGCTGCGGTCGAGGGTGTTGAGGGCGTCGGCCTGACGGTCGATGAAGGCGGAGTACGGGTGGCCGGGAAGCGCCCGGTTCAGCGCGCCGAGGCCGCGCATGTACGCGCCCTTGAAGGACGGGCCGTCGGCGCCGCCGTCCGTGTCGTCGTCGTTGGGCTCGGAGAGGATCCCGTCGGGCGCGAGCAGCGGCGAGGCGGCGACCGCGTCCGCGATCTTGCGGCCCTTGGTGAGGACGGCGCTGGATCCTGTGGCCTTGTGGAGCTCGACGAGGCCACCGAGGATGACGCCCTGGTTGTACGTCCACGTGGTCGACTCGCCCGTGTTGACGCAGGCGTCGTTGAGGCCGTCGTTGATGAGGTTGTCCTTGTTGATGAGCTTCTTCGACTGGAACCAGCCCCAGACGCTCTGCGCCCGCCCCAGGTACGTCGAGTCGCCGTCGAGGCGGTTGTGGATGGCCGCCGAGAGGGTGATGAACAGTTCGTTGGTGATGCTGTTCTTGTACGTGTGGTCGTAGTTCCACCACACCCCGCCGCCGCAGGTGCCGTCGTGGTGCTTCCACATGTGGTCGGCGTCGGCGATCGCGGTGTCGAGGTAGCGCTTGTCGCCGGTGAGGTCGTACGCCCTCAGCCAGGCCAGGCCCCACCAGCCGGTGTCGTCGAGGTACTCGTTGCGGAACTGTCCTTCCTTGGCGTCGACGTTCTTCTCGTAGATCCGGTCGGCGATCTTCTTGATGTCGTGGCCGCCCGTGTCACCGGGGGCCTGCCAGAAATCGAGGAGCGCCTGAAGGTCGTTGGCGTTGTTCCACCAGCCGGTGCTCTCGAAGGCGCCGGTGTCCTCGTTCCACCAGGTCATCAGGCCGTCCACGGCGTCGACTGCGTCCTGGTGCCGGTCGGCGCGCGGGGCGGCGGTGGCGGGGCCCGCGGCCAGCAGGCTCAGGCCGAGAGCGGAGGCGGTCAGGAGCAGGGAAAGCCGTCTTGTACGGGTGCGCATCGTGCGGTCCCTTCGGAGAGGCGGAACTGACCGGCGTCGCGCGGACACCGTGTCCCCGCGCGCGTATGACATCGTTGTCAGAACGCGCCCGGGAGGCGCCGCGCTCCAAGAACGAAACCAGGTGGCATTTTCACCGTCAACCCTGGTGCAACACCCGGCACTTGAGAGCCGGAGGCGCCCGCGCATCCTCCCGAAGTCTCCCGGTCGTCCACCTTCGGATGTGTGCGAGCGCCTCTTCGTAGCCACTCGGCCCTCCGGTCCAGCCGCTCGGCCGATCCACGGGCGGCACCGGCGTCCGTAGCGTCGGCCGTATGCGACACACCATGCCCGCGGTCGGACTGTTCTTCCTCGCGCCGCTGGTCGGCGAGATGCTCCTGGGCGCCACCTCCCTCGACGCCCTGGCGCTGCTGCCGGTTCTCGCCCTCCTCTACGGCAGCGGGGCCCTGCTCATCCGCGAACTCGTCCGCCGAACGGGTCGCGGCTGGGGTTCGATCCTGCTGCTGGGCGCCGCGTACGCCCTGCTCGAGGAGGGCCTGCTGGACCAGATGCTGTTCAACGCCGACTACTCCGGCAACTACGACATGGTGACCGTGACCCCCATCCCGCTGGCGGGCACCGGCGCCTACGGCCTGATCTCCGTCCTGGCCGTGCACGCGCTGTGGAGCATCACCGTGCCGATCGCGCTCATGGAGGCCCTCGTACCGCACCGGGCGGCGCGCCCGTGGCTCGGCAGGACCGGGCTCACCGTCACGGCCGGGCTGCTGGCCCTCGGAGCCGTGGTCGTCGGCTGGGGCAGCTACGACGAGAGCGGCTTCATGGCGCCTTGGCCGCTGCTGGCCGGAACGGCCGTGGTGGTGGCCGCGCTCATGGCCGCCGCGTTCCTGATGCCCCGCCCGCGCGCCGGGCTCGACACCCGGCACGCGCCCCGGCCGCTGCTCGTCGTCCTCGCCTCGTGCGCGGCCACCAGCACCTTCTGGCTGGTGCTTCAGCCGAGCTGGCCGGGGGTGGCCGCCGCGCTCGCCGTCGCCGTCGTGGCCGCGATCCTCGTCCACCGCTGGGCACGCGCCCGCGACTGGACGTCCACCCACACCTTCGCCCTGGCCGCGGGCGCCACGCTGACCTAGGGCCTGTCGTTTGGATCAGGCCGGATCAGGGAGCGGGGCAATGGGGCCTCCCCTGCTCGAGCGAAGCCGAGAGCTTGGGGAAGCGTGCGATCGCAAGGCGGAGGAGGGAGGCGACGCGGAGCGTCGTCGACCGACGACAACGCCGAAGGGGGTCCCCCCTGCTCCTTAATAGCTTGGGGGAGTGCGTGCCAGGCCCCGCGAGCCCGGCCTGATCCAAACGACAGGCCCTACGGCCTGGGTCGGCTTCGGCCAGAGCCCGGACCAGGGCTCGGCGGGCACCGTCAACCTCGTCGGGCACGTTCTGCTGGCCGTCGCCGCCGTCGCCCTGCTGTGCATCGCCGCGCGACGTGTGGGCACTCGCTCCGTGTGAGCGGTCGAATGGCCGTGTGCGGAAGGAGGCCCCAGCATGGTGATGTCGTCGGTTTGCCCGACGCGCCCCTCCCGAGGCGGCTCCGCCCGAAAACTTCCGCGCGGCCGCACCCCGCTGGGCGACCGCGACGCAGAGCGAAACCCGTCGAAAGGCACGCGTAGCTCATGAGTGACGAGACAGCCAAAGCGACCACCACGGATGCCGGTGTTCCGGTCGAGAGCGACGAGCACTCGCTCACGGTCGGCGCCGGCGGACCGATCCTCCTCCAGGACTCCTATCTGATCGAGCAGATGGCGCAGTTCAACCGGGAGCGGATCCCGGAGCGGCAGCCGCACGCCAAGGGCAGCGGCGCCTTCGGCCACTTCGAGGTCACCGCGGATGTCAGTGCGTACACGAAGGCCGCGGTGTTCCAGCCGGGGACGCGGACCGAGCTGGTGACCCGGTTCTCCACCGTCGCCGGTGAGCGCGGCAGCCCCGACACGTGGCGCGACCCCCGCGGGTTCGCGGTGAAGTTCTACACCACCGAGGGCAACTACGACATGGTCGGGAACAACACCCCGGTCTTCTTCGTGAAGGACCCGATGAAGTTCCAGCACTTCATCCGCTCCCAGAAGCGCCGCGCGGACAACAACCTCCGCGACCACGACATGCAGTGGGACTTCTGGACGCTCTCGCCGGAGTCCGCGCACCAGGTCACCTGGCTGATGGGCGACCGGGGCATCCCGCGCACCTGGCGGCACATGAACGGCTACACGTCGCACACCTACATGTGGATCAACGCCCAGGGCGAGCGGTTCTGGGTGAAGTACCACTTCAAGACCGACCAGGGCATCGAGTGCTTCACCCAGCACGAGGCCGACCAGATGGCCGCGGCCGACACGGACTACCACACGCGCGATCTCTTCGAGCACATCCGCGACGGGGAGTACCCAAGCTGGACGCTGCACGTGCAGGTCATGCCGTACGAGGACGCGGCCACGTACCGGTTCAACCCGTTCGACCTGACCAAGGTGTGGCCGCATGCCGACTACCCGCTGATCGAGGTCGGCAGGATGACGCTGGACCGCAATCCGACGGACAACCACGCGGAGATCGAGCAGGCCGCGTTCCAGCCGAACAACCTGGTCCCGGGCATCGGCCCGAGCCCCGACCGGATGCTCCTCGCGCGGCTGTTCTCCTACGCGGACGCGCACCGGCACCGCATCGGCGGCAACTACCAGCAGCTGCCCGTCAACGCGCCGGTCGCACCCGTGCACTCGTACTCCAAGGACGGGGCCATGGCCTACAAGAAGGCCCAGGACCCGGTGTACGCGCCCAACTCCAAGGGCGGCCCGGCGGCCGACACGGACCGCTACGGCACACCGCCGAGCTGGTACGCGGACGGTGACATCACACGCGCCGCCTATGTCGACCATTCCGAGGACGACGACTGGGGGCAGCCGGGCACCATGGTGCGCGAGGTCCTCGACGACGCGGCGCGGGACCGGCTCGTGGACAACGTCGTCGGTCACCTGCTCAACGGCGTGAGCGATCCCGTCCTTGAGCGGGCCTTCGAGTACTGGTCCAACATCGACCGGACCATCGGCGAGCGCATCAGGCAGGGTGTGCGCGCCAAGGCCGACGAGAAGGACCCGAAGGCGGCGGAGCAGGCCAACCCGGCGCGCAGCAGCATGCAGGACAAGGCCTGAGGCCGTCCCGCGAAGGGTGACCGGGCGCGTGCCTGCTATCGGCGGGTGTCCGGCGCCCCGTCCGGGGCGCGGGTGAGGTGGTCGATCAGGGCGCCGGCGGCCGGGTTGCGCGGGCCGGGACCGCGTCCCACGAGCACGACGGTACGGCCGGGTTCC
The DNA here is from genome assembly GCF_049310305.1 of Streptomyces anthophorae. Lineage (NCBI taxonomy): Bacteria > Bacillati > Actinomycetota > Actinomycetes > Kitasatosporales > Streptomycetaceae > Streptomyces > Streptomyces anthophorae. Next base: position 1,002,832 of record NZ_JBLWQQ010000001.1, read on the forward strand.
GGCTGGCGGATGCTCACGCACGGCAGTCCCGCGTCCTCGCCGATGCGGCGCGGCACGAACGCGACGCCGATGCCGGCCCGGACGAGGGCCACGAGCATGCCGATCTGGGTCACGTCACAGGTGATGCGGCGCTCCAGACCGCAGTGCGCGGACAGCCTGCGCACCGCCGTCTCCAGGCCGGTGCCCGCGCGGAAGTCGATGAAGGACTCCTGGGCGAGGTCCCGGATCAGGGTGCGGCCCGCCCGCGCCAGGGGGTGCCCGGGGGCCGTGATGAGCACCAGTTCCTCGTGCCAGGAGCCGAACTCCACCAGTCCTTCGGGGAGTTCGGCCGCGTCCGGGGCGAGGTAGGCGAGGTCCAGTTCGCTGGCGCGCAGGGCCTCGTACAGCTCGTCGACCGGCGCGTCGCGCACGGACACCTGGATGCCGGGCAGGCGGCGGTGGAACGACGCGAGTTCCGTGGGCAGGTCCACGCAGGTGAGGGTCTGGATCGTGCCGATGGCCACGCGGCCGGTGGTCAGGCCCGCGACCGCGGCGACGGCGTCCCGGGCCGCGTCGGCCCCCGCGAGCAGCGACCTGGCCTGCGGCAGCAGGGCGCGTCCGGCCTCGGTGAGCACCACGCGGCGGCCCGTGCGGTCGAACAGGTCGGCGCCCAGCTCGCGCTCCAGGTTGCGGACGGAGGTGCTGAGCGCCGACTGCACGATGAGTTCGGACCGGGCGGCGGCCGTGAACGTGCCCTCGCTGACGACCGCCAGGAAGTGGCGGAGCTGACGCATCTCCATCCATCTACTCTATCGATGGCAGCCAGCGAAACGATCTGTTGGACCGACCGGGCGGGGCGCCGGATCCTGCTGCCATGAACCGCGTACCCGCCCTGTGGACCGCCGCCCACTCCCCCCGCCGCCCCGCCGCCGTCCGGGCCGCCGCCCGCCAACTGCTGCGCCTGCGCTGCTTCTTGCGCACCCTTGCCCTGGCCGACCACACGCCGTTCGGCGGGTACTAGGACCTGTCGTCGGGCACGCGGGGCGGGCAGGGCGCGGCACACAGCCGCATCGGACGGCCGGAGCGCAGGTGGGGCCCGGGAAGCGGGCTCCGGGAGCCGGGTCGTACGCTGCCGTCGTGAACGAGATGCTGAATCCGACGCCCGACGAAGCCTTCGCGATGTTGCTGGACGGCAACCGGCGCTTCGTCACCGGTACCCCCGGACACCCCAATCAGGACGCCGCGCGGCGCACCGAGATCGCGCCGGGGCAGAACCCGTTCGCGGTGCTGTTCGGGTGCTCCGACTCCCGGCTCGCCGCCGAGATCATCTTCGACCAGGGCCTCGGGGACATGTTCGTGGTCCGCACGGCCGGCCACGTGGTCGGTTCGGAGGTGCTGGGCAGCATCGAGTACGGGGTGGCCGTGCTGGGCTGCCCGCTCGTCGTGGTCCTCGGCCATGACTCGTGCGGGGCGATCGCCGCCGCGAAGGACGCCGCCGACGGCGGCAGGGCGCCCGCCGGTTTCGTGCGCGACGTCGTCGAGCGGGTGACGCCGAGCGTCCTCGCGGCCCGTGCCGCCGGGCGCGGCCGGGACGAGGAGATCCTCCACGAGCACATACGGCACAGCGTCGACCTGCTGCTCGACCGCTCCCGTGTCCTGTCCGAGCAGGTGGCCGCCGGGCGCCTCGCCGTGGTGGGCCTGTCCTACCGGCTGGCCGACGGCACGGCCCGGCTGGTCGCCTCGCACGGCCTGAGCGAAACCGCCTCCGCCGCACACTGACCCCCGCCCCATCGAAAGAAGCGCACCACAGTGAAGGACACCGCACCGGTGACGGCACTCGCCGGCGACACCGGGATCGACATCGACAAGGCGGTCGCCGTGCTGCGCGCCGGCGGCCTGGTCGCGCTCCCGACGGAGACCGTCTACGGCCTCGCCGCCGACGCCGAGGACCCCGCCGCCGTCGCCCGCATCTTCCGGACCAAGGGCCGCCCGCCGAACCACCCGCTGATCGTCCACATCGGCGGCGCCGAGCACCTGGACGACTGGGCCGATGACGTGCCCGAGGCGGCGCGGCTGCTCGCGGAGCGCTTCTGGCCGGGACCGCTCACGATGGTGCTGCGGCGCGGCGCCCGGGTGCCCCTGGACACCACGGGCGGCCTGGAGACGGTGGCCGTGCGCGTGCCGGATCACCCGGTCGCGCTGGAGCTGCTGAACGCCTTCGGCGGTGGCGTCGCGGCCCCGTCCGCCAACCGGTTCGGTTCCGTCAGCCCGACCACCGCGGAGCACGTCCGTGCCGAACTCGGCGACGGCGTCGACTTCGTGCTCGACGGCGGCCCCTGCACGGTGGGCGTCGAGTCGACCATCGTCGACGCCACGAGCGAGTCGCTGAGCATTCTGCGGCCGGGCGGGGTGACGCGCGAGGAGCTGGAGGAGGCGCTGGGCCGTCCCCTCGACGTCCCCGACACCAGCGAGGTACGGGTACCGGGCCAGCATCCCTCGCACTACGCGCCGAACGCGCGCGTCGTCCTCGTCGCCCCCGAGGAGCTCGTCGCCGAGACGCGGCGCGCGCACGAACTCGGCCACCGGGTGGGCGTGTTCCTGCCGTCCGCCCTCGCCGGCACCCCGGTCGAGGCGCACGCCGTGGCCGCCGTCCCGGCCTCGCTCGACGCCTACGCGCGCGGCCTCTACGGCTATCTGCGCGAACTCGACGAGCAGGGCTGCGACCTCATCCTGGTGTCGCTGCCTGCGCAGGAGGGCCTCGGCCTCGCGATCGCCAACCGGCTGCGCCGCGCGGCCGGGCCCAGGCCCGCGTAGGGAATCAGCTCGCGGCGAGCAGCCCGAGCGTGTCGATCACACGGTTCGAGAAGCCCCACTCGTTGTCGTACCAGGCGACCACCTTGATGTGTCGCCCGTCGACGCGGGTGAGGGCCGAGTCGAAGATCGACGAGGCGGGGTTGCCGACGATGTCGGAGGACACGAGCGCGTCCTCGGAGTATTCGAGGACGCCGGCGAGCGGGCCCTCGGCCGCGGTGCGGTAGGCGGCGAGAACCTCCTCGCGTGTCACGTCGCGGGCGACGGTCGTGTTGAGTTCGACGATCGAGCCCACCGGTACGGGGACGCGGATCGAGTCACCGGACAGCTTGCCGTCGAGGTTCGGCAGGACCAGGCCGATCGCCTTGGCGGCGCCGGTCGTGGTCGGAACGATGTTGATCCCGGCGGCGCGGGCGCGGCGCGCGTCGCGGTGCGGGCCGTCCTGGAGGTTCTGCTCCTGCGTATAGGCGTGCACCGTCGTCATGAACCCGTGCTCGATACCGGCGAGTTCGTCGAGGACCGCGGCCAGCGGGGCGAGCGCGTTGGTGGTGCAGGAGGCGTTCGAGACGATCGTGTGCACGTCCGGGTCGTAGGCGTCGGTGTTGACCCCGTACGCGAGCGTGACGTCGGCGCCGTCCGAGGGGGCGCTGACGAGCACCTTCTTGGCGCCCGCGTCGAGGTGGGCGCGGGCGGCCTTCGCCGAGGTGAAGCGGCCGGTGGCCTCCAGGACGAGGTCGACGCCGAGTTCGGCCCACGGCAGCTGCGCCGGTTCGCGCTCGGCCAGCACCTTGATCCACCGGCCGTCGACGACGAGGGTGTCCCCTTCCGCGGTCACCGGGCGCCCGAGCCGTCCCGCCGTGCTGTCGTAGGCGAGGAGCCGGGCGAGGGTCGCGGGTTCGGTGAGGTCGTTGACGGCGACGACCTCGAGGTCACTGTCGCGCTCCAGCAGGGCACGCAGCACATTGCGTCCGATGCGGCCGAATCCGTTGATGGCGATGCGAGTCATGAATGGTGTCCCTTCCGTTCCCCACCAGGCTCGCGCGCGGCGCGCACCGCTGACAGTGGCGGGATCGCCAGGGTTCAAAAGGATCCCGCCACCGGCCGCAGGGGCCGCTCACTCCCCCGGTGTGAACGTGCGCCGGTACTCGCTCGGCGTGGTGCCGAGGATGCGCTGGAAGTGCAGGCGCAGGTTGGCGCCAGTGCCGAGTCCGACGTCGGCGGCGATCTGTTCGACGCTGTGCTGCGAGCGCTCCAGGAGTTCGCGGGCCAGGTCGATACGGGCGCGCATCACCCACTGCATCGGCGTGTAGCCGGTCTCGTCGACGAAGCGGCGGGAGAAGGTGCGCGGTGACACCCCGGCCTGCCGCGCCAGGGTGTCGAGGGTGAGGGGTTCGCCGAGCCGGTGCAGCGCCCACTCGCGGGTGTCGGCGAACCGCTCGCCGAGCGGTTCGGGGACGCTGCGCGGCACGTACTGGGCCTGGCCGCCGCTGCGGTAGGGGGCGGCGACGAGGCGGCGGGCGGCGTGGTTGGAGGCGGCCACCCCGAGGTCGCCGCGCAGGATGTGCAGGCACAGGTCGATGCCGGAGGCGGCGCCCGCCGAGGTGAGCACGCTGCCCTCGTCGACGAACAGCACGTTCTCGTCGACCTGGACGTCCGGGTACCTGGCCGCGAGGGCACGTGTGTAGTGCCAGTGGGTCGTGGCACGCCTGCCGTCGAGCAGTCCCGTGGCGGCGAGCGCGAAGGCCCCGGTCGAGATGGCCGCGAGGCGCGCGCCGCGCCCGTGGGCGGCGAGCAGCGCGTCGACGACGTCCCGCGGCGGGTCCTCGCGGTCCGGGAACCGGTAGCCGGGCACGAAGACGATGTCGGCCCACGCGAGCGCCTCCAGGCCGTGCGCCACGGAGTACGCGAGGCCGTCGCCGCCGGTGACGAGCCCGGGCGCCGCCCCGCACACCCGCACCTCGTACGGCATGCTCGCGCGGGTCGTGAACACCTGCGCGGGAATTCCGACGTCGAGCGGCTTGGCGCCCTCGAGCACGAGGACGGCGACACGGTGCGGGCGGGAGGCTGACACACGAGGAGGTTACGCGGCGGTCGCGGCCGTCCGTGGTCGGGACACCGGCTCCGCAAGGTCACTTGTTCTGGAGAACACGCGCGACGCGCGGGCCGAGCCAGCGCTTGAGTCGGCGCAGGGCCTGGGCCTGGTCGACCGCCCGGTCGAGCCGGTAGTAGAGCTGCGGCGGCACGTACGGGAGCAGCGGGGAGTGGCGCTGCCCCAGCAGGGCGAACATCTGGTGCGGTTCCAGGTGGATGTAGCGCGTCAGGTTCTCGTACCAGTGCGCGCTGTGCCGGGCCGCGCTCTGCACGGACAGCAACTCCCGTCGCCGTTCGCGTTCGTAGCGTGCGAGCGCGGCCGGGAGCGGTCCCGGCTCGCGCAGGGCGCGGGCCAGCGCCATGGCATCCTGCATCGCCAGCGTGGTGCCGGCGCCGATGGAGTAGTGCGTGGTGTGGGCGGCGTCGCCGAGCAGGACCAGATTGCCGTGGGACCAGGTCCGGTTGGTGACGGTGCGGAACCGCTGCCACTGCGAGGGGCCGTCGGTGTCCGTGCGGCCGATGAGCGGATGCCCCTTCAGGACGTCGGCGAAGAGGCCCTCCAGGAGTTTCAGGGCGTCGGAGCGCTCCATGACGTCGAGGCCGAGTCCCGCCCAGGTCGCGGGCGAGCACTCGACGATGCAGGTGCTGTGCGTGCCGTCGAACCCGTACGCGTAGCACCACAGCCAGCCGTGGTCGCTCTCCACGAAGGCGAAGGTGAAGGAGTGGAAGACCCGCGTGGTGCCCAGCCAGATGAACCGGTTGCCGCCCAGGGCGACTTGGGTTCCGAAGTGTTCCGCGTGCTGCTCGCGCAGGCTGCTGCGCGAACCGTCGCCCGCCACGATCAGGTCGCCCTCCGCGTGCGCGTCCGACCGCGGGATCGAGGTACCGAAGCGCAGGTCCACGCCGAGCGATGTCGCCCGCTCCCCGAGGAGTTCGAGCAGGCGGTGGCGGCCGATCGCGAAGCCCTCGTCGCCGTGGTGGGTCGTGACCCGGTCGCGGACGTGCGCCACGCCGTCGCGCCAACGCACCGAATGCCGCTCGATGGCGCGGGCGGACACCTCGTCGTGCTCCGCGAGCAGCGTGAGCATGTCCGGCCAGTAGGTGACGCCCCAGCCGTAGGTCGACCCGGCGGGGTTCTTCTCGTACACGGTGACGTCCAGGCCGCGGCCCTGAAGCTTCAGGAGAATGGCCAGGTACAGGGACGCGGGTCCCCCGCCGACGCAGACCACCTTCATGTGCGCTCATTTCTGCCGCGAACGCGGCGCTGTCTGGCAGTTGGGGGTCGAAGCCGTGCCGCCCGACCCACGAATGTCCGGAATGTACCCGCCGCCGCTCACCCATTGCGGCTGAATTCCCGGTGTTTTCACCATCTATCCGTGTATGAACCGTGACCGAGGGTGCATCCCGCCGTTGAATGAGCCGACGGCTGCGATCACGCGGCCGCACCTGTACAGCAAAAGGAGAACGTGATGTCACGCATCGCGAAGGCAACCGCTGTCGCTTTCGGCACGGGCGCCGTGGTGCTCAGCGGCGCCGGTCTGGCCATGGCCGACGCGGGTGCTCAGGGCGCTGCCACCAACTCGCCCGGCGTCCTGTCGGGCAACCTGGTCCAGGTTCCGATCCACGTCCCGATCAACGTCTGCGGCAACACCGTGAACGTCATCGGTGCGCTCAACCCGGCCTTCGGCAACGCCTGCACCAACGGTGACGGCGGCCACGACGACGACGGCAACGGCGGCGGCTACGGCGACGACGCCGGCTACGGCGGCTGACCCTCGCGCCGAATCTGACGACGGCCCCCGGCACATGGTGTCGGGGGCCGTCGCCGTGCGGGCGGTCATTCGTAGCGGTACAGCGACTTGTGCTCGAGCATGTCGCGCAGCGGGGTGTCCCACGGCGGCATGGTGTCGCCCAGCGCGAGTACGCGGCCGCGCTGCGGGTCGCCGGGTCCCGGCCCCCGCGCGGGAAGATAGGGGTCGGCCTTCGGGTGCCGCCGGCGCCACCGCGACCAGCACAGGTCGACGAAGGCGTGGTGCAGCCAGAAGACGGGGTCGTTCACCGAACCGGCGCCGAGCATGTGCCCGCTGACCCAGCGGTGCACCTGGTTGTGATTGAACCACCGCCGGTCCCCCCGGCGCACGGGCCAGCCCTCCAGCCGGTTGCGAAAGCCGCGCGGCGCAAGGGAGTTCCACGGCTCCACGTCGTACGTGGTCTCGTCCATGGCGTCGGCGAGCTCCGCCTTGCTGGGCAGCTCGACCGGGGCCTGCGGACGGCCGAAGTCCCGCATCAGGAAGTCCCCGTCGGTCACGGCCACCTTGATGTCCCAGTGCCCGTTGCGGTGCGCGAAGGGCCCCGTGGTCACCTGGCGGTCGGAGCGGCGGCCGTTGCCGCCGAGGAAGTCGTCGCCCCACAGGGAGACGGCCGGCGTGCGGTCCACGGTCCAGTCCCAGTAGGGAACCGCGACGCCCGAGTCCACCTTTTGCAGCGCCCTCTCGAACTCCAGCAAGAACTTGCGGTGCCAGGGGAAGAACGAGGGGGTCATGTGCGCGACCCGCAGCCCGCCGTCCCCGTCACCCACGTAGAAGTCGATGTGCGTCCGCACGAACTCGTCGTAGCGGCCGGAGCGTTTGAGGGCGAGCACCGCGTCGACGAAGCGCCGCTTCTGGGCCTTCGTGAGCGTGCGCTGGTTCTGACGTGTGTACACCACAGGCCTCACATCTCCCCTTCATGCGGCCGCAGTTGCTGGTTTCCGAGCTCCTCGACGGCCGCCTTCGCCGCGGCGAGCGGTGTGTCGTAGGCCGTGTAGTGGTCGACCATGCTGAGGTACGTGCCGTCCGCGCGGCGCATGAGGTGCAACGGGCGTCCGTCGACGGTCACCTGCCAGGTGCCCGCTCCCGCCGCCGCTCCGGGCAGCCGGGTGCCGACGATGTGCCGACCGAGGTAGTTCTCGTCGAACGCGTCGGCGCCCGGGCCCGGTTCGCCGCGCTCGAAGGGCCGGACCGTGAGGACGGCGGTGGCGCTGCACAGGGCGCCCACCAGGATCAGGCCCGCGCTGCGTCTGGTCAGGCGCGACCCTCCCCCCGGCGGCCGCCCGGCCCGCTCGTCGACCGGGATCGCCGGGAAATTCACGACCTCCTCCCCCTGGCGCGTCCCGCGTTGTACCGGCGGTCCGGGACTGGGCGGGAGAAATTCCGTTCGATCGCTCGGGTGTGCAACAAACTGGCGTCGCAGAAGGGTCGTGATGTTCACAACGCCAACATACCTGCGCATTAGCTGAAACCCGCACACCACGCTTTCCCGATTAACGCGCCGCCGCAATGTTCCCGACACCGGTTCCGACGCCGGGTCCCGACCTCGCGAATTACGTGGTCATGACATCCACGACACCGCGTCGACCAGGACACTCGTCTGCCGTGTGAATCAACGGACCGAGGTTGACGAAGGTTTCGACTCCGAACGGGTGATTACCCGTGTGGTCGTTGAAGTGTGTCGCGGGACGCGGTCACGCGAGAGGTGAGAGTTTCACAACTCCAACACAGTGGTGTATTAACTGAAGGCCGCTTTCCGGCGAAGCCCCCAAGAGAAGTCGGACTTCCTCATTAATTACCCGGTGCCGCAGCGCATCCACTCATTCCTGAAGGGGAAGCAGGCCGTGCCCAATTCGAAAGGCTGTTTCCTGCCTCGCGTGACACCACCGCCCGCATCCTCGCCACCGCGCGTCCTGCACGTGACCCAGCCGACCGACGGCGGGGTCGCGCGCGTGGTGACGGACCTGGTGCGCATGCAACGGGCCCGCGGCATGCACGTGTCGGTGGCCTGTCCCACCACCGGCGGCCTGCGGCAGAGCGTGGCCGCCCTCGGCTGCGAGGCCCTCGCCTGGGAGGCCTCCAGGTCCCCGGGCAAGGGTCTCGTGAGCGAGACGCGCCGGCTCACCGCCCTGGTGTCCCGCGTACGCCCCGATGTCATCCACGTCCACAGCTCCAAGGCGGGCATGGTCGCCCGGCTCGTGGTGCGCGGCCGGGTCCCCACCGTCTTCCAGCCGCACGCCTGGTCCTTCGAGGCGGTCGGCGGAACCCAGGCCCGGCTGGCCCTGGCCTGGGAGCGGAGCGCGGCTCGCTGGGCCGCCCGAACGGTCTGTGTCAGCGGGGCCGAGCAGCGCACCGGCAGCGCCCGCGGGATCGCGGCGCGGTGGCGGTTCGTGCCCAACGGCGTGGACCTGGAGCGCTTCCACCCGCACGGCCCGGCCGCTCGCGAGCGGCCGCCCGCCGCTCGGGAGGGCCCGCTGGTCGTGTGCGTGGGGCGGCTGTGCCGGCAGAAGGGCCAGGACGTGCTGCTCGCGGCGTGGCCCGAGGTGCTTCGCGCGGTGCCGAACGCCCGCCTGGTGCTGGTGGGCGACGGTCCGGAAGAGGCGCGCCTGCGGGCCGCGGCCGGCCCCTCGGTGACCTTCACCGGGGCGCTCGACGATCCGGCGCCCTGGTACCGGGCCGCGGACCTCGTGGTGCTGCCGTCCCGGTGGGAGGGCATGGCGCTCGCGCCCCTGGAGGCCATGGCGTGCGGAAGCCCCGCACTCCTCACCGAAGTGGCCGGAGCCCGCGAGAGCCTGCCCCACCATCTGGCGCCCCGGTGCCTGACCGCACCGGACGATTCCGTGGGCCTGGCAAGGGCGTTGCGGGATCTGCTGCATGATCCCGAGGGCCTGCGCGCGCTGGGCCGTGACGCCTGCGCCCATGTTCGCGCCCATCACGACGTCCGACGCACCGCCGCCGCGGTCGCGGACGTCTACGCAGAACTGCTGGGCCCGGAGACCATCGAGCACAGAGAGCGGATCACGACGTGACCCACGACCGCATCGTCTCCTCGCCCGCCCGGCAGCTCACCCGGGACGAGGCGGGTGCCGCAACCACCGTCATCACCCAGCGGAACGCGAACATCCCGAGGACGAGGCTGACCGGTGGTGCGCCCTCGGGCACGTCCCGGGCGCTGCTGTGCGCGACGGACGGCACGGCCTCGGTGGTCGGCGCGCTCGTCCTCGCCCCACTCCTCCAACAGCCTTGGTTGGTGGCCTGCTTCGCCCTGCTCTCGCTGGTCCTGTTCGGCTCCGGCGGCCTGTACCGGCTCGCCCACGATCAGCACATGCTCGACGACTGCCCCGCGGTCGTCACGCGTGCCACTGTCGCGTGGTGTGTCCTCACGGCCGTCTGCGCGAGCCTGTCCCTGCTGCACCGGATCCCGGGGCAGAGCCTGCTCCTGGGCTGCGCCGTGCACATCGCCCTCGCCCTGCTGGGCCGGGCCTTCGTGCACCGGCAGCGGCGCGTGGCCCTGCTGCGGCAGCCGTGCGCGGCGCTGCTGGTGGGATCGGAGCCGGCCGCATCGCGGGTGGCCGCCGCGCTCCAGCGGCACCCGGCGACCGGTATCCGGCTCGTGGGCATCGCCGGTGACGGCGCCGCCGCGGATCAGCAGCAGCACGACGCCACGCCCGCCCTGCCGGTCCTGACGACCGTGGAGGACCTGCGCCGAGCGGTCGTGCAGAACGACGTGCGGCAGGCGATCGTGCTCGGCAGTGCGGGCGCCCCACGGCAACGGGCCTTCCTGCACGCCCTGGCGGAACTGCGCTGCGAGATCTGGGAGTTGGACCCGCATCCGTCGCCCTACGTTCCCCAGCTGCGCGAGGCGGACCGCTACCTGGCGGGCTTTCGATGCAGACCCCTGAGGGGGCCGCACCTGCCGCTGCATCCCGGTAAGCGGGCACTGGATCTCGTGTTCTCCGCCGCGCTGTTGGCGCTTGCCTCGCCGGTCCTTGCGACGTGCGCGCTGTGGCTGCGGATCAGCGAGGGCCCCGGTGTCGTGTTCCGCCAGAAGCGCATCGGTAAGGACGGCCGCCCGTTCACCCTGCTGAAGTTCCGTACCCACCGGCCGGCCGACGCGATGGAGTCGGCGACGCGCTGGAGTGTCGCGAACGAGCAGCAGATGTCGTGGTTCTGCCACTTCCTGCGCCGCACCTCGCTCGACGAGCTGTTGCAGCTGTGGAACGTCTTCCGCGGCGACATGAGCCTCGTGGGCCCGCGGCCCGAACGCCCCTACTTCGTGGCGCAGTTCAGCGAGGCGCACCCCGGCTACAGCGAACGGCACCGGATGCCGACCGGGATCACCGGGCTCGCCCAGATCCACGGCCTGCGCGGCGACACCTCCATCGAGGACCGCTGCCGGTTCGACAACGCGTACATCGCCGACTGGTCTCTGTGGAAGGACATCACCATCCTGCTGCGCACGGCGTCCGAGCTCTTCCGGCCGAGGGGGAGCTGACACCGTGACCGTTCTGCCCGCCGTCTCCCTTCCCCGCCCCGGCCCGCTCGCCTTCGGCCTGCGGCAGGTGCGCCGCGCCGGACCCGTGCTGCCCGTCCTCCTCCTGATCGGCATGCTGGCCCTGCCGGCGTCCGGGGGCGAGGGCGGCGGCACCCCGGCCGACGCGGTCTCGGGACTCGTCGTGATCTTCTGTGCGGTGCGGCTCGCCCGGCGCCGCGCGCGCCCGCTGACCCGCACCGCGCTCGTCGTCCTCGGCCTTCCCGTCGTCGCCGTCGCGGTGGCCGCCCTCGGCGCCGACTCGCCTGGCAACGCCCTGGAGGGGATGGCGCGTTACTACCAGATCCTCGTCCTCGTGCCCGCGGCCGTACTGCTGCTCGTGCGCGACCGCGCGGACTTCCGGCTGGTCGCCTGGGGGCTTGTGGCGCTCGGCCTGTGGCAGGGCGCGATCGGCGTGCACCAGTACCTGACCGGGACGGGCGCCTCGTACGCGGGCGAGGACATCCGGGCCGTCGGCACGTTCGGCGCCACGGACGTGATGGGCATGTCCACGGTGGTCGCGTACGGGCTGGTGTGCGCGCTGGCGCTGGCGCTCGGCGGGGAGGGCCGTCGTGTGCGGATCGCCGCCCGGGTCTGCGCCCTGGCGCTCGTGGTGCCGCTGGCGCTGTCCTTCAGCCGCGGGGCGTGGATCGCCACAGGCGCGGTGTGCGTGCTTCAGATCGTGCTCGGCGGGCTTGGCCGGGCGGTGCGGCTGCTGGCCGCCGCCGTCGCCGCGGCCGTCGTCCTCGTCGGCGGCTTCGGCGTGGGCACGTCGATGCTGGAGGAGCGCCTGAGCAGCATCACCCAGGTCACCGCCGCGCCCGACCAGTCCGTCACGGACCGGTACACGATGTGGGCGGCCGCCATCGACATGTGGGAGGAGCACCCGGCCACCGGGGTCGGGCTCAAGAACTTCCCCGCGTACCGCGACAGCCACGCCTCGATCGCCCTGTCCGCGGGCAGCGACGTGGCCGGCGCCGGGGCCGCGTACCACCGCCAGCCGCTGCTGTCGCCGCACAACATGTACCTCCTGATCCTCAGCGAGCAGGGCCTGTTGAGCCTGGTCGCCGTCGCCGGTTCCTGGGTGGCGCTGCTGGTGTGCGGTGCACGGCGGCTCGCCACCGCGCACCGGCGCGGCGGCGGCCTGGACTGCGCGCTCATCGGCTGCGGACTGCTCACCTGGCAGCTGATCGACTTCGTCTACTCGGACATCGGCGGGCCCTCCACGGTGCTCACCGCCGTCGTGTTCGGCCTGGCCGCCTGGTGGGCGCTGTCGCCCGCGGCGTCCGGGACGGCGGGCGGCCGGTGAAGCGCACTCTGCCCGCGGGCCGGGCCAAGTCGCCGCTCTCCTCCACGGTGCCGACCCAGCCGGCCCCGGAAGGACTTGGCGTCGACGGGGACGGGCACCGCGCCTCCAGCTCCTTCCTGGCCCGGGTCGCGCTGCTGACCGCCGCGCTGTCGGCGGCCGGTTCGCTGCTCGGCCTGGGCCGGGACCAGGCGCTGGCGCAGCTGTTCGGGGCGGGCAGCGAGACCGATGCCTTCCTGGTGGCGTGGACGGTGCCCGAGGTGGCGGCGACGCTGCTCATCGAGGACGGTCTGGCGTTCATGCTGGTGCCCGCGTTCAGTGCCGCGCTCGCCGCGCGCGCTGCCGACGGGACGAGCCCGCATCGGCATGATCCGGTGCGGGCGCTGGTGGCCGGCTCGCTGCCCCGCCTGACCCTGGCCTTCGCGGCGTGCGCCGCGCTGCTGATGGCCGGCGCCCGGCCCCTGGTGACGCTGCTCGCGCCGGGTCTGCCCGATCCGCAACTGGCCGTCGACTGCACCCGTTTGACCGCGACATGTGTGTTCACGTTCGGGCTGGCGGGGTATTGCAGCGCCGCCCTGCGCGCCCACAGCAGCTATCTGCCGCCGGCCGCCATCTACGTCGCGTACAACACCGGCATCATCGCCACCATGCTGGTCCTCGCCGACCGCTGGGGGGTGCGCTCGGCAGCGGCGGGGGTCGCGGTCGGGGGCGTCCTGATGGTGCTCGTGCAGGCGCCGACGCTGCGACGCAGGCTGCGGCGCGGTGCGCAGCTCGCGGGCGATCCGGAGGCGAAGGCGGCGGACCGGCAGCCGATGAACCTGGCCCTGATCGCCACGGTGCTGCTGTTCGCGCTGTGCCGGCAGGCCCAGGTGTTCATCGAGCGCTTCCTCGCCTCCTCACTGCCGTCCGGGGCGATCTCCGAACTCAACTACGCGCAGAAGGTCGCGCAGTTGCCGATGGTGCTCTCGCTGATGCTGTGCACCGTCACGTTCCCGGTCGTGGCCAAGGCGCTGGCACGCGGCGACGTCGAGCACGCGCGGGACCGCGTCGAGCGCGACGTGGCGCTCGCCGCCTGCATCGTGCTGTCCGGCGCGGCCGTGGTGTTCGCCTGCGCCCCACAGATCATCCAACTCCTCTTCCAGCGCGGCGCGTTCACCGCCGATGACACCGCGGCCACCGCGTCCGTCATGCGGGTCTACTCGCTGGGGCTGCTCGGGCACTGCCTGGTGGGGGCGCTCGTGCGCTCCTACTTCTCCGCGGGCCGGCCCAGCTGGTACCCGGTCGCCGCGATGGCCGCGGGCATGACGCTCACGGCCGGCGCCGGGGTGTGGGCGGTCGGCGCCTGGGGCGTCGGCGGCATCGCGGCCGCCAACGCGCTGGGCATCACGTTCACCGCCGTCCTGCTGCTCGCGGCGATGGACCGGCGCAGCGTGCCCGTGCGGATCCCCGCCGTGCTGCGCGAACTCGCCAAGACCCTGCTCGCGGCGGTGGCCGCCACGGCCGTCGGCCTGCTGTGCACGGCCCGCGTCGAGCAGCCCCTGTCCGCCCTCGCCACCGGTTGCCTGGCCATCGGTGCCGTGTTCGGGCTCCTCCTGTGGGCCCTGAAGGTCCAGGCGTTTCTGCCCGCCGTCCGCATCGCGACCAGAAAGCTCCGGAATGCCCGTTGAAACAGCGCTCCAGGGACCCCCTGGCGCCCGCCCGAGGGGCCTGTTGCCCCGCAGGTCGCCGTGGGTGGCGATGTACCACTCCGTCGACGACTGCTCCGACGACCCCTACAACGTCACCGTCTCCCCCGAGCGGCTGCGCCAGCAGCTGAGCTGGCTGCGCTCGCGCGGCCTGCGCGGGGTCGGCGTCGCGCAGCTTCTCGATGCCCGCAGCCGCGGCCTCGGGCGCGGCCTGGTCGGCCTGACCTTCGACGACGGCTACGGCGACTTCGTCGAGAACGCGCTGCCGCTGCTGCGGCACTACGACTGCACCGCCACCGTGTTCGTGCTCGCGGGCCGGCTCGGCGGCGAGAACGCGTGGGACGCGAGCGGCCCGCGCAAACCGCTGCTGACCGCGCAGGGCATCAGGGCCGCCGCGGCGGCCGGCATGGAGATCGGTTCGCACGGCCTCCTGCACGTCGACCTCACCCGCCTCGACGAGGACGAGCGCCGTGCCGAGATCCAGCGCAGCAGGGCGCAGATCGCCGAACTCATCGGCGGCCCGGTGCACGGCTTCTGCTACCCGTACGGAAGCGTCGACGCGCCGACCGTGGAAGCGGTGCGCCGCGCGGGCTACCGCTACGCCTGCGCCGTCTCCCCCGGCCCGCTGACCGGCGTGCACGCGATGCCCCGCGTCTTCGTCGGGCAGCGCGACACACCGTGGCGCCTCGAACTCAAACGGCGCGTCCACCCGGGCTGCCGGCACGCCTGGGAGCCCGGCGGGGCCGCCCGGTGAAGGCCCTGCACATCATCACCGGCCTCGGCGCGGGCGGCGCGGAACAGCAACTGCGCCTGTTGGTCCGGCACTTGCCGGGCAGTCACGACGTACTGACCCTGACCAACCCGGGACAGGTCGCCGCCGGACTGCGCCACGACGGGGTGCGCGTCGCCCACCTCGGCATGGCGGGCAACCGGGACGCGCGGGCGCTGCCCCGCCTGGCGCGCTTCATTCGCGACGGGCGCTACGACCTGGTGCACACCCACCTGTACCGCGCCTGCCTGTACGGGCGGATCGCGGCGCGGATCGCGGGCGTGCGGGCCGTCGTGGCCACCGAGCACTCCCTCGGCGACGGCCAGATCGAGGGGCGCCCGCTCACCCCGGGGGTGCGCGCCCTGTATCTGGCGGGCGAGCGTCTTGGACGGGCGACCGTCGCCGTGTCCCCGGCGGTGGCCGAGCGTCTTGACCGGTGGGGCGTGGCGCCCCACCGGGTGCACGTCGTCCCGAACGGCGTCGACATCGACCGCTTCGCCTTCGATGCCGCCGCCCGTGCCGCCACCCGGGGTGAACTGGGCCTGCCCTCCGACGCGTTCGTGATCGGCGGCGTCGGCCGGCTCGTCCCGGGCAAGCGGTTCGACGTGCTGATCGCCGCGCTGCGCGAACTGCCCGGCGACGTACGCCTCCTGCTCGTCGGCACCGGCCCCGAGGAGGAGTCGCTGCGTCGGACGGCGCGCGAGGCGGGCGTGTTCGACCGCGTCGTCTTCGCCGGGGAGCGCCCGCACACCGCCACCGGCCGAACGGGCGGGGTCGTCGACCTGCCGGCCCTGATGTCCGCGATGGACGTGCTGGCCTCCCCGTCCGTCGACGAGGCCTTCGGCCTGGCCGTGGTGGAGGCGCAGGCCTGCGGCCTCCCCGTCCTCTACGTCACCTGCCCGGCCCTCGACGACCTGTCAGGAGGCACCGGGGCACACGCCGTCCGGGTGCCGTGCTCGCCGACCGCGTTCGCCCGCGAGGTCCGAAGACTCGGCGCCGCGCCGGCGGGCCCCAGGCCCCCGACGCGGGCTGCCCTCCACTACAGCATCGCCCGCAGCGCCGCCCTGCACCACGAGGTGTACGCGACGGCACTGGGCGCACCGACATCCGCACCCCAGGAGTGACGACGTGAAGACCGAAACCGCACAGGAGACCGAGGCCCCCCGCGCGCTGTCCGGCCGTATCGGCGGCAGCACACGCAAACTGCCGCGCTGGTGGCCGCTGCCCGTGGGCATCGTGGTCGGTGCGATCGCCGGTGGCACGTACGGCGCGGTGAGCACCCCGCAGTACACGGCGACGAGCTATGTGATCGCCGTGCCGACCAAACAGTCCGACTCGATGTCGGCGCTCGGCTTCGCCCAGGCGTACAGCCGGGTGGCCACTCAGGTCGCGGTCCTCGCCGACGCCCAGGACAAGGCGGGTGTGTCGGTGCAGACCTTGAAGTCCCAGGTGCGCGCCGAGACCTCGCCGGACGCGCCGATGGTGGCGCTGTCCGCGGCGGCGGCGAAGCCCGCGCAGGCCAAGAAGATGGCCGACGCCGTGGCCCGCGCGCTCACCGCCAGCGCGAGCGAGGCCAAGGGCGACACTCATGTGAAGCTGCTGCGGTTCTCCAAGGCCGTCGAGCCGACGGAGCCCTCGACGCCGTCCGCCGCGCTGACCACCCTCGTGGGCGGTTGCGCGGGCGGGCTGCTCGGCGGGCTCGCGCTGCTGGTCCGCCCGCGCCGCGAGTCCGGGGCCGCCACGGCCACGGTGCCCGCCCCGGCGGCCGGGCTGCGGGGTGGCGCCTGATGGCGGCAGGCGGCGACGGGCCCGCCGTCACGGTGTGCACGGACGCGGCCGAGTTCGCGTCCCTGCGCGAGGAGTGGAACCGGCTGCACCGGTCGTCTCCGAGCGCGACGCCGTTCCAGAGCCATGCCTGGCTGCACTCGTGGTGGCTGTCGTACGGGCAGGCGGGCGCCCTGCGCGTCGTGCTCGTCCGCAGCGACGGCCGGCTCGTCGCCGCCGCGCCGCTGATGCGCGGGCTGCGGCCCTTCCCCGTGCTGACACCGCTCGGGACGGGCATCTCCGACTTCAGTGACGTACTCGTGGACGCGGAGGCGGGCGGACACGCGGTGGAAGCGCTGGGCGCGGGGCTGTGGCGCCTGGCCAGGGGCGCGGTGATCGACCTGCGGGAGGTCAGGCCGGGCAGCGCCGCGCAGACGCTGCACGACAACTGGCCGGGCCTGCGCCGCCGGTTCGACGACTCGGCGTGTCTGGAACTGCCCGCGCTGCCGATGGACGACCTGGTGCAGCGCCTGCCCCGGCCCCGTGCGCAGCGGGCACGGGCCAAGATGCGCAAGCTGGACGCCACCGGGATCGAGCGCCGAGTGGTGCCCGCCGCGGAGGTCGACGCGTCGGTGCGCCGACTGCTCGCTCTGCATCGATTGCAGTGGCAGGAGCGGAAGGTGACCGCGGAGCACGTGAAGCCGCGCTTCGCCGAGCATCTGTCACGCTCGGCCGCCCTCATGGCGGAGAGCGGCGACGCGGTCGTCACGGAGTTCACCCTGGACGGCGCCGTCGTGGCGGCCGACCTGACCTTCGTGTCACCACGGCTCGCGGGCGGCTACCTCTACGGCGCGCACCCGCAACTCCGGGAACGCAAGGTCGACGTGGCGACGATGCTGCTCCGCTCGAGCGCCCAGCACCTTCAGGAGGGGACACGGTCCCAGGTGCTGAGCCTGCTGCGCGGCACCGAGCCGTACAAGCTGCACTGGCGGCCCGAGCAGCTCGTCAACCAGCGCCTGCTGCTCGCGCGCCCCGGTTCCGCACCCCAACTGGCCGCGCTCCTCGCCGCCGTCGGCGCCCGCTCCGGCGCCAAGCGGGCACGTCGGGCCTGGCGGGAACGCGGCGGCGGCCCCGCCTAGAAGGACGGGGCCGCCACCGCGGTCGTACCGACTCAGTTCTTGCGCAACCACCAGTCGAAGCGGACGCACACCGTGCCGCCGAGCCAGCGCTCCACCCAGTCGCCCAGGTTGATCGGGTGGCACTTCGGGTTCTGCTCCGGCTGCGTGGGAGCCGTCGGCTTCGGGGGCGCGGTCGGCTTGTCGCGCCCGGTCAGCATGGACCGGTAGGCCTGGGACGCCTTCGGGTTCTCGTCGCACTGCCACACACCGTGCGGGCAGTAGTCGGTCAGGGTGTTGTAGAGCGGCTTGTGCTCGTCCATCCAGGCGAGCATGCGGCGCATGTACACGGCGTTGTCGCCGTTGCGGAACAGCCCCCACTCCGGGTAGGAGATCGGCTTCTTGTGCTCCTTGGCGAAGTCGACCTGTTTTTGCAGACCGTAGGGCTCGGTCACCTGCTCGTCGAAGGACTTGCCCCGCGGCTGGTCGTAGGAGTCCATGCCGACGATGTCGACCACGTCGTCGCCCGGATAGCACTCGGTCCACGGCACGGCGTCGCGGCCGCGGCTCGGCGTGAAGTCGAAGCGGAACTTCTGCCCGGGAACGGAACGCATCGTCTTCACGATCCGGTTCCAGTACTGCTTCCATGCCGCGGGGTCTGGACCGCAGCGGTGCGTGTACGTGGTGCCGTTCATCTCCCAGCCGAGCACCACGACGGTGTCCGGCACCTTCAGGTCGACCAGGCGCTTGGCCAGGGTCTTGAAGTGCTGGTCGAAGTCGCCCGCGGCACCGCGCCGCAGCATCATCCGCACCTCGGCGTCCGAGACACCCGCCTCGTTGCGCTCCAGCATGGGCACGTTGAGCACGAAGGTCCGGTCGGCGCGCGCGTTGCGCCACTTGGCCCAGGCGTCGAGGAAGTCGGGCGCGCCCTCGATGTTGACCCACCGGTCACCGGGCAGATACGTGTGCCCGACGCGGAGGTCGGCGCCGCCGAGCCAGTCCGACAGTTTCGTCATCCGGGTCACGCCCTGGGGCCCGTAGTCCAGATAGGCCCCGAAGGCGGGGAACCTGCCCTTCGCGCCTGTGCCCGAGGAAGGGGACGGGGGCGGGGTCGGGGCCACGGAGGCGGTGGGGCTCGTGGAGGCGGTGGGCGTCGGTGTGCGGGTGGGGGTAGGTGTAGGTGTAGGTGTCGCCGAGGCGGACGGGCTCGGGCCGTTGCGGGCGACGGCGTCCGCGTGCTCGATGGACACGGACGATCCCGACACGACGACGAGCGGAACCAGAGCGCCCGCCGCGATCAGCGGAAGCCGTCTCCGGCTCGTCCGGCGGTGCTTTCCGACCATGCATGCTCCTCGTCCCGCGCTCGCTCCATTCCTGACACTCAGTCATATGTATGCTCATGGCGCCATTCGTGGATTCGCGGATGCCCCCTTTCGTCACCCTCACGTGTCACCCGCGGGTCGGCACTTCGCCCACGACGTCCGCTGCGCACGCCGCCCCGGATCGAGCACACATGCGCCCTGCCCTCATTTGGGGTGAGGTTGCGGGCGAACGAGTGAAGACGCCCCTCTCGGCGCATCCGGAGGTGGTCCACTGATTCCGGCACGAGGGCTCCCGCACTGCCTTCCTCCCAGCCGTCGGCCTCGCGCCGTGGGGAGGCAGCCGACGACGGCCGCGCCCCGTGCGGGTCGGGAAGTGCACGGGGGCCTTCCCGACCGGACGCCCCTCAGACGGCGGCGACGTCGATCGACTTCTCCCTGAACGCCTTGGCCATCAGGGCCGACATGACCTTCTTGCCGACGCGGCCCGCCTGTACCCGCTGCATGGCGGTACGCATCGCCTTGTCCTTGCGGGTCTGCGGGACGAACATCGTCAGGCCCATCGTGCGGCCGGACCGCTGCTGGACCTCCATGAAGGGGCGCAGCCTCTGCTCCCATTCGCGCAGCGCGCGGGCCGTGTTGCCGGGGTTGCGCTGGAGCAGGGTGCCCAGGAGGTCGGCGCCCGCCATCGCGGTGGAGGCACCCATCCCGGAGTAGAGGGTGAGACACCACGCGGCGTCGCCGAGCAGGACGACGCGGTCGGTGTGCCAGGTGTCCATCTCGACCTGGTGGACGGAGTCGAAGAGGTGGTCCTCGGCCCGCTCGAACTCCTCGAGCAGGTGCTCCAGGACGGGGCCGGTCGGCTCCGGACCGAAGGCGGCCCGCAGGGACTCGACGGGCGGGCGGCGGAACTGGGCATCGACGTCGGTGGTGCGGTAATTGAACAGCAGGCCGGGCGCGCGGTCGGAGAACGGGAAGGTCCACACCGAGCGGCCCGGTTCGGCCAGTACGAGGCCGTCCTGCGGCCGGTAGCCGGGGATCGGCTCCTTCATGACGGTGGCGCCGATGATGTGGTTCAGGGGGCGCATGAACTGCTCGTGCGGGCCGAACGCGAGGCGCCGCACGGTGGAACGCAGGCCGTCCGCGCCGACCACGAGGGCGAACCGTTCGGTGACCGCCGAGGCGTCGCCGCGGGCGGTCGTGGTCCGGAGGGTGACGTCGACGCCGTCGGGGTGTTCGTCGAGGGCGGTGGGGGTGGTGCCGTAGCGGATCTCGGTGCGTGGCGCGACGGTGTCGTACAGGGCGGCCTCGATGTCGCCTCGGAGCATCAGGCGGGGGCCGCCGGGCAGGTCGCCGTAGCCCATGCCGGGGCGGCGGCGGCCGTTGCGGTCGACGTCGTAGGTGATGCCGTCCGGGGCGGCGCGGTTGCCGATGGCGTCCAGGACGCCCATCCGCTGCGCGGTGGCGCGGCCGGCCTCGAACAGGCCGATGAAGTACCCGGCGGAGCGGCGCTCGGGAGCTCGCTCGACGATGACGGGCTCCCAGCCGACCTCGTGCAGGCGCATCGCGGCGGCGAGGCCGCCGATGCCCATGCCGACGACCAGGGCGCGGGGTGCGGGGATGCTCATGGCTGACTTCCCTCTTCCATCCGGGGCGGCCGGGTCGGCGACTCCTCCGACCACGGCAAGCCAAACGGAGATGCTTTCTCCATTTAACGGAGCCACCGTACCATCCAACTGGAGACACCATCTCCACTTAATCCGGCCACGTGGGGACATGAGCAGCAGGGCCGCCCCCGCGGCTGTGATGGCGCCGATGCGTCGGCTTTCCCGCCCACCGGGAACACCCCACTGCGCCCGCCCCTCCCCCGTGGCACGCTCCGACCGTCCGATGCTCTGCACTGCCACGGCGACCGGGAGGACGACAACACATGGGCGGCCCGCACACCTTGGCCCGCCTCGCCGACTGGGCGGCCGACGCCCACGGCGACGCGGAGGCCCTCTCGTTCCGGGGGAACCGCTGGACGTTCCGCACCCTGCGCGATCAGGTCGACCGGGCCGCGCGGGCCCTGATGGGGCACGGACTGCGGCCCGGCGAGTCGGTCGGCATCTGGGCGTCCAACAGCGACCGGTGGGTGATCGCCGCGCTGGGCGCCCTGGCCGCGGGCGGTGTCCTCGTGCCGGTCAACACCCGCTACCGCGCCCCGGAGGCCGCCGACATCCTGCGCCGGGCGCGTGCCCGCGTGCTGCTCACCGAGCACGACTTCCTGAGCCGCGACTACCGCGCCGAGATCGAGGACGGCCATGAACTGCCCGCCCTGGAACGGGTGGTGGCCCTGCACGACGACGGTGACTGGGACGCGTTCCTCGCCCTGGGCGACGCGGTCTCCTCCCGCGAGCGGGAGGAACGGTCGGCGGCGGTGGCCCCGGACGATCCGAGCGATCTGCTGTTCACCTCGGGCACCACGGGCCGCCCCAAGGGGGTGATCGGCGAGCACGGTCAGGTGGTCCGGGCCTCCGGGGACTGGGCGCGGTCGGTGACACTCCGGTTCGGGGACCGGTATCTGCTGGTCAACCCGTTCTTCCACACGTTCGGCTACAAGGCGGGCTTCGTGGCCTGCCTGTTGCGGGGCGCGGCGGTGCTGCCGGAGCCGGTGTTCGACGCGGCGCGGGTCCTGGAGCGGATCGAGCGCGACCGTGTCTCGGTGCTCACGGGCGCGCCGACGGTCTTCCTCTCCCTGCTGAACCACCCGCTGCGGCCCGCCCACGACCTGTCGTCGCTGCGCATGGCGGGCACCGGCGCCTCCAACATTCCCACCAGGATCATCGAGCAGATCCGCGAACTCGGCGCGCACACCGTGTTCACCGCCTACGGGCTCACCGAGACGAACGGCTTCGCCACCATCTGCTCGCCCGACGAGGACACCCACACCCTGGCCCACACGGCCGGTCCCGCGATGCCCGGCACCGAGATCCGGATCGACGCCTCGGCCGGCCGGTTCGCCGAGGGCGAGGGCGAGGTCCTGGTCCGCGGCTACCAGGTGATGCGCGGCTACCTCGACGACCCGGACGCCACGGCCGCCGCGCTCGACGCCGACGGCTGGCTGCGCACCGGTGACGTCGGGCGCCTCGACGAGCGCGGCTTCCTGACGATCACCGACAGGCTCAAGGACATGTTCCTGGTCGGCGGATTCAACGCCTATCCCGCCGAGATCGAGCAGGCGCTGCGCGGCCACCCCGCCCTCGCCGACGTGGCCGTCGTCGGCGCGCCGGACGAGCGGCTCGGCGAGGTGGGTGTCGCGTACTGCGTCGCGGCGGACGACGCCGGGATCGACACCTCGGAGCTGGCCGGCTGGGCGCGGGAGCGGCTCGCCAACTTCAAGGTGCCGCGCGCCTTCGTCCCCGTGGACGCCCTGCCGCACAACGCGGCGGGCAAGGTCGACAAGGTCACGCTGCGCGAACGCGCCCGCAAGGAACGGCCGTCCAGGGAGTGAGCCGACGCCGGGGCATGGGACGTCATGCGCGTCGCTTTCCCGGAACTCGTCCCGAACGGCCGGCCATATGCCACCGTGCACCCAGGACCGTCTGTTCGCCGCCGATGGTCCGCTCCACCATATGCCAGGGGCATGACCAACAAGCGTCCTTGGCCGCCTTCCGTCGGATCTGATGCACGGACGGTGCGCTCGGTGCTTCCATGGAGAACTCAACGCACCTCAAGCGGGGCAGGCCGAGGAGCAACAACCATGAGCACGCCGACCTCACCCGTCTTCGACATCCACGTCGTCGACGCCGGAGACCTCGTTCTTCTCCACGCGCGCGGGGAACTCGACCTCAATACGGCGCCCGGTCTCGACCGCGCGCTGGTTCCGTTGCATCCACGCCGCTGCGAACTCGACTTCGCCGACGTGCCGTTCACCGACTCGACCGGCATCAACCTCCTCGTACGCCATCACCGGCTGGCCGCCGACGCGGGAGGCAGTCTGCGCCTGATCGCCGTCAGCAGGCCGGTGCGCCGGGTCCTGGACATCTCCGGCACCACCGACCTGCTGCTCGCCACGCCCGAGCCGCCACCGCCGGACGACGCCACAGGACCCTGAGCCGGGCGGACTACGCCTTCGCCGCTGCCGGCGCGGGCTCGCGGCCTGCCGCCCCGAGGCGCCCGCCGCGAGCGAGCCCCGCCACGGACGCCGCGCACCCGAGGCCGGTGAGCGTCAGCGCGCACCAGGTCAGCCACAGCGCGTCGTGGCGTACGGCGAAGTCCCACAGGGCGCCCGTGGCCAGGTTCCCCAGGGTGATGCCGAGGCCGGAGACCGTGTTGTAGAGGCCGTAGTGCGTGGCGACGAGGCGGTTGCCTGAGAGCGCCACGACGGTGTCCATCTCGAAGGGGTAGACGACCGCGCCGCCCATGGCGAGCAGGGCGACGGCGACGACCAGCGCGCCGACGACGGCCCACGCCGTGCCGGACGGGGCCAGCGCGAGCGGCAGGAACGCGAGGCCCATCGCGGTCAGCCCGCGCACCAGCGCTTGGGGCGGGTCCCAGCGCCGCTTCGCCCAGCCCGTCAGCCGCAGTTGACCGGTCACGGCGACCGCGGCGGACACCACGAACAGGCCGCTCGTGACCCAAGTCCCCCGTTCTCCCAGCACGTTGCGCGCCGCGAGCGGCAGCGCCAGGTACACCTGGAAGGTCAGCACGTACGAGCCGATCATCGCGAGGGCGAAGAGCAGGAAGGGCCGGTTGGCGACGACCGTGCGCCATTGGGCTAGTACGCCCTCGCACCCCGCTTCCGCCCCCGCTCCCCGCCGCGCGGGCAGCGCCCGCGCCTGGAGGACGGTGAGCGCCGCGAACACCAGGGCGGCCGTGGTGCACACGAGGCGGAAGTCCGCGGCCAGCAGGGCGAGTCCGACCAGCGGGCCGAGCAGCATGCCCGCCTGGTAGTAGACGTTGAAGGTGGCGAAGGCGTCCACGCGCCGCTCGCCCGCCTCGGCGGCCAGGTACGCGCGTACGGCGGGGTTGAACAGGGCGCCCGCGAACCCGGTGGCCGCCGACGCGGCGATCAGCGTCGGCAGGTTGTCGACCCAGCCGAGCAGCCCGAAGCCGACGGTGCGCAGCAGGCAGCCCGCCATGATGGGCGCCTTGTAGCCGAAGCGGTCGGCGAGGGTGCCGCCGATGAGGAACATGCCCTGCTGTGAGAAGTTGCGCACGCCGAGCACGAGCCCGACCGCCCAGGCCGCGAGGCCGAGCGCGCCGGACAGGTGCGCGGCGAGGTAGGGCATGAGCATGTAGAAGGCGAGGTTGATGGCGAACTGATTGACCATCAGCAGGCGTACGGGCGCGGAGAAGGAGCGGGTCTGCCGCCAGATCTCGGTCATCACCGCTCCACCCCGGCCTCGGCCTCGGCGTCGACCCCGGCGATCGGTCGCGCGTCGGTGGCGAGCGGGTCGGCGACGTGGGTGCAGCGCGTCCAGCGGGTGACGACGCGGTCGCCGGGCCGTTCGATCTCGTCGGGGTCGTCGGCGGGAGGGTCGCCGCCGAGCAGGCCGTGCGCCCGGCAGTACGTGTCGTCGAAGACGGTGCCGACATAGCGTTGCGGCCCGTCGGGGAACACGGCGACGATGCGCTCCTCCGCGGGCAGCGTGCGGGCCAGCCAGCGGGCCACGAGGGCGACGGCGCCGACGCTCCAGCCGCCGGTCGCGTAGTGGCGGCGGGCCAGGTGCCGGGCGGCCCGGACCGCCTCGGGCGCGGCGACCCAGTGCACCTCGTCGAACAGCTCGTAGGCGACGTTGCGCGGATGGATGCTGCTGCCGAGGCCGCGCATCAGGCGGGGCGCTGCGGGCTGGCCGAAGATGGTCGAGCCGGTGGTGTCGACGCCGACCACGCGCAGCCGCGGGAAGAATCCGCGCAGCACCTTGGCGATGCCCGCCGAGTGTCCGCCGGTACCCACGGAGACGACGAGGGTGTCGATCCGGCCGAGCTGGGCGACGAGTTCGTGGGCGAGCGGGGCGTACGCGGCCACATTGTCGGGGTTGTTGTACTGGTCGGGGCACCAGGCGTCGGGCTGCCCCGCGAGGATCTCCGCCACGCGCCGGCGCCGCGCCTCCTGCCAGCCGCCGACGGGGTGCGGGGTGTCGACGAGCTCGACGTCGGCGCCGTAGGCGGTGAGCAGCCCGGTCATGAGCGGTTCCATGCCGGGGTCGGAGACGACGGTGACCGGGTGCCCGTACGTGCCTCCGGCGAGCGCCAGGCCGAGGCCCAGGGTGCCGGAGGTGGACTCGACGATGCGTGCGCCGGGCGCGAGTCGGCCGCGCCGGCGCGCCGCGCGGACCATGTGCAGGGCGGTGCGGTCCTTGATGCCGCCGGGGTTGTGGCCTTCGAGCTTGGCCCAGAATCCGCGGCCCGCGGCGGTGAAGGGGGCGCCGATCCACAACACGGGTGTGTCGCCGACCAGTCCGGCCGGGGTGCGCTGGGGCCGCTTGGCGTCGGCGAGCAGTTGGGCGGGTGCGTCGGACGTGCGCGCGGCGGTACTCGGGTTCATGACGTGCTTCTCCTACGGCCGACGGCAGGGGGTGCCGGGGCGGCCGTTCGGTGGACGGCAGGGGCTGACCGGAACGCCGTCGGTCACCTGCGACGGCGCGGGCCCGGTCAGGTCCGCCAGACGCCGAGCCGGGAGCGTTCCTGAGGGCCGGGAAGGGGGCCGCGCGCTCTGTCCGGTGGTGGCCCGTGCCGCAGGGCCGAGCCACCGTCCGCCTCGGCGCGCGACACGGTGAACTGCACGGCCTCCGGGGCGACTTGGATGCCGCGCGGCGCCTGCACGCTGGGCTCGTCCGCGCCGCGGCACTCCTCGTCGCCCTCGTGCGCGGGATGCGAGGGGTGCGCGGCCCGGGGGTCGCAGGCGGCGTGGTCGTGTTCGGCGGCACAGGAGACGGCGGCGACGGTGTCGGCCCGCCCGGAACTCGCCGGCGCGGGCCCGTGGGCGCAGCACAGGACGTGCATCAGCGCGGCCAGCAGCACGACGAGGACCGCACCGGCCCATGGACCTGTGCGGCGGTCGCGGCGCACTGCGAACGAGATCCCCATCGGCACAGAACGTAGCCGATCATGCACATAAAGTGCACGTGAGGACCGGGGGGAACCGTCAGGTGTCCGCCGGCGGGTCCCCCGCGTTGAGCTTCCGGGTGATCCGGCGGACGAAGGCGTCGGCCTCCGCCTCGGTGATCTCGACATGGTCGTCGTCGTTGTGGCCGAGTTCGTAGCGGCGCAGGTACTCCGTCGCCTGCCAGCGCAGGTTCCGGGTGAACGCCTCGTCACGGACGACGTTTCCGGCCCGGCGGCGGCGTACGACACCTGCCGGGTCGGCGCGCGAGAATCCGTCCCCGACGTGCGCGTAGTACGTCGTCGTGTCCGCGGGCGAGTTCAGCACCTCCACCGTCGCGTCCCGCTCGGCGAGCCACAACTCCAGTGCGAGGCCCGCCAGTTCACGCCGCCCGTCGCCGCCTGAGACGTATGCGGGACCGTGGACGCTGCCGTGCAGACCCTCAAGACGGGTGCTCTCGTCGAGGACCACGCGGAAACTCGTCCGGGACACGCGGGCCCCTCGCAGGTCGGCGCCCTCCATCAGCGTGGGGCCCAGCAGGGAGGCACCGTTCAGGCGCGCGCCCGCGAAGCACGCCCGGCGGGCGTCGACCTCGTACAGGTCCGCGCTGCCCAGATCGGCTCCCGTGAGGTCCGCGTCGCGCAGCACCGTCTCCGTCAGCTCGGCCTTGATCAGGCAGGCGCCGGTCAGCACCGCGCCGGTGAGGTCCGACCAGCCGAGGTTCGCCCGGTACAGGTCGGTGTCCTTCAGCACGATGCCGCGGGCCGTCGACGGGCACAGCAGCGCGCGGCCCAGGTCGGCGCCGGAAAGATCGGCGCCCGACAGGTCCAGGTACGTGGCATCCAAGGTGACGTCCTCCTCGGAGGCCGCCCAATCGGCGAGGACCTCGGCCGCTTCGGCGTCGGCCGGTGCCGTGCGCATGTGTCGCCCGGCGAATCCGGGTGGCCCGGAGGCGGTCCGTTCGGTGTCCTTCACGCCCCGACCCTACAAAGCGGTCCCGTCAACAGGACCTGTCGCGCCGCAAGGACGGATTCCCGTGGCCGGGGCCCGCTCAGGAGAAGGTCTCCGCGGTGATGCCGTCGGGGCTTTCGGGCGGCCACTCCACCAGTTCGATGCGGTAGCCGTCCGGGTCGGTGAGCCACGCGGTCTTCGGGCCATCGGGGCCGCCCGGGTGCTCGACCGGTCCCGGTTCCAGGCCCGCGCCGGTGAGCCGTTCCAGGGTGGCGGCCAGGGTGTCCACCTGGATCGCGAGGTGGTCGAAGCCGGTGCCCACGTCGACGGGTCCTTCGGCGGGGCGGTGGACCAGTTCGAGCGAGGCGGCCGGTTCGTCGGGGAAGTGCAGGATGACGAGGTGGCCCGCGTCGCCGGCCTCGACCCTGCCCAACTCGGCGTAGCCCAGGGCGGTGTAGAAGGCGAGCGAGCGGTCCAGGTCGGTGACGCGGTAGGAGACGAAGAGTGTCTTCATGTCGTCTCCTCGGAGTGGCGCACCCGGTAGCGCAGGTGTGTGACGTCGCGGTCCTCGAGGCGTCGGACGAGGTCGAGTTCGATGTGGTCGCCGCCGAGGTGGTCGAAGAGCCGACGGCCCGCCCCGAGGAGGACCGGGACCAGGTGGATCTCCATCTCGTCGAGGTGTCCGGCCCGCAGGAGCGCCTGGGCCGCGCCCGCCCCGTGCACCATGACGGGACGGTCCCCGGCGGCCGCGCGGGCCCGCCGGGCGCAGTCCTCGACGTCGGTGACGAACCGCGCATGGCCGGGCGGCACGTCACCGCTCCCGACCTGGTGGGTGAGGACGAGGATCGGCACACCGTCATGATGGTCGCCCTGCCAGCGCCCGGCGAGTTCGAAGGTCCGGCGGCCGGAGATCAGCGCGCCGGTCGCCAGCGCCTCGCGATGGACCTGTCCGCTGGGGCCGTCGGAATTCCGGTCGTCGAGCCAGTTGAAGAGGCGCCCGCCGCCCCGTCCGAGCTCCTGGCCTGGACGGTCGTCCGGGCCGGCGATGAAGCCGTCGAGCGACATCGACATGTACAGCCGAATCGGTGGGGTCATGGGTCCGCCTCCCTGGTGTCTCAGGGAGGACTCCGGACGGCGGGCGAACTCATCGCCCCGGCGAACACCCCCTCGGGGCCCTACCGCAGCGCCTGCGCGATCGCGTCGGCGATCGGTGTGGTGGGGCGGCCGATGAGGCGTGCCAGGTCACCGTTCTGCCGGGCGAGCAGCCCCTTCTCGACCGCGGTGTCCACGCCCACGAGGATGTCTGCGAAGGGGGCGGGGAGCCCGGCGCCGAGCAGGATCTCCCGGTTCTGCTCGGGCGTGACGGCCCGGTAGACGATCTCCTTGCCGGACTGGCGCGCGACCTCGGCGGCGTACTCGGCGAGCGACCACGCTTCGTCGCCGCTCAGCTCGTACGCCTGGTTCTCGTGGCCCTCGCCGGTCAGTACGGCGACGGCGGCCGCCGCGAAGTCGGCGCGCGAGGCGGAGGCCAAGCGGCCCTCGCCCGCGTTCGCCACGACGGCTCCGTGCTCCAGGACCGGGGCCAGGTTGTCGGTGAAGTTCTCGTGGTACCAGCCGTTGCGCAGGAAGGTGTACGGCAGGCCCGAGTCGAGGATCGCCTGCTCGGTGACCTTGTGCTCGGCGGCGAGCTCGAAGTCGGCGGCCGGGCCGCCGAGCACACCGGTGTAGGCGAGGAGCGCGACGCCCGCCGTCTTCGCGGCGTCGATCACGGCCTGGTGCTGGGGGACGCGCTGCCCGACCTCGCTGCCGGAGACCAGCAGCACGCGGTCGCCCGCACGGAAGGCGTCGGCGAGCGTCTCGGGGACGCTGTAGTCGGCGACGCGCAGCTCGACGCCCCGGGCCGCGAGGTCCGCGGCCCTGCCCTTGTCGCGCACGACGGCGGCGATCTCCGAGGCGGGGACACCCGCGTCCAGCAGTCCCGTGACGACCAGACGGCCGAGCTTCCCGGTGGCGCCGGTGACGACGTGGCTCATGACTCATATCTCCTTGATCAGCGGTTCTCCTCCACCGTAAGACCGGTACTAAGAATTCGTAAGTACCCACTTTGAAGTAAGGTACTGGCATGAAGGTGAGCAGGGTCCGGGAGTGGACGGCGACCGGCGAGGGCATGTGTCCGCAGCGCCTGGTGCTGGAGCATGTCACCAGCCGGTGGGGCGTCCTCGCGCTGCTCGCTCTGGAGGAGCGCTCGTACCGGTTCAGCGAGCTGCGCCGAGAGATCGGCGGGGTCAGCGAGAAGATGCTCGCGCAGACGCTGCAAACCCTGGAGCGGGACGGTGTCGTCCACCGTGACGCCAAGCCCGTGATCCCGCCCCGCGTCGACTACTCGCTCACGGAGCTCGGCCGCGAGGCCGCCGCGCAGGTCCGCGCGCTCGCGGACTGGACGGACCGGCGACTGCCCGAGGTGACGGCGGCGCGCGAGGCGTACGACGAGACGAAGAGCGCCGAACAGGCATAGCGGCCTCCCGGCGCCCCCATCGAGGCGGAGGCCTCAGCCGCCCCCCGCGGCTCCCGTCCCGCCGAGCGACACGATCGACACGGTCGCCTCTCCGTCGGGCGCGTCGTACGTGACGCTGTCACCCGCGCGGTGGCCCAGCAGCGCGCTGCCCAGGGGGCTGTCGTACGTGACCATCGCAGGGTCCCGCGGCTCCGCGACCTCACCGATGTCGAAGGTTCCCCGCGTGCCGTCGGAGAACCGCACGGTGACCGTGCTGCCCATGCCGACCTCGACGGTCGAGGGCGGACCCGCGTCGTCGGCTTGGCGCAGCCGCAGGGTGATCTCGGAGATGCGGTCGTCGAGGCGTCCGATCACGTCCAGGCGCCGCAGCTCGTCGGCCTGGTCGGCGCGGTCGCCCGTATCGGGATTGTCCTGCAACGTCGCGGCGTCCGCGCTCCGTTGGGCGCGCAGGTCGGCGAGTTCCTTCTCGAGCGCGCGGCGTGCGGTGGCGCTGATCGGCCGGGGTTCTCCGGTCATCACTTCTCCGTGTGCCTGTCGACCGTGCGGTCGACCTCGGCCTGCGCCTCTTCGTACTGCTCGCGCGAACTCTCCCTTGCCTTCTCGGGGATGCCCGCTTCGCGCTCGTCCTCCCGCGTGCGGCGGTCGAGTTCTTCCGCGTCGGGCCGCCGGGGCATGCCTCGGCCGTGACCCGTTTCCGGGTCGCCTTCGACCTTCTTGTTGGACTTGTGGTGACCCGACATGTCTCCTCCTGAATGCCGGTCCGAGATACCGCCATGGACCGCTCGTCGCGCGGCCGGACCGGGGAGTTCGCACGGCGGCTCCGTCAGTGGCCGACCGCGGGGATGCGTTCCACTGAACCGTGATGTCCGCTCCCTCGCAAGCGGAGTGCGGCGTGCGACCGGTCGCGCCTACGGGTGTGTGTCCGCGATCGCGATGACCTCGTCGAGGCGGTCAAGGGCGGCCTGTAGATCGTCGACCTTGGCCTGGATGCGGTCGCGCTCCTCGTGCAGCATGGCCCGCTGTTCGGCGTCGGTGTGCCCGGAGTCCCAGCACGGGAGGAGTTCCGCGATCCTTCGACTGGTCAGGCCGGCGGCGTACATCTGCTGGAAGAAGCGCACCAGGGTGACGGCGTCCTGCCGGTAGAGGCGCTGGCCGGAGGGGCTGCGCTCCGCGACGAGCAACCCCTGCTGCTCGTAGTAGCGCACGGCGCGCACCGAGACACCGGCGGCCCGCGCCACCTCGCCGATGCGGATCAGCCGCTCCGCCGCGGCCTGCGTGACGGTCATGGTGGTTCCTCTCGCCTCGCTCCCGAAGAACAGCACTTGCCCCTGACGTCAACGTCAGGTTTTAGCGTACCGGGCATGGACATCAACGACTCAGTTGCCCTTGTCACCGGAGCCAACCGCGGCCTGGGCCGCGCCTTCGCCCAGCGCCTCCTCGACCGGGGCGCCCGCAAGGTCTACGCGGCGGCCCGCCGCCCGGAGACCGTGGACCTGCCCGGGGTTGTGGCGCTGCCCCTCGACATCACCGACCCCGCATCCGTCCGGGCCGCCGCCAAGGCCGCCCCGGACGTCACGCTGCTGGTCAACAACGCGGGGATCCAGACGGGGACCGATCTCGTGACCGGTTCCCTGGACGCGGTGCGCCGCGAGCTGGAGACCAATGTGTTCGGCCACCTGGGAATGATCCGGGAGTTCGCGCCCGCACTCGCCGGGAACGGCGGGGGCGCGATCGTGAACATCCTCTCCGCCATGTCGTGGTTCGGGGGCGCGGGCGCCAATGCCTACCACCTGACGAAGGCCGCCGCCTGGGCGATGACCAACGGCGTCCGCCTCGAACTCGCCGAGCAGGGCACGCTCGTGACGGCGGTGCACCTCGGCCTGGCCGACACCGACATGGCCGCGGGCTGGCCCGTGGCCAAGATCGCGCCGTCGGACCTGGCCGACGCGGCGCTCGACGGCGTCGAGGCGGGCTCCGCCGAGGTCCTCGCCGACCAGTGGAGCCGGGACGTCAAGTCCCGGCTGCCGCTGGCCCCGGAGGAGTTCAACGCCGCGATGGACCGCGCCCTGACGGCGCTGACGGCGGCCTGATCCGAACGGCAGGACCTAGGAGCTGTTCCGACCGACAGGCCCTAGCTCGCCGGGCCTTCGCGCTGGGCGACGAGGAGGGCGATGTCGTCCCGGGCGCCGGGATGGCGCAGGTGCTCCAGGAGGTGGTCGCAGGTCTCCTCCAGCGGCCGGTGTCCGGCGAGGAGGCCGAGGAGTACCTGGATACGGGTGTCGATGGCGTCGCCGCGGGTCTCCACCAGGCCGTCGGTGTAGAGCACGAGGCGGCTGCCCGGGGCGAGCGTGAAGTCCCGTGCGGTGTAGACCGAGTCACCGAGCCCGAGCGGGGCACCGGGGTCCATCTCGACGGCTTCGGCCCGGCCGTCGGGGTGGGCCAGGACGGGCGGGAGGTGTCCTGCCGTGGCGATCCGGCAGTGGCCGGTGGCCGGCTCGCAGATGACATAGCTGCACGTGACGAACGAGGAGCCGTCGAGGTCGGCGCTGAGGCGGTCGAGCTGGTGCAGCACCTGGCAGGGGCTGAGGTCGAGTTGGGCCAAGGTCCGCGTGGCGGTGCGCAGTTGACCCATGGTGGCCGCGGCGTTGATCCCGCTGCCCATCACGTCCCCGATGACCAGGGCGGTCCGGTCGTCAGGCAAGGGCAGCACATCGAACCAGTCCCCGCCGATCCCCGAGGCGTCGTCGGCCGGGTGGTACCGGGTGGCTATCTCCAACCCCGGCCGGTGGGTGGCCCGTTGGGGCAGCAGGCTGCGCTGGAGCGCGAGGGCGGTGTCGCGTTCGTGGCGGTACCAGCGTCCGTTGTCGATGCAGATCGCCGCACGGTCGGCGAGCTCGCAGGCGAAGGCGCGGTCGTCGGCGTCGAAGGGGCGCGGGTTGCCGACGCGCAGGAGGGAGAGCGCCCCGAGGACGACGCCGTGCGCGGTCAGCGGCACGGCCAGGTAGGAGTGGGCTCCGGCCCGGGCGAGGGTGACCGAGTCCGGGTCCCTGCCGAGCCGCCGTAAGGTGTCGGCGGTCAGCTGCGGCACCAGGACCGGACGGCCCGTGGTCACACACTCGGTCACCAGCCGGTCGGCCGCGTAGACCGCGGCCTCGCCGACCGGATCGGCGGCCCGGACCGCGTCGCTGGGCGGACGGGCGGCGACGGCGAGCGGCCGGAAGGCGGCCCCCTTCCCGGTGTCCGGCACGGCGGGGTCGACGCCGGTGAAGATGACGTCCAGTACGTCCACCGCGGCCACGTCGGCCAGATCCGTCACGGCGATGTCGGCGAGGTCGCGCGCGGTGCGCTCCATGTCGAGCGTGGAGCCGATGCGCACTCCGGCGTCCGCCAGCGTGGCCAGGCGTCGGCGGGCGCGGGCGGCCTCCACGGCGGCCTGGTGCCGTTCGGTGTCGTCGATGACGGCGGCGGCCACCCCGATGACACGTCCGCGGGTGTCCTGGAGCCGGTAGTACGAGGTGGACCACGCGTGCTCGCGTTCGGGGTCGGGATCGTACGGGGTCGTGCTCGAGGTGAACTGGTCCAGCATCGGCTGCCCGGTGTCGAGCACGTGGCGCAGCGCCGCCTCGATCGGACCGGTGTCCATGAAGGGCAGTACTTCCGAGGGGCGCAGGCCGACGCATTGCGCGGCCGGTGTGCCGTGGAACTTCTCGAGCGCGGGGTTGATCAGCCGGTAGCGCAGCTCGGTGTCGAAGACCGCGAGTCCGATGGGCGAGTGGTAGAACAGCGGGGCCGTCAGCGCGAGGCCGGTCTCCACCTCGCGCAGCTGCGTCTGGTCGGTGGCGATGCCGAGCGCGTAGATCCGCCCCTCGATGTCCTTCAGCGGCACGTTGCGGAACTCCGCCTGGCACACCGTGCCGTTCTTGCACCGGATGGGGAATCCTCCGGCCCACGCCTCGCCGTCCAGGACGCGCTGGAACCACTCCCGCACCTGCGGCGCGTGTTCCGGCTCGACCAGGAGTTCCTCCGCGCTGCGCCCCAGCGCATCCGCGGCGCTGTAGCCGAACAGCCGCTCCGCCTCGGGGCTCCACAGCGTGATCCGGCCCTCGACGTCCAGGACCACGGCGGCCACACCCAACAGGTCGAGCAGACCACCGGGGGCGGAGAACACCTCGCCGTCCCGCGCCTCGGTCGGCCCGGCCGTGAAGCCGTACTCAGTCACGCCGCCCACCGCCTTCGCACACCAGGCGACCGGCGAAGCCGGATCGCCTGCATTCCAGCATGTCGCGGGGCGCAGCACAATGCACATCCGCGAACCGGGCGGACCGGTGGTGCCGACCCGGTGGATGAGCCCGGGGAGACGCACGAGGCCGGTCGTGTCGTCTCCTGGCCGATCCGAGTGGATCTAGAATGGTATACCAAGTCGCCTCTTGATATACCGAAGGAATGCGCGAGGACCGGATGGCAGTGGAAGAGGGCAGGGAGGCCGAGTCGGTACGGATCGCGCGGCTGATCCGCGACGACATCGTCAACGGCACCCGCCCACAGGGCAGCAAGCTCGTCGAACGGGACCTGGCCGGTGAGCTCGGCGTGAGCAGGGTGCCGGTGCGGGACGCGCTGAAGGCGCTCGTCGCCGAGGGGCTCGTCACCCCGCGCCCCCGGACGTGGGCCGTCGTCCGCGAGTTCACCAAGAGCGACATCGCCGACCTCCAGGAGGTGCGGTTCGCCCTGGAGACCGTCACGTTCAAGCTGGCGGCGCAGCGCCGCACCCGCGCCGGGCTCGAACGCCTGCGTGCCGTGCTCGACGCCGAGCTCGCCGCGGCCGCGTCGGGCGACGCCGCCACCGCGCGCCGGATCGCCGCCGAATTCCACGAGTGCGCCGCCGAACTCGCGGGCAACCACGTCTTCGACGAGCTGCAACTCACCCTGCGCAGCCGGATGCGCTGGCTGCTCGGCCAGCACGACGACCTGGCGAAGGTCGCCGAGGAACACCGGCTGCTCTACGAGGCGATCGAGCGGCGCGACGTCGCGGGTGTCGAGGCGCTCGTGCTGCGCCACCTGGAGACCGGGCGGGCGCAGCAGGAGGCGCGCGCCCAGAAGACGGACTGACCGACCCGGCTCCGATGGGGCGTGGCGCCGGCCACCGGAGCCGGGAGTTCTCTTCCCGGAGGGATGCGCGGGGTCAGGCGTAGACGATTCCGTCCGCGACGTCGCCGCGGATCTCGGTGCCGACCTTGCGGGCGAGGAGGTCGTCGAGCCGGTCCAGGGGGCCGATGAGCGCCCGGCCGCCCGCACGTGCGACGCGCACCGCGGCGTCGATCTTCGGCTGCATCGAGCCCGCGGCGAAGGTGAGTTCGGCGATGTCCTCGGCAGCCGCGGTCTTGATGTCCCGCCGCTCCGGCGTGCCCCAGTTCTCGCTGACGTACTCGGCGTCGGTGAGCATCACGAGTGTGTCGGCCTTCAGCTCCGCCGCCAGCGCCGCGCTGGCCAGGTCCTTGTCGACGACCGCCTGCACGCCGCTCGTCCGTCCCGCACCGTCGGCCTTCACCGGTACGCCACCGCCGCCCACGCACACCACGAGCCTCTGGTTCTCCAGCAGGAGGCGGATGTCGGGGGCCTGGAGGACGCGGACCGGGTCGGGCGAGGGCACGACCCGGCGGAAGGTGTCGCCGTCCCGCGCGATCGTCCAGCGGTACTCCGCCGCCGCCTCGGCCGCGTCCTGCGCCGAATAGGCAGGACCGATGAGCTTCGTCGGCCGCTCGAAGGCCGGATCGTTCTCGTCGACCAGCGTCGTGGTGAGCACGGCCGTCACCTCGCGCTCGCCGGCGAGGGCGTTGGAGAGCTCCTGCTGGATGACGTAGCCGATCATCCCCTGCGTCTCGGCGCCCAGGATGTCCAGCGGGTAGGCGGCGACGTCCTGGTAGGCCAGGTTCTGGAGGGCGAGCAGGCCGACCTGCGGCCCGTTCCCGTGCGTGACGACGACTTCGTGCTCGCGGGCGAGCCCCGCAAGGGCCGCACAGGTCGACCTCACGTTGGTCCGCAGCCGGTCGGCCGTCATGGGTTCCCCGCGACGGGCCAGGGCGTTTCCACCCAGTGCCACCACCACTCGCATGGTGTCTCCCCTCCTCGTGCTCCCGCTCACCGTGCTCCCGGGAGGCAGCACCCTCGAAATGGTATACCAAATGGGCTAGGGTGCGGCCAGAAACTCACGCGCAAGAAGGTGGCGCCCATGACCCAGCCCGCCCCGTCGTCCCTGACGGCACTGTCCGCCGATGCCGAACTGCTGGCGCGCCTGCGCCCCGGCCGGCTCAGCGGGCACGTGGACAGCGCCTTCACCCACGTCATCAACGTCCTGACCAGCGACGACGAGCTGGTGTCACTGTGTGCCCGCGGCCTCGACGACGCACCGTGGAGCGCGCGCGTCGACATCGAGGACTGGTCGGCCTCGGGCATCAGGGCGGGCACCCCGGTCACACTGACCGCCGGCGGAATCACCCTCGGCGCCCCGGCCCGCCACGTCGTACTGATGACATCCCGTCCGCGGGAATGGCATTCCAAACCGGCCGCGCTGCGGCTGACCGGCCCCCAACTGGCCGTACGGGCCCGGGTCCTCGCGGAACTGCTCGACGCTCACGGCACACATGGCGGCATGCGCACACCTCCCGACTCGCCGAACGTCTTCGAGGCCGCGGTCGCAGCCGAACTGCTGCGGGGGCAGGAGGCGTTGCGCCGGTCCGTGCTCGCGGGCGACGGGCCGGGCCTGCGCGCAGCGGTCACCCAACTGCTGGGCCTGGGGCTCGGGTTGACCCCGTCCGGCGACGACTTCCTGACCGGGCTCGGCCTCCTCGCCGCCCAGCTCGGCAGCCGTACGACCGGTTGTGTCACCGCCGCGCGGGAGGTACTGGACCGCCACCCCGACCGGACGACGCGGCTGAGCCGGACCACCCTGCGCGAAGCGCTGCGCGGCCGTGTGCGGCAGAGCCTGCTCGACGTGCTGCACCCACTGCTCGCTCCCGCCGCACCGGCCGCAGCCGAGCTGTCCCGCCGCCTGCGACCCTCGGTCGACCGCGTGCTCGCCATCGGCCACACCTCCGGGGCCGACCTCCTGTCCGGCCTCCTGTCCGGACTCCGCCTGGAAGCAGAATTGAGAGGTTCCATGTGAACGCCACCGCAGTGATCAAAAAGAATACGTACTTCGATTCGGTGTCACTGATGTCGATATCGACGAAGGCGAACCGACTCGACGGTGTGGAGCAGGCGTTCGTCGCCATGGCCACCGAGAAGAACAAGGAGGTGCTCGGCAACCTCGACCTGCTCACCCCGGAACTGGAGGCCGCGGGCAACGGCGACCTCATGATCGTCACCGTGACCGGGGACGGCGTCGACACCGCGGCCACCCACGCCCGGATCGAGGAACTCCTTCAGCGCAAGTCCCCGGCGGGCGGCGGGCCGCGGGCCACCCACCGCACCCTCGCCTCCGCCGTCAGGGCCGACCCGACGGCGAACCTGGCCGTCGTCGCCGTCAACGGCGCCTACGCGGCCCGCGAGGCACGCACGGCGCTCGAGAACGGTCTGCACGTCATGATGTTCAGCGACAACGTGGCGCTCGCGGACGAGATCGCGCTGAAGGCCCTGGCCCACGACAAGGGCCTGCTGATGATGGGCCCCGACTGCGGCACCGCCATCATCAACAACGTCGGGCTCTGCTTCGCCAACGCGGTCCGCCCCGGCTCCGTCGGCATCGTCGCCGCGTCCGGCACCGGTTCGCAGGAGGTCAGCGTGCGCGTGCACGCACTCGGCGGCGGGATCTCCCAGCTCATCGGCACGGGCGGGCGCGACCTGAGCGCCGAGGTCGGCGGCGTCATGATGATCGACGCCATCCGCGCCCTCGCCGCCGACCCGGGGACGGAGGCCATCGTCCTCGTCTCCAAGCCGCCGGCCCCGGACGTCGAGCGGAAGGTGCTCGCCGAGATCGCCACCGCGGGCAAACCGGTCGTCGTCCACTTCGTCGGCGGCTCACGGGAGGCGGTCGTCGACGCCGGCGGACACTACGCGGCGAGCAGCCAGGACGCGGCGCTCCAGGCCGTGCGCCTGACCAGCGATCCGGAGGCCGCCGCGCCGGGCCCGGACGCCGACCGGATCGCGTCCGTACGCGCGAGGCTTGGCCCCCAACAGCGTTACGTCCGCGGCCTGTTCTGCGGCGGGACCCTGTGCGACGAGTCGATGTACACCCTCCTCGACGCCGGTGAGGACGAGGTCTGGAGCAACATCCAGAAGAACCCGGACCGGGTACTGCGCGCGGCGGACGCGAGCCGCGGCCACACCTTCCTCGACTTCGGCGACGACGAGTTCACCAACGGCCGACCGCACCCGATGATCGACCCGTCGCCGCGCCTGGAACGCCTCTTGCGGGAGGCCCGGGACCCGGAAGTGGCCCTCGTCGTCATGGACTTCGTCCTCGGCTACGGCGCGCACGAGGATCCCGTCGGCGCGGCCCTGCCGGCCATCGCCGAGGCGCAGAGCGTCGCCGCGGCGGACGGGCGCCATCTGGAGATCGTCGGCTACGTCCTCGGCACCGACCAGGACACACCTCGACTCGCCGCCCAGGTCTCCGCGTTGGAGAAGGCGGGAGTCACCGTCACCCGCAGCAGCACCGAAACCGGGCAGTACGCCCGCGCCGTCGTCAGCGAGGGAGCCCGCGCATGACCACGCCCATCACTCAGCTCTTCGGCGGCGAACTGAACGTCGTCAACGTCGGCCTCGCCCTGTTCGAGGAGGACATCGCCGCCCAGAACGCCAAGGTCACCACGGTCGACTGGGTCCCGCCGGGCAACGGCAGGCCCGAGGTGATCTCCGCCCTCGACCACCTCGCGCGCCCCGACATCGCCGCCCGGATCGAGGCCGCCAACGCCGAGGCCGTGGAGCGGATCACCAGCGCCAAGCCGATGCTGGTCGGCTTCGGCCGGGCCATCGACGTCGTGCCCGGCATGACCCCGACCACGATCCTCCACGCGGGACCGCCCATCACTTGGGAGAAGATGTCAGGGCCGATGAAGGGAGCCGTGCTCGGCGCCCTCGTCTTCGAGGGCCTCGCGGCCGACCTCGCCGAGGCCGAACAGGTCGCGGCCTCCGGCCGGATCACCTTCTCCCCCTGTCACGAACACGACTGCGTGGGCTCGATGGCGGGAGTCACCTCGGCGTCGATGTACATGCACGTCCTGCACAACGAGACGCACGGCAACCGCGCGTACACCAACCTCTCCGAGCAGATGTCGAAGATCCTGCGCATGGGGGCCAACGACGAGTCGGTCGTCGAGCGGCTGATCTGGATGCGGGACGTCCTCGGCCCCATGCTCAAGGAGGCCATGGAGCTCGGCGGCCCGATCGACCTGCGCCTGCTGCTGTCCCAGGCACTGCACATGGGCGACGAGGCGCACAACCGCAACATCGCAGGGAGCCTGCTGCTGATGCAGGAGCTCGCGCCCCGGATCGTACGGACGGGCTTCTCCGCCGAGCGGCAGAAGGAGGTCTTCGACTTCATCGCCAGTTCGGACTACTTCTCCGGGCCTACGTGGCTGGCCATGGCCAAGGCCGCCCTCGACGCGGCACACGGCATCGCGGACTCGACCGTCGTCACGACGATGGCCCGCAACGGCGTCGAGTTCGGTCTGCGCGTCAGCGGCCTGCCCGGCAACCACTGGCTGACCGGCCCCGCCCAGAGGGTCGTCGGCCCGATGTTCGCCGGGTACCGCCCCGAGGACTCCGGCCTGGACATCGGGGACAGTGCCATCAGCGAGACGTACGGCTTCGGCGGCTTCGCCATGGCCGCGGCGCCCGCCATCGTCGCGCTCGTCGGCGGCACCGTGGATGAGGCCCTCTCCCGCACCCGCGAAATGGGCGAGATCACCACCGCGCAGAACCCGAACATCACCATCCCGTCCCTGGACTTCCAGGGCCTGCCGACCGGCATCGACGTCCGCAAGGTGCTCGACACGGGCATCCTGCCCGTCATCAACACCGCCATCGCGCACAAGGAACCGGGGGTCGGGATGATCGGCGCCGGTATCACGCACCCGCCCGCCGAGGTCTTCGAGAAGGCGGTGGTGGCGCTCGCCGCGACGTTCTCCTGACCCGGGGCGCTCGGCCTGTCGGCCCGGGCCGGATTCGCCGGCCGCACCGCCAACTCGGCGTACGCACTGACGGTCGGCGTCACTCCCCTTCCAGGACAACGGAGTTGGCGATGCTCCGGGCACCCGCCACGGCCAGCGCCACCGATGTCAGGGTCGGGTTGCAGGCGGTGGCCGTCGGGATGACCCCGTTGCCCGCGACGTACAGGCCTCGCACGCCCCACACCTCGCCGGACGGGTCGCAGACCGACGTGCCGTCGTCGACGGTTCCCATCCGGACCGTGCCCTGGTAGTGCAGGGACGCGCCGAGTCCGAGGGTGTGCGGCTGCTCGTCGAGCGGGTCGCCGAGGGCCGCGGCGGCGCGCCGGACGGCGGTGCGGGCGGCGTCCAGTGTGGCGCGGTCCCGGTCGGTGAGCCGGTAGTGGACGCGCATCGCGGGCATGCCGTAGCCGTCGCGGCGGTCGGCGTCGAACTCGATCCGGTCCTCGGCCCGGATGTCCTTCGCGCAGAACCAGCCGAGGCCGACGACCGACCCGGGGGCCGGTATGTCGTCGGCCGCCAACGGCACTGGTGAGGCGTCCAGTTGCATCACCTGGCCGTGGAAGGGTTCGTCATCGGTGTACGGAACCCAGCTGACGCCGCTGTGCCGGGCCGGTCCCGGCCGTGTGCTCCCACCGTCGGCCGCCCGCACGTCCCGCAGCCGCACCGCGTACACGAGCTGCGGCTGGTCGTTGAGGTACCGGCCGAGGGCCGCGGGGCGCACGCCGGACGCCCACAGGAGTTGGGGTGTGCGCAGTGCGTCGGCGGCGACCACGACCCGCGCGGCCCGCACGAGGTGTCGGCTCCCGTCACTGAGGTCCCGTACGCGCACGCCCACCGCCCGCCCGTCCTCGACCAGGACGGCCGTCACGAGTGCCTCCGCGAAGAGGGTGTGCCGGGGATTGTTCCGGGTCGCCTCTCCGAAGACGACGTCGGCGCCGGACCAGGTGACGGTGCCGTCGGCGGCGCGGTGCACGGCCAGTGGCATCGGCTGGACGCGGCGCTCCTGGGGGCGGTCGCCGTCGAGGGCCCCGGCGAGCCGTTTGCGGACCTCGGCGGCGAAGGGTGCGTCGTCGAAGGCGTGGGCGTCGACACCGAGCAACCGCTCTGCCTCGTCGAGGAGTTGGTCGAGGCCGGGCACGAAGTCGATGCGCTCGCTGTCGCCGGGGCGGGGGCAGGCCGCGGTCCAGTGGGCGCCCATGCCGCCGACGTTGCTGGACATCGCCGCGTTCGGGAGGCCGCCCTCGCCGGAGCCGTCCTTCGCGGCCTCCAGGAGGAAGGTGCCGGGGCGGGCGAGGCGGCCGTCGGCCGGGGCGGTGCCGGGACCTTCGGAGCGGCGTTGCGCGCGCTCGCGTTCGGCCGGGTCGGCGATGTTCTTCACGTGCAGTCCGGGAGGGTCGGCGAGCAGCGGACCCGCCTCGAAGGTGGCGAGCCGAAGGTCCGGGCACCGCTCGGACAGGACCCGTGCGTACGCGGCCCCGCACGGCCCGCTGCCGACGACGGCCACGTCCACGTACGCGGGAAAACGCGCGGTCATGAGCCGAGGGTGAGGCGCTTGCGGTCGCTGCCGCCGCCGGGCACCGGCATGTACGAGATCCGCAGCCGCACGGACACGGCGATCTCGTGCTCGCCGGGCGCGAGCGGCTCGCCGGTCTCGAACGCGAGGACCGCCCGCTCCCCCATCTCCCAGCGGTCGTCGGTGACATGGGGCAGCTGCGCGAAGGTGTACGTGTTTCCGTGCACGGTGAGGGTGGTGCGTTCCGCGGGTACCGGGGCGCCGTCGAGGACGAGGTCGACGGCTTCCACCATGGAGAGGAACAGGCCCCGGTAGTAGGGCATCCTGACTTCCACCCGGCCGCCCGGGCGGCCGTCGCCCCGGGCACGGAAGCCGTCCTCGCAGACGATGTACTGGTCGAACACGGTGTGTTGCTCCCTGCGGTCGTGGTTGGGGTGACGAAGGGGTGGGTCAGGCAGCGGTGCCGGACTCGCCCAGGAGGCGCGCGAGCATCCGCTGCTGCCGGCGGACCTGCTCCACGCTGTCGACCTCGAAGGCGTCCTGGATGTGCCGGTTGCCCTCGTACTCGCTGGAGAAGTGGCCGGTGAAGCCGCCCTCGGCGTAGACGGGGAGGATGTCCTCGTAGGGGATGCTGAACTCGTGGCCGTCGTCGGTCATCTCGTAGAACTTCGCCTGGACGTGCCCGATGAGGGGCATGTGCGCGAGCGCGTCCTTCGGTTCGGTCCAGATGTAGTGGGTGGCCTGGCGGGCGAGGGAGGACTCGACGGGGCCGCCGCCGCGGTAGTTGACGATGTCCATCAGCGCGTGGGTGTCACCGTGGTCGTCGTAGGTGCGCACGATGTAGTCGACGAGTTCGGGGCGTGCACCGTCCCGCAGGGCGCGCTCGCTCACGACCCGCGGGAACGTCCTGACGTGGATCCCCATGTCGGGCATGAGACCGAGGGCCTGTGGGCCGACCCGGTGCATGACCTCCAAGTGCTCCAGGATCCAGGGGTGTTCGTAGTGGAAGGGCGCGTGCACCTCGAGCAGGATCCGGACGCCGTGCTCCTCGGCGTAGGGGGCGGCGGCCTCCATCACCTCGGGCGGGAAGTTGATGGTGGCCTTCACGATGGGGGCGCCCAGGCGGACCGCGATATCGATGTCGCGGCGCACGGAGGCGGCCTGTTCGTCGGGGCTGAGCAGGCGGCCGGGGCGGAGCCTGGTGTCGAGGAAGGCGTTCGTGGCGACCGGTGTCGTGCCGTACGCACGCATCCACCCGTGCCAGTGCTCGACGAACTCGTCGCTGAGCAGCGGATAGCCGGGGATGGACTGCTCGGGGATGATCTCGATACCGAACGCGCCCATGCCGGCCGCCGCGGACACGCAGTCCTCGACGGTCATCGTGCGCAGGAAGTACTCCTCCTGGAACGAGTAGAGGCTGACGGCGCGGCGGATGCCGTGCGGCCGCGGCGCGGCTGGGGTGGGTGTCAGGGGCGTCATGCTCGGCTGTCGTCTCCTTCGTCGACCCGGTGGGGTCAGTGGTCCCGTGGGGCCAGTCTGGGCCCCACGTTGAATAAATTCAAGATTCTGATTCTGTTTTTCGGGCGTGCGGCGCCGCTCTCAACGGACGCCGCACACCCACCTGTTGGGCCCTATCGGGCGCGCGGCCCGCCCGCCCGGGCGTCGATCTCGGCGCGCATCCGCTCGTGCCTCCCGTCCAGGTCCCAGAAGGACATCGTCACGGCCTGCGCAGCCACCAACAGCAGCGGGAGGCCGTAGAACATCACGCGGATCGCGGTGAGCGCGGTGCCGCTCGCCTGCCCCGGCTGGTAGTCGGCCAGGGCGAGTCCGTACGCGACGGCCGCCGAGCCGATGGCGGAGCCCACCTTGGTGGCGAAGCTGACACCGGAGGACAGGAGCCCTTCGTTGCGCGTGCCGAACCGCCACTGCTGGAACTCGACGGTGTCCGCGACCATCGTGAACATCGACACCATGGACACGCCGATGGCGAAGGTCGCGACGATGTAGAACCCGAGGAACACGGCGAGGTGCCCCTCGGCCGGATACATCGCGGCCCAGGCGACCCCGCCCACGGTGAGGGCCTGGAGGTTGCCCCGGCGCTTCCCGAAGCGCCGGTAGTACGGCGGCGCCACGAGCCCGCCGACGATCATCGTGCCGGAGACCAGCGGAAGCAGCACCGAGATCGCCCAGGGCGCGTGCAGGACGGCGAGCGCGAAGTACACGGTCACACCGAGGACCAGCGAGAGCCGTACGAAGTTGAGGATCCCGTAGACGAAGGTGACCACCCAGGGGCGGTTGCGACACAGTGTCCGCAGCGCGGTGCGCGGAGAGATCCTCTCGGACTCCGCGGGCAGGGCGTAGCGCTCCTTGCAGCTCAGGAAGGTGACCACGAAGAAGGCCACGCTCAGCACGCTGTAGATGATGGTGGCGAGCGTCCAGCCCCGCTGCTCGTCGCCCGCGCCGAGCCAGGCCACGAAGGGCGTCGTGCTCGCCGTGACGATGATGGATCCGACGGAACTGCCGACCGCCCGCAGGCCGCCCATCTGCATCCG
The DNA here is from genome assembly GCF_049310305.1 of Streptomyces anthophorae. Taxonomy (NCBI): domain Bacteria; kingdom Bacillati; phylum Actinomycetota; class Actinomycetes; order Kitasatosporales; family Streptomycetaceae; genus Streptomyces; species Streptomyces anthophorae. The sequence goes on from NZ_JBLWQQ010000001.1 coordinate 1,046,797, forward strand.
CTCGTGCGAGTCCCGCGTCATCATCGGGAGCAGCGAGCTGTAGGGGACGTTGACCAGGGAGAAGAGCAGACCCAGCGTCAGATAGGTGACGAAGGCGTAGACGAGTTTTCCGCCGTCGCCGATGTCCGGGACCATGAAGGCCAGGACGCCGATGACCCCGAAGGGCACCGACGCGAAGACCAGGTACGGACGGGCCTTGCCCCAGCGGGTCCTGGTGCGGTCCACGAGGACGCCGATGGCCGGGTCGACCACGGCGTCCAGCAGCCGGGCCACGAGGAAGAGGGTGCCGAGCGCCGCGACCGGCACCCGGGCGACGTCGGTGTAGTAGTAGAGCAGGAATCCGCCGACGAGATTCCAGGAGAGGTTGGAGGCGAGGTCGCCGGCTCCGTAGCCGAGCTTCTCCCGCCACCCGATCCGGAACTCCGGTTGCTGGGCCGCCTGTTGCTCGATCGCCTTACTGGTGATGTCCAACGTGCTCCGCCCCTTCGCGCGCACTGTGCCACCACGTCGCGGCACCTTGGAGAGACAGAGCACACGACCGGTGCGGCCCGCACAAGACAAAGTAAATTCAAAATTCAGATTTCGTTTATTCGTCCCATGGATACCCCTGCCGGCCTGCCCCTGCGGCCTGCGGGTTCCCCGCCCGGCACACCGCGCCCGCGGCCGCACCCCTAGAAACGAAATCAGGATTCTGTTTCAATCGGGCGAGCGGCCATCGTCACCGAACCACCGCCCCTCCCCCTGGAGTTGATCCCATGAACGCGCTCCGCTGGAGCTATATGGACCACTGGCGCACGGACAGCCCGCGCGGCCCGGTCACCCAGTACGCCGCCCGCCGGCACATGGACGACTTCGTCAAGCAGATCAGCGCCGTGGGCTTCGAGGGCCTGGACATGTTCGACTTCCAGGTCTACGCGCTGTCCGGCATGTTCGGCTCCGTCGAGAAGTACCAGCGCCATCTGCGCGACCACGGCATCGAGAAGATCGTCAACCTCTTCCGCGGCATCATGTACGACCCCCGGGTCGCCGACGCGCACGTGCGCGAGACCCACGACGAGATCGTCACCAGCACCCGCCGGATGCTCGGCATGTGGGAGAGCCTCGACATCGAGAGCCTCATCGTGATGCCCGCGAGCCTCTACAAGGACACCGCCCCGGTCACCGACGACAAGATCAAGGCCGCGGCCGAGTGCTGGAACCGGGTCGGCGAGATGACACTCACCGAGTTCGGCGTCCGTACCACCTGCCACCACGAGTTCTTCTGCGCGATCCGCACCGAGGACGACATCCGCAGGTTCTACGAGTTCACCGACCCGCGCTACGTGTCGTTCTTCTGCGACACCGCGCAGCACTGCATCGCCGGCATCGACCCGGTCGCCCTCTTCATGGATCTGCACGAGCGCTGCTCCGGCTTCCACTTCAAGGACACCCGCCAGCGAGACACCACGGGCGCGTACGAGCACGGTCCGGACGCCGAGCTGATGGCGCCGCAGACCGCCCAGTGGTTCCACGAGATGGGCACGGAGGGCGGCCTCGTCGACTTCCCGCGCCTGATGCGGGCCATCAAGGACGTCGGCTACGAGGGGTGGATCACGGTCGAGCACGACAAGGTCAACATCGGCGGTGACTACGCCGAGGCCACCGCCCTGTCCATGTGGTACGCCCGCAACGTCCTTTCGGAGATCTACGCATGAGCGCCTCGGTCCGCCGCGCCTACGCCATCAACCAGTGGAAGCCGAACTTCGACGACTTCACCCGCCCCGAACAGCACGAGCGCGCCCTCAAGGTCCTCGCCGCCTGCGGTTTCACCGGTGTCGAACTGCGCGGCGGCACCGGCCGCTGGGACCCGCTCGGCCGCCCGGCGTCCATCGCGGCCACCTACGGCTCCACCGCCGCGTTCCTCGCCATGGTGCGCGGCACCGGTCTGGAGGGCGTGAGCAGCTGGTACGTGGACCCGGGCGAGCCCGTCGACGAGGAACTCAGCCGCGGCCGCAGCGTCCTGGACCGGGCCCAGCACAACGACATCGCCACGTCACTGCTGCCGTTCGCCCGGTTCCTGGCCGAGGCCGGGGGCAGCCGCCTCGTGGTGCGGGCGCTGCCGTCCGCCGGATCGCTCGACCGGCCGCTGTCCGCCGAGGACATCGGGGTGGCCGCGGAGTGCTGGAACACGGTCGGCGCGGCACTCGCCGGGACCGGCGTACGCCTCTCCCTCCACGTGGACTGCCTCAGCGCCGCGGCCGACGAGAAGACCCTCGGCGCGCTGCTCGACGAGACCGACCCCGCACTGGTGGGCCTCACCCTCGACACCGCCGAACTCACCGTCGCCGGAATCGACCCGGTGCGGCTCTTCGACACCCACCCCACACGCGTCGATCACCTCCACCTCAAGGACACCCGGCACGTCGACGAATCCGGCGAACGCCTCGCCCCGCACGCCGAGTTCAGCATGCTGTCCGAGGGCGGCGCGCGCGGCATCGACCGCTGGTTCCACGAGTGCGGCACCCCCGGCGGGCTCGTCGACTTCCCGGCCCTCGCGCGCCGGCTGCGGGAGCGCTCCTGGACGGGCTGGGCCGTCTTCGAGAGCGAGCAGACCCCGAACCCGGCGCGCAGCGCCATGCTCAACGGCTGGTACGCGCAACGCCTGTTCCACTCCCCCGCCACCGCCACCGCCACCGCCACCGCCACACAGGAGTGACCATGTCATCGCCCACCCTGCCGCTCTCCGTCAACGTCGAACTCCTCTTCCGCGAGGCGGGCGACGACCTCGGCGACCGCATCCGCGCCGCGGCCGACCACGGCATCGACACCATCGAGATCTGGTCGCACAGCGACAAGGACCTGGCCGGTCTCCAGAAGGCCCTCGACGCCACCGGCTCGTCCCTGCACACCCTGCTGATCGAGGGCCGTCTCACCCTCGCGGACGCCGCCACGCACACCGCGTTCCTCGACCACGTACGCGCGGCGTCCGAGACGGCCGCCCGCCTCAACTGCACCCGGATCGTGACCGGTTCGGGTGTCGGCCTGCCGTACATGAAGCGCGCCGTGCAGCACGGCATCGTCGTCGACGCGCTCAAGGCAGGTGCCGAGATCGCCGCCGCGCACGGTGTGTCGATCCTCCTGGAGAACCTCAACACCCGCGTCGACCACCCCGGCACCCTCTTCGACACGACCGCCGAGTGCCTGGCCGCCGTCCGCGAGGTCGGCTCCCCCGGCCTCGCCCTGCTCTACGACGCGTACCACTCGCTACAGATGGGCGAGGTGCCACAGGAGGAGCTGGCCGGGGCCGGGACCATCGACCTCGTCTCGCACATCCAGATCGCCGATCTGCCGGACCGCGGCGAGCCGGGCAGCGGATCCGTCGACTGGGGAGCGCAGTTGGGTGCGCTGAAGCGGCTCGGGTACACGGGGCCGGTCGGGCTCGAGTACCTGCCGACGACCGACACCCGGTCCGGCCTGCGGGCCATCGAGGACATCGTGCGCTCGCTCTGAGGACTTCGCCGACACACGAAGGGGAGGCGCCCGCCCGGGGCCTCCCCTTCGCCCTGCTCCTACACCTCGTGGACGAGCACCTGCACGATCTCCTCCACGGACCGGCCGACGAACACCTCATGCCGGCCTTCGGGCACGGCCCACCCTGGGGCCTGCGTGTCCCAGCGCTCCCAGGCGCGGTCGTCGAGGAGCACCTCGGTCTCGGTGCTCGCGCCCGCGTCGAGGCGCACCCCCGCGAATCCGGCGAGCCGCGGATCCACCTCGCCAGGAGCGCGGACGTAGACCTGTACGACCTCGCGCCCGCGCCGCCGGCCGGTGTTGGTGACCTCCAGGCGCACGGCCCAGCGCGCTCCGCTGCGGCGCAGCGCCGCCTCGCCGAAGCGCCAGGTCGTGTAGCCGCGTCCGGAGCCGAACGGGAAGCGGGCCTTGGTTCCCGTGCGGGCGAGGTGTCGGTAGCCCGTCGGCTCGGCGGCGTCGTAGTCGCGGCGCAGGTCGGCGTCGAGCCGCTCACCGTGCGTGGACCGGTCGGCGTCGCCGTGCGGGACGGTGACGGGCATGCGGCCGCCCGGTTCGGCGTCGCCCGCGAGCACGCGCGCGAGCGCCGTGCCGAAGCCCTGCCCGGCGAACCAGCCCTGGACGACCGCCGCCACGTCGTCCGCCCACGGAGCGTGGACCGGTCGCCCGGCGTTGACGACGACGACGGTACGAGGGTTCACGGCGGCCACGGCATCGATCAACGCGCCCTGTGCCGCGGGGAGTTCGGAGGAGTCCAGATCCTTGCTCTCGCGCGAGGTCTCCAGTTCGTCGCCGACCACCAGCACGACCGCGTCGGCCCCGACGGCGGCCCGCCGCGCGCGTTCGAGGGCCCCGGGCCTGGCCGGTGGTGCGCAGGTGACCGTCAGCGCCTGCACGCGGGCCCCCTCCTGCGAAGCCATCTCGACCATGACGGTCACCGGTTCCCCGGCGCGCAGCTCGACCCGCGCGGTGGCCGTCTCGGCGCGCGCCACCTGACCCATCACGTCCTGCGGCGCGGGGGCCTTCCGCTCGGCGACGACGGTCCCGTCGACGGAGAGCACGGTCGTCCCGGAGCCCCCGGCGCCGAGCATCCACGCCCCGTCGCTGTCGGGCGTGAGCATGGCCGTCAGACGCAGCACCCCCGGCTCGGCGGTCGGCCCCGCGCCGGGCACCTCGCCGAACCAGATGAACGCACTGTCGGCCCTGATCTCCGTCAGGACCGTGCGCCCGCCCCGTACATGCTCGAGCTGCACGCCGGGGCGCCCGTCGGGGGTGGTGACGCGGAAGGCGCCGAGGGAGGCGGGCGGTGTCGTGTCGACCCCGCGTTCATGGATGATCCCGCAGTGCGGGCCGAAGCGTTCCCGGAGCGCCTGGAGCGGGGTGGCCGGCTCGCGCACCGGGCGGATCCGGCCGAACGTGGCTCCCTGATAGCAGGGGCGGTCGGCATTGGGCCCGATGACGGCGAGGCGGCGGATCGCCCCCGTGTCGAGGGGCAGCAGCTCGCCCTCGTCGCGGGCCAGGACGAAGGCCGCGGCCGCCGCGTCGACCAGGGCGTCCTCGGCCACGTCCGGCTCCACGTAGGCGCCAGGATCCGCCACTTGGCGCGCCGTGCCCTCGACGGCGCCGACGCGGCGCGCGAGGCGCAGCAGCCGCTCCACCGCGTCGTCGAGGCGCTCCCGCGGGACGTCTCCGCGCGCCACGGCCTCGCCGAGGCGGTCACCGAAGTGGATCGCCGGTCCCGGCATCTCCAGGTCGAGACCGGCGAGCGCGGGGCCGAGCGTGTCCTGGAGCGCGAAGTAGTCGGAGACGACGAGCCCGTCGAAGCCCCACTCCCCCTTCACGATCGCGAGGAGGTCGGCGTGGGCCGTGCACGGAACGCCGTTGAGCCGGTTGTAGGCGGCCATCAGCCCCCAGGCCCCCGCCCGCACGGCCAGTTCGAAGGGGCGCAGATACACCTCGCGCAGCGCGACCTCGCCGATGTCGGCGCTCATCCTCTGGCGTGCGGTCTCGGTGTCGTTGCACACCAGGTGCTTGGGCACGGCCGCCACACCCTGCCCCTGGAGCCCTTCGACGCAGGCCGCGCCGAGCACACCGGCGAGGTGCGGGTCCTCGGACAGCATCTCGAAGGTCCGTCCGGACAGGCCGGTTCGCGCCAGGTTCAGGTTCGGGGCGTACACGGCGTCGTATCCGCGCCTGCGGGCCTCGGACGCCTGCGCCGCCGCGACCGTGCGCACCCTGTCCTCGTCCCAAGTGGCGCCGAGGGCGATGCCGCTGGGGAGCAGCAGTGCGGTGTCCCGCTCGTCGAAGGCCGGGCTGACGAGTCCGAGCGGGCCGTCGACCAGGTGCAACGGCCTTAGCCCCAGGGCGGGTTCGGCCACCGTGCTCCAGCCGGTCTCCCCCGCGGTGAGTGCGGCGGGCGATGCGGGTGGCTGCGTGCGTCGATCCATGACCCCACCTCAGAAATCTCAGAATCAGAAGATTGATTTCGCTTCAAGCTACCTTGACGCGCGGGCACCTCGCATCTACTTTCAGAATCGCAATTCTGATTCTCTACCGACGCCGCCACTTGTCTCCGCGCCTTCTCCGCACCGGATTCCTAACGGGAGGTCCCTCCGTGCGCTTCTCCGCCTTCCTCGTCGGCCGCTCCATGAGCCCGTCCGACGACGCGTACGTCATCGAAACCCTCGCCCAGCACGCCCTGGAGGCCGACCGGCTCGGCTTCGACGCGGTGTTCCTGCCCGACCACCACTTCACGGGCTACGCACCGATGTCCTGCGACCCCTTCCTCTTCGCCGCGCACCTGGCCGCGCGGACCAAGAACGTGCACTACGGCTTCTCCGTGACGACGCTGCCGCTGCACCACCCGGTCCGCTTCGCCGAGCGCGTCAACCTCCTTGACCACCTCACCAAGGGCAAGCTCCTCGTCGGCATCGGATCCGGCACGACGCCCGAGGAGACCATCGGCTTCGGCGTCGACTTCCAGGACTCCAAGGGCCTGATGGACGCTCAGGTGGAGCTGGTCCAGCGGCTGTGGGCCAAGAAGATCGACGACGACCCGATCCGGTTCGAGCACGGTCCGTACAAGGGTGCCGTCGTCCAGCGCATCGTCCCGGCCCCCTACAGCGAGCGGCGCCGCCTGATGAGCGTCGCGATGCGCGAGGCCAGCACGGCGCGGGCCGCGAAGTACGGCTGGCCCGCGTTCATCCCCGCCTTCGTCCCGCCGATCCCCGCGAGCGGTGAACCCTCGACGGCCTTCCAGAAGTACCTCGACGCCTACCGCTCGGCGATGGCCGCCTCGGGCCACCCCCAGCAGGTGATCGACGACTGCATGTCCTGGACCACCCACTCCTACCAGTGCGTCCACGTCGCCGAGACCGACGAACAGGCGCGCATCGAACTGGAGGTCATCCTCGCCGCGTACCAGGAGGCCATCGACCGCGAGTACGCGTACAACAAGCGCGCCGAGGAGATCAGCGGTGTCGACCTCACCTCCGCGCAGGCGCCGAACGCGCTGAGCGAGGAGTGGATCCGCACCTGGTGCCTGTACGGCAGCCCGGACACGGTCGCCGAACAGCTGCGCCACTACGAGGAGTTGGGCGTCGGGAACGTCCTCATGGGCTTCACCAACGGCCCTCTCACGCCCGAGCGCTACGCCCTGACCCGGCAGTCCATGAACCTGTTCGCAAGCGAGGTCATGCCCCGCTTCCGTACGAAGACCCCTGCGGGGAGCGAGCGATGAGCCATCTGATCGTCGGCATCGGCGGCACCACCCGATCCGGCTCCAGCAGCGAACTCGCCGTGCGCGCCGCGCTGGCCGCGACCGAGGAACGAGGCGCCCGCACCGTGCACTTCGGCGGCGACTTCCTCGCCTCGCTCCCCCACTACGCGCCCGAGCGTCCCGAGCGCACCGACGAGCAGCGCCGCCTGGTCGACGCGGTGCGCCGGGCGGACGGCCTGGTCATCGGCTCCCCCGGCTATCACGGCGGCATCTCGGGCCTGGTCAAGAACGCCCTCGACCTCCTGGAGGACCTCCGCGACGACGAGCGGGTGTACTTCGACGGGCGCGCGGTCGGGCTCGTGGTGACGGCCGCCGGCTGGCAGGCGTGCGGCACCACGCTCGGCGCGCTGCGCAACGTCGTGCACGCCATGCGCGGCTGGCCCACTCCGCTCGGCGTCACGCTCAACTCGGGGCAGGGCCGGCTCTTCACGCCGGACGGCGCGTGCGCGGACCCGGCCGCGGCGGCGCAGCTGTCCCTGCTCGGGGACCAGGTCCACGGATTCGCCGAGCGCACGGCGGCGCCGACACGGAGGGTGTGCGCGGCCTGAGCCGCGTACGGCGCGGCCGCCTCCGGGGCCGCTCGGCCCTGGAGGGAGACCGGACTGCATAGACTTGGTGAATGCCCACACCGTCACAGCCGACATCGAAGACCGGCGGCATCCGCGCCCCCAAGCAGGAGCGGAGCCAGCGCTCCTTCGACCTGGTCCTCGACACGACCCTCGGCCTGCTCGCCGAGAAGGGCTACTCGGGCTTCGCCCTCACCGAGGTCAGCCGTCGTTCCGGCGTGTCGGTGGGCTCGATCTACACCCGGGTCGACGGCAAGGACGACCTGCTGCGCGCCGCACAGGCCCGCTTCCAGGAGGGGCTGCTCGCGGACCACCGCAGGATGACCGACCCCGAGCGCTGGGCAGGAGCCGGTCTCGCCGAGCTCGTGCCGCAGCTGATCGCGGACTTCGCCGGGGTGCTCGAACAGCAGGGCAAGACGCTGGGCGCCTTTCTCCAGCGGGGTGCCGTCGACCCGGCGGTCGCCAAGGTGGGCAAGGCCGGCTACATGGACGCCCGCGACCGCTTCGTCGACCTCGTCCTCTCGCGCCGCGACGAGATCGAGCATCCCGACCCGGTCCGCGCGGTCGGCTCCTGCTTCACCACCGTCTACGCCGCGCTCGCCCGCGCACTGGCGCTCGACGTGGCCCCCGAGGCGGCGGAGGGCAGTGACCTGCCGACCCTGATCGAGGACCTGGGCGCCATGACGCTCGCGTTCCTGCGGTGCAAGGACGACCACGGCGCCTGAGCCCCACCCCCACTTCGCCTCCAGGACCCGGCTTTCTCCGGGCCCTGGAGGCTGCCGCATGCCGGAGATCGAATGAAGCCACCGGGAGCGGGCATCCGACCAGACGGCCCTCCGGCTCGGGGAGGTCTTCAAGGCGGTGGACCGGAACAGCGGGCCCCCCTCTTGACCGGGAACTCTTCGGTAACGTGTTGTTCTACATGGCGCACGGGGGAGCGCATTACGCAACAGAATCCGGTCGGGTGCCCGTTCACGTCAAGGGCAGCTCGAAGATGCGACCCGACAACAGGTCGCGAGGTGGTGAGAGTTGAGCTATGACCCGCAAGCAACCGCAGGTGGGAACGGGCACATCGGGCACGTCGGACGCGCCGGGCGCCCCCGGCACGGACAAGCCGGCCAAGGGCCCGGCAAGCTCGGTCCAGTCGGTGGATCGGGCGGTGAGCGTACTGGAGATCCTCGCCCGGCACGGTGAGGCCGGCGTCACCGAGATCGCCGACGATCTCGGCGTCCACAAGTCCACGGCGTTCCGGCTGCTCGGCGTCCTGGAGAACCGGGGCCTCGTCGGGCAGACCAAGGACCGCGGCAAGTACTTCCTGGCGGCGGGGATGCTGCGGCTCGCCGGGGCCGCGGCGGTCCGCCTGGACATCTCCCAGGAGGGCGCACCGGTCTGCCGTGACCTCGCCGACGAGCTGGGCGAGACCGTGAACATCGCCGTGCTCGACGAGGACATGGCGGTCAACGTGATGCAGGCGCGCGGCGCCGCCGCCGTCACCGCGCAGAACTGGCTCGGCAGGCGCACGCCGTTGCACGCCACATCCAGCGGAAAGGTGCTGTTCGCCCACCTGTCGCCGGTGGTCCGCGAGGGACTCCTCGCCCGCACACTGCCCCGCTTCACCGAGCACACGACCGTTCGCACGGCGGCGTTGCGGACCGAGCTGGAGAAGGTGGCGGAGCAGGGATATGCCATCGCCGTCGAGGAGTTGGAGCTCGGGCTCGCCGCGGTGTCGGCGCCGGTACGCGCGCACGACGGGAAGGTCATCGGGGCGATCAGCGTGTCCGGGCCGGTCTTCCGGATGACCGAGGAACATCTCCCGGAGCTGGCCAAGTCCACCGTGGCGGCGGCCGTCGACCTCTCCCAGCGCATGGGGCACGGCTTCTGAGGAGGCCCGCCCGGACCGGGCGGCGCACTGAACGCGGAGCAGGGGAAACCTGCTCCGCGTTCTTGTGTGTCGGGAAGGTTTCGAGCGTTCCGGCCTTTTTGCAGTCGGTTAACTCCCGCCCCTTGACGGCGTCTTGGTGTCCTTCCCAGTATGACTCCGGTCGTCTCTCATCACGCAATGCATCCTGCGATACGCAACAAGCGGTCGTGCGGCGTTCATTGCCAGTCAGCGCAGAGGAGTTGGGTCGTGCCACAAGAAGTCCGCGCCGTCGTCGCCCTGAAGAAGGGTGCCCCCGTCGAGGTGCAGACGATCGTCGTGCCCGATCCCGGGCACGGCGAAGTCCTGGTCAGGGTTCAGGCATGCGGGGTCTGCCACACGGATCTGCACTACCGCGAAGGCGCCGTCGGCGACGAGTTCCCGTTCCTTCTCGGCCATGAGGCCGCGGGCACGGTGGAGGCCGTCGGCGACGGTGTCACCGACCTCGTACCCGGCGATTACGTGGTGCTCGCCTGGCGCGCCCCCTGCGGCGCCTGCCGTTCCTGCCGCCGCGGCCGCCCCTGGTACTGCTTCGACTCGCGCAACGCCGCACAGCCCATGACCCTGCTCGACGGCACCCCGCTGAGCGCCGCCCTCGGCATCGGGGCGTTCGCGGAGAAGACACTGGTCGCGGCCGGACAGGCGGTGAAGGTCGACCCGACCGCCCGCCCCGAGGCGGCGGGCCTGATCGGCTGCGGCGTGATGGCCGGGTACGGCGCGGTCGTGAACACCGGCAACGTCCAGCGTGGTGACACCGTGGCCGTCATCGGCTGCGGCGGCGTCGGCAACGCGGCCATCGCGGGCGCCTGCCTGAACGGCGCGCGCAAGGTCATCGCCGTCGACATCGACGACAAGAAGCTCACGCAGGCCGAGCGGTTCGGCGCCACACACACCGTCAACTCCTCCGGTATGGACCCGATCGAGGCGGTGCGGGCGCTGACGGACGGCTTCGGCGTGGACATCGCGGTCGACGCGGTGGGCCGCCCGGAGACGTACAAGCAGGCGTTCTACATGCGCGACCACGCGGGTGTGCTGGTCCAGGTCGGTGTGCCCGACCCCGAGATGAGCGTCGACATCCCGCTGATCGACCTGTTCTCGCGCGGCGGCGCCCTCAAGTCGTCCTGGTACGGGGACTGTCTGCCCAGCCGGGACTTCCCGGTCCTGATCGACCAGCACCTGTACGGGCTGCTCGACCTGAACGGATTCGTCACCGAGACGGTCTCCCTCGACGGGGTCGAGGAGGCCTTCGCCAAGATGCGCTCCGGTGACGTGCTGCGCTCGGTGGTGGTGCTGTGACCCCCACCGCCACGCCGTCCGCCCGCGCCCAACGCGTCGTCACCTCGGGCACGTTCAGCCTCGACGGCGACACCTTCGACGTCGACAACAACGTATGGCTGATCGGGGACGACGAGGAGGTGCTCGTCGTCGACCCCGCCCACGACGCCGCCGCCGTCGCCCGGGCGGTCGCCGGGCGCCGGGTCACCGCGATCGTGTGCACGCACGGCCACGACGACCACATCGGCGCCGCCGCCGAGCTGTCCGCCGCCGTGGGTTCGCCGCCCGTCCTGCTGCACCCGGCGGATCTGGAGCTGTGGCAGACGGTGTACCCGCGCCGCAAGCCGGACGGCGAGCTCGCCGACGGCCGCCGCCTCACGGTCGCCGGCATCGAGCTGAGGGTCCTGCACACCCCCGGCCACACCTGGGGCAGTTGCAGCCTCCACGCCCCGTCCCTCGCCGCGGTGTTCACCGGCGACACCCTCTTCCACGGCGGCCCCGGCGCGACCGGCCGCTCGTACTCCGACGCACCGACGATCGCGGCGTCGATCCGCGACCGGCTGCTCACCCTGCCGGACCGCACGGTGGTGCACACCGGCCACGGCCCGGACACCACCGTCGACGCCGAGCGCGCGAACGTCCCCGCGTCCTGAGCCGCTCCACACCTCCAGGCACACCCATCTCCCCGCCACGTCCCAGGAGGGGCATGTCCGCCGTACCCGAAACCGTCCCGAAAGCCTCCCGCGACGAAGACCCCGGAGCCATCCGCACCGCCACCATCCACCACTGCCCGATCGAGCAATTGGGGGCCGAGAGTGTCTGATCTCTTCATCGGAGGCACCTGGACGACGCCGCGGGACGAACGCACCCGCGAGATCCGCTGCCCCGCCGACGGCTCGCTGGTCGCGGTCGTCGACGAGGCCGGCGGCAAGGACACCACCGAGGCCATCACCGCCGCCCGGCACGCCTTCGACGCGGGTCCGTGGCCGCACACCACCGGCGCCGAACGCGGCGATCTGCTGCTGCGCGTCGCCGACCTGCTCGCCCGTGACAAGGACGAGCTGGCCCGCGCGGAGTCCCTCGACACCGGCAAACGCCTTGTGGAGAGCGGCTACGACATCGACGACGTCATCGCCTGCTTCCGCTACTACGGGCGGCTCGCGGCCGTCGATGCGGGCCGGGTGGTGGAGAACGGGGTGCCGGGCTCGGAGAGCCGCGTCGTGCACGAGCCGGTCGGCGTCTGCGCCCTGATCACTCCGTGGAACTACCCGCTGTTGCAGACGAGTTGGAAGGTGGCGCCCGCCCTGGCCGCCGGAAACACCTTCGTCCTCAAGCCCAGCGAGCTGACCCCGCACACGGCGCTGCACCTGGTCCGGCTGCTCGCCGAGGCGGGCGTTCCGGACGGCGTCGCCAATCTCGTCCTGGGCGCGGGCCCGGAGGCCGGGGCCCCGCTCGCCGACCACCCGGACGTGGACCTGGTGTCGTTCACCGGCGGCCTGGCGACCGGTCGGCGGCTGATGGCGGCGGCCGCGGGCACGGTGAAGAAGGTCGCGCTCGAACTCGGGGGCAAGAACCCCAACATCGTGTTCGCGGACGCGGACTTCGAGGCCGCCGTCGACATGGCGCTCACGGCCGTGTTCGTGCACTCGGGCCAGGTGTGCTCGGCCGGCACCCGGCTCCTGGTGGAGGATTCCCTGCACGACCGGTTCGTCGACGAGGTGGTGCGGCGGGCCCGGGAGATCCGGCTCGGCGGCCCGTTCGACGAGCAGGCGCAGACCGGCCCGCTGATCTCGGCGGCGCACCGCGAGAAGGTCGAGGCGTACGTGGCTCGCGGCATCGACGAGGGCGCGGTGCTGCGCTGCGGCGGCGGGCGCCCGGCAGGACCCCCGTACGACGACGGCTTCTACTATCTGCCGACCGTGCTCGACGAGTGTTCGAGCGGGATGTCGGTCGTCCAGGACGAGTCGTTCGGCCCGGTCCTCACCGTCGAGCGGTTCCGCGACGAGGAGCAGGCCGTGCGCCTCGCCAACGACTCGGTCTACGGCCTCGCGGGCGCCGTGTGGACGAGCGACGGAGCCAAGGCGGAGCGGGTCGCGGCCGGTCTGCGGCTCGGCACGGTGTGGATCAACGACTTCCACCCGTACGTCCCGCAGGCCGAGTGGGGTGGCTACAAACAGTCCGGGTTCGGGCGCGAGCTGGGGCCCGCGGGGCTCGCCGAGTACCGCGAGACCAAACACATCTGGCGCACCGCCGCGCCCACCGTCCAGGGCTGGTTCGCATGACGCGGGCGCCACAGAAGGGCAGCGACGACGCCGGGCTCGCCGAGTTCGGCTACCGGCCCGAACTCAAGCGCACCCTCGGCACGTTCCACACCTTCGCCGCGGGCATCAGCTACATCTCCATCCTGACCGGCACCTTCCAGTTGTTCTACTTCGGCTTCGCGCACGGCGGCCCGGCCTACTGGTGGTCCTGGCCGATGGTGTTCGCCGGACAGTTCACGGTGGCACTGTGCTTCGCCGAACTGGCCGCGCGCTATCCGGTGGCGGGCTCGATCTACAACTGGGCGAAGAAGGTGGGCAACGGGCACGTCGGCTGGCTCGCCGGCTGGATGATGCTGGTCGCCTCGGTGGTGTCGATCGCGGCGGTGTCCCTCGCCTACCAGCTGACGCTGCCGCAGATCTCGTCGGTGTTCCAGTTCGTCGGCGACGGCACGGGGACGTACGACGTCGCGACGAACGCGGTCGTTCTCGCCGCGGTCCTGATCCTGTTCACCACGCTCGTGAACGCCTTTGGTGTGAAGCTGATGGCGACCATCAACACGGCGGGCGTGTTCCTGGAACTGGTCGCGACGGTCGTCCTCATCGTGCTGTTCGCGGTGCACGTCGTGCGCGGTCCGCAGGTCGTGACGCACACCGCGCACGCCGGGGGCGGCGGCTCGTTCGGCTACCTGGGGACATTCCTGGTGGCCTCGCTGGCCTCCGCGTACGTCATGTACGGCTTCGACACGGCGGCCTCGCTGGGCGAGGAGTCCCTCGACCCGTCCCGCAACGCGCCGCGTGCCATCATCCGGGCCATCCTGGCCTCGTTCGTCCTGGGCGGGCTCATCCTGCTGCTCGCCCTGATGAGTGTCTCGTCGCTGCGCGGCGGCGAGCTCTCCACGGACGGACTTCAGTACATCGTCCTGGACGTGCTCGGCCCGACGGCCGGGAAGGCCATGCTGTGGTGTGTGCTCATCGCGGTGACGGTGTGCGCGCTCGCGGTGCACACGGCGGCGATCCGGCTCGCGTTCGCGATGTCCCGCGACAACAACCTGCCGGCCGCCTCACTGCTCGCCCGGGTGAGCCCGCGCTTCAAGACGCCCGTGGCACCGGCCGTCATCATCGGTGTGCTCGCGCTCGCGATCCTGCTGGTGAACATCCGCCAGCCGCAGATCTTCACGGTGGTCACCAGCATCGGCATCGTCATGATCTACCTCGCGTATCTGCTGGTCACCGTCCCCATGCTGGTGGCACGGCTGCGCGGCACGTGGCAGCCGGCGGGCGAGGGCAGGTTCTCGCTGGGCCGCTGGGGACTGCCCGTCAACATCGTCGCCGTCTTGTGGGGCGCGGCGATGACCCTCAATCTCATCTGGCCGCGCGCCGCCGTCTACAACGCCGTCGCCCCGCACCACTGGTACCTGCGCTGGGGCGCCGTGCTGTTCATCGGCGTCATCGCGGGCGGCGGCTTCGCCTACTACTGGTTCGTCCAGCGCCACCGCACCGGCGTCCTGTCCGAACACGCCGCCCAACGGCCCGAACCGTCCGCAGCACCCCTGGAGGTCAACCGCACATGAGCACTGACGTCTTCGATTACGTGGTGGTCGGCGGCGGCACCGCCGGCAATGTGGTCGCGGCCCGCCTGTCCGAGGACCCCTCGGTGTCGGTCTGTGTCCTGGAGGCCGGGCCGAGCGACGTCGGCGACCCGAACGTGCTCCAACTCGACCGCTGGATGGGCCTGTTGGAGTCCGGCTACGACTGGGACTATCCGGTCGAGCCGCAGTCCAGCGGCAACAGTTTCATGCGGCACGCCCGCGCCAAGGTGCTCGGCGGCTGCTCCTCGCACAACTCGTGCATCGCGTTCTGGGCGCCGGCCGAGGACCTGGACGACTGGGCGGAGGCCGGCTGCACGGGCTGGAGCGCGGAGGAACTCTTCCCGCTGTACCGCACGTTGGAGAACAACGACGCGCCCGGCGACCACCACGGCCGCAGCGGTCCGGTGAAGCTGCGCACGGTCAAGGGCGACGACCCGTGCGGCACGGCGCTGCTCGAGGCGTGTGCGCAGGCCGGGATCCCGACGACGCCGTTCAACACGGGCAGCACCGTGATCCGCGGCGCGAACTGGTTCCAGATCAACTCCGACGAGAACAACATCCGCCAGTCGTCCTCGGTGGCCTACCTCCACCCGATCCTCGGCAAGCGCCCGAACCTGACCGTACGCACCGACGTACGCGCCAAGAAGCTGCTGTTCGAGCGGAACCGCTGCGTCGGCGCCGAGTACCTCGACCCGGACATGATCCACACCAGGTCGGTCCGCGCCCGCCGCGAGGTGATCGTCTCCTGCGGCTCGATCGACACACCGAAACTGCTGATGCTCTCGGGCATCGGTCCTGGCGCGCACCTGCGGGAGTTCGGGATCGACGTGCTGGTGGACGCGCCGGGCGTCGGCGAGAACCTCCAGGACCACCCGGAGGGCGTGATCATGTGGGAGGCGAAGCAGCCGATGCCCACCACGTCGAACCAGTGGTGGGAGGCGGGCATCTTCTACGACACCGAGCCCGGCCTCGACCGGCCGGACCTGATGTTCCACTACGGTTCGGTGCCGTTCGACATGAACACCGCCCGGCACGGCTATCCGACCACCGAGAACGCCTTCTGCCTCACCCCCAACGTGACCCGCGCCAAGTCGCGCGGCACGGTCCGTCTGCGCACCCGCGACTTCCGCGACAAGCCGCGCGTGGACCCGCGCTACTTCACCCACGAGCACGACGCGCGCGTGATGACGTACGGCCTCAAGCTGGCCCGCGAGATCGCGGCTCAGCCCGCGCTGAGCGGCTGGAAGGGCGCGGAACTGGCACCGGGCCCCGAGGTCCGCACCGACGACGAACTGCTCGCCTACATCCACCAGACGCACAACACCGTCTACCACCCCGCGTGCACGGTGAAGATGGGCGCGGACGACGACCCCCTCGCCCCGCTCGACGCCCAGCTGCGCGTCAAGGGCGTCGAGGGCCTGCGGGTCGCCGACGGTTCGGCCATGCCTGACCTCGTCACCGTCAATCCGTGCATCACGACGATGATGATCGGCGAGAAGTGCGCACGGTTGCTGCGCACTTCGATGCGCTGAGGTGCCTCCCGGACCGTCGGCCGCCCCGGTTCCACCGCCTGGTGCCGGGGCGGCCGTCGGTGCTCGGCGGGCGTCACGACGAGGCCGGCCGGGCGCCCACGAGTTCGGGGTGTTCGTGTTCGCAGGCCTCGTCGATGCCGTAGGTGTCCCATGCGGGGAACGGGTCGACGGCCGGCAGGGGCTCGCCGTCCGCCATGAGGCAGGCGGTGAGCGCGGCGTGCAGGGCGGGCGCGTCGAGGTGGGTGCCGATGAAGACGAGTTCCTGGCCCTCGGGGCTCTCCGTGTCGCGGGCCGCCGAGGGTTCGAAGCGGGCGACGGATCCCGCCTGTGACCACAGTCCCGTGACATGGGGGCGGCTCGCCAGGGCGAAGAAGCCCTTCGAGCGCAGGATCCGGCCGTAGGCGCCGCTGTCCAGTTCCTCCGTCACGAAGTGCCACAACCGGTCGGGGTGGAAGGGGAGTCGAGCACGGAAGACCGTGGAGGAGATGCCGTACTCCTCGGTCTCGGGGACGTGGTCGCCGTTGAGTTCGCGGACCCAGCCGGGGGCCTGTTGGGCACGGTCGAGGTCGAAGAGTTCCGTGCCCAGGACGGCGCTCGCGGGTACGCGGCCGTGCACCGCCGGGACGATCCGGGCCACGGGGTTGAGACGGGTCAGCACCGCCCGGAGTCGGTCGGCCGCCGCCCCGTCGACGAGGTCGAGCTTGTTGACCACGATGACGTCGGCGAACTCGATCTGGTCCATCAGCAGGTCGCTGACGGTGCGCTCGTCGTCCTCGTACTGGTCGAGGCCCCGTTCGACCAGTTCGTCGCCGCTGTCCAGTTCGGTCAGGAAGTTCGCCGCGTCGACGACCGTGACCATGGTGTCCAGACGGGCGACGTCCCCGAGGGTGGCGCCGTCGTCGCGGGCGAACGCGAAGGTGGCGGCCACCGGCATCGGTTCGGAGATTCCCGAGGACTCGATGAGGAGATGGTCGAAGCGGCCCTCCCGGGCCAGCCGGTCGACCTCCTCGAGCAGGTCGTCGCGCAGGGTGCAGCAGATGCAGCCGTTGGTCAGCTCGACGAGGCGTTCCTCGGTGCGGGACAGCGCCGCCTCGCCGCCCCGCACCAGAGCGGCGTCGATGTTGACCTCGCTCATGTCGTTGACGATGACGGCGACCCGCAGCCCTTCGCGGTTGCCGAGCACATGGTTGAGCAGGGTGGTCTTGCCGGCTCCGAGGAAGCCGGACAGGACGGTGACGGGGAGTCGTTCGGCGGCCATGTCGCCTCAGCCCTCGGGGCGCAGCAGACCGCGCTCGTACGCCTTCACCAGCCGCTGCGGGACCAGCCGGGAGACGCCGTCGACCGTGACCGGGACGAGCCGGGGCGTGGCCGCCTTCCACTGGGCGCGGCGGTGTCGGGTGTTGCTGCGGGACATCTTCCGCTTGGGAACGGCCATCGGTTCCTCCATGGAGTCGCTGGTGGGGGTGGGACGGGGACAGCAGGACAGGACGCTACATGAAAATGACTTCCATTCTCAATCCCGATCGTCCCGCCGTGCGGGCCCGGGGCCCCGGGGAACGGAGCGAATTGCGCTAAGGGAGCATCAAGCCGCTGGTCGCACGCCATACTTGAGGGCACGGGGGCGGAAGGGCTCCTGGTTGATTCAACGCAGAGAGGCGGCGTCCGGTGAGCAGCGTCACGACGGGACTCCAGAAGATCGAGGTAAGGCTGCGCTGGGATCCCAGTCCCGTGGGCGAGTCACCACGCCATCTCGACATCGTCGCCGCGACCTACTCCGAGGACGATCCCTACGGGGATCCCGCGTACGTCGTCCACTACGACAGCCGCTCCCCCGACGGCACCATCAACATGACCCGGCACAGCGAGACCGGGATGGGTTTCGGCTTCGTCGAGGTCATGGCGCTCGAACTCGACCGCCTGGCGCCCTCGTACAGCCGGGTGGTGGTCGGAGTGGTGATCCATCAGGACGCCGACCCGCGCACGTTCTCCGACATCGAGAACGCCGGCGTCCTGGTCGTGGAGAAGTACACGGACCTGCTGGAGACGGACTTCACGCCGGTGGCCGGTTCCACCGCGGCGACCATCGTGGAGTTCCGGCGGAACGACTCGGAGGCCTGGAAGCTCCACGAGCTGATCCAGGGCTTCGACTGCGACGCGACGGACTTCCCGGCCGAAATGGGCAGCGCCCGGTCCGAATGACCTGTTTCGGGCGCGCTCGTGGGCCCGAACACCGGACTTGGCCATTGGTTTACTGTCCGGACATCCCTGCGCCCTTCCCAGTGGACCAGACCTCTTGAAACACTTTGGCGACTTCTGTTCGCTTCTCCCCCACGAGGCCTTCCACCCATGGCAGAACTGAATCGACGGCGCTTCCTTCAGATCGCCGGCGCGGCCGCCGGCACCGCTGGAGCCGCCACCGGTATCGCCGCCCTGACCGATTCCATCGACCGCGCCGCCGCGATCCCCGCGGCCCGCAGGTCCGGCACCCTGGACGACGTCGAGCACGTCGTCGTCCTGATGCAGGAGAACCGGTCCTTCGACCACTACTTCGGCGCGATGAAGGGCGTCCGCGGTTTCGGCGATCCCCGTCCTGTCACGCTGCCCAGCGGCAAGCCGGTCTGGCACCAGGCGGACGGCACGGGCAAGGAGACGCTGCCATACCACCCGGACGCCGAGAACCTCGGCATGCAGTTCATCGCGGGCCTCAACCACGACTGGGCCGGCGGCCACAAGGCCTTCAACGACGGCAAGTACGACGACTGGATCGCCGCCAAGACCACGGGGACGATGGCGTATCTGACCCGCCAGGACATCCCGTTCCACTACGCGCTCGCCGACAGGTTCACGGTCTGCGACGCGTACCACTGCTCGATCATCGGGGCCACCGACCCCAACCGCTACTACATGCTCTCCGGCCACGTCGGCAACGACGGCAAGGACGGCGGCCCGGTGCTCGGCAACGAGGAGGCGGGCTACGACTGGACCACCTACGCCGAACGCCTGGAGGAGGCCGGGGTCTCCTGGAAGGTCTACCAGGACATCGGCGACGGCCTGGACGCGGACGGCGGCTGGGGCTGGATCGACGACGCCTACCGCGGCAACTACGGCGACAACTCGCTGCTCTTCTTCAACCAGTACCGCAACGCCAAGCCCGGCGATCCGCTCTACGACAAGGCCCGCACCGGCACCAACGCCAAGGCGGGCGACGGCTACTTCGACATCCTCAGAGCCGACGTCAAGGCGGACAAGCTGCCGAAGGTGTCGTACGTCGCCGCCCCGGAGGCCTTCTCCGAGCACCCCAACTTCCCCACGAACTACGGTGCTTGGTACATCTCGCAGGTCCTGGACGCGCTGACCTCGAACCCCGAGGTCTGGTCCAAGACGGCGCTGTTCATCACGTACGACGAGAACGACGGCTACTTCGACCACGTGGTGCCGCCCTACCCGCCCCGCTCCGCGGACGACGGCCGCTCCACCGTGGACACCACGCTCGACGTCTTCGAGGGCAGTGCCAAGTACGCGGCGGGCGTCTACGGCCTCGGCCAGCGCGTCCCGATGCTCGTGGTCTCCCCCTGGTCCACCGGCGGCTACGTGTGCTCCGAGACCTTCGACCACACCTCGATCATCCGCTTCATGGAGCGCCGCTTCGGGGTGCACGAGCCGCACATCTCCCCCTGGCGCCGCGCCATCTGCGGCGACCTCACCTCGGCCTTCGACTTCTCCCTCAAGGACACCGACCCGGCCGAACTCCCCGACACCGACGCCTATGAGCCGCCGGACCACGAGCGCCACGACAGCTACGTGCCCAAGCCGCCGGCCCAGGGCACGCTTCCCACGCAGGAGAAGGGCAGCCGCCCCTCCCGCCCGCTGCGCTACGCCCCCGCGGTGGACGGCTCCGTGGACCCGGCGAGCGGCCGCTACCAGCTCACCTTCACCGGCGGCCCCGACACCGGCGCCCAGTTCTACGTGTCCGCTCCGGTGCGCACCGACGGACCGTGGACGTACACCACGGAGGCCGGCAAGAGCGTCTCCGACAGCTGGAACACGGAGTACTCCAAGGGGACGTACGACCTCACGGTGCACGGACCGAACGGGTTCCTGCGCGCCTTCCGCGGCCCCGGCGCCACCAAGTCCCCCGAGGTCACCGCCCGGCATTCCGCCGACTCCGGCAACCTGGCGCTGACGATGACCAACCCGACGGACGCGGCCGTCCACCTCGGCGTCAGCAACGCCTACGGCGAGGGAAGCGAGACCTTCACCGTCAAGCCGGGCGCCACGGTGCAGCACACCGTTGACCTGCGCGCGAGCAAGCGCTGGTACGACGTGTCGGTGGTGTCGGACGCCGACGAAACCTTCCTGCGCCGTTTCGCGGGCCATGTGGAGAACGGCCAGGCGGGCGTGAGCGACCCGGCGATCCGGACCTGAGACACCCCCCGGTGGGGCGGGCGCGGCCGAGCTGCCCGCCCCCCGTGCGGTTCAGTCCTGGTCGACGTGCTCGTTCAGGACCTTGCCGTTGGCAGCGTCGATGTCGAACGACGTCTTGTCCCAGGTGGCAGGCGTGACCACGTCGACCGACCAGGTCGTGGACCCGCCGTCGGAGTCGTCGAGGGCCACGGACGTGACCTTGCCCTTCTTGCGCTCCGTGGCGGTGCCGACGGCCTTCGTCGCGCCGACCTTGGCCGCGGCGAGCTTGTCGGCGTTCTCCTTCTTGTCGTCCGCGTCCTGGTCCTTGTCCGTCGTGGAGCCACTCACCTTGCCGGTGACGGCGTCGATCCGTACGTCGGTGCCCGTGCCGTCCGACGCGACGACCTCGGCGTCCCACTCCGGGTTGCCCTGCTTGTCGTCGCCGAGCTCGATCTCCAGGAGCTCGCTGCCGGAGACCTCCTTCTGCGCCGTGCGGGCCGCCTTGTCCCAGTCGACCTTCGTCGCGGAGAGCAGCTTCTTTCGCTCGCTCTGGTCCTCGTTCAGCCGGCCGGACGGGCTCGGGTCACCGGACTCGGCCTTCGGGGCGGCGCTCTCGCTTTCCTTGCCGCCCGAGGAGGTGTCGCCCCCGTCGTCCGACGAGCAGGCGGCCAGCAGGGCGAACGACGCGGCGACGGCGCACACGACGCCGACGGTCCGCCGCCGGGTGCGTCGGTCGCTCCGCTTCACGGGTACAGCGCGCATGGGTGGGCCTTTCGAGCAGGAATGGACGCCCGCCGATCGTCGCAGTCCCCCCGGCCCGCGGCATCCCGACATCGGGACGGTTGGCCCGATCGGCCGTCAGCCCTTCTTCAGCTCCTCGGCGAGCATCACGATGATGCCGCTGGGCCCGCGCACGTACGTGAGCTTGTAGATGTCCTCATAGGTGGCCACGCCGCGCAGCGGGTGGCAGCCGTGCCTGGCCGCCGTCTCCAGGGCCTCGTCGATGTCGTCGACCGAGAAGGCGACGCGGTGCATGCCGATCTCGTTGGGGCGGGTCGGCTCCGTCTCGATCGCGTCGGGGTGGATGTACTCGAAGAGCTCGAGGCGGCCGTGCCCGTCCGGCGTCTGGAGCATCGCGATCTTGGCGTGGTTGCCGTCGAGGCCGACGGCGGTGTCGGTCCACTCACCGCGGACGGTGTCCCGGCCGAGGACCGTGAGGCCCAGGTCGGTGAAGAAGGAGATCGCGGCTTCGAGATCGCGGACGGCGATGGCGACGTTCTCAAGTTTGATGGCCATGCGCCGCATGCTACGAGTCGGCCGGCTCCGACGGGCACCCCTCGCCGGCCCGCGTCTCGAGGGCGGCCCGCAGTGCGGCGAGTTCGGCCATGCGGGCATCGACGGCCCGGATCTTCTCCTTGAGCGGCGCCGACAGGGCCTGCGCGATGTCCGGCGCGTCACGCGGTTCCTCGCCGTGCCGGGCGATCTCCGCCAGCGAGAAGCCGGACTCGACCGCCACCGGCAGGGCGGGCCGCGGACGGTCAGCCCGTGACCATGCCCGCGACCAGGTTGATGGCCGTGGCCAGCAGGCTCGTGCCGAAGAGGTACGAGAGGAGGCAGTGCCGCAGCACGACGGAGCGGATCACCGGGCTGGAGACGTTGGTGTCGGACACCTGGTAGGTCATGCCGAGGTTGTAGCTGAAGTAGAAGAAGTCCCGGTACGCCGGAGGCTCCTCGGAGTTGAAGTCGATGCCGCCCGCGGTGTCCTGGTAGTACAGGTAGGCGTAGCGCGCGGCGTACATCAGGTGCAGGGCCGCCCACGCCATGAACACCCCGCCCAGCGCGACAGCCGCCGCGGCGTTGCGGGCGCCGGAGCCGTGCAGGAGCAGCAGCACCACGATGGCTCCGAGGCCGCACAGCGCGGTGCCGACCACCGCGAACTCCTCGGTGACGGGGGCGAAGTCCTCACGGCGTGCCTCGCGGCGGGTGGCGGCGGCGTCCATCGGCCAGAGCACCAGCCAGCCGGTGGTCACGAAGACCAGCTCCGCGGCCGCGATGCCGGTGAGGATGCCCAGGGGCACGCCGACCGCGATGCCCACGGCCACCGCGGCCACGAGCCCGATCCCCACGGAGCAGGCCAGGCGAGGAACGGCTGACGTCGGCAACCAGGCACTCATGGCTCGCACCCTAGACGGATCGGTGTCACCCCGCCCCCGCGCGTCGCCCCGACACGGCCGGGCCGCCGACTTGACGCCCGCGACGCGCCGCGGCTACTTCTGAGGCCCTTGCCCGACCCGACCCACCGTCCCGGACCCACAAGGGGAGCACCACCCATGGCCGATCACGTCGCGGACCCACCCGGCCGGGTGCCGAGCCCGCCCGCCCCGCTGCTCGGTGAGCTGGTGACGTGGGCGCAGCAGCGGCTGCCCGCGCTGATCGACGACGTGTGCGCGGCCACCCGCGAGCGCATCGACCTCTACCGCGACGAAAGCGTCGTCCCCGCGGCGGAGTTGCGCGCCTCCGTGGCGGCCAACCTTCAGTTCATCCTCGACGGTCTCGCCGGGGCCGCGTCCGCGTCCGATCTGTCGGCACCCTCCGAGACGGGCCGGCGCCGCGCGCGCCAGCGGGCGCCGCTGCCCGAGGTGCTGCGCTGTTACCGCATCGCGTGCGCCATGCTCTGGGACCTGTTCGTCGAGCACGCGCGCCGCGTCGCACGCCCCGACTTCCTGGACGCGCTGCTCTCCGCGTCGAGCACCCTGTGGCGGCTCTCCGACGAGCACGCGCTGGCGCTCACGGAGGCGTACCGTTCGGCGACCGCGGAGCTGCTGGTCGCCCAGCAGCGGCGGCGTTCGGCGCTCATGGAGGCGCTGTTCACCGGCCAGTTGGTGCCCGAGTCCGGTTCGTGGGAGGTCGGCAGGCTCCTTGGTCTTCCGCTGGACTCGAAGCTGATGGTGGTGGCCGCGGAGACGGCAGGCCTCGCCGAGGAGAGCCTGGTCGGCGTGGAGCGCATGCTGGGCGGGCTCGGCATCGTGTCGGCCTGGCACCTGACGCCCGCCCTCCAGGCCGGTGTCGTCGCGCTGCGCGACGAGCAGCGCGACGACGTCCTGGGCGTGCTGCGCGCGGCCGCCGCGTCCCGTACCGGTGTCAGCCCCTCGTACGAGTCGCTCGCCGACACACCGCGCATGCTCCATCTCGCCCGGACGGCGCTCGCCGACCTCCCCGTGGGCAGGCCCGCGGTGCGGGAGTTCAGCACCAGCCCGCTCGCCGCGCTGATCGCCTACGACCCGGACGAGGGGCGGCGCCTGGCCAAGGAGGTGCTCGGCCCGGTGCTCGCGCTGCCTGCGGAGGACCGCGTCGCGCTGTTGCGGACGCTGGAGGCGTACGTCGATCACGCCGGGTCGGCCGAGAGCGCGGGCCGGGCGCTGCACTGCCATCCCAACACGATCCGGTACCGGCTGAATCGCGTGCGCGAGCTAACCGGTCGCTCGCTCAGCGATCCGCGGTCGCTGGCCGAGCTGGTCACCGCGACGGACGCGGTCCGGCTGGGCGCCGACGACTGAAGCGGAGGAGTCAGCCCAGGCGGCGCAGGAGCCGGTGGGCGCGCTGTTCGGCGGCGGCGAGTTCGGTGGGGTCGAGTTCGGCGGGCCACAGTTCCCCGGCCGCCGCGTCGTCGGCCTCGCGCAGTTCGACGACGGCCTCGGCGAGGCGCGAGCGCAGTTCCGGCAGCGTGGCCGCGCCCGGGTTGGCGAGGGCCCGCTCGGCGAGTTCGGCGGCGGCGCCGCACGCCGTCAGGGCGCGCTGCACCCGCTCCGCCGCCCGCCCGTGGATGAGGACCAGGGCGCACAGCAGGGCCACGACGATGCCGACCACGCTGCCCAACGCCCGGTCCTGGACGAGGTCTTCGGCCGGTACCGGGGTCGCGAGGTCGCTCATCAGCAGGGCCAGCGGCGTCAGGAACACCACCCCGATGCCGTAGTTGTGGGCCACCCCGTACTCCAGCAGGAACTCCAGGAGCACGATCACGAGGACGAGCGTCAAGGGCCCGGGGTGCAGCGCGAGCACGGCGAGGGCGAGGGCCAGTCCGGCCGCGGTGCCCAGGGTGCGCTGGACGGCGCGCTGCGCGGCGGTGCGCACGTTGATGGAGTGCAGGACGGCGGCCGCGGAGATCGCCGCCCAGTAGCCGTGGCCGAGGCCGAGCAGCAGGGCGACGCCGCCCGCGAGGCCGGTGCCCAGCGTCATGCGCAGGGCGGGCACGAGGAGGACGGCGCGGCGGGTGGCGCGGCCCGCGGTGTCGGCGCGGCGGCCGACGGTCAGGAGGGAGGCGCGCCGTTCCAGTGTCACCGCCGACTCCGCGGGGGCGACCGCTCGGGTGGTGCCGCGCGCGATGCTCCCTGAGGCGGCCCCGGTGGGCGTCCCGGCCCCGGCTCCGGTCTCGATCTCGGCCCCAGTCTCCGCGAGCGCCGCCAGCTCCGGCAGCACCTCCGGCTGCCCGCGGCGGCGGCCCAGGAGGAGGACCGCCTGCCCGCGCAGGTGCACGGAGAGTCCGGCCGGCAGGTCCGGCGGGCGGCTCGCGGAGCGGATCAGCACGGTCCAGGAGACGGCGGCCAGGCGTACGCAGGGCCCACCCGCGCGTCCGCGTTCGGCGGCGGTCGCGGGCGGCAGACCGAGGGCCCGGTGTGCCTCGAGGACGGCAGCGGTCGCCTGGTGGCGCGCGAGCCGGTCCGCCCCACCCGCGCGGCTGGTGGCGTCGAGGAGACCGGCGAGTTCGCGCAGGGCGACCGCCACGGCGAGGCGCTGCGGCCGCTCCGGGTGCACGAGGCGGCCGGCCATCGCCAGCACCCAGGCCACCGCCGCACCGAGCGCCGCGAGCGCGGTGCGCGCCGCGACGTCGGACGGCGCCGGAGCCCCGTAGGCGGACACCGCGAACGAGAACAGCAGCAGGACCGCGCCGAGCCCCCGCAAGCGCGTCGCGTCGCAGCCGAACTTCGCCGCCCCGGCCACCGCCGCCATGGCGGCGACCACCACGGCGGCGCCCGCTCCCCCGTCCTGCGGCCGGGCCCACGTACCGAGCGCGGAACCGGCGCCCACGCTGGCCGTCATGGCGAGCCCGACGAGCGCGAGCACCCTGGCCCTGCGGGCATAGGGAAAATTGCGGCCGAACGTGGTGGTGAACGTGCCGAGCATCGCGTAGACGGATGCTTCGGCCTGTCCGGCGAGCGCCATGGGAACGGCGACCAGGGCCATGGCGAGCGCGGC
Organism: Streptomyces anthophorae; assembly: GCF_049310305.1. Lineage (NCBI taxonomy): Bacteria > Bacillati > Actinomycetota > Actinomycetes > Kitasatosporales > Streptomycetaceae > Streptomyces > Streptomyces anthophorae. The sequence continues at coordinate 1,072,877 of NZ_JBLWQQ010000001.1, forward strand.
GCGCAGTCCGAACGAAAGGGTTCCGTCGACGCTGTGCAGCGCGAGGGCGCCGCGCGGGGAGAGCGCCCGCCGGACCCGCTCGGCCACCCGCGGCAGGTGTCTCACTCAACTGTCCAAACGGCCCGGGAATCTTTTCCTCACCGTCCGGGAAAACGTCGAACAAGTCAAACAAAGAACCAATTCGAATCGTCCGTGCGCACCGGAATCCATAACCGTTTGTGCGCCTGGACAAAGCATTTTGTGGCGGCTTCCAGAATCATCGGCGAACGCCCGACCGGTGCACCCGTTCTGCAATGATCAGCTTGCGGGGGACCAAGGGCGGGGGTTGGCTTGGACGAACCCATTGCGCACCTGGAGTCACCATGTCGATGTCGCCGTTCGGGTTCGGTCCCTCGGACCCTTTCAGTGAAATGTTCAACCGGTTCTTCGGTACGTCCCCCGCGAGCTCGCCACCGGCGGTGCAGCGCGTGCCCATCGGCCGGCTGCTCACGGAGTCGTCCCAGGAACTGCTGAACCTTGCCGCGCAGAAGGCGCACGAGGACGGCACCTCCGATCTGGACACCGAACATCTGCTGTGGGCGACGACCAAGGTGCAGCCGTCCCGCCGGGTGCTCGAGCAGGCCGGTGTCGACCCCGACCGGCTGGCGGAGGAGATCGCCAAGGTCCTGCCGCAGGAGGCGGGACAGCCGTCCGCGGAGCCGGGTCTCACCCCCGCGGCCAAGCGTTCGCTGGCCGCCGCGCACGCCCAGTCGCAGGCGGCAGGTGTTTCGTACATCGGGCCCGAGCACATCCTCGGCGCCCTGCTCTCCGACCCGTCGACGGGCGCCGCGCGGCTGCTGAGCGCGGCGGGCCTCGACCCGAACCGGCTCACGAACGCCACGGAGCAGGCGAGCCGGGCGGACACCGGCGGTGGCAGCGGCGGCAGCGGTACGGCAGGGGCGTCCACGACGCTCGACGAGTACGGCCGCGACCTCACCGAGGAGGCCAAGGCCGGCAAGCTCGACCCGGTCGTCGGCCGTGCCGAGGAGATCGAGCAGACCGTGGAGATCCTGTCCCGGCGCTCCAAGAACAACCCGGTGCTGATCGGTGAGCCCGGCGTCGGCAAGACCGCCATCGTCGAGGGCCTCGCGCAGCGCATCGTCGCGGGCGAGGTGCCCGACACGCTCAAGGACAAGCGCGTCGTCGCCCTCGACCTGTCCGGGATGGTGGCGGGCGCGCAGTACCGCGGCCAGTTCGAGGAACGCCTGAAGAAGGTCATCGAGGACGTCCAGAACGCGGGCGGAGACATCATCCTGTTCATCGACGAGCTGCACACCGTCGTGGGCGCGGGCGCCACGGGCGAGGGTTCGATGGACGCGGGCAACATGCTCAAACCGGCCCTGGCGCGCGGGGAGTTGCACGTCGTCGGTGCCACCACCATCGACGAGTACCGCAAGCACATCGAGAAGGACGCCGCCCTTGAGCGCCGCTTCCAGCCCGTCCTGATCCCGGAGCCGACGGTCGAGGAGACCGTGCAGATCCTGGAGGGGCTGCGGGACGCCTACGAGGCGCACCACCAGGTCCGCTTCGCCGACGGCGCGTTGGCCGCCGCGGCGGAGCTGTCCGACCGCTACATCAGCGACCGGTTCCTGCCCGACAAGGCCATCGACCTCATGGACCAGGCGGGCGCCCGGGTGCGGCTGCGTTCCGCGAGCCGCTCCACCGAGGTCGTCGAGCGCGAGGACCGGATCGCGAAGCTGACCCGCGAGAAGGACCAGGCCGTCGCCTCGGAGGACTTCGAGAAGGCCTCCGAGCTGAAGAAGCAGATCGGCGAAGTCGAGGGCGAGGTCGCCGGCATCGAGGAGCGCCGCGAGGGCGTGGTCTCCGTGACGGCCGACGACATCGCCGACATCGTCTCGCGCCGCACCGGCATCCCGGTCGCCCAGCTCACCGCCGGAGAGAAGGAGCGGCTGCTGAGGCTGGAGGAGGAGATGCACGCCCGCATCGTCGGGCAGGACGAGGCGGTCACCGCGGTCTCGCAGGCCGTGCGCCGCAACCGCGCGGGCATGGGCGACCCGAACCGGCCCGTCGGCTCCTTCCTCTTCCTCGGTCCGACGGGCGTCGGGAAGACCGAACTCGCCAAGACGCTCGCGGAGTTGCTGTTCGGCGACGAGAGCCGCATGGTCCGCTTCGACATGAGCGAGTTCCAGGAGAAGCACACCGTCGCGCGTCTGGTCGGCGCTCCGCCCGGATACGTCGGCTACGACGAGGCGGGCCAGCTCACCGAGAAGGTGCGCCGCCAGCCCTACAGCGTCGTCCTGTTCGACGAGGTCGAGAAGGCGCACCCGGACATCTTCAACACGCTGCTTCAGATCCTCGACGACGGCCGGCTCACCGACTCCCAGGGCCGCACCGTCGACTTCCGGCACTGCGTGGTCATCATGACGTCGAACATCGGCGCCCACCGCATCCTCGCCCACCAGGGCGACGCTGCGGAGCTCAAGGACGAGCTGATGGAGGAGCTGCGGGGCCGCTTCCTGCCGGAGTTCCTCAACCGCATCGACGACATCATCGTCTTCCACAGCCTCACCGAGGACGACCTCGGCCGGATCGTCGACCACCTGCTGGACCAGAGCGAGCGCCGTGTGCACGCGCAGGGGCTGAACCTGGAGGTCACCGAGGCGGCCAAGAAGCTGCTGATCGCGCACGGCCACCAGCCGGAGTTCGGCGCGCGCCCGCTGCGCCGCACCATCCAGACCGAGCTCGACAACCGCATCGCGTCGCTGCTGCTGGGCGGCGAGGCCGAACCGGGCGACACGATCGTCGCCGACGTCCAGAACGACACCCTGCACTGCACGATCCGTACGAGCACGAACTCCGCCGACAAGGAATGAGCCCAGTGAACGCCTCCCAGGACGGTCAGGACACACCGGAGTCGCGGGTCGGCCCGGAGCCCGAGGGCCGGCCGGACTTCAGCCAGTACCACCACCCGGCCGCGGGCTGGGGTGCCGCCAAGAGCGTCACCCGGTTCCTGGTGCGCGAGCGCGAACTCCTCGACGGTCCCCGGGCGATCCTGAAGATGAACCACGAGAACGGCGGCTTCGACTGTCCGGGCTGCGCCTGGCCCGACGACCGCAAGGGCCTGCATCTGGACATCTGCGAGAACGGCATCAAGCACGTCTCGTGGGAGATGACGCGCAAGCGGGTCGGCAAGGAGTTCTTCGCCCAGCACTCGGTGAGCGAGCTGTCGCAGTGGAGCGACTTCGCGCTCGAGGACCAGGGCCGGCTGACCGGGCCCATGAGTTACGACCCGGAGAGCGACCACTACGTCCCCATCAGCTGGAAGGACGCCTTCGAGCTGGTGGGCAGCACGCTGCGGGGCCTGGACAACCCGAACCAGGCGTCGTTCTACACGTCCGGGCGGCTCGGCAACGAGGCCACGTTCCTCTACCAGTTGTGGGCGCGCGAGTTCGGCACGAACAACCTGCCGGACTGCTCCAACATGTGTCACGAGGCGAGCGGCCGGGCGCTCCAGGCCTCGCTCGGCACCGGCAAGGGCACCTGCGACCTGGCGGACTGGGAGAGCACGGACGCCCTGTTCATCATGGGCGTCAACGCCGCCTCCAACGCGCCGCGGATGCTGACCGCGCTCGCCGAGGCCTACGCCCGCGGCGCGCAGGTCGTGCACGTCAACCCGCTCGTCGAGGCGGCGGCGACCCGCACGATCATCCCGCACGACTTCAAGGACATGGCGCTCAACAAGGCGACGCGCACCAGCACCCTGAACCTCCAGGTGCGCATCGGCGGCGACATGGCGTTCCTGCGCGGCATCGCCAAGGCGGTCCTCGAGCAGTCGGCGTCCGACCCCAAGGCCCTGGACCGGGAGTTCATCGACCGGCACACCGAGGGCTTCGACGCGTACCGGGAGCTGTGCGAGGCGACGCCCTGGGACGAGATCGAGCGCCAGTCGGGGCTGAGCCGCGAGGACATCCTCAAGGCCGCCCGTGTCTACGGCGACGCGGACCGCAGCATCATCAGCTGGTGCCTGGGCGTGACCCAGCACGAGCACGGCGTCGACACGGTCCGCGAGATCGTCAACGTCCTTCTGCTGCGCGGCAATCTGGGCCGCGAGGGCGCGGGCCCCTCCCCCGTGCGCGGGCACAGCAACGTGCAGGGCAACCGGACCTGCGGCATCGACCACCGCCCCACCGACGCGTTCCTGACGCGGCTCGCGGAGGCCTGCGACATCGACGCGCCGCGTGCGCACGGGCTCGACACGGTCGGCACGATCGAGGCGATGCGGCGCGGCGACGTGAAGGTGTTCGTCGGCATGGGAGGCAACTTCGCGCTCGCGGCCCCCGACACCCCTTATACGTACGAGGCGTTGCGCACCTGTGAGCTGACGGTGCAGGTGAGCACGAAGCTCAACCGCAGCCATCTCGTGCACGGCCGCCGGGCGTTGATCCTGCCGTGCCTGGGCCGCACCGAGAAGGACGAGCAGCGCGGCGGGCTTCAGTCCGCCTCGGTCGAGGACTCGATGAGCATGGTGCACCTGTCCGTCGGCATGAAGCGCCCGGCGTCCAAGCACCTGCTGTCCGAGCCGGCCATCATCTCCGGGATGGCGCGCGCCACGCTGCCCGACAGCAACACCCCCTGGGAGTGGTACGTCGAGGACTACGACCGCGTCCGCGACACCATGGCGCAGGTCATCGACGGCTTCGAGGACTGCAACCGCCGGGTGCGCCTGCCGCTGGGCTTCCGCATCAAGCAGCCCGCCCGCGAACTGGTCTTCCTCACGGACTCCGGCCGCGCCGAGTTCTCCGCGGCGCCGCTGCCCGACGTGATCCCGGAGCCGGGCACCCTGGCGCTCGGCACGATGCGCTCCCACGACCAGTGGAACACCACCATCTACTCCGACAACGACCGCTACCGGGGCATCAAGAACCTGCGCACGCTGGTCTTCCTGAACCAGGACGACATGCGTGAGCGCGGCATCGGCGAGTTCGACCCGGTCGACATCACGAGCACGGCCCGCGACGGAAGCAAGCGCGGCCTCAAGGGCTATCTGGCCATCCCCTACGACATCCCGCGCGGCTGCGCGGCCGGGTACATGCCGGAGATGAACGTGCTGTGCGCGATCGGCGACCACAGCACCCAGAGCGACCAGCCGATCATGAAGCACGTGAAGGTGACGGTCGAACCCTCGGGCTGAGGGGTCACACCGGCCGGATCGACCGCGCCTCGTAGGCGACCGTGGCACTCGGCTGCGGTCCCCGGCAGGTCAGCCGGTGCGGGGCCGTGCGGTGGGCGTGCACCTCGATGTCGAAGGCGGTCGGCCGCGGCGCGTGGAGTTCGACGCGGACGCGCCAGACGTCGCCGTCCCGGGACGTGCCGGTGACGGCGTAGTCGTGGCGGCCGGCCGGGCCGAAGTGTGCGAGCAGTGCGGTGACGGCGGTCTGCTGCGGCGGCGCGAGGTCGGTGTACCCCCGCAGGTGCCGGGCGTGGACGCGACCGGCCAGATGTTCCTCGACGACCTCGGCGGCCGAGTCCGCGTCGAGGTCGCCGTAGTACACCCCGTCGGGCACGACGACGACGTTGGCGGCGAACCGGTCCCCTCCGACGTGGGTGCACTCCCACACGAGGTTCGGCCAGAGCCCGCTCAGCGCCTTCGCCACGGGGCGCCCGCGCACCGCGCAGCAGATGTCGTGCTGGCCGTGGACGCAGACGAGCACGACCGGCGGGTGGTCGAGCCCGCCCGGTGTCCGCAGGGCCTCGGCGATCTCCACCAGATCGGCGTCGCGGGTCCAGGTACCCCAGTGCTGCCGGTACGCGCCGGAGGGTTCGTGGTGCAACACGGCCCAGCGGCCGGGTCCTTCGGGCCGGGGGCGGGCGATCCGTCTGACCAGGAGGATGCGGGCCCTGACCGCGTGGGCCGCGTCCCAGACGTGGGCCTTGACCTCCGGGTCGAGGTCGAGACCGTCGAAGCCGTTCGTGGGCCAGGCGCCCCGGTACTCGATGAGCACCCAGACGGCGCCGCGCGGCGCCGTGCCCGCGAGGGAGTCGCCGCGGACGCGGGCGGCCTCGGCGCAGAAGAAGCGGTCGGCGGCGGGCACGGGGCGGCTACCGTCCCGCGGGTACCAGGACGCCCGCGCGCAGCAGTCTTTCGGCGAGGGCGAGGCCGATGTCGCCGGCCGTGCGGACCGCGCCGTCGAGCAGGGCGTCCACGGCCGCCCGGTCGCTCTCCGGGAAGTCGAGCCAGCCCACCCGGGTCGTCAGGCGTGTGCCCTCCCACCGGGCTTCGAGTGCCGCCCTGAGGCGCACCGGCGACCGGGCGCCGAGGGACTCGACGGCGGCGAGTTGGGCCAGCGGGCCGAGCGCGGCCGGGCGGGCCCGGCCCCGGCGGGCGCGGTGGAACAGCGGGGCGGGGTCGGCCGCGGCGACGGCGGCGGTGAGGCGCTCCCGGATGTCGTCGATCACGGCCGCCCCCGCCGCGTCGCCCAGCGGCAGCGAGGCGCGCGTTCCGGGGTCGTCGCGCAGCGCGGCGAGGGCGGCCTCGGCGAGCTGTTCGGCCAGCGTGTACCGGTTCCAGACGTGGACGCCCAGGGTCAGATGGACCGACACCTCGCCCTGCGCCTCGGCGGCGTGCAGCCAGCCTCGCGGCAGGTACAGCACATCGCCGGGTTCAAGCACGGTGTCGATGTACGCGGGTCCGCGCGCCGCCTCTGCGACGGCCTCGCGGCGGTCGGTCCAGGGCTGGTCGCGCAGTGGATCGGGGTGCACGGGTTCGTGGACGAGCCAGCGCTTGCGGCCCTGGATCTGGACGACGAACACGTCGTGGACGTCGTAGTGGTCGTCGAAGCCCCGGCTCAGCGGTGGGGTGATGTACGCGTTGGCCTGCACGGGGTGGCCCAGCTCGGCGCTCAGCTCCGCGCACAGGTCACCGACCGGGGCCCAGGTGCGCTGCAACGCCTGGAGAACGAGCGTGGCGCCGTCCGCGAACAGCCGCCACAGCGCGGTGTCGTCCACCTGGTCCGCGATGGTCGCGCCGACGCCGCCGGACGAGGTGTACGACGACTCGGGGAGCACGGCGCCGTCCTTGGCCACGCGGAGGAACGGCGTGCGCAGTCCTCGGCTCGACACGAGTTCGTCCACGGCGTCGGCACCGAACACGTCGGAGAAGTCGCTCGCGGCGGTCGTGAGCAGGGCGGTGCGCGACCACACCTTGTGGGCGAACTCCTCGAAGGCGAGGCCGGTCAGATCGGTCAGACGGGTCTCCAGAATCCCGGCGTCCGCTGGGACACCAGGGTTCCGGAGCCCGGTCCTGGGAGCGGTCAAGAGGCGTTACCGCCGCCGTCCGCACCGCCATCGGCACCGCCGTCGTGCACACCGGGCTGCCCGGCCGCACCACCGTCGGCAGGCCCCTCGGCACCACCGTCGGCGCCACCGTCCTGCACACCAGGCTGCCCGGCCGCGCCACCATCGGCGGGCCCTTCGGCACCGCCGTCCGCACCACCGTCGTGCACACCGGGCTGCCCGGCCGCACCACCGTCGGCAGGCCCCTCGGCACCGCCGTCCGCGCCGCCGTCGTGCACGCCCGGCACTCCGGCCGCTCCGCCGTCGGCGGGGCCCTCGTGCTCGTTCGCGTCCTGGTCGGAAACCATCGTTTCTCCCTCTGGTCGACGTCGTGTGCCCGTCGTCCCGTCGATGAGGCCGGTCATGGCTCTCCAGCGGCCCGAGGGCAGTTCGACCATGCTCACCCAGGTTTCGACCGTCTGCATCCGGTGGCGTCACCAGGAGGACGACGTCCCCTCCGCCCTACGTGAGCCGCACCCCCAGACGCAGGACGAGTGCGGCTCCGTCGAGCAGGTACTCCTTGATCATCCAGGACTGCGCGGGCAGTTCCGTGCCCGCGCGGCTGGTGTGGGCCTCGACGGCGAGCACGGTCGAATCCTGTCGGCCGTCCCCCGGCACGAGGACCTCGGCGGCGGCCTCCTCACCGTCCGCGAAGGTCACGACGAAGGTCATCGGCTGTGGGGTGTCGAGGTGCGCCGCCGGCGCGTCGAGTCCCCGCACGCGAACCCGCGCTCCGGGGAACAGGTGGCTGTGCCCCGCCTGCGCCCGAGGCTGGCCGGCGCTTCCCATCCGTCGATCATCTCCCAGCCGTCGTGCCGTGCATCGCCCTGCGCCGGGTCGGCGTACCGGCGCGTTTCATGCCGTTATGGGACCATTTTGTACATGAATCCGGCGAACACCACAGGCTCGGACGACACGGTTCTGTACTACGGAAGCCTGGGCAGCCCCCACAAGCTCCAGGTGTTCCTCGAGCTGCGGGACCGTGCGAGTCACCGCATGGCGGAGAGTCTGCTCGACACCATGCGGCAGGGCGCCGACGAGGGCTCGTACGTGGTCATGTTCCACTTCTCGGCCACGCTCGACGACACGGTCGGAGGCAGCGGATCGGTGCGCGGCCTGAGCGCCCTCGCCGCGGCGAGCGACGTGGGGCGGCGGCAGTTCATGGACTACCTGGCCGTGCTGTTCGGCGCACAGCCGTTCCCGCCGGGCAACGACGACTTCGCCCAGCCGTCGGTGCTGCTGTCACTGGCGAGCAAGGTCAACGGACTCCGCTCCCCCGGCTTCGACCAGAAGGTCATCGACAACACCTACGGCGACTGGGCCGGTCGAGCCGTGGGCGATTTCGCGTCCTACGGCGTCGTGGGCACGCCCGTGTGCTGGTACGACGACGAGGTCGTCCCCGTCGTGAAGGTCGACGGCCCCGCCGTCGACCCCCAGGACTTCCGCGCACAACTGCACACCTGACCGGGGCGCGCGCCGCTCAGCCGTGCAGGCGTACCGGGATCTGCTGCCAGCCATAGGCGATGAACGACGGGACCTGGCGCAGCTCTTCGGGAGCCGCCGCGAGCCGCAGGTCCGGGTAGCGGTCGAAGAGGGCGGGCAGTGCGGTGCGGGCCTCCAGGCGGGCCAGCGGTGCGCCGATGCAGCGGTGGACGCCGATGCCGAAGGACATGTGGTCGTCGGCGGCGTGGGTCGCGTCGAACTCGTCGGCCGTGGGGCCGTAGTGCTCGGGGTCGTAGCCCGAGGCGGCGTACGTGGTGAGGATGGCGTCGCCCGCCGGGATGGTGACTCCGTCGACCGTCACGTCGGTGACCGCGAAGCGCAGTGGCAGGCTGGCGATGGAGGGGTGCACGCGCAGCGTCTCGTCGATGACGGCGTCCCAGGAGATCTCGCCCGCGCGGACGGCGGCGAGCTGCTCGGGGTGGGTGAGCAGGGCGACGACCGCGTTGCCGATCAGGTTGACGGTCGTCTCGAAGCCGGCGCCGATGACCAGGAGCAGCGTGTAGAGCAGCTCCTCGTCGCTGAGCCGGTCGCCGTCCTCGGCGCGCACCCGCAGCAGTTCGGTGGTCATGTCGTCGCCGGGGTGCTCGGTGCGGTGGGCGATGATCGCCGGGAGCACGGTGCCGATCTGCTCCTGCACGAACGCGCCGTGCTCGGGGCTCGGGTCGGAGGTGTCCATGATGGCGTCGACGAGCCGCTCCACCGGGTCCAGCAACTCGTCGGGGACACCGAAGAGTTCGCAGATCAGCTGCATCGGGAGCTGGTTGGCGTACAGGGGACGCAGGTCCACGACCTCGTCGGAGGCCGCCGCGTCGAGGGCCTGGAGGAGGGTCTCGGTGATGTGCTCGACGCGGGGGCGCATCGCCTCGGTGCGGCGGGCGGTGAAGCTGGGCGCGACGAGCTTGCGCAGGCGGGTGTGGTCGGGGCCGTACGTGGAGAGCATGTTGACCACGCCGACCCAGCCGAGCACCCAGCCCCACTCGGGGTGTTCGCCGACCTCGGGCCACAGCGACCAGTGCTTGCGCGGGTCCTTGCTCACCTGCGGGTCCAGGATCAGCGAGCGCAGCGTGTCGTAGCGGGTGGGCGCCCAGGCCGGGATGCCGCCGGGCAGGGCGACGGGGACCACGGATCCCGCCTCGCGCAGTCTGGCGGCCTCGGCCGGAAGGTCGGCGCCGAACGGGTCGATGGCGATGCGGGACGAAGACGCGATCTCGGTCACCCGGCTACTCCTGACTGGGATGCGGTACGGGGGACGAAGCGGACGGGCAGTTCCGTCAGGGAGCGGTGGAACGGGCCCGTGCGCCACGTCAGTTGTTCGCGCGGCGTGAGCGGTTCGAGGTCGGGCAGCCACTGGGTGAGGCGTTCGATGGCCTCGGTGGCGATGAGCAGGGTGTGCTGCTTGACCGGGCAGGAGTGTTCCCCCGCCGACCAGGACAGGTGCGAGGCATCCTGCGGGTGGCGCGGGGCCGGGGACTGTGCGGCCGCCTCCTCCGCGGTGTGCCCGAGGGCCCCGTAGGAGATGACGACGGGGACGGCGGCGCGCACCCACACACCGTGGAAGGTGAGCGGCTCGCGGGCGAAGTGGATGCCGTAGTTGGCCAGCGGGGTCTCGTGGCGCAGGACCTCGACGACCGCGTCCATGACGGGCCGGGATCCGCTGGTCAGCGTCGAGTAGTACGCCGGGTTGCCGAGGATCCGCGACAGCGAGTTGGAGACGAGGTTGGCGGTGGGCTCGTGGCCAGCGCCGAGCATGAGGAAGACCTGCCAGGTGACCTCCTCGGGGGTGAGGCCGAGGGGGTGGTCGAGCAGCCAGCTGGTGAGGTCCTGGCCGCGTTCGGCGCTCTTGGCGGCGACGAGGTCCAGGATGTAGCGGCCGAACTCCTCCTCGCCGCGCGCGGCGTCCTCGCCACCGTCCATGATCCGTGCGATCGCGGCCTGGAGCCGGTCGCTCTCCGCGTCCGGCAGGCCGAAGAGGTTGTTGAAGACCAGTGACATCAGCGGGCGGGCGAAATCGCTCACCAGGTCGGCCCGCCCCCGCGGCGCCATCCGGGCGGCCAGCACGTCCACGGCACGGTGCACCCGCTCGCGCAGGTCGTGCGGCTCCACCAGGTCGAAGGCGTCGGACAGGGAGCGCCGGTAGCGCACGTGCAGATCGCCGTCGTTGAACAGCGCGTTGGGCCGCCAGCGCATCATGCCGAGGATCGGTGCGTCGCCGTCGACGCTCTCCTCCCACTGCCGCGGGTCGTGCGACCAGGCCTCGGTGTCGTGCAGCAGGTCGAGGGCGGCCCGCCGGTCGGTGACGACGTACGCGGGTACGCCGGGGGCGAGTTCGGCATGGCCGACCGGGCCCTGGGCGCGCAGGGCCGCGTAGTAGCTGTGCGGGTCGGCGGCGAAGCCGTCCTCCCACAGGCGGACCGGCGCCGACAGGTGGAATGCCTCGGCCTGCGCGGGATACGTCATCGGGGCTCCGGGATGCTGCGGTCGATCAGGTGCTGCACGAGGGCGAGCAGCGCGTCGACGGAGGAGTGCGTGTCGCGGGCGTCGCAGACCACCATGGGGGTGTCGGGGTCCAGGTCGAGGGAGACCCGGATCTGCTCCTCGGTATAACTGCGGCTGTCCGGGAAGGTGTTGAGGGCGACGGCGTAGGGCAGCCCGGTCTCCTCGACGAGGCCGAGGGCGTCGAAGGACTCGTCGATCCTGCGGGTGTCGACCAGCACGAGGGCGCCGAGCGCGCCGTACGCGATGTCGTCCCACAGCGCGCGGAAGCGCTCCTGCCCGGGGGTGCCGAACAGGTAGAGCACGGCCCCGCCGTTGAGGCTGATCCGCCCGAAGTCGATGGCGACGGTCGTGGTCGTCTTCTCCCGCACGCCCGCGAGGTCGTCGACGGCCGCCGATGCCTCGGTGAGCTGCTCCTCGGTGTGCAGCGGGCGGATCTCGGAGACGGAGTCGATCAGGGTGGTCTTGCCCACCCCGAACGGCCCGGTGACGAGGATCTTCACCAACTCGCGTGCGGTGTCCGGGAGATGCACGGAGCTGTTGGCGCCCGCGGACGCGGGCTCAGCGCTTGAGGGCGCGGAGGCCATCGGCGACTCTCTTCAGCAGATCGGGATCGGGCTGCGCGGCGGGCGGGACCGGCGGGCGGGCACCCACGAGCCCCTGGTCGACCAGTGCGGCGGCGAGCACCCGTACGGCGGAGACCGGCAGTTCGAGCAGGGCGGCGGACTCGACGACCGTGAGCGAGCCGCCGTCCAGGGTGCGCAGCAAGGCGTGCTGCGCGGCGGGCAGACCGGCGGGCCAGGGCGCGCCGACCCCCGTCAGCACGGAGAGCCGCTCCAGGCTGTTGCGGCTGGGCCGCGCGACTCCGCCGGTGGCGAGGTACGCGGGGACCAGCGGGCGGCCGCTCCGGCGGCCCGTCATTCCCCGACGCCGCCGTCGGCACCACGGGGCGCGGCCGCCATGGCCTTCTCGCCGAGCCTGGCCACCTGCGAGTGGACCCGGTGGCCGAGCAGGTCGAGCCGGACCTCGGGGTCGCCGAAGGCGGCCACACAGGTGCCGTGCGCGGTGGGCGCGACGAGGATGTAGCCGTGGTCGGACTCGATGACCACCTGGCGCACGTCCGCGGACTCCTGGTCGGCGAAGGCGGCCGCCGCGGTGCGACAGGCGCCCTGCACGGTGCTGGTGATGGCGGCGACACGCTCCGCGGACGCCTGCGTCAGCGCCTCGGTGTATCCGGAGACCAGGCCGTCCCTGGTGAGCAGGACGGCGGCCTGGACGTGCGGGATCTCCAGGATCGGATCGAGGACCCAAGCGCTGTCGCCGAGGTCGCGGCTACTCATCGGGGGTGTTCCCTTCGCTGTGCTCGCCGGTGCCGGGGCGGTCGCCGGCGCTGTCGTGCGGTTGCTGTGCGGGCCGCTCCTCCCGCGCCGCGGCGGTGGCCGCCTGGAGGGCGCCGAGCGCGGCGGCCTGCTCCTCGGGGCTGCGGTGCGCGGCGGGCCGCGGCTTCTTCGGCGCGGGCCCTTCGGCGGGCCGCGCGTCGGTGCGGACCCGGCGGCGGCGCCGGGGCAGCTCGTCTCCGTCGGTGGGCGGGGTGTCCGGCCGGGCGGGCGGCACGGCCGGGGCCACCCGGGCCGGGGCGGCCGGTGTCTCGTCCGCCGCGAGGGCATGCGTGGTGTCGTGAACGGTGTCGTCGGCGGTCTCGCGCGTGGAGCGCGGCGCCGCGGCGGCGGGCCTGCGCTCCTCGGGGGCGATGGTGCACAGGAGGTGGTCGCGGACGAGCAGGACCGCGCGGACACCGCCGTACGGGGAGGGCGACGACAGGTCGACGGAGAGGTCGAACTGCCGGGTGAGCTGGCCGATCGCGGCGAGTCCCATGCGCGGCGGGTCGCCGAGCTCCGACAGGAGGATGGGCTCCTGCCCCGCCACCATCCGCTGGGCGTGCGCCCGTTCGTCGGAGCTCATGCCGACACCGGCGTCGTCGACGGTCACGCTGACGCCGTGGTGGACGCGTTCGAGATGCACGCTCACGGAGGTGTCGGACGAGGAGTGGCGCAGCGCGTTGTCGAGCAGTTCGGCCACGATGATGGCGACCGGCTCGACGGCGTGCGAGATCAGCCCGGTGCCGTCCTCGAGGTGGTTGTGGATGTCCACCCGCTCGTATCCGGCGAGCCGGGACTGGCCGCCGGTGACGGCCTCCACCAGATGCGACTCGCCGCGGGCGAGACCGACCCAGGCGCCGCAGACCACGGCGGCGACCTGCGCGCGGCGCAGCGACTGCTCGTTCTCGTGGTCGAGCGCGAACAGGGTCTGCGCCAACTCCGGGTCGTCGTAGCGCTCCTGAAGGCCGCGCAGGACGTCCTGCAACCGGTACAGGCCCGCCTGGATCTCGCGGGTGGCGCCGCGCATCCCGGCGCGCGCCGCGGCGTCGACCCGCTTGCGCTCCTGGGCGATGGCTCCGCGCAGCACGTCGAGCACGGCGTCGAGGCCGTCGGCCAGCTCCTTGCCGCCGAGTTCGGGCTGGAGGGGGCCGGGCACCTGGTAGTGCGGGTGGGCGGTGTGGGTTGCGGTGGCCGGCATGCGGGTGCCGGACAGGTGGGCGATCTCGGCGGCGAACGCCGCGGTGAGCTCGTCGAGTTCCTCGCGGGCGGCCTCCGCTTCCTCCCGGGATGCCTCGAGTTCCAGGCGGGACGCTTCAAGGCGGGAACGGAGCGAGGCGGCCTCGACACGCTGTCTGCCGCCGCGTTGACGGGCCTTGGCGAGCCCGCCGCCGAGCACGAACGCCGAAACGGTCCCGGCGGCCAGCGCGCCCGCGGCCAGCTCGGGTATCTCAATCATGGATGCGGACCTCGAGGGGAACAGGGCGTGGGGGCCGACTGCGAGGAGGGGACGGTGGGGGGAAGGAGGCAGGTCGCGGAAGCCCGCGTGCCGCTTGCGACCCTACCTCCCGCCACACGTTCGAGTGAAGCCGTCCCGGGATCTTGAATCGCTTCGCCACGGGCCCTTTTGACGACGCGCCACCTCCACAGGGGGTTACCGGCGGTCCGGTTCGCCCGGAGCGGGCGGGCGGTCAGGCCCCGATGCGCTCGTCCAGTTCCTCCACGGCCGCGGCCACCGCGGCGGGTGTCTCGTACATGGGGCTGTGGCCCGCCTCGACGAGGTGCAGGCGGGCGCCTGGTATCGCGGCGGCCATATCCTGGGCGGCCTCGACGCTCCGGACGGGATCGAAGCGGCCGTGCACGACGGAGACCGGCATCCGCAGCGAGGGCAGCTCCGGGGTGAGGTCGGCGGCCTGCTGGCTGCGCAGCACCTCCAGCGCCGCGCCCAGGGGCGCCTTGAGCGCGTAGTCGAGCAGGCGCTGCCGGTCCTCGGGTGTCGGGGCGCGGTGGAAGGAACGGTCGAGCAGCGGGCCGACCACGCCGGAGGCGCCGTCCCGCTCCATCACGTCCACCAGAGCGGTGACATCGCCGTGCCCGCGCATGTGGGGCCCGGTGTCGATCAGCATGAGTCCGCCGACGAGGTCCGGGCGGGACAGCGCCAGGCGCAGGGCGATGGCACCGCCGGTGGAGTGCCCGATCAGCAGCACCGGTCCGCACCCGTCGGCGGCGAGCCGGTCGGCGACCCAGGCGGCCACGCCGTCGAGGGTGCGGCTCGGTGCCTCCGTCATCCAGGAGAGCGCGCGCACGTCGAAGCGCGCGTCGAGCAGCCCCCGCATCCGCTCGTAGATGACCGGCGAGCAGAACGTCCCCGGGAAGGCGACCACGGTGCGCGCGGGCTTGGCTTTCATGAACGGCTCCTTCGCTGCCGAGGAGAATCAGACATCCCCGTCACCCGGTGATCGAAAAGAAGATCGTGTCCTGGGTGAACCAGTCCCGGTCGTGGTGCTCCTCCCACTCCTCGTGCTCGAACTCGAGCCGTTCGATGAGCAGTTGCAGGTCGAAGGCGAAGCTCTCGTCGACCTTGTCCAGGACCGCGCGGTAGGCGTCGATCGCCGGCTTGACCCTGTCCAGGGGCCAGTGGCCGAAGTTCTCCATGGCGTGCTCGGGCAGCGGTAGCGGGAAGGGGAACTCGGCCGGCAGGCCGCCCATGACGTGGGCGCCGGGGAGCAGGCCGACGGGGACTCCCGCACGGCGCAACTCGGTGTCGAGCGCGTCGAAGAACGTCGCCGGTTTCGCGTAGACGGCGAGGTCCACCGGGTCCGAGGCGTTGCAGTCGATGACTATCTGCATCGCCGCCGCGTACGCGTTGCCCGCCGCCTCCGCGGTGCACGTGGCGTGCCCGGAGAGCAGGTGGTCGAGCGCCTCGGGCACCGTCAGCTCCCAGCCCAGCTCCTGCCGCTCCACGTCCGCCTGCCGGGCCTGTGCCCGCTCGTGCATGAAGGCGGCGATGCGCCGCTGCTCCGCGGTGAACTTCTCGGCGGCGCCGAGGAACCCGATGACCTGCGCCTTGTCCGCCGTGCTGAACGAGATGATCCGACTCATACGGACACAGTGCCAGGCCCCACTGACAACGCCCTCATGGCGCCCGGTACTCGAGTTACGCACGGGCCGGGTGCGTCGGGCAGGATGTCCTGACGCATCCGCACGGGGGAGGAATTTCACCAGTGAGCAGCAACCACCCGGGCCCGTACGCCGGCGGCCCGCAGCAGCCGGGACGGTACGGCGGGCAACCCGGTCCGTACGGCGGTCAGCCGGGCCCGTACGGTGCGCAGCCGGGACAGCCGGGCCCGTTCCCGCAGCAGGGGCAGCCCGGCCCGTACGCCCAGCCCGGGCAGCCCGCTCCGTACGGGCAGCCGCAGCAAGGGGGTTACGGGTTCCCGCAGCAGCCGGGCGGATACCCTCCGCGCCGTGGCGGAGGCGGCAAGGCCCTGTTGATCACCGGCGGTGTGGCGGTGGCTCTGGTGGCGATCGGTGGCGCGCTGTTCTGGTTCTTCGGCTACAAGGGGCTCAAGGACGACGGCCCGCACACGCTGACCGCGCCGTCGACGATGTCGTTCTCCAACTACTACCGCAACGGCGACGAGGCAGACCCGAACCTCGCCTCGGACGACCCCAAGGTGTTGGCGTGGCACGAGATGAAGAAGCCCACGGAGCTCGCCGCCAGCTACTCCGACCAGATGCTCGGCAACGTCGACACCTCTGATCCGGGCG
This sequence comes from Streptomyces anthophorae, assembly GCF_049310305.1. Classification (NCBI taxonomy): domain Bacteria; kingdom Bacillati; phylum Actinomycetota; class Actinomycetes; order Kitasatosporales; family Streptomycetaceae; genus Streptomyces; species Streptomyces anthophorae. The sequence continues at coordinate 1,089,352 of NZ_JBLWQQ010000001.1, forward strand.
CGGCCGCGGACTCGCTGCAGCGTGCGCAGGACGGCAAGAGCTTCTCGGTCACGGCCGCATACGGCAGGTTCGAAAACCCCGAACTGGCCTTGACGTACTACTTCGAGCTCGTGGAGAAGAAGCTCACCGCGGCTACGGACAAGGCTCCCGGCCACGTCGTCTCGCAGCTGTCCGTGGCGGAGGACAGGGAGGCGGACTCACTCGACGGAGCAGTGATGGAGTGCGCGGACTACGAGGTGGACAACTGGGACGACGACAAACCGCGCATGGAAACGGCGGTGTGCGGTTGGGCCGACTACTCGACGGTCGGGATCGTCACCCCACACGACGGGTCCCTCGGTGTGTCCACGGAGGACGCGGCGGAGCTCACGGGACACGTCCGCAGCGAGATGCGCGTCGAGAACTGAGTTCGAGAGCTTCGCGATGTCGCGATGAGTTCGGTCGTCCCTGTCGGTCTGTACGTGTGTCCTGTGGTCCGATGGCCTCAGGACGCCCCGCAACCGCCGTCTGCCGGAGAGAAGCTGATGTCCGACACCACCTGCCACATGTCGATCTCGCTCGACGGTTTCGTCGCCGGGCCCGACCAGAGCCGGGACGATCCGCTGGGCAAGCGCGGCCAGGAGCTGCACAGCTGGCACATCGGCGATCCGCGCGCGACCGAGGCCGACAGGACGGCCAACGGCTGGCTGATGCGCCCGCGTGGCGCCTACGTCATGGGCCGGAACATGTTCGGGCCGATCCGGGGCGAGTGGAACGAGCCGTGGGACGGTTGGTGGGGCTCCGAGCCCCCGTACCACGCCCCGGTCTTCGTGCTCACTCGCTACGCCCACGCACCGATCGAGATGGCGGGCGGCACCACCTTCCACTTCGTGACCGACGGCTTCGACGCCGCTTACGCGCAGGCGCTCAAGGCCGCCGACGGCAAGGGTGTGGACATCGCCGGTGGCGCTTCGACGGTCCGACAGGCACTCGACGCCGGCGTGATCGACGAACTCGCCCTCGACATCGCACCCGTCCTGCTCGGCAGCGGCGAGCGCATTTTCGACGGCGTCGAGTCCTTCGACTTCGAGCCCGTCGAGGTGCTCCACTCACCGCTGGCCACCCACATCCGCTACCGCAAACGCCACGCCGGCTGAGCAGCGACGTCAGCTCAGCTCGAACCCGTGGTAGTGGCTCACCGCGATACCGTTCGTGAGGTCGCGGTAGAGGCCGACGCCGCCGATGAACGGCATGAACACCCGTTGTTTGCCGGGGATGTTGGCGCCCATGTACCAGGAGGCGGCCTGCGGCATGAGGGTGAGGTCGCCGAGGTCGTTGGTGGTGTTGACCCAGTTGTCCTCGGCGTCGGGGTCGGCCTCCATGCGGTGCAGCCCGCGCTCGCGCAGGTTGGTGAGGGCGCGGGTGATCCAGTCCACGTGGTGCTCGATCGAGGTCATCATGTTGGAGAGAACGGACGGGCTCTGGGGGCCGGTCACGGTGAACAGGTTGGGGAAGCCGGCCGACATCAGGCCGAGGTAGGTGCGCGGCCCGTGCTCCCACTTCTCCCGCAGTGAGCGGCCCTCGGCGCCCCGGATGTCGATGGCGTTCAGGGCGCCGGTCATCGCGTCGAACCCCGTCGCCATGACGATGACGTCGAGCTCGTGCACGATCCCGTCCCCGGTGCGGATGCCGCGCTCCGTGATGCGCCCGATGGGTCGTTCCGTGAGGTCCACCAGGGTGACGTTGTCCTGGTTGAACACCTCGAAGTAGCCGGTGTCGATGCACATCCGTTTGCTGGCGATCGGGTACGTGCGCGGGGTGAGCCGCTCGGCGGTTTCGGGGTTCTTCACCTTCTCGCGGATCCGGGCGCGGACGTACTCGGCGACGGCCTCATTGGCCTGCGCGTCCTTGAGCAGGTCGCTGAAGCCGCTGCCGAAGCAGAGCCCGCCCTCGTCCCAGCGACGGTCCAACTCCCTGCGTATGTCGGCCTCTTCGGTCTCGGCCAGCAGTACCTGTCCGTCCTCGCCGCAGTCGAAGCCCTTCGAGGAGGCACGGGACACCTCGCGGCGCTCCGGGTAGCGCGCCCGCGCCGCGGCGAGGCGTGCGGCGTTGGGGCCGTTGTGGGCGGGCACCGCGTACGACGGGGTGCGCTGGAAGACGGTGAGCGAGCCCACCAGCGGGGCGATCGCGGTGATCGTCTGGAGCCCGGAGGAACCGGTGCCGATCACGGCGACCCGCTTGCCGGTCAGGTCGGCGCCCTCGTGCGGCCAGCCCGACGTCCACAGCACCTCGCCCGCGAAGTCCGCGAGCCCCTCGAAACCGGGCCGTGAGGGCACGGACAGGCACCCGGTGGCCGCGATGACGTGGCGGGCGGTGCGGGGTGTGCCGTCGGACGCGGTCACCGTCCAGCGGCCCGCCGCCTCGTCCCAGACGAGCGACTCCACACGGGTGTTGAGCACGATGTCACGGCGCAGGTCGAAGCGGTCGGCCACATGGTGGACATAGGAGAGGATCTCCGGCTGGGCGGCGTAGCGCTCGCTCCAGTCCCACTCCTGCTCCAGGTCGGCGTCGAAGGAGTAGGAGTACTCGACGGACTCGATGTCGCAGCGGGCGCCGGGGTACCGGTTCCAGTACCAGGTGCCGCCGACATCCGCCCCGGCCTCGACGACCAGGGTGTCGAAGCCGAGCGCGCGCAGCCGGTGCAGTTGGTAGAGGCCGGCGAACCCGGCGCCGATGACGATCACGTCGTGGTCGGCCATGGCTCACACCGTCCTTTCGGCGACGTACGTGTTGATGTGCTCCGCCACCAGGCGCAGCCCGTCCTCGAAGCCGGGCAGGATGCCCACCATCTGAAAGAAGGCGTGCATCTGGCCCGTGGCCTCCTCGAGTGCGACCGGGACGCCCGCCTCGCGCAGGGCGTGCGCGTACGCGACGCCCTCGTCGTGCAGCGGGTCGCACTCGGCGACGTAGACGAGCGCTGGGGGCAGGCCCGCGAGGCTGGCGGCGCGCAGCGGGGAGGCGTCCGGGTGGGTGCGGGCCCGCTCGTCGGGGAGGTAGTGGTCCCAGAACCAGGCCATCGTGTCGCGGGAGAGCAGGAGTTGGTTCTGCGGCGCGACGTACGAAGGCCGGTCCAGGTCGCAGTCGGTGACGGGATAGACGAGGGCCTGGTAGTCGATGGCCGGGCCGCCGCGATCGCGCGCCCAATGGGTCATCACGGCGGCGATGTTGCCGCCCGCGCTGTCCCCGGCGACGAGCAACGGGGCTCCGCCCGGGGCGAGTTCGGCCGCGTGCTCGGCGACCCAGGTCAGCCCCGCCCAGCTGTCCTCGATCGCGGTCGGGAACGGATGCTCGGGTGCCTTGCGGTAGTTGACCATCACCACGGTCGCCCGCGTCGCGTTCGCGAGGCGGCGGCCCACGTGGTCGTACTGCAGGTCGATGTCTCCGAGCACCCAGCCGCCACCGTGGAAGTACACGAGGATCGCCTGCGGGGCGCCCTCGGGACGCAGCGCCCGGACGCGGAACCGCCCGCCGTCCCGGCCCTCGACCTTGACCTCCCGCACCTCGCCCACGTCCGGGCCCCGGCCGCTGAGACCCGACAGGATCGGGCCGTGCAGCCGGGCGACGGCCGGTGTCGACTCGTGCATCGCCGGGCCGTCGGTCTCGGCCAGTTCCGCCAGGAACATCTGGGTCACCGGTTCCAGTGGCATACGGCCGTCCCCTCGTCGATCCCGCTCGTCTTCTCGGAGGTGATGCGCGTACGGCAGGCGGGTCCGGTCCCGCGCACCGGCCGCTGTACCGTGCACGGACCATGCTCGCCGGAGAGCCTCGCGGGGTCCAGACCTCGGCGGGGACCGGGTCTCCCGTCATCCACCGGTCGCGAAGGGCAGCGTCTCGTACCGGCGCACGTAGGCACCGTCCGCGAACGTGCCGCGTGCGGCATCGACCGTGAACCGGGGGAAGCGGGAGAGGAGTTCGGTGAGCACCGTCCGGCCCTGGAGGCGGGCCGCGGCGGCGCCCAGGCAGTGGTGCGGGCCGTAGCCGAAGGCCAGGTGCTGCGGGGCTCCACGGTCCAGGTCGACCTCGTCCGCGCGGGAGCCGAAGGCGCGGGGGTCGCGGTTGGCTGATCCGTAGAGCAGCAGGACCCTGGCCCCGGCGGGCGCGGCCCTGCCGTGCAGCCTCAGGTCCTCGGTGAGGGTGCGGGCCAGCCCCTGGACGGGCGAGGCCAGGCGCAGTGCCTCCTCGACGAAGGGGCCGACCGACTCCGGGTCCGATGCGATCCGGTCCCTCAACCCGGTTTCTTCGGTGAGGAGTTGGGCGGCGGTGGAGAGCAGGCCGATGGTCGTGTCGTTCCCGCCCGCGATCATCGTGAAGGCGAAGCCGAGGATCCGGATCACGGCCTGCGGATCGTCGCCCAGGACCCGGACGAGGTCGGAGACGGTGTCGTCGGCGGGGTCCGCGCGGCGCCGCTCGACGAGTGCGGAGAAGTACGCGAAGAGGTCGGCGACGGCCTCGTGCGCGTCGAGCGCGTGGCCCTGGGCGCCCGCCTGGACGATCGCTCGGGTCCAGCCGGCGAAGCGCTGCCGGTCGGCCTCGTCGACGCCCAGGTAGTGGGCGACGACGAAGCACGGCAGCGGCCGCATCAGCTCGGCGACGATGTCGACGGGGTCACCCGCCGCGTCGATCGCGTCGAGGCGGGTGCGCACGAAGTCCCTTACCGCGTCGGCCACGGATTCCACGCGGCGCGGCGTGAATCCCCTCGTGAGCAGCCCGCGGAACTCGGTGTGCTCCGGCGGGTCCAGCATGACCAGCGGCGGCGCGGCATCGACACCGGCCGCGGCCATGTCGTCGCCGACCACCGTCAGACCCTTGCGCGACGAGAACACCTCGGGGCGGCGCAGCGCGTCCAGGACGTCGTCGTAGCGCGAGAGCACCCAGTAGTCGCCGTCCTCGACGTGGTGCAGCGGATCGTCGTCGCGCAGGGCCGCGTACATCGCGTAGGGATCGCGCCAGGACTCGGCACCGCGGGGACGGAATCGGGCGGGCGGCGGGACGATGCTCATGGCGGCACGGTGCGGGAGACCTGACGCACTGTCAATGGACGTGCGGGCACGCGACGGGCCGCGGACTTGAGGGTGCGCAGGTCCTGGAAGCTCACCGGCACGGTGTCGTCCGGGTTGACGCCGCGCCCCGCACCTGCGGTGTCCGGTCCTGCGACAGCCCGTCCACCGGCGCGCCGACACCCGCGCCCGATGTCCGCCGCGCCCTTCCGCGCCCCACGCCAGTGATCTACGTTTGGCATCGCCCGCCACCGAAAGGCCGACGATGCCGTTCCCCACCAGCGTCCAGCACAACCCGGTCGTCCAGCAGGCGGTCCGCCGTCTCGACGAGCTCGGCGACCCCCGCTTCGGACAGACGCTGGTGCGCTGCCTGGACGACACTCTGGCCCGCACCATCCGCCCGATGCCGGACGGCACCGCCTTCGTCGTGACGGGCGACATCCCCGCCATGTGGCTGCGCGACTCGACGACGCAGATGATGCCGTACCTCGCGCTCCTGAAGGACGACACGGACCTTCAGGACCTGCTCCTCGCCGTGCTGCGCCGCCAGTTCGGCCAGATCGCGCACAACCCGTACGCCAACGCGTTCAACGCCGAGCCGTCCGGCCGCGCCCACGACGCGGACGACCTGTGCGAGGACCCGTGGGTCTGGGAGGAGAAGTACGAGGTCGACTCCCTCGCCTTCCCGCTCCTGTTCGCGCACCGCTTCTGGCGGGCGACCGGGCGCACGGACCACCTGGCGCAGGCGCTGGAGGCGGCGCGCTCCGCGATCTCCGTCTGGCGCACGGAGCAGGACCACGAGCACCTGTCGACGTACCGCTTCGTGCGCGCGAACGTCCCGCCGACCGACACCCTGGTCAATGAGGGACGCGGCACACCCGTCGCCCCGACCGGGATGACGTGGAGCGCGTTCCGGCCGAGCGACGACGCCTGCACCTACGGATACAACGTGCCCGCCAACCTGTGCGCCGCCGCGGCCCTCGACGGCGTCGCCACGATGGCGCGGCACGCGCGGGACACCGAACTCGCCGACGAGGCGGCCCAATTGGCGGGCGAACTGCGCGCGGCGACCCGGCGGCACGGCACCGTCGACCACGCCGACCACGCCGACCACGCCGACCAGGGCACGATCTACGCCTACGAGGTGGACGGGCTCGGCAACGCGCTCCTCGCGGACGACGCCAACATGCCCAGCCTGCTGTCCCTTCCGCTGGTCGCCGACGTCTCACCGTCGGATCCGCTGTACCTGGCCACCCGCGCGTTCGTGCTCTCCCCCGCCAACCCGACCTATTACCGCGGAACGGCCGCCGAGGGCGTGGGCAGCCCGCACACCCCCGACGGTCACATCTGGCCGATCGCCCTCGCCGTGGAGGGCCTGACCAGCAACGACCCCGACCGGCGGCTCCAGTTGCTGCACACTCTGATCGCCACCGACGGCGGCACGGGGGCGATGCACGAGTCCTTCCACAAGGACGACCCGGACAAGTTCACCCGCGACTGGTTCTCCTGGGCCAACGCGATGTACGCGGAACTGGCCCTGGACGTGGCCGGCCACGGCACGCGCTCCCTGTGGGACACATCAGCGGGGACGTAGCCCTAGGGGCGGCCGAGCTCCCGTCGTCGCCTGTTGCCCGCCCTGCGGTCCTGCACGCCCACGACGATCGTGAGGGCGGTGCCGGCCGCGATCGGTGCCAGCAGCCCGACGAAGAACCACCACGGAACCTCCGACGCGACGCTCGTGCGCCACTGCACGAGGTTGCCGACGACGAAGGACAGCCCGATCCCGAAGTTGGTGACGAGCAGCGCGACGGCCATCCGGCGGGCTCCGGTGCGCGTCGCGGGCCGCTGACCGCCGGTGATCGCGAACCGGGGCCCGCCGTCGGGCAGTTCGGCGGTCGGCGTGGCCCGCAGCACCATCGCGGCGGTGGCGGACAACAGCGCGGTCACACCCGCGTAGACGAAGACGAGTACGAACGCGGCGCCCACGGACTTGTCCGTCCAGGCGTCGACACCGCTGCCGCCGATGTGCTGCGGGATGCGGTCGGGCAGGCGCGGATACACGGCGGCGCCCCAGGCCGTCATCCCGGCCAGCAGCAACACGTTGGCCGCCAGCCAGGCCCGGGGAAAGCGCGGTGGGGTGTACGAGGCTTCCGGCATGCGCCCATTGTGGGACAACCACGGCCCGCGTGATCCTTCCCGCCCCCGGCAACGATCCATGTCCACCGGCTGCCGGGAACGACCCGTATTCCCCGCGCCCGTGCCCCGGCGTCGGCTTGAGCTACCTCGAGGACGTGTGGCGGATGACCCACGTCCGCGGGGCCGGGGGAATTATCGTCGCGTTGGCCGATCGCATCGCGACGTAGGGAGACAGCATGACCACGACCGTGACCGACGAACAGGTTCAGGCTCTGGCAGCGACCGCGAAGCCCTACAGCCTGGCACTCCTCCACTGGGGGCCGGAGCGCACCATGGAGGGCGCGGACGCGATCGAACGCGAACACCAGCGGCGCATGGTGTCGCTGCGGGCCGACGGGGTGATCGCGATCCTGTGTCCGGTCGCCTCCGACACCGTGGCCGGTGCCGCGGTCATGACCGTGTCGGCCGAGGAGGCCGCGGAGATCATGGCCGGGGACCCGTGCGTACGGGCCGGAATGATGCGCTGCGAGGTTCACCCGTGCGCGGGCTTCCCCGGGGACGCCCTCCCCGCGTGACCGTCTCAGGTGTCTGGGCTGTCTGAGGTGTCCCTCGTGTCTTGGGTGTCTTAGGGGCACGGCGAGATCGTCATCACCTCGTAACGGCGCTTCCCCCGAACACATGCGATCAGGCAGGCTCAAGATCGAACAAGGGCACAGAGCCCAACCGTTCGACCGACCGCACGCCCATCCAGCAACGGGGGAACCACACCATGTTTCGCAACCACCGCCGCAAGGCCGTCCTCACCGCCGCCGCCCTGATGGCCACGACCACCCTGCTCACGGCCTGCCAGGGCGGCGCGGACGAGGGCGCCGCGTCGAGCGATTCGGCGTCGTCGTCGACCGCGGCATCGGACGCGAAGGACAAGGGCGGGGCGGCCGGTTCGGGGGCCGGGGAGGGCTCGGAGTCGCAGGCAGGCAGTGGCTCGGGCGGCACGTCCCAGGGCAAGGGCGTCAGCGGCACCTGGTTCGGCAACGTCTCCTACCTGGCGCCCGGCAAGTACACCGTCTCCGACCTGAAGGACACCGAGCAGGCGTTCTTCACCTCGACCGACACCGACATCCAGGGCGCCGGCGAGATCTGCGGCGACGCCGAGGGCCAGGCCGCCACCAAGTGCACCGAGGACCAGCTCGAGGCCGCGTCCAAGAAGGGCGTCTCCGCCACCGTGAAGATCAAGAACGGCACGGCCGTCAGCATCGTCGAGGACCACGCCGACAGCGGTGGCGGCGACTCGGACACCGACAAGCCCAGCGGCCTGCGCTCCGGGGAACTCGGCTACATGGCCCCCGGCAAGTACTCCCTGGTCGACAGCGACGGCAACACCACCGCCTTCTACAGCGCCACCGCCACGACCATCAACGGCAACGGCTGGATCTGCGGCGAGAACGGCGACAACAAGCGCTGCACCGAGGGCGAGCTCGAAGCCGCGGCGAAGAAGGGCGGCGTCCGGGTCGTCGTCAAGATCGAGAATGGCGCCGCGGTCACCATCGACGAGGAGCACAACTAGAAGAGCACGACCGGCCGACGCCACGGGCGTCCACGCCCTCTCCACGTACATCGCCCCGCCGCCGGGAGGTTCCGTGCGCCGGGGCGATGCCGGGCTCTGCGCGCGGCCACATCTGGTCGGCAACTGGGCGATCACGCCCAGGAGTTCAACACCCCCGCCCCACGCCCCGATTGACCTGCACGATCCGCGCCGAACACCCCGGACGCCGTAACATGTCCCGGTTGTCCGGCCCGGGCCTGGCAACTCCGGGCAGTTCGGGGGCACTTGCGTCGCGTCCGCCGGGCTGTCGCCGTCTCGACGTTGGGACCTGATGGACGCCACTCGCGCACACGACGAGCTCAGCCTGCTGGAAGCGGAGCTGACCGAACGGCTCGACGCTCCGGCGCACTTCTTCGCGAAGGACGCCGCCGCCCCGCGCACCCTGGTCGACATCCTGGACGCGACCGTCCGCGAGCATCCCGACGAGCCCGCACTCGACGACGGCGTGCGCCGTCTGACGTACCGGGCGCTGGACGCGGAGGTCGACCGGCTGCGCCGGCGTCTGGCCGGGGCGGGCGTGGGGCGCGGCGACCGGGTCGGCGTGCGGGTGCCGTCCGGCACGAACGAGCTGTATGTCGCGATTCTCGGCGTGCTGGCCGTGGGCGCCGCCTACGTACCCGTGGACGCCGAGGACCCGGACGAGCGGGCCGAACTCGTCTTCGGCGAGGCGGGAGTGCGGACCGTGATCGGGGCGGGGCTCGCGTTCGACGTCGCCCACACCTCGACCGCTCCCGCCGGGCGGCCCGGGCCGGACGACGACGCGTGGGTCATCTTCACCTCCGGGTCGACCGGCAGGCCCAAGGGCGTCGCCGTCAGCAACCGAAGCGCCGCCGCGTTCGTGGACGCGGAGGCCGCGCTGTTCCTCGCCGAGGATCCCGTCGGGCCGGGGGATCGCGTCATGGCGGGCCTTTCCGTCGCGTTCGACGCGTCCTGCGAGGAGATGTGGCTGGCGTGGCGGCACGGCGCGTGTCTGGTGCCGGTGCCGCGCTCCCAGGTGCGCGGCGGCGCCGACCTCGGTCCCTGGCTGGCCGAGCAGGAGATCACCGTGATCTCCACCGTGCCGACGCTGGCCGCCCTGTGGGAGCCGGAGGCCCTCAACGACGTCCGGCTGCTGATCTTCGGCGGCGAGGCCTGCCCGCCCGAACTCGTCCAGCGCCTGGTCACCGAGGGCCGCGAGGTCTGGAACACGTACGGCCCCACCGAGGCCACCGTCGTCACCTGCGCCTCCCTGATGACCGGCGCCGAGCCGGTGCGCATCGGGCTGCCGCTGGACGGCTGGGAACTCGCGGTCGTCGACGAGTCCGACCGGCCCGTGCCGATGGGCGAGAGCGGTCAACTCGTCATCAGTGGCGTGGGGTTGGCCCGCTACCTCGACCCGGTCAAGGACGCCGAGAAGTACGCGCCGCTGCCCGCCCTGGGCTGGTCGCGCGCCTACCGCAGCGGCGACCTGGTCAAGGCCGATCCTGAGGGCCTGGTCTTCCTCGGGCGCGGCGACGAGCAGGTCAAGCTCGGCGGGCGGCGCATCGAGCTCGGCGAGGTCGACGCCGCGCTCCAGGCGCTGCCGGGGGTCGCGGGCGCGGCCTGCGCCGTGCGCACCGCACGCGGCGGCAACCAGCTGCTCGTCGGGTACCTCGTCACCCAGGAGGGCTGGCAGCACGCGGCCGCCGTGGACAAGCTGCGGGGCCAACTGCCCGCCGCTCTGGTGCCGTTGCTGGCCCCGGTCGCCGAGCTGCCCACGCGCACCTCAGGGAAGGTCGACCGCGACGCGCTGCCGTGGCCGCTGCCCGACATGGGGACCGGCGCCCCCGCCGAGCAGCTCTACGGCACGGAGGCCTGGCTCGCCGAGCAATGGAGCGAGACGCTCGGCGTCCCCGTCACCGGCGCGGGCGACAACTTCTTCGCCATCGGCGGCGGCAGCCTCGCCGCTGCCCAGCTGACCACCAGGCTGCGCACCCGCTACCCGAGCGCGGCCGTCATCGACATCTACGAGCGTCCCGTCCTGCGCAAGCTGGCGCGCCGCCTGGAGAAATCGGCGCAGGACGACGGCTCCCAGCGCGTGATCACCCCGGTGCCCAACCGCGCGAAGATCGTCCAACTCCTGCTCCTGATCCCGCTGTTCACGCTCAACGGCCTGCGCTGGACGGTCGCGCTCGCCGCCTTGTCCAACGTTCTGCACCGGCTCGGCGGCTTCGCGTGGGCACCCTCCACCTCCTGGTGGCTGGTCGCCCCGGCGGCGCTGCTCCTGTTCAGTCCGCCGGGGCGCCTTGCCCTCGCGGCGGGCGGCGCCCGGCTGCTGCTGCGCGGCGTGGGGCCGGGCACGTACCCGCGCGGCGGCCGTGTCCATCTGCGACTGTGGGCCGCCGAACGCCTCGCGGAGCACAGCGGCGCGACCTCGCTGACCGGTTCCTGGCTTCAGCGCTACGCCCGCGCGCTCGGCGCCCGCGTCGGCCCCGATGTCGATCTGCACTCGCTGCCTCCGGTCACCGGGCTGCTCAAGCTCGGCCGCGGCTGCGCCATCGAGAGCGAGGTCGATCTGTCGGGGCACTGGCTCGACGGCGACCGCCTGGAGATCGGCACGGTGAAGGTCGGTGCGGGCGCCGTCGTCGGCACGCGGAGCGTGCTGTTCCCGGGCGCCCGGGTGGGCAAGCGCGCCGAGATCGCGCCGGGTTCCGCCGCCCGGGGCCACATCCCGACCGGCCAGCGCTGGGCGGGCTCCCCCGCGGTCAAGCTCGGCAAGGCCAAGCGCGAGTGGCCGAAGCACCGGCCGCCGCGCACGGCGGGCTGGCGCGCGCTGTACGGGGTCGCGGGCCTCTCCCTCACCCTCCTGCCGCTCCTGTCCGCCCTCCCGGCCCTGCTGGTCGCCCACGCCTTCGTGCCCGCGAGTGCCGGTCTCGGCGAGGCCGTGCGCGGCGGACTGCTCGCGGTCGTCCCCGCGGCCCTCGCCTACGGACTCGCGTACGCCGCGCTGATCCTGGCCGGCGTCCGTCTGATCGGACTCGGGCTCACCGCCGGAACGTTCCCGGTGCACAGCCGGGCGGGCTGGCAGTCGTGGACCGTCACCCAGCTGATGGACCTGTCGCGGCAGACGCTGTTCCCCCTGTACGCGGGCCTCGTCACGCCGGTGTGGATGCGGCTGCTCGGCATGCGGGTCGGCCGGGGCGCGGAGGTGTCCACGGTGCTCGCGCTGCCGGGCCTCACCACGGTCGGCGACGGCGCGTTCCTCGCCGACGACACGCTGACCGCGCCGTACGAACTCGGAGGCGGCTGGGTGCGGATCGGGCGTGCCCGGATCGGGCGCCGGGCGTTCCTCGGCAACTCGGGCATGACGGCGCCCGGCCGTTCGGTGCCGGACGACGGTCTGGTCGGTGTCCTGTCGGCGACCCCGAAGAAGGCCAAGCAGGGCAGTTCGTACCTGGGCCTGCCGCCGGTCCGGCTGCCCCGCCCGGCGACCGGCTCCGACCCGAGCCGCACGTACGCACCCCCTGCGCGGCTGCGCTGGGCGCGCGCCCTCGTCGAACTGGGCCGGCTCGTCCCGGTGTTCTGCTCGGCCGCCCTGGTCGTCCTCGTCCTCGGCGTGCTGGCCGCCCTCGCGGCGGCGTACGGCCTGTGGGCGGCGGCGCTCCTGGGCGGCCCCGTCCTGCTGGCAGCGGGCGTCCTCGCGTGCGCGACGTCGATCGTGGCCAAGTGGCTGCTGGTCGGCCGCCACCGCACGGGCGAACACCCGCTGTGGTGCGGGTTCGTGTGGCGGGGCGAACTGGCCGACACCTTCGTGGAGATGCTCGCCGTGCCGTGGCTCGCCGGGTCCGTGCCCGGCACCCCCGTCCTGACCGCCTGGCTGCGCGGGCTCGGCGCGCGCATCGGGGCGGGCGTGTGGTGCGAGAGCTACTGGCTGCCGGAGACCGACCTGGTCACCCTGGAGGCCGGGGCGACCGTGAACCGCGGCTGTGTCCTGCAAACGCACCTCTTCCACGACCGGATCTTGCGGACGGATACTGTGACCCTCCGAGAGGGCGCCACGCTGGGCCCTGGCGGAATCGTGCTGCCGGGCAGCGAGATCGGCGCCCGCAGCACACTGGGGCCCGCGTCCCTGGTGATGGCCGGCGAATCGGTGCCGTCGGGCAGCCGGTGGCTGGGCAATCCGATCGAGGCCTGGCGCCCGTGAACCGGCGGGTGGTGGCCGGGCGTTGGCCATGTCGTACGAGAACGGGCCCGGCGACGAGACCGGGCACGGGGACAGGGAGCGGACGAGGCGTGAACGGGCAGCACAAGCCGGACCCCTACTTCCCGTCCAATGGGGACCCCCGCTACCGGGTGCACCGCTACGAACTCGACCTGGACTACCGGCCCGAGCCCAACCGGCTGGCCGGCACGGCCCGGCTCAGCGCCATCGCGGGCCACGCCGAACTCGACGAGTTCCAGCTGAACTTCGCCGACTTCCGCATCGGCCGGGTCCGGGTCGACGGCCGTCCCGCCCACTACACGCTGCGCGGCGGCCGGCTGCGGATCCGGCCGGCCAAGCCGCTGTCCGCGAGCGCCGCGTTCACCGTCGAGGTGCACTACTCCGGCAACCCGAAGCCGGTGAAGAGCCCCTGGGGCGGCCTGGGCTGGGAGGAGCTGACCGACGGCGCGCTCGTGGCCAGCCAGCCGGTCGGCGCCCCCTCCTGGTACCCGTGCAACGACCGGCCCGCCGACAAGGCCGCGTACCAGATCTCCCTGACCACCCCCTCCGCGTACCAGGTGGTGATCGGCGGCCGCCTCCTCACCCGTACGACGAGGGCCTCGACCACGACCTGGGTGTACGAGCAGCCCGCGCCCACCTCCAGCTATCTGGTCGGCCTGGCCATCGGAAGATTCCAGACGGCGCTGCTCGGCGACCCGGGGCTCGACGGGGTCCCGCAGACCGGGCACTTCCCGGCCCACCTGCTGACCGAGTTCTCCCGCGACTTCGCGCGCCAGCCGCAGATGATGGACCTGTTCCAGGAGCTGTTCGGCCCCTACCCCTTCCGCGAGTACGCGGTGGTGGTCACCGACGAGGAGCTCGACGTCCCCGTCGAGGCGCAGGGCCTGTCGCTGTTCGGCACCAACCATGTGGACGGCGCCCGCGGGGCGGAGCGCCTCGTCGCCCACGAGCTGGCCCACCAGTGGTTCGGCAACAGCGTCACCGTCGCCGACTGGCAGCACATCTGGCTCAACGAAGGCCTCGCCAAGTACGCCGAGTGGCTGTGGTGCGAGCGTTCAGGCGGCCGCACCGCCCAGGACCTGGCGGCAGCGGCCCACCGGCTGCTCGCTGGGCTCCCCGAGAACCTGTCCCTGGCCGACCCCGGCCGCAAGCACATGTTCGACGACCGCCTCTACGAACGCGGCGCCCTGGCCATCCATGCACTGCGCTGCGCGCTCGGCGACGAGGCGTTCTTCCGCGCGCTGCGCGCCTGGACGGACCTGCACCGGCACGGCGTCGTCACGACGGAGATGTTCGCCGCGCATCTGGAGCGGTTCGCCCGCCGGCCCGTGGACACGGTGTTCCGGGCGTGGGTGCACGGGACGGCGCTTCCGGAGGTGCCGTCCCTGGCGGCCTCGGACCGTCAATGATCAGACATGCAGGATCGGCCGGTAGACGAGTTCCTGGATGTGGCTGTCGAGCGTGCGCTGTTCGAGAAGCTCAAGGTCGAAGTCGGCCGCGCCCTGGAAGATCGGGTCGAGCCCGGTCCTCCCGGTGATCACGGGGAAGAGTGTCACCTGGACGCGGTCCACCAGACCGGCGGCCATCAGCGCCCGGTTCATGGACAGGCTGCCGTGCGACCGCAGCGGCACCGGGGACTCCGCCTTGAGCCGGGCGACGACATCGACGGCGTCGCCCGGCGCGACGGTCCCGTCCGGCCAGTCGAGCGGTTCTTCCAGCGTGTTCGACACGACCGTGGCCGGCAGGCCGATCATCCGCGTCACCCAGGGGTCGCGGACCTCCGACTCCTCGGTGCTGGAGGCCAGCATCCGCGTGAACGCCCGGTACGTGTTCGCCCCGAAGACCATCCGCTGCTCCTCGCGGTACAGGTCGAGGCGGTGGTCGAGGAGCTCGGGGCCCTGCTTTCCCCAGTACCCGGTCCAGCTCCCGCCGTCGGCGGCGCCGAACCCGTCGAGGCTGGAGAACACGTCGAACGTGTAGGAAGCGGCCATGCTGCCCTCCTGATGTGCGATGGATCGACCGTCGAAGGTGCAGACCGGCCATCGCGCCGGGATTCATCGCCGGAGCCGGGACGGCACGGGAAGACACGGGACGGCACGGCACCGCTCCGCACGGAGCTAGGGTGCCAGCTCCCGCTCCGCCGCGGCCGCACGCTCGACGACGGTGGCGCGCTGTTCCTCCGTGAAGAGTCCGGCAGCGGCCCATTCAGCAGCGGTCCGCTCCACCCGACGGACGAAGTCGCGGTGCTCGGCGAACGGCGCCCCGTCCCACACCACGTCGAGGAAGGTCAGTCCGTCGTCGCCGGGCGAGGTGACTCCGTCGACCGGCACGTCGTAGTGCGGCAGGTCGTCGTCGCGCTTGCGGTTGGGGACGCCGGTGGCGAGGGAGCCGAAGACCACCTCGGGTTCGACGCGCTTGAAGTAGGCGGACTGGGGCTTCCGGTCGCCGACGTAGTGCGGGCGCAAGGTGTGCCGGCCGGCGGTGAGGGTCTGGCCGCGGCCCGGTCTGAACGCCGACCGGGCGTAGTCACCGTCGCGCTTGAGGTGCCGGTAGAGCGTCAGCTCCTGGAACTCGCCCTTGGCCACCTCGCCGAGTACCGGCAT
The DNA here is from genome assembly GCF_049310305.1 of Streptomyces anthophorae. Taxonomy (NCBI): domain Bacteria; kingdom Bacillati; phylum Actinomycetota; class Actinomycetes; order Kitasatosporales; family Streptomycetaceae; genus Streptomyces; species Streptomyces anthophorae. The sequence goes on from NZ_JBLWQQ010000001.1 coordinate 1,104,910, forward strand.
CATCAGCGGGCCCCAGAACACCGACTGGATCTCCGGACGATCGAGGGCGCGCTCGACGCGGACGGTGAACGGCATCGAGATCTCGACGGTGTCACCGGGGCGCCAGTCGCGGTCGATGGTGAGGTAGCTGCCCGGCTTCGGGCGCGGGCCCGTGAGGCGGCGTCCGTTGACGGAGACCGCGAAGCCGTCCCGGGTGTCGGCCGCCCAGCTGGGGACGCGCAGCTTGAGGGCGAGCCGGCCGCGTCCCTCGACGTTCAGTGTGCTGCCCTGTTCGCGCGGGAAGCCGGTCGTCTGGGTGACCGTGAAGTCCCGCTCCCGCCAGCGCAGCGTGGAGGGGATGTACAGGTTGACCCACAGGGTCTTGTCGTCGGCGGAGCGGAAGTACACCGTCTCCTGGTACTTGGTGCCGCCTTCGAGGCCGCTGCCGCCGCAACAGGTGCCCGTGTTGTCGTAGTCGCGGGCGGCGCCGGGGGTCAGCGGCTGGAAGTAGGCGAGCTGCGGGTCGTCCGTGCGGTCCGTGTCGGCGCGCTGCCCGAGCACCATGTTGACCAGGCCGCGCTCGTAGTAGTCCATGTAGGCCGGGTCGGGGTCGAAGGCGAAGAGATTGCGCGCCAGCTTGAGCAGGTTGTACGTGGTGCAGGACTCGGCGCCGTCGCCCGCGATGGCGTGGGCGATGTTGTCGCGGTTCTGGAACGCCTCCGGGTTGGTGTTGGCGCCGGGCACGGTCCCGCTGGTGCCACCGTGCGCGAACATCCGGTGCGGGACGACCATGCCGAAGAAATTCCGCGCCGCGCGGTGGTAGTCGTCGTCCCGGTTCTGTTCGAAGACCCGTAGATAGCCGACGAAGTTGGGAACGTGCGTGTTGGCGTGCAGGTGGTTCGGGCGTCTGCGGCCGGGCCGGGTCGCGTCGGTGGTGGTGAGGATGTCGCGGTCGTCGACGCAGGCCTGGAAGAGGGACTCGCGGCTGTCGAAGAGCCGGGCGGTCTCCAAGTGGCGCGCGTCGCCGGTGAGGGCGTGGATCTCGGCGAAGACCTCGTTGGCGCCGCCGTACTCGCCCGCGATGTAGGTGTCCCACAGATAGTTGAGGTCGTCGCGGGTGACGGGCCCCCGGTAGTCGGGGTGTTGCGTGTCGCCGAGGGTCAGGGCCAGGTGGGCCCAGTCCGCCATGGCCCTGACGACTTCGAAGGCCTGCTCGTTGCCGGTCAGGGTGTAGGCGTCGAGGAGGCCGCGCATGATCTTGTGCTGGGTGTACCAGGGCGCCCACGTGTTCTTGTCCGGGTCGCTGCCGTACACGGCGAACCGCGGCGGGCCCGCGCGCAGCACGGTGTCCTCGGGCAGCGCGCCGAGATAGCCGGGGTGCACCGTCCTGCCCTTCAGGGCGTCCTGGCAGGCGGCCAGTTCGCGCACCATGTGGTCGAGCTTGTCCTGGTAGACCTGTTCGCCCTGGTCGACGTGGGACTGGGCGAGCGCGGTGAGGTAGTGGCCTGCCCAGTGGCCGCTGAGCAGGCCGCCGTCCTCCCAGCCTCCGGGTACCTCCACGCCGGTCGGGTTGAGCCGGCCCGCGGTCCTGTTGAACAGCACGAGGAAGCGCCGCTCGTCATAGGCGCGGACGAAGGCCTTCACCCGGTCGCGCTTCTCCTGGAAAAGGCCCTTGCCCAGGGCCACTTCGTTCAGCCGGAACGGCCGGACGGGCGCCGTGCTGCCCGCGCCGACGTACGGCGGGAGACTCTTCCCGGGCACGTGGGCCGCGCCGGGTCCGGACGCGGGCACCTGGGCGGCGGCCGGCCAGGATCCGGCCGCCACGGCCGCGGTGCCGAGGGCCGATGCGGCCATGAACTCACGCCGTCGTATGGGCCGGCCTCCGGATGTCGACATGTCCCTCCCCTTTCACGGGAGTTGCGGCAACGTCCGGAATCCCGAACGGCCTCTGACTTACCGAACACTCCTGAACGGGAGCCAAGATCTCACGCGGGGTGGACCGCACGTCAACACCTCCGCACACCACACACGTCCGCCGCGGGACGAATTCCAGCCCTGGCCGACTATCGCCGGTGCGGCGGTTCGCCCACCAACACCCCTTATGCGAGCCACCTTCACCTTCTCCGCCTCGGACAATCTTGAGACACAGAGGCACTGGCCAGGACCGGTCTCCGCCTCAACTGGGCACCTGTATACGAACTTTGGAGGCATGGGAGCGCACCGTCTTGGACAGCGATCCGACACAGACCGTGCGGCTCCCGAGACCGGAGCTCTGTGCCGTCTTGGGCTGCCGCGCCAGGGCAAGACACCTCAAAACTGAAAGGTCCCCCATCATCGTGCAACCGGCCCAAGAGTTCGGCGACAACCCTGTCGAAGTACGCGAAACCGGGCACTACACCGAGGAATACGTCCCCAGCTTCGTCGAGAAGTGGGACTCCCTCATCGATTGGGAGAAGAGGGCGGAGAGCGAAGGCAATTTCTTCATCGACCTGCTGCGGAAGTGGGGGGTGAAGAGCGTGCTCGACGTGGCGACGGGCACGGGATTCCACTCGGTGGCGCTGCTGTCCGCCGGGTTCGAGACCGTCAGCGCGGACGGCAGCGCCGAGATGCTGGCGAGGGCCTTCGAGAACGGCCAGAAGCAGGGCGGGCACATCCTGCGGGTCGTCCAGGCGGACTGGCGGTGGCTCAACAGGGACGTCCACGGGGAGTACGACGCCATCGTCTGCCTCGGCAACTCGTTCACGCATCTCTTCTCCGAACGCGACCGGCGCAAGGCGCTGGCCGAGTTCTACGCGATGCTCAAGCACGACGGAATTCTCATCCTGGACCAGCGCAATTACGACGCGATCCTGGACGACGGATACACGAGCAAACACCGCTATTACTACTGCGGTGAGGACGTCATCGTGGAACCGGAGTACGTCGACGAAGGCCTGTGCCGCATGCGGTACAGCTTCCCCGACAAATCCAGGTACTACCTCAACATGTTTCCGCTGCGGAAGGACTACACGCGGCGGCTGATGTCCGACGTCGGTTTCCAGCGCATCGAGACCTACGGCGACTTCCAGCACACCTACCGGCGTGAACAGCCGGACTTCTTCGTCCATGTGGCGGAGAAGGAGTACAGGACGGACGCAGCGGAGGAGCAGTACAAGGGCGCGGTCGGCACCGCCCGCAGCTACTACAACTCCCCCGATGCCGACACCTTCTACGCCACGGTGTGGGGCGGCGAGGACATCCACATCGGCCTGTACGAGAGTCCCGCGGAACCCATCGCGGACGCCAGCAGGCGGACCGTCGAGCACATGGCGTCGAAGCTCGACCTGACGCGGGACTCCGTGGTGCTCGACCTCGGTTCCGGGTTCGGCGGTTCGGCGCGCTACCTGGCCGAGACGTACGGCTGCCGGGTCCTGGCCCTCAACCTCAGCGAGGTGGAGAACCAGCGCCACAAGGAGCTGAACTCCGCCCGCGGGCTCACCGACAGAATCGAGGTCGTGGACGGCTCCTTCGAGGACATCCCGTACCCGGACGACCAGGTCGACGTCGTCTGGTCCCAGGACGCGTTCCTGCACAGCGGGAACCGGGTCCAGGTCCTCAAGGAGATCGCCCGGGTGCTGCGGCCCGGCGGCCGGCTCATCTTCACCGACCCGATGGCGGCGACGGACGGCGGCCGCGCGGACGTGCTTCAGCCGATCCTCGACCGGATCCATCTGGACGACATGGGCTCCCCCGGCTTCTACACCCGCGAGCTCGACCGGCTCGGATTCACCGCCGTCGACGGCGGTTTCGAGGAGCACCGCGAGCAGTTGGTGAACCACTACACGCGGGTCCTCGAGGAGACCGAGCGCCTGGAGGCCGAGGGTCTGGCCAGAAGGATCAGCCACGACTACCTCACCCAGATGAAGACGGGGCTCGGCCACTGGATCGACGGTGGTCGCGGGACCGACCTCACCTGGGGCATCTTCCACTTCCGGCTCGGGGCCAGTTGACTGGGCGGGACAGCTGAGCGGGACAGCGGAACGGTACGACCGAGCGGTACGACCGAGTGACGTTCCACCGGCCGGCCCCGAGGCGCACGCGGGGCCGGCCGACAGACGTTCAAGAGCGTTCAAGAGGGAGACGGGCATGCGGACACTGCTTCGGGGCGGTCGCGTCATCGACCCGCCGACGGGTTCGACGGGACGGCCGACGTGCTCGTGGCCGACGGGAAGATCGCCGCTGTGGGGGCCGACCTCGCACCACCGCCGGACACGCAGCTGATCGACGCCACCGGGCTCGTCGTCGGCCCCGGATTCGTCGACCTGCACAGCCATGTCCACTCCATCGCCGGGCACCGCTTGCAGGCGATGGACGGCGTGACCACGGCGCTCGATCTGGAGGCCGGTCTGATGCCGGTCGAGCGGGCCTACGCCGAGGCCGCGGCGGACGGGCGCCCGCTCCACTTCGGCTTCTCCGCCTCCTGGGGCGGCGCGCGGGCGCAGGTACTCGCCGGCATCTCCCCCGACGCCCGGATCGCGTCCAGTCTGGCCGTGCTGGGCGACCCGCGCTGGCAACGCTCCTCGTCGCCGCGCGAGTTGGCGTCCTGGCTGTCACTGCTCGAGAACGAACTCGCCCAGGGCGCCCTCGGGATCGGCGTCCTGATGGGGTACGCGCCCACCACCGAGCCGGCCGAGTTCCTTGCGGTGGCCCGGCTCGCCGCGAAGGCCGGCGCGCCCACGTTCACCCACGTCCGGGAACTGGTCGAAATGGATCCGGCGGTCCCCGTCGACGGCTCCACGGAGATCGCGACCGCGGCGGCCGAGACCGGCGCGGCGATGCATCACTGTCACGTCAACAGCACCTCGGGCCGGCACATCGACCGGGTGCTCCACACCCTTGAAGCGTCGCGGCGTTCGGGCTCGCGCGTCACCGTGGAGGCCTACCCGTACGGGGCGGGCAGCACGGCCGTCGGCGCCGCCTTCATCGCCCCGGAGCGGCTGCGCCTGAAGGGCCTCGGCCCCAGCAGCGTCGTCATGGTCGAGACCGGGGAACGGATCGCGGACGCGGCCCGCCTGGAGCAGCTGCGGGCCCAGGACCCGGGCGCGCCCTGCCTCCTGGAGTTCCTCGACGAGGACGATCCGCGCGACCTGGCCCTGCTGCGGCAGGCGCTCGCCTTCCCCGACGCGGTGGTCGCCAGCGACGCGATGCCCGTCTTCTGGCCCGACGGCAGCCACGACAGCACCGACTGGCCGCTGCCGCCCGGCGGCACGACACACCCCCGTACGGCGGGGACCTTCGCCAAGACGCTGCGCCTGATGGTGCGGGAGACCGGGGCCTGGTCCTGGCCGGAGGCCTTCCGCCGCTGCTCCTACCTCCCGGCACGCATCCTTGACGACGTGTCGCCGGCCGTCCGCGCCAAGGGCCGCCTCGCCGTCGGCGCGGACGCCGACCTCGTGGTCCTGGACCCGGCCACGGTGACCGACACGGCCACGTACGCCGACCCGACCCGCCCCTCGCTCGGGGTCCGGCACCTGTACGTGGCGGGGGTGCCGGTCGTCTCGGACGGCGCCTTGCGGGCCGACGCGCTCCCCGGCCGACCGGTGCGGGGCGCGGCCGGCTGACGCGGCCGCGGGGCCGTGCGCTGGGCGTCGCCGCCCCCCTCTCGCTCACCGCCTGCGGCGGCGGTGACAGCACGTCGGACACGTCCTCCAAGGACACCTCGCCCTCGTCCTCCTCTTCCTCTTCCTCCTCCTCTTCCGAGGGCGGCTCGAAGTCGGAGGCCACCGACGCGAAGTCGGGCTCCGGCAGCGACACCGAGGTCCAGGCCGGCGCCGCGGCCGTCTTCAACCTCGCCTACGACATCGACAGCTCCCGCGAGAGCCTCGCGTCCCCGACCAACATCCTGGTGACGCCCCCGAACGAGACGCACACCGTCACCCTGGACTGGCCCGCTGGCGCCGGCGCCATCAAGGGCGCCTACACCGACGTCGAGGTCTACCTCACGCACACCACCAAGTAGCCCTTGCAACGAGGCCCGGGCGAGGGCAATTCGGCCACAGAACGGGGCCGCTGAAATATGATCACGCCATGCCCGACATGACCGAGACAACGCCCGGGTGGCTGGCCTCCGACGAGCTGGAGCTGGTCCGTGCCCGTATGCCGATCCTTTACGTCGAAGCCGTGCCGGTACGCGTCGCGGACAGCGGTGAGGTGACCAGCGTCGGCCTGCTGCTCCGCATCGGCCCCGACGGCAACGTCAACCGCACGCTGGTCTCCGGCCGCGTACTGCACCACGAGCGCGTCCGCGACGCGCTCCTGCGCCACCTCGAGAAGGACCTCGGCCCGGTGGCGCTGCCCCGCGTGCCGGCCTCCCTGCAACCGTTCACCGTCGCCGAGTACTTCCCGACGCAGGGCGTCACGCCGTTCCACGACCCGCGCCAGCACGCGGTCTCGCTGGCCTACATCGTTCCGGTGGCCGGGGACTGCCAGCCCCGGCAGGACGCGCTCGACCTGGTGTGGTTCAGCCCCGAGGACGCCCTCTCGCCGTCCGTGCAGAGCGAGATGCCCGGCGGCCACGGCGCCCTGCTGAAGCAGGCCCTCGCCCACGCGGGACTCGGCGTCTGAGCCGGGCCGCGCGGTTCCACCGGCACCGCCCGGTTCCGAAACGCCGGGACCGATAGCACCATTGGCTGACCCACTCGCGCCCACGAACCCGCGCCCACGAGGGAGAAGCCATGCCACGAGCGGCCGTCGCACAGGACTGGATCACGGAGAACCTGCCCAAGCTGATCGCCGTGCACAAGGTGCCCGGCGCACAGGTCGCCGTGCTGGTGGACGGCGAGGTGGTGGACGCGGCCGCCGGCGTGGTGAACCGGGCCACCGGGGTGCCCGTCACGACGGACGCGGTCTTCCAGATCGGGTCGATCACCAAGGTCTGGACGGCGACCCTGATCCAGCAACTGGCCAACGAGGGCCGCCTCGACCTGGACCGGCCGGTGCGCCAGTACCTGCCCGACTTCACCCTGGCCGACGAGCACGCCGCCGCCACCGTCACCGTCCGCCAACTGCTCTGCCACACCTCGGGCATCGAGGGCGACCGCTTCACCGACACGGGCGCCAACGAGGACGCGGTCGAGCGCTATCTGCCCACCCTGGCCGACGCCGAGCAGCTGTATCCGCCGGGCGAGCAGTTCTCGTACTGCAACAGCGGCTACGTCGTCCTCGGCCGCCTCGTCGAGGTGCTGCGCGGGCAGAAATTCAACGCGGCACTGCGCGAGCACCTGGTGACCCCGCTCGAACTCGGCCACGTGGCGACCCACGTGGGCGAGGCCATCCTGGAGCTGCCGGCCATCGGCCACCTCGGCCCCGACGCGCAGCCGGCGCCGGTCTACGGTCTGCCGCCCGCCACCGCCCCGGCGGGCGCCGCGCTGGCGATGCCCGCCCGCGGCCTGCTGGGCTTCGTCCAACTGCACCTGGCCGACCGTTCCTTCGACGGGATGCGCGAGACGCAGGTGTCCGTGCCGCCGCTGGGGGCGCTGGGCGACCGCTGGGGGCTCGGCTGGATGCTGTTCGACCAGCCCGAGGGTTCCATGATCGGGCACGACGGCGGCACGATCGGGCAATACGCCTTCCTGCGGGTGGTGCCGGAGGAAGGCGTCGCCGTCGCGGTGCTCACCAACGGCGGGGACGCCGCCGCGCTGTTCCACGAGATCGGCGCCCACCTGCTCGGCGAGCTCGCCGGCGCACGGCTCGCGGCCCCGCCCCGGGTCCCCGAGGAGCCGGCCCCGGTCGACGCGCACCGGGCCACCGGCACGTACCGCTCCACGCTGCTCGACTTCGAGGTCACGGTCCACTCCGACGGCACCCCGTGGCTGACGACCACGCCGCGCACCGACGAGGCCCGGGTGCTGCTCGGCGAGGACAGCATCACCCAGCAACTGGCGGGCCTCGGCCCCGACCGGCTGATCACCGTGGAGAAGCGCGCGGGACGGCACGAGGTGTTCGTCCTGGTCGGCGAGGACGAGCACGGGCGGGCGCGGTACCTCCACAACAGCCGGGCGGCGGCGCGTCTCGGGGGCTGACCGGTCGGAACGCCGGGCCGGACGCTCATCGGGTCGCGGTGACCGCCCCTTCCTCGTTCCTCAGGGCCTGGGCGCGGTGAGATACCGCTGCATCGTGGGGCCGAGCCAGTCCACGATCTCCTCGTGGTCGAGCGCCACGCTCGCCGGGAAGCGCAGCACATAGCGCGTCAGCGCGAGCCCGAGCACGGTCGAGGCGCACAGCGCCGCCCGGGCCGATGCCTGCTCCGGCTCGGGGCCCACGCGGCGGGCCAGCGGGATCAGTTGCTCGCGCAGCACGGTCTGCATGCGTTCGGCGGCGGCCGGGTCGGTGGCGCTGACCCGCATCAGCGCGGTGAGCTCCCCGTTCTCCTCCCACAGGGTGAGGAAATGGCGCACCAGCGTGCGGCCGATCTCCTCGTGCGGTTCGACGGTCAGGCCGGGCAGGTCGGGGTCGATCGCGACGGCCGCCGCGAACAGGCCCGCCTTGTTGCCGTAATAGCGCATCACCATGGACGGGTCGATCTCCGCGTCGCGCGCGATGGCCCGGATGGTCGCCTTCTCGTAGCCGTCCGCCGCGAACCGCTCGCGGGCCGCGGCAAGGATCGCTGCGCGGGTGCCGTCGGATCGCCGCGCGGCCTGCTTGTTCTCCGTGCTGCCTGCCATGCCAACAAATGTAGGCCAACGCGTGTTGACAGTCCAGGGCCACAGCCCTACGTTTGCCAACACACGTTGACCAACAAGCGTTGGCAAACGGATGTTGGCACGGTCGTGAGCGCCGCCGGATCCAGTACGGCGGCGGCCCGGCCGCCCAGCCACGGGACACCCGACAGCGAGAGGAAGTGCCGAGAATGGCCGAGCTGCAGAGCCTGGACCCGAGTACGCCGATGTTCGCGCAGTTCAAGGAGGAGACCGGGCGCATCGTCCTGGCCAACACCTTCGTCGTCCCGAAGGAGAGGACCGAGGCGTTCCTGGCCCTCTTCCGCAGGCAGGCGGAGTTCATGAAGGCCCGGCCGGGATTCGTCTCCCTGCGGATGCACAAGGGGACCGCCGGCAGTCAGTTGCTGATGAACGTCGCGGTCTGGGAGTCGACCGAGACGCTCGCCGCCGCGTTCGGCAGCCCGGAGTTCCAGCGCCTGGCCGCCGAGTTCCCCGACGACATCGTGTCGTACCCGCACATCTTCGAGCAGATCGAGGCGTGAGACGACTACCTCCCGCCCCCGCACCTTGACCCACACCGGGCTCAACATCGAAGGAGCAGCACCGTGTCACTGAAGAACGTCAACACCGTCCTGGCCACCGTCGGCGCCCTGTTCGTTCTCTACCTCGGGCTGTCCTTCATCCTGGCCCCGGCAGCGTCCACTCCCGGCGTCGGCCTGCCGAACTGGCCGGCGGGCGACGGCGACGGCTTCCTCGTCATGAAGGGGATCCGTGAATTCTCGATGGGCCTGGTCATCGGCATCCTGCTGGTGACGGGCCACCGGCGCGCCCTGGGCTGGGTCCTGCTGATGGAGGCCGTCGCCCCGTTCGGCGACATGATCAACGTTCTGACGCACCACGGGACCATCGCCGCCGCGGTCGGCATCCACGGCCTGACCTCGGCGCTGATCGCGACCACCGGCCTGCTGTTCCTCCGCGAGACGGGCAGGACCCGCAGGATCCCCGCCCCGGCGCCCGCGGCGCAGCCCGCCTGACGGCCGCAAGCACGTAGGGGTGGTCCGGCCACACGGCCGGACCACCCCTACGTGCGATCGGTGCGCCTCACACGTTGCGCTCCGCCAACCGGTGCGGGTGGGCCGGGTAGACGCCGAGCACACGGACCTCGGACGAGAAGAACCGCAGCTCCTGGAGGGCGAGCGCGACACGTGGCTCGTCGGGGTGGCCCTCGATCTCGACGTAGAAGCAGCTCGGGTTGAGGCCCGCGCCCATCTGATAGCTCTCGATCTTGGTGAGGTTCACCGCGCTGCTGGCGAATCCGCCGAGCGCCTTGTACAGGGCGCTCGGAATGTTGCGAACGGCGAAGAACAGACTCGTCATGGTCGGTCCGCCCGACACGGGGGCGAAATCGGCGTCACGGGACAGGACGACGAACCGCGTGGTGTTGGCCGGGTCGTCCTCGACGCCCGCCTGGAGCACCTCGAGACCGTAGTGCCCGGCCGCGGCCGGCGGAGCGAGCGCCGCGTGCCGGGGGTCGTTCAGCTCCGCCACCTCGCGGGCGGCGCCCGCGGTGTCGTCACTGACGCGGGTGCGCCAGCCGCCCGCGCGCACGATCTTGCGGCACTGCCCCAGAGCGTGCACATGACTGCGGACGCACTCCACCTGGCCGAGCGAAGCCCCGGGCACACCCATGAGGTCGAAGCGGATGGCGTGGAAGTACTCGCCGACGACGAACAGGCCAGACTCCGGGAGCAGGTGGTGCACATCGGCGACGCGACCGGCCGTGGAGTTGTCCACGGGGATCACCGCCAGGTCGGCGTCGCCCGACGTCACCGCGTCCAGCGCCTGCTCGAAGCCGACGCAGGGCAGTTCCGTGCACCCCGGGAACAACGTCTGGGCGACGGTCGCCGAGTTGGAGGCGTGCTCGCCTTGGTACGCGATGCTGGTCACAGGGGTTCACTTTCGGTGCGGTAGGCGTAGTCGTCGATCATTGGATTCAACAAGAGTTTCAAGGCCCGGGGCGGCGGTGTTCAGGGGTTGAGAACGACGCCGCCCGAACGATGCCGCCCACCCCGGCCGTTAACCGCACGGCGCGGGCGGCTCAACGCACCCCGTAACGCGCCTCGATCCCCGCGACGATCAGCTGGAGCCCCTCCTCGAACCGCTCGTCGTACGCCGCGAACAGCTGGTCCCCCGCGGCCGCGGCCAGCGGGTAGTCGGCGAGCTTCTCGGCGCGTTCGGCGAGGTCCACGAGCGTCTCGTCCCGCGTCGGCTCGGGAAGCATGCCCTGCTCCTCGGTGACGAAGCCGAGCGTGTACATGCTCGCCGTGCTGCTCGCCCAGGCGGCCTGTTCGGCGGTGAATCCGGCGTCGATGAGCAGCCGCAGATGCGCCTCGAGCTCCGGGCCGTGGTCCGTGCCCGTGAGCCGCGAGCCGCTGAAGACCTTCGCCCCGTCGCGGTACCGCAGGAGCATGGCCCGCAGCTGCCGGTTGACCCGCAGCAGATGCTCCCGCCAGTCCCCCGCCGGCTCGTAGGCGAGGGACGCCCCGCCCGCCTCCGTCATCCGCCGGAACATCACGGTCGCCATCTCGTCCAGCAGCGCCTGCTTGTTCTTGAAGTGCCAGTACAGGGCGGGGGCCTGCACGTTCAGCTGCTTGGCGATGGCGCGCAGGGTCAGCCCTTCGAGACCGACGTCGTTCAGCACGTCGAGGGCGGTGCCGGCGACGTGCGCCTTGTCGAGCTTCGTCTTGGCGGACTGCGCCTTGGCGGGCTTGGCCTTGGCGGGCTGCGCGCTCGACTGCGCGCTCGACTGCCCGTTCGACTTCTCGTTCGGCTTCTCGTTCTCGGACACGCTTGACAGTTTAACGCCGTTAAGGCGATGCTCGACACAGCGGAACTTAACGACGTTAAGGAGTGGGTGGCAGTGGGCGCGAAGCAGAACACGAGGGCAGAGTCAGGGGCAGAGGCCGAGGCCGCCGAATCGACGGAGGTGCTGATCGTGGGGGCGGGCCCGACGGGGCTCGCGCTCGCGGTGGATCTGGCGCGGCGCGGTACGCGGGCGCTGCTCGTCGAGCGGGCGGACGGCCTGTTCCCCGGCTCGCGGGGCAAGGGGCTCCAGCCCCGCACGCAGGAGGTGCTGTACGACCTCGGGGTCCTCGACGCGATCCACGCGGCGGGCACGCGGTACCCGACGATGCGGGTGTGGGAGGGCGACCGGCCGGGCGAGGAGTGGGACATGATGGAGCGCTCCGAGCCCACCGAGCAGATCCCGTACGCGGAGGGCTGGTTGATACCCCAGGGCCGCACGCAGGAAGTGCTGTACGCGCGACTGCGGGAGCTGGGCGGAGAGGTCCGTTTCGGCGCGGCGTTGAGCGGCCTCACCCAGGACGGGGACTCGGCGACGGCGACCTTCGAGGACGGCTCGGCGGTGCGCGCCCACTACGTGGTGGCGGCGGACGGCGGCCGTTCCACGGTCCGCAAGTTGCTGGGCATCGGCATGACCGGGGAGACCGTCGACCCGAAGCCGATGCTGGTGGCGGACGTGCGGCTCACGGCCGACGCCCCGCTCCCGGACACGCACTGGCACGTGTGGCCGAAGGCGGCGGACGGCACGGTGGCCTTCTGCCCGCTGCCGCCCGACCCGGCACAGGAGGGACGCCTCTTCCAACTGGCGGCGCAGTACGCCGACGAGTCCGCGACCCCCGACCCGACACCGGACGGCGTGACCAAGCTCCTGGCGAGCCGCACCGTGCTGGACGCGGAGCACATCGCCGAGGTGCCGTGGGCCTCGGACTTCAAGGCTCGGGCGGCACTCGCGGACCGCTTCCGGGTGGGCCGGGTCTTCCTCGCGGGCGACGCGGCGCACATCCACTCCCCTGCCGGGGGCCAGGGCCTGAACACCAGCGTGCAGGACGCGTACAACCTGGGCTGGAAGCTGGCGGCGGTCCTCACCGGCACCCCTGCCCGGCTCCTGGACACATACGAGGAGGAGCGCAGGCCCGTGGCCGCCGGGATCCTCGGCATCAGCACCCGGATCCACCGCGCGAGCTCGGAGGGCCGGCACACGCGGCGGGGCGGGGAGATGCGCCAACTGGGCATCGGCTACCGCGAGTCGCCCCTGACCCACGACACACGGCCCGACCTCGCGGACGACGCCCTGCGGGCGGGCGACCGGGCCCCGGACGGCCGGCGGAGCGGGGTCCGCCTCTTCGACGTGTTCCGGGGACCCCACTGGACACTTCTGGCGGTGGGGACGGATGCCGAACTGCCACTCCTGGCGGTGGGTGCCGAAACCGAATCCCCGCTCCTGGCGGACGACTTCATACGCAGCGCCCGCATCCCCGAGTACGAGGCGTACGGCCCGGGCCTGTTCCTGATCCGCCCGGACGGCTATGTGGCGTGGGCCGGGGAGACGGCGGAGGGGGTGGAGGAGTATCTGGCGCAGTGGGGCCCTGCGGGTTGCACCGCACCCCCGGGCGATGACTCGACCCGCTCCCTGTGACGTGCCCGCGCCCCGCGCCCCCGTGACGCGATCCGGCACACTGGAGGCCCATCGCTCCGTCCGCCCGGTCACATGGTCACGCCCGGGCGGGCACCCGGCCCCCGAAGGAGCCCCCGCGTGAAGCGCCCCACCGCCCGCGACGTCGCCCAGCTCGCCGGCGTCTCGCGTGCAGCCGTGTCGTTCGTCTTCAGCGGGCGCGCCGAGGGGAATCTGTCCGCCCGGACGCAGCAGCGCATCAAGGAGGCGGCGGACGCGCTCGGCTACCGGCCCGACGAGGTGGCGCGGTCGCTGCGCGCGCGGCGCACGGGAGTGATCGGGATGCTCAGCGACTCGATCGCGACGAGCCCGTTCGCCGGACGCATGGTGCTCGGCGCGATGGAGGCGGCCCGTGCGCGCGGTCACCAGGTGCTGCTGATGGAGTCGGGCAGCGACAGCGCCGCGGAGGCCGAGGCGGTCGCCGAGCTGCGGGCGCGCCGGGTCGACGGGTTCGTGTACGCGGCCATGGATCTGAATGCGAAGGACATCCCCGAGGGCCTGGACCCGGCCCGCACAGTGCTCGCCAACTGCCTTCCCCGCAAGGAGGGTTCGTACGCCGCCGTGGTCACGGACGAGCGGGCCGGCGGGCGCGGCGCCGTCGACGTGCTGCTCGCGGCGGGACACCGCGACATCGCCTTGGTGGGCGGCCCCGAAGGGAACATCGCCGCCGACGACCGCGCCCTCGGCTTCGCCGACGGGCTGCGCGCGGCGGGTGCGCCCGTGCGCAAGCGGCGGCTGCTGCGGATCGGCTGGCAGATCGACGAGGGGTACGCGGCCGCGCTGCGGCTGCTGGACGCGGCGAAGCCGCCGACGGCCGTGGTGTGTGCCAACGACCGGGTGGCGACCGGCGTGTTGCTGGCCGCCGCCCGGCTGGGGATCCCGGTCCCCGAGCGGCTTTCCGTGGTCGGGTACGACGACCAGGACCAGATGGCCGCACACCTGGTCCCGGCCCTCACGACCGTGGCGCTGCCGCATCACGCGATGGGCGCGAAGGCCGTGGACACGCTGCTCGACGCGGTGGAGTCGGGCGAGCCGCTCGCGACGGGGCATGTACGGCGACTGGAGTGCCCGGTCGTCGCGCGCTCCTCGGTGGCGGCTCCTGCCGGCGCCTGAGCGCCCGGCGGTCACGGCATCAGGGGTGTTCCCAGGCCGTCACGTCGACGTCCGCGGCGCCCTGGGTCACCGAGACCTGCCACGTGCCCCGCGGCGCCGGGTACACCTTCTCCGTGAGGGCGACCCGCTCGTCCCACACCGCCTCCACGAGCGGCCCGTCGACCAGGACGCGCAGCCGTCCGCCGGTGCCGGTCGGTCCGGTGGCGGTGACCGTGCCGGTGCGGGGTCGGGCGGCGGAGGCGGGCGCGGCGGTGCGGTCCAGCGTGAGGGTGCCGCGGGTGGGGTTGAGCCGCAGGGTGAGGGTGGCACCCAGGCGCACCGTCACCTCGGCGTCCGGTTCCTGGGCGTGGACGTCGGCCTGGATCTCGTACGCAGGAGGCAGTGGCTCGCCGGGAGGCAGTTCCCGGCCGCGCAGGGCGGTCAGTTCGCGGGCGAAGGTGTGTCGCAGGGTGCCGTCGGGGTGCAGCCCGAGCTCGCGGGGGTGCGTGAGGCAGCCGGCCCAGCCCGCCGCGACGGACTCCGCCTCGGTACGCGACTCCCAGCTCCAGGCCCACATCAGTGTCCGGTCGGACTCGACGAGGGTCGTGGGGGCATAGAAGTCCCGTCCGTGGTCGAGGAGTCCGCCGCGCTCGGGTACGAAGCGCAGACCCTCGCCGTGCGGGGCGAGTGTGCCGGTGAGGTGGGTGGCGGTGTGGGTGACACCGTCCACCCACAGGGACACCACGAGCGTCCAGCGGTCCTCGCCCACGGGGAACAGGGCGGGGCACTCCCAGGCCGTGGCGGGCATCGCGTGTCGGGCGGCGGCCGGTTCGGCGGCGTCGAGGAGTGAACCCGCGTACTCCCAGGGGGAGTCGAGGGTGTCACCGGTGATCCGGTAGAGCAGGACGTCGGGCCGCGGATCCGCACCTCGGTGTCCCGCGCCGACCAGGGCCCAGCGGCGGCCCTCAAAGGTGAAGAGATACGGGTCGCGGAACGCGAGCAGGTCGAGACCGGGCGGCGGGCCGTCGACGACGGGACGAGGCAGCGCCTCGAACCGGGTGAGCCCCTGGTCGGCGGCGCGGGCCAGCATGACACTGCCGATGCCGTCGTCGCGGTTCATGCCGGTGTAGACGGCGGTGGGGACCCCGTGGTCGAGGACCGCGCAGCCGGACCAGGCACCGAGCCGGTCGGGCAGCTCGGCGCCGGGAGCGAGGGCGACGCCGTGGTCGCTCCAGCGGACCAGGTCCGGACTGGAGGCATGACCCCAGTGGATGTCGCCCCACACCGCGGCGTGCGGGTTGTGCTGGAAGAAGAGGTGGTAGCGACCGTCGTGGTACAGCGGCCCGTTGGGGTCGTTGCACCAGTTCCCCGCGGCGGGCCTGACGTGGTGGCGCGGCGCCGAGCGGTCGTCGGCGGGCATTGCGGGGGTGTGCGGGGCGAGGTGCGTGAGGTGCGGCATGCGGCGTGACTCCTCGGCGTCGTGAAGGGGGTGCAAGAAGGTGCGCAACTGCGTTTCGCGGGGCGTGGAGCGGGCCGACGGCCTCTCGCGCAAGCCCTGCGCAGCGCAACCTAACACGTGATAGCTTCACGGCTCCCCCAGTCACCACGCCCCGTCGCGAGCATCGGCCGCCCCGGGCACCGGGGCACCCGCTCGACCCCAACTCCACGAAGGGAAACGTCCCTTGATCGTCGTCACCGGTGAGGCCCTCATCGACCTCGTCCCGCAGCCCGGCCCCGGAGGTGCGCTCGCCGCCCTCGCCCCCAAGCGCGGCGGCGGCCCGTACAACACGGCCATCGCGCTCGGACGGCTCGGCGAACGCACCGCGTTCCTGTCCCGTGTCTCGCGCGATCCGTTCGGCGAGGAACTCCTGACCGGCCTGCGCGAAGCGCGAGTCGACGTGTCGTGCGTGCAGCGGGGCGCCGAGCCCACGACGCTCGCGGTGGCCTCGGTCGGCCCCGACGGATCGGCCGGCTACTCCTTCTACGTCGAAGGCACCGCCGACCGCCTGTTCAGCGCGCCCGCCCAACTCCCCTGCGGGGCAAGGGCGGTGTCGTTCGGCACCTGTTCGCTGGTCCTGGAGCCCGGGGCGAGCGCGTACGAGGAGGTGCTGCGCCGCGCCCACGCGGACGGGCTGTGCACCGCCCTCGACCCGAACATCCGGCCCGGCCTGATCCCGGACCCCGCCGCCTACCGGGCGCGCTTCCGCTCCTGGCTGGCGAGCACCACGCTGGTGAAGCTGTCCGAGGACGACAGCCGTTGGCTCGGCGGCGACCCCGCCTCCTGGCTCGCACACGGCCCCTCGGCCGTCGTCGTCACCCGCGGCGCGGCGGGCCTGACCGCTTTCACGCACGCGGGCGAGGTCACCGTGCCCGGGGTGCCGGTGGCCGTGGCGGACACCATCGGCGCGGGCGACACGGTCAACGCCGCCCTGCTGCACCGCCTCTGTGCCCACGACGCGCTGAACGCGAAGGCGATGGCGGCGCTGACCGGGGCGCAGTGGCGGGACATCCTCGGGTTCGCGGCGCGGGCGGCCGCAGTGACGGTGTCACGGGCGGGCGCCGAACCGCCGTACGCACACGAACTCGGCTGACACATCAACCCGCGTACGCACACGAACTCGACTCACACATCAACCCGCGTGCGCACACGAACTCGACTCACACATGCGCCGATCGACCGGGCCCGCCCGTGCGCGAGCCCGGTTCACCCCAGTGCGAACTCCCGGATCTCCAGCGCGCCGAAGACGGCCGGGCCGCCCGACGCGTACAGCGCGACCCGGTCGTCGCCGGGCAGGCCGAACACCTGGTGGGTGTGGACGTGGCGACCGTCGCCCACGAACACCTCCACCGTCGTGCGGTCCACCAGGACGCGCAGCTCCAGCTTGCCCGCGGCCGCGTCGACCGGGGTGTGCGTCTCGCGGGTGCCACCGGGGTACAGCGTGCCGCCGCGGTTCACGTACGCGTAGCCACCGGCGACGTACACACCGACGTCCACGTGCCGGGTGCCGCCGGGGGCCTTGCGGAGCTGGAGGCCGATGTTCTCCGTCTCACCGGGGGTCCAGCGCAGTTCGGCGCGGATCTCGTAGGCGGTGCCGGTGAAGTCGAGCGGTTTCGTTCCGTCGACGCGTACGTCGCCGAGGGCGGTGGTGTCGGTGACGTACGCGTCCAGGGCCGGGGTGGGGCGCGAGGCCAGGAAGTAGGTGCCGTCGCCCGCCCGTTGGAGGGTGATCTCGCGCGTGACGGAGTCGGTGCCGTTGAAGCCGTCGGCGACGAGCGTGGGTGTGTTGTGCGGGTACTCCCAGCTGTTCGTCCAGGCGAAGGCGTACCGCGCCGCCGGGTCCACCGTCCCGTCGGCCGATCTCTTCTCGCAGGTCACCGCGGCGTACCAGTCGGGACCGTGGTCCAGCCACCGCGGCGCGTCCGCGACGGCGGTGAACGTGTCGCCGTCGAAGTCACCTGTCCAGTACGCGTACGTGGCGGGCAGGCCGCTCGACGTGCCGTTGGCGCTCGCGGCGAGCACCCAGTGCCAGGTGTCGTCGGCGGCCTTGATGCGGAACAGGTCGGGGCATTCGAGGGTGCCGTAGCCGTCGCGGACGAATCCGCTGCGGTACGTCCAGGACTTGAGGTCGTCGGAGGTGTAGAGCCCGATCTTGTTCCGCTCGGCGAGGGCGAGGACCCAGCGGTCGCGGTCGGTGTCGCGGACCACCTTGGGGTCACGGAAGTCCTTGACGCCCGGGTTGGGCAGGACCTGCCCGGTGCCGTGCGGGCGGAAGGTGCGGCCCGAGTCGGTGGAGTACCACAGGTACTGTGCCTGGGAGTTGGTGGCGGAGTCGGGCTCCATCGTCACGAGGGCGATCACGGCCCCCGCACCGAAACCCGCGGTGTCGTCCTCGTCGACGACGGCGCTGCCCGACCATGCGTCGCCCGCGGAGGTGGTGTCCTTGGGCAGGGCGACACCCCGGTCCGTGTAACGCACCAGGTCGGGGGAGGTGGCGAGCCGCCAGGAGGTACCTTCGGCGCCGGTGATGTAGTCGGCGTTGTAGAGCGTGAAGTACGCGTAGGCGCCGTCGATCCAGACGGGACGCTGGGGGTCGTTCTTCCAGTTGTCCGGGATCGTGTAGTGGTACGTGGCGCGGTAACTGCCCAGCGCTGCCGCCGACTTGGGTCTCGCGGGGGCGGCGGAGGCGGGGACGGACAGGGCCAGTGTGCCGCCCAGGGCCGAGGCCCCGAGGAGTGCGGCTCGGCGGGTGACGGGTCGGGGCGCCATGGTTGGCCTTTCGGTCGGGGCGAGGGGCGCGCCATCACATGCGCCCCTCTCGGAACATTCGGCCCTCTCGGACGAGCATGAACCTAACTCGTGCTAGGTCAAGTCCCGCAAGGGGTGAGCGGGATCCGAAAAAACCTCGGGCCACCCTCTTGACGCGACCCGCCCGGCGCTTTCATCATCCCGGGGTCACCTCAACTATCACGAGTTAGGTCGGACTTGATGTTCCCCTCTGCCCCGGGACGGCGGCCATGACCACACCCTCACCACCCCCGCGCCGCAGCACTCCCGGCCGCCGCACGCTCCTGCGCGCCGGCGGCTACAGCCTCGCCGCGGCCGGGCTCGCCTCCACCGCCGCCAACTGGGACCGGCTCACCGCCTCCGACATCCCGGGCCGCGACGGGTCGATGCTCACCGTCGCGATCCTCGGCTCCGCGATCGACCCGAACCAACAGAACGTCCTGGTCGAGGACTTCCACCGGCTCCACCCCGGCATCAAGGTGCGGCTCCTCGCCGTGCAGGCCACGGACTGGAACGACTTCTTCGCCAAGATCCTCACCCAGATCGCCGCGGGCAGCGCCCCCGACGTGGTGTACGTCGCGACCGAGGGCGTGCAGCTCTTCGCCGACCGGCTCGGCCTCGCCCTCGACGACCGGGTCCGCCGGGACGCCGGTGAACTGCGGGAGTTCTTCGCCGACGTGCACCCCTCCCTCGTCGAATCGATGATGTACGAGGGCTCGCTGTACCAGCTTCCCGTCGAGTTCAACGCCGCGGACATGTACCTCAGCAAGAAGGTCCTCGCCCGCACGGGCGCCGAACTCCCGCCGGCCGACTGGACCCGCGACGACTTCACCGCGCTGCTGCGCGACATGAAGCGCGCGGGCGGCCGCGGCTTCACCCCGTTCTTCTGGACCAACCGCCTGTGGGGCGGCGTCGTGCCGTGGCTCTTCGCGAACGGCACCAACGTCCTCACCGAGTCCAAGGCACCCGGCGGTGACTGGCTCTGGAACACCTTCTACGACCCCAGGATGCGGCGCGGCCGCGGCGGCGGCTTCCGCTGGACCACCCCGCAGGCGCTCGACGCGCGGGTGGAGGAGGTCTACGAGTATCTGGCCTCGCTCGTCCACGACGGCCTGTGCTCGCGGCCCGAGGGCGGCAGCGGCACCAATCTGATCGGCGCGTTCTCCACCGGCCGCGTCGGCGCCACCCCGGCGGGCGGCTTCTGGGCGGGCGGGCTGAGCACGGCGGGCGTGCGCAGGGACGCGTACGACACCCAGTTCTTTCCGCGCTGGCGTACCCAGCGCCACCAGTACGGCGCCGCCGGGTACGCGATCCTGCGCACCTCGAAGCGGCAGGACGAGGCGTGGGAGTTCGTGAAGTACTCGGTCCGCAAGGACGTGATGACACGGCTCTTCCAGGCGAACCAGACCACTCCGGCCCGCCGTTCCATGGTCACCGCCGAGCGGTACGCCAAGACGGGCCCGGCCCACTGGGACGTCTTCTACGACACCCTCGACCGCTTCCCCACCACGGGCCCGATCCCGGCCCCTCCGCAGGTCGCCGCCGTCGACCTCGCCCTCACCAAGCACACCGCGACCGCGCTCGGCAGCCGGCGCGGCGTCAAACCGGCGCTGCGGGCGCTGCAACGGGACCTGGAGCGAGCCATGGAGCGTGACGTATGAGCAGCACCCGGAGCCCCTCCGTCGCCACGGTCAGGAGCCGCGCCGCGCGGGTCACCGCCTGGCTGTTCCTCGCGCCGACCATCCTCGGTGTGCTCGTCTTCACCGTGGTGCCGATCGTCGGGTCGGTGGTCCTGTCCTTCTTCCACTGGGACGTCATCGACCGCCCGACGTACGCCGGACTCTCCAACTACACCGAGCTGACCGCCGACACCTCGATTCTCACCGCCTTCCGCAACACGCTGCTCTTCATGGTGTTCGCGGTGACACTTCAGCTCGCGGTCGCGCTCGTCCTCGCCCTGGCGTTGCAGGGTCGGATGCCGCGCTGGATCCAACAGGCCCTGCGCTCCGCGTTCTTCTTCCCGCTCGTGCTGTCGGCGGCGTCCATATCGGTTGTCATGAAGTACCTGTTCAACCAGGATTTCGGCGTCGTCAACTGGCTGCTCGGGCAGGTCGGCGCCTCCCCCGTGCCCTGGCTGACGTCCGAGGGCTGGGCGATGGCCGCGGTGGTCCTCGTCTACGTGTGGCAGCAGTTCGGCTTCTCCTTCCTGCTGTTCGTCGGCGGGCTCGCCAACATCCCGCGCGAGCTGCACGAGGCGGCGGCGATGGACGGTGCCACGGGCCTGCGCAAGCACCTGCGGATCACCATCCCGCTGCTCTCCCCCACGCTGCTGGTGGCATCCGTCGTGGGTGTCATCAACGCGTTGCAGGTCTTCGAGCAGCCGTACGTGCTCACCGACGGCGGGCCGGGCGACGCGACCCGCACCGCGGTGATGGTGCTGTACCAGACCGCCTTCGAGCAGCTGCGGTTCGGGGAGGCGTCGGCGGTGGGCGTGGTGCTGTTCGTGCTGATCCTCGCCGTCACCGCACTGCAGTTCCGCCTCAGCCGCCGCTTCGTGCACTACCAGTGAGAGGCCTTCCCACCATGACCGCAGTGTCGTACTCCTCTACTTCCCCGTCCGCGCCGGAGCGGCTGCGCGAGCGGGTCGGCTCGCTCACCGCGCGGCGGCTCGGCACGGCGGCGCGCGTCGCGGGGCTGCTCGTCGTCGCGCTGCTCACCATCGGGCCCGTGGTGTGGACGGTGTCCACGTCGCTGCGCTCGCCGGCCGAGTCCTTCGACCTGCCGCCGCAGCTGATCCCGGCCGACGGGACCCTGTCGGCGTACCGGCAGGTCTTCGGACAGCTCGACGTGTGGCTGCTCGCGCTCAACTCCGCGCTGGTGACCGGCCTCATCGCCGTCGGACAGATGATCACGGCGGGGCTTGCCGGCTACGCGTTCGCCCTCCTCGACTTCCGTTTCAAGCGGCCGCTGTTCGGCCTGGTCCTGGCCACGATGATGGTGCCGGTGCAGGTCACGATCGTGCCGGTGTTCCTGATCCTGAAGGGGATGGGGCTTACGGACACGCTGCTCGCCCTCATCGTGCCGGCGGTGCCGACCGCCTTCGGGACGTTCCTGATGCGCCAGTACTTCCTGACGATGCCGAAGGAGCTGGGCGAGGCGGCCATGATCGACGGAGCGAGCCCGTGGCGGGTCTTCCGCTCGGTGTACGCGCCACTGGCGACGCCCGGCCTCGCCATCGTCGGCGTACTGGCCTTCAACTATCACTGGAACGAATTCTTCCGCCCCTTGATCCTGGAGACCAGCAACCAGAACTTCACGATGCCCCTGGGCCTGGTCTCCCTCCAGGGGAACCTCGGCACGGGATCGATCTCCGTGGTCCTGGCCGGAGTCGTCCTCTCGATGATCCCGGCGGTGGTGGTGTTCGTGATCGGGCAGCGGCCCTTGCGGGAGGGGATCACGTCGTCGGGGCTGAAGGGCTGAGAGCCGGTCAGTTCAAGTCGCTGCTGTACCGCCGGCTCTGGTCGCAGACCGCCCCGACGCCGATGAACAGCGCACCCGCGAGGAACAGCAGCGAGACGCCCCATGTCGCGTGGGTCGGGGACGCCTGCACGATGGCGAAGGCCGCGAGCGGGGCCAGGCCGCCGGAGAAGGCGCCGCCCACCTCGCGTCCGGTGCCCAGGCCCGTGCCCCGTACCGCGGGCGGGAACTGGCGGGCCAGGAAGGCGCCCTGGGCGGAGAGCAGCGCGGGCACCGTGATGCCGGTGGCCAGGGTGAGTCCGAGCCAGATCAGCCAGTTGTTCCGGGTGTCGAGGAGCCAGAAGAACGGGAAGGCCAGCGCGGCGGTGGCGGCGGCGCTGAGGACGACCACCTTCTTCGAGCCGATGACGTCGCTCAGGCGGCCCGCCAATGGCACCGTGATGAGTGAGCAGCAGCTCGCGATGCTGATGCCCAGGGCGCCGACGCCGGCCGAGACACCCTGGAAGTCGGTGAGATAGGAGAGCGAGAACGTCTTGAAGGTGTAGCTCACGCCGTTGTAGCCGATGGTGATGGCCATGACGACGGCGAGGCCGCGCCAGTCCGTTCTGAAGAGCTGGATGAGCGGGTTCTTCTTCCGCGTGGTGGGTCGGGCGCTCTCCTGGTGTGTCATCTCCTTGAAGGCGGGTGTCTCGGGCAGGTTGCGCCGCACCCACAGACCGATGCCGACGAGGAGGAAGCTCAGGACGAACGGGATCCGCCAGCCGACGCTGTACAGGAAGTCGTCGTTCATGCTGGTGAGGGCGGCGACGGTGAGGGACGAGGCGAGCAGCCCGACGTTCACCCCGAGCGCGGGCCACGAGCCCTGCCGACCGCGCGACGTGGTGTCCGCGTGCTCGTACGCCACGGCGATCGCCCCGCCGAACTCGGCGCCCGCGCCCAGGCCTTGGAGCAGGCGCAGCAGGATGAGCAGGACCGGGGCCATGACACCGATGGAGGCGTAGCTCGGGAGCAGGCCGATGCAGGCGGAGGAGGCTCCCATCAGGGTGAAGGTCAGGGACAGCACCTTCTTGCGACCCAGCCGGTCGCCCATCATCCCGAAGACGATGCCGCCGACGGGGCGGGCGAAGAACCCCACCGCGAAGGTGCCGAGGGCGGCCATGGTGGCCAACGCGGGTTCCCCGGCCGGGAAGAACACCTTCCCGAACACCAGTGCCGCCATCGAGGCGTAGAGGTAGAAGTCGAACCACTCCATCGCGGACCCCGCGATGACGGCCGAGCGCACGCCTTTCGGCGCCCGCGAGGCGGTCGCGCGCTCTTCGTCGAGCGTACTTGCCATGTCCCTCTTCTTTCGGTGCCCGAGCCGGACGCGGACCGTGCCTGCGGTGCGTCGGAGCCCGGAGGAGCGGGTGAGTCCTCATATACGAGTTCTTATATACGAACCATGACTCGGATATGCGAAGGCTAGGCGAGCGCCGAAAGGGGCGTCAAGAAGTCGGCAGGGCCCAACTTGTATCCAGTGAAGTCGGCGAGGTGGACATATCCGATGCGCTGATAGAGGGCGTTGCTGGTGGGGTTGGCCGGGTCCGTGAACAGGACGACCTCCGTCGCCCCCGCGGCCAGCGCCGCCTCGCTCACCGCGACCGTCACGGCGCCCGCGTAGCCGCGACCCCGGAGGTGGGCCGGGGTATAGACGGGGTCCACCCGGACCATCCCGCCGACGACGGACGTCACGGCCGCCATGGAGACGGGAACGCCGTCCGGGCCCTCCCAGAATGTGAAGTGTCGGTCACCGAAACGCGAGTCGCCCCAGGAGCCGGCATCGATCAAGTCGAGGGAGGGCTGCTCCCCGACGAGGACACAGAACTCGCGACACCAACGCACGACTTGCTCGCGGTCGCTCTCGCCCGCCACGCGGCCCCGACCCTCCGGGGGCCGACGCGGCGGGGTGAGCGTGCCAAGGCGGTAGAGGTGCGTCTGCCAGAACGGGACGTGGCTCGCACCTGTGCACCGCTGCCACGCCTCCGCGAAAGCGGTGGCGGTGTCGTGGTCGGCGAGGATGCCGGGCGGGCAGTGGCCGAGGCCGATCAGGCGAGCGACGAGGGTGTCGACCTGCTCGACGGAGAGCGGGGTGATCCACAGGTGTCCGCTCGGCCTTCGATAGAAGACGGCGCAGACTTCACCCTCCGACTCCAGACGGCCGAAGACGCGCGCTTCGCGCCCTTGCGCGCCGGTCCCGCGCGCCCGCAGTTTCTCGATGTCCGTCAGTGGGGTGTTGTGCAGCGCGGGCCGTGAGCGCAGGAAGCCTCCGGCCCGGGCGAGGAAGTCGTCGACGTCGTCGGTGAGTTGCCAGTCGTCCGGGATCATGCTTCATGGTCCCGGACGCACTCGGCCCGCAGGAGCGGCCGGGCGTCAGCGGGATGGCCGGGCTCGCCGGGGCGTTGGGCGCCTCCCGTGCCGGACAGGGGGCGGACACCGGCCGAGCCGGTCTCACCACGGGCGGTGCACTCGTGCTGCCGGCCGCATCGTGGTTGGCGGCCGGGCAGGCGTCCTGGTCGCTCCGGCTGGTCGTCGGCGGCGTGATCGTCCTCGACTTCGCGGTGCAGGCGGTGCACGTCAGCAATCGACACATGCTCACGGCCGCCTACGCGCACCACACGAGCAGCGTCATCGGCGGCTACATGCTCTTCTACTCGCTCGGCTCAGCCGTCGGAGCAACCGGCATCACGGGCGTTGACTACCGGCCGCCGAGTCGCGACGCTGCCGCGGCCACCGCGCCCGTGAGCGCGTCCGCGATGGCGGGGAGGTGTTCCGCGATGCGCTGGGTGGGTCCCGCGACCGAGATGACGCCGCGCACCGCGCCCTGGACGAGGATCGGGCGGGCCGCCGCGCTGACGTCGGGGAGCGTCTCTCCCCTGTTGAACGCCACGCCATCGGTGCGCACGGCGGCGAGTTCGTCGAGCGCGGAGCGGTAGGCGTCCGGATCCGTGAGCGTCTCGCGCAGGTAGGCCTCGCGCTGCGCCGCGGGGCGGTACGCGAGGACGACCTTGCCCGCGCTCGGCGGATACAGCGGGCGGCGGACGCGGATGGGCGCCGAGTAGCGGATCAACTGCTGCGATTCGGCGGACGCCAGATACACGACCGAGTCACCGACCGCCACGCCGAGCATCGCCGTCTCCTGGAACTGCTCGCGCAGCGCGTCGAGGCTGGGCTGCGCGGCCCCGGCCACGTCCAGGGACGGCTGCGACAGCAGGTTCGCGAGCGCGGGACCGAGCTGGTAGACGCCGTGCTCCTCGATCAGGTAACCCGTCGACACAAGCCCCTTGACCAGCCCGAAGACCGAGGACTTCGGGGCGTCGAGGGCGGTGGAGAGCTCATGCATCCGAGCACCGTCCCGCTGCGCGACGATCTCGAGGATGTCGGTCACCCGGCTGACGGTCCTGTGCGCCTTGGCGACGGTCTCGGCCACGGCGGCCCTCCCTCTCGGTTCGTATCTACGAACTCTATCCGCCCCCAAAGCTCCCGGTCGACTCTTGACCGGCCGCATCCGCACACCTACGTTGATCGTATCTGCGAACGCGATGACGCAAATACGAACGGACATCGTCATGCACACCGAGCCGCACCCCCTGCCGACCACCAAACCGGGCACGCCGTCGGCCACCGAGCCCCACACCGGTCCACTCACCGAAGTCACCCAGCGCGGGCTGTACTTCGAGGAACTGGAGCCCGGCGTGCGGTACGCGCACCGCCCCGGACGCACCCTCGGCGAGGCCGACAACACGTTCTTCACCACGCTGACCATGAACCCCCAGAGCCTCCATCTGGACGAACACGCCGCCGCGGACACGGAGTTCGGACAGCGCCTGGTCAACAGCCTGCTCACGCTCTCCACCGTCGTGGGCCTCAGCGTCGGCCAGCTCACCCAGGGCACGACGGTCGCGAACCTCGGCTTCGAGCAGGTCACCTTCCCCGCACCGGTGTTCCACGGCGACACCCTCTACGCCGAGACCGAGGTCGTCGCCAAGCGGGCGTCCGCATCGCGCCCCGACAACGGCGTGGTCACCTTCGAGCACCGCGGCCGCAATCAGCGCGGTGAACTCGTCGCTCTCGTCCGGCGCGTGGCCCTGATGCGGCGCCTCCCGGCCGACTCCCCCGCGAAGGCGGACCGATGAGCGTGCTCAACGGCCCCGCCCTGCTGTTCTGCCCGGCCGACCGCCCGGACCGGTACGCCAAGGCCGCCGCCCGCGCCGACAGCGTCGTGCTCGACCTCGAGGACGCCGTGGCCCCCGCGGACAAGCCCCGTGCCCGGCAGTCCGTCGTGCGGGCCCTCCCCCACCTCGATCCGGCACACACCTTCGTACGGATCAACGCCCTCGACACACCGTGGGGCGAGGACGACCTGGCGGCGCTGCCCGAACACACCATGGTCATGCTGCCCAAGGCCGAATCGGCGGCCGACGTACGTGCCTGCGCACCGCGCACCGTCCTCGCCCTGTGCGAGACCGCGGCCGGGGTCCTCGCCGCCGAGTCCCTCGCACGCACCGACAACTGCGCGGGACTCATGTGGGGCGGCGAGGACCTGATCGCCGACCTGGGCGGCCGCTCCAGCCGCGGCCCGGACGGCGGCTACCGCGGCGTGGTGCTGCACGCACGGGCACGTGTCCTGCTCGCCGCGACAGCCGCCCAGAAGTACGCCGTTGACGCCGTGCACCTGGACATCCCCGACCTCGACGGCCTGGCGGTCGAGGCCGAGGACGCCGCGGCCGTCGGCTTTCGCGCCAAGGCCTGCATCCACCCGAGCCACGTCGCGCCCATCCGCGCCGCGTTCGCGCCCACCGAGGAGGAGGGCCGGTGGGCCCGCGAAGTCCTCGCGGCGGCCGAGACCCACGGGGCCGTCTTCCGCTACGAGGGCCGGATGGTCGACGCACCCGTCCTTGCCCATGCCCGTTCGGTGCTCGCCGCGCTGGAACCGTCCGGCGACACCGGCCACGACACAAGGAAGTGACAGCGACATGGACTTCGAACTGACCGCTCAGCAAAAGGACATCCGGTCGGGCGTGCGCGACCTGGCCCGGTCCTTCAGCCCCGACTACTGGGCGCAGCAGGACCAACGCGCGGAATTCCCCTGGCAGTTCTACGAGGCGTTCGCCAAGGCGGGCTGGCTCGGCATCGCCGTGCCCGAGGAGTACGGGGGCGGTGGCCTGGGTGTCCTCGAAGCCGCTCTCCTACTGGAAGAGGTGGCCGCGTCCGGGGCGGGCATGAACGGCTGCTCCACCATGCACCTGACCATCTTCGGCCTCAACGTCCTGGCCAAGCACGGCAGCGAGCGGCTGCGCCGCGAGGTCCTTCCGCACGCGGTCACCGGCGATCTGCATGTGTGCTTCGGTGTCACGGAACCCGACGCCGGCACCGACACCACCCGCGTCTCCACGTTCGCGCGCCGCGACGGAGACCACTACGTCATCGACGGCCGCAAGATCTGGATCACCAAGGCCGGGGACTCGCAGAAGATGGTGCTGCTGGCCCGCACCACGCCGCGCGATGAAGTCACCAAGCCCACCGACGGCCTCTCCGTCTTCCTCGTCGACATCGACCGCGGCGCCATGGACATCCGGCCGATCCCCAAGATGGGCCGCAACGCCGTCGCCTCCAACGAGATCTTCATCGACGGCCTGCGGGTGCCCGCGACCGCCCGGATCGGCGAGGAGGGCCAGGGCTTCCGCTACCTCCTGGACGGCCTCAACCCCGAACGGATCCTGCTCGCCCACGAGGCCCTCGGCATCGGCCGCGCCGCCCTGGACGTGGCGACCCAGTACGCCAAGGACCGTGTCGTCTTCGACCGCCCCATCGGCCGCAACCAGGGCATCGCCTTCCCGCTCGCCGAGGCCCTCACCCGCCTCGACGCCGCGCGGCTCATGGCCCGCAACGCCGCCTGGCGCTACGACCAGGGGCAGACGTGCGCCCGCGAGGCGAACATGGCCAAGTGGCTGTGCGCCGACGCCGGTTTCCAGGCCGCCGACGCCTCCGTCCAGACCCTGGGCGGCATGGGGTACGCGAAGGAGTACCACGTCGAGCGGTACTTCCGGGAGTCACGCCTGATGCGCCTTGCGCCCGTCAGCCAGGAGATGGTCCTCAACTACGTCGCCCAGCACGTGCTCGGTCTGCCGAGGTCCTACTGATGAACACACCTGTGACCGTCCCCGACTCCCCTGCGCCGGGCGCCCTGTCCGGGCTCAAGGTCCTCGACCTCTCCCGCGTCCTCGCGGGACCGCTGTGCACCCAGATGCTGGCCGACCACGGAGCCACCGTCGTCAAGGTGGAGTCCCCGGCGGGCGACGACACCCGCCGCTGGGGGCCGCCGTTCCTCACCGAGGACACCAGCGCGTACTACGCGAACGTCAACCGCGGCAAGAAGAACATCGTCGTCGACCTGGCCACCGACCAGGGCCGCGCCGTCCTGGGCACCCTCATGGCCGACGCCGACATCGTGGTGGAGAACTTCAAGGCGGGCACCCTCGCAGCCTGGGGCTACCCCGACGACGTGATCCGCGAGCGCTGGCCGGCTCTGATCCACTGCCGCATCACCGGTTTCGGCACGGACGGACCCCTGGGCGCGCTCCCCGGCTACGACGCCGTGCTCCAGGCGTACGGCGGCCTGATGAGCATCAACGGCGAAAGGGAAGGACCACCACTGCGGATCGGTGTCCCCGTCGTCGACCAGGTCACCGGCATCCTCGCCTTCTCCGGAATCCTGCTCGCCCTCCAGGAACGGCAGCGCTCGGGACGCGGCCAACTCGTCGACACCACACTCCTCGACACCGTCATCAGCCTCCTCCACCCCCACTCGGCATCCTGGCTGGCCGACGGCCGGGTTCCGTCCCGCACCGGATCCGCGCACCCCACCATCGCCCCGTACGAGAACTTCGCCACGCTCGACGGCCTGTTCTTCATCGGCGCCGGCAACGACCGCCAATTCGCCGCGCTCGTCGACGTGTTGGGCGAGCCCGCCCTCGCCACGGACCCCCGCTTCGCGACCAACCCCGACCGCGTGCGCAACGTCGCGGAGCTGCGCGCCATCCTCACCGAGCACATCGCACACCGCCGCCGCGCCGAACTCTCCGAACACCTCCTCGCCCGAGGCGTCCCGGCGTCCCCGGTCCACGACATCGCCGAGGCCATGACGGCGCCCCAGGTGCGCCACCGCGAACTCGTCGTCGAACAGGACGGCTACCGCGGCGTCGGCGTCCCCATCAAACTGAGCCGCACCCCCGGCCGGGCAGCTGCCCCTCCGAGCCCGGCGGGCGGCGACACCAGGGAGGTACTCGCGGCGGCGGGCTGCACGGACGCGGAGATCGCGGAGTGGCTGGAGGACGGCGCGGTGGCGTCCCACGAGCCCGAACCCTCCGCCCCGCCCCGGGACCACCGCCTTCGGAGCAGCACCCCATAGCCGTACGAACCGCCTCTCGGGGCGGCGGCGGTGCGCTACCGTCCGAGCAACCGACTGCGGGCCACAAACGGGAGGGACCCCATGTTGCAGCAGGTCGCGGACGGAGTGCTGGTCCACCAGAGCGAGTTGCTCCAGAACAACACCGTTGTCGTGCAGGGCACGGGCGGCGTGCTGCTCGTCGACCCCGGGATCACGGGCGACGAAATGGCCTGTCTGGCGAACGACCTTCGTGTGTACGGCCATCCCGTGACGGCCGGCTTCTCGACGCACCCCGACTGGGATCATGCGCTCTGGCATGCCGAGTTGGGCGACGCGCCTCGCTACGGGACGGCCCGCTGCGCGGAATTCCTGGAAGACCTGCTGTCCCACACGGACTGGGAGACCCGGCTCGCCGAGGGACTGCCACCGGAAATCGCCGGGGAAACACCACTGGACCTCTTCGGCCGCATCACGGCCCTGCCCGCCGGGACCACACGAATCCCCTGGTCCGGCCCCGAAGTCCGGATCATCGAACACCCGGCCCACGCCCCGGGCCATGCCGCGCTGTTGCTGGAACAGAGCAGGGTTCTCATCGCGGGCGACATGCTTTCCGACGTCCTGATCCCGATGCTCGACGATGCCGCCGACCCGATCGGGGACTACCTCGTCGGGCTGCGACTGCTCGAGGACGTGGCGGACGGCCTCGACGTCGTCGTCCCCGGCCACGGGTCGGTCGGCAGAGGCGATGAGGTGCGGGCACGGATCGAGCAGGACCGTGCGTACGTGCACGCCCTGCGCGACGGTCTCGCCCCCGACGACCCACGCCTCGGCCCGTCCACGAAGCCGGGCTGGGAGTGGGTGAACGACATACACGATGGGCAGGCCGAGAGCGTCGCCCGGCGCGATCAGCGCGGCGGAACCCGCAAGTAGTTCTTACCGGGGCGGGCCGCTGAAGACACCGGAGCGGCACGGCGCGGCGCGCACGCCGCGTCTCCCCCGCGTGCGTCAGGCCGTCGGGTCCCAGAGCCCGTCGGCCTCACCACGGGCAAGGTGCTCGGTGTAGACGCCGACCTTCCACGCGATGACGGACCGGCACTCCTCCAGCGCCCGGATCTGTGTGTCGACGCGCTGCCGGTGGGCGTCGAGCAACCGCAGCCGTTCCGCCTCGTTGCCCGGACCCCGGCGTACCAGTTCGGCGAAGTGCTTGAGGTCGGCGAGCGGCATGCCGGATTCGCGGAGCTTGACGCAGATGAGCAGCCACTCGACATCGAGCGAGGTGTAGCGCCGCCGACCGCCCGATGTGCGCTCGACCGGCCCGACGAACAGGCCCTCGCGCTCGTAGTAGCGCAGGGCGTGCACGCTCAGTCCGGTCCGCTCCGCCACCTCACCGATGCTCAGCGACGGCGCGGCGGCCTCGGTGTTCGTCATGCCGCTCCCACCTGGACTTGATCTAGACCTCGCTCTAGATCGTAGCGTCCGCGGCATGACCACTCCTGAACAGCAGCCGCTGGGCTCGCCCTTCTCCGCATCCACCACCGCAGAGGACGTCATGGCCAGCCTCGATCTCTCCGGAACGACCGCCGTGGTGACCGGGGGCTACTCCGGCCTGGGCCTGGAGACCGCCAGGGCGCTGGTGGCCGGCGGTGCCCGGGTCATCGTCCCCGCCCGTCGCCCCGAGGTTGCCCGTGTCGCACTGAAGGGGGTGGAGAACTGCGAGGTCGTCCCCATGGACCTGGCCGACATCACCAGCGTGCGTTCAGCCTCCGCGCACATCAGCGCCCGGTTCGACCGGCTCGACCTCCTGATGGCCGTCGCAGGGGTCATGGCCACCCCGGAGCGGCGCGTTGGTCCCGGCTGGGAAGGCCAGTTCGCCGCCAACCACTTCG
This sequence comes from Streptomyces anthophorae, assembly GCF_049310305.1. Lineage (NCBI taxonomy): Bacteria > Bacillati > Actinomycetota > Actinomycetes > Kitasatosporales > Streptomycetaceae > Streptomyces > Streptomyces anthophorae. The sequence goes on from NZ_JBLWQQ010000001.1 coordinate 1,136,285, forward strand.
GGCACTTCGCTCTCGCCTGTGAGCTCTACCCGCTCCTGGCCGCCGCCGGGGGTGCGCGCGTCGTGGTCAACAGCTCGGCCGGACACACCCTCACCGGCATCCGCTGGCACGACCCGCACTTCCGTACCGGTTACGACGAGTGGCTGGCCTACGGTCAGGCCAAGACCGCCAACGCCCTCTTCGCCGTGCACCTCGACGCCGTCGGGAAGGACGACGGCGTCCGGGCGTTCGCCCTCCACCCCGGCAAGATCATCACTGGTCTCCAGCGGGAAATGACGCTCCAGGCGCAGATCGACCGAGGCTGGGTGGACGAACACGGCACCGTCATCGGCGACGGTTTCAAGACCCCGTCCCAGGGGGCCGCCACCGGGCTGTGGGCCGCGACGTCCCCGCTCCTCGACGGCCGGGGCGGTCTCTACCTGGAGGACTGCGACATCGCCCGTGTCTCTGCACCCGGCACGCCCATGGACGACGGTGGTGTCCGCGCGTACGCCATCGAACCCGGCGAGGCGGCCCGGCTCTGGTCGGTGTCCCTCTCCGCGACCGGCGCCACACCGGTCCCCCGATGACCCCGCACCCTGCGCCGTAACTGCTCGATGGCGCACACGCATTCGGGCCCTGGGCCGTTGACCACGTAGGTTGACCGCATGGTGGAGGGGACGGACTCCGCGGCGCGGTTGGTGTCGCAGGAGCAGCAGGGGGCGGGGCGGCAAGCCGCTGGGCGCGAGGGGAGCAAGGGCGGGCTGGTTCGTTCGTCCTTGCTGATGGCTGTCGGGACGGTGGTGTCCCGGGCGACGGGGCTGATCCGCCAGGTCCTCCAGGCCGCGGCGCTGGGCACGGGCCTGCTGGCGAGTACGTACAACACGGCGAACACCGTGCCGACGAGCCTGTACACACTGCTCATCGGCGGCGCGCTGAACGCGGTGCTTGTGCCTCAGCTGGTGCGGGCCCGGGCGACGCAGCCCGATGGCGGGCGGGCGTACGAGCAGCGACTGGTCACGCTCGTCGTGAGCGTGCTCGCGGTGGGGACGGCGCTGGCGGTGTGGGCGGCGCCGCGGATCGTGGGCCTGTACATGCGGGACACCCCGGACAGTCACGAGGCGTTTCGGCTGACGGTGACGTTCGCCCGGTTCCTGCTGCCGCAGATCTTCTTCTACGGGCTGTTCGGCATCTACGGGCAGGTGTTGAACGCCCGGGAGAAGTTCGGCGCGATGATGTGGACGCCGGTGCTGAACAACGTCGTGCTGGTCGGCATGTTCGCCGCCTACCTGGGGCTGATGTCGGTGCCCGACCAGGTGGCGGACATCACCGCCGGCCAGGTGCGGCTGCTCGGGATCGGAACGACGGCGGGCATCGCCCTACAGGCCCTGGCCCTGGTCCCGTTCGCCCGGGCGGCCGGTTTCCGTTTCCGGCCCCGGTTCGACTGGCGCGGCACCGGGCTGGGCAAGAGCGTCCACGCGGCGAAGTGGACGCTCCTGTTCGTCCTGGCCAACCAGGTGGCCCTCACCGTGGTCACGAACTACGCCAACGCCGCCGACCAGGAACTGCCCCACGCGGGCGCGGGATACTCGGCCTACACCTACGCGCAGACCATCTGGTTGCTGCCCCAGTCGATCGTGACGGTCTCCCTGGTCACGGCACTGCTGCCGCGCATGAGCCGGGCCGTCGCCGAGGGCCGCATCGCGGACCTGCGCGCGGATCTGTCCCGGGCGCTGCGGATCAGCGGCGTGGTCATCGTGCCCGCCGCCTTCCTCTTCCTCGCCCTTGGCCCGCAGATCTCCTCGCTGCTGTTCGCCCACGGAGCGGCCGACGCCGCATCGGCCCGCCCGCTGGGGTACATGCTCCAGGCCTTCGGCCTCGGACTCGTCCCGTTCTCCGCCCAGTACCTGCTGCTGCGCGGCTTCTACGCCTTCGAGGACACCCGCACGCCGTTCCTCATGGCGACCTGGACCGCGGGCGTGAACATCGCCTTGGCCACCGCCTGTCACCTGCTGCTGCCCGCCCGCTGGGCGGTCGTCGGCATGGCCGGCGCCTACACCCTCTCGTACGTGGCGGGCCTCGCGCTCACCGCGCGTCTGCTGCGCGGGAGACTCGGGAGCCGCATCGACGACGGCGGCCTGCGCCGCACCTACGGGAAACTGTGCTGCGCCGCGGCTCCGGCCGCGGCCCTGGGCTGGGCCGCGGCACGTGCGTGCGCACGCCTTGGAAGCGGGACGTGGCCCACCGCCGTCGCCCTGGCTGCCGGGGTGCTCGTGACAGCGGTGGGGTACGTCCTGCTCGCCCGGCTGCTGAAGGTCGACGAACTGCGCCGCCTGCCCGGGCTGCGCTGAGCCCGGGTCCTCCGCACCAGGACCTCACCGGGCAACTCGCCTGTCGGCAGGCCCTCGTTCACCGGCTGTCGACGGTCGCGGCGGAGTTCGCGCTGGGGCTGTGGGGTTGACGGCAGGGCCCACGTCATAGTGCGGCGGCCGGCGGGCGGACGCCGCCGGCCGCCGCACCCGGTTGCTACGGCTTGCCCGAGACCTTCACCCCGCGGATCCTGCCCGCGTTGTCGAAGGAGCCGAAGCCGATCCGGCCGTCGCCGGGGCGGGCGCTCACCGCTGTCATCAGCGGGTGCGGTGAGCCGTCCATGTAGACGGCCGTCTCGCCGGTGTCCCCGCAGCGCACCACCCTGACCTGGTGCCAGGCCGCGTCGCTGATCGCGGGTGGGGCGCCGGTGGTGCCGTTCCACTGGTCCTCCACCCGCAGCCGGTCGGCGTCGTCCACCGTGAAGACGCCGTTGTGCGGATAGATGGAGTTGTCCTGGGAGAGGTGTGCGTAGCCGAACCTGGTGTCCGACTCGTAACCGAAGACGACGATCACGTCCCGGTTGCTGATGTCGGTCGGTGTGTCGATGCGGACCTCGGCGTCGACACGGACATTGCGGTACGTGGGTCCGGCCTTGAGCACCGCGTACTCGTAGGGGCGGCGGGGCCCGGGCCGCTCCACGCCCGGCTCGGTCAGCACCGCCTCGCCGTCCTTGAACTGCCACTTCGAGGGGGTGACGGGCGCCCAGTTGTCCGCGCCCATCACATCGGTGAGGGTGGTCCCGCTCGTGTCGCAGCTCGCGAACGTGCGCGTCCCCGTCACCTTCCAGATCTTTCCGTTGGCCTTGGAGAGGATGTACAGCTCGCCCTCCGCGTCCTGCCCGAACCGCAGGTCGACGCGCTTGTCACCGGCGAGCTGCTGCATGGTGACCCGCTTGCCGGACTTCGCGTCGTAGACCATCAGGCTGTAGAGCTGCGCCAGGCGCTGCTGCGCTCCGGGCTTCGCGCGGCGCATGTCGGAGGCGTCCGAGTAGAGCAGCCGGCCGTCGACGATGTCACCGAAGATGTACTTGCCCTGGAGTCCGTGCAGGTCGTGGCCCCGGTAGACATAGCCGCCGGAGATACCGACGCCGACGTCGGAGGTGCAGTTCCAGTCGGCCGGCGGGTCGTGGTCGTAGGCGGCGACGGGATAGGTGTAGCCGTACTTCGCGTCGTCGGCGGGCAGCGGGAGGATCTTGGCGCAGGGGTCGGTGGCCTTCTTGTCGAAGACGAAGGCGCCCTCGCGTTCGCTCCAGCCGTAGTTGTCGCCGGCCTTCACCTCGTAGACGGACTCGATGGCGTGCTCGCCGACGTGGGAGAGGAACATGCGGTGGCTGCCGCGGGGATCCCAGCTGAAGCGGTGCGGGTCGCGCATGCCGATGGCGTAGATCTCGCCGAGGGTGCCGGCCTCGCCGACGAACGGGTTGGCGGGCGGGATGCCGTACTCGCCGTTCGCGCTGTCGTGGCCGCGCGGGTCGATGCGCAGGAGCTTTCCGTGCGGGAGGGCCCTGTTCTGCGGGTCGCCCGTGGTGGAGCCCTTGCCGCCGTCGCCGACCGCGATGTACAGCAGTCCGTAGTCCGCGTCGCCGGGCTTGGCGGTCGGGTTGAAGTCGAGCTGCTGGATGCCGTGGACCTGGCCGTTGAAGCCGATCCGGAGCAGTTCGCGGTGGGTGCCGGAGAAGGTGGGCGCGCTCGGGTCGTCGGCGGTCCACTCGGTGACGACGCCGTGGAAGCCGTTGCCGCTCGGCTGGTTGAAGTCCGGCTTGGCGTCGGTCAGTTCGGGCTTCTCGGTGTGGACGGTGTAGAAGCGGCCGTTGTGCCGGAAGTCCGGGTCGAAGGTGACGTAGCCGAAGCCGGTGCCCAGGCCCCGGCTGGCGTAGTAGGCGGAGGAGAACTCCTTGTACAGGTCCAGGTAGGGGCGTTGCCCGGAGCCGTCCTTGTTCAGGGAGTAGAACATGCCGTTCTGGTCCGCGACGGCCAGGCGGTTCGAGCCGTCGGGGAACGGCGTCAGGTAGTTGATGCGGTTGTACCGGATGAGCCGGTTGTCCTCGACCGGCCCGGGGCGCGGCTCGGACTTCGGCAGCTGGGCGAACTCCTTGACTTCCAGGCCGAGTCCGGAGGTGATGGGCTTGCCGGGGATGGGGTCGGTGACGGCGGCGGACGCGGCGTCGACGGGCGCTTCGGCGGCGCTCGCCGAAGCGGTCGCCGCCACGGGTGCCGCGGTGAGCGTCGCGGCGACCAGGACGCCTGTGAGGACTCGGACGAGGATCGATCTCTTACGGGGCCGGGCGTGCGGGGCCGTTGGGGACAAGGGGGCTCCCTTCATGTGGGACGCGTGGAAGGTGCGTGCGTTCGGCGGCGGGGCCGCCCCGGAGGGTCACGACGCGGGGCGACCACCGGTGCGGCGGTACTCGGCCATGACCTGTCCGGCGGTGGCGGCACGGTCGAGGAACATCAGGTCGTCCATGCGGCAGTTGCAGGGGTTGGCCTCACGGGTGTTCTGCGGGAAACTCCCGCCGATCTTGATGCCGCGCGGGTCGGTCGGCGACGCGAGGTCGGGCTCCGGCTCTCCGGCGAGCGCCCACGGGTCGTCGTCGCGCACGTAACTGCCGGGCAGGGCCCGCCCGTTGCGGTACAGCGCCATGTCCCCCGTGTCGAAGTCGAAGGTCGCGGCCAGGTGGACCCACTGGCCGTCCGGCAGGTGGGTGCGCCAGTCGCCGTCCGCGGCGAAGGTCTGGGACGCGGAACCGTCCACGCGGCGCCCCAGCGCCACGAGACGCAACTCGCCCTTTACGTCGATGAGTTCGAGCAGGGCCCGCACGTCGTGCCCGTTGGAGTCCCCGGTGAGGAGACCCGAGAGCCCGATGGCGTTGTAGCGGTCGGCGGGGTCCGCCGAACCCGAATTCGGGCTCGGGTTCTGCCCGGTGGTACGGAACCAGCCCATCACGGTGGCCTGGCGCGCCCCGTTGAACGCGTGCAGCGAGGCCGCGCCGCCCGGCTCGTACACACCGGCCTTCCAGTCGTCGTTGCCCGCCGTCTCCGGGCTGACCTGCCGGGTCTGGAGGACGTGGCCGCGCCGCGGATCGGCGTCGTCGCGCACGCGCATCGCCGCGCCGCCGTTGACGAGCGAGAGGGTGGTGCCGGACGGCCCCACGTCGCGTTCGCGCGCGGCGTCCGCGGGGTCCGGATGCTCGAAGTCGTAGCCCGCGACCAGGCCTTCCCGCGCACCCGTCCCGGCGATCGGGGCCCCGGCGTCCGGCACGGACGCGCCGGCGGGCGGGGTGAGGAGCGCGGCGGCGAGCAGAGCGGCCCCGGCGGCCGTCGCGAGGGGCCACGACCTCGCCCTCAGGTGCCGTGGCCCCGCCCTCAAGGATCTGTGTCGGCGTGAAGGCGTGACTGTGCGAGGCGTCATGTCCCCTCCCGGGAGCAAGCGAAGAAAGCGCTTCCTGCGATGCCTGGTGCAACGTACAAACATTGGGAGCCTGCGACAAGGGTGCGGACAACGTTGTCGGATCTCCTCCCGCGGGAACGGCTCCGCCGGAGCCCGCGGGCCCCCGCCGCCTCCCACGCCTCACCGGGGCCGGGGCACGCTCAGTCCTGCTGCTCGACGATGCCCTTCAGTACGCCCGTCGCTCCCATGGCGTTGGGCCAGCCGGAGTAGAACGCCAGGTGCAGCAGTGCCTCCTGAAGCTCCTCGTCGGTGACACCGTTCCGGCGTGCGAAGCCGAGGTGGAACGGCAGCTGGTCCGTCTTCCCGAGCGCGGTCAGCGCGGCGACCGTGACGAGGCTGCGGTCCCGCTTGGACAGCCCCTCGCGCTCCCAGACCTCGTCGAAGAGCACCCTGTCGGTGTAATGCACCATCCCCGGAGCGAAGTCGCCGAAGGCGTTCTTTCCGCCGGTCCAGCCGGTACCCGTGTTCTCAGCCATGATCTCTCCCTGTTCGCGTCGACGTGGGCTCGTCGAACTCTGTAGGTGCGAGGCCCATGACATCGCCGCGCCTGTCGGGCGAGGGAGTCCCCGGTGAGGGGCGTACTGACAGGGCATCCCTCACATCGGGATCGCGGATTAGCGTGGATCGCATGGATCGAACGGACGCCAGGAGCGAGGCGCGGGAGTTCCTCATGTCACGTCGCGCGAACCTCACTCCCGAGCAGGCCGGTCTGCCGGTCTCCGGGCACCGGAGGGTGGCCGGCCTGCGCCGCGGCGAGGTGGCGATGCTCGCGGACGTGAGCCCGGAGTACTACGCGAAGATCGAGCGCGGCCAGCTGGCCGGTGTCTCCGACGCCGTCCTGGAGTCGCTCGCCCGGGCGCTGCGCCTTGACGACGCCGAGCGCGAGCACCTCTTCGACCTCGCGCGGGCGGCCAATGGCGCGGCCCGGCCGGTGCGCAGGCGCAGGTCGAAGCAGTGGGTGCCCAGGGAGAGCCTGACCCGTGCGCTGGACGCGATCGCCCTCGGGCCCGCGTTCGTGCGCAACGGCCGGATGGACGTCCTCGCCACCAACGCCCTGGGGCGCGCCTTCTACGACGAGGTGTTCGACGGTCCCGGGCAGGGGAACCTGGCGCGGTACTGCTTCCTCGACGAGCGGGCCCAGGTGTTCTACCCCGACTGGGAGGCCGCCTCGGACATCACCGTGTCGATCCTGCGCAGCGAAGCCGGCCGGGACCCCCGGGACAAGCAGCTGCACGACCTGATCGGCGAGCTGTCCACGTGCAGCGACGCGTTCCGTACCCGGTGGGGCGCGCACAATGTGCGGCGCCACGGATCGGGCACCAAGGAGTTCCACCACCACGAGGTCGGTGACCTCACATTGACGTACGAGGGGTTGGAGCTGACCGCCGAGCCCGGGCTCTCCTTTCTCATCTACACCGCGGAGCCCGGCTCACCCAGCCAGGAGCGCCTGCGACTGCTCGCGAGCGTCGCCGCGACATCCACCGCGTCCACCGCGGAACCACCCCGAAGAAGGCAAGAGAACACGAGAAAATGACTGTCAACGGATTCGACCAGATCTTCCCGCTCGGCGAGAGGAACGACGCCTACGCCCAGTACTTCACCGGCCAGAGCTACCTGGCTCCGCTCGCCGCGGGAAGCGTTCCCGTCAGCAATGTCTCCTTCGAGCCGGGGTGCCGCAACAACTGGCACATCCACCACGGCAGGGGTGGCGGCGGTGACCAGATCCTGCTGTGCACGGCGGGCAGCGGCTGGTACCAGGCCGAGGGCGAGGACCCCGTCAGCATGGAGCCGGGCACGGTGGTCCGCGTCCCGGCGGGCACAAAGCACTGGCACGGGGCGAAGGCCGACACGTGGTTCTCCCACGTCGCCCTCATCACCCCGGGCGAGGACGTCAGCAACGAATGGCTCGAGCCGGTCACCGACGAGGTGTACGGCGAGCTGCCGAGGAACGGAGCGACCGCATGACCATCCTGAACGAGACCTGCACGCTGTCCAACGGCGTCGAGATCCCCAAGCTGGGGCTGGGCACCTGGTTCATCGACGACGACAAGGCGGCCGAGGCGGTCCGCGCGGCCGTGGAGATCGGCTACCGCAACATCGACACCGCGCAGGCCTACGGCAATGAGCGCGGCGTCGGCGAGGGAGTGCGCACCGCCGCGGTCCCCCGCGACGAGCTGTTCGTGTCGACGAAGCTCGCCGCCGAGATCAAGGACTACGACGAGGCGGTCGCCTCGATCGACGAGTCGCTCAAGAAGCTCGGCCTCGAGTACATCGACCTGATGCTCATTCACAGCCCGCAGCCGTGGGACGACTTCCGCGGCGGCGACTACGCCGAGGGCAACCGTGCGGCATGGCGCGCGCTCGAAGAGGCACACCGGGCGGGCAAGCTCCGCTCCATCGGTGTGTCCAACTTCCAGCAGCAGGACCTGGAGAACATCCTCCAGGGCGCGAACGTCGTGCCGCACGTGAACCAGCTGCTGGTGCACGCGGGCAACACCCCGTCGGAGCTCCTGGACTACTGCGAGGGCAAGCAGATCCTCGTCGAGGCGTACTCGCCGATCGCCCACGGCGCGATCCTGGAGAACGCCGAGGTCCGGGCGATGGCGGAGAAGTACGGTGTGTCCGTCCCGCAGCTGTGCATCCGCTACACCTTGCAGCTCGGCACGGTGTCACTACCGAAGACGGCGAACCCCGCGCACATGCGCTCCAACGCCGCGACCGACTTCGAGATCTCCGGCGACGACATGGACGCGCTGCGGGGCCTGCGGCACGTGGACTACGGCGAGCACAGCATGTTCCCCGTCTACAGCGGCAAGTAGCGCCGGACGAGCGTCGCCTGCCTGGACGTGGACCCGGGGGCTGCCTGCGCGCTTTGCCGCGCGCAGGCAGCGCTGCTACGCGGTCGTCCTGACGTCGATGAGAACCTTGCCCACGGCACCGCCCTCGACGGCCTCGTGCGCCTGGGCCGTATCGCCCAACGGGAAGCGGACGAACGGCAGTCCGGCCTCGGCTCCGGCCCGCAGCGCACCGGCCGCGACCGCATCCGAGACGGCGGCCACGCCGTGGCGCATCGACGCGGCCGGGACCGTGTAGAGGGACAGACCGTGCCAGTCCAGGTTCTTGCCGAAAGTGGCGCGGAGCGGCAGGCGCAGTTCGTCGCCGCCGTTGTTGGCGTAGAAGGCGATCGTCGCGTTGTTCCTCGTGACCGCCAGGTCCAGCTCGGCGTTGACCGCAGGGGCGACTTCGACGACGAGGTCCACGCCGTCCGGCGCCAGCTCCAGGATGACCTTGGCGGCGTCCTGCGTACGGTAGTTGACGATGTGGTGGGCGCCGGCGGCCTTCGCCAGGTCGGCCTTCTCGGGGGAGCTGACGGTGGTGATGACCGTCGCCCCGGCCCAACGGGCCAGCTGGATCGCCGCGTTGCCGACCGCGCCCGCGCCCCCGGCGACCAGTACGGTCCACCCGTCGAGCGCGCCGGGCGACAGCCGGTCCGGCCCGTCGGCGGCGAGGGTGAGGGCCCGGTGGGCGGTGAGCGCCGGTACGCCCAGCGCCGCGCCCAGGTCGTAGCCGGCGCCCTCGGGGAGCGGCACGGCACGCTCGGCCGGGATGGTCAGGTACTCCTGGGCGGTGCCGCCGTCCGGGCGCCCGGCCGCGGACAGGTACAGCCACACCCGCTCCCCGATCCGCGCGGAATCGACCCCCTCGCCGACCGCGTCGATCCGTCCCGCGCCGTCCTGGTTGGGCACCTGGCTCTCGCCCTCCCCGAGACTGCCCGACACACCGGCCCTGACCTTCCAGTCGGTGGGGTTGACCCCGGAGACATGGACTTCGACGCGGACCTCGCCGGGACCGGGGTCGGGGACGGGACGCTCCTCCACCTTCAGAACCTCGGAGTCGCCGTTGCTGCTGTACACGATGGCCTTCATGTTGTGGCCAATCACTGCTGCGCTCGTCGTATTCCCCGTACGCAGGTTTCGCACAGGAGTTTCCCGCACCCGACGAGGGCTCCGAATGACGGGGCGCTCCGTGACGCGACCTACTGGAAGAGGGTCCCCGTCTTGTCGCCGATGGCGCGCTTGCGGGCGAAGTAGTCGTTGATGACCGTCCGGAACAGGTCCGCGTCCGGGCGGGCCCAGTTGCGCATCAGTTCGCAGCCGAAGGCGAGGGACGTGATCGGGTGTGCGCCGGCCTGCGTCATCCGTTCGATCGCCGCGGCGTGGGTGACCGGGGAGACGCCGCCGACCGCGTCGACGACCGGGTAGACCTCGAAGCCCTCGCGGAGCATGTCCAGCGTGGGGAAGGCGAGGCAGACCTCCGTCCAGAGCCCGGCCATCACGATCTTCTTGCGGCCGGTCGCCTCGATCGCGGCGCGGAAGTCGGCGTCCTCCCAGGAGTTGACGCCGGTGCGGTCGATCTCGGGGACGTCCGGGAGTTCGTTCGTGATCTCCGGGACCGTCGACCGGTTGACGCCCATGCCCACGGCCACCGTGGACAGCACCGTCGGGACCTCGTACGCGCGCGCCAGCTTGGCCAGGGTGACGGCCCCGAGGTCGATCTCCTCGCGGTCGGCCGAGCCGATCGTGGCGTACTGGCCCTCCTGGTAGTCGATGAAGACGACCGCGCAGTTGTCCGGCGTGAGCAGGTGGTCGGCGGCGGTGTCACGGACGGGCTCGGGAGCCGTCTTGGCTCGTGCGGCATCGGCAGTCATGCCTGCCCCCTTCTCGCGTCTCGGCACACCGAGCGTACCTACGGCCGGGCGGGCCCGGCCGTAGGCTTCCCGTGGCGCGCCGACTTTGGCCGAAGGGGGGTGGCTCCCGATTCAGCCGAGCTTTCCGCGCACCCAGTTCAGGATCTCCGGGGTCACCGCGTCCACGACGTCGGACGTCTCCTCTGCGCGCTTCTTGACGTACTTGGCCCAGTAGGGGCAGACCGGTACCACCCGCTTGCCGGCGGCGCGGACGTCCGCCAGTGCCTCCGTCACCAGGATCGAGGCCAGGCCCTGTCCGGCGAAGCGGTCGTCGACCTCGGTGTGGAAGAAGACCCGCTGGTCGTCGCGGTCGCGGTATTCGGTCAGGCCGGCCTGTTCGCCGTCGACCGTGATGACGTAGCGCTGCTCGTCGGGGCGGTGTTCCACGACCGGAGTGGTGTCAGATGTCATGGCGCGTGTCTCCTCGTGTTCTACCTGAACGGCGTTGGTGTGTTGGTGTGTTGGTGTGTCTCTGGGAGTGTCAGCGCTGCCCGCGGTTGCCGCGTGACTTGAGGCGGCTGTTGGGCAGTTCAGGGGCCGGGAGGCGCGCCCCGGGGTAGCCGGAGACCGTGCCGAAGCGTTCCGACGCCGCCTCCCATTCCGCCCGCGCCGCGATGACGTCCTCGTGGCTGCGGCCGATGAAGTTCCACCACATCACGATCTCCTCGCCGAAGGGTGTGCCGCCGAGGAGCAGGAGGCGCGTCGGGCCGCTCGCGTCGTTGGTGAGGGTGAGCGTGTCGGCGCCCGGGGGCAGGTAGCCCAACTGCGCGGCCGGAACGGCCGTGCCGTCCACCCGAACGGCCCCTTCGTCGACCAGCACTCCGTGCTCGAAGGCCGGGTCCACCGCGAGGGTGGTGTGGGCGCCCGGTTCGAGTACGAGTTCCGCGCCGAGCAGGGGCGAATACGTGGGGACCGGGGAGGTGTCTCCGGCCAGTGTGCCGAGGAAGACCCTGGCCTCGGCCCCGTCCAGGGCGATGGTGGCGGGGGCGTGGTGCCGGAAGGCCGGGGCGACGTCGCGGTGGTCGTCCGGGAGCGCGATCCAGAGCTGGATGCCGCGCAGGACCGTGGTGTCGGGGGTGGAGACCTCGGAGTGGCTGATGCCCCGTCCCGCGGTCATCAGGTTCAGTTCGCCGGGCCGCACCATGGCGTGGGTGCCCAGACTGTCGCGGTGCTCGATCTCCCCGTCGAACAGCCAACTCGCCGTCTGCAACCCGGTGTGCGGGTGCGGTGCGACGTCCATCCCGCCGGTGGCGGCGACCGCGTCGGGCCCGTAGTGGTCGACGAAGCACCATGCACCGATCATGCTCCGCTCCCGCTGGGGAAGGGTGCGCCGTACGGTCATCGCCCGGGGGCCGCCGAGCGGCACCTCGCGGGCCGGGAGCACCTCCACCCGACGCCCCTCCGCGGTGTTCTGATGTGGCGTCACGGTCGCGCGTCCCGCCTCGGTCGTTGCCTGCTCGTGTGCGGACATGGTGCCCCGCCCCCTCTTTTTCGATCTTCCCCGTCACAAGGTGATTGAAAGGTAAACTATATTGGCGTGGACCGCCACTCCCACCGGCGGCCACGAACGAGGGAGGGCCCACCCATGACCAGCAGCACCGCGACCACCACCGGCACGCACGAGCGGCGCCGCGTCTTCATCGACAAGCAGTCCCCGGACGCGTACGAGGCCTTTCGGCACGCCTCCGAGACGGTTCGCGCCACGGCCGCCGCGGCCGGCCTGGAGCCCGCTCTGCTGGAGTTGATCAACGTACGCGTCTCGCAGATCAACGGGTGCGCCTTCTGCCTCAACACGCACACCCGTGCCGCCCTGCGCGCCGACGAGTCACCGCTGCGGCTCGGCGTGCTGCCGGGATGGCGGGACGCGGACGTGTTCACCGACCGGGAGCGGGCGGCGCTCGGCCTGGCCGAGACGGTCACGCATCCGGACGACGCCACCGCACAGGAAGCGGCGTACGCCGCGGCGCGGGAGGTGTTCGACGAGGCGGAGATCTCGGCGGCGATCTGGGCCGCCATCACCATCAACGCCTTCAACCGAGTCTCCATCCTCAGCAAGCACCCCGTCCGCCGGGCCGCCATGCCGAACCCGGCGGTCCAGTGACCTGATCCACCCCACTGCGCCAAACTACGCAAAAGACACCACGACACGGAGGGCCCCACGATGGCCATCGAGATCACCGACTCCCCCGACACCAACCGCTACGAGGCCCGGGTCGACGGGAAGCACGCGGGATTCGCCGAGTACATGCGCACGAAGGAGAGCGGGCTCGTCGTCTTCACGCACACCGAGGTCGACCCGGAGTACAACGGGCAGGGCGTCGGTTCGGCGCTGGCGCGCGCGGCCCTGGACGCCGCCCGCGCCGACGGGCTCAGAGTGCTGGCCGTGTGCCCGTTCATCTCCGGCTGGATGGCCCGGCACCCCGACTACCAGGACCTCGCCTACCAGAGCCGCAGCAAGGTCGAGGACTGACCACCCGGTAGGCGCCGGGTCAGGGAGCGGAACGCAGCGGCGGTGCCTGCTGCGTCATGCTCGGCGGCTGGAGCAGCGGCGAGGGCTCGGGGCCGGGGTCCTCGCCGTCGACGATTCCGGCCGCCGCGCGGTCGAAGCCCTCGGGCCAGCGGGTGTGTTCACTGGCCAGCGCGCCGGTCAGACGTGCCCCGGCGAGATCGGCCGTGCTCAGGTCGGTGCCGCGCAGGTCGGCCATGCGCAGGTCGGCGCGGTGGAGGACCGCGCCGCGGGCGTCGGCCTTGCGCAGGTTCGCCTCGCGCAGGTCGCTCCCGGTGAAGTCGGCGTCGCGCAGGTCGACTTGGACCAGCTTCGCGGCCCGCAGGTCGGCCATGACGCAGCGCGCCCTGCGCAGCGTCCCCGTCGTGAGGTCGGTGTGCCGCAGGTTGGCCGAGACCAGGGACGCCTGGGTCAGGTTGGCGCGGTACAGGCCCGCCGCCTCCAGGCACGCGCGGTCGAAGTTGACCTCGGGGAACCACAGCCCGTCGCAGTCGGCCCGGCGCAGGTCGGTGAGGCTGAGGTTGACCCAGGGCTGCTCCCGGCGCTGACACAGCACACCGAGCCCGGTCAGTGCCACCTGCGCGTCGGCGGCGCGCGTCTCCAGGGGTGCGATGTCATTGATGGGTTCGTCCGCCGCGGGAGCCTCCGGGGCGGTGGGCGGCCAGGGCAGGTGGGTGCGCAGATACGCGGCCTGGATGGAGATGACGGCCTCCCGGTCGCGGTCCGACTGCTCCGCGATCCGCCACAGCGCGTGCAGTCCACCGATGCGCACATCCAGCTTGTCGCTGCCGAGCTGGTCGACGGCGCGGCTGAACCGGTCGGTGACGTAGCCCTCCTGCGTGGCACGCAACCCGTCCTGGCTCACCCGCAGTTGGCGCCAGGTGGCGTACGCACCGAAGAGCACGACCAGGCCGCCGACCATCTGCAACAGGGTCGTACGGACATCGTTGACCGCCTTCAGCCGGTCCTGCGCGTCGACCTTCGCCCCGCCGAGATCGTGGTGGACCACGACACCCGGCAGTACGACGAACATCGTGCCCAGCACGGCCAGTCCGGCCGCCACCAGCAGACCCGCACCCATACGACGCGCGATCGGCCCGCCGCGCCATGCCCGCGGCCCGCCGCCCGGCTCCCCCGTCCCCATGGACAGGAGAGCCTAGGCGCCGCGCGAGAGACGATCAAGGCCGTGAATCCGCGGCGGGCGTACGGCGGTTGCCGCACTACCAGGCCCCGCACTCCTTCGCCGCGTCGGCGAGTGCGCGCACCAGTGGGGTCGCACGATCCGCGCGCCAGATCAGCCCCCATTGGACGGGCGGCGCGTCGTGGACGGGAAGAAAGACCACATCGGGCTGTGCGTGGTAGCGCCGCCCCTCGTCGGGGACGGTGCACACCACGTCCCCGGCCGCGACCAGAGCGAGGATCTCGTAGAAGGTGGAGACGGCCGGGCCCTGGCTGACGGGACGCCCCGCCGGTGTGCGGGTGGGCAGGACCGCGCTCGTCCAGTAGGCGGGAATCGGTCCTGCCAGGCTCGGGACCGGGTGGTCGCCGAGCACTTCCAGGCTCACCGACTCCTGCCCGGCGAGCGGATGGTCCGCTGCCACCATCAGGCGGAGCGGTTCCTCGCGCAGCACCACGCCGACGGTCAGGTCCGGCTCGCGCACCGGGAGCCAGGCGGCCACCGCCTCGACCTCGCCCGCCCGCAGCGCGCCGAACGGGTCGCTGAAGAACACTTCCCTGAAGCGGAGTTCGACGGCCGGGTGCCGGTCCCGGAAGCGGTCGAGGGCCGGGCGCAGCTCGTGCATCTGCGCGCCCATCATCCCCAGCGTCAGCGTGGCGGGCGGCCGGCGGGCGAGGGCCGTCACTTCGGTGATGGCCGTCTGGATGGTGTCGTAGGCAGGTTTGAGGCGCTGGTGCAGCTCCTCGCCGACGGGAGTCATGCGCACCTGCCGGCTGGTCCGCTCGAAGAGCTGGGCCCCGATGCGGCGTTCCTGCTTCTTGATCGCCTGGCTGACGCGGGCCGGGGAGACGTTCAGCCGTTCGGCGCTGCGGCCGAAGTGGAGTTCCTCCGCGAGCGTCAGGAAGATCTCGATGTCCCGCAGTTCCATCCTGCCCCGCCCCCTGCTCGTGGCTCCACCGCAGGACGTCGGACGGCCCCGGATCGTGAACCTCTGGGTTAACGACCCTAGCAAGATCGGCCGTTGTTCCCGGAGGGTTCGCTGCGCATGCTGGGGTGGAACCCGGAGCGGCGCCGGCCGCGCCGCGTCTGCCCCGCCCCGTAGAGACCACCATGGAGAGATCCCGCGTGACGTCCGACGACAGTGCCGCGCGCACACCCGACCCGGCCACCCTCCACCCCATGCCCGCCCACAAGCGGGTCGTCTTCCTCAAGCCACTGGTCGCCGGGACCCATGTCGAGGCGGGTGACTTCACCTACTACGACGACCCCGACGGCGCGACCGACTTCGTGCGGCGCAATGTGCTGTACGCCTACGGCCCCGAGCGCCTGGTCATCGGCAAGTACTGCGCGCTCGCGACGGGGACGACGTTCCTGATGGCGGGCGCCGACCATCCGTCGATGGGGGTGTCCACCTTCCCGTTCACCATGTTCGGGGGCGAGTGGGCCGAGCGCACGCTGGACATCGTCACCGGCATGCCGAGCCGGGGCGACACGGTGGTCGGCAACGACGTGTGGTTCGGATACGGGGCCACGGTGATGCCGGGCGTCCGGATCGGGGACGGTGCCGTGATCGCGGCGGGCGCGCTGGTCACCGCCGATGTGCCGCCCTACACCATCGTGGGCGGAAACCCGGCGAAAGCGATCCGGCAGCGCTTCGACGACCGTGGCGTCGAACAGCTCCTGCGCGCCGCCTGGTGGGACTGGCCCGTCGACGTGGTGACCGCCAACGCGCACACCATCATGGCCGGTTCACCGCGGGACATCGCCCGTATCGCCGCCGACGAGGGTCTGGAGCAGCAGTGACGACGACACGGACATTCGAGGAGCATGTGGTCTCCGACCCGGCGGGCGGCCCGTACGCGGTCGTCACCGGCCCGGACGGCGCCCTGTGGTTCACCTTGGTGCACGGCGGCCAGGTCGGCCGGCTCGTCCCCGGGCAGGAACCGACCCTTCATCAACTGGCCCCGGACAGCGGTCCGACCATCATCTGCGCCGGTCCTGACGGCGCCCTGTGGTTCACGCAGTACCGCACGCACCGGATCGGCCGGATCAGCACCACCGGCGAAGTGACCGAGTTCCCGCTGCCCACGGCGCAGTGCGGCCCCTTCGGCATCGCCGCCGGTCCGGACGGCGCCCTGTGGTTCACCGAGACCGCCGCCGACCGCATCGGCCGCATCACCACGGACGGATCCGTCACGGAGTACCCGCTGCCGCGCACCGGCGCCTTCCCCTCCGCGCTCGCGGCGGGCGGGGACGCGATGTGGTTCACGATGAACCAGGCCAACGCCATCGGCCGCATCGGCATGGACGGCCGGATCACGGTTCACGAGCTGCCCACCGAAGGGGCCGCACCGGTGGGCATCACCGTGGCCCGGGACGACACCGTCTGGTTCACCGAGATCGCGGCAGGTCAGATCGGCCGCAGGACATCCGACGGCCGGATCACCGAGTACCCGCTGCCCGACCGGTCGTCGCGGCCGCACGCCGTCACCACCGATGCGGACGGCACCGCGTGGTTCACCGAGTGGGGCGCCAACCGGGTCGGCTCGATCACCCCCGACGGCACCATCACCGTCCACGACCTGCCCACCCCCGCCTCCGAACCGCACGGCATCACGGTGGGTCCGGACGGCGCCCTGTGGACCGCCCTGGAGACGGGCGCGCTGGCCCGCCTCGACCCGACCGCGGCCGAGGCCCCGACGGACCCCGCCCGCCCCCAATAACAGGTCGCCGTTCACGACGTTGAGTCGACCCCCCGTCACGAGGCGTCACCCGTCACTGATTGAATGGGACATGCCACACACGGCAACCGCACTTTCACGGGGAACAACGGGGACTTTGATGAACAACACGCATGTCCTGTCCGCCCGCCGCGCCGCCACCGCGCTCGTCTGCGCCGCCGCGCTGCTGTCGCTGACGGCCTGCAACAGCGGTTCGGACAAGGCCGCGGACGGCGACGGCAAGCCGTCGACCGCCGCCGACAAGCCGGCCAAGGCCGACGCCAAGCCGAACGGTGTCGACAAGCTCGGCGCCGCCGAGCTGCGCGCCAAGGGCCTGGAGACGAAGGCCGCCGCGGGCTCCGTCCATGAGGTGATGTCCCGGTCGGACGCCACGTCCGACCTCCGCCTCTCCGCGACGGAGTGCGCCGGCACGGTCGAGCTCAAGGACATGGGCTCCTTCGAGGTCGTCCGCAAGGGCGACGACGTCTGGGGCAAGGTCGACTCCGCCTTCTCGACCTGGGTCAAGAAGAACGGCGGCGGCGCCATCAAGGCCGGCCAGTGGATGCACGGCTCGCCCGACGCCGCGCTCACGAAGGTGCTCGTCAGCTACTGCCACGGCGAGCAGTTCGGCGCGCAGGAGAAGCCCTCCATCAAGCTGACGAAGGGCTCCGCCGCCGAGGTGGCGGGTCAGCCCGTCGCCACGGTCGTCGGCACGGGCACGGCCCCGGGCAAGAAGGCCACGTACAGCGTCGCGACCACGGGCAAGCCCTACCTGCTCCAGCAGAAGACGCCGTACACCGACGGGACCGGCGACCAGACCATCACGTGGTCCGACTTCGGTACGCCCGTCGGCGCGAAGGCACCGTCCGGCAAGGTCACGGCTGCGCCGAACATCTGACCCTCCACCCCCGAAAGACCCTTTGACCGCCGGCTTCTGACGGTCAGTCGGGCGCTGGGGGCTCGTGCACACCGATCGCCGCCGTCGGACACATCGCTGCCGCCTCTCGTACGGAGGCGTGGTGTGCCGGGGCGGGGTCGGTGGTCAGAAGCGTCACAACGCCGTCCTCGTCCCGCTGGTCGAAGACCTCCGGCGCGGACAGGACGCAGGCACCGGCGCCGCAGCACTTGTCCTGGTCGACGGTGAGTTTCATGGTGTTCGCCCCTCCTCCGGGTCCGGGGGTCACCAGCTGACCGGGACTTCGCTCAGCCCGCCGACCAACAGGCCCTCCGTCTTTCGCAGTTCGGCGGCGGGCACCGCGAGGCGCAGGCCGGGAACGCGGGCCAGCAGGACCTCGAGGACGACCTGGAGCTCGGTGCGGGCCAGCGCCTGACCGAGGCAGGAGTGCGGGCCCACACCGAAGGTGAGATGGGGGTTCGGGGTGCGGGCGAGGTCCATGGCATCGGCGCCCGCGAAGGCACGCTCGTCGCGGTTGGCGGCCGGCATGCTGCACACCACCGTGCTGCCCGCAGGGACGACCTCGCCGCCGATCTCTGCGTCCTCTCCGAGGTAACGGCGCAGCCCGAAGCCGAGGTTGCTGTCGAAGCGCAGGGACTCCTCGACGGCGGTGCGCACCAGCGACGGGTCGGCGAGGAGCCGCTCCCACAGGCCGCGGTCGGCGAGCAGCAAGGAGACCATCTTGCCGATGCTGTTGGCGGTGGTCTCGTGGCCCGCGACGAGCAGGCCCATGCCGGTGGAGACGAGTTCCTCGTCACTCAGCCCGCCGCCCTCGACCTCGCTCCCGGCGCTCCCCGCCTCCTCGCTCTGCGTGATGAGGACGCTGAGGAGGTCGTCCGCAGGGGCGGCCCGCTTGGCGGCGATGTGCGCGGACATGTAGGCGACGAACTCCTCCTGGGCGGTGCGGATTTCGTCGGCGCCGTAGCGGGTGACGCTGAGGAAGCTGTCGGACCAGCCGGAGAAGCGGTCCCGGTCCTCGGCGGGAACCCCGAGCAGATCGCAGATGACGTAGACGGGGAACGGGAACCCGAGGCTCGCCCGCAGGTCGGCGGGAGCGCCTTCGGCGAGCATGGCGTCCACGAGGCCCTCGGCGAGGCGGGTCATGCCGGGGCGCAGGGCGGTCATCCGCTTGGCGGTGAAGTAGCGGCCCACCTGACGGCGCCAACGCTGGTGCGGTTCACCGCGGTTGGGGGTCTTGATGGCGGAGCTGCCGGTGGCGGCGGCTCCCCCTGCGCCCTCGGGCGCCATCCGGGCGGCGTTGTCCTGCTCGGTGGGGCGGACGAAGCGGGGATCGGAGAGCAGGCCCCGGACGTCGTCGTACCGGGTCAGGTAGACGGCGGTGTCACCGCTGGGCAGCGTGGCGTGGGCTACGGGGCACCGCGCGCGCAGCTCTTCCCACACGGCGGGCGGCTCCAGCGCGGTGTCTCCGGACAGCGGCAGGCGGACGGGCGGCTGGACGTAGAGGGGTTCGGCCTGGTCGGTCATGGTGTGCGTCTCCTTGTGGGGCGGAGGCGGCAGGTTGTTGTCGGGATCGGTATCGGTATCGGCATCGATGACGGAAGGGCCGGCACCATGTGGCGTACGGAAAGTGCATCATGCACTTTCCGTGCAGCATGCACTTTTTATGTATGGCGCACAACAGTGCATGATGCCCCTCTTGTCGAACCCTTCATTCCTGTGCGTAAGGTATGCCTCACCTTTCCTTTGAATGTTTGATAACTGCTCCGGGGGCACCATGCTTCTCCGACGGCGCGGCGCTGCCGCGGCTTCGATCGTTCTTGCCGGCCTGCTGTCCCTGACGGCGTGCGGCGGGTCCGGCGACGGCGCGGCGGGCGGTGGCAGGGCCGCGGGCGGCGACAAGGACTCGAAGTCCGTCGCGCAGGGCGGCGAGGACTTCGGTGACGCCGCCAAGAAGACCGCAGCGCTGGGCACCGACGCCAAGCCCGGCCAGTGGCCGCGCACCGTCAAGCACGCCATGGGCAGCACGGACATCGAGCGGCAGCCCAAGCGTGTGGTGGTCCTGGACGTCGGCGAGCTGGACAACGTCGTCTCCCTCGGCATCAAGCCCGTCGGCCTCGCGCCCAGCGAGGGCTCGCCGGAGCTGCCGTCCTATCTCAAGAAGGACGCGGGCCACCCGAAGAACGTCGGCACCATCAACAGCCTCAACCTCGAGGCCATCGCCGCGCTCAAGCCGGACCTGATCATCGGCAGCCAGCTGCGCGCCGCGAACTCCTACGACGAGCTGTCGCAGATCGCGCCGACCGTCTTCTCCATCCGCCCCGGCTTCACGTGGAAGGAGAACTACCTCCTCAACGCCGCCGCCCTGGACAGGACCGCGCAGGCCAAGAAGAACCTCGCCGCGTACGAGAAGCGCGCCAAGGACCTCGGGACGAAGCTCGGCGCCGACAAGCCGTCCGTGACGATGCTGCGCTTCATGCCCGAGGGCAAGATCCGCCTCTACGCGAACGACTCGTTCATCGGGACCATCCTCAAGGACGTCGGCATCCCGCGGCCGAAGAACCAGGCCATCTCCGACCTGGCCGCCGAGGTCAGCGCCGAGAACATCGACCAGGCCGACGCCGACTACATCTTCACCGGTGTCTACGGCAAGCCCAACGCCACGGAGAAGTCCACGGTCCAGAAGAACCCGCTGTGGAAGAACCTCAAGGCGGTCAAGGCCGGCCACGCCTACGACGTCCCGGACGAGACCTGGTACCTCGGGCTCGGCACGATGGCCGCCGACGCGGTCCTCGACGACCTGGACAGTCACCTCACCAAGTAGCCCGTTTTGACAGACATCTGAAAGACAAGAGAGTGAGCGCGGCACATGGCGCGAGCGACCCGCCGCCGTATCGCCTGGCTGCTGGGGTGTGCGGTGCTGCTGCTGATCGCCGTGCTGCTGAGCCTGGCCGTCGGCAGCCGCCCCATCGCACCCGGTGAGGTGGTACGGGCGCTGATGCAGCACGGCACCAGCCCCGACGCCCAGTTGGTGCGCTCCCTGCGGGTGCCGCGCACCGTCATCGGCATCCTGGCCGGTGCGGCCCTCGGGGTCGCCGGAACGGTCATGCAGGGCATCACCCGCAACCCCATCGCCGAGCCCGGCATCCTCGGTGTCAGCCAGGGTGCCTCGGTCGGTGTGGTGTGTGCGATCGCGTTCCTCGGTGTGCACAGCCTCACCGGCTACATCTGGTTCGCGTTCGCGGGCGCGGCCCTTGCCACGGTGGTGGTGTACGCCGTCGCCGCCGGTGGCTACCGCGGGGCCTCGCCCGTCAAGCTGGCACTGTCCGGCGCCGCGATGAACGCGTTCCTGGCCGCGATCGTCTCCGGCGTCGTGACCACCGACGCGCACGCCCTTGACGAGTTCCGGTTCTGGCAGGTCGGCTCCATCAGCGGCCGGGACGGCGAAGTCATCGGCCAGATCTGGCCGTTCGTCCTCGTCGGCCTGGTGCTGGTCGCGGTCGCGGCCCGCGGCCTGGACGCGCTCGCCCTCGGCGACGACGCCGCCCGGGGGCTCGGCCACAACGTGGGCCTGCTGCGCGTCCAGGGCGCGGTGGCCGCGACGGTGCTGACCGGCGCCGCGGTGGCCGCCGCCGGTCCGATCGCCTTCACGGGCCTGGCCGTTCCGCACATCGCGCGAGCCCTGGTCGGCACGGCGCACCGCTGGGTGCTGCCGGCCGCCGCACTGCTCGGCCCGGTGATGATCCTGGTGTCGGACGTGCTCGGCCGCATCGTCTTCCCGCCCTCGGAGGTGCCGGTGGCCGTCATGACCGCGATCCTCGGGGTGCCGTTCCTCATCGCGCTGGTACGCCGCCGGGCGGTGGTCGCCGCATGAGCAGCGCCACCACCGCGCCGAAGCGCCGGATCCGTCCGGCCGGACACACCGTGCTGCGCCCCGGCCGCTCCAGCTTCCTGGTCCACCGCAGGTCGGTCGTCGTCGCCGTCGCGCTCGCGGTCCTGCTGCTTGCGGCCGTCGTCGCGTACCTGTGCGTCGGCGAGGCCTTCGTCTCCCCCGCCGAGGTCGTCGACGTCCTGCTCGGCAGGCCCAGTCCCGACCAGCTCGTCGTCGGGACGCTGCGGCTGCCGCGTCTGACGGTCGGGCTGCTCGCCGGGCTCGCCTTCGGGATCGCGGGCGCCCTCGTGCAGACCGTCGCGCGCAACCCGCTGGCCAGCCCCGACATCATCGGCGTGACCCACGGAGCGGGCGCGGTGACCGTCGCGGCGATGAGCTTCGGCCTCGCCTCGTACACCGCGCTGCCCTACGTCTCGGTGGCGGGCGGCATCGGAGCCGCGCTGCTGGTGTACGTCTTCGCCTGGCGGCGCGGGATGCAGGCCTCGCGCTTCGTCCTCATCGGCATCGGCATCTCCGTCGCGCTCGGTTCGCTGACCCAGCTGTTCCTCACCAAGGGCGACGCGCTCGTCGCCCAGCAGGCGAAGGTGTGGCTGACCGGCTCGCTCAACAGCCGCGGCTACGAGCAGGCGACGCCGCTGGCCCTGGTCCTGCTCATCGCCGTCCCTGCGGTGCTGTGGGCGGCCCGCGCGCAGCGCTCGGCGTCCTTCGACGACGACACCGCCACGGCCCTCGGCATCCGCCTCAACCGGGTGCGGCTCGGCCTGACCGTGCTCGGTGTCGTGCTCGCCTCGATGGCGACCGGGGCCACCGGGCCGGTCGACTTCGTCGCCCTCCTCGCCCCGCAGATCGCCCGCCGCCTGACCCGTACCGCGCAGATCCCGCTGCTGTCCTCGGCCCTGACCGGGGCGCTCGTGGTGGTGGTCGCGGACCTGCTGGCCCGGCAGCTGTTCTCGCCCGTCGAACTCCCCGTCGGCGTCCTCACCGCAGCGGTGGGCGCCCCCTATCTGATGTGGCTGATCGCCCGCGGCCGCAGTCGTTCCGGAGGCAACAAATGAGCCCGACCGGCAGCCGTACGGCCACCGCCGCGACCGACCGTACGAGCCGGCTCACCGCCGAGTCCCTGACGCTGGCGTACGAGGACCGCACCGTCGTCGACGGCCTCGACCTGGAGATCCCCGACGGCAAGGTGACCGTCATCGTCGGCCCCAACGCCTGCGGCAAGTCCACGCTGCTGCGCGCCCTGGGACGCCTCCTCAAGCCGCGCGCCGGCACGGTGCTGCTGGACGGCGCCGAACTGGCCCGCACCCCCGGCCGCGACATCGCCCGGGCCATCGGCGTCCTCCCGCAGAGCCCGACCCCGCCCGACGGGATCACGGTCGCCGACCTCGTGGCCCGCGGCCGTCAGCCGCACCAGAAGTGGTGGCAGCAGTGGTCGGAGGCCGACGAGCGCGCCGTCACCCAGGCCCTGGAGCACACCAACACCACGGCCCTCGCCGAGCGTCCGGTGGACGAGCTGTCCGGCGGGCAGCGCCAGCGGGTGTGGATCGCCATGGCGCTCGCCCAGGAGACCGAGCTGCTCCTGCTCGACGAGCCGACCACCTACCTCGACATCGCCCACCAGGTGGAGGTCCTCGACCTGGTGCGCCGCCTCAACCACGAGCGCGGCCGCACCGTCGTCGCCGTCCTGCACGACCTCAACCAGGCCGCCCGCTACGCCGACCACCTCGTCGCCATGAAGGACGGCCGCGTCGTCGCGGAGGGCCCGCCCGCCGAGGTCATCACGGCGGACCTGGTCCACACGGTCTTCGGCCTGCACTCCGTGGTGGTCCCCGACCCGGTCACCGGCAGCCCGCTGGTGGTACCGGGCGCTCCGTGGCGGGCGACGGAGGACGAGGCCGCCGCGCCGGTCTCCGGGACCGGGTCCGCGCCGGTCCCCGTTCCCGGACAGGACACCAGGAACGGGAACTGACCCGGCACACCACCGCGTCAGCCCGGGCAGGTTCCTCCCCGGCCCGGGCTGGTCCGGAACGGCTTCGGCGGGCGGTAGTCCTTCGACCGCGGGTACTCGATGACCGGGACGACCTTGCAGACGGGCCAGTTGTCGTTCTCGGAGGTGTACCCGAAGTCACCGCTGGCGCCGCGCACACAGTCCCCGCAGTCGCCGTCGGTGCCCACCTTCATGTTGCTGATGTTGCTGTCGACGTCGAACTTGGTGGGCAGCTGGCCCTTGTTGGCCTCGTCGTTCGTGAACTGGGTGACGCCCTTGATGAGGACCTGGAAGGCGTCGTAGTGCATGATCGCGTAGCCGTCGTCCAGGTCGGTCCCCTTGACCCCGGCGTCCTTGGCCATGGTGGCGGCGAACGTCCTGTACCGCCCCGGAGCGCTCTGTCCACGGCTCCACGACAGGTTGTCCGTGGGCGCGGCGTTGAGCGTGACGACGTTGGCCTGCGCCATCGACTCGCGCATGTCCCTGCCGGTCAGCCGCGAGGTGAGCCCGGTGGACACCCGTAGGACCCGGATGGGGTGCTTGTCCTTGTCCTTGCGGGCCTGGCAGTCGGCGTCCTTGGCGATGGCCTTCACCAGCTCGGGCAGATCCCAGTCCCGGCCGGCCACGAACACCGTGTCCGCACCCGACTGGCACAGCCGGGACGCGGCAGGCGCCATCGCTGCGGGTGCGCCCTCGTAGGGACCCATGGTGCCGATGTACGAGCGGTCCCGGACCGCGAGCTGGTACTTCGCGCCGAAGATCTTGAGGAGCTCCGCCTTGGTGTTGGTGACGTAGTCGTCGGCGGCGCGTGAGTCCCATACGAGGAAACCCTTGCCGTTGCCCGGGTGGCCCTTGAGATAACGGGCCAGCGCCAGCACGGAGTTCCGGTTGTTGGGGGCCGCTTTGTAGAACGTCCTGGCCTTGATGTTCGGGGAGCTGAGGACGCCGCTGACCGCAGGGATGTTGCTCTTGGCCAGGGCGCTCGCCGCGTCCTGCGTGTCCTGCTCGCTGTTGGGCAGCCCCATCACACCCACCAGCGGGGAGTCGCCCTCCTGCTGCTTCCCGCCGCCGGTCAGCTCGGCCGCCGCGGCCACGGCGGTCGGCCACAGGTCGAGATTGGCGCCGATGTTGCCCAGCAGCATCTGGAAGTTGACGCTGTTGCTGGACGTGTTGGCGTCGCGCTGTGCGGCGTAGGCGCCCGCGAGGCTGCGCTTGAGGAGCGAGGCAGTCATCGCCCCGGACTTCGAGGTGTTGAACGGCAGGAGCAGCGCCACCTTCACGTACGGCTTCTTGTCGGCGGCGCCCTTGGGGTCCTCCCACAGGACCCGCACCCGGTCGTTCTCCCGCGCGATGCGTTCGACAAGACCGGAGATCTCCTTGCCCGGCCCGTCCTCGCCGGGCTTGAACACCGGATCCCTGACCGTCGCGTCCACGAGGCCGACGCATTCGCCACCCTTTTCCTCGAGCCCGTCCGCGCAGTCGCTCCCGGTCACGATCGGCACGACGATCCACGCCGTGGCGCCCACGAGGGCGAGGGCCACGAACCCCGCGATCCACCGGCCCAGGATCCGCTCACCGCGCCGGAGCGGACGCCCCCTGACGAAAGGGCGGACGAAGATGTCAGTGAAGCTCACCGTGGCTCCCTTCGGGGCCGGGCGCCGGCCGGGCCGAGGCGGGGGTGCGCAGCTCGCGCAGGTCGTCGTGCCACTCCTGCGCGGCGTCGAAGAGCGTGCCCGCGCCCGTGACATGACGGCCCGACAGGAGTTCGAGGTCGAAGCGGATCCGCTCGCAGAGCCGGTCGTCCGGTGCGGTCAGCGGGTCGGCGGCCAGCCACACCGCGTGCAGGAGGCGGTGCACGGAGCGCAGCACGTCGTCGCCCGCGGGTTCCGTGCCGCTCTTTCCGCTGGCCTTGTTCCAGCAGTCCCTGGCCCAGCCGGTGTCCGGCGGATGCGGCGCCGAGGCCACCTGCCACAGATCGCGCAGCCACTGCTCGGCGCCGCCCGGCCGCGCGAACCGCTCGTACAGGCTCGTCACCACATGCCCGGTGTCGCCGCCCGCGAGCGCGTGGTGCAGGGCGTCGACGTCCTGACGGGCCCGCTCGTGATGGGAGCGGAGCAGTTGGTGCAGTCCGTTCCAGCCCGGGACAGGCCGTGTGGGCTGCGCCTGGCGGCGGCGCAGTTCGAGGACGAGGACGGCCCGCAGGAACGGGTCGGGGACGAACGGACGCGGCGCCTGCGCTCCGTGCTCGGCGCGCAGGTGGCTGCGGGCGCTCTCCACCGCCGCGCGGTCCGGGTCAGCGGGCAGGTACGCGGCGGCCAGGGCGCGCGCCGCGGCGCTGTCCCGGGCCACGGAGAACAGGGTCAGATTGCGGCGCAGTTCCGGGTCGGGCACGAGCCGCACCGCGATCTGCCGCGTCACCGACTGGCCGTTCAGCTGCAGCGCGCCGACGTCGAGTCCGGGTGTGGCGGCGCTGTTCGGGGCGGCCCGCACCGCCTCGGTCAGGAGCCCGCACCCCAGGGGCGATCCCTGGGTGAACCGGCGGACCACGCGCGGGAGTTCGCCGCGCAGCGAGGGGGCGGCGTCGCTGAGCATGGTGACGATGTCGTGCCGCTCGAGCCGCGGCAGTTCGATGGTGATCAGTCCGGCGGACGGCGTCCCGGTCTCCGGTCGCCGCCAGTCGACCGCCCCGCCGGTGACCTGCTCCAGGGTGAGGTGTGTCGCGTCGGGCAGCGCGCGACGGCGGGCGCTGCCGCGCGCTGCGGCCACCACGACCAGCGGGTCACCGGCCCGCTTCGCACGGTGGGTGAGGAGCTGGTTCAGGAGGCGGGCGCCCGACGGCGTCTGCACGTTGTCGAGCAGCAGCAGCGGGCGCGGCGGCCGGTTGAAGCGCATCCAGCGGGTGCCGTAGCGGGTGCGCAGGTCCTCGAGGAGTGCCACGGCCAGGGAGGCCTCGGCCAGCTCGCGCAGGTCACCGCCCTGGTGGAAGGCGCGGGAGTGCGCGCTCAGGGGTGATTCGTCGCGGCGGGTGCCGGGCCGTGCGGCGTAGAACGCCAGCACCTCGTCGGCCTGCCCCTTCTTCGTCAGGTACCGCTCGGCGAACAGCTCCACCGAGGCGTCCACGACGGGCTGGAGCTCCTCCCGGGCGACGACGGTGGGCAGCCGGTCGTTGACATCCCGCACCCAGCTGTCCGCGACGGTGGAACCCGCGACCTCCAGACCGCACCCGGCGAGCAGCCGCCCCACGCGGTCCTGAGCCGCTTCCTGCTCCCCCGGGTCACCGAACCGCCAGGCGCACACGGCCACGAGCCCGGTCCACAGCCGCGGCAGTTGCAGCAGTTTGCGCTCGCCCGCGACCTGGGAGCAGAGCCCGCAGGCGACGTCGATCAGGAAGTCGGCGCCCTGCGACGTATTGCCGACAAGGCCCTCTCCGGCTCCCGCGCCCTGCGCGCAGTCCACCTCCGCCACCGGGATGCGCCCGCTGTAGGAGCGGTACAGCGTGTCGAGGACGGCGGTGCGGCCACGGCCGTGCGGGCCGGTCAGGAGCAGCGCGGGCGGATCGTCCCTGTGCACCTGGTCGACGTCCCCGTGCTCCTCCTTGCGCGGATATCCCACGAGGCGTGGCACCAGATCGTCAAGGAGGGCGTCCCGACCGTACAGTCTGCTCACGCGCGTCCTCCTTCAGTCCGGGCCTCAGCCGCCGAGCACTCTGGTCAGGGCCGGTCCGATGGTCTGCAACAGGACCTGCGCGGCCATGGAGTTGGGCGCCGCCGCCAGCTGCGCGCGGATACGGGCCGCGAGAGTGCGGGTCTCGGGGCTCGGCGGCGCGCCGCCCGGCCGGTCCCCCATGTCCCGGTCGGCCTGCATGAGTTGGCGGATCTGCTCGGGGTCCAGGCTGAGCCCGGTCTCCTGATTGAACGTCTCGATGCTTCCGTACAGGACGTTGACGGTGCCGGTCACCGAGCCGATGGTGAGCCCCGGTGTGGCCGGTTCGTGGGCCACGTACGCCGCTACGTCGCCGCCGCCGGTCGCGCAGGTCCGCCCGCGGTCGGTCAGCTCGACGCGGGCCGCGATCCCGGTCCCGTCGAGGGCGAGCAGCCTGGCCTGCCGCAGATACGCGGCGCTGCCCTCGACGATCGCCTGGCCGAGCACCTGGCCGTGGAACGAGGATTGTTCGGCGATGAAGAACTCCTTGAGGCGCGGGCGGCGCCCGGACCGGTTCTCCTCGTACGCCCACATGATCAGGGCGTTCTCGGTGTAGCGCCGCACCGCGTCCGGGTTCCCCAGATCGGCGAGCAGCTGTTCCGCCTGCGCGAGCCCCGCCGCGGTCAGCTCCGCGTCGGGCGGGGGCCGCTCGCCGTCCTCGTGGACGCGGACGAGGCCGCGCTCCTGGAGTGCCTCGATGAGCGCGGCGACGCCCAGCGCGGGCATGTTCCTCTGCTGCCCGAATCCGCCGGTCGGCACCGGTACATCGGCCTGCCGGCCGCACTGCTCGTGCAGCCACAGCAGCAGCCGGGCTTCATGGCGGCCGGGCGCGGCCGTGTGGCGCGTCATCGTGTGCGCAACCCCCGTTGGCGCAGATGCATGGAACAAGCTTTTGGGCAGTCGAATGTACCCCTCATCCGGTCCGGTCACCAGATCTTCGACGCCTCGGGGGACCCATAACTCCCCTGGTTTTCGCAGGAGTTGGACGAGGCGGGTGTGCACAGCCCCGCGGTCGCTCGTTCCGCTGGAGGATGCGTACGACGCGCGGGCCGAGCAGGGCGAACATCTGGTGCGGTCCGGTCCGGCCATGGCTGACACGAGTGCTCACGACGCGGCCGCCCACTCGCCGGATGTCCTGTCGGGCAACCTGGTCCAGGTTCCGATCCACATCCCCGTCCACGTGTGCGGCAACACAGTGAACGTCATCGGCGCGCTACCGGGGGACGGGGCCCTCTGACGAAGTCCAGAGCGTCACGGTCGGCCCGTAGGAGCCGTCCTCCTCGTCGCTCACGTGGACGGTGATGCCGCGATCCGGGTAGCGCGTGGACAGGACCCCCTGCCAGCACTCCCCCAGGGCCAGGGCCAGTTGCGGCAGCTCCTCCCCCAGCCGGTCGTCGTCCGTCAGCGGGGCATTGAGGAACGTGCCCCACAACTCCACGTGGTTGACCACCGATTCGATGCGCTTGCGGTCGTCACCCAGCTTCGAGAACCAGTCGTCGACGGTGGTCCGGACGAACCGGTCCTTGAGGAAGACGCACCCGCGGTACTCGACCGTCTCCGGGCAGAACATCCACGCGGCGGCCAGCACGAACCGCAGGCCGCCCTCGAAGTCGAGGTAGTTGTCCGGACGGAGCCCGTCGTCCGCCCATTCGGTGCGCCACTTCTTGAAGAACGCCGGCAGCTCACGCTCGGCCCACGACGGTTTGATGCAGGCCACGCGGCCTCCCACTTCTCGCTCGGTTGATCCCGGTCCGGTGGTACATGCTGCCGCAGCGGCGAGGCACCGGCGCCACTCGAAGGGGCCGCGCACGAGGACGGGTTGACGGGTCGAACGGGCGGCTCGGTAGGCTCGTCAACCAGTGCGACGAATCGCAACGAGTGCGCAGGCCGCGTTCGGTGTGCGGGAAGGGCCCTCTGGGCTCGAAGGGGGAAGTCATGGCCAACAGGCCGGGAAACGGACCGGGAACCGGGCCGGGGTCGAACGATCGGGAGATCGACGACTCGGAGCTGATGGACGTCGCGCAGGACCCGGAGCAGGCCGAGAGCCTCCACAAGGCGCTGCGCACGCTGGCCAACAATCCCAATGTGACCGGTCCGCTCCAGGAGATGGCCCAGGGCATCCTGTCGGGTCGCATGGGAATGACCGACGCCATCAAGGACGAGCGCTACATGGGCGCACTGGGCGACCGCATGACCGAGATCCGGCATGCCGCGGAGTCGCAGACCATGCAGGACCGCGAGGCCGAGCGCGGAAAGCGCGAGGAGTGGGAGCGCAAGCGGGACGAGGAAGCACAGAAGGAGCGCGAGGAGCGCGACGGTCCTTCGACGAACCTGTTCACCGGTTCCAAGAAGCGGGGGCAGGGCGGCGGCCACCGGGGGTGATCCCCACTCCTGGGACAGCACTGTGACGCCCGGAGGTTGAGAGCTTGTCAGTTCCTTTGGGTATTCTGGAACAGACATGAGGCGGACGCGAACCGGCGGCAGTATGCGGCCGGTTGGTGAAACGGGGGCGTGGTCATGGGTGACGGATTCAGGAGCAGTCCGGAGACACTGAAGGTCGAGGGGAAGAACTTCTCCGACATCGGCAGGGAGTTCTACCAGGCGACCGCCAGGCTGCGGAGCGGCCTGGCAGCGCAGGGCGACGGCGGGGGCGGCGGAGGCGAGGCGCCGAAGGACACGTCGTTCGCGAGTGTCGCCCAGGACGCCTGGAAGGGCATGACCACCTTCAGCGACAAGCAGGGCACCCCGCCCTGGGGCGACGACGAGCTCGGCGAGAAGTTCGGCGTGGTCTACGAGGGCCTGCGCGACGGCATGACGGACTCGATGGACCACCTGGCCACCAAGCTCAACGAGATCGGCAAGGCGTTGGAGCGGATGGCGAAGAACCACGAGGAGAACGAGGACTTCAACGAGGCCCTGGTCAAGGAGCAGACGCCGGAGAACCAGTTCGGCGGCGAGGTCCACGTCCTGAAGTCCGTGAGCAAGTAGCACTGCTCGCGGCCACGCCCGCCCCGCGGTCCCACCGTCCCGCCTCACCCACAGGAGCAAGTCCGTGTCACAGCCCGGCACGCCGGCACCGGTACAGCCCGTCCCCGCCACCGCCGAGGAGGCCCTCGCGGCCGCCCGGTCCCGATTCGAAGTGCTGGACCCGGCGGGTAACCCGGCGCCGCTGCACGTGGTCGAATTCGACATCGGGTTCCTCGTCCACGCCGTGATGCCCCCGCCGCCGCCCGGCACCCAGGCGCCCTTGGGCGGCAGCCACATGGTGATCTCCAAGGCCGACGGGGCCGTCACCTACGTCCCCAACTTTCCGCCGGACTCGGCGATCGACCTCTACCGCAGCATGCGCCGCGGTTGAGATTTCCGACGGACCTTTGCCCCTTCCGCCGACAGTGAGGCGGGAAGGGACCGGCCGGCCCAGAAGGCCGGGACAACACGATATGCATGGCGACAACGGGGGTCTTCGTCGTGGCTTTGATGCTGCCGAACGGGCTTGAGTGGCTTCTCGAGATGTGTGGCTTCGACTGGCCCACAGGCGACGAAGACAAGATGATGGAGTGCGCCAACACCTGGCGCCAGTTCGCCGCCGATGTGACGGACCTCCAGTCCCGCGGACTCATGGCCGCAGGCAACGTTCTCGCCGAGAACGCCGGTGACTCCATCGACGGGTTCAACAAGACCTGGGAGAAGTTCGCCGGCGGCTCCGGCTACTTCGACGACGACCGCCAGGGCGCCGAGCTGATCGCCACCTGCATGGACGCCGCGGCGATGCTCATCATCGGGCTGAAGATCGCGGTCATCGCCCAGTTGGTCATCCTCGCGGTCGAGATCGCCGCGGCCCAGGCCGCCGCACCGTTCACCCTGGGCCTGTCCGAGATCGGCGCGATGGGCGCGGCCGCCGCGACCCGCATGATCCTGCGCAAACTCCTCAAGGAGATAGCCCAACAGATCCTGCAAGCGGTGCTGGAGACCGCGAAGGAACCGTTCGTCTCCGCTCTCGAAGCCATGATCTCCGACGTCGTCGCCCAGACCGTCGAGCAGAACTTCGGCAAGCAGTCGGGCTACGACCTGGGCCGCACCGCCAAGACGGGCTACGAAGAGGGCAAGAGCGCCCTGGAGAACTCCGGTTCCACCTTCGGAGAGTCCCTGCGCGACGGCGCCGGCTCCCGCGCGGGGCACGGCGCGCGACACGGGCTGAGCGGTGGCGGGCACGAGGGCGGCGACGGATCGTCGAGCGCGGGCGGGGACGGCTCGTCGAGTTCCGACAGCGGTGGTTCGTCGTCGAGTTCCGACAGTGGCGGTTCGTCGTCGAGTTCCGACAGTGGCGGTTCGTCGTCGAGCTCGGGCGGTTCGTCGTCGGGCTCCGGGGGCTCGTCGTCGAGTTCCGGAGGTTCGACGTCCGGAGGCAACTCCTCGTCGGGTGGAGGCAGTTCGTCCAACGGCTCGTCGAGCTCGTCCACATCGGGGGCGGGCGACGGCGGTTCGTCGGGCGACTCCAGCACCGGTTCCGACGGTTCGACGAGTTCGAGCAGTGGGGACTCCGGGCGCAGGGCGCCGGACATCGGTGGTTCCTCGTCCTCGACGTCGTCGCCTTCGCCGTCGGGTGGCGGTTCGGACACCTCCGCGTCGAGCTCGCCCTCCTCTTCGCCGAGTGCGGCGCCGAGCGGCGGTACGGACGGCGCCGACACATCATCGCCCTCGCCCGCGCCGAGCCGTGACTCCGGTCCGCCCAGCCCGTTCGACGTGGGCACGCAGGCGTACCAGGACAGCATCAGTCAGCCGTCGGGCGGTGACACCTCCGCTCCGGACTCGTCCGGCCCCGACTCGTCCACGCCCTCCGCCACGACGCCGGACATCCAAGGCGGGCCGGCCCCCGACCACACCCCCGACTCCGCCCGTCCGGACAGTACGCCGGACGCCCCGCCGAGCACGCCCCCGGGCAACGAACCGTCCCTGTCCCCCGACTCTTCGCCCGGCGAGGGCACGTCCCCGTCCCCGTCCCCGTCCCCGTCCCCGTCCCCGGATGTCAGCACGTCCCCGACGCCGGACACCACTCCGGAGGGCGCGGCCCCGAGCCGCCCGGAAGGCGCCGACACCCCCAGCCCGGGCCAGGGCGCGTCGATCCCGGACCAGAGCAACTCCGAGCCCACGCCGTCGACGCCGCCCGAGGGCGCGCCGACCCCGGCTCCCGACAGTTCGAGGCCCGACCCCGGTGTGCACCAGGTCGACCCCGACTCGGTCTCCACCATGCCGGCGCACGCCCAGGGCCCCACGCCGACCGACTCCGGCGACGGCAGCAACAACGACAACCAGGGTCAGGGCACCGGCAGCGGCCGCATCCCGAGCGGCGCCATGCCCGGCAACGCGCCCACCTCTCACGCCAGTCCCGGCCAGGGCCACGCACCGGCACAGTCGACGCCGACGCCGCACGACCCGAACGACCCGGACAGCATCGACCTCATGGGCGGCGTCGCCACGGCGGCACCCCCGGCCCCTCATGCGCAGTCCGGTGACGCGGGCATCCCGCAGCAGGCGGCCCACTCCTCCGCGG
This sequence comes from Streptomyces anthophorae, assembly GCF_049310305.1. NCBI lineage: Bacteria > Bacillati > Actinomycetota > Actinomycetes > Kitasatosporales > Streptomycetaceae > Streptomyces > Streptomyces anthophorae. The sequence goes on from NZ_JBLWQQ010000001.1 coordinate 1,169,276, forward strand.
CACCCTCGACGGCGCCCCCGGGTGCCATGCCGCCCCCGACGGCCGGACCCATCCCGACGCAGGCCCCGGCGGCGGGCGGTCCCGCGACGACGCCGCGGGCAAACACGCCCAGTGCCACGACGCCGCGTACGGAACAGCCGGGCACCCGGCCCACGACGCCGTCCCGGGACAGCGGGCACAACGGCCCGGCATCGCCGCCGCGCCGCGAGACACCGCGCACGCAGACGCCGAGCCGCCCGAGCACGCCGCCGCGCGGCGACCGTCCGACGGACCACCAGTCACCCGCCCAGTCCCCCACGCCGAACGACCAGGGGATGCCGGCACAGAACAACCAGCAGCCGGACAACCACCAGCCGAACACCCCGCAGCCGGACGCCACCCCCCAGACGCCCGACGAGGGCCAGACACCAGACCAGAGCCAGACACCGGACGAGAGCCAGACACCCGACCAGAGCCAGCAGCCCACCGCGCCTCCGCCGCCGCCCCAGGCGGACGACCTGTCGGACATCCGCGGCGACCTGAACATCCCGCGCGAGGGCCTGACCACACCCGACCCGGCCCACCAGCAGGACCTCGAGAACGCCCACCCGACCAACCCCGACGGCACCCCGCAGGTGTTCGCGGACCCGCGCCAGGGAAACTGGGCCGGTCTCCAGAACGACGGCGGCCCCGGCGTGCCCGGCCGGTCCAACAACTGCGCCGACTGCACCCGTTCGTTCCTGGAGACATGGTTCGGCCGCCCGACGGTGTCCGCCCCGCGCACCCTGGACACCAATCCGGACGGCAGTCTGGACACCTTCTCGGCGGAGCGCGACTCGGTCGAGAACCAGGCACGTTGGGCCGGCGCCCCCAGCACGTACGCGGGCAGCGACCACCCCAACCCGTACGCACGAATATCCCACGAGCTGACGCAGGCAGGTCACGGCTCGGCTGCCATGATCGCCGTCAACTGGCCCGGCGGTGGCGGCCACGCCTTCGCCGCGGTCAACCACAACGGCCAGGTCCTGTTCGTCGACCCGCAAACGGGCGTCGTCAGCGAGACACCGATCCACCAGGGCGCCAAAGACGTCTTCTACACCCCGCTCGACGCCGACCGGAACCCGATCACCCCGTACTTCCTCACGCCGTCGACGCCTCAGCCGTCCACGGACAACACCACCCCGGACACGGACTCGACGCCCGCTCCCCAGTCGTCCGACCCGTCCCCGGACCAGGCATCCGAGACCACCACGAACCCGGACTCGGACTCGAACACGCCCCAGCAGCCTGAAGCCACGGACGACACGGACCAGGGCACGCAGGAGGACAGCCGGAACCCCGATCCCGCGCAGGACTCCCAGAACTCCCGGGACTCCGCCGACACCGACACCGACAGCACCGACCAGGACGAGGGCCGGGACCAGGACCAGGACCAGAACCAGGACCAGGACTCAACGGAGCCGACACAGGCACCGACACCGTCCACGGCGACCCGCCCCTCCGGCCCCCCGGACGGCTACGACGACCCCACGGACGCCGACAACCGCGCTCAGCAGGAACGATTCCCGCGCAACGAGGACGGCTCGTTCCAGCAGGCCCCCGACCCGCGCGAGGGCTCCTGGCTGAACGACATCCGCGGCCAGAACCCCGACGACTCCGGCCGCGACGTCAACTGCCCCGACGGCGCCCTGGCGTTCGCGGATTCGTACGCCGGCAACCCCACGGTCGCCGCCCGCCGCAGCCCGAACGAGGACGGCACCCCGGCGGACACTCCGGAGCCGGGCGGCCGCGACCGTATCGAGAACACCCTGGGCGCCGAGTTCGACGACTTCGGCGACGGCCGGGACGCGTACAACAACCTGGAGACCACCCTCCTCAACGAGGGCCACGGCTCGCAGGCCGTGATCATCACCCAGAACGCGGACGGCCGCGCCCACGCCTGGAACGTGGTCAACCACAACGGCCAGATCGTCTACGCCGACCCCCAGACGGGCCGGAGCAGCACCACTCCGCTGCACAGCGGCAACAACGGCGTCTTCGCGATCCCCTTGGACGCCAATCGCCGCCCCGTCGACACCGCCAACCGGCCCGCGGGTCACACTCAGACCCCGGCTTCCCCGCCATCCACCGCCCGCACGACATCGCAGACCCCCGCGGGCACGACTGGTCCTTCGGACAGCCAACGCAGTGCCGAAGCAACTCGCACGCAGCGAAACCAGAGCCTCCCCAGCCGGGAGGCCACGAACCAGCAGCATGCGAACCTCCCTCCGGACCAATCACAGCAGGACCTCCGCGAGAAGCACCCGGTGCGACGCATTGATCTGCTACCGGTCCAACAGCAGATGCGTGCCTGGGCCCAGCCTCAGGCCGATGGTTCTTCCCCCTTGCACGGTCTGTTGCAAGAGTCCATGGAGCGACGGCGGCAGCATGTAGAGGCCGCACTACCTGTCCGTGACGCCAAGCAGGCACTGGACGACGCCAAGAAGGAAGTCGCCCGTGCAAAGCAGGCGCTGAAGAAGGCTGATCCTTCGGAGCAGGCGGAGGCCAAACAGCGACTGTCCGACGCCAAGAATGCCCAGAAGCAGGCTGCCCAACAACACAAAGATGCGTTGCAGGCGCACCGCGACGACGTCGCGATGCCGCGGACGAACTTCACGGACAGCGATCTCCGCCGCCACCTCGACCCGGCATGGTCACAAATGAACGACGGCGACCGCTATGCAGCACTCGCGACCCTGGCACGAATGAGTCACTCGTTCCACGCGAACAACGCGGTGGGCTCGAGTCCGGAGCCTGCGCCTCGAAGCGACCCGTACGCCACGGCCCCGCCCAAGAAGAGGCAGAGGACGGACCCGGCTCACGATCATCACGAGTCCGTGGCCTCCACGCGCCGTGAGGCCACGGCTCGCCCCAAGGACAACGTCCCACAGGACCTCGGGGATTTGTTGGACGCAACGGAACGCAACTCCCCGGACTTCTCCGACAAGAACTACGCGGTGGTGGAGGTCGTCGACGAGCACGGCGAAAGCCACTTCATTATCGACTCCTCGGTGCCGGCTGCCGGAGACGCCGTGCGCCCACGGCACTCGGAAAGCCACATCCTTGAGTCCATCCACCAACTCAACAATGGCCGGGCAGCTGAAGGACGTCCCCCATACAAGGTCGCCGGCTTGTACACCGAGCGAGAACCCTGCGGTGAGCGCAAGAACAACTCCGGACATGCGGACTGCTCCGACACCATCCGCAAGTCCACCGCCATGAACGGCGTGCCGGTGTACTACAGCACGACGTACCGGGTCGACCCTCAGCGCGACCAGTTGCTCCAGCAGGAGCGCGCCGCCCGACAGCAGGAGGGCATGACCGAGGCCCAGGCGAAGAAGGCGACGGAGGGTTACAAGACCACCAACCGTCTGCTCATGGACGCGGAAATCCATCAACATGTGGACTTTATTCGCAATTTCGTCCAAAGCTTGTCCGCCCAGAACCAAACCCAGAACGACGGCCAGAACTCAACCCCACCTCAGGCCCCTGACGCGACAACACCGCCCGCCCAGGAACCACCGTCGGGCTCGTCGAACCCCAACAAGCCCGATGCCCCCAACCGCACACCGCCACCGGACCCGGCCGGCAACACCGAACCACCCAATGGCGAACCGACCACAACTGAAGCGAATACCCCGGACGAAGGCAACGGTGAACCGAGGCCCGGCCTCGTCCGGCAAGACGATGACTTCCACTCCGAGATGAACAGTCGAGGACAACGCAAGTCGCACATCAACTCGGAAGGAGACCTGGTCCCGGCAAACCCGCACGGCACTGCGAGTGTCGTCGATCACGTTGTGGGCCGCGACCCGGCGAAGTCGGACAGCCCCTACACTTCCTTGAGTTCGGAAGGTGCCAACGCGAAGGCGTTCGGGTCGAATCGCATTCGCATCGATCTGGACCGGCTGGAGCAGGACATTGCCGCCGGCCGCGTCCAAGACGTCGAGGTCTACTCCCCCGACAAGGTCCAGAGCATCATCCAGGAGAACGCCGACAAGATCGCCGGCAAACCTGTGGACCTGACGGTGCCGCCTGGGACCAACAAGGCGCAGGCCCAGGAAATGGCGCGAGCACAGGGCCTGAGCAACGCAAAGGCCAAGAGGATTGCGCAACGCATGATCGATATGATGAACACGCGACGCGATGAAGAGTGGCTCATCAAGGGCGTCGTTCCGCATGATTACATTGAGGGGTCGCTCGGTGCCTGACTTCGTTGACGGAACGGGAGCAGACGGGTTCGAGGCACTGTTGGGAACGGACTTCGAGGGCCGGCCCACCAATGATGTTGAGGACGTGATCTACGAAGCTCTCGACGACCCCCGCCATCGTGAACGCGTGCCCGGGCTCACTGCCCTTCTCCAGGACACGACGGCCCAAGACCGCGAGCGCTTCCTGTCCTGCGTCGCCCTGACCACCTGGGCCGAACCGGCCGGGTACGCGGCCGTGATCGAAGCCGCCCAGGATCCCAAACTGGCGCCCTGGTACGACCTGCTCGTCGACCGCAAGTTCTCGGTGGACAACACGTTCGCTCAATTGGCTCTCGCCGTGGGCGACAGTGATGTTCTCGCTCGCGAGAAGGGCACCTGGGCCCAACGCACCGAGGCGTTCCGGTGTTTGATCGGGATCGCGGACAGCGAGTACTTCGACGAGAAGCTCGGGGATCAATTGGACGCCCCGACAGCCGCAACCCTGATTTCACCGATTCGCACGGTAGTGGCGCACGGCGTGGCGGCTCTCGCAGCGGGGAAGCCCCGGAAGTTCGACCTGCCGACCCAACTCGTGGACCTAGCGGCCTCCCTGGCACCCGTGGACGCGGCAACCGCGGTCACACTGGCGACCGATGTACTTGCACAGGAGGCACATCCCCGCGCTCTCCTGCACGCGGTGTCCATCGTCCAGCGCTCACACGCCCCGGAAGCACGTGCTTTCGCCGAGTATCTGTCGATGAGCGGCGACGACCGAGTACGGGCATCCGTCCAGGAAGCACTCCGCGCGCAATAGTCGGCCCGGCCAGACTCCGAGCAGGTCGTACAGACCCCGGGCACACGCACTCGCCCGGCCGGCCGGCCGCCAGAGCATCGATTCCCGGTGGCAACGCTGCCCCATTACCGTGGTGGACTTCGGAAGCCGTTGCGACGAGAGGCGACATGACCGTGACATCCGTGGGCATGCCCGCAGAAGAAGCACCAGGCCGGGTGGGCGCATGGTGGCGTGCCGGAGGGCGGGGCGGCAGCGCCGCCCATGTCGTCGCTCCGGACGGTGTCGATGCCGCGCCTGTCCTGCGTCGGGTGCACGAGGCCGTCCCGGGAAGTGTGCTGATCGATGTCGCGGGGCTCAGCGCCGAGCAGGTGATGGATCAGGCCCTGACCACGCTGGGGGTCGATCTGTCTCCCGGCGAGCGGGGCTTCTGGCCGCAGGCGCTCGGTTCGTGGAACGAGGAGCGGTTGCTGGTGCTCGTCAACACCCGCCGCTCCGGGCACACTCGGCGGTCGCAGGAGCCGCGGCGGCTCCTGCGCAGCACCGTCGGTCGCCTTGCGACGGGGAAGCTGGCCCTGCTGACCGATGCCGACGCCCGGCTCCTGCCGCTGGGGCTGCCGCCCGAGAATCTCTTCCACCTGGCCGGGCTTGCCGCTGACACACCGGCTCCCGACGTTCCGGCCGCCCTGCGCGCTCTCGCCCTGGCGGAGCCGCGCAGCGTACCCGTGTCCGTATGGGCACAGCTCGTTGCCGCCCTGACAGGCGAGACCATGACCGCGGAGGAGCTCACGGGGTTGGTCCAAGAGCGTTCAGACGTTCTCATGACCGGTCCGCTCGGCGTCTCCTTCGCCGACGAGGGCGTGGCCGAGGCCTTGCGGCGCGAGGTCGATGCCGAGGACCTCAGGCGTGTCAACGCGCACTTGGTCGACTGGCTGTTGCGCACGTCCGCCGAATTCCGTCATCCCGAAGGGTGGGCCAGGTCCGGCCCCGTCGGGTTGTACGCCGCCGCAGGGCTCGCCATGCACGCCGTGCAGGCCGGGTCGTACGAGGAACTTCTGGCGGACGGGCGGACGGTCGCCCATCTGCCGCAGACCGCCCTCATCGACGCGGCACGCAGTCACAGCCCCATCATCCCTGGAAACAGCCCCGCGGCCGACGCGATTCACCTGTGGGGGTGGGGAGTTGTACCGAACCGCCAGCGCGATTGGGCGTCCTGGCTGCACTTGATGGCCTGGTCCCGCGACGAGTTCGAGTTCGCCCGGTCCGTGGCCTCGTCCGGTGTCTCACTTCCCTGGCGTACGACGTGGGCCCGCTGGCGGCCGCCGGGCGGGTGTCACGCACGTTTCCTCGAGACCGGCAGGTTCTCCAGGCTCGCGGAGGTCCGCTGGCAGGGGCGGCCCGCCATCGCCGGGTTGCAGAAGCGCATGGTCGACAGGTCTCCGGAACCGTACGTGTCCGTCCGGGACGCGGAGACGGGCGAACTCCTCGCGGGCCCCTGGGACCGGGACGAGGTTCCGCAGAAACACCGTGCGGACCTGTCTCTGTGCTCTGCGACGTCGACATCGGCGGCGTCGGCGTCGGCGTCGGCCTCGGCCTCGGCCTCACAGGACAGCGAGCCGGCCGGGCCTCCCTCGCGTCTCGTCGACCTGTTCGCCACGTCGTCGCCCCGGCGCAGCGAGCACGATTTCCTGATGCCTTGCGCGCCCTTGACCGTGGGCGAGTCAGTGGTCTTCGGGGGCGAACTCGGGCTGGTCGCCCTCCAGTCGACGGACGGCGTGGACCCCTCGGACACCTTCGGCCTCCGACTGACTCCCCTGTCCGGGGACTACCCGGCCCCCGACCCGAGCCGCCCCATGGATGCCGCTCCGCCGAGCCACCGGGACCTGGTCGCCCTGTTCGGCGAAGACGAGATCTTCGAGGCCGAACCCGAGGAACTTCCGGAGGAGTTGACCCACCGGCCGACGCGTGAGCTTCTCACCGAGTTCGGGCTGCCGGACATGGCGGAGGGCGCCATGGCTCTCCTGCCGTACGGGGACGCGGACGTCGACCTGCTCGACGAGGTGGACTGGCCGGAGGACGTCGAGCCCGCGGCGGAGCGCGGCCCCTTCTTCCAGATCGGCAGGTGGCTGGGGGGCGAGCTCGTCGTCGACGGGCCCACAGGCCGCGTCCTGCGCGTCCCGACCGGCCCCGATCCGGCCGGCCCCGACGAGGAGTTCCTGACCGCGCTCCCCGCCGCACGCGATCTGGAGAGCTTCCTGACCATGGTCGCGCTGTACGTCACAGGGTTGCGGACGCGAGACCTTGCGCCCCCGCTCAGCTCCGAGCGGAAGCAGGTCGCCCATTGGATCCTGGAAGCGCTGGCCGAAGTCGACGAGACGGGCGGCGAGCAGCCCGCGTGGGCGTACGTCCTTGAGAACGAGTGACGCGAGCGGTGACATCCGGTGTCGCCCGTAGTGGGGGTCATGCGTGAACAGGGATCTCGAGAATTTCATCAAGGTCTACCTGGACTACGACCAGGCGTACGACACCAGTGGAACGCTTCGCCCAACTCTGCACGTATTTAAGCCCGAATACGTCGAACGCGTGCGACAAGGGCTGGAAACCGTACTCCGGGATCGCCGACTCTCGACGCCCGATTACGAGAGACTCACCGACATCGAGTTCGAGAGCGAGGAAGCCCTGTACTCCTATCTGCAAGACATGTACCGGTACCTTTTCGGGAATGGCACTGCCCAGCCGATGCCACCCGAGTAGGCGGTACACGGAATGACGATGCGAGTGGACAGCGAAGACACGTACACAGAAGACGACAATGTGATCGTGCATTACGAGGGCGAGCCCTATACGGGCGAGGTCGTGTCGCACGACGAAGAGGGTCAGCTGATCCAGCTACAGACATATGTCGACGGTGTGTCGACCGGCCCGTACCGCCGGTGGTGGCCTGACGGGTCCTTGAGGTCGGAAGGAAAACTCAGCCTGGAGGCGCACGTTGGCGAGTGGCATTCATGGCACCGCAATGGCCAGTTGGCCAAACGCATCTTCTACACCGAACGCGGCGTGGACGTAAGCGGCCGCCAATGGGACAAGGAAGGCAACCTGGTCCAGGAGTACGGGACCTTCCCCGAGAACGCCGACAGCCCTGCACCCCTGGGACGTAAGTGACTCTCCGCCGACTCCAAGCCATCAACTGGGACGACTGGTCAGTGGCGTTCGACCACTCGCGGTCGCGCGCCCTGCTGATGCGCGAGTACCTGCGCCGGTCCGCCCAGTGGGCCCGGCACTACGGCGCCGAGGACGCCTGGCCGTTCTTCGACATCGCTGAACACGCCTACCCGACAGTGCAGTTGGCCCCGGGCGTCGCGAGCGAACTCGACGCGTTCCTGCGAGGCGGGATCGGGCCGAACTCGGTCGAGCGGACCGTGGCGGGCGCTGTCCGCTGGTCGGAGTTGCGTCGTCAGGGGCGTACTGATCTGCCCGAACTCCCGGAACCGTACGAACCCTTGCTGCTCATGTACGAGCGCGGGGGCGGCTTCCACGTCGATCAGGCCATCGACCTCAACGGCGTGAGCCTGCCACGCTGGGGCCTCGACACGGCCATCGACGCTCCGCCGTTCCTGACGATGGCCGCGGCCACACTCGACGCCCTGGATTCCGACGCGAAGGGAAAGGTCACGTACTTCGCGGTGGTCGACGACGGGTTCCCGAGGGAGCGGCCGATGGGGCTGATGCGCCGTCGGGCGGTCGGGCGGGAGCCCCTCACGCGCGACGAGGCCTTCGGCCGGAATATGTGCTGGGAAACCACCGACTACTTCCGCCTGCACGCGCTGGGACACAATGACACCGACCACGTGGAGATCTCGGAAATCGAAGCCGCGGCCTTCATCGACCGGGTGATTCAGCGGGGCAGGCCGCCCCGTTCCTCCTGAGACCAGGGAACCGACACCAACCAGGGAGAGGCGCGGTGCCCGAGCCGACCACCGACACCGCCGACGGGATCCCCGAAGGGGAGGTCCCCGGCCGCGTCGGCGCGTGGTGGCGTGAGGGCGGGCGTGACGGTCACCTCGCCTTCCTCGCCCTGGAGGACGACCACGACGCCTCGGCGGTCGTGCGTCAAACGCACGAGCAGGTCCCCGGCAGCGTCATCGTCGACGCCACCGGTCTCACCGCCGAGCAGGTTCTGCGGCAGGCCCTCACGGCGCTCGACGTCGAGCTGCCCGCCGACAGGCCGCACGCCTGGCGCTTCGGACTCGGCGCGTGGCCGCAGGAGCGGCTGCTGCTGGTCGTCAACACCCACCGGGCCGGCCCGACCCGCCGCTCGTACGAGGCCGAGCGTCTGGTGACCCGGACGCTCCCGCAGTTGGCACGCGGCAAGTTGACCGTGCTGATTCATACGGTTCCGGGACTGCTGCCCTCCGACGCCGTCCCCCGGACGGTGTTCCGGGTCTCGGCACCCGCCACCGGGCCGACGCCGACACCGGACTCGTCGGCCCTGCGGGCCCTGGCCCTGGCCGAGCCCCGTTTCGTACCTCTTCCTGTGTGGGCCCAACTGGTCACGGCGCTGACCGGTGAAACGGCGTCCGAGGACGAACTCGCCGCGCTTGTAAGGGAATCACCCGGAGTTCTCCGGACCGGACCGCTCGGGGTCTCCTTCGCCGACGAGGGCCTCGCCGAGAGGCTGCGCCGGGACACCGGAACCGAGGCCGATTCCGATGAACTCCGGCGTCTCCATGGGCACATGGTGGACTGGCTGACGCGTTCGGCTCCCGACTTCCGGCACCCCGAGGGCTGGGCCCGGCACGGCAGCGTCGGCCTGTACGCGGCCACGGGCCTCGCCATGCACGCCGTACAGGCGGGAACGTACGAGGACCTCCTCCAGGACGGGCGTGTCGTCGCCAACCTCCCGCAGACGGCCCTCATGGACGCGGCACGCAGCATCACCTTCTGCATCCCCGGGAACACGGCCGCCGCCGACGCCATCCACCTGTGGGGCTGGGGAATCGTCCCGCGGCAGCAGACGGAGTGGGCGTCGTGGATGCACCTGATGGCGCTCTCGCGCAACGACCGCGCCTTCGCGTCGGCGGTCTCCTCCTCCGGTGTCGCGCTGCCCTGGCGGGCCAAGTGGGCGAAGTGGCGGCCGCCGGGCGGTCTGCACGCGGACTTCCTCGAGGCGGGGCGATTGGCCGCGCTGGCGGAAGCGTGCTTCGAGGGGCGGCCCGCCGTCGCCGGTCTGCAACGGCGGACGGTGAACGAGGAGGAGTTGCTGTACGTCTCGATCTGGGACATGGAAACGGGCGAGCAACTCACGGAGCCTCTCGAGGACGACGACATCCTGGAGGAGTACGGCACGGAACTCACCTGGCCCCCGGCGCCCGGGCACACCCTCGCCGCGCCCGACAGTGTCTCCGAACTGTTCGCCGCGTCGCTCCCGCGACGGGACGACCACGCCTTCATGCTGCCCTGCGTACCGCTGCCAGTGGGTGAGGTCACTGTATTCGCGGGCGACTTGGGGCTGCTTGCCATCGAACCTTCGAACAGCGTGAGCCTCTCCGACTTCGGCGCCCGATCGCTCCCCCTCAGCGGTGACTACACGGACGCGGGCCCGTGCAGCCCGGTCGACGCGCCTGCCCCGAGCCACGAGGACCTCATCACCTTGTTCGGTGAGGACCTGATCCATCCCATCCAGCCCGAGGACCTTCCGGACCGGCTCACCGATCCCGCGACCCGCGAACTCCTCCTGGAATTCGGTCTGCCGTACATGAAGGAAGGGGCCATGGGGCTCTTCCCGTTCGGCAACTGGGAGATGGGCGTACTCGACGAACTGCCGTCATGGCCCGAGGGAATCGACCCCGTCACCGAAACCGGCCCCTTCTTCCAGATCGGCAAGTGGGTGGGCGGCAAACTCGTCGTCGACGGCCCCACAGGACACGTCCTGCGCGTCCCCACCGAGCCCGGCGAGGACCACCTCGGCGGCCTTCCCGTCACGGAAAGCCTCAAGGAATTCCTCACCCTGGTCGCGGTGTTCGTCACCGGCCGGCGCTCACGGGTCCTCGCACCCCCGACCAGCGCCGAACGACAGCAGGCCACCTATTGGGTGGTGGGCGCCCTGATCGAGACCAACGAAACAGGCGGAAAGCAGCCGGCCTGGTCGTACGTCCTCCACGGCACGTGACGCCGACCTGGGAATGCCGAGCGTGGAATTGCGAGGCCCACATGCCCATCGCGATAGTGGCTCTTCCTACTTCAGGTGGGGGCTGGTGAGTCCGCCTCCGATGAGCAGCATGCGTCGTCGGTAGTGATCGCGGTTGCGGAAGCCTCGTGCGATGCGGCGTTGGAGTTCGATGAGTCCGTTGATGGCCTCTGTGCGGGACTGTCTGCCTGGTAGGCGGCTCGCAGTTGCTGGGCGCAGAGCCACGCGACGAGAACCTCGTCGTGGCGTTCGTCAGCGGCGATCACGAGGTCGCGTCGCGTTCGTTGTCGGTCGGTGAGTTTCTCGACCCCGCAGCGCAAGATGGTGCGGATGCCGTAGAGCAGGTCGCGCCCTTCCTGCCCCGGTGGCCATGGATCTGTTGCTGGACGCGACGACGGACCTCGTCGACGGCCGCGGAACCGGAACCAAGCTTGAGGACGTGGAACGCATCCAGGACCGCAGTCGCATCCTCGAGCTTGTCATCGATGGCGTTCTTGTAGCCGCGGAACGAGTCCAAGGTCGCTTCCTTGATCCCATCACGGAAGCCCGGTCCGCGTTCTTCGAGCCAGTCGGCGTAGGCGTGCCCGGACCGGACCGCGACGAGGTCGAGCAGCCGGGCTCGTGTCCTTCCCTTCGCGTCGGTGGTCAGGTTGACCATCCCGGTCAGCGTCTTCGGCCCGCGACCCCCTTGGTCGATGGGTCGTTCGCTGGCATGGTGCCAGACATGCTCATCGACCCCGAGCCGGGTGACCCCGTCGAACCGCGTGTCGTCATCGGCCATCGCCTTGAGCAGGGGACGGATCGAGGTCCACGCCGTGGTGCGTCGATCAGGACCACCTCGCGTCGACCGTGGGAGTGAGCGATCGCGCCGCAGGTCCGGCAGCCCATCACCATCCGCGCCGACTCGACCCGAACAGTCAATCGGTCGCCATCACCCCGGTCGACGTCAATCACGTGGAGATCGTCGAGACCGACGAGCAGGTCGCAGTTCACGCAGTAGGTGTTGGCGTGATGGCAGCGCGCAGCGGCACGCACCACGGGCTCAGACAACGTCGAGGACTTCCCGAATGGCGCGTGTCCGATCTCGTCGGCGATGGGTCTAGTGACCAAAGGTGACCGGCTGGCCATGCCAGTCGGTCTTGCGGAGGAACTGTTCCCAGCTCAGCGTGTTGGGATCGATGCGCCGGCTCCACGTCGTGTCGCGGTCGTCTCGGAAGTATCCGAGTTCGACCGCGTACTGGACCATGCCGAGGGTCTCGTCGACCAGCAGAGGGTTCTCTCCCAGCGCGGGGAAGTAGGTCAGCAGGTCTTCGCGGGAGTAGGCGCTGCGGTATTCGGCTTTGAGTCCGGTGACGCGGGAGAACTCCTCGACCATCTCGGCCGGGGAGATGACGTCCCCCACGACCGGCAGACAGGCGCCGCGGTAGGTGTCGGGGTTGGAGAACACCTCGAGGGCGGCCGGCCCGGTCGCGGTGAGTGGGTCCACGAACGGGGCACGGAAGTCTTCGGGGAGGTAGAAGGGCATGAGCACCGTGTCACCATCGATGCGCGGGGGGTAGTACTCCAGCGCGTTGGTGTAGAAGAACGAGAGCATGATGAAGGTGTGCGCGATCGGCAGAGTCCGGATGTACTCCGCGATGAGCGCCTTGTCGGTGAAGTGCGGGGCGTACTTGGCGCCCGAGGACCGCTCTTCGACGTTCTCGAGAGCACTGAAGACGACGTGGCTCACTCCGGCCTCAACCGCCGCATCGGCAAGTTGGCGCCCGAGAAGGAACTCCTCGGTGGAGGGCGGCGCGATGGGCGGGGTCATCAGGAAGGCCCCCTCGGCCGATCCGAACGCGTCGACGAGCTCGCGCTGGTGACCCAGCGCGAGAGGAACCTCGGCGATCTCAGCTCCCAGTCCTGCCAGGCTCCGGGCCTGGGCAGAGCCGGCGTCTCGGGTCAGGGCTCGCACTCGGAATTTGCCACTAGCAAGCAAGGAGGTGGCGACGCTCCTTCCCTGCTTGCTAGTGGCACCCGCGACGACGATCAACGGCTTGCTGTTCTCAGACATCGTGTACTTCCTCTTGTGTATCCCGGTGTTCGCAGCGGACGGCAGTTGCGCGGCAGATACCGGAGGAGCGTGAACACAACGACCATATCGCGATATCGCGATGTGTCAATGTGTGGCTGGGGGTGAACTCGGTTCGTCACATCGAGATACGATGGTGTGTGACAGGCAAGGAGGCGACCGTGGCGACGTCACAGGCAACGAACTCAGGAGACGACGCGGAGAACGAGCCCCCTCTGGCTGCGGTCGAGGCCTTGAAGGCGCTGGCGAACCCTGCACGGCTGCAAATCATGGACTGGCTGCGGGACCCTCACCGCGAGTTCGCTCAGTGGGAGCCCATCGCCGACCGGGACGAGGTCGGAGTCTGCGTCAGCCATCTGCAGGCCAAGTCGGGGCTGGCGCAATCGACAGTCTCCTCGTACATGGCAACCCTCGAGCGGGCAGGCCTGGTACAGGCCACACGGGTCGGCAAGTGGATCCACTACAAACGCAACGAGGGCACGCTGTCGCGACTCGCGGAGATGCTCCGCGGCACATAGCGACGATCACGAAAGGGCGCCACGAGGCGACCAACGGCGCACGGCACACCAGACTCCTCGCGACATCGCGAGCGTGACTGAGGCAGGAACGGCAGGAACCAATCCCTGCCTCCGCGATCCTCGAAGCCTCGCTTTCCACGCTAAAGGGTCTTGCACATGGCTGTGAACTGGGCATCTCCGGTGTATGGCTGGGGTGTTGAGGTGCGAACGGGTGTGGGTGGAGACATTCCCGGGGCTGCGGTGGGAGCAGTTCGGGCGGCTACTCAAAGCGGTGCGGGAGCGGGGCGGCAACGGCACGCTGCGGGGCCGGCCGTGGTGTCTGCCGCTGGCCGAGCGAGTGCTGATCGCGGCCGTGTACTACCGCACGAACCTGACCATGCGGCAGCTCGGGCCGCTGTTCGACGTCTCGTCCTCGACGGTGTGCCGGGTGATCCAGCGGCTGGGCCCGCTGCTCGAGCTGGAGCCGGTGGCCCGCCCGGCCGATGCCGCCGACCGGTTGTGGACGAGACGGGAAGCGAGCAGCCCGCCTGGGCGTACATGCTGCACAACATGTGACGCCAACTCATCGCCCGACTCCCGATCAGAACCACCCGTCCGCCGATCGGAACAACCCGACCCCACTCAGAACAATCCGACCCCGCTCAGAACAACCCGTCCCACATCTGCTCGACGATCACCGACCACCAGTTCCGCGAGTCGTCCAGGGCCGACTCGTCGATGGCGACGAGTTGCTCCTGGAAGTCGGCGACGGCGCTGCCGGCCATCACAGGGTCGAGCGCGGTCATCTCCTCGCGCGTGGTGTGCAGCAGCGCGAGGGAGCGGGCGAAGGCGGACACCGAGGCGTTGACGCGGCGGCCCGCGCCGTCGTCCGGGGTGACGGCCCAGACCTGGCCGACCGGCTCGCCCTCCAGGTCGGAGTCCGTGCACTGGACGGTGATCAGGGCGACGCCGTCGGTGCCGATCCGGACGTGGCCCTCCAGGAACGCGAGGGCGTCGGCGCCCGCCCGGGTACCGGCCTCGCGCAGGTGCGCGGCCGCGTTGCCGAACAGGCCGCCCGGAAGACCCGCCTGCGGGCCGTCGGCCGTGAAGAAGAACGGGACGTCGGCCGGGAGACCGGCCCACGTCAGCGTCGACTTGGCGGCCTCCGGGAGCGGTGTGCCCGCCACGTCGTCGGCGTCGTAGCGGCGTACGGCGTCGGCACCGAAGGCCTCCGTCAGCTCGCGGCCCAGGGCGACGTCGCGGAGCGGCTCGGCCGGCTCGACGCCGGTCGGCACCGGCGCGCGGTGCGGGCGGGGCGGCGGCTGCTGTCCCGCGATCCGGTGCGTCTGCTCGACGTACTCGACCAGCCCGGCGACCGCCTCGGCGCGCTCCTCGGCACGCAGGCCGTACTCCTGTACGCAGGTGAACTTGGCGTTGGGGAAACGGCGTCCGAGCAGCAGGCCCGGGTAGCCGCCGGGGAGCAGGCTGGGGCTGAGGTCGGTGTGGATCGCGACGACGTTCTCGGCGGGGACGCCGAGGCGGTCGAGGTCCGCCATGGCCTGGTACTCGGAGTGCGGCTCGCCGGGGGCGGAGTTCCGGGCGAGGCTGGTCTCCT
Source organism: Streptomyces anthophorae (assembly GCF_049310305.1). NCBI lineage: Bacteria > Bacillati > Actinomycetota > Actinomycetes > Kitasatosporales > Streptomycetaceae > Streptomyces > Streptomyces anthophorae. The sequence goes on from NZ_JBLWQQ010000001.1 coordinate 1,184,644, forward strand.
CGCCGGTGGCCGGGTCGACGTACGTGAAGACCGCGGTGTTGCCGGGGCCGGTGACCGGCGGCTGCGCGGGCGGCTTCGGTGTCTCTTGGCCCCCGCCGTGCTTCTGCTGGTACATCCGCACGACTTCCTCGACCGGCACGGACGGCCAGGTGCTCAGCTCGCCGGTGCGGCGGTCGACCACACCGCAGGAGTGGCCGAACGTGGCCGGCGGCCGCCGCTTGCCCGTGACCGGGTCACGCTCCAGCGGCGGGGCCGCGGCCCACACCACCCAGCCCAGGTCGAACTCCTGGATGCGCACCTCACGGCGCTGCTGTCCCTCGGGGTTGAGCCATCCCTCGGCGGTCGCGAGCGCCTGCTCCTGGCTGATCACGGAGTTCCCTTCGGGGGTTCGAGACTTCGGATGGGTGGGGGGGGCGGCGGCGCTGCGCCGAGTGGCTGACTGTCAGGCGGCCGGGCGGGCGTCGGCCCCTGGCCCAGGGTCCGCTTCGGGGCGCGTCGGGCGGATCCGGAGCGCCTTCACACCGCGTTCCGTGGCGACAAGGAGGATGCCCTCGGCGGCGAGGTCGGTTCCTGTGAAGGGCGTGGCGGAGACCAGGGCCGTGACGAGCTTCTCGTCGCCCTTCTGCGCGCCGCGACGCCAGATGCGCACGTAGTCGGTGCCGCGGCTGAACCCCAGCGGCGCCGCGGCGCGCTCGTCGTCCGAGGGGCGCTGGATCCGGGCCGGGTCGGCGTCTTCGACGACGGAGCCGGTGGTGAGGTTCTGCACGAGCACGGCGGGCGAATCGGGGTCGTCGGCCCTCAACGGGCGTGATCCCGGCGTGCCTTGAGGCACCACGCTCACGGCGACCGACATCGGGGCCTCGTCGACGCCGTCCGCCCCAGCCGCGGGCAGCTTGCCGACGGTCACGCCGTCGACCCCCGCGACCGGCACGTTCCACAAGGTGTGCCACGGGAGTTCCGGCAGTGCCTGGCGCAGCACCGCCGCGTACTCCGGCAGCCCGTCCTCGACGAACGCGGTCTCCAGGAACGCCGCTCGCAGCATCGCGGGCGCCTGGGTGCGGGTGAGCAGCGGGGCGGTGCGCAGATACGTGCGTCCCGGCGCCGCCAACTCCTCGTAGGGCAGGGCCTCCACCGCGGCGCGCAGCAGCACCGGGTCGGCCTGTGCGAACAGGTTGGGGTCGGTGAGGAGGCGGGGCAGCAGCCCGGCCTCAAGGGTGTGTCCGGCGATGCGGTCGCGCACGTACTCACCCGCCCTCGACCAGTCCTGGTCGGGCACGGCCTCCAGCAGCTCCATGGCGATACGTGCCTGCGCCCCGGGCACGTCCGCGATGCCCGCCCGGACGGCGTCGCCTATGCCCGGGTGTTGCAGTCCTACGAGGGTCCGCTCGCCCTCGGGCGTGTCCTCGCCATCCCGCTCGACGGGGCGGATGAAGGGGGCGGCGAGGCGCATGCCCCGCGCCATGTCCTCGCGCATGTCCCGTTCGGCGACGGCGGAGGCGAGCGGGGTCAGCAGGTGCACGGGCAGTCCTTCGCCCTCGGCGAGGGCGAGGGGCGCGAGGATCTGCCGCAGGGTGCGGGGGTGCGCGCCGAGCCGCTGGGCGTGCAGGTCGAGCGCTTCGCCTATGGTGCCGGGCAGTTGACCCGCGTCCGCGCCGCCCGCCGGGTCGAACCCCTCCGGGTGCGTCAGGATCGACTGCACGGCGAGGTGCGCGGTGAGGCGGCTGCCCGCGCCGTCGCCCGCGTGCCGGGCAATCGATTCGGCGAGGGCGCGCCGAGCGGCGGGCTCGGTCGTGAACGGCAGTTCAGGAGCCCCGAATTGAGGGTTGAGAAGGGCCTCGGCCTGAAGCACGAGCCCTTCGGGGTCGGCCCACTCGGGGGCGTCGAGGTCGATGATCCGGGCGGCACCGGGCGGCAGCCCCTCGGCGAGTTCGGTGGCGAACTCCCGTGGCACGTCGACGAGGAGGCGTACGGACTCGACGGCGGCGAGGGGCTTGAGCACGTCCCGCACCAGGCGCGCGGGCTCCCCGGCTCCGCGCACCGGTCCGGCCCGGTCGACATCCGGCACCACGATCGTCACCGGATGCCCGGACGCGGCGAGTTGGCCGAGTTCGGGGCAGATGTCGGCCGCGCGGGTCGCGGACAGCCCGTAGTGGTCGGCGAGCAGCCACAGGGTCTGTGCCGCCGTCAGCCCCGCGACGCCGGGGACCGCGGGTGCGGGGAGGTCCGGCGGCACGGTCGCCGGATCGAACGCGTCGAGGTCGAGTCCCTTGCGGTACTCCGGGTCGCAGAGCATCAGGAACCCGGTGAGCAGCCGCGAACACCCGGTGCCCGGGCTGCCCGTCAGGATGACGACCCTGGGCGCACCCGGCCACTCCATCCGCCACGCGGCGAGCACGCGCAGCGCGGCGTTGCGTCCCCCGATGTACGGGTGGGGCTCATAGCTGACACGGGCCTGCTCTGGGGCCTGGGTCGGGCTGCTCATCGTTCCCCCGTGGTCCTCTCCGTCCGGCACCGTCACGTCGTGTTCGACCGTGCGGCGTTCATCCTATGAGGGCCGCACGGACCGAACCACGCCCCGCCCGTCGCTTGTTACCCAGGTGTGGCGTACACCTGCCGCCCGGAACCGGGTCGTTACGGGCCCGTGTCCGCGGACCGTGCTCGATCATGGGTCGATGACTGCCTTCTACCACGTGTGTTTCGCCGTCCCGGACATCGAGCGGGCGATGCGGGACTTTCGGCGCTCGGCCGGTGTCGAGTGGGGCGAGCCCGCGTCCGACCGGCTCGGCGAGTGGGACTACCGGATCGTGTTCACCACGGGCGGGCCGCCGTTCATCGAGCTCATCGAAGGACCGCCCGGCAGCCCCTGGGACGCGTCCGGGGGCGCCAGGTTCGATCACCTCGGCTTCTGGACCAGCGATGTACGGGCGGGTTCGCGGCGGCTGGAGGCGGAGGGCCTTCCGGTGGACTTCTCCGGCTGCCCCTACGGACGGCCCTTCGCCTACCACCAGGTGGACAGCATCGGTGCACGGATCGAACTCGTCGACGTGGCCCGGCAGGCCTCCTTCCTCGGCCGCTGGCATGCGGGCGGGGAGCCGATGCCCGCCATCGACGAGGACACCCGGGGCTGAGCCCCGACAGGCGTCAGCCTTCCGGGTCGGGGCCGAAGAGCGAGGCGAGGGCGCGGTCGACGACGGCCTCCACGTCCTCCTTGCCCGCCGGCACGAGCGCGTACGTGCCCAGCAGGAAGCGGCGCAGGGCCGAGGTGTCGAACTGGACCACGGCCATCCCCTGCGGCGCGTGCAGCTCGACGACGGTGCGGGCGCGGCCGCACGGCCACACATGGACGTCGCCGGTCCCGGTCGGCAGGCGCAGGCCGTCGTCGAGGAGGGTGCGGGCGAAGGCCCATGTCACCTCGATCCCGTCGAGCGTGGCCTCGGCCGGGAACACCAGCTGGAGGGCGAGGGGGTCGGCGGACTTGTAGCGGAGGGTGACGGTGACACTGCGCTCGGGGCCCTGACCCTCGGCGACGACGAGGCGGGCGCGGGCGGACTGTTCGAGCGTGACGGGCAGCGTGGTCGGCATGGCAGGCCCCTTTCGATGCTGCGTGTTCCAGGTGCCCGTTCGACGCAGCGGCGGGGTGCGGCATTACGGCGTTTTCCAAAAAGCCTGTTGTGACCTGTGCCACTCACCCCTCCCATAATCCGACATTTGTGGCTTACGGTTTCAAACTCCTCCTCATTCTCCTCACCCTCCTCATCCTCCTCGCCCGATCCGCAGTCGGGCGGAGCGATGAATGAGCACGAATGAGCACCGCCGACGTCGGACGGAACGGAAGACTCCTGCCATGACCGACGGCCCCGCCGCCGCGCCGATACCCCCCGCCGCCACGGAGGGCGGCCTCAGCCCCGCCGCGTACGCGCGGATCTACGAGGCGGAGCAGCCGCACCTCGTCGCGTACGCCCGCTCACTGACCGGCAACGCCTGGCTCGCCGACGATCTCGTCGCCGAGGCGCATTTCCGGGTCTGGCGGCGCCTCGCGGCCGGGCACGACATCGACAACGTGGCCGCGTACCTGACGACGACCGTGCGGAACCTGGCCGCCTCGGCCGGGCGCGGGGCGGCGCGCGAGACACCCCTCGATCCGCACGCGGGACTCGAACCGATGCAGGTGTCGAGCGATGCGTACGGCTCCGGGACCTACGGCGACCAGGACCCGGCCGCCCGCGCCTCCTCCGTGGACCTGCTCTCCCAGGTCCTCGGGCAGCTGCCGAAACGGTGGGTGAAGGCCCTGTGGCTCTCCGAGGCCGAGGGGCAGCCGCTGGAGGCGGTGGGCCGCGGCATCGGCGCGGGCAGCGGGGCCACGGCCGTGCTGCTGCACCGCGCGCGGGAGGGCATGCGGCAGGCGTTCCTGCGGGCGCACCCGGGGACCCCGGACGATCCGGCGTGCGAGAGCCACTGGGACCGGATGCCCGCGCATGTGCGCGGCAACGCGTCCGCGCGCCAGTCGGAGAAGCTCCTCGCGCACGTCGACGACTGCGACGACTGCCGGGCGCGACTCGCGTTCCTGCTGCGTGCCAACGACCGGCTGCCGGCCCTGGTGGGTCCGGCGCTGCTCATCTTCGTGCTCGGCGGGGCCGGGAAGTTCCTGGTTCCGGTCATGGCCGGGGCCGGGGCCACCGGCGCCGCAGCGGGCGGACACGGCACCGGTTCCGGGCTGCTGCACGGCGTACGACATGCGCTGACCGGCGGGGCGAAGGCGCAGGGGGCCGTGGCCGGGGTGCTCGGTGTGTCGGTGGCGGGGGCCGCCGTCGCGGCGGGGCTCATGCTCACGGGGAACGATGACACGGTGCCGCCGCAGCGGTCGGCGGCGGTGCAGAGCGAGACACCCGGCGGGCGGGACGACGCCCCGTCGTTCTCGTCCCCGTCCCAACCCTCGTCCTCGCGCCCGTCGACTTCCGCTTCGCGTGAGCCTGCTGCTCCGCAGGACCGGTCTCGGCGCACGGCCGAGCCCGGCCCTGAGGCGGCACCGGGGGGCTCTGGGAACGCGGGGGAGCCCGCCGCACCCGAGGCACCGGCCGAGCCGCAGGACACCGAGACCGCCGCCCCGAGCGACCCGGCCACGCCGACCACTCCCCCGGCTCCGCCCGCCACCGAGCGGGCCGCGCCGGAGGAGCAGCGACCCGAGACGCCGACGCCCACCCCGCCGCCGTCCACGGATGCACCGACTCCGACCCCGACTCCGACTCCGCCAACCGAGCCCACCACACCGACGAGTCCCGCACCCACTGCACCTGAGCCAACAAAACCTTCCGAGCCCACGACACCCCCGGAGCCCTCCACTCCCACTCCCCCGGAGCCCAGCGCGCCCTCGCCCACCTGCACCCGCTGGCTCGGCCCGATCTACCTCTGCCACACCGGCTGACGTCGGGGTCAGCCGAGCAGCCCGGCCTCCTGAGCGAGCACCGCGGCCTGGACCCGGTTCGTGCAGTCGGTGCGGGTGAGGATGCTGCTGATGTGGGCCTTCACCGTGCCGGAGCTCAGGTGGAGTTGGGCAGCGATCTCAGCGTTGGAGAGGCCGGTGCCGAGCAGCCGCAGGATGTCGCGTTCAGCGGGTGTCAGAGGTGCGATCCGGCTTGTCGCGGCGTCGCTCGTGTGACCCATGCGGGTCCGGAACTCGACGAGTTGACGGGTGACCTGCGGGGCGAGGACGGGATCGCCTGCGGCCGCCCGGCGTACGGCGTCGATGAGTTCGCGGGGGCCGGTGTCCTTGAGGAGGTAGCCGTGGGCTCCGGCACGCAGGGCACTGGTGACGGTGGATTCCTCGCCGAAGGCCGTCAGCATCACCGCACGGGTGCGGGGCGCGTGGCGGACGATCCCGGCGACCGCGGTGATGCCGTCCCCGGGCATGCGGATGTCGAGAAGGGCGACGTCGACGGCGTGTACGCGGCAGGCCTCGACGGCCTCGCGGGCGTCCTGTGCCTCCGCCACGATGCGGATCTCGTCGTCGTGCTCCAGGACCAGCCGGATACCGGTGCGCATCAGCGCCTCGTCGTCGGCGATCAGGACTCGGATCATCGGCTCAGTCTAGAACGGCCATGATCAACAGGGCGATGGTGCCGCCGATCGTCGGCAGCAGCACGAGCAGCGCCGCGCAGCCGCCGCCCAGGATGCGGGGCCATGTGAGCACTTCCGTGGAGAGCGGGGGCCGGGAGCCCGCCCCGTCGGACAGCGGCTTCGACGAAAGGGCGTACGCGGACCGCACGTCCGGCCGGGCGGGTATCCGGGCGGAGAGCACGAAGCCGCCCTCCAGGCGCGGACCGGCATGCAGGGCGCCCCCGAGCAGGCCGATCCTTTCGTGGAGGCCGACCAGTCCGCTGCGGTTGCCCGCGCCGGGTGAACAGGGCCTGGGTGGGGCGTCGTTGACGACTGCGATCACCACCGAGTCGCCCTCACCCTGGAAGGTCACACGGACGCGCGCGCCGGGCGCATGCTTCAGCGCGTTGGCGAGTCCTTCGCGGGTGACGCGGTGGACGGCCTGCCGGGTGCGGGCGTCCGCGTCCTTCAACTCCATGCCGTTCCAGTGCAGTTCGACGTCGACGCCCGCGTTCCTGGAGTCCGCGACGAGGGCGGAGAGGGACTCGCGGGTCCCTCGTTCGCCGATGTCCTCGCCGGACTGGTGGCGCAGGACGCCGAGGATGCCGCGCAGTTCGTCCATGGCGGTTCCGGCGGTGGTGTGCAGCAGCTCGGCCTGCGGGGCGAGCGGGGGTGCCTGCTTCTCGGCGGCCAGCTGGAGGGCTCCCGCGTGCACGGAGATGAGTCCGATGCGGTGGCCGAGCAGATCGTGCATCTCGGCGGCGATGCGCGTGCGTTCCTCCATGCGGGCCGCCTCGTCGGTGAGGAAGCGGGCCTGTTCGAGGTAGGCGTTGCGTTCCCGCAGCAGACCCAGCAGCGGGCGGCGGTGGCCAAGGACCCTGCCGGACAGCGCGGGCAGCAGGACGAACAGTGCGGCGAGGCCCGCGCCCGTGACCAGGTAGGGCAACGTCGGCAACTCGCTCCGCGCCTGCCCGACGACCGCGAGGAGCACGGCGCCCACGGCGGTCGCCCCGACCGCCGCCCAGGCGCGCCGCACGGAGGAAATGCGGCGTACGGCGGACCACACCACGCATGGCACCACCACCGTCGCCCACACGTTCTCCCCGGCGAGCACCGGCATGCAGCCCAGCACCACGAGCGTCGGGTACCTGCGCCGCGCGGGCACCAGCAGCGCGGCCCACACACCAACGAGGGCCACAGGGACGGGGTGAGCGGGCGGGATCAGCGGTACCGGCACGAGCGAGCACACCAGGACCAGGCCGGCGAGTAGGGACTCGATCACGACCGTGCGCCGGGGCGCGGCTCGCACCGCGTCGCGGATCGCGGCGGCCTCGCGGCGTATCCGCGCCCACGACGGTCGTGTTACCGGGCCCATGGCTTCCTCCGTACGAATCCGCATGAGCCCCTGTGAACCCGTGCGGATCTGCGCGCATCTGTGCGGATTCCGTTCTCAACGGCTGATCGTTTCACAGGTGTTGGCGTCCACCGCGGCCTCAGGCGGGCCGTGCCGCTCCGCCGGGCACCTGGAGGTCCGGCTCCGCCCGCAGCCCGTCGACGTCCACACCGCCCTCGGTCAGCACGCGCTCGATCTCCGCCGCGGACTCCGGGTCCGTCCCGGCCTCGTCGAGCAGCGCGGCCAGGAGGTGTGTCGTGCCGACGGTGGGTGAACCGTGGTGGGAGGCGGTGAACTGGGCGACGTGCAGGAGCCTCCGCTCGAAGTCGGCGGGGCCGCTCACCTCCGCGGGCTCGCCCTCCTCCACCCCGTTCGTGGGCAGCAGCACGCGGGCGAGGGTGTCCTGTCGGGCACCGTGTCGGCGCAGGAGTTCCGCCCCTCGGTTCGCCGCCCGCAACTTCTCGGGCAGCTCACGCCCCGCCACGCGCAACGAGCGGTCCAGCGCGAGGACGCCCAGTAGTGTGTCGACGGCCCGGGTGTGCGGCCCGCCGCGCCGCACCGCCACCCGCGACGCCTCCGAACGGACCGCGCCCACGACCGCCGAGCCGAACCCGGCGCCACCGCCGAAGACCCAGGCGGCGAACTTCCGGGCCAGCGGATTGCCGCTCTTCCCGAACGTCCCCGACGTGCGCAGGATGAACACCGAGGTGGGCTCCGGCACTTCGTCGCTCCCCCGCAACGCCTCGAGCGCGGTCGCGGCAGCCGGAACGTCCAGCTTCTCGACGACCATGGCCTCACGGGCCCGCGTCTCGGGCAACTCGACCAGGGCGTACGCCACATGACGTACGCGCACCGAAACGGCACCCTCCTCCCGTGCGGCCTCCAGCGCCTTGCGCAGACAGGACCGCAACGCGCCGGTCATGGGCGGAAGTTGGCTCCTCCCCGGGTCCTGTCCCTTCTTCTCCTTCTTCCGGTTCTCCGTCCGTCGCCGCTTGGCCTCCTCGTGCCCGACCTCCCGCCATACGGCGTCGATCTCCTGCTCGTCGTCCGGCGCTTCCGCCACGCCGTCCCCCGCGTCCGCGCTCACCCACACGGACGTCCCGCGGCAACCGATCGAGCCGCCGAGCGAACCGGAGGCCCGCATCCCGGGGGCGATCGCGGAGCCGGCGGCCGAGTCGCCGGACACGAGCGCGTACAGGACGCTCTCCGTCCCGAGGTCCTCCCGTTCCTGCTTGGCCACCGCCCGCAACGCCTCCAGCAGCAGCTTGACGACGTCCTTCTCGAACTCGGTGGCCAGGCCGGTGTCGTGGGCGGACGTTCGCTGGTCCATGGTGGCTTCCCCTCCGTGGCGTTACTGGTGGCGATGGCGGTGTCCGTGGTGTCACCTGCCGAGAAGGACGCTAGCCCGGGGGTCCCCGGCGCCGCGTCGGCCGACCGGCCAGGCTTCCGGTCCGATCGGCCGAGATGTCCGAGGCCCCCATCGGCCATCGGTCCGGGGCGGCTCAGTCCGTGCCCGTGTGCGCGGCTGCCGCGTCGACCGCATCGACCACGTCCCTGAGTTGGGCGCGCGCGGTGATGCCGAGCTTGGGGAATGCGCGGTAGAGGTGTGAGCCGACGGTGCGCGGAGACAGGTAGACCTTGTCGGCCACCTCGCGGTTGCTCAGGCCGAGCGCGGCGAGTCGCACGATCTGCTGTTGCTGGGCGGTGAGCTTCGCGAAGGCGTCGGGCTCCGTCGGACCGCTCCGGTCTCCGGCGGCCCTGAGTTCGGCCTGGGCCCGCTCCACCCACGGCTGCGCACCCAACCGTCGGAACACGGCCTCGGCCTCGACGAGCGGCCGACGGGCGTCGGCGATCCGCCGACGGCGGCGCAGCCACTGCCCGTACGTCAATCGCGCCCGGGCTTGCTCGAAGGGGCGACGGGCGAGCGCGGGGTCACTCAGGGCGGCGGCGAAGTGCCGCTCGGCCTCTGCCTCCTCGTCGGCCGATGCGAGTACCGCCCGGCTCAGCCGGACGAGCGCACTCCTGCGCGGAGCGAGAGCACCCGCGTACGCCAGTGACTCCTCGACGCCGTCGACGATCCCGGTGGCCTCCTCTTCGTGGTGTGTCCGGGCCGCGGCGGCCGCCAGCTCGGGCAGCGCCGGGTAGGAGAGGTGATAGTGCGCGGGGTTTCCCCGGCCGTCGAAGAGCGTCCGGTAGTGCTGGTACGCGGTCTCATGGTCGCCTTCCGCGGTGGCGGCGGCGCCCAGCGCGCGGTGGGCGAGGACGAGCACGGAACGGCTCTCGTCCGGGTCGACCAGCGAGAGGGCGTGCCGGGCCCGGGCGCGCGCTCCGGTCACGTCCCCGCGCAGGGCACGCAGCAGCGCCTCGGTCGAGACGGCGCAGGCCACGGCATGGTCGAGTCCCGCACGGGACGCCACGGCCTCGAGGTCGGCGCAGGCGCTCCGGGCGCGGGCCCACCGCCCCTGTTCCAGGTAGGCGAGGGCGGCGACCCCGCCGAGGCCGTCCGGCAGTGGTTCCTGCGACTTCCAGGAGGCGAAGGCATCGTCGAAGGTCCGTGCCGCCGTGTCGGTCTCGTCGAGCAGCCAGGCGGCGACGGCGAGCAGGGTCAGTGTCTCCGGCTCCTCGCGCGCGGCCGCGGCCAGGGCGGGCAGTTGCGATACGAGGTGCGGGTCGGCCGCCTGGGGGTGTGCGACGGTCCCGGTCCACGCCGCCAGGAGCCTGTCCCGCTCGCCGAGAGCCGAGGTGGGGTGAGCGGTGACACCGGGCAGCAGGCGTTCGATCTCGTGCAGTTGGGCCGTGTCACCGGAGTAGAAGCGGACCACCGCGGCGGCGGCCAGGGCCTCCAGCGCGGCTCCGGGTTCACCATGGCCCGCCAACACGGCGGCTGGGCGCATGAGTTGACCGAAGGCGGCGCTGTGCGATGCGGTCAGGGCCATGAGCCGGCCCACCTGGACGGCCGCGAGGGCCGCGGCCTTCGGGTCGTCGGTATGAGAGCGGGTGCGGGCGGCCAGCCGTTCGACCGAGTCGAGACGGCCGGTGAGGACCGCCGTGCTCGTCGCGGCGGTGAGCAGCCGGGTGCTCTCGCCCCGGTCGGGGTGGAGTTCCGCCGCCCTCTCCAGCATGTGCGCGGCGGCCGCGTGGCCGCTGCGCTGCCGTGCCCGCTCCGCACCGGCCTCCAGTGCGGCCGACACCCGCGCGCTCGACCCGGAGGTGGCGGCGGCGAGGTGCCAGGCGTGCCGGTCGGGGGCCTGCTCGCGGAAGAGCTCGGCCAGTTCGAGGTGTGCCGCCCGCCGTTCGTGCGCGGGGGCCGCCTGGTGGACGGCGAGACGGGAGAGCGGATGGCCGTGGCGCAGCCGTCCCCCGCCGCGCCGCACGAGCCCGGCCTCCTCGGCGGGCGTCCACACCGGGTCGGCGACGTCCGGCAGCCAGGACCGCACCGCCTGTACGGGGTCCTCGGTGTCCGCGGTGGCCAGGCGCACCACGGAGCGGCGGGTCGCTTCGGGCAGGGCCGCCAGCTCGTCGGCGTAGAGCCGCTCCAGTCGGTCGGTGACCGGCAGCGGGCCGTCGGGCCCACCGCCGTCGTCACCGGCGGTGGTGGTGGCGCGGGCGAGTTCCACCAGCGCGAGCGGATTGCCCTCGGCCTGGTCGAGGACACGATCCCTGACCAGGCCGGTCGGCACCCGTGGCTGGAGATCCAGCAGCCGCGCCGCCGCGCTCCGGTCGAGCGGAGCGAGTTCGAGGGCGACCGCTCGCGCGGTGATGTCCCGCGGCACACCGTCCCGTGCGGCGAGCAGAAGGGTCACGGGCTCGTCGGCGGTGAGGCGCCGAGCGGCGAAGGAGAGCGAGTCGAGCGAGGCCGGGTCGACCCACTGGGCGTCGTCCACGACCACCAACAGGGGCTGCCGCGCGGCGAGTTCGGACAGCAGGGCCAGCACGCCGATCCCGATGAGCATGGGATCCGGCGCCCGGCCCGGCTCCGCCGGGCCGAAGGCGGCATGCAGGGCTTCGCGCTGCCGCGGCGGCAGTGTCCCGATGTCCTCGCGGGCCGGACGCAGCAGCTGGTGCAGGCCGGAGTACGCCAGGCCGCTCTCGGACCGGCTGCCGTACGCCCGCAGCACACGTCCGCCGTCCGCGGCGAACCGGCCCGCGACGGCTTCCAGCAGGGTGGTCCTGCCACTGCCTGGCGCCCCCACCACGGTCACCAGTGGGCCCATCGCACCCGGAGGCCGCACCGCCGCGAGCAGCGTGCACAGCTCCGCGTCCCTGACCACGTCGTCCACCAGCCCTCTCCGCCTCCCCTCACATCGTACGAATCACATCGCACGAAGACGGGCCCGGCACAGATGCAGGAGCAGGCACAGATGCAGATGCAGGTGCAGGCACAGGTGCAGTCACGTGACCGATACCGCCGAGACATCCCCCGCCCGCAGGGTGGAGGGCGTCCACCGCCACCAAGGCGAACGAGCCATCAAGGAGAGCCACCATGCCTCCCCTCACCACCTCCGAGACCGGCACCGCGATCGAGACCGGCACCGCGGCACCGACAGTCACCACCCTCGAACTGGGTGACGTCCAGATCCACCGCGTCATGGAGTTCTCCGACACCACCCCGATGACGACCGATGTCTTCTTCCCCAACAGCAGGCCCGAGGAGTGGCAGCGTCACACCGAGCTGCTCACGCCGCACCACTGGGACCCGCACACCGACCTGACCCGTGCCGCGACCCAGTCCTGGGTGCTGCGCAGCGAGGGCCGGATCATCCTGATCGACACGGGCGCGGGCAACGGCAAGTACCGCCCGCTGCAACCGATCTGGTCCTACCTGAACACCGGCTACCTGGAGAATCTCGCCGCCGTCGGGGTGCGCCCGGAGGACGTCGACCTCGTCGTCAACACCCACCTGCACGACGACCACGTCGGCTGGAACACCCGGCTCGATGGCCGCGACTGGGTTCCGACGTTCCCCAACGCGACGTACCTCATGCCGCGCCGCGACGTCGAGTACTGGAAGCCGGAGAACCTCCACAACACCGTGTTCGGCCGGGGCAATCAGAACGTCTACGAGGACAGCGTCACCCCTGTCGTGGAGGCCGGCCTGGTGGAGACCTGGGACGAGTCGTACACCATCGACTCCCACCTCCGCCTGGAGTCGGCCCCCGGCCACACACCGGGCACCTCGATCATCCACCTGGAATCGGCGGGCGATCGGGCGGTCTTCGCGGCCGACCTCCTGCACGGCGCGATCCAGGTGCACGAGCCGCACATCAACAGCTGTTTCGAGGAGGACGAGGACGGTGCCCGCGCCAGCCGTGCGCGCATGTTCGCGCACGCCGCCGACACCAACGCCCTCGTCCTCCCGGCCCACCTCCCCGGCCACGGCGCCTTCGAGCTGCGCCGGGAGGGCTCGGGCTTCCGGATCGCCAACTGGGCGCCGTTCCAGCTGACTTGATCAGTGAGTCGGCGCCGACTGCGCGCCTCAGTCGGGGGCGACCGCGCGGCTCACGCAGTCGCGGAGCAGGGCGCGCCGCCGGTCGTGCACGCTCGCGGGTTCCTCGGCGGAGGCGGCGTAGACGTTGCTCACCGGGGACCAGGCCATGGACATGGCGATGACCATGGCCATCAGGTCGAAGGGGTCTCCCTTGCGGATGCGCCCGGCGGCCTGGGCCTCCGCGATGGCGGCGAGCTTGCGGTCGTCGTACTGGTCGTGGTCCGCGACGAGATGCCCGGTCGGGCGCCGCTCCAGGCGCGCCCAGGTCGCGAGCCGGATCAGATCGGGGCGGCTGAGGTACTCGTCGTAGAGGCGCACCGCCCAGTCGGCGAGGTCCGTGGCGTCGATGGCGACGACATTGGTGATCCGCTCCAGCGAGGCGAAGAAGATCGCGTCGAAGAGCTGCTCCTTGTTGCCGAAGTACCCATAGAGCTGCGCCTTGTTGGTGCGCGCTCCGGCGATGATCCGCTCGACGCGTGCGCCGGCGATGCCGTACTGGGCGAATTCCTGTGTGGCGACGTCGACGATGCGCTGGTACGTCGCCGCTCCGCGGCTGCTGGATGGCTGGTCGGGCATAGCCGCACCGTAACAGACAGACTCGTCTGTTTGCTTCTTGCCCCGCATGCGCCTACCTTCAAACAGACCGAACAGTCTGTCTGAGAATCTGCCGAAGGAGTTGGCGATGCGTTCCACGATGGGATGGCAAGCGGACGGCGCGACGCGGACACTGCGCCGAGCGCCACTGAAGCGCCGGGACCTGCGCCCGGACGACATCGCGGTACGCGTCGACTACTGCGGCGTCTGCCACACGGACCTGCACGCGCTGCGGGCGCACGAGAGCGACGCGAAGGAAGTGCTCGTACCGGGGCACGAGTTCACCGGCGTCGTGAGCGAGGTCGGAAGCGCGGTGGCCGGATTCTCCCCGGGCGAGCCGGTGGCCGTCGGCAACATCGTCGACTCGTGCGGCGAGTGCCGTATGTGCCGGGCCGGCCAGGAGAACTTCTGCCGCGAGTTCCCGACACTGACCTACGGCGGGGCCGACCGGCAGGACGGGTCGACCACGCTGGGCGGGTACGCGCGCGAGTACGTCGTGAACCATCGGTTCGCCCACCGTCTCCCGGCCGGTCTCGACGCGGCCGCCGCGGCACCTCTGCTCTGCGCCGGCGTCACCGTCTGGGAGCCGCTGCGGGCGCTCGGCGTGGGACCGGGCAGCACCGTCGCCGTGGCCGGGCTGGGCGGCCTCGGGCACCTCGCGGTCAAGATGGCGGCCGGGCTCGGCGCGGCGACCTCCGTCATCAGCCGGACCCCGGACAAGGCCCAGGAGGCACGCGACCTGGGCGCGCGCGGATTCGTCGTGTCCACCGACCCGGAGCAGATGAAGGCGGTCCGCGACCGGTTCGATGTCGTCATCGACACCATCTCGGCGCCCCACGATCTGGCCCCCTACCTGCGGGTGACCGCCATGGACGGCACCCTCAGCCACCTCGGCCACCTCGGAACGGTCACCGTGGACACCCTGGACCTGCTGATCGGCCGCAAGAAGCTCAGCTCGGCCGGCAGCGGCGGCCGCCCGTCCACCGCCGCCATGCTGCGCTTCTGCGCGGAACACGGCATCACCGCCGACATCGAGCTGCTGCCTTCGGCCCAGGTGAACACGGCCCTCGACCGCCTGGAGCGGAACGACGTCCGCTACCGGTTCGTGCTCGACATGTCCGACCTGGACTGAGGGCTATCCGGCGTGCAGTTCCCGGTACTCGTCGAGCAGGCGCCGCAACTCCCGCACCATGAACTCGTAGTAGGTGTGCATGTCGCGCAGCCGCGCCTGCTGCACCTCCGGCATGCCGGCCCCCCGCGCCTTCGCGGTTTCGGCGAGTTCGAGCAGCTGCTCGGTCTGGGCGAGCTGGTGCTGGAGGCAGCCGCTCCACGCGTCGTCGCGCCATACGTAACCGGCCTGGCGGACGCCGGGCGCCTTGACCCGTTCGACCGTGCCGTTCGCGATGAGCAGGCGGGTCATCTCCGACGTCGACCCCTTGCTGGCCCCCAGCACCTCCTGGAGTTCCGACAGGGTCATGGGGGCGGGGCTGAGCATCAGGACTCCCGCCAGCCGTCCGGCGATCGGCGGCCATCCCATCGCGCGCCCGATCCGCCGGCCGAAGTCCTCGACGAGCGACCCGTCGCCCATGGCTGAGCCATTGTCGGCGGTTGGCGGCACCGGTCCTCCCTGTACGGAAAAAACTGAAAATTCATTCTTGACTGAACTTTCCTTGGTGCGTCACATTACCAGCATCCGCGCGGCAGTCACCGGTGCGGGACGCTCCCGCATCAAGGAGTAGACATGTCACAGCACCAGAAGGCTCAGCACGTTCACGACCTGATCGTCGTCGGGGCGGGCTCCGCGGGTGCGGCGCTCGCCGCCCGCGCCGCCGCTCGCGGTCGGCGGGTCCTCCTGCTCGAGGCGGGCCCCGACTACCGCTCGGCGCAGATGCCGGAGGCGTGGCGCTCCCCCAACCCGGTGGTGGCCCTCATGGATCCCGCGGCCTCCGAGCACCTCGTATGGACCGGTCTGAACTCCTCGCGCACCGAGAAGCAGCCGCAGGCCCCGTACTGGCGAGGCCGCGGGGTGGGCGGCAGTTCGTCCGTCAACGGCCAGATCGCGATCCGGCCTCCGATGGCGGACTTCGAGGAGTGGGCCCGGCTCGGCTGCACCGGCTGGGCGCCCGATGACGTGCTGCCGTACTTCGCCAGGCTGGAGGACGACGAAGCGTTCGGCGACCGGCCGTACCACGGCCGCGGCGGGCCGACCCCGATCCACCGGACCGCGAAGGACGACTGGGGCAGCATCGACCGGGCGCTGGCCGAGTCGGCCCTGGCGGCCGGGTTCGGCTGGGCGCCCGACGTCAACGCGCCCGGCGCGACCGGTGTCTCGCCGTACCCGATCAACTCCCGTGCCGGCCGCCGCGTCAGCGTCAACGACGCCTACCTCGAAGCCGGGCGCGAGCTGCCCGGTCTCACCATCCGCGGCGACGCGCTCGTGGACACCGTCGTCTTCGAGAACGACCGCGCGGTCGGTGTGCGTGCGGTGATCGACGGTTCCCTCGTCACCGAGTACGCGGACGAGGTGGTCCTCAGCGCGGGAGTCGTCCACTCCCCCGCGATCCTGCTGCGCTCGGGCATCGGCCCCGCCGCCCAACTGCGGGCGCTGGGGATCGAGGTGCGTCAGGACCTGCCGGTCGGTGTCGGCATGCAGGACCACGCGATGACGGTGCTCTCGCTGCCGCTGCGGCCCGAGGCGGCCATCAAGTCGCCGCACGACCGGCACACCAACGTGTGCGTACGCTGGTCCAGCCGGTCGGGCACACACTCCGACGACCTCATGTTCGTCTCGCTCAATCAGAACGTGCTGGCCATGGCGACCGCGAACACCCAGGCGCACGCGGGTGCCTTCGGTGTCTGGCTGAACCGGACCCACTCGCGCGGTGAACTCACCCTCGTCTCCACCGACCCCACGGCACACCCGTACGTCGCCCAGCGCATGCTCTCCGACGCGCGCGACCTCGCCCCGATGAGGGAGGGTGTGCGCGCCCTCGTCGAGTTGAGCGCGAGCGCCGAGACGGCCGCCGTCCTGGGCGGATCGGTCGAGGAGGCGAACGCCCCGCTGTTCGCGGCCCTGGCGGACGACAGCGCCCTCGATGACCACCTGCTGTCCACAGTCCTCGACGCCCAACACGGCACGAGCACCTGCCGGATGGGCGCGCCCGGCGCCGCCGGGACGGTCGTCGACCCGGCCTGCCGGGTGCAGGGTGTCCGGGGCCTGCGGGTCGTCGACGCCTCGGTCTTCCCGTCCGTGCCCCGGGCCAACACCAACCTCGCCGCCATCATGGCCGGCGAGCTCATGGCCGACCGCCTCGACGCCTGACACCGCCCCCGTGACGCGCAGCACCCCCTACCGAACAGAAACGGCCCCCACCATGGAAACCCTCCAGAACTTCATCGGCGGCCGGTGGGAGAAGCCGGCCGGCGAGGACGTCGTCGCCGTGGTCAATCCCGCCACCGAGGAAGCCACAGCCCAGTTCCACGCGGGCAACGCCGACGACGTCGACCGCGCCGTGGCCGCGGCGGGCGCCGCGCAGCGGGAGTGGGCCGCACTCACCGTCGCGCGGCGCGTGGAGCACCTGCACACCTGGGCCGACGCGATCGCCGCGCACGCCGCGGAGCTGGCCGAGCTGGAATGCCGGGAGATGGGCAAGCCGGTCGGCATCGGGCGCACGTTCGTCGAGGGCGCGGTGGCCGGGCTGAAGGCCGCCGCCGACCAGGCGCTCACCTACCCGTTCAGCGAAACGGTGACCGGTCCGGGTCCAGCGGGCGAGCGGACCGACATCGTCCGCCACCCGCTCGGTGTCACCGCCGTGATCACCCCGTGGAACTTCCCCGTCGCCATGGTCCTCGGCGCCCTCGGCCCCCTGCTGGCCGCCGGGAACACCGTCGTGGTCAAGCCCTCGGAGCGGTCCCCGCTCTCGACGGTGCGGCTGTTCGAGCTGGCCGCCGCTTCCGGGCTGCCGGCGGGCGTACTCAACCTGCTCCTCGGCGACGGCCCCACCGGCGCGGCGCTGGCGGAGCACGAGGACGTACGACTCGTCCACTTCACCGGGTCGGTCGCAGCGGGCCGCGCCGTGGGCACGGCGACCGCGGGACGCCTGAACCGCTGCGTGCTCGAACTCGGCGGCAAGGACGCCGTCGTGGTCGACGCCGGGGTCGACCCGGTGGCCACCGCGCAGGCCGTCGCTTTCGGCGCGTTCATCAACACCGGCCAGATCTGCACCTCCATGGAACGGATCTACGTCCATGAGCGGGTCGCGGACGAGTTCGTCGAGGCCCTGGTGGCCGCGGCACACACCTTCACCATCGGCGACGGCCTCGACCCCGCCACGATGCTCGGCCCCCTCGTGGACGCCCGCCAGCGCGACACCGTACGACGCCATGTCGAGGACGCCGTCGCCAAGGGTGCCACCGTGCACACCGGAGGGGCGGTTCCGGAACGTCCCGGCTACTTCTACCCGGCGACCGTGCTCACCGGGGTCGACGACACCATGCTGGTGATGACCGAGGAGACGTTCGGGCCGGTGGCGCCCGTCACCGTCGTGGCCGACTTCGAGGAGGGCCTCACCCGCGCCGCCGACTCGCGCTACGGCCTCGCAGCCACCGTCTACACCGACGACCCCGACCACATCGCGGCGGCAGCACACCTCCCCGTGGGTGTCGTCTGGGTCAACCAGTGGCAGGGCGGCGGCCCCGAGCGGCTCTACGAACCCGCCCGCGACAGCGGCATGGGCGCCACCGGCGCACGTGCCGCGTACGACGCCGCGACCCGGCCCGCCACCGTGCACATCGCCGCCACGTCCCCGGCGGTGGCCCGGTGATGGCCGCCAAGGAGACCGCGGCACGGCACATCCGTGCCGCCGAGGACAGCCTGATCGAACTGTCCCACCGCATCCACTCCCACCCGGAGTTGGCGTTCGAGGAGCATCGCGCCAGCCGCTGGGTCGCCGATGCTCTCAGCGATGCGGGGTTCGAGGTCCGGCACGGGTACTGCGACCTGCCGACCGCCGTGGAAGCGACCATCGGCAGCGGTCCGACGCACATCGCGATCTGCGCGGAGTACGACGCGCTGCCGGACATCGGGCACGCCTGTGGCCACAACATCATCGCCGCCGCGGCGGTCGGCGCCGGGATCGGACTGGCCCCTTTGGCGGACGAACTCGGCCTGACCGTAAGGGTGTTGGGCACACCCGCCGAGGAGGGCGGCGGCGGCAAGGTGCTCATGCTGGAGCGGGGCGCCTTCGACGGCGTGCACGCGGCCATGATGGTGCACCCGGCCGCGGTCGAGATGGCGGCGATGCCGGGCCTGGCCGTCACCCAGCTCGATGTGACCTACAAGGGCAAGCCGGCACACGCCGGCGCCTACCCCGAACTGGGCGTGAACGCGGCGGACGCCATGACCCTCGCCCAGGTGGGCATCGGGCTGCTGCGCCAGCAGACCGCCGCCTCCGACCGCATCCACGGCGTCGTCACAGAGGCCGGCTCCGCCGCCAATGTCATCCCCGACGTCAGCCGCGGCCACTGGATCGTGCGCAGCGACACCCTGGACGCCCTCCAGCCGCTGACGGAGCGTGTGTACCGCTGTTTCGAAGCGGGCGCACTGGCCACCGGCTGCGATCTGGCCACCACGCCGGTCGGCCCCGACTACGCCGACCTGCGCCCGGACCAGGGACTGCTCGACCTGTGGGTCGCCAACGCGACGGCGCTCGGCCGCAGTTTTCCCGAGCTGCCGAAGAGCGTCGCGGGCGCCGCCACCGACATGGGCAACGTCTCCCATGTCGTGCCCACCATCCACCCCATGCTCGGCCTCGACTGCGCGCCCGCTGTCAATCACCAGCCGGAGTTCACCGCCGCGTGCGCCACGCAGGCGGCGGACCGGGCCGTGCTCGACGGGGCGACCGGCATGGCGTGGACGGCCATCGACGTCGCGCTTGCGGCCGGGCGACGACGGGAGTCCGACGCCCGGAGCTGACCGGCTAACCCAGGTTGTCCCTCGCCCAGTCCTCGAAGCGGGTCAGCGGCAGGCCCAGCGCTCGCGCGAACTCCGGGCGGCCCGGCTGGCTCGCGGCGTTCATGAAGGCACCGGAGGCGCCCATGGGCGGCATTCCGGCGGCGAGGGCCTGCTCCAGGGTCAGGTCGGGCGCGGTGATCGGCCGGTCGAGGACGCGACTGAGGACCTCGGCGATCTCCGCCATCGACCGGTACTCACTGGCCAGTTCGAGCTCCACCTCGTGGAAGCGGTCCGGGTCCGTCAGGGCCGCCGCGGCCGCGGTGCCGATGTCGGCGACCGCGGTGAGGGAGAGTCGGGTGTCGGGCTTGATGATCGTGATCAGGCCGCCCTCGATGCCGTGCGGGAAGAGGTAGGCCATGGAGGGCAGCAGGTTCTCCATGAAGAAGCCCGGCTTGACGAGGGTCCAGCGCGCGAAGCCGGCCTTGCGGACCAGGTCCTGGATGGCGGCCTTGGTGTCGAGGGAGGGGGCCATGAAGTCCCAGCGCCCCTCGGCCCAGCCGGACACCTCGGTGTGCTGCCCCGCCCCGGCGACGGAGGTGTGCACGAACTGCTCCACCCCGGCGGCCTGCGCACCTTCGACGAGGTTGGTGGCCTGCGTCAGCTCGTTGTCGAAGTCGACTCCCTCCGCGGTGAAGAGCGGCATCTGGACCGAGAAGACGGCGCGGGCCCCCTCTGCGGCGCGCGTCACGGAGTCGCGGTCCAGGAGGTCTCCGGTGACGAGCCGGGCGCCGAGCGCTTCGACGGCGCGGGCCCGTTCGGTGCCGGGGTCCCGGACCAGGGCACGTACGGGCACGCCCGCGGCGAGCAGCGCACGGGCGGTGGCGCCGCCCTGACGCCCGGTGGCGCCGGTGACGAGCACGGGGGCATGGAGCCGCGACGGATCAGTGTGCGGAACAGACATGGATGAACTCCCTCGACAAGCTAAACGGCGGGGCCCGCCACTTATGCTCGGATACGATATGGCGGACCCCGCCGTTTAGCAATCCTGGAGCTGATCACATGGTCGAGCGGCAGCGCGCCGACGCCCGGCGCAACTACGAGCGGATCCTCGCCGTGGCCGAGGAGGAGGTCGCCGCCCGGGGCGCGGACGCCTCGCTGGAGCAGATCGCGCGCGTGGCCGGGGTCGGCTCCGCGACCGTGCGCAGGCACTTCCCGACCCGACGGGCACTCCTCGAGGCGGTGTCCCAGCAGCGGATCCAGACATTGTGCGCGCGGGCACGAGAGCTCGACGGTCGCGACGGCGATGACGGCGGCAGCCGCGGAGCGCTCCTGGAATGGCTGGGCGAGGTGCTCGCCTACTGTGTCACCGCGCGGGGGCTTGCGGCCGCCCTCTCGTACGACGCGGACCACGACCCCGTGGGCGGCAACTCCTGTGCGGCGGCGCTGATCGAGGCGGGCGAGCCCCTGCTGCGCGGCGCCGCACGGGAGGGCGCGGTCGATTCACGGCTCACGGTCGAGGACCTGATCACCCTGGCCGTCGGCCTGGCCCTCGCAACGGAACACCACCCCGAGCCCACGGCACGCGCCGAGGCGCTGCTCGGCCTCGCGGTGGCGGGGATCAGCCCGGAACGGCACTGACCGACCCACGCCGCTGCCGCCGTTCCCGACACCCCCTTGCACACCTATAGAGTTGCGCAAACAAGCAAGGTACGAACGCGAACGGAGACCGACCAACTCATGGGCATCATCAGCTGGATCATCCTGGGCCTCATAGCCGGAGCCATCGCCAAGGTTCTGCTCCCCGGCCGTGATCCGGGCGGCCTCATCGGCACCACACTCATCGGCGTCGCGGGCGCCTTCGTGGGCGGCTGGCTGTCGTCCCGCTTCCTCGACCGCCCCATCACCAAGGACTTCTTCGACCTGCCGACCTGGATCGCCGCCATCGCGGGCTCGCTCGTCCTCCTCGTCGGCTACCGGGTCATGTTCGGCAACTCGCGGGACTGACACGGCTTTTCACCCGATGCTCAGCGCCAGGCAGAAGTCGATGCGGTCGCGCAGGGTGGCGAGACTGTGGCCGGTCAGCTGTTCCACCCGCTGGAGCCGGTAGCGCAACGTGTTGACGTGGATGTGGAGTTGCTCCGCACAGCGCTGCCACGAGCCGGAGGCGTCGAGGAACGCCCTGAGCGTGGCCACGAGTTCGCTGCCGTGCGCGGCGTCGTAGCTCTCGACGACGCCGATCAGGCGGTCGCGGTAGAAGCGGCGCACGTCGTCGGGGACGGCCGCGAGCAGGAGTTGGTAGGAAGAGAGCGAACCGGTGCCCGCGGTGCGCACGGTGCCGGTTTCGAGGGCCGCGACGCGGAGCGCGTTGCGGCCCTCCTCCAGGGAGCGGCGCAGGCCGGTCGTGCCGGTGGCCGGCTCCCCCGTGCCGATGGCGGCGTGACCGTCCGCGAGGAGCGGGGCGAGCCGCTCGGCGGCGCCGGACGTGTCGTGGTCGCCCTCGGGTACGAGCATGAGGTACGCCCCGCCCTCTGCGGGTATCGGCACCGAGCTGCCGGGCAGCCGTTCGGCGACGTCCTCCAGGACGGTGGCGGCGAGTTCGGCCCCGTACGGGCTGCCGGTGGTGCGCACGTACACGGCGCTCAGCGGCGCGCCGAGGTCGAGGCCGAGGCTGGTGAGCCGGGCGGCGGCCGCCTCCTCCCGGCCGGCTGCGAGCAGGTCGACGGCCTCCCGCAGGAAGCGCGCCTCGACGCGGCGGCGCTCCTGAGCCGCGGCGCCGTCGAGCGCGAGCAGCGCGCACACCTCCCACGCGGCGTCGGCCACGCCCGGCGCCCAGTCCCGGTAGTCGCCGAAGGAGGCGAGATACGCGGAGGGCGGGCGGCGCGCGGCCGGTGACTCGACGGGGAACAGGGTGAGTTCGCCGCGGCCGGAGACGGCGCGTACGGCGGGGAAACCGCCCGCGCCGAGCGCGTCGTGGTGGGCGCGGGCGAGTTGCCGCTCGCTCACCATGGGGACCCCGCCCGCGCGCGGCGCGCCGGTCGCGGAGAGCACCGCGCACCACACACCCGTGGCCCGTGCGAACACGTCGATGAGCCCTTCGGCCCCCTCCCCCGCGGCCATGCTGGCGACAAGCCCGCGGTGCAGGTTCACGGAGGGCGCGCGACGGTGGCCGCCCCCGAGCGCGGCGAGCACGGTCTCGGTGAGCGCCGCGAACGACACGTCGTCGTCGATGGTGAGCAGTGTCAGGCCGTGCCGGGTGCAGGCGTCGGCGAGCGGCGCGGGCACCGTGCCGACGTCCGCGGTCCCGGCGACGAGCGCGGCGACGCCCGCGCCCGACAGGGCGGCGACGAACACATCGGCGTCGCGCGGCTCGTGGTACCAGGTGGTGCTGGTCAGGACGAGTTCCCCGCCGTCGAGGTAGCGCCCCGGATCGGGCAGGTCCGTGGTGTAGACGCCCCGGATGCGCGGGCTCTCGACGGGGGACGCCACGACGGACCGCAGCCCGAGTCGTGGCATCGCGAGCAGTTCGGCGAGCTCCACCGGTCGGCCTCCTCGGCACCGCCCACGGGAGGGGCGGGCGACTCGTGTTACAGGCATGCACACCGGCGTGCAAGGGGTTTGGAGCATAGTACGGGCCCACCGCGCGAAAAGGGCCGCTCGTCTGGAGAGATGTGCAATCCCGCGAGCGCCGCGACGCCGGTTCACTGAGACACGCAACGAGCCGCATGTCCCGCACCTGCACCCGCACACGCACCCGTCCCACCCCGCTCCGTACTCCCGTCCTGTCCTGGTGAGGAGCCCACCATGCGCGCCGCCCCCGAACATCCCGCCCCCGACCGCCCCTCGACCGTCGAACGCCTGGGGGCCGAACCCGTGCCGCTCACGCGGCGGCACGGTCGGCCCTGGTCGCTGTTCACGCTCTGGTTCGGTGCGAACGTGCAGTTCGCGACGCTCAGCGTGGGCGCCCTGTCGACCTCGGTGTTCGGCCTCGACCTGCTGCCCGCCGTCCTCGCGATCGTCATGGGCACACTGCTCAGCTCGGCCCTGGTCGGCCTGTTCTCGACGCGCGGGCCGCTGACGGGCGTGCTGCAACTCATCCAGTCGCGCGGCCCGTTCGGCCGGCTCGGGAATCTGCCGTCCGCCGCGTTCACCGTGGTCAACGGCGTCGGTTGGTGTGTCGTCGACTCGCTGCTCGGTGTCTTCATCCTGCGCGATCTGACGGGCATGGGCTTCGGACCCGCGCTCGCCCTGATGGCGGTGGCACAGCTCGGCATCGCGGTCGTGGGGTACCGGCTGATCCACACCGTGGAGCGGGTGTTGGCCGTGGTCCTGGTCGTGGTGTTCGCCGTGATGTCGGTGTACGGCTTCGGCGCCGCGCACGCGACCGCCCCCGTGGCCCCGGCCGACGGCTCGACCGCGGCATTCCTGCTGGTCGTCGCCGTCACCTCGGCCCGCGTGCTCGGCTGGTCGGCGTACGCCTCCGACTACAGCCGCTATCTGCCGGCGCAGAGCTCGCCGCGCCGCGTGTTCCTCGCGGCGGGCGGCGGCGGAGCGCTCGCCGGGGTGTGGATCGGTTCGCTCGGCGCGGCCCTCGGCACGGTGGGCGCGCTCGACGATCCGAGCGCCATGGTCAGCGGCCTGCTGCCGCCCGCCCTCGGCACCGTCGTGCTGCTGTGCCTGCTCCTGTCCACGCTGGCCTCCACGGTCATCGACCTGTACTCCGGTGCGATGGCCGCGCTCGTCGCCGGGGTCCGCATTCCTCGCTGGGTGTCGGTCCTCGTCGTCGGCGGGCTCGGCACGGCGCTCGCCTGGTACGCGGGGCACGGCGATTTCGCGGCGCAGCTCAACGACTTTCTGCTGATGACGGGTTACTGGCTGGCGCCCTGGGGTGCGGTGATGATCGTCGCGTACTGGGGGCGCGGGCGGCGCGCCCTCGCGGATCCGTACGACACCCGGCACCGTTTCGGCCGGGGCCTGCCGTGCGTACTCCTGGCCATCGCCGCCGAGCTGCCGTTCATGAACCAGTCCCTCTATACGGGGCCGCTCGCCGAGGCACACCCGGTGCTCGGCCCGTTCGGCCTGTTCGTCGGGTTCGCGGTGGCGGGGGCCGCGTACACCGTGGTGTGCCCCCGCCCCCGCGCGTCCGACCCCAACCCACCCCTTCGTACGAGAAGTTGAGGAGCCAGGCATGACCGTCACCACCGCGCCCGACACGAGGGACGAGACCTTCCTGCGTGCCGCCATCGCCGCGGCGGCGAAGTCCCGCGCCGCCGGCAACCATCCCTTCGGCGCGCTGCTCGTCCTGGACGGCGAGCAGGTCCTGGAGGCCGGAAACACCGTCGTGTCGGAACGGGACGCCACCGGCCACGCCGAGACCAACCTGGTGCGCCTGGCGACCCGCGCCTACGACCGCGACACACTGGCCCGCGCCACCCTGTACACCTCCACCGAGCCGTGCGCGATGTGCACCGGCGCCGTCTACTGGAGCGGCATCGGCCGGGTCGCGTACGCCCTCGGTGAGGACGAACTCCTCGCCCTCACCGGCGCGAACCCCGAGAACCCGACGATGGCGCTGCCGTGCCGGGAAGTGCTGGCCGCCGGGCAGCGGCAGGTGGATGTCGTCGGCCCCTGCCTGCACGCGGAGGCGTCCTCGGTCCACGAAGGGTTCTGGTCATGACGCACACACAGCACGGGCGGGCCCGCACGCTGATCCACAACGGCATCGTCATCCCCTGCGACGGCACGCGCACGGTCCTGGACCCCGGCTCCGTCCTCCTGGAGGGCGACCGCATCGTCGCCGTCGACCGCCCGGAGGCCTTCGCCACCACCGACGCGCGGGTCGTCGACGCCACCGGCCACGCCGTCGTCCCCGGCCTGCACAACACCCACCTGCACTCGGGCCTGCTGCGGGGCACCGCCGAGTCCAAGTCCCTGTGGGACTGGCTGCGCGACTACGTGGATCCGGCCCACAAGGCCATTACGCCCGAGATCGCCGAGGCCGCCTCGCTGCTCTGCTACACGGAGTCGCTGCGCGCGGGCACCACGTCCGTGATGGACATGTGGCGCCACATGGAGGGCTCGGCGCACGCCGCCGAACAGGTCGGCATCCGCGCCACCCTCGTCCCCTACGTCGCCGATCTCCCCGGCTACGACTACTTCGAGACGCTGGAGACCAACCGCCGCCTGCTGAAGGAGTACCGCACGTACGCCCACGGGCGGGTGCGCTCCTGGGTGGGCCTGGAGCACCTCTTCTACTGCACCGAGCAGGCGTTCCGGGCGGCGGCCGCGCTGGCCGAGGAGTTCGACACCGGCCTGCACACCCACTCCTCCGAGACGACGTGGGAAGTCGAGGAGTCACTACGGCAGTTCGGACGCCGCCCCGTCGAGGAGTTCCACCATCGCGGCATCCTCGGACCGCGCACCGTGATCGCCCACTGTGTGTGGCTCGACGACCGCGAACTCGACCTGCTCGCCGGGACGGGTACGAGCGTCGCGCACTGCCCCTGCTCCAACATGAAGCTGTCGTCGGGCCCCGCCCGGGTCGCCGACATGCGTCGCCGGGGCATCGCCGTCGGCATCGGCAGCGACGGCGAGAAGGAGAACAACAACCTCGATCTGCTGGAGGAGATGAAGTTCGCCTCGCTGCTCCAGAAGGTGACCTCCCTGGACCCGACCACCGGCGACCCGTGGGACATCCTCGACATGGCCACCCGCGACGGGGCCCGCGCGCTCGGCCTCGACGACGTCACGGGATCGCTGGTTCCGGGCAAGCGCGCCGACGTCGTCACCGTCGACCTGCGCACCCTGCACACCACTCCCCTCCTGCACGGCGACGACTTCAACGCCGTCCCCCACCTGGTGTTCTCCGCATCCGCCGCGGACGTCGACCACGTATGGGTCGACGGCGAACTGCGGGTGTCCGGCGGGAAGGTGCTGAGCGTGGACACGGACGAGGTGCGGCGGCGGGCGCAGAGCGCGGCGGAGGAACTGTTCCGGAGGCGGGCGGCGCTTCCGGTCCGGCGGTAGGGGGCGGGGGTCGAGCCCCCGCCCTTCGTCCCCGCCCCCTCCGTCAGCCCTCCAGCACCCCCGTCGCGGCCACTCCCGCGTACCAGCGGGCGCTTGCCTTCGGCGTACGCCTTCCCGTCGGGTAGTCGACGTGGACCATGCCGAAGCGCTTGCTGTAGCCGTAGCCCCACTCGAAGTTGTCCAGCAGGGACCACAGGAAGTAGCCGCGGATGTCCGCGCCCGCGGACAGCGCGCGGTGCACTGCGGCCAGGTGGTCGCGGACGTAGGCGATGCGCTGCGGGTCGTTGACCTTGCCCTCGGGGTCCGCGTAGTCGTGGAACGCGGCGCCGTTCTCGGTGATCACCATGGGCAGGCCGGGGTGGTCGGCGCCCAGGCGGAGGAGGAGTTCCTCCAGGCCGGAGGCGTCGATCGTCCAGCCCATCGCCGTGCGGTCGCCGGGCGTGGAGTGGAAGGCGACGCGGTCCGCGCCCACCCAGGGGCTGTGCGTGCTGGCGCCGTGGCCGTCGTTGCCGTGGGCCGGGTCGCCCTCGGAGACCAGCGTGGGCGAGTAGTAGTTGACGCCCAGGAAGTCCAGCGGCTGGTTGATCTTCTTCAGGTCGCCGTCCTCGACGAAGGACCAGTCGGTCAGCGGCGCCGTGTCCTTCAGCAGGTCATCGGGGTACTCGCCGCGCAGCATCGGGCCGGTGAAGACCCGGTTGGCGAGCGCGTCGATGCGGCGGGCGGCGTCCACGTCCCCGGCCGCGTCGGTCAGCGGGCGCACGTGATGGACGTTGAGTGTCACCGAGATCTCGGCGGCCGGGCGCAGTCGGGAGCGCAGCGCCTGAACGGCCAGGCCGTGGCCGAGATTGAGGTGGTGTGCGGCGCGCAGGGCGGCGACGGGCTCGGTGCGACCGGGGGCGTGCACGCCGGACGCGTAGCCGAGGAAAGCGCTGCACCAGGGCTCGTTGAGGGTGGTCCAGGTGTCGATGTGGTCGCCCAGGCCCTCGGCGGCGAGCGCCGCGTACTCGGCGAACCGCTCGGCGGTCTCGCGGGCCGGCCAGCCGCCCAGGTCCTCCAACTCCTGTGGCAGGTCCCAGTGGTAGAGCGTGGCGACCGGCTTGATGCCCTTCTCGCGCAGCGCGTCGGCGAGGCGCCGGTAGAAGTCGAGGCCCTTCTGGAGGGCCGGGCCGCGGCCGGTCGGCTGGATGCGCGGCCAGGCCAGCGAGAAGCGGTACGCCTTGACGCCGAGGTCGGCCATGATGTCGACGTCCTCGGCCCACCGGTGGTAGTGGTCGCAGGCGATGTCGCCGGTGTCGCCGTTGAGGACCTTGCCGGGGGTGCGTGCATAGGTGTCCCAGATGGAGGGCGTGCGGCCGTCCTCCTGGGCGGCGCCCTCGATCTGGTACGAGGCGGTCGCCGTGCCCCACAGGAAGTCGGCGGGGAACGTGAGCGCGGATGACATGGAGGGCTCCTCCGAGAAGAACGGACGTGAGAGGTAGGGGAGTTGGCGCAGTGCGGGGCCGATTGAGCGCTTTGCTCAGCCCTTGACGGCGCCCTGCATGATGCCGCCGACGATCTGGCGGCCGAAGACGATGAACATCGCGAGCAGCGGCAGCGTGCCGAGCAGCGCGCCCGCCATGATCAGGGACTGGTCGCGGACGTAGCCGGCGCTCAGCTGGGTGAGGGCCACGGGCACCGTCGGGTTGCTCATGTCGAGGGCGATGAACGGCCAGAAGAAGTCGTTCCAGGCGTGCACGAACGTGATCATGAAGATGACGGCCATGGGGGCGCGGGCGATCGGCAGCACAATGGACCAGAAGATGCGCAGCGAGTGCGCGCCGTCGACCCGGCCCGCCTCGACGAGCTCGTCGGGCAGCGCCTCGGCGAAGTACTGCCGCATGAAGAACACGCCGACCGCGCTGACCAGCGTCGGGAAGATGACGGAGGGCAGCTGCTGGCCCCAGCCGAGGTCGCTCATCATCATGAACAGCGGGACGACGCCGAGTTGGGGCGGCACCATCATGGTTCCGATGAC
The DNA here is from genome assembly GCF_049310305.1 of Streptomyces anthophorae. Taxonomy (NCBI): domain Bacteria; kingdom Bacillati; phylum Actinomycetota; class Actinomycetes; order Kitasatosporales; family Streptomycetaceae; genus Streptomyces; species Streptomyces anthophorae. Next base: position 1,213,202 of record NZ_JBLWQQ010000001.1, read on the forward strand.
GACCATGAGCAGGGCGTTGCGGCCCTTGAAGCGGAGCTTGGCGAAGGCGAATCCGGCGAGGGTCGCGAAGAGCACCGTGGACAGCGCGATGGCACCGGCCACGATCAGCGAGTTCATCATCGCCTTGCCCATGGCGGCCTCGGTCCAGGCCCGGGACAGGTTGGTGAACAGGTTCGGTCCCGGCAGGAACGGGGGCGGGGTCCGCGAGATCCGGGCGCTGTCCGTGGAGGCCGCGACCAGCGTCCAGTACAGCGGGAAGAGCGAGACCAGGGCCGTGAGCCCGAGCAGTATGTAGGCGAGGGGCCCGGCGTGGTGCTGTTTGCCCGCGCCCTGCCGCAGGCGCCTGCGGCGGGCCGGTGCGGGGCGTTCGACGGCGCCGCGGCGTGCGGCGCCGGTGCGGACCGGAGCGGTGTCGGTGGTCATGGCGTGGCTCCCCCGGTCAGTGCGTGCGGTTGCGCAGGCGCGAGATGACGCGCTGCAGGACGAAGACGAGGACGAGCAGCAGGAACATCGCCCAGGCCACGGTGGCCGCGCGGCCCATCTGGTAGTTCTTCCAGCCCTCTTCGTAGAGCAGCAGGCCGAGCGTCTGGTACTGGTTGTCGGTGCCGCCCGTGACCCCGTTGGGACCCTGGCCGAAGATCAGTGGTTCACCGAAGAGCTGGGTGGCGCCGATCGTCGACAGGACGATGGTGAAGACGATCGTGGCCCTGATGCCGGGGACCGTGACGGTGCGGAACTGCTGCCAGCGGTTGGCGCCGTCGATGGCGGCGGCCTCGTAGCGCTCCAGCGGCACGGCCTGCATGGCGGCCAGGTAGAGCAGGGCGTTGTAGCCGGTCCAGCGCCAGATCACGATGGCGGAGATGGCGGTCTGGGAGGCTCCGGTGGAGTTCTCCCAGTCGATCGGGTCGATGCCCACCAGGCCGAGACCCCAGTTGATCATCCCGAAGTCGCGCTGGAAGAGCATCGTGAAAACGAGCGCGGCGGCGCCGACCGAGGTGGCGTACGGGGTGATGGCGGCGACCCGGAAGAAGGTCGAGCCGCGCATCTTGTAGTTGAGCAGATGCGCCAGGCCGAGGGCCATGAGCAGCTGCGGAACCGTGGAGATCACGCCGATGGTGACGGTGTTGCGCAGTGCGTTCCAGAACCGCTCGTCGGCGAAGAGCGCCGTGTAGTTGTCCAGGCCCCGCCATGTCATGACGTCGAAGGTGGACAGCTCGACCTGGTGGAGGGAGATCCAGGCGGTGTAGATCAACGGGTAGAAGCTGAACGCGGCGAAGATGACGAAGAAGGGCGCGACGAACGCGTACGGTGCGCCCTTCACGTCAAGGCGGTGCAGCAGCGGAATCCTTGAACGGGGCTTGTCCGAAGCGAGAGTTGAGGCGGCCACCGGGGGTCCTTCCGTGGGGCGGCGGGCTGGCGGATGAGCGATGCGGCGGGCGACGGGCGCGGCCGGAGGGCGATCCGGCCGCACCCGTCCGGTGCCGTACGCGTCAGCCGACCGCCTTCTTCACGCGCTCGTCGGTGGTCTTCCAGGCCTGCGCCGGGGACTTGCCGTTCTCGACCAGCTGGAGGCCCTGCGAGAAGGCGTCCTTGATGGTGCCGTCCTTACGGCCGAGGATCTGCTCGGCGGGCACCTCGTTGGCCGCTTCACCGAAGATCCGGCCGGTCGGAGCTCCGGAGAAGTACTCCGACTTCGCGTCCTTCACCTTCGGGTCCTCAAGCGCGGTCTTGGAGGACGGGAAGTTGCCGAGCTTCTCGAAGAGGTAGGCCTGCTGCTCGGGAGCGGTCAGCCATGCCACGAGCTTCTTGGCCTCGTCCTTCACCGGGCTCTTCTCGGTGACACCGAGGAAGGAGCCGCCCCAGTTGGCGCCCTTGGGGGCCTTGGCGACGTCCCACTTGCCCTTGTTGGCCTTGCCGGCCTTGTCGGTGATGTGGGCGAGCATCCAGGCCGGGCAGACGGTGGTGGCGAAGGTGCCGTTGGCGAGCCCCGGGTCCCAACCCGGCTGGAACTGCGGCAACTTGGCGGTCAGGTCCTTCTGGGCGGCCTCGGTCGACAGGTTCCAGGCCTCCTTGATCGCCGGGTTGGTCTTGTAGATCAGTTGGCCGGACTTGTCGTAGTACTGCTCGGAGTTGCCGTAGACCATGGCGTTGAACAGGCCGGACGCCGAGTCCAGGTACGAGACCTTCTTGTCCTTGTTGCCCTTGGCGAACTTCTCGCCGGTCTCGACGTACTTCTTCCAGTCCCCCTCCCACAGCTTGCCGACCTTCTCGCGGTCGGTGGGCAGCCCGGCCTGCTCGAACAGGTCCTTGCGGTAACAGACCGCCATGGGCCCGGTGTCCGTGCCGAGACCGAGGACCTTGTCGTCCTTCGTGGTGATCTGGGCCTGCTTCCACGGCTGGAAGTGGTCGGTGCCCTTGGTGCCGGCGAAGTCCGTGAACTTGTCGGCCTGCGTCTCGGTGATCTCCTTGGCCCGCGCCACCTCGATGCCCTGGACGTCCTTGAGCCCGGAGCCGCTGGCGAGGTGGGTCTGGAGGGCCGTGTAGTACGTCTGCTCGTCGCCGGCCGCCTCGACCTTGACGGTGACGTTCGGGTGCTCCTTCTCGTACTTCTCGATCAGGCCGGTCTCCTTGAAGCCCATCACGCCGTACAGGCCCATGGTGATGGTGACCTTGCCGTCCTTGACGCCGCCGCCCGTGGCGCCGGCGCCCTCTCCGCCGCAGCCCGCGAGCAGGGCGCCCGCCGCCGTACAGGCCAGCACGGCTGTGACTTTTGTACGCAGTTTCCGCTCGACCTTGAGCATGAACGTCCTCCCTGAGACGGCGCCGACGCACCGGTGGAACGAGTCGGCCCGAAGCTCGGCCGCCCGCGGTAGGCACCAACAAGTTCCCAGCTCAGGGCAGGTTTGACGGAGGCCGACAACCAAGGTTCACGGTCTCTGGCGCGCCTGCTGAAGAGTTGGTGGGAACGTGCCCACTGAGTTGCTGGAAGACTGGCTGCCGGCAACTCCCTTGTCAAGAAGTCGAATCCAGCTCGTTTCCACCTCGTTATCGACGGACGCTTCCCGAACGGGGCCGCGGGGCGGGCAGAATCGGGGTGGCGACTGGCAGAATGCGCAGGCCGGGAGGGGGCCGGGGCGCGTCCGGAGGGCCGGCACATCCAACAGGAAGGCCGTGGCGGCGAATTGGAGGATCGAGGACGATGACGAACGGCGAGCAGGTCGCGCATCAGGTGCAGGGCGCGCGGCGGAAGTCGGACACCAGCACGGAGTTGGGCTCGCGCCCGGAGCAGAGCGAACGCGCGCGCCGGGAGCGGAGCGGGAGCGCACCGCCGGAGCGCGAACAGGGCCGGGCGTCCGCCTCCCGGCCGACCATCAAGACCGTGGCGGCCCGGGCCGGTGTCGGGCGCACCACCGTCTCCCGTGTGGTGAACGGCTCGGAGCTGGTCAGCGAGCAGGCGCGGGAGGCCGTGCTCAACGCCATCGCCGAACTGGGCTACGTTCCCAACTCGGTGGCCCGCGGCCTGGTCACCAGCCGGACCAACGCCGTCGCCCTCGTCATCCCCGAGTCCGAGAGCCGCCTGGGTTCGGAGCCCTACTTCTCGGCCGTGATCCGCGGGGTGAGCGCGGCGCTCGCCGACACGCGCACCCAGCTCCAGCTCACGCTCGTGCGCGACCAGGCCGAGCGCGACCAGCTCACCCAGTCCGTCGCCGAACGCCGGGTCGACGGCGTGCTGCTGGTCTCGGTGCACGAACACGACGTGCTGCCGGGCCTGTTGGAGTCCGCCGGGCTGCCGACCGTCCTCGCCGGTCGCCGCCGCGAGGACGACCCGCTCAGCTACGTGTGCGCCGACAACCGGGGCGGGGCCGCCACCGCCGTACGCCACCTCCTGGAGCGCGGCCGGCGCCGTATCGCCACCATCGCGGGCCCCCAGGACATGGAGGTCGGCCGCAGCCGGCTGCGCGGCTTCCGGGAGGCACTCGTCGAGGCCGGCATCCCGGCCGAGGAACACCTGGTCGCGGCCGGAGACTTCACCGAGGAGGGCGCCCGCGCGGCGATGCGTTCGCTACTTGAACGCGCCCCCGACCTGGACGCCGTGTTCGCCGCCTCCGACCTGATGGCAGCGGGGGCCCTCCTCGAGCTGCGCGCCCAGGGACGCCGGGTGCCGGAGGACGTCTCGGTCGTCGGCTTCGAGGACTCCTACCTCGCCCGCCACACCAACCCTCCGCTCACGACGGTCCGCCAGCCCACGGAGGAGATCGGCGGCACGATCGCGCGCACGCTGCTGCGCGAGATCGGGAACCCGGCGCTCGCGCGGACGCGACTGGTGCTCGATACGGAGCTGGTGGTGCGGGAGTCCTCGTAACGGGTCGAGTCCGCGGCCCCCGATGTCAGTGCCGCATGGCACTGTGCCGACCATGACTTCGACCGTACGTGAGACCACGCGGGAGGCCGTCCTCGACGCCGGACGGGGCCTTGGTGTGCCCGATCCGGTGACGGAGTCGTTCCTCCGCCACCTGCGCCCCTGCGTTCATCTCTGCGCCTACGACATGGTGCCGGAGGCGCAGAGACAAGGGGCCCGGCCGGTCGGCCGAGCCGCCGGACCCGCCCGTCTGCCAAAGGACTTGGAGGCTCCCGAGGGCCTGCCGCACATCCTGACCCTCGACTGCGCCGCCATACCCGCCGATTCCCTCGACATCGATTTCCCCGCTGACGGGCACCTGGTGGTCTTCGCCGAGATCAGCGACTACCCGGGGGAAGGCGCCGTCATCCACCTCCCGCCGGGGGAGGCCGGAGCCGCCGAACACCCCTTGCGGGAAGTCGAGGGGACAGCCGGTCCTGACTTCCACGATCCGTTCCCGCTCTACGCCGTCCCGGGCGCCACCATGCCCGACTTCCAGCGCTGGTCCGACGTCGCGGAAGCCGCGGAGTACGCCGGAGAGGACGCCGAGCGCCGACGTCTCGTGGACCGGCTGATCGGGAAGATCGACGCCGTCCTCTACCCCCGGTGGACACACGACATCCAGCTCGGCGGCCACTCCCGCGCCTGGCAGAACCCGGTGGAGGACCGCGGGGACGTGCTGTTCCTCCGTATCCCGGCGAGCGCGGTCTGCGAGGAGGACGCCTACCTCACCCTCATCGCGGGGCGCCGGGAAAGGATCGCGGAGCGCCGCTACGACGACCTCGAATTCGAGGTCGAGTTGTGAGGTGACATCTCCCCGGAAACCCGGGACAACGCTCCGGGCGAGGGACCTTCGGCCCCTGACAGGTACCGGCCGGCACCTTGCACGGCAGGCGTGCAGCCGAGACACCGGAGGGGAGCGGCCGACAGGGCGCGGACGGAGGGAGACGCGATGACCTCACCCAAAGAAACGCCGCCGAGTGACAACCGTCTCAGCCTCCAGGAGCGATGGAAAAAGGTCGACTGTGTCTTCATGGGCATCGCCGACATTCCATGGGGGCTGTTCGCCTTTGTGATTCTCCTGTTGTGCGTCACGCTCCACTGGCTGCCCACCAGCGAGGCCACCCCCTTGGTCACTGCGTCTGGACTCATCGGCATTGGGCACGGTATTCACACGGGTACGAAGCATCTGGGAGCGAAGCGGCAGGGCTGAAGAGCATCCACGTCGGACGTGGAGGCCTGTGTCATGTGTGCGCCGAGATTTCCTTGGCGACCGCCCGCATCGCGGCCACGGAGGCGTCGGCCACGTCCTCGCGCGAGGTGATGAGGTTGACGCACATGTGCAGCGCCGGGTCCGCGGTGTGCAGGGGAACGGCAACACCGTGCGCGCCGGGTTCGATCTGGCCGAAGGTGCGGGCGTACCCCTGCTCGCGGGCCTGCGTGACCTGGGCCGATTCCCCGGGCGCGGGCAGCCGCAGCGTCGCGAGCGCCAGGCCGGCGGCGCCGACGCCGACGGGGTGACGGCTGCCGACCCGGTAGCCGATGTGGTAGTCCACCGACCGCGGTTCGACCACGGCGACGGCGACCGCCTCGTCCCCCTCCGCCGCGATCAGCGCGACCGTGGCGCCGAGCTCGTCCGCCGTGCGGCGCAGCACCGGCAGTGCGGCCTCGCGGACGCCCGCCGCGTAGCCGCGCGCCAGCGTGACGGTGCCGGACCCGGCGCGGTAGCGGCCGTCGGAGGCCCGGACGACGAGGTGGTGCTCGGCGAGCGTGACCAGGGTGCGGTAGGCGATGGTGCGGTGGACGCCGAGGTGTTCCGCCACGTCCTGGACGGCGAGCCCCTGCGGCTGCCCGGCGACCAGTTCGAGGGCGCGCAGTCCACGGGAGAGGGTCTGGGACCCGACGGCCTTGCCCACCTGCTTGTCGCTCATCCGCTCAGTCTACGTGCGCGGTGGTGACACACCGTCACCCCGGCGCGGGCGCACGGCCCGGTGCCCGCGCCCCCCGTCCCGTACAGTCGGGACACGTCCCTGGGAAGCAAGACCCCGGAAGGAAGTCCCCGTGAGCGACGACGCGCCGAGCGGCGTCCTGGCCAAGGCCCTCACCGTGTTGCAGGCCTTCACCGTCGAGGACACCACCTTGGGCTTCGCCGAGCTGCAACGGCGCACGGAGTTCGCCAAGAGCACCCTGCACCGGGTTCTCGGCGATCTCGTGGCAGCGCGTCTCCTCGACCGTGTCCAGGGGCGCTATCGGCTGTCCGGACTCGTCTTCGAGCTGGGCATGCGCGCGTCGGTCGAGCGCGGACTGCTCGAAGTGGCCACCCCCTTCCTGGAGGACCTCTTCGTGCGCACGCACGAGCTGGTCCATCTGGGGACCCGTGAGGGCACCGAGGTCGTCTACGTCGCCAAGATGGGCGGCCACCAGCAGGCCGACTCACCCTCCCGGCTCGGCGGCCGGATGCCGCTGCACGCGACGGCCATCGGCAAGGTGCTGCTCGCACACGCTCCGGCCGAGGTGCGCGAGACCGCGCTGCGCGGGCCCTTGGAGCGCAAGGCACCGCGGACCATCACCCACGTCGACGTCCTGACGCGCCAACTGTCCGACGTCGTCACGAAGGGCGTGGCCTTCGAGTACGAGGAGTCGGCGGTCGGCATCGTGTGCGTCGCGGCAGGGATCTTCGGTCCTGCGGACGAGATCGTGGCGGCCGTCAGTGTCACGGGCCCGGTGCACCGCTTCCAGCCCGCGCGGCACGCCAACAGCGTGCGGGCCGCCGCGGCGGGGATCTCCGCGACGCTCGGGCGCCGCGCGGAGCTGCGCAAGCACTGATCTGCGGAAGAGTTCCGCCAGACGGAACTCGACGCTGGGCGTGCGGCGGCCCGAGTGTCCAAGCTGAGGGCATGAACGAGACTCCCCCCGCCACCAGCAACGGCAGCGGCCCCGGCGACGACGCCGTGGCACGGGCCGCCCGGCGGCTGCTGCGCGCCGCCGCCGACCACGCCCCTTGCGCCCCGGTCCGCGACCTGATCGGCAGCGACGACGTGAAGGCGGCCTACGCCGTCCAGGAGCTGCTCACCGCGGACCGCCTGAAGGCGGGCGGTCGTGTCACCGGCCGCAAGATCGGCCTCACCTCCCCCGCCGTGCAGCAGCAACTGGGCGTGGACCAGCCGGACTTCGGGGTGCTGTTCGCCGACATGAGCGTCGACGACGGGGCGTCCGTGGCGGTCGGGTCGCTGCTCCAGCCGAAGGTCGAGGCGGAGATCGCGTTCGTCCTGGGCGCCGACCTCGCCGAGGGCCCGCTCGACGACGCGCAGATCCGGGCCGCCGTGGCGCACGCCGTGCCCGCCCTGGAGATCGTGGACAGCCGGATCGCCGACTGGGACATCACCTTCGGTGACACCGTCGCCGACAACGGTTCCTCCGCTCTCTACGTCCTCGGCTCCCCGGCCAAGCAGCTCGCCGAGTTCGAGCCGGTCGAGGCCGAGATGACCATGCGGCGCGGCGAGGAGACCGTCTCCACCGGCAACGGCGCGGCCTGTCTGGGCGACCCGCTGATCGCCCTCGCCTGGCTCGCCCGGACCGCCCGCGACGTCGGCGATCCGCTGCGCGCGGGCCAGGTCGTGCTGTCCGGCGCGCTCGGCCCGATGGTGCCCGCCGCGGCCGGTGACACGTTCACCGCCGACATCGGCGGACTCGGCGCCGTCTCCGTCCGCTTCCACGCCTCCACCCATGAGGGAGCCACCGCATGAAGACCAAGGTCGCCGTCATCGGCTCGGGCAACATCGGCACCGACCTGATGATCAAGGTGCTCCGGCTCTCGGACACCCTCGAAATGGGGGCGATGGTCGGCATCGACCCCGCCTCCGACGGGCTCGCCCGCGCCAAGCGGCTCGGCGTTCCGGTCACCGCCGAGGGTGTCCAGGGCCTGATCGCCATGGACGGCTTCGACGACATCAGGATCGTCTTCGACGCCACCTCCGCGAAGGCACATGTCGCCAACGCCGCCGCGCTCGCCCCGTACGGCAAGCAGCTCGTCGACCTGACCCCCGCGGCCATCGGTCCGATGGTGATCCCGGCGGTCAACCTCGACGACCATGTCGGCGCGGACAACGTGAACATGGTGACGTGCGGCGGCCAGGCCACCATCCCGATCGTCGCGGCCGTGTCCTCCGTGACGCCCGTCCCGTACGCGGAGATCGTCGCCTCGATCGCGTCGAAGAGCGCGGGCCCCGGCACCCGCGCGAACATCGACGAGTTCACCGAGACGACGAGCCACGCCATCGAGACGGTCGGCGGCGCGGACCGCGGCAAGGCCGTCATCGTCCTGAACCCGGCGGAGCCCCCGCTGATCATGCGGGACACCGTGCTCGCGCTGGTGAACGCCCCGGACGAGGCCGCGCACGACGCGATCCGCGCGGCGATCGCCCAGCGCGTCGACGAGGTGTCGGCGTACGTGCCCGGGTACCGCCTCAAGCAGCAGGTGCAGATCACGCCGGTCCCGGCCGACCAGCCGGTGCACACCCTCACCGAGGCGCCGGTCACCCACCAGGTGTCGGTCTTCCTCGAGGTCGAGGGGGCCGCCCACTACCTTCCGGCGTACGCCGGGAACCTCGACATCATGACCAGCGCGGCCCTGCGGATGGCCGAAGCCATGGCCGCCCGCGCCACCGAACTCCAGGGAGCCGACGCATGAGTGACACCAAGCTGTTCATCCAGGACGTCACCCTGCGCGACGGCATGCACGCCATCCGGCACCGGATCGAGCCCGAGCAGGTCGGGAAGATCGTCGCCGCCCTCGACGCGGCCGGTGTCGACGGCATCGAGGTGTCCCACGGAGACGGACTCGCCGGCGGCTCCCTCAATTACGGCCCCGGCAGCCACACCGACTGGGAGTGGATCGAGACCGCCGCCGCGCACATCAAGAACGCCCGCCTGACCACCCTCCTGCTGCCCGGCATCGGCACCATCGAGGAGCTGAAGCAGGCGTACGCACTCGGGGTGCGCTCCGTGCGGGTCGCCACGCACTGCACCGAGGCGGACGTGTCGGCCCAACACATCGCCACGGCGCGCGAGTTGGGCATGGATGTGTCCGGCTTCCTGATGATGAGCCACATGGCCGACGCGAAGACGCTCGCGGCGCAGGCAAAGCTCATGGAGTCCTACGGCGCGCACTGCGTCTACGTCACCGACTCCGGCGGCCGCCTGATGATGGACGGTGTCCGCGAGCGGATGCGCGCCTACCGCGACGTCCTCGACCCGGCCACCGAGATCGGCATCCACGCCCACGAGAACCTCTCCCTCGCCGTCGCCAACTCGATGGTCGCCGTCGAGGAGGGCGTGACCCGCGTCGACGCCTCCCTCGCCGGCCAGGGCGCGGGCGCGGGCAACTGCCCCATCGAACCGTTCGTCGCGGTCGCCGACCTCAACGGCTGGAAGCACGGCTGCGACCTGTTCGCCCTCCAGGACGCCGCCGAGGACCTGGTGCGCCCGCTCCAGGACCGCCCGGTGCGCGTCGACCGCGAGACCCTCACCCTCGGGTACGCCGGGGTGTACGGGTCCTTCCTGCGGCACGCGGAGGCGGCGGCCGAGCGCTACGGCGTCGACGTCCGCACGATCCTCGTCGAGGTCGGCAAGCGGGGCCTGGTCGGCGGCCAGGAGGACATGATCGTCGACGTGGCGCTGGGACTCACCGAAGCGAGCTGACACCTCGTACGACGCAGGGCCGGGAGGGCACGAGCTCCCGGCCCTCGTCGGCATGCCCGCACGAGCACGAATCCCCAGGTCACGGGCGTGCGACGCACGAACGACGCGGCCGAACACCTCTTGACATTCCCACCCGGTCGGCGTTCCATCGAGATGTCTGGCGTGTAAATAACGCCCTTGAGAGTGCACATAAAGAACGAGGAGCCAGGTCATGTCCCTCACCAAGGAAGCCGCCTCGCACGACATCGCCCTTCCGTCGGGCCTGCGCATGCGCTACTACGAGGCCGGGGAACCCGGCGCCACGCCCGTCGTGCTGCTGCACGGTTCGGGTCCCGGCGCGACGGGCTGGTCGAACTTCTCGGGCAACATCGGCGCGATCGCCGACGCCGGATTCCACGTCGTGGCCCCCGACATGCCGGGCTGGGGCGACTCCGACGCCCAGGCCACCAAGGACATGGACCACGACGCGACACTCGTGGAGTTCCTGGACGCGCTGGGCCTCACCAGGGCCGCCCTCGTCGGCAACTCCATGGGCGGACACACCGCGGTCCGCTTCGCCACGCTGCACCCCGAGCGCATCACCCACCTCGTGACCATGGGTGCCTCGCTCGGCCGTGGCCCGGCCTCCCTCTTCGGCCCCGGCGACGGCCCGAGCGAGGGCCTGAAGGTGCTGGTCAGGGCCTACAAGGACGCGAGCCCCGAGAACATGCGGGCGCTCGTCGAGATCATGGCGTACGACAAGGCGCGGTTCGCGACCCCTGAGCTGACCCGGGCGCGCTCCGAGGCGGCGCTCGCCCGCCCCGACCACCTGGCGAACTACGTCGAGGGCCTCGCGCACGGCGCCCCCATCCCGATCAAGGTCGACCGCGACAAGATCCCGGGCATCCAGGCGCCGACCCTGCTGATCCACGGCAAGGACGACCGCGTCCTGCACTACGAGACGAGCCTGTGGCTGCTGGCCAACATCCCCGACTCCCGTCTGGTGCTGCTCAATCGGTGCGGTCACTGGGCGATGATCGAGCACGCCGCCGAGTTCAACCGCCTGGTCGTCGACTTCCTCGCGCACAACTGAGCCGACCCGCACCGCAACTCACCGCATCGATCGGAACACCCCATGACCACCTTCGACACCGACGTCGTCGTCATCGGAGCGGGGCCCGTCGGCCTCACCCTCGCCAATCTGCTCGGCGTCCGCGGCCACCGGGCCACCGTCCTGGAGGCCCGCGACGAACTCATCGACTACCCGCGCGGCGTCGGCCTCGACGACGAGTCGATCCGCACCCTGCACACGGCGGGCCTGTGGGAGCGCGTACAGCCGTTCACGGTCCCGCACCACGTGGTACGGCTCGTCAACGGCACCGGCCAGGTGCTCGCCACCAACAACCCGCGCGCCCAGGAGTTCGGCTATCCGCGCAAGCACGGCTTCGTGCAGCCGCTCGTCGACAAGGAACTCGCCGCGGGCCTCGACCGGTTCCCCGACACCGAACTGCGCTTCGGCCACAAGGTCGTCGGCCTGGAGGAGCACGGCGATCACGTCACCGTCACCGCCGAACAGCGCGACGCAGAGGGCGAGTTGACGGACACGGTCACCGTCACCGCCCGGTACGCCGTCGGCTGCGAGGGCGGCAGCTCCTTCACCCGCAAGTGGATGGGCGCGGACTTCGAGGGGAAGTCACCCTCGACCCGCTGGGTGGTCGTGGACGTGGCGGACGACCCGATCGGCACCCCCTCGGTCTATCTCGGCGCCGACCCGCGCCGCCCGTACGTCTCCATCGGCCTGCCGCAGGGCATCCGCCGCTGGGAGTTCATGCTCCACGACGACGAGCCGACCGCCCTGTGCGACGACCCGGCGTTCATGCACTCCCTGCTGCGACGGCACGTCCCCGACCCTGCCGCGCTGAACGTCATCAACCAGCGCACTTTCACCCACCACGGTCGCGTGGCCTCCGACTTCCGCAAGGGACGTGTCTTCCTCGCCGGCGACGCCGCGCACCTGATGCCGGTGTGGCTCGGCCAGGGCTGGAACTCCGGCATCCGCGACGCGACGAACCTGGCGTGGAAGCTCAGCGCGGTCCTCGCGGGCGACGCGTCCGACGCGCTCCTGGACACGTACACCGAGGAACGCCGCAAGCACGCCTCCGACATGATCGATGTGAACATGGCGGCGGGCACGGTCATGAAGATGGGCCGTTTCGGCGGCGCGGTGCGCGACGTCGCCGCCTCCGCGCTGAACCTCGTACCGAAGTGGAAGTCGTACTTCACCGAGCTGCACTTCAAGCCGATGCCGCGCTACGCCGCCGGGGTCGTGGTCGACCAGGCGACGCTCACGCCGGGCAGGGCGCGGGCCGACTTCAAGCGAAGGGGAAAGCTGGCGCCGTTCACCGACTCCGCCGGTGAACTCTCCCCGGTGGGGCTCCAGTTCATCCAGCCGCGCGTCACCACCGCCGCCGCCGCGAACGTCCTCCTCGACGAGGTCACGGGCGACTGGTGGACGCTGCCCACGTGGGGAACGAACCCGACGGCGTTCCTCACCCAGGCCGACCTGGCCCTGGTCCGCCGCCACCGCATCGAGCTGGTCTCCTTCGTTCCGGAGACCCAACGCCCTTGGGCGGAGCAAGAGTTCGCGAACTCACCGGCACCCGTCACCGTCGTCGGCGACAGCACCGGCGCCCTCAAGGACTGGTTCGACGTGCGCGCCTGCGGCCTGGTCGTGCTGCGCCCCGACCACTTCGTGGCGGCGGCCTGCCTCACCCGCCAGGCGTCCCGGGCCCTCGCCGCCCTGCGCACGGCCGCGTCGCTCACCACCGAACCCGTCGAGGAACCGGCCCTGGAAGGAGCCCCGGCATGACCGTCGCCCTCGTCACCATGTCGCACAGCCCACTCCTGGAGTACGCGGACCCGCCCGCCGAGGTGAATGCCGCGGTCCAGGGCGCCTTCTCCGCCGCACGGACCTTCGTCAGGGAGTACGACCCCACGCTGGTGGTCTCCTTCGCGCCCGACCACTACAACGGCTTCTTCTACGACCTGATGCCACCATTCTGCATCGGCTACGAGGCGCTGGGCGTCGGGGACTACGGCACCACCGCGGGCCCGCTGAACGTGCCGACCGGGCGGGCCGAGGAACTCGCGCAGTGGGTGGCCGAGCGCGACGTCGACGTGGCCGTCTCGCGCCGCATGGAGGTCGACCACGGCGCGATCCAGCCACTGGAGATCCTCTTCGGCGGCATCGACCGGGTGCCGACCGTTCCCGTCTTCGTGAACGGTGTGGCCAAGCCCTTCGTGACGATGCGCCGCGTGCGGCGGCTCGGCGAGGCGATCGGCTCCTTCCTCGCCACCCTGGAGGACGAGCGGGTTCTCGTCATCGGCTCCGGCGGCCTCTCCCACGACCCGCCGGTCCCCCAGTGGGCCACCGCCGACGACGCCGCCCGCGCGCTGCTGCTGAACGGCCGCCACCCCACGGCCGCGGCCCGCGACGCCCGCCAGCAGCGGGTCGTGGACACGGCGAAGGCGTTCGCCGCGGGCACGGCCGGCATCCGGGACCTGAACCCCGACTGGGACACGGCCCTGATGGCGACGTTCGCCTCCGGTGACCTCTCCCCCGTCGACGCGATGACACCGGAGCGGATGGCCGAGGACGCCGGCAACTCCGCCCACGAGGTGCGTACATGGGTCGCCGCGTTCGCGGCGCTGGGCGCGGCGGGCCCGTACGACGTGACGTACTCCTTCTACCGGCCGATCAAGGAGTACATCGCCGGGTTCGGAGTGATGGCGGCGCGCGGCGCGGCTCCTACGCCGTAGCCATGAGACCGGCCCGGAGTTGGGCGAGCAGACGGGCCAGGAGGCGGGAGACGTGCATCTGGGAGATGCCGAGGGTCTCGGCGATCTCCTTCTGAGTCCGTTCCTCCACGAAGCGGAGGTGGATGATCGTACGGTCGCGGGTGTCGAGCCGGTCGATGAGCGGAGCCAGGGAGCGGTAGTTCTCGATCAGTTCGTAGGTGTTCTCCTCGACGCCGATCACGTCGGCGAGCCGGGATTCCTCCCCCTCGGCGTCCTGGCCGGTGAGTGAGGCGTCGAGGGAGGCGGCGTTGTAGCCGTTGGCCGCCTTCTGCGCTTCGGCGATCTCGGCCGGCTCCAGCTGCATGAGCTCGGCGAGTTCGGCCGTGGTGGGATGCCGTCCCAGGTGCGTCTGCAACTCGTCGGTGGCCTTGGACAGTTCGACGCGCGCCTCCTGGAGTCGGCGCGGGACGTGCACCGCCCAGGTGGTGTCGCGGAAGAACCGCTTGATCTCACCGGTGATGTACGGCAGGGCGAAGGAGGTGAACTCGACCTCACGGGACAGCTCGAACCGGTCGATCGCCTTGATGAGGCCGATGGTGCCGACCTGGACGATGTCCTCCATCTCCTCCGGGCCGCGGTGCCTGAAGCGGGAGGCGGCGTACTTCACGAAGGAGAGGTTCATCTCGATCAGCGTGTTGCGGACATATTGATGTTCGCGGGTGCCCTCCTCGAGGTGGGCGAGGCGCTCGAAGAAGTACCTGCCCACTTCACGGGCATCCCGGGGAGCGATGGCGGCGGGATCCGCGCAGGCGCGCTCGATCAGCCCGCGCCGGGGCCGTGAAGCAGGGTGCTGTGCGAGTTCATGTGCCGTCTCGGTGTTCATGAGGATGCCCCTCTGCAACTGTGCTGACGAATGTGGAATCGCACCTACGTGTGTCGCGTCCCGGTCCGGTCGCCCTGTCGAGTGGCCCATAGCTTGGTACGAACTTCAAATCACGTCAACCAATACCTGAAAAGAAATTCGTGATTCGATTGGCGGTGAAGGCCCTATAGTGGTGGCATGGAGGAGCAGACCGCGTCGCACACCGGGTGGACGTTCTTGACCAACCACGCCCGGGTCCTGGCCGCCATCGCAGACAACCGACAGGTCCGCATCCGCGACCTGGCCGCACACTGCCGCCTGACCGAGCGTGCGGTGCAGCGGATCATCACGGATCTCGAAGAGGCCGGCTATCTCTCCCACGTCCGCGAGGGCCGGAGCAACGTGTACGAGATCGACCCGTCCAGAATCCTGCGCCACCCCGCCGAGTCCGACGTGAACGTCGCCTCGCTGCTGGCACTGCTCGCGCGCGACGAAGCCGACCGCACCAATCCGGCCCTGCGCATGTCCTGAACGAGGCCCCCGTCGCCGCGGGTCCGCTGGGCGGACCGTGAACGTGGCGCGGCCGCCGCCCGAGCCGCAGCATGGCGCCCCCATCGCTCCGGCCTCTCGGGAGATTCAGTGCGTTCCACTGCCCGACGGAGACTCGCCTGGACGGCGAGCCTCCTCTTCCTCGTTTCCCTCCTGTCTGCTGTGCCCGCGTCTGCCGCCCCGCGCTCCATGACGGTGCCCACCGACAAGGGTGCGGTCGCGGGAGCCTCGTCGGACGAGGTCGACCGCTTCCAAGGCATCCCCTACGCGGCCCCACCCGTCGGCGCCAAGCGCTGGCAGCCTCCGGCACCCGCCGCTTCCTGGACGGGCACCCGGTCGGCCACCTCCCCCGGCCCCCGCTGCATGCAGCCCGGTGACGGCTCGGGCGACTCCGGCCCGGGCATGAGCGAGGACTGCCTGTACCTGAACGTCTACACGCCGGCCCACCGGACCGGCCGCCCGTTGCCGGTGATGTTCTGGATCCACGGCGGCGGCTTCTCCACCGGTTCCGGCGACGCGTACGACGGCTCTCAGATCGCCGAGGCCAACAACGTCGTGGTCGTCTCGATCAACTACCGGCTCGGCGCGTTCGGCTTCCTCGACCTGCCCGGACTCAGCGAGCGGGGCGCGGGCAACTACGGCCTGCTCGACCAGCAGGCGGCGCTGCGCTGGACGCAGCGCAACATCGGCGCGTTCGGCGGGGACGCGGGCCGGGTGACCATCGCCGGGGAGTCGGCCGGTGGCCACTCCGTGTGCGCGCAGTTGGCATCGCCCTCGGCACGCGGCCTGTTCTCCGGCGCGATCATCCAGAGTGGCGGCTGCCCGAGTTACACGCCCGAGCAGGCCGTCGCCCGCGGAAAGAAGTACGCGACGGCCACCGGCTGCTCCGCCGACCCCGATTCGGCCGACCTGTCCTGCCTGCGCTCCAAGTCCGCCGGTGAACTGCAGTCCGCGGCGAAGGACTTCACCGGCGACCTCGTGACCACCCCGCTGCCCACCTCCGGGACGCCCGAACTGCCCGTCGCGCCGCTGGAGGCCGCACGCACCGGCCGTACCGCGAACGTCCCCCTCCTCATCGGCCAGACACGTAACGAAGTACGCGCGTGGGCGCTGCCGTTCGCGAACGCGACCAAGGAACAGTACGAGCGCGCGGTCCGGATCGAGTTCGGCGACGAGGCCAACGCCGTCCTCGCGCGCTATCCGTTCAGCGCCTACGGCGACTCCAACACCGGGGCGTACGCCTTCGGTGCCCTGTGGGGCGACAGCAGTGTCTTCCTCGGGCTCGGGGGCTGCCAGTACCAGAAGCTCACCGACGGGCTCGCGCGGCGTCAACCGCGCACGTACTTCTACGAGTTCGACGACCCGCACCCGCCCACCGGCCAGCCCTCGACCGGCTTCGACCCGGGTGCCTCGCACGCCAGCGAGCTGTCGTACCTGTTCCCCTCGGAGACCTCGAAGCTGCTGACTGACGAGCAGCGGCAGCTGTCCGGGGAGATGGTGCGTTACTGGGGCTCGTTCGTGAAGCACGGGAACCCCGCCACCCCGGGGATCGCCGACTGGCCCTCGTACAGGGCGGGGAAGTTCATGTCCCTGCTGCCGGGCGGTGAGAGCCGGGCGCTGAAGACCGGGGTGTACGAGGCGCGCCACCAGTGCGCGTTCTGGAACTCCATCGACTACGACTGGTTGCCCGTCGGCCCGGACAAGCTCGCCGCGCAGGTGGGCGTTCCCCAGTCCTGACCCTCCCCTCCGGCGTACGCGCAGGGCCCCCTCCGGCGGGAGGGGGCCCTTCGTGTCTTCGTAGGAAGGAGGGGGCGGGTCAGTTGGCGGCGGTGCCGCCCAGGTCGATCACGATCTTGCCCACCGCCGAGCCCGAGCGCAGCCGCTCCACCGCCTCGCCGAGGGCGTCCATCCCGTAACTCTCGTACGGCAGCGTCAGCGCGCCGGAGGACAGGTCCGGCAGCAGCCGCAGCACCTCGGGGGCGACCTCCGGGGTGCGGGTCATCATGTTGACCGGCAGGAGCGTGACGTCGGCGAGGAAGAAGTCCGCCAGGTCCAGTTTGAGCTCGCGGCCGGCCGTGTAGCCGAGGAGTGCGGCCCGGCCGCGCGGGCGGACCATGGTGAGGGCGTCGCGCAGGATCTGGCCGCCGACCGTGTCGATGAGGACGTCGACCTTGCCGCCGATCGCCTCCTCGGAGAGGTCCTTGGCGAGCAGCGCCTTGGCGGCGTCGGGAACGTGCTCCAGCTTCGTCGGACGGCCGACCGCGCCGATCACCTCGGCGCCCGCGCGGGCCGCGAGCTGCACGGCCATGGCGCCGACCGCGCCGGACGCACCGGTCACCAGGACCCGCTCCCCCGGCTTGACCTGGGCGATCGCGTGGACGGTCGCCCAGGCGGTGCCGACAGGCGAGAAGTAGATGCAGGCGAGGGCGGGGTCGGTGCCCTCGGGCATGACCTCGGCGGCGGCGTCCGGCACGAGCGCGTGCTCGGCCCAGGCGCCGTCACGGCTGAGGCCGAGCCCCTCGCCGCGCAGTCGCACCAGGGCACCCTCGGGGTGCGTGTCCGAGGCGACGACGTAGCCGCTGCCCTGGGTGCCGGGGATGAAGGGAAGCTCGGGCAGGATGCCGAACTGTCCGTCGAGGATGTTCAGGTCCAGGTGGGCGGCGGTGGCCGCCGCCATCCGGACCAGGGTGTGACCCGGCCGGGGCTTGGGGACGGCCCGCTCCGTGAGGCGGGGCAGGGTGCCGAACTCCTCCAGGAGCAGGGCCCTCGATGTCGTTGCGGAAGTGCTCACGTGCTTGCGTTCTCCGTTCTTGTCCCCGTTGGCCGGCCTTGTCCCCACACTCACACCCTAGCTCCGTACTTGTGCAGTACACGCATCGCGATGAGGCGCAGGATCCGGTCGTAGACGAGGCCCAGGATTCCGAGGGTGATGATGCCGACGAAGACCCAGTCGATGCGGCCGTAATTGCGAGAAGTCCAGATCAGGGAGCCGAGGCCCACCTGGGAGGCGACGATCTCGGCCGAGACGATCGTCAGGAAGCTGTTGCCCATGGCGAGGCGGGCGCCCGTGAGGATGTACGGGACGGTGGACGGCAGCACGACCCGCTGCAGGATCTGGCGGCGGCTCGCGCCGAGGCTCGCCGCCGCCCGCAGCTTGGACTCGTTGACGGCCATCACGCCCGCGCTGGTGTTGAGCGTGACGATGAAGACGGCCGTGTAGAAGATCAGGACCACCTTCGACGACTCGCCGATGCCCAGCCACACCACCGCCAGGGTCACGAAGGCCACGGGCGGGATGAAGCGGAAGAACTCGATGTAGGGATCGAGGAGTTGGCGGACGATTCTGATCTGTCCGATCAGCAGGCCGACCGGGGCGCCGACGACGACGCCGAGGCCCCAGCCGATGAGGATGCGGCGGCTTGAGGCGATGACCGAATTGGTGAGGGTGCCGTCGGAGGCCAACTCGCCCGCGGCCGACAGGGTCCGGCTGGGCGAGGCGACCAGCGAGGGGCCGTACTTCATCGCGACGAGCTGCCAGATCCCCAGGCCGACGAGGACGGCGAGGGCGTACAGGCCGAGGGTGCGCAGTCCCTGGCCCCGCGCCCCGCCGGTGCGGCGCGGGCGGGTGCGTGTGCGGGCCGGGGCCGGGGCCTCGGTTGTGGTGATCGTCATGCGCCTTTCGCCTCCCGGTCGAGCTGGTCGTCGAGTCCTTGGTCGCGCATGGCCTTGCGGACCTCTTCTCCGATGTCCTCTCGCAGCTTGTGGCGCAGGCGCACGGCGGCGGGGTCGGACTCGTCGCGGGGGCGCGGCAGGTCGACCTCGTACAGGGACTTGATCGAGGCCGCGGGGCCCGCCGTCATGACGGCGATGCGGTCGGCGAGCAGGATCGCCTCGTCGATGTCATGGGTGACGAAGACGACGGTGCAGCCGGACGCCCGCCAGATCCGGGCCGTCTCCTCCTGGAGCACCTGCCGGGTCTGCGCGTCGAGGGCGCCGAAGGGCTCGTCCATGAGGACGACGTCCGGCTCGTTGGCCAGGACCCGGGCGATCTGGACGCGCTGGCGCATGCCGCCGCTGAGCTGGTTCGGGTAGCGGTCCGCGCAGTGACGCAGGCCGACCAGGCCGAGGAACTCCTCGGCGGCCCGGTCCTGTTCGGCGCGCGAACGGCCGCGCATGCGGGGCCCGAAGGTGACGTTCTGCCGCACCGTCAGCCAGTCGAAGAGGGCCTCGCTGCTCTGGAACACCATGCCGAGTTCGGGGTCGGGGCCGCTGACGGGTACGCCGTCGGCGGTGAGCGACCCCTCGCTGACCGGGAGGAAGCCGGCCATCGCCGACAACAGCGTGGACTTGCCGCAGCCGCTCGGGCCGAGCAGACAGAGGAACTCGCCGGCCGGGATGTCGAGGTCGATGTCCCGGACGGCCTGGAAGTCACCGAAGGAGATCCCGGCGCGCTCGACGCGCAGAGCCGCTCCGCGGCCCGCCGCGCGCTCCGCCCCGGCAGCGGGCGCCGTCATGGTGTCCATCGTCTCGGCCCCCTCCCCCGGCACGGCCGTCGTGTCCTTCTCGATCCCTTTGTTCATCGGGAGTCCTTCGTGTTGTCGGGAAGCCAGCCCCGCTGGACGGCGCCCGACACGTCGGGGCGGGCCTTGACCTTGCCGGTGTCGACGTAGAACCGGGCCGTGTCGGCGTAGCGCTTCAGGTCCTTCGCGGTGAAGTCACGGACACCGAAGTCGATCTCCTTCACCGCGGTCAGGGTCTGGTCCGTGGGGATCTTCGCCGCTTCCTTGGTGGCCTGTGCGGCGGCCTCCGGGTCCTTCTCGACCTTCTTGGCCGCTTCCGCGAGGGTCTCGGCCACCTTGCCCGCCACGTCCTTGTGGCCCTTGAGCCAGGTGGAGGTCGAAAGCAGCCAGTGCTGGTAGCTGAAGCCGTAGTCGCCCGTGGTCTCCACGATCCGCGAGCCGAGTTCCTTCCCCTTGGCGGGCCACGGCTCCCACAGGACGTAGGCGTCCACGTCGCCCTTCTTGGTGAGTGCCGGGATCTCCGCGGGGTCGCTCGTCACGAACTCCACCGACTTGGGGTCGATGCCCTTCGATTCGAGGAACCGGGTGGCGGCGAGCTCGGACAGGCCCGGGACCACCGCCATCTTCTTGATCTTCGCGGGGGACTTCACACCGGGGCCGAGGACGACCTTGAGGAACTTCCCCGAGTCCTCGTAGACGGCGAGCGAGCGCAGGTTCGGGTGCTGTCCGAGGACACCGATCGTGGTGGCGTCGGAGTTCCCCGCCATCTGGACCTGTCCGGCGCCCAGGGCGTCGACGCCTTCCCCGCCCTTGGCGAACTGGACGAGGTCGACGTTCACTCCGTGCTTGGCCCACAGTCCTTCCTTGTCGGCCAGGAAGAACGGCGCGTACGCCCCGTCGACGCTGACGGCGATCCGCACCTGCGGGCCGCTCGCCTTGCCGCCGGAGCCCGATTGGGCTCCGGAATCGGTGGTGCCCGCGCCGCATCCGGTCGCGGCGAGCAGTGCCGCGACGAGGAGGGCGGAGCCGGTGATGCGATGGACCGGACGGGACGCTGTGTGCATGGTCACCTCTGAGTAGGACACTTCTCGGCAGGTCATCAGGTGCGGGTCCGTGAGTTGGCGCAAACTACTGCCTCCGCAGGCCGGAGGCTTGCGTCCCGGTCCGTTCAGCGGACCGGGCCGGGGAGGGCCCGCCGGCCCGCGGACTCGGTCACCCGGCGTGTCGGTCGATCCGTACGGTCGGGCTGCCGATCCGTACGGTCGGGCTGCCGCCGGGCGCCCTGTCCCATCTGGCGGACCGACCCGATTGAGGAGGCTCCGGGCCGTCCCTACGCTCCAGCGATCTCAAGGTCGAACGGCAAGGAGCCCGTATGCCCCGCAAGAGCGCGACCGAGGGCGCGTCCACGACGCGACGCGTGGTCATCGCGTCCGTCGCCGGCAACATGATGGAGTGGTACGACTTCTTCCTCTACACCACGGCCGCCGCACTGGTCCTCGGCCAGGTCTTCTTCCCCTCCGGCGAGAATCCGCTGCTCGGCACGATCGCCGCGCTTGCCGGTCACGCCGTGGGGTTCGCCGCCCGCCCCATCGGGGGCCTGGTCTTCGGGCACATCGGTGACCGGCGGGGGCGCAAGGCCGCTCTCATGGGGACGCTCTCCCTGATGGGCGGCGCCACCTTCTGCATGGGGCTGCTGCCCTCGTACTCCACGGCCGGTCTGCTCTCGCCGCTGCTCCTGGTGCTGCTCCGGGTTCTCCAGGGCGCGGCGGCCGGCGGCGAGTGGGGCGGCGGCGTGCTCGTCATCACCGAGAACGTTCCGGCCGAACGCCGCGGATTTCTCGCCTCGTTCAGCTCTTGCGGCATGGGGCTGGGCTTCGTCCTGTCGGCGCTGGCTCTGTGGCTCGCCGAACAGGTCTCGGGGGACGGCTTCGCCGTCTGGGGCTGGCGACTCCCGTTCCTTGCCAGCGTGGTGATCTTCGTGGTGGGGATCTACATCCGCCGCAACCTCGGCGAGACGGACAGCTTCGAGGCCGACTCCACGAAGACCGGGGCACCGGCTCACTCACCCCTGCGGGAAGTGCTGCGCCGCCATCCGCGCCAGGTGCTGTTCGCGATGGCGCTGCGCTTCGCCGACAGCGGCGCCAGCTACATCTTCATGTCCTTCTCCCTCGTGTACGGGGCGTACGTGGGGATCTCCTCGAACGTGCTGCTGTGGGCCGGGATCGTCGCGATGCTGGTGGACTCGGCGATGATGGTCGTCTTCGGTCGGCTCTCCGACAAGGTGGGCAGGCGGCCGGTCTACATCGGCGGGGCGATCGGCATGCTGCTGTGGGCCGCGCCCTTCTTCCTGCTCATGGACACGGGGTCGGCCGTCGGGGTGTATGTGGCGTTCATCGTCGGGCACATCGCCATGGCCGCGATGATCGGGGTCCAGCCCTCGTACTTCTCCGAGCTGTTCAGCACCAGTACCCGTTACTCCGGGATGGCGCTCGGCCACGAGCTGTCGACGGCGATCGCCGGCGGCCTGTCGCCGGTCGTGGCCGCGGCGCTGCTGGCCGCCACGGGACACTTCCTGCCGATCGCGCTGCTCACCATGGGGATGGCCGTCGTCTCTCTGGTGGCCCTGGTCTTCTTCGCACACGTGCCGAAGGACCGGGGCGCCGCGGGACCGGGCGGGCGGGACGTGGACCCGGCCGAGGAAGGGGCCGGCGCTCCCGTTGCGTGATGTTCACAGGCCCGACCCTCTAGGCAACATGGCGTTGATGCACTTCAAATGGCTGTACCGCCGTGCGAAGAAGTGAGGGGCGCCGATGGGCTCGTATGCCGACGAAGAGGTCCTGCTGCCGAATTCCGTCCTGGGGAAGGCTCAGCTGCTGCTCGCCGCGTTCGAGTCGGGTGCGGACCGGCTCCGGCTGAGCGAGCTGAGCCGCCGGTCGGGGGTGCCCAAGGCGTCGGCGTACCGGCTCGCCCAGGAACTGGTGCAGTGGGGCCTCCTCGACCGGCACGACGAGCGGTACGAGCTGGGCATCCGGCTCTTTCACCTGGGGGAGCGGGTGCCCGCGTCCGCGGTGCTGCGCACCGTCGCCCGTCCGCTGATGGCGGACCTGTTCACCCGCACCCGCGCCGCCGTGCACCTCTCGGTCCTCGACGGCACCCACGTCCTGTTCCTGGAGAAGATCGCGGGTGAGGCCAATGTGCTCACCCACTCCTACGTCGGCGGCCGGCTGCCCGCCTCCTGCACCGCGACAGGTCAGCTGCTGCTCGCCCTGGCCCCGGACGGTCCGCAGCAGGTGGCGGCCCTCACCCGCGGCGGCCTTCCCACCATGACGCCGCGCTCCGTGACGGACCCCGAGGTGCTGAGGCGGCGCCTGTCCGCGGCGGCCCGTCAGAGGTACGTGCTGGAGCTCGAAGGGGTCAGGATCGGGGACGCCAGCCTCGCCGTGCCGGTGGTCGCGGGCGGCGCCGTACACGCCGCGCTCTCGGTCACCGCGCCGGTCGCGCAGGTGTCGGTGGATCGCCACCTCGCCGCGTTGCGGGCCACCGCCGAGCGCATCGAACGCGGTGTGGCGCAGAAGGCGTCGTACGACACGAGCCACGCGGTGGGCTGACCACCCCCGCCGCTCCTGTGGTCCGGTCAACAGAACATCGCGATGGTCCTCCTCCCCGGCCACGGTGATCGTGGCAGTCCGCAAAGGCTGCGGTCACGTCAAGGGAGGAGCCGTGGTGCGAACAGACCCTGACCCCACAGCGCTGCGCGTGCTCGATCTGACCGACGAACTCGCCCACCAGGGCGCCCGGTTGCTCGTCGGGATCGGCGCCGACGTCGTCCGGATCGAACCGGGCGCGGGCCTCGGCCCGGCTGCCCGGGCCCACTGGCACGCGGGCAAACGGTGGACCGCCGTGCGCGACGCGGCGGAGCTCGACGCACTCGCGGCGGGGGCCGATGTCGTGCTGGAGAGCGGACCCGTGGCACGGGTGCGCGGCCTGCGCGAGGACGGCTCGTCCCGCTGGCCGCACGCGGTGCACGTGGTGGTGACGCCGTTCGGTCTGACCGGGCCGCGCCGCGACTGGGTCGGCGACGATCTGGTCCTGGCGTCCGCGGGCGGCATGACGTGGCTCGGCGGGCGCCCCGACGGGCAGCCCAAGCCCCCACCACGCGAGCAGGCGTTGCAGACCGCCGGGGCCCATGCGGCGATCGGCGCGCTGCTCGCCGTCGTGTCGGGAACTCCCCAGCTCGTCGACATTTCCGCGCAGGAGGCCGTCGCCGCCACGCTGGAGACCGCCGCCGTCGCCTGGATCCACGCGGGACGTTTCCCCGTGCGCAACGGAGGGGTGTACGAGCACGTCGCGCACCGGATCTTCGAGGCGGCGGACGGGTATGTGGCCGGGGGCTACTCCGGCAGCCCCCGGATGTGGACGGATCTGCTGGCGTGGATGGCCGAGCGGGGCGAGGCAGGTGACCTGCTCGACGAGCGCTGGCAGGACGCCGCGTTCCGGTGGCGCGGACGCCCCCATGTCGACGAGCTGGTGCGGCGGTTCGCGAAGGGGCAGCCCGCCGCCGACATCGCCGCGGAGGCGCGGCGGCGCGCCCTGCCGTGGGCCGAGGTCGTGCCGCCCGAGCGGCTGACCACCCATCCGCAGCTGCGCGACCGCCAGTCCCTGGTCACCGTCACGGGCGAAGGACTGCCGGACGAAGGCGTCGAGGACGTCGGCTTTCCGTGGGCGGCGCTCCCCCGGCCGGTCACCCTGCCCACGCTGCACGAGGCGGAGGGCGATTCACCGTGGCGCCACCCCGCCCCGGCGCGCCGACAGCGGGAACGGCCCACGTCCCGGGCCATGGAGGGCGTTCGGGTCCTCGATCTGACCTGGGTACTCGCAGGACCGTACGTGACCAAGCAGTTCGGGGAGCACGGCGCGGACATCGTCAAGGTCGAGTCCCGGCACCGTCAGGACCCCACGCGCTTCGCGCCCTCGATGCATCTGAGGCCGGGCTCCGACCCCGACGACAGCGGCTACTTCCTCAACTTCAACCGCAACAAGCGCAGCGTCGCCCTCAATCTGCGGACCGAGGAGGGCCAACGGCTGGTGCGCGAGCTGGTACCGCACTGCGACGTCGTCGTGGAGAACTTCAGCCCGGGCGTGCTGGCCCGGTGGGGCATGGACTACGCGTCGCTGCGCGAGCTGAACCCCGACGTCGTCCTGGTGTCGATGGCGGGGGTGGGACAGACCGGGCCCTGGCGCAAGGCCGTGACGTTCGCCGACACGCTCGCCGCGATGTCCGGCCTGTCCTACGAGACACGTGATCCGGACGGCCCGCCACAGGGTCTGACCTTCGGGCTCGGCGACATGATCGCGGCCAACTCCGCGGTGCTCGCCACCCTCGATCTGCTGGCCCGGGGACGCGGCGGGCACGTGGACCTCTCCCAACTGGAGGCGATGGCCGCCACGATGGGCCCGGCGGCCCTGGAGCCCGTCCTCGGCGCCGGCGCGCCCGATCCCCGGACGGCGGAGCATCCGAACCGGTCACCGCACGCCGTGCCCCACGGTGTGTACCCGGCGGCCGGGAACGACCGGTGGGTGGCGGTGTCGGTGACGGACGAGGCGCAGTGGCACGCCCTGACGCGTCTCGCCGAACTCCCCTGCACCGAAGGCGACTTGGCGGCACGGCGGGCGCACGAGGACGAGATCGATGCCGCCCTCGCCGCCTGGACGCGCGGGCAGGACGGCCACAAGCTGGCCGAGCTGCTCCAGGCCGAGGGTGTGCCGGCGGCGGTCGTGGCGACCGGACAGGACCTGGTCGAGGCCGACGACCAGCTCGCCGCCCGCGGCTTCTATCCCGTACTGGACCACCCCCTGGCCGGGCCGGTCCCGCACGAGGGCATCGTCGCGCGGCTGGCCGCGACGCCCGGCGGACTCGACCGGCCCGCACCGCTCCTCGGGCAGCACACGCACGAGGTGCTGCGAGAGCTGCTCGACCTGAGCGATGAACAGCTGGCGGCACTGACCATCGAGGGAGTGACGGAATGAGCGAGACGACCACCACGAGCCACGAGCAGCCCTCCGTACTGCACGTGACGCGCGACGGCGCCGTGGCCACGGTCCGCGTGGACCGTCCCAAGGTGAACGCCGTGGATCCGGCGATGATCGAGGAGTTCCTCGCGACTCTGTCGCCGCTGGCCGCCGATCCGGAGGTGCGCTGCGTCGTCATCACCGGCACCGGCCGGTTCTTCGTCGCCGGCGCCGACATCGCCGTCATGCGGGACCTGTCCGCCGAGAACCAGGCGAAGATGCGTCGCTGGATCCACGTGCAGCGAGTGATCGAGCAGGCCCCCAAGCCGGTCGTCGCGGCGATGAACGGCCACGCGCTGGGCGGCGGCGCGGAGTTGGCGCTCGCCTGCGACCTGCGGATCCTCTCGGAGGAGGCCACGTTCGGGTTCCCGGAGATGCGGCTCGGGCTGTTCCCGGGGGCCGGTGGCAGTCAGCGACTCCCCCGGCTCGTAGGACCCCACCTGGCGAAGCGCCTGATGATCGAGGGAGAAGGGCTGACACCGCGGCGCGCCCTGGAGCTCGGACTCGTCGACGTCGTGGTGGAACAGGACGAGTTCGATGCGACGGTCGCCGAGCGGGCCCGCCGCCTCGCGGCGCAGCCGACGGCCACCATCGCTCTGCTGAAGCGGGTCGTCGACGAGGGATACGGGCTGCCCGTCGAACAGGCCCTGGAACGCGAGGAGAAGGGCGTCGCCGACCTGATCGGGACGGCCGACGCGGCGGAGGGGCTTCAGGCGTTCATCGACAAGCGGGCTCCGGTGTTCATCGGACACTGAGGCCGCGCCGACGCGGGTGATCCGGTTCCGGTGACCGGACCGCCCGCGTTGGCGTCCTCCCGTATGTTCCGCATCCTCGGCGGATGAGTTCTCCACAGCGCACTGAAGAGACATTCCAGAACGGGCCCGTGCTCGTCACGGGCGGCACGAGCGGGATCGGCCTTGCCGTCGCGGAGGCGGTGGCCCGTTCCGGGCGCCCCGTGGTGGTCACCGGGCGTTCCGAGGACCGCTGCCGCACCGCGGCGAAGCAGCTCGAAAGCATCGCGGGCGAACGCCGGCTGGCGCGGGTCGCGGACACCACCGACCCCGACGCGCTGGCCTCGGTCGTGAGCCGGGCCGCCGAACTCTGGGGCCCCGTCACCGGCCTGGTGACGGCCGCCGGGCAGCTGGCCCGCGGCTCGGTGCTCGACCTGACACCCGACGACTTCCGCGCCGCCCTCGACACCAACGTCATCGGAACCTGGCTGGCGATCCGCGCCGTCCTGCCCGGCATGCTCGACGCCGGTCACGGCCGCATCGTCACGATCGGCTCCGTGCTCGGCTCGACGGGCGCCCCCGAACGGGGTGGCTACGCCGCCACCAAGGGCGCGGTCGCCGCGCTCACCAGGTCGGCGGCCCTGGAGGTCGCAGGGACCGGCGTCACCGTCAACTGCGTCGCGCCCGGCCCCGTTCGCACCCCGATGAACGAGAGTGACGCCACGACCGACGCCGCCGCGCAGGCCGCCTTCACCGCCAAGGTGCCGCTCGGCCGCTGGGGCAGGCCCGAGGACATCGCGCACGCGGTGCTCCCGCTGCTCGCCGCCGGCTCGTCCTTCACCACGGGCGCGCTGCTGCACGCGGACGGCGGCTACACCGCGCAGTGAACGGTCGTCCACGTCACCCAGCGGGAGCGGTTCGCTGAACGGACCGCGACGCTGGGCCCGCGCCCCGCGCGGTGATGGGCTCGACACCGTATCCCCCCCCGCAGTCGTACAGAAGGACGGAAGGACTCGCATGTCACCAGCACCGGAGAGCCACTACGCGGACGGCGCGGGCATCCGCTACCACTACCACGACCTCGGCTCGGGGCCCGACACCGTCTTCCTGCACGGTGGCGGACCCGGCTGCACCGCATGGAGCGACTTCGGGCCCGTCGCGGACCTGTTCGCGGCCGACCGGCGCTGTCTGCTCGTCGACATCCAGCAGTACGGCAAGTCGGAGAAGTCCCCCATCGAGGGTCCGATGTGGGACCACCACGCGGCGAAGACCGTCGGCCTCCTCGACACGCTCGGTGTCGACCGCGCGGACTTCGTGTGCAGCTCGTGGGGCGGCACCATCGCCCTCAACCTCGCCGCGAAGTACCCGGAGCGCGTCCGGTCCCTCGTGATCACCGGCAGCATGCCCGTCTTCTACGGGCCGCTCGCCCCGCTCCCGGAGAACGGTCACCGCGGTCGCACGGCCCGCGACGTCTACTACGGCGGCGAGGGCCCGACCCGCGAGAAGATGCGGGACCTCATCACGAAGCTGGAGTGGTACGACGGCGCGAAGCTCCCCGAGGAGACGCTGACGCTGCGCTACGAGCAGAGCCTCGACGAGGAGGAGCGCGCCCTTGCGGCCATGTCCGACTCGCCGCGCGGCGACTGGCAGGACCTCACCGAGGAACTGGGGAAGATCCAGGCTCCCACGCTGTTCATGTGGGGCATGCAGGACGCGTTCCTCACCCCGGACTACCCGCTGATGCTGGCCCGCATGGTGCCGAACGGGAACCTCCACGTGATGGACCACACCTCCCACCACCTCGAGGAGGAGCGCCCCGAGGCGTACCACTCGGTGGTCAGCGGCTTCCTCAACTCCCTGAGCTGAGACTCCTTGAGCTGAGACTCCCTGAGCTGAGGCTCCTTGAGCCAAGCCCTCGCCCCCCTCTCCCAACTGCCTTACGGAGTGCGCCCCATGTCCATCTGGACGGAGATCAGCCCCACCCCTTTCCGCGTCGAGTACGTCGACGCCGCCGGTGTCCCCACCCGCGCCCTGCGCGCCGGTGACCCGAACGCCCAGGCCGTCGTCTTCCTGCACGGCACCAGCGGCCACCTGGAGGCCTTCGCGCGCAACATCACCGCGCACGCCGCCTACGACCTGCACGCCATCGACATGCTCGGCCACGGCTACACCGGCAAGCCCGACAGGCCGTACGAGATCGCCGACTACGTGGCCCATCTGCTCGACTACCTGGACGCCGTCGGTGTCGACAGCGCACACATCGTCGGCGAGTCCCTCGGCGGCTGGGTCGGCGCCCGCGCCGCCGTCGAGCACCCGGAGCGGGTGCGCAGCCTCCAACTCCTGTGCTCCGGGGGCACGGTGGCCAACCCCGAGGTGATGGACCGCATCCGCACCAGCACCAAGAAGGCCGTCACCTCCGACGACATCGAACTCACCCGCAAGCGGATGCGGCTGCTGATGGCCGACGACGCCTCCGCCACCGAGGAACTCGTCGAGGTCCGGCACGCGATCTACCACACGCCGGAGTTCGTCGCGGGCGTCGACAACCTGCTGTCCCTCCAGCAGATGGATCGCCGCAAGCGCAACCTGCTGACCCCCGAGCAGCAGGCCCGGATCACCCGGCCGACCCTGGTGGTGTGGGGCCGCAAGAACCCGTTCGGCGACGTGCCGGAGGCGAAGGCGCTGCACGAGGGCATCCCCGGCTCCCGCCTGGAGCTGTTCGACGACTGCGGGCACTGGCCGCAGCACGAGCAGGCCGAGCGCTTCAACGCCCTCAGCCTCGAATTCATCGGCAAGGCGGCCGGCTGATGCGGGCGGTCCGCTTCCACGACTGGGGCGCCGCTCCGGTCCTGGACGAGGTGCCCGAGCCCGTCCGTGCGCCGGGCGAGGTTCTCGTCCAGGTGACGGCGGGCGGTGTCTCGCACCTCGATGCCACCGTCGCGTCCGGCGGCTTCGAGCTCAAGCCCCAACTCCCCTACGTCGGAGGGGTCGAGGGCGCGGGCACGGTCCTGGAGGCGGACGCCGAATCCGGTCTCGCGCCGGGCACCCAGGTCGTGCTGCGCGGCGGCGGCCTCGGCCTCCTGCGCGACGGCACCTGGACCGAGCGGGTCAGCGTGAAGCGCAAGGCCGTCACCCCGCTCGCGGCCCCGCTCGACCCGGCCGTGGCGGCGAGCTTCTTCGTCCCGGCCACGACCGCGTACGTGGCTCTGCACGACGTCGCCCGGATCGGTCAGGACGAGAACGTCGTCGTGGTGGGCGCGGCGGGCGCGGTCGGCGCGATGGTGGCCCAGCAGGCGCTGGCCGCGGGCGCCCGGGTGACCGGTGTGGTCGGCCGGGAGGACCAGCTGGCCGACGTGCCGAAGGGCGTGGAGGCCGTGACACTGGAGAGCGCGGCGGACCTCGCCCGGGACCGTTCGGCGTCGCTGCTCGTCGACACGCTCGGCGGCGAAGGCCTTGTCGGCCGCAGCCGGTGGGTGCGGCAGGGCGGACGCGCGGTCGTCATCGGGTACGTGGCGGGCCCCCGCGTCGAGCTGGACCTGCCGAGCTGGCTGCTCGACGAGGTGGCGCTGCTGCCGGTGAACATGATCCGCCAGGAACGCCGGGCCCGGGAGGTCTCCGGCGACCTGGTCCGGCGACTCGCCGAGGGTGAACTGACCCTGGCCGTGCAGGAGTTCGCTCTTGCGGAGGCCGCGAGGGCGCTGGAGGCGCTGCGGGGCGGACGGGTCCGGGGTCGGGCGGTCCTCCTGCCGGCCTGACGCACCCACCCCGCGTCCCTGATGGCAGCGGCGAAGCCGCATGCCCCAGGGGCGCGGGGAACTGCGCGCCCAGCAGCGTGCGGCCCGCCGCAGGCGGTGCCAACGCCCCGGCTCCCTAGCCGAATCGGTCCCACGTCTCCTTCGTGACCCCGCGCGACCGCAGCACGGACTTGCGCACCTTCCCCGTCTCGGTGAGCGGCAACTCCCCCACCACATCCACGTATCGCGGCACCGCGAACCCCGGCAGCTCCGCCGCGCAGTGCCGCGCGACCTCCGCCGGCTCAAGACCGCTCCCGGCGCGCGGCACCACAGCCACCATCACCTCGTCCTCGGCGAGTTCGGACGGCACCGGGAACGCGGCGGCCTCCTCGATGCCGGGATGAGTACGCAGGGCGCTCTCGACCTCGTACGAGGAGATGTTCTCGCCGCGGCGCCGGATGCAGTCCTTGACGCGGTCGACGAAGCGGAACCAGCCGTCGGGTTCGCGCACCACGCGGTCCCCGGTGCGGCGCCACGAGCCGGGGTCAAGCGCCGCCTCCCCCAAGTACCCGGTGGCGAAGGCGTGTTCCCGGGCGGTGCGGACCACGAGTTCACCGGGGGTTCCGTCCGGCACGTCGGCGAGGTCCGTGTCGACGACCCGCGCCTCGAAGCCGTCGCGCACCGTGCCCATGTGCCCGGGGCGACAGTCCTCCGGTACGGAGCCGATGACCAGGTTGGTCTCCGTGGAACCGAACCCGTCGACGAGCGTCACACCGAAGCGTTCGCGGAAGGTCTCCCACAGCCCGCCGGGCGTCCCCGGGCCGAGCCCGCGCCACGCCCGGTGCGCACGGTCACCGGGTCCGGGCGGTTGCGCGAGCAGCATCGGCACCATGGCGCCGAGCACGTACACGCACGTGGCTCCGGTCTCGGCGGCCCGCCGCCAGTGCCGCGAGGCGGAGAACTTGCGGTCCACCACGATGGAGGCGCCCACGGTCATCGCCTGCGCCAGTGTGTTGAGGGCGTTGGTGTGGAACAGCGGGAGGCACGTGTAGAGGGTGTCGTCGGCGGTCAAGCGCAGCGAGTCGGCCACGTTCCGGCCCCACCAGGCGAACTGGGCGTGCGGGCAGCGCACGCCGCGGGAGGGGCCCGTGGTGCCGGAGGTGAACAGGACGGCGGCCGTGTCCCCCGGCCGGGACGGGTGCGGGGCGAGCGCCTCGTCGACGCCGGGGACGGGCGCCCGCGGCGAACCGGCAACCCATGCGTCGCCCGCGTACTCCACCGCCTCCACCCGCTCGGCGAATTCCTCGTCGACGTACAGGAATTGGGGCTTCGACTCGTCCAGCGCGTGCCGGAGCAGCCGCCCGTGCAGTGCGGTGTTCAGCGGGACCACGACCGCGCCGAGCCAGGCGCAGCCGAGGACCAGGTCGACCAGTTCGACGCGGTTGGGGAGCAGCGCGGCGACACGGTCGCCCGGTCGGCAGCCGCGGGCCGCGAGCGCGCCGGCCATGGTGGCGGCGGCGTCGCGTGTCTGCGCGTAGGTGCGCCGGGTCCCGTCGACGGTGAGGAAGGTCCGCTCGCCGTGGTGCGCGGCCGCCGCGTCGACGAGGCCGGGAATCGTCATGCGGTTCATGAGCGGATGCTGTCCACCCGCTCCCGTCCGCTCAAGGCCGCCGGTTCGCTGACCGGTCCGCGCAAGCCCGGTCCGTTCACCGGAACAGGTTCATAGGCGGGGGCCGCACTCCGTCGGATGCTCGTGCCGCACACCCACTTGAGCAGGAGGCCACGACGAGATGACGACGAGCGAACGATCCCCCGCCGTGAAGAAAGCCGCCGAGAAGCAGCCCGCCAAGGCGCGCCGCGCGTCCGACGACAAGATCGGCCGGCAGGACTGGTCGTCCTGGCCCCACTACGACGCGGCGGCGTCCGGTTTCCGCGGCTACTGGTACCCGGTCACCTGGGCCAGCCACATCACCGGCGACCCCAAGCCTTTCACGCTGTGCGGCGAGAAGATCACGCTGATCCGCGACAACGGCAAGGTGTACGCGCTGCACAACCGCTGCCCGCACCGCGGCGTGCCGCTGTCCGAGGGCAACCAGCAGTTCCCCGGCACGGTGTCCTGCCCGTACCACGGCTGGACCTTCGACCTGCCCACCGGCAATCTGTCCGCGGTCATCACCGACGGCCCCGGCTGCCGCCTCACGGGCAAGCTCGGCGTGCGCACGTACGCCGTCGAGGAGCGGCTCGGCATGGTCTGGGTGTACATGCCGGTCGCCGACGAGGAGCCGCACCCGATCGACGAGCAGCTGCCCGAGGAGCTGGTGTCGAACGCCTTCGTGATGGGCGGCCGCTTCGATCAGCGCGGCGGCAACTGGCGCTTCGCCTGCGAGAACGGCTTCGACGAAGGACACGCCAAGTACCTCCACCGCACGGCTCTTTGGCGGCTGCTCAAGCCGATGCCGACGTGGAACATCACCCGGATCGTGCCGGAGGGCCGCTGGATCTACCGCGTCCAGGACGAGGTCTACTGGGATGCCGACTTCCCGGGCGTGGGTCGCTGGACCAACAAGCGGTGGTGGATGAAGCAGCCTCCGGAGGGGACGTTCAACCTCGGCAACACCGGCGCGACCGACAAGGTCGACCCGGTGATCGAGTCCCAGAACTTCCCCGGCTTCGCGTCGCTTTCGATGCCGGGCATGCTGCGGATCGCCTACCCCAACTTCATGCACTACGAGTTCTACGTGCCCATCGACGCCGACAACCACATGTACGTCGGCGTGATGGTCAACTTCAAGCGGGGCTGGGACACCCTCCGCTTCTACGGCAAGTACCTCGGCGCCATCCGCTGGCTGTTCCACGGCCAGTTCTCCGGCCAGGACGCCTGGATGGTCGACATCACCGACGCGCCGCCGGAGAAGCTCTACCGCCCCGACGTGTCACTGACCGCCTGGCGCAACCTCAGCGAGGAGCAGTACGCCAAGAAGCTCGCCGCCACA
Organism: Streptomyces anthophorae; assembly: GCF_049310305.1. NCBI lineage: Bacteria > Bacillati > Actinomycetota > Actinomycetes > Kitasatosporales > Streptomycetaceae > Streptomyces > Streptomyces anthophorae. Next base: position 1,246,536 of record NZ_JBLWQQ010000001.1, read on the forward strand.
GGCGTCGACCCCGCCGCGGACACCACGGAAAAGGAGGCCTGATCATGGCCCGCACCCTGTTCAAGATCCTGCTCGGCGTCGCGGTCGCGGTGGCACTGCCCCGCGCCAAGCAGCTGTTCGCGGAGAAGACCATGACCCAGGTCCACCGGGTCAACCAGTGAGCTCGGGCAACGACCCCGACGGACTCTCCGGACTCGACGCACAGCGTCGCGGCTGGGTGTCGGAGGCGTGGAAGCACGTCACCGAGGAACGACTGCGCGAGCTGATCGTGGGCCTGGTCGGTGTCCCCAGCCCGACCGGTGACGAGCGTCCGCTGGCGGAACACATCGCGGGGACGCTCGCATCGACCGGCCTGCGCGCCGCCTGTCAGCCGATCGACGCGCGGCAGGCCAACGCCTGGGCCCGCCTCGAGGGCGACGGTACCGGGCCCGACCTGATGCTGTACGCGCCCATCGACACGTTCACCGTGGGCGAGGAGAGCGAGGACGTTCCGTGGGCCGGTCCGAAGCTGCGGGAGGACATGCGTCCCGAGGCGACGGTCTACGACGACCTGGTGACCGGTCTCGGCGCCTCCAACCCCAAGGGCCACGCGGCCTGCGTGATGATGGCCGCCGAGGCGATCGCGCTCGCCGGGGTCCCGCTCACCGGGGATCTGGTGGCCGCGTTCGGTGCGGGCGGCATGCCGACGAACGCCCGGCCCGGCAGCGACCGGTTCAACACCGGTCAGGGCGTGGGCTGTTCGTTCCTGCTCGAGCAGGGCGTGTGGACCGACTACGCGGTCATCGCCAAGCCGGGGTGGACCGTGTCGTGGGACGAGGTCGGCCTGGTGTGGTTCGAGGTGACGGTGCACGGCACCCACACCTACGTGGGCTCGCGCCACCGCCTCCCGTACGACAACGCGATCAGCCGCGCCGGCGACGTCGTACGGCACCTGGAGCAGTGGTTCACCGAGTACGCGAAGCGGCACACCGGCGGCACGGTCGCGCCGCAAGGGGTCGTGTCGTCGGTGCGCGGCGGCTGGCCCCGGCTCGCCGCCGCCACCCCGGCGGTCTGCACCCTGCGCGTGGATCTGCGGATCGGGCCGGAGACGACGCCGATGCGGGCGAAGCGTGAATTCACCGCCGCTGTGGATGAGTTGCGGCGCTCGATGCCGGGGCTCGACGCGACCGTGGAGATGATCCTGGCGATTCCCGGGACGTCCACGAGCCGGGAGAGCTGGGTGTTCCGCAGCGCGGTCGCCGGATGGGAGGCCCTGGAGGGCCGCCCCCATGAGGTCGTGACCGGCAACAGCGGCGCCACCGACGCGAACATCCTGCGCGGGCGGGGCATCCCGACGGTCCGTGTCGGCATGCCCAAGGTCACCGAGGCACCGTTCGACATCGACTTCACCCGCGGCATGAACACCGTCTCCGTACAGGAGATGCAGAAGCTGACCCGCCATCTGATCCGTACGGCGGTCGACACCGTCACCCGCTCCCGCGCGGACTGCGAGGCCGCCCTGGAGCCGGAAGGAGCAACGGCATGAGCGAGATCGTGCTCGGCATAGGGGCCTCCCACAGCACGCTGATGAACACGCACTGGGAGGAGACCCTCCACAAGGACCGCGCCGAACGCTTCCGCGACGCGCTCGGTGCGGCCCGCGCGGAGCTGGCCAGGACCCGGCCCGACACCGTCGTCCTGATCGGCTCGAACCACTTCCGCGGGTTCTGGCTCGACCTCATCCCGCCCTTCACCCTTGGCGTCGGGGAATGCATCGCGAGCGGCGAGTCCGGAACTCCCAAGGGTCCGCAGCCTGTTGATGTGCCGCTCGCTCAGCACATCGCCGACTCGCTGGTGGAGAGCGGACGGTTCGACCCGGCGTTCTCCGCCAGGCTCCAGATCGACCACGGGCAGTCGCACGCCATCCAGTACCTGCTCGACGGGCTCGGCGTGGAGATCGTGCCGCTGGTGGTGAACGTCTTCGCGCAGCCGCTGCCGACGCTGGAGCGATGTCAGGAGCTGGGGCGCGCCATCCGCGAGGCCGTGCTCGCCTTCCCCGGCGACCGGCGCGTCGCGGTGGTCGGATCGGGCGGGCTCTCGCACCGGCTGCCCTGGCCGGACTGGCGCGAACCGCACGGCGACGACGAGGAGTTCATGGTCGGCGCCTGGCTGAACGGGCGCGACAACTGGCAGGACTACGACAAGCGCCGCCGCGAGATCATCCGGGCCGCCGAGGCCTCCCTCACGCCGGAGTTCGACAACGAGTTCCTGGCCCTGCTCGAACGCGGCGAGGCACACCGCCTCACCGCGTACACGACGGAGGAGCTGGAGAAGGCCGCGGGCAACGGCGCCCAGGAGCTGCGGACGTGGCTGCTGATGGCCGCCGCCCTCGACCATGCGCCCGCCCGGCGTCTGGCGTACGAGCCGATGCCCGAGTGGCTCACCGGGATGGGGGTCGCGGTCATCGACCCGGCGGCCGCGGACGCGGGGCAGTCGGCATGAGCGGGGCGGCCGGGGCACCGACGGCCGATCACCGCCCGGGCGTCACGGGGGCTGCCGGGTTCGTGCTCTCGGCACGTCGCACCGAGCCGGGGCCGGCGGCAGGGCCGGACGACGCGGACCCGATGAACTCCGTTCTGGGGAAGGTCCGTCCGATCCTGGAGGCCTTCACCTCCGACGACGCCGCGCTCTCGCTGGCCGAACTGGTGCGCCGGTCGGGCGCGGCCAAGGCCACGGTGCACCGGCTGGCCCAGGAGCTGGTCACCTGGGGGCTGTTGGAGCGCGAGGGCTGCGACTACCGGCTCGGTCTGCGGCTGTTCGAGCTGGGGCAGCGGGTGCACCGGCAGCGCATCCTGCGCGAGGCCGTGCAGCCGTACATGGAGGATCTCCTCCTGATCACGCGGGAGACCATCCATTTCGCCATCCCCGACAGCCTGGACGTCGTCTACCTGGACAAGATCTTCCCGCATCGCGGGCTGAACGCCGAGTCCCGGGTGGCGGGCCGACTGCCGCTGTACTGCACGGGCACCGGCAAGGCGATCCTCGCGTACTCGCCGCCTTCGCTCTTCGTCGACGTGGTCCGGGGCGGCCTCAGGCCGATCACCCGGCACACGGTGATCTCGCCGGGCCGCCTGCGCGCCCAGCTCGACCGGATCCGGGAGGAGGGCATCGTCCTGGAGTCCGAGGAGATCAGACTCGGCTACGCGAGCCTGGCCGTTCCGGTGTTCGCCGGAGGCACCACCCTGGTGGGCGCGATGTCCATCACGGCGCCCACCTACCGGATGGACGCGGCGGGGTACGCGACGGCGCTGCGGACCGCCGCGCTGGGCATCGGCCGGTCACTCGCATAGCCGCGCCGCCTCGTACGCACGCGATGGGGCCCGCCGGACGGCGGGCCCCATCGCCGTGCCGTGGGACCTGTCCGCCGGGACCGTCCTGCTCACCGGAACGACTCCGTAGGGGGAACCACCCCCTCGTTCCTACGCTCACGCCATGAGCCAACTCACCGACGACACCGGCGTCCTGACCACCGACGTCCTGATCATCGGCGCAGGACCCGCGGGCCTGTACGGCGCGTACTACGCCGGGTTCCGCGGCCTGAGCGTCACCGTGATGGACGTCCTTCCGCAGCTCGGCGGGCAGATCAGCGCGATGTACCCCGAGAAGCCGATCTTCGACATCGCCGGTTTCCTGTCCGTGCGCGGCCGCGACCTGGTGGACGGTCTCGTCGCGCAGGCCGAGCCGTACTCCCCGCACTATCTCTTGGGCCATCGGGCCGCCGAGCTGACGCACGACGCCGACGGGCTGCCGGTCGTCCGCAGCGACCAGGGGGCGACGGTGCACGCCAAGGCGGTCGTCGTCACGGGCGGCGTGGGGACGTTCACGCCCCGCCCGCTGCCCGCCGGTGAGGAGTTCCTCGGGCGCGGGCTCGAGTACTTCGTGCCGGACCCGCCCGTGCACGCGGACCGGGACGTGCTGGTCGTCGGCGGCGGTGACAGCGCCTTCGACTGGGCGGCGCTGCTCGCCCCGATCGCCCGCTCGGTCACCCTCGTGCACCGCACCGCCCGCTTCCGCGCCCACGCGGCGTCCGTGGAGAAGGTCCGCGACCTCGGCGTCGACATCGTCACCGACAGCGAGGTCGGCCGGCTCATCGGCGCCGACCGCGTGGAGCAGGCCGAGATCAGGCACCGCACCACCAAGGAGACCCGTCTCGTCCCGGCCGGAACCGTCGTCGCCGCGCTCGGCTTCCTCGCCGACCTCGGCCCGCTCAAGGACTGGGGCCTGGACCTCAACGCCCGGAAGATCACCGTCGACACCCACATGGCGACCAACCTGCCCCGGGTGTTCGCGGCGGGCGACATCACCGACTACCCCGGCAAGGTCCGTCTGATCTCGGTCGGCTTCGGCGAGGCCGCCACCGCCGTCAACAACGCGGCCACCGTCATCGACCCGGAAGCGGCCCTGTTCCCCGGCCACTCCACCGAGAAGGAGCACTGAACACACCATGGCGTACGTCATCGGCTCGTCCTGCGTCGACATCATGGACCGGTCCTGCATGGAGGAGTGCCCGGTCGACTGCATCTACGAGGGCGAACGCAAGCTCTACATCAACCCCATGGAGTGCATCGACTGCGGGGCCTGCGAGGTCGCCTGCCCTGAGCAGGCGATCACCGTCGACCGCAAGGCCGACCCGGACTTCCGCGAGGACAACAAGGCCTTCTTCGTGGAGATCCTCCCGGGCCGCGACAGCGCGCTCGGCTCCCCCGGCGGCGCGACGCCGCTCGGCCCGGTGGGCATCGACACACCACTGGTGAACGCCCGGTGACCCGCTCACCGACCTCATCGAACCCGTCGGCGCCTCGATGCCGCCGGCCCTGTGACGAAGGCGAGTCACCCATGACGGACACGACGTACACGGACACGACCACGCTGCGGAAGGGCTACGCTCCCAGCCGCTTCGGCCAGTTGCACTACGTGGAGTGCGGCGACGGCGAGCCCGTGCTGCTGCTCCACCAGACACCCCGCTCCTGGACCGAGTACCTCGACGTGCTCCCCCTGGTCGGGACCCGGTACCGGGCGATCGCGATGGACACCCTGGGCTACGGAGCCTCCGCGAAGCCCGCCGAGCCGCACACCATCGAGCGGTTCGCGGACGCCGCGGGCGACTTGATCGAGGCGCTCGGGTTGGACCGCTTCCACCTGGTCGGGCACCACACCGGCGGGGTGGTCGCCGTCGAGGTGGCGGCCCGCTTCCAGGACCGGGTGGCCAGTCTCCTGCTGTCGGGCACCTCGTTCGTCGACGACGAGAAGCGGGGCAGCGGCCACGGCACCGTCGACCACGTCGACCCCGCGCCCGACGGCGCGCACCTGCGTGAGCTGTGGGACAAGCGACGCCGCTTCTATCAGCCGGGCGAGGAGGCGGCACTCGGCCGGTACGTCATCGACGCGCTGACCGTGCTCGACCGTGTCGAGGAGGGCCACGCGGCGGTGCGCGGCTACGCCATGGAACCCCGCCTGTCGAAGATCACCGCGCGCACGCTCGCGGTGTGCGCGCCCGATGACTCGTTCTCCCGGCCGTCGTTGGCGAAGTTCGCGGCGGCGCTCGGCTGCCCGACCAGGGTGCTGTCCGCCGGTCACGTCGCGGCGCCGGAGCAGGTGCCTCAGGAGTTCGCCGACACCGTCGTCGAATGGGCCGGAAGCGCGTGAACCGGCCGGACGGGGGCGCCGCGGTGGCGGCACCCCCTCCGGGTCATCAGGTGCGGGTCCAGCGCTGGTTGCTGCCACCCGAACATGAGTAGAGCTGGATCTGCGTGCCGTTGGCGGTACCGCTCGCGGCGGCGTCGAGGCAGAGGCCGGACTGGACGCCGACGATGGAACCGTCGGAGTTCAGGCGCCACTTCTGGTTGTCGGCGCCCCAGCAGCTGTAGATCTGGACCTTGGCGCCGTTGCCGGTGCCACCGGCGTCCAGGCACTTGTTGCCGTAGACCTTGAGTTCACCGGCGGACGTGAGGGACCACTGCTGATTGGTGCCGCCCGAACAGTCCCAGAGCTGAACCTGGGTGCCGTCGGTGGTGCTGGAGCCCGGTACGTCCAGGCAGCGGCCCGAGGCGACGCCCTTGATCTGCCCGGCGTCCGCGGGAGGAGTCGTGGACGAGCCGCCGTTGAGCGCGTTGAGGACGGAGGTGTAGGCGGCCTTCTTGCTGCCGTCACCGTTGAACAGCAGCGGTGTGTCGCTCGAGCGCCAGGAGTCGGTGTCGCGCACACCCCAGACGGTGATGCCGAGGCAGCGCGACACGGCCAGGCAGTCGTTGGTGACACTGGCGTACGTCGAGGCCGAAGCGCCCTGGATGTCGAGTTCGGTGACGGCGACGTCGACGCCGAGCGCGGCGAAGTTCTGCAACGTGGTGCGGAAGTTGCTGTTGTACGGGCTGCCGCTGTTGAAGTGCGCCTGGAAGCCGACGCAGTCGATGGGTACGCCGCGCTGCTTGAAGTCCTTGACCATGTTGTACATGGCCTGGGTCTTGGCCCACGTCCAGTTCTCGACGTTGTAGTCGTTGTAGCAGAGCTTGGCGGCCGGGTCGGCGGCGCGCGCGGTGCGGAAGGCGACCTCGATCCAGTCGTTGCCGGTGCGCTGGAGGTTGGAGTCGCGCCGGGCGCCCGAACTGCCGTCCGCGAAGGCCTCGTTCACGACGTCCCACTGGGCGATCTTGCCCTTGTAGTGGCCCATCACGCCGTTGATGTGGTTGATCATCGCCTGGCGCAGGTCGCTGCCGCTGAGGCTCTGCATCCAGCCGGGCTGCTGGGAGTGCCAGGCGAGGGTGTGTCCGCGCACCTTCTTGCCGTTCTGCACCGCCCAGTTGTAGACGCGGTCGCCGGCGGTGAAGTTGAACTGGCTCCGCTGCGGTTCGGTGGCGTCGGGCTTCATCTCGTTCTCGGGCGTGACCATGTTGAACTCGCGGTTCGCGATCGACGTGTACGCCGATTCGCCCAGCTTGCCGGAGGCGATGGCGGTGCCGAAGTAGCGGCCGCTCTGCGCGGCCGCGGCGCCGAGCGTGCTCTCGGCGGCGTGCGCGCCCGGCGGCGAGACGAGTCCGGCGGCCACGCCGAGAACGCCGACGAACAGCGCTAACAGCAGGCTGCGGAGCCTTCGACGGACAGCGGGTCTGGAGAGGGCGTACGAGCCCATGGCTGTGCCTCCAAGGGGGGAAATCACGGAACGTGCGGGTCGTGGTTCGCAGTCTCGAACAGTGATCGGAGTTGCAGACACGGATGATTGAGGCATTGGCGGTGCATCGTCAATAGATCCCGCAGAAGAAATTTCCGGACCATACCCGAAAGCTTCCGGAGCGCCAATAACCCACTGTTTGAGGCCAGTTCGGCAACATGCCTTGACCGGAGGGCCCCGCATTCCTAGCTTGTGGCGTCACAGATTCCGGGAATTCTTCGAAAAGCTTTCGGAGGGGTCCCCGTCCTCTGCCCCCACCCGCCAAGGAGTCCTTCCGATGTGGTTCCGCCCATCTCTCCCGGTCCGCCTCAGACACTTACTCGCGCTCCTCGCGCCCCTCCTGCTCGTGGCCGGCTTCCTCGGCGCCCAGCCTGCCGCCGCGGCGACCGTCGACCCCAACGCCTCGTACGTACTGGTCAACCGCAACAGCGGCAAAGCCCTCGACGTCTACAACCTGGCGACCAGTGACGGCGCCCGCATCACCCAGTGGCCCCGGAACGACCAGGCCCAGCAGCAGTGGCAGTTCGTCGATTCCGGCGACGGCTACTACCGCGTCAAGTCCCGCCTCTCGGGCAAGGTCCTCGACGTCCAGAGCAAGTCCACCGCCAACGGCGCCGCGATCGTCCAGTGGACCGACCAGAACGCCACCAACCAGCAGTGGCGCCTCGCCGACAGCGCGGACGGCTACGTGCGGCTCATCGCGCGCCACAGCGGCAAGGCCCTGGAAGTACAGGGCGGCTCCACCGCCGACGGCGCGAACATCGTGCAGTACGACGACTGGGGCGGCGCCAACCAGCAGTGGAAACTGGTCAAGGTCGGCGACGGCTCCGGCTCCGGCTCGTGCGATCTCCCGTCGTCCTACAGCTGGACATCGACGGGCGCGCTGGCACAGCCCAAGTCGGGGTGGGTGTCACTCAAGGACTTCACCGTCGTCCCGTACAACGGCAAGCAGCTCGTCTACGCGACGACGCACGACACGGGGACGAGCTGGGGCTCGATGAACTTCGGCCTGTTCAGCAACTGGTCGGACATGGCCTCGGCGAGCCAGAACACGATGTCCTCCGCCACCGTCGCGCCGACGCTCTTCCACTTCGCACCGAAGAACATCTGGGTGCTCACCTACCAGTGGGGCGGGTCCGCCTTCTCCTACCGGACGTCGAGCGACCCCACCAACCCGAACGGCTGGTCGTCCCCGCAGGTGCTCTTCTCCGGAAGCATCTCCGGCTCCGGAACGGGCCCCATCGACCAGACGCTCATCGGTGACGGGACGAACATGTACCTGTTCTTCGCCGGTGACAACGGCAAGATCTACCGGGCGAGCATGCCGATCGGGAACTTCCCGGGCAGCTTCGGCTCCTCGTACACGACGATCATGAGCGACACGACGAACAACCTGTTCGAGGCCCCGCAGGTCTACAAGCTCCAGGGCCAGAACCGCTACCTCATGATGGTCGAGGCGATCGGCTCCCAGGGCCGCTACTTCCGCTCGTTCACGGCCACCAGCCTGAACGGTTCGTGGACGCCCCAGGCCGCGACCGAGAGCAACCCCTTCGCCGGCAAGGCCAACAGCGGCGCCACCTGGACCAACGACATCAGCCACGGCGAACTGCTCCGCACCGGCCCCGACCAGACCATGACCGTCGACCCCTGCAACCTCCAACTGCTCTACCAGGGCCGCAGCCCCAACTCGAGCGGCGACTACGGCCTCCTGCCGTATCGCCCGGGGCTGCTGACACTGCGGCGCTGAACGGAGGGCCGGGGGCGGGCCCCGGATGTGTCTCAGTTACTTGAGGCCGATCTCCGCCCCCGGCCCGAGCGGCAGATCGAATCCGTAGAAGACCGCCAGGGCGGAACGCCGCCTGGGGCAGGGCCGGGTTCATGCCGAGCAGCATGAACGCCGGGACGAACACCGGCCCGATCAAGGACCACAGCGCGGCCGCCTTCACAGCCATCAGAACGCCCACGTTGGACCAGTTGAGGACGGCGATGACCTGGGCCGCGACGAACGTCATGATCACGTATCCGGCCATGCCCCGCACCGATTCGGTCATCGCCTCGACGACGCTCCCCGAGCCGGTGAGCGTCTTCACAGTGACCCCGTACACCACACCGGCGAGCAGGAACGCGCCGAACCGGACCGGGACGATGCCGTCGAGCAGCGCGGAGGGCACCAGTGCCCCGCCGTCGCCGCGCAGCGGCGCCCCTTCGGGCAGCCACAGGAGCAGGACGGCGGCCGCGTACACGAGGACGGCCAGGGCCGTGAGCAGCAGGCCGCGGCGCTGGACCGGAGTGAGGGCCACGGACTCCGCCGTCTCCTCGGCACCCGACTCCCATGCGGGCAGCCTGGGTTCGAGCACCCGGCTGATCAGGAAGCCGCCGATCAGGCCGAGGACGAGGCTGCTGGAAGCGGTGAAGAAGTAGTTGGCGAGGATGTTCACGTCGACGTGGTGAGTGCCTGGCAGTACCTCGATGGCCCGCTGGGTGATGCCCACGTACAGCGCGTCGAGCGAGCCGATGGTGAACCCGGCCGCGTATCCGGCGGTGACACACGCGAAGCCGCCGATCAGACCGGCCACCGGGTGGCGGCCCGCGCTCTTGAAGGCGACACCGGCGAGCGGCGGCAGCACGATCGCCGCCACATCGCTCATCATGTGCGCCTGGGAAGCGACGAGCGCCACCACGTACGGCAGCAGGGCGCGCGGGGCGCGGGCGAGGGTGGCCCGCATCGCGGTCTCCAGCAGGCCCACCTTCTCGGCGACTCCCAACGAACATCAAGCACACGGCGGGCGGGCGTGACCTCGTGGTGACGGTGCACACGGCCGACCTGCACGAACTCACCCACCTGACCGCCGAGTTGTTCCGCGCGACGACCGGCGTACGAGCCACCCGGACGCGTGTGTCCACGGGCACGCCCATCGAGGGCAGCAGGTGGCGGCTGCGCAGCCTGGACGCCGATCAGGCGGCCCGCATCGAGGCCGCCGCGCCCCTCCCGTGGCCGCGGCCGCCGGCCCCGGAAGCTCCCTGGGATGCCCTGGACGCGCGGCTGCTCGAACTCCTCAGCGCGCACGGCCGCATGTCACTGCGCGACCGGGCAGCGGTAACTGGCGCAGGCCCCACCACTGCGCGCCGCCGCGTCCAGATGGATCCCGAGTTCGTGGCCGTCTGCACCGTCGCTTCGGTCCGCAGCATGCTGCGCGGCGCGGGTGGCCCTCTTCCTGCCGCAGGTGGTAGGCGCCTGGTCGCGCTGCGCACGCAAGGGAACCGTGCTCGCCGTGTTCAAGTCCTTTACTGTGTGCGGTAGATGAGCCGCAGGAGCGGGCAGGATGAAGGCGGCGCCGACGGGGCGGGCGGGACGTGGGACCGGAGGGGGAGCGTGATGGTGTACGCGCCGTTGACGCCGGCGGACCCTGAGCGGGTTGGGCGTCACCGGCTGGTGGCGCGGCTCGGCCAGGGCGGCATGGGCCGCGTCTACCTGGCCCGATCGCCCAGTGGCCGCGTGATCGCGGTGAAGGTCATCCGGTCCACCGTGGTCGACTCCCCCGGCTTCCGGCAGCGGTTCGTCCGCGAGGTGGCGGCGGCCCGCCGTATCAAGGGCATCCATACCGCTGCCGTGGTCGACGCCGATACTGACGGCACCCCGGCCTGGCTGGCCACCGAATTCGTTCCAGGACTGTCCGTTCATGACGCCGTCGCGACGTACGGCCCCTGGCCGGAGCAGGCGGTGCGGTGCCTCGGGGCCGCGCTCGCCGAGGCACTGCAGACCATTCACGACGCCGAAGTGGCCCATCGCGACCTGAAACCGTCGAACGTCCTCCTCGCCGCGAACGGCCCGTGTGTCATCGACTTCGGCATCTCGATCACCCCTGAGGACACCGCCCTCACGGAGACCGGCATGGTGGTCGGCACTCCCGGTTTCGTGCCACCGGAGCAGTTGCGCGGCGAAAGGGCAGGCCCAGCCGGGGACGTATTCGCCCTCGGCGCGGTGCTGGCCTACGCGGCGACGGGCGCTGGCCCCTTCGGGCCCGGCGCGGCTCACGCCGTGCACTTCCGTGTTCTGCACCAGGAGCCGGACCTGAGCGGGCTGCCCGACGGGCTGCGCCGGTTGGTGGGCCGCTGCCTGTCCAAGGATCCCGGCAAGCGGCCCGGCGTAGCGGAGTTGGTGGACGAGTGGGGTGACGCGACACCTGCACCCGGCGCCGCCGAAGAGGCAAGTTGGCTGCCCGGGCCTGTGGCCACGGAGATCGACCGTATCCGCAGAGCGCCGCTTCCGGACATCCCGACGCAGACGGGCACCCGCCCCAAGGAGGCGTCAACGCCGACTGAGTATCCGGCTGTTGTGTCGATCGACACCGGTCCGGACATCTCGCGCGCTTCCGTCCCTGCAGACCCCGCGGACCCTGCCCACGACGCTTCCGCGCGTCCGGGGCCCCTGACCCGGCGTCGGCTCCTCGCCGGGCTCGCCGTTGCGGGGGTCGGCGGGACGGTTGTGGCCGTGAACGGTTTCTGGGCGCCGGGCGACAAGAAGCCGACTCCCGCACCCTCCCATGTACGGCAGTTGTGGTCCGCCTCGTTGGCCGGCGGGCTGAAGCTCTCGGTGGTCGCGGACGGCCTGGTTGGTCTCGGCGTCGACAAGCTGGGCTCGACGACGAACACCGCGCGTGTCCTGGACGCCGGCACCGGCGGCCTGCACTGGCAGCGCAAGGGGCTGGGTGAGGGCGCCGTCATCACCTCGGTGTCCGAAGGCACCGTGTACTACGGCGCCGGCAATTACCTGTACGCGGCCGACGCGGCCAGCGGTGAGACCCGCTGGAAGCTGAAGACGGGGCTGCTGCGGTTCGTTCCGATCACCGCGGGTGGCAGCACGTGTCTGTACTTCCCGCAGGGTCTCTTCGTCGTCAATGCCGCCACCGGCAAACTGCAGTGGTCGTACCGGTTCGTCAAAGGGCGCACCGAGGAACTCGTGGCCGCCGACGGCACGGTGTATTTGTGCGGCGATCGGACATTGCACGCCGTGAGCACCGCGGCGCATGAGCGGGCCTGGACGTTCGACGCGGACAGCAAGCTGGTCACGGTACCGGTCGTCGCCGCCGGAACCGCCTACTGCGCTGGGCTGGACGGCTCGTTGTACGCCGTGGACTCCTCGACCGGCAAGGAGAAGTGGCGCCGCAAGTTCGACGGCAAACTGTGGGACTCGCGGATCGCGGGCGGGGCCGGTGCCCCCGTGGTGTCCGGGGGCACCGTGTACTTCGAGAACACCGCCTACGTCACTGCCTTCCGCACCGGGAGCGGCGACCAGGTGTGGCAGCACAGGTCGTCGGCCGACGACCTCCGGCTCCTGGGCGTGGCCGCTGGTTCCGTTCTCCTCGCGGAACCGGACGGGACGCTCACCGCCCTCGACTCCGGCACCGGCCGCCGCCGGTGGAAGCAGCGCCTGACGAAGTCAGCGGACTTCCGCTGGAGTCCGAAGTTCGCCGACGGAGCCGTCTACTTCCAGGACGGGAGGCGGTTGCGCGCCGTGACGGCGGCGGACTGAACCGCACCGAGCGGTCATCGACACGGCGCCGGTACCGGTGCACCGAAGGGAGAACCAGGTGGCGGGGCACGCACCGCTGGAGCCGGGAGACCCGGAGCAGATCGGCCCGTACCGGATGCTGGGCAGACTCGGCGCGGGCGGCATGGGCCGGGTGTACCTGGGCCGGTCGCCGGGCGGCCGTAACGTCGCCGTGAAGGTGGTCCGCGAGGAACTTTCCGACGACGCGGCGTTCCGGCAGCGCTTCACCCGCGAGGTCGCAGCCGCACGGCGCGTCACCGGCTACTTCACCGCCGCGGTCGTGGACGCCGCCCCGGACGCTGACCCGCCGTGGCTCGCCACCGCGTACGTGCCCGGCCCGTCCCTGCGCGACGCGGTTGCCGACCACGGCGCCTGGCCGGAGGGCCCCGTCCTGGCCCTGGGAGCCGCGCTGGCCGAGGCTCTCGAGAGCATCCGCGCGCAGGGCCTGGAGCATCGCGACCTCAAGCCTGCGAACGTGCTGCTCGCCGACGACGGCCCCCGCATCATCGACTTCGGCATCTCACGGGCCGTGGACGACACCCGACTCACCCTGACCGACGCCGCGGTCGGCACCCCCGGCTACATGCCGCCCGAGGTCCTCCTGGGCCGGCCCACCGGCCCCGCCGGTGACGTATTCGCCCTGGGCGCGGTCCTCGTGTACGCGGCGACGGGCAAGGGGCCCTTCTCGGGTGGCAATGCACACTTCACCAACTACCGTGTCGTCCACGAGCCACCCGACCTCGCGGGTGCACCGGACCACGTCGCGCGGCTCGCGGCGCGCTGCCTCGACAAGGATCCGGACCGGCGGCCTACAGCGGCACAACTGGTCCAGGAACTCGAAGAGTCAGCAGCCGCGCGTCAGGGTGGACACATCATCCCCGGTTGGCTGCCCGAGGCGGTCACCGCGGAGATCTCCCGCGGGCAGAACACGTCGTTTGCCAATCGGGGCTTCGGGGCCCTGTCCATCAAACCCGACCCCGACGGAACGCCTCCGCCGGGAGATGACGGCACGGACCGCTCCCCCACCCTCTCCCGAACATCCCTCGCAACCAAGGCACTTGCGTCTGCCCAGAAGCCCGACAAGCGCCCGAGGCGGGCCGTGCGTCGCGCAACCCTGATCGGGCTCGCCTCCACCGTGGCCCTGACACTGCTGATCACCCTGAGTGTCGTCCTGCTCAACCGGGGCGATGACGGCGCAGACGCCGATACGGGCAAGCAGTCCACGCCAGGTCGGATGTCCCTCGACGAGGAGTGGACATACGACGGATCCGTCATCGACTCACCTGTGGTCGCGGACGGCAAGGTCTACGTCACCGACCGCGGTGGCGCCTTGCGAGCCGTGGACGCCAAGAGCGGACAGCAGGTCTGGTCCTACAAGGGCCTGGACGACGCACGGTTTCCGGGCACGCTGGGCGGGGCGCTGTACGTCTCCGATCTCGACTCAGGAACACTGCACTCCGTGAACCCGGACACCGGGACAAAACGATGGGCGTTCGAAGCCCGCAGGAAGGACAGCGGCGACCCCGGCAGCTTCTCACCGGTCGCGTGGGCGGGAGATACCATCTACGTGGCGAGTTACTACCTCGAAAGCAACACGGTGCTCCACGCACTGGACGCCCGCACCGGGCGCGAGCGCTGGCATCGCGCCTTCGGCAGCGGGCTGTCCAAGGCCCTGACCATTGCTGACGGAGTGCTCTACGTGGGCGCATCCGAGCGCTACCAGCCGTACCTCTACGCGCTCTCGGCCGACACAGGCAAGCAGCGCTGGCGCATCAAGGCCGGCAAGCCCCATGGCAACATCGCCTTCGCCGTGGCACACGGGGACACCGTGTACTTCGGCCTGCACTACGGCGACAAGGTGTACGCCGCGGACACCGCGAGCGGCAAGGTGCGCTGGACGGTCCGTTCGTACCTGGAGAACCCGGAGCTGTCCGCGCCCGTCGTCGCCGACGGCGTCGTGTACGTGACGGCCTCGGACAAAACCTACGGCGACGCCAAGGGAGCGGGTGCCGTGTACGCCTTCGACGCCCACTCCGGCAAACGCAAGTGGGAACACACCACCGACGGTCCCGTCTCACCACCGGTGCTGACGGACGGTGCCCTGTACCTCAGCGAAGGCGGCACCCTGCGGGCTTTCGACGCCGGAACCGGAAACCCCTTGGGCAGGGCATCTCTTTCCTCCGGCGCGACGGCCTTCACGGTTTCCGGTGATCACGTGTACTTCAACAGCGGCGACGAGAAACTGCACGCCGCACGTATCACCTTGACTCGGGGCTGATTCGGGCTAGGCGGCGGGCCACCACGAAGAGGGCTGCCGCTCCGGCCAGCAGTACGACACCGATCGCGGTCCGCACGGCGAAGGGGTCACCGTGCCGGGCGGCGATGACGGTCCTCACCGCCACTCCCACGCCCAGCAGACCGAGGAGGGCAGCCAGGGAAACGACTGCGCCCGGGTTGCCCGCCTTCCTCATCTCCTGGGATGCGGGCCGCGGTTCGGGCACGCCCCAAGGTGGCGGAGGGGAGGGGAAGGGGGTGAACGGCCGCGTGCAGCGCAGCACCAGATACCTGGGCTGCGCGCGGTAGCCCTCGACGCGAGTGAGTTCGTAACCGTGCTGGTGGGCGACCCATAGCGTCTGCTCCATGGTCCAGCCGGTGCCGGAGGCCAGGACCCTGGCCTCCGGCCTGTCACCCCGACCGCCCCCGTTCGACAGGACCCGGTCAGTCCAGCGGCTCGTGATTCACGTAGGCGACCTTGTACGGGTACCGGCCCTGCCACCGGTGAATGATCTCCTCCACGCCGGGTGCCTCGAACGCGGCGCCGAGGGCCTTCAGGTCGGCCACCCCGAACTGGATCACCGCAGTGGCGATCAGCGCGGGGATGGCCTCCTCGCCGGGGACGGGGATGTGCCGCCGGGCGGAGGTCGTCAGGACGTGGCCGGAGTCGACCATGACCTTTTCGATGTCCTGGAGGAATTGGTCGAGGTCGGCGTCCGGAATGGCACCTTCGAAGGAAACGAGCATCGTGTGTTGAATCATGCGTCCATCGAAACAAGCCGGGGGCCGCCGCGTCCAAGACCCTCTGAGCCTCGAACGATAACCTGGAGGCATGGCTGAGCTGGAGACACGGGAGATCGAGTACGTCGTCGCGGTGGCCGAGGAGCTGCACTTCGGCCGCGCCGCCCAACGCCTGGCGATCGCGCAGCCCGCCCTCTCCAAGGCGATCCGCCGCGTCGAACGCCGGCTCGGCGTGGACCTCTTCGTCCGCTCCAGCCGCCAGGTCACGACGACCCCGGCGGGCGAGGCGCTGCTGCGGTACGGGCGGTACGCGCTGGACGCGGTCGACGCGGCGGCGGAGCGGGCCCGCCGGGCCGCGGACGCCGGGGCGGGACTGCGGCTCGTACTCAAACCCGGCGGCGACGCCGACCTGCTGTCCGCGATGCTCGCCGCGTACGCCGAGGAGTCCGACGCGCGCCGGGTCGAGATCGTGTTCAGCGGGCCCACCGACCGCGCGGAGCAGCTGCGGGACGGTCGCGCGGATGTGGGCCTGCTGTACCTGCCGTTCGACGACCTGGAAGGCCTGGCCCACGAGACGCTCCGGGTCGAGGGGCGTGTCGCCCTCCTCGCCGCCCATCACCGGCTGGCCACCCGCGAAGCAGTCCGGCTCGCGGATCTGAAGGGCGAGCCGATGCCGCGCTGGCGAGGCGTCCCCGGCGTCGAAGACGTGAGCGACGACGGCCCCGAGGTGCAGGACGTGAGCCAGCTGATCCCCCTGGTGGCGGTCGGCAGGGCCGTGGCCGTCCTGCCGCGCTCGCTCGTCCACCCCACCCCGCCGGGCGTGGTGTGCGTGCCCGTCACGGACGCCCCCGAAAGCCGCCTGGTGCTCGCCTGGCCGGCCCAGGCCGACCAACCCCTCGTACGGACATTCGTGGCGGCAGCGGTCAGGGCGGCCTCAGCCTGAACGTCCGGCCACTGAGACGGAACTTGACCGACGGGCGTCGATGCGGAACATTTCCCTAGTAATCCAGTAGGAATTGTAGGCAACGAGCAGCAGTGAGGGAGGGGCCCGTGCATCCGCTCGTCTCCCGTCGGCACATCGACCTCTGCCGGCACAAGAGTGCCTGCTGTCGGGGCTGACGCCGCCCCCGCGCGCCACATCCACGGCGCACCCCCACCCCGCTCCGCTCACTGTGAGGTCCTCGCCCCGTCATGTCCGCACTCACCTTCCACTGGTTCCTGCCCACCACCGGCGACAGCCGCCACGTCGTCGGCGGTGGCCACGGCTCGACCCCCGGCACCGCCGGAGGCGACCGCCCGGCGTCCGTGGAGTATCTGGGCCAGATCGCCCGCACCGCCGAACAGCTGGGCTTCGAGGGAGCGTTGACCCCCACCGGCGCCTGGTGCGAGGACGCGTGGCTGACCACGGCGATGCTGACGCAGGTCACCGAGCGGCTGAAGTTCCTCGTCGCCTTCCGGCCCGGCCAGATCTCCCCCACGCTCTCCGCCCAGATGGCCGCCACCTATCAACGGCAGTCCCACGGACGCCTGTTGCTGAACGTGGTGACCGGTGGCGAGAGCGCCGAGCAGCGCGCCTACGGTGACTTCCTCGACAAGGACCAGCGGTACGCGCGGACGGGCGAGTTCCTCGACATCGTGCGCCGCCTGTGGGACGGGCAGACCGTCGACCACCACGGCGAACACCTCCGCGTCGAGGGCGCCCGCCTGAACCGGCTGCCGGACCCCGTGCCCAGCGTCTACTTCGGCGGCTCCTCCCCCGCGGCCCTTGACGTCGCCGCCCGGCACACGGACACGTACCTGACCTGGGGCGAGCCGCCGCAGGCCGTCGCCGAGAAGATCGCCGAGGTCCGCAAGCGGGCCGAACTCCTGGGCCGCACCGTACGGTTCGGCATCCGGCTGCATGTCATCGCCCGCGACACCGCCGCCCAGGCATGGGCGGAGGCCGAGCGGCTGCTGGAAGGCATGGACCCGGAGCGCATCGCCGCCGTCCAGCGCGGCCTCGCGACCTCCGAGTCCGAGGGCCAGAAGCGGATGCGCGCCCTGCACTCGAGCGGCACCAGCACCAGCTCCGACCTGGAGATCTACCCCAACCTGTGGGCCGGCGTCGGCCTGGTGCGCGGCGGCGCCGGCACCGCGCTGGTGGGCAGCCACACGGAGGTCGCCGACCGCATCGAGGAGTACCACCGCCTGGGCATCGACGAGTTCGTCCTCTCGGGCGTGCCGCATCTGGAGGAGGCGTACTGGTTCGGCGAGGGCGTCCTGCCGCTGCTGGAGCGCCGCGGACTGTGGCACCACCCGGCCGCACCGGCCCTCGCCGAGCCCGGCACCGTAGCGTTCGCGGGGGTGTGAGCACGGCCATGAACACCGACACGGACACCGACACCGACCCCGACACACCACCGGCGGAGACCCCGAACGCGGACACGGACACACGTGCAGCGGGCGACGCGACCGGCGGGCGCAAGCTCCGCACCGTCGTCCTCTCCAGCCTCCTGGGCACCACCGTCGAGTGGTACGACTTCTTCCTCTACAGCACGGCGGCGAGCCTCGTCTTCGGGAAGCTGTTCTTCCCGGCGACCAACGGCACGGTGGGCACCATGCTCGCGTTCGCCACGTTCGCGGTGGGCTTCGTCGCGCGCCCCCTCGGCGGCCTGCTCTTCGGGCACATCGGCGACCGCGTGGGCCGCAAGCGCACCCTCGCGTTCACCATGGGCCTGATGGGTGTCTCGACCGCGCTGATCGGCCTCCTGCCCACCTACGCACAGGTGGGCGCGCTCGCCCCCGTCCTGCTGCTCGTCCTGCGGGTCGCGCAGGGTGTGGCGCTCGGCGGCGAGTGGGCCGGGGCCGTCCTGCTGGCCGTGGAGCACGGGCCCGAGGGGCGCAAGGGCCGGTTCGGCAGTTACCCGCAGATCGGCCTGGCGCTCGGACTCGCCCTGGGAACAGGCGTGTTCGCGCTCCTGAGCAACGTACTGAGCGACGAGGCGTTCCTCGGCTACGGGTGGCGGGTCGCCTTCCTGGCCAGCCTGGTCCTGGTGGCGGTCGGCCTGACCGTCCGCCTGAAGATCGACGAGACGCCTGCCTTCCGCGCCGTGCTCGACGGGACGACGGAGCCCCGGGCCGTACCCCTGGTGGAGGTGGCGCGCGACCGCCTGACGCGCCGCCACCTGCTCCTGGGCATGGTGGCCCGCTGGGGCGAGGGCGTGGCCTTCAACACGTGGGGCGTCTTCGCCCTGACGTACGCGACCGGGACGCTCCAACTGCCGCGCACCTCGGTGCTGTTGACGGTGACCGGCGCGTCGCTGGTGATGGCGGCGCTGGTCCCGGTGTCGGGACGGCTCGTGGACCGGTTCGGCGCGCGACGCGTCTACCTGACGGGCATGGCCGCGTTCGGTGTGTCGGTCTTCCCTGCCTTCCTGCTGTTCCGAACGGGCGGCGTGCTGGGCTTCGCGGTGGCGCTCGTGCTCGCGCTGGGCATCGTGCACGCCTGCTTCTACGGGGCGCAGGGCACGCTGTTCGCGGCGCTGTTCCCGGTGCACGTGCGCTACACGGGGATGTCAGCGGTCTACCAGGTGTCCGGCATCTTCGCGTCCGGCATCACCCCGCTGCTGGTCACCGCCTTCCTCACGCTCGGCTCCGGCAGCCCGTGGCTGGCATGCGGGTATCTCGTCCTGTCGGCGGCGGGCAGCGTCTGGGCGACGTCGCGGCTCCGCGAGGAGGACCTGTTCGTGCGCACGGGCAGGGCCACCGACGACAGGTCGGACGCCCGGGCCCAAGAGCCCGTCCCCGCATGATCCGCGGCGGGCGGGGACCCACCAGGTCGGGGAACGTACTTCGTTCCCTGCCGTAACGGGACGTCGACTGCGACGGGACAGCGGGTCGGTGGAGGACGCACCGTCGCCCAGAGCCGCCTGCGCCCGGTCCCGATCGCGGCCTCGAGCACGGCGGAGGCCGCCTCGGTCGCATAGCCCTGCCCGTGCACGCGCCGGAACAACTCGTACGCGATCTCGGGCTCCTCTGTGGAAGCCCGACCGACGGTCAGCCCGCAATACCCGATGAAGTCGCCCACATCGCGGCGGACGACGGCCAACAGAGCAATCCCTGTCAGCGCCGACGCGGTGCGCTGATCCTCGATCACCCGCCGGTTGTGTTCGACCGATGGCATGCCGTCGCCCCTCTCGGCGACGAGCGCACGATGGGCATCGACATCGGACTCGGTCCACGGCCGCAACATCAGTCGAGCGGTTTCCAGGTGGTGCGGCATCGGCGGATACGGCACGGCAACACCGCGCTATTCGGGGAACGGGCCACGCACGGACACTCCTCCGTCAAGGACGAGCTGTTGCCCGGTGACGTAGCGTGCCGCGTCCGAGGCCAGGTAGACGGCGGACGCGGCCATCTCCTCCGAGGTCCCGTAGCGCCCGGCCGGAATCTCCGGGACCCAGTCACCCGCGGACTCCGCATGGTTGACCGCGGTGTTGATGGCTCCGCCGGCGACGACGTTCATCCGGATGCCGTCGGCCGCGTACTCGGCGGCGACGGTGCGTGCCAGGCTGTGCAGACCGGCCTTCGCGGCGCCGTATCCGGCCTGCTTGGGCGCCGCCATGAAGCCGGCGACCGAACCGATGCTGACGATGTTCCCACCCGTGCCCTGCTCCAGGAACACGCGGAGCACGCGCCGCACGGCCCGCACCACGTAACGCAGGTTCACCTCGTAGACGGTGTCCCAGTCCTCGTCGCTCATCTCGTGGAGTTTGACCGCGGGTACGAACGCGACCTGCCCGCCGACCACCGTGACCAGGGTGTCGAGCCCGCCGAGCCGCTCGGCGGCGCCGATGACCATGTCGTCGAGCTGCTCACGCGAGCGGACGTCCCCGCTGATCGCGTGGGCCGGGAGCCCGGTCTTCCGTGCCTCCTCCGCGGCCTCGGCCGCCCGCTCGGCGTCCACGTCGGCCACGACCACGTGCGCCCCGGCAGCCGCGTAGGCGCGGACGATCGCGCGACCGATCCCCGCACCGCCACCTCCCAGAATCAGCGCGCGCATGCCGTCGAGTCTGCCGCTCACCTCGGCCATGTCCCCTCCGTACTCGTCGAGTTGGCCAAGACTAGCCACGGCACACTCCGCAGCAGGCGGCATTCTCGACCTGAAGCGTGGAACATAGGCAGTGCCCTGCACCCGCCCGGCCCGGCGGGCACTTCTGGATACCCTGGATCACCAGTAACGTTCGTTCCCAGGGGGAGAGTTCATGGATCCGGAGATAGTCGCGCTTGCAGGGACGGCAGGCACGACCCTGGTCGGGCTGCTGACGACCGAGGCCTGGCAGCGGGCCAGGGACGGTGTCACCGCGTTATGGCGTCGGGCCGAACCCGCGCGCGCCGACGCGATCTCCGCCGAGCTGGAGGTGACCAGGGAGGACCTGCTGGCCGCGCGGAACGACGGCGACGCCGAGTCCCGCGACGAGTTGGGCACCGAGTGGCAGGGGCGGATCCGGCGACTGCTCGCGGCACATCCCGAGGAGGCCCACGCCCTGCGCGCACTCGTCGAGGAGCTGAGCCCCCTCGCACCTGACACCCCGTCGGTCACCCAGCACGCCACCGCCTCCGGGCACGCCCGCGTCTACCAGGCGGGCCGCGACCAGCACTTCGACGGCCGATGAGCAGCGCCAACGACGCACGGGCCGACGGATACGGCCGCGTCTACCAGGCCTCCGGTGACCAGCACATCGTCGAGCACCATCATCACGCCCCCGAGTGGTCCGGTCCCGACTCCGTGCGCCACCCGGCCGTCGGGCGCGCACCCGTCACACTCCGGGACCGCGTGGGCGAGATGGACCGGCTGCGCGCCGCGGTCGAGCCGGGCGTCGGCAACGGCGTCTACGTCCTGCACGGCCTGGGCGGCTGCGGCAAGACCGCCGTGGCGTACACGCTCTTCCGGTACGCCACCGAGCAGGCCGGCCGCATCGGGCTCTGGGTCAACGCCTCCGACCCGGCCTCACTGCGCTCCGGCATGCTCGCCGTCGCCGCCGACCGGGGCGCGACCGACGCCGAACTCACCGGCGCGCGCGGTGGCCTGCGCCCCGCGGCCGACCTCGTCTGGCACTATCTCGACCGCTCGAGCGAGCCCTGGCTGCTCGTCCTCGACAACGCCGACACCCCGGCGATCCTGCGCGCCGGAGGGTGGCTGCGAACGAGCCCCGCGGGCATCGTCGTCGTCACCACCCGCCAGGCCGCGACCCACTGGTGGCCGGGTGCTGAACTGCTCCAGTTCGGCGTTCTGCCGCGCCAGGACGCCGCCCTCGTCCTCCAGGACATCGCTCCCCACGCCGGTACGCTCGACGACGCCGCGGAGGTCGCCGACCGTCTCGGACACCTCCCCCTGGCACTCACCCTCGCCGGCGGCTTCCTCGCCCACCAGGTCATCGACCCCTGGAGCCTCGCCGACTACCGTCGACGGCTCGACGGCGATACGGATCCCGACACCGGCCCCGCCGCTTCGTTCGGCGCGGTCGACGAGACCCACTTCGACCCCCGGTATCTGCTCAACAGCACCTGGCAGCTCTCCCTCGACTCCCTCACCGCCCAGGGGCTTCCGGAGGCGACACCGCTGCTGCGGCTGCTCTCCTGCTGGGCGGGCGATCCCCTCCCGCTCAAGCTCCTCGCCCGCGCCGAACTCGGCACCCAACTGCACGGTTCCCGCGTCGAGTCCGCCCTGCGCGGGCTCCTCGACCACTCGCTCACCGAGCTCGTGCCGGGGCAGGTGCGCTGCCTGCGCGTACACGGAATCCTGCTGGACAGCGTCGCGCACGCGACCCCCGACGACGAGCGGGAGCAGCTCGCCGCGACGGCCGCCCGCCTGCTGCTCGCCATGCTTCCGGAGGTGCCGGAGCGCGGGGCGCAGGATCCCGCGGTGCTCCTGCTCGCTCCCCATGTCATGGCGCTGCTGCGGCGTGTGACGCGCTGGGGCACCAGCTCGTCCACGGTCGAGAGCGCGGCCGACTGTGCCCACCGGCTGGTCGTCGCGGTGCACAGGTCGGGCGACTACGCGTCGGCGCTCACGTTGGCGACCGACGCCGTCGCCCTCGCCACCGAGGTCCTGCCCGCCGACGACGCGAGTGTGCTCCGGCTCCGCCTGCGCGTGGGCCGTGCGCTGTTCCGCCTCGGCCGCTTCGAGGAGTCGGAGGCCCTGTACCAGGAACTGCGTTCGCAGTGCGAGAGGGCGCTGGGGCCCGATGCTCCCGAGACCTTGGACGCATCCTCCCAGGTGGCCGGCCCGCTCGCCAATCTCGGCCGGATCCAGGAGGTGCCACCGCTTCAGCGACGGGTCGTCCGGGTCCGTGAGGAAACGCTCGGGAGACAACACCCGCTCACGTTGATGGCGCGGTCCGCCTACATGGAGATCGCGGCAAACCCCGGCATGGTCGGCCATCCGGAACAGGCCGACATGATCGCCATCGGACCCGAACTCCTTGCGGACTGTTACCGCACCCTCGGGGAGCACCACCCGCTGACTCTCACCGCTGAGCTCAATTTCGCCGCAAGTCTCTTCTGCGCGAGCCAACACACCGAGGCTCTGCCCCACGCGCTCAAGGCACTGGCCGGATACGAGCGGATCTTCGACCCGGACTACCCCCTGGTGCTGAACTCGCGCCATGCGCTCGGCAGGATCCTGACAGCCCTGGGTCGGCATTCCGAAGCGATCGAGCAGGGCGAGGTCCTCGTGGCCGGCCGCCTCCGGGTGCTCGGCCCGGACCATCCCTGGACACGTACCGCCCAGGACCTCCTCGCCCGGTGCCGGGAGGCGAACACGTCGAGTCCGGCGGAAGATTGACCGGTGTGCTTGCCGACCCGAGGGAGATGTTGCCGCCATGCCGCCTGTCGCGGATGCCTTCGTGGATCATCTGGACCCGGAACTGTGCGTCGTCACCGCCGAGGCGGACGGCGAGCGGGCGGGCTGCCTGGTCGGCTTCGCCTCCCAGTGCTCGATCCGCCCCGTCCGCTACGTGGTGTGGCTGTCGAAGGCCAACCGGACGTACGGGATCGCCCGCCGCGCCGACCACCTCGCCGTACACCTGCTGGGACACGAACAGTACGCACTGGCGCGGCTGTTCGGCGGCGAGAGCGGCGACCAGGTGGACAAGTTCGCGACCGTCGACTGGAGCCGAGGGCCGCACGGAACCGTGGTGCTCGGGGCGGCCCGGGCCTGGCTCGTGGGCCGCGTGGTGGATCACCTCGACGGGGGCGACCACGTGGGCTTCGTCCTCGCCCCGGAGGCCGCGGACACCGGCAACGCGCCCGGCCGGCAGCCGTTCAGGCTCTCCGACGCCGAGGACATCACGCCGGGCCACCCGGTCGACTGAGCACAGCTGCCGCCCACCCCGGTGCTGCCGCATCAGACGTGGTGTGTCAGCTGGTTGGCTGCGACCCATCATGCTCACCCTGCGGGCACAGCACGGTGATTCCCGAGCCTCGGGCGGCGGCGTCCTCGGCGAACAGCAGCCGTGCGGCCTCGTCCATGCCGACCGCGCGCGTCACGAGATCGGCAGGCCGCAGCACCGCACGCTCGACCAGGTCGAGCAGTTCCGGGTAGTGGCTCGCCGCCATGCCGTGGCTGCCCAGGACATCGAGTTCCCAGGCCAGCACGCGGTCCAGCGGAACCGCAGGGGGCGGCCCCGCCAGGAGACCGATCTGCACATGGCGTCCCCGCCGGCGCAGCGACCGGATGCTCATGTCGATCACCTCGGACGCCCCCACCGCGTCCACGGCGACATGGGCTCCGCCTCCGGTGAGCTCCACGATCTCCGCGACCGTGCTGTCCGAGACGTTCAGTACGTGTTCGGCTCCGGCCTTGGCCGCGAGCTCCAGTGCCTCGGCGGAACGGTCGATCGCGATCGGCCGCGCGCCGAGCGCGACGGCGATCATGATGGCGCTGAGCCCGACTCCCCCGGCCCCGAAGACGGCCACCCACTCCCCGGCCCGCACCCGACCGCGCGCGGACACGGCCCGATAGGCGGTGGCGAACCGGCAACCGAGACTGGCGGCCGCGGCGTCCGAGACGGACGGCGGTACGGCAACCAGGTTCGTGTCGGCGGCCCGCACGGCGACCAGCTCGGCGTGCGAACCCTGGTGGGTGAAGCCGGGTTGCGTCTGGTCGGGGCAGACCTGCGCGTTCCCGTCCTTGCACCACTCGCAGGTTCCGCACCCGTTGACGAAGGGGGCGGTCACCCGGTCGCCCACGGACCAGTCCCGTACGTCCGCCCCCACGGCCTCGATCCGGCCGACGAACTCGTGTCCGGGGATCTGAGGCAGCGTCACCGTGTCGTCGTGGCCCGCCCAGGCGTGCCAGTCGCTGCGGCACAAGCCGGAGGCCGCGACGCGCACGACGGCGCCGTCGTCCGGAACCCGCGGGTCGGGAACCGTCTCGACGGCGACGGGGCCGCCGAAGCGGTGGTAACGCAGCGCCTTCACTTCTCTGCTCCTCCAGCAGGCCGAACCACTTCGCCGCACGGTATCCGCTGCTGAGGGCCGCGGCCCAGCCTGCCCCGCGACAAGCGCGTCAGGGCCGATAGATGCACTCCGCCAACGTGGAGTGCTTCTTCCAACCGAGCGTCTCGTACAGCGCGCGTCCGGGGTCCGTCGCACCGAGAACGCCCGTGCCCGCTCCCCGGGCCAGCGCCTGATCCGCGAGTGTGCGCATGACGAAGCTGGCGAGCCCACGGCGCCGGTGGGACTCGCTGGTCACGATCCGGTCCATCACCGCGGCCTCTCCGATGACGGCCGCCTGTCCTTGGGCTGCCGTCATGCCCGCCGCGTCCACCACACGCGCGCAGAGCACACCGTCGACGTGGTCCACGGACACGGTGTAACCCTCCGGTGGCCGCGGCCCGGTGGCCATGAGGTCGATCGCCATCAGGTGACCGGTCTCCTCCCAGGCCACCACCCACCCGGGAGTGAGCCAGGGTTCGACGTCCTCGGGCTCGGCGGGCATCTTCATCCACGTCCGCGGGACGGCCACCGAGGCGGCGGCGCTGCGCACCATCGCTTCCTCCGCCTCCGGAAGGACGTGACGCCCCACTTCGGCCGGGTTGTCGGCCACCTCGATGTAGTACCCCCAGGGGTGCTCGACCGGTGCCGGTGTCCGCCGTGACACCGCCCAGCCGGCCACCCATGTCCTGACCGTGTCCGAAAGCATGTGCCCTCCTGTCGTGGGGTCCGCATCGACGGCTCTCGTCATACTCACTGGGCCGAGTGGATTCTTACGCACCCGTGCCAAGTAAGGAACCCATCGCACAGTCGACACTTACATAGTGGCCGAATTTCTCACTCCGGCGTGCTCGGGCGGGCCGTGGGACGCTCGCCGCCCGTCGCGGCCGGGGACTCGGTGGACGGGGACGACGTGGGCGGGGACGAGGCGGATGGAGTGGAGGCGGACGGAATCGCGGTGGACGGCGCCGCCGGAGTCGGGACCGCCGAGCTGGACGGTGCCGACGGCGAAGGGCTGGGCGTCGGGCGGTGGTTGGGGGCGGTCGGGGACGAGGGCGCGGCGGGCGGCACCGGGGTGCGGTTCGGGGCCGGGTCCGGGGCCAGCGCGACGTAACCGACGGCCAGGGCCGCGGCGGTGGCGAGTCCGGCGGCCGGGAGGGCGAAGCGCCGGCCGAGGCCGCGGAGTCGAGGCAGTCGGCGCAGGTGCGGGCCGGGCGGCCCGGCCGGGCGCAGGGCTCGTACGGTGATGCTGTCGGCGCGGACGGCGAGTGCCTCGCGCAGCCGTTGCTCCACCGGGCGTTCGGCATGGTCCACCGGGCGGGCGGGTGGCGTGCGGGGAGTCATGTCCGGCCCTCCAGGAGCTTTTCCAGTGCGTCCAGGGCGCGGCTGGCGTTCGACTTCACGGCGCCTTTGCTGATGCCGAGGGTGGCGGCTATCTCGGCCTCGCTGAGGTCGGCCCAGTAGCGCAGGACGAGGACTTCGCGGCGGCGCGGCGTGAGCCGGGTCAGCGCGGCGAGGACCTCGCGGTGTGCCTCGTCGAGGACGACGGAGTCCTCCGCCGACGGGGCTTCACCGGCCGGTGGCGGGGTCCACGCCCGGGCCGTACGGCGGCGACGCAGCACGGACCGTGCGGTGTTGACGACCGAAGTGCGCAGGTAGCCGAGGGCGTTGTCCACCTCCGTGATGTGTTCGCCGTGGCGGCGGTAGAGGGCGGTGAACGCGTCCTGCACGACGTCCTCGGCGGTGGCCAGGTCGTCCACGAGCAGCACCGCGAGGCGCACCATGCGCAGCCGGTGCGCGTGGTAGAGCTCGCCGACGGTGGGTGGCCGGTCGAGATGCGGGGGTGGGAACGAGGCCGCGGCCCGGCCCGGCGCGTCGGTGGCCGGGCCGGGTGCCCCTTCGAGAGTGGACCGGTCGCGTCGCAGCAGCCCACGCAGCACATCCCGCCAGCCCGGACGGACGCGGCCGTAAGGGAGGGTGAACGGCCGTGGTGGCGGGGCGGGTTCGGTGACTGCGGGGGTGTGCACAGGGTTCCTCGGGTCTGCTGCGTCAGCGGTGCGAGCGGCGGCGTACGGCGAAGAGGGTGCCCGCGCCGGCTGCGACGAGCACGGCGGCCCCGGCGCCCAGGACGGTGGTGGCCGTGTCCGAGGACCCAGTATGTGCGAGCTCGTCATCGGCGGGGGCGGGCGCGGGGGTTCCCGGCTTGGTGGGGACGGGCGAGGGTGTGTCGGTCCGAGTGGGGGCGGCACTCGGCACCGCTGAGGAGGCTGCGTCACCTTCGCCGCCCGGGGCGGCGGGCGCGGCCGATGGGGGCTCGCTCGTGGCCGGCGTCGGGACGCTGCTGGCGGACGCCGAGGGCGCCGGGCTCGGCTTCTCGGTGGTGGCGGCCGCGGGCACCGGCGTGGCGTGGGCGACGGGGATCGCGGACAGGGCGGCCAACAGGCCGGTGGCCACGACGGCACTGCGTACAGCGGGAACAAGGTGGTTCACGGGAGCACTCCACGGTCGGGGTGAAGGATGCCGGACGGCACCCTTCACCCCCACACGACGCGCGAACCCGGATCAGGTTGCCGAGGCGGCGGAAGAATCTTCCTCCCGGCATCCGTACGCTCCCGGCTTCCGCGTCGACGCGGCGTTCGACCGCACCGCCTTCGTGTTCCGGACCGCTTCCCGGGTAGCTGTAGCGAGAGCGAGGACGCAGAGTCGCGAGCCTTGTCGAACGACGGACACCACGGAGGCGTCATGGCCGGCATTCTCGACCGGATCAAGCGGTACAGCCGCAGCCCGCAGGGCAGGAGGGCGATCGCGACCGCGCGCAGGACGGCATCGGACCCCCGCAAGCAGGCCCAGGCCCGCGCGTGGCTCGCCCGGCTGCGCCGCCGCTGAGCGCGGTCGCCGCGGCGATCGGATGCGGGGCCCGGTCATACGATCAGCGGGGGCAGATGTACGTCGGCGGTTCCGTGGGTGTCGTGACCCAGTCACCGGTCACGGTGCCGCTGTTGCGCCACTGCACGTAGACCTTCGCGCGGACGCTCTTACGTGCCGACGAGCCGCACGAGTACGTGGCGGTGCGCGCGACGTCCTGGTCGGGCTCCCAGGCGTCGGCCGGCATCTCGTCACGCAGGAGTGTCCAGTTGCCGTTCAGGTTGTACTCGAGCCGCACATCGATGACCTGGACGTCGTAGTTGGTGCCTCCGGCGGTGTCGGTCACCCGGCCGTGCGCGTTGAAGACGCCGGTGGACGGCATCTCGACGTTGGCGCAGCGGACGACCGCCGAGCCCTCGCAGTTGTTCCTGATCTGCGCGGCGGACGCCGGTGCGGCGGTCAGCAGGGTCGTCCCGAACGCGGTGCCGACGACGGCCGTCAGGCCGCTCATGAGTTTTCCGTGTCTTCGCATGGCAGGAGACTGTCGGGCGCCGTCGGCGGAAGATTGCAGCATCCTGCAGCCGAAGACGGTTGCGGTCCGGAAGCGAGTCGGCTCAGGCGCTCGCTGAGCCGGAACCCCGCCACGAAGCGGGTCGGGGCGTCGAGGAGGTCGAGGATCACGGCGACCTCCGTGCGGACCGTGCGCACGCTCAGTTCGAGCCGGCGGGCGATCTGCTCGTCCGACGAGCAGATGAGCAGGAGCGCGACGACGCGGCGCTGGCGTTCGGTGAGGCCGTCGGCGGGTGGCTCCTCGGCGGCACACGGGTACGTCGTCGCACGCACGGCGTCCCAGTAGTGGCGCGCGGCAGCCATGCACGCGGCGTCCCGGACGCCGATGACGGTCGTCAGGTTGCGGACGGTGGGCCCCTCGAGGAGCACCTCGACCCCGTCGACGATCTTCATCTCCAGTGGCCCGTAGCCGAAGAAGTACACCTCCGGGTCCTCGCCGGACAGCACGAGCCGCACGTCCGGGCCCAGCGCGTCGCGGTGCCACACGCTGACCATCCGGAGGCCGGCGTTCATCGCGAACGCGTTGTTCGGGAGGCTCACGGCGAGTCGCTCCACGGAACCGCCCGGCTTGACTGAGTCGAGGGTGCGCCAGGCCGGGAGTTCGCGGGCGAGATTCCGGTTGATCTCCTGCCCGCCTCGCCCGAGGAGACGTGCGGCGACCGGCTGCCCGCGCTCCATCGCCCGGACCACCCGCAGCCGTTCGGCCTCCAGGCGCGTCATCGCCTCCGTCACCCGCAGCCGCGCCGGTCCGGAGAACGGCACGGCATCGGCGAACACCGAGAAGTCCTGTTCAGGCAGTGCGCGCTGGTCCACCGTTCTCCCTCCGGTACACCGGCAGGCACCGGACGAGCGTGGGTCCTTCGCCACGCTCGCCCGGTGCGGTCGGCCGGATCGGCGGGGTCAGCGCACGTCCACGCAGTCACCGGTGGCGGTGACCGGCGGGGTGGTGGTGGTGCCCTCGAACTTGTAGCGGTAGCAGCGGTCGGTGGTGGCGGTGCGCGTCTGCTTCTCGACGCCCGCCAGGCTGCCGGTGCCGGTGCTGTGGCTGCTGGTGGTGGCGTACGAACCGGTCAGCGAACGCTCCTGGAGGCGGACGGTCTGCTGGGTGTAGCCCGCGTACTTGTGGGTGTCCCAGTTGGCGCGCTCCAGCTTGCCGGTGATCGTGATCGTCTTGCCCTTGGCGACGGGCTCGGGGGCCGCGTTGTTGC
Source organism: Streptomyces anthophorae (assembly GCF_049310305.1). NCBI lineage: Bacteria > Bacillati > Actinomycetota > Actinomycetes > Kitasatosporales > Streptomycetaceae > Streptomyces > Streptomyces anthophorae. The sequence continues at coordinate 1,276,426 of NZ_JBLWQQ010000001.1, forward strand.
TCAGCCGGGACCAGCGCTTGAGGTACCAGGTCTTGGCGTTGTCGGTGTCCACGTCGGTGATCGCGTCGGTGACCGCCCAGAGGTCGATCTTCCAGGCTCCGGCGTCCTCGTTCTTCAGGTCGCCCTGGGGGTCGATCTTGAAGGTGGCCTTGCAGCTGTACGTGGTGTCGCCGGACTGAACGCAGGGGTCGGTGTCCGCGGAGAACTCCTCGGAGTTGATGAACTGCTTCAGTCCGTCTTCGCGGTCGGTGCCGCGCCAGATCGACGCGTTGCTGCCGTAGAGCGTCGACCCGCCGTCGATCGTCCACTTCACGGTGATCGTCTGCGTGTTCGTCGTTCCGACGCGGGCGCTGTTGCCGCCGTCGACGGTGATGCCGGAGACGACGGTGGCGTCGGCGGCGCTCGCGGCCAGGGTTCTCGCCTTGGGCGCGGCGTCCTTCGCCGCCGACGCGTCGGCGGCCGCGGCCTTGCTCTGCTCCAGCGCCTCGGCCGCACCGGTCCCGCCCGCCGTCGCGGACGGCGTGACGAGCAGGCCGACGGCGAGCCCGGAGGCGGCCAGTGCGCCGACGCCCAGGGTCACCTTCTTGCCGGTCGTCAACTTCTTGCGGGAGTGCTGGGACATGAGGAGGCTCCGATATCGACTGTCGACGGGCGGGCGCGGGTCATGAACGGGCGGACCCACATCACGCACGGCCGCGGCGGCCGCACAGTCTTGATCGGCGATGCGGCGAAATAGTTGTACGCGCGGGACAGTTGAGGCCTGTGAGGTGCGTCACGGCCCGCGGGGGCCGCGGGTCAGCCCACCAGGTCCGGGGAGCGCAGCATCTCCGGCGGAATGCCCCACGCGTCGACGAGGTCGACCGCGAGCGGCCTGATCTTCCGGCACAGGTTGTTGATCTCACGGCTGATCGTCTTGGAGCGCTGCACGGTCAGCCGGCCGTGCTCCATGAACCACGCCCGGTCGGACTCGATCGTGGACAGGGCGAACAGGTCGCAGACCAGCCCCAGGGCAGCCTTGTTGCCGGCATCCTCGTCGTCGGGCAGCGAACGCAGCTTGTCCACGAACGCCTCGAGCACCAGCCGCTCGACGTGCGCACGCGCCACCGAGATCACGTGATCCTGTACGTGCGAGAAGACGGCACCCGGATCGCGCCCCTCGTCCACCCCACGCTTGAGCCGCCGGGCCAGGGAGGCGAGCATGTGCTCCTCACGGAACCGGACCATGGCGAGCTGGTAGTCCGGGTCGAGCAGCCCGGCCTCCTGGTCCCACTCGTCGCCACCGGGCAGCAGGTCGCGCACGCGTTCCAGCAGCTTGTGCACGGACGTCTTCTCGATGACCGTCTCCACGGCCTGGCCGGTCACGAACCGGACCATGCCGAGCTGGTCGAGGTCCTCGAACTCGTGCGCGTAGTTGGTGAGGAGCCCCTTGGCCACGAGTTGCAGCAGGACGTGGTTGTCGCCCTCGAACGTGGTGAAGACGTCGCTGTCGGCCTTGAGCGCGGCGAACCGGTTGACGGCGAGGTATCCGGCGCCGCCGCACGCCTCGCGGCACTCCTGAATGGTCCGCGTCGCGTGCCAGGTGCCCAGCGCCTTCGTGCCGGCGGCCCGTGACTCCAGCTCCCGCCGGGCCTGCCCGTCGTCGCCCCGGTCACCCGACCGGGGTGCGGAGAAGACCTCGTGCAACCGGGTGCGCACCACGTCCTGGGCGAAGTGCAGGGCGTACGTGCGGGCGAGCAGCGGCAGCAGGCGCCGCTGGTGCATCCCGTAGTCGAGCAGCAACTGTTCCTCGCCGCCCTCCGACGCCGCCGCCTCGAACTGGCGGCGGCGCACGGCGTACTTCGTGGCGACGGCCAAGGCGACCTTGGCCGCGTTGATGGCGCCGCCGCCGACGCTGACCCGTCCCTGGACCAGGGTTCCGAGCATGGTGAAGAAGCGGCGGCCGGGGTTCTCGATCGGGCTCTCGTACACACCGTCGGGCGTGACATCGGCGAACCGGTTGAGCAGCGCCTCGCGCGGCACTCGCACGCCGTCGAACCACAGGCGGCCGTTGTCGACTCCGTTGAGCCCCATCTTCCGGCCTGCGTCCTCGATCCGTACGCCCGGTGCGGGCGCGCCGTCGACACGGATCGGCACGACGAACGCGTGCACCCCTTCCCGCCTGCCGTCCACCTCCAACTGGGCGAAGACGACGGCCAGTTCGGCATGGCGGGCGGCGTTGCCGATGTAGTCCTTGCGCGCGGCGTCGCCGTGCGTGGTGATCACGAACTCCTGGCTCGCGGTGTCGTACGTCGCGACGGTGCCGAGCGCCTGGACGTTGGAGCCGTGCCCGGTCTCGGTCATCGCGAAGCAGCCCATCAGCTTCCCGGTGATCAGGTCCGGCAGATGGGCCCGGTGGTGGCGCTCGGTGCCGAGGTGCAGGATCGCTCCGCCGAAGAGGCCGAACTGCACGCCCACCTTCACCAGGAGCGACAGGTCGCCGTAGGCGAGTGTCTCGAACGCGGCGATCGACGCGCCGATGTCACCGCCCCCGCCGTACTCCTTCGGGAACCCCATCCCCGTCTGGCCCGTGGCCGCGAGTTCGACCGCGAGCGCGCGCACCCGCTCGCGGAACGCGTCGACGCCGAGCCCTTCGGCCTCTTCGAGGACGGAGGCGTGCGCCGACAGATTCGTCCGCACCAGATCACGGATCTCGGCGTACTCGCCGTCGAGCAGCGCGGTCAGGGCCGGTACGTCGACGGAGGGCGGTACGTAGCCGTCGGAGGCTTGGGGGGCGTTGCTGATCATGCGCCTCTGGTACCCCGTGCGCCCGGGGCGCAAGCGGCCTTCGGCCGGTCGGCGGACGCGACCGTCAAGACATCTCGTAGGCGGCCAACTCCACCCCGCAATGGTGCGAGGTCACAACCGAGGCGTGTATCCGCCCTGCGATTCCCATGTGGCTTCTTCGGCGAGGTACTCCTCGATCCGTGCCAGCATCCGCGGAGCGCTCAGCATGTTCTCGGGGTCGGCGGCAGCGGCCAGCAGTTCGTCGGCCGCCTCGGCCGGCTCGTCGGGCGGAATGACCAGGAGCTCCCAGCGCCCCACCACGCCGCACTCCACGCTGATCACGTGCGCCTTGCCCGGCAGGCGCGCGGTGGCCACCTCGATCACGTGGTCGTGGCCGGGAGCCATCACCCTCCGCGGGGCGGTGCGCCAGCCGTCGGGGTCCACGGTGACATGTGTGACGGCGCCGTCCGACGGCTCCAATGAACCGAGCAGCGCGGGCAGTTCCAGTTCCAGCGAGGAGCAGCGCGGCCACCAGGCCCCGTCGAGCGGGCCGTGGCTGGTGTCCGGCGTCAGCCGCAGCCGGGGCACCGGCATCCGGTAGGTGTGTCCTTCACGCGGGGTTCCGCCGACGGGTGTGGCGATGGCGTCCATGGTCTCGACCGGCAATCCGGGCGCTCGCGCCGCCCGCGTCTCCCACTCGCCGAAACGCGGCGCCGTGGCGGGCGGGCGGACGAAGCCCTCTACACCTTCAGCGTACTCCCGGGTGCGGCCGGGTTCTTGTGCTGTCCTTTTCAGACCGGAGGCTTCTGCCGGCCTTGCTCGCGGAGCTCTTCGTTCATGCGCTGGGCTTCCTCGAGCTGGTCCTCGAGAATGATGATGCGGCAGGCGGCCTCGATGGGCGTGCCGGCATCGACGAGTTCACGGGCGCGGCCGGCGATGCGCAGCTGGTAGCGGGAGTAGCGGCGATGGCCGCCCTCGGAACGCAACGGCGTGATCAGGCGGTGCTCGCCCAGCGCACGCAGGAAAGCGGGAGTGGCCCCGAGCATCTCCGCGGCCCTGCCCATGGTGTAGGCGGGGTAGTCGTCGTCATCGAACTTGTCGGCGGGGCTGGTACTGCGAGCGGGCATAGACCTCTTCTTTCGGGGACGCGTCGAGGGGCCCGGGCGCCACATGGCGCCCGGGCCCCGAGCTTTTAACACCATCTACCGGCTAACTTCACCGGCCTTTTTTCTTCCACAGAACCACCCGGGGGCGGGACTGCGGGGATCGCGACTGCGTGACCGGGGACCACCTTCCAATCCGGGGCCTGCGGTACCCGGGTGGACTCAGTCCGTGCCCGGGCGATCCTGATGGCGCTGTGCTCCTTACCTCTTTCGATCAATCACTTGTACTGACAGGAAACGGCGCTGCCGCGCCCTGTCGGCTTCTGGGCTACACAGAGGACACTAACGCGCCCAGACAGCAATGTCTACTGCGACCGCTGTAGATTTCCTGTACCTCCTGGCGGCGCGACTGTGCCTCCTCCAGTGCGCACATGCCCGTCAACGACGCTCGTCGGTACCGGCGTTGCCCACCCTGCGCCACACCGCGGGGAGCACCCCCATCGCCAGGGCCGCCTTCAGGGCGTCGCCCACCAGATAGGGAGCGGCGCCGAGGGCCAGTGCACGGCCCAGGGAGAGGTGCAGGGACAGCGCGAGGTACGGGACCCCGACGGCGTATACGCAGACGCTGCCCAGGGCCATGACACCGGCCGTCGCGAGCGGGCTGCGGTCGCCGCCGCGGCGGGCCAGGCCGCCGACCACCGCGGCGGCGACCACCAGGCCGACGACATAGCCCAGGGTCGGCGTGGCCGCGCCGGACAGGCCTTCGGCGAACCAGGGCATGCCGCAGACGCCCGCGACGGCGTAGAGGGACAGCGCGAGCGCCCCGCGCCGTGCTCCGAGCGCGATGCCGACCGTCAGGGCGGCGAAGGTCTGTCCCGTCACCGGGACCGGTGACCCGGGCACCGGCACGGCCAACTGCGCGGCGATTCCTGTCAGGGCGGCGCCGCCGAGGACCAGCGCGGTGTCGCGCAGCCGGGCCCGTGCCGCGCTCTCGGCGGGCAGCAGGTCGGCGAGAACCCGTCCTGTCGGCCGCGGTGTCCGCAGCGGGACGGCGGAGGTCGTACTCACGTGAAAGGTGTCCGTTTCTGGGTGTTCGGCGGGGCTGTCGTGCGCGTGTCGGCGCCCGCGACAGCTGGGGGGGGGATGTCGGCCGGCCCGGCGCCGGGGCTCCGGTGGATCCGGAGCCCCGGCGAGCGAGCTCGTCAGGAGTCGGTGTCCTGCTGTTCCTGGGGTGTGATGACCGCGAGGACCTGGTCCGTCGAGACCGAGCCGTGCAGGGTGCACCTGATCTCCTCGACCACGCCCGCGAGCGGGGCCAGGATGCGGTTCTCCATCTTCATGGCTTCTACGACCATGAGTACGGCTCCCTCCTCGACCCGGTCGCCGACCGCGCAGGACAGCGCGACGACCATGCCCGGCATCGGTGAGCGCAGGGTGTTGTCGACGGCCTCGGAGCCGGCCTCGGCCCGGGTCCTCGCGGTCAGGACCGTGCGGCGGCCGTCGATGACCAGCTCGAAGCGGTCCGCGGTGCGCAGGCCGGCCCACCGCCGGTCGCCCACCGTTCCCCGGAACAGGCCCGCGCCGTGTGCCACAAAGACGCGGAAGGGCCTGTCGTGGACCGTGACGTCCGCCGTTCCGCCGTGGACGCCCGTCAGCCGGGCCTCCACGTCCTGGCCTTCGTCGGACAGGGCGATGCGGCCCATCGGGGCGTCGGCGTCCAGGGACCGGCGGTCGAGGGGACCGACCGTGCCGGTCCACGGCGATGCGGGGGCGGCTCCGCTGGGCAGCGGCGGTACGTGCATCGCCGCCGCGCACGCCGCGGCCACGGCCGATGCCCCGCCCCGCCGCGGGGTGTCCGCGACGAACGCGTCGACCAGGTGGGTGTCGACACGCCCCGTGACCACGCGCGTGTCCTCCAACAGGTCGGTCAGGAAACCGAGGTTGGTGGTCAGTCCGACGATCAGCGCGGTGCGGGTCGCGTCGGCCAGCCGCCGCAGCGCCGAGACCCGGTCGGGACCGCGGGCGATCAGCTTGGCGATCATGGGGTCGTAGAAGGCGGGGACCTCGGCGGACGTGTCGAAGGCCGCCTCCACCCGTACGTCGGGTACGCCGACGGGCCACTGCACCACGTGCGCCCGCCCGGGGGCCGGCCGGAACCCCGCGTCCGGGTCCTCGGCGTACACGCGGCACTCCACCGCGTGCCCGGTGGCGGTGATCTCGTGCTGGGCGAGCGGCAGCCGCTCCCCCGAGGCCACACGCAGCTGCCACTCGACGAGGTCGATGCCGGTGATCTCCTCGGTGACCGGATGCTCGACCTGGAGGCGGGTGTTGACCTCGAGGAAGGAGAACCGGCCGTTTGCGTCGAGGATGAACTCGAAGGTCCCGGCGTTCACGTACCCCAGGGCTTCGGCGCCCCGAACCGCCGCTTCCAGCAGGGCCGTTCGGACCTCGGGGGTGATTCCGGCCGCCGGCGCCTCCTCGATGATCTTCTGGTGGCGGCGCTGGAGCGAGCACTCCCGCTCGAAGAGGTGGACCGTGCCGCCGTGGCTGTCGCCGAAGACCTGGACCTCGATGTGTCGGGGGCGGGGCACATAGCGCTCGGCGAGGAGCCGGCCGTCGCCGAAGTTGCCCCGGCCCAGGCGGACCGCCTCGGCCACGGCGTCGGCCATGTCGGCCTCCTCCTCGACGACGCGCATGCCCTTGCCGCCGCCGCCCGCGACGGGCTTGAGGATCACCGGGTAGCCGATGCGGCGGGCGTCCTCGACGAGCAGGTCGGCCGATTCGGTGGCTTCCCTGGAGCCGGGGAGTACGGGAACGCCCGCCTCGGCCATGAGGGAGCGCGCGGTCGCCTTGTCGCCCATGGCCGCGATCGTCGCGGCGTCCGGGCCGACGAAGACCAGACCGGCGTCGGCGACCGCCGAGGCGAACAAGTGGCTCTCGGAAAGGAATCCGTAACCGGGGTGCACGGCGTCACAGCCGGTGCGGAGCGCGGCGTCGACGATCGACTCGATGTGCAGATAGCTGTCGGCGGCGGCCGCCGGGCCGATCCGCACGGACTCGACGGCACCCTCCAGGTGCGGCGCCGAGGCGTCGGCGTCCGAGTACACGGTGACGTACTCGATGTCGAGGCGGCGGCAGGTACGGGCGATGCGCCGGGCGATTTCGCCGCGGTTCGCGATCAAGAGACGTTTCAGCATTTCCTCGTCACATCCTGAACACGCCGAAACGTGTCTCCTGCTCGGGTGCGTCCGCGGCGGTCGCCAGGCACAGCGTCAGCCACTCACGGGTGTCGGCGGGGTCCACCACGGCGTCCACCCACAACCGCGCCGCGTAGTACAGCGGGTGGGACTGCTTCTCGTAGGTCTCGATGATGGGCCGCTTGATGGACTCCTCCTCCTCGGCGGAGAGGGTCTTTCCTTCCTTGGCGAGCTGGTCGCTGCGGATCAGCGCCATCACCGTGGCGGTCTGCTCGGCGCCGACGGCGGTGGACTTGGCGTTCGGCCACATGGCCATCAGGCGCGGTCCCATGGACCTGCCGCACATGGCGAAGTTGCCCGCCCCGAAGCTGCCACCGACGACCAGGCTGAACTTGGGCACCTTGGCGCACGAGACGGCGTTGACGAGCTTCGCACCGTGCTTGGCGATGCCGTCGGCCTCGTAGGCGGCGCCGACCATGAAGCCGTTGATGTTGTGCAGGAAGAGCAGCGGGATGTTCCGCTGGGCGCACAACTCGATGAAGTTGGCGCCCTTCTGCGCGCTCTCCGGGAACAGCACGCCGTCGTTGATCACGACGCCGACGGGGTAGCCGCCGATGTGTCCTGTGCCGCACACGAGGGTGGGGCCGTAGCGGGCGCGGTACTCGGCGAACTCGCTGCCGTCCAGCAGCCGGGCGAGGATCTCGCGGGCCGGGATCGGTTCGCGCAGGTCGGCGCTGAGGATGCCGGGCAGCTCTGCCGGGTCGTACAGCGGCGGCCGGGGCGCCCGTGGCGGCGGAGACACGGGGCCGGGGCCGGTGCGCTGCACGATGTCCCGGACCAGCTCAAGGGCGTGCTCGTCGTTCTCGGCCAGGTGGTCGGCGACGCCGGTGACACGGGTGTGCAGATCCGCTCCGCCGAGGGTCTCCGCGTCGACGATCTCGCCGGTGGCCGCGCGGACCAGTTGGGGACCGCCGAGGAAGATGGTGCCGTTGCCCCGGACGATGACGGCCTCGTCGCACATCGCGGGGATGTACGCGCCGCCTGCGGTGCACGAGCCCATGACGGCGGCGATCTGGGGCAGTCCGAGCGCCGACAGTTCGGCGATGTTCCGGAAGATGCGCCCCAGGTGGTACTCGTCGGGGAACAGGTCTTCTTGCAGCGGAAGGTAGATGCCGCCGGAGTCGACCAGGTAGATGCAGGCCAGGCCGTTCTCCTTGGCGATCTTCTGGGCGCGCAGGTGCTTTTGCACGGTGAGCGGGAAGTACGTGCCGCCCTTCACCGTCGCGTCGTTGGCGAAGATCATGGAGGGTCGGCCGCCGACCACACCGATGCCGGTGATCAGCGCGGCCGAGGGCACCGGCTCGTCGTAGACGTCGTGCGCGACCAGCTGCCCGATCTCCATGAACGGGGTGCCGGGGTCGAGGAGTTGGAAGACGCGTCGGCGGGCGGTGAGCTTGCCGCGTTCGGCGTGCCTGCGGTGGGCGCGGGCGTCCCCGCCGGCGACGGCGGCGGCCCGCGCCTCGGCGATGATCTGCCGCTTGCCCTCGAAGGCACGGGTGTTGCGGTGGAACACCTCTGACGAGGTGTCGATACGGGAGCGAAGAGTCGTCATCGGCTTCTGTTCAGGTTGTCACGGCGTACGAGGACATAGGCCAGGGCGCTGAGCGCGGCGGCGACGCCCGCCCAGGCGAGGTTGGCGTGCAGCAGGGTGGCGAAGGTCGCCACCACACCGGCGATCGACTGGGCGAGGAACCCGCACAGCGCGACGGCGTAGGCGCCGTGGTCCTTCACGGCGCTGACCGAGACGGCCATGCTGCTGGGGAACAGGGCCGACTGCCCGAAGGTGGTGGCGCAGTACAGGGCGGTGAACACCACGAGCGCGGCGGCCGTCGGGACGGAAGGCAGCAGCCACAGGCCGACCATGAGGACACCGGAGGCCGTCATGATGACGGCGCCGATGCGCATCAGGCGGCTCGAACCGGCGGACGCGACAAGCCGGTTGACCATCATCGCGCCGGCGAAGTACGCGAGCCCGAACAGCAGCCCCATGTTTCCGTACGCGTCCACGCCCAGGCCGAAGTGGTCCTGGAAGACGAAGGGCGCGACTTCCTGGAGGAGCACGATCGTGGCGAAGCCGAGTCCGCCGGCGACGGTGGGCAGCAGGAAGGCCGGGACCTTCAGGATGTCCCAGTAGATCCGGACCATGTTGGTCGGCTCGGCGCGGCCCTGCCCGGGCTCCAGCGGCAGCGTCGCCGCGCCGAGCGCACCGAGGGCCCCGAGCACGGCCAGGACGACGAACCCGGCGCGCCAGTCGGCGTAGGTGCCGATCAGACCGCCGAGGAACTGGCCGCCGCCGAGGGCGGTGACAAAGGCGATCGACAGCACCGAGAGCCGGCGGGCGAGGGCGTCGCCGCCGCCGAGGTCGCGTACGAAGATACGGGCGATGATGGCCGCCCCGCCCGCGCCGATGCCCTGCACGCAGCGCAGCACCAGCAGCGCCTCGGCGGAGGAGTTGACCGCCAGCAGGGCGCTGGCGGCGACGAACAGCGCGAGCGCGGCGAGCACCGCGGGCCGCCGCCCGTACCGGGCGGCCGCACGTCCCCACAGCACCACGGGCGCGGCCGCGCCGATGACGAAGAGGGACACGGACAGTGCGGCGAAGCTGCGGGAGACGCCCAGGTCGTGCTGGACCGCGGGCAGGGAGGGCAGGTAGATGGTCGTGGCCATCTGCGCCATGAAGACGAGCAGGCAGCCGACCAGCATCGTGCGCCGCTCGGGCCTGGGCTGCGCCGGCTTGGGCTGCACCGGCTCGGCATGCACCGGCCCGTTCTGCACCGGCTCGGAGGCGGGTGTGTTCGGCGGTGTCCCGGCCGAAGTCGGGCGGGACATGCGAGTGTTCAGGTCCTCAGACATGCAGGTCTCGCAGTTCCTTGAGCTGCCGGGAGAAGTCCTCGATCTCGGCGGCGCTCATGTTCGCGCGGATCATCAGCCGCAGACCGGCCTTGCCGCGGGCGATGACGGGGAAGAAGATCGGGGAGGCGTAGTAGCCGCGCTGGAGCAGGGCCTGCGCGAGGCGGACGGTCGTGTCCTCGGAGCCGATGTCCACGAACCGGATCGGCAGTCCGTCACCGCTCAGCGCGGTCGGGACGAGGCTGTCGAAGAGGTCGACGTTCCGCTGGAGGCGGCGCTGGAGCGCGGGGAGTTCGTCGGAGCGGTGCAGCTCGACCGAGGCGAGGACGGAGCCGAGTCCGGCGGTGTTGATGCGCTGCGACCACATCAGCGGGCCGCCGTTGCGCAGGGCGATGTCGCGCCGCTCCCGCGAGCCCCTGGGGCCGAGGAAGATCGCGCCGCCCGAGGCGCCGAAGCCCTTGTTGAGCGACGTGATGATCAGCGTCCGGTCGTTGATCTGCCCCATGGCCTCCAGGACGGCTCCGCGTCCCCGCTCGCCGACCGTGGAGACCCCGTGGGCCTCGTCGAAGAACAGGAACAGGCCGTACTTCTCCTGCAACCGCAGGAGTTCCTGGACGGGCGCCATCCCGCCGGTGCTGTACACGCCGTCGGCGATGTAGGCGACCTGGGGATGCTGCTTGCAGAGGTCCTCGAGGGCCTCGATGTCGTTGTGCCGGATCGTGGTGAGCGGGGCCTCGTCCGCGACGTTCGGCTTCATGGCGTTGAGGCAGAAGTGCGCGTTCTTGTCGAAGACCATCAGCGGCGGCTCGCCGCCGGTGAGGAGGCCGGAGGCGAGCAGGGGCAGGCTCGCCCAGGCCGCCGCGGCGCAGGAGGCCACGGTCACGGCCTCCACGTCGAACAGTTCCGACATCGCGTCCTCGGCGTCCCGCAGCGCGCCGAAACGGATGCGCATGCGCGACGTCGAGGTGTTGAGGGCGCCTTCGGCCCGTACGGCGTCGATCGCACCCTGGACGAGCTTGGGGTGGGTGTCGAGGCCGAGGTAGGAGTACGAGGACATGTTGACGAACTCGTGGCCGTCGGCGAGCGAGCGGTGGTGTCCGTCGCCGAGGCCGGCCGCGACGATGTCGAACATGCCGGCCTGGGTGGTGGTCTCCCAGAAGTCGTGGCTTATCTTCGCCGATTTCTTCATGTTCATATACGCGTGCATGCGCAGTCTCCTGAAATCCTTGGAATGAATTGAGTGGCGTCCCGGGACGTCACGAAGTCACGCGTACGCGTAGAAGCCGCGGCCGGATTTCCTGCCGAGGAGGCCGGATTCCACCATGCGCGAGAGGAGTGACGGCGGAGCGTAAAGGGGCTCCTTGAATTCCTCGTACAGGGCGGTGGCGGTGGCCGCGACGACATCGAGGCCGATGAGGTCGCACAGCCGCAGGGGCCCCATGGGGTGCGCGCAGCCGCCTTCCATTCCGCGGTCGACGTGCTCGGCCGACGCGAAGCCGGACTCGACCATCCGGACGGCCGCGAGCAGGTACGGGACGAGCAGCGCGTTGACCACGAAGCCGCTGCGGTCCCCGGCGGTGATCGGGTCCTTCTCCAGCGTCCGGGCGACGAAGCCCTCCGCGCTCTCGATGACGCCCGGGGCGGTGAGCAGCGTCGGGATCAGCTCGACGAGCGGCATCGACACGACGGGGTTGAAGAAGTGCATCCCGATCACGCGGCCGGGGTGCGCCGTGGCCCGGGCCAGCCGGGTGATGGTGATCGCCGAGGTCGTCGAGGCCAGGATCGCGTCCGGCTCCACGACCTTGTCGAGCGTGGTGAACAGGTCGAGCTTGAGGGCCTCGTCCTCCGGAACGGCCTCGATCACGAGCCGGCAGTCGGCCAGGTCCGCCAGGTCGGTGGTGACGCGGACCCGGGACAGCGCGGCGTCGCGCTCCGCCCCGGAGAGCCGGCCCTTGGCGACCGCGCGGTCGAGGGACTTCGCGAGCCGCCGGGGCGCGGAGGCCAGCGAGGACTCCCGGGACACGGCGAGCCGGACGTCCAGACCGCGCAGGGCACAGAGCTCGACGATGCCGCCGCCCATGGTGCCCGAACCGACCACGCCGACGGGGTGGCCGGAGAGAGCGGGGCGCACCGCGCGTGTCGCCTTCTCGGCTTCATCGGCTTCCTCGGCCGCGTTGCCGACGGGCCCCTGGGGCGGGGCGATGTCCCAGACACCGTGCCCCAGGAATGACTTCTCGAATTCTGCGAACGCCCGCACTACTGCTCTCCGGATTCTCTTGAAACCGGATGGCTCGAACCGCCCCGGCCTCTCAAGAAAACCGGCAGGCAACTTCGCCCGTCAATGCCTGCCGACCGGCAAAGATCTGCCGGTGCGAATCTGGGCCGACCGGCAAATCTTTGCCGGTCGACGGCTATTGATTTCGAGCTTTTGGCGACGTGTAATCAGTTCTCGTCGGCCCGGGTCGGCGCGACGTCGGCGAGGGCGACGAAGCGCAGTCCCGGGTGGCGGGCGGGCAGCAGCACCTGCGCCTCCACCTCGAACTCCGCGGGCGCGATGTGCGGAAGGCGCAGCCGGAAGCGGTGGCCGTCCCGGTTGCCGACGATGCAGGTGCGCTCGGTCCACATCCGCCCGCAGACGGGGTCCTGGAGGACCTCGTGGAGCAGCTCCGCGAGCCCCGGCTCGTCCGGGCGCTCGGCCATGGAGTAGCGGAGCATGGCCAGATACATGTACGCGTGCTGCTGCCAGTCGACCAGCTGCTCGCGGGCCTCCTGCGTGGTCAGCCCCCACCGGATGAGGTTGGCGGGCCTGTCGAGCACCCACGGGAACCACTCGGCCATGGCGCCGTTGTATCCGACGACGTCCCAGCGGGCGTCGGTCACGTAGGTGGGGCGCGGCATCTGCTGGTCGACCAGCTGCTGGAGAGCGGTCAGGTCCGCCGGGGCGTGCGAGCGGTTCGCGTACGGGGTGCCGCCGAAGGCGTGGAAGTGCAGCGCCGCGCGTTCGTCCGCGTCGAGGCTGAGGGTGTCCGCCAGCCGGGACAGCACGCCTGCGTCCAGGCGCGGGATGGTGCCGCGCTCCAGGTCCCGGTACCAGCGCTCGCTCATGCCGATCTCGGTGGCCACCTCCACCTGGGACAACGGGCCGCCGAGGCCGCGCCGCTGCCCGGCCCGGACCCGCCAGCTCCGCAGCAGGAGGGCGAGCCCCGTCACCCCCGTGGCGACCGCCCCACCGGATTCCCGTCCCGATACGGGCCCGGTAACGACCATCTTGTCCCCCATGTAGCACTTTTCCGTACGCTGTTGCAGAGGCGGTGATGTTACCGGGTACCGCGAGGCACTCAGTGCCATCGCCGGGTGACAAGCCGCCCGGCCGTCCCCGGGAGGACCCGGTCTGGCCTGATCCCCGCTTACGTGATCACCGCACGCCGGGTTTCCTGAGTGTTTGTCGGTGGTGGCTGCGAGCATGGGCAGTTCGGCGGGGAGCTGCTTCAGGGGGAGGCCGCGATGCCATGGTTCAGTGCGTACGCACGCAAGGATGAGCGGTGACGCGGCGCCCGCCGGCCCGGCGGCCGAGGCGGAGGCGGCGTCCCACCAAGCGGCAGCAGCGGCAACAGGCGCGGCTCACGGCGTTGCTCGCGGGTGCGGCCGTGTCGGTGACGCTCTTCGTCGCGGCCGTCAACTGGCTGCTCGTGCACTGGTGGCTGCTGGTCGTGCTCACCGTGGTGGCCGTGCTCGCGGGCGCGGGCCTGCTGTACCGGCGTCGACAGCGGGCCCTGTGGGAGCGGACCCGTCGACAGGGACTGCGTTACGGGCTGCCCCAGTTGGACGCGCTGCACCACCGCGACTTCGAGTACGCGGTACGGGACCTGATGCGCAGGGACGGCTGCGCGGACGCGCAACAGATCGGTGGCGCCGGGGACAACGGCGCGGACGTCCTCGCCACCGACCCGCTGGGCCGCACGTGGGTGATCCAGTGCAAGCACCGCCGGAACGGGGAGCGGGGCTCCGCGGTGGGCACGCCGGATCTGCAACGGGTCAACGGGACGGCCCGTCAGCTGTACGGCGCGGACGTGGTCCTGGTCGTCACGAACGGACGCTTCTCCACGCGCTGCGCGCCGCTGGCCCGCCGGCTGCACATGCACCTGGCGGACCGCTCGACGCTGGCGACCTGGGCGGCCGGCTCGCGCCCCTTGTGGGAGCTGCTCCCGAGGATCCCACCGCCGCGCCGCTCCACCCCGCTCAGCTGAACCGGCCGCGGCGGCGAACTACGTACGACGTGTCATGCATGGCCCGGGACGGCCGGTTCCATCCTTCCCAACTCCCGCAGCAGCGGCAGCAGATGGTGTTCGACGGCGGGGGCGAGCCTGAGGTCCGGATCCCGTCCGTCGGTCCAGCGCAGGGCGGACAGCTCGGCCGCGGGTACCGGATCGCCGATCAGTGTCGTGGCGAAGACCGTCAGGTGCATCGGAACGCCCTCCAGGGCAGCCCGCTCCTCCACCACGGCGAGCGGTTCGAGCCGGCCCGGCTCGACACCGAGTTCCTCGCGCAGCTCCCGTACCAGTGTCTCCTCCGGTTCCTCGCCCGGCTCGGGCTTGCCGCCGGGAACGAAGTAGACGTCCGGTGCCGCCTGTTTGCTGACGACGAGCAGCCGTCCGTTCTCGACGACGGCCGCCGCGACGACCTTCATGACCGTGTGATCCATCCCTGCATTGTGCAACGCCGTGTTCCATGTCACCGACCGGGTTCCGTGTCTCCTGGCCACCCTCCGGCACCGGCCCGTAGGGTGGGCGGTGCAGCTGGTTCGCCCCGTCAGCCAGGCGGGATGCGTCGCAAGAGGGAACCCGGTGGGAATCCGGGACTGCCCCGCAGCGGTGAGTGGGAACGACCGCCGTCACACGCACTGGGTCCGACAGACGGGACCTGGGAAGCGACGGCCAGTAGGTGTCCTCGTTCGTTCGAAGGACGTGCCCGCGAGTCCGAAGACCTGCCATCTGCCCGTGCTCGTACGACGCGTGCGCGGACATCCCGGTGACCTCGAGGGCGGGTCGGCGCACACATCCGGCGGACCACCGCGCCTCGCCCGCGCGAGGTCGCACCGCCGGTTCTGTCGCTCCTTCACGCGTTCCGGTCCTCGGGATCCATGGGATACGTCTCTCGAAGGAGAACTCCGTGACCACCAAGACCGCAGCCGCGACAGCACGGGCCACCGTGTACGGCTACCCGCGCCAGGGCCTCGGCCGGGAGCTCAAGAAGGCCGTCGAGGGGTACTGGAAGGGCCGCGTCACCGCCGACGCGCTGCGTGCCACCGCCTGCGAACTGCGCCGCACCAACCGCCGGGAACTCGTCGCGGCCGGCATCGACGAGGTCCCCACCGGTGACTTCTCGTACTACGACCACGTCCTGGACACCACGGTCATGGTGGGCGCGATCCCCGAGCGCCACCGTGCGGCCGTCGCGGCCGACGCCCTGGACGGGTACTTCGCGATGGCCCGCGGCACCCAGGACGTGGCGCCGCTGGAGATGACCAAGTGGTTCGACACCAACTACCACTACCTGGTGCCGGAGTTGGGCCCCGACACGGTGTTCGCCGCCGACTCCGCCAAGCAGGTCGCCGAGTTCAAGGAGGCCCGCGACGAGGGGCTCGCCGCCCGCCCGGTCCTGGTGGGCCCGGTCACGTACCTGCTGCTGTCGAAGCCCGCACCGGGCGTCCCCGCCGGCTTCGACCCGCTGACGCTCCTTGAGCGGCTGCTGCCGGTGTACGCGGAGGTGCTCGCGGACCTGCGGGCGGCCGGCGCCGAGTGGGTGCAGCTGGACGAGCCCGCCCTGGTCCAGGACCGCACCGCGGCCGACCTCGAAGCCGCCGAGCGGGCCTATCGCGCTCTCGGCACGGCAGGCGACCGGCCCAAGCTGCTCGTCGCGTCCTACTTCGACCGGCTCGGGGACGCCCTGCCGGTCCTCGCGAAGGCGCCGGTCGACGGCCTCGCCCTCGACTTCACCGAGGCGGCGGCCGCCAACGTCGACGCGCTCGCGTCGGTCGGCGGCCTGCCCGGCAAGCGTCTCGTCGCCGGTGTCGTCAATGGCCGCAACGTCTGGGTCAACGACCTGGAGAAGTCCCTCGCCGCACTCGGCACCCTCCTCGGCCTCGCCGACCGCGTCGACGTGGCCGCCTCCTGCTCCCTGCTGCACGTCCCGCTGGACGCCGCCCTGGAGCGCGACATCGACCCGCAGATCCGGCGCTGGCTCTCCTTCGCCCGCCAGAAGACCGCCGAGATCGCCACCCTGGCCAAGAGTCTGAGCCGCGGCACGGACGCGATCACCGCCGAGCTCTCGGTGAACCGCGCCGCCCTCTCCTCGCGCGCCGCCTCCCCCATCACCCGCGACCCTGCCGTGCGGGCCCGCACCGCCGCCGTCACCGACGCGGACACCCGGCGCAACCAGTCCTACGCCGAGCGGTCCGCCGCCCAGCGCGCCCACCTGGGCCTGCCGCTGCTGCCGACGACCACGATCGGCTCGTTCCCACAGACGGCCGAACTGCGCACGGCCCGCGCCGACTTGAGGGCCGGGCGCATCGACACCGAGGGCTACGAGGAGCGGATCAGGAGCGAGATCCGGGACGTCGTCGCCTTCCAGGAGAAGACCGGCATCGACGTGCTCGTGCACGGCGAGCCCGAACGCAACGACATGGTGCAGTACTTCGCCGAGCAGCTCACCGGATACCTCGCCACGCAGCACGGCTGGGTCCAGTCCTACGGCACCCGCTACGTGCGCCCGCCGGTGCTCGCCGGGGACATCTCCCGTCCCACGCCGATGACGGTGCGCTGGACGTCGTACGCGCAGTCGCTGTCCGCCCGCCCGGTCAAGGGCATGCTGACCGGCCCGGTCACCATGCTCGCCTGGTCCTTCGTCCGCGACGACCAGCCGCTCGGCGACACGGCGCGCCAGGTCGCGCTCGCCCTGCGCGACGAGGTCAACGACCTGGAGGCGAACGGCACTTCGATCATCCAGGTCGACGAGCCGGCACTGCGCGAGACCCTGCCGTTGCGCGCCGCGGACCACGCCGCGTACCTGCGGTGGGCGACCGAGGCGTTCCGCCTGTCGACGGCGGGCGTACGTCCGGACACCCAGATCCACACGCACATGTGCTACGCCGAGTTCGGTGACATCGTCCAGGCCATCGACGACCTCGACGCCGATGTCATCAGCCTGGAGGCCGCCCGCTCGCACATGCAGATCGCCCGCGAGCTGGCCGGGCACGGCTACCCGCGCGAGGCGGGCCCTGGTGTCTACGACATCCACTCCCCCCGGATCCCGAGCCGGGAGGAGGCCGCCGCCCTGCTGCGTACGGGACTTGAGGCCATCCCGGCCGAGCGGCTGTGGGTCAACCCGGACTGCGGTCTGAAGACCCGCGGCTGGCCGGAGACACGCGCCGCCCTGGAGAACCTGGTGGCCGCGGCAAGGACCGTGCGCGGGGAGCTCGGCCCGGCCTGATCCACCGGGACCCCGCCTCCTAGGCGAAACAGGCCGGTACAGCAAGGAGAACAAGGTCACACGGGCGCGAGCTGCCAACGAGCGTTAACTCTGGCCTAGCATCCGAGCATGACGGTCCTGCCAGACGACGGGCTCTCCTTGGCGGCCGAGTTCCCTGACGCGACACACGAGCAATGGCAACACCTGGTCTCGGGTGTCCTGCGCAAGTCGGGCAAGGAAGTCTCGGCAGCCGAAGCGGAAGGTGCTCTGTCCACCACGCTCGAGGACGGGCTGCGCGCCCGCCCGCTGTACACCGCCCGCGACACGGCTCCCCCGGCCGGGCTGCCGGGCTTCGCCCCCTTCGTGCGCGGCGCCCGCGCCGAGGGCAACGTGGCCGGCGGCTGGGACGTGCGCCAGCGCCACGATGCCGCGGATCCGGCCGCGGTGCTCGCCGACCTGGAGAACGGCGTCACGTCCCTGTGGCTGGCCATGGGGGAGACCGCCGGTTTCCCCGTCTCCGCGCTGCCCGCCGCGCTCGACGGCGTCTACCTCGATCTCGCGCCGGTCGTCCTCGACGCCGGCGCCGAGACCGGGGCCGCCGCGGCCCAACTGTTCCTCGCCTACGAGCGCGCGGGCGTCGCCGCCGACGCCGCACGGGGCAACCTCGGCGCCGACCCCCTGGGACACGAGGCCCGTACGGGCACCTCGTACGACGTCGGGACGGCGGCGGAGCTGGCCCGGCGGTGTCTCGCCGACTACCCCGGCGTCCGCGCGCTGACCGTGGACGCGCTCCCCCACCACGAGGCCGGCGGCTCGGCGGCGCAGGAGCTGGGCGCGTCGATGGCGACCGGCGTCGCGTACCTGCGCGCGCTGACGGCGGCGGGACTGACGGCCCAACAGGCCCTGTCGCAGCTCGAGTTCCGGTACGCGGCGACCGCGGACCAGTTCCTGACGGTGGCCAAGTTCCGGGCGGCACGACGGCTGTGGGCGCGGGTCGCCGAGGTCTGCGGGGCGCCCGAGCAGGGCGCGCAGCGGCAGCACGCGGTGACCTCGTCGGTGATGACGACGCGCCGGGACCCGTGGGTGAACATGCTGCGGACCACGATCGCCGCCTTCGCCGCGGGCGTCGGCGGGGCCGACGCGGTGACGGTCCTCCCGTTCGACGAGGCGCTGGGCCTGCCGGACGCGTTCGCCCGGCGCGTCGCCCGCAACACCTCGACGATCCTCATCGAGGAGTCGCACCTGGCGCGGGTGATCGACCCGGCCGGCGGCTCCTGGTACGTGGAGCGTCTGACCGACGAACTCGCCCGCGCGGGCTGGGAGTTCTTCCAGGAGATCGAGGCGGCCGGCGGGCAGGCGGCGGCGCTGCGCTCCGGGCTGCTCGGCGAGCGGCTCGCCGCCACCTGGGCCGCACGCAGCAAGA
Organism: Streptomyces anthophorae; assembly: GCF_049310305.1. Lineage (NCBI taxonomy): Bacteria > Bacillati > Actinomycetota > Actinomycetes > Kitasatosporales > Streptomycetaceae > Streptomyces > Streptomyces anthophorae. The sequence goes on from NZ_JBLWQQ010000001.1 coordinate 1,295,289, forward strand.
AGCTGGCCACACGCCGTGAACCGGTCACCGGTGTCAGCGAGTTCCCGGACCTGGCCGAGAAGGCCGTCGTCCGGGGGCCCGCTCCGGCGCGGCCGTCCGGCGGCCTGCCGCGCGTACGCCGCGACGAGGCCTTCGAGGCACTGCGGGCCCGCTCGGACGCGCACCTCGCCGCGACCGGGTCCCGCCCCCGCGTCCACCTGGCCGGGCTCGGCCCGGTCGCCGCGCACACCGCCCGCCTCACCTTCGCCGCGAACCTGTTCCAGGCGGGCGGCATCGAGGCGGTCACGGACGGCACGTTCGAGGAGAGCGGGGCGCGCGAGGCCTGCCTGTGCTCCAGCGACCAGGTGTACGAGGAGCAGGCCGAGGCCGCCGCGCGCGAGCTGCGCGAGGCGGGCGCAGGCCATGTCTTCCTCGCGGGCCGCCCCGGTACGTACGCCGGGGTCGACACCTACGTCTTCGCCGGCTGCGACGCCGTGGCCGTCCTCACCGCCACGCTCGACCGCATGGGAGTGTCCTGATGCCCAGCCCGAACATCCCCGACTTCTCGGCGATCGACCTGGGGACCCCGGCCGCGGCCGGTGGCAGCGCCGAGGAGTGGCGTACGGCGCTGAAGAAGGCGGCGGGCGGCGACGACCTGCGGTGGGAGACACCCGAGGGCATCACGGTGCAGCCGCTGTACACGGGCCAGGACCTGGAGGGCCTGGACTTCCTGGACACCTACCCGGGCGTCGCCCCGTATCTGCGCGGCCCGTACCCGACGATGTACGTGAACCAGCCGTGGACGATCCGCCAGTACGCGGGCTTCTCCACCGCCGAGGAGTCCAACGCCTTCTACCGGCGCAATCTCGCGGCCGGGCAGAAGGGCCTGTCCGTCGCCTTCGACCTGCCCACGCACCGCGGCTACGACAGCGACCATCCGCGGGTGACCGGTGACGTCGGCATGGCGGGCGTCGCCATCGACTCGATCTACGACATGCGCCAGCTCTTCGACGGCATCCCGCTGGACCGGATGAGCGTCTCGATGACGATGAACGGCGCCGTGCTCCCGGTGCTCGCGCTGTACATCGTGGCCGCCGAGGAACAGGGCGTACCGCCCGAGAAGCTGGCCGGGACCATCCAGAACGACATCCTCAAGGAGTTCATGGTCCGCAACACCTACATCTATCCGCCGAAGCCGTCGATGCGGATCATCTCCGACATCTTCGCGTACACCTCGCAGCGGATGCCGCGCTACAACTCGATCTCCATCTCCGGGTACCACATCCAAGAGGCGGGCGCGACGGCCGACTTGGAGCTGGCGTACACCCTCGCCGACGGCGTGGAGTACCTCCGGGCGGGCCGGGAGGCGGGCCTGGACGTCGACGCGTTCGCGCCGCGCCTGAGCTTCTTCTGGGCGATCGGCATGAACTTCTTCATGGAGGTCGCCAAGCTGCGCGCAGCGCGCCTGCTGTGGGCGAAGCTGGTCAAGCAGTTCGACCCGAAGAACGCCAAGTCCCTGTCCCTGCGCACCCATTCGCAGACCTCGGGCTGGTCGCTGACCGCGCAGGACGTGTTCAACAACGTGACACGTACGTGTGTGGAGGCGATGGCGGCGACGCAGGGACACACCCAGTCGCTGCACACCAACGCCCTCGACGAGGCGCTCGCGCTGCCCACCGACTTCTCGGCACGCATCGCCCGCAACACCCAGCTGCTGCTCCAGCAGGAGTCCGGGACGACCCGGTCCATCGACCCGTGGGGCGGCAGCGCGTACGTCGAGAAGCTGACGTACGACCTGGCGCGGCGGGCCTGGCAGCACATCCAGGAGGTCGAGGAGGCGGGCGGCATGGCGAAGGCCATCGACGCCGGCATCCCGAAGCTGCGCGTGGAGGAGGCGGCGGCCCGCACGCAGGCCCGTATCGACTCCGGGCGGCAGCCGGTGATCGGGGTGAACAAGTACCGGGTGGACACCGACGAGGAGATCGACGTCCTCAAGGTCGACAACTCCGCGGTGCGGGCCCAGCAGATCGACAAGCTGCGCCGGCTGCGCGAGGAGCGCGACGACACGGCCTGCCAGGACGCGCTCGCGGCGCTGACCCGCGCGGCCGGCGGCGAGGGCAATCTCCTCGAACTCGCCGTGAACGCGGCGCGCGCGAAGGCGACGGTCGGCGAGATCTCCGACGCGCTGGAGAAGGTGTACGGCCGGCACGCCGGGCAGATCCGTACGATCTCCGGCGTGTACCGCAACGAAGCAGGCGAGTCCCCGAACGTGGACCGCACCCGCGGCCGGGTGGACGAGTTCGCCGAGGCCGAGGGGCGCAGGCCGCGCATCCTCGTCGCCAAGATGGGCCAGGACGGTCACGACCGGGGCCAGAAGGTGATCGCGACCGCCTTCGCCGACCTCGGTTTCGACGTCGACGTCGGCCCGCTGTTCCAGACCCCCGCGGAAGTGGCGCGCCAGGCCGTCGAGGCCGACGTGCACATCGTCGGGGTGTCGTCGCTGGCCGCAGGGCATCTCACCCTCGTACCGGCGCTGCGCGAGGCGCTCGCCGAGGAGGGCCGCGAGGACATCATGGTCGTGGTGGGCGGCGTGATCCCGCCGGCCGACGTCCCGACGCTCAAGGAGATGGGCGCGGCCGCGGTGTTCCCGCCCGGCACCGTCATCCCGGACGCGGCGTACGACCTCGTGGCACGCCTCGCGGGCACGCTCGGGCACGACGACCTGTGAGCCGGTGACACGGGCCATGGCCATCGACCTCGACACGTACGTCAAGGGTGTCCTCGACGGGAAGCGCGCGACCGTCGCCCGCGCGATCACGCTCGTCGAGTCGACCCGGCCCCAACACCGGGAACTGGCACAGCAGTTGCTCACGCGGCTGCTGCCGCACAGCGGCCGGTCCCGGCGCATCGGGATCAGCGGGGTGCCGGGCGTCGGCAAGTCGACGTTCATCGACGCGTTCGGCACCATGCTCACCGGACTCGGGCACAGGGTGGCGGTGCTCGCCGTCGATCCGTCCTCCAGCCGCACGGGCGGCTCGATCCTGGGCGACAAGACACGCATGGAGCGCCTGGCCGTCGACCCGGCGGCGTTCGTGCGCCCCTCCCCCACGGCCGGGACGCTCGGCGGGGTCGCACAGGCGACCCGCGAGTCGATCGTCGTCATGGAGGCGGCGGGCTACGACGTGGTGCTCGTGGAGACCGTCGGGGTGGGCCAGTCGGAGACCGCCGTCGCCAACATGGTCGACACCTTCCTCCTGCTGACCCTGGCCCGCACCGGCGACCAGTTGCAGGGCATCAAGAAGGGCGTCCTGGAACTGGCCGACGTGATCAGCGTCAACAAGGCCGACGGCCCGCACGCCCGCGACGCGCAGACCGCCGCGCGCGAACTGGCGGGCGCGCTGCGGCTGATGCACGGCAAGGACGCCTTCTGGACGCCGCCGGTGCTCAGTTGCAGCGCCCGGAAGTCCACGGGCCTGGACACCGTGTGGGACCGCCTGGAGCAGCACCGCACGCTCCTCGACGCATCGGGCCGCCTCGCCGAGCGACGCCGCGACCAGCAGGTCGACTGGACCTGGACGATGATCCGCGACGACCTGCTGCGCCGGCTGCACGCGGACCCCGCGGTGCGTTCCCTGGCTCCGGACCTCGAGGCCCGGGTCCGCGCCGGCACCCTCACCGCGACCCTGGCCGCCGAGCGCATCCTGGACGCGTTCCGGCAGGGCTGACCCGCGGCCGGGGCGAACTCACCGACGCGGGCCGTGGGTCAGTCGGCCGCCCGGTGGAGCGTCGTCCGGCCGAGGCGGGGCTCCGCGCGGGAGGCGAGCACCTTGATGCGTACGCGACGCGCGGTGACGGGTGCGTCCAGCGGCAGGATCCGCTGATGGCCGATGGTGGTGCCGGTGGTGATCTGCCGCCAGGTCCCGCCGATCTCGGCCTCGACGGCGAATCTCTCCACCCGTTGGCCGTGCTCGATGTCCTCGCGGACGGCGACCCGGTCGAAGGTGGTCGTCCCGTCGGCGTTCGCGGCCACCGGCCCGCCGTACACCTTCCGGACGCGTTGCCCGAATGCCGTCAGCTCGGCGACATCCGCGGCATCGATGGTCCCGGCCTTCGAGGGCGGCACGTTGAGCAGCAGGGTCGCGTTGCGCCCGACGCTCTTCTCGTACAGGTCGAAGAGCTGCGCCGCCGTCTTCGGTTTCTGGTCCGCGTGGTGGAACCAGCCCGGCCGGTTGGAGACATCGGCCTCGGCGGGGAACCAGGACAGATGGGTCACCCCGGGCTCGGTGAGCCGGGCCCGGGAGCCGATGTCGTCGACGCTCGCGCCGTGCGGCAGCAGCCATTCGCCGTGGTACGTCCACGGGTCGGCGGTCGTCGGCACCACGCTCCACTCGGTCTCGCGGGCGACCCCGCTCTCGTTGCCGACCCAGCGCACGCCCGCCGGGCCGCCGAAGACCACGGTGTCGGGCGAGAGCGCGTCGATCACCCGGAACCACTCCGCGAAGCGGTACTCCTGGGTGATCCCGGCGTCGGCCCACGGATTGGCGCCGTCCAGCCAGAATTCGTCCAACGGCCCGTACTCGGTGAACAGTTCGTAGACCAGGTTCAGGTAGTACGCGTCGTAGTCGTTGACGTGCACGGTGAACGTGGGCAGCTTCCCCGACCGCACGGCGTCGGCCCGGTCGTCACCTTCCACGAGGGTGGGAATGGTGTGCTCCTTGACTGCGCTGCCGTTGCCGAACCGTCCGAGTCCGCCGGGCGCCCGGTCGCCGTCGTCGACGGCGGTCTGCTCCACCGAGGTCAGCTTCCCGCCCTCGGCCTGCTTCTTCCGCAGCGAATCGATCCAGGTGGCGTGCCATGCGTGCGGCAGCTCGCCGCCGTCGGAGGGCGACAGATAGATCCCCACGCGCATCCCCCGAGCGCGCGCCGCCTCCACGTACGTGCGGACCACATTCGGCTTTCCGGGACTCCCGAGGATCGAATGAGGTGTGTACCGGCTGGGGAACAGCGTGAACCCGTCGTGATGCTTGGCGGTGATCATCGCGAGCTCGGCGCCCATGGCCTGGTACGTGCGGATCCATTGGTCGGCATCGACGGCGGTCGGCGCGAACGCCGCCGGGTCCTCGGCGCCCGACCCCCACTCGCGGTCGGTGAAGGTGTTCATCCCGAAGTGCGTGAACGCCGTGATCTCCCGCCGCTGCCACGCCAACTGGCCTTTCCTGGGCACGACGTCGGCGGCCTTGGCGACGATCTGCTCGGGGGTGTCGTCCCCGCTGACCGGAATGATCGAGGCGGGTCGGACACGGCCCCCGCTCCCGGTCGAGCCTCCCGCCGGCGCGGCCGCGGCGGCGTACGCGCCGGTGCTGCCGAGGGCGGCGATCGCGGGAGCGGCTCCCAGGACACCGAGGATCTGGCGACGAGACGTCATCAATCACTCCTACAGGCACATTTGCTCGGATTTCTCTTCGCTGCGCTTCTGTGGATCATGACGCAGTAACACGTTTTCGGTAAGAGCCGTGACTGGAGTGGTCCCCTGCGCTCCGCTCGCCGCGATTCAGCTCTGCCGTCTTGGGCACTCCTACTCATCGGCGCGTTTCCGCGCCTCGCATGCACGGAGCGTCACGACTCGCTTCGAGTGGCCGATCGTGGCGCGACGCCGCAAGGTGGAAGGACGGTCCGGTTCTGATTTCCGTGATGGCCAGTGTGGTGAGCACCGCATGACGACACATCCCACGGCGGGAGACGCGGCACCGCTGCCTCGCCGGCGCCGTCTGCTGGCCCCGCGAGGCGTGTACAAGCCCGACGCCGACACCGCGCTCCTGCTGCGGGCCCTCGGCCACGAAGCCGTCGCCCCGCGCACCGCCGTGCTGGACCTCGGCACCGGATCGGGTGCGCTGGCCCTCGCCGCCGCGCGCCACGGGGCGCGGGTGACGGCGGTCGACATCTCGTGGCGGGCGGTGTGGACGACGCGCCTGAACGCTCTGCTCAGCCACGCCCCCGTCACTGTCCGGCACGGCGACCTCGGAGCGGTACCGGACCCGGGCGCTTTCGATCTGGCGCTGAGCAATCCGCCCTACGTGCCCTCCCCCGGGCCGCTGCCGCCGCGGGGTGCCGCGCGGGCCTGGGACGGCGGGCTCCGCGGCCGTACGGTCGTCGACCGCGTCTGCGTCGCAGCGGCACGGGCCCTGCGCCCCGGCGGCACGCTGCTGATGGTCCACTCCACACTGTGCGGCGAGGACGAAAGCCTGGAGCGCCTCGACGGGCTCGGCATGAAAGCGGCGGTGATCGACCGGGCTTTCGTGCCCTTCGGCCCGGTGGTGCGCGCACACCACAGCTGGCTCTGCGCCCAAGGTCTGCTCGACAGAGAAGCGACGAAGGAAGAACTGGTGGTCATCCGTGCCGAACTCCTCTGAGCCGCCGCACTCCTCGGAGCATCCGTACTCCTCCGAGCGTCCGCGCCGCATCAGGGTCGACCGCGAGGGCCCCCTCCTCGTGGAGGGGCCCGTCGAGGTCACCGACGGCGACGGCACCGTGCACGCGTCCCACCGCTTCCAGGTCGCGATCTGCACCTGCCGCCGCAGCCGCACCTTTCCCTGGTGCGACACCAGCCACCGCCGCAAGGCCACGCAGGGATCCACCCCGCCCCGACGGGGCGACCGCGCCGAAGGCGAAGGAGAGGAGACATGACCCCCACGCTCCTGACACCCCCGCAACGCCCTCCGGAATCGCGTACCCGATCACCCGAACTCCCGTCTCCACGCGGCGACTTGTCCCGTCAGGTGATCGCCGCGCTGCGCGACGGCGCCCCCGCCGGCGCCCTGGGGCAGCCACACGCAGTCGCCGGCGCCGAACCGTACGGCGACGATCTCCAACTCGCCCTGTACGTGCTCTACGAGCTCCACTACCAGGGGTTTCACGGGGTCGATCCCGAACTGGAGTGGGATCCGGACCTGCTGGCTCTGCGGCGTCTGCTGGAGCAACGGTTCCTCGCCGCGCTGCGCACCGACGCGGCGCCCCGGACGGACGCCGCCCGGGCACTGGCCGAGCTACAGGTCGAGCCCGCAGGGCACCAGGACGACAGCGTGAGCCACCATCTCGAACGCGACGGAAACACCAGGCAGTTCAGGGAGTACGCCGCCCTGCGCTCGCTCTACCACCTCAAGGAGGCCGACCCCCACGCCTGGGTCATCCCCCGCCTGACCGGACGGGCCAAGGCCGGGATGGCCGCCATCGAGTACGACGAGTTCGGGGCCGGCCGGGCCGAGGACGTTCACGCCGGCCTGTTCGCCGCCCTGATGAAGGACCTCGGCCTGGAGACCGCCTACGGCCACTACCTCGATGCCGCCCCCGCGTCCGCCCTCGCCACGGTCAACGTCATGTCCCTGTTCGGCCTGCACCGAAGCCTGCGCGGCGCCCTGGTGGGCCACTTCGCGACGGTCGAGATCACGTCGTCGCCCGGCTCGCGGCGGCTGGCCAACGCCCTGCGGCGACTGGACGCGGGCCCGGCCGCCCAGCGGTTCTACGACGAGCACGTGGAGGCCGACGCGGTGCACGAACAGGTGGTCCGCCACGAGGTCGTCGAAGGCCTGCTGGACGTCGAGCCCTCCCTCGACGAGGACGTCGCCTTCGGCGTGAGCGCCACCGGATTCCTCGAAGACCGCCTCGGCGAACACCTGTTGGCACGATGGCGGCAGGGCGGGAGCGCGCTGTTGCGCCCCCTGCCGGACCCGGACGACACCCCGCCGCAAGGAGGTACCCCGTGAGTGCGCACGCTGCCGTCTTCGACGTGGACGGCACCCTCGTGGACACCAACCACCTGCACGCCGTGTGCTGGTGGGAGGCGCTGCGGCAGGCAGGTCACCGCGTTCCCATGACATCCGTGCACGGCGCCATCGGGCTCGGCTCCTCCGACCTGTTGGAGCATCTGCTGGGAGCGGACCGGGACCGGGACGAGGACTCCGCGATCAGCGCCGGCCACAAGGCCCTGTACGGCACCTGGCACGAGCGCCTCGCCCCCTTCGACGGGGCCCGCGATCTGCTGCGGCGCCTGCATGCGGACGGCCGGCCCGTCGTGCTCGCCACCTCGGCGAGCGGCCCCGAGCTCACGGCCCTCAGGGCGGCGATCGACGCGGACGAGGCCATCACCGCCACCGCGAGCGCCGACGACGTGGACGCGGGCAAGCCCGCACCCGACCCGGTGCACCATGCCCTGGAGTTGGTGGGAGCCTCTGCCCGGGGCAGCGTCTTCGTCGGTGACTCGGTCTGGGACATGCGGGCGGCGCGACGCGCGGGCGTCCTCCCGATCGCCGTCCTCAGCGGCGGGGTGTGCCGCGCCGAACTGGAGGACGCGGGGGCCGCGGAGGTGTACGCCGACACGGCCGACCTCCTGCGGAACCTCGACGGCAGCGCGCTCGGACGCGACTGAGGCCCCGGGCACCGGAACAGCGGGGTCCGCTCACACCCGGTGCCCGCTCAGAGGTGGTCGCGCGGGACGGACTCGTTCCACGTCCGGGAGAAGACGCGCCGCCGCCCCTCGAAGGCGTCGAGCGTCGCCGACATGTGGAACTCCCGCGCGTCGCAGGTGAGTTGCGTGTGGGTGACGATCTCCGCGTCCCAGTCGCCCCGGCGGAAGTTCATCGTCCAGGTGGACTCGCCGGTCGCCGACGTGAAGTCGTCGGCCACGGCGCCGTAGCGCTCGACCGCACGGCGTCCCACGTCCAGGTCGATGTCGTCGAAGCGGACCGTGCCGGTGTCCTTGACGATCTCCAGGGCCCACCCGTACGTGACCAGTTCGCGGCGCACCTCCCACCGCTGCTCCGGCGGTGCGAGCTGAGTGGTGGAGAGCGCCGGAGTCCCCTCGGGAGGGCCGAAGGGTTCCGCCGCGGAGCGCCTGTCGTCGAGGGGCCGGGGCGGGCGCACCGGCAGGGCGAGGGTGCTCGTGCCCTCGTGGACGCCGAGCAGTGCCGGCCGGGGCGGCGGCCAGGCGAGCGGCCAGTACGAGGTGGACAGGGACAGGCGGATGCGGTGACCCGCGGGGAACGCCTGGGCGACGCTGTTGAGGTGCACACTGGCGCGGTAGGGGCGGCCGGGCTCCAGTGGCTCGGGTTCGTCGCCGCCGTTGCGCCGGGTCAGGTTGAGCAGGCCGTACGTGACGCGGGTCGCGCGTCCGTCGGGGGCCACGTCGGAGAGGCGGGCCGCGAGCATGGTGACGGGTTCGTCGGCCGACACGTCCAGGTCGACCCGGGGCGAGCCGAGGATCTCCAGTGTCTCGGGCAGTGGTTCCGTCTCGAAGACGAGGGAGCCGCCGTCCTCCTCGCGCTGGTCGTAGGGCAGGTCGGGCGGGGCGTTGTAGGAGGCCCACTTTCCGGCGAACTGCCCGACGGACAGGGGTGATTGGATCGTCAGGACGCCGCGCGGGGCGCCGTCGTCGGTCTCCGGTGCGCCTATGCGGTGCCGGGTGAGCGGGTGGACGCGTTCTCGTACGTGGGGCGAGGGCCACGACGGCTCGGCGACCCAGCGTCCCGGCCGCTCGTCGTAGGAGGTGGACGGGGGCACGCTCTCCTGCATCCAGGTGTGCAGCATGGGCCCGTCCATCACCCCGTTGTCCGCGCCCTTGAGCCAGTGGTCCCACCAGCGCACGAGTTCCTGCAAGTACCCGATGGCGGGCCCGGGTTCGCCCAGGTGCGGGAACTTGTGCGACCACGGGCCGATCAGCCCCTTGCGGGGGACGTCGAGATGGGCGAGGAGGCGGGTGACCGCGTTCGAGTAGCCGTCGGCCCATCCGCTGGAGGCCAGGACCGGGCACCGGACGGCCGCGTAGTCCTCGCAGACCGAGGCGTGCCGCCAGTAGTCGTCACGGCGCTGGTGGCGCAGCCACTCCAGCACCCAGGGCCGCGCGCTCTCCAGGCGTTCGTGCCACATGTCGCGCCACCGGCCGCCGACCACCTCGGGGTCGGGCGGGCAGGTCGCGTAGGCGAACATGGTGCCGGCCTCGGCCAGGCTGTCGGACAGCAGCGCCCCGCCCATGTAGTGCATGTCGTCGGCGTAGCGGTCGTCGGTGAAGGAGGCGATGGCGATCGCCTTGAGGGACGGCGGGCGGCGGGCGGCGACCTGGAGCGCGGCGAACGCACCCCAGGAGATGCCCATCATGCCGGTGCCACCGTCGCACCAGGGGCGCTGGGCGAGCCAGGCGAGGACCTCTTCGGCGTCCCGCTGCTCGCGTTCCAGGTATTCGTCGGTCAGGACGCCCTCGGAGTCGCCGGTGCCGCGCAGGTCGACGCGGACGCACGCGTATCCGTGTCCGGCGAGGTAGGGGTGGTGGATCGAGTCGCGTACCGAGGACAGATCGCGTTTGCGGTAGGGGATGTACTCCAGGATCGCCGGGACGGGTTCGCCGTCGCTCGAGGCGGGGCGCCAGATGTGGGCGGAAAGGTGCACGCCGTCGGACATCGGAATGCGGACGTGGGCTTCCTCGCGGAGCTTGTGCGGGAGGTCGGTCACGGTGCGCATAGAGGAGGTCTGGCCTCCTTCCTCGCGTGGGGGCAGGGGTGCGGGTGCTCAGGCCGGGTCGGGCTGTCGGTCGGGGGCAGGCGCGGTGTCCTCGAACGAGAGGTCGAGGGCGGCCACGCAGCGGTCGTACTTCTCGCGCAGTTCGTCCTCGCTGTCGCCCCCGGTGAAGATGTGCGCCAACTCGTAGCTGTAGCTGTCCTGTTGTGACAGGTCCGACAGGCGCTGACACTGGCGTGGCGCCACGTCGACGCGGACACCGGGTATGTCGCGTTCGATCCGGTCCAGCCGCTCGCGGCTGGGCACGTCGCTCACCACGCCGTCGGTGAACCAGCGGTGGTACCACTTGGCGGCCATCGCGTAGCGGCCCTCGCCGTGCGGCATGCGCGGGTCCTCGCCGCGGGCCAGGGCGAGCATGCAGTGGTGGTTGGGCAGCCCGTCGACGAAGTGGAACAGTTCGGCGTGCGACTGGGAGTGGCGCGGGTTGATCTCCAGGATGCGGACGTCCTGCGTGCCCGGGTCGTAGAAGTACTCGATCGAGAAGGTCGCTCCTTCCATGCCGATGCGGCGCATCACCTTCGCCGAGACGTCGTGCAGACGGTCGATCACCGGCTGCGGGAGCATCGAGGGGTACTGGTGGCGCAGGAACGAGGAGCTGTCCGGGTAGTTGATGGAGTCGAGGACTCCGTAGACGGTCACCTCGCCCTGGTGCACATAGCCCTCCACCGCCACCTGGATCCCGGTGAGGCGCTCCTCGGCGAGGCAGACGAGGCCTCCGACCTCGGCCATCTCGGGCGACAGTTCCTCCTGTTCCATGACGGACTCGAAGGGGCGGCCGATGCGTCCGATGCCCGCACGGATCTCCTGCACGGCGGCGCGGAACTCGTCCCGGTGCTTGACGCCGAAGGCCAGTTCGGAGGAGTACGAGAGCGCGGGCTTGAGCCACACCGGGTAGGAGAGTCCGTCGGGGAGTTCGGGCTCGTCCGCGTCGAGATCCACCCGGCCGAACGCGGGCACCGCCTCCGGGGCGGCCGCCCGCTGCTCCAGGCGGCTCCAGTACTTGTGCTCGCATTTGACGACGGAGGCGAGGTCGGTGGCGCGGGTGCCGTACTCGCGGGCGAGGATCGACACCATGGTGGAGACCGGGAAGTCCCAGTAGCCCGTGATCGCGTCGATCGTGCCGTCGAAGGCGTCGAGCACGCGGCGGGCCCGGTCGAGCAGATCCGGCACCGAGACCTCCCCGCCCTGCAACTCCTCGATGGTCAGGAGGCCGTGGAACCGGCAGTCGCGGCCCGCGCCGGCCGCGCGCAGGGTCGGCAGGTTCGCCTCGTCCATACCGATGACGAAGATGTCCTCGCTCACAAGTACTCCTTCGGGGCGGTGGGATTCACGACCCGGCACCGGGTGCCCACGAGGAGTTGCGCCTATGCCTGCCTGATCCGGAGCCGCCCGCCCAGACCACCGTCCTCAGCCCAGGGCCACCGTCCAGGCGTCGTACGCGTACACCCAGTCCCCGTTGCCCGAGCTGCGCAGCCAGTCGTTGCCGCGGGAGCCGATCTGGACGCGGGCGGTGCGGTCCTGGCGGGTGGCCTCGTACGACTTCAGGGCCGCTTCGGGGCAGCGGGGGTCGGCGGTGGCCAGGGCGCGGGCGAGGACGACGGCGTCCTCGATGGCCATGGCGGCACCCTGGGCCATGAACGGTGTCATCGGGTGGCAGGCGTCGCCGAGCAGGGTGCGGCGGGCCGACGACCACGAGGGCAGCGGGTCACGGACGTACAGGGCGGACTTGAGGACCTCGTCGCAGGCGTCGAGGACGGCGCGCGCCTCGGGGTGGAAGTCCCGGTAGTGGGAGCGGAGTTCGGCGGCGTCGCCCGGGGTGGTCCAGGACTCGTGCTGCCAGCTCTCCTGGGCCGTGGTCGCGAAGACGAACAGGTCCCGGCCCCGGTTGAGGGGGAAGGTGACCAGCTGGGTGGCCGGGTCGGGTCCCCACCACTTGGTGAAGGCGTCCATGCCGGGGACGTCGAGGCGCCCGGCGGGGACCACGGCACGGTAGGCGACGAGACCGGTGAACCGGGGTGTCTCCGGGCCGAACAGGTCGGTGCGCACGACGGAGTGGATGCCGTCGGCGCCGATCAGGATGTCGACGTCCGTCTCGGTGCCGTCCTCGAACGTCGCGGTGACACCATCGGCGTGCTCGGCGGTGTGTGTCAGGCGACTGCCGAAGCGGACGGTGCCGGGCGGCAGCGCCTCCTCCAGTGCGGCGAGCAAGTCGGCGCGGTGCATGGTGAGTTGTGGGAAGCCGTAGCGGGTCTGGGCCTCGTCGCCCATCTCGATGCGGGAGGTCTCCTCGCCGGTGTCCCAGTTCCGGCTGAGGCGGTGGGTGGGGCGGGCGGCCGTGCGCCGCAGTGTCTCGCCGATGCCCAGGCCGTCGAGGGCCTTGACCGCGTTGGGCGTGAGGTTGATGTCGGCGCCGACGCGGCCGAAGTGTGCCGTCTGTTCGAACACGACCGCTTCCAGGCCCGCCCGGCGCAGGGCGATCGCGGCCGCGAGCCCGCCGACGCCGCCGCCCACGATGCCGACGGTGAGCGACTCGCGGGTCGGGGGGTGCTGCTGGTTGTTCTCGTGCATGGTGCGGTTCTCCGTGGAACTCGTGGAAGGGAAGGGGTGGTTCAGAGGGAGTGGTTCAGAAGGGTGGTTCAGAGGGAGTGGTTCAGAAGGGTGGTTCAGCGGGCCGGGACGAGTCGGGTCAGGTCGTGGCCGACGACGACCGGGCCGGAGTAGGTGGCGGCCACCTTGCGGGTCCAGTCGTCGTCACCGACCTCGCGCGGGTCCGGCGGGCCGATGTGGCTGAGGGCGACGCGGCGCACCCCCGCCGCCGTGGCGAGCCGGCCCACGTCGCCGGGCGCGGTGTGGGAGGCGGTGAGGAAGTCGAGGAGTCGGTCGGAGTAGCCGAGGCCGCGGTAGAAGTCGGGCTCCATGGTCTCGTGGACCAACAGGTCGGCGCCCTCGGCGAGTTCGCCGACGCTGTCGCTGTACGCGGTGTCGCCGGAGAAGGCGACGACACCCTCCTCGGTCTCGAAGCGGTAGCCGAAGCTCTGGTGCAGCGGCGGGTGCGGGACCTCGCGGGCGGTGACCCGCACCCGGTCGTCCTCGTACACGAGCACGTCCTGGCCGGCCGGCGGCGACACCAGGTCGTGGGGCCGGACGAGGTCCGCGAGCGGCGTGCGGGCGCTGGTGCGCAGGCGTACGGCGACGTCCTGGCCGAACGCGGCGAGGAGATGGGTGAGCAGGCCCTCGGTGCCGGGTTGCGGGTGGTCGGGCAGGGTGCGGTCGGGGCCGGGGCCCGCGATGTGGACCGGCTGGTTCACACCGTGGTTGGCCGGGCCCCAGCCCAGCAGGAACAGGTTGAACAGGTCGGCGGTGTGGTCGGAGTGCAGGTGGGTGAGGAAGACCGCGCGCAGGTCGCTGAGGCGCAGCCCGGCCTGCGCGTACTTGCGCAGCGCGCCGTAACCGGCGTCCACCAGATATGTCCGGTCCCCGACGACGACCGCGGTGGAGGCGCCCTGCCGGCCGGGCGCCGGGTAGGGGCCCGCGCCGGTGCCGAGCAGGACGACGCTCAGCGCGGTCGGGCCCTCCGGCCGCGCGTCGCCGGTGACCTGGACCGCGTCGGGCGGGGCGGCGGGGGACGGGAGTTCGGTGGGCGGGGCCGCGCCGCCACAGGTGCACAGGTCCGCGGCGGGCCGCTCGTTGTGCGTCCGATGCGTCGGAGCGTTCACGGCGAGACCTCCTCCAGGGTGCGGCCGGCGGTCTCCTCGGCGAAGAGTCCCGCCACCACGGCCCCGGCCAGCGTGAAGACGGAGAGCAGGAGGAAGACCGCAGACAGCTGGGTGCCGCCGCCGTAGACCAGACCCACGAGCAGGGGGCCGACGATCAGTCCCAGTCGGTTCATGACGCCACCCATGCTGCACCCCAGGGCGCGGGCCCGGGTCGGGTAGAGCTCCGGGGTGTAGAGGTAGAGGCTGATGTTGACCGCGAAGTTGAACATCGCGGCCAGCGAGGACCACACGGCGAGCTGCCAGGGCGCTCCGGCGCCGAGCACGGCCAGGACGACGAGCATCGCGGTCGTCCCGCCGAGGCCGCCCACGACGATGCCGCGTCGTCCGACCCGGTCCACCAGCAGCGCGGCGAGGACGCAGCCCACGAGTCCTGCGACCGAGGCCATGGTGCTGTACCAGAGCGCGGAGCTCAGCGACATCCCGTAGACGCCCTTGTAGATCGTGGGCAGCCAGGACGTGATGCCGTAGTTGGCGAGGTAACCGACGAACCAGATCGTCCAGATGACCAGGGTGCGGCGGCGGTAGCGGCCGGTGAACAGGTCCCGCAGCGTGCCGCGGGCGGGAGCGGGGGCCGGTGCGGCCGGTTCGACTTCCCGTACGAACGGGGCGGACGGCTCGGGCAGCTCCGCGCCGCTCGCGCGGCGCACGCGTTCCTCGATGAGGTCCATCGTCGCCCGCGCCTTCTCGTGCCGGCCGCGGGAGGCCAGCCAGCGGGGCGACTCCGGGATGCGGCGCTGGAGGAGCACGGCGGCCAGGCCGGGGACGGCGGCGAACAGGTAGAGCGCGCGCCAGCCCCAGTGCGGGATGACCCAGGCGGCGAGCAGCGCGCCGGCCGCGAGTCCGGCCGGGAAGACGATCTCGTAGAAGAGGACGAAGCGGCCTCGGCGGTGCGCCCGGCTGATCTCGCTGATGTACGCGGCGGCGGTCGGCACCTCGCCCCCGATGGCGAAGCCCTGCACGAACCGGAGGACCAGGAACGGAAGCAGAGAGGTGCAGCCGGCCATCAGCAGGCTGCACGCGGCGGTGAGGGCCACGCAGATCGAGATGACCTTGACCCGGCCGACCCGGTCGGCGGCCCAGCCGGATACGTAGGCGCCGAGCAGCATGCCGATGGAGCCGATGGTGAGGGTGAGCGTGGTGCCCGCCGCGGAGATGTCCCACTCCTTGGTGATGACGGGCAGCGTGTAGGCGATCAGCAGCTGGTCGAAGGCCTCGAAGAAGGTGACCACGCCGATGGCGAGGCGCACCATGACCTGCCAGCGGGACATGGGCAGCCGTTCGAGGCGCGCCGCGATGTCCTGCTGCGCGGCGTCGGGCGTGAGGCTGGTACTCATTCGGCCCTCCTGGGGGCCTGGCGGCCCTGACAGATACGACTTAGCGCTAAATGATTTAGCGCTAAGGTTTCTAGCAGGCCGGAAGAAGCGGCCACAACCCCTTCGTGCCAAGAGATTGCGACCGCTTCACATGTGTCGTGCCGTCAGGGCCGTCAGGCCCCCGCCTCGCCCCTCCCCCGCGCCGCAGCCCGGTCGAGGGAGCGCTCCAACCGGGCCAACAGGCCTGCCAGCTGGGCGCGTTCCGGGACCGTGAGGTCGGCGAGCATGTCCGCCTCGTGCGCGAAGTGGGCGCCGATGATCTCCTCGGCGAGCGCGAGCCCCTGGTCGGTGAGCTGGATGTGCACGATCCGGCGGTCGTCCGGGTCCCGCACGCGCAGGGCGAGCCCGGCGGCCTCCAGCTTGTCGACCCGCTGTGTGATGCCACCGCTGGTCAGCAGGTTGGCGTCGGCCAGTTCGCTGACGGTGCGCCGGTAGGGGGCGCCGGCGCGGCGCAGCGCGGCCAGCACACCGAAGGCGGGAACCGTGAGGTCGTAGGTCTCGAAGAACGCGTTCAGCTGGGCCTGGTACCGGTTGAAGCTGCGGTGCAGCCGACCGAACACACCCAACGCGGTGGCGTCCACCTCGGGGAACTCACGTTGCCACTGCTCCAGCATGGCGGCCACGGCGTCCTGGTGCCCCGCCCGGCGTTCACTCATCGCTCCCTCATCCCGCCCGCCCGAGGGATGGGCCGAGCCGCGAACGAGCAGTCTACGGCGGGCCGATACGACCGTCTCAACGGCTGTCGGTCATCCCGCCCGTCACCGCGATCGTCTCGCCGATCGTGTAGCTGGAATCGGGTTCCGACGCGAGGTACACGTACGCGGGGGCGAGCTCCTCCGGCTGGGCCGCGCGGCCCATCGGGTCCGCCGCGGCGAGATTCTCCTTCAGATAGTCGTCGGGGAACCGCTGGCCGGCGAGGTTGAGGACCGTCCAGGTCGGCCCTGGCGCAACCACGTTGGCCCGCACTCCCCGCTTGGCCAGATGCGAGGCGATCGACTTCGTGAACATGATCTGCGCGGCCTTCGACGCCGCGTAGTCCATCATCATGTCGCTGCCCTTGAGGCCCTCCTCCGACGCCGTCGCGATGATCGCGTCACCGCGCTTCAGATGGGGCAGGGAGGCCTGGACGAGATGGAAGTACGCGTAGACGTTCGTCTTGAAAGCCAGATCGAAGTCCTCGAAGTTCAGGTCGTCGAGCGAGTTCTGGCTGTTGAGGCGGGCCGCGTTGCTCACCAGGATGTTGAGTCCGCCCAGGGTGTCCACCGTCGTGTCGACCGCGTTCCGGCAGAAGACCGGCTCGCACAGGTCACCCGGTATCAGCAGACACCGGCGCCCCTCCGCCTCGACCGCCTTCCGGGTCTGCTCGGCGTCCTCCTGCTCCTCGGGCAGGTACACGATCGACACATCGGCGCCCTCGCGCGCATACAGCACGGCCACGGCCCTGCCGATGCCCGAGTCACCACCCGTGATCAGCGCAACCTTGCCGCGCAGCTTGTCCGATCCGCGGTAGCGCGGAGCCATGTAGCGAGGCGGCGTCGACATCCGCGCCTCCAGACCCGGCCGCGGCTGCCGCTCGAACCGGTACGGCGGCTCCGGCTCGTCGACCGCGTCCGGGCGGGCGGAAGGAACGCCTTGCGCGTCAGCCATCGGACAGACCTCCAGCTCGCAGACATCAACTGATGTGCACCGCGTAACCAGCAACGCGGTCGGCGAAACCGAGCCATTCGTCTGCCGGTGGACGGTTTCGGCCGCCGCGTCCGTGGATTCAGGCGAGCTCGCGGCGCCGTGCCCATCGCCCGCGCCCCGCCGGTCATGTCGATCCGGGCTTCGAGCGGTGGAAAGTGGTCTATTGGGGCAGCGGTGGTGCCCTCGCACCCCGCTGCCGAGCGTGGCATGCACGCCCGGCTCCGAGGTACCCGTCTGCGCACGTCCCATCGACCACATGGACCCGTGAGAGCAGGAGAACGCCATGGCCGTTGCCGAGTACAGCCTCGTCGCCGTCGACTGCCCCGATCCCGCCGCGCTCGCCGGCTTCTACGCCGCGCTGCTCGGCGGCGAGATCAAGCACGACGACGAGGACTGGTACGACCTGTACGTCCCCGGCGGCCACCGCATCGCCTTCCAGCGGGCGCCCGGGCACCGCCCGCCCCGCTGGCCGCACGCCGAGGACAACTCGCAGCAGCTGCACCTGGACTTCGACGTCACGGACATGGCCGCGGCGGAGTCCGAGGCGCTGGCGCTCGGCGCGATGCCGCTGGACCTCGACGACGAGGACGGCCGACGCGGTTTCCGGGTGTACGCGGACCCGGCCGGGCACCCGTTCTGCCTGTGTCGCGCCTGATCCGCGGCGCGGAGTTCGCCGCCTGGTGGCTCGGGCTCACCGCCTTGTGGCTGGTGCTCGTCACCTCCATCGACCTGCTGACGTCGGTCGTGGGGGTGGGCTGCGCGGCGGCCGGCGCCTGGGCGGCGACAGCGGCGCGGCGTGCGGCGGGCTCCCGGTGAACGGGTGGCTCGCGTGCGCGGCCGCCCTCCTCGGCATCGGGGCGCCCCTGGTCCTGTGGGGTGTGGTCGCCGGCTCGACGGACCGGAGGATCCTCGCGCAGAACGCGGGCGGCACCGTGGTCGCGCTGGCCCTGCTGCTCATGGCGCAGGGGTACGCCCGCCCCTCCTACGTCGACCTCGCGCTGGTCCTCGCGCTGCTCGGACCCGCCGGGACGCTGGTGTGCGTACGGCTGCTGGCCGACGACCTGGAGCCGGGCGCGCCGCGCGGTTCCACCGTGGTCACGTACGCGTGTGTGGCCGCGAGCGCCGCCGTGACCGTCGCCGTGTGCGCGGCCGCGACCCCGGGCCGGTCGACCGTCAAGACGGCCGTCATCGGGGTGCTGGTCGCCGCCGGGAACGTGGTCGCGTCCCGCAGCCTGTCGGTGGGGGTGGTGGACGAGGCGGACGCGGACGAGTGAGTCGAGAGTCCGGAGTCACCCCGGAGTCACCGAGGACGAGTCGGGAGTGAGGCGTCGTTGAACGACGAGGTGCTGATCGCCGTGTCGCTGCTGCTGGTCGCCGCGGCGGCCACGGCGGCGGTCTTGGTGCGCGACCCAGCCCGGCAGGCCCTGGTCCTCGCCGTCCTCGGCCTGACACTCGCCGCGCTGTTCACGGTCCTTCAGGCGCCCGACGTGGCGCTGTCCCAGCTCGCCGTGGGCTCGGTCCTCACCCCGCTGCTCATCCTGCTGTCGGTGCGCAAGGTCCGGCGCCGCAGACAGGTGGCGGAGGAAGAGAAGGAGGCCGGCCGATGAGTGTCCGGTTGCGCCTGTGGGTGCTCGGCGTCGGCGCCGTGGGACTCGCCGCGCTGCTCACCGCCGCGTTCCTGGCGCTGCCTGAGTTCGGGAGCGCGTGGCATCCCTACGGGGAGCGGGCCACCGAGGCCGCGCTCGCCCGGCACACCGCGAACGTCGTCGCCGCGGTCAACTTCGACCAGCGGGCCTTCGACACCCTCGGGGAGGAGACGATCCTGCTCACCGCGGTGCTCGGCACCGTCGTCCTGCTCCGGCAGACCCGCGACGAGGACCGCGTCCCGCCCCGCCCCGCGCGCGTCGACCCCTGGGTCGAGCGGTACGCCCTGGTCCTGCTGCCGATCGCACTGGTGGTCGGCCTGTACGTCGTCTCGGGCGGGCAGTTGAGCCCCGGCGGCGGCTTCCAGGGCGGCGTCGTCGTGGCCACCTCGGTCCACCTCCTCTACATCGGCGCCGACTACCGGGCCCTGGAACGGATCCGGCCCATCACCCCGTACGAGATCGGGGACGCGGTGGGTGAGGCGGCCTATCTGCTCATCGGGGTGGCCGGGCTGATCGGCGGCGGCTCGTTCCTCGCCAACACCCTCCCGTACGGCACCTTCAACACGCTCTCCTCCGGAGGCATCGTGCCCCTGCTGAACTTCGCGGTCGGCATCGAGGTGGCCTGTGCGGTCGTGGTGCTGGTGAGCCGCTTCCTGGACCAGGCCGTCGAGATCACGGACGCTCCGCGCGGCGGCCGGGCGAAGGGGGCCCGGTCATGAGCGTCCTCGCGTACCTGGTGTCCGGCTGGATCTTCCTGGTGGGCTGTTACGGGCTTGCCACCAGCCGGCATCTGGTGCACGCGGTCGGCTGCCTGGCGGTGTGTCAGTCGGCTACGTACGTGCTGCTGCTCGCCGTCGGATACCGCTCGGGAGGCACCGCTCCCGTGCACTCCGACCTGAAGCCGGGCACCCGCCCGCTGGTCGATCCCGTGGTCCAGGCCCTCGCGCTGACCGACGTCGTGGTGGGCGCGACGGTGACGGCGCTGCTGCTCGCCCTGGTGATCCAGGTGGCCAAGCGACACGGCACCGCCGACCCCGACGAACTGTCCGAGCTGCGCGGATGAGCCGACTGCTGCCCCTCGTCGTGGTCCTGCCGCTGCTGGGCGCCGCGCTGCTCGTCGCGCTGGGCCGGGTGCTGCCGCGCGTCGCGGCCGACGCGATCGCCGCCGCCGTGGCCGTCGCGACGACCGTGCTGGCAGCCCTCCTGCTGGGGCACGCGGCGCCGGGCGCCGTGGAGTGGGTGGGCGGCTGGGAGCCGGTGCACGGCCGCGGCGTCGGCATCGTCCTGAGCGGTGACGCGCCGGGCACCGGGCTCGCCACGCTCGTCTCCTTGCTGACCGTCGCCGTCCTCGCCTACTCCTGGCGGTACTTCGACGAGGTGCCGCACGGCACCGCGGCCTCGTTCCCCGCGCTCGTGCTGCTGCTCCAGGCGGGCATGTGCGGCTTCGTGCTGACCGGGGACCTGTTCAACGCGTTCGTCTTCTTCGAGCTGATGAGCGTCGCCGCCTACGCGCTGACGGGGCACCGCGTCGAGGAACCCAGGGCCGTCCAGGGCGCCCTGACCTTCGGTCTGGTCAACTCCCTTGGCGCGTATGCGACGTTGATGGGCATCGCCCTGCTGTACGCGCGGACCGGGGAGCTGGGCATGGCGCGGATCGGGGCCGCGCTCGATGCCGACGGGCCGCCCGACGCCCTGGTCCTGGCCGCCTTCGTCCTCGTCGCGACGGGCCTGTTGGTGAAGGCGGCCGCCGTCCCCTTCCATTTCTGGCTGCCCGACGCGCATGCCGTCGCGCCGACGCCGGTGTGCATGCTGATGTCCGGGGTCATGGTCGAGCTCGGGGTGTACGGGGTGTGGCGCGTGCACGAGCGCGTCTTCGGCGGCCCCGGCGGGCTGCCGGCGCAGGACTTCACCCGGTGCCTCGTCCTGCTCGGCGCGCTCACCGCGCTCCTGGGAGCGTTGATGTGCTGGCAGCAGCGCCACCTCAAGCGGCTGCTCGCCTACTCGACCATCGCGCACACCGGACTGTTCCTCGTCGGCATCGGCCTGCTGCGCCCGGAGTCGACGGCGGGTGTCGCGCTGTATGTGCTGGGCCATGCCGGGGCCAAGGCGGCGCTGTTCGCGTGCACCGGTGTCCTCCTCGACCGGTACGGCAGCGTCGACGAGCACGAGCTGCACGGCCGCGCCGGTGAGCTGCGCCCCGTCGCCGTGCTCTACACCGTGGCGGCCCTCGTCCTGGCGGGGCTGCCGCCCTTCGGCACGGCGCTGGGCAAGGGCACGACGGAGGAGGCGGCGGGCGCCGCGGGCACCGCGCTGTTCCTCGCCGTGTCCGCGGTCACCGGCGGCGCCGTGCTGCGGGTGGCCGCTCGGGTCTTCTGGGGCGTGGGGCCGCGCCCCGAGCGGGCCGGGGCGGCGACGACGACCGGGGGCGACGAGGAGCCGGAGACCCGCGAACGGCTGCGGCGGGTGCCGCTGCCGATGCTGGCCGTGCCCGCGCTGCTGCTCGCCGGGGCGCTCGCCGCCGGGCTCGTCCCGGCCTTCGCCGCGGCCGTCGGCCGGGCGTTCGACGCCCCGGCGGCCCTCGCCCCGCACTGGACCGCGGCCTCCGTGGTGACCGGGCTGCTGTCCACGGTGTGCGCGGCCGGGTGCGCCGCGCTGTCGCTGCGCCGGGGCGCCCCGGCGGAGCCGTATGCCTGGACGGCCCCGCTGCGCCGTCTGCACTCGGGGCACATCGGGGACTACGTCGCCTGGTTCGTCCTGGGCACGGCGCTCCTGGGCGCGCTGACGCTGCCCGGCGTCCTCGGCGGCTGAGGGCGTTTCACCGGCGCCCGGCGCGGTACTCACGTCTCGGACGGCGGAGCGTTGGCGCCGGGCGGGGGGCCGTTCAAGAATGGTTGGCGCCACGATCGACCTCAAGGAGCCCCTCATGGGCGCGATGGACGAGCTGCGCAAATGGCCCGTGTACCGGCAGCTGGCCGGGCACGACCGCAGCGGGCGCGGCGACGCGGTGACCTCCGGCCGCACCCGGCAGCTGCGCCCCCGCACCGACACCGCCGAACGGGTGACACAGTCCGTATGTCCTTACTGCGCCGTCGGCTGCGGTCAGCAGGTGTACGTGAAGGACGACGAGGTCGTCCAGATCGAGGGCGACCCCGACTCCCCGGTGAGCCGCGGCCGGCTGTGCCCGAAGGGCTCGGCGACCCTCCAGCTGACGACCGGTCCCGCCCGCCGCCACCAGGTGCTGCGCCGCCGCCCGTACGCCACCGAGTGGGAGCCCGTCGACCTGGACACGGCGATGGACACGATCGCGGAGCGGGTCATCGCGACGCGCCGCGAGACCTGGGAGTGGGAGCAGGACGGCAAGCGCACCGCACGCACCATGGGCATCGCCTCGCTGGGCGGCGCGACGCTCGACAACGAGGAGAACTACCTCATCAAGAAGCTGCTGACCGGCCTCGGCGTGGTCCAGGTGGAGAACCAGGCCCGGGTGTGCCACAGCTCCACCGTGGCCGGTCTCGGCACCTCGTTCGGCCGGGGCGGCGCCACGACGTTCATGCAGGACCTTCAGCACTCCGACTGCATCGTCATCCAGGGCTCGAACTTCGCCGAGGCACACCCGGTCGGCTTCCAGTGGGTGATGGAGGCCAAGGCGCGCGGCGCGACGATCATCCACGTGGACCCGCGCTTCACCCGCACCAGCGCGGTCGCCGACCTGCACGTCCCGCTGCGCGCGGGCACCGACATCGCGTTCCTCGGCGGCATCATCAACCACGTCCTGACCGAGGAGAAGGACTTCCGCGAGTACGTCCTGCACTACACGAACGCCGCCACGCTGGTGAGCGAGGACTTCCGCGACACGGAGGACCTCGACGGCGTCTTCTCCGGCCTCGACGAGAGCAAGGGCCATTACGACCAGCACAGTTGGAGCTACGAGGGCGAGCAGGTCCAGCAGCCGATCGGCGACGTCGACGAGCAGTACGAGGACCGGGTGCACCCCTCCGGCGGCGCGGAGACACACGGCTCCGGCGGCCCGCAGAGCACACCGCACGCCCCCACCGATCCGACGCTGACCCACCCCCGGTGCGTGTACCAGGTGCTGAAGCGGCACTTCGCCCGCTACACACCGGAGCTGGTCGAGGAGGTGTGCGGGGTCCCTGCCGCGACGTTCGCCCGGGTCTGCGACGCGCTGACCTCCAACTCCGGGCGTGAGCGCACCAGTTCCTTCGCGTACGCGGTCGGCTGGACGCAGCACTCGGTGGGCGCGCAGTACATCCGCTGCGCGAGCATCCTCCAGCTGCTGCTCGGCAACATCGGGCGGCCGGGCGGCGGCATCCAGGCGCTGCGCGGGCACGCCTCGATCCAGGGGTCGAGCGACATCCCGACCCTGTTCAACCTGCTGCCCGGCTATCTGCCCATGCCGCACGCCCACCAGCACATGGACCTCGACGACTTCGTCACCGCTTCCCGCACCGACAAGGGGTTCTGGGCGGACATGCGGTCCTACTTCGTCAGCCTGCTCAAGGCCTACTACGGCGACGCGGCCACGGCCGAGAACGACTTCTGTTTCGACCACCTCCCGCGCCTGACCGGCGACCACTCCACGTACGAGACGGTGCTGGCCCAGCTCGACGGCGCCTGCAAGGGCTACTTCCTGATGGGCGAGAACCCCGCCGTCGGCTCGGCGAACACCCGGCTTCAGCGGCTCGGCATGGCGCAGCTGGACTGGCTGGTCGTGCGGGACTTCTCGCTGATCGAGTCCGCGACCTGGTGGCAGGACGGCCCGGAGATCGAGAGCGGCGAGCTGCGCACGGAGGACATCGGCACGGAGGTGTTCTTCTTTCCGGCGGCCGCGCACACCGAGAAGTCGGGCTCGTTCACCAACACGAACCGGTGGGTGCAGTGGCATCACGCGGCCGTCGAGCCGTCCGGCGACGCGCGCAGCGACCTGTGGTTCATGTACCACCTGGGCCGTCGCATCAAGGAGAAGCTGGCCGGTTCCACGGATCCGATGGACCGCGCCATCCTCGACCTGACGTGGGACTACCCGGTGGCCGGGCCGCTCCAGGAGCCGGTGGCCGACGCCGTCCTCGCGGAGATCAACGGCCATGGCCCGGACGGCGCCCCGCTGTCCGCGTACACCGAGCTGAAGGACGACGGCTCGACCCGGTGCGGCTGCTGGATCTACTGCGGCGTGTACGCCGACGGCGTCAACCAGGCCGCCCGCAAGAAGCCCGCGTCCGAGCAGGACTGGGTCGCCGCCGAGTGGGCCTGGGCCTGGCCCGCCAACCGGCGCATCCTCTACAACCGCGCCTCCGCCGCCCCGGACGGAACGCCCTGGAGCGAACGCAAGGCGTACGTGTGGTGGGACGAGGACACCGGCCGCTGGACGGGCCACGACAACCCCGACTTCGTCCCGGACCGCGCCCCAGGACACGTACCCGACGAGGACGCCACGGGACCCGACGCCCTGCGCGGCGACGACCCGTTCATCATGCAGGCCGACGGCAAGGGCTGGCTGTACGCGCCCGCCGGCCTGGAGGACGGGCCGCTGCCCACCCACTACGAGCCGCAGGACTCGCCGTTCCCCAACGCCGTGTACCCGGCGACGTCGCGCTCGCCCGCACGCCGGCTGCTGCCGCGCGAGGGCAACCGCTACCACCCCAGCGGCAGCGAACCGGGCGCGGACGTGTACCCGTACGTCGTCACCACCCACCGCCTCACCGAGCACTTCACCGCGGGCGGGATGAGCCGCTGGTCCTCCTACCTGTCCGAGCTTCAGCCGGAGATGTTCTGCGAGGTCTCCCCCGGCCTCGCCGCCGAGCGCGGCCTGGAGCACGGCGGCTGGGCGACCGTCATCACCGCACGCAACGCCATCGAGGCACGGGTCCTGGTCACCGACCGGATCCGGTCCCTGACCGTGCAGGGGCGCACGCTGCACCAGATCGGGCTGCCGTTCCACTGGGGCCCGAACGGGACGGCCACCGGGGACGCCGCCAACGAACTCGTCGCCATCGCCCTCGACCCGAACGCACACATCCAGGAGGACAAGGCGCTCACCGCCGACATCCGCCCCGGCCGCCGCCCGCGGGGGGCCGATCTGCCCCGGCTCGTCGCCGAGTACCGGCGCCGCGCGGGCATCACCGAGACCACCGGAACGGAGCACCGCGCATGAGCGAGGAGCGGGTCGGATTCTTCACCGACACATCCGTGTGCATCGGCTGCAAAGCGTGCGAAGTGGCCTGCAAGGAGTGGAACGCCATCCCGGAGGACGGCCTGACGCTGACCGGGATGTCGTACGACAACACGCAGTCCCTGGGCGCCTCGACGTGGCGCCATGTCGCCTTCGTCGAGCAGCCGAGGCCGGAGCCTGCCCAGCGGCCGGGCGCAGAGCCGCCGCGGCCGGAGGGTCGCACCGAACTGCCCCTGGCTCAGGGGCAGTCCACCGCCCCCGAGGTTGCCGCCCCGGCGAGTGACGGGGCTCCGGAGATGCGCTGGCTCATGTCCTCGGACGTCTGCAAGCACTGCACCCACGCCGCATGTCTCGATGTGTGCCCGACCGGCGCCCTGTTCAGGACCGAGTTCGGCACGGTCGTCGTCCAGGAGGACATCTGCAACGGCTGCGGGTACTGCGTGCCCGCCTGCCCGTACGGCGTGATCGAGCAACGCCCCAGCGACGGGCGGGTGTTCAAGTGCACCCTCTGTTACGACCGGCTCGGCGCAGGTCAGGAGCCCGCGTGCGCCAAGGCCTGCCCGACCGAGTCCATCCAGTTCGGGCCGCTCGACGAACTGCGGGAACGGGCGGCGCTGCGGGTCGACGAGCTGCACAAGGCGGGGGTGCCCGAGGCCCAGTTGTACGGCCATGACCCGGACGACGGTGTGGGCGGCGACGGCGCGTTCTTCCTGCTGCTCGACCGCCCCGAGGTCTACGGGCTCCCGCCCGACCCGGTCGTCACCACCCGCGATCTGCCCGCCATGTGGAAGCACGCGGGAGCCGCCGCGCTGACGCTGCTCGGCGGCGCCGTCCTCTCGTTCGCCGCCGCGGGAAGGAGGCGCGCATGAGTGACACCGACCCGAACCGCTCCGACCAGCCGGAATCCGGGCGGCACGGACGCCGGGGCCGCCGCGGGCGCGGGCGCGGGCGTCGCGGCGAGCAACTGATGGTCCCCGAGGCGGAGTTCAGCTCCTACTACGGCAAGCCGGTCATCAAGGCCCCGTCGTGGGCGGCGCGGGACATCGCCGGATACTTCTTCCTCGGCGGGCTCGCCGGGGCCGGTTCCGTGCTCGCGGCCGGCGCCCATGTGACCGGCCGCGGGCGCATGGCGACCGCGTTGAAGGTCTCCTCGCTCACCGCGGTCTCTCTGTCGGCCGCGGCGCTGGTGCACGACCTCGGGCGGCCCGCCCGGTTCGTCAACATGCTGCGCGTGATCAAGCCGACGTCCCCGATGAGTGTCGGTTCGTGGCTGCTGAGCGCCTATGGTCCGGCCGCGGGTGTCGCGGCCGCCTGCGCCGTCACCGGCCGGCTTCCCCGCGTCGGCACCGCCGCGACCTGCACGGCGGCCGCGTTCGGCCCGGCGGTCGCCGCCTACACCGGCGTCCTGGCCGCCGACACCGCCGTACCGGCGTGGCACGGCGTCCATCGGGAACTGCCCTACCTGTTCACGGCGTCCGCCACCGCCGCGGCCGCCGGGATGGCACTGGTGACCGCGCCGCCGCGCGAGAACGGCCCGGCGCGCTGCGCGGCCGTCCTCGCCGCGGGCGCCGACGCGTACCTCATGAGGGCGGCGGAACAGCGTCTGGGCATCGTCGCGGAGACCTGGCGCGACGGCCGGGCGGGACGCCTGCTGCGCGCCTCGCGCGCCCTGGTGGCCTGCGGCGCCCTGACCGGCGCGCTCCTGGGACACCACCGGGCCGCCGCCACGCTCTCAGGTCTTGCCCTGCTGGGCGGGTCGGCCTGCACCCGCTTCGGGGTGTTCGCCGCCGGCGTCGCATCCGCCGAAGACCCCAAGTACACCGTGGTCCCGCAACGGGAGCGGGCACACCAGACCGTCTGACCGGAGGAGCACATGACACCGCGCACCCCCACCCGCGCCCGCTCGTGGCGGCACTGGCGGCGCGGCCGCGACCTGCCGGTGCCGCTGCGCACCACGGACACGGAGGACGCCAACCGCCGGTTCCTGCTCTACGGCGTGCTGCCGCTGTGGGTGGTCCCCGCGGTCGCCGACTGGGCGATGCACCGCAGGACGCGGATCGAGGAGACCAGCGGCGCCAAGGAGTCGGCGGTGCACGCCCTGATGATGACCGAGGCCGGCATCCCCGTCACCATGGGGCTGCTCGCCCGCGTCAACCCACTGGTCCTCACCGTCATGGGCGGCGCGGCGCTCGCCCACTCGGCGACCGCCCTGTGGGACGTCACCCTCGCCACCGGCGAACGGGAGATCCGCCCCGTGGAACAGCACATCCACAGCTTCCTGGAGGTGCTCCCGCTGACGGCGATGGCGTTCACCGCATGCCTGCACTCCGACGAGGTGCACACCACGCTGCGCGGCGGCCGGGGACGCGAGGACTGGCGGCTGCGCCCCAAGGACCGCCCGCTGTCCGCCGGTTACCTCACCGCCCTGGCCGCGGTCATCGGCGCCGGCGTGGCCCTGCCGTACGCGGAGGAGATGCGCCGCTGTCTGCGGGCGCGGCGAACCGTGATCTGAGGGATCAGCGGCCGGGCTGGGCGTCGCGGTGCCGGACAGGTCCGGCAAGCGCGGGGTGCGGACCACGGTGAGCAGGATTCGGCCGCCATGTTTCTCCCTTGGCTCACGCGTCCCTCGACTCCCGCGCAGGTTCGCATCATCCGCCCGTTAGGGCCGCCAGGCGCGGGGCACTCGCCGCACATGCCATTCACTCTGGGAAGCAGGACGCGTCGCCGGAGCCGGGGGTCGGTCGCGACCTTCGGTCTCGGCGCCGCGGCCGGTTCGACGGCCGCGCTCGGCCTTCTGTCCGGTCGCAAAGCGGCGACGATCAGCAAGATCGGCAAGGGGCACCCGCTCAAGCACCGCGCGCTGGACCTGGCCGCCGGGGCGATACAGCCGAAGTACCCGATCGACGCGATGAGCACGTACCTCAACGGCTTCCACATGTATGCCGACGACATGGGCCGGCAGGTGGAAGCCACACACTTCTGCATCCACCTCGAGCACGACCTGCACCAATGCGTGATCTTCGACCGCAACGCGCCCGACGCCCGCCTGATCGGCATCGAGTACATCATCAGCGAGGAGCGCTTCCGCGGTCTGCCCGAGGACGAGAAGCGGCTGTGGCACAGCCACCACTACGAGGTGCGGTCCGGCATCCTCACCGCCCCCGGGATCCCCGACATGGCGGAACACGCCTACTTCGAGGACCTCGTGACCACTTACGGGAAGACCTTCCACACGTGGCAGTACGATCGCGACGACTTCCCCTACGGGATCCCGCAGCTGATGATGGGCTTCACCGCGGACGGGCAGGCCGAGCAGGAGCTGATCCAGGCCAGGGACGAGCGGCTCGGCGTCTCGACCGCCCGCAAGCGGCGGAACCGAGCGGACATCCCCGTGCCGGAAGTGGCGCCGGGCGCCAACGCGTGGGAAAGCGGCCGCACCGTGCAGACCCGCGTCGAAGAGACCGACCTCAAGCGCCGGCGGGGCGCCCGGCAGCCCGGCGAAGACTTGTGACCGTGAGAACCCCGCAACCACCGCACTGACGTCGAGCCCGACCATGGAGAACACCTCATGCCGCAACTCGTACATGACGTGATGACCCCGCGCGTGATCGCTGTCGCCCCCGACACCCCCGTGGCGGAGGCCGCGCAACTGATGCGGGAGCACGACATCGGCAACGTGCTGGTCTGCGAGGGCGACCGGCTGCTCGGCCTGGTCACCGACCGGGACATCACTTTGCGCGTCCTCGCCGACGGCGCCGACCCGCGGATCATCGATGTCGGCACGGTGTGTACCCCGGACCCCGTATGCATCGGCCCGGAAGAAGGGACGGAGCACGCCGCGGCCCTCATGCGCCGGCACGCGGTGCGCCGACTGCCGGTCGTCAGCACCGGCCGGGCGATCGGCATGGTCAGCATCGGCGACCTCACCGAGCACCGCGACCCCGACTCGACTCTCGCCGACATCAGCAGGGCCGAACCGAGCCCCGACCAGGGCACCGTGGCTTCCTGAGGTTTCCGGAGACGGCAGCGCCGTGATCGGCGGGGCGCGGGTCAAGGCAGCGGCGTGCCCCCGGTGGCGTTCATGATCTCCGCGGTGATGAAGCTCGCGTGCTCCGAAGCCAGGAACACGTACGCGGGAGCCATCTCGGCGGGCTGCGCCGGCCGGCCCATCGGCGCCTGCTTCCCGAACTCCTTCGTGTCCGGCAGCGTGGCCGGGATCAACGGCGTCCACACCGGGCCCGGTGCGACGGCATTGACGCGGATCCCGTTCTCGACCAGCATCTGCGCGAGGCCCTGGGTGAACGTGACGATGGCGCCCTTGGTCATCGCGTAGTCGAGCAGATGAGGGCTCGGCTTGTACGCCTGTACCGACGTGGTGTTGATGATCGACCCGCCCGACGGAATGTGCGGGACGGCCATCTTGCACAGCCAGAACATGCCGTACAGGTTCGTGCGCACGACGCGGTCGAACTGCTCCGTGGAAATCTCCGCGATGCCCTCGGGCTGCGACATCTGGTACGCCGCGTTGTTCACCAGCACATCAATGCGTCCGAACTCGGCCACGGCCCTCTCGACGAGCCGGCGGCACTGCTCCTCCTCCCGGATGTCGCACGGTACGGCCAGACCGCGACGCCCCGACTTCTCGACGAGGCGGAGTGTCTCCTGGGCGTCCTCCGCCTCTTCGGGCAGGTAGGTGAACAGCACGTCCGCGCCCTCACGGGCGTAGGCCACGGCGACGGCCCGGCCGATGCCGGAGTCGCCGCCGGTCACGACCGCCGCACGGTCCCGCAGCAGTCCGCTCCCCCGGTAGGACTCCTCGCCGTGGTCGGGCGGCGGGTCCATG
This sequence comes from Streptomyces anthophorae, assembly GCF_049310305.1. NCBI lineage: Bacteria > Bacillati > Actinomycetota > Actinomycetes > Kitasatosporales > Streptomycetaceae > Streptomyces > Streptomyces anthophorae. Next base: position 1,325,342 of record NZ_JBLWQQ010000001.1, read on the forward strand.
GGCCCGCTCCAGCCCGGCGGTTCCTGGTCCTGCTGAACGAAGTCCGGACGCGGGTGCTTGGTCGTCGGGTCCTTCGGGGTCTCGCCCATGGGTGCTGCTCCTTTCAGGTCCACCTTCTCCAGCTTGCTCATCGGAACACCGAGTGTCCTGCGACATGCGATCCCACACCTCAGGGACGAGGCCCTCCGCCCTTTGGGGCGGCGAAGCCGGAGTCCGGTCGCGGCCGGATCCGTACGTCGCCGTCGGCACCGGCGTCACGGACGGCACGGGAGGGAAGCCCCTACCACGAATCTGGCTCCGGCCGGGTCGGTCAGGACCGCCTCGGCCGAGTCCGTTCCGAGGCGCAGGGCTTGACCGCCGTGGGCTCGTGCCGCCTGCACGCAGGCCTCCACGTCGTCGACCGAGAAGTGGACCTGCCACCGCGGGCGGACCGCGGGGTCGGGTGCCGAGTCCACCGCGCCCGAGTGGATGCGGGCCACGACATCACCGTGGCTGCGCAGGACGACTTCCTCGTCCTCGTACTGGACTTCACAGCATTCGGGCTCCTCGGAGGCCCAGCCCAGAACCTCTGCGTAGAACATCGTCGCGTCGAAGGCGTCGCGCGTATGCAACTCCACGAACGCCGGTGCCGCACGGCGCCATGTCTCCCAGTCGCTCACCAGCTCGCCCTCCCACACGCCGAAGACGGCCCCGTCCCGGTCGGCGAGCACGGCTGCCCTGCCCGGCGGAAAGGCCAGGGGTCCCACCGCGGTCGTCCCACCGCGTTCACGGCTGCGTGCTACGACGTCGTCGGCGCTTGCCGCGGCGAAGAAGGGCGTCCACACACCGGGCATGGGGCCCATCCCCAAGGAGGAGACCCCTGCCACCGGCACCCCACGCACGCTCGCGAACCGGTACTGCTCGCCCAGCCTGCCCACACGCCAGTCCCAGCCCAGGACCGCGTGGTAGAAATCCTCCGCTTCGCTCAGGTCGGGTGCGGACAGGCTCACCCAACAGGGAGCGCCCAGCACCGAGTTGCTGTTCGGATCCGCGCACCGAGTGGTCGGCTCCGGACTCATTCCGTGCGGCCCTCCGGCGTCAGCCACAGAGTGGACAGCGGCGGAAGACACACCTCCAGCGAAGCGGGCAGGCCGTGGCAGGCAGTCGGCTCCTGGGTCAGCCGGGCGCCGTCGGCGACCCCGCTGCCGCCGTATCGCTTCGCATCGGTGTTGATGACTTCCCGCCACATGCCGGAGGCCGTCCGTGGGACACCGAGCCGGAAGCCCTCCCGTACCACGGGCGAAAAATTGCAGATGGCCAGCAGAGGGCTGCCGTCGGCCGAGTGGCGCAGGAACGCGAGCACGTTGTCGTCCGCGTCGTCGGCGACGACCCAACGGAAGCCTGCCGGGTCGGAGTCCCTCTCCCACAGCGCGGGGATGTCCGTGTAGCGCCGGTTGAGATCCCGGATCAGGCGTTGCACTCCCAGGTGATCCTCTCTTCCGGCGGAGCCTTCTTCGATGAGGTGCCACTCCAGGCCGTGTGCTTCGGACCATTCGGCGCCCTGGGCGAACTCCTGGCCCATGAAGAGGAGTTGCTTGCCGGGGTGGGCCCACATGAAGCCCAGGTAGGCGCGGTGGTTGGCGCGTTGCTGCCACCAGTCGCCGGGCATCTTGGAGACGAGTGAGCGTTTGCCGTGCACGACCTCGTCGTGGGAGATGGGCAGGACGTAGTTCTCGCTGTACGCGTACACCATCGAGAACGTCATGTCGTTGTGGTGGAACTTTCGGTGCACCGGTTCGTGGCTCATGTAGGCGAGGGAGTCGTGCATCCAGCCCATGTTCCATTTCAGGCCGAAGCCGAGACCGCCGAAGCCGCCGGGCCCGATGTGGTGGGTGGCGCGGGTGACGCCGTCCCAGGCCGTCGACTCCTCGGCGATCGTGACGACGCCCGGCACCTGCCGGTACAGGGTCGCGTTCATCTCTTGGAGGAAGGCGACGGCGTCGAGGTTCTCGCGGCCGCCGAACCGGTTCGGGGTCCACTGGCCGTCCTCGCGCGAGTAGTCGAGGTAGAGCATCGAGGCGACCGCGTCGACCCGCAGGCCGTCGATGTGGAACTCCTGGCACCAGTACAGGGCGTTGGCCACCAGGAAGTTGCGGACCTCCTTGCGGCCGTAGTCGAATTCCAGGGTGCCCCAGTCGGGGTGCGCGGCGCGCAGCGGGTCCTCGTGCTCGTACAGCGGGCGCCCGTCGAACTCCGCGAGCGCCCAGTCGTCGCGCGGGAAGTGGGCGGGGACCCAGTCCATCAGGACGCCGATGCCGGCCTGGTGCAGGGCGTCGATCAGGTGCTTGAAGTCGTCGGGGCTGCCCAGGCGGGCCGTGGGCGCGTAGAAGCCGGTGACCTGGTAGCCCCAGGAGCCGCCGAAGGGGTGCTCGGCCACGGGCAGGAACTCCACGTGCGTGAACCCCAGATCCGCGACGTAGGCGGGGAGTTGCTCGGCGAGCTGGCGGTAGGTGAGGCCGGGGCGCCAGGACGGCAGGTGCAGCTCGTACACCGAGAACGGCGACGCGTGGGCGGGGTGCGCGGCCCGCCACTCCAGCCAGTCCTCATCACCCCAGACGTGGTGGGTGACATCGACGACGGACGCGGTCGCCGGTGGCTTCTCACTGCGGCGTGCCAGGGGGTCCGCGTGCTGTCGGGGTGACCCGTCGGGACCGATGATCTCGAACTTGTACAGCTCGCCCTCGCCGATGTCCGGCACGAACAGCTCCCACACCCCGGAACGGCCCAGTGAGCGCATGGGTGTCGATGTGCCGTTCCAGCAATTGAAGTCGCCGACCATGCGGACGCCTCGTGCGTTGGGGGCCCACACGGCGAACCGGGTCCCTCGCACGCCTTGGTGTTCCATGACATGTGCGCCCAGGGCCGTCCACAGTCCCTCGTGGCGGCCTTCCCCGATGAGGTGCAGGTCCACCTCCCCCAAGGTCGGCAGGAATCGATAGGGGTCCTCCACCTCGAAGACCCTCTCGGCGGTGGTCACCCGCAGCCGGTAGTCGTGGACCGTGGCGCTCGGGAGTTCGCCCTCGAAGAGACCGTCGCCCGTGTCCGGCAGCCCCCATGACGTGTCACCTGCCAGCACCGCCACATCGAGGGCGTACGGGAGGAGGCACCGTACGATCACACCCCCCGGCGCCGGGTGCGCTCCGAGCACCGCGTGCGGGTCGTGGTGGGTTCCGCTCAGCAGCGCCGTCCGGGTGCGTGGGTCGACGCCCGGCCCCGGCCCGGCACGTCGGTGCTGGAGCGGGTCGGCGGTGGCGTTGACGGTCATGGTCGGCTCCTTCGGGAGGTGTGGGGGCGGCGCGGGGACACCTTCAGCGGGTACCGGCGAGACGGGCCACGGCCTCCAGGGGGACGGTGATCCAGTCGGGACGGTGTGTCGCCTCGTACAGCACCTCGTAGACGGCGCGGTCGGCCTCGTACGCACGCAGCAGTTCCGGCGCCTCCGTCGGCTCGAAGCCCCCGGCTTCGCTGTAGCCGGAGCAGAAGGCGGTCCGACACTGCTCGGCCCACTGGGGGCACGGGGCAGGGCTCATGTGCGCCGCGTAGTCGAAGGACCTGAGCATGCCGACCACGTCGCGGATCGGCGAACGGTCCGCTCGGCGCTCCGCCAGCGGGCGCGAGGGCTCTCCCTCGAAATCGACCGCATGCCAACTCCCGTCGGCCCACAGCACCTGCCCCAGGTGGAGGTCGCCGTGTATCCGTTGCAGGGGCGGCTCGCTGTGGGTCGCCGCCGCGTCCGCGAAGATGCGCTGGACGGCGGGCACATGACGGCGCAGGGCCGGAACCGCCTCGGCCGAGTGCTTCAGTCGGTGCATCATCTCCTCGGCGAGCCGGGACCGGTGCTGTTCCTCGGGCTTCGCGGTGGGAAAGACCTGAGCGAGGGCCGCGTGCAGCTCGCCCGTCGTGCGGCCGAGGCCCCACGCCTGCTTGACGAAGTCGCTTTGCGCGGCGGCCGAGTCCAGGGCCAGCCGCCAGCCGTCCGTGGCCCCGGGCAGGAAGGGCTGGACCATGCCGAGGGTGCCCCAGAACGGTTCGGTCACGAAGAACCAGGCCTCGGGTGCCGGTACCGAGGGGTGCCCCCACCGCCCCAGCCGGGCGGTCACCTCGAGGTCGGGGTTGATGCCCTGCTGGATGCGGCGGAACAGCTTGAGGATGAGCCTGTCGCCATAGACGATCGAGGAGTTGGACTGCTCGGTGTCCAGGACCCGGGGTGCCAGCCCCGTCGGCAACGACGTATGGCGGAAGGATTCGAAGCGGAGCGCCCCGGCCTTTCCGCCCTCGCGCAGACGGTCCAGCAGCAGGACCGCCACACGGTGATCGTGAAGGGCGTCGTAGACCATCAGGGTGCCGCCGCCGGGCCCGTCCATCTGCCCGAGGGCGTGCTGCCACAGCCGCGGGGGCGGGTCGACGGCCGCGCCCAGGATCAACTGGTAGTGCGCTTCCTCCTGTTGGCCCGCCTCCTTCACGCGCACGAGCAGGTGGAAGCACTCGGGTGTCAGTGCGGTCGCGGCCACTGCCGAGATCTCCGTGATCCGGCGGCCGCTGCTCGCATACCAGCGCTGTCTCGGGAGCCAGCGGCCGAGCAGCTCGTTGAGCGAGGAGCCGAGAAGCGCGGGACGCGGGTCACCGAGTTCGATCAGGGGGCGGGTCATGGCGTGCGGTCCAATCCTGCGGAGCCCCCCGCGGTGCGGTCGTCCGGCGCTGAGTCCTCGCTCAGCCGGAACCAGTAGAAGCTGTGTCCCGCGAGGGTGAGCAGGTAGGGGAGTTCGCCGATCGCGGGGAAGCGCACGCCGCCGATCAGTTCCACCGGGTGCCGGCCGTTGAACGACTGGAGGTCGAGCTCGGTGGGCTGGGCGAAGCGGGAGAAGTTGTGCACGCACAGCACCAGGTCGTCCTTGAATTCCCGCAAAAAGGCGAGGACGGCCGGGTTGGAGGAGGGCAGTTCGGTGTACGAGCCGAGGCCGAACGCCGGGTTCTGCTTGCGGATCTCGATCATCCGGCGGGTCCAGTGCAGCAGCGAGGACGGCGAGGACATCGACGCCTCCACGTTCGTGACCTGGTACCCGTAGACCGGATCCATGATCGTGGGGAGGAAGAGGCGGCCCGGATCACTGGAGGAGAAGCCGGCGTTGCGGTCCGGGGTCCACTGCATCGGGGTGCGCACCGCGTCGCGGTCGCCGAGCCAGATGTTGTCGCCCATGCCGATCTCGTCGCCGTAGTAGAGGATCGGCGTGCCGGGCAGCGACAGCAGCAGCGCGGTGAACAGCTCGATCTGGTTGCGGTCGTTGTCCAGGAGCGGGGCCAGGCGGCGGCGGATGCCGATGTTGGCGCGCATCCGCGGATCCTTGGCGTACTCCGCGTACATGTAGTCGCGCTCTTCGTCCGTGACCATCTCCAGGGTCAGCTCGTCGTGGTTGCGCAGGAAGATGCCCCACTGGCAGCCGGCCGGGATCGGCGGGGTCTTGGCCAAAATCTCCGAGACCGGGTAGCGCGACTCGCGGCGCACCGCCATGAAGATCCTCGGCATCACCGGGAAGTGGAACGCCATGTGGCACTCGTCGCCGCCGGACGCGCTGTCGCCGAAGTAGTCGACGACGTCCTCCGGCCACTGGTTGGCCTCCGCCAGCAGCACCACGTCCGGGTACTGCGCGTCGATCTCCTTGCGGACCCGCTTGAGCATCTCGTGGGTGGCGGGCAGGTTCTCGCAGTTGGTGCCCTCCTGGGCGTACAGGTAGGGGACCGCGTCCAGGCGGAAGCCGTCGATGCCCAGGTCGAGCCAGAACCGCAGGGCGGCCAGGATCTCCTCCTGCACGGCCGGGTTCTCGTAGTTGAGGTCCGGCTGGTGGGAGAAGAACCGGTGCCAGTAGTACTGCTGGCGCACCGGATCGAACGTCCAGTTCGACGCCTCGGTGTCCACGAAGATGATCCGGGCGTCCGCGTACTGCTTGTCGTCGTCCGCCCACACGTAATAGTCGCCGTACGGGCCCTCGGGGTCCGAGCGGGACTCCTTGAACCACTCGTGCTGATCGCTCGTGTGGTTCATCACGAAGTCGATGATCACGCGCATGCCCCGCTGATGCGCCGCGTCCACGAACTTCACGAAATCGGCCAGATCACCGGTCTCGGGCAGGGTGACGATGTAGTTGGCGACGTCGTAACCGTTGTCCAGCAAGGGTGACTTGAAGAACGGTGGCAGCCAGAGGCAGTCCACCCCCAGCCACTGGAGGTAGTCCAGCCTCGCCGTGATGCCCTTGAGGTCTCCCACGCCGTCGCCGTTGCTGTCCTGGAAGGAGCGGACCAGGACCTCGTAGAAGACCGCGCGCTTGAACCAGTCCGGGTCCCGAGGCTTGGTGTCCGGTCTTTCAGGCAACATAAATTCTTCGGTTGTCATGAGGGTCCTCTCCCTCGCTCGTTCATGCCGATTGCGGTAGAGCGCTTTCCTGGCTCAGCCGATGGTGAAGAGGTGCGCGGGCGTCTCGCCCGGTGTCAGACGGACGTAGTTGGTGGCACCCCAGGTGTACGTCCGGCCCGTCAGCTCGTCGCGCACGCGGAAGGTGCCGTCCGGCGAAATCTTGAGGGCCTCGCAATCGAGGCGGACCGTGGCTTCCTGGGTGTGGTGCGGGTCGAGGTTCACGACCACCAATACCGTGTTCGATCCCCGTGCGGACGCCGTGGTTTTGGAGTACACGAGCACCGCGTCCTTGTCGGCCCGGTGGAAGTGCACGTCCCGCAGCGTGCGCAGGGCCGGGTTGCGGCGCCGGATCGCGTTGAGCGCGGTGATCAGCGGGGTGATCGTGCGGCCGTCCCGCTCGGCCGACTCCCAGTCCCGCGGCCTCAGTTGGTACTTCTCCGAGTTCAGATACTCCTCGCTTCCCGCGCGCAGCGGGGTGTTCTCGCACAGTTCGTAGCCGCTGTAGACGCCCCAGGTGGGCGAGAGCGTCGCGGCCAGCACCGCACGTAGCTCGAAGGCCGCACGGCCGCCGTCCTGCAAGAACTCGTGCAGGATGTCGGGGGTGTTCACGAAGAAGTTCGGCCGCATATAGGCGGCCGCATCGCCGCTCAGCTCCTCGGCGTACTCGGTGAGTTCGCGCTTCGAATTGCGCCAGGTGAAGTACGTGTACGACTGCTGGAAGCCGACCGCGGCCAGGGCGTGCATCATCGCGGGCCGGGTGAACGCCTCCGCCAGGAAGATCACGTCCGGGTCGGTGCCGTTGATGTCGGCGATCACCTTCTCCCAGAACACCACGGGCTTGGTGTGCGGGTTGTCGACCCGGAAGATCCGCACCCCGTGCCCCATCCACAGCCGCAGGATCCGCGTCGTCTCCGCGATCAGCCCCGGCATGTCCCGGTCGAAGGCGATCGGATAGATGTCCTGGTACTTCTTCGGCGGGTTCTCCGCATACGCGATGCTGCCGTCCGGCCGGTGATGGAACCAGTCGGGATGCTTGTGCACCCACGGATGATCCGGCGAGCACTGCAGCGCGAAGTCGAGGGCCACCTCCATGCCCAGCTCCCGCGCCCGGCCCACGAAGGCGTCGAAGTCCTCGAAGGTGCCCAGGTCCGGATGGAGCGCGTCGTGACCGCCCTCGTGCGAACCGATCGCCCACGGCACCCCCACGTCAAAGGGGCCCGGGGACAGCGAGTTGTTCGGGCCCTTGCGGAAGGTCGTGCCGATCGGGTGCACCGGCGGCAGATACACCACGTCGAAGCCCATCGCCGCGATCGCCGGCAGCCGCCCCGCCGCCGTACGGAACGTGCCGCTCACCGGCGGCCTGCCCGGCTCGACCACCGCCCCCTCGGACCGCGGGAAGAACTCGTACCAGGACCCGAACAGAGCCCGCTCCCGCTCCACCAGCAACGGGAAAAGGCGGCTCTCGGTCAGGCGTTCACGCAGCGGCACGCTGCTCAGCGCGGCGCGCACCGCTGGGGCCGAGACCGTGGCCAACCGGTCCAGCGGGCTGTGGGCGGCATCGCTCAGCCCGTCCACGGCCGCGCCCAGCACCTCGCGGGTTTCCTTGTTCGAGGCTTGGGCCAGGGCTTCTTCCAGGTACACGGCGCCCTGTTCCAGAGTGATCTCGCAGTCGACGCCGGCCCGTACCTTGATCGTGGCGTCCCGGATCCAGGTGGCCACGGGGTCGCGCCATGCCCGGACGCAGTAGCTCAGTCGCCCGCACCTGTCGGAGCTGACCTCGGCGCTCCAGCGGTCGGTTCCCGGGGCCGTCGGCGTCATCGGCCACCGGCCCGCCTCGCCCCCGTCGGATGTCCGCAGGACCACTTCGGCGCGGAGGACCCCGTCACCCTCGACGAAGACCAGGGCCGTGACGGTGAAGGGCTCCCCCACGACGGCCTTGGCCGGTCGTCGCCCTCCGTCGACGGACGGCTTCACGTCTTCGATCGGGATGGGCACAGCGGTGTTCGACGGCGTCGTCATGCGGTGTCACCCTTCTCGATTGCAGGCGAGCGGCTCGCGCACTGCGCCGCTTCGGCGGCCTCCCGGCCGCATCGCTCGCCCGTGACCCGGCACAAGGCGGCGACGGCACGCTCAAAGCTCTCGCGCGCCTCGGAGTCGTCCGGAGAAGCCAGGAATCGCCGTTCCCAGAAGCGGTAGCTCGCCAGGCACCGGTCAGCCTCTCCGGTGACACGCGGTGTCCCCATGACTGGCCTCCGGGCCTCCGCGACGCCGAGCCCGGCGGGCCCTCGGGGTGTTCGCGGAGAGAGTTCACGCCGTTACCGTGCGCTGCTCCTTCCTCATCTTGCGACGCCGTCGGCGATCCGTCCTGTTGAGCGGAGCGTCGCCCCGCGGTCACGTCCGGTTGCACGAATGGAGTACAGCGCACAGGCTGATCGATGACTCTCAAGCGATTCCTGCTCACGGTCCGTACACACCGTTCCGCCGTCCAGGCAAGGCCGTGAGCTACGCGGTGAGGAGCAGGAACCATGCACCAGGCAACGCCCAGCTACTACCACATCGCCGTGGAGCCGGCCCCCGAACGCGTCGGCCAGGTCCAGCGCATCGTGGCCGCGCACACCCGTTACTGGGGGCTCGAGCGTCTGACACCCTCGGCGACCCGCGGTCTCGGCCTCCTGCTGGAACTGGCGGTGGAGGGGCGCCCGGACGGCCGCATCGAGGTCGAGGCGTGGTGGACCGGGCAGCACTTGATCAGCGCCGTGTCCTACGAGAACCCGGCCTCCGGAACCTCTCGCGAGTTCCCCCGGCGTTGCTCCGCGCAGATCGCGGCCTTGAGCGACGGTTGGGGCAGCTGCACGCGGCAGGCTCGGCGCATCGTGTGGTTCTCGCTGCGCAGCAGGACCGGGGTACGGGAGGTTCTGGCCCCCAAGCTGCCGGTTCCGGATGCGAGCGAAGCGCTCCAGCTGCCCCGCTCCGCGACGCCGGACCCGGCCCCGCGGCCCGCGCCCGTCACCACCGGCACCGCTTCGTGACCGCACACTCCGTGGACGGGGTCCACGTGCGCAGCGGGCGGCCCTATCCACTCGGAGCGACCCACGACGGCCACGGCACGAACTTCGCCTTGTTCAGTGCCGTGGCCGACCGGGTGGATCTCGTGCTGCTGGACGCCGACGGCGCCGAACGCACGGTGCCGCTGCCAGAGGTCTACGGATCCGTGTGGCACGGCTACGTGCCCCACACCAAGCCTCCCCAGCAGTACGGATACCGCATCCACGGCCCGTGGGAGCCGGCATCGGGACACCGGTGCGACGCCAGGGCGTTCCTTCTCGACCCCTACGCCAAGGCCGTCCACGCCCGCGCCGACGCGGCGGGGGTCGGCGGGGAGGGCCTGTGCGGCGTGGTCGTCGATCCGGCCTTCGACTGGTCGGGAGACACCCCGCCGGATCACGCCTACGCCGACTCCGTCATCTACGAAGCACATGTGCGGGGCCTGACCGCACGGCATCCCGGTGTGCCCAAGGATCTGCGGGGCACCTATGCGGGCCTGGCCACGCCCGCGGTCCTCGACCACCTCACCGGTCTGAAAGTGACCGCGGTCGAGCTGCTCCCCGTCCACCAGTTCGTACAGGACGGCTTCCTGCGTGACCGCGGACTGTCCAACTACTGGGGCTACAACACGATCGGCTTCTTCGCGCCGCACCATGCCTATGCCGCGCACGGCACGCTCGGCGAACAGGTCACCGAGTTCAAGAGCATGGTCAAGTCGCTCCACGCGGCCGGCCTCGAGGTGATCCTCGACGTGGTCTACAACCACACGGCGGAGGGGAACGAGAACGGCCCCACACTGTCCTTTCGCGGCATCGACAACGCGGCCTACTACCGCCTCGCCGACGACGACTTCAGCCGGTACTACGACACCACGGGCACCGGCAACAGCCTCCTCATGCGCCACCCCAACGTGCTGCAATTGCTCATGGATTCGCTGCGGTACTGGGTCACCGAGTGCCACGTGGACGGCTTCCGCTTCGACCTGGCAGCCACACTGGCCCGCCAGTTCCATGAGGTCGACCGGTTGTCGGCCTTCTTCGACCTCATCCAGCAGGACCCCGTGATCAGCCGCGTCAAGCTGATCGCCGAACCCTGGGACCTGGGCGAGGGCGGCTACCAGGTGGGCAACTTCCCGCCGCTGTGGTCCGAGTGGAACGGCAAGTACCGCGACTGCGTCAGGGACGCCTGGCGCGCCCGGGACAGTACCCTCGCGGAGTTCGCCTCCCGGCTCACCGGGTCCGCGGACCTCTACCAGCACGAGCGCCGCCGCCCACGGGCCAGCATCAACTTCATCACCGCGCACGACGGGTTCACCCTGCGCGATCTCGTGTCCTACAACGAGAAGCACAACGAGGCCAACGGCGAGCACAACAACGACGGCGAGAGCGACAACCGGTCCTGGAACTGCGGGCAGGAGGGGCCGAGCGACGACCCCGGCGTGCTGTCCCTGCGTGCCAGGCAACAACGCAATCTCCTGGCGACCCTGGTGCTGTCCCAGGGTGTGCCGATGCTGAGTCACGGCGACGAACTGGGGCGCACCCAGCGGGGCAACAACAACGCCTACTGCCAGGACAACGAACTGACCTGGGTCGACTGGAACCTCGACGACGAACGCGCCTCCCTGCTGGCCTTCACCCGCGACCTCATCGAACTGCGCACCGCACACCCGGTGTTGCGCCGCCGCCGCTTCTTCCGCGGCGAGGCCCCCACCGGCCACGACCACGGCCTGCCGGACCTGGTCTGGCTCCGCCCCGACGCGACGGAGATGACGGAGGAGGACTGGAACCGGCCCGACGCGCACGCCCTGGCCGTGTTCCTCAACGGCGACGCCCTGATGGAGCGGGACAGCCTCGGAGAACGTGTCGTCGACGACTCGTTCCTGTTCCTGTTCAACTTCTTCTGGGAGGCGATGGAGTTCAAGTTGCCCGACCCGTCACACGGCGTCTCCTGGACGACACGCATCGACACCGCGGAAGCCGACGGCGTGCCGGACGAGTGCGAATTCAAGGCCGAAGCGACCATCCGGCTGGAGGCGCACTCCCTGGTCGTCCTCTCCCACCTCGCCGACAGGTGAGCGGCCGACACTGTGCGGCTTCCCCGTCCGGTGGTCGACAGCGCCCTGTCTTTTGTAGAGTCGAAGACACAACGAGCATGAGCTTGGGAAAACAGGCTCGCTCCAGGAGCACGAGCCACCCGGAACGGGTGTTGATCGGCCCCTGGTCATCTTGCTGACCGCGACGATGAGGAGCGAACCATGGCCACACGTCACGTGCACGACGATGCCCCTGACACGGAACAGGACTTTCTCCGGCTCACGAACACGCCCGAGGGACGCGAACGCGACACCCTGATCGAGCAGCTGGTGGAGGCCTGGCTGCCCATGGCACACCGCCTGGCCGGCCGGTACCGCAACAAGGGCGAGAACCCCGACGACCTGAACCAGGTCGCCGCCCTGGGACTCGTGAAGGCCGTCGAACGCTACGAACCTGGACGCGGGGCCTTCGAGGCGTACGCGGTTCCCACGATCACCGGCGAACTGCGCCGCCACTTCCGTGACCACACCTGGGACGTGCGCGTCCCGCGGCGCGTCCAGGACCTGCGCAACAAGGTCCGTGCCGCGCGCCGCGAACTGCTCGACGAGCCCGGCCACCGCCACGAACCCACCCTGGAGGACATCGCGGCCCGGGCCGGGCTGACCCTGGACGAGGTCCGCGACGGCATGGAGGCGCTGGAGAGCTACAGCAGTCTGTCCCTGGACGCCGAACTCGGCTCGTCCCCGGACGGAGGGGACGGAATCAGTCTCGCCGACACGCTCGGCCAGGAGGAGCCCGACTACGACCTGGTCGCCGACCGGGAAGCCGCCAAGGAAGGCCTGCGGACCCTCCCGGAACGTGAGCGCTCCATCCTCTACATGCGCTTCTTCGAGGACATGACGCAGTCCCACATCGCCGAGGAGATCGGTGTCTCCCAGATGCACGTCTCCCGCCTCATCAGCCGCAGCTGCGCGCAGGTGAGGGAGTGCGCGACACACGGTGTCACCGAGGGACACCAGGCCGCCTGACGGTTCGCTCGTCGCTGCGGGCCGGCCGGCACGCCGGTTCGCTTCGGTGAGCGTGGGTACGCGGCGGCTCCGGTGCACCGAAAGGGAATGTGACCATGCGCAGTGTCGGGGTGGAAGAGGAACTGCTGCTCGTCGACCGTGACAGCGGAGAACCACGCTCGATGTCGAGCGCGGTCATGGCGGTGGCCGCCCGCAGCGGCGACGAGGCCTTCGAGGCGGAACTCCACCGCGAGCAGCTGGAGTTCGCCACGCGTCCGCACGAGACGATGTCGGACCTCGCCGAGGACATCGCCCAGTGGCGCAGGGCCGCCGCCGATCACGCGGAACGGCTGGGCTGCGCGGCCGCCGCTCTCGCCACGTCCCCGCTCCCGGTGAGCCCCACCGTGGGTAGCGGCGCACGTCACCAGTGGCTGGCGGAGGAGTTCGGTCTGACCACGCAGGAACAGCTCACCTGCGGCTGCCACGTCCACGTGTCCGTCGAGTCGGACGAAGAGGGCGTCGCCGTGCTGAACCGGATCCGTCCCTGGCTGTCCGTGCTCGTCGCGCTGAGCGCCAACTCGCCGTTCTGGCAGGGCAAGGACTCCGGGTACAGCAGCTATCGCAGCCAGGTGTGGGGGCGGTGGCCGTCGGCGGGACCGGTGGAGCTCTTCGAGGACGCCGCCGCGTACCACCGCCAGGTCGAGGCCATGGTCGCCACCGGTGTCGTACGGGACGCCGGGATGGTCTACTTCGACGCCCGGCTGTCGGCCGCCCACCCGACCGTGGAGGTGCGCGTCGCCGATGTGTGTCTCGAACCGTCCACGACCGTGCTGCTCGCCATGTTGGTACGTGGTCTGGTCGAGACGGCGGCGCGCGCGTGGCGGTCCGGCGAGCCCGCCGCCGACCACCCCGTGGCGCTGCTGCGCCTCGCGGCCTGGCGCGCAAGCCGCTCGGGCCTCGACGATCACCTCGTGAGCCCCCGGCTGATGCGGCCCGTACCGGCCCGGGCCGCCGTGGACTCGCTCCTCGAACATGTGCGGCCCGCGCTGGAGGATGCCGGTGACTTCGAGGAGGCGCGCGCGCTGGTGTCCCGGCTGCTGCGCGACGGCAACGGCACCTACCTGCAACGCGAGGCCTTCCGGCGTACGGAGAGTCTGCGGCAGGTGGTCGCGGAGTGTGTGCGCAGGACCCACAGCGGCGTGTGAGACACCGGCACCCGCCCGCGGGCCGGGACGGCCCTGTCAGGTCTGCCGGGAGTGCACGGGGTCGTTCTCCAGCTCCTGCGGGCATGTGCGCTGGGCGCCGCGGGCGAGCCGGTCACGTCGCCAGTCGAATGCGGCGAGCACCAGCGACGCCGTCATGCCGACCAGGGCGGCCCCCAGTGCGACGGCCAGCGCGCCCCGATAGTCCTCTCCCCCACCGAGCACCAGGTAGAACAGGCCGGGCAGGGCCGCCGTTCCCACCGCCGCGCCGAGCCGCTGCCCGGTCTGAAGGGCTCCGCCCGCCGCGCCCGCCATCCGCACCGGCACGTCGCGCAGCGTCATCGTGATGTTCGGTGAGACCACGAAGCCACTGCCCGCCCCGCCGATGAAGAGGACCGGCGCGGCCGCCCAGGGCGCGATGTCCAGCGGGGCGAGGCGCAGCAGCAGGGCGGTGCCGCCGAGGCCGACGATCACGCAGGTCAGCCCGCATACCGTGAGCAGACGCCCGAACCGGTCCACGAGGCGCCCCGCGACCACCGCCGCGCTCGCGGAGCCCAGGGCGAAGGGGGTCACGGCGAGACCGGAGCGCAGCGGAGAGAAGCCGAGCCCGTGCTGGTAGAACAGCGCGAACACCAGCCACACGCCGCTGAACCCGATGAAGTAGAGGGTGCCGACACCGGCGCCGACGGCATAGCCGCGCACGGTGGTGAACAGACGTGGATCGAGCAGCGGCTGAACGCCGCGGGCCACCAGGCGGCGCTGCCACGCCGTGAACACGATCAGCAGCACGGCACCGAGCGGGAACAGCCACCACAGCCGGCCGAGGCCGCCCGAGTCCGCCTGCACCAGCGGGTACATCAGCGCGAGGACGCCGAGCCCGAGGAGCACGACGCCGACGACGTCCACATGACCGCGGCCGGAACGCCGGACGCGCGGCAGGAGACGCAGGCCGAGCAGGACGGCGACGAGGCCGATGGGCACATTCACGTAGAAGATCCAGCGCCAGCCGTCCGGTCCTGAGGCGAGGCCGAGGATCGCGCCGCCGGCGAGGGGGCCGACGGCCGAGGAGATGCCGACGGTCGCGCCGAAGAGACCGAAGGCGCGTCCGCGTTCGGCGCCGCGGAACAACTGCTGGATGAACGCCGAGTTCTGCGGGGCCATGAACCCGGCGGCGAGGCCCTGGGCGAGCCGGGCCGCCACCAGCAGACCGACGGTGGGTGCGGCCCCGCAGGCGGCGCTGCACAGCACGAAGCCCCCGAGCGCGAGCAGGAAAATACGGCGCCGATCCAGGGCGTCGCCGAGGCGGCCGGCGGTCACCAGCGCCAGGGCGAAGGCCAGTGCATAGCCGGAGACCACCCACTGCACCTGTGCCGGTGAGGCGCCGAGGTCACGCTGGATGGTGGGCAGTGCCACCGCCACGATCGTCACGTCGAGCAGGCTCATGAATCCGGCCACCAAGGTGACCCACAGGGCCCGCCACCGTTGCGGGTCCGGTGCGTATCCGGCGTCCTGGCCCGCCGCCCGGCCACCCCGACCGCCGCCACCCGAAGGCGCCTTCGTCATACCGGGCTCCTTTCGTTCGTGGCGTACATCGGCTCACACGTCCGAACAGATCGGCTGACCTCCTTCACGGCCGGCCCGCACCACGGTCACTGTTCCTCTTCCCCGGGCGGCAGCTGCTCCTGCGGCACCACGTGCTCGGCGGCCTCCTCGGCAGCGGCCGCACCGCCGTCCACACCCTGATCGAAGGCGATCGCCTCCTTCGTCGTGTCCGGACGGACGCCCTCGTCCGGCGCGACCAGTCGCCCGGCGCGGTCCGTGCCCGTCTCGGGATCGAGGGTCTCGCCGGATCCGCCGGGCAGGTCGCCCGGCATCTCGTCCGCCTCGGGGGTTTCCTGGCGCAGCCGCTCCTCCAGGGACTCGCCCTCGTGCTGTTCCGCCGCCGTGACGCCGGGCTTGGTGACACCGAGCGGCTTCTCCGGCGGGGAGTACCCCTCGTCGAGCATCTCGTCGTAGTCGCGTTCGTCCACCGCGTCCTGGAGATCCAGGGGTGCGGCGTCCTCCTGCTCCTCGTTGCTGCCTGTGGGCTGGTAGGCGTCGTCCGCCATGTTCTCGTCGCTCATGATCGCCTCGTGTTCGTTCTCTCCGGCTCTCTCCGGCGCTGTCACCAGGGATATTCCGGTACCCGAACCTCCACGGCCCATGCGTGGATACGCGTGAGGTGCGTGGGCACCCGTGCGTCCAAGGGCGCGACGGCCGATCACGACCGTCCTGCGCAGACCGCCGTGGAGAGCGTGCTGGACGAGTTCGAGGAGGCGGAGGTGGATCCGCAGCACAGGAAGGACAAGGACCGGCGCCGAGGTGAGAGCGGCGACGCGCTCTCACCCAACCAGGAGGCCCAGGAGCAGGCCCGCGACGAGTGACGCTGCCGTCGCCCGGCAGAGCGGGACGGCGCCGCGCCACTGCCTGCGCGCAGCTCGTGCGACAGGGCCAACACCCTAGGATCAGCCGTATGTTGAGGCTCGGAATCCCTGTCATCGGTGTCACGGACATCCCCCGCGCCGTGACCTTCTGGACGCAGGCGTTGGACCTCGTCGCCACCGAGGAGTGGCGGAGCGACACGTGGCGCACGCTCGATCACGCCGACGGCTCCGGCCGCGCGCTCGGCCTGCTGCACAGCGACACACCGGCAGAGCCCCGCCCTCGCCTCCATCTCGACCTCTTCACGGACACCAGAGAGGAACAGCAGGCGGAGGTCCGGCGTCTGGTGTCACTCGGGGCGCGGCCGGTCGACTGGCCCCTGTACCCGCCCGAGCCCGACTTCGTCGTCCTCGCCGACCCGGACGGCAACCTGTTCTGCGTGGTCGACCTGAGCCATGCGCCCAGCGGCGGCGGCCCTTCGACCTGAGGCACCGCGTGGCCCTGCCGGTCAGGGCGAAGGGCTCGACCGCTCCGGCTGCCACTCCCGCCTGATCAACCCGTACACCCACGAGTCGGAGACCTCACCGTTGACGACGCAGTCCTCCCGCAGCGTCCCTTCACGCACGAACCCGATCTTCTCCAGCACCCGGGCGGACCCCGCGTTGCGCGTATCGGCCTCGGCCTGAACCCGATTCAGATCCAGCGTGTCGAACGCCCACCGCAGCAGGGCGTGCGCGGCCTCGGTCGCGTAGCCGTGCCCCCACATCGCGGCGTCGAGGCAGTAGCCCAAGGACGCGCTGCGGTACACCGGGTTCCATGCGGTCAGACCGCACCAGCCGACGAAGGCCCCGTCGGACACACGGCCGATGGCCACCCGCGCCCCGGTGCCCTCCTGCGCCACCTCCCGGCACTTCGCGATGAAGCGCTCGGCGCGGGCCCGTTCGTCCCACGCCGGGGAGTCCCAGTAACGCATCACGTGGGCACTGCTGTGCAGCGCGAAAAGGCGCTCCGCGTCGGCGCCGGTGAAGGGGCGCAGTCGCAGGCGAGCGGTGTGCAGCGTGGGCGTGGCCAGAGTCATGCGCCCATCTTGCGACCGCATGGGGCGGCAGGACACCGAATATCGGCTCCGCCTCAGTGCGAACCCGGCGCACAGGAAGCGGAGTTCGCACACCTGTCCACAAGGGCCCCGAGAAGGGCGCACTGAGATGTCTACGCGACCTGTTGCACACCAAACGCCCACACTCGCCTGACAAACTGCGCCGGACATCGCCGTATCGGCGGACAGTTCATCAAATAGCGAGGGTCTTACACATGCGCAAGGCGCGTATCGCACTGACGGCCGCTCTGGTCACCACGTTCGGCCTCGGGCTCACGGCCTGCGGCGGCGACAGCGACGACGGAGCGAAGGAGAAGGAGTCGCCGACGGCGGCGGCGCCCGCGCCGGACACGCAGAGCCCCAGCGCCGACGAGAGCGCGGGCGGCGACGCCCAGCCCGCGGGCGATGTCACCGCGCCGGGCTCCAAGCTCAAGGTCGGCGACAAGGCGGTCCTCCCCTTCGAGTACGCCAAGAAGAAGGGCACCCTCGCCATCACCGTCACGGCGATCGACAAGGGCACCGAGGCCGACATGTCCCAGTTCGGCGCGCGGGCGAAGGGCCTGACGCCCTACTTCATCAAGATGAAGGTGGAGAACGTGGGAGACACCGATCTCTCGCGCGCGTACGTGCAGCTGCGGGGCCTCCTCGCCAGCGGCCAGGGCACTGGCGTCTCGCTGATCGGCGACATCCCCGGCAAGTGCGACAAGGAGTCCGCGCCCGCCGAGTTCGCCAAGGGCGGGTCGTTCGAGACCTGCTCGCTCGCCGCGTCGCGCAGCGGCGACGTCACGGGCGCCGAATTCGACGAGGGCGACGCCTACAGCAACAAGCCCGCCATCTGGACCACCGGCTGATCCACCCCCGGCGCCCCGCGCCCAACGCCCCCTGCGGAGCGGCCCATTGGGCGCGCGGAGTGGTCCAGAGGCCCACTGGCCCTGCCAAAGCCTCTGGACCCGGCCGGTCGGCGTCGAACCCGACCGCGGCGAGGGAACCGATGACCGGGTGGGTGGTGGCCACGCTGCCCAGCCGGTCATCGAAGTAACCGCCGGACACCTCAAGAACGAGTCCACTGCGCGAGCGATCGCGCTCTCACCGAGCAGAGCCCGGACACTCCGGCGCCGGCTGACCCCCACTCGAAGCTCACCCGACGTCGGCCACGGCGAGCATCGCCGTCCGCGTGTCGGCCTGGGGCAACAGGTCGCCGCCCGGGGCCCACACGGAGGACCGGCCGCAGCCGGTCCACGGCCCGGCCGGTCCGACATGGTTCGCCAGCACGACATGCATGTGGGAGTCCTTGGCGATGCCGGGATAGATCGCCGCGAGCTCTTCGACTCCGCCACCGGTTCCGTAGAGCGAGCTGGCCAGGTGCACCTGGCACCCGTCAGCGGCCCCACGCGCGGTCAGCTCGGGAAAATGGTTGTCGAAGCACGTGGCGAGCGCGAAGCGGATGCCTCCGAACTCGAATCGACCATCGCGCTGTCCAGCGGTGAAGACCGCCTGCTCATGCTCGAACAGATGCTGCTTCCGGTACGTGGTGAGCAGCTCACCGTCGGCCCCGAAGACCAGCGTCTCGATCGCAGGCCGGGCCCCGTCGGTGGCCGCCAGACAATTGACGACGGTGGCAGTGCCACTGCCCCGGAGGGCATCCAGGCGCGGATCTTCCGGCCTCACCCACAGACCGGGGTCAGCGAGGACGGTGTCGAGCTCGTACCCGGTCAAGGCCAGCTCGGGAAACACCACGAGCTCCGCGCCCTGAGCGCGGGCCCGGCCCGCGAGGGCGGTCATCTGCCGGACGTTGGCGGCCACATCGGCCGCAACACAGGTGAACTGACCTGCTGCAATCTTCATGGAATTCCATCCTGCCATTCCGCAACCTCCGGGCGCACGGTGCCGGTGGTCCCCGGGTTCGTTGCGCGGGCCCCGTGAGCCGTGCTTGGCTCGCCCGATGAACCTTCTGTTGACGGCGGCCGGCCTGCGCAACGAGACGCAGCGGGAAGCACTGCGGGACATGCTGGGCAAGCCGTTCGGATCGGCGAACGTCGTGTACGTTCCCACGGCGTCGGTCGCCGAGTCCGGAGACCACGGGTGGTCCGTCGCGGACCTCAACCGGCTGCACGCCCTCGGCTGGCAGGAGTTCGACCTCCTGGAGCTGAACGGCCTGCCCCAGCGGATGGTGCTCGACCGGCTGCTGCACGCCGACGTCATCTACGTCGCGGGCGGCAACCACTATCACCTCGCGCGCAGCATCACCGGCAACGGCCTGGCCGACGGCTTCCTGGAGGCGCTGGAGAGCCGGGTCTACGTGGGGTTCAGCGCCGGATCAATGATCTTCAGCCGCCACCTCGACGGCCAGTCCGCCGATGTCATCGGTGACACCGCGGACCTCCACGCCCTCGGCGCGACGGCCCTGGAGCCGCCGTTCGGCCTCTTCGACTGGTACCTCAAGCCCCACCTGAACTCACCGGACTTCCCCGAGCGGGACGAGGCCTGGGCCGAACGCATCGCCGCGCGCGCGGACTTCCCGATCTACTTCATCGACGACGAGACGGCCGTCCGCGTCAGGGACGGCAAGGTGGACGTCATCTCCGAAGGCCGGTGGCGGCTCCATCCGTGACCCAGTACATGCGGTGAGCTGCCGCTCCGAGGGTTCGGCCCGCTACCGCCACGCCCGCCGCATCTGCTCGAACCGGCGCGGCAACGGGAACCCGTCCTCCCCGACATGACGGGCGTTCAACCGCCCGACCAGCCGGTCCCACGACTGCTGCATGCCGCGCGGGTGAATCGGCATCCCGACGTGGTACAGCGTGCCGTCCGGTTTGTGCGCGGCCCGCACCGTCACGAACAGCGCCCGTACCCGGTCGCCCTCGATGGGCCCGTGCATCACCCGCTCCCGGGCCTGAAGCCACCAGCCGAGCACCGTCAACGAGGCATCGTCCAACGGGTACGTACGCAGGTAGCGGGAGCCGGCCGCAGGCCCCGGCCGAGCGTGCCACACCCCGACCGTGCCCGCCCCCGGATCGACGTCGTCGACGGTGATCTGCTGCAACTCCCCCACCCGCGCCCGCCCGCCGGTCGCCCGGGCCAGCGTGAGAACACACGCCAGCCGCACCTGCTCCGGCCCGGCGCGCCCGCGGTCGGCCTCGTCGACGACGAGACGCCAGACACGCTCAGCCGTCTCGAACCGCACCGGCGGATGTGTCGGGTTCGGAGTCGATGCCACGGCTGGAAGCCTATGCCTGCCCTCTGACATTCGGGACCACGCGTTGCCGCTCGCGCCGATCACGACTCCCCAGCGACTCATCAGCGAAGCGTCTCGTGCCTGTTTTACGTACCCCGCAAAGTTGCCTCCGAGGACGGTTCGACCCCCAACTGCCGCCCATATGTGGCAGTGTCATGAACCTGGTTCCGATCACCGTGGAGGGCCGTGGCAGCGCAGAACGGATCCGAGTACGAAGCGGCGCTCGACCTGGGTGCCTCCATGACCGACAGGGGCCGCTTCCACGACGCGGTCGAACCGTTGCTGAGGGCCGCCGCTCTCGGTGCGACCGCGCCGCAGAGCAGGGCGGCGGCGACCGCCCTGCTGCGGCTCGGTATGGGACTCGGTGAGCGGCATGGCTTCGTCGACGCGCTGCGCGTCGACCGACGGGCGGCAGCGATGTTCGCCGAACTCGGTGACGAGGAAGCGGAGTTGCAGTGCCGCTTCCTCATGGGCGTCTGCGAGTGGCAGCTCAACGCGTTCGAGAGTGCGATCCAGGTCTTCGAAACCGTCGCGGAGAGCGCGTCGAATTCCACCAGGAGCGCGGACAAGACCGTGTTCAGGTCCCTGGCCGTGCTGAGCATCTCCTGCATCCTGGTCGACCATCTGCGCCAGTACCGGAGGGCCGTCCCGTACGCGACCGAAGCCGCGCGGCTCTTCCGCTCGGCGGGCAACGAGGAGCAGGCAGCCCATGCGCTCCGGCATCTGGACGAGGCGCGGCGCGGAGGGAATGCGTAATGGACCGGTTCGCTCTCTACTACCCGCACATCCACGTCCGCGACGACGACTGGCTCAAGTATGCCGCCCTGTACTGGCCCAAGATGGCCCGGATCCGGCCGCCCGGCTACCCGCTCCAGGACTCCCCCGCCGCGCAGGAACTCCACGCCGCGCGCTGGCTGTTCGACCTCGAACCGCCCGCCTGGGCGGCCGACGAGGTCGCCGAGCCGTTCCTGGAACTGCTCCACGAACACGGCGCCGCCCTCCGGGACCGCTGCGGGATCGACCAGCTCGAGACCTGGGGCATGCCGGCCGCCGACGCCGCGTTCGGCAATGCGGGCATGTTCTCGGCAGGCAGCCCGGAGAGCGACGAGGGCGACCCGACCTGGCTCAACCCGCGATTCGGGTACGTCCACACCAGCCGCGTCAGCGGGCAGCTGATCGACTCGGCCGTCGACCAGGGGCTCGCGGTCGTCCGTCGCGGCCGGGGCGGGAACTGGGTGGCGATGCACCCCGAGCTGGCCGCCGTCCATTCGCTCGCGCTGGCCGAGCAACTGGCCGCCGAGAACTGCCTGCACCCGATCACCGATCAGGTGCTGCCGCACGCCGTCATGTCCGGCTGGACCGTCGAGCGGCTCGCGGCGGCGCTCCTCGACGACCTCCCGGCGGAGGATGCCGCGGCGCGACCCTCGCCCGAGGAGGCGTTCGCGTTCCTGGCGTTCGCGACGGTGATCCCCGCGGACCTGCGGAACGTACCGATCGAGAAGATCCTCGACATCCGCTCCGAATTCGGCTCCGAGCTCGACGCGTTCCGGGAGTTCACGGCCGAGCGGGTCCAGGAGCTCGGCGCCATCGAGGACGTACGGGACGCGCGGCTCTACCAGGAGTACCTGCACACCGAGGTCGACCGCGAGGTCCGCACGCGGCTCGACGACCTGGACGAGCGCATGCGTGGCGCCGGCCTCGAAACCGCTCGGGCCCTGGCCAATGTCAGGTCGGTGACCCTGCCACCGCTGGCCGCCCTCGCGGCGGAGGCGGTCGGTGTCACCCCGGCCGTGACCGTGCCCGCCGTGGTCGCCGGCTGCGTCGTCGGCGCACCGCTCCAGTGGCGTCGAAAGCGCCGCGAGCTCACGCAGGAGTCGCCCGTCGGTTACCTGTTCCAGCTCCGGCGGGCCCTCGGCCCCGACACACTGATCGACAAACTGCGGAGGGCTTGGCCGCTATGACGGACGACGCCTCGTTCACGGATGACGCCTCATTCTCGGATGCCTTTGGCGAAGCGTTTCCGGAACGCGACGTCGACGAGAGCCACGTACTCGTACCCGGGTCCGATGCCGATCCGGAGGTCGTCGACCGTGCGAACGTCCAGACCCGGCGTCTCGCCGAGTGTCTCATCGGTGAAGCTCCCTCCGGCTGGCAGCGGATCAGCGCGGTGTTCGCGCTGACGCTGCGGTCCGAGGCCTCGCGCGTCCGCCACTCGACCGACGGGGCCGCCGGCGACGCCGTGCCGGGCCCCGACGCCCTCCGCCTCGCCCGCGAGCTGCGCCGGACCACCGCACGGCTGCCGCGCGGGCCCTGGTGGCGCATGACGCTCGACGTGTACGTGGACGGCGGCCTCGAAGTCGACTTCGACCACGGCGACGAGCCGTTCCCCGACGAGCACCTGTTCGCTCCCGAGGACTACCGGGCCGACCTCGAAGCCTTCGACTGGTCGGCGGAGAAGCTGCCCACCTGGTTGTCCGCGTACGTCGGCCACGGCGGCAGACAGCTGCGCAGCCCGCGCAAGGCCGCGGCACCGGCCGACACACACGGGGCCCGGTCCGCGCGAGGTGTCTCGCCGGACGACATGCCCGGCCTCTCCGAGACATGGGCGCGCTGGGCCCTCCTGTCGGCGGCGTTCGTCGCGGTGGAGTCCGAATGGGGGCCGCGGATGCAGCCGTCCCGCGCGCGGTTCGAGGGGGCGACGCGCAGCGGCTCGACCCTGTGGATGCTCTCCGGCGACCGCGCCGTCCTCTCCGGCGGCGTCTGGAACGCGTCCACCCTGGCCGATGCCTGTCGCGGCGACGCACCGCACCCCGAGCTGTTCGCGGGGGCACCGGCATGGGTGGCCGATCCGCTCCTCGACCGCCGGGCCGAGGTGGGCCAACTGACCTTCTGCTATTGGTGGGAGAGCGGGCGCTGGCTGCGGGGCGAGTCACCGACGTCCGACGAGTTCGACACCGCGATACCCGGTGTCTGGACCGGCACGACGGTCGCCGGCATCATGTCGAACCTGATCCCGCACACGACGGGGGACACCGAGACGGCCGCGCTGCGTCTGGTCACCGCCGCCGAAGGGGGGTTCGCCGAGCGCGGCATGCTGGCCGAGGTCTTCGGGACCGGCGAGGGCGTCGACATCGACGGCGCGTACCACCAGCTGGTGATGGCAGGCGTCACACGCCGCACCGATCTGCCGCGGTTGCCCCGCCACCAGGCGATCGCGACCGTGGCCCGCTATATGCGCGCCCACGACATGGACAGTCCCGACTACCGGATCGCCGACCTCGTGGCCGAACGCGTGGACTGCGGCTGGCAGGTCTTCGCGCCGGTCCCCAAGGGCGAGTTGAGGATCGGCCGCGGGATCTTCTTCGTCGCCGACGACGAGGTCCTGGAGGTCACGGACACCCAGAGTGCGCGCCCGCACCAGTACGCGGAGGAATTCGCGCACCGGTACCGCGAGCGCTGGGGGCTCTGAGCCGGCCGGGCAGTCGGGCACGAGGCGGCGCCGGGGTCTGTTCGCTTCGCGGGACACGGCACCGCCGGGGCCGGGTCAGCCCGGATCGGACAGAAAGTCCCTTACCGCGGCGGCGAATTGACCCGGAGCGTCATGATGCACGACGTGACCGGCAGTCAGCTCGACCAGACGGGCCTTGCCGGCCCGGCGGGCGATCATCTCGTGCGCGTGCGACAACGTCAGCTCGTCGCTGCGCGTTCCCCGAATCAACAGGGTGGGGCAGGTCACCGCCGTCCAGTCCTGCCAGTGGTCCCCGCTGAGGGCCTTCTGGGACGCCACGGTGTGCTCGATGTCGAACGAGAAGCCCCAGCCCTCTTCCGAACGGCGCATGGAGCATTCCAGATAGGGGGCCGTTGGGCCCAGCGCCGCGATCAGCGCCTGGCGCGACGGTGCGTGGCGGGGCAGGCGCGTGGTGAACGACCGGTCGCTGTCCACGACCGCGCCGATGTCCTCGACGACCAGCGCGGAGACCCGGTCCGCATGCCGGGCCGCGTACTGGTACGCGTTCACCCCGCCCAGCGAGTGGCCCAGTACGGCCGCTGGGCCGGTGTCCAGGTGTCGGTGAAAGGCCGCGAGGTCCGCGACGTAGTCGTCCCGCTCATAGCTGCGAGCACGGTCGGACTCGCCGTGGCCACGCTGATCGAGCGCGATCACCCTCCACTGCGGCGTCAACGCCTCGGCCAAGGACGCGAACGCCGACGCCTCGTTGTAGTGACCGTGCAGGGCCAGAAGCGGAGCACCGGGACCGCCGAAGTCCAGATACGACAGTCTCCGACCGTCAACCATGAAGAACTCACGCATGCACATGCCCCTTCGCCAGCTCCCAGTCGAGCGTCCAAAAACGTACGCGACCGTCGCTTCCTCCCGACACCGCGTACGCGCCGTCGGCCGTCAGGGCGAGCTGCCCCAGTTGCCCGGGCTGTGCCTCCACGGTGCGCAGGCAGGTGCCGGTCGCCAGGTCCCACAGCCGCAGCTCCTCGCCTTCGTGGCTCGAGAGCAGGAAGCGGCCGTCCGGGGTGAAGCGCACCCTGAGCGCGTTGCCGCTCCGGCCTTCGAGTACCGCGGTGCAGGCACCGGTCGCGGTGTCCCACACGCGGATCGACAGGTCGTCGTAGCCGCCCGCGGAGGCCACCTGGCGTCCGTCGGCGCTCATCGTCACGGCCATGACCCAACTCGTGTGGCCGCGCAGCACGGCATCGCAGCGGCCGGTGCCGAGGTCCCACAGGCGGACCGTGCCGTCGCTCGCGCCGGTGGCGGCGATCCGGTCGCCGGGACCGATCCACACCGTCCGGGGCATTCCCGTGTGTCCTTCGAGCTCGCGCAGGAGGGTGCCGGTCTCCAGGTCCCACAGCCGCAGCCGCCGGTCGTGGCCGTCGCCGCCGATGAGTACGCGACGTCCGTCGGCGGTGAACCGGGCCGCGTCGGGACTCATGGCAACGGGGATCATCCACCGGAGCGAGTCGGTCATGTCGGTGCCGATGAGCCGGTCGTCGGACATCGAGTGGCGTACCGCACCCGTCGCGGTCGACCAGGCCTTGGCCCATCCGTTGCGGCCCCAGGCCATCACGGTGCCGCCGTCGGGGCTGAGTTGCACCCTGTCGACGCCGTCGACGGGACCGCGGCGCACGCTGTCCTCGGGGACGGGAACGGTCCGCAGGAGCGCGCCCGTCCCCGGATCCCAGAGCCGGATCTCGGTGGCTCCGCTGGTGGCCATGACCTCCCCGTTGGCGCTGATGTCGAGCGAATCGATGCCCGAGCGGTGCGCCGCGAACCCGCGGGCGAGCCAGACCGCACGAATGCCGGTGCGGTCCAGTGACCGGCTGAGTCCTCGCCAGGCGGCCATCACATCGGAGGCGCGCTCGTACCCGGGCACCGCGCGTGCCTCCCTGAGCGCGTCGAGCGCGGAGGCGGGGTCGCCTGCCGTCTCCCGGGCCGCCGCGGTCTCCAGCAGCCCCTTCACCTTCTCCTCCAGCAGGTTGAGTACGCCGTGCCGGCGGGGCCAACTCACCTGGAGCGGAACGGCCGGAGAGTCGGGCATCCGCCACAGCCGTACGGTGTTGTCCTGCGACGCGGACAGCGCGAACCGGTCGCCCGCTCCCCAGCGGACGTGCCGCACCGCGCCGTGATGGCCGCGGAACGTCCGCAGGCACCGGCCGGTTTCCAGGTCCCACAGCCGGACCGCGCCGTCGCGGGCGCCGCCGACGAGGAGTTTCGTGGCGTCGGCGCTGAGCGCGAGCGCCCCTCCGGGCGAGTGCACGGTCCGAACCCGTCGCCCGGCTCGCAGATCCCAGATGTCGATGGACTGGTCGTGGTTGGCGATCGCCGCGACGCCGTTCCCGGTGTCGAAGCACACGGCGTGCTGATTGATGCCTTGCCCGGCCAGGACCTGCGCGCACTGCCCGGTGCGCAGGTCCCAGAGGCGGGCGACGCAGTCCGCGTACCCGGCCACGAGGACCCAACGGCCGTCGGGGCTCAGCTCGGCTTTCGAGAACTGTGCCAGCGGGCCGTGCAGCCGCCGGCGGACCTGGCGCCGGCGCAGATCCCACACCACGAGGTCGACGCCGCTGACACCGTCCTTCCAGACGGCTTCCGTGGCGACGGCGAGGCCCTCCCGCGGGCTGACGGCCGCCCAGTCGAAGGCCCTCGCCGCCCTGATGGTCCGCAGGCAGCTGCCGTCGGACAGGTCCCAGATGCGCAGGACCGCGTCGTACTCGACCGAGGCGCAGTACCTGCCGTCGGGGCTGATGCGGACCGACCGGAGCTTCGCCGTGTGGCCGCGCAGCGTGCGCAGGCAGCGGCCCGTGCGCACGTCCCACACACGGACATGCTCGTCGATGCCACCGGTGACGGCGGTCCTCGCGTCCGCGGACACATCGATGCCGAGCGTCGAAGAGGACTCGTCGTCGGAGCGCGTGTTCCAGCGGACCTCGGTGCTGCCGACGCAGCCGGAGTCCGGCACGGTCCCGGATCCGAGCGCGTCCAGCGCCTCGCGCACGTCCCGCATCCCGGGCTGCTCGCGGTCGACGCGTTCGAGCAGCGGTCCGGCGGTGGCTAGATCGCCCCGTTCGAGGTGGACGAGGCCGAGCGCGTGCCGCGCCGGCCAGGCGTCGTCGGTGTCGACACGGACGGCGTCGAGGTCGGCGACCAGCTCTTCGTCGGTGATCTCGCCGCCGCGCCAGCGCCACAGTCCGCAGTTCAGGGTCGCCTCGGCGTGCTGCGGGTCGGCCTCGAGCGCCGCGGTGAAGGCGGCGGCGACCTCCTCGTCGCGGTCGAGGTCGAGCAGGGACAGCGCCCGGTTGTTGAGCTCGTCGGCGCGCAGGTCGGCGGCCTTCGGCTCCAGGCGCCGGTACCGCTTCCCGGTGAACTCCCGGTGGATCGCGGTTAGTTCCTCGGCGACGGCCGCCATCGAGCCCGGCCGCGTCTTGGGGTCCGGGGCGAGGCAGCGCTCCAGCAACTCGGCCAGGTCCGGCGGCAGGGGCGGCAGGCCGGGCCCGTACGACTCGATGCCGTGCCGCTCCCTGATCGTGTCGTTCGCGAACGGCCCGCGGCCCCACCGCGGGCCGCCCGTGAACATCTCGAGGACCGTGACACCAAGGCTGAAGACGTCCGTACGCTTCCCGACGGGCCGGTTCGACAGCTGCTCGGGCGAGGCGTACGCGGGTGTCCGCCCTCCCGCCGAGACCGGCACGCTGCCGTCGGGCGAAGGCCGCCCGTCGTCCTCGACGACGATGGGCCGGGCGCGCGCCAGCCCGAAGTCGGTGACCTTGGCGACGAGATCGCCGCCCTGCATGTCGATCAGCACGTTGGCGGGCTTGACGTCCCGGTGCACCAGGCCCGCGGCGTGCGCATGCCCCACACCCCAGGCCATCTGGACGGCCAGGTCCACGATGCGCACCACGGCCGCCGCCGGGCCGCCCTCGTACAGGCGGCGATCGGCGATCCAGTCGTGCAGGCTGCCGCCACCCACGTACTCGGAGAAGATGCAGGGGACGCCGTCGACGGCGCGCACGTAGTGGCACCCGCAGATGTTCGGGTGCAGCCCGAGCGCCACCCATGCCTCCGCCTCGCCGACGAACCGCTCGCGCTGCTCATCGGTCGCGAACGCCTCGGGCTTGGGCGTCTTGACCGCCAGGTCGATCCCCCACTGCCGGTGCAGAACGCGCAGCACGCGCCCCATCCCGCCCTCACCGGCGACCGCCTTCACCTCATAGCGATCGTCGAGCACCTCCTCGATGCCCCTGTCCCCCATGCACAACACACCTTCGCCGAATCGACTGCGCCGTGCTGCCCATTAGAGACCGGGCGGTCGCGGCGCGCACGGCCAACGGGGCATCTCCTGGCAGTAGTTCACACCTGGCGGAGGGATGCGACTGCATGGGAAACATGCCCGAACAACGCGCGCGACCATGGACCGAGAGCTACTCCCGGGCCGCGTCAAGCAAGATCTCCGCCAGTTCACGCGGCTGCGAGAACATCGGCCAGTGGCCGGTGTCCATCGTGGCCAACCGCCAGTGCTCGCTGTTCAGCAGCTCGGCCACGTCGTCGTCGAGCTCGTCGCCGCCGAACAGACATTGAATGTACGTCGCCGGAAGCCCACCCAGCGGCCCCGCGAGCAGGGCGGGCTCGGTCAACGTGGCGCCCGGGTGCGGCGTCGAGCCACCCACGAGACGTGCGATCTGCTCATCGGTGAGGCCCTCGCCGGCACACCCCGCTTGTCAGCGAGACCGGACAGCGTCAACGGGTAGACGCCGTGGCCGGCCACACGCAGATACGGCACCACCTCGTCCCACGCCCACGCCCCGAGCCGCGCACCTGCAACCAGCACGAAATCCACCATGCCCGCAGCAGCCCTGGCGATGGTGTTCAAACTGGTCGAGCGCGACAGGGCCGGGATCGTGAGGCAGGCTGCCGGGATGAAATCTCGACCTGATGGTATGTGGTGGGGAACGACGATCGAGGCGCCGGATCCCAGCGGCTTGGCGAAGTTCTACGCCGAACTCCTCGGCTGGCACATCGGACACGAGGAACCCGGCACCGCCACCGTCGCCACCTCCCCGACTCAGCGGTCGCAGAGGCCGTAGCCCTGGGCGCCACGATGGTCGAGGAGCAGCCGCAAGAGAACGTCCGCGTGCTCCTCGACCCAGCCGGCCACCCCTTCTGCCTCTGTTTCGACGAGGGATGACCGGCCCCTCCGTCACGCAGGCCGCAACTCTTGACAGCTGCTCAGGTGTGAGCGCGCAGGGCCTCGGTGAACCACGTGAACACCGGTGTCAGGCTGGGCGGGACGGGCCACCCGTTGATGACGGCCAGCAGGTGCCAGTAGCGT
Organism: Streptomyces anthophorae; assembly: GCF_049310305.1. NCBI lineage: Bacteria > Bacillati > Actinomycetota > Actinomycetes > Kitasatosporales > Streptomycetaceae > Streptomyces > Streptomyces anthophorae. The sequence goes on from NZ_JBLWQQ010000001.1 coordinate 1,354,663, forward strand.
TCCGCGCGGGCGTCGCCTGCGATCTCCAGGCGGGTCAGCAGCCACAGGCGCAGGTCGGCGTCGTCGGTGCGGCTGAAGGTCTGCGCGTAGCGGGCGGTCAGGGTGTCGACGATTGTTGCGGCCTCGGCCGAGGCAGGGGCGATGCCGGCGGCGAGCGCGCGGCCGACGCCGTCGCGGACGGTCTCGGTGAGGTCGTGGTGCAGGCCGGTGTTGTCGCCTTGGGCTCGTTCGGCCGCCTGGTACCGCGCCATGCGGCGGACGGCCGAGCGGAAGTCGGGGTCCCGGGTGAGTTCGGCGAGTTCCACCCAGGCGTCGACCTGCTCGGGTTCGGGGTCGTCGGGGAGTTCGGGCATGGCCGCGCGCATCATGTCGACGAACTCGGCGTTTGCGTCGAACCCGCCGAAGGTGTCGTCGATGAAGTCGGTGACGAGGCGCCGGCGTTCGGCGTCGGAGAGCTTGGCAAGCTTGTGCATGAGGTCCATTTCCTCGGAGGTGGAGCCCCGTTTGGCCACCGCTCGCAGCACCGCGCGCCGCAGTCGCAGCGTGCGGATCTGCACGTCCAGGGCGTCGGCGTGGGCGGCCGCGACCTCGGGCACCGAGACCTCCCGGTCCAGCACCTGTCGGATGACAGCGAGGTCGAGCCCCAGGTCGCGGAGGGTGCGTACCAGATCCAATCGCGCCAGTGCGCCGATGTCGTAGAGCCGGTAGCCCGCCGGGCTTCGGTCGGTCGGTGGCACGATTCCGGCATCGGAGTAGAACCGAATGGTCTTGACCGTCAGCCCGGTCCGCCGGGCCAGGTCCCCGATGGTGAAAAGCGTGTCGCCGTCCATGCCTGCACCTTCGCGCCTCCCCCTACGGGAGACTCAAGTCCGTTCTCCCTGTCGGCGCTTGCGCCCGCCGCCTCTGCCCGTCGCCACGCGCTAAGTTCCCAGGCTCGCCGGTCCTTCCAGTGCTTGCAGCATCCCCGCCGGCAGCCTGTCGTTGCCCCAGCTGCGCTCGATGTAACCGATGATCCCCGCGACGTCCTCGGCGGGCACCCGCTCCGGTTCGCCGTGCTCGAGCGGGTCCGCGTGGAAGATGTAGAGCCGCGAGGCGAACTGGTCGAACGGCAGTGAGGCCTCGCCGAACCGCTCGCCGTTGCCCGCGGTGGAGACGACGACGCCGTCGCCCCAGTCCTGGCCGCTGTCGTTGTTCGGGTTGAAGAAGTACACCCGCATGACGTCCTGCGGGTCCGGCGCCACCCGCAGGATCGTGATCGCGTGCCAGCCGACGTAGCGGGCCGCGCTGTCGGTGACGGCGACACCGGCCGGCTGCGGGTGGATCAGCGGCTGCCCGCCGTTGTAGGAGGGGTGGTAGCAGGCGTGGAACTGGCGCAGGAACTCATCGAGGTCGACCAGGTTCCCGGTCGCGACATCGACGTTGATGTGGAACCCGCGGGGCGTCCACCAGCCGTGGAACTCGGGGTTGACCCACCGGTGCGGGTCCCCCGGCCGTTCGACGCAGTGCCGCCCCATCTCGGCGTAGATCCGGTCCAGGTGCGGCACCACGATCAGCGATACGGGGTCCAGGTCCATCGGCAGCGTGGTCGCCACGCCGGCCCCGCTGTCCTTCGACGAGATCGGCTGACCCTCGAAGTGCATGAGCACCTCGTCGTCGCGGGCAGCCCAGACCACCATTTGCAGCAGGTAGTCCGGGTCGTTGTAGGACCACATCGACAGCGCGCGGGCCGACTGGCAGGTGGGGTTGTCGCCCTGACCGACGCCGAGCGGCTGACCCAGCATCGAGAGCACCCCGGCGGTCAGCCGCGCCCGCGGCTCCACTTCCTCGCCGAAGACCGCCGTGAGGCGCTCCCGCGCGGCCGGGGCGAGTTCGAGCGACAGCTGGCGCCACAGCGCGGGCACCAGCGGCGGCTCGTAGAGGATGCCGCGGTCGAGCAGCAGCGCGAGACCGTAGATGCTCTGCGCGGTCTGCGGGTGCACGGCCACCTCGATCAGCCGGTGCACCAGTTGGCTGTAGCGCAGCAGGCAGTTGCGGCCGGTGTCGGAGAGGCCGAGCGCCTCACCGAGCAGGTAGTCGCTCTCGCGCAGCAGGAACCGGAGCAGTTCCGCGTGGTACGGCGACACCAGGCCGGTGTCGTGCATCGCCCGCGCGAACCCCGACGCCTCGTACTGGAGGCCGCCCGCGTCCATCGCCTCGAGGCGGGAGCGGAAGACCTCCATGCCCGGGTCGTCGCGGCACGCCTCGGTGGTTCCGAACAGGCTCGTGATGAGGCGGTCGATGCCCTGCCCCGACGACACACCGAGATCGACGTCCGGGTCGTTGCGGTAGACCGCGATCCTGGTGATCAGCGCCTGCACGGCCTCGACCTGGATCGGGCGCTGGCGCAGGATCCGCCAGATCTCGTCGACCAGGTTGTCCAGGACGCTGTCGTAGCCGATCTCCTCGGCGAGGTGGCGGAACAGGTCCCGGATGAGCTGGGCGGTCCGGCCCTGCTGGGCCCGCTCCGCCTCGCTGGGCGCGCTGAACAGCAGCTCCAGGTTGGTCGCCAGTACCTGGGAGAGGAACTGGCGGGCGTCCTCGGCCGACAGCGTCGGATGCACGAATTCGCCGCGGGCGACCGCGAGCATCCGCAGCTCGCTGGTCGCCTCCATGACGACGGTGTCCGGGTCCGCGCTGTGCAGGCCCGGACCGGCCAGCGCCGGAATGAGGATCTCCGGTGACGCCCAGTCCGTCCCCTGGAAGAGCCCGGCGTCCTCGATGGCCTGCGCCCTGTCCTGGATGGCCGCGGCGCCGCCGGGCTGCTTGAGCACCCGCCGCAGTGCTTCCAGGAGCCGCCGCAGCTTCGTGTGCTTGCCGAAGTCGCGGGTTTCGGCCATGGCCTGGATGGCCTCGTCGAGTGAGGTCACGCGCTTGTCCAGCGTCGTGGCCTCACCGTTGACGTCGACGGTCGGTTTCACAGAGTTTCCCTCGGGTTGGCCTCCTACGTTCACGTGGTCGTCAGACGTAGAAGTCGAGCTCTTCCTGCTTCTTCAACAGGTCGCGCATTCGGTAGGGGTCGTCACCGAAGAAGTACACCAGACCCCAGTGGGTGCCGAACGCGGTCCTCTTGGTGACGGTCTCCTCGAGCGGTGTCGAGAGGTCGTGCGACTCGTAGTAGTCGTCGTCCTCGGTCTCCTCGGGGATCTCCAGTTCGCTGACGACACGGCGGCGCGGATAGACGCCGAAGCAGCCGGCGACCCCGGACGCGTCGACGACCTCGCGCGGGAAGAAGGCGTCGATCTCCTCCTCGGTCGTCTTCGGGTCGAACGCCAGGACCAGGGCCTGGTAGGCGTTGAAGCCGTATGCCCGCTCAAGGAGCTCGAACACCTTGAAGCCCGGGGGCCGGTAGGCGACCTCACCGAAGTACATCTCGCCGTCACTGGTGACGAAGTACTCCGGGTGCACGAAGCCGAACTCGATGTCGAACGTCTTGATGAGCTTCTCGATCTGGGCCGTGATCTGCGGGCGGTAGCGCTCCAGTTCCGGGGTCGCGGGTACGAACACCGAGTACCCCAGCGTGACGTACTCGGAGATGTTGAGGAACTTGATCTTCCCGTTGTGCACCCATGCCTCGACCGCGAACTCCCAGCCGTCGAGGTGGGACTCCATGAGAACGGGGAACTCCTCGTCCGGGATCGAGTCGATCTCGTCCGGGGTGCGGATGACGCGGTGCCCGAGGCATCCCGCCTTGTCGAACGCCTTGAGGTGGATCGGGTCGTTCGGGTCCCCGTCCAGCTTGAGCAGGGTCTGGTTGACGCGCTTGAGGAAGCGGATCACGTCGTCCCTGTCGTGGGCCTCCTCGAAGATCCCGACCCGGATGCCGCCGAGCTGCGCGCGGCGCTTCATCAGCGCCTTGTCCCGCAGCAGCATGGCCTGACCGTACAGACGCGGGTTGCCGAGGAGGACGGAGTTGATCGCGCCCGCCCATTCGACCGTTTCCTCGTACAGCGGGATCGCGACGTCGACGCCCTCGCTCTGAAGCGTCTCGGCGATCTCCATCGAGCGGTCGTTGAGCCGTTCGAAGTTCCATGGCACGTAGGGGATGTCGTGCTCGACGCAGTACTCCTCGGCCCACTCCGGGGCCACGACGACGTATCTGCGATCGAACCGGTCGAGGGCTTCCACTGCGTTGAGGCTCCAGCCAAGAAGCGCTACATAGCCCTTGTCCGGGTTCCTGGTGACCGGTTCGCGCTGCGGCATAGACAGTGTTCTCCTTCGGCGCGTGCGCCCATTGACGGTGTGGCTGACTCGCCTTCCCGACGATCCGATGCACAAACGCCGAGCGTGATCTCGTCCGGCGGACGCCAACCTCCGTTGTACGTTCGGGACTTGAGGGGGGAAATACCCCCTGGGGGCCAACTACGGGCCCCGCTCACTCGCCCCGGCGTTGCGCGGCGAGAGGTGCGATGCGGCCGTGGACGCGGAAGCGGCCGACGGCGCTGCTCGCGGAGGACTCCAGGTGGACCGCCACGGGGCCGGCGAAGGTGTAGCCCGACTCCGCGGCGTGGCGGCGCACCTGGACGGCGAGGTGACGGCCCAACTCGCCGCCGTGTTCGGTGAGTTGTCGGTGGACCGGTGGAGGCAGTTCGACGACGAAGCGGTTGGGGACCAGCACCCGTTGCCGGCCCAGGATCAGCGCCTGTTCGTCGCACCGCCTGCGCAGTATCGACACCACCTCGCCCTGCTTGCGCCGAGGTGGCAGGAGCAGCCCCCACAGGGCACTCGTCCAGCGTTCCATCGTTCGTTCCACGTCGTCTACCACTCTCATCACGCTCGGTTGCCCGTCCTCGCATCCGGGACACTCCCCCGATGGAGTGGCACGTCACCGTGCCGTCGTACGCGAGTGCGAGCCACGTTTTGGGACGCGTGAGACCGGGGTGCGGGTGGTAGACGGACTTCCATGCCCGCGGAGCGGCAGACACGTTGCCGGGTCCCAGGCGCAAGCGCTGGACGGGCGAAACCCTGTCCGGAAAGGAAGTGTGAGGCCCATGCTGGAGGAAGACCGGTCGATCGTTCATGATGTGTCGCTCGCGGCGGCCGTGGGGCGCCGGGCCCTGCCGAGGAGACTGTGCACGGCGTTCGCCGAATCGCTGGGGGCGCAGCACGTGACCATGTCCCTGCTCCCGAGCTTTGAGCAGTGGCAGTTGCTGTACGCCAGTGACGAATACGCGCTGCGCGCCGAGGCGGCCCAGTTCGCCCATGCGGAAGGGCCCTCGGTCGATGCCGCGCTGGGGACACGGACCGTCCTCGTCCCCGACGTCCACGGTCGGGCCCGTCGTGCGCGGCTGCGGTGCTGGACCGACGAACTCCCCGCGCTCCGGCACGTTCTGGCGCTGCCGCTGCACCGGCAGCGCCAGCGGCTCGGCGTGCTCTGCCTGTACTACACCCGCTCCGATCCGCCCGCCCCCGCACACATCGAGGAGGCCGAACAGGCCACCGCGCTCGCCCGCGAGGAAATCCTGCGCTGGAGGCCCGTGCACGCCGACGCCACGGGTCCCGAGCCGGTGTGGGCCACCGACACCCGCGCGGCGCGCTGGGAACGCGTTCACCGGGCCGCCGGCTGCATCGCCGCGCGCGAGGACTGTCCGGTCGGCGAGGCACTGGCCTGGTTGCGGGTCACCGCCCTGCGCCGGCACCAGTCGCTGCTCGACACCTGCGACCACGTCCTGCAACCCGTCGGGGCGCAGATGGCCGGGCCCCGGGAGGCCACCCTCATCCGCTGAACCCTCGTCCCCCACACACAAGGAGGGTCCAAGAGTGCGCACGCAGCAGGTACGCACGGACGGCGACATGCACGAACGGACGGCGCTGCGCAAGCGGCCGGAGGCCGTCGCCGACGCCCGGCTGACGGCACGCCGCTTCCTGGACCGACTGCGGCCCGCCGTGGGCGAGCAGGACGCCGCCAGTGTCGAGCTCGTCGTCTCCGAACTCGTCACCAACACCGTCCGCCACGCGCGCGGCAGCCGCTGCTCGCTGCGGCTGCGGGCCCGGGCTGACAGCATCGTGATCGCGGTGAGCGACGCCGATCGGCGACCGCCCCGCGAACGATCCCCCGACATGACGAACGGCACCGGCGGCTTCGGCTGGCCCATGGTCCGCCATCTGTCCCGTTCGGTCACGGTGAGCACGGGTCCAGGCGGCAAGACGATCCACGCGACCTTGCCCCGAGGCAGCGCCCGCGTGTGCGAGTAGCCGCATGGAGGCCCGGGGAGGCGGAGTCACTCCGCCTCCCCGGGCCTCCACGGGCCCCTGTCCTCCCGAGGACCACCGACCCCGATAACCGGCCGGGCCGCGTCCTATGCGCTGAGCTGCGCCCGGAGCCGGTCCAGCACCCGGGCGAGGCGGCGGGAGACCTGCATCTGCGAGATGCCGAGGACGTCTCCGATCTCGGACTGCGTCAGCTCGTCGACGAACCGCAGCGCGAGGAGCTTGCGGTCCCGGGGCGCGAGGGCGGCGATCAGCGGCTTGAGGGCCTGAAGGTTCTCCGCCTTGGCCAACTCGTGGTCATGGCAGCCGATGTGGGCGGCCAGGGTGTCGTCGGGCTCGTCCAGATCGGCCGTCCGGTCGAGCGAGGCGGCGGTGCAGCCGTTGGTCGCCTTCAGGCCTTCGACGACCTCGTCCTCGTCGAGGCCGAGGTGGGCGGCGAGTTCGGCGACGGTGGGCGGGTGACCGCACGCCTGCTCCAGGCGGGTGCTCGCCCGGTCGAGGTGCAGGCTGAGCTCCTTCAGGCGCCGGGGGACGTGGACGGCCCACGTCGTGTCGCGGAAGAAGCGCTTGATCTCGCCCATGACCGTGGGCAGGGCGAAGCTCGTGAACTCCGCGCCCCGGTGCAGATCGAAGCGGTCGATCGCCTTGATCAGACCGATCGTGCCGACCTGCACGACGTCTTCGTAGGATTCGCCGTGAGCGCGCAGGCGCCGTGCGGCGTAGTGCACGAGGTTGAGGTTGAGCTCGACGAGCGTGTTGCGTGCGTAGGCGTGCTCGTGGGTGCCCTCCTCGAACTCATCGAGCCGGGCGAACAGCGACTTCGACAGGTCACGGATGTCCGCGGGCGCGAGTGCGCCGGTGGCGGAGAGTGACGGAGGGCCCGGGACACCGGCCGGCGGAGCGGCACTGCCAGGGCCGGTCATATGTCGCCCAGGTGTATCGGACCGCGGTGCCGGATGGCTGATGGCCTGGGGCATCATCGTCACTCCTCAATCCCGAGGCACTCCCCCGTCGGGAGTGCGGCGTGCACGACCCATACCCGCAATCCTCACTTGCACACCGGAAACTTGACGCTCCGTAACATGCATCGCACCCCGGCCCCGCCGACGCTCCCATCGGCAAGGCTCAGCCGTCACTCCCCGACTGCCGCCAACTTGTCGCGGAATTCCGCCCGTTGGCGCACTCCGGCGCGCATACGAGGAAACCGCCGGGGCAACCGGAAAGGGAAGCCGTGCGAGGCCGCCGTGCGGCCACCCCCTCACGCACCGTGACCTCACGTCCGAAGGGAGCCGCGATGTCCACGCAGACCAGCCGCCTGTCCATCACCGAACTGACGCGCTGCGAGCACTGCGCGGTGCTGCGTGTGAGCGGTGAACTCGACCAGGACTGCGAGCAGTTCTTCCTCCGCACGATCGGAACCCGCGTGCTGGCCGGGCACCGGCATCTGGTGCTTGACGTCACGGCGCTCACGTTCTGCGACTCCCGCGGCCTCAACTGCCTGCTCGCCGCCCGCTGGCTGCTGCGGCGCCGCGAGGGCCTGCTTCTGCTCGCCGGACCCGGGCGACGCCTGATCGACCTCCTCGCCCAGACCGGCAGCACCGACCTCCTGGCCTCCCGCCCCACCGTGGGCCAGGCGCTGGCGGACCTCCCGACGGAACATCGGCCCGTGTGGCCTCCCCCGGCCCACGACCGTCCGGACTCCGGCCCGTCGCCGGCCGTCTTCGCACCGAACGCGACCACCGGCTGACAGCCACGCGGCGGCGCCCATCCCGGCCCCCGCGTCGAAGGCCGTTTCGCGAGGCATACGAGGACGCGCCCCTCGCCCCCCTTCCCCGTGCTGCCCGTCGTGGGCAGATCAGGCGCCGATAGGGTGACGGGGCGCCACGGTCGGACCCGGTCGTCGCGTACTGGACTCGATGGGCAGGGGTGTGGCGAGCGCATGAAGCGACCTGGACTGCCGGGGAAGACACCCGGGTGGGGAAGCCGGCCGCGGGTGCCCTTCTCCGTCAAGCGGGCCACGCTCTCCGTCAAGCGGGCCACGCTCTCCGTCGAGCGGGCCACGCGCGGGAACTCCGCGACGCGCGTGCTGCGCGGCGTCGCGGGGCACGATGCCGTATGGCTGGGTGTCGCCGCCGTGCTCGGCGTCTCGGGCGGCCAGAGCGCCCGCCGGGCCGCACTGCGCGGCATCGGGTCCGTGGCCATCGTCACCGCACTGGGCCGGGCGCTGACCAAACCCGCCGCACGCGGCACCCGCCCCCTCGTGGACGCCCTCACCGGGGGCGCGTCCCGCCCGCGCACCGCGCCCCCGCGCTCCAACCCGGTGGCGCCGGCCGCAGCTTTCGCCGCCGCGGTCGCGGTGGAGTCGCCCCGCCACGGCCTCGCCGTGCTGCCCTTCGCCGCCGGCCTCACCTACCTGCGAGGCCACGGGAAACTCCCCCACCGGGGTCGCGCGGCGGCCGGGATCATCGCGGGGGCGAGCGCCGCACTGCTCACCTACCGCTGGTGGCCGGCGAAGCCGGAGACCGCGGCGGCGGCAGCCCCTCCGCGCAAGCCGGCCCCTGCGCTCAAGGACGGCAAGGGCCTGCATCTGGTGGTCAATCCGTCCTCCGGCATCTCCTGGTCCCAGGACACCGCGACGCTGCTGCCCACGCTCCTTCCCGAAGCCACGATCACCGTCCTCGAACCGGGCGACGATCTCATGGCCCTGCTCCACGCGGCAGCGCTGCGCGCCCTCGCGGACGGCGGTGCGCTGGGCGTCTGCGGCGGCGACGGCACCGTCAACGCGGCCGGTGCGACGGCCGCCCGCCATCACGTCCCGCTCGCGGTCTTCCCCGGCGGCACGTTCAACCACTTCGCCGGGGACCTCGGCAACCAGACCATGGAAGACGTCGCCCGCGCCATCCGGGAAGGCGAGGCGGTCACTGCCGACGCGGGCCGGGCAACCACCTCCGACAGCTCTGACAGCTCCGACAGCTCCGACAGCTCCGACAGCTCCGACAGCTCCGACAGCTCCGACAGCTCCGACAGCAACAGCGAACAGCAGCTGTTCCTCAACACGTTCAGCATCGGCGTGTACTCCGAACTCGTCCACGCCCGGGAACGCCTGGAGGAGCGGATCGGCAAATGGCCCGCGCTGGCCGTCGGCCTGGCCAAGGTCCTGGCCACCGGCAGCCCGCTCTCGGTGGCCATCAACGGCCGCCCACGCAGCATCTGGCTGCTCTTCGCGGGCAACGGCATCTACCACCCCGCGGGTTTCGCCCCCACCTATCGCACCCAGCTCGACGACGGGCTGCTCGACATCCGCGCCGTGGAGGCCGGCACCCCGCTGGCCCGCACACGGCTCCTCCTCGCCGTCCTGACCGGGACCCTGCACAACTCCCGGGTCCTGACCACCGCCCAGGTGCGCCGGCTCGAGCTGCACGTCCTGCGGGGCGACCCCCACTTCGCCTACGACGGCGAGGTCACGGACGCGACCTACCGGCACCTCGTCCTCGACAAAATCACCAACGCGATCACCCTGTACCGCCCCGCCGACCAGAGCCAGTGGCTCCGCTGACACCAGGCGCCGACGACGTGGTGGTTGCGGGCATGAGTCAAAGGGGGTCCAGGTTCAGCGCCCCGCTGCGGGTCACACGGACGCCCCCGTCACCCCCGACGCTCCCCTGGCCGCCTCCGCCAGCGCCCGCACCGTGACCCGTACCGAGGGACGCCGTGAGCTCTCGGGGCGCCATGTCGCGTAGATGCGGCGCGTCATCCGGCGCTCCAGGGCCACCGTCCGTACGCCCGGCGGCAGCGGGCCCATGCCCAGTGTGGGCACCATGGCGAGGGCCACCCCGGCGGAGACCAGGGCGAGTTGGGTGGGGTGCTCGGTCACCGAGTGCACGATGCGGGGTTCCGCCCCCTGTTCGCGCATCGTGTGCAGGAGCCACTCGTGGCAGGTGGAGCGGCGCACCCGGCTGACCCAGGGTTCGTCGACGAGTTCGCCGATGGACACCACGTCGCGATCGGCGAGGCGATGGTCGGCGGGCAGGGCGACGCGCGCCGAGTCCGTCATCAGCAGGCTGCGGTGCAGGGTGTCGGTCCAGGCGATGGGGACGTGGTCCCAGTCCTGGACGATGCCGACATCCAGGTCCCCGCGTTCCACCTGGGACATGGGCGAGTCGAAGTCCATCTCCCTTATGTGGAGCTGGAGTTGAGGTGCGCGGTCGGCCAGCAGGCGCAGCGCGCCGGGCACGATACCGCGGGCCGCGGTGGGGAAGGCCCCCAGGGTGAGCTGACCCACCGCCGAGTCGTTGCGGGCCTGGAGTTCCGCCTCGGCCTCGTCGGCGAGGCCGAGGATGCGTTCCGCGCGGTTCGCCAACAGGCGTGCCGCGGGGGTGAGTTCGACGCCCCGGCCGCTCCTGGTGACCATCTGGTGGCCGGTCTCCTGCTCCAGCTTGCGGATCTGCTGGGAGACGGCGGAGGTGGTCACGTGCAGGATCTCGGCCGCGGCGCTGACGGATCCGTATGCCGCGATGGCCCGCAACGCCCGGAGTCGATCGAGGTTCAGCATAGTGAAGGGATGCTACAACGAGTTCTCAGAAACCCTCGCTTGTGCAGGTCAGGTGCCGGATCCCATAGTGACGGTCATGGATACATCACCGTCCGCAACCGAGGAGGAGGGCGGCGGCGGTCTTGGGCCGCCACCCTCCAGAGCCCGGTCGAGCGAGTCCGGCACCCCGGCCGGATCCGGCCGTAGCGGCCTCGACTGGCGCATCCGCTTTCTGCTGCTGGCCCTGGTCTGGGGTCTCAGCTTCCTGTTCGTGAAGATCAGCGGTGAGGCGTACGAGCCGCTCCAAGTGGCCCTGGGGCGCGTGGCGTTCGGCGCCCTGGCCCTGTTGTGCGTCCTCGCGGTGAAACGGGAGTCGTTCCCGCGCAGGCCGGGGCTGTGGGTACATCTGGCCGTCGCGGCCTTTCTGCTCAACGCGCTGCCGTTCACCCTCTTCGCCTACTCCGAGCAGCGCATCACCTCGGCGCTGACCGGCATCTGCAATGCCACCACCCCGCTGTTCACCCTGCTCGTGGCCGTCACCGTGCTGCCGGGCGAGCGCCCCGACCGCAACCGCCTCACCGGCATGGGGATCGGCTTCCTGGGTGTCCTCGTCGTCTTCGGCATCTGGAACGGCGCCAGCGCCGGCGACCCGCTCGGCGCCGGACTGGCTCTGGGCGCCGCGCTCAGCATGGGCGCCGGCTGGGTGTACGTACGCCGTTTCCTCACCGACTCGGGGCACTCGAGCGTATCCCTGGCGGCGGCCCAACTGACGGCAGGAACGGTCGAGTTGGCGATCGCGGCCCCGTTCCTCACCTCACTGCCCCGGCACTTCCCGCTCGCGGAGACCGCCTCGCTCGTGGTCCTGGGGGCGATGGGCACGGGCATCGCGTTCCTCATCCAGTACGGCCTCGTGCGCGACGCCGGGGCGACCGTGGCCTCGATGGTCACCTACCTCGTCCCCATCATCTCCACCGTGGCCGGCGTCGCGGTCCTCGGCGAGGACCTGAAGTGGCATCAGCCCGTCGGCGCGGTGGTCATCCTCCTGGGCGCGGCACTGTCGCAGCGCACCGGCACACGCTCCAAGTAGCTTTCGCGGGCACCGCGCGGCGTACCTTTTCGTGACGCCGCGCTGCGCCATGCCCAGCCGTGCGCAAAGGCCACGCAAAAGATTCTCCTATTCACATCCTGTATCCCTTCTGCCGCTCTTTCCGAAATCCACTGGAAACACTGGACGGTTACGGTCGGTGCAGAATCCATCAGAGATTCGACGAACACCGCCGCAAGCAACTCATCCACAGCGAAGGGCTCTTAAATGAACGCCGCAGAAACCATCAAGAACATCCTCGTCTCGCACATCTACGTCGAGGTGCCCACCAGCGACATGGGCGAACGGGACAGCCTCCGCGACGTCCTGGGCGTGGACTCCCTCGGCTTCGTTGAGCTGCGGGTTCAGCTCGAAGAAGCCTTCGACGTGGAGATCTCCGACGACGACTTCACGCCGGAGCACTTCTCCACCATCGCCTCCCTGTGCGGCCTGATAGAAAACCTCCGGTCGTCGGCCGCCGCCGCCTGACCTTCGTCCGCACAGAAGGAATAGAACTGAATGGATCCGCTCGATCCGCACGTCACGGGAATGGGCTGGGAAACCCCCCTCGGAAATTCTCTGGACGACACGTGGACCCGGCTCCTCAAAGGCGAGTCCGGCATTCGTGAATTACCGTCCGACATTTCATTGCGCAGTTCGCTCGCGGCGGTGGTGGACACCGTTTCCCTCAGCGACGCGCCCGCTGATCGCCAGCTGGCACTGACCACGGCGGCCATCGGCTCGGCCCTCGCCGACGCCGATCTCCCGGCGGACACACTCTCCGCGTCCGGCACCGCTTTGATCCTCGGCACGAGCTATGCCGGGAACCTCGACGATCTCGAGGTCTTCTCCCTGTACGAGTGGGCCCGGCGCACCGCCGAGCAGGTGGGCCACCCGGAGCCGCCGCTGTGCGTGACCACCGCCTGTTCTGCCGGCTCCGACGCGCTGTTGATGGGCGCCGAACTGATCCGGTCGGGTCAGCGCGACGTCTGCGTGTGTGTCGGCGCCGACGTGGTCAGCCCGGCCAAGCGGCTCGGCCACTCGCTGCTCGGCACGATGAGCCCGGAGGCGCTGCGCGCCTTCGACGCCCGGCACAACGGCATGGTGCTCGGCGAGGGCGCCGGCGTGGTCGTCCTGGAGTCCGCCGAGCACGCGCGGCGCCGATCGGCACGCGTCCACGCCCTCCTGCGCGGCGCCGGCTCCGCCAATGACGCCGCGGGGATGACCGCCCCTGACCCCAGCGGCAGCAGCGTCGTGCTGGCGGTGGAACGCGCCCTGGCGGGCAGCGCGCTGCGCGTCGACGACATCGCCGTGGTCAGCGCGCACGGCACCGGCACTCCGGTCAACGACGCGGTCGAGGCCACCAGTCTGCGGGCGCTGTTCACCGCAGGGGGCCACCGGCCCGTCGTCTACGGCACCAAGGGCGCGCTCGGCCACAGCCTCGGCGCCTGCGGAACCATCGAGGCCATTACCCTCATCAAGGCGCTGACGGACCGTCAAGTTCCGCCGGTGCAGGGCCTGGAGCGGCCCATGGACGACTTCCCGCTGCCGCTCCCCCAGGGTGCGCCCGCGCCCGTCCCCGACGGCTGCGGCCTCAGCCTGACGCTCGGATTCGGCGGCTTCAACACCGCGCTACTCTTCTCGGTGCCGGGAGGAGACCATGACTGACGGCCCCCTGCCCGCGCCCCCCGTCGCCGTGGGCTACGGCGAAGTGGTCACCGACGACCCGGCCGCCCACTCGCGCAACGGCGCATCCCTGTTCGCCGATCCGCAGGCCTGGCTGATGGCGGAGGCCCTGGAGCACGCGGTCAGCAACTGCGGCGAGGACCTCACCGCGGTCGGCGACCAGGTGGGGATGATCACCGTAAGCGAGGTGTGCACCCTCGACACCATGCGGGGCATCGCCAAGGCCACCGCACGGGGGCGCCTGTCGCCCCTGAAGTTCGCCGGCGCCAACCCGGGCTCCGTGGCCGGGCTCCCCTGCATCCGGCAGGGGTTCCGCGGCCCGACCCTGGCCCTGTCGATGCCCCCCGCCGACGGCGCGGCCACCGCCGCCGCCCTGGCCGCCGGATGGCTGCGGCAGGGCAGTGCCCGCTACGTGGCCATCGCCACCCACCGACAGGACGACGACGTCCACGCGGTGCGCTGCCTGATCCTCCAGACCGCGCATGCTCACGAACCGCACGCGGAGCCCGATCTCTCCCGCCTCACGGCCCCGGCCCACGACCGCCGCCCGTGATCCGCTGAAAGGGGTGTCATCTGCCATGGCTACTCCCATCACCACCGTGGACCTGAGTATCCGGCGCGACGACGTTGTCGCCCTGTTGGACCGCACCACCGACCTCAGTCGCCCCGTCGGCGACGAAGGCCCCGACTTCGACTCCGTCCTGGCCGACTTCGCCGAACTGGACCTCGCCGAGGGGACGCCCGTCGTCATCGCCCTCGCCAACGGCAGCCATCTGCTCAAGCAGTACTTCGCCGTGCTGCTCAGCGGCTGCGTCCCGCTCGCCGTCTCCCCCTCCACCCCGTCCGCCCGGATCAGGGCGCTCGCCTCGCACCTGAACGCCGGAGCGCTGATCGCCGCACGCGTCGACCCCGCCCGCTACGACACGGAGCAGCGCTACGACGTCGGGGAGCAGCAGGCCGTCCTGCTGCCCATGGGTGGAGCCCAGGGCACGTACGAGCCGGGGCAGGTCCTGATGCTGACCTCCGGCACCTCCGGGATGTTCAGCGCCTGCCTGCACGCCGTGGGGTCCCTGCTGCGCAACGCGCGGCGGCACGCCGACGCCGTGGGCGTGCGCGCGGACGACCGGCTGCTGATCAGCCTGCCGCTCTACTACTCGTACGCGATCGTCGCCCAGGCGATGACCGCGCTGGTGACCGGCGCGGGTCTGGTCATCTCGGGGCCGCCGTTCAATGCGGCCGCCTACCGCGAGACGATCCGGCGGCACGGTGTCACCTCGTCGTCGATCACTCCGACCATCGCCCGTCAGCTCATCGAGATCGGTGAACAACTCCCCGTGCCACTGCGCTCGTTGGCGGTGGGCGGAGACCGGATCGACCCGGAGCACGTGGCCGGCCTGCTCGCCCTCAACCCCGGCGGCGAGCTGTACCTGACGTACGGCCTGACGGAGGCCGGGCCGCGCGTGGCCACGCTCGCCGCGCACCGCGAGCCCGCGCACCGTCACGCGTCGGTGGGCCTGCCACTCGACGGCGTCACCGTCACGGTGCGCGACCCGGGCCCCGACGGCGTGGGCGAACTCCTCGTCTCCACCGACACGGCACTGCTGCGCAAGGTCGGCCCGGCCGCCCGCCAACCGCTGCTCGAACCAGGGCTCGTCGCGTCCGGCGACCTGTTCCGCCGGGACGAGGACGGCTATCTCCACTACGCGGGGCGCCTGACGGACTTCGTGCTCGTCGGCGGCGAGAAGGTCTCCCTCTTCTCGATCCGGCAGGCCGCGCAGTCCATCCCGGGCGTGGCCCGCGCCGTCCCGCGGGTCCGCCGCGACGAGGACGGCGAGAACCGCATCGACCTGGAGATCCATGCCTCGGAGCCGGTCCTGGTGACCGAGGCGATGATCCACGACGAGCTGCGGCCGCTGCTGCTGCGCAGCGAGCGCCCCGACCGGATCACGGTCGTCCCCGTGGCCTCGGCCGCCCAGCACAAGTGACCGCGCACGAAAGGACCGTCACCACCGTGACCACCACAGCGCCCCGCCGCACCCAGTTGTTCTGTGTCCCCCACGCCGGCGGCTCCGCCGGCGTGTTCCGCCCCTGGCAGCGCAGCTTCCCCGAGCACATCGAGGTGGTGCCGCTGGAGCCCGCCGGGCGCGGCGTGCGCCGCTCGGAGCCGTTCGCCACCGAGGTCACCGAGGCGGCCGCCGACCTCGCCGCCCGGCTCGTCGACCGGCTCGACTGCGACGACTTCTATCTGCTGGGGCACTGCATGGGCGGCCTCGTCGCCTACGAGATGGTGTGCCATCTGGAGCGATGCGGCCTGCCCGTGCCGCGCACCCTGATCATCTCCGGGCGCAACCCCGCCCACCTCCAGACCGACTGGGGCAAGCGGGTGGCGGGGCTCCCCGACGACGAGCTGTTCGCCGAGCTGAGCTCCGTCGGCGGCGTCCCCAAGGGCCTCAGCCGCGCCATGGCGGAGGGCTTCCTGCACATCATCCGCAACGACCAGCGCATGGTGCACGCCTACACCCCGGCGCAGCCCGTGCACCGCGTCGGCGTGCCCGTGCACGTCCTGGCCGGCAGCGAGGACGAGATGACCCAGGCCGACCAGCTGCCGGGCTGGTCGGCGTACACCACCCGGTCCGTGGACGTCGAACACCTCACCGGCGGCCACTACTTCCTCTACGACTGGCCCGGTCACGTCGCCTCGCGCGTGTCCACCTGGGCGGCATCGGAGGCCGTCACCGCATGAAGTACCGCCATCTCGGGACCACCGGCGTCCGCGTCAGTCAACTGTGCCTGGGCACCCTGATGTTCGGGGCGTGGGGCAACAAGAGCGCCGACTACTCCACCGCCATCATCGAACGCGCCATGGCCGCCGGCATCAACTACATCGACACCGCCGACTCCTATTCGCGCGGCGAGGCCGAGGAGATCATCGGCAAGGCCCTCGCGCAGTCCGGCAAGCGGGACCGCGTGGTCCTCGCGACCAAGGCCCACTCCCCCATGGGCGTGGACCCCAACTCCCGCGGCAACTCCCGGCGCTGGATCCACCAGGCCGTCGACCACAGCCTGCGCCGACTCGGCACCGACTGGATCGACATCTACCAGATGCACCGGCCGGACCCGCACACCGACATCGACGAGACACTGGGCGCCCTCACCGACCTCGTCCAGGCCGGAAAGATCCGCTACATAGGCAGCTCCACGTTCCCCGCCCACCAGATCGTCGAGGCCCAGTGGACGGCCGAACGCCGCCATCGTGAACGCTTCGTCAGCGAGCAGCCCCCGTACTCGCTCCTGGCCCGCGAGATCGAGGCCGACGTACTGCCGACCTGTCTCAAGTACGGGATGGGGACGGCCACGTGGAGCCCGCTGGCGGGCGGCTGGCTGACCGGCCGCTACCGCAAGGACCAGGAGATCGCGCCCACCAAGCGGGCCGGCCGCTGGGGCAAGCGCTACGACATGTCCCTGGACACCAACCAGCGCAAGCTCGATGCCGTCGAGCAGCTCGCCCTGCTCGCCGAGGAGGCCGGGATCAGCCTGATCCACCTGGCCCTGGCCTTCGTCACCGAGCACCCCGCCGTCACCTCGGCGATCATCGGGCCGCGCACGATGGAGCAGCTGGAGTCGCAGCTCGGCGCCGCCGACGTCCGGCTCTCCCAGGACGTCCTGGACCGCATCGACGAGATCGTGCCGCCGGGCCGCACCCTCAACCCGGAGGACGGCGGCTGGAGTCCGCCGGAACTGTCCGACGCCGCGCTGCGCCGCCGGAGCGGCCGATGACCACCGACACGGCCACCGCGGCGTACGAGGAGGCGCCCGCCGACCTCGCGGACCCCGCGTCCGGCATCAGCCCCACCGAATGGCGGCGCACGGCGAACGGCGAGCACCGATACACCGTGCGGGCCCGGCACGACGGCGGGACGGACCCGCTGTTCCTGGCCCACGCGGCCCGCCAGGCGGCACTGCTCGTCGCCCACGAGGCGTACGCGGTGCCGCGCGGACACCACTGCGTGTTCCGCTCCCTGTCCAGCGAGGTGCCTACGGCACACGACGTCCTGGGGGCGCCCGGCGATCTGACGGTCGACGTGGAGCTGGCCGAACCTGACCTGCGGCGCGGCCAGTTGGTCGGCTCACTGTTCCGTGCCACGACGCACGCGGGACCCGTGCGCCTTGGCACGGCGGAGGTGGACTTCGCCTTTCTGTCCCCGGCGGTGTACCGGTTCGTCCGCGGCTCGGGCACCCCGGACACGGCCGCCCAGGAGGCGTGGCCGGGAGCGACGGAGTCGGAGTTCAGTCCCGACACCGAGGAGCTGGTGTTCCGGGGCACCCCGGTGGACCACATCCCGGGCATGCTCCTGGCGTCGGCGGCGGTGCGCCTCGCCCCTGAGCCGGTACACCGGGTCACCGCCACCTTCACCGGCTACACGGAGCCCGACAAGCCGTGCATCTTCCAACTACGGGCCCATGAGGGGGACTTCGGCGGACACGAAGTCCAGGCACTGCAATCCGGACGACGCGTCTACGAAGGCACCCTGACGGGCTGACCGGCGCACACCGGGCGCGCAGCGACAGGCCGTCGGGCCGAGGCCGCCGCGCGCCCGGATGTCGGCGGGTCAGAGGGATATCGCGCCGGTGAGCAGCGCCGCGGCGGTCATCACGAGGGTCGTGCCGAAGGCCCAGCGGAAGATGAAGCGCTGGTGTTCGCCGAGTTGGACGCCGCTCATGCTGACGAGGATGAACGTGGAGGCGGTCAGCGGGCTGAGCGGGAAGCCGGTGGTCATCTGGCCGAGGATGGCGGCGCGCGCGACCTCCGCCTGGTCGGCCCCGAACCCGGATGCCGTGTGCGAGAGGACCGGAAGCACCCCGAAGTAGTAGGCGTCGGGGGTGAAGGCGAGACTCAGCGGCATGCCGGTGACGGCGACGATCGGTGCGAGATGGCCGCCGAGGGAGTCCGGCACGACGGAGACCAGCGCCTCGGCCATCTCGGAGATCATCTTGGTGCCGGTGAGGACACCCGTGAACACACCGGCGGCAAAGATCATCGTGGTGACCAGGACCACGCTCTTCGCGTGCTTCTCCAGGAGTGCCTGCTGCTGCTCCCAGCGCGGGTGGTTGACGACGAGCGCGAGGGCGAAGGCGACCGCGAACAGCACAGGCAGCGGCATGAGCTGAAGGACGAGCGCCACGATCAGGACGACGGTCAGCAGGGCGTTGAACATGGTGAGGGGCAGCGCAGCGCGGCTCGCCGCGGGCAGCAGCGGTGTGCCCGGGCCGTCGCCCACCACACGGGCGGCGGGCGCCTCGGAGTCCACGTCCGCGGCGGCGCGCTGGGCCGGCACCGCTCCGAGTCGGCGACGCTCCCGGCGGCCGATCCAGTACGAGGCGAGCAGTACCCACACGATCCCGCAGGCCATCGCCGGCAGCACCGGGGTGAAGACCTCCGAACTGTCCAGCTTCAGCGCCGCCATGGCCCGCACCGTGGGCCCGCCCCACGGAACCATGTTCATCACACCGGCGCCGAGGCACACCACACCGGACAGCACCAGCGGGCTCATGCCGAGGCGCTTGTAGACGGGCAGCAGCGCCGAGACGGTGATGAGGAAGGTGGACGCCCCGTCGCCGTCGAGTGCCACACACATGGTGAGGACGGCCGTGCCGACCGCGATGCGTGCCGGGTCGTTGCGGGCGGCCCGCAGGATGCCGTTGATGAGCGGGTCGAAGAGTCCGGCGTCGACCATCAGCGTGAAGTACAGGACCGCGAAGGCGATCATGATGCCGGTCGGGGCCACCGTGTTGAGGCCGTCGAGGATCATGTCACCCATGTCGCCGGCGAATCCGCCGACCAGGGCCGTGAGGACCGGCAGCAGTACGAGGGCCACCAGGACGGAGACCCGTTTGGTCATGGTGAGCACGAGGAACAGGCCGATCGTGGTAAATCCCAGCGCTGCCAGCATGGTTCTCGCTCACCTTCTCGATCGGCCTGTTCTCGCCGATGAGTGTCGGAGCGGCGGCGTATCGGAGTCCAGCATCAAACCGAGATCTATCCATGCGGTTGCCGCATCAGTTTCCATACCCATGGCGCGGGCGGACACGTAGGGTCCCTCGCCATGGACAGCACACTGCGTCAACTCACGGCCTACGCCGCCGTGGCCCGCGCGACGAGTTTCACGGCGGCCGCGGCACACCTGCGGGTCTCCCAGTCCTCGCTCAGCCGCGCGGTGGCGGACCTGGAACGGCAGCTGGGCGCCCGGCTCCTCGAACGCGACACCCGGAACGTGGAGTTGACCGCCGCGGGCGTCGAGGCCCTGCGCATAGCCGAGCAGATCGTGAACGCCCACCGCTCCGGCATGAGGGAACTGGAGCGCTTCCTGCTCGGCGATTCGGGCACGGTCGCCGTGGCCACTCTGCCGTCCGTCGCCGCGGTGCTGCTGCCCCAGGTGATCCTCGACTTCCGGCAGCGGTGGCCCCAGGTGGCGGTGCAGCTCATGGACGGGCTCGAGCAGTCCGTGCTGAGCCGGGTGCTGTCCGGGGACGCCGACTTCGCCATCACCACCGGCGAGCCGTCCGGACAGCTGGAGCACCGGCCGCTGGTGCGGGACCGTTTCGTGGCGGTGCTGCCGCAGGAGCATCCGCTGGCCGAGCGCTCCGAGGTCACGTGGGACGAGCTGGCGCGCGAGCCGTTCCTGGCGGTCGGCCCGGACTCCAGTGTGCGGCGCCTCACCGATGCCGCGTTCGCACAGATCGGCGCGGGGTCGGCGCCGGCGGCGGAAGCGGGGAACGTCGCCACCGTCGGAGGACTCGTCGCGGCGGGCCTCGGCCTGACCGCCATGCCCGCCCTCGTTCTGCCGCTCCTGGGCACGGGGCCTTTCGTGCACCGGCCGCTGGTCGAGCCGACCGTGCACCGTCGCCTCGACATCGCCGTACGCGCCCGCCGCCCGCTGCCCCGCGCGGCCGACCGGTTCCTTGAAACGCTCCAGGAGTTCCGGGCTCGGCGGCACGAGCTGCCGCCCGGCGTCACGTGGGCGTGAAGCCGAGCCACCCCACCTATGCGGAGATCGCAAGGATTGATCGCCCTTTCATGCTGGACGCGCATGTCGATGGCTCGGCAGGCTGGGACGTGTCTCGGGGCAGACCTTGAGAGGCGCGGCAATCGTGCGTGCACAGCGGGGAGTTGGGGAGCACAGTGGTGGTGTCGAGCAAGGATCAGGAAACCGGCGGCCGGGGCCAGCTCCAAGGCCTCAAGGTGGTCGAGTTCGCGCATGTGGTGGCGGGACCGCTGGCCGGTTCCATGCTCGCCGACCAGGGCGCCGACGTCGTGCACGTCGAGCCGCCGGGCGCCGGCGACGCCGCGCGGGCCATGGGACCGAAGAAGGACGGACAGCCGCTCTGGTTCAAGGTGGCCGGGCGCAACAAGCGGTCCGTGACGCTCGACCTCCACCAGGAGTCGGGCCGCGAGCTCGCCCGACGCCTCGTCGCCTGGGCGGACGTCGTGATCGTGACGCTGCGAAACGGCCGGCTGCGCTCCTGGGGTCTGGACTGGGAGTCCGTCCACCGCGTCAACCCCAAGGCGGTACTGCTCCAGATCTCCGGCTTCGGCGCCACCTCGTCGCGCGCCGACGAACCGGGCTTCGGCAAGGTCGGTGAGGCCCGCAGCGGCGTCGTGCACCTGACCGGCTTCGCCGACACACCACCCGTGCACACCGGCTTCTCCCACGGGGACGCCGTGACGGGCCTGATGGGTGCCTACGCCGTGCTGGCCGCCCTGCACCGGCGCGACAACGACCCGGACTTCGACGGCGAGTGGATCGACCTCGCCCTGTTCGAGCCCCTGTTCCGCCTCGTCGAGTGGCAGGTCATCGTGCACGACCAGCTCGGTACGGTGCCGGAGCGCACCGGCAACCAGCTCGCGGTCGCGCCGGCCGCCGTCATCAACACCTATCGGTCGCGGGACGGCGAATGGATCACGGTGACATCGGCGACCCTGCGCTCGGTCCGCAACGTGGCCGTGCTCCTCGGCCATGACGAGGCCGACTTCGCCACCACGGAGCAGCAGTTCGCCGGACGGGCCGAGCTGGACACGGGCCTGCGGACCTGGGTGGCCGAGCGCACGGCCGCCGAGTGCCTGGAGGCCTTCGCGCAGGCCGAGGTCGTCGCATCCCGGGTGTTCAGCGCGGCCGACATCGCCACGGACCCCGTCTACGCCGAGCGCGAGGACATCGTCACCGTCGACGACACCGATCTGGGCCCCGTACGGATGCAGTCGGTCATCCCGCACTTCCGGCAGCGGCCGGGCGCGGTCTGGCGGACCGGGCCCGCGCTGGGCCAGGACAACGCACTCGTCTACGGGGAGTGGCTGGGCCTGGCCGAGGACGAACTCACGGAGCTGGAGAAGCACGGTGTCGTCTGAGTTCCCGACCGCCTCCGCCACGCAGCCGCACCGAGCCCCGCTGCGCTCGCTGCTGTTCGTGCCGGGCAACAAGACCACGGACTGGCTGCCCAAGGCCCGTGCGGCCGGTGCCGATGCCGTCGTCCTCGACCTGGAGGATGCCGTGCCCGCGGGCGACCGGGCGGCGGCCGTGCGCCAGGTGACCGAGGCCCTCGCCCGGCGGGCCGCAGGCGACTCCCCGGCAGGACCGGAGCTGTTCGTCCGGGTCAGGCCGCTGGACGGGTGGGAGGCAGCGGACGAACTGCGTGCGGTGTGCGGCCCCGGCCTGAGCGGCGTCGTGCTGCCCAAGGTCTCGGGCCCCAACGACGTCCGCCTCGCCGACCGTCTGCTCGCCTGGTGCGAACGCGAACGCGCCCTGCCGGGTGGCCAGTTGGCACTCGTCCCGCTGCTGGAGAGCGCCGGCGCGCTGCGCGACGCTTACGGCTGCGCGGTGGCCGCCGACCGCGTCGCGTACGCGGGGGCGGTCACCGGAGCGGGCGGTGACGTCGAGCGCGCCGTGGGCTACCGCTGGAGTCCGGAGGGCCACGAGACGCATGCCCTGCGCGCCCGTGTGCTGCTCGACGTACGGGCGGCGGGCATTCGGCATCCGGTGGCCGGGCTGTGGACACGGACCGGCGACCTCGACGGCCTGCGCGCCTTCGCCGAACGGAACCGGGCCCTCGGCTACACGGGCATGATGGCCATCCATCCCGCGCATGTCCCGGTCATCAACGAGGTGTTCGCCCCACACCCGGACGAACTCGCCCATGCGGTCCGCCTGATCGCGGCCGTGGAGGAGGCGCAGGCGCGGGGCGTGGGCGCGGTGGCGTTCGAAGGGGAGATGGTCGACGAGGCGATGGCCGCGACGGCCCGCGCCCTGCTGGCGCGGCACACCTGAACACGCTCCCGCCCCTGCGTCACCCCGGGCCGTAGTACAGCCGCAGGAACTCCTCCAGTGCCGCGTCGACGCCTTCGCGGTCGCCGGTTGCGAGGAGGTCGAGCAGGAGGCCGCGGACCGTGGCGAGGCCCACTCTGGCGCGGTTGCGGGCGACCGCGGGGTCCGCGCCCGCGCTGATCTCGGCGGCCACGAGCGGCTCGAGCCAGTCCTTCACGAGCCCTTCGAGGAACGGGGCCGCTTCGGGGCGGCCCCGCAACGCGTGCCCGCAGATCTCGAAGAAGAGCCGCTCCTGACCGGCCAGCCGAGGGTCCGCCAGCTGCCGCCACAGTCGGCGCGCGGCGTCGGCGGGCGAGAGTCCGGGCTCCAGGCGGAACCGGGACAGGAGATCACGCTGACGTCGCTCCGACTCCCGGACGATCTCGACGAAGAGCTGCTCCTTGGAGCCGAAGTAGTGGATGAGCATGCGATGGCTGACGCCGATCGCCGTGCCAAGGCCGCGCAGGCTCAGCTCGCCGATGCCGTGCGCCGCGACGTGATCGACGGCCGCGGCGACCAGGTGCGCGCGCCGCTCCTGCCCACGGATGTCCTGCTCGACCTTGCCGCCGGAATGCGTGTCGCCCGTATTCACCACGCCGCGAGTGTACCAATCGGTACACCCGGGATGTACCGTGTGGTACATGAAGTCTGTCATCGTGTCGATCGACGTACCTCAGACGACAGAGGAGGTCTACGACTTCCTCGATGTCATGGCTCACCACGAGCGCTTCACCGACCACTACCTGACCGACTGGCGCTACAGCGGTCCCGCCCGCGGCATCGGATCGTGCGCGACGGTCACCGCCGCCCTGGGCGGCACCAAGGCCGACGTCGCCATCGAGGTCGTCGAGGCCGAAGCGCCGAGGCTCATCGTGGAACGCAACGTCAGCGCGGCCGGCCGCCGCCTGGCCCAGGGCACGTACACCTTGGAACCCCGGCCGACCGGCGGGACCCGTATCGCGTTCACCTACAAGTGGCTGCGGGCCCCGCTCGCCGACCGACTCCTTGCCCCCGCCGTCCGCGCCGTGATGCGCCGCGCCAACCGCACGGCCATGAGCCGCCTGGCCACCGAACTGGCCCACCACGCACCCGCGGCCGAATCCTGAAGGCGCCGCGGCGCGGCTACATGGGCATGGACCGGCGCGTTCGACGACGGCGGCGAGCGGCCCGCTCCCCCGCGGCAACCGCATCCTGCTCCGTGGCACCTCGCGCGAGAGCCTTCTCGTAGGCCTTCGTACGCGACTCGTCCATCTTCCGGGCGGTTCGCTCATGCATTCGGGAAAAGAGTCCCATGATGTCTCCCTGTGCGGGCGGAGGGATGTCGTACACCCATCATCGGCGGCCCGCCTGCCGCCGGGCATCAACCGATCGGCTGCGATGCCCCTCCCATCGATGGATGACGGAACGGCGCCGCCCGGTACCCGACAGCGCTCAGTACTCGCCCTTGATCACGAAGAAGGAGCCGCGGATCTCTCCGGCCAGCTTCGACTTCTGGCGCGCGAACTTGAACTTCGACGCCAGCTCCTCGGGCACGTCCATGCCTTGCGAGAGCTTGAAGCCCACCGCGCGCTTCGCTCCGCTCTCGATCCCGTACATCACGTTGACGACCAGGCCGGACTCGTAGAACACATAGGCCATCCGGAACCCGCCCGCCTCGAAGGAGGTCGCCTCCAAGGGGCGGGAGGAGATGACGATGTCGCGCTCCTCGGAGAGCACGCGGGCCACGTGGTCGACCACGTCCGACGCCTCGCTCGCGGGCCGGACCGTGAATTCGTGGTCGTACTTGTTCTTGAAATAGCGCGCCTCATTGGCGCGCAGCCCAGCGAGCGCCTCGGTCACCGGAGACGATTCCAGGCCGACGGTGGACACGTCCTTGAAGTCGACGGTGTACGGCATGATGCCCTCCTGATGACGCGGCTCGACTGCGGACCACCGGTACCGGTCCTCCCGGCGACGCCTTTACGCTACGTCCGGCGCCGACGCGCCGCTTCTCGATTCCTGAACGGCCACTCGCACCGCCGTCAGTCGTCCACCACCTCGTCGAGGTGGCGCAGCAGTGCCTCGGCGACCGCGTCGCGCCGGGCTCCCGCTGAGATCCAGTAGTCACTCAGGTCGCCGCTCTCGACCCCTTCTTCACTGTTGAAGCGCATACGCGATCCACCGGGCAGCAGGCTCTGGAGCCATTCGATGAGTGCCGCCGCCTCGGCGGCTGTGCACGGCCCGACATTGAGGCTCTGCGCCGCCTCCATGAACTGCCCCTCGACCGCCCCGACGCCCAGGTCGGCGGCGAACACCACTGGGTGACCGTCGAACGCGACCTGCGGGGCCACGCCCAACGGCGGCGCCACAAGCGTGGTTGCGGCGTGACCTCTCAGCCGTCGCAGCCCCGCTTCGAAACGCTGTGCATCCAGACCCCACGGCTGGTCCTCGGGCGCCGCGACGTAGAACGTCGTGGTGAACTCTTCCAGGTCGTCCCTGTTCATACACTCGTTTCCCTGCCCTCGAAGCGCTCACTCGTCCGGCCGCCCGGTCCATGACTGCGGCGCGGCCTGTCCGACGCGCAGTGTCCCGTCCTCGGGGGCGTACCGCAGCAGGCCGAGGTCGACCAGGCTGCGCAGGTGCCCCAGATGCTCTTCGTCGCTCCAGTGGAAGGCATCCCGCAGCCGACCGGCGGTGGGATGCCCGCCGACCCGCCGTTCGTACGCAGAGACCCAGGCGACGGCATCCTGCTGTGCTTGCCCCGACAGCCCGGTCGGCGTGGACGGCAGGTCCTCCGGCGGCGTGGCGCCGAGCGCCAGGCTGTACGAAGCATCCGTGTAGGTCACCACGCCACGTTGAGCGAGGTACTCGAGAACACCGGCGAGCTCCGCCACCGTCCAGTCGAAGCACTCCCGCAGGAAGCCCCAGGACGGGCCTCTTCCGTGCTGCTCCCTGAACTCCGCGATGTGCGCCGCCACGAGCGCCTCCCGACCGCGCAGCAAGGCGCGAGCGCGGTGCTTGCGGTACGAGGCCGACGACGGAGGCGACTGCTCGGCCGCCGGCTTCTTCGGCGGCTTCGCCTTCCACTCCGCGCGCGAGGAGAGGTGCCAGCGCCCGCACTGCGGGCATTCGTACACCCGCTGCGGAACGCTGCCCGTGTGCCTCGGCCGGTCACGGATCTCCTTCAGCCGCCGCTCAGCGCTCTCACGATCCAGGAACTCGGTCTTGCCCTGGCAGGCACGCACCCGCGTTCTCCGCGCACGCTCCTGAGCCAGCGCCTGCTCGGCAACGGTCGGGCCTTCGGCGTCGACGCCGGTCAGCCCCACGATGTCGTTGATACGAGCTTCGAGTTCCCTGTCCATAGGAACCGTTGTACGGCACGCCACTGACAATCTTCCGCCACCGGGTTCCCGCCGCCAGATCAAGGACCCCGTCCCCGTCGTATCCTCTGTGCGATGGGGCGGGGGAAGCGGCGGACAGCCGTATGGGGTCTGGCAGCGCTTGCCGCGCTGACGGGTGGCGTCTGGGCACAGTGGCTGGTGCGGCACCGGCTCTTCCGCTTCGGGCCGCACGATGAGGCTGTCCACGACGTCGAACGCAACGCGGTCTACGACCCGGGCCTCGGCGCGTGGCGCGATCTCGACTCCCACACCCTGCACTGGTACACGCCCGACTCACCGCTGATGCCGTACCTTCTGCCGCCCCTGGGTGCCGGCTGCTTCGTCTTCTTCGCACTCGCCGTGAGTTGGACCGTCAAGCACCGCCGCCTCATGGGCGAGATCTGGCTCGGCTTCGTCCGGCGGCCGGTCACGATGTCACTCAGGTACCTTCCGCTCGTGGGCCTGACCTGGCTCTGCGCGGCGATGCCCTTCCTGCGCGCGGGCGACCACCGAGCAGGCACCTCGAGATCCACCGGGTGATCGCGACCCGCACGTCGGCTCCCCTCTCCCATCACACCACTTCTGGAGCGGTCAATGGACAACGAGATTCAGCTGGTCGGTGACGGTGACGGCCTGGCGGTCATCGGGGATCCGACGGATGTCGACCGTTTCCTGGCGTCGGAGGGGCTGTCGTCGTCGAGGGACTTGGGGCCGCAACGCCTCAAGTCCGTCCTCGGCGCCGGGGCCGCGGCCGCGCAGGCGGGTTCGGAGATCGCCGCAGGCTCGGGACGCTGGGTGAAGCTGACTCCCGAGTCGGCGCGGCTCGTCAAGAAGTACGGGCTGAGGGAGAGTTCGAAGACGGGTCTCAGCACGGGCGTGCTGAAAGGGCAAAAGGGCCGAATCAAGGGATTCGTCGAGATCTCGAAGGCACCCAGATCGTTTCTGACCAACCCGGCCGCTCTCGCCGGTGTTGCGGGGGTCATGGCGCAGTTCGCGATGCAGCAGACCATGGACGAGATCACCGACTACCTCTCCAGGATCGACGCGAAGGTCGACGACGTACTGCGCGCACAGAAGGACGCCGTACTGGCGGACATGGTCGGAGTGGACCTCGTGATCGAGGAGGCCATGACCGTTCGCGAGCAGGTGGGCCGGGTCTCCGAGATCACCTGGTCGAAGGTGCAGACCACGTCGGTGACGGTCGCACGGACCCAGGCGTACGCGTTGCGTCAGCTCGACGGGCTGGCGGAGAGGGTGCAGCGCGAGACCAAGATCGGTGATCTCGCCGCGACGGCCAAGGAAGCCGAGGCCAAGGCCCGGGAGTGGCTCGCTGTTCTGGCCCGCTGCTTCCAGCTGCAGGACGCGATCGCCGTGCTCGAACTCGACCGGGTGCTGGACGCGTCTCCGGAGGAGCTGGACCGGCATCGCCTCGGGCTCCGAGCCGCCCGCCGGAACCGGCTGAACCTCATCTCACGCAGCACCGGGCAGTTGGTGACCCGGATGAACGCGGCGGCCGACACGGCCAACACCAAGGTGCTGCTGCACCCGACCAAGTCCCCTGCCGTGGTCCGATCGAGCAACCAGCTCGCGACCGGCATTCATGACTTCCACGGGCGCCTCGGAATCGAGTCCGGTGACCGGTCGGCGGAGTCGAGGCGATGGGCGGACGCGGCCACGGACGTCAGGAACAAGGCGCTCGAGACAGGCGCGAGGGGCGTCGGAGCCGCCATGGTTTTCGGCAGCGAGTCTCTGGACCGGGCGGGTTCGGTCAAGGAGAGGTTCTCCAACGGGATCGCGCAGCGGGTGCGCCGCCGGCGCGGGAACGAGGAGGGACGCGCCGAGAAGGTGGAGTGAGCGGCGCCGTCCAGGTGACCTGTCCTCCGGTCAAGGAGCGGGAGTTGAGGCAGGTGTGTCGACGTGCGAGCCGGATCGTCGCAAACCGCCGGGGTCGCGGGACATGTGGCCTGTTCGGCCCCTCCCGGGCCCGCTCATGACCGGTCAGCATGTCCGCATGCCCGATGTCTCGTCGACCGGCGCACCCCGCTCGAAGGGGAACCGGTGCGTGTGCGATCCGGCCGTACCCGAGCACGACCGGCGCCTGATCGGCATGCTGCCCGTGGACCGCTTTCCGCCCGACGCACCGTCGCCCGGCGCGTTGCCCGCTTGGCGGCCGCCCCACCGGGCCGCCGCGCTGTCCGATCCGCTGCGCCGCGCGAGCGGATGGGCGGCCCTGGCCTCCGGTCTCGGTTGGCTGGTCTTCCTGTGCTTCGGTTCGTCGTTCTGGCTGCCGGTCCTGATCGGTGTCCTGCTGGCGCTCGGTGCCACCGGTACGTTCGGGATGGCAGTGTTCGAGCTCAGGGACGGTCTCCACGGCGATCGCGTGCGGCACTCGCAGAGCCGCAAGGATCTCGACGGATGGAAGGCGGCACGGCGCCACCACGGTCGCTATGTCCTGCCGCAACGCCTCGCGGCCCAGGACGGCGTGCTCCTGGACCGCGCCCGGGTCGCCGTCGACTCCGTCCTGGCGTCCAGGGCGCACGCGACCGGTGTCATCGACAGTGTGCGCAACCGTGTCGAACTGCCCGCCCAGTTGTGGCGTATCGCCCAGGACCTGCGCACGATCGGCGAGGGCGAGGCGGACGCCGCCCTCGCCGCGAGGGCCGCCATCAGTCGCGAGGGCCGCGCAACGGTTTCTCACCGGAACAGGCAGCTGGGGCAGGCGCGGACGGGGGTCACGGCACGCGTGCAGGGCCTTGAGAACTACGCCCGCGCGGTGGAACGGCTCGACGCCCAGCTCGCCGAGAACCACGCGCTGGAGCGCCTGGGCGGATCCGAGGGAGTCCTCGATCTGCTCGCACGCGTCGACACGCCGGGCGCCGACGCCGACGACCTCACGGACATGGAGGAACACGCGCGCGCGGCCCTGGAGACGACGCTCAAGGCGGCGCAGGACGCGGCTACTTGGCTGCGCTAGGGCGTGCATCGCCGGTGCATGGGGCGGATGCCGGGGAGCCCATTGGGTGCCCCAGAATGATCGGATGGTCACGCTTGAGACTCCCCGTTTGATCCTGCGTCGCTGGCGCGAGGAAGACGTTGCCCCCATGGCCGCCATCAATGCCGACCCCGCGGTCATGCGGTGGATCCGCGACGGCAGCGTCCGTGACGAACCGCAGACCCGCAGCGGGATCCGGGCCTGGGAGCGCGAGTGGGAGTCACACGGCTTCGGCCTGTTCGCCGTGGAGATCCGCTCCACCGGCGAGCTGGCCGGGTTCACCGGCCTTTCGGTGCCCCACTACTTGCCGGAGGTACTGCCGGCGGTCGAGGTGGGCTGGCGGCTGGGGCGTTCCCACTGGGGGCAGGGCCTGGCCACCGAGGCCGCCGCGGCCGCTGTACGGTTCGGGATCGAAGAGCGAGGGCTGAAGCGGATCGTCAGCATCACTCAAGTGGGCAACGACGCCTCCGAACGGATCATGACCAAGCTGGGGATGCGTCCGGTCCGTGAGACCGTCAACCCCGTCGGCGGTCGGCGAGTCAGGGTGTTCGAGTTGTCGTCGGACCAGTACGCCTACGTCACACCCGCTCCACCGGCCCCGGTGTAGTTGCCGCTACGTGCACGGACGGCGCAGGGCGAGGAACTGGTCGACCACCGTGCGCACATGGGCGCTGTCGAACGTGGCGCCCGCGAGGAGGCGGCGGAAGAAGAGCGGGCCGAGGAGCTGGTCGACGGCGAGGGACACGTCGGTGTCCGCGGGCAGTTCGCCCCGGTCCACCGCGGCCCGCACGATCGCCCGGGTGACCGCGCTGCCCTCGCGGTACAGCTCCTCCTTGAGCTGCTCGAAGGCCGGTGTGGTGCGGGCGCGTTCGATCACGACGCGGATGGCCCGCTCGGACGACGGCGTGTGCAGCTGGCGGCGGACCACGTCGAGCTCGGCGAGCAGGTCCTCGCGCAGGTCCCCCACCGGTTCGCTGTGGGAGCGGGCGAGATGCGCCGCGAGTGCGTCGCGCAACAGGTCGGTGGCGTCGGGCCAGTGCCGGTAGAGGGTGGTACGGCCGACGCCGCTGCGGGCGGCGACGGCGGCATGGGTGACGGCCTGCCAGCCGCCCTCGTCGAGCAGCTCCCGTACCGCCGCGAGGGCCGCGGCCCGGCTGCGCGCGGCACGAGGATCCACGCGCCCTTCGGCGCGTCCCGCGCCGCTCCCGTCGGGGCCGCGCCGGGGCGTCCCGGTGGGGTCAGGGGCCGGCGTCACGCTGCTCTCCTCTCGCCGCCCTCAGTGTGGCACACCCAGGTCAAGGGGTACTGTGGAACACGTTGTTTCATAGATGTGCGGTGCGGGCGGAACGGCCGCACCCGACCGGGCCGATCCGAACCGTCCCGTCCGACCCGATCGACCCGATCGACCCGACCGACCCGATCGACCCGATCGACCCGTCCGACCCGACCGACCACGCCCCAACCCGACTCGACTCGACCCGAGGAGATCCGTGGCCACCATCACCACGGGACGCGCCCTGTTGTCCCTCACCTCCGTCACCACGATGCTCGGCAGCTACGTCGCGGACTGGAACGAGACCCACATCCACAACCCCAACTGGCCGCCCCACGCGAAGTTCCACAACGCCCAGACCATGAGCACCGGGGCCGCCCTCGGCGCCGTCGGGCTGTGGGCACTGTGGGGCAGGGGCGGTGCAGCCTCCGGCTCCCGTCTGCAACTCGCCGCCGGGGCCGCCTCGTTGTACTGGGTGACCCAGCTCTCGGCGATCGTCTATCCCGGAACGGCCTTCATGGATCCGCCCAAGAAGGGCGCCCCGCAGGCCGTGCTCGCCGGAGCCGCCCTCGCCCTCAACGGCCTGGCCCTCGCCCTGGAACACCGGCGCCTCCGCCGCAGGTGACGACGGTGACGGGGTCCGGACCGCGCCGCCCGTACGTCGGCGGCGCGGTCCGGACCCCGTCACCGGCCTACGCCGATGTCGCCACACCCTCCGGCTCCCTCTCGCGCAACGACTGCGCGTTCTCCTCGGACCGGACCGGGGCCGACGGCGCCAGCTCGGCAGCGGCCTCCTCCGGGGACGTCTCCCGCAGGCGGCGCAGGTAGCGCTCGTACCACAGGAGCGAGGCGCCGAGGAAGACGACGAGACCGCCGACGTTGTACGCCAACGTCAGCCACAGAGCCTGCCCCTCGGGGAACGTGGAGGCCACGAAGGCGACCGCGAACACCACGAGGAGGAAGACCGACATGCCGAGGCCCACCGCCCGGGAGCCGAACCGGAACTCGCGCACCGCGCCCTCGAAGCGGGCCCGCAGCATCAGGTAGGCGACCAGGATGAGGGCCGGCGGGAGCAGCGCCGTGGCGGCCGTCATGTTGGTGACGATCTTCAGCAGGTCGTCGATCGAGCTGCCCGCGCCGAGCGTCGGGATGAACAGCAGCGGCACGACGATCGCGAACTGGATCCAGGAGCCGACGACGGGCACGCCCTGGTCGTTGAGCGCCACGACGCGCTTGCCGAAGACCTCGTCGGGGATCTCCGAGAAGAAGATCTTCACCGGCGCGGAGGTCCAGATCAGCAGGCCGCCCAGGGTGGCGACGAGCATGATGAGACCGACGCCGCGCACCACCAGGTCGCCCGACAGGCCGAAATGTCCGGCCGCCGACTGCATGGTCACGAAGATGCCGTTGCTGTACGAGACGCTGCTCTTCTTCACGAAGACACCCATCAGCCACGTGCCGACGGAGTAGAGCAGGCCGATCGCGATGCCCGACACGACGATCGTGCGCACGAAGGCGCGAACACCGCCCTTGAGGTCGTTCAGGTACACACCGATCGACTCGGCGCCGCCGACGCCCTGGATGATCCACGCCAGCGTGCCGAGGAACGCCCACGCCGTGATGCCGGAGTCCGGGTCGAGGCGCATCCCGCCGGGCGACATGTCATTGGCCGGGGCGATGCCGCCGAGCAGCGCACCCACCCCCGCGACGACGAACAGCAGCGCCATGACCATCATCAGCGTGGACCCGAACGAGGTGACACTGCCGATCCAGCGGGCACCCTTCGTCGACACGTAGGTGGCGATGAAGAAGATCACCACGGACAGCACGGCGATGAGCCACGGCTGGATGGCCCACTCGTGGCCCAGGATCATGTAGCCCGCGTACACGAGCACGATCGGCAGCAGCGAGATGAAGTAGAAGAGGTTCACGAACCAGTAGCAGAACGCCGTGAAGAACGCCCAGCGGCCGCCGAGCGAGGACTTCACCCACTGGTACACCCCGGACTCCGAGCGGCGGTTGAGACTCACCATTTCGGCGATGACGAGGGTGAAGGGCACGAAGTAGAGGATCGTGGCGAGCAGGAAGATCGGGGCGGCGAGCGTCCCGATGGCGACGTAGTTGTTGACCACGTTGCGGAAGTTGAAGACGGCCGCGATGACCATGCTGAACAGGATCACCGCACCGATCGACCGGCGATTCGTCATTGAATGCTCCGTCTGATGTCGAGCTGATGTCGAGGAGTGGGGCAGGTGCGGCTACTTGTTGTGGAAGGTGGCGCCCTCCACGGTCACGTGGGCGACGACCGCCGTCGTCGCGGGTGTGGGCAGGACGCGGACGGCGTCGTCGGGTGCTGCCACGAGGACGGCACCGCGCGGAATGGTGTGTCGCTCCCCCGTGCCGCGCAGGTGCTGACGGTCACTCAAGTCGCTGTATGGAGCCGCTGCTTCGAGCGTGGTCACGGGGGCCGACTCGATCTCGGCGTCCCCGTCTACGGGTGACAGGACGTACAGGTACCGGCGGCGGGCGACGAAGGTGTCCGTGGCGAGCGCGTCGGTGCGCTCGCGCATCGTCGTGAGCGAGTCGCCGACCGAGTACATGACGCCGGGGGGCCGTCCCTCGGTGCGCAGCGCCTGGAGCGTCCGCTCCCACTTGGTGACACCGCCGAGGACCTCTTCGAGGTGGGCGTGGTCGCGGAAGATCCTCAACGTGCGGTCCCTTCGTCGTGGTGGGGCGCCGCGGCGGACACGGAGCGCAGGTCGAGCTCGAAGCGGAACGGCTCGAAGCGGACCCGGTGGGTGTCGAGGACCTCACTGCCCCACGAGTTGGAACCGAGGCCGAGCACGCGGTGGTTGACGTTCACGGTCACGCGGCCCTCCGGCACGAGGTCCGTGCGGTGCCGCGCGGCGTCGATCGCGGCCGCGGAATGCGGCCACGCCGAGAACGCGAAGGGACCCGAGGCCGCCGCGCGCACGGCGAGGCCGTCGCCATGCGGGTCGGTGAGGGCCGCCCAGCGCACCTCGCCGCGGTTGGCGCAGTCCTGGGGCACGACGTACGGGGTGAACATGTCGTCGACGGTGGTGCGCCAGCGGCCGAGGGTGGCGGCCGCGCGGGAGTCCGGATAGTTCTCGCCGGGCCCGAGGCCGTACCAGTCGACGGAGCGCAGCTCGCGCGGGACCGCGAAGGACAGGCCGATGCGGGGGACGATGTCGCGGTAGTCGCCGACGGGTTCGCCCGCGACGGCGAGATGTACGCCGTCGGCGGCGAGGGTCCAGGTCAGCGTGGTGCGCATGGCGATGTCGAGGGTGGGCGGCGCGATCCGCTGGGACACCTCCACGACGATGGCGCCGTCCTGCTCGCGCCACGAGACATCACGCGTCGAGGTCTGCATGTGCGGGAGGAACCGAGGCGCCCACAGCTCGTCGTTCTCCTGCTGGTGGTTGTCGACGAGGGGCTTCCAGAAGCCGACGCGGGGCGGTTCCTCGAGGAGTTCGCGCCCGTTGCTGCGCCACGACAGGTCGCCGCTGAGCAGGTCGACCGTGTACCGGTCGGCGCCCGGGGTGGTGACGGTGAGCGAAGTGGCGTCGGCCTCGGCGGCGACGGCCGCGCGCTTCACCGGCCCCGCGGTGCGGCGCGGACGGTCGGCGACGAGCGTCTGGTACCGGCCCAACTCCCGCAGGGGCTCCGCCCATTCGTACGCGGCCGTGGACAGGACGCGGGCGGTGACATGTGTCTCGCCGTGGGCCGCGACGTCCGGGTGCACGACCTCGCTCCATGCCTTGCCGGGAGGCACGGGCCCCGGGGTGAGCGTGCGGGAGCCGACGACGCGGCCGTCGTGCAGCGTTTCGAGGACGACCAGCACGTCGGACAGGTCGGTGAACCAGCGCCCGTTCGTCACGGTGCACACACCGTCCGCGCAGTCGACGCGCACGGGGCAGATGACGTGCTTGTACTCGACAAGTCCCGGGCTCGGCTCCTGCCACGGGAAGACCAGGCCGTCGATGCAGAAGCTGCCGTTGTGCGGGAAGTCCCCGTGGTCGCCGCCGTACGCGTGGTACTCGCGGCCGTCGTCCGTGTGCGCGAGGAGACCGTGGTCGCACCACTCCCACAGGAAGTGCCCCTGGATGCTGTCCCAGGTCTCGAAGACCCGCTGGTACTCGGCGAGTCCGCCGGGCCCGTTGCCCATGGCGTGTCCGTACTCGCACAGGATGCGCGGCTTGGGGTGCGGGTGCTCCCCCATGTCGTTCATCTGCGAGACACGCGAGTACATGGTGGAGATGACATCGACGACCTCGGCGTCCCGGTCCTCCTCGTAGTGCACCGGCCGTGTGGGGTCGAGTTCCTTGCAACGCCGGTACATGGCAGGGATGTTGCGCCCGTACCCGGACTCGTTGCCCAGGGACCACATGACGATGGAGGCGTGATTGCGCTGCGCGAGCACGTGCCGCTCGATCCGGTCGACGTACGCGGTCTGCCACGCCTCGTCGTCCGTGATCCGGGAGAGGTCGCCGATGTTGGCGAAGCCGTGGGTCTCCAGGTCCGTCTCGGCGAGGACGAACAGGCCGATGCGGTCGCACAGTTCGTAGAAGCGGGGGTCGTTCGGGTAGTGGGCGGTGCGCACGGCGTTGATGTTGTGCTGCTTCATCAGGTGCAGGTCGCGCTCGACGCGGGCCATGCCCACGGCGCGCCCGCGCCGGTCGTCGTGGTCGTGCCGGTTGACGCCGTGCATCTTGAACGGTGTGCCGTTGAGCAGGAGGCGTCCGTCGACGATGGTCACCTCCGCCAGGCCGAGGCGGTGCGGCACGTGCTCGACGGTCGCACCCTCGCCGCGCACGGTCAGGCGCATGTCGTACAGGTACGGGTCCTCGGGGTTCCAGAACCGTGCGCCCTCGACGACCAGCGTGGCGTCGATGCCCGGCGTGACGGCGCGCGAGGCGACGAGGTGCTCGCCGTCGTACACCTCCCAGGTGACATCCGGCTGCCCGACGGCGCTGGCGGTCAGGGTGAGCTCGGCGCGGTCGTCCGCGAGGCGGTGGGTGCGCACGAAGAAGTCGGCGAGGTGGGCGGCAGGCCGGCTCAGCAGATAGCAGTCGCGGAAGATCCCGGACGCCCACCACATGTCCTGGTCCTCGAGGTACGTGCCGTCCGAGTACTGGAGCACCTTGACGACGAGGTGGTTGGTGCCGGGGTGCGCCACGTCGGTGACATCGAACTCGGCGCTCAGACGCGAGCCCTTGGTCATGCCGACGTAGGCGCCGTCCCAGTAGATCTCGGCGTAGCTCTCGACGCCGTCGAAGCGGAGCACGGTGCGCTCGCCGTCCGGTGTCTCGGGGAGCACGACGGTGCGCTGGTACACGCCGGTCGGATCGTCGGCGGGCACCCGCGGCGGGTCGACCGGGAAGGGGAAGCCCTCGTCGGTGTACTGCAGTTGCCCGTACCCGTCGACCTGCCACAGGTGCGGTACGCGCACGGTGTCCCAGCCCGCGGACTCCTCGGCGAGCGCGGCGGCGGGGACGCGCGCGGGGTGGTCGAAGAGCCGGAACCGCCAGTCGCCGGTGAGGTCGACGAAGCCGCGCGAGCGGCGGCGGTCCATGGTGCGGGCGAGCCCGGCCGATTCGTAGCCGAAGAAGTACGCCCGCGCGGGCAGCCGATTGCGTCCGGTGAGGGCGGGGTTCTCCCAGTCCGCCGGGTCCCGGTCGGCTCGGACCCGGTCGGACGGGTCCGTGAGGTGGAGAGTCATGATGCGGAATGTAACCGGTTACATTCACGCGTCACAACAGCCGCCGAATGTGACCTGGATCTCACCTCGCGCGTCCGCCCGCGCCGCCCTGACAGCACGTCACCTGGGCGATACTGGGCACCGCACTTCTTTGTTCGTCCTGGTCACGGGCTCCCGGCCCGTGCGGAAAGGTCCCCGATGCCCCGAGGCAGGCCCGGCGCCCCGCGCTCCGTGACGATCGCCGATGTCGCCCGCGAGGCGGGGGTCTCGCGCGCGACGGCCTCCCGCGCGCTCAACGACTCGGACCTCGTCACGCCCGAGACGAAGCGCGCCGTGCAGGAGGCGGTGGAGCGCACCGGGTTCGTGATGAACGCGCGCGGCCGCGCCCTGGCCACCGGCCGCGCGGAGACCGTGGGCGTCCTGGTCACCGAACCGCTGGACGAGCTCTTCGACGACCCGACGTACGGCAGGGTGCTGCGCGGCGTCGCGGAGGGCCTGACGGGCAGCGGCTTCCTGCCGGTGATCATCCAGGCGTCCAGCGAGTCGGAGCGCGCGCTCGCGCTGCGCAGCTTCGGCCGCCGCTCGGTCGACGCGGTCGTCCACCTCACCCCGTACCGGGGCAGTGACCTGCTGGAATCCCTCGCGGGCACCGGGCTGCCCGTGGTCCTGTGCGGGCAGCTCGACGACTCGCCGTACGACGGAGTCTTCTCGACGGTCTACTCCGACGACGTGCGCGGGGCCCGCCTCGCCGCGCAGCGGGTGCTCGCCGACGGGCGCGAGCGGGTGGCCGTCGTCCTCGGCCCCGCGGACAACCCGGCGACCGTCGACCGCCGACGCGGCTACGCGGAGGTACTCGGGTCCCGCCTCGACGAGGCACTCGTCGTGCACACCGGCTGGGACACCGCGGCCGGCCTCGCCGCGACGACCCGCCTCCTGGAGGCACACCCCGACATCGACGCGATCCTGGCGGGCTCCGACCGCATCGCCGTCGGCTCGCTGACCGCCCTGCACGCCGCCGGGCGGCAGGTCCCCGGGGACGTCGCCGTGGTCGGATTCGACGGCCATGCCATCGCCGAGACCTCGCAGCCACCGCTGACCACGGTCGCGCAGCCACTCGTGGAGGAGGGACACGTCGCGGCGCGCCTCGCTCTCGACATGATCGGTGGGGCGGCGCCGCGCACCGAGGTGCTCGAGATGAGCCTGGTGTCTCGGATGTCGGCCTGAGTGGTCGTGCCGTCCGATCATGAGGTCAGCCCATGTGAAGACCCTTGAGAACACTGCTTGTTGGCCTGTGGCCGGGCGGCGGGACACCACGGCCCACGGGAAGGATCTGCGACTGTGGGAGGCTCATCCGTGGTCGGGTGCGGACCCGGCATGATTCCGAGCAAGGTTCAACAGCGACTGGAGCCACTCCTGTGAGCAGCGTCAACACCCCACTCCGCTTGATCGTGACGGGCGGCGGAACCGGCGGGCACACGTACCCGGCCCTGACTGCTGTGCGCACCCTTCAGGCTCGCCTGGCTGCCGCGGGCCGCGGCCTGGAAGTCCTCTGGGTGGGCAAGGAGGACAGCCTGGAGGCACGAGTGGCGGCCGGTGAGGGCATCGCGTTCACGTCGGTCGCCGTGGGCAAGATCCGCCGCTCGAAGAACCCGATCAAAATGGCGTCCCCGGCGAACGTCGCCGACATGGGCCGGGTGCCGCTCGGCGTGCTTCAGGCCCGCAAGGCGATCAACGCCTTCCGGCCGGACGTGGTGCTGGCGACCGGCGGATACGTGGCCGTGCCCGTGGGCGTCGCGGCGACCCGGCTGTGCCGCGTCCCGCTGGTCGTCCACGAGCAGACGGTCCGCCTCGGGTTGGCCAACAAGACGCTGGCCGGCGCCGCGAGCAGGGTCGCCGTGTCCTCGGACTCGACACTGCCGCTGCTGCCGGAAGCCGTCCGCGACCGGACCGTGGTGACCGGCAACCCGGTACGCCCCGAAGTCCTGTCCGGACAGCCGGACAAGGCCATCGACGTGCTGAACCTGACCGGCTTCGACCGCCGCCTGCCCACCGTCTACGTCACCGGCGGGGCGCAGGGCTCACAGCAGATCAACGAGCTGGTGAGGTCCGTGCTGCCCTGGCTGTTGGAGCGGGCCAACGTCATCCACCAGTGCGGCCCCGACCATGTGGAGGGCCTGCGCACGGCCGCGGGCGAGCTCCCCGCGCAGCTGGTCGCACGCCACCACGTGACTGCCTACGTCGGCTCCGAACTGCCGGATGTGCTCGCCCTGGCCGACGTCGTGCTCTCCCGCAGCGGCGCCGGAACGATCGCGGAGCTGACCGCGCTGGGCAAGGCCGCCGTCCTGGTACCACTGGCCACTTCGGCCGGGAACGAACAGGCCCACAACGCACGGCACTTGGAAGACGCCGGTGCCGCCGTCGCGCTGGTGGGCGACGTGACTCCGCAGCGGTTGCAGGAGGCGTTGGCCCCGCTGCTGGCCGATGAGGTGCGGCGCGACGAGATGGCCACGTGCGCTCGCGCGCACGGTCGTCCCGATGCCGCCGAGCGGCTGGTCGATGTCGTGCTGTCGGCAGTGGCTGGCTAGGGCCCTTCTGACGGATCAGGCTGGACCCCGGAGGCCCTGCCATTCGGCTCCCCGAGCGGGGTCTGGTGCGTGCAGATGCAAGGCTCATCGGCCAGATCACCGAGCGCGGTGCGAAGACCCCGATCCAGGCCGGTGGGCGCTGGGTAGTCGAGCGATCAAACTCCTTGATGAACAACTTCGGCAAGCTCCGTCGCTGCACCGAGCGACGCGGAGCCCCGGTCGAGTTCATCATCTCTC
The DNA here is from genome assembly GCF_049310305.1 of Streptomyces anthophorae. Classification (NCBI taxonomy): domain Bacteria; kingdom Bacillati; phylum Actinomycetota; class Actinomycetes; order Kitasatosporales; family Streptomycetaceae; genus Streptomyces; species Streptomyces anthophorae. The sequence continues at coordinate 1,393,731 of NZ_JBLWQQ010000001.1, forward strand.
TGGCCAGCGCCACCATCACCTCCGCTGCCTGATCCGACGGACCCGGACGTCCTACCGTTGGGGCATCCACCCCCGAAGCGCCCGCATCCGGTGACCCAGCGGCTTCGCCAGCAGGAACTGCGCCATCGGCCGAGGCGTCCCCCCGAACGGCGGTGCTTCCCGGGCTCCACGTCCAACGAGAGAGTCGGCTCTTGCTCCCACCAGACAGCCACGTCCACAGCCAATGGTCATGGGATGCGCTGACCGGCTCGATGGAGCAGACCTGCGTGCGCGCGGTCGAGCTTGGCCTGCCGTCTCTGACGTTCACCGAGCACGCCGACTTCACCCCGTGGACGCTGCAGGCTGAAGACAGCGAGCACCTACCCACCCAGTGGCAACCACTGGTCGATGGCCTTGTGTTGACCCCTCCCGAACTCGAACTCAACGGCTACCTGCAGAGCATTCAGCGGTGCCGGAAGCGCTTCCCGACCCTGCACATCAGCTCCGGCATCGAACTCAGCGAGCCACACTGGCACGACGACCGCGCCTCGCGACTCCTGGCCCTGGGAGATTTCGACCGCGTTCTGGCCTCCGTGCACTCCATGGCGGTCGCTGACGGTTTGACCGAAGTCTCCGGGGCCTACGACCACCGATCGCCCGCCGAGGTCGTGCGCGAGTACCTAGGACTTGTCCGGCCGATCATGTGACTACTTCGCCGTCGTGTCGTTGATGTGGACATGGGGCGGGGTGACTTGACGGATGCCGAGTGGGAACGGGTGCGGCCGTTCCTGCCAGTCAGCAACCAGCGTTGCGGCAGGTGGCGGGATCATCGGCAGGTGATCGACGGGATCCTGCATCGGGTTCGGACCGGCGTTCAGTGGCGTGACCTGCCCGAACAGTTCGGCCCGTGGAAGACGGTCTACGAACGCCACCGCCTGTGGTCGGCCGACGGAACCTGGGAACGCCTGCTCCAGCAGGTCCAGGCCGAAGCCGACGCAGCCGGGAAGATCGACTGGGACATCTCGGTCGACTCCACCATCGTGCGGGCACATCAGCACGCCGCCGGTGCCCGCACCGAACCGCCGCCGGCTCCCGCCTCAAAAGGGGACGCGGCGGCAGAACACCAGAGCGAAACGCCGTGGCAGAGCCTCGTCGCCCGCCTGGTGGAGGTGGTGCAGGAGGTGAGGGCCTGGGCCGCTCGCGCGGCGGGTTCACCACGAAGCTCCATCTGAGCGCGGACGGCCGCTGCCGCCCGCTGTCCCTGATCGTCACACCGGGACAGTGGGCGGACTGCACGCAGTTCACGCCCGTGCTGGAGAAGATCCGCGTCCCGCGGACCGGGCCGGGCAGGCCGCGCAAGAAGCCTGACAGTCTCGCGGCGGACAAGGCTTACAGCAACGGCCCGTGCCGCGAGTATCTGCGGCGCCGGGGCATCCGGCACACGTTCCCGGAGAAGACCGACAGCCAGGCCGCCCGCCTATGCAAAGGGTCACGCGGCGGACGGCCACCCGGCTTCGACGAAGAGCGGTACAAGAAACGCAACACCGTCGAACGGGCGATCAACCGGCTCAAGCACGCCAGAGCCGTGGCCACCCGCTGCGACAAGCGCGGCTACGTCTTCCTGGGGACCGCGACCGCCGCAACCCTCGTCATCTGGCTCCGCACATGAACGGCCGGACAAGTCCTAGAGGGGTTACGCGGCGTCGTCGGAGAGCGTTGGGTAGTCCGTGTAGCCGCGGTGGTCGCCTCCGTAGAAGGTCGTTCCGTCGGGCTGGTTAAGGTCGGCTCCGGTCTGCCAGCGGTGGACGAGGTCAGGGTTGGCGATGAAGGCGCGGCCCACGGCGACGAGATCGGCCTTACCGCTGCTGATGAGGTTCTGGGCAGCAGTGACGTCGGTGACCGGGTCCCAGCCGTTGCTGACAATGTGGCTACCTGCGAAGCGGTGGGCGAGATCAGTGATCAGCTCGGAGGCGGGGTCACCGATGGTGTGGAGGTAGGCCAGGCCCATGTCGGAGAGGGCATCGACCAAGGTCCGGTAGGTGGCCGCTGTGGCCTCGGGGTCGCTCTCCAGTGCACCGTGAAGGTTAATCGCCGGGGAGATGCGAATGCCCACGCGTTCCCTTCCGATGGCGTCACTCACGGCCTGGGCGACCTCGATGACGAAACGGGCCCTGGCCTGGGGGGAGCCACCATAGGTGTCGGTGCGCTGGTTGGCGGAGGGGGCGAGGAACTGGTGCAGCAGGTATCCGTTGGCGCCGTGGAGTTCGATGCCGTCCATGCCTGCGTCGATTGCGTTGCGGGCGGCCTGCACGTATTCGTCGATGACACCGGGGATGTCTGCGAGGGTCAGGGCGCGGGGGGTGGGGTGCGGCTGGGGTCCGGTGGCGGTGAACATCTCGCCGGGGGCGGCGATGGCGCTGGGAGCGACGGTTTCGGCCTGGTGCTTGTTGTCCGGGTGGGAGATCCTTCCGGCGTGCATGAGCTGCGCGACGATCAGGCCCCCGGCCTGGTGCACGCCTTGAGCGACACTTCGCCAGGCTTCGATCTGTTCGGGAGTGTGCAGGCCGGGTGAGTTCATGTAGCCCTGTCCGACGGCGCTGGGCTGCACTCCCTCCGTGATGATCAGGCCGGCGGTCGCCCGCTGGGCGTAGTAGGTGGCCATGAGGTCGGTGGGGACGCCGTCCGGCGTGGCACGGTTGCGGGTCATGGGGGCCATGACGATGCGGTTGTTCAGCGTCCACTTGCCGACGGTGACGGGCTCGAAGAGGTCGTTCATGAAAGGTGGCTCCTGTGGGGATTCAGCATTCGTGACGGGGCACGAGGTGCGGGTTATGCGATGCGGCGCACGGCGACGACGGTGTCGGTGACCGTTGCGGTCTGTCCGTCGGGCCCGGTGGCGACGCGCTGGGGGGTGGCCAGGCGCAGGGGGATCCACTGCCCGGTGTCGAGGGCGAGGTCGTCGTAGATGTCCGCCGGGCTGGGGAAGTGGGTGTCGGGGTCGGTGTTCCATGCCCAGGGGCGTACCGAGCCGTGATCGACGATGAGGAGGATCCCGCCGGTGGCGAGCTGGTGGGCGGCGCGGCGCAGTATCTCGGCTCGCGGCAACGCGTAGGGCGTTTGCAGGTATTGGGCGGATACGAGGTCGAAGGCCCCGCTGGGGAACTCGGCTGCCAGATCGTGCTGTTGTGTCTCCACGCGTCCTTCGACGCCGTTGTCGGCGGCGAGTTGTGCGGTGCGGCGCAGCGCGGTGGGCGCGATGTCGACGGCGGTGACGTGCCAGCCGTGCGTGGCCAGCCACAGCGAGTCGCCGCCCTCGCCGCATCCCAGGTCCAGGGCGCGCCCTGGCGGCAGGTGTGCGGCGGTCTCGGCGAGCAGCGGATTGGCCGTGTTCTTCCAGACGCCGTCCTTGCCGCGGTAGAGGTGCTCCCAGAACCGGGCAGCGTCGCTGACGGCGTGGATCTCGCGTGTGAATTCGTCCATGGCGGCATGTCTCCTTCGAGTGACCTGGGTATGCGCGAGGGTCAGTGGACGGAGGGTGCGGCAGTCGCGGTGCCGGCGGCGCCCTTGGGGGACTTCACCAGGGTGATGAGAGCGACGAGTGCGGCTGCCAAGAGGACTCCGGCAACGATGAACGCAATGCGGTAGCCGTGCAGGAACGCTTCGAGCTGGAGGTTCTTGGCGGCTTCGCCGGGTGTGGTGGTGTGTGAGGCGAGGTAGCCGGTGACGGCCGAGATGTAGAGGGTGTTGAGAAGGGCGGGGCCCAGCGCTGCGCCGATCTGCTGGCTGGTGCTCAGGGCGGCGCTGGCGACGCCCGCATCGTGCGGATTGACGCCGGAGAGTGCGATGTTGGGGCCGGCGAGGAAGAAGAATCCGACGCCGACGCTGACCAGGATCTGGGTCGGCAGTACCTCACCGGTGTAGCCCGATGCGGCGTCCAGTCGGGTGAGCCAGAGCAGCCCTGCGGTGGCAAGCGTGGTGCCGACGGCCATGAGGAGCTTGGGGCCGTACCGGTTGACCAGAGGGGCGCCCAGGGTGGTGGTGGCAATGATGCCGATACTGAAGGGCAGGAACGCACAGCCCGCCTGTAGAGGCGTGTAGCCCAGATTGACCTGGAGGAAGTAGGTCATGAACAGGTTCATGCCGAACATGCCGGCGCCGATGAGGAGGTTGGCGAGGAATACGCCGGCGCGGGATCGGTCGAGGATCACCCGCAGCGGCAGCAGCGGGTGCGTACTGCGGTGCTCGACGACGACGAACGCGGTCAGCAGGACTACCGCAGTGCCGAGGAGCCCGAGCGTCGTCGGGTCCGTCCAGCCGCCGCCGTCTGCTGCCTGGGCAAATCCGTAGACCAGCGAGACGAGCCCGCCCGTCACCAGGACGGCTCCGGGGATGTCGTAGTGGCGGTCGCCCGCTGCGCGGCTTTCACGGACGTAGGGGCGGGCTGCGAGCACTGCGGCCAGAGCGATGGGGATGTTGATGTACATGCACCAGCGCCATCCTTCGTACTCGGTGAGGACGCCTCCCAGCAGCAGGCCCACCGCGCCGCCTCCGCCCTGGAAGGCACCGAAGATCCCGAATGCCTTGGCGCGCTCCTTCTGGTCGGTGAACGCGACAGTGATCAGGGAAAGCGCGGCGGGAGCGAGGACTGCGGCGAAAGCGCCCTGCAGGGCTCGTGCGGTGAACAGCGTGCCCGGGTTGGGGGCCAGGCCGCCGAGCAAGGAGGCGGCGGCGAAACCGAGCAGGCCAAGGAGCAGCGCCTTCTTACGGCCGATGAAGTCGGCGATCCGGCCGCCGAGCAGCAGTAGTCCGCCGAAGGCCAGCGCGTATGCGGTGATCATCCACTGGCGGTTCGTGTCACTCATGCCCAGGTCGCTCTGGGCCTGGGGAAGGGCGATGTTCACGACGGAGACATCGAGGACAACCATGAGGGTCGCGACGGATGCCACGATCAGTGTCATCCACCGGTGTGGGTCGGTCGCTGCAGGGTCGGTCGCCGCGGTGGCGCGGCGAGCGGGGCTGGTCATCGGAGAGTTCTCCCGAACAAGTGGAGGATGTGTGCGGGGCGGCCGTGTGTGCCTCGTCAGATGGAGAGTGACCCTCAGCCCGGCAGGCTTGCAAAACCTCATGCCGTTTCGGCAACGTGAAGCCATGAAGAACATCGAGCAGGTCCTCACCGGCATCGGTCCGCGCCTGCGGGCACTGCGCCAGCAGCGCGGACTCACCCTGGCCGCGCTCTCCAAGACGACGGACATCTCAGAGAGCACGCTGTCCCGCCTGGAAGGCGGGAGCCGCAAAGCCAACCTGGAACTGCTGCTCCCCCTCGCAGCCGCCTACCAGGTGCCCCTCGACGATCTGGTCGGAGCGCCGGAGACCGGCGACCCACGCGTTCACCTGCGCCCCGTTACACGAGGCGGCATGACCTACATTCCGCTCAGCCGTCGCGCCGGAAGCCTGCACGCCCACAAGCTCGTCATCGCTCCGTCTGCGGGCGAGCCAGAGCTCAACGTCCACGAAGGCTACGAATGGATCTACGTCCTGGACGGCCGGCTGCGGCTTCTGCTCGGTGAGCGATCAGTAACTCTGGCACCAGGCGAGGTAGCGGAGTTCGATACGCATGTGCCGCACTGGCTCGGGCCGGACGACGACCGGCCGGTCGAGCTGCTGATCATCTTCGGCAAGCAGGGCGAGCGGGCTCATCTCAAGGCTCACCCGGGCTAACGCACTGCACTCACTCGGCGTCCGGCAGCAGGGAATCGAGGCCGTGCCGTCGCACCCCCAGAACGCGTTCCGTGACCATCGCATCGCTCGCGGCACTGAATGGGCCGCCGGGCGGGGCCGCTCGCAGGCGCGCGACGGCCTCATCCGCATCCGCGTTGACAAGATCGGCGTTGATGGCGGCGGCTGCGGTCACCCCCTGGGACTGAGCCTGAGCAAGTCCCGCCATCAGATCAGCGACATTCCCAGCAACCCACACGCCCGCAACCTCGGTTGCTCCCATAGCGTCGGCGGGCACATAGGTACCCAAGCCCATCGGGTGCGGCACCGGGCTGATGCCCAGCCCCGCGAGGAGAGCGCTACGGGCAACGAAGCGAGGGGCAACCACCAGCGCCTGCATGGGAATCAGCAGCCCGGAGTCGAGCCGGACACCGCTCAGTTTGCCGTCGGTGACCTCCACACCGGCCACCTCACCGTGCACGACCTCGATGCCGCGGGCGGCCAGCCGCTCCCACTGCTCCTCCTCGGGCTCGGGGCCGGTATGAAGAAAGAGAGTCACCCGGCTGGACCACTGACGGAACAGCAACGCCTGGTGCATCGAAGCAACTCCCGTGCCCAGCACACCGATAGAGGTGTCCTGGACCTCCCAGCCGTGGCAGTACGGACAGTGCAGCACATCCCTCCCCCACCTCTCGGACAGTCCCGGCAGCTCTGGCAGTTCGTCCGCCAGTCCGGTGGTGACCAGCAGGCGGCGGGCCCGGAAGACCTTGCCGCTCTCCGTCTCGACGCCGAAAAGCCCGTCTGCACGGGTCGCGTTCACAGCCCACTCCGAGACCACGACACCGCCGTACATCTGGACCTCCACCCGACCCGCGCGCAGCAATTCCAGGGGAGCCACCCCGTCGCGGGACAGCAGGCCGTGCGCTGCAGCAGCGGGCGCATTGCGGGGCTCTCCCGAATCGAGCACCAAGACAGAGCGCCGCGCTCGGGAGAGGGCCAGCGCCCCCGAAAGACCAGCGACTCCGCCGCCGATCACCAGCACGTCAAACACGTCAGAACCCAGATCGTTTGTCATGCCGAAACCGTGCGACCCTCGCGCGCCGAACGCTATTCTTCGTGCCATTTCGGCAAGGAACACTCCCGTTGCCTGCCTCTATATTCAGGAAGCACCGGAGTTCTGCGGCGCTCGCCACCGCCGGCAAAGCTCTAGAGGTGAACACCAAGGTCCCCCTGCATCCTCAGATCGTGCAGTGGTGGCGCCAAGAAGGAGGTGAAGCCATCGCCTTCGGCAGCGACGCGCACGATCCGGCTGGCCTCACCAATGGTTTCACGTACGCCGCCGCGATGGCGGAAGCCAGTGGATTCCGACCCGGACGACACCCACACGACTTCTGGAGGCGAGGCTGACTCGAGCCCACCTGACCCGCCGATCCCGACCTACTGGCGGATGCTCCAGGTCGACTCCGGCCACGTGCAGGGTGGGCGACGGTATCCAGCGCAACGGCGTTGGGCCACGTCGTCGGCAAGGGCACTTGGGACAGGTTGCGTGTCACAGGGATCGCCCGCTGCCCGAGCCACTGGGCAGTTTCAGGACCGGTGCCTGGCGGGCCAAGAAGTCCCACAGTTGGTCGGCGACCGGCCCGTGCGGCCGGTCGCGCCGGCGCGCTGCCGAGAGTTCCTCGACCACACCGGGAAAGTGCCGTCCGGCGATGGAGATCAGGCTTCCGTCGCGCAGCTCGGCCTCGATCATGAACCGCGGCACGTGTCCCCACGCCATGCCGTGCAAGATCAGTTCCTTCTTCATGAGGTGGTCCGGAACGGAGCTCCGGGGCGCGCCCTCGACCAGGAAATGACCTTGCTCGGCCGGATGTCGCGCCGAGTCCCGGACCACGCACTGGGTGAGGGCCTGCATTCGCTGCGGGGTGATGTCGGTGTCCGGAGGGAAGGGCAGGAAGCCGGGTGCCACGACGGGCACCAGCGCGACGCGACCGAGGTCGATCCACTCCATCCGCACGTCGCTCTTGGGGACCCGGTGCACGATGAGGTCGGCTTCGTCCTCCAACAGCCGCTCCCAGGGGCCGGTGACGGTCTCGGACTGCAGGTGGAGGCGCGTCTGCGGGCGCTGCGCGAAGAAGCTGCTGAGTAGCTCAAGGACCGGTGGCAGTGGACACAGGTCCCCGAGCACCACGCGCAGTTCGGCCTCTTCGCCCATCGCCAACTGCGCGGCGTAGGTCTGTAGTTCATCGGCCTCGTGCAGCAGGACACGCACCTTTCGGTGAAAGGCGTGCCCGGCCTCGGTGAGCCGAACCCGATAACCCGAGCGGTCCAGCAGCTCCAGACCCAGCTGGCGCTCCAGCTTGGCGACCGCCGCGAACACCGAAGGGTGCGAGCGGTGCAGCAGATCGGCGGCGGCCTGGAAGCCGCCGCCGCGCACCACGGCGTCGAAGCACTGCAATTCGTGGAGCGTGAAGTTCGACATTGACATTGTCCAGCGAACCTACAGTCTGCGTTCGATCTTTGTAATAGCTCTCTGCAGACGGTGTTCCTAGGCTCAGCACATAGCCGCTGGATCACAGGAGTTGTCATGACGTCGCATACCCGTACCGCCATCACCACCGGAGACGGTGTCCGCATCGCCTACCGCTTCGACGGCGATGAGAACAAGCCCGTACTGCTGCTCTCGAACTCCATCGGTACCGACCTCCACATGTGGGACGGCCAGGTGCCGGCTCTTACCGAACACTTCCGGCTGCTGCGCTACGACGCGCGCGGCCACGGCGCCTCCGATGCTCCCAGCGGCCCGTACTCCTTGGACCGACTTGGGCGCGACGTGGTGGAACTGCTGGACGCCCTGGACCTGAGGCGGGTGCACGTGCTGGGCCTGTCGCTGGGCGGAATCGTCGCGCAGTGGCTGGGGATCCACGTCCCGGAGCGCGTAGACCGTCTGGTGCTCTCCAACACCGCCGCGCACCTCGGACCGGCGCATCAGTGGGATCGGCCGATCGCCGAACTGCTGGAGGCCCCCGACATGCAGGTCACGGCGGAAAGCTTCCTGCACAACTGGTTCCCGGCCCACATGCTGCGCGGCGACAACGAGGTCGTCGAGGGCTTCCGCCGTACTCTGCTCGCCACGCGGCGCGAGGGCGTGGCCGGCAGCTGGGCCGCGGTACGGGACTACGACCTGCGCCGCACGGTCGCCCTCATCCACAGCCCGACCTTGGTCATCGCGGGCGAGCACGACACCGTCACATCGGCCGAGCACGGCAAGGAGCTCGCCGCGGCCGTCCCCGGGGCACGGCTCACCGTCCTGCCCACGGTGCACATGGCGAACGTCGAGGGGCAGGCGGAGTTTCTGGAGGCAGTGGTGGCCTTCCTCACCGAAGGCCCGTGATGAACGACGTCGTCACCGCAAGGGAATCCACCAACTACTTGGACTCCGCCGCCTCCGCCAGCTCCGGCACGGACCCCGCCTCCCGCCCGAAGAACAGCGACGCCGCGAACGCCACCAGGCCGATGACGCCCGCGAGGACGAACGCCGCGCTCAGGCCGCTCGCGTCGGGCGCGCCGGACGCGCTGTCGGACGCGCTGGACGCCACGGTGACGAAGACCGCCGTGCCGAAGGCGCCCGCGACCTGCTGCATCGTCGCGAGGATCGCGCTGCCGTGGGAGTGCAGGTGGTCCGGCAGCACGTTCAGGGACGCCGTCATCAGCGGGGTCATCATCAGGCCGAGCCCGCCCATGAGCAGCAGGTGCATGCCGATCACCGCGACCAGTGAGGAGTCCGGGCCGAGCAGCGAGAACAGCCACAAGGAGGCCGCCAGCGCGCCCGCTCCCGGGATCACCAGCGGACGGGCGCCCACCCGGTCGTAGAGCCGGCCCACCGGGCGGCCCAGGACGCCGAGGAGCAGACCGCCGGGCAGGACGGCGAGGCCGCTGACGAAGGTGGTCGTCCCCATGACCGTCTGGAGGTAGAGCGGCAGCAGGATCGCGGCCGCGCCCAGCATGCACATGAACAGCAGCGCGGACAGCAACAGGGCCACGGAGAAGGTGGGGTTCGCCAGCGGGCGCAGGTCCAACAGGGCGCGATCCTGGCGTTGCAGGCGCAGTTGGCGCAGCACGAACACCGTGAGGGACAGCAGGCCGGCGACGATCGGCATCCAGGGAGCGACCGTGTGCTCCCCGCCGCCGGACTCGCCGATGGAGGCGAGGCCGTAGAGGACGCCGCCGAAGCCGAAGGCGGAGAGCACCACCGACAGCACGTCAAGCGGCACCTTCCGCGTCTCGCCGTCCAGGCGCAGCCATATCGCGCCGATCGCCAAGGCCACCAGTGCCAGCGGCAGGACGATCCAGAACATCCAGCGCCAGCCCAGCGAGGACAGCACCGCGCCGCCCACCGTCGGGCCGATGGCCGGGGCCACCGCGATGACGATCGTGATGGTGCCCATCATCGCTCCGCGGCGCTCCGCGGGGACCAGCCGCATCACGGTCGTCATCAGCAGCGGGATCATCACGGCGGTGCCGAACGCCTGCACCACACGCCCGGTGAGCAGCACGCCGAAGCCGGGCGCGAGGGCGCTGATCAGGGTGCCGGTGCTGAACGCCGTCAGCGAGGCCAGGAAGACCTGGCGCGCGGAGAAGCGCTCCAGCAGGAAGCCGGTGATCGGGATGACCACGGCCATCGTCAGCAGGAAGCCACTGGTCAGCCACTGCACGGTCGTCGTGGAGACCCCCAGGTCGACGGTGAGGTCGCGCAGGGCGACGCTCAGGATCGTCTCGTTGAGGATCATCACGAACGCGGACGCGACAAGGACCGCGATGAGGACGCCGGCGCGCGCCGATGTCCCGGCCGCGGGCGTGGCGGCCGTACTGCCGTCCTCCCCGGGTGCGTCCACGTTCTCGACGTTGGTTGGCTGGCTCATGTGGGGCTGTACCTCGCAAGAGTCGGTCGAAGTCATGGGCCCGACGGGTCGGGCCGCTCAGGGCGCTCACCGCAGGGCAGGGGGAACGGCGCACACACACGCAGTGCGCACTCAACCCTCCAACGGCCGGTCGGGGCGGGGCATTCCCGGTATGACGGCGATCACAGCAGATCACCGGCGCGCGGCCTGCATGCCACCTCACCGGTCCTCGCCGGCCTATCCCTGCGGGAAGTCGACACCGGCAGCGCGCAACCGCGCCTCAACCAGGGCGTTCAGGCGGGAAATCGAGGGTGCGTCGTCCTCACGGTGGCGGTTGACCAGTGCGTAGCGGGCCGCGTTGTCGGACCGGCCTTGCAGGCCGGTTCCCGCCGCCAGCAGCTCGCGGTCGGCCAGCACCTTCTCGGCGAGTTCTGCCGCCAGTTCGTCGAGGCGCGGGTCGTCGGGCCGCCAGGAGCCCGCCTCCCAGGCGCGCTTGGTCAGCTCGACGTGCTCGGGATCGTCGAGGAGGTGCTCGAACCGGGTCAGGAAGGTTTCGAGCATCTCCGGGACAAGGGCTCGGGTGAGCACCAGCGCCTCCCGCTGCGTGCTCAAGTACTCAGCGGTGAAGCCGAGTTCGGTCATGCGGTCCAGGACCGCGCAGGCCCGGTCGGGCAGCAGGGCCCTGTCGCCATGGGTGATCCGGTCCAGCGTGTCGCGGCGCGCGACCAGCTCCTCGATCTGGTCGGTGAGCCTGCGGTGGACGTCGTCCAGGGCCGCGGTGAACCGCTCGGGCGCCGCGTCGAGCAGTTCACCGACCTCGGCGAGCGGCACTCCCGCCCCGGCCAGGGTCCGCGCCTGGACGAGCCGGAGCAGTTCGGCCGAGCCGTAACGCCGGTAGCCCGACGTGTCCCGCTCCGGCTCGGCGACCAGACCGAGCCGGTGATAGTGCCGCACGGTCTTGATCGTGACACCGGCGTACGCCGCCGCCTGACCGATGGTGAGCCCACCTCTGGCACGCATCCGTTCCCACTCCCCCCGTTGACGCTTGACCTTGACCTTAGGGCAGGGACCAAGCTCGCCGTACTGCCACTTCAGGCAGCGCCCCAGACGATCCAAGGAGACAATCATGAGCCAGTCCCCGCACACCGCAACCGACTTCGCCGCCGACTCGGACCGTCCGCAACTGCGCGGCGTCCTCCAGGAGATCGTCGACTCCGGCATCACCGGCATTCAGCTGCGGGTGCACGACGACCAGGGCGCGTGGGTCGCCACCGCCGGGGCGGCCGAACTGGACGGCAGCGTCGAGCCCCCGGCCGGCGGCCACGTCCGTATCGGCAGCAACACCAAGACCTTCACCGCGACCCTGGTGCTGCAACTGGTCGCCGAGGGCAAGGTCGACCTCGACGCGCCGGCCGTCGACCACCTCCCCGAGTTCGACCTCGACCGCCGGATCACGGTGCGCATGCTGCTCCAGCACACCAGCGGGGTGTTCAACCACACCGGCGAGTTCGACGCGGACGGGACCATGGTCCCCGGGATTCCCTCGACCCTCGCGGGCAAGGAGTGGGTGGACAACCGCTTCCACACCTACCGGCCGCAGGACCTGGCCCGGCTGTCGCTGTCGAAGCCGCCACGGTTCGAACCCGGCGCGGGCTGGAGCTACTCCAACACCAACTACGTACTGGCCAGACTGCTGGTCGAGAACGTCACCGGCCGCCCGATCGCCGAGGTGACACGGGAGCGGATCCTGGACCCGCTCGGCCTGACCGGCACGGTGGTCCCCGGCGCCTCGCAGGACATCCCCGAGCCGTACGCCCACGCCTACTACCGCTACGAGGACGCCGGCCGGCCGCACACGGTCGACGTGAGCCACCAGAACCCGTCCTGGGTCGACGCCGGCGGCGACATGATCTCGACCGCCCAGGACCTGCACACCTTCATCTCCGCGCTGGCCCGCGGCGAACTGCTGCCCGCCCCGCTCCTCGCCGAGATGAGCACACCGCACCCCGACAGCGGCTTCGGCCTCGGCCTGCGCATCCAGCAGACCGGCGGCGACACCCTCCTGTTCCACAACGGCGGCCAGGGCGGCCACGCGGCCCTGATGTACAGCACGGCCGACGGCAGCAGGACCCTGACCGCCGCGCTCAACTACGTGGACGACGCCGCGATGACCCTGGCGGTCCCGTTCATGAAGGCGCAGGACAGGCTCGTCGAGGCGGTGTTCGGCAGCTGAGCCGGTGCGAAAGGGCGGGCGCCGGGGACCGGGTGGGCCTCAGCGCCCGGTGGCCCGGCTCCATGCCCGCCCGGCTCCTCGCCGCCGCGAAAAGCTCGCCGTCACGCGGCCGACGACGGTCCGTACGCCGCTTCGCGCACCGACGAGCGCCTGTACTCCGATGAGGACCCAGACGAAGTTCGACGTCACCGAAGGCCATGCCCCGCTGGCGGCGGCGGAGACGGCCAGAAGTGCGCCACCGAGCATGTTGATCAGCTGAAAGGCCGGGGCGTCCGGCTCGATGACCCGACGCGAGACCATCAGATAGGCGGCAGCCGTGCTCAGGGCGCCCACCCACCCTGCTGCCGTCGCCGCGGAGGTCATCATTGCCTGCATGTCCCCCATGGTGGACACCCACGGCATACAGATCAATCGAAGTTCTCTACGCCGGGGGTTAAGCTGAATTGAATGGATGTGGACCCGCGGAAACTGGCCGTTCTGCTCGCCGTTCACCGGGCGGGCGGGATCCTCGCGGCCGCCGACGTGCTGCACCTGACACCCTCCGCCGTGTCGCAGCAGATCGCCCGCCTCGAATCCGAGGTCGGCACCCCGGTCCTCGACCGCCAGCCGCACGGCGCGGTGGTCACGGCCGCAGGCCGGGTTCTGACGGAGACGGCCGAACGCATCGAGTCCGAACTGGCGGACGTCACACGGTCGTTGGCGGCCCTGCGGGAGGAGGTCTCGGGCACCGTGGTCATCGCCGCGTTCCAGACGGTGATCCGGGCTCTGCTCGTCCCGCTGGTGCACCAACTGCGGGACGCGTTCCCGGGTTTGGAGCTACAGATCCAGGAGATGGACGGCGACAAGGCGCAGCAGGAGCTGCGTGCCGGAACGGTGGACCTCCTGATCGTCGAGGCCGAGACCCCCATCGGCCGCAGGTCCGCGCGGGGCACCCGCGACGTGCCGATCCTCGAGGAGCCCTGGGTGGTCGTCACGCCCGCGGGAACCCCGACCCCCGCCACGCTGACGGACCTCGAACACCTCACCTGGCTCGGTGTCGACACGGACGCCGCCGCCCACGACGCCACCGAACACGTACGCCGCGGGATGGCCGTTGCCCGCACCGCCCACAGCTACTACGACTACAACGCCGCGCTGGCGCTGGTCGCGGGAGGACTGGGTGTCGCCGTGGTGCCGTCCTTGGCCGTGCTCGGCATGCCCGTCGAGGGCGTCAAGACGGTGTCCGTGCCGGGGCTCGGCCATCGCCGCTTGATCGCCCGGCACCGCACCAGCCGTGCCGAGCCCCGCAAGGAGGTGGCGATCGTCCTGGACGGCATCATCAAGGCGGCAGCGGAGCTGCCGTCGCCGACGGCATGACGCACTCCGGCGCGAGCCTCCGGCATGAGCCTTCTGGCGTGCGCCGGAAATATTCACTCGCCCACGCCCCACCGACCCGCCTACCCTTTCCCCGCAGCTTCCTTCCGCACGGCGCCCCTGCCCGTGTGGCCGAACGACCGGGCCCCGTGCCCACCGAGAGGGTGTCTTGATGACCCGGCCCGCGCCGAGCGCGCCTCACCGCGACGTACCACGTACACGTGCACGTAGGGCACGTAGGGCACGTAGGGCACGTAGGGCGCCTGCCGCACGTACACACCGCGGATAACCGACCGACCCGATCCGATCCGGTCCAACCCGATCCGATCAAGCCGTCGAGGCCGCTCGGCCTGCTCTTGCTGTCGATGACCGACTCCCCAGCAAGGAGCACAGGTGTCCGAGCACACCCCCAACCCGAACCCCAGCCCCACCCTCAAGATCAGTACGTTCGTCTGCGCCTGGTGCGGTCTCACCGTGACCCTGGCCGATCCGGACGGCCGCAGCCGTAACCACTGCCCTTCGTGTCTGCACTCGCGGCATGTCCTGGACCACGTCCAGGGCGGCCGGACCGAGTGCCACGGCCGGATGTCCCCGATCGCCATCGCCGTCCTGCGGACCGGCGACTGGATGATCGTCCACCGCTGCGTGCGGTGCGACGAGCTCACCTCGAACCCGGTAAGCCCGGACGACAACCAGTTGGTGCTGATGCGGATGGCGGTACGGCCACTGGCCCAACCGCCGTTCCCCCTCGAAGCGTTCGGAACGCTGTGAGCGGGGAGGCCCGGCATGCCACGCCGTAACCGAACGTCGTCCGACGCCCCCGCTTCCCGGCGGCGCCGCCAGCGGGACAAGGACGTCCTGCACGCCCAGCGCGACGGCCACCGCACCCGCGACTTCCGCTGCGCGGGCTGCCGGTTGGACGTGTCGCTCGACGCGCCGGGCAGCGGCCACCGCAACCACTGCCCGAACTGCCTGACCAGTCTGCACGTGGACGCCCGGATCCCGGGCGACCGCGCGTCGGACTGCCGGGGCCGGATGGCCGCGTTGACGGTGTCCTGCCGCCCGGACGGTGAGTGGCTGATCGTCCACGAGTGCCTGGCGTGCGGCGAACTCTCCACCAACCGCGTCGCGGGCGACGACAACGCCCTGGCCCTGATCCGCCTCGCGGTCCTCCCGCTACAGGCCACGGGCCGGGCGGCGAACCGCACGCTGTTGATGCTGTGAGAGGGGTGGGCCGGTACGGGCGCGCTGCCCGTACCGGCCCACCCCTGCGGCCCACGCCGTCGAGGTCCACTGCCCGGACCGCGTGGCGCGCTAGCCTTCGCAAGTGGAGACGTATCCCCCAGATGATGGCCAGCGGCAGTGGGCTGCCGTGCTGGTCGCCTCTTCGGCCGGCGGCATTCAGGGCCTCGGCACGCTCCTGGGCGGGCTGACACCCGCGCTGCCCGTGCCGATACTGGTGGCTCAGCACCTCAGACGATCGCGCGAGACGGACATCGTGGCCATCCTGTCGCGTCACACCCGCCTGCCGGTCAAGCTCGCCGAACACGGGGAGCGCCCGCGGGCGGGCACGGTCTACATCGCCCCGCCCGACCGGCACCTGTGCGTTGCGGACGACGGGACTCTGGCGCTCACGCACGAGGACCGGGTCAACTACGCCCGCCCCGCGGCCGACCCCCTCTTCGAATCGGCGGCGCGGGCGTACGGATCCGG
This sequence comes from Streptomyces anthophorae, assembly GCF_049310305.1. NCBI lineage: Bacteria > Bacillati > Actinomycetota > Actinomycetes > Kitasatosporales > Streptomycetaceae > Streptomyces > Streptomyces anthophorae. The sequence goes on from NZ_JBLWQQ010000001.1 coordinate 1,409,622, forward strand.
TGTCATCGGCTGCGTACTCACCGGCTCGGACAGCGACGGCGCCCAAGGCATCGAAGCGGTCAAGGCACAGGGCGGCACCGTCATCGTCCAGGACCCGGAAACGGCCGATTTCCACGGCATGCCCAAAGCCGCGATCAGCACCGGGCAGGTGGACTTCGTCCTCCCCCTCGCCGCCATCGGCCCCGCCCTCACCCGCCTCGTCCAGTCCGACTCCGACACCGTCTGAGCGCGACAAACCGGTTCCGCTGCCCGATGGGTGGCGCTTGAATGGGACACGATCAAGCGGAGCGGCTTCGGAGGACGTAGCGTGCGCAAGCCAGTGGCCGGCGTCAACGAGAGCAGGATGACACGCACACTGTCCGCGTCGGGCGTGGCCGTCGCTCTGACGCTGCTGGCCGCCGGCTGCTCTCCGCCCCAGCTCGCGCTGGTGGCGATCGGCAAGGGCGCGGACAGGGACGTACGGGCGCTGCTGCGCCCCTGCGCGGACGACGACCGTTACCGGGTCTCGGTCACCGCTGCCCTGAAGGACGAGCCCACCGATACCGCCGTCCTCGACGGCTGGGGGACCCGCCCTTCCGCATCGATCACCGGCGAACAGGAGATCAGCCTCTTCAGGCCTCCCAGAAGCTGGATCGACACCCCGGGCTCCGCCACCCAACTGGCGCCCGGCGTGGACTACTTCGTGCACTTCTTCGTCGGGCACGGCGACACCGTCCGCTACTCGGGCTTCACCGCGTTCGAGCGGGCCGACCTCAAGCGCCTGTCACCCGGGCAGTGGCTGGTCGACGGGAAGACCATGACCCGCGCCGAGTTCGAGACACACGTGGACGACGTCTGTTGAGCCCGCCGTGCGCTGACTGAACGCCTCGGCCCGCCCCTGCGCGAACCACCCTAAACGGAGTCGTAACCTCCTCCCCAATATCCCCTCCGGACTATCGAGGGACCGTCACTCACAGCTGTGTAGGCTGCCCCGGCAGACCAGTGAAGTGCCGTGAAACGGGGGCTACTTCGCGACGACAGGGAACTTTCCATCCGTGGGAGGCACCATGTTCAGACGCGTCACGATTCCGCTCAGCACCGTGTTACTTCTGCTCGGAGCCGCAACACCGTCGGCCATCGGCGCCGACGACGACGGCGGCTCGACTCCAGGCAAGACGCTCTACCGAGACACCGAAGTCAAGATCTCCTACCGCAAGCTCGACGCCGACGACCCGCTGCGGAGCAAGGTCCCGCCGGCCATCCGCGAGAAGGCACCGAAGGGCTCCTACCTCGCGCGGTTCCAGGTCGAGAACATCTCCCAGCACAGGATCAACGACTGGTCCCTGACCTTCGAGTTGCCCGACCGGATCACCGCCACCGACGCGGTACGGCTCGACTCGGGGCAGGGCGACCGTGCCACCTTCCAGAGCACCCCGGCGAACAAGGTGATCGAGCCGGGCGAGACCTCCACGCTCTGGTACAGCGCCCGGCCCGACGGCAGCGCGCACACCCCGACCTGGGCGAACTTCGCCAAGGACGGCGCGAGCCCGACCAAGGACACGGACGGCGACGGCCTCACGGACGACATCGAGCAGCGCGCCAAGCTCGACCCGAAGGCCAAGGACACCGACCACGACGGCCTGTCCGACTTCGTGGAACTCGGCAACCGCAGCGACGCGCTCAAGCGCGACACCGACGGCGACGGCGTCCCCGACGGCCAGGAGGACCCGGACGGAGACACCCTCACCAACCTGCGTGAACTGAAGCTCAAGACCGCCGCGGGCAACCCGGACACCGACGCGGACGGCCTGAAGGACGGCAAGGAACTCGCCCAGCACACCGATCCGGTCAAGGCCGACACCGACGGCGACGGTGTGGAGGACGGCGCCGAGGGCCGTATCGGCTCCGATCCGCGCACCGCCGAGTCCGCCTTCGACGTGAAGCGCACTGCGGACGGCGGCGTCACCGAGGCCTCCGCCGCAGCGGAGGGACTGCGGCCCGGGCAGGTGCAGGGCTTCGACATCACCAAGCTCCCGGCCGACCAGAAGCAGTTCCCGAAGTCCACGCCGGGCTATCTGGGCAACGGCTTCCAGCTCTCGGCCGACAAGGCGTCCGACCGGGCGAAGGTCTCCTTCACGATCGACCCGAAGCGGACCGGCCCCGGTGCCGAGCCGGCCGTCTACCGCTACGACGACACGTCCCAGCGCCTGGTGAAGGTGGCGGACCAGCGGATCGACGGAGACACCATCACGGCCACGGCCGGCGGCCCGGCCAAGTACGTCGTGCTCGACAGCCGGGCCTTCGACAAGGCGGTCGAGCAGGGCGCCCGCACCAAAGCCGGCCGTGACGCCCAGGACGCGACCCGGTCCAAGGACTCCGACAAGGACGGGATCAGCGACTACGACGAGCGGCAGATCCGGGACGGCCGCATCCTGACGGGCAATGGGCTGCCTGTCGGAAAGCTGGACCCCGCCGACCCGGACTCGGACGGCGACTCGGTCGTGGACGGCAAGGAGGTCGAGGTCGTCACCGGGAAGCTGAAGGGGGCGGCGGACCAGGTCTACGCGAAGCTCGCCTCGGATCCGCTGAAGCGGGACTCGGACGGCGACGGGAAGCGCGACGACGCCGACAAGCAGCCCCTGGTGGTCGTGCCGACGAACATGCTGATCCACCAGTCGGCGAACCGGGAGGGGTACCGCAAGGAGGCCGACCCGAGTGACGTCAAGGTGCCGCTGAACCCGCTGGTGGCGGACGACCTGACGTTCAACGACTACACCTACGACGAACTGACCGATCTCAGCTGGCAGTTCTACGTCGCCTCGTTCACTCCGGAGTCCTGGATGTGGGGCGAGTTCAACAGCATCATGAACGCCGGAAAGGCGGGCGCGGACTACGACCACCAGCAGGCGGTCGTCGACCTCTACAACGGGTTCCGCTACGGCCGCGGCGGCGAGAGCGCAGGCACCGTCACGGTGGACGACAACTTCGACCCGACCCGCTTCCAGACGGTCGGCTCCGGCACCGCCCTGTCCCGCGCGGTCGCGGCATCGCCTCAGGAGCAGCAGTACCTCGAGAAGGCCGGCGGCATCATCACCCGGCTCCTCCAGGAGAACCGTGGTGACACGGCGCCGTTCACGGTCGGCGACAAGCTCGACCAGAACCTGCTGTACCAGGAGTTCAACCGCACGGGCCTGCAGTACCCGGTGTACGACTTCTCCGCGACCGACGACAACCAGCGGGCGCTGTCCATCGCCATCCACCAGTTCCACGGACACACGATCCAGCTGAAGGACTACACGGTCAGCGGGAACACGTTCTCCGGGACACTGCGCTTCCACTCCTACGACCACTTCGGTCTCGACCCGGACGACGAGATCACCACGTACGGCTTCATCGACTGGTTTACGCTGCAGCACTACGACCGGTTCGACGGGAAGTACACCCCGCCGATCGCCCAGGCAGACGTCGAGGTGCCCATCAGTGGGTCGTTCTGACTCCCTAGAGCTCGAGCAGCGCGCAAGGCGGCGCTCGCCGGCCAGGATCCTGCTCGTCACGCTCATCGTCGTGGCGGCGGGCGTCATGGCCTGGCGGGTCGCCGTCTTCGCCATGCTGGGGTGGCACTTCGGCAGCGGCTTCGACGAGCGGCGCTTCGACAAGCTGGAGCAGCGGATCGAGCCCCGGCAGGCCGCCTTCGCCAGGGCCGACGCCCGTATGCGCCAGCTGGCGGCCGCCCACCCGAGGGCCGAAGTGATCACCTGGATCCAGCCCCGCATCTGCGTCCGTGACGCCGGGCGTCCCGAGGAGTGCGAGCCGACGACTCCGCGGGACCGGGCCACGTACGACGCCCTCTGGGGCACCGACGTGATCCTGTACCAGTCGCACGACAAGGATCGCGTCTTCTTCCGCTTCTACGGAAACGACCCCCCGATCTACACCCTCATGCACGCCCCCGCCGACACCGACCCCGACGCGTACGCGGACCCCCGCGGCTTCCGCACCACCCGCTCCCTCAGCCCCGGCTGGACCCTCCTGGGCCCCATCCCCGACGAGGACCAGGACAGCAGGCAGTGGCAGTACGACTGACACCAACACCCCGACCCACGGGGGTCAGCCCTTGACCGCCCCCGCCGCGAGCCCCGACGCGAGCCGGTGCTGGACCGCCACGAAGAAGATCAGGACCGGCACCGTGACCAGTGTGGAGCTGGCCATGACCGGGCCCCAGCTCGTGGTGTTCTCGCCGAAGAACTGGAAGATGCCGACCGCGGCCGTGTACTTGTCGCTGCTCTTCATGAAGGTGTACGCGAAGACGAACTCGTTCCACGCGGTGATGAACGCGAAGATCGACGTGGCGACCAACCCCGGCGCGACCAGCGGCAGCAGGACGGAACGGAACATCCGCCACCAGGAGCAGCCGTCGATGTACGCCGCCTCTTCGATCTCCTTGGGGACGGTCTGCACGAAGCCCCGCAGGGTCCAGATGGCGAAGGGCAGCGACAGCGCGGTGTAGACGATGGTCAGGCCGAGGAGGCTGTTGAGCATGTCGTAGTCGCGCATCTGGATGAACAGCGGGATGACGAGCGCCTCCAGCGGCACCATCTGCACGATCAGGACCATGACCAGCACCGAGGTGCGGAACCTGAACTTGAAGCGGGCGACCGCGACCGCCGCGAACAGCGCGAGGGCCGCCGAGACCACGACCGTGCCCAGGCCGACGATCGCCGAATTCAGCAGGTACGTACCGAAGTTGCCGCGTTCGAAGACCGTACTGAAGTGGTCGAAGGTGAGGCCGCCGGGCAGGAGGTCCGCTCCGCGGCTCTGGGCCTTCGGGTCCAGGGCCGTCGAGACCATCCAGTAGATCGGGAAGAGGGTGAAGAGCAGGAGAGCGGCGACGGCCGCCGGCAGACCGACCTTGGAGCCGAGGGAGGACCGCGTCGTGGCGGGCATGTCGGTGGTGCTCACAGGTCCTCCTCGCCCTGCCGGAACAGGGTGCGGATGTAGATGATGGTGATCACGAGCAGGAGGAGGGTGAGCAGGACCGCCGCCGCGGCGCCCGTCCCATAGTCTTCCTTGGCGAAGGCTTCGAGGTACGAGTAGACGCCGAGGTTCTCGACCTGCTCGTTCTGGCCCTGGCCTCCGGGCATCAGGAAGATCTGCGTGAAGACCTTGAAGTCCCAGATGGTCGACAGGATCGTCACCACGAGGAACACCGGCTTGATGGCGGGCACGGTGACCTTCCAGAACCGCTGCCAGGCGTTCGCGCCGTCCAGCATCGCCGCTTCGTAGAGCTCCTTGGGGATGGTCAGGAGTCCGGCGAAGACGGTGATCGCGACGAACGGGAAGCCGTGGTGGACCACGTTGAGGGTCCCGATGGCGTAGAAGGAGAGGCGGTCGGTGAACCAGTTGCTGGAGTCGGAGCCGCCCACCAGGGCGCTGAACAGGCCGTCGCCCGGCTGGAAGAGCCAGATCCACACGTAGGTGCCGGTGACCGCGGGCATCGCCCAGGCGGCCATGATCGCGGTGGAGCAGATGGTCCGCCAGACCGTGCCGAGACGGTTGAGGAGCAGGGCGACCGCGGTGCCGAGCACCACCGTCAGACCGACACAGGCGATCGCGAAGAACGCGGTGTTGGGCAGCACCGTCTTCCACAGCAGATCGCCGCTGAGGAGTTCGACGTAGTGGTCGAAGCCAGTGAAGGTGGCGACGCCGCCGCCGAACTTCACCTCGTAGTCCTGCAACGACAGGATCCCGACCTGGATCATCGGCCACAGCAGCAGTCCCGCGAGGACGACGAGGGAGGGAGCGAGCAGCAGCCAGGGCCGGGTGAGGGTGGTCCGGCGCTTTCGCTTCAGCAGGCGTTCGGACTCGGGCGAGGGCGGGGGCACGGGCGGCCGGCTGCCCTGGCTCTCCGGGGCGTCCACGGTCCCGGTGGCGAGCGTGCGGTTCATGGAGCGCTCTCAATGGTCGGATGTGCAGGGAGAGTTGAGGGGTGCGGCGCGGGAGTGACTCCCCGGTGTCGGTCCTGGGAGTCACTCGCCGTTCGGCAGTGGGAGTGACTCCCCGTTCGGCCGTGGGAGTCGCTCGCCTGCCGCCGCCGTCACGTGCGCCGTGCGTCGGTGGGTGTCACTCGCTCTGCGCGAAGATGGCGTCCATTTCCTTGGTCGCCTTGTCGGCCGCCTGCTGCGGCGTGGACTTGCCTGCCAGGATCGACTGGATCATCTTCGGGATGACCTGGGTGGCCTGGATCTCGGTGTACGACTTGGCCTTGGGGACGCTCGCGCCGCCGTCCTTGAACTGCTTGACGAACGGCTTGACCAGCGCGTCGTCCTTGTCGGGCATCTTGTCGAGGTCGGTGTTGGTGGGCGGCAGGTAGCTGGACTGCTCGGCCCACTTCTTGGCGAACCTGCCGGTGGTGAGGAGCTTGATGAACTCCCACGACAGCGCCTGCTTGTCCGTCTTGAACGCGGACAGGTAGGAGCCGCCGAGGAACGACGGGGACATGCCGCCGTCCTTGCCGGGGACCGGGATGGCGCCGAGCTTGCCCTTGAGGTCGGGGTTGGCGGCGGTGAAGGCCTTCGGGGTCCAGTTGCCGGAGAGGGACATGGCGACCTCGCCCTTGTTCCAGGCGTCGCCGACCTCCTTCTCGGTCCAGGTGTTCACCTTGGCCGGGGACACCTTGTCCTTGAGCGCGAGGTCGGTGTAGGCGGTGATGCCCTCGACGGACTTCTTCGAGTTGATGCCCGACTTCCACTTGCCGCCCTGCTTCACGGCGAGTTCGCCGCCAGCGCCCCAGATGAAGGGCGTGGCGAACATCTCCGCGCCGCCCGCGACGGGGAAGGCGAGCATCTTCGGCTCGTCCTTCTTCAGGGTCTTGGCGGCCGAGCGCAGCTCCGCCCAGTTGGTCGGAGGCTTGATGCCGTGCTTCGCGAAGATGTCCTTGCGGTAGAGGACCGAGCGGACTCCGGCGTACCAGGGCATGCCGTACTGCTTGCCGCCCAGGGTGCCCGCGTCCTTGAGGGCGGGGACGAGGTCGTCGGTCAGGCCGGCCTCGTCGACCTCCTTGGAGACGTCGACGAGCGCCCCCTTGTCGGCGAAGCCGGGAACCCAGGTGGTGCCGACCTCGGCGACGTCGGGCACCTGGTCGGCGCCGCCCTCGATGGCGGTGGTGAACTTCCGCTGGGCGCTGGCCCACTGCTGGTACTCGACCTTGATCTTGGCGCCGGTCTTCTTCTCGAAGGCTGCGGCGGCCTCCTTGAAGAAGGGCTTGGCGTCGGGGTTGGTCCCCTCCATGATCCAGACGGTGAGTGTCTTGCCCTTGCCGTCGGTCCCGCCGTCGGCCTCCGAGCCACCCCCTCCGCAGGCGGTCGCGGTGAGCCCGAGTGCCAGGGCGGTGCTGGTGGCTGCGATGACGCGTCGGTTCATGGGTGGTGGCTCCTCTTACAGCAGTACAGCAGGGAAGTGATAGTGCCCGTGAGTACGCAGATTCTCATCACGTTCTCACCATGAGGTCTAGACCCTTCTGGAAGTGGCGGCTGAACTGTGATCCGCGTTGCAGACCGTGCAGCCGGGCATGCCAGTTGCCCGGGACGGGCCGGTCCCGGGCAACTGAATCGGCCGGGTCAGCGCTCGATCTTCACCTCGGCGCCGCTCTTCGCCGACGCGTAGACGGCGCTGAGCATGCGGGCCATCTCCAGGCCCTGTTCCGCGGTGGCATCGGCCGGTATCTCGCCACGGCAGATCCGCAGGAAGTGGTCGATCTGGTTCGCGAACCCGGCCTTGAAGTCAAAGCCCGGCGAGTCGATCTGAGGCCGCACCTGGAGCAGGGTGTCGTGCCGCTCGGTGAGCATCAGCAGTTCGGGCTCGATCTCGGCGCCGCCCTTGTCACCGTGGATGCGCACACTGATCTCGTTGCGTGCGTGCAGCGAGTACGAGGTGTCCACGTCGAGCACCTGGCCGTCCTCGAAGCGGATCTGCGCGGTGACGTAGTCCTCGACGGTGTTGGGCCGGTCCGCGGAGGCGGCCCGGTACCGCTTGAGGTTCTGGATGTTGTCGCGCGCACCCAGCGGCGCGAACGTGACACCGGACGCGGACACCGCCTTCGGCCTGCCCATCAGGTACCAGCACAGGTCGATGATGTGAACGCCCAGGTCGATCAGCGGACCGCCGCCCGACAGCTCCACATCGCCGAACCAGCCGCCCGGGTTCCCGGCGGCCCGCAGCAGCGTGGCACGCGCGGCATAGATGTCACCGAACTCCCCCGCGTCCAGGAACCGCTTGGTGACGAGCGCGTTCGGCGCGAACCGCCGTACGTAGCCGATCTGGAGCGCCTTCCCGGTCTCCTCGACGGCCCGGACCAGGGACTCGGCCTCGGCGACGGTGACCGTCATCGGCTTCTCGACCAGTACGTTCTTCCCGGCCCGCAGCGCCGCTTCGGCGATGGGGGCATGCAAGGTGTTCGGCACGCAGACGCTCACGGCGTCCACGTCCGGGTCGGAGAGAAGCTCCGCGACGTCGGTCGTGGCCCGCGGCACGTCGAACTGCTCGGCCCGCGCCTTGGCCCGCTCCGGCTCGATGTCGCACACGGCCACCAGCTCGGCCCGGTCGTTCTTCTGATAGGCACTCAGGTGCTCGGTGGCGATGGCCCCGAGACCGATCACAGCGATACGCGTCGTCATCTCAGGCCACGCCTTCCGTCGTCAGTCGAAGTATGTTCGCAAGGGATTGCTCGATGGCGGGCAGCGGCGCTTCCATGCCCTCGAACTCCAGGCTCACCGGCACGTCGGGCTTCGTGGCGGCCAGGGCGAGCAGGCCGGGCAGATCGACGTCGCCGTGGCCCGAGACGGTGCCGAGGAGGTAGTCACCGGCGAGCGTCTTCAGCCAGCCCTCCCCCGCGGAGCGGCGGATGTGGAAGTCCTTCACGCCGATGGACGCCGCCACGTCGATCAGGTCGGCGGCGGTCTTCCCCGGCACCTCGCCGACGCACAGGCCGTTGCCGAGGTCGAGCGTGACGCGGAAGTTCGGACGGTCCACGGCGTGCACGAGGCGGGCGAGACGCTCGCCGCCGTTCATGAAGAACCCGTGGTTCTCGATGGTCGACACCATGCCGAGCTCCGCCGCGTGGTCGGCGACCGCACGGCAGCCCTCGACGACCTTCTCGAAGGTCGACTCGAACTCCCCCGGGTCCCGCTCACGCCAGGCCCACGGCGCGACGTCGTGCCGGAAGATCCCGGCACCGAAGGCCCGCGCCACGTCCAACTGCCGCCGCAGCCGGTCGACCTCCTTGCCGTCCGCCTCCCGCAGATCGCCGCTCACCAGGTAGTTGACGATCGGTACGCCGACGTCCTCGGCGTGCTTGGCCGTGTCACGCACGACGCGTTCGTTCTCCAGGTAGTACGCCCCGTCCGTCGCGGCGATCTCGATGTGCCCGGCCTTCGAGGCCGCGACCCAGTCCAGCACTCCGATCAGGTCCATCTCGCCGCTGCCGATGAGCTGGCGGAAGCAGTACGAACTGACTCCGAGCTTCACTTGGTGATCCCCTCCACGTCGTGTGTGATGCGGGCCCACGGGCTGGGATAGCCGTGGACCCCGTAGATCTCCGAACCGCACCGGTCGAACGCGTTGCCGACGGCGCCGAGCACCACCGCCTCACGCCCGAGACCCGACGCGACGAACGACGGACGCTCGGGCGAGACCAACTCCCTCTCGATCGCCGCCTCGAGCGGCCGCAGCAGCGCTCCGGCGTCCTTCGCCGCACCGCCCCGCACGACCACCACCTCGGGGTCGACCACCAGCAGCACGGTCGCGACCCGCTCGGCGATCTGCGCGCAGAAGTCCTCGACCTCGGCCTGTGCGTCGGCGTCGCCCGCGGCGGCGGCGCTCAGCACCTGCGCGCTCGTCCGGCGCGACGACCAGACCAACTGCCCGCGCCGCGCGTTGCGCGTCCAGCGCATGCCGCGCTGCGCACCGAGTTCGCCCGCGAGGCGGTGACTGCCCTGCCGGATCGAACCGTCCAGCACGATCGACACGGACAGCCGGTGACCGATCTGGAGGTAGACGACATCGGAGTACCCGCGGCCCGCGCCCGCGCGCTGCTCCGCGAGTCCGGCCAGCTTGATGTCGTTGTCCACGACCACGGGCTTGTGGCCGAGGTCCTTCGCCAGCAGCTCCGCGACCGGAAGGCCGACCAGGTCCGGCATGGCGAGACTGGCCCGCAGCCGCCCGTCCGCCTCGACGACACCGGGCAGGGCGACGCCGACCGCGCGCAGCCGTGCGAGGTCGAGCGAGGGACCGGCCGCGGCATCGAGCGCACGCGAGATCAACGCGAGATCGGCGTGCCGGCCGGCGCGCTCGTCGGGCGCCGCCTCCGCGTACCCCGCCCGGCGGCCGGATAGGTCACAGATGACCGCGCGTGCCCCTCGGGGCCCCAGGTCGACCCCGGCGACCAGGCCGCCCTCCCGCGCGAACCGGAAGGCACGCGCGGGCCGCCCGGGCCCTGCCGACGCGGCGCTGACCCCCTCGACCATGCCGAGCCCGACGAGGTCGTCGAGCACGGCACGCACCGTCGGCCGCGACAGGCCCGTGGCCTCACTGATCACGCCGATCGTGCACGCCTCGTCGGCCTCGGCCAGCACCCCCAGACACGCGACCTGATTCGCCGCCCGCTCCGCCTGAACGGCCTCCCGTGCAGTGTCCATTGCCCCCATCCCCCATATGGAAACCGGCTTTAATAAATACGGTATCGGAATGGGCGGGCGCGAACAAGGGGGTCATCCGGGTGGAGGCCGAGGCCGGCTCAGGACGGCAATCGCGCCGTGCTCCGGTACCCTGGGGAGCAGTAGGTGCGCCCGGGACGGCCCGTGCGTGGGAGACAAGCGCCGGGACGGCCCGCAGATTGGGAGATCTGACCCGTGTCGGTCGTCTCTGGCATCCGAAACGTCCTCACCCCCCGGGCACTGACGCAGCTGCTGCTCGGCTGGATCGCCTTCGGCGCTCTGCTCGTCGCGGGCCCCGCACTGGAGGGCCCGCTCTCGACCCCCGTGCTGTTCGGGCTACTGGCAGTCATCGTCCTCGTCATCGTGGCGTGCGCCTTCGGGGTCGTCACCCAGGCCGAGCGCCTGTCCCACCGGCTGGGAGATCCCTACGGGACCCTGGTCCTGACCCTGTCGATCGTGGTGATCGAGGTCATCCTGATCTCGTCCGTGATGCTCGGGCCGGGGGAACACGCGACCATCGCCCGTGACTCGGTGATGGCCGTGTCCATGATCATCCTCAACCTCGTCGTCGGGATCGCGCTGCTCGTCGCGGGCATCCGCCACGGCAGCCTGCGCCCCAACCGCGCCGGTGTGTCCTCGTACGTGTCCCTGCTGGTGGTGCTGCTCGCGACGGCGTTCGCCCTGCCCGGCCTGATCGGTACCGACGGCGCGTACACGGCCGGCCAGGAGGTGCCGATCCTCGTTTCCACCCTGGCGCTGTACGTCTTCTTCCTCTGGCGGCAGATGGGCGCCCAGAGCGGCGACTTCCAGGAGGTCACCACCGAACCGGCCACGGCATCTGCCGCAGCCGAAGAGGATCCGGGCCACCCCGGCATCAAGGACGTCCTGTCGGCCCACCGCACCGAGGTGCTGTCACGCGCCGTGGTGCTGGTGCTCACCGTCGTCCCGGTCGTGCTGCTCTCCCACGACATGGCCACCCTCCTCGACGAAGGACTCGGCCGCATCGGCGCCCCAGTGGAACTGTCGGGCATCCTCATCGCGATGATCGTCTTCCTGCCGGAGACCATCACCACGATCCGCGCCGCGTACACCGGAGAGATCCAGCGGGTGAGCAACCTGTGCCACGGCGCCCTGGTCTCCACCGTCGGCCTGACCATCCCGGCCGTCCTCACCATCGGCCTGCTCACCGGCCAGACCGTCCACCTCGCCGAAACGCCCGCGAACCTCGTCCTGCTCGGCGTCACCCTGCTCCTGACGGTGACATCCTTCTTCGGCAAGAAGGTCACCGCGGTGCACGGCGGCGCCCACCTGATGGCGTTCCTCCTGTACGCGCTCGTCGTCTTCTCCTGAGCACGGCCGACGGACCCACGGAAAGTACTGAGGCGGCAATGAACGAACCGACGAAAACGAAGCCCGAGGTCGAGGTCCCGGAGGGCGACGCTCCCACCGAGCTGACCGTCCGGGACCTGATCGTCGGGGACGGACCCGAGGTGAAACCCGGCATGGTGGTCAGGGTCCACTACGTCGGAGTGACCTTCGCGTCCGGGAAGGAGTTCGACGCCTCCTGGGACCGGGGCGAGCCGTTCAAGTTCGCCCTGGGCGGCGGCAAGGCCATCAAGGGCTGGGACCGGGGAGTGCGGGGGATGAAGGTCGGCGGCCGGCGCGAGATCATCGTTCCCCCGCGCCTCGGCTACGGCAATCAGTCCCCGTCCCCGTCGATCCCGGCGGGCTCGACCCTCGTCTTCGTGGTGGACCTCCTGGACTCGTATTCCAGGGCGGACGGGTGGAGCAGCGCCAAGAACTGAGGATCGCTAGGCGTCCGGCGACACGGTCGCGGTGACCGGTGTGCCCGCCTCCACGGTGCGGCTGACCGTGCACAGACGGTCGTGCGAACTCTTCACCGCCCGCGGCAGGATCGCCCGGGACCGGTCCCCCTCCGGCCCGTCGGGGAACGTGACATGGAAGGTGACCGCGAGGTCCGTCATCCGGTTGCCGCCCTCGTCCTCGACCTTGTCACCGGACGCCGTGACGGTGAAAGCGGTCGGCTCGGCGTGCCGGGTCGTGGCGGCCTCCACGTCGACCGCGGTGCAGCCTCCGAGCGCGGCGAGCAAGAGCTCGACCGGCGTGAAGTCGGCGTCCGAGCCGGTACCGAAGGTCACCGTGCCCCCACGGACGTTGGTCGCGGTGAACCGCCCCGGACCGGCACGTTCGATGGACACGGAGCGCAGCGCGTTGTCAGTCATGGCTCCGACAGTAGTGTCCGGCGGCGCAGACCGCTGCCCGCCGCCCGCTGCGGGCCGGAGGCACGCTCACCGCCGCGCCCGCAAAGGCTGGGAGACCGGTTCCAGGGCCAGCGTGACCGCCTCGTCCAGGCCGAGGCCGCCGCCCCGCTCGAACGCCTCCTGGTATCCCGCCTCGCCCAGGCTCTCGCGCGCCAGTGCGACAGCCGCGTCGTGGGGGGCGTTGAAGTGGGCGGAGCCGAACAGAGGCAGGCCCACCCGGTCCCAGACCCGCCGCGCGGCGCCTTGGAGGACGGCTGCCTGTTTGCAGGCGCCGCGGGAGGCCCACAGCAGAGCGATCACCTCGACGGGCAGGACGACGCCGACGAGGTCACGGAACTCGTAGTTGATGGCCAGGCACTCCCGGGCCAGCTTCGCCGCCTCCTCGCTCCGGCCGTCGGCCCAGGCGGCGAAGGAGAGGACGTAGAGGGCATACGCCTTGGCCCAGCGTTCGCCGTGGGCCTCGCAGGAGGCGCGGGCCTCCTCGCACAGTGCGACGGCCGACGCCAGGTCGCCCTGGAAGGCGAGCGCCATGGCCAGTTCGATGCGGGCCATCATGACGTTGCTGTCGAGCTCGTCGAGGTCGGCGTAGCTGGTCAGGGCGGTCCTGAAGTACCGCTCCGCCGTGGCGTGTTCGTCCCGCATGAGGGCGGCGCAGCCCAGGCGGTGCGTCGAGTACGCGTACGCCGTGTCGTCGTCGCTGCGCAGGGCACCGGCCCGGCACTCGGTGAGCAGCGCGGCCGCGGCCTTCGCGTCGCCCTGGAGGATGGCGACGTAGCCGTCGACCCAGAGCGCCTTGAGCCGGTCCCGGCCGAGTTCGGTGGAGGCGGCGAGTGCGCGGTCGAGCCAGTAGCGGCCGTCGCCCAGGAGTCCGCAGCCGACCCAGTAGAACCAGAGCGTCCCGGCGAGCCGGGCGCCTGCCCGCTCCTGCCCCGGCGTCGACAGGGCGAAGTCGAGCGCCGCGAGGAACTGGGCGTGTGCGCTGCGGGTGGCGCGGAAGACGGCGGCCTGACCGGGCCCGAACCAGTCCGCTTCGCCGCGCGCCGCGAAGTGCTGGCACCAGGCGAGGTGGCGGGCCCGCGCGGGCTGCTCGTCGCCGAGGCGGCGCAGCCACTCGCCGCCGTAGGCGCGGACGGTGTCGAGCTGCCTGAACTGCGTGTCGTCGGGGCCCTCTTCCCGTACGAGCAGGGACTTGTCGGCGAGTGCGGTGAGCAGCCGGCCGATGTCGGCCCGCTCCAGGGCGGCGTCGGCGCACACCTCCTCGGCCGCCTCCCGGGAGAAGCTGCCGGCGAAGACGGAGAGGCGGGCCCACAGCAACCGCTCGGCGGGCGGGCAGAGTTCGTGGCTCCAGCCGATGGTGGTCAGCAGGGTGCTGTGCCGGCTGACGTGCTTGCCCTCGTCCGCGGCGAGCTGGAAGCGGTCGTCGAGCAGCGCGAGGAGGGCGAGGAGTTCCTCCGGCTGTTCGCCGCACAGCCGCCCGGCGGCGAGCTCGATCGCGAGCGGGATGCCGTCGAGCCGCGCGCAGATCCGTTCCGCGGCCGGCCGGGTGCGGGCGTTGAGCTCGAAGTGCGGGCAGGCCGCGTGGGCACGCTGGGCGAAGAGCCGCACCGCGTCGCCGGTCACCGGCATGGGCTCGACGGTGAAGATCTTCTCGCCGGGGACGCCGAGGGGCTGCCGGCTGGTGGCGAGGATGTGCAGTTTGGGGGCCGCGCGCAGCAGGTCCGCGGCCAGCCGGGCGCAGGCGTCGACGAGATGTTCGCAGGTGTCGAGGATCAGCAGCAGATGCTTGTCGGCGAGATGGTCGGTCAGGACCTCGTGCTGGGGGCGGGTCGTGTGGTCGGTGGCGGAGACGGCCGTGGCGATCGCGTGCACGAGCAACTCGGCGTCCTGGAGCCCGTACAGCTCGACGAGCCGGACGCCGTCGCCGAACCCGCTTGCGAGGTCCGACGCGGCGCGCAGGGCGACGCGGGTCTTGCCGATTCCCCCGAGTCCGGTCACGGTCACCAGGCGGGAGCTCTCGGTCAGTCGGCACAGTGCGGGTACTTCGTGGTGACGCCCGACGAATGGGGTGTTCTCTGGGGGAAGGTGGTGGGCCACGGTCGACTCGTCTCGGAGAGGTTTCGGCACGGTCACTTCGGCTTCGCCGCTTGGAATCGGGTATTTCTCATGGGGGTGATCGCGATATCCCGGATGAAATCGGGGGCCGGTGACCGGAGTTGTCCGTCGCGGGCTCGTATGTCTCCGTAGTCGACCAGTAATAGCGCCGCATCGTCCTTGGTCCTGCCTTGCGTGTGGCGCGCCACGTCGGCGGCGATGCGGTCGAGGAACACTCCGGGGTCCTCGTCGTACAGGGTGACCGTGCGTTCCGCGAGCGGATAGAAGGCTCCCCTGCCGTCCCGCGCCTCGGTGATGCCGTCGGTGTAGAGCAACAGCCGGTCCCCTGTGGTCAGGCGTACCGGACTCGCCCGGCACCACTCGTCCTGCAACCCGAAGAGGCCCAGGGGCGGCGAAGGCGGCAGGGCGTCCACGAAGGTCGCACGGCCGTCGCGGATCAGGAGGGGAGGCGGGTGACCACAGCAGATCAGCTCGGCCCGGCCGTCGTCGGGGTGCAGGCCGAGCAGCAGCGCGGTGACGAAGTCCTCGCTGTTCGGGCGGCCGGCCAGCGACGCGTCCATGCGCTGGGCCACGATGGTCAACCGGGCTTCACAGCGCACGAGTTCACGGAATGCGCCCAGGGCGTCGACGGCGGTCGCGACCGCGGGCATGCCGCTGCCCATGACGTCGCCGATCAACACCCGTACGCCGTAGGGCGTGCTGATGACGTCGTAGATGTCCCCGCCGACCTGGGCCCCGGGCTCCGCCGCGAGGTAGCGCACTTCGGTGCGAAGCCCGCCCACCCGGCCCGGCAGCGGCCGAAGGATCCCCTCCTGAAGCGTCCGCGTCACCGCACGCAGCGAGTCGAGCGCCTTCGCCAAGTACAGGCATTTCAATACGGACACGCCGATCACCATGGCCAGGAATGCGCCGCACAGAACCACTGCGACCGCGCGCGTCGAGAAGAGTCGCACACCTTCCGAGAGGATCATCATCTTCGCGCCAGTTCTGCATCAGTGGACCGGGCGGGGATTTCGGAGCCTAGGACACAGCTTCACGCCGCACAGGCGATTTTGGCGAACCCTCCGATTCTGCCAACCAGGAAATTTCTGGACGGAATTCCTTCACATGCCCATGCCTCCGTCGACCGGCAGCCCCGCCCCTGTGACGAAGCGGGCGGCGTCGGATGCGAGGAAGACGACCGCGTCGGCCATGTCACCGACCTCGCCGAGCCGTCCGAGCGGGGTGCGGCCGATGACGTCCCCGACGGCGGCCTCGGCGCTCGGCCACAGTCCGAGGGCCTCCATGTCCCGGGCGAGGCCCATCCCCATCTCCGTGGGGACGAGACCCGGATACAGGCAGTTGACCCGCACGCCGTATCCGAGCTTTCCGGATTCCAGCGCGGCCACCCGGGTCAGCCGGTCGACCGCGGACTTGGTCGCCGCGTAGCCGGCGATGCCGGGGAACGGGATCGTGGCGGCCACCGACGAGACGTTGACGATGGCCCCGCCCCGACCGGCCGCGCCGCCGGGTCGCATCGCGCGGAAGGCGTGCTTGATGCCGAGCGCGACGCCGAGCACGTTGACGTCGAGCATCCGGCGGGTGGCGGCCGGGTCGAGGTCGACGACCAGGCCGGAGATCTCGACACCGGCGTTGTTGACGACGATGTCCAGGCCGCCGAGTTCGTCCACGGCGCTTGCGACGGCGGACGCCCAGCCCTCGTCGTCGGTCACGTCCAGCGGCACGAACAGCGCCGTACCGCCCGCCTTCCGCAGCGCCTGGGCGGTCTCCTGGCCGGCCTCCGCCCGAATGTCGCCGATGGCGACCGAGGCTCCCGCGCGAACGAGGGCCTCCGCCATCCCGGCGCCGAGCCCCTGGGCGCCTCCGCTCACCAGCGCCCTGCGTCCCGTCAGGTCGTACATGTTCATGGCCATCTCCCCCTGCCGGGCTCCACTGGACGGAGTCCCTCGGCGAAGGGCCAGACAGTAGAGGCTCCCACCGCCGGCGTCACCCCTTTCCGCGCCAACTGCCCCTACTTGGAGTGGAGTTGACGTTCCTCCGGGTTCTGGCCCCGCGAGCTGTGCTAAGCCTCCGTGCCGCTTGCCCCTGCCGCTCAGACCAGTCCCGTGACGGTGACGGTCACACGAGCCGGCCCGTGCCGGTCCGGGACGGCCGTCGCCAGGTGTTGCTCGGCCGTCCGGCGGGCGGCGCGGGCCACGTCCACCGTGCGGGAGCGGGCGAGCGCGACGAGCTGGATCTCGACGTGCCAGGTGCCGTCGGCGCCCTGCGGAGGGGTGAGCCGCACACCGGACGGCCCGCCGGTCGCGGGCGGTGCCGGGCGGGCGAGCGCGGAGCGCAGGCGCCCGGCGAGATCGGGCTTGAGGAAGGCCACACCGGGCACATCGGCCACGGCGCGGGCGATGTCGTCGGTGAGGTGGTCGGGGGCGCCGGTCGTGGTCATCGGTCTTGGCCTTCCTGGCCGTCGGTGGGGCTGTCGGTGCCGTCGATGAGGTCGGTGACGCGGATGTGCACGGCCGCGACGGGCATGCCGAGCTCGCGCTCCGCCGCGTGCCACACCCCCGTACGGACATCCTCCGCGAGGTCGGGGAGGAAGGCGTCGGACGGTGCGTGGATCTCCAGTGCGACCTCGACCCGGTCCGGTGCCTCCGGTCCTGGCAGCGGCCGGAGGCGGCAGGAACCGGCCCGCACGCCGGACACGGACTCCGCGGCCGCACGCAGGCTCCGGGCGGCGACCGCCTCCATGACCCACAGGTCCTCGTCGGGTTCCCCCAGGGGCAGCGGGCGGCCGGGGCGCAGTTCGAGTCGTACGACGTCCATGACGCGGCGGGTCAGGGCGGCCGCGGCGTCGTGGCCGGTGCCGTCCACGGGCTCCCGGCGCAGGTCCCGTACCGCGGACTCCAGCTGGTCGAGATCCTGGACGGCGGCCCGGCAGTGCGGGCAGGCGTGCAGGTGCGGGTCGTCCGCGCCCTCCTCCCACGCCGACCACACCTGCGACAGCAGGCGTCCGCAGGGCAGCCGCTCGTCGTCGGCGTCCTCGGAGTGGGTGTTGGGCGGGTCGGTGTGAGCGGTCATCGCCAGGCCCCCAGTGCTTGAGTCAGGCAGCGTCGTGCACGGAAGACACGGGCACGGACAGCCTCCTGGCTGATCCCGACCGCGTCCGCGATGAAGTCGTAGGGCCGGCCGTCCAGTTCGCGCAGCACCCAGCACGCGCGCTGTTCGGCGGACAGTTGGTCGAGGGCCGCGCCCAGTTCGCGCAGCGCGTCGCGGGCCTCGGTGATCCGGGCCGGGGAGACCGTGTGCTCGGGCGCGGGTACCTCCGCCGCCGTCTCCAGCGGCACGACGGGCCTGCGGGAGCGCAGGATGTTCAGGCACCGGTTGGTGACGATGCGGTACGTCCACGTGCCGAACGACGCCGAGCCGTGGAACTCGGGGAGCCGCCGCCACGCACTGACGAAGGCGTCCTGCACGGCGTCCTCCGCCTCGGTGCGCGTGCCGAGCAGCCGGGTGGCAAGGCGCAGCAGCGCCGGGGCGTGCCGCTGGACGAGGACGGCGAAGGCGTCCTCGTCCCCTTCCGCGGCCCGGACCGCCAGCAGCGTGTCATCGGTCGCGCTGCCGCCCTCCGGCGGCGCGGTATCTCTGCGGGCACCCGCCACTGAGTGGCTCCTCTCGTGTCTTCCTGACTGTTGGACACAGTTGCGCGGCATCTGTGACGCGGCACTTCGAGATCCACTGCGACGTAGCCGATGAAACCGGTGGAACCGGTGCGACGGGCGGAGCCCCGGCCGGGGCCCACCGAAAAAGTTCTTCCTTCTGGCGCGTCACAGATGCGTCCGGGGCGGGTCTATCCACGTAAGGACATGCCACCGACCGCAGGAAGAAGGACACGCCATGAGCACGAACACACAGAGCGCACCGGCCGCCAAGAACGTGCCGCTGGAGCGGTCCGGCCGGGCCGAGCAGACGACGGCCGTGTTCGGCGGCGCGACGGGAGCCGACCAGCCCGCCCCCGACCGCGGCAGGACGTCCATCGCCGATGTCGTCGTGGTGAAGATCGCAGGTATCGCGGCGCGGGAGATTCCCGGCGTCCACGACATGGGCGGCGGCCTCTCCCGCACCATCGGCGCCGTGCGCGACCGGGTGCCGGGTGGGCGGCCCAACGTCGGACGGGGTGTGAAGGTCGAGGTCGGCGAGCGGCAGACGGCCATCGACATCGACCTGGTCGTCGAGTACGGGGTCCCGATCGCGGACCTGGCCCGCGACGTGCGCGAGAACGTGATCTCCGCCGTGGAGCGCATCACCGGCCTGGAGGTGGTGGAGGTGAACGTCACGATCAACGACGTGCACCTGCCCGAGGACGACGAGGCGCCCGCCGCGGAGAACCGCGTGGAGTGACCGGCTGCTCGTACGTAGTGGCCGGGCCCGTGGCACCGGCCGAGAAGGGGTGAGGTGACAGCGATGGCAATGAGCAGAGCGATGACCGGGATGCTCGCCGGGATGGCGTTGGCCCTTGCGGGGTACTTCGGGGGCTTCGGGGCGTTCTTGCTCGTGGCCGCCCTCGGTGCTCTGGGCGGTGCCGTGGGGCACTGGTTCGATGCTGGCGGGCGCGTCGAGGAGCTGCGCGACATCCTGCAACGGGGCCGGCGATGACCGAGGCCGCCGAGCGGGGCACGACGGTCGTCTCGGACCGGGCCGTAGGCAAGATCGCCGGGCGTGCGGCCGGTGAGGCCGCGCCGGCCGCAGGCCGCGGCGGGACGGGTTCCGCGAGCGTGCGCGGACGCCGGGCGGACGTCGGGGTGAAGGTGGCGGTGCCGTTCCCGGCACCGCTGCCCGAAGCGGCACGTACGATCCAGGACCATGTCACCCGCCGCACCAGCGAGTTGACGGGCCTTCACATCGGAACGGCGCGGGTCCACGTCACCGGGCTCCTGCCCGCGGCGGCCGCAGGAACCGCGCCGGTGTCCACGCCGGGCGCCGACACCGGTGCCACGGCTCGGGACTCCGGCCCACGCACGCCGTCGCGCTGGTGGTCGCCCCGCAGGCTGCCGACGGCGCTGCTCGCCCTGGCCGCCGCCACCGCCTGCGGCGCACTGGTGGCCGACCTGGTCAGGGTGCATCTGGCACACCGCCAGGCCGCCTCCTGGCGCGCCGACACGGTCCGCTGGCTGGAGCGGCACGGGCCCGAGGCCCCGTTCGTCGGCATCGCCGCCGGCGCGCTCGCCGTCCTCGGCATCCTCATGATCGCGCTGGCGGTCACCCCCGGGCGCCGCGGTCTGCTCACCGTGGCCTCCCCCGCCGCACCGCTGCGGGCGGCCATGGACCGTACGGCGGTGGCGCTCGTGGTGCGTGATGCGGCGGGGGACGTCCCGGGGGTCGACACCGTACGTGTCCGGGTACGTCGCAGGCGCGTCGTCGTCCGGGCCCGACTGGCCTTCGGGGACAAGGAGACCGCACGACGCGACATCCGGGCCGCGGCACACCAGGTCCTCGACGGTTGCCGCCTGCGCCGCCCGCCGCGACTGCGCGTCAAGGTACGCGCCGAGGGCCCCCGACCGGTACAAGAACCCCGCCAGCAGAAGGGCCGTGTCACCGATGCCCCGTAGCCGTACGCTCCTGAACCGGATCGCGCTGGCCCTGGGCGGCCTGGTCGCCGTGGCGGCAGCCGGTTGGCTCTGCCTGGGGCGCACGTCATGGCGATCCGCCGTCCCGGCGCGGTGGTCCGCCCTCGGCCCCCACACCCCGCTCGTCGCCCCTGAGCGCCTGGCCTCGCTGCGCGGCCAGGAGTGGTGGACGCCCACCGTCATGGCGGCCTCGGCCGTCGCCGCCGTCCTGCTCGCCTGGTGGGGTGCGCGGCAACTGCGCACCGGGAGGCGGCGGTTGCTGGCCCTGCCCACCTCACGGAGCCAGCTGCGCACCCGCGCCCTGGAGGACACGCTGGCCGCTCTCGTGGAGAACGTCGACGGTGTCGCTCACTGTCGGCCCCGGGTACGGGCCGCGACACGGGCGGGCCGACTCGACGCCGTGGTGCGCGTGCGTCTCCACCAAGACATCACACCCTCCACGGTCCTCCCCCCGCTCACCAGGATCGCGAACGACACGGGGGACGCTCTCGCCCCGTACCGTTTCCGCATGCACATCCGTTTCTCCGCACGCTCGCACCGCAGGCCGCATGTCCGCTGACCCGCACGCCCTCGACGGAACACCGCACGAGCGGGACCCGCACCCCCTCCCCTCACCAGGTGACAGTCGCGTGTCCGCCTGGCGGGCCGCGCTGCGCCGCACCCCGGTGTCGATGTGGCGCGACGACATGTCGGACTCGGCGGCCGCGCTCACGTACTACGCGATCCTGACCGTACTGCCCTCCCTGCTGGTCATCTCGCTGGCGTTCAGCCTCATCAGCCCGGAGACGGCCGAGGAGTTCATCGCCCATGTCAGCGCGTACGCTCCCGGCCAGTCCGGCACCCAGCTCCACGACGTGCTGTCCCGAGCCCTGCACCACGGCACGGCCGCCTGGACCCTGCTGGCCGCCGGCGCGGTCAGCGCGCTGTGGTCGGCCTCCAGTTACCTCGCGGTGTTCCGTCGCGCGGTCCACCGCATGCACCGGGTCGCGGACCGGCGGTCGACCTGGCACAAGGCCCACCGCATCCTGGGCACGGCGCTCGCCCTGCTCGGCATCCTCGTCCTCAGCGCCCTCGTGCTCCTGATGACCGGCCCGGTCGCCGAGACGCTGGGCCGCTACCTCGGTCTCGACACCGCCGCCGCGTGGGCCTGGAGCCTGCTGCGCTGGCCCATGCTCCTGTGCGTGGTCGCCCTGCTCGTCGTCATCGTCTTCCGCACCGGCCCCGCGCAGGCCCGCGTCCGCGCCCACAGCATCCCCGGCGGCACCCTGGCCGCCTTCCTGTGGCTGTGCGCCTCCGCCGGATTCGCGCTCTACACCTCGGAGTTGAGCACCTACAGCAGGCTCTACGGCTCGCTGGCGGGCGCCGTGGTCTTCCTCGTCTGGCTGTGGTTGTCCAACCTGGCGCTGCTCGCCGGTGCGCAGTTCACCGCGGAGCTCAGCGAGCTGGAGGAGCGGGCGTCGGGCTGAGCGGGCCCGGATCGATCCACGGCTGGAGCACTAACGCCCCTCCCTCACCCGCACGTTCTCCGCCTTGATGCCCGGCAGCTTCGGCTCCAGGGAGTACGTCGCGATCACCGCCGCCTGGAGTGCCGCCACCGCGATGGGGAGGCCGATGAACAGCCAGGCGATGCCGTCGCTCACCGACGAAGTGACCGAGCCGGGGCTGTAGTCGATGGCCGCCAGGCCCCACGCCAGGCAGGCCGAACCCAGCGCCGCACCTATCTTGGTGCTCATGCTGTAGCCCGCGAACAGCAGGCCCTCGTCGCGGCGGCCGCTGCGCCACTCGTGCCACTCCGCGCTGTCGGCGACCAGGGCGGGTCCGGCCACGAAGCCAAGGCCTCCGACCAGGTTCGCGACGAAGAAGACCGCGGTGAAGGTGACGAGATCGTCGCGCAGGAAGAACAGCGGGACGCTCAGCACGATGCACACCACGAGGCCGAGCAGGATGCCGCGGCGCTGACCGAGCAGGCGCAGGAGGGGCGCGGTGAGCAGGGAACCGAGCACCGCCGAGAGCGAGAACGCCAGCAGGATGACCGGGACCGCCGTCGGCTTGTGCAGGACGTGGAGCGCGAAGTAGACCGCTCCGCCCGTGATGATGCCGAGCCGGGCGAAGGACAGGACCGAGAAGGCGAAGACGGTCAGCCAGGGGCGGTTCCGCGCCAGGGCCTTGATCGAGGCCCAGATCCCGGCGCCGCCCTCCCTGGAGTGCGGGGCGGCGGGCACGCGCTCGTTGACGAGGCCGTGGACCGCCCAGAAGAGGACCATGCCCACCACCGCGTACAGCCCGATGGTCCAGGCGAAACCGGAGCGTGACGTCGACGAGCCGCCGAAGAGAGTGATCAGTGGCTGGGTCGCCGTGGAGACCACGATGAGGCCGATGCCGACGCCGAAGGAGCGCATGCCCGCGAGCTGCATCCGCGTCCCGGAGTCCCGCGTGGTCATCGCCATGAGCGCGCCGTACGGGACGTTGACCAGCGAGTACGCCAGGCCGACCAGGACGAACGTCACGTACGCGTAGATCACCGCGGCCGTTCCGCCGCCGCCCGGGGTGAGGAACGTCAGGAGGGTCAGCACGCCGAGCAGCGGGGCGCCGAAGAGGAGATAGGGGCGGGCGCGGCCCCACCGCGTGCTCGTGCGGTCGACCAGGAGGCCCACGGCGGGGTCGAAGAAGGCGTCGAGGAGGCGGGCGATCAGCATCAGCGCGCCGACCGTTCCCGCGGCGATGCCGGCGACGTCGGTGTAGAAGAAGAGCAGGTAGCTGGAGATGGTCGTCCACGTCAGGTTGGACGCCACGTCCCCGAGCGCGAAGGCGGCGCGTTCGCCGCGGCGCACCGCGCGCGGGTCGTCCGCCGCGTCGAGCGGCCTGTCGGCGACGCCGTCGTCCTGGGCGGGGGCCGGCCGTGCCGAGTCCCTGCCGGGCGTTTCGGGCTTCCTGGTGCTGCTCATCATCGAGTCCTTCACCTCAGCGTCGTTGCCTGGGTCGTCGCCTGGATGGCGTGTAGCGCATCTTGAGTTCCTGATGAACCTAAGTCAACGCTTCGCACCGAATCCATTGACCTCTCATAAGGCTCCAAGGGCCGGACGCGACCACCCTTGTCTTATGTTCCATGCGCACTTAAGTTGAGTGCGTTCGTTCCGAAGCACGTGGCATCCGCGCTCCGTGCGGTGCCCGAGGAGGCCCCATGCCCCGTTCCCCCAGTGCCGGTTTTCCCGCCGAGGTCGACGTCGCGATCGTCGGCAGCGGCCCGGCTGGCGCCGCGTACGCGCGGGTGCTGAGCGAGCGCGCGCCCCGGTTGAGGCTCGCCGTCTTCGAGGCCGGGCCCATGATCAGCGACCCGCCGGGCACGCACGTGAAGAACATCGCCGACACCGCGCATCGGGCCCGCGCGCAGCGCGACTCCGAAGGGCCGCGCCCCCTCGTCGAGGCCGCGTCGACCGACACCATGGACGACTACGCCGCCGACCGGGCGAGATTGCAGCGGCCGGGGACGTTCCTGCTCCCGAACGGGCCGCAGGGAGACGGCGATACGGGGATGCCCGCCGCGGCCATGTCCAGCAACGTCGGCGGCATGGGCGCGCACTGGACCGGCGCCTGCCCGCGTCCGGGCGATGGTGAAGTCATCGGTTTTCTCCCGGAGTTGGGTTCATGGCTGGCCGAGGCCGAGCGGCTCCTTGACGTGTCCGCCGAGGTGCTGGCCGACGCGCCGTTCGCCGACGAGGTCCGCAAGCGGCTCTCCGTCGCCCTCGACCACGACCGCTCCGGCGACCGGCAGGTGCAGGCGATGCCGATGGCCGTGCGGCGCACGGCGGACGGCCGGTTGTTGTGGTGCGGCGCCGACACCGTGTTCGGCGATGTCACGCGGGCCAATCCGCGCTTCGAGCTGTTCGCCGATGCGTTGGTGACCCGGGTCGTGCTCGACGAGGGCGGGCGGTCCGCGCGTGGTGTGCGGGTGCGCGACCGGCGTACCGGCACGGAGCACGAGGTGGCGGCCCGGTACGTCGTGGTGGCAGGTGACAGCCTGCGCACCCCGCAGCTCCTCCACGCCTCGGGGGTGCGGCCCGCCGCCCTCGGGCGCCACCTCAACGACCAGCCTCAACTCGTGTACGCCGTAAGGATGCGGGACCTGCCGGACCTGGCGCCCGCCGCGGGCGACGGGGTCGGTGTGTCGGCCAGCAGCGGCGTGGCCTGGGTGCCGTACACCGACGCCCATCCGTACCACGGGCAGGTCATGCAGCTCGACGCCTCACCGGTGCCGCTGGCCGAGGACGATCCGGCGTCGCCCGGCTCCGTGGTGGGCCTCGGGTGGTTCTGCGCCAAGGAGCTACGGGCCGAGGACCGGGTCGCCTTCCGGGACGACGAGGTGGACGGCTACGGCATGCCCGCGATGGAGCTCCACTACCGGCTCACCGAGGCGGACTTGGCGGCCATCGACGGTGCCCGCACCGAGATCCTGCGCGCGGCCGCGGCCCTCGGCGAGCCCCTCGACGACACCCCGCCGCTGCTCTTCCCCGCCGGTGCGTCGCTGCACTACCAGGGCACCGTACGGATGGGTGACACCGACGACGGCACCTCGGTGTGCGATCCCTCCAGCCAAGTGTGGGGCGTGCGCGGCCTGTTCGTCGCCGGAAACGGCGTCATCCCCACCGCCACCGCCTGCAATCCGACGCTGACGTCGGTCGCCCTCGCCATCGGCGGCGCGCGCCGCATCGCCGCCGCCGAAAGCTGATCCTCATCCCCCTGTTCCTACTCACCGGAGGCTTCATGCTCGACCGGGACATCATCCAGAGCCGCGGCGCGCGCAACGTGCGCGTCGCCGGCGAGACCATCGGCTTCCAGTTCCAGCTGCGCATGCCCAACTACCGAGGCCTGTGGGGCAGTCTCATCGAAGGTGTCTCCGTGCAGGTCGGTGACCTGCGCTGGGACCGCGAGACACCACGGTGGACGCTTCAGGGCCGCGAGTTCACCTGCGCAGAGCTGCGTACGTCGACCGATGTCCGCTGGCAGCTCGACGAGCCGGCCGTCATCACCGTGCCGCACCCCGGCGGTCTGCCGACGGGCGTGCACCTCGTCGAGGTCGACATCGCCCTCCAAGCCCCGTACATCCCGGCCGAGTTCCAGCCCTCGGTCTTCCACGCCGAGCGAAAGGTCACGCTCCTGTGACGAGTGGACACGACACCTTCCAGTACGGCGTCTCCCTCTACAGCTACACGGGAGACATGTACACCCTGCTCACCCTCGACGACGCCATGGCCCACATCGCCGACATCGGCGCCACCGGCATCGAGATCCTCGGCGAGGGAAACATCAGCGGGTACCCCACGCCGTCCACCCGGTGGATCGACGACTGGCACGCCGGTCTGGAGCGGCACGGCCTGACCGCCACCAACTACGGGTCGTGGATCGACTCCCGGATGTGGCAGCACCGCGACCTGACCGTCGACGAGGGTGTCACCATCCTGCGCCGGGACCTCGACCTCGCCGCCACCCTCGGCTTCACCACCCTGCGCCCCAAGATCGGCGTGATCTCGCAGGAGCTCAAGCCGCACCCCATCTGGGAGGCGGTCATCGAGCGCGTCCTCGACCACGCCGCGGGGCTCGACATCGTCATCTGCCCCGAGATCCACGCGCCCACCCCCATCAAGCACGAGGTCGTCGACGACTACCTCGCCTTCATCGAGCGCACCGGCACCGACCACTTCCGGCTCCTCATCGACACCGGTGTCTTCCAGCGCGCGGCCACCGACGCACACCACGCGGGGCTCGACGAGGAGGCCCAGGAGGCCGGCTGGCGCCGCCCCCTCGCCGTGCCGATGGCGGATCTGGTGGCGGTGCTGCCGTATGTCGCCTTCATCCAGGCGAAGTTCTTCGACATCACCGACGAGTTGACGGACCCGCACATCCCGTGGCCCGAGATCGTCACCACGCTCGTCGAGCACGGCTACACCGGCTGGCTCTCCAGCGAGTACGAGGGCGACCGGATTCCCGCCCGGTCCATCGAGCAGGTCCGCCGCCAGCACGCGCTGCTGCGGAAACTGGAGCGAGAGGCCCGAGGGCGTTGACGGCACACTCCGCCTCCGGACCGTCCCGTACGAACGAGAAGCGAGGTCTCATGCGCACCGTGCGCGCCGCCGTCGTCGGAACCGGCTTCATGGGAGCCGTCCACTCCCGCTCGATCGTCGCCGCGGGCGGCGACCTGGTCGCCGTCGTCGGCTCCACCCCGGCCAAGGGGCGCGCGGCGGCAAAGGAGTTCGGCGCCCGCTCGGGCGTCGGCACCCTGGACGAGGCGCTGGCCGAAGGCGTGGACGTGGTGCACATCTGCACGCCCAACGCGACCCACGCCGACCTCGCCCTGGCCGCGATGAAGGCGGGCTGCTCGGTGGTGTGCGAGAAGCCGCTCGCCACGGACGCGGCCACCGCCGCCCGCCTGACCGCCCTGGCCGAGCGGGACGGGCTCGTCGCCACCGTGCCGTTCGTCTACCGCTACTACGCGTCGGTGCGCGAGGCGCGGGCCCGCATCCAGGCACCCGGCGCGGCCGCACCCTGGCTGCTGCACGGCAGTTATCTCCAGGACTGGCTCGCCGACCCGAACGGGACGAACTGGCGGGTCGACGCCGAACTCGGCGGCCCCAGCCGGGCGTTCGCCGACATCGGCGTCCACTGGTGCGACCTCGCGGAGTACGTCACCGGCCAGCGCATCGTCCGCCTGCACGCCCACCTCGGCCGCTCCGCGCGGTCCCGCCCGGGACCCGACGGCACACCCACCCCTGTCACCACCGAGGACGGTGCGGTCGTCACCTTCACCACCGACACCGGGGCGCTCGGCAGCGTCGTGGTCAGCCAGGCGAGCGCCGGCCGCAAGAACGCCCTGTTGTTCTCCTTCGACGGACCGGACGCCAGCTACGCGTTCCAGCAGGAGACACCGGAGACGCTCTGGATCGGCGGCCGGGACACCAACGTGACGGTGGCCCGCGACCCGGGACGCCCCGGCTCCCCGGCCCCCATCCGCAGCACCCTGCCCGCCGGCCACCCGCAGGGCTACTACGAGTGCTTCGCCGACTTCGTGGCCGACACCTACGCCGCCGTGCGCGGCGAGCCCGCCGACGGCCTGCCCCGCTTCGCCGACGGCCTGCGCGCCGCCCGGATCACCGAGGCGGTCCTGGCCTCGGCCGCCTCCGGCCACTGGGCCGACGTGCCCACCGACGACAAGGAGGAGGAACACACCGCATGACCTCCGCACACCCCCGGCCCGCCGCCCGACAGCCCGTCACCCTCTTCACGGGACAGTGGACTGACCTCCCCTTCGAGACCGTCGCCCGGCTGGCGAGCGAGTGGGGGTACGACGGCCTGGAGATCGCCGCGTCCGGCGACCACCTCGACCTGGAGCGCGCCGAGGCCGACCCGGGGTATCTGCGCGGCAGGCTCGACATCCTCGACAAGTACGGGCTGCGCTGCTGGGCGATCTCCCACCACCTCACCGGGCAGGCCGTCTGCGACGATCCCATCGACTTCCGTCACCAGGCGATCGTGCGGCCTGCCACCTGGGGAGACGGCGATCCGGAAGGCGTACGGCAGCGGGCCGCGCAGGACATGATGCGCGCCGCGCGGGTGGCACGGCGGCTCGGCGCGGACACCGTCGTCGGCTTCACCGGCTCCAAGATCTGGAAGTACGTGGCCATGTTCCCGCCGGTGCCGCGGTCCGTGATCGACGAGGGCTACGAGGACTTCGCGCGGCGCTGGAACCCGATCCTCGACGTCTTCGACGCCGAGGGCGTGCGCTTCGCCCACGAGGTGCATCCGGCGGAGATCGCCTACGACCACTGGACCAGCGTGCGCGCCCTGGAGGCCATCGACCACCGCGCCGCGTTCGGCTTCAACTGGGACCCCTCGCACATGCTGTGGCAGGGCATCGACACGGTCGGCTTCATCACCGACTTCGCCGACCGCATCCACCACGTCGACTGCAAGGACACCCGCGTGCGGCCGGCCACCGGGCGCTCGGGCGTCCTCGGCTCGCACCTGCCGTGGGGCGATCCGCGCCGGGGCTGGGACTTCGTGTCCACGGGCCGCGGCGACGTGCCGTGGGAGGACGCCTTCCGCACCCTCGCCGCCATCGGCTACACGGGACCGGTCTCCGTGGAGTGGGAGGACGCCGGCATGGACCGGATGCACGGGGCGGCGGAGGCCGTGCGGCGTGTCCGGTCCCTGCTGTGGCCGCTGCCGACGGCGTCCTTCGACGCCGCGTTCGGCAACCAGTGACGACGCCCGGAGCCCCCGCCCCGCACCAGGGGCGGGGGCCCGCTGTCGTAACATCGCGTCACAAGGCAACGGTGGACACGACGAACGGGGACGACATGGGCCGCCCGGTCCCGCTCGGCAGCGCTCCGGCACCGGACCAGCCGACGCGGTTCTTCCCGGCCGCCACCCTGCCGACGCTGGAGGCCGCGCCGCTGGCCATAGTCGTCAACCTCGTCCGCACGGGCCGCGCCACCACCCGGCCCGAACTGGTCACCACGACAGGGCTCAGCCGCAAGGTCGTCGCCCAGCGCGTCGACCAGGCCATCGAGTTGGGGCTGCTCGAGGACGGCGAGCTCGCCGCGTCGTCCGGCGGCCGGCAGGCACGGACACTGCGCTTCCGGACCGATGCGGGACACATCTACGCCGCGGCCATAGGGGCGTCCGAGTTCCACGCCGCGATCATGGACCTGTCCGGCACGACCATCGCCTCGCACCACGAGGACTGGGACGTCGACGCCGGGCCCGGGCCCACCATGGAGCGCGTGCAGTCGGCGTTCGCCGCGCTGGCCGCGAAGACCGGGCTCGGCAGACCGTGGGCCATCGGCATCGGCGTGCCGGGCCCCGTCGAGTTCGCCACGGGACGCCTCGTCGAGCCGCCGATCATGCCCGGCTGGGACGGCTTCAGCGTGCGCTCCTGGCTGCGCGAGCACTACGACGCGCCGGTCTGGGTCGACAACGACGTGAACCTGATGGCTCTCGGTGAGTGGACTCGGGGCGCTCCGCACGACGGCCGGGACATGCTGTTCATCAAGGT
Source organism: Streptomyces anthophorae (assembly GCF_049310305.1). Taxonomy (NCBI): domain Bacteria; kingdom Bacillati; phylum Actinomycetota; class Actinomycetes; order Kitasatosporales; family Streptomycetaceae; genus Streptomyces; species Streptomyces anthophorae. Next base: position 1,439,371 of record NZ_JBLWQQ010000001.1, read on the forward strand.
GGGCACCGGTATCGGGGCGGGTCTGGTGGCGGGCGGCCGGCTGCTGCGCGGCGACCGCGGGGCCGCGGGCGACATCGGCCACACCCACATCACCGACGATCCGTCGGCCGTCTGCCGCTGCGGGCAGACCGGCTGCCTGGAAGCGGTCGCGAGCGGCTGGTCCATGCTCGACGAGTCCCTGCACCGGGTGGCCGAGAGCCCGTACCTGTCCAAGGTCCTCGCGCGCAGCGGCCGTCTGACGCTCGGTGAGATCGGCGCCGCCGCGGTCACCGGCGACGCCCTGGCCCTGGAAATGATCGAGACCCGGTCCCGCCTGGTCGCCGACGTCATCGCCAACCTGGTCAACTTCTGCAACCCCGGCGTCCTCGTCCTCGGCGGCGGCGTGCTGCGCACAGGACCCCGCTTCCTCGACCTCGTCACGTCGACGGTACGCAGACGGTGCATCCGCCTCGTGACCGCCGGCCTGACGATCCGCGCCGCCTCGCTCGATCACCACGAGGGTGTCATCGGGGCGGGCCTCCTGGCCGCGTCCGGCATCTTCTCGACGGCCCCGCTGACGCACTGGGTGGAGACCGGCACACCTCTCGGCCATGCGACGACCCTCCAGCGCTTGTCGGCCGAACTCGCCTGATGTGCGGGCGAGTTGCTGGTGAGCCGTCCGCGAGTCAACCGCGCACGGCGGTGAAGGCCCGCTCGGCACGCCCGATCTCCTCCAACTGCTTGAGGATCTCCCCCGGCGTCCGCTCGCCGACGACCTTCTGAAGCAGCGGCGTGCGGTCGAGGACGGCGTCGCGCAGCGGGCGCAGTGGAGCCGGCACGTGGTGGAAGACCTTGCCGAGCACCCAGGCCGTCTGCGACTGCCGGGCGGTGTGCGGCTTGCGTGGAGCCTCGAAGGCATCGAGGGCCCGGCGTACGGCGGCGCGATCGCCGAGGTCCACACCCGCCAGGCGCCGGCCGAGGAAATAGCCGTCCTCGGTCGCCATACCGGCCCCATAGGCGGCGTACGGGGAGGTGGGGTGGGCCGCGTCGCCGATCAGCGTGACCCTGCCCTTCGACCACTGCTTGAGCGGCTCACGGTCGCGCAGCGGCCAGCTCTGCACGTGGCCCGGGTCGGTCGCGGCGATGAGCCGCGGCAGCGGATCGGGGAAGCCGCGGGCGAGCCGGGCCGCAGCCCCGTGGAGATCGTCGGGGACCGGGCGGTCGATGTCGTGGGCGCTGAGCACCCACCACTGGAAGCCGTCACGCCCCTTGCTGCGGATGGCCGTCCAGGCGCCCTGAACGGTGGCGCTGTGGGTCAGCACGCACAGCCCTCTGGGCGCGGGGACGGTCCCGTCGAGCGTGTAGCCACCGTAGAGCTGAAGATGGTGCGGGCGGATCGGCGAGTCGCCCCAAAGGGTGCGCCGGACCAGGGAGTTGATTCCGTCGGCGCCGATCAGGACGTCGGCCTCGTGAACGGACCCGTCGCCCAGGTGCAACCGGACGGCGCGGTCGTCCTGCTCCACCCTCTCCAGCGTGTGACCGGTGCGCAGCACACCCGGCGGGAGCGCGGCCAGCAGCCGCTCGTACAGGTCCGGCCGGAGCAGCCCGATGAAGCCGCCGCCGTAGTCGCGCACGACGTGCTCGGGCAGCCGGACCCGCACCCGTCGCCGTCCGCGCACATTGCGGAACTCGCTCTGGCACGGGGCCCCGAGGTCCTCGATGTCCACGCCGAGCAGGCCGAGGGCTTTGATGGGCGCGGGCCACAGATTCAGGATGTTCCCGGCCGGCCGGGCCTCGGCGTGCCTCTCGAAGAGCGTGACCTCATGGCCCGCCTGGTGGGCGGAGAGCGCGGCGGCCATGCCGGCGGGTCCGGCACCGACGACGGCGACCCGGCCCGACCGACGGAGGGAAGGAGCGTCTGACATGAGGCCTCTCCTGATGCGACGGGTGGGGCCGATGAGGGCGAGCGTGGTGGACGAAACGGATGGAACGGATGGAACGGATGGAACGGATGGAACGGATGGAACGGCCAGCGGAGAGCCTCACCGCCACCGGAAAAGCGTAGCGAGCGATACGGTTTCCGTTCGGGAGACATTAGATCGGCCCGACCTGGCCGCGTGTCAATGCATGCGCGCGAGATTTCCCCCCGGCGGCCAGGAGCGAGAATGGCCCGCATGTCCACCACCGCACGCCACGCCGACGACCTGGAGATCCGCGAGCCACGCCAGGAACGCACCCGCCGCGCGTGGGCCCGCGTCCTGGACGCCGGCGTCGCACTCGTCGAGGAGGGCGGCTACGAGGCGTTCACCATCGCCGCCCTCTGCGAGCGGGCACAGGTCGCCCCCCGGGCCCTTTACGACCGCACCACGAACAAGGACGCACTGTTCCTCGCGGTCTACGAGCACGGCATCTCCCGCATCACCGCCGACGAGGAGCCCTTCCGCGACCCGGACCGCCGGCAGGACATGCCCGCGGACGAACTGATCACGACTGCCGTCACCCAGCTGACGAACCTCTTCAGGCAGCACGCGGCCTTCCTCAAACCCGTGCTCCTGCTGTCCGGCGCCCACCCCGAAGTCCTGCGGCGCGGCCGGGCCCACGTGCACGCCCTCGCCGACACGTTCACCGCGCTCCTGCTCGGCGTCCGCGACCGGATCGCGCACCCGGACCCGGAGGAGGCCGCACGCCAGTGCTTCGCCACGATCTTCTCCGCGTGCGTCGTACGCACCGCCCACGGCGCGGACTTCGCCACCGAGCCGGTGGACCACGACACCTTCACCGCCCACCTCGCACTCACGGCCTGCCGCAGCCTGCTGGCCACCACACCGGCGGCGCACGTGCCGTGAGGCCCCGGGCGCGATCCGCCCGGAGTGCCGGCTTCAGGGACTTCCGTGCACCCGCATGCCGTCGAGGACGTAGGCGGTGCGCCGGTCGTAGTCCGGCGGCCCGGCCCGCGGCGACGAGCTCCTCGTTGAACTCACCCCCCACCCGGCAGATCTCCAGGAGGCTCGGCGCGTCGGGGTAGACCCGCAACATGGTGTCCACGGTGGCCGGCTGACGGTACTGCAAGTCGCGGATGGCGGTGACGTAGTACGTCAGCCGTTCCCAGACGTCGCCGACGGCTCGGCTGCGGTCGATGATGGCGTGGATCTCCGTGGCGACGACTTGGCCGCGAGCCGCGCAGTGCGGCGGAGCGGCTTGCGGCGCAGATCTGATGTTCGGCTCCTCCCGGCCCGTAGGGTCGTCGATGTGCGTGATGTGCGGGTGGTGCTGATCGGTGGGACGTCGAACGTCGGAAAGTCGACGGTTGCCCAAGTGGCGGCGGAGAGGCTCGGGTTCGAGTACCTGAGCACCGACGGGCTGGCCAGGCACCCCGGGCGGCCCTGGAGAACCCCGGAGCGCGAGGTGCCGGCGCACGTCGCCGAGCACTACGGGTCGCTTGCGGTGGACGAACTGATCGCGTCCGTTCTCGCCCACTACGACCGGCTGTGGCCCCGCATCGAAGAGCTGGTCACGGACCGGGCGACCGCGGACCGCGGCAGGGCGGGCCTGGTACTGGAGGGGTCCGCGCTCTGGCCCGTCCGCGTCGCGCGGCTGCGGACTCCGCGCACCGCCGCCGTGTGGCTCACCGCCGACGACTCCGTAGTACGCGCACGGGTTCACGCGGCGGGCCGCTATGAAGCGGCCACCGGCGAGGAGCGGGTACTGATGGACAAGTTCCTCGCCCGCACGGAGCGCTTCCAGTCGCTCATGCTCGCTGCCGTCGACAGGCTAGGCCTGGACCGCATCGACGCGGGCCGTGGACAGTCCGCCGCACAACTGGCCGACACCGTGCTCGCGACAGCCGACGCGCAGGTCACGGTGGGGCGCTCGGCCACGGGGCGGTGACCACGGGCGGCGATGCACCGTCGCCGGATGGGCATCCCGCGCCACCGGGAATGGGGCCTGGACCCCATCGCCCGCACGGACCCGAACGGGCAGGCTGGACGCTTGCCCGGTCTCCGCCCGGGCCGCAGCTCCCACCGAGGGCGCGCGAAGACCGGAAGCCACCACGAAAGGGGGCGGCGCATGCGCCCGACACACGCCGCCGCCCCCACGGCCACCACCGCGACGGGCCGCCGCCTGGCCCTGCTCCTCACCGCGCTGCTGTCGGTACTGCTGACCGCAGCCCCGCCCGCACCCGACGCCCACGGCGGCGCTACACCACCGGCATCGCACCCCGCCCTCGCCGCCGCCCTCGGCCACCATGCCGACGACGGCTGTACGCCCCTCTGCGCCAACCAGCCGAGAGTCCGGCACGAGCAGCCGTCCGAACGCACCGCCCCGCCACCCGCCCACGCGCCCGTCACCGCGTACGGCGCGGGTCTCGGGCCCGACGCATCCGCGCACCGGTCCGCCGCGCCCCGACCCGGTGCGCCACTCGTCTCCCCCGGCCGCCCCGGCCACGACGGCAACCGGGCCCCACCCGTCTCCTCCGGCACCTGAGACACCAACGACCCATCCCCTGCACCTCACTTCCCCTTGCCGCGGCCGCGCTCGGCCGCCGCCGCGGCATGCCTGCCGGAGGCCCGAGTTGACACGCTCCCGTCCCCAAAGCCGTCCGCGCCCGCGTACGCGCAGGCGCTCGCGCGCCCCGCTCGTCCGCGCGCTCCTCGCCCTCGCGGTGCTCGCCGCGTCCGTGGCCATCTCCCTGACCACGCCGATCCGCCTGGGGCTCGATCTGCGCGGCGGCACCCAGATCGTGCTCGAGACCCGATCCACCGCGACCACCAAGGCCGACCGCGAGGCGACCGACCGCACCGTCGAAGTGCTGCGCGGCCGCATCGACGCCCTCGGTGTCGCCGAACCCACCATCGTCCGTTCCGGAGACAACCGGGTCGTCGTCGAACTGCCCGGCGTGCAGAACCCGAAGAAGGCCGCCGACGTGCTGGGCCGCACGGCACAACTCACCATCCACCCGGTGCTGGGCCGGGCCGACGAGAACAACGACGCCACCCGCGAACGCGACGATCGGGTACTCGCGGACGAGTCCGGACAGCGCCTGCACCTCAAGGCCGCCGCGCTGACCGGACAGGACGTCAAGGGCGCCGACGCCCGGATCGACCAGCAGGGCGGCGCCGGTTGGCACGTCACCGTCGACTTCAAGGACGCCGGCAGCGACCGTTGGGCACGGGCGACCGGCGAAGCGGCCTGCCACCCGGCCGGCGACCCGCAGCGGCGGGTCGCCATCGTGCTCGACGACAAGGTCATCTCCTCGCCGCAGGTCGACCCCTCCGTGGCCTGCGGGACGGGCATCACCGGCGGCTCCACCCAGATCACCGGAGCCTTCGACGACACCGAGGCCCGCGAACTCGCCCTGCTCATCAAGGGCGGCGCCCTGCCCGTACCCGTCGAGACCATCGAGCAGCGCACCGTCGGCGCCACCCTCGGCGACGAGGCCATCGCGGCCGGCGCGCGGGCCGCCGTCATCGGCACCGCGCTCACGGCCCTGTTCATCACCGTCGTCTACCGGCTGATGGGCTCCCTCGCCACCGTCGCGCTGCTCTGCTACGGCCTGATCTCCTACGCCGCGCTCGCCGCCGTCGGCGCCACCCTGACCCTGCCCGGCCTCGCCGGCTTCGTCCTCGCGATCGGCATGGCGGTGGACGCCAACGTCCTTGTCTTCGAACGGGCCCGCGAGGAACAGGCCGCCCGCGCCCGGCCGAGCCCCCGCTCCGCGCTGACCGCCGGATTCCGCAACGCGTTCAGCGCGATCGCCGACTCCAACATCACCACCCTGATCGCCGCGGTGCTCCTGTTCTTCCTCGCGTCCGGTCCGGTGAAGGGATTCGGCGTGACCCTCGGCATCGGCGTCCTCGCCTCCATGGTCAGCGCCCTGCTCGTCACCCGGGTCCTGGCCGACTTCGCCGCGAGCCGCCCGGCGGTCCTCGCCCGCCCCCGCCTCACCGGCATCTCGACCACCGGCCCGGTCCGCGACGCCCTGCTGCGCCGCGACCCCTTCCTGATGCGCCGACCGCGCCGCTGGCTGGCCGCCTCGCTCGTCGCCCTCGTGGTGGCGGGTTCCGGGATCCTCGTCCGCGGCCTGGACTTCGGCATCGAGTTCACGGGCGGGCGCCTCGTCGAATACTCCACCGCCACCCACGTCGACCCCGGCCGGGCCCGGGACGCCCTCGCCGAGGCGGGGCTGCCGCACGCCGTCGTCCAGTCCTCCGGCGACGGCAACCTCACCGTACGGACCCAGGAGTTGAGCGCCACGGAGGCAAAGACCGTCACCGACACCGTCGCGGACCTGGGCGGCGCGGCCGACAAGCAGCGCGACGAACTGATCGGCCCCAGCCTCGGCGACGAGCTGCGCCAAAGCGCCCTCATCGCCCTGGGCCTGGCCCTGGGCGCCCAACTCCTGTACCTGGCAGCCCGGTTCCGGCTTCTGTTCGGGACGGCGGCGGTCAGCGCACTGGCCCACGACGTGATCATCCTGGTCGGCGTCTTCGCCTGGCTCGGCAAGCCCATCGACGGCGTCTTCCTGGCCGCACTGCTGACCGTGATCGGCTACTCGGTCAACGACTCGGTGGTCCTCTTCGACCGCATCCGCGAACTGCTGGGCAAGGGCCGCGGCACACCCTTCGCCCGGCTCACCAACGACGCGATCCTTCAGACCCTCCCCCGTACGGTCAACACCGGCATGGGCGCCGTCCTCATCCTGGCGTCCCTCGCGGTCCTCGCCGACGACTCCCTCACGGACTTCGCCCTGGCCCTCCTGATCGGCGTGACCGTCGGCACGTACTCCTCGGTGTTCACGGCCTCACCCTTGGCCGTGGTCATGGCGGAGCGGAGGACAGGGGACCGACGCGCACGAGCCACCGAACGCGCAAAGGCGGCGACCTAGCGACGCGGCGGCGACCCCTCAACCGGCAAGCACCTTCCCCGGGTTGAGGATCCCGCGCGGGTCGAGAGCCGACTTGATGCCGTGGTGGACGCGCACACCGGCCGGCCCGAGTTCCTTGGCGAGCCAGTCGCGCTTGAGCAGGCCCACGCCGTGTTCACCGGTGATGGTGCCGCCCAGGCGCAGGCCGAGGTCCATGATCGCGCCGAACGTCTCGTGGGCGCGGCGCACCTGGTCGGCGTCGTCGCGGTCGAAGATGACGTTGGGATGGACGTTGCCGTCACCGGCGTGAGCGACGCAGGTGACCAACAGGCCGTGCCGCTCGGAGAGTTCGGCGATTCCGTCGATCATCTCGGCGAGCCGGCCGCGCGGGACACAGACATCGTCGGCCAGATAGGCGCCGAGGCGTTCGGTGGCGATGCCGACCAACCGGCGTCCGGCGAGGAGGAGTTCGGCTTCGGCGGCATCCTCGGCGATCACCGTGGTGCCGCCCTGCGTCTCGGCGATGTCGGCGAAGCGGCGCAGATCGTCCGGGGCCGCCCCGCCCCGGTCGGACTGGGCGATGAGGACGGCGCCGGCATCGTCGGGGAAGCCGAGGTCGCGGTACGCGCTGACCGCGTCGATGCTGGGCCGGTCCATGAACTCCAGGAGGCTGGGCCGCGGGCCGCTGCTCATGTACGCGGGGACGACCGCGCACGCGGCGGTGGTGGTCGAGAAGAACGCCACGGCGGTCAGCGGGCGTTCGGCGGCGGGCCGCAGCCCTACGGTGACCTCGGTGATGACACCGAGGGTGCCTTCGGAGCCTACGAAGAGGTGGGTGAGGTCGTAGCCGGCGACGCCCTTGGCGGTGGTGCGGCCGGTGCGCAGCACGCTGCCGTCGGCCAAAACCACGGTGAGCCCGCGCACGAAGTCACCGGTCACGCCGTACTTCACACAGCACAGGCCGCCCGCGTTCGTGGCCGCGTTTCCGCCGAGCGTGGAGGACTCCCAGGAGGACGGGTCCGGCGGGTAGAACAGGCCGTGCTCGGCGACGGCCCGCGACAGGTCGGCGTTGACGACGCCCGCTTCGACCCGCGCGACCTGGTCGACGACGTCGATGTCGAGAATCCGGGTCATGCGCTCCACGGACAGCAGGATGCATCCATCGACCGCGTTCGCCCCGCCGGACAGCCCCGTGCGGGCGGCCTGCGGCACCACGGGCACGTGGTGCTCGTGGGCGATCCGCAGCGTCGCCGCCACCTCCTCGGTGGTACGGGCCCGCACCAGGGCGGCCGGTGTGCCGCTGGGGCAGAACGGCGCGTGATCGTTGCTGTGCGCGGCCAGCACATCCGGATCGACGGCGACCGCATCGGCGGGCAGCGCGGCAAGCAGCGCGTCCAGGGCGGGCCCGATAGCTGCGGTAGCGGTGGCGGGTGCGGTCAAGGCGGCCTCCAGCGGACGGGCGGGTACGGCGCGGCGGGGACGGTCCGAGCATGCGCAAGGAAAGATCGCCCACGCAAGACCACGGCGCGGGGCAGGCGGCGGTGGCTACCCTCGCGGTGGTCCTGGAGGCTGCACGTGAGCTGACGGTCACTGTCGAGCTGGAAAGAGCCCAGCAAGCCTTCCATTTGGTCGCACAGCGGGCACCCCGCGGGCAGCACCGCGGACCCGCGCAGAGAGAGCAATTTCTGAACAATCGTGCTGCCGAGTCGCATGCGGGCGACCTCCGGGGCCGCGGCCGCCCTCGTATCCTGTCGACCATGTGGACAAGGGCGGCGGCATGATCGACGGGCTTGAGCGGGCCGTGCGGATCCTGGATCTCTTCTCCTCCGACGCCCCCGAGCGGACGGTCAGCGAGGTGTGCCGCGCGCTCGACCTCCCCAAGACGACGACCTGGGACCACATGCAATCCATGGTCTCGCTCGGCCTGTTGCGCCGTACGGGCCGTGGCCGCTACCGGCTCGGCTGGCGCGCCTTCCAGCTGGGCCTGCGCGCGCGCATGACCTCGGAGATCTCCGAGCCGGCCTGGGTGGAGATGCGGGCCCTGGTCGCCGCGCACCAGCAGACGGTCCAGCTGTCGTCACGTCACCACGGCGAGGTCGTCTACCTGGAGAAGCTCGCGCCGCACGACGGGGTGCGGGTCAACGCGACCCGGGTCGGTGAACGCCTCCCGGCGCACTGCACGGCGCCCGGCAAGATGCTGTTGGCCTACCTCTCGCCCCGCGAACTGCGCGACATCTACGGCGACGACACGCTGCCCGCTCTCACGGATCGTTCCCTCACCACGCTCCCGGCCCTGGAGGCGGAGCTGTCCACGGTGCGCGAGCGCGGGTACGCCCTGGACACCGAGGAAGCGGTCGAGGGCGTGTGCTGTGTCGCGGCACCGGTCAGCAACCGGCACGGCGATGTCACGTGGGCGCTGAGCATGAGCTTCGTCGAGCAGCGGCTGCCCACGCACGGGGACGCCTACGCCCACGCCGTGGTCGAGGCCGCCCGGCGGCTCTCCGAGCGCGCGCCCTGACCTGAACAGCCTTGTTCGGCTGAGCTGACCTGCCCTGTTCGGCTGAGCCGAACAGTTCGTTGTCGGCCCCTGGACGAGGGGCTACGGTCCTGGAAACACCGCGCCTTCCTGTAAGTCTCGAATTCGGTTCGCACTGGCCGCGCCATTCACGTGATTCGCTGTCGCGTCAATGCGCCGCACCCTCCTGCGCGCCCATTCGGTTCACAGCAATGGAGTTTCCTCGATGACGAACGCACGCAATAAGTCGAGTCGGCGGATCGGAATTGACATCGGCGGCACATTCACCGACCTCTTCGTTGTCGAAGGCAATGGTGAATCCCGGATCTACAAGTCTCCGACCACCCCGCACGACCCCTCCGTCGGTCTGCTGAACGGCCTGACCAAAGCGGCCGACAGCTTCGGGGAGTCACTGGAGGACTTCCTCGGAGCGGTGTCCACGATCGTGCACGGAACGACGATCGCCACCAACGCGGTGCTGACACACCAGGGGGCGAAGACCGGCTTCGTCACGACGCACGGCTTCCGTGACCTGCTGAACATGCGCCGCGGCATCCGGGAGCGGCAGAACGACTCCAAGTACGCGCCACCGCTCCCCCTCGTCCCGCGCGAACTCATCGCCACGGTCCGGGAGCGGATCGACGTATCGGGCGAGGAGGTCGTGGCGCTCAACGAGGACGATGTGCGCGCGGCGGCGCGGTATTTCCGCGAGCAGGGCGTCGAGGCGGTCGCGATCTCGTATCTGTGGTCTTTTGTCGACCCTGCCCACGAACAGCGCACGGCGGAGATCCTGCGCGAGGAACTCCCCGGCACATTCGTCACGATATCCAGCGACGTCGTGCCCCAGATACGCGCCTACGAGCGGCACAGCACCACGGTGCTGAACGCTTTCGTCGGGCCCAAACTACAGAACTACCTGGCGAACATCGAACGCCAGCTGGCGGACCGCGGCTTTTCCGGAACGCTGCTCATCGTGCAGTCCAACGGCGGCGTGATGTCGCCCGAGATCGCCAGCGATTCGGCGGTCAACGCACTCATGTCGGGGCCGGCGGCGGCGCCGGGAGCGGCCCTCCAGTACGCCCGTCGGCACGGCGCCGAAGATGTCATCGCGGTCGACATGGGAGGCACCAGCTTCGACGTCGCCCTGGTGCGCGACGGGGAGTCGCTGCTCACCGGTGACAGCGAGATCGCGGGGTACCGGGTCGCCCTGCCGATGCTGGACATCCACACCGTCGGCGCGGGCGGCGGTTCGCTGGTGTGGGTGGACTCCGGCGGCATCCTGCGGGTCGGCCCGCAGAGCGCCACCGCCAACCCCGGTCCCGCCTGCTACGGCCGCGGCGGCGAGAACCCCACGACCACCGACGCCGACCTCCTCATGGGCTACCTGAACCCGGACATGTTCGGAGACGGTGCCTTCACCCTGGACGTCGAGGCGGCGCGCAAGGCCGTCGAGGAGAAGGTCGCCGAGCCGCTCGGCCTCACCGTCGCCGAGGCGGTCGAGGGCATCTACCGCGTGGTGAACGCGACCATGGCCGAGGCCGTCAGCGCCGTGTCGGTCAAGCGCGGTGTCGACCCCCGCGAGTTCACCGTGGTCGTCGCGGGCGGCGCGGGACCGATCCACGCCGTGCCGATCGCGCAGGAACTCGGCATCACCCGCATCATCGTGCCGCGCGAGTCCTCGGTGTTCTGCGCCGTCGGCACCCTCCTGACCGACCTCAAGCATCTGTACGCGCGCACCTTCGTCTCGGACATGGACGCCCTGGACCTGGGCCGGGTCGGCGAGCTGTACCGCGAGATGCGCGACGAGGCCGTCGAGACACTGCGCTCGGAGAACGTCGCGGACGACGCGATCGACCTGGTCTTCAGCGCGGACGTGCGCTACATCGGCCAGTTCACCGAGATCGAGGTGCCCCTGGCCTTCGACGGCGAGCTCACCCAGGAGTCGCTCAAGCAGCTCGTCAGCGACTTCGAGGCGAAGCACGAGGCCCTCAACGGGTACGCCATGCCCGGCGAGCCCACCGAACTCATCAACGTACGCCTCACGTCACTGGGGCGTACGGCCAAGCCCGCGCTCGCCGACGAGCCCTCCGCCGGCCCCGACCCGAGCGCCGCCCGCAAGGGCGCCCGCGAGGCGATCTTCTCCGGCCGCACCGTGCACACCGACGTCTACGACGGCCTCGCCCTGCGCCGCGACAACCGCGTCGTCGGCCCCGCGATCATCGAGCAGCCCACCACCACCGTCGTGCTCATCGAGGGCTACGTCATGACGGTGGACGCGCAGGGCAACTACGTCATCGAACCGGCGAACCAGCCGGCCTGAAGGGAACCGAACAGATGACACAGCAGATGACACAGACGCAGAACCGGACGCAGCCGCAGTCCGGGTCCAACCCCATCCTCGTCGCCGTGATCGGCAGCGCACTCGACGGCATCACCAGCGAGATGGGACAGACGATGCTGCGCACCTCGCGGTCGCCCATCTTCGTCGAGGCCCGCGACTTCGCGACCTCCCTCTTCAGCGCGGACTGCCGGCTGCTCGCCCAGACCCACTACATCCCGGTCATCGGCGGGGCGACGCCGTTCGCCCTGCGCGCCATCGCCGAGTTCTTCGGCGACGACGTGCACGACGGCGACATCTTCATCCACAACGATCCGTTCGACGGCGGCTCGCACCTGCCCGACATCACCATCGCCCGGCCGGTCTTCTGGGACGGCGAACTCGTCTTCTGGGCCACGACCAAGGGGCACAACGTCGACGTCGGCGGTGGCGGCGTCGTCGGGTTCAACCCCGGAGCGCGGGACGTCCAGGAGGAGGGCATCGTGATCCCGCCGACCCGCGTCGTCGCGGCGGGCGAACTGCGGCGCGACGCCTGGGAGTTGATCCTGTCCAACGTGCGGATGCGCGCCCTGGTGGAGTCCGTGCTGAACTGTCAGATCGGCGCCACCGCCATCGGCGAACGCCGCCTGAAGGGCCTCCTGGAGAAGTACGGGCCGCAGACCATCGCGGCCGCCACCGACGAGCTGCTGCGGGCGAGCGCACGCCAGGTCCGCGCCGAGATCGCCGGGATACCCGACGGCGAGTACAGCGCCGACGCGCTGCTCGACAACGACGGCATCGACAGGGACCGTTCGTACCGGGTCGCCCTCACGATCAAGGTCGAGGGCGAGCACCTCACCTTCGACTTCAGCGAGAGCGACGAGCAGGCCAAGGGCTTCATCAACAGCACGATCGCCAACACGGTCTCCTCGGCCCACCTGGCTCTCTTCGGGTGCATCGACCCGGACATCCGCTACAACGCCGGCGCGATCGAGCCGGTCGACGTGATCGCCCCGGCCGGCACCCTCACCAACCCCGACGCCCCGGCGCCCGTCGCCGCCTGCACCGTCCCGACGTGCGAGGCCATCGCCTCGGCGGTCTGGGTGGCCCTGTCGAAGGCCGTTCCCGGCCGTGCGCACGCCGGTTGGGCCCGCTGGTGCACGCCCGCCACGATGGGCATGAACCCGCGCACCGGACGCCACTTCGGCGACCTGCACTTCCTGGGCAAGGGCGGCAGCGGCGCCACCGAGGGCTTCGACGGCTGGGACCACCTCTCCCCCTCGAACACCCTGGGCGGGCTGCGCACCCCGGACCCCGAACTGCACGAGCTGGACACCCCGTACCTGCTGGAGGCGCTCGAGTACCTCCCCGACAGCGCGGGCGGCGGACAGTGGCGCGGCGGGCTCGGCGTGCGCTACCGGTGGCGGGTGCTGGCCGACGACATCGCCTGCGCGACGTACGGCAGCGGCTTCATGCCCGAGACCGCGCCCGTGGGGCTGCTCGGCGGCCGGCCCGGCATCGTCCAGCACCTCACCCTGACCCGCCCCGGCGCCGAGCCCGTCGAGGTCGAGTCCAACTCCTTCTACACCCTCAACAAGGGCGACGTCTTCGAGGTGATCGCGAGCGGTGGCGGCGGGTTCGGCGATCCGCGGCTGCGCCCCGCCGAGCTGGTGCTGCGCGACGTGCGCGAGGGCGTCGTCTCCCTCGACGCGGCCCGCACCGTCTACGGCGTCGCCATCGACGCGGACACCCTCGAAGTCCGCGAGGACGAGACCCGGAACCTGCGCGCCACCGCCTGATCAACAGACCAGCAAAGGAAATCTCACCATGGCCAACGTCAGCCTCGCCGTGGCAGCGAGCCACGCCCCCGGCCTGATCGGCATGTTCGATCAGGCGCCCGAAGCCTCGCAGCAGATGGTCACCTCCGCCTACGGGTCCCTGACCCGGCAGATCCGCGAGACCGAACTCGACGTGATCCTCATGGTGGCCAACGACCACATGGCCAACAACCGCATCCGCGAGTACCCGGACTTCGTCGTCGGCATGGCGCCCGAGCACCGCGGCCCGGCCGAGTTCTTCAAGGACTGGCTGGGCTGCGGGGAGTACCGGATCCCGGGGCGCCCGGACCTCGCGGAGAAGGTCCTCAACGGCCTGAACCGGCGCGGTGTTCCGGTCTCCGCGACCCGCGAGAACCTCAACTTCGACGACAACATCTCGGTGCCGGTGGTCAGGACCGGGATCGAGGCGAGCGGCGTTCCGATCATCCCGATCCTCCAGAACGTCACGGTGCCGCCCTTCCCCGACCAGCACCGCTGCTACGAGATCGGCCGGCAGCTCGCCGATCTCATCGAGAACGACCTGCCGTCCGATCTGCGCGTCGGCCTCTTCGCCACCGGCGGCATGAGCCACGAGCCCGGCGGCGTACGGGACTTCTGGATCGACGAGGAGTTCGACAACTGGTTCCTCGACCTGCTCGCCAATGGCGACCACGAGAAGGTCCTCGCCGAAGTCACCCTGGAGCGGCTCGACCAGGCCGGCATCGGCGGCACCGGAGAGCTGCTGAGCTGGATCCTCGTCATGGGCGCGATCGGCGAGCGGCCCTGCGAGGTCCTCGGCTACACCGCCTGGGACAAGTGGCGCTGCGGGATCGGTGCCGTCAGCTGGGACATGACGTCGGCGCGGGCCGGACGCTGAGAAGGGGATGGGGATCACCATGAGTCTGGAAAGCATCAACCGAGCCCTGGTCTCGCACGATCTGGTGCAGGACCTGAAGTGGAACGCCGCCCTGCGCGAGGAGTTCGTCAAGGACGAGGCGGCCGTGCTCGACCGCTACGAACTGACCGGGGCCGAGCGCACCGCCATCGAGGAGCGGGACTTCCGCACCCTGTACGACCTGGGTTTCCACCCCTACCTCGGGGCGCAGTTCGCCCGGATCCTGTTCGCCAACAACAAGTCCGGTGCCACCAGCGCCGTCCAGCACCTGCTGGCCTCGATCCGGCGTGAACCGCTGCCGGGTCACGCCGAAGCGGGTGGCGCGTGACGCGGGAGACCACCCCGTCCACGGTCGGGGGAGGTCGTGTCCACGACCTCCCCGCCGGTCCCGACACCGTCCGGGTCGGGGTGATCGATCCCGCCGCGCCGCCGGTGCTCTCGGTCGACTCCGGCGACGAGGTCACGCTGTCGACCTGGGGCCACTGGGGCAACCGCGTCACCCCGGACACGGTCATGGCGGACTTCCCGGCGCTCCGGGCGGCCTTCCCCGACGCGCTCGGGCCGCATTCCCTCACCGGCCCCATCCGGGTGCGCGGGGCCCGTCCCGGCGACACCTTGGTGGTGGACGTGCTGGCGCTGACACCCGCGGCCCACGGGTTCAACCTGGTCGTGGCCGAGCCGCGGGGACGTGGCGTGCTGCGCGACCGGTTCCCTGCGGGGGCGATCCGCCACTTCGCCCTGGACCGCGACTCCATGACCACCACGCTCGGCGGGAAGGTGCGTGTGCCCCTCAAGCCGTTCCTGGGCATCATGGGCGTCGCCCCGGCCGAGGACGGCCCGCGCAGCACGGTGGAACCCGGCGCCTTCGGCGGCAACATGGACCTGTCCGCACTCGTCGTGGGCACCCGCCTGAAGCTGCCCGTCCTCCGGGACGGCGCCGGCTTCTACTGCGGTGACGGCCATGCGGTCCAGGGCGACGGCGAGGTGAACCAGACCGCCATCGAGACCGGCATGGACCATGTCCGGCTGCGGTTCACGGTGGAGCATGGCACGCCGCTGCGCACCCCGCGGGCCGAGACGGAGACCCACTTCATCTCCACGGGTTTCGGGGAGAAGTTGGAGGACGCCGCCCACGACGCGGTGGACGACCTCGTGAACTGGCTGACCGGGGAAGGGCTCGACCCGGACGAGGCGTACAGCCTCTGCTCCATCGCCGCGGATGTCCGCGTGACCCAGATGGTGAACAACGTCGTGGGCGTGCACGCCGTCATCGAGAAGCTCACCCGACGAGAGGAAGGCCGATGACCACCGTCGAGATCCCCGAGTACCGGACCGACGCCTTCTTCGGCCTCGAGGACACGTGGCTGCCCACCGCCGACGGTGAGCTCACCCACTGCCACGAGCTCGGCGAAGGCACCCCGATCCTCTTCCTGCACGGCTCGGGCACCGGTGTCACCGCGGCCGCCAACTGGTGGCTGAACCTGCCCCACCTCGCACAGCACGGCCGCTGCGTCGCCATCGACTCCATGGGCTACGGCCAGACCGTCGTGGCCCCGGGCACCGAATACGGAATCCGGGAGTGGGGGCGGCACGCGCTGCGCGTCCTCGACGCCCTGGGCATCGACAAGACCTGGATCGTCGGCAACTCCATCGGCGGCTGGGTCGCCCTGCAACTCGCCATCGACGCCCCGGAGCGGATCCTCGGCGTCGTCTCGATGGGCACAGGAGGCGCGAAGAAGACCGCGGCGCTGGCGGGCCACGCCAAGCCCGAACTCTCCCCGGCCGGTATTCGCCGCACGCTCGAACAGTTCGTCGTGGACAAGGAGTTGGTCACCGACGAGCTGGTCGACCTGCGCTATCGGGCGGCCCTGAACGACAGCGCGTCGAGCCGCCTGAAGGAGGTCGTGGCCGCCCGCGACCGCGACCGCGACGCGCTGCCGCTCGACCTCGGCGCACTCGGGGAACTGGACATCCCGCTGCTACTTGTCCACGGCATGCAGGACGTGGTCATCCCAGTCTCACGGACATGGGAACTCCTGCACACCGTCCCGCACGCCGACGCCCACCTCTTCAGCCAGTGCGGACACTGGTCCCAGGTGGAACGCGCCGAGGAGTTCAACGAGGTGGTGGGCCAGTACCTGCGCAGGCACGGGGGCAGCTCCTCGGTGCCGTCAGCGGCCTGAACCGCCCTGGCACCCGGCGCGGCGCCGTCCCGTTGCCCCCCCCCGTGCTCGGGGGCGAACCGGCCCCTCCGGTCAGTTTCGTGCCTCCAACAGCGCGGGGTCGGTCTCGCGGGCGACTGCGATCATTTCCTTGATCAGGAGCCGGGTGCTCGCGGACGGCGGCCGGTCGGCGACCGTGCTGATCCCGATCGCGCGCGGCAACGTGTCGAGCCCCAAGGGCAGCACGGCCAGCAGGGGGTCCCGTGCGCCGATCAGCATGGGCAGCGGCGCGACGGCGTCCGTCTCCAGCAGGACCGTTCTCAGCGTGAGGATCGTCGAGCACTCGATGATGTTCGCGGGCAGTGAGAGGCCCTGGCGGTCGAAGAGTTCGTCGATCTCCTCGCGCAGCTGGCTGTTGCGGCCCGGCAGGATCCACGGCAGGTCCATGAGGTCCTCGATGCCGCCGGTGGGTGTCCCGAGGCAGGGGTGCTCATGCCTGACGACGAGGCGCACCGGTTCGTCGTAGAGCCGCACATGCCGCAGCGCGGCACCCTGGCGGGACGGTTGAAGTCGGCCGACCAGCACGTCCACTTCGCCTCGGGAGAGTTGCAGGCCGAGTTCCTCGGGCATCGCCTCGACGACCGACACGGTGAGGTGCGGGTGGGCCTTCTTCAGCCGGATCAGGGTCTGCGGCAGCAGGGAGTAGGCACCGGCGAGGATGGTTCCGACCCGTACCGGCTCCGTGCCGAGACGCTGGAGTTCGTTGATGCGTCCGGCGGCGGCCTGCACATTGCCCACGACCGCACGGGCGTGCTCGATGAGGATGTCACCGTACTGGGTCGGGCGGACACCCCGTGGCCCCCTGGCGAAGAGTTCCACGCCGGCGATCGACTCGATCTCCTGGAGGCTCCGGGTCACGACCGGCTGGGTGACATGCATTGCCTTGGCGGCACCGACCAGCGTCCCCTCATCGGCCACGACGGTCAGGAGAACGAGGTGGCGCAGCTTCAGCCGGCCGTCCAGGAAGTGATCCACGTTCATTGAGTGACATCTCTCCGTCGCATGGTGTTGGTCTCCGGTATAGCCATACACGCATAACGGCGACCGGAGAAGCATTGGTCAGGGCCGGATCCCCTGCCAAATGATGAGGCCATGTCTTCGACACTCTCCGCAGAGAGCGCGCTGAGCGGCCTGAGGTCCGCTCTGGCCTCCGGCGGCGTCGAGGTGGTCGACCTGACCGCCCTCCTGTCGCCGTCGACGCCCGTGCTCGACCTCCCGCCCGACATGGCGCCGATCCCCCACTTCGAGCTGGAGGAACTCGCGCGGTACGACGAGCGGGGGCGCACGTCCTACCAGAACGGCATTCACACCGGTGAGCACGTGGGTACCCACTTCGACGCGCCGTGCCACTGGGTCACCGGCGCCGACAAGGGGGACGTGTCCCAGGTGCCGGTCCGGCGCCTGGCGGCTCCCGCCGTCGTGATCGACAAGACCGCCGAGTGCGCGGCCGACCCGGACTTCCTGCTGACACGTGAGCATGTCGAGGAGTGGCAGCAGTCCAACGGGCCGCTGCCCGAGGGTGGTTGGCTGCTCTACCGGACCGGCTGGTCCGCGCGCTCGCACGACCAGCGGCTGTTCCTCAACGCCGACGACGGCGGGCCGCACACCCCCGGCCTCACGGCCGACTGCGCCCGCTGGCTGGCCGAGGAGTCACCGATCGTCGGACTCGGCGTGGAGACGGTCGGGACCGACGCCGGGCAGGCGTTCACCTTCACCCCGCAATTCCCCGCGCACCACTACCTGTTGGGCGCGGGCAAGTACGGAGTCACCCAATTGCAGAACCTCGATCGGCTGCCCGTGACCGGAGCCGTCCTGATCGTCGCTCCGCTCCGCATCGCCGGAGGGTCCGGAAGCCCTGCGCGGGTGCTCGCGCTCATAGAGAACGGAGAAGGCCAGTGACCGTGCCCGTCCACGAGGCCATCGGCAAGCAGCTCACGGATCTCGGCATCCGTAGGGTCTTCGGAGTCGTCGGCAGCGGCAACTTCCACTTCACCGACGCGATGGTGCGCGGCGGCGCCCGGTTCGTCGCCGCACGTCACGAGGGCGGCGCGGCCACCATGGCCGACGCGTACGCCCGGATGTCCGACGAGGTCGCCGTGCTCTCCCTGCACCAGGGCTGCGGCTACACGAACGCCCTCACCGGCATCACCGAGGCCGCGAAGAGCCGGACGCCGCTGCTGGTGCTCACCGCCGAAGCCGCCGACCCCTCTTCGAACTTCGCGCTCGACCAGGCGGCTGTCGCGACCGGCATCGGCGCGGTCGCCCTGCGCGTCCGGTCGTCCAAGACCGCCCTGGACGATGTGGCGCGGGCCTACGCGATCTGTCGCCACCAGCGGCGCACGGTCGTCCTCAACGTTCCGATCGACGTACAGGACGAAATCCTGGAGGCACGGGCCCCGGCCCGGGAGTACCGCCCGGTCGCCGAACCGCGGCCCGACGACAGCGAGATCGCCGCCTTCGCCGAGCTGCTTCAACGCGCCGAGCGGCCGGTCTTCGTCGTCGGGCGCGGCGGCCGTTCCCCGGGCTCCAAGGAGGCCGTCCGCGAACTGGCCGCCGAGGCGGGCGCCCTGCTCGCCACCTCCGCCGTCTCCCGCGGGATGTTCCACGAGGACGACTGGAACATCGACGTCTCCGGCGGCTTCTCCTCGCCGCTGACGGCCGAACTCGTCGCGGGCGCCGACCTGTTGGTGGGGTTCGGCTGCGCCCTGAACATGTGGACCATGCGGCACGGCCGGCTCATCTCGCCGGACGCCACCGTCGTCCAGGTCGACATCGAACCGGGGTCCATCGGCGTACACCGTGACGTGGACCTCGGCCTGTGGGGCGGTGTCGCGAGTACGGCCCGGGCCACCGCCGCGTGGCTGCGGGCGAACTCACCCGGCGGGCGGACGGGTTACCGCACCGAGGACGTGGCCGAGCGGCTCAGGTCCGGCCCGAGCTGGAACCAGGTCGCGTTCGAGGACATGTCTGCGGACGGGCGGGTCGACCCGCGGAGCATGACCGCCGCGCTCAACGACCTCCTGCCCACCGAGCGGATCGTGTCGGTGGACTCGGGAAACTTCCTCGGCTACCCGAGCATGTACCTCGACGTGCCCGACGAGTACGGGTTCTGTTTCACCCAGGCGTTCCAGTCCGTCGGCCTGGGCCTGGCGACCGCGATCGGTGCCGCGCTCGCGCAGCCCGACCGGCTGCCCGTCGCCGGCGTCGGCGACGGCGGCTTCATGATGGGCCTGTCGGAGCTGGACACCGCCGTACGGCTCGGCCTGCCCCTGCTGATCGTCGTCTACAACGACGCCATGTACGGCGCCGAGGTGCACCACTTCGGGTCCGGCACCAGCGGTCTCGACACGGTCACCTTCCCCGACACGGACATCGCGGCGATCGCGCGGGGCCACGGATGCGAGGCACTGACCATCCGGCGGCCCGAGGACACGCACGCCGTGAAGGAGTGGCTGTCGGCCGGTCCCGTCCGTCCCCTGGTGCTGGACGCCAAGATCGCCTCGGACGGGGGTTCCTGGTGGCTTCAGGAGGCCTTCGGGCACTGAGGCGCCCCGGCGTGCATCCCCCCGACCGCCTCACGAAATGGAACAGCACACTTTGATGAGAAAGACGACGAGCGAGGTCTCCGTCATCGGCACGGGCGAGTCGCCCTACACGCGGCACCCGGCGCCCGGCACGACAACCGAGCAGGTGCTCGCCGACGCCGTACGCCGCGCACTCGCCGACGCGAACCTCCGGACCTGCGATGTCGACGGCTTCGGTGTCTCCAGCTTCACCCTCGATCCGGACCACGCCATCGACCTGGCCTGGCGGCTCGGCCTTCGGCTGCGCTGGCTGATGCAGGACACCAACGGCGGGGCGAGCGCGGGCACGATGCTCCAGCACGCCGTACGGGCCGTGGAGTCCGGTGACGCCTCCGTGGTGGTGCTCGCGGCCGGCGACCTGATGGACCGCGAAGTGCACCTCAAGATGGTGGCCGAGTACAACCGGGCCACCGCCGAGCATCTGGTTCCGCTGGACATGCTCGGCCCGAACGCCCTGTTCGCCCTGCTGACCCAGCGTCAGATGGCGGCCGAGGGACTCACCCGTACCGACTACGGGCGCCTCGCGGTGGCCCAGCGCGAATGGGCGTCCCTCAACCCCGGGGCCGTGTACCGGAAGCCGCTGACGCTCGACGAGTACCTGAACGCTCCGATGGTCGCGGAACCCCTCGGCCGGTACGACTGCGTGCCGCCGGTCACGGGCGCCGACGCCGTGGTGGTCGCCGCCGACGAACGGGCCGACGGCACCCGGCGGGCCAAGGTGCTCACCGTGTCGGCCCGTTACAACAGCGACGACCAGACGGGCGACGGCCTGGCCACCGGTCTGGCCGACTGCGCGTCCGAGCTGTGGGACACCGCGGGACTCGGCCCCGCTGACGTCGACGTGGTCGGCGTGTACGACGACTACCCGGCCATGGCGCTCGCCCAGCTCAAGGATCTCGGTCTGGTCGCCGGCGGGGAGATGCCGGCGTTCATCGCCGAGCGCATCGCCACCCGCAAGCTCGCCGTGAACACCTCCGGCGGACAGCTCTCGGCCGGCCAGCCGGGTTCCGCGGGAGGCATGCACGGACTCGTGGAGACCGTCCGGCAGTTGCGCGGCCAGGCCGGGCAGCGGCAGGTCGAGAACGCCAGGATCGGCCTGGTCAGCGGGTACGGGATGGTGCTCTACCGCTATGGCGCGTGTGCCAACGCCACCCTCCTGGAGGCCGCCGTATGAGTGTGACCGTGCAGAGCTGTCAGAAGTGCGGCGGCCAGTGGTTCCCCGCCCGGTTGATGTGTCCCCGCTGCGGCGGCGCCGATCTGGCGCCCGTCGGCGTCGAGCGCGGGGTGGTCGAGGAACTGACCCACCTCGGCGACGTGGTCATCGCGTCGGTCGCCTGCGACCCCGAACCGCTGCTCGTGGCCCGGCTGTTCGGCCCCGTCGAGGCCGGTGACGTCGTGGAACTCACCGATCGCCCCGACCCGTCGTCCGACCGTCCCGTCGCCTTCGTACCGTCGGGCGGCCGGCCCGGAAAGGAGCTGTCATGAGCGACGTCACCGACATCCCCGACCTCACCCACGCAAGCGTCCCCGGGCTGCTGCGATGGCGCGCGGAAGCCACCCCGGACAGCGTCCTGCTGCGCTGCGGGGACACCCGGAGGACCGCCGCCCAGATGCTCGAACGGGTCTCCGTCGCGGGGGGCCTGCTGCGCCAACATGGGGTGGAGCGGGGAGACCGGGTGGCGCTGATGGCGTCCAACCGGGTCGAGCTGCTGGACCTCATCCTCGGCTGCGCGTGGATCGGTGCCGTCGCCGTGCCGATCAACACCGCCGCGCGCGGTGAGCAGCTCCATCACATCCTGACCAACTCGCAGGCGGAGCTGCTGGTCCTGGAACAGCCCTTCCTCGCGCAGGTGGAGGCGCTGCCGAGCACCGCAGCGCTGCGCCAGATCTGGCTGCTCGACGAGCACGAGGTGACCACGGTGCTGCCGGTCCCCGTCGACGCGCTCCCGGACGACGGACCGGCCGTGGAGCCCGTGGCGGTGGGCCCCGGCCATCCCGCGGTGATCCTCTACACCTCGGGCACCACCGGGGTCTCCAAGGGAGTCGTCTGCCCGCACGCCCAGTTCTACTGGTGGGGCCGCAACGTCACGGCCCAGCTCGGCATCACCGCGGCCGACGTGCTGCACACCTGCCTGCCGCTGTTCCACACGAACGCGCTCAACGCCTTCAGCCAGGCGCTGGTCAGCGGTGCGCAGTACGTCATCGGTCCGCGCTTCTCGGCCTCCCGCTTCTGGTCGGACGTGACGGCCAGCGGGGCGACCTGCACCTATCTGCTGGGCGCCATGATCAGCATCCTGGCGGGCCGGCCGCCCGGCGAGCACGACCGGGCGCACAAGGTGACCGCGGCCCTGGCGCCGGCCACCCCGGCCGGGCTGCTCCGGGAGTTCGAGGAGCGGTTCGGTGTCGTCCTCATCGACGGCTACGGCTCGACCGAGACCAACGCGGTGATCTCCGCGAGCCGCACCGAGCAGCGGCCGGGATACGTCGGCCGTCTTCAGGAGGGCTTCTCCGCCCGGGTCGTCGACGAGAACGGCCTCGACGTCCCCGCCGGCACCCCGGGCGAACTGCTGCTGCGCAGCGAGCAGCCCTACGCCTTCGCCTCCGGCTACTACCGGATGCACGAGGCCACCGTCGCCGCGTGGCAGGACCTGTGGTTCCACTCCGGTGACCGGGTGGTGATCGAGGCGGACGGGTGGATCAGGTTCGTCGATCGCATCAAGGACGTGATCCGGCGGCGCGGCGAGAACATCTCCTCCGTCGAGGTCGAGAGCGTCCTCGCACAGCACCCCGGCGTCCGTGACGTCGCGGTGTACGCGGTGGACTCCGAACTCGGCGAGGACGAGGTGATGGCCGCCGTGGTCCCCGTCGAGGGACAGGAGATCGACTTCACCGAGCTGGTGTCCTTCTGCGAGCCCAGGCTCGCCTACTACGCGATTCCCCGCTTCGTGGCGCTGTGCCCGGAACTGCCGCTGACCGAGAACGGCAAGGTCCGCAAGGCCGTGCTGCGGGAGTGGGGAGCCGCCCGCGCCGACTGGGACCGGGAGGCCGCCGGTGCCGTGCCGCGGCGCGGCGGGCAGCCCACCCCGGCCCGCTCGTAAGGAGCTCGGACCTGACCGGGTTCCGGACTTCGTCGGTGGTTCCCGGTCGACACCGTGGGCGCTGACCGGACCCCGCCCCGGCACATCCCCTTTCCCGACCATCGGGACGTCGTCACGCACCGCTCGGCGTCCCGATGGCCACCGTCCTCCTCCAGAGGTGACGAGATGAGCCCCACCACCCCGCACAAACCGGCAGCCGGACCGCAGTCGATCCGCAAGGTCGCGATCGCCAGCCTGACCGGCACCGCACTCGAGTGGTACGACTTCTTCCTCTACGGAACCGCCTCGGCCCTGGTGCTCGGCACCCTCTTCTTCCCCGAGGCCAGCTCCCTCGCCGGCACCCTCGCATCCTTCGGCACCTTCGCCGTCGGCTTCGCGGCCCGCCCCCTGGGCGGCATCATCTTCGGTCACTTCGGGGACCGCCTCGGCCGCAAGCCGATGCTCGTGATCACCCTGCTCGTCATGGGCCTCACCACCTTCCTCATCGGCGCCCTGCCCACCTACGCACAGATCGGTGTGTGGGCGCCGATCCTGCTCACCCTGCTGCGCGTCCTTCAGGGCATCGCGGTCGGCGGCGAGTGGGGCGGCAGCGTCCTCATGATCACCGAGCACGCCCCCGCGGGACGACGCGGCTTCTACTCGGCCTGGAGCCAGGTCGGCATCAACCTCGGCTTCATCACCTCCGCCGGAGTCTTCGCCGCGGTCCAGACCCTGTCCGACGAGGCGTTCCTGTCCTGGGGCTGGCGCCTGCCCTTCCTCCTGGGGGCCGTCCCCGCGCTGGCCGGGCTCGTCATCCGGCTGAAGATCGAGGAGACGCCGGAGTTCCAGAGCGTCCAGCACAAGGGCGAGAAGCAGCGGCTGCCGATCCTGCATGCCCTGAAGACCCAGCCGCGCGCCATCCTGGTCACCGCCGGCGCCCGGATGGCGGAGAACGGCGCGTCGTACATCTTCCTGGTCTTCTCCCTCGCCTACGGCAAGCACATCGGAGTCGGCAACGGCCTGCTGCTGACCGGGATCATCGTCGCGAACATCGTGGAAGGCGCCTCGATGGTGGGATTCGGCGCCCTCTCCGACCGCATCGGCCGTCGCCCCGTCTACATGGCAGGAGCGGCCACCCTCATCGTCTTCGCCTTCCCCTTCTTCTGGCTCGTGGACACCGGCACCCCCGCGCTCGTGTGGCTCGCCTTCATCATCGCCATCGGCATCGGCCACGGGGCCATGATCGGCACCCAACCGAGCTTCTTCACCGAGCTGTTCGGCAAGTCCTCGCGCTACAGCGCCATTTCGCTCGGCCACGAGCTGGCCTCGGTGTTCGCGGGCGGCCTCTCACCGCTCATCGCGACCGCGCTCCTGGCGGCCACCGACTCCTCCTGGCCCATCTCCCTGTACCTCGTCGTCCTCGGCTGTATCACGCTCGTCTCGGTCTACTTCGCCCGCGAGACGGTGCGGCGCGACCCCGCAGCACCCGCTGCTGACCAGCGGCTTCAGCCCGCCGGAACACCCGACTAGCACCACGGGATGCGTACAGCGGCGAAGTCGAGCGAAGGGATGTGCCATGTGTGACTGCGGAGTTCGGGACGCCGGAGCAACGCGCCCCGACACCCACCGGGGCCCGGCCGTCGCCGGGCCCCGGTGGGGACGGCGGGACCTGCTGCGGGCCTCCGCGGTGGGCGGGGGCGGCGCCCTGCTGGGGCTCGCGGGCGCGGGGCAGGCTCTCGCCGCCCCCACCGAGGCGGCGACGCCGGCTTCGGACCCGTCGCGGACCAGGGGCCTGGAGGTGGTCCTCCTGGGCACGGCCGCGGGGCCGGTGAACGTGACCGAGCAGGCCGGGGCGTCGACGGCGGTCGTCGTCGACGGTGCGATCTACCTGGTGGACGCGGGGCTCGGGGCGACCCGGCAGTTCGCCGCGGCGGGCCTCGACCGCACGGCGCTGCGCCACATGTTCATCACCCACCTGCACTCCGACCACCTGATGTCGTACTACGACTTCATCCTCACCGGGACGGCCCATGCCCGGCAGCCGGTGGCGGTGTACGGGCCCGGGTCGGCGGGCCGACTCCCCGTCGAGGAGGACGGATCCACGCCCGGCACGGTCGCCCCCGACCACCCCACGCCGGGGATCAAGCGTCACACCGAGGCGTGCCACGCCGCCTTCGCCTACAGCAGCAACGTGTTCATGCGGGACACCGGCAACGCGGACCCGCGGGACATGACCGACGTGCACGAGATCCGCTTCCCGGACGTCGGCGCCTCGGCCCGCGGGAACACGGCACCGCCGATGCGCCCCTTCACCGTCATGGAGGACGACCGGCTCAAGGTGACCGCGGTGCTCGTCCCGCACGGGCCGGTCTTCCCCTCCTTCGCCTTCCGCTTCGACACCGACCACGGCTCGGTCACCTTCTCGGGCGACACCCGGCCCACCCCGAACCTGGTCGAACTGGCCCGGAACACCGACCTGTTGGTGCACGAGGCGATGAGCGACGCATCGATGGTCGGCAGCGAGATCCGCGCCCGGCACATGCGCACCTCGCACACCGCGGTCTCCGAGGTGGGGAGCGTCGCCGAGCGCAGCGGAGCGGCCCGGCTGGTGCTCTCCCACTACGGCGACACCTCCGGCGAGGGCGTCGACCCGGCCCGGTGGAGGAGCACCATCAAGAAGTCGTACGCCGGACCGACCACCATCGGCACGGATCTGATGCGGCTCACCGTCGGCTGACCGACTCGCGGCGAAGGACGTGCCCGTGCTCAGTCGGGCTGAGCCGTCCGCGGGTGCATCGAGTGGGCGATGGTGACGAGCGACTGCGTCATGGCCTCCGTGGCCGGGCTCAGCCGGCGTCCGGCCGTGCGGGTGATCCCCACCCGGGCGCCGACGAGGTCGAGCGAGATCGGCAGCGCGGTGAGCCGGGGATCGCTCGCACCGATGAGTTCCGGCAGCGCGGCCACCATGTCGGTCTCCACGAGGAGTTGACGGATGGTGAGGAACGCCGTCGCCTCGACGAGGTTGGCGGGCAGGGAGCAGTCGTTGCGGTGGAAGAACTCCTCGAGTTCCGTGCGCAGCGCCGTCTCCACCCCCGGCAGCACCCAGGGGTAGGCGATCAGCTCGTCGAGCGGGATGTGGGTGCGTTCGGCGAGCGGGTGTCCGCTGCGCGCGATCACGCGGATGGTCTCCGCGTGCAGCGTCTGCTGGATCGTCCCCTCCGGGGGAACCGTCGCCAGGCGGCCGATGATGAAGTCGACCTTGCCCGCGGCGAGGTCCTCGAGCAGTGCCTCCGGCGTCGCTTCGCGCACCACGATCCGCAGGGCAGGGCGGTCCTGCTTGAGATGGGCGATGGCCCGCGGCAGCAGCAGGTTCGAGCCCGCGAGGTGGGTGCCGATGACGACGCGGCCGCGGGTGGCGTCGGCGATCTCGGCGAGGTGCCGGCTCGCCTGGTTCATCTCGGCCAGAGCCGAGCGCGCGTACTGCGTGAAGGCGTCTCCGAACTCGGTGGGGTGGATCCCTCGCGGGCCGCGTTCGTAGAGGGTGACGCCCAGGATCCGTTCGAGGTCCTGGAGGCTGCGGGTGACCACGGGCTGGGTGACGTGCAGCGCGGCGGCGGCCCCGACCACGCTGCCCTGGGCGGAGAGCGCCTCGACGAGCAGGAGATGGCGGAACTTCAGTCGCCCATCCAGCATCCGCGGTATTTCCATGCCTAGCACGGTAGACCGCCTTTCGCGTAGGGGCATGGCCGAGCGGCTGTGAGCGTCACCATGGGCATACCTGCTGGCCGAGCACGCCCGACGGCCCGGTGACAGCCCCGCTCGGGGGCATGTCACCGGGCCGGTGCGCGGATCAGCGCTCGGCGGGCACGCGGCCGACCCAGCGCAGCGCGTTGCCGCCGGCGATCGCCTCGCGCTCCGCGTCGCTGAGGAAGTCGGACTTCCTGAGCACCTCGCCGACGGGCCGCTCACCCAGCGGGTACGGGTAGTCGCTGCCCAGCATCACGTGGTCCGCGCCCAGGGTGTCGACCAGCGTGCGCAGCGCCGCGGGCTCGAAGACGACGCTGTCCACGCTGAACCGCCCGAGGTAGGCCGAGGGCGGCAGCTGCGAGGTGGCGATGAGGTCCGAGCGGCGGTGCCAGGCGTTCTCCAGGCGGCCCAGCCAGAACGCGAAGGATCCGCCGCCGTGCGCGAAACAGATCTTCAGGTCGTCCGAGACCCGGTCGAACACGCCGCCGAGGATCATGGCGAGCAGGGAGAGGTGGGTCTCGGCCGGCATCCCGGTCAGCCACTGCGCCATCCAGCGCCCGAGGCGCGGGGAGGTGGGCATGTCCCAGGGGTGCACGAAGACCGGCGCGCCGCGCGAGGCCGCGTGCTGGAGGAAGGTGACGACACCCTCCGCGTCGAGGTCCTGGTCGCCGACGTGGTTGCCGATCTCCACCCCGACATGTCCGGCGTCCAGGCAGCGGTCGAGTTCGCGGCAGGCCGCGTCGGGGTCCTGGAGCGGCACCTGGGCGAACGGTATGAACCGCTCCCGGTCGGGTGCGCAGATCTCCAGGGCGAGGTCGTTGAAGATCCGGGAGACCTTGACCGCCTCGGGGCCGCTCAGGTCGTACCCGAAGAACAGCGGGGTGGGAGACACCACCTGGGCGTGCACCCCGTCGGCCGCCATGTCGGTGAGCCGGGCCGACACGTCCCAGCAGGTGGAGTCGATGGGCCGGAACTCGGTCTCCCCCACCATGATCATCGCCTGGCGTTCTGACTCCACCCGCAGCCAGGGACGCCCGGGACCGAGGTCCGGCCAGCCGGCGGGGACGTAGTGGGTGTGGATGTCGACGACAGAGGAGGGCACCGGAACAGAGGAGGACACCGGATCAGCCCTTCCCGGGGTGCAGCGCCCCGCAGTTGCCGCACGTGCGCTGCTCGACGGAGGCGTGGAAGGCCTCGAAGACCGGCGGCAGGTCGGCGACGATGTCCCGCACCTGAAGCTCCACCGAGTGCACCTTCGTACCGCACTCCAGACAGAACCAGCCGAACTGCTCCGTCGTGCCCTCGGGGCGGATGCGCTCCACCACGATGCCGATGGAGCCCTCCTCCGGGCGCTGCGGGGAGTGCCAGACGTTGCCGGGCAGCAGCCACATGTCACCTTCGCGGATGTCCACGCGCTCGGGACCGTCATCGGTCATCACGTTGACATGCATATTGCCCTTGACCTGGTAGAAGTACTCCTCGTACGGGTCGAAGTGGAAGTCGTACCGCTGGTTGGGGCCGCCGACGATCTGCACGATGAAGTCACCGGTGTCGTCCCACATCGCCTTGTTGTTGACCGGGGGCTTCAGCAGGTGCTCGTGCTCGGCGATCCACTGCGGGAAGTTGAAGACCGGGGGCAGCTTCGTCATGAGTTCTCCTTGGCGGTTCGGCCGGACCGGCGCACGGCGACGGCCTGGATCTCGATGAGCAGATGCGGGTGGGGAAGCTGGTGGACCGCGACGGTGGTGCGCGCGGGTCCCGAGGCGTCGAAGTGCTCGGCCCATACGCGGTTGTAGCCGCCGAAGTCGTTCATGTTGACCAGATACGTGGTGACCTGGGCCAGGTCGTCGAGGGTGCAGTCGACGGCGGCGAGGACGTCGCGGATGTTCTCGATCACGGCCCGGGTCTGCGCCTCGATGTCGAGGTCCGTCACACCCATCCCGTCGGCCTTGGCCCCGGCGAAGGTGTTGTCGGGGCGGCGGCTGCTGGTGCCGGAGACGAACACCAGGTCGCCGACGACCTTGACGTGCGGGAACTTGCCGCGCGGGGTGGCCTTTCCCTCGACCACGAGTGATGTGTCGTTCATCGCTGCTCCTCCGTGGCGGCGCCGGTGGTGGTGACACTGACGGAGCCGAGGCCCGGGACGGTCGCCCTGACCGTGACTCCGCCGGGGAGCGCGACCGCGGCGGTCGCCGCCCCGGCGAGGAGCACGGACCCTGCGGGCAGGACGACGCCCTGGGCCGCGGCCATGCGGGCGATCGCCGGCAGGGCGAGGACGGGGTCACCGAGGATGTCGCTGGTGCTGCCGGTCGCCGCGGCCGCGCCGTCGATCTCCAGCGTCACCGGCCGGTCGTCGTACCGGACGTCGGTGGCGGTGAGATCGACCGGCTGCCAGGCCCCGGTCACGAACCCGACCGCCGAGGTGTTGTCGGCGACGACGTCGGTGAGGGAGAACTTGAAGTCCGCGTAGCGGCTGTCGATGATCTCCAGGCCGGGGGCGACCGCGTCGACGGCGGCCCGCAGTTCGGCCTCGGGGTCGGCCGCGGCGCGCGCGTCGAACTCCGCGCCGAGGCGGAAGGCCACCTCCGGCTCGACGCGCGGGTGGATGAAGTCCTCCATGGCGACGCCGCCACCGTCGGCGTACTCGCCGCTCGCGTGCAGCCGCCCGAAGATGACGTCGGAGACACCCATCTGGAGCGCCTTGGCCTTGCTGGTGAACCCCAGCTTCACACCGACGAGCCGGTCACCGCGGGCCGCCCGCAGCTCGGAGCCGAGCGCCTGCACACGGTAGGCGTCGTCCAGGGTGAGGGAGGCGGAGCGGCTCAGCTGCGCGATCGCCCGCCTGGAGGTGACGGCCTCGTCGAGGTCCGCGGCGTGCTGGGCGAGGGAGGAGGTCGTTTCGGTCACAGTGCCACGCACACATTCGTCGTCTCGGTGTAGAAGTGCAGCGAGTGCTTTCCGCCCTCGCGTCCGATCCCGGAGCGGCCCGTGCCGCCGAAGGGGGCGCGCAGATCGCGCAGGTACCAGGTGTTGACCCAGGAGAGGCCGACGTCCATCGCCTGCGCCACCCGGTGGGCCCGGTTCAGATCGCTGGTCCACACGGCGGCGGCGAGCCCGTAGTCGGTGTCGTTCGCCAGGCCGATCGCCTCCTCCTCGGTGTCGAAGGGGATCAGCGCGGCGACGGGGCCGAAGACCTCCTCGCGCACGGTGCGACAGGAGTTGTCCAGGCCTGTCCACACCGTCGGTTCGATCCAGGAGCCGCCCGCCAGGTCCGCACCGAGGTCGGGGATGCCGCCCCCGGCGAGGACCTCGGCCCCCTCCTTGACGGCCAGGTCGAGGTACGACATCACCTTGGCGCGGTGCCCCTGGGAGATCAGCGGTCCTGTCGTCGTGCCGGGGGCGTGCGGTCGGCCGAGGCGCAGTCCCTTGGCCCGCTCGGCGATCCCGGCCGCCAGCTCGTCGAAGATTCCGCGCTGGACGTAGACCCGCTCGGTGCAGAGGCAGACCTGGCCGGTGTTCAGGAACAGCGAGCGGGTCAGCCCGTCGAGGGTCCGCTCCAGCGGGGAGTCGTCGAAGACGACGGCCGCGTTCTTGCCGCCCAGTTCGAAGGAGACGGGCACCACGCGCGGCGCGACCGTCTTCATGATGGTCGCCCCCGTCGAGGACTCGCCGGTGAAGGTGACACCGTCGATCCCGGGGTGCTGGGTGAGGAACTCGCCCGCCGAGTCCGGGCCGAAGCCGTGGACGACGTTGTAGACGCCGTTCGGCGCACCCGCCTCCGCGATGACCTCGGCCAGCAGGGTCGCCGTCGACGGGGTCTCCTCGGACGGCTTGACCACCACGGCGTTTCCGCAGGCCAGGGCCGGTGCCACCTTCCACGTGAGCAGCAGCAGCGGAAGGTTCCAGGGCACGATGACGGCCACGACACCGAGCGGCTTGCGCACCGCGTAGTTGAGCGCCTGACGGCCGTCGGCCGTGTCGGTCAGATACGAGTCGAGGCCGGCGGAGGCGATCGTGTCGGCGAAGGACCGGAAGTTCGCCGCCGCGCGGGCCACGTCCAGTTCGCGGGCCTGTGCCACCGGTTTGCCGGTGTCCCGGATCTCGGCGTCCACGAACTCTTCGAAGCGGGCCTCGATCCCGTCCGCGATCCGCCTCATCAAGGCGGCTCTCTGCTGGTCCGTGGAACGGCCCCAGCGGCCCTCGAACGCCCGGCGCGCGGCACGTACGGCGGCATCCACCGTCTCCTGCCCGGCCTCGTGCACCACAGCGACACGGGCCCCGTCGACCGGGCTGAACTTGTCGAACGTGTCCGCACCCTCGACGAAGTTCCCGTCGACGAAGTTGCGGAGCTGAACGATCTCGGTTGGCGAATCGTCAGTCATGTGGGGACCGTACGAGCGCCTTTCCATGCCCGTCCAATGCCGATTTGGGCCTCCGGTATAGCTGATTGGACATGGCAGGACCGGGTGCCCGGGAGGGGCGGGACCGGGTGCCGTGCGGAGCCGGCTCCGACGGGCCGCGCACCTCTCGGTATGACCGTTTGGCGATAGGTACGGACGAACTAGGCATTACCCGAGGTGCCACGGGCCTGGCGAAGATACGGATCACCGCACACCCGGAGCCGTCAGGGCGCCGGCGATGACGAGGAGGCGCAGTGGCCGGAACAGCAGTCCGTCCGGCGGACACCAGCGAGTTCTTCACCTGTCGGCGCCCGGAGGACTACCACCCCGACTGGCCGGGCTTCTACCGGCAGGCCGCACACCGCCGCCGGGAACTCCGCTCGCGGGTGCCCCACGAGATCGACCTCAAGTACGGCCCGGACGCACACCAGTTGGTGAACGTCTACCACGCCGGGCCGCCCGGCACCGGCTCCCCGGACCGCCCCGTCATCGTGTACTTCCACGGCGGCCGCTGGCGCGAGGGCCACCCGGCCTATTACGACCACCTCGCCGGCCCCTGGGTGGAGGCCGGCGCGGTCTTCATGTCCTTCGGCTACCGGCTCGAACCGCGACACACCATCGCCGACGCGGTCACGGACGCGGCCGTGGCGGTGGAGTGGGCGCGCGCGAACGCCACCCGTTACGGGGGCGACCCGGACCGCATCACCGTGGCCGGGCACTCCGCGGGCGGTCACCTCGCCGCGATGGTCACGCTGACCGACAGCTCCCCAGGACCGGTGGCGGGCACCGTGTGCATGAGCGCGCCCACCGATCTGCGCGACATGGTCGAGGACCCGGCGGAGGCCGTGCGGCTGAGCCCCGCGCTGCGGGTGAGCCGCGGGCCCGAGCGGGTGGTGGTCTCCTTCGGGGACCCGGAGCCCAACCGCAAGGCGGACGACGACTTCCTGCTGACCCGTCAGGGACGGCTGCTCGCCGACGCCCTGGCCGCCGCGGGCCGGCCGCCGGTGACCGTGGCGCTGACCGGGACCGACCACATCGGCACCGGCACGGCCTTCGCCGACCCGGAGTCGGAGCTGTTCGAGGCCGCGCACCAGGTCGTCTTCGGAGGCTCCCGATGAGGGACGGCGCGCGTACGGCGCCGGGGAGCGGGCGCGGCGGCGTCCTGACGAGCTTTCGCGGGATGCGCTTCGACGTGGTGGGACTTGCCTTTCTCGCGGTGCTACTGGACGGATTCGACTCCGCGTCGCTCTCCTTCGTCCTGCCGTCCCTGGCCGAGCATTGGGGTGTCACCTCGGCCGACTTCACCCCGGCGGTGGTGCTGACCAACATCGGCGTGGTGCTCGGCTACCTGGCTTCGGGCAGGCTCGCGGTACGCCTCGGCCTGCGCCGGATGCTGATCTCCGGGACCCTGCTGTTCGCCGCGGGGTCGCTGGTCACCGCCCTGGTGCTGCCCGCGCAGTCACTGACGGCGCTGGGCACGGTCAGGCTGATCACGGGCCTCGGGCTCGGTGTGGTCCTGCCCGGCGCCGTCTCCCTCGCCGCCGCACACCACCCGGACCGGCAACGGCAGTCGGTCTCCGTCACGGTCACCCTCGGGCTCGCCTTCGGCGGAACGGTCGCCGGTGTCTTCGGCAGCAGCCTGCTGGCGTCGGTCGGGACCACCGGGGTGTTCTGGATCGGCGGCGCGCTGCCGCTGCTGCTGGCCGCGCTGATGATCCGCCGGCTCCCGGCCGCACCGGCGCCCCTGGCCGCGGTCGGCACGGCGACCGCTCCCGGAGCCGACGATCCGGCGACCGCCGCACGCGAGGCACGGGTCGGCGCGCTGTTCGCCCCCGGACTGCGCGCCGCCACCCTGCTGCTGTGGACCTTCGCCTTCCTGGTCTTCATCGCCAGCTACACCCTCCAGTCCTGGGTGCCCACGCTGCTGACCGAGTACGGCTTCTCCGCCTCGCGGGCCCCGATCGGCCTGGCCTTCCTGAGCTTCGGCGGAGTCATCGGCGGCATCGTGCTGCTCCTGCTCGCCGCCCGTAAGGGGATCACGTTCGCCCTGATGGTGATGCCGGCGATCGGCGCGGTGTCGATGGTCGTCGCGGCGACCGTCGGAACGGACCACACCGCGCTGCTGCTCGCGCTCGCCGGGTCCGGTGCGGGTGTCACGGCCGGCCAGATCGGCCAGCTGACCCTCGCGGTGGCGATGTACCCGCCGGCCACCAGGACCGC
The DNA here is from genome assembly GCF_049310305.1 of Streptomyces anthophorae. Lineage (NCBI taxonomy): Bacteria > Bacillati > Actinomycetota > Actinomycetes > Kitasatosporales > Streptomycetaceae > Streptomyces > Streptomyces anthophorae. The sequence continues at coordinate 1,473,009 of NZ_JBLWQQ010000001.1, forward strand.
CGGAGTGGGCTGGGCCGCTGCCCTGGGCCGGGTCGGCTCGATCGTGGGTCCCGCGGCGGCGGGCGCCCTGCTCGCGCTCTCGCTCCCCGGCGACGACATCGTGCTCCTGACCGCGATTCCGGTAGTGGTGGCGGCGGTGAGCGCGGCGGTGCTGTGGCGGCTGTCGCGCGGGGCGGAGCGGACCGACAGGGGCGAGGACACGGAACGGAAGACGCGGGAAGTGACGGCGCGATGAGTGACTGGTTCGATCTCGGTGACGTGGCGGTGGTTCCGATCGTGGAGACACCGCGGCTGCTCATCGACCCGGTGGAGTTCTTCCCCAACCACCCGCTCGGTCCTTCTGGTTGGGCCGCCGAGGACCCCTGGTACGACCCCGGGCGCGGACAGCTGATCTACACCATGCAGGCCTTCCTCGTCGTCACCCCGCACGAGCGGATCCTGGTCGACGCCTGCGTCGGCGACGGGAAACAGCGGGGCAGGCCGGAGTTCGACCGGCAGGACAGCGGCTGGTGGCAGCGGTTCGCGGCGACGGGAGTGGCCGCCGACGAGGTGTCCGCGGTCGTCCTCAGCCATCTGCACGTGGACCACGTCGGCTGGGCGACGAAGTGGTCGGACGGGCGCTGGCAACCGGCCTTCCCGAAGGCCAGGCACATCCTGACCGCCGCGGAGTACGACTACTGGCGCTCGGAGGCGGGGGCCGCGGCCATGACCCGGACCGGCGACTACCTCGCCGACAGCATCGAACCGGTCGCCGAGGCGGGCCTGCTGGACCTGACACCCCCGGACGCCGAGCTCGGTCCCCATGTGCGGCTGTGCCCGGCACCGGGCCACACCCCCGGCAACACGGCCGTCCTGGTCACCGGCTCCCGGGCACGGATGCTGCTCACCGGCGACATCCTCCACCACCCGCTCCAGCTGATGGACCCGGACACCAGCACCCGCTACTGCGTCGACCCCGACCTCGCGGCGCACACCCGAAGGCGGACGCTGGACTGGCTGGCCGACACCGGCACCGCGATGCTGCCCGCACACTTCGCCGCCCCGTCCGCCGGTCGCGTCGGCCGCGCCGGCTCCGGGTTCGCCTTCACCCCTGCCACCGACCTCCGTCGACCGGGCCGGTTCGGGGTGGCGGGCGGCGCCGGATAGCGCATTCTCCACCTACTTGATCACGCCGTGGACGGGCTCGCCGAGCTCCCGGGCTCGTCGCACGAACGTCTCGTGCAGTTCGCCGGCCGCCCGTGACACGGACTGCGTCCGCCGGCGTTGCAGCATCAGCAGCACCCTGGCGGAGTCATCGGCCAAGGGGCGGCAGACGATCCGGCCACTGCGTTCCAGTGGGTCGCCGACCACGCTGAAGTCGGGCAGCACGGTGACCCCGAGCCCCTCCGCGACCATCAACTTGCCCATCTCCGCACCGTCGGTCGAGTACGAGAACACCGGAGTACGGCCCGCCAGCACGCGATGTATGTAGCGGTGCATCACATAGCCGGTGCGCATCGCGATCAGCGGTTCGGTGAGGAGGTCGTCCACGGAGACCTCGTCCAGGGCCGCCAGCGGCCGGTCCGGACGTGCGCACACCACCGGTCGCCCCCGCAGCAGTTCGGTGGCCTCGAAACCTGCGGGCAGGTCGTCGCCGTCGAGATGGTTGACCAGACCCAGGTCGAAGCCGCCCTCGGCGAGCCCTCGTTGGATCTCCGTCTGCCGCGCGCCGACCACTTCGACCTGGGTGAGCGGATGCGTGGCCCGGAACTCCCGCAGTACGGGGATGAGCAACGGGACCGTCGCGGCGTTCACCGTGCCGACGCGCACCATCCGGCTGAGGCGGTGCTGCTCCCCCGCCGCCATTCGCAGCCGGTCCACCGCCTCGAGCACGCCGACGATGTGCGGCATCAGCTCCTGCCCCGCCGAACTCATCGTCGCCCCGGTGCGCTTGCGCTCCAGGAGGGCGACGCCCAGTTCCCGCTCCAGGTTCCGCACCGTCTCGCTCAGCGCGGGCTGCGACAGGCGCAGTTCGTCGGCCGCCCGGCGCAGCGAGCCGAGCCGGGTGACGGCCGTGATGTATTCCAGCTGTTCGGTCCGCATCCCGGAAGAATGCGTCGGGATTCGAGGGGTGTTCAAGGATTTCCCTGTCACACCTTCGTGAAATTCAATGGTCCGCGATACGAGAACGGTCGGGTTTTCCTTGACGGTTCTCCACGGCTGCTGCAACCATCAACGGCATGAAGAAGCGACTGGACCTCACGCGGCGACGCCACGTCGACCTCGCACGCGTCTCCAGCGCCTCCTGTTGCGCCGCGGCCTGACCACTCCGCCGCAGATCACTCCCTTCACCGCCTGAACCGGGCCTGCCCGCGCGTCCCTCGCGGCGTCGCCGCGCCCGTTCACGGCTCATTCGTATGCACGTGCACGACCGTCCATTTCGGCGTGCCCGAAAACATTCCGCACCAGGAGTTCCGCGATGTCCGCAGCGCCCGTGAAATTCGCGTACTGGGTCCCCAATGTCAGTGGTGGACTCGTCACCAGCACGATCGAGCAACGCACCGACTGGGGGTACGAATACAACCGCGAACTCGCCGTCCTCGCCGAGAACAACGGCTTCGAATACGCGCTCAGCCAGGTCCGCTACATGGCCAGCTACGGCGCCGAGTTCCAGCACGAGTCGACCAGCTTCAGCCTCGCCCTGCTGCTCGCCACCCAGCGCCTGAAGGTCATCGCCGCCGTCCACCCCGGCCTGTGGCACCCCGGCGTCCTCGCCAAGTTCGGCGCCACCGCCGACCACCTGTCGAACGGCCGCTTCGCCGTGAACGTCGTATCCGGCTGGTTCAAGGGCGAGTTCACCGCACTCGGGGAACCCTGGCTGGAGCACGACGAACGGTACCGCCGCGCCGAGGAGTTCATTCGCGCCCTGCGCCAGACCTGGACCGAGGACCACACCGAACTCGCCGGCGACTTCTACCGGTTGCGGGACTTCTCCCTCAAGCCGAAGCCGCTCAACACCCCCGAGCGACCGCACCCGGAGATCTTCCAGGGCGGCAACTCCACGGCCGCCCGCGCCATGGGGGGCCGGGTCTCCGACTGGTACTTCTCCAACGGCAAGGACTTCGACGGGGTGATCGAGCAGATCAACGACGTCCGCACGTCCGCCGCCGAAGTCGGCCGCACGCCACCGAAGTTCGGCCTCAACGCCTTCCTGATCGCCCGCGACACCGAGGCCGAGGCCCGCGACACCCTCCGCGAGATCGTCGCCAAGGCCGACACCGAGGCGGTCGAGGGCTTCGGCGCCGCCGTGAAACAGGCCGGCCGGTCCACCTCCGACGGCAAGGGCATGTGGCAGGACTCCAGCTTCGAGGACCTCGTCCAGTACAACGACGGCTTCCGCACCGGCCTGATCGGCACCCCCGAGCAGATCGCCGAACGCATCGTCGCCTACAAGCGGCTCGGCGTCGACCTCCTGCTGCTCGGCTTCCTGCACTACCACGAGGAGGTCGAGTACTTCGGCAAGCGCGTGCTCCCCCTCGTACGCGAGCTGGAGGCCCAACTCCCGGACGCCGAACCGGAGTCCGCCCTCGCCTGACGCGCCTCACACCGCCGCACCGCACCGCACCGTGAAAGAGGTAACCCCATGAGCACCGCCACACCCACCGACTGGCACACCCGGCCCGCCCCCGCGAGCGCCGAGGAGTGGATCGCCCGCGCCGCCGAGGTCTCCGCCGTCCTCGCCACCGACGCAGCCGCCCGCGACCGGGCCGGCGCCACTCCCCACGCGGAAGTGCGGCTCCTCAAGGACTCCGGCCTGGTCACCCTGCTCGGTCCCGCCGAGCACGGGGGCGCCGGGCAGGACTGGACCACCGCCTACCGTGTGGTGCGCGAGGTCGCCAAGGCCGACGGCTCCATCGCCCAGCTCCTCGGCTACCACTACCTGTGGAACTGGGCCGCCCGGCTGGTCGGCACCCGCGAGCAGTGGGAGCACGTCGAGGCCGAGGCCGCCCGCAACCAGTGGTTCTTCGGCGGCGCGGTCAATCCGCGCGACCAGGACGTGGTCGTCACCGAGGACGGGGACGACCTCGTCTTCACCGGCCGCAAGTCCTTCTCCACCGGCAGCAGGGTCTCCGACGTCACCGTCCTCGAAGGTGTCTTCGAGGGCACGGACAAGCACGTCTTCGCGATCGTCCCGTCCGACAGCGAGGGCCTGACCTTCCACGACGACTGGGACAACATCGGACAGCGGCTCACCGAGAGCGGCGGTGTCACCCTCGACGGCGTCCGCACCCCCTGGGCCTCGGCGGCCGGCTACGTGGACAAGGAATTCCAGCCGCGCGTCTACAACACCCTCAACGTCCCCACCATCCAGCTCGTGTTCGTCAGCTTCTACCTCGGCGTCGCGGCCGGCGCCCTGGAGACCGCCGCCACCTATACGCGCACCAAGTCCCGTTCCTGGCTGCACGGCGGGTACGAGCGCGCGGTCGACGAGCCGTACGTCATCGACATCTACGGCGACCTGACCGCCAAGCTGTGGGCGGCCGAGGCGCTGGCCGACGCGGTCGCCGCCGAAGGGCAGCGGCTGCACGACGACCCGGACGCGGTCACCCCCGAGATCCGCGGCGCCTTCGAGGTGCGCGTCGCCGCGGTCAAGGCGCGGGCAACCGATGTCGCCCTGGAGGTCGGCAACCGGATCTTCGAGGTCACCGGCGCCCGCTCCACCGCCAGTACCGAGGGCCTGGACCGCTTCTGGCGCAACGTGCGCACCCACACCCTGCACGACCCCGTCGCCTACAAGCGCCGCGAGGTGGGCCGCTGGGTCCTGGAGGGCGAGCTGCCCGAACCCACCTGGTACTCCTGACCGCTCCCTTCCGGGCGCCCGTCCCGCACGGGCGCCCGGGCTCCCAGAAAGAGGCAGCCCCATGGCCACCGTCCTTTCCGTTTCCGGCAGCCCCTCCGCCACCTCCCGCACCGGCCGCCTCCTGCGCCATCTCGACCGGCAGCTGGCCGCTCAGGGACACGAGGTGATCCCCTTCGACGTCCGTACCGTCCCGGCAGAGGCACTGTTGGGCGCCGATCCGCGCCATCCCGCGATCGTCGAGGCCGGTGAACTGTTCGCCCACGCCGACGGCGTCATCGTCGGCACGCCGGTCTACAAGGCGTCGTACTCGGGCGTCCTCAAGGCGCTGCTCGACCTGCTCCCGCAGTACGCGCTCGCCGGGAAGACCGTGCTGCCGCTCGCCACCGGCGGCTCGGTCGCCCACGTCCTCGCCATCGACTACGCGCTCCGTCCGGTGCTGTCCTCGATGGGCGCGGCCCACATCGTGCAGGGCTGGTTCACCCTCGACAAGGACATCTCGGTGCGCGAGGACGGCACGCTCGCCCTCGCACCGGCCGTCGCCGAGGCCCTGTATCCGATCGTCGACCAGTTCTCGGCCGCGCTCGGGCACCGCCCCGTCCTGGCCGCGGCGGGCTGACCCCGATGAGCGCACATGTCATCACCGGCGACGCCGAAGCCCTCGCCGTCGCCACGGCTCTCGCCGACGAGTTCCGCACCGGGGCCGCCGAACGGGACACGGCACGCAGGCTCCCCACCGCCGAACTGGACCGGCTGTCGGAGTCCGGCCTGCTCGGCGTGACCGTCCCCGCGGAACACGGCGGCGCCGACGTCGGCTCCTTGACCCTCGCGGAGATCTTCCGGCTGCTCGGCTCGGCGGACAGCAGCCTCGCGCAGATCCCGCAGAGCCACTTCGTGTACGCGAACGTCATCCGCCGGCAGGGCGACGAGGAGCAGCAGAAGTTCTTCTTCGCCGAGCTCCTCGCCGGGCGCCGCTTCGGCAACGCCCAGTCCGAGGCGGGCACCCGGCACGTCCAGGACATCCGCACCCGCCTCACGCCCCGGCCCGACGGCTCCTACCTGCTCACCGGTGACAAGCACTACTCCACCGGCGCCCTGTTCGCCCACTGGATCCCCGTCCTCGCCCTGACCGAGGACGACCGTCCGCATGTCGCCTACGTCCCCCGGGAGGCCGACGGGCTCACGGTGATCGACGACTGGGACGGCATGGGCCAGCGGACGACCGCGAGCGGCACCGTCCGGCTGGACGGCGTCGTGGTGCCCGCCGACCGGGTCCTGCCGCACCACCTGACGTTCCAGGGGCCTCAACTGCACGGTGCGGTGGCACAGCTGCTGCACGCGGCCATCGACGTCGGCATCGCCCGGGGAGCACTGGACGCGGCGGCCGAGTTCGTGCGGACCAAGAGCCGGCCCTGGTTCGAGAGCGGGCTCGACACCGCCGCCGAGGAGCCGCTGCTGATCCAGCGGTTCGGCGAGCTCGCCCTTCAGGAGCGCGCGGCCGTGGCGCTGCTGCGCGAAGCCGCCCGGGCGGTCGACGAGGCCCGTGGTCACCTCACGGACGAGTCCGCCGCCGAGGCGTCCATCGCGGTGGCCGCCGCGAAGGTGCGGGCGGCCGAGGCGGCGGTGTCCGTGACCAGCGCACTGTTCGAGGTCTCAGGAACGCGTTCGGCGCTCGACTCCCTCAACCTGCACCGGCATTGGCGGGACGCCCGCACCCACACCCTGCACGATCCGACCCGCTGGAAGATCCAGCACATCGGCCGGTACGTGCTCAACGGCACCCTGCCGCCCCGTCACGGACTGCTCTGACCACCCGGCGGAAGTCGCCTTGCTAGCGGGCTTCCGGGTCCGCCCCGGGATCGGGGTTCGTCAGGGCATCGAGCTGCGCGGCGAGGTCGGCGTGGCCGGGAGTGAGGTGGGGGCGGGTGGCGTTGAGGGGGTGGATGAGCGCGGCGGGGTCGTTGTCGGCGAGGGCCTCGTGGAGCCGGCTGAGCGGATTGCGGGCCGCCGTGGGCAGGTCGGTGAGGGCCGTGACCTGGCCGGCGATGCGGCGCAGGTCGGCCGCGTGGCGGCGGGCCCAGGTGGCGGTGGTGCGCTCGGCGGCGCGGCGCTCGCGGGTGGCCTGGACGCGTTGTTCGCCGGTGGTTCCCGAGGGGCCGGGCTGCCCCCGCAGGTAACGGCGCTCGGCGGCCTGGCGGCTGGCGACGCCGAGCGGGTGAGCGAGGTCGGCCCAGCTGGCACCCGCCTGGCGGGCCGTTTCGATCAGCCCGGTTTCCCACCCGGCGAGCTGCTCGCGGACCTGCCGCAACAGCAGCAGAGAGGCCAGGGCCTGAGCCGCGCCGACGTCGTGCGTCTCGGCGCCGCCCGGGACCTCGCGCCCGGCGGTGTGCAGCGCGTCGTCGATCGCTTCGAGAGCCGCGGCGGCGGCGAGGAACGACGCCGGGCCCGGTGCGTCGGCGCTGGACGATGCCGACTGTTCGGCCTGGGTCATGGGCACCTCCCTTGATTGGTCACCTGGTCACCTGGTCGGCCGGTCGGCCGTCCGGCTGGACGACTGGCCGGTTGCCCAGCAGCCCGTCCGGCATGTCATCCATTCGACGACACTGTGTTTGTCATCCATTGGACGACATGCTACAACAGTGTCAGTGCAGCGCATTGGCAGCAACTGCCCGAACCGCTGGAGGTGTTCTCACCATGTTGATGCGCACTGACCCCTTCCGTGAGCTGGACCGGCTGACGCAGCGGCTGATGGAGCCAGGCACCTGGTCGAGGCCGTCCCCGATGCCGATGGACGCCTACCGCGAGGGTGACCAGTACGTGGTGGCCTTCGACATCCCCGGCGTCACCGCCGAGGCGATCGACATCGACGTCGAGCGGAACATGCTGACCGTCAAGGTCGAGCGCCGCCCCGTGGAGAAGGCCGACGACGTGCAGATGGAGCTGTCGGAGCGGCCGCTGGGCGTCTTCTCCCGCCAGATCGTGCTCGCCGACACGCTGGACACCGAGCACATCCAGGCCGACTACGACGCAGGTGTGCTCACCCTGCGCATCCCGATCGCCGAGCGCGCCAAGCCCCGCAAGATCTCCATCGGCGCCGGTTCGAGCCGCAAGGAGATCTCGGGCTGAGTCGACCCCGCGGGCACTGCCCCGGATCGACGAGCGTCAACGGCGCCGGAGGGCGGGTATCCGATCTCCCCCTCGCCCGCCCTCCGCGCCCCGCGGATCGAGGAAGCCCTACGGGCCGAGGCAGCCGCCCGGCCCCGGGAAGGGGTGACGGCCACGGTGACGATGCGACGCGAGGCGTTCCTCGACCACGTCAAGGAACGCGGCGACTACGCCACCCTTCAGGAAGCCGACCGCGCGGCCCGCGTGGTGCTCGCCCTGCTGGGCGCACATCTGGTCGGCGAGGTGCGGGCCCAACTCGCGGCGCGCCTGCCGGACGGCTTCGCCCTGATCCTCCTCAACCCGCTGCAAAGCGCCGAGCCCCTCTCTCCGGAGCGGTTCGTGCGCGCGACCGCGGCCTGGATCGAGGGCGCGACGGAACGCACCGCCGCGTGGGACGTCAGCGCCGTCCTGTCCACGGCCGCCGACGCCGCCGGAGACGCCCTCCTCGACGAGATCCTGCTCCAACTCCCCGCCGGGTACGACCTCCTCTTCGGCCGCCCCCGGCCCACCTGACCCCCGGGTGGCCGCGTACGGGCCACCTCACCTTGGCGACATCGACAGCGACGACGACAGCGACAGAAAGGCAACCCTCGCAGTGATGACCCACCAGAGCAGACCGCTTCAGCAGCCCTACGGTCAGGCGTACGAACACATGCTGGAGAAGGTCCGCTACGACGGCGCCTACCCCACCCGCGAGAAGGCCGAGGAAGCCGTCCGCCTCGTGCTCGCCGGACTGGGACGCCAACTGACCGGCGACGAGCGTGTCGATCTGGCCGCCTGCCTCCCCCTGGAGGCCGCCCGCATCCTCACCGCCCAGATGCCCGCGCTCCAGCCGCTGGGCGGCTGGGCCTTCGTCAAGGACCTCGCCGCCCGCACCGGCGCTTCCCTGGCCACCACCCGCTGGGACACCGGATCCGTCTTCTCCGCCGTCGCGGACTGCGCAGGACCCGATCTCGTCACCCGCATCCTTCACCAACTCCCGCCTGGCTACGCGCTGCTGTTCGGCCGCGCCGAACTCACCCAAGCCGCATGAACGAACCGCACCTTCCGGCGGAACCAGCGGGTGCGGCGGCCGACCGAGGGCAAGCGTGCCGCTCTCGGCGCGGACCGGCGTGATGACGTGCGCCCGGGACTCCGGGCGCCTCGGCATGAGGGCACAATGACTGCTGAGTCACCGCGCGGTCCCCGCCCGGTGGGCTCGGACCCATGTCAAGGAGAGGGCTAGGAGCACCGGTGGCTGGTTCGGCGTACGACCGTCTGCGTGCCGACATCGTGGCGGGGGACATTCCGCCCGGCGAGCATCTCGGCGAGGCGGCGCTGGCCGAACGCTACGGAGTGTCGCGCACACCCATCCGCGAGGCACTGCGCCGCCTTGAGCAGGACAGCCTGGTGGAGCGGATCGGTCGGCAGATGCACGTCCGGCTGCACCGGCCCGAGGAGATCCTCGACATCTACGAGGTGCGGATCATCCTCGAAGAGTCCGCGGGCCGCGGCGCGGCCCTGCGGCACACTCCGCTCGACCTCGGCCGGCTGGAGCGGGCGTACGAGGACATGCGTGGCGTGGCCCCGCACGACCACGCCGAACAGGCCCGCACCAACCGCGTGTTCCACGAGCGGCTGCGCGACGCCAGCCACAGCCCCACCCTCATCGATCTGCTGGACCGCCTCGGCGACCATCTGCGCCGCTACCCGCAGACGACGCTGAGCCACCCGGGCAGGTGGGAAGCCGTCCTGCGGGAGACCGCGGACCTGCTCGCGGCCGTACGAGAGCGCCGCGCGGACGACGCGGCACGGATCGCGGCCGAGCACATGGCGGCGGCCCGCGACATTCGGCTGGCGATGTACACGGCGGCGGAGGAAGCCGAAGGCCACGGCCGCCACTGACCCTCCACGGCGGTCCGGCGACATGCCGGGCCGCCGTCGCATTTTTCAGGGCGCCGCCCGACCCGCGGACCGGCCTCCCCACCTCGAATTCGGTGCAGCCCCCTTGCGCCCCCCGCACGCTTGGGCATACAACTATCGCTCGTTGCATACAAAGGTATGCAACGAGCGTGACGGCGTTCTCCACGACACGTGCGAGCACTCCGACAAGCGCCCGAGCAGCACACCGGCCCAGCACAGAACGAGGTACCAATGAGCGAGCAGTGGGACGTCATCGTCGTCGGCGGCGGCAACGCCGGCTTCAGCGCGGCGCACGCGGCGGCGCAGGACGGTGGTCGCGTACTCCTGTTGGAGAAGGCCCCCCGCGCCTGGATGGGCGGCAACTCGTACTTCACCGCCGGCGCCATGCGCACCGTCCACGGCGGCCTGGACGACCTCGGTCCGCTGGTCGAGGGGATGACGGAGGACCGGCAGGGCCGCACCGACCTCGCCCCGTACACCGCGGAGGACTTCACGGCCGACCTCCAGCGCGTGTCCCGGGGGCGCACGGACCCGGAGCTCTCCGGCATCCTCGCCGCCGAGTCCCGGCAGACCATCGAGTGGCTGCACCGCACCGGCCTGCGCTTCGAGTTGATGTACCACCGCCAGGCGTACGAGGTCGACGGACGGTTCCGTTTCTGGGGCGGCCTCGCGGTCGGCGTCGTGGGCGGCGGCAAGGGCATGATCGCCCAGCACCTGGCCGCCGCCGAGGCCGGTGGCGTCACCGTCCGCTTCGACGCCCGCGTGTCCGGACTGCTCACCGGGGACGCGGGCGAGGTGACGGGGGTGACCGTCGCCGGAGCGGACGGGCCCGAGGAACTGCGGGCCCGCGCCACCGTGCTGACCAGCGGCGGCTTCGAGGCCAATCCGCAGATGCGGGCCGGTTACCTCGGCGCCGGCTGGGACCTGGCGCTGGTCCGCGGCACGCCGTACAACACGGGCGACGGCATCCGCATGGCGCTGGACGCGGGCGCGCAGCCCTACGGCAACTGGAGCGGCTGCCACTCGGTCGCCTGGGACGCGGGCGCCCCCGCCACCGGCGATCTGGAGCTGACCAACCAACTGACGCGCGGCGGCTACCCGTTCGGGGTCGTCGTCAACACCGAGGGCCGGCGCTTCGTCGACGAGGGCGCGGACTTCCGCAACTACACCTACGCCAAGTACGGCGCGGAGATCCTCAAGCAGCCCGGCAGCACCGCCGTGCAGATCTTCGACGCCACGTCGGCGCCGCTGCTGCGCCCCGAGGAGTACCTGTCCGATGGGGTCACCCACCACACCGCCGACACCCTCGAGGAGCTCGCGGAGCTGATCGGCGTCGACCAGGCCCAGTTCCTCGCCACGCTGAAGGAGTACAACGCGGGGGTCACCGACGACCCCTTCGACCCCACGGTCAAGGACGGCAAGCGGACCGTCGGCGTCACCCCGCCCAAGTCCAACTGGGCGCAGCCGATCGACACCGCCCCGTACCACGCCTACCCGGTGACCTGCGGCATCACCTTCACCTTCGGCGGCGTACGGATCGACGCGCAGGCCCGGGTCCTCGACACCTCCGGGCATGCGGTGCCCGGTCTCTACGCGGCCGGTGAACTGGTCGGCGGGCTCTTCTACTTCAACTACCCGGGCGGCTCCGGCCTGACGGCGGGGTCCGTCTTCGGCCGCCGTGCCGGCCGCGCCGCCGTCGCCGACCGCGGCTGAGGTCTCCCCACGCCCCGTGCCCCATCACTGTCAAGGAGGACGGACGATGAGCACCGCACCACCCGCACCATCCCCAGCCGCGAAGGACCCCGCGCCCGCGCGCAGCCTCGTCGAAGTCCTGTCGGCGGGAAAGAGGTTCGGCGACTTCCAGGCGCTGACCGACGTGGACCTGACCGTCGACCGGGGCGAGGTCGTCGTCGTCCTCGGGCCCTCCGGCTCCGGGAAGTCCACGCTGTGCCGGTGCATCAACCGGATGGAGGCCGTCGACGAGGGCGAGATACGTGTCGACGGCCGCCCGCAGCCGCTGGAGGGCCGCGAGCTGTACCGCTTCCGCGCCGAAGTGGGCATGGTCTTCCAGTCCTTCAACCTCTTCGCGCACAAGACCGTCCTGGCCAACGTCGCCCTCGCGCCCCGGCGCATCCTCGGGCTCGGCAGGGCGGAGGCGGAGGAGCGGGCGAAGAACCTCCTCGGCCGGGTGGGGCTGGCCGACCGCGTCCACTCCTACCCCGCCCAGCTCTCCGGCGGCCAGAGCCAGCGCGCCGCGATCGCCCGGGCTCTGGCCATGGAGCCCAAGGTGCTCCTCTTCGACGAGCCCACCTCGGCCCTCGACCCCGAGATGACCCGCGAAGTCCTTTCCACCATGCGGGAGTTGGCGGAGGCGGGCACCACCATGCTCGTCGTCACGCACGAGATGAGCTTCGCCCGCGACTGCGCCGACCGGATCGTGTTCATGGACGCAGGACGGGTCGTCGAGACCGCGGAACCCGAGGCGTTCTTCACCGCTCCCAAGAGCGAACGGGCACGCGCCTTCCTGTCCTCCGTCCACTGACCGCACGCCCCAGGAGCCGCACCATGCGCAGCACCACCCGCACGGCGGCCGCGGTCCTCGGTCTCGTCCTGGCAGCCTCCCTGAGCACCGGATGCTCCACCAGCGACGATCCCGCGCCGAACACCGCGGCACAGGCCGGCGCCTTCCCGGCCGGCAGCACGATGGACAAGATTCGCAAGCGCGGCCGGCTCATCGTCGGCGTCAAGTACGACCAGCCGGCGTTCGGCCTGCTCAACCCGCTCACCGGTAGACCCGAGGGCTTCGACATCGAGATCGCCCGCCTCATCGCCGAGGACCTGACGGGCAGCAAGGAGAACATCACCTACGTCGAGACGGTCACCGCCAACCGGGAGGCCTTCCTCCAGCAGGGCAAGGTCGACCTGGTGCTCGCCAGCTATGTGGTGAACGACGAGCGCAAGAAGCAGGTCGCCTTCGCCGGGCCCTACTTCGACACGGGCATCTCCATCATGACCCGCAAGGGCGACCGGTCCATCCGCGGGGCGGCGGACCTCAACGGCCGTCCGGTGTGCGTCGCACAGGGCTCCACCTCGGCCGAGGTGCTCCCCCACCTCGCGCCCCGCGCCGAACTCCGGGAGTTCAGCGCGTACAGCTACTGCGCGCAGGCGCTCAAGGACCGCCGCGTGGACGCCATGGTCACCAGCGAGTCCATCCTGATCGGCCTGGAGCAGCAGAACCCGGACGGGCTCGCCGTCGTCCCCGGCCATCTGGAACCGGAGGAGGTCGCCGTCGGCCTCCCCAAGGGCGACCGTGCGCTCCACCGCCACCTCGACGCGTTCCTCGACCGGATCGCCGAGGACGGCCGCTGGCGACAGGCCTACCGCGACACCGTCGGCAAGGTCACCCACGTCTCACCGTCCCCGCCGGAAACGACCCTGTGAGCCCCAGATGACCGTACTCGTAGACCACGCGCCCGAGTTCGCCGAGGCGTTCGGCATGACCCTGCTGCTCATCGTCCTCGCCGCGCTCGGCTCCCTCGCCGTCGGAACGGTGCTTGCCGCGCTGGCGCTCAGTGCCCTGCGTCCCGCCCGCGCGGCGGCCCTCGCCTACACGACGGTGTTCCGGAACGTGCCGCTGCCGATGCAGATGGTGCTCTTCGTCTTCGGGCTGCCGGTGCTGGGCATCAGCTATCCCCTGTTCACCTCGGCGGTCATCGTGTTGATCGTCTACACCGCCGCCTTCGTCGCCGAGACCGTGCGCGCGGGCATCAACACCATTCCCCGCGGCGAGGTGGAGGCGGCCCGCGCGCTCGGCTTCGGCCCCTTGCGCCTGCTGCGCTTCGTCGTCCTCCCCCAGGCGTTCTCCGCCGTCGTGCAGCCGCTGGGGTCGGTGCTGATCACGATGATGAAGAACACCTCGGTCGCCGCTGTCATCGGCGTCGCCGAATTCACGTTCATGACCAACAAGGTGGCGGTCGAGGAGGCCGAGACGTTCGTCGTCTTCGGCGGCGCCGTCATCGCCTACGTCCTGCTGGGTGTGGCCCTGGGCGCGGGCGTCGACAACCTGGAGAAGAGGGTGGCGTTCCAGCGATGAGCACCGACAACCTATCGGAGCGGCAGGCGCTCCCCGGCCCCGGCCGCCAGGCGCCTGCGACAGCGGCCCACGGAAGCGGCAGCCGTCGCCCGCGCACGACGACCCCGGCGAGCCCCCTCGCCGATGTCTCCGGCCCGCGCACGACGGCCCGCAACCGCGTGCTGGAAGCGCTGAGTTGTGTCGCCCTCGCTGGGCTGCTCGCGTACGCCGTGCACCGCTGCGCGGCGGCGGGCGAGCTCTCCGCGCAGGCGTGGCGGCCCTTCGCCGACCATCGGCTGTGGCTGTTCCTCGGCGAGGGCCTGCTGAACAACCTGCGCGCGGCCCTCGCGGGCATGCTGCTGTCGATGGTGATGGGCATCGTGCTGGGCCTGGGCCTGCTGGCACGCCGCCGCGCCGTGAGATGGCCGGTCCGCACGGCGGTCGAACTCTTCCGGAGCGTCCCGCTGCTCCTGCTGCTGTACTTCCTCTCGCTCGTCCTGCCGTCCTGGGGCCTGCGCCTGTCCGACTTCTGGTTCCTGGTCGTCGGCCTCACCCTGTTCAACGGCGCGGCGATCGCGGACATCGTCCGGGCCGGCATCCGGGCGCTGCCGAGAGGCCAGTCGGAGGCGGCCCTCGCCCTCGGCTTCAGCCGGGCCGGCACCACCTGGTACGTCGTCCTCCCCCAGGCGCTGCGGGCGATGAGCCCGGCCCTCGTCAGCCAGCTGGTGATCCTCCTCAAGGGCACCGCCCTGGCGTTCGTGCTCGGCGGATACATCGAGATGCTGCGCAGCGCCACCATCGTCGGTCAGTACTTCAGCGCCTCGGTGCTCCAGGCCTACGTGGTCGCCTCCCTCGTCTTCATGCTGGTCAACGTCGCCCTCACCGCCGCCGCACGCCGCCTGGAGACCCGGGAACGCCGCCGCTCCGGCCGCACGGTGCCGTCCGCGGCGGAGGAGCCGGTGTCCGCGATGCGCTGATCCGGGCCGACCACCCACGGCCCACTCGATCCGCAGCCGAGCTTCGCCGAAATGGAGCAGGCCAAGCCCGGGGGCAGTCCTCTCGTCATCCCGCCGGAGCCGACCGGTGCCAAGCGCGCCGCGCTGCTCCGTGCGCTCGCGGCCGCCAACCCGGCGGTCGTGACGTACGAGGACAAGGCGATCGACGCCGCACGCAACCAGTGCAGCGCCTTCGGCGAGGGTGTGAAGAGGCCGGATCGGCTGGCCTCTCAGCGCTTCACGTACAAGGACGTAACGACCACGGAGGCGCAGGGCAAGCAGATCAACGAGGCGCTCAAGGGGCTCGGGTTCTGCGAGGTCTGACGCACACGATGAGCCCGGCCCTCCGAAGACGATCCGTCCCCGGAGGGCCCGTTCGAGTCCGGTCGGTCAGGCGTGCGCCCCCTCCAAGTCCGTACTCGTGTGGGGCGGACCGGCCAGGTCGATCTTCGGGAGGACGACGCCGTTGACCGAGACGCGCAGTTGGGGCCTTCGGCCGCGGCGGAAGACGACGGTGCGGGTGTACGTGCCGTCGGTGTTGACCGGGGGCGGCTCGTGGTTCTTGACGTGTTCGAACACGCAGTCGTCGGTGACGGCCCAGATGACGGTGTCGTCGAAGCCGGGACCGAGCAGTCCCTTGAAGTCGTCCTGCGGTGTGATGGTGACCTTGACGGCGGTGAAGGAGGGCGGCTGGTCCTTCAGTGTCTCCTTGCGGATCGTGGTGGCCCTGCGGCTGACACCGATGGTCACCAGGGTGGACTGGTCGAGGCGATGGCTGAACGGGTTGCCGTCGGGGTCGGTGCCGCTGACGAACACCGTCCAGTTGTAGACGCCCTCGGTGTGCACCTTGGCGAAGGTGTTGGTGTAGATGCCGTCGCCGTCCTCGTCGTGCAGCAGGTCCGTGCCGTCGACGAACAGGCCGCCGGGGTCGGGGTTGCAGCGGGGCAGCCCGTCCCAGTCGTACTTGGCGAGGACCGCGTCGATCAGTACGTCCCGGCCGCTCGGGCGGTCCTTGCGGTCGCGGTTCCTGCGCTGCTGCCGCTGCATGTCGTCGGGGTCGAGGGCCGCCATCAACGACCCGGCGCCCTCGGCCGGCGCGTCGAGCACGGCGCGTACGGTGGCGTCCCGCACCGGCTCGAAGTCGCGGCGGATCTCCACGGCGAGGCGCATCTCGTCGCCGGTCCTGTAGTCCTTCTCGTCGAGGGACAGGGTCGACTTGATGTGCAGGTCCTCGAAGGCGAAGACGTCCTCCAGGGCGATCGGCCGAACCGTCGGGCCGCTGAACCGCCGGACCCGCCAGGTCGCGCTGCCGCCGTTGAACGCGCTCGCGTTCGGCACTCCGAGGTAGAAGTGGCCCTCGAACTCCTTGGGCACGATGGATTCCACTTGGAACTTCGTGCCGTCGAACCGTGCGATCTCCACCCGGTCGATGGCATCGGCGGGCGTCGGCGGGTCGAGGAGCTTCAGGATCGCGACGCCGAAGCGCTGGGCCTGGGTGGTGTCGAAGAAGATCTCCGTCGGGGACGGCGGCGGCGTGCCGCCGACCGCCTGGGTGAACCGGGTCAGCAACTTGCTGGCCTCCTGCGAAAGGCCGAACATCGTCGCGTAGGCGTTGATCAGGTTGCCGACGTTGAGGGCGGCCACGAAGTGCCCGGCCGCGACCAGGTTGTTGAGGACCGTGAAGTTCGGCGCCGAACCCAGTGCGATCGTGAACAGGTTGAGGTCGGTCGTCGGCCCGGTGATCTGGTTGATGGCCGGGTCGAGCTTGGCCTGCTCGAAGGTGAGGGGATTGCCGGGGGCCGCACCGGGGCCGATCTTGATCATTCCGGCGTTCTCGTCGCCGTCGGTGGCGAGCCCTGCGGTGAAGCGGACGTTCGGCGGGAACCCCTGCTCCTGAAGCTTCCGCAGGCCGAAGAAGAGGCCGTCGCCGATCGGGGTGCAGCTGCCGGGCACGCCGAAGACCGCGGGCCCGAGATCTCCGTTGGCCACGTTGTCGGGGGTGTCGAGCGGGATGACGTCGGTGATGAACGGCGGGCCCGCCGGATTCGAGCTGCGGAACGCGCAGTTGGGGTCCTCGAAGACGGTCACCCCGATCCGGTCGAGGGCGTTGACGCCCGCACGGAACTCCCCGAAGAAGTTGATGAAGACGCGGGCGGCCGTCTTCGCGTTGTCCCAGCGGTGTTCGGCGCCCATGCTGCCGGAGCGGTCGAGCATGAGTTGCACGCGCTGCGGCCGGGAGTCGATCGACGTGTCGAAGGTGCCGTGGTTGGTCAGGAACGCCGCACCTCCGATGTTGGGGAACACGACGTCGACGGTGAACGTGACCGGTGTGTCTCCGTAGACGCCCGGCAGCGGCACGGGGTTCGCGAACGCGTCGACCAGCTGATACGTCTGGCTGTTCCGCGGTGCCGAGGGCAGGCCCTGGATCGCGACCGAGCCCAGGTGGCCGAACCGGTACGTCGGCTCCGGCGCGGCGAGCACGAGGCCGTTCGCGACATCCGTGTTGCGGACGACCGTCGGCGTCGCCGCGGGGCCCGCGGCGCCCTCCGCGGTGACCGTCAGGAACTGCTTCTCGAGGAGCGTGGTCGGAAGCCCGTTGTAGGCGGCGACCGGGTCGCACACGACCCTGATCACGTTGGAGTTGAACTGGTTGTCGACCCCGTAGGTCCAGGTGATCGGCACGGCGACCGAGGCCCGTACCTGGTACTGCTCGTCGAGCACACCCGCCTCGGACGGGTCCTGGATGTTGCAGGTGAGGGACGTGACGCCGCTGTTGGTGCTGCGACTGGCGCTGACGTCGCGGCCGGGGATGCTCGCGCTGTCCACGGTCCCCGCGGTCGCGAGGGCGTCGAGGTCCACCGACCCGCCGGGCGCGGTGACCCGGACCAGTTGGAGGAGGAGTCCGGCCGGCGCGGGGTCGGGGTAGGTGATCGTGAACGCGCGCGGGACGTTGTTGAAGTCGAGTTGGGAGTCGACGACGAACGCCTTCGATCCCTGGATGGTGTAGGCGAGGGCTGCCGAGGTGTTCGGTGAGATGACGGGCACGGTCTGCTCCTTCGCGGGTGCTGTTCGGTACGGGTCAGGGCCTGGGGCCCCTAGATGGCGGTGACGATGCGCTTGGCGAAGAGGTCGAAGTCGCCGCTCCGGTCGCTTCGCCACAGGACCCAGATCCCCTGGCCCGGTACGAGCACCGGGTGCGGGTTCTGGTCGTTCGCCGGGTTGGAGATCACCTGCTGGGCCGAGCCCCAGACCGAGGTGGCCGGATCGCGTCGGCGCAGGAAGATCTCGTTGCCGGCTCCGACGACGTTCCGGGCCGCCAGCAGATAGACGGTCCCGTTGGCGTCCCGGGCCGCGGCGGGCTGGATGTCGGTGTCGCTGCCCGGGACGGTGACGATCGAGCCGGTCTGCCAGGTCCCGCCCGCGGCGCTCACCACCTTGAGCTGGGTGTCCTTGTAGAACACCATCGCCTCGGTGCCGCTGACGCCGACCACGAAGGGCTCGGCACCGGCCAGCGGGGTCGCAATGATGTGGTCGACGGCCGATCCCGCCGCGGCGGTGGGGGTGAGGCGGCCGAGCGTCATGGTGTTGCCCGCGGTGGTGACGTAGGCGAACCACACCACTCCCCCGGCCGCCGCGGCATGCAGGCCACCGCCCGTTCCGCTCACGGCCGGAGCCGGCAGCGCCACCGGGGAGGCGTCCACGAACGTGCTGTCAGTGTGCCGGTAGCGGCGGAAGAACCAGCCGTTTCCGGCCGCCTGCCGGATGAAGAACGTGACGATGTCGCCGGTCAGGACGCCGAACGGGATCTCGTCGGCCGTGCCCGTGGTCGCCGACAGGGTCTGTTCCGGGGCGCCGGGCAGGCCTGCGAGGGTGGCGCGTTTGAAGACGACGTCGGTGGTGGCGTTCAGTTGGAGACCGTTCTGGTAGGCGACCACGAATTCGCCGCCCGGCAGTGGCACCACCGTGGGTTCGACATGCGTGGTGCCACTGGTGACGGCCACCGCGGACTGGAATCCGGCCTCGGGCGCGGCCAGGTCGAGCCGGGTGCCGAAGATCTGGTTGACGCTGCCCACCCGCGGCGAGAACCAGAACGCCGCGAGGCCGTTGAGGGAGTCGAGCACGAACGCGCGCCGGATGGTGTCCGTGCCGGGGCCCGGTGAGACGGGCAGGTCGGCCGTGGTGGGCAACTGCCCGGCCAGCAGGGCGTTCACGGCGTCGCGCACGCTGATCGGCGGTCGGCCCGCACCGGCCCGGTACTCGTACGGGTCGACGCCGAGCACGTCCGTGATCAGGCTCGCCGGTGGCAGCAGGAGCCGGCGCTGGCGACGGTCGACGATCTGGGCGTCGGCGATGACCGCCTGCCCGCCGGGGCGGTTGATCAGTGCCAACGTCGCGTACGAGTGTCCCGGCAGGTGCGCGCCCGGCAGGGACATCGGGTAGGCGCGGACGACCCACTCGCGGCGGGTGCGCGCACAGGTCTCGACACCGAGACCGGCGTGCACCAGTTTCGGTTCCTCGTCGGGGGTCAACAGGCGTTCCCACACGTCGAGTTCCACGAGCACCTGCTGGTCGGGGCCGGGCGTGGTGAGCGGCGCGACGACCGGGACGCCGAGCTTGGCGGCCAGGGTCGCCGAGCCGGGCTGGCTCTGGTGCAGCGGTTGTGCGGTGAAGGCGAGGTCCGCCTTGAGCAGGACGTCGAGGCCGTCGACGAGGAAGCGGCCGACCTGCCGCAGCGCGGTCTCGGGGTTGGAGAGCGTCCCCGCCGGGCCCTGCGTTCCGGCGCGGACGGTGAAGTCGTTCCCGTTGGTCAGGCCGCCGGTGATCCGATAGCCGTCGTTCCCGTCCGGCACACCGTCGCCGACGTACCACTTCAGGAAGGCGCGCAGTTCGAACTTGCGGATGTCGTCCAGCAGGTTCCAGTCCGCGTCCACGATGGGCACACCCTGCTGGAGCCGGACGTTGACGTGGGCGAGCAGCGGGTCGAAGGTGCTGGGCGTGATGGTGGCCATGGGGTCGACTCCTTCAGAAGACCAGCCAGATGGTGCGTTCGAGGGTGCTGGCGGGGTCCTTGGCGATGGCGATGTGGGTGCGGTAGTTGATGAGGATGTCGGTGCCGTTGAGCCGGGCCATCAGGCCGAACTCGCGGAGTGTGCTGGTGGCGTGGAACGCGTCGGGCCAGGCAGGTGTGCCGGGGCCGAGGGTGGCCTTGAGCTGGAGGGTGCCGGTCGGCTGCGCCGAGATCGTGCCGTTGGCCGGGTTGATGAAGTCCATCTGGAGCTGGGCGCGCGGCACGAGGTGCGGGTGGGCGTCGACGAGCGCGGTCTGTGCCGGTGAGGGGTTCGGCGGGCCGCTTCCGTCCCAGGCGGCGAGGCCCGCGCCGACCGCGAGGCCGATGGTGGCCTCGGAGGTGGTGGGTGTGCCGCGGACGAATCCGGCCAGCAGCCGGCGGCAGTCGGTGACGATCGTGTTGCGCAGCCAACCGCGGTCCCACGCGAGGCTGTTGTCGGCGGCGTACAGCACATCACGGAACCGTCCGTGGAGGCCTTCGTCTCCAGTGGTGTACTCGCTGCGGGCTTCGGGATTCGTCCTCATCGGCTTCGCTCCGCTTCGCGTCACGTCAGGGGTGGTTGGTGGGTGCGCCGGCGCAGGGTGGTCAGGTCGGTGGGGTCGGCGGTGGTGCCGGTGGCCTTCGGGTCGGCGGGTGGCGGGGTGGACAGCGGGGCGCTGCCGATGACGGCCCAGCCGGGCAGCGTGACGGCGGCGGTCTCGTCGGGTACGCCGAGGCGGTCGATGTCGGGGTGCTTGTCGGCGAAGGTGTCGACGAGGTCGGCCGCGGCGGGGTACACGAACTCGACCTCGGCGCGGGGCGCGAGGCGGACGACGGTGCGGACGTTGAGCGGGACGAAGCGGCGCAGCACCGCGCGGAGGCGGTCGGCCATGCTCTCGTCGAGGAGGCCGGAGACCGCCTGGGTGAGGTGGAGGCCGACGGTTCCGCGGGTGTACACCTCGTCCTCGCGCAGTGGGTCGGCCGCGGTCTCGCCGGCCGGCCGGTGCGGTGTGTACGCGACGAGGTCGTCGAAGGCGCCGAGGCGCCGCAGCCGGTCGAGGTGGGAGAGGACGACGGTCGTGGAACCGGCGTGGCGGTGGAGCGTTCCGGCGCCCTGGAAGGGTCCGGAGCCGACGCCTGCGTGATCGACGCCACGGTCGCTGCGGTAGAGGAGCCACTGTCCGCCGTCGACGGTGACGGGTGCGGGCCAGGTGTCGGCGGGTGCGCCGGTGGTGACCTCTGTGGCGGTGCCGCCGATGGGGACCGACCACAGGTGGGGGCCGCCGCCGCGGTCGGAGCGGAAGAACACGCGGGGGGCCAGGCCGGTCCTGACGGTCAGTGCGGGTTCGCGGTCTCCGCCGGTGGTGTCGGCCGGTACGGGGGTCAGCTCGGTCTCGGCGCTCCAGGCGCCACCGGGGGGCTTGCTGCGTTGCCGCAGTGACCAGGCGGCGCCGCCGACGGAGCCCTGCCTCGCCCACACCGCCCAGAGCCGGCCGTCCGCGTCCCGGCCGAGGCTCGGCTCCCGGCTGGACAGCACTCCGCCGGTGAGCGCCTCGTCGCCGGACCAGGCGCTGCCGTCGAAGCGTACGGTGCGGACCTGCCAGGCCTGTCCGTCGTGGCGGGCGTACGCGAGTTGGACCCCGGTGCCGTCCGCGGTGGCGGCGAGGTCGGCGACCCGGCCGGGGGCGAGTGCGGTCAGGGTCCGCACCGGCCCCCACTCGATCCGATCGCCCCAGTCACCGGTGGCCGCGGAGTTCTCCGGGCCGAAGCCGAGGGCGGCCGCCGCCGTGGAGGCGGGCAGGTCCACGGTCAGCCGGGCGTCGCCGCCGCTGCCGAGCGAGCTGAGGCGCAGCGCGCCGCCGGGGGCCGCCGAGGCGGTGACGACGGTGGAGAGCCGGGCGTTGACGACGGCCAGGACGTCGTTGATGCCCGGGGCGTCCGGGTCGGCGAAGTCGGACCGGGCGAACTGGGCGCCGTGGGGCCGCCCTTCGGCGTCGCGCACCACCAGGTACGAGCCGTGCGTGACGCCGAACGGCGTGCCCCGGTCACCGGTGAGCACGGCAGGGCCGGGCCGGCCGGTGACGCCGATGGCGAACCGGGCCTGCCCGTCGGGCGTGCCGGGCTGCTCCACCCAGGCCAGCAGGATCCGCCCGGGCTGCCCCGCCCCGGCCGGCGGCAACGCTGCGGCGGCCGGTTCCCCACCGGCGAACAGCGGCACCGAGTCACCCCACTGACCGCCCCGGTATGCCTTGACGTGCACGCGGTCCACGGGTGCGGCGGGCAGGAACGGCGAGCCACCCACGTCGCTCAAGCCGCCCGCGGGAGCGCCCACTTCGCCCGGTACCGGAGGGCGGGGGAACGGCCGGCCGGACACGGCGCGGCGGGCGGCGCGGCCGTCGGCGGGGGCGAGGGGGTCGGACACGGCGTGGAAGACGTGGAAGGCGGCGGGTCCGGTCGGGGTGACGGCGAGGCGGCCGCGTGGTGCGCTGTCGAGCGTGACGAGACTGGTCGCGGCGGGTTCCACGCGGAGCGTTCCGGCATGGGCGTCGAGCCTGAGCCGTCCGTTCGCGGACGCGGTCACGGTGAGGTCCTGGAACTGCCGGTCGAGGGCGGCGGCGACCTCGGCCGTGGTCGCCGTGGTGAGGTCGACCGCGTCGGTGGCGGCGAACCGGGCGGTGACGGGTCCCGCCGCGTCGGTGCTGACGGTGAGTTCCATGCCGGGGGCGAGGGCGAAGGGGCCGGGGACGGTGCCGGTCACGCTGGTCCCGGCGGTCGGCGGGGTGAGGCCCAGGAGGTCGGCGGCGTCCTGCGCGGCCATCCATCCGGCCCCCGTCTCCCGCAGCGCGAACACGTTCTGCTGGGGTGCGTGGTGGGACCGCGCGATGTGCTGCGCGTACTCGACGACCCGCACCTGCCAGCCGGTGTAACGGGTGACGAGGGACCGCAGGTTGGGGACGGTGCCGACGCCGCGGTAGAGCGTGGGCGCGGCCCGGATCTCGTTGCGCTGGAGGTAGACGGGGAGGGTGTGGTCGGTGCGCCAGTCGAGGAACTCGGCCATCGGCGGCAGGTACTCGGGCGGTGTCCGGTCGATGTCGCGCAGTTGGCGCAGGCCCTCGGCGGTGCTGCGCATGAGCGCGAGCGGTGCGGCCGCGGCGGCCAGGTAGCGGCGCAGTTGCCCGGCGTCGCGCAGTTCCGGGGGCAGCGCGCGCAGCCGGTCCTGGACGGCCGGGTCGAGTGCGTGCGCCTCGTCGGGGCGCAGCGGGAGGTCGTCGCGCTGGTGGACGGCGGGGAGCATGCGGTAGAGGCGTTCGACGAGCCCGTGGTCGTCGGTGGCGAGCGCGCTGGCGCGGGCGCCCGCGCCGGTGTGGAACGCCGTGCCGTCGAAGGTGAACACCGTGTAGTAGAAGCGGGTGAGCGGCCTGAGGCCGGTGTCGACGAGGTCCTGGACGATGGGGGCGGACTCGTCGTGGACGAGGTCGCCGTCCTCCGGGTCGAGCGGGAACATGCGCTCGCGCCGGACCACGCGGACGCCGACCAGGAAGCCGCCGTCGAAGGCGGAGACCGGTGGATTGGTCCAGCGGAGCTCCACGCCCCGGCCGAGCAGGCTCGGCACGGCCCGCGCGCCGGTGGGCGCGCGCGGCTCGACGGCGGCCGCGGTCATCGGGCGACACCCCCCTCGATCACCAGCCGGATCGTCTCGGCGTAGCCGGGCCTGGCCAGTTCGAACGGTTCGAGTTCGATGACACCGTCGGCGTCGACGCCGCCGTCGGCGGTGCGGCTGAACTGTGTGACGGTCAGCGACGCGACCTGCGGCAGGCTTTGCAGGACGTCGTAGACGCGGCTGAGGAAGAGGGACTGGCCGAAGTCGATGGCGTCGAACGCGATGAGCCCGGCGGCGGCCGCCGTGACGGCGGCCCGCACGTCCTCCTGGAGGAAGAACGGCTCGGCGCGGATGACGGCTTGGAGGAAGATGTCCGCCGGTTCGGGTCCGAGCACGCGCAGCACACTGGTGGCCATCCGCGAGGACTCGAACGCGGCGAGCAGGTCGCGGCGCAGCAGTTCCGAGGGCTGTTCGACCCTCCCGCTGGGTGCCACGTACAGCACGACGTCGTTCCAGTTGAGGGCGACCGCGCGGGCCTTGCCGACACCCGGTGTGCGCAGCGCGAGTTCGACGTAGTCGTCGGTGGTGACGGCGCGGTTCTGGGCGCGGTAGAGGCGCGGCGCGAGATCGCGTGCGCCCACGACGGTCTCGCCGGCCGCGCCTCCGCTGCCGCCGGCCGGCGCGACGATCTTGCGCAGGGCGCTGATCGAGGAGGTGAACGCGGTCCCCGGCGGGACGTTGCCCTGCGGGCCGCCGCCGACGCGGTAGGTGGCGTGCACCTCGACCTGGTCGAGGCCGCTGCCCTTGGGCGGGATCGCGCCGTTGACGCCGTCGCCGAACAGCAGCGTCACGGTGCCGTCGGCGCCGCGCTGGACCATGAAGGACCGCTGTACGGGCCCGGCGAGGGCGAGCGTCCGTATCTCGTGCCAGAGCGTGGTGCCGCCGGGCCCGGTGACGGTGGC
The DNA here is from genome assembly GCF_049310305.1 of Streptomyces anthophorae. NCBI lineage: Bacteria > Bacillati > Actinomycetota > Actinomycetes > Kitasatosporales > Streptomycetaceae > Streptomyces > Streptomyces anthophorae. The sequence goes on from NZ_JBLWQQ010000001.1 coordinate 1,497,590, forward strand.
GGTGATCGAGCCGGCGATGACGGGGTGCCGGCCGAGGGCGTGCAGCTGGTTGGGGCTGCCGTCGGAGGTGCCGATCAGCTCGTTGCTCACGGTGCTGCCCTCGACGGCGCTGACCGGCAGGAACCAGCGCAGGTTCTCCTCGATCGTGGGCCCGAGGACGTCGCTGGTGAGGGTGGTGTCGCGGACGGACTCGAACTGCACACGGTCGTCGGTGCCGGTCTGGGCCAGGAACACGGTGCCGGCGGGGACGGTCAGCGGCAGCGCCTGCGCGGCGTCCACGGCGACGGCGAACTCGGCCGTCGCGGGCGGCGCGGGACGCAGCTCGTAGCCGAGCAGGCGCAGCAGTTGAACGAGGGACTCGGGTTCGTCGCTGGTCGCCGGGAACAGCTGGGAGGCGATCCGGGACTGGTAGTAGAGCGTGATGTCGCTGGCGTACGCGAACAGTTCGATCAGCAGCACGCCGAGGTCGTTCTCGGTCTGGTCGGTCCACTCGGGCAGGGTCTGGCGGGCGATGGCGAGCATCGACTCGCGCAGCGCGTCGTAGCCGAGGTTGGTGTAGTCGATGGGGAGCCCGCGCACCTCGCTCATGTCGGCCTCGGAAGGGTGAGGGCCACGTGCTGCGCCACCGCGTGGGAGTCGATGACGTAGTCGAAGGCGACGGTGAGTTCGGACTCGTCGTGGGTCAGGCGGACCGGGCTGGTGAGCCGGGCCAGCGGCAGGTGGGCGCGCAGTGCCTGCTCGATCTCGTGCCGGATCAGGGTGCGCAGGGTGTGGTCGTTCGGCTGCTGGAGCCGGTGCTGGACGCCGCCGCCGTACGTGCGGCGCAGCAGCCGTTCGCCGAGCCGGGTGGAGAGCAGGTGGCGCAGGTCGTCGGCGACCTTGTCGGCTCCTGTGCTCTGCCGTACGTGGCCGCCCTCGATCCGGAACGGCATGGACATTCCCCGGAGCGTGGTCATCGCAGCTCGCCTTTCAGGCTGTCCGGGGCGGCCGGAGTGGCGGAGGGGACGGTGAGCCCCGCGATCGTGGACTTCAGGGTGGCGCCGCTTGAGGGGAGGGCCGGATCCCAGACGGCGAAGGCGGCCTTCACGCCGGCGTCGAACGCGCGCAGTTGCTCGACCTCGTCGCGGAGGTCGGTCAGGAGCCTCCAGAACGTCGCATCCTGGCCCGCGGTGCTGATCGTCTCGGCGTCGACGGTGAGGATGCGGTGGACGGCCCGGCCGAGCGCGTCGAAGTTGGGCCGTACCTCGTCGCTGTCGACGTTCTTCCCCGCGGGCGGGGTGAGCGCGTCGAGGCGTGCGCGCATCGCCTCGCGCAGTTCGGTGGCGCAGGTCGTCCCGTCCGGTCCCAGGCCCATGACCGCCCTCTCACGCCCTGACCTTGAACTGTGTGCTGACAGGGATCGGCACGGGCGCGCCGAGGTTGCCGAGGCCCTGGTCGGTGGCGTGCAGCACCGGCTGTGTGCCCGCGCCCAGCACCACTGTCGGGCCGTCGACCTTCGCCATCGAGGCACTGAGCTCGAGCGTGGACGCACCGGCCTCGGCCTTGACCGCCGCCGCTTCCAGCGTCACCTTGGCGACTCCCTTGCCGTGCTTGATGTTCACGGCACTGGAGGTCAGCTCGATGACGTGCTTGTTGGTGCCGTCGGTGAGGGTGACGCCGTTCTTGTCGAAGGTCAGCGTGTGCGTGTGAGCGCCGTCGGTGAGGACGACGGACTCGCTGCCGGAGGTGTCGTCGAAGACGAGCAGATGTCCGGTCGGCGTCCTGAACGCGCGGACGGTCGGCGGGTTCTTGGCCGCCTCGGGCGCGAAGGTGCCCGCGATGTGCTGCACCCCGGTCCACAGCGGGAACGCGGTGTCGCCGCCCTCGAACTCCACCCAGATGTGGGTGCCGTTCTCCGGGACGAAGAACATTCCGTACGGCAACGCGGCGCGGGCGGGCACCAGTTCGTCGGGCGGGAAGATCGTCGGCACGGACACCTGGAGGATTCCCAGCTTGTCCGCGTCGCGGTTGTCCTCGACGGTGGCGCTGTACTTGCCGAAGTACTGATCTGCCACAACTCCCCCTCAGCGCACGGCTCTCTCACCGCACGGCCTTGAAGTCGGTCTTGTAGCCGGAGGTGTCGAGCGTGTGCGTGACGCTGGTGAGGTACCAGTCGCCCGCGAAACGCTCGTGCACCCCGGCGATGGTGACGTTGCACTTGGCCCGCATCCAGATCGAGCCGACGGTCGTGCCGCTCGCCGACATGCCGAGGCGCCGGGACTCCAACGCGCCTGCCTTGTCGTCGAGTTGCTGCTGGGTGCCCGCGACCGCGCCCGTCTTCGGTTTGGGCTTGGCCAGTTCCCGTTGCAGCTTCTCCCTGGCCCGTTTGCTCACTTGGTACAGCGCCTCGATACGGGCCAGGTCGGCGCGGTTGGCTCGACTCGACACATCACGGGCGAGCTCCCAGATGAAGACGTCCACCGGCGGTGGCTGCGGGGTGTTCACCTGTTGCCCGCCCTCGTCGATGTCGTGGACCTCCTTGACCCGGTCGATGTAGCTCGCGTCGAAACTCGGGGTGAAGGACAGCAGGTTGCTGCCGACGCCCTGCCGGTAGCGCAGGACGAGCTTGTCGGCGCGGTTGAGGTGCAGGATGCGCCGGTCGGGGATGAAGTACAGGACCTCCCGGCCCTTCTCGTCGAGTTCGACGAAGCACTTGGCCTGGTACTTCTTCGCGAGGTCCTGGAGAAAGGCAAGGTCCGTCCTCGCGTCCTGGTTCTCCCGTGTCACCTTGGGGTCCGGGCTGAGGTTGGCGACGATGTCGGCGAAGCGGTACGGCTGCCCTATCTTCTTGACGAGCGCGTTGACGGTCGTCCTCGTCCAGTTCTTCTTCTGCTCGACGAGGCCCATCTCGATGGACTTGTCCTCGCCCTTGATCTTGAGCTGCGGGACGCCGTTCTCGGGGTAGGACAGCTCGACCTTGGTTATCAACGCCTTGAGTACGAGGGCGTGTTGGTCCGGCTCCGCGTAGCCGAGGTCGATCTCGGCGACGCTGCCCTCCATGAGCGCGTCCGCGTAGATCATCCGGGGGTCGTCGACCGTCAGTGTCATGCTGTCGGCCATCCGGTCGTCCTCGACGACCTGCACCGAGGACACCCACGGTGTGATGTCCTGGTCCCCGATGACGACGTGGAAGTACGGCACCCTGGGTGGCAGTCCCGGCGTGGCCATCTAGAAGCTCCTCGCCCGGTTGGCGCGGGTCACCTGGCCGGGTTCGGGCAGCCGCAACTGCTCGCCGGGTGTCAGGTCGAGCGGATACCGCAGCGGGTTGACGTCGAGGAGCCGCCACCACAGCTGCTCGTCGCCGAGGGTGCGGCGGGCGATGAGGTCCACCGCCTCGCCCTGGCGCACCTGGTGTGTCCGCTCGCCGGCGGGGTCCGTGCCGGTCAGGCGCAGGCCCACGACGTGGCGGCGGGTGCCGTCGGGGGCGGTGACCTCGAAGACGGGAAGGCCGGTGAACCGGGACCCTCGTGGCACTGGCATCAGATGAGACCTCCGGCCGCGGCGTCGGGGTTGTACGGGGTGAGCTCCACGCAGGTGACCTGGACCTCGGCGCGCACCGGGTCGAGTTCGGGGCCGTAGAGCTTCTCGGTGATCTGAAGGTCGGTGACCACGCAGTCGACGACGCGCTCCCCGAAGGCGAAGCGGCAGGCGGGCGGCGCGGTGAACACCGGCTCGGCACCGGCGAACAGGCCGGTGAAGCCGTCCGGCATGCCGTTCGCGTCCTGCCAGCGGTCGGTCCGCGGGTACGTGAAGGCGCGGTACTTGTTGAGTTCGGGCGCGATGCCACCGCGTTCGTCGCGGGCGATGTCGATGTCGTCGTCGGCCGGCCCCTTGAACAGGCCGTCGATCATGACGGTGAACGACAGCGTGCGCTCTCCGCCCGCGCTGTACTGCTTGACGGGCATCAGCATGCCGGGCGCGCCGAGCGTCGCGTAGCTCACCGACCGCTTGTCCGTCACCTGCGTCGGGTTGTACTGGAACTTGACCAGGATCTCCGGGACGAGCCCCACGCTCACCAGGAATCCGCGGACCGGGTTGCGCAGCAGCACGATGCCCTCACCTCCCCCATGTCGATCCCCCTACACCGTTGGCCGGGCGCCGGTGCGGAAGTCCTGTTCGGACCGCAGGGCGCCGAGTCGTTGCTGGAGCTGGGCGATGATGTCGTCGCTGAGCAGCGCCGCCGAATCCGCCTCCAGGCGCTCCGCGTTGACGTTGACCGTGATGCCGCCCTCCACGTGGACGGACTGGTCGACGGAGCCTGCCGGGGCGGCCGCCGCGGCCCCGGTCGGCAGTTCGGGGCGGACACCGGCGGCTGGCAGGGCCGGGAGTCCGGCGGGCGCGGCGAGTGCGGTCGGCGCCGTGGCGGGTGGCGGGGCGGCGGCCCCTGCCCTGCGCCGCTGGTCCTCCTGCTGGGCCTGCGCCACGACCTTTTCCTGCGCGGCGATCTGTGTCTCCAGGCCGCCGGTGACCTGGCCGGTCGCGAAGGCGGCGTTGACGTCGATGGTGGGCACCTCGCGCGGCGGGATCAGTTTCGTCTCGACGGCGACCTCCGGGACGAGGTCGGCGTGTTCGAGGCCGACCAGATCGCCGACCACGCTGTCCGCCAGCTTGTTGTACTGCTCCAGGACCCAGTTGATGACCCCGATGAAGAAGTTCTGGACGGCCACGCCCGCCGTGATGAACGCGTTCAGGATGGAGATGCCGACGTTGGCGACCGACGCCGTGACGACGTCCCACACCTGGCCGACGACCGTGCCGACGCCGACGAAGAACAGGCCGATCCGCTGGGCCTGGACGCTGATGAAGTTCGCGGCCCGCAGCACGGCGAGCTTGATCTCGTCCCAGTAGGCGATGATCACGACGATGATGCCGATGATCCCCAGCAGGGACGCGGCGACGGCCAGCCACGGGTTGTCCCGCAGCGCCGCCTTGACCTGGTCCCAGTAGACGATGAGGAGGGTGATCGCCGCGATCAGGGCGATGACCGCGATCACGACGAGGACCACCGGGTTCAGCGCCATCACCGCGTTGAACACCGCCTGCGCGGCGGCCGCGATCTGGGTGATTCCGGCGAACGCCTGGAGCACCTGCCCGGCCTGGCTGACCACGCCGCCGGCCGCGGCGAGCAGGTCCATGTAGTCCTTGGTGGATGTGAGCGGCTTGTTCCAGGCCTCGCCGAGCGCGGTGACCGAGCTGTAGAGCTGCGGGATCGCCGTCATGGCGGTGCCGAGTGCGGTGGCGCCGGCCGAGACCTTCTCGCCGAGCACCTTCGCCCCGTGCTCCGCGGCCGCGGTCCCGGCCTTGTCGAGCGCCCCGGTGACACCCTGCTCGACCTTCGCTTCGAGGTTTGCCACGGCAGGCGTGAGGTTCACGCCTCCCGCCGCTTCCGTGGCGGCGTCGGCCATCTTTCCGCTCGGCCCGAAGAGCACTTCCATCGCAGGGTGGAAGTTCGGGCTGTGCGAGGCCGCTTCGAGCGCGACCACCGCGATCGGTCCGTCGGGGCCGAACAGCCACCGGATCGCCGGCTCGAAGACCCGGCCCACGGTGTCCTGGAACCGCAGCCGTTCGAACCCCTCCACCAGCAGCATCGGCGAGAACCGCTCGTCGATCATGCGCCGGAACAGGCCGCTCAGCTGGCCTTCGAGGCGGGCCACGACGTCGGGGGTGAGCTGCACGGACTCGGCCTGCACGGTGCTGGTGCGGCCGCCGACCGCGTTCACGATCACGTCGCGCATGACCTGCTGCTGGTCGAACAGGCGGTTCGCGGCCGTGGTGGTCTTGGTCTCCACGTTCTCGGCGAGCGAGTGGTTCGCCACGTCGATGACGCGTTGCATCTCTCGGGTCGTCTCGGTGATGTGTCCGATGATCAGGCCCTGGTTCTCGGTGATCGTGATCCGGAGCTTCTGCTCCAGCTGCGCCTCCTGGCCGTCGAGCTTGGCCTGGACGAACTGCTGGAGCTGCGTGAGGACATGAGGGATCTCGCCGGAGGCGACGCCCTGTTGGCGCACCAGCTCCTGCAGTTGGCCGATCGCGGCCAACAGGCCCTCAAGTTCCATACGGTCGAGCTCCCATGGTTCGGACGCGGTCATCGGGTGCGGTCATCGGGTGCGGTCAAAGGTCGGGCCGCGTGGCTCATTTGGCGGCCTTCTCGACCGCCGCGCGTTCCTCCTGCAACTGCTCGGACAGCCGCCGTGCGTAGTACCAGCGGTCCTCGGTCGGCAGGGCGAGGATGTCGTCGTGGGACCAGTGCAGGTGGTAGGCGAGGAAGAAGACCTCGCCGCGCAGGCGCTCCTCCTCTCCTACGAAGCCGCCAAGAAATTCGACATGTCCAAGGAGGCCTCGTAGTCCCGGCCGCAGCCCTCGCAGGTGATCGTGCGGCGCAGCTTGATGCCCGGCCCGCCGTTGTTCATGGCGTGGTCGATGAGGGCCCGGTCGGCGAGGGTGAGGTCGACGAACACCGACGAACCGAGCGCCTCCACCTTCGCTTTGGGCATGTCGCCCATCTCCCGCAGGCAGCGGGCGAGCAGCGCGTTCTTCCCGCGTGACACGTTCTCCCGCGCCTGGGAGGCGATCCGCTCCTCGTCCGTCCCGACCGGGTAGCGGAACACCATGCTGTCGTAGACGTTCCCGGCCCGGTCGACGTACCCGTCCTCCAGCCGTACGACCATGTCCTGCGGCGGTTCGCCGTCCTCCAGGCGGACCACCTCCAACTCGGCGAGATCCTCGGTGCGTTCGGTCGCCTCGTGGCACGCGGCGCACGAGTACGTCGCCCGCATCCGCGATCCGAACGTGATCTCCCGAAGCCGTACGAGGAGGAAGTGCCGGTCGGCGGAGAAGAGACGTTGGACGACCTGCGGTCCCGGGGCATCCAACTCGCCCAGCCGGACGAGGCAGTTGCCAATCAGCTCGGTGATCATCTTGGCGCCGTTGGTGCGGTAGCGCTTGTCCGCCATGACGGCCTCGTCGCGTCCCGTCATCTTGCGCAGGACGGCGGTCCTGTGCACGCGGCCGTCCTGGTCCTCGTACCCCATCGGCAGCTCGAACTCGAACTCGCGGCGGCGTGGCTCGGTCATCACGCCACCCGCTCCAGGCCCTCGTGCTCCAGCTCGATGGTCTGCTTGAACAGGTTCGTCGATGCGGCTTCGAGGTCGGCGAACTTCGACGACTTGATCCACGCTCCGTAGAAGGCGAAGCGCAGCACCTCCTCGTCGTTCTCCAGCTTGAGGACGGCGCCGTTGCGGCGCACCGACGAATTCCCGGTCGCCCCGTTGAGCTGGAACATCTCGGCGAACCAGTCCTTGAAGAAGCCGTCGAAGCGGCTGCCGTCCATGTTGCGCTCGATGACCAGCGTGTCGAACTTGATGATCCCGCTGGAGATCTTGTGCACCGTCGGTGAGCCGCCGTCGGGCTGCTCGATCACGTCGGTCATGCCTTCGTTGAGGCCGGTCACCTTGGTGACCGGGCACTGCGTTCCTTCGATCTCCACGAGAAAGCCGTGTGTGCGGTACGACTCCTGGAAGGTCAGCTCTGCCATCTCGCTCCTGCCTTTCCTGCCTATGCCTCGGCGGCAGACGCACCGCTGTCCTGCTGGCCGACGACGACGAGGATCGCCTCCGCCGGTTTGGTCGGGAAGAAGAACACCTCGAGCGTGAACAGGCCGTTCGCGACGTCCTGCGGTGGGTTGTTCTCGGCGTCGCACTTGACGGTGAACACCTGCTCGGCCGGGTCCGAGCCGAACGCGCCCTGGCGCCAAAGGCCCAGCAGGAACGGTGTGACGACGTTGAAGCGCACCATCTTGCGCAGCTTGTCGTCATGGGGTTCCTGGACCACGAACCGCAGCCCGTCGCGCAGGCTCGCCTTGACGAAGTCGAAGAGCCTGCGCACATTGACGAAGAGCCAGCGGGTGTCGGTCGACAGGGTCCTGGACGCGTCGACGACGATCCCGGCGCCCGGCAGGGCGCGGATGCCGTTGACGCCACCGGCCCGCACCAGATCGGTGTGGTCGGCGTCGGTCATGTCGTACTCGACGCCGAGCGCGTCGTTGATCCGCGCCTCGTCGCCCGCCGGCGCCTTCCACACACCACGTGCGTCGGCGATCCGCGCGTACACACCGAGGACTTGGCCGACCGGCGGAATCCACACCAGGGGCTGGACGGCGGCGGCGACCGGGTCCGGGTTGACGACCTGGATCCACGGCGCGTACAGCGCGCCGAACACCTTCCGCCCGCGCAGGCCCGCCGCGTAGGTCTTCGCCCCCTCACGGCCGAAGCCGTACGGGACGGTGCCGACGAACATCGCGTCGCCACGGCGTTCGCAGTACGCGAGGGCGCCCGCGGCCACGCCCACCGAGGTGGACTCGGGGATGGAAAGGAGGCTGATCGGGGCGTCGTTGAGCGCTTCGAGACCGGTGCGCAGGGCGGGGTCGCCGAGGTACGCGGTGTCGGCCGGGTCGGCGCCGTCGGCGCCTCCGACCAGGGTGTAGGTCCCGGGCGTGGGTGCGTCGACGCCGACGCCCGAGGTGCTGTCGAGGTCGGTGGCGACCAGGAACGCCGAGCCGCGCTGTGGGTCGTTGACGACCGCCTCGACGTACGAGTCGTGGCTGTCGACCATGCTGACCGGGCCGAAGCGTTCGACCTCCGCGCCGCCGCTGCGGACGATCAGGTCGAACTCGACGGTGGAGATCCGGGTAGCGGCCGCGGGCATCGCCGGGAACGCGGGGGCCGGTCCCCAGGAGATGAGGCGGAAGGTCTCCGAAGCCGCGGTCAGGGCCCGGAAGGCCTGGGAACCGACGACCGGCGTGGCACCGGTCAGGCCCAGGGCGGCGCGGGCGTCGCCGCCGACGGCCGGTGCGGCGACGGCGATGGAGGAGCCCGCCCCGTCGGTGTCGGACAGCAGCGCGAGCCGGTTGTTGTGCGTGATCTCGGCGCTGAAGTTGACCGACTGCCGGTTCACGGCGGCGGCGACCTCGGCGACGGTGACGGCCGCGGGGTTGGCGAAGTCCGTGTCGTGGAAGACGATCGTCTCGCCGCTCGCGCCGCCCGGTGTCACCAGGATCCCGGAGCCGTCGGCGACGGTGGCGGCGACCGCGGCGGTGCCGATGACATGGCCGCGTACCGCGAAGCGGGCGGCCGAGCCGATCCGGAAGCCGCTCGCCGAGGAGAGCGCCGCGACGGTGCCGCCGGCCGGAAGCGCCGCGTCGCTGTTGGCGTTCGCGCCGGTGAAGCCGAGGCTCGCCGGGGCGGCGACGGCGAGCCGCGACCAGGCCCGCGCGTCGGTGGTGACCGCGGCGACGGCCAGGTTCCCCGCCGGGGTGACCGCGGCACGTACGGCGGTGGTCTGCCGGTTGACGGCCGCGGCCACTTCCTGCGCCGAGGCCGCGCCGATGGTGGCGAAGTCGGCGGTGCGGAACGTCACCGTCGCGGCCTGGTCGACGCCGCGCGTGGTGACGGTGAACGTCGCGGTGGCGCCGTCGGTGAGCGCGAACGGCTCGGCGGCGGCGCCGACGGCCTGCGCGGGGACGGTGGCCCGCCCCAGCGGATGCGGTTCGACGGTGACGGCGAGGTCGTTGCCCCACGCGCCGGGGTCGGGCGTTCCCCTGGCTCCGGCCGACAGGCGCAGGGTGGCCACGGGCGTCGCCGCCTGGTCGTTGACGGTGATGCCGGCGGCCGTCGCCCCGGCGCCGACGACGCGCACGACGAACGCGTCCGAGCCGCCGTTGTCGAAGAAGCCGCGCACTGCGTGCGCCCCGTAGGCGCCCGGCAGGTAGCCGCCGAAGACGGAGACGAAGTCGGCGAAGCCCCGGACGTGGACGGCCCGGTCCGGAGCGCCGCGCCGACTGCGGACGAGCAGCCCCGCGACGGAGGTGGGTACGGGCGTGATCGTCGGCGCGGACCTGCCGTCCACCTCCACGACGGTGACACCGAGGTTGATGGTCATCTGCGTGCTCCTAGCCTTCCGCGGCGGAGCCGCCGCCGGGCTGCTGGCCGACGATGATGTGGACGGTCTCGGCCGGCCTGACCGGGAAGAAGTAGACCTCCACCTTGAACAGGCCCAGGTCCACATCGGCGGGCGGGTTGTTCTCCGCGTCGCACTTGACGGTGAAGACCTGCTCGGCCGGGTCCGAGCCGAACGCGCCCTGCCGCCAAAGGCCCAGCAGGAACGGCGTGATCACGTTGAAGCGCACCATCTTGCGCAGCGCGTCGGTGTGCGGCTCCTGCCGTACGAAGCGCAGGCCGTCCCGCAGCGTCGACTTGACGAAGTTGAACAGCAGGCGGACGTTCACGAACTGCCAGCGTGTGTCGGTCGACAGGGTCCGGCTCGCGGCGACCGCGGGGGCCCGTCCACCGGGCGACAGGATGCCGTTGGTGCGGCCGTTGCGGACGAGGTCGTCGTGCTCGCCGCCGCTGAACCCGGCGGCGAGCGACAGCGCCCCGCGGACCGTCGCGGCGTCGCCCGCGGGTGCCTTGTGGATGCCGCGTTCCTGCTCGGTGCGCGCGTACACACCCATGACGTGCCCGTCGGGCGGTACGAACCGCACCGGCGCCGGGCCCACGCCCGCCGGGTCGGCGACCAGGATCCACGGTGCGTACAGGGCGCCGTAGACCTTCGCGGCCTGGAACTGGGCCGCGTACGTCTTGATGGTCTCGGTGTAGTGGGCGACGGTCTCGTTGTAGTCCGAGGGTGTCTTGGGGACGACGTTCGCGGGCGCGCCGCGGTCGGGCGCCGAGCCGACGTACATGCAGTCGCCGCGGGCGGCGGCGTAGTCGAGCGCTCCTCTGGTCACCAGGGCCCGTCCTGCCGGGGCGAGCAGGTGCGCGTCGGGCACGGACAGGAGTTGCACGGCCTCGGTGTCCAGCGCGTGCAGGCCGGTGCGGGCCGCGGTGTCGCCGACGAGGTCGCCCGCCGCGGCCGCGGTCTCGCTGCCGCCGCCGAGCGCGACGCCGCTGACGACGCCGGGGACGTCCACGCCGGGCGCGGCGGTCGACAGGTCGGTGGCCATGACCCAACTGGAGCCGGTGACCGGGTGGTTGAGGCGGTCGACGGCGTAGTCGGAGGTGCCGGTCTGCATCGACAGGTTCTGCCAGGTCTCGACGACGTTGAACGCTCCGGTAGTGGCGTCCTGCTGACGCACGATCAGGCGGAACTCGGCGCTGGTGACGGCCACGCCCGCGGCGACGGCCTCACCGGTGGCCGTACTGGTGGTGACCGTGCGGCTCGCCCGGTCGACGGCGGTGACGAGGCGGAAGAGTGTGGTCGTGGAGGCGATGCGCAGGACGCTGCCGACGCCGATGCCGGAGGTGGAGCCGAGCTGGAGCGTCGTCGCCGTGGCGGTGGCCGCCGCGCTCACGGTCGTACTCGCCCTGGGGTCGTCGCGTACGTCGAGGCGCAGCGCGTGTGCCCATACTCCGGGGTCGGCGGCGCCGCGGTATCCGGCGGTGACGCGAAGGGTGGCGGCGGGGGTGCCCGCGCGGTCCTTGAGGACCACACCGGCGGCGACGCTGCCGGCGCCGGTGACGCGGACGACGTGCGCTTCGCGGCCGCCGTTCAGGAAGAACCCCGTGACCGCGTGCGGGAGATGGCCGTCGGGATGGTGGCCGCCGAACCTGGCGGCGAACTGGTCGAGGTTCGTCACGCGTACGGCCTGGTTCGGCACACCCCTCTTGGTGCGTCCGACGAATGCCGCCACCGATGTCGGCGCGGCCTGGAGGACGGGGCCGGCCCGACCGTCGACCTCGGTGACGTTGACCCCTACCTGGAGCGGCATCGCTACGCGTTCCCTTCTGGCGACAGCCGGTTGGGCTGCGGCCCCTTCATGTCTGGGCCGGTCATGTCTGAGCCGTTCATGTCCGCAGCACGATCCCTTCCTGGTCGTCGGGTCCCGGCACCGGCGGCGGCTCGGGTCCGCGTGGATCCCAGGGGTGGGCGAGCGGGCCGGAGAGCACCGTTCCCTGGTGCACCCACGGCACTTCGGTGCGCCGGCCCTGCTCGATGCGTGCGCCGATGCACAGGCAGACGGGGGCGGGGACGGGGCGGGACCTGAAGAGCAGCGGCGGTGGCGGCAGTGTCCGCACCGGCAGGACGGTGCCGTTGACACGGAGGCCGGTGCCGATCCCGATGCGCCGGATGATCTCCGTACGCAGCGTCGACGCATGGGCGCGATCGCTCGCCACGGGCCGGACCTCGTACTCCAGGAGGACCGGGCGCGGCGCCGGGCGCAGGCTGCACACGGTCAGTCCGCCGCGTACCCGGAAGGAGTCGCGCTGCGGGACGTGCCACGCCCGCTCCGGCTCCTCGCGCTGGTCCGTCAGCGAGATCAGGAGCACCGGGTCGGGGAGATCGCCGGGAGTCGGAGCCGTGCCGAACGCGGGCTCGTCCACGAGGACGGGGGCGGTGACGCTGAGGCTCGTCCCCGGGCCGATGGCCGCCACCAGGGGCGGCCGGATGGTGAGGGTGGTCGTGCCGGCGGCATCGTCGTGCACCGCCCTGGTCACCGAGTAGTGGGTGCTCGTGCCGTCGACGGTGATCCGGTTTCCGGTGTACAGCCTGTGGTTGAGGCCGACGACGAGCGTGTCGGCGCCGGCCGCGGTCGGCGGTACCGGCAGCGCGGCCACGCCCGGCAGCGGCAGCCCCTCGATCAGGCCGGTCAGCGCCGACTCCACATCGGACAGGGGCACGTCGTCGACGGCCAGGAGTTCGTCGAGCTGGATCCGGAACGGCTCGTTCGTGAGACACCGCAGCGAGAAGTCGGTGACCCGGGCGCGCCGGTCGCCCGCGATGCCGAAGCGATGCTGCTCCCACGCAGCCGTGCGGTTCATCGGAACCAGCCACCGGTGCTCGTCGCCGGGGGCGTCGGCGGCGTCACGCCAGGACAGTTCCAGCAGGAACGGCGCGCGCGGAGTTCCGTCGGCGGTGCGGGACGCGTACGTCCACAGCCGCAGCTCGCCGAACGCGCTCAGGTCGAGCGGGGTGCTCGGTGTGTAGCCCACGGACGCTCCGCCGGCTCCGGGGCGGGCCACGAGCAGCAGGCTTCCCGTGCCCCGCTTCCTGAAGTCGGTGACGGAGCCCTGGAGCAGGCCCGGGTTCGAGGACAGCCATGCCTGTTCGAAGGCATGCACGAGCGCACTTGGCACAGGCGTCCTCCTCAACCCCCGTCGACTCCGCTGTTCCTACGCCCCGTCCACCTCGCGGATCATGGGCGCTCCCAACGCCGGTGAGCGGGACCGTCGGCGTCGAGGCGCGCATCGACGATCCGCTCCAGCTCGGCGAACGAGCCCACGTAGTGCTCCTCGCCGGTGGCCAGGTCGCGCACCCTCGCGCGGATCACTGCGGGCAGCGTGTCCACCTCGCGCGGCTCCACCCACACGTCGACGAGAAACCGGTGCCTCCATGCAGTCACCACCTGACCCGTCACCTTCTCTCGGGACCAGGCTGGACCGGCGGACTCACGGGACGGTCACGGGCGGGCCGCGGGGCGCTCACCGACCGACCACGCGGCCAGGCCGGCGGGGCCGTTGGTACGGCTGCCACAGGCCGTGATCGACGGGGAGCCATTCCCGCGACCGCCGTATCAGGTCATGTAGCGAAGCCGGTCGATCGCACGGTCGACGATGTCCGCGATGCGCCGAACCTCGCGACGTGCCCGCTCCAGCTCCGCGACGAGAGCCGCCACGTTGGCCGACCGGCCGTGCTCATTGCGCGTGAGGCGTGCGTACAGCGCGATCGTCTCCGGCATGGGATCGGCACCGAGCTCCGCGAGCAGCACCATCCGGCAACGCTCGAACTGCCGCTCCACGAGGTCGTCCCGCCCCGCGGCACCGTAGGCGCTCATCAGATGCCGGTGCACGTCTTCGCGCAGCGGCTCCAGACACAGCGCGAGATCGCCGTACTTGGCTACCGCCTCGACCTCGCCGCGCGAACCGTTGTACTGAAGCAGGTAGTCGAGCGCGGTGAGGTAGAGGTTCTCGAGCCGGTACCGGGTGGCCAGCACCCACTCGTCGTCGCACGGCTCGAGCAATTTGCCGCGATACAACGCTATCGCCCGCTCCAACCTCGACGCGTCCGCCTCCGCCATGTCGGCCGCGCTGACGTCCAGGACCAACGAGACGAGATCTTCGAACACCGTGGCGTCGATCGCGATGTCCACCACCGTATTCAGACCGACGTTACGGTCACCATTACTGGCGACGAGATCCACACCGATCGCCGATCGCCCCTCCGACCTGAGGCGCCACACAGCGGTATTGAGACGGCGCCGCGCGATCGATTCCGAGCAGTCGGCGAACAGTTGAGCGGCGGCGACCGACCGAAGGCGGCCTTCCCTCGGCGCGAGGGCGAGATACGCGCACAACATGGTGGCGCCCGGGGACAGAGCCACGGGCCCGTGATCCGAAATGAGCCTCGGAACACCAAATAATTCAAGACTGAGCTTCGAGTCAGACACAAGAACCCCCGTATGTGCCGGCACTCGCGTCCCAATGGTCGACAAGAGAATCCAGTGAATCACCACTGGGCGAGACAATGGTATCGACCCCTCCATGGAAACCCAACGGACGGCCGACAAAAGCAGCGTAAAGGCCGCAACGCCAGTGACCGGACAAGGACTCGGAGCGACGCCGGAATTCGGCTGCCTGGCGACTGTTCGGCCGCCGAGAATTTAGTCCACACACCTCAAAAGCGTCTTGGACCGTGCGACAGAATGAGCACCCGTACTTCCTCGACTCGCCCACCTCACCGTCACCAATATATTCGCCGCCCGGTGGGGCTGTCGGCGGCCTTGCCGAGGATCGTTCAACAGCTCTCATCGTGCCGTAGGAGAACGAGCGAACCTTTCGCGGCCTTGTGGCGTCGAAGGTGCGGCACGCCGAAGGTTTCGGCAGCTGAGGGAGGTCGGTTCATGACGGGCAAGCAGACGGCCAGTTGGACGGCGCGCAGAAGGTTCGCGCGGTCGGTGAGCGTGCGGGCGGCGCTCGCGGCGGCGGCCCTGATCATGTCCACGTCCTGCGCTGGTGCGGGCACCACGCAAGGTGGAGCAGACGGTTCCTGCGCGGCCCTGCTCGAGTACAAAGGTCGCACCTATCTCGGCCACGGGCTCCATCCCGATGACGATGGTGACAGCGACGACGTCAGGGCGGGCAGACGACTGGGCGCAGGCGCCATCCCCGGATGTGACGACACTCCCACCGACGGTGATCAGGAAGCCACTTCGGAGCCGGTAACCGTGTACGCGATTGAGGGTGTGGACCCCGTCTACGCCGTGACCGTGGACCATCCGGTCGGCGGAACCCTCTACATCGAGCGGGCATCGAACAAGACCCTGCCGGAGCTACGGAAACTGATCAAAGCCCAGGAATTGGACGCGGCCACCAAGTGAACACATCCGCGGGAGCGGTCCGAGTTCACACATCGGCGACCCCATGTTTTTGCATGGCACTGAGCTTTGCTGTCAGTCGGTCAGCTTGAAGATCAGCTCGGTGACGGTGGCCCGGCGGCCGGGGGCGAACGCGTCCTCGCTGCCCACGCGCACGAATCCGGCGCGTTCCAGCACCCGGACGGAGCCGAGGTTGTCCTCCACGACCCGGGCGCGGATCGGCCGCTCCGTTACCTCGTCGAGCAGCGCCAAGACGGCCGCGGTGGCCACACCCCGGCCCCACCAGTCCCTACGGATCCAGTAGGTGAGCTCCGTGTCGCCCTCCATCGGGAAGGTGGCCACGCTGCCGACGACCTCACCGTGCATCTCGATGACCCGGTTGACAGTCGCGCCATCGGCGAGAATTCTCCGATATTTCTGGCGAAAGGCATCGGCGTCGCGAGCGGTCCGGGGATCGATGAAGGCCGCAAGCTGCTGGGCGGCCTCGTCGAGCTGGATCTCGAAGAGCGCCGGGATGTCGTCCTCGGTCAGGGGTCTCAGCGAGATGTCCCTGGCCACGTTGTCAGTCATCAAGCCTCCGCTCGAACGGAACGACGGGGCGTTCCACGCCAGAATCGAGCCGACGGTAGCAAGCCGGCCAACGGCCTACGGCCCGTTTACGGGAGAGGCTTCAGGAGTTCCGCTGCGCCCGGAAGACCAGGAGTGCCAGCTGGACCCGGTTGTCCAAGCCGGTCTTGGTGAGCGCGCGGGAGATGTGCGTCTTGACTGTGCCTTCGCTCATGAAGAGCGCCTTCGCGATGGTCGCGTTGGAAGCGCCTTCGGCGACAGCCTCGGCGACGGCGCGCTCTCGATCGGTGAGCGCCTCCAATGTCTGCTGAGCCTTGGCGCCGGTGGAGTCGTTGGCCGTGCGAGTGTGGCGTGCCACGAGTTGGCGGGTGATCGTTGCCGAGAACGCGGATTCTCCCGAGGCGGCGAGGTGAATCGCGTGGCAGAGCTCTTGCGGCGCGACATCCTTGAGCAGATATCCGCTCGCCCCGGCCTGCAACGCGTCGAGGACGTGTGTGTCCAGGTGGAAGGTGGTCAGCATCAACACCGCGACCGACGGCACCGCCGCACGGACGCGGCGGGTGACCTCGACGCCGTCCGTCTCCGGCATGTGCAGGTCCATCAGCACGACATCGGGGCGGTGCCGCGTTGCCGCGCCGACGGCCTCGGCTCCGCCGGACGCCTCGGCGACGACAGTGATCGTGGGGTCGACCGACAGGACCATCGAAAGACCGGTGCGGACCATCGCGTCGTCGTCGACGATGAGCACCGACGTGGGCGTGCCGGGGGTGCTGCCGGCGGATGGAGAGCTGGTCATCGCAGGGGCACCCGCGCAGACAGTCGGAACTCGTGGGTGTTCTCACCGCGGTCGACGACCTCGTGCTCGGCGACGCCTCCCACGGTGGCGATCCGTTCGACGAGACCGCTCAGCCCGGCGCCGGCTCCGGGCAACGCCGACTCGGCTTCTTCGATCGGGTTGGTGATCGTGACGAGGGCATCACCGCCCTGCTGACGAACGTTCACCGTCACCAGTGCGCCAGGGGCGTGCTTGCGCGCGTTGGTCAACCCCTCTTGCACGACACGGTAGATGTGCTCGGCGTTCGGGGGCTCCGGCAGCGCGGCCGTGCTGCCGGAGCCCCCGCCGCTGTCGGGCAGGTCGAGGCGCGCGACGATCATCTGGCCTGCCTGTCTGGCCTCGTCGATCAGTCCCGCGACGGTGTGCTCGTGCTCGGAGCTCTGCGGTGTCACGAGGGTGCCGTCGCGCAGCATGCCGATCACCGTGCGCAGTTCGTCGAGCGCGCTGATCGCGGTCGCGCGGATCGTCGCGGCGGTGGTGCCGACATTCTTGGCGTTGTCCCCGGCGACCGCGAGCCCGCCGGCGTAGAGCGCGATCAGCGAGATGTAGTGCGCGACCGAGTCGTGCATGTCCCGGGCGATCCTGGCGCGCTCGGCCATCTGGATCTGTTCCGCACGCTGCTCCCGCTCGCGCTCGATACGGGCCGCCCTGTCCCGGTAGACCGCGACCAGGTCCTGCTGCTTCTGCTGCAACGCGCCCCAGGCCACGACGGCGAGTGCGATCGCGGCGTTGACCACCACGGTGAGGCTCAGCGTCGAGTTGGCCGGATACAGCAGCCAGAAGGCCAGGGCGCCCGCGATGTCGGCCAGCGCCACGACGAACGCCTGCTCGATGCGCCGGCTGCGTGCCACGGCGAACAGAGCCACGTAGTTGGCCACACCGGCGGTGGCGCAGAACGCCCCGGCGACCGCCAGCACCAGACCGACCACGACCGGAGCACGGTGACGGACCAGCAGCACGAGACTCGCGACGGCGCCCACGGAGATGTCGAGGACGCGCCACCCTCCTCCCGGGCGTTGCTCGAGGACCAGGAACAGCAGGGCGAGTCCACCGGCGAACGAGGCGAGAACCAGCAACGCCGACCGGCCGCGCTCGATCCACGGCCCTCGACGCACCGGGGCCTCGTCGCTGCGGCCGTCGGCGACGGCGAGGAGAGGAGACGGCACCGGACCACCGTAGACCGCCGCCCTCGACGGCGCAGTCAACGAAAGTCGTACAAGCCCTTGGCCGTTG
Source organism: Streptomyces anthophorae (assembly GCF_049310305.1). Lineage (NCBI taxonomy): Bacteria > Bacillati > Actinomycetota > Actinomycetes > Kitasatosporales > Streptomycetaceae > Streptomyces > Streptomyces anthophorae. Next base: position 1,515,631 of record NZ_JBLWQQ010000001.1, read on the forward strand.
GTGGACTCACTCGGCGCCGATCGGCAGACGTCCCGCGCATGGGCCGGCCGACATCGTGGAGGACATGAAGACCACACGTTCTCGCCGATACCTGATGACGCTGCTCGGGATGGCCCCGGCCGATCAGCGCTCCACGACCCGGGCCCGCTTCGTCGTCACCACGGTGGCCGCCTTCGCGACGGCCGTACAGATCATCGTCTGGTTGCTGGTGGGCATCTTCAGCACGCGGCTCGACGCTCCGTGGTGGCTGTGGACGCCCGGCAGCGCCTTCCTCGTCAACGCCGTGCTGCTGTCCGTGGACCACATCCGCGGCCACTGGTCACGCACCGGTTCCTCGCACAGCCCCCGAGCCGGAAACCTCCGTTCCGCCGACGCCACCCGGGAGTCACTGTGACCACACCGTCGACCACGCCATCGACCACGCAGAATCTGTCTGCCGCGTCTCGTCACGCGGCCGACGCAGCGGACCTGCCCACCACGAGGTTCGCCGGCCGGGCGGGGATGGCGGTGGGTGCCCTCTCCGTGCCGCTGGTGGCCTTGTACTTCGTCTACTCGGGACCGCCCCCGGAGTGGAACGTCCTGACGCGGAGCCTGGTGACGCTGGTGACCATGGCGGTGCTGACGGCGTTCGGGGTCGCTCTGGCACGCCTGCTGCCCAGGGACGACACGGGCCGGCGCACCATCGCCGGTCAGCTCACCATCGTGTCGCTGCTCACCTACGTCGCGGTGATCCTCTTCGCCACCTCGCTCGAGACCGGCACTCCCCTGGCCTTCCCTGACCGGGGTCTTGACCCGACCACGGACGGCCCTCTGGCGGCCGCCATGGCATTGGCCCACGGTCCGATCGCACACCTGTGGATCGCGATGTTCCTGCTCGGATTCGCCCGTGCCGCGCAGCAGTTCACGACTGCCGCGTCACCGACGGTGCCGCGGTGGGCCCTGCGCGGTGCCGTCGTCGTCGGAGTCATGAACCTGCTGGCCGTCCCGTCGCTCTACTTCGGCATGGACGCCACCCACTTCTACGCCATCAACGGGTGGGGTGCGGATGCCCTCGTCGGTCTGATCACCATGGTCTGGGTCGGCTTCATCGGTCTGGGCATCCATCGAGCCGTCAAGAACCGCGCACGAACGCTGACTTGATGGCGACCGACCGACGCGGGAGCGCCGAAGCTCCCGGCCTCCTCCAACCTTCCACCACTGTTCGAAGTCGATTACCTCTTCGTCGAACACGCGGAAATCTATGCCGAGCGGAGTAGACATTCGCCAGTGCTGTGGTTATGGTTTTTCTCGTAGCCGAGATCAACAGGGCCCGGCAGAGACGAACTGCCGGGCAGAAGTAAGCAGTTGCAGTACGCAGGACGGTTCGGTGGTGGAGTTCCGAAGCCAGGGTTGTCGCAGGACGGCGACGGGACTGACGACCGGACCGGGTGGCCCGCAGTGATCAGGGGCCGCCGTGAGCAGTACCTCGAAGTAAGTGATCCATCCCAGAGGGAAGAACGGAGGAGCCGAGCGCCATCAGGATCGCCCGGGCGGACGTCTTGAGCCCGGGTACCGCAGGACATCGACAGTGAGGTGGTCTCCGGTCAAGCAACCGCGATCCCCGCATCCTCGACAGCAGCATCGTCGGGTCTGCGGAAACAGAAGTCCGGCGCAGTATCAGGGCCGGCAGATGGTGTAGCAGTTCCTTCGGGGCCCTGGTGCCAATGGCACCAGGGCCCCTCAATCGTGTTCCATGGCCGACGCCGGCGTCGGATTCCTGCCGGACAACGGCTTCACCCGCTGATTGCCTGAGGGCATGTCCACCGCACGCAAGTCCTCGGTCTTCCGTTCCCTCCACACTCCGGCTCGTCCGCTCGCCCTCGCCAACGCCTGGGACGTCGCCAGCGCCCGCGTCATCGAAGCCGCGGGGGCACCTGCGATCGCCACCACCAGTGCGGGGGTGGCCTGGTCGCTCGGCTCTCCGGACGGAGACCGTCTCGCCCGGGACGCAGCGGTGGACGCCGTCACCCGCATCGCGGCCGCCGTCGCCGTCCCGGTCACCGCCGACATCGAAGGAGGGTACGGACACAGCCCCGCCGATGTCGCGGAGACCGTCACCCGCCTGCTGGAAGCCGGCGTGGCGGGCATCAACATCGAGGACGGCACCCGCCCACCGGGCGCCCTCGTCGACCGGCTCACAGCCGCCCGCGGTGCGGCGCGGAAGGCGGGAGTCGACCTGTTCGTCAACGCCCGGATCGACACCTACCTGCTCGGACTGGGAGAGCCCGCCACTCGCCTCCAGGACACCCTGGCCAGGGCCCGCTCCTACGTCGACGCCGGAGCGGACGGCATCTTCGTCCCCGGCGTCACCGACCCCGGAGTCATCAAGGACCTGGCCGAAGGAGTCGAGGTCCCCCTCAACATCATGGCGGGGCCAGGCACTCCGCGGGTGGACGAGCTGGGGGCGCTGGGGGTGGCCCGTGTCAGCCTCGGCTCGGGCGTGGCGCAGGCCGCCTACGCCGCGGCACGGCACGCGGCACTCGAACTGCACGGCGTCGGCGGCTACGACTCCCTGCGACAGGCCATCGACTACCCGGAGCTCAACAGCCTGATCTCCGCGACCGGCTGAAGAAGCGGGTCGGCGCGCTCCGCCCCCGCCCTCACACGAGTACGGGCGTGGCGTGTCCGTGGAAGCTGGGTGGAACGTCCAGGCCCCAGGCCGTCGAACGGCCGCCGGCCTCGGTGGTCCAGCGGACCGGCTCCCAGTCGGGGGCGTAGATGTGGATACCGCCGGAGAACACCTCGATGCGGTTGCCGCCCGGCTCGATGACGTACAGGAAGAAGCCCTGCGTGCGCGAGTGCTTGGCCGGGCCGAACTCGATGGGTTGGCCGAGCTGACTGAAGGTGTCGGCGGCCCGCAGCACGTCCTCGCGGTTCTCCACCGCGTACGCCAGGTGGTGCAGGCGCCCCGAAGTCGGCGCCGCTTCCCGGGTGATGGCCAGGTCGTGGGCCTTGTTCATCAGGCTCAGCCACGCCCCGGCCTCGCCCTGCCCCGGCGGGACCAGGTACTCGCGCAGCTTGAACCCGAGCGTTCGGACCATGACCTCCCTGGTGCCGGGAACATCCGGCGCCAGGATGTTGAGGTGGTCGATGCGCTGGGCACCGACACCGCGGTGGATCTCGGCCTGGGGCTGGTTGGGGAGGTACGGCTTCCGCGCACCGGTCGGGCGGTACTTCTCGCTCTCGTAGTACACCTCCATCAACTGCCCGCTCGGCGCGTGGAATTGGTACGCCTTGCCGTGGCCGACGTCGCCGTCGATCCACTTGCCCTCGATCCCCGCCTCGCGCAGTGCGGCGACGCGGCGGTCGAGCGCCTGCGGACCCACGGCACGCCAGCCGACGTGCCCGAGGCCGGCCGCCGCGGAGGGCGTGAGCTTGAGCGTGGTCAGTTCGGTGTCCCCCCAGCCGCGCAGATAGGCGCTGCCGCCCTCCTCTGCGACCAGGTCGAGGCCGTACACGTCGACGAAGAAGCGCAGGCTGTCCTCGTACACCGGGGTGAGCAGTTCGGCGTGGCCGAGCTGGGCGATGTCGTAGACGGGTTCTTCGGGTGCGGTGGCGTTCATCGGGCCTTGGCCTCCAGTTCGTCGATGGCTTCCAGGAGCGCGGGACCGCGGTTGGCCGCGGACATTCCGGTGAACAGGTAGGCGAGGTCGATGACGGCCTGGAGCTGTTCGTCGGTGGCACCGGCGCGGCGGGCCGCGACGCCGTGCAGCGCGGCGGCATCGCTGAGCTTGCTGTGCAGGATCCCGGTCAGGACGAGCTGGACGGTGCGCTGGTCGAGGCAGTCGGGGTACATGACCCGGTTGCGCACGCGCTCCTGGGCGAGGAGGACCTCCTCGCGGTCGCGGCCCGCGGCCGCCGCGCGGGCGAACCGGGCCTTGACGCGCGGTGGTACGAAGCCCACCAACTCCTCGTAGGACGCGAGGAATTCCTCTGGTGTGTTCGGCCGGTCCGACATGGTGTGCGGTCCTGTTCTGTGAGCGATGGCGTTACGGGGAGGGGCGATCGGGCGCGGTCAGATGCCGTCGAGCGACACCGAGCCGAGGTGCCCGTAGGTCGCAGTCACCGTGGCGCCGGGGGTGAGGAACACGGCGTCCGTCAGGCCTCCGGTGAGTACGAGGCTGCCCTTCTTGATGCGGTGGCCGCGCGCGCCGAGGGCGTTCGCGGCGAGGGCCAGTGCCTCGCCGGGGTGCCCCTGGACGTCGGCTCCGGTGGCCTTGGCGACGGTCTCGCCGTCGACCGTGAGCGTGCACGGCTCGGTCGCGAGGTCGAGTGCTCCCGGCTCGACGACCGTGTCACCCAGCACGTACGCGGCGGCGGAAGCGTTGTCCGCGACGACGTCCGGCAGGGCGAAGCTGAAGTCGCTGAAGCGGGAGTCGATCACCTCCAGTCCTGCGCGCACGGACTTCACCGCACGCATCGCCGACTCGCGCGTGACGCCGGGGCCCGCCAGGTCCTCGCCCAGCTCGAAGACGATCTCCGGTTCCACCCGCGGGTGGATGAGCGAGGCGACCTCAAGCGGCTCGCCGGGGGCAAGGTGCATGCCGTCGGTCACCCATGCGGTGAGCGGAGCCGAGATGCCCATGCGGCGCTGCTTCGCCTCAGAGGTGAGGCCCAGCTTCACGCCGGTGACGGTCTCCGAGCGCTCCTGGACCCGGAGTTCGACCAGACGGTCCTGCGCGGTGTAGGCGCGTACGAGGTCGAGTTCGGGCCACTCGGTCGTGATCCGGCCGGCGGCGCGGCGTTCGGTGGCGCGGCGCGTGAGTTCGCGCGCGACGCGGTCGGTGTCCCACATGGCGGTGCCTTTCTCAAGGATCTCAGGGGTTTCAGGGTTCTTAGGTGTCTCAGGAGCTCAGGGGTGTCAGGTGTCTCAGGGGCTCAGGTGTTTCAGGGGCAGGTGTCTCAGGGGCAGGTGTCTCAGGGGCAGGTGTCTCAGGGATCTCAGGGGTTGAGGAGCTTGGGCTGTGGCGGTTCCCGGATTCAGGAGGCCCGTGCCATCAGTCGAGCGTCGAGCCGAGCATCCGCCCCGCAGTGAGCACGGCCGTACGCACGGCAGGTGCCACCCGGCTCGGATGGACGCGCCCGCTCCACCCGGAGACCGAGAGCGCGGCCACCGGACGGCGGTCCCGGTCGAGGACCGGTCCCGCGACACACGCGATTCCCGGTCCGGACTCCTCCTGCTCGCAGGCGATTCCGTCCCGTCGTATCCGCTCCAGCTCACGGGCCAGGGCGCGGGGCGTGGTGAGGGTGCGTGGCCCGACGCGGGGCAGGCCCGCCGCCACCACCTCGTCGAAGATGCGCCGTGGCGCGTACGCCAGCATCGCCTTGCCGACTGCCGTGGCGTGGGCGGGAATTCGGCCGCCGGCCCGGGACGGCATCTGCGGCACCTGGTCACCGCGCACGACCTCGACGTAGACGACGTCGCTGCCGTCGAGCACCGCCAGATGAACGCTGAGCCGAGTGGCCGCCCGTAGATCCGACATCAGCGGAAGGGCGACGTCCCGCAGCGCGCGCCGCCGCGGGACCTGCTGCCCCCACTCGAAGATGCGGCAGCCGAGACGCAGCTCCGCACCGTCGCGCTCGAGGAGCCCGTGCCCGACCATGTCGGCGACCAGACGTGAGGTGGTCGACTGGGGCAGACCGGAGCGCCGGGACAGTTCACAGACGCCGAGGTGTTCCGTGCGGACACCGAAGCAGTCGAGGACCGCGGAGATCCGGGCCACGGCGTTGTCCGGCACGACGGCACCGGCCCGGACCGGGTGCCGGCGGGGCGAGGCCGCGTCGCCCGTGCCGCGACGGGCTTCGGTGATGAGCGCTGAAGCCATGGTGTACCCCGCCTTCCTGGGACTCGGGCCGTGATGTCGTGCCATGACGCTAGCCAGCACGCGCGGCCGGTCCCAGGGCGTGGCGGAAACTTCGCGCCCGCCGGGACAGCCGGGGGCCAGGTGTCCCGGCGGCTGCGACGTTCCCGCGGTCGCGTCCATCGGCGGCGCGGGCCGTAGCCACCAGGGACTTCCGGTGTCGGTGTCGTGCCAGGCTGAGCCCCATGAGCGATGCCGCACCCCGACCTCCGTACGATTCCCGGCCGTCGGCCGTCACCGGTCCGCTGGACCGGGCCCTCGCCGTGCTCCGCCACATGGCCGGTGCGCACCGCGCGACCGCGACCGAGATCGCGGAGGTCGCCGGGACGAGTCGCAGTACCGCCTACCGCCTGGCGGAGCGGCTCACCGCATGGGGTTTCCTCTCCCTGTCCGACGAGCCGGGCCGGTGGGAGACCGGGCCCGAGGCACTCCGGCTCGGCCTGTCCGTACTGAGCCGCTCGCAGGTGGCGCAGGCGGCTCCGGAACTGGTCCGGCACCTCATGGAACTCACCCGGGAGACATGCGGCGTGGCCATCCCGCTCCACGACACCATGGTCTTCGTCCACCGTGAGCTCGGTCCGACGCCCAGTCCGGCGACCACGCAGCTGGGAACGGAGCGGCCGATTCACTGCACCGCCGTGGGGAAGGCGTGGCTGTCCGGGCTCCCCGAGCCTCAACTCACCGCCGTTCTGGGACGGTTGTGGCTGCGCACCCACACCCCGAACACGATCACCTCGGTGTCGGCCCTGATGCGCGAACTCGATCTCACCCGCCGGCGGGGCTGGGCCGTGGACGACGGAGAGCTGAACGAGGCGACCGGATCCTGCGCCGCCGTCGCGTTCGGTCCCGACGGGCAGCCGGCCGCGGCGGTGTCCGTGTGGGGTCCCCGAGCGAGGGTCGTCCAGCGCATGGGCCGCATGGGGCCCGTCACGACCAGTACGGCCGACGCACTCACCGCACGGCTGCGCAGGACGGCGCAGCCGGAGCAGCGGCCGCTCCACGACGAGCAGCGGCCGCTCGACGAGAAGCGGCCGGGGCCGGGACCGGGACCGGGACCGGGACCGGGGGGACCGTAACCCCTACTCCAGCGCCTCGGTGAGCGCGCCGAACGCGGCCGAGGCCGCCGCCTTGGCGGGCGCGGTCCGCAGCCAGGCGTCGCAACTCTCCACGGCCCACGGCCCGTTGTAACCGCGTGCGCGGAGCGCCCGGGCGAGCGCATCCGGCCGCAGCTCGCCCTCACCCGGCAGATGCCGCTCCTCACGTGCGTGACGCATGTGGTCACCGGCCACGATCCGCCCGTCGTTGAGCTGCACGGCGGCGATGCGCTCACCCAGCAGGTCGAGCGCGTCGTCCTGCGCCCCGCCGCCGTTGCGGAAGTGCCAGGTGTCGACCATGAAGCCCACCCAGGGCGAGGCGCAGCCGTGCACCACTTCGCGCCACAGCCGCGGGTCGGCAAGACCGGACCACGCGAAGCCTTCCACGGCGACACGGGTGCCGAACTCGCCGAATCTGTCGCCGAGTTCGCTCAGGGCGCGCGATGCTCGCGCGGCGTCGACCGGGCCGGGGTCCAGCGTCCCCGCCGTCACATGATGAGGGGAGAACGCCTCGGCCAGCGCCAGCAGCCGGCGCACCTGATCCGGGGCCCCATCCGGAGTCTCACCGGCGATCCCGTCCGTCCACCCGGTCAGGAACTCGATCTCCGCCAACCGGATCCCGGAGCCGTCGAGTGCCTCGCGCACACGGCGCAGTCCGACCGCGTCGCCGTCGTCGAAGACGGGGTCGGCGGCGTGCAGTCCCACTCCGTCGAACCCGGCTGCCGCCGCCGCGGCGCAGCGCGCCGCGAAGTCGTGGCGGGGTGGCTGCCCGAACCCCGATCCGGTCAGCGTCACATGGCTGGCGACGGTCGAGTTCTTCCTGGCCATCCGGACCCCTTTCCCTGCGTGGGGGCCCATCCTTGCCGCGGGCGCGGCGTGCTCCAACCCCGATGAGCCGCTGACCGGATCGCACCGTGCGGAAGCACCGCCTCATCCGGTGACCGGATCACGTTCTTGGACCCGCCCGTGACCGGCGTCACAGGATTCCGGGGTCTCGCCCGACGAAGCGCTTGACGCGATCCGAGCCCGCTCGGATCCGAGCCGCAAGGAGATCTCACCATGTCCGCATCCCCGGAAAGAGCCGCGAAAGACGTCCCGGACAGGGGGCCCGGCGACGCCGCAGACCCGTCCGCCACGCACGAGCACACCCCGCGCCGCGCCGCGCTCGCGGCATTCCTCGGCAGCATGGTCGAGTACTACGACTTCTTCATCTACGGCTCCGCGTCGGCACTCATCTTCAGCCATGTCTTCTTCCCCGACGCCGCCCCCGCCACCGCCACCCTCGCCTCACTGGCGACGTTCGCCGTCGCCTACGTCGTCCGCCCCCTGGGCGCCTTCGTGCTCGGCCACTTCGGCGACCGGGTCGGCCGCAAGCGGGTCCTGGTCTTCTGCCTCACGCTGATGGGCGTTTCCACCTTCGCGATCGGCTGCCTGCCCTCGTACGGCACCGCAGGCGTCGCCGCCCCCGTGCTGCTCGTGGTGTGCCGGGTCGCCCAGGGGCTGTCGGCCGCGGGAGAGCAGAGCGGTGCCAGCTCGATGACGCTGGAGCACTCCCCCGAGGGCCGCCGCGCGTACTGGACGAGCTTCACGCTCTCCGGCACCCAGGCCGGCCTGGTCGTGGCCACGATGGCGTTCCTGCCCATAGCGGCCCTCGACGAGCAGGACATGTACACGTGGGGGTGGCGCGTGCCGTTCTGGGCCAGCGCCATCGTCGTGGCCTGCGCGTACTGGGTGCGCCGCCGTCTGACGGAACCGCCCGAGTTCACCAGACTGCGGCAGGAAGAGGAGGTGGTGAAGCTCCCCCTCGCGGTGTTCGCCCGCTACTACTGGCGCTCCGCGCTGCGCATCATCGTCTGCCACCTGTTCGCCGTCGTCTCCACGGCTGTGACCGTCTTCGGTCTGTCCTACGCCACCGAGGACTGGTCGGTGCCTCAGTCGCAGATGCTCTGGGTGATCGCGGCCGCCAACGTCGTGGCAGCGCTCGCGATCCCGCTGTGGGCCCGGCTCGCCGACCGCGTCGGACGCCGCCCGGTGTTCGCCCTGGGCGCCCTCGGATGCGCCCTCGCGGTCCCCGGCTTCTTCGCCGCCATCGTGACGCAGAACATCTGGCTCATCGCCGCGGCCACGGTCGTGATGTCCGGCGTGGTCTACTCCGCGCCCAACGGCATCGCCCCCACGCTGTACGCGGAGATGTTCGACGCCCGGGTCCGCTACACCGGCATGGCCGTGTCCACCCAGTTCGCGAACCTTGCCCTCGGCTTCACACCCACCATCGCCGCGGCCCTGATGGCCGGCGGAAGCACCGGCTGGGTGCCGGTGGCGGCCCTGATCACGGGGCTGTGCGTGCTCTCGGCAGTGGCCTGCTTCGCGGGCCGCGAGACCGCCCACGTACCGCTGAACCAGCTCGGCAACCCCGAGCGCACCGCCGCCCGTCGCACCGCCGAACCCCACCTGGAGAAGCTGGAGAAGTCCGCATGACCGAGCCCCACCGCCGCATCCTGGTCCTCAACGGCCCCAACCTCAATCTGCTCGGCACCCGCGAACCCGACCTGTACGGTGCCGAGTCCCTCGCCGACGTCGAGAAGCTGGTACGGGCGCGGGCCGAAGAGACCGGCTACCGGGCCGACTTCTTCCAGAGCAACCACGAGGGTGCCCTGATCGACCGCCTGCACGACGAGCGTGGCCACAGCGACGGAGTCGTCATCAATCCGGGCGGCCTCACTCACGTGTCCGTCGCACTGCGCGACGCGTTTCTCGCCACGCAGACCCCGCTCGCCGAGGTCCATGTCAGCAACGTCCACAAGCGGGAGCCGTTCCGCCACCACTCCTACTTCTCCGACATCGCGGAGGCGGTCTTCATCGGCGCCGGCATTCACGGATACGTGCACGGCTTTGACGCCCTGCGCAGGTCGGCGGAACGCTCATGACCGCCGACCACCGTGCCGGTCCGATCCGCATCGCCCTGCTCGGCCACGGGATCGGTTCCTCGCTCTCGCCCCGCCTGCACGAATCCGAGGCGCTCGCCCAGGGCCTGACGCTGAGCTACGAGCTCATGGACAGCCGCGACGACGGCCGCCCGCTGCGACCCCGACTCGACGAACTGCGCGAACACGGCTATGCGGGGGCGAACATCACGCACCCGCACAAGCGGGAGGTGCTCGGCCTCCTCGACGAGGTGACCCCGGCGGCGCGGCGTCTGGGCGCCGTGAACACCGTGCTCTTCACCGTGCGGGGAGCCGTCGGACACAACACCGACGCTCCCGGCTACGCCGCGGCCTTCCGCCGTCACCTCGCCGGTGTGCCGACCGGCTCGGTCGTACAGACGGGCGCCGGCGGAGCCGGGTCCGCCGTCGCCCACGCGCAACTGGCGGAGGGGACAGCTCGCCTCGGGGTGTTCGACGTGGACCGGCCCCGCGCCGAGGCACTCGTCGCGGACCTGTGCGACACACACGGTGCCGGGCGTGCGCACCTCGTCACGGACGTCGATGCCGCACTCGCCGAGGCCGACGGCCTGGTCAACGCGAGCCCCGTCGGCATGGCCCACCTTCCGGGTGCGCCGGTGGACACCGACCGGCTCCGGCCGCCGCTGTGGGTCAGCGATGTCGTCTACATGCCGGTCGACACCGAACTGCTCGTGGCCTCCAGAGCACGCGGGCTGCGCACCTTGTCGGGCATCCACATGTGCGTCCACCAGGCGGCTCTCGCCTTCGAGCTGTTCACCGGACGCGGGGCGGACGTCGACCGGATGACCGAGCGGGTCGCTGGTGAGGCCGGCCTGCGGTCCGCGGGCCACAGCCACGTGTGAGTGGTGCGCGGCCCGGCCGACGCCGTGTCGCGGGCGGCGCACACCGGTGTCCTCGAGGCCCTCGACACCGGCTACCGGATGAACCTCCCGGTGCGCACGGTGACCGGCGCGGGCGCGGTGGCACCCTGGTATCGGCGACCTCTCCCTCGGTCGTCGTCGAGGCCGTCAAGCTGGCCGAGGACCGCTCCGGCGACCTCGTCGTGCGGCTTTACGAAGCCCGGGGCGGTCGGGCGACCACCCGAGTCGACGTGTCGGAGGCCGTCGCACGCGCCTGGACGACGGACCTCCTGGAGCGCGATGCCGCGAGCCTCGACAACGGTGCGGTACAGGTACGTTCCTGGGAGCGGGACGAGCCGATCGAGCTCACGCTCCGCCCCTTCGAGATCATGACACTGCGACTGCGCAAGGCGTAGCCGTTCCCGTGTCAGGGGCCCATGCCCCTGACACCGGGCGCCCAAGATCAACGCCGCGCTGAGGGCGCAGCCCTCCCGTCGCGCGTCGCTTCCCAGGCCGGTCAGACTCCCGCCGGGCGTCCCCCTCCTCGGGTCAGCGCGTAGCCTCCGATGCCCGCCAGCGCCGCGAGCACCGCGCCCGCCGCCGTCCACAGCCAGCGGCTCGTCCACCAGGTCGAGGCCCAGCCGTCCGCCGGTGCGGCCTGCTCGGCGGAGGCGGTCGTGCCCGGGACCAGCGGGGTGGACAGGCTGCCGTCGACCGCCGCCGCGCCGCCGATGTCCTTCGAGTGGGCCTCCAGCGACGCCGTCACCGGCTGCCCCAGGTCGGCGTCGGCGAGCGAGGTCGTCGTGAGGCGGACATAGTAGGTGCCGGGCAGCGGGTCGTTGCTCCAGGCGTCCGCCGAGGCGCGCACCGTACGCACCGTGCAGGCGAGCTCCACGCGGTTCGCCCCGGCCTCAACGGCACGTTCCTGCATGCCGTACTGGCAGGGCTGGCGGCGCCGCAGCCCGTCGTAGACGTCGATGCGCCAGGTCTGAGCGCCGTGCCGGGTCTTCGGTTCGGGCAGCTCGACGGTCGCCTTCACCGTCGGGCGCCGACCGGCGTCGGCCGGGAACGACCAGTACAGGTAGTCGCCCGTCGACGCGCTCGCCGTCGCCTTCTGGTCCTGCTGCATCTGTGCCGCCGTACGGAACGACGTGCCTGCCTCCGTCGGGGCCTTCTGGGCGGCGTCGTCGCCCTCGTCCGCGGCGGCGGGTCCGGCCAGCGCCAGCAGTGCGGTGGCGGCGCCCAGGAGGCCGCCGGCCAGCCGTCTCGTACGTCCCAACAGCGTTGCGAACGGCATCAGTTCGTCCTCCAAACAGCGACACGCCAGCGCGAGAGCCAGCCCCAGATCACACCCGCGAAGAAGCCGATCACGACCAGGGCGGCCAGTAGCCACCAGCCGTTGCCGAGGCCGAACGCGGCCACATCGGACGCCTGGTCCGGGCCGTCCACCACGTCGACCGTCAGCTCGACCGGCAGGCCGGGTGTCGTCTTCACCGAGGCGGGCGCGGAGAAGGAGTTCGAGACCTGGAGGCAGACCGTCTCCGCCCGAGTCTCGTCCGTGTCGTCGTCGCGCTCGGGCTTCGGGTAACGCAGGCCTGTCGAGAGGACGTCGGTGCGCCCGTCACCCGCCTCCTGCCCGCGCACGATCTCCCGGCCGTGCGTGGTGGATGCGCGCAGCACCACACCGTAGTCCCGGTTGACCGCACGGTCGGCCGCAACGCTCACCGAGGCGCGCAGCTCCTGCCCCGGTTCGACGTCGACGCGGTAGAAGCGGTGCTCGCCGAACTTCTCGCGGTCGGTGTAGAGACCGGCCTTGAGCTGCGGCGCGTCGGCACACTGGGCGGCGCCATCGACAGCCACGGGGGTGGCCACCGGATCGGCCGCCCGGTCGACCAACTGGCCTACCTTGTCGGACAGTTGATCCTTGTGGTGCACGGCGGTGTAGGTGCCGCCTGTCGCGTCCGCAATGCAGGACAGCTGCTCACGCGTCTTCGCGTCGGCGACGAGCCCGAGCGTGTCGATGGTCAGGCCGATACCCTTGGCGGCTATCTCCCGGGCCACCTCACAGGGGTCGAGCGGCTGACAGGTGTCCTCGCCGTCACTGATGAGGACGATGCGCTTGGCGCCGGCGCCGGACGTGAAGTCGTCGGCGGACTTGAGCAGGGCGGGGCCGATCGGCGTCCAACCGGTGGGCCGCAGTGTGGCCACGGCCGTCTTGGCCTCGGTACGGTCCAAGGGACCGACCGGGTAGAGCCGGTCGGTGTCCTTGCAGCCCGTCTTCCGGTCGTCTCCGGGGTAGTTGGCCCCGAGGGTCCGGATCCCGAGCTCCACCTCGCCGGGCGTCGCGTCGAGCACCTCGTTGAACGCCTGCTTCGCCGCGGCCATCCTGGAGCCGCCGTCGATGTCGCGGGCGCGCATGGATCCGCTTGCGTCCAGGACGAGTTCGACCTGGGGCGCCGGTCTTTCGTCGGCTCCATCGGCATACGCCTGCGTGGGCGGCAGGCCGCCGACGGCGAGGGCGGCGACGAAAGCACACAGGCCCGCCGCCAGCCGTTGTTTGATGATCATCGGCGGATCTTATGGATCTTGAGGGGAGAAGACCAAAACGGGGACCTCAAGGTCGCGCCCGACACGACCACCGAAGGGAGACCGGGCGCCGGCCGCCCACGGCCGGGCACCTTCTTTTCGCTCGACCGTGAGCCTTCACGCCTGTCCGCAGACCCGCGAACACCTAGACCCGGCTGACAGGGAGCGGAGCTTGGGGATGAGAACTCTGAGCTGCGAACCGGTTGAACACGGTGTCGTCGCAGGAATCGACACATCCGAGGACAGGCAGGTTCTGGCTCTCCCAGCGATACGTCATGAGCGTGTGCGGTAGTACGAGGCCAGGGCGGTGTTGAGGACGACGACCACGGTGAACCAGAGAAATGGAAGCCGCTGCCCGAGCGCAAGGAGCGCCCATGCGGCGGCGCCGAACACCACGGCCTTCACACCAAGTTGGGCGGCATACGGTATCGCGAACCGCGCCTTCGGCGCCGCGAACATCCCCCAGAGCACGGCAGCGCCGAGCGGCGCGGCCACGGCAAGGGCGAGGGAGCCCGCCCATCCGACGTCGCGGGTGAAGCCCCACCAGGCCAACAGTCCGAGCGTCAGCACCTCCAGCAGGAAGGCGACTCCCTCATTGACGAGGAAGAAGGCACGGACGGCCGAGGGCAGCGGAGTAGTCATGGGGGCCACCTTTCATGGGTCTACGCGGAAGGGTCCACTCCGATCGACTCGGTCTCGCATGACGGCCCCGTGGGCGAGGACCGCGGCGGCGGGAACCGCGGTGCTTCCAGTTCTGCCAGTTCTTCCAAGACCAAGAAGTTGCGGCGGCCGGGCACCGATCCAGGGCGGTGACTGGAAGGGAACGACGGCTTGCGCTGAGGCCCACCTCGGTGAACGGCCGGCCCCAGTTTCCGGAAGCGGGCAGCCTGTTCTACGGCATCAGCCTGGACGGCGGGGCCGTGCACAACCTGGTGAACGCGACACTGACGTCCCCGCCGCTCAGTCCGCCCGCGGACGCGGACACGCCGCACGCGGACTGAGCTCGGCATCTGCCCTCGCAGGTCAACCGACCTGCTGCTCGGAGCGAGTCTGGCGAACCCGGACAGCTTGCTGGAAGCCTGTCCGGGCGATCGCCCCGTGGGCGCAAGAACCTCGTCATGGACGCGGTGGCAGCGGATGACCGCGACCCACGGGTGGCTACTCAAGTCCGCCGAGGTGGAGGAGATCTTGGAGCTCACCGAGCTTCGCGGTCGACAGGGCTCCCGCCCGCTCGATCAGGTCTTCCCGGGTGAGGCTGACCAGCCAAGTGCAGGGGATGAGGCCTGGACGCGGGAGTGCGACTCGCAGGACACCTTCGAGAGGTAGTCCTTCGAAGGCGCCTACTGCCAGCTCAGCGGCAACTCCGCTGAGATCGGTGCCCGCAGGATCGACGACCTGCATCGCCCGGACCTCGGATGTCGCTTCCCCCGAGAGCAGCACGACCAGGCGCCGCTCGCCGAAATCCGCCCACCAGACTTCGCCCCGTTGCACAGGTCCTCCTGACACAGAACGGCGGACGAACACTGCCGTGCGCCCGGTTTCGCATAGCCCATTGTCGGCCCCCAAGAGCTCCAGCCGATCACGAGTGGAGCCAGATGAGGAGTGCTGCGGCGGTGAGAGTGCCGAGGTAGACGTATCCGCGCTTGTCATACCGGGTGGCCACGGCTCTGAACTGCTTCAGCTTTCCGATGGCCCGCTCCACCGTGTTGCGATCTTTGCACCGCTCCTTGTCGAATCCCAGGGGCCGTCCTCCTCGTGAACCCCGGCGTAGGCGGGCGGCCTTGTTACGGATTCGGCTTCGAGTGGCGGCGCGGGAGGAAATCGGCCCGCTGATCGGCGGCCCACCGAACGCCCCGGGCGACTGACGCGCCCCCTGACTCAACGTGCGCAGCATCACGGTCGCTTCCCAGGTTTCTCGTGCAACCCTCGGACGCCCTTGCGAGTCTCCTGTGTGCCGAACGGTGGGTCACGCCTGCAACAAATTGGGGCAAACACCGACGGACCAACACCTGATCGAAGCGGGATGTCCGCCGGACGCCTCCGTCCCTTGCAGGAGCTCAACGCATGGCCCAGCACGTACGCCCTACACCCCGCCTCCACCCCCGCCTCCGACACGCGTCCGCGCCGCCACAGCGAACGCCGCCCAACTGATCGGAAGCCGGGAGTAGTTCATCCGGCCGGATGACGGGTGGTCCCGTCACACCGAACTGCCGGTCAGGCCCTTCCCGCGACGTCGACCACCAGGCCCGCCCGCCTCGGCGACCACGCATCGGCCGATCGGCACAGCAACACCCTGACCCGCCCTCGTCAACCACCCCGCGAAAGGCACGTCCATGAAGCGCACGCTCACGTTGATCACCGCCCTGGCCGTCACCGCGCTGTCGCCCACAACGGCGCACGCGGCCGTCAAGAAGGCCAAGACTCCGCTCACCTGCGAGTCCCGGACGTTCACCTCGAGACCGGGCCCGAGCTTCAGCGACCCGGAGGACCCCGACGCCCAGATGAACGTCATGGGCCCGATCATCGACTCGATCAACAGCGCCAGTTGCGGGCAGACCATACGCGTCGCCATGTACTCGATCGGCAACACCCAGCCGGGCCCGGACTTCGCAGGCGCCCTGATAGCCGCCCACCAACGCGGCGTCATCGTCAAGGCGCTGATGGACTCTCACAGCGACAACGCGATCTGGCAGTCGATGGTCGCCGAGCTGGGCAACGACCCGCGGGCCTCCAGTTTCGCCGCGCTGTGCCCGGGCGGCTGCCTGACGCACTACTCCGGATCCGCCCTGCACGCGAAGTACTACATGCTCAGCGGCGGGAGCGACGCGAACAGGACGGTGACGGTCAGCAGCGCCAACCCCACCTCCGCCCAGGCCAGAACCGCGTGGAACAGTGCCGCCACCGTCAAGGGCAACGTCGACCTGTACAACTCCTACGTCCGCTACTTCACCGCGATGGCCAAGGGGGCGCAGAACGGCCCGGGCCCGCTGGTGCCCGACTACTACAACACCACCAGCGGCACGGACGCCAGGACGACACTGTCCCCGCCCTCCTACCAGTGGCCCAAGGCGCGCTCCAAGAGCGACACCTGGGTCGACTTCCTGAACAACGTCAAGGCGCCGGCCACGATCAACATCGCCATGTTCCAGTGGACCTCGCACGGTGATCCGGGCGACCGGAACTATCTGGAGCTGCCGAAGAAGCTGGTGAGCCTGGCGAAGACCGGCGTGAAGATACGGATACTCTTCACCGCCCACCAGGTCGACGGCAGTGTGCAGAACTACCTGAAGGACCGGCCGAACATCGAGGTGCACGACACCAGCCGCGGCACCGACGCGAACGGCAACGCTCTGCACTACACGCACGACAAGTACATGATGGTCAGCGGCGGTTACGCGAGCTCGTCCAACGCCAGAGTCGTGTTCGTCGGCTCCTCGAACTGGACGAGCAACGGCGTCTGGCACAACGACGAGTCGGACCTGAAGCTGGTCGGCCAGTCCCACTACGACCAGTTCATGAACGACTGGCAGAACCAGTTCAACCGCTGCTGCGGCACCGTGGCACGGGAGCTGACCGCCGAGAAGCGCGCCGAGAACACGGCACCCGAGATTCCGATCGACCCGGAGCAGGTCGAGGAGTAGGCGCCTCAGCCGCCGCCCGCCAGCACCCGGTCCGGCGTCATCGGCAGTTCCCGCTGCCGGACGCCGGTCGCGTGGTGCACGGCGTTGCCGATGGCGGCGGCCGTTCCGACGATGCCGATCTCGCCGATCCCCTTGCTGCCCATGGGGTTGAGGTGGGGGTCGTCCTCGTCGATCCAGTGCGCCTCGATCGCGGGCACGTCGGCGTGCGCCGGTACGTGGTAGCCGGCGAGGTCGCGTTCCACGAAGTCACCGAAGGCGGGGTCCAGCGTGCTGCCCTCGGTGAGGGCCATCCCCAGGCCCATCGTCATCGCGCCGATGAACTGGGAGCGTGCGGTACGGGAGTTGAGGATGCGGCCCGCCGCGTAGACGCCGAGCAGGCGCCGCACGCGGACCTCGCCGGTCACCGTGTCGACACCGACCTCGGCGAAGTGCGCGCCGAAGGCGTGTCGCGCGTAGGCGCTGTCGGCGTCGGCGCGGCCCGCCGTGTCGGCCGTGGCGTCGAGCCCGGCGGCGGGAACCTGCCCCTTGCGGTCGGCGAGGTCGGCCGCCAGTCGCGTACAGGCCTCGTGGACGGCCCAGCCCCAGGAGGCCGTGCCGGAGGAGCCGCCCGCGAGTGAGGCGGTGGGGAGGTCGCTGTTGCCGATCTCGGTGCGCACGCGGTCCACCGGGACGCCGAGTGCGTCGGCGGCGACCTGGGCCAGGACGGTACGCGCGCCGGTCCCGATGTCGGTGGCGTTGATCCGGACGACGAAGCTGCCGTCCGCGGCGGCGTGGGCGCTCGCGCGCGACGGCGCCACGATCACGGGGTACGTCGCCGCGGCCACGCCGGAGCCGACCATGACGGGCCCCTCGGCGCGCGAGCGGGGGCGCGGGTCGCGTGCGGACCAGTCGAAGCGGCGGGCTCCCTCGCGCAGGCATTCGGCGAGGTGGCGGCTGCTGAAGGGGCGGGAGCTGTCGGGTTCGCGCTGGGTGTCGTTGCGCAGCCGCAGTTCGACGGGGTCGATGCCGAGGGTTTCCGCGAGTTCGTCCATCGCCGACTCCAGGGCGTACATGCCGGGCGCCTCCCCCGGTGCGCGCATCCAGGAGGGGCTGGGCACGTCCAGCGGGACCACCCGGTGGGTGGTGCGGCCGTGCGGCGAGGGGTACATGACGCGGGTGGCGGCGGCCGCCGTCTCGACGAACTCCTTGATGCGGGAGGTGTGCGAGGTCGCCTCGTGGACCACGGAGGTGAGTGTGCCGTCGGCCTGGGCCGCGAGCCGCACCCGTTGCACGGTCGGCGAGCGGTGGCCGACGACGGCCGCCAACTCCCGCCGGTGCAGCACGAGTTTGACCGGCCGCCCGGTGGCGCGGGCAGCCATGGCGGCGAGCACCACGTGCGGCCGTGGCGTGCCCTTGGCGCCGAAGCCGCCGCCGACGTGTTCGGAGACGACCGTCACCTGGTCCTTCGGCAGCTCGAACAGGTCGGCCAGGACGTCGCGTACCGTACTGGCGCCCTGGCTGGAGTCGTACACGGTGAGCCGGTCGTCCTCCCAGTGGGCGGTCGCCGCGTGCGGTTCCATCGGGTGGTTGTGCAGCGGCGGCACCCGGTAGGTGACGTCGACTTGGGCGTCCGCGCGGGCGTACGCGGCGTCGGCGTCGCCGCGTACGTGCTCGCCCGAGGTGCCGTCGGTGTCCTCGGGAACGTAGGCGTCGGGATGGTCGGCGGTCAGGGTGACGTCGTGGGGTTCCTCGGCGTAGGTGACACGGACGGCGGCGGCTCCTTCGCGTGCCGCCTCCAGGCTGTCGGCGACGACGAGGGCGACGTACCAGCCGCGGTGCGGGACCCGGGCGTTCTGGAGCACCCCGAGCGTCGCGTCGTCCGGTTCGGCCAGGCGCGGCGCGTTGAGGTGGGTGAGGACCGTGACGACCCCGGGCAGGGCCCGCGCCGCCGTGTCGTCGACAGCGGTGACCTCTCCCCGTGCCACACCGGCCGGCACCGGCCAGGCGTAGGCACAGCCCTCGGGGGTGTGTTCGGCCGCGTAACGGGCGGCCCCGGTCACCTTGGCCGGGCCTTCCCTGCGCGCGGCAGGCGACCCGAGAGCGCTGGTGGTGTCCGGCATGGTTCTTCTCCCTGGTGAGCACGGGTGCTGAGGCTGCCTGGGGTGTCGGTCAGGAACGTGCGGGCGGCGTCAGGCGACGCAGCATGTCGCACGCCAGATTGCGGGCGAGGCGCACCTTGAACGCGTTGTCGCGCAACGGTTCGGCGGCCGCGAGTTCCGCGTCGACGGCCCGCTGATACGCCTCGTCGTCCGCGGCCCCGCCCGTCAGTGCCTGCTCGGCGCGCAGGGCCCGCCAGGGGCGGTGCGCGAGACCGCCGAACGCGATGCGGACCTCGCGCACCACGGCGTCCTCCACCCGCAGGGCGACGGCCACCGAGGCGAGCGCGAAGGCGTACGAGGCGCGGTCGCGCGCCTTGCGGTAGGCGGAGGGCAGCCCGGCGGTGGCGGCCGGGAGCAGGACGCCGGTGACGAGTTCCCCGGGCGCGATCTCGGTGTCCAGGTCCGGGCGGTCACCGGGCAGCCGGTGGAACTCGGCCGCGGGCACCGTGCGCCGGCCTGCCGCGCCGTGCAGCTCCACCTGGGCGTCGAGCGCGGCGAGCGCGACCGCCATGTCCGAGGGGTGGGTGGCGATGCACTGCGGCGAGTGCCCGAGGACCGCGTGGTCGCGGTGGACGCCGTCGCGGGCCCCGCAGCCGGTGCCGGGCTCGCGTTTGTTGCAGGGTTTGCCCAGGTCCTGGAAGTAGGTGCAGCGGGTGCGCTGCAAGAGGTTGCCGCCGGTCGTGGCGATGTTGCGCAATTGCCCCGAGGCCCCCGCGAGCAGAGCCTGCGACAGCACGGGATAGCGGGTGCGCACAAGGGGGTGGGCGGCTAGGTCGCTGTTGCGGACGGTCGCTCCGACCCGCACGGATCCATCGGCCAGCTCCTCGACCGCGTCCAGCGGAAGGCCGCTGACGTCGACCAGCGTTCCGGGCGTCTCCACCCCCAGCTTCATCAGGTCGACGAGGTTGGTGCCACCGCCCAGGTAGCGGGAGCCGGGGTGATTCGCGTGGGCCGCGGTCGCCTCGTCGACGCTGTGGGCCCGTACGTACTGGAAGGCTTTCATCGGGTCACGTCCTCGACGGCCTCGACGATGTGCGGATAGGCGCCGCAGCGGCACAGATTCCCACTGAGCCGCTCGCGGATCTCGTCCCTGCTCAGCGCGACGGGGCCACCCGGATCCGCGCCCGGATCCGTCACGTACGAGGGGTGGCCCGCCGCGGCCTCGGCGATGGCACCGACGGCCGAGCAGAGCTGGCCGGGTGTGCAGTAGCCGCATTGGAAGGCGTCGCGGGCGAGGAAGGCGCGCTGGATCGGGTGCAGGCGGCCTTCACCGCCGTCGTCCACGCCTTCGCCATCCAGTCCATCCAGGCCATCCAGGCCATCACCGTCGTCGGCGCGCAGACCTTCGACCGTGGTGATGTCGCATCCCTGCTGGGCCACGGCCAGCAGCAGGCAGCTATTGGCGCGGCGCCCATCGACGAGCACCGTGCAGGCGCCACACTGACCGTGATCGCACCCCTTCTTCGCGCCGGTCAGATCCAGCCGCTCGCGCAGGACGTCCAGCAAAGTGGCGCGGTGGTCGACCGTGAGATCGCAGCCCTTGCCGTTCACGGTCAGTGACACTGCCGAGTGGAAGGCACCGGTTGCCATGGGCGCTCTGCTCCCTCGTCCGACGTCCGAAGCGTGGTCTGGTCCACGACCCCGCGTATCCAGCCTGGGCCAGAACACACACTTCGGCACGCGGAGGCCGAAGTACCGTTGGTCTACCAGGCCGATCTGCGGCAGCGTCAACTCATTCCTTTGAACGACGTGGTCCCAGGACAACCGCCTGCGCGACGAGGCGACGATCGTGATGTTCGAGTGGCGTCCCGCAGGCCGTGGGAACGGGAAAGTCCCGATACGGCTCCCCTGAAGCACCGAGGGAGTCACCCGTGCCTCCTGCCGACGGCGCGTACGGGCTGGTAGTGGTCATGGGTGGAATCGAGGACGCCCTCGCCACGGGCCGCAGCGTGCAAGCCTCCGCGTACCGCGTTCACCTCCGTTGTCCGCAGGGTTCCAGTGATCACCACGAGCGGACCGCCGGTCTGATGGGAATCGGGGACGGCGCCGTGGCGTGCCAGCAGGGCAAGTACCGGGGACAGATCCTGTGTTGGCGCCTCGAGCACGAACCGGTCGACGGGCTCGCAGACGACGGTCCCGGCCCGTTGGAGGGCTTGGCGGACAACCAGGCCGGTGGTGCGCCTCACCTCCGCGGCCTGTGGTGACGGTGGCTGGTAGCCGCTGCCGGTGACCGTGATCCGCGCGTCGACCACCGGCCAGCCGTGCGGGCCGACCGACAAGGGTTCGTCGAGGTACTCCAGCAGCGCGGCCCGGTAGCCTTCGACGTTGCCGTAGACGTGCAGGGGCAGCGTGGACCGGTCCGCCGCGACGACGAGTTCGACGCCGCTGCCGGGTGCGGCCGGCTCGACGGTCACTGCGAGCGTGTAGTGGTACGGGTGGCCCGGCTCGCCCATGTACAGCGCGGCGCTGCCACCCCCGGACGGTCGTTCGACGCAGGCCACGCCGGTGTCGCGGAAGCCGACGTCGATGCCGTATTCGGCCGCGAGCGTGTCGGCAAGAACCTCCTGTTGCACCTCGCCATAGATCCTGATTCGCGCGGCACCGCGCTCGGGCCGCAGACCGATCAGCGGGTCGACGTCGGCGAGTTCGGACAGAGCCCGGTGCAACTCGCCCTGCCGGGAGGGATCGTGCGCGACCACCCTCGTCTCGAAGCCCGGCGCCGGCAACACTGCTGCCGCCGCGGTGGCGGACGGGCGTGAGCCGATCCAGTCGCCGATCCGCGCGTCGTCGAGGCCCCGGACACGGGCGATCTCACCGACCGTCGCGCGATCGCACCGCACGGCGCCACCGGGCCTGAAGACCTCCAGGGCTGTCACGGTCACCGATCGGTCACCGCCGAGCGACACCCGATCGCGGACGCCGAGCGTTCCGGCACGCAACCGCACCGTGCAGACTCGCCGGCCTCCCGCCCGTTCGACCTTGAACACCTGCGCCGCCACCGGTGCGTGGGCGTCACCGGCCGTCACGGGCAGCAGATCGATCACGGACTCGGTCAACGCGCGGACACCCGCGCCGGTCCTGGCCGAACCGAACAGAACCGGGTGGACACCTCCGGCACGGGTCAGCACACCGAGGGCCGCACGCAGCCGTTGCGGGCCGATGGGCCGGCCCCGGGCGAGCCACTCCTCGAGCAGATCCTCGTCACGGTCCGCGATCAATTCCGTCAGCTGCTCCGACTCGACCGGGTCCTCCCACGCGCACGGAGCGGCCTCGGCTCCAGCCGTACCCGGATTGTGCACATGGCCGAGCGGAACCAGTGCCGTGCTCAGGCGGCTCCGGATTCCCTGAAGAACCCGCTCGGGCGAGGCGCCGGCCCTGTCGATCTTGTTGACGAAGAAGACCACGGGAATGCCGAGGCGACGCAACGCCCGGTACAGCACGATGGTCTGGGCCTGCACGCCCTCCACGGCGGACAGCACCAGGACCGCGCCGTCGAGGACCGCCAGCGAGCGGTCGACCTCGGCGATGAAGTCGGGATGGCCCGGGGTGTCGACGAGATTGACGGTGACGTCGCCGATCGCGAATGCCGCGACGGCGGAGCGGATCGTGATGCCCCGCTGCCGCTCCAGGGAGAGGGTGTCGGTCTGGGTCGTGCCGTCATCGACGCGGCCGACCTGTTCGATGGCGCCGCCGAGGTGCAGCAGCGCCTCGGTCAGACTGGTCTTGCCGGCGTCGACGTGGGCCACCACACCCAGATTGAGCCGCCGGGCACCGGGCGCCCTGTCGGCGGCATCGGTATCGGCATCGGTGGTGTCATGGCGTACGGGGGCGGGGGGGTTCGGACGGTTCATGGCTCCTCGTGTGCGGGTCGGCGGCGACGGCGGGGCACACGAGTTCGCGCATGGTGAAGTCCGTTTCTCTCGGTCGATCACGGGTCGATCGGTCAGGGGCGATGCTCCAAGGGGCGTCCAGCGCTGTCAACGCAATTCCGCCGGTTCACCGGGGCCGGGGCGCCGGTGCGAAACCCCGGCGCCGACAACCCCGTCAGGACCTCGGCCACCGCCTCCCGCGTCACACGGGCTCGTCAGGTGACCTGGCCCGGATCGTCGGTCAGAGCAGCCGCGGTCAAGGTGAGGTGCTGGACCAGGACCGCGGCTGCGGTGTCGGCGTCGCGGGCCAGCACCGCCTCCTCCAGCATGCGGTGTTCCTTGGCACCGTCCCGGTCGGGGTTGCGGTGCGCCGACCAACGGCGGGCCAGCTCACTCGCGGTCCACAACCGGTCGAAGGTCTCCAGCAGCGCACGGTTGCCGCATCCCTCCAGCAACGTGCGGTGGAAGGCCCGGTGGGCCTCGGCCCAGGCGGCGGTGTAGTACTCGCCCTCCTCCGGCACGTACGCCGGAGTGCGCACCAGGCGATGATGGGCGGCCCGCACACGGGCCTCCCAGTCGATGTCGCCGCGCTCGATGGACATGCGCAGGACGACCGGTTCGACGGAACGACGGGCTTCCGCGATCTCCTGCCAGCGGCGGTCGGAGAAGGACGGGACCGCGAAACCGCGGTTGGGCAGCCGGTCGGCGAGCCCCTCGCCGGCCAGCCGCACGAGCGCCTCGCGCACCACGGCCAGGCTCACGCCCTGCTCCCGGGCGAGATCCTGCGGCTTGAGCGGGGCGCCGGGAGAGTGGTCCCCGCGCATGATCGCGTCCCGCAGGTGTGCGTAGACCTGCTCGGAGAGCATCTGCTTCCCCGGCGGGGTCGAGGAGTGCGCCGTCTGACTCATGAGCCCATCCTAGACGATCCACTCAATAATCGATTATCGGTGGTACTGTCGATTGCTGGTCGGCCAGAACACCCTCATACAGCCGCCCGAGGGCGCCGGCGACGACACCGGCTCGCAACTGCCCGAGGGTGCCCACCAGTTACCCGACGACGCCCGCGCGGCCCGCCGCATCGGCGCCGCCCGACCCCCGGAGACACCATCGCCATGCACCCCGATGCCCTTCACAGCTCCGCCCGTCCCGGCGGCGACCCCATGGACCTGAACGCCGTCCGTGACGTCAGCCGCGCCATCAGCGCCGCTCACCTGTTCATCTATCTCGTCCCCGAGACCGCCGAGGAGGCGGCCAAGCTCGGCGTGACCGACCGCGGGCCGGCGTATCTGGCCTTCCGGTCGGCCGCCATGGGCGCGGTTCCGTGGCAGGTCACGCTCGCGGCCTTCTACAACTTCAGCCCGCGGGCAGTGCGGGCCATGGCCGGCGTATGGGACATCGCGCCGCCGGAGCGCTGGCAGGCCGCACGCTTCCTGGCCGCCGGCCGTGCGATGCGGCGCGTGGACGTACACCTCACGGACGACCACCTTGCCGAGGCGCGCTCGCTGATCGACCCGGTCGTCGCCGGTGCCGACTACGCCGGCAAGGTGCTGGCCGCCGCGAACGCCTCGGTCGCGCTTCCCCCGGATCCTCTTGTCGCACTGTGGCAGCAGATCACGGTGGCACGCGAGTGGCGCGGCGACGCCCATCTCGTCGTGCTCGCCGACAACGGCCTCGGGCCGTGCGACTGCCTGGTTCTGCACACCGCGACCGGCCCGCTCCCCACAGCTCTCGCGCGAGCGACCCGCCAGTGGGACGACGAGGAGTGGAGCGCGGCGACGGCACGCCTCGTCGCGCGCGGCTGGCTCGACTCCAACGCCATGGTCACCGACGCCGGCAGTGCGGCACGCGAGCGCATCGAAGTGGAGACGGACGAGCACTGCGCGGCCCTGTGGGCGCCGATCGGCGACACAGGCGCTCGCCGCTTCGCCTCACTCATCGCGCCGATCGCCGACGCGTTCACCGCAGCAGGGACGTTTCAGGCCGTCAATGCCGCTCCGTAGCCCGGCCGCTTCGTCCGCACGCCGGCCTTCTTGGCGAAGACCACCGGACCGACCTTGCGGCCTGTAGCAGTGACGACGGGTCCGCTCAGTGGACTGAGTACCTTGCCGGTCGTTCGATCACTCACGATCATCTCGCCCTGGACTCAGGCGGACAGCCGCTGCATTCAACTGCTCGGCAGTCACAAAGGAGAACAATGGCGTTTGTGCGACGGTCGACGGGGACGAAGTCGGCACGGGTCCCGCTCCTGCGGGCGGCGATGGCGAGTTGCGTCCTGCTTGTTCTGCAGATTCCGGGTGCCTCCGGCGCTGCCGCGACCAACGGGACGGCCCACACGGAGAGTTCATGCACCTCCCTCGCGAGGCTCTCCTTGACGGATACGGAGATAGTGTCGGCGCAGCAGGTACCTCGCGGCGACTATGAGGCTCCCGACGGGGAGACGTATCGGGACCTGCCCGCGTTCTGTCGCCTGACCGCGAAGATCGCTCCGAGCCTCGAGTTCGAGGTCTGGATGCCTTCCGCCTCCTGGAACCAGCGGCTTCAGGGAGTCGGCAACGGCGGCTTTGCCGGGCAGATCAGTTACTCGGCGATGGCCCCCGCCCTCGCCGCGGGCTACGCGACCGTTTCCACGGACACCGGGCACTCGGCGTCCGATTCGGCGAATTCCTGGATCAGCGACCCGGCTCAGCTCAAGATGTGGGGGCGGACATCGATTCACCTGATGACGGTGCGAGCCAAGGAGATCCTGGGCGCGCACTACGGGGCGAGGCCGAAGTACTCCTACTTCGTGGGCGGATCCACCGGTGGCCGCCAGGGGATGATCGAGGCGCAGTACTACCCCGAGGACTACGACGGAATCGTTTCGAAGAGCCCCGGGATGGACTACAGCCACGTGATGATGTCGGTCCTGTGGACCGCGCAGCACATCGCCGAGAACCCGGACGGCGTGCTCGGCGCGGACGACCGCAAACTGCTCAACGACGCCGTGCTGGAGACCTGTTCGGGGCGTGACGGAGTCCGGGGAGACCCTGCCCTGAACGATCCGCGCGACTGCGGCTTCCGCCTCGACGGGCTCCAGTGCAAGGACGGCGAGACCAATGGCTGCCTGACCCCCGCTCAGATCGCCACCGCTGAAAGGGTCTACGCGCCGGTCGCCGATCCGCGGACCGGTCGACAGTTCTACCCGGGGTTCTCGTACGGCAGTGAATCCGCCTGGCACTACGCGGCGGAGGATCCGGCCCTCACGTCCTATCCGCAGGCGCTGTTCGGACGGGCCGTCTTCAACGACGCGAACTGGGACTGGCGCACCTTCGACTTCGACAAGGACGCCGATCTGGTCGAGAAGAGACTGGCCTCCAAGATCGACGCGACGCGTACGGACCTCTCGCGGTTCGAGGCGCGCGGAGGGAAGCTCCTCATGACCCAGGGATGGAGCGACGACTACCAGGCGGCGACGCTGCCCATCGAGTACTACCACCGCGTCCTGCTCGACAAGGGCGGCTCCGACGCCCGCTCGTCGCTGCGCGAAGTCCAGGACTTCTACCGGCTGTTCATGGTCCCCGGCGGAGGACATGTGACCGGGGGCCCGGGACCGAATTCCTTCGACGCGTTGTCCGCCGTCAGGAACTGGGTCGAGCGGGGCGCCGCCCCGCGGGACATGGTC
Organism: Streptomyces anthophorae; assembly: GCF_049310305.1. Classification (NCBI taxonomy): domain Bacteria; kingdom Bacillati; phylum Actinomycetota; class Actinomycetes; order Kitasatosporales; family Streptomycetaceae; genus Streptomyces; species Streptomyces anthophorae. The sequence goes on from NZ_JBLWQQ010000001.1 coordinate 1,542,322, forward strand.
GCCACCAAATACGTGGGGGACCGCCCGGAGAACGGTGTCTCGATGACCCGGCCCCTTTGCCCCTACCCCCAGGTGGCTCGCTACGACGGGTCCGGGGAGACCTCGGACGCGAGCAACTTCCGCTGTGCGGACGACTGGGGCGACTTCGCCGCGGACAGGGCACGAGCGAAGCGGTGAGTCGGCGGGCGAAGGCAGATCATCAATCCGACGCAACTGGCTGTCATTCAACTGGACTGCTCCACCGGCGAGTTCGATGCTCAAGTCCCGATGCTTTCTCCGCATCCCACAAGGAGCCCGCATGACGACACGTATCAGCCGTCGCACCATATTGGCCGCCGGCGCGGGAGCCGCCGGCCTGTCCCTGCCGGGTGTCGCCGCCCACGCCGACGAACGCGCCACCACGAGTGTGAGATTCACCCTGAACGCCCAGGTGCTCGACGGCGGCGAACAGGTCACCTCACTCACCCTGAAGACCTCCCGGCTCGGCCCCATCGACACGGCCCGCCTGACCAACGACACCTTCAGCGTGCACGCCAAGGCCACCCGCCCGTTCCCCCTCGCGGCCGGCGAGAGCATCAGCGGCGAGTACGACCTCGACCGCACCGTCACCGCCGTGCGGCTCGATCGCCACGGCGACATCGTGCTCGAACTGAGCCATGGCGAGGGCCGGCTCGGGGGCGGCACGCTGGGCTACCTCTCGGCCGCGGGCCGCAATGTGATGCTCGACCTCGCCTACACCCTGACTCAGCACGCCCCGATCGCCCTGCGCGACCGCCGACAGGTCACCATCGCGAGCTTCGTGCAGAACCCTCGGCTGTCCGACCCCGAGGTGGACGCGTTCAGCTCCCACACATCCGGCTCGGGAATGAAGTACCGGCTGTACTCACCCGCTGGTGCCCACTCGCCGCGAAGAGGCAAGCGCCCGCTGATCGTCTGGCTGCACGGAGGAGGTGAGGGCGCCTCACTGCCCAACAACTACTACGACAACGAGGTCACGCTGCGAGCCAACCGCGGCGCACTGGGCTTCGCCACCCCCGAGGCGCAGCGCATCTTCGACGGCGCCTACGTGGTCGCCCCGCAGAGCACCTCCTACTGGATGGAGGACGGCCCCCGCTTCGCCCCGCTCATCCACGAGATCGTCAGCGACGTCACGCGCGGGAACGACATCGACCGTGACCGGATATACGTCGCCGGCTGTAGCAACGGCGGCTATATGAGCATGAAGATGACCACCGTCTACCCCGCCATGTTCGCCGCGTCCGTGCCGATCTGCGGCATTGTCACGTCCTTCCCACCCGGTGGCGCGCCCCTGCTTCCCGACAGCGAGCTGGCGCGGATCAGCACCCCCAGCTGGCTCGTCGCCTCCAACGACGACCCCACCGTGGACCCGCAGGCCAACACCGTCCACGCGCACGAGGTGATCCCCGGTTCGCTGATGACGCTGTACGACCACGTCATCTGGAACGGCCACCAGTTCCTCGGCCACTGGTCGTGGATCTATGTCGCCCGCAACGACCCGAGCGTCAAGGGAACCCACGTCTGGCAGTGGATGGCCGCCCAGCGTCGGCACTGAGACGGGAAGACGAGGGATACGGGGGCTCGGCAGGTTGCATGGCGTCACGCGCGCCATCCGGGCCCTCGCGATTCTTCTCGCGCCGAGGGCGGCCGCAGCGGCCGCCCTCCCCCTCCCGATTCGTGGCCGCCTTTTCGGGGCCCAGCCCGACGGACTGCCGACAGGTGCCGGGTACGCCGCCGACTCACGCCTCGTACACACCTGCCTTGATGCAGCCGGCACCACCGCGGCCCAGAACATCCGCACGACAGCGCGGGAGCTGCTGAACGGCATCAGCCGTCATTGATTCCTCAAGGCCGTGTCGACATCCGCCCGGCGGAACGAAGGAGAGTCCCCCCGACCGAGCACGCGGAGGGGTGCGCGAACTCCGGGCCCGTCAGAGCTTGCCTTCCATGAGCACCACGCGATGTCCCCCGAGCTCACGGGAGAGGCCTTCGAGGAATCCGGGGCTGAAGTCGGGCCAGTCCCAGAACTCGAAGCCGAGATACCCGAAGGCGAAGTAGCCATCCGACCAGGTCCACGCAGTCAGGTCACCAGAGCGCCGACAGTGCGGGCAGGTGACTGCCGCGCTGCCTGTGTCGCTCCAGTCGCCGATGGCTTCCCCGAAGGGTTCCCACGCCCCCTCGATCTCCTCCAGCCGGTCGGTGCAGAAATCCGCCCGACCAGCACAGTGGGGGCACTTCGCGAACATCGGGTCGCCCTGACCGCAGTTGAATACGGTGCGCCCGGTCTCGACCTTCAGCCCGCCGCTGGGCGCCCAGGCCTCTTGGCCGACCGCCTTGGCCCAGGAGGGACCGGGCGGATACCCCGAAGGCGCCCCGAGAACACAGTCCGTGAGCTCGGCCCGAACGATCCCCTCGCCGACCAGCCAGTCGAGTCCGCTGTCGGCCAGGGCCCGAGCGTCCGCGTGCGTGGCGTCGAGATCGACGACGGTCTGGAAGTAGTTCCCCATGAGGCAACAGTAGAGGGAGCCGCTCCGGCTGACCTGCCCGACGTTCATCAAGCACAGAGACACTCCCCCGGAAGACGTGCTACGGACGCGCCATCGCCGTCGACGGCGACCTCGGTCCGGCCACGCGGGACGCGCTCAAGTACGCCCAGCGGCAGGAGGGAATCACCGTTGACGGCCTGTACGGCGAGCAGTCCTTCGAGAATCCGAAATGGGCCAGGTACACCCAGGACGGAACGCGCAACGGCTGCGCGCAGCGCGACTTCTAGCCCAAGGGAGAGCGAAGCACCGAGGCAGTTCCGGAGAGAGCTCGGCGTGGCGGCCGACGGGCCGTACGCGTCACGGAACGCGACGTCGCCGCCCGTCGTCCGCCACGTCGCCGGAATCGTCTCGCCTCCCAACGCACCGTGCGGTGGGCCGCATTGTCGGCCTCCTCGCCCAGCGGCAGCGCGCGTCGGGGACCCGGAAGCCCGACCCGCTGTTCGCCGGACGCGGCCGGCCGCACGGCACCGGACTGGGCACCTTCCGCCCTGTCGTCGAGCGGACGATCACTCACCGCCAGGTTCAACGCCTTCGTGAGGAGTCATCAGTCGCCCTGGAGATGGAGTTCCAGACCCGCGGCTTCCGCGCAACGCTCGGCCAGCTCGCAGATCCTCTCCAGGATGTCCCGCTCCTGTTGCCCCTTCACCAGGTCACAGGTGGCTTCGACCTCAGAGATGAACTGAGGCATGTCCGCCGGCGTGAGGATCCGGGTGCGGTACGGGTCCACGCGGTTGAGCATCGGCAGACCGCTGGTCACGCACAGGCCGGAGAACAGGTCCGCCCCGTCCTGTACGCACTCCACCCTGGTCAGCCGACGCTTCTTGGGGCTCGTCCCTCGTTGCGTCACCTGCATCAGCACTACGTCGATGCCCATCCTCATGCCCCTTCCGGGATGCGGGACACTCACCGCGGGCTCCGGGGTGGGCGCCAGGGTTCCGTCCACGATCAGGACGGCGTCCGCCCTGCCAAACCAGGATCGTCTCACCCCCTTCCTGCTGCGGGCGTGGCTGCGCGACGAGCCGGAGGTGGCGTCCTGGGGCGGGCAGTGGACGGGACAGGCCGCCGGCTCCGCCGCCGCCATCTCGTTGGCAGGGGCTGTGATGACCTGGCCTCAAACGCACGGCGCAGTCAGCCTGGAGGTCACAGGCCAGTTCTCCGGCATGGGCCACGACCCCGCCACCTTGCTCACCGTCCAGACAGCACTCCTGGCCGACACCTTCCAGCTTCCCTGAGTCAGGAACCGCCTTCTCGGCAGGCGAGTTGAACGGCGCGTTCCCAAGGTGGCCCAATCGCCACCCATATCGCGTACCGGCCCAGCGACACTCCCTCAGGGGCGTGCTTGCACCGTGGGGCGTTCGGGCCGCTCGGAGTCCTGGAGTTCGGCCAGCAGGGCGGTCTGGCCGGCGAGGAGCTCGGTCAGGATGCGGCGGGCCGCGCGCAGGAGTTCGGCGACGTCGCCTCCGGCCAGCGCGTAGATGACCGTGGTGCCCTCGCGGGTGGAGACGACGATGCCGGAACGGCGCAGCACGGCCAGTTGTTGCGAGAGGTTCGAGGGCTCGATGTCTATGTCGGTGAGCAGATCCCGTACGGACAGCGGCCCGTCCTGCAGGAGTTCGAGGACGCGGATGCGGACGGGGTGCCCGAGCATGCGGAAAAACTCTGCTTTGACCTGGTAGAGGGGACGCTGCACGGGATCGCTCACTTCCCTGGCTCGGACGAGGCTGCGAAGAGGGGCGCGGCGGCCTCGCCCGTCGCCGCGCCCTGTGGGCATCCGATTCTTCCCCTTCTTCCCCGCCAGGGCCGCTGGAGTCGAAAGTCGACAGATGCAGACATCGAGGCTTGAAGAATTCTTCAAGCAGCGGGCAAATGAAGGGCGTTGGACCTCAGACCTCCAGTTGCTCCTCGGTGCGCTTGAGGTGGTGACGGGCCATGGCGAGGTTCGAGCGGGCCTTGTCGATGACGACGTAGATGAACAGCCCGTTCCCCGACCTGCCCGCCACCGGGCGGATGAGGTGGTACTGGGTGCCCAGAGTGATCAGGATGTCCTCGATCTTGTCCTTGAGGCCCAGCGTCTCCATGGTGCGCATCTTGGCGCGGATCACATCGGTGTTCCCGGCCGCGGCGACGCTCAGATCGAGCCCCTTGCCGCCGCCCAGGGTGCCGAGGGCCATGCCACTGGTGTAGTCGACGACGGCGGCTCCCAGCGCGCCCTCGATCTCGGTCAACAGGGTCTTCAGAGACACTTCAACACTGGTCATGAGTTTTCCTGAGGAGAGAGGTACGAGGCCTGGCTTCAGGCCTTCGCGGAGAACCTAGGGGGCGCGACGACTCCCCTTGGGGCATATGCCCAAAGCGGTTGCGGAGGGAGTTTCCACGCGCTAGGCACCTGCCGTTCCGCGTCCGGTGGGCCGGTCCCCTTCCGTGCGCGTGCGGGCGCCCGGAAATTCCGGACGCGCCGTGCGGCCGATGGGATACGCTGCCCGGGATTTCACGCGGCAGGATGTCTGCCGCCCCGCTCGGCGCGCTCGGCGCCGACACGCACCGCGTGCCCTGCCCGGAAGGAGGCGAGAGACATGGACCGTGCCGACTGCGTTGCGGCCATAGTTGCCCCCGGCCGTGTGTCCTCCCTCCTCTGCGGCACGCGGTAGCTCCTTCCCCCTCCTGTTTCCTGTCCTCGGCGTCTTCCTGAGATGTCGCGTCACGGGACGTCCCGGCCTGCGCGGTTCATCACCGCGGCCGTGGGGGCGCGTGCCCGAAGACGGGCCCTTGCCTTGCTGATCCCGTGATCACGGCGCTGTTCGCCGCACGACCAGCAAGCGCTCCGGCATGAGTGACACACGGCCGGTGAGGCAGGCCCCGGGCGCCGTCCGTGGCTCCGGCTGCCCCACCGCCGTGCCGTGTCTCCGTGCTGCGTGCACCGGCCCGTCGTCACCACTGCGACCGTCCCCCGGCCGGCTGTCTCGACAGCACTTCGACACGAAACGCGTGTGATCCCCATGAGCAAGAAGCGTCTTGGAAGACAATCCCTCCCGTCCGCCCCTCCCCCGGCCACCGACCGTTCCCCGGACCGCGAGAACCGCGCCGCGACTCCGCCACCCGCGCAGGACCCGAAGCGCTGGTGGGCGCTGGCCGTCATCGCCCTCGCCCAGCTGATGGTGATCCTCGACGGCACCGTCGTGAACATCGCGCTGCCCTCCGCCCAGCACACCCTCGGCATGTCGGACGCCGACCGGCAGTGGGTGATCACCGCCTACACGCTGGCCTTCGGCGGGCTGTTGCTGCTCGGCGGCCGGATCGCCGATCTGGTGGGCCGCAAACGCGCCTTCGTCATCGGCCTGGCCGGGTTCGCCGCGGCCTCCGCGCTGGGCGGCGCGGCGGCCGGTCCCGGGATGCTGTTCGCGGCGCGGGCCCTGCAAGGCGCGTTCGCGGCGGTTCTGGCACCCTCGGCCCTGTCGCTCCTGACGACGACGTTCACCGACCCCAAGGAGCGGGCCAGAGCGTTCGGGGTCTACGGTGCGCTGGCCGGCGGCGGCAGCGCGGTCGGACTGATCGTGGGCGGTCTGCTGACCGAATACCTGACCTGGCGCTGGTCCCTGTACGTCAACGTGCCCATCGCGCTGGCCGCCCTGCTCGGCGCACCGGCCTTCCTGCGCGACCGCTCCGGCCGTCGCGGCGGGCGCCTCGACGTGCCGGGCGCGCTGCTGGGCTGCGGTGGGCTCGTCGTCCTCGTGTACGGCTTCAGCGAGGCCGAACCTCGCGGCTGGACCAGCCCGTTGGTGCTCACACTGCTCGCGTTCGGCGCGACCCTGCTCGCCGTCTTCGTGTGGTGGCAGAGCCGTGCGGCGAGCCCGCTGCTGCCGCTGCGCATCGTCAGGGACCGGGTCCGGGCCGGATCGTTCGCGACGATGGGCTTGGCCACCATCGGCATGTTCGGCGTCTTCCTGTTCCTGACGTACTACCTGCAAGTCGTCCTCGGCTACCCGCCGGTGCGGACGGGCCTGGCCTTCGTGCCGGTCTCTGCCGGGATCGTCATCGGCGCGACCCAGATCGCGGCCCGCCTGCTGCCCCGCACGGCGCCCCGCATCCTGATGTCGTCCGGCATGGTGCTGGCCGCCACCGGCATGGTTCTGCTCAGCCGCCTGACCGTGCATACGCAGTACCTCCCGCACGTACTGCCTGCCCTGCTGCTGGTCGGTCTGGGCATGGGCCTGACCTTCATGCCGGTCTACGCGACGGCCACCGCCGGCGTGCCCGCGCAGGACGCCGGAGTCGCCTCGGCCGCCCTCAACACCGTCCAGCAGATGGGCGCTTCGCTGGGCACCGTACTGCTCAACACCATCGCCACCGGCGCCACCAGCCGCTACGTCCACGCGCACGCACACGAGCCGGGCACAGCCCTCGACGAAGGCATGGTGCACGGCTTCTCCGTCGCCTACCTGTGCTCGGCAGGCGTCCTGCTGCTCGCCGCCCTGGTGGCGGGCTTCACCGTGCGGCAAAGGAAGCCGTCGGGTGCCGGAAACGACACATCGGCCCAGTAGAGCGCTTCGTCAGGTCTGGTCATTGGAGCCGATCAGGAGCATGTCGGACGTCTGGACGCGCATGAAGTGAGCGGTCTGCGAGCGGAGTTGGAACCGTCCATCGCGGATGGGTTCGCCTCGGTGCCGCCCGGGGAGCAGCGGTGCTGCGGTGCTGCGGTTCAACCGCCAGGCCGCGGTCAGCGGGCACGCCGCCAGGAAAGTGGTGGGTGAGTGCTGCTACCGCGGCTGCGGCCCGGGGCCTGTTCATGGGCCCTTCGGGGCACGGAGCGCGCGCATCCCCGCGGCGCGTGGAGGCAAAGTGCCCGGAGTCGCCCGGGCCCGCGTGGCCGGAATGGCGAAGCGCGGGGCCCGGGCGGTCGGCCGTCGATGAACCGGGTCAGATCCGGTCGAGGATCTTCTCGAACTGGTCGACCTCGGCGGACTGGCCCTCGACGATGGCGTCGGCCATCTTCTTGGCGTCCGCGCTCTTACCGTTCTTCTTCTCGTCCTCGGCCATCTTGATCGCGCCGTTGTGGTGCTCGATCATCATCTCGGCGAAGGCGCGGTCGAACTTCGCGCCCTTGGCGGACTCAAGGTCTTTCATGTCCTGCTCGGACATCATGCCGCTCATGCCACCGTGCTCGGAGTGGTCCATGCCGGACTCCATCCCGGCCGGCTTGCCCCAGGACTTCAGCCAGCCCTGAAGTGTCTTGATCTCCGGGTCCTGAGCCTTCTCGATCTGCCCGGCCAGCTTCTTGATCTCCGGGTCGGAGGCCCGGGTCCCGGCCAGCTTCGACATCTCGACGGCCTGCTCGTGGTGCGGGATCATGCTTTGGGCGAAGGTGACGTCCGTGTCGTTGAAGTCGGCGGAAGCGGCCGTGTCCTTGCCCGACTCCTTGGACGCCGTGGCGCTGGAGTCCGAGCCGTGGTCCATGCCGCCCATGTCGTTGTCGTCGCCGTTGCCGCACGCGGCAAGCAGCAGGGACCCGGCGGCGACCACGCCGACGAGCGCGATACGGCGGCGGGCGGTGCGGTTGATGGAACTCATGTCGATACACCTCTGGTGTCGGTACTGCGGGTCTGGGTGCCGTACGTCGGGGTGCGCGGGGGCAGCACAAAGCACGCCCGCGCGGACGGTTCGGCCTAGATCCGCAGGACTGACAGCTGGGTGAGATCAGGTCTCGGTGGCGGCGCGTTGGGCCGCAGCACGACGACGGTCCGCTCCAGGAGCTCCACCAGCCACGCGGGACGGCGCGCGAACGCGGCGTACAGCAGAGCGGCGAAAGCCCAGACACCGAGCACCGCGACGCAGAGCGACGCCATGTCCATCGCCATCCCCGAGGCGGGGTCGTCCGCCGACTGGTGCCGGGTGCTGGTGGCCTCGGAACCGGCCGCCGATGTCATGGCGGCACCGGACATCGCGGTGTCGGACATCGCGGTGTCGGACATGGTGGCGTCGGCCGGGGCAGCCCCACCGTGCAGGGCGGACGAGTGCGCTCCGGCGCTCATCCCGGCCCCCGAGGACTCGTCCGGGTGCCCGACGGTGTGCATCACGAAGACACCGAACGCGAGCACGACGACGAGCAGAAGGTGCGCAAGGGCACCGCCCGCTCGTACGTACTTGCTCACGCTCATCGCCGAAACCTCCGGTGCCGAGACTACCTAAGTGGCTGTGGGGGCGGCGGCCAGGCGGCGCGCGGGCCGCACTTCGAGAGCGGAGGGGCGGCGGTGCGTCAGCTGGGTGAACTGGAGGCGGAGATCATGAACCGCCCGTGGGCGGCAGGCGCCGACCGGGATGAACGCCTGGCGCAGGTGGCACTCGTCCCGGATGCCGATCGTTCCTGTCTTCACACTCCCGTCCGCGCCGCCCGCCGCCGCTGGTGGATCATGCCGGCGACGACGGCGAGGGCCGTCACGCCCAGGGTCAGCGAGAGCGAACGGCGGCTGCTGTCGCTGACCGCCATGCCGCCGATCACCGCGAGAAGGGCGACGAGGACGAGGCCGTCGAGGTACGGGTAGGCCCACATCCGCACCTCCCGGTTCTCGAACCCGCCGCGGTCGAGCCGGGCCCTGCCGCGCAGGTGCGTGAGGACGATGACGATGTACACGACGACCGCGACGGCCCCGGAGGAGTCGAGCAGGAACTGGTAGACGGTGTCGCTCGGCAGGAAGTAGTTGGCGACCACGGTGAGCAGGCCGATGCTGGAGGCGCCGAGCACGGCCGCGGCGGGCACGCCCTGACGGGTGGTGCGGGCCAGGATGCGCGGCGCCTCACCGCGTTCGGCCAGCGAGTGCAGCATCCGGGAGGAGGAGTAGATCCCGGAGTTGAGGCAGGACAGCACCGCGGTGAGCACGATGAAGTCCATGACCGTGCCCGCGTGCGGCACTCCGATGTGGTCGAGGACGGCGGAGTACGGGCTCGCGGTGACCGCGGTGGCGTCCCATGGGAGCAGGGTCACGACCAGCGCGATGGAGCCGATGTAGAAGAGCAGGATCCGCCACACGACGCTGTTGATGCCCTTGCGGACGGCGCGCGCCGGGTCCTGGGCCTCGCCCGCGGCGATGGTGACGACCTCGGAGCCGAAGAAGGAGAAGAAGACCACCAGGGACGCGGTCAGTACCGCGCTCCAGCCGTGCGGGGCGAATCCGCCGTGGCCCGTGAGGTTCGACAGACCGGGTGCGTCGGCGCCGGGCAGGGCGCCGAGCACCGCGGCGAGCCCGATCAGCAGGAAGGCGACGATCGCCGCGACCTTGATCATGGCGAACCAGAACTCGAAGGACCCGAACGACTCGACGCGCGCGAAGTTGACGCCGATCAGCGCCGCCATCAGCACCAGGGCGGCGAGCCAGGTAGGGATCTGCGGCAGCAGTCCGTTGACGAGCGTCGCGCCGACCACGGCCTCGAAGCCGACGGTGACACACCACTGGTAGGCGTACAGCCAGCCGATGGTGAGACCGGCCCAGGGGCCGAGTTCGCGCCCGGCGTAGCTGGAGAACGAGCCGGTGTCGGGCTGGGCGACGGAGAGTTCGGCGAGCATCCGCATGACCAGGATGACCAACAGGCCGATGGCCGCGTACGCGACGACGACCGCGGGTCCTGCCTGGCCGATGGCGCTGCCGCTGCCGACGAACAGGCCGGCACCGATCACGCCGCCGATGGCGATCATCGACATCTTGCGGTTGGTCAGGGCGCCGCGCAGGGCGGGCCGTTCGTCGGCGTCGGGCTGCGCGAGGGGGCGGGGCGACGTCTTCATCGGCGGCTCCTGGTCGAGGCGGCGGGGGCGACGACCTGTGAGAGGACGGCACACACCACGCGATGCAAAGGGACTTGCAGGTGATAATGCTTATGCAATCTTGGTAGCGTCAATCCCCGGTCACCTGTTGGTTTCCGGCGTGTGACGAGATCCGCTGCGTACGAGCGAACGGAGAACCCCATGGGTGCGACGGTGCGGGAACAGCAACTGGCCGGGCTGCGCTGGCTCGTGGTGTCCGGCGGCCGCGACGACGCGTTCCGCGCCCTGGGCGAGGCTGCGCGGGCGGACATCCGGGCCGTCCAGGAGGCCATGCCCGAACGCGAGGCGCTGCGCCGCACCACAGCGGGCGGAGTCGGCGCCGCCCGCCTGGAGCGGGTCGTGGGCGCGACCCGGTCGGCCTTCCCCGACGAGCTCGCCGAACTGGCCGCCCTCGCCGAAGGCGCCGCCGTGCCCTTCGACGACCTGCTCCTCGCCAACCTCCGCGGCGACCTCGGCGTCGACGACGGCACCGGCTGCACGGATCTGGGCCTGCGCGGCGACTCGGGCTCCTTCGTCGCCCACAACGAGGACGGGGCACCCGCCCTCGACGGCCGGATGATGCTGCTCACCCTGCTCCTCGACGGCCACGCCCCGGTGACCGCCCAGTGGTACCCCGGCTTCGTCCCCGCCAACGCGTTCACCGCCACCGGGCACGGGCTGGTGTGGGGCATCAACCACGTCCAGGTGGTCCGGCCGGGGCCCGGCGCCGGTCGGCACTTCGTGGCGCGCGCCCTGCAACAGGCACCCACCCTGGACGCCGCGCTCGACCTCCTGCGTACGCGGCCCAGCGCGGGCGGCTTCGCGTACACCCTCGGCGAGCGCGGCACCGGCCGCGTCGTCGTCGCCGAGACCGCCGCGGGCCGCACCGCGGTCAGGGAGACCGGCGCGGGCGAACTGCACTGGCACACCAACCACCTCCGGCTGCTGCCCTACGCGCCGGACGCCGCGCTCGCCACGGGCGGCGAGGGCGCCACGGCCGGCCTGGGGCAGTACGCGGAAAGCGCCGCGCGCGGCCGAGCGCTGGAGCGGCTGCGCCCCGGCGACGCGACGGGCGCCGAGTGGTTCGAAGCAGCCCTGACCTCGGCGCCGCTCCCGGACGGGGTGCACCGCACCGCGGCCGGCGACGACCCGCTGATGACGCTGTGCACCACGGTCGCCGACCTGGGCCGGAACCGGATCACCGTGCGCGGGGCGCGCGGCGAGCGCGCCGAACTGCCGCTGTCCGCGTTCACCGAGGGCGCCCTTCCGGCAGCCCGATGACCGAAGCCGCAGGGGCGGGGCGAGAGGATCAGCACATGTCATCCGCAGAACGGCAGACGCCGACCAGCTACAGCGAACTCGTGTCCCGCCTCCAGGAACGCTCGGCACACCTCACCCCCTCCCAAAGGCTGCTGTCCGAGCGAGTGCTGGCCGATCCCGAGGGTGTCGCCTTCATGACCGTCTCCGACCTCGCCTCCGCGGTCGGCGTGAACGAGGCGACCGTCGTACGCTTCGCCACCGGACTCGGCCTCGCCGGCTACCCGGGCCTCACCCAGCTGTGCCGTGCGCACCTGCGCGAACAGGCCCAACTGCTGCGCCGCTACGACAACTTGGAGCAGCTCGGCACGGACGGCGGCGACCTGCTCGACCGGGCCGCCGCGCAGGACCTTGCCAACATCTCCCGCACCTTCGCCCGAGTCGACCGCACGGCCTGGGACGAGGCGGTCCGCGCCCTCGCCGAGGCCCCCCGGGTCCATGTTCTGGGCCTGCGCAAGTGCCACGCCCCGGCATACCTGCTCGGCTATCTGCTGCGGATGCTGCGCGAGGACGTGATGACGGTGACCGGGGACACCGGCGGGCTCGCCGACGAACTGCGCCGGGTCCGCGAGGGCGACTGCTTCGTGGCCGTCTCGGTGCACCGCTACGCCGCCGACACGGTACGGGCCTTCGCATGGGCCCGAGAGCGCGGCGCCCACTGCGTCGCGCTCACCGACAACCCGGCCTCGCCGCTCGCGGCCCCGGCCCACGAGGCCTTCTTCGTGGACGCCTCCAGCCCCTCGGTGCTGCGCTCCCTGACCGCGTTCACCTCCCTGGTGCAGGCCCTGGCGGCCGGCGTGGCCCGCTCCCGCGGCCACGAGGCACGCTCCACACTCCTGCGCGAGGAGCAACTCCTGGAAGGCCTGGGGGTCTACGCGGAGGGGGCGGGCGGCAGCCAGTGACCCGGACGGGCCGGACGAGCCACCGCCCCGCCAGGCCGACCCCGCCCGCGCCCGCAGTCCGTCAGCCGCGCCCGGTCACCGCCGCGAGCGCGCCCCGCAGATGCGTCAGCGAGTCCGCGATCCACGGCAGGGCGAGCGGGTCGTCGCTGCGCAGGGCCGCCCAGCGCTGGTCCGCGCTCTCCCCGTACAGCAGGCTCGTCGCGACCCGGGCCCGCAGGCCGCGCTCCTCGTCGCCGAAGGCCGTCCCGGCGAGCACCCCCACGCCGTGCCCGTCCAGGAGCGCGGTGGCGAGCTGTGCCCCTGTGGTCACCCCGCGCGCCGCCAACTCCGCGCGCAGCGGCTCGAAGTCGGGGTAGAGGTAGAAACCGGCCCGCGGCGCACGGCAGTCGGCCCCGGCCTTCACGAACTCGGCGTGCACCGCGCGCGCCACCGTGCCGTGCAGCCTGCGCGCGGCTTCGATGTGGGAGGTGACCTCGGCGGGGTCGTCGAGCACATACGCGGCGGCCGCCTGCATGGGGGCGGCGAGCGCCGACCAGATCTCGCTGGCCACGCCGATCAGGTCCGCGCGCAGCGCACTCCCCCAGGCCCCCTCCGGGACACGGGCGAAGCCGACCCGCCAGCCGCCGAGCGCCATCGACTTGCTCAGGCCGCTGGTGATGACGGTCCGCTCGGGAAGGTGGTCGGCGGCGCTCGGCGCCCGGCCGCCGTCGTGCACCAACTCGGCGTAGATCTCGTCCGATACGACGGCGAGGCCGTGCCGCTCGGCGATGACGCACACCGCGCGCACCTGCTCGGCGCTCGCGACGGTGCCGGTCGGGTTGTCCGGGACGGTGAGCAGCAGAACCCCGGGAGAGCGGCCGGCGGCCCGCGCCGACACCAGGGCGTCCTCAAGGAGTTCGGGGTCGGGAATGCCGCCCGCGTCGGCGGGAATCGGCACCGGCAGGGTCCGCTTGCCGATGATCGCGGCCTGCGCCGCGTAGCTGACCCAGGCGGGGCAGGGCAGCACCAGGTCACCGGGGAGCGCCGCGAGCAGCGCGAACAGCAGGGCCTTGGAACCGGGGGCGAAGAGGATCTGGTCGGGGTCGGTGTCCAGGCCGCGCCGGCCGAACCAGCCGGCGGCGGCCTCCCGCGCCTCGACGGAACCGACGACGGCCCCGTACCCGTTGCGCCCCGCCGCCTCGGCGAGCGCCGCCGCCACCGGCTCGGGAACCGGCAGTCCCGCCTCGCCGAAGCCGAGGTGCAACACCTTCTCACCGGCGGCCTTTCGGGCCTGAAGGGTCTCGTTGATGGCCAGGGTCGCCGAATGCATGGTCACCGCGTCCACGCTCCTCACTAGTCGTCGGACGTCTTGAGCAACCATATGTGTAATCGCTGGTCCTGATGCAAGAAAATTTGCATCGCATTCGAAAGTGCTCTTGCCGGCCCGCGGGGCACCTCGCGGATCACCTCGCGCCCGGTTCAGCGGGCCTCCGCCTCGGCGTCCGCCGCGTCGCTCCGGACCCGTATCCGCCCGTCGACCGCGGCCTCGCCGATCGCCGTCATGAGGCTGCGGCACGTCGCGAACGGCACCGTCCCCTGCCCGTGCCCCACGGCAGCGCGTTCCTCGCAGGTGCGCAGCGCCTCGGCGTCCCACTGGATACTGGTCTGCTCCCAGCTGCTCTTGCGTGCCTCCACCCGCGCGCCGCAGGCCCCGCAGGCGACGGCCACCATCGGGGCGTCGTGGAGCCGGTTGTCCGGTCGTACCGCCATCAGGCCGGACCGCTCGCTGCGGGCGCGGCCGCGTTCTGCTCCGCGAGGTTCTTCTCGATCTCGGCCCGCCAGGCCTCGTTGGGCCGGGTGGTGTCGATCTCGAACTCGAAGCGGTCGGTCATTTCGGCGCGGACGTCGGCGACGTCGACGTAGAACTGCTCGTACCAGCGGCGCAGTTGGTAGACCGGGCCGTCCTCCTCGCACAGCAGCGGGTTGTCGATGCGCGCCTTGTTCTTCCAGATCTCGACGTCCTGCTCGAAGCCGATCTTGATGAACTCGCCGAGTTTCCTGGCCACTTCGTCCGCGCTCTCGCCCATGTGCTCGGCCTTGCGCACGATGATGCCGTACTGGAGCACGAACGCGTTCTCATCGATCGGGTAGTGGCAGTTGATCAGCACCGAGTTCACGTCGCCGTCGGCGTAGTGGTACGTGAGGTCGTCGATCATGAACGACGGGCCGTGGTAGGTCGCCAGGGAGGTCTGGCCCAGCATCTTGGGGGCACCGCTGCCCGCCGCCTGGGGCCGGCGCACGTCGTCGCGGCCGACGCCCTTCATGAACTGGACCGCGGTGTGTCCTTCGAAGATGTTCTTGAACTGGGTGGGGAACGAGTAGTGCACGTAGAAGAAGTGCGCCATGTCCACCACGTTGTCGACGATCTCACGGCAGTTGGAGCCCTCGATCGTGACGGAGTACCAGGACCAGTCCGTCCACTCGTCGCTGGTGGCTCCCTCGATACGGGGGATCGTCACGTCCTCGGGCGGCGGCTTGCCCTCCGGGTCGTTCCAGACGAACAGCAGGCCGTCCTGCTGGAGGGTGGGGAAGGCCGCGGTGCGGGCCCGCATCGGGACGCGGCGGGCGTACGGGATCCGGGAGCAGCGTCCGTCGCCGCCCCAGCGCCAGTTGTGGAACGGGCACGCGATGTCGTCGCCCTCCACGGTTCCGCGGGAGAGGTCGCCGCCCATGTGGCGGCAGTAGGCGTCGAGGACGTTGAGGCTGCCGTCCGCCGAGGCCCAGACGACCAGTTTCTGCCCGAAGGCGCGGACGGTGTGCGGAGCCCCGTCGCGGTAGTCGTCGGCGAGCCCCAGACAGTGCCAGCCACGGGCGAAGCGGGCCGGAAGCGCCTCCGCCTCGATGGTGCGGACGTCGGGTGAAGTGGTCATCTGTGGCCTTCCCTTCGGCCGAGCCTGCGCTCGGGACGGTACGGGGCGGGTGCGCGTCGCCCGCCGACGTGGCACGGCTCGGGTGACGTCCCGGGGAACGTACGGCGGGCGGTGGCCCGCACGGCCGTCCGGTCTCACTGAGCGGTACGCGGGGGTGCGCGGTGGTTCCGCAGGCGCTGGGATGGGGCGGGCGGGCCGCACGTGTCCTCGGGTCCGCGGCCGCTTCCGTCCGGGCCTCGGGAGGGGTGGCACCGATAGCATGGTGCGCCGCAGGACGCGATCACGAGCCGGGAGGAGACGATCCGTGCCCAGAGTCGCCGAGCACCGACCAGCCGCGGAGCCGCAGTCACCCGGGCAGAAGGCGCGGTACGCGCGCATCCTGGACGCCGCGTCCCGGCTGGGGGCGGAACGGGGCCTGGACCATGTGCAGATGCACGACGTGGCCAAGGAGGCCGGTGTCGCCATCGCCACGCTCTACCGGTACTTCCCCTCCAAGACGCACCTGTTCACCGCGATCATGAGCGACCAGGTCGACCACATGGGTGACGAGTCGCCGGAGATCCTCGCCGCCGCCGACCCCGTGGACGCCGTCGCGGAGACCCTGCTGCGTTCGACGCGGCACATGCTGCGCACCCCGCTGCTGGCGAGCGCGATGATGCAGAGCAACTACGCCGCGCACACGGCCACGGTCAGCGAGGCCGCCGCGATCGAGGTCAAGGTGCTCCGCACGCTGCTCCGGCTGCTCGGCCTCGAACACCCCACGGACCGGGACACACGGCTGATCCGGCTGCTGATGAAGAGCTGGCACGGGGTGCTTGTGTCCGCGATCTACGGGCACACGACCCCCACCGACGCCGAGATCGAGATCCGGCTCGCGTGCGAGGTGCTGCTCGGCGCCCGGTCGAACGCCCCCGGACACTGAGGCGTCGGCCGTTCGCGGCCTGCTCCGTGCCCCTTTCCCGTTCCCGTTCCCGTTTCCCGGTCAACGGGACGGCCTCCGCCCCCGCTCGGCCCGGCTGCTTCCATCGGCCGGGACGACGACAGCCGCCGGGCCGGTGTCCGGCGGGGAGGGCGGAATCATGGACATCGACAACCCGCTGGACTTCACGGGCCGGGTCGTGGTGGTGACGGGCGGGACGAAGGGCATCGGCTTCACCACCGCTGAGACGTTCCTCGCGGCCGGGGCACACGTCGTGGTCTGCGGGCGGAGCGAGCCGGGCTCGCTGCCGTCCGCGGACGGCCGGCAGGGGGTGTTCGTGCCCGCCGACGTGCGTGACCCCGAGGCCGCGGGCGGACTCGTGGAGGCGGCGGTCGACCGGTTCGGACGGCTTGACGTCCTGATCAACAACGCGGGCGGGTCCCCCGACGCCGACGCGGCGACGGTGTCGCCGCGCTTCGTCGAGAAGATCGTCGCGCTGAACCTGCTCGCGCCGTTCTACACCGCCCAGGCGGCGCACCGGGTGATGCGGGCCCAGGACGAAGGCGGCTCGATCATCAACATCGGCAGTGTCTCCGGTCACGACCCGCAGCCGGGAACCGCCGCCTACTCGGCGGCGAAGGCCGGGCTGCTCGGCCTCACGCGCGCCCTGGCCGTCGAGTGGGCGCCCAAGGTGCGCGTCAACCACATCACCACCGGGCTGATCCGCACCGAGAGCGCCGCCTCCGTGTACGGGGAGGACGGCGGCGCCGCGGTCGCCGGTGTGATCCCGATGGGGCGGATGGCCGCGCCCGCGGATGTCGCCAGGACCTGCCTGTACTTGGCCGGAGGTCTTGCACGTTACGTCAACGGCGCCGATGTCGCGGTGCACGGCGGCGGCGAGCTGCCCGCACGCTACTTCGCGGCGAGGGCTTCCGGCGCGCGGTGAACACGCGGCCGGGGCCGGGGCACGCCGCGCCGGCCGCCGGTCACTTGCTCAGACCAGGTTGTCCTCGACCGTCAGGCCCAGCGCGTCGCGGCCGTACATGGCGAGGGTCCGCTCCACGTCGTTGGCGACGTGCACGCTGCCCGCGTGCGCGTCGCGCCAGACCCGTTCGATGGGGTTGCCGCGCCGCAGCGAGTGGCCGCCCGCCGTCTTGAACAGCAGATCGATCGCGGCGACGGCGCGCTCGGTGCCGCGCACCTGGTCCCGGCGGGTGCGCAGACGCAGCTCCATCGGGATCTCCTGACCCGCGGCGGCCCGCGCGGTCAACTCCCCGATGTTGTGGTCCATTTGAAGAATGGTCGCGTCGATCTCGGACGCCGCCCGCGCGATGGCCACCTGGGTGTACGGGTCCTCGGCGAACCGGCCGCCGCCCAGGCTGAGCCGGGTCCGTTCCTTCATCCGGCCGACGTACGCCTCGTAGCCGCCCGCGACCGCCCCGACGACGGGTGCGGTGACGGCGCTGGTGAACACGGCCGCGAACGGCAGCCGGTACAGCGGGCCCGGATTGACCCGCTGGCCGGGCCCCTTGAGCTGGGCCTGCTCGTAGTTGCGGATCAACCGGTGCCGGGGGACGTGGGCCTGTTCGACGACGATGTCGTTGCTCGCGGTGCCGCGCAGCCCCACGACGTCCCACGCCTCCTCGATCCGGTAGTCGGACCGCGGCACGAGCACCGTCAGGAAGTCGACGGGCCGGCCCTGGTCACCGACGACGAGCGCGCCGAGCAGCGCCCAGCGGGCGTACCCGCAGCCGGAGGAGAAGCTCCACCGGCCGGTGAGCCGATAGCCGTCGTCGACGGGGGTGAGCCGGCCCACGGGCGCGTACGCCGACGAGATCAGGGTGTCGGGGTCCTCGCCCCACACCTCCGCCTGCGCCTCGGCGGCGAAGAGCCCCAACTGCCAGGGGTGCACGCCCAGTACGGAGGTGAGCCAGCCGGTGGAGCAGCAGACGGCCGAGATGGCCCGCACCACCTGATAGAAGTCGAGCGGGTCGGCCTCCTGCCCGCCGAAGGGGCGGGGTTGGAGCATCCGGAAGACGCCCGCGTCGGTCAGCCGGCGCAGGGTTTCCTTCGGGACGCGCCCCTGCTCGTCGGTGGCGCGGGCCCGGCCCGCGATGTCCGGCAGCAGGGTGCGCACCGTCTCCAGAACCGTGTTCCCCATGTTGTGTCGTCCCCTTCAGGTGTCCTGGTTCAGGCGTCCTTGTTCAGGTGTCCTTGTTCAGGTGTCCTTGTTCAGGTGTCCTTGTTCAGGTGTCCTTGTTCAGGTGTCCTTGTTCAGGTGTCCTGGCGGACGTCCAGGTCGGTCTTGCGGATCTTTCCCGCGGCGTTGCGGGGGAAGGCGTCGAGGATGACGACCTCGCGGGGCACCTTGAAGTTCGCCAGGCGTTCGCGGCAGAAGCCGGTCAGTTCCGCGGGGGTGGTCCCGGCGCCGGGGCGGAGGGTGACGTAGGCGCGTCCCACCTCGCCGAGCCGGTCGTCGGGGACGCCGACGACGGCGGCCTCGGCGACGGTGTCGTGCCGGCTCAGGAGCTGCTCGATCTCGGCCGGGTAGACGTTGAACCCGCCGACGACGAACATCTCCTTGGAGCGTCCGGTGAGGGTGAGGTGTCCGCCCTCGTCGAGGTGCCCGACGTCCCCCGTGGCGAGCCAGCCCTCGTCGTCGACCGCTTCGGCGGTGGCCCGGGGGTCGTCGAGGTAGCCGAGCATCACGTTGTAGCCGCGCACCAGGACCTCGCCGTCCTGCCCCGCCGGCAGCGGGCGACGGGCGGCGTCGACCACGCGCACCTCCACGCCGTCGATGGGACGTCCGGCGGTGCGGGCGATGGTCTCGTCGCTGTCGTCGGCGCGGCAGACGGTCACCGTGCCGCAGGACTCGGTGAGGCCGTAGGCGGTGACCACGACCGGGAAGAGCTCCGCCCGTACGCGGGTGACCAGGGCGACCGGCACGGTGGCGGCGCCGGTGACGGCGAGGCGCAGGGAGGACAGGTCGTGGCGGTCGCGGTCCGGCGCGTCCAGCAGCGTGGTGAAGATCGTCGGGGGCCCCGGCAGGACGGTGATCGACTCCTTCTCGACGAGCCGCAGGGTCTCGGCCACGTCGAAGACCGGTTGCAGCACCATGGTCGCCCCGCGCAGCAGACAGGCCAGGACACCCGCCTTGTAGCCGAAGCTGTGGAACATGGGGCTGATGATCAAGTAGCGGTCGCCGCGGGCGAGTCCGGTCCGCTGCGACCAGGCCAGGTAGGTGCGGACGTTCTGGCGGTGCGTGGTCATCACGCCCTTGGGCCGTCCCGTGGTGCCGGAGGTGAACAGCACGTCCGACACGTCGTCCTCCCGTACGCCCGCCGCTCTGGCGGCGGCGTCGGCGGCGGGCACGGTGGCGCCCAGGCGCAGGAAGGCAGGCCAGGAGGTGGCGCGCGCCTTCCGGTCCACCTCCTCGGTCGCGTCGGCCAGGTCGACCACGTCGGCGAGTTCGGGGAGGCCGGGCACGGGGCCCCGCTCCCCCGCCCCGGCGCCGATCATCGCCAGGTAGTCGTTGCCGAGGAAGCCGTTCTCGACGAGCAGCAGCCGGGCCCGGCTCTTCTCCAGCACCCAGCGGGCCTCCTCGCCCTTGTACCGGGTGTTCACGGGGAGCAGGACCGCACCGGCGCCCAGCACGCCGAGCGCGGCCGTGATCCAGCGGGCGCTGTTGGGCGCCCACAGTGCGACGCGTTCGCCGCGCCGGACGCCCAGGGCCAGGAGGGATCTGGTGACCGCGAGGGCGCCCGTGTGGAGTTGACGGTTGGTCAGCCGCACGTCACCGTCGACCAGGGCCTCCGCGTCCGGGAAGGACTCGGCGGCGCGGGCCAGGACGGCGGGGACGGTGGCGGTGCCCGGGGCGTGGTCGAGCGGCATGCCCGTCACTCCTTGGGCAGGAGGCGCTGGGACGCCTCATGGGCGCCGCGGACGAGCCGCGCGCGGTCGCGGACGGCGGCGCGCTTCCCTGCCGTGGCGAGGTTTCCGCCCGCCACCCACAGGGGCCCGTCCGCGAGGTGTTCCAGCCCCTCGCGGGCCACGTCGTCGGGGTCGGCGACGTTGAGGCCCGGCAGGTCCATGCGCAGGCCCGCCCGTTCCATCGCGGGGGTGCGGGTGACTCCGAGGACGAGTTCGAGGACGTGCACGCCGTGCGGCGCGAGCTCCAGCCACAGCCCCTCCGCGAAGACCCGGCTGAAGGCCTTCACCGCGGAGTAGACGCTCAGCCGGGCCTGGCCCATGTAGCCGGCGAGGGAGCCGACGAGCAGAATGCCGCCGCGGCCGCGTTCCTTCATCAGCGCGCCGAAGTGGTGGGTGAGGGCCAGCTGCGAGGTGATGTTCAGGTCGATCACGCCCTGGACGCGGTCGAGTTCGCCGCCGACGAACTCGTGGCCGTAGGTGTTGGCTCCGGCGTTGAAGACCAGCAGGCCGACGTCGAGGCCGTCGGTGGCGGCGCGGATCGCCTTCGGCGCCCCGGGGTCGAGCAGGTCCAGCTGGAGGGTGCGCACCTCGACACCCTTGGTGCGGACCTCGTCGGCGGTCTGCTCCAGGGGGCCCGCCTTGCGGGCGATGAGCACCAGGTTGATCCCGGCGTCGGCGAGTTGATGGGCGAAGGAGGCGCCCACCCCCTCGGATCCGCCGGCGACGACCGCCCACGGGCCGTACGCGTCCTTGTCGATCATCGTCTTCCCTTCGGTCCTCGCCTCAGCTGCCGGGCGTGGGCTGCGTACCGGTGGTGTCGAGCGCCGCGACGCTGTACGCGGCGAAGGTGCGGTGGGGGTCGCGGCCGGAGAAGTACGGGGACAGGGCCGCCTCCAACTCCTCGGGGGTGAAGGTGCCGTTGGGGGCCGTGAACTTCTTCTCGACGGTGGGCGGCGCGAGCAGCGCGACCATGTCGCCGTAGACCACGAAGACCTGACCGTTGATCTCCTCGGCGGCCGGGGAGGCCAGATGGCCGACGAACGTCGCGACCCGCTCCGGGGCCATGATGTCCAGGCCCCCCTCGGGTGTCGCGCCCGTGCCGAACGCCTCGGCGGTCATGGCGGTGCGGGCGCGCGGGCAGATGGCGTTGGCGCGGACGCCGTAGCGCGCCAGGCCCTGCGCGGTGGCCAGGGTGAGTGCGGTGATGCCGGCCTTGGCGGCGGAGTAGTTGGGCTGGCCGGGGGCACCGAACAGGAACGCCTCGGAAGAGGTGTTGACGACCCGTCCGTAGACCGGGCCGCCCGCGGCCTTGCTGGCCGCCCGCCAGTGCGCTGCGGCGGCGCGGATGACGGCCGCGTGGCCCTTGAGGTGGATGCGGATGACGTCGTCCCAGTCGGACTCGGTCAGGTTGAACACCATCTTGTCGCGCAGGATGCCCGCGTTGTTGACGACGATGTCCAGGCTGCCGAAGGTCTCCAGGGCGGTGCGGACCAGGCGGTCGCCCATGGACCAGTCGCCGATGTCGCCGGTGACCGCGACGGCTTCGCGGCCGAGGGCCTTGATCTCGGCGACGACGTCCTCGGCGGCGGGGCCCATGTCGTTGACGACGACGTTGGCGCCCTGCTCCGCCAGCGCCAGTGCCTCGGCGCGGCCGAGGCCGGCCCCGGCTCCCGTGACGACGGCGGTGCGCCCTTCCAGGCTGGTCCTCGTGCTCATGGTGCCTCTTTCGTTCCTGTCCTGCGGGGTGGATACGACGCGGCGAAACTAGTATGAATTCTGGTTTCACCGTCGTGGCCGTCCCGCTGAGTGGTCACGGTGCGCGTCTGTCCGCGCCTAGACGAACCGGACCGACACCTCGCCGAGACCGTCGAACTCCGCCCGGAAGTCGTCCCCCGGCCGGGCGTCGACCGCCGCGGTGCACGAGCCCGGCAGGATCACGTGCCCCGCCTCAAGGCGCACCCCGAACGCCGCGACCTTCCTCGCCAGCCACGCGACGGCCACGGTGGGGTCGCCCAGGACGGCGCTGGTGCGGCCGCGCGCGATCTCATCGCCGCCGCGGAACAGCACGGCACCGATGTCGGCCAGGTCCAGCTCGCCCGGCGCGATCCGTGTCGTCCCCAGGACCACACCCGCGGACGAGGCGTTGTCGGCGATGGTGTCGGCGAGGCCGATCCGCCAGTCGGCGATCCGGCTGTCGATCAGTTCGAGGGAGGCGACGACGTACTCCGTCGCGGCGAGGACGTCCTTCTCGGTGCAGTCCTCGCCGGGCAGGCTGTCGCCGAGTACGTAGCCGATCTCCACCTCGATGCGCGGGGAGCAGTAGCGGCCGGCCTCCACCGGGGTGTCCTCGGTGAGCACCATGTCCGAGAGCAGATGGCCGTAGTCCGGCTCGTCGACGCCCATCATCCGCTGCATGACCTCGGAGGAGAGCCCGACCTTGTGGCCGCGCACGCTCATGCCGGGGTTCTCGAGCCGCCTGCGGATGTTGCTGAGCTGGATCTCGTAGGCGTCGACGACGTCGATGTCGGGGAATGCCGAGGTGAGCGGTTCGACGGGGGTCCGGTCGCGTTCCGCCCGCCACAACTGGTCCGCGGCGGCCGTTCGTTGGGACGCGTCAAGCATCGGGGGTCTCCTCGTGCTGTCGGGTGGCGGCTGCGAACCGGGCGCGGACGCCGGTGAGGACCGGACGCCCGTACGCCGACGCCTCGACGCGGAGCCCGCAGGTTCCGTCGTCCCAGGCGTCGGCGGTGAGCCGGTCACCGGGGAAGACCGGGGAGCTGAAACGGCCTTCGAGGTCCGTCAGATCGGCCGGGTGGGCGCCCAGGGCCCCGGCGGCGGGCAGGGTGAGGGCGGCGAGGGTGCACAGGCCGTGCAGGAACGGTCGGGGCATGCCCGCCGCGCGGGCCGCCCCCGGGTCGATGTGCATGTGGTGCCGGTCGCCCAACAGGCGGTACTGGGCGGCCTGTTCGGGATGTGTGGCGAGGATCAGCCGACGGTCCGCGGGGCCCTCGGGGCGGCGCGGGGAGCCGGGCCCCCGCTCACCGCCGAAGCCACCGCTGCCGGGAGCGAACAGGGACCACGTCGCCAGGAAGTGGTCGCTGTCCACCTCGACGTCGAAGACGGCGGCGCCGCCCTTGTCCCACACCTCGGCGACACGGGCGGTCATCGTCACCTCCCCTGCCCGCGGCAGCGGACGGCGCACGGTGAGGCGCTGCGCGCCGTGCACCGCATTCGTGGTGTCGAAGGCGCCGAGCGCGCCGAGGGCGTCGGGGGCCCACTGGGCCAGGGTCAGCGCGAAGGTCGGCAGGACCCGCAGGCGCTCCTCGAAGACGAGGTCGAGGTCGTCGGCGCGTGCACCTACGGCGAGCGCGTAGAGGATGGCATCGCGCTCGGTGTACGCGACGGTGCGCGTGCCGAGGGCGTGGCCGCGCCACGGGGAGGCGGTCATCCGTCCGCTCCCAGGACCAGGCCGCTGGTCGGCACGCCGGTTCCGGCGGTGACGAGGACGTGTTCGACCTGCTGGGGCTGGTTCACGGAGGTGCCGCGCACGAGACGGACGGCCTCGGCGATGCCGTTCATGCCGTGCAGATAGGCCTCGCCGAGCTGCCCGCCGTGCGTGTTCGAGGGCAGCCTGCCGCCGAGTTCGAGGTGCCCGTCGGCGATGAAGTCCTTCGCCTCCCCGACGCCGCAGAAGCCCAGCTCCTCCAACTGCGGCAGCACCAGCGGGGTGAAGTGGTCGTAGAGGATCGCGGCGTCGATGTCCTCGGGGGCGAGGCCGCTTCGCGCGTACAACTGCCGACCGACCAGGCCCATTTCCGGGATGCCGCTGATGCGCTCGCGGTAGTAGCTGGTCATCATGTGCTGGTCGGCGCCCGAGCCCTGGGCCGCGCCGAGGATCACGGCGGGCGGGTGGGGCAGGTCGCGGGCGCGCTCGGCCGAGACGATCACCAGGGCCTGGCCGCCGTCGGTCTCCTGGCAGCAGTCGAGGAGCCGCAGCGGTTCGGCGATCCAGCGGGACGCCTGGTGGTCGGCGAGGGTGATGGGCCTGCCGTGGAACCAGGCGGCCGGATTGTTCGCCGCGTGCTTGCGGTCCACGACGGCGACGCGCCCGAAGTCCTCACTGGTGGCGCCGTATTCGTGCGCGTAGCGGCGGGCGAACATGGCCACCCACTGGGCCGGGGTGTTCAGGCCGAACGGTGTCATCCAGGAGTACGCGGCCCGGTCCGCGCCGGTGTCCATCGCCCGGTCGGCCTGGCCGAGGCCGTAGCGCTCGCCGGACCGCTCGTTGAAGGCCCGGTAGCAGACGACGACCTCGGCGGCGCCCGTGGCGACGGCCATGGCCGCCTGCTGCACGGTGGCGCAGCCGGCCCCGCCGCCGTAGCCGATGCGGGAGAAGAAGGTCAGCTCGCCCATGCCCGTGTTGCGGGCGACGTGGATCTCGCCGTTGGTGTCTGCGGTGAAGCTGACCAGGCCGTCGACGTCGGAGGGGGAGAGGCCCGCGTCGGCGAGGGCGGCGAGGACGGCCTCGCAGGCGAGTTGGAGTTCGCTGCGCCCGGAGTGCTTGGAGAACTCGGTGGCACCGATACCGGCGATCGCGGCGCTGCCGGTCGGTGCGGAGGGCGTGGTCATCGCGCGCCGGCCTCCTTCGGCAACCGGGGAAGCCGTACGGCGACGGAACCGGTGACGTGGGCGCCGAGACTGTTCGTGCCGCGCACGGCGATCTCGACACATCCGTCCGCTGCGCCGTCCTCGTCGGCCTTGGCGGTGACCGTGCCGGTGAGCGCCATGGTGTCTCCGGGGTGGTTGGGGGCGCCCAGGCGGATCCGGATGGAGCGGACGACCGCGGCCGGTCCCGCCCATCCGGTGACGTACCGGTCGACCAGACCGTTGCTGGTCAGGATGTTCATGAAGATGTCCTTCGACCCGCGGGCGCGGGCCAGTTCGGGATCGTGGTGCACGTCCTGGTAGTCACGGCTCGCCAGGGCCGTCGCGACGATCAGGCTCCGGGTCACCGGGATGTCCAGCGGCGGCAGTTCCTCGCCGACCGTCACCTCGTCGTACGTGCGGGTCGTCGGTGTGCTCACGAGGTCACCGCCGTGTCGGCCAGGAGGTCCCCGAGCCGGGCGAGGTCCCCGGGCGCCCCGCCGAGGGTGGTGGCGTTCTGCCTGCCCCACAGGAAGTGGCGGTGCACCGGGTAGTCGGTGTCGACGCCGATGCCTCCGTGCACGTGCTGGACGCGGTGCACGACGTTCAGGCCGCCCTCGTCGGCCCACCACTTGGCGACCAGTACCGCCTGCTCGGTGTCCTGCCCGTCCTCCAGAGCGGTCACCGCCTGCCACAGGGTCACGAGCATGGCGTCGATCTCGATGACGCAGTCGGCGAGTTGATGCTGGACGGCCTGGAAGGTGGCGAGCGGACGGCCGAACTGCTCACGGCTGCCGAGATGGTCGGCCGCGTACCTCAACGCCCCCTGCGCCACGCCCAGTTGAACGGCGGCGAGCGCCGTGCGGGCCCGGTCGACGGTCCACTCCAGCACACCGCTCCCGGGGGTGCCGACCGCCTCGGCGGGGGCACCGTCCAGGTCCAGGTGGGCACTCAGGTCGTAGGTGGTGGTCTCCGCCGGTGTCCAGGTCGCGCCGGGCGCGTCGCGGCGTACGAGGAAGAGGCCGGCGCCCGCCTCGGTGGTGGCGGCGACCAGCACATGTCCGGCGCCGGCCGGAGAGGGCACGACCGCCTTGGTTCCGGCCAGTCGCCAGCCGGCCCCGTCGGGCGCCGCCGTGGCCCGTGGCGCGCACGGGTCGGCGGGGGCGAACTCCTCCAGGGCCAGGGTGATCCTGCTCGTACCGTCGGCGACGCCCGGCAGCAAGGCGGCACGCTGTTCGGCCGAGCCGTGCGCGGCCACGGCGAGGGCCCCGAGGGCGGCCGGCCAGAGCGGTACGGGTGCCACGCGGCGGCCCTGCTCCTCCAGCAGGACACAGAGCCCGGCCAGGCCCAGGCCCGCGCCGCCGGCCTCCTCGGGGAGCGGGGCGGCGAGCAGCCCCGCCGCGGCCAGGTCCGCCCACAGTGCGTCGTCGACGCGGGTCGCGGACGTCTCGGCCGCCCGCAGCCGTTCGGGCGTGGCGTGGTCCGTGAAGATCTCACGGGCCAGCTTGCGCAGCTCATCGAGCTCTACTCCCAGCGAGAAGTCCATCAGCGGTCCTCCGTGGCATCCGGCCGGAACACCGGCAGGGACAGGTCGGGGTCGGCGTCGAGCCAGTCGAGGACGACGGGCATGTCGACCGTGACGTCCTCGGCGGCGACGCCGGTCAGGTTGGTGATCAGCCGGGTGCCCTCGGCGAGTTCGACGACCGCGACGATCAGCGGGTAGTCGAACGCCGGGTGCCGGGGGTGGTGGTTGACCGTGAAGGTGTGGACCCGGCCGCGGCCCGAGGCCCGCACCGTGTCCCACTCCAGGGAGCCGCAGTGCGGGCAGCAGGGACCGGGCGGGTGGCGCAGGGTCTCGCAGGGGACGCAGCGCTGGATGACCAGCCGGTGCTCCTTGGCCGCCTCGAACCAGAAGGCGTTGTCACGGTTGAGGGCGGGCCGGGGGCGAAGTGGGCGTTCTGCCACGGGACTTGGGGACGCGGGCCGGAAACGCAGGGTGCGCCAGCGCTGGGTGGCGACGAGGCCGCCGTCCTGGTCGACGTAGGTCTTCAGGGTGGTGACGAAGCGGCCGGCGCCGAGCCCGGTGCTCTTCTCCGCCGAGATCGACTCCACGGCCTCCTTGACGGCGACGTGGTCGCCGGGCACGAGTTCGCGGGCGAATTCCAGTTCCGAGTCGGTCGCCACGACGGAGGTGTATCCACCCTCGTCGAGGAGTGCGACCAGCTCGTCGAAGCCGCGGCGGCCGGTCGGCGGGGCGACGGTGGCGGCGTAGCCGCGCATGGTCCACGCCTGCACCATCGACGCGGGCGCGACGACGCCCGGGCGTCCGGTGGCACGAGCGGCGGCCTCGTCGGTGTAGACGGGGTTGGTGTCCCCCATCGCCTCGGCCCAGTGCCGGATCATCGGCTGATTGACGGGGTCCTGGCCGGGGGTGAGCGGGCTCAACTCGCAGCCGACGAACGCCTGGAGACGCTTCTCGTACCCTTCGATCGCCTCGCTCACTTCCCACGCCCCTTGCGGGGAAGGCCGAGGCCCTGAACGGCGACCATGTCGCGCAGCACCTCGTTGACGCCGCCCCCGAAGGTGTTGACGATGCCCTGCCGGGAGAGCTGTTCGACCTGCCCGGCCAGTGCCGCGCCGGGCGACTCGGGTCGGATGCGGCCCGCCGCCCCGAGGATCTGGCTCAGGGTGCGCTGCACGTCGATGTGGGTCTCGGTGCCGTACGTCTTGGCCGCGCCGGCGTCCGCGCCGGTGAGCCGGTCGTGGGCGACGGCGTCGGTCATCTTCCAGTTCATCAGCCGCATCGCCTCGAGGCGGGCATGGGTGCGGGCGAACTCCCGGCGGACCCAGGGCTGTTCGAGGGTGCCGTTCTCCCGCGCCCAGTCCAGGACCCGCTCCCACAGCTGAATCATGCGTCCGCCCAGCGCCGCCAGGCCGATGCGTTCGTGGTTGAGCTGGGCCGTCATCAGCCGCCAGCCGCCGTCGACCTCGCCGACCACGTCGGTGGCGGGCACCCGGACGGCGTCGTAGTAGGTGGCGGTCACCATCATGCCGCCGACGGTGCGGATGGGGCTCCAGGAGAAGCCGCCGGCGTCGGTGGGCACGATCAGGATGGAGATGCCGTGGTGTTTCGCCGCGTCCGGCTCGGTCCGCGCGGCGAGCCACACATGGTCGGCGGTGTTGGCGCCGCTCGTGAAGATCTTGCTGCCGTCGACGGTGAAGTGGTCGCCTTCACGCACCGCACGCGTGCTCAGCGACGCCAGGTCGGTGCCCGCGCCCGGCTCGGTGTAGCCGATCGCGAAGACGATGTCGCCGGAGAGGATGCCGGGCAGGAACCGCTTCTTCTGCTCCTCGGTGCCGTACGCCATGAGCGTCGGCCCGACCGTGTTGACGGTGACGAACGGGAAGGGCAGACCGGCCCGTTGGACCTCGTCGAAGAACACGTACTGGTCCTCGAACGAACGGCCCTGGCCGCCGTACTCCACGGGCCAGCCGATGCCGAGCCAGCCGTCGGCGCCGAGCCGGCCGACGATCTCGCGGAAGCGGGAGCCGCCCACGCCCTCCTCTCCGGCGCGGCGCCGTTCGTCCTCGGGCAGCAGACCCGCGAAGTACGCCCTCAGCTCGCGGCGCAGTTCTTGCTGCGCGGCGCTCTCGCGCAGGTGCATGTTGTTCTCCAGTCCTCTTGTGTCCTCGCCGGCACTGTTCGCGGTCAGGGCAGGAAGCGTCCGCGCCCGCTGGCGAGGAACTCCGCGCGCAGCGCCTGCTTGTCCTCGTCGGTCATCAGGACGTACGCGGGCCGTCCGCGTCCGCGCCACACGTAGACGGGGTCGTCGACGCGCCACCCCTCGGCCTGCATCTCCTTCTTGCGGAGCTTGCCGGAGCCGGTGGTCGGCAGGGCGTGCGAGACACGGACGTAGCGGGGGGTGCCCTTGGTGCCCAAGTCCTGCTGGCCCGAGAGGAATTGG
The DNA here is from genome assembly GCF_049310305.1 of Streptomyces anthophorae. Taxonomy (NCBI): domain Bacteria; kingdom Bacillati; phylum Actinomycetota; class Actinomycetes; order Kitasatosporales; family Streptomycetaceae; genus Streptomyces; species Streptomyces anthophorae. The sequence continues at coordinate 1,571,261 of NZ_JBLWQQ010000001.1, forward strand.
GGCAGCCGCAAGTCCTCGAAGTTCCTGCCCTCGGGTATCTCGACGGCGGACATCACCTGGTCGCCGGAGCGGGGGTCGGGGACGCCGAAGACGGCTGCGGCCACGATGTCGGGGTGGCGGCGCAGGACGCGTTCGGTGAGCAGGGCAGAGGTGTTCTCGCCGTCGACGCGGATCCAGTCCCCGGCGCGGCCCGCGAAGTAGAAGTAACCGGCCTCGTCGACATAGCCGAGGTCGCCGGTCCAGTACCAGCCGTGGTGCACGCGTTCGGCGTTGGCGGCGTCGTTCTTGTAGTAGCCCTCGAAGCGGGCGGCGCCCTCGGTGTCGACGAGCTCCCCGATGGCCTCCTCTGGATTGCGGACCCGGCCGTGCTCGTCGAGGAGCGCGGGCGGGCAGGTCGCGCGCGTGTCCGCGTCGACGATCCGCACACCGTCGCGTGCGGGCACGCCGAGGGAGGTGGGAGGCCCGTCGGGGGCGCGTTTCAGCATACCGGCGCCCTCGCTGGAGCCGTAGCCCTCGATGAGGCGGCAGCCGAAGCGGCGCAGGAAGGCGGCCTGGTCCTCGGGGGACGCCTCGGTGCCGAAGGCGTGGGTGAGCCGGTTGTCGCCGTCGTCGGCCCGTTCCGGCAGGGCCAGGACGTAGGCGATGGCCTTGCCGACGTAGGTGAAGAAGGTGGCGCCGAAGTGCCGTACGTCCGGCAGGAATCCGGAGGCGGAGAACTTCGGGGTGAGGGCGACGGTGGCGCCGGCGGCGAGCGCGGGCGCCCACAGGGCCATCAGCGCGTTGCCGTGGAACAGCGGCATCGGGCAGTAGCAGACGTCGTCGGCGCCGACGTCGTACTTGGCGGCGTTGGTGCGGCCGAGAGCGGCGAGGCGGCCCTGCGAGCAGATCGCCGCCTTGGAGGCGCCGGTGGTGCCGGAGGTGAACAGCAGCAGCATGCGGGTGGCTGCGGTGACCTCGGGGTCACGGACGGGCTCCGCCGCCGCGTGCGCGGCCAGTGCCTCGACGTACGCCGGTTCGTCCACGACCAGGTACCGCTCGGGCGGAACGCCGAGGTCGAGGCCGTCGAGCAGCTTCAGCCCGGCCCGGTCGGTGACGATCAACTGGCAGTCGGTGTGCCGTACTTCCGCCTCCAGGTAGCTGCCGCGCCGGGTCGGATTGATGCCGACGACGGATGCCCCCGCGAGGGCGGCACCGCCCAGCCAGAACACGTACTCGGGAGTGTTCTCCAGGAGTACGCCGACGTGGAACGGCCCCTCGCACCGCAGCGACCGGGCCAGGGACGCGCGGACCGCGCTCGCGCGGACGACCTCGTCCCAGGTCCAGTCCCGTTCCCGTGTGAGCAGGCCGGGGCGGTCGTCCCCGGCGCGGGCGAGCAGCAGGTCGGCGATGGTGTCGGGTGTCACGGTCGTCCCCCTCAGCCGGTGATGGGCGACTGGCCGGCGGCGGTGCGTGCGCCGGGCGCCTCGACGAGTACGCAACGGGTGCCGCCGTAGATGGTGACGAAGCACTTGTTGCAGTGGATGCAGAGGGAAGGTGTGTCGGCGTCGGCCTGGATGCGGTTGATCAGGTCGGGTTCGCGCAGCAGGGCGCGGCCCATGGCGACGAACTGGAAGCCCTCGCGCATCGCCAGGTCCATGCTCGGCCGTCCGGTGATCCCGCCCAGCAGGATCAGCGGCATGTCGACGGCGGAGCGGATCTGCCGGGCCTGGTCGAGGAGGTAGGCGTCGTCATAGGGGTAGCTGTGCAGCACCTTCTTGCCGACGAGCTTGATTCCGGTCCTGACCGGCTCGGGCATGATCTTCGCGAACTCGTGCAGCGGCGCGTCGCCGCGGAAGAGATACATGGGGTTGAGCAGGGAGCTGCCCACGGTCAGTTCCAGGGCGTCGAGGCAGCCGTCGCTCTCCAAGCGGCGGGCGACGGGGATGGCCTCGTCGAGCCAGAAGCCGCCGGGGACACCGTCGTCCATGTTGAGCTTGGCGATGACGGCGATCCGGTCGCCGACCGCCGCGCGGACGGCGTGCACGATCTCGCGCGCGAAGCGGAACCGGTTCTCCAGGCTTCCGCCGTACTCGTCCTTGCGGTGGTTGATGCGCGGGCTGAGGAAGGAGCTGGCCAGGTAGTTGTGGCCCAGATGGACCTCGACGCAGTCGAAGCCCGCCTCGACGGCCATGGCGGCGGCGTCGGCGTGGTTGCCGACGATGCGCTTCAGGTCGTCCCGGGTCGCCTCCTTGGCGAAGCTGAGGGTCGTCTTGTGGAAGTGGCGGCTGGGCGACAGCGCGGGATGGCCGTTGGACTTCGGGTTGGCCACAGGACCGGCGTGGCCGATCTGGGCGGAAACGGCCGCGCCTTCGGCGTGCACGGCGTCGGTCAGCTTGCGCAGCCCGGGCAGTGCCTCGGGACGCCACAGCACCTGGTGCCGGTCGGTCCTCCCCTCGGGGGCCACCGCGCAGTAGGCGACGGTGGTCATGCCCACCCCGCCGGCCGCGTACCGGACGTGGAAGTCGATCAGGTCCTGGGTGACCAGGCTGTCGCGGCTCAGGCCCTCGTACGTCGCCGCCTTGACGATGCGGTTGCGCAGCGTGGTGGGGCCGAGTGTCGTGGGGGCCAGGACGTCCGGCGTTCCGGGCGGCTGGTGCGATGTCTGAGTCAAGGGAAATCCTCCGTCCGCACACCCGTCGTGGTGGCGGTTGGTGACGCTATTCAGGGATGCACGGGTGGGCGCGGGCCGTCCCGCTGACCGGGAGCACCGTCAGTCGAAGTTGGCCTGTCCGCCGTCCAGCGGGACCGTCGCGCCGGTGAGATAGCGGGCGTCGGGCCCGCACAGCATCGCCACCGCGCGGCCGATGTCCGCCTCGCAGTCACCGACGCGACGCAGCGGGATGGAGGCGCAGAAGGCCTCGGCCTCCTCGGGGTTGGCCTCGGACCAGCGCAGGTACCCGGGGGACGCCGCGTGCGGGGCGATCGCGTTGACGCGGATGCCGTCGGGCCCCCATTCATTGGCGGCGGTGCGGGTCAGGGAGCGCACGGCGGTCTTGGCGGCGGCGTAGGCGCCGTATGTGCTCAGGTCCCAGCGGACCATGGCGGAGGTGACGAGGTTGATGATCACGCCGTCGCCGGAGGACTTGAGGTGCGGGTGGCAGGCCTTCATGAACGCGAAGGTCGCGAAGGGGCCGCTGCGGAAGCCCCGTTGGAAGTCGGCGTCGCTCAGTGAAAGAAGTGGCCCGTACGCGCCGTCGTAGACGTTGTTGACCAGGACGTCGATGCGCCCGAGGCGTTCGGCGATCTCCCGCACCAGGGCCGGGACGCGTTCGGTGTCCGCCACGTCGCAGACGAATGTCTCGGCCCGCGCGCCACGAGCCCGCACCAGCTCGCGGGTGGCTTCGAGTTTCTGTGGTGTCCGGCCGAGCACCGCGACCGCGGCTCCCTGCTCGGCCAGGGCGAGGGCGATGCCCTGGCCCACCCCTTGGCCCGCTCCGGTGACGATCGCGACCTTCCCCTGAAGATGTCCCACGTTCTCCCTCTTCTCCCGTCGGCTGCGGCAGACCATGCTCGAGGGGCGCGGGCGGCGCCGGGGCGCGGGTCCCACTCAGCGGCACGGGCGCCGGTGGGCGTCCCGGTGACCGGGAACCGCGCTGCCCGGCACGGGCAGCGGGAGAACGATGGCGCGCACATCATCCACTCCGGCGAGAGGGAGGCGCATGAGCGCGACGGCGGACCACCACGAGACGGTGCCGGAGACGGCGCAGGACATCCTGCGGCGGCTGACGGGCCCCGGCGGTGCCTTCGAACTGGTCCAAGAGGACGTGCTGGGGGCGCGGATGCAGGTGTTCGCACACCGGCGGAAGTCCCTGGCCGATGTGGTGGCCGCCTCCGTGGGACACGGCGAGCGGGACTACATCGTGACCGAGGACGAGCGGATCTCGTTCGCCGAGCACGCGCGCCAAGTGGCCTCCCTGGCACGCGTATTGGAAGAGGAGTACGGCGTCGGCAAGGGTGACCGGGTGGCACTGCTGGCGGCGAACGGCCCGGGCTGGGTCGTCGCGTTCTGGGCCACGGTCTCGCTCGGCGCCGTCGCCGTCGGCTACAACGCCTGGTGGACCGCGCAGGAGATCGAGTACGGACTCGGTCACACCCGTCCCAAGGTGGTGCTGGCCGACGCCAGGCGGGCCGCGCTGGTGGACGGCTCACGGGTGCCGCTGCTGACGTTCGAGAAGGACGTCCCCGAGCTGGTGCGGCGGCACCCGGACGCGGAGCCGCCCCGGCCGGAGATCGACGAGGACGATCCCGCGGTCATCATGTACACGAGCGGTACGTCGGGCCGCCCCAAGGGAGTGGTGCACACCCACCGCAACCTGCTGGCCGTCATCGACTACCTGTGCCTCAACAACCAGCTGATGGCCGAGATGGGCGATCCGATCGCCCCGCAGGACCGGCGGCATCTGCTCGCGCTGCCCCTCTTCCACATCGCGTCCCTGCACAACCTCGCGGTCCCCCGGCTCGTGGACGGCGGCGCCGTCGTGATGCACCAGGGCCGCTTCGAGGCCGAGCGGGTGCTGCGGCTCATCGAGCGGGAACGGGTCACCAACTGGGGCGCGGTGCCGACCATGGCACACCGGATCGTCGAGCACGGCGATCTCGGCGGCTACGACCTGTCGTCCCTGACGTCCTTCTCGCTGGCTTCGGCCCCCTCCTCCCCCGCCTTCCACGAACGGCTGCGCGCCGCGCTGCCGGTGGCGCGCGACGCGCTGGCCAACAGCTACGGGCTCACCGAGTCCTGCACCGGCGCGGCGGTGGCCACCCCGGCCGACCTCGCCGTGGCGCCCGACAGTCTGGGGCGCCCGGTGGTGGCGGTGGAGCTGGAGGTGCGCGACCCGGCGGGCCGGCCGCTGCCGGAGGGCCAGGAGGGCGAGATCTGCCTGCGCAGCCCGTACGTGATGCTCGGGTACTGGGAGGACCAGGAGGCCACCGACCAGGCCATCAAGGCGGGCCGCTGGCTGCACACGGGAGACATCGGGATGCTGGAGGACGGCCGGCTGCGGCTCACCAGCCGGCGTTCGGACCTGATCCTGCGCGGCGGCGAGAACGTGTATCCGGCGGAGATCGAGGGTGTGCTGGCCGAGTGCCCTGGGGTGCGGGAGTGCCTGGTGGTCGGTGTGCCGCATCCGGACCTGGGCCAGGAGGTGGCGGCGGTGGTCGTCACGGACGCGGACGCCGGTCTCACCCAGGAGACACTGGCCGCCTACGTGCGCGAGCGCCTGGCCTACTACAAGGTGCCCTCGCGTTGGCGGATCACCTCGGAGAGCCTGCCGCGGAACGCCACGGGGAAGGTCGTACGCCGCGACGTACATGTCTGACCGGCCGACACACCAACGGCAGGCCCCGCGACGGAGATTCGTCGCGGGGCCTGCCGTTGGTGTGCTCGTGGCTCAACTGGGGCGGGGCAGCTCCTTGGCGATGAACAGTCCTTGGACCGTCACGCACGCGCGGCCGCCGGCCTCGATGGATCCCTCGGTACGGATCTTCCTGCCGTCCACGGAGAGCTGCCGGCCGGTGACGGTGAGCGGCTCGAACAGCGGGGTGGGACGCAGGTAGCGCAGGGTGAGTTCGGCGGTCATCCCGGACAGGCCGGCCCAGTGGTTGGCCACGCCGAGGGTGTGGTCGAGCAGCAGCGCCGACACACCGCCGTGCGCGCAGCGCGGCGGGCCCTGGTAGGCAAGGCCGAGACTGACGGTGCCCTGGACGGAGCCGTCGTCCTGACCGATGAGCTTCAGCGGCGGAGCGATCGCGTTCTCCGGTCCGGTGACGGGGTCGTGCCGGGTGATGCCGGTGCCCTGCCACATGGTGACGAGGCGCTCCTCCAGGCCGGGGGCCCGTTCCGTCAACTGATCGGCGAGGGAGTCGAGTTGCTTGGTCACGTCCGTCATGTCGACGTCCGTGTCGTCGCCCGCCCGGAGCAGGGCTTCGACGAGTCTGCGGGCGGCGACGGTCGCCGCGTCGACACCTTCGTCGTGGGCGGTGGCGACCAGGGCGTCCGGCCGTGGGACGGGCTCGGTGGGTACGGGGACGGGGTGGCGGTCGGCGGTCATGCGGTGATCCTCGCGGTCGCGTGGGTGAGGACGGGGGCGTCGTCGCGCTCCGGGCAGGTGGTGTGCAGCAGGAGCCGGTCGTCCTCGCGCCAGACGGCGGTGCGCAGGCTCTCGCCGGGGTAGAGGACTCCCGCGAACCGTACGGACAGGCCGGTCAGCCTGCTGGCGTCGCCGTCGAGCAGGCCCCCGACGAGGGCCTTGGCGACCAGACCGTACGAGGCGAGGCCGTGCAGGACGGGCCGCTCGAATCCGGCGGACCGGGCGAACCCGGGGTCGGCGTGCAGGGGGTTGAGGTCGCCGTTGAGCCGGTAGAGCAGGGCCTGTTGGGGGGTGGTGGGGGTGTCGAGCACGGCGTCGGGGGCGCGGTCGGGTGCGTTCCACTCGGTCCGCGGGGCGGGCTCCGAGCCGAAGCCGCCCGCACCGTGGGCCCAGATCCGCATCCGGCTCGTCCACAGCGGCTCGCCGTCCGGGCCGGTGGCCGCGGACTCCCGCACGATGACGGCCGCCTTGCCCTTGTCCCACAGTTCGACGACGCGGGAGGCGAGGGTGGCCGTGCCGGAGGCGGGAAGCGGACGGTGGATCCGCAGTTCCTGGCCGGCGTGGAGGATGCGGCGCAAGTCGAGCTCGATGCCGGGGAGTTCGAAGGACGGGTCCGGGGCGCTGCCCGATGAGACACCCGTACCCGCGACCATCGCGAAGGTGGGCAGCACGGTCAGGCCGCGCTCGCAGGACTCGTAGGTCAGGCCGAGCTCCGGTCCCACGGTGGCGTCGGCGCCCGCGCCGAGGCTGAGGTGGTAGAGGAGCACGTCCCGGGTGGTCCAGGAGATCTCCTCGATGGTGGGAGGTGCGCCGAGCGCCTTGTCACGGTCGATCGTCATGCGCGGCCCTTCCCCTCGGACGTCCTGGCGGCGGGTACGGGTGCGGGGTCGCGCGGCAGGCCCAGGATGCGCTCCGCGATGATGTTCAGCTGTACCTCGGTGGTGCCTCCCGCGATGGACATGCAGCGGGAGTTCAGGAACCACCAGGTCGGGTCCTGCCGGGGGCCCTCGCCGGAGAGGGCGGCGTCGCCGAGCCAGTCCATGGCGGTCTCCCACACCTGCTGGAGGTGTTCCACTCCGGCCAGTTTGGCGATGCTCGCCTCGGCGCCGGGCTGCTGTCCGGAGACCGTGCGCAGGGTGGCGCGCAGGCCGAGGAGGCCGCCGGCCTGGGCGTCGCAGAGGATGGCGCCGAGAGTGGTGAGCCGTTCGTCGTCCATGTCCGCGGGTGCGGTCTCGGCGAGTTCGAGGAGGGCCTCGCCGCCGGAGCCGAGCGAGGAGTCGTGGGAAAGGGCGACGCGTTCGTTGGCGAGGGTGGTGCGGCTGAGCCGCCAGCCGTCGCCGGGCGCCCCGACCAGCAGCTCGTCGGGGACGAACACGTCGTCGAGGAACACCTCGTTGAACTCGGCCTCGCCGGTGATCTGCCGCAGCGGCCGGATGTCGATGCCCGCGCTGTCCATGTCGAGCAGGAAGTACGACACCCCCTTGTGCTTGGGGGCGTCGGGGTCGGTGCGGGCGAGCAGGATGCCCCAGTCGGCTTCGTGGGCCCCGGAGGTCCACACCTTCTGCCCGGTGATCCGCCAGCCGCCGTCGACCTTGACCGCGCGGGTGGACAGGCCGGCCAGGTCGGACCCGGCCCCGGGCTCGCTGAACAGCTGGCACCACTGGATCTCGCCGCGCAGGCTGGGCCGCAGGAACCGCTCGCGCTGCGCGTCGTCGCCGTGGGCCACGAGGGTGGGCACCACCCAGCCGCCGATGATCATGTCGACGGGCTTGAGGCCCGCGGCGCGCAGCTCCTCGGTGATGACGAGCTGGGTGACGGCGTCGGCGCCCTTGCCCCAGGGGGCGGGCAGATGCGGAGCGGTGTAGCCGCGGTCGGCGAGGAAGACGGGACGCTCGGCCTCGGTGCGGGCGGCGGCCTCGGCGAGTTCGGCGCGGATCTCCTCGCGCACGGCGGTTGCCGAGGGCGGGAGTTCGACGCCGAGCCGGCGGCGGGATCCGTCGAGCGTGAGCCGGGCGACGCGGCGTCGCCACCGCGCGGCGGACCCGAGCGCGATGCGCAGGGTCTGGGCGCGCCGAAGGTAGAGGTGGGCGTCGTGCTCCCAGGTGAAGCCGATGCCGCCGAGCACCTGGATGCAGTCCTTGGCGGCGGCGAAGCCCGCGTCGACGGCGGTGGCCGCGGCGACGGCTGCGGCGAGCGAGGCCTCGCGGGGGTCGTCGACGGCGCCGGGGTCGGCGGCGCGGGCCGCGTCCCAGGCGCAGGCGCGGGCCTGTTCGGCCTGCGCGAGCATCCGCGCGCAGCGGTGCTTGACGCCCTGGAACTGTCCGATGGGGCGGCCGAACTGCTCGCGCACGCGGGCGTGGTCGGCGGCGGTGGTGACGGCCCAGTCGGCGATGCCTGAGGCCTCCGCCGCGAACAGGGTGGCGGCGAGGTCGAGCGGCAGCCGCGGGTCGACGGTCAGGATGTCGGAGGCCGGTACCGTCACCGCCTGAGCGCGCACCAGGGACGAGCGGCGGGTCAGGTCGTGGCTGCGCTGGTGGGTGGTCTCCACCGAGACGCGCGGCACCACGACCCACGCGGTGGTGTCACCGTCGGCTGCGGGCAGGACGAAGAGGTCGGCGGGGTGGCCGCCGATGACCGGGCCGCACTCCCCGGACAGTTCGGCGGTGCCGTCGGCGCGGCGGGTCAGGGTGAGGGTGCCGGGGCGCAGGGCGGCGGCGCCGAGGACGGTGCCGTCGGCGAGGCCCGGCAGGTGGGCGGGGTGCGCGGCCCGGTGCAGGATCGCCGCGGCGAGGGTGGTCGGCAGGAAGGGCCCGGGTGCGGCGGCGCGCCCCAACTCCTCGACGACAACGGCCAGTTCCACGATGCCGTAGCCCGCTCCCCCGGCCTCCTCGGGAAGGTGCAGGCCGAGCAGGCCCTGCTCGGCGAGGGCCCGCCAGTAGGGCGGGAGGGTCGTGTCGTCCTCGGCGTCGACCGCCTTGCGCAGGACGTCCGCGGTGATGTGCCGGCCGGTGAAGGCACGTACGGAGTCCCGCAGGTCGCGGTGCTCCGAGGTAAGGCCGATGGTCATGGTGTGTCAGATCCGTTCGATGATGGTCGCCGTCGAGTGCGCCCCGCCGGCGCACATGGTGATCAGTGCGGTGGACTTGTCGGCGCGCTCCATCTCGTACAGCGCCTGGGTGATCAGCCGAGCCCCTGTGGAGCCCACCGCGTGGCCGAGTGCGATGGCGCCGCCGTTCACGTTCACCTTGTCCATGTCGGCCTTGTGGACCTGCGCCCACGACAACACCACGGAAGCGAACGCCTCGTTGATCTCGACGAGGTCGATGTCGTCCAGGGTCATCCCCGCCTTGTCCAGGACCTGGCGGGTCGCCTCGACGGGTCCGTCGAGGTGGTAGTACGGGTCGGAGCCGACCATGGTGGAGGCGACGATCCGGGCGCGGCCGCGCAGGCCCAGGCGCTCGGCGCGCTCCTTGGCCATCAGCAGGACGGCGGCCGCGCCGTCGCTGATCTGGGAGGAGTTGCCCGCGGTGTGGATACCGTCGGGAACGACCGGCTTGAGCGCGGCGAGAGCTTCGGCGGTGGTGTCCCGCAGCCCCTGGTCCCGGGAGACGACGGCGCGTTCACCGGTGGGGCCCTCCGGACCCATCACCGGGGCGTCGATGTCGAGGACCTGCCCCGCGAAACGGCCCTCGGCCCAGGCGCGGGCGGCCTTCTGCTGGGAGGCGAGCCCGAGGGCGTCGGCGTCGGCGCGGGTGATGCCGCGCTTGCGCGCGATCCGCTCGGCGGCGGTGAACTGGTCGGGCATGTCCAGCGACCAGTCGTCGGGGACGGGGGCGCCGGTTCCGGGGGTCTGCGCCTGGCCTAGGAAGACCCGGCTCATCGACTCCACGCCGCAGCCGATGCCGACGTCGATGGTGCCCGCGGCGATCAGCCCGTGGATCAGGTGCACGGCCTGCTGGGAGGAGCCGCAGGCACAGTCGATGGAGGTGCAGGCGGTGGAGTGCGGAAGGCCGCTGTGCAGCCAGGCGGTGCGGGTCACGTTGTTGGACTGCTCGCCGGCCTGGGTGACGCAGCCTCCGACGACCTGCTCGACCACGTCGGGCGCGAGGCCCGCCTTCGCCAACAGGCCCTGCTGCGCCCGGCCGAGCAGCTCGGCCGGGTGCAGCCCTGACAGGACTCCGCGTCGCCGGCCGACCGGTGTGCGCGCGGCTTCGACTATGACGGCCTCGGCCATGGTTCTCCGTAGGGGTGAGGCGGCCCGTGCGGGCCGGGACGGTGTGGTCGCTTGCACCCCCATAACTAGAATTCATTCTGAAAGAAGGCAAGAGGCCGTCCCACTCAGTGGAGAACAGCGGGGCGAGCGGGGACGGCTCAGACCCGGTCAGGGCCGCGCAGCACCGCTTCGGCGCCCCCGTCGACGTACAACACCTGCCCGGTGACATGGGAGTTCTCGGCGCTGGTCAGCCAGCGCAGGGCCCGCGCGATCACCTCGGGCTCCGCGTGGCCGTTCAGCGGCATCGGCACGGCCTGCGCGACGATCCTGCGCTGCTCCTCGGTCACGGCGCTGGCCGCGTGCATCGGGGTGAGCACGACTCCGGGGGCGACGGCGTTCAGCGGGATCCCCGCACCCGCCCACGCGTCGGTGACGCTCGTACGACGGACCCAGCGGGCCAGGGCCGCCTTCGACGCGGGGTAGAGGGCGCCGCCCTCCCCCGCGTCCGCGAGCGCGGCGGCCGCGGCGAGCGCCCCGGGTTCGTCCCCGGCGAGGCAGGCCGCGACGACGTCCCTCGCGCCTGGCCTGGTCCCGACGATGGATCCGACGCACGCGGCGCGGGGCGCCTCGGCGCGGGCCAGGGCGGGCCTGAGCCCTTGGAGCAGTTCGGTGACGCCGAAGTAGTTGACCGCGATGACGGCGGGCACACGGGCCGAGATCCCGGCGCAGGCGATCACCGCGTCGAGGACTCCCCCGCTGCGCTCCAGGATGGCTCGGACGGCGTCCTGCCGCCCTTCGGCGGTGCCGAGGTCGGCACAGACGTCGGCGTCCTTCAGGTCGACGCCGATCACGTCGTCCCCTTGGGTGCGCAGCATCCCGGCGAGGGCCTGACCGATACCGGAGGCCGCCCCGGTCACAACTATCTTTCGTCGTACGGGTGTTGAAGCCATGAGAACGCCACCCTTCCGTCAGATGTGGGAGCCGCCGTCGGCCCGGATCTCCGCACCGGTGAGATAACCGGCGTCCGGGGAGGCGGCGAAGGCGATGACACCCGCGATCTGTTCCGGGCCGCCCGCCCCGAACGGCGCGCGGATGCGCTGGTAGTAGCTGGTGTCGAGATCGGGCGGCAGCATGTCGGGCCGGGCGGCCAGGGGCGTGCGGACGGTGCCGGGCGAGACCGGCACGACCCGGATGCGGCGGTGTGCCACCTCGGCCGCCAGGGACAGCGAGAACGCCAGCACCGCGCCCTTGGTGGCGGAGTAGGCGCTCATGAACGGATTGCCGTGGGTCGCGGACGACGAGGCCACGTTGACGATGACACCGCTGCCGTCGGGCAGGTGACGCAGCGCCTCCCGGCAGAAGACCGCCGTGCCGACGACATTGATGTCGAACAGGTGCCGCAGGTCGTCGACGGTGAGCCGGTCGATCGGCGTGGTGCGGTGCACGCCCGCCACGTTGACCAGGACGTCGATGCCGCCCAACGCGTCGGCGGCGCGGGCCACGGCGGCCGCGACGGCGCTCTCGTCGGACACGTCGGCGACGTGGGTGTGAATGCGCCCCGGACTGCCGGGCGGGAGCCGCCCGGCGGTCTCCCGCAGGCCGTCGGCGGACAGGTCGACGGCGAGGACGGCGGCGCCTTCCGAGGCGAGCCGCAGCGCGGCGGCGCGGCCGATGCCGGAGGCGGCGCCGGTGAGGAGGACGGAGGTGTTCTCGAAACGGTTCATGAGATGCCCTTCCCGGCGGCGGTCAACCCCGCCCGGCGGCCGAAGAACGTGCCGTCGCCCAGCGAGGTACCGCTGACGTAGCCGCCCCCGTGGATGCCGGACGCGGCGCGGCCCGCCGCGAACAGGCCGGGGACGGGCGCGCCCGAGACATCGAGCACGGCACCGTCGACGGTGGTGTGCAGCCCGCCCAGCGTGAAGCCCGCCGCACCGGGACCGGCTCCCGCGCTCGCCCGCCCTCCTCCGCCGTGGAAGCCGAGGCGCGGGTCGAGGGCGGCGAACGGCGCCTTGAGGGGCCGCAGCCACCGGGCGTTCTTGTGGAAGTAGGGGTCCTCACCGTGCTCGGCGTGCCGGTTGTAGGTGCCGACGGCCGTCTCCAACGCCCCCTCGGGCATGCCGAGTTCACGCTCCAGGACGGCCAGGCCGTCGTCGGCGTGCCGGGGCAGCACACCCCAGCGTTCCGCCTCCGGGACGGCCTCGTAGCCCTCCTGATCGACGATCACCCAGTACGGGCCCGGCTGGGTCAGTACCGCCGCCGTGCTGAACAGGCCCGGGTAGACGTCCTCGTTGATGAAGCGCTGTCCGTGGGCGTTGACCAGCATGCCGCGCACGGCCAGGGCGGGCAGCGCGGTCATGGCGATCTCGACCGCGGACATCCGCCGGGTGGCCGCGCCGAGAGCGCAGGCCATCCGGATGCCGCTGCCGTCGTCAAGGCCGTCGCTGACCTTGCCCAGGCCGAGCAGGGCGGGGGCGTGGTCGGCGAGCATGTCTTCGTTGTCGACGAATCCGCCGGTGGTCAGGATGACACCACGTCGGGCCCGAAACGCCAGGTCCTGCCCGTACCGGCGGGCGGTGACACCGACGACCCGGCCGTCGTCCTCCGTGATGAGCGCACCGGCGAGGGTGTCGGCGCGAACGGCGGCACCGGCCTCGCGGGCGGCGGCGACGAGCTTCTCCATCAGCAGGCCGCCGCCGAAGTGGCCGACGGCGGGGCGGTGTCCGCGCGGCACGGGGCGGGCGAGGGTGTCGTAGGGCCAGGCGTTCTCGCCCAGCCACATCAGGCCGTCGTTCGACGGAGGCATCCAACTCGGTTTCTCCCACAGGGAGTTCTCGAAGGGGACGCCCCGGTCGACGAACCACTGGAAGTGCTCGGTGCTGCCGTCGCAGTAGACACGCAGCTTCTCCTCGTCGGCGTGCGGTCCGAGGGCGGCCGACAAGTAGGCGAACATGTCGTCGGCCGTGTCCTCGAAACCGCAGGCCTTCTGTACGGGGGTGCCGCCGCCGAGGTACAGCTCACCGCCCGACAGCGCCGAGGAGCCGCCCGGTCCTCCGGCGCGCTCCAGGACCAGGACGTCGGCGCCGGCCGACGCCGACTCGAAGGCGGCCGAGGCGCCCGCGCATCCGAACCCCACGACGAGGACGTCGACTTCGGCTTCGTAGTGCGTGACGGACGAGGCACGGACAGGAGTGACGACCGGTCGCGCCGGGGTCATCCGTCCGCCTTCGGCGGCGAGAACGCCGCGAGCGGCTCGGAGCCCGACCAGTCGTGGCCCCAGTAGCTGTCCGCGGTGATCTCCTCGGCGGTGTAGTGGGTCTCGTCGACGAGCAGTCCTTCGGTGCCGTACTCCAGGTCCCAACCGCCGGGCGCCCGTACGTAGAAGGACACCATCTTGTCGTTGGTGTGCCGGCCGAGCGTGGAGGACAGCGGGAAGCCGAGGCGGCCGACGTTGTCGAGGGCGCGGCCCACCGCGTCCAGGGTGTCGACCTCGACCATGAGGTGGACCAGGCCGGGGGCCTCTCCGTGCGGCGCCGGGCACAGGGCCAGGCTGTGGTGGCGCTGGTTGACACCCATGAAGCGCACACGGCGCGGCGGCGCGTCCGGGGCCTGGACGCTCAGCTTGACCGCGCCGCGCGGCAGGAAGCCGAGGACCTCGGTGTAGAAGGCGACCGTCTCGTCCATGTGCGTGGTGGGCAGGACGACGTGGCCCATGCCCTGGGCACCGGTGACGAAGCGCTGGCCGTGGCCGGTGAGGACGGGGCTGTGGTCGAGGACGGGCCCGAAGAACACCTCGACGCGTACCCCCGCCGGGTCCTCGAAGGCGATGGCCTGCTCGACGGCGAGGGCCTCGGCCTCCTGCCAAGTGAGTTCCTTGACCGGGGTGCCGGACGCCTCGACGGCGCGGGCCACCTCGGCCAGCGCGAACTGGTCGCGCACCTCCCAGCCGATCGCCTCGGCACGGTCGGTGTCACCGGGGAGGACGACGAGCCGGGCTTTGCGCTCGTCCATCCTGAGGTAGAGGCCGTCCGGGTCGGGCCCGGATCCCTCGGCGAACCCGAGGGCTTCCGCGGTGAGTTCGCGCCAACGGGCGACGTCCCGGGTACGGACCCGGAGGTAGCCGAGTCCTTTGATGTGTGTCATGTATTTTCTCCAACCGCTTCCTGCCTGGAATGCACTGAGGAGGTCCCGCCGGGGTCAGATCATCGAGCGCATGGGCCCCTGCGGGGGCTCCACGCCGATCTGGGTCAGCGCCGCGACATGGAAGACCGCTCCCGTCACATGGATGGCGTGGGCGAGGCCGGTGTGGGCGTCGCGCCAGAAACGCTGGATGGGGTTGCTCATCCGCATGGCGTTGCCGCCGGAGCGGGCGACGATCTCGTCGACGGCGCGGACGGCCCGCCAGGCGGCCCGCGCCTGGGTGCGGCGGCCCACGGCCCGCCGGTCGAAACTGATCGGCTCACCGGCCGCCACCATGTCGTGCAGGACGCTGATGTTGTCCAGCAGGGCGGCGCGAGAGGCGGCGATCTCAGCGGCGGCCTCGCTGACCGCGTACAGGACGTACGGGTCGTCGCGGACGGCGGTGCCGGTGATCTGGACGCGGTCGCGCTGGTAGGCGAGGTGGTGGGCGAGGGCGCCCTCGCAGATGCCGATGACGGAGGCCGTGATGCCGAGCGGGAAGGCCGCCGAGAACGGCAGCCGGTACATCGGGTTGGTCAGTCCCGCCTCCTCGGCGAGGCTGCCGTCGACGACCTTGGCGTAGTCGACGACCCGGTGGTCGGGCACGAAGGCGTCCTTGACGACGACGTCCTTGCTGCCAGTGCCGCGCAGGCCGACCACGTCCCAGGAGTCGTCGACGATCTCGTAGTCCGCGCGCGGCAGGATCACGTGCACGGAAGCAGGCGGGTTCAGCCGCTCGCCCTTCTCGTCGGCGAGGAAGGCGCCGAGGAAGATCCAGTCGCAGTGGTCGGTGCCGGAGGAGAACTGCCAGTGACCGTTGAAGACGTAACCGCCGTCGACGGGACGCAGCAGGCCCATCGGCGCGTACGGGGAGGCGATCCACGTGTCGGGGTCCTCGCCCCACACCTCCTCCTGCACCCGCGGGTCGGCCATCGCCATCTCCCACGGGTGGACGCCGACGACGCCGGTCACCCAGCCGGTGGAGCCGTCGCAAGCGGCGATCTCCATGACGGTCTCGGCGAACTCCCTTGGATGCAGCTCGAGTCCGCCGTACTTCTTCGGCTGGAGCATGCGGATCGCCCCGGTCTCCCGGAGCACCTTGGCCGTCTGGTCGTCGAGACGGCCGAGCGACTCGTTCGCGGGCCCCAGGGCGCGGATCTCCTCCGCGCGTTCGACGACGGCGTCGAGTACCGGATTGGGCATGGGTGCGCTCACTTCCCCGCGGGCGTCGGCCCGGTCGTGTCCTTGGCCGCGCCGGCCCGCTGCTGCTTCGCGAGCCCTACGGCGATCTCGATGAGTTGGTCCTCCTGGCCGCCGACGAGCTTGCGTCGCCCGGCCTCGAGGAGGAGTTCGGTGCCGGAGACGCCGTACTTGGCGGCCTGCCGGCCGGCGTGCGCGAGGAAGCTGGAGTAGACGCCCGCGTAGCCCATGGTCAGCGACATCCGGTCGAGCAGCCGGTCGCCGCCCATGACGGGCAGGACGACGTCCTCGGCGGCATCGATGATCTTCGGGGTGTCGATGCCGGTACGGATGCCGAGCTTCTCGGCGACGGCCGCGAACGCCTCGACGGGGGTGTTGCCCGCCCCCGCGCCGAACCGGCGGACGGAGCCGTCGATCTGAAGGGCGCCCGCCAGCACGGCGGACACCGAGTTGGCGACGCCGAGCCCGAGGTTCTCGTGGCCGTGGAAGCCGACCTGGGCGTCGTCGCCGAGTTCGGCGACGAGCGCGGCGACGCGGTCACCGACGCCGTCGAGGATCAGGGCGCCGGCCGAGTCCACGACGTACACGCACTGGCAGCCCGCGTCGGCCATGATGCGGGCCTGCCGGGCCAGGGCCTCGGGCGGGCTGCTGTGCGCCATCATCAGGAACCCGACGGTCTCCAGGCCGAGTTCGCGGGCCAGGCCGAAGTGCTGGGCGGCGATGTCGGCCTCGGTGCAGTGGGTGGCGATGCGGCAGATCGCGGCGCCGTTGTCGGCGGCCTCGCGGATGTCGTCCTGGATGCCGAGTCCCGGCAGCATCAGGAATGCGATCCTGGCCTGCGTCACCGTGGCGACGGCCGTCTTGATGAGTTCCTGCTCCGGGGTGTGGCTGAAACCGTAGTTGAACGAGGATCCACCGAGGCCGTCGCCGTGGGCGACCTCGATGACGGGGACCCCGGCGTCGTCGAGGGCGGCGACGACCGACCGCACCTCCTCCACCGTGAATCGGTGCTGCTTGGCGTGCGAACCGTCCCGTAGCGAGGAGTCGGTGACGCGGATGTCGAGGTCTGCGCTGAAGGGCATGACTGATGGACTCCTTGAGGTTCAGGAAGCGATGCGCTGGGCGAAGCCCTCGCCGACCTTGGTCGCGGCGGCGGTCATGATGTCGAGGTTCCCGGAGTAAGGCGGCAGGAAGTCGCCCGCGCCCTCGACCTCCAGGAAGATCGCGACCCGGGCGGGGCCACCAGTGACCGGGTCCGGGTCGTCGAACTGCGGCTCGGCGCGCAGCCGGTAGCCGGGCACGTACGCGGCGACCTGGCGGGCCACCTCGTGGACGGACGCGGTGATCGCCGCGCGGTCCGCGTCCTCGGGGACGGCGCAGAAGACGGTGTCCTGCATCAGCATCGGCGGTTCGGCCGGGTTGAGGATGATGATGGCCTTGCCGCGGGCGGCGCCGCCGATGGTCTCGATGCCCCGGCTGGTGGCGAGGGTGAACTCGTCGATGTTGGCGCGGGTTCCGGGTCCTGCCGAGGGCGAGGCGACGCTCGCCACGATCTCCGCGTACGCGACCTCGGTGACCCGGGAGACGGCGTGCACCATCGGGATGGTGGCCTGCCCGCCGCAGGTGATCAGGCTGACGTTGGGGGCGTCCAGGTGGGCGCCGAGGTTGACGGCGGGGACGACGGCGGGGCCGAGCGCGGCGGGGGTCAGGTCGATGGCCTGGATGCCGAGTTCGGCGTACTTGGGGGCGTTCGCCCGGTGCACGGCGGCCGAGGTCGCCTCGAAGACGAGGTCGGGCCGCTCGTCCTGGGCGAGCAGTGTGTCGACGCCGTCGGCGCTCGCCACCAGGCCTTCGTCGGCGGCCCGCTTGAGCCCCGGGCTCTGTGCGTCGATGCCGATCATCCAGCGTGGCTCGATCGTCTCGGACCGGAGCAGTTTGTACATGAGGTCGGTTCCGATGTTTCCGGAGCCGACGATGGCGGCGGTCGCCTTGGTCACGGTTCGAACCTCATCCGTCGTAGGTGATCCTGATGTGCTCGCTGCGCGGCAGTGCCTGGCAGGCCAGGACGTAGCCGTCGGCCACGTCGCGCTCTTCGAGCACCTCGTTGCGTTCCATCGCCACCTCTCCCTCGACGAGCAGGCAGGTGCAGGCGCTGCAATTGCCCTCCCGGCAGGAGTACGGGGCTTCGAGACCGGCGGCGAGGAGTACGTCGAGGAGCTTGCGGTTGCCGGGCCACGGCAGCGTCGTGGTCTCTCCGTCGAGGGTTGCTTCGACCTCGCCGGCCGGCGCCGAGCCGTCGTCCTCGTCCGGTGCGGCGAACGGGTCCCCGGTCAGCGAGGTGAACCGCTCGACCCGCACCCGGTCCGCGGGCACACCCATGGCCGTAAGGGTGGTGGTGGCCAGCTCCATGAAGGGGCCGGGGCCGCACACGAACGTCCGCCGCCCGGCGCAGGGCCGGACGAGGGCGCGCAGGGCGGGCCCGGTGGGCAGGCCCTGCACCGACTCCAGCCAGTGCACCACGGTCAGCCGGTGGCCGAACTCCTCGGCGAGCGCGATGAGTTCGCTCCGGAAGATGACCGAGTGCTCGTCGCGGTTGGCGTAGACGAGGGTGACGGATCCGGTGCCCGCGTGCAGGCAGGACTTCAGGATCGACATCACCGGAGTGATGCCGCTGCCCGCCGCGAGGAGGAGGACGTCCTCGTCGAGTGTGTCGGGGGTGAACGTGCCTGCGGGGCGCAGGACTTCGAGCGTGTCACCCTCGACGACGTGGTCGCAGATCCAGTTGGAGCCGTAGCCGTTCGCCGTGCGCTTCACGGTGATCTTCAGCTTGTCGTCGCGATGCGGGGAGCTGCACAGCGAGTAGCAGCGGGCGGCTCCCCCGGCGCGTTCCGTGGGTACGCGGACGGTGAGGAACTGGCCCGGCCGGTAGCCGAGCCGCTCCTTCGGGACGTCGACCGGTTCGAGCACCAGCGAGTGGGCGTCGGCGGTCTCGCGGACCACTTCGACGACACGGACCGTGAGTCGGGACCCGCCGCCTGCCTCGCTCACCGGGCACCCGCGTGCCGGGCCGCGATGTAGCCGAAGACGATGGACGGGCCGATGGTGGCTCCGGGGCCCGCGTACTCGTTGGCCATGACGGACGCCGAGGTGTTGCCGGTCGCGTAGAGGCCGTCGATGGCGTCGCCGCCCTCGCGCAGCACCCGGCCGTGCTCGTCGCAGACCAGACCGCCCTTGGTGCCGAGGTCGCCGACGTCGAGGCGCACGGCGTAGAAGGGGGCCTTGTCGATGACGTCGAGGTTGGGGTTGGGCAGTGTGGGGTCGCCGTAGTAGCGGTCGTACGCGCTGTCGCCGCGGCCGAAGTCGGCGTCCTTGCCGGTTCGGGCGAAGCCGTTGAACCGCTCGACGGTCGCGGTCAGTTCACCCTCCGGCACGTCGATGGCACGGGCCAACTCGGCGATGGTGCCTGCCTGGTGGATGATTCCGGCGTCGTAGAAGCCTCGGGGGAAGGGCATCCCGGGCAGCACCTGGGCGAACGGGTAGCGGGCGCGGGCCTTGGTGTCCATCACGAACCAGGCCGGGACGTGCTTGCCGGCGAGCTGGTCGTGGACGAAGTTCGTGTACGGCGAGGACTCGTTGGTGAATCGCCTGCCCTGCGAGGAGACGATCACGGACGGCGGGATGCAGCGCTCGGAGACGAGGGGGATCGTGACGCCCTTGGAGTGGCGCACGGACGGCATCCACCAGGCGTCGTCCATGAAGTCCACCGCCGCGCCGAGTCCGAGGCCGGCGAGGATCCCGTCGCCGACGTTCTCCTGCGCGCCCGCGCTGTAGTCCTGGATTCCGCCGTCCGGCAGGTACTGGGCGCGCATCCGCTCGTTGTGGTCGAAGCCCCCGGCGGCGAGCAGCACACCGCGCCGGGCCCCGATGCGTACGGTCTCGCCGTCGCGCTCGGCGACGATGCCGGTGACCCGGCCGCTGTCGTCGGTGACGAGCGAGGTCATCGGGGTGCCCAGCCACAGCGGGACGCCCGCGTCCTTGAGCGCCATGCGCATCCGGGCCACCAGGGCGCGCCCGCCGGTGGACATGTGGCGGCGCCGGACCACGTTGGAGGAGACCCGCCAGGCGGCCACGACGGAGGCCCAGCGGCCGCGCCAGGTCCGCTTCACCATGGCCAGGTCGTGGTAGTCCTTGCCGGTGACCCACAGGCCGAGGGGACCCTTGAGGCTGTTGGGCCGCTGGTACTTCTCGTCCTCGCCGAGCTTGCGGGTGTCGAACGGGACCGCCTCGATCGACCGGCCCTCGGGGCGTCCGCCCTCGTACTCGGGGTGGTAGTCGGAGTAGCCCTTGGTCCAGGTGAAGCGCATCCACTTGCTGCGGCACAGCAGTTCCATGGCGGCGGGGCCCTGGTCGACGTAGGCGTCGAGGCGGGCGGCCGGGACCCGGCCCTCGGTGAGCAGGTCGAGGTAGCGGCGGATCGAATCCCGGCTGTCGTCGTGCCCCTTGGCGCGCAGGACCGGGTTGTTGGGGATCCAGATGCCACCGCCGGAGATGCCGGTGGTGCCGCCGTACATGGAGCCCTTCTCGACCACGACCGTCGACAGTCCGGCGTCGGCGGCGGTCAGCGCGGCGGTCATGCCACCGCCGCCGCTGCCGACGACGACGAAGTCGAACTCGTGGTCCCAGGCGGGGCCGGAAGCAGGTGTGGCAGCGGGGGTGGCAGCGGGGTCCGGGGCGGCGGCGGTCATGCCGACTCCTTGCGGGTCAGGAAGGCCAGTACTGCGCTCTCCCAGGCCGCCTTCTGCTCGATCATCACCCAGTGACCGCAGTCGGGGAACACGTGCAGTTCGACGTCGGGAATGGTGCGCATCGGCACGATGGACATGTCGACGGGGCTCACGCGGTCGTCGCGGCCCCAGGTGATCAGGGTCTTCGCCTTGAGCCGGTGCAGCATCGCCCAGTACGGGGCCTGGCCGGAGGCGGCTGCGGAGGCCGTTCGGGCGGCGAGGGCCGAACCGCCGTACATCGCCCGCGCGTTGGCGAGGGCCTGGGGGTCGATGGCCAACTGCCAGCGATCCTCGATGAGTTCGTCGGTGACGAGGCTCTGGTCGTGCACCATGGAGCGCAGCCAGCGGACCAGTCCCTCACGGGTGGGGTGGTCGGTGAACTCGGTCAGGAGCCTGATGCCCTCGCCCGGGCCGGGGCTGAACAGGTTGCGGCCGATGCCGCCGATCGTCACGAGCCTGCGGACCCGCTCGGGGTGGCGCAGCGCGAACTGGGTGCCGACGATGCCGCCCATGGAGTTGCCGATGACGTCGACCTGGTCCAGGTCGAGGGCGTCCAGGAAACGGCCGAGGGTGTCCGGCGCGGTGACCATGGGGTGCCCGTCGACGGGGTCGCTGACACCGAACCCGGGCATCTCCAGGACAAGGCAGCGGAAGTGCTCGGCGAACGTGGCGAGGTTGCCGCGGAAGTTGCGCCAGCCGGTGACCCCGGGGCCCGAACCGTGCAGCATCACGAGAGGCGGCCCGTCACCGGCCTCGTGATACCTCAATACGCCGTGGTCGGTGGTGAGTTCACGCGCGGTGGACTCGTGGCTCAGCTCCGTCATCGTTCCCGCCTTCGCCGTCCTGTGGTCAACGCCGGGAACGTAACCGGGCCCGATCGGCAGGGCGGCGGGAGTCCCGATCAGCGGGACGTGCGGACGGCGGCCGCCGGGCCACGCCCCGGGGCACGGCCGCCCCGGGGCGGTTTCCACTCATCGGGAGGACCGTTCCGCACCGTCCGGAACGGCCTTAGCGTCGGCCTCCGCTCGCCCACCGCGCACGCCACCCGTGCCGTCCCCCTTGAGGTGAACACGATGAGAACGCAGTCGCCCGCCACACCCGAGACGCTCGACAGCGCGGCCCCCACGCCGACCGGCATGCGCCGGGCCATGGGGGCGTTCGCGACCGGGGTGACCGTGGTGACCGGCCTTGACACCGAGGGGGATCCAGTCGGTTTCGCCTGCCAGTCCTTCGCGTCCGTCTCGCTCGATCCACCCCTGATCCTCTTCTGCGCCGACCACCGCGGGCGGGCCTGGCCGCGCATCAGGGACACGGGCCGGTTCTGCGTCAACGTCCTGGCCGAGGAGCAGGCCGGCCTGTGCGAGCGCTTCGGATCCAGCCGGGGCGCGAAGTACGAGGGGCTCGGCTGGGACCTCTCGCCCTGGGACACACCGTCGCTGCGCGGCGTGCTGATGCGCGTGCACGCGGAGGTGCACGACGTGCATGCGGCCGGCGACCACGACGTGGTGATCGGCCGCGTCCTCGGACTTGAGGCGGAGAGCGAGCAGCGGCCGATGCTCTTCTTCCGCGGGCGCTTCGGCGTCGACACCGCACCGGCCGCACTGCCCACCGCCCCGGCGGGCCTCTTCACCTGGGGCGAGGGCGACCTCTGGGGCTGACGGGGAGGACAAGGCCGACGGACTCACGGACGGGCGGCCGGAAGGTCAGAGCCAGCCGCCGTCCTGTCCGGCCGCCAGCAGCCGGTCCATGGCCTGCGGCGACCACGTCTCCGCCGCCTCCGCGGCATCGGGCCAGGCCGCTCCTGCCCGGCCCGTGCTGCCCGGGCAGGGGAACAGTTCCCGCGAGACCTGCCTGGCGGCGTCCACCACCAGCGGCGCGACCTTCTCCAGCGGGGTACGCGCCTGGCCGGCGAGCGAGATCGCGGCCAGCGGCCCCTCCGGCCCCCGCACGGCCGCCGCCACGCAGGCGATGCCGGGGAAGAACTCGCCGTGCTCGAAGGCCAGTCCGCGGCGCTGCCTGATCCGGTGCAGCTCCTGATGGAGCGTGGGCAGGTCGGCGATGGTGCGGTGGGTGAGCTTGCCCAGCTGGTCGGCCAGCCTGGACTCGACGTCCTCCGGTTCCAGCCAGGCCAGCATCGCCTTGCCGAGCGCCGTGGCGGCCGCGGGCGCGCGGCCGCCGACCCACGAGGGGACGGAGGCGGCGAAGCGACCGCCCGCCTTGTCGAGGTAGAGCACCTGCCCTTCGTCGAGCACGGCGAGATGGACGACCAGACCGGTGCGGATCTGGAGGTGGTGCAGCCGCCCCGCGGCCGCGGCGCGGATCTCGGTGTGGGCGCCGTCGCCGCCGCCGAGTCCGAGAGCCCGGCGGCCGAGGCCGTACCCGAAGGGGGTGTGCTCCAGCCAGCGCAGCCGCACCAGCTGTTCGAGGATGCGGTGGGCCGTGGAGCGCGGCAGGCGGGTGCAGCGCGCCACGTCCTCCAGGGACAGTCTCGTGGTGCGTCCGGTGAACGCGTCCATGATCAGCGTCATCCGCTCGACCATCGACGGCGGAAGCTCCTTGCGAGCGGGCGTGTCCACAGCAGCCACGTCATTGACAACCGTCATGGGCCCTCCTCCTGCCTTTCTGAAATGAATTCTACTTTTGGAAGCTAGCAGCGCACGTCGGCGGGAGGAAGAGGCGTGCACGGGATTCCGCCCGCCGGATGCCCCTCTTCCGCAGGTCTCCCGATCAGCTCTTCCGCAGGCCTCCCGATCAGCGGGATCGCCCGGCGCCCGCTCCCTGCTCCTGCGCTACGAATCGCCTGGACAGCACGCACGCCGCTGAAGGTACGAGGAGAGACTCCATGCGCATCGGGATCACATCGCCCGTGGTGGTGCAGCTGCCGGGCGCCGCCTCCCCCTGGGAGGCGGACGCCGGCATCGACGAGCTGAGCCTGATCGCGCGCACCGCCGACCGGCTCGGCTTCCACCACCTCACGTGCAGCGAGCACGTGGCGGTCCCGGTCGACGTCGCCCGGGAACGCGGAGGAACCTACTGGGACCCGGTGGCCACGCTCGGGCACCTGTCCGCGCAGACCAGCCGCATCCGGCTGGTCACCCAGGTGCTCGTCCTCGGGTACCACCACCCGCTCCAGATCGCCAAGCGCTACGGCACCCTGGACCGGCTCAGCCAGGGCCGCGTCACGCTCGGGCTCGGCGTCGGCAGCCTCGCCGAGGAATTCGAACTGCTCGGCGCCGAGTTCGCCGGCCGGGGCGCACGCGCCGACGACGCCCTGCGGGCCCTGCGCGCCGCCCTGTCCCGGCGGGTGCCGGAGTACCGGGGAGAGCACTACTCCTTCCAGGACTTCGTCGTCGAACCGCACGCCGTCCAGGACCGCGTCCCGCTGTGGGTCGGGGGCCGGACCCCGCGCTCGCTGCGCCGGGCCGTCTCGCTGGCGGACGGCTGGGTGCCGTTCGGCCTCGCGCCCGACCGGCTGCGCGCGATGCTCGCCGGGACCGATCTGCCGGACGGCTTCGAGGTCGTCCTCTCGCCCGGCCGCCCTCTGGATCCGACCGGGGCGCCGAAGGACACGGTCGCCGCCCTGTCCCGGCTCCGCGACGCGGGGGCCACGCTGCTGTCCGCCTCCGTCTCGGCGCGGTCAGCGGAGCACTACTGCGAGCAGCTGGACGCCCTGCACTCCCTGTCCCGCGACCTCTGACGCCCCCCCCTCAACACGACGGAAGGGAAAGACCGTTGAGCGACACCGAGCAGCCCCAGTTCCTCCCGGACGTGGACATCCTTCAGGCCCTCGCCGACAGCCAGGAGGCCCTGTCCCGCATGGAGCGGCGACTGTCCCGGCTCGAGGACGAGGCCGCCGTCACGTCCCTGATCCTCTCCTACGGCCCGCTGGTCGACAGCGGACAGGCCGAGGCCGTGGCCGCGCTGTGGGAGGAGGACGGCGTCTACGACGTCGACGAGCTGCTGATGACCGGTCGTACGGAGATCGAGGCCATGGTCCGCTCCCCCAACCACCAGCGGTGGATCGGGCAGGGCTGCGCCCATGTCGTGGGCGCGCCGCGGGTGCGCGTGCGCGACGACGAGGCCGACGCGGTCTGCTACACCACGATGATCGTCCGAGATCCCGACTCGGGCGCGTTCGCCCTGCGCCGGGCCACGGCGAACCACTGGCGGCTGCGCCGGGGCCCCGACGGCTGGCGCGTGACCGTCCGTACGAACCGGGTCCTGGACGGCCGGACGGAGTCCCCGCAACTGCTCGCCTCCGGGGTGGTGGACGGGACATGACCGCGGACACGGTGCGGCAGGGTGTCGACGACCACCGGCTCATCGCCGAGGCTCTCGCGCGGCTCGCATCGGCGCTCGACACGCGGGACTGGGCGGGTGTCGCCGCCGCCTTCACCGCGGACGCGACCGGCTACGGCGCCACCGGCGTGCGGAGCATCCTCACCGTCGTCCGGAACCATCTCGGCGGTTGCGGCCCCACCCAGCACCTCCTCGGCAACCACCGGGTCACCGTCGACGGGGACCGCGCCCGGTCCCTGACGTACGCCCGTGTGTACCACCAGGGCGCGGGCCCGTGGGCGGGCCGCTTCTTCGAGTGCTGCGGCGAGTACGACGACCGCTGGGTGCGCTCGGAAGGTCAATGGCTGCTGTGCGCCCGGACGTTCAGCATGACGATCCAGCTCGGTGACTTCGGCGTGCTGCGTCCGCCGGACGGTCAGGAGACGTAGGCGACCGCCCGTCGGGCCCGTGACGTCCGGCCGCCCCTCGATGAGGCGGCCGGACGTCACGGGCCGTCGGCGCCGGCGCTCGGCTCAGCCCGCCGCACCGCTCGCGGGCACCCGAGCGTCCCCGACCGGCGGAAGCTTCTCCGCCGGTTCGGTCAGACCGCCGCGCGCCGGGGCGCGTCCGTGCTTCATCAGCAGAGCCACCACCATGCCGACGGCGCCCACGGCCGCCGCGTACGCGTACGCGTGGGTGAGCGCGCTGTCCGCGTAGACCACGGAGCTGGTGGCCGCGTCGACCTTCAGCACGTGTCCCGACATCACCACACCGGTGAGCGCCGTGGCGATACCGGCGGACAGCAGCGTGGTCATGCCGGCGATCGAGTTGCCCACCGCGTTCTGCGAGGCGGGCAGGGAATCCTGGAGCAGGTTGGCGTTGGAGGAATGCAGGAAGCCGTTGGCGCAGCCGGCGGCCAGGGCCACCAGGCCGATCTGCCACTGCACGGTGAACAGGCGGGAGCCCAGGATCATGACCAGGAGGAAGAACGCGGCACTTGCGAGGAGGACGTTGCGGGCGCCGATCTTCGTGGTCAGATAGCCGCCGAGAGGGCCCACGAACATGGCCACGATCCCCAACGGGCAGGTCCACAGGGCGAGTTCCGTGGCGGAGAGCCCGGCGCCGTAGCTGATGCCCGGGATGCCCTCCGGCGTCCGCAGCATGGTGGGGCTGATCAGCGCATGCGCGTTCATCATGTACGCCACGCACGCGACGGCCAGCACGGTGGGTCCGAACCTGCGGCCCAGCAGCACGTCGAGCGAGACCAGCGGGTGGCTGCACACACGTTCCCAGGCCGCGAAGGCGATCAGCATGGCGGTGCCGAGGCCCAGGCAGACGAGTGTGGACCCGGCCGTCCACCCCCAGTTGCCGCCCTGGGTGATGCCGAGCAGCAGCACACCGATGCCCGGGCCGAGCAGGATCGTTCCGACGTAGTCGACGGGGCGGTCGACGCGCACCGTGCTCTCGGGGATGACGAAGGCATAGAGCGGCAGCAGGACGACCGCGTAGAGCGCGAGGAACCAGAAGACGCCCGCGGGGCCGTGCCGGTCGATGAGCCAGCCGGCGAGGAAGGGGCCGACGAGGGCCGCCATGCCGACCCCGGTCACCACGGCACCCAGGGCGATGGGCACGAAGTCGCGCCGCATGATGTCGCGCACCAGGCTGTACGAGAGGTTGACGATCCCGACGATGCAGCCCTGGAGGGCCCGCCCCACCAGCAGCGCGGCGAAGGAGGACGCGAGCGCGCAGATCACGCTGCCCGCGAGGAAGACGAGACCGAGCAGGAGAATGACCCGCTTCTTGCCCCACTTGTCCGCGGCCTTGCCGACCAGCGGCATGACGGTGGCTCCGGCGAGCGTGACGATCGAGGCGGCCCAGGCGATGTTCAGTGTCTTGAACTCACGGGCCAGGTCCGGCATCGCCGGGTAGACCATCGTGATCTCGAAGGTGGCGGCCTCCGAGAGGAGGATGACCAGGACGAGCACGGCCACCGCCCTCCCTTTGGAGACCACCGCGGGGCGCGGGGTGACGTTGTCTGCCATCGTGATCCTTTGTCCGGGTGCGGGGTGCGGGGCGCGGAGTGCGGAGTTCGGGTGCAAGGTGCGACGGATGCGACAGGTGCGGTGGGGGCGCGGGGCGTAGGAGGCGTGGGCAGATGGGGGCCCACGAGCCTAGCCTGATGAAACGTCAGCCGCCGGTGCCGGGCGGTGCGTTGAGGTCCCAGGGAGCGGCCCGCTCCAGCTGCGCGGCCAGGGAGAGGAGCAGCCCCTCGCCTCCGACGGCGGCGAACTGGACCCCGAGCGGGAGCCCGTCGCCGTCGTGCCCGAAGGGGACGGACATCGCCGGCATGCCGGTGACATTGTGGACGCTGGTGAAGGCCGACTGCACGGCGGCGTGTTCGTAGATCGTCCCCGGCCGGCGCGTGTCGAGGACGCCGAGCCGGGGCGTGGGCCGGGCGAGCGTCGGGGTCAGCAGCACGTCGTACGCCTCGAATGCGGCGCCGACCTGCCAGCCGATCTCCTGTGCCCGCCGCAGCGCGCGGCTGACGTCCGCGGCGGTGAGCGTGCGGGCGTGCTCGTAGATCACCCGGGTGAGGGGCTCGATGTCGTCGTCGGCGAGTGACCGGCCGAGCCGTTCAAGACGGGCGTCGATCTGGGCGACCACGTCGGCGCCCATGAGCGTGGCCGAGGTGGCGGCGACCTCCGCGGTCCGGTAAGGAGCTTCGGCCTCGACGACCAAGTGGCCCAGCTCCTCGCAGACTTGGGCCGCGTCGAGCACGGCGCGCAGCGGTTCCGCGTGCACCGCGGGGCCGCCCGGCAGGGAGGTGATCAGCCCGATCCGCAGCCTTCCCGGGTCGCGCCGTGCGCAGGCCGCGAACGAGTCGGCCGCGGCGGGCGCCGCGTAGGCGTCGCCGGGGAGCGGGCCCGCGGCGATGTCGAGCAGCAGCGCGCTGTCGCGCACCGTGCGGGTCACGGCGTGGTGGCCGGAGACCAGTCCGGAGAGGGTGGTGGGGCGGGGCGCGGGCGAGATCCGGCCGCGTGCGGGTTTGAGGCCGAAGAGCCCACAGGCCGCGGCGGGGATGCGGATCGAGCCGCCGCCGTCGCTGGCGTGCGCGACGGGCACCATTCCGGTGCTCACGGCGACGGCCGAGCCACCGCTCGAACCGCCGGGCGAGTGGTCCTTGCCCCAGGGGTTGCGGGTCGGGCCGTACAGCGTCGGTTCGGTGCTGGCGTTGAGTCCCAGTTCGGGGGTGTTGGTGGTGCCGAGGACGACCATGCCGGCGCGTCGGTAGCGCTTCACGAGTTCGCTGTCGCGGTCGGGGGTGACGTCGGCGAAGAGTCTGCTGCCGCCGGTGGCGGGCAGTCCCGCGACGTCCATGCCGAGGTCCTTGACGAGAACCGGCACGCCGCGCAGCGGGCCCTCGGGCAGTCCTGCGTCCACCTCGGCGAGCGCCGCGTCGAACCGGGTGTGGATGACGGCGTTGAGCTCGCCGTTGAGCTTCTCGATACGGGCGATGGCGGCCTCGGCCACCTCGCGGGCGCTCACCTCGCCGCCCGCTGTCGCGGACGCCGTCGCGACGGCGTCCCACCTGTCGGCCACTGCATTCTCCTCACGCTCGGACGACCGCGAAGCGGCACCGGCCGGGATCCGGCCTCGAAGGCGGATCGCCGCAGGGCACTGCTGGGCGGAGCCATAGGGGGTGAGGGGAAATTACGGCCCGGCCCACTCCACGGTGCGGGGCGTCCCACTCACCGGGAGGACCGGAGCGCAGTGCCGCCGGACGCGATCACGGGCGGGCCTCCCGGGGCAGCCCGAGCACGCGCTCGGCGATGATGTTGCGCTGGATCTCGTTCGACCCGGCGTAGATGGTGTCGGACCGGGAGAAGAGGAACAGCCGCTGCCAGTCGTCGAGATCGTAGGGTTCGCCGGCGGCGAGCATGCCGTCGGCGCCGCACACGTCCATGGCGAGTTCGCCGAGTTCGCGGTGCCAGGTGGCCCAGTAGATCTTCCCGATGGACGCTTCGGGGCCGGGGGCCCCGGCGGCGGCCCCGTCGAGCATGCGCAGCGCGTTGAACCGGATCGTCTCCAGGCCGACCCAGGCGCGGGCGATCCGGTCCCGTATCAGGGGGTCATCGGCGCTGCCGTTGCGGCGGGCCAGCTCGATCAGGGCCTCCAACTCCCGGCGGAAGCCGACCTGCTGGCCGAGAGTGGACACGCCGCGCTCGAAGCCGAGCGTGGCCATGGCGACCTTCCAGCCCTCGCCGGGCGCGCCGACGATGTTCGAGGCGGCGGTGCGGGCCCCGTCGAAGAAGACCTCGTTGAACTCGCTGGTGCCGGTCAGCTGGGTGATGGGCCGGATGTCCACGCCGGGCTGGTCGAGCGGGACCAGCAGGTAGGAAAGGCCTTGGTGGCGCACGGATCCGGGTTCGGTGCGGGCGATCACGAAGCACCAGTCGGACTCGTGGGCGAGCGAGGTCCAGATCTTCTGTCCCGTCACCGTCCACTCCTCGCCGTCGCATTCGGCCTTGGTGCGCACGTTCGCCAGGTCCGAACCGGCGTCCGGCTCGCTGTAGCCCTGGCACCACAGCTCCTCCGCCTTCACGATCGGCGGCAGGAACCGGGCGCGCTGTTCGGGGGTTCCGAAGGCGATGAGGGTCGGGCCGAGGAGCTGCTCGCCGATGTGGTTGACGCGGGCGGGGGCGTCGGCGAGGGCGTACTCCTCGTGGAAGGCGACCTGCTGTTCGAGCGTGGCGCCGCGGCCCCCGTACTCCTCGGGCCAGCCCACACAGGTCCAGCCGGCGGCGGCCATATGGCGCTCCCAGGCGAGCCGCTCGGCGAGCACCTCGTGCTCGCGGCCGGGCCCGCCGCGTCCCCGCAGGGCGGCGAACTCACCGGTGAGATTTGCCCGCAGCCAGCTGCGGACCTCGGCACGGAACTCCTCGACGCTGGTCATGGACGTACGCTAACCTACCAAACACTTGTTAGGCGAGGAGGTGCGGATGTCCGCCGCTCAGGACATGAGGCTGACGCGCGAGCACGAGGAACTGCGGTCCGCCGTCCGGTCGTTGCTGGCCCGGCACGAGGGTGCGGGCGCCTGGCGGCCGCTGACCGAGCAGATCGGCGTCGCGGCGCTCGGCGTGCCGGAGCGGTACGCGGGGGCCGGGTGCGGGGCGGTCGAAGTCCACGTGGTGATGGAGGAGTTGGGCCGGGCACTGAGCCCCGTGCCCTTTCTGGGTTCGGCCGTGCTCGCCGCGCAGGCCGTCCTCGCCACCGGGGACGACGACGCCTGCGCGCGGCTGCTCCCCGGCATCGCCGGCGGCGGCACCGTCGCATCGCTGGCCTGGGCGGAGGACGGCTCCTGGGACCCGGCACGCACCGACACCCGGGCCACGCCGGGCACTGGCGGGACCTGGCGGCTGCACGGCGTCAAACAGCATGTACTCGACGGCGCCGAAGCCGATGTGCTGCTCGTGACCGCCCGCACCGACCACGGCGTCTCGCTCTTCGAGGTGGCCCCGGGGCAGCCGGGCGCACGGATCGAGACCCGCGCGACCATGGACCAGACCCGCCCCCTGGCGCACGGGCGGTTCGAGGGGGCCGAGGGACGGCTCGTCGGCGCGGACGGCGCTGCGGCCGGGGCGGTGGAGCGCGCCCTGGACCTCGCCTGCGCGGCGCTGGCGGCCGAGCAGGTCGGGGCAGCCGAGCGCTGCCTGGAGCTGACGGTCGCGTACGCGATGGAGCGCGTCCAGTTCGGCCGGCCCATAGGCTCCTTCCAGGCCGTCAAGCACCGGCTGGCGGACGCCTACGTACGGGTGGAGTCGGCGCGGTCGGCTGCCCTGGGCGCCGCCTTCTCGGCGGCGGACTCACCGGACTTCGGCAGATACGTGGCGGTCGCCAAGTCCGCTTGCTCCGAGGCCTTTTCGGCGGTGGCGGGCGAGATGATCCAGCTGCACGGCGGCATCGGCATCACCTGGGAACACGACGCGCACCGCTACTTCAAGCGGGCGCACGGTTCCTCCCAGCTCTTCGGAACACCGGCCCGGCACCGCCGACGACTCACCGAGAGCCTGGGCCTCCCGGCCTAGCGCCCTCCTGACGGATCCTGCCGGAGTCGCGTGCCCCGGCAGGAGCGGCAGCCGGACCGGGCCCTGGCCCGCGCTCAGCCCTGCGGCGTCCACACCTTCGGCCAGTCCAGGCCGCGCAGGTGCGCGTCGATGCCTCCGTCGCAGTACATCAACGTACCCACGCAGTAGTCGGACTTGGCGGACAGCAGGAAGAGCACGAGCTCCGCGACCTCCTCCGGGGTACCCGCCCGCCCCGCGGGGACGGACTTCAAGAACGCCTCGATCCCCGCCGCGATCTTCGGGTCCTGGCGCCCGGCCCGGGTCATCGGGGTGTCGATGAATCCCGGCGCGATCGCGTTGAGACGGATGCCGTCCGCGATGTAGTCGGCGGCACGGGTACGCGCGTAGTGGGCGATCGCCGCCTTGGTTGCCGGGTAGGTGAGCACGCCGCCCTCGTCGGCCAGGGAGTCGGCGAGGGTGCGCGCCGTCTCTTCGTCGCCCGCGAGACACGCCTCGGCGAGCTTCGGGTTCCAGCCGGGCTGGGTGGTCGTGGAATTGGAGGAGGCGAGGACGACGGAGGACTCCCCCGCGGCGGCCAGGGCCGGGCGCAGCTCCTCCAACAGGCCGATGGCGCCGTAGTAGTTGACGGAGACCAGCAGGCTCGCCGGCCGGTTCGCACCACCGGAGATCCCCGCGAACGGCACCAGGCCGTCAAGGCGCCCGTCGGCGAGCCCGGTGACCTCGGCCGCCGCGGCGCGACGTCCCTCCGCGGTGCCCAGGTCGGCCGCCACGTCGGTGCCGCGCAGGTCGACCCCGATGACCCGGTGCCCCTGTTCGGTGAGCCGGGCGGCGATGGAGCCACCCATACCGGAGGCGGCTCCGGTGACGGCGATGGTTCCCATGTCGGTCTCCTCTTTGGTGGTTCGGTGTGTACGTGGACGGAGTGGGTGTCGGCAGCGGCCTCAGCGGAGCTTCACGGCGCCGCCGTCGGCCATGACGGTCTGCCCCGTCATGTACTGCGCGTCGTCGCCGGCCAGGAAGGCGACGATCGGTGCGACGTCGCGGTCGGGGTCGCCGAAGCGGCCCAGCGGCACCGAGGCCGCGGACTGGGCGTACTGCTCCGGGCGCGCCTCGGCCCAGGCGGCCACGCCTGACGTCAGCGCCATCGGGCAGACCACGTTGACCCGGATGTTGAACGGCGCCCACTCATTGGCGGCCACCCGGCTCAGGCCGCGGATCGCTTCCTTGGCCGCCGCGTAGGAGGCCTGGTTGGGCTGGCCGTTCAGGCCCGCGCCGGAGCCGAAGTTGATGACGCTGGCGTTGCCGGTCTTCTTGAGTTCCGGCAGGGCGGCGAGCATGAAGTTGCGGGTCGCGTACAGGCCGGTGCCCATCGCCAGGTCCCAGTCGTCGTCCGTCTGCTCCTCGAACGGCTTCTGCCGGGACACGCTCGCGTTGTTCACCAGCACCTCCAGGGAGCCGAAGCGCTCCACCGCGGTGGCCACGGCGGTGTCGGCGACCTCGCGGTCGGAGACGTCGCCCTTCAGGAAGACCACGGCATCCCCCAGCTCCTTCGCCATCGCCTCCCCCGCCTCCTCCTGGAGGTCGACGACGACCACGCGGGCACCGCGCGCGACGAACAGCCTGGTGATGGCGCCGCCGATGCCGGAGGCTCCGCCGGTGACCAGTGCCGTCTTGCCCTGCAAGGTGGGAAAGCTCATGACGACATTCCTTTCCGAGTGTCTGGAAGCGCGGCGCCCCGGATACGGAAAAGCGAGGCCCCCTGCGTCGAGCACGGGCACGGCCTGCGGGCAGGACCAGCCAGGCGCTACGATGTGCATGTTACATACACACTAACTCGTGCACCCCACACCCGGCCGCTTGAGGCCGGGACCGCGAGAAAGGAGCACGGCACCCATGAGCGAGCCGAGCGAGCAGGAACGCCGCCTGGGAGATCTGGAGCGGGAGCTGACCCTCCTGTCCCGGCACTTCATCGCGGCACGCGGCCCGCGCATCGGCCAGAGTCTCGACCGCTCGGCGTACGTGCTGCTGACCCGTCTGGAATCGGGCGAGCCCCTCACGCTCAAGGAACTGGCCCACACCTTCCAGGCCGACGTGTCCACCATCAACCGACAGGTCGGCGCCATGCTCAAGCAGGGGCTCGTCGAGCGGATCGACGCCACGACCAAGGGCGGCGCACGCACCTTCCGCCCCACCCCGCTGGGCCTGGAGCGACTGGAGGCGGACCGGGCGATCAGCCGAGCGGGCGCCGCCCGGCTGATCGAAGCGGCGGGCTGGAGCGGCGAACGCACTCAGCAGTTCCTCACGCTGATGGTCGAGTTCAACCACGGGATCGAGCAGCTCGAAGGGCTGGCATGGGACCGGGACCACTCGACGCGGTCGCGGGACGACCGTTCCACCGCGGAGTGAGCGGCGCGCCGGCGCCCCCAGGTGCCTGGCGGCCGATCGTCAGCACTTCGCGTGCTGCCCCGAGCGGGTCGGGGGCTCTCAGGCCGACGCCCTCCCGAACACACCACGGGTTCGTCGAGGGCCCGGCGGTGGCCCGGACTACCGGGAGCCCGCCACGGGCTGCCGCTTGTAGAAGGACTCCTCCAGGTACGCGGCCTCGTGCGGCTGGTAGGGCTGCTCCAAGTAGGCGGCCTCGTCCTCGTCGAGTTCGACGTCCACCGCGGCGAGCGCGTCGGCCAGCTGGGCCGGCTTGGTGACCCCGACGATGGGCGAGGTCACCACGGGGTTGCGCATGACCCAGGCCAGGGCGACCTGGGCCGGGGACAGACCCCGCTTGTCCGCGATCTCGTGGACGCGCTCGGCCACTGCCTGGTCCTGGTCGCGGTAGAGGATCTTGCCGCCCGGGTCGGTCCCGGCACGCGCCGTGGCGGTGTCCCGGGCCCGCGTCAGCCTGCCCCGCGCCAGCGGGCTCCACGGGATCACGCCGATGCCCTGGTCGGCGCAGAGCGGGAGCATCTCCCGCTCTGCTTCCCGGTGGATGAGGTTGTAGTGGTCCTGCATCGACACGAACCGGGTCCAGCCGTTCAGGTCGGCCAGATACAGGGCCTTGGCGAACTGCCAGGCGTACATGGACGAGGCACCGATGTAGCGGACCTTCCCGGACCTGACCGCGTCGTGCAGCGCCTCGAGGGTTTCCTCGATCGGGGTGTCGTAGTCCCAGCGGTGGATCTGGTACAGGTCGATGTAGTCGGTCCCCAGCCGCTTCAGGGAGGCGTCGAGCTCGGCGAAGATCGCCTTGCGGGAGAGTCCGGCGCCGTTCGGGCCGGGGCGCATCCGCATCCAGACCTTGGTGGCGAGAACGACCTCCTCGCGCCGGGTGAAGTCCTTGACCGCCCGGCCGACGATCTCTTCGCTGCTGCCGTCGCTGTACCCATTGGCCGTGTCGAGGAAGTTGACGCCGCCCTCAAGAGCCTGCTTGATGATGTCCCGGCCGGCGTCCGCGCCCAGCGACCAGGGCTCGCCGCCGCGGTCCGGCTCGCCGAGGCTCATACAGCCGAGGGTGACGGCGGAGACTTCGAGTCCGGTCGATCCGAGTTTGATGTATCGCATGCGTCAGAACCTAGGAATTGAAGTGCGCTCCAACGCAAATACGTCTACGCCGTCGGCCACCTCGACCGACTCGAGTTCTACCGAGGCCAGTTGAGGCAGGGGAGAAAGTCTCCCACCGCCCCCACTAGGGAACTCACCCGGCGCCGCTCCGGTGTGCTCAGCCGTGCTCAGCGAGAAGCCGTACCGCCAGGGGATTCTGTTGCCAGGAGCGCGAGCAGCCCGGGGAATCTCTTCTCGACGTCCGCGCGTCGTAGCCGGATGCCCTTGCGGTTGCCGTAGTCGATCTCGTCGATGAGACCTGCCTCGCGCAGGACCCGGAAGTGGTGGGTCTGGGTCTGCTTCGAGATCGGAAGATCGAACGAGTTGCAGCCCCGCTCGCTGTCGCTGCGGTCGGCGGCCAACGCCATCAACACCGAACGACGGTGCTCATCGGCCAGGGCACGAAACACCGCACCCAGATCGAGCGCATCGGCCTCTGGGCCAACCAGGTTCCTCCCGGCCACGCCACACACCTCCTTCAAGTACGACTTGCATCGTACCTGAAGAACGTGCTCCACTCAGGTACGAAATCTTTCGTACCTTCCCAGGGTTGCGCCGCCCCGTGCCGCCGCGCCCTGAGCCCCGGCCCCGGCACTCACCGGGGACCTGGCCATCGACACTCCGAGAGGTCATCGTCATGAAGAAGCCCGAGGTGCTGATAGTCGGTGCCGGAATCGCAGGGCCCGCACTCGCCTACTGGCTCTCCCGGAACGGATACCGGCCAACGGTCGTCGAACACGCCCGGCAGCTGCGCTCCGGTGGCAGCGCGATCGTCGTGAAGGGGCCCGCGATCCCGGTCGCCGAGCGCATGGGCATCCTCCCGCAGCTCCGCGAGCTCGCCACCCGCAATCGGTCGCTGACCCTGCTCGACCCCGGCGGCAGGCGAATCCTGCAACTCCCCCTCACCTCGGACGAGGCGCCGACGGTCGAAGTGACCCGAGCCGACCTGTCCGAGGTGCTCCACCGGTCGGCGCAGACCGACGCCGAGTTCTTGTTCGACGACACGGTCACCGCAATCGACCAGGACGAAGGTGGGGTCGATGTCACCTTCCGGCGGTCCGCGCCACGGCGCTTCGACTTGGTAGTCGGTGCCGACGGAATGCACTCCACCGTACGGCGCCTGGTGTTCGGCCCCGAGCGGCAGTTCGCAAGCGACCTGGGCCTGTACGGCGCGACCGTCCCGCTGGAACCCGACGCCATCGAGGACCCGAGTGAGATGACGATGCTGACCGTGCCGAACCGGATGCTGGCCCTCCACCCCTCGCGGACCACTCCGCTCGCGATCTTCACCTTCCGGGCCGCACGGCTAGCGCCCCACGACCGTAAGAACATCGCCCTTCACAAGCAGACCGTGGCCGACGCCTACGCCGACGTGCGGTGGCGGGCGCCGGAACTCGTGGCAGCGTTCCTCGACCACCCGGCTCCGTTCTTCGACCCGCTGACCACCGTCCGGGTGCCCTCGTGGTCCCGCGGGCGGGTCGTACTGCTCGGGGACTCGGCGGCGGCGACAGCCCTGCTGGGCGACGGGTCCAGCATGGCGATGGCGGGCGCGTACGCCCTCGCGGAAGAGCTCGCCGCCCATCCCGGTGATCACGCCCGCGCCTTCGCCGCCTACGAGTCGCGGCTCCGCCGTGAGGTAGGTCCGCGGCAGCGACGCGTCGGTCTGCTCTCCAGGCTCATGGTGCCCCGCACCCGGCCGGGCCTCGCGGCGCGCAACGCCGTGGTCCGCGCGGTCGGCCGCACGAACCGGACCACCTCTCGCGAAGCCGCGAACCGGTAGACCGAGCCCGCACCGTGCGCCGCGGCGGGTTCCCCGCCCAGGACGAGGCGCACACGGCGCCCCGTCCCCGCTATCCCGTACGAGACCTGCGGTACTCCGCGACCACCAGGTCCGTCAGCTCGCCCACCGACGTCTCGTCCGTTCGCTTGTCGAAGGTGATCCGGCCGTGCTGGAGGAGGTTGACGCGGTCGCAGACCTCGAAGACCTGCGCATAGTTGTGCGCGATGATGATCACGGAGATCTCGGCGCGTGCCTTCAGGTCGCTGACCAGGTCCAGGATGAGAGCGCCCTCCTTCGCGCCCATCGCCGCAAGCGGCTCGTCGAGGAGGAGGATCTTCGCCTCGGAGTAGACCGAGCGGGCGACCGCGATGGCCTGGCGCTGGCCTCCGGAGAGCTTGGCGACCTCGACGTCGACGGACGGGATGTTGACCCCCATCTCCTTCAGGTGCTCGCGCGCGAGCTTGCGCATCGCACCGTTGTTGAGCAGCCGGGTCGGGTGGATGCGCTCCCGGTTGAGGAACATGTTGTGGTAGACGGTCAGCTCGTTGACCAGCGCAAGATCCTGGTACACGGCATCGATACCGAGCGTACGGGCGTGGTCGACCGACTTGAGGGTCACCTCGTCGCCGTCGATCAGGATGCGGCCCGAGTCGGGGCGGTGGAAACCGCACAGTATCTTCAACAGGGTTGATTTCCCTGCCCCGTTGTCGCCGACGAGGGCAAGCACCTCGCCCTTGTCCAGGCGCAGGTTCACATCTCTGAGCGCGGTCACCGCGCCGAACCTCTTGGCCATGTGCTCCACGGAAAGCGCCGGTGGTGTCGTTGTCGCCGGTGCCGTCATCGCCGTCCCGCCCTTCGCAGCCGCGTCAGGTACACGCTCAGCACCATCGAGATGATGATCGCCGCACCGAGGATGATGTTGAACGGGTTGGCGCTGATGCCGATCAGGTTGAAGCCGTTGCGCAGCTCGGCGAGGACGAGCGCGCCGAGCAGTGCACCGATCACCGTCCCCGAACCGCCCGCAAGGGCCGTACCGCCGATGACCGCGGCCGAGACGGCGAGGAACATCGGGGCGGCGCCGTCCGCGCCCGCCGAGCTCGGGTCGATGGAGTCGACGCGGAACGCCTCCAGGATCCCTGCGAAGGCGCCGAGCGCGCTGGTGATCATGAAGTTTCCGGTCTTGATCCGCCCGGTCCTGATGCCCGCCTCGCTCGCCCCGAGCGGGTTGCCGCCGGTGGCGACGGTGTACAGGCCCCAGCGGGTGCGCGTGAGGACGACGTGCAGGACCGCGACGATGATCAAGCACCAGATCAGCTCCGCCCAGTCGGCCTGCCCGAACCAGCCCTCAAGTCCCTTGGCGGCCTCGGGAATCTGTGCCGGGTAGGCGTGCGACGTGGTCAGCATGATGCCGAGGACGAGGAAGAGCATCCCGAGCGTCGCGACGAACGACGGCACCTTCAGTACGACCACCACGAAGCCGTTGACCAGGCCGATCGCCGCGCCCGCGAGGACGGAGCCGATGATCGCCACGATCGGGTACACGCCGTAGTAGTCGACCAGGTAGTGCATCAGGAACGGCGAGAGCGCGAAGACACTGCCGACCGAAAGGTCGATCTCACCGCTCACCAGGAGCAGCACCACGCCCGCCGCGATGATCGCGTAAGGGGCCGTCTGCTGCGAGAGGTTGACCAGGTTGCTGTGCGAGAGGTAGTCGGAGTTGTTGGCCCAGAAGTAGATCAGCAGGCCGACGGCGACCAGGAAGATGGCCGCTTCTCGGCGGACGATGAAGGTGTCGAAGGCGATCCGCAGCGGCCCGGGCCGCACGGCCGGCGGCGCGACGGGTTCGCTGAACGCGCCCGTGCCCTTGGCCGCCGCGTCGTCGGCCCCGTCGGTCTGCTGTCCTGTGGTGTCGCCGTGAACCGCGTTCTCGTGCCTGGTGTGTTCGCTCATGCGGTCGCTCACGCCTCACGCGTGCGCAATGGGTCCGGAGCGCTTCACGAGCTGCTGCTTCGTGCTCGAACCCTCGTACCTGGTCTTGGTCTTCAGATACGGGTCGACGTTGTCCTTCGTCACGAAGAGCAGGCCGGTGTCGGTGGTGCTCGGGATGACCAGGCCGCCGGACAGCTTGTAGAGCCACAGGTACTGGACGGTGAGGAAGCCCTGGAGATACGGCTGTTGGTCGATGGTGAAGTCCAGGTCACCGGCCTTGATCGCGGTGAGTGTGTTGGGGTTCAGGTCGAAGCCGCCCGCGACGACGCCCTTGTCCTTGAGGCCGTACTTCTTGACGACCTTGCCGATGGACTCCGTCGACCCCGCGTCGACGGCGAAGATCCCCTTGAGGCCCTTGTGCCCGGTGACGTACGCGTCGATCGTCGAGAGCTCCTTGGGCAGTTCGGCCCCGCTGGCGACCGACTTGAAGTTGATCCCCTTGTCGGCCGCCTTGATCGCGTCGCTCGCGCCGTCGATGCGCGGCTGGATGTTGAGCGCACCGGGGGTCGCGATGAACCCGACCGCGTCGCCGCCGTCCGGCATCAGCTCGACGATCCGCCTGCCCATCTGCACGCCGGACTCGTACAGGCCCTGGCCGATGTAGCAGAGCCGGTCGGTGCCCGGGTCGCCCTTCGCGCCGTCGGCGTTGTACGACACGGTCGGTATGCCCGCGTCCAGGGCCGAACTCACCGGCTTGGTGAAGGCCTTCTTGTCGACGACCGAGACCGCGATGCCGTCGGCCCTGGCGGAGACCGCCGAGGACATGGCGGAGACCATCTCGGGGACGCTGGAGTCCTTCGAGCCCGTCCACTGGAACGAGGCGTTCAGCAATGCGCAGGCATCGGCCGCACCGTACTGGGTCGGCGTGAAAAAGGGGTTCGTGGTGACGTGATTGACGAATACGAACTTCCACTTCGGCGTATCGGGGAAATCTCCTACGCCGCCGCCAGATGATTTGTCGTCACTCTTGTTGCTGGAGGAACAGGCGGAGAGCAATGCGGTTGCGGCGGCGGAGGCACTGATCATTCCAGCGCCGGTGAGCAACCGCCTGCGGACCGTACCGTTCAGGTCGAGAGTCTCGACGGCCTCTTCCACCTGGGGATCTGTATTCTTCATGACCGCTCCGGCAGGCATGGTGCGCGGACCCGTAACGTCCGTTATCTCGAACGTCGTTCGGGGTGTTTTGTGGCCTTGAAAGTAGGGCGGGGACAATGAGTCGTCAAGACGCCGATTGGGGTGTACTTACGTCAATACTTGGAAACGAACGGAACAGCGCAGGCGGCCAGCACCCCCTTTTGGACACTGCGCGTGCCGGAAATTGCATCCGCGCACCAACTCGGCCTCTCGCACCCCACCCCTCTCAGCCCTGCTTCTCTGCCAACGTGACCTCGAACTTCCGTGCCGCGGCGATGTTTCCGGCCGCGTCGATCGACCGGTACTCGATCGTGTGCGTGCCATAGCGCGGCGTCGGGTCGTCCCACGGCACCGCCCGGGCGTCGCCGAGCTTTCCGTACACGAGGTCGTCGATGACGGTGCCCTCCGGGGTGAACCGGAACGGCGCGTCCGGGTCCGTCGGCCAGCCGTAGTACGTGTGCCAGCCGTCGCCGTTCACCCGGAACTGGCTGACAACGGCGCCCTCCTGGTCGTCCCGGCCGGTGAGCTTCATCGTGAACGGGCCGTCGTACACGTAACGCGTGGGCCGGCCGGGCGTCTTGACGGTCCGCAGCGGGGCGGACAGCTCGTACGAGGTGTCCGCAGGCTTGGTGTCGACCGTCCAGGTCAGGACGTCGTCACCGGTGCGGGCCGTGACGGTGCGGGGCGTGCGGCGGAGCGCGCCGAGGTCCAGGTCGCGGTCGTTGCCGGGGTTCGCGACATCCTTGCCGTCCACGGCCCAGCGCACGCGCGGGACTCCGGTGGCCGGATGGGTGGTGTCCGCGTGGATCACGGACCGCGCGCCGACCGGGGTGTCGGTCGCGGTGTGGTGGGTGAACCGGGCCTCGGTGGCGTCCGGTTCGGTGGTGAGTGTGCCGTCCAGGGTCCATTCGACGCTGCGGGTCATCGCCTCGGAGCCCCGGATCTCGGGGTCGCGGACGAACGGGGTGGGGTCGGTGACGGTCGCGGTCAGCTTGTGCTTGCCGCGCCCGAGGTCGATGCCGAGCTTCTTGAGGTCCAGGCTGCGGACGCTGTGCGCGACGGGCTTCCCGTCCAGCCGCCACACGGTGTCGAGTTCGCCGCCGACCGGGTGCAGGGTGTCGACGAAGACGGACCGGTCCGCAGCCACCGGGGCGGAGTTGGGGGTGTGGTCCTGGATCAGGTTCACCTTGCCCGAGATCGCCTTGACCATGGCCTCGCGGCCGACCTGGTCGAAGGCGTAGCCGAGGGTCTTCATCATCGAGTGCTTGCTGGGCCGCCAGACACCCGTGGTGCTGTACATGCCGCCCTCGTACGTCCCGATCCTGCCGCCCGAGAGGCTCTCCTCGCCGAGCCAGCGCCACCACTTCTTCTTGCGGTCGGCCATCTGCTCGGAGGTGAGGGTGGTGTGGTGGACGGACGTGGGTTCGCCGCCCTGGTAGGCGCCGCCGGGCTCGCCGCGGCCGTAGTAGTCGTACTCGTCCTGGAGCTTGCCGAGCGAGTGGCCGATCTCGTGCGGCGTGATCAGCGAGGACAGGGCGTTGCCGCCGGACGCCGTCGCGTAGGTGCCGCCCGCTCCGCCGTAGGTGTCGCTGTTGCCGAGCGCCACGATCTGCCGGTTGGCCGTGGTGGTGCCCGCCACCAGGTCGGCCTGCGCGGTGGCGGCCGTGCTGTCCACGGTCAGCAGCCGCTGCACGCTGTTCGCGTCGCAGCCGCCCCAGAAGCCCATGCCGAGACGGGTGTCACGGCGGGGCGCGTCGAGGCCGGGGTCGCAGTCGACGCCGGACTCCGCGGAGGACGCCTCGACGGCCCAGACGTTGATGTAGGAGCGGTACGAGGCGAACGGCTCGATCGACCAGAGCACGTTCATGTGCCGCTCGACGTCCGCACGGAACTCGGGCATCTCGTCGGCCGTGTACCCGTCGCCGAGCACCACCATGTTGAACCGCTTCTCGGCGGGTCCGGTGTTCTGGATCGGCACGACGGTCGCGTCCGTGGTCGCGTCGGCGGCGGACGCGGGCGTGGGCGTGGCGCTCAGGGCGCACGCGGCGAGGAGGGCGGCCGCGGCGGCCAGCGCCATGGGTCTCCTGTGGATGATCGACATGGACGCAGAGCGTATGGGGGCACCAACGACCCGTAAAGGGGCGGGTGTTCGGGCTGGGACGCCTCCAATTCACGCTCGGAGGGCGCCGAGCACACTTCGCACGGCGGGCGTTGGTCACGGGGCACAGTCACGCCGCCGGAGCGCTCCCTAGAGTCCCCCACTCATCCGCGCCGTCCCCTCTTGGAGAGGTGTTCGATGAGCACCCGCGACCCGGTCCGCCCCCATCCCTGCGCACCCGCCGGCACCGATGCCCTACCGGTCGGCGCCGTGTTCGCCGACATGTCCCTGACCTCCGCCCACATCAAGGCGGGGGCGACCTTGTTGGCCGCCCTCGCCATCGAGTCGTGGGAGATGCTCTCCCTCACCTATGTCACGGGGGATCTCCAGCACGACCTGCGCATCAATGCCGCCCAACTGGGCCTGGTGATCTCGGCGTTGTTCCTCGGCATGATCCCCGGCGCGCTCGCCTGGGGCCCGCTCGCCGACCGGATCGGACGCCGCCGCACGTGTCTGTGGAGCTTCGCCGCCTACGGCGTGTTCGCCGTGCTCAGCTCCCTTGCGCCGGACTTCGGGCTGCTGATGGCCGCACGCGTCCTGTCGGGCTTCGCCTTCGCCGGCGTCTTCACCATCACATTCCCGTACTTCGAGGAGTTGCTGCCGGTCAGGAGCCGCGGCCGGGCGGCGGTGTTCCTCGCCGCGGGCTGGCCGGTCGGAACGCTCGCGGCCGTCGGGGTCGCCGCGCTGTTCGGCGGGCACGGCTGGCGCACGGTGGTCCTCGTCGGCGCCGCGGCGAGCCTGTGGGCGCTGGCGATCCGCCGCTGGGTCCCCGAGTCGCCGTACTGGCTGGCCCAGCAGGGCCGTGTCGACGAGGCGTACGACGTGCTGGCCCGACTGGGCGCCACCGGCCTGGACCGCACCCGCCCGCTCACCGTCCCCGGCCCTGCGGCGGGCTCGCTGCGCGCGCCGTTCATGGGCTCGCTCGCCCGTGTGACGATCTTGCAGGTGGCCGTCAACTTCCTCTTCTCGTGGGGCTATTGGGGGCTTCAGACCTGGCTCCCCACGCTGTTGCGGGAGCGTGGGCTCTCCGCCTCGTCGAGCCTGGGCTTCGTCGCGATCAGCGCCGTCTTCATGGTCCCCGGCTATGTCAGCGCCGCGTGGCTCACCGGCCGGTTCGGGCGCAAGAAGGTCTTTGTCTGCTACGTCCTCGCCGCGGCCGCGGCCGGCTTCTTCTTCGCCGACGCGCACACCCTGACCGGGCTGTACGCGGGCATGTTCGGGCTGTCCTTCTTCAGCCTCGGCGCCTGGGGCGTCTGGGACGCGTGGGTCGGCGAGCTGTACCCGTCGCCGGTCCGCGGCATGGGCTACAGCCTCGGCATCGTCGGCCAGCGCCTCGCCAACACGGCCGCCCCGAGCCTGATCGGCCTGCTGCTCGCCCACTCCACCGGCTTCACCTCGACGGTGATCTTCATCGATCTGTTCCTGGTGGCCACGGCGCTGCTGGGACTGGCTCTTCCGGAAACCGAAGGAAAGGAACTGCAGTGACCAAAATCCTGTGGGTCAACCCGGTGTGCTCCGACGCCTACGACGAGGCACTCGCCCGGTCCTTCCGCGACGCGGTGCAGCCGGGCACGACCGTGGACGTGGTGTCGTTCGGCGGCGAAGGGCCGCGCCACCTCGAGTACAGCTGCTACGAGGCGCTGGTGGCGCCCCAGCTGCTCGGTACGGTGCGGTGGGCCGAGGAGTCCGGCTACGACGCGCTCGTCGTCGGCTGCTTCTACGACCCGTTCCTGCGGGCCGCCCGCGAGGTCGCCTCCCGGATGGTCGTCACCGCACCGGCCGAGGCCTGCATGGCGGTGTCCGCCTCGCTGGGCGAGAAGTTCTCCGTTCTGGTGGGCCGCCGCAAGTGGATCCCGGAGATGACCGAGAACGTGCACAAGCGCGGCATGGCCGACCGGCTGGCGTCCTTCCGCGTGCTCGGCATGGGCGTCGCGGACTTCCAGGCCGACCCCGCGCTCACCGAGCGCCGCATCCTCGAGGAGGCGCACGCGGCGGTGGCCGACGACGGGGCGGACGTCGTGGTCCTGGGCTGCACCATCGAGTTCGGCTTCTTCCGCCAGGTGCAGGAGAAGGTGGGCGTCCCGGTCGTCGACGCGACCGTCGCACCCCTGAAGTACGCCGAGTTCCTCGCCGGCCTGAACACGCGCTTCGGCTGGAGCCACAGCAAGCGGACCGGCTTCGAGGGTCCCCCCGTCACGGATCTGCAACGGCTCATTCCGGCCATCGCACCCCTGCGGGTAGTGTCCGCACTGGGCTGACGTGCGGGAACGGTCGAAGTCTGCGGGAAGAGGGGCCTTGCGCATAGGGGTACGACTGACAGGCCGTGCGGCGCGGGCGGTGCTCGCCGACGGCGGCCGCGTCCACGCCCTTCGCACGACGGCGGGCGGCCGGGTGCCCGGCACGCTGCTGCGCGAACTCGCCGCGCAGGCCCCGCATCCCGTTCGCTCGGTGACCTTTGAGGTCAGCGCTCTCCTGGCCGACGCGGCCTGCGGCACGGGCACCGGTTCCGCCGGGACCCCGGTGTCCGTCCTGCGCGTGCTGCCGCGTACGTCGCGCCATGCGGCGTCGGCCGACCACCCGTCGGCGATGATGCGCTCGTTCGTCGCGCATCGTGCGGCCGTCTCGGGCGGGCACGATCTGTTCGGCACCGCGCTCGCTCCGCTGGACGTGCCGGGGGCGGTCGCGGCGGCCCGTGCGGCCCACCGCTCGGGGCTGCGGGCGATGGCGGTGGTCGCGACCGGTGCCGTGGGCGCTCCCGGGCACGAGAGCGCGGTCGCCCGGGCCGTCCTGGACGCCGTGCCGGAGCTGCGGCTCAGCCTGTCGCACGAAGTCGGCGGCGTGGGACTGTTGTTGCGCGAGAGCGCGGCCGTGCTCAACGCGGCGATACTGTCCGCCGCGGGTGACCTGGTCGACCGCTGCCAGAGTGCCGTGCGCCGGCTCGGCGACGTCCCCTGCT
Source organism: Streptomyces anthophorae (assembly GCF_049310305.1). Lineage (NCBI taxonomy): Bacteria > Bacillati > Actinomycetota > Actinomycetes > Kitasatosporales > Streptomycetaceae > Streptomyces > Streptomyces anthophorae. Next base: position 1,615,734 of record NZ_JBLWQQ010000001.1, read on the forward strand.
GGTTCGCCACCGCCGACGGCGGTCGGATCTCGGCGGAGCGGCTGCGGGCGCTGCCGGTGCTCGGGCTCGACGCGGCCGCCGCCATGGCCCTGCTCGGGGCGGCCGCCCGGTGCGGCCGCGACACCGGGAGGGTGGTCGTCGACGACGGGCGGACCTGCACCATCGGCGAGCTGCGCGGCGGCCTGCCGCATGTCGCGGCCGACCTGCACAGCGCCCTGGGTGTGCGTCTCGCCGCGCCCCGCCCGGTCGTCGACGTCGTCCCCACCGAGGACTTCCGGACGGCCCCGGCGTGGTGGCTGCGCGGTGCGCCGCAGGACGTGCCGGTGATCGACGCCGAGGAGCGGGAGGACCAGGAGGACCGGCCCGATCCGGCGGCGCTCGGTGCGGCGCTGTGCGAGCCGACGGCGTGGGTCGACCTCGTCGTGCACGCCGAGTCCGCCGACGAACTGGCCCGTCAGCGCCGGGCCGTCGAGGAGCGGGCCCTGCGGATGGTGGTCACCGGCGAGGCACCGCCGGGCTCGGAACGGATCGTCGAGTCCCACGCGACCGCGCTCGCCTACATGCGCGCAGGCACGTACCGGTTGCGGGCACGGGCCACGACAGGAGCACAGGCGTGAACGAACTGACCGCCGACGACCTGCCCGCGCTCACCGCGGGCGCTGACCTGCTGTCGTCCGGAGCCGGCCACGCGGACCTGGACGGGGTGCTGCACTGGCTGTCGGGTCTGCTCACCGAGAACGGTCCGGTGCCGCTGCCGGCGCCGTCCGAGCTCCCGCCCGACACCCGGTGCGCCGTCGTCGGGATCGTCGGATCGATCACCGCCCTGGCCGAGTTGCCGATGGTCGGCGACGAGCCCCGGCGGGCGATCGACGCGTTGCAGGCCCGGCTCGGCACGACCATCGGTGCCGTGGCCGCCCTCGACGTGGCCTCCGGGAACGCGCTCACGCCCGTGGCCGCGGCCGCGTCGCTGGGGCTGCCGCTGGTGGACTGTGACGGCATGGGCCGCGCCTTCCCCCTCGTCCACCAGACGACGTACGGGCTTGCCGGGGTCGGGCTCACACCGCTGGCCGCCGTCGGTGCGACGGGCGACACCCTGGTCCTGGACGCGCCGCCGGACCGCGCCGAGCGACTGTTGCGAGCGGCGCTCGACGTCGCGGGCGGCTGGCTGCTGACGGTGACCTACCCGACCACGGCGGCCCGCCTGGCCGAGACCGGGATCGCCGGGTCCATCAGCCGGGCGATCGCCGTGGGCAGGACGCTCATCGAGGGCGCGCCCCACGGCGATCTCGCGACGCGCCTGCGCTCCGTTCTCGCCGGCTGCCGCGTTCTCGGCACGGGCCGGGTCGTCGAGTCGGAGCACCGCACCCGCCCGGCCGACATCGGTCACCCGGCGTACCCGTCGAGCATCGTCGTACGGACACAGGCGCAACCGGTGCGCACCATCCGGCTGGAGGCGCAGAACGAGTTCCTGCTCGCGCTGGTCGACGGCGCGGTCGCGGCGGCCGTCCCGGACAGCATCTGTCTCCTCGACCCGCACGACGGCCGCGTCCTCGACGTGGAGAGCGTCGCGGTGGGCGCCGAGGTGCACATCCTCGTCGTGCCCGCCGCCGACGTGTGGCACACCCCGCGGGGCCTCGACCTGGTCGGGCCGCGGTCGTTCGGCTTCGCCGTCCGTCACCCACGGGAGGAGTCCCGCCGATGAGCACCACCGGCCGTCTCCCGGACGTCCTCACCGTCGCGGAACTCGTGCACCACGGACCGCTGGCACGGCACACCATGCTGGGGACCGCTGCCCTGGACGTCCCGGTGCGCCATGTCACCCTCGTCACCGATCTCGACCAGACGCGCGGGTGCAGGCCGGGCACGGCGCTCGTCCTGCACACGGCGGCCGCGCAGGGCGGCTGGGCGCTGGAGTCCGCGCTGCGCACCGCGTGGGAGCGCGGCGCGGCCTGTGTGCTCGCCCCCCGCGACACCGGCGTCGGCCGGTCCACGGTCGATCTGGCGGACCGCCTGAACGTGCCGCTGTTCGCCCTCGCCGACGACCCCGCCCGGCACGCCCTCGACCTGGCCGCCGCGGTCGCCGCGCCCGGCGCCGCCCGCGGCCAGCTCGCCGCCCGCTGCGCCACCGCGATCGGCGAACAGACCAGCCTGCGCGGCATCGTCGGGGTGATCAACGCCGAACTGCCGGGCACAGCTGTGGCGTTGATGGCCGAGGACGGCCGGGTGCTGACCGGCCGGGCCGCCGCCGTCGGCGGCCAGGTGGACGTCGCGGTGCCGGGCGTCGACGGGAAGCCGTGGGCCCGCCTGGTCGCGCGGCTTTCCGCGGAGGCGACGGAGCAGGAGACGGTCACGACGGTCCTGCGGCTCGCGCGCGCACCGCTGGCGGCGAGCGCGGCGAAGGCGCTCCTGGCGACGGCGCGGCGCTCCGCCCGCGAGCGGCTGCTCCTGGAGACGCTGACGAGCGGCGTGCCGGATGTGGACACGCGGCGGGCCGCGGCCGAACTCGGCTGGGACTTCGACGCGTCGAACACCGTCGTGTTCCTGCGCCCCGCGGCCGGTGCGCCGTCCGTCGACCCGGACACGGCGACCGCGGGGACGACCGCCGGCTGGTACGAGGCCTTCGGGCAGCGGCCGTTGATCCCCTACGGCGGCGGCTGGGTCGGCTGGTGGAACGGGCCGAAGGACACCGCGAGCCGGGTCGCGGCCCTGATCCGTGCCCGCCTGCCCAGGATCCGGTCCGCCCTGCCGTTGAGCGCGGGCGTCGGCGAGCCGGGCCGCGGCGTCGAGGGGCTGCGGCGTTCCCTGCACGAGGCGCAGCTGGCGGCCGCGGTGGCCGCCCGTTCGGGGGCCGGCGACGTGGAGCGGTACGGCGTGCTGGGTCCGCGTGTGGTGCTGGCCGGGCTGCCGAACGAGGAGTTGGCGCCCGCCGCACGGACGGCCCTCGCGGCCCTGCTGAGTGCCGCCGACGGCGACACCCTCGTACGCACACTGTGCGCCGTCCTGGACTGCGGCGGCTCCACCGGTCAGGCCGCGGCGCGCCTGGGGGTGCACCGCAACACCGTGTCCGGCCGGCTCGAACGCGTCCGGGCCAAGGGGATCACGTACGACGACCCGGATCTCCGGTTCGCGCTCCATGTGGCCTGCTTCGTCCTGCTGGGTGAGCCGGCGGTGGTGCCGCCCGACGAGTCGCCGGGCGGCACCACCTGACCTGTACGGCCGACCTGTACGGATGGTCAGCCGGTCGCGTAGACCGTGCCCGCCGCCGCCTCGGTGACATGCCCGTCGAGGACGTCGGCGCGCACCGCCTCGGGGGCGCGCTCCCCCGGCTCGCCGAAGCCGCCGCCGCCTCCGGTGCTGCACCGTACGACGTCGCCCTTGCGCAGCTTCAGGCCGTTGCACTTGAGCAGGTGGCGTTCGTCCTCGCGCCCGGGGTTGATGACGATCTCGGGTGGGGTGGCGTCCCGGCCGCCGAACAGGCCCCAGGCGGGCGTGGTCGAGCGCTCGAACCAGAGGGACACCGTGCAGTCGGCCAGCGCCTCGTACTCGCGGGTCACACCGTTGCCGCCGCGCCAGCGCCCCGCGCCGCCGGAGTCGGGCCGGAAGCCGTACTCGTTGATCCGGAACGGGAAGCGGGTCTCGAAGACCTCGACGGGGATGTCCTTCAGCGATCCGTTGACATTGTTGATGAGCGCGCTCTCGCCGTCGGAGCCCTCCCACGCGCCCCAGCCGCCCAGCGTCGCCTCCAGGCTGACGTAGTCGCGGGAGGTGCGCGGGTCGCGCCCCGCGAGCAGCACGATCATCGAGTCGCCGTGGCTGGCGCCCGCCACCTTGTCCGGCAGGGCCGGCGCGAGCGCCTTCGCCACCAGGTCGATGAGCAGGCCGAGGTGGGAGAAGTACCACTGGCAGGCGGCCGGGGCCACCGCTCCGAACACCGACCCCTCGCGCACCTTGACGTCCATCGGCCGGAACGAGCCGCCGTTGCCGGGGACGTCGGGGCTGATCAGCAGCTTGTAGCCGACCCGGCAGGCCGAGACGGTCTGCGACGTACCGCAGTTGACCGGCCCGAGCGTCTGGTCGGCGGACTCGGTGACGTCGAAGACGATGTCCTCGCCGGACACCGTGATCTTCAGCTTCACCGGGATCGGCGTGTCCAGGTCGAATCCGTCGTTGTCCAGGCAGCCCTCGGCGCGGTAGACGCCGTCGGGGATGTCGCGGACGACGGCGCGCTCCAGGCGCTCGGTCTGCGCGAAGATCTCGTCGCGGGCCGCGCGCAGCGTGTCGACGCCCCAGCGACGGACGATCTCCTCCAGCCGCTGCTGGCCCATCGTGATGCAGGAGATCATGCCGTGCATGTCGCCGAGCGTCGGGTACGGGAAGCGGACGTTGGTGGCGATGGTGTCGACGACCTGGCGGACCTCCACACCGCCCTCGACGAGCTTCTGCGGGCCGAGCCGCAGCCCCTCCTGAAAGATCGACGTGGAGTCCATCGAGCCGCCGGGGTCCTTGGACCCCATGTCGATCCAGTGCGCCCGTGAGGCGGTGAAGCCGACGAGTTCGTCGTCGACGAAGACGGGGCCGAAGATGGTGACGTCGTTGAGGTGGGTGCCGCCGAGGTAGCTGTCGTTGAGGATCCACACGTCGCCCGGCTGCCACACCTCGCGGCCGAACCGCTCCTCGGTGGCCTTGGTGCAGGTCTCCAGGTTCCCCAGGAAGATCGGCAGGCCGGCGGACTGACCGAGCACCTGGTGCTGGTCGTCGAGGAGGGCGACGACGCAGTCACCGCACTCGTAGATGATCGGCGTGTACGCGGACCGGATGAGGATCGCGTTCATGTCGTCGGCGGAGGACTTCAGGGCGTTGCGGATGATCTCGACGACGACGGGGTCGATGGTGCCGGCGCTGTCGCTGGTGTTGTGGCTGGTCATGTCTGCTCACTGCTCCTTGCTGCGCACGACGAGGGAACCGGTCTCGTCGGCCGTGACCTGGTGTCCGGGCGGGACCACGGTGGTGGCGGTGGACTCCACGACGATCGCCGGGCCCGCGAAGGTGTGTCCGGGCAGCAGGTCGTCGCGCCGCACGAACAGCGTTTCTTGTTCGGTGCGGTCGAAGACGACGCCCCTGACCTGGTGTGCGAACTCCGGCTGCGCCGCGGGCGCGATGCGTTCGGTCTCGGCCCGGCCCAGGTCGCCGAACGCGGTGGTGCGCAGCGTGACGAACTCGATGGGCGCGCCGAGGTTCGCGTGGCCGTAGCGGGACTCGTGCTGGGCGGCGAAGCGCCGGGCGATCACGTCGAGGAAGTCCTCGCGCAGCGGCTCGTCCGCGCTCTCCACGGGCACCGTCAGCGTGTACTCCTGCTCGACGTAGCGCACGTCGACGGCGTGGACGGCGCGGCGGCGCTCCTCGGGAACGCCCTCGCCGGACAGGGCCGCGATGGCGGTGCGGTGCAGGTCCGCGTACTGGGCGGCCATGTCGGTGCGGTCGAGGTCGGCGTCGACGAAGAAGTACGGCTCGGAGAAGTCCTTGCGGATCTCGGTCTGCAGCATGCCCCACGCGGAGAACGCGCCGGGGAAGCGCGGCACGACGACGTCGGAGATCCCCAACTCCTCGGCCAGGAACACGGCGTGCATCGGCCCCGCGCCGCCGAAGGCGACGAGCGCGAACTCGCTCGGTTCGATGCCGCGCGAGACCGTGATGGTGCGGATCGCCTGCGCCATCTTGGCGTTGGCGACGCTGCAGATGCCCTCCGCGGCCTGGACGACGTCCAGGCCCAGTCGCTCGCCGAGCGCGGCGACCGCCTTCTTGGCGCGCTCCAGGTCGAGGTCGATCTGCCCACCGGCGAACCAGTCGGGGTCGACCCGGCCGAGCACCAGGTTGGCGTCGGTGACGGTCGGCTGCTCGCCGCCGCGTCCGTAGCAGGCGGGGCCGGGGTCGGCGCCCGCCGACTGCGGTCCGACGCGCAGGCCGCCGGCCTCGACCCAGGCGACGGAGCCGCCGCCCGCGCCGATGGTGTGGATGTCGACCACACTCATCAGCATCGGCAGGCCTTCCAGGGTGGCCTCGGGAGACACCACCGGCTCACCGTCCACCACCAGGGACACGTCGAACGACGTGCCGCCCATGTCGACGCAGATGAGGTTGGGCCGGCCGAGCGCCTTGGCCAGGGCCGCGCCGCCCGCCGTCCCGCCGACGGGCCCGGACAGCAGCGTCTGCAGCGGCCGCTGCCGCGCCGACTCGGCGGACAGGATGCCGCCCGAGGACTGCATGACGTGCAGCGGAACGGTCAACCCCTGCTCGTCCAGGCTCTGTTCGAGTCGGCTCAGATAGCGGCGCACCACCGGCCCCGTGTAGGCCTCGACGACGGCCGACGAGGTGCGCTCGTACTCGCGCCACTCCTTGGCCGCCTCGTGCGACAGCGAGATGGTGACGTCGTCGCCGAGCTCCTCGCGCAGGATCTCCCGGGTGCGCAGTTCGTGGGCCGCGTTCTTGTAGCTGAAGAGGTAGCCGACGGCGACCGCGCCGAACCCCTCGTTCCTGACCCGCTCGGCCGCGGCCCGCACGGCCGCCTCGTCGAGCGGCGCCAACTCGGTGCCGTCCGCGGCGAACCGGCCGCCGACCGGCACGATGTCCCGCAGCGGCAGCAGCGGTTCGGGCTTGCGGAAGTGCAGGTCGTACAGGCGCGTGCGGGGGCCGCGCGCGATGTGGTAGACGTCCTCGGACCCGGCGCTGGCCAGCAGCAGCACCTTGACCCCGCGGCGCTCGAGCAGCGCGTTGAGGCCCTGGGTGGTCCCGTGGACCATGAACGAGATGTCGCCGGGCGAGCGCACGAGGGACCCGAGGGCGGCGAGCACGCCCTCCGTGAGGTCCTTCGGCGTCGTCGAGGCCTTTCCGGCGTGGAAGGCACCGCCTTCTTCGTCGTAGGCGACGACGTCGGTGAACGTGCCCCCGATATCCATGGAGACGCGGTATCGGCCCATCAGTGGGCTCCTCTCAGCACGATGTGGGCGGCACGTTAGGCCGCAGGCGGACGGCGCCCCTGTGCGGCGGGCACAGAGGGCGTCGAAGTGGCTGTGCCCGGTGCACCCTTGAGGCCCCGGGCACCGCTCCGGTCAGCCGAGGTCGCGGCCCCGCGCGGCGTCCAGCACGGCGGCAAGCGCCCCGCCGTCGTAGTAGAGGAAGGCCTGCGTGATGCGCCCGCCTTGCACCGTGACGACGGAGCAGCCGTGCACGTCCAGGGCCGCGTCCTGGGGCGCGGCGGGCGTGCCGCGCATCCGCCACCGGGCCACCGCCCGCTCACCGTTCGCGACGACGTCGACGATCTCGCGGCGGTAGTCGGGGTATCGGCGCAGCAGTTCGTCGTTGGCGGCGCGGTCGTCCTCGGCGGAGGACAGCGCAGGGCGCCCGTTCACCCGGACGTCGAGGTCCGGCGCGAGCAACGTGGCCGCGGCATCGGGATCGTGGGCGTTCTCGGCGTCGTTGTACGCGCGGAAGACGTGTGCGGCGTCGGTCATGGCGGCCTCCTGGCGGGGCGTCGGGCATCGGGCGTCGGGCATCGGGCTTCCGGGCGACGCTATGCAGGCCAACGGCACACGTCCTGTGCACCGGGCACAGCCGAGGAGCGGCGGAACGTGTTCCGCGAACGACCGCGAGATTCGCCGCCCAGCGGGGCACCGACGGGCAGCCGACTCATGCTCCGTCAACTGAGCCGGCATGCAGGCGCGTTCGCCCTCCAGGTTGGTGACGGTCACGTGGACGAGGCGAAGCAGCACGAAGGCTCACCTCAGTTGCCGATATACGGGCTGAGCAGCGATGATTTTTCGAGCCCCACAGCCCGGAAGAAGTAGCATCGTCGCCGACGTGGCGAGGTGAAGGTCGTCGCTTGCTGACAAGGCGGTGTGAAGCGTGGAACAGAAGAAGCCCTGGACGATCCAGTGGCATATCGCCGCAGATGGAACGGTGATCAAGCAGCGGTCCCGGGGCAGCGCGGAGCACGAGCAGCTGTTCCAGCAGTTTGCGACGACGCGGACGCCGAAGATCGAGCAGCTCGACGCCATGGAGGAGGAGCTGCAGCGTGCCAGCTCCTCCGGCGAGCGAAGGTCCAGGGTCCTCCTCTACCTGGCCTACGTGGCCCTCGCAGGGCTCGTGACCGGGATCGTGTCGACCTGGGCCGGCATCGACGCCGGGTTCTTGACGCTGGGGTCGCTCGCCGTCGTCGTTCTCCTCGGGCTCAGCACGGGCGTCATCATGCGGGCATCGATCAGTCGCCATCAGCGCGCCCACCGGCAGGCCGGGTTCGAATCGCCGAACGGCGTCACACTCGCCGCTCGCGAGGCCCGCATGATGATCAGCGATCCAGGTGCCGTCTCCGGCAGGGAGTTCGCCGCCGTCCGAGCTTGAAGGCCGACGTGGCGGTGGCCGTGGTCAGTAAGAGGCGCGCCGCTGACGACCTGAAGCTCACCGCGAGCGGTCGACCAACGATCTCGAACTCATCGGCCGAGAACGACTGCGGGTCGTGCCCTTCCCACTCGGAGATGGGCGGTTCAGCCAGCGAGGCAGCGGCCAGAGCCTTGCTTTCGGGCTCCTGCAACTCGACTTGCCGGATCCCCCCGCATGTGGGGGCTCATGGAGATGGAGCACGTCCGTACAGCAGGCGAAGCGGAACTCCTGCTCGGTCCTGAAGTCGGTGCGCCCACCGGCCGCAAGTAGCCGTAAGAGCCACCACTGACAGCAGGGTTGAGCCGAGCGAGCCGCAGGACTGACCCGGGCCGCCTGTCGTGAGGCACGAACACAGGATGAACCCCGGCCATGCCGCTCGAAGCAGGCGCTCACGCACGCCCAGCACCCGGGAGGCCTCCAGAACGCTGGGCAAGTCCCTTGCTGCGTGGCGGCTCGCCGGGTCTGCTGTGATGTGGGGAGCCCCGAGCCCACCCTCACCGTCTCGGATCTGCACGTGGTGATGTGCTGTGCGCGGTGCACTGTCACCTGTACGCGGTGCTGAGCTGCACTGTTTCGTGGGGAGTCGAACCCCCGCGTTGCTCTTCACGCGCCAGGAGTGGGCCGGAAAGCCGCCGGCCCTCGGTGTGTGCACGCCTCCGACACGGCTACCTGCTCCACATCGTCATGACCTCCGTGGACCGTCTAGTCCAGCAGATCGACCTCCCAGTTCGCGCGCTGGATACGCACGTCGATCTCACGGATCTCGCGCGCGAGGTCATCGGACTGCGCGCGCAGTTCGGCGACCGAGAGCGCGGAGAGCATCACCAGCTCGGAGCGCAGCTGCCGGCCGTAACCCCGGTTGCCCGATCCCACGGCCGAGTCCGCCGCCTTGGTGATCACCGAGTGGCGCAGGCGCAGCACGTCCCGGCGGGCGAGCGCGTCGGTGAGCGTGCCGTCCTCGCCGATCCGCACGGTGGCATTGGTGCGGTTGATCCGCCGGATCAGCAGTTCGAGGCGGTCCAGTACTTCGCCGACCTCGGTCAGCAGCCGCGGCGCGTCCTCCGCGGGCGTCTCGCCTTCCTGATAGCGCGCATTGTCGACGATGCGTGCGCGCAACTGCTCGACGCGACGTGTCGCATCCGCCCGCTCCGCCAGTGCCTCGGCCAGTTTCATTGGCTCCACCCCCGCTCGTTGTTGGTCCGGCCGACTCTACGGACGTGCGCCCTGCGAGACCACGGAATAATCGGCGCGCGACCCGATGCGCTGAGCAGGCAGAACGATCCCTGCGCAGGAATCGCACCCAGGCGTGACCGCTTGTCGTCCCGCTCGCGGATCCGTCGTTCTGCACACTCCAGGACGCGGGTCTGCATGCCGTCGAGCGCCCCACGGCGGCGGGAGAACGTCGCCGTCCGCCACCCCTTCGCAGAACGGAACGGAACACCCTAACGCTGGTGGGGAAGCCCCTTCTTGACCTGCACCTCAGCAACTGGTCTCCCGTGTCGCGGTGCGGGCACTGAGCCTGTTGGGATCGTGAACCTTGGCGGAACCGTCGACCTCCTCGGGCCGGTCGCGTGACTGAGGCGGAAGGCCGCCATCGTGTGAGTGGCGGTGTGCTGCTCGGCATGGACGACGCTCCGTCGGTGATGCCCGGTCTGAGCAGTGCTGGCGTGCAGGCGGATGGTCAACTGGCAGGCGGGCGGACCCTGCTGGACTGGAGCAGGCACGCGGCACTGAGGGCATCACTGCCGGCCCGGCACCATCGTGGACTCGACCACCGGGAACCACTGAGCGGCCGACCCGCTCTCCGGCCAGACCTGGGCCATGCTGTGCCCCTGCCAGCTGCCGCTGCTCCCGAAGGCCCAACGACCGCTCGGACTTCGGACACGTGGTGTTGGCGGGCTCCGATTACGCGGACGGCTGGTCCGGGCTCATCGACGGCGCGCTCGAATCGGGGATACGAGCAGCCCAGACGGCCCACACCGACCTACTGTCGCCGCCCCGCCGCACGTCAGCCGCCGCCATGAGGGTGGTTCCTATGGTCGTCAGGATCTTGGGCGACAGGTGTCGTGTGTGTTCAATTCGCCGTGACAGGCGGGGACTTGATCCGATCCGGCCTGCCGTAGGTGACACGCCGCACGAGTACCTCGAAGGGGCCGCGCCGCCCCAGCCGCTGCATCCGGGAGGCGAGCAGCACGGTCGCGCACCAGGTGGCGGTAGCAAGCAGCGCTGTGGTGGTGACGGTCAGGGTGCCGGAGAGGTCAAGGAGGAAAGGCGTGAACACCACGGCCCAGACCACCGATTGGGCGAGGTAGCAGGTCATTGAGCGCTGACCGGTGGCGGCGACGGCACTCACCACCCGTCCCCGTTGGGCGCCGATCCGCGCCACGACCAGAGCCACCAGCGCCGCGTAACCGAACCCGCCGAGTACACCCGTCGCATCGTGCAGCGGGCCGATCCAGTCCAGGGTCTGCGGGCCGGGGATGGCGACGAAACCGGAGGCGATCAGCGCGGCAGGCTGGGCGCCGAGCGCCGCTGTCCCGATTCCGGCAGCGGCAGTGATCCGCAGGAGCGTCCGGTACTGCTCGGGCCGCTCCAGGATCCGGCGGCGGCCCGCCCACAGACCGACCGCGAGCGGACACAGGAACCCGATCGGCCCAAGGAGTGCCACGAAGGGGGCCACAGCGAGGCGGCTCGTGATCATCGTGCCTACGTCCGGGGGCAACATCGACACGTGCGGCGGATCACTGCTCACGGCCGACGAATCGTCGTTCGGCAGCGCAAGGAGTACGAAGAACAGCACGGCGGTGAGCACCAGCCAGCGGTCCTTCCAGCGCACCATCCACGCCGCGGCGAACAGCAGCACACCGTAAGCGGCCAGGATGTCGCCGACGTACAGCAGGAGCGCGTGCAGGGAACCGACGACCACGAGGGCCAGGCTGCGGCGCCACAGCAGGCGTCGGACGTCGCGTGGCCGCGGCCAGGATGCCACCTGCCGTCGCACGACCTGAGCCAGCCCGTAACCGAAGAGCAGGCCGAACATCGGGAACGCCCGGCCGTCTACGAACGTCGAGATCGTCCAGGCGGTCGTCGAGTCGAGCACGGATCCCCCCTGTGGGAAGCCTCCGATGACCTTCGAACCCTGAAGGAAGTAATGGGAGTTGGCGAAGGCGATGAACAGCAGCATGAAGCCGCGCGCCAGGTCGGGCGCGAGGGCCCGACCTGCCAGGTCCGTCGGTCCGGAGCGGTCCGGCATCGTGTCTGAATCCATGTCCGTCGTCATGGCTTCAGACAACGGCGTGCCCTGTCCACACCACATCGGCCGAAGGTCGAGAGCGTACCGACTTTGGTCTACGAGTCCCCGGCGTCCCCCGTCCAGCACGCCCGCGTCATACGTGAGCAACACTGTCTGGACACGGTCGAAGGCCCAACTTGGTCAGGGACGGCACACGTGGGCCTTCACTGTAGCCACGCTCATGTACAGCTCGGCTGCGGTGTCCGCGTGGGACTTGCCCTGGCCGACCGCGACGGCCACCTCGCGCTCGCGGTCGGCTAGCGCGGGCGCCGGCGGCACAGTGGTCACGTTCGGAGGCGGCGACGTGTGTCACGGAACGACCCCGCCAGGTCAACGGATACCGCGGACAAAGAGCCGCGGGACGGCCGCGATGGCCGAGACGATGCCGCCGTAAAGCATCTGCGCGTCGTCGTTCTCGCCACCTCCCGGGCGCCGACCGCCGGAACCGACCAGCGCGGGTTGCCGACAGCGCGCTGGCAGTAGCCGATCTCGTAGGTCACTTCACGAAACAGTTCCCGCAGACTCAGCCCCTGGGACCTGATCTCTCCAGCACCCATACCGCCCCCCCCCCGGCGGCCACAATCTCACCGTGCACCGCTCCGGGTCCCCTACCCACCCAGGACGAGGTGTGCACGGTGGTGCACCGCTATCTCGCCGGCCGCAGCATCGGCATCAGCGCCGACCCCAACCAGACCCTCGAGGACTACCTGGCCGAATGGCTCGCCGCGAAGAAGCTGCGACTCAAGCCCACCGCCTGGATCCGCTACCGCGACTACAGCCGCAACGACCTCATCCCCGCCCTCGGCTCGATCCGCCTCGACGACCTCGCCTACGAACACCTGCTGCGCTTCACCCAAGCCCAACTCGCGGCCGGACGCGGCCAGCAGACGGTATGGCACATCCTCGCCTCACCCTCCAGCGCCCTCGGCGAGGCCGTGCGCACCCACCGACACCGCCCCTCACCGTCGCCCGTCCCACCATCCTTCGTCCACGACCAGGCACAACGAGCGGGCGTCGCACCGGACCAGGTGGAGGCCGCTTTGTTCGCCTCCGGCAAGCAGCCGGGCTGACACGCCGACCACGAGGCATCATCGGTCAGCACGGCATACAGGGCCCAGCACGAGAACTCAGTGCCTGGGTCAGAACCGGTGAACCGTGACGTCTCGTGACTGGTGGGCTGTGGTGCGCTCATACATGCTGGATAGGGGAGTTCACTCTGATCTGGGAAGGGGGCGTTCGTGAGGATCGGGTCCGTGAATCGACCTGCACGTGTTGCTGTCATCGGTGTGGGCATCCTCGGAGCCAGCGTGGGCTGGAACCTGTCCAGGCAAGGTGCCAAGGTGGTCTTCATCGATGCAGGCCAACCGGGCGAAGGTGTCACCAACTGGTCTTTCTCGTGGGCCAATGCCAGCAACAAGACCGCACGCAAGTCCTACTTCGACCTGAACGTCGCAGGCATGGCGGCATACCGCGAGCTGGCCAGGACCATCGGGCCGGATTCGTGGTGGTATCCCAGCGGTCACCTGCGCTGGGCCGACGAGCCCGCAGCGGAAGCGAAGCTTCTGAAAACAGCCGGACTACTGGGCAGCTGGGGCTATCGGGCCGAGGTGTATACGGGAGCTCAGGTGCGCCGCGGCCTCGAACCTGCTCTCACGATTCCCGCCGAGGTTCCAGTCGTGTACTACCCCGACGAAGCCTGGGTGCACGGACGTCATCTCGTCGGCCGCCTGGTCGGCCAGGCCGTTGCATCCGGCGCCGAGCTCCGGACCGGCACCACGGTCTGTGGCATCGGCACCGGTGCCGACGGGGGGATCCGGACAGTTGCTCTTTCCGATCGGAGCCGTCTCGACGTCGACATGGTCGTGAACGCGGCAGGCCCCAGAGCCTCCCGCGTCGCCGAGTTCGTCGCGCGGCACCTGCCGATGCGCCGAGAACCGGGCGTCATCACCCGGATCGGCTGTACTCAGGTCCCGGTTCACCGGGCCATGCACGCACCTCACATCGAGATCCGTCCTGACGGAGACGCTTCGGTGGTCCTCCACAGCCGCGAGATCGACGCACTGATCGACACCGGCGAAGATCCGGCGCAACTCGCACGGCTGCTCCACGAGTCGGCGCGGCATGTCGTTCCCGAATTCGGCAACTCCCGCATCGCACAGACACGGATTGCCCATCGCCCCATCCCCGCCGACGGTTTCCCCTCGGTGGGAGCGGTGCCGTCCGTGCCGGGCTACTACGAGGCCGTTTCCCACAGTGGCATCACGCTCGGGCCCGTGATTGGCCAGCTGCTTGCTTCGGAGATCCTCAGCGGGACGAGAGAGGAGATGCTTGCGGACTTCCGCCCGGAGCGGTTCCCCCTGTGACAGTCCCAAGCGTCACTGCGGCATGCATGTCTGCAAGCAGACGCCGTGTCAGGTCCCGCGGTCATTGCAAGGCGCCAGGAGCCAGGCGAATCATCTGTGGCTGCATCCGGATGCGGATCGGCATGGGTTTGCAAGCTCCTTTCACAGGCTCGGGGAGGTGTGGTGACGTCCGGGGCGGGCGTGGAGGGCGGGTGAGACGGCGCGTCATGAGAGTGATCGTGGTCCAAGTGATGTGGGCTTCGCTGTGAGAGATGAGCCGTTCGTAGTCCCGCACGTTTCTGCGGGCTTGCATGACCCACGAAATGGCCCGCTCCACGCGCCACCGTTTTGCGAGCACCGCGAAGCCGTCCTGGTCCTTGCGGCGGGGCACCGTCTTCAGGGTGAGGCCGAGAAAGGAGCGGGCCCAGTCGGCGAGGGGTCCGCCGTAAGCGGCATCCGCCCAGACGACGGTGATCTCGGGGTGCGTGAGGCGGAGGCGGAAGAGCAGGTCGCGAGCAGGGACGCTGTCGTGCGGGGAGGCTTTGGTGACCATCACGGTCAGGGGCATGCCCCGCATGTCCACGGCCAGATGCCGTTTGCGCCCGTTGATCATTTTATGGCCGTCGAAACCGCGGGTGTCCTGGCCGACTGTCTCGGCCCCCTTGACCGACTGCGAATCGAGGATCACCGCGACGGTGCGGGGGTTGAGGCCGTCATGGACGCGGACCTGCTCGTGCAGCTCGGCATGAATCTGTGCCAGCACGCCGCTGGCCCGCCATCGCTGAAAGAACCCGTAGACAGTCCGCCAGGGGACGCCGAAGTCAACGGGGACGGCTCTCCACTTCACGCCGTTGTCGTTGACGTAGCGAATCGCATCGACGGCATTGCGGCGCGGATGCTTCTCCGGTCGTCCGCCAGCGGGCAGCCGGCAGGCCGGAGTGGGCAACAGGGGTTCGAGGACGGCCCATTCGGCGTCCGTGGTGTCGCTGGGATAGGTGCGTTTGCGCACCCCGGTGGCCGGTGCAGGATCGTTCGTGTGGGTCATGGTCATCGTTCCATGCGGGTGAGGACTTCGAGGGTGGCTTTGACGCCGCCGAGTTGTTCGAGCACCAGGCGTACCCACTCGTCCTTGGGTGCCTTCTTGGCGTGCGGGGCGACGATTCCGGTGATGACGTTGGTGATCCGGTGCAGTTCGGTCTGGAAGATGGCCCGCTCGTAGGCGATCCAGACGTCGCTGTTCTCGGAGAGCTGGAAGCCGTCGAGCCGGTTGCAGGTGACCGGCGGGAGTGGAGCCGGGAACGGGTCTGGGCTCGTTTGTATCGGGTCGTGCTCGACGAACTCGGCGCCCGGGGCGATCTTGACTGGTCGCGGTGCGCCATCGACTCGGTCAGCGTCCGGGCTGCAAAAGGTGGCCCTTGACGGGACCGAATCCGACCGACCGAGGCAAGCTGGGATTGAAGATCCACCTGATCACCGACCGCCAGGGAATCCCGCTGTCCTTGGGTATATCCGGTGCGAACATGCATGACAGCCTGGGCCTGGAACCGCTCGTGCGCAGCATCCCACCCATCCGCTCCCGTCGCGGCCCGCGCCGCCGGAGCCCGGCGAAGCTGCACGCCGACAAGGGCTACGACTACGACCACCTGCGTCGGTGGCTTCGCAGCCGTGGTATCCGCCACCGCATCGCCCGCAAAGGCGTCGAGTCCTCACAACGGCTCGGCCGCCACCGCTGGGTGGTCGAGAGAACCATGTCCTGGCTGGCCGGCTGCCGACGCCTACACCGACGCTACGAGCGCAAGGCCGAACACTTCCTCGCCTTCGTCGGCATAGCGGCCCTCCGCATGTGCCTCCGTCGGCTGGCTACCTGACCCCGGCGACGTGGGCGGGCTGGTGAGCCCGTTACGTCAGAGCCCCAACGGGTGGCTGGAAAGCCAGTCGGCATGCCTATCGCGCATCCGATCCCGTTCCCCGGGCGTAGCGAGGAAGACATCGGCTCCGCCGTCGTAGGGGTGGTAGACGCGTCGCAGCTGGGTGTCGGCGATCAGGACTCCCGCAACCTCGTCGTCCGCGATGTCACGGAGCAGCTCGTCGAGGCAGCCGTATCGCCAGGGCCGGCGGGCGGCGAAGAGGTGGCAGTAGGTACGGAACTGCGGGTCTGGATCGTCCTTCACCAGCAGGGTCTGCCAGTAGACATCGTCTGGCTGGGATGGTGGAACCTCGGCTTCGGTCGCCCAAACCGGGGTGATCACGTAGACATCCCCACCTGCGAACAACTAATCGAGGACAGTGTTGTACCGCTCCAGGACGACGGCGTATTCGCTCTCGTCCTCTGCGTATCGCTTCGACTCCGGCAGGCTGTGGAAGCGCACCCAGAGATCCCGGTACGGGTCGCGGAGCTTGTACCCGACCGGGGGACAGTTGGGCCAGTGCTGCTGCCACAGCTCGGTCAAAGCCGTTTGTACGCCTCCAAACACTTGCCGCACCAGTCCTCTCACCATCGCCCCCCACCGACGACCATGATGCCCGGCACCTCCCCACCAACAGAAACGACGTCTAAGCTCCCGGTCCTCGATCCGAGCCGAGAGCCCGTCCCGCCGAAGCACGAAGCACGAAGCACGAAGCACCTTAAACGGGCCTTCTTCCTGCCCGCGTTCACAGGACCGCCCCGTCAAGTCCGCTACCGGAGCGGCACGTTACGGCGACTCCAGCGGTCCGCATGCACCACGAGGTGACAGCCCCTCAGCCCGTCCGCAAAGAGCCCGCAAAGTCCCCTCACACAACTGCCCCTCGCGGCACATCCGTGTAATGGTCATCCAAGTCACCTCTCGCTCCCACGTCACCGCAGCCGCGTGCCGGAGCCGGTCCGGTCAGGCACCCGCATGCGGCCGAGTAATCAAGAGACCTGCTGTCCGCTCGGGGAAACGCGTCCGCACCGTCGTGCCAGAAAGGTGTCTCATACATGCCCGAGATCACACGTCGTCGACTGCTCGGATCCATGGCCGGCACCGCCGCCGGTGCGCTCATCGCCTCGTACCTGCCGCCCAATCTGCAAGTGGCGGCAGCCGCGACCGCCAAACCCGGATCCCTGCGAGACATCGAGCACGTGGTCATCCTGACACTGGAGAACCGCTCGTTCGACCACTACTTCGGCTCGCTGGCCGGGGCCCGCGGATTCGACGACCCGGACGCGCTGAAGCTCCCGGGCGGCAAGTCCGTGTTCTACCAGCCGGATCCGAAGAACCCGGACGGCTACCTGCTGCCCTGGCACCTGGACACCCACCGCACCAGCGCCCAGGCCATCCCCTCCACCAGCCACGCCTGGTCCGTACAGCACGAGGCCTGGAACAACGGCAAGATGGACAACTGGCTGCCCGCACACCGGCGAGCCGATGGAGACGCGGTCGGGCCGTACACCATGGGCTACTACGAATGGCAGGACATCCCCTTCGACTACGCGCTGGCCCACGCGTTCACCTTGTGCGACGGCTACTTCTGTTCCCTCATGGGCCCCACCTGGCCGAACCGCCTCTACCTCATGTCCGGCACCATCGACCCGGACGGCACGGCGGGCGGCCCGATCATCAACAACACCGTCCCGCAGCCCTACCGCTGGAAGTCCTACCCCGAGCAGCTGGAGGAGGCGGGGGTGAGCTGGCGCGTCTACCAGGACGAGGACGACTACGGCTGCAACCCGCTGGAGTTCTTCCAGACGTTCCAGGACGCCAGACCCGGCTCGCCGCTGCACACGCGCGGCATGCGGATCGGCCCGGCGGATCAGTTCGAGCACGACGTCAAGCGCGGCCGGCTGCCCGCCGTCTCGTGGATCATCCCGACGTCGGAACAGTCCTCCCACCCGGCGTATCTCCCGGCCGCCGCGGCCGACTTCGTGGCGGGCAAGCTCGAGGCGGTCGCATCCGACCCGAACCTGTTCTCCAAGACCGTCTTCATCATCAACTACGACGAGAACGACGGGCTGTTCGACCATGTGCCGCCGCCCACGCCGCCGGCCGGCACCCCGGGCGAGTTCGTGGGCGGGCTGCCCATCGGCGGCGGGTTCCGGGTGCCTTGCACGATCGTGTCACCGTGGACGCGCGGCGGGCACGTGGCGAGCGAGGCGTTCGACCACACGTCCGTCCTGCAGTTCCTGGAGCAGGTCACCGGCGTGCGCGCGGCCAACATCACGGACTGGCGGCGCGAGACGTTCGGCGACCTGACGTCCGCGCTCGGCATGAGGGTGAACAAGCGGTTCCCGCCCATGCCGCCCACGCTGCCATCGTTCTGGCTGGCGGAGTACGAGGCCGGGAACCTGCCCGCGCCGACGCTTCCCGGCACGGACCAGACGCCGCCGCACCAGCAGCAGTCGCCGTCCCCCATGCCCTCTCAGAAGAACCCGGGCCGGCGCCGGGGCGGCGCCCTGCGTGACTCGCCCAGCCGCCTGGACGAGGTGCGCACCAGCGCCCGCGACGACTATCCCGACCACGGCAAGGGCACCAACTTCCCCGGCATCATGGAGGCGGTGTCCAGCCAGAGCCACCTGGACGCCGCGGCGGACACGACCACGCCCGCCGTGTATGTCGCGTCGCTCGGCGGCGGACTCGCGATCCTCGACCGGTCGTCCGGCACCCTGATCGCCGCGGTCAAGGGGTTCACCAACCCGTACGGCATCACGGCCGCCGCGGGCAAGGTGTACGTGGCGAACTCCGGCACGAACACGGTCGCGGTGGTCGACCGGGCCACCAACAAGATCACGAAGAAGATCACCGTGGGCGTGTACCCGCACGGCGCCACCGCCTCGCCGGACAACACCCGCGTATACGTGGCCGACACCGGCCCGGACACCGGCTCCGGCGGCTCGCGGGACATCTCGGTGATCGACGTCGCGACCGACACGGTGACCGCCACGTACCAGGCCGGTGAGGCCCCGTACACGGTCGCGGTGTCTCCCGACGGCGCCCGGCTGTACGTTCCCTGCAGCAACGGTCTGTACGTGCTGGACGCGGCGGAAGGCCGTCGGCTGACCGTCCTGAGCGGGCTGTCCCGCGCCCGAGGCGCCACGCTGAGCCCCGACGGCAAGTCCTGCTACGTCACTCTGCCGATGGACGACCGTGTAGCCGTGGTGGACACCGCAACCGGCAAGGTCACCAAGCGCATCACCACCGGCCGCGCCCCGTGGAACGTGGCTTTCACCGGCGACGGCTCGCACGCGTACGTCACCAACGCCAACGACGACTCCCTGTCGATCATCGACACCTCCCGCCTGGCCGTGACCGGCACCCTGACGGTCGGCCACATACCCACCGGCATCATCGGCGACGGCACCGACATCTGGGTCGCCAACAACACGTCCAGCACGATCATCCGCGTGGACACGACGACCAACACGGTCTCGGCCACCACCCCCTTGGGCTTGAGCAACGAGCCCACTTCCCTGGTGATCGCCTAACGATCACCCGTCCCCGAGCGGGGAGCGACGGTGGCACAACGCCGAACTTCCGCCCTCAGCCGCCGGATCACTGACCTGCGACGGCAACCACTGAGTCTTCCGTTGGTTCTGTGAGGGCAGGGGCTTCGGCGGTGTGAGCATCTTGGGGAGACGGCACGAGTCATGCGTCCGAAGATCACCACAGCCCGCACGGGCGTGCGCACGACCGCGGCGCGAACCGGGTAGCACGACGACCGCGGCGCACTCCGCACCGGCCACCGATGCGGCCGCAGAGATTCGGAGGTGACCGGCATGCGCAGAATTCTCCTTGTCGTCGCAGCCGGAATTCTCGCGGCGTTCGGGCTCAGCGCGCCCACCACCGTGACAGCGGCGCCACCGCTGGAGCTCGGCACAAGTGCGGTGCTCAGCAAGCCTGGTGGCACCGAGGTCAAGGACCAGCTGATCGTCTGATCGACGGATCCGAACACGGCTCGATCCACCTGAGCACCTTCCTGTTCCACGACGAGGACGTCGCCGCGAGCCTCACCGACGCCGCCGAGCGGGGCGTGGGCGTGAAGGGGGCTCGGGGCGCATCGGGAACAAGGGCTCCGCGTACCAGCACAGCAAGTTCGCCCTGTTCTCCAACACCCTGCGGCAGTCCAAGGTCACCTTCATCACGACCGCGAACCTCACGGGCGACGACACCGTGGGCGGCACCGGCTGCTGGAACAGCGCCTGCACGCGGGTCGGCAACGACGGCCTGCGCTGATCCGGATCGACCACTGGTGGCTCGCGAAGACGGACCTCGCCAAGAAGCTCTGAGAGATGGGGCGGACGGGATGCGGGGGGGCAGATCGTGGTCAACCAGATCTCCGAGAAGGCGTGCGACGCGCTGACCAAGAAGGACGGCGGCAGCGCCGACTTCACCCCATCGTCGCTGGAGAAGAACGACGAGGTCACCGCGCGGATCGAGGACAAGACCATCTGTACGAAGCCGACCCCGGCCGTTGCGAGGGCTCCAGCCGATGAGGACGGTTCACTGACGCTTCCGCCTGCGCGGTCCCTCTGTGCTGGTGGGTCGCTTCCCACGCGACCCCGGCTCCGGGGTGCGTGCGGCCGGACGGCGGTAGCAGCTCTGGAGGGCAGGCCCCCTGCCTTCTGCCCTCCAGGGTTCGCCAAGGGCCGCCTGCCGGGCCCTGGTTGGTGGGGCGACGGGCTGCTCGGCAGCTCGGGCATGGCTGGCCTGCTTCCTCTGTCGGCGCGTAAATCCGGCCACTCCGGCGTGGAGACGTTGCGTCCGCAGCTCCCTTTGGGTGAACATGTACGAATTGATTTGTGACTCCCGTGACGCCTGTGGGTGTTGCGGGTGTCGTCCAGGGGACGGCGCAGCAACTGACGCTGGTGGACGGGGAGCGGGGAACATGAAGTTCGACATGGGGTCGACGACTCTGTCGACGCTGGCCAAGAGCACGAGCGGGTCGAGTGACGATCTGGGTGCACTCATTCAGCAGTTGATCGCCGCGGCGCAGCCGTTGGAGGGGAAGTTCAACGGTGAGGGCAAGGCGATGTTCGATGCGTTCAAGGCGAACGCGGACGACATCACGGCCGCGCTGAACGGTTCGCTGTCCTCGATCCTGGGCGGGCAGTCCGGGATGGACACCGCGTTCGGGACGGGTGACCAGGAGCAGTCCGACAACGCGCAGCAGAACATGGGCGCCGCGAACTTCGACGCGGCCCGCTTCAGCGGCTGAGACACACGGGGGATTGACGATCATGGCGACGCAGGACCGACGTTCGTACGACACCGGCGCCTCCGCCGAGGTGCAGGGCAGCCTGCACGGCATCATCGGCCGCCTGGAGACCGTCCTCGGCGACCGCGACCGTGCCGTGAAGACGGCGATGGCCGACTACCAGGCCGACGGGGTCTCGGACGAGTACCACGGCAAGGAAGTCCGCTGGAACCGGGCCGCGAACGAGGTGCGCGACATCATCCAGCTGGTCCGCACGACGCTGGAGAAGAACGACGCCACGGCCCAGTCCACCCTCGCCAGGGCGCGCGCGGCCGTGAACAACATCGGCTGACGCACGCCGAGTTACGTGATGTGAGTACCGGCGCGGGCCCTGGCGCGCGCCGTTCAACGGGGACGAGGGGGATGGTCGTGACGGGGTGGGACATCGACCCGGCCGGGGTGTCCGGTGTGCTGTCCAAGTCGGGCGCCGCGGCGCAGGACATGTCCAAGGCCGGCGGCGCGATGCAGAAGGATCTGGAGTC
This sequence comes from Streptomyces anthophorae, assembly GCF_049310305.1. Lineage (NCBI taxonomy): Bacteria > Bacillati > Actinomycetota > Actinomycetes > Kitasatosporales > Streptomycetaceae > Streptomyces > Streptomyces anthophorae. Next base: position 1,637,495 of record NZ_JBLWQQ010000001.1, read on the forward strand.
CGCGTCATCCGCCGCGGGCACGCTCACCAGCCAGTACGGCCCCTACACGAGTACGGCGGGTGTGGTGGGTGCGGCCCTTGCGCAATTCGCGCAGCACTGGAACCGGGATCTGCTCTACATCGCCAAGCGCACCGAGAAGTCGCTGAACGGTGCGGCCGAGGCGACAGGCGCCTACGTGCAGGGGGCGCGTGAGCAGGCGGCGAACGCCCAGCACGCCGCGGCCCAGGAGCCGAAGATCGACATGCCGGGAGCGGGTCGGGCCCAGGGGCCGGGTCCGGGTGAGACCGGGCGTCGTACGGAGGGGCAGTAGCGGTGAGCGACCAGCTGATCGACCCGTCCGGGATCCCGCACTTCATCGGCGATCTGGCCACTCTGGATTCCGATGTCACGAACTTGAACACGCATGCGGGCGAGTTCCGTTCGGCAGGCGCGGACGTACACACCGAGTTCCAGGGCCTGTCCGCGTTCTACCAGGCACCGGAGGCGGACCAGCTGTTCGCCACCACGCTGCCGGTGAAGACGAAGACCGACGCGTTCGCCGACGACCTGGAGAAGGTCTCCTCCGCGCTGTCCGCCTACAGCACCGAGGTCCAGCCGCTGGTCAAGAAGCTGGACATGTTGAAGGCGGACGCGACCGCGTTCGTGAACTCGGTGTCCGGAGACGACGACTGGCGCAAGGACCAGGACAAGGTCGACCACAACAACGACCTGTGGCACGACGTCAACCACACGGTCGCCGCGTTCCAGTCCGCCGAGCGCGCCGCCTACAACAAGATCATGGCGCTCATCGGCGGCACGGCACTGACCACCGACGACGGCTCCCACGCCAAGAACATGTACGGCTTCAAGGCCGACGACCTCGACCACGCCGAAGAGACCCCGTGGGGCTCGTCGGCCGAGCGCGAGTACGAGGGCCTGGCCTGGCTCGGGCACCAGATCAAGAGCTACGTGTGGGACGGCTTCATCGTCGACGGCGTGTGGGGCACCATCACGGGCCTGGGCACGCTCGTCGGCACCGACGGCTGGGCGGCCGCCGGTCAGGCCTGGAAGCACCTCGCCCAACTCGGTACCGGTCTGGCCATCACCTCCACCGCCATGTTCGGCGGCGCCGGGGTCGCCGCCGCCTACTGGACGGCCCCCGACGACAAACTCCCCACCTGGCTGCGCGAATCGCGCACCACCATGAAGGAGACCGGCAAGGCGCTGGTCGCCTGGGACACCTGGAAGACCAACCCGTCCCGCGCGGCCGGAGCGGTCACCTTCAACGCCGTCACCGCCATCTTCACCGGCGGCGCCGGCAGCGCGGCCTCGGGCGCGGGCAAGGCGGGAGCGGTCGCCCGCGCACTGTCCATCACCGGCAAGGCGGCTCGGATCGTCGACCCGATGACGTACGTCGGCAAGGCGGGCAAGTTCGCCTTCGTCAAGGTCGGCGACACCTTCACGGCCCTGAAGAACCTCCGCACCGGCGCCTCGGTCGACCTCCTCCGGGAGGCCGACGCAGTCCGTTCGCCCAGCATTCCCGAGACGGCGATCCCGTACGTGGACAACGCCACCGGGAAGGTCGTCTACCTGACCGACCAAGGGCATCTGCTTGATGCCGACGGCGGCCTGCACAGGAGTGCAGCCAAGGTCGAGATGTCGGCCGCTGATCGCGCCGCCCTGGACTCAACGCCACACACGTCCGTACCCGGCACGCACTCCCCTCGGCTCGTCACCGCTCATGCCGGAGACAGCCTCACGAACGGCTCCGGCAATGGAGCGACCGTCGGGCACAGCAGCCTGCAGCATTCGGCATCGGCAGCCGGGGACCAGGCCGGGAGCTCCGGGGCGCGTGTCGCGGGCGGCGCCGAGGAGCCCGCACCGGGGGGCGGCCGCCACGGCGACGCGGGGCATGGTCCCAGCCACGCAGCAGATAGCCCCGGCAGTGCAACACCGGGCAGCGATGCCGTTGAGCAGCATGGTGGAACGGGGAGAGGGCACGACACAGCCCATGAGAGCGCCTCAGCTGGTAGCACAGCTCCTGAGAGGATCAATGAACCGCTCCCTGCATTGACTCCTGAGGAAAAGGCCGCACACTGGGGGCACTTGGAGGACGTAGAGAAGCGGAGCCCCGACGACTTCGATCATCTGCAGCGCGATCCCGACAAGAACGGCGGCATTTCCGATCCGTCGAAGGACGAGGCGCGTGTCGGCCTGGACCTTCGCGATCAAGGGCGCTTGCCCTCGGACATCAGACGTCCGACTGAAGCCGACCGCGGAGAGTTCTACTCACCCAGCACCGGACAGCACTACGACATCAAAGGTGTTCACTCTTACTGGCCACCCTTCAACAATGTTCAAGACCCGGCGCTACTGGCAGGGCCCTTCCGTGGCGCGTACAACCCGGCCAAGAACGGCAAGTGGGTTCTGAAGCTCTCCGAGCAGATCGTGGAGAAGAACCGCACCGTTATCCTGGACGTGCGGAACGCGAACCAGGCTGCAATCGACAACATCAAGACCATCATCGAGACGAACGGCTGGGAAGACAATGTCATCTGGTACCCGTAGCGACTGGGCGCCAGCGAGGTTCCCCGAAGACCCGGTCGCAGCACAGCGATTGCGCGAATGGCTTCAGAGCGGGGTGGGCGGTCTTGATGCAGTGGGCCTCAACCTAAGGGGATCGGATCTTTCTCACGGAGATTTCTCCGAATCCTGGTTTACGGAGGGTCATCTTACCGACGCCCGCCTGGTGGGATGCGAGTTCTATCGTTCCGATGCAGAGGGTGCCGACCTTGACCGAGCCAACCTCACGGAAAGCTCTCTCGTCCGAGTCAATCTCGACGAGGCGACGCTACGCGGCGCCATCCTCGACCGGGCAAACCTGATCAAGGCATCCCTATACGGCGTTGATGCAACAGGTGCGAGCTGCCGCGGTACTCGCTTCATGGGTTCGTCTCTACTTGAGGTCAGCCTCCGTGGGGCAGACCTCAGCGGCGCCGTCTTCGACGAAAACTCCTTCAAAGTAACGCTCGACAGAAAGACGGTCCTTCACGGTGCCACCGGGACCGTCTTCGGCCCGGCCGAATTTGTGGACATGGACCAGTCACACAAGCTTGCAGGGAGCGACCTGCAGAACTGGCTTCGGCACCAAGGTGCAGACATCCAGGTCATCCACAAGGCGGCGCACTCATAACTGCGCCGGCCACCCAAAGGAAAACTCCTTGAGTCGGTGTCCGTGCGCCGCCGCAGGCTCCACGACGCGGTGTCCGCGCGAGGAAGCTGGCGCGACATTCGTTCTCCGCTTCACCGACGACCCCTTGCCGTGCCGCAGAACCGCCCAGCATTTCCCGTAAGGAATGAATATGTCGACCTTGATGCGTTCGCCGAGGGAACGCGGTTCCTGGTATTGGGATCTCGACGAATTCGATACGCCGGGCCTGGAGTCTGCACTGTCTCTCGGTGCGCGGATGACTGAGGTGCTGACCCGACACGAACTCCTCACCCCACTCCAGTTGGAATACGTCTGGAACGTCACAGGCATGGGGACCACCGGAATCACCACCACACTTGACCTCGCCAAGACATCGCTTGGCAGCCAGGACCTTCCGGAACGGGTACGCGGCAGCCGTCCTGCCTCCCACCCATCCGCCCATATCTCGTTCCTCGATGTGCTCGGCACGGGCACGTGGATCAACGAAGGGGGCGAAGCCCGGAGTGAGTACCGATTGGTCGACCTGTCCCTGTGCACCGCTCCCACCGGCCTCTCCGCCGAGCTGTCCGTGCATCACGACATTTGGGGCCACTACGACTTCACGGGGAGGCCCCACCCCGCTGTTCGTGAGAACAATGCCCCCAGATTCACCGCCGCACTGAACGATCTCTCGAACCTGCTGGGCATGCCTCCAGAGCCCGGAGAGCCGACCTACTTCGGAGCAGCTACCGTAGACGGCCTCGCAGATCCGGACGCGGACGAGAACGGCCTGGGCCCTGACTTGACGAACTGGTTCCACTGACAGAGGGGCCAAGAAGTGGAAGGAGATGGCGTTCCCCTCGTTGATTCCCGCCACAACATTCCCCGAGAGAATCTGGCGGCAGACCTGAAGGTACTCAACCGCAACGTGGCATGGGCGCTTGAAGACCTTGACGAGGCGCCCCAGGCAGTCAGCGACGCATTGCACTCGGCCTTGACCCGCGCACAGACCTGCTGCATCAAGGATCCGCTGGCAGATCGGTTCGAGACTTGGGATGCCTGGGTCACCGCCATGCAGGCGGGCGCCGCGCTCTTCGATGCCGCCATGCTCAGTAGTGGAACGGTGCAGACGCGCATCGCACGTGAGCTGCGGACCATACCTGCCACAGGTGCCCAGCCACATGTCAACGCAGTCAACTGGACCACCGCGTTCTGGCTCTGCGTGATCTGCCGCGAGAAGGACCGTCTCACCAAGCTGTGCCAGGTTCCGGTCTCCCTGCTCCGCGCATCCGGCGCCGAATACGACGAATACATCTATGACTGGATTGAAGCGCTCCAAGCTTACTGGCTCGGTCGGCCAGGCTTGAGTGACAAGCTCGTGGCCGCAGTCCGGGGCACGACACCACCTATGGCACGCCTCGCTCCCTCTGATCTGTTGTCGAAGATTGTGTGGCCCCCGATGGAGCTGCTGCATCAACTCCTCCGCCAGGACCACGTTCGATTCAGCAGCACGCTTGCTCAGGCCATCCAGTGGCACCGGGAGTACTGGTCGGCGGACGTAGATCGCTCCCGCCTCAGTTCAGGAGCTGTCGCAGCCGGGCCGCTCGCCATGGCGTGCTTCGCCTACGATGCGGGTTTCCCCGTCGACATAGAATCTGATTACCTTCCCAGAGCACTCCTGCAGGGTGCGTGGGCCGGCGAGTTCGAGACCTGAGAATCCCACCGGAATTGAGTCATGTCAGCCCAGGATTACGACAGTCAGCTCCTCGAGTCGGTGGCGGTCCGTCGCCGACGGCTCCGCGATGCTGTGTTGTTCGGTGCGCAGCGGCAACGACGTACCGTGGATGAGCGGTTGGGTAAGGCGTTCGCGGGTGTCGTGATCGCCGCTGTGTTGTGCGCCGGGTGCGTGGGCTGGTCGTTCATTTCGCATCGGGTGATCGGGAAGACCGGATACGGGACGTCCGCACCCGCGTCGACGCCGTCGGCGCCTTCTGTTTCCGGTTCCGGATCGCCCCAGAGTGGGGATTCCGCCCGATGATAGGTTCGAACGCGTGATTTCCCAGGGGGCTGTGAGTCGTACGGCGTTGAGCCGCATCACGTTGGTCGGTGAGCGGCGCCGTATTGATCTGGTGCTGCCGTCGCAGGAGCCGATCGGGCTGCTTCTTCCTGAGGTGATGCGGCTGCTGGACAACCGGATCGGTGAACGGCCGCAGGCCCGGCACCTGGTGACGGCCGACGGCAGCGCTCTGGAACAGGACGCCACGCTGGAGTCCTCGGGCGTGCCCGATGGCGCCGTGCTGCGACTGGTGCGCATCGAGCATGCGCCGTCCGCCCCCGTCGTGCATGACGTGAGCGACGAAGCGGCCGATGATCTGGATGTGCGGGCCTGGCGGTGGGGCGCGCGAGCGCGGAGGATCGTCTCTGCCGGGGCCTGTGTTGCCTGGGCCGTGGCCGCGTCGTTCGTCGCCCGCGACGGGTACGAGGCGCGAACCGTCGGCAGTGCCTTGGCAATCGCCGCGGTCGTCGCCGCAGTGGCCGGTGTGCTGCTCGGTCGGTCCGGGCGCAAGGGACTCGCCACGGCGCTGATCGGCGCGAGTGCCGCTGTCGGGTTCGTGGGTGCGTGGTCGTTCGCCGACGCCAACGGGTGGTCCGCAGCGGTGCGGTGGGGCGCCGTGGTCGCGGTGGTGGTTGTGGCGTTGTTGCTGTTCGGTGGGTTCACGCCGTTCGGGCGCGGTGCTCTGGTCGGCGCCGGTGCGCTTGCCGGGGTCGGAGCATGCTGGGAGGTCGCGCTCGCTCTGCAGTCCGGCGGCGAGCAGGCCGTCGGTTCGGCTCGCGCGGCGGCGCTGCTCGCCGTGGTGTCCGTGGTGGCCTCGGGAGTTCTGCCGCGGATTGCGTTGATGGCGTCGGGGCTGTCCGGGCTCGACGACCGGCGGTCGGCAGGCACGTCGGTGAGCCGGCTCCAGGTGGGGACCGCCATGGCCGCTACGCACCGGGGGCTGGCCCTGGCGACGGTGGTGATGGCGGCATCCGGGGCGCTCGCCGGGGTAATGGTCATCCGGACGGTGACGGTGTGGACGGTGCTGCTCGCGGTGACCGTCGCCCTCGTTCTCGCGCTGCGGGCCAGGGCGTATCCGCTGGTGGCCGAGGTCGTCGCGCTGCTGCTGGCCTCCGGCGTCGTCGTGGCGCGGCTGGCGTGGCTGTGGCTGGAGCAGCAGGGCGCTGCGGGTCCGCTCGGGGTGTTGGTCGTGCTGGCGCTGGTGCCGCTCGGTGTGCTCGCCGTGGAGCCGGCCGAGCACGTGCGCGTGCGGCTTCGCAAGGTCGGGGACGTGCTGGAGTCGGTCGGGGTGATCGCTCTGTTCCCGTTGGTTCTCGGGGTGTTCGGGGTGTACGGGCGGCTGCTCGGCACGTTCGCGTAAGGGGGCGGTGATGACGACATCCGGCCGGTGGCAGAACGACGTACTGCGAGAGCTCAACGCGTCCGCCGAGCAACCCGCACCTGACGACGGTCGCTCGCCGTTGCCCGTGCGGAGCCCGGACGAGCAGCGTCCCCACCCGGGGCAGCCGCATGCCCCGTCCCGGCCGGAGGCATCTCCGGTCGGCGCACAGCCAATGCCGCAGCCGCTTCCGCAAGCGGCGCCGCCTCCGGCCGTCCCGCCTCACCAGGCACCGTCCACCCCGCCCGCACCCGCACCCGCACCCGCACCCGCACCCGCACCCGCACCCGACCAGCCTCACCCCACCGTCCCCTCCCCCGCCGCGCCACCACCCGGCCCGCCCAGGCCCCCGGTCGCCTCACCCGAGTCCGTACCGACCCTCGACCCGCGTCTCGCCTACGCCCTGGGCACCCCGCAGCACGGCGACTCGATGGTCCGCCGCACCGGACGCGGCCTGCGCAAGCTGGCCTCGTCCGCCGCGCGCGACGTGGGCGAGGAAACCCGGCTCGCCGGGTTGTTGCAGCAGCCGGTGACCACGGGCCGCGTGATCGCGGTGACGTCGATCCGTGGCGGCGCAGGCAAGACCACCACCTCGGCACTCCTCACCCGCACCCTCAGCCACTACCGGCACGACCCGGTCCTGGCCCTGGACGCGGACTCCGCGCTGGGCACACTCCCAGTACGCCTGGGGGCCCAGACGGTGCGCTGGTCGGCCACCGACCTCGCCCAGATCCTCACCCCGTCGATGCAACTGACCGACGTGACCGGCTACCTGTCCCCCATCGGCGGCGGTGGCTGGTTGCTGCCGGCCAGCCAGGGACGCCTCGGCGTCGCACCGCTGGACATCCCGACGTATCGCAAGGTGACGCTCTCGCTGCGCCGCTACTTCGCCGTGACCGTGGTGGACTGCGAGTCGCTGCCCGGCGAGATCGCCCGCACCGCCATGGCCACCGCCCACGCACGCGTGGTGGTCGCGCCGCAGACCGCGGAGGGTGTCAACGGCAGCCGGATCGTCCTGGACTGGCTGGCCCAGCTGCCGCAGGACGCGCTCGCCGCCACCGTGGTGGTACTCACCACCAACAGCACCGATCCGAGCCTGGAGTTGAAGGCGGCCATGGCCCATCTGCGCGAGACGGGCGTGACCGTCGTGCACCTGCCCTACGACCGCCATCTGGCGGGCGGCGGGCCGATCCGTACCGACCGGCTCGGCGAGGCCACCCGGCGCGCGGCCACCGAACTGTCCGCCGAGGCGATGCAGCGGGCGGTGCGCGTCCGATGACCCACCACCTGAACCGGACGGCGGTGCGCACCCGGTGACCCAGCACCTCGTCCATCGCCCGGCCCGCTCGCACCGCCCGCTGCCGCCCATCGAGACCCGCACCATCGAGCCACCGCCCAATCTGCCCGAGGGCAAGACCGGCAGTGCCGCCACCGCGCTGCTGCCGATGGCGGGTGTCATGGGCTCGGTCGTGATGATGACGGTGATCCGCTCCAGCCAGTTCGCCGGGCTCGGCGCCGTCGTCCTGGTCATCGCGCTGCTCGGCGCGGTGGCCCTGTTCCTGTCCCAGCGCGGCAAGGCACAGCGCCAGCGGCGCACCCAGCGCGAGCGGTACCTGGAGTATCTGGAGGGGCTGCGGGCCGAGCTGGCCGACGCCGAACGCGACCGCCGCCGCGCGGCCCGCTTCCTGCACCCGGACCCGGCCGCCCTGCACGACATCGTGCGCGATCCGGCCCGGCTGTGGGAACGCCGCCGCTCCGACGCCGACTTCCTCCAGGCCCGCATCGGCGTCGGCGACGTCCCCGTACAGGACCTGGCCATCGGGCAGAACACCTCCGGCACCGCGATGACCCCGCCCGACCCCTTCATGCTCAACGAGGCCCGCGCCCTCCAGGCCCGCTACGCCACCACACCCGACCACCCTCTGACGGTCCCCCTGGACCGGGCCGGCAATGTCAGTGTCATCGGTGACCGCGCAGGAGTGCTGCGCGTCGCCCGCGCCCTGCTCATGCAGGTGGCGGCCACCCACGCGCCGGACGACGCGGCACTCGCGCTCGCCGTGCCCGGGGAACGTATCGAGGAGTGGGAGTGGGCCAAGTGGCTCCCGCACGCCCTCGATCCGGACACCGCCCCGGACGGAACCACCCCGGCGCGCCGCATCGCACCCGACCTGAACCAGCTGGCCCAGGTGATCGGTGCCGACCTCAAGCAGCGTGCCACCTACGCCGCCGAGGTGCGTCGCGGCCTCGCCGACAAGCGGGCCCTCGCCCTCACCGACCGGCTCCTCGTCGTCCATGACACCTACGGCGAGAACGCGGCCGACCTGCCCCGCCCCGACGCCGCCGTCCCGCTCCATGCCATGGGTGTCACCGTGGTCCACCTGCTGGCCGACCAGCGGCACGAGCCCGACCATGTCTCGGTGCGCATCGTCGTCGACGAGGACCGGATCGTCGTCGACGATCTGCGCCCCCAACAGCCCGTACGCACCTCAGGACTCGCCGACGAGGCGGGTCCGGCCGCAGCCGAGGCCCTCGCCCGAGTCCTGGCCCCGCTGCGCCTGTCGGCCGAATCCGCCGCCGAGGGCGCCCCCGTCGCCGGCCCGGTCGACTTCCCCCACCTCCTCGGCATCGAAGACATGGCCGCCCTCGACCTGCCCCGCCAGTGGGCACCACGCGGCGAGCGCGACTTCCTGCGCGTCCCGATCGGCCTCGACGACCACCACCAGCCCGTCCTCCTCGACCTCAAGGAATCCTCCGAACTCGGCATGGGCCCGCACGGGTTGTGCGTGGGCGCCACCGGCTCCGGCAAGAGCGAACTCCTGCGCACCCTCGTCCTCGCCCTCACCGCCACCCACGCCCCGGACGACCTGGCGATGGTCCTGGTCGACTACAAGGGCGGCGCCACCTTCGCCCCGTTCACCGGCCTGCCGCACGTCGCCGGTGTCATCACCAACCTGGAGAACCAGGCCGGACTCGTCGAACGCGTCCACACCTCCCTCGCCGGCGAGATCAAGCGCCGCCAGCAGGTCCTGAAGGACGCGGGCAACATCGCCGACATCGGCCACTACCGCGCCCTGCGCGCGAGCGAGCGGCCCGACCTCGAACCGCTCCCCCACCTCTTCGTCGTCATCGACGAATTCGGCGAACTCCTCACCGCCAAGCCGGACTTCATCGACCTGTTCCTGTCGATCGGGCGCATCGGCCGCTCGATCGGCGTGCACCTGCTGCTGTCCAGCCAGCGCATCGAGGGCGGCAACCTCAAGGGCCTGGAAACGTACCTGTCCTACCGCCTGGGCCTGCGCACCTTCTCCGCCGACGAGTCCCGCACCGTCCTGGAGACCACGGACGCCTTCCACCTGCCGCCCCTGCCCGGCTTCGGCTACCTCAAGGTCGACACCTCCACGTACACCCGCTTCAAGGCGGGCTACGTCTCCGGCGCCTACCGCGGCCCGGCACTCCACAAGACGGCCGACGACACACCCCGCGTATGGCCGTACCCCGCCTTCAACACACCTCAGGCGCTGGAAAGTTCGCCAGAGGACACCGAGCCGGCGGCGATGAGGGAGCGGGAGACGGGACCGACGGTCCTGTCCACCGCCGTCGCCCAACTCACCGACGCCGCACCGACGGTCCGCCGCATCTGGCTTCCCCCGCTCCCGCAGGCGACCACCCTGGACACGGCCGCAGGGCCCGTCCAGGCGACAGCCGACGGACTCCAACTCGCCACGCCAGAAGGCGGATTGCGTGCACCGCTCGGCATCCTCGACGACCCGGCCCGCCAGTGGCAGGGCCCCTGGATCCACGACCTCAACACGGCCGGCGGACACACCGCGATCATCGGCGGCCCGCAGTCCGGCAAGACGACCCTGCTGCGCACCCTCGCCCTGTCCCTCGCGCTCACCCACACCCCCGCCGACGTCGCCCTCTACGGCCTGGACCTGGCCGGCGGCGGACTGAGCGCGCTGACGGACCTGCCTCACGTCGGTGGCATCGCGGGCCGCGCGGACCACGAACGCGCCGCACGCACCGTCGCCGAGGTCCGCGCCATGCTGGACCGTCGCGAAACCGCCTTTCGTGAGCACGGCATCGACTCCGTCGACCAACTGCGCGCCCTGCGCGCCCAGGGACGCCTGCCCGAACTCGGCTCCACGGACATCGTGCTGCTCATCGACGGCTACGGCGCACTGCGCGACGAGTTCGCCCACCTCGACGACGCCGTCGCCGACCTCCTCAAGCGCGGCAGCGGCTACGGCATCCACGTCGTGGCCGGCATGCTCCGCTGGAACGACGTCCGCATCGCCGCCCAGTCCATGTTCGGCAGCCGCATCGAACTGCGCCTCAACGACCCCGCCGACTCCTCCGTCGACCGCAAACTCTCCGAGACCTTGTCCGCCGACACCCCGGGACGCGCCCTCACCGACGGCAAACTCTTCGCGCACACGGCCCTGCCCCGCATCGACGCCAGGACCACCACGACGGACATCGGCCCCGCCCTGGAAGAGGCCGCCCGCACCATCCGCGCCACCTGGCACGGCGAACTCGCCGCCCCGGTACGGGTGTTGCCGACACACCTGCCCGCGCAACGCCTGCCGTCCACCGCCGCCGAGCCGCACACGGTACCGATCGGCCTCGACCAGGACACCCTCTCCCCTGCCGTTCTGGACCTGTTCGGCGCCGACCAGCACCTGCTGATCCTCGGCGACAACGAGTGCGGCAAGACCAACCTCCTGACCCTCGTCTCCCGCTCCCTCGTCGACCGCTACGGAGACAAGGAACTGGTCTTTGGCGTCTTCGACCCGCGCCGCGGCCTACGAGGTGTCATCCCCGAGCCGTACCGCGGCGGCTACGCCCACAACGCCAAGCTGGCGAACGCGCTCGCCACCGGCATCGCGACGGAACTGGAAAAGCGCCTCCCGGAGGCCGCCGACCCGGACTCGACGGAGGCGGAGCCGTCGTTCGCCGGCCCGCGGATCGTGATCCTCGTCGACGACTACGACATCCTCACCGCCGCCGGACAACACCCTCTGGACCCGTTCCTGCCGTACATCTCCTCGGCCCAGGACATCGGCCTGCACTTCGTCGTCACGCGCCGCGTCGCGGGCTCCTCGCGCGCGCTGTACGACCCGTTCCTGATGGCCCTGCGCGAAACCGGCGCCACCGCACTGGTCATGACCGGCGACCGCAGCGAGGGCCAACTCCTGCCCGGCCTCTACGCCTCACCACAGCCACCCGGCCGCGGCACCCTGGCCCGCCGCGGACGCCGCCACCAACTCATCCAGACCGCCCTCGCGCCCGAAGCCGAATCTCACGAGGAGGCACCGGCGTGACCCAGGACATCATCGCCCTCACCCCGAAGATGCCCGACCCCGCGGCCCTCCTCGCGGCCCTGCACGCCGGCGGCCCCGACCTCACCCTGACGAGCACCGACGACGACGCGGTCATCCATCTGTGCACCGCGGCGGGCCGCCCGTTGGTCTCTGTCGAAGCACCGATCCTCGTCCACACGGCGGGCGAGGCGGAACGCCTGCTCGGACCCGAAAACGGCGCCCCCGAACCACCGTTCTGGTGGACCGAACTCCGCGCATCCACCGCCGCCCCCGAGGCGGAGACCCTCGCCGAGTCGGTGGCCGCCCGCCTGACAGTGCTGCTGGGTGGCATCACCTGGCCACGGGGCACGCACACCACGGCCGTCGTAGAGGCATCCGATCCACCGCCGGACGCCATCACCCCAACGCCCGCCGCGACGAGCTCACTGCCCATCGTGGACGTCCTGACCGACTCCACGGCCGTCGTCATCGCGGACCGCCCCGTCCTGGGCCTGACCACCTGGCTCGCCGACGTCCTGCGCATCACGACCGCGGCCAACCGCGCCCTGCACATCGTGACACCACCCGACACCCGCCTCACCCTCCCGCTACGGACAGCGCTGGGCGGCGCCCCCAACCGCTGGGTCATCCAACACCCGGAGGACGGCTACTACGACGGCCTGTCCGGAGCCGAACTCACGTGGCGGGAGGGCACGTTCGCACCGACCGGCGACGGCACGCTCGCCGCACCGTTCACGTCCGGCGCCACCGCCCCTGCGCATGAGCACCAGCTGACGGTGTCCTTCCGTACGCTCCACGCACCCGACGCGGACCTGACGCTCGGCGCCTCACTGGAGACCGCCTGGCGCCACCTGCTGGGCACACCGCCGGCCGGTTGGGGCACCGCCGAACCCATCAACCTCCCGTGGTCGCCCCGCCAGTTGACCGACCTGGCCCGCGACCGCGCCCCCGACCCCACCCACACCCTCGCGATCGGCACCCCGGACCGCCCGGCCATCGCCACCCACCGCACCACACGCACCACAGCAGGCATCGCCGAGGACATCACCCTCACGGTCGGCTATGCCACCGACGAGCCCGTCCCCCTGGACGCGATCGAACCCCTCGCCGCCGAACTCGTCGACGCCCACAGCCTGGCCACGATGCTCACCACACTCCGCACAGCAAGCGCCGACCTCACCCTGCCACCACTCCTGACCGCCCCACCCCTCCCGGTCGCCTTCACCCTCGGCGCCACCGACGTCCGCGCCATCGGCCGCACCCACGCCCGCCGCCCACCGCTCGCGATCAAGCCGGTACAACTCGGCACCGCCGCGGCGCCATCCCTCCACTATCCGCTGGGCGACGACACCAGCGCCGACGCCTGGACAACGCTCCACACCCTGACCAGCCACCTCAAGAACCGCACAAGTAAGGCCAGTTCCACGTAACCTCAGCCCCCTACCCACATGGCGGGGCAGGTCAAAAGCGTCACACGAACGTGCAGCAGCCCCAAGTGGGTTCGGTAGGCAGCACATCCGGGACATACAGCCAAACTGCTGAGGTTCTGTGTCACACACGCAAGCTTCGGCGGCACGGGGCATGCACAGCCCTGTCGGAGACCCACGACAGGGCGCTGTCTGAGTGGGACGCTCAGCGCATGACATCCGGCAGCGAACCTTGCACTCCGGGGCACGAGGCTGACGTGATCCAACTCCTTCTGGAGGAGTACCGAACACTCCGAGACGAGATCAAGCAGCGCGTCGCAGAGCGAGTGCAGATCACCGCAGTCGTGGGGGTGGTGGCGGTGGTCATCACCACCAAGGGACCCTTCTCCCTTGGTGCGCCGCACCTTTACGCAGGTGTGGGAGTCCTTCTCTTCTGTGCGTACTGGGGGCGCAAGGGACTGCAGGAGCTGTACAGAATCGCATCGCAGCTCCGGCAGCTTGAAGATCGCATCAATACCCTTGCTGCTCGGGCGTACCGCAGTTCGCCTGTGCTCACCTGGGAACACCAGATGCACGCAGTGCAGCGGCGCGAGGCCAGGCGTTGGCCGTGGCTCCGACCATGGCTTCCCGGACCTCGCTCATAGCCAGGGGCAAGGCTGGGCAGGCAAGTCGACGCCCCAGCCCGTCACTGTCTGGACGCATATCATGGCCAGCTCTCTACCTGTGGGGCCCGTAAAGTCATCGCCCCAGTTGGACGTGGTGGTGGTGAGCCCCATCGCCGAGGGGCGCAGCACCTCACGGCCGTCGCGGCCGATCCGTAACGTCGGCGCCCCTTGCGCGTCGACGCCCACCCGCGCCTCGGGAGTTCCGGTGCTCGCGCCCGGGGCCGCGACCACGGTGGTGGCCGGGGCGGTGGCCGCCGGGGCCGGCGCGGTGACGAGACCCGTGCCGAGCGCGGTGACGGCGAGTGCGGTCAGAGTGCGTGCTCTTCTTCTCATGGCTTCCTTGTCGCGTGGCGGTCGGGAGGCAGTGGTGCCCTCACGCGGGTGCGGGAAGTTGTGGTGGTTCAGCCCTTGAGGCCGCCCCCGAGTCCGAAGCCGCCGCCGAGCTTGCGCGAGACCAGGACGTACAGCACGACGGCGGGCAGCGAGTAGAGCAGGGAGTAGGCGGCCAACTGGCCGTAGGCGACGGTCCCGTACTGGCCGAAGAAGGTGAACAGGCCGACGGCCGCGGGCTCCTTCTCGGGTGATTGCAGGAGCACGAACGGGATGAAGAAGTTGCCCCACGCCCCGATGAACGTGAACACGGCGACCACCGCCATGCCCGGCGCCATCAATGGCAGCACCACGTACCGCAGCGACTGTAGGCCGGAAGCCCCGTCCACCCAGGCGGCCTCCTCCAGGGACACCGGCACTCCATCCATGAACCCCTTGGTGAGCCAGAGGGAGAACGGCAGTGTGGCGGTGGCGAGGAAGAACATCGCGCCCCACAGCGAATCCACCAGCTCCAGGCGTACGAAGAGTTCGTAGACCGGAACCATGATGGCGGTGACCGGTAGTCCAGTGGCGAAGAGCACCCCGTACAGGAACGGCCGCCTGAACCGCAGCCGGTAGCGGGACAGGGGGTAGGCGGCGAGCACCGAGACGCACATGTTGATCAGGGCCGCTCCCCCGCACAGCAGCAGGCTGTTGAGGATGGGACGGATGCTCGTGCTCCAGTGCAGGACCGCGCGGAAGTTCCCGGTCGTCAGGTGCGGCACGGCGGCGCTCGCGGTGGCCTCGGAGTCGACGGAGGCCAGCAGCAGCCACAGGAAGGGCGCCGCGAACAGGACACCGACGGCACCGAGGACCGCGTACACGAGCACCGTGGAGGCGGAGCGGCCGGGCGCGGTCAGCCGGGTCAGGGACAGCGGCGAGGGCTGTGTGGAGGTCATTGATTCAACTCCGGCTTCAGGACGCGCAGATAGAGGAAGGAGAAGATGCCGCCGAGGGCGAGCAGCACGAGGGCGATGGCGGTTCCCTGGCCCAACTGGAAGAACTTGAAGGCCTGTTGGTACATGTACAGCGGGATCGTCTCGGTGGCGCCGCTGGGTCCCCCGCCGGTCAGCACGAAGATCAGGGTGAAGACGGCGAGCGTCTGCAGGGTCACGACCATGAGGTTCGTGAACACCGACCGGCGGATCATCGGCAGGGTCACCCACCACAGCCGGGCGGCACCGGTGGCCCCGTCGGTGGCTGCGGCGTCCTCGATCTCCGGCGGGATCTCGTCCAGCGCGGCCGTGTAGACCATCCAGGAGAACGCGGTGCCGCGCCACACGTTGGCGAGGACGACGGTGAGCATCGCGTGGTCGACGAGCCAGTCCGGTGCGGGCAGGTGCAAGGCTGTGAGGGCCGTGTCGAGGGTGCCGCCGTCGGAGAAGAACGCGTACAGGGTGAATCCGGCGACGATCTCCGGCAGCACCCACGCGCCGACCAGCAGCACCCCGAGCGTGGTGCGCACCCAGCGGGCCCGGCCGCGCATCAGCAGCGCCAGGGTGAGCCCGAGGCCGTTCTGTCCGAGGACGCCGGAGGCGAGCGCGAAGACGAGGGTGAGCAGGACGGAGAGGGTGAACTGGTGGTCGCCCAGCAGGCGGGTGAAGTTGCGCAGACCGACGAACTGCGGGTCGCGGGCGGCCGATCCGGTCAGCGCGGTGTTGGTGAACGCCGCGTAGACGCACCACAGGACCGGGCCGGCGAAGAACACGGCGAGCAGGACGAGGGAGGGCAGCAGTGGCAGGGAGCGGGTGACACTGCGACGGCGGGCGGAGGGTGCCGGGCGGCGCGGCGCCGCACCGGGGCCGGCGGTCCGGGGGGTGGTGGCGGGGCGGTGTCCGGCGGCGTGGGTCAGTTCAGACACGGTCCCTCACCTGGCCCGCCCCGAGGTCGTCACGGAGTCCGGCGGCGTAGGCGCGGGCGGCGGCGCTCGGTGAGGCGTCGGCGGTCATCACGTCTTCCATGGCGATCTGGGCCCGGCTGGAGACCATCAGGTACTCGGCCTGTGTCGGGCGGAACTTGGTGACCTTGAGCAGGTCGGAGAAGAAGCCGTTGGTGGCCAGCGCGTCGCGGTAGGCGGGGACGTCGAGGACGTCGCGGCGCACCGGGATCTGGGCGTTCTCCACCGCGTACTGCAGCGCCCGCTTGCGCCCGGTGGCCAGGGCGATGAAGCGGAAGGCCTCGTCGGGCACCGTGCTGTGCCCGCCGATCGACAGCATCCAGCCGCCGGACAGGCTGACCGTGCCGGGGCCGTGCTGGATGGGCATCGCGGTCACACCCATGTGCTCGGTCCACTCCGGCCAGGGCGCGGAACCACTCTTGATCCACTTCTTGGGTGTCCAGGAGCCCTCGCCCAGCGCGATGCCGATCTGCCCGGCGGGCAGCATCTCGGAGACGAGCTTGTCGCGGATGGTCGGGTTGAACGACATCTGCGGGCTCGGCCCGAGCTTCTCCCGGAAAACCGTGTCGACGAAGCGCAGGCTGTCGCGCAGCCCCGGGGTGTCGCCCGCCCACCGGTCGGCGCGCGCGTCGTAGAAGCCGTCGCGCGTGCCGTGCAGCAGCATCAACAGGCCCTGGGTGGTGGTGGCTTCGCCGAGCGCCTTCGTGGCGTAGACGTTCATCGGCACGACGTCCGGCACGCGCCGTCGAATGGTGCGGGCCGCACGCAGCAGGTCGTCCCAGCCGCGCGGGGACCATGTCGCCGGCAGTCCGGCCTTGGCGAAGACGCGCTTGTCGTAGAAGATCGCGCGGACGTCGGTGCCGGTGAGCACCCCGTAGATCCGCCCGTCGTCGGCGCGGGTGGCGGAGCGGGCGGTCGCGTCGAACCGGTGCCAGTCCGGCCACGTTGCCAGGTGCCGGTCGAGGGGTTGCAGATAGCCGGCCTGGACGTCGGCGTTGGTCATCACCGTGTCCTGGAAGACGACGTCGGGCGCGCTCGGCGCCGAGCGCTGCATCAGCTCGATCTTGGTGGCGAAGTTGCCCTGCTGGTCCGGGATCGGCACCAGCTCGACCTTCCGGCCGGGCGCGGCCTTTTCGTACGCGGCCGCGGTCTCGGTCATCTGCCGGTGCACGATGTCGTCGGCGCCCCAGAAGGGATAGGCGACACGCAGCGCACGTTCGCTGCCGGCGGCGCTGCCGCAGCCGGTCAGCGCGGCCGCAGCGAGCACGCCGACACCCCCGGCGAGCAGGGCGCGACGCGTGGGGCGGGCCCGTGGCGGGGTCGCCTCGGGCGACGCCGACTGCACGGAGGCAGTTTCCTGGTGTGGCGTGCCAACGGGTTCGGCGGCGGCAGAGGGCACCACATCATCTCCCTCGGTAAGAAATGGGGCACGGGCAACGGCATGCCGGGCAGCAGTGCGTGGAGGGCAGCACTGAACGCGCCACGTCGGCCTGTGGGACGGCTTGAACCGGTGTGGCATCGATGCCATGTGGGAACGTAGCCACATCGGGGTCCCAGGTCAACGGATGCGACACAAGCGGTCTTTCGATGCGGAGATCACCGTTGGGCGACGGTGAGCCCGGGCCGGGGCCTCGGAGAATCCGGACGCAATGAACCCGTGGGACCAACTCGACGCGCAGGAGGCGGCGTACAGCGCGCGCCACGTGCCCCCTCGGGGCGGGGCGACAACCAGCCCACCATGCGGGCGAGTTCACCGAGATCGCGCCGGCCCGCAGCGAACCGAACCACCAACCAACACGAAGATCGCAACGACCCCTCAGGCGTCGCGGGCCCCCGCCACGGCGGGGTCTTTCACGTTCACCGGCCATGACCCCGGGGTCGTCGCCGCGTTCCGGCCGGCAGCCGTCAGGGGGGATGCATGACTGACGGTGAGGTGCGCGATGCCGGCGTCGGGATCCGTGGCGGCCAGGCCGACGCACGTTGTCCGGCGTGTACCGTGACGGGCCATCAGAGGTAGAGCCATTGATGAACAGCGACCCGAAGACTGCCGTGGGCATCAGGACGATGGCGACGGCCGGTATGCCGATCCGCCGGTCGCGCACCAGGTGCGGATTTCATGCCTAGACGCCGAGACCGTTCCCGGAGGTGGGGCACGGGTCTGGGTACCCGACGACCGATCCCGGCCTTCTGCTCTGCGCGGTTCCGACGATCGCGGTCGGGCCGGGCGCAGCACATCAGGCGGCCGCACGTGAGGTCACCCCGGACGACACGCGGGAGATGATCGGACGCTCCCCGAGGTGGGCGACCGCCCTGGCCCGGGCCGGGGCGGTCGCCCACCTCGGGTCGGTGCGGACGGCAACTCGCCCCCACGCCAGCCCACTTCACCAGCACGTTTTCACGATGCGCGGGCTTCAGGGGCGACGGGCGTTGCCCGCCATGAGGCGGCACGTGGCCAATTGGCCTTCTCCTCAAGATAGTTTGTCGATCCATGGATCGACGTCCCCTCAAGCTCATGCTCGATGTCCTGCTCATGCTGGTCGGGGCCTTGCTGGGGATGGCCACGAACTACGCGACAGGCGAGACGGATCATGTGCCGCTGATTATGCGGCTGTTGCGGGACTGGTCGGTGCCGTTGATCGGCGTTGCGTTGGCGGTGCTCATCGGGGGACAGGTCACGCTGCACTTCCTCGAGCGGCCGTCGCCTGTGCGCCGGACCTGGGACAGGGGTCAGCTGCCGTACCCGGGGCTCGAAGCCTTCACAGAGGATGACGCGGCGGTCTTCTTCGGACGGGACCGGGAGATCACCGGCCTGGTCGGGCGCCTGCACCCGGTAACGCCGCGGCGGGCACAGCGATTCGTGGCCGTGGTCGGGCCCTCCGGCAGTGGCAAGTCGTCCCTGGTGCGGGCCGGGCTGCTGCCGGCGCTGGCCCGGCGGCGGGGACGCTGGGCCGTCGCAGCACCGTTCTCACCGGGGCTGGACCCGGTCGGCACCCTGCGACAGCGGTTGGCTCAACTTCCCGCTGAGCGCCCTGCGTTGATCGTGATCGACCAACTGGAGGAGTTGCTCACCCTGTCCGGGCCCGAGGAGCGTGACGCGTTCCTGACCACCGTGCGCGACGCGCTGCGCCGCGACCCGCGGTTGTGGGTGGTGGCCACCGTGCGATCGGACTTCCTCACCGGGTTCCTGGAGGCGGGCTTCGCGGAGCTGGTGCGCGAGCCGATGATTGTCGGGACACTCGCCCGGGAGGCGCTGCACGAGGTCATCGAGAAGCCCGCCGAGCAGGCCGGCCTGACCTTCGCTCCGGGCGTCGTCGCGCGCATGGTCGACGACTGCGGCGGCGGCGACGCCCTGCCGCTGCTGGCCTACACCCTCCAGGAGCTGTATCTGCGCGCCGGAGGGTCGGGTGGGACGGTGACCGAAGAGACCTACCGAGCTCTCGGCGGTGTAGCCGGAGCGCTGTCGGAGAAGGCCGACGAGATCGCCGCCGAGCTCGCGGACGCACCCGTGATCCCCACCCTGCTGCAGTTCGTCACCGTCGACGGCAACGAGCCCACTCGTCGGCGGACCCGTCGCGACGACCTCACTCTCCAAGAGCAGGAAGTCGCCGACGCCTTCGTCGCGGGACGCCTGCTCACAAGCGACGGCGGCGTCCTGGACGTGGCGCACGAGGCGTTGTTCCGCCAGTGGGCGCCGCTGCGCCGGGCAGTCGATGCCCGCGGTGAGGATCTGCACCGCCGCACGGAGTTGGAGCGCTGGGCGCAGGATTGGGACCGGGCCGGGCGTCAGGACGCCTATCTCCTGACCGGGGAGCGACTCGCTTCCGCCCAGCGCTGGGTGGCCGACTCCGCGCGGGCACTCGGCACCACGCCACTGGTCGAGGACCTCGTGGACCAGTCGCTGCGAGCTCGCCGAGAGACGATGGAACGCACGGCGGAGCGGGTGGCCGCCCGAGTGCTCGAACGCATCGACACCGAGCCGGAGCCCGCTGTGCTCGCCGCGCTTGCGGCGGTGGAGGAATGCGCGGCCACACCGGCTGCCGTCCAGGCGCTGCATACGGCGCTGAGCGCCTCACGGCTGCTCGCGGTGCTGCGCGGCTTCGAACGCGGCGCATCCGGAGTGGCCTGGTCACCGGACGCCCAGCGGCTGGCCGTGTCGAGCGACGACGGCACCGTCCGGGTGTGGCGCCCGGAAAGTGGCGACCAACCGACCGTGCTCGAGGGCAACGGCGCCTGGATGCAGGCGGTGGCCTGGTCCCCCGACGGACTCAGGCTCGCCGTCGGCTGCAGGGACTCCACCGTCCGCGTCTGGTCCACAAGCACGTGGACCGAACAGGCCGTCCTCCGCCACACAGAGACGGTCGGCGAGCGAGAAGAGGGCGTCGGCGGCGTCTCCTGGTCGCCGGACGGAGGCCGCCTCGCGTCGGTCGGCAGCGACTGCGCCGTGCGGATCTGGGACACCGACACGTACAGCGTGTCCGCGGTGCTGCGCGGCCACCAGCACATGATCTGGAGCGTGACCTGGTCGCCCGACGGGAGACACGTGGCCAGCGGCGGAGAGGACAGTACGGTACGGATCTGTGCCGCAACCACGTCAAGCATCGTCACCGTGCTCACCGACCACCAGAACAACATCGAGTCGGTCCGGTGGTCCCCGGACGGCCGACGGCTCGCTTCGGCCTCGGGCGACCGGACCGTACGGATCTGGGACACCGACACATGGGAGACGCTGCGAACGCTGGAGGGCCCGGAGGTCATCAACTCCCTTGCCTGGTCCCCGGACGGCACCCGCCTCGCCGGTGGTGACGCGAGCCGTACAGCCTATGCATGGAACCTCGACGGTACCGACGGCGAGGTCCGGTTCACCGACCACACCGACACCATCTACGGCATCTCCTGGTCCCCCGACGGAAGGCGGTTGGCGACCGCGTCCCGCGACCGGACCGCGGCTGTCTGGGACGTCACCCGATCCACCACCCTTCTCGGCGGCCATGCCGATGGGGTCCTGCACGTCGCCTGGTCGCCCGATGGCACGCGCATCGCCTCTGCCTGCCAGGACGGCACTCTGACCCTTCGCGACCTCGTCACCGGCCGAGAGAGCCGCGATCACCACGTCGGTGAAGTGTCCGACGTGGCCTGGTCCCCCGACAGCACCCGCCTGGTCGCCGCCCTGCGCGACGGTGCCGCCGCTGTGCGAAGGGCCGACGCCAGCGACGACGGCATCATCCTGAACGGGCACACCGAGGAGCTGTCCAACGTCACCTGGTCACCCGACGGCACGCGGACAGCCACCGCCGGCCGCGACGGCACGGCCCGCATCTGGGACGCCGCCACCGGAGCAACCGTGCACATCCTGCGCGGCCACGAGGACTGGATCGGCGGTACGGCCTGGTCACCGGACAGCCGCTACCTCGCCACGTCCAGCACGGACCGCACCGCCATCGTCTGGGACACCACCGACGGCACCGCCGTCACCACCCTGCGCGGCCACCTGGACTACGCCTGGAAGGTCCACTGGTCACCGGACGGCCGCCGCCTGGCCACCGGCTCCCGCGACCGCACGATCCGTCTGTGGGACCCCTTCGAAGGCACCGAACTCGCCGTCCTGACCGGCCACGAGGGCCCGGTCCAGGACCTGGCGTGGTCCCCCGACGGCACCTCGATCGCGTCCGTGTCCCGGGACCGAACCGTCCGGCTCTGGGACCCCGACAGCGCCACCCAGATCGCCGTGGTCGGCGTCCACGCCGACTGGGCCAACGGCCTCAGCTGGCACCCCGACGGCACACGCCTCGCGACCGCCTCCCGCGACCGGACCGTACGCATCTGGACACTGGCCGAGCACGACCTCGACGGCCTGCTCCGTCGCGCCCGCAGAAGAGTCTTCCGCTCGCTCAGCGCCGAGGAGCGCCGCGCATTCCTGCTGCCGGACAATGCGGGCTGAGCCGTGATCCCGTTGCCGGTTCGGTCTCAGTGACCGCCCTGTACGTGACCTCGTTTCCGGCCTCACGAACGTGTGCGGTAGTACGAGGCCAGGGCGGTGTTGAGGACGACGACCACGGTGAACCAGAGAAATGGAAGCCGCTGCCCGAGTGCGAGGAGCGCCCATGCGGCGGCGCCGAACACAACGGCCTTCACACCGAGTTGGGCGGCATACGGTATCGCGAACCGCGCCTTCGGCGCCGCGAACATCCCCCAGAGCACGGCAGCGCCGAGCGGCGCGGCCGCGGCAAGGGCGAGGGAGCCCGCCCATCCGACGTCGCGGGTGAAGCCCCACCAGGCCAACAGCCCGAGCGTCAGCACCTCCAGCAGGAAGGCGACTCCCTCATTGACGAGGAAGAAGGCACGGACGGCCGAGGGCAGCGGAGTAGTCATGGAGGCCACTCTCATCCGTCTCCGCGGAAGGGTCCACTCCGATCGGCGCGGTCTCGCATGACGGCGCGTCGGCATCGCGGAGGTCCCCGAGGGCCGGGCGGGCAGCCCCGTCGTTCCTCATTGCCCGGCGCGGCCGGGCAGAGTCCGCCCCGCGCCGGCGTGCAGGGAGCCGAGGAGGGCGAGCGCCTGGGCGGAGGCGCTGCCCGGTTCGGCGTGGTAGATGACGAGTTGCTGGCCCGGCGCGTCGCGGACGTCGAAGGACTGATAAGTCAGGGAGAGCGGGCCGACGTCCGGGTGGAGAAGCTGCTTGGCGTCCTGGGTCTTGCCGCGTACGGCGTGCTGCGCCCACAACCGCCTGAACTCGGCACTGTGCTCGTTCAGGGCGTCCACGAGGCGGTGCAGGCGCGGGTTCCCGGGATCGAAGCCGTGGGCCTGACGCAGGTTGGCGACGGCCGCCTGGGCGGCCCGGTCCCAGTCCCGGTAGAACTGCCGGCCGGCCGGGTCGAGGAAGGTCATGCGGGCCACATTGTCCGCGGGGGCGAAGGGGGCGTAGAGCGCGTCGGCCAAGGCGTTGGAGGCCAAAAGGTCCAGGGTGCGGCTCATGACGAACGCCGGGGTGTGTGCGTAGCCGTCCATCAGCTCACGCAGTGCGGGGCTGACCCGCTCGGTGGCGTGGAGGGGGCCCGGCCCGTCCGGTGCCACTCCGGCCAGCCGGTGCAGGTGCTCGCGGGCGTCCAGGTCGAGCAGGAGGGCACGGCCGAGCGCGTCCAGCACCTGGGGTGAGGGGTGACGTTCGCGTCCCTGCTCGAGGCGGGTGTAGTAGTCGGCGTTGACTCCGGCGAGGACGGCGACCTCCTCGCGACGCAGTCCGGCGACTCTGCGCACGCCGTGGCTCGCCATGTTGACGTCCTGTGGCCGCACTCGGGCGCGGCGTGCGCGCAGGAACTCGCCGAGGTGGTTGTCGTCGGTGGCCGCATCCTTCATGCCCGCCAGGCTAGGCGGTGGTCCGGCAGGCTGCCTGGGTGTGCCGCACCCAGGCAGAGAACACCCTGGCACCCCCACTCTGAGCTGCGCAGACTCGGTCGGGCATGACATCTGAGCCCTACCGAGAAGGGGAGTCTCGAATGACAGGCGCATCGCGCAGCGACCGCGACACCGAGAACGCCGACGTGGTCGGCATGTGGGTGACCGCGGACGGCCACATCCGTCAGGAGCTGTTGCCGGACGGGCGCTATGACGAGGCCCGCGGAGACCGGCGCAGCGCCTACACGGGCCGGTACACGGTCAGCGGCAACCATCTCGACTACGTCGACGACACCGGCTTCACCGCCACGGGCGACATCCGGGACGGCGTCCTGCACCACGAGCACCTCGTGCTCTACCGCGACGACCGACCCCAGAGGCCGTCATGAGGGCGCGCGGCAGCGCCACCGTCCCCAACGCCCGCGGGCTCGGAGCCCGCCGCGGCGCGGACCCCGAGCCGTTCAAGCGTCACCCGAGGAAGGCAGAGCTGTGAAACAGACCGAAGCGATCGCCGCTGAAGCCGGCGACGGAACCGACAAGACCGGTGCCGCCGCGGAGGGCCGCGCGGCGCCGGGCGCCTGGGCCCTGCTGGTGCTGTGCGCGGCGCACTTCATGGACGCCATCGACCTGTCCGACGTCGGCGTGGCCCTTCCCGCCATCCAGCGTGACCTCGGTATGTCACCGGGTTCCCTGCAATGGATCGTGTCCGCCTACGCCCTCGGCTACGGCGGGTTCCTCCTCCTGGGCGGCCGGGTCGCCGACCTGTTCGGCAGGCGACGCGCCTTCTTGACAGCGGTCGCCGTCTTCGGCGTGGTCAGCGTGCTGGGGGCGCTCGCGCCGACCGGTGGTCTGCTGATCGCGGCGCGCCTGGTCAAGGGCATCGCCGCGGGTTTCCTGGCACCGGCCGCACTCTCCCTGATCACCACCGGCTGGCCGGAGGGCCCGCAGCGCGGCCGTGCCCTCGGGTGGTACGCCACCGCCGGTGCCTGCGGTTTCATCGGGGGGCTCGTTCTCGGCGGCGTACTGACCGAACTGTCGTGGCGGTTGGTCTTCGCGCTTCCGGTGCCCATCGCCGCCGCGGCGCTGCTGGCGGGCTCACGGCTGCTCCCTGCCGACCGCCGGGGCTCCGCCCGCGAGCGGATCGACATTCCGGGGGCGTTGACGGCGACCGGAGCGCTCGTACTCGTGGTCTACGCCGTCACGCAGGCTCCGGCACACGGCTGGCTGTCCGTGCGCACCCTCGTCCTCTTCGCGGCGGCGGCCGGCATGCTCGTCGTGTTCGTCCGGGTCGAGTCCCGTTCGCCCAAGCCGCTGGTTCCCCTGGGCTTCCTCACCCGGCGCAGGACCGTCGGCACCAATCTGACGATCTTCGCCATGTGGGGCGCCTACACGTCCTTCGCGTTCCTCGCCACGCTGTATCTGCAGAACGTGCTGGGCTGGACGCCGTTGCAGACCGCCGGCGCCTTCGTACCGCTCGGCCTCGCCAACGGCGCGCTGGCGCCCTTCGCGGGACGGCTCGCCACCCGGTTCGGTCTGCACCGGACGATCGCCACCGGCATGCTGCTTCTCGCCCTGTCCTACGCGCTGTTCTTCCGCATCGGCCCGGACAGTTCCTTCCTCAGCGTGGTGCTGCCGGTCATGGTCGTCAACGGCATCGGCACCGCGGCGACCTTCCCCGCGCTGAACATGAGCGCGGTGACCGGGGTGCCCGACCGGGACCAGGGTCTGGCAGGCGCCCTGCTCAACACGTTCATGCAGATCGGCGGTGCCGTCGTCCTCGCCCTCGTCACCGCGGTCGTGGAAGCCGGACAGCGGGCGAAGGGTGGTGACCCTCTGGCGGGATACGGCCCCGGCACCACAGTCGTCATCGCCGCCGTGCTCGCGGGACTGGCCGCGACGCTCCTCATCCGACGCCGGACCGGCGATCGGGACGGGTGACGGCGCGACCACTGCCCTCTCCTCCTGCTTCCCCCCTCTGTCTCGCGCCGTCGCACTGGCGCCCAACCCTCGGCTCACCAGGGAGCATTCATATGTCATCCACGATCCCGTCCACCGCTGTCACCACAACCCGCGAGTCCACCGCGTCCGCCGAGTTCGCCGGCAGAACGGCTCTCGTCACCGGCGCCGCCCGTGGCATCGGCAAGGAGACCGTGGGACTCCTGCACGCCCGCGGTGCGCACGTCGTCGCTCTCGACGTCCGGCCCGAACTGGCGTCGCTGTCAGCGGAGTTCCCCGGCGTCGTGACGGTGACCGGCGATGTCACCGAAGAGGAGACCGCCATCCTCGCCGTGGAGTCCGCCGTCGAGACGTTCGGCGGCCTGGACATCTTGGTGAACAACGCGGGACGCACGCTGAACAAGCCCCTCACGCAGACCACCGCGCAGGACTGGGACGGCGTGATGGGCGTCAACGCCCGCGGCGCCTTCTTCTTCGCCCGGGAGGCCTTCCGCGCCATGGAGAAGCATGGCGGCGGCGCCATGGTGAGCACCGGTTCCTACGCGTCTGCGGTGGGCCTGCCCGAGGGAGTCGTGTACAGCGCGTCGAAGGGCGCGCTGGCCCAGCTGACGAAGGTGCTGGCGCTGGAGGGCGGCCCTGTGGGCATCCGCGCGAACCTTGTCGCGGCGGGTGTCGTCGAAACCGACTTCCTGGACACCTTCCGCGCCGACAGCCGCGCGTACCTCGCGTCCTTCGCGGACGCCCATCCCCTGGGCAGGGTGGCGCAGCCGCGGGAGATCGCGGAGGTTCTGTGCTTCCTGGTCTCGCCGCGCTCCTCCTTCGTCACGGGCGCCGTGCTCGCCGCGGACGGCGGCTTCACCGCGGCCTGAACCGGCGGCGACTCGCGCGGAGCGGCGGGTGCGGGCTGCACGGCATCACACAGGAGCAGATAGGAACGTCCGTTCCCGACGGCGAGGTGCGGCGCGCGCCGGCACGATCCAGGGCGCAGGCAGCGCGTGCTCGACGCCGCCTTGGACGTGCTCGTCGGAGACGGGGTCGCCGGGCTCACGCACCGCAAGGTCGCCGCCCGTGCGGACGTACCGCTGGGCTCCGTCACGTACCACTTCGCGAGCGTGAGCGAACTGTGCACCCAGGCGTTCTCCTGGTACGTCGAGCAGCGGAACGCCGCGTACGAGGCGCTGTTCGCCGAGGTGACCTCTGCACCTGGCCGCGCTGCGGGATCCCGCCCTGCGCGCCCTGACCCAGGAACGGACCAGGTCCAGCCAGGCGGTACTGGCCCGCTTCACCGGGCCGGAGACGGCTCCGCGCCTCGACGCACTGCTGGAAGGGATGATCATGCACGCACTGCTCTCCGCGGAGCGGGAACCACTCGAGGAGACCCGGGCGGCCATCCTGAAGCCGCTCGGCCCGGCCGTCGGACCCGCTACGTGAAAACTCCCATGCAGACCGGTTCGGCCCTGTGCGTGCCGGAAATTGCCTCCGCGCAGGCCGCCTCGGTCAGGGCGTGGCCGTCCGGCATCCAGCGTGATCACGACTTCATGGTCACTGCTCGTCCTTGTCCGTCACCCTCGTGGCGTACGGCTGTTGCGGCGAGCGCCGAGCCCACCTCTTGATCTCCGCTTCGTCAGCAGCTAGTTCGCGGCGACTGCTGATCTGATCCATGACGACCGCGCGAAGGAGGCGACCCCGGATGCATCACTACTCCGACCTCGCCCGCCACGCTCAGCGCAGGGCTGCTTAGCCGCCGCCCCAGCTTCGACCTTCACGTCTTTTTCATCGCCTTCCGGCATGCCACCGCTGCTGTCGCTGCTGTGTCGCTTGCGCTGCGCCGAAGGGGAATGCGGCGCCTGCTCCGTCCTGGTCGCCCGCCCCGGAGTGCACAAGCCCACCGACTGGGTGGCGGTCAACGCCTAATCCGTTTCTAAGGACGTTCTGTAGCGGGCTGGTGCCCTCCCGGGATGTTCGAGTGCAGGACCGTGACGCCTTGATTCAGCCCGGCGGCGAAACGCCTGGCTGCGGCGTCCGGTGCCCTCGCACATCGTCACTGCAATCGCGACAGGTGTTGGCGTGCGTGGGCGTCCGGCGGACTCCTTCGGTCAACCGGATCCTCGAGGTCTTCAGGCAGGCAGAGGGCCGCCGTTCGCCGAGGGCGCTCTCGAAGCGACGGCGGCGGTGGGTGAGGTGCGCGAGCTGGGCATCGCCGCCTTCACCGCCCCGGGGGGGCGGGCACGGAGACGGCCAACTCCTGGTCGTTGTGGGTGTTCCCGCGGGATCCGTGGGAGGGCGTCGCCCCGGTCGCGGTCGTCGACCCGGGAGACCGGCTCGCCGGTCTGACGTCGACCGGCTGCCCGACCACCGACGGCCCGGCCGCGGTCGTCGTCGCCACCAGGTGGACGCCGGAGGTGCGCGACCGCGTGGCGTCCGGCAGGACGGCGATTCTGCTGGCCGACCGGGCGAGCGACGCCCCGCTGCCGCTGCTCCCGGTGCCGTTCTGGCGGGAGTCGGTCCGGGTCTTCGAACCGCACGAGTGCTGGGGCGACTTCCCGCACGAGGGCTGGACGGCGGATCGGGCGACCAGCCCACCGGCATCGCCCGCAATCCGGCCGCCTGCCACCTGCTGGCGAGCTGGGTCCGATGGTTGCGACCCCACCGCCCGGCACCGGGTCGTTCTCCGGACCGGGCCCCGCTCGGCCGGCGGCGCTGCTCTACCTCGGCGACTACGACGCAAGCGGCTCCGCCGTCGAAGGCGACGGGGTGCAACGCACCGACTGCTGGGAGCGGGTGGAACGCGTGCTGCTGGCGGACGGGTAGGTCCTCAAGTACCAGCTGCCGCCGCCCGAGGGGAAGAGGGACGATCCACGCCGGCCCGGGTTCGCCCGCCACTGGGCTTCCACCTTAAGCGCCCCGTCCAGTGGGAGGTCCAAGCGCTGGAACCGGCCGAACTCAAGCGCCTGGTGGTGGATGGGATGTTTTCAGCGCACCGGGGCGGACGTCCGGGCCAGCAGCCGCTCCACCTGCCCGAGCGGCCGGAGGACGCAGCGGCCCAGCAGCAGGGAGGGGCTGATCAAGGTCGAACCGACCTCTTGGCCGTCTTTGACACAGGCGTACGGCGAGCTGTGCACCCGTATCTCGCGCCCCACTGCCGTGATCTGCCGGGCCAGCGCCACCTTGGGTGCGCAGACGGCCACCGGCCCGACGACCTCCGCCGTCCGGCGGCCGCCCCGCACCCGGCGGGCCCACAGCGCCTCGATGATCAGGTGTTCGCGAACGGAGAAGCCGCCGATCGCGGTCCCCAGGACCCAGCCGTCGTCGATCCCTCCGAGCAGTTCGGTCTCGGACCGCGTTCCCGGGTCCACCTCGAGCACGCTGCACCGGGGCACCACCGCTCCGGGCGCACCCCGACCGTGCCCGGTACTGCGTCCCGCGCTCAGCGCACGGGTGGCGCGGTCGGTGAGCAGGCCGGCCCAGCGGCCCTCCCGCACCAGCGGGACGGTACGGGGCGGGATTCCCTCGTCGTCACGGACATAGCTGCCCGCGTAGGGATGTGCCGTCGGGCGGTCCCATACCGTCAGCGGGGCCCGGGTCCACCTGTCGCCGAGGCCCAGGCCGAGCGCCTTGCGGTGGACGAGATAGTTGTCGGCCTCACTGGTGTGCCCGAAGCACTCGTGCACCAGCACTCCGGCCGCCGACGGCGTGAGCAGCGTCGGGCCCGACACCGGTCCGGGCAGCGGGCGGCGTCGAGCCACCAGCGCGCGGTCGTCGAGCAAATGCCCTGTCCCGGAGGCCACTTCGCCGGCCACATAGGCACGGTCGTACGCGGCGACGCCCCATTGCGGCGTGCGGCCGTGCTGCGCGGGTCCGAGCGTGATGCGCACCCGGCACAGCCCGTCCGGTTCGTCGTGGACGATGCGTGCCCGCGGGCCGAGCCGGGTGCGGGCCGTCTCAAGTGCCTCGGACAGGGCCTGTTCCCCGGCAGAGTGCGGGACGGCGGGCAGGCCGGTGGTGCCGTCAGGCATGGTTCAGCCGGCTGATCGCTTCCCGGCACCCCGCGATGATCCGGGCCCCGTGCTCGGTCGGCTCCGCCACTTCGAGAAGGTTCTTCTCGGCGACGCGCAGCTGATCGGTCTTCAGGGCGCAGTAGCGCTCCAGGCGCCCCCGCTCGACCGGGTCGGTCTCGGTCCGCCGATGGCGGTCGGCCGCATGGACGTCGTTGATGAAGGACAGGATCCCGTGGAGGATGTGCCCGAGCGGGCGTTCCGCGTCGACGAACGGCGAATGATGCGTGGCCTGCGGATTGCGCACCACCGCCACGCTGTCGAGGATCCCGCTGAAGCGCTGGTGGGTGGCCTCGTGGACCAGCGTCTGGGCGAGCATGTAGGCGGGCCGCTCACTGGTCAGCACCAGCCCGCGCAGACCGTGAATGCTGAAGTTCAGCGGCCGCAGCCCGCGGTGGTTGCCCAGTGCCGCGAACGCTTGGATGTCGATGGCAGCCATGTCCCGGCCCTCGGGCCACACGGCGGCCAGGGCGTCCGCCCCGGCCCGCACCCTCGCGGCGAAGGCCCGGGCTCGCTCGGCGGCGAGGTCGAGCGGATCCTCGTCGCCCTCGCAGGCCCAGGCGAACAGCTGAGCGGAGCGGGCTCCGACGCCGGTGGTGATCACCGGGGCCGCGGTGCGCCAGGGGCCGAGGTGTACGGAGACCTTCGGCTGCTCCGCGGCCAGGCACCTGCCGAGTTGGTCGAGAAGCTGCGCGGGGTCCGCGTCGGCCATGGTGCTGCGCCAGGTCCAGCCCGTGACATCGGGGCGGACGGCCCAGCTCAGGGCCTCGTCGACGTCCCAGCCGTCCACCAGTTCCAGCACCCGGGAGGGCTCGGAAGCGCCGGGCCGGTCCTCGCGCAGCCGCTTCACTCCGCGCAGCAGCCGCACGAGGTACTGCCGGGCGACGACCCGGTGCAGCTGCTCGTTGGCGGCGACGGCTTCGGCGTCCCCGGCGAGGACGATCAGCGAGAGGTCGGGCAGTCCCTGGGCGGACCTGTCCGCGGCGAGTTCCTTCAGCCTCATGTCTCCCCCTTCGCGGAGCGGGTCACGTTGCGCAGTGCCCGCAGCAGTGCCTCTTCGAGTCGGTCCACGTCGACCCCGGCCAGGGGCAGCGGCTCCCACCAGGCGTCCTCCGCGGCCAGTGCACGCAGCAGCGGTTTGAGGTGGCTGCCCAGCGCACTGCGCGCGTTGTACGAGAAGGAGACGCTGATCGAGCCCTGCGCCGAGCCGTCGGGGCCCTCGACGCCCTCGTGCGGGGCGAACAGCGGGAGGTAGAGGACGTCGCCGGGGTGCAGCACCACCTGCCACGGGGGCTCGGGGAACCGTCCGGAGGGGACGAACCCCTTGGTCTCCAGCATGCGTTTGCGCTGCCGTTCGCGGCCGGTGTGTTCCGGGCGACCGACCAGCCAGCTCTTCGAGCCCTGTTGTTGCACGACAAAGTTGTCGCTGTGGTCGAAGTGGCAGCCGATCCCCGCGCCGCTGCCGCGGGTGACGGACAGGTCGGCCGTGCACTCGTCCCAGCCCATGAGGTCCGCCAACCGTGCGCAGGATGCGGCCAGTTCGGGCATGGTGTGCTGGGCCTGGTTGACGAAGAGCACCGTGCCGTCGGGCCGCCGGTTCACACCGGCTCCCGAGGTGTCGCCGTCCAGCCGCGCCTCCAGCGCCTCGACGTCGGACCACTCCAGGGCCGGGGCGAGGAAGTCCTTGCCGCAGCCGCGCAGTACGAGGGGGCGCCGACGCCAGTGGTCGCGGTAGAAGCGCTCCGGCTCGAACCGGTCGCTCTCGTCGGGCCGTCCGGCGATGGTCACGGTGTCGATCTGCGCCGGCTCGTTCATCGCAGCCCCCATGAGCGCAGGCGGTCCTCCAATGAGGCCCGGACGGACGGCGTGAGCGCGTCCGGTCGGCCGTCGAGGAGGGTGGTCAGGGCGTCGAACAGCGGGCGGCGGGCGGGGCCGATCACGCAGCGCCCGGCGCCGGCCAGGAACATCGTCGGTTTCAGCTGCCATTCGGCGGGCGCCTCGGCGTACTCCCGGAACCCGCACAGCACGTCCCCGTGGAACGCGGTGTCCCGCAGCCCCACATCGAAGGTGGCGTGGGCGCCGGTGGCGACCGCGCGGGTGACGGCGGCGGCGGCCTCGTGGTGGACCAGCGGCTCCAGTTCGCCGGACGGGTCGAGGGCGACGGGCCGTGCGGCCAGGAAGCGGTGGAAGCACTCGGGCAGGGTCGTGCCCCTGCCCCGGGGCGAGAAGGGGACGTCCCGGAACTCCTGGAAGGCCGGCGAGGCGATGAACGCCTCGGCCACCTCGTTGACCGGGACACCGCGCCCCTGCCGCAGCGCGTCCAGCGTCCGGGGGAAGGACACCTTGAGCCCGGGCCCCGTACCGGCGCCACCGGAGACCACTTGGGAGCGGATGTTGCGTCCCACGAGTGCCAGTTCGTACACGTCCACCCGGCCGAACGCGTCACGGAGGTCCTCGTCGAGCGCGACGCGTTCGCCGGCGGGGCCGTCCTCGGCAAACGCGGTGCGAAAGTCCTTGTCGTAGAGCAGGCGGTCCAGTACCCGCAGGATGCGGTCGTGCCTGAGGGTTTCATGCGGCACGGGCGCCATCCTCCTTCCAGGAACGGACGAGGGCGAACAGCCGTTCCGCGTTGGGGCGCGACTTGGGCACCAGCTCTCCCTCGGCGGTGGACTTGGGGTCCTCGTAGGTGACTCCGGCCAGGTTCGGCATCAGCGGCAGCAGGTGCTCGAGCAGGGTGAGCTGCTCGTCGAGCAGCACGCCGTGGTGCAGGTCGCGAAAGCGCCCGTCGACGATCTGACATCCCGACAGATGGACTTCGTGGCAGCGGTCCAGGGGCAGCCCCTCCAGCCCTTCGAACATCCGCTCCCCGGTGCGTCCCCTCAGCCACTGGTAGGCGAGGATGTGACCGATGTCGATGGTCGCCAGGGCACCGGTCTCGCGGATCACCATGTCGTAGAAGGCGAACGCGTCCAGCTCGCCGACGAGGAAGCTGCCTCCTTCGGTGAAGCCGGGGAACTCCACGGACAGCGGGGCGCGCAGTCGCCGCACCCAGTCGGCGACGCCTTCCACGCACCGCCGCAGGCCCTCCGTGGTGAGCACCGGCGGCATGGGGTAGGGCAGGCTGCGGCCGGCCAGGGACCAGATGCCGAGGTCCTCGATGACCCAGCGGAATCCGTAGCGCTCGATGAGCGCGTTGGTGAAGTCCGCGATCGCGGCCCGCTCGTAGTGCTCCGGGCTGCCGGTGTTGAGCAGGGTGTGGTGGAAGGCGCGCGGGCGCCGTGCGCCGAACAGCTCGAAGAGCCGGTCGTACGCCGGGACGTAGCGCTCGGCGGCGAGCGGGCCGTAGTCGATGGGCTGGAAGGCCACGAACATGTAGTCGTAGGCGTGGGCGTTGCGCTCGAGGAACGCGGCCACGTGGTCGGTCGGACGGCCGGAGCCGGTCTTGTCGAAGCCGATCCGCTCCCCCCAGACCAGGTCCATCCCCAGCCCGAGTCCGAGTTTCTCCATCACGCACTCCCCCCTTCGAGGGCGTCGGGTACCGGCGGCTCCGCCACCAGCAGGCGTTTGTCGAGCATCCGGTGCAGCCAGCGGCGGGAGGCCGGGTCGTCGGCAGTGAACCGGCCGTCCCGGTCGGGGGCCAGGGCGGCGGGCACGGCCGCCATCCGAGGCCAGGCCACGTCGGCCAGGTACCAGCGGCCGCCCACCTGCTCCAGGGCGACCGCGAAGCGCGGGCGGGCGGGCGGCGCCGGCTCCGCGGCGAGCCGCCGGTCGGCGGGCGGGCCGTCAAAGGGCGGCCCGCCGGCGCGGTGCGGCAGGTCCGGCCGGCCGGCCCGCTCTGCGTCCGGTACCGCCTCGACGGTCATCCGCAGCAACCGCTGTCGGGCAGCCTCGGTCGCGGTGTCGTCGAGCACCGCTCCCCCGACCCGTCCCGCGGCGAACGCCAGACCGTCGTTGGTGACGAGGGGCTCGTCGTCGGGGCGCTCCCGGTCCGCCCACAGATAACTTCCGGGTTCGGCCACCATCAACTGCATGGTGTCCAAGCCCAGTTCCGCCGGGTGCCGCTGGATCACCCCAACGGTGTCGTGGTGGCCGTCGACGGCGTGCGGATGGTCGTAGCCGTCCATGAAGGACAGGTTGGTGACGATGCCCGCGCGGGTGAGGTTGAGCACGGCTCGTTCCGCGTGGGCCGCGTCCTGTCCCTTGCCCAGGGAGTCGAGGATCTCCTGACGGGCGGTCTCGAATCCCGTCGAGAGCTGCACACAGCCCGAGTCCCGCAGCCGACGGCAGAAGTCGGGGTCGGCGAGCTCCGGCTCCAGCCGCGCCCGGACCCGGAACGTCAGCTCGGCGCCCCTTCGGCGTACCGCCTCCATGACCCGCAGCAGATGCCGCAGCCCGGTGTTCTCGTCGGCCACTGCCACATCGGTGATGCCGAGTTGTTCGGAGAGCGCGATCAGGTGGCCGGCCGCAGTGTCGGGGTGGATCTGCTGGAAGGCCTGGGCGTCGCGGTAGCGGTTGCCGTACGAGCAGAACGTGCATCTGCCCCAGTAGCAGCCGACGGTGAGGCGGTAGGGGAACTGGTGGGCCTGATTGCTGTAGTCGGCGAAGTCGAACTGGCCGAAGTCCGGCATCGACTGGTCGTTGAGCACGAACGCGTCGCGCAGGCCCTCCGCGGCCGGTTCGGGCAGGGGCCCCCGCTCCCGGACCGGAGCCGCCGTGCCTGCGGGCCCCGGCGGCAGGATGTCCGTGAGGAAGTCCTCGCCGTGGCCGAGACACCAGTGGTCCACGGAGCGGGCCGCCTCGGTCCGGCGCCGCAGGAGGGCCGCCCACATCTGTACGGTCGGCCCGCCGAGCGCGATCCTCAGGTCCCGTCGGCGCTGTCTGAGCAGGCTGGTCAGGACGAGGGTGGGAACGACCTGGCTGAAGAAGGGGACGGAGAAGGCCAGCACGCGTGGCCGCTCCTCGTCGAGCACCGCCTCAAGCCGGTCGGTGCACCAGCGCGCCGACCAGGTGTCTCGGGCGGCCTCGACCAGTTTGTCGAGCTGTCCCAGCCGGGGCGCCCCGGAGATGATCCAGCCGTCCCGGGCGGCCCATTGGGCCACATAGCGACCGGTCGCCTGGATGGCGGTCTCCTGGGCGAAACCCGCAGAGCGGTCCCGGGCGGTGCTCAGCAGCAGAGCGCCGTGATCCGATCGGTAGCGCTCGCTGACGCTGCGGTAGATGTCCCCGGCGGTCCGCGCGGGGGCGTCGTCCGGCCGCTCCCGGGCAGGCCCGCGGCGGCCCAGCACCGCGTCGCGGTACTCCAGGTTGAGGTCGAGGGCGCGCACCGTGTGGCCGCGGGCGGTCCAGGCCGCGGTCAGCTGGGGCAGGGCCAGGTAGGGGAACTGCACGGCTTCGCTGACGGGCGGCATGACGAGCAGTACGTCGATCACGCGCCCTCCCCGTCCGGTTCGGCGGCGCCTGGCCCGGTCAGCCGGTCCAGCAGCCGCAGGCGTCCCTCGGCGGTCCGTGCCGTGTCCGCGTCGCCCTCGGCGCGGGCGAGTACCCGTACCGTCTTCCAGACCCCTCTGCGCAGCGGCAACTCGGCGCCCAGAGAACGGAATTCGGACAGGGCGGCGGCCGTTCCCTCCAGGCGGAGGGTGGCTCGGGCGCCCATGATCCGGGCGTGTGCGCCGAGGGTGTCCTGCGGGTCGAGACGGACGGCCTCCCGCAGGTACTCGCGTGCCGTGCGATGGTCGCCCCTGGCGTAATGGGCGGCGCCGATCTTGTAGGCGAGCCAGCTGGAGTGGTAGCCGTACGCGGCCGCCCGCTCGAAGCACTCCTGTGCCCGGTCGGGACTGAGGGCGGCCTGGGCCAGGCCGTGCAGGGCGACGGCGATGCCCTGCTCCGGCCCCCCGTCCTCGTCCGCCGGGCCGGGTCCGGGGGCCGCGGTGCCCCGGTGGACGCGCAGCATCAGGTCCTCCGGCCAGGGGGTGGCGGGCAGGAAGGACGACTCCCGTGCGCGCAGTCCGAGCCGGGCGGCGATGTCCGCTCCCACGGTCCGGTACTCGGAGGGCAGGAAGCCGGACCGGGTCGACCAGGTCATCGCGGCCAGTTCGCCGCCGCAGGCGCCGACGAGTGCGGCCAGATCCTGCGCGGTGTGCTCGAACCCACCGTGTTCGTCGACCAGCCAGTCCAGGTCGATGTCCGTCACGACGTCCGTGTGCACGTGCCGGTCCAGGTGCCGGGCGAGGAGATCAGGCGGTACGACGGCCAGCCGGACGCCGCACAGGGTGACCGTCAGGCAGCACTGCCGCGTCCTGGGCTCGGTCGGTACGCCGCCGGTCGCGATGAGGGACACGGCGTCCACCGCGTGCGCCTGCCAGCCCCGGTACGACCGCCAACTGGGCACCCACACCAGGTCGGTGAGGCCGGCGACGATCGCGGCGGCGGACCAGAAGTCGTCCAGACCGAAAGCACCGGGCACCCCGCGGACCGGGAGCCTGCGCACCAGTTCGGCCGGGGAGGCGCCCCTGTCGGCGGTGGCACGCAGCGCCTCCTCGCCGCCCGGCGCCAGTGGTTTGAGGTCGAGATGGCGGTCGAAGCACACGACCGTACGGCCGTGGTAGGGGCGGTCGGGCCAGAGCGCCGCCACCTCGCCGTGCTCCTCGAAGAGATCGACGTCCACCGGCATCCGATCACCGTTCCACGCGGAGTGCCGGAGCGGCAGGGACGGATGCGGCCGCCGGCGCGGAGGAGAAGCGGCGGACGTCCGGGCGCAGCATCACCGCGGCGGTCGAGACCAGTACGAGGGCGCCGCCCCACAGCATGATCGTGCGAGGGTCGGTGAAGCGGAGCAGGGCAGCGCCGAGGAGCTGGCCGAGCGGCAGGGAGGCAAAGGAGAAGAAGAAGTCCGCCGAGAAGGCGCGGCCGTGCAGTTCCTCCGGAACGTCCCTGCGCAGTCCCGTCATCTTGACCACGTCGAACGCCTGCTGCCCGATGCCGCCCGCGACGAAGGCGGCGGTCAGCAACACGAGCGAGCCGCTCGCCACCGGCGCCAGCACGGTCAGGCCGTACAGCGCGAGCAGGGCGAGTGCGTACAGGCCTCGGCGGGGGCCGCCGATCCTGCCGCCGACCAGCGCTCCGACGGCGCTGCCGATGGCGAAGGCCCCCAGGACGAATCCGTAGAGGGTCGCGCTGTGCCCGCGCTCGACCAGGAAGACGGGCAGGGCGACCATCCAGGGGCCGACGGCGAACACCACGTGGACGACGGCGAGGAGCTGCACACTGCGCAGCCAGGGGATGCGCCACAGGACGGCCAGCCCTTGCAGGGCGGAGCGCAGGAGGGACGGCTCGGGCTCGCCCGGGCCGTCGCCATCGGGGCGGGATGTCTCCGGCTCTTCGCGGGTGGGGTCCGGTTTCTCCGCCGAGGCGCCGGCCCGGGAACCCGCGAGGAGGTGCGCGCCCGCCCAGCGCGTGGCGACGGCGGACAGGCCGAAGGCGACCGCGGCGAGGACGGCGCCGGCGGACGAGCCGAGCCCGGCGACCACGGCCGCGGCCAGGGCCGGGCCGACCATCCCCGAGGCGTTGCGCAGGCCTTCCAGGAGTCCGTAGGCGGCGGTGACCTCGGCGTCCTCGGCGGGCGCGGGGCCTTCGGCGGTCCCGTCCGTGGCCGTCGGGCCCGTCCCGTCGAGGACGCGGGGCGCGATGACCAGCAGGGCGGGTTCGCTCACCGCCTCGCACAGACCGACGAGCACAGCGACGGCCACGACGACGGCGTCCAGCCGTCCGCCCCACACAAGGGCGAGTACGGCCAGGGCGACGACCCGCGTGGAGTCCGCGACGACTGCGGCCCGCACCGGATCGAATCGGTCCAGGAGCGCACCGCTGAAGAGGACGACACCCCCCAGTGCGACAAAACGCGCGGCGAACACCGCGCCGATGGTCTCCGCGGGAGTTCCCGCCTTCGCGGCGGCCACCACGACAATGATGGGAAAAAACGCGTCGCCGATAAGAGAAACAATCTGACCGGAACAGAGGCCGGCGAAACGCCGATGCCGGAACAACCGAAAATAAATTCCCACCGGGGCCGTGAAACCTTTCTGGCAGAACGCGCCGAGCGCTGTACGCACCATCTCACCGCACCGGTGGGCGGGCCGGTCGCCCGTCCCGCCCACCGGCATCACGCCTGACTGGCGTTGGCGCTAGCTCCTGAAACGGAACGCGTGGAACGCGACGCTGTCGTCGAGGTCCTCCGCCTCCAGAACCTCCAGAGAGTCGAGGTCCTCAATCTCCTCAAGGATCTTCTGCTCGTCGTTCGACTCGCGCATTTTCCCTCCCTCAGAATACGGCGCGCCAGGCCGCCCCCGTCGCGCTCCCAAATGAGCGTAACGACACCCCTCGGGAATCCACAGAAGGCATTAAAGGGTTGGCCGAAAACAGCGAGAAGAGACACATGTTTAACAGGCTGAACACCGGTTTCACACAGCCAGAAGGACAAGGAAAACGGAATCCATAAATCCATAAACAGCCAAATGGCCGATTTTGATCGCTTCCGCCATACCTCCGGAGGAAACACCGGCTTCCCGCTCCCCGCTCCCCGCTCCCCGCTCCCCGCTCCCCAACAGCGTGATCGCCATCGCCTCCAACGGGCGGTTCTCCGCCTCTGGACGCACGTCTTCCCGGTCACGACCGGCACACTGCTCGCATGGCACGGCAAGTTGGTCGCCCGTCGGTGGGACCACTCCCAGTAGCGCCGCGGTCCAGGACGGCCGCGAACCGGCCCGGCTCGGACACTCGATCGCCGCCTTCGACGCCGTGTTCCAGGACGAGAACCTAGAGATCATCAAGACGCCGGTCCGCGCACCGAGGCGAACACCACTGCGAGAGAGCCACCGGCACCCTCCGTCGAGAGGTCCTCCATCACGTCTTCGTCCTCGACGAGGCCGATACGCGCCAGGTCCGAGCCGAATACAGAGGCGCTACAACGCGCACCGCGCCCACCGCAGCGGCGATGAATATTCGAGCCCACAGGATCAGGCCTCATGACATGCCGTCACGGCCCGTGCTCGGCGGCAGGCGGCAGGCGGCAGGCGGCAGGCGGCAGGCGGCAGGCGGCAACGAAGCGCGCGGGGCGGCGCGCCAGTTGTCGATGTCGCCGCAGCCGACTCGCCGCCGATCTACAGCGGCATCAGGGAGTGGACGTCCTGCTGGACTGTTCCTGCACCTGTGCGTGCCGGAAATTACATCCGCACAATCCGCTCCCCCGCGCAACGCTGCGCCGACTCCGGCTCCTGGTCAGCCCGGACACCGTCCTGCGCTGGCACCGCGAGCTACTCAAGCACCGCCACGCCCGCGCATGTATCAGGCGACGCCCCGGCCGCCCCCGCACTCACGCCTCGATCCGCCGCCTGACACTCCGCCTCGCCACCGAGAACCCTGGCCGGGGATACCGTCGCACCCACGGCGAATTCGCCCTCTTCGGCATCCGAGTCGCACCATCTCCACCCTGTGGGAAATCCTCAAACATGCCTCGTCCCTATCCTCCGGAGTTCCGGGCGCGGGCCATCGCCCTGGTCCGGGCCGGCAAGCAGGCCAAGCAGACCGCGGTCGAACTCGGTATCCATCCCGTCACGTTGTCGAAGTGGTTGCGGCAGGACGACATCAACCACGGGCGGCGGCCGGGAACGCCGTCGAGCGAGTCGGCCGAGCTGCGGGCCGCGCGCCGGCGGATCCGCGAGCTGGAGACCGAGCTGGGGATCGTCCGGCAGGCGGCGAAGTTCCTCGGCGAGGACAGGCCCGCGCGTGTCGGCGGGCCCCGGTCGGACCTGTGGCGTGGCCCTCCGTACGGGCGTGTCAGGCCAGACCCGCGGCGATGGCGCGGCGGACGGCGTCGGCGCGGTCGCGAATGTCGGCCTTGGCGAACAGGTTGTTGATGTGGGTCTTGACCGTGGCCTCGCTGATGAACAGCTTCTCGGCGATGGCTCGATTGGGCAGGCCCTGGCCGATGAGCGTCAGGACCTCGCGCTCGCGCGGTGTGATGTCCGCGGGCAGCGATTGGGTGGCGGCCGGCGCGGTGGTGCGTACCGTGGCCAGGAGCCGGTCCTGGACCTCGCGGTCGAGGACGGACTGACCGGCGGCGGCCGCGCGGATCGCCCGGAGGATGTCCTGCCGCCCGGCGTTCTTGGTCAGGTACCCGCGGGCTCCGGCGCTCAGGGCGGCCAGGATGGAGTCGTCGTCGGCGAAGGTGGTCAGCACGACCACCGCCACACCGGGGTGTTCCTCACTCAGCCTGCGGGTGGCCTCGATGCCGTCCATCTGAGGCATCCGCAGATCCATCAGCACCACGTCGACCGGCCCGGCCGCCACCGCGGCCAGCACTTCGGTGCCATTGGCCGCGGCCAAGATCACGTCGATGTCCTCGGACAGGGCGAGCACCGCGGCCAGAGGCTCACGGACGGCGGCCTGGTCGTCGGCGACGATCACTCTCAACCGGCTCTGCTGATCGGCCTGTTCACTCATCGGGGAACACTCTCATCCGGGATCACTGCCTCCACCTGCCAGCCGCCTGCGTCCGGTCCTTCCGGCACCGGTCCCGCTGTAAGGGTGCCATCCAGCAGGGCGACCCGTTCGCGCATCCCGATCAGCCCCATCCCGCTGCCGAGTCCCGCGGTCACTTCACGGGTGGCCGGCCCGTTGCGGACCGTCAGCGTCGTCGACGCCTCCGCGAACGTCAGCCGCACCGCGACGGTCGCGCCGGGGGCGTGCCGCCCGGCGTTGGTCAGGGCCTCCTGCGCGATCCGCAGCAGATTCTGGGTGCCTCCCGCCGAGAGCGGCCGGACGGGGCCGATGACCGTGAGCGCGTCCCGGTGGCCGGACGACTCCAGCATCGCGGTCAGGGTCGCGACCAGCGGCAGTGCGTCCTCGCGCAGCGCGTGCACCGTCCACTGCGCCTGCTTGAGGCTCTCCTTGACCATGCTGTGCGCCTTGTGGTTCGCCTCGCGGACCTTGTCCAGGTCGCCGGTTTCCAGCAGCGCGTCGGCGAGCTCCAGTTGCATGTTGATCCCCGCCAGCGAGTGCGCCAGCACGTCGTGCACGTCTCGGGCGATCCGGCTGCGCTCGGTCAGCACGGCGGTCCGGGCCTCGGCTCGTGCGGCACGCTCGGAGGACTCGGCCGCGACGATCACCGCCTCCAGCGCGCGCTGCTTGCTCCGGCTGAGGATGCCCGCCACCACAGGAAGGCCCGTGGTGAGTCCCAGGCCCCATGCCAGCTGGTGGTGTCCCGGGCCGAAGTGGAAGTGGAGCACCGCGGCGCACAGGAGACTGCTGGACGCGGCCAGCGGGAGGGACCACTTGAGCGGGAAGCGGTAGCCGATGTGGCCGACGAGGAAGTAGGCGAACAGATAGCTGGAGCCGGTGCGACTGACCCCGATCAACGCGGCGGACGCGACGACACCCAGTGACATCCCTACGAGGACGACGCGCGGGGAGAACCTGGCTTCGGGCAGCTGACGGACCAGCAGCGCGGCCGAGCACAGCACGAGGAGCGCGGCGACCGCGAGGCCCCGGCCGCTGAGGCCGAGGGGGCGGACCGTCAGGAAGCCGCTGGCGATGACCACGAGCGTGACGGCCCAGTGCATCCTGGGGTCTCTGCGGGGAAGCGCCGGGTGCCCGG
Organism: Streptomyces anthophorae; assembly: GCF_049310305.1. Taxonomy (NCBI): domain Bacteria; kingdom Bacillati; phylum Actinomycetota; class Actinomycetes; order Kitasatosporales; family Streptomycetaceae; genus Streptomyces; species Streptomyces anthophorae. The sequence continues at coordinate 1,678,833 of NZ_JBLWQQ010000001.1, forward strand.
ACTCCGGGGCGGGCGCGGGGTCCGGACGGCGCTCAGGTACTGGCACGGCGCGACGATAGCCCACGATCAGGCGCTGCGATCGACGCTCAGGGCAGGACGCGTCTCCGGCGCCGGCCGCCCGGCCACCATGCGGCCGCGTACGAAGATGGTGGCCAGCCGGGTGACGACCTCGGTGAGGGCCATGAGGACGAACGCGGCGACCCACGCCTGGTCGCTGGTGATCTGGTGGGTGATGCTGAAGCGGGCGACGTAGTCGCCGCCGCCGTGCTCGGTCCACAGCTGGAATCCCATGCGCGCGCCCATGCCGATCACCCAGAGCACCGCCGAGACCGCGCCGGCCTTGATCAGGACGTGCTCCCCGGAGACCCGGACCCTGGTGTAGACGCCGCCGGCGATGCCGAGTGCGGCGCCCGTGGCCACCAGGGTGCCGATCAGCACCAGGTCGTTGCCCCCGGTCGGTACGGATTCGAGGTACTGGTGGGCCACGAAGGCCACGATCCCCAGCGGGATGAGGAAGGTCCGCCAGTCCAGCCGGCCCTCCCGCAGCTGCCGGAAAACGACAAGGAGGAGAGCGATGTCGGTGATCCACTCGGTCGTAGTCATGCCCATAAGACTGCTGCGGCCATGCCTCGACCACCTGGACCCATGGGTGGACCTCCGGGTGGACATCGGTCGGCCGGAAGTGGAACAACCCCCACGGTGTCCGTCAGCCGGACGGCGCGGTTACTGCACCGCGCCGTCCGGAATGCACACGTACCCCTGGCCCCATGCGTTCCGTTCCACGTGACTGGGTTCCGTGGAGCCGAGGCAGAAGAGCCATGCCTCGCGGTAGGACGGGTTCGTCAGGATCAGCTCCTGCTCGTCCTCATCGGCGCGGACAAGGCTGTCGTACGCCTCGTTGGACAGGACGACCGTGCCGGTGCCCGGCTCGGGGTCGGCGGCCGGAGCCGGGGTGGAGCAGGCGACGGAGGCGGCCAGGGCCAGGAGGAGGGCGCCGGTGGCGGAGCGGATGTGCATCTGGGAGTTCTCCCTGTTTCGACGACGACGGGACATCGCCTGCTCAACCCCGCACTCCCGGCTTGGTCACGCTCCGGACCACCGGGTGGCCTGAAGAAGACACCCCACGAAGTCGCCTGCTACGCCTGCCGCTTCACGTACGTGACCGCGATCATGCCGGCGGAGAAGACGACCGGCACGACCGCCCCACCTGAAGCGACAGCGGCGAGCGGGGACTGTCCGAGAGCGGCAAGACCGATCCCGGAGGTGAGCCCGATGATGACGGAGATCAGAGCGACGACCACTACGTGGTGCACGCGGTGGTCGCAGGTGGAAGTGTTTGCGGACAAGAAGGGCCCTCCACGGCATCGTCAGAGCGCCGTCACGGATACCGGGGCAGGAGTCGTCCCGCTGCCGGGGCCGTGTCACGACGTCGCCGCCCGATGGGCGTCGCCACAGGAGAGCGCCGGCCAGGCGCCCCTATAGGTACTCTGCAGCCGCGCCTCGACGGTTCGCCGTCCGCACCGATGCACCGTGCCTTTCAAGGGTCTCGTCAACTGCGTACACACTAACCAACGCCACTGACATCCGGCCGAGTTGCCGTGACATCCCCGGGCCCCACGACGGCCCCGGGCGGTGCCCATCGCATGGCCCCGCCCTACGCGCCGACGCCGAGCCGCACCGCAGACCTCCATCCGGGCCACGACAGCCAACTAGATCCTCGACAAGGTCGCTGCCTGTGCGAACGGTTGTGTTCCTTCTTCGAGTCGGGCAGCTCCTCACCGGCCCTGCGGCGGTGCGGCATCACGAGTCCGGTGTCCGGACAGCCGCCATGGGCGATCGTCATGGTGTTGCCGACGGCGGCCTTTGCCCCGGATTCCTGCCACGCCTTGCAATCGTTCCGGTTGCCCGGCAACGGCCGGCCGACCACGACGACCAGACGGGTGTCGGCTTCGATGACGACTTGGTGATTGGTGGAGTACCGATAGTTCTTGGCCTGTTCGGCGAGCGTGTGGTCTCGGGTAGGGACGAGAGTGCCGTCCACGATGAGCACCGTGTCTTTACGGAACCGCTTGCGGGACCGGAGCGCAAGCGACGGCCCGAGATGGTCGATGATGCGGTCGGCCGTGGACTTCAAGATGCCGAACGGCGGGGCCAGCTGGCGCAGCGTCAAGTTCGTGCGCCGGTATGCGTTCACCAGCATCACGCGGTCTTCCAGCGGAAGGCTCCAGGGACGGCCTTTGCGCACCGGCTCCACGCCTTCGCGGCGCAACGCCGTGATCAGCTTGCGGAAGCAGGACGGGCTCGGCCCGGAAAACGGGGTTGTCCAGGAGGGTTCCGACGCCGTGATCACACCAGCAACGGCAAGATCGTCTCACCCGCCGTCCCGCCTCACGGAGGTGCCGGGGAATCCCCGGCCGCGCGTCGCTGTCCGGGCCACAGGTCGTCATACGAGGCGTCCATGAACTGCACCTGCGGCCCACGCAGTGACGACACGTTGGCTATCTCGCCTCGGGCCGCCTCAGCGAGGCGCGCCGCATAACGATGCGTAGCGCCCCGCAGAGACTCGCTTCTGGCCGTCAGGTCGATCTCCGCCTGCGCAAGCCACAGGTCATCGACGAGTTGGTCGAGCACGGGATCCGCGACGGTCCCGCCATTAAACGGCAGCGTGAACGCGGCCTTCTCCACCTGCGACGCGATGCTCACGAACTTCAGGATCACGTTCTTCAGCTCCGCACGGTGCGCGGCCGACTCCTGCATCTCAAGCTGCCGGCCGCTTGCTCGCGACACCAGGTACTGGCCGAATAGTGACCCGACTGCACCGAGCGCAACGCCTGCCAGAGACAACAGCGCCGGCCCCAAGGTTCCCCAAGATCCCATGACAGGAGTCTCTCAACTCACCGCTTGAGAGCGACGGACTGCCCATGGACCACCCACGCCCGGGCAGATATGGGACGGACCTTAGGCGGAAGGCGGGGAGAGCGGGGAGGGCGTGGCGGCAGACAGGGCGCCGAGCACGTACGGCAGGTCCTCGCTGCCCGCGCCGATCAGTATGCGCGCGCCGGGCACCGGTCCGTCCAGTGCCTCGCACTCGGCGACGAGCCCGAATTGCGCCTCCTCCGCCCCGTCCGTGCGCCCGTAGCGGCCGAACCGCAGCCGCAGCGGATCGTCACGGTGCGGTGGCCGCACCCGAACCAGGCGCAGAGTGCCGGGGAAGAGCCGCATCCCGAAACTGCCGGTGCCGGCGGCCGGTCCGGATACGGCGGCAAGCCCCTGCGGCCCGGTCCGCAGCCATCCCATCGACAGCAGCTGCCACGGGCCCGGACCCCACACGGTGCCCTGGAAGCGGCGCTCGGCCACCGGCGCGATGGGCTCCATCCGCGCCAGTGCCGGCAGCTTCCGCCGCATCAACCGGATCGCCCAGCAGGCCATGCCCATCGCGCTCACCGCACCCACGGCACCCGCGGTCCACGCCATCGTCCAGGGCCGGTTCTCCGCGAACATCGCGCCGAGGGCCCCGCCCAGCCCTGCCATGATGAACGTCGCCCCTGGCACCACCGTCTGCCACGGCCAGTTCAACCGGGACACGCCCCCACGTCCGATCCGCCACAGGCCCGACCACAGGAACGCCGCGCCCAGCCCGGCGAGGGCCGCCCCGAACGCGGCGGGGAGCACGAACTCCCGGCCCGGGTAGTGCGCTGTGCGCAGCGTCAGCTGCTCACCGCCCGCCGACACATCCAGCAGCCGCACCGAATCGCGCCACCAGAACAGGGTTGCCCTTCCGCGACCGTCGGCGGCTTCGACAAGGTCCCGGTCCGCGGAGTCGATGTCCAGTTTGATGGCCAGCGTGCGCCCGCCGGACCGGCCGAACTCGAACTCGTAGCGGGCCCCGGTCTTCTTGTTCAGCTTCAGCAGCACCTCGTCCACTGCCACTTGCTCCGCCCGCATGCAGAACGGCTCCCGGTACCGGTCCCCGCACACCTTCAGCCTGCCGGTGTCCCGCCCTTGGGCGTCGTGTATCGCCAGGCGTGGGAAGTCGAGGTCGGCGGAGCGGTCACGCTCCGCGCTCCGTGCCAGCTGCCACGCCGCCCCCAGCAGCACGACGGCCAACACCACCCGCACCGCCCCCCAGACCACGTCATGCACTCGCCCGCGCACCGGCCACACCTCCCCCTGCCCCTGTCCCCGGACGCCCCTCGCGCCGATGTGCCAGATCGAAAGTGTGCCACCACGGCTTCCAGCCCGTCCGCCGTCAGCTCCCGGCGTCGTCCGAGAGGCGGCGGGATGTCTCGACGACCCGCTCCAGGGCGGCGACATGGCTCTCCAGCGCTCCCCGGCCCGCATCGTTCGGGCTCACCCAGGTGCGCGGCCGCTTGCCGACGTACCCCCTCAAGTGCGGCCACTGAGAGCACTTCCCGCGGTGTGCCGCTCACGTGTCGCCACCGAGGACAGCGCACGCTGCATCCGTCGCCCGAAGAGGATCAGCGCACCCCCCCAGCACAACGCCCGTCGCCGTCCGCCAGTACGACGCGTGCACGCCGAGGTGCGGGGGGGGCAGGGCGAGCGCGATGCCCGAGCACCGCCGAGCCAGGGCGGGTGTTCAGCATGACGACGTAGACGACGGTCAGCGCCGCGAACACGGGGTGACCCAGCCCGTGACGCCGGAACCGAAGAAGTCCGCTGCGGCGAGCATCACGAAGATCGCGACGCCGAACACCGCGTCCCCCAGCGCGCCGCACCGGCGCCGTCGTGGGCCTGGGCGCGGCGCTGCTCGATGCTCCGGAGCGCCTTGTCCCCTCGGCGGCCTCCTGAGCTGTGGGCTCGTGAGGCTCGGACATGGGGCCATCCACTCATTGCCCTGACAGAACCTTTTCCCTTAGGGGAAACCACTTTTCCGGCATCAGCCCGTCAAGAGCGGACTCCGGGTCGCACCGAGTACGGCACTGCTCTGGACGCCCCGGACACACCACGAGACGGTTGGAAGTGACCTAAGTGGACGCAGAGTTGGGGGAAGCCGTGTTGACAGGTCCGGAAGCTTCAGCAGTGGCGAAAGCCGGAACCGGCATCGTGCAGGGCATCAAAAGCACCCTCGCTCCTCCGGAAAGAAGCTGGCCCGACGCACGCGAAGGCCTGATGGAGCTGTTCGTCATCCTCGACGACTGGTGCAAGAGCGCGGAAGTGACCAACGCATACGCTCGCCAGGTGCTCGAAGCGCGGCGGATCGGATTCGAGGGGCCGGTCCGCATGGCAGGGCCGGTCCTTGCCCAAACGACGACACCGGGCATGTTCTCGGCTGGTTACATCGAGATCACCACGGCGGACATCGACCTTGTGGTCGATCCTGCGGTTCCTTGGTGGACGCGATGGCGGCGTTCGCGGAATCGGGCCGCCTCTCGACGCACCCTCCGCAGCATGCTGCGCATCTACTGCCCTGACCTGTTGGGCGCATTCGAAGAAGCCGTGTCGAACCGTGCGACCTGGATCACCGAGCACAGGGGCCGGTTTCTGTCCCGACTCGGGGAGGCTCCCGTGGCGGACGTCGAGACGGCGGTCGATCGCCTGGAGGAGACCTTGCGCGACCTGCAAGCAGCCCACGCCCTCCTCCACACATTCATTCTTGAGAACTACCCCCGACTGGCGACCGCCTAGTAGTGCTTCGTGAGGTTCTGGCTTTGGTGAGTGGTTGGCCGCAGGTGGCTCAGATGCCGGTCCAGCACCGCAGGAGGTCCCGCAGGGTGTTGAGGGCGTGGTAGAAGCTGAGGCTTCGGTCGGGGCTTTGGGGTCGTACCGTCGCAGGGTGAGGAAGCCCTGGGCGGCGGTGACGAGGGTGACGTGGTGGTGCCGTCCGCGCCAGGTGCGGCCCTCGAAGTGGTCCAGGCCCAGGCCGTGTTTGAGTTCGCGGTAGTCGTGCTCGCTGCGCCGGCGCAGCGTCGCGAAGCGCACCAGGTCGGCCATCGGTGTGGTGACGGGCAGGTTGCTCATCCAGTAGCCGGTCGGCCCGCTGGGACCGTCGCCCTGTTCGACCAGCAGGGTCCGCAGGGGCAGCACGCCGTCCCAGCGCGCCCGTCCGCCGACCTGTTCCTGGGCGGTGCGGCGGGCGATTCCGCCCGCGGGCCGGACCTGGAGGACAGCGAAGCGGGAGGTCAGCGGGCCCTTGCTGCCGCGCCGCCAGGTCACCTGCTCGAACGGTGTAGTGGCATCGATCAAGTCCCTCAGGGGCCGGGCGTCTTCGCGATAGCAGGGCCTGCATGTTCCCGTCTGGCAGACGGTAGGCCATCGGCTGGATCGACTTGCGCCGCCAGTCCAGCATCAGCCCGCGCAGATAGCACTCGCCCCGCCCCGCTGGTCCGCGCGCGGCACCGACGCGAACACATCCGCAACGAAGAGTTCCAGCCCGCAGACAGTTCACTTCATGTGCGCCCACACACCCAAACATGCTCCTGATCAGACCCAACGACCAGACCTGACGAAGCACCACTGGGCCGTTTCGTTCGGATCATCTGATCGCTGGTCCGGTGTGGCGTTGACTGACGCGCAGTGCGCGGGTTGAGTCGTTACTCCCGGACCGAACACCGAAACGGGGCGGCCGGTGGCGAGACCATCGCGAGGTGATGGTCCTTCTCGGTCCGGCAGTGACGTCGGGCCCCCTTGCGGTCCGTGCGTCGTGCATGTCGGCCATGACCGAATTACCACTCGGTCTGTCCGCTTCCTTGCACGGCATGACCGCCTCCTTACTGCGCCAACATCCGCCATCACCTGCTCTTGGGCACTTTCGTCCTTCCGCTGATGCTTCGTGCGGTGCCTCGGGAGACTCCTCCCCGGAACAGGCCCGTGGCATGAACCACGGGGCCGGATCGAATTGGCGTGAGACGGTCATGAAGACGACGAAGCTGCACCAGGGGATCGGGAATCTGCCCGCTGAGACGACGCGGCTGGTCGGCCGCGGGCCGGAGCTCGCGCAGGTACGGGAGGCGTGCGGGCGGGGGCGGCTGGTGACCCTGACCGGCGTCGGCGGGGTCGGCAAGACCCGCCTGGCCCTCGAGGCGGCGCGCGCGATGCAGCCCCGGTTCCGGGACGGGGCCTGGCTGGTGGAGCTGTCACCGCTGCGGCAGGACACGCTGCTGGCACACGCCATCGCCGAGGCCCTGCCCCTGGCCGACCAGACGACCCGCCCCATGATCGACGTACTCGCCGGCTACCTCGCCGACCGCGAACTGCTGCTGGTCCTGGACACCTGCGAGCACCTGATCGATGGCTGCGCCCTGACCGTTGAGCTGCTGCTGGCGGCCGCGCCGGGATTGCACGTGCTGGTCACCAGCCGCCTCCCGCTGGGCCTGCCCGCAGAACGGGTGCTGACGATCGACCCACTGCCGCTGCCCGAGGGCGACGGCTGCTACGACGACACGGCGGCGTGGCAGTCCGACGCGGTGGTCCTGCTGAGCGAGCGGGCCGCCGAGGCCGCCCCCGGGGCCGCGGTCACCGACGCCGACCGGGCAGATCTGATACGCCTGTGCCGACGCCTTGACGGGCTTCCCCTGGCCATCGAACTCGCCGCGGCACGGCTGGGCGAGCTGTCCGTGACCGAGCTGACCGCACGGCTGGAAGACCGCTTCGCCGTCCTGGGCACCACCGAAGAGGTGGTGCCCGACGCCGACCCTCCCTGGCACCAGGCCCTGCGCACGGCAATCGGCTGGAGCCACGAACTGTGCACCCCGCACGAACGGCTGCTGTGGGCACGACTGTCAGTGTTCGCGGGCGGTTTCGACGCGGAGACGGCCCGCCGGGTGTGTGCGGACGAGCGGCTGCCCGACGAGACGATCCCGGCCCTGCTGTCCCGGCTGACCGCGCATTCCCTCCTGACCCGGCAGCGGACCGGGGACGGTGAGCGCTACGGAATGCTGGACACCATCCGCGAGTACGGCGCGGGCTGGCTGCGCGGCCTGGGCGAGGAACGCACCCTGTGCCACCGGCACCGGGACTACTTCCATGCACTGTCCCATCGCGCGGATGCCGCCTGGATGGGGGCCGGCCAGATTGCCTGGCGCGACCGGATGACCACCGAGCACGACAACCTCCGCGCAGCACTGGACTTCTGCCTCGCCGAGGAAGACGGGCACACCGCGCTGGAGATCGGCGGGGCACTGTGGTTCCTCTGGATCGCCTGCGGCTTCATCCGGGAAGGCCGCCACTACCTGGAGCGGGCCCTGGCGATCGACACCGAAGCCGGACCGGCCCGAGCCAAGGCCCTGTGGGCCTGCGGGTGCGCCGCCTCCATCCAGGGTGACGACGAGGCCCGCCGCCGCCTCACCGCCGCCTTCAGGCAGGCCGTGGCCGAGGACACCGACGAGACCGCTCCTATCGCAGCCATCTGCCTTGAGGGCATCGGCCTGACCGAGAGCGGTCGCCAATTACGGGCGGCCGAGGTGCTCGACGCGGTACCGAACCTGCCGCCGCCAGAAGGGCGTTACGGCGGGGCGTGGTTCATGGCACTGGGCAGCCGGGCCTTCGTCCACTTCCACCTCGGGCAGTTCGACCGGGCCGCGGCCGTCGCCGACGAGCTGTGCGCCGAATGCGACCGGCGCGGCGAGATCTGGTGCCGCGCGTGGGGCGACTACCTGCGCGCCCTCGCCGCGCTGGGAGTGGGACGCACGGAAGAGGCCGCGATCCATGCCCGCACCGCTCTCGACTGCAAGCATCGTCTTCACGACCGCATCGGCATCGCCATGGCCATCGACCTGCTCGCCACCACGGCCATCGCCACCGGGCACGCCGAGCGGGCCGCCCGGCTCCTCGGCACCGCCGAGCAGGCCTGGCACACCCTCGGCCCGCCCCAGAAGGGCATGCCCGAACTCATCGCCGCCCGTGAAGCGTGCGAACAGCAGGCCCGCCGCCTCATCGGCGACGACGCCTACCAGGCCGCCTTCCACACCGGCTACGACACCGACACGGCCACCGGCGTCACCTACGCCCTCAACCCACCCGGCACCGACCCGCCGTACTCTCCGTCCGGCTGACCCTGTGCAGCTTGCGCCTCACGGCGTGAGTGATCTGGCCGGGGTCGGCCGCGGCGAGGTGACCTGGATACGGGCGCGGACGATCAGGGCGCGGAGGTCACGCTGGCCGAAGCCCTTCGGCGAGTCCTTGCGGCCTCGGTACTCGCGGATTGCGTAGTAGCCGGGACCGCTGGCCCGGCTTGCGGCAGGCCATACCCGCCATCGATACGCGTCCCGAGCCCCGGCCCCTCACCCTCACGACCGGGGTCCGGCCGATCCGGCCCCAGGCCCTGGCGCACGGCGGAGTCATCGACTGCCCGGCCTCGCTCTCACAGACGATCCAGGCGCCGCGCTCCGCCGCGGTGCTCTTGTCCTCGGCCAGGCCTTCTTCTTCCAGACCTCAACCGCGTCGTCATCGGGCTCGATCGCGCGTCTGGTGGGCTGCTGCCAACTCCAGCCGTGCCGCTTCAGCAGCCGCCAGGTGTCCTCGACTGTGCAGGAGACGTGGAAGAGCCGGCCGATCAGCGTCCTGATCCGTGCCAGGGGCCACCGCTGGTCCGCCCAGCCGTGAACCAGCGGACCCGACCGGCCGGCCCGCGTCGCCGCCGTCCGCCTCAGCGGCACTGCACGGTCCACAACACCCTGGACAGTCCGCCGAAGAGCACCATTGAGACCGGCTGACGAACAGGCCGGTCCGCTCGGCCCGATACGAGGGCCGAGCGGCGCTACTCCGCCCTCTCGTGCGCACGTAAAGTGGGGCCTCCCCTGGCAGGCCACGCCAGTTGCACCCCTCAACCACGTTACACAGTCGAGAGGTTGACGCGGCACCCGCAACGGGTATGCCAGGGGCATCAATGCAGCCCCACCCCGGACCCCGGTGGACGCCGCGCATGCCCGTCGATGCACGGGCACCGCGCGCCACACCACTGCGAGGAAGCCATGTCCGAGGACTCCGTCACCTTCGGTCTGAGAATCCACCTGGGACGCGCTGTGCCGATAGTCGAGGTGTGGGGCGAACTCGACATCCTCACCGCCCATGAGGTACCGGACCGGATGCTCCCCCTGCTTCCCGAGGGGTGTCACTCCGTCGTCCTCGACCTGCGCGCTGTGACGTTCATGGACTGCGGCGCCCTGTCGATGCTCGTGCGCCTCCAGCACCGTTTCAGGACACGGCACGGGCGGCAGACCTTGGTCCTCGACAACCCGTTCCAGCTGCGCGTACTCCGGCTGACCCGACTCGACGAGGTCCTCGACATCGCGGCCGACCTCGACATCGCACTCGCCCGGCACAACGGCGCCACGCCGATACGTGACGTCTCCGCGTAGGCGGGCGGAGGAGCACATGAACACGATCGCCGCCACCGTCAGCGGATTCCTCGTCACCTGACCGGCCCGCAGCTTCGCGTCCGCCGTCCTGGATCTGAACAAGGACGCCGCCGAGGCCCTGGGACACCATCATTGTCCTGAACCTCAACGGCCTGTTCTACCTCTGTAGACGAAGTCGTTTGCGTTGGAGTTCGGCCCCAAGGTCTTCACCGTTAACGCCCCCCGCCGGGCTTCGTGGACACGCGGATGCTGCGTGGTTCGGCGTAGCGGGGCCTGTTGGGGAACGCGGTGGACGACATCGCGAAGGTGACTCCGGTGCGGCGGGCCGGTCGGGCGGCAGGACATCGAGGCGACGTGCTCGTTCCTGGTGTCGGAGGTGGCCGGGTATGTGACGGGGCAGGTGACTGACAGCGACGCGGGACCGCAACTCCTGACGGGTTCTCCCCCAGGACACATGCGCGGGAAGCAGTGTGCCCGGCGCCTGTCCAAGGCGCCCCGCCGGGCCCATAATGTCGGCACGTGCCGAAGAGGGATGGGCATGAACGACGGGGGAGAGAGCACCGAGGGGACCGCCTTCCGGATGGTCCCGGCAAGTTCCTGACCGCGCAAGCCGACGGCATCGTGGCATCCGGCGGCCTCGTGGGCGGTGCAGCAGGCCCGAAACGCCACCCTCAGCCTCGGCGAACGCGACCGGCCACCGTGGTTCCTGATGCGCGATCGGGATACGAAGTACACCGCCGTCTTTGACGCCGTCTTCCAAACCGAGGAGGCCGAGGTGCTGCTCAGCACACCCCGCGCGCCACGGATGAACGCGCACTGCGAGCGAGTGATCGACACCGTCCGCCGCGAAGCCCTCGACCACTCCCTGATCCTTACCGAGGCCCGCGCCACACGGATACTGGCCGAGTTCACCCGGCGCTACCACACGCATCGGCCGCACCGTGCCCGGCACCAGCGACCTCCCGAGGCCACCGAGCCGCCCCGAACGACGAACTGACGGCAGCCGGATTCGCCCTCCAGGAGCGGCGCCCCTTCGAGATCCGTCTCGGCCGCGCCCAGGCGGGGCCGGCCCTGAACGACTACGCCCAAATCTGCCTGGCCAAGCTGCGCTCCCACGCCACTGACGCCCTCGACGCGGACGACCTGGCCGCCTGGGAAGCCCTGTTGAACGCGGCCGCTCAGTATCTCGCGCCGTGACGATCTGAGCGTGCGGACCACCCGCACCACGCGAGCGCCCCGGCGAACAGCGCGTGTCGGCGGGCCGGTCGGTGCCCCTTGCTCAAAGTCACGGGGCACCCCGCTGCCGCCGTACGTGCTCAGTCGGCGTCCTTGTCGCCGCCCGACACAGTCTTGGAGAAGCCGTCATGCCATGCCGCCTTCGCCCCCGAATCGCCGATGCGGTACACGTCCACAGCGGCTCCCACGGCCACGACGAGTGACAGGACCGCGACCACGATGCGCAGCACAGCCATGGGCCGTCGGGTGCCTTGCGAGCTGTCGTCCCCGGACGCGGCAGTACGACGGGCTGCCCACCAGACGAGGACCGTCAGGACGAACAGGCCCCCGACCCAGGGCAACAGACCATCGCCGAGGGCGGCGTGCCGGCGCACCAGCGCATCACTGTCGACGTGTTCCTCCAGCCACTCCCCGGCCCCCGTGGCCAGCGGAACGCTCGCGAGCGTGACCAGGGCCAGCGCCGGCAGCACCACGCCCATGCGCTGTGCCGCACGCGGCCAGATCGCGCAGACCGTGAGTGCCAGCGCGGTGAGCGGAACGAGCACGACGACGAAGTGCACGATCAAAACATGCGCGGGCAGGCCGTTGATCAGGCCCATGAGAGTTCCTCCAGCAGGTCGGTCGCACGCGATGTGTCAAAGAGCCATGCCAAGCCTGGCACCGGAAGTTCTCAGCTTCCTCTGAGCGCCCACGTCGGCCGTACCGTTGCCGCCGGACCCACCCCATGGCGGAAGCGAGGCCGGTCGTCCCCTGGTTCCCGCTCCGCTACCGCGATGTGATGGAGGCAGACCGCCCCGACGGTGGTCGCCCTGGAGGGACGGAGGTACGCCGTGGTCCATCCCGCCCCCACGGCAGCACGGCCGCGCCGTCTGCTTGCCGCCTTTGCAACTCCACGACTGGAAACGGTCCTTCTGGCCGTGACGACGGCAGCCCTGATCGCCGGCGGCGTCGCCCGGTTCACGAGCGCCACTGATCTCGCGGAACTCTTCTGGGCTCTGGGCACCGTGTCCGCCGTCATTCCTGCGGTGGGATGGGTGCTGGCCGCCCTGCGTCGCGGACACGCGGGCGTCGACCTCATCGCTGTCCTGGCCCTCGGTGGCACTCTGGCCGTGGGCGAGTACCTGGCTGGTGCCCTGATCGCACTCATGCTCGCCACCGGGCGCACTTTGGAAGCCGTCGCCCAGCGGCGGGCCTCCCACGATCTGCGTACTCTGCTCGAACATGCCCCACGCTCCGCACATCGCCGCACCGCCACCGGAACGGCCACAGTGCCCCTGGGCGACGTCTCCCGCGACGACCTGCTGGTCGTCCGCCCGGGTGAGGTCGTGCCCGTCGACGGCCGTGTGGAGAGTGCCGCCGCCGTCCTCGACGAGTCGGTACTCACCGGTGAACCCCTCCAGGTCGAGCGGGTCCGGGACGAGAGTGTGCCCAGCGGTGTGGTCAACGCGGGTGGTGCCTTCGAACTGCGCGCCACCGCCACCGAGCAGGACAGCACTTACGCCGGCATCGTGCGCCTGGCCCAGCAGACCGGCGCCGAGACAGCACCGGTCGTGCGGTTGGCCGACCGCTATGCGGCTTGGTTCCTCCCCCTGTCCCTCGTGGTGGCGGGGTTGGCCTGGCTGATCAGCGGCCACGCGGTTCGCGCGGTCGCCGTCCTGGTCGTCGCCACCCCCTGCCCCCTGCTGCTGGCCGCCCCGATCGCCATCGTCTCCGGCCTCTCGCGCGCCTCCCGCCTCGGCGTGGTCATCCGCGACGGAGGCGCGCTGGAGAACCTCGGCCGCGCTCGCACCCTCCTGCTGGACAAGACCGGCACTCTCACCCGCGGCCGCCCCCGCGTTCTCGACGTGGTCGCGGTCCCCGGCCTGAAGCCTGCGGAGGTGCTGCGCCTGGCGGCCTCGCTCGACCAGTACTCGCCGCACGTTCTGGCCCAGGCCATCGTCGACACCGCCCGGGAACGCCAGTTGGAGCTGTCGGTTCCGACAGATGTCACCGAGGAACCCGGCCAGGGCGCCATCGGCACCGTGGACGGACACCATGTCTGCATCGGTCGCCTGGGCCGCGCGGCCGCACGCCCCGCCTGGGCCGGGGCGATGGAGAACCGCGCCCTTCTCGACGGCGCGGCTGTCGCCTGGCTCACCGTCGACGGACAGCCGGCCGGGGCCGTCCTGCTGCGCGACCCTCTGCGGCACGATGCCCCACGCGCCCTGCGCCACCTGCGCTCGTGCGGCATCGAGCGGGTGCTGATGCTGACCGGTGACCGCGCCGCACCGGCTCGCGAAGTCGCCGCCGTGCTCGGTCTCGACGACGTACGAGCCGAACTCACGCCGGCCGACAAGGTCGCTGCCGTGCGGGCCGAACGCGAACACGCCGTCACCGCGATGGTCGGCGACGGGGTCAACGACGCGCCCGCCCTCGCCGCGGCCGACATCGGCGTCGCCATGGGCGCCCGCGGCTCCACCGCCTCCTCCGAAGCCGCCGACATCGTCCTGACCACCGACCGCGTCGACCGCCTCGCCGACGCCGTCGCCATCGCCCAACGCGCCCGCCGCATCGCCGTCCAAAGCGCCCTCGGCGGCCTACTGATGTCCCTGGCCGCCATGGCCGCGGCTGCCGTCGGCCTGCTCCCGCCCGCCGTCGGCGCGCTGCTCCAGGAAGGAATCGACGTCGCCGTCATCCTCAACGCCCTGCGCGCCCTGCACGTCGGCCAAGCCACACATCCCACCCTCACCCCTGCCGCCGAGGCCCTCATCCACCGTTTCGCCGCCGAACACGACGACCTCCAGGACGTCCTCGACTCCGTGCGCGACGCCGCCGACCGCCTCTGCGACACCACCGCCTCCGAGGCGCTGGCCGCCGTCGAGGAAACCCACCGCCTGCTCAGCGAACGACTCCTGCCCCACGAATACGCCGAAGAACACCATCTCTACCCCGCACTCGCCCCCTCCCTCGGCGGCCCCGAAGCCACCGCCACCATGAGCCGCGCCCACACGGAGATCGAACGTCTCTCCCGCCGCATCGCCACCCACCTCCAACTCGCCGACACCAACGGGGGGCTGGCCCCCGAACAACTCGACGACCTGCGCTCATGCCTCTACGGCCTGAACACCGTCCTGCGTCTGCACTTCACCCAGGAGGAAGAGAACTATTTTTCCCTCGCGCCGTAGAACGACAGCCGGCCGCATGCCCGCGCTCCTTGAGGACCGGCGGGTGGCTGTCGGCCGGGCAGGCACGCTGCTCGTCGGCTTCGCGCTGGCGGGGGCGGCCGCCCCGGCTCATCCACGCCCCAACTGCGCCTGAACACGCTCCTGGAGGAGCTGCAGGAACAGGTCCAGCGGGTGCGGGCCACCCAGAACCGGGTGCACACCCTCCTCGACGCGGTCCTGGCCATCGGCAGCGACCTGGATCTCGACGTGGTCCTCCACCGCATCGTCGAGTCCGCGATCCACGTGGTGGACTGCCGCTACGGGGCGCTCGGCATCGTCGGAGAAGAAGGCGGCATCAAGCAGTTCATCACCGTCGGCATCGACGACGAGACCATCGCGCGCATCGGGCACTACCCTCGTGGTGAGGGCATTCTCGGCCTGCTGATCCGCGACCCGCGCCCGCTGCGCCTCCCCGTCCTCAGCGACCACCCGGACTCGGTCGGCTTTCCCGCCGGGCACCCGCCGATGACGACGTTCCTCGGCACTCCCGTGCAGGTCCGCGACCAGGTCTTCGGCAACCTGTACCTGACCGAGAAGAGCGGCGGCCGGCAGTTCGACGAGGACGACGAGGCGATACTGCGCACACTGGGCGCGGGGCCGGCATGGCGATCGACAACGCGCGCCTGTACGACGACGCCAGGCGCCGCGAACGCTGGCTGTCGGCCAGCAGCGAGCTCACCCGCACCCTCCTGTCCGGAGCGGACCCCGGCGAGGTACTGCACTCGTTCACCGCCACCATCCGGGAGCTCGCCGCCGCCGACCTCGTCACCCTCGCCGTTCCGGTGAGCGACACCGGGGACCTCGTCGTCGAGGCAGCGGCAGGCGTCGACGCCGAGCAGCAGGAGGGCCTGGCCCTGCCCGGCGGAACGCGCCTGTTCGCCAAGGTGTTCAGCTCGGGAGAGACCATCGTCAGCCCGGCCCTCGCCGACGACACACGGGCCGACTCGGAGCGCGCGGCGACGCCACGCCTCGCATCCGCGTTCCTGGTCCCCCTCCGCACACCGGACCGGATACGTGGCGTCCTCCAGGTCGCCCACCTGCCGGGCCGCCAGACATTCCCCGACGCCACCATCGCCATGATCAGCGGCTTCGCCGACCATGCCGCGCTCGCCCTGGAGATCGCCGAACACCGCCGCGAGGCAGAGCAGTTGCTCGTCCTCAACGACCGCGACCGAATCGCCCGCGACCTGCACGACCTGGCCATCCAGCGGCTGTTCGCGAGCGGCCTCAGCCTACAGTCCGTCCTCAACCGCCTCACGGACCAACCTGACACCGCCCAGCGCGTACGGCGCGTGGTGGAGGACCTCGACGACACGATCAAGGTCGTCCGCTCCACCATCTACGCGCTGCGCGAGGCGGACCAGTCCGACACGGCCTCTCTCCGCGCGCGCCTGGTCACCCAGGTCAACCGGGCAGCGGAGACGCTGGGCTTCACCCCTTCGCTGCGCATGAGCGGGCTGCTCGACACCGCCGTCCCCGACCAGCACGCCGAGCACCTGCTGGCCGTGCTCCACGAGGCACTTTCCAACATCGCACGACATGCCGAAGCCACTGCGGTGGAGATCTCGGCAGACGCGACGAGCGGCCGGCTGCGGCTCCGGGTCACTGACAACGGCCGCGGCTTGGCCCCCTCAGTCACACGCCGCAGCGGCCTGGCCAATATGAGCTCACGCGCGGGAAGCCTTGGCGGCACCTGCACCGTCACTCCGGGCAGCCCGTCCGGGGTGGCCCTCGACTGGGCCGTCCCGCTGCACGCCGCTCCCGAATGACCGTGGCAGGCCGGTTGGGCCTCGGTTTCCCGGGCGGGTCGCGTGCGCTGACACGAGTGGAGCATGCTGCAAGGCCTGTCTCGCGCACGGCAATGCCGAGATACAGAAGGGGCCGGCGGCCGTCCCGGACTCGGGCCGGAACGGCCCTGGGCGCGCACAGCCCCAGGGCGGACTCGGGGGAGGCAGCCCATCCGCTCGATCGGATGGGAGGTTCCGCGTGACCGGCATGCTGTAACGGCGGCATCCGGCTTGCCAGCCCGACCTGCGCGAGTGGATCGAATCGGGGCTCGGTGGTCTCCCCGCACAACGGGCCGCGAACCGGGACTGGTTGGCTGCGACGCGTCGAGCGCCGCCGCGCTGCTTCCACCTGCGGCCAGGCCGCCTTCCTCCAGCCAGTGGCCTGCTCCTCATCGCGTTCGACGGCACGCCTGGCCGGCACCTGGCAGGAGAACACGTGCCGGATCAGCAGCTTGCGCACCCTTTGCAGGGTGTAGCTCTCGTAAAACCGGCGGCAGGCTCTTGGCCAACTCCCCCGCCAACTGGGCGAACCGGGGTCTCACTCAGCCTCGGAGGCGCCGGCCGACCGCAGGGCCCGCGTGGCGCGCTTGTCCCAGGTCCTGCGCCACCGCCACCCTGCGCGTACCTCATAACAACGGAGTACCGCGACGACCACGTTCTGTCCGCAACTACGACAGCCGGGGTTTTCGGCACCCGCAATCCGGCGCGTCGGCCCGACAGTGCCCGTCCCCAGTCAGCACAGCCCCCGTTCACGACAGAGCCTGACCAACACTCTTCAGAGTCGGCCGCCCGGGGCCAATAGAGGACATGCGCAAAGAACCCCAGCGGCAGGCCGTAGCGTCGCTGTTGCCAGCCGTTATATCCCTATCGGCCCTGGAGCCCGCATTGCCCACCATGTACTCGTCGCCACCTCGCGTCCTCCCTGTCGAGCTGATGCGCCCCGGCGACCACGCCTTTGTCAGTTACGACGATGACGAAGCACGGTGGGAAGTGCTTGCCGCATTCGTCCAGGAGGGGCTCCGCCGTGGCGAGAAGGTTTCGGTCCTGGCCGATCCCAAGCTGTCCGAGGAAGAGATTCGCGCACGGATCACCACCGACACGACGGACTGGGCGACCCGCAACGACCCGGCCCAACTCAAGTACACGAGCATGCGTGAACTCATCGCCCCGCACACCGAGTTCACCGCGCAGCGCCAGGTGAGCCGACTGTGGGAAGAGACCCGGCGCGCCGGACTCGAGGGCTACAGCGGCCTCCGGACGGTGATCGACATGGGCTGGGTGCAGGACCTCGGGACGGATGTCACGGCGGTCGTCCACCGCGAGACGCACGCCGACGCCCTCTTCAAGAACCGCCGATACGCGGAGATCTGCGCCTACGACCGACGACGCTTCGCCCCGGCGGTCATCGAGGCGATGCGCCAGGGACATCCGGTGTCCCTGGTAGAGCGTCTCGGCGGCCTCTCGTGCGTCCATGGCGTTACCGCGTTGCGGATGGCCGGGGACGCGGATCTGGTCAACCGCGCACCGTTCACCGACGCCGTACGCACGTGCCTGACGACCAATGCCGCCGCCCCACGGGTGCTGCTGGACCTGACAGATCTGTGCTTCCTGGATGTCGGATGCGCGACCGGCCTGCTCCGGATGATCGCCTCCGGTTCGGGCCGCACCCATGTGGAGATCCATTGCAGCGCATTCCACGCATCGCTGCTGCGACGCCTTGGCGCGGATGCCGTCGAACAGCTGGCTCTGGTCGAGACGGCGAGGTCCTGATATGGACGACCGACCGCTGCTGACAGGCCGCGCCCTTGTGAACATCGAGTTCACCGAGGAGGATCTGAAGAAGGTACGGCATTCCGTGAATGACTGCGCTTTCCGTTGCGGCGTGGCCGAGCCCCGCCGCAACGAAGTCGTACTGGCCGTTCACGAACTCGCCTGCAACGCCATCGTGCACGGCGGTGGCCGCGGCCGATTGCGGGTCGTCCAGGAAGGGTGCGTTCTGCACTGCCAAGTCTCCGACGAGGGGCCGGGCATGCAGGACAACCTGCTCCCTCATCGTCCTTTTGACGCCCTGGACGAGAACGGGCGAGGCCTGTGGATCTGCCAGGAACTCAGCGATGACATGGAGATCAGCACCGATGCCACCGGCAGCACGGTGACACTGGCCGTGCGACTCCACAACAACGACACGCGACGCCGCCCCCCGGACGGCCCCCAGCAAGCCAGCCGGCCTTGTCGGGCCGAGTGAACCGACCCGTCCCCCATGGCTGAAAGCCCACGATGTTCGGGGCGTTCGTGTTGGCGGTGCGAGCGTTGGGCAAGTGCCGGGTGACCCCCGCCGGAAATCGCAGAGAACATCGGCGAGGGCCACCTGCGAGGCAGCGCGGCTCCCCTCCGCGCACACCTCGTGCTCTCCGCCCGGCGGCATGCACCCAGGGAGCGATCCGGACTTCGCCCCGAGGGCCGCGTCCGCGGCGGAGCGCCGGAGTCGCATATATGTCGGCGGTGCGGCTCCGGCCGACTTCAGGTCGGCATGACCCGGGGGCTGGGGGTCCACGAGCGCATGAGCTACCCCGCGCACCGCAACACAAACATGCTGTCATATGCCGCTTGTTGACGTGTCACCTGGTAGATATATGCGTCCACAGCGCGTCATTGACGTATCGCATATGCCAGCGATTGGCACTGCGGTTACCGGGGGGGGGGACCGGTAGAAGTCCCCACCGTCCGCCCGCGTTCGACGATGCCGTCAGACCGCCCGCCTTCCCTCGTAGAGTGCGGCCCACTGCGGCTGCCATGAACTGGATCATCGGCAGTAGCGTTCCTCGTACAAATATCGCGAGTGCGGCTTCGATCATTGGGCGAGCGGGATTCATGGGTCGCCCGACACTGCCGTGCTCAGCGCATCCCGGCCACCGTGCGGGCGCAGATTAGGCCGAATGACCCTCGACGCCGTCCGATGGGCGGCCTAGCCTCCCCCAACACGCCCTGGACCCCGGCGCATCAATGTGGGCGTGCAGACCGCAGAGGCGTCGTACTGGCCCCGCCCCTGCGGTCTGCGCCCGGCCTGTACCACCCCGTCGACGCATGGGGAGGCGTCATGGGAAACGCGATCAGGGTGGGAGCTCTGCCCCGCACCCTAAACAGCGGTCACCAACAGCAAGCCCCGACAACCCCATCGTTTTCACTGACACTGGAAACACGACGCCATACAGGCAGCAATCAGGTCGTGGGCGATACGACCGGCGCAGCCCTCGCCACGGCGGGCGCCCCGATGTGGCTGGCCAAGCACCTGGAAGACGCGGCCCGCGTCGCAGCCCACTACGTCGTCGGTCACAGCATGGCTGCCAGCTATCGCCTCCACGTCACGGTCGATCGCTACACCATCACCGTGGCCGTCACCGACTACGACGACCAGCCCATGACCAAAACGCCGGCCTGGCTACCGGTCAACCATGACAACACCCTTCAACCGGCCCGGCCCGAGCCCGACGCCGATCCACTCACGCCCCACCCGGAGGCGAGCGACGGACTGAGCCTGCACCGCACTCCGGACGGCCACATGTGCCTGAGCGTCCAGGCCCCTTGGCCCCAGCCGACGGGCAGGTAACCCGACGTCCCGGATTCGCCTCCCCCCTCTCAATGGCGCTCCGGGAACAGTGCCTGGCCGGCCGAAGAGGAGAGGGAAACCGGCCAGGCACCAAGACTCCGCCCAGGATCAAAACACCGCTTCGAAGTGCTCACCTCCGTACAGCGATTCGTACTGGATCGCTATACGCAAGCCGCGCGCCAGCGGCTCGGCCAGCGGGAGCGCCACGCTCACCAGGTACTCTTTGCAGCCCACCTCGATGACCGAGCCGTCGATGAAGATGTTCGTGAGGAACGGGATCCCCGCCTTCCGCTGAATCGTCTCCGCCGTGCGCCGGTTCCAGCTCCCTTCCTCCTCGCCTTTCCAGCTCACCCGAGACCCGAGAACCACGGCCGGACCCAACCCGGAGTTGACGAAAAGGATCCCCGATGGCTCTTTGGTGTCGGTGTAGTAGCGCAGTTCCAGAGCCGGCCTCAAGGAGCGCCGGTAATGATCCCGGTCCAGGTACCCCTGCCACGTAGCGACGATGAGCGTGGCGAAAGCAATGACAACCGCGCAGATCGCGGTGACGGTATCGGCCCTCATGGTTCCCCCCGGTTGTTACTGGTCTTCCGTAACTGTCTCGCCAGGGGGCCGCACCGGTTACCCCACTCGCGAATCGATCCCGGCCACATACCGAGCACACGAAATGACAGTTACGGGCAAGGCGGGGTGGTGCCCCAGGAAGTGGTGTGCCCAGTCCAGCCGATGGGGCAGCCCCCGCTATGTAATGGGGGTCGGCGTGGACACCCCACCAGCAAATCTCCCCGAGGGCGCACCACACGCCCGAAGCGTGCCGAACCGCTCCCACCCGCGTTCAAACTCTCAATGAGCCTCTTCTAAGCCGGCGGCGCTGACCGCGAGTTAGACAGGTCTGTGCAAGGACGAAGCTCCTGGTAGACGGGTTTTCGACCAAGATCACCCGTGTCCGCCAGGAGCTTCCGTGCTACCCGTCCTCGATCGACTCGTCCACCCGCACCCTGCGGTTCCTGTCCGGACAACTGACGGCCAGGCGCAGGGACATCGGGACGCGGTGGCGGCGACTTTCCGTGGCACGGCAGGCCCTGCTCACCCTGGCCCACCTGCGGCGCGGTAACACCTACGCCCAACTCGCGGCCGGATTCGGCATCGGGATCGCCACCGTCTACCGCTGCATCCGTGAGGCCATCGAGGTCCTGGCGGCCCTCGCCCCGCCCCTGACCGAGGCAATGAACACCATCCTGACGAAGGCGTTCGTCATCCTCGACGGCACCCTGCTGCCTATCGACCGCATCGCCGCCGACACCCCGTACTACTCCGGAAAGCACAAACGCCACGGCATGAACGTCCAGGTCCTCACCGATCCATTCGGCCGTCTGCTCTGGGCCTCACCGGCTCTGCCCGGCTCGACCCACGACCGCATCGCCGCCCGACAGCACAGGATCATCGACGTCCTCGCCACAGCGGGCCTCAAATGCTGGGCGGACAAGGCATATCAAGGAGCCGGCAGGCCCGTCTGCGTCCCGTTCCGGGGCCGCCACCTCAAGCAGCGGAAGCGCCGCCACAACACCGCCCACGCCAAGATCCGCTGTGTCGGTGAACAGGCCATGGCCGCCCTCAAGGGCTGGCGCCTCTTGCGGAAACTCCGCTGCAGCACCAACCGCATCACCAACATCGTGAAGGCCGTCCTTGTCCTTCACCACGCGTCAGCGTGAGGTTGGAAAGAGCTCACGGACTGAATGAATACCAGCAGCACTACAACAAACACCGCACGCACCGAACACTCCAGGCAGCCACCCCACCCCACCCCACCCCACGCCCGAACCCCTCGACCGGAACAAATCAACCGTCTGAACATTCGCCGACACGACCGCCTCAGCGGCGTAATCCACGAGTACCGGCACGCCTGCTGACGTGCACGGGCGTATTTTTCGGCACGCACAGGGCCGAAGCGGCGTGGTTCAGGCATCCGTAGAAACCTGCGACGCGTCGCGGTACCAGCAGTGTGGTGCCTTCACGCTGTCATTGACTTCGGCGGTATCGGGATCCGGCACGCGGCCAGCCACTTCGGCGGCAGCCCCGCAATCACGGCTGCAAGCCCCGCGTTCCACCACACCCTCGACGACGCCGTGCTGCGCCGCCTTCTGCCGGTCCTTCGCTGACAGGTACCCCCGCCACAGCAGGGCACGAACCGGCGCATCATGACTTGCGACGAATGACATCCGTACCGCAGAGGCGTGCGGCTGGCATGGCTTTCTCGATGTCCTGCGACAGCAGTTGTCGACGACCACGGCAGACGCCTGCGGCTCAAGGAAAGTCGATGCCGACGAGTTCGGGAGACGGTTGTTACGAGCACTACGCTGTAGCCAGCGCTTTGCTCACGCCGACGAAGAGCGCGGGCGACTCACACACGCCTCCGCCGTTCCGCTGTTCGCTGCTTGCCCGAACCAGCAGCCGAGGTGCCTCCGGAACAGCGCGAGACGCTGCTCTTCAACGTCGACAGAGCCATGCGCGTCCGATGAAGATCTTGGGCCAGCCGCCCAACGACTCGTTGGGCGGCGATGGCGACACCCCCCTGCCGAGCCGCCCTCGCATTCCGGCTCACACCCGCTTTGGGTATGCAAGTTCATCTCCGGCAAGAACAAGCAGAACGCCGCCAAGTCGATGGTCGTCACGGACGGTGAAGGTCGCGTGCTGTGGTGCAGCCCAGCACGGCCCGCAAGCTGCGCGGACAGCACTCACGCCCGCCAGTCAGGGCTGGTCGGGCTCTTGGCCGGTGGGCCCGCGGGGAGTCACGATCTAGGTGTCGGCCGGAGGCTGTGAAGCCGGATGAATCGTGGGTGACTGGCCGTCCACCGCCCCGTCCACCGCGCCGTCCCCCGGAGGCGAAGCCGCAGCGCTCGCGTCGGGTTGCCCGCGCTTGATGGCCGCCTCCACCGCGGCACCGATGCGGCGCAGTGCCGCCAGCTCC
The DNA here is from genome assembly GCF_049310305.1 of Streptomyces anthophorae. Classification (NCBI taxonomy): domain Bacteria; kingdom Bacillati; phylum Actinomycetota; class Actinomycetes; order Kitasatosporales; family Streptomycetaceae; genus Streptomyces; species Streptomyces anthophorae. The sequence goes on from NZ_JBLWQQ010000001.1 coordinate 1,701,950, forward strand.
TGAGGGCCGAGATCATCGATCAGGTACTCGCGGACCGCGGCGACGTGTCCCGGCGCCGCCGCCACCACTACGTCGTAACCGGCCTCGGTCAGCGTCGCGGTGGTGCGCCTTCCGGAACCGGGGATCCGCTTCCGTGCGAGCAGTCCGCGCTTCTCAAGCCGGCCGACGACATGGGACAGCCTCGACAGTGACGCCGCCGTTCGCGCGGCCAGGGCGCTCATCTGCATGGTGCGATCCGGCTGCTCGGAGAGGACCGAGAGCACCATGTACTCGAAGAAGGTCAGCTGAGCCTCGCGCTGCATGCGCGCATCCAGCGCGGCCGGCAGGCTGATCATGATCGCGGAGTTGGCCAGCCACGCCGCCAGCTCGTCGCCGTTCAGCCATCGCGTCCCGGCAACCGGATCGGTGGACTCCCCCGGGTCGGAGCCTTCGTCGGCCCGAGTCGTCGCCTCGGATGCCGGCCCATTCCGTGGTCGCCGACGGCGCCGGCCGTTCGTGTCATCTTCCGTCCTCGCCATGAGGACATCCTAGACCCACTTGTTGACGCGTCAAGTTCGAAGGAGTAGAACTTGACGCGTCAAGTTCGCTCTGCGGTGCTGAGGCCCGCCCCACACGGAATGGACAACAGATGCAGTCCACGTCGCTCGGCAGGCTCGAGGTCCCGCGTATCGGCCTGGGTGTCATGGGGATGTCGGCGTACTACACCGGCGCCGGCCGGGACGAAACCGAGTCGATCCGCACTGTTCGTCGCGCCGTCGATCTAGGTGTCACCCATCTGGACACCGCCGAGGTGTACGGCCCCTACGTCAACGAGGAACTGCTGGGTCGCGCGATCAAGGGCCGCCGGGACGAAGTCGTCCTCGCCACCAAGTTCGGCCTCGTCTCCCACACCGGCCGGCCGGGCCCGGACAGCACCCCCGCCAACATTCACACGGCTGTCGACGGCTCACTGCGGCGGCTCGGAACCGACCGCATCGACCTCTACTACCAGCACCGGGTCGACCCCAACACTCCCATCGAGGAGACGGTGGGGGCGCTGAGCGAGCTGGTGGAGGCGGGCAAGGTCCTCCACATCGGACTGTCGGAGGCGGCAGCGGCGACCGTCCGCCGGGCCCATGCGGTCCATCCAGTGGCCGCTGTCCAGAGCGAGTACTCGCTGTGGACGCGGGACCCGGAGGCCGAGGTGCTGCCCACGCTGCGGGAGCTCGGCATCGGACTGGTTCCCTACGCACCGCTGGGACACGGCTTTCTCACCGGTGACATTCACACCCTGGACGGCCTGGACGACACCGACTGGCGTCGCTCCAATCCCCGGTTCACCGGCGACAACCTCACACGCAACCTGCGCATCGTCGACCAGGTACGCGAGGTCGCCGACGAGGCCGGGGCCACGCCCGCGCAGGTCGCTCTGGCCTGGCTGCTCGCGCAAGGCCACGGCATCGCGCCCATTCCGGGGACGAAACGCATCGACCGCCTCAAGGAGAACAGCGCCGCCGACGGCATCCGACTCACCCCGGGCCAGATCGCCCGCCTGAACAACCTCACACCGGCGTCCGGCGAACGCCATGCCGAGCCCGACATGGCCGCCGTCGACCAGTGAGAGAAGCGCGAACCCGCCGATTCGCCCCGCGCACCACACCACGTCTTGCTTCAGCGAAAGAAACGGAACACCACATCATGTCAAGCAATCTCATTCGGGTCGGCATCATCGGCGCGGACACGAAGGCGAGCTGGGCAGGCGCCTCGCACATACCCGCGCTGGCGGCACAGCCCGACTTCCACCTGGCCGGTGTGGCGACGCGGCACGAGGAGAGTGCGCGCGGCGCTGCCGAGGCGTTCGGCGCCGAGCGTTGGTTCGCGGACCCCTACGCGCTCATAGGTGACCCTTCGATCGACCTCGTCACCGTCGCGGTGAAGGTCCCGGCTCACCGCGAGCTCGTCCTGGCGGCCCTCGCGGCGAACAAGGCCGTGTACGCGGAGTCGCCGCTGGGCGCGACCGTCGCACAGGCGGAAGAGATGGCTGACGCGGCCGGCTCACTGCACACCGCGATCGGCCTGCAGGGCCGGCTCAACCCCTCGGTACGCCGCGCGGCGGAGATCATCGCTGAGGGCCGGCTCGGGCGGCTGCTCTCGGCGCGAGTCGCCGCGACGACCTTCGGCAACGGCCCGGAGTCGGTGAGCGCATACGAGTACTTCGACAAGGCAGCGTCCGGAGCCGGTTTCCTCACCATCGCCGCGGGCCACGTCCTGGACGTGGTCGAAGCCGTTCTCGGCGACATCACCGAGATCGACGCCCGCACCGAACTCCTCTGGCCCCAGGTGAAGTTGGTCGACACCGGCGCGATATCCGTCCGCGAGGTCCCGGATCACCTCGACGCCATCGCCAAGACCTCCTCGGGGGCGCCGGTCGGGGTGCAGATCCTGGCGGGCGTGCCCGCCCCCGACGCCCACTTCAGTCTGGACGTACGCGGATCGGAGGGCTGGCTGAAGCTGACGGGCGACCACCCCGCGGGCGTTCAGGTCGGCGACCTCACCCTCTCGTCGAGCGTCGACTTCACCGCGCCCGACCGCCCGGTCGCCACCGGCGCGGGACCCACCGCCGCCGACATCTGGACGGGCGCTTCCATCAACGTCGGCGAGGTCTACGCCAGCCTGGCCCGCGACATCACGAACGGTACCCACCACACCCCGGGTTTCCAGCACGCCGCCCACAACAGCCGTCTCATCGCCCGAGTCGAACAAGCCGCCCGGACCGGCGTCCGGCACTGATGCCACCGCACCTCGCGGCACCGCGCCTTACTGCCGTGACGGATACGGCGACCGATCCGCGGGCACGGGCGGCCGACATAGGTTCGGACCCGCTGAAGGGTTCCTGAGGCCCACCCCCCGATCAGGGAGTCGTTGATGATGTCAGTCCCCCGTCACCATGGCCCTCGCGGCGCTTCGCGGCAGGCTCACGGCGTATGACCACCTCCGCGCGCGCCGCTGTTCTCGAGGCGCAGGACGGGCCCTTCGAATTCCGCGACATCGAGATCGAGGACCCGCGGCCCGACGAGGTACTCGTTCGCATGGTCGCGACCGGAATCTGCGCGACCGACGCTCACGTGCGGGCACAGCGAATGGCGACGCCGCTGCCGGTGGTGCTGGGGCACGAGGGAGGCGGAGTCGTCGAACGCGTGGGGGCCGCCGTCACCACCGTCGAGCCCGGTGACCACGTCGTCCTCTCCTACCACTCGTGCGGCCGCTGCAAGCCGTGCATGTCCTCGCACGCCGCCTACTGCGACAACGTCTGGGCGGCCAACTTCGCAGGCGCCCGCCTGGACGGCTCGAACGGTCTCCACGTCGCCCGCGGTACTGAGCCGCACGGTCACTTCTTCGGCCAGTCCTCGTTCGCCACCCACGCCCTGACGCACCAACGGAACACGATCAAGGTCCCCCGCGATCTGCCCCTCGACGTCATGGCTCCGCTGGGGTGCGGGCTGCAGACGGGCGCGGGGGCCGTACTCAAGGCCCTCACCGTGCCGGCGGGAGCGTCCTTCGCGGTCTTCGGCGTGGGAGCGGTGGGCCTGGCGGCGGTCATGGCGGCACATGTCGCGGGCGCCACCACCATCGTCGCCGTCGACGTCGACGCCGGCCGCCTCGATCTGGCCCGTGATCTCGGAGCGACGCACCTCGTGAACCCCGGCCGGGTCGAGGATCTGACCGGCGCGCTCCGCGCCATCGACGAACGCGGTCTGGAGTACGTCCTCGACACGAGCGGCCGCGCGGAGAACCTCGACGCCGGGGTCGGCGCCCTGGCACCGATGGGCCGATTCGGCTTCGTGGCGTTCCACGAAGGAGCGGGCGCCGTGCTCGACGCCGGCCGGCTCACGCTCGGCCAGTCGCTTCAGGGCATCATCCAGGGCGACGCCGTCTCGTCGCTCCTGATCAACGACCTTGCCCAGCTCTATCGAGCGGGCCGATTCCCCATCGACCGGCTGCTGTCCTTCTACGACTTCGCCGATATCAACACCGCGTTCGAGGATGCGGGCTCAGGCCGCGTCACCAAGGCGGTCCTTCGATTCACGTCACCGGGATAGACCACCCGTTCGACAGCTTCCCAAGAACACAGAAAGGCGTCACGCCGGTGTGCCAGAGCAGTCAGATACCCATCAGCGTCGAAGAAACCCCGAGCTTCTACGGGATCGACCACTATGGATTCCCCCGCGCGGGGGCAGACGACCCGGTGGACCCCGAGGGCTATTACCCCCCGTATTTCCAGAGCGAGCACTTCCAGAAGTACGGCTACCACGTGGAAGAACTGCGCGGCGGCTTCTACTGGGTCACCAGTGCCGGCTACGACGCCGCATTCGTGGTGACCGAGGAGGGCGTGGTCGCGATCGACGCACCCCCGACGCTGGGCGAGAACATGCTGGCGGCGATCGAGGACGTCACCGACCGACCGGTGACCCACGTCATCTACAGCCACTGGCACGCCGATCACATCGGCGCGGCCTCCGTGTTCGGTCCCGACGTCGAGATCGTCGCCCACCGCATCACCAAGGAACTCCTGGAGCGCTTCCCCGACCCGAAGCGCCCCCTGCCGACGAGGACGTTCGACGACGAACTCGTCCTCGAAGTGGGCGGCGTGAGCCTGCACCTCTCCTACAAGGGAGAGAACCACTGCCCCGGCAACATCTTCATCTACGCACCCCAGCAGAAGGTACTCACAGCCGTCGACATCGTCAGTCCGGGAAGCGTCACGTTCATGCACTGCGACGCCTCGCAGAACATCTCCGGCTGGTACGAAGCCCAGTCCCAGATCCTCGAATACGACTTCGACTACTTCGTCGGCGGGCACCACATGCATTACGGCACCTACGAGCAGGTGAAGCTGTGCGTGGAGTACTTCAGCGACGTGCTCGAAGGGGCGACTGCGGCGGTCGAGCGGTTCAGCCGCTCGGATGCGCTCGCCGACATCGTGACCGGCACCGGCTGGAACAGGATCTTCGTCGGTACCGAGAACTGGATCAGCTCCATGGCGAACTACACCACCCGCCACGTCCTCGAGAAGGAGACGAGCGACGGCCGGCTCTGGTGGGAACGGCTGGCAGGAGCCACCACCCAGACCAAGTACCACGCGTACACCGTGCTGGAATCGATCCGCCTCGAACGGCCCCGGCCCAACTACCGCCTGCGGGGCGAGAATCCTCCGGTCTTCCTGACCTGACACCGTTCTGAACGGTGCTGGCAAACGACCCTTATGTACGAGAAGGATCATCATGAAAGCCGCCGTCATCACCTCGTTCGGCGAACCCTCCGTGTTGCGGGTTGCCGAGGCTCCGCGACCGGTGCCGGGTCCGGGTCAGGTACTGGTGCGGGTTCACGTCGCCGGGGTGAACCCGGCGGAGATCCAGGCACGCGCCGGAGCGTTCGGCCTACGTGCTCCCGCCATCATCGGATTCGAGTTCGCCGGCGTCGTCGAGGCGGTCGGCCCGGGCGTCGACGAGGGCGTGGTCGGCGACCGCGTCGCCGGGTGGCCGGACTCCGCCACCCAGGGCTCCTACGCCGAGTACACGGTCAGCAGCAACTTCGCGACGATCCCCGACGGCGTTTCCTTCGAGGAGGCCGCGGCTACTGTCATCGGCGCCGACAACGCGGCGAGGGCTCTGGGGCTTTTGAACATTCGCCCGGGTGAAACGCTCGTGGTCACCGGCGCGAGCGGTGCTCTGGGCGGCGCCGCCGTGCAGTTCGCGCGACAGCGCGGTGTGACGGTGATCGGCGTCGCCGGGACTGCCAACGCCGACTTCGTCAGGAGTCTCGGAGCGACTCCTGTCGCCCACGGCCCGGGCCTGGTCGATCGCATCCGTGCCGCCGCTCCGGGCGGGGTCGACGCCGCGCTCGACACCGCCGGCAAGGGGCTCCTTCCCGCCCTCGTCGATCTTCTCGGCGGCCCCGACCGGATCGTGACGCTCGCCGACCGCGATGCCGCACAACACGGCGTCGCATTCAGCCCCGGGGGCAGCGGGAACCGCGACCGCGGCCCCGTCCAGGAAGCCCTGAATCTGATCGCCGCCGGCGCATGGACCGCACGCATCGGCCGGAGCTTCCCACTCGAAGAGGCCGCGGACGCTCATCGCCTCGTCGCCACGGGCCACACCCACGGCAAAGTCATCCTCCTTCCCTGACTCGCCCGACCGGCCAGTCAACCTCGACAACAATCAATTGGAGAATCCGAAATGCCTGCAGTCCTCGTCCATGGTGTACCTGATACCCACCGGCTCTGGGACACCGTCCGTTCCCATCTTCAACGCGAAGATATTGTGACGATCGATCTCCCCGGGTTTGGCGCACCCCTGCCAGCGGGATTCACGTCGACGAAAGAAGAGTATCTCGATTGGCTTATTAAGAAGATCGAAGAAATCGGCGAACCCGTCGACCTGGTCGGTCATGATTGGGGGTCTCTGCTCACGGGCCGTCTCGCGTCTGTCCGGCCAGATCTGGTGCGGACATGGACAGGCATCAGCGGGCCGATCGATCCGGAGTATCCGTGGCACTATCTTGCCAAGATCTGGCAAACGCCGGGCGAGGGTGAGAAATGGATGGCGGACCTCGACCTCGAGGAGTTCGCGGCAAGTCTCAACGAGGCGCAGATGCCGCGCGACGCGGCAGACGAAGCGGTCCGGCATATGGATGCCACTATGAGGGCAAGCATTCTCGCCCTTTACCGTTCGGCGATCGAGGTCGGGGCGGAGTGGAAGCCAGGTCTGAGCAAGGTGACCGCACCATCGCTAGTGATCTGGGGCCTGGACGATCCGTTTCTTCCTCACCGCTTCGCCGACGAGCTCGGTAATGCCACACGCGCACGCGCCGTCTTCAAGCTGCGCAGCTCGCACTGGCCGATGATCGAGCGTGCGGCCGATGTCGCGCGCGAACTCGAGGCCCACTGGGCTCACGTGTAAAACCTGCGCTTGGGTCACTCGGGCTCGAACCCTGCGACCGCTACGCGAACGGCAACAATTGCTCGCTCGCCATGGTGAGCCCGAGTGCCCACGCATTTGTCCGGAAACGAATCATCGTGACGCAGTCCGGAGAGCGTTGCCGGGGCTGCGCACGGCAGGAGCATCCTCATGAAGAATTCAGCAAATACCCGGATCGGCGTCGGCCTTATCGGGGCTAGTGCCGATCGGGGTTGGGGCGGAATTGCTCACGTCCCGGCGCTGCAGGCGCTCGACGCGTTCCAGATCCGCGCCGTCAGTACGACTCGTATGGAGAGCGCGAACGCGACCGCTCGTCGGCTGGGCGCCGATCTCGCCTTCGACACACATGAGGCTTTGGTCGTGCGACCGGAGGTCGACCTGGTGGTGGTTGCGGTCAAGGTCCCGGAGCACAAGCAGATTGTTTCCGACGCGCTGGCCGCGGGCAAGATGGTTTATTGCGAATGGCCGCTCGCAAGAAACCTGTCGGAGGCCGAAGCGCTGGAGGGGTTTGCCCGCGAGCGGCGGCTGCGGACGGTTGTCGGGTTGCAGGGCGGCCTGCACCCGCCGATCCTCTTCCTTCGCGACCTCATCGCGCGAGGCGTGATTGGCGAGCCGCTCAGCACGAGCATCCGAGCGCATTTGACCGACGACATGTGGGTCGGCCGATATGACCCGCCGGTCGAGTACATGGCTCACGCAAAGAATGGCGCCACGCTTCTGAGCATCATGCTCGGCCACGGGCTCGAACCGCTTGCGCGCGTGCTCGGCACGTTCGAGAGCCTGTCCGCCGTCGTCGCCAATCAGCGCGGTGACGGCGTCCGCCTCTCCGATGGCGGGACGCTGCCGAAGGACGCGCCGGATGAGATCGTCGTCGCCGGCGTTCTCGAAGGCGGGATCGTCACTTCGCTGCACTACAGTGCCGGGCAGTCTGTCGGCTCGGCGATGGTATGGGAGATCCAGGGCACCGAGGGCAGTGTGCGTGTGGAGTCGGCGTCGGGCTACATCCATTTCACCGATTTCACCATCACCCTGCGCCGCGGCAGCGAGCCTGTTCAAGTGCTACAGGTCCCCGCCGCTTATGAGGCTCCTGACCTGCAACTCGACGCACCCGCAGCGGGGGTCGCCCGCCTCTACGCCCAGTTCGCCGCCGACCTCCGCGACGGAACCGCCGATGCGCCGGATTTCGCGGTCGCACTCGATCGTCACCGGGTACTCGAGGCGATCACACGGGCCGCTGAAACAGGTCATCGGCAGCATCTGTCCCGCCCCGCCCGAACGAACTCCCATCTTTGAAACCGGGAGAGGCACTGCCGCAGGACCCGAGGAGGTGCGCGGATCATCGCCGCGGCCGATAAGGGGACTCCTGTGACGGCTGGTCGCCCGAGGAGTACCAGTAGGTGGGCGTTCCCTGGCAGGAGCGGGGCGCGCGGACGGCGTACTGCCCCGTCGCGGTGCCCGTCCGGGGTTCCGCATGCGACCCCACCACCGAGTCGACCGTGCCGGAGATCGCGGACATCATCCTCCGTACGGGAGACGAGACGGACGTCGACCACGTCTTCGTCGACTTCGTCCGCCCGGAGGGCCGCGTCATCGCGTCGGTCCCTCGCGCGCGGTCGAGGTGGCGGCATAGAGCCAACGGCGAAGGACGAGGGTCACAGTCGGCATCATCAGATACGTCATCAACGTACTGAAGAGCAGCGCGAGCATCAGCACCCGCGCCACAAGCGGCCAAGCACGGAGCGCCGGCCCCAGAAGACCGTTGCCGATCAGGGAGATCGGGAGTACGGCCGCGAAGGCGGCGAGCGCCATCTTCCACCGAGGCGGCGCCGTCGTGGGCGTGTCGTGCGCCGTGGTGAACAGGGTCTCCATGCCGGAGAGTTCGCGACGCGCCACCTCGCTCTGATGATGGCCCTCGCAGTGGTCGAAAAGTGCGGCCCGCTCAGGTGACGTCGTCCAGTGCCGCGCTGTCTCCTGGTCGCGGAACCGGTGGATCAGAACCCATGGCCCGGCGGCCGTGGCAGGCCGGAACAACCCGTCCCCCAGGTGTCCAGGAAACGCTGAGGCGGTGTCGGTCACCCGCCCGAACCACTCCCGGAAGTCCTGCTCGTAGCCGGGTTCCACAGCGCGCGCGGTCAGCAGGGTGACGTCGGCCGGGCCGACGTCGTCCGTCTCGGTCATCGATTCTCATTCCGCCGTCGATAGCTGTCAGAGCCGCGGTGCCACATGCACGAGGTGCTTGGTCTCCTGGAATTCCTCGATCCCGCGGATGCCGTTCAGGCGGCCCACTCCCGACTGCTTGAAGCCGCCCTCCTCGAACTGGTCGTGGACCATGGCCCAGGTGTTGGTCCAGACGGTCCCTGCCTGCAGTTCGCGGCCGACGCGCAGGGGGCGGTCGACATCACGGGTCCAGATGCTCGCGGCCAGGCCGAACTCGGTGGCGTTGGCACGCGCCACGGCGTCGGCCTCGGAGTCGAACACCTCGAAGGTGGCGACCGGCCCGAACACTTCGCGCTGCACGATCGGCGCGGACACGTCTGCGACCTCGATCAGGGACGGGCCGAGGAGCGCCCGATCCCGCTTGCCCCGCACGAGGACGGTGGCGTAGTCGGCCGCGGCGGCCACGGTCTGTTCGACCCGTTGGGCGTTTCCTTCGTCGATCATGGCGCCCATCTCGCTGGCGGGGTCGTCGCCGGGCCCGACCCGGACCGTTTCGAGGGCGGCGACGAGCCGCCGCCGGAGTTCGTCGGCCACGCCGCGCTGGACCAGTATCCGGCTGCCCGTCATGCAGAACTGGCCCGCGAACATGGTGACGGCCTTGGTGAGCACGGGCACGACGGCGTCCAGGTCGGCGTCGTCGAAGACGAGCATCGGCGTCTTTCCGCCCAGCTCCATGGACAGCGTTTTCAGCGTCGGGGCGGCCTGTTCCATGATCACGCGGCCGACCGCGGTGGAGCCGGTGTAGCTGATCACGTCGACGTCCGGGGAGGAGACCAGCTCCGGAGCCCCGGCGTTGCCGCTCTCGGTGAAGACGTTGAACACGCCCGGGTCCAGGCTCGGCGTGTCGGCGACGATCTCGCTCAGCACTCCGTTGACCAGGCCGGTCTGCGCCGGCATCTTCATGACCACGGTGCAGCCGGCGGCCAGGGCGGGTGCGAAGGATCGCGCCGAGAGGATGACCGGTGAGTTCCACGGCACGATCACCGCGGCGACGCCCGCGGCTTCGCGCAGGGTCATCGAGTACATGCCGGGCCGCACTTCCCCGGCCCTGCCGTGGTCGGTGAGGGTAAGCGCCGCGTGGTAGCGGAGTTTGGGGATGGTGCCTTCGACTTCGAGGGCCGCCTCGGCGAGTACTTTCCCGTTCTCCCGCGCCAGGAGGGTGATCAGTTCGTCCTTGCGCTGCTCGAGCCGGTCGGCCAGTTCGTGCAGCGCTGCCGCACGTCGGTGGCGGTCGCGGGACCAGGCGGTGGAGTCGAAGGCCCTTCGGGCCGCGGCCACGGCGGACCTCGCCTCCCGCGCACCGCCGTCGGCGAAGGTGCCGAGCAGGCCGTTGGTCGCGGGGCTGCGTGACTCGCCGCGGGAGCCGGAGTCCTGCCACTGCCCGTCGATGTAGTGGCGCGCGTGGGGCAGGGTTTCGGATGTGGACATGAGGTGACCTCTCGTCATGCGTCGCACGGCGTTTCGCCGCGGGTCCGCGGGCCAACGTCAGCGACGCTACAAATCAGGGCCGGTGGGCGAATCGGGCGGGCAATCCGTCGTTTCCGCCGCAGGCGTCGCGCGCCCGCTCCGCCGCGGCCTCCCTGCGCTCACGGCGGCTCACAACAGGCGTGAAGGTCCTCAGCTCGGTTCGGGTGTTGATGCCGAGCTTGGCGAACACGTTCCCGAGGTGGTGGCCCACGGTGCGGTGGCTGATCCGCAGCTGTACGCCGATCTCGCGATTCGTCAGCTGTTCGGCGGCCAGTTGGGCGACTCGCTGTTCCTGGGCGGTGAGCCGGTTCATCGCCCAGGTGTCCGAGCTTCCCCGGCGTCCCGGCGCTCCGGTGAGGTCCTGCTCGCGCTGCGCGCGTTGACGCAGCGGCTCGGCACCGAGCCGGTCGAACGCCTCCAAGGCGACGCCGATCCGGACGCGCGCATCGGTCCGCCGGCGGCCCCGTCGCAACCACTCGCCGTAGGACAACTGAGCGCGCGCGTAGCGCAGCGGGTGGGATCGGGCCCCCAGCACGTCGAGTGCGACCCGGAAGGCGCCCTCGGCCCGGGCGCCGCCGAGGAGCCCGCGCGTGACGTGCGCGGCGCAGCGGGCCCACGGCGCTCCGGTGCGCCGCGCCCAGGCTTCGAGCACCCGTACCCGTTCGTCCGCGAGGTCGCTTCTGCCGACGCGCACGGCCGCCTCGGCCGTCATCCGCATCGCGGGCAGCCGCTGGGCGGTGGAGGAGTGCTTCCAGACCGCCAAGCAGGAGTCCGGCCTGGACGACTACCAGGTCCGCCGCTATCCCGGCTGGCACCGACACATGACCTTGGCCATGGCCGCCCACGCCTTCCTGACCGTCCTGCGAGCCCGACAGCTGGACGCGGACAAAGCAGAAACGGATCCTCCCAGCTCATCCACCTCAGCCTCGCCGAAAACAGACGGCTGATCACCTGACTCACCAACCGCCGTCCCACACCGGCCGAACACATCCCGAGCCGGAATCATCTCCGTCCGGCGATGCCGGTGGCCGCCAAGTCGCGCCGTGAGCAGAGCCCCAGCTTGGCGAACACGTTGGACAGGTGATGCCCGACGGTGCGGTCGCTGATCCGCAGACGGGCCCCGATCTCCCGGTTGGTCAGATCGCCGGCGGCAAGCTGGGCCACCCGGCGTTCCTGTGCCGTCAGCGTGGCCATGCCCGTGCCGGCGGCAGTGGCACGGCGTGCGGGCGCCATGATCAGACGCTGCTCACGCCGGGCCCGCTCGAGCATCGGGCGCGCTCCCAGTGCGTGGAACGTCTCGGCAGCGGCGTCGAGCTGCTGGCGGGCGTCTCGGCGCCGCCGCTGTCGCCGCAACCACTCGCCGTAGAGCAGACGGGCCCGTGCGTGATCGAACGGGCGCCGGGACGCACCGGGCACGTCCAGTGCCGCCCGGTAGGACCGTTCGGCGGCGGGTTCGTCCAGCAGTGCGCGTGCCAGGTGCGCTGTGAATCTCGCCCAGTGCGCGCCGGTGCGCCGTACCCAGGCGTCGAGCGCATCGGCGCGGCGCTGGCCGATCTCCGGCCGCCGCGCGTGCACGGCCGCCTCGATCGTGTCCAGGCTTGCCAGCAGAGCGACGATCGGATGTGCTGCCTCGTGCCCGTGCTCGTCCAAGCGGGCGAGCAGGTCGAGTGCAGCGTCGGCGCGACCGGCCGCCAGAGCGGCCATTCCACGGTTCCAGTGGGCCGAGGCGCTGACCGCACGGTCGCGGCGCGGCCCGGCCAGCTGGAGGGTCCGAACGGTCAGATGGTCGACGCTGCGGCCGTCACCGCGGGCGGCTGCGAGCCATCCGAGGCAGTTCCGGCACTCCGCAGCGATGTGCTCGGCACCGATCCGCTCGGCCGACGCGAGCCCCTCGGCCGCGGCGTCCGCCGCAGCGCCCCACCGGCCCGCGGCGATGTCGAGTCGCGCGATCCGAGCCAGCGCCGCAGCAAGCGAGGTGCCATCGGCGTGACGGCGGTGCCTGCGGACAAGAGCGTGCACGGCATCGGCGAGTGGCTCGTCGAGGCCCCACACCAGTCCGAGCGGCGACGCCGGGAGCAGCTGGGACTCCACCCGGGAGATGTGCGCCATGACGTCACCGAGTTCTGCCGACGACGCTGCCCGTGCCGGGTCCGTCGCTGGCCCCCACCACGTCCGGACGATCGGGAGGACGTCGGGCAGCCCAGGGGTCGTCAGCCCCGCGAGACGAGTGAGGGTCTCGCCGACGAGGTCGTCGCGGGCCGCGGACCATCCCGCGTGCAGGGCAGCGGCGCCGAGCTCCACTCTCATGCGCGGATCGTCGAACGCGGCGATGTCGCGACTGATCGATCGGTGGGCTCGCTCCAGGGACCCCTCGGCGAGTTCGAGTACCCCGCGCAGGCCGCGGCTGGCGCGGGTGGCCAGGACCTCGTCGGTCAGGCTCCGGGCATCGGCCAGCAACCGACGCGCCATCGTGGCGTCGCCTCCGTGCCAGGCGGCCACGGCCGCGCGGGCGAGCCTGCGGGTCGCAGCGGCCGGGTCGGCGGACAGCTCGGCGGCCCGCCGCAGGATCGGTACCGCGCCGGCGCCCGAGGGCACCGTCTGCTCGAGCAGCCCGGCGATCTCCTCGTCGACGTCGTGAACGGTCGCGGCCCGGTGCCAGACATGCCCGCGACTGCCCGGGGGAAGCGCGGCGGCCAGGGTCCGGTGGGCGTTCCTGCGTTCAGACGGGCAGGCGCTCGCGTAGACGGCGGCCCGGACCACCGGGTGCCGTAGCGCAGGCCGGTCGGGCGTCCCGGCGAGCAGACCCGACCGGATCGTCTCCTCCCAGACCGGCTCCTCGGCGTCGCGGGAACGTGCTGACCGTGCGAGCGTGAGCTGGTCACCGTCGGCACGAGCCGCGGCCATGAGCACGACGAACTCGCGTGCCGGGGTCGGCATGGTCTGCAGGCGCTCGGCGAAGGCCTTACGCAGCCGGGGCCCCACGGGCACCGTGCCGGCGGCAAGATCGTCGATTGGTATCGGCAGCTCGTGCAGTGCCAGCGGGTTGCCCCCACCTGCTCTCACCGCGCGGGTGACCTCGGGGCCGTCGAGGCCGGGGTGGGCGGCGGCGACCAGTTGGGCGGCGTGGTCGTCAGCGAGAGGACTCACCGCGAGCGGATCGACCCCCTCCCACGATCCGCCGGCGGGCGCGTCGTGGCCGGCGACCAGGACCACCACCGGATCGGTCCCCACCCGCCGGGCGACGAATCCGAGCACGAACTCGGTCTCCGCGTCGAGCCGGTGTGCGTCGTCCACGACGATCAAGAGCGGGCGGTCGACTGCCAGCACCGACAACAGGGACAGGACCGCCACGGCGGTGAGCGACCGGCCCGCTCCGGTGACCTCCCCCGCGAGCACGCCTCGCAACTCTGCCGCCTGGGACACCGGAAGAGTCGCGATCAGGTGCTCGACCGGCCGGAGCAGCGTGTCCAGGCCGGCGAAGGGGGTCCCGGACTCGCACCGTGCGGGCTGTACCGCCAGCGGGGCGAAATCGGGAGACGCCGCCGTGACGTGGTCGAGAAGTGCGGTCTTGCCGATCCCCGGCTCACCCCACAGCACCAGGGCGCCACCGGTGCCACGGCGGGCTCGGTCGAGCACCTCGGTCACGGCAGCGATCTCTGCCTGTCGTCCGACGAGCGGAGCCGGAGCATCGGTTGCCCTCATCGCGTCCTCTCAGCAGTGACCATCTTCCGGCCCCAGAGGTCCGTGCCGTACCGTCCGAGGTCGGCGGGATCGTCCGACGCCCCGACGAGGACGCCGACCCCGTGCACGAGCGCGATGCCGGTGAGCACCGCTCGGATCCTGATGAGCGCGTCCTCGGACCCCTGCTGCGGCAGTGCCACCCCACCGAGCCGGGTCCCGTTCGGTGGGGCCGACCTGTCCGTGAATGGTGTGCGCATGCTCAGCGGCCTGCCGCAGGCGCTTCCAGGCCCACAGACCACGGGCCCGAGTACCTTGACCGATGCAGTGGCCGAGGTCATGGCGACTCCTCCGAACCGGGGCGGACGCCCTTAGGGAGTGGGTCTCTCAGGAAGGCGAGCAGGGCGGCGTTGACCTCGTCGGCGTGAGTCCACAGCAGCCCGTGCGGGGCGCCGTCGATCTCCACGTACTGCGCGTCGGGCAGGGCCCGGCGGAAGCGGTGGGCCGTGACTTCGATGGGGAGGATCCGATCGGCGGTGCCGTGCAGGATCAGGGCCGGCGTGCCGCTGGCCCGGACGGCCTCGACGTCGGCGCGGAAGTCCTCGATCCACGAGGAGACGACGGCATGGGCGGCCACGGGGGCGCTGGAGATGGCGACGTTCCAGCTGGCTGTGACCGCCTCCTGGCCGATGCGGTGGCCCAGGTTCTCGTCGAGGTTGTAGAAGTTGGAGAAGAACTGCTCGTACCAGGCGTAGCGGTCGCCCTTGGCCGCGGCCTCGATGCCGTCGAAGACGTCCTGGGGCACGCCGTCCGGGTTGTCGTCCCGAGCGACGAGGAAGGGCTCCAGGGAGGCCAGGAAGGCGAGCTTCGCGACTCGCTGGTGGCCGTATCGAGCGATGTAGCGGGCGAGTTCGCCGGTGCCCATCGAGAACCCGATGAGGACGACATCGTGCAGGTCCAGGGTCTCCAGCAGGGCATTCAGGTCGGCGGCGAAGGTGTCGTAGTCGTAGCCGGTGCCGACCTTCGACGAGCGGCCGAAGCCGCGGCGGTCGTAGGTGATGACGCGGTAGCCGGCGGAGAGCAGCTCGCGCGTCTGGCGCTCCCAGCTGTGGCCGTTGAGCGGGTAGCCGTGGATGAGGACGACGGGCTGCCCCGCACCTTGGTCCTCGTAGTAGAGCTCGACCGGCGTGCTGTTCTCGTTCCCGATGGTTACGTGTCCCATGATCTTTCCTTTCCGAGGGTGGTCTGCCTTCCATGGACCGACGAGCCGCCGTACCGCGATCGTTGTCGCCTCGGCGATGGTGGCGTTGCCGGCCGTGGACTCCGGGTCGTGCGGGTCGGCGTAGACGGCGAGACCAGCGGCGCGCGGTCCGGGGGCAGCACGATCCCGACGTCGTTGCGCTCGCCCTGTGCTCCGGTCCCGGTCCTGTCCCCGATCAGCCACCCGGCTGGCACGCCGGCCCGGATGGTGGCGTCGCCGGTGGTGTTCGCGACGAGCGAGGTGGTGAGCCGCTGGCGGCCAGCCGGCTGCGGGCCGCCACCGAGGGGCACCGCCCGCATGCTCCCGACGATGGCGGTCGATGTGGTGGTGTCGCGCTCGTCGTCTGGGCCGGTGGAGACGTTGAGCTGTGGCTCGTCGCGGTCGAAACGGGTGGTCGCGTCATCCAGGCCGGGGGCGAACGCGGTCACGGCGGTCGGTCCGCCGAGGAGGTCGAGGGGCAGGTTCGTCGCCGTGTTGTGGCTGACGGTGAGGGAGGCGTCGCACAGGTCGGCGACGGTCATGCCGGTCGTGGCGCGGTCCAGCACGGCGGCGGCCAGGGGCAGCTTCGCGGTGGAGGCCGTGAGGAACCGCTCCCGGCCCTGGAGCGACACGGTCGCCCCGCTCCCGGTGTCGAGGACGCGCACGCCGATCCGGCCACCGTAGCCGCGTTCGAGCAGGGCGGGGGCGAGGAGCTGGTCGAACGCGCTGGCCGCCGGGCTCGGCGCGGGGCTTGATCCGCAGGACGCGGACGAGGTGGGCGACGCCGTACTGCTTGTAGCCGTTGGCGCGCCGCGGCGGCTCCTCCAGCAGGCCGACGTCGTGGTACTGCCGCACCGCACCCACAGTGGTGCTGGCGAGTTCGGCGAGTTCGGCGAGTTGGCGGGGTCTCCAGGCCACGGCTGTTCCCTTCAGGTGTCGTCGACCGACGTGTCGTCGGCCCAGATGTCTTCGGCGTGGTCAGGGGTGCGTGAGCCGGCGCCGGCGATCGGCCTCCGACAGCCCGCCCCACCGCCGTGCAACTCCCGGTGGGCCAGGGCGTGGACGGCGACCCGCTCGCGCTGCTGCCGTAGCGGGAGGACTCCTCGTCGGTGGGGAAGAACACCTCGGTGCTGATCACGGTGGTCGCTCCCTTCCCGGTCGCTCTGCTGTCGGCTCTCAGAGTCGCGGGGAAGGCGCCTGGTCCGCGTCGGTAAAAATCCCTTATCCCGTCACCGACCCTGGCGCGGGAAGGCTGGCATCTTGACGACCCTGTGCTGCCCGCGCGCTTCGCGTCGGTGACAATTACCGAATAGGCGCCGTGTCGGCGCCAGGGGAGGACCAGGCGATGCTCGTGGGACGGCGCGCCGAGCAGGCGTCGCTCGAGCAGCTGCTGGCTCGGGCGCAGGGCGGCGACAGCGGAGTGTTGGTGGTGCGCGGGGAGGCCGGCATCGGCAAGTCCGCCCTCCTGCAGCACATGCGGGAGACCGCCGTGGCGGCGGGGTTCAGGGTTCAGGACGCGGTCGGGGTGGAGGCCGAGGCGGAGTTCGCGTTCGCGGGCCTGCACCAGTTGTGCGCCCCGTTCCTGGCGCGGGCGGTCGAGCTGCCCGAGCCGCAGCAGGCCGCGCTCGGGGTGGCGTTCGGGCTGCGCGAGGGTGCCGCGCCGGACCGGTTCCTGGTGGGGTTGGCGGTGTTGAGCCTGTTGGCCGAGGACGGGCCGTTGTTGTGGGTGGTCGATGATGCGCAGTGGCTCGATCAGGCGTCTGCGCAGGTTCTGGCTTTCGTGGCCCGGCGGGTGGCGGCCGAGCGGGTGGTGATGGTGTTTGCGCTGCGCGATCCCGGTGTGACCGACGTCGAGGCGTTCAGCGGGTTGCCGGAGCTGCGCCTGGCGGGGCTGGGGGCGTCCGATGCCCAGACGCTGCTGGCCACCGCGGTCCGCGCACCGCTGGACGATGTGGTGCGCGACCGGATCGTAGCCGAGGCGCGCGGCAATCCGCTGGCGTTGTTGGAGCTACCCCGGGGTGCTCCGGCGGTGCAGTTCGCGGGTGGGTTCGAGCTGCCGGACGTGGTGAGCGTTCCGCGCCGGATCGAGGACGGCTTTCGGCGCCGCGCGAACATCCTGCCTGCCGACGCGCGGATGCTGCTGGTGGTTGCCGCGGCCGAGCCGACCGGGGACGCGGCGTTGCTGTGGCGCGCGGCCGCGGAGCTGGGGATCGCCCGCGAGGCGGCTGCGCCCGCGGAGGCCGCCGGGCTGCTGGAGTTCGACTTCCGTGTGCGGTTCCGGCACCCGCTGGTGCGCTCGGCGGTCTACCGGGCGGCCACACCGACCGACCGGCGCCGTGCGCACGGCGCGCTGGCCGCCGTCACCGACCAGCAGGTCGATCCGGACCGGCGTGCCTGGCACCGCGCGCAGGCGGTGGTGGGCACTGATGAGGACGCCGCCGCGGAGCTGGAGCGTTCGGCCGGACGGGCCCGCGCCCGCGGCGGGTTGGCCGCCGCGGCGGCGTTCCTGAAGCGTGCGGCCGAGCTGACCCCTAGGCCGGCCGTCCGGGCGGAACGGGCCCTGGAAGCTGCGCACGCCAAGCACGAGGCCGGTGCGTCCGAGGCCCTGGAGCTGCTGACGGTCGCCGCGGCCGGGCCGTTGGACGCCGTGGCGCAGGCCCGCCTAGAGCTGCTGCGTGCTCGGATCGCGTTCCACGGGGCAAGGGGAGGCGAGGGGCCGAGGATGCTGCTGGACGCCGCCAAGAGCCTCGCCCCGCTGGACCCGGCGCTGTCCCGGGAGACCTACCTGGACGCGCTCGATGCGGCGATCGTTACTGGCGACCGCGGACCCGGCGGCGTGCGTGCGGTGGCCGACGCAGCCCGGGCCGCGCCCCCACCACCGGAGTCGCCGAGGCCGGTGGATCTGTTGCTCGACGGGCTGGTGACGACGTTCACGCAGGGCTACGCGGCAGGAGTGCCCGGGCTGCGGCGGGCGTTGGACGCCTTCAATCGTCACGAGCGGGACGACCATGCCGTGAACGACGGCGACGACCGCCGGTGGCTGTGGCTGGCCGGCCGGACCGCGATGTCGCTCTTCGACGACCAGATGGTGCACGCGCTGGCCGCTCGTCATGTCCGGCTGGTCAGGGAAGCCGGCGCGCTGGCCACGCTCCCGGCAGCGCTGCTCGTCCAGTCCGTCATGCTGGTGCTCTCTGGTGACTTCTCCCGGGCCGCCGAGCAGACCGCGATCGCGGCCGCGACCAGAACTGTGCCCGTGCTCCACGGCCAGCTCATCCTGGCTGCCTGGCGCGGCCGCTCGGACGAGACCACCGAGGTCCACGCGACCATGGTCCGGGAAGCGGCTGGACGTGGGGGCCGAACTGAGGACTTCCTGGCGCAGTACGCCATGGCGGTGCTGCACAACGGTCTGGGCGACTACCCGGCGGCTCTGGTCGCTGCGACGCGGGCTTTCGAGTCCGACGAGCTGACCCACAGCAACCTGGCCCACTCCGAGCTCATTGAAGCGGCATGCCGTAGCGGCCGGCCGGAGCGTGCGACCGCCGCGCTGGACCAGCTCAGCTCACGGGCGCTGGCCAGCGGCACCCCGTGGGGGCTCGGGCTGGCAGCGCGCTCACGGGCATTGGTCAGCACCGGCCCGGCCGCCGAGGAGTACTACCGCGAGGCGATCGAGCAGCTACGAAACTGCCGAGTGGCCACACAGCTGGCCCGGACTCATCTCGTCTATGGCGAGTGGCTACGCCGCGAGGGCCGCCGCCAAGGCGCCCGCCAGCAGCTCCGCACCGCCCACCAGCTGCTGTCGGACATGGGTGCGGAAGCGTTCGCCGCGCGCGCCGCCCGCGAGCTGCGCGCCACCGGCGAGCACCCACGCAGCCGGTCCGCCCAGCCCTCGGACGCGCTCACAGCACAGGAGCTGACGATCGCCCGGCTGGTAGCTACCGGGGCGACCTCCCGGGAGGTCGGCGCACAACTGTTCTTGAGCCCGCGCACCATTGAGGCCCACCTCCGCAGCATCTTCCGCAAGCTGAGCATCACCTCCCGGCGACAGCTGCGGGACCTGCGGCTTCCCTGACGGGCTGGCAGCGTGCGTGCTATGTCGCGGTACAGCGAATGCCGCCCGGAAGGCCAGCGAGCTGCGCCCTTTGGAGCTCGTAACAGGATCAAGAGCGCGCCGTCTTGAGACGACGCCTGCGAATGAGCGTGTAGACGAGGGAGACGACGGCGGGCGGCCGTGCCAGGCGCTCAGCCCGGGGATGCCGACCGCCGGGCGCTGCCCCCGCTGTGCCGGACGCGCGTGAACCCGTACGGCCGGTTCGAGTTGGACCTGGCCAGCCGCCTGGAACCTGACCGCCATGGCCGCGACGGTGCCTTGACCGCGCAGCCCGCAAGCCGAGGGGCACCGGCCGGGAGGTGACGGGCTGGAGGGTCCTGACCGAAGACGTCGACACAGGGGCAGATCACGGATTCACCTCGGTGAGGTCTGGCGGAATCATGTCGTCGGCGGCAAGCGGTGGGCCGAGCACGATCTGTCCGTTCGCGGCGGCGGCTTTGCCCAGGGCCGCGGGGGTGACGGCCCAGTCGGCCGGCTTCGGTCGGGACCGGTTCCAGCCGGCGTCGCGGAAGAAGTTCTCCATGCCCGAGGGGGTGGCGATCGCGATCATGTCGACGTTGTCGGTGGTGAAGCGGTACGCATGGGGGATGTTGCGGGGCAGGAAGGCGATGCCTCCCGTGGTGAGTTCGAACCGGCGGTCCCCGATCCAGACCAGGCCGCTGCCGCTCAGCATCACGAAGATCTCGTCTTCATTGGGGTGCACGTGCACCGGGGAAGCCGTGGCGGTCGGCACGGTCGACCGGAACACGCTCAGATGGCCATCGGTGTGCCGCGCGTCGAGCAGCACCTCCATGATCCCGCCACCGAGCCACTCCAATTGCTCGTGCTCGTCGGCCCCGGCCACATAGGGAGAACTCACTGCGATCCTTCCGCGATTCGACTGATGATCACCGTGGACGCTATGTGCGGTGCCCTGGTTCGCGGTATCCCAGAATTCTGGGATCTTCGGGACAACGCTATGCTGCGTCGGTGCCAAGGCTGCAGAGCGACATCGAGCGGTTGTGCCGGCTCGGTCTGGACTCGCGGACGCTGCGCTCCCGGGTGATCGCCCGGCTTGGTGAGGACGTTGCTTACGACGCGTTCTGCTTCGGCGCCATCGACCCGTGGACGCTGCTGGTCAGCGACGACGTCTCCGACGGCATTCCGCCCGGCAGCGCGGGGCTGGCGTCGCACAACGAGTACCTCGTGGCTGATGTGGACAAGTTCGCGGACCTGGCGCGGACCGGCCGTACCGTAGGGATTCTCAGTCACAGCGCCGGCGGTGACCCGACGCGCAGTGCCCGCTTCCGCACGGTCCTGCCGGTCATCGACGCCCGGCACGAGCTGCGTGCCGTGTTCCTGGCGGACGGTGAGTGCTGGGGCGCGCTGGCGCTGTTCCGGCGCGGCGGCCGGGCGGACTTCACCCCGCGGGAGGCGGCGCTGGTCCGCGCGCTGTCACGGCCGGTCGCGATGGCGCTGCGCCGGGCCTGCGTCAACGCCGCGCCGGTCGCGCCGCCGGGGCCGGCCGGTCCCGGTGTCCTGGTGCTCGACGGCGAGGGCCGCACCCTGGTCGCCAACGAGACGGCGCGGCACTGGCTGGACGAGATCGGCCCACTGGCCCCGCACGAGGTATCCGCGGCGGCGCGGGCCGGTCGGGGCGAGGAGGCGTATCTGCGAGTACGGTCCCGCACGGGACGGTGGCTGTCGCTGTGGGGTTCGCCGCTGGACGGTGATCCGCACAGCGGCGCCTCGGTCGTCATCCAGCCGGCCCCGGCCTCCGGCATCACCGGGATGCTGAGCCTCGCGTATGGGCTGACGGCGCGGGAGCGAGAAATCCTGGAGCAGGTGATCTCCGGACGGTCGTCGACGGGAATCGCCTCCGTGCTGAGCGTGTCCCCCTACACCGTGCAGGACCATGTGAAGTCCATCTTCGCCAAGTTCGGCGTGCGCAGCCGCGGGCAGTTGGTGGCGCGCGCCCTGGGCTGTCCGCCGTATTCATCACCAACGTGCACGGCCTGAAATGCCTGAAAGACCGGACGGGATCTAGAAATCAAAAGGGTGCGAATCCTTGGGAATGAAGTTCCTGGGTGGATAGGCATCCGATCATTCGTAGACGGTTGCCGCTGTGAGAGCTCGGGCGAAGAATGTCCAGTCGCCTTCGGCCGGCAGTTCCTTGCCGGAGTTCCGGTACCAGTTCTCCGAGCCCTCGACCCACGCGGCCATCGCTTCCAGGAAGCGGTCGAGTGTCGGGTTCTCCCACTCGTGACCTCGCTGGAGGAAGTCGCGGTGGAGATCACGCAAAAAGACGACCAGGTCATTTCGGTCGCGAAGTTCATCGTCAGGTGACAGCAGCATGGCAGCACCGTATCCCCGTCAAGTACCCCACGATCCCTTGAGACTTCCGCTGGTGAACCGGCGGTGCCCCGAGGCGATCGTGACAGGGTCGATCAGGCCGTGAGGGAGTATCGGCCCTGGTCGGATGCTTGATAAAGACGCTGGTGCTCCTGGGTTACATGGAAGCGCCGGTAGACGTCGAGGTCACCGTTGCTGATCAGAGCACGGAGTTTCAGGATGGCTTCTACGCCGTTCAGGCCCCAGCGGGCGCCGGTGAAGTCGAGTCGGTCGCCGATCAGTTGCCGGCAGGCGCCCTCGATGGCGCCGGAAGCGATGCGCCAGCCTGCGGCCAGGGCGATGTCGTAGCGGAGCTGGTCGAGGTGGCCGGTCAGATAGCGATAGCAGGCGTCGACGGCTTCCCGCCGGCTCGCGCGCAAACCGACCCGGTCGGCCTGGAGGGTCATCTCCTTGGCAGCGCGGTCGGCTTGACCGGCGAGGATCGTGCTCAGACGGTCGGCGACCCAGGCGTCGGCCTCGGCGGCGGTGGTGGTTCCGTACTGCGGGATCGCATACCGCGGATGCACCTTCGCGAGCCCCCGCGGGGCGGCGCCGCGTCGCCGCTGCGCAGTCGCTGGACCAGGACCTCGTCCGGGGGCAGTTCACGTGCGCCCGCCATTGACCTCTCCCTTGCCAACCACGGATCAAGGGGGCCGGCCTGGGCCAGCCCGGTGAGGGGAACTGCACACTGAACATCCGGCCATGGCACTGTAATGACCTGCGCCGGGCAGGCGCGGCCGACTGTAGCCAGAGTGTCAGTCCCGCCGCAACGCGCCAAAAGCGTCCAGCAGTTGGTCACGGGCCGGCGCGGTCAGGCGCTCTTCAGGCAGCTCACCCAGGATCGTGATCGTCTGTCGGAACTGGTCGAAACGGGTCTCGCAGCCGCCACATGTCGTCAGATGCGTGGGTGCCGCCGCCGGAGTCGGTGCGGATCAGCGTCTATCGCCCGTGGCGGTAGCATTTCGGCAGCTGGGCCAGGGCCATCTGACAGGTGGTGATGTGATCGCTAGCGGTGTTGCTGCCCGCGTTGCCCGGTCGCAGCAGGGCGTCGACCGGCTCGCCAGAGCCGGGGCTGCCATGGTCGACGAATGCCGTCAGCGGATGGTGGCCATAGGTCTTCTTCCAGGTCGCGGCCGCATCCTGCTTATCGCAGTGGGCGAGCACCAGCACCCGTCGATATCCACGATCAGCCGCCCGCCGGCGTCCGGCGCCGCGTCGCCGGCCGGCTTCCACACTCGCTCGCGCACCGCGGCCCGCGCGGTGCGGATCGCGGCCAGGGCCTTCGGCCCGGACGTCGCAGGGCGTCGACCAGGCCGGAGATGGTCGGGTCGACGCCCTGGGGCCGAACACCGCCGGCTCCGCCCGCAGCATGCCGGCGTCGGCCATACAGTCCCCGCCCAGCGCCACCGCCAAGGCGCCAGCGCCGCCGATATCGCCTGATCCAACCCGGTCTTGCGGACGGTCTCCACCAGCAGCACGACGTCGGCCTGGGGCACCACCGACCGGCCGCCGCCCTCGACACGGATACTCGGGTAGGGCCCAATAGGCTTCTTCACCTGGAAAGTGTCTCCGACAACAGCAGGAACAAGGACCTCGACAATCCTCACTCCCGCTGGTCAGAGACACTTCTCGCTGCCGCGATCACCACTCGGACGCTCTGCTTGGCAAACGCCCGAGGCCGGGCAGCCGGTTGCAGCCTCGGCCTTGTCGCCGCGGATGCACCCTGGTCGAACCGGGACGAGCCGATCAGACGATGCCGGCGCGGATCTCGTCGTACAGTCGGGTGGGATCCTGGGCCAGTGACCTCTTGACGTGTGCGCTCCAATCGTCGGAAACCACCTCGGCCACCCCCGTTTCGATCCCGTCCAGGCCAGCACGAACGGCGACGGCCGGGTCGCCCTTGGGCCCGTCGTAGGCGGCGCTGAAGTCGGTGTCGACGGCTCCCAGGTGCAGCCCGGTCACGAGTGTGCCCTGCTCAGCAAGCTCCGTTCGTACGCCGTTCGTCAACGCCCACTGGGCCGCCTTGGCGGCGTGGTAGCCGTTCGTGTTCGGGTAAGCGTGCCAGGACTGCGCGGACAGCACGTTGAGGATCGCCCCGCCCCCGTTGACCGAGAGCACCGGGGCGAACGCTCGTACGACGGCCAGAGTGCCCCAGAAGTTCGTGTCCATCTCCGCGCGTACGGCTGCCAGGTCGGCGGTGACGAGGTTCGTCCCGTGGCTGACCCCGGCGTTGTTCACCAGGAGCGTCACGTCACCCGCCGCGGCGGCCGCGGCCCGGACCTCGTCGTCGTCCGTGACGTCCAGCCGCAGTGGCACGACGCCGGGCAGATCGACCGCCTCCGGACGCCTGGCGGTCGCGTACACACGCGCCGCGCCGCGTTCTAGGAGCTGCCGTGCGAAGTGGCGGCCCAGTCCTCGGTTGGCGCCGGTCACGAGCGCGACCGCGCCCTCGATCCGGAGACCGGGCGCTGGGCGGGTATGGGCGTTCGGTTCCATGCTCGGTGTGGTCATGTCGGATACGCTAGAACCTACCGTTGACGTCAGAATCAAGTCCTGCGTCCAGGTTTCGACGAGAGCTCGACGAGAAGGGGAAGCGTGCGCATCGGAGAGGTCGCCCGGCGCTCCGGAGTGAGCGTCCGCGCACTGCGTTACTACGAAGAACAGGGGCTCCTCACGCCCGGCCGCAGCCCCGGCGGCCACCGCGAGTACGCCGAAGACGCGGTCGACCGGGTCCGCATCTTCCAGCAGTTCTACGCCGCGGGCCTGCCCAGCCGCCGCATCGCCGAACTGCTCCCCTGCATCGACACCGACACCACCACCAGCCACCAGTGGGCCATGCTCAACGCCGAACACGCCCGCATCAGCAAGCAGATCGACCAGCTCACCACCGTGCTCACCCGCCTCACCGAACTCATCGAGGCCGCCGCCGACCGCCGAGCCTGAGCCCGCCGCATCCGACGCTCCACGGGTCTGCGGGAGCTGTAGCAGCCCGGTGGAGCAAGGAGTCACCGTGAACTGGGCTCGTGCCACCAACCTTCATGACCACCGCGGCCGAACTGGAACGTCATAACCCCAACTACGTCGGCGGCGACATCTTCGGCGGCGCGATGACGCTGCGCCAAACCCTCTTCCGCCCAGCCCTCCGCTGGGACCCGTACGCCACCCCCCTACCCGGTGTCTACCTCTGCTCCGCCTCCACCCCACCCCACCCGGCCCCGGCGTCCACGGCATGGCCGGAACTCACGCCGCCCGCCGCGCACTTCGCCAACGCTTCGACATTCGCCCCCCCCAACGGGGCTGACACGAAAATGACTCGTGGGTGAGTCGGTCGGTCAGGCCTCGATGGGTTCGAAGTGGATGGTCAGCAGAGGTTGTTCGCTTCTTTGAGCATGCGACGCATGGCACGTTCGGGGTCTCGGCGGGTGAGGCGGTCGGCACCGAGTGCCTGGTAGTGGGTCTTGTCGTGCAGGACATGCCAGATGGCGGTGGCGAGGCAGGAGTTCTTGTTCCTGATTGCGACCATGGCGGCGATTCCGAGCAACCGTTTGAGGTTGCTGCTGCCGGGGCGGGTGCGGCCGGACCGACTCACCCCAGCCGACTCGTTCTGGCCCGGGCAGACTCCGATCCAGGAGGCCAGGCGGTTTGCCTTCTCCAACCGCTGTGCCTCCCGGCCGCCTGCCCGGACGATTCGGTGCGGCGTCGGGTCAGGTCAGGTCACGTGATTCGTGGATGTCCCGCTGGGGCACGTTCGACTTCGCGATGCTCCGCGACGGCACCTTCTACCAACCCCCGGCCCAGATTGCCCCTTGACCAAAGCCATAGGGCCCCGTGCGCGACAGGACGCTCATCGCCGCGGTCCGGGTGCTCCGGGCCGGGGAGTCTTCACACGTCGTCGGATTGCCTCTCGGATCCTTGCGCCCGGTCCCGGGCGGCGAGTTCGCGCAGGCGCGCGGTTGTGCCGTTGCGCTGCGCGCGGCGCAGTCCCTGTTTGGCCAGCAGGCCGTTGGCCACGGTCGTGACCATCCTGTTCGGCGGCGCCGTCATGCCCGTCGACGTGTGAGGGGCGTAGAGGGCCCGTCCGTCCTCGACGGTCAACCAGCCGGTGACGGTGCGCATGCTCACACCGACGCACTGCGGTTGGAAACTGTGGGCGAGGAATCCCGCTCGGCGTCCGCCCGGTGGCAGGAGCTCGGGCGATGCGGCGAGGCGCAGACCGGTCTCGTCGTGTCCGGTGACCGTCACCGGGAGGATGACGGGGTGGCCGTCAGCACCCTGGTAGGCCAGTAGGCGATGAGGAAGGGCGGCGATCTGCCGGGCGAGCTTGGCGACGGGTGTCCGCGGGGTCGTACCGTTCTTCGGCGGTTCCTGTTCGGCGGGATGCCGCGGCCAGGAGGCGCCCGTCACGGTTGCACGTCCACTCGCCGAAAGATCGGGCCAGACGGCGATGCGATCCGGGTGGACATCGACGAAGACCCGGTTTTGGTGGTATTCGCGAAGCAGCCAGTCCCATACGCCTCCGCGCCTGGTCCGCCCGAGGAACGGCTCGGATGCGTCCATCAGCCCCGCCAGTCGCCGCGCCGAGGGCTGAAGGTCCACCTCTGCCCGGCCCTGGGCGAGGACGTAGTGGCTGTGGGTGGCGAACCCGTGCTCGCGGGTGTGATAGGCGAGACTGACGTGTGGGTCGCGCAGGATGCGTTCCAGTTTCTTCGGGAAGCCCAGCGAGGTGGTGAAGCTGACCATGTTGGCCGCCCGGTCCGCGAGCCCTACCGGCGAGACGCTGGTGACCACCGCGCCTCCGGCCGGGGTGAGGTAGGCGGCAGCGATGGTCAGGTCGCCCTTGAATGCCTCGTAAGCCGTGTCCGGCCATGGGAGCCGAGTGGATGTCACGAGCCGTCGCCCCGCAGGACTCGCAGGTCGGCGGCGGCCTGACTGCGCAGGGCGGGCAGCACCGACTTCACCGGGGACGGCATGTTCACGAGCATCGACTCCACCTCGGCCGGTGTGCCGACTTCATCGAGGAATCCGATCATCAGATGCCCCGCCACCGGGGGCGTGCCGGCGATGACTCGCTGGGCGAACTCCTCCCACTGCGCGGCCGTGATGCGCCGCAGAGCGGGGAACAACACCGGTTCCTCGTGGGACAGGTGGTCACGCACGCTGTCGCGCACCGCGACGGCCGCCTCGCGCAGGGCGTGCCGGCTGTCGCTGCTCATGCTCTCGCCGCCAGGGCCTTCCGTGCCGGTCAGGTCGACAGAGGCGA
The DNA here is from genome assembly GCF_049310305.1 of Streptomyces anthophorae. Classification (NCBI taxonomy): domain Bacteria; kingdom Bacillati; phylum Actinomycetota; class Actinomycetes; order Kitasatosporales; family Streptomycetaceae; genus Streptomyces; species Streptomyces anthophorae. The sequence goes on from NZ_JBLWQQ010000001.1 coordinate 1,729,249, forward strand.
GGCTCTCGAGCGCGCTGTCCAGATGGTCGTGTTCTTCGCTGAGTTCGTCGAGTGCGCCCTTCGTGTCCGGCACCGCTGCCACGAGGAGCGGCCACAGCCACGCGTCTTCGGTCTCGTGGTGGTGACGCAGGTTCGCCACGATGAAGTCCCTTAGCTGCGCGAGTGCTTGACGCGGGACGGTGGATCGGCCGGCGGCGTCGACGAGCAGTCCGGTAGCCAGTCTGTGTGTCTCATGGGCGAGCCGCGTTTCCACGATGGCTTGCGCGTCGGACTCGGCTTGCATGGTCATGTCTGCGGAACCTTCGCGTAGGAGTGCACGGCCTTCCGGGCAGGCCCCAAGACTCTGAACCGCCCCGGCGAGTACCGGGGAGAAGAGGCTTCGGTGTGCCCGATCCCCATTTCAAGTTACATGCTCTGCAATGAAGTTATCCACTCTGTCGTCCGGTAGGCTGCCGACATGCCCGAACGGACTCGGAGGTACCGGTCAGCACGGCGCGAGCAGAGCGCGGCTCAGACCCGACAGGACATCCTGGAGACCGCGCGCGACCTTTTCACCACGCATGGCTATGCGCAGGTGACGATGGGGCACATCGCTCGCTCGGCCGGTGTCGCGACCAAGACGCTCTATGCGAGCGTGGGTACCAAGACTCAACTCCTGCACGCTCTTCTGGCCGTGGACGTGGCGGACTCGAAGACCACCGGGCTGCACGAGGAGGTCCTCCGAAGCAAGGACCTCACCTCCGCGGTCACCTGCCTTGCGCACGGAATCCGCGACAACACCGAACGCTTTGCCGCCTCCATAGACCTGCTCCACTCCTCCATGGCCAGCGACGACAAAGCGCGCCAGGTATGGGAGTACGTCGTCGGGCAGTACCGCGAAGCACTGCGCGATGTCGCGCAGCACCTGGTCGCCATCGGTGTGGTGGCCCCCCGTCTCGACGTGGACGGTGCGGCGGACCGCCTGTGGCTCTGCCTCGGGCTGTCGGCATGGCGATCGCTTGTCGTCGACTGCGGCTGGAGCTATGACGACGCGGAGCGCCTGCTCGCCCGCCAGGCCGTGAACATGCTCGAAGACCCCGGCCCGGCATAGGTGGACGCCATAGGGCTGGGAACACGCCCGCCGGCACTCCCTCACAGCCCCGCCGTTCTGGCGCCGCGACGGCGGCAGGCAGTGGCTGCGCCGCCGCTTTGGTGTCACCGACGAGGTCCCGCTTGACGAGCCTGCGCTACCCATGAGGCGACGCCGACCCGGGCACCGAACATGCCAGCCTCGGCCAGCGGCATCTGCGTCCGGCGCCCGGCGCCCGGCGCCCGCGGGCAGCTACCCGGCCGGTGAATCGCCCCTCGGCGTACGACAGTTGATCGGCGATGTCTGGGAGTGGACATCGAGCGACTTCGCCCCCTGCGCGGTTTCCGGGCATTCCTCTACCAGGAGCACTCGGAGGTCTTCTTCGGACCCGAGTACAAGGTGCTCCGCGGAGGCTCGTTCGCCACGGACGCGGCCGCATGCCAGGGCACGTTCCGTAACTGGGACTATCCGATTCGCCGCCAGATCTTCTCCGGGTCCCGCACCGCCCGTTCGGCAGAGGTTGTCTGATGTGCCGTCACCTGGCATACGTAGGCCCGAAGAAGGCGCTCGGCCGCCTTCTCTTGACCCCACCGCACAGCCGGTATCGCCAGTCCTGGGCACCCCGCCACCAGCCACACGGCACGGTCAACGCCGACCTGTCCCGGGTCGTGCGGAACGGCGCGCTGTTCGCTGCCGTACGCGACGCCACGATTGCGGACTGCGATGCGGAGGCCGCGACAGCACCCTTCGCTGCGGGCACCTGGCAGTTCAGCCACAACGGCGCTGCGGCGGACCGGCCGCGATCGCTGGCCGACCTGGCCGGAACACTCTCGTCATGGGACCTGCTGACACTTGAGGCTTGCAATGATTCGGCCTTTGTGTGGGCACTCGTGCGGGCCCGGCCGCGTGCCGGAGACGACGAGGAGCAGGCGCTCTCCGAAACAGTGGGAGCGGCCCCCACCGGCGCGAAGAGCGCAAGCACACACCCGAAAAGCCACCCACAGGACGGGGAGCTGGCCATCGGACAGCGTGTCGTCGGCGACGAAAACCCCGCACTTCTCGGTCGCCAAGGCCCCCTGGCCCGGACCGTGTGCCGACGCGCCGGGCTCAGTGGTCCTTGAGTTCGCCGGCGAGGTGGGAGAGGGCGGGGAGAGCGGCGCGGATCGCGGACCGCTCCCCTGGGGGGAGGTTGCCGATCCCGCGGGCGAGCGCGCCGGCGCTGGCGTGGTCGTAGCGGTCGAGCAGGTCGTTGGCGGTCGAGGTGGCGGCGAGCAGGACAGTCCTGGCGTCGCCCGGGCGGGATCGGCGCTCGACGAGTCCGGCCGCGCTCATGGCCTTGACCAGGTTGCTCACGGTGGAAGGTGCGATACGTAGCCGGGCGGCGGCCTCGCGGGCGGGAAGCGGCGCATCGACCAGCACGCGGAGCAGTTCGATCTGCGCCTCGGGCAGATCGGGCAGATCGGCGGCATTGCGGGTGGCACGCAGTACGGCGCGCCTTAGGGGGCCGAGGAGTCGGCTGAGTTCGGTGGCGGCCGCCTGGTCCGCGTCGGTGGTGTCCATGGGCATGGGGCCATTGTGTCCGCTCGGGCTCGCCCACCCCCACATTTGGTTTTGTGTCAAAACAGTTTTGTGGCAAACTTGAGTCGTGGCGCCGAGGGCCAGAGGCCCGGACGCCGGGCCTGGACATGCGGCTCGGACGCCGGCGCCCGAGCACGCAGAAAGAAGCTGAAACACCATGGCAATCTCCACCCCCGAGGCCCCCGTCCGCCCCACCACCGTCGAGAACCCCGTCCCGCCGCAGGACCTCTCCGGGATCGTCGGCCACCGCTTCATCTACACGTACGCCAATGGCTGGCAGTACGAGATGTACGTGAAGAACGCCACGACCATCGACTACCGCATCCACACCGGCCACGTGGGCGGCCGCTGGGTCAAGGACCAGAAGGTCGACCTCGTACGCCTCAACGAGGCTGTCTACAAGGTCTCCTGGACCGAGCCGACCGGCACCTCTGTGAGCGTCAACGTCCTCCCCGCCGAGCGCGTGCTGCATGGCGTCATCTTCTTCCCGCGCTGGATCAAGGACCACGGCGAGCGCACCGTGCTGTTCCAGAACGACCACCTCGACGAGATGCGCGCCTACCGGGACGCCGGCCCGACCTACCCCATCTTCGAGGTCCCGGAATTCGCGCACATCACACTCTTCGAGTACGTCGGCGAGAACGACGAGAACGTGGTCTCCATCGCCCCCGGCGACCTCCCGGAAGGCTGGTCGGACCGCGCCAACTGACGCCCCGCCACGACCTCTTCGGCAGCCCGTCGAGAGCCCCGGCCCGCCGGGGCTCTCGACCTGGCCCGGGCCTCGCCGGAAGGCGGCGCCATGGGCCGCCCCTTTCCGGCACCTGCGTTCCCGGGCCTCCAGGTACGGGCGAGGACGCCCTCAGGCGCCTGGTGCTGCAACTGGCACACGAGAACCCGCGGTGGGGGCACCGGAGAATCCAAGGAGAACTCGCCCGGCTCGGGCACCCCATTGTCTCCTGGAAGGTCCGCAACGCCGCAGGCCTCGCCCCGGCCCCACGCCGCACCGGCCCGACCTGGCACGATTTCCCGACCGCACAGGCCGACTGCATTGTGGCCACGGACTTCGTCCATCCGGACACCGTGCCGGGCAAGCGCCTAAACGCCATGGCATTCCTGGAGCACGGCACCCGCAGACTGCACCTGCCCGTGGCGACCGCCCATCCGGCGGCCTCGCGGGTGGTGCAGCAGGACCGCAACACCATCGTCGGCCTCGGCGAACGCGCCCGACGCCGGTGGAGCCGGTGAAGTTGACGGCCCTCACCCGCTCGTCGGCGATCAGCACTTCCGCGATCCGCGCCGCGTCCGCACGGTCGTTGGTGACGACGTTCAGCACCCCGTCGGGCAGCCCGGCCTCACGCAGGACGTCGGCTATGAGGAGGGCGCACGCGATCGGCGCGTCCTCGCTGGCCTTGACGACGACGGTGTTACCGGCGGCCAGCGGCGCCGCCACCGCCCGCACCCCGAGAATGACCGGCGCGTTCCACGGAGCGAACGCGGCCACCACGCCCAGGGGTTCGCGAATCGCGAGCCCCAGAGCGCCCTCCTCCTGGGCGCTGAGCACGTCACCGCGCGGGGCGGTGATCGTGGCTGCGGCCTCACGCAGGATGTTCGCCGCCAGCGACACGTTGAAGTACGCCCACGGCCTTGTGCCGCCCACCTCCTGCGCCATCGCTTCGGCGACCTGCTCGCCCCTGGCGTCCAGCAGGTCGGCCGCCTTGAGGAAGATCGCCCGCCGGGCGAAGGGCGCGAGCTGTGCCCACGACGCGAAGGCTGCGTCCGCCGCGTCGACCGCGCGCGTCACGTCCTCGGGCCCGGCAGCGGCCACGATGGCCTACACCTCGCCGGTGTACGGGTTGATGTCCCCGGTGGTCCGTCCGGACGCGGCGGGCACGTTCTTGCCCCCGATCAGCAGGTCACGGGTAATGTTCATGAGGGGTTCCTTCGGTGCGCAGCGTCGTCAGTGGTACGTGGTGGTGGCAGGGGTCGGCCGGCGGTGGCGCCGTTCGTCCGCGGGCGGGTCAGGAGGGCTGGACCACGGGTTCTTCCGCGATGTCGGAGACCGCCGCCTCCACGCGCGCCGCCGCCTTCACCATGCCGTCCAGCTCGTCCTGCGGCAGTTCCCACGGCACGATGCGGCGCACGCCCTCGGGACCGAGCTCCACCGGCACGGTGAGGCTCACACCGTGCACGCCATACTCGCCGTCCAGGACGACCGAGGCGGGCAGGACCGTTTCCGACCCGGCGGTCATCGCCTCGATCATGCGGGCCGTTCCCAGACCCGTGGTCCAGGTGGAAGTGCGGCCGGAGTCGAGGGCGACGTGCTTGGTGTACCAGGTGTCGGCGTACTCCTCGGCCGCCTTCCGCTGTTCCTCCGTCAGCACGGTCACCTCGCCGCCGACGGCGACCCGACTGTAGAGCGGAACCTGGCCCTCACCGTGCTCGCCGAGCATCCACGCGTCGACGTCCTTCGGGGGGACCCCCAGGGCGAGGGAGATGCCGGTGCGCAGCCGGAGGCTGTCGTTGAGGGTGTAGCCGATCAGCCGGTGGCGGGGCAGCCAGCCCTGCCGGTGCACCCACGTCAGCAGCGGGTCCACGGGATTGGTGAGCATCAGTACCGAACCGCCGAAGTCCGCACCGGCCTCCCTCAGCGGGCGCAGGCAGTCGGCGACGATGCGCGCGTTGTCGGCGAGGAAGACGGACCGGGAGGAGTTCAGCCGCAGCGGGACGGCGGCGCTGAGGACCACGACATCCGCGTCGAGGGCGTCCTCCGGGGTGCCGCCGCGCACGACGTCCGCCGTGGCACCGAGGGCGAGGGCGTTCTCGAGGTCCATGGCGTGGCTGGTGATCATGTTCGGCCTGGTGTCGACGAGGACGATCTCGTATGTGCCCTGCGCCGACAGCAGGTTGAAGGCCGCTGAGGAGCCGATGCCGCCCGCCCCTCCGATGATGACGACCTTTACGCGTGCATCCTTCATGGGTGTGTCCTTCACAGTGTGTCTCCTTCTGGTGCGAGTTCAGGAGTGGTATTCGGGGTCGGCCTCGACCGAGACCTCCAACACGAGCGGCTCTTGCCGGTCAGCAAGGCCCGGCATGACCTTGTCCAGGACGGACAGCAGCGCCGCGTGATCCTCCACCCGCTCGGCCGGGCAGCCCAGGCCGCGGGCGAGGGCCGATACTCTCAGCTCGGTAAACGCGGGCCACGCGGGGGCAGCGGCGCCCTCGCGTTCGGCGAGGCGGTCCATGATCGCGTAACGGCCATTGGCGAGGACGACGAAGAGCACGCCGACGCCGTAGTGGGCGGCACTCCACAGGGCCTGGACGGAGTAGAGGGAGGAGCCGTCGCCCAGGACGGCCACGACCGGGCGGTCCGGCGCGGCCCGGCGGACGCCGACCGCGGCCGGCATCGCGAAGCCGAGTCCGCCCATGGCCGCGCTGAGGAAGCCGAACGGTGCGCGGGCGGGCAGCAGGGCGTGCAGGTCGGGGCGGCTGGACGGGGTCTCCTCGACGACCACCGTCTGTGGGTCGAGCCGTGCGGCCAGAGCGGCCAGGACATGCGCGGCGCGCAGCGGTTCACCCTCTTCGGGCGGCGCAGGCGGGTTCCGCCGCACGGGCTGCGGGGATCCGGTCCTGGCGGGCAGCAGTGCGGTCAACCGCCGTACGCTGTCGGCCGGTTCAGCGAGCAGAACGCATTCAGCGGGGCTGCGGTGGGCCTCCTCGGGGTCGTCGGTGATGACGGCGAGCCGGGTCCCCGGCTCGGTGAAGTCACCCGGCGCATAGGGGTATTGACGAAACGGCGCCGCTCCGACGACGAGCACGGCGTCGTACGGCGCCAGCACCTTCCGCAGCCCGGAACGGACCGCCGGCAGGTGCCCCGCGAACAGCCGGTGGTCCTGGGGGAAGCCCGCGCGGGCCCCGAACGCCTCCTGGAACACTGGGCAGCCGAGCCGTTCGGCCAGGGGCACGAGTGCCGCCCAGCCCTCGGGCGAGTCGTTCCCCGCGCCGGCGACCAGGCAGGGCTTCTCGGCCTTGCCCAGCAGCTCCGCCAGGTCCTCGATCGCGCTGTCGGACGCCCTTCGGCCGCCCTGTACGGCGACCGGGGCGGCCAAGGGCGCGTCCTCGTCGGCCGGTGCAAGCCAGTCGTCCATCGGGACGACGACCATCGCAGGGCCACGCCCCTCCCGCGCCTCGTGCCAGGCGCGGGCGACGGCGCCGGGGACGTCCTGGGGGCGTGCCGGGGTGTGCTGCCACACCGGGTACTGCCCCGCCAGCCCGTCCAACCGCCCCGCGAGGAACGGCTCGTGCGCCAGATGCCTGCGGTCCTGCTGGCCCACCACCACGACCAGCGGGGCCCGGTTGGCGCGCGCCGTCGCCAGGGCGCTCACCGCGTTGCCGTACCCGGCGGTGGTGTGCAGGAGGACCAGCGCCGGGCGACCGCTGGCCAGCGCGTGCCCCGTGGCCATGCCGACGACGGAGCCCTCGTGCAGGCCGAGGACGAACTCGATGTCGGCGGGTAGATCGGCGAGGAAACCGACCTCGGTGGACCCGGGATTGCTGAACAGGGTGGTGAGGCCGTACTGACGCAGGACATCGAATGTCCGGTCCTTGACGGTCCCTTCCCTTTCGGTCGCTTCTTTGATGGCCCTTCGGGCTTTCGCGGCCGTGGTAGCCGTCGCAGCCGTGGTCATAGTGCTCCCCTTTCCTGCAGGCACGCAGGACGTTAGGGAGCCCGCGGACAGCGGACCACCCGCCAGTTCGCTATGCGAAACCCGGTGGGCCCAGCACGGCCCCCGGGTCAGTCCACGCCGGGCAGCACGGCTCCGCTCGACAGCTCGGTGCGCAGTCGTCCCGTGATGAGACGGGCCGTGTCGAGGACGGCCTCGATCTGGGGCGGGCCGGGGCGCTCGACGGCGAAGGCGATCGACACGGCGGCGACCGCGTGTCCCGGAGCCGACACGACGGGCGCCGAGACGGTGGCCAGTCCGGACACGACCTCGTTGCGGGTGGTCGCGTACCCGCACTTCCGGGCCGCGGCAACCTCGGGGCGCTCGCTGGCGCATGGCGGCTCGGCAGCGAGCATGGCGATTCCCGGGGAGCCCAAGGCCAGCGGGTGACGGTCGCCGGGGCTGTAGACGGTGCGCGAGCGGACGCTCTCCACCTCGACGGAGACGAGCGTGACCGCCTCCTCGCCGTCGCGGACGACGAAGAACGACGTGAGCCCGACGCGTGCGGCGAGCTTGGCGATCTCCGGTTTGGCGATCCGCTGGAGCATGGGCAGGGTGCGGCGGCCCAGCGACTGGGCGCGGGTTCCGAGGACGTACCCGCGTGCGGTGTGCGCCACCAGGTGGTGGTCCTGCAGGGTGCGCAACAGCCGGTAGACGATCGAGCGGTGCAGCCGCATCTGCTGGCTCAGTTCGGCCAGGGGCAGCGGTATGTCCGACAGCGCAATCACCTCGAGCACCCGCAGACCTCGGTCCAGAGTCTGGACGGAGGGGCGGGCGGCCGGGGTCTCCTCGTTTGTCATGATGGCGGCAGCTTACGACTCGCCGTCGTCAACCGGCTCCGGGAGCTGAAAGGCGAGGTCACGGTCGAGGCCGATCCACGGCTAACCGGCCCCATGCACCTGCTGGCTCTGCACGTCCAGGGAGTACGTGCTGAGCACGTGTCTCTCATATCGAACCCATGCCCTGCCCAAGCAGGTACAGCGCCCCTACCTTCACGGCACGTCCTTGACCCGCCGCACACCACACCCCGTCCCTGCGGCCGAACTCCCGTCCTCGACCGACATCAACCCAGGAGCCGCACACGATGTCCCGAGCGCCATCCAACCCATTCCTGCGCCGTGCCGCAGCCGCCAGCTTCATCGGCACGGCCGTGGAATGGTACGACTACTTCATCTACGGCACAGCCGCGGCCCTCGTCTTCGGCCCGCAGTTCTTCCCGCAGTTCTCCTCCACCGCCGGCACACTCGCCTCGTTCGCGACGTATTCCATCGGTTTCGTCGCCCGGCCCATCGGCGGTGTCGTGATGGGGCACTTCGGCGACCGTATCGGACGCAAGTCCATGCTGGTCCTCTCTCTGACCATCATGGGCCTGGCCACGGCCGGCATCGGTCTGCTGCCCACGTACGCCACCATCGGCGTCTGGGCTCCTGTGCTGCTCGTCCTGCTCCGCTTCGTCCAGGGCCTGGGCGTGGGCGGGGAGTGGGGTGGAGCGGTGCTCATGGCGGTCGAGCACGCACCGCCCGGCAAGCGCGGCTTCTACGGCAGCTTCCCGCAAATGGGCACACCCGGCGGCCTCATCCTCGCCAACCTCGCCTTCCTCGCCACCTCCCACACCCTGGGCACGGACGCCTTCGCCGACTGGGGGTGGCGCATCCCGTTCCTCGCCAGTCTCGTACTGGTCGGGGTCGGGCTGGTGATCCGGTTCGGCGTCGAGGAGAGCGCCGAGTTCACCAATGCACGGGCCGAGGGACCCGCGAAGCTCCCCGTCGTCGAGGTGCTGCGCCACCAGTGGCGTGACGTCGTCCTCGCCGGCGGCACCTTCATCGGCAACAACGCGCTCGGCTACATCTTCATGGCGTACACGCTCTCGTACGGCACGGCAGTGCTCGGGATCGGACGCGACCTCATGCTGGTCCTCGTCCTGACGGCCGCCGCCGTGTGGCTGGCCACCACCGCGTGGTCCGCCGCGCTCTCCGACCACCTGGGCAGGCGCCGCGTCCTCCTCGGCGGGTCGGTGGGCCTGGTGGCTGCCGCGGCCGTCTTCTTCCCTCTGATCGACACAGCCGAGACCGGCTATGTACTGGTCTCGCTGGTGCTGATGGCGGTCGCGCTGGGATTCACATTCGGCCCGCAGGCGGCCCTCTTCTCGGAATTGTTCCCCGCCCGGCTGCGCTACAGCGGCAGTTCGCTCGGCTTCCAGCTCGGGGCGATCCTCGGTGGCGGCATCGCGCCAACGGTGGCGACCGCGCTGTACGGCATCAACCACGCAACCTGGCCGATCACCCTGTACCTGTGCGGTGTCGCGGTGCTCAGCCTGCTGTGCCTCGCGATACTCGTGCGCAACCGCCGGGCGGCGAACGGGCACGACCGAGTCCGCGACGCACAGCAGGCACTGCGAACGTGACCGACGACCGACTCGCTCAGAAGCAGTATGTCCGCCTCTGGCCCCGACTTGTTCCCCGGAAGCCGCCCTACTCTGGTGCCACCCGGGCGATGTGCAGGGCCAGATAGGCGATCTCCTCGTTCGGCAGTTCCTCACCGTGGGTCTGCCGAACGAACGCGGCGACTCGGCCGGCCGCGTCCACCGCACGCGGGTAACGTCCCGCGAGCTGCCCATAGAGGAAATCGTCCTCGCTGGTCAGGAGTTTCCCACTGAACAGCCGTTCAGCGAAGTACTGCAAGTGACTGATGAACCGGGCCTTGTGCAGATCGTCCCCGTCGAACCGTGCCGACGTGGTGTGGGTGACGATCTGCAGCACCGAGTTCAGCAGCTGAACGACCCGCATCGGATCGCCATGCTTGGTCCCGGTGTCGGCGTTGACCAGGTGGAACGCGACGTTGGCCGCCTCGTCATCGGGTAGCTCCACCGCCAGCCGTTCTCGCAGCAGTTCGACACTGCGCACCCCGACCGTCCACTGTGTCGGGTAGAGCGTGCGCATCTCCCATGTGAACCGGTTGGCGACCCGCAGTCCTTGTCTGGTCCGTTCGACCGCGAAGTGGAGAGGTTTCCAAGGCCAAGGGCGACATAAGTGCCGCACCGCAGCTGACCAGAAACCCGCGCTTTACGAACAACCCGAGCATCATCGACAAGGCCCTCGCCATCTCCAACGGGACATACCAGTGACGTACAACCTCCTCACCGTGGAGCCCCTGGATCATCCGGCCATCGCCCGGGCCCTGGCCCACGCACTCGACGTATCGGTCCAGGACGTGGACGTTGCGGGCGAAGACTTCGACGCCGACCTGCGGAACTGGGAAGCCCCCGTCCTGTGCGACGTGCGCTCCCTCGAAGGCGATCTTGCGCTGGCGCTGGACATCTACGTGCAGCCGTCGATCCAGCCACAGCCCTCCGAGGACGGGTTGGCCGCCGCGTTCGCCCGCACAGCCCCGGCCACCGTACTGTTCTCCGTCGACGAGCCACGCCCCAGCGCCTACCAGTTGGCGGCCCAGGACGGCCCCCTTACCCGCGCCCGCCTGCTGGACCCCGAGGACGCCGCGGACGGGGAGGACGAGGGCTACACGATCGACGCCGTGGAGGCACCCGTCGCACAGCTGCCGCACGTTCCGGTCACCCGCCTCCCCGAGGTGGTGTGGGATGCACAGGCAGCCGCGCCGTCACCGCTCAAGGACAAGCTCAGGAAGAACCTCAGGGAAGCCGACCCGGTCGCCTACGAGACTGCCGGAACCCCGCTGTGGCTCGCGCACACCAGCCTCGCCGCCTGGGAGAAACTCGTCGAGACGGTGCGGGACGACTGGAAGCCAGCAGGCTGGTACCCGGCGGACCTGTACCGAACGCGCCTGGAAGCCCGCGACACGCTCGCCGCCGCGCTGCCCCAACTCCCCAGCGTCGTACAACTACTCATCGCCAGCGTCCTCGAACCGCTCGACAAACACTTCACGGCCATGACCGTGCCCGATGACGGCTCGCTGCTGGCATACCTGGAGCAAGCCGGCGGCAAGGTACCTGCCGCCCCACCGCGTTGGTGGTGGCAGCGTCGCCCCGCGGCATTGCCCTGGTAAGCACGCCCGCTAGCTGCCCCGCAACCAACCGGACGGAGCTCAGCCCTTCCGAACATCTTCCCGGATGAGGATCCGGCCTGCGTACCCAACCCAACAGCTCGAGCAGGAGCCAGCCCCGGGTCGCACAACCTCGCGAGCCAGCGGGTACCTCTTTCCGCCTGGTCAAAGCCTGCGGGCGTGGCCAGACTGCTTGTTCGTGTCGCGGTTGGCAGGGAGTGCCGTCGCGGGGCCCCACGAAGATGTTCTCGCCGCGCGCCTTGTCGTACAGGTCCTCGATTCGGGGCTACTGAGCGAGGCGAACGCGGCGAGGAACGCGCCGGCGTCGCCGACCTCGGCCAGGATGCGGACGCCGGCCCTGCAGGCCCCCCCGGCGTGGAGATCAGGACCTTGGCGAGAGGATGGGCCGCCAACAGCGCGGCAATGCACATCTCGAGGACGCGGGAAGGGTCCCGGCGCTCGCCGGGCACCAGGCAGAGGCCCATCGGCCCCCTCATTGTGTATTGCGGTGATGACCTCAACGAAGACCGCTGAGGCAACGAACTGGTGGCAAGCGCGAACGCGGACGCACCCCAGCACTCCCCCGATTCGGGGATCGTGTTCACGACGCGGGCCACAGGGCTGACGCCGCCGATCGGATCCAGGCGCTTGAGACCCGCAACCGCAATAGGAGCGGACGCGATACCGGCAGCACCTTCCTCAGGGTGCTCAACATGCGCAAAGCTCCCTGAACCGCTCCCACCCGCGTTCGATCTCTCGATGCAGCCCACAACAGCTACCACCGAAAAGCCGCATACCGCCCACCCCAAAACGGAACTGGGGTCAATATTTCGCATGCCCCCATAACGCAGATTCCAGCCAAGGGGACACCGCTCCCGACCCCACTCCCACTGGGGGCGGCCCCCACCAGCACGAAGAGCGCAAGCACATACCCAAAAGGCCGCCCATAGGGCGTGCACATCGGCCCGAGTGGGAGCAAACAGGCAAGGGGGCACTGGGAGCATGGGAGCAACAGAAAAAGGGCCGTTCGAAAACGGCCCTTCACCTGCGACGTTCGATCGTTCGAACTTGTCGGGACGACAGGATTTGAACCTGCGACCCCTTGACCCCCAGTCAAGTGCGCTACCAAGCTGCGCCACGTCCCGGTGCCCGTTGACCTGGGGTTTCCCCCTGGCCTCACGCGCAGAGAAACCATACCGCACTCGGGGCGGTGGTCGTGAATCACTTCCGGCGTGCGGCCGGATCCGGCGCGCCGTGGGAGCAGGGGTTGACCTCAAGCAAAGTTGAGGTTGCACGCTTCGTTCCATGACGACCACAGCGGATGACCTCGCCATCGCGACCAGTGCCACCGGATCCACCGGATCCACCGGAGCCGTCGCGCACACCGGCTATCGCTACGAAGATCTGTCTCGGCTCATGAGTCTCATGACCGGGGACGAGAAGCACGGGCCCGCCGCCACCTCCACCCTCGACGTGTTGTGGGTGCTGTACGACCGCGTTCTGCGGGTCGGACCGGAGAGTGTCGAGGACGCCGGGCGGGATCGGTTTCTGTTGTCCAAGGGGCACGGGCCCATGGCGTACTACGCCGTGCTCGTCGCCAAGGGATTTGTGCCCGAGGAGTGGTTGAGTGACTTCGGGGCGTACGAGTCGCGGCTCGGGCATCATCCCGACCGCGTGCTCGTGCCGGGCGTGGAGATCGGGAGCGGGTCGCTCGGGCACGGGCTGCCGATCGCCGTCGGGACCGCGCTCGGGCTGCGGGCCCAGGGGCTCGGCGAGCCGGCCGTCTGGGCCCTCGTCGGGGACGCCGAGCTCGACGAGGGCAGCAACCACGAGGCCATCGCCTTCGCCGGAGCCTTCGGGCTCGAGCGGCTGCACACCGTTGTCGTGGACAACCTGTCCGCCACCTACGGACGGGCCGGTGGCATCGCCGCCCGGTTCGAGGCCGCCGGGTGGTCGACCGTGACCGTCGACGGGCGGGATCACGAAGCTCTGTACGAGGCGTTCACCGCGCCGCATCCGGGGCGGCCGCACGCCGTCGTCGCCCGCGTCGAGCCCAAGTTTGAGTGAGCCTCCTCCCTCTCCCCTCAACGACTCCTGAGTCCCGCCGCCCTCCCCTCTCCCCCTCCCGAAAGGAAAGTTCTCGTGGACACCATGCGTGATCGGTTCGCCCCCGTCCTCAGCCGGATTCTCGATGAGGATCCGCGTGTCGCCGTCGTGCTCGCCGAGATCGGGGTCGCGCCCTTTGCCGGGGCCGCCCGGCGGCATCCGGAGCGGGTGATCAATGTCGGGATCCGGGAGCAGTTGCTCGTCGGGGCCGGGGCGGGGCTTGCGCTCGCCGGGATGCGGCCCGTGATGCACACCTTCGCCAGCTTCCTCGTAGAACGGCCTTTTGAGCAGGTGAAGCTGGACTTCGGGCATCAGGGGGTCGGGGGTGTGCTGGTGAGTGCCGGGGCGTCGTACGACGTGTCCTCGGGAGGCTTTACGCACATGTCCCCCGGGGATGTCGCGTTGCTCGACACCCTTGATGGGTGGCGGGTGCACGTGCCCGGGCATCCCGATGAGGCCGAGGTTCTGTTGCGGCATGCCGTCTGGGGCAGCAGCGGCGATGCCCTCAAGGACTCGCGCGAATATGTGCGGCTCTCCGTGCAGGGGAATCGGGAGGCTCTGCCTGTTGATGGGGAGCGGTTCCTGAGTGTGCGGGAGGGGCGGCGGGGAGTCGTCGTTGCCGTTGGGCCCATGTTGGACAACGTGCTGGACGCCACCGAAGGGCTTGATGTGAGTGTGCTGTACGCGACCACCGTTCGGCCCTTTGATGCTGCCGGGCTGCGGCGGGCCGTGGGCAATGGCAGCAGCGCTGATGTCGTGGTCGTCGAGCCCTATCTCGCCGGGACCTCCACCGGCGCCGCCAATGACGCGCTCGCCGATCTTCCGCACCGTGTTCTCGGGCTCGGTGTCGGGCGGCGGGAGCTGCGGCGGTACGGGAGCGTCGAGGAGCACATCGCCGGGCATGGGCTCGACGCCGCGGCGCTGCGGGAGCGGATCAGTGGGTTTCTGCTTTCCCGGAGCGTCGGCGCTGTCGGGGTTCCGGAGTAGCAAGGGGGAGCCCCAGCCCTGTCTGCGGTAGCGCGTCCGCTCGCACCAGGCCCCTGATCGCCGGGATCGAGAGCATCGTCGCCGCCACCAGCAGCGTGACCACGCCGCCCGCCAGCAGGACCTGCTGCGTGCCGAACGTGGCCGCCGCCGGGCCCGCCAGGGCCTGGCCCACCGGCTGCATGGCGATGGAGCCGGCCACCTCGTAGGCGTGGATGCGGTTGAGGATCTCGCGCGGGACCTGGGTCTGGACGCTCGTCGCCCACATCACGCCCCAGAACGACATGCCGGCCCCGGCCACCGCGCAGCCCGCCATCATCCACGGCACCCCCAGGCCCGCGCCCGCCGTAGCGGGGAACAGGGCGAAGCCGAACAGGGCCAGGGCGCCCGCGCGCAGCATCCGGCGCGGGCGCAGGCGCAGGGCCAGGACGCCGCCGACGACCGTGCCGGCGCCGAGTGCCGAGTTCACCAGGCCGTATGCGCCCGATCCGTACTCCTGCGTGACCTGTACGGCGACCAGGGGGACGGCCGGGCCCGACGCCCCTATCATCAGCACGCACCAGACCGAGATGACTCCCCAGAGCCATCTTCGGGATCTGAACTCCCGCCAGCCTTCTACGAGTTCGGCGCGGAAGGCGCCGCGGGGGCGGGTCCTGCCGACGGCTGTGTCGCGGGGCAGCGGTGGCAGACGCAGAAGGAGCAGGCACAGGGCGCTCAGCGCGTACGTGCCCGCGTGCGCCGCGAAGACCAGGCCCGGTGAGGCCAGCGCGACCAGCATGCCCGCCACCGCGGGGCCCGCCAGTTGCGCGCCGGACTCCGCGACCCGGATCGCGCCGTTCGCCGCCTGGACGTCGGATGCCAGGCGCGGCACCGTGCCGGCGACGCCGGGCTGGAAGACCGCCGCGGCCGATCCGTTGATCGCGCCGATGACGCAGATCTGCCAGAGCACGACATGGCCGGTGAAGAACATGACGGCCGCGAGGGACTGTGTCACCAGGCGGACGAGGTCGGCGCCCGTCATCAGTAGACGTGTATTGAAACGGTCCGCCAGTACGCCGCCGAAGATGACCAGGCCCGCGAAGCAGGCCACCGAGGAGGCCATCGCCAGGCCCACCGCTCCCGCCCCGTAGCCGTACTGGAGGAGACCCGCCGCGAGGGCCACCGGCAGCATGCTGTCGCCGAGCTTGGCCACGCCCCTCGCGGTGAAGAAGAGGCCGAAGTCGCGGGTCCAGATGCCGCGCCGGGGCGCGACCCCGGCGTCCTCGCCGTCGACCGCCCGGTCGGCCATCCACATTCCCCGTTCGTCGTCCCCATGGCGCACCGCACGCGCGCGGTGGGCCCTCGCGAGCGGATGATGCCATGCGGACGGGCGGCGACTCACCTGGTTTCATCCTGCACGTGGAAGACCCAACTCGGGGTGTGCGTCCAGGAGTCGGGTCGGGGCCGCCTGGCGCCAGGAGTCGGCGAGGATGTCGCGCAGCTCGGCCGTGTCCTCCAGGGCCGCGAGGCGGGCCCGGACCCACGCGAAGGACGCCTCGTGGTCCGCGATCCAGAACTTGTCCGGCTCGGACAGGACCAGCTCGTCGCGCTCCTCCTTCGGGCAGCGCACCGCTATCGACGTCTCGTCCTCGGGCAGCGTGGCGAACATCTTCCCCGCCACCCGGAACGTGGGCATGCTCCAGGCGACCTTCTCGGTCGTGTCCGGAAGGGACAGGGCTACGGTGCGTACATCCTCGGCGTCCAGCATGCAACGAACCGTAGCCAACGCCACTGACAATGGCCGGGAGCCGCGTAGGGCGCCCTGCTCGGGGTCACGGCACCCGCTTGTCCAGCCACGCCACCAGATCCGCCTGGACCTCGTCGCGGTTCGTCTCGTTGAGGATTTCGTGGCGGGCGCCCTCGTAGCCCTTCCAGGTGAGGTCCTCGACGCCCAAGTAGCGGAAGTCCTCCAGGAGTTCGTGGACCAGCGTCATGCGCTGGTTGCACGGGTCCTCCGTGCCGACCGCGACGTGGATCGGCAGGTCGGCCGGGATGCGGGCGAGGTTCGCCGGGTCGTTGATGCGGCGCACCGCACGGACCCAGTCCAGGGACAGGCCCGCCGAGAAGTCGAAGCCGCAGCGTTCGTCGGCGACGTACTTGTCGACCTCCGCCTCGTCCCGCGAGAGCCATTCGAAGCCGGTGCGGTGCTCGTACGGGTCGTTGAAGGAGGAGAAGAGGTTGCCCACGTAGGACGAGGCGGCGGCGCGGCCGCCCGCCGCGACCTCGGCTTTCAGGGCCGCGATGTCGCCCTCGTTGTCGGCGCCGGGCAGGGAGCGGAAGGTGCCGGTGAGGATCAGGGCCACCAGGTCGTCCGCGTACCGCTGCGCGTAGTCGCGCGCGAGCAGAGAGCCGAGGCTGTGGCCCAGCAGGACGAACGGGACGTTGGGGTGGAGGGCGCGCGCCTGGTCGCCGATCGCCTTGAGGTCCTCGACGATCGACACCCAGGCGTCGACGGTGTCGGGGTCGCCGTCGTCCGTGACTCCGTAGCCGCCCGTGGACTGGGCGGTGGCGCCGTGGCCGCGGTGGTCGGAGGCGATGACCCCGTAGCCGTGGGAGGTCAGGTGGCGGGCGAAGCGGTCGTAGCGCTGGCCGTGTTCGGCCGCGCCGTGCGCGATCTGCACGAAGGCGCGGGGCCTGCCGCCTTCTGGCAGCCAGGTGTACGTGGCCACGGCGGCGCCGTCGCCGGTGCTGAGCGCGCTCGTCGTGTACGTCGGGTCTGTGGCGGTCATCTGGCGGCTTCCTCTCGGACAGTCCGTACGGCCCCATGGGCGGGGGTGTGCAGGTACGCGTGCGTGCTGGCCTGCACCTCCCCCGCACCGTAGGCCCTCATTCCTGGCAATCGCCGACCGGCACGAGCGGTTCGAGGCGCTTGCAGAACAGGGTCGTGGGGTGCAGGACGCCGGACGGGTCGGCCGCGTAGTCCGGGATGACGCCGACCTCGTCCCAGCCCGCCTTGCGGTAGAAGTTCTCGGCGGGGCTGCCGGTCTCGGTGTCGAGGACCAGGAGCGTCACGCCCGCCTCCGCCGCGGCGCGCTCCGCGGTCGCCAGGAGGGTGCGGCCGAGGCCGGTGCCGCGGGTGCTGCCGTGCACCATCAGCTTGATCACTTCGGCGCGGTGGCGGCCGTTGGGCTTCTCGGTGAAGGCGAGGGAGATCGTTCCGAGGCAGCGGGTCCGGCCGGCCTCGCCCGTGTCGGTCGCCACCCATACGGCTGTGCTGCCGCGCTCCACGGACGGGCCCACACAGTCGCGCCACCAGGCAGTCGCTTCGCAGGGCGTCAGTCCGTGCAGGAAGCCGAGTGAGCTGCCTCCTTGTACGACGTCGGCCAGCAGGGCGCCCAATTCGTCTTCGTAGGCGGGGAATTCCGCGGGCGCAAGACGTGTGCAGGTGATCGTCACGGGAGCACCACCACCAGGGCGTAGCGCACCGGCTCTGGGCCCGGGCAGTGGAAGTGGGTCGGACCCCAGAGGCGGAAGCGCAGGCAGTCGCCCGCCCCCAGGCGGTGTGTCGTGCCCTGGACGGTGAGGTCGAGGAGGCCGTCGAGCACCCAGATGTGCTGTTCCAGGCCGGGGACGGGCGGGCGGTCGTAGGCGATGTCGGCGTACGGCTCGAGGGTGCCCTCCACCACCTCGCCGCGCAGTCCGGCCTGCGGCGGGGAGACGGAGCGGCGCGCGAAGCCGGTCGACTCGTCGCGCCACAGGGGCTGGTCCGCGGCGCGTACGACCTGGGTGGGGGCCGACTCGACCTCGCTCAGGAGCTGGGACATGGTCCGCCCGTAGACCGCGCAGAGACGGTTGAGGAGGGCGGCGGTCGGGCTGATCTCGGCGCGTTCGGCCCGCGACAGAGTGGAGCGGCTCACGCCGCTGCGGTCCGCCAACTCGCCCAGGGACAGGCCGTGTTCGGCGCGCAGCTCGGCGAGCCGGGCGCCGAGACGGGCGTCCACGGGGTCCGGGTCCTGATCATTGGCGTCGCGCGCCGGCACGCCACTCTCGCGTCTCATATTCGGCACGGTATCCCAGATATGAAACGGCAGTGTTACGCGGCCGATCCCTCTTCAGCCAGGAGCCGCCGGAAGCGCCGCCCACCCATTACGGCCCGCGCGGTCCAGAACCAGTACCGTGGGCTACATGGCCCGCCCCCGCAAGTTCGACGAAGACCGCGTGGTTCTCGCTGTCCGTGACGAGTTCTGGGACAAGGGATACGCGGCGACATCGCTGGACGATCTGCTGCGCGTGAGCGGCCTGGGCAAGGGCAGCCTGTACGGGGCGTTCGGCGACAAACACAGCCTGTTTCTGCGGGTGCTGCGCGACTACGACGACGCGAACCTGTCCGCACTGCGCGAGCGCCTGGAGTCCGCGGCGCGGGGGATCGACCTGGTGCGCGAGTTCGTGCTCGGCCCCACCGCCGACCCGACCGGGGCCGTCGCGCGTCGGGGTTGCCTGCTGGCCAACAGCAATGCCGAGCTCGCGGCCAGCACTCCGGACGTGGCCGCCGAGGCCCGCCGCACCTACGACACGATCACCGCCATCCTCACCGCGGCACTGGAGCGCGCCCAGCGCGAAGGCGACCTCGCCGCCGACGTCGACCCCACCGAGACCGCCCGCGCCGTCCTCGTCGCCCAGCTGGGCCTCATCGCGCTCGGACGCACCGGCATGGACGTTGACGGGCTCACCGCGGCGGCCCAGTCCACCCTGACGCGACTTCTGCCCACCCCCGCGCGCTAGCACTCACCGACCGGGCCCGCAGAGCAGCCCCTACGCACGCTGAAGCGCGCCCGCCTCGGGCCGGAGCCCACCTCGCGCCAGCACCCACCTCAAGCCGCACCCCCTCCGTCACGACGTTCTTGACTGTGCGGTCCATATCGAGGATGGTTATTGACGTACCGGTCCATAACTTGAAGGAGGACGGCATGGCCGTCTTGACAGACAAGGTCGCCGTGATCACCGGAGGCAGCAGCGGCATCGGTTTCGCGACCGCCCGCGCGTTCCGCGACGAGGGCGCCCGCGTGTTCATCACCGGCCGCCGCAAGGACGCGCTCGACGCCGCGCTCGCCGAACTCGGCAGCGGCGTGACCGGCGCGGTCTGCGATGTTTCGGTGTCCTCGGAGCTCGACGCGTTCTACGAGAGCGTGCGCGAACAGGCCGGACGCATCGATGTGCTGGTCGCCAACGCCGGCATCGGCACAGTGGCTCCGCTCGGCGAGGTGACCGAGGAGCTGATCGACTCCATGTTCGCCACGAACGTCAAGGGAACGATCTTCACTCTCCAGCAGGCGCTGCCCCACCTCACCAACGGCGCCTCGGTGATTCTGACGGGGTCGACCGCCGGCACCCGCCCCGACCAGGGACTGGAGGTGTACGGGGCCTCCAAGGCCGCGATCCGCAACCTAGCGCGCGGCTGGGCCCAGAGCTCGCGCGCACGCGGCTTCCGGGTCAACGTCGTGTCCCCGGGCGGCACACGCACCCCTGGTCTGCTCGAGCTGCTCCCGCCCGAGATGCTCAAGCAGACCGAGGAGGGCATCCCCCTCGGCCGACTCGCCGAGCCCGAGGAGATCGCCGCGGTGACGACGTTCCTTGCCTCGGACGCGTCGAGCTACGTCAACGGCGCCGAGTTCTTCGCCGACGGCGGCTACGCGCAGGTGTAGGCCCTCCGACGTGCACTGCGCGCGCCGGGCCAGGTGGAAGCGGTGAGGCCCAGTGGCGCTCCCCGCCTCAGCCCTCCGCCGCCTCCCCCAGCGCCTCCAGCACCGGCCGGATCAGCGGATGCCCCTCCGCCCCGTGCCGCACCGCCGCGAAGACCTTGCGGGTCGGCGCCGCGCCGTCGATCGGGCGGACCACCACCTGGCTCAGGTCGACGCCGTGCAGGGCCGAGCGCGGGACCAACGCCACGCCCGCGCCCGCGGAGGCGAGGGCGACGACGGCGCGGAAGTCGTCCGACGAATGCTCGAACTGCGGGGAGAAACCGGCGTGTTCGCAGGCCAGGACGACCACGTCGTGGCAGGGGTTGCCGGGGTACGGGCCGATCCAGGTGTCCTTGGCGAGGTCGGCGACCGGCACCCATTCCGCGGCCGCGAGGCGGTGCGTGACCGGCAGGACCGCGTCGAACGGCTCCGCGTACAGGGGCACGCGCGTGATCCGATCGTCGTCGGCGCCCGGCGCGCCCCGGTAGTCGACGGCGACCGCCACGTCGATCTGCCGGTCGAGCAGCATCGGCAGGCTGGCGTCGCCCTCGGCGTCCTGGACGCGGACGCGGATGCCGGGCGCCGCCTTCGTCAGCAGGGCGAGCGCCGGCCCCACGACGAGTCCGATGCCCGTCGCGAAGGAGGCCAGTGTCACGGTGCCCGCCTCGCCCGTGCTGTACGCGGCCAGCTCGGCCTCGGCCTTCTCCAGCTGGGCGAGGACCGCGTTGGTGTGGGTGAGCAGGATCTCGCCGGCCGACGTCAGGCGGACCCCGCGCGCGCCGCGCTCGACCAGCTTGTGGCCCGTCTCCTGCTCAAGCGCTGTGAGCTGCTGCGAGACCGCCGAGGGGGTCAGGTACAGCGCGGCGGCCGCAGCCGTGACCGTGCGGTGGTCGGCCACCGCACGGAGGATGTGCAGCCGCCGCGCTTCGATCATGGGGCGATTCTCCCAAACGGGTCCGACATTCCCCGCACCGGCGGCGTCGGCCCACGCACCGGCGGTCTCAGCCCAGCTCGGCGCGCGCCGCCACGAACGCGTCCACCGCCCGGTTCACGTCCTCCGTGGAGTGCGCCGCCGACAGCTGGACGCGGATGCGCGCCTGGCCCTGCGGGACCACCGGGTACGAGAAGCCGATCACATAGACGCCGCGCTCCAGGAGGAGTTCGGCCATGCGGCCCGCGACGGAGGCGTCGCCGATCATCACCGGGGCGATCGCGTGGTCGCCGGGGAGGATGTCGAAGCCCTCCTCCGTCATCCGCGTGCGGAACAGCTTGGTGTTCGCCGCGAGGCGCTCGCGCAGGTCGCCCGCCGACTCCAGGAGGTCGAGGACCTTCAGGGAGGCCGCGGCGATCACCGGGGCGAGGCTGTTCGAGAACAGGTACGGGCGCGAACGCTGGCGCAGCAGCGCGACGATCTCCGCGCGCGCCGCGACGTAGCCGCCGGACGCCCCGCCCAGGGCCTTGCCGAGGGTGCCGGTGATGATGTCGACGCGGTCCATCACGCCGTGCAGTTCGGGGGTTCCGCGGCCGCCGGGGCCGACGAAGCCGACCGCGTGCGAGTCGTCGACCATGACCATGGCGTCGTAGCGCTCGGCGAGGTCGCAGATGTCCGTGAGCGGCGCGACGTAGCCGTCCATGGAGAAGACGCCGTCGGTGACGATCAGCTTCCTGCGGGATCCGGACGCCGCCTTCAACTGCGCTTCCAGGTCGGCCATGTCGCGGTTGGCGTAGCGGAAGCGCTTCGCCTTGGACAGCCGGATGCCGTCGATGATCGAGGCGTGGTTGAGGGCGTCGGAGATCACCGCGTCCTCGGGGCCGAGCACGGTCTCGAAGACGCCGCCGTTGGCGTCGAAGCAGGAGGAGTACAGGATCGTGTCCTCCTGGCCGAGGAAGGCCGAGAGGCGCGCCTCCAGCTCCTTGTGGACCTCCTGGGTGCCGCAGATGAAGCGGACGGACGCCATGCCGTAGCCCCAGCGGTCGAGGGCCGCGTGGCCCGCCGCGATCACCTCGGGGTGGTCGGCGAGGCCCAGGTAGTTGTTGGCGCAGAAGTTGAGCACCTCGCCGGGGCGGCCTCCGGCCGTGACGTCGACGGTGGCGGACTGCGGGGTGCCGATGACCCGCTCGGGCTTGTGCAGACCGGCGGCCCGGATCTCGTCGAGGGTGGCCTGGAAGTCGGCGCGTGCGTTGTCGAACATGGGGTCTTCCTTACGGATTCGGGTGGCGTGGGCGGGGTTCCACGGTGCGGCGTCGGCGAGTGAGCCAAAGGGGCGCGCCGGTGTTGAGGCACCGAGCGCGCGGAGGCCCGACGAAGGAGGGTCGAGCACGGTCGGTGCCTCAACACCGGCTTTGTCGCCCCGGAGGCGAACCGAGCCCAAAATCAGGCAGTCCAGTCGAGGATGACCTTGCCGCCCTTGCCGCTCGCCGCGTCCTCGAACGCCGCGTCGAAGTCGGTGTGGGCGTAGCGGCCGGTGATCACCGGGGAGAGGTCGAGGCCGCCTTCGAGGAGGACCGACATCGCGTACCAGGTCTCGAACATCTCGCGGCCGTAGATGCCCTTGATGGTGATCATCGAGGTGACGATCCGGGCCCAGTCGACGGCGAACTCCTCGGACGGCAGGCCGAGCATGGCGATCTTGCCGCCGTGGGTCATGTTCGCGAGCATGTCGCGCATCGCGACGGGGTTGCCGGACATCTCCAGGCCCACGTCGAAGCCCTCGCGCAGGCCGAGTTCGCGCTGGCCGTCGGCGATGGTCGAGGACGCCACGTTCAGGGCGAGGCTCACGCCCACCTTGCGCGCCAGCTCGAGGCGCTCCTCGCTGACGTCGGTCATGACGACGTTGCGGGCACCGGCGTGCTTGGCGACGGCCGCCGCCATCAGGCCGATGGGTCCCGCGCCCGTGATCAGTACGTCCTCGCCGACGAGCGGGAAGGACAGCGCGGTGTGCACGGCGTTGCCGAACGGGTCGAAGATCGCGGCGACGTCGAGGTCGACGGGGACGCGGTGCACCCAGACGTTGGAGGCGGGCAGCGCCACGTACTCGGCGAACGCACCGTCGCGGCCGACGCCGAGGCCGACCGTCGCGCGGCACAAGTGGCGGCGCCCGGCGAGGCAGTTGCGGCACTTTCCGCACACCAGGTGACCCTCGCCGCTGACGGTGTCGCCGACCGCGATGTCGCTCACGTCCCGGCCGGTCTCGACGACCTCGCCGACGAACTCGTGCCCCACGACCAGCGGCGCGCTGATGGTCGACTGCGCCCAGCCGTCCCAGCTGCGGATGTGCAGGTCGGTGCCGCAGATCCCGGTGCGCAGGACCTTGATCAGTACGTCCCCGTGGCCGACGCCGGGCTCGGGGACGTCCGTCAGCCACAGACCCGGTTCGGCCTTCTCCTTGACCAGTGCCTTCAAGGGTTCGACTCCTGTCGTCGCGCATGCGGGCAGGGCGAACCGGCCCGCGTGCGGGGAGAGTGGGTGATGAGGGTGCGCTGCGGCAGTCGTCCGGATACGTCCCGTATGCGGTTCGCCGACACCGCAGACTCTTCCGTACACGGGGCGTTCGGTCCATCGAGGTTTTCTTAAGCGGCGCCCCAGGTTTCCTACAGGCCTGCCCGGGCGGGCACCTCGAAGAGCCCCTCCCCCAGGGCCCCTTGACGCCCCATTGATCCGCCCAGCGAACAGCTTGTCCGAATAACGGACAGCCGACGCACCACGTCCCACCAGCGCATACTGTCGCCGCACTTCAACCCGTCTCAGACAGCGAACAGGCACGACCATGACACGCACCTCCGTCACGGACCCGCCGCAGGCCGGATCCGACGTCGGCGCCACGCCCGGCGACGTCGAGGACGCCTCCACCGGCACGGAACTCGGCCACGGCCTCAAACAGCGGCACCTTTCGATGATCGCCCTCGGCGGCGTCATCGGCGCGGGCCTCTTCGTAGGGTCCGGTGCCGGGATCGCCGCCGCGGGCCCCGCGGTCGTCCTGCTCTTCGCGGGCGCCGGATTCGTGGTCATGCTGCTGATGCGGATGCTCGGCGAGATGTCCGCTGCCCGGCCCGCCACCGGCTCGTTCTCCGTGCACGCCGAGCGCGAACTCGGCGCCTGGGCGGGAGCGACGTCGGGCTGGATGTACTGGGTGATGCTCACCTGCGGCGTGGCCGCGGAGGCGACGGCGGCCGGGCAGATCATGCACGGCTGGGTGCCGTTCCTGCCCGCCTACGGGTGGGTCGCCGTCTTCATGGTGTTCTTCTGCCTGAGCAACCTGGCCGCCGTGCGCAACTTCGGCGAGTTCGAGTTCTTCTTCTCCGCCCTGAAGGTCACCGCGATCTGCGCGTTCCTGGTGCTGGGAGTCCTCGGCATCTTCGGCGTCTTCGGTGACGCCCCCGGCGCCTCGAACCTCACCGGCCACGGCGGCTTCTTCCCCACCGGCACCTCCGGCCTGATCGCCGGACTGCTCACCGCCGTCTTCGCGTACGGCGGCCTGGAGACGGTGTCCATCGCCGCCGCCGAGTCCGACAAGCCGCGCGAGAACGTGGCGCGCGCCGTGCGCACCGCCGTGTGGCGCATCGCGCTCTTCTACGTGGGGTCGATGGCGCTCGTCGTCGCCCTGGTGCCGTGGAACGACCCGAACGTCGCCGCCGACGGCCCGTACGTCACCGTCCTCGACGAGTTCGGCATCCCGGCCGCCGGCACCATCATGCAGGCCGTCATCCTGGTCGCCCTGCTGTCGGCGATGAACGCCAACATCTACGGCTCGTCCCGCATGGCCTACTCCCTCGTCTCACGCGGCCTCGGCCCGCGCTTCCTGGGCCGGGTGCGCCGCCGCGTGCCCGTGGCCGCCGTGCTCGCGTCCTGCCTCTTCGGCTTCTTCGCGGTGTTCGCCGGCGTCTGGTGGCCCGACACCGTGTTCACCTGGCTGATGAACACGACCGGAGTCGCCATCCTCGTCGGCTGGGTCTTCATCTGCCTCGCGCAGCTGAAGATGCGGCGCCGCCTGGAGCGCGAGTCGCCCGAGCTGCTCACCGTGAAGATGTGGGGCTTCCCGTATCTGACCTGGCTCGCCCTGGCGGCCATCGCGGGTGTCTTCGTGGTCATGGCCAGCACCGCCGACGGCCGCGACCAGCTGTTCGTCTCCGCGATCCTGGTCGTCGCGCTGGCCGCGGGCGGCTACGCCAAGCAGCGCCGGGACGCCCGCGCCCGCACCGCCTAACCGAGCAGGTCGCCCCGCCCCCGCACCAGCTCCATCAGTTCGGCCGCCATCGCCTTGATGGTCACGAGCCCCGCCTGTCCCCACGGGCGGGGCTCCGTCGCGACCGCGCACACCGTACCGAGGGCGAGCCCGGTGCGCTCGTCGATCAGCGGCGCGCCCAAGTAGGAGCGGATACCGATCTCGTCGACCACCGGGTTGCCCGCGAAGCGCGGATAGTCGCACACGTCCTCAAGGACGAGCGCCTTGCGCCGCACGACCACATGCGGGCAATAACCGTGATCGCGCGCCATGTAGCGCGACACTTCGCCTTCCGTGGACGTGGCTTTCGCGGCCGAGGCGGCCACCGCGCCCAGTTCGCCGCCCCGGTGGTCGCCTTCGGGGGTGTGCAGACCCGCGAAGAACTGCCGGTTCTCGTCAATGAAGTTGACCATCGCGTACGGCGCGCCGGTCACCTCGGCGAGCCGGTCCGCGAACCGGTCGAACACCGGCTCGGCCCGCTGCCCCAGGTCGAGCCTGCGCAACCGGCCGGCCCGCTGGGCGCCCTCCTGGTCCTGGGGCGTCAGCAGCAGCCTCCTTGCGGCGTCGTACGTCACGTGTGGGCTCCGAACCCCGTGGTGGTCGCGGGCGCGTGCGCCAGCAGGTGCCGTACGAGGGTGAGCAGCGTCTGGATGCCGGAGCTAGAGATGCGCGCGTCGCAGCGCACGACGGGGACCGCCGGGTCCAGGTCGATGGCGGCGCGGACCTCCTCGGCCTCGTAGCGGTAGGAGCCGTCGAACTCGTTGACCGCCACGATGAAGCCCATCCCGCGCTCCTCGAAGAAGTCGACGGCGGCGAAGCAGTCCTCCAGGCGGCGGGTGTCCGCGAGGATGACCGCCCCGAGAGCCCCCTCGGACAGCTCGTCCCACATGAACCAGAAGCGCTCCTGGCCCGGCGTGCCGAACAGATAGAGCACATGCTCCGGGTCGAGGGTGATCCGCCCGAAGTCCATCGCGACCGTCGTCTCGACCTTGTTCTCGATGCCGTCGAGATTGTCGGTGTCCTCGCTGACCGTGGTGAGCAGCTCTTCCGTGCTGAGCGGAGCGATCTCGCTGACGGCCCCGACGAAGGTCGTCTTGCCGACCCCGAACCCGCCCGCGACCAGGATCTTCAGTGCGGTGGGGAAAGGGTCAGAGCTGGCGTCGTAGTCCATCGAGCACTGCCTCCAGTAGGGACCGGTCAGTGGGGTTGTCGTGGAACGTGGGGGGCTTCGTAGTGATCGCTTGGCAGTCGACGAGATCGGAGAGGAGCACCTTGGTCACGCCCGCCGGGAGCTTCAGATGACCGGCGATCTCCGCGACCGATGTGGGCTGCGCACACAGGTCGAGCGCCTGGCTGTGTTCCGGCCCCAGATAGCCGAGGGGGGTCGCCCCGGTGGCCATCACATGGGTGAGCAGATCCATCGACGTGCTGGGCCGGGTACGTCCGTTGCTGATCGTGTACGGACGCACGAGCCGGCCCGCGGCGCCGTCCAGCCAAGGCCCGTCCTGCGGGGCCGCCACCGTCAATTCCTCATCGCCGTGGGCTCGGCGGAGGACTGCCGGGGTGCGGTCACCAGGTAGGGCCGCACGCTCTTGACGAGCATGGCCATCTCATAGCCGAGCACGGCCGCGTCCGCGTCGCGCCCGGCGAGGACCGCGAGACAGGTGCCGGAGCCCGCGGTCGACACGAACAACAACGCCGAGTCGAGCTCCACCACCACCTGCCGTACGTCGCCGCCGTCGGCGAACCGGATGCCCGCGCTGCGGCCCAGCGAGTAGAGGCCCGAGGCGAGGGCCGCCATGTGGTCGGCGCTGTCGGCGTCGAGCCCGTGCACGGACTTGACGAGTCCGTCGGAGGACAGCAGCACGGCGCTGCTGGTGTGGGGAACGCGCTGGACGAGGCCGCTCATCAGCCAGTCGAGATCGGACACATGACCCGTCGGCACATCGCTCGCCATGGGGGATCGACTCCTTGGTGGACTGCTGGGTGTGGTGCGGGGAGGTGGGGGATCGGCGGGGGCGGGTGCGGTGCGGGCTTTCGGGCGGGTACGCGCGCGTGGTGGCGTGCGCGTCCCTGTACGGGGAGGGGGCGGGGGCGGGCGTGTGTGCGGCGTCGTGGTGGTCATGCAGGGGCGCCGCCTTGGTCGTCGGGGCCCGGCTCCCACTGCCGGGTGTCGGGACCCGCGCCGCCGGGGGTCCGCGGTTCGGCCGACTCCGCGAGCGTGATGCCGCGCTGGAAGGCGGCCATGAGACCGGGGTCGTGCACGGACGGGGCCGGGTCGTCGCGGCGCGGCGCGGGGCCGCCGCGCAGTTGCGGGGCGATGTGCTCCTGGGCCCTGCGGCGCGGGAGTTGGGGGCGGCCGCTCATGGTGCCGCGCACGACGCCCTCGGGCCGGGCGGCCAGGGGTTCGGCGCGGGCCGCGGCCTCGCGGGCCTCGGGGCGGATGCCAGGGAGGGCGTCGGCGGGGGTGGGGCGGGCGTCACCGGCGACGCGCTGCGGGAGGGGGGCGCCGGGGGGTGCGGGGCGGGGTGCGGTGGGTGGCGCGCTGGTGGGGGGCGGTCCCGCGGCCGGCTCGGGTGTGCCGGTCGGCATGGTGGCGGGAGGCGTGGTCATGGGCGTGCCCGCGGGGGGCGTGCCCATCTGCGTTTGTCGGGGCACCACGGAGACGGCTCCGTGGAGCGGGGCGGGCGAAGGGGGCGCCGGGGCGGGGGCGTTGGCCGGGGCGGGGCGTGTGCCGTTGGTGTCCGGGCGGCCGGGCTGCGGCGGCGGGCCGTCCGCCCGGTGGCCGTTCGCCGACGGTGCCGCGGGGTCGCCGCCGAGCACGCTGTCCGCGGTCGCCGCGGCGGCGGCCTTGCGCACGTGCGGGATGCGCACACCCGCGCCGTCGGTGTCGCCGTCCCCGCCGAGCAGATCCTGGGGCAGCACGAGGACCGCCTGCACTCCCCCGTAGATGTTGGTCTGGAGCCGCACCGTGATGCCGTGCCGCCGTGCGAGCTGCGAGACCACGAACAGGCCGATGCGGCCGTCCGCGAGGAGGCTCGCCACGTTGACCTGGTCGGGGTCGGTGAGCAGGGTGTTCATCTTGTTCTGCTCGGTGACCGGCATGCCGAGGCCGCGGTCCTCCACCTCGATGGCGAGCCCGGAGGTCACCCGGTTGGCGCGGAGCAGGACCTGGGTGTGCGGGGCGGAGAACACCGTGGCGTTCTCGACGAGTTCGGCGAGCAGGTGGATGCAGTCGGCGACGGCGTGCCCGCGCAGGGTGCCGTCGATCGGCGGCACGAGTTTGACCCGCGAGTACTGCTCGACCTCGGCGATCGCGGAGCGCATCACCTCGGTCATGGACACGGGGTGGCTCCACTGGCGGCGCGAGACGGCGCCGCCGAGCACGGCGAGGTTCTCGGCGTGCCGACGGGTGCGGGTGGCCATGTGGTCGACGTGGAAGAGCCCCTTGAGCAGGTCGGGGTCCTCGACCTGGTTCTCCAGCTCGTCGAGCAGGCTGATCTCGCGGTGCACGAGGGATTGCAGGCGCCGGGCGAGGTTCACGAACACCTCGACCTTCTGCCGGCTGCCCGCCTGACTGGACAGCTGGGTGGCCTGGACGACGGCGGTCACCGCGACGTCGTGGCCGCGCGCGAGGTCGACGGCGAGCCGGTCGAAATCGTCACCGCCGGGCGCGCCGACGACGGGTGCGCGGCGCGGCGGCGGGGCCTCGCCCTTGCGCAACTGCTCGACCAGGTCGCGCAGTTCGGACTGCCGGTGCGCGGCTCCCTGGCGCAGCGCGAGCACCCGGTCGCGTACGACGGCCGCGGTGCGCCGCGCGGCCACGGCGGCGATCACGATGCCCGCGACCGTCACCAGGCAGGCCCCGCCGAGCACCGCCCACAGTGTCGAGCTGGGCCGCACGCCCGTGTGCTGGAGGACGAACAGCACGGCCGCGCTCGCGCCGAGGGCCACCGCGAGCGGCGGGAGGATGGCGATGCGCAGGAGCTGGGAACGTATGTGCGTCTCGGTCGGCTGCGGCGCGGCCCGCCCGGCCGGCCTGCCGTGCCGACCGCCTTCGCGGCGGTCTGCGCGGGCGGCCGGCTGGCGGGGCTGGGACATACGGCGACCTCGTCCTCGGTTCTGTGAGTTCAGGGTGGGGGGTGGCTCGGCAGTTGGAGAGACAGCAGGCAGCGCGACCGGGCGTCGCACGGCGAGCACACACGGTAGTCGCCAACGGCATATACGCGAGGGGCAGTTGACAAACTCCGGCGGGCCAGGTCCCGCTCTGGTATGACGCTTCGCACCCATGCCCGAATACGCGCCCGCGATCCACTCACACACGCGTTCGTCTGGGGGTTTTCGGGCGGCGCTCGACGTCCGGTGCCCGGTACCCCACACCGGACACCGGACGTCAGGTGTTCACGCGCTCAGGCGCTCCTCGAGGCGTACGGTCACGGTGTCCCCCTCCTCCTTGCCGATCGCCTTGCGCACGTCCGCCTTCACCGGCAGCTTGTGCGTGCCGTCGCCCAGGGCCATGAACGAGCTCTGGAACGGATGGCCGTCGATCGTGCCGCGCACCTTCACCAGGCCACGGGTTCCGAAGAACTCTGCCGACTCGGGCCACACGACGTACGTCCAGCCGCCCTTGTTCGGGCTCTTCCGCAGGGTCGCGGTGAATTGCTTGTCCATCACGGGTACCGCCTGTCCGGGCGCAGTTCCGGTGGCCCGGCTCGTCCCGTGCCACCGCGTCCTTGCTGTTCACCAGGTAGGACGGGGGCGAGCGAGGAAACTCATCGCGTGACGCCGACAGGCCCTAGTTCTCGTCGTTCCCGTCGTTCCCGTCGGGACGGAAGCGGGCCCTGATGTGCATGCGCTCGCCCTGAGGTCCCAGGATGCTGAGGAACTCCACGGCGCGCTCGTCGGTAGCCCTCGTGCGAGCGCGGCCCGGGCTGACGGCCGTCGGTGAGGCCCGCGGGCAGGACCTGCTTGAACGCCTGGAGGCCGCCGGGATGCCGGTGGCGTCGGACAGGGCCGTCAGGGTGGCGCCGCGGCGCTTGCGGAGCTCGCGCAGTCTCGGTCCGACCCCGGCCGGCACCACCGTGCCCACGTTTTGCGTTTTCTGCAAAGAAGTTTGCCCATACGCGGGGTCGGAGCGACCTTGGCGTCGACGGGGGTCACCGTCGCACCGCCGAGAGACAGGACCGGACGCCATGCCTCACGCCATGAACAACGGCATCGTTCAGGACGACAGCCCGCAGTCGGACACCACTCAGCCCGACTCCATCCACTCCGACTCCATCCACTCCGACACCGCCCGGGAGTGGGACGAGCGGTACCGCAGCAGCGAGCGGCTCTTCAGCGGCAACCCGAACGGCGTGCTCGTCACCGAGGTCGACGGGATGCCGCCCGGCCAGGCCCTCGACGTCGGCTGCGGCGAGGGCGGCGACGCGCTCTGGCTGGCCCGGCGAGGCTGGCAGGTCACGGCGGTCGACGTCTCGGAGGTCGCCCTGCGCCGCGCCGCCGCGGCCGGTACCGACGTCGAGGGGCGGGTCTCCTGGGCGCGGGCCGACCTGGCGGTGACCCCGCCGCCGGCGGGCGCCTTCGACCTGGTGAGCGTCCAGTACTTCCCGCTGCTGCGGAGCACCGGCCCGGCGGCGGCGCGCGGGCTCATCGACGCGGTCGCGCCCGGCGGCACACTGCTCTTCGTCACGCACGCGCTGGCGGACCTGGCGCACGACGCCGCGGTGACCGCCGAATTCGACCCCGCCGACTACTACTGGGCCGACGACGTCATCAAGCTCCTCGCCGCCGACGGCGAGGGCGCCTGGGAGATCCAGGTCGACGAGACGCGCGGGCGCACCGCCCCGGCCCCGCCCGGCACCCACCACCACCGCGACACGGTCCTGCGGGCGCGGCGCGCGGCATGACCGGAGTGACGTGACCGGAGTGGCGTGCGCCTACCCCGCCACCACGATCTCCGTCTCCGCCGCCCCCGCCGCGGGCCCGGCCACCGGCCACCCGCCCGGCGGCACCGCCGCGACCGCCCGCCACCACTGCTCCGTGGGCAGCGCCTCGGCGCCGGGCTCGAAGGGCTCGCCGGGGCGCGGCAGCGCGAGGCGCGCGGCGGCGCGGCGGGCCGCGGTGACGGTCCCCTCACCGGGCTCGGCCCAGGCGTGCGGCGCCAGGTTGAACGTCCCCCAGTGGATCGGCAGCATCGGACCGGCCGCGGGCCCGCCCTGGAGGTCGAGGTGGGCGCGCATGCCCTCCTGCGGGGTCATGTGGATGTCCGGCCAGTACTCCGAGTACGCGCCGATCTGGATCATCGTGACGTCGAACGGCCCGTGCTCCGCGCCGATCTCCTTGAACCCGGAGAAGTAGCCGGTGTCGCCGCTGTGGAAGACGCTGTGCTCGGGCCCGGCGGCCACCCAGGACGCCCACAGGGTGTGCTGCGCGTTGCGCAGGCCGCGGCCGCAGAAGTGGCGGGCGGGGGTGGCGGTCAGCGTCACCCCGGCGACCTTGGTCGACTCGTGCCAGTCCAGCTCGCGCAACCGGTCCGCGGGCACGCCCCAGTGCTCCAGGTGCGCGCCGACGCCGAGCGGCACCGCGAACACGGTGTCCGTGTGGGCGAGCGCCTTGATGGTGGGCATGTCCAGGTGGTCGTAGTGATCGTGCGAGATCACCACCACGTCGACCGGGCCCAGCGCGGCGAGCGGCAGCGGCGCCGGGTGCAGCCGCTTGGGCCCCGCGAAGGCGAACGGTGAACAGCGCTCGCCCCACACCGGGTCGAACAGCACCCGCACCCCGTCGATCTCGGCGAGGACGCTGGAGTGCCCCATCCATGTGATCCGCAGGCCGCTCACCGGCGGCTTCGCGAGATCGGCGAGCGTCGTGGCATGCACGGGCACGGTCCCCGTGGGCGCCCGGCGGGCGCG
This sequence comes from Streptomyces anthophorae, assembly GCF_049310305.1. Taxonomy (NCBI): domain Bacteria; kingdom Bacillati; phylum Actinomycetota; class Actinomycetes; order Kitasatosporales; family Streptomycetaceae; genus Streptomyces; species Streptomyces anthophorae. The sequence continues at coordinate 1,761,577 of NZ_JBLWQQ010000001.1, forward strand.
CTCGTCCTTGCGGAAGTAGTTCTTCGCGAACTCGACCATCGAGCCGTCGGGCCGGGTGCGCGCGCCCTCCGGGTTCTGGAAGGAACCGTCCGCGAAGTTCGGGGACCGGCGGATGCGGTCGAGGCGGGCTCCCGCGGGCTCGGCGCCAAAGGCATCGGGCTGGAGCGAGCGCAGCCCGGAAGTCAGAGAACGTGACACGGCGCCTCCCATTGATCGATCAGGCTTCCCATTATGTGCGGCACCACTGACAACGCGCTGGGCGTCCTCCGTGTGCCCGAATCCCCGCGCATGTGACCGGCGTCCCTCCGCCGGCGACGCGCGGCGTGCGGCAGCGTCTCCCACAAACTGATCCATCATTCAGTAACAGTTCGATTGACAGCGCTCTCGACGACTCCGGATACTGACCGACGATTCAGTAAAGTCATCTGGAGGCACCGTGTCGGAACTGCCCACCGAACTGGTCCCGCTCACTCCCGAACAACACGCCGTCGTCGAGCTCGCCCGGACCTTCGCGGCCGAGGAGATCCGGCCACGCGCGCGTGCCGTCGACGAGGCGGACATCGAGACGCCCTGGGACCTGTGGCGCAAGGCGGCCAAGGTCGGCATCACCGGGTTCATGCTCCCCGAGGAGTTCGGCGGGGGCGGCTTCACCGATGTGTTCACGCAGGTCCTCGTCCAGGAGGAGCTGTGCGTCGGCGACCTGGGCATCGGCAATCTGCTGTGCTCGAACGGCTTCTTCGCCGACCCCGTGCTCGCCCTGGGCACCGAGGATCAGCAGCGCACCTGGCTCACCCCGCTCGCGGGCCCCGACACCCCGATGACGTCGCTTGCGACCACCGAACCCGGCGCGGGCTCGGACGCGGCGTCGATCAGCACCACGGCCCGCCGCACCGAGGGCGGTTACCTCCTCAACGGCCAGAAGGCGTGGATCTCGAACGCCGGTGAGGCCGACCGCTACGTGGTGTTCGCCAAGACGGACCCGACCCAGCGCTCGCGCGGCGTCAGCGCCTTCCTGCTGCACAAGGACACCGAGGGCGTCACCTTCGGCGCGCCGATGCGCAAGATGGGTCAACGCGCCATCGTCTGCCGGGAGATCTTCTTCTCCGACGCGTTCGTCCCCGAGGAGAACCGGCTCGGCGACGAAGGGCAGGGCTTCAGCGGCCTGATGCGCACCTTCGACATCTCGCGCGCCGTCCTGGGCGCCGCCGCCACCGGTGTCGCCCGCGCCGCCTACGAGTACGCACGCGACTACGCGCGTACGCGCGAGCAGTTCGGCAAGCCCGTCATCGAGCACCAGGCGGTCGCGTTCCGCCTCGCCGACATGCGCACCCGCATCGAGCAGTCGCGCCTGATGACGTGGCGCGCGGCCCGCCGCCTGGACGCGGGCCTGAGCGCCACCACCGAGGCCGCCATGGCCAAGCTCACCGCATCGGAGACGGCCGCGTACTGCACCTGGGCCGCCGTGCAGACGCTGGGCGGCTGGGGCTACTCGCGCGAGTTCCCGGTCGAACAGTGGATGCGCGACGCCAAGTTGGAGGAGATCGAAGAGGGCACCTCCGACATCATGCGCCTGATCATTGCGAGGTCACTGTGACGTCCCAGCACCCACCCGCCGCCGTTTCCCGCCACAGTCCCACCCCTGCGGCGGACCCCAGCCACCTCACCGGCGGCGAGGCCCTCGTCCGCGCCCTGGCCGCCCACGGCGTCACCCGGGCCTTCGGCATCCCGGGCACCCACAACCTGGAGATCTACCGCCACTTGACGGCCTACGGTGTCGCGCACACCGCACCGCGCCACGAACAGGGAGCCGGATACGCGGCGGACGGGTACGCGCGCGTGACGGGCACGCCCGGCGTGGCGATCACGACCACGGGTCCCGCGCTCCTGAACATCGCGGCGGCCGTCGGGCAGGCGTACTCGGACAGCGTGCCGCTGCTGGTGATCTCGCCGGGCATGCCCTTGCGCCACCCACGCCAGTCGACGGGCCTGCTGCACGAAATGCGCAGCCAGAGCGAGGCGTTGCGCAACGTGGCCGCCTTCAGCCACCGGGTCTCCTCAGTGGCGGAGATCGGGGCGGCGGTGGCGCGCGCGTTCACGCTGTTCCGTTCGAACCGGCCGCGCCCGGCGCACATCGAGATCCCGCTCGACCTCCTGGAGGCCACGGAGCCCGCGGGCCCGGCCCGCACCGCTCCCCCGGCCGCTCCGCGCGTACCGGACGCGACGCACCTCGCGCAGGCCGCCACCCTCCTCGCCCGCGCGGAGCGCCCGGCCCTGATCCTCGGCGGCGGCGCCCGCGGCGCGGCGCCCCAATGCCTCGCCCTGGCGGAGCAGTTGGCGGCCCCGGTGGTCACCACGGCGAACGGCAAGGCGGTCGTCGACGAAGAGCACCCGCTCTCCCTCGGCGTCTCCCTGCACAGCCCCGCCGTGCAGGAATGGCTCACCACCCGCGACGTGATCCTCGCGGTCGGCACCGAGCTGGCCGAGTCCGACATCTGGACCGCCGAACCCCTGCCCTTCCAGGGGCAGTTGATCCGGGTGGACCTCGACCCGGCGCAGATGTACGCGGGCATCCCGGCGGACGTCCCGCTGGTCGGCGACGCGGCCGCCACGCTCGACGCACTCGCCCTCGAACCCGCGGCCACCGCCCCGGACCCCACCCGCGCCCACGGCGAAACCGCCGCGCTCAAGGCGGCCCGCGACCAGGAGTCCCGCCCCCGCGACGCCCACTGGCTGCCCTACCTGGAGGCGATCCGCGGCGCCCTCGACCCGGACGCCGTCGTCACCTCGGACAGCGCCCAGTGCTGCTACTACGGGGCGCTGCCGCACCTCACCCTGGGCCCGGACGCCCGCTACCTGCACCCCACCGGCTTCGGCACGCTCGGCTACGCGCTGCCCGCCGCGATCGGCGCGAAGGCCGCATGCCCGGACCGCCAGGTGGTGGCGCTCAGCGGCGACGGCGGGTTGCAGTTCTCGATCCAGGAGCTGGCCACGGCCGCGGCCCTCCAACAGCCGCTGGCCGTCGTGGTGTTCGACAACTCCGGCTACGGCGAGATCCGCGACGAGATGAAGGCCCGCGGCGACGCGCCGCTCGCGGTCGACCACGCGCGCGTGGACCTGCCCGCCCTCGCCCGCGCCTACGGAGGCCACGGCGCGACCGCCCACTCCCCCGAGGAGCTCGCCAAGCTGTTGAGCACCGCCCTGACCACGCCCGCCCCCACCCTGATCGTCGTCCCTGAGGAGTCCGCATGACCACCGCCCCCACGCCCGCCACCACCGCCACGCCCCCGACGGCTCCCACGGCGCCCCTCACGCAGCTCACCTGGACCGACCACGTCACCGGCCGGCACGGCCACCTCGTCATCGACCGCCTGGTGCGCGGCGTCTCCAGCGGCGGCCTGCGCATGCGGGCCGGCTGCACCCTGGAGGAGGTCGCGGGCCTCGCGCGCGGCATGACGATGAAGGAGGCGCTGCACTACAACCCGCAGGGCCGCTACATCCCGCTGGGCGGCGCCAAGGGCGGCATCGACTGCGACCCGCAGGACCCGGAGGCGTACGGCGTCCTGGTGCGCTACCTGAAGGCGATGCGCCCGTACATCGAGTCCTTCTGGACGACCGGTGAGGACCTCGGGCTCACGCAGGACCTGGTCGACAAGGCGGCGGCCGAGGCGGGTCTCGTGTCGTCGATCCAGGCCGTGTACCCGCTCCTGGACGACGAGGAGACGGCCCGCCGGCGGCTCGCGGACGCCTTCGCGGTGGACGTCGACGGCATCGGCCTGGACGAGCTGGTGGGCGGCTGCGGCGTCGCCGAGGCGGTCCTGGTCGCGCTCGACCGGGCCGGCCGCCCCTACGAGGGCACCCGTGTGTCCCTCCAGGGCCTTGGCACCATGGGCGGCGCCACGGCGCGCTTCCTCGCGCGCGCTGGGCTCACCATCGTGGCGGTGGCCGACCTGAAGGGCACCATCGCCAACGACGCCGGTCTCGACGTGGATGCGCTGCTCGCGGCGCGCGACGCCTACGGCACGGTGGACCGCGCGCGGCTGCGCCCCGGCGACCGTGAACTGCCGGGCGACGCCTGGCTGTCGGCGGACGCGGACGTGCTGGTCCCGGCCGCGGTCTCGTACGCGATCGACGCGGCGAACCAGGAGCGGATCACGGCCCGCTGGGTCGTCGAGGCGGCGAACATGCCGGTCCTCGCGGAGGCCGAGGAGCTGCTGACCGGGCGCGGCATCACGGTCCTGCCGGACGTGGTCGTCAACTCCGGGACGAACGCCTGGTGGTGGTGGACCCTGTTCGGCGACATCGGCGCGGACGCGGACGAGGCCTTCGCCTACACGCGGCGCTCCATGCGCTCCCTGATCGACCAGATGCTCGCGCGCGCGGAGGGCGACGGAACGACCCCCAGGGCCGCGGCGCACGCCATCGTCGCCGACCGCCTGCCGATCCTCGCGGAGAGGTTCGGGTGGTACAGGTGACGACGACAACGAGCCTGGACGCGTTGTACGACCCGGCCTCGGTCGCGGTCGTCGGCGCGTCCGACAACCCGGAGAAGTGGGGCTACTGGCTCGCGGCGGGCGCCCTGACGGGACGCGCCCGCCGCGCGGTCCATCTGGTCAACCACCGGGGCGGCCACCTTCAGGGCGAACCGTTCCGCCCCGCCCTGTCCGCCCTGGACGCGCCGCCCGAGCACGTGGTGGTCGCCGTGCCGCCCCAGCAGGTGCGCCCGGTGGTCCAGGAGGGCCTGGACGCGGGTGCCCGCTGCTTCACGGTGATCACTTCGGGCACCACGGAGGAGGACACCCTCGCGGGCCTGGTCACCGCGCGCGGCGCCCGGCTGCTCGGCCCCAACTGCATGGGCATCGTCGACACGACGAGCCAACTCCGGCTCAGCTGGGGCGACTTCCCGACCGGCGGGCTCGGCCTGGTCTCGCAGAGCGGCAACCTCGCCCTGGAGATCGGCCGCCACCTCCAGCGCGCGGGCGCGGGCTTCTCGCGCTTCGTCTCGCTCGGCAACCAGCGCGACATCGACGCCGCCGACGCCCTGGAGTCCCTGATCGCCCACGAGCCCACGAGAGCGATCGCGGCGTACGTGGAGGACTTCCGGGACGGCCGCCGCCTCGCGGACGTCCTGGCGGCCGCTCACGCGGCGGGAAAGCCGGTCCTGCTCCTCACGGTGGGCCGCAGCGCGGCATCGGGCCGCGCGGCCGCCTCCCACACCGGCGCCCTGGTCAGCCCGCACGCCACGGTCGCCGCGATCTGCCGCGACGCGGGCGCCCTCCTGCTCGACTCGGCGGGCGAACTCGTCGACACGGCCCTCCATTTGATGTCCCCCACCCCCTCGCTCGTACGTTCGCGCCCTCATCCCCCACGCCACGAAACGCCGACCGCCCCCACCCCCGACCCAGCCGGCGCCGCCCCACCCCCACCGCACCGGATCGCCGTGATCGGGGACAGCGGCGGGCAGGGCGCGCTGGCCGCCGACTCGTTCGCCGCGTGCGGCTTCGACGTGCCCGCGCTCTCCCCGGCCACCGTCGAGGCGCTCGGCGCGCATCTGCCGCCGGGCGCGGGGCGGGCCAACCCGGTCGACCTGGCCGGGGCCGGCGAGCGGGACCTGGCCGCCTACGCGCGCGTGGCGGCCGCCCTGCTGGACAGCGGCGACGCGGACACGGTCGTGCTCACCGGCTACTTCGGCGACTACGCGAGCGCGAACCCGGCCCAGGAGGAACGCGAGTGCGAGATCGCGCACGCCCTGGCCGACGCCTCCCGTGCCGCGGGGCGGGCCCTGCTCGTGCACACGATGGCCCGCGACACGGCGGCCCTGGCCGTCCTGAGGGAGCGCGGCATTCCGGTGCACGAGCGCGTCGAGCAGGCGGCGACGGCGCTCGCGGGCGCCGTGCGCCTGGCCTCCGCCGCGCCGCGCCTGCCGCAGGAGCGGACCGCTCCCCCGGCGGCGTACGAGGTCGAGGACGGCGGCTACGAGCGGGTGCGTGAGCTGCTCGCCTCCTACGGAGTCGCGTTCCCCACGGCCGCGTTCGTGACGGACGCGGACGCCGCGGTGGAGGCCGCCTACCGCACGGGCTATCCCCTGGTGCTCAAGGCGATGGGGCTCGCCCACAAGACCGAGGCCGGGGGCGTGGCTCTGCACCTCGCGGACGAGGCCGCCCTGCGGACCGCGTTCGCGCGGATGCGGGAGGCCACCGGCGCGGACCGGTACGCGGTCGAGGCGATGGCCACACCTCCGTACGCGCGTGAACTCATCGTGGGGGTGCGCAGGGACGCGGCGTTCGGTCCGGTCGTCATGGTCGGCGCCGGGGGTGTCACCGCCGAGCTGCACGCCGACACGGCGCTGGCCCTGGCCCCGCTCACCCCGGCACGCGCGCGTGCCCTGCTCCTCGAACTGCGGCACGCACCGCTGCTGACCGGGTGGCGCGGCGCACCGGCCGTCCACCTGGAGGCGGCGGTAGCGGCGGTGTGCGCGGTGGCGCAGGCCGCCGCGGACCATCCGGAACTGTCCGAGCTGGAGGTCAATCCGCTGCTCGTGCATCCGGGCGGGGCGATCGCTCTGGACGCGCACGGGGTGCCAGCTCGCTGAGGCGGTCGGCGGTCTCCTCGTCGAGCGGCAGGAACGCTTCGAGCCGCAGCTCGGCGAGGGTCACGTCGACCGCCGTGCCGAAGTGCGTGAGCGTGCTCAGCAGGCGCAGCTCGCCGACGCGGGAGCGCAGCCGCAGCGGTACGGCGAACCCCAGATGGTCCGGGCCGTTGCGCCGCGGCCGTGCCGGCAGCAACGCCTCCAGTTCGGTGAGGAGTTGGGCCGTGCGCCGATGCGGGTTGCGTGCGGCCTCGTCCCGGAGGGCGTCGACGACGTGCCACGCCCACTCGTCCAGGTTCTCGATGCGCGGCGCGAGACCGCGCGGATGCAGCAGGACGCGCGCCACGTTCACCGGTGGCTCAAGGAGAGGCGCGTCCACCCCGCCGATCAACGCGTGGAAGGCGCCGTTCGCGGTGACGAGGTCCGCGCCCCGGTCGATGATGACGGCCGGGTAGGGATGATGCGCCTCCATCACGCGCTCCAGCGCTCTGCGGACGGCGCCCAAATGCGGGTCGGCGAAACCGGTCTCGGGGTAGGCGGGCGCGTATCCCGCGGCCAGGAGGAGCACGTTCCGCTCGCGCAGCGGCACCTTCATGGCCTCGGCGAGGCGTACGACCATGGCGCGGCCCGGCATGGAACGGCCGCTCTCGATGAAGCTGACATGGCGTTGTGTGGTGCCCGCGCGTGCGGCGAGTTCCAGCTGGCTGATCCTGCGCCGCGTCCGCCAGCCGCGCAGCGCCTCGCCCAGTTCCCCGCCCCGCACCGTCTGCGTCGTCACCGGCCCGTGTCTACCTCAACGCGTGGTCAACGTGCCATTCCCCGCCGGGAATTGAGGTGATACCCGGCCGCGCCGCACAGTCGTCGCAAGTCCCTGGCAACCCGAGGAGTCACGATGGCGCACATCGACGCACAGGATCTGGCCGCCCGCTACGCCGCCGTCTGGAACGAGCCCGACCCCGGCCTGCGCCGCAAGGCCGTGGCGGCCCTGTGGGCGCGGGACGGGGTCCATGTCCTTCAGCCGCCTCAGGAGATGCGCGCGGAGGCGCACCGGCTCGGTTTCGCCGGCGCGGCGCTCGTGGCACGCGGTCACGCCGAGCTGGAGGCCCGGGTGGCGCGTGCCCACGAGGAGTTCGTCGCGAGCGGCGAGTACACCTTCCGCGCCGCGCCGGGCGCCGCGGCGGCCCTGGAGGACGTGGTCACGTTCCGCTGGCAGTCGGTGTCCGTGGCGACCGGCGAAGCGGTGGGTGGCGGAACGGAGTTCGTCACCGTCGACGAGGAGGGCCTGATCAGCCGCGACTACCAGTTCCCTGCGCTGTGACCTCCGCGGCGGCGCCCGCCGTGCCGCCCGCGCGGCCGCGCCGCCGTGTCCCAGCCCCGCACGCGTAGAACACCAACCCGATCGCGACGAACAGCAGCAGCGGCAGCACCTGGCTGAGCGTGTACGGCAGCCGCTGCCCGGCGAACGATTCGGGCAGCGAGTCCGCCGGGTTGCCCGAGGTGCCGAACCAGCCCACCCCGAAGCCGGGCCACACGAGAACGATCACGGTGAACGCCACGAAGCCGGTGGCGAGCGCGGTCACGATCCAGGCGCCCACCCGGCCGCCGGGCACGGCGTAGGGCCGCTCCTGGTCGGGGTACTTGCGGCGCAGCACCGCGAGGCTCGGGAAGGTGATGACGTAGGAGATGAACGTCGTGCTGATGGTCAGGCCGAGGCCCGCGGCGAAGTACTTCTCGCCGTCGCCGCCGGTGAGGTTGAGAGCGACGACGAAGAGGATCGAACCGAGCACGGCGGACAGGATGTTGACCCGTACCGGAGTGCCGTGCTTCTCGGAGATGCGGCCCAGCCAGGCCGGGCCCGCGCCGTCCGCGCACGCCACGGCCTGCGCGCGGTGGGCGCCCATCGCCCAGGTGACGCCGGAGGTGAGCAGGCCGATGATGAGGCCGGCCGCGGCGACGCCGCCGAACACCGAGCCCATGCCGGTCAGCGTCACCGTGCCGTCGGCCGCGATGGAGCCGCCGTAGACGGTGAAGACAGCCTTGCAGGCGTCGATGAAACCGCCCAGGCTGCCGATCTCCTCGCTGGGCAGGACGAACAGGATGCCGAGGATGGGGCCTCCGTAGAGGAGCACGGCGGCGAGTCCTGAGCGCAGGATCGACAGGGGGATGTCGCGGCGCGGGTTCTTCATCTCCTCGGCGGCGGAGCTGGGCAGTTCGAAGCCCACGTAGTTGAAGATGAGCACCGGGACGAGCGCCACGAAGCCCGCATACGTAGGCGTGAATTCGCCCGCAGGCAGGGCGTGCACGCCATGTTCGGCGGCGTAGACGACGACGGACACGAGGAAGAAGCCGAGCAGCACGACGCGCGCGACGGCGCCCGCGATGGGCACCCACTTGCCGATGCGCACGGACTGCACCACGGCGAGCGCGCCGCCCCAGATGAACACGAATCCGGCGACGTACTTCCACACGCCCGGCAGCGGCGTGAAGAACTCCTCCCAGGTGGTCAGCGCGATGATGCACAGGCTGCCGCCGACCCAGACCGGATTGGATATCCAGTACAGGAGCTGGTTGACGCCCGCGACGAGCCGGCCGAAGGCCAGGCGCGTCCACACGTACGGGCCGCCCTGCACGGGGAAGGCGGATCCGAGTTCGGCCACGAGCAGGCCGTAGGGGAGGAAGAAGACGACGGCGAGGATGACCATCCAGGTCAGACCCTGCGGGCCCTGGGCCGCGACGGAGCCGATGGTGTCCAGGCCGACGAGCGTGCAGATGAGGAAGAACAGCACGTCCAGCCGGCGCAGATCCTTGCGCAGCCGTGAGCGCTGCTCGCCCCAGCCTTCGGAGAGGTCGGGCTCGTCCCCGGCGGGCGGGGTCGGCGAGAGGGATGGCGCTTGGGTCACGATTGCTCCTGGCGAGAACAGAACGAGGACGGCACGGACAGCTCTTGGGTTCCTGCTGGGGCCGCGCCTACCCCCGTCCAACCGACTTATTGACTGAACGGACAGTCAGTAGTGGAACGTGACGTGACTGTGACCTGTGCGACGCCGGGGCGTCAAGAGTCCTGCACGCAACAAGTCCGCACACAAGAACAACTAGGCTTGCCACGTGACCAGAGTCCGGTTGAGCGTGGCCGAGCGGCGTGAAGAGCTGCTGACGGCCGCCATCGAGCAGATCGAGGCGCGCGGGGTCGCCGCCGTGCGCATCGCCGACGTGGCATCGGCGCTCGGCGTGAGCAACGCGCTGGTGCTGTACCACTTCTCGACGAAGGAGAAGCTCGTCGCGGCCGCGTTCGCGCACGCCTCCGAGAGCGACCTGGCCCATCTGCGCAAGCTGCTCGGCCGCCGCACGACCGCCCTGAAGCGGCTGCGCGCCGCGGTGCGCTGGTACGCGCCGACGGGGCAGGCCAAGGGGTGGCGGCTGTGGATCGAGGGCTGGGCGGCGGCGCTGCGCGAGCCCGCACTGCGGGAGGTCACGCGGGACCTCGACCGGCAGTGGAAGGCGGCGCTCGCGGAGGTGGTGGCCGAGGGCGTGGCGGCGGGCGAGTTCGCCTGCGCGGACCCGATGGGGGCGGCGCTGCGGATCACGGCCCTGCTCGACGGGCTCGCCGTGCAGGTGACCGCGTACGAGGGCAGGTCGGCCGCGGTGTCGCGGGCCCGCATGCAGGAGTGGGTGGACGAGGCGCTCGCCCGCGAACTGGGGCTCGAGCGCGCGGAGTTGACGGGGGCGGGGCGCTGACGGAAACCCGTCAGCGCCGCCGTACCGCCGAGGTCAGTGCGTCAGGACGCCGCCTCCAGGTGCGCCTTCACCGCGTGCGGGTCCACGAAGCCCTTGGCCTGCACCCGGTCGCCGGAGGACTCGCCGCGCAGCCGGCGCCCGATCCACGGCACCAGGAACTCCCGCGCCCAGTGGATGTCGTCGCGCCGCACCTCGAACGTGCCGCGCGGCGGCAGCAGCGGCCACGCCTGCTCGGGGTCGGCCGGCACCTCGACGCCGAGCGCCTGGGCGGCGCGCAGCGCCACCCGGGTGTGCCCCTCGGGCGACAGGTGGAGGCGGTCGTCGTCCCAGGCCCTGCGGTCCTGGACGGACTTCAGCGACCACAGGTCGAGCACCGGGCAGCCGTACCGGTCGGCGATGGCCCGCACATGCATGTTGTACGTGGCGATCTTGCCGCGCAGGTGCTTGAGCACGGCCACGTCACGGGTGTCGAACCCGGTGGCCACCATGACGGTGCCCGCCGCGTCGGCGAGCCTGGCGACGGCCTTCTCGAAGCGTTCGGCCACGTCGTCCGGGTCGGTGCCGGGGCGGATGATGTCGTTGCCACCGGCGACCAGGGTCACCAGGTCGGGGGCGAGCTCGATCGCCTTGGGGACCTGGTCCGCGACGATCTGGTCGATGAGCTTGCCGCGCACCGCCAGGTTCGCGTACTTGAAGGTGTCCTCGGGGACACGGTCGTCCAGGAGGACGGCGAGCCGGTCGGCCCAGCCGGCGAACTTTCCGTCGGGGCCGGGGTCGCCGACCCCTTCGGTGAAACTGTCGCCCACGGCCGCGTAGGACCGGATCGTGCCGTTGAGTGAGTCCGTGAGTGCTCTCGATTCGTTTGCCACGACCACACATCTTTCACCCTCGGATGTGACCTACGCGACCGTAGCCAGGGGTTGACGCGTGGTGAGATAGCCCACTCGCCACCTGGGGAATAAGTGCGCGAACGCACTTCGGCGCCCGGGGAAGATCCCCGGGCGCCGAAGAGAGCGGGTCGTCGCGTCCGCTACGAACGGTCTCAGGCGTCCACGCCGTGCTCGCTCAGGTAGGCGATCGGGTCGATGTCCGAGCCGTAGTCCGCGGTGGTGCGGATCTCGAAGTGCAGGTGCGGTCCGGTGACGTTGCCCGTCGCGCCGGACTTGGCGATCTCCTGGCCGGCCGTCACGGTGTCGCCCTGGGCGACACCGATCGAGGACAGGTGGCCGTACTGGGAGAAGTGGCCGTCGGCGTGCTCGATGACGACCTCGTTGCCGTAGGCGCCGCCCGAGCCGGTCGACACGACGGTGCCGTCGGCGATCGACTTCACGGAGGTGCCGGTCGGGATCGAGTAGTCGGCGCCGGTGTGGCTGCCGCTGGACCACATGGAGCCGGAGTTGCCGTAGCCGTGCCCCTTGGCGCCGTCGACCGGCGCCACGTAGTCGCCGGAGGCGGTGGTCTTGGCGCTCGTCTGCGTGGCGGTGGCCTCGCCCGCGGAGCCGCCCTGGGCCGCGCCGCCGAGGTTCAGCTCGACGCCGATCTTGAGGTGGTCGGCGTTGGGGCCGACGGCGTCCTTGTTGTCCTCGTACAGCTTCTTCCAGCCGCCGTCGACGTCCTGCGCCTTGGCGATCTTCGAGAGCGTGTCACCGGCCTTGACGGTGTACGTCGTGGCGTCGGCGGCAGGGCCGGACGTCGCGGCCTGCGCGCCGGTGGCGCCCATCAGCGGCAGCGCCACGGCGACTCCACCGGCGGAGGCGACGGCGGCGACACGGGCGATGCGGCGGGAGGTCGAAAGGCGGTGCTTTCCCTTTGCGGGCATGCTGAATTTCCTCTCCGTCGCCTACGAGGTGAGCTGTCGGGTTCGGGCTGGAGATGCCCGGCCGCACCCGGAGTACGGGCACGGCTTCACCCCAAGCCGCTTCGGGAAATCCCCCTACGCGGCGTCTTGCGTGTGGGTCCCCCGCTCCTGCCGTGACGGGTAGTCGAAAGGAATCCGGGCGGCGGCAGGACTAGGCGTTCCGACCGGATTGATTGGTGACCGTAGGCGAACCGCAATGGTGGCGACAACTGCCGAATTCTCCTGCGGCGGCAATTCCTTGGGTTTCACAGGCCGCCCTGCGTAACCCTGCGTCGACATTCCCCGCTTTACCAACGCCATACCTTCGGGGATTACTGGGGAGGCAATCGGGGCCGCCCGCCACACAGCGTCACGAACATGAGGCCGGTCACGCACACGCCTACAAGCCCCTTCGATTCATGCACAGTTGGCACAGAACGGAGTGAATCGGACAGATGGTTGCCTGTGGAACCGATGTCGTATCGTCAGGAGCGCGCCCGCCGGCGACCCAACGCCGGTGCACCGATTGGGAGGAGCCCCTGTGACGCAGCACGCACCGTCCACCGAGCCCGAGCTGACCGGAGTGCGCAACTTCCGAGACGTGGGCGGCCTGCCCACCGTGGACGGCCGGCGCGTGCGCCAGGGCGTGCTGTTCCGCAGCGGTCACCTGGCCCACGCCACGGCCGAGGACTCGGCCTTCCTCTCCTCCCTCGGCCTGCACACGGTCTTCGACTTCCGCAACGCCGCGGACCAGCGGCTGGAGGGCGCGGACGTCGAGCTGCCCGGCGTGCGCAATCTGAACCTGCCGCTCAACGACCCGGCCGACGGCGCCGAATTCTGGGCCATGGTCCGCGACGGCGACATCGAGCAGCTGCGCCAGATCCTCTCCGAGGGCCGCGCGGCGAACCGCCTCGTCGAGTCCTACCGGACCATGATCAAGGAGCGCACCGCCGAGCACAGCCGCGTGCTGCACTCCCTCGCCGAGGACAGCCTCCCCGCGCTGATGCACTGCGCGGCCGGCAAGGACCGCGCGGGCCTGTCGATCGCGGTGACGCTGCTCGCGGTGGGCGTGGAGCGCGAGGCCATCGAGGCGGACTACCTCAAGTCGAACGAGAAGCACCGCCGCTACAACGTGCGCCGCACCGCCACCGCGAAGGACGCCTACTCCCCCGAGGTCATGGAGCTGCTCAGCCCGCTCTTCGACGCCCGCATCGAGTACCTGAACGCCGGCCTCGAGACCATCGACGAGGAGTGGGGCAGCACGGACCGCTACCTCGAAGAGGGCCTGAAGGTCTCCGCCGCCACGCGCGAGCGGCTGCGCGAGCGCCTGCTCGACTGACCGGCGGGCAGGGCAGCGGACCGACGGCCGACGCTCACCCCCGCCCGTCGCGCAGTGCCGCGCGGGCGGGGAGGGTCACGGCGAGCAGGCCGAGGCACACCGCGCCCCCGGCGAACGTGCCGTACAGCAGCGGCGGTATGTACGGGGACTCCCCCGTCATGCCGCGCATCATCGGGGTCAGCGTGATCATCGCGATGGTCGTGCCCAGCGCCACCCCCGCCGCCGACACCAGCAGGCTCTCCCAGCGCAGCATCCGCAGCACCTGGCGGCGCGTGGAGCCGACGAGGCGGAGCACGGTCAGTTCGCGACGGCGGTCCAGGACCGTCATCACCAGGGTGTTGACCGCCGCGACGGCCGCGAAGCCGCCCAGGACCGCGGCCATCATGTAGTTGGACCAGGCGCCCAGTTCGTCGTCCACGCTCTGCGCGACGGCGTACCCCGAGGCGTCGGTGACCTGGCCGAGCGCCGACAGCGGTCCGGCGTCCCCGCCGCGCACCAGCAGCGTGCCGTCGAAGCCCGAGGTGACATGTCCTGCCAGGGAAGCGCGGTCCATGGTCACCGCCGGCAGGCCCAGGCCCCGGCCGTAGACCGCGGCGACCTCCGGACGGGCCTTCGTGCCGTCCGGGAGGTAGAGCTTCAGCCTGTCCCCGACCTCCACCTTCGCCGCCGTGGCGAGGGTCCGGTCGATGGCGACGCGGTCCGCGCCCACCCGGTCCAGGCTGCCGCCGCGCACATCCAGGTCCTGCACCTTGGCGAGCTCGGCGCCGGAGCCCGAGATGCCCTGCGCCGCGGTCGCCTGCAACGATGTCTCGCCGCCCGAATCGACCGGGACGAGGACCTGCGTGTCGAGCAGGCTCACCGCCGCGTCGACGCCGGGAGCGCGGGCGGCCCGGTCCGCGGCACCCGCGGGCAGGCCCGCCGCGTTGGTGACCACGTGGTCCGCCGTGAGGCCCGCGCGCAACTGGTCCGCGGAGACCTTGATCTCGCTCGTGTGCATGAACACCAGCGTCGAGGCGAAGGCCATCGCCAGCACGATCGGCGTGATCGCGGAGGCCAACCGGCGTGAGTTCGTACGGGAGTTGGCGGCCGCCAGCGAGGCCGAGGCACCGCCGCCGCGCAGCAGCGCCCCGAAGAGCGCCGCGCACAGCCGGGCCACCAGCGGGCCGAGCAGGGCGACGGCGAGCATGAAGAGCATCACGACGCCGAGGGAGGCATTGGCCGCGTCGGCGCCGCCGGTCGTGGCCGCGACGCCCGCGAGCGCCGAGCCGCCGCCCAGGGCCGCGAGGCCGAGCACGGTACGGAAGACACCCGGGCGCAGCCGCTCCACCGAGGCCTCGGCGAGCGCCTGCCCCGGCTTGATCTTCGCGGGCCTGCGCCCGGCGATCCAGCCCGCGCCGAGTGCGGTGAGCAGCCCCGTCCCGACGGCGGCCGCGAGCGGGATCCACGAGACGTGCAGCTCGACCGCCTGCGGGACGGCCCCGCGGTCCTTCAGCTGCCCGAACCACCAGTGCGCGAGCCCGATGCCCGGAAGGCACCCCAGCACCCCCGCGAGCGGCGCGACCAGCAGCGCCTCTGCCGCGACCGCCCGGCGGATCTGCCGCGGGGTGGCGCCCACGGCACGCAGCAGCGCGAACTCGCGGGTGCGCTGGCCGACGGAGAGGGCGACCGTGCCGGCCGCGGTGAACACGGCGACCAGCGTCGCGATCCCGCCGAAGGAGCCGCCGAGCGCGGTGAGTGTCTCCTTGGCGTAGGCCAGGCCGTGGTCCTCCACCTCGCCGCGGTCGTCGCCGGTGAGCACCTGCGCGCCGGAGCCGGCCAGGGCCTTGTCGACAGCCCTGGCGAGAGCACCGGTGTCGGCTCCGTCCTTGGCCAGGACGGCCACGGCGTCGGCCTTGCCGGGGTGCCCGGACAGCGCCGGGGCCTCGGTGTCCGCGAACCAGGCCGTGGCCCCGCCGCCGGACGCCGCGCCCGCCGCCCCGGTGTCGCCCGCCCCGGCCTCGGCCAGACCGGACACCCGGAACCGCGCGCGCCCGGCGGCCGTTTCCAGCGCGACCGTGTCGCCGACGTGCGCCTTCGCGGTGCGGGCCGCGGCGGCGTCGAGGACCACCTCGCCCGCGCGCGGACCGGCTCCTCCGGACAGCGTGGCGCCGGTGAAGGCGTGCGAGCCCCAGCCGTGGCCGGTGAGCGCGCCGCCGCCCTGCCGCACCGGGAAGGTGAAGTCCGGCACCGCGGCCTCGGCGCCCGGCGCTCGGGCTGCCTGCGCGGCGAGGGCCGCATCCACGCGCGCGGTGTCCGGGAGCGGATACGCGGTCTCCTCGGGGCCGTCGACGGTGTCGGCGACGGCGCGGGCCGACTGGTCGGCCGCCGCCACGACGGGCGCGTTCGCGTACCGCTCGGCCGGGACCGAGGCGCGTACCCCCGTCTCCAGCAGACTGCCGCAGGCCGCGACGATCAGCGCCGACATCAGCAGCGCGACGAACGTGCCCGCGAACGAGGCGGGCTTGAAACGCACGGCCGCCCGCGCGAGGCCGTTGGGAGCGAGGCGCCTCATGCCGCCGCCCCCGCCATCGTGCCCGCGCGGGAGGTGCGGGCGGCGAGCGTCGCCATCCGCGCCGCGATCCGCTCCGCCGAGCCGCGCTCCAGGCTGTCGGCGAAGGCGCCGTCGGCCAGGAACAGCACGCGGTCGGCCCAGGCGGCCGCGACCGGGTCGTGGGTGACCATGACGACCGTGGCACCGAGGGTGTCGACCGCGTGCCGGAGCAGGCCGAGGACCTCGGCGGCGGTGCCGGTGTCGAGGGCGCCGGTGGGCTCGTCGGCGAACACCACATCGGGGCTCGTGACCAGGGCGCGGGCGACCGCCACGCGCTGCTGCTGGCCACCGGAGAGCTCGCCGGGCCGGCGCCGCGCCTTGTCGGCGAGCCCTACCTGTGCGAGCACCGCGGCCGCGCGGCGGCGGTCCTGGCGGCGTCCCGCGAGACGCATCGGCAGCAGCACGTTCTGCTCCACGGTCAGCGACGGCAGCAGGTTGAACGCCTGGAAGACGAAGCCGAGGCGGCTGCGGCGCAGCTCGGTGAGCCGGTTCTCGCTCATCCCGGTGATCTCTGTGCCCCCCAGGCGCACGGATCCCTCCGTCGGCCGGTCGAGCCCGGCGGCGCACTGGAGGAAGGTGGACTTGCCGGACCCCGACGGGCCCATGACGGCCGTGAACGTGCCGCGCGGCAGCGCCAGATCGACCCCCGCGAGCGCGTGCACCGCCCCGGCCCCGCGCCCGTACTGCCGCCGCACACCGCGCAGTTCGACAGCGAACCCCGGCGTCCCTTCCGGCCCCTCCGGCCGGCCGTCCCCCGCCGTCCGCCGCTTGCTCCTGCGTAGCCCCATGGCCCTGTCCCGCCCTCTCGCACTCATCCGCGTTCTGCATCCGCGTTCTGACGGAGAGGAGTGTGCGAGGACGAACGGGCGCCCGGCGTCATACCCAGGAGCCAAGATGGAGGTGCTACCGCAGTAGGGGGCCCGCCCGGACCCGCCCCCGTTGACTACTGCTGACTACTGCCTCACTGATTCCCGCCCAGCGTGAACAGCAGATAGATGAACGCCGCCAGGGCATGCCCCGCGAAGACGTACACCAGGACGCGCACCAGGATGCCGCGCGGCAGCTTGTCCTCGATCTGGCGGCGGGCCGGGGCAGGGGTGGGCTCGGTCGTGCCGGCCGTGTCAGCGGTGTCAGCCATGGCGTGTCTCCTTTACCGGGCCCGACGACGGGCCGAGGCACAGCGCGGCCGTCGGGCTCTGAAGCAGGGTGTGGACGAACAGGAAGTCGACGCCGCCCGGGTCGACCGCGGCGATCCGGTGCGGGGTGAGCGAGTCGAAGTGGGAGCTGTCCCCCGGGTCGAGCCGGTAGGAGGTGTCCCCGAGGCGCAGGCGCAGCCGGCCCGACAGGACGTACAGCCACTCCTCCCCCGGGTGCACGCGCACGACATCGCCCTGGGAGCCGTACGGCGCGTGGACCTGCAAGGCCTGCATGCCGCGGCCCGGTGACCCGGCCTGCCGGTACGTCCAGCCACCGGCCTCGGTGGCGTCCATCGTGCCGCCGCGCACGACGGCGTCCCGGTCGGCGGGGGTCTCGCCGAGGAGTTCGGATACCGTCGTACCGTAGATACGGGCCAGTGAGAGCAGCATCGGGAGCGAGGGCTGACGCTGTCCGGTCTCCAGGCGGGACAGGTGCGCCGGGGACAGACCGGCGGATCCGGCGGCCACCTCCAGCGTGAGGGCGGCTCGGCGGCGCAGTTCGCGGAGCTGGGGCGCGACGGCGGGAAGTTCCGGGGGTTCCGGAACCTCCGCACCGTCCGCCTCGTCCGGCGAGAGGGCAGGGCTCATGCT
Source organism: Streptomyces anthophorae (assembly GCF_049310305.1). Classification (NCBI taxonomy): domain Bacteria; kingdom Bacillati; phylum Actinomycetota; class Actinomycetes; order Kitasatosporales; family Streptomycetaceae; genus Streptomyces; species Streptomyces anthophorae. The sequence goes on from NZ_JBLWQQ010000001.1 coordinate 1,779,451, forward strand.
CTCGATTCAGCCAGAGCCTTGCCTCTGCGGCAACTTTCTTGCCTCAGAGGCAAAGGCCCGCGGTCGAAGCCGAGCAGACCGCCCCGGTCGACCGCATGCTCAGCGGTTCGCCACCGCCTGCTTGATCAGCGTCTTGCTGAAGTCCCACATCAGTCCGCCCCCACTGTGCGCGTCGTCCATGACCGCCGTGAACGCCTCGACGAACCGCTCGACGTCGTCCTCGTTCACGACCAGCGGCGGGATCAGCTTGATGACTTCCAGGTGGTCGCCCGAGACCTGGGTCAGGATCCGGTGCTTCTGCAGGAGCGGCACCACGACCATCTGCGCGAACAGGCCCTTGCGCGCGGCCTGCAACATCGTCCAACGGCTGCGCAGTTTCAGGGACTTGGGCCGGCCGAACTCGATGCCGATCATCAGGCCCCGCCCGCGTACGTCGCTCAGCAGCTCGTAGCGGTCGACGAGTTCGGTCAGGCGGGCCGTGAGCAGCTCGCCCATCGCCCGCGCGTTCGCGACCGTCTCCTCGTCCTCCATGACCGACAGGACCGCGAGGCCCGCCGCCATCGCCTGCGCGTTGGAGCCGAAGCTCGCCGAGTGGACGAGGACCCGGTCCATGGACGAGTAGACCTTCTTGAAGATCCAGTCCTTGCCGAGCGTCGCGCCGACCGGTACGTACCCGCCGGAGAGCGCCTTCGCGATGCACACCAGGTCCGGCTCGACGCCCTCCTCGTGCTGGTAGGCGTAGAAGTCGCCCGTCCGTCCCAGGCCTGTCTGCACCTCGTCGGCGATGAGCAGTGCCTTGTGCTTGCGCAGCAGCTCCTGGGCGCCCCGCAGATAGCCGGGCGGCGCCGCGTACACGCCCTTGCCCTGGATCGGCTCGACGATCAGGCCGGCGACGTCGCCCTTCTTCAACTCCTTTGCCAGCGCGTCGAGATCGCCGAGCGGGACCGGGGTGTCGGGCAGCAGCGGGGCGAAGCCGTCGCGGAAGCCGTCCTCCCCGTTCACCGACAACGAGCCGGTCGTCAGACCGTGGAAGGCGTGCGCGCAGTACAGGATGCGGGGCCTGCCGGTCGCGTACCGCGCGAACTTCAGCGCCGTCTCGACCGCCTCCGTACCGCTGTTGCCGAAGAACACCCGGTCCAGGTGCGGGCTGTGCGCCACCAGCTTCTCGGCGAGCAGGCCCGGCAGCGGCTGGCAGTCGAAGCGGGTCAGGTCGGCGAGCGAGGCGTCGAGGACGTCGTGCAGCGCCTTGCGTACGACGGGGTGGTGCCGGCCGAGGCCCATGACGCCGAAGCCGGCGAGCATGTCCAGGTAGTCGTTGCCGTCCGCGTCCCAGAAGTGCGCGCCCTCGGCCCGCTCGTAGACCTTGTCGAAGCCGATGGTGTGCAGCATCTTCGGCAGCTGGTGGTTGAGGTACTTGGCGTGCAGCTCGTACCGTTCGGCGCCGCGCTCGGCGAGCAGCGTGCCGAGGTCGAACTCCTTGCTCATGCGTTGATCTCCTTGTCCGCGGCCGGGTTCGGGTTGTCCGCGGCCAGGCTCAGGCTGGTCGCGATCCGGCCCGCGATCTCCACCGGCGTCAGACCGATGTCGGCCAGCACCTCACCCCGCTTGGCGTGCGGCAGGAACTGCTCGGGGATGCCGAACCGCCTTACGGGGACGTCGACTTCGGCCTCGCCGAGGGCGAGCGCGACGGCCGAGCCGACGCCCGCCGCCTTGCTGTTGTCCTCGACGACGGCGACCAGCTCGTGCGCGGCGGCCAGCGGCGCGAGGCCGGGGTCGACGGGTTTGACCCAACGGGGGTCCACGACCGTGCAGTTGATGCCGCGTTCCTCCAGGAGCTCGGCGGCCTGGAGGCACACCGGCGCCATCACGCCGACCGAGACAAGGAGCACCCGCGCGCCCTCGGTCCGGTGCAGTACGTCCATGCCGCCGACGCGGTCGACGGCCTCGATCGGAGCGCCCACCGATTCCTTGGGGAACCGCAGCATGGTCGGCGCGTCGTCGACCGCGACCGCTTCGCGCAGCTGCGCCCGGAGTTGGTCGGCGTCGCGCGGCGCCGCGATCCGCAGACCGGGCACGACCTGGAGCACGGACATGTCCCACATGCCGTTGTGGGAGGGCCCGTCGGCGCCGGTGACACCGGCCCGGTCGAGCACGAAGGTGACCCCGCACTTGTGCAGCGCGACGTCCATCAGCAGCTGGTCGAAGGCCCGGTTGAGGAAGGTCGCGTACACGGCGACCACCGGGTGCAGACCGCCGGTCGCGAGTCCGGCGGCCGACACCGCCGCGTGCTGCTCGGCGATCCCGACGTCCCACACCCGCTCGGGGAACTCCTGGGCGAACTTGGTGAGCCCCACCGGGTGCAGCATCGCCGCGGTGATCGCGACGACGTCCTCGCGCTCGCGCCCGATCGCCGCGATCTCGTCGCCGAACACCGAGGTCCAGGAAGGTCCGTTGGACGGTGCGAGCGGCTCGCAGGTGAGCGGGTCCATCACGCCGACGGTGTGGAAGCGGTCGGCCTCGTCGGCGAGCGCGGGCTCGTAGCCGCGGCCCTTCTCGGTCAGGCAGTGCACAAGTACCGGCCCGTGGAAGCGTTTTGCGCGCCGCAGCGCCGATTCCATCGCGCCCACGTCGTGGCCGTCGATGGGGCCCACGTACTTGAGGCCCAGGTCCTCGAACATGCCCTGCGGCGCGAACGCGTCCTTGAAGCCCTTCTTCGCGCCGTGCAGCGACTCGTACACGGTGTGCCCGACGACGGGTGTCTTCAGGAGTACGTCCTTGCCCCAGGCCAGCACCTTCTCGTAGCCATCGGTCGTCCGGAGTGTCGCCAGGTGGTTCGCGAGACCGCCGATGGTCGGAGCGTACGAGCGCTCGTTGTCGTTGACGACGATGATCAGCGGCCGGTCCTTGGCGGCCGCGATGTTGTTCAACGCCTCCCAGGCCATGCCTCCGGTCAGCGCGCCGTCGCCGATGACGGCGACGGTGTGGCCGCGCTCGCCCTGCACCTGGCGCGCCTTGGCCAGGCCGTCGGCCCAGCCGAGCGCCGTGGAGGCGTGCGAGTTCTCCACGACGTCGTGCTCGGACTCCTCGCGCGAGGGGTAGCCGGACAGGCCGCCCTTGCCGCGCAGCTTGGAGAAGTCCTGGCGGCCCGTCAGAAGCTTGTGCACATAGCTCTGGTGCCCGGTGTCCCACACGAGGCGGTCCACCGGTGATTCGAAGACCCGGTGCAGCGCGATGGACAGTTCCACCACGCCCAGGTTCGGTCCGAGGTGTCCCCCCGTCCTCGCGACCGCGTGGATGAGGAACTCCCGGACCTCCGTGGCCAGTTCGTCGACCTCCTCCTCGCTCAGTGCCTTCAGGTCGCGCGGCCCCCGGATGCCTTCCAGAATCGTCACGCTCGAGCCCCCTTCCCGTCCGTACGTCGTCAAGAAATCAGCTCACGGTGACGTCGGGAGCTCCCGACGCGGCGCCGTCCTTCTCCATCTGTTCGGCGATCTTCATCGCCTCTTCGATCAGCGTCTCGACGATCTTCGATTCGGGGACGGTCTTGATGACCTCGCCCTTGACGAAGATCTGGCCCTTGCCGTTGCCGGAGGCGACACCGAGGTCCGCCTCGCGCGCCTCGCCGGGACCGTTGACCACGCACCCCATGACGGCCACCCGCAGCGGCACCTCCATGCCGTCGAGGCCCGCGCTCACCTCGTCGGCGAGCTTGTAGACGTCCACCTGCGCGCGCCCGCAGGACGGGCACGACACGATCTCCAGGCGACGTTCCCGCAGGCCGAGCGACTCCAGGATCTGGATGCCGACCTTGCACTCCTCGGCGGGCGGCGCGGACAGCGACACGCGGATGGTGTCGCCGATGCCCTCGCTCAGCAGTGCCCCGAAGGCGACGGCGGACTTGATGGTGCCCTGGAAGGCGGGTCCCGCCTCGGTGACGCCCAGGTGGAGCGGATAGTCGCAGGCGGCGGCGAGCTGCCGGTACGCGTTGACCATGACCACCGGGTCGTTGTGCTTCACCGAGATCTTGATGTCCCGGAAGCCGTGCTCCTCGAAGAGCGAGGCCTCCCACAGCGCCGACTCGACGAGTGCCTCCGGGGTCGCCTTCCCGTACTTCTGGAGCAGCCGCTTGTCCAGCGATCCGGCGTTGACCCCGATACGGATCGGCGTGCCGGCGTCGGAGGCGGCCCGCGCGATCTGCTTCACCTTGTCGTCGAACTGCTTGATGTTGCCCGGGTTGACGCGCACCGCCGCACATCCCGCGTCGATGGCGGCGAACACGTACTTCGGCTGGAAGTGGATGTCCGCGATCACGGGGATCTGCGACTTGCGCGCGATGGTCGCGAGCGCGTCCGCGTCGTCCTGCGTCGGGCAGGCCACGCGCACGATCTGGCAGCCGGAGGCGGTCAGTTCGGCGATCTGCTGGAGCGTCGCGCCGATGTCGGACGTGCGCGTCGTGGTCATCGACTGCACGGACACGGGAGCGCCGCCTCCCACGGCCACCGGTCCGACCTGGATCTGACGGCTGACTCGCCGTTCAGCGATGGGTCGGACCGGCACCTCGGGGAGGCCCAGTGAGACAGGCTCTCCGTTCATGACGCGCTCACCCACGGTTCCCGGCGACGGTCTCGGACATGGCGCGAATGGACTCCTTCAGCGATCCCATCGTGGCGAGCACGGCGGTCGGCTCGTAGCCGCAGTGCGCCATGCAGTTGTCGCAGCGCGGGTCCTTGCCGCGGCCGTAGGCGTCCCAGTCGGTCTTCTCGATGAGCTCCTTGTACGTGGGCACGTACCCGTCCGCCATCAGGTAGCAGGGCTTCTGCCAGCCGAACAGCGAGTAGTTGGGGATGGCCCACGCGGTGCACGGGAAGTCGACCTTGCCCTCGAGGAAGTCGAGGAACAGCGGCGAGTGGTTGAGCCGCCAGCGCCGCCTGTTGCCGCCCGTGAACGCCTTCTTGAACAGCTCGCGGGTCTGCGTGACGCCCAGGAAGTGGTCCTGGTCGGGCGCCTTCTCGTAGGCGTACGCGGGCGAGATCATCATCTCGTCGACCTGGAGGTCGTCGTTGAGGTAGTTGAGCACCTCGATGATGTTCTGCGGGGTGTCGGTGTTGAAGAAGGTCGAGTTCGTGGTGACTCGGAAGCCGCGCCGCTTGGCCTCCTTGATCGCCTCGACCGCCTCGTCGAAGACACCTTCCTTGGCGACGGACTCGTCGTGCCGTTCGCGCATGCCGTCGATGTGCACCGTGAAGGCGAAGTACGGCGAGGGCGTGAACTTGTCCATCTTCTTGCGCAGCAGCATCGCGTTGGTGCACAGGAAGACGTACTTCTTCTTGGCCACCAACTGCCGCACGATCTCATCGATCTGAGGGTGCATCAGCGGTTCGCCACCCGCGATGGACACCATCGGGGCGCCCGATTCGAGGACGGCGCCGACGGCCTGGGCGACCGGCATGCGCTGCTTGAGCACCCCGGCAGGGTGTTGGATCTTTCCGCAGCCCTCGCACTTCAGGTTGCAGGCGAAAAGCGGTTCCAATTCGACGATGAGCGGAAACTTGTCCCGCCGGCGGATCTTCTGTTCAGCGAGATAGGTCGCGACCTTGATGGATTGACGAAGCGGCATGGCCATCTGGGCTCACCTCCGAGGGAGCAGCAAAGAACGGTGCCATTCAAAAAAAGCGGGCAGGACGGCACGAAGGACACGGAAAGCCGATATTCCACCGCGCACCGTGCCGATCCTGACGAGTTCATGTTCTGGAGCGTCCACGACCACCCGGACGGCGGCAACCGGACGCCTCCCGGCGCCCCCGGCCGCCCGCAGGGTCGCGGCCGACTCCATGTCGACGGCGATCGCGCCGGTCGCGAGCAGGTCGGCGCGCTCGTGACCGCGCACCACGTGGTCGGAACCGGTCAGCGGACCGGTGTGCACGGTCCTGCCGGGCACGGCCCGCACCAGCTCCTTGACGAGGAGCTCCGTGCCCGCGCACGGCGTGGCGCCGTGCGTGTCACGGGTCTCCTCGGCGACGACCAGGTCGCCGGGGTGCATGCCGGGCGCGAGCCCGGCGCAGAACCCGGTGGCCAGCACGGCGGCGTCACGCAGCACGGGCGCGCCCAGGGCCTCGGTCACGGCACGCTCCGCGGCCGTGGGCCCCATGCCCGTCCGCAGCACGGTCACGGGGCTCGTGGCCCCGGCCCTGCTGCCGCTGCGCAGCGCGAGGTGCTCGATGCCGAGCGCACAGGCGACCAGCAGCGGCGCGGTCTCCGGTGGGCGGCCCACCGGCGATGCGGTCATCAGCTCCCCTTGGTGGCGGCGCCCTTGTCACTGAACGGCTCGCCGTTGACGTACCGGCCGAGCGCGGTCAGCGGGAACACCTGCCGGTACAGGTGGTAGTTGATCGAGAAGTCCCAGGGGAAGCCGGTACCGGTGAAGTACGGTTCGTCCCAGGTGCCGTCCTCGGTCTGGGTCTCGGCGAGGTAGGTGACGCCGCGTTCGACGGCCTTCGAGTCCCGCTCGCCGGCCGCGAGCAGCGCGAGCAGCGCCCAGCCGGTCTGCGAGGCGGTCGAGGCGCCGTGCCCCTTCCAGTCCTCGTAGCGGTACGAGCGCAGGTCCTCGCCCCAGCCGCCGTCCTCGTTCTGGACGGACTCCAGCCAGCCGACGGCCCGTCTGATCGCGGGGTGCGAGGCGGGCAGCCCTGCCGCGGTCAGGGCGGGCACCACCGAGCCGGTGCCGTAGACGTAGTTGACGCCCCAGCGGCCGAACCAGGCACCGTTCGGCTCCTGTTCGGCGAGCAGCCACTCGATACCGCGGCGGGTGCGCGGATCGCGCGTATGCCCCTCGATGGCGAGCATCTCGACGACATGCCCGGTGACGTCGGCGGACGGCGGGTCGATGACCTCGCCGAAGTCGCAGAACGGCAGCCGGTTGGGGAAGGGGCTGGTGTTGTCGACGTCGAAGGCGCCCCACGCGCCGTTCTTCGACTGCATCCCGAGGTTCCAGCGCACGCCGCGCTCGATGGCCCGCTCGACGCGCGCCTTGTCGGGGTGGTCCACCCGGCGCAGCGCGAGCACGACCTCGGCGGTGTCGTCGATGTCGGGGTAGTTGTCGTTGTCGAACTCGAAGGCCCAGCCGCCGGGCTCCAGTTGGGGCCTGCGCACGGACCAGTCGCCCGGCCGGTCGATCTGCTCGGCGATCATCCATTCGGCGGCACTGACGAGCGCCGGATGGTCGGCGGGCAGGCCCGCGTCGGCGAGCGCGATGGTCGCCAGGCACGTGTCCCACACCGGCGACTGGCAGGCCTCGATCATCCGGGCCCCGTCCTCGCGCCACACGGCGAACCGGTCCAGGGACGCCAACCCGGCCTTGAGGACCGGGTGTTCGAGGTCGTAGCCGAGCAGGTGCAGGGCGATGACGGAGTAGACGGCGGGCGGCTGGATGCCACCCCAGCAGCCGTCGTTCTCCTGCCGCTCGACGATCCAGCGGGCCGCGGAGTTCATCGCGGCCTTGCGCAGCCGCCGCAGGGCCACCTTGCGGTAGCCGTGCATGATCTTGTCGAGACGCTGGAACGCGCCGTCCCAACTCCCCACCGGGGCAAGGGGCTTGGCCGGGTTCGGGTCGCTCGCGTCGGTGTGCAGCTCGTCCAGCGGGAACGGCGCGGGCCGCACCGGTCGCTTCGCGGACACCACGGTGAGCGGCACGATGGTCTGCCGGGCCCAGCAGCCGAAGTCGTAGATGTTGAGCGGCATCCACTTGGGGAAGTAGATGAGCTCCGGCGGGAGTTCGGGGAGGTCCTCCCACTTCCACCAGCCGAACAGGGCCAGCCAGATGCGGGTGAACACGCGGCTCTCGGCGATGCCGCCGCGCTCGCGGATCCACGCGGAGGCCTTCGCCATGTGCGCGTCGTCCGGCGCGTCACCGGCCAGGCGCAGCGCGACGTACGCCTCGATGGTGGTGGACAGCTCGCCGGGGCCGCCGTAGAAGGTGGCCCAGGTGCCGTCCTCGCGCTGCTCGCCACGGATGAACAGCGCGGCGGCTTCGGTGGTGGCCTGGTCCCTGATGCCGAGGAACTGGCGCAGCAGCAGGTCTTCGGCGTCCATCGTCACGTTGGTGTCGAGGTCGCCCTTCCACCAGCCCCGGTCGTCCTGCCGCGCGAGCAGGAAGTCCGTGGCGCGCTGTATGGCTCGTCCGGCGGCGGCTTCGGGCCCGGCCGCCCCGGGGGTCGTGTCGGTCAGTTGGGCAGTGGTGGCCGAGGTCGGCTGCGGGGCAGTGGCTCCGGAGCTTCCGTCGGTCGTCGCTGTCATGGCTATCCCTTCATGCAGTGGTTCTGATGCTGGGTAACCGTCGGCCGGGGCCCTGGCGGGACACCGGCCGGCGACTGCGAGTCATATGCGGCCGATAGTGATCATCTCTTTCGTACGACGACGAAGTCGGCGAGCGCCACGAACTGGGCGCGCACCGCGGCTGGCATCTGGACGGAGTCCAGGGCTTGGAGGGCGACGTCGTACTGGCGTCGCGCTTCCTCGGCGGTCCACTCGCGCCCGCCGGCCTCCTCGATGAGGGCGGCGCGGGCGGCGAAGTCCGCCTCGGTGAAGGGGTCGGAGTCGCCCGCGGACGGAGTCCGCTCGTCAAAATCAATCTTGGCGTCCGCGGCGAGCAGTTCGCCGAGTCGCTCGGAGGCCGGGCCGCCCGCGCCGAGCGCGGCGACGACCGGGAGGGACTTCTTGCGCTGGCGCAGGTCGCTCCAGGTCTGCTTGCCCGTCGACTCCGGGTCGCCCCAGATGCCGAGCAGGTCGTCGACGGCCTGGAAGGCGAGGCCCAGGTGGTAGCCGTACTTCTCCAGGGCGTCGGCGGTCGCGTCGTCGGCGCCGCCGAGGACCGCGCCGATGGAGGAGGCGCAGGCGAGCAGGGCGCCCGTCTTGTTGCCCTCCATCTCCAGGCACTCCACGACGCTGACGCGCTCGCGGTGCTCGAAGCCGATGTCCTGCGCCTGCCCGTCGATGAGGGCGCGGCTGGCGGTGGTGAGCCGGCGCGTGGCGCGGCCGGCGTCGACGGTCTCCAGCTCCAGGATGATCTCGTTGGCGAGCGCGAAGAGGGCGTCGCCGACGAGGATCGCCTGGGCGGGGCCGTGCACCTTCCACACCGTGTCGCGGTGGCGGCGCTGCTCGTCGCCGTCCATCAGGTCGTCGTGCAGCAGCGAGAAGTTGTGCACGAGCTCGACCGCGACGGCGCCCGGCACGCCGACCTCCGGGGCGGCGCCCGCCGCCTGCGCGGACAGCACTGCCAGGGCGGGGCGCACGGCCTTGCCGCCGTCGCCGTCGGCCGGGTTGCCGGCGGCGTCGATCCAGCCGAAGTGGTACGCGGCGACGGTGTCCATCGGGGGTGCCAGGCGGTCCACCGCCGCCTTGAGCACGGGGGTGGCCAGGGTTCGGCCGCGCTCCAAAAGCGCGGTCACGTCCACCGCGTCGGCAGCCTCTGGGGCCGAGGGCACAGGTGGCACAGTCTCTCCTTGTGTAACCGGATACAGCGTTGTCGGCTTGTCGACCTGGCGCGGGTCGCTGGTCACGTCCACCGTGGGAAGGTCGCTTGTCACGCCGCCTCCCGGTACAGATGGCCGCGGGGGCGACCGAGCGCGGCGAGCGCCGCGTCGGCGGCACTTGTGCCGCTGCGGACAGCGCCTTCCATGGTCGCGGGCCACCCGGTGGCGGTCCACGCGCCGGCCAGGTACAGGCCGGGGGCATTGGTGCGGGCCGAGGGCCGCAGGGCGCCGACGCCGGGGGTCGGCGCAAAGGTCGCCGTCCGCTCGCGGGTGACGAAGAAGTCGTGGACGGTGGCGCCCCGCGCGGCGGGCAGCAGCCGCTCCAGCTCGGGCAGGTAGCGCTCTCGCAGGGCGGCGACCGGCTCGTCGATCTCGTCCTGGGCGGCCGACTGCGAGACGGCCAGGTACTGGGCGCCGGGCAGCGTACGCGCCAGGCCCGAGGCGTCGGTGCGGTCGAAGACCCACTGCACGGGCGAGCCGAGCGCGGTGAAGAAGGGCTGCTTGAGGACCTTGCGGCCGTAGACGACGTGCAGGTTGAGGATCGGCGCGGTGCCGATGTCGAGCAGCCGGCCCGCGTCGTCGAGGGCGCCCGCGGGCAGCAGGTCGTGCGCCTCGCGCTGCGGCACGGCGAGCACGACGCTGTCGGCGGTCAGCACCTCGCCGCGGCCGTCCGGGCTTTCGGGAACCTCGACGGCCCAACGCCCGTTGTCCGTACGGGAGATGGAGGTGACGCGTGTACGGAGTTCGGTGCGTACGCCCGCGGAGTCGAGCGCCTTGCGGGCGAGAGTGTCGTGGAGTTCACCGAGGGGCACCTTGGCCCACCCGATGTCGGCGGCGCCGGGCTCGGACAGCAGCCCGGTCTTGAACACCATGGCGGCGAGCCCCAGCGAGGACTCGCCCGCCACCGCGTTCAGGGTCGCCACACCGACGAGGTCCCACAGCGCCTCGACGGCCCGCTGCGACTGACCGTGTTCGGCCAGCCAGGAGCCGAAGTCCTTGGTGTCGAGCGCCGGGTCCGCGGGGTCCAGGGACTTGAGGGCGAGCGCGGCGCGGCCGACCGCGGCGCGCTCGGCGAGCGACAGGTGCGGGTACGTGGCGAGGCTCTTGGCGAGGTGCAGCGGCACGGGCAGCGCGGTGCGCCGCAGCCGGCCGAGGCGGTTGCGCTCGGCGTCGAGCACGGGCACGTCGAGTCGTTCCTGCAAGGGCGCGAGCGCGGCCGCGTCGACGCGGTCGAGGAACCAGCGGTAGGCGGTGCAGCAGCGCAGGTACACGTGCTGGCCGTTGTCGACGGTGAGATCGCCGCGCTTGAAGGAGAACGCGAGGCCGCCGAGCCGGGGCCGCCCTTCGAGGAGGGTGACGTCCATGCCGCCGTCGGCGAGCGCGAGCGCGGAGGTGATCCCCGCGAGCCCACCGCCGACGACCACCGCGGTGGGCCGCGCGCGGTCCGCGGCGGGGTCCGCCTCGGATGCCTCGGACGCCTCGTCCGGCGTGGTCCCCTCGCTCATGCGCCCTCCCCCTGGGTGGTGCCTTCGGCGGTGCGTACGGCCCGCGTGGGGCCGGGTTCGACGGGTGTGGCGAACATGCGACCGACCGTTGCATGCAGGGACGCGGCGCCGCGGCGGAGGGTTGCCCGCCGCTTGGTTCTCGCCATGTCACCCTGGCCCGCGGTGTCCATCAGACGCGCCTCCTGGCGGTGCGGGGGGCGCCGCGCACGACGGTGCGGGTGTCGAGGCCCGACAGGCCGCGGACCGCGACGTACGCCTTCTCGTGCCCGGGCAGCGAGACCCGGCCGCGCAGCACGGCCTCGGGGTCGCGCTCGATGCGGTCGAGGAGGCGGCGGTAGATTCCGGCCATGGCGGCGACGCACGCGCCGGAGCGCCGGTCGAGCATGGGAAGCAGGCGGTAGCCCTCGGCGAACAGGGCGCGGGCGCGGCGCACCTCGAAATGCACGAGACCGGCGAAGTCCGATCCGGCCGGCGGCACGGAACCGTGGAACCCGGCGGAGCAGCCGAACTTCGCGAGGTCGTCGGCGGGCAGGTAGGTGCGCCCGTCCCCGGCGTCCTCGCGCACGTCGCGCAGGATGTTGGTGAGTTGCAGCGCGAGGCCGAGCGTGTCGGCCAGCTCCGGCGCCCGCTCGACGCCGCGCGCCCCCGGCTCGGTGCCGAACACGCCGAGCGAGACCCGGCCAATGGCACCCGCGACGCACCGGCAGTAGACCTTCAGGTCGTCCCAGGTCTCGTAGGTCTCGCCGCGCAGGTCCATCAGGACACCGTCGATCAGCTCGTCGAGCGCGTCCAGCGGGACCGGGAAGCGGTCCGCTGTATGGGCGAGGGCGACGGCCACCGGGTCGGTGTCGTCCTCCTCGACCTTTCCGTCGCGCACACGGCCGAGCAGCGCCCTGGTCTCGTCGAGCCGGTGCGCCTTGATGTCGGGCTCGAGGCCCCCGTCGCCGATGTCGTCGACGCGGCGCGAGAACGCGTACAGGGCCGACATGGCGCGCCGCTTCGCGGTCGGCAGCAGCCGGATCCCGTAGGCGAAGTTGCGGGCCTGCTGCCCGGTGACGGTCTCGCAGTAGCTGTATGCGGCGAGCACCGGCGCCGACACGGTCTGGTCAGACTCCACGGTCTTGCTCACCCCTCTCCTCGCAGAGTCGCTCCCACCTCGCGCAGCAATCGCGCCTTGGTGGGTTTGGGTGGTCCCGGAAGCACGTCGTACGAAACGGCGGAGATCGCGTGGACCGCCGCCTTCCCCCCTGCGACGAACCCTGCCAGCAGCAGCTTCAGCCTGCCGTGGACGCTACCCACCAGGGGGGTGCCTTCATTCAGCAGCGTGCGGGCGCGTTCGGCCTCGTACGCGACCAGCGCGCGCAGCGATGCGCCCGCGCTCGGTACGGCGAGGTCCGCCTCGTCGACGTGGAACTTCTTCAGGTCTTCGGCCGGCAGGTAGATCCGGTCGCGCTCCAGGTCCTCGGCCACGTCCTGGAGGTGCTCGACGATCTGGAGCCCGGTGCAGACCGCGTCCGAGAGGCGGATGCGCTCGGGGGTCGCGGTGCCGGTGATCGCGAGGACGAGGCGGCCGACGGGGTTGGCGGACAGCTCGCAGTAGGCCAGCAGGTCGTCGTAGGTCTCGTAGCGCGTGACCAGCTGGTCCTGCCGGTTCGCGGCGATGAGGCCGAGGAAGGGCTCGGGGGTGAGCGAGCGGCGCCGGACGGTGGGCTGGAGCGCCTTGAGGAGCGGGTGGCCGGGCGTGCCGTCGAAGACCTGCCGCAGGTCGGCCTCGAAGGCGTCCAGGAGCGCGAGGCGGTCGTGCGCCCGATCGGGTGACACGCCGAGGAAGCGGGCGTCCGCGCCGCCGGGGGCGAGGTCGCCGTCGCCGATGTCGTCGACGAGGCGCGCGAAGCCGTACACCGCCATCAGGTCGTCCCGCCAGGCGCGCGGCAGGAAGAAGGGGGCCACGGGGAAGTTCTCCTCGGCGGCCTTGTCCAGGGTGGCGCTCACCGGGCTCGCTGTCGCGTCAGGGCTCTCGGGGCGCACTCGGGGGCGCGCGCTCACCGGGTGCGGCCCGCTTCTCCGGGGACGGCGAAAGCCCCGCGGAGCTGGAGAGTTTCCATAGCCATTGCCGTCACAACTCCCGTTCTACACTGCGGACCCAATGCATCTCATTTCGGACACGCCGCCCGGCCGACAACGCGGCGGCCCAGCCCCGCAGGGGTCGGGATGTCGCGCCTTATCGCCCCACATGCCGCGATTGAGGCCGGTACAGCTTACGTTGTACAACGCCCGCCCTCGCGTCGGGGTGTTCTGCACATCACAACAACACACCGATTGACGCCAAGATTCCTTCAGGGCAAGGAAGTTGACCTTCCCTTGACCGTGATCGCCAATTACTTGGCGTCTACAGGCATATCAGAGGCCCCACCGGACGGAAGCCGGTGGGGCCTCATATGACGTGGTCCAGAGGCAGGCGGTTACTTGCCCGTGAACTTCTCGTACTCCTTGAGTACCTCGGCCGTCGGACCGTCCATACGCAGTTCCCCGCGCTCGAGCCACAGGACGCGCTCGCAGGTGTCGCGGATCGACTTGTTGTTGTGACTCACCAGGAAGACCGTGCCGGCCTCCTTGCGCAGCTCGCGGATGCGGGCCTCGGAGCGCTTCTGGAACTTGCGGTCACCGGTGGCCAGCGCCTCGTCGATCATCAGCACGTCGTGGTCCTTGGCGGCCGCGATCGAGAAGCGCAGACGCGCGGCCATGCCGGACGAGTACGTCCGCATCGGCAGCGTGATGAAGTCGCCCTTCTCGTTGATCCCGGAGAAGTCGACGATGTCCTGGTAGCGGGCCTTGATCTCCTCGCGGGACATGCCCATGGCGAGACCGCCGAGGATCACGTTGCGCTCGCCCGTGAGGTCGTTCATCAGCGCCGCGTTCACGCCGAGCAGCGAGGGCTGGCCGTTCGTGTAGACCTTGCCCTTCTCGGCCGGCAGCAGGCCCGCGATGGCGCGCAGCAGGGTCGACTTGCCGGAGCCGTTCGACCCGATGAGGCCGATGGCCTCGCCGCGGTACGAGGTGAAGGAGACGCCCTTGACGGCGTGCACCTTGCGCACGCCGCGCTCGTCGCCGCGCTTGACGATCCGGCTCAGCGCGGAGGTGGCACTGCCCTTGCCGGTCTTCGCGCCGTTGACGCGGTACACGATGTGCAGCTCGTCGGCGATGACCGTCGGGACGTGCGCGTCGGTGGGGTTGTCGAGATCAGCCACGGCCGTACCGCTCCTCTGCCTTCCAGAAGTAGACGAAGCCGAGCACCGCGACGACCACGGCCCAGCCCAGCGCCAGGGCCCACACGTGCGGCGGCAGGTTCGCGCCGCCGTAGCCGTCGATGAGGGCGTAGCGCATCAGGTCCATGTAGACCGCGGCCGGGTTCCACTGGAGCACGTCCGCGATCCACCCGGGCTTGCCCTTGAGCATGATCGGGATGGAGAACATGACGCCGGACGCGTACATCCACGTACGCATCACGAACGGCATCAGCTGCGCGAGGTCCGGGGTCTTCGAGCCGGCCCGCGCCATGATCAGCGCCAGGCCCATGTTGAACAGGAATTGCAGCGCGAGGGCCGGGACGATCAGCAGCCACGACAGGCTCGGGTAGCTGCCGAAGGCGCACGCCACGATGAACAGCACGATCATCGAGAACAGCAGCTGCTGGAGCTGCTGGAGGGCGAAGGAGATGGGCAGCGAGGCGCGCGGGAAGTGCAGCGCGCGCACGAGGCCCAGGTTGCCCGAGATCGCGCGGACGCCCGACATCACCGAGTTCTGCGTGAAGTGGAAGACGAACACGCCCGTCACCAGGAACGGGATGTACACGTCGTGCGACATGCCCCGGTTCGCGCCCAGGATCAGGCCGAAGATCAAGTAGTAGACGAGGGCGTTCAGCAGCGGCGTCACGACCTGCCACAGCTGGCCGAGCTTCGCCTGGCTGTACTGCGCGGTCAGCTTCGCCTGCGAGAAGGCGAGGATGAAGTGGCGCCGGCCCCACAGCTGCCGGGCGTACTCGAACAGACCCGGGCGGGCCCCGCTGACGGTCAAGCCGTACTTGGCGGCGAGTTCGCGCCGGGAGAGCCCGTCATCGGGCGACGGGGTCGCGGTCACCGCGACTCCGGCGTCATGCGTTGTCTCACTCACAAGAGGAACTTTCGTCTTCAAATGCACGGCCTGCCGTCAGGCACGAGCTTGTCAGATGACAGGGGGGCGGCCCAGTCGGGTCAGCCGCCACACGGTACGCCACTTCATGGGACGCCTGGGCCCGCAAGGGGTTGTCCAGCCTTCCTTGAAGCCGCCGAGCCAGGCCTTCAGCGCCGGGCCCGAGGGCCGGCGGGCCAGGGTGAGCAGCAGCCAGACGCCGAGGTACACGGGCACCAGGAGCGCGGGCAGGTTGCGGCGGGCCAGCCAGACCCGGTTGCGGGCCACCATGCGGTGGTAGACCGCGTGCCGGGACGGGGCCGTGGTCGGGTGGTGCAGCACCATGTCGGCGCGGTAGTCGATCATCCAGCCCGCGTCGAGGGCCCGCCAGGCGAGGTCGGTCTCCTCGTGGGCGTAGAAGAACTCCGCGGGCAGCGGTCCCGCCTCGGCGATGACCCGCGTACGGACGGCGTTGGCACCGCCGAGGAACGTGGTCACGCGCGAGGAGCGCATCGGGTCGGCGGCGCGCAGGCGCGGCACGTGCCGGCGCTGCGTCTCGCCGGTGTCCGGGTCCGCGATGCGGAAGCTGACGATGCCGAGCTTCGGGTCGGCGGTGAAGGCCGCGCGGCACTTCTCGGCCGTGTCCGTCAGCGGCAGCAGACCGTCGTCGTCCAGGAACATCAGGATGTCGACGTCGGAACCGGACGGCCCAAAGGCCTCGATGCCGACGTTGCGTCCACCGGGGATGCCGAGGTTCTCGGGCAGCTCGATGGTCCGCACGCCCTCGGGGACGTCCGGGACCGGGGAGCCGTTGCCGACCACGACCACCTCGACCGGGTCGCCGTCCTGCTTGGCGACCGAGTCGAGGAGCGCGCGCAGCTCGGCCGGCCGGTTGCCCATGGTGATGACAACCGCGCCGACCTTCGGCTGCTGTGTGCCTGTATTCATTGGGCTCACTTGAGCCTGCTCGAAGCGAGGATGGACACGAGGTGGAGCAGGGTCTGGAGGAGCGCGATGCCCGCCAGGACGGCCACGCCCAGGCGCGAGAAGAACAGGTCTCCCCTGATCTGGTCCACGACCGAGAGGACCAGGATGAGGAGCGTCGCCTCGATGCCCAGGATGAGCCGGTGGAACTGGAGCGCGGCCGCGGCCCTGCGGGCCAGGGCCATGCCGGAGGAGCGCATCTCGGAGGCGGACTCCTTGACCTGCTCCTTGCCGCCGGCCGCGCGGGCCAGGCCCACGAGGTCCGTCTCGGCCTTGATCAGGATGGCGCCGAGTGCGGCGAGCGTGCCGAGGAAGGCCCACAGCCAGTCGATCCGCCCGCTTCCGAACAGGTCGGCCGCGCGCAGCCCGAAGCCGACCAGGACGGCGGCGTCGGTCAGGTACGCGCCGACCCGGTCCATCCACACGCCGGTCAGCGAGTACTGCTTGCGCCAGCGCGCGATCTCGCCGTCGACGCAGTCGAGCAGCAGGTACAGCTGCACGGCGACGACACCGAGGACCGCGCCCCAGATGCCCGGCACCATCAGCGCCGGGGCCGCGAGGACACCGCAGACGGTCATCAGGTAGGTCAGCTGGTTGGGCGAGACCTTGGTGTTCACCAGGTGGCGGTCCACACGCAGCGAGACCTCGCGCATGTAGAGCCGGCCCATCCAGTGCTCACCGCTCCTGCGGTCCTTCACCCCGGCGGGGTGAACGACCGGGCGGAGTTCAGCTACCGATGGCTTTTGCATAGTCGGCGTAAGCGTCCCTGATCTGATCGGTGGAGAGGTCGAGGTGTTCGAGGATCGTGAAGCGGCCCGGGCGGGTCTGCGGCGCGAACTCGACCACCTTCACGAACTCGTCCACGGTGAAGCCGATCTCCTCCGGCGTCACGGGCAGGCCGTGCCGGCGCAGCACCTCGACCATGTACGCGGACTGGTCGTGGGCACCGCGCAGGTGCATCGCGAACGCCGCGCCCAGGCCGCACTGCTCGCCGTGGCTGGCCGCGCGCTTGGGGAAGAGGAGGTCGAAGGCGTGGTTGATCTCGTGGCAGGCGCCGGAGGCGGGCCGCGAGTCGCCGGAGACCGACATGGCGATACCGGTGAGGACCAGGCCCTCCGCGAGCACCTGAAGGAAGTCGTCGTCGCCGACGCCGCCGGGGTGGCGCAGCACCGCCTCGCCCGCCTGGCGTGCCATGGCGGCGGCCAGTCCGTCGATGTCCTCGCCGCGCTCGCGGGCGCCCAGCTCCCAGTCCGCGACCGCGGAGATGTTGGAGAGGGCGTCACCGATGCCGGAGCGCACGAAGCGGACCGGGGCCTCGCGGATGATGTCGAGGTCGATCACGACGCCGATCGGGTTCGGCACACCGTAGGAGCCGCGGCCCGCGTCGTTGTCGAGGGTCGCGACGGGCGAGCACAGGCCGTCGTGCGACAGGTTCGTCGCGACGGCGACCAGCGGCACGCCCACACGGGACGCGGCGAACTTGGCGCAGTCGATGATCTTGCCGCCGCCGAGGCCGACGAGCGCGTCGTAGCGGTTCGACTTCTTGACGTCGTCCGCGAGCTTGATCGCGTCGTCCAGCGTGCCGCCGCCGACCTCGAACCAGTCGGCGCGGGGCAGCGAGGGCTCCAGTCGGTCCCGCAGGGCGGCGCCCGAACCACCGCTGATCGCGATGGCCAGGCGCCCCGTGGACGACGAGATCCTCTGGTCGGCGAGAACCTTGGCCAGGTCGTCGAGCGCCCCCGGCCGGATGTCGACGACGACCGGCGAGGGGATGAGCCTCGTCAGTACTGGCACGCGATCTCCCTTGCCTTGGCGAGGTCGTCGTGGTTGTCGATCTCGACCCACGTGACGTCGCCGATCGGGGCCACGTCGACCTGGAAGCCGCGGTTCACGAGCTCCTGGTAGCCGTCCTCGTAGTACAGCTGCGGGTCACGCTCGTAGGTGGCCTTCAGGGCGTCGGCCAGCTGGTCGGCGGCCTCGCCCTCGATGAGGGTGACGCCGATGTACTCGCCGGTGGCCTCGGAGGGGTCCATCAGCTTCGTGATCTTCTGGACACCCTTGTCGGGGTCGACGACGACCTTCATCTCCTCTTCGCCCAGGTCCTTGACCGTGTCGAGCGCGAGGATGATCTTCTTGCCGTCGCCGCGGGCGGCCAGCAGCGTCTTCTCGACGGAGACCGGGTGCACGGTGTCGCCGTTGGCGAGGATCACGGTGTGCTTCATGGCGTCACGGCCGCACCACAGCGAGTAGGCGTTGTTCCACTTCTCGGCCACGTCGTTCTCGATGAGCGTGAGCTTCAGCCCGTACTTCGCCTCGAGCGCGGCCTGGCGCTCGTAGACGACCTCCTTGCGGTAGCCGACGATGATGCCGACCTCGGTGAGACCGATCTCCGCGAAGTTCTTCAGCGTGAGGTCGAGTACGGAGAGCTCGTTCTCGGTCCCCTCGCCCACGACGGGCACGAGCGCCTTGGGAAGCGTCTCGGTGTAGGGACGGAGCCGGCTGCCGGCGCCGGCGGCCAGGACGAGGCCGATCATGCGGGTTCTCCTTCATCGTGTACGGCGGGCTCTCCGCGACGAGCGGAGAGGACCCAGAAGCGGATGCTCTCGACGAGCACCACGAGTGCCACGGCCACGGCGAACACCGTGAGTGCAGTGGCGAAATCTGTGGGGGTGAGCAGCGCGGCCAGGACCGTGACCACCAGGGTCCGGCCTTCGTGCCCGCCGATCGTCCGCACCAGCCAGTGCGGGGGCGCCCCGGCGTTGCCGCGAATGCGGTACACCGTGTCGTAGTGATGGTAGGCGACCGCCGCGACGAGGCCGAAAGCCGCGGGCAGGGCACCCTGGACGTCCGCGCGGGCGGCGAGGACCAGGACGGTGAGGTACTCCCCGGCCCGGAAGATCGGGGGTACGAGCCAGTCGAGGGCGCCCTTGAGGGGGCGCGAGACCGCGAGGCCGGACGTGACGCAGTACACGGCAGCGGCCACGATCGGCCAGGCGCTGCCGAAGTCCGTGAGCCCGCTCACGGCGACGACCGCGACGGCTCCGAGGGCGGCGACCACCGGGGCCGCCTTCCCCTTGACGGCCTTGCCGATCAGCTCGGCGATCGGTCCCGAGTCGGCGAGGTCGCGCAGCGCCTGTGCGGCGCGGTCGGTGCGCCGGGCCCTGCGGGTCAGCGAGCGCAGGACGCGGCCCGCGGTCGTGTAGCAGGCGGCGAGCGCGCAGCCGATGAGCAGCATGCAGAAGGTGATGCGCGGCGTGGTCAGCGCGGTGAACAGGGCGATCAGCGCCCAGCGTTCACCGATCGGCAGCACGATCATGCGGCGCGCCCAGACGGTCCAGCCGACGGAGTCGAGCTTGCCCGACAGGGCCGCGGTGGGGCTGGCCCCCGCCAATTCACCCAGCGCCTCGGCATCGTGGTTCGCCTCGTTGAACGAGAAGTCGATCACGTGCCGGCCGGTCTGGAGCACCATCGCGCCGAGCGCGAGGGCCCATACGTCGTCGCCGCTCGCGTTGGCCGCGCCGAGCGCGAGGCCCGCGTAGTAGGCGTACTCCTTGGCCCGGTCGAACGTCGCGTCCAGCCAGGCGCCCATCGTCGAGTACTGGAGCGAGTAGCGGGCGAGCTGCCCGTCGGTGCAGTCGAGGACGAAGGAGGCGAGCAGCAGCACGCCCGCCGCGACGAAGCCGACGCGCGTGCCGGTCGCCGCGCAGCCCGCCGCGATCAGCGCGACGAGCAGGGACGCGGTGGTGACCTGGTTGGGGGTCAGCCCCCGGCGTGCGCACCAGCGCGCGATGTAGCGGGAGTACGGGCTGATGCAGTAGGTGGTGAAGAAGCCGTCGCGCGCCTTGACCGCGGTGCGCAGCCGGATCGCCTCGTCGTCGACGGAGGCGAGGGCCTGCCGGGCCTCGTTGCGGGCCTGCGGGTCGGCGGGCACCGCGGCGACGAGCTCACCGAGCTCGGGGCGGTGCACATCGGTGCCGTCCGCCTCCAGGCTCTTGGCCACGACGTCCGGGTCGACGCCGGTCCGCGCGACGGCACGGGTCAGCGCCTGGCGGGCGGCGGGCTGCGCGGTGAGCGCACCGGGGATCGCCGACGCGGGAAAGCGCGGGTCGGTCAGGCCGAGGCGCAGGGCGTGGACATGGCCCACGAAGCCCGCGTCGACGACCGCGACCCGCTGCTCGCCGGGGACGGCCGCGAGCGCCGCTTCGGCGTCCGCGGGGTCCTGGGCGAACCGCACGTCGAAGCCGAGCGCCCGCAGATCCCCCTCCAGGGACGATCCGGGAACCGGCTGACCGGTGACGATGGCGGTCGACAGACGAACTCACTCCTTGGGTGCCGACGCACGTGGGCGCCGGGCTCATGCATGGTGGAGCACCCGGCGCGGATGGGCGGCCGGGCGGCATGTCGGCAGAGGCTATCGGATGGCGCAACCGGGCGTTCGCTGCCCGTTTACCGACCGATTGGCCCCTGTCTCATGCGGTCCGCGCGGGGCCGACCGCGCGCTCATCATTGACGATCAAGTACTCGGGCCACAAACCAGGGGCGGCCCGCATCCGTAACCGGGGGTAGCCACAGGCGGCAACCGGCAGGAGGCGGGTTCGGTCATAGGGTGGTGCGCCATGACGTGGCTGATCACCGGCGGAGCCGGATACATCGGGGCCCATGTGGCGCGGGCTATGACGGAAGCGGGCGAGCGGGTCGTCGTCCTCGACAACGTGACCTCGGGGGTGCCCTCCCGGCTGCCCGAGGCGATTCCGCTGGTGCGCGGCTCGGCGCTGGACACCGAACTCGTGGCCCGGGTGTGCGCGGAGCACGAGGTGACGGGCGTCGTCCACCTCGCCGCGCACAAGCAGGTCGGCGAGTCGGTGGAGAAGCCGGAGCTGTACTACCGGGACAACGTGGGCGGGCTCGCCGCGCTCCTGGAGACCGTCGCCGCGGCCGGGGTGCGCCGCTTCGTGTTCTCCTCCTCGGCGGCCGTCTACGGCAACCCGGATGTGGACCTCATCACCGAGTCCACGGACACCGCGCCCGTGAACCCGTACGGCGAGACGAAGCTCGCGGGCGAGTGGCTGGTGCGTGCGGCCGGGCACGCGCACGGCATGGCGACGGTCTGCCTGCGCTACTTCAACGTGGCGGGCGCCGCGGCTCCCGAGCTCGCGGACATCGGCGTCTACAACGTGATCCCGATGGTCTTCGACCGCCTCACGCGCGGCGAGGCCCCGCGGATCTTCGGCGACGACTACCCGACCCCGGACGGCACCTGCGTACGTGACTACATTCACGTCGCCGACCTCGCCGACGCGCACCTGGCGGCGGCCCGCCGGCTGTCCCGGCCCGACGCGGGCGGCGACCTGACGCTCAACATCGGCACCGGGCAGGGCGCCTCCGTGCGCGAGCTGATCGACGTGATCGCGGAGGTGTCGGGCAACCGCACCCCCGCGCTCGTCGAACCGCGCCGCCCGGGCGACGCCCCGCGCGCGGTCGGCTCCTCCGCGCTCGCCGAGAAGGAGCTCGGCTGGAGCGCGCGGCGCGGCGTGCGCGAGATGGTCGAGTCGGCCTGGGCCGGCTGGTGCCTCCGGCACCCCGAGGCCACCGGCAAGTGATCTCCGCGACCCCCTGACCTGCGTACACACGCAATAACGTTTGCGCAGGTCAGGGCACATGACAACGGTGTTCACCGCCATGTTTGCGGATACCCCCTACCCGTAGTTCACTGTGATCGTCGCCCCCGACCAGGGCAACGCGTTCGACGTCTCGCGCCGATACGTCGACACATCGATACAGAGGGGGTTTCGATGGGCCTCGGTCACGATCACGACCACGGGCACAGCCACGGGCCGACGACCGGGACGGCCGCCGCCGCGCACCGCGGGCGGCTGCGGATCGCGCTGACGATCACGCTGACCGTGATGGTGGTGGAGATCATCGGCGGCATCGTCGCCGACTCGCTCGCCCTGATCGCCGACGCCGCCCACATGGCGACGGACGCGCTGGGCCTCGCGATGGCCCTGATCGCGATCCACTTCGCCAACCGGCCCGCGAGCGACCAGCGCACCTTCGGCTACGCCCGCGCCGAGATCCTCGCCGCGCTCGCCAACTGCCTGCTGCTGCTCGGTGTCGGCGGCTACGTGCTGTACGAGGCGATCGAGCGGTTCATCGAGCCGGCCGAGACGGCGGGCGGGCAGACGATCGTGTTCGGCCTGATCGGCCTGGTCGCGAACATGATCTCGCTGTCGCTCCTGGTGAAGGGGCAGCAGGAGAGCCTGAACGTGCGCGGCGCCTTCCTCGAGGTGGCCGCCGACGCGCTCGGCTCCCTCGCGGTGCTGATCTCCGCCGTGATCATCCTGACCACGGGCTGGCAGCCCGCCGACCCGATCGCCTCTCTCGTGATCGGCCTCATGATCGTGCCGCGCACGGTGAAGCTGCTGCGCGAGACGCTGAACGTGCTGCTCGAATCGGCCCCCAAGGGCGTCGACATGGCGGAGGTCAGGGCGCACATACTGGCGCTGCCCGGCGTCGAGGACGTGCACGATCTGCACGCCTGGACGATCACTTCGGGGATGCCGGTGCTCTCGGCGCATGTGGTCGTCAGCACGGAGATGCTCGGCTCGATCGGCCACGAGAAGATGCTGCACGAACTTCAGGGCTGCCTCGGCGACCACTTCGACGTGGAGCACTGCACGTTCCAACTGGAGCCGACGGGACACGCCGAGCACGAGGCGCGGCTGTGCCACTGACGGTTCCGCCGACCGATGATTCCGCTGAGTGATATCTTGGCCATCGATCTTTGAGGAGGTGGGTTGATGACTGTCGTCGCGGTGAGCGCTGCCGTGCGCAGCGACACGTCTGTCCCCACTTCTCCTCGGGCCGTCCGCCACTGAGCGACGCCCCCTCACTCAAAGGTTCTTGAGTTGACCCACACCCTGACCCACGCGTGGCGTCCGCGCCCCGAAACCGGGGCCGACCGGGCCGCCGTGCACGCCGTCAACGCCGCCGCGTTCCCCACCGAGGCCGAGGCCGACCTCGTCGACGCCCTGCGCGCCGACACCGACGCCTGGCTCGACGGCCTCTCCTACGTGGCCGAGGCACCGGACGGGACCGTCGCCGCCCACGCGCTCATCACCCGCTGCACGGTGGACGGCGCGCCGGCCGCGGCGCTCGCGCCCTGTGCGGTGCTGCCGCGGTACCAGAACACGGGGGCCGGTTCGGCCGTCGTACGCGCGGTGCTGGAGGCGGCACGCGCGCGTGGTGAGCGGCTCGTGCTCGTGCTCGGGCATCCGGAGTACTACCCGAGGTTCGGCTTCACGCCCGCCTCCGGGTACGGCATCCGGCCCGGTTTCGACGTTCCGGACGAGGCGATGATGGCGCTCGTTCTGGATGAACACGACGATTCCGGGCAGCTCCCGCGGGGCACGATCACCTACCCGGCCGCATTCGGCGTCTGACCAGGCGCCTACGGTTGTCCCGCCCGGCCTCGCGGCCGGGCGGGACTTGCGGGACACCGACAGCACGGGGGCTGTCCGTCCCGTACGGCAGACTTGGTTCGAGGACCGATACGAAGGATGGGTATGCCGATCACACCTGCCCCCACGACGAACAGCTCGTCGAACGGCACCGGAGAAGCGATCTTGCTGGAACTCGTCGACGAGGACGGCAGGACGATCGGCACGGCGGAGAAGCTCGCGGCGCACCAGCCGCCCGGGCAGCTGCACAGAGCGTTCTCGGTGTTCCTCTTCGACGAACAGGGCCGGCTGCTGCTTCAGCAGCGGGCCCTCGGCAAGTACCACTCCCCCGGCGTCTGGTCGAACACCTGCTGCGGCCACCCGTACCCGGGCGAGGCCCCGTTCGCGGCGGCCGCGCGCCGCACCTTCGAGGAGCTCGGCGTCTCGCCGTCCCTGATGGCCGAGGCGGGCACGGTGCGATACAACCACCCGGACCCGGAGTCGGGCCTGGTGGAGCAGGAGTTCAACCACCTCTTCGTGGGCCTCGTGCAGGCGACCTTGGACCCCGACCCGGAGGAGGTCGGGGCGACGGCGTTCGTGACGGCCGACGAGCTGGCCGAGCGGCACGCCAAGGACCCGTTCTCCGCGTGGTTCATGACGGTCCTCGACGCGGCGCGGCCCGCGGTCAGGGAGCTGACAGGCCAGTCGGCGGGCTGGTAGCCGTCTCGGGCTTGAGGGGCAGGGCGGCCCAGATCACCTTGCCCCCGCTCGCGGTGCTGGCGACGTCGCAGACGCCGCCCGCCTCCGCGGTGATCTCGCGCACCAGCAGCAGGCCGCGGCCGCCGGTCTGACCGCTGGTGGCCTCAAGGGCGGTGGGCTTGTAGGGGTGTTCGTCCTCCACGGACACCCGCACCCACTCCGGCCCGACGGCGACCTCCACGGCGAGCATCGGCGAGACGACGGCGGCGTGCTTCACCGCGTTCGTGACGAGTTCGGAGACGATCACGAGCAGCCCGTGCACCAGATCGTCCGGAGCGGGCACGCCCTGCCGGGTGAGCAGCTCGCGCACCGCGCGCCGGGCCTGCGGCACGGAGGCGTCGACCGCCTGCGCCGTGAACCGCCACACTCCCTCGTACGGGAGCGGCCCGTCCGCGGGACGATCAGGGGGCGGCGCGCCCCCATCGTCCTGAGGACGTGGGCGGGACCCCCACCCGTGGTCGCTCATTTTCAGGTCGCCGCCCTTGCGCTCGATTGTCACCACGCTTCGAGTGTTGGGAATCACCTGCTCCGGGCCGCGGGACTGACCAGAAGTCAGCGGGTATCGACGCGATTTGACCATTGGTGGCCGAGACGGCCAGAGAGTTGATCGCTCCCGACCCCGTTGTGCCCGACTTAAGCCTTCTTAAGCTTGTTCTACGAGCTGCACGACACGCCGACCGCGCCATCGGCCGCGCGAGCGCCCGGCTAGCATCCGCCTCATGTCTTCCGTGTCCCCGCCGCAGCTCACGCACGCCGTCGCCGAGGGCGTCGCCACCGTCGTGATCGACCACCCGGCCAAGCGCAACGCCATGACCGACGCCATGTGGGCGTCCCTGCCGCCGCTCCTCGAACGGCTCGCGGCCGATCCCGAGGTGCGGGTGCTCGTGCTCACCGGGGCCGGGGACACCTTCTGCGCGGGGGCCGACATATCGACACTGGGCGAGGGGGCCGCGCAGGGGCTCGCCGTCGCGGCGGAGGACGCGCTGGCCACGTTCCCCAAGCCGACGCTCGCCGTGGTGCGCGGGTACTGCGTGGGCGGCGGCAGCCAGTTGGCCGCGGCCTGCGATCTGCGCTTCGCCGCCGACGGCGCGCTGTTCGGGGTGACCCCGGCCAAGCTCGGGATCGTCTACCCGGCCTCCTCCACGCGCCGCCTCGCCGCGCTCGTGGGCCCGGCGACCGCCAAGTACCTGCTGTTCTCGGGCGAGTTGATCGGCACCGAGCGGGCGCTGCGCACCGGGTTCGTGGACGAGGTCCTGCCCGAGGCCGAACTGGGCGAGCGGGTCGCCGGGTTCACCCGCACCCTCGCCGCCCGCTCGCAGCTGACGCAGGCCGCGGCGAAGGAGTTCGTGACCGGCCGCACGGACCGGGACGCGCACTGGGCCGAGCAGGCGGGCGCGGGCGGCGAGAGCGCGGAGGGCGTCGCCGCGTTCCTGGAGCGACGCGCTCCGCGCTTCGAATGGTCCGTGGGGGCCCAGGCCCTGTCGTAGGGCTCAGCCGGCCTGTAGGGCTCAGCCGGCCTGGCGGAACATCGCCACGAGGTGTGCCGGGGCCTTGTCCGGGGATCCGGCGTCGTAGGGCGGCTGCGGGTCGTACTCGGTCATCAGCTGGATGGCCTGGGCCGTCTCGTCCCCCGCGATGCGGCCCGCGAGGGCGAGGCCCATGTCGATGCCGGACGAGACGCCGGCCGCGGTGACGTACTTGCCGTCGAAGACCACGCGCCGCCCGGTCGACGTGGAGCCCAGCCGGTCCAGTTCCTCCAGGGCGAGCCAGTGCGAGGTGGCCTCGCGCCCCTTGAGCAGGCCCGCGGCGGCGAGCGCGAGGGAGCCCGTGCACACGGACGTCGTCCAGGTGGTGGTGGCGTCGACGGCGCGCAGCCACTCCAGGAGCGGCCCGTTGCCCGTCTGATCGCTCTGCTCGGGGCCGCCCGGCACGACGACCACGTCCGGGGAGCGCACCTCGGCGAAGGTCTTGTCGGCGACGAGCGCGAGCCGTCCCGAGTCGTCGCGCACCGGCCCTGTCCGCTCGGCCACGAAGACGACGTCGGCGTCCGGGATGCCGCCGAGCGTCTGGTACGGGCCGATGGCGTCGAGGGCGGTGAAGCGCTCGTAGAGGGCTATGGCGATCTGCATGTCATGCCTTTCTGACGGGGCGGGCGGGTCCGATGCGGCGGACAGGTCCGATGTACCGGCCGGGCGGTGGTCAGCCCAGGGGTGCGTGGAACCGGCGGCGGTACTCGGCCGGTGCGGTGCCGAGGGTCTTGAGGAAGGCGCGGCGCATCGCCTCCGGGGTGCCGTAGCCGCTGGAGCGGGAGATCTCCTCGACGCCTGCCGTGGTGTCCTCCAGGAGACGGCGGGCGTGCTCGACGCGGACGCGCTCGACGTACCGGCCGGGCGTCATGCCGGTCTCCGTACGGAAGGCGCGGGCGAAGTGGCGCGGGGAGAGCCGGGCGCGGGCCGCGAGCGCCTCGACGTGCAGGTCCGCTCCGGGGTGCTCGGCGATCCACCGCTGCACCTCGCCGAGCGGTTCCCTGCGGGCCGTCTGCGCGGCGAGCTGCGTGGAGAACTGCGCCTGGTTCCCCGGACGCCGCAGGAACACGACCAGGGCCCGGGCGATCCGCAGCGCGACCTCTCTGCCGTGGTCCTCCTCGACGAGGGCGAGCGCGAGGTCGATGCCCGCGGTCACCCCCGCCGACGTCGCCACGCCGCCGTCGCGTACGAAGACGGGGTCGGCGTCCACGCGGACGTCGGGGTACTGGCGGGCGAGGGTGTCGCAGAACGCCCAGTGCGTCGTGGCCCGGCGGCCGTCCAGGAGCCCCGCGCGGGCCAGCAGGAACGCGCCGGTGCACACCGAGACGGTGCGGCGGGCGTGCGGGGCGCGCTCGCGCAGCCAGTCGGTCAGGCGCGGGTCCGGGTCGCGGGTGCCCTCGCCGCCGGGGACCAGGAGCGTGTCCGCGGCCGGTGCGTCGGCGAGGGCGTGGTCCGGCGTCAGAGTCAGTCCGCTCGACGTGCGCACCGGGGCGCCGTCGGGAGAGACGGTGCGCACCCGGTAGACGTCGCCCGCGCCCGAGAAGACCTCGACGGGGCCCGTGACGTCGAGGCTCTGCACGTCGTCGAAGAGGAGGACCAGGACGGTCGGGACGCTGCGGGGCGGCATGCGGTCCATTCTTCGGCGCGCACCCGATGGCCGCAATGACGAGTTCCCCACCCTTCCTGCCATGGCCGGGTGCCCGGCACTGTCGCCCGTACCGACTGGTCGGTAACGTGGGCGCATGACTTCGGACCCCCGCCTGCGCGCCGCCCGCCACTGTCACAACGTGCTCAACCCGTTCCACTCGACGCACTACTTCTCGCCCGACCTGGGCAAGGAACTGGCCGCCATCGGCGTGACCGACTCCAGCGCCGCCTACTTCGCCGCCCGCTCCGCGCCCATGGGGGCCGTCGGCGCCGGGACCGTGACCGCCACGTTCTACAACTTCAACCACGAGCTGGTGGCCCGGCACGTGCCGGCCGTGTGGGAGACCGCGTCCCCTCAGGCCGTGCTCGCCGCACGCGCGCGTGCCGTCGACGCGACGCTGCGCCGCCTGCTCGGCGAGGAGGCACTCACCTCCCCGGAGATGGCCGAGGCCGCCGAACTCGCCCTGCGCGCCGCCGAGGCCTGCACGCGCCACGCCCGCCCCCTGTACGCCGCCCACGCCGACCTCGACGTCCCCGAGGCGCCGCACATGGCGTACTGGCACGCCACGACGCTGCTGCGCGAGCACCGCGGCGACGGGCACATCGCGGTGCTGATCGGCGCCGAACTCGACCCGGTCGAGGCCCTCGTGAGCCACGTCGCGACCGGCAAGGGCATGGCCCCCAAGTGGCTGCTCGCCACGCGCGGCTGGGACAGGGCCGACTACGACGCGGCCGCCGAGCGGCTTCGCGCGCGTGGACTGCTCACCGCCGACGAGGAGTTGACGCTCACCGAGCAGGGCGTGACGCTGCGCGCCGAGATCGAGCACCGCACCGACGCGCTCGACCGCGCCCCCTACGAGCACCTCGGCGAGGCGGGCGTCGCCCGCCTGACCGAACTCGCGACGAAGTTCATCGGCGCGGCCCTCGGCAACGGCGCGTTCCCCGCCGACCTGATCGGCAAGGCCGCCTGAGGTCTGAGCAGCACGAAGCGAGGTACTCGTGCGTTCCGGCCGCCCGTTCGCGGCCGGGACACACGAGAGGAGAAAGCCGTATGTTCAGCGCAATTGCCGACATTCTCCGCCAGATCGCCGGTGCCATCGCCACCGTCGTGACCTTGCCGTTCCGTGCCCTCGCCCGGCTGTTCGGCGGCGCCTCCAGGTCCGGCCGCGCGCACCGCGTCTGACCTCCCTGATCCCCGAGTGTCGGTGCCACCTGCCACAATTGCGGCGCAACCTCAGTCGACATAGGCGGTACGGGAATCGTGGCGACACCCACAGTTGGCACCACTGCTGGATCCGGGTCCGGATCCATCGAGAGCAGGATCGCCGAGGAACTCGGCGTACGGGAGCGGCAGGTGAAGGCCGCTGTCGAGCTGCTTGACGGCGGCTCGACGGTGCCCTTCATCGCCCGCTACCGCAAGGAGGCGACGGAGTCCCTCGACGATGCCCAGCTGCGCACCCTGGAAGAGCGGCTGCGGTATCTGCGCGAGCTGGAGGAGCGGCGCACCGCCGTCCTCGACTCGGTGCGCGAGCAGGGCAAGCTGACCGAGGAGTTGGAGGCGCAGATCCGCGCCGCCGACACCAAGGCGCGCCTGGAGGACATCTACCTGCCCTTCAAGCCCAAGCGCCGCACGAAGGCGCAGATCGCGCGCGAGGCGGGGCTCGAGCCGCTGGCGGAGGGGCTGCTCGGCGACCCGTCGGTGGACCCGCAGGCCGCCGCGGCCGCGTTCGTGGACGCCGACAAGGGCGTCGCCGACGCCCAGGCCGCGCTCGACGGGGCCCGCGCGATCCTTACCGAGCGCTTCTCGGAGGACGCCGACCTGATCGGCGAGCTGCGCGAGCGCATGTGGGGGCGCGGCCGGCTCGCGGCGAAGGTCAAGCCCGGCAAGGAGGAGGCGGGCGCCAAGTTCGCCGACTACTTCGACTTCGCGGAGCCCTTCACCGACCTGCCCTCGCACCGCGTCCTGGCGATGCTGCGCGGCGAGAAGGAGGACGTGCTCGAACTCGTCCTGGAGCCGGAGGAGCCGGCCGCGGACGCCGACGCCCCGACCGCGGCGGCCTCGCCCTCGTCCTCGTACGAGCCGATCATCGCCGGCCGCTTCAGGATCACCAACCAGGGCCGCCCGGGCGACAAGTGGCTCCAGGACACGGTCCGTTGGGCCTGGCGCACGCGCATCCTCGTGCACCTCGGCCTCGACCTGCGCACCCGGCTGCGCACGGCCGCCGAGGACGAGGCGGTCAAGGTGTTCGCGGCGAACCTGCGCGACCTGCTGCTCGCCGCCCCCGCGGGCACGCGCGCGACGCTGGGGCTCGACCCCGGTTTCCGTACGGGCGTGAAGGTCGCGGTCGTCGACGACACGGGCAAGGTCGTCGCCACCGACGTCATCCACCCGCACGTCCCGGCCAACCGCTGGGACGAGGCGATCGCCAAGCTCGCGAAGCTCGCCAAGGAGCACGCGGTCGACCTGATCGCGATCGGCAACGGCACGGCGTCCCGCGAGACCGACAAGCTCGCCGGTGAACTCATCGCCAAGCACCCGGAGTTGAAGCTCACCAAGGTGATGGTGAGCGAGGCGGGCGCCTCGGTGTACTCGGCGTCGGCCTTCGCCTCGCAGGAGCTGCCCGACATGGACGTGTCGCTGCGCGGCGCCGTCTCCATCGCGCGCCGCCTCCAGGACCCGCTCGCCGAACTGGTGAAGATCGACCCGAAGTCGATCGGCGTCGGCCAGTACCAGCACGATCTGAGCGAAGTGAAGCTGTCCCGCTCGCTGGACGCCGTGGTCGAGGACTGTGTGAACGGTGTGGGCGTCGACGTGAACACGGCCTCCGCGCCGCTCCTCGCGCGCGTGTCCGGCATCGGCGCGGGCCTCGCGGAGAACATCGTGACGCACCGCGACTCCAACGGCCCGTTCACCAACCGCAAGGGCCTCAAGGACGTCGCACGGCTCGGCCCGAAGGCGTACGAGCAGTGCGCGGGCTTCCTGCGGATCCGCGGCGGCGACGACCCGCTGGACGCGTCGTCCGTGCACCCGGAGGCGTACCCGGTGGTGCGCCGGATGGCGAAGTCGACGGGCGGCGAGGTCGCCT
Source organism: Streptomyces anthophorae (assembly GCF_049310305.1). NCBI lineage: Bacteria > Bacillati > Actinomycetota > Actinomycetes > Kitasatosporales > Streptomycetaceae > Streptomyces > Streptomyces anthophorae. The sequence goes on from NZ_JBLWQQ010000001.1 coordinate 1,810,091, forward strand.
CCCTCGTCGGTGACGCGGGGACGCTGCGCTCGCTCAAGCCGGCGGACTACGTGGACGACACGTTCGGTCTGCCGACCGTCACCGACATCCTGAAGGAGCTGGAGAAGCCGGGGCGCGACCCGCGGCCCGCCTTCAAGACGGCCACCTTCAAGGAGGGCGTCGAGAAGATCGGCGACCTGGAGTCCGGGATGATCCTGGAGGGCGTCGTCACCAACGTGGCCGCCTTCGGGGCGTTCATCGACGTCGGCGTGCACCAGGACGGGCTCGCGCACGTCTCGGCGCTCTCCCGTACGTTCGTCAAGGACCCGCGGGACGTGGTCAAGCCCGGCGACATCGTCAAGGTGAAGGTCCTCGACGTCGACGTGCCGCGCAAGCGGATCTCGCTGACGCTGCGGCTCGACGACGAGAAGGCCTCCGGCGGTACCGGGGGGCGTGGCGAGCGCGGAACCCGTAGTGAGCGGGGCGAGCGCGGCGGCGACCGCAAGCCGCCGCGGCAGCAGTCGCGGCAGGGCGGCCGTGGTGGTTCCGGCGGCTCGGGCGGAGCCGGCGGCTCCGGTGGCGGCAAGGGAGGCGGCAAGGGCCGTCCCGCGACGCCGCCGGCGAACTCGGCGATGGCGGACGCGCTGCGCAAGGCGGGGCTGGCCTAGGCCACAGAGGTCGAAGTGAGCGGGAACTGTGCGGCCGGCCGTGGCTGGGCGCGCAGTTCCCCGCGCCCCTCGGCCACCTTCTCTCAGGCCTCCGTGACCTTGCCGGAGGCCACCTCCAGGCGCCTCGTCGTGTGGACCGCGTCCAGCATCCTGCGGTCGTGGGTGACCAGGAGGAGCGTGCCCTCGTAGGTCGCGAGGGCCGACTCCAGCTGCTCGATCGCCGGGAGGTCGAGATGGTTCGTCGGCTCGTCCAGGACCAGGAGGTTGACGCCCCGGCCCTGGAGGAGGGCCAGAGCCGCGCGGGTGCGTTCGCCCGGCGAGAGGGTCGCCGCCGGGCGCAGCACGTGGTCCGCCCTCAGCGCGAACTTGGCGAGCAGCGTGCGGACCTCGGCCGGCTCCATGGCGGGGACGGCGGCGCCGAAGGCCTCCAGCAGCGTCTCCGGGCCGTGGAACAGGGCGCGGGCCTGGTCCACTTCGCCGACGACCACGCCCGAACCCAGCGTCGCGTGGCCGGAGTCCAGCGGGATGCGGCCGAGCAGGGCCGCGAGCAGGGTGGACTTTCCGGAGCCGTTCGCGCCGGTGATCGCGACACGGTCCGCCCAGTCGATCTGGAGCGTCACCGGGCCCAAGGAGAAGTCACCGCGCCGCAGTTCGGCGTCCCGCAGTGAGGCCACGACCGCGCCCGAGCGGGGCGCCGCCGCGATCTCCATGCGCAGCTCCCACTCCTTGCGGGGCTCGTCGACGACGTCGAGGCGCTCGATCATCTTCTGCGTCTGCCGGGCCTTCGCGGCCTGCTTCTCGCTCGCCTCGCTGCGGAACTTGCGGCCGATCTTGTCGTTGTCCGTGGCCTTGCGCCGCGCGTTCTTGACGCCCTTGTCCATCCAGGTGCGCTGCATCTGGGCGCGGCCCTCCAGGGCCGAGCGCTTGTCGGCGTACTCCTCGTACTCCTCGCGCGCGTGGCGGCGCGCGACCTCGCGCTCCTCCAGGTAGGCGGCGTAACCGCCTCCGTAGAGGTTGATCTCCTGCTGGGCGAGGTCGAGTTCGAGGACCTTGGTGACGGTGCGGGTGAGGAACTCGCGGTCGTGGCTGACGACGACGGTGCCGGCGCGCAGGCCGCGCACGAAGGTCTCCAGGCGGTCCAGGCCGTCCAGGTCGAGGTCGTTGGTCGGCTCGTCGAGGAGGAAGACGTCGTAGCGGGACAGGAGGAGGGAGGCGAGTCCCGCACGGGCCGCCTGGCCGCCGGACAGGGACGTCATCTCCTGGTCGAGGCCGATGTCCAGGCCGAGTTGTGCCGCGACCTCCTCGGCGCGCTCGTCCAGGTCGGCGCCGCCCAGGTTCAGCCAGCGTTCCAGGCTGGTGGCGTACGCGTCGTCGGCGCCGGGCGCGCCGTCGACGAGGCCCTGCGTGGCCTCGTCCATGGTGCGCTGCGCCTCACTCACGCCGGTGCGGCGGGCCAGGAACTCGCGGATCGTCTCTCCGGGGCGGCGGTCCGGCTCCTGCGGGAGGTGGCCGACGGTGGTGGTCGGCGGGGAGAGCCGGACCTCTCCTTCCTCGGGGGTGGTGAGGCCCGCGAGGAGGCGCAGCAGTGTGGACTTTCCGGCTCCGTTGGCGCCGACGAGTCCGATTACGTCGCCGGGGGCGACGACGAGGTCGAGATCGGCGAAGAGGGTGCGGTCGCCGTGACCCGCGGCGAGATTCTTGGCTACGAGCGTTGTCATCAGGGGGGTGATCCTAGTCGGGGTGCCGTTGCGCGGCACCGGGGCCACGCGGCCGCGGTCGACCGCCACGGGTGCGGAGCCGTTCCCAGCGGCACCGTCGTTGCGGCCACGGGGCTCCGCCCCGGACCCCGCTGCTCAATCGCCGCAGGGGCTTGAGCAGCGGGATCCGGGGCGGAGGATCGACTCGCTGCCCAGCGGGACGAATCCCGTGGCGAGGAAGGTTCGCAAGGAGCGGGCGTTCCCCGGGGAAACGGCCGCGAAGACCGGTTCGCCGGCCGGGACCAAGGTGAGGGCGTCACGCAAGAGGGAGCGGCCGAGGCCCGTGCTGGCGTGGCCGGGCTCGGCGAGTTCGATGCTCAGTTCGCGGCGTCCTGCCAGTCCGTCGGCCAGCGTGACCAGGCCGCGTTCGTCTCCGTGGACGTGGACATCGGTGCGCAGGTCCCGAGCGTGACGGACTCGGGGGTGGTCGTTGGCGTCCGCGAGCTCCGGCAGGCGGGGAGGCGTCGGTGTGCCGCAGGCCACGAGCACGGCGTCGACGGTGCCGATCTCTCCTCCCCGGCCCGCGAGGTACCGCAGGAAGTCGGGGGCCAGCGAGCCTCCGTAGCCGTCCGGTCCTTGGGACTCGATCTCACGCGCGGAGCGGGCGGTGGCGATGACGGCGTGCCCGGTGAAGGCGACCGAGCACTCCAGGCCGCGTGGCAGCGGGGGAAGGACGGTGACCCGGCCGTCCGCGGGTGGGAAGCGCCCTTCGGCGGCGCTGCGGAACATCGTCAGCAGCGGATGGTCGGCGGTCTGGCGCATGATCCAGACCTTACGGGGAGCCGCCCCCGGCCGCCCACAGCACCCGGCCCCGCGGGGACCGCACCGTCACCGTTCCATCCGTGCCACCAGCACGCTCCCCGTCGTGCGGGCCACCAGGAAGGAGTGGCCGCGGGTTGCCCGGTTGTCGAGGGGGATGCGGTGGCGGCCCGGGGTCAGGACCGCGTCGAAGGCCTCGTGCGTGTGGGTGCGGTAGAGGCGGTCCAAACGGTAGGACGTGATGCGGACGCGGCACGTGGACGTGACCTCCACGCCCGCCTCGCCGTCGGCCGCGACCAGGCGGGTCAGGCGGCGCTGGGCCGGCGCACCCCGGTCGAGGGCGCTCTCGATCTGGGCGACCAGGAGCGGGATGATCGGCGCGTGGCCGTCCACGTACGCGACGTCCGCCCCCGCCCGCTCGAACTCGGCGCGCACCGCCGCCCGTTGGGATTCCTCCACCGCCCGGCCGAAGGCCACCACCGCGTACGCGCGCAGTTCCTCGGGCGGCACGCCGGACGCGTCCTGGGTGATGTCCGCGCCGACGCCGATGGTGCGCAGCGCCGCCGCAAGGCGGGCGAGGACGGCGACGCGGGCCCCGATCAGCAGGACCCTGCGACGGGCCTCGGGCGGGCCCGCCCCGTCCAGGAGCTGTCCGAGCGCCGCCCGGTACTCCTCGGCGCGGAAGCGGAACGGGCCGATGCCGTGGTAGCCGTTCAGGTCCAGGTCGACCTGCTCGTCGGTCTGCCAGGCGAAGTCCCGCCAGACGTAGACCCCAGAGGACTCCGCACCCCCGTCCCGTTCGATCACCGCCGTCACCGCGCCGCACTCGATCCCCTCGCACTCCGGGCACCCGTAGATCACGCAGCGTCCGCCGGGCAGCGGTGCCTCCGCCTCCAGGAGCAGCCGCTTCACGTGGTGCGCGAAGATCGCGGGCGGGATGTCCGCGGCGAGCGGGGACACCGCGTCCAGGTCGGAGAGCTGGAAGAGCAGCGGGCGGCCGTCGACGATGAAGTCCACGAAGTCCCGGTGGATCCGATAGTCCCCGTCCGCGAGGACCGCCCCGGCGCGCATCGCGGGTGCCAGGCCGAAGGTCGCGCAGTCGTCTGCAGCCATGGGGCGAGTATTCCCACCCGCGCCCGCCCCTGAGCGCGGTCTGACGCATTCCGTCGGGTTCCGTTAGCGTCCACGGATGATCAATGACAGTGACAGGCGTGGCAGCAGGGACAGCGGCGGCAGTGAAGTGATCGTGGTGGGCGGCGGAGTCATCGGGATGACCACCGCCCTGGAACTCGCGCGGCGCGGACGAGCGGTGCGCGTGTGGTCGCGGGACGTCGCCGAGCGGACGACCTCGGCGGTCGCGGGCGGCCTGTGGTGGCCGTACCGGATCGACCCGATAGAGAGGGTGGGCGCGTGGTCGCTGAGCTCGCTGCGGCGGTACGAGGAGTGGGCAGGGCGTCCCGAGGAGACCGGGGTGCGGCTGGTCGACGGCGTGCACGGGGACTCGCGTCTGGACGGTCTCGGGGCCTGGGCCGGCGAGGTGGCGGGGCTGCGTGACACCCCGCAGGGCCTCGCGGCGCGCCTCCCGCTGATCGACATGCCGGTCCATCTGGCGTGGCTGCGCGGGCGGTTGGCCGAGTCGGGCGTCACCGTCGAGGCGCGCACCGTGGCCTCGCTCGACGAGGCGCTCGACGCCGCGCCGACCGTCGTGAACTGCACGGGGCTCGCGGCCCGTGAACTGGTGCCGGACGATTCCGTGCGCCCCGTGCGCGGGCAGCTGGTGATCGTGGAGAACCCGGGCGTCGACACGTGGTTCACGTCCGTCGCACCCACCTCCGAGTCGACGTACTTCCTGCCGCAGCCGGGGCGCCTGCTGCTCGGCGGCACCGCGGAGGAGGACGCGTGGTCCCTCGCCCCGGACCCGGCCACCGCCGAGGCGATCGTGAAGCGCTGCGCCGAGGTGCGCCCGGAGATCGCGGGCGCGCGGATCCTCGACCACCGCGTGGGCCTGCGCCCGGCACGCCCCGCCGTACGCGTCGAGCGTGAGGACAAGGGTGCCGGTCGGGTGCTGGTCCACAACTACGGGCACGGCGGCGCCGGGGTGACCGTGGCATGGGGCTGCGCGCAGGAGGCGGCGGAACTGGTCGCCGCCGGATGAGCGGCTGACCCGGCAACGGGTGGGGGCGTGGTCCGTGTCGGACCACGCCCCCACCCGTTGCGTACGGTTTCTCAGTCCTCGTGGTGCTTGCCGATCGGGTCGCCCTCGGTCTCCAGGCTGCTGCCCGGGCCGATGCGGATCTCGAACTCGCCGCCGTACTTCTCGTGGCCTGCGACGACCGCCTGCTCGACGACCTCGATGCCCATCTCGCCGCGGACCATGAGCGGGTCCGCGCGCAGGTCGCGCAGGAGCGCCCAGCACATGCCGATCATGACGATGACGAACGGTGCCGCCACGAGGATCGTCAGGTTCTGAAGGCCGGTGAGCGCGTCCCCGGAACCGTTGCCGATCATCAGCATGATCGCGCCGACCGCACCGGTCACGACGCCCCAGAAGACGACGACGAACTTTCCGGGTTCGAGCGCACCCTTCTGCGAGAGCGTGCCCATGACGATCGAGGCCGCGTCCGCGCCGGACACGAAGAAGATGCCGACGAGGATCATCACGAGCAGGCTCGTCACGGAGGCGATCGGGTACTCCTGGAGGACACCGAAGAGCTGGGTCTCCGGGGTGTCCGCCCCCTTGAGGGCGCCGCCCTCCTTGAGGCTGATCGCCGAACCGCCGAAGACCGCGAACCAGATCAGGCTGACGGTCGAGGGCACGAGGATGACGCCGCCGACGAACTGACGGATCGTCCGGCCCTTGCTGATGCGCGCGATGAACATGCCGACGAACGGCGACCAGGAGATCCACCAGGCCCAGTAGAAGACCGTCCAGCTGCTCAGCCAGTCGGCGACGCCCTTGCCGCTGGACGCCTCGGTGCGGCCGATGAGCTGCGGGAAGTTGTCGAGGTACGCGCCGAGCGAGGTGGGCAGCAGATCCAGGTTCAGGATCGTCGGGCCCGCGATGAACACGAAGACGACCAGGAGCAGCGCGAGCACCATGTTGATGTTCGAGAGCCACTGGACGCCCTTCTCCACACCGGAGATGGCGGAGAAGACGAACGCGACGGTCAGCACCGCGATGATCGAGACGAGCAGCCCGGTGCTGACGTCGTCCATCCAGTCGGCCGCCTTGAACCCGGCGCCGATCTGAAGGGCGCCGAGTCCGAGGGAGGCGGCCGAGCCGAACAGCGTCGCGAAGATCGCGAGGATGTCGATGACCCGACCCCATGCGCCGTGCGCGTGCTTCTCGCCGATGAGGGGCACGAAGACGGACGAGATGGTCTGCCGCCTGCGGCGCCGGAACGTGCTGTAGGCGATGGCGAGTCCGACGACCGCGTAGATCGCCCACGGGTGCAGCGTCCAGTGGAACAGGGTGGTGGCCATGGCGGTCTCCATGGCCTCGGCGTCGTCGGCCGGGTCGGTTCCCGGCGGCGGCGTCGTGAAGTGCGCGAGCGGCTCGCTCACTCCGTAGAACATGAGGCCGATGCCCATGCCCGCGCTGAACATCATCGCGATCCAGGAGACCGTGCGGAACTCCGGTTCCTCGCCCTCCTTGCCGAGGGGAATCTTCCCGTAGCGGCTCATGGCGAGCCAGAGGGCGAAGACCACGAAGCCGGTGGCGGCGAGGACGAACGCCCAGCCGCCGTTGTGCATCAGGCCGCCGAGCAGCGTGTTGGACACGCTCTCGAGGTTGTCCGTGGCCACGGCGCCCCAGACCACGAAGGCCAGAGTGAGTACGGCGGTGACGCCGAACACGATCCGGTCCGTGGCGGGGCTCCGTTCGCCGGTCGCTCCCTCCTCGGGGACAGGGGTATCGCTGGTTGGTTTCTGAGGGCTTGTCACCCACTACGACCTACCACACCTGACACTCCTGTAACCCGATCAGCAGCGTGTGTCGGGCTCCCCTTCCGTCAAGTGGTACGTCGCGCGCGCGTCGAGGAGCAGTGCGACCAGGGCGCGTTCGGACTGCCGCAAGGGGACGAACGCCCCGCTGCCCGACTTCTTGACGGTGATGCCGTGCAGCGCCAATTCGTCCTTGAATTCGGCGTATTGCTCGCCGCTCAGCCGGTATCCGCACGGCGGATCCTGGATGACCTCCGCGGCCTCCGCGGGGTCGTTGTCTGCACCACCGATGTAGATCGGCCCGCTGTCGCTGAAGCCCTTGGCGCGGGCGGCCGTGGTGGCGGCCTCGATCGCGCCCAGGTTCTCGGACGTGTAGCGGAACAGGCCGCCGAGGGCCGCCAGTTGGGAGTCGCGGCGCCGCTGGTTGACGAGCGCCGGGTCGGCCTCCTCCGCGGGGGTGCCGGGGTCGACGCGGCTCTCGATGAGCAGCCCGATCGAGTTCTTGACCCCGGAGACGTTGCGCAGGATCCGCTCCTGCCCGTCCCCCGCGGTCTGCTTGATCGGCTCGCCGGTCTCCGGGTCGGTCCAGATGCCGTACGTGCCCGTGGAGTACCCGGCCGCGCCCGCCGCGGGGCGCACATGGTCGAGGGAGAGCGATTCCGCCTGGTCGTGCACGGCGGGATCGGTGTTGAGGTTGCGCGGCCAGAGGTCGAACAGGTCCTTGTCGTAGTACTTGGGGGTGGCCCCGTACTCGTGCAGGTCATAGATGACGTCGGGCTGCCGGTCCCGGATGACGGCCGCCATCGCCCGCGCCTCGGCGGTCTTGAGGGCGATGTGGTCGCGGTTGATGTCGATGCCGTCGGAGTTGCCGCGGGTGTCGGCGGCGTTGCCGTCGGGGTTGGCGGTCGGCACGACGAGCAGGGTCGTGCGGGACAGGAAGCGCTGGGTCGCCCTGTCCTTGGCGTACGCCATGTCGCGGATCTTCGTCAGGCAGGCCTCGCGGCCCGACGGTTCGTCGCCGTGCTGGGAGCAGATCAGCAGCACGGTGTTGGCGGTGCGGTGCTGCCCGATGCGGACGAGGTTCAGCGGGCGGCCCTGCTTCGTCTCGCCGATGCGGGAGACGGAGACCTGGTCGGAGGCCTTGTCGGCGGTGGCGAGGAGCTGCTTCTCCTCGGCCTGTGTGGTCCAGCGGGCGCCGTCGGTCTCCTCGAATCCGGTGCGGGGCGGCGTGCTGTCGGCGCTCGCGCCGGCCGGGGCCGCCACCACGAGCGGCGCGGCGAGTGCCGCGGCGGCGGTCGCCAGGGCGAGGGTGCGGGGACGTGCTCTCATCGGGTGCTGCCTCCCGGTACTGGGCGGTCGAGACGGTACGGGCTGACGCCCTCGGCCGCGGTCGATTGGGGGGTGGCGGTGGTGGAGCCCGAGGTGGCGGCCGCGAAGGCGGCGGCGCCGCCGACGACGGGGACGCGGGCCGCGCTGCGGGCCAGGTCGACGGTCAGGGTCGGCTTGGTGGCCGGAGGATCGATGAGGTCCTTGTCGGTGCCTGCGACGATCAGGGCGAGCCGGTGCCCCTTCGGAATCACGTGGTCGCTCGCGGCGAGCTTCACGGTGAGGGTGTACGGCTTGCCGGGCGTGAGCGGGCTGCCGTGCTCGGGGTTGTCGGCGGTGCCGAGGTCGGCCCAACCCCTGCTGAAGATCGTCGAGTTGACGTCGGTGGTCGCGGTCGGCGTGTTCAGGTAGCAGGAGCTGTCGCCGCCGGTGCTCGGCCCCCAGCAGCTGCGGTCCGTGCCGGTCGTGATGCCTTCGCCGGCGCCCGCGTAGTCGCGGATCGTGGCGGGGCCGAGGTCGACGAGGACGGCGCTCAGGTGCGCGCTGGACGTCGTCGACCTCGCGGTGACCGTGACCTTCGAGGAGCCGGAAAGCCGCAGGTCCTTGGAGAGCGGGCGGCTGATGAAGCCGGCCTTGTCGGGGGTCGGGCTGTCGATCTTCGCGGCCCAGTCGGTCTCGCTCAGCGCCGGGTTGTCGGTGAACTTCTCGGTGCCGGACGCGCCCTTGAGGCCGAGCGTGCCGACGCCGGGCTTGTCGCCCTTGCCGGGACGCAGCGCGGCGGTGTCGGTGGCGCGCGGGGGCCAGACCTTGTCGGTGGTCCAGTGGTCGGGGGTGCGCTCGATGTCGGCCATCGGCTCGCGGTCGATGCCGTTGTCGTAGCCGAGGAGTTCGTGGTCGAACCAGCGGTGCAGGGTGTCGACCCAGGCGCCGCGGCGGAAGTCGAACGGGTCGACGTGGCCGGTCTGCGCGAGCCAGATCTTGCGGTCGACACCGTTCTTGGCGAGGGCGTCCCACCACTGTCCGAAGTGTTTGGCGCGGACGTTCAGGTCCTGCATGCCGTGCACGACGAAGACGCTGGCCTTCACGTTGTCGGCGTCCTTGACGTAGTCGCGCTCCTGCCACAGGCCGGTCCAGTCACCGGTCCTCGGCGCTTCGTCGACGAGCCGTTTCTGTACGGCGGCGCAGCGCTCGCGGGCCGCCGGGCTCTCCACGTAGTCGGACAGCCACTCGGGGCCCGAGTCGTAGAGCGGGGCGCCCTGTTGGAAGTAGTAGTCGTACCAGGAGGAGATCCCGCCGATCGGCACGATGGTCTCCAGGCCCTCGACGCCGGTCGCGGCGACGCCGTTGGCGACCGTGCCGTCGTAGCTCTTGCCGATCATGCCGGTGCGGCCGTTGGTCCAGTTCGCGGCGGCCTTCTTGGATCCTGTCCTGGTGGTGTAGCCCTTGGCGCGGCCGTTCAGCCAGTCGACGACGGCCTTCGCGGAGCCGATGTCGTAGGCCCCGCCGACATCGACACAGCCGTCGGAGCGGTTGGTGCCGAGCAGGTCGACGCCGACGAACGCGTAGCCGCGGGGCACGAAGTAGTTGTCGTAGAAGAGCGGCATCTGGACGACGTTGCCGTTCTCGTCGTACGTCTTCTTCTGGCTCTCGTTGCCGCGCCCGCAGCAGGAGTAGTACGGGCTGGCGTCCATGATCACGGGGATCTTGCGGCCCTGCGCGGCGGGTTCGCGGGGCCGGACGATGTCGACGGCGACGCGGTCGCTCTTGCCGTCCTTGTCCCCGTCGAGCCGGGTGTCGACCCAGACGGACTCGCGGACGGCGTCGGCGTAGGAGTAGACGGGCTTGGACTCGGTCGGCGCCGCGGGGGCGGCCGACGCGGTGGCGCCTGCCCCGATGAGGGCGGCCAGCAGTGCGGTGACGACCGCGACCGCGAGGGTTCTCCAGCGGCGGGGTCTGAGGTGGCTGCGTCTGGCAGGTATCGGCATGGCGCGGAAGGTACACGGGTCAACTGGCTTGCGACAGAGGGCCGCAGGCGCGGAAGACGGGCCCATGGGGCCGAAAATGACCCGTGGGCCCGGCGCTCGTCCGGTCGCCCGGGGCGGACGGCTCCGTATGCGGGAACGTCGCGGGTGCACCGGTAGGAGGCGGGCCACGGCCAGTGCAGGTCGGCACCCGGTCGCGGTCAGCCCTTCGGCTGCGGAGCGACTTCGGTGATCAGCCCCTCGACGAGCACCTTGATCTCGTCGCGGATCGGGCGAACGGCTGCGACGCCCTGACCGGCAGGGTCCTCCAACTGCCAGTCGAGGTAACGCTTGCCGGGGAAGACCGGGCACGTGTCGCCGCAGCCCATGGTGATGCAGACGTCCGACTCCTTGACCGCGTCGACGGTCAGAACCTTCGGGGTCTCGGCGGAGATGTCGATGCCGACCTCGGCCATGGCTTCGACGGCGGCCGGGTTCACTTCCTTACCGGGATTCGACCCGGCCGAACGGACCTCGACACGGTCTCCGGCCAGGTGGGCCAGCCAGGCGGCGGCCATCTGGGAACGACCGGCGTTGTGGACACAGACGAAGAGCACGGACGGCTTGTCGGGCATCAGCGGTCTCTCTTGATCTCTCATGAACGCCGCCGGGCGGCGAAGTCGGTCCGGGGTGACATCAGCACTCAATGGCATCAGCCTGTACTGATGTGAGAGTATCAGCGCATGCTGACGTCAGTCGACGCTGACCTGATCCGGGTGCTGGCCGATCCGCTCAGGCTGAAGATCGTGAACCTGCTCGCCCACGAGACGCTGTGCACGACGCACCTGGTGGAGGAGACCGGCGCGCGCCAGACCAATCTCTCCAATCACCTGAGAGTGCTGCGCGAGGCGGGGGTCGTGGACACCGAGCCGTGCGGCCGCTTCACGTACTACAAGCTGCGCCCGGACGTGATCGCCCAGCTGGCGGGCCAGTTCGCCGAGCTGGCCGAGACCGCCCGTACCGCCGCCGACAACAAGAGGGCCTGTCCGTGACCCGCACCGATACCCCCGCCGCGACGACCGAGGAAGCCTCGATCGTCGCGAAACTGTCCACCCTCGACCGCTACCTCGCCGTGTGGATCCTGCTCGCCATGGGCGTCGGGCTCGGCCTGGGCCGGTTGATCCCGGGCATGGCCGACGCACTGTCGAAGGTCGAGATCGGCGGCATCTCGCTGCCGATCGCCATCGGCCTGCTCGTGATGATGTACCCGGTGCTCGCCAAGGTGCGCTACGACAAGCTCGACACGGTCACCGGCGACAAGAAGCTGATGGTCTCGTCGCTGGTCATCAACTGGATCGTCGGGCCGGCCGTGATGTTCGCGCTGGCCTGGATCTTCCTGCCCGACCTGCCCGAGTACCGCACCGGCCTGATCATCGTCGGGCTCGCCCGCTGCATCGCCATGGTCATCATCTGGAACGACCTGGCCTGCGGCGACCGCGAGGCCGCCGCCGTCCTGGTGGCCCTCAACTCGGTGTTCCAGGTCATCGCGTTCAGCCTGCTCGGCTGGTTCTACCTCGACCTGCTCCCACAGTGGCTGGGCCTCGGCGACGGCCAGGGCCTGGACGTCCCCGTCTGGCACGTCGCCCTGAACGTCATCGTCTTCCTCGGCATCCCACTGCTGGCCGGCTTCCTCACCCGCCGCATCGGCGAGAAGAAGATGGGGCGCGAGAAGTACGAGTCCGGCTTCCTTCCGAAGATCGGCCCGTGGGCCCTCTACGGCCTGCTGTTCACGATCGTCATCCTCTTCGCGCTCCAGGGCGACGCGATCACCTCGCAGCCGCTGGACGTCGTGCGCATCGCGCTGCCGCTGCTCGCGTACTTCGCGATCATGTTCTTCGGCTCGTTCGCGCTGGGCAAGGCCCTCGGCATGGCCTACGACCGTACGGTGACCCTCGCGTTCACGGCGGCCGGCAACAACTTCGAGCTGGCCATCGCCGTCTGCATCGCCACCTTCGGCGTGACCTCCGGGCAGGCGCTCGCGGGGGTCGTGGGCCCGCTGATCGAGGTGCCGGTCCTCATCGCGCTCGTGTACGTGGCGCTGGCCTGGCGCCGCAAGTACGCGCCCACCTCACTGACCACGCTGTAGGGACAGGGCCCGTGAGCGACGTGCTCGACGTGGTGGTGATCGGCGGCGGCCAGGCAGGGCTCGCCACCGGTTACCACCTGCGCCGCCAGAAGCTGGACTTCGTCATCCTGGACGCCCAGTCCACGCCGGGCGGCGCCTGGCAGCACACCTGGGACTCGCTGCACCTGTTCTCCCCGGCCGCGTTCTCCTCCCTGCCCGGCCGCCTCATGCCGCCCCAGGCGGGCCAGGGGTACCCCGACGCCTCCCATGTCGTCGACTACCTGGGCGACTACGAGAAGCGCTACGAACTGCCCGTCGTGCGTCCGGTGCGCGTGAGCGGCGTCCACCGCGACGGCACACACCTGCGCGTCGAGTCCGACAGCGGCACATGGACGGCCCGCGCCGTGGCCTCCGCGACGGGCACGTGGTGGCGGCCCTTCCTGCCCGCGCTCCCCGGCCGGGCCGAGTTCGCGGGCCGCCGGCTCCACACCGTCGACTACCGCTCCCCGGACGACTTCGCCGGACAGCGCGTCGTGGTGGTGGGCGGCGGGAACTCCGGCGCGCAGATCGCCGCCGACCTAGCCGTCCGCGACGACATCGACCTGAACTGGGCGACCCGGCGCCCGCCCCGCTACCTGGCCGACGACATCGACGGCCGGGCCCTGTTCGACGCCGCCACCGCCCGGCGCCGCGCCCTCGACGCGGGCCGCACCGACACCGGCGGCGTCGCCTCACTCGGCGACATCGTGGCCGTGCCCCCGGTACGGGAAGCACGGGATGCGGGCCTGCTCAAGACGTCACCGATGTTCGCCCGCCTGGAACGCGACGGCGTTGTCCGGGCCGACGGCACCCGCACCGAGGCCGACGCGATCATCTGGTGCACGGGCTTCCGCCCTGCCCTCTCCCACCTCGCCCCACTCCAACTCCGGGGTACCCGCGGGCACATCGCCACCGAGGGCACCCGGGCCGTCGACGAGCCGCGCCTGCACCTGCTCGGCTACGGCGACTGGACCGGTCCCGCCTCCGCCACCTTGATCGGGGTGGGCCGACCGGCACGGGAAGCTGCACGGGAGATTGCCGACCTCGTCCACTGAGGCTGCGGCTGTCAGACCCTCTCGACGGTTGCTGTGTCGATCCAGCGGGCGAGGACGCTGAACGCCGCGAGTTGCTCCAACGCCTCGTTCTCCGGCGGTTCGGGCAGCCCGTCCTCGTGGCTGTAGGGGTTGCGGATACCCGCGAAGCAGCCCTCCGTGAAGGCGGCGGCACCACGGTGGACGCTCTTGAAGGTGTCGCCGCCGTCGTCAATCAAGAGCCGCAGCCGTGGCTGTCCCGGCTTGGGGTCGTCCTTGGAGAACACGCTCTGGAACAGGGCGGTTTCGCTCGCGTCGCGGCGGCCGACCTTGTTCTGCGCCTCCGCGTTGATCTCCGCCGGTGCCGGCACCAGCGATTCACCGTCTTGTTGCGGTCCGCAGGCACGTCGGTACGCCAGTTGGGCAGGACGCCGCGAGGACCACGTCGCGCCAGCGGCCGTGCTGCTTGCCGATGCGCTCGCGGGTACCCAGGACGCGGAAGCCGGCCGCTCGTGCAAGGCGAGGCCGGCTGTGTTCTCGGGGAAGATGCCGGACTGGATCGTCCAGATCCCGGCCGCCTCGGTCGAATCGATCAGCGCCTTCAGCAGAGCTGAGGCGACGCCGCGCCCGTCGCCGTGTTCGTGCCGGTCACGCGGCCGAGCGCAGGGTAAGAAGTTGGCCCATGGCCGCCAGCACCGAAGGCTCGACCCGGTAGTAGACCCAGGTGCCGCGCCGCTCGGAGGTGAGCAGGCCGGCGTCCTTGAGCTTCTTGAGGTGGTGGGAGATCGTCGGCTGCGAGACCCCGACGTCGGAGATGTCGCACACGCACGCCTCGCCGCCCTCGTGCGAGGCGACGAGGGAGAAAAGCCGAAGCCGCACCGGGTCGCCGAGCGCCTTGAACATACGGGCCGCGGTCTCCGCCTCCTCAGCGGAGAACGGCCGCTCGGTCAGCGGCGGGCAGCACGGCGCGACACCCTGGTCGGCGGGCTCGATCAGCGGCAACACCTTCGCGTTCGACATACGTCTATGTTGACACACGTCGAAACAGTCCGGCGAAATCGGCCGGCCACCCTCTCGCGACATGTGCGATCGGACAGTCGGCACGCCACCGCAACCACCTGCAAGGTTCGACAAATGTCTATGTTGACGCCCGTCGAACCAAGTGTAATCCTGGCCGTGCAACCCATCGATAGATGTCGAAGCAACGAGGAGTCGACCGTGACCACGCCTGCCACCACCGAGCTGCCCGTCGTCGTCATCGGCGCCGGCCCCATCGGCCTCGCCGCCGCAGCTCACCTCGTCGACCGGGACATCGAACCGCTCGTCCTGGAGGCCGGCCCGGCCGCCGCCGCGGCGGTACGCGAGTGGTCCCACGTGCGCCTCTTCTCCACCTGGGGCGAGGTCGTCGACCCGGCCGCCGAGAAGCTCCTCGCCCCCACCGGCTGGGCCAAGCCGGACGCCGGCACCTACCCGTCCGGCGGCGACTGGGCCGAGAACTACCTCCAGCCGCTCGCCGACGTCCTCGGCGACAAGGTCCGCACCGGCGCCACCGTCACCGGCGTCTCCCGCTCCGGCCGCGACCGCGTCGTCGACGCCGACCGCGAGGCCCAGCCCTTCGTCGTTCACGTCACCTGCGCCGACGGCCAAGAGGAGCGCCTGTTCGCCCGCGCCGTCATCGACGCCTCCGGCACCTGGACGACCCCGTCCCCCGCCGGCGGCAGCGGCCTGCCCGCCCTCGGCGAGAAGGCCGCCGCCGACCACATCACCTACCGCGTCCCGGACTTCAACGACCCGGCCGTGCGAGCCCGTTACGCAGGCAAGCGCACCGCCGTCATCGGTTCCGGCGCCTCCGCCTTCACTGCTCTCGCCTACCTGGCCGACCTCGCCAAGGCCGACGACGGCACCGGTACCAAGGGCCTGTGGATCCTGCGCCGCGGCATCAGCGGCTCCACCTTCGGCGGCGGCGAGGCCGACCAGCTCCCCGCCCGCGGCGCGCTCGGCCTGGCCGCGAAGGCCGCCGTCGACGACGGCCACGCCGACGCCGTCACCGGCTTTCGCACCGAAGCGGTCGAGCGGGACCCGGACGGGCGCCTGGTCCTGGTCGCCGAAGACGGCCGCCGCCTCGCCCCCGTCGACGAGGTCGTCGTGCTCACCGGCTTCCGCCCCGACCTGTCGTTCCTTTCCGAGATCCGCCTCAACCTCGACGAACGCCTCGAAGCCCCCGTCGAACTGGCCCCGCTGATCGACCCCAACCAGCATTCGTGCGGGACCGTCTACCCGCACGGCCACCGCGAACTGGCCCACCCCGAACCGGGCGTCCACCTGGTCGGCATGAAGTCCTACGGCCGCGCCCCGACCTTCCTCGCCATGACCGGCTACGAGCAGGTCCGCTCCGTGGTGGCCGCCCTCGCCGGCGACACCGAGTCCGCGGACCGCGTCGAACTCACCCTCCCCGAAACCGGCGTCTGCGGTGGCGCCGGCCTCTTCGACGCCCCCGAAGCCGAGCAGAGCGGGGGCTGCTGCGCCACTCCCGAGCCCCAGCTCGTCCAGCTCGGCGCCGCAGCCGCATCGTTGACTGTGGAGGACCAGGCTTCGGCGGGCGGTTGCTGCGGCTCGTGATCCTTGTCGCCCCCGGCCACGGACGCTGGGACCTGCTCGTCGTTCCACCGGACGCGACCGATGAGGCCGCGGAACGGATCATGGCGCGTGCGGCCTGCGCGAGTGGCCACCGCCACGTGTGACGGACCGTACGTCCCGAACCGGCGCTCGGGACACCGGCCGACTCCCGGCGGACGTCGCTCTGGCAAGGGTGGTGCATCACGTGCGCAGAGCCTCTGTTGCGCGGAACGAACCGCACGGAGAGGACCAGGTCTGGGGCGGCCGTCCTACGAAACTGCTCGGGCGCGGACGAGGCATCCGAGGTATGCGGGAAACCCCAGGGAACGAAGCGGGCCGGCGTGGCAAGGAGTGTGGGTGCCCCTCATTCAGGGGCACCCACAGTGGTCCCGTGACGCTTCGGGCCCGGCGGGAGAGCCCGGTCGTGCCTGCGGACAGAGATCCCGGCAGGGGAGCAGGTCACGCAGGAGGCTGTAGGAGAGGGCGAGTCGGACGCACGGGCTCGGGTTGGCGAGGGTGAGGCTGCCGGTTGCGCGGTGGGCGGCGTCCCGGACGCCGAGGAGCGTGAAGAAGCTGGCGTTGTCGCAGCGGGTCACCCCGGACAGTTCGATGATCAGGTGACGGCTGCCCTCGCCGAGGACCTGGGATATGAGTTCGCAGAGCGCTGGAATGCTGCCGGTGTCCAGCTCACCGGCCAGAGTGAGCGTCATCGAGTGGCTGGGGACCACAGGGGTCCGTGTCAGCATCAGCCGCAGCCCCGCGCCCTGTTGGTCCGGATCGGTGTCCACGGCGCCACCCCCGGCCCGTTCAGCGGGCGTGCTCGTGCGTGGTGCGGTCGCGGCGACGGTACGCCGGGACCGCCCGCGGCCACCGTCCCGAGGACCCGTCTTCGGAGCGACGAACGGTCGTCCCCCGATGTCGTTGCTCACCGAAAACAAGACTCGCGCGGATGCCGGAGCTACGAAGTGCTCTCGGTCCCACCACCGTACTCCTTCGGGCGAGTTCGGTGACGGGCCGGTCACCGGTCGTCATCCCTACGTGGCCCCGAAGGGCCTTCGGCCGCCATCAGTGCGGTCCCGGTGAGACGCAGAGCGGGGTCGGCCGCCGCGTGCATGAGCCGGGCGGCCGTGTCGTCCCGGGTGTCCGACGGGACGACGAGCAGATCCCAGCGTCCGGCCCCGTAGGAGAAGAGCCGGATCGTGCACGGGTCCAGACCGGATGTGTACCACGCGGCCGAAACCAAGTGTCCCCTCACGGCCAGGGTGCGCGGCTCCGTCGCCCAGCTGCCCCGTGGGGAGGCGATGCGAGTGACCCGGCCATGTGTCGCGTCGAAGACGTCCGTGAGGGCGGCCAGTTCGGTGGCCAGCTCATCGGTTCGCGGCCACCAGGCACCGCACACCGGTCCCGGCGGAAAGGTCGGCGGGCGCAGCGCGAGCCGGACGGGCGGGCAGCCGGCGGACAGCTCGGAGGCATCCGTATTGCGGCGGGCGATCGGTGCGTTCATGACGCACGTCCCTCTCCGGGCCGCCGCGTCGGCGCGACCCGGTGTCGTGGTGCGCCGGATGCGACGCCGAACGGAGTCGGCGCACGAGGAGCACCCCGCGGCTCCAGCGTACGGCCCGGCCCGCGGACGGCAGGCCGCGCCGGGCGGCGGAGGCGCTGTCGGGCCATCACCATCGGCCGCCCGTCCAGCCCTTGTCCGCCCCCTGTGGGACTCGGACCCACCAGCAATGGCTGGAAAGACACATGTCGGCCAGATGACGATCGTGTGGCTGGTGGGGCCATGGACATGGCCGGGGCGGCGGGTGCTGAATAGGGTCGCTGTGTCGGCCACGGATGTGATCCGTTCGCGGTCGGCAACGGCTCGGCGTCCCATACGACTTGGAGTTTCCGTGTACCGCAGACTCATCGCCCCCGGCGCACTCGCGGCCTCTCTGCTGCTGGCGATCCCGGCATCGGCCGCGGACTTCGAACCGGGGGCGTCGGGCATCGGCGATCCCTACTACCCGACGTACGGCAACGGCGGCTACGACGTCTCCCATTACGACCTGCGCCTCAAGTACCAGCCCAAGACGGACCAGTTGGAGGGCACGGCGACCATTCTCGCCTCCTCCACCCAGGACCTGTCGCGCTTCGACCTCGACTTCGGGCTCACCGCGAGCGAGGTCCGGGTGAACGGCAAGAAGGCGAAATTCGCGAAGTCCGGCGAGCAGGAGCTGGAGGTGACCCCGGCTGCCGGGCTGCCGAAGGGCACGCCGTTCACGGTCGTGGTCACGTACGCGGGCAAGCCGTCCGACGTGAAGCTGTGGGGCTTCACGTCCTGGCAGCGCACCCCGGACGGCGGCATCGCGGCCAACGAGCCGGAGGCCGCGGCCTGGTGGTTCCCCTCCAACGACCACCCGCTCGACAAGGCGACGTACGACGTGTCGGTCGCGGTGCCGGACGGGACGCAGGCGATCTCCAACGGCACGTTGCAGTCGCAGAGTTCGAAGCTGGGGTGGACGAGGTTCAACTGGCGCTCGGCCCATCCGCAGGCCACGTATCTGGCCACCCTCGCGGTGGGCAAGTTCGACATCACCACGGACAAGACCGCGGACGGGCTGCCGGTCGTCAACGCGTACAGCAAGGACCTCGGCGCGAACGAGGGCGCGGCGAAGGCGAGCGTCGAGCGGACCACCGAGGTCGCCGAGTGGCTGGAGTCGGTGTACGGGAAGTACCCGTTCGAGGCGCTGGGCGGGTACGTGCCGAACGTGCCGTCGAGCTTCGCCCTGGAGACGCAGACGCGGCCGTTCTACTCGCCCAAGCAGTTCGCCAACGGGTCCAACGTGTCCGTCGTCGTCCATGAGCTGGCGCACCAGTGGTACGGCGACAGCGTCTCCGTGCGCGGCTGGAAGGACATCTGGATCAACGAGGGCTTCGCCCGGTACGCGCAGTGGCTGTGGTCGGAGAAGGAGGGCGAGGGCACGGCCCAGGAACTCGCCGACTACGCGTACGCGCAGCACCCCGCGGACGACGCGTTCTGGACAGTGAAGCCGGGCGACCCCGGACCTGAGAACCAGTTCGACGGGGCCGTCTACGACCGCGGGGCGATGGCGGTCCAGGCGCTGCGCAACAAGGTCGGCGAGAAGGACTTCTTCGCGATCCTGAAGGGGTGGCCGCAGGAGCACGCGTACGGCAACGCGAGCGTCTCCGACTTCCAGGCGTACGCGGAGAAGGTCTCCGGGGAGCGGCTGGGCGAGCTGTTCGACACGTGGCTGTACCAGCCGTCGAAGCCGGCCGCGGGTGCCGCGCGCGCCGCATCGGATGTGGCTCGGCCCAAGTCGTGGAAGCGGATCGCCGCCACGAACGAGGTGCACGGCGAGCACTGACCGGCCACGGGTCAGCGCTCACCCGCACCGGGCACCTCAGGCCGGCTCCTCCGTGGAGTGCGAGTCGGTGAGGGTGAGCGCGCCGCCCGCCGCGATCAGGCCGACGAGCACGGCGAGCACCGCGTAGGTGATGCGCTCGCCGTGGAAGAAGGACTGCACGAGGTCGCTGCTCCAGACGCCCGCGGGCAGCTGGGTGGTGACCAGTGCGGCGATCAGGGTGCCGACGACGGCGGTGCCGACGCTGGTGCCGACCTCCTGGGCGGTGTCGTTGAGCGCGGTGCCGATCGAGGTGCGGTTGGCCGGCATCGCCTCGACCAGGGCGATGGCGCAGATGGTCATGACCGTGCGCAGACCGATGGTCATCACGACCATGCAGGCCGCGATGACGGCGTAGCCGTGGTCGACGCCCCAGGAGAGTCCGGCCAGCGCCACGGCCAGGCAGGCCGCGCCGACGAGGCAGGCGACCCGGTGGCCGAACCGCTTGGCGAGCCACTCCGAGAGCGGGGTCGCCGCGATCATGGTCAGGATGAGCGGCAGGTTCGCCAGTCCGGCCCGCACGGGGCTCCACCCGTAGGCGTACTGGAAGTGCAGGATCAGCCCGAACATCACGCCGGCCATCGCCACGGACGTGCCGATCTGCGCGAGGGCGGCGCCGCGCACGGTGCCGTTCGAGAAGATCTTGAGGTCCAGCATGGGGGCCTTGCTGCGGCGCTCGTGCC
Organism: Streptomyces anthophorae; assembly: GCF_049310305.1. Taxonomy (NCBI): domain Bacteria; kingdom Bacillati; phylum Actinomycetota; class Actinomycetes; order Kitasatosporales; family Streptomycetaceae; genus Streptomyces; species Streptomyces anthophorae. The sequence continues at coordinate 1,830,381 of NZ_JBLWQQ010000001.1, forward strand.
ACACGAACGCGAGGCCCGCGACGACGGCGCCCAGGACCGAGCCGAGCGTGGCCGCGGAGGTCCAGCCGTGCTCGACGCCGCTGGTCAGCGAGTAGCAGGCCAGGCCGATGGTGAGCACGCTCAGGACGGCGCCCGGCAGGTCGAGCTTGTCGTCGGTGAGGTCCTCGCGCCGGTCGGGCGCGACGCCGAGCCGCACGCCGATGGCCGCGATCAGCGCGATCGGCGCGTTGATCAGCAGGAGCCACTGCCAGCTCACGTGGGCGAGCGCGGTGCCGCCGAGCAGCGGGCCGAGAATGAAGCCGGACATGCCGACGACGATCATCAAGGTCATCGCGCGCATCCGCAGCGCCTGGTCGTCGAAGAGCCGGAAGACGAGCGAGTTGGTGATCGGAGCCATGGCCGCGGCGGCGACGCCGAGCCCGGCCCGCAGGGCGATGAGCTGCCCGGTGGAGTCGACGGCGACGACGGCCAGGCTCAACACGCCGAAGACGGCGAGGCCGACCAGCAGGACGCGGCGGCGCCCGAGGCGGTCGGCCATGGAGCCCGCCGTGAGCAGCAGGCCGCCGAACGTCAGCGAGTAGGCGCCGGTGACCCATTGCAGGGCGGTCGTGCCGCTGCCGAGGTCGCGGCCGATGGTGGGCAGCGCGATCGAGAGCAGCGTGTTGTCGACCATCTCGACGAAGAAGGCCAGGCAGAGCGCGGCCAGCGGGATCCACGCCGCCCGCAGCGATCCGTAGGTACGGGTGGGAACGGGCCCGGTTTCGGTGGTGGCAGTCATGACCTGGCCTCCTTTCTGGACGGAGAACGCCGTCGAGCATCGAACGGCATTCGGTTATGGAACATGGTTCGATGTTCGAACCATGTTCCACCATAGAACCATGTTCGATGAGGAGCAAGTTGTGCTTGGATGGAGGGCATGACACCGCCGCCGACCCGCCCCGCCGCCACGGCCTCCCCCCGGGGGCGCCGACGGGCTTCGCACTCGATGGAGGCCGTGCTCAACGCGGCCGTGGCCCTGCTCGACGAGGCCGGTGGGTCCGCGCTGACGTTCCGCGCGCTCGCCGCCCGGCTCGGCACGGGCGTCGGCACGATCTACTGGTACGTCCAGAACAAGGACGAGCTCCTCGACCGCGCCACCGACCACGCAATCGCCGGGGTGCTGGCCGCCGTGGAGGAGCGGCCGGAGAGCGACGACCCCATCGCCGATCTCCGCGCGATGGCCGTCGCCCTGTTCGACGCGATCGTGGACCGGCCGTGGCTGGCCGCGTACTTCATGCGCAACACCGACGTCCAGGGCAACTCACTGAAGCTGTACGACAGGCTCGGCCGGCAGACGCTGCGGCTCGATCTCACGACGCGGCAGCGGTTCCACGCCGTTTCGGCGATCACGGGTGTGGTGGTCGGTACGGCGGCCGATCTGGGGATGGAGCTTCCCGAGAGGCTGCTGGACGGAGGGGTGGACCGGGAGGAGCATCTCGGGCAGTACGCCGAGACGTGGCGGCGGCTCGATGCGGAGGAGTTCCCGTTCGTGCGGGAGATCGCCGACGAGTTCGCGGTGCACGAGGACCGGGAGCAGTTCCTCGCGGCGCTCGACCTGACGTTGGCGGGGCTGCGGCTTCAGGCGGGGGGCTGATCGCGGCGCGTTGATGCGCTGCGACGGGCTTGCGGCCGCGGGGCTCTGCCCCGGACCCCGCGGGCTCTCGTCCTCAGAGCAGGCTTGATCTTGCCCGTCGGGCCATCGGCAAGTAGCGGAAGCGCTCCGGAAGCCTCGGCGCCACCCACCGCACCAGCACCGCGAAGCGGCGCAGGCGGCGTTCCTGGCGTGGGGTCCAGGACAGGCCGATCGCCTCCCGGGCCTCCGGTGGCAGCAGGCCCGTCGACAGGAAGCTCATCGCGCGGGTCAGGGCCGGGCGCAGCAGCGGCCACAGGAGCCCAAGGACCGGGTGGTGGCCCGGTGGCGGCGGCAGCGGGCGGGAGCGGGCCGTCAGCTCGGTGACCACCGCGTTGCGCTCGACCTCCTGCGCCAGCATCTTGCGGTAGTACGGCCAGAACTCCTCGACCGTCTGCGGCATGTCCCGGTCCCGGATGCCGAGGATGCGGCCGACCATCAGCCACTCCGCGTAGAACCGCTCCTCCTCCTCGGGCGTGAACGGCGTGGCGAAGTAGCGGCGCGCGTAACGGGAGACGGGGAAACCGGTGGCGTGCACCCACGCGTAGTAGGCCGGGGTGAGGGCGTGGTAGCGGCGGCCGTGCGGGTCGGTGCCCTGGATGCCGCGGTGCATGCGGCGCAGGCGGCGGCCCTCCTCGGCCGCTTCCTCACCCCCGTAGACCCAGAGCATCACGGACGTCAGCGAGCGTGCGCCGCGGCCCCAGGGGTCGGTGCGGAACACCGAGTGGTCGTCGACGCCCGCGCCGACGGCGGGGTGCGCGACCTGGAGCACGAACGCGGCGGGCAGGGCCAGCAGGGCGCGGATGTCGCCCGCCGTCTCCCAGAGAATGCCGCCGGGCGGGGGTGGTGGCGGGTCCGGGTCGTGCCGCTTCATGGGGGTGCCGCTCCTCGTGGTGCGTACGGAGCCTGCGGGGCCTGTGGTCAAGTATGCGCGTCCGGGGCGGGTGGCCGGCGGCCGTCGTCCGCGTAGCGCTTGGCCAGGTCCGAGGCGAGCTCCGAGACGCAGGTGCACAGGTCGGTGTCGGTGGCCGGGGCCGGGCGGCAGGGGACGACATGGGCCGACAGCGGGGTCGGGCTCGGGGGCGGGGGCGGCTCCGGCGGGTTCGGCGCGGTGCGCGGGCGACGTCGGCGGGCGGAGGTGATCAGCGTCGTCACCAGGGCCGCGGCGAGCGCGGCCAGCTGCCCGATCTTGACTTGTACGTCCCAGGGAACCAGCGACATGCCTGTGTCCTACCCGCACGGCACGGGGCCCCAACGCACCGTGTGCGTCGGGGCCCCGGAAGCGACAGCGGGCCGGCTCAGCTGCCGTCGGCCACCTTCGTCAGCTCCTCCGACGCCATGCGGTCGACATTGCGCCGCACCCGGAACCAGCCGATGAAGAGCAGCACGCCGACGACCGGGATCAGCATGAGCGTCTTGCGCCCGGTCTCCTCGTCGTTCCACATGAGGGCGAGCACGGCGAGCAGGAAGACGATCGTGACGATCTCCGTGACCGGCGAGAACGGCAGCCGGAACTTCGGTCGCTCGACCAGACCCTGCTTGGCCCGGCGGACGAAGGCCAGGTGCGCGACCATGATCATGACCCAGGTGCCGATGATGCCGATCGAGGAGACCTCGATGACGATCTCGAACGCCTCGGCGGGCAGCAGGTAGTTCAGGCCGACGCCGAGCACGCCGACGCCCGCGGTGAGCAGGATGCCGCCGAAGGGCACCTGGTTCTTGTTCATCTTCGCGGTGAACTTCGGCGCGGAGCCCGACATCGCCATGGAGCGCAGGATGCGGCCCGTGGAGTAGAGGCCGGAGTTCAGCGAGGACATGGCCGCGGTCAGCACGACCAGGTTCATGATGTCGCCGACGCCGCCGACGCCCAGCTTCGAGAACAGCGTCACGAACGGGCTCTCGCCCGAGGTGTACGAGGTGGACGGCAGCAGCAGCGCGAGCAGCAGCACCGAGCCGCAGTAGAACAGGCCGACGCGCCACATGATCGAGTTCACCGCGCGCGGGACGACCTTCTGCGGCTCGGCGGTCTCGCCCGCCGCGACGCCGACCAGTTCGAGGGCGGCGTACGCGAAGACGACGCCCTGCATCACGAGGACCACGGCCATGGTGCCGCTGGGCATCCAGCCGCCGTTGTCCGTGATCATGTGCAGGCCCGGCGTGTGGCCGTCGACCGGGTGCTGCGTGGCGACCAGGAAGATGCCCACGAACAGGAAGGCCACGAGGGTGGCCACCTTGATGATCGAGAACCAGAACTCCATCTCGCCGAAGTACTTCACCGAGACGAGGTTCACGGACAGCACGACCGCGAGCGCGATCAGCGCGAGCACCCACTGCGGAATGCTCGTGAAGGCGCTCCAGTACTGCGTGTAGAGCGCGACGGCGGTGATGTCGGCGATGCCCGTCATCGACCAGTTCAGGAAGTACATCCAGCCGGCGACGTAGGCGCCCTTCTCGCCGAGGAACTCGCGTGCGTACGACACGAAGGAACCGGATGAGGGCCGGTAGACGACCATCTCACCGAGGGCGCGCACCACGAAGTACGCGAAGATGCCGCAGATCAGATAGGCGAAGACGAGGGCGGGGCCCGCGTCGTGCAGCCGCCCGCCGGCGCCGAGGAAGAGTCCGGTGCCGATCGCGCCGCCGATGGCGATCATGTTGATGTGGCGGCTCTTGAGGGCCTTGCTGTAGCCGGCGTCGCCCGCGTCGGCGGGCGCCTGGGAGGCATCTGTGCGGGATGCGTCCGTGGCCGTGTTGAGGGCGTCCTTGCTCACGAGGGGGTGTCCACTCTGTGGTGCCCGGCGACGTGGGGGTCGCCGGGGTCCGGAACGTGCTTCGGTCCGCATCGCCCCTGACGGCGTGCGGACCGAGGTGCACCTTCCCCGAAGATCCCCCGGGATGCGGTGGCGGAGATCACATAGCGGCGCTTCTCACATGACGGGACGCCTCTGGACGTGGAACCGGGGGCGGCGTATATGGCGTCGACCGCCCTCTTTGGGTTTCACAACGTCGGTGTCTCAGCAATACTGTTGCACCCGGATCGCAGCGAGAGGCGAAGATGACGACGGACACTCAGGCCCCCACGCTGACCGTCGACGAACTGGCGGCCCGCGCCGGTGTCACCGTGCGCACCATCCGCTTCTACAGCACGCGGGGCCTGCTGCCGCCGCCGGCGATCGGGCCACGGCGGGTGGGGCACTACGGCCCCGACCACGTCGCGCGGCTCGAACTGATCGAGGAGTTGCAGCACCAGGGCATGACGCTCGCCGCGATCGAGCGCTATCTGGAGCAGCTTCCGGCCGACCTGAGCGCGCAGGACCTGGCCATCCACCGCGCGGTGGTGGCGAGTTGGGCCCCCGACTCGGTCGAGACGCTGACCAGGAGCGAGCTGGACGAGCGGGCGGGCCGGGAGCTGACCGAGGAGCACCTGGAGCGGCTGGCCACCATGGACGTGCTGACGCGGGAGGGCGAGGACACGTTCCGCTGCGACACGGGACAGCTGCGGCTCGGCGTGCAGCTCCTGGACGTCCCGCTGTCGCTCGACGCGATCCTGGCCTCGCGCGAGGTGCTGGTGGAGCACTCGCGGGGCGCGGCGCAGGAGCTGGCCCGGCTTTTCCGTTCCGAGGTGTCGCAAAGGGCCGAGCAGGACGTGAAGTCGCTGTCGGCCCATATGCAACCGCTGGTCGTCCAGGCGCTGTTGACGGCGTTCCAGCGCTCGCTCAAGGAGGAGCTGCGGGAGGCGTTCCGCGCCGAGCGCTGAACGCCTCCCGCGCGGGACGTCAGTCCTTGAACGTCTCGCCCTTCTCGGCCTTCTCCACCAGCAGCGCGGGCGGCAGGAACCGGTCGCCGTAGCGCCCGGCCAGCTCGCGCGAGCGGGCGACGAATCCGGGCAGGCCGCCCTCGTAGCCGTTGATGTACTGGAGCACGCCGCCGGTCCAGCCCGGGAAACCGATGCCGAAGATGGAGCCGATGTTGGCGTCGGCGACGGATGTCAGTACGCCCTCCTCGATGAGGCGCACCGTGTCGAGGGCCTCGGAGAAGAGCATCCGCTCCTTCATGTCCTCGAAGGGGATCTCCGTGCCCGGCTTGGTGAAGTGCTCACGCAGGCCCGGCCACAGACCGGCGCGCCTGCCGTCCTCGCCGTACTCGTAGAAGCCCGCTCCCCCGCTGCGGCCGGGCCGGCCGAACTCGTCGACCATGCGGTCGATGACGGCCTCGGCCGGGTGCGTCTCCCACGTGCCGCCGGCCTCGATGATCGCGGCCTTCGTCTCCTCGCGGATCTTGCGGGGCAGGGTGAGGGTCAGCTCGTCCATCAGGGAGAGGACCTTGGCCGGGTAGCCGGCCTGGCCCGCCGCCTGCTCGACCGACGCGGGCTCGACGCCCTCGCCGACCATGGCGACGCCCTCGTTGATGAAGTGCCCGATGACGCGCGAGGTGAAGAAGCCGCGCGAGTCGTTGACGACGATGGGCGTCTTGTTGATCTGCCGGACGAGGTCGAAGGCGCGGGCGAGGGCCTCGTCGCCGGTGCGACCGCCCTTGATGATCTCCACCAGCGGCATCTTGTCGACGGGCGAGAAGAAGTGCAGCCCGATGAAGTCGTCCTGCCGCTCGACGCCCTCGGCGAGGGCGGTGATGGGCAGCGTCGAGGTGTTGGAGCAGAGCAGCGCGTCGGGCTCGACGATGTCCTGGATCTCCTGGAACACCTTGTGCTTGAGCGCCGGGTCCTCGAAGACGGCCTCGATGACGGCGTCGCAGCCCGCCACGGCCCCCGGGTCGGAGGCCGGGGTGATGCGGGCGAGCAGCGCGTCCGCCTTCTCCTGGGTGGTGCGGCCGCGCTTGACGGCCTTGGCGCACAGCTTCTCGGAGTACGCCTTGCCCTTGGCGGCGGCCTCGTCGGAGACGTCCTTGAGGACGACCTTGATGCCCGCGCGGGCGCACGAGTAGGCGATGCCGGCGCCCATCATGCCGGCGCCGAGGACGGCGACCTTTTCGACCTTACGGGGCTCGATGCCCTTGGGGCGGTTGGCGCCCGAGTTCACGGCCTGGAGGTCGAAGAAGAACGCCTGGATCATGTTCTTCGCGGTCTGCCCGGTGACCAGCTCGGTGAAGTAGCGGGCCTCGATCGCGAGGGCGTTCTCGAAGTCGACCTGGGAGCCCTCGACGGCGGCCGCGAGGATGTTGCGCGGGGCCGGGTAGGGGGCGCCGTTGACCTGCTTCTTCAGGTTGGCCGGGAAGGCCGGGAGGTTCGCGGCGAACTTCGGGTTCGACGGGGTGCCGCCGGGGATGCGGTAGCCGGGCTTGTCCCAGGGCTGCTGAGACTCGGGGTTGGCGTCGATGAAGGCCTTCGCCTTCTCGATCATCTCCTCGCGGGTGGCGGCGACCTCGTGGATCAGACCGTTCTCCAGCGCGCGCTTGGGGTTGTACTGGGTGCCCTGGAGCAGCACCTTGAGGAGCGCGTCGGCGATGCCCATGAGGCGGACGGTGCGGGTGACGCCACCGCCCGCGGGGAGCAGGCCGAGGGTGACCTCGGGCAGGCCGATCTTCGAGCCGGGGGCGTCGAGGGCGACGCGGTGGTGGCTGGCGAGCGCGATCTCGTAACCGCCGCCCAGGGCCGCGCCGTTGAGGGCCGCGACGACGGGCTTGCCGAGGGTCTCGATGCGGCGCAGCGAGTTCTTGATGCCGATGCCGGTCTCGAAGACGGCCTGGGCGTCCTCGGGGCCCGCCTTCATCATGTCCTTGAGGTCACCGCCCGCGAAGAAGGTCTTCTTGGCGGAGGTGTAGATGATGCCGCGGATCGAGTCGCGCTCGGCTTCCGCGCGGTCGGCGATCGCGGCGATGGAGTCCTTGAACGCCTGGTTCATGGTGTTCGCGGACTGGTTGGGGTCGTCCAGGACGAGCGTGACGATGCCGGTGTCGTCCTGCTCCCAGCGGATGGTGGTGCTCTCGGTCATCTCGGGTGCTCCGTAAGGGGGGTTGAGGCCGGAAGGTCAGACGCGCTCGACGATGGTGGCGATGCCCATGCCGCCGCCCACGCACAGCGTGGCCAGGCCGTACCGCTTGTCCTGACGCTCCAGCTCGTCGACGAGGGTGCCGAGGATCATCGCGCCGGTGGCGCCGAGCGGGTGGCCGAGGGCGATGGCGCCGCCGTTGACGTTGACCTTGTCCAGGGACAGGCCCATGTCCTTCACGAAGCGCAGCACGACCGCCGCGAACGCCTCGTTGATCTCGACGAGGTCGATGTCGTCGATGGTCAGACCGGCCTTGGCGAGCGCCTTGCGGGCGGCGGGCGCGGGGCCGGTGAGCATGATGGTCGGCTCGGATCCGGAGACCGCGGCGGAGACGATCCGGGCGCGCGGGGTGAGGTCGTAGCGCTCCCCCACCTCGCGGGAGCCGATGGCCACCAGCGAGGCGCCGTCGACGATGCCGGAGGAGTTGCCCGCGTGGTGCACGTGGTCGATCTTCTCGACCCAGTGGTACTTCTGAAGCGCCACCGCGTCGAAGCCGCCGAGGTCGCCGATGTCCTTGAAGGAGGGCTTCAGCTTGCCGAGCGAATCGGCCGTCGTGCCGGGGCGCAGGTGCTCGTCGTGGTCGAGGACGGTGAGGCCGCTGCGGTCCTTGACCGGGACGATCGAGCGGGTGAAGCGGCCGTCCTTCACGGCGGCGGCCGCGCGCTCCTGCGACAGGGCGGCGTACTCGTCGACGTCGCGCCGCGAGAAGCCCTCGATGGTGGCGATGAGGTCGGCGCCGATGCCCTGCGGCACGAACCCGGTCTCGTAGGACGTCATCGGGTCCATCGCCCAGGCGCCGCCGTCGGAGCCCATCGGCACGCGCGACATCGACTCGACGCCACCGGCGAGGACGAGGTCCTCCCAGCCCGAACGGACCTTCATCGCCGCGAGGTTGACGGCCTCGAGGCCCGAGGCACAGAAGCGGTTCTCCTGCACGCCGGCCACCGTGTCGGGCAGTCCGGCCGCGATGGCGGCGATGCGCGCGATGTCGGAGCCCTGGTCGCCGACCGGGCCGACGACGCCGAGCACGATGTCGTCGATGGCGGCCGGGTCGAGGTCGGGGAAGCGGGCCCTGATCTCGTGGATCAGGCCGACGACCAGGTCGATCGGCTTGGTGCCGTGCAGGGAGCCATTGGCCTTGCCGCGGCCGCGCGGGGTGCGGATCGCGTCGTATACGTACGCGTCTGTGGTCACGGGAGGTGCCTTTCGAAGCGGTGGAACGGAGGGTTCGGTGCTGCGGAGGGGTGGTGCGGGGTCAGGCCAGCAGCGAGCGGCCGATGATCTCCTTCATGATCTCGGTCGTGCCGCCGTAGATGGTCTGGATGCGCCCGTCGGTGAAGGCCTTCGCGACGCGGTACTCGGTCATGTACCCGTATCCGCCGTGCAGTTGGAGGCAGCGGTCGGCGACCCGCTTCTGGAGTTCGGTCGCCCACCACTTCGCCATGGAGGCGTGCACGGCGTCGAGGGTGCCGTCGGAGTGGTCCTCGATGCAGCGGTCCAGGAACGTGCGGGTGACGGCGCACTCGGTGGCCATCTCGGCGATCTCGAAGCGGATGTGCTGCTTCGCGGCGAGCGGGCGTCCGAAGGCCTCGCGCTCCTTCACGTACTCGGTGGTGATCTCCAGGAGGTGCTCGGAGGCGGCGATCGCGGCGACCGCGATGCCCATGCGCTCCTGCGCGAGGTTCGTCATCAGGTGGATGAACGCGCCGTTGAGCTCGCCGAGCAGGTTCTCCTTGGGGACGCGGACGTCGTTGAAGAACAGCTCGGCGGTGTCCTGCGCCTTCTGGCCGATCTTGTCGAGGTTGCGGCCGCGCTCGAAGCCCTCCATGCCGCGCTCGACGACGAGCAGCGACAGGCCGTGCGCGCCGCCCTCGGGGGTCGTCTTGGCGACCACGACGACGAGGTCGGCGAGGATCCCGTTGGAGATGAACGTCTTCGACCCGTTCAGCAGCCAGTGGTCGCCCTTGTCCTCGGCGGTGGTGCGGATGCCCTGGAGGTCGGAGCCGGCGCCGGGTTCGGTCATGGCGATGGCCGTGATGATCGAGCCGTCGCAAAAGCCGGGCAGCCAGCGCCGCTTCTGCTCGTCCGTGGCGAGGGAGGTGAGGTACGGGCCGATGATGTCGTTGTGCAGGCCGACGGCGAGGCCCGAGGCGCCCGCGCGCGTGAACTCCTCCGCGAGGACGGCGGGGTAGCGGAAGTCGGTGTTGCCGCCGCCCCCGAACTCCTCCGGCACCGCGAGCCCGAGCAGGCCCTGGCGTCCGGCGGCGAGCCAGGCCTCGCGGGAGACGATGCCGTCCTTCTCCCACTGCTCGTAGTGCGGCGTCACCTCCTTGGCGAGGAAGGTGCGCACGGTCTCGCGGAACGCCTCGTGCTCGGCGCTGAACAGGCGTCGTTCCATGCTCGCGATCAACTGCCTTTCGTGGTGGGCTCGTTCAGGGCCGGTACGTCCCAGTCGCGGGCGACGTCGGAGGTGTCGGCGCCGGGCTGGGCGGGGCCCGAGTGGACGCTGGTGGGGGTGTCGGAGAAGCGGGGCGCGGGCGCGGGCTGGGTGAGGCCGCCGTGGTCGACGAAGGTGCCGCGGGCGGCGAGGTGCGGGTGCTGCGGGGCCTCGCCGAGGGAGAGCACGGGCGCCACGCAGGCGTCCGAGCCCTCGAAGACGGCGGCCCATTCGTCGCGCGTGCGCTCCTTGAAGCGGGCGGCGACGGCCGCGCGCAGCTCGTCCCAGCGGGAGAGGTCGTGGCGGGCGCCGGCCACCTCGCCGAGCCCGAGCAGCTGGGCGAACTCCGCGTAGAACTGCTGCTCGAGGGCGCCGACGGCCATGTGCTTGCCGTCGGCGGTCTCGTACGTGCCGTAGAACGGGGCGCCGCCGTCGAGGAGGTTGGCGGCGCGCCGGTCCTGCCAGCCGCCGGCCGCGAGCATCCCGTGGATCATCGTGCTGAGGTGCGCGGTGCCGTCGACGATCGCGGCGTCGACGACCTGCCCGGAGCCCGTGTCCCGGGCGTGGTGCAGGGCGGCGAGGATGCCGACGACGAGGTAGAGCGAGCCGCCCGCGTAGTCGCCGAGCAGGTTCGCGGGGGCCACCGGCGGGCGGTCGGGATCGCCGGTCAGGCCGAGGGCGCCGGTCAGTGCGATGTAGCCGATGTCGTGGCCCGCGCGCTGGGCGAGCGGGCCCTCCTGTCCCCAGCCGGTCATCCGGCCGTAGACCAGCTTCGGATTGCGGGCGCGGCACTCCTCGGGCCCGACGCCGAGCCGCTCGGCGACGCCCGGCCGGTAGCCCTCGATGAGCACGTCGGCGCGCGCGGCGAGTTCCAGCACGCGCTCGGGCCCGCCCTCGGCCTTCAGGTCGACGATCACGGAGCGCTTGTTGCGGTTCGTGATGTCGTACTCGGGCGGGACCCCGAGCGCCTGGCCGCCGGGCCGGTCGACGCGTACGACGTCGGCCCCGAGGTCGGCGAGGAGCATCGCGGCGAACGGCCCGGGACCGATCCCGGCCAGCTCCACCACGCGCACCCCGACGAGCGGCCCACCGCGCCGACCACCGCTTTCCGTGCCTGCCACTGCCATTCCGCGACGCCCCCAGCTTGTGACACAACTGATGTAACACCAGTGATGCTATGAACCCGCCCCGCTCAGCACAAGCCCCCGGCAAGCAAGCGCTTAGCCAATTTCGGCCGTCCGCCGCGCCCGGTACCGGCCGTTCCGCCCCGGGCGCCCCAAGTGGCGGCCTCCCTTCCGGTGACCACCCGGACGAGAGGGGTATTCGGTGACTTCGCACGGAAACCGCGGGAACCACGGAGGGAGACGAAGTGGTGCACAGCAGGCGAATGACGGCACTGACGATGGTCACCGGGATCGCGGCTCTGGGCCTCCTGGGCTGCGGAGGCGACAAGGAGGCATCGGACGACCCGCTCGCCGGCAAGAGCGCGGACCGGATAGCGGCCGACGCGGTGAAGGCCACACGGCAGGCCGAATCGATGCACGTGAAGGGCACCACACAGCAGAAGGCGGGCGGGACCGTCACCGTCGACCTCACCGTGGACCAGCGCAAGAACTGCGAGGGCACCGTCAAGATGGCCGGCACGACGGCCGACGTGCGCCATCTCGACGGCACGCTCTACTTGCGGGGCGACGAGAAGTACTGGCAGTCGACGCTGAAGGAGCAGCCCGGCGCCGCGAAGGTGGTGCCGAAGCTCAAGGACAAGTGGGTGAGGACCCCGGCGGACGACGCGATGACCCAGGGCCTGTGCGACAAACAGGGCCTCGTCGCGTCGATGGACGAGGACAAGTCCGAGCGCCGGGGGATGAAGAAGAGCGGTACGACGGACGTCGACGGCACCAAGGCGGTCCGGCTCACGAAGAAGACCTCCGGCGGCGAGACGCTGACGCTGTACGTCGCCGCCGAGGGCAAGCCGTACATCCTGCGCACCACGTCGACCGGCGGCAAGAACCCGAACAGCGCGACCTTCAGCGACTACGACAAGGCCGTGCGCACGCAGAAGCCCTCGCCCGACGAGACCGTCGACCTCAAGGAAATCGCGCGGTCGGCGGGGCGCGCCTGACCGCACCCGCTCCACCCCGCCCCGTCCCGGCGGGGAGGGCCCCCGCTGCTCCCGTCCCACCCTTCACGCTAGCCTCGGCCACCGGCAACGGCACGCGACGCGGGTGAGGGGTGGCATGAACGAGTCGAGCAGGACGTACGACCTGGTGCTGTTCGGGGCGACGGGATTCGTGGGGGTGCTCACCGCCGAGTACCTCGCGGCCAACGCGCCCCAGGGGCTGCGCTGGGCGATCGCAGGGCGTGACACCACGAAGCTGGAGCGGCTGCGCGAGCGGCTGACCGAGATCAACCCGGAGTGCGCGGTGCTCCCGGTGGTGCGCGTGGACATCGCCGAGCGCTCGTCGCTGCGCGAACTCGCCGTCAACACACGGGTGGTGGCGACGACCGTGGGCCCGTACCTGGAGTACGGCGAGGGGCTCGTCGCCGCGTGCGCGAACGCGGGCACCGACTACGTGGACCTCACCGGCGAGCCGGAGTTCGTGGACCTCATGTATGTGCGCCACGACGCCCGCGCGCGGGACACCGGCGCCCGCATCGTGCACGCCTGCGGCTTCGACTCCGTCCCGCACGACCTGGGCGCGTACTACACCGTCAAGCAGCTGCCGGAGGGCGTGCCGCTGCGCGTCGACGGCTTCGTGCGCTCGAACGCGACGTTCTCCGGCGGCACGTTCAACTCCGCCCTGAACCAGTTCTCGCGGGCCCGGCAGATGCTCGCGGCCCAGCAGGAGCGGCGCCGCAACGAGCCGCGCCCCATCGACCGCTCGGCGTACGCGCCGACCGGCACGCCGCGCTACGCCAAGGAGGTCGGCGCGTGGGCCCTGCCGCTGCCGACGATCGACCCGCAGATCGTGCAGCGCTCGGCGCGGGCCCTCGCGCGCTACGGCCCCGACTTCCGCTACCGGCACTACGCGGCCGTGAAGACGCTGCCGTTCGCGGTGGGCGGCGTGCTGGGCATGGGCACGCTGTTCGCCGCGGCCCAAGTGCCGCCGGTGCGCCGCTGGTTGGGCGGGCGGCTCAAGCCGGGCGAGGGCCCCGACGAGGCGCGCCGGGCCAAGAGCTGGTTCTCGGTGCGGTTCGTGGGCGAGGGCGGCGGACGCCGCGTCTACACGGAGGTGTCCGGCGGTGACCCCGGCTACGCCGAGACCGCGAAGATGCTCGCCGAGTCCGCTATGTGCCTGGTGCGCGACGAACTCCCGGACACGGCGGGGCAGGTGACCACGGCGGAGGCGATGGGCGACGCCCTCATCGAGCGGCTGACCAAGGCCGGGATCACGTTCCGGGTCGCGGCCGAACGCTGAACGTCCAGGGCCTGTCGTTCGGGTCAGGTCCTAGGAGCCCGTCCGCGCGGCGAGCGCGTCCCGGCACAGGCGGTCCGCCCGGCGGGTCGTCTCCGGGACGCGGTACTTCGGTGTGAGCGAGAGCACGTGCGCGCACGCGTTGTCGAGCGAGATCCGGTGGCCCACGGACACGTACACCGGTTTCACGCCGTCCTGGGTGCGCAGCGCGCGGCCGACCTCCTCCGGGCCGTCGAGCAGCGCCGCCGCGCTCCCCCGCCGGGTGCCCAACTCGCCGTGGAAGAAGACGAACGGGTTCTTCGCGACGCCCATGGTCGGCAGCCCGGTGAGCACCCCCAGGTGGCTCGCGAGGCCGAAGCGGCGCGGGTGAGCGAGTCCGTAACCGTCGCAGACGACGAGCCCGGGGTCGACGGTCAGCGCCTCCAACGCGCCCACGACCGCCGGGATCTCACGGAACGCCAACAGGCCGGGCACGTAAGGGAAAGCGACCTCGCCGACGGCCGTCGCCTCCTCGACGACGGCGAGCGTCGCCGCGTCCAGGACGACGGCGGCCGCGGCGACGACGCCCCGCCCGTCGTCGTAGGCGACGTCGATCCCGGTGACCGTGCCGGTGCCGGGCGGCGGCCCGGCCTCGTCGAGCACGACGCGGTCGCGCAGCGCGTCCTGCACGCCGCGCGCCGCGTCCTCGTCTGCCGGCCAGCCGTCCGGCACCCCCGTGATCGTCACCATGGCCCGAGCCTAGAACACGCCTACCGACCAGCGGTGTCGCGCTTGAAGGCCCACTCCATTCGCGGCTCCATGACGAATCGGAACGCCCGCTGCACCGGTGGCGTGCACAGCGCCGTGATCACGGCCGCCGCGACGAGCGTCACCACGACCTCGCCCCACGGCGTGTGCACCCAGTCCACCTCGTACCAGTCCCAGAAGCGGGAGCCCTTGGCGAGGAATCCGTGCAGCAGATAGCCGTAGAGCGTGCCCGCGCCGAGCGCCGTGAACCAGAGCCTGCGCCCCGGCACCCACGCGAGGAAGCACGCGACGAGGATCGCCGAGCAGCCGAACATGGCCAGCGTCATGGCCACCCCGGTCCAGCCCGGCGCGCCCAACTCCTGCGCGCTGTCCCGCCGGTAGAACCAGGCCGCGTTCATCCGCGGCACCGCCCAGTACGCGAACAGCAGGGCCGCCGCGAACACCGGCACCGCCAGGATCCGCGCCTCCTTGCGGCGCACCAGCTGGAAGTGCTCTGGCTTCAGGACCAGGCCGAGGACGAAGAACGGCAGGAACTGAAGGACCCGTTGCAGGTCCAGGTCGTCGCCGATGCTGGGCGAGACCGAGGCGAGCGCCGCGATGGCGAGCGCCAACGGCAGCGGCCACCGGATCACCTTCCACAGCGGCGTGGTCAGCCGCCACACGAACAGCGCGATCAGGAACCAGGTCAGGTACCAGGGGTCGAGCAGGCTGATCGGATAGCCCGGGTCGTCGCCCGCCGTCCGCTTGAAGAAGGTGTAGGCGACCTCGAACACCACGTACGGCACGGCCACGCCCGTGATCAGTCGCTTCAGCCGGCCGGGGCTCGCGTCGAAGGAGCGCGAGAAGTAGCCGGAGATGACGATGAACGCGGGCATGTGGAACGCGTAGACCGTGGTGTAGAGCGCGGCCGCCGCACGGCTGTCGTCGCGCAGCGGCTCCCACGCGTGCCCCATCGCGACGAGCACGATCGCCAGGTATTTGGCGTTGTCGTAGAACGCGTCCCGGCCTCCCTTGGCCGCGCCGGTGCGCGCGGGGGCCGGGACGGTCGCCAGGCTCACAGGTGGCGGGTGATCGCGGGCATCAGGTCCTGGAAGGTCCGGCCCGCGGCCGGCTCCCCGATCGCTCTGAGCTTCCAGCCGGCCCCCTCGCGCTGGACCTTGGCCATGATCTGCGCGGTGTGGCTGCCGCCACCGTCGAGGGTGTAGCGGGCGAGTTCCTCACCCGTGGTCTCGTCGACGAGGCGGCAGTACGCGCTGCCCACCTCGGCGAAGGTCTGGCCGGTGAACGAGTTGACGGTGAAGACGATCTGGTCCACCTCGCCGGGGACGCGCGGGAGGTCGACGGTGATGGACTCGTCGTCGGCCTGCCCGGTGCCGCCCACGAGGTTGTCGCCGCTGTGCCGCACCGACGCGTCCTCGCTGACGAGGTGACGGAAGAAGACGACGTCGACGTAGCGCTGCCCGGAGAAGAGCACGGCGGAGGCGTCGAGGTCGATCTCACGGGTGCCGGTCAGCTTGGCGAGGAAGCCCTTGCGGGGCGCGGCCCGCCAGCCGAGTCCCATGCGTACGAGGGTCAGGGCGTCGCCGGTGTCCTTGCTGAGGCTGATCTGCTGGCCCTTGGCCAGGTTCACGGACATGCGGTGCTTTCTGGTCGGGCGGTCGGATGGTGTCGTACGCGGCGCCGCCCGCCCGGGGATCCGGGGCGGGCGGCGCCGCGCGGGGCGCGTGCCTCAGACGTTGACGCCGAAGTCCTGCGCGATGCCGGCCAGGCCCGAGGCGTACCCCTGGCCCACCGCGCGGAACTTCCACTCCGCGCCGTGCCGGTAGAGCTCGCCGAAGACCATCGCCGTCTCGGTGGAGGCGTCCTCGGAGAGGTCGTAGCGGGCGATCTCGGCGCCGCCCGCCTGGTTCACGACGCGGATGAACGCGTTGCGCACCTGGCCGAAGCTCTGGCCGCGCGGCTCGGCGTCGTGGATGGACACCGGGAAGACGATCTTGTCGACCTCGGCGGGCACCCCGGCGAGGTTCACCTTGATGCTCTCGTCGTCGCCCTCGCCCTCACCGGTGAGGTTGTCCCCGGTGTGCTCGACCGAGCCGTCCGGGCTGGTGAGGTTGTTGTAGAAGACGAAGTGCCGGTCCGAGAGCACCTTCCCGGCCGCGTCGCACAGCAGGGCGCTCGCGTCGAGGTCGTAATCGGTACCCGTCGTCGTGCGCACGTCCCAGCCCAGGCCGACCGTGACCGCGGTCAGGCCCGGCGCCTCCTTGCTGAGCGAGACATTGCCGCCCTTGCCCAGGGAAACTCCCACTGCTGCTACCTCCATCATTTCAAACACTTGCGCAAAGCTTAAAGTGGTGCCGCGGTCTCGTCGCTCTCCTTCATGGCCTTCGTCTCGCTCTTGAGGATGCGCAAAGACTTGCCCAGGGAGCGTGCGGTGTCCGGCAGCTTCTTGGACCCGAAGAGCACGATGATCACGACGCCCAGGACCAGCAGGTGCCAGGGCTCCAGCGCGTTACGGAACATGGCGTTCACCTCTTGTCGTGGTCGGACCGCGACCGGGTGGATGTGCCACCCCCACAGCCGCGCTTGCTACATTGCGCAACTGTACAACCATCGGGTGGAACGACAGCAAGGGCAGGGGCATGGGGCGACGGCGTAAGCGCAGCCGACTGCGGATCACTCTCGTGACGGGCCTCGCGATGCTCGTACTGATCACCGCGGGGGCCGGGTGGCTGTACCTGAAGCTCAACGGCAACATCGACACGTTCGGCTCGGACGGACTCTCCAGGAACCGGCCCGACGCCGACGCCTCCAAGGGCGAGAACGTGCTGGTCATCGGCACCGACGCGCGCACCGGCGGAAACAGCGACCTCGGCGGCGGCGACAAGAACGACATCGGCCGCTCGGACACCGCGTTCCTGCTGCACGTCTACGCCGACCACCGGCACGCCGTCGGCGTCTCCATCCCCCGCGACACCCTGGTCACCATCCCGCCGTGCAAGCTGCCCGACGGCACGTGGAGCGGCACGCGCACCGACGTGATGTTCAACGCGGCCTACACGACGGGCCAGACCGCCCAGGGCAATCCGGCCTGCACCCAGAACACGGTCGAGCAGCTCACGGGCCTGCGCGTGGACCACACCGTCGTCGTCGACTTCAAGGGCTTCTCCCAGCTGACCGACGTGGTCGGCGGCGTCAAGGTCTGCCTGCCGAACGACGTCTACCAGAACGACCTCGACCCGAACCGGCCCACCCAGGGCAAGCGCCTGTTCAAGAAGGGCGAGCAGACCGTCGCCGGGCAGCGGGCGCTCGACTACGTCCGCATCCGGCACGGCATCGGCGACGGCTCCGACATCGGCCGCATCCAGCGCCAGCAGTCCTTCGTCTCCAGCCTCATCAAGAAGATCAAGTCCGACGGCTTCACCCCGACGAAACTGCTGCCGCTCGCCGACGCCGCCACGAAGTCGATGACCGTCGACCCCGGCCTCGGCTCCGCGGACAAGCTGCTGGCGTTCGCGATGTCCCTGAAGAACGTCGACCTGCACAACACCAAGTTCGTCACCATCCCCTGGAAGTACGAGGGCGATCGCGTCGCCGTCGTGCACCCGGACGCCGACGCGCTGTGGGCGGCGCTCAAGGAGGACCGCACGCTCGACGGGAAGGACGCGAGCGGGAAGAAGGCCGCCGCGGACGGCAAGGACAAGGCCTCCCCCACGCCGAGCGCGAGCGCCGACGAGGTGTCCGGCGAGGGCGTCTCCGTCACCGTCTACAACGGCACCGCCACGCCCGGCCTCGCCGCCGATGCCGCCGCGGCGCTGACCGGCCGCGGCTTCACCGTGCCGGCGACGGGCAACGCCGCCGACCGGGCCCGCGCCACCACGACCATCACCTACGGCCCCGGCGAGAAGGCCCACGCCTCCGCCGTCGCCCGGCTCTTCCCCGACGCCGAACTGACCGCGGGCACCGCCCCCGGCATCGGCGTGGTGCTCGGCGCGGACTACCGCCCCGGCAGCGCGGCCTCACCGACGCCGACCCCGACGGCGGTGCCCTCCGGCGTGGCCGACACCGCGCGCTCGGCGGACCAGGACATCTGCTCGCACCTGTCCTACGGGTGAGCGGCCCGGCCGGTCACGGACGGTCCGCCCAGCGGCCCCGCCGCAGCAGGACGAGGGCCAGCGCGTACGCCACGAGGATCGCCGCGAGCAGCGGATAGTAGAGCGGCGGCAGGCCCGAGACACCGAGCCACGGGCCGAGCGGGGTCAGCGGCAGCAGGATGCCGACGGCCGCGAGGCCCGTCGCCGCCCAGCGCACCGGGCCCGGCGTGCGGCCCTCGGCGGTCCTGCGGCCCGTGCGCAGCAACAGCATCACGAGGGCCTGGGTCAGCAGGTTCTCCGTGAACCAGCCCGCGTGGAAGCCCTGCTGGTCGCCGAGGTCCAGGGAACCGGGCAGGCACAGGGCGAGCGCGCCGAAGGTCGCGAGGTCGGCGAGCGCGCCCAGGGCCCCGAACCCGGTGATGAAGCGCAGGAAGGGCCGGGGCCGCAGCACGGTGGGGCGGCGCAGCGCGGCCGTCCGCGGCCGGTCGAAGGCGAGCGCGAGCTGGGCCGCGTCGAAGCACAGGTTCTGGAGGAGGACCTGCGGCGGCAGCATCGGCAGGAACGGAAGCAGCAGGCCCGCAGCGAGCATCGCGATCACGTTGCCGAGGTTGGAGGAGAGCGTGATGCGCAGGTACGAGGCGATGTTGGCGCTGGAGTGCCGGCCCGCCACGACGGCATGTTCGAGCGCGGTGAGGTCCTTGTCGGCGAGCACCACGTGCGCACTCTCACGGGCCACGTCGACGCCGCCCGCGGGGCAGACGCCGACGTCGGCGGCGCGCAGGGCGGGCAGGTCGTTGACGCCGTCGCCGAGGAACCCGGCGGTGTGGCCGCGGCCGCGCAGGGCGGCGATGACGCGGGCCTTGTGCTCGGGGGTGCAGCGGGCGAAGACGGTGGTGCGGTCGGCGAGTTCCCCGAGCCGCTCGTCGTCGAGGGGCTCGATGTCCGCGCCGACGACGACGTCGCCGGGCTCGATCCCGACGTCCCGGCACACGCGGGTGGCGGTCGCCGGGTGGTCGCCGGTGAGGACCTTGACGGTGACGCCGCGCTCGCCGAGGGCGGCCACGGCGTCGTGCGCGGTGTCGGCCGGGGCGTCGTGGAAGGCGACGAAGCCGCGGAAGGTCAGGCCGCGTTCGTCGGCCGGGGTGTAGCCGCGGGCGCGGGCGGGCCGCTCGGCCGTGGCCACGGCGAGCAGCCGGACGCCGTCGGCCGCGAGCTCGGCGGCCCGGGTCCGCAGCGCGTCCCGCTCGTCCTCCTCGACGGCGCAGCGCTCCAGGACCTCGGCGACGGCGCCCTTCACGGCGAGCATGTGCACGCCGAGGGTGCCGGGTTCCTTGACGACGGCGGTGGCCAGGCGGCGTACCGGGTCGAAGGGCAGGGCGTCGATCCCGTCGTACGCCTCCCAGTCCTCGGGGCCCGTGGCCGCGAGCAGCGCCTCGTCGAGCGGGTCGGGGTCGGTGAGTTCGGCGGTCTGAAGGGTCCACCAGGCGGAGGCGCCGGCCCAGTGCAGGGCCTGTGGATCGGTGCGGTCGACGTCGACGGCGGGCCGGTCGCGGGTGAGGGTGCCGGTCTTGTCGACGCACAGCACGTCGACGGCGCCGAGGTCGTGCAGGGCGGGCAGCCGGCGCACGATGACGCCGTGCGAGCGGGCGAGCAGGGAGGCGCCGCGGGCCAGGCAGATGGTGACGATGACCGGCAGCATCTCGGGGGTGAGGCCGACCGCGACGGCCACCGCGAACGGCAGGGTCTCCAGGCCCCGGCCGCGCACCGCCGCGTTCGCCATCAGGACCAGCGGCGGGGTCAGCAGCATGAAGCGGATCAGCACCCAGGAGATGCCGTGCACGCTGCGGTCGAAGGCGCTCGCGGGACGTTCGCGGCGCGCTCCGTGCACGGCGGCGAAGCGGGTGTCGGCGCCGGTCGCGAGGACGACCGCGGTGCCGCTGCCGGAGGCGACGCTGCTGCCCTGGAAGAGCAGGTGCCCCTCGCCGTCCCCGTCCGGCAGGTCGGCGGGTTCCTTCGGCACGGGCGCGGACTCGCCGGTCAGGGCGGCCTGGTGCACGGTGAGGCCGCGCGCCTTCAGCAGGCGTACGTCGGCGGGGACCAGGGCGCCGGGGGCGAGGCGCACGACGTCGCCGGGCACGAGGTCGTCGACGGGGACCTCGCGGACCCGCGGTTCGTCGCCCGCGTCTTCCCTGCGCTGGACGCTCGCGGTGCCCGCGACCAGTTCGCGCAGTCCGGCGCCCGCCCGGTCGGCGCGGTACTCGCCGTGCGCGCGCAGCACGCTGCTGACGATCACCAGGGCGAGGATCACGCAGGCCGTGCCCCAGGAGGCGACGAGCGCGGAGACGAGTCCGAGGCAGAACAGCACGGTGGTGAACGGGTCGCGCAGGCTGCGCCACATCCGCAGCGGCCAGGAGGGCTGCCGGGCGGTGGGCAGGATGTTGCCGCCGTACCGGGCCAGGCGTTCCTCGGCCTCCCGTGTGGTCAGTCCGCGCGGTCCCGTGTCCAGGGCGCGCAGTGTCTGGAGAGCGGTCGGGGCTTCGGGGGCGGTACGCGGCTGCGGCAGCGATCCGGTCCGCTCGGCCGGTTCGGAAACGGCCACGGGCCGGCCTTCAGGCCCCCGCGCCACGCAGGCGGCGCACCGGCGCCTTCGCCTGCTCGGCGCGCTCGGCGAGCTGGCCGATCATGAGGTGGACCACGCTCACGACCTCCGGGTCGTCGACGTAGTACACCTGCCGCCGGCCCTCGCGCCGGGACCGGACGAGACCGGCGAGCTTCAGCTTGGTCAGGTGCTGGCTGACGGCGGGCAGCGCGCCGCCCACCCGCTCGGCGAGCCCGCTCACATCGCTCTCGCCCTGGGCAAGCGCCCACACCATGTGCAGCCGCACGGGCGATGCGAGCAGGGCGAACGCCTCGGCCGCCTCGGCGAGCACGTCAGCCGACGGATCCTCGAACCGCCCAGCCACCACAGCCCCACTCCCGTCCCGCACAGCGTCCCCGGCATTGATACGGGGCAAGTCTAGGCGTCCGAGGGCCTTCCCGATTTCACGGTGCCCGAGTCCGCGGAGCCTCTACCATGTAACGCATGAATGACGTC
Organism: Streptomyces anthophorae; assembly: GCF_049310305.1. Taxonomy (NCBI): domain Bacteria; kingdom Bacillati; phylum Actinomycetota; class Actinomycetes; order Kitasatosporales; family Streptomycetaceae; genus Streptomyces; species Streptomyces anthophorae. Next base: position 1,851,840 of record NZ_JBLWQQ010000001.1, read on the forward strand.
AGTGACCCTTACAGCGTCGAGAGTGGCGTCCCGCCCGTCGACGTCTACCGGCGACTGCGCACGGACGCGGGACTCTCCGACAAGGCCCCGGAGGCGGTGGCGATCGCCCTCCCCCACACCTGGCACGGCGTGCTCCTGCGGCACCGGGGCGAGCCGATCGGGATGGGCCGGATCATCGGCGACGGGGGCACCGCCTTCCAGATCGTCGACATCTGCGTGCACCCGGACCACCAGGGCCGGGGCCTCGGCGGGCGGATCATGGCGGCACTCACCGAGGAACTGGACCGGCGCGCCCCCGCGACGGCCTACGTCTCGCTGATCGCGGACGGCCCGGCGAAGTTCCTCTACGAGAAGTACGGCTTCGCCGAGACGACGGAGCACGGATCGGTGGGCATGTACCGGGTGGCGCCCGGCCGGTGACGGCGCCGCGGGGTCAGACCCGGCCGCCCTCCCACGTCTCCGGCCTCCACAGCCCCGCCCGGTTCAGGGACTGCGGGCAGTGGAGGTAGATCTCGTCGATGTCCAGGAGGAGCGCCAGGGTCGGCGGCCGGCCCTTGACGGCCATGTCCGCGAAGAAGGGGGCGGACGTGAGGATGCGGGCCCGGCCGTTGACGCGCAGGACGTCCTTGGAGCCGGGTATCAGGAAGAGCAGGCCCGCGTGCGGGTTCTGAAGGATGTTGTGGAAGCTGTCGCCGCGACGGTTGCCCGGCCGGTCCGGCAGGGCGATCGTGCGGTCGTCGACGACGTGCGCGAAGCCGGGCCCGTCGCCGCGCGGCGACGTGTCGCAGTTGCCGTCCGCGTCGGACGTGGAAACCAGGCAGAACGGCGAGCGGGCCAGCAGCCCCCGGTCCTGCTCGGTGAGTTCCGCGTGCACCTTCTCGATCACGATGGGCCACGGCTCGCCGAGGATCTCGCGCAGCTGCTCCGCGGAGCGCAGCTCCTGGTACTCATACGTCTCCGTGGCGTGCGACAAGCCGACTCCTGGGTCCGGGGTGGTCGTTTCCCTCGATTCCCGAACCCTATACGACGTCAAGTTAGGGTCACCTAACAAGCCCTGGTCACACCCGGCTGCCCGCCGCCGTGTCCGACGACAGGCGCTGGGCCACGTACACGGGAATCACGGACAGCAGGACCAGCACGACGGCCACCACGTTGACGACGGGGGCCTGTTGGGGGCGGGACATGTTGGAGAAGATCCAGATGGGCAGGGTCTGGACGCCCGCGCCCGCCGTGAACGTCGTCACCACGATCTCGTCGAAGGAGAGCGCGAACGCGAGGAGGCCGCCCGCCGCGAGCGCCGAGCGCATCAGCGGGAACGTGATGTCGCGGAAGGTGCGGAAGGTGTCGGCGCCGAGGTCCATCGCCGCCTCCTCGTAGGAGCCGGTGAGGCGGCGCAGCCGGGCCGCCACGTTGTTGAAGACGACCACGACGCAGAACGTGGCGTGGCCGACGACCACCGTGAACAGGCCGAGGCCGATGCCGATCGGCTCCAGGATTGTGCGGAAGGCCGTGTTGAGGGCGACGCCGGTGACGATGCCGGGCAGCGCGATCGGCAGGACCACCGCGAAGGAGATCGCCTCGCGGCCGAAGAAGCGGTAACGGGACACCGCGAACGCGACGAGCGTGCCGAGGACGAGGGCGATCGCCGTGGCGCCGACCCCCGCTTTCACGGACGTCCACAGCGCGTCCCGCGCACCCGCGCTGTGCCAGGCGTCACGCCACCAGTCGAAGGTGAGGCCGGGCGGCGGCCAGCCCGAACTCCGGTCCGGGTTGAGCGAGTTGACGACGACGAGGAGCAGCGGGACGTAGATGACGGCGAAGCCGAGCAGGGCGCCGACGCGGAGCGCGACGCGGGCCGGGCGGGACAGGTGCATCTGGCCCCCTTCAGAGGCTGCTCAGCGCGCCCGTGCGGCGCACCGCCAGCAGGTACAGGACGATGACCACGACCGGCACGGTGCCGAGCGCGGCCGCCAGCGGCAGGTCGAGCGTGATGTTCGCGTAGACGAGGTTGCCGATCAACTGCGTCTTCCCGCCCACGATTTGGACCGCGATGTAGTCGCCGAGGCTGAGCGAGAACGTGAAGACGGAGCCCGCCGCGACGGAGGGCAGGACGAGCGGGAACAGCACCGTGCGGAAGGTGTGCCAGGAGCGGGCGCCGAGGTCGGCGGAGGCGTCGAGCACGCTGTCGGGGACGCGTTCCAGGCCGGCGTGGATCGGCAGGATCATGTACGGCAGCCAGAGGTAGGTCAGGACGAGGACCGTCGCGACCAGACCGTACCCGGGGGCGTTCAGGCCCAGCGGCTTCAACAGCCAGTCCAGCAGGCCGTCCTGGGCCAGCATGACGCGCCACGCGTACGCCTTGACCAGATAGCTCGCCCACAACGGGGTGAGGATCGCGACGACCAGGAGCGGACGCCGGCGCGGCTTCGCGACGCGCGCCGTGTAGAAGGCGATCGGGAAGGCGATGACGATGCACAGCGCCGTCACGCCGAGGGCGACTCCCACGCTGCGCAGGGCGACTTGGCGGTACACCTCCGTCGTGAACAGCGCCTTGAAGTTGTCCGGCGTCCACGTGTGCACGATGTCCGACGTGAACGGGTCCGTGGTCCACAGGGCGGACAGGAACAGGACCGCCAGCGAGCCGAGGTAGGCGACGACCAGCCAGGTCAGGGGCGCGGCGAGCAGCAGGGACAGGCGGAGCCGGGGGCTGCGGTGCAGCGCCCCGGCGGCCCGCTTCGTGGTCAGTGACACGTCACCCCTTGATCTCCGTCCAGGCCTGCACCCACTTCGCGTACGGCACGCACTTGGTGCCGGTGCGGCCGTCGAGGCACTGCGGGATGGGCGTGGTCCAGAAGTGGACCTTCTTCCAGTACGCGGCGTCGTCGGCGTGATAGGTCGCGCAGTGCTTGGGGTCGCTGGTCTCCTCGCAGGCCTTCGCGTTGGCGGGGGCCTCGCCGAAGTACTCGGCGACCTGGGCGTTCACCTTCGGCGAGACGATCCAGTCGAGCCATTTGTAGGCGCAGTTGGGGTGCTCGGCCTTCGCGGACACCATCCAGGTGTCGGACCAGCCGGTGGAGCCCTCCTTCGGCAGGACGGCCTTCACGGGGGCCTTCTCGCCCTGCGCGGTGTTCAGGATGACCTGCCAACTGGTGCCGACGACGGAGTCGCCGCTCTTGAACGCGGAGACCTCTTTGAGGTAGTCGCTCCAGTACTCGCCGACGCTGGCGTTCTGCTTCTTCAGCAGGCTCACCGCCGCGTCGAACTGCTTCTGGTCGAGCGCGTACGGGTCCTTGATGCCGAGGTCGGGCTTGGTCTTCATCAGGTACAGCGCGGCGTCGGCGATGTAGATCGGCGAGTCGTACGCGGTGACGCGGCCCTTGTACTGCCCGGCGTCGTCGAAGACGGCCTTCCAGGAGTCGGGCGCGGGCTTCACCTTGTCGGTGCGGTACATGAGGAGGTTGGCGCCGCGGCCGTGCGGAATGCCGTAGGCGACCTTCTTGACCGAGTTCCAGGGCTGCATCTTCAACCCCGGGAAGACGTCACGGTAGTTGGGGACGAGTTCGGTGTTGACCGGGGCCGCGTCGCCGGAGGCGATCAGGCGCAGGGAGGCGTCGCCGGACGCGGAGACGGCGTCGTACTGGCCCGTCTTCATCAGGTTGACCATCTCGTCGGAGGTGCCCGCGACCTTCGTGGAGACCTGGCAGCCGGTCTGTTTCTCGAAGGGGTGCACCCAGTCGACCTTGGGGTCGTTGGAGCCGTCCTCGGCGTAGCCGGCCCAGGCGATCAGGTTGACCTTGCCCTCGGTCTTGCCGAGGGACTTGGGGGCGGACAGCTTCGGCGGGGTGAAGCCCTGCCCGCCGGGCGCGCCCTTGGCGCCACCGCCGCCGTCGTCGGAGGAGCCGCAGGCGGTGGCGAGCAACAGCCCGCCGAGCGCGGTGGCGGCCATCAGGGTCCGGGTTGCGCGCACGTGAACACTCCCTGCTCGTCGGGGTGGGTCAACTTGGCTTGTGCAGTGCGACGTTGTGGCGCCGATGCCAGCGCAGCAGGACGCGGGCGCCGGGCGGGGCGGGGGCGTCGGGCCCGGCGCTGTTCTGGCGTACGACGACGAAGCGCACACCCGCATCGGTGTCGACGACGACACGGGTGCTGTCCCCCAGGTACACGGCGTCGGCCACGGTGCCGCACACCTCGCTGTGCTCTTCGCCGTCCCGCTGCGCGTCGGCGTCGAGGAGGCGGATCTTCTCGGGCCTGACGCCGAAGGTCCCCGATCTGCCCACGAGCAGCTCGGCGGCGGAGCCGGTGAGCGTGTTGGAGGTGCCGACGAAGGACGCGACGAAGGCGGAGGCCGGATTCTCGTACAACTCCCTTGGCATACCGACCTGTTCGACGCGGCCGGCCTGCATGACGGCGACGCGGTCGCTGAGGGCGAGGGCCTCGGCCTGGTCATGGGTGACGAGGACGAAGGTGATGCCGACCCGGCGCTGCAACTCCTTCAGCTCGACCTGCATCTGCTCGCGCAGCTTGAGGTCGAGGGCGCCGAGCGGCTCGTCGAGCAGCAGGACACGCGGGCGGACCACCAACGCCCTTGCCAGGGCCACGCGTTGGCGCTGGCCGCCCGAGAGCTGCCCCGGCCTGCGCCCGCCGAAGTCCTCCAGCCGTACGGAGGCGAGGGCGGCACGGACCCGTTCGGCCTGTTCCCGGCGCGGGACACCGCGCACCTTCAGGCCGTACGCGACGTTCCGCTCGACGTTCATGTGCGGGAACAGGGCGTAGTCCTGGAAGACGGTGGTGACGTCGCGCTCGAAGGGCGCGCGCCGGGTCACGTCCGCGCCCGCGAGCCGGATCGCGCCGGCCGAGGGCTTCTCGAAACCGGCGACGAGCCGCAGCACGGTCGTCTTCCCGGATCCGGAGGGACCGAGCAGCGAGAAGAACTCGCCCTCCGCGATGTCGAGATCGATCCCGTCGACGGCACGCACCTCGCCGAACGACTTGCACAGCCCCCGCAGCCCGATCGCTGCGCTCTCCTCGGCGGTAGCCATAGCCAATAGATCATGCACACTTCAACGTCGCCCACAAGGGCGCGGGTAACCTGCCGATCATGTTTGTACTGGAATTGACGTACACGGCGCCGCTCGAGCGCATCGATACCCTTCTTCCCGCACATGTCGCCTGGCTCGACGAGCAGTACGCGGCGGGGGTCTTCCTCGCGTCCGGGCGCAAGAACCCGCGCGACGGCGGCGTGATCCTGGCCATCGGCGAGGACCGTGCGGTGATCGAGAAGCTGTCGGCGACCGACCCCTTCGTCGTCGGCGGCGTCTGCGCGTACCGGATCACGGAGTTCCGGGCGACGAAGACCGCGCCCGAACTGGAGCGCTTCCGGCAGTCGCTGGACTGACATCCGCCACGGCGCCCTCCCCGCTCCCAGAAGGTGCCGACGGTCACACCCGCATCACGGTTGAGATCGGTGACAGAGGTCACTCGAATTTCGACCGGGTTCAGGCGCACGGATTCCTTCATTCCGCCGTCTATTCATATGAGGCCGTGCAGTGGTCCCACCGTCCAGCCGTCACAAGGGAGCAGGCGTTGTCCGTCATCGAGCAAGCCGTCGAGGCCCGTCTAGTCGCCGCCGCGCCGCGCATGGCGCACATTCCGGCGACCCTGCGTTACGACGTGCGCGACCCGTTCGCCGTCCGCATGTCCTTCCCGGCCCCGGCCACCCTCGAAGGCGTCGCCGTGAGCTGGACCTTCGCCCGTGACCTGCTCGCCGTCGGGGTGACCGACCCGGCGGGCGACGGCGACGTGCGGGTGAAGCCGTACGGGTACGACCGCACGGTCCTGGAGTTCCACGCGACGGAGGGCACGGCGATCGTGCACATCCGCACCGGCGAGCTGCGCCGCTTCCTGTCGGAGACGACGGACCTGGTGCCGGTCGGCGAGGAGGCGGGGTACGTGGACGTGGACGCCGACCTGGAGGAGCTGCTGCGGGACGCCTGCTGAGAAAACCGCCGCCCGCCTGCCGAATCCGGCCCGCCCCTTTAAATCCTTTGACGGCCCCGGCCGGTGCTTCTACCTTGGTTGACGGTTCTGTTGCCGTCGATAGGAGAAGGACGTTGCTCGACTGAGGTCCTGAGACACCGCCGCCCGACACGCCTTCGCGTGTCCGTGCCGTCGTGTGTACGACCTCGGTTTCCCGAGCCGTCCTCCGCCCCAGGCCCTCTGTGCCCCCGCGGTGTCTCGAACGCGTTGCATCCCACCGTTCGCACCGAGCAACCGCGAGGCCCCTCTTGTCACATCCCCAGAACTTTTCGCACGCCGCCCCCGCCTCCGTGGCCTGCACCGCCCTCGACTTCGCCTGGCCCGACGGCACCGGCGTCTTCGACGGCCTCCAGGTCGCCTTCGGCCCCGGCCGCACCGGACTCATCGGCCTCAACGGGTCAGGTAAATCAACCCTGTTGAAGCTCATCGCCGGTGAGCTGCCCCCGTCCGACGGCACCGTCCGGGTCTCCGGCGAGGTCGGCCACCTGCCGCAGAACGTCACCCTCGACACCGCGCTCCGCGTCGACGAGGCGCTCGGCATCGCCGGGACCCGCGCCGCGCTGCACGCCATCGAGGCCGGCGACGTACGCGAGGAACACTTCACCGCGGTCGGCGACGACTGGGACGTCGAGGAGCGGGCGCAGGCCATGCTCGGCGAGCTCGGTCTCGGCCACATCGACCTCGACCGCACCATCGGCGAGGTCTCCGGCGGCGAGTCCGTGCTGCTGCGGCTCGCCGCGCTCCTCCTGCGCCGCCCCGACGTGCTGCTGCTCGACGAGCCCACCAACAACCTCGACCTGCGCGCCCGCCGGCGTCTGTACGCCACCGTGGAGGGCTGGTCCGGAGTCATGATCGTGGTCAGCCACGACCGTGAACTCCTGGACCGCGTCGACCAGATCGCCGATCTGCGCGACGGCGAGGTCACCTGGTACGGCGGGAACTTCTCCGCGTACGAGGAGGTCCTCGAAGCCGAGCAGGAGGCGGCGGAGCGGATGGTGCGCGTCGCCGAGTCCGACCTGAAGAAGCAGAAGAACGAACTGACCGAGGCCCACGTCAAGCTGGCCCGGCGCAAGCGGTACGGCCAGAAGATGTACGACATCAAGCGCGAGCCGAGAGCGGTGATGAAGCTGCGCAAACGCTCCGCCCAGGTCTCCGCGGGCAAGCACCGCATCCTGCACGAGGAGAAGCTCGCCGAGGCGAAGGAGCGGCTCGACGAGGCCGTGGAGGCGGTGCGCGACGACGACGAGATCCGCGTCGACCTGCCGTACACGGCCGTCCCTCCGGGCCGCTCCGTGCTGTCCCTGCACAACATCACGACGGTGTACGGGGCGGGGGTGCGGGGCGAGTTCGAGGTGCGCGGCCCCGAGCGGATCGCGCTGCTCGGCCGCAACGGCTCGGGCAAGACGACGCTGCTGCGCACCATCGCGGGCGAGCTCGCGCCGGTGGACGGCGAGGTGGAGGCACACGTGCCGCTGCGTTTCCTGCCGCAGCGGCTCGACGTCCTGGACGACGGGCTGAGCGTCGCGGAAAACGTGGCCCGGTTCGCGCCGCAGGCCACGAACAACCGGGTGCGGGCGCGGCTCGCCCGCTTCCTGTTCAAGGGGGCACGGGCGGACCAGCCCGCCGGAACCCTGTCCGGCGGCGAGCGGTTCCGGGCCACGCTCGCCGCGCTGATGCTGGCCGAGCCGGCCCCGCAGCTGCTGATGCTGGACGAGCCGACGAACAACCTGGACCTCGCGAGCGTGGCCCAGCTGACGTCGGCCCTGGAGTCGTACGAGGGCGCGCTGATCGTGGCCAGCCACGACCTGCCGTTCCTGGAGTCCATCGGCATCACGCGGTGGCTCGACCTCGATGCGTAGAAAACCTGGACACGTAGAAAACCAGAGCGCGCAGAAAACCAGAGCGCGCAGAAAACCTGAGCGCGCAGAAGATCCGGAATACCCGACATAACCTGTCGGGTATTCCGCCTAGCGTCGCTGCTATGACGTACTTGCACATCGTCGGCGCCCGCGAGAACAACCTGCGGGACGTCACCCTGCGGATCCCGAAGGAGCGGCTCACCGTCTTCACGGGGGTGAGCGGCTCCGGCAAGTCCTCCGTCGTCTTCGACACCATCGCCGTGGAGTCGCAGCGCCAGCTGGCCGAGACGTACCCCTGGTTCGTCCGCAACCGGCTGCCCAAGCACGAGAAGCCGCACGCGGACGCGCTGGAGGAGCTCACCCCCGCGATCGTCGTCGACCAGAAGCCGATCGGCGGGCACTCGCGGTCCACGGTGGGCACGATGACCGACGTGTACTCGGTGATCCGCGTGCTGTTCTCGCGGCACGGCACGCCGAGCGCGGGCGGCGCCACCGCGTACTCGTTCAACGACCCGAGCGGGATGTGCCCGGAGTGCGACGGGCTCGGCCGCACCGTGCGCCCCGATTACGACCGCATCCTCGACCCGTCGAAGTCCCTGGCAGGCGGCGCCGTGCTGTTCCCGCCGTTCGCCGTCGGCACTTGGCAGGGCCAGACGTACACGCAGACCACCGACCTCGACACCACCAAACCGGTACGTGAATTCACGGCCGCCGAGCGGGAGTTCCTGATGCGCGGGCGGGGTGCGAAGGTCAACGTCGCCAACACGGGCGGCCGCCGCGACATCGACTTCGAGGGGCTCGCCGACCGCTTCGAGCGGCTCTACCTCAACCGGGACCTGTCGACGCTCAGCCGGCGCACCCGCGACCTGGTCGGCCGGTACCTGACCGAGGGCACCTGCCCGGAGTGCGACGGGGCGCGCCTGAACGCCGCCGCGCTCGCCACCCGCGTCGAGGGCCTGAGCATCGCCGAGTGCGCGCGCATGGAGGTGAGCGAGCTGATCCCGGTGCTTCGCCGGATCCACGGCGCCGTGGCCGGCCCCATCGCCGAGGCCGCCGTCACCGCCCTGGAGCGCATCGAGGCGATCGGCCTCGGCTACCTCAGCCTCGACCGGGAGACCTCGACGCTGTCCGGCGGCGAGGGGCAGCGCCTGAAGACCGTGCGGCACCTGGGCTCCAGCCTGACCGGGATGACGTACATCTTCGACGAGCCGAGCGTGGGCCTGCACCCGCGCGACGTGGGGCGCCTCAACGAGCTGCTGCTGCGGCTGCGCGACAAGGGGAACACCGTGCTCGTCGTCGAGCACGACCCCGATGTCATCGACGTCGCCGACCACGTCGTCGACATGGGCCCGGCGGGCGGCGCCGACGGCGGGCGCGTGGTGTTCGAGGGCACGCCGCGCGCGCTGCGGCGCGCGGACACGCTCACGGGGCGCTGCCTGCGCCGCACGGGCGGGGTGAAGGAGCACCCGCGCACCGCGACCGGCCATGTGACGGTCGAGGGCGCCCGGGTCCACAACCTCAAGGACGTCACCGTACGGGTGCCGACCGGGGTGCTCACGGCCGTCACCGGGGTCGCGGGCTCCGGGAAGAGTTCCCTGGTGTCGGGCGCGTTCCGCGCCGCGCATCCGGAGGCCGTGGTCGTCGACCAGTCGTCCATCGGGATCTCCGGGCGCTCCACCCCCGCGACGTATCTCGGGATCATGGACACGGTTCGGAAGGTGTTCGCGCGCGAGACGGGCACGGAGCCGGGGCTGTTCAGCTTCAACTCGGGCGGCGCCTGCGAGCGGTGCGAGGGGCGCGGCGTGATCTTCAGCGATCTGGCGTTCATGGACCCGGTGACCACGGTGTGCGAGGCCTGCGGCGGGCGGCGCTTCAAGGAGAAGGTGCTGGGCCTGACCGTGCGCGGCCGATCGGTCGCGGACGTGCTCGACATGACGGCCGCCGAAGCACTGGAGTATTTCGCCGGACTCGACGACAAGGGCGTACGCCGCCGGCTCCGCGCCCTGCGCGACGTCGGCCTCACCTATCTCACGCTCGGGCAGCCGCTGAGCACCCTGTCCGGCGGCGAACGCCAGCGCATCAAGCTGGCCACTCAGCTGCACCGCTCCGCGGCGACGTACGTCCTGGACGAGCCGACCACCGGGCTGCACATGGCGGACGTGGACGGGCTCGTGGCGCTGCTCGACCGGCTCGTCGACAAGGGCAACACCGTGGTCGTCGTCGAGCACAACCTCGATGTGGTCCGGCGGGCGGACTGGATCATCGATCTGGGCCCCGAGGGCGGCCGGCACGGCGGCGAGGTGCTTTTCGAGGGCACACCGGCCCAACTGCTCGACGCGGAGGGTTCGTTCACCGCGGAGCACCTGCGGCGAGCCGTCGCGGGCGCGGACAGGCCCGGTGAGGAGGACGTGACGGCCGCGTGACAGGGGATTCCGCGACACGTGTCGCCCTGTGCATGATGTGGTCACCGTCACCTTGACCGTCCGCTTCGAGCCTCGCCCCGCCCTCGCTCTTCGTCATGGAGTCCGCCGTGCCCAGCAAGAAGGCCCTCGTCCGCCGCCCGGGACCGCGCATCGCGGACGGGCTCGTCACCCACATCGAGCGGACCCCGGTCGACGCCGCGAAGGCGCAGGAGCAGTGGAAGGGGTACGTGGACGCTCTTGAGGCGCACGGCTGGGAGACGTTCCTGGTGGAGCCGGTCGACCTGTGCCCGGACGCCGTGTTCGTGGAGGACGCGGTGGTGGTCTTCCGCAACGTCGCGCTGATCACCCGGTCCGGCGCCGAGTCGCGGCGCCCGGAGACGGCGGGCGTCGAGGAGGCCGTGGCGCGCCTCGGCTGCTCCGTCAACTGGGTGTGGGAGCCGGGAACGCTCGACGGCGGCGACGTACTGAAGATCGGCGACACGATCTACGTAGGGCGCGGTGGGCGCACCAACGCGGCGGGTGTGCAGCAGTTGCGCGCCGTCTTCGAGCCGCTGGGCGCGCGCGTGGTCGCCGTCCCGCTCTCCAAGGTGCTGCACCTGAAGACGGCGGTGACCGCGCTGCCCGACGGCACCGTCATCGGGCACCCCCCGCTGGTCGAGCACGCCTCACTGTTCCCGCGCTTCCTTCCGGTGCCCGAAGAGGCCGGGGCGCATGTGGTGCTGCTCGGCGGGGACCGGCTGCTCATGGCTCAGAGCGCGCCGAAGTCCGCGGAGCTGCTCGCCGACCTCGGGTACGAGCCGGTTCTGGTGGACATTTCCGAGTTCGAAAAGCTGGAAGGGTGTGTGACCTGCCTCTCAGTTCGCCTGCGAGAGCTGCACACCTAGCCACGGCCTTTATGGGGCACTTAACCTACGGCAACGTAACCTACGACACCGTAGGTATCTCCGCTCGCATTACCTCCGTCCCCCAGGAGCCCCCGTGACCGTCATCTCCCCCCGCCTCGGCTCGTCGACCACGTGGACCGACGCCCGCCTGCTCCACGCGCTGGAAGAAGTGGTCGAGCAGGAGCTCAACCGGCACCTCAAGGTCGCCAAGGACTGGATGCCGCACGACTACGTGCCGTGGTCCGACGCCCGCAACTTCCCCGAGTTCTTCGAGGACGGCGAGGCCTGGTCCAAGGAGCAGTCCAAGGTCACCGAGGTCGGCCGCGTCGCCCTCATCGTCAACCTGCTCACCGAGGACAACCTCCCCAGCTACCACCACGAGATCGCCTCCCTGTTCGGGCGCGACGGCGCCTGGGGCACGTGGGTGCACCGCTGGACGGCGGAAGAGGGCCGGCACGGCATCGTGATGCGCGACTACCTGCTCGCCTCGCGCGCCGTCGACCCCGACCAGCTCGAGAACTTCCGCATGTCGCACATGAGCGAGGGCTTCGAGTCGGACAACCGGCACTCGATGCTGCACTCGGTCGCCTACGTCTCCTTCCAGGAGCTGGCCACCCGCATCTCGCACCGCAACACGGGCCACCAGTCCGGCGACCCGGTCTGCGACCGCATGCTCGCCCGCATCGCCACGGACGAGAACCTGCACATGGTCTTCTACCGCAACCTCCTGAAGGCCGCGTTCGAGATCGCCCCGGACCTCACCATGCAGGCCGTGCGCGACGTCGTCGTGAACTTCCGGATGCCCGGCCACGGCATCCCCGGCTTCGAGCGCGCCGCGGCCCAGATGGCGATCGGCGAGGTCTACAACCTGCGCATCCACCACGACGACGTGATCCAGCCCGTCCTGCGCTTCCTGAAGGTCATGGAGATCGACGGCCTGGGCCCCGAGGGCATCAAGGCCCAGGAGGAACTGGGCCTCTACATGAACGGCCTGGACGCCGAGGCCTCCAAGTTCGACGAGAAGCTGGCGGCCCGCAAGGCACGAATGGCAGCCCGAGCGGCGTCGGCCTGACCCCCATCGAGCCCAATCCAAGCCCCGTCGGCACCATGCGGCGCTGCCGAACCAAATCAAGCCCCACCGGCACCATGCGGCGCTGCTGGACCAATTCAAGCCCCGCCGGCGATTGAGGCGCGGGGTCCGGGGCGGAGCCCCGTGGCGTGGGAACGGACGGGCGCGCCCCGACGCCCGCCCCCGCCGGGCGACCCCAGCGAACACCCCCCACGCCCGGCGGCAGCCGTCACGTGCGCTTGAGCCGGTGCCGCTCCTTCTCGGAGAGCCCGCCCCACACCCCGAACCGTTCGTCGTGGGTCAGGGCGTACTCCAGGCAGCTCTGCCGGATCGGGCACAGGCCGCAGATCGTCTTGGCCTCGCGCACGGAGCTGCCCGGCTCGGGGAAGAAGAACTCGGCACCGGTCTGGGCGCACAGGGCCTGGTCCTGCCAGGTGGGGCCGGCAGGCGTGAGGGTCGTGTTCGCGTACATGCCGGCCAGTGTGCCGCCCGCCGAAAAACGTTTGATCAACGCTCCATCAACGGGCGGCCATAGGGCACCGCGGTCGCTTCGCGCGCCCGATCGGTCACTGCTGCTCGGGGTCGCCCCTCAGCACCGCGAACCCCGCGCCGTAGGGGTCGGACAGCTTCGCGATCCGCCCGACGCCGGGGATGCTGACCGGCTCGGAGCGCACCGTGCCGCCCAGTTCCTGCGTGCGGTCCGCCGTCGCGTCCACGTCCGGGACGTGGATGTACGGCGTCCAGTGCGGGCCCGCCGCGGCCTCGGAGGGGTCGCTGTCCAGCTTGGCGAGGCCGCCGAACATCGCGTTCTCGTCCGTGCCCGGGGGGTTGATCGTCGTGTAACTGCCGCCGGGGAACTCGACGTCGAACGCGCCCCAGTTGAAGACCGAGCCGTAGAACCGCTTCGCGGCGGCCACGTCGGGGGCGTAGAGCTCCACCCAGTTCAGCCCGCCGTCGTCCCTGATGTATTCGAGGCCCTTGTTCTTCCCCGGCTGCCAGATGCCGAAGGGGGCGCCGGCCGGGTCGCTGAAGACAGCCATGCGGCCCAGGTCGAACACGTCCATCGGCTGGAGCAGGGCGCTGCCGCCGGCCTGCTCGACCGCCTTCGCCGTGGCATCCGCGTCCGCGCTCTGGAAGTACACGGTCCAGCCGGGCTCGCCCTGCTCGGCGGTGACGGTCATGGCGCCGCTCACCGTCCTGCCTTCGAGCTGGAACATTCCGTACCCGCCGGCTTCGGGGCCGGCCGACTGGAAGGTCCAGCCGAAGAGGCCGCCGTAGAAGGAGATCGCACCGTCCATGTCGGGGGTGCTGAGGTCCAGCCAGTTCGGCGCGCCGTCCACGAACTCCGTAGTGATCATGGGTCTTGCCCTCCTCGTCGAGGGTTTCTTTTCCGGACTGCCGAGTCTTGCACCGGGCACTGACAACTGCCCTCGCACCACGCTGACCTGGGCTGGTTCAGACCAGAGGAACCGAACGATCCGCCTTCAAAGATTGAACACAAAAAATTCATGGGAGCGCTCCCTGCCCGAAGTCTTGACGACTCTGTTCACGCTCGCCACAGTGGGGCTCCCCCACACACCCCCCACATTCAGGGAGTGCGCATCGTGATCTCGCGCAGAATATTCCTCGCCAGCGCCGGAGCGGGTCTCGCCACGACGGCCGCAGCACTCACCATTCCCTCCTGGAGCGCGGGCGCCGCACCCGCCACCTGTGAACTGGCCCTGGAGAACAAGTCGTTGGACGGCAACGTCAGCGCCTACGTCACCGGCCACGAGGACGGCACCGGGAACTGGGTACTGCTGCGTTCCGACGGCAGCGTCTACCACCCCGAGTCGCCGAGCGCCCCGCAGACCCCGCTGCCCGTCGACTGCGCCATCCCGCTCGGCGCCGCGGGCTCGGCCCCCAAGGTCGTGACGCTGCCCCGGATGTACGGCGCCCGCGTCTACTTCGTCCGCGACGACAAGCTCGAGTTCTTCCTCAACCCCGGCCCCTCGCTCGTCGAGCCCGCCTTCGCCACGAAGGAGGACGCGAACTACGGCAAGACGTGGGCGTTCGCCGAATTCACCTTCAACTCGGAGCAGTTGTACTCCAACATCAGCTACGTCGACCTGGTCACGGCCCTGCCGATCGGGCTGAAGCTGGAGGGCGACGCCACGCACACCGTCGCCCCGTTCCCCGAGGGCGCCATCGACAAGATCGCCTCGGATCTCGCCGCGCAGGCCGCCAAGGACGGGCAGCCCTGGGACAAGCTCGTCATCAAGGGCGACGGCGGCAAGGTGCTGCGCGTGATCTCCCCGCAGAACCTCATGGCCCCGTACTTCGACAAGCCGGACGAGATGCCGTTCCGCGACGTGTGGAGCGACTACATCGACAAGGTGTGGGCCAAGTACGCCTCGACCGACCTGAAGATCGACCTTCAGGGCGGACGCGGCGTCTTCACGGGCCGGGTCAGCGGCGACACCCTCACCTTCAACGGCGGGCACACCTTCGCCAAGCCCACCTCGAAGGACATCTTCACCTGCAACCACGGGCCGTTCGCCAACAACCCGGACGACTCCGACGACAAGAAGGGCATCCTGTCCCGCCTCGCCGCCGGGTTCAACCGCAGCGTCATGCTCACGCACCCGGAACAGCCCAACGGCCTCACGTCCGCGGACTACTACCAGGACGCCACGACCAACCACTGGTCGCGCATCGTGCACGCCAACTCGCCCATCGGCTACGCCTTCCCCTACGACGACGTACAGGCCGAGGGGCAGCCGGACGTGTCCGGCGCGGCGCACGACGGCAATCCGCGCCGGTTCACGGTGAGCGTGGGGTCGTAACTCCCCTGTGAGACACGCTACTTGGTGGCGTCCTCGCGGATCAGGTCGGCGGCCCGTTCCGCGAGGGCGACCGTCGGGGCGTGCGTGTGGCCGCGGGTGATGCGCGGCATGACGGAGGCGTCGACGACGCGCAGCCCCTCGGTGCCGCGCACGCGAAGGCGCGGGTCGGTGACCGAGCCCTCGTCGGAGCCCATCCGGCAGGTGCCGACCGGGTGGTAGAGGGTCTCGGCGGTCGCGCGAACGGAGCGGGTGAGCACCTCGTCGTCGACAACGCCGGGGTAGCCGGCCATCGGCTCGGTGTGGTGCGCGGCCAGCGCGCTCTGCGCGAGCAGTTCCTCGGCGCGGCGGACACCGGCGACGAGCGTGCGCACGTCCTCCTCGTGGGACAGGTAGCCCGGGTCGATGCGCGGCTTCCCGTCGGGCCCGCCCGGGGTGATCCGGCCCTCGCTCTCGGGCTGGAGCAGGATCACGCCGAGGGTGAGCCCGTGCTCGGTCGGCGCTTCGAGGCCGTGGTTCACGAACGGCACCGGCGCGTAGATCAACTCGATGTCGGGAGCGGCGAGTTCGGGCTTGGTGGACAGGAAGGCGATGGCCTCGCCGACGTTGGACGTGAGCGGTCCGCGCCCGCCGAGCAGGAACCGGGCGATGTTGGCGGGCGAGTCGGCGCCGGTGAGCGTGATCGGCTTCGCGGCGCGGACGTTCAGCGCGTACATCAGGTGGTCCTGGAGGTGGCGGCCGACGTCGGGCGATGCGACGAAGGTGTCGATGCCCGCCTCGGCGAGGGTCTCCGGGTCGCCGATGCCCGCCTGCTGAAGGAGTTGTGGCGAGTTGACGGCGCCCGCGGAGAGGATGACCTCGCGGGTGGCGCGCAGGGTGCCCGCGGGTATCCCGGAGGCGACGACTCCGGCGGCGCGGGTGCCGTCGAAGTCGATGCGGGTGACGCGGGCGCCGGTGTAGATATCGAGGTTGGGGCGGCGCGCGGCGGGCTTGAGGTAGCCGTCGGCTGCGCTCCAGCGACGGCCCTTGTACTGGTTGAGGGGCGTGAGGGCGAAGCCGGAGTGGTCGGCCTGGTTCAACTCGTCGAGCTCGCGCAGGCCTTGGGCGCGGCAGGCGTCGAGAAAGGCGGCCGTGGTCGGGTTCGGGTGGCGCGGCGGCGAGATGTGCAGTGGGCCGAGCGTGCCGTACACCGTCTTCTCGCCGTCCGTGCGCGCCGCCCCCTGCCACCGCTCCGCGCGCTGGAAGTAGCGCACGAACTCGTCGTACGACCAAGGGGATCCGGCGGCCTCGCCCCAGGCGTCGTAGTCGGCGCGGTGGCCGCGCACCCACATCATGGCGTTGATGGCGGAGGAGCCGCCCAGCGTGTGCCCGCGCGGCCAGTACAACTCACGGTCGGCCAGGGCGGCCTGACGGGTCGTCGAGTAGTCCCAGTCGTACAGCGTCTTGAACAGCTTCGGGAACGCGGCCGGGATCCTGATCTCGGTCTTGCGGTCGCGCGGCCCGGACTCGACGAGGGCGACCTTGACGGAGGGGTCCTCGGAGAGCCGCCCGGCGAGCACACAGCCGGCGGAGCCGGCCCCGACGATGACGTAGTCGTACGTACGGTCCTTGCTCAACGCGGCTCCCTCGACGATCAGTGCCATGTGCAGGTGGCACCGATGCTCTACTCCCCGGTAGACGCTGTCCAGAGCGGGTTGTGCGGGATGAGCGAGGATCGCGTCACGAGGCGGTCACGTTCCGCAGCGTGGCCGAGCGGCGCATCGTCAGCGCGTAGCAGAGGCAGGACACGACCATGCCGGCAGGCAGCGCGAGGTCCACGTGGCCGAGGGCGGCGGCGATCGGTCCGGTGAAGTAGAGGGTGTTCACGCAGAGCGCGGACGTCGCGGCACCGGCCAACAGGGCCAGTGCGCCACCCCAGTTGACACCTCCACGGAACCAGAACGGGCTGCCGGGCGACTCGTCGGCGAG
Organism: Streptomyces anthophorae; assembly: GCF_049310305.1. NCBI lineage: Bacteria > Bacillati > Actinomycetota > Actinomycetes > Kitasatosporales > Streptomycetaceae > Streptomyces > Streptomyces anthophorae. The sequence goes on from NZ_JBLWQQ010000001.1 coordinate 1,868,901, forward strand.
CGCGGGCCCGTCGTAGCGGTTGCGGCGCAGCACGATGTCGGTCGCGTAGATCGCCATGCTCGGGCCGAGCAGCACGACGGTCAGCTGCATGACATTGCTGACGGTGTCGAGGAAGTTCGAGACGAGCAGCCCGTACAGGGTCAGCGCGACGGCGGCCGTACCGTCGAACAGGACGCTGACGGAGCGGCGGATGCGCAGTCCGACGGCCTGAAGGGCGAGGCCCGCGCTGTACGCGGTCAGGGCGTTGATGGCGATCGTGCCGAGGACCAGGGCGAGCAGGAAGGCCGGCGTGAACCAGCCGGGCAGGATCTTCTCCAGGGCCGCCTGCGGGTCGGTCATGTCGACGGTCGTGGCGGCGAGCACGCCCAGGGCCGAGACCGCCACGCCCGGCAGGAAGCCGCCGAGCGCGGTCCAGCCGACGATCGCCCGCTTCGGCGTCGTGCGGGGCAGGTAGCGGGAGAAGTCCGCGCTGGTGGTGTACGAGAGCGGGCCCGAGGCGATGAGGGTGACACCGGCGAGGACCGTCGCCCACAGGTCGATCCCGGTCAGGTGGTGCTCGGGCACGTAGCCGAAGTCGGCGTGCCGGACGACCACGACGGCCACGACGACGAAGGCCGCGGCGAGGACGAGGGTGATCGGCAGGTACAGCTTCATGATCAGGGCGTGGCCATAGACGCTGATGGTCAGCGTGAGCGCCGCGATGACCACGATGACGGCGGCCTTCACTCCCGTGTTCACCGGGATGCCGACCCTCGCGACCAGCGAGAACGCGGCGACGGCCGCGGCCGAGAGGTTCAGCGCGAAGTAGCAGACGGAGATCACCCAGCCGACGATCGCGTTGTTCACGCGGTTGCCGATGACGCCGTACATGGCGCGGGTGATGACCTCGCTGGGGGCGCCGGCCGCGGGCCCGGAGACGGAGAGCCACCCGGTGAGGACCCAGAACAGGTTGCCCACGAACAGCACCGCGAGGGCCTGCCACAGGTTCAGGCCCATCAGGACCAGGGCGCCGCCGACCACCAGGGCCAGATAGTTGATGCCGCCCGCGGCCCAGACCGAGAACAACTCGCGGGCCCTGCCGCGGCGTTCGGAGTCGGGGATGTGGTCGATGCCGTGGGCCTCGATCCGGGAGGCAGCGGCCTGCCCGTCGACGGGCGGCGTGTGCGCGGTGCCTGCTGCCGTGCCGCCCGTGTCTGGACAGGGGTCGGGAAGCGTGGACGCCATGGGGCCCTCCGGGGTGCTGGTCTCGTCCCACCTGCTTGCTTATTGGTCGCACACTCAATAACGTGACGGGCATGTCGTCAAGCGTTGAGCGCAAGCGAATCCGAAAATCTCCGGCCGCCAGACGGGCGGAAATCGTTGCGAAGGCCGCCGAGATTGCGCTTTCCGAAGGTCTGGAGTGCATCACGCTGCGGCGCATCGGCGAGGACCTGGAGGTGCGCCCGGGGCTCGTGAGCCACTACTTCCCCTCGGCGGAGGAGCTGGTGGCGGAGGCGTTCGGGAGCGCGGCCACGGGAGAGCTGGAGGCGCTGCTCCCCGAGGGCGGTGCGGATACGTCCGCCACGGAGCGGCTCGCCGGGTTCCTCGCGCGGACCTCCGGGCCCGCGTGGGACGACATCAGCCGGTTGTGGATCAACGCGCGGCATCTGAGCCGGTATCGGGTCTCGCTGCGCGAGCGCGTGGAGGCGCAGGAGGCGGACTGGCGGGGGCGCCTCACGGGGCTCCTCGCGGAGGGCGTGGCGCGGGGGGAGTTCCGGGCGGGTGATCCGGAGGTCGTGGCGATGCAGATTCTTGTGGTGCTGGATGGGCTCGGGGCGAATGCGGGCACTGACGTGGGGTCTTTGCCGGTCGGGGTGGGGCGGATGGCGTTTCGGGTTGCCGAGTGGGGGTTGGGCCTTCGTGAGGGGGCGCTGGATTCGTAGACCTGCGACGGCGTTACGGCCGCGGGGCTCTGCCCCGGACCCCGCTCCTCAATCGCCGGAGGGGCTTGATTTCACCGCACCGTGCATCGGCCACGGCGGATTGATTTGGCCGCGCCGTGCGTAGGCCGGGCAGCGCACGCGGGGCGTGGGGCTGCCGGACCGTGTCCCGGCGGCAGCCGGGACCGATGAACATGACTGAACCACCCTTAGGAGAACCGCACCATGCGCCACCCCGAGCTGATCCTTCTCGACGCCAGGTTCCTGGACCCGGTCGACGGCGGAGGGCGGACCCATACCGCGCTCGCCGCGACCGGTGGTGTCATCACCGCGCTCGGTGACGACCGGGAGGTACGGGCGCTCGCCGGTGCCGGGACCGTCGTCGTCGATCTCAAGGGGGCCGTCGTGACGCCCGGGCTCGTCGACGGGCACATGCATCCCGCGCACGGGGCCGAGCTCACGGCCGGCGTCGATCTGTCGCGGTGCGAGAGCCTTGACGACGTGCGTGTAGAGCTCGGGCGCGCCAGGGAGACCTTGGCCGACGGCGCGTGGCTGCACGCCTGGGGGCTCGATCCGAACGTGTTCGGGGAGCGGGCCGTGGAGGCGGCGGCGCTGGAGCCCGTGCTCGACGGCATTCCCGCGCTGCTCCAACTCTTCGACGCGCACTCGATGTTGGCGAGCCCCCGCGCCCTCGAACTCGCGGGGGTCGACGGGCCGCGCACCTTCGACCAGGCCGCCGAGATCGTCTGCGACGCCGACGGGCGGCCCACCGGGCTGCTTCTGGAGGACGCCGCCTGCGAACTCGTCGAGCGGGCCGCGCCGCGGCCCACCCGCGCCGAGCGCCGCGAGCGGCTCGCGCGGACGCTGCGGGAGATGGCCGCGAGCGGACTCACCGGCGGACACGCCATGGACGCAGGCGGCGACAGCCTTGAGCTGTACGAGGAGTTGGACGCGGCCGGAGAGCTGGCCGTGCGGCTGCGGGTCGCGCCCTGGTGCCAGCCGGGCGCGGACGCCGACACCGTGCACGAGCTCGTTCAACTCCAGGCGCGTGGCGGCGAGTTGTGGTCCGTCGACGGCGTGAAGCTGTTCATGGACGGCACCATCGACAACGGCACCGCGTGGCTGGAACGGCCCGACTGCCACGGCGAGTCGACGCACGCGTTCTGGCCGGACCCGGCCGCGTACACGGAGGCCATCGCCGCGCTGCACGGCGCGGGTGTGCCCACCGCGACGCACGCCATCGGGGACGCGGCGGTGCGGCACGCGCTCGACTCCGTGGCGAAGGCGCGGGCCGGTGCCCCCGGCGACGTACGGCACCGCGTCGAGCACATCGAGACGGTGCCGGACGACACGGTGCGGCGGTTCGCCGACCTTGGGGTGATCGCGTCGATGCAGCCCACGCACTGCTGCGACTTCACGCGGGCCGACCACACCGACAACTGGTCGCGGCGGCTCGGCGAGGAGCGGGCCGGCCGGGCCTGGCGCTGCCGGGACCTGTGGGACGCGGGAGCGACGGTCGTGCTCGGATCGGACTGGCCGATCGCGCCGTACCCGCCGCTGGACGTGATGGCCGGTGCGCGGCACCGTCGGCCGAGCCGGGATCTCGCGCTGCCGCCGCACGGGCCCGAGCAGGCCCTCACCGGCATGGAGGCGCTGCGGGCGATGACCGTGAACGCCGCGTACGCCGCCGGTGAGGAGCGCACCGCGGGGCGGATCGCGGTCGGGTTCCGGGCGGACCTCACGGCGTTCGCGGTGGATCCGGTCGCCACACCGGCGACCGAACTCCCCGACGTGCCCGTGTCGTTGACGGTACTCGGCGGTCGCGTGACGCACCGGTCGACGACTCCGTAGAGCGGTTCAACTGCCGTCGCCCTCCTCGTGCCGGGCGCGGCTCGGCGATGGTGCGGTGGCGGGCCGTCTGGTTGGAGTCGACGAAGATGCGCTCACCCCGTTCCGCCTTCCACCGGGCGGTCGTGACGAACTCCGGCATGCGGCGCTCCAGTTCGCGACCGCAGGCGAAAGGAACCGTTGGCGCGATCTGGAGCCCGCCGAGACCCGTACCGGAACAGCCGACCGTCCCCTAGGGTCCTTCTGGCGGATCCTGCTGGAGTCGCAGGCCCTGGCACGCACCGGACCCCACTCACCGGAACCGACCGGACACGGCCTCCCGCAGCCAGCCTGATCCGCCAAAAGGACCCTAGGCGTGATGCGGCGCCTCGTACGGCGGGATCGTCCCGTCCGCCTTCTTCACCAGGAACAGGCCCGCCATCCCCATGTCCGAGTGGCTCTGGACGTGGCAGTGGTACATCCACGCCCCGGCCCCGACCCCCTCCCCCGCGATGATCTGGAACCCGAACGAGTCGGCAGGGCCGCAGATCTTGTTGTCGAGGACCTGGGTCGGGTCGTCGGGACCCGTGAGCATGCCCGTGCGGTTGTCCGCCCAGCGGTGACCGTGCATGTGGAACGTGTGGTAGTACTCGCCGTGCGTGATCATCACGATCTCGACGCGATCGCCCACCGTGGCCTCGAAGTTGGGCGCTTCGTGGGCGGCCTTGTTGTTGATCGTCATGTCGTTGAAGACGATCGTGAACGTCTTGCCCGGGTCAGGCAGGATGTCGCCCTTGCGGCGCACGATCACCGGGCCGTACAGACCCTTTCTGATCCCGCCAGTGCCGTGGTCCGTGCCGACGACATGGTCGTGGTAGTGCCAGTAGCCCGCGGTTCCGGCCCGCCAGGTGCCGTCCTTCCTGCGGCCCGGGGCGTGCGTGCGCCAGGTGTAGGTGCGGGTGCCGCCGGGTTCGACGTGGCTGCGGTTCATCCGCGTGCCGTCGCTGGAGATCTCGTAGTCCATGCCGTGCACGTGCAGGCTCGCGTCGACGTCCGTGAGGTTGTGGAACTCGATGTGCAGCGTGTCGCCCTCGTTGAGTTCGACCAGAGGGCCGGGGATCGACGCCTTGCCCTTCTCGAAGCCGTAGCCGAGCTGTCCGTCCGCAAGCTTCTCCGCGTACATCGTGAGGCGTCTGACCTCGCCACCCGCGGGCGCGGTGCGCGGAGGGGTGTCCGCCCCGGCCGCCGGTCCCGCCGACGCCCCGATGGACAACGATGTCACCCCCGCCGTCGCGGCCACGGCGCCGCCGATCATCATGCGCCGGCTCAGGGCACGTCGGTCCTGTTCTGTCGCCTGCTTCGTCGCGTCGCGAGGTCTGTCGTGCTCGGTCACGGCCAACTCCCCACCCTCGTAAGGACTTTCACGTCGCGCGGGGCACCGTAATCTCATGATCTTCGTTTATCCACACTCAGGACAAAGTTTGCGTCATACCGGTCATAGCTCTTGGCGGACCACGAAAAGAGGTCTAGCTTCCACCGCGCCGTTGCTGTGTCCGACGAGGGGTGGGTGAACCCATGCGTCGATCGACGCATCAAAAGCCGTTGCCCGTACGAGAGTTCAGAGCCAGCCGAAGCAGACGCGCACGTGTCTGGGCGGTAGGGATCGCCGCGGGAACCGTGGCCGCCGGGCTGCTGGGAGGTCCTGTCGCCAGCGCGCGCCCGGCGCCCGAGCCGTCTCCGACAACGATGTCCATCAAGTCGCCGCCCGGCGGCGCGAACGTCCGCGTCCTGGTGTTCTACGGGTCCGCGGCCGGCGGCGACGAGTCGCCCACGGTCAACGCGGGCATCGAGGCGATCGAGAAGATCGGCCGGTCGGGGCCCGAGGACCAACAGTTCACGATCACGGCGACGGACGACGCCTCCGTGTTCACGAACGCCACCAAGCTGGGCAGGTTCAATTCGGTCGCCTTCCTGACCGGCGGGGGCGATGTCCTCGACCCCGACCAGGAGGCCGGCCTGGAGGCGTACATGGAAGCGGGCGGCGGCTTCGTCGGCATCCATGACGCGGCCCGCGCCGAGCCGTACTCGGACTGGTTCACCGGTCTGATCGGGGCCCGGCCCGCAACGAAGTCGCCAACGACCGCACAGCGCGCCACCGTTGAGGTCGGCGACCGGCAGAACCCGGCGACGAAGGGCCTGCCGGTGCAGTGGAAGCGGGCCGACCAGTGGCTGAACTGGGCGGCGAACCCGTCCGGCGACGTGCACACGGTCGCGCGGGTCAACGAGACCACGTACAAGCCGGGCGAGGGTGCCAACGGCGCCGACCATCCGGTGAGTTGGTGCCGTGACTACGACGGCGGCCGGTCCTTCTACACCGGCATGGGCGGCACGGCCTCCTCGTACGACGAGGTGGACTTCCGCGACCACCTGCGCGGGGCGCTGCTGTGGACGACGCGCATCGTGCGGGCCGACTGCAAGGCCGCGATCAACGCCAACTACAAGGCGGAGCGGCTGACCCAGGCCAATCAGCCGGGCCAGAACGACCAGATCGGCGAGCCGCACGGACTCGTCACCGCTCCCGACGGACGCGTGCTCTACATCGGACGCGGCGGCGCCGACTCCTCCCAGCCGGTGATCACCGACTGGAACAACCCCGACGTCGGCAAGGGCAAGGGCCAGATCCACGTCTACGACCCGAAGAGCAAGAAGGTCACTCTCGCGGGGGAGTTGAGCATCTTCGGCAACAAGGGCGGCGGGGACGAGCTGGTCAAGGTCGAGGAGGGGCTGCTCGGCATCGAGCTGGACCCGAAGTTCGAGCAGAACGGGTACGTGTATCTGCACTACACACCGCACTCGGGGCTCGACCGCGACAAGCAGCTGGCCGAGCGGCAGGTCTCTCGCTTCACACTCGACCTCACCACGAACAAGCTGGACCTGAGCAGCGAGAAGGTGCTGCTCAAGTGGCCTGTTCAGGTGCACAGCTGCTGCCACGCGGGTGGCGGGATGGCCTGGGACTCCAAGGGGAACCTGTACATCGCGACCGGTGACAACAACTCCTCGCAGTTCAGCGACGGCTACTCGGGCAACAACCCGCAGCCGAACTACAAGGGCGTCTCGTTCGCCGACGCGCGCCGCACCGCGGGCAACACGAACAACCTGAACGGCAAGATCCTGCGCATCCACCCGGAGGCCGACGGGACGTACACCCTGCCGGAGGGAAACCTCTTCACCGGCAAGGAGACGGCCGAAGGCGGCGGCAAGACGCGCGGCGAGATCTATGTGATGGGTGTCAGGAACCCGGCGCGCATCTCCGTCGACAAGAAGACCGACATCCTGTACGCGGGGTGGGTCGGCCCGGATGCCGGCGAGCCGTCGACGACGTGGGGGCCGGCCAAGTACGACCAGTTCGCCGTCATCACCAAGGCGAGCAACCGCGGCTGGCCGTACTGCATGGGCAATAAGCAGCCCTACCGCGACCGCAATCTGCCGGACCCGACGAAGCCGCTGGGCTGGTACGACTGCGACCACCCGAAGAACGAGTCGCCGAACAACGACGGCCTCGTCAACCTGCCGCCGGTCACCGGGAACAACATCTGGTACTCGCCGCAGGGCGGCGCCCCGGACTACCCGCGCGACACCAACGGCGTTCCCTCGTACAAGAAGGAGGAGGCGAAGTACCTGCTGCCGTGGCTGAAGGGCGGCGGCCAGGCCGCGATGGACGGTCCCGTCTACCGCTACGACGCGTCGATCCCGAACGCGGACAAGTGGCCGAGCTACTGGGACGGCAAGTGGTTCGTCGGTGACTTCTACGACGCCGACCAGCCGCGCAACGCGGTCCTCACCGACCCGAGGACGCACGGCGACGGATCGATCCCGGTCCACTCGGAGTCGCTGAAGAAGATCATTCCGATCGGCAACGACGGCATCAAGAACCTCATGGACTGGAAGTTCGGTCCCGACGGTGCGCTGTACGTCCTCGACTACGGGCGTGGCTTCTTCACCTCCGACTCCAAGTCGGCGCTGTGGAAGGTCACTTACACCGGCGGCGGGGCCACCCCGGCGGCCGGTCAGCTGGCCAGGAAGGGCTGACCCCATGCGTAGACGGAGAATTCCCATGCGTAGACGGAGAATGCTGACCGCGCTGCTCGCGGCCCTGCTGATGTGCCTCGGCCTGAGCGGTACCACGCCGGCGTACAGCCAGGCGGAGCCCGCCGCGGCCGAGCAGGTGCTGACCTGGACGGCCGGCGACGACATCACCAAGTACACGTCGGCGCCGCAGACGGCGGTCGCCGGCAAGGCGACGATCGTCTTCGAGAACAGCACGGCGACCGGCAACACCACGGGGATGCCGCACACGTTGACGTTCGACGTGTCGGATCCCGAGTACAACAACGACGTACCGCTGAACATCCTGGCCAACCCGAACGACGACCAGGGCGGCAAGCACACGGCCGAGGTCACCCTCTCCCCCGGCAAGTACCGCTATCACTGCACGATCCCCGGACACACCAGCATGACGGGGATCCTGGTGGTGACGGACGGCGGCGGTGACGACACGACCGCTCCGGAGACCTCGGCGAAGGCCGAGGGCCAGACCAACGCCGACGGCGCGTTCGTCGGGTCCGCGTCCGTCTCGGTCACCGCGACCGACGCGGGTTCGGGTGTCGACAGGATCGAGTACGCCCTCGACGGCGGCGCGTACACGCCGTACACGGCGCCGGTGGTCGTCGACCAGGTCGGCGCGCACACCCTGAAGTACAAGGCGACCGACAAGGCGGGCAACGCCGCCGCCGAGAAGTCCCTCGACTTCACGGTGGTCGCGCCGCCGACGGACGACAAGACGCCGCCGGAGACCTCGGCGACGGTGACCGGTGACAAGGACGGCACCGGCGCGTACGTCGGCATGGCCACGGTGACGATCTCCGCGTCGGACACCGGCTCCGGGGTCAACACCATCGAGTACGCGGTCGGCGCCGACGGCGCCTGGCAGCCGTACACCGCTCCGGTGATGGTCCACGACCCGGGCACCCACAAGGTGCGCTACCGGGCCGCGGACAAGGCGGGCAACACCGCCGCCGAGAAGTCCGTCGACTTCACGGTCGTGGCCCCGCCCGTGCAGGACACGACACCTCCGTCGGTGTCGCTGACGGTCGGCGGGGACAAGAATTCCGACGGCGCCTACATCAACAACGCGAAGCTGACGGTGACGGCGACCGACGACCTGTCGGGCGTCGACAAGGTCGAGTACTCGCTCGACGGAGGGCCCTATCTCGCGTACACCGCCCCCGTGGTGGTGGACCGGGTCGGCGCCCACTCAGTGGCGTACCGGGCGAGCGACAAGGCGGGCAACACCGCCGCGGCGCAGACGTTCGTGTTCGCGGTGGCCTCGGGCGGCGGCGTCCCGGCGCCCAACTGCCCGGAACTGGATGAGCGTTCCACCGTGTTCGTCGGGACGACGGACACGGGCGTCCCGAACCGGGTCACCAACAACCGTTGCCGGATCGGTGAGTTGATCGAGGACGAGAAGGAATGGACGTCGCACGCGCTGTTCGTGAAGCACGTGAAGACGGTCACCGACAAGCTCCTCAAGGAAGGCGTCGTCGACCAGCGCGAGTACAACAGGATCAACAAGGCGGCGCGGCAGTCCCCGATCGGCACGCCCGGCCAGACCGACGGCTACAAGAAGATCCTGGACGGCACGCAGGAGCAGTTCGCGAAGTGGGAGCAGGTCGGCGGCGGAAAGTTCGACCTGAACACCGACGGCTCGATCACCAGCCGTACGGATGTCGAGGGCATGGGCATGCTGTGGTTCCCGCAGCGCAAGTACGCCAACTACTCGCTGAAGCTCCAGTGGCGTGACGACGCGCCGGGCACGGGCAACGCCAACGGCGGTGTGTTCGTGCGCTTCCCGTGGGTGCACGACAACCCGGAGGAGCCGAACCCGGAGTGGGTCGCCATCAAGTTCGGGCACGAGATCCAGGTGCTCGACAAGCCCGATGGGGACATGTACAAGACCGGTTCGGTGTACGGCTTCGACCGGGTCGGCCTCGCGGGCGCGGGCGTCACTCAGAAGGGCACGTGGAACGACTACGAGATCAAGGTGGTGGACCAGCACTTCTCGATCTACCGCAACGGTGTGCTGATCAACGAGTTCGACAACACCGGTGGCCAGGTCTTCGAACCCCCGCGGGGCGACGACCCGGGCACGGACGGCCGGCGATACTCCGAGGGGTACGTCGGGCTCCAGGTGCACAGCACCTCGGACGTCATCTCGTACCGGGACATCCGCGTGAAGGAACTCTGAGCCTGCCTGTACGTCAGTGAGCCGAGCCGGGTCCGTCCTCGTGCCGGGCCCGGCTCGGCTGCACCCGCTTGGGCTCTCCCGGCATCTTCGGGTACTCGGGCGGGTACGGCAGGTCGCCCAGGCCCCGGTCCTTCGCGTCGCGGTCGGCCAGCTCCAGGAGGGCGTCCAGGGAGAACCTCTCCTTGTCCATGTCGGCGTGCACGTCACCGAGTTCGGCGTACCGCTTCGGCATGGTGACGATGTCGAAGTCGCGGGGCAGCGCGTCGCCCACCTCGTCCCAGCCGAGCGGAGCGGAGACGGGGGCGCCGGGCCGGGCGCGCACGGAGTACGCGGAGGCGATGGTGCGGTCGCGGGCCGTCTGGTTGAAGTCGACGAAGATGCGCTCGCCCCGTTCCTCCTTCCACCAGGCGGTCGTGACGAACTCCGGCATGCGGCGCTCCAGTTCGCGGCCGCAGGCGATGGCGGCGCGGCGCACCTCGGTGAACGTCCAGCGCGGCTCGATGGGCACGAAGACGTGCAGTCCGCGTCCGCCGGAGGTCTTGGGCCAGCCGCGCAGGCCGCCGAAGTCGTGCAGTACGTAGCGGAGTTCGTTGGCCGCGCGCACGGCGTCGGCGTAGTCCGTGCCCGGCTGCGGGTCGAGGTCGATGCGCAGCTCGTCGGGGTGGTCCGGGTCGTCGCGCCGCACCGGCCAGGGGTGGAAGGTGAGGGTGCCGTACTGGGCGGCCCAGATCACCGCGGCGACCTCGGTGGGGCACATCTCGTCGGCCGTCCGGCCCGAGGGGAAGGTGATCGTCGCCGTGGGGATCCACTCGGGCAGGTTCTTCGGCGCGCGCTTTTGGTAGAAGGACTCGCCGGTCACACCCTCGGGGTAGCGCTCCAGGGTGGTGGGCCGGTCGCGCAGGGCGCGCAGGATGCCGCCGCCGACCGCGAGGAAGTAGTTCGCGAGGTCGAGCTTGGTGTACGTCGCCTTCCCGCCGTCGGGGAAGAACACCTTGTCGGGGCTGGACAGACGCACCGTCCGCCCGCCCGCTTCCAGTTCCACTGCCGCACCCTTGCCGCCCATGCGCTCACGCTAGGCCGAAAGGACGTAAACCGCATACCGGGCGATACGTCACCGTAGAGGTCAGAATCGGATCATGGATCTCCCCGTGATGCCGCCGGTGAAGCCGATGCTCGCCAAGTCCGCCGCCAAGATCCCCGCCGGGATGCACTACGAGGCGAAATGGGACGGCTTCCGGGCGATCGTGTTCCGCGACGGTCCGGAGATCGAGCTCACGAGCCGCACCACCAAGTCGTTGACCAGGTACTTTCCCGAGCTGGTCGCGGCGCTCGCCGAGCGGCTCCCGGAGCGCTGCGTGCTCGACGGGGAGATCGTGATCGCGCGCGACGGGCGGCTCGACTTCGACGCGCTCACCGAGCGGATCCACCCGGCGGCCTCCCGCGTGAAGACCCTCGCCGAGCGCACGCCCGCCTCCTTCGTGGCCTTCGACGTCCTGGCGCTCGGCTCCGAGTCCACGGTCGAGCTGCCGCTGGCCGACCGCCGGCCGCTCCTGGAACAGGCCCTCGCGAACGCCTCCGCCCCGCTGCACCTGGCCCCGGCCACCACCGACCAGGACCTCGCCCAGGTCTGGTTCGAGCAGTACGAAGGCGCGGGTCTGGACGGCGTCGTCGCCAAGCCGCTCACCCTGCGCTACCGGCAGGACGAACGCGTCATGCTCAAGATCAAGCACGAGCGGACGGCGGACTGCGTGGTCGCCGGCTACCGCTTCCACAAGAGCGGCCCGGTCGTCGGCTCCCTGCTCCTCGGCCTGTACGACGACGAGGGCGCTCTCCAGCACGTCGGGGTCTGCGCGGCCTTCACGATGAAGCGCCGCACGGAACTGGTGGCCGAGCTGGAACCACTGCGCATGGAGCTGCCCGCCGAGGGCCACCCGTGGGCGGCCTGGACCGACGAGGCGGCCCACGAGAGCCGGCGGATGCCGGGCGCGACCAGCCGCTGGACCGGGAAGAAGGACCTCTCCTGGATCCCGCTGCGCCCCGACCTGGTGGCCGAGGTGGCCTACGAGCACATGGAGAACGGCGCGCGCTTCCGCCACACGGCCCGTTTCCGCCGCTGGCGCCCGGACCGGACGCCTGACAGCTGTACGTACGCGCAGCTGGAGGAACCGGTGAAGTTCGACCTGGCGGATGTGCTGCGCTGAGCGCGGGGTGAACGGCGTGCGCCCGTGGGTAGTCAAGGTGCGTGGACGATATGCGCAGGCGCACGGTCGTGGTCGGGGCTCTCGGGGTGTTCGCCTCGGCGTGCACGGCGAGTCGGCTGCCCGGGGGCGGAAGTTCGGCGTCGGCGCGCGCGCCGCTGCTCGCCGTGAAGATCGACAACGTGGGGGCGGCGCGGCCCCAGACGGGGCTCGACGAGGCCGACCTCGTGTACGTGGAACAGGTCGAGGCCGGGCTGAGCCGGCTGATGGCGGTGTTCGGCTCGCGGCTGCCCGCGGTGGTCGGCCCCGTGCGCAGCGCCCGCGAGACCGACCTCGAACTGCTCCGCCAGTTCGACCGTCCGACTCTCGCGTACTCGGGGGCGCAGAGCGCGCTGCGGCCCGTCATCGACGCGGCACCGCTGCGGGCGGTGCCGCCGGGCAAGGGCGGCGCCGCGTTCTTCCGCGGGTCGGACAAGCCCGCGCCGCACAACCTGTATCTGCGACCCGCGAAACTGGGCGACCCGGCGGCGGGAGTGCCGGCGGGTGAGGCGGCCGGTTTCGAGTTCGCCGAACGCGCCCCCAAGGGCGGACGCCCCGCGACGGAGCACACGGTGCGCTTCCCCGCCGCGCGCTTCACCTTCACCTGGTCGGCCACGGACGACCGCTGGCTCGTGACCATGGACGGCCGCGCCGCGACGACCGCCTCCGGCAAACGGCTCTCCGCCCCGACGGTCGTCGTCCAGTACGTCGACGTCCAGCCGTCCCGTTTCCACGACCGCTCGGGCAGCACGACGCCGCTGTCGCGGACGGTCGGGGGCGGGCGGGCGGTCGTCCTCCGGGACGGCCGCTCCTACGACGCGACATGGCGCCGCCCGACCCCCACGGACGGCACGACCTTCAGCGTCCCGTTCGCCCCGGGCCCCGTGTGGGTGGTCCTGGCCGAACGCTAGACCCCACCCGTGGTTACGGTCACGGGGCTCCGCCCCGGACCCCGCGCCTCAATCGCCGGCGGGGCTTGATTTGCGAGACTTTCGCTGCCCGGGGGTCGGTATTTCAAGCCCCTGCGGCGATTGAGCAGCGGGGTCCGGGGCGGAGCCCCGAGAGCGCAACCACGGTCACACCTCCGCCGCAACCACCTCACCCGGCCGCCGAAGGCTCTCCGCCTCGGCGCACACCCGCTGGATCAGGTCGAAGAACACCGCCCGCTCGTCGCCGTCGAGCGGCGCCAAAAAGATCTGGTTCATCCGCGCCGTGCGCACCGCCAGCTTCTTGTGCGTGCGCAGCCCCCCGGGCGTGAGGCGGAGCAACCAGCGGCGCCCGTCCTGCGGGTCCCGCACCTTGTCGACCAGCTCGCGCCGCGTGAGCCGGGTGATCACCTCGGCGATCGTGGACCGGTCGAGCCCGACCCGCTCCCCCACGGTCCGCTGATCGAGCCCCGGCTCGGCCACCAGCGCGTTGAGGACCGCGAACTGCGGCGACGTGATCTCCTCGGAGACCATCGTGTTCCACAGCAGATAGTGCGCCTGCTGGAGCCGCCGGGCGAGGTGCCCGGGATGGGTGGTCAGATCCACCGCGGCCATGGCGGTCCTCCGTTTGCAGTCGTTGCGCCGCTGAACACGGCCGTGCACTGAGCAAGGATCCGGCAACCCATGTCCGCTTGTCGAGTCCATAACCGTATTTCCCTGGGAACTATTGACGGTTCACACACCCAATGGCAACGTGAGCGACACCCAGAAATTACTCAGTGCGCTGAGCACTTCGCGGAGATGAGGGCTGGCAGGGATGGACAAGGTTGTCGCCACGGCCGCACAGGCCGTCGCCGACGTGGGCGACGGTGCGTCGCTCGCGGTCGGCGGGTTCGGCTTGAGCGGCGTACCGAACGTGTTGATCAAGGCGCTGTACGAGCAGGGCACGGGGAACCTGTCGGTGGTGTCGAACAACTGCGGCGCCATGGACTCCGGCCTCGCCGTCCTGCTGACCGCGGGGCGCATCGCCCGCGTCACGGGCTCGTACATCGGCGCGAACAAGGAGTTCGCCCGGCAGTACCTGGCCGGTGAGATCGAGGTCGAGATGATCCCGCAGGGCACGCTCGCCGAGCGGCTGCGCTCGGGCGGCGCGGGCATCCCCGCCTTCTACACCCCCGCCGGCGTCGGCACCCAGGTCGCCGACGGCGGACTCCCCTGGCGCTACGACGGCAACGGCGGGGTCGCCAAGGCCTCGCCACCCAAGGAGGTCCGCGAGTTCGACGGCGTCGAGTACGTCCTGGAGCGCGGCATCCGCACCGACTTCGCCCTCGTCCGCGCCGCCAAGGGCGACCGGCACGGCAACCTGGTCTTCAACAAGTCCACGCGGAACTTCAACCCCCTCGCCGCGCAGGCCGGACGGATCACCATCGCCGAGGTGGAGGAGCTGGTGGAGCCGGGCGAGATCGAGCCGGACGCCGTGCACCTGCCGGGCATCTTCGTGCAGCGCGTCATTGCCCTGACGCCGGAGCAGGCCGTCGACAAGGGCATCGAGAAGCGGACGGTGAGTGAGTAACCATGTCCTGGACCCGTGAGGAAATGGCCGCCCGCGCCGCCCGCGAGCTGCGCGACGGCCAGTACGTGAACCTCGGCATCGGCCTGCCGACGCTGATCCCCAACTACCTCGGCGGCGACGTGGAGGTGATCCTGGAGTCGGAGAACGGCATCCTGGGCACCGGCCCGTACCCCACCGACGACGCCGTCGACCCCGACCTGATCAACGCGGGCAAGGAGACGGTCACCGTCCTGCCCGGCGCCTCGTTCTTCGACTCCGCGCTCTCCTTCGGGATGATCCGCGGCGGCCACATCGACGTCGCCGTGCTCGGCGCCATGCAGGTGTCCGCGAACGGCGACCTCGCCAACTGGGCCGTGCCCGGCAAGATGATCACCGGTATCGGCGGCGCGATGGACCTCGTGCACGGCGCCCGTACCGTCCTGGTCACCATGACGCACACCGCGAAGGACGGCTCCCCGAAGATCGTCGAGGAGTGCTCGCTGCCGTTGACGGGGAAGGGCTGCGTCGACCGGATCATCACCGACCTCGCCGTGCTCGACGTGACCGAGGACGGCCTTGAGCTCGTCGAGCTCGCGCCCGGCGTCAGCGCCGAGGAAGTCGTCGAGAAGACCGCCGCGAAGGTACGCATCCCGGAGGCAGCCAAGTGAGCCGCAACGTCAAGGACGTCTACATCGTCGACGCCGTACGCAGCCCCATCGGCCGCTACAACGGCGCCCTCACGGCCGTCCGCCCGGACGACCTCGCCGCGCACGCGATCCGCGAACTGGTCGCCCGTACACCCCAGTTGGACCCCTCCCGGATCGAGGACGTGTACTTCGGCAACGCCAACGGCGCGGGCGAGGAGAACCGCAACGTGGCCCGTATGGCGGGGCTGCTCGCCGGGCTGCCCACCTCCGTGCCGGGTGTCACCGTGAACCGGCTGTGCGCCTCCGGCCTGGAGGCCGTGATCCAGGCGGCCCGCGCCATCGCCGTCGGCGACGCGTCCATCGCCGTGGCCGGCGGCGTCGAGTCGATGACCCGCGCGCCCTACGTGCTGCCGAAGAACGACAAGCCGTTCCCGGCCACCAACACCACGATGTACTCCACCACGCTGGGCTGGCGCATGGTCAACCCGAAGATGGAGCCGCAGTGGACGGTGTCGCTGGGCGAGTCGGCCGAGCTGATCGCCGACAAGCACGGCATCACGCGCGAGCAGCAGGACGAGTTCGCGCTCGCCAGCCACCAGAAGGCGGCCGCCGCGCAGAAGAACGGCCTGTTCGACGCCGAGCTCGCGCCGGTCACCGTCCCACAGCGCAAGGGCGACCCGAACGTCGTCGCCGCGGACGAGTCCGTGCGCGCGACGACCACCCTCGAAGCGATGGCGAAGCTCAAGCCGTCGTTCCGCACGGACGGGGGCACGGTCACGGCGGGCAACGCCTCGCCGCTGAACGACGGCGCCGCCGCGCTGCTCCTCGTCGACGAGGAGGGCCTGAAGGCCACCGGCCGCGAGCCGCTCGCCCGGATCTCCGCGACCGGCGTCTCCGCGATCGACCCGCACTACTTCGGGCTCGCCCCCGTCGAGGCCACCAACCGGGCGCTCGCCAAGGCGGGCAAGGGATTTGACGATCTGTCGACCCTGGAGCTGAACGAGGCGTTCGCCGCGCAGGTCCTCGGCTGCGTCGCCGAGTGGCCCGAGTTCGACCCGGCGGTCCTCAACCCGCAGGGCGGCGCCATCGCGCTCGGCCACCCGCTCGGCGCGTCCGGCGCCCGGCTCGCCGGCACCGTCGCCCACCAGCTCGCCCGCAAGGGCTCCGGCGTCGGCGTCGCCACGCTCTGCATCGGCGTGGGCCAGGGCCTCGCCCTCGTCCTGGAACGTTAGGAAGGACCCGCCCCTCATGGCTCTCACCCAGCACGACATCGACGCGGAGATCGCCGCCAAGCGCGAGGCCTACTACAAGGGCCTCGCCGAGGGCGCGCCGGTCGAGCACCACCCGCGTCGCGACTACGCCCCGTACCGCTCCTCCACTTTCCGGCACCCCAAGCAGCCACCGATCAACATCGACGTCGCCAAGGACCCGGAGCTGATCGAGCTGACCGCTCCCGCGTTCGGCGAGCGCGACATCACGAAGATCGACAACGATCTGACGATCCAGCACCCGGGCAAGCCCATCGGCGAGCGCATCACCGTCGAGGGCCGGCTCGTCGACCGCGACGGGCGGCCGCTGCGCGGTCAGCTGATCGAGCTGTGGCAGGCCAACTCGGCGGGACGCTACGCGCACAAGATCGAGGTGCACGACGCTCCGCTCGACCCGAACTTCACGGGCGTCGGCCGCACGCTGTCCGACGACGACGGCTGGTACAAGTTCACGACCATCCAGCCGGGCCCGTACCCCTGGGCGCAGCACACCAACGCCTGGCGCCCCGCGCACATCCACTTCTCCGTCTTCGGCTCCGCGTTCACCCAGCGCCTGGTGACGCAGATGTACTTCCCGAACGACCCGCTGTTCCCGTACGACCCGATCCTCCAGTCGGTGACCGACGACGCGGCGCGGCAGCGCCTGGTCGCCACGTACGTGCACGAGAAGTCGGTTCCGGAGTTCTCGATGGGCTACCAGTGGGACATCGTCCTCGACGGCCCGAACGCCACCTGGATGGAAGAAGGGCGCTGACCAGCCATGACGAAGATCGACATCAGCAATCCCGAGACCGTGCGGCCGACGCCTTCGCACACGGTCGGCCCCTGGTACGGCTACGCGCTGCCCTTCGAGGGCGGCGGTGACATCGCACCGGTCGGCCACCCGGACACGGTCGCCGTGCACGGCTACATCTACGACGGCAACGGCGACGCCGTCCCCGACGCGTTCATCGAGGTCTGGGGCGCGGACCCCGAGGGCAACGCCTCGACCGTCGACGGCTCGATGCGCCGCCAGCCGTTCACCGGCGGCTATCTGGGCCGCAACGGCGTGGAGTTCACCGGCTGGGGCCGCATCGAGACGGACGCCAACGGCCACTGGGCCGTACGCACGCTGCGCCCCGGCGCGCGGGGCGACTCGGCGCCGTACCTCGCCGTGGTGATCTTCTCGCGCGGCCTGCTGCACCACCTCTACACGCGGATCTACTTCGCCGGCGACGAGGCCCTGGCCTCCGACCCGGTACTGAACCAGGTCGACGCCGAGCGGCGCGACACGCTGATCGCGCAGCGGCAGGCCGATGGCACGTACCGTTTCGACATCCGCCTTCAGGGCGAGGGCGAGACGGTCTTCCTGGAGTTCACGTGACGTTGTTCGACCCCGGCAGCGAGGGCGCGCCCACCGAGCGCACCACGTCCGAAGAGGCCTTCCTTCAGGCCCTGTTGGACGCGGAGGCGGGCCTCACACGGGCCCAGTGCGCGCTCGGCCTGGCGCCCGTCGGCGCCGGTGATGCCGTTACGGCGGCGGCCGTGGCCGACCGCTTCGACGTGGCGGACCTCGCGCGTCGCGCACGCGGCGGCGGCAACCCGGTGATCCCGCTGGTCGCGGATCTCACGGCGGCGGTGCCGAGCGAGTACGGCCCGTACGTGCACCGGGGCGCGACGAGCCAGGACATCCTGGACTCGGCGCTGATGCTGATGGCGGCGCGCACGGTGGACGTCCTCCTCGACGAACTCTCCAGCGTGGAGGGCGGGTTGGCGGGCCTCGCGCGGGAGCACCGGGACACGGTCATGCCGGGCCGTACGCTCACGCAGCACGCCGTGCCGACGACGTTCGGGCTCAAGGCGGCGGGGTGGCGCTCGCTGGTGCTGGACGCGCGGGACCGGCTGCGGGGTGTGCGCGCGGCGCTTCCCGCTCAACTGGGTGGCGCGGCAGGTACGTTGGCGGCTTTCGAGGCGTACGGGGCCGAGGACCCGCTCGCTCTCGTGGCCGCGTATGCGCGTGAAATCGGTCTGGCGGAAACGGAGTTGCCGTGGCACGTGCTGCGTACGCCGGTGGCGGATCTGGCGGGGGCGCTGGCCTTCACGGCGGGTGCGCTCGGCAAGATCGCGGCGGATGTGCTGGTCCTGTCCCGTACGGAGGTCGGTGAGCTGGCCGAGGGGGCGGGGGGCGGTTCCTCCGCGATGCCGCACAAGGCCAACCCCGTCCGTTCCACACTCGTCGCCGCGGCGGCACGGCGCGCCCCCGCGCTCGCCGCGACGCTCTACGCCTCGCTGCCCGCGGAGGACGAGCGCCCCGCGGGTGCGTGGCACGCCGAATGGGGCGCGCTGCGGGAGCTGTTGCGGGCGGTCGGCGGGGCGGCCCGGGACACGGCCGAACTGGTCGACGGGCTTGTGGTGCGCGCGGACGTGATGCACGCGCATCTGTCGACGACCGGTGGCGCGATCGTCTCGGAGCGGCTCTCGGCGGAGCTGGCCGGGGTGCTCGGGCGTGGTGCGGCGAAGGAGCTTCTCGCGGGCGCGGCGCGGCGGGCCCGGGAGGAAGGCCGTCCCCTGGCCGACGTCCTGGCGGGCGAGCCGCTGCTCAAGGACGCCGACGTGAACGTGGCCGAACTGACCGACCCGTCGCGGTACACCGGGACGGCGGGGCCGCTGGTGGATCGGGCGCTGACGCGCCGGTGACATGTCCCCCACCCCTTTCCGGAATCCCTGCGGGCGCATGGCAGGGGCAGGGGGATGGGTGGGTCGGAGCGACCTGATGACCCGCCACCCCGTGGTTGCGCTCGCGCAGTTCCCCGCGCCCCTGGGCCGACCACTCCCGACGACGACGCCGACCCCGCTTTCCCAGGGGCGCGGGGAACTGCGCGCCCAGCCACGCACCACCCGAACCCGACGACGACCGAACCCCGCCAGCCCAAGTCGACCCACGACCCACCGGGAGCCCACCCCATGACCGCACAGCTGAACCACCACACCGAGGGTTCGCCCACCGCTCCCCCGGTGATCCTCGGGCCCTCCCTCGGGACGAGTTCCGCCCTGTGGGACGGGGTCGCGCCCGAGCTGTCCGCCGCCCACCGCGTCGTACGGTGGGACCTCCCCGGTCACGGCGGCTCGAAGGCCGACCTGATCGCCCCCGGCGCCACCGTCGCGGACCTCGCCGACCTGGTGCTCGCGCTCGCCGACAACCTCGGCATCCACCGGTTCGCCTACGCGGGCGTATCGCTCGGCGGCGCCGTCGGCCTGCACCTGGCCCTGCACCACCCGGAGCGCCTCACCAGCCTCGCCGTCATCTGCTCCTCCGCCCACTTCGGCGACGCCAAGAACTGGGAGGAGCGCGCCGCCCTCGTCCGCAAGGAGGGCACGGCGGGCGTGGCCGAGACCGCGCCGTCCCGCTGGTTCACCCCCGGGTTCACCGTGGAACGCCTCGTGCAGGACAACCGGGACGCCGACCCCGCGGGCTACGCGGCCTGCTGCGACGCCCTCGCCGCGTTCGACCTGCGGGACCGGCTCCCCGACATCACCGTGCCCACCCTCCTGATCGCAGGACGCGAGGACCCCGCGACCCCGCCCGCCCACCTGCGCGAGATCGCCGACGCCGTACCGGACAGCGAACTCGTCGAGCTGGCCGGGGCCTCCCACCTCGCCCCCGCCGAACGGCCGGAGGCGGTCGTCGGGCTGCTGCGCACCCACCTCGGGCACACCGTGAAGCGCGGCATGGAGGTGCGCCGCGAGGTGCTCGGGGACGCGCACGTCGACCGGGCGCAGGCCAAGCAGACGCCGTTCACGGCCCGGTTCCAGGACTTCATCTCGCGCTATGCGTGGGGCGAGATCTGGACCGACCCGACGCTCGCCCGCCGCGAACGCAGCATGATCACGCTGACCGCGCTCGTCGCCCACGGCCACCTCGACGAGTTCGGCATGCACGTCCGCGCCGCCCTGCGCAACGGCCTCACCCCCGACGAGATCGGTGCCGTGGTGCAGCAGTGCGCGGTGTACGTGGGCGTGCCCGCCGCCAACTCGGCGTTCGGCGTGGCCCAGCGAGTGCTCGCCGAGGAGGGCCTCGCCTAGGGTCTGTCGTTTGGATCAGGCCCCTGGGGCCTGACACCGACAGGCGTACGACCAGTGGGGCCACGACCGAAACACGGCGTGGCCCCTAGCCTGGAGGCATGGCCACAATCCTGATCACCGGTGCCACCTCCGGCCTCGGCCGGTACCTCGCCTTCGAGCTCGTCCGTGGCGGGCACGTCGTGCTCGCCCACGGCCGGGACGAGAAACGTACGGACGCCCTCGTCGAGGAGCTGCGGGCCACCGGCGGGCGCGCCGAGGGCTTCGTCGCGGACCTCGCCTCCCTGGAGCAGGTGCGCGGCCTCGGCGCCCGTGTCGCCGCCGCCCACCCGGAGCTCGACGTCCTCGTCAACAACGCCGGTGTCGGCACCGGGGCGCCGGGCACGGGCCGTGAGCTGAGCGCGGACGGGCACGAGCTGCGGTTCGCCGTCGACCTGCTCGCCCCGGTCGCCCTCACCCGCGCCCTGCTGCCCACACTCCGGGACAACGCGCCGTCCCGCGTGGTGAACTGCGGCTCGCTCGGCCAGGCCCCGCTCGACTTCGACGACCTCGAGTTCGCCGACAACTACAACGGCACCGAGGCGTACTGCCGCGCCAAGTTCGCCCTCGCCGCCCACACCTTCTCCCTCGCCCGCGAGCTGTCCGGCACGGGCATCCACGTCAACGTCATCCATCCGGCGACGTACATGGACACGGCGATGGTCCGGGAGGCCGGGGTCGGTCCGCTCAACACCGTCGAGGACGGCGCGGCAGGTGTACTGGCCCTGGCCGTCGGCGAGTTGGGCGGCGAGGCCACCGCCGGCTTCTTCGACGGCGAGCAGCCGACGCTGGCGCACGCGGAGACGTACGACCGCGAGGTCCAGGACCGTCTCGACGCCGAACTCGACCGGATCCTCGGCCCGTAGGCGGGCGTTACGACCGCGGTGTGCTCTGCCAGCGCCACGCGGTCGGGCGAGGGCGCCCCGGCAGATCGGCGCGGCCGGTGGCCCACAGCAGAGTGGGCCAGGGATCCGCGCCGCCGGGCGCCTCCGGGAACAGCCGGGTGAGCGCCCGCGAGCAGAGTTCGGCGGGCGGGGTCCAGGCGAGGCCGAGGCCTTCCGCCGCGTCGTGCGTGTGCACCAGGGTCTCCACCACGCCCATCGCCGCGAAGCCTTCGGGATCCGACACGCCGGAGGCGTGGTGGGCGCGTACCTCGGGTGACGCCGTCCGCACCATGGCGACCAGCAGCGCGCCGCACGCCTCAAGCACCTGCACCAGGCCCGCCGGGCCCGCGGCACGCTCCGCGAACAGGAAGTACGCGGGTCCGCCCGGCCTCTTCTGGTTCAGCGCGAACGGCACATGGGTGTCCAACGGCGGGCTCTGCGGCCCCAGTTGGACGGAGTAGTACAACAGGTCGTTGGCGAGGTGCTCGACGGTCTCCCAGCAGTCCCACTCCAGCGAACCGGCCTTGCCGCCCCACCCCTGCGGGGGTGCGCCCCGAAGCGCGTCCACGGCGAGCCGCACGGCAAGGTCGACGTCGTCCGCGGTGACGGGGGACGACGCTGGTCGGGTTTCGACTGATCGAGACATGCCAGGACCGTATCCCCATCCCCTGACGGACGGGGCACTAGCGCAGTCCGCGTCCCGTCTCCAGTACCTCCCTGGCCCGCGCCGTCAGCCCGTCCGCCCCGCACGCACGGGCCAGCTGGAGCCCGCGGTTGAGTTCGGAAAGCGACCGCGCGGCGATCCCGTACTCGACCCGCGCCCGAGCGTGTTCGTACGCGCAGGGGGACGCTTCGAGGTACGTGACCGCCTTCGCGTACAGAGTCAGCTGTTCCCGCCCCGTGGCCAGCGCGGCGGCGCTCCGCAGCGCCTCTCCTATCGCGGTGTCCGTGCCGAACCGCTCCGCCTGGACGCGGGACTGGGCGACGAGGTCGGCGGCGCGCCGCGGGTCGGTGTCGGCGAGGGCGAGGGCCAGGTCGCCCGCCCACGGCGCGACGATGGTGTTGTGCCCGCCACGGGCCGTGGCGACCTTGGCGCCGGTCTCCAGGTCGTTGATGCCTTCTTCGGTGCGGCCGACGGCGAGCAGCAGACGGCCGCGCACCGAGTGGGCATCGGGAAAAATGATCATCGACGGGTAGGGCGGGGCGAAGCCGTAACGGTCGGCCGTCCGGAGGGCTTCCTCGGGCTTGCCGCGGGCGAGCAGCGTGTCGATGAGCATGGCCGCCGCGGTCCAGTGCATGGGCAGTCCCTGGCCCACCCGGTCCGCCAGGCGCAGTCCCTCGCGCAGGAACGCCTCCGCGTCGTTGAGCCGGCCGCGCCTGCGGTGGATGTAACCGACAAAGGCGTGCGCGAGGGAGAGGTGGCCGCCGCTCCAACCGGCGGTCTCGTAGGCCCGCATGCCCTCCGCGAACAGGCTCTCGGCGCGGTCGAGCCGGTCGGTGAAGAGGTACGAGAGGCCGAGCGCGATCAGGATCTCGAAGCCCCACTCGGTGTCGGTCCAGCCGAGGCCGGGGGCAAGGCGTCCGTTGACCAAGGAGCGGTCGCAGTACTCCGCGACCTCCTCCGCGTTCTCACCGCGGTTCATCATGTCGAAGGCGCGCAGGATCAGCAGGACCCGCTCGGGGTTGTCGCGCCCGGTGACCCGGCCCGCGAGTTCGGCGAGGCGGCGGGAACGGTCCTGCGGATCGTGCTCGCCCGCATAGATGCACTCCCAGAAGTGGCGGGTGGCCCGCAGGCGCAGCCGGTGGGGCCCTTCGGCCGACTGGGCGATCTCGGCATCGATCGCGGCGAGCGCGTCGTCCAACCGGTTGGTGTGCACGAGGGCCTGGGCGAGGCGGCACACCGCGTCGACGCGGTCCTCGCCACGAAGCCCGGGGTCGGAGTCGAGGGCGGAGCGCAGGTGCGCGACGGTGGTGGACGGCGTGGTCAGCAGCGTGGCGCAGCCCAGCTCGTACAGGACGTGCGGCCGGATCTCGGGCAGCGGCGGTTCCTGGAGGGCGCGCTCCAGGCAGCGCCGGGCCGCCGAAGGGGCACCGACGGCGAGGTGCTCGCGGGAGGCGGCGCGCAGTTGCTCGACGAGCTCGGGGTCGTCGTCCGGGTGCACCTCCAGGAGGTGCCGGGAGGCGGCGGCGGGGCCGTGCCCCGAGGCGGTGACCGCCCACGCGGCCTGGCCGTGCATGGCGGTGCGGGTGGCCGAGGGGATCGCGTCGTACACGGCGGACGCGATCAGCGGGTGGACGAACTCCAGGGTGTCGGCGGCGCCGTACCCGGATCCGGGGGACCCGGTGTCGGTCAGGATGCGGGCGGCGCGCAGGTGCTCGGCGCAGCGTCCCGCCTGCTCGGGGTTCATGCCGGCGAGCAGGGCGGCGAGGCCCGGTTCGATGCGGGTGCCGAGGATGGCGGCGGCCCAGGCGAACCGGGTCGCGTCGGTGCCGAGGCCTTCGAGCCGGGTGACCAGGCCGCGACCGCGGGCGGACCGGTTGAGCGCCCGCAGTTCGACGGCGGCCTTCTCGTCGGGCTCCAGCTCGCTGTCCTGGACCTTGGCGAGCAACTCGACGGTCTCGTACGGGTTTCCGCCCGTGACGGCCCACACCTCGCGACAGAACGGGTCGTCGGCGTGGGCGCCGAGCGTGGCGCGGGTCAGGCCCGCGGTGGCGTCCGGGGTGAGCGCGCTCAGCTGGGAGACGCCGGGGCGGGCGGCGGCGGCCACGGCGTCCAGGCAGGCGGCGGCGCGCCCGTCGGTGGCCTCGCGCTGCGCGACGACGAGGAACACCGGCAGCCCGTCGAGGCGCTCGGCGAACGCGGCGAGCCACTCCAGGGTCTCCAGGTCGGCCCAGTGCGCGTCGTCGATGAGCAGCACCAACGGCCAGTGCAGGCGGGCCAGTCGGGACGCCGCGGCGACGAGTCCGTCGCGCACGCCCTGCGGGTCGGCCTGCCGCCCGGTGGGCTCGGCGATGCCGAGGGCGGGGCCCGCGATGTCGTACCAGTCGCCGAAGTACTCGCGGGCCTCCTCCTCGGAGAGCGCGACGAGGGCGGGCTGGAGGAGTTGGCGCACGACGTTGAAGGGGACGGACGTGACGGTCTCGCCGCCCCGGGCCGACCACACGGTGGCCCGGCCCTCGGCCATCTCGCGCACCTGGGAAAGCAGCGCGGTCTTGCCGATGCCTGCCTCGCCCTTGTAGACGATGAGGCTGCCGGAGGCTGCGGAGTCGCCGTTCAGATCGTCGAGCGCACGCGCCGCGACGTCGAGTTGGGACTCTCTCTCCCACAGGTGAGGGCCGGAGGGCGCGGCGTCCGCGTGCCGTCCCTGGGTCATCCCGCAGCCTCCTGTTGTCGAACCGGGTGTCGCCCCGGTGTCCGGTCGCAGCCGACCACTTGGGGCGATCGACGTCCTGGTCACGAGACTAGACCGGGAGGCCTCCACTTCGTGGGGCGTCGCGGCAGCCGGTGACATTTGGCCGGAGATGGGCAGTGCGGACCGGCCTGGTAACGATCCCGACCGGGGGCCGGACCCTCTCATCCCCTTTTCAGCCGGGCCTCATACTGTTCCGTCCATGACGTCGCAGACTCCCGCAGGCTGGTACCCCGACCCGGGGCAGATACCCAACGGCCCGCGCACCGAACGCTGGTGGGACGGCGCACGCTGGACCGACCAGACCCGGCCCGCCACCACGACCCCGCCGCAGCCGCCTTCGCAGCAACCGGCACCGTTCGCCCCGCAGCCGCCCGCGCCCTGGACCGACCCGCCGTATCCGAGCCATCCGGGCCATCCCGGCCAGTTCCCGCCGGCGGCGCGCGGCCGGGGCCGGATCGCCATCGCGGCCGGGATCGCGGTCGTGGTCCTCGCGGGGATCGGCACCGGTGTCTACGCGCTGACGTCGGGCGGTGGCGACGACGGCAAGAACGACAAGGCGGACTCCCGGTCGCGGAGCCCGAAGGAGGCGAAGCCCGAGGATCCCGGCGCCCCCGGCGGCGAGGGCGAGAGCCCCGACCCCGACGCGCCGGGCGCAAGCCCGCGGGCGCCGCTCGACCAGGGGTTCGCCACCGACGTCAGCAACGGCGTCGCGATCCCGGTCATCAAGAACTGGACGGGCACCGACGGAGCGGGCGTCGCGGGCATCACCGTCGGCCCGTACCCCTGCCCCAACTCCAAGGACGACGTCTGCGTGAAGGGCGGCGCGTCCACCTCATCGGCGAAGCGCCTCAAGCTCGACGCGAAGACGGCGAAGGCCGCCGCGAAGGAGGACATCGCCAAGAACGCGAAGTCGTCCTACGGCGGCAAGACCTACGAGGGGATCACGGGCCACAAGCAGCTGTTCGCGAAGGAGGTCACGGTCGCCGGGCAGAAGGGCTACCGGGTCCGCTGGAGCGTCGGGACGAAGTCGGGCGTCGACGCGTGGGTGGAGTCGGCCGCCTTCCCCTCCCCCGCCAACCCCGACAAGCTCATCGTGCTGCGCGCGGGCATCGACGTGCCGAAGACCGCCGCGGACAAGGCGAAGGGCCCGGACGCCGGGGCGATCGACAAGATCCTCAAGGGCATCAAGAAGGCCACGGTCGCCGGCGACGGCGACACGGGCGAGAACGTCTGAGCCCGGCTTCGGCCCCCGCACACATGCGGCCGGGCGGGTCCCCCTCCGCTCAAGGAGGAACCCGCCCGGCCGGGGGTGCGCGCCGCCCCCGTCCCCACGGTGCGGCGCGGGCAGACCACCGGTCGGTCATCCCTGCGACCGGCGGCCTCCCGTTCAGGTGGCCCGACCCTCCGGGGTCAGGCCGAGTCCCGGAATCAGCACGCGCTCGACGAAGCCGACCAGATAGTCGGCGTCGGTCTCGCACCCTTCCAGGATCGGTCGGCTGCGCATGACTCCGAAGAGCTGCGCGGCCAGATAGGGCAGGGCGGGATGGTCCGCGGCGATCTCGCCGCGCGCCACCGCCCGCTTCACCATCGCGTCGATCGACGCGAGCTCCGGCTCGATCAGCGCCTCGCGCAGGGCGGCCTTCAGCTCGTCGTCCTGGAGGGCGGCGTGCCCGAGGGCCTGCACGAGCACCGTGTCCGGCTTGGCCTGCGACGCCGCGTTGCGCGCGGCGGTCACGAGGTCCCCCGCGAGCGTACCGGTGTCGGCCGTGAAGAACTTGGCACAGCGTCCGGCCCGCAGCGCCGCGGCCACGAGCTGCGGCTTCGTCTTCCACTGCCGGTACAGCGTGGACTTGCTGCAACAGGCCTGCGCGGCGACGCCCTCCATGGTGAGCGCCCCGTACCCCTGCTCCCGCAGCTGATCGAGGACCACGTCGAAGAACTCCTGCGCCCGCTCGGGGCTGATCTTCGAGCGTCGCGAGGCGGTGGGTGCGGCCTCGGTGGCCTTCTCTCGCGTCGTCATGGCCCTCACTCCTCGGTTCGGCTGCGGTGTCGATGAGATCACACCGGCCTATCGATACGCCAGTGTACCGGTACGCCAACGTATCGGTACACTGGCGTATCGATGAACGGGAACATGCGGGAACCGGAGCAGCACGCCGTCCGGCCACCCCTGATACGCGAGCTCTTGCTGGTCGTGGGACTTTTCCTCGTCTACAAGCTCGGGCGGCAGCTGGCCAACGGCCACACCGCCGAGGCCTTCCACAACGCCGACCACGTGTGGAGCTTCGAGCGTGCCGTGCACCTGCCCGGCGAGGGCACGGTGCAGGACGTGCTGCTCGGCAGCGACACCCTGGTGCACGCCGCGAACGTCTACTACGCGTCCGTGCACTTCCCGGCCACGATCGCGCTGCTCGTCTTCCTCTACCTGCGCCGACCTCGCCACTACCTGTGGACGCGGCGGGTGCTCGCGGTGCTCACCGCGGCGGCACTCGTGCTGCACCTCACGTTCCCGCTGGCCCCGCCGCGGCTCCTGGCCGCCACGCACCTCGTCGACACGGCGCAGGTCTACGGCCCCTCCGTCTACGCCGCGAAGCCCGCGACGGACACCATGGCCAACCAGTTCGCCGCGATGCCCTCGCTGCACTTCGGCTGGGCCCTGATGGTCGCCATCGGCCTCGTCGCGGCGACCCGCTCGCGGTGGCGGTGGCTGTGGCTGCTGCACCCGCTGATCACGCTGGTCGTCATCGTGGGCACCGCCAACCACTACTGGCTCGACACGATCGTGGCGACGCTGCTCCTCGCCGCCGCGCTCGCGGTGATCCGGCTGCCGCGCGCCGTCGAAGCGAAGGGCTTCTGGCGCCACCTGTTCCCGGTGGCCGCCCCCAGGACCGCACCGCACATCGCCGAGTCCTCGGCGTCCACGTCGACGCCGTGGACCCCGGCCGCGTTCCGTACGCCGCCGGACGCGCTCACGGCCGCCGACGTGCTCGCGGCGGCGACGCCGACCCGCATACCCGTCGAGATGATCGCCGCGCCGAACGCCCATCGGGCCCCGTCCTCCGCCGCCGCGGGCCTCGCGACCGGAGCGGCACGATGACCGCCACCCTGCTCGCCGTCGTGCTCTCCCTGGTCTCCGCCGTCGCCTACGCCGCCGCGGCCGTGGCCCAGGAACGGCTCGCCGCGAGGTCGGGGGCGGGCGTGCTGCGGCTGCTCGCGACGGGGACCTGGTGGTGGTCGGTCGGCCTGAACGCCTCGGCCGCGCTGCTGCACGTCGCCGCTCTCAAGTACGGTCCCCTCACCCTAGTCCAGCCGCTCGGCGCGCTCACCCTGGTCGCGGCGGTGCCGCTGGGGGCGAAGGTGGCCGGCCGGCACGTCACGGCCGGCGAATGGCGGGGCACGGCGCTCACGCTCGCGGGCCTGGGCGCGCTGCTCGTCACGGCCTCGGGCCCCGCCCCCGACGACACGCTCTCGCTGCCCGAAGCGCTCGGCGTGGCCGCGGCGACGGCGGCGCTCATCGGCGTCCTCTCACGCCGCGGCGCCAAGCCGGGCCTGCGGCACGCCACCGCGTCCGGGGTCGCCTCGGGCGTCGCGTCCGCGCTCACCCAGACCGTGACGGTGGCGGTCACCGACCGCACGGGCCCCCTGCTCGACGTCCGGGTGATCGCGGTGGCCCTGCTGGTCGCGGCCTTCGCGGCGGGCGGCCTGCTCCTGTCCCAGACGGCCTATCAGGGCGGCCTGGGCGCCCCGCTCGCGATGGTGACCCTGTCGAACCCGGTCGCGGCATCGGTCATCGGCCTGGTCCTGCTCGGCGAGCACCTCCAGGGCGGAGTGGCGGGCTGGAGCCTCGCGGCGGTGGGGGCGGTGCTGGCGACGGGGGGCGTGGTGCTGCTGACACATTCGACGGCGAATGATCTCAATCAAGCCCCGCCGGCGATTGAGGCGCGGGGTCCGGGGCAGAGCCCCGTGACCGCAACCCCGTAGGACCGCGACGAAGCCCGGTCACCCGAACCCGCGGGAGTCCTGCTTCAGAGCCGTGTCCACGGTAAGAGCCGTCGCGACGACAAGGCTCAACAACGGCTCCGGCAACTGGTAATGCACCTGCAAGACATAGTTGTCGGCCGTCGTGAACATCGTCTTGGCCAGCCCCTCCCACGTCTTCGTGATCCGCGCGACCTCGTTGTCCGCGTGGTCGACGATCGCGAAGTTCCAGGCCCGCCAGTTCTCCGCCTTGATCGCGCCGATCTGCTGGCCGTTCACGTTCATCGCGAAGTTGATCTTCCCGATGGCGTTCTGCTGGACGATCTCGCCGACCGGCGTGCCGTCCGGGCGCTCCACGAGCACCTTCGACTTGATGAACTTGGCCGGCCGCGTGAGCACCATGAGCGGCTGCCCGTACGGGTCCCGGATCTCCAGCCGGTGCGTCATGAACTGGTCGACGCTGGCGACGAAGCGCAGCGCCTTCTTCATGGCGCTCTGGCCGACCTGGACGACGGAGCCCACGTGGTTGCCGTGCTGATCCATGACGCTGTACTCGTTCGTCAGCTCGATCAGCTTGGCCTTCTGGTTCACCACGAGGACCGGCTCGGTGAACAGCGTGCCGCCGCCCTGCCCGGCTCCCGCGACGCCCGCCTGCTGCTGCACCTGCCGCTGCACGTCGGCGGCCCGCGCCTGCGCCTGCTGCTCGTACAGCGACGGGGGCTGGTGCTGAGGCTGGTGCTGAGGCTGTGCGAACTGCTGCGGCGGCTGCTGCTGGGGCTGCCCCGGCGCGAACTGCTGCTGCTGCGGTTGCTGTTGCTGCACGGGAGCCTGCTGCGGCTGAGCCGGCGCGAACTGCTGCTGCGGTTGCTGCGCCGGAGCCTGCTGCTGCGGCGGCACCTGGCCCGCGGCCGGAGCCGGGGCCTGGGGCTGCGCCTGGGCGGCGTGGGTGTGCTCGGTCCACTGGGCGCCGTCCCACCACCGCAGCGTCTGGGGCGTGCCCTGGGGGTCCGGGTACCAACCTGCGGGGGTGTTCGAATGCGTCGTCACCGGGGCACACTACCGCGCCGCCCTGTGAGCCCTTCCGGCCCTCAGCGCGCGCCCTCCCACAGCTCCCGCTCGGCCGCCCGCGGATCCGACTCGACCCCGCAGGCGCCCGCGTCGAACACCATCGTCGCCCGCTCCCCCGCCGGGTCGTACGCGGCCCAGCCGGGGTCCCCGGACGCGGCGAACGCGACCCACGCGCCGTGCATCGCGCGGGCCAGGTCCGCCGGGGCGTCCTTGCCCGCGAGCGCCGCGTAGTCCGGGTCGTCGGCGCGGTCGAAGACGAAACCAAGCTCCAGGGCGTGGCACGCCCCCAGCCGACCGTCGAACTGGGGCGAGCGCCACGCGAACTCGTACAGGTGCGAACCCGGCACGGACTCGGCGAGCCGCACCGCCGGGATCCGCCAGAACCAGTCGGTGACGACGGCGTCGAGGAGCTCACCGGGGCTCGCGTCCGGGCGGCTCGCCCGGTACCCGTCCAGGTCGGCGCCGAAGGCCTCGGCGCCCCGCCGCACCCGCTCCTCGCTGATCGTGTCGAAGCGGCCGGTCGGCACCATGTAGAGCCGGTTCTCCTCGCGGTTGCTGCCGACGAGGATGTCCACGCCCAGGTCGGGCCCCGGCATGACGTGCTCGTCGGCGATCGGCTCGAAGACCATCCCGTTCAGCGCCGCGTCGCCCCACACCGCCGGGTCGGGCCGCGACCGGAACTCGTCCGACAGCGCGCCCTGCGCCGCGATCAGCTCCGGCAGCGGCACCGCCGCGAACGCCTCCGCCGTGTGCGGCACGCCGAGCCGCTGTGCCATCCGCTCCCCGATGCGGCGCGCGGTGTCGGGCCGCACGAAGTGGTGGCAGGCCCCGCTCTCCAGGATCGCGCGCCGGAACAGGCCGCGGGCACGCGGTTCGAGGAGCAGCCGGCCGATGGCCACCCCGCCCGCCGATTCGCCGAACACGGTCACCCGGTCCGGGTCGCCGCCGAACGCCGCGATGTTGTCGCGCACCCATTCCAGGGCGGCGATCATGTCGAGCAGGCCGCGGTTGTCGGGCGCCCCCGGCAGATGCAGGAACCCGTCGACGCCGAGCCGGTAGTTGACGCCGACGAAGACGACGCCGTCGCGGGCGAAGGTGTCGCCGCGGTAGCCGGAGGAGTTCGCGGAGCCGTTGGAGAACGAGCCGCCGTGCAGCCACACCATGACGGGCAGGCGCGCGTCGGATCCCGGCTGCGGGGTCCACACGTTCAGGTTCAGGCAGTCCTCGCCGTCCTGGGACGTCTCGGGGATCAGCGCGTCGAACGGCGGGGCGTACGGGGCCTTGGGCGCGGTCGGCCCGTACCGCGTGGCGTCGCGCTCCCCGGTCCACGGCTCGGCGGGCTCGGGCGCGGCGAAGCGGCGCGGGCCGAACGGGGCGGCGGCGTACGGCACTCCGAGGAAGGCGGCGATGCCGTCCTCGGTGCGGCCGCGGAGGGTTCCCTGCCTGGTGACTGCGGTGGCGTCGGTCATACCTCCCTCGTACCCCTCGCCCGCCTCCGCGTAAAGATCTTCGCGCAGTCGTGTCAGCCACACCCCGCGCCGAGCGTGCGCTCGCCGTCGTCGCCCGTAGGGGGCACCGGCCCGAGGGGTTCGCCCGCGAGCCACTGGGCGACGGACCGGCCGATGGGCTGTCCCGTCTCGATCTCGATGAAGCCGAACTGGCCCGACTGGTTGCACTCCAGGAACCACCAGATGCCGTCCGCGTCCTCGGCGAAGTCGAACGCCCCGTACGCCAGTTGGGCCCGGGTCAGATAGGTCCGCACCGCGTCCGCGACGCGCCGGGGCACGGGTATCGGGCGCCAGGGGCCCGCGGCTGCGTCGAAGCGCACGTCGTCCACGGCCGCCTCCACGCTGTACCCGGCGCCCCCGGCCTCCGCCGAACTCGCCGCGCGCGCCGCGAACAGCCGGTCGCCCACGCAGATCAGGCGGATGTCCGCGGCCCTGCGCACCCGGCGCTGCAACAAGGTCGGCCCGTTCGCGACGTCCTGGTAGTCCTCGCCGGGGCGCACGCGTGTGGTGGGCACGGCGAGCCCGGCGTCGTCGGGGTGCTTCCCGGAGACCGGCTTCACGATCAGGTCGGGATAGCGCTCGGCGAACTCGCGGGCGGCGCGCGGGAATGTGGTGATCAGCGTCGCGGGCACCGGGAGGCCGCAGGCGCGCGCCAGCCACAACTGCCACGGCTTGTGGCGGGCCTGGGCCGCGGAGTCGGGGTGGTTCATCCAGCGCGCCTCGGTGCACCGCAGCATCCCGTACAGGGACTGCGAAGCCTCCTCGGTGAGCCAGAACGAGGCGGCCTGCGCCCGAGCGGCGGGCACGCCGGGGCGACGCACCCAGATCGAGCGCAGGCCACCCATGCTGACGACCCGGCCCCCGACCGAGAGATGGCCGTGGAAGGCGCCGTGCGCGAACTCGCCCGACACCCCGACGCCGCCGGGCAGTTCGGCGGGGTCGAGCCGCAGGACAGGTATTCCATTGGCATTTAATTCGACGACGGCCATGTCGGCCGTCACATCCTGTTCACTCGTCAGGATCAGCACGGTCATTCCGCTGGGCCGTTCAGTCGTCGAAATGGGTTTTCGAACCCGCAGTGGAGGTGGTGGACGCGAACTCCCGCAACACTGCGTAGTCGCGCGCCGCCACTGTGCCGTCGGCCAGCACGTTCAACTGCAGGGTCGCGTCGTACACGTACGGCGCTCTGACCTCTGCCTCTCGCGTAGGTCGGGCATAGTTCAGTGCGAACGGTCGCATGAGCTCTCCTAATTGGGGATTCGCCAAGTCAAGCGCATGGTGACTCTCCGACGTCACACCTCCAGCGAATTTCTCGGTCTCGTTTCGGGTAAGACGCGTCACATCACTGAGGAGTTCATTCCGCAACGCAGCGTGATGACGCAACGTCAGTCAGGTAATGAACGGGCATTGCAGGGGACTTTGTGGCCACTGCACCTATACGGTGCCTTTACAACCCTTTACATCTCTGCCCGCCGTCGCGCGGCGACAATCCGCCACCTTGCCCGAACGTCCGCTGCGCGCCCCGGTGGTGAGGCAGTGTGATCTCCATGACCCGGTACACGAAACGCCACAAGAGACGCTTCGCGCTGACCCTCGCCACCGCCGTGGGCGCCCTCACCCTCGGCGCGACGACGGCGTCCGCCGCACCCACCTGGACCGAGACCGGCACCACGCACGTCAACTCCCTGACGGGCAGCCAGGGCCTGGCCTCGCGCGCGGACGGGTCGCTCCTGTACCGCGGTCTCGGCTCGATCCCGCTGTCCCTGCGCGTCGCGGGCTGGACGCACGTGGGCGACCCGGACGTGGCGCGCGGCTACACCTTCGACGCGTACCAGGGCGGCGACAGCGCGACGAAGAAGATGTTCGCGGTCACGACCGCGGCCGGGAAGCGCACCACCTACGAACACGCCCTCGATCCCGGCGAGTTGCTCAACAACTCGTTCGCGGCCGTGTCGCCCGACGGTCAGTGGCTGGTGTCCGGTGAGTGGGGCACACGGGAGCGCCTCCAGGTCTTCCCCACGCCGGTCCTCAACGCCTCGGCGCCGCAGCCCGGCGCCAACCTCCCGCAGGCCGGGCAGATCTCGCTCGACAAGCCGGTCACGAACATCCAGGGCTGCGACTTCACCGACGCCACGCATCTCCTGTGCTCGTCCGACGCCGCGACGAAGGAGGTCCTCGAGATCACCCTCGCCCGCCCCGTGGACGGCGCACCGGTCGCCGGTCGCGTGGCCACCGCCTTCGCGATCCCCCAACGCAGCGTCTGCAAGGGCGCGTTCGAGTCCGAGGGCATCGACTACGACGCGGCGCGGGGCACCCTGCGCGTCCAGATGGTGCCGCCGGCCCCGTGCCTGGTGACGACGGCCGTGATCTCCTACGAGCGGGGGTGACGCGGGCGCGCATCGGCCGATCGGACGACATCGGGGTCCTCCCCCGGCCCGCGGCACGTACCCGACGGGTCGACGCCGGGGCGCGCGGCCGGGGCGGAGGATCGGGGCATCGGCACAGCCCCACCCGACGGAGGACCGCGATGCGCAGCCCACGACGCCCCAAGCACCCGCTTGAGCGGACTGATGAGCGGACTGATCGCGGCCGGCGCGCTGGCGTTCGTCACGGCCTGCGCCGCGGCGCCGGACGACGCGGCGGACACCGAGCGCTCACCGAAGGCCTCGGCCGAGCGTTCGTCCGGCGCCCCGTCCGCCCCGAAGGCCTCCGCGGACCTGCTGCGCGCCGCGGGCGAGGGCGACACCGACGCCGTCCGCGCCGCCCTGCGCGCGGGCGCCGACACCGAGGTCCGTGACGGCGAGGGCCGCACCCCGCTGCTGCTGGCCGCGCTCGACGACCATGTGGCGGCGGCGAAGGCCCTCGTCGCGGCGGACGCCGACCCGGACGCCCAGGACGAACAGGACGACAGCGCCTGGCTGGTGACCGGCGTCACCGGCAGCGCGGCCATGGCCCGCGCCCTCGTCCCGGCCGACCCGGACTACTCCCTGGTCAACCGCTACGGCGGTACGTCGCTGATCCCCGCGGGCGAGCACGGCCACGCCGCGTACGTCCGCGAGGTGCTGCGCAGCACCGACATGGACGTGGACCACGTCAACGACCTCGGCTGGACCGCCCTGTTGGAGGCGGTCGTCCTCGGCGACGGCGCCCGCGACCACCAGCGCGTCGTCGGCCTGCTGCTCGACGGCGGCGCCGACCCGGAGCTGGCCGACCGCGACGGCGTCACCCCGCTCGACCACGCCGAGCGGCGCGGCTACGACGAGATCGCGGAGCTGCTGCGGGAGGCGGGGGCGTAACGCCGGGCGCCCCCGGGGTCAGCCGACGGGCGCGAAACGCGGGTAGGTGTCCACCGGCTCGGGGCCGACGACCTTCCCGTCGTGCAGGACGAGGACGCGGCGCGGATGGTCCGCGACCGCCTCGGGGACGGATCCTGCGGCCACCGCCACGAGGTCGGCGCGGCAGCCCGGCGCGATGCCGTAGCCGTCGAGGCCGAGCGCGGCGGCGGCCTGGTCGGTGACGAGCGACGCCGCGACGCGCAGTTCCTCGTCCGTCATCAGCCCGTCGCGCAGGCCGATGATCGTCGCCCGCTCCAGCATGTCGCCGGTGCCGTAGGGCCACCAGGTGTCACGGATGTTGTCGGAACCCGCGAAGACCCGTACTCCGTGCCCGCGCAGCCGCATGACGGGCGGCATCGGTCCTGCCGGGCCGTTGGTCATGATGGCGACACCCGCCGAGGCCAACGCGTCGGCGGTGCGGTCGAGTTCGGCGTCGTCGACGGCGCCGAGGCTGTACGCGTGGCTCACCGTGACCCGCCCGCCGATGCCGAGCGCCGCCGTGCGCGCGGCGATGTCGCGCAGCTGCCCGGTGCCGGTCGTGCCGCCGTCGTGCAGGTGGATGTCGACGCCCTTGCCGTGCTTCTCGGCGAGGCCGAAGACGATGTCGAGCTGGCCCGCGGCGTCGCCGTCGAAGCCCACGGGGTCCAGGCCGCCGATGAGGTCGGCGCCCTCGGCGAGCGCGGCGTCCAGGAGCTCGGCGACGCCGGGCGCGGTGACGACGCCGCTCTGCGGGAAGGCCACGATCTGCATGCCGAGGCGGTCGCGGAACGCCTCGCGGACCCCGAGCACGGCGTGCAGGTTGCCGAGGCCGACGTCGGGGTCGACGTCGACGTGCGAGCGCACGTGGCCCGTGCCCGTGGCGATCACGCGGCGGGCGAGCGCGGTCGCCCGCTCGGCGACCGGGACCGGCTCGGTGGCGCGGGAGGCCCGCTCGGACATGATCTGGTCGTGCAGCGTGCGGGTGCTGCGGTGCGGCCGCCAGGGCGCGCCGAGCAGCGTCTTGTCGAAGTGGGCGTGGCCGTCGACGAACGCGGGCAGCAGCAGCGCGCCACGCAGGTCGACGGCGTCGGGCGCGGGAGCGCCACCGGGCACGTGGTCGACGACCTCGCGGACCCGTCCGTCGGCGATCCGGACATCGACGAGGCGCCCGTCGGCGAGCGTGGCTCCGACGAGATTCGCGGGTTCGGAAGGGGCTGCCGCCTCGCGCATGTGGGTCTCCTTGCGTAGTTCACCTGCGTCGTCCGGCGCGACGCAGGCACCGACCGCAAAATGGTATACCAAATCACCCCTCCCCTGAGGAGCCCGTCACAGCGACACCGGAGCGAGGCCCGTCGCCCACTACCAGGACCGTTCCGACACCGCTGCCCGCGCGGGCGTCGCATCGAGGCCGGGAGATTCCTCGTCCGTGCTGTGCCGCGCGGCGAGGAGGGCGGCCGCGCTCAGGGCCGACATCCCCGTCCAGGCGACACCGACAGCCCACAGGGCGCCGTCGGCGGCGATCACCAGGCCCGCGGCCAGCAGCGGGGTGAACCCGGCGCCGAGGGTGGCGGCGAGCTGGTAACCGATGGACGTACCGCTGTAGCGGACATGACTGGGGAACAGCTCCGCCGCGAAGGCACCGTAGGGGCCCGCGGTGAAGCCCTGGACGACGCTCAGGCCCAGGAAGAGAGCGAGGAACAGCGCCCACGTACGGCCCGTTTCGAGCAGGCTCGTGATCGGCAGGGCGAGGAGCATCGCGGCGAATGTACCGGCGAGCATGACCTTCCGGCGGCCGAGCACATCGCTGAGCCGTGCCGCGACGAGGATCATGACGATGGTGCAGAGACCGGCCAGCGCCTTGACGTTGAGAACCGAGGTCTGGTCGATCGTGGCCTGCTGCACCGCGTAGGAGACGGCCCAGGCCCCCATCAGGCCCTGCGCGGCCTGGCCCGCGATGCCGGCGAACACGGAGACGACCAGCGAGCGGGTGTGCTTGGTGAGTACCTCGGCGGCGGGGACCCTGGCCGGTTTCGGCTTCCGGGCCAGCTCCTGGAACACCGGGGACTCGGAGACCTTCAGGCGCACGAACAGGCCGACCATGACGAGTACCGCGCTGAACAGGAAGGGCACCCGCCAGCCCCAGGCCAGGAACTGCTCGTCGGACAGGGCCGACGCGGCGCTGAGGACGAGGGTGGCGATGACCGTGCCGGCCGGGGCCCCCATGTAGGCG
This sequence comes from Streptomyces anthophorae, assembly GCF_049310305.1. NCBI lineage: Bacteria > Bacillati > Actinomycetota > Actinomycetes > Kitasatosporales > Streptomycetaceae > Streptomyces > Streptomyces anthophorae. The sequence continues at coordinate 1,906,074 of NZ_JBLWQQ010000001.1, forward strand.
AAGGAGGCGGCGAAGCCGCGGTTGTTCTTCTTGGCGTGCTCGAAGGCGAGGAGCATCGCGCCGCCCCACTCGCCCCCGATCGCGATGCCCTGCACCACCCGCAGGAGCACGAGCAGGACGGGCGCGGCGGCACCGATCCTTTCCGTCGTCGGCAGCAGCCCGATGAGGACACTCGCCGTGCCCATCAGCGACACGGTGACCACCAGCATGGCCTTGCGGCCGAGCCGGTCGCCGAGATGTCCGAAGACGACGCCGCCCAGCGGGCGGGCCACGTAGCCGGCGGCGAGTGTCCCGAAGGACAGGAACAGCGCCGTTCCCGGGCCGAGTCCGGTGAAGAACACCTTGTTGAAGACGATGCTGGCCGCGGTCGCGTAGAGGATGAAGTCGTAGTACTCGATGGCCGTGCCCAGGGCGCTGGAGGTGAGGATCCTGGCCATCTGGCGGCGGTGATCCCGCGCCTCGGCGTGTGCCGTGCACGGTTCGGTGGCTCGGGAAGGGTGCGGATTCGATGCGGTCATCGGTGCGCCTTTGCACGCTCGGAAACGGTTCCCGCTCCGGCAGGGGCGGCGAAGGAGATCACTTGCAGGTCGTCGGGGACGAACAGGTCTCCGCTGAAGGTGTGTCGGGCCTCCAGCCACGACTCGTGCGGAGCGAAGGCGGGGACCAGGTGGTGCAGTGCGAGAGCCCGTGCGCCCGCGGCGGTGGCGATCTCCCCGGCTTCCCGCGCGGTGGTGTGAGCCCTTCTGTGGTGGTCCATGGTCGCCTTCATCAGCGTCACGTCGGTGTACTGCTTGGCGATGAGGTTCAGGTCGATGGCCTCGTGCAGCAGCAGATCCGTGTCCTGCGCCAGTCGCACCAGGTTCCGGCAGGGGGCGGTGTCGCCGGAGACGGTCACCGAGCCCTCGGCCGTGTCGAAGCGGAAGGCGAACGCCGGGGCCGTGGGGTGGTGGGAGACCAGCGTCGCGGTGACCTCGACGATCTCGTCCCGGAACACCGGGAACGGCTCCATGTCGGGGGCCACGGCGTCGTTTGGGTCGAAGCCGGTGCCGTCGGGGAGTTCGATGTCTCGGACCTCGAAGTGGTCCGAGGGAGGTCGCGTGCACGAGTCGAAGACCCGGTCGTTGATGTCGGTGGCGTACGCGGCGGACAGGGCCTCGAAGAGGTCCTCGGTCCCGGGGGTGGGGTTCTCGGGAGCGACCGGCCGGGGCGTCCCGGACGCACGCGACGACACCGGAGGAAGCTTGCCCCTCCGGCCGGGGCCGCGCACCGCGATGGGCGCCAGGGCGGAGTCCTTCCGCTCGAACTGGCTGAACAGCAGGAGCGGCGCCAGGTCGACGGTGTGGTCCGAGTGCAGGTGGGTGAGAAAGACACCGCGCACCTGCTCGACACGCAGCCCCGCGTTCTTCAACTGCCGCCCCGCGCCCTGCCCGCAGTCCACCAGATACACCCGGCCCCGCACCACGACCGCGGTGCTGATGCCACTGCGTTGCGCTCCGCCGGGGGCGTTCCACCACCGCGGCCCCCCGGCGGTGCCGAGGGTGACCACATACGGTCCTGATGTCTGCGGGACGGCACTCATCATGATCCTCACGCTCTTGGTGTGACCTGCGTCATGGCGTCCACCGATCGTGGCCCGCACCACCAGACACGTAAAGCAAATAGGTTTTCCGCTACACCTAAGCTCTCCTTATGAAGGAGATGACGCTGCGCCAACTCGAGTACTTCGTCGCCGTGGCGGAGGAGCAGTCGATCACCAAGGCCGCGCTGAAGTGCCATGTCACGCAGGCCGGGATCAGCCTGGCCATCAAGGACCTCGAATCCGCCCTGGGCGTCGACCTGGCGATCCGCCGCAAGTCCAAGGGCGTCTGTCTGACGCCGACCGGCCGCGTCGTCGCCAACCGGGCCCGCGCCCTGCTCGGCGAGGCACGGCACCTCGTCGACTCGGTGGACGACGTGGCCGGCGGCTTCTCCGGGACGTTCACCGTCGGCTGTTTCAGCACGCTCTCGACGCTGGTGATCCCCGAGGTGGCCGACTACTTCGCCCGCGAACACCCGGACGTGAAGCTGGAGTTCGTCGAGGGCCCGGGGCCGGAGATCCAGGAGATGCTGCTGCGCGGCCAGATCGACCTGTGTTTCCTGTACGAGGTCCAGCGGCACCCCGAAGTGGAGACGGTCCTGCTGGCCGAGCGCCACTTCCTCGTGGCCCTCTCCCCCGAACACCCCCTGGCCGAACGGGAGGAGGTCAGCATTCGCGAGTTGACGCCCCATCCGGCCGCCCTGCTCGACGTGGAGCCGGCCTCGTACCTCAACGAGAGCCTGCTGCGCCGCTTCGGCGCCGAACCCAACGTCGCCTACCGCAGCGCCAGCGTCCACACCATCCGCGAGCTCGTCGGGCGCGGGCTCGCGTACTCGCTGCTCATGCAGGAGGTGCGCGAGAGCCCCGAGGGGCGGCCGCTGAAGTTCCTGCCGATCATGGAGCCGGTGGGCACCAACTCCCTGCTGGTGGGCCACCCGCGCGGAATCCGGCCGTCGAGGCTCGCGACCGCGCTCATCGACTACTGCCGGGACCACCTGCCGGTGGGGTAGGCGCCCGCGGGCGCCTACCCGCGTTCGCGCTCAACGCACCTTTCGTACGGGCAGGATGGCGAGCGCTCCGGCGAGACACACCAAGGAGGCGGTGATCAGCAGGATCGCGTAATTGTGTCCGCCGCCGAGCGAGATGAGCAGCGCGCCGAGCGCGGGAGCGAAGATCTGCGGGGCCGACATCGCGATGTTGAAGATGCCGAGGTCCTTGGAGGGGTTGTCCGGGTCCGGAAGTACGTCGATGACGAGCGCGAGGTCGACACCGAGGTAGGTGCCGAAGCCGAGCCCCAGGACGATCTCCGCACAGTAGAAGAGGGCGATGGTGTCGGCCCGGCTGAGGATCAGCATGCCGACGCCGAACGCCACGGCGGCGACGGCGATGAACGGTTTGCGGCGCCCGAACCGGTCCGAGAGCCAGCCCGCCGTCTGCGCGGAGCCCATGACGACCAGACCGTAGACAAGGACGCCGACGGCGAGTGTCTCGGTCGCGGCGGCGGCGCTGAGCCGCATCTCGTGCTGGAGGTAGATGAGGCGGAAGGTGGTGAACATCCAGTTGGCGAGGGTCAGCAGGAAGCGGGAGAGCCAGGTCCAGGCGAAGTCCGGGTGCTGCTTGGGATTGACCCAGTAGGTGCGCAGGACCGCCTTGAAGCCCTCCCGCGGGGGCTTGTGCTCCAGCGGCTTGTCCGGAAGGACCAGCATGTATGCGATCACCAGGAGGATGCCGATGACACTGGGCACCAGGAAGAGCAGCAGCAGTTGGTCGGTGAAGTACTTCGCGATCCAGGTGCCGGCGGTGGGTGCCAGGTTCTGCATGATGCCGAGCAGCCCGCTGATCCTGCCGCGCCTGAACTCGGGGACGTTGTCGGCGACGGTCGCGACGAAGGCGGCGAGCGCCGCGTTGGCGGATGCGGAGGCGATGACGAAGCCGACGGTGATACCGGCGACCCCGGTCGCCGTCGCGATGACGAGCACTCCGATGAGCAGCCCCAGCATGCCGAGGGCGAGCCAGGGCCTGCGACGGCCGTAGCGACTGGTCGTGCGGTCGCTGAGCCGTCCGAAGAACGGGTTGGCCAGCATCGCGGCGACCGATCCCGTGGTGGTGACGATGCCGAGCGCGGCGACCTGGCCGTCCTCGGGGACGACCGCTTGGACCTTGAGTTGCAGACTGACGAGGATGGGCGTCAACAGGGCCAGGAAGATGCCGAGTTGACCGGCCGCCATGCCCACCACCAGGCGGGGGCGGGGGCCGGCCGCGGACTCCGGAGCGAGGGAGCCGGTCGTACCGCGTGGGGGTGCAGGGGTGTCACTCTGGCGGGTGTCTGGTGTCACGGCGAGTGCTACTTCCTTGTAGTCGGGCAGAACACGTGCGGACGTACAGAAGTGAGGTCTGCTTCCGGAGCGGTTACGCGTGGCGGAGGTGACGGCCTGCGCCCACCAGGCGTGGGGGCCCGGTGAGTTCGACATCGGCGCGCAGCCGGATGTCGCCGCTGGAGGCTCCGAGCATGAGGTGGATGGTGCCGGGCTCGACGAGGCGCCGCCCGTCGCCCGATGCGCTCTTGGTGTACGAGGTCTGGTCGGCGTGCACCCTGAAGACCACGCGGGTCTGCTCTCCGGGCCGCAGGGAAACGACCTCGAAGGCGGCCAACTGCTGCGCGGGGCGGGCGACTTGGGCGACCGGGTCGTCGTAGTAGAGCTGGACGGCCTCCCGGCCCGCGCGCGTTCCCGTATTGCGGACGAGGCAGGACACCTCGATGCACCCGTCGGTCGGGACCTGCCCGTCGCCGGCGAGCCGCAGGTCCTCGTAGGCGAAGGAGGTGTAGGACAGGCCGTGGCCGAACGGGTACAGGGGCGTGTTGTCGAGGACGCTGATGCCCTCGCTGTGCCGGCCGAGCGGCGCGCTCAGGTAGGTGCCCGGACCGCAGTCCGGGGTGCGCGGAACCTGCACGGGCAGCTTGCCGCTCGGGCACACCTGACCGGACAGGACGCGGGCCAGGGCGGGGCCGCCCTCTTCGCCCGGCATGAAGGCCCCCACGACGGCCACGCAGCGCTCGGCGATCCCGCCCAGTGCGTACGGGCGGCCGGAGACGACGAGCAGGACGACGGACGTGCCGGTGGCGAGCACCTCTTCGACCAACTTCCGCTGCACGCCCGGAAGTTGGAGGTTGCCGGCGTCGCACCCCTCCCCCGAGGTTCCGTTGCCGAACATTCCGGAGCGGTCGCCGACGACCACCAGGGCCAGATCCGCCTCCGTGGCGGCCCGCACGGCGGCAGGCAGCCCGGAGGTGTCACTGCCGCTGACCGCGCAGCCCTGCTCGTACACGAAGCGGATGTCCGGCAGTTCGGCGGTGAGCGCCTCACGCAGGGTGGGCAGGGCGATGCCGGCCGCGTGGCCGGGGTACTTGGGCAGGACGTGGTTGGGGAAGGAGTAGCACCCCAGGAAGGTGCCCGCGTCGTCGGCGCCCGGGCCGATCAGGGCGATGGTGGGGGTTTCGGCGGCGTCCAGCGGCAGGGCGGCGCCCTCGTTGGCGAGCAGGACGACGGAGCGTTCGGCGAGGGTGCGGGCGAGCGCCCGGTTGGCCGGGGAGTCGAGGTCGACGGGGGTGCCCATGCCGGCGTCGGCCTCCGGGCTGTAGTCGGCGTCCAGCAGCCCGAGTCGGAGCTTCTGCCGCAGGACGCGCGCGACGGCCCGGTCCAGGAGTCCGGGGTCGACCCGGCCGTCGTCGAGCTGCTCGGCGAGGGGATCGCCGTAACAGCGGGTGTTGGGCAGCTCGACGTCCATACCGGCGGTCAGCGCCAGGCGGGCGGCGTCCCCCTCGGTGGCGGCGACGCGGTGCATGGTGCGCAGAAATGCGATCGACCCGTAGTCGGAGACGACCGTGCCGGTGAAGCCCCACTGCTCGCGCAGCACTGTCGTCAGGAGTGCCTCGTCCGCGCAGGCGGGGACACCGTCCTGGTCGGTGTAGCTGTTCATCACCGAGCCCACCGCGCCCTCGCGCACGGCCATTTCGAAGGGCGGCAGAATGACGTCGGCCATCTCCCTGGCACCGATGGAGACGGGCGCGTGGTTGCGGGCACCGCGCGAGGCCGCGTGCCCGGCGAAGTGCTTGAGGGTGGCCACGACGCCCTGGGACTGCATGCCTTGTACGTAGGCGGTGCCGATGAGGCCGGTCAGGTACGGGTCCTCGCCGAGCGTCTCCTCGACGCGGCCCCACCGGTAGTCGCGTACGACGTCCAGGACCGGGGCGAGCCCCTGGTGGACCCCGACCGACGCCATGTCCCGGCCGATGGCGGCGCCCATCTCCTCGACCAGGGCCGTGTCGAAGGTGGCGGCCCAGGCCAGCGGGGTGGGGTAGACCGTGGCACCGAAGGCGGCGAACCCGGTGAGGCACTCGTCGTGGGCGATGGCGGGGACGCCGAGGCGCGTGTCGCGCAACTTCCGCTGCACACGGACGAGTTCGGCGCGGCCTTCCTCGGGCTCCAGGGGGCGGGTGCCGTAAGGGCGGGTGAGGTGGCCGATGCCATGGGCGAGCGCCGTGGACTCGTTCGAGCGGGCGGCGAGGGCTTCCTCGATCGGTGCGACCCGGGCGTCTCCGCTGCCGACGTTGGACTTGGTCCAGTAGCTGCCGAGCTGGGCGAGTTTCTCGTCCTGGGTCATCTCGGCCAGCAGGGCCTCGACGCGCTCGTCGGCAGGCAGCGAAGTGTCGTTCCAGGGGTTCATGGGGCTCCTGTGTCCGGCCTGCACATCTGCGGCGCCACGGGTCCGAGCGGGTCGGCCGACAGATAAGTTCACGGCGTTGACAAATAGACGCCGGAAGCATGCGCATGACGAAACCCTCTGGTCAAGAGGTTCGGGCCACTTTCCCCGGTCCCACGGAACAGATCATTCCGAACCGGCCGCACGGGGCATCGCGTGTGACGTGGGCCACCCTTGACAGCCGCGGAAACCATAGATCATATAGGAAATGAAGAAAGGGAGCCGATGCTGACTCACACCGCGGAAACCTGGCCGATCGCCGCCGCCCTGCTGCAATTCCCGAACACCGGACCCGATGGTGTCTCCACACAGGACCAGCCGGCGGAGCAGTGGGCGCAGAGCCTCCAGGAGGTGGCCGAAGCGGGCTTCACCGAGGTCGATCTCACCGATGGCTGGCTGCGTCCCGGGGACCTCGCCCCCGCCCGGCTCGAGGAACTGCGCGACACCCTCGCCAAGGTCGGACTGACCGCCCCCGCCATCTCGGCGATCCGCCGCAGCGTCATCGACCCCGCCGACGGCGACGACAACCTCGCCTACTCGCACCGCACCATCGACGCGGCCGCCGCCCTCGGTGTCCCGCTCGTCTCCTTCGGCCTGCACCGGCCGCTGACGCCGGAGCAGCAGGCCGTGCTCTGGTTCTGGACCGTGCCGGGGCCCAAGGACCCCGTCGGCGACAAGGAGATGTGGCACAAGGCAGTGACCCGGCTGCGTGAACTCGCCGACCACGCGGCCTCGGTGGGCGTCGAGCTGTCCCTGGAGATGTACGAGGACACCTACCTGGGTACCGCGGACTCGGCGGTCGCCCTGCTCACCGACATCGAGCGGGACAACGTCGGCCTCAATCCGGACCTGGGAAACCTCATCCGCATGCAGCGCCCCGTCGAGTCCTGGGAGTCGATGGTCACCAAGACGCTGCCGCACGCCAACTACTGGCACGTGAAGAGCTATTACCGCGTCGAGGACCCGGCCACCGGCACCGTCCTCACGTCCCCGGCTCCCATGGAGTCCGGCTTCGTCAGCTACCGACGAGCCGTCAAGATCGCCCTCGACCACGGCTTCAACGGCGCTTTCTGCGTGGAGCACTACGGCGGCGACGGCCTCAGCGTGTCCGCCGCGAACCGCGACTACCTGCGCCGCATCCTGCCCCGCCGTTCCGCGGCCTGAGCCCACCGCACCGCCCCGCCCCGCCGCGCGCCCCCGCACGACAAGGAACCACCTGCCATGACCAGGCTGTACACCGACCCCTCCCGCTTCAGCGAGGACCAACTGCGCGGATTCGCCGCGGCCTACCCCGAGCACGTCACCCTCGTGCCCGGCGGTGTCATACGCAGCGCGCCGCCGCGCCCGGGGCAGGTCGCCGTCGTCGTCGGCGGGGGCTCCGGGCACTACCCGGCGTTCAGCGGGCTCGTCGGCGGCGGGCTCGCCACCGGGGCGGTCGTCGGCAATGTCTTCACGTCCCCCTCCACCCGGCAGGCGGAGTCGGTGGCGCGTGCCTGCGAGGCCGGCGGCGGGGTTCTCTACTGCTTCGGGAACTACGCGGGCGACCGCATGAACTTCGGCATGGCGCAGGCCCGGCTGCGCGACGCCGGCATCGACACCCGCACGGTCCTGGTCACCGACGACGTGGCCAGCGCGCCCGCCGGGCGCGGCGACGAACGGCGCGGTATCGCAGGGGACTTCACCGTCTTCAAGGTCGCGGGCGCCGCGGCCGAGGAGGGCCTCGACCTGGACGCCGTCGAGGCCGCGGCCCGCCACGCCAACGCCGCCACGTACTCCTTCGGCATCGCCTTCGCCGGCTGCACGCTGCCCGGCGCCGACACCCCGCTGTTCCGTGTGCCCGAAGGAAAGATGGCCATCGGTCTCGGCATCCACGGCGAACCCGGCGTCGAGGACACCGACATGGCCGATGCCCCGACCGTCGCCCGCATCCTCGTCGACCGGCTGCTCGCCGAACGCCCGAAGACGGCCGGTACACGCGTCGCCGCGATCCTCAACGGGCTCGGCGCCACGAAGTACGAGGAGCTGTTCCTGGTCTGGGGGCACGTCGCCGAGGCACTCGCCGACGCCGGTCTCACCGTGGTCCGCCCCGAGGTCGGCGAGCTCGTCACCAGCCTGGACATGGCCGCGTGCTCGCTGACCCTGATGTGGCTCGACGAGGACCTGGAACGCTGGTGGTGCGCGCCGGCCGACACCCCCGGATTCCGGCGCCTCCCGCTGCCCGCGACACCGGCCGAACCGCGTGTGCTGCCCGATGCGGTGCCCGGGACGCCGCTCGTTCGGGGCGACGAGCCCTCGCGCGGCGCAGCGGCGGCGACCCTCACCGCGCTGCGCGCCCTACAGGACGCCCTGCACGACGCCGCCGACGAGCTCGGCCGGATCGACGCGGTCGCGGGCGACGGCGATCACGGGCGCGGCATGACCAAGGGCGTCGACGCGGCCGTGCGGGCCGCCGAGAAGGCCAACTCCGGTGATGCGGGCGCCCGTTCACTGCTCAGCGCGGCCGCCGACGCCTGGGCCGACGAGGCCGGGGGCACGTCCGGGGTGCTGTGGGGCGTGGGTCTGCGGGCCCTGGCCCAGGAACTCGGCGACACCGGGCCGGTCGACGCCCTGCGCCTGGCCGCCGGCGCGCGTGCCGCCTTCGAGGCCGTCACCTCCCTCGGCGGCGCCAAGCCGGGCGACAAGACCCTGGTCGACGCCCTCGGTCCACTCGTCGACACCTTCACCGCGGGCGTCGGCCGCGGTGACACCGCCGGCTCCGCCCTCGGCCGGGCCGCGGCCACGGCGAGCCACGCCGCCGAGGCGACCGCCGAACTCACCCCGCGCCTGGGCCGCGCCCGGCCGCTCGCCGAACGCAGCGTCGGCACCCCCGACGCCGGCGCCCTCTCGCTGGCGCTCTGCGCACGCACTCTCGCCGCTCTCCTCGCGAAGTAGCCGTTCCCTCAGTGCAGTTACGGCGACGCGCCCCCTACCAAGATCAGAAACAGGAACCACCATGGGTCAACCCGACCGGACCACCCCTGCCCCGCTGCGCCTCGTCATCGGCAGCGACGACGCGGGCCACGCCTACAAGGAAGCCCTCAAGGCCGACCTGGAAGCCGACCCGCGCGTCGCCTCCGTCAAGGACATCGGGGTCGGCGAGGACGACCACACCGCCTACCCGCACATCGGTGTCGCCGCCGCGCGGCTCGTCGCCGAGGGCGGCGCGGATCGCGCGCTGCTGTTCTGCGGCACCGGCCTCGGCGTCGCCATCAGCGCCAACAAGGTGCGCGGCGTCCGTGCCGTGACCGCCCACGACAGCTTCTCCGTCGAACGCGCCGTGCTCTCCAACAACGCCCAAGTACTCACCATGGGCCAGCGCGTGATCGGTCTGGAACTGGCACGCCGCCTCGTCGGCGAGTGGCTCGGCTACCGCTTCGACGCCGCCTCCCCCTCCGCCGAGAAGGTCCAGGTCCTGGACGCGTACGACACCGGCGCCGAGGAGAGCGGCGAGGCCCGGCCGGGCTGCTGAGCCGACCGCTGAGCCGCTCGCCGCGCGGAACGGCCCGCGCCCCTCGCCCACCCGACGCCTCCACCGACGACGTGACGCCTCTTACAACGACGTAAGGACACCCCCGCATGCTGGCCCCGATAGCCCTGCCCCTGGCGGCAGCGCCCTGGACAGGGCACGACACCCGGCTCATCGCCATGGTGGCCGTCGCCATCGCCGTGATCGTCTCCCTGATCACGCTGTTCGACTTCCATCCGTTCATCGCCCTGATCGGCGGTTCCCTCGTCCTGGGCATCGGCTCGGGCACCGAACTGGCCAAGGTCGTCGAGTCGTTCAGCAACGGCATGGGCACGACGCTGGGGTCGACGGGCGCGCTGATCGCACTCGGCGCGATCCTCGGCAAACTGCTCGCCGACTCGGGCGGCGTCGACCGCATCGTCGAGCGCCTGGGCTCGCGCTCCGGGCCCCGCGTGCTCCCCTGGTCCATGGCGCTGATCGCCGCGATCATCGGCCTGCCGATGTTCTTCGAAGTGGGCCTCGTCCTGCTCATCCCCATCATCGTGGTGATGTCCAAGCGGACCCGTACCCCGCTGGTGCTGCTCGCCGTGCCGGCCCTCGCCGGGCTCGGCACCCTGCACGCGTTCGTGCCCCCGCACCCCGGCCCCCTGGTGGCCGTCAGCGCGCTCAAGGCGGACATCGGCACCACGCTCGGACTCGGCCTCATCGCGGCGATCCCCACGGTGATCGTCGCGGGCCCGCTCTACGCGAAGTTCATCGCCCGCCGCGTGCACACCCAGGCCCCGGCCGAACTTGTGGAATCGCTCATGGCCTCCCAGGGCGCCAACGGCACGACCGGCGCCCGCACCCCGGGATTCGGCACCTCGCTCGCCGCGATCGCGCTGCCCGTCGTCCTGATGCTCGCCAAGTCGATCGCCGACATCGCCTTCCCCGGCAGCGCCTGGTACAACCACGTGCTCGACTTCCTGGGCACGCCGCTCGTCGCCATGTTCATCGCCGTGCTCTTCGCCATGACCGTCTTCGGCTGGGGCCTCGGCCGCGGCCGGGCCGAGGTCCGCACCATCGTGACCGCGGGGCTGCCCGCGGTGGCCGGCATCCTCCTCATCGTCGGCGCGGGCGGCGGCTTCAAGCAGCTGATCGTGGACACCGGTGTCGCCGACGCCATCGGCAAGGCCGCGGCCGAGGCCCACATGCCGCATCTCGTACTCGGCTGGCTGCTGGCCGTCCTCATCCGGCTCGCCACCGGCTCCGCCACCGTCGCCACGACGGCCGCGGCAGGCATCATGGCGCCCATGGCCGCGGGCGCCCCGCCGGTGGAGGCCTCGCTCATCGCGCTCGCCGTCGGCGCCGGTTCACTCTTCTTCTCCCACGTCAACGACGCCGGCTTCTGGCTCTCCAAGGAGTACTTCGGCATGAGCGTCGCCCAGAACATCAAGACGTGGTCCGTCCTCTCGACGATCGTCGCCGTCATGGGCCTGGCCATGTCACTCCTCATGTACGCCGTGCTCGTCTGAGGCCATCACCAGACGGAGCGAGACACTGTTTCCGCGGCCCCACCGGCCGCGGCCCGCACGAAAGAGGCACTTCATGTCCACCGACACCACCGCCCCCGTCACCGCAGTCCTCGGACTCGGCGCCATGGGCCTCCCGATGGCCACCCGCCTCGCAGGGGCCTTCCCGGTTCGCGCCTTCGACGTCTTCGAGGAGCGCCGCACGCTCGCTGCCGACGCCGGTGCCACCCCCGCCGCGACGCCCGCCGCCGCGGTCAAGGACGCCGACGTCGTCGTCATCGCCGTACGCGACCAGGAGCAGCTGGAGTCCTGCCTGTTCGGCGGCGGTCTCGTCGAGGAGGGAGCCGCGGGTGAACTGCGCGAGGGCGCGGTCGTCGTCGTCACCTCCACCGTGGGCATCGACGGCGTACAGACCGTGGCCGCACGCCTCGCCGAGCAGGGTGTCCTGCTGGTCGACGCCCCGGTCAGCGGGGGCGCGGTGCGGGCCGGCACGGGCGACCTGCTGATCATGGTCGGCGCCGACGATGCCGCGCTCGGCGCCGCCCGCCCCGTCCTGGACCGGCTCGCCTCGACCCTGCACATCGTCGGCGCCCGCGTCGGCGACGGACAGATCATGAAGACCGTCAACCAGCTGCTGTGCGGAATCCACACGGCCGCCGCCGCGGAGTCCCTGGCCCTGGCCCGCGCCCTCGGAATCGACCTCGACCGTGCGGTCGACGTACTCGGCCAGGGCGCCGCCGCGTCGTTCATGCTCGCCGACCGCGGCCCGCGCATGGTGCAGCAGTACGAGGTCGGTGAGGACGGCACGGGCGGCCCCGAGCTGCGCTCCCGGCTCGACATCATCCGCAAGGACATGAACATCGTGGTGTCCCTCGCCAAGAAGGCCGGCGTGGCCACGTCCGTCGCCGCCGCGGCCGACCAGCTCTACCAACTCGCCATGAGCCAGGGCCTCGGCGGCGAGGACGACTCGGCGCTGGTGACGCTCCTCGCCCCGCGCACCACGAACTGAGCCGTCCAGCGGAGGCGGGCAGCCGGGACGCCCCACTCCCCCGGCTAAGCTGAAGACCGGCGCGCGGGCGCGTTCAGCTGGGACAACAGGGCCCCGCGGCAGGGGCACAGCGGAAAGAGGCGACGATGGGAGCAGTCGGCAGACAGGTGCGCCCGGCCGGGCTCGGCAGGACCGTGCTGATGGACGAGGCGTACGAGGCCCTCCTGGCCCTCATCCTCGACGAGGGGCTCGCCCCGGGCACGCCGCTGCGCATCGACACCATCGCGAAGGACTGGGGTGTCTCGCCGACACCGCTGCGCGAGGCGTTGGCCAAGCTGGAGAACACGGGCCTCGTACAGCGTGTGCCGCACCGCGGCTACACGGTCGCCCCGCTCCTGGACGACGCGGGGTTCCGTGAACTCATGGCGGCCCGCCTGCTCATCGAGCCGTACAACGCGCGCCAGGCGTGCGAGCGGGACGCGGCCGGGACCATCCGGGTCCTCGTCGAGCACCACGAGGAGATGACCTCGGCGGCGGACCAGCGGGAGACGGACGACTTCCGTGCCTATATGCAGGCCGACTCCGCTTTTCACGCCGCCATCGCCGAGGCCGCGGGGAACCGCTTCCTCGTCGCGGCCATCGATCCTTTGGGCGCCCACATCCAGCGCTTCCGGCGCTTCACCGGCGGCCGCATCACGGACACGGCGGAGGCCCTCGCCGAACACGCCGCGGTGCTGCGCGCCTTCGAGGCGAACGACGCGGCGGCCTGCGAGGCGGCGATGCGCACACACCTGGAGGGCGTGGCCCACCGCTCCTTCGGCCACTGATCCCGGGCCCCTGCCGAGAGCTGTTCGACGTGAATGTCTCGACTCGGTCAAACCGCGTATGAGCTGGGGCTTTCCGTGGTTAGCGTCAGGCTCATGACACAGACGACCACCACCGCGGCCCCACCCGCCCACCCCCTCCGGCAGCTGCTCGCCGCCTCCGTCGGCAATGCCGTCGAGTGGTACGACTGGTACGCGTACACCTTTCTGGCGACGTACATCGCCGACCAGGTCTTTCCGAAGAGTGCCGACAACTCGCTCGTTCCGCTGCTCGCCACCTTCGCCGTGTTCGCGGTCGGGTTCTTCATGCGACCCGTGGGCGGGTTGTTGATGGGGGCGGTGGCCGACCGCAAGGGGCGGCGGGCCGCGCTGACGGTGACCATTTTGTTGATGGGCGGCAGCAGTCTGCTGGTCGGGATCACACCGACGTACGCGTCCGTGGGGGTGCTCGCGCCCGTCGTGCTGGTGCTCGCCCGGTTGCTCCAAGGGCTGTCCGTGGGCGGGGAGTTCGCGGCGTCGACGACGTTTCTCGTGGAGTCGGCGGGGCCGGGGCGGCGCGGGCTCTTCTCGTCGTTCCAGTATGTGTCCACGTCCATCGGGCAGTTGATCGCGTCGGGCGTCGCCGCGGTGCTCGTGGGCACGCTCGCCGAGGGGCAGATGGACGGCTGGGGGTGGCGGGTGCCGTTCCTGGCCGGGGCGGTGCTGAGTCTCGTCGGGTTCTGGATCCGGCAGGGGGCGCAGGAGACGCGGAGCGAGGGGCACGAGCGGCCGGGGCTCTTCGACGCGCTGCGCCAGTACCCGCGGCAGTCGCTGCTCATCTGCGGCATCACGGCCGGCGGCACCCTCGCGTACTACACGTGGACCTCGTACCTGCCGACGTACGCCGAGCTGAACACGGACATCGACACGTCGCAGGCGCTGACCGTGGGCACGATCTCCCTCGCGTTCTTCGCGCTGTTGCAGCCGGTGGGCGGGATGCTCTCGGACCGGTTCGGGCGCAAGCCGCTGCTGCTGTTCTTCGGGCTCGGATTCGCGCTGCTGAGCGTGCCGCTGCTGCACTCGCTGACGGGTTCCTTCGCCTCACTGCTGTTCACGCAGTGCGCCGGCATGGTGCTGCTCACCGGCTTCACGTCGATCTCCGCGGCGGTCAACGCGGAGGTGTTCCCCGCCCGGGTGCGGGCGGCCGGGATCGGCTTCCCCTACTCGCTGACGGTGGCGCTGTTCGGCGGCACGGCGCCGTACATGGGCACCCTGTTCAAGGACCTCGGACACAGCGGGCTCTTCCCCTGGTACGTGGCCGTGCTGTGCCTCGTGTCCTCGGTGGTGTACCTGCGGCTCCCGGAGAGCGCGCACCGCGAGCTCGACCGCTGAGCCGAGCGCGGCTCAGCCGCCGGATCCCTGCCCGGCCGCCGCCGCGGGTCCCCGCTCCCCCGCGGCCGGCGCGGGGGCCTCGCCGGCGCGCATCATCACGCAGTCGAACTCGAGCACCCGGCCGGTGCTCTTCTCGCGGGTCACCGGATACATGCCGGTGATCTCGAAGCCGCGGCCCTCGTACTCGGCGAGGGCCTCCTCCATGCGCGGGCTGCCCTCGTAGAGCCGCAGCAGCGCGACCTCCGACTGCATCCCCACGAAGTCGTCGACGCGCTCCCCCGCCCCGGCGAAGACCTCCAGGTCGTAGCCCTGCGTGTCCATCTTGAGGTAGGGGCGCGGGTTCTGGATGCCGACGAGGGCCTGGTCCATGAGGCCGTCGAGGCGGCACACCTGGATTTCTTCGGTGCGGCCCTTCGTGAACCGCTTGTACGCGGCGTTCCCGTAGTCGCTGGGGGAAAGCAGCGAGTTCATCGTGTTCCACTCGACGTGCATGGGCCGCAGTTCGTCCGAACGGCCGAGCCCGCACGGGAAAATGTGCCAGTCCGGGTCGCCGTCGGCCTGCTTCTCGAGCTTCTCCAGGAAGCGCGGTACGGGCTCGAACGATACAATGCGACCTTTGTATCCGGACTGCCTCAGCCGCTTTCCGTACTGTCCGACGTTCGCGCCCACGTCGAATACGCAGTTCACTCCGTACTGGTCGAGCATCTCGGCGACGTGGCGGGCGCAGAGAAGGTCGGACGCCGCCTTCTGGAAATCCCGGTCCGACATCCCCGACTTCCGCTGGTCCACGACGAGATGGACGCCGCCCCCGAGGTCGGTGCTGGTCCACTTCCCGTGCCTCCGGTGCACAAGAACCGCCGCCCCGGGGGCCAGGTCGATGATCTGAGCCCCGGTCCGCGAGAGGCCGTTCAGCAGTGTCCGGTACAGAGAAGCCATGGCCGACACCGTCGCAGAGTTGACGGAGAACCCCGGCAGGGCCCGGCCCACATCACCCAAAACAGTGACCCGGCGTACTCCGTGCGATATTCATATCGCGGTGTGACCATGGAAGTGCGTTTCCTGTGAAAGAAGTAAACGCTGCTAGGTTACGAACCCTCCCCTCGGAACTGGTCCGAGCGCACGGATTGACACACCTACATGACCCCCGTAAAAGTCACGGTTATCATTCCGACCCACAACACCGGCGAAGACGTCATGGTGGGACTCACCGCACTTCGGAAACAGTCCATGCCCCGCACGGACTTCGAAGTTCTCTACATCGACGACGGCTCCACGGACGACACGGTCGCATTCCTGGAAAGGGAATTGGCCGACGAGGACAACATGAGTGTCGTCCCGATGACCAACTCCGGCTGGCCCGGGCGCCCCCGCAACACCGGCGTCGCCCGTGCGCGCGGGGAGTACGTGCACTTCGTCGACGATGACGACTGGCTCGCGCCGCAGGCGCTTGAGCGGCTCTACGCGCGCGCCAAGGACACCGACGCGGACATCGTGATCGGCCGTATGGCGGGACACGGCCGCGGCGCCCCGCGGGCCCCGTTCGCCAAGCCACTGGAGCGGGGGTCCGTGCGCGAGAACCCCGTGCTGCTGGGCAGCATGACCGTCCACAAGCTGTTCCGCCGCCAGTTCCTCCTCGATCACGACCTGCGCTTCGAGGAGGGCCGGGTCCGGCTCGAGGACCATCTGTTCACGCTGCGGGCCTATCTGCTGGCCAAGCAGGTCAGCACGGTGCCGGACTACACGACCTACCACTGGGTGCGGCACCGCAACGGCAAGCACAACATCAGCTACGCCCCCATCGAGCCCGTCCCCTACATCGGCTCGGTGCGGCGCATCATCGCCCTGCTGCACGCCCCCGACACCCGGGTGTCGGACGACGAGCTGCGGCACAGGTTCACCGCCAACTGGTACGGCAGCAAGGCGCTGAAGCGGCTGACCGGGAAGGGTTTCCTCGGGCAGGACGAGGAGCGGCGCGCGGCCTGGCGGCAGGAGGTCATCGATCTCGCCGGCGAGCTGCCCGCCGCCGTCGACCGCCATCTGCCGGAGCGCCTGCGCGTGCTCTCCCGACTGTGCCGTTCCGGCGACCACGAGGGCATCCACGCCTACACCCGGTTCGAGAGCGAGGTCAGGCACCTGCCCGAGGTCGAGGAGGCGGACTGGCGGGACGGGGCGCTGCATGTGCGGGCGCGCACGTCGCTGGTGCGGACCGACCCGGAGACGGGCGAGAGCACCCCGCTCCTGTTCCGCCGCACGGTGCACGCGACGCCGTCCGGAAAGAAGCGGGTGCGCTGGACCTGGCAGCCGCCCGCTCCCCTGGACGAGCTGGCCGGGCTCGACCCCACGCTGGACTTCACCCAGCCGCTCAAGAAGGCCAAGGCGCAGGGCCTCGTGCACCACAAGGCCGGCGGCACCCAGCTGGTCGTGACCACCGGGACGTCCACGTTGCGTCCGACGCCGCACGAGGCGGACCCCGAGCTGTGGGAGATGCACTGGACGACGGAGTGCGCCATCGACCCCACCGGCGTCGACGAGATCTCAGGACCGCTCGACCCCGGCGCCTGGAACGTGTGTCTGCGCCTGAACGTGGGCGGCTGGCTCAGCTCACCACGGCTGTCCGGGGTGAAGCTCTCCGTGCCGGGCCCGAAGAAGCCCGTGGCGGCCGAGCCGCGACGGAGCGCGCCCCGGCACCACCCCCTGCACGGCGTCGCGAGGGCGACGGTCCCCGTGCTGCGCCGGACGCTCCCCGCCGCCGCGTACCTGGCGCTGCGCGACTGGTACCGGCACCTCGGCGCGTCCGACCGAAGACCCGCTCCGGTCTCTGTGGCCCTGGAGGAGTTGCAGCGCGCCGGGCAGGCGCAGGCGCTCAGTGTTTCCAGTAGCCGCAGAACATGATGCGCCCCTTCGGCACACCCTGAGCCGCCCAGTTTCGGCGCAGCCCGGTGGCGAGACCCGACTCCCCGGTCGACCCACGCGACCTCGGCACCGGGCGGCGCCGACTCGCGCTTGACGCGGGTGGCGGTCAGGTTGCCGCGCCGCTTGACGCCTCCGTTCAGCGGTGTGCGCGGGCGGCCGCGACGTCGAGGAGTTCCTGGATGCGGTGGCCCACCTCGTGGGGGCCGACCGCGTGGGTGTGGAAGGCGATGCGGACGTCCTCGTGCTCCTGGGCGGCGCGTTCCAGACGCAGGACGAGGCCCCTGCGGTCGAGGCGTACGGGCCGGATGTCCGCGACGTCGGACAGGTCCAAGTCACCAACGAGCTCGATGAGTTGGACGAGCAGGTCCGCGTGTCCCGTGTCCAGGTGCGAGAGCAGTTCCGCCTCGACCCCGGCCAGCGGGTCGGGAGCCGCCGCGGCGAGTTCCGCCATGTCGAGCACGCGCACCGCGTCGTCCTCGGCGAACGCGGCCCGCGCGGGGCGGAACACCAGGGTGTCGGGCCCGGCGTTCCCGAGGCGGCCGCTGAAGGCGAGGCGGGCGCGCACCCGGTCGCGTACGACGACGGGGGCCACGTCCGTGAACTCGGCGTAGGCGGCGAGGCCCGAGTGCGGCGCCGTGGCGAGCGCCTCGGTCAGCCGCGGGTCGACGGGGTCGAGCAGGACGAGCCGGGACGCGGCGTCCACGGCGTAGAGCCCCACGCAGTCGAGCCGCAGCCGGGCCTCGGTCGTGGTGGTCAGGGTCAGGGTCAGGGTGTCGGCCGCGGCGAGGATCGTCCGCGCCCGCTCGGCGGGGGTGAGCTCCTGGTGCGCCACTGGGTTGACCATCTCCACTCCAAACTTAGGTAAGGCTCACCTTACTCACGTGTGGGATGGGGTGTCACCCCCGCCCCCGGACACAGGGGGGCGGGTCGCCGGTCACGGCCTCACAGCGACTCGGCGATCTCCGCCAGCACCCGGGCGGCCGGCGCCGGGTCGGCCAGCCACTTCAGGTGCGAGCTGTCGAGGGTGCGGACGCGGAACGGGTTGTCCGGGGTCAGCGCGTCGCCCTCGCGGATCAGCCGGTCCTGGAGCGCTGGCGGCAGGCTCGTGTCGCGCGCGAGGCGTACGTACGTCTTCGGGATGCGGCCCCAGGTGTCGGCCTGCGCGCGGTCGTCCTCGGTGCCGACATCGAGGTTCTCGTCGGGCTGGAAGGTGTTGAGGAAGGTGCGGAACTCGTCATCGGTGCCGTCGGCGAAGAAGGCCGACCTGAACGCGTCGAGCGCCTTCTCGTCTGCGGTGCGGAAGTTCACGCGCAGCAGCCCGAGTTCGGCCGGGTCGCCCGCCATCGCGAGGCCGAGCGCGGCGACGTCGACCGAGGCCATCTCCGGTTCGGCGTGATAACCGGCCGCGGTGAGGTCGACCTGGCACCAGGACCCCACGTAGACGATGTGGTCGATCAGGTCGGGGCGCCGGTTGGCGGCGGCCGTGGCGGTGAGGCCGCCGCGGCTGTGCGAGACGAGGACGACGGGCCCGTTCTCCTTGGCCCGTTCCAGGAAGCCGATCAGGTGCGCGACGTTGTCGTCGAGGGTGACTCCCTTGAGGACGCCGGGTGTCGAGGCGAGACCCGCCGGGTCCTGCGGGGCCTGGTACGCGGCGGGCCAGGTCGCCGCGAAGCCGTGTCCCGGCAGGTCGACGGCGGCCGAGCGGTGACCCAGCAGCCCGAGTTCCGCCTGGAGCGGCGCGAAGGAGAAGGAGTTGGCGAACGCTCCATGGACGAGGACGTACGTCGGGTGCACGGGCACGCTCGCTTTCTGACGCTTCAGGACCGGATACGGCGATCCTATGCGGCGGGCGGCGCCTGCGCAGCGCTCTCCCGAACGGTCAACTCGGGCGCGAGCAGCACGACTTCGCCGACCGGGCCGCGGCCCTCGATCTGCGCGACGACCTGCTCCACCGCGCGCCGCCCCATCTCCTGCGCGGGCACGGCGACCGAGGTGAGCGGCACCGACGCGTGCCGGGCGACCTGCTCGGGGCAGACCGCGACGACCGACACGTCCTCGGGGACGGCCCGGCCGGACTGGCGCAGCAGGGCGAGCAGCGGGTCGGTGGCGGCCTCGTTCTGCACGATGAACGCGCTGGTCCCGGGGCGCTCGTCGAAGATCCGCGACAGCGTCGCCGAGACGGCGGCGTAGCTGCCCTCGCAGGGGCGGTGCAGGAGCCGCAGGCCGAGTTCGGCGCTGCGCCCGCGCAGGCCCGTGAGCGTGCGCTCGGCGAAGCCGGTGCGGCGCTCGTAGACGGCGGCGGCCTCGCCGATGACGGCGATCTCGCGGTGTCCGAGGCCCGCGAGGTGCTCGGCGCACAGCGCGCCCGCGGCGGCGAAGTCGAGGTCCACGCAGTGCAGTCCGGCGGTGTCGGCGGGCAGCCCGATAAGGACGGCGGGGCGGCTCGCGGTGCGCAGGAGCGGCAGCCGCTCGTCGTCCAGCTCGACGTCCATGACGATCACGGCGTCCGCGAGCGAGCTGCCCTCGATGCGGCGCACGGCCTGGGCGCCCTCCTCGCCGGTGAGCAGCAGGATGTCGTAGCCGTGGGCGCGGGCGGCGGTGGCGACGGCCGTCGCGATCTCCATGAGCACGGGTACGTACATGTCGGTGCGCAGCGGCACCATCAGGGCGATGATGTTGGACTTGCTGCTGGCGAGGGCGCGGGCACCGGCGTTGGGGTGGTAGCCGAGCGTGCGCACGCTGCTCTCGACGCGCTCGCGGGTGGCCGCCGAGATGGAGCGCTTGCCGCTGAGGACATAGCTCACGGTGCTGGCGGAGACCCCGGCGTGCCTGGCGACCTCTGCGAGCGTGACCATGTCGTTCTCCTGATGCCGGGTCCGAGGGGGGGTGGACGACCCGCCCAGCGCGCCGGCGTCGGCGGGAGGCGCGCCCGCCGTTCGGCATGTCGACCCTATGATTTGCGCGAGGTGCCTGTCCAGAAGTTCGTCGAAGCGCTTCGACGCCCGGCCCGGCACCAGCCGGGCCACCAGGGAGGACACGCATGACCGACGCCACCCCGACCGCCCCGATACCCACCGCGGCGGGTCGGGTCCGCGGCCTCGCGCAGGGGACGCTGAGCGTCTTCCGCGGCATCCCCTACGCCCAACCCCCCGTCGGCCCGCTGCACTTGGCGGCTCCGGAGCCCGCGCGGGCGTGGGACGGGGTGCGCGACGCGTTCGCCTTCGGGCCGCCGCCCCCGCAGTCCCTCGTGGGCGGGCTCACGGGCCGCCCGGTCCCCGAGGGCGAGGACTGGCTGACCGTCAACGTGTGGTCCCCCGACCTCGGCGGCGCGGGCCTGCCGGTGCTGGTCTACATCTACGGAGGGGCGTACGTCAGCGGCTCCACGGACGGGCCGCACTACGACGGTTCCGCGCTCGCCTCGCGCGGCCAGGTCGTCGTGACCCTCAACTACCGGGTCGGCGCCGAGGGCTTCGGCGTCTTCGACGGCGCGCCCGCCAACCGGGGGCTGCTCGACCAGGTCGCGGCGCTGCGCTGGGTGCGGGAGAACATCGCGGCGTTCGGCGGCGATCCGGACCGGGTCACCGTGTTCGGGGAGTCCGCGGGCGCGGGCTCGGTGGCGGCGCTGCTCGCGATGCCGTCGGCGGCCGGCCTGTTCCGGCGGGCGGTGGCGCAGAGCGTGCCGGGCACGTACTTCTCGTTCGATCTCGCCCGGGACATCGGCGCCCGGATCGCGGAGCGGCTCGGGGCGCCGGGCGCGGGGGCCGCGGAACTCGCCGCGTGCGCGCCGAAGGCGCTGCGCGACGCCACCGACGACCTGATCCGCGCGCTGCCCTCGTACGCGGACCGCTGGGGCCGTGTCGCCCACACCGCCACACCGTTCTCCCCGGTGGTCGACGGGGAGGTGCTGCCCGCCACCCCGTGGGAGGCGCTCGCGGGCGGCGCCGCGCGGGACGTCGAGCTGCTCGCCGGGCACAACCGGGACGAGTACCGGCTGTTCACCCTCATGGCGGGCCGGTACGGGAGGACGACGGAGGAGGAGGCGACCGAGGCGCTGCTGCGGTTCGGGCCGGGCCCCGACGCCGAGGCCCGCTACCGGGCCGCGTACCCGTCCGCGAGCCCGACCGGTCTCCATGAACTCGTGCTGTCCGACTGGCTGTTCCGGATCCCTTCGCTGCGCCTGGCCGAGGCGCACGCGGCGGGCGGCGGGACCGCGTACGCGTACGAGCTGTCCTGGCAGGCGCCCGGCGCGAACGGCTCGATGGGCGCCTGCCACGCCCTGGACGTGCCGCTGGTCTTCGGGACGCTCGACTCGGACTTCGCCGGGCTCTTCCTCGGCGCCGAGGTCCCGCCCGCGGCGAAGGCGCTGTCCGCGGAGATGGGCGCGGCCTGGACCTCGTTCGCGGCGGGGGACGGTCCCGGGTGGGCGCCGTTCACCGCCGACCGGCGGACGACGCGGATCCTGGACGCGCCGTCGCGCACCGCGCCGTACCCGGAGGAGGCCTCGCGGCTCCTGTGGGAGGGCGTGGACTTCGCACCGCTGGACCTCGGGCCCGACCCGGCCGCGGCGCGGACGGGAGTTTGACGACAGGCTCCAGGCGCAGGCTCGACGCGCCGACGCGCGAGCGTTTCGAGAGGGCCTCGCGCGCCTACGGTCTCAGACATGGACACACGCCCTCATGTCTCGCTCGTGCTGCTCGCCGCCGCCTCGGGGTCCGTGGACGCGCTCGCGTTCACGGCCCTCGGCGAGACCTTCGCGGGCGTCATGACCGGCAACCTCGTCCTGCTCGGCATCTCGGCGGGGCAGGGCTCCGCACACCAGGTGGCCGGCCCGCTGTACGCGCTCGGCGGCTACGCGGCGGGCGCCGCGGCGACCGCCTTCGTGTGCCGGGGCGTGCGCGGGACTCGCACCCAGGAGTGGCCGGGCCGCGTCGTGGCCTGCCTCGCCGCGCAGTGCGCGCTGCTCGGCTTCGTCGCGGTGGCGGGCGGGCTGCTCGGCGGGGACCCGGCCGGGGTCTGGCGGACCGTGCTGCTCGCCGTGGCCGCGCTGGCGATGGGCGCGCAGTCCGCGGCGATGGTCGCGGCGGGGGCCGGGGCCGCGCCCACCACCTATTTCACGGGGACGCTGACGACATTGGTGACCGGGGCGGTCGACGGCTCCGGGCGGGGCCGGGTGCAACTGTGGGTAACCGCCCGGTTGTCGGCCGTGGTCGGCGGCGCGGCCTGCGCCGTTGCCCTGCGGGAGGCCGCCGCGCCGTGGGGATTCGTTCCGCCGGTCGTCCTGACCGCCGCCGCGGTCGCGTGCCAGAAACCTGCACACCGAATGCGCAGGGCGGTCACGGTACTTCGCAAGAAACGATTGCCTCATACAAGCATCGCGCGCCATTGATGCGCGAGTGTCCCCTTTGCTGCCCTGGGACACAGGGTGTTCACAAACCTCTCCGTGAAGAATGTGAAGGAGATGGCGCCCGACTGTGAACACCCCGGCACATGAAGGTAATTGACCTCGCTGATCCCCTATGAATGGACGCGGTCCGATTAGCTGTGCGACGCGTCAACATGCTTTGATCCTCCGCATCGCATGACGGCCGCAAGGGATTCGCAGCCACCGATTTCCAGCGCGCCCCGCGAATTTCGAAATACCCGGACATACCCAAGAAGGGCGGCTCATTATGAGCAACCACATTGAGACCGTTGAGATCTCGGACGCCGACCTCGACAACGTCTCCGGCGGCCTCGTCGGCGGCCTCGTCGGCCAGGTTCAGGGCACCGTTGACGGCATCGCCCCGGTTTCGGGCACCGTCTCCTCCGTGACCAACACGGTCGAGGGCCTCACCGGCGTCAACGCCGGCGCCGTGACCGGCCTCGCCGGTGGCCTGACGGCCGGCCTCTGAGTCGGATTCGATCCCTCGGGATCGCCGCGCCACCTCCTGACGGGTGGCGCACCCCAAGCCTCGGGACCCCGTGTCCCGGGGCTTTCGGGGCGTCCGGGTCCGGGAATTCTCGAGACCGGCCCGGCATGGAAGCTAGGTAAGGGAAAGACTCCGTGCAGTTCCGCCAACAGGCCCTGTCCAAACTGCAGTCGCCGGAGGAGCTCGATCTGCCGGTACGCCTCGCGCGGCCGCAGGGTCTGCTCGTACTCGCCGTCACCGTCGTCGTGATGGTCGCCGCCTGCGTCTGGGCCGTCACCGGTTCGGTGACGTCGACGCTCAAGGCGAACGGCATCCTCACGTACGCCCAGGGCAGTTACGTCCTCCAGACCCCCGTCACCGGGCAGGTCACCGGCCTGTACGTGAAGGAGGGCCAGCGGGTGCGCGCGGGCGCGCCGCTCCTCAAGGTGCAGACCGCGCAGGGCAACCGGGCCGTGCGGGCCATCGACGCGGGCCGGGTCACGGCGCTCGTCGCGCGGATCGGCTCGGTCGTCACGACCGGCTCCGACGTGGCCACGGTGGAGAAGACCGGCTCGGCGCACGATCCGCTGCTCGCGATGCTGTACGTGCCCGCCACCAGCGCGGGCAACGTGGACGCGGGCGCCGACGTCGACCTGAACGTGCCGCAGGCGCAGCAGTACGGCGTGCTGCGCGGGAAGGTCAAGGCCGTCGGCCGCGCCGCCGAGACGAAGCGGCAGGTCACCGACTTCATCGGGGACAGCTCACTGGCGGGCGAGTTCACGAAGGGCGGGGCCCGGGTCCCGGTCCTCGTCGAGCTCACCAAGGCGGACACCAAGTCCGGATACGCCTGGTCCTCCGACGGCGGGCCGCCCTATCCGCTCGCCTCCATGACCCTCGCCTCCGGCTCCGTGCACCTCGCCGATCAGCGCCCGATGGATTGGCTGAAGCCGTGACCCAGACCTCCCTGCCGCCCGCGGGCCACCGCCCCGACCGCCGCCGCGCGCGCCCCGCTCCCCCGCCGGCCAAGCGCCGTCGCAAGGTGCGCACGCCCACGGTGCTCCAGATGGAGGCCGTCGAGTGCGGCGCCGCGGCGCTCGCGATGATCCTCGCGCACCACGGCCGGCACGTCCCACTGGAGGAGCTGCGCATCGCGTGCGGCGTCTCGCGGGACGGCTCGCGCGCCTCGAACCTGCTCAAGGCGGCCCGCAGTTACGGCATGACCGCCAAGGGCATGCAGATGGAGCCCGCCGCGCTCGCCGAGGTGCAGGGCCCGGCGATCCTGTTCTGGGAGTTCAACCACTACGTCGTCTACGACGGCATGGGCCGCCGCTTCGGGCGCCGCGGCGTGCACATCAACGACCCCGACAAGGGCCGCCGCTTCGTGCCGATGGAGGACTTCGACACGAGCTTCACGGGTGTCGTCCTCGTCCTGGAGCCGGGCGACGGCTTCCGTACGGGCGGGCGCAAGCCGGGCATCATGACGGCGCTGCCCGCACGTCTGCGCGGCACCACCGGCACGATGCTCGTCGCACTGCTCGCGAGCCTGCTGCTCGTCGGCGTCGGTGCGGCCGTGCCCGCGCTCAGCAAGACGTACATCGACCTGTTCCTCATCGGCGACCAGACCTCACTGCTCGGCGCCCTGTTCGCGTCGATGGGCGCGATGGTGGCGCTGACCGCCGTCCTGACCTGGCTGCAACAGTCGAACCTGCTGCGCGGCCGCATCATCTCCTCGACGCTGAGCAGCGCCCGCTTCTTCGGGCATCTGCTGCGCCTGCCCGTCACGTTCTTCTCGCAGCGCAGCCCGGCCGACCTGGTGCAGCGCCTCCAGTCGAACGACGCGGTCGCCGAGACCCTGGCCCGCGACCTGACGGCGGCGGGCGTCGACGGAATCGTGGTGCTGCTGTACGCGGTGCTGCTGTACACCTACGACCCGCAGCTCACGGCGATCGGCGTGGGCATCGCGCTGCTCAACGTCGTGGCGATGCGCATCGTCGTTCGGCTGCGGGCGACGGGCACGCAGAAGCTGCGCGCGGACACGGCGCGGCTGACCAACACCTCGTACACCGGGCTCCAGCTCATCGAGACGATGAAGGCGACCGGCGGCGAGAACGGCTACTTCCGGCGGTGGGCGGGCCAGCACGCGACGACCCTGGAGGAGCAGCAGAAGCTGGGCGTGCCGAGCGCGTGGCTCGGCATCGTCGCGCCGACCCTCGCGACCCTCAACAGCGCGCTCATCCTGTGGATCGGCGGCATGCGGGCCGTCGAGGGCCATTTGTCGGTGGGTCTACTCGTCGCCTTTCAGGCACTCGTCACCCGCTTCACCGCACCGCTCACCCGGCTGAACGGTGTCGCGGGCCGCATCCAGGACTTCGCCGCCGACGTGGCGCGCCTGAAGGACGTGGAGAACTTCCCCGTCGACCAGCTGTACGCGCGTCCCGAGCAGGTGCAGAGCACCCGCAGGCTGCGCGGCCACATCGAGCTGGACGGCATCACGTTCGGCTACAGCCCGCTCGACAAGCCGCTCCTGTCCGGCTTCTCGCTGACCGTGGGGCCCGGCCAGCAGGTCGCCCTGGTCGGCGGCTCCGGCAGCGGGAAGTCCACGGTCTCCCGCCTGATCTCCGGCCTGTACGCGCCGTGGGAGGGCGTCATCCGGATCGACGACCGGCGCCTGGACGACATCCCGCGCGGCGCGCTCGCCGCCTCCGTCTCCTTCGTCGACCAGGACGTGTTCCTCTTCGAGGGCACGGTCCGCGACAACGTGGCGCTGTGGGACCCGTCGATCTCCGACGAAGCCGTGGAGGAGGCGCTGCGCGACGCGTGCCTGTACGACGTGGTGGCCCGCCGCCCCGGCGGTGTGCGCGGCCGGGTCGAGCAGGACGGCCGGAACTTCTCCGGCGGCCAGCGCCAGCGCCTGGAGATCGCGCGGGCACTGGTACGGCGTCCGTCGATCCTCGTCCTCGACGAGGTGACCAGCGCGCTCGACGCGGAGACCGAGCAGACGGTCATGGACAACATCCGGCGGCGCGGCTGCGCCTGTGTCGTCATCGCGCACCGCCTCAGCACGGTCCGCGACAGCGACGAGATCGTGGTCCTCGACCACGGCCAGGTCGTCGAACGCGGCCGCCACGAGCACCTGGTGCGGGCCGGCGGGCCGTACGCCGAGCTGGTCAAGGAGCACTGAGCACTGACATGACCGACCTGCAAGCGGAGTTCACCTCCTCCGACCAAGTCGTCGCGGCCTTCGGCGGCCTCGGCGCCCCCGTCGACTGCACCGATCTGCGCAGCCTGCCCCTTGAGGGCCCGCACGTGCTGTGGCTCGTCGCGGGCGGAGCGCTCGACCTGTTCGCGGTCGACGCCCAGAGCCAGGGCCACTGGCACTTCCTCGGCCGTCTGGAGCCGGGCACGCTGCTGCTCGGCCCGGTCGAGGGCACCCAGCACACCCTCGTCGGACGGCCGTTGGGCGGCTGCCAGGTCCGCCGCATCCCGCTGCGCGAGCTCCCCTACGCACCGCCCGCGTACGACGGTTCGTACGGCTGGAGCCTGCTGGAGGAGGCCTTCGCGCTCGGCGTGGGCCGCGGGCAGAAGATCCTGTTCGAGGCGCCGCTCGACGGGCGCACCGTCGAGACCCAGGAGGACTCCCTCGTCGGCGACGACGACGTGCTGTGGCCCCAACTGGCGCCCGGCAGCGTGCAGTACGGCTCCGCCTACGCGGCGGACGCGGCGGCCGATCTGCTGGTCGACACCGGCCTGTGGCAGCGGATGGTCAACCAGCAGTGGCGCCTGCTCTCCACGCTCGACCGCTGGATCGAACGCCTGGAGAGCGCGCACGAGGACCGTGCCGCGGCCGGTATCCGCGCGGGCGAGGCCGTCCGCGAGCAGGCCGACCGCACACTCCTCGCGTCCATGGGCACCAAGCGCGGCCGCCGGAACTCCTCCGACGCGGGCGCCGACGCCACGTACGCCGCCTGCAAGATCGTCGCGGACGCGTCCGGCATCCGGCTCGTCGACCCCGACCACGTGGGCGCGGTCAGCGACCGCCTCGACCCGGTCGAGCAGCTCGCCACGGCCTCCCGCCTGCGCACCCGCCCGGTACGCCTGGCCGGGGACTGGTGGCGCCGCGACGCGGGCCCGCTGGTCGGCTACCGGGCCTCGTCCGGCGCCCCGGTCGCGCTGCTGTACCGGCGGGGCGGCTACGAGACCGTGAACCCGGCGGGCGACCGCCGCGTCCGCGTCGACGAGGACAACGCGGAGGACTTCGAGGAGCGGGCGATCATGCTGTACCGCCCGCTCCCGGACGGCGCTCTGACCCCGCTCGGGCTGATGCGCTTCAGCATGCAGTCGATGACGAAGGACATCCGCAGGCTGCTGCTCGCGGGCCTGGTCACCGTGGTCCTCGGCGCGCTCGTCCCGGTCGCGACCGGCCAGGTCCTCGGCACGTACGTGCCCAACGCGCAGACGAGCCTCATCACGCAGGTGTCGTTGGCGGTGGTGGTCACCAGCGTCGTGACGGCGGCGTTCATGCTGTTGCAGAACCTCACGGTGCTGCGCATCGAGGGCCGAGTGGAGAGCGTCCTGCAACCGGCGGTCTGGGACCGGCTGCTGCGGCTGCCGACCCGGTTCTTCGCCTCCCGCTCGACGGGCGAGCTGGCGAGCGCCGCGATGGGCATCAGCTCCATCAGGCGCCTGCTCTCCGGCGTCGGCCCGATCGTCGTCCAGTCGACGACGGTCGGCGCGATGAACCTCGTCATGCTCCTCCTCTACAGCGTCCCGCTGGCGATGGCGGCGCTCGGCATGCTGGTCCTGGTCGCGGCCGTCTTCCTCACCCTCGGCCTGCTCGAACTGCGCTGGCAGCGGCGCCTGGTGAAGCTCGGCAACAAGCTCAACAACCAGGCGTTCCAGACGCTGCGCGGGCTGCCGAAGCTGCGCGTCGCGGGCGCGGAGAGCTTCGCGTACGCGGCGTGGGCGAAGGAGTTCGCGCGCACCCGCGAGCTGCAACGCAGGGCCGGCCGCATCAAGAACGCGACGACGGTCCTCAACTCGGTCTATCTGCCGCTGTGCTCACTCGTGATGTTCATGCTGCTCGCGGGGCCGGCCCGCGGCAGCATGTCGGCGGCGTCCTTCCTCACCTTCAACACGTCGGTGACGATGCTCCTGACGTCGGTGACGCAGCTGACCGGCGCGCTGATCTCGGCGGCGGCGGTGCTGCCGATGTTCGAGCAGATCAAGCCGGTGCTCGACGAGAAGCCCGAGGTCCGCGAGGCGGCGACGCAGCCCGGCGAGCTGACCGGCGCCCTGGAGGCGCGCGGAGTCTCCTTCCGCTACACCGACGACGGCCCGCTGGTCCTCGACGACGTGAACGTGTCGATCAAGCCCGGTGAGTTCGTGGCGGTGGTCGGCGAGAGCGGCTGCGGAAAGTCCACGCTCCTGCGCCTGCTGATCGGCTTCGACGCCCCGGCCTCCGGCAGCGTCCTGTACGACGGCCAGGACCTCTCGGCGCTCGACCAGGCGGCCGTGCGGCGCCAGTGCGGCGTCGTCCTCCAGAACGCGCAGCCGCTGAGCGGGTCGATCCTCGACTGCATCTGCGGCGCCGAGGCGTTCACGCAGGAGGAGGCGATGGCGGCGGCCGAGATGGCGGGCCTCGCCGAGGACATCAAGCGGATGCCGATGGGCCTGCACACGATGATCTCGGGCGGCGGGGCGGTCTCCGGTGGGCAGCGTCAGCGGCTGATGATCGCGCAGGCGCTGATCCGGCGCCCGCGGATCCTCTTCTTCGACGAGGCGACGAGTGCGCTCGACAATGAGACGCAGCGCATCGTGATCGACAGCACGAAGGCCCTCCGGGCGTCGCGGGTGGTGATCGCGCACCGGTTGTCGACGGTGATGGATGCGGACCGGGTCGTCGTGATGTCGGCGGGGCGGGTCGTTCAGCAGGGGTCGCCTGCGGAGTTGTTGGCCGATACGGGTGGGCGGTTGCACGAGTTGGTGCGGCGGCAGATGGCGTGAGGTCGCGGGGCGCTGCCCCGGGCCCCGCTGCTCAATCGCCGCAGGGGCTTGAATTGCCCGCCGAACCGGACCCCGCGCCTCAATCGCCGCAGGGGCTTGAGCTGCTCGCCCGCACCGACTCGGTGTCGTCCGCTCCGAACAGCACTCGCATCGCCACTTCCCGGTAGTGGCGTACGTGGTGCAGGGCCCGGTCGGCCGCCAGGTCCGCGTCGTGGGCCGCGATGGCCTCGTACAGGCCCTGGTGTTCCTCCCACACCGCGTGCGGGTCGTCGACCTGCTGGAAGAGCCAGCGCATCCGGCCCTCCAGGGGTTGCAGGGTGGAGGCCAGCAGGGTGTTGCCCGCGATCTCCACGATGTGGTGGTGGAAGTCGGTGTTGGCGCGTGAGATGCGGGCCGGCTTCCCCGTGCGGGTGGCGCGCTCCGCGCTGGCCAGCAGCCGCCCCAGGGTGGCGAGCTGCGGCTTCTGCGCCCGCTCGGTGGCGCGCCGCACGGCGAGCACCTCCAGGGCCTCGCGCAGGTCGAAGAGGTCGAGCACGTCCTGGAACGAGAGCTGCTTGACGACGATCTTGCGGGCCGACGCCGCCTCCAGGAAGCCCTCGCTGAGCAGCACCCTGATGGCCTCGCGCACCGGGATCCTGGACACCCCGAACTCCTCGGCGACCTCCCGCTCCAACAACCGGTCGCCCGGTCTCAGTTGGCCGCTGATGATCCGGTCCCTGATGCCCTCGCAGACCTGATCGCGCAGCCAGCCCGCCTCGCCGGCCCCCGCCTGTGCCATGTTTCCTCCCCGTCAATTGCGACTCACGGTATACCAACGCCTTGACGCGGCGCGCCCCCATCCGCATCCTTTGGTATGCCATAGCGGCGAACACACACGTCACACGCTTCTCCCGATGTCCGCAGGGCCGCCCCCACGGCCTTGCGAAGCATGCCCTTCGATGCATGCCTTCCGCAGCTCGTCCCCGGCTCAGCAAAGGGGTTGACATGTCGTCAGCCGATCTGACCCGCGCCACCGAAGCGGCCCAGCCGCACGGAAGAACCACCAAGTCACCGCCCAGCCGCACCCGTTGGAAGGTGTTCCTGCTCCTCCTCGGCATCGTCACGCTGAACTACATCGACCGCGGCTCGGTGTCCGTGGCGCTGCCGCTCATCACCCAGGACCTGCATCTGTCGAAGGAGGTCACCGGGTTCGTCCTGAGCGCGTTCTTCTGGACGTACGCGCTGATGCAGATCCCCGGCGGATGGCTGATCGACCGGTTCGGGCCGCGCCGGATGGCGGGCGGCGCCTGCGTCGGCTGGGGCCTGGCGACCGGCGCCACGGCGGCCGCCACCGGTGTCGGCTCGCTGCTCGCGGCCCGGCTCGCGCTCGGCGCGGTCGAGGCCCCGGTGATGCCGGCCGGCGGCAAGCTCAACGCGCACTGGCTGCCCGCGAAGGAACGCGGACGCGGCGCGGTCCTCATGGACGGCGGCGCCCCGCTCGGCTCGGCGCTCGGCGGCATCGCCATCTCCGGCCTGATCGCCTGGACGGGCAGCTGGCGGATCGCGTTCGTCGTCGCGGGCGCGGTGACCGTGGCCGTCGGCTTCCTGGCCCTGCGCTACCTGCGCGACACCCCGCGCGAGCACGCGGGCGTGAACGAGGCCGAGGCCGCGTACATCGAGCGCGAGCACGCCGCCGAGGACGCGGCGACGCCCGGCGAGGACCGGCCCGCGAAGCTGCGCGACTACGTCAGGTACCGCTCGTTCTGGGGCATGTGCCTGGGCTGGATGGGCTTCAACGGCGTCTTCTACGGACTGCTCACCTGGGGCCCGCTGTACCTGTCCGAGACGAAGGGCTTCGACATCAAGTCCATCGGCTGGTCCACGCTCGTCATCTTCGGCGCCGGATTCGTCGGCGAGCTGATCGGCGGCTGGCTCGCCGACCACTGGCGCTCGCGCGGCACCGCCGCCAACACCGTCCTGCGCACCCTGATGGGGATCGCGGGCACGGCCGTGACGGCGGGGCTGCTCGGTGTCGTCCTGGTGCCCGACGCGATGACGGCCGTCGCGCTGCTCTCCGTCGTGCTCTTCTTCCTGCGCTGGGCGGGCCTGTACTGGGCGCTCCCCTCCACGCTCGGCGGTCGCGCCAACGCGGGCGTGGTCGGCGCCGCCATGAACCTGTCCGGCAACATCGCCGGGATCGTCACGCCCATCGCCGTCGGCTTCATCGTCGGCGGCACCGGCTCCTACACCTGGGCACTGCTGTACTTCGTCGGCGCGGCACTGCTGTTCACCGCCGCGTCCCTGGTCATCGACTACTCAAGGAGGCTTGCCGTCCGATGAGGGCTTCATCGAGCGAGAACCGTCCGCCGAGCGACCACCGTCCGCTGCGCGTGGGCATGCTCACGCCGTCCTCCAACACCTGCCTCGAACCCGTGACGTACGGCCTGCTCCAGGGCGCCGAACCGGGGCTCGCCACCGCGCACTTCGCGCGGGTGCCGGTCACCCGGATCGCCCTGGACACGGGCAGCGACGCCCAGTTCGCGCCCGAGCCGATGCTGGCCGCGGCCCGGCAGCTCGCCGACGCCAAGGTCGACGTCCTGGTGTGGAACGGGACGTCGGGCTCCTGGCTCGGCATCGAACGGGACCGGGCACTCGCCGCCGCGCTCACCGCGGAGACCGGCATTCCGGCCACCACCTCGACGCTCGCGCTGCTCGACGCCTGCGCCGCCTACGGCGTGACCCGCCTCGGCCTCGCCCTGCCCTACACCCGTGACGTCGCCGACGCGATCGTGTCGACGTACGCGAAGGAGGGGCTTGAGTGCGTGCTCGCGGAGCCCTTCGGCGAGCACGACAACGAGGCCTTCGCCCGCATCCCGCCCGCCGACGTGGCCCGCCAGATCGAGGCGGCGGCCACCGACGGCGCGCAGGCCGTCGCCGTGGTGTGCACGAACGTGTACGGCGCCTTCGAGGCCGAACGGCTCGAACACGCCCTGAAAATTCCGGTGTTCGACTCCGTGAGCGCCACGCTGTGGCGGGCGCTCGACCTGGCCGGGGCGCGCCCGTCGTGGTCCGGGCACGGGCAGCTGCTGCGCGACGGCAGCCTGCGCGCCGACATCCAGCGCACCCTGGAGCGGCTCCTGAAGGACACCGGCGCCGACCGGACGACGTTCCGCGTCGACCTGCCGGGACACGACCTGCACGTCGACCTCACGGCCGGCGAGGCGCTGGCCCCCGGCGTCCGCTCCATCCGCCGCGACGCCTCCCTCGACCAGCGCCGCCTCAACACCGTCGAGTGGCTGGAGGCAGAGCGCCGCGCGCTGGTGCAGCCGCACTTCCGCGAGGCGCCGCAGCCGCCGGACGCGCTCAAGGACGTGTACGGCGTGCGCGCCCAGATGCTCTCGCCGGTGCAGACCGGCACCACGCTGACCGGCTGGATCTCCGTGCACAGCACGCGCGAGCGCGACTGGACGGAGGCCGACCGCGAGGCGCTCGCCGCGGCCACCGCCGAACTCACCGCCCGAACCCCCCGCTAGCAAGGAGCAGTACACCCATGCCCAAGGACATCCAGATCGCCCTCGGCGTCGACGTCGACGCGGTCGCCGGCTGGCTCGGCTCCTACGGGGGCCAGGACTCCCCCAACGACATCCAGCGCGGCGTCTTCGCCGGTGAGATCGGCACCCCGCGCCTGCTCAAGCTCTTCGAGCGCTACGGCATTCGCACCTCCTGGTTCATCCCCGGCCACTCCATCGAGACGTTCCCCGAGCAGACCCGGATGGTCGTGGAGGCCGGTCACGAGATCGGCGCGCACGGGTACTCGCACGAGAACCCCATCGAGATGTCGCCGCAGCAGGAGGAGGACGTCCTCGCCAAGTCCGTCGAGCTGATCGAGCAGTTCACGGGGCGCGGTCCCAAGGGCTACGTCGCGCCCTGGTGGGAGATGTCGGAGTCGACGGCCGCCCTGCTGCACAAATACGGCTTCTCCTACGACCACTCGCAGAACTACCGGGACTTCACCCCGTTCTACGCCCGCGTCGGCGACTCCTGGACGAAGATCGACTACACGGGTGCGGCGAAGGACTGGATGAAGCCGCTCGTGCACGGCCACGAGGTGGACCTCGTCGAGTTCTGCGGCAACTGGTACGTCGACGACCTGCCGCCCATGATGTTCAACAAGCACGCCCACAACAGCCACGGCTACGTCTCGCCGCGCGCCCTCGAACAGGACTGGCGCGACCAGTTCGACTGGGTGCACCGCGAGCTGGACTACGCCGTCCTGCCCATCACCCTGCACCCGGACGTCTCGGGCCGCCCCAACGTCCTGCTGATGCTGGAGCGCTTCATCGAGTACGTCTCCGGCCACGAGGGCGTCTCGTTCGTGACCCTGGAGGACGCGGCCGACACCTTCCGCCGCCGCTTCCCGTTCGAGGGCACGGAACGCCCGGCCGACATGCGCTGATCCTTTACGCCGCGGCAACGGAGGGCGCGCCAGGGGAAACGCGGGGCGCCCTCCCGCGTAAC
This sequence comes from Streptomyces anthophorae, assembly GCF_049310305.1. Lineage (NCBI taxonomy): Bacteria > Bacillati > Actinomycetota > Actinomycetes > Kitasatosporales > Streptomycetaceae > Streptomyces > Streptomyces anthophorae. The sequence continues at coordinate 1,939,911 of NZ_JBLWQQ010000001.1, forward strand.
AAGCAGCTTCTACCTTCACTCGCGTTTGCGGTATACCAACCGGTCCCGGCACCCCCACGGAGGGGCACATGGCCAGCGCAGAAGAGTACGAACACGCACCAGTTCCGCCCACCGCCCGCAAGAGCCTCCCGTCGGTGGCCGCCGTGTGGTTCGGGTTTCCCATGAACCTCGGCAACGCCGTCTTCGGCGGCGTGATCGTCTACAACCTCGGCCTCGTCGAAGGACTGCTCGCGATCCTCGTCGGCAACCTCGTCCTGTTCGGCTATGTCGGCGCGCTGAGCCACTACGCGGGCCGCACGGGCGAGAACTTCGCGCTCCAGGCGGCCGACACCTTCGGGCGCCGCGGCAGGCTCGCCGCGGCCGGGCTGCTCGCCACGGTCGTGATCGGCTGGTTCAGCTTCCAGGTGGGCCTCACCGGCACGACCCTTCAGGACACGCTCGGCTGGACCCCGATGTGGGGCGCGCTCCTCGGCTGCGCGATCTACACCCTGCTCACCGTCGCCGGGATCCGCGCCCTCGCACTCGTCGGCGCCGTCGCGACGCCCCTGTTCGTCGTCCTCGCGGCGGTCGCCATCGGCTACGGCGCGGGCCGCACCTCCGCCTCCGACGCCCTCACCTACCAGGGGACGGGCGGCGCCCTCGGGTTCGGCGGGGCCGTCGCCATCGTCATCGCCGGGTTCGCCGACTCCGGCACCATGACGGCCGACTTCACCCGCTGGTCGAGGAGCGGGCGCAGCGCGGTGGCCGCCACTGCCTTCGCCTTCCCGTTCGCCAACTTCGTCGCCTACGCGCTCGGGGGCGTCGTCGTGGCGATCGGCGGGTCGGCCGACCCGGAGGCCGACGGGGGCGGCTTCCTGCCGCTGCTCACCGGGCACGGCCCGCTGCTCACGGCGCTCGCGGTGCTGTTCGTCTTCGTCAACCTCGGCTCCGTCGCCTCGCACTGCCTCTACAACGGCGCCGTCGGCTGGTCCGCGCTCACCCCCGCGAAGATGCGCCCGCTCGCTCTCGGTCTCGGCCTGCTGGGCCTGCTGTTCGCGCTCAGCGGCGTGTGGGGCCACTTCGTGGACTGGCTGAACCTGCTGGGCGTGTTCGTGCCGCCGATCGGCGCCGTGCTCATCACCGACCAGTACCTGCGCCGCAAGGGCCGTGCGGCCGAGTCCCGCGACTACCGCTGGAGCGCGCTCGGGGCGTGGGCGGCCGGGGCCCTGGTCGCGGGCCTCGCGCACTACCTGCTGCCCGGTTCCGTCGACCCGCTGTTCGGCATCGTGGTCGCCGCGGTGGTGTACGCGGTGGCCGAACGGCGCCGCGCGCCCAGGGCGACGGCCGGGCCGGCCGTCGACGCCACGACCACCTCCGTCGTCTGAACGGGGCGCCGCCAGTGCCTCCGACGGGACTCCCACAGAAGGGCCCACGCACGTGAACCCCACCGACGCCGCCGAGCTCTGCCGGCTGTCCGCCACCGAGACCGCCGCGCTGATCCGTTCGCGGGAGCTGTCCCCCGTCGAGGTCACCGACGCGGTGCTCGACCGGATCGACGCCGTGGACGGGCAGTTGGGCGCCTTCTGCACGCCCACGCCCGACCTGGCCCGCGCCGCGGCCCGGCGGATCGCGGACGACGTCGCCGCGGGCCGCGAGACCGGCCCGCTGGCCGGTGTCCCGCTCGGCGTCAAGGACCTGATCTCCACCAAGGGCATCCGGACGACGTCGGGCTCGCACGCGTACGCGGACTTCGTACCGGACGAGGACGACATCGTGGTGGAGCGGTCGGTGGCGGCGGGCGCCGTCGTCCTCGGCAAGACCAACGCCACCGAGTTCGGCTACAGCGCGACCGGGCACAACCCGCTGTTCCCGGTGACCCGCAACCCCTGGGACCTCGACCGGACGCCCGGCGGTTCGAGCGCCGGTTCGGCGGCGGCGGTCGCGGCGGGGCTCGGCCCGGTGGCGCTCGGCAGCGACGGCGGCGGCTCGGTCCGCATCCCGGCCGCGCTGTGCGGGATCTTCGGGTTCAAGGCGTCGATGGGGCGGGTGCCGGTGTATCCGGGGTGCCGCGACGAGCGCCACCCAGGGGTGTCGGGCTGGGAGTCGGTCGAGCACATCGGCCCGCTGACCCGCACCGTCGCCGACGCCGCCCTCATGCTCTCGGTGCTCGCCGGGCCCGACCCGCGCGACCGGCACTCGATCCCGTGCGCGGACGTGGACTGGACCCGGCGCCGCCCGGCCGGCCCGCTGCGCGTCGCCTACAGCCCGGACCTGGGCCGGGTCGCCGTCGACCCCGAAGTGCGCCGGGTGGCGGACGAGGCGGCGCAGGTCCTCGAGAAGGACCTGGGCGCCGAGGTCGACCGCATCGACCTCCAACTCCCGGACTTCAGCGAGGCGTTCGGCGCGATCATCGCCGCGGAGACCGACCTGACGGGCATGCGGGCCATGGCCGACCGGCTCGGGCCCGCCATGTCCCCGCACCTGGCGGCGCTCGTACGCACACCCTGGACGGCCGAGCAGTTCACCGACGCCAACCTGGTGCGCAAGGCGGTCGCGAACCGGGTCGCCCGGCTGATGTCGACGTACGACCTGCTCCTCACGCCGACCACCTCCGTCGCCGCGTTCCCCGTCGGGGTGCAAGGCCCGGAGCTGATCGACGGACGGATGGTGCCCACGGACCACTGGACGTCCTTCACCCCGATCGCCAACCTCACGGGCCTGCCCGCCGCTTCGCTCCCGGCGGGCCGCACGCGGGGCGGACTCCCGGTCGGCGTGCAGCTGATCGGCCGGCACCTCGCGGACGGCGCGCTCCTGGACGTGTGCGCCGCCTACGAGGAGGCGGCGCCGTGGCGGGACGCGTGGCCGGCGGCCGTGTGACGGCGGCGCCTACCGCACGTCCCCGTACTCGCTCAACACCCCTTCCGGAGCAAGCGCGTTGACGTAGTGCGCGGGCCCGTGGTCGTCGAAGGAGTACTTGAAGGGGAGCGTCCGCGTCAGGGCCAGGCGGGCCGCGAAGAAGGCGAGGGGGGCCACGACCGCCAGGCCCGCGAGGCTGTCCATCTGGGGGTACGGAAGGGCGGGTTCCACCCGTTCGATCCAGCCCTCCTCGCGGGCGCGGCCCGGGATCGCGCCCATCCGGCGCAGCCTGCGCAGCGGGTTCTCGCCGGTGAGGAGGTCGCCGGGGAAGGCGGCCGCCTCCGCCGCCGCGTCGGCCGCCGCCGTGAACACCGCGTCGACGGCGCGCCGTGGCCTGCGGAAGTGGAACTCCCGGCCGAACGCCGCGTAGGGGCCGACGGGGCGCGGCGGCAGCGCGGGCACCACGTCGCGGTCGTAGATGTAGCGCAGGAGGCGGTCGCGGAGGATGTGGGTGCCGTTGCTGTCGACCGTGTCCGCGCAGGCCCGCGCCAGGTCGGGGCCGCCGAGCATGGGCTGGCCGAAGGTGTAGACGGCGCGCAGCCTGCGGGCGATGTGGGCGTAGCGGGGCTCGTGGACGAGGGTGACCGCCATCAGGGCCGCCATGGCCGCGCCCAGGCTGTGCCCCGTGATGTAGAGCGCTTCGAGTCCTGGGCCGCGGGTGCCCGTCTCCTCGGGGTCGATGGACTCCCCGCGCACGGCGCGCTCCAGCGCCTGGAGGACGAGGTAGCGGGTGGCGCGCATGTTGCGGTAGAAGCCCGCGTGCACCGCGTAGTCGGTGCCGTCCAGGTCGACGGCGAGGGTCTCCGGGCGGACGTCGGCGTCGGTGAGGATGCTGATGATGTCCTCGGGCTGGGTGCCCCGGTAGCACAGGATCGCAATCCGGCGCTCCTCGTCCTGGATCAGGTAGGCCGCGGAGGCGATGTAGAGCGCGTCGACGCGCTGCTCGAAGACGCGGCACCGGTTGCGTTCCAGGCCGAGCCGCGTCGCCATCATCGCGACGGTCTCCGGGTCGCCGCCCTGTTCGTACCCGGCGTAGGCGTACGCGGCCAGGGTCGCCATGGTGTGCGGGAGCACACCGGCCGGATCCGGATGTTCCTTGTCCTCGCGGAGCAGGCGCGACAGTTCGGGATGGACGGGGAAGGTGGTCCTGCCCGGCTCGACGAACGTGGCCTCCTTGAGGGGGCGCAGGTCGGCGAAGGCGGGTCCGTGCACGATCGTCTGGCGCATGGCACCTCCCGGAGCGGGGGCTGTGCAGCACACCATCGGCGCATGCCGCCGTCAAGACGTCGTCGACCGGCCACGCGCGGGATCTGCGGGTGGGGCGGGTGTGGGGCGGGCGACGCGCGATGCGGGCCCGCGCCGCGTGCCCGGCGCGCTGACAGGGGCAAACCCCGCTGGGCGTACGGGAGTTCGTGCGCACGTACATGGCGGGATCGGTCGCTGCGGCAGGTCCGAGGGCGCCGATAGCGTCGCTGCCCCTCCCCCTGAACGAACCTTCCCCACGTACCTCCGACAGGGACGGCAACCGATGGCCGAGAACGAACGTCAGGCTTCCTACAAGCCTTCGCAGTACGAGCGGTACGAGGGCGGCAGCCCCGAGGCCGAGCGCCTCGTGTTCGAACGGCTCGCGCGCGAGATCATGAAGGTTCAGGTCGCGAACCGGCGGGCAAGCGGCGCCCAGGGCTTCGAGCGGGCCTTCCACGCGAAGGCCGCGCTCGGCGTGGAGAACGCCCGTCTGCGGTTCAACGACGATCTTCCGGCCGCGCTGCGCGCCGGCTTCGCCCAGCCCGGCGCCGAGTATCCGGCGACCGTGCGGCTCTCCAACGCGAGCGGGATGCGGGGGCCCGACGGGGCGCCCGATCTGCACGGCATCGCGGTGCGGGTGCGGACCACGTCCGAGGAGAGCCACGACCTGCTCGCCACCTCCTTCCCGGTGTCGCACGCGGCCAACGCCCGTGAGTTCGTGGCGTTCGCCAAGGCGATGGCCGGGGCCCGCAATCCGCTCCAGAAGGCGTTCGGGCTTTTCGTGAAGCTGCCGCTCGCCGTCGGCCTCGGCACCGCGAACCGGATGCGCCGCAACGTCCAGGCGGCGACCCGCAAGTCCGTCAACAGCCTGGCCCACGAGACGTACTGGAGCCGCGGCGCGATGCTGTGGGCCGACGCGGGGCCCGTCCGGTTCCTGCTGCGGCCCGCCGTGGGCGGCGGCCCCGAGCCGCGCCCCGACCGCCGCGACCCCAACTTCCTGCACCGTGAGCTCGCGCGCCGCCTCTCCCGCGGCGACGTCGCCTTCGACCTGTGCGTGCAGCGCTACGTCGACGAGCGGCGCACGCCCGTCGAGAACAGCGCCGTGGAGTGGAAGGAGGCGATCACACCGCCGATCCCCGTGGCCCGCCTCACCGTGCCGAGCCAGGACATCACGACGGCAGAGGCCCGCTCGGCGGCCCGGCGGATCGAGGAGCTGTCCTTCAACCCGTGGTACACCACGGACGAGTTCCGCCCGCTCGGCAATATCAACCGGGCCCGCAAGGCCGCGTACCGGGCGAGCAGCGCGCAGCGGCACGGCACCCGCTTCACGCCGCACGAGCCGCTCAGGAACCGGGTCCTGGGCGTGCCCGTCGGCTTCGCCTTCCGCGTCCTGAACCGCTATGTCCCGTGGCACAAACTGCCGCTGGACCTGAGTCTGCTGAACCTGGTGTTCCTGCGGAAGGTGCTGCGCAGGCTGAACCTCATCGACACGGACATCCAGGAAGCGCCGCCGAAGGCGGAGCCGGTGCCGGTCCCTATCGACGAGCGGCTGCGCACGGAGCGCTCCTACGACGGCACGTACAACGATCTGTCGGAGCCGAAGATGGGCGCGGTGGGCGCCGCGTTCGGCCGCAACCTCAAGCCCGTATTCCGCCCCGACCTCTTCGACACCCCGAACCCGGTGACGGTCAGCCGCAGCCTCCTGGCGCGCGAGAGCTTCGTCCCGGCGACCTCGCTGAACATCCTGGCGGCGGCCTGGATCCAGTTCCAGGTGCACGACTGGGTCAACCACCGGCGCTACAAGCAGGGCGACAGGGCGGTCGAGGTGCCGCTGCCGCCGGGCGGCGGGACGTGGGTCAACACCCCGGGCGGGCCCGAGGAGAACGTGATGCGGTTCGCCGAGAACGAGGGGCTGGAGCTGCCCGGCGACGAGCCGCCGATCCTGTTCGGGAACACCGCCTCGCACTGGTGGGACGGCTCCGAGGTGTACGGCGGCGACGAGCAGACCGCGAAGCAGCTGCGCGAACCCGAGGGCGGGGCACGGCTGTTGCTGGACGGCGGGCACATCCCCATCGACCGGACGGGCATCCCGATCACCGGGTTCAAGGACAACTGGTGGATGGGTCTCAGCTCGATGCACACGCTGTTCGCCCGCGAGCACAACGCGGTGTGCGACGCGCTGCGCGCCGAGTACCCGTCGATGAGCGAGGAGCGGATCTACCACACGGCGCGGCTCGTGGTCTCGGCGCTGATCGCGAAGATCCATACGGTGGAGTGGACGCCGGCGATCCTCGCGACGAAGGCCATCGACATCGGTCTGCGCACCAACTGGGAGGGCCCGCCCAGGAATTGGCTGAACCAGCTGGGCCTGTGGCTCCTCGAGTCGCACTCCCTGACCGGCATCCCGAAGACGATGCCGGACCACCACGGCGCCCCGTACTCGCTGACCGAGGACTTCGTCACCGTCTACCGCATGCACCCGCTGATCCCTGACGACTACGAGCTGCGCGAGCACCGCTTCGGGCAGCGCCTCGAAACGCTCGGCTTCAACGACATCCAGGGCGCGGCCGCCGAGAGCCAGATCCGCAAGACGGGCCTGGCCGACACCCTCTACTCGTTCGGCATCGCGCACCCGGGCGCGATCACGCTGCACAACTACCCGAAGTCGCTGACGCACTTCCAGCGCGAGGGCGAGATCATCGACCTGTCGGTGGTCGACCTGGTGCGCACCCGCAGGCGCGGCGTGCCCCGCTACAACGACTTCCGTGCGGGCCTGCACAAGGAGCGCATCCGCCGCTTCGAGGACCTGACGCAGGAGCCGGAGACCCTCGCGCGCCTCAAGGAGGTGTACCGGAACGTCGACGAGATCGACACCGTCGTCGGCCTGTTCGCGGAGAACCCGCCGACCGGCTTCGGCTTCTCCGACACCGCGTTCCGCATCTTCATCCTGATGGCGACGCGGCGGTTGCAGAGCGACCGCTTCCTCACCGTCGACTACCGCCCGGAGATCTACACGCCGCTCGGCATGGACTGGGTGGAGAAGGGCGGCATGAAGTCCGTGATCCTGCGGCACTGCCCGGACCTCGCGAGCCTGCTGCCGCGCGACGCCAGCGCGTTCGCGCCGTGGCGTCCGGTGGCGCCCGCGGAGAACGGTGGCGAGCATGGCTGACACCCACTCGGGTCACCAGGGTCTCGACGACCTGCTCGCGCGCCCGCTCCTGAAGACGATCTGGCACCGCCGCACCCACCGGGTCTCCCGCGGCGCTTCGGTGCCGGCCGGCTCCATGAGCTACACGTCCAAGCATCCGCCGCGGCCGCTGAGCGAGCTGGAGGAGGCGCTGCTGATCGCGGTGACCGGCTCGACGGGCCTGACGATGCCGGACCGCCCCTTCGAGGATCCGCGCGACGGCAAGCCCATCATGTCCAAGCCGAACCTGACGATGACGGGCCGCACGGCCGGCAGCCCGGACAACGCGCAGGGCACGTACTTCTTCCTGATCAACGACAGCGGTACGTACTTCCTGCGCAAGCTGCCCCCGGCCCCGCACGAGCCGTTCACCGCCGAGGCGCTGGTCGAGCGGGCCCGGCAGGCGAAGGTGCGGGTCCTCGACCACCGCCTGGACGTCGCCGAGGGGCTGCGCGACTTCCCGGCCTATCTGGACTCCAACCGCTTCCTGTCGAACCTGCCGGGGACGACCGTCCTGTTCCCGGTCGTCGACCTCTCGCACCAGTACATCAACGCCCTGATGTACCTGCTCACCCAGCCGGACGGGGCGCGCCCCACCTTCGTGGACGACCGCAATCTGTACCGGGCGGCGGGCGTGAAGAAGTGGGTCGACAACGGGTTCCTCAACAAGGACCTGAAGCTGCCGCTGGGCGCGCTCGGCCCGATGCGCACCCAGATCGAGGCGGACCTGCTCCTTCAGACGGTGATGCTGACGGCGGAGGCGATGGGCCTGGGCGCCTGGATCCACGCGTCGCTCAACCCGCCCATCGCCCTCGGCGACCCGAAGTTCTCCAAGACGTACGGGAGGATGCTCGGCTTCACGTTCGTCACGCCGCGCTGGCGCCTCGCGGATCTGTGGCGCTGGCACGTCCCGCTGCCCAAGTACGCCAACCTGCGCTCGCATCCGGTGGGCCTGGCCGACCCGGCGAGCGGCGAACCGCTGATCGCCGCGGCCTGCCCACCCGCGCACGCCTCGATGTCGGACGCGGTCGACGCCATCGTCGACGCCAAGTTCGGCACCGGCGGCACCTACGGCGACAAGGACGTCTTCGCCCGCATCTACAGGGAGGACTACGGCCAGCGCTATCTCGCCGAGGCCAGCGAGTACGACGAGCGCGTCATCGAGTGCGCGCGCGACGTCTGCACGTACATCCTCGCCACGCACCGCCGCTTCCCCGCGCACACGGACGCCATCCATGTGCCGGGGGTCTGGCTCCAGGCGCACCACGTGGAGGGCGAGTACTACGAGCGGTTCTTCACGAACGGGCTGACCGACGCGCACCGCGCGCACGACACGCTCTGGGACGGGGAGCCGATGAGTTGAGCCGGTCCGGGCGGTCTTCCTCTGTACGCTCACGCGCACGACGGCACCGCACCCGTACGCATTGGAGGATCGCCCGATGACCGAGAGCACCGGCCTGACCGAGGTCCTGGCCCCACACGTGTCGAAGGGCCCCGTGCCGGGAGCCGTGGCCCTCGTGGCCCGCGGCGACCAGGTAGAGGTGGCGGCCGTGGGCCACATGGACACCGAGGGCACCGCGCCGATGGCCCGCGATTCGATCTTCCGGCTCGCGTCGATCACCAAGCCGATCGTGGCGGCGGCCCTCATGACCCTCGTCGAGGAGGGCCGCATCGCGCTGGACTCGCCGATCTCGCACTGGCTGCCCGAGCTGGCCGCGCCGAACGTGGTGCGCGATCCGGCGGGACCGATCGAGGACGTGATCCCTGCGGCCCGGCCGATCACCGTGGAGGACCTGCTGACCTTCCGGGCCGGCTGGGGCTTCCCTTCCGACTTCTCGCTCCCGGCCGTGCAGCCGCTGTTCGCGCTGATGGATCCGCACCACCCGCAGCGGGTGCCCGAGCCGGACACCTGGCTGGCCTCGCTGGCCGGGGTGCCGCTCCTGTACCAGCCCGGCGAGGCCTGGCTCTACAACGCGTGCTCGGACATCCAGGGCGTGCTCATCTCGCGGATGACGAGCGACTCGCTGCCCGACTTCCTCGCCGAGCGGATCTTCGAGCCGCTCGGCATGGCGGACACCGGCTTCGAGGTCCCCGCTGCCAAGCGCTCCCGCTTCACCAGCGCTTACGTGCCCACTCCCGACGGCGGCGCCGAGCTCGTCGACGCCCCGGACGGAGACTGGAACAGCCTGCCCGCGTTCCCCTCCGGCGCGGGCGGGCTCGTCTCCACGGTCGACGACTGGCTGGCGTTCGCCCGGATGCTGCTCGCCGGCGGCGGCCGCGTGCTCTCCGCGGACTCGGTGCGGCTGATGACCACGGACCACCTGAGCGCCGAACAGCGCGCGGCGAGCGGCCTGTTCACGGAGGGCGAGGGCTGGGGCTACGGCGGCTCCGTCGACGTCACCCGCACCCACCCCTACAACGTGCCGGGCCGCTACGGCTGGGTGGGCGGCACGGGCACGTCCGCCCACCTCACCCCGTCGACCGGGACGGTGTCGATCCTGATGACCCAGCTCGGCATGACGGGACCGACACCGCCGCAGATCATGCGGGACTTCTGGACGTACGCGGCGTCCTGAGCGCCCCGCCCACCGCTGCCGCTACCGCTCCCCGGACAGGATCGGCAGCAGCAGCGAGGCCGACCAGCTGAAGTTCGGCGAGTTGAGCGGGGCGCCGGTCAGCGGGTCGTAGTTCTCCTGGATCGGACGGTCACCGGTGAGCCCCTTGGCGCCCGCGAGGAGCTTGCCGGTGAGCTCGTCCGCGTCCTTCGTGTAGCCGTAGCGGCGCAGGCCGCCCAGCGCGACGTAGGCGTGGTCGAACCAGACGGGGCCGCGCCAGTAAGCCGTCGAGTCGAAGTACGGGGACGCCTTCGACACGGTCGGGAACGGCACGTGGGTGGCGAACTCGCCCGGGTCCGTGAGGCGTTGGCGTACGCGCGCCGCCTGCTCCTTGGTGGCGGCGCCCGTCCACAGCGGGACGGCGCCCTCGATGCCGCGGCCGCGGTCGGTGAGCGGGGCGCCACTCTTCAGACTGATGTCGTGGAACCAGCCGTCGGCCCTGTCGTAGAACCGGGAGCGCACGGCCGCGCTCGTCTCCTCGGACCTCTTCCGCCACTTCGCGGCCTCGCCGGGGCGGCCGAGCGCGTCGGCGATCCGCGCCAAGTAGCCCTGGTCCTGCGCGAGATAGGCGTTGAGGTCGACGGACTCCTGGTCGAGCGAGTAGCCGAGCAGCGTGCCGTCGGCGGCGCGGTTGGCGACGACGGAGGTGCCGAGCTTCGCGTCGAAGCGCGGCGCGTTGTCCAGGCCGCTCTCCCAGGCGGCGGCGAGGCGGCGCTCCTCGGTGGAGTCGTTGGCGGGGTCGACGGTGGCGCCGTACTCGGCGAGCCCGTCGTGGTCGTGGTCCCGGTTGCGGTACCACCAGGCCTGGTAGGCGGCGAGCTTCGGGTACAGCTCGCGCAGGAAGGCCCGGTCGCCGCTCTTGCGGTACGTCTCCCACACCGCCCAACCGGCCATCGGGGGCTTTGAGTTGCGCTCGTTCCAGTTGCCGCCGCCGCGCTCCGGGTCGTTGTAGAAGAGGGCGTCGGGAATCATCCCGGCGTCCTGCGGCCGCTCCTTGTCGTCGGCGGTGATCTGGTAGTCGAACATGGACCGGATCTGCGACTCGGCGAGCGCGGGGTCGAAGCGGGCGGTGCCCACGGCCTGCTTCCAGCTGTCCCAGGCCCACAGCCCGCCGGTGAACCACTTGTACGAGATGGAGGGCGTCACCCCGTCGTGCTTCAACTTGCCTGCGGCGGAACGCCAGTTGGTGACGAGGGTCTCCAGGGACTTCACGGCGGTGCGGCGCCGCTCGGCGGGCACGCCGCGTGTGACCCCGGCGACGTAGCCGCGCCAGCGGGCGTCACCTGCGGTGGCGTACGCCTGCGGGGCGGCCAGGACGGCGCGCGTCCGCCGGGCCTCGCGGGTGCGCTCGGCGTCGGTGAACGTGTAGGACTCGGTCCAGTCGAAGTGGTGCGCGGCGCCGGGCGCGAGCTTCACCGGCGCGGTGGTCTCGGTGCGGTAGGAGTCGCCGTCGACCGTCGTGCGCACGTCGTCCTTGTGCGTCACCTCGAAGCGTTCGGCGCCGTCGGTGAGGTAGTCCCACTTCTCGCGCACCTTGGCGAAGTCGACGCCGACGCCGTGCTCGGTGGACTTCAGGGAGGGCGCGTCGCGCATGGGCGCCTTCTCGGGGCGCAGCAGGCTGCCGGTCCAGTCGGCGCCGAGCGTGCGGGCGGCGGAGCCGGTGTTGCGCACCTCGGCGCGCACCAGGGCCGTCCGGTCGGTGGCGAAGCGCAGTTCAAGGGTGAGGGTCAGGCCGCGCCCGAGGTCGTACGACTGGAGCAGGCGGCCCGGCCGCGAGGTGAAGCGGGGCGTGCCCCCGGCGGCGAGGTCGAGGGTGCGGCCGCCCTCGGTGAGCCGGATCCGGCTGAACGACTTGCTCAGCCACCACGGGTACTCCTGCGCGATGTACAGCGGCCCGCTGAACCCGCCGTACGCGGCGCGGTCCCCGGCCTCCGGCAGGGCGTAGGAGTGCCAGGCGCCGCGGTCCGAGAAGGTGCTGATGGGGTTGTTGTCCTCGGCGTCGCCTGGCAGCGCGGCCTTCGGGGTGCCGTGCAGGTCGAGGACGTCGGCGTAGTCGGGCCCGGGGCGCTGCGCGGCGGAGGCGGGCGGGGCGGCGAGACTCGCACCGCCGACGAGCAGCAGGGCGGCGAGGACGGCGCGGGTGGGCCGGCGGGCGGACTGATGAACGGTCACGAGGCGGCTTCTCCTGTTGACATGAACCTGTGCGAGCGGGATCTTCAACCCTGACTCTGTGCGCAATCCTGCACGTGTGCAAGGAGTTTCAAGCACAAGTAAACAACGGCTGGTCGTTCTGAGCGGAGACGTACCTCATGCGAAGACTGCACCAAAGGCAACCCCACCGAAGAGCCCGCGCCCTGGCCGCCTGGACCACCGCGGCCCTCGCGGCGGCGCTCCTCGCCGCCCCCGCGCACCAGGCGGGCGCGGCAACCCCGGGCAGCGGCGTGCTCGACGCCGACCACAAGAGCGTCACCTGGCAGAGCCCCACCTATCCGTCCGGCACCGTCGACGACCCGAAGAAGTGCCCGGCGCCCGCCGACGACCCGGACGGGAAGACCTGCGACCGCTTCGACCTCAAGGTGTCGGTCCCGGACGGGTACTGGAGCGACAACCCAGAGGGCGGGGTGCCCGTCTCCATCGAGTGGGCGAAGCAGCCCAAGGACGACTTCGACATGTACGTCTACGACGACGCCGGCAAGCAGGTGGCGTCGAGCGCGGGCACCGCCGACCCCGAGGCGACCGTCATCCCGCGCGCGGACGGCACGTACCACGTGGTGGTCGTCCCCTACGACGTGCACGACAACTCCTTCGTCGGCAAGGCCTACCTGCCCGAGACGACGGACGCCGGGAACCTCACCTCCTTCAAGGGCGACGACGGCGGCTACGCCATCGCCGCCGGTGACCTGAAGGCGAGGGCCGAGTTCCTCAAGGGCGGCGGGCTCCGTCTCCAGGCCGACCCCTCGGGCGAGTTCAGCGACCCCGCCGGCTCGCAGATCGTGCGCAAGCAGCCCGCCGTCGACCCGCACACGACGTCCTTCGACACCGGCGCCTACTACGGCATCCGGTCCGCCGACGCCGTCCTGCGCGTCTACAAGAAGCCGCTGCGCTTCGGCCTCTACAAGGCGGACGACAAGACGCGCGTCTGGCAGGAGGACAAGCCGCTGCGCTGGTCCACCGGCGGGATGCGGCAGAGCCTGGAGCGGGGCGCCGACGAGCAGTTCTTCGGCGGCGGGGAGCAGAACGGCAGCTTCTCCCACCGCGACAAGACGGTCCGCGTCGCCAACAACACCGACTGGAACGAGGGCGGTTACCCCAACTCCCAGCCGTTCTACCTCTCTTCGGCCGGGTACGGCGTCTACCGGAACACCTTCGCGCCCGGCGTCTACGACTTCGGCCCCTCCGTCCACACCGGCCAGCAGGAGCGCCGCCTGGACGCGTACTACTTCCTCGGCGACGCGAAGCGGGTCATCGGCGACTACACCTCCCTGGTCGGCAAGCCGTTCATGCCGCCGGTCTACGGCCTCGAACCGGGCGACGCCGACTGCTATCTGCACAACGCCAACCAGGGCGAGCGCCACACCCTGGACGCGCTGAAGGTCGCCGACAAGTACGTCGAGAACCAGATGCCGCTCGGCTGGATGCTCGTCAACGACGGCTACGGCTGCGGCTGCGGCTACGAGAATCTCGCGGAGACCGCCAAGGGCCTCCAGGACCACAATGCCGAGCTGGGCCTGTGGACGCAGGACGGCATCGACAAGCTCGCCGACCAGGTCAAGGCCGGACAGCGCGTCGCCAAGCTGGACGTCGCCTGGGTCGGCAACGGCTACGGCATGGCCCTCGACGCCTGCGACAAGGCGAAGGCCGGAATCGAGGACAACAGCGACGCCCGCGGCTTCGTCTGGATGCCGGTGTCCTGGGCGGGCGCGCAGCGCTGCGCGGTGCTCTGGTCGGGCGACCAGAAGCTGTCCTGGGACTTCATCCGCTGGCAGATCCCGACGTACGCGGGCGCGACGATGTCCGGCATCGCGTACAACACCGGTGACATCGGCTCGATCTACTCCCACGACGCGAAGATGTACGCGCGCGACCTCCAGGCCAAGACGTTCCTGCCCGCCGTCATGACGATGGACGGCTGGGCCCGCGACATGACCACCGGCGAGAAGATCAACCAGCAGCCGTGGGTGGACGGCGAACCGTACCGCTCCATCAACCGCAAGTACCTCCAGCTGCGCGAGCGCCTGATGCCGTACCTCTACACGCTCGCCAAGCAGGCCTCGGACACCGGCGTCGGCGGCGTACGGCCGCTGTGGCTGGAGTACCCGAAGGACGCCAAGACCCTTGGTGCGGAGGCCAAGTACGAGTACCTGGCGGGCGACGACTTCCTCGTCGCCCCGGTCTACAAGGACTCCGAGACCCGCGACGGCATCTACCTGCCGAAGGGCACGTGGACGGACTACTGGACGGGCAAGGAGTACAAGGGCCCGACCACCGTCGACGGCTACCACGCCCCGATCGACACACTCCCGCTCTTCGTGAAGTCCGGGGCGATCGTGCCGATGTGGCCCAAGGGCACCACGTCGTGGAAGAACCGCGACAAGGGCCAGCTGGGCTATGACGTCTACGCGTCGGAGCCAGGACACAGCGCGTACACCCTCTACGAGGACGACGGGGTGACCCGCAAGTTCAAGGACGGCGCGTCGGCCACACAGCGCGTGACCGTCGACACCGACAAGCAGGGCTCGACCCTCGATGTCGGTGCGAGCAAGGGGAATTACGCGGGCAAGGCGAGTGAGCGCGCGTACACCTTCACCGTGCACGGCGCCGAGGCACCGGACCGGGTGACGGTGAACGGGCGCCCGCTGGCCGGAAGTTCATGGTCGTACGACGAGAAGACGCACGTGACGACCGTCCGCACGGCGAAACTGCCGACGGACAAGGCGTTCACCGTGCGGCTGAGCGGCTGAGCGGCAGGGGGCCGGTCCACAGACGGGCCGGCCCCTCCCGCTCAGTCCACCCGCTCAGTCCACCCGCTCCGACTCGTGCCACCCCGCGTGCAGCGCCCGGTACTCCTCGGGCGTCGCCTTCGGGACATAGGTGCCGGGGCCGAACATCGCCTTGGCGAGCCGCGCGCGCATCCGCTGGCGGACGGTGAACTTCCGCTCCACCCCGTTCTCGTCGAACCGCGGCCCCAACTCGTAGGCCCTGGGCTGCTCGTGCTGGTTGAGGGTGTACAGCTCGGCGCGCGTGAGCGGCTCGTGGACCTCGATGTACTCGCCGTGCGGCAGCCGTTTGATCGTGCCGGACTCGCGGCCGTGCAGCGCCTTGTCGCGGTCGCGGTGCTGCAAGCCCTGACAGATCCGCTTGGTGACGATGAACGCGAGGACGGGCGCCAGGAAGAAGCTGATGCGCACGAACCACGTGATGGCGTTGATGGACAGGTGCAGTTTCGTCGCGACGATGTCGTTGCCGCCGCCGATCAGCAGCACCCCGTACAGCGACAGCCAGGCCACGCCGATGGCGGTCCTGACCGGCTTGTTGCGCGGGCGGTCCGCCGTGTGGTGCTCGCGCTTGTCGCCCGTGATCCACGCTTCGAGGAACGGATACACCGCCATGAAGGACAGGATCAGCGGGAACAGCGTGAAGGGGATGAACACGCCCAGTTGCAGCGTGTGGCCCCAGGCGTTGATCTCCCAGGCGGGCATCACACGGATCAGCCCCTCGGAGAAGCCGAGGTACCAGTCGGGCTGCGCGCCCGTCGTGACGAGATCCGTTCTGTAGGGCCCAAAAGCCCACACCGGATTGATGGTCGCCACCGCGCCGAGGGCCGCGAGCACCCCGAAGACGAGGAAGAAGAAGCCGCCTGCCTTCGCGACGTAGATGGGGAAGAAGGGCGCTCCGATGACCTTCTTCTCGCTGCGTCCCGGGCCCGCGAACTGGGTGTGCTTGTGGTAGAAGACCAGGATCAGATGGAGCGCCACCAGGCCCAGCATGATGCCCGGCAGCAGCAGGATGTGGATCGGATAGAGCCGCGCGATGAAGTCGTCGCCGGGGAACTCGCCGCCGAACAGGAACATCGCCAGGTACGTGCCCACGATCGGCACCGCGAGCACGGCGCCCTGCGCGAACTTCAGGCCGGTGCCGGACAGCAGGTCGTCCGGGAGCGAGTAGCCGGTCAGGCCGGTGATGATGCCGAGGAACAACAGGGTCCAGCCGAACAGCCAGTTGAGTTCGCGCGGCTTGCGGAACGCGCCGGTGAAGAAGACGCGCATCATGTGCACCGTCATACCGGCGACGAAGACGAGCGCCGCCCAGTGGTGGATCTGCCGGATGAGCAGCCCGCCGCGCACCTCGAAGCTGATGTTCACGGTCGACTCGTACGCCTGGGTCATCCGGATGCCCTTGAGGGGCACGTAGGCGCCGTTGTAGACGACTTCCTGGGTGCTGGGATCAAAAAAGAAGGTCAGGAAGACGCCGGTGAGGATGAGGATGATGAAGCTGTAGAGGCAGATCTCACCGAGCATGAAGGACCAGTGGTCAGGAAAGACCTTGCGCATCTGGGACTTGGCGAGTTGATAGATCCCGAGCCGGCCGTCCGCCCAGTCGGCGAGGCGTTCACCGGAGCTCGGGGGGTCGGGGCGACGTCCGTCGTCCCGGGCACGCGCGCTGTCATCGCTCATGCGACTCCCCCTCAAGGCCGTTGAGGCTTCCGTCAGGGTAGAGCGCGCAGCGGTGGCACCGACAGAGGGCGAAGCGCGGTCAATCGGCCGCGCAGAGAAGGTTATTGATCGTCCGTCATCCGCTCCATCGCCGCCTCCACGGTCCGCGTGTGTGCCCAGGCCGCCTCGGCCGCCGCCTCCGGGTCGCTGCGCGCGATGGCGTCGGCGAGGTCGTCGTGGGAGCTCGCGCCGGGCAGCTCGGGCGTCCAGCTCGGGCGCAGCGAGGCGATGCTGTCGCGCACCGACTCGACGATGCTCTCGTACAGCTCGGTCATCAGCGGATTGCCGCTCGCGGCGACGACGGCCCGGTGGAACTCCACGTCCTTCTCGACGTACGCCACCAGATCCCCGCTCTCCTCGGCGCGGTGCCGGGCGAGCAGGGCGGAGAGGATGCGGGCGAGGTCGGCCTCGCCGCGGTGCGCCGCGGCGGCGGGCGCGGCCTCCCGCTCGATGGCGAGGCGGACCTGGAGGATGTGCTTCAACTCGGCGCGGCGCAGGCGGCGTTGGAGCGCGGCGTTGAGGTCGCTCGCGGCGCGCACATACGTACCGTCGCCGCGCCGCGCCTCCAGGAGGCCGGTGTGACACAGGGCGCGGACGGCCTCCCGCACGGTGTTGCGGCCCACGCCGAGGTCCTCCACGAGGCGGCCCTCGGGCGGGATGCGGTCACCGACGGACCACTCGCCGCTTTCGATGCTCCGCTCGATCCGGCCGATGGTGCGCTGGACCAGGGTGGGTGCGGGCACGGTGTGTGGCCTTTCTCGCGGTGCGGGGTGCGGGTACGGGATGGGAAGTGCGGAGGCAAAAATATCCCATGTCTGCGAAGGTTGCCAGTCCGGATTGATGGCTATTTGCACGCTTCTGCCCCAGTAATGCGCGGCGACTGTCCCGAAACATGGGATGTTACGTTGGCTCGCATGCCGCAAAGTGCCCCCACATCCGCCTCCGCCTCCTCCTCCACAGCCGCCGCGAACCCGGCCACCGCGGCCGGGGCGACCGGTGGGCTCCTCGCCGCCGGTGTCCTCCTCATCGCCATGAACCTGCGGCCCGGCGTCGTGTCCGTCTCGCCCGAGCTCGACACCATCCGCCGCTCCACCGGGCTCAGCGGCTCGCTCGCGGGGCTGCTCACCACGCTGCCGATCCTCTGTTTCGGCCTCCTCGCCCCGTTCGCGGCGAAGCTCTCGCGGCGCATCGGGATGACGCGCGCGCTCGGCGCGATGATGGCGCTGCTGACCGCGGGCATCGCGCTCCGCCTGGCCCCCGGCCTGCCGGCGCTGTTCGCGGGCACCGTCCTGATCGGCGCGGCGATCTCCCTCTCGAACGTCCTCGTGCCGAGCGTCATCAAGCGCAATTTCGAGCGCCGCACGGGGCTGATGATGGGCCTGTACTCGGTGGCCCTGTTCTGCGGCGCCGCCCTCGCGGCGGGGGTGACCGTGCCGCTCGGGGACGCGCTCGGGCTCGGCTGGCGCGGGGCGATCGGGGTGTGGGCGGTGCTCTCCGCGCTCGCGCTCGTCCTGTGGATACCCCAGCTGCGCCGCTCGGACGCGCCGCCCGCGGTGGCCCCCGGCGCCACCGATTCCCGTACGCCACTGCGCCGTTCCCCGCTCGCGTGGAAGATCACGCTCCTGATGGGCCTCCAGTCGCTCCAGTACTACGCGTGTGCCGCGTGGATCCCGGCGATGCTCACCAGCCAGGGCATGGACGGCACGCAGGCGGGGTGGATGCTGTCCGTGATGAGCCTCGCGGGCATCGCGGGTTCGCTCGCCTTCACGGCCCTCGTCGGCCGGTCCACCCACCAGGTCGCCCTCGGCCTCACCGGCACGCTGCTCGTCCTCGGCTCCGTGCTCGGTCTGCTGGTGGCGCCGCTCGGCGGGGCGTACGCGTGGATGCTCATGCAGGGCTTCGGCTGCGGCCTGCTGATCAGCACGGCGCTCGCCGTGATCGTGCTGCGCTCCCCCGACGCGGCGCGCGCCGCGGAGATGTCCGGCATGGCGCAGAGCGTCGGCTATCTGCTCGCCGCCGCGGGCCCGTTCCTGCTCGGCGCGCTGCACGACGCGACGGGCGGCTGGACGGTGCCGCTGGTGATGCTCGCGGTGCTGTGCGTACCGATGGGCCTCGCGGCCGTGGGCGCGGGCCGCTCCCGCCAACTGGAGCCGTAATACGGCGACGCCCCTCCCACCTGGGGCGAGGCGACACTTCGCGGCCCGGCCCCGACGACCGGAGCCGTGAACCACCCGGCCGACGCGGCGACGCCCCTCCCGTCCGGGACGAGGTGACACGTCGCAGGCCCGGCCTGCTACCCAGACGAATGAGTCCGATGCAATCAGCGGTGGGGCGGTCGCTCTACTGCGCAGGTGGGCCGAAGTCGCCCTGCCGCCAGATGACGTCAAGCGTGACCGTCTGGAACCGCCATCCAGCCGCGGTACGGACTGTGACGCCTGCCAGCACGCCACCGGCAAGGAACAGGTTGTTGTCATCTGCTGTGCCGTCCGCTTGCAGGACGGTGTGCGTGACGTGGGTGTTCGCCTGGAACGCGGCCCGGTCGCCATTGATGTCGACGAGCGTGTTGGTGAAGAGGTGCTGCGTGGGCCCGAAGGGCCTCATCACGTCCTCGTGGAAGTCGTCCATGCCTTCGAGACCGTGATGGCCGCCCGGGGGCAATTCGATCTCGCCGTCCGGCACGAACAGCGTCGGCAGCATCGCGCTGAAGGAGCGGTCATCGAACACCTTCGCGTACCTGTCCACGAGTTCACGGATTGCGGTGCGGTCGGTCAGGCTCAGCAGCGCCAGTGCTTGATCTTCGGGTGTCATCATGCCGCCGATGCTAGCCAATATGAGTGGATTCACCCCGAGTTCACCGAGATGTTCAGGATTGGTGTGTGCCCGATGAATTGAACACACTGCTCACCACCCTGTACGTAAAGATCGACGACGATCTGGAGACAGGGCGATGGATGGGCTGTCCTCCGCGGTTGAGTGACGCGGAGTTGGTCACCCTTGCGGTCGCGCAGGCGTTGCTGGGGTTCCACTCCGAGGCACGGTGGCTGCGGTACGCGAACCAGCACCTGGCCTCGATGTCCCCGTACCTGCCGCAGCAGTCCGGGTACAACAAGCGTCTCAAGGCCGCGTTGCCGCTGGTCAAGAAGGCGATACGAATGCTCGCTGTCGATACGGACTTCTGGTTCGACAACCACTGGATCGTCGACTCCACTCCGTTGCCGTGCGGTATGTCGAGGCCGACGGTGAAGCGCTCGGAGATGGCCGGCTGGGCCGGATACGGGTACTGCGCCTCCCACTCCCGATACTTCTGGGGCCTGCGCCTCTACCTGGTCTGCACCCCCACCGGCGTGCCGATCCTGTGGGCGCTCGCCAACGCGAAGACGGACGAGCGAGAGGTCCTGCAAGCCATGCTCGGCATCGACGCCGGCCTGGTCGCCGACCGGCCGGGACTGCTGCTGATCTCGACAAGGGCTTCGCCTCCAAGGAATTCGAGAACGACCTCGCGATGCGGGGAGTCACTCTGCTGCGGCCCTCGTTCAAGCGGGAGAAGAAGCGCAAGGGCGAAGGACTGCTGAAGTCCGTGAGGCAGCTCATCGAGTCCGTGAACGACACGCTCAAGGGCCAGTTGGACCCGGAACACCACGGTGGACGGACCTTCGAAGGCGTCGCCGTCCGTGTCGCCCAACGCATCCTCGCGATGGCCGCCGCGATCTGGCGAAACCACAAGACTGGCGCCCCGACCCTCCGATCGCTCATCGCATTCGATCACTGAACACATCGGACTCATTCGCCGAGAGGCGTGAACCACCCGGCCGACGACCGGACACCTGTCCCACCCGAAGCCAAATGCCCCCATGCCACCCCGGGCAACGTGAGCTCACCCGCCCCGAAGCGACCTGACACCCACCCCCCAGACGAGGTGACACTTCGCAGATCGGGCCCGCCGACCAGAGGCGTGAACCACCCGGCCAACGACGGGGCACCCATCCCGCCCGAAGCGGGATGACGCTCATCTCGTCCGAGGCGAGGTGACACCTCGCCGCCCGGGGCGACGTGAGACCCCTCCCGCCCGGAGCGACGTGAAACCCACTCGCCCCGCGGCGACGCGACACCCGCCCCGCCCGAGGCGACGTGACACTCACACCCCCGAGCGAGGGGACGCTCGCCCCGCCCGAGGCACCCTGACACTCACCCGCCCCGGCGGCCTGGCGCCCGCCCCGCCCCGAAGTGCGTGCCACTCGCCCCACCGGGACGGATGTCGCTCAGCCCGTCGCCGGTCCCGTGCCGCCCCGGCGTCCCGCGTGGAAGCGTGCCTTCTTCTGGCGGTTTCCGCACGTGTTCATGTCGCACCATCGGCGCGTACGGCTCTGACTGGCGTCGAAGAATGCGGCCCGGCAGGTCGGCGACGCGCACAGGGCCAGCTTTCCGTCGCGTTCTCCCGCGACGATGCCGATCGCGTCCGCGGCGATCACGCTGAGGGCGTCCTCCACGCGGGACTCAGGGCCGAGCCGCCACCGCCGCTCACCCCCGGGCGTCAGGACGGCCGCGGCCCGGCCCTGAACGCTGCGGTCGTTGATGACCCGCACGGCGGACGCCGGAAGCGCCTCCTGGAGCGCGGCCGCCGTCGCGACGGAATGGATCGACTCTCTCAACTCCCGGGCGAGAGCCAGTTCGGCGAGGGTGCACGAGTCCACGTCGAGGCCGTACACCGCCAGCCAGTCGAGGAGCCGCTGCGGCGTGGGAATCCGCTCCACGGGCTCACTCTGACGCTCTGTCAGGGTCGCCGTGAAGCTGGTCGCCAGCACCTTGCCGAGGCGGAATTCAGGGAACCGATCACGCATGGAACCACCTTAGGCGGTTGCGGCACCACCGTGAACGCTGCTAGAACCGCCTTAGCCGGTTCCGCGATGCCAGGAGGTCTCATGCCCCGCCCGAGCAGCGACGTGCAGGCGTTCACCGCCCACGCGACCGAAGCCGAACTCGACGATCTGCGCGCACGCCTGGCCGCGGCGCGCCTTCCGGAGGCCGAGACGGTCCAGGGCGCCGCACCCGGCCCCGGCCGATGGGCACAGGGCGTCCCGCTCGCCGACCTCGCCGAGGTCGTGCGCCACTGGCGCACGGAGTACGACTGGCGGGCGTTCGAGGACCGCCTCGACCGGATCGGCCAGTTCCGTACGGCCATCGACGGTCTGGGCATCCACTTCCTGCACCGCCGGTCCCCGCGCGCGGACGCCACTCCCCTGCTCATGACCCACGGCTGGCCGGACAGCGTCGCCCGGTTCACCGACGTCGTGGACGAGCTCGCGGACCCGAAGGACCCGGACGCGCCGGCGTTCCACGTCGTGGTCCCCTCGCTGCCGGGCTTCGGCCACAGCGACCGGCCCGCCACCACCGGGTGGGGCACCGAGAAGATCGCTGCCGCCTGGGTGGAGCTGATGGGAAGGCTCGACTACGACAGGTTCCTGGCCCACGGCGGCGACTGGGGCGGCAACATCACCACCGTCCTCGGCGGCCGTTTCCCTGAGCACGTGCTCGGCATCCACACCACGTTCGCGGAGGGCCCGCCCGGCCTGCCCACGGACGGACTGACCGCGACCGAGCGCGCGTGGGCCGAGGAGACCCGCGACTTCTGGAAGCACCGCGCGGCGTACGCGAAGCAGCAGGCGACGCGGCCGCAGACCATCGGCTACGCGCTCGTCGACTCGCCGGTCGCGCTGCTCGCCTGGATCCTCGACAAGTTCGCCGAGTGGACGGACACCGAGGACAGCCCGTTCGAGCGGATCCCCATGGACCGGATCCTCGACGACGTCACCCTGTACTGGCTGACGCGGACCGGCGCTTCGGCGGCCCGCATCTACTACGAGAGCCACAACTCCCTGGACCCCGACCTCCGGGTCGACGTCCCCTCGGCCATCACCGCGTACCCCCGCGACGTCGAGAAGTGCCCGCGCCCCTGGGCGCAGCAGCGGTACCGGCGGATCGTCCGATGGAGCGAACCCGAAATCGGAGGACATTTCGCGGCATTGGAGGTTCCCGAGTACTTCGTCGGGGACCTGCGGGAGGGTCTCGCGGCCGTCCTGGACGCGAATCGATGAAGCGGCCCGGTCCTACCCGTTGACCTGCGCGCACGGCTCTGCGAGGTTAGCAAGCGCTTTCTCGCCGCTTGCCGCTCAGCGCCCAGGGGAACCCATGTCGGATTCAGCCGCTCCACCACGCACCGCCACCGAGGCCAAGGGCCGCCCGCTCTTCTCGGGGCACTACACCCACTTGTGGGGCTTCCTGCTCGCGGGCTGGCTGATCAGCTACGCGGACCGCACGGTCACCGGGCCCGTCGTCGCCTGGATGATCGAGAACAAGGCGGGCTTCATCGGTGACGCCTCGAACCCGGCGACGCTCGGCGGGCTCATCGGCTCGATGTTCTTCACCGGTTACATGCTCACGCAGTACGCGGGCGGCCGGCTCGGCGACCGCTACGGCCACCGCGAGATGCTCGTCGTCTCGCTGCTGTGGGCCGGCCTGCTCACCCTCGTGTCGGGCCTGACCGGCGGGCTCATCGGCTTCGTCGTGGCCCGCGTGCTCACCGGTCTGGGCGAGGGCGTCTTCTACTCCAACGACCGTGTCCTGGTCATCAATCACACGCCCGCGGCCCGCCGCACCATAGGTCTCGGCGTCGTCCTGTCCGGTCTGTCCATCGGCCTGACCGTCGGCATCGTCGCCACCCCGCACCTCATCGACTGGGGCGGCGCGCTGGGTATGGGCGGCCGGGCGTGGAGCATGCCGCTGTACGTGTTCGGCGTCGTGTCGCTGCTGGTGGCCGGGGCGACGTGGACGTTCTTCCGGGGGCGCGGCGACAGGCCGCTGCGGATCGGCCCGCCCGCGCTGCGCCTCATCGGCTACTCGATCCCCGCGGCCATCGCGATCCTCGGACTGTTCCTGCTCGCCGACGAGTTCAGCTGGCCGGACTGGCTGACCGCGATCGGCTCCGCGGTGCTGTTCCTCGTGATGGTGACGATCGTGATCCGCGGCATCGTGCGCACCGGCCGCGGCAGCCAACTCCTCAACCGGAACGTCTGGTTGATCTACATCGGCTTCATCGCCGTGATGTGGAACCTGTGGTTCTTCTCGTTCTGGTCGGTGCAGATCGTCGCGGAGGCCGCGCACAGCAGCCTGGGCGCCGCCGCCCTCACCGCGGCGTTCAACGCGGGCGCGGGCATCATCGGTTTCCCCGTCGGCGGCTGGATCGCGGACCGGCGGGTGCGCGCGGGCAAGGGCCGCAAGCCGCTCGCGGTGATCTGCGCGGCGGTGCACACGGTGCTCGCGGTGGCGTTCGGCGTGAGCGTCGCGAACGGCGACCCCTCGCTGCTGCTGCTCGGCCTGATCCTGTTCTGCTCGGGCCTGTTCTTCAACGCGCTCCAGCCGATCGTGCACAGCCTGCTCGGCGACCTGGCCGAGGAGAAGGACCGCGGTTCGCTGTTCGGCCTGTTCAACCTGGTCGCCGAGATCGGCGCGGTGGCCAGCCCCGTCGTCAGCGGTGTGCTGCGCGACGCGACCGGCAGCTGGGCCGCGGGCGTGTTCACCGCGGCCGGGGTGATGGCCGTGGCGGTCGTCCTCTACGCCCTGGTCAAGGAGCGCATCCCGGAGGTCGCCGCCACATGAGCCGGGTCGGGCTCAACAGCCCTCGCGCAGCGGCTGGACGGTGACCTTCGCCCGGTCCGCCTCCCCCTTCACCTCTCCGTAGACCGTGGAGTTGACGCGGTACCAGCGGTCGTCGGCGGTGCGCCTGCCGCCGACGTCGTCGAGGCGGACGCACCACCGCTCGGCCCGCAACACCCGCGTGTACCGCTCGGATCCGCGACGCACCTTGTGGCAGTCCCGGACCTTCTTCGTCGTGTAGTAGGTCTTG
This sequence comes from Streptomyces anthophorae, assembly GCF_049310305.1. Classification (NCBI taxonomy): domain Bacteria; kingdom Bacillati; phylum Actinomycetota; class Actinomycetes; order Kitasatosporales; family Streptomycetaceae; genus Streptomyces; species Streptomyces anthophorae. The sequence goes on from NZ_JBLWQQ010000001.1 coordinate 1,964,466, forward strand.
GTGCGGCCCTTGCTGCGCTTGGTGTGCCGGACCTTGCGGCTGTCCGTCGAGCACTTCTTCACCAGGTGCGGCCGGGTGGCGCGGGTCGTCCGCCGGGTCACGTGGCGCACCCCGTCGCGCACCCCGGTCACCTTGTCGTCGTGCTGCTCGATCGACTGGCTGTCGGCGGATCCACCGCCGCCGTGCACGGAGGCCGCCTTCTCCGTTCCGCCGCCGCAGGCCGCGAGCGCGACCACCAGCACCATCGTCAGTCCGGCCAGGGTCGGGCGCCGCTTCACGGAGATCGCTCCTCTAGATGTACATGCCATTGGAGCCAGCAGCGTATCGGAAGCCCCGCCGCTGACTGCCGATTCGTTATGCAACCCCGGGGCGAAAAGTTCCCCTTGCATGTAGCTTGCCGTTCCGACGCATTCAGGTTGAATCGTCAACCCTGTTTGCCTATCAGAGGGAGCGATGAGCAGACACATGCGGCAATACGCATCGCCCCGCCTGGCACCCCTGTTGGTGTCGGGTGGTCTCGCCGACTCGGTCTTCGGCGCCGCGCTCGAGGAACCGGAACGCACGCAGTTCTCGCTGCTCCAGGACGGTCGCCCGGTGCAGGAGGTCAGCACGTCGCGGTTCCGTGACGAGGTGATGGCCGTGGCCCGCGGCTTCCTCGCCGGCGGGGTCGGCATGGGCGACCGGGTGATCGTGATGTCGCGCACCCGCTACGAGTGGACGCTGATCGCGTACGCGCTGTGGACCTTGGGCGCCGAGGTCGTGCCGGTCTACCCGACCTCGTCGGCCGAGCAGGTGCGGTGGATCCTCTACGACACGGACGCCGTGGGCGTCGTCGTCGAGAACGAGCACAACGCGATGACGGTGGCCGCGGCCTACGGCGCGCGCACCGATCTGACCCGCCTGTGGGAGCTGGACTCGGGCGGCCTCGGCCTGCTCGTCGAGGCGGGCGCTTCGGTGTCCGACGAGGACGTGCACCGGCTGCGGGCCGCGGTGCAGCCGCACGACACCGCCGTCATCTGCTACACGTCCGGCACGACGGGCCGCCCCAAGGGCTGCGTCATCACTCACGCGAACCTGGCGTCCGAGGCGGACAGCCTCCTGGTCGGCTGGGCCGACGCGCTCACGCCGCCCGGCCGACAGCACGCGCTGCTCGCCTTCTTGCCACTGGCGCACTGCTACGGCCTGATGGTGGTGGTCAGTTCGGTGCGCGGCCGGATCAACGTCGCCCACCAGCCCGACGTCTCCCCCAGCGCGCTGCTCCCCGCCCTCGCGGCGTTCCGGCCGACGATCCTCTACGCGGTCCCCTACATTTTCGAGCGCGTCTTCGCCAAGGCACGGGTCAACGCCCAGGACAGTGGCCACACCGCACTGTTCGAGCGGGCCGTGCGCACCGCGATCCGGTACGCGGCCTCGGTGCAGCGGCACGCGGCGGGCGAGGGCCCGGGGCCGGGGCCCCGCATGCGGCTCATGCACAAGGTGTACGACCGCCTCGTGTACGCGAAGGTGCGGGCGGTGCTCGGCGGCCAGGTACGCGACGCGGTCTCCGGCGGCTCACCGCTCTCCCGCGACCTGGGCCTGTTCTACCAGGGGTGCGGCATCACCGTGTACAACGGCTACGGCCTCACCGAGACGACGGCCGCGGTCACCGCGCAGCCGCTCGGCGCGGTGCGGCACGGCACCGTCGGCAAGCCGATGCCGGGCAACGCCGTGTACATCGCGGACGACGGCGAGATCTGGGTGGCGGGCGACGTCGTCTTCGCGGGCTACCTCAACAACCGCAAGGCCAACGAGGCGGCGCTGCGCGACGGTTGGTTCGCCACCGGCGACCTCGGCCACCTCGACGCCGACGGCTATCTGGTGATCACCGGCCGCAAGAAGGACATCATCATCACCAGCGCGGGCAAGAGCGTGTCCCCGCAGACGCTCGAGGAGGAGCTGCGCGCCCATCCGCTGATCTCCGGCTGCCTCGTGATCGGCGACAACCGCCCCTACGTGACGGCCCTGATCACCCTCGACCCGGAGGCCCTGGCGAGCTGGCAGGCGCTCAAGGGCCGTGTCCCCAGCGCCCCCGAGGAGGCGGTCCTCGACGAGCAGCTGCACGGCCACATACAGCGCGCGGTCTCACGAGCCAACTCCCGTGTCTCGCGTGCCGAGTCGATCCGCGCCTTCCGCATCCTGCCGCACGAGTTCGGCGCCACCCAGGGCCTGCTCACCCCGTCCCTGAAGGTTCGCAGGGCGGCGGTCCTGGAGGCGTACGCGCAGGACATCGAGGAGTTGTACGCGACGCGGTGAGCGGCCCGCCCGGGAGCGCGACCCCGTTGCGTGACGCCATGCCCTCTGTCACACCCCGATGCGAAGATGCACGAACCGGCCGGAGCCGGACGCGCCAGGAGGAGGGCAGGGCCGATGGGACGCAGTGAGCGGGAGGCGGTCGCCGACGGCACACGCCTCCACGCGGCCGCGCGCGGCCTGCTCGACGACCACGCACGGGCCGTCCAAACCGTGCGGGACGCCCTCGCACCACTGCTCGACGAATCGGTGGCACGGGTCCTCGACACCATGCCCGTGGCACGGCTCCAGGAGGCCACGGACGGGCGGGTCCGCGTCGGCCTGGTGGAGCGGGACGGGCTGACCACGGTGCGGCAGGTCCTCGACGCGGGGCCCGCCCGCCTCCACCGGATCCACGGCGTGGGCCCGCAGACCGCGACGCAGTTGCTGGCCGCCGCGGGCCGGCTCGCCGAGCGCGTGCGGCAGACGGCGGCGGTGCCGCTGGACGTGGACGAGCCGGAGCCCCGGACGACCGCGGTGGTCAGGGCGCTGCACGTGCTGGTGGAGGCGGGGCCCGACGCGCGGCACGCCGTGGACACCGCGAGCGGCATCGCCCGGCGGCTCGGGCCGCTGCTCGACGAGGCGCGGCCCGTGGCGGGGCGGCTGCGGCTGCTGTTCGCCGGGCGCGCCAGGAAGGCCCGCGCACTCGACGCCGCCGAGCAGGTACGGGCCGTCGTCGCGGAGGCCGAGCGGGCGGGCACCCCCGCGCTGCTCGCCCAGGCCTCGGTCGACCTGCTGCGCGGTCCCGCGACGGACGTGGCGGCCTGGGTCGACTTCGAGGTGCGCTCCGCCGAGTACTACAGCGTTCTCGGCGAGATCTCCGGGCTCGCCCCCGACAAGGACGCCGCCGAGGGCTTCCTGCCCGCCGACATCGCCGAACAGGTGCGGACGCAAGCGCTCGACGAGTCGCGGCTTCGGGTGTCGCTGCGCGGCTACCAGGCGTTCGGCGCCCGCTTCGCACTCGCGCGGCGCCGCGCGCTGCTCGGCGACGAGATGGGGCTCGGCAAGACCGTCCAGGCCATCGCCGCGCTGACCCACCTGGCGGCCGAGGGGCAGAGCCACTTCATGGTCGTCTGCCCGGCGAGCGTTCTCGTGAACTGGACGCGGGAGATCGAGGCCCGCAGCGCGCTGCGGGTCCTGCCGGTGCACGGCGCGGACCGGGCCGAGGCCTTCGCGGGCTGGAAGGGCCGCGGCGGCGTCGCCGTCACCACGTACGACGCGCTGCGCACCCTCCCCGCGCCCGGCGGCGGCGAGCTGGGGATGCTCGTCGTCGACGAGGCGCACGCGGTGAAGAACCCGCAGACGCTGCGCTCGAAGGCCGTCACCGAATGGGCGGAGCACTGCGAGCGGGTCCTGTTCATGACCGGGACCCCGATGGAGAACCGGGTCGGCGAGTTCCGCAACCTCGTGCGCGTGCTCGACCCCTCGCTCGCGGATCGGCTCGACGAGGAGGACGGCCTCGCCGGGTCCGTCGCCTTCCGCGCGGCGGTCGCCCCCGTCTACCTGCGGCGCAACCAGGACGACGTACTGGCCGAGCTGCCCAGCCTCCAGCACACCGACGAGTGGGAGGAGTTGAGCGCGGCGGACGAGGCCGCCTACCGGGAGGCCGTCGCGTCCGGCAACTTCATGGCCATGCGCCGGGCGGCGTACGCGCGCCCGGCGGAGTCCGCCAAGCTGGAGCGGCTGCGCGAACTGGTGAGAGAGGCGGCGGAGTCGGGCCAGAAGGCCGTCGTGTTCTCCAACTTCCGCGACGTGCTCGGCGCGGTCCGCACCGCTCTCGCCGCCGAACCGCCCGTCGGCGGACCGGTGTTCGGCCCGCTCACCGGCAGCGTGCCGCCCGCGCGCAGACAGCTGCTGGTCGACGAGTTCGCGGCCGCGGACGGGCCCGCCGTCCTCGTCTCGCAGATCCAGGCCGGCGGCGTCGGACTCAACATCCAGGCGGCATCGGTGGTGATCCTGTGCGAGCCGCAGATCAAGCCGACCCTCGAACACCAGGCCGTGGCGCGGGCGCACCGCATGGGCCAGGTCAGATCGGTGCGGGTGCACCGTCTGCTGGCCACCGGCGGGGTCGACGAGCGGCTGGTGCGGATACTCGCCGACAAGTCCCGCCTGTTCGACGCGTACGCGCGGCGCAGCTCGATGGCCGAGGCGACGCCCGACGCCGTCGACGTGTCCGACGCGGAGATCGCGCGCCGGATCGTCGAGGAGGAGCAGGCGCGCCTCGGCGTGGCGGCCGAGGACTGACGCGTCAGTCGGTCAGGGCCTGGCGGATCGCGTCGTAGGCCGGCTTGTGCTTCAGGTTCTCGTCCCAGGGCAGAGCGGCGCCCTCGCCCTCGAAGAAGTCGGGGATCCACGAGTGCCGGTCCGAGTAGCCCCACAGCGTGATGCCGACGCACCGCTTCACGGCGAGGCAGGCGTCGGTCACCTGCCCGTACCAGTCGGCCTGTTGGGCGAGCTTGGTCTGGTCGGCCGGGAGCATCATGCGGATATCCAGCTCGGTGATCGCGACGTCGACGCCGAGGTTCGCGAAGCGCCGGATGTTCTGCCGCATCTGGTTCGGGAAGCCGTACTGGAGGGCGAGGTGGGCCTGCATGCCGAAGCCGTCGACGGGCACGCGGTCGGCCTTGAGCCGCTTGATCAGCGCGTAGTACGCGTCGGACTTCGCGCCCGTGCCCTCGACGTTGTAGTCGTTGAGGTACAGCTTGACCTTGGGGTCGGCGGCGCGGGCCCAGCGCAGGGCATCGGCGATGTAGCCGGGGCCGAGCGTCTTGTAGAAGATGTTCTCCCGGTACGTGCCGTCCTCGTTCATGATCTCGTTGGCGACGTCCCAGGCGAACACCTTGCCGCGGTAGTGCTCGACCACCTTGGTGATGTGGTTTCTGAGGATCGAGCGGAGCTCGTCGGCGCTCCAGGTGCCGTTGTTCAGCCAATCGGGGAGCTGACTGTGCCAGAGCAGCGTGTGTCCGCGGACCTTCAGGCCCTTCGACTGCGCGTACCGCACGATCTCGTCGCCCGCCGTGAAGTCGAAGACGCCGCGCTGGGGTTCGGTGGCGTACCACTTCATGCCGTTGCCGGGTGTGGTCTGGCCGAACTCGCTGCCGAGGAGCTCGGCGTACGGGGTGTCGGCGAGCTCGGGGTTGTCGACGGCGGAGCCGAAGTAGCGGCCCTGGGCGCGGGCGAGGTCGTGGAGGGTGGCCGGCTTCTTACCGGCGGCCGGCGCGGCGGCGGAGGCGGACGCGGCGGTGGCGGGGGCGGCGGTGAGGCCACCGACGCCGCCGAGCAGCAGGGCCGTGGCGGCGGCGAGGGCGGCGGATCTGATGCGGGTCGTACGCATGACGCATCTCCTCAACTGATCGGTGTGCACGGTGTGTCGGGCTCTTACTTGACGCGGAGTTCGCAGCGCATCCGCCGCTCGTGGCCCACCTCGCGGACCGGCCCCGTCAGGGTGAGCGGCACCGTGTGGTGGACGTGTTCGCTGGAGGCGGCGACGCGGAGTTCGAGGGCGCCCGGTTCGACGACGCGGCGGCCGTCGGCGCCGGTGTACGCGGCGAGGTCGGCCGGGAGCGTGGCGTGGACCTCGGCCGACGCGCCGGGGTCGAGGGGGACGCGGGCGTAGCCGACGAGCCGGGCCTCGGGGAGGGCGACGGTGCCGACCGGGTCGTGGAGGTAGAGCTGGACGACTTCGGTGCCTGGCCGCTCGCCGGTGTTGCGCACGGTCAGCTTGAGCGACACCTCGCCGTCGGTGCCGAATTCAGGTGCCTCGCACTGCGGGGCGTCCCAGGCGAACGTGGTGTACGAGAGGCCGTGGCCGAACGGGTAGAGCGCGGTGGGGTCGATATTGCTGGGGCCGCCGTGCCGGCCGAGCGGCGGGACCAGGTAGGGCGCGGGCTGGCCGCCGGGGGTGCGGGGCACTCCGACGGGGAGGCGGCCGGACGGTTCGACGCGGCCGGACAGCACCCCCGCGACGGCCGCGCCGCCCTCCTGCCCGGGGAAGAAGGCCTGCACGACGGCGGCCGCCCGGTCCGCCCAGCGGCCGAGCGCGTAGGGCCGTCCACTGAGGACGACGATGACGGTCGGCGCCCCGGAGGCGAGCGCCTCATCCAACAACTTGCCCTGCTGGTACGGGAGTTCCAGGCTCTCGGCATCGCAGCCCTCACCCGATGAGCCGCGCCCGAAGAGCCCCGACCGGTCCCCCACCACGGCCACGCACACATCGGCGCGCCCGGGGTCGTCCACGAACTCGGCGCCCGGCAGCTCCGCGCGCAGGGCCTCCGCGAAGGTCGGGATGTCGACGCCCGTGGGCAGTTCGGGGTGGTTGACGCCGACGTGGCGCGGGAACGTGTAGCAGCCGAGCATCGCCGCCTGCTCGTCGGCGAGGGGGCCGACGAGTGCGACGCGCAGGCCACGGGGTTCGGGCAGCGGCAGGAGCCCCGCGTCGTTGGCGAGCAGCACCACGGACTCCTGCGCGACCTTGGCCGCCAGCTCCCGCATCTGCGGCGGGTTCAGGTCGACGGGTTCCCCCGGGTCCACCGGCTCCCGCTCCGGGTCGAGCAGCCCCAGTTCGCACTTCTGCGTGAGCACGCGCAGCGCCGCCCGGTCGAGCGGTCCCTCCGGGAGGGCCTCGTCCGTCGCGAAGCAGTGGGCGGCCGGGAGTTCGACGTCCACGCCCGCCGCGAGCGCGAGCCTGCCCGCCGCCGCATCGGACGCGGCGACCCGGTGGGCGGACTCCAGGAACGCGACGCCGAAGTAGTCGGAGACGACGGTGCCGCCGAATCCCCACTCCTCGCGCAACAGCCCGGTGAGCAGGGCGGTGTGGGCGTGGGCGGGCAGGGCGTCGATGTCGTTGTACGCGGCCATCACGGAGCGGGCGCCGCCCTCGCGCAGCGCCATCTCGAACGGCGGCAGGAGCACGTCCGCGAGCTCCCGGGGTCCGAGCGGGGCGGGCGCGTGGTTGCGGGCGCCGCGCGAGGCCGAGTAGCCGGCGAAGTGCTTGAGCGTGGCGACGATCCCGGCGGCCTCGAGGCCGCGCACGTAGGCCGTGCCGATGGTGCCGACGAGGTACGGGTCCTCGCCGATCGACTCCTCGGTGCGGCCCCAGCGCGGGTCGCGTACGACGTCGAGGACCGGGGCGAGGCCCTGGTGGATGCCGACGGCGCCCATGGAGGCGCCGATGGCCCGCGCCATCTCGGTGACCAGCGCGGGGTCGAAGGTGGCGCCCCAGGCGAGCGGGGTCGGGAACACGGTGGCCTGCCAGGCCACGAAGCCGGTCAGGCACTCCTCGTGGGCGAGCGCGGGCAGCCCGAACCGGTTGCCGGCGCGGATGCGGCGTTGCAGGTCGGCGAGGCGGGCGGCGCCCTCCGCGGGCTCCACGGGGACCGTGCCGAAGGGCCGGGTGAGGTGGCCGAGGCCGTACGGCAGGAGGGCGTCGAGGTCCGCGCTGTCGGCGGCGTACTCGTGCTGTCCGGGCGCCACGGCGGCGTCGGCGTCGGAGCCGACGGAGGCGCCCAGCCACACGCTGCACAGCTGGGCCGTCTTCTCCTCGGCGGTCATCCGGGCGAGCAGGTCCGCCGCCCGGACGTGGGCGGGCAGGCTGGTGTCCTGCCAGGGCTGAGCCATGAATCTCCTCAAGTGCGTGACACGTTGCGGTCGTTGGCAGGGTGGTCAGCCCTTGGTGGCGCCCATCGTGATGCCGCCGATGAGCTGCCGTTCGGCGACGGCGTAGAAGCCGAGCGCCGGCACCATCGCGAGGACGAGGTAGGCGAAGACGCGGGCGATGTCGGTGGCGTACTGGCCCTGGAACTGCTGGACGCCGACGGGGATCGTCCACCAGGTGGGCTGGGTGAACACGAGCAGCGGGAGCAGGAAGTTGTTCCAGCTCGTGACGATGGCGAGGACCGAGACGGTGCCGAGCGCGGGGCGCGCCATGGGCAGCAGGATCCGCCAGAAGAAGCCCAAGGGGGAGCAGCCGTCGAGGGTCGCGGCCTCCTCCAGCTCACCGGGGATCTCCCGGAAGAAGCCGCGCAGGATGACGATGGTCATGGGCAGCCCGAACGCGGCCTGCGGCAGGATCACGCCGAGCGGGTTGTCGAGCAGCCCGAAGGTGCGCAGCAGGATGAACAGCGGCAGGATCGCCACGGCGAACGGGAACATCAGGCCGACGGTGAAGAGAGTGAACATCAACTCCCTTCCCTTGAAGGCGAATCGGGCGAGCGCGAAGGCGGCGAGCGCCGACGCGCCGACGGTCAGGACCGTGGTGCCGACGGCGACCAGCGTGGAGGAGCCGAGCATCCGCCAGAACGAGCCGTCGGCCAGGATGTCCGTGTAGTTGGACACGACCCACGGCGAGGGAAGCCCGAACGAGTTCCCCGACAGCTGGTCGGTGGACTTGAACCCGGACACCAGCGCGTACAGGAGCGGGGTGACCATGGCGACGCCGACGACCCACACGGCGACGTACAGCGGTGTGGAGCGCAGGCGGCGGCGCGCGGTGTGACTGAGGGCGCTCATCGGTTGCCTCGCATGGTGGTGAGGGCTCCTTCGGTGTCCCGGCGCAGCACGTACTTCTGGTAGGCGATGGCGAAGACGAGGCTGATGAGGAACATCGCGATGCTGATCGCGCTGGCGTAGCCGATCTGGTAGCGCTTGAAGCCGAACTGGAAGAGGGTGACGGCCATCGTCTCGGAGGTGTGGTCGGGGCCGCCCTGGGTGGTGACCCAGACCAGGTCGAAGAGCTGGATGGCGCCGATGACGGAGAGGAAGACGCTGATCCGGACGGTGGGTCCGAGCAGCGGCAGGGTGACGCTGCGGAACCGCTGCCAGGCGTTCGCGCCGTCGATGCGGGCGGCCTCGTGGAGTTCGGCGGGGATGCCTTGCAGCCCGGCCAGGTACAGCATCATGTGGAAGCCGAAGTACTTCCACATCATGACGAGGAACAGGGTGGGCAGTGCCCAGTCCTGGTCGGCGAACCAGAGGCCGCCGAGGCCGTCGAGGCCGATGGAGCCGAGCAGCTTGTCGGCGAGCCCGTCGTCCGGCGAGAAGATCATGGAGAACAGGACGCCGGTGATGACCTCGGACAGGACGTACGGGGCGAAGAACAGCATCCGGTAGACGGCCCGGCCGCGCAGCTTCTGGTTGAGCAGGACGGCCATGGCGAGCGCGAACGGGAGCTGGAGCCCGACGGAGAACACCACAAGGAGCAGTCCGCGCCACAGGTCGCCGAGGAAGACCGGGTCGTCGAGGAGTCGGGTGTAGTTGTCGGCACCGGCGAAGTCCGAAGGCGCCCCGAATCCGCCCCAGTTGAAGAAGCTGACGTACAGGGCGTAGAGGATCGGCGTGAGCACGAACAGGGCGAACAGGACGAGGGCGGGCACCGTGAACGAGAAGGCGGTGAGCCAGTCCCGTACCCGGCGCGCCAGCGGGCGCCGGTGCGGTGCCGGGGCGGCCTGCTCCTTGACGGGAGCGGGCCGCGCGTCGTTGATCTGGGTCGAAGTCATGGCTGCTTACTGGCTCTTGGCGACCTGGGTGATGGAACGGACGACCTGCTCGGGCGACTTGCGGCCGGCGATGAGGGCGGCGACCGAGTCGTTGATCTCCTGACCGAGGGCGGGCGGGTAGGCCTGGTCGAGGTAGAGCTGGAATCCGGTCGCCTTGTCCAGGGCGGCGGAGACGAGCTTGAGGTTGGGGTCGGTGAGGGAGCCGATGGCGTCCTTGACGGCCGGCATCAGGTCGGCCTTCTGCACCAGGATCTTGTCGGACGCGGGCGACATGAAGAACTTCAGGAAGTCGACGGCCGCCTTGGGGGCGCCCTTGCGCACGGCGTAGCCGCCGCCTCCGCCGAAGATGTCGTATCCGTCGCCCTTGCCGCCTGCGACCGTCGGGAACGTGAAGAAGCCGAGGTCCTTGCCGATGCCCTTGCCCGCATCCGCCTGTGTGGGAGGTGCCCACTGGCCCATCAGCTCCATCGCGGCCTTGCCGTTGCCCATGGTGGCGGCCTCGCCGTTGGGTGTGGAGTACGCGGCGCCGAGGAAGCCCTTCTGGAACGGCTTCAGGTCGACGAGTTCCTTGAGGCGCTCCCCGGCCTTGACGAAGTCCTCGCCGGTGAAGTCCTTGGCGTCGGCGGCCTTCTGCATGCCGTCGACGCCGGCGATGCGCATCGCCAGGTAGGCCCAGTAGTACATGCCGGGCCACTTCTCCTTGCCCGCGAGGGCGATGGGGGTGATCCCGGCGCTCTTCAGCTTCTCGACGGCGTCGAGGTAGTCGCTCCAGGTGGCGGGCGGGCTCGTGACGCCGGCCTTCTTGAAGTGCGCCTTGTTGTACCAGAAGCCGACGCCGCCGATCTCGATGGGCATCGCGTACATCTTGCCGTCGACCTTGTAGGGGTCGGGGGCCACGCCCACGAACTGGTTGGACATCGGCTTGATGGCCTCGGTGAGGTCCTCGACGAGACCGGCGTCGATCTGCTGCTTGAGGACCCCGCCGCCCCACGTGTGGTAGATGTCCGGCAGCTTCCCCGAGCTGGTCAGCGCGGTCAGCTTCGACTTGTACGCGTCGTTCTCCAGCGTGACGAGCTTGATGTGCACGTCGGGGTGCTCGGCCTCGAAGGCCTTGGCCCGCTCGGGCCAGACGGTCTTCGACGGCTCCGTGGTCTGGATGTTCCACCACTCGACGACCGTGCGGCCCTTGCCGTCGGTGGCACCGGATTCGGAGTCCGAACAGGCGGAGAGGCCGGCGGCCCCGAGGCCCACGGCGGAGGCGGTCCCCAGGAACCGCCGGCGGGACAGGGCCGCGGCGACGGCGGACGGGGACACAGCGGCTCGGTCGAACACTGGCATGGCGCACCTTCCGGAAGGAATCCGAAAACTATCGGTAGATGGCCAGGGAAGTTACGGGCATACAACAGGGGCGTCAACGGCCTTAACAAAAAAGGCTGTTGACGCCCCTGTGGCGGCTGCGGCGGAGTTACGCGTTCCGCGGCGCCGCCGTACTGGCCCTGATCACGAGCTCCGTCGCCAGGTCGACGCGCGGAGCCGCGGGTTCCACGGAACGGGCCAGGTCGAGAGCGGTACGCGCCGCCAACTTGCCCATGTCCGAGAGCGGTTGGCGCACCGTGGTGAGCGGAGGCGCCGACCAGCGCACTTCCGGAAGGTCGTCGAACCCGACGACGCTCAGATCCTCGGGCACCCGCAGGCCGCGCCGCCGCAGCGCCTCGATCGCGCCGAGCGCCATCTGGTCGCTGGACGCGAAGATCGCGGTGGGCGGTTCGTCGAGGTCGAGCAGCCGGTTGCAGCCGGCGAAACCGGATGCGTGGTAGAAGTCGCCGGACACCATCAGTTCGCTCTCGATGGGGACGCCCGCGACGTCCAGCGCGGCCCGGTACCCGTCGAGCCTGGCCCGTGAGCACAGCAGGCGCGGGGGCCCCTCGATGAAGCCGATGCGCCGGTGCCCGAGCGCGAGCAGATGCTCGGTGGCCGCCATCCCGCCCGCCCAGTTGGTGGCGCCGATGGTCGGCGCGTCCGTCACGGGCGAGCCCGCCGGGTCGATCACCACCAACGGAACGCCCAGGCGTTGCAGTTCGTCCCGCAGACCGGAGTCGAGCACCGACGTCACCAGGATCACGCCGTCCGAGGCGCGGGCCCGCAGATTGGTCATCCACTCCCGCGCGGCGCCCGCCCGGTCGTGGATGGCGGAGACGACCGTCCCCACGCCCGACTCGTGCGCGACCTCCTCCACGCCGCGGATGATCTCCACGGCCCACGGACTGTCCAGGTCGTTGAAGACCAGGTCGAGCAGGGCCGCCCGGTCCCCGGGCGCGGGCGCCCGCCGCTGGTATCCGTGGCGGTGCAGCAGGTCCTCGACGCGGGCCCGGGTGCCGGGCGAGACGTCGGAGCGCCCGTTGACGACCCGCGAGACCGTCGGCACGGACACCCCCGCCTCCCGCGCGATCTCGGTGATCGTCACCTTGGCCGGCCCCTCAGGGCTCCGCGTGGCTGCCTTGCGCTGAGTGCCTTCCCCGGCCACGTTCCCCACCTCCGTCGACATGTCCGTCCGGATCCGGATCCGATAATTCTCCGAACGTCTTCCGGAAACCGTAGAACATGCCGACCGAAGTGTGCCGGTCAAGCCGCAGTTCTTTGCGGCCCGTTGATCATGTGCGAGCCCGTGACCGCCCGGCGTCAGGACTGCGCCACGTCCACCGCGCTGATACCGATGCCGCCCTCGGCCTCCCCGGGTTTGCGGCTGCGCATTCTCAGGCGCAGCGACCGGCCGCGTACCGCGTCGAAGGTGAGGACGGTGGGCCCGCCGGAGCCTTCGGCCCAGTCGATGTCGACATCGTCGATGCCCTTGTACGTCTCGCCGTCGCCGACGGCCACCTCGATCGCGGCGGGCAGGGAGTGGGTGGCGTCGACCGTGAAGGCGACCTCGACGCGGCCCACCTGCCGTTCCTCCGCCCAGGTCAGCGAGACCCAGTCCGCCGGGCGTGCGCCCTTGAAGGCGGGCAGCAGGGCGGTGGCGGCCTTGTCGAAGGCGTTGGACCACTGGGTGGCCGGGTCGCCGTCGAGCATCGCGGCGGGAAGTGTCTTGGCGGCGCCCGAGTAACTGGCGTCGGCGAACGGGTACTTGGTGGCTCCCGGGCCGGGGTCGGGGGCGAAGGACCGGGCCGGGGTGACCGGCTCCCCCGCGGGTCCCGTGACCCGCAGTGTCACCTTGCCCTGCCGCAAGCCCTTCGCGCGCGCCGTGACGGTGAGGCTGCCGGGCTCGGTGCCCGCGCGCACGATCGCGAGCGCGAGGCCGTGGAACGTCGTGCGGGTACTGGCCTGATAGCGCTCGGCGGACTCCTGCTGCCCGTTGTCGACGCCCGCCAGGTGACCGCCCTTGACGTCGAATTCGAGGAGCCGCGCGGCGTCGGGGACGACGGTTCCCTTCCCGTCGACGACCTCCGCCGTGACGAAGGCGAGGGCCCGCCCGTCCGCCGCGACCGCCTTCCGGTCCGCCGTCAGACGCACGGCATGCGGGGCGCCCGCCGTACGCAGCACGTCGGTGGCCACCGCCTTGCCGCCGCGCCGCGCGACGGCCTTCAGCTCGCCGGCCGCGAAGGGCACCTTCCATGTCAGGTGCAGCTTGCCCGCGCTGCCGTTCGGCGAGGTGTAGCTCCCGGGGTAGGGGCCGGAGGTGACGGTCTTGTCGTCGTGGGTGGCCTCCGTGGTCTCCAGGTACGGGCGGCCGTCGACGGTCTTCTTCCGATCGAAGGAACGCACGCCAAGGGAACGTCCGTTGAGGTACAGCTCGACCTCGGCGACGTTCGCGTATGCCCACACCTCGACCTCGGCGCCGTCCTCGTGCGTCGTCCAGTCCATGGGCAGCAGATGCACCATCGGTTCGTCGGTCCACTGGCTGCGGAAGAGGTGGTACATGTCCTTCGGGAAGCCGGCCGTGTCGACCGCGCCGAAGAACGACGCCTTCACCGGGAACACGTCGTACGGGGTGGGTTCGCCGATGTAGTCGATGCCCGACCACAGGAACTCGCCGGCGAAGAAGCGCCGGTCGCGGTCCTTCTTCAGGCCGTACTCGCCGCTCATGGTCCAGGAGGCGAGGTTGTTGTCGTAGGAGGAGGTGGCGCGCTTGCCCGGGGTGTGGTTCTCGCCGGTGTTGAGGTGCTCGGGCTCCTGGTACGTGCCGCGGCTCGAGGTCTCGGAGGAGGACTCGGACTCGAAGAGGAACAGGTGCGGGTAGCGCTCGTGCAGCGCGTCCACGGACGCCGCGGTGTTGTAGTTGAGGCCGAGGCCGTCGAGCCCCTGGACGATCTTGTCGGCGGGCGATCCGGCGGCGGGCAGCGAGCGGTACTTGTCGGAGCCGATGACGATGGGGCGGGTGCTGTCGAGTTCCTTGATGTCGGCGATGAGGCGCTCCGCCATGGCGATGCCCGAGGTTTGGGTGGAATCGGGGATCTCGTTGCCGATGGACCACATGAGGACGGCCGGGGAGTTGCGGGCGGCGCGCACCATCTCGGCGATGTCGGCGTCGGAGTGCTCGTCGAAGAAGCGCCCGTAGTCGTAGGTGTTCTTGCCGGTGCGCCAGCAGTCGAAGGCCTCGACGAGCATGATGAGGCCGAGGTCCTCGCAGGCCTCGATCACCTCGGGCGCGGGCGGGTTGTGCGAGGTGCGCAGCGCGTTGACACCCATGGACTTCATGATGCTCAACTGGCGGCGGACGGCGTCGGGTTGCACGGCGGCGCCGAGCGCTCCGAGGTCGTGGTGCAGGTCGACGCCCTTGATCTTCGTGTGCGTGCCGTTGAGCGAGAGGCCTTCGTCGGGGTCGAAAGTGGCGTGCCGCAGGCCGAAGCGGGTGCGGTAGGTGTCGACGGTGCGGCCGTCGACGCGCAGGTCGGTGACGAGGGTGTAGCGGTTTCCCGGGGTCTCGATGGACCACAACTCGGGCTTTTCGATCCGCAGTTGTACGTGATCGGTCTCGCCGTCCCTGCCGACGCCCGTGAGGGTCGACTCGGCGCGGGCCACGCGGCGGCCCTTGGCGTCGCGGACCGTGGAGAGGACGGTCACGGTGTCCGAGACGCCCACGACGGTGGTGCGCACGTCGACGGTGGCGTAGCCCTTCTTCAGGGTTTCCGCGAGGTCGGGTGTGGTGACGAAGGTGCCCCAGCGCTCGACGTGCACGGGCTCGGTGACGACGAGGCGGGCGTGGCGGTAGATACCGCTGCCGGAGTACCAGCGACTGCTGGGCAGCCGATTGCGGACCTCGACGGCCAGCAGGTTGGGGGTGGCGCCGTCGAGGTGGAGCAGATCGGTGATGTCGTGGGCGAACCCGGTGTAGCCATAGGGGTGATGGGTGACCGGCTCACCGTTCACGTACACGTTGGCGTCCATGTAGACACCGTCGAACTCGACGGAGATCCGCTTGCCCTCGTACGTCTTCGGCACCGTGAACGTCTTGCGGTACCAGCCGAGCCCGCCGGGCAGGAAGCCCGTTCCGCTCGTCGTGTTGTGCTCGGCGGTGGGCGTCTGCTCGATGGACCAGTCGTGCGGGATCGCGACCTTCCGCCACTTCGTGTCGTCGAAGCCGGGCCGCTCGGCGTCCGCGTACGCGCCGGTGGGGTCGGTGATGCCGTCCGGGCTGACCAGCGCGAAGCGCCAGCCGTCGGTGAGGTCGACGGTGCGGCGGCCGACGCTCCCGGCGCGCCCCTCGGCGGCGCGGGCCGCGGGCGCGGCGAGCGCTCCCACGACGGGGGCGGCCGCGCTCGCGGCCAACACGGATCTACGGCTGACGGATCTACGGCTAGCAGACATGCGGAAATCCCCTCGAAGCCAACATGACTCGCCACAAGCGAACGCGAGCCAACAGATTCTTGTGGCTTCGTGTGGGGATTAGTCAAGAGCCTTACAGAACAACCTGGTTGGCACCGCGGCGACGCGGCACGCGCCTCAGGTGTCACCGATCGTCGGATACGGGAACTTGACCCCGGTGCCGCCGTCCACGACGAGCGTCTGGCCCGTCACGTACGAGGAGAGCGGCGAGGCCAGGAAGAGCAGGGCGGCGGCGATGTCGGCGGGTTCGGCGACGCGGCCGAGCGGGGCGTTCGCCGCGTTGGCGGCGCGGCCCTCCTCGCCGAGCAGCCCCGCGACGCGCGGCGTCCACACGACGCCGGGCGCCACCGCGTTGACCCGCACTCCGCGCGGCCCGTACTCGACGGCGGCCGTGCGCACCAGCGACATCAGACCCGCCTTGGCGGCCCCGTACGCGCCGTGCAGCGGGGCCGCGGTGAGCCCGGAGACCGACGCAACGAACACCAGCGGCCCGCCGCCCGCCGCGGCCACCGCCGCTCCCCCGTACTGAACGGCGAGCCAGGCGTGCCGCAGGACCAGGTCGAAGTGCCACTGCCACCCGTCGTCGTCGAGCGCGTCCAGGGACTCGTAGCGGGCCATGCCGACGATGTCGACGACACCGCCGACCGGGCCCAACTCCCTTTGCGCGTAAGCGAAAAGGTCCTTGACGTCCTGCCGCCGCGTCACGTCCGCGACGTACGGCACGCCGCCGGTCCGCGCCGCGACGGCCTCCGCGCGCCCATCGTCGATGTCCACGCACAGGACGCGCGCGCCCGCCGAGGTGAGCGCGTGGGCGGTCTGCCGGCCGATGCCGTTGCCCGCGCCGAGCAGGACGAAGGCACGGCCGTCGACGCGGTGCAGGGCGGCGTAGTCGGGGACGGGGGCGTCGTCGAGCGGCTCACCCGCGGGAGACGTCACGGCGCGGCCGGCTTCGGCTTGTACGCCGCCAGTTCGGGGATGACTTCCTTGCCGAGGATCTCGATCGTGCGCAGGATCTCCCGGTGCTCCAGGTATCCCCACTGGACGTAGCAGATGAGCTGGTCGATACCGAGGTCCGCGTACCGCTTGGCCTTGCGGACGATGGTCTCCGCGTCGCCGATGAGGATCATGTCGCCCGCGTCGAAGTCGGTGACCGGGACGTTCCCCTCGATGATCGGGCCGAGGAGCGGGAAGGCCTCGTCGCGCTCCTTGGCGGAGAGGTGCGGCAGCTCCCAGTCGAGGGTGAACTGGGCGAGGTTGCGGTACCACCAGGCGACCGAGTCCCAGACGCGCCGCGAGGGGCGGTCGGCGGCGTGCACGAGGGTGTAGGCGGCGACCTTGTCCGTGGTGACGTCCGTGATCGGGCTCGGGGCGCGGGCCGCCGCCCGGTACGCGGCGACCTGCCGGCCCATCGCCTCCAGCGGCTGCATGATCGAGAAGGACAGCAGACCGAGCCCGGCCGCCCCCGCCACCTCCGCGGAACCGGCCGATGTGGCCGCCATCCAGCACGGCGGGTGCGGATCCTGCACGGGCTTCGGGGTGACCATGCGGCGCGGGAAGCTGTACCGCTCGGACTCGTACTGGAAGTACTCCTCGCGCCACATGCCGGTGACGATCTCGATGGCCTCGCGCCAGTCGTCCCGCGACCGCTCCCGGTCGACACCGAACGCGGTCTGCTCCATGGGCGTGGAGCGGCCCGTCCCCCACTCGACGCGCCCGTCCGACAGCACATCCACGGCGGCCACCTTCTCGGCGAGCCGGGGCGGCGGCGTGAAGCCGAACGGGGTGAGGGTGACCCCGAAGCCGAGGCGGATCCGCTCGGTCAGCGCCGCCAGATGGCCGAGCAGCACCTCGGGCGCCGGACAGTGCGAACGGCCCTCCCTGAAGTGGTGCTCCACCGCCCACACCGTGCGAAAGCCCATCCGGTCCGCGAGCCGGATCTGCTCGACGGCCTCCCGGTAGGCGCGCTGCTCGGCGGCGCGCTGGCCGTGCGGATGGGAGCCCTGCCAGGGCTTCGGTACGTCGATCTCGTACAGCACGTCGAGGTCCATGGCGCGCTCCTCCGGTAGTCGGTCCGGTGGGGATGCGGGGCGACGATGCGGGAGATCTGACGAAGTGTCAATAGAGAAGGGCGGCGGCCGCGGGGCGCCCATGGAACCCGGAATGTCCGGACTCCGGATAGCGTTGTCCGCGAGGACGGACAACCTGGTGGAAGGCGGCACACCGTGCACGGCGAGTACAAGATCCCCGGCGGCAAGCTCGTCGTCGTCGACGTCAACGAGGTGGGCGGGGTGCTGCGGGACGTCCGCGTCGCGGGCGACTTCTTCCTCGAACCGGACGACGCGCTCCTCGCGATCAACGCCGCGCTCGAAGGCGCCCCGGCCGACGCCGACACCGCCGCCCTCGCCGCCCGGATCGACGCGGCGCTGCCGCCCGGCACGACCATGCTCGGCCTGACGACGGAGGGTGTCGCCACGGCGGTGCGCCGCGCGCTGGCCCAGGCCACGGACTGGCGGGACTACGACTGGCAGCTCGTCCACGACGCGCCCCAGTCCCCCGTCCTGCACATGGCGCTCGACGAGGTGATGGTGGAGCAGGTCGCGCTCGGCAAGCGCCCGCCGACGCTGCGCGTGTGGGAGTGGGACCGGCCCGCGGTGATCATCGGCAGCTTCCAGTCACTGCGCAACGAGGTCGACCCGGAGGGCGTGGCTCGGCACGGTGTCACCGTCGTTCGCCGGATCTCGGGCGGCGGCGCGATGTTCGCCGAGCCCAAGTCCACGATCACGTACTCGCTCGCGGTGCCCGAGTCCCTGGTCTCCGGCCTCTCCTTCCAGGACTCCTACGCCTACCTCGACGACTGGGTGCTCGGCGCCCTCGCCGACATGGGCATCAAGGCCTGGTACCAGCCGCTGAACGACATCGCCACGGACGTCGGCAAGGTCGCGGGCGCCGCGCAGAAGCGGGTCGCCGCCGGGCAGGGCGCGGTGCTGCACCACGTGACGATGTCGTACGACATCGACGCCGACAAGATGGTCGACGTCCTGCGCATCGGCAAGGAGAAGCTGTCCGACAAGGGCACGAAGAGCGCGAAGAAGCGGGTCGACCCCTTGCGCCGCCAGACCGGCCTGCCCCGCGAGGAGGTCATCACCCGCATGATCGACTCGTTCCGGAACCGCTACGGCCTCACGGACGGCAAGGTCACCGACGAGGAACTGACCCGCGCCCAGGACCTCGTCCGCACCAAGTTCGGCACGGACGAGTGGACGGCGCGGGTGCCGTAGCCTCCGGCCGGACCGGCGTTACACGGTGGCCTGATCACTGTCGCGGAACTCGCCCCAGCCGTGCCAGCGCTCGATCTCCATGACCGCCGTGAACCGGGCGCGCTCGCGCTCCGGGTAGGGGCCGCCCGCGTAGTGGGTCGAGATCCGGTCGATGTCGGCGAGGCCCTTGTCCTCGCGGATCTCGACGACCCGGCCGATGAGGGTGATGTGGGTGTACCAGCTGTCCTTGTCGAGGACGGTGAGCGTGAGCCGCGGGTCGCGCCGCAGATGCCCGAGGCGGACCCGCCCCTCGTCCATGTTGAGCAGCACGCGCCCGTCCTCCCAGAGGTACCAGGTGGCGGCGGACACGGGCGACCCGTCCGACCGGAGGGTGGCAACGGTGGCCGGATTGGCCCGCTCCAGCATGCCAACGGCTTCAGCGGACAGCGGCGGCTTGGACACGATTCCTCCTGCTACGTCGAGGTGTACCCGCCCGACCCTAGTGACCCCGAGCCTGGGCCACACTTTCCCGGCGGCAGATTGCCCAAGGCGAGACGGCATCGGCCAGTGCCGCCACATCAAGCCCCTGCGGCGATTGAGCAGCGGGGTCCGGGGCGGAGCCCGAGGGCGGAGGACGGTCGGCCGTAACACGTCCGGTCACAGCAACCGCAGAAGCGCATGCAAGGCCGGATTGTCATTCGCCTTCCGCCACACCAGATGCAACTCCACCGGCGCCGCATCGGACAGCTCCAGCGGACGGAACGCGATCCCGGGAAACCGCATCTGCGCGGCCGACTCCGGAACGAACGCGATCCCCCACCCCGCATGCACCATGGCCAGCAGACTGTGCACCTGGCTGAGGTACTGCGTGAACCGCGGCCGCACCCGCGCCTCACGGAAGATGCTGACCAGCAGTTCGTGGAAGTAGCGGGCCTCGATCGGCGAGTACATCAACACGTCCTGCCCGTCGAACTCGCCCATCGGCAACGGCCCTTCGCCCTCGGCGAGCGGATGCCCGCTCGGCACCGCGGCGAGCAGCCCCTCGCGCGTGGTCGACCGGGTCTCCAGGTCGGGCCCGGTGCTGGAGGGCCGGATCATGCCGAGGTCGAGAGATCCCTCGGTGAGGGCCTCCAACTGGTCGCGCGTCACCTTCTCCCGCAGCACGATCTCCGTACCGGGCATCGAGGTCCGGGCGACATCGAGCAGCGGACCGAGCGCGGAGTACGCACTCGCGGCGGTGAAGCCGACGGCGATCGCGCCCGCCTCACCCGTCGACACCTGCCGCGCGGCGAGCGTGGCCGCCTCGGCCTGCCGCAGGATCGTGCGCGCCTCGTTGAGGAAGGCGCGCCCCGCGGGCGTGAGACGGACGGTGCGGTTCGTCCGATCCAGCAACTGGACGTCCAGCTCGTGCTCCAGGAGCTGGATCTGCCGGCTGAGCGGGGGCTGTGTCATCCGCAGCCGCTCGGCGGCCCGCGTGAAGTGCAGTTCCTCCGCGACGGCCACGAAGCTCGCCAGCTGCGCAAGCGTGAACAACGATGCCCTCCAGGTATTGAATCATCCAAAAACTATGTTTGACGTGGATTAATCGCCGACCTTAGCGTCAACAGGAACCAACGGCTCACACCCCCAGGGATTCGCAGTGGTGACCAGCATGTCCGCAGCCAGTTCAGCCGCCTCCCGCCAGGGCGGGGCGACCCTCGACACCATCGCCTGGATCAAGCTCTCCTCCGTCACGCTGCCCCTCGCGACGCCGATCAGCGACGCCAAGGTGCTCACCGGCCGGCAGAAGCCGATGACCGAGGTCGTCTTCCTGTTCGCGGAGATCGAGACCGCTGGGGGCCACTCCGGCATCGGCTTCGGCTACTCCAAGCGCGCCGGCGGCCCCGCCCAGTTCGCGCACGCCAAGGAGATCGCCGACAACCTGATCGGCGAGGACCCCAGCGACATCGGCCGGCTGTGGACGAAGCTGGTGTGGGCCGGCGCCTCCGTCGGCCGCAGCGGCGTCGCCACGCAGGCCATCGCCGCGATCGACATCGCCCTGTGGGACCTCAAGGCCAAGCGGGCAGGCCTTCCGCTCGCGAAGCTGCTCGGCGCCCACCGCGACTCGGTGCAGACGTACAACACCTCCGGCGGCTTCCTGCACACGCCCACCGAGCAGGTCCTCGAGAACGCCACCGCCTCCCTGGCCAGCGGCATCGGCGGCATCAAGATCAAGGTCGGCAACCCGGACCGCAAGGCCGACCTCGCCCGCCTCACCGCCGTACGCGAACACATCGGCGACGACGTGCCGTTGATGGTCGACGCCAACCAGCAGTGGGACCGGCCGACCGCCCAGCGCATGGGCCGGGCCATGGAGGAGTTCGGCCTCGTCTGGATCGAGGAGCCGCTCGACGCCTACGACGCGCAGGGCCACGCCGCGCTCGCCGCCTCGCTCGACACCCCCGTCGCCACCGGCGAGATGCTCGCCTCGGTCGCCGAGCACGTCGAGCTGATCAAGGCGAACGCCTGCGACATCATCCAGCCCGACGCCCCGCGCATCGGCGGCATCACCCAGTTCCTCAAGCTGGCCGGCCTCGCCGAGCACCACAACCTGCAACTGGCCCCGCACTTCGCGATGGAGATCCACCTCCACCTCGCCGCCGCCTACCCGATCGAGCCGTGGGTCGAGCACTTCGACTGGCTGGAACCGCTGTTCAACGAGCGCCTGGAGACCCGCGACGGCCGCATGCACGTCTCCTCCCGGCCGGGCCTCGGCATCACCCTGAGCGAGCAGGCCCGCGCCTGGACGGTCGCGACGCACGAGGTGGGCGCGCGCCCGTAACCCGCCCCTTCCCCGCTCTCTGGCGCGGACCCCGCTGACGGACAGCGCGGGGCCCGCGCCAGAGCCATGTCCAGGCCGCCCCGCCATACCCACCGGGTATCACTGGATGCGAAAACGGTGTTGGACGCGCATGACTGACGCCTCGTAATGTCGTACTCACACCCGCTCTTCACCGACCTCGCGACCCGCAGGAGCAGACCACCCATGTCCTCGTTCACCCCGTCGGAGCTCGGCCAGCGCATCGGCTCGGGCCTGCTCTCCTTCCCCGTCACCCACTTCACGGCCGACGACCTCGCCTTCGACGAGGCCGCCTACCGCGCCAACATCGAGCGCCTGTCGGCGTACGAGGTCGGTGGGCTCTTCGCCGCGGGCGGCACCGGCGAGTTCTTCTCGCTGACCGCCGCCGAGACGGACCGAGTGGTGACGGCGGCCGTGCAGGCGGCGCCCGAGGGCACCCCGATCCTCGCCCCGGCCGGTTACGGCACGCGCACCGCCATCGAGTACGCGCGGGCTGCCGAACGGGCGGGCGCCGACGGTCTGTTGCTCTTCCCGCCCTACCTCACGGAGGCCTCGCAGGACGGTCTCGCCGAGCACGTCGAGGCGGTCTGCAAGGCCACGGACCTCGGTGTCATCGCCTACGGCCGGGCCAACGCCAAGTACAGCGCGGACACCCTGGCCCGCGTCGCCGAGTCCTGCCCGAACCTGATCGGCTACAAGGACGGCGTCGGCGACATCGACGCCATGACCCGCATCCGCACGAAGCTCGGCGACCGCTTCACGTACGTCGGCGGCCTGCCGACGGCGGAGATGTACGCCCTCCCCTACCTCGAACTCGGCGTCACCACCTACTCGTCGGCGATCTTCAACTTCCTGCCGGAGTTCGCGCTCGACTTCTACGCCGCCGTCCGCGGCCGGGACCACGCCACCGTCCTCAAGCACCTGCGCGACTTCGTGCTCCCGTACACGGAGCTGCGCAACCGCAAGGCGGGATACGCGGTCAGCATCGTCAAGGCGGGCATGACGGCGACGGGCAACCCTGCGGGTCCGGTGCGGCCTCCGCTCGTCGACCTCACGGAGTCGGAACTCTCCGAGCTGAGCGGGCTGATCGGTACGACTGCATAGAGCCCCTGCGGCGATTGAGCAGCGGGGTCCGGGGCAGAGCCCCGCGACGTCAACGCCGCCCCCGCAGCCACTCAAGGTCCCGCGCGGCCTGCGCCAGCAGCGTCCGCATGGAGGACTCCGCCGCATCCGGGTCCTGGGCACGCACCGCGTCCAGGACCGCCCGGTGACTGGGCACCGGATCCTTGGGGTGGCGCCCCGACGCATGCACGAGGCGGTCGCGGTGGGCGAGGCCCGCGGCGATCACCAGGTCCATGCGTTCGAGCAGTTCGTTGTGGGAGGCCCGCAGCAGCGCGCCGTGGAAGGCGAGGTCCGCCTCGACCGCGTGGGCCGCGCCGTCCTCTGCCTCCTCGCCCATCGCCGCCAGCGCCGCGTCGAGCGCGGCCAGGTCGTCGTCCGTGCGGCGGCGCGCGGCGAGCCGCACCGCGGCCGGCTCGACGATGCCGCGCACCTCGTCCAGGTCGCCGAGCAGCGGATTGCCCGCGCCCGCCGCGAGCCCGCCGTCCACCGACTCGAACTGCCAGCGCAGCACGTCCGCGTCGAGCAGGTGCCAGTCGGCGCGGGGCCGCACGAAGGTGCCGCGCTTCTGCCGGGCGTCGACCATGCCCTTCGCGGCGAGCACCTTCAGGGACTCGCGCAACACGGTGAGGCTGACGCCGAGTTCGCCCTGGAGCGCGCCGAGGTCGAGGGTGTCGCCCTCCCCTATCCGGCCGCTCAGCACCCGGTGCGCGATGGTCTCCACGGTCTGCCCGTGCACTCCGCGGCGCGCGTACCCCGCCATGTCCTACCTGCTGTTCTCTCGAAGTCTCGGCCCGCCAAGTATCTCCGGGGCGGCGGGAGTTCACCCCGTGTTCACGCCGATGACTTCAGCACGCTCCATCCGCCGTCGACCACGAGGCTCGTCCCGGTCACGTAGGAGGCCTCGGGCGAGGCGAGGAAGGCGATCGCGGACGCCACCTCGTCGGGGCTGCCGAAGCGGCGGGCCGCGGTCCCGGCGACGCTCGCCTCCCGCTCGTCCTGCGGCACCCGGTCCCACACCCCGGTCAGGATCGGGCCGGGCAACACCGTGTTGACCCGCACCGACGGCCCGTACTCCACGGCGAGTTGGCTGCTCAGCGAGAGCAGTCCGCCCTTGGCCGCCGCGTACGCCGGATGGCCCGGAATGCCGTGCCGGGCGTGCACGGACGAGACCAGGACGACCGCTCCGTCCTGAGCGCGCAGGTCGTCCAGGCAGGTCCGTACGCCGAGGAACGCGGCGGTGAGCCCGATGGACAGCTGGCGGTTCCAGGACTCGGGCGAGGTCTCGTGCGCGGGGGCGACCTCGATCTTCACGGCGTTGCTGACCAGGACCCCGACAGGACCGAAAGCGTGCGCGGCGGTCAGCACCTCCTGCCAGGAGTCCTCGCGGGCGACGTCGGCGGGCACGAACGCGGCGCGGCCGCCGTCCCGGCCGATCTCCTCGGCCACCTCAACCCCGCGCCGCTCGTCGATGTCGGCGAGCACGACGGCCGCGCCCTCCGCGGCGAGCCGGCGCGCGGTGGCGGCGCCGATGCCCGCGGCGGCTCCGGTCACGACGGCGGTGCGTCCGGCGAAGCGGTCGGTGGCGCGCGGGGCTTGCATGGGCTGCCTCCTGGTTCCGGTGACCCGTGAACATGGTCGTCAATTGTTCGCCTGTTCAGGGGGTTGACCCCCTCCGTCCACGCTCCTATATTCCGCCACGTTAATTCCTAATTAATGGATTGAACAGACCGGGCACGACCAGCGAATCCCACGGATCGAGTGAGGTGCGATGCTCCACTTCGGCGCCGACTACAACCCCGAGCAGTGGCCCGAGGAGGTCAGGTCCGAGGACACCCGGCTGATGAAGGAGGCCGGGGTCACCATGGTCACGGCCGGGATCTTCTCCTGGGCCAAGGTCGAACCCCGGCCGGGCGAGTACGACTTCGGCTGGTTCGACCGCGTCATGGACGACCTCGCCGACGCGGGCATCCGGGTCTGTCTGGCCACCATGACCGCGTCCCCGCCGCCGTGGCTCTCGCACCTGCATCCGGAGGTCCTCCCGGAGACCGAGGACGGCCGGCGCAAGTGGCCCGGCGGCCGCCAGCACTACTGCCCCTCCAGCCCCGTCTACCGGGAGCACGCCACCCACCTCGTCGAGCGCCTCGCGACCCGCTACGCCGGCCACCCGGCCCTGGACACCTGGCACATCGGCAACGAGTACGGCTGCCACACCCGCCAGTGCTACTGCGAGGTGTCGGCCGCCGACTTCCGCCGCTGGCTGCGCGCGCGGTACGGATCCGTGGACGCGCTCAACGAGGCCTGGTCCACGGCCTTCTGGTCGCAGCGCTACGACGACTTCACCGAGGTCCTGCCGCCGCGCCTCGCCCCGACCTTCGCCAACCCCGCGCAGCAGCTGGACTACTGGCGCTTCAGCGACGACGCGCTGCGCCAGTGCTACCTCGCCGAGGAGGCGGTCCTGCGCCGCGTCACACCCGGCGTGCCGATCACCACGAACCTGATGCCGAACCACAAGCCGGTCGACGCGTTCGCCTGGTCGGAGCACATGGACGTGATGGCGCTCGACCACTACCAGGACCCGTACGAGGCGGACCCGCACCTCACCGCCGCGTACAACTTCGACCTGATGCGCTCGGCCCGCGGCGGACAGCCCTGGCTGCTCCTGGAGCAGGCCCCCAGCGCGGTCAACTGGCGTCCCCGCAACAGCCCGAAGCAGCCCGGCCGGATGCGGCTGTGGAGCTGGCAGGCCGTCGCGCAGGGCGCCGACGCGGTCCTGTACTTCCAGTGGCGCCAGTCGCGCGGCGGCGCCGAGAAGTACCACTCGGCGATGGTGCCGCACGCCGGGACCGACACCCGTGTCTTCCGCGAAGTGTCGGACCTCGGGCGGGAGTTGGCGTCCGTCCCGGAGATCGCGGGCACCCGCTCGACCGCCGACGCCGCGCTCCTCACCGACTGGAACAGCTGGTGGGCCCTGGAGCTCGACTCGCACCCCTCCACGGCCCTGAACCAGACCGACATCAACCTCGCGCACCACCGTGCCCTGTTCGACGCGGGCGTGCCGTGCGACATCGTCCCGCCGGACCGCGACCTGTCCTCGTACAAGCTCGTCGTCGTGCCGAACCTGTATCTGCTCAGCAAGGAGAACGCCGAGCGGCTCGCGGCCCACGTCGAGGGCGGCGGGCACCTCGTCGTGTCCTTCTTCTCCGGCATCGTCGACGACTGCGACCGGGTCGAACTCGGCGGCTACCCGGCCCACCTGCGGCGCCTGCTGGGCATTCGCACGGAGGAGTTCTGGCCGCTCGACGAGGGTCAACACCTGCGCGTACGAGGCGAGTTGACCGGCCGGGCCGATCTCTGGTCCGAGGCCATCGACCTGGAGGGCGCCGAAGCCGTCGCCCGCTTCGAGGACGGCGAACTCTCGGACCGCCCGGCGGTCACCCGCCACACGTACGGCGAGGGCACGGCCTCGTACGTGGGCACCCGCCTCGAACCGGCCCTGCTGCGGGCCCTGTTGGACCGGGTGCGCGGGGAAGCGGGAGTGGCCCCCGTCCTGCCGAACCTGCCCGCGCACGTCCAGGCAACCGTCCGCGAGGGAACGGACGCCCGCTTCCTGTTCCTGCTGAACCACGGCACGGACGCCGTGACCGTCGAGCTGCCGGAGCCGATGCGAAACCGACTCACCGCCGAGCCGGACCCCGTCTCCCGCGTGTCCCTGCCCGCCTACGGCGTCGCCGTGCTCCACACCTCATCCCAATCAGGCCCCGGCGCCTCATCCCAATCGGGCCCCAGCGCCGGTTGAGCAATTCAAGCCCCTGCGGCGATTGAGCAGCGGGGTCCGGGGCAGAGCCCCGCGACCGCAACGCCGTGCGGCCGCAACCGCACTCTGACAAGGAGGTCAGATGCCCCCAACCCCCACCCGGCGAAACGTCCTCACCTGGGCCGCCGCCACCGCCGCGACCCCCGCCCTCGCGGCCTGCGGTGAATCCGCCGGCGCCGCCCGCATGTCGAAGGACCACGGCCGCAAGCCGGGCCAGAAGGTCACCCTCAGGATCTGGACCTGGGTGCCGCTGCAAAAGGCCGTGGCGCTGTGGAACAAGCGCAACCCCGACATCCAGGTCGTCGCACAGATGGTGCCCGCCAACACCTCCGGCGGCTACCAGAAGATGCACGCCTCCCTGAAGGCCGGCAACCCGCCCGACCTCGCCCAGGTCGAGTACTACGCGCTGCCCGAGTTCATGCTCGAGGGCGGCCTGACCAACCTGAGCGAATTCGGCGCGGACAAGCTCAAGGACCACTACGTCGACTGGCAGTGGAAGCAGGGCGTGTTCGCGGGCCGGACGTACGCGATCCCGCAGGCCTCCGGCCCCATGGGCCTGTTCTACCGCAAGGACCTCCTGGAGAAGTGGGGCGTCGAGGTCCCCCGGACCTGGGACGAGTACCGCACCGTCGCGAAGAAGGCCAAGAAGCACGGCTCGTACATGACGGCCTTCCCGCCGTCCAACGCCCAGTGGTGGGCCTCCTTCCCCTGGCAGCGCGGGGCCCACTGGGTGCGCACCGAGGGCGACACCTGGATCGTCGACCTGACGTCACCGGAGTCCCTCGAGGTCGCCGACTACTGGGACGGCCTGATCCGGGACCGGGTCCTGCTGGAGACGCAGGACGCGCAGAGCGCCTTCTACAAGGGGCTCCAGACCGGGCAGCTGGCGACCTGGCCGGGCGCGCAGTGGTACGACGCGCTGATCCGCGGCAACGCCCCGCGCACCAAGGGCAAGTGGGCGGTGGCCGAGCTGCCGCAGTGGGAGGCGGGCGCGCACGCCTCCTCGAACTGGGGCGGCTCCTCCACCGCGGTCCTCCAGGGCTCCCAGCACCCGGTCGAGGCACTGAGGTTCGCGCACTGGCTGAACACGGACCCGGACAGCATGAAGCTGCTGATCGAGGCCGGGTACGGCTGGCCTGCGGCGAAGATCGACCTTCCGCGGACCCCGCTCGGCAAGCCCGACCCGTTCTTCGGCGGCCAGCGCTACAACGAGGTCTTCCAGACCTCCGACCGCAACGTCGACACCTCCTGGCGGTACGCGCCGACCACCACGCAGTCCTTCACCCACATCCAGGACAACCTGGCGCTCGCCCTCGCGGGCAAGGGCACGTTCGTGGACGCGCTGAAGGACGCGCAGACCAAGTTCGTCGACGACCTCAAGGCCAAGGGACTCAAGGCGAGGAGCGCACGATGACGACATCTTCCGTGAGGTCCGCGCGGTCCGGCGCCAACGGCCCGGCGCCCACGGCCGCGGCCCCGAAGGCCGGCGGGCGCCGCCGCACCCGGCGGGCCAGGCCCGACCGCAAGGCGTGGATGTTCCTCGGACCGTTCCTCGCGGTCTATCTGTTCGCGATGATCATCCCGGTGTTCTACGCGATCTACCAGAGCCTGCTGAAGGTCGAACGTTCGGGACCGCTGGGGCTGGGTTCCCCCAAGGTCGTCTTCGGCGGCCTCGACAACTACGCGATCGCGCTCCAGCAGGACGCGTTCCTGGAGGGCTTCGGCAGGGTGCTGCTCTTCGGCATCGTGCAGGTCCCGGTGATGCTGCTGCTTTCGCTGGTCCTCGCGCTGCTGCTCGACCAGATCTCCGACCGCTGGGCCGGCCCGATGCGGGCGACGTACTTCCTCCCGTACGGCATCCCCGGCGTGATCGCGACGATCCTGTGGGGCTTCCTGTACGTCCCCGGCATCAGCCCGATCACGGAGATGCTCGGCGACCTGGGCTTCCAGCCGGACTTCCTCGGCCCGGACAACGTGCTGTGGTCCATCGCGAACATCGTGATCTGGGAGTTCGCGGGCTACAACATGCTGATCATCGTCGCCCAGCTCAAGTCCGTCCCCCAGGAGCTGTACGAGGCCGCGAAGATCGACGGCGCCGGGCCCTGGCAGGTCGCGCTGCGCATCAAGATCCCGCTCGTCCGCCCGGCCCTCGTCCTCACCTGCGTGTTCTCCATCATCGGCACGATGCAGCTGTTCGCCGAGCCGCTCGTCCTGAAGAAGATCGCCCCGGCCGTCACCCCCGACTACACGCCGAACCTCAGCGCGTACTTCGACGCCTTCTCCAACGCCAACATCTATGTGGCCGCCGCCAAGTCCGTGATCCTCGCCGTCGTCGCGATGGTCCTGTCCTTCGGCTTCCTGAGCCTCGTCACCCGCAAGCAGAGGAGCGAGCGATGAGCGCCGTCGACGTCAAGCAGCCCGAGGGCGTGACCGCCGACAGGCCGCGCCGCTTCACACCGGGCCGGATCGTGCTGGTCGCGGTCCTCACCATCGCCGCGATCTACTTCCTCGTCCCCGTGTACTGGCTGATCGTCGCGGCGACGAAGAACAACGACAGCCTCTACGGCTCGTTCGGCTTCTGGTTCGACAACCCGCAGCTGCTGCACAACCTGGGCAACGTCTTCTCCTACGACCACCACGTCTATCTCCAGTGGGCGCTGAACTCCCTGCTGTACGCGGGGGTGGGCGCGGTGCTGGCCACGCTGTTCTCGGCGGCGGCCGGTTTCGCGCTCGCGAAGTACCGGTTCCGGGGCCGCGAGGCGGTGTTCAAGTTCGTCCTGGCGGGCGTCCTGCTCCCCTCGACGGCTCTCGCCCTCCCCCTGTACCTCCTCTTCAGCAAGCTGCACCTGACGGACACGTACTGGGCGGTCCTGATCCCCAGCATCGTCTCCCCCTTCGGCGTGTACCTGTGCCGGATCTACGCGGAGGCGTCCATCCCGGACTCGCTCCTGGAGGCGGCGCGGGTGGACGGCGCGGGCGAGGAGCGGATCTTCGCCACCCTCGTCCTGCGCATCATGACCCCGGCGCTCGTCACGGTCTTCCTCTTCCAGTTCGTGCACATCTGGAACAACTACTTCCTGCCGTTGGTGATGCTCTCCGACGACCGGAAATACCCCATCACGCTCGGCCTGGTCACCTGGCAGCAGGCCGCCGACCGGGTCCCGGAGCTGACGCAGTACACCATCGGCGGCGCCTTCGTCTCCGTCATCCCGCTCGCCGTCGCGATGCTCGTCCTCCAGCGCTTCTGGCGCACGGGTCTGACCGAGGGCAGCGTCAAGGAGTAGCCCGGACGCGAGCAGGGAGCACGCGAGCAGGGAGCAGCAGTCGACAGAGCAAGGGAGCACCAGGCTTGAAGATCACCCGAGTCGAGACCTTCGCCGTACCGCCGCGCTGGCTGATGTGCCGGATCGAGACGGACGACGGCCTCGTCGGCTGGGGCGAGCCCGTGGTGGAGGGCCGCGCCGACACCGTCCGCACGGCCGTCCACGAACTCGCCGACCAGTTCCTGCTCGGCGCGGACCCGCTGCGCGTCGAGGACCACTGGCAGCTGATGACCAAGGGCTCGTTCTACCGGGGCGGTCCCGTCCTCTCCAGCGCCGTCGCGGGCCTCGACCAGGCGCTGTGGGACATCGCGGGCCAGGCGTACGACGCGCCCGTGCACCAGCTCCTGGGCGGTGCCGTACGCGAGCGGGTGCGCGCCTACTGCTGGGTGGGCGGCGACGAACCGGCCGAGCTGCGCGACCAGATCGCCGAGCAGGCGGCGGCCGGTTTCACGGCGGTCAAGATGAACGGTTCGGGCCGCGCGAACCGCCTCCCGACCGTCGCCGAGCTGGACGCCATGGCGGCCCGCGCCGCGGTGGCCCGCGAGGTCCTGGGCCCCGAGGGCGACTTCGCCGTCGACCTCCACGGCCGGTTCACGGTGGCGGGCGCCGTCCGCGCGGCGGCGGCCCTCGAACCGTACGGCCCGATGTTCGTCGAGGAGCCGGTGCTTCCCGAGTACACGCACCGCATCGGCCGGGTGGTGGAGTCCACGACGACGCCGATCGCGACGGGCGAGCGGCTGTACTCCCGTACGGAGGTGCTCCCGGCGCTCCAGTCGGGGGTGGCGGTGGTCCAGCCGGACCTCTCGCACGCGGGCGGCATCTCGGAGTCCCGGCGCATCGCCTCCCTCGCCGAGACCTTCGACGCACTGGTCGCCCCGCACTGCCCGCTGGGCCCCGTCGCCCTGGCGGCAAGCCTCCAACTCGCCTTCTGCACACCGAACTTCCTCATCCAGGAACAGTCCATCGGCATCCACTACAACCACGGCTCCGAGCTCCTCGACTACGTGGCGGACCCCGAGGTCTTCCGCTTCCACGCGGGCCACTTCGCCCGCCCCGCACTGCCGGGCCTCGGCGTCCGCATCGACGAGAAGGCGGTCCGCGCGGCGGACGGCTCGGCGGCGAGCTGGCACAACCCGGTGTGGCGGCATGGGGACGGGTCGTTCGCGGAGTGGTGAACCGGGCCCGCCCACCGCTGTGACCAGCATGCGGACAAATGGACGGTGCCCTTCCGGTGGCTGCATACGATTCCGCGACACACACCACCCGCAGCACATCAGCACCCCCGGAAGGCCCCCGTGAGCTCCACTTCCTCCCTGCCCTCACCCACGCCGGCGGAGGCGGCGTCAGGACCGGTGCCGATCCGGTCCGCGGCCGACGTCTCCGATCTGGTCAACTCCGGTACGGCGCGCGGCAAGCACGCCCGGATGATCGTGATCATCGCGCTCGGCGGCATCTTCCTCGACGCGTACGACCTCAGCTCGCTCGCGTACGGGCTCCCCGACATCACGAAGCAGTTCGGCCTCAGCTCGACGATGGCCGGCGTCGTCACCGCCTCGATCAGTGTCGGCTCGCTGATCGGCGCGCTCGTCGGCGGCTGGCTCGTGGACCGAATAGGCCGCTACCGGGTCTTCATGGCCAACATGCTGTTCTTCGTCGTGACGGCGTTGGTGTGCGCGGTCGCGCAGGACGCGTGGACGCTGATCGGCGCCCGTTTCGTGATGGGCATCGGCGTCGGCATGGACATCCCGGTCGCCATCGCGTTCCTCGCCGAGTTCTCCCGGCTGCGCGGCAAGGGCAGCAAGGGCTCGCGCACGGCCGCCTGGTCGCCCGCCTGGTACGCGGCCACCAGCGGCTGCTACCTCGTCATCATGGCGCTGTACTTCCTGCTGCCCGACGCCCACCTGGGCTGGCTGTGGCGCTTCACCGTCGGCTTCGGCGCCGTCCCCGCGCTCGTGGTCCTGCTGCTGCGCCGCCGCTACATGAACGAGTCCCCGACCTGGGCCGCCGACCAGGGCGACCTGGAGGGCGCGGCGGGCATCCTGCGGCAGTCGTACGGGGTGGACGCCTACGTCCCGGACGACGTACAGGGGAAGACGGAGCGTCCGCAGCGCCCCGGGCTCGCCTCCTACGCGCGCCTGTTCAAGGGCCCGTACCGCAGCCGCACCATCCAGTCGGTGGCGGTCGGCCTCGCGGAGACCTTCGGCTACAACGCGGTCGCGTTCGGCCTGCCGATCATCATCGCCACGCTCATGACGCAGGGGCCGCTGACCACCATCGCGTCGTCCTTCACCCTGAACCTCGTCTTCGCGCTGACCGGTGGACTGCTCGGCATCCGCTGGGCCTCGACGAAGGGCGCCTGGCCGATGATGTCGCTGGGCTTCGCGATCCAGCTGGTGGCGATCACGGTGCTCGCGCTCATCGGACAGCCCTCGGGCACGGCCGTCGTGACGGCGGGCATCCTGATGCTGGGGGCGTTTATGTTCGCCCAGGGATTCGGGCCCGGCGCACACATCATGAGCTACGCCTCGCTGGGCTTCCCCACCTCGATGCGCGGTGTCTCCATCGGCTTCAACCAGGCGGTGCTGCGCCTCGGTTCGACGCTCACGCTGTTCTTCTTCCCGATCCTCAGCACCGGCCTCGGCACCGGGGTGTACTGGGTCATTCTCGGCGCGCCCGTCCTCGGCCTCGTCGCACTGCTCGTGAAGCGCTGGGAGCCGGTGGGCTTCGACGCGGACGCGGAGGAGCGGGAGCTCGCTCTCCGGTCGGCCTGATCGGTCTCCGGCGGGCCTGATCGGTCTCCGGCGGGCCTGATCAGTCGCCCGTCGATCTGAGGGGTACCGCGCCCACGCTGTGTCCACGCCGGTCGAGGAGTCGGCCGGCGTGCTTCAGCGTGCGCAGCACCACCGCGCGCTCCGTGATGCGCAGGCCGAGGTCGGCGAGGCGGCGGTTGAGGAGGGCCTCCGTGGTGTGCACCTCGGCGAGCGTGCGCAGCCAGATGTCGAGGATGAGGTTGTGGGTGCCCGCGGTGATGCTGCACATGCGCAGGCCCGGAAGGGTGCGCAGGGCCTGCACGGCCGGGTCCAGGTTCTCGGCGGGCACGGACCCGAAGTAGACGGCCGACACCGGGAATTCCGTGAGCGGCCGGGCCAGGGTGCAGCGCAGCGAGAGGCGTCCGCCGGCGGTCAGGGCGCGCAGCCTGCGGCGGACGGTGGCGGTGCTCGCCCCGGTGGCGCGGGCCAGGCCCGACAGCGGCATCCGCCCGTCGCCGCCGAGCGCGTGCGCGATGCGCCGGTCGATGGGGCGTATCGGCTCGTCGGGGACGGGGCTCTCGGTGTCCGCATACTCGGGCCGCAGTACCGCGCGCTGGGCCGGTGTGAGGCTCCGCAGCCGCCACTGCGCGCCCTCGAAGGGCACCGCCGTGATGACATGGATCCGGGTGCCGCGCACCCCGGACAGCCGGGAGATCCGCTCCCCGGTGTACTGGGCGAGGTCGTCGAACGACGAGGCACCCACGATGGCCAGCAGATCGCGCCCGCCCGACGTCTGCTTGAGGCTGAGCATCCGGGAGTCCGCCGCGAGCGAGGTCAGCACGTCCTCCGGCAGATGCCCGCCGGTGTCGATCTCGACCTGCGCGTACACCGACCCCTCGTCGCGGTCGAGCGCGAGATACCCGTCGACCCAGGCGGCCCCGCTGCGCGCGAGCCGCTCCCAGCGCCGGGCGGCGGTGACGGGGTCGATGCCGAGGGCCTCGCCGATGAGCGTCCACGGGGCGCGGGTGTTGATCTGAAGGGCGTGCACGAGCGCGAGATCGAGCTCGTCGATCCGGGCACGGTCCGGCACAGAGGGTTCCGAATGCTGCGTTCTCACGGTGGCCGAAATCCTGCACAGATAGGTGGACCAGGTCAGGTTCCTGCGATTTTACGTGTTCGTCATCGCCGAATCCGACAGTGTTCGCTCATGAGTTCCCAACAGCCTTCCTCGCTCCGCATCACCGACGCCCGCCTCATCGACGGCACCGGCGCCGATCCCGTCGACAACGCCACGCTCGTCGTCGACGCCGAGGGCCTCATCGCCTACGCGGGCCCTGCGGCGACGGCGCCGGACGCCCAACCCGGCGTACGCACCATCGACGCGGGCGGCCGCACCCTCCTGCCCGGATTCATCGACACCCACGTCCACCTCGGTGTCGAGTCCGCACGCCAGATGGTGCGCCGCTACGAGCAGGACACCACGGTCGAGACCTTCCGCACCGCCGAGCGGCTGCGCGCCACCCTCGACGCGGGTGTCACCACCGTGCGCGACCTGGGCGGGCTGCCGGCCGGTTACCGCACGGCCGTCGAGCAGGGCCTGACCACGGGACCGCGCATCCACACGGCGGTCCGCATCCTCTCCCACACCGGCGGCCACGCCGACTTCGCCACGGAGTGCGGCTTCGATCCGAGCTCCGGGATGGGCGAGATCGCCGACACCCCGGACGAGGTGCGGCTCGCGGTGCGCAAACTGCTGCGCTCGGGCGCCGATGTCATCAAGGTGTGTGCCACGGGCGGCATGTCGAGCCCGTACGACCACCCCGACGACGAGGGCCTGACCGAGGACGAGATCCGTACGGTCGTCGAGGAGCTGGCCCGGCACGGCGGCCGCCCGGTCGCCGCGCACGCGCAGGGCACGGCGGGCATCCTCAACGCGATCCGCGGCGGTGTCACCAGCGTCGAGCACGGCTACGGCATGTCGGCGCAGGCCCGTGAACTCGCGGGCGAGCGCGGCACGTTCGTCGTCCCGACGCTGTCCACGGTCTTCGACGGCATCGACAAGGCCACGATGGAGCCGTACCACTACGAGAAGAAGGTCCGCTGGTCCGGGATCACCAAGGAGAACATCTCCGCGGCGATCTCCGAGGGCGTGCGGATCGCCATGGGCACGGACGCGGCGATGGTCCCGCACGGCCGCAACCTGCGCGAGCTCACCCACCTCGTGGCCCTCGGCATGACACCACTGCGGGCCATCACCACCGGCACCCGCTCCGCCGCCGAACTCCTCGGCCTCGACACCGAGATCGGCACGCTGGAGCCGGGCAAGCAGGCCGACCTGGTGCTGTGCGAGGGCGACCCGCTCGCCGACATCACGCTGCTCGCCGACCCGGCGAACGTCGTCCTCGTCGCGCAGGGCGGCACACTCCGCAAGAACGGACTCGGGACATGACGACACACGCGCCGGCCCCGGAGAAGGAGCCCACCAGAGCGGGGTTCATCGACAAGGCCATGTCCGGCATCGAGCGGGTGGGCAACAAGCTCCCCCACCCGGTCCTCCTCTTCCTCGGCCTGTTCGTGCTGGTCGGCGCCGCGTCCACCGCGCTCGCGGCGGCCGGGGCGACGGTGCGGATACCCGGCGAGGACAAGACGGTCGCCGTGCAGGGGGTGTTCACCGGGGACGGCGTGGTCTGGCTCCTGGAGAACTTCATCCCCAACTTCACGGGCTTCCCGTCGCTCGGCACGGTGCTCCTGATGATGGCCGCGGTCGGCGTGGCCGAACGCACCGGTCTCCTGGAGACGATGGTGCGCGCCTCGATCTCCCGCGCCCCTCGGTGCCTCCTGCCCTACCTGGTCGCCTTCGTGGCGGCGCAGGCCCACCTGATGAGCGACGTGGCGATCCTGGTGATCCCGCCGCTGGCCGCGCTGGTGTTCAAGAACGCGGGCCGCAACCCGGTCGCGGGCCTGATCGGCGGCTTCGCCTGCGTGTGCGCGGGGTACGCGGCGGGCTTCACGATCGGCGCGCTCGACGCC
This sequence comes from Streptomyces anthophorae, assembly GCF_049310305.1. Lineage (NCBI taxonomy): Bacteria > Bacillati > Actinomycetota > Actinomycetes > Kitasatosporales > Streptomycetaceae > Streptomyces > Streptomyces anthophorae. The sequence goes on from NZ_JBLWQQ010000001.1 coordinate 2,000,245, forward strand.
CTCTACACGGGCATCACCCACCAGGCCGCGCAGGTCCTCCCGCAGGGCGCGGACGCCCCGACGCACATCCTGATCAACTACTTCTACACGGCGTCGGCGAGCGTCGTCCTCGCCCTCATCGGCGGCTTCCTCATCTCACGGGTCCTGGAACCGCGGCTGCCGCAGCCGACCGGGGACGGCACCCAGACGGACGGCGTCCGGCCGGACGGCGAAGCCACCACGGGCGAAGTCACCACGGGCGAAGTCACCACGGAGGTCACCGCCCTCCAGCGCCGGGGCATGCGCCGCGCGGGCCTGGTGGTCCTCGCCTACGCCGCCGTGGTCATCACCTGCTGGCTGCTGCCCGGCTCCCCGCTGCGCGGCGAGGGCGGGGCGCTGGTCCCCTCCCCCGTCCTGGACGGCATCGTGCCGCTCCTCTTCGTGGCGTTCCTCCTGGCCGGCGCGGTCTACGGCCGTACGGTGAAGGCGGTCACCCGCTTCGAGGACGTGCCGCGCATGATGGCCGACGCGATCACGGGCATGTCCGCGTACATCGTCCTGATCCTGGTCATCGCGCAGGTCATCGGCGTCTTCGACTGGACGAACCTGGGCACGCTGCTCGCGGTGAAGGGTGCGGCGCTGCTCGAATCGGTGGGCCTGGCCGGCTACTTGGGCCTGGTGGCCTTCGTCCTGCTGGTGTGCGTCCTCAACCTGTTCATCACGTCGGGCTCGGCGCTCTGGTCCCTGGTGGCCCCCGTCTTCGTCCCGGCCTTCATGCTGCTGCACATGGAACCGGCGGTCACCCAGGCGGCGTTCCGCATCGGCGACTCGGCCACCCAGATGATCACTCCCCTCAACCCCTACGTCTTCCTGCTCCTCACGGTGCTCAAGCGCTACGAACCGGAGGCCCAACTCGGCTCCCTGCTCTCACGGTTGTCGGTGTTCGTGGTGCCGTTCCTGGTGGCGTGGCTTGCGGTGCTCGGCATCTTCTACGGCTTCGACATACCGCTGGGGCCGGGAGCCTCGATCAGCACACCCTGACCCGAGTCCGACGTGCACACATTTCCTGCACACGGCCGCTACGGCCCGTTCACATGGCATATGCTCGCGGGGCACCAATGAAACGAATGAGGGGGGAACCTCATGCGCTACCGCTACGCCCTGCCCGCAGCCGCCGCCGTCGCCGCTCTCGCCGCGACCGTGTCTCCCGCACAGGCCACCGAGTACTCCTCGGCCCTGAAGATCAGGGGCGTTCAGTACGACGCCCCCGGCCGGGACGACAACCGCTGCTCGGGCGGCAACACCAAGAACGAGTACCTGACCATCAAGAACTACTCGCGCACCGCGACGGTCAACCTCAAGGGGTACCTCGTGAAGGACGCCGCGGGGAACCGCTTCAAGTTCACCGCGAGCCACTCCCTTCAGCCGGGTGACTACGTGAAGCTGCGCGGCGGCAACGGCAGCGACTCCGACGCGAACAACGTCGTCTACCGCGACAACTGCAACTTCATGTGGAACAACGACAAGGACACCATCTACCTGTACAAGCCCTCGGGCCCCCGCTCGGACGTCCACTCCTACAAGGCATCGACGAACGACCGGGACCACAACGGGTACATAGCCTTCCACGGCTGACCGGGACCGACCTGATCGGTGCGGCCGAGGACTTCCGGGCCGCCCAACAGGTGGGGGGAACGGGCGAGTTGAACTTCGCCCGGGCACAACGCGCCCACGGCGGCGTCGGCGACCTCGCGTCCGTCGACGGCCGCCGTGGGCGCCGCCTCGTGATCACCTCGCTGCGACACACTCCCGGCGCCGCCTCCGGACCCGCGCCTCAAGACGGACTGATCAGTGCGAGCCCCAGTTCCGGGCGGTACACCTTCGCCAGTTCCGCGGGGCTGTCGCGAACGATCACCTCGAGGGTCGGCCACACCCGGCCCTCCAGGAGATGACCGCCGCGCGTCGTGCCGTCCGCGAGGCCCAGCACGGTGTGCAGGTGTGCGGTCGGGCCGTCCTCGCCGACGGCGATGTCCCCGAGCAGGGACAGCACCTCGCACTGCCGGCCCACCGTGGTGGGGCGGTAGTCCTTGGCGTCCCGGTCGAACCACCCCACGACGGCCCGCGAGAACGCACCCACGGCCGTGACCTGGGAGGCCCCGAGGGAGCGGGCGCGGGCGAAGTCCGTGATCCCGGCGAGGGCCTCCTCGCCCTCGTCGAGCACGAGGACGTAGACCGCCGCCGGGGAGTGCTGCACTTGTTGGCCACTTCATGTGTGGCCGGGTCCCCGGCCCGCCGGTGCGGAAACCGGCGGGCAGGGGGCCTTCCGCCTCCTGGGCGCACATCTGGAACTCCGCGACCTGCGGCGTCGCGTCCCCGCCAGCGATCTCGAGCGTGAGCTTCCGTCCGAGGTCGGGTCCGGCCCGGCCGGCTTGCAGTCGCCCACCGTCACCCATCTGTGACCGGCATCACCCTGTACTCCGCGTTGACGTCAGGTCATCATATGACCTGCGCTCGACGGCCCCACGGGCCTCGACCCATGGCCCCTCGGCCCACGCGAGAGACAGGGACAGACACCCATGCACGACCAGGATCACCCGGCACCGACCGCATCCACCACCCGCGTGGGCGTCGTCGGACTCGGGGCCATGGGGCTCGGCATGGCGCGCAGCCTGCGCGCCGCCGGGTTCCACGTGGCGGTCCACGACCTGCGCGCCGACGTGGCCGCGGCCTTCGCCGACGAGGGCGGCGCCGCGTACGACACGGCCGGTGACCTGGCGGCCGACGTCGACGTCCTGGTCGGTGTCGTGGTCAACTCGGCGCAGGTCGAGTCGGTCCTCTTCGGGGACGGCGGCGCGGCCCACCGGCTGCGCCCCGGCTCCGTCTACGTCATGTGCTCCACCGTCGACCCGACCTTCTCCGCCCAACTGGAGGGCAGGCTCGGCGAGTTGGGTGTCCGTTTCCTCGACGCCCCGATCTCCGGCGGCGCCGCCCGCGCAGCCACCGGTGAGCTGACGATGATGACCTCCGGCGCCCCGGAGGCGTACGCGCTCGCCGACCCCGTGCTCGACGCGATGAGCGCCACGGTCTACCGCCTCGGTGACACCGCGGGCCTCGGCTCCAAGGTCAAGATCGTGAACCAGCTGCTCGCGGGCGTGCACATCGCCGCCGCCGCGGAGGCCATGGCCCTCGGCATCAAGGCGGGCGTGCCGGCCGAGGCGCTGTACGAGGTGATCACGCACAGCGCGGGCAACTCGTGGATGTTCGAGAACCGCATGGCCCATGTGCTGGCCGGGGACTACACACCGCTCTCGGCCGTCGACATCTTCGTCAAGGACCTCGGCCTCGTCCTGGACTCCGCCCGCCCCGAGAAGTTCCCGCTGCCGCTGTCCGCGACCGCCCACCAGATGTTCCTCCAGGCCTCCGCGTCCGGTCTCGGCGGCGAGGACGACAGCGCGGTCATCAAGATCTTCCCGGGCATCGAGCTGCCCGGGCAGCACCACCTCAACGACGAGAAGGATGCCTGACGTGCCCATCCGCCTCGGCTGCATCGCCGACGACTTCACCGGCGCCACCGACCTCGCCAACAACCTGGTGCGCGCGGGCATGCGCGTGGTCCAGCTGATCGACGTACCCGCACCGGACACCGAGACACCGCAGGACACCGACGCGGTCGTCATCGCCCTCAAGTCGCGGACCGTCCCCGCGGCCGAGGCCGTCGACTCCTCGCTGCGCGCCCTGGAGTGGCTGCGCTCGGCGGGCGCCGAGCAGATCTACTTCAAGTACTGCTCGACGTTCGACTCGACACCGGCCGGCAACATCGGCCCGGTCACCGAGGCGCTGATGGACGCGCTCGGCACCGACTTCACCGTCGCGACACCCGCGTTCCCCGACAACGGCCGCACGGTCTTCAAGGGACACCTCTTCGTGGGTGATGTGCTGCTCGGCGAGAGCAGCATGCGGCACCACCCGCTGACTCCGATGACCGACTCCAATCTGGTGTCGGTGCTGGACGCGCAGACCGTGCGGCCCGTCGGGCTCATCGACCACAGGGCCGTCGCGGCCGGCCCCGAGGCCGTCACCGCGCGGATCGAGGAGCTGCGGGAGGACGGTGTCGGCGCCGCGGTCGTCGACGCGGTGTCGAACGACGACCTGGTGCGTCTGGGCGCGGCGGTCGCCGGACTGCCGCTGGTCACCGCCGGTTCGGGCCTCGCCATCGGGCTCCCCGCGAACTGGGGCATCGAGCCCTCCCCCGAGGCCGCCGAGCTCCCCGCCGCCTCCGGCCACTCGGCGGTCGTCGCCGGTTCCGTGTCCGCGGCCACCAACACACAGGTGCGGGAGTTCCTCGCCACCGGCCGCCCCGGCTTCAGCGTGGATCCGCTGCGGATCGCGGCGGGCGAGGACGTGGCCGCCGAGGCGCTCGCCTTCGCCGACGCCCATCTGTCGTCCGAAGGACCGGTGCTCGTCTACTCGACCGGGTCCCCCGACGCCGTACGCGACGTGCAGGGGCGGCTCGGGGCCGCGGAGGCCGGGGAACTGGTGGAGCGGACGCTCGCGCGCGTCGCCCAGGGCCTCGTCGAGCGCGGGGTGCGGCGGCTCGTCGTCGCGGGTGGCGAGACCTCGGGCGCCGTCGTGCAGGCCCTCGGCCTGACCGGGCTGCGGATCGGCCCGCAGATCGATCCGGGTGTGCCGTGGTGTGCGGCGTCGCTCGCCGACGGTGACACCCTTCACATCACCCTCAAGTCGGGGAACTTCGGCGGCCCGGACTTCTTCACGGCGTCCTTCGGCAAGCTCAGCGAGAGCGAGAGCGAGAGGGAGTCCCGGTGACACTCGACCCCAAGTCCCCTGTCGACACGGCGCGTTCGGAGATCGTCCGCGTCGGCACCAGCCTCTTCGACCGCGGCTACGTCCACGCCAGCGCCGGCAACATCAGCGCCAGGCTCGACGACGGCCTCGGCCACCTCATCACCCCGACCGACGCGGCCCTCGGCTTCCTGGAACCCGAGCGGCTCGCTCTCGTCGACGCCGATGGTGTGCAGGTCGCGGGCGACCGTGCCAGCAAGACACTGACACTCCACCGCCGGATCTACGAGGCCGATCCCACGGCCCGCTTCGTGATCCACACCCACTCCACACACCTGGTCGCGCTCACGCTCGCCGGTGTGTGGGACCAGGACGACGTCCTGCCGCCCCTCACCCCGTACTACGTGATGAAGGTGGGACACGTCCCGCACATCCCGTACCACCGGCCCGGCGACCCGCGCGTCGCCGACCTGGTGACCGAGCGGATCAACTCCCGTGCCGCACAGGGGACTCCGATCCGCGCGGTCCTGCTCGACCGCCTCGGCCCCGTGGTCTGGGGCCCGGACGCCGCCTCCGCGCTCGCCGTCCTCGAAGAGCTCGAGGAGACGGCCCGCCTCTGGCTGACGACCGACCGCAAACCCACCCCCCTCCCCGAAGACGCCATCGCCGAACTGAGAGCCACGTTCGACGCGGCGTGGTGACACCCGCCCTGTCCCCTCCGCTCCCGCACCACTGAGCCGCACAAGGAAGTGCCCCTCATGTCCACGACCGTCCCCACGGCCGACACCCCCGAACTCGCGCGTGAGAACGCCGTGTTCCGCAAGGTGATCCGCCGCATCGTCCCCTTCCTGATCCTCTGCTACGTGGTCTCCTACCTGGACCGCGTGAACGTGGGCTTCGCCAAGCTCCAGATGTCCTCGGACCTCGGCTTCAGCGAGGCGGCCTACGGGCTCGGAGCCGGCCTCTTCTTCATCGGCTACTTCTTCTTCGAGGTCCCCTCGAACCTGCTGATGCAGAAGGTCGGCGCCCGCACCTGGATCGCCCGCATCATGATCAGCTGGGGCCTGGTGTCCGCGGCGTTCGCCTTCGTCAACAGCGAGGCGACGTTCTATGTCCTCCGCTTCCTGCTCGGCGCGGCCGAGGCCGGCTTCTACCCCGGCGTGATCCTCTACTGCACGTACTGGTTCCCGTCCCAGCGCCGGGCCCGCGTCATCGCGATGTTCATGTCGGCGATCCCCGTCGCGGGCATCTTCGGCAACCCGCTCTCCGGCTGGATCATGGACGTCTTCGACAACGCCGCGGGCTGGAGCGGCTGGCAGTGGCTGTTCGTCGTGGAGGCGATCCCCGCCCTCGTCATCGGTGTCGTCTGCCTGTTCTGGCTGGACAACAGCGTGCGCGACGCCAAGTGGCTGACCGACGACGAGAAGTCCGTCATCGAGAACGCCCTCGCCGCCGACGCCACCCACCACACCGTCCACGGCCGCGCCCTCGACGCCTTCCGCAACGGCAAGGTGTGGCTGATGTGCCTCATATACTTCTGCTTCGTGATGGGCCAGTACGCGCTGACGTTCTGGATGCCGACGTTCGTGGAGACCACGGGCGTCAAGGGCGGCCTCGCGATCGGCGTCCTGAGCGCCGTCCCGTACCTGGCCGCGCTGATCGCCATGAACCTCTTCGGCTTCTCCGCCGACAAGCGTCGCGAGCGCCGCTGGCACCTGGTGATCCCGTCCCTGATGGGCGCCGTCGGCTTCTCGATGGCGGCGAGCTTCACCGGTTCGACCGTGCTGGCCCTCGTCGCCCTGTCGATCGCGGCGGCCGGCGTGCTGACCTGCGCCCCGCTGTTCTGGTCGCTGCCGACCGCGTTCCTCGGCGGCACGGCGGCCGCGGCGGGCCTCGCCGCGATCAACTCGGTCGGCAACCTCGCCGGGTTCGTCAGCCCGTACATGATCGGCGCGCTGAAGGACGCGACCGGTTCGACGGCCATCCCGATGTACGTTCTGGCCCTCGCGCTCGTCATCGGTGCGGCGGCCGTCCTGACGACGAAGAAGGACGTCGTCAACCGCTGACGCACCCCCCTCTACAAAGGAGACACCATGCCGAGGTTCGCGGCGAACCTTTCCACGCTGTATCCCGAGCACGACTTCCTGGACCGCTTCGCCGCGGCCTCGGCGGACGGCTTCGAGGCCGTCGAGTACCTCTTCCCGTACGCGTACGGGACCGGGGAACTCCGCGCCCGCCTCGACGAACACGGCCTGCGCCAGGTCCTGTTCAACGCCCCGCCCGGCGACTGGGACGGCGGCGAGCGCGGCATCGCTGCGCTCCCGGGCCGCGAGTCCGAGGTCCGCGAGGGCGTCGACCGGGCCCTGGAGTACGCGGCCGCGCTCGGCAGCCCGCGTGTGCACATGATGGCGGGCCTCGTGCCCGAAGGTGTGTCGCGCGCCGCGTGCCGGGACACCTACCTGAGCAACCTGGCGTACGCGGCCGAACAGGCGGCTCCCGCCGGGGTCGACATCCTGATCGAGCCCATCAACACCCGCGACATGCCGGGCTACTTCCTGAACCACCAGGCGGACGCCCACGCCGTCGTACGCGAGGTGGGCGCACCCAACCTGAAGGTCCAACTCGACCTGTACCACTGCCAGATCGTCGAGGGCGATCTCACGGCCACCCTCCGCCGCGACCTGCCGACGGGCCGCGTGGGCCACCTTCAGATCGCGGGCGTCCCCGACCGCCACGAGCCCGACGCGGGCGAGCTGAACCTCCGTCACCTGATGGAAGTCGTCGACGAGTTGGGCTTCGACGGCTGGATCGGCTGCGAGTACCACCCCAGGGCCGGCACGAGCGAGGGTCTCGGCTGGCTGAAGAACATGCAAGGAGAGCAGTACGCATGAGGATCGTCATCACGGGCGGCTTCGGCTTCCTGGGCCGCCAGGTCGCCGAGGCCCTGCTGGAGCGGCGCACGTTCGAGGGCGCGCCCATCGACCGCCTGACACTGGCCGACAAGTTCGTTCCCGACGAGTCACCGCTCATGGCGGACGAGCTGGTCGACGTGGTGCGGGGCGACCTCACGGACCACCTCACGGAGCTGTTCGCCGAGCCGGTCGACGTGGTCATCCACCTCGCGGCCGCGGTGTCGTCGGAGTGCGAGGCCGACTTCGACCTCGGCATGACGGCGAACCTGGACACGACCCGCGCCCTCCTCCAAGCGGCCCGCGCCCAGTCCGAGGCGGGCGGCCCGTCCGTACGTCTCGTGCTCGCCAGCAGCGTCGCGGTCTACGGCTCCGACGCGGCGCTCCCGCTGCCGCCCGTGGTCAGCGAGTCGACGCTGCCCACGCCGCAGTCCAGCTACGGCGTGCAGAAGCGGGTCTGCGAGCAGCTGGTCGCCGAGTACACGCGCCGCGGTTACGTGGACGGCCGTGTGACGCGCCTGATGACGGTGTCGGTGCGCCCCGGCAAGCCGAACGCCGCCGCCTCGGGCTTCCTGTCCGGCGTGGTCCGCGAGCCGCTCGCGGGCCTCCCCGCGGCCTGCCCGGTGAGCCCGCAGACGCGGGTGGCCCTGGCCTCCCCGCGCCGCACGGTGGAGGGCATCCTGCGGGTGGCCGAGGCCGAACGCGGCACGCGGGACGGCCAGTTGACCGGCAACATCCCGGTGAACCTCCCGGCCCTGACGGTCACGGTCGCCGAGATGCTGGACACCCTGCGCGAGGTGGCGGGCGACGCCGTGGCCGACCTGGTGACGGTGGCCCCGGACCCGGCCGTGGAGGCGATCGTCGGCTCGTGGCCTGCCGCCTTCGACAACACCCGCGCGGCGGCGCTCGGCCTCACCGCCGACCCCGACTTCGCCTCGGTGGTCCGGCAGTACGTCGCCGACCACCCGGACGCGGTCACCGCCGAGGTGTCCCCGGCCACGTCGATAGACTGACGTCATGTTCAACAAGGTGGACGGGCCCGTGCGGCTCGCCGATCGCGTCGCGGCGATGCTCACCGAGGAGATCGAGTCGGGCCGGCTGAGCGAGGGCGACAAGCTGCCGACCGAGGTCGAGCTCGTCAAGCAGCTCGGCGTGAGCCGCACGGTGATCCGCGAGGCCGTCTCCCGGCTGCGCAACGCGGGACTGGTGGAACCCCGCCAGGGCAGGGGCGTCTTCGTGCTGCCCCGCCGCATCCGTCCCCTTGATCTGGAGGGCGACACCGAGTCGTCGGGCACGCTGGCGAAGGTCCTCCAGATCGTCGAGGTCCGCCGCGCGATGGAGTCCGAGGCCGCCCATCTCGCGGCGAGCCGCGCGCAGCCCGCCGACATCGTGCGGATGCGCGCGGCGCTCGCCGCGATCGACACGGCGGTGGCGGCGGGCGGTGACGGCACGGACGAGGATCTCGCCTTCCACCGCTCCATCGCCGAGTCGACGGGCAACCCGGTCCTGGTCTCCACGGTCCGCTACCTCGGCGAGGTCTCCCGCGGCGGCATCCGCGTCACCCGTGCCAACGAGGCCCGCCGCGACGACTTCTTCGAGGCGGTCCGCCACGAGCACCAGGCGATCCTGACCGCCATCGAATCCGCCGACCCCAAGGCGGCCCGCACGGCGGCCCGCCGCCACATGAAGCACGCGGCGGCCCGCCTCCAGAAGGCGGACCCGGAGTTCTGGGACGACGCGGAGGGCCTGGAGGTCCCGGTCGACCCGGACGAGAGGGCCTGAACCCGTCCGGGGAAACCTGCTCGGCCTCAGGCCTCCTCGTCCCACTCCCCGCCCAGCGCGAGCAGCTCTTTGCTGTGCTCCACCTGGGAGATCCACTCCGGGGGCCAGCCCGCGATCCCGTGGTAGGCCCCCGCGAAGGCGCCGGTGAGCGCGGCGATCGAGTCGGAGTCGCCGGACGTGCACGCGGCACGCCGCACCGCCGCGACCGGGTCGTCGGGGAAGAGCAGGAAGCACAACAGGCCGGTGGCCAGGGCCTCTTCGGCGATCCATGCGGCGCCCGTCGCCAGGCACGGATCGGCCTCGGGGTCGACCCCGCCCGGCGCGGCGGCAGCGGCCAGGCGTTCGAGGACGCTGATGCACTCCTGCCAGCCCCCGTCGACGTAGGCCGCCCCCTGAGGTGCGAGGTCGCCGAGCCACTGTCCCCAGCCGGGCGGCGGCGTGAGGACCGAGGCGCGCGCGTAGGCGAGCAGCAGCTCGGGCAGGAGCGCGGGCGCGGTGCCGTGGGCGAGCAGCCGGATCGCGTACGCGGTCAGGTCGCTGGCGGCGAGGGCGGTGGGGTGCCCGTGCGTGAGGGCGCTCTGCAACTGGGCGATCAGGGCGCGGTGATGCGGTTCCACACCGGGGACGAACGCGACCGGCGCGACGCGCATGTTGGCGCCGCAGCCCTTGGAGTTCGGGAGCGTGGCCTGCGCCCACGGCGTCCCCTCGCGCAGGGCGCGGCACGCGGTCATGCAGGTGTTGCCGGGGGCGATGCCCGGGTGATCGAGCCAGGCACCGAACCGCTCGATGAGCGCGCCGGTCACCCGCTGGGTCTGAGCGAGCCCACCGTCCCCCTGCACCTGGCGCAGGGCACGCGCCACCGCGAGCGTCATCTCGGTGTCATCCGTGACGAGCGCGACACCGTCGTGCCGCACGGGCAGCCGCATCCCGCGCCAGGGCCCGAACTCGGCCTCGATACGGGTGACGGGCGTGAGGAACTCGGTGGGCTGCCCCATGGCATCGCCGATGGCGGAACCGATGAGGGCGCCGGTGGCGGGGCGTTTGTTGGGGGTGCTCACGAAGGTGTGGTCCTTCCGGTGGGACGTGCTGGGTGTGCTGGACGTGCTTCGAGTACCCGCACGGCGAAGGCGAGCGAGCCGTTCTCCAGGCCACCGGCGATGCAGCCGTCCCCGAAGCGTTCACCTCGTACGACACCGGTGAGCAGGCGGACGGCGTCGGGGTCGAGCCGGTCGAGCAGCACGGCATCGTCGGCCGGCGCGTCGGCCGGCCGATTCATTCTCGTCGTCCCTTCGCCGGCCGAAGCCGGGCAGGGCGTCGCCTGGTCCCCTGGCTGACGTGCATCATGTGTCTCTTTTCCCCCGTGCGTGGCGCAGAGATCATGCAATCACAGGCGTACGTGCACGTCGCAAGGCCGGTTCCGGTTCTCAACGCCCGGGACGCCAGGTCAGAACTGGACGCGGGGGCCTGAGCCACCCGCGCCCCGGCCCGCTCACCGTGCTCGCAGCAGTTGGCGGGCCATCACGATCCGCTGGATCTGGTTGGTGCCCTCGTAGATCTGGGTGATCTTCGCGTCGCGCATCATGCGCTCGGCGGGGAAGTCCTGGGTGTAGCCGTAGCCGCCGAGCAGTTGCACCGCGTCGGTGGTCACCACCATCGCGACGTCCGAGGCCAGGCACTTGGCGGCCGCGCCGAAGTACGTCAGGTCGGGCGACCCCGCGCTGCTGCGGGCGGCCGCCGCGTAGACCATCTGTCGTGCCGATTCGACCTTCATCGCCATGTCGGCGAGCAGGAATTGGACTCCCTGGAATTCGGCGACGGCCTTGCCGAACTGCTTGCGCTCCTGCACATAGCCGACCGCGAGGTCGAGGGCTCCCTGCGCGATGCCGAGGGCCTGGGCCGCGACCGAGACCCGCGTGTGGTCCAGGGTCCCGAGCGCCACACGCATCCCCCTCCCCCGCTCGCCGAGCAGGCGGTCGCCGGGGATCCGGCAGCCGTCGAAGTACACCTCGCGGGTGACCGAGCCCTTCAGCCCCATCTTCCGCTCGGGCTCTCCGTACGTGATGCCGGGATCGTCCGCGTGCACGACGAAGGCGGAGATGCCCCGGGATCCGGCACCGGGATCGGTGACCGCGAAGACGATGAGGTAGCCGGCCACACCGGCGGAGGTGATCCAGGTCTTGACGCCGTCGAGCACCCACTCGTCGCCGTCGGCCACCGCCCGACAGCGCATCGCGGCGACGTCGCTGCCCGCCTCCCGCTCGCTGATGGCGTACGCCATCAGCGCCCTGCCGGCGGCGACTTCGGGGAGGTAGCGCCGCTTCTGCTCCTCGGTCCCTGCGAGCAGCAGCGGTACGACCCCGAGCTTGTTGGAGGTCTGGACGGTGGAGGACGAGGCACACACACGGGCGACCTCCTCGACCGCGATGGCGGCGGCGATGGCGTCGACGCCGTCGCCCTCGTACTCCTCGGGGACGCCGGGGGCGTGCAGCCCGGCCGCCACGAGCGTCTTGTAGTTGTCGTGCGGGAAGCCGCCCCGGGCGTCGACCTCCGCGGCCCGTGGCCCGAGTTCCTTCTCCGCGAGGGCCCGCGCCGCGGCGCGGAACTCGTCGTACATCGGGGGCAGCAGGTACGGCGTGGTGGCGTGCTCGGTCATGGCGCGGCCTTTCAAAGGTGAGCGGGTCGGTAGCGGGGAGGGCGGCACGGACGAGTGCCGCGGCCCGGCTCCATTCCGGGTCACGACGCCTGGCCGTGCCAATGTGCGCACGCACGAACTTCGGCCCACTGATCGTGCGCCCGCACATCGACCTCGCGGTGGCCGCAGCCATACGTTCCGCATGCCGGATGCGATCCACCGAGTGAAAGGCGCGAGGCGATGACCGTTCTTCAGGGGCTGCGAGTGCTCGATCTGAGCCGGGTGCTGGCGGGCCCGTACTGCACCGCCCTGCTGGCAGATCTCGGCGCGGACGTGGTGAAGGTCGAGCCGCCGGCCGGTGACGACGCCCGGCACCTCGGCCCCTTCCGGGACGGCGAGAGCGTCTACTTCGCCCAGCTCAACCGCGGCAAGCGGAGTATCGCGCTCGATCTGAAGAACCCCGACGACCACGCGCTGCTGCTGCGGCTCGTCGAGCGTGCCGACGTCTTCGTCGAGAACTTCCGCCCCGGTGTCGCCCAGCGCCTCGGCATCGATCACCCCGCGCTCGCCGCGGTCAACCCGCGTCTGGTCTACGCGAGCATCTCGGGTTTCGGGCAGAGCGGTCCGATGCGGGAGCACCCCGCGTACGACCTGATCGTCCAGGCGATGTCCGGCCTGATGGCCGGGACGGGCACCCCGGGCGGCCCGCCCACCAGGGTGGGTGAGTCGGTCGGCGACCTGATGGCCGGACTGTTCGCCTCGTGGGCCATCAGCTCCGCCCTGTACGACCGGGAGCGCGGCGGACGTGGCCGGTACATCGACATCGCCATGCTCGACTCGCTGGTGGCGCTGCAGGTGACCGCGATGAGCCTGGTCACGGCGACCGGGCAGCTGCCGGGCCGGGTCGGCAACCGGCATCCGGTCTCCACACCGTTCGACACCTATCGCACCGCCGACGGCCTCGTGGCGATCGCGGTGGCGAGCGACTCGGTCTTCGATCGGTTCGCTGCCCTGGTGGGGCGGCCCGACCTGCCGTCCGATCCGCGGTTCCACGACGACACCGCCCGCTCGCGCCACGTCGAGCAGGTACGGGAGATCACCGAGGAGTGGTCGTCGACCCTCACCACGGACCAGGCCCTGAAGCTCGCGCAGGAGGCGGGGGTACCCGCCGCGCCGATCTGGGAGCTGACCGACGCGCTGCGCAGCGAACAGATCCAACAGCGAGGTCTGATCGGCGAGTTCGACCACCCCGTGCTGGGCCCCACCCCGTACCTGCGCCAGCCGGCGCAGTTCGGGGACGCCTCCCCTGCCCCGACCGCCCCGAGCCCAGGACTCGGCGCGCACGCCGACGACGTCGTCGCGCAATGGCTCTCCGGAGGCGAGGGCGGGAACGGCGACAGGAACCGGGACGCCACACGCCCGTAGTTCCGAACGCAGGCAGAACGCACTCAGCACACACGCAGATCCGAGGCACACCACCGAAGAGGGACATGCACATGGCAGGCGTGGTAGAGCAGCACTCGATCGACGTGGTCCCCGATGCCGAACGGCACGGGACCGCCTTCAGCCAGTTCACCCTGTGGCTGGGCGCCAATCTCCAGATCACCGCAGTCGTCACCGGAGGGCTTGCCGTCGTCTTCGGCGGCGGCGCCTTCTGGTCGATCGTCGGCCTGTTGGTCGGCAATCTCCTCGGCGGCGCGGTGATGGCCCTGCACTCGGCGCAGGGCCCGCGCCTCGGGCTCCCGCAAATGATCTCCAGCCGGGCCCAGTTCGGAGTCCGGGGCGCCGTAGTGCCGCTGGCTCTCGTCATCGTCATGTACGTCGGGTTCTTCGCCAGTGGCAGCGTCCTCGCCGGTCAGGCGGTCGGCGAGCTCACGCATCTCGGTGACACGACCGGCATCGTCGTCTTCGCGCTGACCACCGCGGTCACGGCCGCCGTCGGCTACCGCCTCATCCACACCCTCGGCAGAATCGCCAGCGTCGTGTGCGCGCTCGCCTTCGTCTACCTCGGCATCCGTCTCCTGGAACAGGCGGACCTGTCCGCGCTGTTCGCCGACCGCGCCTTCGACCTGCCGACCTTCCTCCTCGCGGTCTCGCTCTCCGCGTCCTGGCAGCTCGCCTTCGGCCCGTATGTCGCCGACTACTCGCGCTACCTGCCCCGCGCCACCTCCACCCGGGCCACGTTCTGGTGGACGCTGGCCGGCTCGGCCCTCGGCTCCCAGTGGTCGATGACCTTCGGTGTCCTCGCGGCGGCCGCCTCGGGCAGCGCCTTCGTCGACAACCAGGTGGGGTACGTCATCGGCCTCGGCGGCGCGGGCCTGACGGCCTCGTTCCTCTACTTCGTCATCGCCCTGGGCAAGTTGACCATCAATGTGCTCAACACCTACGGCGGTTTCATGTCGTTGGTGACCGGCGTCAGCGGATTCCGAGGCCAGCGGTACCTCTCCCCCGCGGCTCCGCGCCGCCTACATCGCCGGCATCATGGCCGTCGGGACAGCGGTCGCCCTCGTCGGCAAGGACAGCTTCCTGACCTCCTTCAAGGACTTTCTGCTGTTCCTCCTCACGGCGTTCACCCCCTGGTCGGCGATCAACCTGGTCGACTACTACGTCATCGCCAAGGAGCGCTACGATCTGCCGGCCCTGAGCGACCCGCACGGCCGGTACGGGGCCTGGCGTTGGAAGGCCATCGGCGTCTACGTCGTCGGCCTGCTGGCCCAACTCCCTTTCCTCGTCACAGGTTTCTACACCGGCCCGCTGGTGGCACCGCTCGGCGGTACGGACATCTCCTGGATCGTCGGACTCACCGTCCCGGCCGCTCTCTACTGGGTGTTGTGCCGTCGCGACACCGCCCACATACCGGAGCGCACGATCCTGCACCCCGCGGATGCGACTGCTGCCTAGGGCCGGATCACAACGACAGGTCCTACGTGTCGGCGTCGAGCGCGGTCAGCGCGAGCCACATTTCCATGCGGTCGGCGAGGCGGCCGAGGTCGCGGCCGGTGAGTTGCTCGATCAGCCGCAGCCGGTAGCGCAGGCTGTTGCGGTGGAGGGTCAGCTCTCGGGCGGTCGCGGCGGGCGAGCAGTCGTGAGCGAGGTACGACCGCAGGGTGGTGACGAGTTCCGCCCGGTGCTCCTCGTCGTGGCTCAGCAGCGGAGCGAGCACGGCGTGCCCCAACTCCCGCAACGGCAGGTCCAGGTTGCCCATCAGCAGGCCGGCGATGCTCAGCGGCGCCGCCCGGTGCACACCGGGACCGGCCTGTGCCGCCTGGCGCGCCTCGAAGTAGCCGAGCCGCAGCCCGCTCACTCCGCGTCGGGGCTCCGCCACCCCGACACGGACCTGTGGGTCCAGCACGCTCAGATGGCCCGCGACCGTCCCGGCCGCGCCCTCGGCGTCGACGCCGCCCGGCACGACGACCATCACCGTGTCGTCGATCAGGGCGGTGGGCAGCCGGTCCCCCGCCCGCTCCAGGAGCGGCCCCAGCGTCCACGGCAGACTGCGCAGCCGCGCGGGGTCGCCGGCGACCCGGGCGACCACGACCGCGTGGGGGCCTTCCGTGGCGAGCCCGTGGGAGGCCAGCCGGCGGCGGGCGTCACCGTCCGAGACCGTGCGGTGCAGGACGTCCTCCAGAAGCTGACCGAGCAACTCCCGCCGCCCGGTGAGCACAGCCTGGTGGCGGGCCACTTCGAGCCCGAGGATGCTCGTGGCGAACGACAGGATGTCCTGGCGCCGCGTGGCCTGCCGGGTGCGCAGCTCCGCGACCGGGACACCGTCCACGACGACCGGCACGGATGCCCCCGTACCGGCCATGGAGGTGTCCGGCCAGCGGCTCGACGCGGGGTGGCGGGCGAGGACGTGACCACCCGGCTCGACGACGGCCACGGGCCCCGCCCCCAGTTCCCGGTGCAGCCGCCGGAGCAGCCCGCGCAGCCCGTGCCCGGAGAGCAGCTCGCGGACCAGCTGGTCCTGCAGGGTGACGGCCGAGCGCACCGCGTCGTACCGCTGCGCGAAGATCCGGTCGGCGACCCAGCGGCTGATCTGCACGAACGGCACCTCGACCGGCGAGCCGATGAGCGCGAGGCCGGCCCGTTCGGCGACCTCGACGGCAACGGGCGGCACTTCCTGGTGCACGAGCCCGGTGCCGAAACAGAGCGCGGCCACCGGCAACTCCGCCAGCCGTTCCAGCAGCCCGGCCCACTCGGCGTCGTCCCGGTCCAGCATGCCGGTCGTCATCACCAGCTCGTCCCCGCGCAGGAACGGCAGTGGGTCCGGCAGCTCCGTCGTGGACACCCAGCCGATCCGCCGGTCCACGTCGTGACAGTGGCTGGTCAGCGCCCGAAGCCGCAGGGACGGTTCGGCGAGGAGATCGGCGACGGAAACGGACACGGGGCGATTGTGCATCAGCCCGGATCACCGCCGGCAGGCGGGACGACGCGCTTCACCCAATGGGCCTGTTCGGCATCTCGTCTCACACCGCAATGCGGCACATCACCGCGCCCCACCCCGAACGCACAGCGAAGCTCCCCCGATACGGCGAGCACACGGCGCGGGGAGGTCAGGTCGGCTCTGGCCATGAGCACCGTGTCGGGGCTGTGAAGGGCGAACTCCATCCAGCCCACGCACGCTCACCCCCTCACTGCCGACTCTCCCGGTCCCGCAGCCATTGTCCGAACTCGTCGGCGACGATGCGCTCGTCATGCACGTCGGCCGCGTCGTCGGAGGCCAGCCAGACGATGGGCGGGCCCATCACCGCGGGACTCAGAAATCCGTGGCCCTCGGAGACGACGTCCTGGGGCAGCATCCCGGTGACCGTCGCGCCTCCGGGCAGCAGCAGGTTGACGGTGACGCCCGTGCCCCGCAGGTCGGCCGCCATGATGTGGGACAGCGCCTCGCTGCCGGCACGCGACGGGCCGTAGGGAACGAAGCCGGCGCGTCGCATGGTCGAGTGGTTCATCGAGATGTTGACGATGCGGCCACCACCGGAGGCCAGCATCCGTGGCGTGATCTCGCGGGCGACCAGGAAGTAGCCGGTCAGGTTGGTGTCGATCACTGCGCGGAAGGCGTCGGACGGTACCTCCCAGAAACCCTGCGGCTGTGTCATGAAGCGCGGGTTGACCGTGCGCATGCCGATGCCGGCATTGTTCACCAGCATGTCGATGCCGCCGAGCCGCGACCACACTCGGTCGACGGCCCTGGCCACCGACGACTCGTCGCGCACGTCCATTTCGACGCCGATCGCCCCCGGCAGTCCCGCGGCGACGGACTCCGCACGTTCGCCGGAGCGCCCGGTCAGCGCGACGGAGGCTCCCGTCGCGGCCAGGGCGGAGGCCATGGCGAGTCCGAGTCCGCTCGTCCCGCCGGTCACCAGCACCTTCATCGGATCACCTCTGTCCTGAGAACCGGCCGGGCCGGGTCAACGATCGCGTTCACCGCCGCGTTCACGGTCGCCGTTCGCGAGCCTGGTCCTCGGTGGCAGAGCGTATCCGTGGGCGGAAGTCCGTGATCGCCAATATAGGGACTGAAGCACGCTCGAAGTCGGGCTGCGGCCGCTGCCGTGGCCCGTGCGGGTGGCATGCCCGAGGCCGTACCGGCATTGCCGTTCGTCCGGGTGACGTGGCCTGCATGCGCCTCAGCGGGCTGAGATCACTCCCGCTCCGCACGGGCCACAGAGCTCCAGCAACGACAAATCCCCACGGTCTCAGAGAAACCGTGGGGAAATGGTCCGTGTCCGAGGGGGGACTTGAACCCCCACGCCCGATAAAGGGCACTAGCACCTCAAGCTAGCGCGTCTGCCATTCCGCCACCCGGACAAGGTGTTCGCCGCTTCCGGGGGCTTGCCCCGTGGCGACGAACAGAACCTTATCAAGGGTTCGGAGTGGCTTTCACCAGCACCTATGCGAGGCGCATCCCTACGGCGCCGTCATCCGCCGCTCCACCTCCGGGTGCTTCTTCAGCCACGCCGCGACGGCCTCCTCCTGGTGACCCTGGCCGTGCTTGTTGATCTCGATCTCCAGGGTGCCGAGCTCGTCCTCGGTCATCTTGAAGTTCTTGAACCACTTCGTGAGTTGCGGGTACTGCTTGATGAACGCCTTGCTGGTGACCGTGCGAATGGTGTCGCCCTTGCCGAAGAGGCCCTTGGGGTCCTTCAGCTTGGTCAGGTCGTACTTGCTGTACGCCCAGTGCGGGGTCCACAGGAGCACCGCGATCGGCTCCTTCTTGGCGTACGCGCGCTTCAGCTCGGCCAGCATCGCCGGCGTCGAGCCGTTGACGACCTTGTACTCCTTGTCGAGGCCGTACCCGGGCACGACGTCCTTCGTGAGGATGTCCATCGTGCCGGTGCCGCCCTCGATGCCGACGATCTTGCCGTTGAACTCCTTGGCGCGTCCCTTGAGGTCCTCGACCGACTTGATGCCCTTCACATAGGAGGGGACGGCGATCTCGAGCGAGGTGGGCCCGTACCAGGAGCCGAGAGTCTCGACCTTGTTCTTGTACTTGTCCCAGTAGCTCTTCTGCGTATACGGCAGCCAGGCATCGAAGTTGACGTCGAGGTCACCGGTGGACAGGCCCGTGTAGACCGGGCCGACGTCCATCTGCTTCAGGTTGAACTTGTAGCCGCGGTTCTGCAGGACGTGCTTCCAGAGGAAGGTGACCGCGATGTCCTCGTCCCAGGGGAACCAGGCGACGTTCACCGGGCGCTCGGCCTCGGCGGGGGTCGACTGCTTCTTGACCGGGGCCAGCTCGTCGACGATGCCCGGGTTCTTCTTCAGCCACGCCTTGACGGCGTCCTGCTGCTTGCCCTTGCCCGACTTGTTGATCTCGGCTTCGAGGCTGGTGAGCTGCTTCTCACTGAGCTTGAAGTCCTTGACCCACTTGTCGACCTCGGGGAAGTCCTTGCCGAAGCCCTTGCGGGCCAGCGAGTGGATGCCGTCGCCCTTGCCCCAGGCACCCTTCGGGTCCTTGAGCTTGGTGAGCTTGTAGTCGTTGTACGCCCAGTGCGGCGACCACAGCGGAACGACGATCGGCTTCTTCTTGGCGTACGCGCGCTTCAGCTCGGCCAGCATCGCCGGGGTCGAGCTGTCGACGACCTTGTACTCCTTGTCGAGGCCGTACTCCTTGAGGACCTTGCTCTTCAGCAGCGCCGACTCACCGGCGCTTGCCTCAATGCCGGTGATCTTGCCGTCGAACTTGTCGGCCTGGCCCTTCAAGTCCTCCATGGACTTGAGGTCCTTCATGTAGGACGGCACGGCCAGCTCCAGCGAGGTGGGGCCGTACCAGGAACCCAGGTCCTCAAGGTCCTTGCCGTACTTCTTCCAGTACTCGGCGTGCGTGACCGGCAGCCAGGAGTCCGTCTGGAAATCGACCGTGCCACCCGCGAGGGAGGTGTAGAGCGGGCCGGCGTCGAACTGCTTGGCCTCGACGTCGAAGCCGCGCTGCTCGAGGATCTCCTTCCACAGGAACGTGGAGGCGACGCCCTCGTCCCAGGGGATGTAGCCGATGGAGATCTTCTTGCCCTGACCCACGTTCGTCGACGCGGCGGCCGGCGAGGTGGCGGCGTTGTTCTGGCCGAACATGCCCATGCCGCCCGCCACCAGCGCGAGGACGACGACACCGACCACGGCGACGGCCGGACGGGGGCGGTACGACCAGATCTTCAGGCCCTGCGTGACCCGCAGCTTGTTCAGCGCACGGCGGCCCAGCGGGGAGACCTGCTGGCCGAGCGAGCTCGTCATCCGGTCCAGGTAGATCGCCAGGATGACGATCGAGATGCCGGACTCGGCGCCGAGACCGACGTTCAACTGGCCGATGGCCTCGTTGACGGCGCCACCCAGGCCGCCGGTGCCGACCATGCCCGCGATGGCGGCCATCGACAGGCCCAGCATGATGACCTGGTTGACACCCGCCATGATCGTCGGCAGTGCGAGGGGCAGCTGCACGCGGAACAGGGTGCTGCGCGGCGTCGTTCCGAACGCGTCGGCGGCCTCCACCAGCTCCTTGTCGACCTGGCGGATGCCCAGCTCGGTCATGCGCACGCCCGGCGGCACCGCGAAGATCAGCGTCGCCACGATTCCGGCCGGGGCGCCCGAGCCGAAGAACAGGATCGCCGGGATCAGGTAGACCATCGCCGGCAGCGTCTGCATCAGGTCCAGGACCGGACGGAACAGATTGCTGATCCGGTCGGAGCGGGCCGCCCAGATGCCCAGCGGCACACCGATGATCAGCGCGATGAGTGTGGAGACGAGGACGAGCGACAGGGTCTCCATCGCCTTGTCCCACAGCTCCAGGTTCTGGATGAACCAGAGCCCGACGAAGGCGAGGACGGCGCCCAGGGTGCCGCGCAGCCAGAACGCGATCACGGCGAAGATGCCCGCGAGCAGCAGCGGCTCGGGGGCCTGGAGGAGTTCGGTCAGACCGTTGTAGACACCGTTGAAGATGCTCTCGAAGAAGCCGAACAGCCAGTCCAGGTGCACGAGCATCCACTGGACGACGTCATTGACCCAGTCACCGAAGGGAATCCTAGGCACCGGCATTCACCTTCTTCGCCGTCTGCGCCTTCTTCGTCGACCCGGCCTCGACGAGGTCGGAGGCCGCCGCGTCGCCCTCCACGGTCTTCGTCGGCTCGCCCAGCACCGCGAGCAGCCGCTCGCGCGGGACGACACCGACGAGCTCCCCCTCGTCGTCCACGACCGCGACGGGTGTCGCGCTCGTCGAGCACGGCGTGAACAGCTCCACGATCGGTGTGTCCTGGTGGACCTTCGCCGGGGCGTCGGCCATCGCGTAGCCCTCCCCCGGCTCCGCCATGATCGCGCTCGCGCTCAGCACGCGGGAGCGGTCGACGTCCTGGGTGAAGGAGGCCACGTAATCGTTGGCCGGCGTGACGAGAATGTCCTCGGCCGAGCCGATCTGGACGATACGACCGTCGCGCATGACCGCGATGTTGTCGCCCAGACGCATCGCCTCGTTG
This sequence comes from Streptomyces anthophorae, assembly GCF_049310305.1. Taxonomy (NCBI): domain Bacteria; kingdom Bacillati; phylum Actinomycetota; class Actinomycetes; order Kitasatosporales; family Streptomycetaceae; genus Streptomyces; species Streptomyces anthophorae. The sequence continues at coordinate 2,021,307 of NZ_JBLWQQ010000001.1, forward strand.
AGGTCGTGGGTGATGAAGACGATCGTCTTCTTCAGCGTCTTCTGAAGCTCAAGAAGCTGGTCCTGCATGTCGCGCCGGATCAGCGGGTCGAGCGCGCTGAAGGACTCGTCCATCAGCAGCAGGTCGGCGTCGGTGGCCAGCGCGCGGGCCAGGCCCACACGCTGCTGCATACCGCCGGACAGCTCGTCGGGGAAGGACTTCTCCCACCCCTCGAGGCCCGCGAGGCGCAGCGCCTCGATCGCCCGCTCCTCGCGCTGGGCACGCGGAACGCCCTGCACCTCCAGGCCGTACGCCGCGTTCTCCATGACCGAGCGGTGCGGGAACAGCGCGAAATGCTGGAACACCATGCTGATCTTGCGGGCGCGCACCTGGCGCAGCTCCTTGGGAGCCAGCGCCGTCAGGTCCTCGCCCTCGAACTTCACATGTCCCGACGTCGGCTCCAGAAGTCCGTTCAGCATCCGCAGGAGCGTGGACTTGCCGGATCCCGACAGACCCATGACGACGAAGATCTGGCCGGGCTCGACGGTGAACGACGCGTCGATCACGGCGGCCGTGGTCCCCTCGGCGCGCAGCTCCTCACGGTCCGCGCCGCCGCGGAGCTTCTCCACAGCCTCCTGTTGTCGCCCGCCGAACACCATGTACAGGTGCTCGGCCACCAGTCTGGAGGACACACCGACCTCTATTCTCTTTGACCTGTGAAAGGTTGAAAAGCCATACACATGGCTCCAGCTCGCGTCTGCCCCCGTCCGACCAGCGCAAACACAAAAAGTGCCGGTCGAGAAGAATCTCGACCGGCACTCCATAAGTGTCCGAGGGGGGACTTGAACCCCCACGCCCGATAAAGGGCACTAGCACCTCAAGCTAGCGCGTCTGCCATTCCGCCACTCGGACAAGGTGCGCGCCGCATGGCGGGGTGTTCCCCGCGGCGACACCTCAACAATACCAAGGTTTCGGAGTGGCTTTCACCTGCGTATCGGTGCGATCCCGGACACGGAGAGTTACTTCTTGATGCCGATGCCCTTCGGGTTCAGGTGGGCGATGTGGCCGCTCTCGGTGCCGGCCGACGGGTCGATGACACAGTCGATGAGCGCCGGGCCGCCGGAGGCGATCGCCTCGGCGAGAGCGGCCGTGACCTCGGCAGGTGTGGTGGCCCGGTAGCCCTTGCCGCCGAAGGCCTCGATCATCTGGTCGTGGCGCGCGGCGCTCATGAGCGTGGTGGGGGCGGGGCTGCCCGCGATGGTCTCGTCGCCCTTGTAGACACCGCCGTTGTTCATGATCACGGTGATCACCGGCAGGTCGTAGCGGCAGATCGTCTCCAGCTCCATGCCGCTGAAGCCGAAGGCACTGTCTCCCTCGATGGCGACGACGGGCGCTCCCCCGCTCTCGACCGCGGCCGCGATCGCGTAGCCCATCCCGATGCCCATGACGCCCCAGGTGCCGGAGTCGAGGCGGCGGCGCGGGTGGTGCATGTCGATGACGTTGCGAGCGATGTCGAGGGTGTTGGCGCCCTCGTTGACGATGAACGTCTCCGGGTGCTGGTGGACGACGTCGCGGACCGCCTTGAGCGCGCCCATGAACTGCATGGGGTGCGGGTCGGCCTCCAGGCGCTTGGCCATCTTGGCGACGTTCTGCTCCGAGCGGGCCGCGAGCTCCTCGCGCCAGGCGGTCGGCGCGGCGATCTGGCCGGGCTTCGTACGGTCCGCGAGCTGGTCGAGGACCGACTCGATGTCGCCGACGAGCGGAGCGGCGATCGGCTGGTTGGAGTCCATCTCCTTGGCCTCGATGTCGACCTGGATGAACTTGGCGTCCGGGTTCCAGCCGCGCTCGCCGTGGTTGAGCAGCCAGTTCAGGCGGGCACCGACCAGCATGACGACGTCGGCCTTCTTCAGTGCGAGGGAGCGGGCCGTCGCCGCCGACTGCGGATGGTCGTCGCGGAGCAGGCCCTTCGCCATCGACATGGGTACGTAGGGGATGCCCGTCGACTCGACGAGGTCGCGGATCTTGTCGTCCGCCTGTGCGTACGCGGCGCCCTTGCCGAGGACGATCAGCGGGCGCTCCGCGTTCTCCAGGAGGTCGATCGCGCGGTCCACGGCCTCGGGGGCGGGCAGCTGGCGCGGCGCCGGGTCGACGAGACGGGAGAGCGTGCGGTCGCCCTCCTCCTTGTCCATCACCGCGCCGAGCACCGCCGCCGGGATGTCGAGGTAGACGCCGCCGGGACGGCCGGAGATCGCGGTGCGCAGGGCGCGGGCGATGCCGCGGCCGATGTCCTCGACGCGGCTGACGCGGTAGGCCGCCTTCACGAAGGGCTGGGCGGCGGCGAGCTGGTCCATCTCCTCGTAGTCGCCCTGCTTGAGGTCGACGAGGTGGCGCTCGCTGGAGCCGGAGATCTGCACCATCGGGAAACAGTTGGTGGTGGCGTTGGCGAGGGCGACCAGGCCGTTGAGGAAGCCCGGGGCCGAGACCGTCAGACAGATGCCGGGCTTCTTGGTGAGGTAGCCGGCGATGGCGGCGGCGTGGCCCGCGTTGGACTCGTGACGGAAGCCGATGTACCGGATTCCCTCGGCCTGCGCGAGACGCGCGAGGTCCGTCACCGGGATGCCCACGAGGCCGTAGATGGTGTCGACGTCGTTCTTCTTCAGGGCGTCGACGACGAGGTGGTAGCCGTCGGTGAGCTCGGCCGGCGCGTCGGCTCCTGCCGCGGCCTCGGCGGTTTGGTCAGCGGTCGAGTCAGCGGTCATGATCCGAGTTCCTCCTTGGACGGTCCTGCCGGTGCGGCTCATGCACGTACGGCCGGTGCGGCTCCTGTTCTCACCTTCTGCAGGGTGCGGCGCCCCGTCCAAGACCCATCGGCTTCCAGCCGATAAACGGTGTCTATCGAGAGTCAAGCGCGCCCCAAATCTCCTGCTGGGGGCGGCACTTCGGGCTTCATAAGCCGTTGCTATCGGCTGTTCGTGAGTGCGTATTGGACGTGCGCGGCCGGTGACCGCACGCTCGCTGAGGAGGGGAGGTGGAAGGCATGGCCACGTCGGCCCTGGCCGTCACGGGGCTCGCCGGTCTCCTCGACCGGCAGGCGCGTGCGCGGCCCCACGCCCCCGCGCTCGTCGTCGGCGACGAGCGGGTTCCCCTGTCCTACGAGGAGTTGGACGCGCTCGCGGAGCGGATGGCGGGGCGGTTCGCCGCGGCGGGGCTGCGGGGCGGTGACGTGCTCGCGCTCGCACTGGGGAACACGGCCGAGTTCGTGGGGGCGCTGCTGGGTGCGGCGCGCGCGGGGGTGGTCGCCGCGCCCCTCGATCCCGCGCTGCCGGATGCCGAACTGCGCCTGCGTGTACGCGAGTTGGGTGCGCGGGCCGTGCTCGGCGTCGACGGGTTCGGCGAAGGGGGCGGAGGCGTCGCGCGGCGCATGCGTCCTGAGCACGCGCTCGTCCTGTTCACCGCGGGGGCCACGGGGCGCGCCCGGACGGTGGCGCTCACGCATGCGAACGTCGCGGCGTCCGTGCACACCGTCTGCACCACGTACGCGTTGGGGCCCGAGGACGCGACCGTCGCCGTCATGCCGTTCTTCCACGGGCACGGGCTCTTCGCCTCGCTCCTGTCCACGCTGGCCAGTGGGGGGCGGGTGCTGCTGCCTGCGGGCGGGCGGTTCTCGGCGGAGACGTTCTGGGCGGATCTGCGGGCGGCGGGGGCGAGTTGGTTCACGGCGGTTCCGACGATCCACGAGGCGCTGCTCGACCGGTCGTCGGAGGCCGCGGATGTGGGGGCGCCGCCTCCGCTGCGGTTCGTGCGCAGCTGTGGCGCTCCGCTCAATGCCGCGACCCAGCGGGCGCTTGAGCGGATGTTCGGCGCGCCGCTGCTGTCCGCGTACGGGACGACCGAGGCCACGCACCAGATCGCGAGCGAGCCGCTGCCGGAGCGCGGGCCGCTCAAGCACGGCACGGTGGGGCGGGCGACAGGGGTACGGGTGCGGGTCGTCGGCCGGGACGGGAAGGTGTGTCCGGCCGGGGTGCGGGGTGAGGTGTGGGTGTCGGGGCCGGCCGTGGCGGGCGAGGGGTGGTTGCGCACGGGTGACCTGGGGTCGCTCGACGAGGACGGGTACCTGTCCCTTGCCGGGCGGCTCGAGAGCCTCATCGTGCGGCGGGGTCTTTCGATCTCGCCGGAGTACGTGGAGGACGTACTCGCCGGGTGTCCGTCCGTCGCGGAGGCGGCGGTGTTCGCGGTGGGTGGGGAGGGGATCGGGGCGGCGGTGGTGGTGCGGGGGGAGGAGTGCGGGGAGCCTTCGGAGATTTTGCGGTATTGCCGGGAGCGGTTGGCCGCGGTGGCGGTGCCGGATCGGGTGGTGTTCGTGTCCGCGTTGCCGCGGACGGCGCAGGGTGGGTTGGATCGGGTGGCCGTGTGGGAGCGGTACGGATGAGGTGGCGGGCGGGTGGGTTGACGTCGCGGGGCTCTGCCCCGGGCCCCGCGCCTCAATCGCCGGCGGGGCTTCAAAAGATCGGGGCTCTGCCCCGGACCCCGCTGCTCAATCGCCGCAGGGGCTTGATTGGCCCACCCTCGCCGCATGGAGACAGAAGCCGACGCTCAAGAATGAGTCGCCTGCGTCGGAACCCTCTGGTCGAAGACCGTGTCCAGGTTCAGGGCCGTCGCCGCGCTCACGAAAGCCCGTGCCGCCACCGAACCCGGTGTGCCCGCGTGGATGGCCACCGAGACCTGCGCGCCGGCCTCCGGGTCGACCAGGGGGAGGGCTCGCGTGCGGCCGTCCACCGGCATCGCGCGCAGCCAGGTGTGGGGCACGACGCTGGCCCATTCGCCGTCGCCCACATGTGCGTACAGGGAGGCGATGGAGTCGGTCTCGACCTGAGGGGTGACTTCCAGGCCCTTGTTGGCGAAGACCTTGTCGATGATCTGGCGGATGCGCATGTCGGGGGTGAGGAGGGCGAGGGGGAGTTGTGCCGCGTCCGACCACGTGACGCTGCCTGTACGGGATTTGAACTGGTCGTCCGAGACCAGCAGCATGTAGCGCTCCTGGTAGAGGGGGACCACTTGCAGGCCCTCCTGGTCGTCCGGGTCGAAGTGGGCGATGGCGACGTCGAGTTCGAAGTCGCGGAGCTGGCGGTGGAGTTCCTTTGTTGAGAGGCGGGAGCGGACCTGGACCTTCGCCAGGGGGTGTGCCGAGCAGAAGGCGCCCACCGGGAGGGCCAGCGTGGTGGACGCCGTGGGGTCGGTGCCGAGGCGGAGTGTGCCGGTGATGCCCGACTGCACGGCGGCGACCTCGGCCTTGAACGCGTCCTGTTCCGCGAGGATGCGTTTCGCCCACACCACCAGGCGCTCGCCCTCCGGGGTGAGGCCTTGGTAGTTGTGGCCGCGGTTGATCAGCGTGACGTTGAGCTCGCGCTCCAGCTTGGCTATCGCCGCCGAGAGCGCGGGCTGGGAGACGTAGCAGGATTCGGCGGCGCGTGCGAAGTGCCGCTCGCGCGCCACCGCCACGAAGTACTCCAACTGCCGGAACAGCATGTACGTCTCCTCTGCCACGTGATCTTCATCCGTAGCGTGCTACGGCAGCACAGTGCGTGCCAATAGGTCGGTCGCCGCGTGGATCGCACGCAGCGTGGGTGCCTCGGCGCCAGTGATGTCGGCCATCTCGACGACCGCCGTCACGATCGCGTCCAGCTCCAGCTGCTTGCCCGCCTCCAGGTCCTGGAGCATGGACGTCTTGTGGGCTCCCACGCCCTCGGCGCCGCGCAGCCGCTTCTCGATGGAGATCTCGGGCGTCGAGCCGACGCGGGCCGCGATGTCGAGGATCTCCTCCATGACGCGGGCGACCATGCTGCGGGTCAGCGGGTGCCGGCACATGTCGGCCATGGTGGCCCGGGTCAGCGCGCTGATCGGGTTGAAGGCCGCGTTGCCCATGAGCTTGATCCAGATGTCGTCGCGCAGGTTCCGCTCGACGGGACACTTGAGGCCGCCCGCGACCATGGCCTCGCTCAGGTCCGTGCAGCGACGCGAGACACTGCCGTCCGGCTCGCCGATCGAGAAGCGGGTGCCCTCCAAGTGGCGTATCACGCCCGGGGATTCGATGACGGTCGCCGGGTAGACCACGCAGCCGATCGCACGCTCGGGCGGCAGCACCTTGCTGGTCGCGCCGCCCGGGTCGACGGCCTCGATGCGGCGGCCCTCGTACGGGCCCGTGAGGCGGTGGAAGTACCACCAGGGGATGCCGTTCTGCCCGGCCACCAGCGCGGTGTGCTCGCCGAGCAGTGGGGCGACGAGCGAGCCGCACGACGGGTACGAGTGGGCCTTGAGGCCGAGGAACACATAGTCCACGGGGCCGATCTCGTTCGGGTCGTCGGTGGCGTGCGGGTGGGCGGTGAAGTCGCCGCGCGGGCTGAGCACGCGGACGCCTTCGGCCTGGATGGCACGCAGATGGTCCCTTCGGGCGACGAGGTGCACGTCCGCGCCGCCGCGGTGCAGGGCCGCGCCCACGTACGCGCCGATGGCTCCGGCGCCGACAACTGCGATCTTCATGTGGTGCCTCCTGGATTCGAGGGTGTGGAGGTACGCACATGTCGCCGCCCGCGCGCCGCACAGCACACGGAACCGACGACACATGGAGAAGGGGGCGCGGCCGCCGCGCGTGCCCTGTCGCGCGGCGGCCGCTGGGAAGGTGGCCGGGAGGGGAGGCCGGGGTCAGCGCATGAGTTTCACGGCCGCGACCACGAGCGGGTCGAGCCCGTCCGCCCCGTCGTCCACGAGCGCGTAGAGCCGCTTGCGCATCCTCGGGTCCCAGAACCGGGTGAAGTGTCCCGCGATCGCCTCGGCCGCCTGCGCGGTCGGCAGATGGCCCTGGTTCGCGGCGATGTCGTTCGCCATCCGGCGCTCGGCCGGGACCGTGTGCGCCATGTCAGTCCACCACCGTGACGAGTTCCTCGGCGTGCTCCCGTTCCGCCGCGGCCTTCGGTGCGAGGCCCACCTGCACGGCTGTCACCTTGTACTCCGGGCAGTTGGTCGCCCAGTCGGAGTTCTCGGTCGTCACCACGTTCGCGCCCGTCACCGGGTGGTGGAAGGTGGTGTAGACGACGCCCGGTGGCATCCGGTCGGAGATCTGAGCGTGCAGTGTCGTCGCGCCGACGCGGCTGGAGAGCGTGACGAGGTCGCCGTCGGTGATGCCGCGCTCCTCCGCGTCGTGCGGGTGGACCTCCAGGATGTCCTCGGCGTGCCAGGCGACATTTCCGGTGCGGCGGGTCTGCGCGCCGACGTTGTACTGGCTGAGGATGCGGCCCGTGGTCAGGACCAGCGGGAAGCGCCGGGTGCTGCGTTCGTTGGTCGGTACGTACGAGGTGACCACGAACCTGCCCTTGCCGCGCACGAACTCGTCGACGTGCATGGTGGGTGTGCCCTCGGGGGCCTGCTCGTTGCACGGCCACTGGATGCTGCCGAGCTTGTCGATGAGGTCGAAGGAGACACCGGAGAACGTCGGGGTGACCGAGGCGATCTCGTCCATGATCTGCGACGGGTGCTCGTACTCCATGGCGTAGCCCATGGCGGTGGCGATCTCGCACACGATCTGCCACTCGTGCTTCCCGGACTTCGGGGGCATCACCGACCGCACCCGGTTGACGCGCCGCTCGGCGTTGGTGAACGTGCCGTCCTTCTCCAGGAAGGAGGCGCCGGGCAGGAAGACATGGGCGAACTTCGCCGTCTCGTTGAGGAACAGGTCCTGGACCACGACGAGTTCCATGGCTTCGAGGGCCGCGGTGACGTGCTGGAGGTTCGGGTCCGACTGGGCGATGTCCTCGCCGTGCACGAACAGGCCCCGGAAGTCCCCCTCGATGGCCGCGTCGAACATGTTGGGGATGCGCAGGCCCGGCTCGGGCAGCAGCGCGGAGCCCCACAGGTTCTCGAAGACGCCCCGCACGGCGTCGTCGGAGATGTGCCGGTAGCCGGGCAGCTCGTGCGGGAAGGAGCCCATGTCGCAGGAGCCCTGCACGTTGTTCTGCCCGCGCAGCGGGTTGACGCCGACGCCGTCGCGGCCGATGTTGCCGCAGGCCATCGCGAGGTTGGCCATTCCCATGACCATCGTCGAGCCCTGGCTGTGCTCGGTGACACCGAGGCCGTAGTAGATCGCGCCGTTGCCCGCGGTCGCGTACAGGCGGGCCGCCGCGCGCAGGTCGGAAGCGGGGACGCCGGTGATCTCCTCGGTGGCCTCGGGGCTGTTCTCGGGGCGGGCCACGAACTCGGCCCACTCCTCGAAGCCCTCGCAGCGCAGCTCGACGAAGCCCTTGTCGACGAGGTCCTCGGTGACGACGACGTGCGCCATGGCGTTGACGACGGCGACGTTGGTGCTGGGCCGCAGGCTCAGGTGGTGCTGGGCCTCGATGTGCGGGGAGCGCACCAGGTCGATGCGGCGCGGGTCGACGACGATCAGCTTGGCGCCCTCGCGCAGCCGCTGCTTCATGCGGGAGCCGAACACCGGGTGGGCGTCGGTGGGGTTGGCGCCGATGACCATGATGACGTCGGCCTCGGCGACGGAGCGGAAGTCCTGGGTGCCGGCGGATTCGCCGAAGGTCTGCTTGAGCCCGTAGCCGGTGGGCGAGTGGCAGACGCGGGCGCAGGTGTCGACGTTGTTGTTGCCGAAGGCGGCGCGGACCATCTTCTGGACGACGTACACCTCTTCGTTGGTGCACCGGGACGAGGAGATGGCGCCGATCGCGCCCGGACCGTACCGCCCCTGGATCTCGCGGAAGCGGCGGGCGACGGTGCCGATGGCCTCGTCCCACTCGACCTCGCGCCACGGGTCGGTGATGGACTCCCGGACCATGGGCTTGAGTTGGCGGTCGGGGTGGGTGGCGTAGCCGAAGGCGAAGCGGCCCTTGACGCAGGAGTGGCCCTCGTTGGCGCCGCCGTCCTTGTGGGGGACCATGCGGACGAGTTCGTCGCCGCGCAGTTCCGCCTTGAAGCTGCATCCGACGCCGCAGTACGCGCAGGTGGTGATCACGGACCGGGTGGGCATTCCGAGGTCAACCACCGATTTTTCCTGGAGGGTCGACGTCGGGCAGGCCTGGACGCAGGAGCCGCAGGACACGCACTCGGAGTCCAGGAACGACTCCCCCGCGCCCGCCGACACCTTCGACTCGAAGCCGCGGCCTTCGATGGTCAGCGCGAACGTGCCCTGCACCTCGTCGCAGGCGCGCACACACCGTGAGCAGGCGATGCACTTGGACGGGTCGAAGTCGAAGTACGGGTTGGAGGTGTCCTTCTCGGCGTCGAGGTGGTTGGCGCCCTCGTAGCCGTAGCGGACCTGCCGCAGCCCCACCACACCTGCCATGTCCTGGAGTTCGCAGTCGCCGTTGGCGGGGCAGGTGAGGCAGTCGAGGGGGTGGTCGGAGATGTACAGCTCCATGACACCCTGGCGGAGCTTCTCGACCTTCGGTGTCTGGGTCTTCACCGACATGCCGTCCGTGCACGGTGTCGTGCAGGAGGCGGGGGTGCCCCGGCGGCCGTCGATCTCGACGACGCACAGCCGGCAGGAGCCGAACGCCTCCAGGCTGTCGGTCGCGCACAGCTTCGGCACGTCGATACCGGCCTCGGCCGCCGCCCGCATGACGGACGTGCCCTCGGGGACCGTCACCTGCTGGCCGTCGATCTCCACCGCGACCGTGGCCGCGCCGGGGCGCTGTGGAGTGCCGAAGTCGGGTTCCTTCATGAGTGTCATGCCTGGCCCTCCGCTCGTGTCTGCTGGGTACCGGCCGGCCGTACGGGGTGGATGTTCAGGAGCCGACGGCCGCCGCGGTCGACGAAGTCGTCGGCGAAGTGCGCGAGCGCGCTGCGTACGGGCATCGGGGTCAGACCGCCCATGGCACACAGTGAACCATCGGTCATCAGCTCGCACAGGTCCTCGAGCAGCGCGAGATTCTCGTCCCGCTGCTCACCGGCCACGATGCGGTCGATGACCTCGACGCCGCGCACCGAACCGACGCGGCAGGGCGTGCACTTGCCGCAGGACTCCTCGGCGCAGAACTCCATCGCGAAACGGGCCTGCGCCGCCATGTCGACGGTGTCGTCGAAGACGACGACGCCGCCGTGCCCGAGCATCGCCCCGGCCTCCGCCAGCGCCTCGTAGTCCATCGGCAGGTCGAACCGCGCCTCCGGAAGATACGCGCCGAGCGGCCCGCCGACCTGCACGGCGCGTGCGGGGCGGCCGCTGAGGGTGCCGCCGCCGTAGTCCTCGATGAGCTCGCGCAGGGTGATGCCGAAGGCGGTCTCGACGATGCCGCCGCGCTTGATGTTGCCGCCGAGCTGGAAGACCTGGGTGCCGCGGGAGCGGCCGACACCGAGGTCCTGGTAGGCCTTGGCGCCGTCGGCGAGGACGACGGGCACGGTGGTGAGCGTGAGGACGTTGTTCACCACGGTCGGCCGGCCGAAGAGGCCCTCGATCGCGGGGATCGGCGGTTTCGCGCGGACCATGCCGCGCTTGCCCTCCAGGCTCTCCAGCATGGAGGTCTCCTCGCCGCAGATGTACGCGCCCGCGCCGACGCGGATGTGCAGGTCGAAGTCGAGCGACGAGCCGAGGATGCCGGTGCCGAGCCAGCCGCGCCCGCGCGCGATGTCGATCGCGGCGCCCATCGTGGCGATGGCGTCGGGGTATTCGGAGCGGATGTAGAGGTAGCCCTCGCTCGCGCCGACGGCGTGGGCGGCGATCGTCATGCCCTCGATGAGGAGGAACGGGTCGCCCTCCATGACCATGCGGTCGGCGAAGGTGCCGCTGTCGCCCTCGTCGGCGTTGCAGCAGATGAACTTGGTGCCATCGGGTCCGCTCTCGCAGTCGAGGACCGTCTTCCACTTGACGCCCGCGGGGAATCCCGCGCCGCCGCGCCCGCGCAGGCCGGAGTCGGTGACCTCGGTGACGACGTCGGCGGGCGTCATCTCCAGGGCCGCGCGCAGTCCGCGCAGGCCGCCGTGGGTCTCGTAGTCCTCGGGCGAGAGCGGGTCGGTGACGCCGACGCGGGCGAAGGTGACCCGGTTCTGCCGTTGCAGCCACGGGAGTTGGTCGACCGGGCCGAGGCGGAGCGGATGGTCGGCGCCGTCCAGCATTCCGGCGGCGAGAAGGGCGGGTACGTCGTCGGGGGTGACGGGCCCGTAGCCGATTCGGCCCTCGGGGGTCACGACCTCGACGAGGGGTTCGAGCCAGAGCAGCCCGCGCGAGCCGTTGCGGACGACGTCCGCGCCCGGCCCGCCCTCGACCGCGGCCAGTTGCAGCGCCTGCGCGACCTCGTCCGCGCCCACGGAGCGGGCTGCCGCGTCGCGGGGGACGTAGACGGTCGTCATGTTGTCGGAAGTCACCTCTCACACCGCCCCGTTGAGGATCGCGCCGAGCCGGGCCGGGGTCACGCGCCCGTACAGCCGCCCGTTCGCCTCGACCGTGGGGCCGAGTGCGCAGTTGCCGAGGCAGAAGACCTGCTCGACGGTGACACGGCCGTCGGCGCTCGTGTCGCCGAGCTCCAGGCCCGACTCCCGTAGGTGCTTCAGCAGGCCCTCGGCGCCCTGGGCCTGGCACGCCTCGGCGCGGCAGATGCGGACGGTGGAGCGGCCCGCAGGCTCGCGGCGGAAGTCGTGGTAGAAGGTCACCACGCCGTGCACATCGGCCCGCGAGAGGTTGAACTCGTCGGCGAGGACGGGGATCGCCTCCTGCGGTACGCACCCCAACTCGGCCTGCACGGCGTGGAGTACGGGCAGCAGTGCGCCGCGCTCGCCGCGGTGCGCGGCCGCCGCCCTCCTGACCACGCTCTCGACCGACACGTCCGTCCCGCTGGTCGTCATGATCGCTCCGCCTTCCGTCATGCGGGCCTCCGGCGCGGGTGCAGGAGAACCCCGGCACTACCCCATACAGACTTCTGTATACAGAAGCCCGGTGTAAAGGAGCGGGACGAAATCGAGCGGAGTCGATCGGCCGACTTCCGTACACCGGGCCGGTGTTCACGAGGCCACGAGCACGGGCTCCTGGTCGGTGGCGGAGCCCAGTTCGGCCAGCCACGGCAGCGCGATGTCCCGTACCAGCCGCTCGCCGTCCCCGTCCTGTCCGAGCAGGGCGGAGGCGGGTACGCGCACGGGGTCGGCGCAGACCGTCGAGGTCGCGCTGCCGCTCGGTCCCGGGCCGGTCGCCCGTGCCGGCACGTACAGGTCCGGGGCGTGCGCCGGAACCAGCCACAGGCTCCGGCCTCCCGGCCCGGCCTCGGACGCCCCGCTCGACCAGAGGTAGCTGTCGGCCTCGCCCGCGGCGACCACATGGCGCTTGCGGCCGCGCAGGGTCACGACGTCGCCGGTGCGGCACGCCGGGGCTTCCGGCCCGTCCCCCTCCAGGGCGAGCGAGCACAACTGGCGCCCGGCGGCGATCTCGGCGCGCACCCAGGCGCCGCCGTGCGCCTCGATCACGGCGACCGCCGCGTAGTGCGAGCGCAGTACGGCCGCGGCGGCCGGGCAGACCCGCGCGACGCGTGCCACGACATCGACGGCCTCGGCCAACCCCCGCCCACCGCCGCCGAGTTCGGGGGCGACGGTGAGGCCGAGGAGGCCGGCGCGGCCGAGCTCGGTGACACCGGACCGGGGGAATCTTCCTTGCGTGCGGGCCGGTTCGCCACCGGATGCGACGGCGCCGGTCAGGACGTGGGTGAGTGCGGTGCGGTACGACACGGGGCGACCCCCTCGTCAGTGATATGTGAGCGGCCGCGATGCGGCGCAGTAATTGCATACAGTATTCCGACACCCTCCCGGAGGACCAGAGGTGTGCGCGGCAAATTTGCGGGCGGGGGTTCAACTCCCGTACAGGCGAGCCGAGTTACAAACTGTCTATTGCATACTAAAGTCAGTATCCCCGCGCCTCTGACGTCGCGTCAGAGGACGAACAAGGGAGGGCTCAGCCATGCCCGAGCTACCAGCCGTGGCCATCCGCGGCCCGATCAGCCGACCCGTCCCGCTGCGGCAGGCCGTGCACGACACCCTGGTCGAAATGATCATCAATGGCACGCTGCGCCCTGGCCAGCACCTCGTCGAGGCCGACCTCGCCGCGCACCTGGGGGTCAGCCGGCAGCCGGTGCGCGAGGCGCTGCAACGTCTCCAGACCTCCGGCTGGGTCGACCTGCGCCCCGCCCAGGGCGCGTTCGTGCACTCCCCCACCGTCGAGGAATGCGCCCAACTGCTGGGCGTGCGCGCCGTGCTGGAGACCTACTCGGCGCGCGGCGCGGCCCAGCACGCGACGGCGGAGGACGTCGCACGCCTGTGGGAGTTGCAGCAGGCGGGCCTCGACGCGCTCGCCGCCCAGGACGCACGGGCCATCGTCGAGGCGAACGCCGCGCTGCACGCGCACATCACCACGCTGTCCCGCAACGCGGTGCTCGGCGAGCTGATCCCCCAGGTCGACCAGCGGGTGCGCTGGTACTACACCCCCATCGCCAAGCCCCGCGGCAACGACGCCTGGAACGAGCACGCCCTGATCATCAAGGCGATCGCGGCGGGCGACCCCGACCGCGCCGAGGCGCTGATGCGGCGGCACACACAGAACACCACCGACTTCTACTGCGCACAGATCGAGGCCGCGGCCGGCCTGGGCGGCTGACGCACCGGGCCGGCCACGGCGGTCCGGGCCGAAAGGACGGGCGGGGCTACGCGGTGATCTCCCGCAGCAGCCCCGTCCGCACGTCGAAGACGAAGCCGCGCACGTCGTCGGTGTGCGGCAGGAACGGCGACGTGCGGACCTTCCGCAGGGACTGGCGCACATCCTGGTCGACGTCGGTGAAGCCCTCCACCGCCCAGGTCGGCCGCTGACCGACCTCGCGTTCCAGCTCGTGCCGGAACTCCTCGGTCAGGGACTGGAGCCCGCAGCCGGTGTGGTGGATCAGCACCACGCTGCGGGTGCCCAGCGCCCGCTGGCTGATGGCCAGCGAGCGGATGGTGTCGTCGGTGACCACACCGCCCGCGTTGCGGACGGTGTGGCAGTCGCCGAGTTCAAGGCCGAGCGCCGCGTGCAGGTCGATCCTGGCGTCCATGCAGGCGACGACGGCCACTTCCAGGACCGGGCGGGCGTCCATGCCGGGATCGCTGAACGCGGCGGCGTACCGTCCGTTCGCCTCGACGAGGCGATCGACCACGGTGCCGTCCATCTCAGATGACACCCTGCTCGGCGAGCTGCGCCAACTCGGCCGGATCCAGGCCGAGTTCGTCGGCGTAGATGGCGGTGTTGTGCTCGCCGAGGAGCGGGGAGCCGGAGATGGTGGTCGGAGAGTCGGAGAGCTTGAGCGGGTTGCCGACCGTCGTGTACGAGCCGCGTCCGGGATGCGGCACTTCGACGACCATGTCGTTGGCGACCAGCGACTCGTCCTCGATGATCTCCTTGGTGGAGAGGATCGGGCCGCAGGGGATGTTGTGGGCGTTGAGCCGGTCCAGGACCTCCCACTTGGGGAGCGTCGAGGACCACTCCTCGATCAGCTGGAACATCTTGCCCAGCTTCGGAAGGCGCGCCTCCGGCGTCGACCACTCCGGGTCGTCCGCCATCTCCGGGCGGCCTATCAACTCGGCGATCGGCTTCCAGCCGACGGGCTGGACGATGACGTAGACGTAGTCGTTGGGCCCGCCGGGCGCGCACTTGACGGCCCAGCCGGGCTGCCCGCCGCCGGAGGCGTTGCCGGAGCGCGGGACCTCGTCGCCGAAGTCCTCGTTCGGGTACTCGGCCAACGGGCCGTGCGCGAGGCGCTGTTGGTCGCGCAGCTTCACCCGGCACAGGTTCAGCACCGCGTGCTGCATCGCCACGTTCACGCGCTGGCCGCGCCCGGTGTTCTCGCGCTGGAACAGCGCGGCCAGGATGCCGGCGACCGTGTGGATCCCGGTCCCCGAGTCGCCGATCTGCGCGCCCGTGGCCGTCGGCGGCCCGTCCTCGAACCCGGTGGTGGCCATCGAGCCGCCCATGGCCTGGGCGACCACCTCGTAGGCCTTGAAGTTGGTGTACGGGCCCTCACCGAAACCCTTGATCGAGGCGTAGATGATGCGCGGGTTGATCTCCTGGATGCGGTCCCAGGTGAAACCCATCCGGTCCACCGCACCCGGGCCGAAGTTCTCCACCATGACGTCCGAGCGGCGGATCAGCTCCGTGAGGATCTCCTTGCCGCGCTCGCTCTTGGTGTTGAGGGTGATGCTCCGCTTGTTGGAGTTGAGCATCGTGAAGTAGAGGGAGTCGACGTCCGGGATGTCACGCAGTTGCTTGCGTGTGATGTCACCGGTCGGCGCCTCCAGTTTGACGACGTCCGCACCCAGCCACGCCAGCAACTGGGTCGCGGACGGGCCCGACTGAACGTGCGTCATATCGAGGACACGCACGCCCTCAAGAGCCTTGGTCATGATCGACACCCCACCTCTCGCTTACGCGTCAGGAGTTGGAAGAGCGGCACATATCAATGTTCATACAGTATCCGTCGACTGTATGCAATCCTCAGTGGCAGTACTCCCCTGCCTCACCCCTTCTCGGCGGCGCGGTCCGCTACCGCGCGCGCTGGTGGTACGACGTGCGCGTGTGCTCGGTGTGCGCGCGCATGACCTCCGCCGCCCGGACCTCGTCACGGTCCGCGAGCGCCGCGATCAGCTCGCGGTGCTCCGCCCAGGACTGGTGGCCGCGCTGCCGCGCCACCGGCGTGTAGTACCAGCGGACCCGGCGGTCGACCTGCGCGGCAAGCTCCGCGAGGACCTCGTTGGCCGCCAACTCCATCACGGTGCCGTGCAGTTGGGCATTGAACGCGACCGCCGCCTCCACGTCGTCCGCCGCGACCGCCCGCTCCCCCGCCTCGCACAGCTCCTCCAGCGCGGCCACGGCGACCGCGTCGGCCTTCCCCGCGGCGAGCCGGACCGCCTCGGTCTCCAGAAGCTGGCGGACCTTCAGGAGCTGGTCCGCCTCGTCCTCGGTCGGCTCGTGCACGAACGCGCCCTGCGCCGGCCGCAGATCGACCCACCCCTCGGTGCTGAGCCGCTGCAACGCCTCTCGTACGGGCTGCCTCGACACCCCGAGCTGCGCGGCGAGTTCGGTCTCCACGAGGTGGGCGCCCGGCGGCAGGGTCCGGTTGATGATGAGTTCGAGGAGAGCGCCGTAGACCCGCTCACGCAGCGGTCCCGGCCGGTCCAGCTTGGGCACGGCACCTTGCGGCAGTCCTGCGGTCGGCAACATCGGGGCCCCTTCCGTCCTGCGTCCACGGCGTCTCAACCCACGCTTCGCGCATGGGGATTGTCGTAGTTCTTGCCGAGGGCAATCCCAGCCTGTACACAATATCCCGTCGACACATCGTGTGCGCGGGGCGGGCGAGAACTCGCCCCGCGGCACGGCGGCGGGGTTCACGTGCGGCGGGGAGCGCCCCCTGCGCCGCGCGGGACCCCGCCGCAGCTGTGTCAGGGCATCAGCTGGTACTCGGGGAAGTTGCCCGGCAACCGCTCCCCCGACGGCCCTTCGGTCACCGCGCGGACCAGGAGTTCTCCGCCCACGAAGGCGCCGCGCCACGACGCCCCGAACCCGCCGAACAGCTCGTCCCGGTCGCCGCGCGAACGCGGCTTGCCGTGGCCGACCTTGAACGCGCGGATCTGCGGCGCGAGACGCTCGTACGTCGCCTCGTCGTCGGTGGACAGGGTGGCGACAAGGGCCCCGTTGGACGCGTTCATCGCCGCGAGGAGTTCCGCCTCGGTGTCGACGAGCACGATGGTGTCGACCGGGCCGAACGGCTCGGCGTGGTGCAGCGGCGAGGACGGCGGCGGGCCGAGCAGGGTCACCGGATGCACGTACGCGCCGGTGTCCTGGCCGGGCAGGAACAGCGCCGGGTCGGCCGCGGCGCGGTGCAACGGGACGGCCCCGCGGTCGATGGCCTCCGCGACCTGGTCGTGCAGCTCCTTGGCCTTCGCCGCGTTGATGAGCGGCCCGAAGTCGAGCGCCGGGTACGGGTCGTCGGGGTGCTCGACGGCCAGCGGGTGGCCGACGCGCAGGGTGCGTACGGCGGGCAGGTAGGCGGCGAGGAACTCGTCGAAGGCCTCGCGCTGCACGACGAACCGCGGGTAGGCGGTGCAGCGCTGCTTCCCGTAGTCGAAGAGCTTGGGGAGGACGGCCGTGAGCTTGTCCCAGTCCGTGAAGTTCCAGATGCCCCAGGTGTTGAGCCCCTCCTGCTCCAGGATGTGCCGCTTGCCGAGGTCGGCGACGTCGGTGGCGACCGCCGCGCCCGTGTCCCGGCCGCCGACGAAGGACACGCAGCCGATCTCCGGCGCCCGCACGAGCGCCTCGGAGAGCTGACTGCCGCTGCCGCTGACGAGCGTGACCGGGATGCCCTCGCGGGCGGCGAGCGCGCAGGCCAGGGTGAGACACGAGACACCGCCGTCGGTCGGTGTCTTGGCGATGACCGCGTTGCCGGCCAGCGCCTGGACCAGCATGGCGTGCACGAGCACGCTCATCGGGTAGTTCCAGCTCGCGATGTTCGACACGGGTCCGGACAGGGGCGTGCGCTCGCCGAGGATGTCGTCGATGCCGTCGACGTACCAGCGCACGCCGTCGATGGCGCGGTCCACATCGGCCTGCGCGAGCCGCCACGGCTTGCCGATCTCCCAGACCAGGAGCAGGGCGAGCAGTTCACGGTGCTCGGTGAGGGCGTCGAGGGTGGCGGCGACGCGGGCGCGCCGCTCGGGCAGCGGGATGTGCCGCCAGGCGCGGTGCTGGTCGAGACAGGCGCGCACGGCCTGGTGGGCGGTGTCGGCGTCGAGGCGCGGCGGGCCCGCGATGGGGCCGGCGTCGACGGGGCTGGTGGCGGGCAGGGCGCGGCCGTCGGCCTGCCAGGCGCCGTTCCACAGGTTCAGGACGCGGTCGTCGCGGAAGGCCTCGGGGGCGACGGCGAGGCAGCGCTGCCAGGCGTCGGCCCAGGAGGTACCGGACTTGAGGGTGATTGCCATGGTGTTTGGTCTCCGCTCACGGTGCACAGTCGGGGCGGGGTACTTGATGGCTGGTGGTGCTGTACGGCTGGTGGTGCTGTGGACGGGAGGTGCCCGGCGGGCACCTCCCGTATGCCAAGTTCCTTGCAGAGATGGCCAGTTGGCGCCTATGAGAAGCGTCACTGCCCGTCGGCGAGGCGGTCCAGGACGAGCCGCGCGGTCTCCGTCGGCGTGGCGCCGACGCGGACGCCGACCGCTTCGAGTGCGGCCTTCTTGGCCTCCGCCGTTCCCGAGGAGCCGGAGACGATGGCGCCGGCGTGGCCCATCGTCTTGCCCTCGGGCGCGGTGAATCCGGCGATGTAGCCGACGACGGGCTTGGTGACGTGTTTTTGGAGATGAACAGCGGCGCGTTCCTCGGCGTCGCCGCCGATCTCCCCGATGAGGACGATGAGTTCGGTCTCGGGGTCGGCCTCGAACGCTTCGAGGCAGTCGATGTGCGTGGTGCCGATGACGGGGTCGCCGCCGATGCCCACACAGGTGGAGAAGCCGATGTCCCGCAGCTCGTACATGAGTTGGTAGGTGAGGGTGCCGGACTTGGAGACGAGGCCGATGCGGCCCGGCTTGGTGATGTCGGCCGGGATGATGCCCGCGTTCGAGGCGCCGGGCGAGATGAGGCCCGGGCAGTTGGGGCCGATGACGCGGGTCCCCTGCTGCTTCGCGTACGCCTGGAAGGCGACGGCGTCGTGCACGGGGATGCCCTCCGTGATGACGACCGCAAGGGGGATGCCCGCGTCGGCCGCCTCGATCACGGCGTCCTTGGCGAAGGCGGGCGGCACGAAGACGACGGTGACGTCGGCTCCGGTGGCCGCCATGCCCTCGGCGACGCTGCCGAAGACCGGGACCTCGCGGCCGTCGATCTCGACGCGGCTTCCGGCCTTGCGGGGGTTGACGCCGCCGACGATGTTCGTGCCCGCCTGAAGCATGCGGCGGGTGTGCTTCATGCCCTCGGCGCCGGTCATGCCCTGGACGAGGACCTTGCTCTCCTGGGTCAGGTAGATGGCCATGTCCCGTCTCCTTAAAGGGGATTGGCGGTGAGGGCGAGTTCGGCGGCCTGGCGTGCGGCGCCGTCCATGGTGGTGGCCTGGGCGACCATCGGGTGCGCGCGTTCTTCGAGGATGGCCCGGCCGCGCGCCGCGTTGTTGCCGTCGAGGCGGACGACGAGCGGTTTGGTCAGCTGGACGTGCTCCAGGGCCTGGACGATGCCGTCGGCGACCGCGTCGCAGGCGGTGATGCCGCCGAAGACGTTGACGAAGACGGACTTCACGGCCGGGTCGGAGAGGATGACGTCGAGCCCGTCCGCCATGATCTGGGCGGAGGCGCCGCCGCCGATGTCGAGGAAGTTGGCGGGTTTCGCGCCGCAGCCCGCGACCACGTCGAGGGTGGACATGACGAGCCCGGCGCCGTTGCCGATGATGCCGACCTCGCCGTCGAGCTTCACGTAGTTGAGTCCCTTGGCCGCCGCCTGCGCCTCCAGGGGCTCGTCGTGCGCGGATTCCGGGCTCTCGCCCCAACGGGCGTTGCGGAAGCGGGCGTTGTCGTCGAGGGTCACCTTTCCGTCGAGCGCGAGGATTTGGCCCTGCGCGGTGCGCACGAGCGGGTTCACCTCGACGAGCAGCGCGTCCTCGCGACTGAGGACGTCCCACAGGCGCACGAGGACGTCGACGGTCTGCGGCGGCAGCCCCGCCGCCTCGGCGATCCGTCCCGCGACGGCGGAGGTGACACCGACGGCCGGGTCGATGGGGATCCGGGCCACGGCCTCGGGCCGGGTGGCGGCGACCTCCTCGATGTCCATGCCGCCCTCGGCGGAGGCGATGGCGAGGAAGGTGCCGGCCGCGCGGTCGAGGACGTAGGAGACGTAGAACTCGGCTTCGATGTCGACGGGTTGGGCCAGCATGACCCTTCGTACGGTGTGGCCCTTGATGTCCATGCCGAGGATCTGGCGCGCCGTCAGCTCGGCGGCGGCCGGGTCGGCGGCGAGCTTGACGCCGCCCGCCTTGCCGCGACCGCCCGTCTTGACCTGTGCCTTGACGACGACGCGGCCGCCGAGCCGGCGCGCGAACTCGCGGGCCTCCTTGGCGGATTCGGTGACCTCGGCCCGCGGAACGGGGATGCCGTGCTCCGCGAACAGGTCCCTCGCCTGGTGTTCGTACAGGTCCATTTGCGGCTCCTGTCTGGGTTCCTGCTTCAGCCCTTGATTCGGCTACGGAAAGGAAAAGTGCTGCACGCCCCCTGGACACCATCCGCGCAATGCGGGATACCAGTTTTCATACAGTATTCGGCGACTGTATGCAATGTACGAGCCGACGGTGGACCGACCGTGGACCAGTAGCGAGGTGAGTCGTTCGTGACCAAGGCACTCGAGGGTGTGCGCGTCCTGGACATGACCCATGTTCAGTCAGGCCCATCCGCCACGCAGATGCTGGCGTGGCTGGGTGCGGACGTCGTCAAACTGGAGGCGCCGACCGGTGACATCACACGCAAGCAACTGCGTGACATCCCGGACGTCGACTCCCTCTACTTCACGATGCTCAACTGCAACAAGCGGAGCATCACCCTGAACACCAAGACGGAGCGCGGCAAGGAGCTGCTGACCGAACTGATCCGCCGCTCGGACGTCATGGTGGAGAACTTCGGTCCGGGTGCGGTGGACCGGATGGGTTTCACCTGGGACCGCATCCAGGAGATCAACCCGCGCATCATCTACGCCTCGATCAAGGGTTTCGGTGAGGGCCCGTACACCAACTTCAAGGCCTACGAGGTGGTCGCCCAGGCCATGGGCGGCTCGATGGCCACCACCGGGTTCGAGGACGGGCCGCCGACGGCCACGGGCGCGCAGATCGGTGACTCGGGGACCGGGATCCACACGGTCGCCGGCATCCTGGCCGCGCTGTTCCAGCGCGAGAACACCGGGCGCGGCCAGCGCGTGAACGTGGCGATGCAGCACGCGGTGCTGAACCTGTGCCGGGTGAAGCTGCGCGACCAACAGCGCCTCGCGCACGGCCCGTTGGCCGAGTACCCGAACGAGGACTTCGGCGACGAGGTCCCCCGCTCCGGCAACGCCTCCGGCGGCGGGCAGCCCGGCTGGGCCGTCAAGTGCGCGCCCGGCGGGCCCAACGACTACGTCTACGTCATCGTCCAGCCCGTCGGCTGGAAGCCGATCACCGAACTGATCGGGCGGCCCGAACTCGCCGAGGACGCCGACTGGGCCACGCCCGAGGCGCGCCTTCCCAAGCTGGGCAAGATGTTCCAGCTGATCGAGGAGTGGTCCTCGACGCTCCCCAAGTGGGAGGTCCTGGACCGGCTCAACGCCCACAACATCCCCTGCGGCCCGATCCTCTCCACCAAGGAGATCATCGAGGACGAGTCGCTGGTCGCCAACGACATGGTCGTCGAAGTGCCGCATCCCGGACGCGGCTCCTTCAAGACCGTCGGTTCCCCTCTCAAGCTCTCCGACTCCCCCGTCGACGTCACCTCCTCCCCGCTGCTCGGCGAGCACAACGCGGAGGTCTTCATCGGTGAACTCGGCCTCGGGGACGAAGAGTTGCGTCTGCTCAAGTCGAACGGAGTGATCTGATTGATGGCCGAGGAACGTGAGCTCAAGGTACGGGCGCTGCTCGATGCCGTACGGGCCGAGGGACGTACGGCGCTCACCGCGCCCGAGGGAAAGGTGATCGCCGACGCGTACGGGATCGCCGTCCCCGGCGAGGAGCTCGCGACCGATGCCGACCAGGCGGTGGCGGCCGCGGCCCGCTTCGGCGGACCCGTGGTGCTCAAGATCGTCTCCCCCGACATCCTGCACAAGACCGACGCCGGCGGCGTCGTCGTAGGGGTGGACGGCGAGGCCGCCGTACGGGAGGCCTACCAGCGGATCGTCGACAACGCGCGAGCGTACGACGCCGATGCCCGCATCACCGGTATCCAGGTCCAGGAACTGCTGCCCACCGGGCCCGACGCCCAGGAGGTCATCGTCGGGTCCGTCACCGACCCGACCTTCGGCAAGGTCGTCGCCTTCGGGCTCGGCGGCGTCCTGGTCGAGGTGCTCAAGGACGTCACCTTCCGGCTCGCGCCGGTGTCGGCGGACGAGTCCCTCGACATGCTCGACTCGATCAAGGCCGCGGAGGTGCTGCGTGGCGTGCGCGGCGCCAAGGGCGTCGACCGGGAGGCGCTGGCCGAGCAGATCCGCCGGGTGTCCCAACTGGTCACCGAGTTCCCGGAGATAGCCGAGGTCGACCTCAACCCGGTGATCGCGACGCCCAAGGGCGCGCTCGCCGCCGACATCCGCGTCATCCTCGCCGAGGGCGAGCAGAAGCAGCGGCGCACCTACAGCCGCGAGGAGATCCTCACCTCGATGCGGCGGCTGATGCAGCCGTCCTCCATCACCGTGATCGGCGCCTCGAACGAGCAGGGCAAGATCGGCAACTCGGTGATGCGCAACCTCATCGACGGCGGCTTCTCCGGCGAGATACACCCGGTGAACCCGAAGTCCGACGACATCCTGGGCCGCAAGGCGTACAAGAGCGTCACGGACGTGCCCGGCGACGTGGACGTGGCGGTCTTCGCGATCCCCGCGAAGTTCGTGGCATCGGCCCTGGAGGAGGTCGGCCGCAAGGGCATTCCCAACGCGGTCCTCATCCCCTCCGGATTCGCCGAGACCGGCGAGCACGAGCTCCAGGAGGAGATCGTCGCCATCGCCGAGCGCTACGGCACCCGCCTGCTCGGCCCGAACATCTACGGCTACTACTCGACGTGGCAGGACCTGTGCGCCACGTTCTGCACGCCGTACGACGTGAAGGGCGGCGTCGCGCTGACCTCGCAGTCCGGTGGCATCGGCATGGCCATCCTGGGCTTCGCCCGCACCACGAAGACGGGTGTCTCGGCGATCGTCGGGCTCGGCAACAAGTCGGACCTCGACGAGGACGACCTGCTCACCTGGTTCGGCGAGGACCCCAACACCGACTGCATCGCGATGCACCTGGAGGACCTCAAGGACGGGCGGGCCTTCGTGCAGGCCGCGCGCGAGACCGTGCCGAAGAAGCCGGTCGTCGTCCTCAAGGCGGGACGTACGGCGGCGGGCGCCAAGGCGGCCGGTTCGCACACGGGCGCGCTCGCGGGCGACGACGCCGTGTACGACGACATCCTCAAGCAGGCCGGTGTCATCCGGGCGCCGGGCCTGAACGACATGCTGGAGTACGCGCGGGCGCTGCCGGTGCTGCCGACACCCCAGGGCGACAACGTCGTGATCATCACGGGGGCCGGCGGCTCGGGTGTGCTGCTCTCGGACGCCGTGATGGACAACGGGCTCGAACTGATGGAGATCCCGGCCGACCTGGACGCGGCCTTCCGGAAGTTCATCCCGCCGTTCGGCGCCGCGGGCAACCCCGTCGACATCACGGGCGGCGAGCCCCCGTCGACGTACGAGGCGACGATCCGGCTCGGCCTTGAGGACCCGCGGATCCATTCGCTGGTGCTCGGCTACTGGCACACCATCGTCACCCCGCCCATGGTGTTCGCGGAGGTGACGGCGCGCGTCGTCCAGGAGTTCCGGGAGCGCGGCATCGAGAAGCCCGTGGTGGCCTCGCTGGCCGGCGACGTCGAGGTCGAGGAGGCGTGCCAGTACCTCTTCGACCGGGGTGTCGTCGCGTATCCGTACACGACCGAGAAGCCCGTCGCGGTGCTCGGCGCGAAGTACAAGTGGGCCCGTGCGGCAGGGAAGTTGGGGGGCGGTCGATGACGTAGCCGACCGGCGGGTCCGGCCGGCGGTGCGCGCCGGCCGGGCCCAGGCCCCGTGCGCACACGAAAGAAATTTGGACAGGGGGCGCTGCCCAGATCTTTCGACGCAAGGGAAACGATCGACATGACAACAACCGATCTGCCGAGTTCCGTCCCCTACAGGGAGGTGACGGACGCCAACGGCCGGATGTACCGGGTTGGCGAGAGCGACATCGACATCATGGGTCGCGGACGCAAGTGGATGGTCATCCTGCCCTGGGTGGGCATGATGGGCATCTCGTCCGCGGAGTACGCGTTCGCGTCCGCCGAGGACACCCTGCACACCGCGCACCATTGGAACAGCGGACACATCTTCTGGATGATGACCGTCTGGGTGTTCTTCCAGGCGGCCGTGGCCATGCCCGCGGGCAGGCTCAGGGAGAGCGGCAAACTGCCGGCCCGCTGGGCCATGATGCTCGGCGCCGTGGGCACCTTCCTCGGCTATCTGTCGCTGGCCTTCGCACCGCACGTCATCGTCGCCTACATCGGCTTCAGTGTCTTCAGCGGTATGGGCGCCGGCATGGTGTACGCGACCTGCGTCAACATGGTCGGCAAGTGGTATCCGGAGCGCAGGGGCGGCAAGACCGGATTCGTCAACGGCGGCTTCGCCTACGGGTCCGTGCCGTTCGTGTTCCTGTTCACCGGGTTCATGGACCTGACCAACTTCCGCTGGGTGCTGGTCTCGGTGGGTGTCTTCCTCGCCGCGATGGTCGCCGTCGCGGGCTCCTTCTTCAAGGACCCGCCGAAGAACTGGTGGCCGGCGAACATCGACCCGCTCAACCCTCCGGAGGACCCGCGGGCCCGCCGGTCGCTGGAGAAGAACCCGCCGGCCGTCAAGCAGTACACCCCCATGGAGGCATGGAAGACGGGCCGGGTCGCGCTGATGTGGTTCTGCCTGGCCTGTACGTCGGGTGTGAACATCTTCGGCATCGCCTTCCAGGTCGACATCGGCAAGGAAGCGGGCTTCGCGGGCGGGATCGTGGCCACCGCGATGTCACTCAAGGCGGTCGTCAACGGCACCGGTCGCGGTGTCATCGGCTGGCTGTCCGACCGGTACGGCCGCAAGCAGTGTCTCCTTGCGGTCTGCGTCATCCTGGGCCTGGCCCAGTTCGGCATCATCTGGTCGGCCTCGGAGCAGATCCTCGCGATGTTCCTGATCTTCTCCGCGATCTCCGGTTTCGGCGGCGGTGCGATCTTCCCGATGTTCGCGGCCCTGACCGCGGACTACTTCGGTGAGAACAACAACGCCACCAACTACGGCATGGTCTACAGCTCCAAGCTCGTCTCGGGGCTCGGCGCGGGCATGGGGTCCGTCGTCGTCGGCGCCTGGGGACACTCCGGGGCCTTCATCCTGGCCGGCTGCATCTCGTTCTTCGCCGGCTTCGTGGCTCTCTTCCTGTCCCCTCCCGGTAGGCCCAAGAAGCGTGGGATCCACCCCAACCCACACCCCCTTGGTGAGGAGATGGCTTGATATGACGGCGGAACCTGTCTCCGCTAGCAATACGGCACCGGCTACGGGGAGCCGGTACCGAGAAATCACCGACGAGCACGGCCGGATCTATCGCGTGGGCGAGACCGACCGGGACATCCTCGGCCACTCCCGCAAGTTCATGGTGTATCTGCCATGGGCCGCGATGATGGCCATCAGTGTCTTCGAGTACGCCTACGGGTCTGCCGAGGACACACTGTCCTCCGCGCACGGCTGGACGCAGTCCAACACCTTCTGGATCCTGAGTGTCTGGGTGTTCTTCCAGGCAGGTGTGGCGTTCCCGGCCGGCTGGCTGCGGGAGAAGGGCATCATGCCGGCCCGGCGCGCCATGTACGTGGGCGCCTTCATGTGCCTGTTCGGCTTCCTGGCCCTGTCGCACCTGCACAACGTGTGGCTGGCCATCCTCGGATTCGGCGTGATCGGCGGGCTCGGCTCCGGTTTCGTGTACGCGACCTGCATCAACATGGTCGGCAAGTGGTACCCCGAACGCAAAGGCGGCAGGACAGGTTTCGTCAACGGAGGCTTCGCCTACGGCTCGCTTCCGTTCATCTTCATCTTCAACTACGCCTTCGACACCTCGAACTACCACCGGGTGCTCGACATGATCGGCGCCTACGTGCTGGTCGTGGTGCTGGTGTGCGCGTTCTTCTTCCGGGACCCGCCGAAGAACTGGTGGCCCTCGGAGGTCGACCCGCTCGCCAAGTCGGGCAAGAGCGGGGCGGCTCTCGCCAAGAACCCTCCCGCGGTACGGCAGTTCACCCCCATGGAGGCCATCAAGACAGGCCAGCTGCCGCTGATGTGGCTGAGCCTGGTCCTGACGGCCGGTGTGTCGATCTTCGGCATCTCCTTCCAGGTCGACTTCGCGAAGGAGGTCGGCTTCGGTCCACTGGTCGCCGCCTCGTCGATGGGTGTCATGGCGGTCATCAACGGTGTCGGCCGTGCCGTGGTCGGCTGGATGTCGGACCTGTGGGGCCGCAAGGCGAGCCTGATCCTCGTGATCGTCGTCCTGGGCCTCGCCCAGTTCGGCATCATCTGGGCGGG
Organism: Streptomyces anthophorae; assembly: GCF_049310305.1. Classification (NCBI taxonomy): domain Bacteria; kingdom Bacillati; phylum Actinomycetota; class Actinomycetes; order Kitasatosporales; family Streptomycetaceae; genus Streptomyces; species Streptomyces anthophorae. The sequence goes on from NZ_JBLWQQ010000001.1 coordinate 2,047,591, forward strand.
AGACATGCACAGCGAATGGCTGTTCCTGGTCTTCGCGTTCCTCTCCGGCTTCGGTGGCGGCGCGTTCTACCCGATGTTCGCGGCGCTGACCCCGGACTACTTCGGGGAGAACTACAACGCCACCAACTACGGCCTGGTGTACAGCGGCAAGCTCATCAGCGGCCTGTTCGGCGGCGGTCTCGGCTCGATGGTGGTCGGCGCCTGGGGCTACAACGGGGCGTACGCCCTGGCCGGCGGGATCTCCATGCTGGCGGCGCTCGTGGCCCTGCTGCTGCGGCAGCCGGGGCGGAACGAGAAGGCGGTGTCGTTGACATGATCACATAAAGCGCGTCGGCAACAGTTGAGTGGGGCCCGGCCTGATGGCCGGGCCCCACTCATGCCGTGTGCGCTACTTGCGAAGTGCGGCCAGGTTGTCGTAGCCGATCCGCGCGTGGGTCAGGGACTGGCCGGGGACGGTGGCGCTGGGCGCGTTGTCCTGTTCGACCATGGGGTTGTGGTAGTTGCGGGCACCGACCCGCTTGAAGAACGTCCGGTAGTCGATGACACCTTCGCCGAAGGGCACCATGTCGTAGCCCATGCCGTTGGTGTCGTTGCGGGTGCCGTCCTTCGCGTGGAAGAGCGGGTAGCGCGCGTTGTGGGCGACGACGAGGGCGGCCGGGTCGAAGACGTTCTCGCGCGTGGAGCCGTCGTGCGCGGTGTAGGTGTGGAACTTGTACTGGGCCACGTGCGCCCAGAAGATGTCCATCTCCAGCCACACCGACTTCGGGTCGCTGATCCGCAGGAAGTACTCCAGCTTGCGGATGCCGGAGCTACGGGTGGGCCTGCCCTGGTCGTCGAGCGGCCCGCCGTCGATGAGGAAGCCGTACGCCGCGTCGTGGTTGTGCGTGTAGAGCTTGAGGCCCGCGCGGTCCGCGATCCGCCCCAGCGCGTTCCACTTGTCGGCGGCGACGTCCCAGTCCGCCTTGTACGAGCTGCCGGTGGGGTCGCCGCCGGTGCCCATGTGATCCATGCCGAGGATGTTCGCGATCTCCAGGTGCTTCTTGAACTGGTCGGTGTCGGCCTGCGTGAGCGGCCAGGACGACGGGATGAAGCCGTGGTTGCCCTGGGCGCGCAGGCCGTACTCGTCGAGCCACGAGCGCAGCAGTTTCGCGCCGGCGACGGACTCCAGGTTCGCGCCGCCGGGCGCGTTGGCGTGCTGGCCGTAACCGGCGAACTCGACCTGCTTGTAGCCGTAGCGGGCCAGCTCCTTGAACACCTCCCGGAAACCGGAGGGCAGGTCGGTGGTGAGCGGGTCGCGGCCGATCGCGTCCCGCACGGTGTAGAGGATGATGCCGCGCTTGTCGGCGGGGACGAGGCGGGTGCCGAGGCCGCCGCCGGCCGCCGCGGCGGGCTGGGCGAGGGCGGGGGCCGCGCCGAACACGGGTGCGGCGATGGCGGCGCCGGCGGCCGCGGTGCAGGTGCTGAGGAAGCGGCGGCGGTCGATGCCGAGGCGGGATCTGAGGGCCTCGTCGGGGCCTGCTGCCGCGTCGGCGGCGGAAGCGGTGCGGTCGAGTTCGGTCATGGTGTCTTCCTTCGATCCGGTGATTCCGGGCTCAGGGCCCGGGCGTTGTCAGTGGCGTGTGCTTCACTCTCTGTAACTGCCCCTCCTGCCAGTTCGAGGAGCAGGGCTTTCACTTCGGTGGCCGCGACGCGGCCTGAGAACGCGTGGGGGGTGGAGCAGAGGATGAGCGGACCTTCTTCGTCGCTCGCCGGGAGCCGGCCGTGGCTGCCGCGAATGGGCGAGGCGTCCAGAGGGACGACCGCCATGCGGTAGCGCATGCCGAGCTTCTTGCGGGCGAGGGCGGTGGCCGCCTTGACCTTCACATAGGGGTCGAGGGGGTCCATGAAGAGTTCGACCGGGTCGTAGCCGGGTTTGCGGTGGATCTCGACGAGCCGCGCGAAGTCGGGCGCGTGGGCGTCGTCGAGCCAGTAGTAGTACGTGAACCAGGCGTCGGCCTCGGCGATGGCGACGAGTTCTCCGGAGCGCGGGTGGTCGAGCTGGTGCGCCTTCTTGCCCTCGTCGTCGAGGAGTTGCTCGATGCCGGGCAGTCCGTCGAGCGCGGCGCGGGCGGTGTCGAGGTCCTCGGGGCGGCGTACGTAGATGTGGGCGATCTGGTGGTCCGCGACGGCGAAGGCGCGGGAGGCCATCGGGTCGAGGTACTCCATGCCGTCCTGCGTGTGCACCTCGAGGAGTCCGGCGCGGCGCAGCGCCCGGTTGATGTGGACGGGGCGGTCGGCGCGGGTGATGCCGTACTCGGACAGGGCGACGACGGTGCGGCCTTCGGCGCGGGCGTCGTCCAGGAGCGGGGCGAGGGCGGCGTCGAGGTCGGCGGCCGCCCGGTGGGAGCGCGGGTCGTCGGGGCCGTAGCGCTGCAGGTCGTAGTCGAGGTGCGGGAGGTAGCTCAGGATCAGGTCGGGGTGGCGGGTGGCCAGGACATGGCGGGTGGCGTCGATGATCCACCGGCTGGAGACGAGGTCGGCGCCCGGGCCCCAGAAGTGGAACAGGGGGAACGTGCCGAGCTTGTCGGTGAGTTCGTCGTGCAGGTCCGGAGGCCGGGTGTAGCAGTCGGGTTCCTTGCGGCCGTCGGCGTAGTAGACGGGGCGGGGGGTGACGGTGATGTCGGTGTCGGCGCCCATGGCGTACCACCAGCAGATATTGGCGACCGTGTAGCCGGGGTGGGTGCGGCGGGCGGCGTCCCAGAGTTTGTCGCCCGCGACGAGGCCGTTGTGCTGCCGCCACAGCAGTACGTCGCCGAGTTCGCGGAAGTACCAGCCGTTGCCGACGATGCCGTGCTCGGCGGGCATCGTGCCGGTCAGGAAGGTGGACTGGGCGGCGCAGGTGACGGCGGGCAGCACGGTGCCGAGCGGGGCGCGGGACCCGGACCTGGCGAGGTCCTTGAGGTGCGGCATGTGTGCGAGCAGACGGGGGGTGAGGCCGACGATGTCGAGAACGAGGAGGGGGGTGACAGGCATATCCGCCCCCTCCGGCTTACCGGGCATATCAAGCCCCTGCGGCGATTGAGCAGCGGGGTCCGGGGCGGAGCCCCGTGGCATGGGAGCGGCGCCGCCCCAGGCATCGGACGAACCACCGGAGGTCATGGCAACTCCTTGAGGCCGAGGTGGGTCAACAGATCGCGCGCCAAGGAGAGTTCCGCGGCGATGCCGTCGGCGAGCTGCTGGCGGCCGCGCGGGCGCAGGGCCGGCGGCAGCGCCTGCCACGTGTAGGTCTCGACCTCCAGGTGGCGGGTGAGCGGACGCGCACCGCCGACGAGGCGGGTCAGCGTGTCCTTGAGGACATCGAGCGTGGAGGTGAGGGGCGCGGCGGGGGCCGCGTGCAGGGGGACGTGGAAGTGGGCGCGCCAGGGCACGCCCTGCGGCAGTCCCTGTCCGTCGGCCGCCAGGGCTTCGCCGAGGTCGTCGACGCCGTGCAGGGTGCCGTCGGCGTGGGCGCGGGTCTGGTGCAGGAAGCGGGGTTCGTCGAACGCGGCGAGCGCGGCGCGGACTTCGGGCAGACGGGGGTGTTCGGCATGGAGGGCGGCGGAGAGCTGTGCCTTCACGACGGGGATGCGGGCGGCGGCGAGGGCGTCGAGCGCGGCGCCGGGTTGTTCGAAGGAGGTGGCGAGGTGGCAGGTGTCCAGGCACAGACCGACGCGGTCGGTGCGGGCGATGTCGGTGAGGGGACCGATGGCGTCGCCGGTGGTCTCGACGGTGCAGCCGGGTTCGGGTTCCAGGCCGATCCGGATGGAGCGGCCGGTCAGCTCCTCGATGGTGTCGAGCCGTTCGGCGAGGGTGCGCAGGGCGGCGCGGGCCTGTTCGGCGCGGTGCGGGTCGTGGGCGGTGCGCCAGGCGAGCGGCAGGGTGGAGACGGTGCCTTCGGTGGCGTCGGAAGGCAGCAGGGTGGAGAGCAGTCGGGCCAGGTCGACGGTGTGCTCGAGGCGCTCCTCGTCGGCCCAGTCCGGTTTGTAGACGCGGTACTTGACCTCGGCGGCGCCGAAGCCCTCGTAGGGGAAGCCGTTGAGGGTGACGACCTCGAGGCCGCGCCGGTCGAGTTCGGCGCGCAGTCCGCGCAGCGCGGTGGGGTCGGTGACCAGGGCGCGGGCGGCGTTCCTTGCGAGCCACAGGCCGATGCCGAGGCGGTCCCTGCCGAGGCGTTTGCGCACGGGTTCGCAGTGGTCGCGCAGTTGGGCGAGGACGCCGTCGAGGGTCTCGGCGGGGTGCACGTTGGTGCAGTACGCGAGGTGGACGGTGGAGCCGTCGGGGTGCCGGAAGCGCATGGGTCACTCACCGCCGCGCAGGATCGAGTTGCCTTCGTGGGTGGCGGGTTCCGTCGCCGGGACGTCGAGGTTCAGGCGGCCGCTGAGTCCGTAGAACGCGACGGGGTTGCGCCACAGCACGCGGTCGACGTCGTCGTCGGTGAAGCCGGAGGCGAGCATGGCGTCGGCGACCTGGCGGGTCTTGAGCGGGTCGCTGTTGCCCCAGTCGGCCGCGGAGTTGACGAGGACCTTCTCCGGGCCGTGGGCGCGCAGGATCTCCACCATCCGCGCTTCGTCCATCTTGGTGTCCGGGTAGACGGAGAAGCCGAGCCAGGCGCCGGAGTCCTTGGCCTCCTTGACGGTGGTCTCGTTGAGGTGGTCGATCAGGACGCGCTCGACGGGCAGTGCGGACTCGCGGACGACGTCGAGGGTGCGGCGCAGTCCGGCGAGCTTGTCGCGGTGCGGGGTGTGCACGAGGGCGGGGAGCTCGTGGTCGGCGGCCAGTTGCAGCTGGGCGGCGAGCGCGGTGTCCTCGGCGGTGGTCATGGAGTCGTAGCCGATCTCGCCGACGGCGACGACGTTGTCCTTCACGAGGTAGCGGGGCAGCGCGCCCAGGACGGGGGTGCAGCGCGGGTCGTTCGCCTCCTTGGGGTTGAGGGCGATCGTGCAGTGGTGGGCGATGCCGTACTGGGCGGCGCGGAAGGGCTCCCAGCCCAGGAGGGAGTCGAAGTAGTCGTAGAAGGAGGCGGGCGAGGTGCGGGGCTGGCCGAGCCAGAAGGCCGGCTCGACCAGGGCCCGCACCCCGGCGGCGTGCATCGCCTTGTAGTCGTCGGTGGTGCGGGAGGTCATGTGGATGTGGGGGTCGAAGAGGCGCATCAGGACTCCTTGCCGTGGGGATCGGCCCGGCCGTCCGTCGGGGGCTCGGGCGCGGTGAGGGCCAGGACGCGGTGCAGGTCGTCGGGGACGGGGCGGCCCGCGGCGGTGCGTTCCTCGGCGAAGTCGCCGAGCATGCGGGCGAGTTCGTTGTCGCCGCGGGCGCGGTCGGCGAGCCGTGCGACGGCGGCCACCGGCACCCCGGTGAACAGGCACTTGAGGACGGCGTGCCGCCATGCGTGGGCGGGCAGGTGGGCGGCGGCGTACGGCCCGACGGCGGCGGCCACGAGGCGGGTGTCGTTGGCGCGCAGGGCGTCCTCGACGAGGGGGCGGGCGTCGGGGCCGGGGACGAGGTGGGGCAGGGCGATCAGTACGGCGCGGCGTTCGGCGGCGGTGCCCTGGGTGTACAGCGCGGTGAGGGTGGCGGTGTCGGCGCGGGCGGCGTGCAGCAGCAGGAGCCGGGCGGCGTCCGCGCGCTCGTCGCCGACGCGGCGTCCCGCTGCGGCGAACGTCAACTGCCAGGCGGGGATGCGGTCTTCCGGCGGCTCGCGGTCGGGCCGTGCGCCCGCTTCGGCGAGGGCCGCGTGCAGCCAGGCGCGGGCGGCGTCGTCCAGCGCGGCGTCGAGGCGGACGCGGACGGTGCCGAGGGCCGGGAGGGCGCCTGTACCGGGTCCGTACGTCATGGTGTGCCTCCTCGCGGCGCGGCGGGCCGCGCCATGTTGCGCAGGAAGTCGATCGACCGGGCGGCCAGTTGGGGCCCCGCGTGGGAGTGGCGGGGCAGTTCGACGACGGCCAGGCCGCGGTAACCGGTGGCGGCGAGGGCGTCGAGCACGGGCGGGAAGTCGATCTCCCCTTCCCCGAAGGGCAGATGCTCGTGGACACCCCGGCGCATGTCCTCGATCTGGACGTGCCGCAGCCAGGGAGCCGCCGCGCGGACGCAGTCGGCGGGAGGCAGTGGTTCCAGGCACTGGCAGTGCCCGATGTCGAGGGTCAGGCCGAGCCCTTCGGGACTGCCCAGGTCGCGACGCAGCCGGTGGAAATCGGCGAGCGTGCCGAGGAGATGCCCGGGTTCGGGCTCGATGGCGAGGGGGACACCGGCGGCCTCGGCGGCTTCCAGTACGGGGGTGAGCGCTGCGGCGAGGCTCTTCCACGCACTGTCCGGATCGGTGTTGTCGGGGGTGCTGCCGCTGAAGCAGTGCACCGCGTGGGCGCCCAGGTCGGCGGCGACCTGGACGGCGCGGACGAGCAGTTGGACACGGGCGGCCCGGGCGTCGGGGTCCGGGTCGAGGAGGGAGGGGCCGTGTTTGCGACGCGGGTCGAGAACGTAGCGGGCGCCGGTCTCCACGGTGGCCGTGAGCCGGTGCCGGTCCAGGGCGCGGGCCACCTCGCGGGTGCGCGCCACCAGGTCCGGGGCGAGCGGGTCGAGGTGCATGTGGTCGAGGGTGAGTCCGACGCCGTCGTAGCCGAGGTCGGCGAGGAGGCCGAGGGCGTCGGCGAGACGCAGGTCGGTGAGGCCGTTGGTGCCGTAGCCCCAGCGTGGTGGGGCCGGCTCGGCTCCGGCGGCGGTCATGTGACGCTCACCTTCTTCGCGAAGCGACGGGCCAGCGGGGCGAGGGCGAGGGTCGCCAGCGCGGTCACCGGGGCCCCGGATCGGGCGGCGAGCGCGGACTGCAACGGGACGAGCGCGCGGATACCGGCGCCGACAGCGCGTTGGGTGAGCGGGGGCGAGGGGTTGAGGACGGCGTGGAAGAGGGGGCGAAGGGCGGTGACGGCGTACGCGGCGGCGGGGACCGCGACGGTGATCGGGGCGGTACTCGTGGGCCGGCCCCGTCCGAAGCGAACCGGTGACACAGGGGCAGAACTCGCGAGCCTGCCCCCTCCGGAGCGAACCGGTGACGCGGGCGGGGCTCCCTTCGGAAGCGGCCGTCCCGTCCGCGGGGTGAGGAGCGTCGCGGCGATGGCGCCGCCTACGGCCAGTGCCTCCAGCGGGCCGACGCTCGACCCGCCCTGGGCCTCGGTACGGGAGACGGTGGTGACGGCGGTGGTGTGGACGGCGAGGGTGGCGGCGGCGGTGAGAGCCGGGGTCAGGGGGCCGAGGGGCCCCGCAGGGACGGCGGCCACGGCACGGGCCGCCGTCACGCCGCCACGCGCCCCCGCCGGGGCTGTCGCCGCCGCGCCCATCAGCAGGTCGAGGGCGCGGGCCGCGCCCATTGCTGCCGGGCCCGCCGCGGTGGACTTGAGGCGGAGGTCGTACGCCCACACCGTGGCGGCGAGGGCCGTGGCGACGGCGCCGGTCGTCCGGTTGGCCCGGTGGGCCAGGGCGAGGCCCGTCCCGGTCAGGGCTCCGGCCGCCGCCAGGGCGTGGGCCGGGCGGATGCGGCCCGAGGGCAGCGGGCGGTGCGGGCGGTCGCGGGCGTCCTCGTCCCGGTCGGCCCAGTCGTTGAGGGCCATGCCCGCCGCGTACAGGCTGGTGGAGGCGCCGATGGCCAGGAGGGTGCCGCGGGTGGGGCGGGAGCCCATGACCGCCGCTCCGGCCAAGGCGTCCCCGGGCACGGTGAACAGGGCGGGGAGCCGCAGGAGTTCGGCCCAGGCCCGGCGCTCCCCGCTCACGCCGCACCGTCCCGCAGCCGGTCCGCGAACGCGAGCAGGGCCTCGTACTGGTGGTCCAGATCGGAGGACGCCCCGGGGTCGGGATCCTTGAAGTAGAACCCCAACTCCGGTCGAGGGCCGGTCAGTCCGGACTCGGCGGCGCGCAGGAGGAGGCGGGCCAGGTCGAGGACGAGCGGCGCGGCGAGGGCCGAGTCGCATCCCTGCCACGTGGTCTGGAGGGTCATGCGCGCGCCGAGGAAACCGTCGAAGGCGATGTGGTCCCAGGCCGTCTTCCAGTCGCCGAGCGCGGGGACGTCGTCGATGTGGACCTCGCCCTGGGGGACGGTGCCGAGGGTGTCCGCGAGGACCCGCTCCTTGCCGGCGTTCTTCGCGGCGGCCGCGGCCGGATCGGCGAGCGCCGCCCCGTCGCCGCCGCCGAGGAGGTTGGTGCCGGACCAGGCGCGCACGTCGAGCGCGCGCCTGCGGAACATCGGGCCGAGCACGGACCGCAGCAGGGTCTGCCCGGTCTTGCCGTCGCGGCCCGCGAAGGGCACGCCAGCGGTGTGCGCCGCGTGCTGAAGAGAGGGGTGGTGGATTCCCGCGGAGGGGGTGAAGTTGATGTACGGGCAACCAGCGCGCAGGGCCGCCGCCGCGTACAGGGAGCTGGCCGGGAGGTCGTCGCCGCGTGGTGGCGCCTCGGTGGAGGCGACGTTGACGACGACGGCCCCGGCCAGGGCGTGGCGTCGTACGAAGGACTGGATGTCGGCGGTGAAGGCGGCGATCAGCTCCTCCTGGGGGCGGCCGTCGCCGGGCAGCGGCCCGCCGGGCCTGATCTCCCGGTCAGCGGCGGCGAGTTCGCCGTGCACCGCGTCCGGCAGGCCGTGCGGCAGCACTCCCCCGGCGGCGAGGTGTTCGGCGCGCTTGGGCAGCGGACAGTCGAGGGTGTCGTGGCCGCCGAAGACGAGGGAGGTCAGGGGCGGCAGGGGCACCGTGGTGAACGGCTCGGTCTCCGTGGCCATCCCGGAGGGCGGATGCAGCCCGGCACCGAGGGCGGCGCACCCCGCGATCGCCGTGGTGGCGACGGACCCGCGGGCCCCGATCAGCCACACACCGAACCGCCCGCCCGAGGAGGACGGGGTGGACGAGGAGGACAGGGAAGAGGAAGGGGTTCCGGCGGGCATGGGCAGCCTCCTGGTCGAACGTGACGTCACGCGCAGAGCCGAAGACGCGTCCGGCGTCGATCGCGGCCTCGCGCGCCGAGCCGGTGCGCCCGGGGCCGCGACCGGCCCCGGGGCGTGCCCCGCCGCACCCGGCGGGGCAAGGCGGCGGGCGGGGGTCCGGCGTCCCTCGCCCGCCGCCGTCCTAGTCGCCCGCTCCGGGCAGCGCGCCCGCGTCGGCCGCGGGTGCGAGTTCCTTCAGGCGGATCTTGCGGAAGGACACCTGGTCGGAGTCGCCGTGGTTCTGGAGACCGATGTAGCCGTCGGTCAGGCTCCGCGCGGGGTCCTTGTTGGTGAAGTCGTTGACCTCGACTCCGTTGAGGAACACCTGGAGGCGTTCCCCCCGCACCTTGATCTCGTAGGAGTTCCACTCCCCCGGCGGCTTCAGGGCCTTGTCGCGGGCCGCGAGGTCGGCGGACTGGAAGGAGTAGATCGCGCCGGTGGTGCGGTCGGGTGCGTCGGTGGCGTCGATCTGGATCTCGTAGCCCTTGTCGACGGCGGACCAGGGGTCGTCGGAGGCCGGGAAGCCCACGAAGACACCCGAGTTGTCGTCCCCGTCGGCGCTCGACATCTTCCAGTCGAGCTTCAGGGAGTACGAGGACAGCTCCTTGGCCTGGTACCAGAGCAGGCCCATGCCGCCCTGGGAGTTGAGGGTCCCCTTCGCCGGGTCCACGGTGAAGCCGCCCGGCCCGGCTTGTTTCCAGCCGTCGAGGGTCTCGCCGTTGAAGAGGTCCCGGTAGCCGGTGTTCGGCCGGCAGTTGGCCGCGACCTTACCGGTGGCGTACAGCAGGCCGCCGCGCAGATGGCCGCGGAACGCGGGGTCGGCGTAGGACTCCTTGGTGTGTCCGCCGCCGGTGTAGAAGGCGCGGCCGCCGCCGTAGTTCTGGCACCAGGCGATCGGGTGGTCGCCCTTCATGGTGCCGCCGCTGTACGTCGTCTCGTCGAGGGAGGCGAGGACGTGCACCTTGTCGCGCGGGTTGGAGCGGTAGTTGTACCACTCGTCGGTGCGCTGCCAGGCGTCCGGCAGATCGTGCGTCGCCGGATGCTTGTGGTCCTCGACGCGGACCGTGGCCGGCTGGATCGCCGGGTGCCCCTGGAACCAGGCGCCGACGAGGCCGCCGTAGTAGTCCCAGTCGTACTCGGTGTCGGCGGCGGCGTGCACGCCCAGGTAGCCGCCGCCCTTGGCGACGTATCCCTCGAACGCCTTCTGTTGTGCGGCGTCGAGCACGTCGCCCGTGGTGGAGAGGAAGACGACGGCCTTGTACCGGGCGAGGTTGCCCGGGGTGAAGGCGGTCGCGTCCTCGGTGGTGTCGACGGCGAGCCGGTCGGCGGCGCCGAGTTCCTTCAGGGCGGCGATGCCCTCGGGGATGGAGTCGTGCCGGAACCCGGCGGTCTTGGAGAACACCAGGACCCGGTCCCGGGCCTCGGCGCCCTGGGGCGCAGAGGTGGCCGGGGCCGTGAGCCCGCCGATGAGCAGGGCGGCGGCGGCCGTCGCGAGGCCGATACGAACGGAGGTACGCATGCTGTCCTGCTCCTCTCAGCTCGTGGTGAAGGTGAAGTCGTCGATCTCGAACAGGTTGTTGCCGCTCCCGCCCTTGAAGACGAGATAGAGCGTGGTGCTCTTGGTGGGCTGCTTGCTGATGGCGGTGGTGACGTCGGCGTACGTCTCCGAGGAGCCGGTCGGTGCGACCTTGGCGCTGCCGACGAGCCTGCCGGTGGCAGAGCCGGTGCGGATCTCCAGGGTGCCGCCGGCGCCGGCGGAGGCGACGCGCGCCTTCAGGGACGTGGCGTTCCCGATGGCGTAGGGCTTGAAGGAGATCCAGTCGCCGTTCTCGATGGTGCCGACGGCCTTGCCGCCGTTGGCGGTGTCGTGGCTGACGACCGAGACGCCCTTGGAGTCGCCGTAGTGCTCGGCCTGGCGGTGCTTCTGCTGGGTGACGTGCTGGTCGTGCGTGGTGAGCGCCGGCTGACCGTTCGCGCCCTTGTCGGTGTACTCGGCGTCGAAGACTCCGAAGACGTTGGCGTTCGGGTCGTGCTCGCTGTCGGCGCTGGTCTGGATGGTTCCGGAGCAGCCGGTGGCCGAGGTGATCGGGTGGCCGTGGCTGTCGTGGCCGAGGATGTGGGTGACCTTGACCTTGGAGCAGTCGATGGTCCCGTCCTCGGGGTCGGTGACCTTCACCTTGAAGGGGACCTTGTCGCCGAACGTGAACAGCTGGCCGTCGGCGGGAAGTTCCAGGGTCACCTTGGGGGCGGTGTTGCCGACGGTGAGGTGCACATCGGCGCTGCCGGTGCGGCCCGTGGAGTCCTTGGCGGTCACGGTCGCGGTGTAGGTGCCGTTCTTCTTGTAGGTGTGGCTGGGCGAGGCGCCGGTGCCGGTGGTGCCGTCGCCGAAGTTCCAGGAGTACGTGAGCGCGTCACCGTCGGCGTCCGCTGCCGTGGAGGTGAACTGCGTCTTCAGGGGCGCCTGGCCGGAGGTCTTGTCGGCCTTGGCGTCGATGGTCGGCGAATGTCCGTCGGTGGCGTTCTCGATGCGGTACAGGGCGGAGTTCTCGTCGCCGCCGAACCAGGAGAGGCCGTAGTCGAGGACGTACAGCGCGCCGTCGGGGCCGAAGGCCATGTCCATCACCTGGGTGCCGGTCCAGGGGAACGGGTTGATCGAGGTGACCTTGCCGTCGGCGTCCTGCTCGATCCGCTTGATCCACTGGCGGCCGAACTCACCGGCGAAGAAGTCGCCGTCGTACGCCTCGGGGAACTTCACCGGAGAGGTGTTGGCGGCGTCGTAGCGGTAGACGGGGCCGCCCATCGGGGACTCGGAGCCGGAGCCGAACTCCGGGACGGAGCCGCCGTCGTAGGGGATCCACGCGGCCTGCGCGGGCGGCAGGTCGGTGAGTCCCGTGTTGTGCGGCGAGGTGTTCTTCGGCGCCGCGCAGTCGAAGTTCGAGCCGGAGGCACCCGTCGCGAAGTCGTAGTCCACGTAGGCATCGTTGTCGCCGGTGCAGTACGGCCAGCCGAAGTTGCCCGCCTTCGTGACGCGGGCGAACTCGACCTGCCCTGCCGGGCCACGCTTGGCGTCGGCGGTGCCCGCGTCGGGCCCGTAGTCGCCGACGTAGACGATGCCGGTAGGCTTGTCGACGCTCATCCGGAACGGATTGCGGAAGCCCATCGCGTAGATCTCGGGGCGCGTCTTGTCGGTGCCGGGGGCGAACAGGTTGCCGTCCGGGATGGTGTACGAGCCGTCGGCCGCGACCTTCACGCGCAGGATCTTGCCGCGCAGGTCGTTGGTGTTTCCGGCCGAACGCTGGGCGTCGTAGGCCGGGTTGCGCGTGCTGCGCTCGTCGATGGGCGTGTAGCCGTCGGAGGCGAACGGGTTGGAGTCGTCGCCCGTCGACAGGTACAGGTTGCCGTCCTTGTCGAAGTCGATGTCGCCGCCGACGTGGCAGCAGATGCCGCGCGAGGTCTGGACGTCGAGGACCTTCTTCTCGGAGGCCTTGTCGAGCGTGCCGTCGGTGTTGAGGGTGAAGCGGGAGAGCCGGTTGTAGCCGTCGAAGGGGGCGAAGTCGGCGGCCGTGCCGTCGTTGGGGGCGTCGCCGGACGGGGTGTTCAGCGGGGGCGCGTAGTAGAGGTAGATCGCCCGGTTCTCGCTGAAGTTCGGGTCGACGCCGACGCCCTGGAGGCCCTCTTCGTCGTGGCTGTAGACATCGAGCTTGCCGGCGACCTTGGTGGTGCCGTTCTCGTCGGTCAGGCGCAGCACGCCGTCGCGCGAGGTGTGCAGGACCTTGCGGTCCGGCAGGACGGCCAGCGACATCGGCTCGCCGACCTCCTCCGCGCCCTTGGCGAGGGTGACCTGCTGGAAGTCCTCGGCCGCGGCCGTGCCGGCCACGGGCGCGGGGGCGGCAGCCGCCGAGAAGGTGAGCGAGGCGGCGGCGAGCAGGGTGCCGGTGAGCAGGGCGAGTGCGTTGCGGGTTCTCAGGCGTTTCCTGTGCACGGGTTCCTCCGGACAGAGGGGCGGGTCGTGCGATACGCCGGGGCGCGCCGTCGCCCCGGAGGGATCTGTGCCGTGAGTGCCATGTGTGTGCCGTGCGGTCGTTCGACGGAGGACGCTAGCCGCGTTTGTCCCGTCCGAACAGACCTTGTACGGAGAAGAGTTGAGCTTTTTCCTACTTCAGGACAAAGCCGGTTTTGGGCATGGCCGACCGGCCGCGCGACCACCGCTTCCGGTCGCGCGGCCGTGGCCCTCGCGTCAGCTGTTGAACGCCGCGTCGAAGGACGCCGTGGGCGGTTCGTAGTCGAACGCCTTCAGGCGGGTCAGGGCCTCCGGGGCGCCCTGGAGCCGGTCCATGCCCGCGTCCTCCCACTCGACGGAGATGGGCCCGGAGTAGTCGATGGAGCGGAGCATGCGGAACACGTCCTCCCAGGGGACGTCCCCGTGCCCGGCGGACACGAAGTCCCAGCCGCGGCGCGGGTCTCCCCAGGGGAGGTGGGAGCCGAGGCGGCCGTTGCGGCCGTCGAGGCGCTTGCGGGCCTCCTTGCAGTCGACGTGCAGGATGCGGTCCTTGAAGTCCCACAGGAAGCCGACCGGGTCGAGGTCCTGCCACACGAAATGGGAGGGGTCGAAGTTCAGGCCGAAGGCCGGGCGGTGGTTGAGCGCCTCGAGCGCCTTGTGCGTGGTCCAGTAGTCGTACGCGATCTCACTGGGGTGGACCTCGTGGGCGAAGCGGACGCCCTCGGCGTCGAACACGTCGAGGATCGGGTTCCAGCGCTCGGCGAAGTCCTCGTAGCCGCGCTCGATCATCGACTCGGGCGCGGGCGGGAACATGGCGACGAGGTGCCAGATGGCCGAGCCGGTGAAGCCGATGACGGTGTCGACACCGAAGGCGGCGGCCGCGCGGGCGGTGTCCTTGATCTCGGCGGCGGCCCGCTGCCTGACCCCCTCGGCCTCACCGTGCCCCCAGATACGGGAGGGCAGGATCGCCTCGTGCCGTTCGTCGATGATGGCGTCGCAGACGGCCTGCCCGACCAGGTGGTTGGAGATCGCCCAGCACTTGAGGCCGTACTTGTCGAGCAGGGCGTGCCGGCCCTTGACGTAGTCGGGGTCGTCGAGCGCCTTGTCGACCTCGAAGTGGTCTCCCCAGCAGGCGAGTTCGAGGCCGTCGTACCCGGCGTCGCGGGCGATGCGGCACACCTCTTCGAGCGGCAGGTCGGCCCACTGACCGGTGAAGAGGGTGAACGGGCGGGGCATGGAAGGCTCCTCTCGGATCGCAGGCCCTCAGGCCGGGATCGGGGTGTAGACGGAGTTCTTGGCCGCGCTCTCCTCGACCGCCGCGAGGACGCGCTGCACCTGGAGTCCGTCGGCGAACGACGGCCGGGGCTGGGCCCCCTCGGCGATGGCGGTGACGAGGTCGCGGGCCTGGTGGGTGAACGTGTGCTCGTAGCCGAGGCCGTGCCCGGGCGGCCACCAGGCCTCCAGATAGGGGTGGCCCGGCTCGGTGGCGAGGATCCGGCGGAAGCCGGCGCGCTCGGCGGGTTCGGTGTGGTCGTGGAAGGACAGTTCGTTGAGACGTTCCAGATCGAAGGCCAACGAACCGTGGGAGCCGTTGAGCTCGATGGTGAGTCCGTTCTTGCGGCCGGCCGCGAACCGGGTGGCCTCGAAGGAGGCGAGGGCGCCGGAGGCGAACCGTCCGGTGAACAGGGCCGCGTCGTCGACCGTGACGGGCCCGGTGCCGGCGTCGCCGCCCCCGGCCGCCGAGAGACCGGAGGATGCGCCCTCCAGGAGCGGACGTTCGCGCACGAAGGTCTCGGTGAGCGCGGAGACACCGGCCACGGGTTCGCCCGCGAGGTACTGGGCGAGGTCCACGGCGTGCGCGCCGAGGTCGCCGAGGGCCCCGGAGCCCGCGTGCGGTTTCTGAAGCCGCCAGGTGAGGGGGAATTCGGGGTCGACGAGCCAGTCCTGGAGGTAGTGGGCGCGGACATGGCGCAGGGTGCCGATGCGGCCTTCGGCGACCATGCGGCGGGCCAGCGCGACGGCCGGGACGCGACGGTAGTTGAATCCGACCATCGCCAACTGGCTGCGCGCAGCGGCCTGTTCGGCGGCCGCTGCCATCGCCTCGGCCTCCTCCACCGAGTTGGCGAGCGGCTTCTCGCACAGCACGTGCTTGCCGGCCTCCAGGGCGGCGACGGCGATCTCGGCGTGGCTGTCGCCGGGGGTGCAGATGTCGACCAGGTCGACATCGTCCCGGGCGATCAGCGCCCGCCAGTCGGTCTCGGCCGCGGCCCACCCGAGCCGGTCGGCCGCGGCGCGCACCCCCGGGGCGTCGCGGCCGCAGACCGCGGCGAGTGCGGGCGTGAGCGGCAGGTCGAAGACGCGGCCCACGGTGCGCCAGCCCTGCGAGTGGGCGGCGCCCATGAACGCGTAGCCGACCATGCCGACACCCAGGACGGGCCTCGCCCCGTCGTGTCCGTTGCTGCCTGCCATGCAGAAGTCCTCCTCGTCCGCGCGGTGCTGGGGGGATACGCCGTACGGGGCGGGGCTCACTTGAAGCCGGTGGGCATGTACTGGTCGACGTTCTTCTTGTCGACGACGGCCGAGTACAGGGTCAGGTGGGCGGGGATCTCGAACTCGGCCATGCCGCTGATGCCCCGGCCCTGGCCGAGCGCGCGGGCCAGGTCGATCGCGGAGGCGGCCATGGTCGGCGGGTACAGGACGGTGGCCTTCAGCACGCCCCGGTCCTGCTTGATCTCCTCGAAGGCGGAGAGCGCGCCGGCGCCGCCGACCATCAGGAAGTCGTCGCGGCCCGCCTGCTTGATGGCGCGCAGGGCGCCGACGCCTTGGTCGTCGTCGTGGTTCCACAGGGCGTCGAAGCCCTTCTGCGCCTGGAGGAGTTGGGACATCTTGGCCTGTCCCGACTCGACCGTGAACTCGGCGGCCTGCCGGGCCACCTTCTTGATGTTGGGGTAGTTCTTCAGGGCGGCGTCGAAGCCCTCGGTGCGCTGTTTGGTGAGTTCGAGGTTGTCGAGCCCGGCGAGCTCGACGACCTTCGCGTTCTTCTTGTCCTTGAGCTGCTCGCCGATGTAGTGCCCGGCGCTCAGGCCCATGCCGTAGTTGTCGCCGCCGATCCAGCACCGGTACGCCTGCGGGGTGTTGAAGATGCGGTCGAGGTTCACGACGGGGATGCCGGCGCGCATCGCCTTCAGGCCCACCTGGGTCAGCGCCTTGCCGTCGGCGGGCAGCACGACGAGGACGTCGACCTTCTTGTTGATGAGGGTCTCGACCTGGCCGATCTGCGCGGCGGTGTCGTTGGAGCCCTCGGTGGTCTCCAGGGTGACGTCCGCGTACTTCTTGGCGCGTTCCTTGGCGTTGTCGTTGATGGCGTTGAGCCAGCCGTGGTCGGCCTGCGGGCCCGCGAAGCCGATGGTGACCTGCTTGCCCTTCTTGTCGTCGGCGACCGGCTGGTCGGCCGCCTTCTTGTCGTCGCTCTTGTCGCTGGGCTCGTTGCTGGTGCAGGCGGTGAGCAGCCCGCCCGCGGTGACGGCCGCGGCCGCGCCGAAGATCAGTCCTCGGCGGCTCGTTGTCTCTGGCATGGCGTGTCCCTTTCCGCGTTTCAGTGGGATGTGCTGGCCGTGCGCCGCTGCACCAGGACCGCCACGACGATGATGGCGCCCTTGGCGATCTGCTGGACGTCGCTCTGCAGGTTGTTCAGCGCGAAGATGTTCTGGATCGTGGTGAAGATCAGGACGCCGAGGACGGAGCCGACGATGGTGCCGCGGCCGCCGGTCAGCAGGGTGCCGCCGATGATGGCGGCGGCGATGGCGTCGAGTTCGTAGAGGTTGCCGTTGGTGTTCTGGCCCGAGCCGGAGAGCACGATCAGCAGGAAGGCCGCGATGCCGCAGCACAGGCCGGAGAGCAGATACAGGTAGAGGCGCTGGCGGCGCACGTCGATGCCGGCGAGGCGGGCCGCCTCCGCGTTGCCGCCGACGGCGACGGTGCGGCGGCCGAAGGTGGTGCGGTTCAGGATCAGCCAGCCGATCACGGTGACCGCGACGAACACGAGCACCAGGGGCGGGATCCCGAGGACGTACGAGTCGCGCTCGCCGAGCTTCAACACGCCGGGAACGGTGGCCATTTGGGTCTTGCCGTCGGTGATCTGAAGGGCGAGGCCGCGGCCCGAGGCGAGCATCGCGAGGGTGGCGATGAACGGGACCATGCCGCCGTACGCGATCAGTACGCCGTTGACGAGGCCGCAGCCGACGCCGACGAGGATCGCCGTGAACAGGACGCCGGTGAAGCCGTACTCCTGGGTGGCCACGGTGGTGGCCCAGACACTGGCGAGAGCGACGATCGCGCCGACGGAGAGGTCGATCCCGCCCGAGATGATCACGAAGGTCATGCCGACGGTGACGACGCCGATGACGGAGGACAGCGTGAGGATGAGCTGAAGGTTGTCCGTGTCCAGGAAGGAGTCCGGCTGCGTGATGCCGCCGATGACGACCAGGGCGGCGAGGACGCCGAGGAGCGAGAGCGTGCGGACGTCCATCCGGACGACGCGGGGCTTGTGCTTGGCCGGGGCGGCCTCCGGGGCCGCCGGGCTGGCGGCGGGTGCGGGGTGCGTCATGACGCCAGGTCCCTTCGGGGGCGGACGGTGTGGTCTCGGTGGTGTGTCTGCGCCGTGCGGCCCGTCATCGCGAGCCCTCGAGGACCAGGTCGAGGACGCCGTGCTCGTCCAGGTCCGTCGCCGGGGACTCGTGGATCACCCGGCCCTCCCTGAGGACCAGGACCCGGTCGGCGAGGCCGAGCACCTCGGGGACCTCGCTGGACACGAGGAGGACGGCGAGGCCCTCGTCGGCGAGGCGGCGGATCACGGCGTACAGCTCGGCGCGGGCGCCGACGTCGACGCCGCGGGTCGGCTCGTCGAGCAGCAGCACCCGGCAGCCGCGCAGCAGCCAGCGGGCGAGCACGGCCTTCTGCTGGTTGCCGCCGGAGAGCGTGCGCACGGGCACGGAGGGGTCGTCGGGGCTCAGGGACAGTTCGCGGGTGGCGCCCCGTGCGGCCTCCCGTTCCCGGCCGCGGTCCAGCCAACCCCCGTACGAGAAGCGGGACATGGAGGAGACGGAGACATTGCGGGTGACCGATTCGAGCATCATCAGGGCCTGCGCCTTGCGCTCCTCGGGGGCGAGCCCGAGCCCCGCGCGGACGGCGGCGCGGACGCTGCCGGTGCGCAACGGCTTTCCATTGACCTGGATCTGACCGGCCGTCGGTTTCCGGGCCCCGTAGATGGTCTCCAGGATCTCGGAGCGCCCGGACCCCACGAGTCCGGCGAGGCCGACGATCTCGCCGGGCCGGATGTCGAGGTCGAGCGGTGCGAACTCCCCGGCGCGGGTGAGCCCTTGGACCTTGAGGACGGACTCCGTACGGGGTCCGGTGTTGGGCCGGTCGGGGAAGACGTACTCGACGTTGCGGCCGGTCATCAGGGAGATGATGTCGCGGGTCGGGGTGGACTCGGCGGGCAGTCCGACGGCCACCGCGCGGCCGTCCTTGAGGACGGTGACGCGGTCGCCGATGCGGCGGATCTCCTCCAGGCGGTGGGAGATGTAGACGACGGCGACGCCCGCGGCGGTCAGGTCGCCGACGATCCGGAAGAGGTTCTCGACCTCGTCGGGGTCGAGCGCGGCGGACGGCTCGTCCATGACCATGAGCCGTACGTCGTGGGAGAGCGCGCGGGCCATGGAGACGATCTGCTGGTGGGCGGCGGACAGGTCGCCGACGAGGCGCTCGGGGTCGATCTCCGGATGGCCGAGCCGCCGCAGCAGCGCGGCCGTCTCGGCGCGCGCCGTGCGTCCGCGCACGACGAATCCGCCGGAGGTCGGCTCGTGCCCGAGGAACACGTTCTCGGCCACGGACAGCGCCTCCACCAGGTCGAGTTCCTGGTAGATGGTGGCGACGCCGAGGCGCATCGCGGCGATCGGCGAGCGCAGCGCGACCTGTTCGCCGCGCCAGGTGATGACGCCGTCGTCGGGCTGGTGCGCCCCGGCGAGGACCTTGATCAGGGTGGACTTCCCCGCGCCGTTCTGGCCGAGGAGACAGTGCACCTCCCCGGCCTGGACCTCCAGGTCGACGCCGTCCAGGGCGCGCACGCCGGGGAACGATTTGGTGATGCCGGACATGGTGAGCAGTGGTGGTGCCAAGGCCGTATCGGGTCCCATGACGGTTCCCCTCGGGGCGGGTGCGGACCGGTTTCAGGGCGGAGCGGGGCAGGGCAGGGCGGAGCTGAGCGCCGTACAGGGTGTGCGTGGAGCAGCGTGGTGCGGCTGGGCTTACGCGGGTGAGAACAGGTGATCGCTGATCAATCGGGCGCCGCCGGTCACTCCGGCGGTGGGCCCCAACTCCCCGAGCACGATGGGGAGGTTGCCGGTCGCCAGGGGGAGCGACTGGCGGTAGACCTGGGTGCGCAGGGCGGCCAGCAGGGTGTGGCCGAGCCCGGTGACGCCGCCGCCGATGACGACGAGTCCCGGGTTGAAGAAGCTGACGAGGGACGCGATGACCTGGCCGGTGCGGTTGCCGCCCTCCCGGATCAGGTCGAGGCACGTGGTGTCGCCGGCCGCGGCGGCCGCCGCGACGTCGGCGGCGGTGAGCCGGCCCGCGCTCTCCAGGCGGGCGGCGAGTTCCGGGGAGCTGCCGTCGCGGGCCGCGGCCTCCGCGTCGCGGGCGAGCGCGGCGCCGCTGAAGTGTGCTTCCAGGCAGCCTTTGTTGCCGCAGGCGCACGGCCGGCCGTCCTGCTCGACGCGGATGTGCCCGATGTCGCCTGCCGACCCGGTGGTGCCGCGGTGGACCTCGCCGCCGACGACGATGCCACAGCCGATACCGGTGCCGATCTTGACGCAGAGGAAGTCGCTCGCCTGCCGGGCGACGCCCGCGTGCTGCTCCCCCATCGCCATCAGGTTCACGTCGTTGTCGACCATGACGGGGCAGCCCAGTTCCTGGCTGAGCGCCTCGCGGACCGGGAAGCCGTCCCAGCCGGGCATGATCGGCGGCGCGACCGGCACACCTTCGGGGAACCGCACGGGTCCCGGCACGCCGATGCCCGCGCCGTCGAAACCCTCGGCGAGCCCGGAGGACTTCAACTTGGCCGCCATGGCGAGGACTTGCTCGAAGATCGCGACGGGGCCCTCGCGGACGTCCATGGGCTGGGCGATGTGGCCGAGGATCTCCAGCTCGGCGTTGGTGACCGCGACGTCGACCGAGGTCGCGCCGATGTCCACGCCGAGGAAGCGGAGCGAGGGGGCCAGCCGGACG
Source organism: Streptomyces anthophorae (assembly GCF_049310305.1). Taxonomy (NCBI): domain Bacteria; kingdom Bacillati; phylum Actinomycetota; class Actinomycetes; order Kitasatosporales; family Streptomycetaceae; genus Streptomyces; species Streptomyces anthophorae. The sequence continues at coordinate 2,067,849 of NZ_JBLWQQ010000001.1, forward strand.
TTGTGGGAGCGGCGGCCGCCGCGCGAGGCGGCGAGTCCGTCGGCGACCACGAGTCCGGTGTCCAGGAGCCGGTCCACCTCCACGGCCAGTCGCGAGCGCGACAGTTCCACCTGGTCGCCCAGCTGGGCGCGGGAGTTGGGCCCTTCGTCGCGCAGCAGCCGCAGCAGCCGCGCCTGGTGCCCGTTGGCCGGTCGAGCCGTCATGCGTCTCACGTGCCCCTCCCCGCCGCTCCGGGCCTCATGGGTGGTGGTGCCGTGCGCTCGTGCCGTCGTTCGTCGGGGAACGTAGCAGCGCCCACCCGGCACGGGAAGAAGTCGCGCGGGAATTGCTCCCAACTTTCTCCCGCCACAGGACAAAGCCGGGGCGGGACACGGCGGGACGATCACGGTTCCCGTGCCACAGGGGGCTCACTGAGCTGCGGATCGTCGCGCCCTTCGACGCACGCGTGGAGTCGGCGGCGCCGGGCGTCCGCTGACGGACGGCTTTCGGCGGTGGACGCGGCCGGCGCCCGGCCGTGCTCCGGCGCGGTCGCCCGGCACGGTCCGCGGGGAACGCCGCCCGACGCCCCGGCCTTCCACGTCGAGCCGGTGCACGCCGGGCAGTGGCAGCGGTGTCAGTCGCGCTCGCGGTGGTGGTAGGTCTCGCGGGTGTGCTCGGTGTGCGTCCGCATCACGGCGGTGGCCTTCGCCTCGTCGCGCGCGGAGATCGCCGCGATCAGCTGCCGGTGCTCGATCCAGGACTGCTCGCCGCGCTGCCGGGCGACGGGCTGGTAGTACCAGCGCACCCGGCGGTCGACCTGGCCCGCGAGCTCGCCGAGGACCACGTTGCCCGCGAGCTCCATGACCTTGGCGTGGAACTCCGCGTTCGTGGCGACGACCAGGTCCACGTCCCCGTCGGCGACCGCCCGCTCGCCCTTGGCGCACAGCGCCTCCAGCTCGGCGATGCCGGTCTTGCCCGCGTTGGCCGCGGCGAGCCGGGCGGCCTCGGCCTCCAACAGCGTACGGACGCTGAGGAGTTGGTCGGCCTCCTCCTCGGTCGGCTCGTGCACGAACGCGCCCTGCGCGGGACGCAGGTCCACCCAGCCCTCGGTGTTCAGCCGCTGCAACGCCTCGCGCACCGGCTGCCGGGAGACCCCGAGGTGACCGGCGAGTTCGCTCTCGACCAGGTGCTGGCCGGGCTGCAAAGCCCGCGTCGTGATCAGTTCGAGCAGCGCCTCGTAGACCCGCTCGCGCAGCGGTCCTGGGCGCTCCAGCTTGGGCACCGCCCCCTGCGGCAGTCCTGTGGACAACATCGCGGTCCCCCTCCTGGGCTTCGAGCATCCGGCAAACCGGCTCCGACGTCCGCCGGATTGGCTTTGGAATACAGTTTACCGAGCGCAATCGCCACGGCTAGAGCGAGTTGACCTCGTCACATTCTGTGTGCCGGATGTACGCGGCCGGGTCACGGGCAGCGCACGACCTGGCCCGCGTACGAGAGGTTGCCGCCGAAGCCGAAGAGCAACGCGGGCGACCCGCTGACCAGTTCGCCGCGCTCGACCAGCTTGGACAGGGCGATCGGCACGCTCGCGGCGGAGGTGTTGCCGGAGTCGACGACGTCCCGCGCGATCACGGCGTTCACCGCGCCGATCTTCTCCGCGAGGGGCTCGATGATGCGCAGGTTGGCCTGGTGGAGGACGACCGCGGCGAGATCGGCCGGGTCGAGCCCCGCCTTCGCGCAGGCCTCGCGGGCCAGTGGCGGCAGCGAGCGGGTGGCCCAGCGGTAGACGGACTGGCCCTCCTGGGCGAAGCGGGCCGGCTCGCCCTCGATCCGCACGGCGTCGCCCATCTCGGGGACCGAGCCCCACAGGACCGGGCCGATCCCCGGCTCCTCGCCCTCGGCGCACGGCTCGACGACCACGGCGCCCGCCCCGTCCCCGACCAGGACGCACGTCGAGCGGTCGGTCCAGTCGGTGACGGCGGACATCTTGTCGGCGCCGATGACCAGGGCACGCGTCGCCGCTCCGGCGCGCAGCGTGTGGTCGGCGGTGGCGAGGGCGTGCGTGAAGCCCGCGCACACGACGTTCAGGTCGAGCGCGGCCGGGGACGGGACGCCGAGCCGGTGGGCGACGCGGGCCGCCATGTTCGGGGAGCGGTCCACGGCCGTGGAGGTCGCGACGACGACCAGGTCGATGTCGGCCGCGGCAAGCCCTGCGGCGGCCAGCGCCTTGGCGGCGGCGTGTGCGGCGAGCTCGTCGACGGGCTCGTCGGGGCCGGCGATGTGCCGGGTGCGGATGCCGACGCGACTGCGGATCCACTCGTCATTGGTGTCGACCATGCCCGCCAGTTCCTCATTGGTGAGGATCCTGGCGGGCTGGTGGTGCCCGATGCCGACAATGCGCGAACCGACCATGGAGGCCCCCTCGTGAGCTGCGGATCCTCCAGTCTGGTCAGCGACTCACGAGTAACGGGTGGCGGCCAGTGACAGGAAAGTGCCGTTTCACTTGGAGACTTCTGCTGGAGCCGCAAGGCCGGTTACGGACATTCACCCGGTGAACAGCTGTGTGGCCTTTTGCACCAGTTCGTACACTCCGTACGCGAGCGGCAGCCCGACCCACAGCCAGGAGAAGGCGATCAGGCCGCGCCGCTCAGGCGCGCTCCTTGCGGTCTGCGGCGGCGGTGTCGATGTCATCTGCGGACTCCCTGGGGGCGGGGACTACGTGGTGGCGGGCGTGCACGGGACGTACCAGTTCATTGGCGACGAAGCCGACGACGAGCAGGCCGATCATGATCATGAGCGAGAGGCCGTACAGATTGGCGCCGTGCTTGCCCGCGCTCTCCTGGCTGTCGGCGACCCAGTTGACGATGAGCGGGCCGAGGACACCGGCCGTGGACCAGGCGGTGAGCAGCCGGCCGTGGATGGCACCGACCTGGTAGGTGCCGAAGAGGTCCTTCAGATACGCGGGGATGGTCGCGAAGCCGCCCCCGTAGAAGGAGAGGATCACGAGGGCGCACAGCACGAAGAGGGGCTTCGACGCGTCGCCCCACAGGACGATGAACAGGTACATCAGAGCGCCCACGCCGAGGTAGACGCGGTAGATGTTCTTGCGGCCGATCAGGTCGGATGTGGAGGACCAGCCGATGCGGCCCGCCATGTTCGCGGCGGAGAGCAGCGCCACGAAGCCCGCGGCCGCCGACACGGACACCGGGGTGCCGGTGTCGGCGAAGAAGTCCGTGATCATCGGCGCGGCCTTCTCCAGGATGCCGATGCCCGCGGTCACGTTCATGGTCAGGACGACCCACAGGCACCAGAACTGGGGCGTGCGGATCGCCTGCTTCGCGGAGACCTGGGGGCCGCTGAGAGCCGCCTCCTCGGCGCGCCCGTCCTGCTGGACCTCGGCCTTCGGCCGCGGCACCCGGATGAGCAGCACACCGAGCGTCATGAACACCGCGTACGCGAGCCCGTGCACGAGGAACGCGAGGGCGATGCCACTGCTGTCCGCGCCGAAGGACTCCAGCATCTGGGCGCTCCACGGCGACGCGATGAGCGCACCGCCGCCGAAGCCCATGATCGCGATGCCGGTGGCCATGCCGGGCCGGTCGGGGAACCACTTGATCAGCGTGGAGACGGGCGAGATGTAGCCGATGCCGAGACCGATGCCGCCGACGAAGCCGTAGCCGAAGACGATCAGCCAGTACTGCTCCGTGGCGGCGCCCAGCGAGGAGAGCAGGAAGCCGGAGGAGAAGCAGATGAGCGCGACGGTCATGGCCCAGCGCGGCCCGTTGCGCTCGACGAGCGTGCCGCCGAATGCGGCCGACAGGCCGAGCATCACGATGCCGAGCTGGAACGGCAGCGCGCTCTGCGTGCCGCTCAGCCCCAGCGCCGACTCCAAGGGAGGCTTGAAGACGCTCCAGGCGTAGGCCTGACCGATGGAGAGATGGACGGCGAGCGCGGCCGGGGGTACGAGCCAACGGCTCCAGCCGGCCGGTGCGACGGGGGGCTTCATGATCCCGAACGGTAGGCAGTAGCACGGCTGTTGGGAAGCCCCTTTGTCCAGTCCCTTGTCGAACTGCGCGGCGACTTCCATACTGTAGGCAATATCCCACCCAATGGCGGCAGGAGGCCGGAGCCGACCGGCGGGCCCCGGTGCAGGAGAATGGGGCTCACGCACACCGGCCACCACCACCAGCAGCGATGAGGACGTATCGGGACATGGGACGAGTCACGGAACGACGCAAGGTGCTCCGGATAAGGGACGGACACGTCTCCACGCGGCCCGACACCCTCGTCGCCGAGGAACCGCTGGAGATCCGGCTGAACGGCAAGCCGCTCGCCATCACCATGCGCACCCCGGGCGACGACTTCCCGCTCGCGGCCGGCTTCCTCGTCAGCGAGGGCGTCCTGGCCACGGCCGACGACCTTCAGAACATCGTGTACTGCGCGGGCGCCACGGAGGACGGCAGCAACACCTACAACGTGGTCGACGTGCGGACGACGCCGGGCGTCGAGCTGCCCGACATCACCCTGGAGCGCAACGTCTACACGACCTCGTCCTGCGGCCTGTGCGGCAAGGCGAGCCTCGACGCGGTGCGCACCACGGCCCGGTTCCCGATCTCCGACACTCCCCCGGTCCGGCTGACGCCCGAGCTGCTCGCCTCGCTCCCCGACCGGCTGCGCGAGGCCCAGCGCGTCTTCGACCGGACCGGGGGCCTGCACGCGGCGGCGCTCTTCGACGAGGAGGGGAAGCTCGTCGACATCCGGGAGGACGTGGGGCGGCACAACGCGGTCGACAAGCTGGTCGGCCGGGCCCTCCAGAACGGGGAGCTGCCGCTGTCCCGCTCGATCCTGATGGTCTCGGGCCGCGCCTCGTTCGAACTGGCGCAGAAGGCCGTGATGGCGGGCATCCCGGTGCTCGCGGCGGTGTCGGCCCCCTCGTCCCTCGCGGTGGACCTCGCGACCGAGACGGGTCTGACGCTGATCGGCTTCCTGCGCGGCAACTCCATGAACGTGTACGCGGGCGAGAACCGGATCGCCCTTGAGCCGGCGGTCACGCAGGGCTGACCGGGCCCCTCCCGGAGCGCCCCGCCGCGCGCCGGTTCAGCTCCCGGCGGCGGGAATCGTGGACACCCGCCGCAACATCTCCATGAACCGCTCCCGCTCCTCCGTCGACAGCGGCGCGAGCAGCTCGTCGTTCGCGGCGCGCGCCGCCGCCGCGCACGTGCCGACGAGGCGGTCGCCCTCGGCCGTGACCGTGACCGCGTTCTTGCGCCGGTCCCTGGGGTCGGGCGCGCGCTCGACGAGGCCAGCGGCCTCCAGGTCGTTGAGCACGCCGACCATGTCCTTGGGGTCGAGTACGACGCCGCGCACGAGGTCGGCCTGAGCGACGGGCCCCCAGTCGGACACCGCGCTGAGCACCACGTGGTGCCACATCCTCAGCCCTTGCTCGGCGAGCGCGTCGGCGACGAGCGCACGTCCGCGCGCCGCGGCCCGCCCGAGCAGCCAGCTGGGCAGGTCACGGATGGCGCCGGGGGCGGTGGGCGGCGGGCTCGGTGCGTCCATGCGGCCACCGTAGCGAATAAACGTTGGACCTCCCAATGAAATCTGCGTACCGTTCCGTCTGTTCTGTTCGTTGGGAGTCCCAACGAACAACCAGACGACCGCGCACAGAGGGGGTCACGTCCATGCGTCGTGTCCGGTACGAGCACAGCGGTGGGCCCGAGGTGCTGTTCCTGGAGGAGGTGCCCGGGCCCGAACCGGGGCCCGGGGAGCTCCTCGTCCGCGCGGAGGCGATCGGGGTCACGCTGCCCGTCGTCCGCAAGGTCCGCGAGGCGCGTGAGCCGATCGCGCTCGGCGGCGAGGTCGCGGGCGAGGTGCTCGCGCTCGGCACGGGCGTGACGGGGTACGCCGTCGGGGACCGGGTCACCGGGCTGGTCTTCGGCCACGGCTATGCCGACCGTGTGCTGCTGCACACCGCGATGGCCTCACCCGTGCCGGACGGCGCGAGCGCGGTCGACGCGGTGGCGCTCGTCCGCAGCGGGCTCGTCGCGTACGGGGCGCTGCACGCCGCGCGCCCCGAGCCGGGCGAGGCCGCCCTGGTGACCGCGGCGGCGAGCGGCGTGGGTCACCTCGCGCTGCAATTGGCGGCGTTGAAGGGCGCGAAGCGCGTGGTGGCCGCGGTCTCCGGCGCCGGCAAGGCCGACTTCGTGCGTGCGCTCGGGGCCGACGAGGTGGTGACGTACGACGCCGGTTCCTGGGGCGAGCCCGTCGACTACGTGCTCGACGCGGTCGGCGGCGCGCTGCTGAAGCCCGCCGTGGCCGCGCTCGCTCCGCACGGCCGGCTCGTGGCGTACAGCTCGGGCGGCGGCACCGTGGAGGCCTACGACCTGCTCGTGGGCGCGAAGTCGGTGATCGGTTTCCAGATGGGGCTCATCGCCCGCGGGCAGCCGCGGACGTACGAGCGGTGGCGTGCGGAGCTGTGGGAGATGTTCCTGACGGGTGCTCTGAAACCGGTGGTCCACGCGGAGTTCCCGCTGGAGGAGGCGGCGAGGGCGCACGCCGTGATCGAGGGGCGGGCCAATACCGGGAAGGTCGTGCTCGTGCCCTGACACGCGGTCGCCGTCGCGGTTCTTGTGGGGCGTGGGGAGGCACACGTAGCGTCTGTTCTTCACACATAGGACGTAGGACGTCGGATGTCCGGAGAGCCGGACGACCCGAAGGGGTGGCCGCGCCATGCACAGAAGATCCGTCCGCACCGGTCCGAGATCCCTGGTGGTGGCCGCGCTCGCGGTCGCCGCCGCACTCCCCGTTCCGGCCTCCGCGCAGGCCGCCTCGAAACCCCGACCCCCTTTTGAACAGCAGGTGTTGTTCAAGGCCTCGCAGGACCCCGGGTACGCCTGCTACCGGATCCCGTCCGTCGTGCGGACAGTGCGCGGCACCCTCCTCGCCTTCGCCGAGGGACGCAAGAACGACTGCACCGACGCGGGCGACATAGACATCGTCGTCAAGCGGTCCGAGGACGGCGGCCGCACCTGGTCGCCGCTCCAGGTCATCAACGAGGGCGCGGGCGACACCCACGGCAACCCCTCCCCCGTCGTGGACCGCGGAACGGGCCGCATCCTGCTGGCGGAGACGTACAACACGGGTCGCACGGACGGCAAGAACTGCGACGTGCCGTGCGACCGCACCCCCCACATGCAGCACAGCGACGACGACGGCCGCACCTGGTCGCGCCCGCGCGACCTGAGCGGCGAACTGCTGCCCGACGACTTCAACTCCTGGTACGCGACCGGTCCCTCGCACGGCATCCAGCTGACGCGGGGACCGCACCGCGGCCGCCTCGTGTTCGCGGTCAACGCCGAGACGTGGAACGGCAGTCGTGTGACCGCGAACCACGCCGCCCTCGTGGTCAGCGACGACGGCGGCGAGCACTGGCGGGTCGGCGCGAAGGACTCCTGGCCGGTCGCCGAGGACGGCACGTTCCGGCAGAAGCCCTCCGAGATGGCGCTCGTCGAGCTGCCCGACGGCACGATCCACATCAGCGGGCGCGAGCAGGACGGCACCGACCTCGGCCACCGCACCCAGACCGTCAGCCGGGACGGCGGCGACTCCTTCGACCGCCCCTTCACCGCGCTCCCGGATCTCTACACGCCGCAGGTCCAGGGGGCGACCCTGCCCGTGGGCAGGGACGGCGACCGGCTGCTGCTCGCCTGCCCCGGCGACCCCGACCGGCGGCGCACCATGGTGATCCGCTCCTCGTACGACGGCGGGCGCACCTGGGAGAGCTTCGACCGGGGCACCGTCGTGACCACGGACTGGTCGGGCTACTCGGACCTGGTGCAGGCGGACCGCGGGCACGTGGGGCTGCTGTACGAGGCCGGGGCCGTGGACGCCCGCGACGAGATCCGCTTCGCCCGGTTCACGCCCGACTGGCTGAAGCAGCGGCGCGGCCCCGATCCGACGACGGAGGACCGGGCGCCGGGCGCCCGGGACGCGGCCGTGCTCGGCGGACCCGCCGAAACGGACGGGCCGACCGGCGGGGCGCTCTCCTTCGACGGCACGGACGACGCCGTGCGCCTGCCCTACAGCGACCGACTGCGCCTGGGGACAAGGGATTTCACCGCCTCCCTGTGGTTCCGCCACAGCGCGGCGAGCGGTGAGCAGCCGCTGCTCTCGCTCGGCGGCACCGGGGCCTCGCAGCCGCAGGTGACGCTGCGCGCCGAACCCGCATCGAAGCGGATCATCGGGCTGATCACCGTGCGGGACGGGGCCGCGGCCCCCAGGACGGTCGCGGTGCGGTCGACGTCCGCGTACAACGACGGGAACTGGCACCACGTCCAACTACGGCGTGCCGACGGCCGGTTGACGCTCTCCGTGGACGGCGTGGAGGTCGGATCCGCCGCCGACGTGCCCGGGTCGGTGAGCCGGAATTCGCCGTTCGGTGCGCACATCGGGCAGCGCATGGACAGCCGGGCGTACTTCACCGGGGCCCTCGCCGACGTCCGTGTCACCGCGGGCGGCGACGACGTGCTGCGGCTGCCGCTGGACCGGATCAGGGGCGGCTGACCTCAGGCCGCCTCCCGCCAGTCCGCCGCGATCCGGTCGGCCTGGGTGCGCACGGCCGCCACCAGGTCGTGCGCACCCCGCCTGCGGGGCGGGCCCACGGTCGCGGCGGAGATGCGGCGGGCCAGGCGGGCGCCGTCGACGGGGCGTACGACGATGTCGGCGCGCGGCGAGTTCAGGGCGAGCCGGGGCACAAGGGCGACGCCCGCACCCGCCGCGACATGGCCCTGGATGACGCCGTAGTCGTCGGAGCGCAGCGCGGTCAGCGGCCGGTAGCCCGCCTCCCCGCAGGCCCGGTCGAGCTGCCGGTCGCAGGGGTCCCACGCGGTGGTGCCGACGATCCACGGCTCCTCGCGCAGCGCCCCGAGCGGCACCCGGTCGAGCCGCGCGCAGGGGTGGTCGGGCGGCAGCACGAGGTCGAGCGGGTCGTCGAGGACGGGCTGGAGCGTGATGCCGTCGTCCAGGGTGAGCGGGTCGTCTGGCTGGGTGAAGACGAGGGCGACGTGCAGCTCGTCGTGGCGCAACAGATCGAGCAGCGCCGGGAGTTCCCCCTCCGTCAGGTCGAAGGTGACGCCCTGCTCGGCGATCTGGCGGACCGCGCGCGGCAGGAGCAGCGCGCTCGCGGTCGGGAACGCGCCGACCCGCAGCACCGTCTCCGCCCCGCCGAGCAGCGCCCGCACCTCGTCCTCGGCCCGGCCGAGCCGCCGCACCACCGCGTCCGCGTGCGGCAGCAGGGTGCGGCCGACCTCGGTGAGCGTGGCGCCGCGCGGGCCGCGCTCGACGAGCCGGGCCCCGAAGTGTCCCTCCAGCGTGGCCAGATGGTGGGTGACGGTGGGCTGGCTGTAGTGCAGCGAGCGCGCGGCGCCGGCGAGCGATCCTTCTTGGGCGATCGCACGCAGGACGTAAAGGTGACGAAGATCCAACACCGCCACAGGTTATTGATGAAATCTGCCCCCTTACAAGAAATTCTTCTGTTCTCTTGATCGTTTCTGGCTGCCAGGGTCTGCGGCGTGACACGAGAACTGGCTTACGACCCCGAAGACCACGGCCGTGCGCCCTACGCCGCCGCCGTCCGCGAGAGCGCGGCGGACGACTGGCTGCGGCTGAACGTGCCGGGCCACTCCGCGCAGCCCGAGCGCTTCCCGCACCTCGCGGAGACCTTCGGCGCGGACGTGCTGCGGATGGACTTCCCGCCGCTGCTCGAAGGGCTCGACCTCGGGCCCGCACCGACGCCCATGGACGAGGCGCTCGCCCTGGCCGCCGACGCCTGGGGCGCCGCGCGGACCTGGTTCCTCACGGGCGGCGCCTCGCAGGGCAACCGGATCGCGGGGCTCGTGGCCCGCTCCCTGGGAGAGACGCTGGTGGTGCAGCGCAGCGTCCACTCCAGCGTCGTCGACTCCCTCGTCCTGTCGGGGATGCGGGCGCACTTCGTGCAGCCGTCGGTGGACCACGGCCTGGGCATCGCGCACGGGGTGACGGCGGCCGATCTGGAACGGGCACTCGCCGAGGCGCCGGACGCGGCCGCCGCGTACGTGGTGACACCCAGCTACTTCGGCGCCGTCGCCGATGTCCGGGCGCTCGCGGACGTGGCGCACGCCGCCGGGGTGCCGCTGATCGTCGACGAGGCGTGGGGCAGCCACTTCGGCTTCCACCCCGCCGTACCGGCGAACGCCCTGTCGCTCGGCGCCGACCTCGTCGTCTCCAGCACGCACAAGCTCGCCGGCAGCCTGACGCAGGCGGCGATGCTGCACCTGGGCGAGGGGCCGTTCCGTACGGCCCTTGAGCCGCTGGTGCAGCGGGTGTTCCACCTGACGCAGTCCACCAGCGCCTCCGCACTGCTGCTCGCCTCCCTCGACCTCGCCCGGCAGTCCCTCGCGGCCGAACCGGGGCGGGTCCTGGAGTCCGTGGAGTGCGCCGACAAGATCCGTGACCGGATCCGCGCAGAGGGCCGGTTCCCCGTGGTGAGCGACGCGTTCCCGGGCGCCTTCCCCGATGTCGTCGGCGTGGACCCGCTGCGGATCGCCATCGGCACCCGAGCCGGGGGCGTTCCCGGCCACGAGGCGCGGCGCCGGCTGCTGCGCGAGCACCGCGTGCACGTCGAGGTCGCCACCGCCTCCGCGATCGTCGCGGTCGTCGGCGCGGGCAGCACGCCGGACGCGGAGCGCTTCGTGGAGGCGCTGCACGCCCTGCCGGAACTCACCGGCCCGGCGCGGGAGTTGAGCGCGCTGCGGCTGCCCGCTCCCGGTCCCGTCCGCACCACCGTGCGCGAGGCGTTCCTCGGCCCGAGCCGCCTCGTGCCCGCCGCCGAGGCGGTCGGACGCGTCTCGGCCGACACTCTGGCCGCGTACCCGCCCGGCATCCCGAACGTACTGCCCGGAGAGGTGCTCACCGCCGAGCACGTCGCCTTCTTCCAGGAGACCGCGCGGGCCCCCGGCGGCCATGTGCGCGGGGCCCCGGACCCGGCCGTGACCGCCCTCCGCGTCACCGACTGACCCACCCCCTCTGTCCGTACCACCGAGCCCAAGGATGTGCCCGTGGCCACAGACCGACCACCCCTGCTCGCCGTCGCCCTGCGCAAGAAGCCGGTGGCGGACCTGCTCGCCGAGAGCGGCGAGAGCAGCGGCACCGACGGCGCCGAGGGCGGCGCCCAGCTTCAACGTTCCATCGGCCTGTGGCAGTTGGCCGCGATCGGCATCAGCTGCACCGTCGGCACCGGCATCTTCTTCGTGCTCACCACCTCGGTGCCGCAGGCCGGGCCCGCCGTGCTGCTCTCGTTCCTGGTCGTCGCGATCGCCGCGGGTCTCACCGCGCTCTGCTACTGCGAGTTGGCGTCCGCGATCCCCGTCTCCGGGTCCTCGTACTCCTACGCGTACGCGACGCTCGGCGAGGGCGTCGCCTTCGCGGTCGGCGCGTGTCTGCTCCTGGAGTACGGGGTCGCGGCCTCGGCGACCGCGGTCAGCTGGGGCGAGTACCTGAACCTGTTCACGGACCTGCTGTTCGGCGTGCGGCTGCCGGACGCCCTGTCGGCGGCGCCCGGCAGCGGCGGCCTGATCAATCTGCCGGCCGTGGTCCTGGTCGGCCTGTGCTGTCTGCTCCTGGTGCGCGGGGCGCGCGAGTCGGCGGCCGTGAACGCGGTGATGGTCGCCGTGAAGGTGCTCGTCCTGCTGCTGTTCGTGGGGGTGGCGCTGACCGGGTTCGAGGCGGACCGGCTGCATCCGTTCCTGCCGCTGGGGATCGCCGGGGTCGGCACGGCGGCGTCCGGGATCTTCTTCTCGTTCATCGGGCTCGACGCGATCTCCACGGCGGGCGAGGAGGTGCGCAACCCGCGGCGCACGGTGCCGCTCGCGCTGCTGCTCTCGCTCGGTGTGGTCACCGCGCTCTACCTGGCGGTCGCGCTGACCGCGCTCGGCGCGCAGTCGTGGACCTCGTTCAGCGGGCAGGAGGCCGGGCTCGCCCAGATCCTGGAGCACGTCACGGGAGCGCACTGGCCGGCGCTCGTGTTCGCGGGCGGCGCCGTGATCTCCATCTTCAGCGTGACGCTCGTGTCGATCTACGGGCAGACCCGCATCCTGTACTCGATGGGCCGCGACGGGCTGCTGCCGCCGCTGTTCGCGCAGGTGTCGCCGCGGACGCGGACGCCCGTGCGGAACACGGTCGTGGTGTGCGCGGGCATCACGGTGCTCGCCGCGTTCGTGCCGCTCGACGTGCTCGCCGATCTGACCAGCATGGGGACGCTCGTGGCGTTCTCCGTGGTGTCGGTGGGGGTGATGGTGCTGCGGCGTACGCAGCCGGCGCTGCCGCGGGGGTTCCGGGTGCCGGGGTATCCGGTGACGCCGGTGCTGAGCCTCGCGGCGTGTGCGTATCTGTTGTACGGGCTGCACGTGTCGACGTATGTGTTGTTCGCGGTGTGGTTGGCGGGGGCCGCGGTGCTGTACCTCCGGTATGGGCGGCATCATTCGCGGCTCGGGGGTGTGGCCCGTCTCGCCCAGCCGTTGCCCACGTCACGGGGCTCCGCCCCGGACCCCGCGCCTCAATCGCCGGCGGGGCTTGAATGATCCGGTGCGGCCGGTGGCTTCGGGAGGCGTTCGCCCCGTGGACCAACGGTGCCCCGCGCACTAACGTCGCCTCGCGTGCGGAGTAGGCGGGAGCGGGTGGTGGTGCGGCGGGGGCCGCTGTTCGTGCTGCTTGCCGCTCTCCTCCTCGTACTGATCACGCTCGTCGCCCTCCCCGGCCGGGAGGGCGATGCGCGTTGCGGGCCGCGCGGCGTGACCTCGTGGTCCGCGGAGAATCGCCTGACCGGCGCGTTCGCCCGCTACGGCGACGACGCCTCCCGGCTCGACGACTGGACCGGCGGCGACGGGACGCACTCCGTGCGGCTGCCGGACGGGCGGCTGCTGTGGCTGTTCTCCGACAGCTACCTGGGCGCCGTGAACCAGCCCCCGAACCCCGCGGGGCAGCCGCACCCCTGGCGGACCGCGGACGCCCCCTTCGTCCGCAACTCGGCGGTGGTGACGGACCGTTCGGGAGCCCTGGACCGCACGCTCAACGCTCCCCTGTTCCCCGACACGGCCGCGGGCGAATGGCGCTGGCCGGTCGCCGCGCGCGTCGAGAAGAGCGGCGGGAAGCAGGTCGTACGGGTGCTGCTGTGGACGCGGGCCAAGGGCACGGGCTCGTACGTCTTCGGGGTGCCGAACGCGACGGAGGTGGCCACCCTGTCGCTGCCCGACCTGCGGCTCGAAGGCATCACTCAGGTCCTCGACCAGCGCCAGGTGCGGGACCCGGCGCGGCGCGTGCTGTACGGGACGACGGCGGTGGACCACCAGGGCTGGACGTATGTGTTCGGGGCCGACGACGGGCAGCGGGCGACGCATCGCGCCTACGTGGCGCGGGTTCCGGCCGGCCGGCTCGGGGACGTCCGGGCGTGGCGGTACTGGGACGGGAAGCGGTGGGGCACGCGCGCCGCGCCGGTCCTGGGCGACGACAGGCGCCGCGGCGTGGGCACCGCCTTCACGGTGGTGCGGGACGACGGCACGTACGTCCTGTTCACGACGGCGGCGGGCGCGGCGGGGCTGACGGAGGTCACCTCGTACTGGGCCTGTTCGCCGACGGGCCCCTGGCACGGCCCGGCGAAGGCCTTCACGCCGCCGCTGCCGCGCGACGCGGAGAGGCCCTCGCAGGCCGCCGCGTACAACCCGCAGGCGCATCCGGCGCTCTCCGGCGGCGGGCGGCTCGTCCTGAGCTACGACGTCAACTGGCTGGACGCCGCGCCCGCCGCCGCGCAGGCGCAGCTCAGCCGGAACGTGTCGCTGTACCGACCGCGGTTCGTGTCTGTTCGGCTGGGGCCTCCAGCGGCTCGCTGAACTCCGGCTCCTCGGGGTCCCGGGAGCGGCGCTTGGCGATGACCGCGCAGACCATCAGCTGCATCTGGTGGAAGAGCATCAGCGGCAGCACGGCCAGTGAGGCGTGCACGCCGAACAGCACGCTCGCCATGGGGAGCCCGGAGGCGAGGGACTTCTTCGAGCCCGCGAACTGGACGGCGATCCGGTCGGCCCGGTTGAAGCCGAGCGCCTTCGCGCCGTACCAGGTGACCGCCAGCATGATCGCGAGCAGCACCGCCTCCACGACCAGGAGTCCGGCGAGGCGGACCGCGCTGACCTGATGCCAGATGCCCTGCACCATGCCCTCGCTGAACGCCGTGTAGACGACGAGCAGGATCGAGCCGCGGTCGACGTAGCCGAGGATCTTCTTGTGCCGGGTGATGAAGCCGCCGACCCAGCGGCGCAGCAACTGGCCCGCGAGGAACGGCACCAGGAGCTGGAGCACGATCTTGACCAGCGAGTCGGCGGAGAAGCCGCCGCCGCTGTTGCCGAGCAGCGCGGCCGCGAGCAGCGGCGTCAGGACGATGCCCGCGAGCGAGGAGAAGGAGCCCGCGCAGATCGCCGCCGGGACGTTGCCGCGCGCGATCGAGGTGAACGCGATCGACGACTGGATGGTGGAGGGGACGAGGGTGAGGAAGAGGAGGCCCTCGAAGAGGTTCTGCGGCAGCAGCACCGGCACCAGGCCGCGGGCCGCGAGGCCGAGCAGCGGGAACACGACGAACGTGCAGGCGAGGACGGTGACGTGGAGCCGCCAGTGGCGCAGCCCGTCCATCGCCTCACGGGTCGAAAGGCGCGCCCCGTAGAGGAAGAAGAGGAAGGCGACGGCCGCGGTCGAGGCGCCGGACGCGACATCGGCGGCGGCCCCTCGGGCCGGGAGCAGTGCGGCGAGGCCCACTGTCGCGATCAACGCCAGGATGTACGGGTCGATCGGCATCCAGCTCGGCCAGGTCAGGCGTTTCATTGGTTCCTTGCTCTCGGTACGTGTCGTGCCCTCTCCATCGTCCTCCTCCCGGTCGTGATCGGGAATCCTGCATACCGCTCTTACTGTGATCGCGTCGCGTGATGAGCGGGGGTACGGTTCCTGGCATGTACGACCCCGGGCAACTCAGGACCCTCCTCGCCGTCGCGCAGACGCTGAGCTTCACGCAGGCCGCGCGGCGGCTCGGCCTGCGGCAATCGACCGTGAGCCAGCATGTGCGGCGCCTGGAGGACGCGACCGGGCGCACGCTGTTCACGCGGGACACGCACTCCGTGGAGCTGACGGAGGACGGGGAGGCGATGCTCGGATTCGCCCGGAGGATTCTGGAGGTGCACGAGCAGGCGGCGTCGTTCTTCACGGGGACGCGGCTGCGGGGCCGGCTCAGGTTCGGGGCGTCGGAGGACTTCGTGGTGACCCGGCTGCCCGAGATCCTGGAGTCGTTCCGGGCCGAGCATCCTGAGGTGGACCTGGAGTTGACGGTCGAGCTGTCGGGGACGCTGCACGAGCAGCTGGACGCGGGGAAGCTCGATCTGGTGCTCGCGAAGCGGCGCCCGGAGGATCCGCGCGGCGAGTCGGTGTGGCACGACCAGTTGGTGTGGATCGGCTCCGAGCGGCTCCGTATCGACCAGGACCGGCCCGTCCCGCTGATCGTCTACCCGCCGCCGGGGATCTCGCGCGCCCTGGCCCTGGAGGCGCTCGAGCGGCACGGGCGGGCGTGGCGGGTCGCCTGCACGAGCGGTTCGCTGAACGGGCTCGTCGCGGCGGCGCGGGCGGGGCTCGGCGTGATGGCCCACTCGCGGGGGCTGATCCCGCCGGGGCTCGTGCGGGTGCCGGACCGGGTCGGCCTTCCGGAGCTGGGTGAGGTCGACTTCGTGGTGCGCAGCGCGACGCGGGGCGAGAGCGAGCCCGCGCGGGCGCTCGCGCAGGCGATCCTCGCGGGCGGGGACCGGCTGCACCGGAGTCACCGCTGAGAACGAGGGTGGTACCGTCCCCCGGAACCGACCACTCCGTCTAAAAATTCGGCGGACGGTCGACGGTGACCTCTTTGCACAGATCCAATGGAGGCCCGTGAAGAGGGCCGGGAGATTACGCTCCCGAAACTTACTGAGGCGTAAGTAATCTGCCCAGCTCCACCCGTTGTGGCCCGTTATAAACGTCTGACCTGTGCAAATTCCGCGCACCTTCCGCTCACGGAAGGCACTCCCGTAAGCGCTTCCGGTCGGGTACCGTCACCGACGCTGTGCGGAGCGCCACAAGGAGCAACTTTGCGTGAGTTCACCAACCCCCCTGTGGCGTCGGCGCCGCTCGTCGGCGGCCTGGCCGACGCCGTGTTCGACCACGCCCTGGACACACCGGGGCATATAGCCCTGGCCCGCAAGGACCGGCACGACAAGTGGCAGGACGTCACCGCTGCCCAGTTCTGCGACGAGGTGATGGCCCTGGCCAAGGGCCTGCTCGCGCAGGGCATCCGGTTCGGCGACCGGGTCGCGATCATGTCGCGGACCCGCTACGAGTGGACGCTGTTCGACTTCGCGCTGTGGACCATCGGCGCCCAGGTCGTCCCCATCTACCCGACGTCCTCGGCCGAGCAGGTCTTCTGGATGCTGTACGACTCCGAGGTGTCGGCGGCCATCGTGGAGCACGAGGACCACGCCATGACCGTCGCCACGGTCATCGGGCGGCTGCCCCATCTGCACCGGCTGTGGCAGCTCGACGGCGGCGCCGTCGACGAGATCACCGCGTCCGGCACCCACATCGACGACGAGACGGTGCACCGGCACCGCCGCGCGATCACCCCCGAGTCGACGGCCACGATCATCTACACCTCCGGCACCACGGGCCGGCCCAAGGGCTGTGTGATCTCGCACGGCAACTTCATGTACGAGGCCGACACCGTTGTCGCGTACTGGGAGCCGGTGTTCTCCTCCAAGCGCGACCGCACGCCCGCCACGCTGCTCTTCCTGCCGCTCGCCCACGTCTTCGGACGGATGGTGGAGGTCGCGGCGGTCCGCGGCGGCGTGAAGCTGGCCCACCAGCCGGAGCTGCGGGCGTCCGCGCTCATGCCGGACCTCCAGTCGTTCAAGCCGACGTTCATCCTCGCCGTGCCGTACATCTTCGAGAAGGTGTTCAACGCGGCCCGCAGGAAGGCCGAGAACGACGGCAAGTCGGGACCGTTCGAGAAGGCCATCGAGTGCGCCGTGAAGTACGCGGACGCGCAGGAGGCGAAAGCATTCGGCACGGGCCCTGGACCCTCCGCCTCGCTGCGCATGCAGCACTCCGTCTTCGACAAGCTCGTCTACTCCAAGGTCCGCGCGGCGATGGGCGGCCGGGTGCGGCACGCGTTCTCCGGCGGCTCGGGCATGGACCGCAAGCTCGGCCTGTTCTTCGAGGGCGCGGGCGTCTCCATCTTCGAGGGGTACGGCCTCACCGAGTCGACGGCCGCCGCGACCGCGAACCCGCCGGAGCAGACCCGCTACGGCACGGTCGGCCAGGCGATACCCGGCTCCAGCGTGCACATAGCCGACGACGGCGAGGTGTGGGTCTACGGCCGCAACATCTTCCAGGGCTACCTCAACGACCCGAAGTCCACCGACTCCTCCCTGTACGACGGCTGGCTCGCCACCGGTGACCTGGGCTCCCTCGACGAGGACGGCTATCTCACCATCACGGGCCGCAAGAAGGAGATCCTCGTGACCTCCGGCGGCAAGAGCGTCTCACCGCAGCAACTGGAGGAGCGGGTGCGCGACCACCCGCTGATCGCGCAGTGCCTGGTCGTCGGCAACGACCGCCCGTACATCGCCGCGCTCGTCACCCTCGACACCGAGGCCGTCGACCACTGGCTCGGCATGCGCGGCAAGCAGTCGATGTCCCCCGCCGACCTGGTGCGCGACCCGGACCTGGAGACGGAGGTGCGGCGCGCGGTGGTGGCCGCCAACACCCTGGTCTCGCAGGCCGAGTCGATCCGTACGTTCCGGATCCTCGCCCACCAGTTCACCGAGGAGCACGGCCTGCTCACGCCGTCCCTGAAGCTGAAGCGCAAGGCGATCGAGCAGGCGTACTCGGCGGAGGTCGACGCGCTGTACGGGACGCTGTGACCGCCCCCTCGACCGGCCCCGGAGGAGCCCGCTGAGGTAAACCGTGGGTAACTGACGGGTCATCAACTACCGATGCGTCAGTTATTGACGGTTCATCAGGTCGCGCACAGAATCACCCTCACTCCGACGGAGGGGGACCGACCGTGTCGCGACCGATCCGCGCCATCACCGCCACCGTGGCGGCACTCCTGCTCGCCACCGCGTGCAACTCCACCGCCAACAGCGGGAACAACACCGCCGGCGGGCAAGGGGGTTCGGTCCGCGGTGTGACCGACGACAGCATCAAGGTGGGCGGCATCGTCTCCATGACGACGTCGAGCGGCTACAGCAAGAAGGACACCGACCTCGGCGCGAAGGCCCGCTTCGACCGGGCCAACGCCGAGGGCGGCGTCAACGGCCGGACGATCGACTACCTGGGCGCGGAGGACGACGGCCAGGACCCGGCGAAGAACCTCGCGGCGGCCCGCAAACTCGTGCAGCAGGACAAGGTGTTCGCGATCTCGCCGATGAGTTCGGTGACGTTCTCCGGGGCGGACTTCCTGCAGAAGCAGAAGGTGCCGACGTTCGGCTGGGGCACGCTCCCCTCGTTCTGCGGACCGACGTACATCTACGGCTACGGCGGCTGCATGGTGCCGATGCCGGGCGGCACCATCTCGCAGACCTGGCCCGAAGGCCTGAAGAAGGTCACGGGCGGCGCGAAGGGCAGGTCCGTGGCGATCCTCGCCAACGACAACGACGCGGGCACCTTCGCCGTCCGCACGTACAAGCAGTCGTTCAAGTCGGCCGGATACAAGGTCAGTTACGCGAAGGCGACCGTGCCGGCGACGGCGGTGCCGAGCGACTGGTCGGCGTACACCAAGGAACTGCTGCGCAGCGACGGCGGGAAGGCTCCCGACGTGGTCGTCTCCGTGATGCAGACGCCGTACAACATCGGCCTGTTCACGGCCGTCAAGCGCACCGGGTACCAGGGTGTGCTCACCGACCCCACGGACTACGACCCCGGGCTGCTCGCCAAGAAGGCGACGAAGCAGGCGCTCGACGGGGTGCACGTGCTGCTGTCCTTCGAGCCGTTCGAGGCCTCGACGCCCGAGATGAAGCAGTTCAAGGCCGACATCAAGAAGGCGTCCGGGGGCAAGGACGTACCCCTCAACATGCACATGATGACGGGCTACATGAGCGCCGACCTGTTCCTCGCCATCGCCAAGAAGGCCGGCAAGAGCTTGACCGTCGCCTCGTTCCAGAAGGCGGCGAACGGGTTCTCCGACACCGGGACGCTCGTCGGTGACCGGGCACTGCCGCGCGGGCGCACCGAATCGTTCGGCTGCGGGGCGCTCGCGCAGCTCAAGGACGGGGCGTACCGGGTGTCGTCCGCGTTCAAGTGCTATCCGCCGATCCCCTTCAAGTAGGCCGAGGAAAAAGGGGTGTTGACGTGTCGGATCTGCTTGCCTTCGTGCTGAGCGGGCTCGTGTCGGGAGCGCTGTACGCGCTGCTCGCCACGGGGCTCGTACTCTCCTACTCGGCCTCCGGGCTCTTCAACTTCGCGCACGGCGCGACCGCCTATCTGTGCGCGCTCGCCTTCTACGAGCTGCACTCCGGCTTCGGCTGGCCCGCCGTGCCGACGGCGCTGCTGCTCGTCCTCGTCGTGGCTCCCCTGCTCGGCTGGGGGCTCGACCGGCTGATGTTCAGAAAACTGGCGCGGGTCGGCGAGACCGCGCAGATCGTGGCGACGATCGGGCTGCTCGTCGCGCTGCCCGCGCTCGGCCTGTGGATCGTCGAGCTCCTCGAGGACGCGGGGGCGCCGGTCAAGCCCGCGGAGAACCAGTTCGGGCTTCCGGGGGTCGGGCCGAGTCCGGCGAAGAACTGGCAGTTGATGGACGGCGTCGGCATCGACTCCGACCAGCTGATCACGTGGGTGACGACCGCCGTCGTCGCGCTCGGCCTGTGGATCCTGTTGCGCCACACGGCACTTGGGCTCAAGCTGCGGGCGGCCGTGGACAACCGCTCGCTCGTCGAGCTGCGCGGGATCAGCGCGGACCGGCTGTCGTCGGTGGCGTGGATGCTGTCCTCGGGGCTCGCGGGTCTTGCCGGTGTCCTCGCCACTCCCCTGCTCGGGCTCTCCTCGCACGACTTCACGCTGTTCCTGTTCGTCTCGGCGACGGCCGCCGTGCTCGGCCGCTTCATGTCGATCCCGCTGGCCTTCGCGGGCGGGCTCGGGCTCGGGGTGCTCCAGAACCTGGTCGCGGGGTACGCCACCTTCGCCGAGAAGATCACCGGGTTCCGTACGGCGGTGCCGTTCCTGATCCTGTTCGCCGGGCTGCTGCTGCTCACGCGGCGGCAGCGGACGGCGGGGACGGTGGCGAGCGACGCGCCACCGGTCGACTATCTGGCGGGGCGGTCGTGGCTGCGGCGCTGGGGGCCGTGGGCAACCGCCGCCGTACTGCTCGCCGTCGCCTTCTACACGGTGACGACGCCGTTCTGGAGCGGGATCCTCGCCCAAGGGCTCGCGATCTCCCTCGTGTTCCTGTCGTTCACCGTGGTCACCGGGCTCGGCGCGATGGTGTCGCTCGCGCAGGCCGCGTTCGTGACGGGCGCCGCGCTGGTCGCGGGTCTGCTGATGAGTCACGGGGTGCCGTTCATCTGGGCGGCGCTCGCGGGGACCTGCGCGGCGGCCCTGCTCGGCGCGCTCGTGGCGCTGCCCGCGCTGCGGCTCGGCGGCCGCTCACTGGCCCTCGCCACGCTGGCGCTCGCCTTCCTCGCGGACCAAGTCCTCTTCCAGCTCGGCTGGTTGAGGAACGGCGACACCGGGTGGGAGATCCCGCGCGCCGTCGCGGGGCCGATCGACCTCGGCGACGACCGGGCGATGGGCGTCGCCATGGTCGTGCTGTGCACGGCGGCGGTGGCGGGCCTGAGCGCGCTGCGGGGCTCTCGGGCGGGCCGGGCCATGCTCGCCGTACGCTCGGCGCCCGCGGCGGCCATGGCCTCCGGCGTCTCCGTGATCCGCACGAAGCTGCTGCTGTTCACCGTCTCGGCGGGGCTCGCCGGGTTCGGCGGCGTCATGTACGCCTCGTACAACACCCGCATCACGGCGACCGACTTCACGGCGATGACCGGCCTCATCTGGCTCGCTGTGGTGGTCGCGGCGGGCGTGCGGCGGCCGCAGTTCGCGGTGGTCGCGGGGCTCACCTTCGCCGTCGTACCGCACCTCATCAGCGACTATCTGACCGAGTCGGTACAGCTCCCGGTGATCCTCTTCGGCCTCGCCGGCCTCGCGCTCGCCAACGACCCGGACGGCTACTGCGCGGCGATCCCGGCCCGCCGCCACCGCCGGAGGGCCGCCACGGCGGACGTGGTCGACCAGGGGCCGGTCCCGGCCCCCGACCCCGACGCCGCGCTCCAACTCGCTGGCGTCCAGGCCGGATACGACGGCGCCCGCGTCCTCCAGGGCGTCGACCTCACCGTCCGCCCCGGCGAGATCGTGGCGCTCCTCGGCCCCAACGGCGCCGGGAAGTCGACCACCTGCAAGGTCGCGGCGGGCCTCATGACACCCCAGCAGGGCGAGGTGTACGTCGCCGGGGACCCGGTCGGCGACAGGGGCGCGGTCCGCCGGGCGCGGGCCGGGGTGGTGCTGGCACCGGAGGGCCGCGGCATCTTCGCGTCCCTCACCGTCGACGAGAACCTGGCACTCCAGCTCCCCGACCAGAGCGACCGGTCGGCGGTCTACGAGCGGTTCGCCGGGCTCGCCGCCCGGCGCGAGGTCACCGCCGGCTCGCTCTCCGGTGGCGAGCAGCAGCTCCTCGCGCTCGCCGCGCTGCTGCACCGCCCGCCGCGCGTCCTCATCGCCGACGAGCCCTCGCTCGGCCTCGCGCCGCGCGTCGCCGACGAGGTGTACCGGCTGCTCGCCGAGCTCCGCGACGCGGGCACCGGACTGCTGCTCGTCGAGGAGAAGGCCTCGGAGGTCCTCGGCGTCGCGGACACCGTGGCGTACCTCGCGCAGGGCCGGGTCACCTGGTGCGGGCCGCGCGAGAAGGTGGAGGCCGAGCGGCTCACGGAGGCGTACCTCGGCATCGCGGCGACCAAGGAGGCCGAGCACTCATGAGGCACGTACTGGAAGCCGAGGACATCGGCGTGCGGTTCGGCGGCGTACGGGCCCTCACCGGGGTCGGGCTTCGGCTCGCGGCCGGCGAGGTGTGCGGCCTCATCGGGCCGAACGGCGCGGGCAAGACGACCTTCTTCGACGTCGTCTCCGGCATCCGCAGGCCCGACGCGGGCCGGGTGCTGCTCGACGGCGCCGACATCACGCGCCGCTCCCCCGTCTGGCGGGCCCGGCACGGCATGCGCCGCACGTTCCAGCGCCAGCAGCTGTTCGGGCAGCTCACGGTCGCGGACAACCTGCTGGTCGCGCAGGAGTGGCGGCGCGGCGGCGCGTCCGCCGAGGACACCGTCCGCTCCCACGACCTGCTGCGGGACTGCGGCCTCGACGGCCTCTCCGACACGTACGCGGGGACGCTCCCGGTCGGGCGCGCCCGGATGCTGGAGCTGGCGCGGGCGGCCGCCGACCGGCCGCGGGTGCTGCTGCTCGACGAGCCCGCGTCCGGCATGACGGCGCAGGAACGGGAGCTGCTGGCGGCGACGGTGCGGCGCCTGGCGGGCGACGGCTGCGCGGTGCTGCTCGTCGAGCACAACGTGGCCTTCGTGATGGAGCTGTGCTCCCGGGTCCTGGTGCTCGATCTGGGCTCCGTGCTCGCCGAGGGGACTCCGGAGGTGATCCGGGCGGACACCCGGGTACGCGAGGCGTACCTGGGGTCACAGCCCCCAGCGCAAAGTTCGCATAGCTGACTGTCATGCTGGTGTCACCCACAGGAATGCGCGTACGCCCGTGATCGTTGACCATGGGAGTACCGAATTGTGCAGTGTCACCCATCACCGGACGAAAAAGGATCGACACCTCGTGAGCAAGGTTCCCCCGATCATCCTGAACAACGGCGTCGAGATGCCCCAGCTCGGCTTCGGTGTGTGGCAGGTGCCGGACGACGAGGCCGAGAAGGCCGTCGCGACGGCGCTGGAGGCCGGGTACCGCAGCATCGACACCGCGGCGGCCTACGAGAACGAGACGGGCACCGGCAAGGCCATCGCCGCTTCCGGCCTCCCCCGCGAGGAGCTGTTCGTCACGACGAAGCTGTGGAACGCGGACCAGGGCCACGACTCCACGCTGCGTGCCTTCGACGCCTCCCTCGAGAAGCTGGGTCTCGACTACGTCGACCTGTACCTGATGCACTGGCCGCTGCCGTCCAAGGGCCTGGCCACGGAGACGTACAAGGCCTTCGAGAAGATCCAGGCGGACGGGCGCGCCAAGTCCATCGGCGTCTCGAACTTCCTGCCGGAGCACCTGGACAAGCTGACGGCCGAGACCTCCGTGATCCCGGCGGTCAACCAGATCGAGCTGCACCCCCACCTTCAGCAGCGCGCCTCGCGCGAGAAGCACGCCGAGCTGGGCATCACGACCGAGGCCTGGTCGCCGCTCGGCCAGGGCAAGGGCCTCCTGGAGGTCCCGGCGATCGTCGCGATCGCCCAGAAGCACGGCCGTACGCCCGCGCAGGTCGTGCTGCGCTGGCACGTCCAGCTGGGCAACGTCGTGATCCCGAAGTCCGTGACGCCGTCGCGGATCAAGGAGAACATCGACGTGTTCGGCTTCGAGCTCGACACCGAGGACCTCGGCGCGATCTCCGCGCTCAACGAGGACCGGCGGCTCGGCCCGGACCCGGCGACGTTCGACGTGGCGTAACGGGCGGGGCGCAGCGCCTGAACCGACGACAGGGCCCCGGGGTGTGCTCCGGGGCCCTGTCGCGTACGTGCCTCAGGCCGCCTTGACCGCCGTGTGCACGGTGTGCGCGGTCAGCAGGAAGACGTCGTCGCGGCGGTACAGGCTCAGCGGGTCGTCCTTGTCCATGAGCCGCCCGATCGTGGCCATGTCCTCGGGCGACAGTGCCTCGGCGAACACCTCCAGGCGGCGCTTCCACAGGTCGATGACGGTCTCGCGGGCCTCGCCCGACAGCGGTGCGGGCAGGTCGAGCAGGAAGGTGCGGCTGACGGCGTTCGTCAGGCCCGCGTCGGTCAGCAGCTCCGCCCAGTTCTCGGTGTCCTGCTTGGCGCCCGGCAGGTCCGCGCGCATGTCGCCGAACCACTCCTCCTCGATGGCGTCGGCCCGCGCCTGAAGGCCCGGCTTCCCGAGCCCGAAGTCGCGCGGCAGGCAGCGCTGCGGCAGTCCGCCCTCGACGAGCGCGAGGGTGCCGCCGGGCGTGAGCCGCCCCGCGAGCGCGGCGACCGCGGCCCGCTGGTCGCCCACGTGGTGCAGGGAGCGGGCGGCCCAGATGAGGTCGGCGTGCGGCAACTCGTCGATGCTGTCCGGGAGTTCGACGCGCAGCGTGCCGGTGCGCTCGGCGATGCCGTGCCCCGCGAACCGCTCCATGGCGCGGGCGAGCAGCTTCTCCTCAGGGTCGGCCGCGATGACGCGGGCGTCGGGGAAGGCCTCGGCGAGGTGCAGCGAGACGGCGCCGGGGCCCGCGCCCGCGTCGACGATCAGGCCGGTGCCGGCCGGGCGGGAGTCCCGGAGCCAGGAGAGGGCCTGCGTGTACAGCGGCTCGTACACGGAGGCGTTGCGCTCCAGCATGGGGATCATGTCGGCCCAGTCGATGTCCGTGTGGTCGTGGCCGCCGTGCCTGCCGTGACCGTGCCCGGGTCCGCCGTGCTGTTCGTGCTGGTGGTGACCGTGTGCCATGTCCGGTGTCGCCGCCCTTCGTGCCCGTATGTCGTCCGTCGCCCCTCAGGGTGCGCGGACGGCATACGCACGGGCAAGCCACGTTGCCGCCTCGGCAACATGTCGGCACTGGGGGGCCGGGCGGGCGCCTGTACCGGCCTGGCTCAGAGCTTGCTCAGGGCTTGCTCAATTCACGTGTCGCGCTTCCCTCCCCGGGCATGATCGAGTCCGTCGGACGATCAAGGAGAACAGTCATGGCCAAGCCGGTGCGGGCATCGTTGGGTGACATGTGGATCACCTGTCTGGTCTGCAAGAACGACCAGTTCCGGGAGCGGAACGTGAAGCTGAACAGCACCGGCGGTGAGTTCCTCAAGCTGGCCTGGGCGGACGAGAACGCCTCCGGGCTGATCTGCTGGAAGTGCGGCTACGTGCATCTCTTCGCGAACCGCGAGATCAAGCTGCACCGCGTCGACTGACCACCGGGACGTCTCGCCCGCCGTCAACCGACCAGGTTCCCGGCGGCCGATGGGTTGCCGGGCTCCGGGCCCGCGTACAGGCGCGCGAGTGCCCGCGCCGTCGCCGCGATCCGATCACGCAGCTCGGCCGGTTCAAGCACCTCGATGTCCGCGCCCAGGCGCAGGAACTCGTCGTGCGCCCGGCCGACCGACTCGATGGGCAGCCGCGCGCGCAGCCTGCCGTCGGGCTCGGTGCGGCCGGTGTCGCGCACGGCACGCGCCGCGGCCCCGGTGAGCCGGTCGGCCGCGCCGGGGGTGAGGCGCACGAGGGCCTCGCCGGTGTGCAGACGCCGGTGGAAGTCCGCCTGGTACGCGACCCAGAACGCGGCCAGGTCGAAGTCGTCAGGCGCCTCGAACTCCTCGGCCGTCGCCTGGAGTTCGAGGATCTGGTCGACGCGGTAGACGCGCGGGCCGCCCGCCCCGGCCGCCGCCACGACGTACCAGCGACCGGCCTTGAGCACGAGCCCGTACGGCTCCAACCGCCGCTCCACGTCGGTCGGTTCGCGCCAGCGGCGGTAGGTGACGTGCAGCGCGCGCCGGTTCCACACCGCCTCGGCCACGGCGGGCAGCGCCTCGGCGGTGTCGTCGTCCTCCGCGTACCAGCCCGGCGCGTCGAGATGGAAGCGGGCGCTGATCCGGTCGGCGTGCGGGCGGAGTTCGCGGGGGAGCGCGGCCCGCACCTTCAGCTGGGCGGCGGCGAGCACCGGACCGAGTCCGAGGTCGGCGGCGGGCCCCGGCGCCCCGGCGAGGAACAGCGCCTCGGCCTCGTCGGCGGTCAGTCCGGTGAGCCGGGTGCGGTAGCCGTCGACGAGGCGGTAGCCGCCCGCGTGCCCGGAATCCGCGTAGACCGGGATTCCGGCGGCGTGCAGGGCCTCGACGTCCCGGTAGACCGTGCGGACGGACACCTCCAGTTCGGCGGCGAGTTGGGCGGCGGTCATCAGGCCCCTGGTCTGCAACAGGAGCAGCATCGAGACGAGGCGGCTGGACTTCACGAGCACTTCACTGACACAGGATGTCAGGGAAGCGGCCCTACCGTCCCGGCATGACCTTCGAAGAGCGAGGCGGCGCCGACGGCGCGTACCTGAACGCGTACAGCTGGGTGTGGGACAACGCCCTGCCTTTCCGGGGCGAAGCGGCGGGCCGGCCCGCGCTCCACTACGTGCCCGACACCATGCCCGAGGGAACGACAGGAGACCACCGATGACCACGTGGACCGCGTCGCAGCACAGCACCGCGCACGACTTCGACTTCTTCCTCGGTGAGTGGGACGTCGCCCACCGCCGTCGCCTCGACTTCCTCGATCCGGACAGCGGCTGGGAGGAGTTCACGGCGAGAAGCCGCTGCTGGAGCCTGTTCGCAGGCGCCGCGAACATCGACGAGATGCCGGTGCCCGCGCAGGGCTGGACCGGGCTCACGCTCCGCCTCTTCGACCCTGCGACCCGCACCTGGTCCCTGAACTGGTCCACCGACCGCACGGGCCGCCTCTTCCCGCCCGTGATCGGCGGCTTCGAGGACGGCACCGGCCTCTTCCAGGGGGACGACACGCACGACGGCCGGGACGTACGGGTGCGGTTCACGTGGTCCGGAATCGGCCCGACGACCGCGCGCTGGGAACAGGCGTTCTCCGTCGACGAAGGGCGGACGTGGCTGACGAACTGGACGATGGACTTCTCGCGGCGGGCCGGGACTTCACAGGCACCCGTTCAGGCCGAGAACGCCAGCAGCGTGTAGACCGGGTCCGGTCGTGGCGTCCGCTGGTCCGGCAGCGCCTCCAGGCGTGCCGCCAGTTCCTCGCGGCCCTTCGCGTGGATCCGCCCGGCCCGCACCTCCCGGGCGAGCTTCGCCGGTACCCGGCCCTGGCCGTGGCCGACGAAGGTGGCGGAACCCCGCGGGCGCAGACCGTGCCCGGCGGCGAGCTGCGTGATGCGCGCGGTGGCGTCGGCGGGCCTGCGGCGGCCGTGGGGTGCGACGAGGGCGCAGATGTCGCTGCCGACGAGGTGTGCCGCGGCCTTGTCGACCGTCGTCACGAGCACGCCGCCGGGGCGCAGCACGCGGGCCGCCTCGGCGATCACCGGTGCCGCGTCGTCCAGGAGGTGCAGCAGCCATACCGCGGTGACCGCGTCGAACGTGGCGTCCGCGAAGGGCAGTTGGCGGGCGTCGGCCTGGATCGCCGCGCCGGACAGGCGGGGTGCGGCGGCCCGCAGCATGCCGCTCGCGCGGTCGACGCCGATGGGGCGCGGGCCGCCGGGGCGGGTCAGGTGGCGGGTGACGAGGCCGGTGCCGCAGGCGAGGTCGAGGAGGGTGTGGGCGTTCTCCGGGACGAGGCCGAGAACGGCGTCGGCGGCTGCCCTCGCGCGGGGTTCGCCGCCGCGGGTGGCGTCGTAGCGGGTCGCTTCCTCGTCGTAGTCGAGCACGCGGGGACTTTAGCCCAGCCGGGCGTGTGCAGGGCGGAAATCCCCCACCCCGCCCCTTCCCGAAACCGGGGCTCCGCCCCGGACCCCGCTGCCTCACGTCCCAGGGCGGGGCTGGAAGGTCAAACGCCGGAGGGGCTCATTCGGTGTGCGCCGACGCCAGCTTCTCGACCCGTTCCGCCAGCGTGAAGTCCTTCGCCGTCAGGGCTCCGCCCGCGTCGTGGGTGTTCACCGCGAGGGTCACCGTGTTGTAGCCGAGGGTCAGGTTCGAGTGGTGGTTCAGGTCCTCCTGGGTCTGCGCGATGTGCACGACCAGCGCCGCCGCCGCGAAGTGCGAGCCCAGGCGGTACGTGCGCGTGAGCGCGTCGTTCTCCACGGACCAGCCGGGCAGCTCGGCGAGGCGGTCCTCGATGTCCTTCTGGGAGAGCGGTTCAGTAGGCATGCCTCCAGCGTGCCACCGGATCCGGTTACGGTCTTCCCATGACTGCCGCCGCGCGCAAGAACTCGTCAGAAGTGGGCGCCCTGCTGCGCGGCTGGCGGGAGCGGCGCCGGGTCAGTCAGTTGGAGCTCGCGCTGCGGGCGGAGTCGTCGGCGCGGCACATCAGTTTCGTGGAGACGGGCCGCTCGCGCCCCAGCGAGGACTTCGTGCTGCGGCTCGCCGAGCACCTCGACGTCCCGATGCGGGAGCGCAACGCGCTGCTGCTGGCCGCCGGGTACGCCCCGCGGTTCAAGGAGACCCCGCTGGACGACCCCGCGCTCGGCGTGCTGCGCGAGGGGCTCGACACGCTGCTGCGGGGCTACGAGCCGTATCCGGCGTTCATCGTCGACGCGACGTTCAACGTGATCGCGGCGAACGGGGGCATCGCCCTGCTGATGTCCTCGGCGCCCGCGCACCTGCTCACGGAACCGCTGAACGCGATGCGGCTCACCCTGCACCCGGAGGGCCTCGCGCCGCGGATCAGGAATCTGCGCGAGTGGCGGGGGCATCTGCTGGCGCAGCTGGAACAGCAGATCGCGCTGACCAGGTCGCAGCCACTGCGGGAGCTGTACGAGGAGGTGGCGGCGTATCCGCTGCCGCCGGGCGCGGACGTGGCCGAGCCGGCCGCGCCGGTGCTGCCGTACTTCGCGCTGCCGATGGTGATCGAGCACGAGGGGCAGGTGCTGTCGTTCGTGTCGTCGATCTCGACGTTCAACACGCCGCTGGACGTGACGGTCGCCGAGCTGGCCGTGGAGACGCTGCTCCCGGCCGACCCGGCGACGGCGAAGTACCTTCACTCCGCACGGGGCTGAGCGCGCAGCGCCGCGTACTGGAGTGCCGCGAACGCGGCGACCACGACGGCTTGGAGCGAGCCGTAGACGCTGCCTGCGGTGCTCGGGTCGAGCCAGGCGAACAGGGCGACGAAGCTGAGCACCGTCCAGGCGAGGTTGACCTCGACCACGGTGCGCACGCCGAGCGCGGGCGGGCTGCTGCGTGCGGCGAGCGCCCCGACCGCGGCGGCGTAGCCGACCAGGCAGGCGCCGAGCGCGAGCAGCAGCCCGGGATCGATGCCGAGGAAGCGGCCGATCGGCCCGGAGGCGGCGACGTAGGCGAGGCCGTTGATGCCGGTGCCCAGCGCGTCGGCGGCGAGCAGGCGGCGCAGCCAGGTGCGGGCCCGGACCGGGGTGGTGGTGAGCGTGGTGGCGGACATGGGGTGCACCCTCCGTCAGTGGGTCGGTGGCTCCACCCTGCCCGCGCCCGGGTGGCGGGTCGATTACGTCCGGGGTAATGGCCGAACCCGTACGGGCGTGCCCTGACGTCCTCCTCGTACGGTCCCGGCCGAGGTGTGGCACCGACACAACGCCATTAGCGTGCCCAGAACGGGATATCGAGGGAGCTGACGGTGACGGACACGACGCGCACCCCGACCGAGCCTGATGCCGCGCTGCTGCGCGCGGGGCGGTTCTTCCGGCGGGGGACGGCGGCACCGGACCTGCACAGCGTGCAGATCAAGGGCGGCCGGGACGGTGACGTCTTCTATCGGGACCGCTGGAGCCACGACAAGGTCGTGAATTCCACGCACGGCGTGAACTGCACCGGCTCCTGCCGGTGGAAGGTGTACGTCAAGGACGGCATCATCACCTGGGAGACGCAGCAGACGGACTATCCGAGCGTGGGCCCCGACCGGCCGGAGTACGAGCCGCGCGGCTGCCCGCGCGGCGCCGCGTTCTCCTGGTACACGTACTCCCCCACCCGGGTGCGCTACCCGTACATCCGCGGCGTGCTCGTGGAGATGTACCGGGAGGCGAAGGCACGCCTTCACGACCCGGTGCTCGCGTGGGCCGACATCCAGGCCGACCCGGAGCGGCGCCGCAGGTACCAACAGGCCCGCGGCAAGGGCGGTCTGGTGCGGGCCACCTGGGACGAGGCCGTGGAGATCATCGCCGCGGCCCATGTGCACACCATCAAGACGTACGGGCCCGACCGGATCGCCGGCTTCTCCCCCATCCCCGCGATGTCGATGGTGTCGCACGCGGCGGGGGCCCGCTTCCACTCGCTGATCGGCGCCCCGATGCTGTCGTTCTACGACTGGTACGCGGACCTGCCGGTGGCCTCTCCGCAGGTGTTCGGCGACCAGACGGACGTCCCCGAGTCGGGTGACTGGTGGGACGCCGCGTATCTGATGATGTGGGGGTCGAACGTCCCGGTGACCAGGACCCCGGACGCGCACTGGATGGCCGAGGCACGCTATCGCGGTCAGAAGGTCGTGGTCGTGGCGCCCGACTACGCGGACAACGCGAAGTTCGCCGACGAGTGGCTGCACCCGCATCCCGGGACGGACGGCGCGCTCGCGCTCGCCATGGGGCACGTCATCCTCAAGGAGTTCTTCGTCGACCGGCAGACGCCGTTCTTCACGGACTACGTCAAGAAGTTCACCGACCTGCCGTTCCTCGTCACGCTGGAGGAGAAGGACGGCGCGTACGTGCCGTCGAAGTTCCTGCGCGCCACCGACCTCGGCCAGGGCGGCGAGGGCGCCGAGTGGAAGACCGCGGTGCTCGACGAGGCGACGGGGCAGCCGGTCGTTCCGAACGGGTCGCTGGGCTTTCGCTGGACCGAGTCGGGCAAGGGCAAGTGGAACCTCGAACTGGGCAATATCCAGCCGAAGTTGAGCCTGCACGGATCGGACGTGGCGGGCGGCGTCGAGGTGCTGCTGCCGCGTTTCGACACCGACGGCGGCACGCACGGGCAGGGCCGCGGCGAGGTCGTGCGGCGCGGGGTTCCGGCGACCCGGCTCGGCGGGCAGAGCGGGCCGCTGGTGACGACCGTGTTCGATCTGCTGCTCGCGCAGTACGGCGTCGGCCGCGCGGGCCTGCCGGGCCAGTGGCCCACCTCGTACGACGACGCGGAGACGCCCGGCACCCCGGCCTGGCAGGAGATCCACACCTCGGTCCCGGCCGCCAAGTGCGTGAAGATCGCGCGGGAGTTCGCGGGGACCGCCGAGAAGTCGCGCGGGCGCTGCATGATCCTGATGGGCGCCGGCACCAACCACTGGTTCCACTCCGAGACCACCTACCGGGGCTTCCTGTCGCTGCTTCAGCTCACCGGCTGCCAGGGCAGGAACGGCGGCGGCTGGGCGCACTACGTGGGCCAGGAGAAGTGCCGGCCGGTGACCGGCTGGGCCTCGCTGGCCTCGGCCAACGACTGGTCGCGGCCGCCGCGGCAGATGATCGGCACCGGGTTCTTCTTCCTCAACACCGACCAGTGGCGCTATGACCGGTTCAGCGCGGACGTACTGGCGTCACCGCTCGGCAAGGGCGCTTTCGAGGGCATGACGGGCGCCGATGTGCTGTCCCTGTCGGCGCGTTCGGGCTGGATGCCCTCGTATCCGACGTTCGACCGCAGCTCGCTCGCGCTCGGCGCGCAGTCCGTGGAGGACACGGTCGCCGAACTCAAGGCGGGTTCACTGAAGTTCGCGTGCGAGGACCCGGATGCACCGGAGAACTGGCCGCGGGTGATGACCCTGTGGCGGGCAAACCTGTTGGGCTCTTCCGCGAAGGGCGCCGAGTACTTCACCAAGCACCTGCTCGGCACGCACTCCTCGCTGCGCGCCGAGGAGGCCTCCCCCGACGAGCGCCCCACCACGGTGGCCTGGCGCGACGAGGCCCCCGAGGGCAAGCTCGACCTGCTCACCTCCCTCGACTTCCGGCAGACGTCCTCGACGCTCCTGTCGGACGTGGTGCTGCCCGCGGCGACCTGGTACGAGAAGCACGACATCGCCTCCACGGACATGCACCCCTACGTGCACTCCTTCACCCCGGCCGTGGACCCGCCGTGGCAGGCGCGCAGCGACTTCGACACGTTCAAGGCGCTCGCCCACAAGCTCAGCGAGCTGTCGGCACAACACCTGGGTGTGCAGCAGGACTTGGTCGCGACGCCCCTCCAGCACGACACCCCGGGGGAGATCGCGCAGCCCGGCGGCGTCGTCCTCGACTGGCGCAAGGGCGAGTGCGAACCGGTGCCCGGCAGGACGCTGCCGAACCTCACGGTCGTCGAGCGCGACTACACGGCGATCGGCGCGAAGTTCACCGCGCTCGGCCCGCTGGTCGAGCAGTTGGGCCTGCCCGCGAAGGGCATCGCGCTCAAGCCCGACCAGGAGGTCACGGAGCTGCGCGAGCGCAACGGCACGGTGCGCGGCGGACCGGCCGACGGCCGCCCGTCCCTGGACACGGCGGTCAAGGCGGCGAACACCATCCTCGCCCTGTCCGGCACCACCAACGGGCGCCTCGCCACGCAGGGCTTCCACACCCTTGAGGCCCGTACGGGCCAGGAGATGGCGCACCTGTCCGCCGAGCACGAGGGCAAGCGCATCACGTACGCGGACACGCAGGCCGCGCCCGTCCCGGTGATCACCTCGCCGGAGTGGTCGGGCAGCGAGTCCGGCGGGCGCCGCTACACGGCGTTCACCCTCAACACCGAACACCTCAAGCCCTGGCACACCCTGACGGGCCGCCAGCACTTCTTCATCGACCACGACTGGATGCACGAGCTGGGCGAGGCGATGCCGATCTACCGGCCGCCGCTCGACATGAACCGGCTGTTCGGCGAGCCACGGCTGGGCCCGGACGGGGAGAAGGAGGTGACGGTCCGCTACCTCACCCCGCACAACAAGTGGTCCATCCACTCCGAGTACCAGGACAACCTGTTCATGCTGGCGCTGTCCCGCGGCGGCCAGTCCATCTGGATGTCCCCGCAGGACGCCGATTCGATCGGCGTCAAGGACAACGACTGGATCGAGGCCGTGAACCGCAACGGCGTCGTCGTCGCCCGCGCGATCGTCTCCCACCGCATGCCGGCCGGCACGGTCTACATGCACCACGCGCAGGAGCGCACCGTCAACGTGCCGAAGGCGGAGGCGAGCGGCAAGCGCGGCGGCATCCACAACTCGCTCACCCGGCTGATCCTCAAGCCGTCCCATCTCATCGGCGGCTACGCCCAGTTGAGCTGGGCGTTCAACTACCTCGGCCCGACGGGCAACCAGCGCGACGAGGTCACGGTCATCCGCCGCCGCTCCCAGGAGGTCCAGTACTGATGCGCATCATGGCTCAGGTCGCGATGGTCATGAACCTCGACAAGTGCATCGGCTGTCACACCTGCTCGGTCACCTGCAAGCAGGCGTGGACCAACCGCAACGGCATGGAGTACGTCTGGTTCAACAACGTCGAGACCCGTCCGGGGCAGGGCTATCCGCGCCGCTACGAGGACCAGGAGAAGTGGCGCGGCGGCTGGGAGCTGAACAAGAAGGGCGCCCTGAAGCTGAAGGCCGGCGGCCGGTTCAAGAAGCTCGCCGGCATCTTCTCCAACCCGAAGCTGCCGGAGATCAAGGACTACTACGAGCCCTGGACCTACGACTACAAGAACCTCACCGACGCCCCGCTGGGCGACGACTATCCGGTCGCCGAGCCCCGCTCCCTCATCAGCGGCAAGCCGATGAAGATCGAGTGGTCCTCGAACTGGGACGACAACCTGGGCGGTGCGACCGAGCACGGCGATCTCGACCCGATGGTGGAGAAGACCCGCGAACAGGCCGCGGAGAAGGTCAAGTTCCAGTTCGAGCAGACCTTCATGTTCTATCTGCCGCGGATCTGCGAGCACTGCCTCAACCCGTCGTGCGTCTCGTCCTGCCCCTCGGGCGCGATGTACAAGCGGGTGGAGGACGGCATCGTCCTCGTCGACCAGGACTCCTGCCGCGGCTGGCGGATGTGCGTCACCGGCTGCCCGTACAAGAAGGTGTACTTCAACCACCGCACCGGCAAGGCCGAGAAGTGCACGCTCTGCTATCCGCGCCTGGAGGTGGGGCTTCCGACGGTCTGTTCCGAGACATGTGTGGGGCGGCTCAGGTATCTGGGTGTCATCCTCTACGACGCCGACAAAGTGACGCAGGCCGCGTCCTCACCCAACGAACACGACCTGTACGAGGAGCAGTTGGGCATCTTCCTCGATCCGGAGGACCCCGCGGTGCAGCGGGCCGCCGAGGAGGCGGGCATCCCGTTCGACTGGATGGAGGCGGCCCGGCGCTCGCCCGTGCACGCGCTCATCAGCAAGTACAAGGTGGCGCTTCCACTGCACCCGGAGTACCGGACGATGCCGATGGTCTGGTACATCCCGCCGCTCTCCCCCGTCGTCGACGCGCTCACCGAGACCGGGCACGACGGCGAGGACCACGCGAACCTGTTCGGCGCGATCGACACGCTGCGCATCCCGCTGGAGTACCTGGCGGAGATCTTCACGGCGGGCGACGTGACCCCGGTCCGTGCCTCCCTGGAGAAGCTGGCCGCGATGCGCTCCCACATGCGGTCCATCAACCTCGGCGACCTGCCCGACGGTTCGATCGCCGAGTCCGTCGGCATGTCACCGGACGAGATCGAGGACATGTACAAGCTGCTCGCCATCGCCAAGTACGAGGACCGGTACGTGATCCCGACCGCCGCGGTCGGCGACGCGCAACGCCTGGAGGAGTCCGCGCTGCCGGCGGACACCTGCTCGCTCGACCACGAGGGCGGGCCCGGCATGGGCGGCGAGGGGCCCTTCGGCGGCGACTCCGGGTCGACGGTCGCGGACGGCCGCAAGCTGCTGCCCGTCGTCTCCGTCGAGAACTTCCAGCTCAGCAAGGAACGGCAAACCGCTGACAGTACGGACAGCACAGCCGGCATCCACCAGGAGGACAGCTGATGACCGACCGGACCTCCCTGCTCCTTCAGGCCTCGGCGCTGTGTCTCACGTACCCCGACGAGGAGTTCTACCAGCGGCTCCCGCTGATCCGCGCGGCGGCGCCGCCGCTCGCCCCCTTCGTCGAGCACGCCGAGGCCACGCCGATGCAGGATCTGGCGGCCCACTACGTCCAGGTCTTCGACTTCAAGAACCGGCACAGCCTGTACCTGACGTGGTGGCGCGACGGGGACACCCGGAGGCGCGGCATGTCCCTGGTGCGGATGAAGGAGGTCTACCGGGAGCACGGCATGGAGTTCACCGGCGAAGAACTCCCGGACTTCCTGCCGGCCGTCCTCGAATTCTCCGCGCAGGAGGGCACGTTCCTGCTGGAGGAGAACCGGGCCGGCCTCGAACTGCTGCGGTTCGCCCTCACCGACCACGGCACCCCGTACGCCACCGTCCTCAACGCGGTGTGCGCCGCCCTGCCCGGCCCCTCCCCCAAGGACCGGGCCGAGGCACAGGCGCTCGCCCGCTCGGGACCGCCCCAGGAGAACGTCGGCCTCGAACCCTTCGCACTCCCCCTCCTCGAAACGGAGCACGCCAGGTGAACACGGCGATCTGGGGTGTCCTGCCCTACGTAGCGTTCGTCCTGCTGATCGCGGGCACCGTCTGGCGCTACCGCTACGACAAGTTCGGCTGGACGACGCGCTCTTCGCAGGTCTACGAGTCGAAGCTGCTCAACATCGCGTCACCGATGTTCCACTACGGCATCCTCTTCGTGCTCGTGGGGCACATCGTCGGCCTGTTCATCCCGGAGTCGTGGACCGAGAAGGTCGGCGTCAGCGAGCACACGTACCACATGTTCTCGCTGATCGGCGGCACCTTCGCGGGCGTGCTCGCCCTCGTGGGCATCGCGATGCTGGTCTACCGGCGGCGCACCAAGGCGCCGGTGCTGCGCGCCACGACGCGCAACGACAAGGCCATGTACGTGTTCCTGCTCGGCGCCCTGGTCCTCGGCATGGTCGCCAAGCTCACGCACTCCGGCGGCAACGGCTACGACTACCGGCAGACCATCGCCCCGTGGTCGCGCAGCCTGTTCACGCTGAGCCCCGATGTGACGCTGATGGACGGGGTGCCCGTGCTCTATCAGATTCACGCGGTAGTGGGCATGCTCCTGATCGCGCTGGTACCGTTCACCCGGCTCGTGCATATGTTCAGCGCGCCGGTGCAGTACCTGTTCCGCCCGTACGTCGTCTACCGCAGCCGCGACCCGCGGCGCCTCGGCGCACGCCCGGAGCGGCGGGGTTGGGAGCGCACCGGCTCCTAACTCGTGGGGGGGGACGTACCAAGGTGAGTGAACGTCGCCCCGCGCCCACCGTCGGCCAGGTCGTCCTCGGCCGCAGGCTGCGTGACCTGCGCGAGGCCCGCGGGCTCAAGCGCGAGGAGGCGGCCCGGCCGCTGCGCGTGGCGAGCGCGACGATCCGCCGGATGGAGACCGCCGAGGTCGCCCTCAAGATCCCCTACGTGCAGATGCTGCTGGAGCAGTACGAGGTGCCCGAGCGGGAGATCGAGGCCTTCGTGGCGCTCGCCGAGGAGGCGAACCTGCCGGGCTGGTGGCAGCGGTTCCACGACGTGCTGCCCGACTGGTTCAGCCTGTACGTCAGCCTGGAGGGCGCGGCCTCGATGATCCGCGCCTACGAACCGCACTTCGTGCCCGGCCTGTTGCAGACCGAGGAGTACGCGCGCGCCGTCTTCGACGCCGGTACGGTGGGCCGCTCCCGGCCCGACGAGGTCGACCGCCACATCGACCTGCGCATGGCCCGCCAGTCACTGCTCGACCGGGAGGACTCGCCGCACCTGTGGGTCGTCATGGACGAGACGGCGCTGCGGCGCACGCCCGGCGGCCCCGACGTGCTGCGCGGCCAGCTGGACCGGCTGATCGAGGTGGTGCGGCGTCCCAATGTGACGCTTCAGATCGCGGAGTTCGCCTCGGGCCCGCACCCCGGCACGTTCGGCCCGTTCACCCTGTTCCGGTTCCCGGTGAGGGAACTGCCGGACATGGTCTACAGCGAGTACGTGACCGGGGCCCTGTACCTGGACGTGCGGGACGAGGTCGGCATGCACCTGGAGGTCCTCGACCACCTGGTGGCGCAGGCGGCCGGGGCCGAGCGGACGCTGGAGATCCTGAAGCGGGAGCGCGAAGCCCTCGGGTGACCGGTCAGGGCTTGTCGTCGTCCACGATCTCGGCGTCGACCACGTCGTCGTGCGCGTCCTTCTCCTGCGAGGCCCGCTCGCCGGACGGCGGCGCGTCCTCCTGGGACGAGGAGGCCGCCTGGTACATCGCCTGCCCCATCCGCTGGCTGACCTCCGCGAGCTTCCTTGATCCCTCGCGCAGCTCCCGCGTGTCGGCCTCCTTGGATTCGAGCACGGTCTTCAACTCCCTGACGGCGTCCTCGACTTCGGTCCGGGAGTCGGCGGGGACGCGCTCCTCGTTGTCCCGCAGGAAGCGCTCCGTCTGGTAGACGAGCTGCTCCGCCTCGTTGCGGACCTCGGCCGCCTCGCGGCGCGTGCGGTCC
This sequence comes from Streptomyces anthophorae, assembly GCF_049310305.1. NCBI lineage: Bacteria > Bacillati > Actinomycetota > Actinomycetes > Kitasatosporales > Streptomycetaceae > Streptomyces > Streptomyces anthophorae. The sequence continues at coordinate 2,105,278 of NZ_JBLWQQ010000001.1, forward strand.
TCCTCGGCGTGCGCCTCGGCCTCCCGCATCATCCGGTCGATCTCGTCCTTCGGCAGTGCCGAGCCGCCGGTCACCGTCATCTTCTGCTCGCGCCCCGTGGCGAGGTCCTTGGCGCCGACGTGCATGATCCCGTTGGCGTCGATGTCGAAGGTGACCTCGATCTGCGGCACACCGCGCGGCGCCGGGGGCAGTCCCGTCAGATCGAAGACGCCCAGCTTCTTGTTGTACGCGGCGATCTCCCGCTCGCCCTGGAAGACCTGGATGCCGACGGAGGGCTGGTTGTCGGCCGCGGTCGTGAAGATCTCCGAACGGCGGGTGGGAATGGTCGTGTTGCGCTCGATGAGCTTGGTCATCACGCCGCCCTTGGTCTCGATGCCGAGGGACAGCGGGGTGACGTCGAGCAGCAGCACGTCCTTCACGTCGCCGCGGATGACGCCCGCCTGGTAGGTGGCGCCGACGGCCACGACCTCGTCGGGGTTGACGCCCTTGTGGGGATCCTTGCCGGTGAGTTCCTTGACGAGGTCGGTGACGGCGGGCATCCGCGTGGACCCGCCGACCAGGATGACGTGGTCGATGTCCTTCAGCTCCACGCCCGCGTCCTTGACCGCCTGATGGAAGGGCTTCTTGCAGCGGTCGAGCAGGTCTCCCGTGAGTTCCTGGAGTTGGGCCCGCGTCAGCTTCTCGTCCATGTGCAGGGGGCCGGCCGCCGAGGCCGTGATGTAGGGCAGGTTGATGTTCGTCTCGCTCGACGAGGACAGCTCGATCTTGGCCTTCTCGGCGCCCTCGCGCAGCCGCTGCACGGCCATCTTGTCGCCCGCGAGGTCGATGCCGTGGGCGTTCTTGAACTGCCGCACGAGATGGTCGACGATCCGCTGGTCCCAGTCGTCGCCGCCGAGCTGGGTGTCTCCGTTGGTGGCCTTGACCTCGATGACCCCCTCGCCCATCTCGAGCAGCGACACATCGAAGGTGCCGCCGCCCAGGTCGAACACGAGGACCGTCTGCTCCTCGCCCTTGTCGAGGCCGTACGCGAGCGCGGCGGCGGTCGGTTCGTTGACGATGCGCAGCACCTTCAGGCCCGCGATCTCGCCGGCCTCCTTCGTGGCCTGGCGCTGCGCGTCGTCGAAGTAGGCGGGCACGGTGACGACGGCGTCGGTGACGTCCTCGCCGAGGTACGACTCGGCGTCGCGCTTGAGCTTTTGCAGGACGCGCGCGGAGAGCTCCTGGGCGCTGTAGCGGTGCCCGTCGATGTCCCCGGTGTCGGGGAAGCGCCAACTCCCGTCCCCCATGTGCCGTTTGACGGAGCGGGCGGTCCGCTCGACGTTCGTGACGGCCTGTCGCTTGGCGACCTCGCCGACGAGCACCTCGGCGCTCGACGTCCTGGCGAAGGCGACGATCGAGGGGGTGGTGCGCGCGCCCTCCGCGTTGGCGATGACGGTGGGTTCACCGCCCTCCAGGACGGCCACCACCGAGTTCGTCGTACCGAGATCGATACCTACCGCACGCCCCATGACGCGTCCCCTTTTCCGCTTTCTCCGCGAAGGCCCGCTCACGTCCGGATCCAGCACAGGGCGTGAGCGGGCCTACGTCAAGAGCGCGGTGGACGCTCAGCCGCCCAGCTTCGCGGTGAGGGTGATCGTCGTGCCGGTGAGCGCCTGGCTCACGGGGCAGTTCTTCTTGGCGTCCTCGGCCGCGGCCTGGAAGCCCTGCTCGTCGAGGCCGGCGACGGTGCCCTCGACGGTGAGGTGGATGCCGGTGATGCCCTCGCCCGGCTGGAACGTCACGTCCGCGGAGGTGACCAGCTTGGTGGGCGGGGTGCCCGCGCCGGTCAGACCGTTGGAGAGCGCCATGGAGAAGCACGAGGAGTGCGCGGCGGCGATCAGCTCCTCCGGGCTGGTCTTGCCGTTCGCCTCCTCGGCGCGGGACGGCCAGGACACCGGCTGCTGCCCGATGCCGGACGAGTCGAAGGTGACGGTGCCGTTGCCCTCGAACAGGTTGCCTTCCCACACGGTGTGGGCGGAGCGGGTCGTTGCCACGGGGGGTCCTTTCCGGGTTTGTAGGTGTACGTGTGCCGTTCCATACGACCACACACGGGGTGGCGGGGTCTTGTTTGCGGGAGCCGTGGTTGCGGATTCGGGGCTCTGCCCCGGACCCCGCGACTCAATCGCCGGCGGGGCTTTCTTTGTGGCTGGAAAGCGCGCTGGGCAAGTCGGCACCGCGGTGACACTTTGAGGCCCCCCGCCCAGGGGGGTCCCACGGGGATTCGCAGGGGGTCTGACCATGCGCATGATCTACGCGGACCGAGGTCCGTCACCACTGGAGACCGGGAAGCCGGGTGCGACCGACCGGGACTCGACGTTCGGCTGGTGGGGTGCGTTCAGCATCCAGAAGTTCGTCAACCAGAACCCGCTCTCCCACACGCACGAGGACGCGACCGGCTGGCTCGCGTACCTCCAGCAGTTCTACGACCGCAACTTCTGGTTCGCCGACAACGGCGTACAGGTTTGGGCGTACGAGGAGACGTACGACAACTGGCAGGACCGGTACGGCGTGGACGCCGTGTGCGCCGTCTACCACTCGGGGCACGGCGGCATGGACGGCAACGGGGTGTTCTTCGCGCCGCTCGGCGGCACCTGGGACAACCGCTCGGACGCGATCTCCAACCGGATGGCGTTCGGCAACGAGAAGGCCAACTACGTGTTCTGGTCGACGTGCAACTCGCTGCGCGTCCTCGACGGGCACTCCCCCGTCCGTACGTGGGCGGGACCCAACCTCGGTTCCCGGATGATCTTCGGGTTCGAGACGACGAGCATCGACAGCCCGGACTACGGCAAGAAGTTCTGGGAGAAGTGGCGGGCCGGGCAGACGTTCTGCGACGCGTGGCTGAACGCGAGCTGGGACATCTACCACGGCCAGGCGCCGTCGGTGTGCGCCACCGGTGCGACCCAGGCGGAGGCGCAGAACCGGCTGAACTCCGAGCGCAACTTCTACCGGGACCACGTGCCCGACAGCTGGTACGCGTGGCGCTGGTACTACGCGCGCCAGGGGCTGCGCGATCCGCTGACGCAGGCGCCGGAGACCCCGCAGACCGTGCAGCTGGCGCCGCGCGACCCGAGCGCGGAGCTCACGAAGCTCGGCGAGCTCGCGCACTTCCCGGCCGCGGCGCTGCAAGAGGTGCAGGTCGAGCGGCAGGGCGTGCTCAGCGCGAGCTCGGGCGACCGGTTCATCTCGACGGCGCCGCAGGCGGTGCGTTGGGTGAAGCTCGCCGAGGCCAACCACCGCAACACGCGGCAGCTTGCGACCGAGCGCGCGGTCGAGATCGCGCAGCGGTTCGTGCAGGAGCACAACACCGGCGGCATCGAGCTGGTCGTGGACGGTGTGCACGACCTGATGCAGAACAGCGGCAAGAAGGACGGCTCGCAGATCGGTGAGCCGGTCTCCCTCCAGACGCACGTCACCTTCCGGCAGGTCTTCGACGGCGTACCGGTGATCACGCCGGGCCGCGGCGAGTTCCGCGTCGCGCTCGACAACGACGGCACGGTCGTCCAGGCGACCCTGTCGACGCGTACGCCGACGGGCGACACACGCACCCCGGCGTCCGCGGTCGCGCCGCCGTCCGGCAAGGGTCAGCAGGCGCTGGCCTCGCCCGGTTCGCGCGACCCGCGCCAGGCTCTCGACGAGGCGCAGCAGCGGCGCATCGGCCATCTCACGGCGATGGCCGCCGACAGCGAACGGTCGGCGGCCGACATCGAGGCCGAGCTGGAGATCAGGGACGTACCCGGGTCCCTCGAGGTCGGCTACGAGATCGAGGGCAACGAGGCGTACCCGGCCGCCCGCAAGCTGATCGAGATCGGCTCGCGGGACAGCATGTTCAAGACACAGCGCTGGGTGGTCGCACCGCTGGCCAGGTAGGTGACCCGGTCAAGCCCCGCCGGCGATTGAGGCGCGGGGCCCGGGGCGGAGCCCCGCGACCGCGCCTCGCCGGAGGGGCTTGACCGACGCGTCAGGACACCGCCGCGTCGCCCGTTCCCTGCGCAGCGCCACGCTTCTTGCGGGCCGCCATCCACGCGTAGACGAGGACGCCCACGAACAGGAAGACGACACCCTGGTAGACGGCCGCGTAGCCGGCGCCGCCGACCAGCCACATCGAGAAGCCGAACGCGGCGAGCGCGAGCGTCATGTCGCGCGCGAGGCGGCCCTTGCTCACCCGGTGGCCCTGGCCCGACAGCAGGAAGTAGATCTGCGCGGCGGTGGCGAGGAGGTACGGGACCGTCGCCGTGAACGTCGTGATGAGCACGAGGGACTCGAAGACGCCCTCGGAGCCCGCCGTGTAGTTGTAGATGGTCAGGAGCGAGGCGAGGGCGACGCCGACGAGCACGCCGAACGTCGGGACGCCGCGCTTCTTGCGGGCGAACGCGGCCGGGAACAGGCCGTCCTTCGCGGGGGCGTACGGCGCCTGCGCGGAGAGCAGCGTCCAGCCGTTGAGCGCGCCGAGGATCGAGACGACCGCGGCGACGGCGACCGCCGTGCCGCCCCAGGAGCCGCCGAACATCACGTTGACGGAGTCGGTCATCGGCGCGGTGGAGTCCACCAGCTTGTCGTGGGCGACGGTGCCGAAGACGGAGACCGTGCACAGCAGGTACACGAGGGCGGCGAGCGCGGTGCCGAGGACCGTGGCGCGGCCGACGTTGCGCTCCGGGTCGCGGACCTCGCCCGCGCTCATGGAGGCGGACTCGACGCCCAGGTAGCTGAAGAGCAGGATCGCGGCGGACGCCGAGATCGCGCCGACCGGGGAGCCGCCGTCCGCCTGGAACGGGCCGAGGTTGTCGGCGTCGAAGAAGAACAGGCCGCCGACGGCGACGAGCACCAGCGGCGCGAACTTCAGGACGGTGGAGACGAGCTGGACGGCGCCGACGTAGCGGGTGCCCGCGAGGTTGGCGAGCGCGGGCAGCCACTGGCAGGCGAGCGCCGCGACGATCGTCCAGAACGTCGAACCGTGGATCGGCAGCAGCACGTCGAGGTAGCCGACGGCGGCGACGGCGAGCGCCGCGTTCGACACCCACGAGGTGATCCAGTAGCTCCACGCGGCGAGGAACCCGGCGAAGTCGCCGAAGGCCTCGCGGGCGTAGACGTAGGGGCCGCCGGTCTGCGGGTGCCGCTTCGCGAGCCGGCCGAAGACGAGCGCGAGGGCGATGGCGCCGACCGTCAGGACGCCGAAGGCGACCAGCGAGATCGTGCCGTAGGGGGCCACGGACGCGGGCAGCAGGAAGATGCCGCCGCCGATGATGTTGCCCATGACCAGGGCCGTCGCGATGGGGAGACCGAACCTGCGGGCGTGCTTGCCGTCGCGGCCCTCTGCGTTCCGGTCGTCCGCTGTCGGCGTCGTCTCGGGAGCGGGGGCAGTCCCGGTGTCGAGCATGGGGGGAAGTGCCTCTCGATATGTGCTGGGCCACCGCGGGATCGCCGGATGGCGGGGCCCATGGTCCGGTGGGCTCCCACCGCGCTCCAAATCAGGCGGAATTGTCCTGCGGCTCGGGGGGCGTGGCCGCAAAAGATCCACCGGCGGGGTCGCGTCGGAGGGAATTCTCCACGGGCCGTTCCAGGGGCTCCGTCGCAGGTCGGTCCAGGTGCGGCGGCGTCGCCTTCAGCGGGATCTGCGGTCCGTCGCCCTCGGTCAGCCAGCGGCGCAGGACCCGGTGCACCTGCTCGGCGCCGACCAGGGTGTCGCCCTCCGGTACCGGCTCGGACAGTTCCGCCGGGGAGAGCAGGAAGGGGCGGCTCTGGGCGCCGCCGAGGCCGCCGTGCGAGCCGATCTGCTCCTCGAACGCGAGGACCTCGCCGTCCACCGGGTCGTACATGGAGTTGACCATGATGTCGGCGGTGTGCGGGAAGGAGTCGGTGCGGCGCACGGCGTCGGCGGCGCCCGGACCGAAGTCGGCGAGCGGCCCCTCGCCGTCGGCCAGCTCGGCCAGCGGCACCTCCGCGCCCCGGGCCCCGAGCACGACCGCGCCGTGCTCCTCGCTGCGCACGAGGAGGAAGCCGATGCCGGGATGGTTGGCGAGGGTCGCCAGCAGGGCGGGGTTGCGGGCGTCGATCTCCTCGCGGGTCATCCGGTGCGGGACGTCGGGGAACGAGACGAGGCCGAGGTTTCCGGAGGCCAGCACGATCGGTTCGCTGCGCTTCCCCTTGCCCGCGCCCTCCTCGACGGGGCGGTGCAGCGCGGCCCGGACCGCGGCGCGGGCCTCGGCGCCGCTGCGGGTGCGCCCCGCCTTGCGCGGCACGGGCAGCCCGCAGCCCGCGCGCACGAGGTCCTGGAGGGTGAGCCCGTAGCGGCCGCGGAAGGTCTCGCCGGGGCTCTGCCCGTGGTCGGAGAGGACGACGATGCGGTACGGGCGCGGCGCGTGCTCGGCGACCTTGACGAGCAGTGCGAGCGAGCGGTCGAGGCGTTCGAGCACCTTCTGCGCGTCGCGGCCGAACGGTCCCGAGTGGTGCGCCACCTCGTCGTAGGCCACGAGGTCGGCGTAGACGGCGCTGCGGCCCGCGAGCATGTCGCCGATGACGGCCGCGACGACGACGTCCCGCTCGACGACGGTCGCGAAGGCGCGGATGAACGGGTAGAGCCCGCCGCGCCCCATCCGCGGCCGCTCCTTGCGCAGGCGGGACCGCGTGGACTGGCCGATCTCACGGCCGACCTCGGCGAAGAAGGAGAGCGCGGTGCGGACGGCGTTCGCCGGGTCGGAGAAATAGGCGAAGTACCCGGCGCGCGAACGGTTCTCCTTGCCGCGCCGGGCGGCCACCGACAGCACGAGCGCGACCTGTTCGGCGCCGCCGCTGAACAGGTTGCCGCGGCTGGCGCCGTCGACGGTGAGCAGGCCGCCGTCGCCGGTGTGCGCGACGGCGCGGCGCTGGAGTTCGGCGGCGCTGGTGGGCCGGTTGGAGACCTGGGTCTCGCCGGTGTCCTTCTCGTACCAGCGGAAGGCCGGGACGTCGTGGTTGGAGCCGTGCAGGATGCCGAGCTGGCTGGCGCCGGTCTGGCTCGACCAGTCGGTGCGCCACGGGGTGAGGCGGTGGCCGCCGTCGCGCAGCCACGCGCCGACCGTCGGCATGACGTCGTCGCGCGCGGCGCGGCGCAGCACCTCGTGGCCCACGCCGTCGAGCTGGATGAAGACGGTCCCGGCGGTGGGCGGGCAGGAGGCGGCGTCGTCCGGGCCCCTGCGGCGTCTGCGGTCGGCGAGCCGGTACAGGCGCCTGCGGTACGCGTCGTCGTCCCGGACGGCCAGCGCACCACCGGCCGCGGACGCCACGGCCGACATGACCGCGGCCACGACCACCGCGGTCTCGGGTCCCGCCTCTCCCCTGCCGTCCGGGATGAGGTGCAGCGCGATGAGCAGCAGGGCGCCGTTGAGGAAGAACACGACGAGGCCGAGGACGAGCGCGGGGACGAGCAGCAGGGCGCGGACGAGGATCGGCCAGACGAGGGCCGAGAGCAGGGCGAAGGCGGCGGCGCCGAGGGCGGCGGTGACGGCGACGCGGGTCATGCTGTCGCCGTCGTCGGACGTGAGCTTGAAGTCGGGCAGGAGCCCGGCGAGGATCATCATCGTGACCGTGCAGGCCGCCCAGACGGCGACCGAGCGCCAAGCGGTGCTTCCGGCCCGCCTCCACCACCGGCCTCCGGCCACTTTTCGGCTCCCTTCTTTGGTCACGTGCTGGTCAGGGTTTCATACCGTTTGCCCGGAGACGGTGTTACGGCCACGGGGCTCCGCCCCGGACCCCGCTGCTCAATCGCCGCAGGGGCTTCAAGTAAGCCCCGCCGGCGATTGAGGCGCGGGGGCCGGGGCGGAGCCCCGTGAGCGCAACGCCAGGTGGGTGCAACAGGAAGCCGGGCTAACAGCCGTCGTAGCCCGCCGTGGGCATCGACAGCCGTCGATGCACGCGAGCCTTCATCTGCGCGTCGTAGGACGGTTCCGCGAGGCCGGCCGTTTCCAGGCGGATGCCGCGCCGCGCGCACTCCGCGGAGAACGCGTCGACCGAACGCAGGGCCGCCCGCAGGACCCGCTCGCAGGGGGCGACGAACACATCGACGAGGCCCGCGTCGACATCCGCCCACAGCACCTCGTGGTCGGGGCGGACCGAGTGGACGAGGAGTTCGCGGGTGACCACATAGCCGCGCTCGGCGGCCCAGCGCGCGCACATGGCGTGCTGGCTGCGCGAGTCCACCAGGAACGGGTCGGCGTCCAGCTCCTCCAGCGGGATCAGGCTGGCGATCGCCGCGACCCGCACCGCCTCGCCGCTCCCGTCGGATGCCCCCATGCGTCCCCCCTCACCACAGCTTTCGGCGTCGACCCTACTCCTGCACGTAGGCTCAAGGGAGTCGCCCGAAGGAGCACAAGGAGGAGCGCGTGCCGGTGGAGATCACCTGGTGGGGTCATGCCACCTGCACCGTCGAGGACACGGGCACGCGCGTTCTGACGGACCCCCTCTTCGCGCGGCGCCTCGCGCATCTGCGCCGTCGGCGCGGCGCGCCCCCGCCGCCGCGCGCGGCCGAGGCGGACGTCGTCCTCGTCTCCCACCTGCACGCCGACCATCTGCACGTGCCCTCGCTCGGCCGGCTCGCGCCCGGGACCCGGGTGCTCGTGCCGAAGGGCGCCCCGCGCGCCGTCCCCGCGCTGCGCAAGCTCAGCACGTTGAAGATCATCGAGGTGGAGGCGGGCGAGCGCGTCGAGGTGGGGCAGGTCGTGATCGAGGCGGTGCGCGCCGAGCACGACGGGCGCAGGCTCCCCGTGGGCCCGCGCACGGCCCCCGCGCTCGGCTACGTCGTGAGCGGCGAGGCCCGTACGTACTTCGCGGGCGACACCGGGCTCTTCGAGGGCATGGCGGAGGCCGTGGGCGAGGTCGATGTGGCGCTGCTCCCGGTGGGCGGCTGGGGCCCGTACCTCGGCTCCGGACATCTCGACGCGGGCCGGGCCGCCGAGGCGCTCGCCCGGATCGCACCGCGCAGCGCGGTGCCCGTGCACTACGGGACGTACTGGCCGATCGGCATGGACGCGGTGCGGCCGCACGAGTTCCACGCGCCGGGCGACGAGTTCGTCCGGCAGGCGGCGCTGCGCGCGCCCGGCGTGACGGTGCACCGGCTCGACCAGGGCGAGAGCGTGCGGCCGGAGGTGGCCGGATGAGACGGCCCGGAACGCCTCGCCCGGGAGCGCGCCCGTGATGCTCTCCGCGGCGACCCAGGTGCCGCCCGAGACGACCCAACAGGCCGTCGGCTACCCCTCGTTGTTCCTGCTCGTCTTCTTCGGGGCGCTCGTCCCGGTCATCCCGACCGGCGCGCTCGTGAGTTCCGCGGCGGTCGTCGCGTTCCACCACAGCTCGCCGCTCTCGCTGCTGTTCGTGTTCGCGGTGTCCGCGCTCGCCGCGTTCCTCGGCGACATCGTCCTGTACTGGCTGGGACGGCGCGGCATGGGCTCCAAGAACGGGTCGAAGTGGCTGGAGGCGATCCGCTCGCGGGCTCCGGAGGAGCGGCTCGCGCAGGCGCAGGGGAAGCTCGACGACCACGGGGTGATGGTGCTCGTGCTGTCCCGTCTGGTGCCCGCCGGGCGGATCCCCGTGATGCTGGCCTGCCTGATGGCGAAGATGCCGCTGCGGCAGTTCGCCCGCGGCAACGCCCCCGCGTGCCTCGCCTGGGCGGCGACGTACCAGGTCATCGGCATCCTCGGCGGCTCCCTCTTCCCGGAGCCGTGGCAGGGCGTCGTCGCGGCCGTCGCGCTGACCGTGCTGATCAGTGCGGTGCCGAGTGCTTGGCGCAAGCTGCGGGGGCGGGAGCCGGACGACCAGCACGCGTAGCGTTGCGCCCGTCCGGCGTTACGGTCGCGGGGCTCTGCCCCGGGCCCCGCGCCTCAATCGCCGGCGGGGCTGGATCATGCCGAACCGGGCTTATGAGGTCAGGACGCGCGAGCCGCCCACCGGAAGGTCCCACAGGGCCGTGCGCGGCAGGCCCGCCTTCTCCCAGGCGGCGCGCAGCCGGTGCAGCGGTTCGAGGACCGGCTCCGCGGAGAGCAGGAACGTCGCCCAGTGCATCGGCGCCATCCGCCGGGCGCCCACGTCCTGCGCGGCGCGCACCGCGTCCTCCGGGTCGCAGTGCACGTCCTTGAGCCACCAGCGCGGCTCGTACGCGCCGATGGGGAGCAGCGCCAGGTCGATGCCCGGGTAGCGGCGGCCGATCTGCGAGAACCAGTGGCCGTAGCCGGTGTCGCCCGCGAAGTAGATCCGCTGTCCTTCGGAGTCGGTGAGCACCCAGCCGCCCCACAGGGTGCGGCAGGTGTCGACGAGGCTGCGCTTGGACCAGTGGTGGGCGGGCACGAAGTCGAAGCGGACGCCCTTCAGCTCCGCCGCCTCCCACCAGTCCAGCTCCGTGACCCGCGTGAAGCCGCGCTGGGTGAACCAGCGGGCGAGCCCTGCGGGGACGAGGACCGGGGTGTCGCGCGGGAGCCTTTTGACGGTCGGCCAGTCCAGGTGGTCGTAGTGGTTGTGGCTGATGACGACGGCGTCGATACGGGGCAGCGCGCTCCAGGCGACGCCCGCGGGGGTGATCCTGGCGGGGGTGCCGAGGATCTTGCGGGACCAGACGGGGTCGGTGAGGACCGTGAGGCCGCCGATGCGGACGATCCAGCTGGCGTGCCCGACCCAGGTGACGGCCGCCGTGCGGGCGTCGACCCGCGGCAGCGGACCCGGTTCGAAGGGCAGGTCCGGGATGTCGGCCAGGCTCTCGGCGGGCGGCCGCAGCGCGCCCTCGCGGGCGAACCTGGCGAAGGCCCGCAGGCCCGGCAGTGGCGCGGTCAGCCGGTGGGCGAAGGACTTGGGCCAGCGGCGCGGTACGTCCGGGGCTCCGGAGTCTCCCCCGTCGAGCGGCCGCGGCTCGACGAGGGGCGGCGGGGACGCGGTGGCATCGGCCCGCCGTACGGCCGAGGGTGCTTCGGACGCCTGCGTCATCGCTCGGTCTCCCATCCTTCGCGTGCCGGTTCCCCGCCCAGGGCGCGGAGTGTCGACTCCACCATGGTCAACAGCCGTGCGACATGCGGCAATTCCAAGGGCTCCGGTGAGGTGAGAGACGCCCTGCGCTCCTCGGGGGTTGACCCGAGCAGCGGTCCCGTCGACAGACGCGCCCGCAGTGCGCCCTGCTCGTCGCCGAAGCGGTGGCCGCCGGGGACGGGCATGCCGAGCCGGTCGCCGAGGAAGTCCTCCAGGTCCTGGGAGTCGCCGACGCCGAGCGCCGCGAGCCGGGGCCGCAGCTCCTCCAGGTCCATGTAGAGGTGCCGGCCGACCCGTGGCGGTCTGGCGAGGCCGCCCGTGCCGAGCACGGCGCGGTGCAGGGATCCGGCCACCTGCGCGTGCAGCGCGGCGCCTGCCGCGAGGCGCTCGGTGATCTCCTCGGGCTCGTTCAGGACGTACGTGGCCGCGGCGGCGACCGGCGCCGCGAGCAGCGCCCCCGTGGCGGTGAGGAAGTCGAGGACGCGGGCACGCAGTCGCGCGCCGCGCTCGGTGGCGGGGAACCGGGCGCAGGCCGCGGGCAGCGAGGGCGGCAGGAACGCGCCGGTGAGGTCGGTCAGGACGGTGACGTCGCGCGGGTACATCTCGGCGGGGCTGAACAGGACGGGGTCCGCGCCCGGGTGCACGGTGTCCCGCCAGGTCTCGTCGCTGACCACGTGCAGCCCCTCGGCGGCGGCCGCCTCCACGGCCTCGTGCAGCACCTCGGGCGGCGGCACGGTCGCCGTCGGGTCGTCGGCCACGGACAGCACGAGCAGCCGCGGGTCGCCGCCCTCGGCTCTGACCCGGCGGACCGTCTCCAGGAGGGCCGTCGAATCGGGGACGCCGCCGCACTCGGCGGGCGTCGGCACGTGGTAGACGGCGCGGCCCAGGAGCCGGGCCTGCGGCACCCACCAGGCCGAACAGGGGCGCGGTACCAGCACGTCGCCGCCGAGGGCGGCGGTGAGGGCGAGCAGCAGCGGCGCCGCACCGGGCGCCGCGCCGAGCTGCTCGCGTTCGGCGTCGAGGCCGCGGCGCCGCCAGTAGCCGCAGGCCGCCTCCAGCAGGGCGGGCGGCCCGCCGGGCGGCTCGGAGGCCGGGCGGCCCGCGGCGCCCGCGGCGACGGCGGCCAGCTCGGGCAGCACCGGCAGGCCCGGCTCGGGCAGCGGCGGCCCGTACCGCACGGGACCGCGGCCCTCGGGGGCCCGTGCCCGCGCGGCGCCGGGGCCCGACGTACCGGCCGTGGGTTCCGACTGCCGCATGCTGCCTCCGTGCCGTCCGCTCGCTCTACGGGGGCGGCCGCCGTGGAGCGGCGGGCCGCCGGGGCCTGCCCCCAGCGTCACACCTCGGCGGCGTGTCCGCGCGCGGCGCGGTCCGGACGGTCAGTCCGCCAGGGCGGTGAACTCGCGCTCCAGGCCGCGTCCGCGCCGCTCGACGACGGCTGAGGCGACGTCCGCCAGTTTCCGGTTCGTCTTCTGCGAAATTCGGCGCAGCACGGTGAACGCGTCGTCCGGGCCGCACCCCAGCACATGCATGACGATGCCGCAGGCCTGGTCCACCACGGGCCGTGAGCGCAGCGCCGAGCCCAGCTGGTCGACCTCGGTGAGCGCCGCCTGGTAGGAGCGGTCGCGCACCAGACAGTGGGCGGCCAGGTCGCCGAGGGCGCGGACCGGGCCGTGCGGCGCGGCCTCCAGGGAGCCGGGCCTGAAGCTGTACAGGCTGAGCGTGACCGTGAGGCCGCCGCTGCGGAACGGGATGGTGACGCTGGAGCGCACCCCGGAGTCCAGGGCGAGCGCCCGGTAGTCGGGCCAGCGCCGGTCGTTGAGCAGGTCGCTGGCGTCGACCGGGTCGCCGCCCTCCTCGGCCGCCGGTATGGGCCCGTCGCCGTAGCGGTCCTGCACGGAGACGAGCGCGGCGAGATCGGGGTGGGTCACCGCGGTCGGCCGCTCGTCGGTGCCGTCGCTCGCGGTGGCGACGGCGCCGCAGCAGTCCGCGGTGCACCGCAGCGCTCCCTCGGCGAGCTCCGAGAGCCGCCGGGCGGGGAGCCCCGACTCCGGGGAGCCCAGAGCGTGTTGGCCCAGCGACGCCGAATACATTCCGACGTGGGCCGCTTCGTCGTGCTGTTCGGCCGGCACGTACTGTCGCATCGGGTTCAAGCCTCCTTGTCGCTTCGCTTCCCGTACCGGGCTCCCGAAAACGCGGGACGGGATACGTTCTCAGCATGTCGCAGGCGGAGGAATTCGATGAAGAGCTGGCGGACTTCGTGCGCCGTGTGGCGGAGCTGAAGACGGCGCGCTCGGTGTCGACGGCGGAACTGCCCGCCGTCCTCGACGCGGCTCTCTTCGAACTCGACCATGTGGCGCAGAAGTTGTGGCCGCAGCCACAGCCGGTCGAGGCCTCGGGCCCGAGCCGCAACGCGGCGGCCGACAAGCACGAGCAGCAGCTGCTGCGCGCCGTCTTCCAGCGCCTTCCGCTGCCGGTGGCGCTCGTGGACCGCGAGGCGGTGGTCCGCCGCCTCAACTTCGCGGCGACGACCTTCACGGGCGTACGCGCCGGATACGCGACGGGCCGCCCGCTGACCGGGTTCCTGGCACACGCCGACCGGGCCGCGTTCCGCTCGCAGGTCGCGGCGGTGGCCCGCGGCGAGGGGGACCGCGGACTGACCGTGCATCTTCAGCAGAACCCGCACGCCGCCGTCCGCACGGTCCTCACGGGCCTGCGTCCGGGAACCGAGCGGCGCACCACGGTCCTCGCGGTCCTTCAGCCGGCGGACGACGCCACCGTCGGGCCCGCGTCCGCGCGGCCGTCCGCGCCGGTCCCCGACCTCGCGGAGACGACCCGGCACGCCGCGCTCACCGATCTGCTCGACGCGATGGCCCGGGAACTCCTGGCCGGCCCGGTGGGCGACCCCGCCGAGACCCTGCGGCGCGCCGCCCAGGTCCTGCACGGCCGGTTCGCCGACTGGGTGGTGGCCGACAAGGGCGCGGCGCACCTGGAGCGCACCGCGGTGCTCGGCGCGGACGACGAGGCCGTCCGGGACATCGCCGCGCAGGATCCGGCCGCGGGTCCGCTCGTCGTCGAGGCGGCACGCGGCGGCGCCCCGGCGCTGCTCGTGCGCCCGGAGGACCTGCGGGCCATGGGCGACGACGCGTCGGGGGCGCCGGTGCTCGTGCGTGCCGATGTCACCTCGCTGCTGTGCGTCCCGCTGATCCCCGCGCCCGGCGAACCGGTCCAGGGTGTGCTCACCCTGTTCCGGTCCGCGGGCCGCCTCGCCTTCTCGATGGCGGAGGCGAAGACGCTCGACATGATGGCCCGTCACATCGCGTTGGCGATGCGGAAATAGGGCCTCCTTCCGGGGCACGGTGGCGCGGTCCTACGCGGCGTCCGAGAGCACCTGGTCGCGCAGTCGGTCGCAGCAGCGACTGATCAGCCGGGACACGTGCATCTGCGAGATGCCGAGCCGCTCGGCGATCCGGCTCTGTGTCATGTCGCCGAAGAACCGCATGTACAGGATCTCCCGCTCGCGCTCCGGCAGGGCCGCTATGCGCGGCTTGACGGCCTCGCGGTCGACGACGACGTCGAGCGCGGGGTCGGCCTCGCCGAGCGCGTCGGACAGCGAGTAGCCGTCCTCGCTGCCGGGCAGCTCCGCGTCGAGGGACAGCGCGGTGAAGCTCTCCAGCGCCTCAAGGCCGGTTCGGGCCTCGTCCTCGGTCATGTTGGCGTGCTCGGCGATCTCCGCGAGCGTCGGGGCGCGCCCCGAGATGCTCGTGGAGAGTTCGTGCTGCGCGAACCGGACCCTGTTGCGCAGGTCCTGGACGCGGCGCGGCACATGCAGTGTCCACATGTGGTCGCGGAAGTGCCGCTTGATCTCGCCGGTCACGGTGGGCACGGCGTAGCTCTCGAAGGCGTTCCCGCGCTCCGGGTCGTATCGGTCCACGGCCTTGACCAGGCCGAGTGCGGCCACCTGCCGCAGGTCCTCGTAGGACTCACCGCGGTTGCGGAAGCGTCCGGCGAGCCGGTCGGCCATCGGCAGCCAGGCCTCGACGACCTCCTGGCGCAGTTCCTCGCGCTCGGGCCCGTCGGGCATGTCGGACAGCTGGGCGAAGGCCTCGGCGGTGTCGGGGGCGTCGTCGTGCGGGTGGCGTCCACTGGGCTTCACCGGGTTCTGGGGTGCGCTGGTAAGCGTGCGCATTGGATCGCAACTCCCTGATGGGTGCCTTGGTTTCGGTGGTCACCGTGGGAGTCGCGCCCGCAGGACGAGTCGGACACACCCGGGGCGATCCTGCGGATCCACTGGATGCGACGTGGTCGCATCCCTCCCACGGACGTGCCTCCTGTCCGAAGCACTGTCTTTCGCCTGCCCCTGCGGCATCGCCGCAAACACTGCGACACCTCAAGGGTGCGCTCAGTGAGCTCGGCCCGCATGTTCGCGCGGTTCCGCCTCCTTGGGCCGGGGCAGCAGCCACTCCTCGTACCGTCCGAGGACGAGCACGAGCCCCAGCATGCCCGCGGGAATGAGGACCGTCAGCAGTTCCATGACCTGTCCTTCCGGCCGGTCGCCCGAGAGGAAACGACCGGTCACGGGTCTCCCCGCCCGGTCAGGGCAAACCATCAGGTGTCACCGCGAAGGGGTCGGGTACGCGTCGGGCATCGCCGACTCACTGGAGGAATTCATGCAGCGAGGCAGCGACCGGCTCAGCGCCCATCGCGACGACGAGATGAAGCACGAACTGGAGGGCCTGCTGCGGTCCGGCCACCCCACGCGGGTCGAGGAGTGGACCGACCCCGAGCCCGCCGCCGAGGACGATCCGGAGGTGGCGGGCGGACCCGTGGAGCCGGGGCCCGGGCCGGGCCGCACGGACGCCGTCCGGCTCGAACTGGGCCGGCTCCTCGGCCGCACCTCGTTCCCGGCCTCGCCCCCGGCACTCGCGGACGCGCTGCGCGAACGGACCGCCCCCGACCGGCTCGTCGAGCTGGTGGCGGAACTGCCCGCGGGGACCGTGTTCCACACGGCCTCGGACCTGGCCAAGGCCCTGACGGATGACAGGGGTTAGCCCCGGGGCGGTCGGGTACATGGGCCGGAATCACGGTGCACCCGAAGATGCAGAAAGGCCGGATTGCGATGGCCGATGTGGTCAGGGAAGTCATGACACCCGGCGTGGTCGCGGTACGCCCCGACGCCTCGCTGGTCGAGGCCGCCCAGCTGATGCGGGCACAGGACATCGGGGATGTACTGGTGACGGACGGGACGCAGGTCGTGGGCGTGCTCACGGACCGTGACATCGCGCTGCGGGCCGTGGCCGACGGAGCCGACCCGCTCACGGTGAGCGCCGAGGCGGTGTGCACTCCGCATCCCGTTGCGGTCGGCCCGGACGACGAGGTGTCCGCCGCGGTGGCGCTGATGCGCGAGCACGCGGTGCGGCGCCTGCCGGTCGTCCAGGACGGGCAGGCGGTCGGGATGGTCAGCCTGGGCGATCTGGCGCTGACCCGGGACCCCGCGTCCGCGCTCGCCGACATCAGCGGGGCCGACCCGGAAGGACCGGCCAGAAAACCCCGAGAACACTGAACAGCACTGTGCAGCAAGGGAGTTGACGAAAATGCGGATCGCGTTCCTGGTGGCACCCGAGGGGGCCGAGCAGGTGGAGCTGACCGACCCCTGGCAGGCGGTACGGGACGCGGGCGGCGAACCCGTGCTCGTGTCGACGAAGCAGGGGGAGATCCAGGCCTTCGACCACCTCGACAAGGCGGACAAGTTCCCCGTCGACCGGACGGTGGCGGATCTCGCCTCGTCGGCGGACGGCTTCGACGCGCTGGTGCTGCCGGGCGGCGTGGCCAACCCGGACCTGCTGCGCACGGACCCCGACGCGGTGGCCTTCGTACGGGACTTCTTCTCGCGGGGCCTGCCGGTCGCGGCGATCTGCCACGCGCCGTGGACGCTGATCGAGGCCGACGTGGTGCGCGGCCGCACGCTGACCTCGTACCCGAGCCTGGCCACCGACATCCGCAACGCGGGCGGCACCTGGGTCGACGAGCAGGTCAAGGTCTGCACGGGCGGGCCGAACGTGCTGGTCACCAGCCGCCGCCCGGACGACCTCAAGGCCTTCGACGCCGAGCTGCTCAAGCTGGTCAGCGGCACCTGAAGCGAACCCACGACTTCCGGGAGGCAGACATGGACCTCGCGTTCCTCAATCCTGTATGCACCCGCCCCGGCCCTTGGGCCTCCGTGTACGTCGACACGTCACGGCACAACGAATCCACCGCCGACGAACGCTCGTTGGAGGCGCTCGGAGTGCAGCGCGCGCTCGCCGCGGCGGGCGCCGACGAAGCGACGTGTCACGCCATGCGGGCCGCGGTCGAGGACCTGCGGCACTCGCGCGAACCCGTCGGCCGGGCCTTCTTCGGGTGTGCCGGCGAGGTCGTCCTCGACCCGCCGCTGAGCACTCCGCCGCAGCGCACATCGGCGCACTGGGCGGCGCTGCCGCACACGACGCCGCTGCTCGACCTCGCGGGCGAGGACCCGCTGTGCCTGGTCGCGTACATCGACCGGACCGGCGCCGACTTCGAACTGCGTTCCGCACGTGGCGAGTCGGAGGCGGGCAAGGTGACCGGGCAGCAGTGGCCGGTGCACCGCACGGCGTCCGCGGACCCCTCGGAGCGGCATTTCCAGCTCCGCGTGGAGAACACCTGGGAGCACAACGCCGGTGAGATCGCCGCGGCGTTGGAGCGCTGCCGGTCCGAGACCCGGGCCGACCTCGTCGTGCTGGTCGGCGACGACCGGGAGTGCGCCGCCGTACGGGACCGGCTCCCCACCGAGCTGCACGGTTCCGTCGTCCGCGCCCGGCACGGGGCGGAGAGCCGGCTCCTCGACAGCGAGCTGGAACAAGCCAGGGCCGAGCAGGTGGCGCGGCGCGCCGCGCACGATCTGGCGCTGTTCGCCGAGGCACGCGGTCAGGGCGAGGCCGCTGCGGAGGGCGTCCCCGCGCTGGTGGACGCGGCCCGTGAGCACCGGATCGCCGAGCTTCTGATCCGCTCGGACGGGCCCGACGCGCACCGTGAGGTGTGGGTGGGCGACGGGCCGGACCAGCTGGGTGTGCGCCGGACCGATGCGCAGGCGCTGGGCGGCGGTGACGTGGTGGCGGCGCGGGCCGACGATGCGCTCATGCGGTGTGCTGCCGCGAGTGGTGCGGGTGGGTTGTCGGTGGCCGGCGCGGATCCTTCGGCGGCGCCGGCGGGTGGTCTCGGCGCGCTCCTGCGCTGGTCCGAATAGCCTTCCGCCCACCCGGCGCCACGGCCACGGGGCTCCGCCCCGGACCCCGCTGCTCAATCGCCGCAGGGGCTCGATTTTGCCCACCTCCCGCCATTCAAGCTCTCGGCGGCGGGTGGGCACATCAAGCCCCGCCGGCGATTGAGGCGCGGGGTCCGGGGCGGAGCCCCGTGGGCGCAACGCCGGGGAGTCGCAACAACTACCTCGCCCGGTCCACCCTCCGCTCGTCCCACACCGGCTCCGCCGTCTCGCGGACGCGACCGTCCGAGCCGAAGACCAGGTAGCGGTCGAAGGAGCGGGAGAACCAGCGGTCGTGGGTGACCGCGAGGACCGTGCCGTCGAAGGACTCCAGGCCCTCCTGCAACGCCTCCGCCGACTCCAGGTCGAGGTTGTCCGTCGGCTCGTCGAGGAGCAGCGCGGTCGCGCCCTCCAGTTCGAGCAGCAGGATCTGGAAGCGGGCCTGCTGGCCACCCGAGAGTCGCTCGAACTTCTGCTCGGCCTGGGCCGTGAGTTCGTAGCGGCGGAGCAGCGACATCGCCGCCCCCTTGTCCTTGGCGTGGTCGCGCCACAGGATGTCGAGCAGCGGCCGCCCCTGGAGTTCGGGGTGGGCATGGGTCTGGGCGAAGTGGCCGGGCACGACCCGCGCGCCCAGCTTCCACGCGCCGGTGTGCGCCACCGACTCGTCGCCCGCGAGCAGCCGCAGGAAGTGCGACTTCCCCGAGCCGTTCGAACCGAGGACCGCGACCCGCTCCCCGTAGAAGACCTCAAGGGAGAAGGGCTTCATGAGGCCGGTGAGTTCGAGGTTCTCGCAGGTCACCGCCCGGATGCCGGTGCGGCCGCCCTTCAGGCGCATCGTGATGTCCTGCTCGCGCGGCGGCTCCGGCGGCGGTCCCGCCTCCTCGAACTTGCGCAGGCGGGTCTGCGCGGCGGCGTACCG
This sequence comes from Streptomyces anthophorae, assembly GCF_049310305.1. NCBI lineage: Bacteria > Bacillati > Actinomycetota > Actinomycetes > Kitasatosporales > Streptomycetaceae > Streptomyces > Streptomyces anthophorae. Next base: position 2,124,495 of record NZ_JBLWQQ010000001.1, read on the forward strand.
GGAGGCCATTTCGTGGCTGACGGAGGCCGCCTGCCGCAGGTTGACCACGAGCTTCTTCAGCTGCGCGTGCTTCTCGTCCCAGCGGCGGCGCAGCTCCTCGAAACGCGCGAAACGCTCGCGGCGCGCCTCGTGGTACGTGGCGAAGCCGCCGCCGTGCACCCACGCGTCGGCCCCGCCGGGGCTCGGCTCGACGCTGACGATCTTCTCCGCGGAGCGGGCGAGCAGCTCGCGGTCGTGGGACACGAACAGGACCGTCTTGCGGGTCTCGCGGAGCTTCTCCTCCAGCCAGCGCTTGCCGGGGACGTCCAGGTAGTTGTCCGGTTCGTCGAGGAGGAGGACCTCGTCCGTGCCGCGGAGGAGCGCTTCGAGGACCAGGCGCTTCTGTTCGCCGCCCGAGAGCGTGCTCACCTCGCGGAACTGGGCCTTGTCGTACGGCACGCCGAGCGCCGCCGTCGTGCACATGTCCCAGAGGGTCTCGGCCTCGTAGCCCTGCGCCTCGGCCCAGTCGGACAGGGCCTGCGCGTACGTCATCTGCGCTGCCTCGTCGTCGACCGTCATGATCAGGTGCTCGGCCTCGTCGACCGCCTTCGCCGCCTCGCGGATGCGCGGCGTGGACACCGATACGAGGAGGTCGCGGACGGTCGTCTCGTCGCGGACCGAGCCCACGAACTGGCGCATCACACCGAGGCCGCCGCCGACCGTGACCGAGCCGCCGTGCGGCTTCAGCTCGCCGGAGATCAGCCGCAGCAGCGTCGTCTTGCCCGCTCCGTTCGGCCCGACGAGCGCGACGACCGCGCCCTCGCCGACGCGGAACGACACATCGCCGAGCAGCGCCCTCCCGTCGGGGAGGTAGTACTCGAGGTGTGCCGCTTCCAGATGTCCCATGATCCCGCATTCTGGACGCCCGTGCGGGTGACGGGCAAACGAATTGGCCGTTGAGCGCCGGATGCGGACCCCTGGCCGGGGTACCAGTCACCCATGTCACCCCTGAAGTCGCTCACATCGCTGACGCCGTTCTCCCCGGGTCCGGCCCTTGATTCGCCGCCGCCGGTGCCCCCTACGCTGCGCGACCGGCTCGCCGCGCTCGATCTGCGCGTCTTCGAGTTCGCCGCGAACGCGCACTGGCCCGGCGCCGAGCGGATCCTGCCGCGCCTGAGCCGGTCCGCGAACCACGGCGTGCTGTGGTTCGCCGTGGGCGGGGCGCTCGCCGCGACCGGATCGCCGCGCGCCCGCAGAGCCGCCGTGCGCGGAGTGGCGTCCCTCGCGCTCGCCTCGGTGACCATCAACACCCTCGGGAAGCGCTCGGTGCGCCGGGCGCGGCCCGCGCTCGACCCGGTGCCGCTGGTGCGCCGGCTGAAGCGGCAGCCGTTCACGACGTCGTTCCCCTCCGGGCACTCGGCCTCGGCCGCGGCCTTCGCGACCGGCGTGGCCCTGGAGTCCCGGGCCCTGGGCGCGCTCGTCGCCCCCGTGGCGTTCTCCGTGGCGGCCTCCCGCGTCTACACCGGCGCCCACTTCCCTGCCGACGTCCTCGCGGGCGCCGCCCTCGGCGCGGGCGCGGCCTTCGCGGTGCGCGGCCTGGTGCCGACCCGCGACCAGATGCCGTCGCCGGGCCGCCCGCTGGTGGACGACGTGCCGGCGCTGCCGGGCGGCGAGGGCCTGGTGATGGTCGTGAACACCGGGGCGGGCACCCCGGAGCGGGTGCGGGCGCTGCGGGACGCGCTGCCCCGCGCCGAGTACATCGAGTGCGCGGGCGACGAGCTCGAGCAGCAGCTGGACAAGGCGGCGCCGCGCGCCCGCGCCCTCGGCATCTCGGGCGGCGACGGCTCCGTGAACACGGCCGCGCGGGTGGCGCTCCGGCACGATCTGCCGCTCGCGGTGCTGCCCGGCGGCACCCTCAACCACTTCGCGTACGACCTCGGCATCGAGGACACCAGCGATCTGGCGGGCGCCGTCGAGGGCGGGAACGCGGTCGCCGTGGACGTGGGCCGCTTCTCGTCCCAGAGCGGCTCCGGGATCTTCCTCAACACCCTCAGTCTGGGCGCCTACCCGGAGCTGGTGCGGGAGCGGCAGCGCTGGTCGGGGCGGGTCGGCGGGCGGCTCGCGGATGTCGTGGCGGCGCTGTACGTGCTGCGCCGCGACCATCCGCTGAGCGTCGAACTCCACGGCAGGCGGCGGCCGTTGTGGCTGCTGTTCGCCGGGAACTGCACCTACCGGCGGATGGGTCTGACGGCGGGGCGGCGCGCGAGCCTGGCCGACGGCCTGCTCGATGTGCGCACGGTGGACGGCGGCCGGCTGCCCGGCGTGCGGCTGCTCGCTGCGGCCCTGGCGGGACCGCTGTCCCGCTCCCCGTTCCACGCGGCGACCCGCCTGACGCGGCTGCGGGTGGACGGCGTGGCACCCGGCACCCCGCTCGCCTACGACGGTGAAGTCACCGAGTGCGGCGGGGAGTTGTGGGTGGACAAGGACCACGAGGGGCTGCGCGTGTACCGGCCGCACTCGCCGCTCTGACCCACCCCCGCAGTCCATTATTCAAGACGGGTATCTCACGATGCGGCTGACGGGCGTACGGTGATCGGACCGTCGGGGGCAGGCGTTCCCCCGCGGTCCGCCGTACGCGAAGGGATCGAGCCATGCCGCAGGAGACCGCCGTATACACCCACGGGCACCACGAGTCCGTGCTCCGCTCGCACACCTGGCGCACCGCCGCCAACTCGGCGGCCTATCTGCTCGGCTCGCTCAAGCCGCACATGAAGATCCTCGACATCGGCTGCGGCCCCGGCACCATCACCGCCGACCTGGCCGAACTGGTTCCCGACGGGCATGTCACCGGCGCCGACCACGCCGAGGGCATCCTGGACCAGGCCCGCGCCACCGCCGCCGAACGGGGCCTGACCAACGTCGACTTCACGACGGCGGACGTGCACGCGCTCGACTGGCCGGACGACACGTTCTGCGTCGTGCACGCGCACCAGGTGCTCCAGCACGTGGGCGACCCGGTGCAGGCGCTGCGCGAGATGCGCCGGGTGACGAAGCCGGGCGGGATCATCGCCGTACGGGAGTCCGACTACGCGGCGTTCTCCTGGTTCCCGCGGCTGCCCGCCATGGACGACTGGCTGGACCTGTACGAGCGGGTCACCCGCGCCAACGGCGGCGAGCCGGACGCCGGGCGGTTCCTCAAGTCATGGGCCCTGAAGGCCGGTTTCGCGCAGGAGGACCTGACGTGCTCCGCCGGCACGTGGTGCTACTCGACGCCCGAGGAGATCGCCTGGTGGAGCGGGCTGTGGGCGGACCGCACACTGGCCTCCGCGTACGCCGACCGCGCGACGGGCGGCGGGCACGCGACGCCCGAGCAGCTGACGGCCGTGTCGCGGGCGTGGCGGGAGTGGGGCACGCACGAGGACGCGTGGTTCGGGGTGCTGCACGGGGAGATCCTCTGCCGCAAGCCCCGCTGACCGCAGGGCGGTTCAGCCGCGGGGCAGCAGCGGGCCGAGCGGTCCGAGGTCGATGTTCAGGTCCTCGGGCCGCAGCCCGTAGCGCTCCCGCAGCTGCTCCATGCGGTCCTCCAGGAGCATCAGGGTCAGCCCGACCCGCTCCTCCTGATCCTCCGTCAGATCGCCGGTGTCGAAGCGGCGGACCGCCTGCCGCTCCATGAGCTGGCGCAGCAGCTCGACGAGGGTGAGGACGAGCTTCATCAGGTCGCGCTCGACCGTGTCGGGTTCGAGTTCGATGCGGCGGCGTTCACCGTGCCGTCGTTCAGTCACCGTCCAGCACCTCCGGCCAGGGCGAGGGCACTTGTTCGTTCACCGAGCTGATCAGGGCGTTGAGGTCGATGCGCACCAGGTCGACGTCGGCGATCCGCAGGGTGACGTCCCCGGCGAGGACGACGCCGCCCGCGAGCAGCCGGTCGAGGAGGTCGACCAGGGCGATCTCGCGCCGTTCGACGACCGTCATGTGGCTCCCTCCTCGTCGTCGGCGGTGAACGAGTAGCCCGCCCACGGGCCCGTCAGCTCGACCCGCAGGCCCGGCTCGCGGTCCTTCGTCGCGTCGACCCGCTCCACGAACTCCTCCGCGCCCGAACGCTCCACGAGATACGCCGCGTTGAGCACGTTCATGCCGTCGGCGCGGGAGAGTTCCGGGTTCTGCGGCGGGTGGAGGCGGTGGTACGCGGCGTGCCGGGACAGCTCGTCGTGCAGCTCCTGCGCGAATCGTTCGGCGCGCCGCCAGGTGTCGTCGCGCGCGGTGCGCTCGGCGCGGCGGCGGCGCAGGTAGTCACGGCCGGAGGCGGCCGGCGCGGGCGCCGGCTCCTGGGCCCTGGCCTCCGGCTCCTCGACGTACACCTTCACGCCCCACTCCACGCGGCCCGCGAGGCGGTCGAGGCCCGCGCGGAAGCGCCGCTCCTCCTGCTCCATCATCAGCCGTACGCCGCTGTCGTCACGGAAGACCGTGGCGAGGCGCAGCGGGAGCGGGCTGGTGACCGTGGTGAGCGCGGCGATCACGTTCTGGTGGGCGCGGGCCGTCTCCGTGAGCCAGTCCAGGTCCTCCAGGTGGGCGCGGAGCGGTGCCTCGGCGAAGTCCCGCTCCGGCACGGAGCCGACGACCGCGACGAGGCCCCGGTGCTCCAGCTGCCGGGGCGGGGCGCCCGCCACACCGGTGAGTTCGGCCTGGAGCGGGGCGCCGAGCGGGTGGCACACGGCGTACACGTAGCGCAGCTCGCGCGGTTCGTCCGTCGTCAAGCCGACCCCCTCCGCCTCTCGGCCCGTTCCTCGGTCCGCTCCTCGGTGCGGCCTTCCGTGAGTTCGTCGAGTTCGGCGATGCGCTGCTTCAACTCGGCGTTCTCCCTTGCGAGTTCCTTGCGGCGGGCGCCCGAGGAGAGGGCCGGGTCGTCCTCCCACCAGTCGATGCCCATCTCCTTGGCCTTGTCGATCGAGGCGACGATGAGGCGCAGTTTGATGGTGAGCAGTTCGATGTCGAGCAGGTTGATCCGGATGTCGCCCGCGATGACGATGCCCTTGTCGAGGACGCGCTCCAGGATGTCGGCGAGGTTGGCCCCGCCGTCACCCCGGTACGACTCGGGGAAGCGGTTCGCCGTCGTCATCGGCGGGCCCCGCTCCCCGCGTGCTCCCGCTCCCGCGCGGGCTCCTCGTCGTACTCGCCCTCCTCGTCCTCGTACTCCTCCTCGCCGTACTCGGCCTCGGGCTCCTCTTCGTCGTCCGGTTCCTCGTCGGCCTCGTCGGCCTCGTCTTCGTACTCCTCGGGCTCCTCGGACTCCTCCTCGGGCTCCTCGGAGTCGTACGCGTCGGACGGCTTGTCCAGCTCGCGCTCCTGGCCCTGCTCCTGCTCCTCCTCCTCGGCGAGCGCGTCCTCGTGCGAGCGCACGACCTCGCCCTCCTCGATCTCGCCGCGCCAGCCCTCGGGCCGCTCGCCGCGCAGCGTCACGTACCGCGCGAAGTGCTTGAGGTCGAGACGGGCCCTGCGGCCCTGGGCGCGCCAGATGTTGCCGGTCTTCTCGAACAGGCCCTTCGGGTAGTACTCGATGAGCAGCAGGACCCGGGTGAGCCGGTCGGCCAGCGGGTGGAAGGAGACGACGCCCTTCGTGGTGCCCTTGGCGCCCTCCGAGGTCCAGGCGATCCGGTCGTCCGGATGCTGGTCGGTGGTGTGCGCCTTCCAGCTCCGGTTGGACCAGAAGACCTTCAGCTGCCAGTCGGAGGTGACGTCGTCGGCGCGGTTCGCGTTCTTGACGCCCTTCGCGAAGGTGCTGAAGTCCTGGTACTGCGTCCACTGGTCGTAGGCGGTGCGCAGGTCGACGCCGACGTCGATGAACTCCATGATGACGGTGGGCTTCTTGCCCGCGCCGCCCTTGCGCTTGCCCTTGCCGCCGAGGCCCTTGAAGGCGCCCACGACGTTCTCCTTGAGCCGGCCCGCGCCGAGTTCCACCGCGCTGCGCACCGGGCCCTTGCCCTCGGCGAGCTTGCGGCCGCCGTCGAGCGCGAGCTTGGCGAAGCCGGGGCTGTTGCCCTCCGCGATGTCGTTCAGCTTCACAGTGCTCTCGCCGAGCTTGCGGCCCGCACCGATGAGCAGCCGCTGGGCCTGCGCGGCGAGGTACTCCTGGAGTTCCGCCTTCAGATGGTCGGCTGCCGCGCTCCCGGCGAGGCCACCGAGCTGGTTCTTCGTCGTGTCAGCCACGGCCACTGCCTCCCTTCGCGGCGGTCTTCCTCGCGGCGGTCGTCTTCTTCGCCGCCGTCTTCTTCGGCCCCTGCGGCCGCGCGGAGCGCTTCTTCGCGGGCGCCTTCTTGGCGGCCGACTGCTTGGCGCTCCTGGCCTCCGCGGAGCGGCGGTCGTCGACGGACTCCTCATCGGCGGACTCCTCGTCGGCCGCTTCGTCGCCCTCGGCCCCTGCCTCGTCCTCGTAGCCGGTGTCCTCCTCGTCGTAGCCGGCCCCGGCCTCCTCCTCTTCGTCCCCGCGGTCACGGCCACGGCCGCGGCCCGGGACGGCTCCGGTGACCCGCTCCCCCGCGTCCCGCACGTCGTCCACGTCCGGGGCGACGCCCTCGATCTGGTCGCGGACACCCTGCGTACGGCTGTGCAGACGTCCCGCGAGGCCCTCGATCTGGCGCTCGACGAGCGCGCCCGATGCCGCCTTGCCGACGCCGCGCAGGTCCTCGCGGAGCTGGTCGCCGATCTCCTTGAACTGCGGGTTGTTCTCCAACTGCGTGGTCACCATGTCGGCGAGCGCGCGCGGGCTCAGGTTCAGCCGCTTGCCGGCGACCATCGTGCCGACGGCGATCGCCAGCTTCATCTTCTTCGTACGTCCGAGGACGTAACCGGCCCCTATCGCGAGGCCGAGCGCTGTTCGGTTCAAGGTCCCTCCAGACGGTCGAGGAGCTCGTCCTCGACGCGGTCGAACGTTTCCTGGTCGATCTCACCGGACACCAACTTCTCTTCCAGGCGAGCGAGTTCGGCACGTACGGCCGCCGGGTCGTAGTACTGCCGCTCTGCTTCGGCGAGCACCTGCTCCACCGCCCACAGGGACCCGCGGACCGGAGCGAGCGGCAGCAACAGCAGCTCCGAGATCAGGCCCATGGGCTCAGTCCTTCGCGGTCGCGGGCTCCGAAGGACCCGGCTCGACGAAGCTGTACGGGGGCAGCGGCCCGTTGACCGTGAGGTCGAGGTGCGGGTGACTGTCGCGCACTTCCTCGATCGCGGCCAGGAAGTGCTCAGCCGCCTTCTTGTCGACGAGGAACGAGAGGTTGGCCAGCCAGCCCGTGCTCTCGGGCCCCGCCGACATCGCGGAGGCCGCCGGTTCGAGCAGGTGCTGGAGCTCGACGGCGTCCTCGGCCTCGCGGGCCTGCACGGCGGCCACGACCAGCTCGCCGAGGCGCAGCCGATCCTCGTACGTGCCGCCGCCCGCCTGCCGGTTCGCCTCGGTGAGGGAGCGGACCTCGGGGTTGTCGACCATCACCTGGTGCAGCACCGCTTCCTCGTCGTGCTGCGCCTTGACGTTGTACTCGACCTTGCCGTCGAGCTCCCGAAGCCGTTCCTTGTAGTGGTCCGCGCGCTCGGCGAGCACCGCGGAGACGGCCTCGTCGTCGGGCGCGAGGGAGCCGAACCGCATCGGCAGCACCGGTCCCCCGGCGCCCGCCTCCGACAGCACGCTCTGGTGGGCGAGCAGGTCGCGGCGCTTGGGCCGCAGCCCTTCGGGGGCCTCGCTGACGAGTGCCACGAGCGGGCCCTCCTTGACGACGCGCACCTCGCGCGCCGGTTCGCCGATGCCGCCCATGCCGACGGGCAGGGAGGGGTGTTCGGAGCTCGCGATGGCGTAGATGTACGTGCTGCTCACTCCTGCTCCTCCTTCCGGCGGCTCGAGGCGGGCCTGCGGCCGCCGGAACCGGATCGCCTCGACTCCGACTGGCCCTCCTCGCGTGCCTGGGCGAAGGCGTCGGATATGGTCTCGGCCGCACCGGACAGCGCACCCTTGGTCTTGCCGCGCGCGCCGGACTCCATGCTGTCGCCGACCATGTCGGTCAGCCCGGACGGCTTCTTGGATCCGGTCTCCAGGTCCAGCCTGTTGCAGGCCTCCGCGAAGCGGAGATAGGTGTCGACACTGGCGACGACGACCCTGACGTCGATCTTCAGGATCTCGATGCCGACCAGCGAGACACGGACGAATGCGTCGATGACGAGCCCACGGTCCAGGACGAGTTCGAGTACGTCGTACAGGCCGCTGGTGCCACCACCGCCGCCTGACTGCTGTGCGGGGACAACGGTCATGGAGGCAGGTCCTCCCTGTCTGTGTAGTACGCGGTTCGAGGCGGGGCGCGACGGCCTACTGGCCGCCCTGCCTGTGTGCCGGCTCGGAGCGCCCCCGCTCGTAGCGGCGGATGCGCCGGTAGCCGGTCAGGACGCCGTGCGGATCCAGGCTCACCTGGTAGCTCGCCAGCAGGCTCATGGTGTCGGGGACCCGGGCCACTTCAAGGACCTCGATCTCCAACTCCCAGCCGTCCTCGGTGCGTTCGAAGGACGACACGGTCTCGGCCGCCATGCCGGTGAGCTCCGCCAGCTGGGCGCGCGCTTCACGCAGCACCTCCATGGGGCCCGGCGCGCCGCCCGCCTCGGTGGTCTTGTCGTCGCCGGGCTCGCGCTCCGACGACGCTTGCGTCTTCTTTGTGTTTGTCATGGCAGCCTCGGTCACCGAGTCTCCACAGATGTCCGGAACAAACCTCAACTCCCTTGCCGGGTCCGGAGTTTGCGCCAGGCGGGGCCGAGCGAGCGGCCCCGCCCGAGGAGTCCATCCCACGGGTCGGTGCGGGCCTGCTCGACCGCGTTCGTGATGTTCCAGTGCCGGGCGCCGATCGCGGGGGCGCCGAGCTGCCGCCACGTCAGGGGTGTCGCCACGGGGGCGCCGGGCTTGGCACGCACGGTGTACGGCGCGACGGCCGTCTGCGCGTAGGCGTTGCGCAGCACGTCCAGGAAGAGACGGTCGCCGCGGTCCTTCTTGCGCGGGGCCGTGGTGAGCGCGTCGGGGTGTTCGGCGGCGAGTGTGTCGGCGACCTGGCGCGCGAAGTCCCGCACCTCGTCGAAGTCCTGGCCCCTGTCGAGGGGGACGACGACGTGGACGCCGCGTGAGCCCGTGGTCATCGGGGCGCTGGGCAGGCCCAGGTCGTCCAGCATCGCGTGCGTCAGGCGGGCCGCCTCGCGGACGGTCTCGAAGTCGTCGGTCGCCGGGTCGAGGTCGAGGACGAGGCGGTCGGGGTGGTCGATGTCGTCGGCGCGCGACAGCCAGCGGTGCAGGGTGAGGGCGGCCTGGTCGACGAGGAAGATCAGGGTGGCGGTGTCGTCGCACACGGTGTGCGTGACCGTGCCGCCCTCCTTCGGCACCTCCGCGCGGTGGATCCAGTCGGGGTAGTGGTCCGGGGTGTCCTTCTGCATGAAGCGGGGACCGTCGAGGCCGTCGGGGTGCCGTTCGAGCATCAGGGGGCGGCCGCGGAGGTGCGGCAGCGCGAACGGGGCGATGGCGCGGTAGTAGTCGGCGAGGTCCTTCTTGGTGATGCCGTCCGGCAGCAGCACCTTGTCCGGTCGCCGGACGTCGGGGGTACGGGTGTCCGTCATCGAAGGGCCTCCTTTTAGCTGTTGCGCGGCAACGTCGTTACGGCCTCGGGGCTCCGCCCCGGACCCCGCGCCTCAATCGCCGGCGGGGCTGATTTTGCTCACCCGTCGAGCAATTCGAGCCCCTGCGGCGATTGAGCAGCGGGGTCCGGGGCGGAGCCCCGAGGGCGCAACCACGGGGTCATGACGTGACCGCGTGCTCCACCAGTAGACCGACCGCGGCCACGATGCCCGCCGCGTCGATGCCGGCCGCGGCCAACTGCTCCGCCGGGGTCCCGGACCCCGGAATCGTGCGGACACCCAAGCGGGCCATCCGCGGAGCCGGTTCCGCGTCGGAGAAGGCCTCGGCCACCGCGTCCCCGATGCCACCCTGCTCACGGTGGTCCTCCACCGTGAGCAGACACCCGGTGGCCCGCGCCGCGTCCCGCAGGGTGCGGCGGTCGACCGGCTTCACGGAGTACAGGTCGATCACCCGCACCGGGATCCCGGCCGCCGCGAGCTCGTCCGCCGCCTTCAACGCCTCGTGGACCGTGACACCCGCCGCGACGACCGTCACCCGGTCGCCGTCCCCGGAACGCAGCACCTTGCTGCCGCCCACCGGGAAGTCCTCGTGCGGCGGATAGATCACCGGCGCCGCGCCGCGCGAGGTGCGCAGATAGCGGATGCCGGTCGACTCGGCCATGTGCGCGACGAGTCGGGCCGTCTGGTTGGCGTCGCAGGGGTAGAGGACGGTGGTGTCGGGGATGGCGCGGAACATCGCCAGGTCCTCGAGGCCCATCTGCGAAGGACCGTCCTGGCCGATCGCGACGCCCGCGTGCGAGCCGACGAGGTTGAGGTCGGCCCCGCTGATGGACGCCATCCGGATGAAGTCGTGGGCGCGGGTCAGGAACGCCGCGAAGGTACCCGCGTACGGCAGCCAGCCGCGGGCGCTCAACCCCACGCTCGTGGCGACGAGTTGCTGTTCGGCGATGAAGCACTCGCCGTACCGCTCGGGGTGCTCCTTGGCGAACATCTCGGTGCGCGTGGAGTCGCCGACCTCGCCGTCGAGCGCGACGACGTCGCCGCGCGCGGAACCGAGGGCGACGAGCGCCTGCCCGTAGGCGTCACGGGTGGCGACCTCGTCGCCGACGTCGAAGCGCGGCAGGTCGAGGCGGCCGCTGCGCACCGCGTGCAGGACGCGCGCGGCGGGCGGCGCCTGCACCGACACGCGCAGGCCGCGGTCGCCGCCGAGTTCCCGGACGGCCTCCGCGGCGTCCGGCAATGGCTTGCCGTGCGCGCCCTCGCGGTCCTCGACCGCGGCGACGCCCTTGCCCTTGAGGGTGCGGGCGAGGATCACGGTGGGGCGACCGACGGTGGACGCGGCCTCCGCGTACGCGCGGTCGATCTCCGCCACGTCGTGCCCGTCGATGACGACGGTGTGCCAGTCGAAGGCCTTGAAGCGGCGGGCGTAGGCGTCGAGGTCGTGGCCGTGCCGGGTGGGTCCGCGCTGGCCGAGCCGGTTGACGTCGACGATCGCGGTGAGGTTGTCGAGCTGCTCGTACCCGGCGTACTCGGCGGCCTCCCACACGGAGCCCTCCGCCAGCTCGCTGTCGCCGCACAGGACGTACACCTGGTAGCCGACCCGGTCGAGCCGCTTGCCCGACCAGGCGATACCGGCCGCGACCGGGAGTCCCTGGCCGAGCGATCCAGTGGCCGTCTCGACCCAGGGCAGGCCGCGCGGCGTGGGGTGCCCCTCAAGGCGGCTGCCGAGCTTGCGGAAGGTGAGCAGTTCGGCGTCGCTGAGTGCGCCTGCCGCCTTGTACGCCGAGTAGAGGAGCGGCGACGCGTGGCCCTTGGAGAGGACGAAGCGGTCGTTGCCGGGGTGGGCGGGGCGGTCGAAGTCGTAGCGGAGGTGACGGGCGAAAAGGACCGCCATCAGGTCGGCGGCGGACATCGAGGAGGTGGGGTGCCCGGAGCCCGCGGCGTCGGCCGCGCGGACCGAGTCGACCCTCAACTGCTGCCCGAGGTCGCGGAGTTCGGTGTCGCTGTACGTGGTGGTCATGAGGCACCTCCTTGGTCCTGCTGGTCCGCCTCCTGCTTGTCGCGGCTGTCGTCGGGTACGCGCGCCAGCTCCGGTGACGCCGTGTCGAGCGGCACGGACCAGGAGCGCACGAGGCCCAACTGCACTGCCTGGCGCGGCAGTACGGAGTCGAGCAGCCAGTCGGCGGCGACCCGCACCCGGTTCCCCGGCATCGCCGCCAGGTGGTAGCCGCGGGTGACGGCGCCCGCCAGCGGGCCGGAGAGCGGGACGCCGAGCGGGTTCGCGGCGGCCTGGGCGCCGCCGAGGTCGACGGTGAAGCCGAGGTCCTTGTGCCGGTAGTCGCGGCGCTCCCCCTTGCCGAGGGACGCGGCGACGTTCAGGCCCGCGACGCGCCCCTGCCGCCAGGCGTGCTGCGCGGTCATGGGTGTGTACTCGCCCGGTTTCTCCAGGTCGGGCACCGCGGCCGCGTCGCCGCACGCGAACACCTCGGGGTGTCCCGGCACGTTCAGGCCGGGGTCGACGAGCAGCCGGCCGCGCTCCAGGGGCCGCCCGAGTTCGGCGACCAGCGGGTCGGGGCGGACGCCGACGCACCACACGAGCGTGCGGGTGTCGACGAACTCGCCGTCGTCGAGGAGGACGCCGTCCTTCGTGGCCTCCTTCACGGAGGTCTTGGGCCGGATCTCGACGCCGCGCCGGCGCAGCACGCTGTCGGCGGTGCGCGAGAGATGCCGGTCGAGTTCCGGCAGGACGCGCGGCGCGAGGTCGAGCAGCATCCAGCGCGGGCGGATGCCGTGGCGCAGCGGCTGCTTCTTCACGAGCGCGTCGGTCAACAGCTGCCCCTGCGCGGCGACTTCGGTGCCGGTGTAGCCGGCGCCGACCACGACGAAGGTGCAGCGGGCCCGGCACTCCTGCGGGCTGTCCGCCGCGGCGGCGAGCTCGATCTGCCGGGTGACGTGATCACGCAGGTACAGCGCCTCGGGCATGCCCCGGAAGCCGTGCGCGTGCTCGGCGACGCCCGGCACCGGCAGCAGCTTGTTCACGCTGCCGACGGCCAGGACGAGCCGGTCGTACTCCAGGGTGCCGCGGCCGCCCTCCGGGTCGGTGTAGGAGACGACCCGCTCGTCGAGGTCCACGCCGTCGGCCTCGCCGAGCACGAGCCGCGCGTGCGGCAGCGTCCCCGACAGCGACACGGTCACCCGGCGCGGTTCGAGCGTGCCCGCGGCGACCTGCGGCAACAGCGGCAGGTACAGGAAGTAGTCGGTGGGATTGAGCAGGGTGACGTCGGCGGTGTCGCGGGCCACCCGCGCCAGCATGCGGGCGGCCCGGTATCCGGCGAAACCGGCACCGACGATGACGACTCGGGATCGGCTCAAGGTCCTCACGCTCCGGGTGTCGGCGGTCCGGTCGGCATCGGCGGCGCGGTGGGCACCGGGGGCCGCCCGGGTCGCGCCGCGCCGCGCAGCACGTACGCCGCGACGGCGAGCACCACGGCCACCACCAGGGCAGCGCCCCAGTCCGGCATGCCGAGGGCGAGGACGAGCCCGAGCGCGAGCGCCACGGCCGCCCCCGCGTAGAGCGCGGCGACGCCGGCTCCCGCGTACAGGGCGGCCCTGCGGCGCTGCGCCCGCACGGTCGCGGTGAACTCCTCGCGGAGCGTCTCGCGGACGGCGTGCGTGACCCGTCCGGCCAGCTCGTCGGTCAGCTGCTCGTTGATGTGTTCGCCCATGCGTTCCATGCGCGCCGGGTACCCGGGCGCCGCGTCGAGTAACGACGGCCCATGGACCCGCTTCCGTGAAACGATCACGCGCTCCCGGCCCCTCCGACTAGGCTCCTCCCCATGGAAATCCTGGGAACCACGCTGCGCGTCTGCGTCGAGGACCTGGAGTCCTCGGTCACGTTCTACGAGAACCTCACCGGCAGCGAAGCACTGCGGTTCGAGCGCGGCGGGGTCTCCGTGGCCGCGGTCGGCTGCTTCCTCCTGATGAGCGGGCCGAGGGCCGAGATCGACGTGCTGCGCAAGGTCGCGGCGACGATCGCGGTCGCCGATGTCGAGGAGGCCGCGATGCTGCTCACCGCGTCCGGCGCCAAGGTCATCGCGGGTCCGGTGCCGAGCCCGGCGGGCCGCAACCTGATCGCGATGCACCCCGACGGCTCGGTCTTCGAGTACGTGGACCGTCAGGCACCGTCCGAAGAGGCCGCCGCACAGGCCTGACCGGGGGCGCGGCACGTATCCTCGCCCGGGGCACGACGGGCGAAGGACGGTGCACGTGGCGGGCAGCACGGCGGGGTCGGACGAGGGACGCCGGGGGAAGGCGTCCCTGAGCGCGCAGGCGCGGGAGGCGGTGCGGCAGCGCATCGTGGACCGCCGCTACGCCATGGGCGCGCGGCTCGTGGAGCGGGAGGTCGCCGAGGAGCTGCGGATGTCGCGGGTCCCGGTGCGGGAGGCGCTGCGGGCGCTGGTCGCGGAGGGCCTGCTCGAACTGCTGCCGCGCAGCGGTGTGCGGGTGCGCCGCCTGGAGCGGACCGATGTGCGGCATCTGTACGAGGTGTGGGAGCCGCTCGCCGTACAGGCCTCGCGGCTCGCGGCGCGGGCACTCACCGCGCAGGACCCGCCTTCTCTGGACGCGCTGCGCTCCTGCCTCGACCGGGCGGAGCGGGCGGCCGCGGCCGACGAGGGCACGCGCGAGGTGGCCGCGCACACCGAGTTCCACGAGGAGATCGTGGCGCTCGGCGGAAATCCGCTGCTCGCCCGCACGATGGAGCAGCTGAGCTGGCAGCTGCAACTGCTGTTCGGGCTGCGCGAGGAGCCGGCCCACATGCGCGCGCAGCACGCGGACATCTTCCGGCACATCGCGGCGGGCGACGAGGAGCTGGCGGCGGCGAGCACGCTGCTGCATGTCAGGGACAGCCGGGCGGTCGCCCTGAGGTCGCTGTTCGGCGACACCACTTTGTATACCGAGGGCGAGTGACCCCGTAAGACGCACCCCACCCCCTCCCCCACAAACAGGGCATTCAGCTACATAGGCATGGACTCCCTTGTCGCGCCATCCACTTTGGTATACAAAAAGGCGGGCCAGCTCATCCTCGTAGAACCCCTCCTGGAGCCCCCATGTGCGTCGAGCCCGCCGAGCCCCCGTCCAGCCGACTGACCCGCCGCGGTGTCCTCGCCGCGTCCGCCGTGCTCGCGGGCACCGCGACCGCGCTCGGCTCCGGCGCGACCACGGCCTCCGCCGCACCCCGCCGCCCGGCCACCGCGCCCCGCGCCGGTGACCTGGTCGTCGACGGCGGCACCCTGCTCGACCCGGCCACCGGCGAGGTGACCGAGGACGCGGTCGTCGTCATCCGCGACGGCGTGGTGCGCGCGGCCGGAGCGCGCGGCCGGGTGGAGATCCCCGGCGACGTCGAGCGCCTCGACGCGCACGGCCGCTGGGTGCTGCCCGGACTCGTCGACGCGCACATCCACCTCAACACCGCGACCGAGGCCCTCGACGCGGTCCGCAAGGGTGCCACCAGCGCGCGCAGCGGCTCCACGAACTTCTACCAGGACATCGCCGTACGGGAGTTGGCCCGCCAGGCCCCCGAACTCGCGCCCCGCCTGAAGGCCGCCGGCATCTTCGTCACGCCCGACCTCGGCGACACAATCCTCGGCGACCCGGACCTCACCCCGCTGGCCCGCATCAAGGGCGGCGTGCGGTCCGCCGAGGCGCTGCGCCGCGTCGTCGAGGTGAACCTCCAGCGCGGCGCCGACGTCATCAAGACCCGCGTCAACCCGCGTGCGGGGCTTGCCGAGCAGGACCCGCTGGAGCAGGTCTACTCGCGCGAGCAGTTGTCCGTGATCGTCGCGGCGGCCAAGCGCGGCGGCAAGGGCGTGCTCTGCCACAGCTACAGCGAGAAGGGCTGCCACGACGCGGTGCTCGCGGGCATCCGCTCCCTGGAGCACGGCGCGTACGTCAGCGAGCGCACGCTGGCCGAGATGCGCCGCCGCGGCACGTTCTTCACGCCGACCCTCGGCGCCATCGCCGGCATGATCGGCTCCGACGACCCGGTCCTCGACGAGCGCGGCCGCACCTACCTGCCGCTGCTCAAGAAGGCGGCCCTCGCCGCGCACGAGATGGGCGTCCCGCTGGCCGCCGGCACGGACTCCTCCGGCGGCACCGTCGACCCCATCGGCGGCGAGATCGAGCTGATGCGCTCGGCGGGCCTCAGCGCGCTCGACGCGATCCGTACGGCCACCACGGGCGCGGCGAAGCTGCTCGGCCTCGAGGGCACCGTGGGCCGCCTCGCCCGCGGCAGCGCGGGCGACGTGCTGCTCGTCGACGGCGACCCGCTGGCCGATGTGTCGGTGCTCAAGAAGCCGGCGGGCGTGGTGCGTTCGGGCATCGCGGTCTGACCGCCGTACGCCTTCACCGATTTCACCACCTTCACCACCTTCACCGCCTTAACCACCTTCACCGCCTTCCCTATCTTCACCGCCTTCCCTACCTTCCCCACCTTCATCTTTCTCTCGGATTCCCCCTCGAACTCGAACGAAGGAGAACGGCATGACTCCTCCCCTGTCACGGCGCGGTGTCCTCGCGGGCGCGGCCTCGATCGGCGGCGCCGCCCTGGGCGCGACGTCGACGCAGGCGCAGGCGCAGGCCGCGGAGTCCCGCAGCCCCGGCAAGGCCGTGGTGTTCCGCGACGTCCGTCCCTTCGGCGCCCGGGAGTCCGTGGATCTGACCGTCGTCGACGGGAAGTTCACGGACGGGCCCGCGCCCGCCCACGCCAGGATCGTCGACGGCCGCGGCCGGATCGCCCTGCCGTCCCTGGTGGACGCGCACATCCACCCCGACAAGACGACCTGGGGCAGCGACTGGATCTCGCGCAAGCCGGCGGACGGCATCGCCGACTACTGCGAGCAGGACGTCGAGGTGTTCCGTACGCAGAAGCGCCCGGTCGGCGAGCGGGCGTACGGCCTGATGGCGCACGCGGTGACCCGCGGCACCCGTGCCATGCGGGCGCACGCGGACGTGGCGCCCGCCTATGGCCTCGCCGGGGTCGAGGGCGTCGCGCAGGCGCGGGACCGGCTCGCGGACGCGCTCGACGTGCAGATCGTGGGGTTCCCGCAGCACGGTGTCGTACGCACGCCGGGCACGGCCGAGCTGCTGAAGGCGGCGGCGCGGGACGGGCTCGTCGACATGGTCGGCGGCATCGACCCGATCAGCTTCGACAACGCCATGGACGAGCAGCTCGACCTGCTCTTCGGCCTCGCGGACCGGTACGGCATCGGGGTGGACATCCACCTCCACGACCGCGACGAGAAGGGCACGAAGGTGCTGCGCGGCATCATCGAGCGCACCAAGGCGCTGTCGCTGCGGGGGAAGGTGACGGTGAGCCATGTGTTCTGCCTGCCGCTCCTGAAGGACGCCGAACTGGCCTCGATGGCTGGCGACTTGGCGGACCTGGACATCGCCCTGACCACGGTCGCGCCGAGTGCGGACCTGGTCCTGCCCATCGCCAAGCTGAAGGAGCACGGGGTGCGGGTCGGGCTCGGCTCCGACGGGGTGCGGGACTCCTGGAGCCCGTTCGGCAACGCGGACATGCTGCACCGGGCGCACATCCTCGGCTGGGTCACCGACATCCGCCTCGACGATGAGCTGGCCGCTTGTTACGCGGCGGGGGCGCACGGTGGGGCGGATGTCATGGGGCTGCCCCGGGTGGAGTTCAAGGCGGGCGATCCGGCGGACTTCGTGCTGGTGCGCGGGGAGGGGGTTCCGCAGGTGGTGGTGGACATGCCGCAGCGGGACGTGGTCGTTCACCGGGGGCACGTGGTGGCGCGGAACGGGGAGCTGGTCTAGCCACCTGTGGCGTGGGGGTGGTCCGTCCCCACGCCACGGGGGGGGGCCGCGTGCTCCCGCCCACGAGCGGTGCCGTTGCACCCATCCGGCGTTCCGGCCACGGGACTCGGCCCCCGCGGGCTCTCGCCCAGAACGGGACCACTTACGCCCAACCGGGGTTACGGCCTCGGGGCTCCGCCCCGGACCCCGCGGGCTCTCACCCAAAGCGGGACCACTTACGCCCAACCGGGGCTGCGGCCACGGGGCTCCGCCCCGGACCCCGCTGCTCAATCGCCGCAGGGGCTTGAAATTGGCCCACCCGCCCCAGGGGCACGAGTGCGTGATCGGCCCACCCGCCCCAGGGCTTGAGTTTTACCCAGCCGCCACAGGGCTTGACTTGGCCCGCCGCCCCGCAGGCGACGCCCTTGCCCCCACCCATCTCCCTCCCCCCGCCCATCTCCCTCCCCCCGCCCCCTCCGGGGGCGCCGGCCTCCCGGGGTGCCGCCGGGCACGACTCCACGCCCGTTACGCTGAGCCGCCACCGCCTTGGGCACTCGCCCCGACACGGCTCCCCACCCACTACGGTCAGCCCCACCGCCCTGGGCACCCGCCCCGACACGGCTCCCCACCCACTACGGTCAGCCCCACCGCCTTGGGCAATCTGCCGCCTTGGGCGGCAGGGTGGGCAAGGCGGCCCCCGGTGCAGCGCACCCATGGCCACGGGCGCCAACCCCGGCACAGCGACCGGGCCCCGGACGGGCCGAAGCCCCCGGAGGGGGCGGGCGGGTGGGAGATGGGCGAGGCCCGGCGCAGCCGCACACCGCACACGACCCGGACCCGACGCCCCGCTCCAGACCAGCCCACCGATCCACACGGCACAGCCGAACACGACCCGTCACCCACACCGCACGACGCAGCCAGACACCAACCGCCACCCCGCACGGCACAGCCGGACACGACCCGTTACCCACCCTGCACGGCACAGCCAGACCCGACCCGTCACCCGCACCGCACGACGCAGCCAGACACCAACCGCCACCCCGCAGGGCGCAGCCAGACCCGACCCGTTACCCGAACGTACGGCGCAGCCGGACACCAACCGCTACCCGCACGGCGCAGCCAGACCCCACCCCGCTACCCGCACCGCACGGCGCAGCCGACCCGCTACCCCGCGGCGGACGGCCGCATGCGGAACTCGTATCGCGTCGGCACCGGGTCCCCCGGCGGAGCCACCCTCGCCCACACCTCGCCGAGCGTCTCCGCACCCTCGCGCAGATCCGCCACCTCGAACCCCTCGTCGAAGATGGCGCGGGCCGCGCCGAACTCACCCTCCGCGCACAGGAGTTGCGCCTCGATCAGCCGAAAGCGCCCCCGCTCCCGCGTGGGCGGACGCAGGCGGTCCCACACACGTCGCGCCTCCGCGACCCGCCCCACCGCGAGCAACGCTTCGATCGCCTCCCGCCCGAGGGCCCCGCACGCGGAGCGCCACGGCTCCCCGTCGTCGCGGCGCTCCGCGCACAGGTCGTCGAAGGCCTCGACGTAGCGGTCGGCGGCCCGCTCCACGTTGCCGTCCGCCGCGTCGGCCACGGCGAGGCAGCGCAGGAACGGCCAGAGCGAGGGCGCCAGTTCGAGCCCGCGTTCCCAACTGCGTACAGCCTGCGCCCGATCGCCCGCGTGCCACTGCGCGACGCCCAGGTGGTACTCGGTCTGCGGGCGGGCCGGTGCCGTCTCCAGCATGTCCCGCCAGGGCGGGGCCACCAGAGACGGGCCGGGCGGCCCCACCCGGCGCTGCTCGGGGAACGCCCCCGTCTCCAGCAGCGCGCGCCACGGCGCCTGCTCCTCGCCGAGCGTCGACTCCTCGAACGGCGTCCCCGCCAACTTCCATCCCGCGCGCAGCACTTCGAGCGCGCCCCACCCGGACCCTACCGCGAGCCGCTCCCCCGGCTCCGTATCGGCGCAGCCTCGCCACGCCTCGTACGCGGCGTCGACGTCGGCACGTGGAAGCACGCCCTCAAGGCGTCGCTCCACCTCTTCGACCGCGCGCCCCCAACTCCCGGTCGAGTGCACGGTTTCCGCGTCCGCCGACAGCGGCCCGTACGCCTCCAGCCAGCTGAACTCGCCCTCCGGTTCCAGACGCACGTGCTCCAGCTGCGTGCGCGCGAGCCCGGCCTGGATCTCGCAGTAGCCGCCCGTGCCGGGCTCGGTCAGCCACTCCTGCCAGCGCCGCCCGCCCGTCCCCGCGCCCCACACGAACAGCTTCCGGCCGCGCAGCAGATCCGTCGAGGTCTGCACGAGGCCGTGTCCGGCGTCGTCGAGCGCGGCGATCCAGCGGCGCCGCCCGTCCTCGACCTCGTAGAAGTAGTCGGCGGGGAACTCGCTGCCCCGCGGGTACGTGCGGTCGGCCCCCTCGTACTCCGGCACGGGTACGCGGCTCAGCGTCTGCTCGTACGCGAAGTACCAGGCCTCGTCGGCGGGCGCGAGCACCCGGCGTTCCTCCGGCACGGCGATGTTGGACCACCAGTACGTGGGCGCGGGCTTCTCGTGCGGATTGCGGATCCGTACGCCGACGTAGAGGAAGTCGGAGCCGTCGGGGAGCCAGAGGTCGACCTGGAACGGCAGGTCGCGCAGGCGTTCCCACTCCCACAGGCGCAGCATGTCGCCGCCGTCCGGGGCGGGCACGCGCGCCGCGTGCAGGGGTGCGCAGGACAGGGCGGTGTGGCCGGTCGCGCCGATGTTCCACTCGATGCCGCCGGAGAACCAGGCGCCGTTGAGCGCGAAGTCGGCGGGCTGGAACACCGGGTTGCGGTACAGGAGTTCGCGTTCGGTCGGCTTGTGGAAGAGGGAGGCGACGCGGCCGCCGAGGCCCGGCAGGACCGTCGCCCGCAGCCGGTCGTTCTCGATCACGATCGTGTCGAGGTCGATGGGCGCGCGGTCGCGCCCGTACCCGTCACGGATCCGTTCGGGCAGCACGCTGCTCAGCGGCCGGTAGCCGACCTGCCGGGCCATGTCGAGCGGCATGTCCTCCTTGGCGCGCTCGTCGACCTCGTGCATCTCGTCGAGTGGTCGCAGCGGCGGCAGCGGATTGTCCGGGCCCAGGGGCACGCCCGGCAGGGTCAGTACCGCACGGCGGATCTCGGTCACGTGTGCCTCCCGTCGCCAGGGGCGCGGCCCGCCCCGATGACCATGGAACATGGTCAGGCGGGAGCTGAACAGGGTGGCCTCCGGTCAGGATTGCGCAAAGCCGGACCGCGGGCGGCTTCCGGCGCCCCGATATTCCGTGGGCGTCCCGTCCGCCCCGACATACGCTGGCGGTTTCAGCACGTCGCCGCACCAGGCCGGCGGCCCCGTACGCCCGAGGAGAACGCACCACCATGGCCGAGAGCCACACCTACCGCGTCATCGTCCGCGCCGTCTTCGAGGACCTCACCGACGCGGCGCGGGAGCGACTGCTCGCCGAGGCCGCCGAGCACGAGGGCATCGCGGGCATGAAGTTCGGCCCCGAGGGCTCGCTCGCCTACGACCAGGCACTCAAGCACTTCTCCATGCGCTACGTCGTCGAGTCCGACCCGGACGACGGCGAGGAGATGGCCGGTGCGCTCGCCGAGGAGAAGGCCGAGGCGTATCTGAAGGAGCGCGGCTACGGGCACGGGGAGCTGCGCTCGACGGTGACCGACATGGACACCATGAAGATCAACAGGAAGTCGCGCCGCTAGGGCCTGATCCGAACGACGGGCCCTGACCGCCGCCCTGCCTCGTCATCTCGGCCGTCAGCGCCCAGCGCTCGTGGTCGCGCCAGGCGCCGTCGATGAAGAGGAAGTCCGGGGAGAGGCCCTCCAGACGGAATCCGGCCCGGCGGGCGAGCGCTATCGACGCCGCGTTGCCGGGCTGCACGTTGATCTCCAGGCGGTGCAGCCCGAGCGGGCCGAACGCCTGCCGGACGACGAGGTCGAGGCCCTCGGACATCAGTCCGCGCCCGGCCGCGTGCGCGAAGGCGCCGTAGCCGAGCGCACCGCAGCGGAACGCGCCGAGCACCACGTTGTTGATGTTGATGAACCCGGCGAGGGAGCCCGTGAGGGTGCCGCTCGCCCCGCCGTTCCGCTCGTACACCAGGAACCCGTACCGGGCCGGGTCCGCGATGAGCCGCCCCGCGTACTCGGTGTAGGCGGTGGCGCCGGTCGGCGGGAACAGCCAGGGCCGGTGCAGCTCGACGCTCTCGCGGGCGCGTGCCGTGAACTCGGCGACGTCGGCCGCGTCGAGGGAGTAGGGGCGAATGCCCACGCGAGTGCCCGTGGCGAGAAAGTCCGGAGAGGGAGAGCCCGGAGCGGGCGAGTCCGGAGTGGGGGCGTCCGGAGCGGGGAGGTCGGCCATCCGGTCAGCTTAGGAAGCGGTTGTCCGCCGCCACCTCCGGGGGCGGGGACGGCGGTCGCCGACCCCGTCGCTCACTTGTGCCTGCGCGACACGAAGTAGCCGCCGCAGATCGCGCCGATGACCGCCGTGATCAGCAGCGCCAGGTACAGCGGCACCGTGACCTCGGGGATCAGCAGCCGGATCTTCACGTGCCGGGTGTTCTCGAAGATGAAGACCAGGCCGAGGACGGCCAGGACGAGCACGCCGATCCTGGCCGGGGTGAACGCGCCGGAGCCGCCGCTCTTCGAGGAACTCGAACCGCCCTTGGGGCTCATCGGTGGACCCTTCCGTCGTTCCCCCGGAGGCCGGTCGCCGCCTCCCCTGCCAAGGATGGCCGGGGAGACGCCACGAACGCACAGGTCAGGGGACCGTACGGGTGACGGCCCCAGGGCTGTCGGGGGCTTCCGGGGCCGCCAGGTCGCTCCTACGGCACGACGGGCAGCCGCACCGTCCCGGTGTCGCCGGGCGCGCTGGTCACGGTGACCGGCTTGATCCCCTTGTTGCCGCCGTACGCGTCGTCGCTCGCGGCGATCACGAACCGGATCCGGTGGCCCTTCTCGTAGCGGTGCACGATGCCGGGGAGGGAGACCGTGAAGGGGCGGGTGACGTCGGGCACGCGGACCGGGGCGACGAGCCGGTGCACCAGCGTCTTCGAGCCGTCGGGCGCGACGTCGTACAGCTTCGCGAAGAGCACCAGCTTGTCGGCCGCGTCCCCGGAGTTCTGCACGCGCTCCGTCTTCGGCGAGATCACCTTGAGCGTCGCCTTCGGGGCGCCGACGACGTCGGTGGCGGCGGTCAGCGGTTCGGTGGTCCAGTCGAGGTAGGTGCCCCTGGTGTCGTACGGGGCGGGGTCGGGCAGGCCGATGAGGCCGGCGAGCGAGGACTCGGAGTGGCTGGTCGGGACGAGCCGGTTCCGGTACTCGCGGCTGCCGCGGGCGACCTTCTTCCGGTTGTCGACGAGCTTTCCGTCGCCGGAGAGGTACAGCGTGCGGTTGAGGGCGGGGACGGCCGGGGCGGTCGCGTACGTCCCGTCCGGGTCGGCGATCCAGTCGCGGTAGTAGGCGAAGGCGGGGCCGGTGTCGGTGCCGGCCTTCTTGTGCAGGTAGCGGTCGAACCAGGACAGGATGCGGCGTCCTGTGTAGCTGGTCTCCAGGTTGCCCTCGGAGAGGTTCAGTTCACCGGCGGCCGGGTCGGTGAGGCCGCCGCTGTGGCCCCAGGACTGCCAGATCATCTTGGCGGGGGTGCCCTGCGCGGCGAGCGTGTCGTACGTCGCCCTGGCCTCGTTCAGGTTGAACAGCGAGTCGGCCTGCCCCTGCACGAGGAGCGTCGGCGCCTTCACCTGCTTCAGGTACGAGACCGGGGACACGCTGCGGGCGTAGGAGAGCAGCCGCTGGGTCTCGGCGGCCGGGTAGCGGCCGGAGTTGAGCGTGCGGATGGTGGCGCAGGCGTCGTCGACGAAGTGCAGGCAGCTGAGCTTGTTGATCCGGGACGGGTCGAGGGACGGGGACAGCAGCGGCTGGCCCTCGCCGATGAGGTAGAACCCGTTGGTCCACTGCCATTTGAAGGCGCCGGGGACGTCGGCGGCCTCCGGGCCCCGCGCGTTCTGCGGGTCGAGGGAGTACGCGAGGTCGTTCCAGGTGATCAGCGGGACGAGCGCGTCGACGCGGTGGTCGACGGCGGCCGTGGCCAGTTGGACGGCGCCGCCGTACGAGCCGCCGATCATGCCGACGCGCGGGTCGCCCTTCTTGTCGGCGGTGACGTAGTCGATCTTCGTGCCGTCGTCGGCGGCGCGGGTGCCGGCGAGGAGGTCGACGAGGGCGGAGGCGGCCTTGCCGTCGATGCGCGGGTCGTCGAGGGAGACCAGGCAGCCGGACTTTCCGAAGCCGAGGCCGGAGTAGGCGAGTGCGACGTAGCCGCGCTGGGCGAAGGCCTTGGCGCTCGCGTCGGTGGAGCCGTCCGCCTTGCTGCCGCCGAAGCCGTTCGTGGTCAGGACGGCGGGGGCGGGGTGCGCGGCGTCGACGCCGGCGGGGCGGTAGAGGTCGGCGTCGACCGTGCAGGTCCGCTCCGCGGTGCGGACCGTGATCTTCAGGGGGGTCGGCGTGATCTCGGGGGCGTCTGCGGTGGATGCGGATGCGGTGGCGGGGGCGGCCAGGGTGGCGGCGGCGATCACGGACAGGGCGGCGGCGAGCGTGGTGCGGGATCTGGGCACGGCGACCTCCACGGTGTGCCTTACCGGCGGGTAACGGTAAGTGCGGAGCCATCGTGTGGCACGTGTCATCAGGGGGCAAGGACCGTGCGGGGTGAATCTGTGCGGTGGGGCGGAGGTTTCGTGAAGCGGGTGTTCGTGGCAGGAGCCGTGGTCGACGCCACGGGGCTCCGCCCCGGACCCCGCTGCTCAATCGCCGCAGGGGCTTGAATTGCCCACCCGCCGCGAGGCTTGAGGTGCCGGTTCCGCCTTGGGCAATCTGCCGCCTTGGGCGGCAGGGTGGGCAAGGCGGCGCACGGTGCCGCGCAACGCTGCGGGGGCTCCGGCAACGAGTTACCGAAGCGCGGGCACGTCCAGCGTCAATGTCCCGGCGTCGGCGTCCAGTTCACCCGCCACCCCCAGGGGCAGCGTCAGCGCTCCCTCGCAGTGGCCGAACCCGAAGTCCTCCACCACCGGCACCCCGAGCCCGCCCAGCCGTTCCTCCAGCAGCCCGCGCAGTGGATCGCAGTCCGCCCACGAGCCGAGCAGAATCCCGGTCACCCCGTCCAGCCACCCCCCGCGCAGGAGCTGCGTCAGATACCGGTCCACCCGATACGCCTCCTCCCCCACGTCCTCCAGGCACAACAGGCCACCCCGCGCCGAACCCCGCGCTCCCGCCGCACCGAGCTCCGCCGCGAGCAGCGACAAGCAGCCGCCCAGAGTCACACCGCGCGCGGTCCCGGGCATCAGAGCTCCGCCGCCACCCGCCACCGCGGAGATCACCCGCACCGTCTCCGGCTCGAACAACGTCGCCCGCAGATGCCCCTGCGCCCGCGGGTTCTTGAGGAAGTCGGCCGTGGCGACCATCGGCCCGTGCAGCGTGCTCACCCCGAGCCGCACCGCGAACGCCTCGTGCAGCGCGGTGATGTCGCTGTAGCCGACGAACACCTTGGGCGGCGCGGCCCGCATCGCCTCCCAGTCCAGAAGGCCGACCATGCGCTGCGCCCCGTACCCGCCGCGCGCGCACAACACCCCGTCGACGTCCGGATCGCACCAGGCCCGCTGGAGGTCCGCCGCCCGGTCGGCATCCGCGCCCGCCAGGTAGTCGAACTCCGCGTGCACGTCCAGGACATGGGGCAGCACGACCGGTTCGAGGTCCCAGCCGCGCAGGATGTCGAGACCGGTCTGGAGCGCGTCCTCGGGGACCGGGCCGCTGGGCGCGACGACGGCGACCCGCGCGCCCGGGCCCAGCCGCTCCGGGCGGCGCAGTGGTCTCACTTCGTCAGCTCAAGGGCGGGGACGCCACCCGGCTGGAGGCCGAACACCTGGGCGTACAGGGAGAGTTCCGCCTCCAGGGCGCGGATCATCGTGTCCGCCCGGCGGAACCCGTGGCCCTCGCCCTCGAAGGCGATGTACGCGTGCGGCACCCGCCGCCCCTCGCTCTCCACCCGCTCCAGGAACCGCTCGCACTGGACGGGTGGACAGATCACGTCGTCGAGCCCTTGGAGCAGCAGGAACGGGACCGAGAGGCGGTCCGCGTGCTCGGCGGGCGAGCGCTCCGCGTAGCGGGCGGGCACATCGGCGAGCGGTCCGACGAGCGACTCCAGGTAGCGGGACTCGAAGTCGTGGGTCTCTCCCTCGGCCCAGCCGGTCAGATCGAGGATGGGGTAGATGATCGTTCCGCAGGCGTAGACGTCCGTGCTGGTCAGGGATGCCGCGCTGGTCCAGCCTCCGGCGCTGCCGCCGCGGATGGCGAGCCGCTCGCGGTCGGCGGTGCCCTCCTCGGCGAGGGCGAGCGCGACGGCCGCGCAGTCCTCCACGTCGACGACGCCCCACTGCTCGCGCAGCCGGTTGCGATACTCACGCCCGTAGCCGGTCGAGCCGCCGTAGTTGACCTCGGCGACGCCGATGCCGCGCGAGGTGAAGTAGGCGATCTCCAGGTCGAGTACGAGGGGCGCGTGGCTGGTGGGGCCGCCGTGCGCCCACACGACGTACGGCGGGAGCTCGCCGTCGGTGGCCACGTGGGTGGGGCTGTGCGGCGGGTAGATGTGGGCGTGGATGTCCCGCCCGTCGGGGCCGTCGAAGGTGCGGATCTGGGGTTCCGGGTAGTACGCGGGGTCGACCGGGTCGTGGTGCGCGGCGCCGATCACACGTGTGTGCCCGGTGAAGGTGTCGAGCTCGACGACCTCGGGCGCGGTGCGCGGGCTCGCGGCGACGCCGACGACGCGGCTGCCGTGCACGGCGAGCGTCGACGACCAGGCCGTCCAGGGCCCCGCCGTGTCGACGACCTCGCCGGTCTCCGGGTCGAGGATGCCGAGCGCGGTGGCGCCGACGCCGTGCACGACGGCGATGAGGCCGGCCTCCAGCGGCTTGAACCAGCTCAGGCCGAGCTTCCACATCGGCCCGCCGAACTCCTCGTCGCGGGCGCACAGCGGCCGGGCGGCGGCGAGCGTCGGCCGCGCGAGGGCGCCCTGCGGCGTGGTGGGCACGGACAGGGCGGCGGCCCCGCGGACGTCGGCGCCCCGGGACGGCGGCTTCGCTCCCCCGGGCGCGACCTCCCAGCCACTGCGCACGTCCAGCCGGTACAGGTTCCACCAGCCACTGCGGTCACTGGAGAACAGCAGCCCGCCGTCCGGCGCCCACTCGACCTGGCAGACGGACTCCTCGGCGCCGCCCGCGACGGTCTGCGCCGGGCCGAAGGCGCCGTCGTCGGTGACCTCCGCGAGCAGCAGTTCCGTGCCGTCCCACGGCATCCGCGGGTGATCCCAGGCGATCCACGCGGCGCGCCGCCCGTCGGGCGAGAGCCGGGCGGTCGTGACGAACCGGTGGGCGTCGTCGGAGAGTTCGCGCACCGCCGCCCGGTCCTCGGCCGCGGAACCGTCGAGCGGCACGGCCGCTACCAGGCGCCGCAGGTCGCCGGGGCCCCCGCCGGTGAACTCCTCCAGGACGCACCACACTTCGCCGCGCTCGATGTGCAGGTGCGGGTCGACCCAGCGCAGCCCGCCGCCGATGTCCGAGACGGGGGTGAGCGGGCGCGGCTCGGCGCCGGGGGCGTCGGGCTCGTACGCGTACAGGCGCTGGTCGGCGAAGTTCACGAACACGACGAGGGGACCGCGGGGGTCGTCGGGGCGCTCGGTCCCGGCCCAGGGCCGGCCGCCGTACTCGATGACGCGGCTGCGCACGTTCCACGGCGCGGGCAGTACCGAGCGCTCCGTGCCGTCGGCCAGGCGGCGCACCAGGGCGCGGCGGCCCGCCTCGGTGGGCCGGGGTTCGGTCCACCAGGCCTCGGCGCCGACGAAGCCGACGTACTCGGGCTGCCCGTCGTGCGCCGCCGCCAGTTCGGCGTCGATCGGCGACGGCCAGGATCCGTACTCTCGCGTGTGCAGCATGTCGTCCCCGCCCCGCATTTGTCCGGTGGCCCCCATGTTCTTCGCGTCCGCCATCTTTTCCTAGTCCGTGTCCCTGCGGGTGTTTCTACTGATACGTGTACGGGCGGTTCAGGCCGTGCGCAGGAATCTGTCGAGCACGCGCACCCCGAAGTGCAGCGCCTCCACCGGAACGCGCTCGTCCACGCCGTGGAACAGCGCCTGGTAGTCGAAGCCCTCGGGCAGCTTGAGCGGGGCGAAGCCGTAGCCGGTGATGCCGAGCCGGGAGAACTGCTTGGCGTCGGTGCCGCCCGACATGCAGTACGGGACGACGCGGCCCTCGGGCGCGAACTCCTCGACGGCCGCGCGCATCTTCGCGTACGTCGGTCCGTCCACCGGAGCCTGGAGCGCGACCTCGCGGTGGTGGTACTCCCAGTCGACGTCGGGACCCGTGAGCCGGTCGAGGGTGGCCTTGAACTCGTCCTCGCCGCCCGGCAGGTAGCGGCCGTCGACGTGCGCCGTGGCCTCCCCCGGAATCACGTTGATCTTGTAACCGGCGGACAGCATCGTCGGGTTGGCGCTGTTTCGCACCGTCGGCGCGACCAGGTCGGCGGCCGGGCCGAGCGCCGCGAGCAGCGCGTCCACGTCGAAGTCCGGCGCGTCCACGTCGGCCCGGATGCCGTACAGCGCGGCCATCTCGGTGAGCGCGGCGCGCACCGTCGGCGTGAGGCGCACCGGCCACTCGTGCGCGTCGATGCGGGCGACCGCGGCGGCGAGCCGGCCCACCGCGTTGGCCTTGTTGACCTTGGAGCCGTGTCCTGCCTTGCCGCGCGCGGTGAGCTTCAGCCAGCCGGTGCCGCGCTCGCCCGCCGCGATCGGGTACAGCTGCCTGCCGCCGCCGTCGTGGAAGGTGAAGGCGCCGGACTCGCTGATGCCTTCGGTGCAGCCTTCGAACAGGCCGGGGTGCTGGTCGGCGAGGAAGCCCGAACCGTCCTCGGCGCTGGCCTCCTCGTCGGCGGTGAAGGCGATGACGATGTCCCGGCGCGGCCGGAATCCGGCGCGCGCCCACTGGCGTACGGTCGCCAGGATCATCGCGTCCATGTTCTTCATGTCGACCGCGCCGCGGCCCCACACGACGCCGTCGCGCACCTCGCCGGAGAACGGGTCGACGCTCCAGTCGGCGGCCTCGGCCGGTACGACGTCCAGGTGGCCGTGGACGAGCAGGGCCTCGGCGGTGGGGTCGGTGCCCTCGATGCGGGCGACGACATTGCCGCGGCCCGGGGTGCGCTCCAGGATCGTCGGCTTCAGTCCCGCCTCGGACAGCTTCTCGGCCGCGTACTCGGCGGCGGGCCGCTCCTGGCAGTCGCCGCCGCCGCGGTTGGTGGTGTCGATGCGGATCAGCTCGGAGGTGAACGCGACGACCTCGTCGAGCGCCTGCTGGTCCACGGTCCCGAGGGATGCCGCGCTGTGGGCCTGCTCAGCCATACTGTTCCTCCACCGCGGCCGAGGCGATCGTGGTGACCGCCTTGAAGGTGCGGATGCCCTCGTACATGGTCTCGTGGGTGTACGCGATCTTCCGCTCGCCGACCTGGCGCACGCCGGGCACGACGGTCGAGGCCATCGCGAGGTGCTCGGCGTCGAACTCCACCTGGATCGTGAACGGGCCGCCCTGAACCGGCTCGTGGCGGACCGCGACGGACGCGGCGTCCTTGGCGGCGGACCGGATGTCGGCCGCGGTCCGCGCGGGGGTGCGGCACACGGCCGCGTACCGGGAGACGTGGTCCTTGACGGCGACCTTGCGGGCCTCGGGCGCGTACCCGAGCGCGTCGTCGCACGCGTGGTCGTCGCCGGTGACGAGGACGACGGGCACCCCGTACTCGGCCACCACGTGCGCGTTCAGCAGGCCCTCGCTGGCCCGTACGTCGTTGACCCAGACGCCCGTGATCTGGTTGGCCAGGTAGGTGTGCGCGAGCACACCCTCCATGCCGGCGCCCGCGTGGTAGCCGATGAACGCGATGCCGTCGACGTCACCGTGCTGGACGCCCTCCACCATGGACAGCGACTTGTGCCGCCCGGTGAGCATCTGCACCCGCTCGTCGAGCTGTTCGAGCAGCAGGTTGCGCATCGTCCAGTGCGCCTCGTTGATCAGCACCTCGTCGGCGCCGCCGTCGAAGAAGCCGAGCGCCGCCGCGTTCACGTCCGACGTGAACATCGAACGGCAGCGCTCCCACTGCGGTGTGCCGGGCAGGACGTCCGCGGGCCAGGTGACGCCCGTGGCCCCCTCCATGTCGGCGCTGATGAGGATCTTCATGGCCAGAACCGTACGCGGATCCGGCCAGGACGCACCAGACCTGTGGATAACTCCCAGTGGTGTAGACCAATTTCCCACTCGAAGAGCGGAGTTCTCGCTCGTCAGCGCGTTGCGGGCCGGCCCGGGGAGCCGCTCGGGGTGTCCGGTCGGGGGTCGGTGCGGGAATCAGCCCGCGCGTCCCACCACCAACCACGTCGAGGGCAGCTCGATGCGCCCGCCGTCGGGCGAGAAGTCCGTCGTCACGAGCGGTAGCTCGCCCGCCGCGAGGACCGAGAGCCCCGCCGACGCCACGTACCCGGGCACCGCCTCGTCCGAGACCTCGCCCGGCGCGATGCCGTGCGAGAACACCTCGCCCAGTTTGGGCGGCGGACCCGAGGGGCCCGCCGCGAGCTCCTCCAGGATCGGCCGCGCCCGCTCCGACAGCTCGACCACGAAGCCGCGACCGCGCTCGCCGACGAGCGCGGCGACGGCGTCGACGAGCAGTTGCCGGTCCGCGGGCTCGCTCTGGTGCAGCACGCCCCGCATATAGACGTTGACGTCGCCCAACTCGGCGTGCAGAAAGCCCATCTGACCGTCGTCGGTGGCGTCGAGCTCCCGGTAGTCGGCCTGTCCGGCCGGGTCGGCCTCGCGGGCCCTGCCGAGGGCGGCCGCCGACAGGTCGGCGCCGACGACTCTCGGGTAGCGGTCGGCGAGGTAGCGGGTCTGCGTGCCGTTGCCGCAGCCGAGGTCCACCATCGGCAGATCGGGTGCCGCCAACTCGGGCTCGAACAGGGCGAGATGGATGCCCGCCGTCAGTGCGGGCTCGGAATCCCAGAAGACACCGCCCGGCTCCGCCGACGCGTCCTCCCAGAAACTCTCCCACGCTTCCCTGTAGCGCTCGCTCACGCTCATGGACCCCTCCCCAGGGTGCGGCAGCCGAAGTGTCAGATCGGTGTACCGCTCCGGGGCACGCCCCACAAGAACTCCGTGCGCACCTTCACCGGGGCGACGCGGAAAGTTCGAACCACACGGTCTTTCCCGTCGCTGTACGGCTCGTGCCCCACGCGCGCGAGAGCCGCGCCACCACCCGCAGGCCGCGCCCGAACTCGTCGCCGGGCCCCGCGTTGAGCAGCGTCGGCAGGGCATGCTCGGTGTCCTCGACCTCGCACAGCAGCGTTCCGGAGCGCACCAGACGCAGCTGCACGGGGCCGCCGCGCGCATGGCGCACGGAGTTGGTGACGAGTTCGCTCACGATCAGTTCGGCGGCGTCGGCGATGCCCAACAGGCCCCAGAGCGCCAGCTGTTCACTCACGAGCGCACGCGCGCGTGGCACCTCGGAGGGCTCCGGGTCGAACGTCCAGTGGGCGACGTCCGCGCTCTCGAACCCGTTGAGCCGGGCCAGCAGCAGCGCCACGTCGTCCTTGCGGCCACCCCTGGTGGCCAGCGAGCGGATGATGGTGTCGCAGGCGTCGTCCATGGACGCGGCCGGATGGGCGGCGGACTCACAGAGCGTCGCGAGCCCCACGCCGATGTCCTCCCCGCGCACCTCGACCAGGCCGTCCGTGCACATCACCAGGCGGTCACCTGGCGCGACCGGGATCCGTACGGACTCGAAGGGCACGCCACCGACGCCGATCGGCGCGCCCGTGGGCAGTTCGAGCAGTTCACTGCCGCCGTCCGCCGCGCGCACGAGGACCGGCGGGATGTGCCCGGCGTTGGCGAGGTGCAGCTCGCCCGCGATCGGGTCGTAGACCGCGTACAGGCAGGTGGCCAGGTAGTTGTCGCCGAGGCGCTGCGCCAGGTCGTCCAGGTTGCGCAGGAGTTGGGCGGGCGGGAGGTCGAGCGCCGCCATCGTCTGCACGGCGGTGCGCAACTGGCCCATCATCGCCGCCGAGTTGAGCCCGTGCCCCATCACGTCGCCG
The DNA here is from genome assembly GCF_049310305.1 of Streptomyces anthophorae. Classification (NCBI taxonomy): domain Bacteria; kingdom Bacillati; phylum Actinomycetota; class Actinomycetes; order Kitasatosporales; family Streptomycetaceae; genus Streptomyces; species Streptomyces anthophorae. Next base: position 2,156,103 of record NZ_JBLWQQ010000001.1, read on the forward strand.
ACCACCAGCGCCGTACGCGCGCCCGGCAGCTTGATGGAGTCGAACCAGTCGCCGCCGACCCGCCCGAGCAGCGTGCCCGGCAGATAGCGGGTGGCGATGTCGCCGCCCGGCATGTGCGGCTCGATCTGCGGCAGCATGCTGTCCTGGAGCGTCTCGGCGACGGCCTCCTGGTACGTGTACATGCGCGCGTTGTCGAGTACGAGGCCTGCGCGGGCGGCGAGTTCGGCGCCGGTCGCGCGGTCCATGTCGTTGAAGACGGGGCGTTCCTGGTGGCGGAGGAGGATCATGAAGCCGAGGACGACGTTCCGCGCCTTGAGCGGCACCACCAGCATCGAACGGTGGTTGATGAGCGGGCGGATGTCGCGCTTCTCGAACTGCGACGCGATCGCGTTGCCCATCTCCTCCGAGATGTAGGGCACGAGGACCGGTTCGCCGCTGGTCATGCACTGGAAGAACGGGGTGTGCACCGGGAACGGCATGGACTCGCCGACCGGTACGACATCGTCCCAGCGGCCCGGTTCGTCGGTGTGCTCCAGGGCGACGCGGTGCCACATGGTGGTGGCGTCGGGCGCGCCCTCGGGGAAGCCCTCGCCCGCGACGACCTGTTCACGGAGGTAGGTGCCCGCGACGTCGGTGAAGCGCGGCACGACCGCACGGCTGACCTCGACGATGGTGCGGGACAGGTCGAGGGACGAACCGATGCGCCCGCTCACCTCGTTGAGGAATTCGAGGCGGTCGCGCACGGCCGCGTACTCGAGGTCCTCGGCGGTGTCGGCGTCGTCGAGAGGGGCGCGCGGGGACGGCACGCCGAGGGCCGTGGCACGGGCGGCCTCCGCGCGGCGCTCCTTGCGCTCGGTGCGCCGGGACACGCCCCAGTCGGCGGTGACGGGGACCCGGTCGTGCTGGCTGAACTCCAGGACCGGGTAACCGAGTTCGAGCACTTGGGAGACGATCCGGGCGCTCTCGGAGACGCTCATGCTCGGCAGGATCTCGGGCAGCTTGCGGGCGAGTTCGTCGGCCGCCGGGAAGTCCGTGTGCAGCGCGAAGGCGGGGGCTATCCGCTCGACCTCCGGCCCCTCGTCGCCGCCCAGCCTGTTGGCGTCGGCGGCCAGTACGAGCAGCCGTTCCGGCCCCGGGCCCACCAGGGGGTAGGCCCACCACAGGACGTCGATGCGGTCGCGGGGCTCCGTGCTGGTGTCGAGGCGGGCGCGGCCCGCGGCCGGGTAGGACAGCCGGCCGCCGAGGGATTCCTCCAAGTCGTGCGGGGCGGGGCCCTCTTGGGGGAGTACGCCGGAGACCGGGAGCAGGTCGGCGGCGGGGCGGCCCACCGCGTCCTCCTTGGGCGGGCCGAAGAGGCGGCGGGCGCCGCTGCTCCAGTGCGATACGCGGCCCGCGTGGTCGATGACCACGACGGCAAGCGGGACGCGGCCCTGCGGGGCTTGACCGGTGCCGTGCATCGCCGCGTTCCTTCCCTCCGGCGCGCCGGGGGTGCGCGCCGCCTCTTCCACGGTACGGCTCCGCCGGTTGGCGGGTGGCTTCTTGGCGGTAATTGCCTTGCGGGGCTTGACTTCCCTTGTTGCGGCCGCCCGTCCCCCGCCCCGGGGCTCCGCCCCAGCCCCCGCGCCTCAATCGCCGGCGGGGCTGTCATCGCCGAACCAGCGTCGCGCCCTCGGGGCTCCGCCCCAGTCCCCGCGCCTCAATCGCCGGCGGGGCTGTCATCGCCGAACCGGCGTCGCGCCCTCGGGGCTCCGCCCCAGTCCCCGCGCCTCAATCGCCGGCGGGGCTGTCATCGCCGAACCGGCGTTGCGCCCTCGGGGCTCCGCCCCGGACCCCGCTGCTCAAACGCCGCAGGGGCTTGAATTGCCCACCCGTCCCCGACTTGAGCAACCCGCCATCAGCACGCCTCCCCACCCGCTGCGGTCGGCCGCCACCGGCTTGGGCAATCTGCCGCCTTGGGCGGCAGGGTGGGCAAGGCGGCGCCCGGTGCCGCGCAACAGGGGCGGACGGGCCCGGCCACGGCACCGGTCAGTCCTCGTGGCCCAGTTGGAGGTCGCGGTCCGTGCGGCCGCCTCCCGCCACCTGGAGGACCGTGGCCACCGGCGGGTAGCCCGCGGCGATCACCGTGTACTCGCCGGAGGCCAGGTCCAGGAAGCGGAAGGTGCCGTCCGGGCCCGTCGTCAGGGTGTCCACCACGTTGCCCGCCACGTCGAGGAGCGTGACGCGCGCGTCCTCCACCGGGCGGCCACCACCCGCCCGCACCGTCCCCCGCAGCATCGCCCCGCCCGCCAGCTCCACGTCCTGGCGGGTCTCACGGGAGGCCATCACCGTCACCGGCATCGCGGCCGGCCGGAACGCCGGGGCGCTGGCCGCCAGGGTGTACTCGCCCGCCACCAACTCCGTGATGACGTAGGAGCCTTCACGGCCGCTGCGCGTCGTCGCGACCACCTCGCCGTGCACGTTCGTGAGTGTGACGATCGCCTCGCGTACGGGAGTTCCGTCCGCCGTCAGCACCGCACCCGCGAGCCGTCCCGCACCGCCGAGGACCACGTCCAGGTCCACCGGACGCTCGCCCACCGTGACCGTCACGGCCTGCGGCTGGTGACCGCCCGCCGCCGCGATCAGGACGTACGAGCCCGTGCCCGGCGTCGCGAGCGCGTACCGGCCGTCGTCGCCGCTCGCGCCGCGGCCGATCTGGGTGCCGCCCACGTCGATGAGGGTGAGCGCGGCCCGCGGCACCGGCGTGCCGTCGGAGTGCCGTACGGTCCCGCAGACCGGGACCCCGGCGGCGAACGCGGAGGCGCGCTCCTGCGAGGGGATGGCGTGGGTGTCGGAGCCGACGGAACCGGCGGAACTGGACAAGAGAGGGGTCTCCTTGAGGAAGAAGGCGAGGAGCAGGCCCAGGACGAGGACCGGCACCAAGTAGAGGAAGATCCGGGGCATCGCGTCGGCGTATGCCTCGATGTACGGGGTGCGCAGCGCGGCGGGCATCGCGTGCACGAGCTGCGGGGTGATGGACTCGGCGTCGGGCAGGCCCTGCCCGGTGGCGGGGACCCGGTCGGCGAGGGAGTCGGTGAGCCGGTCCGCGAAGAGCGTGCCGAAGATCGCGGCGCCGACGCTGCCGCCGATCTGCCGGAAGTAGTTGTTGGCGCTGGTGGCCGTGCCGAGGTCAGATGCCCGTACGGAGTTCTGCACGGCGAGCACGAGGACCGGCATGATCAGGCCGATGCCCGCGCCGAGGACTGCCATGTAGACGCTGTATTCGAGGCGTGGGGTGTCGGCTTCGAGGCGGGAGAGGAGGTACATGCCCGCCGTCGACAGGGCGCCGCCGAGGATCGGGTAGAGCTTGTATGTGCCTGTGTGGCTGATGAGTTGGCCGGACACGATGGAGGCCACCACCACTCCGCCCATCATGGGGAGCATCAGCAGTCCCGATTCGGTCGCCGACGCGCCGTCGACCATCTGGAGGAACGTCGGCAGATAGCTCGCCGCGCCGAACAGGGCGACGCCCACGACCATGCCGACGAGCCCGCTGACGTTGAACACCGAGTCGCGGAACAGCCGCAGCGGGATGAGGGGTTCGGCGGCGAACTTCTCGGCGATGAGGAACAGGAGCGTCGAGGCGAGGGCGCCGACCCCTAGCCCGATGATGACGCGGTCGCCCCACTCGTACTCGGTGCCGCCCCAACTGGTCAGCAGCACCAGACATGTTGAGGCTGCCGCCAGCAACAGGGCGCCGAGCACGTCGAGTCGGGGCCTCTTCGTGGGCTTGGGCAGCTTGAGGACGACGGCCGTCACGGCGAGGGTGAGCAGGCCGAACGGGACGTTGATGTAGAAGCACCAGCGCCAGGAGAGGTGATCGGTGAAGTAGCCGCCGAGCAGCGGGCCCGCGACGGAGGCGAGGCCGAACGCGGCGCCGATCAGGCCCATGTAGCGGCCGCGTTCGCGCGGCGGCACGATGTCACCGATGATCGCCTGTACGCCGATCATGAGCCCGCCCGCGCCGACGCCCTGGAGGGCACGGAAGGCGATGAGCTGGTCCATCGTCTGCGCGCGCCCCGCGAGCGCGGAGCCGATGATGAAGACGACGATCGCGAACTGGAAGACGCCCTTGCGGCCGAAGAGGTCGCCGAGCTTTCCGTAGATCGGCAGACCGACGGTCGAGGTCAGCAGGTAGGCGGTGATCGCCCAGGACATCTTGTCCAGGCCGTGAAGTTCGCCGACGATCCGGGGCAGCGCCGTGGCGACGATCATCTGCTCGAGGGCGGCGAGCAGCAGCGCCAGCATCAGGCCGACGAAGACCATGCGCACACGGCTGGGACTGAGACCGTGTCCCGGCAACTGGGCCGGTTGCGCGGGCCGTTGCGGCTCCGGCGGGAGGTCGGGCGGGGCCACCGGTTCCCCGACCGGATCGGTCACCAGCGTCACCGTGCCCACCTGCAGCTCCCCTCGTCGCCCTTGCGCGGCCATTTCTCGCATTACGCGACAACTGGGGGCAAGCGCGAAGAATCGCTGTTCAGGTGGGCCGGATCGACGTATCCGCCGGTGGGAGCCCTACGGCGTACAACGGCGGCAGAACGAAAACCACTCGAAACGGTGAGCGGCGGATCAGTGCGCGGGCGTTACAACTGCCCGCGCACGCGGGTCACTTCTCGACCTGCGTCGCGAGGCCCGCGAGCACGGCGTCGTAGATGCGGGCGAGGCCCTTGGGGGCGAAGGTCTTCTCGAAGAAGCCGCCGATGCCGCCCGCACCGTTCCACACGGTCGTGACGGTGACGCGCGACTGGCCGTCGCCTGCCGGCGTGACGCGCCACGTCGTGACCATGGAGGAGTTGCGGTCCTTCTCGACGAGCTCGCCCTCGGTCGGCTCGGTCACCTCGAGCAGGCAGTCGCGCACGCGCTTGCTGGTGGCCTGGAGCTTCCAGTGCACGAGCGTGCCCTCGCCGTCGCCACCCTCGCGCACCTCGTACTCGCTGAAGTGCTCGGGCAGCATCTTCGCGCGCGTGCCGCTGTAGTCGGCGAGGGCGTCGAAGACGTCGTCCGGCTTCGCGGCGACGACACGTTCCGTGGTGGCCTCGACCTGCGCCATGACACTTCCTCCAGCAATCGGTTCTTCAGGGACCGCCGCCTGGGCGACGACCGGCCCTGGGGCGGTGTCAAGCCAACCACCCTCCGTACCGGCCGCCCAAATCGGGGCCGGACCCCGGCCACACCTGCTACGGAACGCGTTCGCACGGGGTTCGCACGATCAAGGGAACATGTGTTCTATTCTGTGGTCAGTGCTACCGAGGAGGCGTCATGCGCTGGGAGAACCTCACGGACGAGCCCGTCGACCACGGGCGGGCCCGGGACGCCGCGCTGTTCGGCGCGGACACGGTGGTGAGCAGGACCTTCGACACCCCCGAATTCGCAGGTGTGACGTTCCACGAGATCCGGTCCCGGTCGATCGTGAACCGGGTGCCGGGGGCGTCCCGGATGCCGTTCGAGTGGACCGTCAACCCGTATCGGGGCTGCACACACGCGTGCGTCTACTGCTTCGCCCGCAACACCCATCGCTATCTGGACCTCGACACGGGGCTCGGCTTCGACAGCCAGATCGTGGTGAAGGTGAACGCGCCGCAGTTGCTGCGCCACCACCTCGCCTCGCGGCGCTGGCACGGCGAGCACATCGCGATGGGCACGAACGTCGACTGCTATCAACGGGCCGAGGGCCGCTACCGGTTGATGCCCGGCATCATCGAGGCGCTGCGCGACTACGCGAACCCGTTCTCGATCCTGACGAAGGGCACGCTGATCCTGCGGGACCTGCCGCTGCTGCGGCAGGCGGCCGAGGTGACGGACGTCGGGATCTCGGTCTCGGTCGGCTTCGTGGACCGGGAGCTGTGGCGCACCGTCGAGCCGGGCACGCCCGCGCCGGAGCGCCGCCTCGACGTCGTACGCGCCCTCTCCGACGCGGGGATCGGCTGCGGGGTCCTGATGGCTCCGGTGATCCCCTTCCTCGGCGACCACCCGGACCAGCTGCGGGCGACGGTCCGCGCCATCGCCCGGGCGGGCGCGACCTCCGTGACCCCGCTGGTCCTGCACCTGCGCCCCGGCGCCCGCGAGTGGTTCATGGGGTGGCTCGCGCAACACCACCCGCACCTGGTCCGCCGCTACGAACGCCTCTACGCGGAGGGCGCCTACGCCCCGAAGTGGTACCAACGCCGCGTGACCCGCCAGGTCCACGAACTGGCGGAGGAATTCGGTATCGGCCCGAGCCGGGCAGCCACACCCCGCCGCATCCCCGCCCGCGAGGAAACCCCGACCCCCGAGACCCCGACACAGCTGACCCTGCTGTGAGGATGACCCGCATGACGCACCTCACCCACATGCCCGCCGTGCGCCGGGCCCGCGACGAGTTTCTCGACCCCGCGCGGCTGCCCGCCGCCTCCGCGGTGCAGGTCGCCGCGCTGATGTCGCCGGACTTCCTGATGGAGATCGAGGCGCTCGCCGTCACGCCGGAGTGACGGCGGACGGCCGACGGGCCGATCCACCGCCAGAGCCGGACGGCCGCCTCACGTCCGCGGCAGCCGCGCCAGTGCCGCCTCCGCCGCCATCGCGAGGCGCGGGTGGGTGGCGGCCTCCTTGAGGACCTCGCGGGCCCGGGGGTCGGCGAGGCTGCCCAGGCCCTCGACGCAGGCGAGGGCCACCTTCCGGTACGGGTCGTGCGGAACGAGGCGGCGACGGAGCGTGGCGATCAGGGCCGGGGCCGACTCCGGGGCGCGGAGCTGGGTGAGCAGGCGGACGGGGTACAGGGCGTAGGCGACGCGCAGCTCGTTCGTCGCCAGGGCCGCGGCCGCCCGTGCGGTGCGCGGGTCGCCGAGCGCGGCGAGGGCCTCGGCCGCCGCGGCGCAGCGCTCCGGGTCACGGTGGTTGAGCAGCAGGACGAGGGACTCAAAGGCGCGGCCGTCGCCCGCCATGCCCAGCCGATACGCCGCCAGCTCCCGCGCCCACAGCGGCTGCTGCGGCGCGGTGAGCACCGCCGCCAGCTCGTCCCTGTCGTGGGAGGCGACCAACTGCTCGAACGCGGGCGTTCCACCGGATTCCTTCCGGATGCGTTCCGTTACCGTTCGCGACTCTTCGTCCATGACGTCGAGGGTAGACGGGCACCGCCTGCGGCGACGTAGATCACAGCGACCTTTCAACGGCGAGGACTGGCGCGCTCGTTACTCGCTGGTTAAGCTCAGGTGAGCGGGGCATACTTCCCGCAGCACCGCTCGCGGCGGCCTGGTGACGCAGCCGTCGTGAGTGTCAGTCGGTTCGGTACCCGTGTGTACCGCAGTACGGCTCGGCCCCGGGACAGGGCCTGCCGGTTCGGCTCAACTCCCGCACCTCCCGCGCCGGTTGTCCGCGCGTGTGCGGCGCTCAGTCGCCTCAGCCGTCACCCCTCATTTTCTGGAGTTCCCAGATGGACGCTCCCCTGTCCCGTATCTCAACTGTGGCCGTCGTCGGCCTCGGCACCATGGGCACCGGCATCGCCGAGGTCCTGGCCCGTGCCGGGCGCGAGGTCATCGGCATCGACATCAGCGAGTCCGCCACCGCCCAGGCCGTGGCGTCCCTGGAGGCCTCGACGGCGCGTGCGGTGCGCCGCGAGCACCTCACCGAGCAGCAGCGCGCGGAGCTGCTCGCCCGCTTCCGTACGTTCACCGACCTCCAGGCCGCGTCCGAGGCCGACCTGGTGATCGAGGTCGTCCCGGAGTCGTACGAGATCAAGCAGCAGGTCTTCCGCGAACTCGACGGCATCGTGCGCCCCGACACCGTCCTCGCGACCGGCACCAACGCGCTCTCGGTGACCCGCCTCGCCGCCGATTCGGCGCGTCCCGAGCGCGTCCTCGGCCTGCACTTCTTCAACCCGGCGCCCGCCATGAAGCTCGTCGAGGTGGTGTCGTCGGTGCTCACCGCGCCGGCCGCCGTCGCGACCGTCACCGATCTCGCCATCGAGCTGGGCAAGGACCCGGTCGCGGTCGGCGACCGCCCCGGCTTCGTCGCGGACGGGCTGCTCTTCGGCTACCTCAACCAGGCCGCCGCCATGTACGAGGCCAAGTACGCCTCGCGCGAGGACATCGACGCCGCGATGAAGCTGGGCTGCGGACTGCCGATGGGCCCCCTCGCCCTGCTCGACCTGATCGGCGTCGACACGGCCCGTACCGTCCTCGACGCCATGTACGCCGAGTCGCACGACCGGCTGCACGCCCCCGCCCCGATCCTCAAGCAGCTCAGCGAGGCGGGTCTGACCGGGCGCAAGGCCGGCCGCGGCTTCTACACGTACGAGGCGCCGGGCAGCGCCGTCGTGGTGCGCGACGCGCTGACGCCGCTCAGCGACGCGCTCACCGGTCCCGCCCGCACCGTCCGCTCCGTCGGCGTCGCCGGTTCGGGAACGATGGCCTCCGGGATCGCCGAGGTGTTCGCGAAGGCCGGGTACGACGTGGTGCTCGCGGCCCGCAGCGAGGAGAAGGCGGAGACGGCCAAGGCCCGTATCGGCAAGTCGCTCAAGCGATCCGTCGACAAGGGCCGGATGACCGCGGAGAACGCCGAGGAGACGCTCGCGCGCATCTCCCCCGCCGGTTCCTACGACGCGTTCGCCGAGGTCGACCTGGCCCTGGAGGCCGTCGCCGAGGACCTGGACGTGAAGCGGCAGCTGTTCGCGACGTTCGACAAGGTCTGCAAGCCCGGCGCGATCCTCGCGACCACGACCTCCTCGCTGCCCGTCGTCGCCTGCGCCCGCGCCACCTCGCGCCCGCAGGACGTCATCGGGATGCACTTCTTCAATCCGGCGCCCGCCATGAAGCTGGTCGAGGTCGTGCGCACGGTGCTCACCTCCGACGAGGTGCACGCCACCGTCCGCGAGCTGACCCGCAAGGTCCGCAAGCACCCCGTGGACTGCGGGGACCGCGCCGGCTTCATCGTGAACGCGCTGCTCTTCCCGTACCTGAACAACGCGATCAAGATGGTCCAGGAGCACTACGCCTCGCTCGACGACATCGACGCCGCCATGAAGCTCGGCGGCGGTTACCCGATGGGCCCGTTCGAACTGCTCGACGTGGTGGGCCTGGACGTCTCGCTCGCCATCGAGCGCGTGCTGCACCGCGAGTTCCGCGACCCGGGCCTCGCACCGGCACCGCTCCTCGAGCACCTGGTGGCCGCGGGCTGCCTCGGCCGCAAGACGGGCCGTGGTTTCCGCGAATATGCCAAGCGCTGATTCGGTCGGTGAGGCCGAATCCGGTTGGGGCGGGCTGCTCGGGGAGCCGGGCGGCCCGCTGACCGGGGCACCACCGGGCACGTACATGCAGTACGTTCGGGGCATGTCCAAGGCCGACCAGTCCTCTCGTACCTCCGCCACGCCCGACGCGCCGGAGAGCGCCGCGGGCAATCGGGCCGCGGCCCAGCGGCTCAAGATGCGCCGCGAACTCGCGGCCGCGGCGATGGAACTCTTCGCCACGAAGGGGTACGAGGCGACGACGGTCGACGAGATCGCCGCGACCGCCGGGGTCGCCCGACGCACGTTCTTCCGCCACTTCCGCTCCAAGGAAGAGGCGATCTTCCCTGACCACGACGACACCCTGGTGCGCGCGGAGGCCGTGCTGAACGCGGCGCCGGCCCTGGAGCACCCGCTGGACACGGTGTGCCGGGGCATCAAGGAAGTCATGAAGATGTACGCCGCGCAGCCCGCGGTGTCCGTGGCGCGCTACCAGCTGACCCGCGAGGTGCCGACGCTGCGCGAGGCGGAGATCGCCTCGGTGGCCCGCTACGAGCGACTGTTCACCCGCTACCTCCTCGGCCACTTCGACGAGCAGGCGCACCACGACGGCAACGACGACCCGTTGCTCGCCGAGGTCGCCGCCTCCGCCGTCGTCACCGCCCACAACCACGTACTGCGGCGCTGGCTGCGGGCGGACGGCCAGGGCGACGTGGAGACCCAGCTCGACCACGCCTTCGCGATCGTGCGCCGCACGTTCGGCACCGGCATCGGGGCGGGCCGTACCCCGGCCGCCGCCTCGCCCCCCGCGCAGGTCTCGCAGAACGGCGAGGTCCTCGTCACGGTGGCCCGCACGGACGCGCCGCTGCCGGAGGTCATGCGCACGATCGAAGAGGCTCTCAGGAACCGGTAGCGGGGCCGCCGCTTCACAAGGCGCCTCACCTGGCACGCAGTGCCAGGTGAGGCGCCTTTTTCATTCCTCCGGCGCGCCACTCCTCGCCCCGGCGATCGATCATCGATCCTTTCCATGTCCGGGAACCCGCCCCTGACCTCGCCTGATCGATCATCGCTCACTTGAGGCCAGAAAATTCACCTGAGCGAAATTGATGGCACGCAGTGCCTTGTGCGTTGTCACGCTGTGCCATACGTTGAAGGTGTCCGGGCGGCCGGCGCACAGAGAACTTCCGTGCGAGGGCTGTCCCCGCGAACCGCGAACGACCGTGGTTCGTGCGCCCGGGCGCCTGCGTCACAGGCAACCTTCCGCGCCACACCAAGCGCTGCCACTGCACCACCCCCGCCGAACCGACGGCACACCCTCAAAAACCCTCAGCAGCCACACCCGACTCAGCGTTTCCCTCAACGCTCAACGCCGGAGGCACCACCGTGAAGGACATCCTGGACGCGATTCAGTCGCAGACCGCCACGTCTGCCGACTTCGCCGCCCTGCCGCTCCCCGACTCGTACCGCGCGATCACCGTGCACAAGGACGAGGCGGAGATGTTCGCCGGGCTCGACAGCCGCGAGAAGGACCCGCGCAAGTCGATCCACCTGGACGACGTGCCGGTTCCCGAACTCGGCCCGGGCGAGGCCTTGGTGGCCGTGATGGCCTCCTCGGTCAACTACAACTCCGTGTGGACCTCGATCTTCGAGCCGGTGTCCACCTTCAGCTTCCTGGAGCGCTACGGCCGGCTCAGCGAACTCACCAAGCGCCACGACCTGCCGTACCACGTCATCGGCTCCGACCTCGCGGGCGTCGTGCTGCGCACCGGCCCCGGCGTCAACGCCTGGCACGCGGGCGACGAGGTCGTCGCGCACTGCCTCTCCGTCGAGCTGGAGTCGAGCGACGGCCACAACGACACGATGCTCGACCCCGAGCAGCGCATCTGGGGCTTCGAGACGAACTTCGGCGGACTCGCCGAGATCGCGCTCGTCAAGTCCAACCAGCTGATGCCGAAGCCGGACCACCTCAGCTGGGAGGAGGCCGCCGCTCCCGGCCTCGTGAACTCCACCGCGTACCGCCAGCTCGTGTCCCGCAACGGCGCCGGCATGAAGCAGGGCGACAACGTCCTCATCTGGGGCGCGTCGGGCGGACTCGGCTCGTACGCCACGCAGTTCGCGCTCGCCGGTGGCGCCAACCCCATCTGCGTCGTCTCCAGCGAGCAGAAGGCCGACATCTGCCGGGCCATGGGCGCCGAGGCGATCATCGACCGCAGCGCCGAGGGCTACAAGTTCTGGAAGGACGAGCGCACCCAGGACCCGAAGGAGTGGAAGCGCTTCGGCAAGCGCATCCGCGAGTTCACCGGCGGCGAGGACATCGACATCGTCTTCGAGCACCCCGGCCGCGAGACCTTCGGCGCCAGTGTGTACGTGACGCGCAAGGGCGGCACGATCACCACCTGCGCCTCCACCTCCGGCTACATGCACGAGTACGACAACCGCTACCTGTGGATGTCACTGAAGCGCATCATCGGCTCGCACTTCGCCAACTACCGCGAGGCGTGGGAGGCCAACCGCCTGATCTCCAAGGGCAAGATCCACCCGACGCTGTCGAAGACGTACGCGCTCGAGGACACCGGCCAGGCCGCCTACGACGTGCACCGCAACCTCCACCAGGGCAAGGTCGGCGTCCTCGCGCTCGCCCCCGAGGAGGGCCTCGGCGTGCGCGACCACGAGAAGCGGGCGCAGCACATCGACGCCATCAACCGGTTCCGGAACGTCTGAGACCTTCTGAACTCCCGTAGGAGACAGTGCAGATGACTGAGCGCCAGAAGGACCGGCCGTGGCTCATGCGCACGTACGCCGGCCACTCCACGGCCGAGGCGTCCAACGAGCTGTACCGCCGCAACCTCGCCAAGGGGCAGACGGGCCTGTCGGTCGCCTTCGACCTGCCGACCCAGACCGGGTACGACCCCGACCACATCCTCGCGCGAGGTGAGGTCGGCCGCGTCGGCGTCCCGGTGTCCCACCTCGGTGACATGCGGCGGCTGTTCCAGGACATCCCCCTGGAGCAGATGAACACCTCGATGACGATCAACGCCACCGCCATGTGGACCCTGGCGCTCTACCAGGTGGTCGCGGAGGAGCAGGGCGCGGACCTCGCCGCGCTCCAGGGCACGACGCAGAACGACATCGTCAAGGAGTACCTGTCGCGGGGCACCCATGTGTTCCCGCCGGGGCCCTCGCTCCGCCTGACCACCGACATGATCGCGTACACGGTGGCGAACATGCCGAAGTGGAACCCGATCAACATTTGCAGCTACCACCTCCAGGAGGCGGGGGCCACTCCGGTCCAGGAGATCGCCTACGCGATGTCCACCGCCATCGCTGTTCTCGATGCCGTACGCGACTCAGGGCAGGTCCCCGCCGAGAAGTTCGGGGACGTCGTGGCCCGCATCTCCTTCTTCGTGAACGCGGGAGTCCGCTTCATCGAGGAGATGTGCAAGATGCGGGCGTTCGGGCGGATCTGGGACCAGATCACGCGCGAGCGGTACGGCATCGAGAACGCGAAGCAGCGCCGCTTCCGGTACGGGGTGCAGGTCAACTCGCTCGGCCTGACCGAGGCCCAGCCGGAGAACAACGTCCAGCGGATCGTCCTCGAAATGCTGGCCGTGACCCTCAGCAAGGACGCGCGCGCCCGCGCCGTCCAACTCCCCGCCTGGAACGAGGCGTTGGGCCTCCCGAGGCCCTGGGACCAGCAGTGGTCCCTGCGCATCCAGCAGGTCCTCGCCCACGAGAGCGACCTGTTGGAGTACGAGGACATCTTCGCGGGCTCGCACGTCATCGAGAAGAAGGTCGACGAGCTGGTCGCCGAGTCCTTCGCCGAGATCGACCGGATCCAGGAGATGGGCGGCGCGCTGGCCGCCGTCGAGTCCGGCTACCTCAAGTCGCAACTCGTCTCCTCGCACGCCGAGCGCCGGGCCAAGATCGAGGCCGGTGAGGAGAAGATCGTCGGCGTCAACTGCTACGAGGGCACCGAGCCGAACCCGCTCACCGCCGACCTGGACACCGCGATCATGACGGTGGACCACGACGTCGAGGCCAGGGTCGTGGCGGCCATCGGCGAGTGGCGCACGACCCGTGAGGAGTCGACCGACCGTCAGGGCATGGGCGATCCGTTCCTCTACCCGACCAGCCGGCAGGCGCTGGAGCGCCTCAAGGAGGCCGCGGCGGGTACGGAGAACCTCATGGAGGCCACCCTCGAATGCGCCCGCGCCGGGGTCACGACCGGCGAGTGGGCGGCGGCCCTGCGCGAGGTGTTCGGCGAGTTCCGCGCCCCCACGGGCGTCTCGTCGGCGCCGGTCGCGGTCGCGGCCGAGGAGGGCACCCCGCTCGCCGAGGTCCGCGAGAAGGTCCGCCGCACCGGCGAGGAACTGGGCGGCAAGCTCCGCCTGCTGGTCGGCAAGCCGGGCCTGGACGGACACTCCAACGGCGCCGAGCAGATCGCCGTACGGGCCCGCGACGCCGGGTTCGAGGTGGTCTACCAGGGCATCCGGCTCACGCCCGAACAGATCGTCTCCGCGGCTCTCGCCGAGGACGTGCACTGCGTCGGCCTGTCGATCCTGTCCGGATCGCACGCCGAGCTGGTGCCCGACGTGCTCGCCCGCCTGCGCGAGGCGGGCGCCACCGACATCCCCGTGATCGTCGGCGGCATCATCCCCAATGCCGACGCCGAGGACCTGAAGCGGGCGGGTGTGGCCGCCGTCTTCACCCCCAAGGACTTCGGCATCACGGAGATCATCGGCCGTATCGTCGACGAGATCCGCACAGCGAACCACCTCGACCCACTGGAGGTCCCCGCATGACCCAGGTCAACCGCCTTCGCCCGCGCCGTTCGTGTCTGGCCGTACCCGGCTCGAACCCGCGCTTCCTGGAGAAGGCCCAGGGCCTCGACGCCGACCAGGTCTTCCTCGACCTGGAGGACGCCTGCGCCCCGCTCGCCAAGCCCGAGGCGCGGCACACCATCGTCAAGTTCCTCAACGAGGGCGACTGGACGGGCAAGACGCGCGTCGTGCGGGTCAACGACTGGACGACCGAGTGGACGTACCGGGACGTCGTGACCGTCGTCGAGGGCGCCGGCCAGAACCTCGACTGCATCATGCTGCCGAAGGTGCAGAACGCCGAGCAGGTCGTCGCGCTCGACCTCCTGCTCACGCAGATCGAGAAGACGATGGGCTTCGAGGTCGGCAAGATCGGCATCGAGGCGCAGATCGAGAACGCGCAGGGCCTCAACAACGTCAACGCGATCGCCGAGGCCTCGCCGCGCACCGAGACCATCATCTTCGGCCCGGCCGACTTCATGGCCTCCATCAACATGAAGTCCCTGGTCGTCGGCGAGCAGCCGCCCGGCTACGGCGCCGACGCGTACCACTACATCCTGATGAAGATCCTGATGGCGGCCCGCGCCAACGACCTCCAGGCGATCGACGGCCCGTACCTCCAGATCAAGAACGTCGACGGCTTCCGCGAGGTCGCGGGGCGTGCCGCGGCCCTCGGCTTCGACGGCAAGTGGGTGCTGCACCCCGGCCAGGTCGAGGCCGCCAACGAGGTCTTCTCGCCGTCCCAGGAGGACTACGACCACGCCGAGCTGATCCTGGACGCGTACGACTACTGCACGTCCGAGGCCGGCGGCAAGAAGGGCTCCGCGATGCTCGGCGACGAGATGATCGACGAGGCCAGCCGGAAGATGGCGCTCGTCATCTCCGGGAAGGGACGCGCGGCCGGCATGCAGCGCACGTCCAAGTTCGAGATCCCGGAGGCGTAGCGACTCATGCAGTTCGGCCGCACTTACGAAGAGTTCACCGTCGGGGACGTCTACAAGCACTGGCCCGGAAAGACGGTCACCGAGTACGACGACCATCTCTTCTGTCTTCTGACGATGAACCACCACCCGCTCCACATGGACACGAACTATGCGGAGAAGACGACGGACTTCGGCAAGAACGTCGTCGTCGGGAACTACATCTACTCGCTGCTCCTCGGGATGTCCGTGCCGGACGTGTCGGGCAAGGCGATCGCCAATCTGGAGATCGAGTCGCTCAAGCACGTGGCGCCGACCTTCCACGGCGACACCATCTACGGCGAGACGACGGTCCTGGACAAGACCCCGTCCAAGTCGAAGTCGGACCGTGGAATCGTCTACGTGGAGACCAAGGGCTACAAGCAGGACGGCACGCTCGTCTGCGTCTTCCGCCGCAAGGTGATGGTGCCCACCGAGACGTACATCAAGGAGCGCGGCGGCGAGCAGCCCGGCCGCCCCTCTCTCAAGTCGCAGGAGAAGTAGCCATGAGCCGACTCGCGCAGACCCACGGCCTGACCGATGTGCAGCAGGAAATCCTCTCCACGGTCAGAGACTTCGTCGACAAAGAGATCATCCCGGTCGCGACCGAACTCGAGCACCGCGACGAGTACCCGCAACAGATCGTCGACGGGCTCAAGGAGTTGGGCCTGTTCGGGCTGATGATTCCCGAGGAGTACGGGGGTCTGGGCGAGTCACTGCTCACCTATGCGCTGTGCGTGGAGGAGATCGCGCGCGGCTGGATGTCGGTCTCCGGCATCATCAACACCCACTTCATCGTCGCCTACATGCTCAAGCAGCACGGCACGCAGGAGCAGAAGGACCACTTCCTGCCCCGCATGGCCCTGGGCGAGGTGCGCGGCGCATTCTCCATGTCCGAACCGGGACTTGGCTCCGACGTGTCGGCCATCACGTCAAAGGCGGTTAAGGACGGCGACAGTTACGTTCTGAACGGCCAGAAGATGTGGCTGACGAACGGCGGTTCGTCAACGCTTGTGGCGGTTCTCACGCGAAGTGATGAAGGTCACCCGGAGGGCTCCGCGCCGCACAAGTCGATGACGACGTTCCTCGTGGAGAAGGAACCGGGCTTCGGTGAAGTCCGTCCGGGCCTGACGATCCCCGGGAAGATCGACAAGATGGGTTACAAGGGCGTCGACACGACCGAACTCATCATGGATGACCTGCGCATTCCGGCCAATCGCGTACTGGGCGGGGAGACCGGCCGGGGCTTTTACCAAATGATGGACGGGGTGGAAGTCGGCCGCGTGAATGTCGCGGCGCGTGGCTGCGGCGTCGCACAGCGTGCATTTGAGCTGGGTGTCGATTACGCGCAGCAACGGCACACTTTCGGAAAGCCCATCGCGCAGCACCAGGCGATCCAGTTCAAGTTGGCCGAGATGGCCACCAAGGTCGAGGCCGCCCATGCGATGATGGTCAATGCAGCACGCAAAAAGGACTCCGGGGAGCGAAACGACCTCGAAGCAGGGATGGCCAAGTACCTGGCCTCCGAATACTGCAAGGAAGTCGTGGAGGACGCGTTCCGGATCCACGGCGGCTACGGCTTCTCCAAGGAGTACGAGATCGAGCGCCTCTACCGCGAGGCACCGATGCTGTTGATCGGCGAAGGTACCGCCGAGATCCAGAAAATGATCATTGGTCGTCGACTCCTCGAGGAGTATCGATCCCAAGGCTGATCCTGGGCCAGATGTCCGTTTACGGGGTGTTTCTTCGCGAAGAAGATCACACCCCGTAGGCGCGCTCCGGGGGATGCCTGTCGTCCGATGTGGCTTCCTGGCTTGCCCAGTTGTGGCTCGCAACCGATAGCATCCCCGGAAAAGCCGCCGTCCCCCCGTAAACTGCGCGGCCTCATCCGCTACGAAGGTCATCCATGCCCCACAGCCAAATCTCTGCACCACGCGACGGCGTCCTCAAGGGACGTCTTGCGCGCGGAGCCTCGCCGTGGCTTCTCCCGACCGTCGCCACGGCTGCTCTCAGCCTGGCGCGCTCGCGTCGCTCCAAGAAGGCAGCAGCACTCGCCGTCCCGACCACCGCTCTGGCGGCCGGCATGCTGTGGTTCTTCCGCGACCCCGAGCGCGAGATCGCCGATGGCCGGGTCATCTCCCCGGCCGACGGTGTGGTGCAGAGCATCATGCCGTGGAAGGACGGGCGTACCCGCGTCGCGATCTTCATGAGCCCGCTGAACGTGCACGTGAACCGCGCGCCGCTCGCCGGCACGGTCACCTCGGTCGAGCACATCCCCGGTGGTTTCGTTCCTGCCTTCAACAAGGAGAGCGAGAACAACGAGCGGGTGGTGTGGCACTTCGACACCGAGCTCGGTGACATCGAGATGGTCCAGATCGCCGGCGCCGTCGCCCGCCGCATCGTGCCGTACATCCCCCAGGGCACGAAGGTCGAGCAGGGCGAGCGGATCGGCCTGATCCGCTTCGGTTCGCGTGTCGACATCTACCTCCCCGAGGGCGTCGAGACCGACGTCGAGGTCGGCCAGAAGACGGTGGCTGGGGTGACCCGAATTGACCGTGACTGACCACGAGACCCCGGCCTGGGCGGACGACGACCTGGCGGACGACGCGGAAGAGATGCCGCTGTCGCTCCGGCTGTCGATAGCGGACACCCTGACGCTGGGCAACGCCACGTGCGGCTTCATGGCCGTCTACTTCACGACGACCGGGATCCTGATCCCGCACATCCAGGGCAGCGCGGACTCCGGCATGGCGCGGCACTCCGCCGCGACGGCCGTGATCCTGATGCTCGCCGCCGCGATCTTCGACCTGTTCGACGGTCTGGTGGCGCGCAAGCTGCGGTCCTCGCCGATGGGCGCGGAGCTGGACAACCTGTCCGACCTGATCAGCTTCGGGTTGGCTCCTGCTTACTTCGTGCTGGTCTACGGCATGGTCGCCGACGACGCGCACCAGAGAGTCGCCGCGGTGGGTGCCATCGTGGTGCTGCTGGCGGTGGTGCTGCGGCTTGCGCGGTTCTCGTGCGTGACCGTGAAGGACGGCACGTTCCAGGGGATGCCGTCGCCGTTCGGCGCGCTGACCGTCGTCTCGATCGTGCTCCTGGAGCTGCCCTTCGTGGCGACGCTCCTCGCGATCATCGGTACGGCGTGGCTCATGGTCAGCCGGGTCGAGTACCCGAAGCCGCGGGGGCGGCTCGCGGTCGCGATGCTGGGCTGGATCGTGGTGAGCATGGCCATGCTGGCGGCCTGGGCGTTCGACGCGCCCGGTGGGCAGCTGCTGCTGGCGATGGGCTGCACGCTCCAGGTCGTGCTCGGCGCCGTGATCCCGCTGTTCGCGACGGCGCGGCGTGTGAACAATTTCCGGGGCAACCGGCGTGAGGCGCGTGCGGCGCAGCTGCCGTAGCCCGGCGGAACGTGTGAGTGGTGGGCCCGAGCCTTTTGGCTCGGGCCCACCGCTTTTTGTGCGTGTCACCGGCGCCGTGGTTGCGCTCTCGGGGCTCCGCCCCGGACCCCGCTCCTCAATCGCCGGAGGGGCTTGATTTGGTCACCCACAGAGGGCTTGAACGGCTCAGGCCGCCTCCTCCAGGAAGCCGCCCGATTGGTGTTGCCAGAGTTTGGCGTAGGTGCCGTGGGCGGCCAGGAGCTCGGTGTGGCTGCCCTGCTCCACGATGCGGCCGTGGTCCAGGACGACCAGGCTGTCCATGCCCGCCACCGTACTCAGGCGGTGGGCGACCACCAGCGCCGTGCGGCCCTCCATGAGACGCCAGAGGGCCTCCTGCACGAGCAGCTCGCTCTCCGAGTCGAGCGCACTGGTCGCCTCGTCCAGGAGCAGGATCGGCGCGTCCCGCAGGATCGCGCGGGCGAGCGCGACCCGCTGGCGCTGGCCGCCGGAGAGCTTGATGCCGCGCTCCCCGACCATCGTGTCGAAGCCCTCCGGCAGGGTGTCGGCGAATTCGGTGACGTGCGCCGCCTCCGCCGCCCGCCTGACCTCCGCCGCGCTCGCCCCCGGCCGGGCGAAGGCGATGTTCTCGCTCAGGCTGCGGTGGAACATGGCCGGTTCCTGGGGGACGTACGCGATCAGGGACCGCAGGTCGGCCTGGCGGAGTCGGGAGATGTCCTGGCCGTCGATGAGGATGCGGCCGCCGTCGATGTCCATCATCCGCAGGAGGAGGCGGGTGAGGGTGGTCTTGCCGCCGCCCGAGCGGCCGACCAGGCCGAGCCTGGTGCCGCCGGGCACGGTCAGGTCGAGCCCCGTGAACAACGGCTCCGCGCCGGCGTGCGTGTACGCGACCCGCTCGAAGCGGACCGCGGCGGCCGAGGTCTTCTGCGGCTCCTCGGGCTCGGCCGGGTCGAGCACCGTCGGCTTGTCCCGCAGCAGCTCCGTGAACTGGGCCGCCTCCGTCATGGCGCGCTCCAGACGCCGGTAGATCTGGTTGAACTCGAACATGATCCGCGTCGCGTTGGTGAAGTACGTGAACGCGACGACGATCGCCTCGACGCCCCGGCCGTTGCCCGCGAGGGTGACCGCGAGGAGCAGTCCGAGGGCGTTGGTCAGCACGGAGAGCGGGGCGACGAGGGTGTCCACGCGCAGATTCCCGTAGTCCCAGGCGCGCAGTATGTGGCCGCGGGCGTCCGCGACCCGCTCCCGGTGCTCGGCGGCCTCGCGCTCCTCGGCGGCGAAGGCACGGACCGTCTCCATGTTCATCAGGCTGTCGGCGACGTGCCCCGACATGTGGGTGAAGGCCGCCTCGCGCGCGTTGACGAGCTTCTGGCGGCGGCGGATCAGGGGCCGCACGCACAGGCCGGTGATCGCGATCATCGCCAGGAGCACGACGACGAGCCACGGCTCGTAGCGCCACAGCACCACCGATCCGAAGATGATCGGCACGAAGCTGGCCATCACGTTGAAGATCAGTACGTCGGCGAACTCCTCGAAGCGGGCGGCGAAGCTCAGGACGCGCTTGGTGAGCGCGCCGGCGAAGTTGTCGTGGAAGAACGTGGCGTCCTTCGCGTACAGCTCGTCCATGCCGATCACGTAGAGACGTGAGATGGCACGCGCCTCGAGCCGGTTGATGCAATGGAATCCGATGCGCCACAGCGCCTCGGCGGCCAGGAGCACACCGGCGAAGGCGAGGACGTACGGCAGCAGTGCGTGAGTGCCGCGCTCGCCGCCGTCGGCGAGGTGGCCGACGAGCTTGGCGACGACGAGCGGCGCGAGGTAGAAGATGCCGATGTTGCCGAGCGCGGGCAGCAGCATCGCGGGGATCGCGAACCGGCGTGCGTCGGCCAGTTCACGTCCGTAGTAGCGGAGTGCGAGCAGTACCGAGCCGCGACTCGGTGGCACTTCGCGCAATGAGGTCAATCCGATCCCGTCCCTTGGGTGTTGGAGGGTGTGGGCTTCCGGCCGCGGTGGGGGCCGGGAATCGGAGTGTCCCGTGACGGAGGGTGGTCGGTCCACACGTTTTCGGAGTCATGGCATGCGTATCGGCCGGGTCGGGCAAGTCATGTCAGGCGCCGTGCAGGCCCGTGCCGGGAAGGAGGACGACGACGAACTCGTACGCCAGACGTGGGAGTTGAGTGACGTACGGCGCGCTCATGAGGAGTTCCTGGCGCGGTTCGGGGACCGTGTCGGGCAGGTGCGGGGGCCGGAGGCCGCGTTCGTCGCGCGGACGCGGCTCGTGCACGCCTGGCGGTCCACGTTCGAGCGCGATCCACGACTGCCCGACACGCTGCTTCCGCACGACTGGCCGGGCCGCGCCGCGACCCGGCTGTTCGTCGACGCGTGGCGGGCGCTGCGGGCGCCCGCCGACGCGTACTGGCGTCAACTCACCTGCGGCGTGAAGCCCTTGGCCTCCTCCGACTCGGACGGCTGACGCACGACCTTCATGCCGCCGACCGCCGACTTGTCGGGCCGAAGGATCACCGATCCGTGCGAGGACGGGGCCTTGGGGTCGGAGAAGTCCTGGGTGACGCCGAAGCCGTTCTCGAAGTCGCTCAGCGACAGCAGCGCCTTGTCGACACCCTCGCGCGTGAGGTCCTTGCTCTCGCAGGCCTTCTTCAGGGCCTCTCCGAAGACGGCCGCCGCGGTCCAGCCCGCGACGACGCCGTTGTCGAGCGCGTCCTTCGGATAGGCCTTCTTGTAGTCGGCGACCAGCTTCTTCGCCTCCGGGGTGTCCGCGCCGATGGGCAGCGAGGGCGAGGCTACCCAGTAGTTCTTCAGCAGCGCCGGGGCCGCCTGGGTGCCGAGCAGCTGCGGCGAGTACGCCGAGTTGTTGCCGATGATCGGCGCGTTCAGCTTCGCCGCCGCCGCGACGCCGACGAGGGAAGCCGCCTGGCGCGGACCCGCACTGATCACGACGCCCTTGACTCCGGCCTTCTTCAGGGCGGCGACCTGGGCGGTCATGTCGTTGTCGGTCGGCTTGATCTTCTGCTCGACGACGGTGAGCCCGGCCTCCTTCGCCATGTACGTCGAGCCCTGGAGCGCGTTCTCGCCGTAGTCGCCCTCGAAGTAGACGTGGCCGAGCTTGTCGCCCTTCTTCAGGCCCTTCTCCTTCATCAGGAAGTCGATCGCGTTGATCGTCTCGATGTCGTACGTCGAGCCGATGACACGCACGTACTTACTGCCGAGCAGATGGGCCGACCAGGCCTGCGGAAGGACTACCGCCTTGTCCTGGCCGTCGATGCGCTGCTTGACGGCGGCGACGAACGGCGAGCCGAGGAACTGCGGGAAGCCGAGCACGTCGGGCGCCAGTTCCGTGTAGGCGGCGACGGCCTTCTGCGGGTCGTAGCCGTGGTCGCGCACGGTCAGCTTGGCCTTGTAGCCGCAGGCTCCGCCCGCTGCGTTGAACTGCTTCACGTACAGCTGCTGGGCCTGCGTGACGGACTTGCCGAGCGTCGCGTAGACGCCGGTCATGTCGGTGAGGACGCCGAGGTTGATGGTCTTGCCGGTGATGCCCTTGCCGGTCTTGACGCCGCCCGCGCTCTGCTTGTCGCCGTCGTCGTCCTTGGCCTTGGAGCTGCACGCGGCGGTCAGCGCGAGCAGGGTGGCGACAGCGGTCACCGTGAGCGCGCGGGTGCGGCCGTTCCTTGGGTTCATGCGTCCTCCTGAGGGTGTTTTCTGGCTCGCTGGGCGGTCAGCCGCACAAGTCCGCCGGGTAGGAAAAGGACGACCGCCACGACGGCGGCGCCGTACAGATAGCGGGACGCCTCGCCGGGGGCCACGCCGCCGGTGCCGGGCGCGGAGACGAGGGGCAGGGCGTCGCTGTACCGGGTGAGCAGTTGCGGCAGCAGCGAGACGAAGGCGGCGCCGACGACGGCGCCCGCCACCGAGCCGAGGCCGCCGATGACGATCATGGCGAGGTATTCGAGGGAGAGCGTGATGCCGAAGTAGTCGGGCACGGTGCGCTGGAAGACCAGGGCGAGCAGGACGCCCGCGAGCCCCGCGTACATCGACGAGAGCACGAAGACGAAGCCGCGGTAGCGGGCGACCGGCACGCCGAGCACCCCGGCCGCGATGCGGTGGTCGCGGATCGCGTTGAGGGCACGCCCGGGCCGTCCGCGCAGCACGCCGCGGGCGAAGAGACCGCAGCCGAGCGTGAGCAGCAGGCCGAGGTACCAGAGCTTCTCGGAGGCACCGAACGGGACGCCGGCGACGGCGAGTTCACTCTCGTCGAAGGTGAGGCCGAACAGGCTCATGGCGGGTACGTCGCGTCCGTTGGCGCCGCCGGTCAGGTCCTCGGCGTTGAACAGGACGTGCTGCCCGATGAAGATCAGCGCGAGGGTCGCGATGCCGAGGTACGCGCCCTTGAGACGGCCCGCGATGGGGCTGAACAGGCCGCCCGCGAGGCCCGCGACGAGCACCGCGAGCACGGCGGCGAGCCACGGCGGGAGCCCGAGCCCGTCGAGCGCCTGCCCCCGCTCCCCCGCGAACACGCAGTACCCGTAGGCGCCGACGGCGAGGAAGAAGGCGTGTCCCATGGAGAGTTGGCCGGTGGCGCCGGTCAGCAGGTTGAGACCGATGGCACCGATGGCGGCGGCCATGGCGAACAGTCCGGCTTGCAGCCAGAAGCGTTCCAGGTAGAACGGCAGGGCGAGCAGCAGCAGGGCGCAGGCCGCGATGACGTACGTACGGCGGCGCGACAGGAGCGCGCGCAGTGACCTGCCGTACGTTGAACGGGACTTGGCGGGTGGGGCATCCGAGGCGAGTACGTCAGACACGGGCGAGCTCCTTCGTCCCGAAGAGCCCCGAGGGCCGCAGCAGCAGGATCACGGTCATCACGAGATAGGGCGCGAGATCGCCGAGTCCGCGACCCATGAAGGCGAGTTCGCTCTGGTAGCCCGCGGCGAGGGACTCGGTGACGCCGACGATCAGCCCGCCGACGAGCGCGCCGGTCGTGGAGTCGAGGCCGCCGAGGATCGCGGCGGGGAAGGCCTTGAGCGCGGCCAGCGACGTGGCCCGTTCGAGGCCCGGCGTCGGGAACACGGTCAGGAACAGCGCGGCGACGGCCGCGAGCCCGCCCGCCACGGCCCACGCGCCGAGCGACACCCGCCCGAGCCGCACGCCCATCAGCGCGGCGGTCTCGCTGCTCTCGGCGGCGGCGCGCATCGCGACGCCCCACGAGGTGTAGCGGAACGTAAGCAGGAACGCGGTGATGAGCAGGGCCGCGGCGGCGAGCGCGGCGATCCGGGTGTGCGCGATCGACACCCCGCCGACGGTGAGCACGGCGTCGCCCCACGGGTCGCCCATGGCGAGCACGTCGGTGCCGAGGCGGCGGGTGAGTTCGGTGGTCAAAAGGATGTCGACGCCGATGGTGACGATGGCGAGGACGCTGTGGTCGCGCCCCCGGTAGCGCCGCATCACGAGGAACTCGACGGCGGCGCCGACGACGGCCGCGGCCGCGATGCCGACGCCGACCGCGGGCCAGAACCCGAGGTCGTCGTGGAGCGACGCGATGACGTAGCCGCCGGCGAGCAGCAGCGAGGCGTGGGCGAAGTTGACGACCTCGGTGGCCCGGAAGATGACGACGAAGCCGAGGGCGATGAGGGCGTAGACGGAGCCCATCGAGACGCCGTTGATGAGGAGTTCGAGGAACGTCGAGAATTCGTTCATGCGGTGGCCTCCGGCTCTTCGGGGGCGCCCAGGTACGCCTGGACCACCGCCGGGTCGTTCTGCACCCGCTCCGGGGGCCCGCCCGCGATGCGGCGGCCGAAGTCGAGGACCGTCACCTCGTCGGCGAGCCGCATGACGACGCCCATGTCGTGCTCGACCAGGACGATGGAGATGCCGAGGCTGTCGCGGACGCCCGCGATGACGGCGGCGGTGCGGCGGCGTTCGTCGGCGGTCATGCCGGCGACGGGTTCGTCGAGGAGGAGGATCTTGGGCTCCATGCACAGGGCGCGGGCCAGTTCGGCGAGCTTCTGCGCGCCGTACGGCAACGAGCCGGTGGGTGTGGTCAGTTGATCGGCGATGCCGACGAACTCGGCGATCTCCGATACCCGTTCGCGGTGTGCGCGCTCCTCGCGGGCCGCCGACGGCAGCCGCAGGCCCGCCGCGACGAAGCCCGCCCGGGTCAGCCGGTGCCGGCCGAGCAGCAGGCTGTCGGCGACGGTGGTGTGCGGCGGCAGCGCGAGGTTCTGGAAGGTGCGGGCGACGCCGAGTTCGGCGATGCGGTGCGGGGGCAGCCCGGTGAGTTCCTGCTCGCCGAGGTGGACGGTGCCGGAGGTGGCCCGGTAGACGCCGGAGAGGACGTTGAAGGTGGTGGACTTGCCCGCGCCGTTCGGACCGATGACGGCGTGCACGGTGCCCGGTTCGACGGTCAGGCCGATGGCGTCGAGGGCCGTGAGGCCGGCGAACCGTACGGTCAGGTCCCTGACGTACAGGGGCGGTACGTCGGTCATCGCGCGCCTCCCCAACGGCTCAGCGTCGGCGCGTGCGCGGCCCCGCCGGTCGCGGCGGCGGCGTCCGAGGCGGCCGTCTCGTCGACCACGCCCAGGTAGCGGCGGCGCACCTCGTCGGAGCCCGCGAGTTCCTCGGCGCGGCCGTGCAGGGTGATCTCGCCGACCTCCAGGACGTACGCGTGCGAGGCGAGCCGCAGGGCGAGCGCCGCGTTCTGCTCGACGAGGAGCACGGAAACACCCTGGGCGTTGATCTCGCGGATCGTGTCCGCGATCCGGGCGGCCATCAGCGGGGCGAGGCCCAGCGACGGTTCGTCCAGGAGCAGCAGTTTCGGCGCGGCCATCAGGGCGCGGCCCACGGCGAGCATCTGCTGCTCGCCGCCGGACAGCAGCCCGGCCCGCTGCTGCGCCCGGTCGGCGAGCACGGGGAACAGCTCGTGCACGCGCCGCAGCGCCGCCGCCTTGTCGGCCCGCGAACCGTGCGAGCCGAGCGCGCCGGCCCGCAGATTGTCCGCGACGGTCATCCGCGCGAACACCCGCCGCCCCTCCGGTACTTGGCAGACCCCGGCGGCCACCACGCGGTCGGCGGACAGGCTGCCGATCGGCCGCCCGCCGAAGTCCACGGTGCCGGACGTCACCGCCCCGCCGTGGAAGCCGAGGGTGCGCGAGACGGCGCGCAGCAGCGTCGTCTTGCCCGCGCCGTTGCCGCCGAGCACGGCGACGACGGAGCCCGCCGGCACCTCCAGGGTCACGCCGCGCAGCGCGCGGACGGGCCCGTAGCCGACGGACACGTCGTCGACGACGAGCCCTGGTTCGTTTGCCTTGCTCACATCGGTCACTGTGTGCGTCCCTCCCTGGACCGGTGGCGCTCACGACAGCACCGCGCGGACGGCCCGTCCACGGGCGGCCCGGGAATCGCTGCGCGGGCCCAGCGCCCGCCCGCCCCGGTTGTGCCCGCGCACAAGACCGCGTGTCAGGGGCCTGCCGGTGACGCGGGGCGGGTGGCATCCTCCGCACAAGCGGGTGAGCTCTTTGCCGTCGCTTTACGGCTCGTTGGGGAGGGGCGATGGGCACACGCAAGCACCGCACGGGCCAGGACTGGCAGTTGCTCAAGGAGGCATGCGGCACGCTGCTCGACCGGGTGCCGGAGCTCGTCGACGAGCACCTGCGGCAGCTCTTCGCGTTCTCGGACGTCTACGCGCGCGTGCTGCCGTACGACGACCAGTGGCGGGAGGCCGAGCAGGCGATGCGGATCGGCATCGAGACGATCTCGGCGCCCCGCGACTCGCCGCGCAGGGACCTGGAGTACGCGGAGGACGCCGGTCGGCGCAGGGCGGGCCAGGGCCTGCCGCTCGACCTCCTGATCCACGCCTATCGCAACGCGGGCTATCTGGTCTGGGACGCGCTGATGGAGAGCGCGGGCGGCGAACCGGCCCGCCTGAAGGCGCTGATGCGGTCGGCGACGATGGTGTGGGCGGCGGTGGACGCGCAGGCCGAGGCGGCCTCCGAGGCGTACCGGGCAACGGAGTTGGAGCTGCGCCGCCGCACCGACGAGCAGACCCAGGCGCTGCTCGACGCGCTCCTGGACGGCCGTCCGGCGCCGGGCCTCGCGGCGCGCGCGGCGGCGGGCCTCGATCTGCCCGAGCACGGCCCGTACGCGGTCGTCGTGCTCCGAGTGGAGCGGCAGGGCGGGCGCGAGGCGTTCCACCGGCGGCTCCAGGACGAGCGGTTCCGGTTCGTGTGGCGGATGCGGGCGGACTGCGAGGTGGGCGTCGCGGCGCTCGGGGCGGGCCGCACGCTGGACGATCTGGCGGCGCTGCTCGACGGCCGCTGTCCGGGCCCCGGCGGGGTCAGCCCCGTGGTCAAGGGCCTCGCCGAACTCGGGCACGCCCGCCGCCTCGCCGAACTCGCGCTGCGTACCTGCCCTCCGGACACGACGGGCGTGGTCCGCCTGGACGAGCGGATGCCGACGGCCCTGGTGGTGAGCCAGCCGGACCTGGCGCAGCGCCTGGTGGCGGGCGTCTTCGGCGGGCTCCTGTCGCTCGAACCGGCCGACCGTGCCGTCCTGTTGGAGACGCTGGACGCGTGGCTGGCGTGCGAGGGCTCGGCGGGGCGGGCGGCGGGCCGCCTGTACTGCCACCGCAACACGGTCTTCAACCGCCTGCGCAGGCTGGAGCAGTTGACGTCGCGTTCGCTGTCGCGGCCACGGGATCTGATGGAGATGACACTGGCCCTTGACGCGTACCGGCTGTCGCCGGGGTGAGGGACCGCTCGCGGGGCGGCGAGGCGCGCTCCCTGCCCCACGCCACGGGGCTCCGCCCCGGACCCCGCGCCTCAATCGCCGGCGGGGCTTGAAAGACCCCGCCGGCCCTCGTCCGAGAGCAGGGCTCGAAGATCCGGGCTCCGCCCCGGACGCCGCTGCTCAAACGCCGCAGGGGCTCAACGAGTCCCGCCCCCCCCCCCGCCTCAGCGCAGGAAGTCCTCCCCGATGCGCTCCGCCACGTCCTCCAGGATCGGCCCCGCCTCGGCGATGCAGCGCGCCACGTCCGGCTCCACGTCGGTGAGCGCGTACGCGCGACGGATACCGGCCCGGCCCAGCACCTCAGGCGCCAGCGCGAGGCGTCCGCACACGGCGACGACCTCGACGCCCGCCGCCCGCGCCGCCGCGGCGACGCCCGCCGGGGCCTTGCCGTGCAGTGTCTGCTCGTCCAGCGAGCCCTCACCGGTGATCACGAGCTCGGCCCGCTCAAGGGCGGGCGCGAAGCCGAGCACGTCGAGCATGACCTCGATGCCGGGCCTGAAGCTCGCGCCGAGCCCGACGAGCGCCCCGTACCCGATGCCGCCCGCGGCGCCCGCGCCCGGAGACTCCGCGTACTCGAGCGCCTTCGGCCCGATCGACTCGGAGAGCACCTTCGCGAAGTGGGCGAGCGCGGTGTCCAGCTCCGCGATGTCGTCCGGAGTGGCGCCCTTCTGCGGCCCGTAGATCGCGGGCGCGCCCTTCGGGCCTGTGAGCGGGTTGTCGACGTCGCTCGCCAGGACGAGTTCGACGTCGGCGAGGCGCGCGTCGAGCCCGGACAGATCGGCCGAGGCGAGATCCGCGAGGGCCCCGCCGCCCGGTCCGACCGGCTTGCCGTCCGCGTCCAGGAGCCGCGCGCCGAGCGCGGACAGCATGCCCGCGCCGCCGTCCGTCGTGGCGCTGCCGCCCACGCCGAACACGATCGAGCGCGCCCCCGCGTCGAGCGCGGCGGTGATCACCTCGCCGGACCCGTACGTCGTCGCCGTCAGCGGCGCGAACCCGCCCTCGGGCAGCAGCTGGAGGCCGGAGGCCTCCGCCATCTCCACGACGGCCGTGCCCTCGCGCAGCGCGTACGCGGCGACGACCGGCTCGCCGAGCGGCCCCGTCACCGGGACCTCGCGGCGCTCGAACCCGGCCGCGACCGCGGCCGCCACCGTCCCGTCGCCGCCGTCCGCGACCGGCACGGACTCCACCGTGACCTCGGGCGCGACCCGGTGCAGACCCGCCGTCACACGCTGTGCGACCTGCACCGCGGTGAGCGAGCCCTTGAACTTGTCCGCCGCGATCAACACGTGCCGCGCGGTGTGTGCAGCGTCCGCCACCTTGCTCTCCCCTTGCTGTTGCGCCTTGCTCGAGGCAAGGCAGTCGCGCCGCTGCGACCTTAACCGCAGGAGGGGTCCGCTGCCCATGGTCGTCCGGTCCCCGGACCGGCGATCGCGGCCGGAATATTCGCACAAAGAGCCGCAAACCCGCACGACCGTTGATCTTCAAAAGCGGGTACACCGGTCTCATGACGCCAACCGGCCCCCGGGTCACCGACCTCACCGAACGCGCCCTCTCCGACCGTGTGCTCGGCGGCTGGCTCGGCCGGATCGCAGGCAACATGCTCGGCAAGCCGGTCGAGCAGGGCGAGGTGTGGACGCGCGAGCGCATCGACCGGTATCTGCGGCAGGCCGAGGCCCTGCCGCTGACCGACTACCTGCCCGAGCCGCCGTCGGACGAGGTGGCGTCGGCGCTGCGTCCCGAGTGGCGCCAGTGCGTGCGCGGGCGCATCCACGGCAGCTGCCGCGACGACGACGTGGACTACGCGGTGCTCGGCCTGCACCTCCTGGAGACCCACGGCTTCGCGTTCACGACGGAGCAGGTCGGCGAGCTGTGGCTGCTGCGCCTGCCCTACCTCCAGACGTTCACGGCGGAGCGCTCCGCCTACCGCAATCTCGCGAACGGCCTCAAACCCCCGCTCACGGCGACGTACGACAACCCGTACCAGGAGTGGATCGGCGCCCTGATCCGCGCGGACGTCTTCGGCTGGACCAGTCCGGGCGCCCCGCGCCGCGCCGCCTCCCTGGCCCGTCGCGACGCGGTCCTCTCGCACACCGGGAACGGCGTCTACGGCGCGATGTGGGCCGCCGCCCTGATCTCCGCCGCCTTCACCGCGCCGACCCCGCGCGCCGCCCTCGACGCCGCGCTCTGCGTGATCCCCGCGAGCAGCCGCCTGGCCCGCGTCGTACGCCGCACGGCCTCCCTGCACGACTCGCGGCTGACCTGGGAGGAGACCCTGTCCACGGTCGCCAAGGAGACGGCGGGCCTCGGCTGGATCCACACCGTCCCGAACGCCGCCGTGATCACCGCGGGGCTGCTGTACGGCGACGGGGACTTCACCCGCACCGTGGCGCTGACGGTCCGGGGCGGCCTGGACACGGACTCCAACGGCGCGACGGCCGGTTCGTTCGCGGGGGTGCTGTGCGGAGCCGCCGCGATCCCTCCGCAGTGGACCGAGCCCCTGGAGGACCGGCTCCGCAGCGCGGTCTTCGGCTTCGACGGCGCCCGCATCAGCGAACTCGCGGCGCGGACCGCGGGGTTGGCGAAGCACTGAGGCCGGTGCCATCCTTTCCGTCCGCGATCCTCTACGCTCCTCACGTCTACGCGCGTTGACATCTCCTGTGGCGGGGAGGGATGTTTCCGTGGACAGTTTTCGTAACCAGAGCAAAGGGGCTCGTACCGGTGGCCAGGAAGATCATCCTCGATTGCGACCCGGGTCATGACGACGCGGTCGCGATGCTGCTCGCGCACGGCAATCCCGACATCGACCTGGTCGCCGTGACCACCGTCGTCGGCAACCAGACCCTGGAGAAGGTGACGCGCAACGCCCTCTCCGTGGCGGCGATCGCCGGAATCACCGGGGTGCCGTTCGCGGCGGGCTGCCCGCGGCCGCTGATCCGTACGATCGAGACCGCGCCCGAGATCCACGGCGACACGGGCCTCGACGGACCCGCGCTCCAGGACGCCCTCTTCGAGCTCGACGAGCGGCACGCGGTGGACCTGATCATCGACACGGTCATGGCGCACGAGCCGGGCGAGATCACCATCGTGCCGACGGCCGGTCTCACGAACATCGCCATGGCCGCACGCAAGGAGCCGCGCATCGTCGAGCGGGTGCGCGAGGTCGTCCTCATGGGCGGCGGCTACCACGAGGGCAACTGGAGCCCGGTCGCCGAGTTCAACATCGTGATCGACCCCGAGGCCGCGCACATCGTCTTCAACGAGCCGTGGCCGGTCACCATGGTCGGCCTCGACCTCACCCACCAGGCGCTCGCCACCCCCGAGGTGGAGAAGAAGATCGCCGCGGTGGGGACCAAGCCCGCCCGGTTCGTCCTCGAACTGCTCGAGTTCTTCCGCGAGGCCTACCGCGAGAACCAGGGCTTCGAGCACCCGCCGGTGCACGACCCGTGCGCCGTCGCGTACGTCATCGACCCGAGCGTCATGACCGTCCGCAAGGCCCCCGTCGACATCGAGCTGCGCGGCTCCCTCACGCTCGGCATGACCGTCACCGACCTGCGCGCGCCCGCGCCCGACGACTGCCACACCCAGGTCGCCGTCGACCTCGACCACGAGAAGTTCTGGAACCTCGTCGTCGACGCGCTCGCCCGTATCGGTGAGCCCGACGGGAACGGGGCGCCCGCAGCATGAACGTCGCCGCCTCCCCCCACTCCTCGGCCGGCGGCCCCGACGCGCGGCGCCCGGTCCGGATCGGCGCCCTCATGGTCGCGCTGCTCGCGGCCAGTTTCGCCTTCCAGCTCAACGCCTCGATGCTCAGCCCGGCGCTCGCGACGATGGCGGACGAGCTGGACACCACCGCGTCCGCGATCGGTGTCACGCAGACCGCGTTCTTCACGGCCGCCGCGCTGTTCTCGCTCTTCCTGCCGCGCCTCGGCGACCTGATCGGCCGCCGCAAGGTGCTCACCGGGATGATGGTCCTGATGGCCGTCGGCTGCGTGATCTCCGCGCTCGCGACCTCCGTCGGGATGCTCGCCGTGGGCCGTGTCATCCAGGGCGCGTCGGGCCCGACGATCCCGCTCGCGCTGATCATGCTGCGCGTCGAGGTCCCGGACCCGAAGCGGTACGGCACCCTCATGGGCGTCGTCACCGCCGTCAACGGCGGCATCGCGGGCGTCGACTCGTTCGCGGGCGGCTCGCTCGCCGAGCACTACGGCTACGCGTCGATCTTCTGGGTCATGACCGCCTTCGCGGTGCTCTCGGCCGTGCTCGTGCGCGCCTTCGCTCCGGAGTCCCGCGCGAGCGAGCGGCCACCCATGGACTGGCCGGGCGTGCTGCTCCTGGTGATCTCCGTCGGCGCGCTCCTGATCGCCTTCAACGAGGCGGGCAAGCTGGCCGCAGCGAACTGGCCGCTCGCGATCGGCCTCCTCGTCGTGGCAGCGCTCGCGTTCTGGGCGTTCTGGCGCATGGAGAACCGCTCCTCGCACCCGCTGGTCACCACGCATCTGCTGAAGCGGCGCGCCACCTGGTCGCTGCTCCTGTCGACGATGCTCACCATGACCGGCGTCTTCGCGATCATGAACGGGCTGCTGCCCGGCTTCGCGCAGGACACCTCGGTCGGCCTCGGCCTGGGCGCCGAGGGCGCGACCTGGTGGACGCTCACCCCGTACGCGCTCGCGGGCCTCGCCATGGGCCCGATCTCGGGGCGCCTCGCGGCGACGTTCGGTTACGGCCGCATCCTGCGCACCGGCCTGATCGCCACGGCGGTCTCCACGGTCCTGGCGCTGCTGACCCTCCAGACGGACTCGTCGGCACTGCTCCTCGCGGTGTCGATCCTGCTGGGTGTCACCTACGCGGGCATGGCCAACATCATGCTCAACGGCCTCGGCATCGTGCTCTCCCCGCCCGAGAACCCCGGCTTCCTGCCGGGCCTCAACGCGGGCTGCTTCAACCTCGGCGCGGGCCTCAGCTTCGTGGTCCTGTACGCGGCGATGGACTCCGTCGCCCCGGCCGACGCCACCTCGGTCGGCGGCTACAGCGCCGGTGTCGTGGCGGGGCTCGTGCTCATCGTGGCGGCCCTGTTCACGTCGCTGCTGATCCCGAAGCCGGTGCACGCGGAGGCCACGGACTGAAACGCGGATCGCGGTGCGCGCGCCCCGTCCGTCCGGCAGGCTGAGGCAGCGACCTGCCGACCTACGAAGGAGCGGTGCTCGATGAAGCTGGTGGTGCAGCAGTTCCTGACGCTGGACGGGGTGTCGCAGGGGCCCGGCTTCCCCGACGAGGACACCAGTGACGGATTCACGCGCGGCGGCTGGTTCGTGCCGTACGTGGACGAGGAGTTCATGGGGATCGCCGAGGACTGGCTCGGCCGGGCGGACGGGCTGCTGTTCGGACGCCGGACGTACGAGAACTTCGCGCGGGACTGGCCGACGATGACCGACCACCCCTTCGCGAAGATCATGAACGGTCTGCCGAAGTACGTCGCCACCCAGAGCCCGGCCGGGGCCGACTGGAATCCGACCACGATCCTGGCGGGCAACATCGCCGCCGAGGTCGACGCGATCAAGCGGCAGCCCGGCCGTGAGCTGCAGATCCACGGCAGCTCACGGCTCGCCCAGTCACTGCTCGCGGCAGGCCTCGTCGACGAGCTGCGCCTCGCGATCGCCCCGGTCGTGATCGGCCGGGGCCGCCGCCTGTTCCCGGACGGCGGCACCCCGGCGGGCCTGCACCTGATCAGCCAGCGCTCGACGGCAAGCGGACTGTCCGTGCACGTCTTCGAGACGGCCGGGATGCCGGCGTACGGGGTGTACGAGAGCTAGAACAGGGCGTCTGCCGGACTTCCGTGGCGCTCGAAGGCCAGCAGGCGGCGCTTGCGGTCGAGGCCGCCGCCGTAGCCGGTGAGGTCGCCGTTCGCGCCGATGACGCGGTGGCAGGGAACGATGACGCCGACGGGGTTCTTGCCGTTGGCGAGGCCCACCGCCCGGGAGGCGGCCGGCTTGCCCAGCGCCTCGGCCAGCTCCCCGTACGTACGGGTCTCGCCGTACGGGATCCGCTGGAGCTGCGCCCAGACCGAGCGCTGGAACGGGGTGCCGTGGAGGTCGAGCGGCAGGTCGAACTCCCGCAGCTCGCCCTCGAAGTAGGCGTTCAGCTGGTCGATCGCCCGCCCGAACGGGCGGTCGTCGCGGATGCCGAAGGTCTCCTGCGGCGGGCGGTGGCGCTGGTCTGTCATGTAGAGGCCGGAGAGCATGTCGTCGGTGGCCACGAGGGTGAGGGCGCCGTAGGGGCTGTCGATCACCGTGTGGTGGATCTGCTGCATGAGTGGATTTCCTTACGCGGGAAGGAAGTTGATCGGGTGGCTTTCGGTCGCCCACAGGTACTGGGTCGCGTACGCGCGCCAGGGCCGCCAGGCCGCCGCCCGGGCGGTCAGTGCCGCCGGGGTGTGCGGCAGGCCGAGCCCCTGGGCCGCGCGGCGCATGCCGAGGTCGGTGGGCAGGAAGGCGTCCGGGTCGCCGAGGGCGCGCATGGCGATCGCCTCGATGGTCCACGGACCGAAGCCGGACAGCTCGGCGAGCCGGGCGCGGGCCTCCTCCCAGTCGGATTCCGGGCCCAACTTCAGCCGCCCGTCGGCCAGTTGATGTACCAGGGTGGTGAGGGTCGCCCGGCGACTGCGGGGCAGCGCCAGCGATTCCGGGTCGAGGGAGGCGAGGGCCGCCGGGGACGGGAAGAGGTGGGTGAGGCCGCCCTCGGGGTCCTCCACGGGCTCACCGTGGGCGAGGACCAGGCGGGCCGCGTGGGTGCGGGCGGCGGCCGTGGAGACCTGCTGCCCGAGCACGGCACGTACGGCGAACTCGGCCTCGTCGACGGTGCGCGGCACGCGGCGTCCCGGCGCCTTGTCGACCAGTGGCGCCAGGAGCGGATCGGTGCGGAGCTGCTCGTCGACCGCCACCGGGTCCGCGTCGAGGTCCAGCATGCGGCGGCAGCGGCTGATGGCCACGGTGAGGTCACGCTGGTCGGTGAGGATCAGGCGGCAGGCGATGTGGTCCGCGCCGGGCGTCAGACCCACGATGCCGTGACCGTACGGGAGGCGGAGCGTGCGCCGGTACGCACCGTCGCGCCACTCCTCCACGCCGGGTACGCCCGTCGCGGCGAGGTGGCCGAAGAGGTTGTCGGGGTTGAGGGGTTTGCGGAACGGCAGCCGCAGGGCGAGTACGCCCTGGGTGCTCGTCCGCCCCTGGGGCACGCGCGTCCGCAGCTCCGTCGGCGACAGCGCGTACACCTCGCGGACCGTGTCGTTGAAGGTGCGGATCGAGGAGAATCCGGCGGCGAACGCCACCTCCGAGAGCGGGAGTCCGGTCGTCTCGATCAGGATGCGCGCCGTCTGGGCGCGCTGCGCGCGGGCCAGGGCGAGCGGGCCCGCTCCCAGCTCGGCGAGGAGCTGCCGCTCGATCTGGCGGGCGCTGTAGCCGAGGCGGTGGGCCAGTCCGGGGACACCCTCTCGGTCCACGACGCCGTCGCCGATGAGGCGCATGGCGCGGGCCGTGAGGTCGGCGCGCTGGTTCCACTCCGGGGAGCCGGGGCTGGTGTCGGGGCGGCATCGCTTGCAGGCCCGGAATCCGGCCTGCTGGCAGGCGGCGGCGCTGGGGTAGAAGCGCATGTTGCGCGGCTTGGGCGGCACGACCGGGCAGCCGGGGCGGCAGTAGATGCGAGTGGTCACCACGGCGGTGAAGAACACTCCGTCGAAACGGGTGTCCTTGGCCTGCACGGCGCGTACGCAGCGATCGGTGTCGGTGTGCATGCCTTTAGGTTCGGGCAAGGTGGGCGGCTTGGCTGGCGGAAATTCGACATGTACGTCGACCGTGGTTGCGGTCGCGGGGCTCTGCCCCGGACCCCGCTGCTCAATCGCCGCAGGGGCTTGATTGGCCGGAGCCGCCCGAAAGGGACCGCTCGAACGCCTCACGCGCCCCGTCGTCGAAGAGGACGAAGCGGATCTCCTGCACCGACGTGGGTGTCGTGCGGGCCGTCTCCACCGCGATCCGCGCCCCGTCCTCCAGCGGCCAGCCGTAGATCCCCGTCGAGATCGCCGGGAACGCCACCACGCGCGCGTGCAGCTCGTCGGCCACGCGGAGCGATTCGCGGTAGCAGGAGACGAGGAGGGCCGAGCGGTCCTCCGTGGGGGACCAGCGCGGGCCCACCGTGTGGATCACGTGGCGGGCCGGGAGGCGGCCGGCCGTCGTGGCGACCGCCTGCCCCGTGGGGAGGCCCTTGCCGTAGCCGGAGGCGCGCAGGTCACGACAGGCCGCCAGGATTTCCGGGCCGCCCCTGCGGTGGATCGCTCCGTCCACTCCCCCGCCGCCGAGCAGCGAGGAGTTGGCCGCGTTGACGATCGCGTCCACCTCCTGGGCGGTGATGTCGCCCTGGACCAGCACGAGTTGAGCGCTCATGACGCGCGCAGCCTCCTCCACACCGCCTTCGCGGCGTTGTGGCCCGACATGCCGTGCACTCCCGGTCCCGGTGGGGACGCCGAGGAGCAGATGTACACGGCGGGGTGCGGGGTGGTGTACGGGGAGAGGGAGAGCTTGGGGCGCAGCAGGAGCTGGAGGCCGCTGGCCGCGCCGGAGGCGATGTCGCCGCCCACGTAGTTGGCGTTGCGGACCGCGAGTTCGGGCGGGCCCGCCGTCGCGCGCGCGAGGACGAGGTCCCTGAACCCCGGGGCGAAGCGCTCCAGTTGGCGTTCGATGGCGTCGGTGAGGTCGCCGTCCCAGCCGTTCGGCACGTGGCCGTACGCCCAGAACGTGTGCTTGCCCTCGGGCGCGCGCGAGGGGTCGGCGACCGTCGGCTGCACCGTGATGAGGAACGGCGCCTCGGGGCCGCGGCCCTCGCGCGAGGCCTCGTTCAGGGCCCGGCCGATGTCCGAGCGGTACGGGCCGACCTGTACCGTCCCGGCCGTGCGGGCCTCCTTCGCGGTCCACGGCACCGGTCCGTCGAGTGCGTAGTCGACCTTGAAGACGCTCGCCCCGTACCGGAAGCGGTCGTAATAGCGGCCGAGCCCGGCGATCCGGGCGACCGCCGTCGGCGACGTGTCGAAGATGTAGGCGCGGGCCGGCGGCAGGTCGTCGAGCCGCTTCACCTCGTAGTCGGTGTGGACGGCGCCGCCGAGGTCCTTCAGGTATCCGGCGAGCGCGTCGGAGATCGCCTGGGAGCCGCCGCGCGCGACCGGCCACCCGCGCGCGTGCGCGGCGAGGGCGAAGACGAGGCCGATCGCGGACGTCGCGAAGCCGGACAGCGGCGCGATGACGTGGGCGACGAGGCCCGAGAGCAGCGCCTGGGCCTTCTCGTCGCGGAAGCGGCGCATCATCCAGGTCGACGGCGGCAGGCCGACGAGGCCGAACCGGGCGAGGGTGACCGGGTCGCGGGGCAGCGCGCTGAGCGGCAGGGACATGAAGTCCTTCACCAGCGTGTCCCAGTGCGGAAGCAGCGGTTCGATCAGGCGCCGGTAGGTGCCCGCGTCGCGCGGCCCGAAGGACGCGGCGGTCTCGGCGACGGACCGGGAGAGGACGGCCGCGCTGCCGTCGGGGAACGGGTGTGCCATGGGCAGTTCGTGCTGGACCCAGTCCAGGCCGTAGCGCTCCAGGGGCAGGTTCCTGAACGCCGGGGAGTTGATGCCCAGGGGGTGCGCGGCCGAGCACGGGTCGTGACGGAAGCCGGGGAGCGTCAGCTCCTCGGTGCGCGCGCCGCCGCCCACCGTCCCCTCGGCCTCGAACACGGCAACGGAGAAGCCGCGCCTGGCCAGTTCAACGGCTGCGGTCAGCCCGTTCGGCCCCGCACCCACCACGACGGCATCGAGCATCGACGGCACCTTCGGACTCCTTCGTCAGCCGATGGCCACTGCTCGCACAGGATATGCCGGGCCACCGACAACGCCGCTCCGCGGGTCACCGTGCGGCCCGGCCGACAAATCAAGCCCCGCCGGTGGTTGAGACATATCAAGCCCCGCCGGCGATTGAGGCGCGGGGTCCGGGGCAGCGCCCCGAGTCCGCAACCACGGCGCCGGTCGACAGACCCGGCTCAGCCCGCCAACAGCCCCGCCACCCGCCGCGCGGCATCCGCGTCCCGCGCCGCCGTGAACGGCAGCGCGTTCCCACCTCGGATCGAGAACGGGATCCCGTCACGCGTGAGGTGTGCGCCACCGGCCTCCTCGACCAGCAGGATCCCGGCCGCGTGGTCCCAGGCCAGCTCCCAGCTGAACGCGACGGCGTCGACGGCGCCCCGGGCGATGCCCAGGTACTCCAGGCCCGCGGAACCGCACGGGCGCGGCGCGACACCGTCCGTGCGCAGGCCGAGGAGCGCGCGCTTCTGCTCTTCGGTCGTGAAGTCGGGGTGCGAGGTCGCGACCCGCAGGTCGGCGCCGGGCGCCGGGGGCCCCGCGTGCAGCACCTCGCCGTTGAGCCGCGCGCCGCGGCCGCGGACCGCCACGGCCATCTCGTCGAGCGCGGGCGCGTACGTCCAGGAGGCGAGCACCACGCCGTCGAGCGCGAGGGCGACGAGGGTGCAGAAGCCGGGGTCGCCGTGCACGAACTGGCGGGTGCCGTCGACCGGGTCGACGATCCACACCGGGGCGGAGCCCTGGATCGTCTCGTACGAGGCCGGGTCCGCGGCGACCGCTTCCTCGCCGACCACGACGGAGCCGGGCAGGAGGGCGGCGAGCTCGCGGGTGAGGAACTCCTCGGCGCGCTTGTCGGCGACCGTCACGAGGTCGTGCGGCGCGCTCTTCTCCTCGATCTCGGCGGCGTCGAGCCGCCGGAAACGCGGGGTGATCTCGGCTGCGGCGGCGGCGCGGACGACGTCCTCGACGTCGGTCAGGAGCTTGTGGTTGATGTTCTGGGTCAGAAAGTCTTCGATGCTTTCCGTCTTCGTTTCGATCATGACTCCATGAGAACACACCCCACTGACAACGCCCCCACGGCGGATGAACGGGAGGTGGCCCCCGGATGATTTCCGGGGGCCGCACTCCGCGTGACCGGTCAGCGACCGACCGCGTATCCCTGCATGCCGCGCGGGTTCGCCGCGGCCGACAGGACGCCCGTGCGCGGGTCGCGGGCGACGGCGCACAGCCGGCCCTCGGACCAGGCGTCGCCGACCGTCACGTCGTGGCCGCGGCGGCGCAGCTCGGCGACGACCTCCGCGTCCATGCGGGACTCGACGGTGACCGAGCCCGGCCGCATGCCGCGCGGGAAGAAGGAGCCGGGGAACGAGTCGTTGTGCCAGTTCGGGGCGTCGATGGCACCCTGGAGGTCGAGCCCGCCGCGCACCGCCCCGCGCAGCGCCACCGCCAGGAAGAAGTGCACCTGCCACTGGTCCTGCTGGTCGCCGCCGGGGGTGCCGAAGGCCATCACCGGAACGCCGTCCTTCAGGGCGAGCGACGGGGTGAGCGTGGTGCGGGGGCGCTTGCCGGGCGTGAGCGAGTTCGGCAGCCCCTCCTCCGGCCAGGCCATCTGGAGGCGGGTGCCGAGCGGGAAGCCCAGCTCGGGGACGACCGGGTTGGCCTGGAGCCAGCCGCCGGAGGGCGTGGCGGCGACCATGTTGCCCCAGCGGTCGACGATGTCGATGTGGCAGGTGTCACCGCGGGTGGCGCCGTTGGCGGACACCTCCTCGTCCGAGGACGACTTCTGCACGGTGGGCTCCCCCGCGCCCGCGACCCCCATGGCGTCGAAGCCCTCCTCCCCGGAGGCGACGGCGTGGGCGTGCGCGCTCAGGCGCGGCTCGGCGCCGAGCGGGCTGCCGGGACGCAGCTCGTGGGAGGCCTTGTCCGGGTCGACGAGCGCGCGGCGCTCGGCGTTGTACGCGTCCGAAAGGAGCGCGTCCACCGGGACCTCCGCCGCGTCGCCGTACCAGGCCTCGCGGTCCGCCATCGCGAGCTTGCAGCCCTCGATCAGCAGGTGGACGTAGTCGGCGGACCCGTAGGCGGGCAGCTCGGGCGGGAGCAGGGAGAGCTGCTGGAGGAAGGCGGGGCCCTGGCTCCAGCCGCCGGCCTTGCACAGCGTCCAGCCGTTCCAGTCGTACGTCGCCGGGGCCTCGTAGGACGCCGACCAGCCGGCGAGGTCCTCCGCGGTCAGCGTGCCGACGTGGCGCTCGCCGCTGGTGTCCATCGTGGGCCGCTGCGACTGGCGGACCAGGGCCTCGGCGACGAAGCCCTCGCTCCACACCTTCCGGGCGGCCTCGATCTGGGCCACACGGTCGGCCCCGCCGGTCTCCTCGGACTCGGCTATGAGGCGCTTCCAGGTGGCGGCGAGCTGCCGGTTGCGCAGCAGCTCACCGGGCTTGGGGGCCTTGCCGTCGACGAGGTAGACCTCGGCGGACGAGGGCCACTCGGTCTCGAAGAGCTCGCGGACGGTCTCGACGGTCTCGCCGACGCGCTCCACGGGCGCGTGCCCGTCCTCGGCGTACCCGATGGCGTACTTGAGGACCTCGGCGAGGGTCTTGGTGCCGTGGTCCTTGAGGAGCAGCATCCAGGCGTCGAACGCGCCGGGCACGGCGGCCGCGAGCGGTCCGGTGCCGGGGACGAGGTCCAGGCCGAGGGACTTGTAGTGCGCGACGGTGGCGCCCGCCGGGGCCCCGCCCTGCCCGCACAGCACCCGCACCTCTCCCCCGGTCGGCGCCAGGATGATCGGCACCTCGCCCGCGGGCCCGTTCAGGTGGGGCTCCACGACGTGCAGAACGAAACCGGCGGTGACGGCGGCGTCGTACGCGTTGCCGCCGTCCTCCAGGACGGCCATCGCGGACTGGGAGGCGAGGTAGTGCGTGGAGGACACCATGCCGAAGGTGCCCTGGAGGGTCGGGCGGGTGGTGAACAAGGAGGCTCCTAGCTGGTGGCGGTGCGGGTGTTGGGGATCGTACGAGACGCTGCCGACAGCGCCTCCGGCGGCGCGGAGGCGGCGTCCGGGGCCGTGCCGTCCTCGGCGACGAGGTGGCAGGAGACCTCGCGGCCGCCCTCCAGCACCCGCAGTGCGGGGACCTCGGTGCGGCAGCGGTCGACGGCGAGCGGGCAGCGCGTGTGGAAGCGGCAGCCGGCGGGCGGGGCCAGCGGGCTGGGCAGCTCGCCGCTGAGGACGATGCGCTCGCGGCTGCGCTGCGTGGCCGGGTCCGGGACGGGCGCCGCCGAGAGCAGCGCCTGCGTGTACGGGTGCTTGGGATCGGCGAACAGCTCGCGCGTCGGCGCCAGTTCGACGATCTGGCCGAGGTACATGACCGCGATGCGGTCGGCGAGGTACTCGACGGCCGCGAGGTCGTGCGTGATGAACAGGCAGCCGAAGCCGCGGTCGCGCTGAAGATCGGCCAGCAGGTTGAGGACCGAGGCCTGCACGGAGACGTCGAGCGCGGAGGTCGGCTCGTCGGCGATCAGCAGGTCCGGTTCGACGGACAGGGCGCGCGCGATGGAGATGCGCTGGCGCTGACCGCCGGAGAGTTCGTGCGGGTGCCGGTCGGCGTGCTCGGGGCGCAGCCCCACCTGGTCGAGGAGTTCGGCCACACGCGCGCGTGCCGCCTCGCCCTTCGCGATGCCGTGCAGCTTGAGCGGCTCGGCGATGATCTGGCCGACCGTCATCCGCGGGTCGAGCGAGGACGACGGGTCCTGGAAGACCAGGTGGAAGTCCTTGCGCAGCGGCCGCAGGGCGCGCCGCGACATGGTGGTCACGTCGGTGCCGTTGATGCGCACGGTGCCGCCGGTCGGTTCGTCGAGGCGGACGGCGCAGCGCCCGACGGTCGACTTGCCGCTGCCGGACTCGCCGACGAGGCCGACGACCTCGCCGCGCCCGACGGCCAGGGAGACGCCGTCGGCGGCGCGCACGGTGCCGCCGGAACCCGCGAAGTGCCGCTCCAGGTCGATCAGTTCAAGCACGGGCTCGGGGCTCATGACGCGGTCTCCTGGAGGGTGTGCGGGTGCCAGCAGGCGGCGCGGTGCGGGGCGTCGGCCCCGGCGTCCGCGGCGACGGCCTTGAGGCCGGGACGGCTCGACGTACAGGTGTCGTCGGCGCGGGCGCAGCGCGGCGCGAACGTGCAGGCGTCGGGCTGGGAGTCGAGGCTCGGCACGAGGCCGGGGATCTCGGGCAGCCGCCGCTTGCCCTCGCCGCCGGGGCGAAGGACGGCGGAGAGCAGCCCGCGCGTGTACGGGTGCTTGGGGTCGTCGAACAGCTCGTCCACCGGGGCCTGTTCGACCGGGCGGCCCGCGTACATGACGAGCACCCGGTCGGCGGTGTCGGCCACCACGCCGAGGTCGTGCGTGATCAGGACGATGGCGGTGCCGAGCCGCTCGCGCAGCGATTGCAGCACCTCCAGGATGCCCGCCTGCACGGTGACGTCGAGCGCGGTCGTCGGCTCGTCGGCGATGAGGACGGCGGGGTCGCAGGCGACGGCGATGGCGATCATGACGCGCTGGCGCATGCCGCCGGACAGCTGGTGCGGGTACTCGTCGACGCGCTCGGCCGGGGCGGGGATACCCACGAGGTCGAGGAGTTCGACGGCACGCGCGCGTGCCTGCTTCTTGTTCAGCCCCTGGTGGCGGCGGAGCACCTCGCCGATCTGGCGCCCGATGGTGAGCACCGGGTTCAGGGACGTCATGGGCTCCTGGAAGATCATCGCGATGTCGTTGCCGCGGATCTTCCCGTACGCCTTGTCGTCCGCGCCCGCGAGTTCCTTCTCGCCGATCCTGACGGACCCCGTGATGTGCGCGGTGGGCGGCAGGAGCCCCATGACGGCCATGGAGGTGACGGACTTTCCGCAGCCCGACTCCCCCACCACGGCCAGTACTTCACCGGCGCGCAGGTCGAAGGAGACCTGGTCGACGGCGTGCACGGTGCGGGTGTCGGAGCGGAAGGAGACCGACAGGTCCCGGACGCTGAGGACGGGTTCGGACTCCGGGGAAACAAGGTCGCTCATCGGGTCGCTCCACGGGGGTCGAGGACGTCGCGCAGGCCGTCGCCGAGCAGGTTGAACGCCAGCGTCGCGGCGACGACCGCGAGGCCGGGGAACACCGCCATCCAGGGCGCCTGCGCGAGGAAGGACTGGGCGGAGGACAGCATCACGCCGAGGGACGGCTCGGGCGGCTGCACGCCGAGGCCGAGGAAGCTGAGCAGGGCCTCGCCGATGATGGCGGTGGGGATGCCCACGGTGGCCTGCACGATCAGCGCCGAGGTGGCGTTGGGCAGGATGTGCCGGAACAGGACGGTGCCGTCGCCGCCGCCGTTGGCGACGGCCGCGGCCACGTAGTCGACGTGCTTGAGGCGGAGCGTCTCGGCGCGGGAGATGCGGATGACGGCCGGGATCTGCGAGATGCCGATCGCGATGGTCGCGTTGGTGAGCGAGGGGCCGAGGACGGCGGCGAGGCCGACGGCCAGGACCAGGAACGGGAAGGCGAGCATCGTGTCGGTGACGCGGGAGACGACGCTGTCGGCGACCTTGCCGTAGTACCCGGCGAGCAGCCCGAGCGGGACGCCGACGACGAAGGCGAGGACGACCGCGAGGACACCGACCTGCATCGAGGCGCGGGCCCCGAACACGACGCGGGACAGCTGGTCGCGCCCGAGGTCGTCGGTGCCCAGCCAGTGCGCCCAGCTCGGCGCGGCGAGCACGTCGTCGAAGTTGGCGCGCGACGGGTCGTACGGGGCGACGAGCGGCGCGAACAGCGCGGCGAGCACGAACACGGCGGCGATGACGGCGCCGGTCATGGCGAGCTTGTTCTTGCGCAGGGCGCGCAGCTTGGCGTTCCCGGCGGCCCGGGCGCGTATTCCTGTGAGAGCCAGCGTGGTCACCGGGCACCTCCGAGCCGGATGCGCGGGTCGATGACCGAGTACGCCACGTCGACCAGCAGGTTGATGAAGATGTACGCGAACGACGTGCACAGCACCACGCCTTGCAGCGTCGCGTAGTCACGCGTGAAGACCGCGTCGATGGTGAGCTTGCCGAAGCCGGGGAGCACAAAGATCTGCTCGGTGACGACCGCGCCGGAGATCAGGTGGCCGAGCTGGAGGCCGAGCACGGTGACGACGGTGACGAGCGAGTTGCGCAGCGCGTGCCCGCCGACCACCTCGCGGCGCGACAGGCCCTTGGCGCGGGCGGTGCGCACGTAGTCCGCGGACAGCGAGTCGAGCATCGCGGCGCGGGTCTGGCGCATGACGACGGCGGCGAGCCCGGAGCCGAGGACGATCGCGGGCAGCACCATGCGGCGCAGGTTGTCGATCGGGTCGGTGCCGAACGGGACGAAGCCGGAGGCGGCGAAGACCGGTACGGCGATGGCGAAGGCGAGGACCAGGACGATCCCGAGCCAGAACGTCGGCACCGAAAGGCCGAGCAGAGCAAGGGCGTTGGCGATCCACTCGGCGGCCTTGCCCCGCCGCACGGCCGCGACGACTCCGGCGCCGACGCCGAGGACGATCGCCAACAGCAGCGACAGCGCGGCGAGTTCGAGGGTGACGGGCAGCGCCTGCGCGATGGCGTCGGAGACCGGGAGCCCGGTGCGCGAGGAGGTGCCGAGGTCGCCCTGAAGGGCGTGCCCGATGAACCGGCCGTACTGGACGACGATGTTGTCGTCGAGCCCGTACGCGGCGCGGATCGCGGCCAGCGCCTTCGGGCTGCGCTCCTCCCCGGCGAGGGCGAGCGCCGGGTCGCCGGGCAGCGCGCGGATGCCGGCGAACACGACGACCGACACGAGGAACATCGTGATGACGGACTGCCGGATCCGGGTGAGGACGTACTTGGCCATCGGGTGCCCGGCGAGCAGCCCGGACTTCTTCAACGTGGGCTTCTTGACAGCCACTTGAGCGGTCGTCACTTGACGTACCCCGCATCCTTGACTCGGACGAGGCCGTCGCCGTAGACGCGCAGGCCCGCGACGTCCTGCCCGGTGACGACGTAGTTCTTCTGGCGGTAGAGGTAGATCAGGGTGTGCTCGGCGTTCACCTTGCGGATCAGCTCGGCGTAGATCTTGTCGCGCGTGGCGGGGTCGGACTCGGTGCGGCCGCGCCTGATCAGCTCGTCGATCTCGGGATTGCCGAGGCCGTAGGCGTTCATCGCGCCCTTGGTCTGGAGGAAGCTGGCGATGTTGCCGTCGGGGTCGA
This sequence comes from Streptomyces anthophorae, assembly GCF_049310305.1. Taxonomy (NCBI): domain Bacteria; kingdom Bacillati; phylum Actinomycetota; class Actinomycetes; order Kitasatosporales; family Streptomycetaceae; genus Streptomyces; species Streptomyces anthophorae. The sequence continues at coordinate 2,200,401 of NZ_JBLWQQ010000001.1, forward strand.
GCCGTCCGGACCAGCCGCTCTGGAAGGCCTGGTAGTGGCCGTCGTCGGTCTCCTCGAGCATGGTGGCGTACTCGGTGGGGCGCAGGGTGAGCGCGAAGCCGGCGTCCTTGACCATCGCCTGGATCACCTGGCCGATGCGGCTCCACTCGGGCGTCGTGGGGATCTTCAGTTCGACGTGCACGGCGCCCTTGACGCCCGCCGCCTTCAGCAGCCGCTTGGCCTTCGGGACGTCGCGCTTCGGGCACTCGGAGGCCTTGACGCCGGGCGCGATCGCGGAGGCCGGGGACATCGGGCCGCAGGCGGGCTCGTACATGCCCTGGAAGGCGACCTTGTTGATGAGGTCGCGGTCGATGGCCAGCTCGAAGGCCTCGCGGACGCGGACGTCCTTCGCCATCGGGGTGTCGACCTTGCCGGGCGCCTGGCCGAGGCCCTTGACGTTGCCGACGTTGATGCCGATGCCCTGGTAGCCCAGCGAGGGCGAGTTGAAGAGCCGCAGCTTGTTGTCGGTGAGCGCGCTCTTCACGTCGACCGGGACCATCTGGTCGCCGACCTGGACGTCGCCGGAGCGCAGGTTGGCGAGGCGGACGCTGCCGTCGGGGATCGGCTTGTAGATCACCTTGTCCAGGTGGACGTCCTTGGCGTCGTAGTAGTTCGGGTCCTTGGCGACGACGATGCGGTCGCCGCCGACGCGCTCCACGAACCGGTAGGGGCCCACGCAGGACGGGTGGTTGGTGAAGTTCTTGCCGTACTTCTTGAGCGCGGTCGGCGACATCACCATGCCGGAGCGGTCGGCGAGCACCGCGGTCAGCGGCACGTACGGCTGCTTCAGGGTGAGCTTCACGCTGTACGGGCCCGTGGCCTCCGCCGACTTCAGCGGGGTCAGCTCGGTGGCGCGGGCGGAGCCCGACAGGTCGCGGTGGCGCAGCAGGGAGGTGACGACGGCGTCGGCGTTCAGCTTCGTGCCGTCGCTGAACCTGGCGTCCTTGCGCACGTCGAAGCGGACGGTGCGGCCGTCCTTCGACACCTCGGGCTGCCGGGTCGCGAGCTGCGGGACGACCTTGCCCTGCTCGTTGACGTCGTAGAGCTTCTCGCACATGCCCGCGAAGACGGTGCGGCCCACGAGGGTCTGGGCGAGGGTCGGGTCGAGCTTGTCGGGGTCGGCGTTGAGGGCCACGGTCAGCGTTCCGCCGTCACGGACCGGCCGGTCGTCGGTCATCCGCTCCCCGCCCACCTCCGTGGCCGAGGACTGCAAGGAGCCGCAGCCCGACAAAGTGGACATCGCCAGGACAACTGCCGTCAGGGCAACCGCTGTTCGGCGCACGAGGGCGTACCTCCGCCAGGGATGAGGGGTGGGCGATCGGTGAGCGATCAAGGAATACGGCAGAACGTATTTCGCATACAGTCCGCACACAAGGGGGTTGTCCGGGATCCGGACAACCCTTGGTGAAGATTGGATAACCCCAAGCGGCAAAAGGGATTCCACGCCCACAAATTGCCCCGCCCACCGACCCGCCGGTCAGGCCGGCGGAGCGAACTCCTCCCCTTCCACTTCGCGCAGCTTCCCGAACCGCTCCCTGAGCTCCACCCTTCGCGCCCGGTCCATGGCGAGATTCACCAACTCGCCCGGATCCTCCTGGAGGTCGTACAGCTCGTGGTCGTTGTCGTCGAAGTCGGCGTCCGGGCCGTAGAGCATCGTCGAGGGCTCCGGCTTCTCGCCCAGGTCGGCGGGGAGTCCGCCGCCGACGCCGAAGTAGCGGGCGTACTTGAACCGGCCGTCGAACATGCCGCGCACGGCGTACCGCGTCCGCTGGATCCGGCGGGTGTGCGTCGCCTCGTGCGCGAACAGGACGTAGTCGCGCACCGAGGCGGCCGGGTCCCGGAACACGGGCGTGAGGTCCACCCCGCGGAACGAGTCGGGCGCGGGCACCCCCGCGAGCGCGCAGACCGTCGAGGCGAGGTCGACGTGCGAGGCGAGGGAGTCGCTGACCGTCCCGGGGCGGGTGACCCCCGGCGCCTTCACGTAGCACGGCACACGCATGATCTCGTCGTAGACGAAGGGCCCCTTGGAGCGCAGGCCGTGGCCGCCGCACATGTCACCGTGGTCGGACGTGAAGATCACGACCGTGTCCTCCCAGCCACCGGACTCCTCCAGGGCACCGAGCACCTTGCCCAGGGACTCGTCGGCGAGGCGGTGCAACTGGGCGTAGTAGTCGAGCTGGCGCAGCCACGCGCCCTTGTCGGCGGGGTCGATGCGGCCGTAGAGGCTGTGCTGCTGGTCGTGGCGCCACTGCCGCTGGGTGTCCGGCTTGGTGTGCAGATCGTCGTCGAAGTTCGCGGGCAGCTCGCTGAACACCTCGTCGTAGGGCCGCTCGTACGGCGGGATCGCCTGCCCGCCGCCCCAGTCGCCGTCGAGGAACTGGCGGATGAACTCCATCGTGCGGGGGTGCGTGCGCTGGTACTCGGGCTGGTCGATCGGGTACCACATCACGTCGTGCGGATTGACGAGCGCGACGGTCAGGAACCAGGGGTCGGGGGCGTCGGCGTTGCGCCGCAGCCAGTGCGCCGCGTTGTCCGCGATGACCGGGTCGAAGTGCACTCCGGTGCCCGCGAGCCCCATGAAGTGGTGGTCGTTGCCGTCCCAGTCCCCGTAGCCGTACGCCTCCATGTCGGGCCGCGCCGAGCGGGACAGGTGCCACTTGCCGATGTACGAGGACCGGTAGCCGGCCCCCCGCAGCGCGCCGCCGATGGTGGTGACGGCGGGATCGAGCTCGGGCTGCCAGGGGAAGATGACGTTCTCGGCGACCTGGTGCTGGGTGACGTACTGGCCCGTCATCATCGTGGCCCGCGACGGCGAGCAGGGCGAGGAGTGCGTCCAATAGTTGGTGAACTCCAGGCCTTCGGTCAGCAGCCGCTCGCGCCACGGGAGTTCGACCGTGGCCGGCAGCCAGTCGCGCTGGCGCTCCTGGTCGGAGACGACGAGGAGGATATTGGGCCGATGAGGTCGCTGCATGTCAACCTTCCTTGTTCGCCAGGGAGTTGCTCTCGCGCGGGGCCGCCCCGACGCCACCGGTCGCCGGAGTCCGCCCGTGCCGCATGAGGACGGCGACGAGCAGGGCCATGACGGCGAAGGCCGCCGCCACCAGGAACGCGGACACATAGCCCGACTCGGCGTAGAGGATCCCGTCGCCCGCCGCCGGTCCGTCGAGGACGTGCTGGGCGAGGACGGCGCCGAGTACCGTGACGCCCGTGGCGTTGCCGAGGTTGTTGGCGACGCCCATCATTCCGGCGCCGACTCCGGTGTGTGTCGCGGGCACGGCCTCGACGACCAGGTTCGACACGGACACGAAGAAGAAGCCGAAGCCGACGCCCGCGAACACGGCCGCGAGCAGGATGTGCCACACCTGGGTGTGCAGCACCGACAGGAGGACCGCGCCCGTGGCGAGGCAGCCGAGCGCGACCACGAGTCCGGTGCGCGGCGCGTGCCGCCGCGCGAGCAGCCCGCCGAGCGGACCGCCCACCGCGCTCAACAGCCCTTGCGGGACAAGGAAGACGGCGACGCCGAGCGGCGCCATCCCGAGCCCGAACCCGGTGTCCTTCGGTGTCTGCACGAGCTGCGGCAGCGCGAGCGCCTGCCCGCCGATCGCCACGGATCCGCCGAACGCGGCGAGCAGCGTCCAGCGCAGCGCGGGCCCGGCGAGCAGCCGCAGGTCGATCAGCGGGTGCGCGGCGCGCAGCTCGCACACCACGAACAGGGCGAGCAGCACGCACGCGCCGACGGCCACCGCGAGCAGCCGCCCCGAGCCCCACCCCCACCGGCCGCCCTGCCCCACCGCGAGCAGCACCCCCGCGGCGCCGCACCCGAAGAGCAGTCCCCCGGCGACGTCCACGCGCCGCCGGAGCCGCACCCCCGACTCCGGGAACGTGGCGACGACGAGCGGCGTGAGCACCACCGCGTACAGCAGGCAGAACCAGAAGATCGCCCGGAAGCCGAAGGCCTGTGTCAGCGCCCCGCCGACGACGGGACCCACGATGACGCTGAACCCGATGCCGGTGGTGATCGCGCCCATCGCCACCGGCACGATGCGCACCGGGAACACATCACGGATCAGCCCGTACGCGGCCGGGGCGATCACCATGGCGACACCCTGCACGCCCCGGCCCGCGAGGAACACGGGGAAGCTCGGCGCGAGGGCGCACACCAGCGAGCCGGCCGCGAAGGCGCCCGCCGCGCACACGATCACCCGCTTCTTGCCGTGCCCGTCCGCGACCTTGCCGAGCAGCGGCTGCGCCACCACCCCGACAAGGCTGACGACGGTGAGCGTCCAGCCGATCGACGGGGTGCGGAACTCGGCCGCCATCTGCCGCAACGCCGGGTAGACCAGCGAGAGTTCGAGCGCGACGACCTCGGTGAGCAGGATCAGCGGGACCAGCCGCAGGACGTACGCGGCGGTGCTGCGGCCTTCGAGTCGCGACGTGTCGGTCACACCGACGTCTTAACGCGCTTGCGTTAAACAAGCAAGACACGCGACACTCCTCGCCATGGCCCCCGCGAACCCGATCGGAACACGACGCCGCCTCATCGACGTGGCGGAGCGGCTCTTCGCCGAACAGGGCATCCACGCCACGTCACTCCGGGAGATCGCCGCGGCCGCCGACCAGCGCAACACGTCCGCGGTCGCCTACCACTTCGGCACGAAGCGGGGCCTGATCGACGCGATCTACGAGGACCGGCTCACGGTCACCACGGCGCGCCAGCTGGAGCTGCTCGAAGCGGTCGACGAGCAGGGCCGGGGCATGGAACTGCGGGCGCTCACCGGCGTGTTGGTGCGTCCGATGGTCGAGCGCCTGGAGGACCCGGAGCAGCCCAGCTGGTTCCTGCGGTTCGTCGTCAACGCCATGTACGTCGAGGGCATCGCGCCGACCGATCTGCGGGCGCACCCGTGGACGCGCGGCCTGCTCCTGCTGCACTCCCGGATCACGCGCTGCATGCCCGAACTCCCGGACCGCGTACGGGAGAACCGGTGGGACTTCTTCATCGGTCTGCTGCTGCACACGCTCGCCCAGCGGGAGCGGGTGCGCCAGGCCGGAGCCGACCCCGGCGAGCCGCACCTGCTCGCGGCCGACCTGGTCGACGCGGGGGTGGCGGTGCTCACCGCCGAGGTGTCGGAAAAACCGTGGTGATCAGCTGTCCACCCAGCCGTGCTTGCGGCCGCTCTGCACCAACTCCCGGCGGATGGCCAGGATCTGTTCCCCCGTCAGGGAGGGCGCCGAGCGCAGCAGCAGCTCCGTGACCTCGTTGGTGAACTCGTCGACGCGCAGCACATCGCAGAGCACGTCGTCGCCGTCGGCCGCGTGCCGTCCGGACGTGGGGGCGGAGGCCCCCTCGGCGAGCTGCACCGACGAGGCCTTGGGCCCGCGGTCGCCGTCCTCGATGTCGAAGGACACCTTGAGGCCCGTGCGGATGTACGACTCGGGGATCAGGAGGTCGTTCACATGCAGGAAGACGTCCTCGCCGCCGTCGTCCGGCGCGATGAACCCATAACCACGCGCTCCGTCGAAGCGCACCACACGACCAGCTACCACGCCGACCCCCAACCACCTCGGCGGGCCCGGTGCCCGCAGCCTCCAACAACGTTTGCGGATCCTACCGGTCCGCCCCCGCGAACCCGCGGACCCACCGCGGCGACGCCCCAGCGTGATGTCACAGTGACGGAAGTGGCGGTTTCCGCACACAGCAACTCATGTGAGACTGGCGTCCCCCGCCCACCCTGACGTAAGGGACGTACGCGGTGCGTTCTCTCCCGCTCCCGGTCACCCTGGCCGCACGCCTGCTGCCCGTCGCCGTGCTCGCCTGCGCGGGCTGGGCCTACTCGGGCCCCATGGCGGAGCAGTCCGCGAGCAAGGACCGCTCCGAATCGGCTCCGCAGTCCTCCTCGGCTCCCGACGAACCCGGCGAGACCGTGGCCTCGAAGACCTATCCCAAGCCCCCTGCCCCCTGTGAGGCGCTGCCCGCCTCGACGATCACGTCCCTCGTGCCCGACGCCAAGACGGCGGGCAAGGAGCTGTCGGCCACCGACGAGTCGGTCCGCCGCGGCTGCTCGTGGAGCGCCCTGAAGGGGTACGACTACCGCTGGCTCGACGTCTCCTTCGAGGTGAAGGACTCCGACGACCTGGCGAAGAAGGCGTTCGCGGCCGGGGACGGCGAGAAGCGGGCCAGTCCGCTCAAGGGCCTCGGGGACGAGGCGCGCGTGACGAGCTCGCTCACGACGAAGGACAAGCAGGACACCCGCGAGTCCGTCGTGACGGTCCGCACGGGGAACATGCTGTTGACGGTCACCTACAACGGCAGCGACTTCGAGTCGAAGGGCGCCCCGTCGAACGACACCGTGATCAGAGGCGCCCGCAAGGCCGCCGGGGACGCGGCGGCCTCGCTCGGCACCGGCAAGGGCTCCTGACTCAGCCCTGGCGCGGCGGCCAGTTCTTGAACGTCTTGGGGCGCGGCGGTGCGTACGTGCGCACCTTCGACGTGCTCAGGCCCATCCGGACCAGCGACTCCGCCACGGTCACGGCCGCGGCGACGCCGTCGACGACGGGCACGCCCGTGCGCGCCTTGACCTCGTCGACGAGGCCCGCCATGCCGCCGCAGCCCAGGCAGATCACCTCGGCCCGGTCCTCCTCGACGGCCCGCGCGGACTGCTCGACGATGGCCTTGACGGCGGCGTCCGGATCGCGCTCCAGGTCCAGCACGGCGAGGCCGCTGGCGCGCACCGAGGCCAGCCGGTCGGTGAGCCCGGCCAGCTTGAGGCGGTCCTCGATGAGCGGCACGGCCCGGTCGAGCGTGGTGACCACCGAGTACTTGTGGCCGAGGTACATCGCGGTGCTCGCCGCGGCCTCGGTGATGTCGACGACCGGTACGTCGAGGAGTTCCTGGAGCCCCTCGCGGCCGTGCTCGCCGTAGCCCGCCTGCACGACGGCGTCGAAGGGCTCCGGGTAGGCGCGGACCGTCTCCATGACGGCGATCGCGGCCAGGTAGCTCTCGTAGTTGCCCTCGCAGGAGTCGGGGCCGAACGCCGGGGTGAGGGGCACGATCTCGGTGCCCGGCGAGGCCACGGCCCTGGCCTGCGCGCCGATGCTCTCGGTCATGCCCTCGGTGGTGTTGACGTTGCAGACGAGAATGCGCATGGCGGGCTACAGCTTTCTTCTTGTTGTGCTTCGTGGTGGTGCGGGAGCGGGGGTCAGGCGGCCGGGACCGCGATCTCCTCGCCGTCCTTGTCGTTCGCGATACGGCTGCGGTCCGCGAGGACAACGTAGAGCAGCGCGGCGAGGCCGGCGCCGATGAACCAGGAGAAGCCGGAGAGCGACGTGAACGCGGGCACGAGGGCGATCACGACCGCGACGGCGGCGGACGGGGCGAACGCGGCGACGGCCCGCAGGTGGAACCCGGAGCGGTAGTGGTAGTCGCCGTCGGCGGCGTCGGTGTAGAGGTCCGGGACGTTGACCCGGGTCTTGCGGACGAGCCAGTAGTCGGCCATGACGACACCGAAGGCCGGGCCGAGCAGGGCGCCGAGCCCGCCGAGGAAGTAGTTCACGACGGTCGGGCTGTTGTAGAGGTTCCACGGCAGGATGACGAGGCCGATGACGGCGCTGACGACGCCGGCCTTGCGGAAGTCGAGCTTGCGCGGGAACAGGTTGACCAGCGTGTAGACGGGCGCGACGAAGTTCGCGAGCAGATTGACCGCGATGGTCAGGACGATGAAGGCGAGCGAGGCGAGGACCATCAGCGGGGTGCTCGGGATGGTCGCGACGATGTCCTCGGGGCCCGCGATGACCTTCCCGTTGATCGCGAACTGCCCGCCGGAGAGCACGACGACGATGCCGGCGAAGAAGAGCATGTTGAGCGGGATGCCGACCAGGTTGCCCGCCACGATGGCGCGCCGGCTCTTCGCGGAGCGGGTGAAGTCGCAGAAGTTCAGGACGAACGTGCCGTAGATGACCACCCACAGCGCGGCGGACTCGAAGATCTGCCGCCAGGCGTCGAACCCGGTGGGCGCGGAGCCGGTGGAGACCGCGATGGACATGTCCGCCTTGATGAAGATCCAGGCGGCGAGCGCGCACATCGTGATGAGGATGGTCGGCGCGGCGAACGCCATGTACTTGCGGATCAGCTCCATGCCGTAGCTGACGATCACGACCTGGACGACCCAGAGGATCAGGAAGGTGATCCAGCCGAGGGTGGAAAGGCCCAGGATCGAGTTGTGGTCGAGCGAGGCGGCGCCGGGCGCCAGCTTCTTGATCACGGCGCCGAGCACGACGGCGGCGAGATAGGTCTGGATGCCGAACCAGGCGATGGCGACGGCCCCGCGCACCGCGGCGGGGATCTGCGCCCCGCGGATGCCGAAGGCGATCCGGCTCATCACGGGGAACGGCACGCCCGTCTTCTGCCCCATGTAGCCGGAGAGCGTGAGCAGCCCGAAGAGCAGCAACGAGGCGACGGCGAAGGCGATCAGGATCTGCCAGACGCTGAGCCCGAGCGCGAACAGGCCCACGGCGAAGGCGTAGTTGCCGAGGCTGTGCACGTCGTTGCCCCACAGCGTGAAGACGTTGTACGCGCCCCAGCGGCGCCCCTCCTTCTTGGTGGGGGCCAGATCGGGACTGTAGAGACCCGGACTGGTGCGGGCGGGCCCGTCGACACCGGCGGTGGGGGTCTGTTCGTGCACGGCAGTCATGACGCGCTCCTGGGGGAAGTCCACAATTTCCGCGATGAGGAATCTGGTTTCCTCTTGGCGGGAAGACGCTACGGGCCGGTTTTGCGGTAATCAAGAGGTGTACGCGAAGAAAACACCGATTCCTCACGGGCCAACCGGCCGCCCGATTCGGACATTTGGGGGCCGAGCGCACACAGTGCGCACAGCGCCCGCATCTCCAGTTTGGTATACCAAACCTGATGGGAGGTGGATCCGTCAATGGGAGACGGGTCACAAAAAGCAAATCGGGGGAAGGGTGCGCGATTCATTGACGCGCAAGGCCTTCGACCCTACGTTCCCGTCCGGACACACGACCACCGTCCGAGATATCGGACGCGCTTGCCCCATTCGACGCGAAGGAGCCCCCCATGCCGCGCGCTTCACGAAGAACCGCGTTACTCGCCCTCCCCGCCGCCGCCCTGCTGGCCCTGATCCCCTCGACGGCCTCGGCCTACCCGAACCCGGGCACCGTCACCGGCGCCACCGTCGTCCACGACCCCACGATGATCCGCACCTCGTCGGGCAAGTACCTGCTCTACGCGAGGGGCGGCGGCCTCGCCGAACGCTCGTCGACCGACCGCACCGCCTTCACCGCGGGCCGCGACGCCTTCACCACCAAGCCCTCGTGGTGGTCCTCGTACGCGACCGAGGCCTGGGCGCCCGACATCTCGTACCACGGCGGCAAGCACCTGATGTACTACGCCGTTTCGACCTTCGGCTCCAACAACTCCGCGATCGGCCTGGCCACTTCGACGACCGGCGAGCCGGGCTCGTGGACGGACCACGGCACCGTCTACACCTCCACCACGTCCAGCGACTACAACGCGATCGACCCGAACCTGTTCGTCGACGGCGACGGCACGTGGTGGCTCTCGTTCGGGAGTTGGTGGTCCGGCATCAAGATGATCCAGATCAACCCGTCGACCGGCAAGCAGCTCGCCACGAACACCAAGCGCTACTCACTGGCCGCGCGCCCCACCGGCACCAAGGCCGTCGAGGCGCCGTACGTCGTCGAACACGGCGGCTACTACTACCTGTTCGCCTCGTACGACACCTGCTGCGCCGGCACCGGCTCCACGTACAAGGTCAAGGTCGGCCGCGCCACCCGTGTCACCGGGCCGTACTACGACAAGAACGGCGTCGCCATGACGAACAACGGCGGCACCCCCGTCCTGGAGTCGCACGGCCGCTACATCGGACCCGGCGGCCAGTCGATCATGAACGACGTGGACGGGGACCTGATCGTCTACCACTACTACGACGGCCAGGACAACGGCACCCCGAAGCTCGGCGTCAACCTGCTCGACTGGAGCTCGGGGTGGCCCGTCGCCTACTGAGACCTCCGCTCCCCCAGCATGAGCACCGTGTAGAGGACGAGTGACGCCGCGAGCCCCACCGCCCAGCCGTAGTCGGCCAGCGGTTTGAGGACGGGGATCAGGCCGTCCACGGGGAACGGGCCCGCCTTCTCGCCCTTCGCGTTCAGCGTCGAGTACGAGCCGCCCACGGCCAGGACGCCGCCGACCGCGAAGGCGAGAACGGCGCGCCAGTTCCAGCCGCCGCGGTACCAGTAACGCCCCTCGCGTACATACAGGTCGGCGAGGTGCAGCACCGTGCGCCGTACGATCCAGTAGTCGGCGATCAGGATGCCCGCGACCGTGCCGAGCAGCCCGCCGACGACGCCGAGCCACGTGAAGATGTACAGCTCGGGCGTCGAGGTGAGCTTCCACGGCATGACGAGGACGCCCACCACACCCGTGATGATCGCGCCCGTGCGGAAACTGATCAGCTTCGGGGCCAGGTTCGCCAGGTCGTACGCGGGCGAGACCACGTTCGCCGCGACATTGACGGAGATCGTCGCCACGAACACCGTGATCAGCGCGAAGAGCAGACCGAACACGTTGTCCGTCTTCCCCGCCAGCGCCACCGGGTCCCAGATCGGTACCCCGTACACCTTCTCCGAACCGGCCGTCACCAGGACCGACATCAGCGCGAAGAGCGTCATGGTCGTCGGCAGTCCGAGGGTCTGCCCCCAGACCTGCGCGCGCTGTCCCTTGCCGAAGCGGGTGAAGTCCGGGATGTTCAGCGACAGCGTGGACCAGAAGCCGATCATGCCCATCAGGCCGGGGAAGAAGACCTTCCAGAAGTCCGGACCCCAGCCGACCTTCGACGGCTCGTGCAGCAGCGGACCGAAGCCGCCCGCCTTGTTCGCGATCCAGATCAGCAGCACCACCGCGCCGACGAGCACGAACGGCGCCGCCCAGTTCTCGAAGCGGCGCAGCGTCTCCATCCCCCGGTAGATGATGGCGAGTTCGAGCACCCAGAAGACGAAGAAGCAGAGCCAGAGCGTCCACGGGTAGCCGCCGACCTCGGCCGCCCCCGTCCACCCTCCGAAGATCTTCCCGAGGAGCACGAAGATGCCCTGGCCGCCGATCCACGTCTGGATGCCGAACCAGCAGCAGGCGACCGCGGCCCGCACCATCGCGGGCAGATTGGCGCCGCGGACGCCGAAGCCGGCCCGCGCGAGGACCGGGAAGGGGATGCCGTACTTGGGCCCCGCGTGCCCGGTGAGCAGCATCGGGAGCAGGACGATGACGTTCGCCAGGGCGATGGTGAGGACCGCCTGCTTCCAGTCCATGCCCAGGGCGACGAGCCCGGACGCGAGCGTCCACGACGGGATGCAGTGCGCCATCCCGATCCACAGGGCCACGAAGTTGTACGTGGTCCAGCGGCGGTCGGCGAGCGGAACGGGGCGCAGGTCCTCATTGGCGTAGCGGCTGCCCGCCGGATAGGCGTCGGCGGCGAGCTCCACCTCGTGCCGGGGGGCTCTCGGGGCGGTGTCGGTCATGGGGCAGTCCGTTCTGCTTCAGGGAGACGGGGACAGCGGCCGTGCGGGGTGCTGTGTCGTCAACTGCCTTGCCTGGTACGGGTGTTGCTCCGTGGTCGATCGAGTGCGGTCGCGTCAGGCGTGCAGCGCGGGGATCACGTCCCTGCCGTACGCCTCGATCACCGCCTCCTTCGCGTCGTGCATCGCGTACACGGCGAACTGGTCGACGCCCAACTCCCGCAGCGCGCCCAGCCTTTCGAGGTGCGCGGCGGGCGGGCCGAGCAGGCAGAAGCGGTCCACGATCTCGTCGGGCACGAACGCCGTGTCCGGGTTCCCGGAGCGGCCGTGGTGCGCGTAGTCGTAGCCCTCGCGCGCCTTGATGTAGTCCGTCAGGGCGTCCGGGACCATGCCGGAGTGCGCGCCGTACTTGGCCACGAGGTCGGCGACGTGGTTGCCGACCATGCCGCCGAACCAGCGGCACTGCTCGCGCGCGTGGGCCAGCGCCTCGGGCGAGTCGTCGGCCGTGACGTAGGCGGGCGCGGCGACGCAGATCTTGACCGCGGAGGGATCGCGGCCCGCCGCCCGCGCCGCGTCCCGCACCGCCTTGATCATCCACTCGGTGAGGAACGGGTCGGCGAGCTGGAGGATGAACCCGTCGGCCTCCTCGCCGGCCATCTTGAGCGCCTTGGGCCCGTACGCCGCCATCCAGACGGGGAGTTCGGCGCCCTCGCGCACCCAGGGGAAGCGGACGACGGAGCCGCCGCCCAGGTCGGCCTCCTCGCCGCGGGCCAGCGCGCGGATCACCTTCATCGCGTCGCTGATCCGGGCCAGCGTGTTCGGCTTGCGCCCGGCCACCCGCATCGCGGAGTCGCCGCGCCCGATGCCGCACACCGTGCGGTTGCCGTACATGTCGTTGAGCGTCGCGAAGGTCGAGGCGGTGACTTCCCAGGTGCGGGTGCCGGGATTGGTGACCATCGGACCGACCGTCAGCCGCTCGGTCTCCGCGAGGATCCGGCTGTAGATGACGAACGGTTCCTGCCACAGCACGGCCGAGTCGAACGTCCAGCCATACGTGAAGCCGGAGGCCTCCGCGCGTTTCATGAGGTCCACGACCGCGGAGGCGGGCGGGTCGGTCTGGAGGACGAGTCCGAAATCCATGGGGAGCCCCTCGTGTCGTGTGCCGAGTGCCGGGTGCCGAGCCGCCATTGAAGGGCACAATCGTGGACTTCCCGGGGAGGCTTGGCAAGAGGCCCGCCGGATGAGCTCTACGCGCGTCCAGCATCCGTCGCCCGTGCGGGTAAGGGGCGGGTCGACGTACAGGAACCGTCAGCCGGCGGTCCGCTCGCTCTCCCTCCCGGGGAAGGTGCCGAGCTCGCCGATGCGGTAACCCTCCGGGTAGCTGCGGATGTTGGGGCTCTGCCGGCCGAGGAGCGGGGTGCGCCTGGCCGGGAGGAGGCGGACGAACCGGCCGCGCAGCCGGAGGCCGCCGCGCACCACTCGTTCGACGGCCGCGTTCGGGTCCGGGTAGCCGAACGCGGCCCGCAGCGGCGCGTCCATCAGGCACAGCGACGCCCGGCGCGCCGCGGCGCCGAGCGGCCCCGGGTACCAGGAGGCCATCAGGTCGAGGGTCGCCTCCGACACGGCGTGGCCGCCCGCGTCGTACCCGAAGTGGCGCCGCTCGTAGTCGTCCATGAGGCGCTCGAAGTCCTCGTACGTCTCGGGGATGTCCTGGATGTTCATGCGCCGGCCGAGCGCCCGGTAGTAGTTCGTGGTCGCCCGGATCTCGTGCGGCGAGTACGGGCGCCACGCGTAGTCGTCCATCCAGCGCTTGGGGACGACGACGAAGGTCGACAGGACGTAGCGGAAGTCGTCGTTCGGGATGTCGTAGGCGCGGTGCATCTGGTTCATCCGGCGGATCGCCTCGCGCCCCTCCTCCGTGTCCATGCCGTGCTCGCCGACGGCGTCGAGGATGAGCGCGGTGTCGTCGTACCGCTTCTGGGTGCGCCGGGTGAACTCGCCGGTGCGGCCGAGGAGTTGGCCGATGCTCGGCACGGCGTACGTGCGGTAGAGGGCGAACCCGAGGGCCTGCATGGTGTCCCAGGGGAACTCGTAGGTGGCGCTGATCCGGTAGATCTCCTGGAAGTCCTTCTCGGGATCGAGCCGCCGGATCTGTCGGGTCCAGTGGTCGCGCCGCATGCTGGTCCTCCCCGGGCCTCGGCGCACGACGGGGCCGTGTCCCCGACGTGCCCACCGCCCCACCTTCGTACGCCCACCCTCGAGGATCAAGACCGACGGCGCCCGGAGGCGGGGCGCGGGGTGACGGAGGTCACGGGGGCGCACGGGGCGAACGCGGAATGCGCGGGTCCGTCCCGCTGCTGCACGGGTTGTCGGCCGATCCCTGTCCCTGGGACCGGCCTCCCCGTTCTTCGAAAGGCTTCCTGCACCATGCCGCTGGCCCTGCTGGCCCTGGCTGTTGTCGCGTTCGGCATCGGCACCACCGAGTTCGCCACGATGGGGCTGCTGCCCCAGATCGCCGACGGCATCGACGTGTCGGTGCCGCACGCCGGCAATCTCGTCTCCGCGTACGCGCTCGGTGTCGTCGTCGGCGCCCCCGTCCTGACGGGCATCGGCGCGCGCATCCCGCACAAGCGGCTGCTGCTGCTCCTGTCCGGCCTCTTCGTGGTCGGCAACGTCGCGTCCGCGCTCGCCCCGAACTTCGGCCTGCTCTTCGCCGCGCGCTTCCTCGCGGGACTGCCGCACGGCGCGCTGTTCGGTGTGGGCGCCGTCGTCGCGTCCCGGCTCGTCACGCCCGACCGGGCCGCGCGCGCCGTCTCGAAGATGTTCCTCGGCCTCACCGTCGCGAACATCGTCGGCGTCCCGGCGAGCACGGCTCTCGGCCAGCACCTGGGCTGGCGCTCCGCCTACTGGGCGGTCGCCGTCATCGGCGGTGTCGCCCTCGCGGCGCTCGCCCTCTTCGTGCCGCACCAGCCGCGGAGCGGGCAGACCGGGATCCGGCACGAGCTGCGCGCGATGGGCAACCGGCAGGTGGTCATCGGCCTCGCCACGGCCGTGGTCGGGTTCGGCGGCTTCTTCGCCGTCTACAGCTACCTGGTGCCGATGCTGACGAACGTCACGGGCATCTCCGACTCCTCGACCACCCTGGTGCTCGCGCTGTACGGCGTCGGCATGACGCTGGGCACGCTGATCGCGGGCCCGCTGACCGACCGCGCCCTGCGGCCCACCCTGTACGGGGGCCTCGCGCTGCTCGCCGCGGCGCTCGTGGCGTTCTACTTCGCGGTCCACAGCACGGTGCCGGCGCTCATCGTCATCACCCTCGTCGGCGCCCTCGGCTCCCTCATCACGACGCCCGTGCAGATGCTCCTGATGGCCAAGGCGGAGGCGGCGCCGACCATGGCGGCCGCCTCCAACCACTCCGCCTTCAACCTCGCCAACGCGGGCGGCGCCTGGCTCGGCGGCCTGGCCATCTCCGCGGGCTGGGGCTGGACCTCCCCCAACCTGGTGGGCGCGGCGCTCGCCGTCGCAGGCCTCGCCCTGGCCTTCGCGGGCGGCTTCATGGACCGCGGCGCCCGCCGCTCCGACGTGATCGCCTCGTCCGAAGCCGGCCCTTCGGCGCGGCCCGACCAGGTGACACTGACGAAGCCCTGACGGCGGTTGCCCTCTCAGCTGCCGAAGGGGACGTCCTGGCTGGTGGCCATCCGGCGGGTGTCCGGGTGGGCCTTGACGTAGTCCTGGATGTACGAGAGGGCCTCCCGCGCGCCGCTGTCGTTCGTTCCGCAGCCCTTCGGGCCGCTGACGCCGTCGGGGTAGCAGGACATCCGGTTGCCGTAGATCAGGGAGTCCACGGCGGCGCCGTCGGCCGAGTCGGAGAGCAGGGTTTCGGTGCGCTCCCGGTCGCCGGTGCCCACGGTCCAGCCGACCGTGCCGGCGAGCTCTCCGCGGTCCCGGGCCCGGCCGCCGGCCTGCAACTCCTCGCGGATGCCGCCGAACTTGAGCGCCATGTCGAACAGGCCGTCGTCCATCACCCGCCGGTTCCGCGCGATGGCCGCCCCGTGCTCGGCGTAGCCGTCCCGGACGTCCGCGTAGGTGCCGCTGTAGGCGACGCCTTCCTTGCTGTTCAGGCCGCCCGTCACGTCCTTCCAGCCGCTGCCGCCCTCGGTCCCGTAGAAGCCGTAGAGCACCCGGATGCCCTGGCTCTCCAGCTTGGCGCGGGCCAGGTCCCGCAGGGCGGCCGCGGAGCACTGCTTCCTGTCAGGGTCGCTGCTCCCGCACCAGTCGGGGTTCTTCATGTCCAGCCAGACGAACGACACTTGACGCCCCGTCCGGTGCTCCTTCGCGACCTGGTCGAACATGGCGGCCATCGTGTCGCCGTAGCTGGTGAGCGTGCCGTCGTGATCCGCCCACCAGCCTTCCTTCCAGGCCGTGGCGTCGATCTCCAGCGCGTTGGCGCCGTCCCGGAGAGCCGCGGTCACCCCCTGAGTGGTGAGGACCCGGTGGGCGATGGCCCAGGTGGGGCGCTGATGACCGGACTCCTCGGCGGGGGCGGCACCCTGGGCGGCGGCCGCGGAGCCCGCGGTTCCCAGGGCGGCGGTGACGAAGGCCAGGGCCAGCGGAAGCAGTGTCCTGCGGCGTCTGCGTACGGCGCTCATCCGGACGGGGGTCCTCTCTGTCGGACAGCAGGCAAAACTCGCAGGAGCTTATGCGGACTTACCATCCGGTAACCAGCGAGTGTGACGTAAGTAACCGGCGAGTAACCTGGTTCTCGCGGTGCCGCCGGGATTCACTGCACCTCCCCAGCCCGTCCGGACCCCGGAGACGGAGACACAGGATGCAGTCGCAGGCAATCAGCAGGCGCGCGATGCTCGCGGGGGTCGGCGGCGTCGGCACCGCCGTCGCCCTTGGCGCGTTCGGCCGGCAGGCGCTGGCGGCCGAGAACGGCGTGGCCAAGCTCCCGATGCCGGACAAGGCCGAGCTGAACGTGCTGATCACGGGCGACGCCGGCACCGGCACGCGCGACCAGTTCGCCGTCGCGGCCGCCGCGCGCAAGCTGTGCGCGCAGCGCGGTGTCGACCTCGCGATCGGGCTCGGCGACAACATCTACGAGAACGGCCCCGAGGACGACCTGGACGACGAGTTCACCACCAAGTTCGAGGAGCCCAACAAGGGCATCGACGTCCCCTGGCTGATGGTGCTCGGCAACCACGACACCAGCGGCGTCATCCCCGGCAGCGGTGGCCGCCCGTCCCGCGGCGACCACGAGATCGCCTACCACCGGCACTCGGCCCGCTGGAACATGCCCGACCGCCACTACCGCGTGGCCGTCCCCCAACAGGCCCCCGTCGCCGAGTTCTTCGCCATCGACACGACGCCACTCTCCTCGTATGTCCTTCAGACCGACCCCGAGTACCACTGGGACGGCCCCTTCGCCCACAAGCAGCGCGCCTGGCTGGCCGACGCACTCGCCGCCTCCCGCGCCCGCTGGAAGTTCGTCTTCGCCCACCACCCGCTGCGCAACAACGGCGCGCACGGCAACGCGGGCGCGTACGAGGGTGTCACCTGCGGCGACTACATGAGCGGGAAGCACGTCAAGGAGCTGTACGAGGAAGTGGTCTGCGGCAAGGCCGAGTTCATCCTCTCCGGCCACGACCACACGCTCCAGATCCTGGACACCGGCGCCGACCACCACGGCACCCAGCAGATCGTCTGCGGCGCGGCCGCGAAGACCGGCGGGAAGGGCAACCAGGCCGACAACACGGAGTTCTGGGCGGCCTACGACACCCTCGGCTTCATGATGCTCTCGATCGACGCCGACCGCGTGGTCACCGACGCGTACACCGTGGACCCGGAGACCTCCGACTACCGGCACGCGTACCGCCACACACGAACGGAGCGCATCGCCCGTTAGCGGCACCCGCTCACCTGTATGGTTCCCGCGGAGATGCGGGTGGTCCCCAACGAGGGTGATCTGTCGGTCATGGCTTCTCACGAGCACAGCACACCGGCCGCGGACTCCACACGGCGTCGCGTCCTCGGCCTGTCCACGGCCCTGATCGGCGGTGCGCTCACCACGTGTCTGGCGCCCGACGCCGCCGCCCACTCCCCTGTTCCCATGGGGCCGCCCCGGCCGGCCGCCATGCCCCTCCATCGGCGCTACCGCGTCTCCGCCCGCTACGGAGTGCGCGGCAACTGGCAGGCGGGGCACCACACGGGGATCGACCTCGCGGTTCCCGAGGGGACGCCGGTCTTCGCCGTCCGCGCGGGCACCGTGGTGCTGGCCAAGCGGTCGGGCGACTACGGCAAGGCGGTGACCATCCGGATGTCGGACGGTCACTACGCCGTCTATGGACACCTCAGCCACATCCGAACCCGCCCGGGGGCCCGGGTCACCCCTGGCATGCGCATCGCGGACAGCGGCAGCACAGGACGCGCCACCGGCCCACACCTCCACCTCGAGATCCGTGCACGCCGCGGGTACGGCTCGGACGTGAACCCGGTCGCCTATCTGGCACGGCACGGCGTCCGCCTCACGTGACGCCGCCCCCTGTCAGGCCAGGTACTGGCAGGTCCCCCGCGGCATGTACACACCGTGCCCCGCACGCCCCGTGAACACCCGCTCGCTGACCACCGGTTCGCCCCGCGACAGCACCGTCTCCACCCGACCTGTGAGGCGCTTGCCCTCGTACGCCGAGTAGTCGACGTTCATGTGATGCGTCTCCGCCGAGATCGTCTGCTCGACGGCCGGGTCGTAGATCACGATGTCCGCGTCCGCGCCCGGCGCGATCGTGCCCTTCTTCGGGTACAGGCCGAACATCCGGGCCGGGGAGGCGCAGGCGATCTCGATCCAGCGGCGGCGGGTGATGTGTCCGTCCACCACGGCCTGGTGGAGCAGGTCCATACGGTTCTCGACGCCCGGCATCCCGTTCGGGATCTTCGAGAAGTCGCCGCGGCCCAGCTCCTTCTGCCCGCTGAAGCAGAACGGGCAGTGGTCGGTGGAGACGACCTGGAGGTCGTTCGTGCGCAGGCCACGCCACAGGGCCGCCTGGTGCTCCTTCGGGCGGAGCGGTGTGCTGCACACGTACTTCGCGCCCTCGAAGTCCGGCTCCGCCAGGTTGTCCGTCGACAGGAACAGGTACTGCGGACAGGTCTCACCGAAGACCGGCAGTCCCTCGTCGCGGGCCCGCGCGATCTCCCCCAACGCCTCCTGCGCCGACACGTGCACCACGTACAGCGGCGCCCCCGCCACCTGCGCCAGCTTGATCGCGCGGTGCGTCGCCTCCGACTCCAGGAGGGACTTGCGGACCTCGCCGTGGTAGCGGGGGTCGGTCTCGCCGCGGGCGAGCGCCTGCTCGACCAGGACGTCGATCGCGATGCCGTTCTCCGCGTGCATCATGATCAGGCCGCCGTTCTCACCGGCCCGCTGCATCGCCCGCAGGATCTGCCCGTCGTCGGAGTAGAAGACGCCCGGGTACGCCATGAACTGCTTGAAGGACGTCACCCCCTCCCCCACCAGGAGATCCATCTCCTTGAGCGTCTCGTCGTGGACATCGGAGACGATCATGTGGAAGCCGTAGTCGATGGCGCACTGCCCGTCCGCCTTGGCGTACCAGGCGTCGAGGCCCTCGCGCAGGGAGTGGCCGACCGTCTGGATGGCGAAGTCCACGATGGTCGTGGTGCCGCCCCAGGCCGCGGCCCGTGTGCCGGTCTCGAAGGTGTCGGCGGCGTAGGTGCCGCCGAAGGGCATCTCCATGTGGGTGTGCCCGTCGACGCCGCCGGGGATGACGTACTTCTGCGACGCGTCGATGGTGCGCGCGTCCGTCCAGGACGCGGCGGTGTCGCTTCCCGTGGCCGCGAGGGCCACGACACGGCCGTCCTCGATGAGGACGTCAGCGTGCATCTCGTCGGCGGCGGTGACGACGAGTCCGCCGCGGATGACCGTACGGACGGCGCTCATGTGCTCCTCCAAGGACAGCTGGTCAGGGTCGGGTCAGGGGCTCGTACGCCTGCGGGTTGCGGTCGCGGTAGAACTGCCAGCGGTCGCGGACCTCGCGCAGCTTCGCCATGTCGAGATCGCGGACGACGAGCTCGGGCGCCTTGTCGTCGGCGACCTCGCCCACGAACCGGCCCTCGGGGTCGGCGAAGTACGAGGTCCCGTAGAAGTCGTTGTCGCCGTACTCCTCGACGCCGACCCGGTTGATGGCGCCGACGAAGTACTCGTTGGCGACGGCCGCCGCCGGCTGCTCCAGCTGCCACAGGTAGCGGGACAGGCCGCGGCTCGTCGCCGACGGGTTGAAGACGATCTGGGCGCCTTCCAGGCCGAGCGCGCGCCAGCCCTCCGGGAAGTGCCGGTCGTAGCAGATGTAGACGCCGATCTTGCCGACGGCGGTGTCGAAGACCGGCCAGCCGCTGTTGCCCGGGCGGAAGTAGAACTTCTCCCAGAAGCCCTTGACCTGCGGAATGTGGGTCTTGCGGTACTTGCCGAGATAGCTGCCGTCGGCGTCGATCACGGCGGCCGTGTTGTAGAGGACGCCCGGCTGCTCCTCCTCGTAGACGGGGAGGACGAGGACGATGCCGTGCTCGCGGGCGAGGGCCTGGAAGCGCTGGACGACCGGTCCTTCCGGGACGGACTCCGCGTACTCGTAGAACTTCGCGTCCTGCACCTGGCAGAAGTAGGGGCCGTAGAACAGCTCCTGGAAGCAGAGGACTTGGGCGCCCTGGGCGGCGGCGTCGCGGACCGCCTGCTCGTGCACCTTGATCATGGACTCCTTGTCGCCGGTCCATGCGGTCTGGAAGATCGCGGCGCGGATCACGGGGCTCATCGGGACCTCCAAGGTTCTTCGATGGCTCGGGCGGTGCTGGCTCAGACGGTAGGGGGCGGGGGCCCGCCGGCCGAGTCGCAGCGTGTCACGCGCGGGGCCGCGGGCGTTGCACCGTGTCACGGCCCCGACTGCGCGTCGTGCGCGAGCAGGGCCAGATGGACGGACGCGGCTTGCTCGAAGTCGTCGAGGTCGACGCCGAGCAGCTTCTCGATGGACTCCAGGCGGCGGTAGAGGGCCGGGCGGCTCATATGGGTGAGCTGGGCGGTGCGGGACTTGTTGCGGCCGGTGGTGAGGTAGGCGCGCAGGACCGGGAGGAGCTCGGCGGCGTCCTCGGAGGCCAGGATGGCGTCCAACTCCCTTTCGGAGAAGGCCTGTACGCGGGGATCGTCCCGCAACTGCCGTACGAGCCCGCGCAGTCGTACGTCACCCATGCGGACCACCGGCGGGAGTCCGAGCGGCGCGCCGGTGGCGGCGTCGGCGACGTGCAGTGCCTCGCGCAGCGCCTCCGGCACGTCGTCCCAGGCGGTGCCCGCGGGGCCCGCGGCGACGAGGGCCCGCGCGTCGCCGGTCTCCGCCCGCAGCCGGTCGGCGAAGTGCGCGGCGAGGGCCTCGGGCGCCTGGTCGCGGGCGAGGCTGAGCAAGACGGCCGTGGAACGCTCGGCGAGTTCCGCCACGAGACCGGTGAGCCCCAACAGACGCAGCAACCGGTCGAGTTGGGCCGCTGTCGTGTCGCGCACGACGAGGGGCAGGAAGGTGCGGCGGTTCACCGGCAGGCCGGCCGCGCGTGCGCGGGGCAGTAGCCGGGCCGGAGCGCCGCCCGAGAGCAGATCGGCGAGCAGACAGCGGGCCGACTGCTCCTCCCAGCTCGGCCCGGACCCCGCCAGCAGATGGTGCAGGACGAGGGCCTCCGCCGCACGGTCCGCGAGCAGCCGCCCGGAGGCGCCGTCGCCGCGGTACCCGCACAGCACGACGGAGCCCCAGCGTTCGCCGCGTCCGCCGAGCTCCGCGCGGATCCAGCCCTCCCCGTCGATCCCGCCGGGCTGCCGCGCGATGCGGCCCCAGTCGCGCAACACGTCGTCCACGGCGGGGTGTTCACCGGCCGTGGCGAGGACGCGGTGCGCGAGGTTGGCGAGGACGACCGGGCAGCCACTGTGCGCGGCGATCTCGTCGAGCAGCCCTTGCAGCGGGGCGCCGGACGTGATGAGCGAGGTCAGCGCCGTACGGATGCCCTCCGAGAGGCTGACGGCGGCGAACTTCCTCCGTACGAGCCGGGACTGCACCTCCTCCGTCAACTCGGCGAAGGGGAAGGGGCGGTGCAGCACCACCATGGGCAGGCCGTGCCGTTCGGCGGCGCGCCGCATGCCCTCCGGGGAGGACGGGAACGCGCGGCCGAGGCCAAGCACGAGGGCGGCGGCCTCCGCGCGGTGCAGGGAGTCGATGTACTCGGCCTGAAGCCGCTCGTCGGCCGCGAGCAGGACCCCCGTGGTGAGGATCATCTCGCCGCCGCTGAGCATCACCCCCACGTCCGCGGCCTCGGCGACGTGCACCCAGCGGACGGGGCGGTCGAGGTGCTCGGCCCCGGCGACCACCTCCGGTTGTCCTGCGGCGATGCGGTCCAGGTCGAGTATTTGACGGACGGAGAGGGTGTGCGTGGTCATGACTGGGGCTCCCTCTTGCGGAACGGCTACCCGGCGAACGGCCTCGGGGCTCCGCCCCGGACCCCGCGCCTCAATCGCCGGCGGGGCTGGATCAGGCCGAACCGTGCAACGCCCGCTCCAAAATCGCCGCCCCCTCCTCCGCCTCCGCCACCGTCAAGGTCATCGGCGGAGCGATCCGCAGAACGCTCGAATCGTGGCCTCCGCCCTTGCCGATCAACAGCCCCTGTTCGCGGCAGGACTCGATGACCTGCGCGGCATCGGGCCCGGGGCCCGGGCTCTCCAGCTCGATGCCGAGCATCAGGCCGCGCCCCCGCACCTCCCGTACCCCGGGCGCGCTCGCCGCGATGGCGCGCAGCCGCTCGACGAGGAGTCCGCCGACCCGCCGGGCGTTGCCCTGGAGGTCGTGCTCCAGCAGGTACGAGAGGTTGGCGAGGCCCGCCGCCATGGTGATCGGGGAGCCGCCGAACGTCGAAATGGAGTTGGCGTCGAGGCAGTTCATGACGTCGGCGCGGGCGACGACACCGCCGATCGACATGCCGTTGCCGATGCCCTTGGCGAAGGTCAGGACGTCCGGCGGCCCGGACTGCGCGTGCGCCTGCCAGCCCCAGAAGTGCTCGCCCGTGCGGCCCCAGCCGGTCTGCACCTCGTCCGAGATCCACAGGATGCCGTGCTCGCGCAGGACCTCGCGGAAGGCGGCGTACAGGCCGTCGGGCGGGGAGGTGAAGCCGCCGACGCCCTGGATGGGTTCGGCGATGAGCGCCGCCACGTTCCCCCGGGTCTGGCCGAGCATGTCCCGCAGATCCGCGACGCAGGCCTCGATGAACTCGGCGTCGGACAGCTGGGCGTAGGGGCCGCGGCCGCGCACGCCCCCGTGCACGTACAGCGTCTGGAGCGGTGACAGGCTCGTCGGCGACCAGCCCTTGTTGCCGGTGATGCCGACCGCGGAGAACGAACGCCCGTGGTAGCTGTTGCGCATCGCCAGGATCTGGTTCGAGCGGCGGTACGCGGTGGCGAGCAGCAGCGCCGTGTCGTTGGCCTCGGTGCCGGACGTGGTGAAGAAGACGCGGGCGTCCGGGATGCCCGACAACTGGGCGACGCGCTCGGCGAGTTCGACCATCGGCCGGTTCAGGTAGAGCGTCGACGAGTGGACGATGCGGGAGGCCTGTTCGCTCACCGCCTTGGTGACCTCGGGCAGCGCGTGCGCCGTCATCGTCGTGAGGATGCCGCCGAAGAAGTCCAGGTACTTATTGCCCTCGGCGTCCCAGACGTGCCGGCCCTCGCCGTGCGTGAGCTCGATCGGATCGTCGTAGTACAGGGCCAGCCAGTCCGGCATGACCTCGCGGTGGCGGTCGTGCAGAGAGGCTCGGGAGGGGGTGGTCATCGGCAGCACTCCTTCTTCCGTACGTCTCTACGCGGGTACATCCCCGCCTGGCACCCTCTACGCACGTAGAACGGCACCAGAGGGTCGAACGTAAGCCTCACGGGAGGCCTTGCCAAGGGCATCGTCGGCAACCCGCTGGATCGGGGCGGCCCCGACACTCGTGCGGGTGACGGTTCAGTGCACGAGGCCCGCGACGCGCAGGGCGTGCACCACGTCCCGGTACCGCCCGTCGGAGACCCGGCGGGCCGCGTCAAGGAGCAGCGGGACGAGCCGATCGGGGACGTCGCGCACGCTGTGGGCGGCCTCCTCGGGGGTGCGGACGCGAACGTACGCGTCCAGGAGGGTGCGGACCTCGCGGTGCCGGCCCTCCTCGTCGAGCCGGTGCACCGAGGCGCCGAACTCCGCGGGCGGCTTGCCCGTGCCCTGGCGCAGCAGCTGCTGCCCGTCACCGGTGCGGCCGGCCGCGACCAGAGCGTCAGCGGCGGCGACCAGCCGGTCCAGCGGCAGCGACGCGACCTCCCACAGCAGGGTGGCCCAGTCGGCGCCGAGCCCGGAGCGCGCCAACTCCCGTGCGAACAGCGGGAGATGGGCGGCGGGCCCGGTGGCCGCGCCCACGAGGACCATGTGCGCCTCGCCGCTGCGGCCCTCGGCGCGATGGCGGGCGAGGAGGTCGACCGTGGCCGCGACGTCGGCGTGCGCGGTGGCGTCGACCGGGGGCGGGGCGGGGGCCGCCACCTCCTCGCGCTCGGGCGCGGCACCGGCGAAACGGGCGCCGGTGGGGGTTGCGGGCGAAGGCGCCGACGCGGCCGCGGCACCTGCCGCCTCCGTCCCCTCCGCCCCCTCCATCTCGTCCGTCGACATGCCCGCGAAGCGGGCGCTGCCCCGGGGGCGGCGTTTGCGCCCCTTGGCGGGCGAGGGCGAGGGCGCGGGAGCGGCGGGCGACGCGGACACTCCCACGCCGGAGAGCGCGGGGTCGGGGCCCAACTCGGCCAGCCTGGCGCCGAGTTCGGCGAGCCGCGCGGTCGCCCGCTCGTGGTCGTCGTGCGCCCATGCCAGGTCGAGGCGGACGGCGTCGGCCTCCTCCTGGTCGACGACGGAGTCGAGGCGGGCGCCGAGCTCCTCGAGGCGCCGCGCCGCGTACCGCCGCTCGCGGGCCATCACGTCGATCCGGTCGGCGAGCAGTGCACGCCCGCCGGGTCCGGTGTCGTGGGCGCGCGCGGACGCGCGGTACAGGGCGTGGGCGCGGGCCGCCTCCCGCTCGGCGTGCTCGGTGCCGAGCGCCGCGGCGAGGTCCTTCAGCAGCGCCTCCACCACGTCCCACGGGGGCACCTCGCTGCCGTCGAGACAGGCTCGCATGCCTTCGGGATCCCGCTGCCAGAAGACGCCGCACCAACCGGCGCGCTGGTCGAGCCGGGCGTTGAGGCCTTGCAGATATGCCGCGAAGTCCTTCACCCGGTCCGGGAGTTGTCCCACTTCCGCCACGCGCCCCGCCGATCGTCGCGCCCTGCCGCCTTCTTGGAGCCTTACGCTCCGGAAGCAAACACCTCGCGTGTTACGGGGGTGCTACGCGCGCTTTTCGGGGTGGACACCGGCGTCCGTCAGGCGGGCACCAGCGCGCAGTGCGTCACCAGCTCGTCCATGGAAAGCCCCAGCTCCCGGGCGAGCGCGGCGACCGTGAAGAAGGCGGGGGTGGGCGCCCGGCCCGTCTCGATCTTGCGCAGCGTCTCGACGGAGACGCCCGCACCCGCGGCCACCTCCGTCATGCTGCGCCCGACCCGCGCCTCGCGCAGCAGCCGGCCGAGTCGCTCGCCGCGCTCGCGCTCTTCGGGGGTCAAGGGGGTTCGGACCATGACCCCATGCTACCCGAGACCCCAATTTTTGTACCGGATTTAAATACCGGTATAGTAATTGGCATGGTGGAACTGAAGACGGACACATCGATCGACGCGATGCGGGAGGCGGGGCGGGTCGTGGGCGACGCGCTCACCGCGGTGCGGGAGCACGCGGCCGTGGGCGTGAGCCTGCTGGACCTTGACGAGGTGGCGCGCGCGGTGCTGCGCGAGGCGGGGGCCACGTCGCCGTTCCTCGGCTATCGGCCGAGTTTCGCGCCGACGCCCTTCCCCGCGGTGATCTGCGCCTCCGTGAACGACGCGATCGTGCACGGCATCCCGACCGGGTACCGGCTGCGGGACGGGGACCTGGTGTCGATCGACTGCGGGGCGGAGCTGGACGGCTGGGCGGGCGACTCGGCGATCAGCTTCGTGGTCGGCAAGGCTCGCGCCGAGGACGTACGGCTGGTCGAGACGGCCGAGCGGGCGCTCGCGGCCGGGATCGCGGCGGCGGTCGTCGGCAACCGGATCGGGGACATCGCGCACGCCATCGGGACGGTGTGCCGGGAGGCGGGGTACGGGATCCCCGAAGGGTTCGGTGGGCACGGGATCGGGCGCCGGATGCACGAGGACCCGCCGGTGCCGAACGAGGGGCGGGCGGGCCGGGGCATGAAGCTGCGCCACGGCATGGCGCTGGCCATCGAGCCGATGGTCATCGGCGGCGGTGGCGACGGCTACCACGAGGCCCCCGACGGCTGGACCCTCCGCACGAACGACGCCTCCCGCGCCGCCCACGCGGAGCACTCCGTGGCGATCACGGAGGCCGGCCCACGAATCCTGACGGCCCGGTAGTCCCCGCGGCACCGGCGTTACGCCCTCGGGGCTCCGCCCCGGACCCCGCGCCTCAATCGCCGGCGGGGCTTGATAAATCAAGCCCCGCCGGCGATTGGCAGATCACGTCCCGCGGCGATTGGCAGATCACGTCCCGCGGGACTTGGCATTTCGACCCCCGCAGGGCTTGGTATTTCAAGCCCCTGCGGCGATTGAGCAGCGGGGTGCGGGGCGGAGCCCCGGTCTTTTACAGCCCCGCCGGCGATTGAGGCGCGGGGGCCGGGGCGGAGCCCCGAGGCCGTGCCCCCGGACCACCCCGAGCTACTTGTCCGGCGAAACGACCATCGCCGAGCCCCCACCCCTGCGCACCTTCTCCGCCGCCGCGAGCCACTTCCCGCCCGGCAGGCGTTGCACACCCGTCGCCGCCCCGATCTCCGGATTCTCCTTGAACGAGTGGCCGATGGCCTCGAGCTTCGCGCGGAGCGCGCTGTCGTAAAGGCCCGGTTCCAACTCCGTCTGCGCCGCATTGCGCTGACTCGCCCGCGGCGCCGCGATCGCGTCGACCAGCGGCAGATCCCGGTCGAGGAACCCCGTCAGCGTCTGCAACACCGTGGTGATGATGGTGGCGCCACCCGGCGAACCCACTGCGACCACGGGCCTGCCCGACTTGTCCAGCACGATCGTCGGCGAGATCGAGGACCGCGGCCGCTTCCCGGGACCGGGCAGGTTCGGGTCGTGCACCTCCGGATTCGCCGGCGCGAACGAGAAGTCCGTCAGCTCGTTGTTGAGCAGGAACCCGCGCCCCGGCACCGTGATGCCGCTGCCGCCGGTCGACTCGATGGTGAGGGTGTAGGAGACGACGTTGCCCCACTTGTCGGCCGCGGTGAGGTGCGTGGTGTTCTCACCCTCGTACGTGGTGGGTGCCGCCTTGTCCTCGGCCTCGCCACACTTCCCGGGGTTTCGCGGGTCCCCCGGCGCGAGCGGGCTCTTGAGCACCGCGTCGTCCTTGATGAGGCACTCGCGCGAGTCCGCGAACCGCTGCGAGAGGAGCCCCTTCGTCGGCACGTCCTCGAACGCCGGGTCACCCACCCAGCGCCCCCGGTCGGCGAAGGCCACCCGGCTCGCCTCGATGAAGCGGTGCAGGTACTGGACGTCGGACGCCTTCGACAGGTCGGTGTTCTCCAGGATGTTGAGCGCCTCGCCGACACTCGTGCCGCCGGACGAGGACGGCGCCATGGAGTAGACGCCGAGGCCGCGGTACGAGGTCCGGGTCGGCGCCTGGAGCTTGGTGCCGTAGGCCGCGAGGTCCTTCGCCGACAGCTTCCCCGGGCGCGCGTTGTACCCGGACGCCGGGTCGACCGGCGGCTTGTTGGCCGTCCTCACGACGTCCTTGCCGATGTCGCCGCGGTACAGCGCCCCGACCCCGTCCCGGCCCAGCTGCCGGTAGGTGCGCGCCAGGTCGGGGTTCTTGAACGTCGAGCCGACCTCCGGGAGCTTCCCGCCCGGCAGGAACAGCTTCGCCGTGTCGGGGAAGTTGCGGAACCGCGCCTCGTTCGACGCGGTCTGCGAGCGGAACGTGTCGTCGACGGTGAACCCGTCGCTCGCCAGCTTCGTGGCGGGTTTCAGCACGGAGCCGAGCCCCCTGCTCCCCCACGCGTCGAGCGCCGACTGCCAGGTGGCGGGCGTCCCCGGCGTCCCCACGCTCAGCCCGCTGGTGACCGCGTCGTTGAAGGCGAGCGGCTTGCCGTTCTCCAGGAAGAGGTCGGACCCTGCCGTCAGCGGCGCCGTCTCGCGGCCGTCGATGGTGTGCACCTTGCGGGACTTGGCGTCGTAGTAGACGAAGTAGCCGCCGCCACCGACCCCGGAGGAGTACGGCTCGGTGACGCCGAGGGCGGCCGCGGTGGCGACGGCGGCGTCCACCGCGTTGCCCCCGTTCCTGAGCACCTCGATACCGGCCGCGGAGGCGTCCTTGTCGACGCTCGCCACGGCGCCGCCGGAGCCGACCGCGACCGGTTCCTTCACGGGCGTGCGCGGAGCGGACGCGGGCGTATCGGACGAAGGCGGAGCGGCGGCGCCCACCGCCACCATGCTGCCAAGTGCGGCGAAGACCGACAGATTCCGTACAACTGAACGTCTCATCAGTACCTCCGGTCAACAGGCGTCAGCGCAGCGTAACTTGACGGGCCCGCCCCGTCAGGACCCCCTCGAACCCCGGTCGAACATCCCGCTAGAGTGCGCCCCCATGACTGAAGACGTGCGCAACATCGTCCTCGGCCTGATCGCGGCGGGCATCAGCGCCTCGCTGGGCTGGCTCGCCCGCACCTACCTGTGGCGGCGCAAGCTCCGCCGCAAGCAGGCCTTCTTCGGGCTGCCCGACAACTCCGAGTCGCTGCTCGTCGTGAACCGCGACGCGGGCGGCCCCGAGCTGACGGTGAAGCGCCACGACGTCTTCGCCCTCCTCGAACTCTCCGCGCTCATCAAGGACTGCAACGCGCACGCGCAGGTCGTCGCCCACGACACCGCCCAGCAGGGCTTCGGGGAGCGTACGGAGTTCTGCGTGGGCGGCCCCGCCTCCAACAGACGCATGGCCGCGCACATGGTCAGCCTGCTGCCCGGCATCCGCGTGAACACCGACCCCGAGCCGGGCCCGGACCGCGGCGCCTTCCAGATCGGCTCCGAGCGCTACCGTCTGGAGCCGAGCAGAACCGAGTACGTCCTCCTGGCCCGCCTGACCGCCGGTCCCGCCACCCCCGAGGCGAGACCGGTCTTTCTGTTCTGCGGGCAGTTGCCGATCACCAACCAGGCCGCCACGCGCTATCTCGCCCGCCACCACGAGCGGCTCGCCCGCAAGCACGGCAACAACTCCTTCGTCCTGTTGCTGAAGGTCGTGAACTCCGGGGCGTACGGGCCCGACGTCGTCGAGGTAGTGGCCGATGTCACGAAGGCGGCGGAGGCCCCGCTGCCCGCCGCGCCGGCGAACGGCAACGGCCGCGCCGCGCACCGCGCCAAGTAGACGCTGTCGAAGGGCGCCCAAAACCAAGGAGAGCGGCACCCTCGTCGCGTACGAATGCGACAAGGGCCCGCTCATCCTCGGCAAGCAGGCACGTCCCGACCGGCACGCTGCAGCTGACCTTCTCCCCCACGAACACACGAACTTCGTGAAGCAGTGATCTCCGGCTGCCGCTGGGCGGGGACGGGCCGATGCTTTCGTTTCGGCTACTGCGTACCTGGCAGCAGCGTCCCTGGCTCGGCCGGGGCGACATCGGCCGCCTCCGTCTTGGGGTTGCGCCGCTGGCGCTTGGCCACCCATTGGGCGAACCAGGACAGCACCATGCACATCCCGATGTAGATCGGCGAGATCACCATCACCACAGGGATGAAGGGCAAATCGTAGTCGAGGTTGGAAGCGATCAGTTTTCCGGCGTGGAGGAACTCCTCGTAGGTGATGAGATACCCGAGCGACGTGTCCTTCAGGGCCACCACCAACTGGCTGATGATGGCGGGCAGCATGGCCCGCACCGCCTGAGGGACGAGCACATGCGTCATGACCTGCGTCTTGCGCATGCCCAGCGCGTACGCCGCCTCGCGCTGTCCGCGCTCCACCGCGTTGATGCCCGATCTGAACACCTCGGCGAGCACGGAGCCGTTGTAGAGCGTCAGGCCCGCGACGAGCGCGGCCAGCGGCTCCATCTTCAGTGCCACGTAGATGAAGAAGATCATTACCAGGACCGGCATGGCGCGGAAGAACTCGACGAACAGCGTCGCGAGCCAGCGCACCGGCTTGTGGTCCGAGAGCCGCCCCACGGCCAGCAGCGTGCCGAGCACGAGCGACAGGACGGCCGCCATGGCGAAGGCCTTGAGCGTGTTGCCGAGCCCGCGCAGGAGCAGCTCCTGGATGCCCGTGTACTGGAAGGGCATCCACTTCGTGTACGTGAACTGGTCGGTGTCGAACAGCAGATAGAGGATCCAGGCGACCAGGGCGAGCACGATGAGCGTCGAGAGCAGCCCGTACAGCTTGTGCCGGCGTTCGGTCTTCGGGCCCGGGATGTCGTAGAGGGCGGTGGCGTCGTGCCGCAGGGCCTTCATCGGGCGAACCCCCAGCGCTTCTCGAGGAAGTTGAACAGGGCGCTGATGGCGAGCGTGATGATCAGGTATCCGATCGCGATCCAGACGAAGGTCCAGATGATGTTGTAGCCGAGCTCGCTGAGCGTCTTGTAGGTGCCGAGCAGCTCGACGACGCTGAAGGCGCCCGCGATCGCGGAGTTCTTGGCGAGCGCGATGAGCGTGGAGCCGATCGGCGGGATCACGGAGCGGAAGGCCTGCGGCAGGATCACGTGCGTCAGGGTCTGGCCGAAGGTCATGCCGAGGCTGCGGGCCGCCTCGCCCTGCCCCTTGGGCACCGTGTTGATGCCGGAGCGGACCGCCTCGCAGATGAACGCGGAGGTATAGCAGCCGAGCGCGAGGATCGCGAAGACGGTGAAGGGCAGGACCAGGCCGAACCGCGGCAGGCCGAGCAGCACCGCGAAGAACAGCAGCGTCAGCGGGGTGTTGCGCAGCACGGTGACCCACGCGGTGCCGAAGGCCCGGAAGGAGCCGACGGGCGCGACGCGGAACGAGGCCATGAGGAAGCCGAGCACCAGCGCCAGGACCGACGCGAAGACGGTGAGCTCGACGGTGCCGAGGAAGCCTTTCCAGTACAGCTCGATGTTGTCGGTCAGGACATTCATGGGACGCCTCCTCAGTTCGCCGGGTAGCGGTCGATGGCGGGCGGTTTCGGGGCCGGCTCGCCGGACAGCCCGAGCGTCGCCTCGTAGGCCTTCTTCCAGTCGCCGTTCTTCTGGCGGGCCTCGAGCGCGTCGTTGATGGCGAACCGCAGCGCGTTGTCCTTCTTCGGGACGCCGATGCCGTACGGCTCCTCGGAGAAGGGCTTGCCGACGAGCTTCATCTCCTCGGGCACCTTGGCCGCGTAGCCGAGCAGGATCGCGTCGTCGGTGGTGACCGCGTCGACCTGGTACGTCAGCAGGTTGTCGACGCAGATCGAGTACGTGTCGTACGCGACGAGCTCGGCCTTCGGGTAGTCGGACTTGATGCGCTGGTACGGGGTGGAACCGGCCGCCGAGCAGACGCGCTTGCCCGCGAGGTCGTCGGGTCCCTTGATGTCCTTCTCGTCGCTGCGCACGAGCAGCGACTGACCCGCCATGTAGTACGGGCCCGCGAAGCCGACGAGCTTCTTGCGCATGTCGTTGATCGTGTACGTGCCGACGTAGTAGTCGATCTGCCCGTTCTGGAGGGCCGTCTCGCGGTTCGCCGACGCGATGGTCTTGAAGCGGATCCTCTTCGGGTCGAGCCCGAGGGAGGCCGAGACCATCTTGGCGATCTCGATGTCGAAGCCCGTGTACGAGCCGTCCGCGGGGTTCTTCTCGCCGAGGTAGGGCTGGTCCTCCTTGGCCCCGACGATGAAGTGGCCGCGCTTGTGCGCCTTCTTCCACGTCGGGGAGTCGGGCAGCGAGAAGCCCTGGGCGATCTTGTACTGGGGGAGCTCGGCGGCCGACGGCCCCTTGACGGGCGGGCTGCCCTCCTTGCCGCATGCGGTGGCGGCCAGGGCGGTCACCGCGAGCGCGGCGAGCAGCCGTAGCGACTTGGCGATCATGTGGTGGTGCGCTCCCCCGGTCAGTGCTTCAGGATCTTGGAGAGGAAGTCCCGGGCGCGCTCGCTCTCCGGGTGGGTGAAGAACTCCTCGGGGTTGCGGTCCTCCACGATCTTTCCGTCCGCCATGAAGACGACGCGGTCGGCGGCGGTGCGCGCGAAGCCCATCTCGTGGGTGACCACGACCATCGTCATGCCGTCGTGCGCGAGCTGCTGCATGACCTCGAGGACCTCGTTGATCATCTCCGGGTCGAGGGCCGAGGTCGGCTCGTCGAAGAGGAGGGCCTTGGGGTCCATGGCGAGCGCGCGGGCGATGGCCACGCGCTGCTGCTGTCCGCCGGACATCTGCGCGGGGAACTTGTCGGCGTGGGCGGCGAGTCCGACCCGTTCGAGCAGTTCGCGGGAGCGCTTGTCGGCCTCGTCCTTCTTGCGCTTTCTGACCTTCAGCTGGGCCAGTGAGACGTTCTGGAGCACCGTCTTGTGCGCGAAGAGGTTGAACGACTGGAAGACCATGCCCACTTCGGCCCGCAGCCCCGCGAGCGCCTTCCCCTCCTCGGGGAGTGGCTTTCCGTCGAGCCGGATCACACCGGACTCGATGGTCTCCAGGCGATTGATCGTCCGGCAGAGCGTCGATTTGCCCGACCCCGAAGGGCCGATGACGACCACCACCTCCCCCTTGCCGACGGTGAGGTCGATGTCCTGAAGGACATGCAGCTCCCCGTAGTACTTGTTCACGTCTCGCAGCTCGATCAACGGATCGACGGCCATCGGCAGTCCCTGCCCACTTTCAGCGGTGTCGGTCCGCGCAAACTATCCACGCTTACATGGGACTTAACAGACGACACGCACTTATGGGCATTAACCGTATTTGAGGCTCAACTACGTGGCGGCGCGCACCGGCCTACGACTCGGCGGCCTCCGCGTAGAACTGGGAGAGCTCCGGGGCCCCGCTCGCCGCCCACGCGTGCCCGGCCTCCACGACGTCGATCTCCCGGCCCGATTCGAGCCGCACCACCGGCTGCCCGTTGTCCCAGATCACCCAACTGGCGCCCGACACGTGCCGCACCATGACCGAGCCGAGGTAGAGACCCGCGTCATTGCCCAGCCAGTGCAGCGTGTCCTCGTCCTCCCGCCAGCGCGGCACGAGCTGGTCGAGCGCCTCCAACGAGCGCACCGACTCGTCGAGTTCGACCCCCGCGTCGTCGGCGTGGGACCGCAAGAGCTCGCACTCGGCGAGCAGTTCGACGAGCCCGCTCTCGCTCTCGTCGCCTTCCTCGCCGGTCGGGAACACGGCGACACCGTGGGCCGGACCGCGCTTCTTGTGCCAATTGGCCGCGAAAGGGATCTTCATATCGCCCAGATTGACATCCCCCCACCTGCCCGCACCACAGGCGCGCGGAGGCGGCGCCGCGCCGAGTTCGGGAACCGGACACCGGCCTTTCTCCCCCGGTTGCCTCGCGACACATTGACGGGCCATCACCCCATCCTTAGCTTCATGGCGCAACCACCACGGCGGACACACAAGCGGAGGGAGTCGGTCTTGCGCCGACGCATTTGGGGAGCCGCGTTCATACTGGCCGTCTGCGCGGGGGTCACCCCGGTCGCCGCGGCCCACGCCGCACCCGCCAGACCCGGGCCGCTCCCTCTGGAGCGGCTCTTCGACAACCGGGGCGTCAGCGACGACACGCGCCCCGGTGAAGCGGACCTCGACGGCGCGGGCAGCTCCCTGTCCGCGCAGGACCTCACCGCGGCCGGGTGGACCCCCGGCCGCGCCATGGAGATCGACCGGGCCCGGCTGACCTGGCCGCGGACCGCGGGGACCGGGCCCGACAACGTACGCGCGAACGGGCAGTCCGTGCGGGTGAGCGGGCGGGGGGACGCGCTCGCCTTCCTGGTCGCCGGCACCGGCGGGGACGCGGCGGGCACCGGCGTCGTCCGGTACGCGGACGGATCGCGCTCGACGTACTCCCTCACCGCGCCGGACTGGCGCACCGGTCCGCTCGCCACCAAGTCGGTGGCGCTGCCGCACCGGAACACGGCGGCCGGGCAGGTCGCCGAGAAGACCCGGCTGTACGCCGTGACCGTGCCGGTGCGCAAGGGCCGGCAGATCTCCTCCGTGGACCTGCCGAAGGCGAGCGGCGGGACGCTGCACGTCTTCGGCCTCTCCGTGCGCGCGGCGACGTCCGGGTGGACGGGCAGCTGGTCGGCCTCGCCCGCCGGGTACACCGCCGTGGGTCCCTGGGCGGACCGTACGATCCGGCTCGTCGTGCACACGAGCACGGGCGGGCCGAAGGTCCGCATCCGCCTGGAGAACACCTTCGCCGCGACACCGGTGCGGATCGGGAGCGCCTCGGTGGCGGTGCAGGGGGCGGGGGCCGCGGCGCGCGGGAAGCCGGTGCCGCTGACGTTCCATGGCAAGAGCGGCACCCAACTCCCGGCCGGCGGGCAGGCGTTCAGCGATCCGGTGGACTTCGACGTACCGGAGAGCTCCAACCTTCTCGTGAGCTTCCATCTGCCGGAGCCCGTCACCGCGGCGCCCGTGCACAGCCAGGCCATCCAGCGCAGCTACGTGAGCACGGCGGGCGATCACGCGACGGAGGCGGACGGCGCCTCGTACAGCTCGACGATCTCGTACTGGCCCCTGCTCACCGGCGTCGACGTGGGCGGCGGCCCGGGTTCCGTCGTGCTGCTCGGCGACTCCATCACGGATGGCGTGAAGTCGACGCTGGACGCGAACCACCGCTGGCCCAACGTGCTCGCCACGCGACTCCTCGCGCAGTCGAAGGTGCCGCACTACGGGGTGCTGAACGAGGGCATCTCCGCGAACCGGGTCGTCGCCGACCGCTACCCCGGCGACGGGCTCTCCACCGACACGGGCGGCGTCAGCGCGCTGCACCGCCTCGACCGCGATGTGTTCGCGCAGACCTCGGCGAAGACGGTCGTCGTCTTCCAGGGCGTGAACGACGTGCGCTGGGGCGCGAGCGCCGCGCAGGTGGAGGCGGGGCTGCGGGAGATCGTGGCGCGGGCGCACGCGCGGGGCCTGAAGGTGATCGGGGCGACGATCACGCCGTGCGAGGGCGAGGCCCTGTGCACGGCGGCCGCCGACGAGCAGCGGGAGGCAATCAACTCCTTCGTCCGCGGCCCCGGTTCGGGCTTCGACGGCTTCCTGGACTTCGACGCCGTGATCCGGGACCCCGCCCACCCGGCGCGGATGCTCCCCGCCTACGACAGCGGGGACCATCTGCATCCCGGCGATCCGGGCCTGAAGGCGCTGGCCGACTCGATCGACCTGGAGCTCCTCAGGCCGTAGCGTCCACCGGCTTGCGGGCGATCAGGACGGCCTGCCGCCCCTGGGTCGCCCGCTCGTACTCCTCGGGCTCGCGGACCAGCTCGGCCTCCACCGGGAGACCGGCCTGTGCCACGAGCCCGGCGACGTGCTCCGGGTCCAGCCAGTAGACGTCCAGCGAGAGGTCGTGCCCGTAGGCGTGGTCCAGGTGGCGCAGCAGGTCGCCCACCTTGAAGCCGAGCAGCAGATGGCCGCCGGGGGCGAGGACGCGGTGGAACTCGGCGAACACCGTCGGCAGCAGCTCCGGCGGCGTGTGCACCGTCGAGTACCAGGCGACGATGCCGCCGAGCGAGCCGTCGGCCAGGTCGAGCCCGGTCATCGTGCCCTCCTCGAACCGCAGTCCGGGGTGGGCGCGACGGGCCTCGGCGACCGTCTTCGGCGAGAGGTCGACGCCGAAGGCGGACAGGCCGAGCGAGTCCAGATGGGCCGTCACATGCCCGGGCCCGCATCCGAGATCGGCCACGGGCCCGCCGCCCGCCCGCTTCACCCGCTCGGCGAAGACGCCGAACATCGCGTGCGCGTACAGGTCCTGCGGGAAGAGCGGGGGCACGATCTCGGCGTAGGCGCCGGCCGCGGTGTCGTAGGCCAGTTGGGTCGAGTTCAGGTACGTCGTCAGATCCGTCACGGGCGCAGACGCTAGCGCCCGCCACTGACAATCGCCCCGGGCCGCCCTCAGACGTCCAGGTCCACCACGACCGGCGCATGGTCCGATGCGCCCTTGCCCTTGCGCTCCTCGCGGTCCACGTACGCATCGGAGACGGCCTTGGCGAACGGCTCGTTCCCGTAGACCAGGTCGATGCGCATGCCCTTGTTCTTCGGGAAGCCGAGGGCGCGGTAGTCCCAGTACGTGAACGGGTGGTCGTACTTGAGGGGGCGCGGCACGACGTCGCTCAGGCCCGTCTCCCGCAGTGCCGTGAGCGCCGCGCGCTCGGCCGGGGTCACATGCGTCGCACCGTCGAAGAGGGAGATGTCCCAGACGTCGTCGTCCGTCGGCGCCACGTTGTAGTCGCCCATCACCGCGAAGGGGCGCGAGCCCGCCGCGTCGCCCGCGACCGCCGCCTTCAGGGCCTCGAACCACTGGAGCTTGTACGCGTAGTGCGCGTGGTCGACCTCCCGCCCGTTCGGCACGTAGACCGACCAGACGCGGACCGGGCCGCAGGTCGCGGAGATCGCGCGGGGCTCCTCCGTGCCGTCGTAGCCGGGGTCGCCGGGGACGCCCTTGACCACGTCCTCCAGGCCCACGCGGGAGAGCAGCGCCACCCCGTTCCACCTGCCGGTCGCGTTCACCGCCGACTCGTAGCCCAGCTCCCGCAGCTCCTCCGTGGGGAACTGGTCCGCCGAGCACTTGGTCTCCTGGATGCACAGCACGTCCGTGCCGCTGCTCTCCAGCCAGGCAAGGAGGCGCGGCAGCCGCGCGGTGATCGAGTTCACGTTCCAGGTAGCAATGCGCATGTCCCACAACCTACCCGGCACCACTGACAGCGTGACGCGCCCGCCGGGGACGGCCCGTGTGCCGGGCGCCGCGCCCGCGATCGACAGGCAATCTTGCAAGTTTTTCTGTTAAACAGTTAGCCTGCCGAACATGACGATCAACAGCCCCCTCGACGAGCGCCCCGCCCTCGTCCTCATCGACCTCCAGAACGGCATCCTCGGCCTGCCGACCGTGCACCCCTCCGCCGACGTCCTCAAGAACGGCGTCAAGCTCGCCGAGGCCTTCCGCGCCAAGGGCCTGCCCGTCGTGCGCGTGAAGGTCGCCTGGTCGCAGGACGGCGGCGACCTCCCGACGGGCCGGGCCGCCGCGGGCGCCATGACGCAGGCGCCGCCGCCCGCGTTCTCCGAGTTCCCCGACGAGCTCGGCCCGGTCGGCGACGACATCGTCATCACCAAGCGGCACTGGGGCGCCTTCACCGGCACCGAGCTGGACCTCCAGCTGCGCCGCCGCGGCGTCACCCAGATCGTGCTCTGCGGCATCTCGACGTCCATCGGCGTCGAGTCCTCCGCCCGCTCCGCGTGGGAGCTGGGCTACAACCTGGTGCTCGTGGACGACGCGACGACCGACACGGACGCCGACTCCCACGAGCACAGCTTCGGCAAGATCTTCCCGCGCCTCGCGGAGATCGGCTCCACGGACGAGGTCGTCGAACTGCTCGGCAAGTAGGCCGCGGGGATCAGACCTGCGCCGAGCCGCCCGGGGCCAGGCGCAGGTGCTCGGTGCCGCCGAGCGCGCCGATCTGGTTGTCGTAGATCGGCCGGGCGAGGTCCGTGAGCAGCGCGTCGTGGATGTCGTACGCGCGCCGCGGCTTGACCTCGCGGACGTAGTCGATCACTTCGGCGATCTTGTTCCAGGGCGCCATGACGGGCAGCATCAGCGTCTCGACCGGGTGGTCGGGGACGGTGAGCGCGTCGCCGGGGTGGAAGACCGTGCCGCCGTCGACGAGATAGCCGACGTTCGTGATGCGCGGGATGTCCGGGTGGATCACCGCGTGCAGCTCGCCGTGCACCTGGACGTCGAAGCCGGCGGCCGTGAACGTGTCGCCGTGCCCCACCGTGTGGACGCGGCCCGGGAAGGCCGCCGAGAGCTGCTCCGCGACCGACTTCAGGGTCCAGATGTGCGCGCCGGGGTTGGCCTCCATCCCGGCGCGCAGCCGGTCCTCGTTGAAGTGGTCGGGGTGCTCGTGCGTCACGAGGATCGCGTCGGCGCCGACGGCCGCGTCCTCCTCGGAGAATCCGCCCGGGTCGATGACGAGCGTCTGCCCGTCCTTGTGGAGCCGGACGCAGGCGTGGGTCTTCTTCGTCAGCTTCATACGTCCCATCCTGCTCCCGCTCCCGCGCCGTTTCAGCCCCGCGTCACTCCTGGGGCGTGGTCTCCTCGCGGATGACCTGCTGGGCCACCTTGAACGCCGCGTTCGCGGCCGGTACGCCGCAGTAGACGGCGGTCTGCAACAGGATCTCCTTGATCTCCGCCGCCGTGAGGCCGTTGCGCAGCGCCGCCCGCGTGTGGAACACCAGCTCGTCGAGGTGGCCGCCCGCGACCAGGGTCGCCAGGGTCACCGAGGAGCGCGTGCGGCGGTCGAGCCCGGGACGCGACCAGATCTCGCCCCACGCGTAGCGCGTGAGGAACTCCTGGAAGTCGCCGGAGAAGTCGTCGGCCGTGGCCAGGGCCCGGTCCACATGGGCGTCGCCGAGGACCTCGCGGCGCGTCTTGAGGCCCGCGTCGTGCGGGTCCGGCCGGGTCGCGGCCTCCGGCTGCTGAGCGGCCGCTATCTCCGCGCGCGGCGGGGCCGACGGGGGCGGCGGCGCGATGACCGGCTTGACCGGGGCGGCCTGGATGGCGGTCTGCCCGGTCTTCTCGTGCGCGGCGGGCCAGGCCGAGGTGAAGTGCCGTACGAGGAGGTCGGTGACGGCGGCCGGCTGCTCGACCGGGGCCAGGTGGGAGGCGCCGGGCACCACCGCGAGCCGGGCGTCCGGTATCCCCGCGACCAGCGTGCGGGCCTCGGCGGGGCCCGTGACCTGGTCCTCCGAGCCTACGAGGACGAGCGTCGGGACGCCGATGTCGCTCAGCTCCTCGCGGACGTCGAAGCCCGCGAGCGCCTCGCACGAGGCGATGTAGCAGCCCGGGTCCGTCGTGCGGACCATCTGCACCGCCCAGTCCGTGATCGCGGGCTGCGCGGTGGCGAAGCCGTGCGTGAACCAGCGCTCGGGCGCCGTACGGGCGATGGGGTCGAGGCCGTTGCTGCGCACGATGACGCCGCGCTGGCGGAACTCGTCGGCGGTGCCGAACCGCGGCGAGGCCGCGATCAGGGCGAGCGACGCGACGCGCTCCGGGTGGCGCAGCGCGAGCTCCGCGCCGATCGCGCCGCCCAGCGAGCAGCCCGCGTAGCCGAAGCGCTGGATGCCCAGCTCGTCGAGCGTGGCGAGCAGCCGCTCCGCGAGCGCCTCGACGGAGCCCGCCGGGTGGGCGGGGGAACCGCCGTGGCCGGGCAGGTCGAAGCGGAACACCCGCCAGTGCTGGGCCAGCTCGGGCACCTGGCGGTCCCACATGTGCCACGTCGTGCCGAGCGACGGGCCGAGGATGAGCACCGGGGCGGAGTCGTCGTCACGGCCGTCGAATCGGTACTGCAGGCGCGGGGTCTTCGTGTCACTCACACCCGCCACGCTAGCCACTGTGCCTGAGCGATCTGGTGGCGGGTCCCCACAATGGACGTGACGTGTTCACTCCGGGTTCCTGGTGTGGATCAGGCGTGGGGACGGCGTGAAGAGCGGGCACCCGCGCGCCGGTCAGGGGCCGGGAACGATCACGGGTGCGTCATCGACACCACGTACACCATGGGGTGGTCCGGGTTGGAGCGGTTCACCACGACGGTCTGGGTCGGCGACGGGTCCTCCTGCTCGTGGGTGAGGCCGTACCAGGGGCCCGGGCCCGTGAAGTCCCAGCCCGCGATCCTCTGGTCCCGGTCGCTGATCGCGATGTCGTCGGTCGCCAGGTCGCCGACCGTGTAGCCGGCGTCGACCTCCTCCAGGAACTGGTCGAGGCCCTTGTTGCTGGTGAGGAACTGCGCGTACAGGCGGCTCACCTTGTAGTTGTTCGTCTCGTAGTAGGCGACGTTGCGCGAGTGCGGGGGGACCGGGATCTGGTAGAGGCGGCGCTGCACCTTGGACGGCCAGCCGACGGTGAGGCCGGTCGCCGAGTACTTCGCCTCCTTGTCCTTGCCGCTGTCCCGGCTCTGGCCCGCGGAGATCACCAGATACCCGGCGGGGATGCCGATGAGCAGCACGATGGTCAGGAGCGTGAGGACGCGGCGTTTGATCACATGGCCGCGGCCCTCGGCCGGGCGCGGCTCTTCGTCCGCGGACGGGGGCTGGCGGGGCACGGTCATGGCTGGATTTCCTGTCACTTTCTGCGGCATCTGCGGCTGCCCTAGCCCTGCTCGGCCCCGTCGACGGGCGCGCCCGTCGTGCTGCGGGTGCGGGCGTAGCGCTCGTACCGCTCGTGGCGCTCCACGCGGCGGCGCTTGGCGCGGCGGAAGCGGCGGGCGACGAGGCGGGCCAGGTCCGCGGCGCCGACCATGCCGGCCTCGGGGCCGAGCTGGGCGCGGGCGATGCGGGCCTCGGGGCGGTAGCCGCGGCCGGTGAGCTGGCGCTTGAACGCGTCGCGGGCGGGCGCGATCAGCAGGTCGTCGGCGGCCGACACACCGCCGCCGATGACGAAGCACGACGGGTCGAGGGCCGCCGCGAGGTTCGCTATGCCGACGCCCAGCCACTGGCCGATGTCCTGGAGCAGCTCGACGCACATGGCGTCGCCCTCGCGGGCCAGCTCCGTGATGAGCGGACCGGTGATGTCGGGGATGTGCCCCTGGACCCGCTCGATGATGTTGTACGCGACCGGGGAGTCGGCCGCCGCCAGCTCGCGGGCCTCACGGACCAGGGCGTTGCCGGAGCTGTACTGCTCCCAGCAGCCGCGGTTGCCGCACGGGCAGCGGTGCCCTCCGGGGACGACCTGCATGTGGCCGAACTCGCCGGCGACGCCGAACTTGCCGCGCTTGACCTGTCCGTCCTCGAGGATCGCGCCGCCGATGCCGGTGCCGAGCGTGATCATGACGAGGTGGTCCTCGCCGCGGCCCGCGCCGAAGCGCCACTCCGCCCAGGCAGCGGTGTTCGCGTCGTTGTCGACGAGCACGGGGACCGCGAGACGGCCGGCGAGGCGGTCGCGGAGGGGTTCGTTGCGCCACGACAGGTGGGGGGCGAACAGGACGCGGTTGCGGTCCGCGTCGACCCAGCCGGCCGCGCCGATGCCGACCGCGTGCACGTCGTGCCGGTCGGAGAGGTCGAGCACCAGCTCCGTGATCGTGTCCTCGACGACCTTGGGGCTCTTCGACTTGTCCGGGGTCTCCGTGCGGAGCGTCTCCAGGATGGTGCCGTCCGCGTCGACCACGCCGGCCATCACCTTCGTGCCACCGATGTCGATGCCGACGGTGGGTACGCGCGGAGCCGTCGTGTGCGAGCGGCGCTCGCGGGTGCCGACCGTCCGCAGGACGGTGGCCCGTGCGCTGCCACGGTGTGCGAGGTCGCGGTAGGTGCTCATTGCGGCGATTCTGCCTCACGCATCGGCTCCGCCGCATACCGGGTTTTGCGCCACGCCGGGGTGGGGCCCACCCCGGCGCGGCGCGTCCGCCGACGCTGCGCGTTGCCTGAACGGTGCCGCGTCTTACGGCCGCCCGGCTCCCGTTCGCGCAGTTCCCCGCGCCCCTGAAAGGGGCGCGGGGAACTGCGCGAACGCAACCAACGACGCGACGTGCAGCCGCCCGAAAAAACCGGAAACCGCACCCGCCCGCGCGTAACGGAGGCCCTACTTCTCGGCCCCGTCGGCCGTATGCCCGCCCAAATGCGTAGGCACTGGCGCCCGCTCCAGCTCGTGCCGGAGGTCGTCCAGCTCGGAGCCGCCCGCCATCTGCCGGGTCAGCTCGTCGAGGGTGATGTCGTCCCGCACGTGGCTGCCGAACATCCCGCCCCGCTTGAGCAGCACGAACCGGTCCCCCACGAGGTACGCGTGGTGCGGGTTGTGCGTGATCAGCACCACGCCGAGGCCCGCGTCACGTGCCGCCGCGACGTACTTCAGCACCACGCCCGACTGCTTGACGCCGAGCGCCGCCGTCGGCTCGTCGAGGACGAGGACCTTCGCGCCGAAGTAGACGGCGCGGGCGATGGCGACGCACTGCCGCTCGCCGCCGGACAGCGTGCCGATCGGCTGGTCGACGTCGCGCAGGTCGATGCCCATGCGGGCCAGTTCCTCGTGCGTCGTACGCCGCATGAGCTCGACGTCCAGGCGCTTGAAGGGGCCGGTCCCCTTCGTGGGTTCCGAGCCGAGGAAGAAGTTGCGCCACACCGGCATCAGCGGGACGACCGCGAGGTCCTGGTAGACAGTGGCGATGCCCCGGTTCAGGGCGTCGCGCGGGTTGCTGAGCCGGGTCTCCTCGCCCTCGATCGCGAACCGGCCGCCGTCGTGCTGGTGCAGACCCGCGATGATCTTGATGAGGGTCGACTTGCCGGCGCCGTTGTCGCCGAGGACGCAGGAGATCTCGCCCGCGTTGACGACGAGCGAGACGTCGTCGAGGGCGCGGATGTTGCCGTAGAACTTGCTGACCCCGTCCAGCTCCACCAGGGGTGTGGCCGTGTCCGTCGTCGTCATTTGCTCGCCTCCGCGCGCTTGCGGACCCACGCGTTGAGCAGGGTCGCGAGGAGCAGCATCGCCCCGAGGAAGAACTTGAACCAGTCCGAGTTCCACTCGGCGAACACGATGCCCTTGCTGGTCATGCCGAAGATCAGCGCGCCGATGGCCGCGCCGACCGCGGAGCCGTAGCCGCCGGTGATCAGGCAGCCGCCGATGACGGCAGCGACGATGTAGATCAGCTCGTTGCCGACGCCCTCGCCTGACTGCACGACGTCGTACGAGAAGAGCAGGTGCTGGCCCGAGATCCAGGCGCCGAACGCGACGCCCATGTAGAGGCCGATCTTCGTCTTGTTGACCGGGACGCCCACCGCGCGGGCCGCGTCGAGGTCGCCGCCGACCGCGAAGATCCAGTTGCCGACGCGGGTGCGGAGCAGGATCCAGGTCGCCACGAGGACGAGGGCGAGCCACCACAGGATCGTGATCTTGAAGTCGACGCCGCCGATGCTGAACGTGGAGGCGAAGACGGACTTGGCCGAGTCGAAGCCCTCCATGTCGGCGATCGACTTCGTGGAGACGGTGCCGCTGATCAGCTTGGTGAAGCCCAGGTTCATGCCCGTCAGCATCAGGAACGTGCCGAGCGTGATGATGAAGCTGGGGAGTTTGGTGCGGGTCAGCATGACGCCGTTGAAGACACCGATGGCGAGCGTCACCAGGAGCGAGACGCCGACGCCCACCCAGGTGTTCGCCGT
This sequence comes from Streptomyces anthophorae, assembly GCF_049310305.1. NCBI lineage: Bacteria > Bacillati > Actinomycetota > Actinomycetes > Kitasatosporales > Streptomycetaceae > Streptomyces > Streptomyces anthophorae. The sequence goes on from NZ_JBLWQQ010000001.1 coordinate 2,243,411, forward strand.
CATCTGGTAGCTGAACATCGACGAGATCAGCGCCGAGGACGTCACCATGACGCCCGCCGACAGGTCGAACTCGCCGCCGATCATCAGCAGCGCCACCGGCACGGCCATGATGCCGAGCGTCGAGGACGCGTACAGGACCGTCGCGAGGCTGGTCGCGCGCAGGAAGCTGTCCGCGAAGATCACGAAGAAGATGAAGACGGCGACGGCGCCGATGACCGAGCCCAGTTCGGGCCGGCCGAGGAGCTTCTTCCAGGGCGAGGTCTTGACCAGCCGTTCGTCGGCCTTCTCCGGAGTGGTTGTCGCGCTGCTCATCGGGTCCCCCGCTTCGCGTACTCCTGAAGCTTGGCGGCCTGGTCCTTGGTCACGACCTCGGGTCCTGTCAGGACCGGCTGTCCGCCGCCGAGCACATTGGCGTTGTACCGGTAGAGCCAGAGCAGGTCCACCGCCTCGTATCCCTGGAGGTAGGGCTGCTGGTCGACGGCGAAGCCGAGGTCGCCGTCCTGGAGCTCCTGCGCGACCTTGTCGTTGAGGTCGAAGGTCTCGATCTCGGCCTTGCTGCCCGCGTCCTCCTTGGCCTTCACGGCGGTGGCGGCGAACGGGGCGCCCAGCGTGACGACCGAGTCGATGGACGCGTCGGACTGGAGCTTGGCCTCGATGGAGGACTGCACGTCGGGCATGTTGGTGCCCTCGACGTACAGGTTCGTCATCTTGCCGTCGAAGGTCTTCTTGGCGCCCTCGCAGCGCTGCTCATGGCCGACGTTGCCCTGCTCGTGCAGGACGCACAGGGCCTTCTTCTTGCCGCGCTTGTTGAGCTCCTTGCCGACGGCCTCGCCCGCGATGGTCTCGTCCTGGCCGATGTGCGTGATCGCGCCGTACTTCTTGTAGATCTCGGAGCCCGAGTTCACGGTGATGACGGGGATGCCGGCCTTCTTCGCGCGGGCCAGGGCGGACTTCATGGCGTCCGGCTTGGCGAGCGTGACGATGATTCCGTCGACCTTCTTGTCGATGGCCGCGTCGACGAGCTGCGCCTGCTGGTTCGCCTCCTCGTTGTGCGAGTAGAGGAAGTTGATGTTGTCCTTGGTGGCCGCCTGCTTGGCACCGTTCTGGACGATGTCCCAGAAGGTGTCGCCATCGCCCGAATGGGTGATCATCGCGAAGGTCCAGCGGGGCGTGTCCACCGCGGCCCTGCCCTGCGCGGCCCGGGACTTCCTGGCGTCCTCCGCCCGCTTGCCGCCGGTGCTGCTGCACCCTGCGAGCGAGAGGCCGAGAGCCCCCGCAACCGCGATGCTCACCCAGGTCCGAAACCGTGCCACGAGGCCGTGCCCTTCTTGGTCTGCTGCGTCGTCGACCGGGATCGGCGGGCCGACCCCGGCGGACCGGATGTCGGTCCTGAAGGACCCCATTCCGGTCCCAAACGCACAAGTATGGGTCACGGGGATCATGCATCCATTCACCGGGTACCGCGCGCGGTGTACTTCTCCAGCTGGGGCACGTCCTTCTCGGTGACGATCGCCGGGCCCGTGAAGACGGGCTTGCCGCCGCCGAGCACGTTCGCGTTCGTCTTGTGGAGCCACAGTTCGTCCACCGCCAGATAGCCCTGCAAATACGGCTGCTGATCGACGGCGAACGTGACCTCCTTCGCCTTGAGGCGGCGCACGACCTCGGCGTTCAGGTCGAACGTGGAGATCTCCGCCTTGCTGCCCGCGTCGTCCTTGGCCTTCACGGCGAGCGCCGCGATGGGGGCGCCGAGCGCGACGACCGCGTCGATGTCCTTGTCGGCCTGGAGCTTCGCCTCGATGGACGACTGAGCGGAGGGCGCGTTCGTACCCTCGACGTTGAGGTTCTGGACGCTGCCCTTGAAAGTCTTGCGGACGCCGTCGCAGCGCTGCTCTAGCGATACGTTGCCCTGCTCGTGGATGACGCAGATGGCCTTCTTCCTGCCCTGCTTCGTCAGCTCGGTGCCGACCGCCTCGCCCGCCACGCCCTCCTCCTGGCCGATGTGGCTGAGCGCGCCGAACTTCTGCGAGAACTCCGAGCCGGAGTTGATCGAGACGACCGGGATGCCCGCGGCCTTCGCCTTCGCGAGCACGGGCTCCATGGCCTGCGGCTTGGCGAGCGTGACGACGATCCCGTCGACCTTCTTGTCGATCGCGGCCTGCACCAGCTCGGCCTGCCCCTTGGCCTCCTTGTCGTTGGAGTAGAGGAACTGGACGTTGTCCTTGTCCGCGGCCTGCTGGGCGCCCTTGCGCACGATGTCCCAGAAGGTGTCTCCCTCGCCCGAGTGCGAGACCATCGCGATCTTCATACGGGGCGTGTTCACGGCCTTGCCGCCGCCTCCGCCGCCGTCGGCCTTGTCCTCGGAGTCCTTGCCGCCCGAGCCACTGCAACCGACGGCGAGCGCGATCACGGACATGACGACTAGGCAGCCTGCGGCCGTACGGCCTGTGCGGTTCGTGCGCATCGTGGAGCCACCTCTCCTCCGGCCGCCCGGTGCGGCTGGAGGTGTTTGTAGCGGGGTCCCATCGCAGCGTCAATGACTTTGTCAGAACATTCGGACCGCGTACGCGTCCGCCGCCGGGTTCACAACTCTCAGGAACGTACGAGGAGTTGGAACTCGAAGGAGTAGCGCGAGGCCCGGTACGTGTGCGAGCCGAACTCGACCGCGCGGCCCGTGTCGTCGTACGTGGTCCGCTGCATGGTGAGCAGCGGCGCGCCCTCCCGCTCGCCGAGCCGCTCGGCCTCGACGGCGGTGGCGGCGCGGGCACCCACGGACTGGCGGGCGCTGTGCAGGGTGATGCCGGCGGCCCGCATCAGGCGGTACAGGCCGGTCGCCGCGAGCCGCTCGTCGTCGAGTGCGAGCAGTCCGGTGGGCAGGTGGTTGCAGAGGTACGCGACCGGTTCGCCGTGTGCGAGCCGCAGCCGCTCGACGCGGTGCACCTCCTCACCCTGTGCGACGCCGAGCGCTGCGGCGATCTCGGCGGAGGCCGGTACGAGGGTGTTGCCGAGGACCCGGGTCTCGGGGCGCTGTCCGGCCGCCTCCAGGTCGTCGTACAGGCTCGACAGTTCGAGGGGGCGCTTGACCTGGCTGTGCACGACCTGGGTGCCGACGCCGCGGCGGCGCACGAGCAGCCCCTTGTCGACGAGGGACTGGATGGCCTGGCGGACGGTGGGCCGGGACAGGCCGAGGCGGCCTGCCAGCTCGATCTCGTTGCCGAGCAGGCTGCCGGGGGTCAGGGCGCCGCGCTCGATCGCCGCCTCCAGCTGCTGGGACAGCTGGAAGTACAGCGGCACCGGGCTGCTGCGATCGACGCTGAGGCCGAGGTCGACGGTCGGGTCAGCTAGGGGTTTGGCCACGGGGCGAGGGTAGCGGGGGTGAGATGTTGACGGGAAGTCCGGAGGTCAGGTTGTCAGGACAAAGGGGCCGTGGCCTGGGTTCGGGTATTTGAGCCCCTGCGGCGATTGAGCAGCGGGGTCCGGGACGGAGCCCCGCGACGTGAGACACGTGGGTTTGTCAGGACAAACGATTGACACCCACCCCGTGCCCCGGCACCGTGGGACACCATGCGCATCGGACTCATCGGAACGGGCCGCATCGGTACCTTCCACGCAGGCGTGCTGGAGCGGTACCGGGAGGTCGGCTCGCTGGTCGTCACCGACGCGGAGCCCGCGCGGGCGGTCGCGCTCGCCGACCGGATCGGGGCGACGGCCGCGCCCGGTGTCGACGAGATCTTCACGTGGGGCGTGGATGCGCTCGTGATCACCGCGGCGACCGCGGCGCACGCCGAGCTGATCGGGCGGGCGGCGCGGGCCGGGCTCCCGGTCTTCTGCGAGAAGCCGATCGCGCTCGACCTGCCGGGCACGCTGGCCGCGCTCGCGGAGGTCGAGGCGGCGGGCACGGTGCTCCAACTCGGCTTCCAGCGGCGCTTCGACGCCGGGTACACGGCGGCGCGGGCCGCCGTACAGGACGGGAGACTCGGCCGGGTGCACACGGTGCGCGCGATGACCTCCGACCCGGCGCCGCCCCCGGCCGCGTATCTCCCGCTCTCCGGCGGGCTCTACCGGGACTGCCTGATCCACGACTTCGACATGCTGCGGTGGGTGACGGGGCGCGAGGTCGTCGAGGTGTACGCGACCGGGTCCGACGCCGGGCCCGCGATGTTCCGGGAGGCCGGGGACGTGGACACGGCGGCGGCGCTCCTGACCCTCGACGACGGCACCCTGGCCACCGCCACGTCCACGCGCTGCAACGGCGCCGGCTACGACGTGCGCATGGAGCTCTCCGGGGACCGGGACACGGTCGTCGTGGGCCTCGACGACCGGACCCCCATCGCCTCCACGGAACCCGAGGGCCCCCGCGCCGCCACGAAGCCGTGGCCCGGCTTCCTGGAGCGTTTCGCCCCCGCGTACGAGGCCGAGCTGAAGGCCTTCGTCGACGTCGTCCGCGGCGAACGTCCCAACCCCTGCGACGGCCGGGAGGCCCTGCGGGCGCTGCGGGTCGCGGAGGCGTGCGAGCTGTCGCGGGCGGAGCGGCGGGTGGTGCGGATGGGGGAGATCGACGGGGGCTGAACGACGGGCTACGACGTCATCGGCGTCATCGCGAGGAGGCGGTCCAGGACCGCCGGGTCCGCCTTGACGCCGTCGTGCAGGTGCTGGTCGGACACCCAGGGGCGCAGGCCGCGCACCAGCGAGGCGGTCTCCAGCGACTGCTCACGGTCGACGAACATGTCGTCGTGATAGACGGCGGCGGCCACCGGGACCTCGTTCACGGCGAGCCGGTCGAGGTCGTACAGCGCGGGCCAGTCCGTACGGCGGGCGAGCGCATCGGCCGTGGCCTTGAGCGGGACGAGCGCCGGGTCCTCGTCGAACATCCACGGGTACATCATCTCGCCGGTGAAGCGCAGCGGCCCCGCGCCGTCCGCGTCGAACTCCGGGAACTCCGCCCTGATCCGGTGGGCCGACCAGTCGGTGGCGCGGCCGCCCTGGGCGTAGATCGGTTCGTGCAGGACCGCGTAGAGGGGGCGCGGGGCCAGGGAGACGACCGCGTCGACGCCGCGCAGGAAAGGGTCCGACAGGACGGGGCCGTTCGGTCCTGCCACGAACGCGCACTCCAGGAGGTAGTGCAGCGAGTCGAAGGCGGAGGACGTGCCGAAGGTGATGCCCAGGGTCTGGAAGCGGCGCACCGACAGCCGCTCCCCCGACGGCATGCGTACGTCGTGCTTCGTGAGGTGGTCCGCCACCCGTTCGGCCAGGGCCTGGTCCTGTGGATAGCGCGCGAAATAGCGGGAGTTGGCTTCGAGGGTGCGCCGGTAGGCGGCCCGGTAGACGTCGTCGGCGTGACCGGTGAGGGTGGGGAGGCCGCCGGTGACGAGGGCCCGGTCGAGGCCTTCGGGGGCGAGGCTCAGGTAGGTCAGGGTGCTGAAGCCGCCGAAGCTCTGGCCCAGCACGGTCCAGGGGCGGTCGCCCTGGAGGTGGCGGCGCAGGAGTTCCGCGTCGCGCACGATGGCGTCCGCGCGGAAGTGCGTGAGGTACGTCGCCGGGTCCTGGTGGGCGGCGAGCGTCGTGCGGTCGGCGGGGGTGGAGCGGCCGGTGCCGCGCTGGTCGAGGAGGACCACGCGGTACTCCTTCAGGGCGCGGCGCAGCCAGGCGCCGGAGGCGTTGGGTCGTTCGGCGCGGCCGCCGGGTCCGCCCTGGAGCCAGAGCAGGCGGGGCAGTTCACGCCCTTCCATGCCCTCGGCGACGACCTCGCGGGCGAAGACGCCGATGCGGGGGCCCTCCGGCCGGGCGTGGTCGAGGGGGACGTCGAGGGTGTGGTCGGTGCAGACGAGGCCGTTGTGGCGGTAGGTGGTCATGCTGGTCGGCTCCTGGACTCCGGTGCGGGTGACGACGGGGCCGTGGGGCGGCCGACGGCCGCCCCACGAACGTGATCAGTACCCGGCGACGCCCAACTCACGGCAGATCTCCACCAGTTCGGGGTGCACGTACACCCCGTCCTTCTCGATGCACTCGCCGTCCAGGTAGATGGACGGGCCGAGGATCGAGCCGTCGGTGTGGGCGGCGGACACCCACGGCTCGCCGCCGATCCACGCGCCCTTGGTGCCGATGCCGAGCTCCACGCAGCCGAAGACCCGCTCGTCCTCGACGATGCGGCCGGTCGGCGCGGGCACGCCCGGGTTGAAGCCGAGGGACCAGTGGGCGACGCGGAACATGTTCGGGTCGTCCCAGGACTCCATCCAGCGGCGGAAGATCTCGGCGTCCTGGCCCTCGCCGTCGATCGATGTGACGACGCCCTTCTCGACGACGCAGCGCACCGGGTTGCGCAGCAGGCCCAGCTGGTCCGGCGGCCACAGGGCGCCGTCGAAGACGAGGACGCCGTCCTGGGTCTCCTCCAGGGGGTTCCAGGAGATCTGGCCGGAGAGCATGACGGTCTCGCCGGGCTTCTCGGCGGGCTTGCCGCGCAGGTTGATCGGGCGGTCGCCGTTGCGGCCCGTGATGTCGGTGCCGTTGGCGGAGGTGATGCGCACCTCGTCCGCCTGCTCCAGGAGGCGGACCAGGGCCTTGCCGAGCTTGATGACTCCTTCGAAGTCGGGGCGGCCGACCGTCGCGACGAGCATGTGGACGTCCATGGCGGTCAGGTTGGTGTAGCGGCAGCCGTTGGCCATGGCGCGGCGGAAGGCGTCGGAGTGCATCACGTACGAGACGGCGAACTCGATCCACACGTCGGCGTCCGCGATGGCGCCCGCGACGGGCCGCGGCGGCTCCATGGAGGAGCTGGGCATGGTCTCGGACCAGACGACGACGGGGTGCGCGCCCGCGGCGGCGACGGCCTGCGCGGTGGCGTCGACGACACGCCGGTCGCTGCTCGTGTCGCCGGTGAGCACGACGTGCTCGCCGGGCTTGACGAGCATGACCTGCTCGACCAACTTGCGTGCGGCGAGGGCGAGTTCGTAGCTCAGGTACTCGGCGCGGGGTTCGAGGCGGCTGAACATCTCCATGGTGAATCCTTCTCCTTGCGGTGGTGCTTGTACGAGAGGTGGCTTGGGTGGGGCGAAGGCGGGTGGCCGGCTGTTCCTCGGGAGGGGGTCAGCCCGCCTTGACGATCTGGGCGGAGTCGCCCAGGGAGCTGCCCGCGATGAGTCCGGCGCCGACCAGGTTCAGCTCCTCGTCGGCGCGCGGGCCGCGCCACTTGCGGTAGCCGACGCGGACCGCGAGGGCGGCGAGGACCAGCCAGCAGGCGTGCGGGGTGAGGATCAGCAGGCCGGTCGCGAGCATCACGCCCATCTGCCGCTTGGTGCCGCCGATCAGCTGGATGAGGGCGCCGGGGATCGCCCAGATCACCAGCGTGCGCAGCACACCGGGCTCGCCCAGGCCGTTCTTGACCGTGTCGGCGTAGACCTTGGCGACGGGCGGGATCAGTCCCTGCTTGAAGTACGACTGCCAGAGCACGGCCACGACGACGAGCGCGGCGGCGAAGCCGATGAGCGCGGCGCGGAACTGCTCGCGGCGGCCCTCGCGCTCGAACGGGTCCCAGGGCTGGTGGTCGCGGCGCAGCAGCCAGCCCGCCTTGAGGTCGTAGCCCATGTCGGCGAAGGCGGGTCCGGTGGCGGAGACGTAACCGACGAGCAGGGCGAGCGGGACGGACGGGATGCCGATGAGCAGCCCGAAGACCAGGAAGATCAGAGTGACGGCGAAGGACGGGAACCAGCCGGACTGCATGGCGGCCAGTCCGACGATCAGCTCGTGCACCAGGGCGGCGAACGCGGCGAAGAGGACCCAGCCGACGAGGCCGAGCGGGCTCATGTCCCCGATCAGTCCGCCGAGTACGGCGAGCAGCACGGCGCCCGCCACGAACAGGGCGTAGCCGCGGACCAGGGAGCGGCGCAGCTGCGTCTCGTCGACGGTGTACGCGGTGGTGGGGTCGGCGGGCGCTTCGGTGGCGGCGGCGGTGGACTCGGCCTTGGCGGCCGTGCGGCGGCGCATCAGCATGAACACCGCCTGGCCGAGCGCGACGACGCCCGCGCCGACCATCACACCGTGCGGTACGTAGCCCGCGCCGAGGTCCGTGTGGAACAGGTCGGGGCTGAACTCCCGCAGGCCGAGCCCGACGCCGAACATCCCCAGGGCCCATACGTTGCCGAGGAAGGCGACGCCGGCGGCGGACAGCGGAAGGCTGAACAGGGTGCCCACGACGCCGACGACGGTGCCCGCGCCGAGCACGAGGGCACGCTTGCCGCCCTTGTCACCGGCCTTGATGGTCTCCGCGGCGGCGGTTCCCGGCGGCCAGGCCCCGTCGGCGGGCAGCAGCCGCGAGCCGAAGGACCGGTACAGGACCCACGTGTCGATGAGCAGCCCCACGAAGGAGCCGATGAGCATCGGCCAGACGAGGTCCTTGCGTCCGAAGACGTAGGGCACCGCGATCGAGGTGAGCAGGGCGTTGGCGGAGGCGAAGGTGGCGGCGGAGATCGCGCTCTGGGCGAGGTTCTGCCGGTGCACGGAGCGCATCGAGCGCAGGCCCGCGAGGGGGATGCGGCCGATCAGCATGGCGATGAGGGCGCCGACCACCGAGGTGTTGGCGGAGATGCCCAGCTTGGCGACGAGATCCGCGCCGATGACGGCTCCGACGACGGAGAGCACGGCGAGGACGACGAACACGACGGGCTCGCGCACGCGCGGGTGCCCGGCGCCGGGGGCGGCCTTGCCCGGCCCTGACGGCGGAGGCGGTGCGGTGGCGGAAGGCGAGGTGTGGTGCGACACGGGGGCACCCCTTGGTGGGCGGGCCCGGCCCGGGGGCGGGGCAGGGCTGTTGTGGGCAGGGGGGATCCGCGTACGGCGGGTGGTGGGTCTCGCGCCGTACGGGCGGGAAGGGCGGGGTCGGTTCGGGGGCTGTCAGGAGCCGAAGGCGGCCGTGGCCTCCTCGGCTCCCGACAGGACGAGTTCGATGATGCGGTCGGCGGCGCGCGACACACGGGCCGCCGGGCCGATGACCGTGAGGGACGCGGCGACGACGCCGGCCTGGAACACGGGGGCGGAGACGGCGGCGACGGCCTCGTCGTACTCGCCGTGGCTGACGCTGTATCCCCGGTCGCGCACCTCGGCGTACCGGTCCTGGAGGGTGTCGAGGTCGGTGACCGTGTGGTCGTTGAACCGCTGGAGCGGGGTGGCTCCGAACAGCTGGCGGATCTCGGCCTCGGGGTAGTGGGCGAAGATCGCGTGGCCGGAGGCGCCCGCGTGTCCCGGCATGACGGCGCCGATGATCGCGGTGTAGCGGATCGGGCCCGTGCCGTCGACCGCCGCGGCGCAGCGGTAGCCCGCGCCCTGCGGCACGTTCAGGACGACGCTCTCGCCGGTCTCGCGCAGCAGTCCCGCGAGGATCGGGCGGACCAGTGAGGGCAGGACGCCGCTGTGCTCGCCGGCCCGGGCGAGCCGGGAGACGGCCGGTCCGAGCCGGTAGCGGCGGGTGGTGCTGTCGCAGATCAGGAAGGAGCGGGAGGCGAGCGTGGTGAGGATGCGCTGGGCGACGGCCTTGTCCCAGCCGTGCCGGCGCGCCATCTCGCTCACGCCCCACTCCGGGCGCCGCTCCGTGAAGCAGAGCAGCGCCAGCAGGGCCCGGTCGGCGCCCTGAAGGACGCCGGGCGCGGGTGGGGCGAGGTCCTCCGTGTCGTGTGCCTCGACCATCGCCTCGCTCCTCTCCTGACCCCTGATCGGTGCGCTGAGCGCAACGCCGTTGCGCTCAGCGGCGAGAACTATGGGATCGGGAGGGCGGGGGTGTCAAGGGTTTTCCGAATCGAGCCGCTCAAGCCCCCGCGGCGATTGAGCAGGCTTTTAAAGCCCCTGCGGCGATTGAGCAGGCCCTTTAAAGCCCCTGCGGCGATTGAGCAGCGGGGTCCGGGGCGGAGCCCCGAGACGTTCACCAACGTACCGGCAGGCTCCTGGTCCCCCGGATCAGCATGCCCGGCATCCACCCATCCGGCTCCTCGACCAGCGCCAGCTCCGGACACCGCTCCAGAAGAGACCGGATGGCGATCCGCCCCTCCAGCCGAGCCAGCGGAGCGCCCAGGCAGAAGTGGATGCCGTGGCCGAAGGCCAGATGGCCGCGGGCGTCGCGGCGGATGTCGAAGCGGTCGGGCTCCACGAAGCGGTGCGGGTCACGGCTCGCCGTGGCGATGCCGATGAGCACCGGCGCCCCCGCCGGGATCACCGTCCCCTCGATGTCCACCGGCTCCGCCGCGAAGCGGTGCGTGGCCGTCTCCACCGGGCCGTCGTAGCGCAGCATCTCCTCCACGGCGCCGTCCAGAAGCGTCATGTCGGCGCGCAGGGCGGCGAGTTGGTCCGGGTGCCGGAGCAGGGCGCGGACGCCGTTGCCGATCAGGTTCACCGTGGTTTCGTGGCCGGCGATCAGCAGGAGGAAGGACATGCCGCGCAGTTCGCTGGGCGAGAGGCGGTCGCCGTCCTCCGCCGTGGTCCGGATCAGCGCGCTCAGCAGGTCGTCCGCGGGGGCCGCGCCGCGCTTGGCCTCGATCAACTCGTCCAGGAATCCGACCAGTTCGACGTGGGACGCGTACGCCTCCTCCTCACTGGTCGGCGCCACGACCTGCGTCGACATCCGGCGGAACCGCTCGCGGTCGATGTCCGGCACGCCCAGCAGTTCGCAGATCACCGCGAAGGGCAGGGGGAAGGCGAGGGAGCCGATCAGGTCGGCGCCGCCGCGCGGGACCATGTCGTCGAGCAGCTCGTCCGTGAGCTTCTGGATGCGTGGTGCGAGCGCCGCGACCCGGCGCGGGGTGAACTCCCGCGTGACCAGGGAGCGCAGGCGACCGTGCTCCGGCGGGTCCGCGAACAGGAGGTGCAGGCCCATCATGTCGCCCTCAAGGCCCCACGGCGGGGTCTTGACCAGGCGGGGGTCGGTGAACGCGGCGCGGGCTGCCTCGTGGCCGACGATCAGGTAGAGGTCCTCGGTCGGGCCCGGGCCAGGAGTGCGGACGTGGTGGACCGGGCCGCGGGTGCGCAGGCGCTCGTAGACCGGGTAGGGGTCGGCGTGGAACTCCGCTGCTCCCCCGGCCAGTTCACCCAGGTCGACGATCTCAGCGCTGCCCGTCATGTCGTGCCTCCCGTTGCCCGGTTCCGGCTTCCCTCTGGGTCAACTCCGGGCGCCACCCGTACGTTCCCGTCCCGGGGGTGACCAGGTGCGTTTCCTACGCCGCGGGGCTCTGCCCCGGACCCCGCTGCTCAATCGCCGCAGGGGCTTGATCGGGAGGTGACCAGGTGCGTTCCCTACGACGCGGGGCGCCGCCCCGGACCCCGCTGCTCAATCGCCGCAGGGGCTCGATTGTGGCCCCCCGCCTCCAGGAATCTGGCCAGTGGCAGTGTCGCCGCGCCCACCGTGACCGCGTCCGGGCCCAGGTGGCCCAGGGTCAGGGTGGTTTGGGCGAAGGGGTGGTGCAGGGCGTAGGAGGCGGCCGCGGCGCGGATGCGGGGCAGCAGGCGGGGGCCGAGCATGAGGCCCGCCCAGCCGCCCACGACGATCCGTTCCGGGTTGAACAGGTTGACCAGGTCGGCGATGCCCGCGCCGAGGAACTCCGCCGCCTCGTCCAACAGGGCGGCCGCGGAGGGGGCTTCGAGGAGTTCGGCCAGGGCGCCCTCCTCGTTTGCCGAGGTCCAGCTGCCGCCCGCCTCCCGCCAGCGTGCGAGGAGCGCCTCCGCGCCCGCGTACGCCTCCAGGCAGCCGCGGGCCCCGCACCGGCAGGTACGGCCGCCGACCCGCAGCGTGGTGTGGCCCCACTCCCCCGCGCTGCTCGACGCGCCCCGGTAGGGCTGGCCGTCGGCGATGACGCAGGCGCCGACGCCGGAGCCGATGAGCGCGATCACGGCGTTGCGGGCGCCGCGGCCCGCGCCGAACCACATCTCGGCGCGGCCGAGGGTCTTGGCGCCGTTGTCGAGGAAGAGCGGGAGGTCCGGGGGCAGTCCGGGCGGCAGGCCGTCGGGCGCGCGGAGCAGGGCCTCCAGGGGGACCGCGTCCCAGCCGATCGTCTGGCCGTGCACCACCGCGCCGCCCCCGCCGGACGCGTCGACGATGCCGGGCACTCCGATGCCGACGCCGAGGACCGACGCGGGGTCCACCTCCGCGTCGGCGAGCACCCGCGTCAGGCCGGAGGTGACGAGGCGTACGACGTCCTTGGCGTCGAAGCGGCCGTCGCGCGCCGAATCCGGCAACGGCTCGTCCACGCGCGCGAGTTCACCGAGGGCGAGGTCGAAGAGCTCCACGCGCACGCGGGTCTCGCCGACGTCCACGCCCACGAGATGGCCGCTGCGCGGGGCGACGCGCAGCAGGGTGCGGGGGCGGCCGCCGTCGGAGTCGACCGAACCCGCCTCCTCCAGGAGGCCGTCGGCGACGAGCTCCGCCACCACGTTGCTGATGGAGCCCGAGCTGAGCGCCGTGAGCGGGCCCAACTCCTGTCTGCTGAGCGGTCCGTCGAAGTACAGCTTGGTCAGGACCAGGGACCGGTTGCCGCGCCGCAGGTCGCGCACCGTCCGCCGGCGTGGTGCCGCCATCCCCACCCCTTCGCACCGATCACATGGTTGAACGGTGCGAATTTACCCTGCGGTACCGACGCTCCTGTGGGCGCGCCAGGAGATCAGTCCTCGTCCAGCAGGCCCGCGTCGTGGGCGAGCAGCGCGATCTGCACGCGGTTGTTGAGGCCGAGCCGGGCCATGATGCGGGAGACGTGGGTCTTGACCGTGGCGACGCTCATGTAGAGCGTCGCGGCGATCTCCGCGTTCGACCTGCCGCGGCCCACCTCGACGGCCACCTCCCGTTCGCGCTCGGCCAGTTCGGCCATGCGCGTACGCGCGCGTGCCCGCCGGTCCAGGGCGGGGTCGTCGCCCGAGACCTTGGTGATGAGCTGCCGGGTCACGGTCGGCGAGAGGACGGGCGAACCGGCCGCCACCCGGCGTACCGACTCGACGATCTCGCCCGGCGCGGTGTCCTTGAGGACGAACCCGGCGGCCCCGGCGCGCAGCGCCCGCAGCACCTGCTCGTCCGCGTGGAACGTGGTCAGGACGATCACCTCGGGTGCGCCCTCGCGGGCCCGCAGCTCCTCCGTGGCGGACAGACCGTCCAGGGTCGGCATGCGCAGGTCCATGAGGACGACGTCGGGGTGCAGCCTGGCCACCCGCTCCGCCACCTCGCTGCCGTCGGCGGCCTCGCCGACGATCTCGATGTCCTCGGCGGCGCCGAACATGAAGGTGAGCCCGGCGCGCACGAGGGGGTCGTCGTCGACGATGAGCAGGCGGATCGTGGTCATGGCGCCACCGTAGCGAGGGACGATCATCGTCGTGTCCATACCGGCGTCCTCCCCGGGGCTCACTCCGGCCACGGGAGCCACGCGCGGACCGCGAAGCCGCCGTCCGGTTCCCGCCCGTGGGAGAGCCGGCCGCCCGCGAGCGTGGCGCGTTCGGTGAGGCCGATCAGGCCCTGCCCGGAGCCGGGGACGTGCGGCACCTCGCCCGGTGGCGGCGGGTTGCGCACGGTGACCGTGAGGCCGTCCCCCGCGCCGCCCTCCACGGTGACCGCGACCTCGGCGCCGGGGGCGTGCTTACGGGCGTTGGTCAGGCCTTCCTGGGCGATGCGGTAGGCGGTGCGCCCGGTCGAGGCGGGCACGGCCCCGGCATCGGGGACCCGGTTGTCGAGGTCCACCTTCATGCCCGCCTCGCGGGACTCGGCGACCAGGACGTCGAGCGCGGCGAGGGTGGGCTGCGGCCGCCCCGACTCCTCGCCGTGGTCCGCCGCGCGCAGCACGCCGATGATCTCGCGCAGGTCCTGCAAGGCCTCGTGCGCGCTCTCCCGGATGACGCCCGCGGCCCGGGCGATCTCCTCGCGGGGCGCGTCGGGGCGGAACTCCAGGGCGCCCGCGTGCACGCTCAGCAGGGTGAGGCGGTGGGCGAGCACGTCGTGCATCTCGCGCGCGATGTCCTCGCGGGCGAGCCGCTGGGCCTGCTCGGCGCGGAGCACGGCCTCGGTCTCGGCGCGGCGCGCCCGGTCCCGCAGCGACATCAGGAGCTGGCGCCGGGAGCGGACGAACATGCCCCAGCCGACGACCGTGATCGTGATGATGACCGTGAACGAGACCGACAGCAGGTAGGAGGACTCGGGGTCGGGCCGCAGCCAGAAGAACAGCGGGATGAGCGCGATGGAGATGCCCGCCACCCAGCCGATGTAGCGGAACGGGCGGTGCACGGCGAGCGTGAACACGGCGATCATGGACGCGCCGCCCGCCGTGTTGGACAGGAAGCCGATCGGGATCATGGCGATGGCGAGGCCCAGCGGCCAGCGCCTGCGCAGCCAGACCCCGGCGCAGGCGGCAGCGCCGAGCACCTGGTCGAGCACGGCGAGGGCGGGCGGTGTGTTCGGGTCGTCCCAGACCTGCTCGGCGAAGATCAGGCCGAGGAAGACGGCGATGCCGAAGCAGCTGAAGTCGACGATCCAGTCACGGGCGGTGCGCCGCCTGCGGCCCGGCTGCCCCTCGGGGTCCAGGTCCAGCTCGTCGGCGACGGCCGAGGGCAGCAGCCGTCGACGCCATCGCTCGGCGGGCGTGTCCGCCACCTGCGGGGTTCCGGTCTGCCGCGCTGCTTCCATGGTCGACAAATCTACGCACCCGGGGCGGCCCGCACCGCCCCGAGCGCCGCTTCCGCGACCAAAGTCGTACCCCCGTCGACTTTGGTCGCGGCCGGCCCCCGCGCCCCGCTACCGGAGTCGTACGGGGCTCGCCCCGTGGCCGATGCGAGTGGGGGGTCCACGGGGCGAGAGTCCTGTGCATGAACAAGAATCAGTGGTTGCGGGTCATCGAGGTCGTCGGCGCCGTCGCACTGCTCCAAGGGGCGATCGGCATCCTGAACGAGTTCACCGGCCTGCCCGGTGGTTGGGGGCTGATCGGGCACATCGGCTTCCTCGACGGCCACGAGGTGTACGGCAGCATCGCGCTGATCGTGCTCGCGATCGCCGTGTTCGCGGCCGTCGAGGCCCAGCGCAAGAGCTGACCCCTGCCGGGCCGGGGAGGGCCCGGCAGGAGTGGTCGCGCAGGCTCAGCAGCCGTAGTCGACCAGGTCGAAGGACGCGTAGTGGTCCGCCGTGTAGTAGTCCTCCTTGTCGGACTCACCGGTGACGATGCGGCGGGCACCGCGGTCGTCCGAGCCCGGGGTGATCACCGTGTACTCGTGGTAGTAGCCGGACGACTGGTCGGGGAGGATGCCCTCCCGGTTGGAGAAGACCGTGCCGTCCTGCTCGTACGGGTACGGTCCGCCCTGCTCGATGAGGTCCAGGGTGTCGTGCGCCTCGGCGGGCAGCGCGGAGGAGCAGATGTCGCCGACGTCGGCGGCCGAGACGGTGTGGGAGGCGACGGCCGGGGCCTGCGCGGCCGGTGCGGCGATCGCGGTGGAGCCGCCCACGCCGCCCAGGAGGAGGGCGGCTGCGACGGCGACGGCACTGATGAAGCGTGGGGGAGTCTTCATGCCTCATAGTGTGACGCGCGTAGAGGTGGGCATGTCAACACCAACTCGCGTCTGTTTTCCTTCAGTTCACTGGTGTCACATGCCGGTGGCGACATCGACGTCCGTTTGCCGCCAGCTCCCGCCCCGGTGGATCGCTGTACTTGAAGCCACACCATCCGCTCCCCACAGGAGGCGACATGAACGGCAAGGTGGCTCTGGTGACCGGCGGTTCCCGCGGCATCGGCGCGGCGACGGCGCTGCGGCTCGCCCGCGACGGCTTCGACGTGGCGCTCACCTACGTACAGGGCAAGGAGGCCGCCGACGAGGTGGTGCGACGGGTCGAGGCGCTGGGGCGGCGGGGGCTCGCGGTGCGGGCCGATTCGGCGGACGCGGACGAGGCGGCGGAGGCGGTGGAACGGACGGTGGCGGGGCTCGGCCGGATCGACGTACTGGTCAACAACGTCGGCGTGGGGGCGCTCGGCCCGCTGGACGGGTTCTCGCTCGCGGACGTCGACCGCGCGCTCGACGTGAACGTGCGCGGCGTCTTCCTCACCTCGCAGGCCGCGGCGGCCAGACTCCCCGAGGGCGGCCGGATCGTCACCGTCGGCTCCTGCATGGCCCAGCACGTGCCGGGCCCCGGCGGCACGCTCTACGCCACGAGCAAGGCGGCCCTGATCGGCCTGACGAAGGCGCTCGCCCGCGAGCTGGGCGCGCGCGGCATCACGGCGAACATCGTGCACCCGGGCCCGACGGACACCGACATGAACCCGGCCGACGGACCGTACGCGCGGGCGCAGGCAGCGGCCACGGCGCTCGGCCGCTACGGCACCGCGGACGAGGTGGCGTCCACGGTCGCCTATCTGGCGGGCGACGGGGCCTCGTACGTGACGGGCGCCGAGTTCGCGGTGGACGGCGGGCACGCCGCGTAATTCCGGAAATGAGGATGCGGGGCACACCGGTGCTGTCAGGCCGGTGTGCCCCGCAAGTCGAGCAGAGTAGCGGGTCACCGCCCCAACTCCGCGTGGTGGGTCGCCAGTTGGGACTCACCCTGGTCCGTCGGCGAGCTACTTGGCCCTTTCGAGCAGCTGCCCCTGCGGGGCGGTGAACTCACCGTCGGAAACGATGCGTTCACCGCGCAGCCAGGTCGACTTCACGACACCGTGCAGCGTCTTGCCCGCGTAGGCGGTGACGCGGTTGCGGTGCTGGAGGGCGGCCGGGTCGACCTGGAAGGTGTCCTCGGGGGCGAGGACGGCGAAGTCGGCGTCGTGGCCGGCCGCGATGGCGCCCTTGCGGTCGTCGAGGCCGACCAGCTTCGAGGTGCGCTCGGACATCCAGCGGACCACGTCCTCAAGGGTGTAGCCGCGCTGACGCGCCGCGGTCCAGATGGCGGAGAGGCTGAGCTGGAGGCCGGAGATGCCGCCCCAGGCGGTCGCGAAGTCGTCGGTCTTCAGGTCGGCGGTCGACGGCGAGTGGTCGGTGACGACGCAGTCGATGGTGCCGTCGGCGAGCGCCTGCCACAGCAGGTCCTGGTTGGCGGCCTCGCGGATCGGCGGGCAGCACTTGAACTCGCTTGCCCCGTCCGGGACTTCCTCGGCGGTGAGCGTGAGGTAGTGCGGGCAGGTCTCGACGGTCAGCTCGACACCCTCGGCCTTGGCGGCGGCGATCAGCGGCAGCGCGTCGGAGGACGACAGGTGCAGGATGTGGATGCGGGCGCCGATCCGCTTGGCGGTGTCGATCAGGCCCTTGATGGCGACGTCCTCGGAGACGCGCGGGCGGGTCGCCAGGTAGTCGTCGTACTTGGGGCCGCTGTTGTGGGGCGCCACGTCCAGCTCGTGCGGGTCCTCGGCGTGCACGATGAGCAGTCCGCCGAAGCCGGCGATCTCCGCCATGGAGGCGGTGAGCTGGTCGGCGTTCAGGTGCGGGAACTCGTCGACGCCGGAGGGCGACAGGAAGCACTTGAAGCCGAAGACCCCCGCGTCGTGCAGCGGGCGCAGGTCCTTGACGTTGTCGGGCAGCGCACCGCCCCAGAAGCCGACGTCGATGTGCGCCTTGGAGGCGGCGACATCCTTCTTCGTACGAAGGTTGTCGACGGTCGTGGTCGGCGGCAGGGAGTTGAGCGGCATGTCGACGAGGGTCGTGATGCCGCCGGCCGCCGCGGCGCGGGTGGCGGTCCAGAAGCCCTCCCACTCGGTGCGCCCCGGGTCGTTCACGTGGACGTGCGTGTCGACGATGCCGGGCAGCAGCGCGTCGTCACCGAAGTCCTCAAGGCGGGCCCCGGCCGGGACCTCCGCGTCGTGCGCGAGCACCGCGACGATCTTCCCCTGGGCGACGGCGACCGAGGCCGGACGCGTACCTTCGGGAGTGATGACGCGCGTCGAGCGCAGCACGAGTTCGATCTGGACGTCGGGGTCCGACACGTGGGCCTCCTCAAGCTTCAACGTTCTGTTGAAGGACTTTCACTCAGACTTCGGAAACCGTCAAGACCCGCACGGCGGACCCGGGGACCCTGGACGTTTCCACAAAGTGGAATTAAGATTCCGACACGCAGAACGTAGCTACCGACGAACTTGTCGGTCAAGGGATCACTGATCGAGAACCCGCCGGTAGGCTGCGTATCTGCCTGCCACCCGAAAGGAACGCGCTGTGCCGACGCCCGACGCCAGCACCACTGATGCCGCCAAGTCCGCACCCACCGGCGGTGTCCAGTCCCTCGAGCGCGCCTTCGATCTGCTCGAGCGCATGGCCGACGCCGGTGGTGAGGTCGGCCTCAGCGAGCTCTCCGCCACCAGCGGACTCCCGCTGCCGACGATCCACCGCCTGATGCGCACGCTCGTCGCCTGCGGCTACGTACGCCAGCAGCCCAACCGGCGCTACGCGCTCGGCCCCCGGCTCATCCGGCTCGGCGAGTCCGCCTCCCGGCTGCTCGGCACGTGGGCGCGCCCGTACCTCGCGCGCCTCGTCGAGGAGACAGGCGAGACCGCGAACATGGCGCTCCTCGACGGCGACGAGGTCGTGTACGTCGCCCAGGTGCCGTCCAAGCACTCCATGCGGATGTTCACCGAGGTCGGCCGCAGGGTGCTGCCGCACTCGACCGGCGTGGGCAAGGCGCTGCTCGCCTACACGCCGGCCGACGAGGTGCGGGCGCTGCTCGCGCGGACCGGGATGCCCGCCGCCACCGAGAAGACGCTCACCACGCCCGAGGGATTCCTCGACGCGCTGGAGGACGTGCGGCGGTCCGGGTACGCCGTCGACGACAACGAGCAGGAGATCGGGGTGCGGTGCCTCGCGGTGTCCGTGCCGGACTCCCCCACCGCCGCGGCGATCTCGATCTCCGGGCCCGCGGGGCGGGTGACCGAGGCGGCGACGGACAAGATCGTGCCGGTGCTTCAGCAGGTCGCCCGCGAGTTGTCGGTGGCGTTGGCCAGTTCCGGCCACAGTGGTTGACGTCGCGGGGCGCTGCCCCGGGCCCCGCTGCTCAATCGCCGCAGGGGCTTGACATGCTCACCCGCCCCGAGGCCCGTCGAGACTCAAGCCGCACCAGGGCTTGACTCAACGGGCACATCAATCCCGCCGTCCCGCATCTCTCGCACCTCGTCCGCCACCGTCAGGTGGTCGCGGTCGTGCGTGACCAGGACGGTTGCCGTTTCGCGCTCCCTCGTCAGCTTGCGGAGCAGGTCCAGTACTGCCGCGCCACGTTCGTGGTCGAGGGCGCTGGTCGGTTCGTCGACCAGGAGGACGCGGGGCTCGTTGATCAGGGCCCGCGCGATGTTCACACGCTGGCGCTGACCGCCCGAGAGCTGGTGCGGGCGGCGGTGGGACTGGGCGGACAGGCCGACCGCGTCCAGCAACTCGCCCGCCCGCTCCCGTACTTCCCGCGGCTTGCGGCCCTCCAGGTGGGCCATCACCTGAAGTTGTTCCAGCGCGGTCAGCGAAGGCAGCAGGTTCGGCTGCTGGAAGACGATGCCGATGGCGCGGCGGCGCAGTTCCGCCGATTCCGTACGGGTCAGGGCCGTGGCCTCCGTGCCGTCGACGACCACGCGGCCGCTGTCGGGGGTCACGAGCGTCGCCGCGACCGCCAGGAGGCTGGACTTGCCGGAGCCGGACGGGCCCACCACTGCCGTCAGTCCGCCGGCCGGGACCCGGAGGGCGATCCGGTCGAGGGCCGTGAGTCGGCCGTCCCCGTCGGGGTAGGTCAGGGTGATGTCGTCGAGCAGCAGGGTCATCGGGCGCTCCCAAGTGCGGTGAGGGGGTCGACGGCGGTGATCCGCCGGATGGAGAGGGCGGCGCCCGCGAGGCCGAGGACCGTCATGACGGCGGCCGGGCCGAGCGCGGTCAGCGGGTCGAGCACGAAGGGCACGGTGTCCGGGACGAAGGCGCCGATGAGGGTCGCGAGACCCGTGCCGACCGCCGTGCCCGCGACCAGCATGAGCACCGCCTGCCCGAGGGCGTCCCGCAGCAGGTAGCGGGTCGAGGAGCCGAGCGCCTTCAGGACCGCGATGTCCGCGCTGCGCTGGATCGTCCACACCGTGAAGAACGCGCCGACGACGAGCGCGGAGATGACGAAGAGGAAGCCCCGCATCAGCTGGAGCGAACCGTTCTCCGCCTGGTAGGACCCTATGGCGGACAGGGCGCCGTCGATGGTCTTCGTGTCCGTGCCGGCGGCCCTGTCGGCGGCCGGCAGGTCGGCGCCCGGCGCGGTGCGCAGCGCGACGACCGTGGCGCGTTCGCCGCCACCGCCTCCGGCGGGCGCGATGTGCTGCCAGTCGTCGAGGTGCGTCCAGACGACGGGGGTGTGGCTGTACGAGGCGTCGCCGGAGACCGCCGCGACCGTGAGGCGGGTGCCGCCGAGGGTGAGCTCGTCGCCCGTGGCGGCCCCCAGCTCCTTCGCCGCCCTGCCGGACAGGACCGCCGTGCCGGGCTCCGTCGCGTCGGGCGCGAGGCCGGAGTCCTGGCGCACGCCGAACGCGGAGACCGCCGCGGTCTGCCGGCCGGCCTCGGCGTTCACCGTGCCGATGCCGATCGGCTCCGCGCTCTCGACACCGTCCCGCGCCGCGAGGTCGCGCCACTGTTCGGGGCGGACCGCGGACGCCGTGAACGACACCGACTGGCCGTCGGCGGGCCGGGCGAAGGCGAGGTGGTCGGCGGGCAGCCCGGTGAGCGCCGACGTATTGTCCCGAGCGAGCCCCGCCGTCAGTCCCGACAGCAGTCCCACGAGCAGCGTGATCAGCACGATCACGCTGCCCATCAGGGCGAATCTTCCCCTGGCGAACCGTAGATCTCTCCATGCGACGAACATGCGGTCAAGACTGCTGCTCCGGGGCCGTCGCGGGCATCGCGCCACAGCACGCTTCACTCGAATCGAAGGGGGGACGTGCCTTTCAAACTTTCGGTTGACCGGTTCCGTCCCCCGGCTCCGTACGCTGGTGAGGGTATGGACCCACGTTCGCTCACCCCCGCCCTTCGCGCCCTGCGCCTCTGTCTGCATCTGCTGACGGCGGGCCTGCTCGCGCTCGTTCTCGTACGGGCCCTGACGGGGCGGTCCGAGGAGCCGGTCGCGGCGGTGGTGGCGGTGGCCGGAGCGCTGGGCGTCGTCTACGCGGTGGGCGCGGCGCTGCCCGTCGTACGGTCCACGCGCGCGGGCGCCGCGTGGTGGCTCGCCGTCCTTGGGATCGTGTGGGCGCTGCTGCTCGTGCTCTCGCCGGACGCGCTGTGGCTGGCGTTCCCGCTGTACTTCCTGCTGCTGCATCTGCTGCCCGCGCGCTGGGGCGTCCCCGCGGTGGGCATCGCCGCGGGCGCGGCCATCGCCTCCTACGTGGGTCATGACGGGGCGGTGAATCCGGGGGCGTTCATAGGGCCGCTGCTCGGCGCGGCCGTCGCCGTGGCGACCGTGCTCGGCTATCAGACCCTGTACCGGGAGAGCGAGCGCAAGCAGCAGCTGATCGACGAGCTGGTCGCCACCCGAGCGGAACTCGCCGAGGCCGAACGCACCGCCGGCACCCTCGCCGAGCGGGAACGGCTGGCCCGCGAGATCCACGACACGCTGGCGCAGGGTTTGTCCTCGATCCAGCTGCTGCTGGTCGCCGCCGGGCGCGAACTGCCCGCCGGCTCCCCCGCCGCCGGGCACGTCGAGCAGGCGCGGGCCACGGCGCAGGACAACCTCGCGGAGGCCCGCCGCTTCGTGCGCGCGCTCGCGCCGCCCGACCTGGACGTCGGCTCGCTGGCCGGGGCGCTCGACCGGCTGTGCGCCACGGCGCCCGGTCTCACCGCCCGCTTCTCGGTCAGCGGCACCCCGCAGGAACTTCCCACGCCGTACGAGGTGGCGCTGTTGCGCATCGCCCAGTCGGCGCTCGCCAACACGGTTCTGCACGCGGACGCCCGCCGCGCGGAGATCACCCTCAGCTTCATGGAGACCTCGGTGGCCCTGGACGTGGTGGACGACGGCGCGGGCTTCGACCCCGAGCGGGCGCCGGGCGGCGGCGACGGCGGGTTCGGACTCGTCGCGATGCGCTCGCGGGTGAGCGAGCTCGGCGGCACGTTCACCGTCGAGTCGGAGCCGGGCCGCGGCACGGCCGTCGCGGTGACACTGCCGCTGCCCTCCGGGGGTGTGGCGTGATCCGGCGCGGCGGGCCGCGGGCCGTGTTCGGCGTCGGCACGCCCGTCGCCGTGTACTCGACACCGGGCGTCGCCACCCCCGTCGCCGTGCAGACGCCGCCGCCCGCCGGAGGTGCCCGGTGATCCGGCTGCTGCTCGCCGACGACCACCCCGTCGTACGCGCCGGGCTGCGGGCCGTGCTCGACGCGGAGCCGGACTTCTCGATCGTCGCCGAGGCCGCGACCGCCGAGCGGGCGGTGGAGCTGGCGGGGGACGTGGACGTCGTCCTCATGGACCTTCAGTTCGGCGCGGGGACGATGCACGGCGCCGAGGCCACCGCCCGGATCGCGGCCCTCGACGACGGGCCGCGCGTCCTCGTCCTCACCACGTACGACACCGAGGCGGACATCCTCGCGGCCGTGGAGGCGGGGGCCTCCGGCTATCTGCTGAAGGACGCGCCGCCGCAGGAGCTCGCGGCGGCCGTCCGCACGGCGGCGTCCGGGCGTTCCGCGCTCGCGCCCGCCGTCGCCGACCGGCTCATGGACCGGATGCGGGCGCCCGCGGAGGCGCTGAGCCGGCGCGAGCTGGAGGTCCTGCGGCACGTGCGCGACGGCCTCTCCAACGCGGAGATCGCCCGCGAGCTGTTCCTGAGCCAGGCCACGGTCAAGTCCCACCTCGTGCACATCTACGCGAAGCTGGGCGTCGACTCGCGTACGTCGGCGGTCGCCCGGGCGACGCGGGACGGGCTGCTGCGGCGCCGCTAGCCGCTAGCCGCTAGCCGCCACCGTCAGCCCGTCACCTCGAAGTCCGCCGCCCGTACCCGCCGCAGCGCCCGCAGTTCCGCCCGCTGGAGCGGTCGCACCGGCACGGTCAGGACCGGGCACAGCGCGTGCCGCCGTACGTGGCGGTGGGCGGCGCGGCGCAGGCTCCGGGGCCGTACGCCGACGACCAGCAGGTCGTCGGGGCGCGCCGCGAGTTCCACCAGGGCCGGTCCCGGGCGGTCGCGCACCACGCGGAGCGTCGCGTCGAGGCCGGGCGGAAGGCCGCCGAGCGCCTCCTCGAACGCCGCCGCCAGCCGGGCGCGGGCCTCCTGGTACCAGTGCCGGGCCCACGCGGTGTCGGGCCACCGCCGGTACATGGCCTCGCCCTCCGGCGGCTCCCACGCGAGCACCGCCACCAGGGGCCGGCCGGACCGTCGGGCCTCGGCGACCGCCGCGCGCACAGCGGCCAGGCTCGCCGGGGATCCGCCGACCCCGACCACCACGCGCCCACCGAGCCGCTCGCCGTCCATGACAACCCCCTCCTCACCGGTGGCCTCCTCCAGGCCACTCCTCGCCGATCGAGTCCCACTCTGTAGGCTGATTGGCCTGGACAGCAGGGCCAATTACGGAGATGTGGCATGGGCGATGGTGCGGTGGTCCGCAGCGTGGACGGCGGCGGGCGCGGGCTCGGCGGCAGGCGGCTCGGCGCGCTCGTGACCGGTGTGGCCGGGGAGCGCCCCGGCTACCGCGCGCTCGCGCAGGGCGTGCGGACGCTGCTGCTCGACGGGCGGATCCCGCTGCACACGCGGCTGCCGGCGGAGCGCGAGTTCGCCTCCTCGCTCGGGGTCAGCAGGGCCACCGTCACGGCCGCGTACGACCTGCTGCGCGAGAGCGGGTACGCGCGCAGCAGGCGCGGCGCCGGGACGTGGACCGAGCTGCCGGAGGGCGCGCGCCCGACGGTCGTGGCGACGCCCGCGGCAGGCGAGGACGTGATCGATCTGGCGGTCGCGGCGCCCGGATTCCTGGAGGACGAACTGTCGGCCGCGTACGCCGCCGCGGCCCCTGACGTCGCCCGGCACGCGGTGACCAACGGCTACCACCCGTACGGGCTGCCGGAGCTGCGCGCCCGGATCGCCGAGCGGTACACGCGGCGCGGCCTGCCCACGCTGCCCGAGCAGATCCTGGTCACCTCGGGCGCCCAGCAGGCCGTGTCGCTCACCCTCACGCTGCTCGGCAGGCCGGGCGACCGGATCGTGGTGGAGAACCCGTCGTACGCCAACGCCCTGTCGGTGATCCGGCAGTTGGGGCTGCGGACCGCGCCGGTGCCGGTCACCGAGGACGGCTGGGACGTGGAGCTGATCGGCGCGACGCTGCGGCAGTCGGCGCCCCGGCTCGCGTATCTGATCCCGGACTTCCAGAACCCGACGGGCCGGCTCATGCCGAGCGAGCAGCGACGGCAGGTCATCGCCGCCGCGCGGGCGACCGGCACCTGGCTGGTCATCGACGAGACCATCGCCGACATCGCGCTCGACGGGGTGAGCGAGCCGCCGTTCGCCTCGCTCGCCCCGCCCGGCGGGGGCGAACAGATCGTCACCGTCGGTTCGTTGAGCAAGGGGCACTGGAGCGGGCTGCGGGTCGGCTGGGTGCGCGCCGGCACCCGTCTGATCACCGAACTGACGGCGCTGCGGGTGACCGCGGACATGTCCGGTTCGGTCCTCGACCAGTTGGTGGCGGGGCGGCTGCTGATGCGGGAGGACAGCATTCTGCGCGGCCGGATCCCGGTGCTGCGCGAGCGCCGCGACCGGCTCGCGGAGGCGCTCGGCCGGGAGTTCCCCGACTGGCGCTGGCAGGTGCCGCCCGGTGGGCTGTCCCTCTGGGTGGACCTGGGGCGGCCGATCGCCTCCGCGCTCGGGCGGGCCGCGCTGCGCCACGGGGTGCGGATCGAGGGCGGGTCGCGGTTCGGCGCGGACCCGGGGACGTTCGAGCACAGGCTGCGCGTCCCGTACGTCCAGCCGGTCGACGTCGCCGAGGAGGCGGTGCGGCGGATCGCGGCGGCGCTCGACGGTGGGCTCGGCGGGGCGGGCGAGGAGCCGGGAAGGCCGCACTGGGTGGCGTAAGGCCCGACTCCCCTCCTTCACGCGGACGTCAGCCCTTCGTCGGCGGTCCTCCGAACAGCTCCACGGCGCCCCTGACCTGGGACAGCGCCCCGGACAGCGCGCTCACCGAGCCGATCGCCCCCGCGACCAGCAGCAGGGAACGACGCAGCCTGGGCACCTCGGGCCGGCCCCCGCCGGCCATCGCGTCCAGCGCCGCGAGCTCGTCCTCGGCGATCCCCCGGTCGGGGAACTCGGCCGGATGCGCGGCGAGTTCCCGGCGCAACCGGGACACGGCGGTGCGCAGCTCGTCCACCCGCGGGTCCTCGTCGCTCCCGGTCACAAGCCTCTGCTCCACGCTCCGCAACACAGCTCTCCCCCTCGCACGTCCTTGTGCGTGTGTTGTCCTGCTCAGGTACTTCTGGGTTCCTACTACCGCGCGACCCGGCCGGAGCGTCGGTCGGGCGTCCAACTCGGGTTTGTGGCCGCCCAGTTAACGCCACGCGCAAGCGTTTCGCCAGTCCGTTGCGCAAGGCAACTGTGAAAATCCGAACGACTTCGATCGCGCCTTGCGTGCGATATGCAGGGGGCATGACGACAAAGAGCACTGGCGCGGTTGCGGGACTCCTGCTCGCGGCAGGTGGCGGGAGACGGCTCGGCGGCCGGCCCAAGGCGCTCCTGGAGCACCGCGGGCGGCCGCTCGTGGAGCACGCGGTGCACACCCTGCGCGCGGGGGGATGCGATCCGCTGCACGTGGTACTCGGGGCGGCGGCCCGCGACGTACGGGAGCGGGCCGTACTGGAGGGGTGCCGGGTGACACGGAATCCGGACTGGGAGGACGGCATGGGGTCCTCGCTGCGGGCGGGGCTCGAAGCGCTTGCGGACACGGTGGCGGAGGCCGCGCTCGTGCTACTGGTGGATCAGCCGGGGATCGGCCCCGAGGCGGTGGCGCGGGTGCTCGCCGCATACGACTCCCCCGCCTCGCTCGCGGCGGCCGCCTACGGCGGGGAGCGCGGGCATCCGGTGCTGTTCGGCCGGGACCACTGGGCGGGGATCGCGGCGAGCGCCGACGGAGACCGCGGGGCGCGCGTGTACCTCAAGGAGCGCGCGGGGGTGCTGGAGCTCGTGGAGTGCGGGGACATCGCCGAGGCGTACGACATCGACACGGAGGCGGATCTGAAGCACCTTGAGTAACAGAGCGTGGCACCCGGGGCCACGTTCTGTCGACTCTGAGAATCTCGACGTCAACAAACCTTGAACTTCCACAATGAGGAAACTAATATCCACTGCTGAGAAGGGCCGGTCCCCCGAAGCGGGGCCAGCAGCCATACCCAGGCGGCCCCGGCACCCAGTGCCGTACGGGTCGTTCGCTCGCTGAAGGAAGTGACAGCCACATGTCCGCACCAGCGCCGTCCCCGCTGGCCATCGTCGACGCCGAGACCCTGCCCGGGCAGGACGAGGTGCTCACTGAAGCGGCCCTCGCCTTCGTGGCCGAGCTGCACCGCCTTTTCACGCCCCGGCGTGACGAGCTCCTCGCCCGCCGCGCCGAGCGCCGCGCCGAGATCGCCCGCACCTCCACGCTCGACTTCCTCCCGGAGACCGCCGCCGTCCGCGCGGACGACACCTGGAAGGTCGCCGAGGCCCCGGCCGCCCTGAACGACCGCCGCGTCGAGATCACGGGACCGACCGACCGCAAGATGACGATCAACGCGCTGAACTCCGGCGCGAAGATCTGGCTCGCCGACTTCGAGGACGCCTCCGCCCCGACGTGGGAGAACGTCATCGGCGGCCAGCTCAACCTCACCAACGCCTACAACCGCGCCATCGACTTCACGGACGAGCGCTCCGGCAAGTCGTACGCGCTGAAGCCCGCCGAGGAACTCGCCACGGTCGTCATGCGCCCGCGCGGCTGGCACCTGAACGAGCGCCACCTCGTGGACGAGAGCGGCAAGGCCGTCCCCGGCGCGCTCGTCGACTTCGGCCTCTACTTCTTCCACAACGCGAAGAAGCTGATCGAGCTCGGCAAGGGCCCGTACTTCTACCTCCCGAAGACGGAGTCGCACCTGGAGGCCCGCCTCTGGAACGAGATCTTCGTCTTCGCGCAGGACTACGTCGGCATCCCGCAGGGCACCGTCCGCGCCACCGTCCTCATCGAGACGATCACGGCCGCGTACGAGATGGAGGAGATCCTCTACGAGCTGCGCGACCACGCCTCCGGTCTGAACGCGGGCCGTTGGGACTACCTCTTCTCCATCGTCAAGAACTTCCGTGACGGCGGCCAGAAGTTCGTCCTGCCGGACCGCAACGCGGTGACGATGACGGCCCCGTTCATGCGCGCCTACACCGAACTCCTCGTGCGCACCTGCCACAAGCGCGGCGCGCACGCCATCGGCGGCATGGCGGCCTTCATCCCGTCCCGCAAGGACGCCGAGGTCAACAAGGTGGCCTTCGCGAAGGTCCGCGACGACAAGGACCGCGAGGCCGGCGACGGCTTCGACGGCTCCTGGGTCGCGCACCCGGACCTGGTCCCGATCGCCATGGAGTCCTTCGACAAGGTCCTCGGCGAGAAGCCGAACCAGAAGGACCGCCTGCGCGAGGACGTCTCCGTCGCGGCCGGCGACCTGATCGCCATCGACTCCCTCGACGCGAAGCCCACCTACGACGGCCTGGTCAACGCCGTCCAGGTCGGCATCCGTTACATCGAGGCGTGGCTGCGCGGCCTCGGCGCCGTCGCGATCTTCAACCTCATGGAGGACGCGGCCACCGCCGAGATCTCCCGCTCCCAGATCTGGCAGTGGATCAACGCGGGCGTCGTCCTCGACAACGGCGAGCCCGTCACCGCCGAGCTGGCCCGCAAGGTCGCCGCCGAGGAGCTGGCGAGCATCAAGGCCGAGGTCGGCGGAGAGGCGTTCGCCGCCGGCAAGTGGCAGCAGGCCCACGACCTCCTCCTCCAGGTCTCCCTGGACGCGGACTACGCGGACTTCCTGACGCTGCCGGCGTACGAGCAGCTCGGCTGACGTCTCGCGGTGTGTGGGGCCCGGCGCCGGGGTGGCGCCGGGCCCTTACGCGTGCCTGGAACAGAGGTCGGCCGCCAGGGCCCCGCGGGCCCACTCCTCCCAGGCGTCGGGCGACCAGCCGCGGTCGCGGACGAGAACCAGGTACAGCTCCGGGCTGAGCAGCCCGTAGAGCAGATCGGCGGCGCGGGTGACGTCGACGTCGGTGCGGGCGTCGGGCTTGGTGATCAGTGCTTCGGCCGCGGCGTACTGGACGGTGTAGCGCGGGTCCGGGCTCGCGGGCCACTGCGCGGCGATCTCCGGGTCCGTGGCCGCGGCCGCCGCGATCAGCGGCATGATCGGGGCGACCCGGCCGAGGATCTCGCGCACCCCCCGCACGTGGGCGCGGAGCTGCCCCGCCGCGGTGGGCTCGGCGCACGCCTCGCGGAACCAGTCCCGCTCCATCGTGGCGACCGGTTCGGCGTCACCCGCGATGGATGTGTCGACGACGTCCTTGAACAGCGCACGTTTGTTGCCGAACACGAAGTACACCGTCTGGACCGCCACGCCCGCGCGGTCCGCGACCTCCTGAAGGCTCGTCGCCCCATACCCCTGCGCGACGAACAGGTCCCGCGCGGCCGCGACGACCTTCTCGCGGGTGCGCCGCGAGCGCTCGGCCCGCTTGTCGGGGCGCTTGGCGGTGCTTCTTTCAGCGCTTCTTTCGGCGCTTCCTTCGGATCCCTTGACCGCGGCCATGCCGGGAGTCTATCTCTAGAGTCAGACACTAGAGTTCGACTCTAAGTTCTTGGGGGCAACGATGCGCGAGACCGGGACCTGGACGACTGCGGAGCTCGACCAAGAGGCGGCGGTGCGCCGCGCACTGGAGGACTACTACCGGGACGGCAGGCCGCCGTGGGACTCCGGCGTCACACCGCCCGAGCTGGTGGACGTGGTGGAGGGGCCCGGTGCGCTGCCGCCCGGCCGCGCCCTCGAACTCGGCTGCGGCACCGGGACCAACTCGGTGTACCTGGCCCGCCACGGCTGGCGGGTGACGGCCGTGGATCTCGTGGACCGCGCGGTCCGGCAGGCCAGGGAGAAGGTCACCGCGGCGGGGGTGGATGTCACCGTGCTGTGCGCGGACGCCACTCGGCTCGACGAGGTGGGCGTGCGCGGCCCGTACGACCTGTTCTTCGACCTGAGCTGCTACTGCGGCATCCCGACGCACCGCCGCGACGCCTACGCGGCGGGGCTCACGGCACGGGCCGCACCGGGAGCGCGCCTGCTGATGTTCGGCTACGGGCCCGGGGTCCTTGACACCACGTTCTCCGGGGTCACGGCGGACGAACTCCGTGACCGGTTCGGCGGATGGCGGCTGACCGACATCAGCCCCGGCACGAACCCGTTCCCGACCTTCTGGTTCACGCTGCACCGCACGCCGTAGACGTACGCCGCGGCTGCCGGCCGCACGGCCCGCGGCCCCGCGCACAGCGTGGGTCAGCCCACGTGGCGGGACCAGTCCTGTTCCGCCGGGGGCTTTCCGTGGAGGTCGGGGACGCGTTTCAGCCAGGCGGGGCGGCCCCGCTCCGTCGCGGCCGCGCGCTTCGCGTCCGCCGCCGCCAGTTCGTCGCGGGACGGGAAGTCCGTGGGCAGCCAGGCGGCGGAGGTACGGGCGCGGGCCAGGAGGTAGGTGACGTAGGCGTCCCGGGCCTCGTCGGGGGTGGCGAAGTCCGTGAGCCACGCGTCCGGGACCAGCGAGAGGATCTCGCGCAGCAGGTCCTCGGTGACCTTGGGCGCCAGTTCCGCGTCGGCCGTGCGCGTGTCGGGCCCGTACCCGCCGAGCGCGTGGTGCCGGAAGTCGTACGCCTTCGCCGGGTCCGCGCCGTCCCAGCGGTGGTGGAAGACGAGCGCCGCGCCGTGGTCGATGAGCCACAGTTTCGGCGGGGCGACGCCGAGCGTGGGCCAGACCATGAGGTTCGAACTGTGCACCGTACGGTCCACGTTGACGGTGAGCGCGTCGAGCCAGACGATGCGGCCCGCCTCCAGCGGGTCGACGGGGAAGGTCTCCGCGATCTCCGGCGTGAAGTCCACCGCCCCCGGCAGGAAGTCCATCCCGAGGTTGAGACCCGGACTGGCCTCAAGCAGCTCCTTGACCTCCTGATGCGGCTCGTCCGCACCGAGCGCCGGATCGAAGTGCGCGAGCACCAGCTCCGGGAAGCGCAGCCCGAACGCGCGCGCAAGCTCGCCCACGACGATCTCCGCGACGAGCGCCTTCACGCCCTGCGCGGACCCGGTGAACTTGAGCACGTACGTGCCCAGGTCGTCCGCCTCGACGACACCGGGCACGGAACCGCCGGTGCGCAGCGGGTTCACGTAGCGGGTCGCGGTGATCTCTCTCAGCATTTCCTCGCCTCACCCCTCCACTTGCCTTGCAACCCAAGGGTCACCTCGGAGGGGTCCAGCAGCACCAATCGCCCGTTCTCACCCCTGGGGAGAATCTGGGGAGTTCTGGCCGGCATGCAGATCTCCGTGCCTCCCCAGCGGTCAGTCAACGGCCGTTCGCCCGTAGCTTCCGGCCTCGGCGTCCGGCCTTGTGAGCATAGTAACCAAGGGTGATCATCGGCGAGGCGTGGCCGAGCCGCCGGGCACAGGAGCTGCGCGGACCTGTGTGCGGGAGGCGTACCGATCACGCGGCGCCGGTGATCAGGTCCTGCGACAGGTCCCACAGGCGCCGCGCGCCCGCCGGGTCGACGGCGTAGCGGGCGACGCCGTGCAGCGTGCCGGAGCGCCGGTCGACGATCTCGGTCTCGTTGCAGTCGACGAAGTAGCGGCCGCCGACGCCTTCGAGCAACGGCGAGGTGGCCAGGAGCGCTGACGTGGCGGCGCCCTGCTCGACGGTCTTGATGAGCTCGGCGGGGACGCGGCCGCTGCCCCGGCCGCCGGTGTGCCGCTGCAGGTTCGTGTAGATGGCGCCCGGCATCAAGGCGTTGGCGGTGATGTTGTCGTCGGCCCAGCGGCGGGTCGCCTCCACCGCGAACAGGACGTTGGCCGTCTTGGACTGCCCGTAGGCGAGCCACGGGTCGTAGCGGCGGAAGGCGAAGTTGACGTCGTCCCACACGATCGGCGACTGCTGATGGCCGGTGGAACTCACCATCACGACGCCGGCGTTGCCGTCGGCGGCCAGCGCGCCGTGCAGGCCGGTGGCCAGGGCGAAATGGCCGAGGTGGTTGGTGGCGAACTGCCACTCCCAGCCCTGCTCCGTGTACTGCTCGGGGCAGGCCATGACGCCCGCGTTGTTCACCAGGACGTGCAGCGGGCCCTGCCAGGCGGCGGTGAAGGCCGTGATGGACGCGGGGTCGGTCAGGTCGAGACGCACGGCCCGCACGTCCTGGTTGCCGGTCGATCCGGTGATGTCCTTGGCGACGCGTTCGCCCGCCGCCACGTCCCGCACGGCGAGGGTGACGGCCGCACCGGTGGCCGCCAGGGCGCGGGCCGTTTCCGCCCCGATGCCGGAGGAGGCGCCGGTGACGACCGCGCGGCGGCCGGTGAGGTCGATTCCTGACACGACCTCACCGGCGGTGCTGGCGAAACCGAACGGGGTGGTGAGGGCACTCATGAGGGGACTCCTTGTTGAAAGGCTGGATGGTGAAGTGGCCACGGGGGCTGCGCACGGGCGGCGGCCGGTGAGGTCCGGTGCGGTCAGGGGACGAGCATCGCGTCCTGCTCGACCGGCGGCGTGCCGTCGTGCCAGGCCAGGGCCTTGCCGAAGCGCACCAGTTCGCCGTAGAGCGTGGGGTCGACGTGCTCGGCGAAGACCAGATCGAGGACGGCCTCAGCGGCCCGGGCGGGCGACTGGGCCTGGCTGTAGTCGCTGAACCACGGGCGCGAGGTCGCCGTGTCGACCATGCCGGGACAGACCGCGGCGACGAGCGTGTCGTCCGCCAGGTCGCGGGCGCGGCGTTCGGCGGCGACGGCGCGAACGGCGGCGACCTGGGCCACCTTCGAGGGCACGTTCAACCACAGCGGCCAGCCGGCCTCCTGTGCGGTCTTGTGGTGGATGGCGCTGCGCCACGTCTCCACGGCGTACTCGACCTGCTCAAGGCTCGCGCCGTCGAACAAGTGGTGCAGCCGACCGTCGAGGTGACCGAGCGTCCCCAGGCTGCTGGCCACGACGAGCAGGCGGCCACCCGGGCGCAGCACCGGGCCGAAGGAGCGCAGCATCGCGTGCGTGGCGGTGTTGGAGACGTCGATGAACTCATCGGCCCGCTCCGACTGGGACTCCTCGGGGAGCAGCCGGGTGACCGCATTGGAGATGACGACGTCCACCCCTCCGTGGCGGACCCGCAGCTCCTCGGCGAGACGGGCGATGGCGTCGGAGTCCGTGACATCCAGGACGCGGCCCTCGACCCGGGCACGGGTGGCGGACAGCCGGGCGACTTCCCGGGCGGCGTCCGCCACGCGCCGTTGACTGCGGCCGGTGAGCAGGACCAGGTCCCGCGGATCCATGCGGGCCGCGAGCCCTTCGGCGAAGGCACGGCCGAGCCCCTGGTTGGCGCCCGTGACGAGGGCGA
This sequence comes from Streptomyces anthophorae, assembly GCF_049310305.1. Taxonomy (NCBI): domain Bacteria; kingdom Bacillati; phylum Actinomycetota; class Actinomycetes; order Kitasatosporales; family Streptomycetaceae; genus Streptomyces; species Streptomyces anthophorae. Next base: position 2,275,897 of record NZ_JBLWQQ010000001.1, read on the forward strand.
TGCGCGAAGTGGTCATGCGTCCACGCTAGAAACCCGCCGCCCATGAGTCCAACGAAAGTTTGGAACAGCTAGCATGCGTAAACATCATGGACTTCACCGATGTGTCACTGACGGCGTTGCGCGTCCTGCGGGCCGTGGCGGAACAGGGAACCTTCACCGCGGCAGCGGCGTCGCTCGGCTACACCCAGTCCGCGGTCTCCCGGCAGATCGCCGCGATCGAGCGCGCGGCAGGCACGGAACTGCTGGAGCGGCGGCGCGACGGGGCCCGGCTCACGCCCGCCGGCCGTGTCGTCATGCGCCGCGCGACGGTCGTGCTCGACGAGATCGCCGCGACCGCCAGGGAACTGTCGGGCCTGCCGGAGCAGACCGGGACGGTCCGTCTGGGCTGGGTGCCCAGCGCCGGCGCCGTGCTGGTGCCCCGATTCCTTGCCGCACTGCGCGAAACCGACCCCGGGCTCGAAGTCGTCGGCCGTGAGGGCGGCACCCCGGCACTGGTCCGTGCCCTGCGGGCGGGCAGCCTGGATCTGGCCCTGCTCGGCTCGGCGCCGCCGTTTCGCGCGCCGGACACCGAGTCGCCCCCACTGGCCCTGCAAACACTCACCGAACGACCCCTGTGTCTCGCGGTGCCCGCCACGCACCCCCTGGCCCGCGGCACATACGTGGACGTGGCCGATCTGCGGGGGCAGCGCTGGATCGCCGGGTCCTCATCGGGGGAGGACCGCCTGATGGGCGTGTGGCCCGGCCTGGACGAGCGTCCCGAGATCGCCCACACCGCCCGCGACTGGCTGGCCAAGCTCCACCTCGTCGCCGCAGGGTGCGGACTGACCACTCTGCCCGCCTCGCTCGTCGACGCCGTACCCCCCGGAGTGCGGATCCTCCCCGTCCGCGGCGGCCCGCAGGAACAGCGGCGCCTGCTCCTGGCCCGCCTGCCCGACCCGCCGTCCCAGGCCGTGACGCGCGTGGCCGCTGTCCTCCGCGCGACGGTGCTCGACGTCCACGCGCCCCGTCCCGCCGCATGAGCACTGACGCCGGGGGCGGGCCGGGAGACCGGGCAGATCTGCTCAGGTGGCCTTGAGCGCGAGAAGGCTCTCGGCGGTTTCGGCGATGGTGTCCTCGATGGGGCGCGGCTTCCAGCCAAGGAGGCGCTGGGCCTTCTCGGAGGTGGCGTCGAGGTTCTTGCCGAGCAGCTTCCGCAGGGTGCGCAGGTCGGGGTCGACCAGGGCGAGGGTGCGGGCGGCCCAGACGGGCATCTCCCGCGTGGGCGCGCTTGCGGCGCGTTCGCCGAGGCGTTCGCGGAGGATCGCGGCGACCTCTCGGACCCACAGACTCTTCCCCGAGGTCGCGATGAACCGTTCCCCCGCGGCGGCCGGGTCGGTCATCGCACGCAGATGCAGATCGGCGACGTCCCGGACGTCCACGTAGCCGGAGGCGAACTTCAGGGACACCGGCATCGAGCCGTCCAGCATGCGTTCGATCAGGCCGAGGGACGGGGAGTAGTCGGGACCCAGTACCGGGCCCAGGACACCGGTGGGGTTCACCGTGGCGAACTCAAGCCCGCCGCCCCGCGTCCTGATGAAGTCCCACGCGGCGCGCTCGGCGAGCGTCTTGGACTTCTGGTAGGGCTCGATGCCCGCGTCGACGTTCGTCCAGTCGTCCTCCGTGAAGGGCGTGTCCCGGTCGGGGTGGCCGTAGGCGATGGCACCGATCGCCGAGGTGAGCACCACGCGTCGCACCCCGGCGTCGCGGGCCGCCCGCAGTACCCGCAGCACGCCGTCACGGGCCGGGGCGACCATCTCCTCGTCCGACCGCGGAACGCTCGTCAGCGTCGGTGACGCGACGTGCAGGACGGCGTCGCACCCCCGCACCGCCTCCGGCCAGCCCGCGTCCCGGGTCAGATCAGCGGCCACGACACGCAGGGGTGCGTCCTGTGCGGCCCCGCCGCGCCGGAGCATCGCCCGCAGATCCGTCTCGCGGGACAGGTCGCGGACGGTGGTGCGCACCGTGTGCCCTGCCTCCAGCAGGGCCAGGGCGCACCAACTGCCGATGTACCCCGACCCGCCCGTCACCAGCACTTCAGCCATGATTCCTGTCCTCTTCGACGGTCATGCTCGATGGTCGTGCCCGGCCCCCCGCTTGTTTCAGACGTTGGCGTAGCCGGGGACGGAAGCCTTGATGCGTTCCAGTTCCGCGGGATCGGAGATGCCCTGGAAGTCGTGGCGGGGGGTGTAGGGGGCCTCCAGCCGACGGGCCTCGTCGTGGGTGAGGTCCACATCGAGGGAGGCCACGGCCTCGTCGATCTGCCGGATGGTGCGGGCGCCGACCAGGGGGGCGGCCACGACGGGGTTGCGGCGCAGCCAGGCCAGGGCGACCTGGGCGCGGGAAACGCCGCGGGCCTCGGCGACGGCGCCGACCGCCTCGATGATCTCGCGGTCGCTGTCGGCGTTCGCCGCGTAGAGCAGGTCGGCGAAGCCGCCGTCGGTGGCCGCGCGGGCCCCGGCGTTCGCCTGATCGAAGGCGCGGGCGAGGCGACCGCGGGCCAGCGGGCTCCACACCATGGTGGCCACGCCCTCGTCGGCGCAGAGCGGGAGCATCTCGCGCTCCTCCTCGCGGGCGAGCAGGTTGTAGTGGTCCTGCATGGTGACGAAGCGGGCCCAGCCGTTGCGCTCCTGGAGGTGCAGGGCCTTGGCGAACTGCCAGGCGTGCATGGACGAGGCGCCGAGGTAGCGGGCCTTGCCGGCCTTCACCACGTCGTGCAGCGCCTCCAGGGTCTCCTCCAGCGGGGTGTCGCTGTCCAGGCGGTGGATCATGTAGACGTCGACGTGGTCGGTGCCGAGCCGACGCAGGCTGGCGTCGATCTCGCTCATGATCGCCTTGCGGGACAGTCCGCCGCCGTTGGGCCTGCCGGGTCGCATGTCGTGCCGCACCTTGGTGGTGATGACCACGTCGTCGCGGTCGGCGAAGTCCCGCAGCGCCCGGCCGAGGATCTCCTCGCTGGAGCCGTACGAGTACATGTTGGCCGTGTCGAAGAAATTGATGCCCGCTTCGAGCGCGTGCTTGATCAGCGGGCGGCTGGACTCCTCGTCGAGGGACCAGACGGGGTGGCCGCGGTCGGGCTCGCCGTAGGTCATGGCGCCGATGGCGACCGGGGAGACGTCGAGACCGGTGCGGCCGAGTTTGATGTAACGCATGCGGAGGCTCCTATGATGGAACACGAACGGAGAGTTCTCCGTTTCGCTTCGACGCTAACGGAGAACTCTCCGCTTATCAACCGGAGCCGTCCATGCCGAGCAGAGTGGAGGCCACATGGCCGACGCGCGACCACAGCGCTCCGACGCGCTGAAGAACCGGGAGGCGATCTTGCAGGTCGCCCACGACACCCTTGCCGAGACTCCCGACGCCTCCCTGAACTCCATCGCCAAGCGCGCGGGTATCGGCCCAGGGACGCTCTACCGGCACTTCCCCACCCGCGAGGCGCTGATCCTGGAGGTCTACCGCCACGACATCAGCCGCCTGGTCGCCTCCGTCCCTCGGCTGCTGGACGCCATGGACCCGCTGGACGCACTGCGCCGCTGGTTCACCGACCTCACCGGCTACGTACGCATCAAGCACGGACTGGGGGACGCGCTCAACTCCGCCGCGGCCCAGGAAGTCGTCAGCGCCTCCTGGCCCCCCGTGAGCGCCGCCGTCGGCGAACTCCTCCAGGCGTGCGAACGTGCCGGGGCGATCCGCCCCGGCATCGACCCCGTCGACGTCGTCATGCTCCTGAGCTGCCTGTGGCGCACTCCCCCGACCGACGCCGGCGCCGCCCAGGCCCGGCGCCTGATGGAACTCGCGATCCAGGGCTTTCGCCCCTGACCGGCGCGGTCGCCCGCATGACCAGCAGTCGACCGCCCGGCAGGCTTGAGCAAGTCGCGGGAATGCCCTGGTCAGGTGTGCCCGAGCGCCTGGTCACGTCGGGCTTGCAGATCCCGCTGGACGCCGGCCACGTCGTCGGCGTACGTGCGGTGGAGGAGCGTCAGGAACGCACCGTTGATCAGCATGAGGATCACGAGGGCCCACAGGAAGACCGTGCGCAGGCCGATGGCGTCGCCGAGGAAACCGGCACCGAGGCTGTACGCGGCCCAGGCGATCGCCTCGAATATGGAGACGTAGAGCGCGAAGGCGGCGCCTCGCAGCTCGGGTGGGGTGATGGCCATGACCATGGGGCGGTTGACGCTGGGGTTGACTCCCTGCGCGGCGCCCATGAGGGCGAAGAAGATGCCGAACAGGGCGATGCTGCCGTAGTCGAACTGCGTGCCGAAGAAGGCGACCAGCGCGAAGACGAACTGGGCCGCCTGAAGTACCGCGACCAGTCCGCGGCGCGGGCTGCGGCGGACGGCCCAGTCGGCCATGACGCCGCCCAGCAGCGTGCCGAGGAAGTACCCGATGCCGAAGGGCAGCAGCACGATCGCCGCCTCCTGGGTGCTGAAGCCGTACACGTCCACCAGGAAGACCACCCCGAAGGTGCCCACCAGGAGGTGGCCCGAGAGGAGTCGTGAGACGAGGAGGAGGACCAGGCTGCGGATCTTGAGCAGCGAGAGCGCCTTGTCCCAGGTGAGCTTCGCGTGGGCGTCCCGCGTGACGCGGTCGAGGTCGGCCAGCTGCCGCTCGGCCGCTCCTCGCCCCGGATCACGGAACCAGATCCACAGGGCGATGCCGAGCACGATGTTGAAAGTGCCGATGCCCCACAGTCCCCAGCGCCAGCCCTCGTCGACACCTGCCAGCTGCCCCTTGAGCGGGCCGATCCCGGCACTGACCAGCGAGACGGCACCGTAGACCACACCGACCGCGCGGCCGCGCGACGAGCCGCCGAAAAGGTCGCCGATCAACTCGGTGATGATGGGGTGGGCGGCGGCGTAGCCCGCCGCCAGGACCGTGTAGAGGACGAGGAGTTGGGCGAAGTTCCGGGAGAAGCCGGCGGCCACGCCCCAGACTCCCCACAGCCCGGTCGCCACGACCAGGACGCTCTTGCGTGACCAGCGCTGCGCGGCCCACACCCAGAAGGGCCCGGTGAACGCACCCACGATCTTGCTGGAGGCGGTCAGGATGCCCAGTGCGCCGAGCGAGACGCCGAGGGACTGCCGGATCAGCGGGAACAGGCTGCTGACCAGACTCGCCTCGGTGCTGTCGACCAGCATGGTGCCGCCGAGCAGGTACAGCTGCCGCCAGCGCCCTTTCACCGGGACCGCGGCCGTGGGCATGACGGGGCTCTGGCTAAGCTCGGTCATCGGGCCCTCTCATTTCTCTGCGATTTTCCTGGCGGGAGATCCACGGGGAGGTGAAGGCCGACTGCCGGTGACGGGGCGGCAACCCCGTCACCGGCTCGAACGGCCGTAGAGGAATCAGAGTCGTGCGAGTTCTTCGGCAACGCGGCGGAGATCCGGCACAGGGAACATCGCCCCTGCCATCGCGGCGACGTCGATGAGCGGCGTGGGGCCCAGCATCTGCAGGAGCTCGGAGTCGACGACACCGGGCAGGTGCCTGCGCAGCACTTCGCCGGCCACCGGGTCGGAGAGCAGCGACTTGAGAGGCGTACGCAGTGAGAGGCGCCCCTCGGGGTAGTCCTCGGCGCGGGGCAGTGGCAGGGCGGCCCGCTCCGCCTGTTCGCGCTGGGAGCGGACCAGGAGGTGCTTCCGCGTCACCGGCCCTTCGGCGGGCAGCCCGAGGCGTTCGTACTGGCTGGGCGGCGCGTCCTCGGCCCGCATGAGCTCCACCATCAAGGTGGCCATGCGCAGTTCGGCGACCTCGTCGACCAGGGGTGAGTTCTGTTCGGGGTCGGTCTCCAGGTCGAAGAGGAGCGTGCCGTGGTGGTAGGGGTTGACCAGGGTGCGGCCCGGCACGCGCACGGTGCGGACGTTCTTGGTGAAGGTGAACGGCTCGGCCAGTTCCAGATCCGAGAGTTCGGCGGGCGAGAAGCGGCCCCGCATGTGCGTCGGCATCAAGGTGTGCTCGAACAGGGGCGCGTTGTCGGGCGAGGCGGGTGCCCGCATGTAGACGTACCGGCCGTCGGTGACGTTGACGTGCCCGCCGTGGATGCCGAAGAGGCCCGCCTCTCGTACGGGGGTGTCCTCGGCGATCGGCAGCGGCTCGCCCCGCATGCCGCGCGGACGGTCGACCCCGAAGAACTCCAGGAACGTCGGGGCCAGATCGATGGTCTGCACGAGCGCCTCGCGCCGCGTGCCGGCGGTGGCGGCGCGCGGATCCCAGGCGAAGAGCGGCAGATGGACGAGTTCGTTGAACCACGGCTGGACGCTCTTGCCCCACCAGCCCTTCTCGCCGAGCAGCAGTCCGTGGTCGGTGCAGACGATCAGCAGCGTGTCGTCCCACAGCTCCAGCTCGTCCATGGTGTCCAGGACGCGACCCAGGGAGTGGTCGCACATCGACAGGAGGGCCGCGTACTCGAACCGGCCGTGCGCGACCTGGTCGTCACTCTCCACGACCCGCTTGTAGTCGGGCCAGTCGAAGTGCGGGCCCTCGTAGTCGTGGGGGTAGAGGTCTTTATAGGGCTGGTGGCTGAAGAACGGTTCGTGCGGGTCGAAGGTCTCGATCTGGACGAACCACCGGTCGGCTTCCCGGTTGGTGCGGATGAAGTCGAGTCCGGCGTCGAAGGTGAGGGTCTGCGGATGCCGGTCCTCGGTGGCCATGTGGGGACGGTTCACCCAGTCCTGGCGGTAGGCGCCGAAGCGCACCTTCTTCAGGTCCTCCGGTATGACGGGGTCGGTGACCTGCCCCTTCCACGGGTCGCCCTCTTGACCGCGGAAGAACTCCCAGGTGTTGTAGCGGCCGTGGTAGGTGGCGCCGCCGTCCTCCCAGTAGTGCGGGTGATCGCTGACGAGGTGGGTGTAGACGCCGTTCTGCTTGAGCAGTTCGGGCATGGAGTCGTCGAACGGCTCCAGCGGACCCCAGCTGCGGTGCAGGAAGTTGTGGCGCCCGGTGTGGATCTCGCGGCGGGCCGGCATGCAGGGCATGGATCCCGCGTACGCGTTGTCGAAGGTGACGGCCCGCCGGGCGAGCCGGGCGAAGTTCGGCGCGTGGGTCCAGTCGGCCCCGTAGGGCGGCAGCATGTGCCGGTTGAGGCTGTCGAACATCACCATGACGGCTCTCATCGCAGGGGCTTCCCTTCGGTCAGGCTGCGCAGGGTCTCTTCCAGCCAGGCGACCCAGCGGTCCACGGCCGCCGCGCCCAGCCTGTGCAGTGCGTTGTGGATCTCCAGGTCCAGCTCCCGGTCGAGTCCGGACGCCGGATCCTCGTAGCGCAGGGTGCGGTCCCGGTCCCGGTTCTCGGCGATCTGCTTGCGGCGGTGTTCGAGTTCGGTCTCGACGAGCCGGATCGCCGCCGCCTTGTCGAGCGGCCCCGTGACGCTGAAGCGGGCGACGAAGTCGATCTCCTGGAAGCGGCTCGGCGGCTCGTAGGGCGAACGCACCCATTCCAGAAGGACCTCGTGGCCGCGCGGCGTGAGCCGGTACACCTTGGCGTCGGGGCGGCCCTCGCGCGCGTCGACCTCGTGGCGCACCCAGCCGTCGGCCTCCATCTGGGCGAGCTTGCGATAGATCTGGCTGTGGTGCGCCCGCGCCCACAGGAACTGCCCTTCGGTCTCCAGCCACTTGCGCAGGTCGTAGCCGCTGTAGGGGCGACGGGTCAGGAGACCCAGCAGGACGTACTCGAACTTCACGGGCGCGGACTCCTCGGGATGAGCGTGACCATGTGCACCTTCACCTATGTGCGAATTCATATACGCGCGCGATGAAAGCGTCAATGGGACGCCCGGCCTGACGGGTTGGCCCGGCCGAACGGGAGGTCGGCGGTGGCCGAGTCGCCTGCCCGGCCGGACAACCAACCCACCAGGACCCCGGTACGCCGTCGATCCAACCGGCGAAACGGACGATCCCGCCGCCGGCGAGGACCCCGACGGTGTTCGCGCGGACGCGTCCTTCCGCAGCGGGTGCGGAAGGACACGTCCGCGCGGGTCAGGGGACGCCTTTGACGCAACTGCCCTGTTCAGCGGGGTCAGATGGCGGACTGCCTGGGCACCGGGTCAGGCTCATTCGGGCACTCACGCGTCCTGGCGCAGCACCTGTTCGAGGAGCGAGATCAGCGTCTCCTTGCCGGACTCCCGGTCCCGGGCGTCGCACAGCAGCACCGTGGTGTCCGGGCCGAGGTCGAGGGCGCGGGAGACCGCTTCCGAGGAGTGCGAACGTACGCCGTCGAAGCAGTTCACGGCGACGATGAACGGGATGCCGCGGCTCTCGAAGTAGTCGACGGCGGGGAAGCAGTCGGCGAGCCTGCGGGTGTCCGCGAGGACGACCGCGCCGAGGCACCCCGTCGCCAGCTCGTCCCACAGGAACCAGAAGCGGTCCTGGCCCGGCGTGCCGAACAGGTACAGCGCGAGGTTCTCGCGCAGCGTGATGCGGCCGAAGTCCATGGCCACGGTGGTCGTCGACTTGGTGGTGACGCCGTCGAGGTGGTCCACTCCGCGCGAGGCGACCGTGAGGTCCTCCTCGGTGCGCAGCGGACGGATCTCGCTGACGGACTCCACCATCGTGGTCTTGCCGACGCCGAAGCCGCCCGCGATCAGCACCTTCAGGGCCGTGAAGTCGGCGCGGGAGGTCGGGTCAGAGTGCGCGAAGGCCATTGATCACTTCTCGGAGGAGGTGGGCGTCGGGACGGGCATAGGCGGCGGGTTCACCCGTGTCGGGGTCCGGGGCCGAGGCCCGCGGCGGCACGACGGTGACGAGCGACTTCGCCGCCAGGTCGCCGAGCAGGACGCGGACGACGCCCAGCGGGAGGCCGGAGTCGGAGGCCAGATCGGCCAGGGGTCGCGGGCCCCGCAGGCACAGGGCGAGCAGCTCGCGCTGTTCGGGCGGCAGCGGGCCGTGCGGTCTGGTGCGGGTGGGGCCGACGATGGCCATGAGGTCCATGCGTTCCGCTCCGTTGCCGGTGCGGGCGCGGCCCGCGGTCATGGCGTAGAGCCGGACCAGGGGCCCCGCGTCCTCGTCGTAACGGTCGGACCAGGCGTCCATGCGGTCGGGGGGCTGTGACGTCACGCGGTATCGCCGTCCGAGCGGTTCGGGACGCCGAGGTGTTCGCGGACGCGGTCGACGAGCAGCGCCATCTCGTACGCGACGAGGCCGATGTCGGCGTGTCCGTCGGTGAACACGGCGAGGCAGGAGCCCTCGCCGGCGGCGACCACGAACAGGAAGCCGCCCTCGAGTTCGACCATCGTCTGGACGACGCCGCCCGCGTTGAAGTGGCGGCCCGCGCCCTTGGCGAGGGAGTGGAAGCCGGAGGCGATCGCGCAGAAGCGCTCCGACTCGTCGCGGCCGAGGCCCGTGGAGGCGCCGACGCAGAGGCCGTCGCCGGAGAGCATGACCACGTACCGGACTTCGAGGACGCGGGCGGCCAGCTCGTCGAGGAGCCAGTCGATGCCCATGGGGTGGTCGTCCTGGCCGCCCGCCAGGCCGGTGACGTTGTACGTCGGGGTCATCGGTGTCCTCCGTCTTCTTCGCGGGCGGCGCGGGCGCGGCGGCGGCCCGAGCTCAGCGAGGTCATGGTGGCGCGGGCGGCCTCAGGGGACCGTCCGCCGGCCCCGGCCCGCTCGCCCTGCGCGGGCGCGGCGTCCCGCAACTCGGGGCTGATATTGGCCTGCCGCACGCGCCGCGGCAGGTCCTCTCCGGTACCGGGGCCGGCGTCCTGGTTGTCGGCGCGCTGCGCCGGGGTCTCCGCCATGCCGTGGTCGACGCCTCCCGTATCGGGTGCGCCGCGCCGGGGTGCCGCCTTGCCCACCCTGCCGCCCAAGGCGGCAGATTGCCCAAGGCGGGACGGCTCCCCTCCGGGGCCGCGACGGGTGGGCAATTCAAGCCCCTCCGGCGATTGAGGAGCGGGGGCCGGGGCGGAGCCCCGGAGCGGAGGACGGTCGACCGACAGATTCACCAAAAGGTGCTGCGGGATGAAGACGACCGCGGTGATGCCCCCGTAGACCGAACGCCGCAGCGTGACGTCCAACCGCTGCCGCTCCGCGAGCCGATTGACCACGAAGAGCCCCAGCTTGCGGGAATCGAGCAGGTCGATGTCACTGGCCGTGATCCGCGCATTCGCATCGGCCAGCGCCTCGTCGCTCATGCCGAGCCCCCGGTCCTCGATCTCCAGGCAGGCACCCGCACCGACCGGTTCGCCCCGGACCACCACGGGCGTGTGCGGCGGCGAGAACGCCGAGGCGTTCTCGGCGAGTTCGGCGACGAGGTGCACGACGTCGGCGACGGCCGACCCCGCGAGGGACAGCTCGGGGATGTCCTGGAGCTGGACCCGGTCGAAGTCGGGCGTCTCCGCGAGCCCGGCCCGGACCGCGTCGATCAGCGGCACCGGGTTGCGCCAGGCGCGCCCCGGGGCCGAACCGGAGAGGATGAGCAGGGACTCGGCGTGCCGGCGCATGCGCGTCGTCAAGTGGTCGATGCGGAACAGGTCCTCGAGGTCGGTGGGGTCCTCCGTGCGGCGCTCCATGGCGTCGAGGAGGTCGAGCTGCCGGTGCAGCAGCACCTGGCTGCGGCGGGCCAGCGACACGTACACACCGGAGACGCCCGTGAGGACTGCGGCCCGGTCCGCGACCGCGCGCAGCGCCGCGCGCTGCACGGTGGTGAGGGCCGCGCCGACCTGTCCGACCTCGTCGCTGTGCGGCGTCTCGTCGAGCGGCGCCTCCTTGTCGAGGTCGACGTCCTCGCCGTTGTGGATGCGCCGCATGGAGGCGGGCAGCCGGTTCGCCGCCATGTCGAGCGCGGCGTTGCGCAGGCCCGTGAGGTCGGCGACGAGACCGCGCCCGATCCGTACCGACAACAACAGCGACACGATCACACCGACGAGACCGAGGATCACGGCGATGCCTGAACTGCCCAAGGAGGAGAGGGAGTACGGCTCGGCGCCCGCGGCCTCGTCGATGGCGCGCGACTCGGCCTTGTCCAGGGCGGTCAGGGTGGTCCGCGCGTCCGACTGCCAGCGCCCGGCGGGCACCGCGTCGGCGGCGTTCCTGGAGTCCGCGGCGAGGACCATGTCCTGCACGTGGCTCAGGTCCTTGGCGCCCGCGGTGCCGAGCGCGGCGCGGAAGGCGGCGGCGTCCCGGCCCGGCAGGTCGGGCAGCGCGGCCTCCGTGAGGCTGCGCTGCACCGCCACGTCGCCCACGAAGTCGCGGTACTGGCCGGGCGTCATGCCCCCTTCGGCCGCGTGCGCGGCACCGAGCAGCGCGTCCTGGCGGCTCAACGCGTCCCGGGCGCGGGTGAGTTGGAGGAGCGTACGCGCCGTGTCGCTGTCGGCGGCCGCGAGTTTGGCCCGTACGGACAGGGCCCGCTGGATCGCGGTGTCGTAGCCGCCGATGGCCGCCGTGCCGCCCCGGGCCGCGGCCTTCTGGCGCGGCCCGGACAGCGAGTCGGCGCTGAACCTCAGCTTCTGGATGCGGTCGGGCAGCGACGCGTCGAGGTCGGCGAGGTCGGTGCTGATGGAGCGCAGGCCCGCGGTGAGGGCGTCGACCGCCTTGTCGGTACGGGCCGTCGACGCGGTGAAGTCCTGTCGCGCGGCGGCGTCGTGGGCGGCGCGGTACTTCATGGCGGCCGCGCGTTCGTCCTGCACGGCGACGGTGAACCGTGAGATCGGCGTGACGAGCGCCGAGTTCACCTCCTTCAGCTGCTCCTTGTCGGATATCTGGGACGCCGTGGTCACCGCGGCATGGCCCCACAGCGCCATCACGGAGACGACGGGGACCGTGAGCAGGGTGACGACCTTGGCTCTGATCGATTTGGAGCGCAGCCGTTCGGGCAGCGCAAAGCGCGCGGGCATGGGACAGCTCCTCGGCCGGGCCTGAGTGGTGTGAGGGGGGTGGGAAACGCGGCTACGCGGCGGGCAGTTCGACCTCGTGCAGCGGGCGGGCCGCGGCCTCGCTGCGCGCACGCTCGTCGGCCGTCGGCGACAGCGCGACGAAGGCGCAGGTGAGGAAGAGGAACGAGCCGAGCACGACGGCCAGCGGCAGGATGAACGCGGTCGCGGTGGCGCCGGACAGCGGCGCGGTTCCCGGGTGCACGGCGACCTTCACGGCGGCCATTCCGGTGTAGTGCATGCTGCTCACCGCGAGGCCCATCACGAGGGCGGCGACGGCCGCGATCACGGGTCCGCGCACGGACAGCGCGGCCCACAGCGCGGCGGACGCGGCGACGACGGCGATGGCCACGGAGGCGGCCACGAGCACGGGGTCGTAGGACAGCGAGCCGTTGAGCCGCACGGCCGACATGCCGATGTAGTGCATCGCGGCGACGCCGAGCCCGGTGCCGAGGCCGCCGAGCAGCACGGACAGCGCGCGCGACTTCCCGTATCCGGCGAAGAACACGCCCGCGCCGACCACCACGATCGCCACGAGCAGGCTCAGGAGCGTCAGGGGGATGTCGTAGCGGATCGCCGTGCCGTCGACGGCGTAGCCGAGCATCGCGATGAAGTGCATCGTCCAGATGCCGGCGCCGATCGCGACGGACGCGGTGAACAGCCAGTTGCGCTTGGACCGCTGTGCCGCGGCCTGGGCGCGGGCGGTGCAGCGCAGGCCCAGTGCGGATCCCACGACCGCCATCGCATAGGACAGGACGGGGGTGATCCAGCCGCCTGTCATGTGGTGCATGTGCCCCACGTTTTCCTCTCACTCTTCACAAGGATTGGCATCGGCCCCCCGACCGACCGGGACGCTAACACGCATGTGACGGCTTGATCAGAGCGGTGAATGGCCCGAATCAGAGGGGTTACCGACTGGTAGAGCCCGAGTTCATGGGGCCTTCACAAAGTGGCGCGTCCTGTGACCGAGGGTGCGGTTGCGACTCTTGTCACGCCGCGCCTCGGGACGGTCCGGACATTGCCGCTGTTCCTCGCGGGACGCCCATGAGGAGAGGTTTCAGGAGGTGCCGTTCCCCGCGACGGGGGCCCGGCTCAAGAGGTGCCGACGCGCAGGGCCTTCGCCAGCGCCCCCTCCCCCGCCACGGCGACGCGTCCGGAGCGCGCCGCCTCGACCAGGCCGAGCGCGCCGCGGGCCACCTCCGCGCACACCTCCGCGTCCAGGGTCAGCCGCGCGTCCGGCTCCCCGTCCGGGTACGCCCCGTCCCCGTACACGGGCTCCGCGCCCACCCTTACGTGGAAGACCCCCTCGTCGACCCGCACCTCCACCGCGCCCGGCTCCCCCAGCGCCTCCAACTGCCGCGACAACGGCAGCGCAAGCCAGTGCGCCCGCACCGCGTCGGTGGGCCGCCGCTCGGCGAGTTCCGGCGCGCCCCACTCCCCGAGCGCCCGGAGCACGGGCAGCAGTCCGCGGCCCCGCTCGGTCAGTTCGTACACGTACACGGAAGCGGGCGCGGGCAACCTCCGGCGCACGGCGATCCCGTCCCGCTCCATGCCCTTCAGGCGCGTGGCCAGCATGTCCGTACTCACACCCGGCAGATCGGCATGCAGGTCCGTGTAGCGGCGCGCCCCGGCGAGGAGTTCGCGCACGATCAGCAGGGTCCAGCGATCCCCGACGACGTCGAGGGCGCGGGCTGCGGCGCAGTACTGGTCGTAACTTCGGCGTGGCATGACGCGCAGTCTATGCAACTTGTTGGACTTTCCAAGCACCCACTTGGTAAAACCAAGCAACAACGGTTCAGCACAGTGGCACCTGGTCCGCCTGGAGGGCAAGCGCATGGAGTTCCGGCAGTCGAGCAAGCTGAGCGAGGTCTGTTACGAGATCCGCGGCCCGGTGATCGAGCACGCCAACGCGCTCGAGGAGGCGGGCCACAGCGTGCTGCGCCTGAACACCGGCAACCCGGCGCTGTTCGGCTTCGAGGCGCCGGAGGAGATCGTCCAGGACATGATCCGGATGCTCCCGCAGGCACACGGGTACACGGACTCGCGCGGCATCCTCTCCGCACGCCGCGCGGTCGCCCAGCGCTACCAGGCGCTCGGCCTCGACGTCGGCGTGGACGACGTGTTCCTCGGCAACGGCGTGTCCGAGCTGGTCTCGATGGCGATCCAGGCGCTCCTGGAGGACGGCGACGAAGTCCTCATCCCGGCGCCGGACTTCCCGCTGTGGACCGCCGTCACCACGCTGTCCGGCGGCAAGGCCGTCCACTACCTCTGCGACGAGCAGTCGGACTGGTATCCGGACCTCGCCGACATGGAGTCGAAGATCACCGACCGCACGAAGGCGGTCGTCATCATCAACCCCAACAACCCGACCGGCGCGGTCTATCCGAAGGAGATCGTCGAGGGCATCCTCGATCTCGCCCGCCGGCACGGCCTGATGGTGTTCGCCGACGAGATCTACGACCAGATCCTCTACGACGACGCGGTGCACCACACCGCCGCCACCCTCGCCCCCGACCTCGTCGTCCTCACCTTCTCCGGCCTGTCGAAGACGTACCGGGTGGCCGGGTTCCGCAGCGGCTGGATGGTGGTCACGGGCCCGCAGCAGCACGCGAAGAGCTACCTGGAGGGGCTGACCATGCTGGCCTCCATGCGGCTGTGCCCGAACGCCCCCGCCCAGTACGCCATCCAGGCCGCGCTCGGCGGCCGCCAGTCGATCCACGAACTCACCCGGCCCGGCGGCCGGTTGCTCGAACAGCGCGACAAGGCGTGGGAGAAGCTGAACGAGATCCCCGGCGTCAGCTGCGTGAAGCCCAAGGGCGCGCTGTACGCCTTCCCGCGCATCGACCCCAAGGTTCACAAGATCGTGGACGACGAGAAGTTCGTCCTCGACCTGTTGCTGCGCGAGAAGATCCAGGTCGTCCAGGGCACCGGCTTCAACTGGCCGAGCCCGGACCACTTCCGCATCCTCACGCTCCCCTACGCCGACGACCTCGATGCCGCGATCAGCCGGATCGGGCGCTTCCTGAGCGGATACCGTCAGTGACGTGATCACTTCGACAACGTGCGGTGCCTGTGGGCACTCGAGTCACACACAGTTCGCGTCCCCCGAGCTGGTCGGGCCCATCGTGTCCGGACGCTTCGACCGGGCCCGGGACCCGGCGTGGCGACAGTCGGGCGCGGCGACGGTCGAGGACTACGCGCGCTGGTGCGGGCACCTGTGCGGGGCGACGTGCCTGCGCATGGCGCTCGGCCCCGGCGCCCCTTCACTCTTCGAACTGCGCGACGGGGCGCTGAAGTTCGGCGCGTACCGGGTGGACGCCGAGGGCGAGATCCGCGGCATGATCTACGCTCCAGCGGTGGAGTACGTACGGGAGGTGCACGGCGTCGACGCGGACGTGCACCGCACGCTCGGCGCGCAGGAGATCGGCGAACTGCTCGACGCGGGCCGCCTGGTCATCGCCTCCGTGCACTACGCGATCCGCCGCCCGCACGAGCCGTCCCCCGGCCGCGGCGGCCATCTGGTCCTCGTCACGGCCCGCACGCGGGACGGCTCCGGGTACCACTTCCACAACCCCTCGGGCACGGACGCGGCGACCCGCACCGCGGAGCTTCCGGTGGAGCGTTTCGAGGAGTTCTTCGCCGGGCGTGGCATGTCCCTGGCCGTGGGGGCGGGACGATGACCGCGGCCCTCATAGCCGTGCTCGGCACGCTGCTCGGCTCGGTCGTCACCCATTTCTTCCAGAACCGGGCGGCGGTGCGCGGCGCGGAGCTGGCCCGTGCCGAGCAGCTGCGCCAGGAACGCATCTCCAGCTACAGCGCGTTCGCGGGCGCCGTGCACGACTACCGGCGCGGCCAGAACGACCGTTGGTTCCGCGCCCAGGAGAGCCCCGGCACCTCCGAGGCGGAGGCCTCCCGCTTCGCCTCGTACGAGGCCAGGATCGGCGCGCGGCAGGCCCTGGTCCGCGTCCAGTTGATCTGCGACGACCCGCGGCTGCGCCAACTCGCCGAGCACGCCTTCGAGCTGACGCACTGTCTGCACGACGCGACGGACGAGGCGGACCGCGACCGGCGCTCGCAGCGCAGCAAGGAGGCGCTGACCCGTTTCGTGGAGGCGGCGGCACCGAGCGTCCGCTGACAGCCCGGCCGGTCACCCCGGAGCCCCGTGCCCCGGCCGCGGGGCTCCGCTGCTCAATCGCCGCAGGGGCTTGACGGGTCCAGGACGGAGTCCAACGCCGAGACCGGGTCCCGGCCCGGCTCCCCGCGGGGCCACCACTCGTCCCGGCCGGGATCGGACTCGTAGCCGTACCACCGGCCGTCCCGGCCCAGGCGGAGCTGGACGGAGCGGGTCGACAGGTGGTTGCGGTGGGGGCGGAACTCCGGGTGCCCCATGGCGAGGAGCGCGGGGCGTGCGCGGTCGAAGGGTCCCGCCGGCGGGTCCCACTCCTCCTCCAGGACCGAGAGGCCCTCGAGCCCGCCCTGACGCCAGGCCGCGACGGCGCGCGCCAGATCCGTGGGCGTACGGCCCGTGCCACGCGACAGCGAGGAGTACAGGGCGCGGGTCGCCGCCGTGAGCCCGGAGCCGGGGTGCGCGGCGGCGAGCCGGACCGCGTCCTGCCAAGGGGTGAGGGCGGCGATCGGGTCCGTGCCGGTGGTGAGCAGCTCGTGGGCGCGGACACCGGCCTCCGTGGCGAGGAGGTCGAGGGCGAGCGGGTCGGGGGCGTCGGGCGCCTGGGGGTAGGAGGGCGGGCGCTCGGGGTGCGGCGGGGCCGGGAACTCCGGGGGCAGCTGCGGCAGTTGACCGCCGGCGCTCGCGTACAGGTCCTTCGCCGGGAGCGAGTCGAGCTCGGGGGCCCGCGCCTTGGAGCGCTCCGCCGCCTCGTGCACCGAGCTGCGCCGGGTCAGCGCCCGCAGCAGCTCCTGCTCGCCGCGCCCGCGCAGCAGGAACAGCACGAACGGGTCCTCGTCGAGGATCCGGGCCGTCTGGTAGCAGAGCGCCGCCGCGTGCTTGCAGGGGTGGCCGCGGTCCGGGCAGGTGCACTCGGGGCTGACGTCGTCGACCGTGGGCAGGAGGTCGGCCGACGCCGCCAGCGCGTGCGGCACGTCCTTGTCCAGGAGTGACGCCAGGTGTTCGGGGCGGGCCGCGGCCGTGTCCAGGAAGCGGTCCCAGGCCTCGTCCGGCAGTTCCCGCAGGCGCAGTTCGGCCCGGTAGGGGCGGGGGCGCGAGCCGTGCACGTAGGCGACGACGCGGCCCGGGGTGACGGTGATCGCGTCGACGTGCCCACGGTCGGCGTAGGCGCGGCCGCGGGCGAGGCGGCCCTGGTCGAGGGCGGAGTCCTCCAGGGCGTCGACCCAGGCGTTGCCCCACCAGGTGAGGGCGAAGTTGCCGCCCGGCTCGGCGCGCGGCGGCAGCGGCGGGAACGTGCGCCGCGTGTCCAGGTGCCGGGCCTTCGCCTGCTCGTCGGCGCCCGCGCGGCTCGGCACGTGCGGCCGGTGCGTCCTGTGGGGCCTGCGCGTCGGGCTCATCGCGTCGCCTCCCTGCGCAGCGTCACGAGATCCGTGAGCTCCCGGTCGGTCAGTTCGGTGAGCGCCGCCTCGCCGGTGCCGAGCACCGCGTCCGCCAACGCCCGCTTGGTCGCGAGCAGTTCGGCGATCCGGTCCTCCACCGTGCCCTCGGTGATGAGCCGGTGGACCTGCACGGGCTGGGTCTGCCCGATGCGGTACGCCCGGTCGGTGGCCTGCTCCTCCACCGCCGGGTTCCACCACCGGTCGAAGTGGATCACGTGCCCCGCGCGCGTGAGGTTGAGTCCGGTGCCGGCCGCCTTCAGGGAGAGCAGGAAGACGGGGACCTCACCGGACTGGAAGCGGTCGACCATGCGCTCGCGCTCGACGATCGTGCTGCCGCCGTGCAGGAGCTGGCTGGGGATGCCGCGGGTGGTCAGATGTGTGGCGAGCAGCTTGGCCATCGACACGTACTGGGTGAAGACGAGGACCGCCCCCTCCTCGGCGACGATCGTGTCCAACAGCTCGTCCAGGAGGGCGAGTTTGCCGGAGCGGCCCGCCAGGCGGGGGCGGGAGCCGTCGCTCTGGCCCTCCTTGAGGTACTGCGCCGGGTGGTTGCAGATCTGCTTCAGCGACGTGAGCAGCTTCATGATCAGACCGCGGCGGCCGATGCCCTCGGCCTCCTCGATCTGCGCCATCGACTCGCGCACCACGGCCTCGTAGAGCGACACCTGCTCGCGGGTGAGCGGCGCGGGGTGGTCGGACTCGGTCTTCGGGGGCAGTTCGGGGACGATGCCGGGGTCGGACTTCCTGCGGCGCAGGATGAACGGGCGGATCAGGCGGGCGAGGCGCTCGATCGCCTCCGGGTTCGTCCCGCCCTGGCCCTGGAGCGGGACCTCGCCCTCGACCACGCGCGCGTGCCGGGCGCGGAACGCCTTGAGCGGACCGAGCAGCCCGGGTGTCGTCCAGTCGAGCAGGGCCCACAGCTCGGACAGGTCGTTCTCCACCGGTGTGCCCGTGAGCGCCACGCGCGCGGGGGCCTCGATGGTGCGCAGCGCCTTCGCCGTCGCCGAGTTGGGGTTCTTCACGTGCTGCGCCTCGTCCGCCACGACCATGCCCCAGGTGTGTCCCGCGAGTTCGGCGGCGCGGGTGCGCAAGGTGCCGTACGTGGTGAGGACGAAGCCGCCCTCGACGCCGGTCAGGGCGCGGTCCACGCCGTGGAAGCGGCGCACCGGAACGCCGGGGGCGAACCTCTCGATCTCCCGCTGCCAGTTGCCGAGCAGGGACGCCGGGCAGACGACGAGCGTGGGCGCGGTCCTGGCGCGGCGCAGGTGCAGCGCGATGAGCGTGACGGTCTTGCCGAGGCCCATGTCGTCGGCGAGGCAGCCGCCGAGGCCGAGCGAGGTCATGAGGTCGAGCCAGGCGAGGCCGCGCAGTTGGTAGTCGCGCAGCGTCGCGTGCAGGCCCTCGGGCGGCTCGACCGTGTCGATGCCCCGGGTCAGCCGGTCGCGCAGCTCGGCGAGGCGGCCCGCGGGCACGGCCGCGACCCGCTCCCCGTCGACCTCGGCCTCGCCGGTCAGCGCGACCGCCAGCGCGTCGACGGGCTCGAGGAGGCCCAGTTCCCGCTTGCGGGCCTTGCGGACGAGGTCGGGGTCGACGACCACCCACTGGTCGCGAAGGCGCACCACCGCGCGGTGCGACTCGGCGAGCAGGTCCATCTCGCGCTCGGTCAGCGGGTCCCCGTCGAGCGCCACCTGCCAGTCGAACCTCAGCAGCTCGTCACTGTCGAAGAACGGCGTCCCGTCGGTGGCCGAGCCGGGCGCGGCCTGCGCGCGCACCACGGCGGTCGCGGTCAGCGAGCGGGCGATGTCGCGCGGCCAGTGCAGGGTCACGCCCGCTTTGGCGAGGCGGGCCGCGCCGGGCCCGAGCAGGTCCGTCAGCTCGCTCTCGGACAGGGCCAGGACGTCCGGCACGTCCTGCTCCAGGAGGCGGCCGAGCGGCGGCCAGGCCAGCGCGGCGCGGCGCACCGCGAGGACCGCGTCGATCCGGGTGCGCGGCCCGAAGTGGTCCCCGGCCTCCCCCGCCCACAGGCCCGCGGCGTCGACCACGCGCGTGGGGTCGGCGAGGCTGTGCACCTGGACGATGGCGGCGCCCGCGCGGCGGGCACCGGCGTCCCCCTCGGCCTCGCCGTCTCCCTCCGCGTCGAACAACGCGTACTGCGACAGATCGAGCCGCAGCGACACCTTCACGCCCGCGTCGAGCCCGGCCGCCGCCTCGACCGCCCAGGGGCGGGCCCGGGGAATGTGCTGGGCAGCAGCGGCGGCGAACGGCGCGCCCGCCGCGTGCGCCGCGGCCGGGGTGCGCGGCAGCGCGTCGGCCACGGCGTCGAGCAGGGCCCGCACCAGGGCCTCCGGCTGCGGGACCCGCAGCGGCCTGCTCCCCGGCACCGGTGTCGCGTACCCCTCGGGCGGCAGGGCGGCGGCGATGCCCCGCACCTGCGCCACGTCGTCCTCGTCGAGCGGGCCCGCGCGCCATGCGTCGTGGTCGGACGCGGTGAGGCCCGGCAGCAGGCGGCCCCGCGCCACCAGGTGCAGGGCGTGCGCGGCGGCCGCTCCCCAGGCGGCGGCCGCGGGGTGGGCGCTCCGGGTGCGGCGGGCCCGCAGCAGCAGCGGCAGCGCGTCGAGGACCGGCAGGACGAGGGCGGGAACCCGCTGGCCGCGCACCCCGGAGCCGTGCGGCCGCACGAGGGTCAGCTCGCCGTCGGCTCCCGGAAGGCCCGACCTGTCCGGCCCGCCCGGCCCCTCCGGCGCGTCCGGGGACCAGAACGCGATCCGCCCGGCGCGCGGCAGCGGATCGGGCAGGAAGACGGCGGCAGCGCTCAGGGGGACACCCGACAGCTCCGGCACGGTCGCGCCACCTCCCTTCCCTCTCTCCGCTCAGGCCTCGACGACCCCTAAGACCTTACGGGCCGGGTCTGACAATCCTTGATCCCATGCCCGGTGCCCCGCGTCCGGTCCGCCCTGGCCGCCCGATCCGCCCCTCCCGCCGGGCCCGCCCGCCGCCGCCCGGGGACAATGGCCGTGCCTCTGCCCATCTCCTAGCGAACAGGCGCGAACCTTGGGTGATCTGCTTCTCGTCCGGCACGGCGAGACCGAATGGGCCCTCACCGGGCAGCACACCGGCCTCACCGACATCCCGCTCACCGACAACGGCCGGGAGGAGGCGCGCCGCGTCGCTCCCCTCGTCGGCAGCTATCACATCGGGGCGGTCTTCGTGAGCCCCCTCCAGCGCACCCGGGAGACCGCCGAGCTGGCCGGCCTCAAGCGCTACACCGTCGATTCCGACCTGCACGAATGGGACTACGGCGGGTACGAGGGCGTCACCACGCGGGAGATCCAGCGCACCCGGCCCGACTGGTACCTGTTCGACGACGGGGTGCCGCCGGGGCCGCCCGAGCATCCCGGCGAGACGCCGGAGCAGGTGGGCGAGCGGGCCGACCGGATGCTCTCCAAGGTCGACGCGGCGCTCTCCAACAACGAGGGCAGCGTCGTCCTCGTCTCGCACGGCCACTTCCTGCGGGTCCTGACGGCGCGGCGCCTCGGACTGCCGCCTTCGGGCGGTTCGCACTTCCTGCTGGCGACGGGCACGGTCAGCCGGCTCACCTTCGAGCACGGCAGACCGGTGATCTCCGGCTGGAACCTGCGGCCCTGAGGGCATCCACCCCGGACGAACCGGCCCGTTGTCAGTCCCGTCGTGCACCATCGGTTCCAGACGGGAGGCACGCCATGACCAGACCGCCGACGGCCGCGCAGCGCCGCATCATCGAGGCCGCCGATCCGGAGACGGGCCGGATCTCCGGCACGCCCGCCCAGCTCGACCGGCTCATCGTGCTGAAGCTGGCGTTCCGGCACCCGCGGCCCCCGCACGAGCACTTCCTGACCCCGGCGGGCCACCGGTTGCGGGAGGCCGCGGACGAGCCCCCGGCCGCCGGTCCTGGACCGGCGGAGTCCGGCGGGGTGTTCGCCGCGCGGCTCGGCGGCGAGCCGCCCGGCGATGGGGGGCCCGCGCGGGCGCGCGAGGTGCGCACCGCCTGGCAGGGCCTGCTGGAGATACGCCGGATGACGAACCCGGACGGCGCGACGGACCGGCCGTGCGTCTGGGAGCGCGGCCGGCTCGCCCCGTCCGCCGCGCTCGCCCTGGAGGCCGCGGGCTGCGCGCCCGCGACCGGGGGCCGGGACGGGGACGGGGACAGTCCCGGCTATCGCGTGCAGGAGACCCCGCAGCCGGAGGCCGTCGCCGTGCGGCACCCGGACCCTGCCGGGCTCGCGGCGTGCGCGGCGGCGCTGCGGGAAGCGGGCTGGCAGGTCAGTGAGCACGCGGGGGCGCGCGGCGGACCCCGCTATCTGCTGGCCTCGCCCAGACGGGCGTAACGCAGCTCACGGCGGCCGGAATGCCGTACCCCACCCGCCTGTTGGCATGATCGGCACAACGCCCCATCATCGAGCCATCGAGAGGAACGTCGTGGCAGAGCAGTTTTCCGTACCGGTCGAGGTCCGCGGGTACGAGATCGATGTCAACGGACACCTCAACCAGGCCGTCTATCTGCAATACGCGGAGCACGCCCGCTGGTCGTTCCTGCGCCACGCCGGTCTCGACGAGAACGCCCTGCTCGGCCGCGGGGTGGGCCCCGTCGTCCTGGAGACGAACATCCGCTATCTGCGGGAGCTGCGCGCCGGCGACGTCGTCGACGTGAGCTGCGCCTTCGAGTTCGGCGACGGCAAGGTGTTCCGCGTCCACCAGACGCTCCGCAGGGCCGACGGCTCGGTGGCGGCCGAAGTGACCGCGGTGAGCGGCGTCATGGACCTCACGGAGCGCAAGCTGGTGAAGAACCCCGGGGAGATCTTCAAGGAGCTGGCCTCCGCCCCGGCCGTCCTCGGCCTCTGACCGTCCGCGCCGCCGCTCCCCCGCCATGGACATCCACAGCCGTTCCTACGGCCACCCCGACGCGGTCTCGCTCAGCGAGCAGGTGCAGGCCGAGTACCGCAAGCGCTTCGGCTACGACGACTTCACCGAGCTGCACCCCGGGCACTTCGACCCGCCGCGGGGCCTGTTCCTCGTCGCGTACGACGCCGGGGTCCCGGTCGCCTGCGGCGGCTGGCGGGCGCAGGAGCGCGACGACGCGGGCTACGCGGACGGGGACGCCGAGCTGAAGCGCATGTTCGTCGTGGAGCGGGCGCGCGGCCGGGGCCTCGCCCGGCGGATCCTGACCGCGCTCGAGGACAGCGCGCGGGAGGCGGGCCGTACGCGCATGGTCCTGGAGACGGGCGTGCACCTGCCCGAGGCGATCGGCCTGTACGAGGCCGACGGCTACCGTCCGACGCCGCCGTTCGGCCCGTTCCGGGAGTACGACGACAGCCGCTTCTACGCCAAGTCCCTCATCGGGCCCGCCGCTTCCGGGTCCTGACGGGTCGGCACCTGGACCTGGTTGAAGCCGTAGTACAGCGCGAGCGCCCCGTGCGCGGCGAGCGTCGCGGGCGCCGAGACGAAGGCGAGGCCGACGGTCGCCGGGTACCCCAGGGAGCCGAGGGCGAAGCGGACCCGGGTGCCCCTGGCCCCCTCGGGGTCGACGCGCGGGTGGAAGAGGTGCCCGCTGCGGGTCAGGTGCCACCACAGGGCCTGGAAGGAGAAGGACATCGCGACCATGGTGAGGCTGTAGACGGCGGCCGCGGTGTGCGCGGCGGCGTCGTCGCCGCGCAGGTACTCGGCGAGCATCGCCGTGGGCCACGGCAGCGCCGCGACGATCAGCAGCACCAGCAGGTTGAGGAACATCAACGTGCGGTCGACGCGCGCCACATGGCCGAACACCTGGTGGTGGTTGACCCAGATGATGCCGATGACCAGGAAGCTGACGACGTACGCCGCGTACGAGGGCCACTGCTCGCCGAGCGCGCGCCACAGGCTCTCGCCGTGTTCGACGTGCGGCACCTTGATCTCCAGGATCAGGAGTGTGACGGCGATGGCGAAGACGCCGTCGCTGAAGGCTTCCAGGCGCCCCGGGTCGCCGCTTCCGTGCCCCTTCGGACCGTTCATGCTCCCCCACCCCGATCCGTCCCGCGCCCCGTCCAACTCGCCCTGTTGTGACCGTACTTGAGCATTGTGCGCCCGCCAACGGATCCGGGCCGGACGAGCGCCGCACACCCCTTGCCTCCTCCCGCGAAGATCGCTACGGTCCGGTTCGACCCGCCTTTCTACGCGCGTCGACCTCGTTCACGGCACCATCCGAACGCCCCCATGCGAGAGGCCCCGCCCATGCAGTTGCGCCACAAGTCCCTGCTCTCCGCCGCCCTTGTCACGCTGGCCCTCGCCGCACCCGCCCGTGCGGGCGCCCCGGCGCGGTCCGCGCCGCCCACCGGTGACTGGCAGCAGGTCGGCGACGACGCCACGTCCGGGGTCAGCGGGCTCGCGCTCACCGGCGAGAAGGCGGCCGACGGCGCGGTGGAGGCGCTCGTCGTGCACGACAACAAGAAGCCCGGCCAGTCGCGGATCAGCCGCATCACCTTCCACCCCGCCGCGCCGAAGGACACGAAGGTCGCCCCGGTCGCGTGGGAGGGCATGGAGCCCAAGGACCTGGAGGCGATCGAGGCGGTGCCGGGCAAGGACGGCGAGTTCATGGCGCTGGCCAGCAGGGGCCTCGTGTACCGGCTGCACGTCGAAGGGGGCACCGCGCGCGTGCTCGACCTGGCGCCGCTGCCCGCCATCCCCGAGGGCGCGGACTTCGAGGGCTTCGCGCTCGGCACGGCGGCGCACGGGAGGACGGTCGCGGTGTGGGCGGACCGGGGCGCGGGCGCGGACCGCCCGGCGACGGTGTTCGCGGCCCCGTTCTCCTTCAACGAGTACGGGGAAGCGGAGTTCGGGAGCGTAGAGCAGGCGGAGTTCCGCGCGGCCTATCCGAAGGGGGATGTGCGGCACGTCTCCGACATGTCAGTCACCAAGTCCGGCCGGATCATGGTGGGTTCGGCCTCGGACGCCGGGGACGACGGGCCGTTCGCCTCGGCGGTGAGCGAGGCGGGCCGGGTGTCGCTGAACGCGTCGGGAACCGCGGCCACCCTGCGGATCGCCGAGCGGCGCGGCGTCCCCGACAGGTTCGACGGCCGCAAGATCGAGGCGGTCGAGTGCGTGCCGGGCGCGGACGGCCGGGCGCTGCTCGGCACGGACGACGAGAATCTGGGCGGATACCTGAAGTCGGCGCGCGTGTGCGGCGGGTGAGACGCGGCGGGGGTGGCGCCGCCGACCGCGCCACCCCCGCCGCGCCGCTCAGTGCGCCCCCGCCGCCGTCGGCTGGGTGCGCTGTTCCGCGATGTCGCCGCCCGACTCCATCGGCGACGTGACGTCGTCGGCGTCGCGCCCCTTGCCGATGTGGTTGAACAGCAGGTTGAGCACGACCGCCGCGACACAGCCCGTCGAGATGCCCGAGTCCAGGATGATCTTCGCGTTCTCCGGGAATGCGTGGTAGAACTCCGGCACCGCGATCGGGATCAGGCCCACGGCGAGCGAGACGGCGACGATGAGGACGTTGTTGTCCTTGTCCATGTTGGCCTTGACCAGGGTCTGGATACCGCTGGCCGCGACCGAGCCGAACAGCACGACACCGGCGCCGCCGAGCACCGGGCGCGGCACGACCGCGATCAGCGAGGCCGCCATCGGGCACAGGCCCATCAGGACGAGGAAGCCACCGCCGGCCGCGACCACGAACCGGCTGCGGATCTTCGTCATCGCGACGAGGCCGATGTTCTGGGCGAACGCGCTGCACATGAAGCCGTTGAACAGCGGGCTGACGGCGGAGCCGAGGGTGTCGGCGCGCAGACCGGCCGCGATCGTCTTCTCGTCGGCGGGGCGGCCGACGATCTCACCGAGGGCGAGCATGTCGGCGGTCGACTCGGTCATCGAGACCACCATGACGACGATCATCGAGACGATGGCCGCGCCCGCGAACTGCGGGGCACCGAAGTGGAACGGGGTCGGGAAGCCGATGATGTCGGCGTCGCCGACCGGCGAGAAGTCCGTGGCGCCGAACGGGATCGCGATCACCGTGCCGATCACCAGGCCGAGCAGGACCGCGATCTGCTTGACGAAGCCGCTCGTGAAGCGGCGGATGACCAGCACGATCACGAGCGTGACGCCGGCGAGCGCCAGGTTCTTCATCGAGCCGTAGTCGGGCGCCTTGACGTCGGGCCCCTGGGCCCAGCCGAAGGCGACCGGCATCAGCGAGACACCGATGAGGGTGATGACCGTGCCGGTGACGACCGGTGGGAAGAACCGCACCAGTTTCGAGAAGAACGGCGCGGCTATGAAGCCGAGCACACCCGCGACGATCACCGCTCCGAAGATGATCGGCAGCGCGTCGTCCTTGTCCTTCGTCGAGCCGACGACGGCGAGCATCGGGGCGACGCCCGCGAAGGTCACTCCGTTCACGAACGGGAGGCGCGCGCCGATCTTCCAGATGCCGAGCGTCTGGAGGAAGGTCGCGAGACCCGCCGTGAACAGGCAGGCGCCCGTCAGGAAGGTCAGCTCCTTCGGGCTGAGCCCGATCGCCGCGCCGACGATGAGCGGGGGCGCGACCACGCCCGCGTACATCGCCGCCACGTGCTGGAGACCCGTCGTCGCCATCTTCAGCGGTGGCAACTTCTCGTCTACCGGATGTTTGGTATGCCCCGCGGACTCGTCGGCGGGGGTCGTGCCTTGCTTGGTGAACCTGGGCTTCGTCGCCACTGCGGCTCCTCCGGTTGTTTTCCAGCCCCGGCAGGCCGCCGGCGCTTTTCGCTTCTGGGAGGTGGTGCAAGGTGCAAGGTCGTGCTGGTGGTGCTGTTCAGTTGTTGTGCGCCCAGGTATTACTGGCCGCCCCGGGAACGTGAAGCTTTGGGCCACGTTCCGGGGCGGCACTCGGTCGAACAGCCCGCTCGGCAGCTCGATCGAGTCCCCGGCCAGGGGCCGTCCCCCCTGACCGGAGTCTCAAAAGGTCAGCTCTCGGCGGTGATCCGCGCGAGGCGCTGCGCCTCCGCCCGCGTGGAGCGGGCGATGGCGTCCTCGTCGACGTGCAGCAGGCGGCTGTCCTCGACCACCGGCTTGCCGTTCACGAGGGAGAGGGTGACCGGTGCGGCCGCGCCGAAGACGAGCGCGGTCACCGGGTCGGCGATCGATGCGTGGGCGAGGGTGTCCATCTTCCACAGCACCAGGTCGGCCAGCTTGCCGGCTTCGAGCGACCCGATCTGGGTCGCCCGGCCGAGGACCTGCGCGCCCCCGTACGTCCCGAGGCGCAGCGCCTGACGGGCGTTCAGGGCCGCCTCGCGGTGCGCGCCGAGGCGGTTGATGAGGAGGGCGTTGCGCAGTTCGGTGTGGAGTTCGCCCGACTCGTTGGAGGCGGTGCCGTCGACGCCGAGGCCGACCGGGACACCGGCCGCCAGCATGTCGGGCACGCGGGCGATGCCCGCCGCGAGGCGGGCGTTGGAGGACGGGCAGTGCGCCACGCCCGTCTTCGTACGGCCGAACGCGGCGATGTCGGAGTCGTTCATGTGGACGCTGTGCGCCATCCACACGTCCTCGCCGAGCCAGCCCGTCGACTCGAAGTAGTCGGTCGGGCCCATGCCGAACAGCTCGTGGCAGAACTTCTCCTCCTCGACGGTCTCGCTGCCGTGGGTGTGAAGGCGCACCCCGAGGCGGCGCGCCAACTCGGCGCCCTGCTTGAGGAGTTCCGTGGACACCGAGAACGGCGAGCAGGGGGCCACGGCCACCTGCGTCATCGCGTCGAAGGAGTCGTCGTGGTGCTTCTTGACCGTCTCCTCGGTCGCGGCGAGCGCGCCGTCGAGGGTCTCGACGGCGAAGTCCGGCGGCAGTCCGCCGTCCTTCTCGCTGCGGTCCATGGAGCCGCGCGCCAGGGTGAAGCGCACTCCGGTCTCGGCGGCCGCCCGGATGATCGATCCGGAGAGGTCGCCGGAGCCCTGCGGGAACACGTAGTGGTGGTCCATGGCGGTGGTGACACCGCCGCGGGCCATCATCGCGAGGGAGCCCTGCGCCGCCGCGTACGTCATCTGCTCGTCGATGCGCGCCCACGTCGGGTACAGCGCCACCAGCCAGTTGAACAGATTGTGGTCCGTCGCCAGGCCACGGGTGATCCACTGGTAGAAGTGGTGGTGCGTGTTGACGAGGCCGGGTGTGGCCAGGTGGCCGGTGCCGTCGATCCGGCGGACGACGTTCTCGAGGCCCTCGGGCGCGCTGCCCGCGCCGATGGACTCGATCCTGTTGTCCGCCACGACGATGTGGCCCGAGGCGTACTCGGTGTCGTGCGCGTCGACCGTCGCGATGGCGACGTTCTCGATGACGATGCGGTTTGCCGTGGCAGGAGCCATGGTGCTTCCTTCAGTCGGTGTGACGTGTGGGCACGGCAGGACCCTAGGAAGATTTGAGTGCCGCGGCAGGTGCGCCACGGGTGCCGAGATGGTGGAAGAACAGATTGAGCGAGACGGCGACGAGCGCGCCCGCGCTGATTCCGGAGCCGAGCACGGTCTGCGCCCAGGCCGGGAAGTCGGCGTAGAACCTCGGTGCGGCGAGCGGGATGATGCCCGCGCCGAGCGAGACGGCCACCAGGATGATGTTGGAGCTGTCGTCGAGGCCCGCCTCGGAGAGCGTCCGGATGCCGCTGACGGCGATCGAGCCGAACAGCACGATGCCCGCGCCGCCCAGGACCGGCATGGGGACCATGGAGACGACCGCGCCGAGCATCGGGAAGACGCCGAGGATCAGCAGGGTGGCGCCGGCGACGGCGACGACGTAGCGGCTGCGCACCTTGGTCAGGGACACGACGCCGACGTTCTGGGCGAACGCCGAGGTCGGCAGGCCGCCGAAGATCGGTCCGATGAAGGTGGCGATGCCGTCGGTGCGCAGACCCCGGGTGATGGTCTTTCCGTCGCACTCGCGCTCGCAGATCTCGCCGATGGCGAGCATGCCGGCGCTCGACTCGGTCATCAGGACGAGCATGACGAGGCAGAGCGAGATGATCGCGGCGGGCTGGAACTCCGGCGCGCCGAAGGCGAACGGCGTCGGGAGCGCGGCCACGGGCGCGGACTTGAGGGAGCTGAAGTCGGCCATGCCGAAGGGGATCGCGGCGAGCGTGCCGACCAACATGCCGAAGAGCAGGGCGACTTGCTTGACGAAGCCCTTGCCGAAGCGCTGGATCAGCAGGATGACGACGAGCGTGAAGGCGGCGAGGGCGAGGTAGCGCATGTCGCCGTAGTCGGCGGCGGTCTTGTCGCCGCCCTGGGCCCAGCCGACCGGCACGGGCATCAGCGTCACACCGATGAGGGTGATGACGACGCCGGTGACGAGCGGCGGGAAGAACCTGAGGAGCCGTCCGAAGAACGGCCCGACCGCGAGACAGAAGACGCCCGCGACCATGACGGCCCCATAGATGGCGGGGAGTTGGTCGCCTTTGGCGTTCGTCTCGGCGATGGCGAGCATCGGTGCGATGCCCGCGGAGGACGCGGCGTTGACGAAGGGCAGCCGGTTGCCGACGAAGCCCTTGACGCCGAGCGTCTGGAGCAGGGTGGCGAGACCAGCGATGAGCAGCGACGCGGCGATCAGCCGGGTCTGGCCCGCGGTGTCGAGCCCGACGGCCTGGCCGATGATGAGCGGCGGGGTGACGACGCCTGCGTACATGGCGGCTATGTGCTGGAGTGCCGCGGGCGCGAGCCGCGACGGGTGGAGCTTTTCGTCCACCGGATGCACCTGCGATGCGGTGCTGCTCTCCGGTGGGGTGGAACACGGGCCCTCGGCTTCAGCCGGCCCCTTTGCTGGCACTGCCATTGCTTTATGTTCCCTCCGGGTGCTGCGTGCCCCCGCCGCCTGCGGGTGGGCGGGGGCACGCTGCCGCGTCAACTACGCCTGGGGCGTCAGAGGTTGGTCATGTCGACCGGGATGCGCTGGTCCGCGCCGTCCCTCAGGATGGTGGCCTCGATCAGGCCGTAGGGGCGGTCGGCGGCCCAGTACACGGCGCCGTCCTTCGCCTCGTTCTCCAGGCCGAAGGCCGAGAGGTCCTGCCGGAAGTGGTGCTTGTTCGGCGCGGAGAAGCGGATCTCGTCGATCTCGCTGCGGTTGTTGATGACGCGCGAACCCATCTGGAAGAGGGTCTGCTGGAGCGACAGCGAGTACGTCTCGACGAAGGCCTGGAGGATGTGCTTCTTCGACTGCTCGTAGGACTTGTTCCAGTTGGGCGTGCGCTCGTCGTCCACGCCCGTCCAGTTGTGCCGCCACCAGGTGGACAGCGACGTCGCGAGGATGCGGTCGTAGTCCTCCTTGAGCGTCGTGTACTTGTCCTTGATGTAGCCCCAGAACTCGGAGTTCGTGGTGTTCATGACGGTCAGGTCCTTGAGTCCGCTGAGGACCTCGAACTTCTCGCCGTCATAGGTGACCTGGACGAGCCGCGTCTCCTGGCCCTTGCGGACGAAGGAGTGCTTGACCTCGTCGGCGCCGATGAACTTGGAGCCCGCGTCGGATCCCGCGATGCGCTCCCAGGAGTACTCCTCGATGCGGATGCGCGCCCGGTGGATGGACGGCTGGCTCTCGACGAAGTGCCGGGCCAGCTCGATCCCGTACTGCTCCGCCGACTCGATGCCGTGTTCCTTGGCGAAGGCGAAGCAGGTGTTCTTGGTGGTGTCCGTCGGCAGGCAGTTGGCGTTCGACCCGGTGAGGTGGACGTCGTCGAGGTCACCGCTGAGGGCGACCGAGACGTTCAGGTCCTTGATGTGGTGGGTGTCGCCGTCCCGCGTGATCTTTACGACTCGGTTCTCGGCCTTGCCGTACTGGTTGTGTCCCAGGATCGTGGGCATGTCTGCTAGCTCCCTCGGTAAACGGAGTAGCCGAACGGGTTGAGCAGCAGCGGCACGTGGTAGTGCTCGCCCGGCTTGACGGCGAACGTGATCGCCACCTCCGGGAAGAACGCTCCGTTCGTGTCGCTGTCCCGATTCGCGGGGGCGTCCTGCTGCGCATCGGCTTGCTTCTTGTCGAAGTACGCCTCGGTCTCGAAGTCGAGGCGTACGTGGGTGGTGCCCTCCGGCAGCGCCGGCAGGTCCTTGCAGCGCCCGTCCGCGTCGGTGGCACTGCCGCCGAGCGCCTGCCACTCGGCGCCCGAACCGGCGCGCGCCGCAAGGGAGATGGCGACGCCCTCGGCGGGGCGTCCGATGCTGGTGTCCAGAATGTGCGTGGACACCGATGCCGTGGTCTCGGTGCTCATCAGGCGTTCGCTTCCTGTTCTTACGGTGCTTCTACGATGCGGGCCAGGCGAATGCGGTTGATCTTGCCCAGTTCGGCGCGGACGATCTCCCGCTCCTGCTCGGCGGTGTGGCCGATCCGGGTCCTGAGCGCATCGAGCATCTGCTCCCCGGTGGCGCCGGTGGCGCAGATGAGGAAGACGTGACCGAACTTGTCCTGGTACTCCAGGTTGAGCTCGAGCATCTCCTTCTTGAGCTCCTCGGAGGCCCCCGCCATGCCGCGCTGCTCGCGCGAGGACGTCGGGTCGCCGGGCTTCGGGCGGCCGATCGGCGGGTGCCCCGCCATCGCCTCGGCGAGGTCGTCCGCGGTCAGTTCCGCCATCGCGGCGTCACTGGCGGTGAAGAGGGTCTCTGCGGAAGCGAAGGGGCGCTGGGCGAGAAGCTTGCTCCCCCACGCCGATGAAGCACACACCTCGTGGAGCTCGGCCTGGGCCGCACTCTCGTCCGAGGTGTTGAACCGGGAGAGTCCCGGCGTCGAACCTGAAGTCACGGGGTGCCTCCGTGGCCTTGTGCTGGACGGGCTGCAGATAGCTAACGCCCCCGGAAACATCACGTCAACACTTTGTTGAAAACTCGGAGTTACAAAAAACCGCCGTCCGGATATCGGACGGCGGTGTGGAGGCGCACGCTCGGCTCGGTATCGTCCCAGGTCAGGGGGTCTTGTCCCGGTTGAGATAGTTGTAGACGGTGAAGCGGGAAACGCCGAGGGCACCGGCCACCGTCTCCACACCGTGACGTACGGAGAACGCTCCGCGCGCCTCCAGGAGCCGTACGACCTCCTGCTTCTGCCGGCGGTCGAGCGCGGACAGCGGCATCCCCTTGGTGCGCTCCATGGCCGCCAGGATGTGATCGAGCGAGTCCGCCAGCTGGGGCAGGCGCACGGCCACGACATCGGCCCCCTGCCACGCCAGCACCACGTCGTCGGGCCCCGCCCCCTCCGGCGGCATCAGCTCCCCGCCCATCGCGTCGACCAGTGGCTTCACCGCCGTGATGAAGGCGTCCCCGGTGTCGTTCACGCGTCGTCACCCTTCCCCTGGGGGTCCCCCACCACGTTGACCTGGAGCGAGATCCGCGTCGCCCCGCTCTCGAGGCTGCTGCGCAGCAGGGCGTCGACCGCGGTCAGGACCGCGTCCGCGCCGCCCTCCGCCGTATTGCCGAACGGCCCCACGTCGACCTCGTCGAGATCGGCCGCCTCGATGACCCGGCGCGCCGCGAGCGCGTGCTCGGGCGCCTCCTCCAGGTCGAAGGGCTCCGTCGTGAACTCCACTCTCAATCGCACGCGTTCAACCTAACCCGCATGAAGCGGTTACCGGGAGCCACCGCGGGGATCCGGACGGGACTCAGGGCGCGGGGCACTCGCTGCTCGCGCTCTCGTAGGTCCGGTAGAGCGGAGATTTGCTCCGGTTCGCCTCCGGGAACGTCACGATGGGTACGGGTTTGCACACGGGCCAGTGCCCCTTCGGCCCCTCCAGCTCGTCCGCGAACGTGAAATCGCCCGTGGCGGCCGGTACGCACTGCGCGCACCGGTCGGCGGGCGAGCCCTGGCCCAGCTGCCGGTTGACGTCGTCCTGGGTCAGGGGCGGGCCGCCGTCCTCGTAGGCCTCGTACACCGCCCGGTTCACCGCGGAGAGCGCGTCGTGGAACATCGCCGCGTAGCCGTCGTTGAGCGCGTTCCCGGGCTCGTGCGGAAAGCCGTCCCGGTAGGCGGCCGCGAAGTCCGGGAAGCGCCCGGGCGCCTGCGTGCCGCCCCGGCCCCAGCGGGGCGCGTCCACCGCGGCCGCCGTCACGATCCGGATGTTCATGCTCTCGGCGATCCCGCGGACCTCCGGGGACTCGGTGCTCGGGTCGCGCCCGGTGCTGACGCGCAGAATCCGCAGCGGATCGTCCTTCGGATAGTCGCCGCAGGACGTGGTCAGGCGGATGGACCGCAGGAACGGCTCCAGGTCCGCGTCGCGGCCCGCGAGGAACACCGTCCGGGTATCGGCCAGGCACATCGCCTCGACGGCCTGGCCGAAGACGCCCGTCTTGCCCCGCTGCGGCCCCTTCTTGCCCTGGTACCTGCCGATCCGGCCGTCGACCGGGTCGTGGTCGATGCCGTAGTCCGCGCCGAACTCCTCGTAGAAGACATTGCGCAGATTGGAGACGTAGTCGTCGCCCTTCCTGCTGTCGGCGATCATGAAGGCCTTCGCGCGGTTCATCCCGTTCGCGTCCACGTAGCCCTTCAGCGCCTCGGCGAACTGCCGGTTGGAGGGCGAGACCTTGTACAGGTACGGGTTCTCCATGCCGTTGGCGCTCAGCGCGGCGCTCACCGACGGGATCCGGTGCTCGGCGAGGCTGCGCACGGCGTCCAGGGTCCTGCTGTCGCTGTTGGGGAAGCCGATGGCGGCGACGAGGGGCGCGTCCTGGTCCTTGGTTCTGGCCGCCAGTTCGCGGGTCACGGGTGCCCAGTGGTTCAGGTACTCGCCCACATTGGCGAACACGAGCCGGACCGCGGCGTCCTTGGTGGTCGGGCCGTGGTTGTACGTGCGCTGCGCGACGTAGGCGCCCTGGAGCGAGTGCCGGATCAGCTCGGGCGACATCGCGGCACCGGGGTTCTTCGCGGTGTACGGCATGACGACGGCGACGCTCACCTGCCGCTTCCCGGAGCGTCTCGCCGTCTCGTTCTCGTGCGCGATCCGCCCCAGGACGTCCTTCAGCTCCGGGTCCCCCAGGGCCTGGGGCCGCTCCGTCACACCGACGCACTCGCCGTCGGGGCCCGTCCGCCGCAGCTCGTGGCTGTCGGTGCAGTACCTGCGCTGGTCGAGGTACGTGCCGACGCCCCACCACGTGCCGCCCACGAGCAGCGCCCCGACGAGCACCCACAGCGCGATCACGTCGATCAGGCCGAGGACCCGGAACCGGAGCCGCCGCGGCAGCCACCGCCAGTTCCTGCGGTCCGTCCAGCGGCCCCTCATGCCGCCCCTCCCCAGCTGCGCTCCAGCGGCCAGTCGTCGCCGTCCCGTACGGCCCGGGGCCAGCGGACCGCGGCCTGGGCGAGGACCGCCCGACCGGTCAGGTGCTGGGCGGACAGGAACGACAGGTCCTGCCCGATCCGCGCGGCCAGCAGCCGGTCCGCCTCGGCGAGCTCGTCGGCGGAGTACCAGAGGGCGTGCAGCAGCCGGAAGACCGCCTGCTTCTCCAGGCTCGCCTCCGGGTCCGCCCGCAGCTGCGGCCGGTCCCTGCGCCCCTTGCCGATCTCCTGGCACTGCTCGAACCAGAGGTCGCCGGGCGGTCGCGGCGCGTGCGCCACCGTCCGCAGCGCCCGCAGCCACTCCAGGGCGTCGCCCTCGGGGCGCCCGAACTCCGTGTGCAGCCGGTCGACGACCTCCTGGGTCTCTCCCCCGGCCAGCCGGTGCCACAGGAAGCGGGCCCACTCGTCGCGCCCGGCCCGGCCCGCACGGCCCTCGGCCCGGCGCCTGTGGTGCTGCGCGAGCAGCCCGTGCGCGTCGCCCCAGCCCACGCCGCCCGCGCCGCGCCCGCTGCGCATCTGGTGCACGAGCAGGGCGCGCAGGAAGCGGTCCGTGATGAACGGGCGGCTGCCGGGCCCGCGCGACCAGCGTTCCCGTTCCAGCTGGGCGGCGACGCCGTCGGCGGCGGCCAGGTCGTCGATGCGCCGCGGCACCCACCGTTCGGCCAGCTGTTCGGCGGCCTCCCGGTCCCAGGCCAGCGAGAGCAGGCACAGCTCGTCGTGGTCCTCGCTGCCGACGAGGGTGTCGAGCAGCCGCCAGACGACCGACTCCCCGGCGCCGCCGGGATGGTCCAGGTCGAGCAGCTCCTCGGCCGCGACCCACTCCTCGCCGCGCGCCTTGTGCACGACGGCGTCGCACATCCTGCGGGCCCCCATGGGGTGGCCGCGGGTCAGATCGTGCAGCGCCGTCGCGATGTACGGGTCGAAGGTGACCCGTTCGTCGCTGCGGAGCATGCGTTCCACGTGTTCCGTGTCGAGCTGCGGCAGCGGCAGGAGCAGCACTCCCTCGGACGGCTCCGCGCTGTCGCGGCTCCAGCGGGTGCGCGCGCCGACCTCCTGGAGGGGCTGTCGGGTGGC
The DNA here is from genome assembly GCF_049310305.1 of Streptomyces anthophorae. NCBI lineage: Bacteria > Bacillati > Actinomycetota > Actinomycetes > Kitasatosporales > Streptomycetaceae > Streptomyces > Streptomyces anthophorae. The sequence goes on from NZ_JBLWQQ010000001.1 coordinate 2,310,694, forward strand.
CCGGTGGTAGGGGGCGGTCTCCTGCTCCTCCTCGGGTGTCGCGTCGTTGTCGATGGCGGCGCCCGCGTCGCCGCGCAGCTCCGTGGCGAGGACGACGAGCGGGTCGCGGGCGCCGCGCTCCTGCAACGCTCGGTGTTCCAGGAGGAGTTCGAGGAAGTCGCGGCCGGGGTCGGTGTGCACGTTGTCGAGCAGGATCAGCGGCCGCGGGGCCCGGTTGCCGCGTCGCAGCCTGCCGTAGCGCACGTCCCTGAGGAACGCGGCCACCAGCATGCGTTCGACGCCGCGCCTGAAGCCCCGGCCCTGGTGGAACTCCTGGCAGAGCCGGGCCACGGCCCGCGCGCGCTGCGCGGCCGGTACGCGGGGCGGCTCGACGGCCGCGTCCGGGGGCATCCCGCGCAGCCGGTTGTCGCTCTCGCTGCGGTGGTTCTCGTACCAGCTGACGAGGCCGCGGGGGCCGAGCCCGCGCGTGCGGCGGCGGAGCTGCCGGGCGAGGTAGGTGCGCACGGCCGCCTCGGGGAACTCGGCCGGGTCGGGCGAGCCGCCGTCCGCGGGCGCGGGCAGCGCGGGGCGGAACAGCGCGTCCCAGGTGGGCGGGGGTTCGCCGGCCGGCCAGGGGCCCATCAGGGCGGCGGCGTGCCGGTCGGCGACGGCCAGCTCGTCGTCGATGCCGGGGCGCCTGGCGGAGATCACGGCGAGCAGTCCCGCGGTGGTCCTCGGGAAGCGCAGGCGCCCGAACCCGGCGACGGGGTGCGAGAGCTGGCGGACGAGTTCGACCAGCAGCTCGACGACGTACGAGTTGTTGGCGATCTCGGGGCCGACCCTGGCCCGCTCCTGAAGGTCGGTGCAGTTGATGCGGGCGAAGGGCACGCGCGGTCCTGACCAGGGGCCGGTGTCGGGGGCGTAGGCGCGCTGGAGGTCGTTGAGCAAGGCGCTCTTGCCGGTGCCGTGCCGCCCGCTGAGCAGGACGACCGGGAGGTCGTCGGCGAACTCCTCGCGGCGGTGCCGCCGGTGGCGGTCGCGTTCCAGGCCGATGAGGCGCGGCACCAGCTGGCTCAGGAGCGGCTGGCGCGCGTACACCTCGGGTATCTGCTCGTCGGATTCGGTCGCCGGGCTCCCGCCCCCGTGACCCCCGTGGTCGGTCATGGCAGCCTCAGCGTCTGCCGGACGAAGTCGGCGAGGAAGCCGACCACCACCTCCTTGCCGACCCCGACCCCCTGGCTCTGGAGCACGCCCGGGACGCGCTCCATGAAGCGCCGCACCAGGCCCTCGTCGGGCCGGCCGCCGCGGTCGATGGTCTCGGTCAGCTCGTCGGCGAGCGCGCGCACCTGGTGCAGCTCGCTGTCGCTCTCGGTCGCCTCCGGCAGGGAGGCCCGGACGAGCTGGGCCAGCTGCTCGTACGAGATCACCACGCCCTCGCCCTGTTCCGCCGCGCTGACGTGGACGGGCGCCGGCAGTTCCAGGTGGTTCCTGGCGAACTCCAGGTCCTCCAGGAGGAGCTGGCGGCCGCAGTAGAAGGCCTCGCTCGCCCACAGGAAGTTCTCGGGGTGGGACTCCTCGCCGCTGCGGTGCTGCCCGGCCCGGTCCCAGTACGCGAAGAGGGCGGCCTTGGCGTAGCGGCGCCTGGCCTCCCGGTCGGCGTAGGCCTCGTCCCAGACGGCGACCTCGGCGAGCCCGGCGGCGGTGGGGCTGACCAGGGGCGGGTCGGCGCCCGAGTCGTTGTGTTCGGTGAGCCAGCCGAGCGCGCCGAGCCGCCCCACGGCATCGGCGACCAGGTCCACGCTGCATCGCTCGTGCGGAGCGAAATCGGCGCTGGCCACGCGGCTCGCCCCGCCCGTGCCGGTCTGCTCGACGAGCCAGCGCAAGAACCGCGCCGAGGCGGCCCCCGTCTCGTCGTAGACCGGCGAGAGGCCGTTCGTCGGCACTGACCGGGATCCGCCCATCTCCCCCAACTCCCGTGACCGGCAACGGGCGTTCACCTTCCCCGAACTTCAAGGTCGGACACGTGTCACGAGCCGGTTTCTCGATACCCCGGCCCGGGCGCGGGCGCGGCGAATTTCGACGTCCCCTCTTGACAGCCACGAGCCCTTACAGGCAATCTTCCATCAAGTAGAAACGAACTTCCGCAATACGGAAGCTCGGCCATCACGAACCTGAAGGGAGCGCCGACCCTGATGGGCTTCACAGACCAGCGCTTCAACGTCAACCTGTCGATCCTCTTCACCGAGCTCCCGCTCCTGGAGCGCCCCGCGGCCGCCGCCGCGGCGGGCTTCAACGCGGTCGAGCTGTGGTGGCCCTGGGTCGACGCCCCCACCCCCGAGAAGTCCGAGCTCGACGCCCTGCGCTCCGCGATCAAGGACGCGGGAGTCCAGCTCACCGGCCTGAACTTCTACGCGGGGCAGCTGCCGGGCCCGGACCGGGGCGCCCTGTCGATCCCCGGCGAGGAGAGCGAGAAGTTCCGCGCGAACATCGACGTCGCGGCCGACTTCGCGCAGTCCCTCGGCTGCACGGCGCTCAACGCGCTGTACGGCAACCGCGTCGACGGCGTCTCCGAGCAGGAGCAGGACGAGCTTGCCCTGGAGAACCTGGTGCTCGCCGCCCGTGCGGCCGACCGTGTCGGCGCCGTGCTCCTTATCGAGGCGCTGAACGCGCCCGAGTCGCCGAAGTGCCCGATCGTGAGCGCCCCCAAGGCGATCGAGATCGTGGACAAGGTGAACGCCGCGACCGGCCTCGGCAACGCCAAGTTCCTGATGGACCTGTACCACCTGTCCATGAACGGCGAGGACCTGACGGCGATCATCGACGCGTACACCGACAAGACGGCGCACGTGCAGATCGCCGACAACCCGGGCCGCGGCGCCCCCGGCACCGGCTCGCTGCCGCTGGCCGAGCTGCTCGACCAGCTGAAGAAGGCCGGCTACGAGGGCTACGTGGGCCTGGAGTACAAGCCGGGCGACGCCCCGAGCGCCGAAGCCTTCGACTGGCTGCCGCGCGAGCACCGCGCGGCCTGAGCCCGCGGCGACCTTTCGGCAGACGCCAACTCATCGACGTATCAAGGCATTTGGAGTCACCCTCATGAGCAACAACCTTCCCAAGGTCGCATGGATCGGTCTCGGCATCATGGGCTCCCCCATGTCGGAGAACCTGATCAAGGCCGGTTACGACGTCACGGGCTTCACCCTGGAGCAGGACAAGCTCGACCGCCTCACGGCCGCCGGCGGCACCGCCGCGAAGTCGATCGCCGAGGCCGTCAAGGACGCCGATGTCGTCGTGACGATGGTTCCGGCCTCCCCGCAGGTCGAGGCCATCGCCTACGGCCCGGACGGGATCCTGGAGAACGCGAGGAGCGGCGCGCTGCTCATCGACATGTCCTCGATCACCCCGCAGACCTCGGTCGACCTCGCGAAGGCCGCCAAGGACAAGGGCATCCGCGTCCTGGACGCCCCCGTCTCCGGTGGCGAGGCCGGCGCGATCGAGGCCGTCCTGTCCATCATGGTCGGCGGCGAGCAGGCCGAGTTCGACGAGGCCAAGCCGCTGCTCGACGCGCTCGGCAAGACCATCGTGCTGTGCGGTCCGCACGGCTCCGGCCAGACCGTGAAGGCCGCCAACCAGCTGATCGTCGCCGTGAACATCCAGGCGTGCGCCGAGGCCGTGGTCTTCCTGGAGAAGTCCGGCGTCGACCTGAAGGCCGCCCTGGACGTGCTGAACGGCGGCCTCGCCGGCTCCACCGTGCTGACCCGCAAGAAGGACAACTTCCTGAACCGGGACTTCAAGCCGGGCTTCCGCATCGACCTGCACCACAAGGACATGGGCATCGTCACCGACGCCGCCCGCAATGTCGGAGCCTCCCTGCCCGTCGGCGCCACGGTCGCCCAGCTGGTCGCCTCGCTGCGCGCCCAGGGCGACGGCGGCCTCGACCACTCGGCGCTGCTGCGCGCGGTCGAGCGCCTCTCGGGCGACCAGCCCAAGTAGGACCGAGCCCGGCAACACCCCAAGACTTCCGGGCCGTGGCGGCGCTGACACCTGTCCTGTCGCGCCCAGGCGCCGCCGCGGCCCGGAACCCTCATTCGCGCACCCATAACTTCAACAAACTGTTGACGTAGCTGTTCAGGGGTCCTTACGCTCCACACCATCGCCCCCGTAAACCGCTCTCATCGTCAGCAGCCACTGCACGGAAGGTCGCCTCGAAGAATGCCGAAGCGTGTGCTCACCACCGAGTCCGGCGCCCCTGTCGCCGACAACCAGAACTCCGCCACCGCAGGCGTCGGCGGCCCGATCCTCCTTCAGGACCAGCACCTCCTGGAGAAGCTCGCCCGCTTCAACCGCGAGCGCATCCCGGAGCGCGTGGTGCACGCCCGTGGCTCCGGCGCGTACGGCTACTTCGAGGTGACGGACGACGTCACCGACTACACGTACGCCGACTTCCTGAAGTCGGTCGGCAAGCGCACCGAGGTCTTCCTGCGCTTCTCGACCGTCGCCGACAACCTCGGTGGCGCGGACGCCGTCCGCGACCCGCGCGGCTTCGCGCTCAAGTTCTACACCGAAGAGGGCAATTACGACCTCGTCGGCAACAACACCCCGGTCTTCTTCATCAAGGACCCGCTGAAGTTCCCCGACTTCATCCACTCCCAGAAGCGCGACCCGTTCACGGGCAAGCAGGAGCCGGAGAACGTCTGGGACTTCTGGGCGCACGCCCCGGAGGCGACGCACCAGATCACCTGGCTGATGGGTGACCGCGGCATCCCGGCGTCCTACCGCCACATGAACGGCTACGGTTCGCACACCTACCAGTGGACGAACGACAAGGGCGAGGCCTTCTTCGTCAAGTACCACTTCAAGACGAACCAGGGCGTCCGCTCGCTCTCGTCCGACCAGGCCGCGGAGATCGCGGGCAAGGACCCCAACTCGCACCAGACGGACCTGCTTCAGGCCATCGAGCGCGGCGTGAACCCGTCCTGGACGCTGTACGTCCAGCTGATGCCGGCCGCCGAGGCCGCGGACTACCGCTTCAACCCGTTCGACCTCACCAAGGTGTGGCCGCACAAGGACTACCCGCTCCAGCGGGTGGGCCGCCTGGTCCTGGACCGCAACCCCGAGAACGTCTTCGCCGAGGTCGAGCAGGCCGCCTTCTCCCCGAACAACTTCGTTCCGGGCATCGGTCCATCGCCCGACAAGATGCTCCAGGGCCGCCTGTTCGCGTACGCGGACGCGCACCGCTACCGCCTGGGCGTCAACCACACCCAGCTCGCGGTGAACGCGCCCAAGGCGACCGAGGCGGACAACTACGGCCGCGACGGCGTCATGGCCACCAACGCCTACGGCCGCACCCGCAAGAACTACGAGCCGAACTCCTTCGACGGCCCCGTCGAGACCGGCCGCCCGCTGGCCGCGCCGCTCGCGATCAACGGCCACACGGGCACCCACGAGGCCCCGGCCCACACGAAGGACGACGACTTCTTCCAGGCGGGCGAGCTGTACCGCCTCATGTCGGAGGACGAGAAGGGACGCCTGGTCGCGAACATCGCGGGCGGCCTCTCCCAGGTCTCGCGCGACGACATCGTGGAGAAGAACCTGGCCCACTTCCACGCCGCCGACGCCGACTACGGCAAGCGCGTGGAGGAAGCGGTCCGCGCCCTGCGCGAGGACTGAGTCCTCAGGGCAACACCCAGACTGCGTACGAGGGTTGGCGGGAGGTCTTCCCCCGTACGCAATGGCCCGCGCCGCCTGCCACGACCCGGATGAGGGGTGGTCTGGCCGGCGGTCGCGGGAGGACGAGGACCGCGGCGGCTTGTGCAGCGTACGAGCCAGTGCGGTGGTGAAGGTTCGCCGCTCCTCTCTCGACCTGAGGGAGAGGAAACGGAGAACCGTCGTACGACAGCCGCCGCGGTCCCAGCCAATTCCCCGACGGGGTCCGCCCGTTGGGGTTTCCTCGGTCTCCGTCCGGTGGCGCGCATGCATGTTCCGCCAGTCGCGCGCCGTCGGACGGCAACAACTCTCCTCCCACCGATGCCGGAGCCCCGGATACGACGGTCCGTATCCGGGGCTCTTCGGTGTCCCGGTGGGCCGCTAGCAAGCGCAGTGGACGGACCCGACCGGTGCCGTCAACGGGTCGGCCGCCCGCTGCTCGACGCCGTTCGCCCCCTCGACGGGGAGCCCTTCGCGGATCCAGTACTCGATGCCGCCGATCATCTCCTTGACGCGGTAGCCGAGCCGGGCGAGGGCGAGCGCCGCGCGGGTCGCGCCGTCGCAGCCGGGCCCCCAGCAGTACGTGACGACCGGCACCGCCGGATCCAGCAGGCCCGCCGCCCGCGCCGGGATCTCGGCGGTGGGCAGGTGCAGCGCACCCGGCACATGCGCCTGCGCCCACGCGGCGTCCGCCCGTGAGTCGACGAGCACGAAGCCCGGGTCTCCGGACTCCAGCGAGGCACGGACATCGGACACGTCCGCCTGGAAGGCGAGGCGTGCGCTGAAGTGGGCGGCCGCCTCGGCGGGTGCCGCCGGCGGCACCCGAAGGGCGGCGCTGATCTGCGTGGTGGTCATGCCCTGAACGCTATGCGCCGCGCCCCTTCCCCCAGAACCCGTGATCCACGGCCCTCGCCCCGCTTCGCCGTGGACTCCGTGGTATCCATCTGCCATGGCCGCTGATTCCCTCGACCCCACCGACATACGCATCCTGGAAGCCCTGCAACGCAACGGGCGGGCCAGCTATGCCGAGCTGGCCCGCAGCGTCTCCATGTCGCCGAGCGCCGTCACGGAACGGGTCCGGCGGCTGGAGGAGAGCGGGGTCGTCACCGGCTACTCCGCGGTCGTGAGCCCCGAGGCCCTTGGGCTCGACATCCTCGCCTTCGTCCGCCTCCGCTACCCGACCGGCAACTACAAGCCGTTCCACGACCTGCTCGACACCACACCCCAGATCGTGGAGGCACACCATGTGACGGGCGAGGACTGCTTCGTCCTCAAGGTCGTCGCCCGCTCCATGCGCGACCTGGAGCACACCACGGGCCGCATCGCCGCACTGGGCTCCGTCACGACGAGCATCGTCTACTCCAGCCCTCTCCCCAGCCGCTCGATCACGACGGCCGTGTCCCCGTAGCCACCCGACGCCCCCGGTACGACCGAAGGGCGGGCCCCCGGTTCGTGTGAACCGGGGGCCCGCCCTGGGGGACGTACGGGTCAGACCTTCAGGGGGCGGATGGCCGTCGGGGCGTGGGCCGGCTCCGTGGCCACCTCCTCGAACTCCTTGACCGCGCTGATGTCCGCCGTGGGGCTCATGGAGATGTTCGTGATGCGCTCCAGGATCGCCTCCACGACGACCGGCACCCGGTGCTCCTGCGCGAGCTTCTTGGCCTGCTCGAACGCGTTGCCCAGCTCGTTCGGGTCCGTCACGCGGATCGCCTTGCAGCCGAGGCCCTCGGCGACCTTGACGTGGTCGACGCCGTAGACGCCCAGCTCGGGGCTGTTCTGGTTCTCGAACTCCAGGTTGACCTGGAAGTTGATGTCCAGGCCGATCTGCGCCTGGCGGATCAGGCCCAGGTACGCGTTGTTCACCAGGACGTGGACGTACGGGATGCGGTGCTGCGCACCGACCGCCAGCTCCTCGATCATGAACTGGAAGTCGTAGTCACCGGAGAGCGCCACGACCTGCGTGTCCGGGTCGGCCTTGGCGACACCGAGCGCCGCCGGGATCGTCCAGCCGAGCGGGCCCGCCTGGCCGCAGTTGATCCAGTGCCGCGGCTTGTAGACGTGCAGCATCTGCGCACCGGCGATCTGCGACAGGCCGATCGTCGTGACGTACCGCGTGTCCTTGCCGAACGCCTTGTTCATCTCCTCGTAGACGCGCTGCGGCTTCATGGGGATGTCGTCGAAGTGCGTACGGCGCTGGAGGGTCTCCTTGCGCTCCAGGTGCGAGGCGACCCACGCGGAGCGGTCCGGCAGCCTGCCCGCGGCCTTCAGCTCCTTGGCGACCTCGACGAAGAGTTCCAGGGCCGACTTGGCGTCGGAGGTGATCCCGTAGTCCGGCGCGAAGATCTTGCCGATCTGCGTCGGCTCGATGTCGACGTGCACGAACTTGCGCTCGCCCTGGTAGACGTCGAGCTTGTAACCGGTGTGGCGGTTGGCCCAGCGGTTGCCGATGCCGAGGACGAAGTCCGACTCCAGGAACGTGGCGTTGCCGTACCGGTGACCGGTCTGCTGGCCGACCATGCCCGCGTTCAGGTCGTGGTCGTCGGGGATCGTGCCCCAGCCCATCAGCGTAGGAATCACGGGCGTGTTGGTGACCTCGGCGAACTCGACGAGCAGGTCGCCGGCGTCCGCGTTGATGATGCCGCCGCCCGCGACGATCAGCGGCCGCTCGGACTCGACGAGGAGCTTGACCGCCTTCTCGATCTGGGCGCGGCTCGCGGCCGGCTTGTAGACCGGCAGCGGCTCGTACGTCTCCGGGTCGAACTCGATCTCCGTCTGCTGGACGTCGATCGGCAGGTCGATGAGGACCGGGCCCGGACGGCCCGAGCGCATCAGGTGGAAGGCCTGCTGGAAGATGCCCGGAACCTGCGCGGCCTCCAGGACGGTGACCGCCATCTTCGCGACCGGCTTGGCGATCGTGGCGATGTCGACGGCCTGGAAGTCCTCCTTGTGCAGCAGGTGGCTCGGCGCCTGACCCGTGATGCACAGGATCGGGATCGAGTCGCCCGTGGCGGAGTACAGGCCGGTGATCATGTCGGTCCCGGCGGGACCCGACGTGCCGATGCAGACACCGATGTTGCCCGGGTTGGTCCGGGTGTAGCCCTCGGCCATGTGCGAGGCGCCCTCGACGTGGCGGGCGAGCGTGTGGTCGATGCCACCGCTCTCCTTGAGCTCCTTGTAGAAGGGGTTGATGGCGGCACCGGGCACGCCGAACGCGTTCGTGACGCCCTCGCGCTTGAGGATCTCAACGGCCGCGCGGGCGGCGGTCATTCGAGCCATGAGTGCTCCCGACTCCTGCTGTGACTGTGTACGGCTGCTGTGCAGCTGCACGACTACGGCTACGGCTGTGGCTGTCGGATTCGCGCTCCCGTCGCGCCCCGCGGCGAGCTCTGAATTCCGTCACCCAGTTTCCGTTGTTTCCATAATGCGGAAACCAGGTTCTGCTATATGGAAGCAATGTAGAGGGGCTCTTTGGAGGCCGTCAAGGTGGATGATGAGACTGACGTCGATCCGTTCCCGGGGCAGGACCGAGGGGGAGTTGCCATGGCCGAGCCCGCCCACCTGCGCTGCCCCACCTGCCGGCGCGAGCATCTGTACGCGCCCCAGGCCCTGCCCTGCGCCTGTGGAGCGCCCGTCGCGCCCCCGATGGTGCGCGGCGCCAGCCCCGTCCCGGTCTCCGAGCGGACCTGGGACGACGACTGGGTGACGCTGCGCTGCCCCATGTGCGGCCGGCACGACCGCTGGCCCCGCCCCGAGCTGGGCTGCGCCTGCGGCTCGGTGCTGCGCGTCCCGGTCCACGACGACCAGGCGCCCGCGCCCGCCCACATCCCGCTGCCGCGCACCGCCGCGCCCCCGCGCCCCGCGTTCCAGCCCGTCGCCATCCGCACCGCGCGCGACGCCGTGACGGCCGTCGCGCTGTATCTGCGCTGGCTCGGCTACGACGACGTGCGCAGGGCCGACCAGCGCCCGCCCTCCGGCATCGGGCTCGCGGCGAGCGGGGTCGTCGCCCAGGTCGAGCCGTCGGTGCGGCCCGTGACACTGCGCGACGTGGAGTGCCTGTGGCTCCAGTCGATGACGGAGTCCGCGGCCTGCGCCTATTTCTCGCTGGCCGGATACGCGGACGAGGCCAGCACCCGGGCCGGCGCCCTCGGCGTCCCGCTCTTCGTCCTCGACCTGGCCGGGGTGCCGCAGCCGGTGAACAGCCCGGCGGACGAGCTGATCGCGGGCGGGGCGTAGCGCGGGGCCGTGCGCGGAGCGGGGCATGAATGCACGTGAGCGGCCCGGGTCGGCTCGGCATACTTGCCGAGTGATCATCCGTAGCGCCGAGCCCGCCGACCTCCCCCGCCTCCAGGCGATCGAGACGGCCGGGGGCGAGATCTTCCGTACGCTCGGCATGGCCGCCATCGCCGACGACGCGCCGCCCACGATCGCCGAACTCGAGCGGTTCCGGCGGGCGGGGCACGCCTGGGTCGCCGCCGAGGACTCCGGGACCGTCGTCGCCTACCTGCTCGCCGAGGTCGTCGACGGCGCCTTCCACATCGAACAGGTCACCGTGCACCCCGACGCCGCCCGCCGGGGTGTGGGCCAGACCCTGATCGCGCGCGCCGCCGACTGCGCACGCGGCCAGGGCCTGACCGGTCTCACCCTGACCACGTTCGCCGACGTGCCGTGGAACGCCCCGTACTACGAGCGCCTCGGCTTCCGGCGGCTCACCGAGGCCGAGCTCACGCCCGGCCTGCGCGCGATCCGCGCGGCGGAGGCGGAGCACGGCCTGGACCGGTGGCCCAGGGTGTGCATGCGAAGGGAGCCGTGAGCCCCCTCTTTCCTGTTGTACCTTCTACAACTCTCCGTACCCCTCTCGGAGTTCCACCTTTCGGACCTTCCCGCTGACGGTCATCGGGAATCGTTCGAGAAGGCGCAGACGGCTCGGGATCTTGTAGTGCGCGAGCCGGTCGCGGCAGAACTCGCGCACGTCGTCGAGGGTCAGCGTGTCCGCCGGGTCCCGCAGGATCACGCAGGCGAGCACCTCCTCGCCGTACTTCTCGTGCGGCACGCCCACGACCTGCACGTCGGCGATCTTCGGGTGGCCGTAGAGGAACTCCTCGATCTCGCGCGGGGAGATGTTCTCGCCGCCACGGATGATCATGTCCTTGATGCGCCCGACGATCTGCGCGTACCCGTCCTCCCGGATGACCGCCAGGTCGCCCGTGTGCATCCACCGGCCGGCGTCGATGACCTCGGCGGTCTTCTCCGGCTCGTCCCAGTAGCCGAGCATCACGCCGTACCCGCGCGTGCACAGCTCGCCGGGTTCGCCGCGCGGCAGGGTGACGCCGGTGACCGGGTCGATCACCTTGACCTCGATGTGCGGCAGGACGCGGCCGACGGTGCCGGTGCGGCGCTCCAGGTCGTCGTCGCGGCGCGTCTGGAGGGAGACGGGCGAGGTCTCGGTCATGCCGTAGCAGATGGACACCTCGGCCATGTGCATCTCGGAGACGACCCGCTTCATCACCTCGACCGGGCACGGCGAGCCCGCCATGATGCCCGTGCGCAGGCTGCCCAGGTCGTACTCCGCGAAGTCCGGCAGGTTCAGCTCGGCGATGAACATCGTCGGTACGCCGTACAGCGAGGTGCACCGTTCCTGCTGGACGGCGCGCAGGGTGGCGGCCGGCTCGAAGGACGGGCCGGGGATGACGATGCAGGCGCCGTGCGAGGTGGCTCCGAGGTTGCCCATCACCATGCCGAAGCAGTGGTAGAAGGGCACGGGCAGACACACCCGGTCCTGCTCGCTGTAGCCGACCGTCTCCCCCACCCAGTAACCGTTGTTGAGAATGTTGTGGTGGGAGAGCGTGGCCCCCTTCGGGAAGCCGGTCGTGCCGGAGGTGTACTGGAGGTTGACCGGGTCGTCGCACGACAACTCGGCCTCGCGGGACGCCAGTTGCTCGGCGGTGGCGCCGCCGGCGGACGCCATCAGGGCGTCCCAGCTGTCCGTGCCGATGAAGACCTGGTCGCGCAACTCGGGGCACTCGGGTGCCACGTGCCGGACCAGCTCGCGATAGTCCGTGCCCTTGTGCTCGGTCGACGAGACGAGGAGCGAGATGCCCGACTGCTTGAGCACGAAGGCCAACTCGTGTGCCCGGTAGGCCGGGTTGATGTTCACGAGGATCGCGCCGACCCGCGCGGTCGCGTACTGCACGAGCACCCACTCGGCGCAGTTGACCGCCCAGATGCCCACACGATCGCCCTTGGCGATGCCGCGCGCGAGCAGCCCGCGCGCCAGCTCCTCGACGGCCGCGCCGAACTCCGCGTACGTCCAGCGCCGCCCGTCGGCCATGTCGACGAGTGCCTCGCGCTCGGGCCAGGCCTCGACGGCCCGCCGCAGATTGCGCCCGATGGTGTCACCGAGGAGCGGCACCTCGCTGGTCCCGTGCGCGTACGAGAGTGCGGTCACCTGAGGTCCTCCTCGTGGTACGTGGCGGCCGCCTCCTCGGCGGTGGCCGCTCGCTGCATCGGCTCCAGCATGCCTTGACCGCCGCCCGGCCGTCGCCCCTTCGGTACACACCTGCCCCACCGGATGCCACCGTGTCGCGGCCCGCTGGAGAATCGCTCGTGAACCGCCGCAGAGCCCGTCCACGGCCTCTCGTATCGGGCACGAACGAAGAAGCCGTGCCGGGCCCCGCGGACTTAGCTTGAACGCCATGACCTCCCTCGCATCCGTCACCCTTGAGGTGACCGACCCCTCGGCGGCCGCCCAGTTCCACAAGGAGGCGTTCGGCCTGGACGCCTCGACCCTGCGCCTGCGGGCCTCCGAGTCGGCGTCCGCGGGCTTCCGGGGCTTCACCCTTGCGCTGACGGTCTCTCAGCCGGCCGACGTGGACGCCCTGTTCGCCTCCGCGCTCGCCGCCGGTGCCACCGCCCTGAAGCCCGCAGAGAAGTCCCTGTGGGGCTACGGCGGGGTGCTGCGGGCGCCGGACGGAACCATCTGGAAGGTCGCGACCTCCGCGAAGAAGGACAGCGGCCCGGCCACCCGGAACATCGACGAGACCGTCCTGCTGCTCGGCGTCGAGGACGTCAAGGCGAGCAAGCAGTTCTACGTGGGGCAGGGCCTGACCGCGGGCAAGAGCTTCGGCGGCACGTACACCGAGTTCAAGGCCGACGACTCCAGCCCCGTGAAGCTGGCGCTCTACAAGCGCCGGGGTCTCGCCAAGGACCTCGGGGTCGACGCCGAGGGCTCCGGCTCCCACTGCATCGTCCTGGGCAGCACCGGCGCCGCCTTCACCGACCCCGACGGCTTCGCCTGGGAGACCGGGGCCTGACCTCCGCGCCCACCGGCACGCGACACCGTTCCCCACCACGAAAGGGCACCCGACATGGCCACCACGAAGAAGGCCGACGAGAAGCACGAGGGTTTCACCGCCGAGGAACGCGAGGCGATGAACGACCGCGCCAAGGAGACGAAGCGCGGCTCGCGCACCTCGAGGGCGGACACGGAGAAGGAGGTGCTCTCGAAGATCGCCGACATGGCGGAGGCCGACCGTCTGCTCGCCGAGCGCGTCCACGCCGTCGTCACGAGCGCCGCCCCCGAGCTGACCCCGAAGCTCTGGTACGGGATGCCCGCCTACGCCAAGAACGGCAAGGTGCTGTGCCACTTCCAGAGCGCGGCCAAGTTCAAGTCGCGGTACGCCACCCTTGGCTTCAGCGACCAGGCCGCTCTCGACGACGGCCATGTCTGGCCGGCGGCGTTCGCGATCACGGAGCTGACGAAGGCCGACGAGGAGCGCATCGCGGACCTGGTCAAGCGCGCCGTGAGCTGACGGCGGGCGGACGGGGGCGGCGAACCCGGGGACCGCGGGAGGTGGTCAACCGGCCCGCACGGGGAGGCGGCCGGAGTCGGCCTCGGGGGAGGGCAGGACGCCGGTGTCGGGCTGTGCCATGAGGATGCCGCGCTGGAGCCTGCCGAGGGCCGCGGAGGGCTCGAGGCCCAGTTCACGCACGAGGGTGGTGCGCAGGCGCTGGTAGACATCGAGGGCCTCGCCGCGGCGACCCGAGCGGTGGAGAGCGAGCATGAACTGCCCGTGCAGGCTCTCGTGCAGGGGGAACTGCTTGACCAGCACGGTCAGTTCGGCCAGCAGGGCACGGTGGCGGCCCAGACGCAGATCGGCCTCGATGCGCTGATCGAGGACATACAGGCGGGTCTCCTCCAGCCGGCTGACCTCCAGGGCGATCCGGCTGCCCGCGGGTACGTCGGCGAGCACCGAACCGGTCCACAGCGCGAGTGCGTCGCGCAGCTTGCGGGCCGCCGCCGGATAGTCCTCGGCATCCATCGCGCGATACCCGGCGCCCGCCCGGCGTTCGAGCTCCTGAAAGTCGATGGTGCCGCCGCGCGTCTGCAAGCAGTAGCCGCCGGGGAGCGTGACCAGGATGTCCTTGGCGCGCGTGGTCGTGTCACCGCCGCGCAGCAGCGCGTCCTTGGTGAGTTCGCGCAGCTGGAGGATGTAGGTCTGAAGGGTGGTGCGGGCGCTGCGCGGAGGATGCCCGTCCCACAGCTCCTCGATCAGCATCGGGACAGGGACGATGCGGTCGGCGTTGAGTGCGAGCAGTGCCAGCACCTGCCGGGGTTTCGGCGCGGTGGGAGCGATCTGGACGCCGTTCTCGCGCACCGACAGCGAACCCAGCACTTCAATGTCCATCGTGTCTCCCCAGGTGACTGTGGCATCCGAACCCCCCCTCGATAAAAAAACAGCACGGACGGTTTGTCAATCGACTGGCGAGCCGACCTCACCCGACCCGCACACCAGGGCACTCACCGGCACACTTCAGGGATGCGGGGCGCGAAGGCGATGACGTACGCTCACACAATACAAACTGGACGGTTTTTTTAGTGCTGCCTCAGCGGCACGTACAAGGAGAGCGAAGATGGCGATGCAGGACCGCGCGATCCGTACACGACAGGCGATCCTCTCCGCGGCCGCCGTCGTGTTCGAGGAACGGGGCTACCAGGCGGCCACCATCAACGAGATCCTGACGGCCGCCGACGTGACCAAGGGCGCGCTCTACTTCCACTTCCAGTCGAAGGAGCACCTCGCCCAGGGCGTGCTGTCGGCGCAGGACGGCGACGTGACCGTGTCCCGCGCCTGCAAGGTGCAGCAACTGGTCGACATGGGCATGCTGCACGCCTACCGCTTGCAGACCGACCCGATCGTCAGGGCCGGAGTGCGGCTCTCGCTCGACCAGCAGGCGCTCGGCCTCGATCGCAGCGGCGCCTTCGAGCGCTGGGCCGAGTCGATCGCCCAGACCCTCGATGCCGCCCACGCGCAGGGTGAACTCCTCCCCCACGTGCGGCCGAAGGAGACCGCCGACGTGATGGTGGGCTCCTTCGCCGGCATCCAGGCCATGTCCCAGGCCCTGTGCAACTACCAGGATCTACAGCACCGCATCTCCGTCATGCTGCGCCACGTGCTGCCCAGTGTGGTCCTGTCGTCCGTACTCGCTTCCACCGACCTCTCGGACGGGCGCGGGGAGCGGGTGTTCGCAGAGCTGAAGGAACTGCGGGAGCGCGGTCGGCGGGAGTCCGCCGCGGCGGCACCCGCCCCGCCGAGCCGCTAGTTCACTCCCCGCTCGAGTCCGCCCCAGTAGGGCTCGCGCAGCTTGAACTTCTGGATCTTCCCGGTCGCCGTCCGCGGGATCGACTCCCGGAACTCCACGCTCGTCGGCGCCTTGTAGCCGGCCATCCGCTCCTTGCAGTGCGCGACGATCTCCGCCTCGGTGAGCGACTGCCCCTCCGCGAGGACCACCAGGGCCTTGATCGTCTCGCCCCACTTCTCGCTCGGCACGCCGATCACGGCCACCTCGGCCACCGCCGGGTGCCGGAAGATCACGTCCTCGACCTCGATGGACGAGACGTTCTCGCCGCCGGTGATGATCACGTCCTTCTTCCGGTCCGAGATCGTCAGGTGGCCGTCCTCCTCGTCGAGCGACCCGCCGTCGCCGGTGTGGAACCAGCCGTTCTCCAGGGCGATTTCGCTCTCCTCGGGCTTCTCCCAGTAGCCCTCCAGGGCCGTGTTCGACCGGGCCAGCACCTCGCCCGTGCCGGACACGTCCAGCTTCACGCCGAGCGCTGGCAGCCCCGCCCGCGCGAGCTTGCGCGCCCGCTCCTCACCGGGCAGATGCGCGTCCTGCGGGCGGGTGCGGTTGAAGGTCAGCAGCGGGGAGGTCTCCGTCAGGCCGTAGATCTGCGTGAACTCCCAGCCCAGTTCCTCCTCCACACGCTGGATCAGCCTGCTCGGCGGCGGCGCGCCCGCGCACACGACCCGCACCCGGTCGCGGCCCGGCACAGGACCCTGCCAGTCCGCCGCCGCGTCCAGGGCCGCCTTCCACACGGCGGGCGCCCCGCACATCAGCGTGACCCCGTGCTCGTCGATCCGGCGCAGGATCTCGGCGCCGTCCACCTTCCGCAGCACCACCTGCTTCACGCCCAGGCCCGCCATCACGTACGGCATCCCCCAGCCGTTGCAGTGGAACATCGGCAGCGTGTGCATGTAGACGTCCCGCTCCCAGGCCCGCGTGTGCAGGCCGAAGGTCAGGCCGTTGACCCAGATGTTGCGGTGGGTCAGCTGCACGCCCTTCGGGCGGGCGGTGGTGCCGGACGTGTAGTTGATCGTCGCCGTCGCGTCCTCGTCGGGCGCGGACCACGGGCGGGGCTCGACGCCGAAGCGCATCAGCTCCGTCTCGGTCTGCTCGCCGAGCACGAAGCGGTGCCGCGCCTTCACGCCGGACAGCGCCCCGTCCAGTTCCGGATCGACCAGGAAGGCGGACGCCCCGCTCTGCCGCACCATGTACTCGACCTCGTCCGGCTTCAGCCGGAAGTTGAGGGGCACGCAGATCCGCCCGCTCATCGGCAGCGCGAACAGCAGCTCAAGGAGGCGGGCCGAGTTGTGGCTCGCCACCGCCACCCGCTCGCCCTCCCCCAGGCCGAGCGCGTCGAACCCGGCCTGCCAGGCCCTGACCCGCTCGGCAAAGGTCCCGTACGTCGCCGTGGGAACGGCGGGCGCGGGCTGGTCCGGCTCGTCCACCACGCCAACGCTGTCCCGGAAGCCGAGTTCCGCCCGCTCCAGGAAGTCCGTGATCGTCATGGGTACACGCATCGTCGCCTCTTCACAGTCGTACTGTCGCGGACCGTTTCTGCCATCGTGTAGGGGGTGACGCAGGTCTCACCACCCCCATACGGGGGTGAACAGTGCGCGGCGAGGTGATGGACGGGTGAGCACGGCAACCGCCGAGGCGGTCGAGATGCGCGCGGCCCTGGTGCGGCTGCGCCGGGGCACGGGCCTCCCGGTGGCGTTCGGCGGGCTGACCGCCGGCGCGGGGCGGACGGCGGGGCAGGTGCGGATCGCGGAGCTCAGCGGCGCGGCGACGGGCGCGCTGCGCGGCCTCGGCGTCGCGGCGGGCAACGGCCTGGGCGGCAAGGCCCTGACGCTCGCCAGGGCGTGCGCCGTCACCGACTACCACGGCTCGCGGCACATCAGCCACGAGTACGACGCCGCGGTCGCGGCCGAGGGCCTGCACTCGGTCCTCGCGGTGCCCGTCGTCGTACGGCGCCGGGTGCGGGGTGTCCTGTACGGGGCGCTGCGTACGGCCCGGCCGCTCGGTGACCGGGCGCTGGACGCGGCGGTGGCGGCGGCGCGCGACGTCGAGCAGGCGCTTCTGGTGCGCGACGAGGTGCAGTCGCTGCTGTCCGTGACGCAGGCCCCGGCGAGCGCGGACGCCGGGGCGTGGGAGGAGGTCAGGGAGGCGCACGGGGCGCTGCGGGCCCTCGCCCCGAAGCTCGCCGATCCCGCGCTGCGCCGCGAACTGCTCGCGGTGTGCGGCAGGCTGGCGGCCGCCTCCGACCCGGTGCCGGCCCCCGCGGAGGCGCCGGTGACGCTCGCGCCCCGGGAGGTGGACGTGCTGGCGTGCGTGGCGGCGGGCGCGACGAACGCGGCGGCGGGCGAGCGGCTCGGCCTGCGCCCGGAGACGGTGAAGGGGTATCTGCGCTCGGCCATGCGGAAGTTGGGGACGCACACGCGCGGCGAGGCCGTAGTGGCGGCCCGGCGGGCGGGGATGCTGCCGTAGGTCTGCCGGAGCCCGGGCGATTGTCGGTGGCGTGGGCTTCAATGGTCCACGTGGGATGAGGACGAGGTCGCGAGGGAGCGGACCGAGAGGGGGCGGGGCGCGTGGCGGGCATGGTGTCCATGGACCGGTACTTGGCGTTTGCGGCGATGTCGCTGCTGGTGATCGTGGTTCCGGGGCCGAGCGTGCTGTTCGTGATCGGGCGGGCGCTCGCGCACGGGCGGCGTACGGCGGTGGCGACGGCGCTCGGCAATGTCGTCGGCTCGTATCTGCTGGTCGTGGCGGTGGCGCTGGGGATCGGCGCGCTGGTCGAGCGGTCGGCGGGGCTGTTCCTGGCGGTGAAGCTGGCGGGCGCGGCGTACCTCGTGCACCTGGGGGTGCAGGCGTTCCGGCACCGGCGGGACCTGAGGGCCTCGGACATCCGCGGCCCGGCAGGACCGCCGCGCGGCGACCTGCGCACGGTGGGCGACGGGGTGCTGGTGGGGGTCACGAACCCGAAGGGCATCGTCTTCTTCGCGGCGGTGCTCCCCCAGTTCGTGAACCACGAGGCGGGTCATGTCACCGCGCAGATGCTCCTGTTGGGCCTGATCCCGATCTCCATAGGCCTGGTCACGGACACGCTGTGGGGGCTCACCGCGTCGGCGGCCCGCGCCTGGTTCGCGCGTTCGGACCGGCGACTGTCGTTGATCGGCGGTACGGGCGGCTTCGCGCTGATAGGCCTCGGTGTGACGGTGGCGGCGACGGGCCGCGCGGACTGACCTCCGCCTTCACGTGCGGACGGTGCCGAAGTCCACGGAGAGCGGCCCCGGAGCCTCCAGGACGGCGGCGGTGCGCTCCGCTTCGGCGACGAGTTCGTCCCGCTGGGCGCGCGTGAGCTTCCGGAAGGGTTCGAGGGTGAGCACACTGCCCGCGTCCCCGCCGCTCTTCTTTCCCTCCTTGCTCTCCTTCAAGGTCCACAGACCGGCGAGGAACCCGTCGACGAGGAAGGTCAAGTAGGCGGTGTTCACCTGCCAGTTGCGGCCCCGGTCGAACTCGTGGATGACGCGGGTGCGGTCGGCGTGGGACAGGAGGAGGTTGTCGAACTCGGCGAGCAGGCGCGGCGGCGCGGGCGTGTCCTCGTCGGGGCGGGGCGCGTCGGGCAGGTCGAAGAGCTCGACGCCGTGCTCGTCGCGGAAGGTGACCAGGCGGGGCCGCAGCCGCTCGAAGGCCTCCTTGGTGCGGGTGATGCCGGCCCACTGCTGGAAGTCCTTCACGGAGGCGGGCCCGAAGGCGCCGAGATAGCGCAGGACCGTGTCGTCGGGGGCGGGCGCCGGCTCGGTGGGCCGGTCGAACCACTGCTCGGCGGTGGTCAGGCGCACCCCGCCGCTGCGCCGCCACAGCCCGCGCGGCGTGACCTGGACGAGCGGGAGGCGGCCGCGGGCCGCGATGGTGAGGGCCTGCGGGTCGGCCTCGGGCCAGTGCTTCAGGAGCAGTTCCCGGATCTCCTTCGGGGTGCGCGGCTCCTCCTCGACGTAGCGCCGGGTCAGGTCGGTGAGCCGGTCCAGGTCGACCCCTGCGAGGCCCTTGCGGAACATCCGCAACTCCCGGTCGCGGGCGGCCTGCACGAGGGGGCGCAGCGTCATGCAGTCGTCGGCGGTGTGCAGGTGGATGGTGGAGCGCATGGTGACGAGGCGGGCCACGCGGCGCTGTTCCAGGGCGGTGGAGAGCGCGGCGGGGGTGAAGTCGGCGAGGCGGGCGGCGAGCGCGAGATACGGCGGC
Organism: Streptomyces anthophorae; assembly: GCF_049310305.1. Taxonomy (NCBI): domain Bacteria; kingdom Bacillati; phylum Actinomycetota; class Actinomycetes; order Kitasatosporales; family Streptomycetaceae; genus Streptomyces; species Streptomyces anthophorae. The sequence continues at coordinate 2,330,236 of NZ_JBLWQQ010000001.1, forward strand.
CTGACCTCCTGCGCCTGGAGCCCGAGGAGCCGGTGGACGGCGTCCTCGGCGCTCAGCGGGCGGCGGTCGAGCAGGAGTTGGCGCTCCAGGGTGGCGCGTCCCAGGGCGCGGGCGGTCAGCGGCTTCGTCGTCATACGGGGAACGTAACGGGAAAGTAGGTCAGGTGCTGTCCGCGATGCGCTGCACCCTGCCGTCATCTTCGCTGGTTACCCTGCCGGGGACCCGTCAGCGTCAGTCATTCGATCACGGAGGGAGGCGGCGATGCCACGAAGGCAGGGCCGAGCCGGCCGAAGCGAGCACAATGGGGCGCGCCGCTACTCCTGGCGCCGCGCGGCCGCCCCGGCGCCCCCGTCCTCCGAACCGGCCGCCGCGCCCGCGACCGACCCGGCGCCGCAGGAGCAGGTCAGCGTGGTGAACGCGGCGCTGTACCGGGACGGGGTGCGGGTGGCGACCCCCGAGACCCTCACGGACACCTACCGGCAACTGCGCGAGAAGCCGCGCACCATGGCGTGGATCGGCCTGGCCCGCCCCTCCGACTCGGAACTCAAGTCGCTGGCGGCGGAGTTCGACCTGCACGGCCTCGCGGTCGAGGACGCGCTTGAGGCGCATCAGCGTCCGAAGCTGGAGCGCTACGGCGAGACCCTCTTCGTCGTCCTGCGCGCGGCCCGCTACCTGGACGCGCCGGAGGAGGTCGACTTCGGCGAGCTGCACGTGTTCGTGGGCCCCGACTTCGTCATCACGGTCCGGCACGGCGCGGCCCCCGACCTCTCGGCGGTCCGCCGCCGCATGGAGGCGACGCCCGAGCTGCTCCGGCTCGGCCCGGAGGCCGTCCTCTACGCCATCCTGGACGCGGTCGTCGACGGCTACGCGCCGGTGGTGTCCGGCGTCCAGAACGACGTCGACGAGATCGAGACGGAGGTCTTCTCCGGCGCCCCCGCCGTCTCCCGCCGCATCTACGAACTCTCCCGCGAAATGGTCGAGTTCCAGCGCGCGACCCGCCCGCTGGTCGGCATGCTGCACGCCCTGATGGCGGGCTTCGCGAAGTACGGCACGGACGAGGAGCTCCAGCGCTACCTCCGCGACGTGGCCGACCATGTCACGCACACCAGCGAACGCGTCGACTCCTTCCGCCAGGCCCTCGCCGACATCCTCACGGTGAACGCGACGCTGGTCACCCAGCAGCAGAACGCGGAGATGCGGGCGCTGGCGGAGGCCGGCTTCGAGCAGAACGAGGAGATCAAGAAGATCTCCTCCTGGGCGGCCATCCTCTTCGCCCCGACCCTCGTCGGCACGATCTACGGCATGAACTTCGAGAACATGCCGGAGCTGGGCTGGGGCTTCGGGTACCCGTTCGCGATCGGTCTGATGGGCGTGGTCTGCGTCAGCCTGTATGTGATCTTCAAGAGGCGGGACTGGCTCTGAGGGCCGGCCCCAGGGCCCTTCTGACGGATCCTAGGCCCGCGCCTGCCGCTGGTTGCGGCGTACCTCCCGGATCTCCCGGTCGACGGCCCAGGCATCGGCGACCGGGCCCAGGTGGCCGAGCTTGTCCGGGTTGAGGACCGAGCGGATGATCTCGATCCGCCCGCCCCGCATGTCGAGGACGAAGACGCGCAGGACCTTACCGTCGCGGTCGCGGAAGAGCGCTCCGGGACGGCCGTTGATCTCGCGCGGCTCCCAGGTGATGCCGGTCAGGGCCATCAGCGGGTGGACGGTGGCGAGCAGCCGGGCCACGTTCGCCGCGCCGGCGACGGCCCTGGCCAGCTGCGGGGCCTTGCCCCCGCCGTCCCCGACGAGCTGGACGTCGGCGGCCAGCAGGCTCTGGAGTCCGTCCACGTCGCCGTGCGACAGCGCGTCGAAGAACCGCTCCGCGAGCTCCTGCCGTTCCCGGACGTCGGCCTCGAAGCGGGGCCGCCCCTCGCGCATGTGGCGACGGGCCCGTACGAGCAGTTGACGGCACGCCGCCTCCGAGCGGTCCACGGCCTCGGCGATCTCGTCGTAGCCGAAGCCGAAGACGTCCCGCAGCACGAACACCGAACGCTCCAGGGGGCTCAGCCGCTCCAGGAGCAGCAGCGCCGCCATCGACACCGAGTCGGACAACTCCGCCGCGCGGGCCGGGTCCTCGTACGGATCGTCGAGCAGCGGCTCGGGCAGCCACGTTCCGGGGTACTGCTCGCGTCGCACGCGGGCGGAGCGCAGGACGTCGATCGCGATCCGGGTCACGACGGTCGACAAGTACGCCTTGGTCGATTCCGGTCTGGCGGTCGAGGCGTCGTAGCGCAGCCAGCTCTCCTGCACCGCGTCCTCCGCCTCGCTCACGCTGCCGAGGATCCGGTACGCGATCGAGAACAGCAGCGGCCGCAGCTCCTCGAACTCCTCCACCTTGGCCACGTCGACTCTCCCCCGCGTCCGGCCGCCCGCACCCGGTGTGCGGCCCGCCCGTCCTGATCATGGCTCCCCGGGGCGGGCCCCGGCGGCGGTTCGGCGGAACTGGGAGCCCATCCTCCCCCTCTCCCGCGCGCGACGTCTGCCACCGCTCGTGTCACAGGTCGGCGGGCTGCCTCGTCCCGTGAACGGCAGTACCCGATGAACGGCAGTACCCGAAGTCCGTCCCTACAGAGAGACCACTGGCATGGAGATCCTGCGGTACGTGTTCCTCGTCTTCCACCTCTTCGGGTTCGCCGCGCTCCTGGGTGGCATCTTCTTCCAGCTGCGCGGCAAGGACCCGGTGGCCGGCGGCTACATGGTGAGCAGCGCGGTCGTGCAACTGGTCACGGGCGCGGGGCTCGTGTGGACCCGGATGTCGCTCGACCTGCCGGTGGACGAAGCGAAGACGGCGGTGAAGCTGGGCCTGGACGTCCTGGTGGCGGTGATCGCGGTGGTGGGCATGCGCGGCAAGCGGCCGTGGGCCTTCTACGGCGTGGGGACGTTCACGGCGGCCGCGGCCGTGGTGGCCGTCGCGTGGACGTAGTCCGTGCGGATGGGCGCATGCCGAAGGCCGTGACCCGGCCCCCGGTCGTCCCGGGTATCGGGCCACGGCCTTCGCCGCGCCTGAGTTCAGCGCGTCAGTGGCTCAGCTCCACGTCCGCGTCGTTCCTGCCGTTGCCGTTGAGGGTCAGCGGGAGGGCCTGCGGGGCGTAGCCGCTGGCGACGACGGTGTACTGGCCGGCGTCGAGGTCGTCGAAGGCGTAGGCGCCGTCGATGCCCGTGACCGCCGTGCCGACCGTGTTGCCCGCCGCGTCGAGGAGGGTGACGCGGGCGTCGTTCAGCGGCTCGCCGGAGGCGCGGACCACGCCGTGGACGCGGGCACCGGGGACCAGGCGGACCTCGCAGCGGTTCGGGCCGCCGCTGACCACCTCGACCGCGAGGGCCGTGGGCCGGTGGCCCTCCGCGCTCACCGCGAGGGTGTAACCGCCGGGAGCCAGGTCGCCGAAGGCGAAGGCGCCCGTGGCGTCCGCGGCCGCGGAGGCGAGCACCTCACCGCGCACGTCGGTGGCGATCACCAGCGCACCCGGCACGGGGAGTTCGCCCGCCGCCTCGACGACGGTTCCGGTCAGGCCCGCGGCCCCGGCCAGCATCAGGTCGAAGTCGAGGAAGCCCTCGCCGACCGTCAGCGTGCTGGCCTGCGGCTGCCGGGAGCCCGCGGAGCCGATCAGGACGTACGTGCCACCGGCGGGGGCCGGGAGCAGGTACGCGCCGTCGGGCCCCGTCGTCGTACGGCCGAGCTGGCCGCCCCTCAGGTCGATCAGCGTGACGACCGCGCCGACGAGCGGCGAGCCGTCGCGTTCACGGGCGTAGCCCCTGATGCCCGCCGAGGCGTCCGCGGACACGGCGTCGGCCGGTACGGCGGGCGTGGGTGCGGGGGCCGGGGCGGACTCGGGGGCCGTCTGCCCCGCCTCCCCCTTCTCGGCCGCCTCGCGCGCCTGGAGACCCGACATCGTGCGCAGCGGGACCTCCTTGGTCCACAGGACCATCAGGAACGCGAGGACGATGACGCACGCGGCGATGAGGAACACCACGTGCATGGCGTCCGCGAAGCCCTGCTTGAAGGGCTCCGCGAGGCGCGGGTCGAGATGCTGGATGAACGAGGAGTCGCTCAGCACCCCGCTGCCGCCCCCGCCGGAGCCCTTGAGCATGTCGAAGACCGGCTTGTTGGCCGGGTCGTGGACGACCGAGGGGTCGTGCAGCGCGGCCTGGAAGTCCTGGGTCTTCGCGGCAGACTTGAAGGCGTCGGCAATCTTGTCGCCGACGTTCGAGAAGAGGACGGACAGGAAGATCGCCGTACCGGCGGTGGCGCCCATCTGCCGGAAGAACGTGGACGACGCGGTCGCCACACCCATGTCCTGCGGCGGCACGGCGTTCTGCACCGCGAGCACCAGCGTCTGCATGCAGCAGCCGAGGCCCAGGCCGAAGAGCCCCATGTAGAGCATGGTCTCCCACAGCGGGGTGTCCCACTCGACCTTGAAGTGGAAGAGCAGCAGCGCCGCGACCATGAAGAGGGTGCCGAGGGTCGGGAAGATCTTGTAGCGGCCGGTCTTCCCGGTGATCTGGCCGGAGATGATCGACGCGATCATCATGCCCGCCATCAGCGGCAGCATCTCGAGACCGGACTTGGTGGGGCTCGCGCCCTTCACGATCTGGAGGTACTGCGGGATCATCAGCATGCCGCCGAACATGCCCGCGCCGATCAGCACGGACAGGAAGCTGGTCTTGCTGAAGATGGCGTTGCGGAACAGCCGCATCGGGATGAGCGCGTCGTCACCGACCGCCCGCTCCACGAAGATCCACGAGACGATGCCGACGCCGCCGATGACGTAGCAGACGATCGAGCCGGTGGAGCCCCAGCCCCACTCGCGGCCCTGTTCGGCGACGAGCAGCAGCGGGACGACGCCGAGCGCGATGGTGACCGCGCCCCACCAGTCGATCTTCCGGTCGCGGCGGACGTGCGGGATGTTGAGCACCTTGGCGACGACGAACAGCGCGACGATCGCGATCGGCACGTTCACCAGGAACACCCAGCGCCAGCCGGTGACGCCGAGGATGCTGTCCTGTCCGGCGAGGGCGCCGCCGATGAGCGGCCCCGCGACGCTGGACGTGGCGAAGGTGGCGAGCATGTAGCCCTGATAGCGGGCCCGTTCGCGCGGCGGCACGATGTCGCCGATGATCGCGAGCGCGAGCGACATCAGGCCGCCGGCGCCGATGCCCTGCACCGCGCGGAACGCGGCGAGTTCCGGCATCGACGTCGAGAAGGTGCACAGCGCCGAGCCGACGATGAAGATGCTGATCGCGGCCAGGAAGTACGGCTTGCGGCCGTGCAGGTCGGACAGCTTGCCGTACAGCGGCGTGCAGATCGTCGAAGTGATCAGGTACGCCGTCGTCGCCCAGGCCTGCTGGCTGAGGCCGTCGAGGTCGTCCGCGATGGTGCGGATCGAGGTGGAGACGATGGTCTGGTCGAGAGCGGCCAGGAACATCCCCAGCATCAGGCCGCTGAGGATCGTCAGGATCTGCCGGTGGCTCAGGCCGCCGGACATGGGGGTCTGTTGGGGGGTGGATATGGCTTGGGTAGCGGTGTCTCCGCGGGACGCGGACACGGCCTCAGTCATTCTTGCGTTGCTCCCTGCTCGCCACCGGGCCCGGGCACGTGGCCGGGCTCGTGACGCGCGTATTCAAACTCTTCCAGATCGTCATTGAGGCGGGAGAGCAGCCGGATCAGCTGGTACCTGTCCTCCTCGGGCCAGGGCTCGAGGAGGCGGGCGAAACCCGCGTCGCGCTGGCGCCGGTACTCCTCGAACACGGCCGTCCCGGCGGCGGTGGCGCGCAGCAGCGCGCCCCGCCGGTCCTCCGGGTCGGGACGCCGTTCGACGAGTCCCTTGTCGACCATGGCCCGCACCTGACGACTGACCGTCGACAGGTCGAGGAAGGTCGCGGCGGCCAGGTCGGTGGCGCGGCGTTCGCCGTCGCGCACCAGCTTGGCGAGGAGTACCCGTTCACCGGCCCGGCTCTCGAACCTGGCCTTCTGCCGGTAGGCAGTCAGCAGTCTCGAGAACCGCACCAGCTGTGTGCCGAGTCCCGCCGCGGCGTCCTCGGCACTCGCGCTTCCCGTCTCCAGGTGGTCGTCCGCTGCTTCACGGTCATGGACCGTCCCCTTGTCCACGACCGCCTCCCGGATTCGCACTTCAGTTGCTTGTATCGAGCAAGCTTGTATCGAGCAAGTGAGTGTAGCCCCCTTTCCTGGGTGCCTCACCCAGGGGGCACAAGGGTATTTGCGCAGGTCAAATGGGGGTCAAGCCTCGGTCAAGAGCCTCGCGGCGGGCCGCGCCGACGGCCCTACAGATCGGCCCCCAGCTCGCTCCTGACCACATAGCTGCACTGCGTGTACGAGTATCCGGACTGGATCCGGCCGCCCGCCGCGCGCCCGAGCGCCGTCGCGTCACGGCCGCCCGGTTTGTGCAGGAAGTGGTACGTGCCCGCGGGCAGCCGCAGCGTCTTCTTCGGGTAGCCCTTGCCGCTCGCCTTGCACGCCTTGGCGCGGCCCGCCGCCTCGGTCGGATACGTCGTGCAGGATCCGCAGGCGGCGATGGTGACCCGGCCGGTGACCGGTCCCGTGTAAAGGATCTCTACCGGGTCGGGCCCGTCGTTGCTGATCACCATTTCCATGCGGGCACCGCCCGGCTCGCCCTTCGGCGGCAGCCGGTCGCCCGCGGCGGGACGCAGCTGCGCGATCTCGGCGGCGGTGGCGACCTGCTGGGCGCGGGCCCGCCGCTTGTCGTCCTTGTACGTGCGCGCGAAGTCCGTCAGCGACGTGCGGGCGGCGCCGAACTTCTTGTCCTCGAACTGGTCGACGCCGCAGGCGTACGCCCCGTCCCGCACGGCCGTCGCGACCCCGCCGCGCAGGTGGGCGGGTGCGGGCGCGGGCAGGCTCTTCGCGGTGTCACCGATGCGGCGCAGCGCCTTGGTGGCGGCGCACGGGTCCTCGCCCTTCAGCGCACCCGCGCGCCGCTCGACGGCCGCGCGCACGGCGGGCTCCACCTGCCGCGCCTGCGTCGACCCGGGGAACGTACGCAGGAGTTGACCCAGCTCGCCGCCCTTGCCGTCGGACCCGGCGGTGCCGAGCCTGCCCGTGCCGCACTTCAGGAGCGAGGTGGCGAGCGGCCTGTCGGGCCAGGTCGCGAGGGAGCCGAGGACGGCACGGTCGATGGTGTCCGGCACCGACCGCAGATGTTCGAGCGGCGCGACGGCGGCGCAGGGCGCACCGTCGGCGTACGGCGCGGAGACCGCCTTGTAGTAGGCGTCGAGGCTGTCGTGCACGCGGTGGGCGGCCCGGGAGCCCGGGTGGTCCTCCGCGAGGTCGCGGTAGCGGCCCAGCGCCGTGCGATAGTCGGCGCGCGCCTCGGCGAAGTCCCGGACCGAGGCCTTCCGGACGAGGGCGTCGGCACCGTCCAGCCGGTCGAGCAGCATCTCCTCGACGGCCTCGTCGCGCAGACCGCCGTACGCGAAGGCGCCCCCGGCGGGCACGGCGAGCAGCGCGACACCGAGCAGAATCGCCACAACGGGCTTGATCCGTACGGAACTTGACGACGCGCGCAGTCCGCGCCGCGCGCCGTCCGCCACCGCGACGAGCAGCAGCGCCGCGTACCCGATCAGCGCCCACCCGGGCACCCCGTCGGGATCCGCGGGCAGTGCGAGCGTGAGCAGGGCGGCCGTCGCGGCGACGCACAGCAGGGCGAGCAGGCGGCGGCGCACGAGGACGTATCCCAGGCCGAGCCCGCTGAGGTTGAGCAGCCCCGCGGCGACGGCGCGCGCCGGATCGGCCGGCCCGGCGGGCGGCCTGGCAGCGGGTGGGCCGGGCGGCCCGAACGCGACGTCCTGCGCGGGACCGAAGGCCGGAGGCGGCGGTCCGGGAGGCGCAGGTGGTCCCGGAGGCGGCGGCCCTGGAGGCGCGGGCGGTCCCGGAGGCGGCGGCCCTGGAGGCGCAGGCGGTCCCGGAGGCATCGGCGGAACCGACGGCATCCGCGGAGGCGGGCCGAACCCGCCGCTCCCCTGGTGCTCCGCGTCGCCGGACGACGCGCCCCCCTGCCACCTCATCGCGGTCCCCCAACCGTCAGGTGTCACACCCCGAAGCAAACGATCGGGGGCGGGACCCCGCCTGTCAATCGGTTGCAAGGGCCCGACTCGGCCCCGCTCCACCGCCAACTCCCTTTACGTTCCGAACTCTTGACGCCCCCACCCCTCCCCCTTTAACTCAAGGCTTGAATTTAGAACGGCACGACGCACCACAAGCACCCGCAACGGGACCACCCGGAGGGAACCTTGCGTCACACCGACTCCACCACCAGATCGGGCCGCCGAAGCCGCCGCAGACGCGCGGCCTTACTCGCCGTGTCGGCGCTCGCGGCAGGCCTGCTGCCGCTGACCGGCACCTCGGCGGCCTCAGCCGCCGACGACCCCGCGCCCACCCCCGTCGACCGCTTCGAGGGCGAGGTGCCCTTCGCGACACAGCCCGCCGAGGGCATCTTCACCTGGGGCGGCGACACGGACGACAACCCGAAACTCGAACTCAAGGAGCGCGCGGACGCCCCCGAGGGCGCCAAGGTCCTCGAAGGCGCCTACGACATCAGCGGCTACGGCGGCTTCAGCCACGACTACGCCGCCGACAAGCCGGCCCACGACTGGTCGGCCCACAAGGGCATCCGCCTGTGGTGGTACGGCGACGACTCGGGCCGCAAGCTCACCTTCGAGATCAAGGACGGCGGCGCGCACGGCGAGGCGTCCGAGCTGTGGACGACGTCGTTCGCCGACGACTTCACGGGCTGGAAGCAGGTCGAGCTGCCGTTCACGCGGTTCGAGTACCGCACGGACTACCAGCCCGTCGGCGGCATCGACCACGTCCTCGGGCTCGACAAGATGTGGGGCTATGCGGTCACGCTGCCCACCGGCACGAAGAGCCAATTCGCCATGGACGGCGTCGAGTTGTACGGCAAGGCCGACCAGTCGCTGCGGGCGCAGGTGGCGACGGACGCGGCCGTGTACCCGGTGAAGGAGGGCGGTTCGGCGGCGGTGAAGCTGTCCGTCACCACCACCGGGAACGTGCCGATCGAGGACCCCGTCACCATCGAGTACGCCACCGAGGGCGGCTCCGCGGACCCCGGCAAGGACTACACCCCGGTCAGCGGCAAGGTCACCTTCCCCGCGGGCACCGCGTCCGGCGCGGCCAGGACGGTCACGGTCGCCACCTCCAAGGACTCCGCCAGGTCCGAGACCGCCGAGACGATCCCGCTGAAGCTGACCGTCACCGGCGCCAAGCCGCCGGCCGAGTCCCCGCAGGTCGTCATCGACGCGCACGGCCTGCCGTACCTCGACACCAAGGCCCCGATCAAGAAGCGGGTCGCCGACCTCGTCTCGCGGATGTCGCTGGAGGAGAAGGTCGGCCAGATGACGCAGGCCGAGCGGGCCGCCCTCAAGTCGCCCGGCGACATCGCGAGCCACGGACTCGGCTCCCTGCTCTCCGGCGGCGGCTCCGTGCCGACGCCGAACACGCCCGAGGCCTGGGCCAAGATGATCGACGGCTACCAACTGCGGGCGCAGGCCACGCGGTTCCAGATCCCGCTGATCTACGGCGTGGACGCGGTGCACGGCCACAACAACGTCGTCGGCGCCACGATCATGCCGCACAACATCGGCATCGGCGCGACCCGCGATCCCGGGCTCGCCGAGCGGGCCGGGGCGGTGACCGCGTCCGAGGTGCGCGCGACCGGCGTCCCGTGGGACTTCGCGCCCTGCCTGTGCGTGAGCCGCGACGAACGCTGGGGCCGCTCCTACGAGTCCTTCGGCGAGGACCCGGCCCTCGTCGAGTCCATGGAGACCGTGATCAAGGGCTTCCAGGGCCGCGCGAACGGCAGCGACCTGGACAGGAACGACAAGGTCCTCGCCACCGCCAAGCACTTCGTCGGCGACGGCGGCACCGCGTACGGCTCCTCCACCACCGGCTCGTACACCATCGACCAGGGGGTCACGAAGGTGACGCGGCAGGAGTTGGAGGCCGTGCACCTGGCGCCCTTCGGCGACGCCGTGAAGCGCGGGGTGGGCACGGTCATGCCCTCGTACTCCTCGCTCGACATCATCGGAGACGACCAGGGCCCCGTGAAGATGCACGCGAACGCGGCGATGATCAATGACGAGCTGAAGAGGAAGATGGGCTTCGACGGCTTCGTGATCAGCGACTACGCGGGCATCGACCAGATCCCCGGCGACTACGCCTCCGACGTCAGGACGTCGATCAACGCGGGCCTCGACATGATCATGGTGCCGAACGCCTACGCCGACTTCGAGAAGACCCTGCTCGCCGAGACCACCTCGGGCCGGGTCACGGAGGCACGCGTCGACGACGCCGTCTCCCGCATCCTCACGCAGAAGTTCAAGCTCGGCCTCTTCGAGAAGCCGTATGCCGACACGAGCGACATCGACGAGATCGGCGGCGCCGCACACCGCGCCGTGGCCCGCGAGGCGGCGGCCAAGTCGCAGGTCCTCCTGAAGAACGACGGGAACGTGCTGCCGCTCAAGCGCTCCCAGAAGGTGTACGTCGCCGGGTCCAACGCCGACGACATCGGCAACCAGGCCGGCGGCTGGACCGTCTCCTGGCAGGGCTCCTCCGGGAAGATCACGGACGGCACCACGATCCTCCAGGCCATGAAGAAGGCCGCCCCCGGCGCGAAGGTCGACTACTCGAAGGACGCCTCGGCGCCCATCTCCGGGTACGACGTCGGCGTGGTCGTCGTCGGCGAGACCCCGTACGCGGAGGGCGTCGGCGACGTCGGCAACGGCCACGACCTGGAACTGTCGGCGGCGGACAAGGCCGCGGTGGACAAGGTCTGCGGCGCCATGAAGTGCGTGGTGCTGATGGTCTCCGGCCGGCCGCAGCTGATCGGCGACCGGCTGGGCGACATCGACGGGCTCGTCGCGTCCTGGCTGCCGGGCACGGAGGGCGACGGCGTCGCCGACGTCCTCTACGGCAAGCGGTCCTTCACCGGGCGGCTCCCGGTGACCTGGCCGAAGTCCGAGGCCCAGCTGCCCATCAACGTCGGCGACGCCTCGTACGATCCGCAGTTCCCGTACGGCTACGGGCTCACGACCAAGGCGGCAGGCAAGGACGGCGGCGGGCAGGCGCTCGTGGCGAAGGAGCGGCTCAAGGTCCAGCAGAAGGCGGGCGGCAGGGTGACGGCGGCGTGGGCCAAGCCGTTCGCCGAGGCCGAGCACCTCGCCCTCACCGGCGACTACCAGGGGGCGCTCAAGAAGCTGGCCGCGGCGTACAAGGCGGCCTAACCGGGCCGCGGCAGGACAACTGTGCGCGCGGGGCTCCCAGTTGGGGTCCCGCGCGACACGCCGCCCGGCCTCCGGCACGGACACCGGACCCGGACGTGTGCCTACCATCACGACATGACGGCCCAAATCCGTATCGTCCGTGACACGTCGCTGCGCGCCTCCGAGGCGTGGGCGCGGCTGACCGACTGGGAGCGGCACGGGGACTCCGTGCCGCTCACCCGTGTCACGGTGACGACCCCGCCGCCGGACGCGGCGGGCACGGTGTTCGTGGCGCGCACCGGCGTCGGCCGGTGCGGCTTCGACGACCCGATGGAGATCGTCGCCTGGCAGCCGCCGCGCCGCTGCCGGATGGAGAAGCGCGGCCGGGTCGTCACCGGCTGGGCCGAGTTCGAGGTGCGGGCGCTCGGCGACGGCGGCTCGCGCGTCGAGTGGCGCGAGGAGCTGCGGGTGCGCGGGGTGCCCCGCGCCGCGGACCGGGTGGTCGCGGCGGCGGGGCGGTGGGTGTTCGGACGGGCGGTGGACGGGCTGCTGCACGACGCCGGGGACGAGGTCACCGGAGACGACGGCTCCGGGGACGACAGCCCCGGGGACGGAACCTCGGGAGAAACGTCACCGCACAGGTTGTGAGCGGGTGAGCGTCACTTCCCGGGCAGCAGCGGCGGGTTGGCGTACCGCACCAGTTCGAGCGCCTGCTGCGGGAACCAGTCGCCCGCCTTCGGGTCGACCGTGCCCCGCTCCGGGTCCTCGGGGCCCGCGGTGCCGCGCAGGCACAGGCCGTCCGACTCGCCGGGAGTCTTGATCCACAGGCGGGCGTCCTGCAAGGGATCGCCGGTGCGCAGGGTCGGGCGGGCGCCGAGGCCGCGGTCCGGCGGATTGCACCAGTCCTGGGCGTCGGTGTACTTGCCGGCGGGCGGGGTCCAGGTGCCCTGGCCGTTGCGGCTGGAGTCCGTGACGAAGTGCGCCATCCGGGAGGCCGGGACGCGCACATGGGCGTCGATCCAGGTCTGCGCGTCGGCGCGCGGGGTCCACTGGTTCGGGCAGTCGGCGGCGTCCCCCGAGGCCTCCTCGACGTACGCGAGGCAGGACGAGATCAGCTTCCCGTACCAGGAGTTGGCGTCGTCGGTGAAGTAGTTCGAGGCGTTGGTGTAGAAACCGGCCGCGTCCCCGACGCCGCCCTTGATCAGGCGCGGCACGATGGAGTTGACGCTGTGCCAGCCGGGGTGGCCGGTGTCGAGGTAGACGCGGGTGCCGCGCAGCGGCTCCAGGCGGTCGACGGCGTAGTTGACCTCGGTGTAGCGCGCGGCGGTCCTGGTGCCCTGGGCGTCGTCCTGGCCGCAGTCGGCGGGGAGCAGGGCGAGCGCGTCGGGTTCGAGGACGACCATGGCGTCGCGGGAGCCGATGCCGCGGGCGACGGCGTCGATCCAGGCCTGGTACTCGGCGGTGGTGGCGGCGCCGCCCGCGGAGTAGTTGGAGCAGTCGCGGCCGGGGATGTTGTAGAGCGCGAACACCGGGAGGTCGGCGCGCCGGTCGGCGTCCCTGACGACCTCGCGGGTGAGCTTCTCCACCTCGGCCGGACTCTGGTCGCCGAACCAGACGGCCTGCGGGGTGGCGATCATCGCGGTGATCCGGGCGGCGTCGCGGTACTGGCCCGCCTTGACGAGGCCCGCGATCTGCCGGACGGCGTCCGGGTTGGGGTCGGGCGTGTAGAGCCCGGTGCCGTGCCCGCCCGGTGCCGTCGGCTCGGTGACGATGGCCTGTGCCGACGGCTCCGCGGCAAGGGCCTGCGGTGCGGCGACGAGGAGGGCGAGCGTTGCGGCGGCCGCGGCGGCGGCACGGCTGAGAGGTCTTCGCACGGTGACTCCTGGGGTCCGGTCGGGCGGGTGACGGTCGGCCTTGCGGGAGCGCTCCCACAGAGAGTCGACCGAGCCCACCGGAACGTCAAGTGCGCGACGTGGTCGATGTGTTGATGTCGCCACGTGAGGGCCCGCCCCCCCCGGCCACACAGCCGGTCCCGGCCACACGTTCCACCGCCGAGGGGCTCCGCCCCGGACCCCGCCGGCTCTCGCCCAAGAGCGGGGCTTGATCTGCCCGGCTCAGGCCACCGAGTCGATCCGCCGCGCCGCCCCCTGCTCGTGGTGGATCGGCGTGTGCGCCCCGGTCAGGGACACCCCCGTGCCGCCCCGGCGGTCCGCCACGATCTCGGAGGCGATGGACACCGCCACCTCCTCCGGCGTGCGGGCCCCCAGGTCGAGCCCGATCGGGGACCGCAGGCGCGCCAACTCGAGCTCGGTGACGCCGACTTCACGCAGGCGTTCATTGCGGTCGAGGTGCGTGCGCCGCGAGCCCATCGCCCCCACGTACGCGACCGGCAGCCGCAGCGCGAGCCGCAGCAGCGGCACGTCGAACTTGGCGTCGTGGGTCAGGACGCACAGCACGGTCCTGCCGTCGACCTCGGTCCGCTCCAGGTACTCGTGCGGCCACTCGACGACGATCTCGTCGGCCTCGGGGAACCGCGCGGCCGTCGCGAACACCGGCCGCGCGTCGCACACGGTGACGCGGTAGCCGAGGAACGCACCCATCCGCACCAGCGCCGAAGCGAAGTCGATCGCGCCGAACACGATCATCCGGGGCGCGGGCACGGACGACTCGACGAGGACGGTGAGCGGTGACCCGCACCGCGAGCCCTGCTCACCGATCTCCAGGGTGCCCGTACGCCCCGCGTCGAGGAAGGCCGCCGCCTCCCCCGCCACGGTGCGGTCGAGCTCGGGGTGGGCCCCGAACCCGCCCTCGTACGAGCCGTCGGGGCGGACGAGCAGCGCCCGCCCCAGCAGCTCCCCCGGCCCCGACACGATGCGCGCGAGCGCCGCCGCCTCCCCCGTGGCGGCGGCGCCGAGCGCCCGAGCGAGCACCTCGCGTGCGGCCGTGTCGGACGCGCGGACCGGCGTGACGAGGATGTCGATGACACCGCCGCAGGTGAGCCCCACGGCGAAGGCGTCGTCGTCGCTGTAGCCGAACCGTTCGAGGACCGTTTCCCCGTCCTCGACGGCCTGGGCGCACAGCTCGTACACCGCTCCTTCCACGCAGCCGCCGGAGACCGATCCGATCGCGGTGCCCTCGCTGTCGACGGCGAGCGCCGCGCCCGGCTGCCGGGGCGCGCTGCCGCCGACGGCCACCACGGTGGCCACGGCGAAGTCGCGTCCCTGCTCGACCCACCGGTTCAGCTCATCGGCGATGTCCAGCATGTCTCGGTCTCCTTAACGGTTCATGGAACGGTCGTCCGGAAGGGCTACTTGACGCCCAGCCAGCTCTCGATCGGGTGCAGGCCGAAGTACACGAGGAAGACGAGCGTCAGCACCCACATGAAGGCGCCGATCTCGCGGAACTTCCCCTGCGCCGCCTTGATCGCCGTGTACGCGATGACTCCGGCGCCGACGCCGGCGGTGATGGAGTACGTGAACGGCATCAGCGCCACGGTCAGGAACACCGGCACGGCCACGGCCCGGTCGGACCAGTCCACGTGCCGGGCGTTCTGCATCATCATCGCGCCGATGACGACGAGCGCGGCGGCGGCGACCTGGCCGGGCACGATCTGCGCGAGCGGCGTGAAGAACAGGCCGAGCGCGAAGAGGAAGCCGGTGACGACGGACGACAGGCCGGTGCGCGCGCCCTCGCCGACACCCGTGGCGGACTCGATGAAGACGGTCTGCCCGGAGGCTCCGGCCACACCGCCGATGGCGCCGCCGGCGCCGTCGATCAGCAGCGCCTTGGACAGACCCGGCATGCGGCCCTTGTCGTCGGCGAGCTTGGCCTCGGTGCCGACGCCGATGATGGTGGCCATCGCGTCGAAGAACCCGGCGAGCACGAGCGTGAACACGATCATGCCGACGGTCATGCCGCCGATGGAGTCCCAGCCGCCGAACTCGACATGGCCGAAGAGCGAGAAGTCGGGCATGGAGACGGCGCTGCCGGTCAGCTCGGGCGGGCTGCCGCCCCAGACCTTCGGACTGAGGTCGAAGACCGCGTTGACGATGACCGCGAGGACGGTGCCGACGACGATGCCGATGAGGATCGCGCCGGGGACGTTGCGGGCCTGGAGCATGAAGATCAGGAGCAGGGTGACCGCGAAGAGCAGCACGGGCCAGCCCTTGAGCTGGCCGCCGGTGCCCAGGGTCACCGGGGCGCCCTTGCCGACGAACCCGGCGTTGACCAGGCCGATCAGGGCGATGAACATGCCGATGCCGATGGTGATGCCGTGCTTCAGGGCGAGCGGGATCGCGTTCATGATGATCTCGCGCAGCCCGGTGACGACGAGCAGCACGATCACGACGCCGTACATCACGCACATGCCCATGGCCTGCGGCCACGTCATGTTGGGCGCCACCTGGGTGGCGAGCACGCCGGAGACGGACAGGCCGGCGGCGAGCGCCAGCGGGACCTTGCCGAGGAAGCCCATCAGCAGGGTGCACACGGCGGCGGCGAGCGCGGTCGCCGTGATGAGCCCTGCGTGGCTGAGCCTGTTGCCCGCGGCGTCGGGGCCGCCGAGCAGCAGCGGATTGAGCAGGAGGATGTAACACATCGCCATGAAGGTGGTGATGCCGCCGCGCACCTCGCGCGCGAACGTCGACCCTCTGTCGGATATGTGGAAGTAGCGGTCGAGCCAAGACCTGCCGGCGGGCTGGCGCGAGCCCGCGCCCGCGTCGTCGGCGGTGGTCTTCGGCTCCACGGACTGCTGGGTCATGGTGCCTCGATTCCCAAGGTTCATAGGGGCTCCCGTGAACTGCCGTACGGCACACGGGTTTTGGGATGGCTGCACGACCCGGGGGACGGCCCGAGACGCAGAGGTACTGCGGGGTGACGGTGGCTGACCGCCACCCCGCGGGGAGGCGGGTCTAGGCCTGGGCGGCCGTTCCCGTCAGGTGCTCGGGCCGGACCGGGGTCCGGTCGAGCTCCAGGCCCGTCGCGTTCCGGATCGCCGCGAGGACGGCCGGGGTGGACGACAGGGTCGGGGCCTCGCCGATGCCGCGCAGCCCGTACGGGGCGTGGTCGTCGGCAAGTTCGAGCACGTCGACCGGGATGGTCGGCGTGTCGAGAATCGTGGGGATCAGGTAGTCCGTGAAGGACGGGTTCCTGACCTTGGCGGTATTCGGGTCGACGACGATCTCCTCCATCACCGCGACGCCGAGGCCCTGCGTGGTGCCGCCCTGGATCTGGCCGATCACGGACAGCGGGTTGAGCGCCTTGCCGACGTCCTGGGCGCAGGCCAGCTCGACGACCTTGACGAGGCCCAGCTCGGTGTCGACCTCGACGACGGCGCGGTGCGCGGCGAAGGAGTACTGCACGTGTCCGTTGCCCTGCCCGGTGCGCAGGTCGAAGGCCTCGGTGGGGCGGTGCCGCCACTCCTCCTCGACCTCGACGGACTCGCCCTCCAGCACGTCGACGAGGTCGGCGAGGACCTCGCCGCCGTCGGTGACGACCTTGCCGCCCTCCAGGAGGAGTTCGGCCGTCGCCCACGCCGGGTGGTAGGTGCCCAGCTTGCGGCGGCCGAGGTCCAGGACCTTCTCGCGGACCAGCTCGCAGGCGTTCTTGACGGCGCCGCCGGTGACGTACGTCTGGCGGGAGGCGGAGGTCGAACCGGCCGAGCCGACCTGGGTGTCGGCCGGGTGGATGGTCACCTGGGTGACGCCCAGCTCGGTGCGCGCGATCTGCGCGTGCACGGTGACGCCGCCCTGGCCGACCTCGGCCATCGCGGTGTGCACGGTGGCCACCGGCTCGCCGCCGACGACCTCCATACGGACACGGGCCGTCGAGTAGTCGTCGAAGCCCTCGGAGAAGCCGACGTTCTTGATGCCGACGGCGTAGCCGATGCCGCGCACGACGCCCTCGCCGTGCGAGGTGTTGGACAGGCCGCCGGGCAGCTGGCGCACGTCGGCGCCCTCGCTGGACTCCCACTGGCGCTCGGGCGGCAGCGGCATCGCCTTGACGCGCCGCAGCAGTTCGGCGACCGGGGCGGGCGAGTCGACGGGCTGGCCCGTCGGCATGATCGTGCCCTGCTCCATGGCGTTGAGCTGCCGGAACTCGACTCGGTCGATGCCGACCTTGTCGGCCAGCTTGTCCATCTGCGCCTCGTACGCGAAGCACGCCTGGACCGCGCCGAAGCCGCGCATGGCGCCGCAGGGCGGGTTGTTGGAGTAGAGCGCGATGGCCTCGATGTCGACGTCGTCGAGCACGTACGGGCCGACCGCGAGGGACGACGCGTTGCCGACGACGGCCGGGGAGGCCGAGGCGTAGGCGCCGCCGTCCAGGACGATGCGGCACTTCATGTGCGTGAGCTTGCCGTCCTTGGTCGCCCCGTGCTCGTAGTACAGCTTCGCCGGGTGGCGGTGGACGTGCCCGAAGAAGGACTCGAACCGGTTGTAGACGATCTTGACGGGCTTGCCGGTGCGCAGCGCGAGCAGGCACGCGTGGATCTGCATCGACAGGTCCTCGCGGCCGCCGAAGGCGCCGCCGACGCCGGAGAGCGTCATCCGCACCTTGTCCTCGGGCAGGCCGAGGACGGGGGCGATCTGGCCGAGGTCCGAGTGCAGCCACTGCGTGGCGACGTAGAGGTCGACGCCGCCGTCCTCGGCCGGCACGGCGAGTCCTGACTCGGGGCCGAGGAAGGCCTGGTCCTGCATGCCGAAGGTGTACTCGCCCTTGACGACGAAGTCGGCCTTCTTGGCGGCCTCATCGGCGTTTCCGCGGATGATCGGCTGGCGGTGCACGATGTTCGGGTGCGGGACGTGGCCGATGTGGTGGTCGTCGCGGTTCTCGTGGACCAGGACCGCGTCGGGCGCGGTCGCGGAGGCCTCGTCGGTGATGACGGGCAGCTCGCGGTACTCCACCTTGATCTTGGCGGCGGCGCGCCGCGCGGTCTCCGGGTGGTCGGCCGCGATGCAGGCGACCGGCTCGCCGTGGTGGCGGACCTTGCCGTGCGCGAGGACCGGGGTGTCCTTGATCTCCAGGCCGTAGTTCTTCACGGCGGTCGGGAGGTCGTCGTAGGTGAGCACCGCGTAGACACCGGGAGTCGCCAGCGCCTCGGCCGTGTCGATGGACACGATCTCGGCGTGCGCCGTGGTGGAGCGCAGAATGTGGCCCCACAACATGTCCTCGTGCCACATGTCGGACGAGTACGCGAACTCGCCGGTGACCTTGAGGGTGCCGTCCGGGCGGAGCGTGGACTCGCCGATGCCGCCCTTGGTCTGCGATCCCTGGGTGACCTTGCCGGGGATTCCTGTCGTACCCATGCTGCTCAGACCCCTTCGGGTTGCGACTGGCGCGCGGCGGCGAGCCGGACCGCGTCCATGATCTTCTCGTAGCCGGTGCAGCGGCAGAGGTTCCCCGACAGCGCCTCGCGGATGTCCGCGTCGGACGGGTTCGGGTTCTGCTCCAGCATCTCGTCGGCCGCGACAAGGAGGCCGGGCGTGCAGAAGCCGCACTGGACGGCGCCCGCGTCGATGAACGCCTGCTGGATCGGGGCGAGTTCGCCGCCCTCGCCGGTCTGCGAGTCGGTGCCCTTCGCGGACCAGCCCTGCGCGTCCTGGAGCGTCGTGCCGCCCTCGTGGGAACCGCAGGAACGGGCCTTGGCGTGGTCGGCGAGCCCTTCGACGGTGACGACCTCGCGGCCCTCGACCTGTCCCGCGGCCACCAGACACGAACACACCGGTACGCCGTCGAGCCGGACGGTGCAGGATCCGCACTCGCCCTGCTCGCACGCGTTCTTCGAGCCCGGAAGCCCCATCCGCTCGCGCAGGACGTACAGAAGGGACTCGCCCTCCCAGACGTCGTCGGCTTCCTGCTGACGGCCGTTGACCGTGACATTGACGCGCATTACGCGGCTCCCTCCGTGCGAGTGGCCGAGCCGCGGTACGACTCCCAGGCCCAGGTCAGCGTGCGGCGCGCCATGACGCCGACCGCGTGACGGCGGTACGAGGCGGTGCCCCGGACGTCGTCGATCGGGTTGCAGGCGCCGGAGGCCAGCGTGGCGAACTGCTTGGCGACCGACGGGGTGATGATCTTGCCGTTGTCCCAGAACCCGCCCTCTTCGAGCGCGGCGGCGAGGAACTCCTCGGCCTCCTTGGCACGAACCGGGGTGGGCGCGGCCGAGCCGATGCCGGTACGCACGGTCCTGGTCTCCGGGTGCAGGGCGAGGCCGAAGGCGCACACGGCGATGACCATCGCGTTGCGCGTGCCGACCTTGGAGAACTGCTGCGGGCCCGCGGCCTTCTTGATGTGCACGGCGCGGATCAGCTCGTCCTCGGCGAGGGCGTTGCGCTTGACCCCCGTGTAGAACTCGTCGATCGGGATGCGCCGGGAGCCGCGGACCGACTCCACCTCGACCTCGGCGCCGGAGGCGAGCAGCGCCGGGTGCGCGTCGCCGGCCGGGGAAGCGGTGCCGAGGTTGCCGCCGACGCCGCCGCGGTTGCGGATCTGCGGCGAGGCGACGGTGTGCGAGGCGAGGGCGAGCCCAGGCAGCTCGGTGCGCAGGTGCTCCATGATCTTGGTGTACGGGACGGAGGCGCCGAGCCGGACGGTGTCGTTCTGACCCTCGCCCACCTCCCACTCGTTCAGCTCACCGATGCGGTTGAGGTCGAGCAGGTACTCGGGGCGGCGGTGGTCGAAGTTGATCTCGACCATGACATCGGTGCCGCCTGCGATCGGCACGGCTGTGGGGTGCTCGGCCTTCGCGGCGAGCGCCTCCTCCCAGCTGCCGGGGCGAAGGAAGTCCATAACGGCTCTCTTCTCCGTGAGGTTCGTGGATCGGGCAGGGATCGTGCGTGGTTCGTGCGTCGTGTCGTGCGGGGTCGATGCGATGCGTTCGAGCCACGGGATGTGCGGATCACAGGGGCTCGTTCATGTGCTGTTCACGCGGAGTGAGGCCAGTACACCGCCTGCTGCTCCGGCAGTGTCAGTCACGGAAAACATGAACGCGTTGGCTGGCCCGCCGGGGTGTCTTGTAGATTCGTATGAACGGGTGGCATCAGTAACCTCACCGTTTTCCCCAGGAAACCCGGGACACAGGTCCGTGGGGCTCCCTGTACGTACGACTTCGAGACAGATCGGCGGCGACGACGACATGCGGCTGCGCGCATTGCTGGACACGGACGCGCTGGGCCTCAGGCTCCTCGGCGGCGAGGACGAGCTCGACCGCACCGTCCGCGGCGTGATGACGACGGACCTGCGGGACCCCAGCCGCTATCTGTCCGGAGGCGAGCTGGTCCTCACGGGCCTGGCCTGGCACCGGGAGCCGGCCGACTCGGAGCCCTTCGCCCGGCTGATGGCCGCGGCGGGCGTCGCGGCGGTCGCCGCGGGCACCGCCGAGTTCGGCTACGTCCCCGACGACTTCGTCGAGGCCTGCGCCCGGCACCGCGTGCCGCTGTTCTCCGTCGCCCAGTCGGTGGCGTTCGGGACGATCACCGAGCACGTCGTACGGCAGGTCTCGGGCGAGCGCGCCGGGGACCTCGCGGCGGTCGTGGACCGGCATCGGCGCCTGATGACCTCGGGGCCCGCGGGCGGCGGCCCCGACGTGGTCCTCGACCTGCTGGGCAGCGACCTGGACCTGCGGGCCTGGGTGCTCTCCCCGACCGGACGCGCGATCGCCGGTTCGGCCGCCGCGGGGCCCGCGCTGCCCCCGCAGATCCGCACCCGGCTCGCGGCCGAGCACCTGTCGGCCCTGCGCACGGGGCGGCGCAGCCCGCACCGGGTGACGGTGGAGGGGGTCACGTACTCGCTGTTCCCGATCGGCTCGGCGCCGAAGGACGCGCCGGCCGCGGCCCCCGTCGACCGGCGCGCGAGCGTTCTCTCGGACTGGCTGCTCGCCGTCGAGGCGGACGCGGGCGACTGGCCCGAGGAGCGGCTCGACCTGCTCCAGGGCGTCACGCAGCTGATCTCGGTGGAGCGGGAGCGGCGGGACGCGGCGCGCACGGTGCGGCGCAGGCTCGCGCAGGAGGTCCTTGAGCTGGTGCAGGCGGGCGCGGCCCCCGCGGAGATCGCGGCACGCCTGCGCGTCGCCGCGCCCGTGCTGCTGCCGGGGCTCGGCGCGGCCCCGCACTGGCAGGTCGTCGTGGCGCGCGTGGAGTGGACGGACCAGCAGGGCGAGAAGACCGAGGGCGGGGCCGTGGCCCAGTCGCTCCTCGAGGAGATCCTCATCGCCCCGGAGGCCGGGGCGCACCCCGACACCGCCGAGCCGTCCGACCGGATCGCCGTGGCGCACAGCGGGGACGAGGCGATCGCCCTGGTCCCGCTGCCCGCCGTGGCCGCGGAGCACGACGGTTCCGAGCAGGGCCTGCTCGCGGACACCCTGCTGACCGCCGTGCGCGAGCCCCTCGCGGCCGGGCTCGGCGACGACGGACGCCTGGCGATCGGCGTGAGCGCCGCGGTGCACTCCGCGGAGGGGCTGCGCGGCGCCCTGGAGGAGGCGCGGCACGCACGGCGCGTGGCGGCCGCCCGCACGGGCGTGGTCTGCGCGGCGGGCCACCAGGAGCTGGCCTCGCACGTGCTCCTGCTGCCGTTCGTCCCGGACGACGTGCGCCGCGCGTTCACGGCCCGCCTCCTGGATCCCCTTCGTGACTACGACCACAAGCACCGCGCCGAGCTGATCGCGACGCTCGAGGCGTTCCTCGACTGCGACGGCTCGTGGACCCGCTGCGCGTCCCGGCTGCACCTGCACGTGAACACGCTGCGGTACCGCGTGGGCCGGATCGAGCAGCTGACGGGTCGTGATCTGTCGCGCCTGGAGGACAAGTTGGACTTCTTCCTGGCCCTGCGGATGAGCTGAGACCCCATCAACCCCATGGGCACCCGCCGAGTGTCCCCTTAGCGATCTTGGGGGCGCTTGGGAAGCCCAACCCTTTGTGAAATCTTTCACCCACCCCCTTGGCCGGGCACCTTGATCCGTGCTGAGATGCCCCACGGCAACTCGGCTCGATGGCGTGCTCGGGAGGGCAATGTGGCGCATACCGCCATGTCTGGTACCGGAACGAACACAGCGGACGATCCACTCCAGACCGCGGTATGGCGGCTGCGTTCGCGCGGCTGCTGGGCCGACGCGGCGGCGCTGCTCGACCATCACGCGGACACCGAAGCGGGGGCGGCCCTGCAACGGGCGGCACTGCTGGTGGAGCGGTGTCTCTACACGGAGCAGGGGTGGGCGGACGCGGAGGACGCGTTGCGCGCGGCGGAGGCGCTGGCCCACACGGACGAGGAGCGGGGCGCGGCGGCCTGCGAGCGGGGTCAACTCGCCTATGCGGCCACGCTGTTGAAGACCCGGGACCGGTCCGACGAGGCGCGCTCGGCGTTCGGCAGGGCGGCGGCGCTCATCGCCCCTGGCGGGGCCGGCCGTGCGCTGCTCGACTTCCGGCGCGGCCTGATGTCGGAGAACCTGGCGGACTCGCCGCAGGCGGCCCGTGCGGCGTACCGCAGGGCCCACGCGGGCGCGACGGCCCACGGCGACGCGCTGCTGCTCTCCTTCACCTGGCGGCACCTCGCCGGACTCGCCCTGCGGGAGGGCGAGTTGAAGGAGGCACGGCACGGTTTCACGGAGTCCCTGCGCATCCGCGAGGAGCTCGGCTATCTGGTGGGCACGGCCCCGGCGCTGGCCTCCCTGGCGGAGGCGGAACCCGAACCGGACACGAAGGCGCGGCTGCGCGCGGAGGCGGCGAGGTTGTTCCGGCTGCTGGACGGGGTGCCTACGTGGTTGGCGGGAGTGCTGCCCGCGGCGGCGTAATCCCCGGGGCGGGGCCCGTCGTGATGGGTGCGCGGCACCGGGGGCCGCCTTGCCCACCCTGCCGCCCCAGGCGGCAGATTGCCCAAGGCTCGGTCGGCATGATCAAGCCCCGCCGGCGATTGAGGCGCGGGGGCCGGGGCAGAGCCCCGTGGCCTAAGGGCGGGCGGCCGTCACCCTCCGATGTGCTCGCGCACCAAGAGGCCCACCGCACCGGCGTCCTGCGCCTCCAACGCATCCAGCAACGCACCGTGCTGCCTCGCGTCGAGCGCCAGGTCGGACGTCGACCACCCCACCTGCCGATGCAGATCGTCGGCCACCCGGACCACCTGGTCGTTCCCCGCGAACGCGAGCAGCGCCCGGTGGAAGGCACGGTCCGCCTCCGCGTACCCCGCCCGGTCCCCCGCCGCCGCGGCCACCGCCGTCGCACGGACCAGCGGCCGCAGCTCGGCCCACCGCGCGGGCGCCACCGTACGGGCGAGCCGCGTCACCACCGGCACCTCGACGAGCGCCCGCACCTCCGCGAGCTCGGCCAGCTCACGGTCGGAGCGCCGGGTCACCCGGAACCCCCGGTTGGGCACGACCTCGACCGCACCCTCCCGGGCCAGCTGCTGCATCGCCTCGCGCACGGGCGTCGCGGAGACCCCGAAGCGCTCCCCCAGGGCCGGCCCGGAGTACACCTCGCCGGGCCTGAGGTCGCCGGAGACCAGCGCGGCCCGCAGCGCGTCGAGCACCTGGCCGCGCACGGACGTCCGCTCGACCGCCCCGCGCGCCACGAGCCCCGGCGCGGGGGGCTCGCTGTGGGTGTGCTCACCGCGGCTCTGCTCGGGAACGGAGGACGGTGCGGGCACGGGCGCGGCGGACCGCGGCGCCCATACCGACGTCGACCGCTGCTCCGGCACCCCAATGGAGGAGTCGCGTGCCGCGCGTGGTCTCGTCCGCTCCACCCCGGTCATCCCCTTCGCCGCCGTTCCTTGCCGTTTGTCCGAAGCTCAACGACGACGATAGAGGGCCCGGCCGACAGTTCAAACCCCACCCCGTTCGGGTAAGGTAAGGCTTACCTGTAAACGATCGTGAATCGGTGGCCCTCGCATGCCCTTCACCACGTCGACGCTCGGCGCGCCCCCCAGCGCGGTCTCGGCCGCGTACGCCCGCCTCACCGAGGTGTTCCCGGGCCTGGGCATCACCGAGGTTCCCGCGGGTGAGGCGCTGCCCGAGGGTGCGGGCTGGGTGCACACGGAGCGGCTCGCCGAGGGCGGCGCCGCGCTCGACGCCTTCCTCGCGTGGGACAACGCACAGGTGCTCAAGGACTACGGCACCGCCGCCCGCCCCGACGTGATCGCCAGCTTCGGCCTGCACCGCTACGCCTGGCCCGCCTGCCTGCTCATCACGATCCCCTGGTTCCTGCACCGCCGCGTGCCCCGCTTCCCCGCCTCCGAGGTCGCCTTCCAGCGCACGCTCGGCCGGCTCGCGGTGCACGTCACCGAGTTCGCCTGCCTCCCCGGCGACCCGGCGGCGAGCCTGCCCGGCGCCCGGGTCGTCCCCGACGAGGAGGCCCTGCGCGCCGAGGTCCGCGCGGCCGTCTCCGAGCACCTTCAGCCCGTCCTCGCCGGCTTCGGGCCGCGGATGCGGCGCGGCCCGCGTGCCCTGTGGGGCATGGCGACGGACGAGATCGTCGAGTCCCTCTGGTACCTGGGCCACCTCCTCGGCGAGGAGCGGCGCGCCATGTCCGACCTGGAGGCGCTGCTGCCCGGCGCCACGAAGCCGTACGTCGGGAAGGCCGCGTTCCGCGAACTGACGGGCCCCGGCGGGGAGTTGCTGCCCACGCGCGACCGCGCGAGCTGCTGCATGTTCTACACGCTGCGCCCGCAGGACACCTGTGTGACGTGTCCGCGCACCTGTGACGCGGACCGGGTCAGCAGGCTCACCGCGACCGCAGCAGCCTGAACCACCCGTACGAGTGACGTAATTCGAACTCAACTTCCCTTATTACGGCGGGAGTTCGAGCGTACGGCCGCTTTACGCGCCCCCTTGCACACCAATGGCGTTCTCTTGCCCCGAAACCCCCCTGCGGGCTCGGACGGCTGGGCCAATATGGCGGCCGAAACGCCCTATCGCGATGCAAGGGACCCCAGATGAGACTGACCGACATATCGCTGGACTGGCTGCTGCCGGGCGCCGTACTGCTCCTGGGCATGCTGGCGGCGGTCGCAGTGCTCGCGCGCGGCAGGCGCGCCGGGGGCGCCAAGAAGGACGCGGGGATGTTCTCCGACGATTCGTGGGAACGCAGCGAGGAGCGCCGCAGGCGCAAGGAGGCCGTCTACGGCACCGCCTCGTACGTGCTGCTGTTCTGCTGCGCGGCCGTCGCCGCCGCCCTCTCCTTCCACGGACTGGTCGGCTTCGGCAAGCAGAACCTGAACCTGTCCGGGGGCTGGGAGTACCTCGTCCCCTTCGGGCTCGACGGCGCCGCCATGTTCTGCTCGGTGCTCGCCGTGCGCGAGGCCAGCCACGGCGACGCCGCGCTCGGCTCCCGGATACTCGTGTGGACCTTCGCCGGCGCCGCGGCCTGGTTCAACTGGGTGCACGCGCCGCGGGGCCTGGACCACGCGGGTGCCCCGCACTTCTTCGCGGGGATGTCCCTCTCGGCCGCCGTCCTCTTCGACCGCGCCCTGAAGCAGACGCGCCGCGCCGCGCTGCGCGAACAGGGCCTGGTCCCGAGGCCGTTGCCGCAGATCCGGATCGTGCGCTGGCTGCGCGCACCCCTGGAGACGTACAGCGCCTGGTCGTTGATGCTCCTGGAGAACGTGCGCACCCTCGACGAGGCCGTGGACGAGGTGCGCGAGGACAAGCGGGAGAAGACCGAGAACCGGATGCGCCAGCGCGAGCACCAGAAGCTGGAGCGTGCCCAGCTCAAGGCGCTGAGCCGGGGGTTCGGCACCCGCGAACCCCGGCAGGTGGAGGCCGGCACGTCCGGGCAGCCCGGCCCGGAGTCCGCCATATCGGCGGGTTCCTCGCCGTCCGGACTGCCGGGGGCCGCACCGGCGCCGGAACAGCTTCCGGTGCGCTCCCGGCCCTCCCTCCAGGCCGTCAAGGGCATCCGTAAGTCCCGTGACCAGAAGGCGCCCGTCACCGTCGATCTGACGGCGGAGGACGACACGCAGGCGCTGCCCCGGCTCGACTCTCTGGAGCAGAAGCTCAAGGACCTTGAGCAGCAGCTCGGTTGAGCCCGTCCGTGGTACGGCGGCGTCATCCGTTCAAATGACGCCGCCGTCCAGTTCGAACCAGACCACCTTGCCCGTGGCCCCCGGGCCGAGCGCCGCGACGCCCCAGGCGTCCGCGAGGGACTGCACCAGGATGAGGCCGCGCCCGCTGGTGCCGTGCGTACCGTCGTCGGCGTGCGGTACGCGTGGCTTGGGCCGGCGCGAGACGAAGTCACGGACCTCCACTCTCAGGGACCGGGGCCCCACCGTGGCCGTGAGTTCCGCCTCGCAGTCCGTGTGCACCAGCGCGTTCGTCACGATTTCGCTGGTGAGCAGCTCGGCCACCTCCGATCTTCCGGGCCTGCCCCAGTGATGCAGGAGTTCGCGCAGCGCGCGCCTCGTCTCCGGGACGGCCCGCAGATCCGCCTTGCCGAGCTTGCGCTTGAGTTGTCGCGGCGGCTCGTCATCCGGATCCGCGCGTGCCGCCGCGACCCCCTTCTCGTACGTCATTGAGCCCGTGTCGCCCATAGGGGCGCCCCCTCGTGACTGCCGTTTCATGGCCCCCGCCCACACGCCGATCCACTGCCTTTCCGGCTGGAGTGCTTCTGCTCGGCCTGCTCTTCGAACGCGTACACGGGGATGAATGCCCCGCTGCCTGATCGGCACGCTTGTTGATTGGTCCACCACTTGCGGGGTGCTCGGCGCCGCGCCGGGGAAGGAAGCGTGGGGATGCCGCCGGGACCGGCACAGTACGAGCACCGACACGCACCGCAGGAGCACTGAAGGAGCCGCCGTGCACGACGACCGACACCTCGTGGAAGGCCGCCTGGAGCGGGCGATGCGCCAGTTCGTGCGGCCCGCGCAGTACGGGGCGCGGGTACCGCTGAGCATGAGCGTGTGGCACGCGCCCGGGGAGCCGGTGCCGGTGGCCGAGGCCCTGGAGGGCACGTACGAGCCCTTCGAGCCCGGCACCGCATGGGGAAAGCCGTGGTCCACCAGTTGGTTCCGGCTGGAGGGGCGGGTGCCCGAGGAGTGGGAGGGGCGGCACGTCGAGGCGGTCGTCGACCCCGGCTTCTCCGGACAGGGGCCCGGATTCCAGGCGGAGGGTCTGCTGTACGACGCCTCGGGCGTGCCGCTCAAGGGCATCCATCCGCGCAACCGGCATCTGACGGTCGCGGCGCGCGCCGCCGGCGGGGAGCCGGTGAGCCTGCTCCTCGAAGCGGCGGCCAATCCGACGGTCCTGAGGGACTTCGAGCCCACCTTCCTCGGCGACGTACTGACCGCAGGAGATCGCCCCAACTACCGATTCCGCTCTGCCGACTTGGCCGTACTCGACGAGGAGGTCTGGCACCTCGTCCTGGACGTCGAGGTGCTCTCGGAGCTGATGCACGAGCTGGACGCGGACCGTGCCAGGCGCCACGACATCCTGCGCGCCCTGGAGCGGATGCTCGACGCCCTCGATCTGCACGATGTCTCCGGCACGGCGTCGGCGGCCCGCGCCGAGCTGGCCGAGGTGCTGTCGAGGCCCGCCCACGCGAGCGCGCACCGGATCTCGGCGGCCGGGCACGCGCACATCGACTCGGCGTGGCTGTGGCCGCTGCGCGAGACGGTCCGCAAGGCCTCGCGTACGTTCGCGAACGTCACGGCGCTCGCCCGCGACTACCCGGAGCTGGTCTTCGCCTGCTCGCAGGCGCAGCAGTACGCGTGGGTGAAGGAGCACCAGCCGCACATCTGGGAGCGCATCAAGAAGGCGGTCGCGGACGGGAACTGGTCCCCCGTCGGCTCGATGTGGGTGGAGTCGGACGCCAACATGCCGGGCGGCGAGGCCCTCGCGCGCCAACTGGTGCACGGCAAGCGGTTCTTCCAGGACGAGCTGGGCGTGGAGACGGAGGAGATCTGGCTGCCGGACTCCTTCGGCTACACCGCGGCCTTCCCTCAGTTGGCGAAACTCGCGGGCGCCAAGTGGTTCCTGACACAGAAGCTGAGCTGGAACCAGACGAACAAGATGCCGCACCACACCTTCTGGTGGGAGGGCATCGACGGCACCCGCGTGTTCACCCACTTCCCGCCCGTGGACACGTACAACGCGCAGTTCCACGCGAACGAACTGGCGCGCGCGGAGCGGAACTTCGCGGAGAAGGGCGGCGCATCCCGCTCCCTCGTCCCGTTCGGCTGGGGCGACGGCGGGGGCGGGCCGACCCGCGAGATGCTGGAGAAGGCACGCAGGCTGCGCTCCCTTGAGGGGTCGCCGCGCGTCGACATCGAGAAGCCCGCGGCGTTCTTCGAGGCGGCGCACGAGGAGTACGGCGCCAGGGCCCCCGTGTGGTCCGGCGAGCTGTACCTGGAGATGCACCGCGCCACGTACACCACGCAGGCCAAGACGAAACAGGGCAATCGGCGCTCCGAACACGCCCTGCGCGAGGCCGAGTTGTGGTGCACGGCCGCCGCACTCCACGACCCGTCGTACGCGTACCCGTACGACGCCCTCGACCGGATCTGGAAGACGGTGCTGCTGCACCAGTTCCACGACATCCTGCCGGGCTCGTCGATCGCGTGGGTCCACCGGGAGGCGCGGGAGACCTACGCCCAGGTGCTCGCGGAGCTGGACGGGATCACCACCGATGCCGTACGCCACCTCGGCGGAAGCGAGCCGTCCGCGCTCAACGCCTCCCCGTACCGGCGCAGCGAAGTGGTCGAGCACAACGGCGAGTTGATCCATGTGAACGTCGACGGCCTCGGCACCCGCTCGCTCGCCGAGGCCGCCGCGCACACCCGCGGGCCCGGCGCGCACGCGGCGGCGACGCGGGAGACGGACTCGATCGTCCTCGCCAACGAACACCTCACGGTCGCCATCGACAGCGACGGCCTCCTCACGTCCGTACGGGACCTGAACAGCGGCGGCCGGGAGGCGCTGGCCCCCGGGAGTCGCGGCAACCTCCTCCAACTGCATCCCGACCACCCCACCCAGTACGACGCCTGGGACCTGGACGCCCACTACCGGCACACCCGCACCGACCTCACACAGGCCGAGTCGGTGGAGCTGGTCGAGGAGGGGCCGCTGCGGGTCTCCGTGCGTGTCACCCGCTCGTTCGGGAAGTCCCGGATCACGCAGGAGTACCGGCTCGCGGCGGGCAGCAGGCGCCTCGACGTGGTCACGGACATCGACTGGCAGGAGTCGGAGAAGGTACTCAAGGCGGCGTTCCCGCTGGACGTGCACGCGGAGCGGTCCTCCGCCGAGATCCAGTTCGGCCACGTGAACCGGCCCACGCACGCCAACACCGGCTGGGACGCGGCCCGTTACGAGATCTGCGCGCACCGCTGGCTGCGTGTGGCGGAGGAGGGCTACGGGGTGGCGCTCGTCAACGACTCCACGTACGGCCACGACGTGACCCGCGCCGCGCACGACGAGGGCCTCGGCACCACGGTCCGCCTCACGCTCCTGCGCGCCCCGCACTCCCCCGACCCGGAGACGGACCTGGGCACGCACCGCTTCACGTACGCGCTGCGCCCCGGCGCGACGACCGGCGACGCGGTGGCGGAGGGGCTCGCCCTGAACCTGCCGCTGCGGGTCGCGCCCGCGCCCGCCGTGACCCCGCTGATCGCGGTCGACGACCCGGCGGTGACGGTGGAGTCGGTGAAGCTCGCGGAGGACCGCAGCGGGGACGTCGTGGTGCGGCTCTACGAGTCGCGGGGCGGGCGCGCGGACGCGACGCTGACGGCGGCGTTCCCGGTGGCGGGCGCCGACGAGACGGACCTCCTGGAGCGGCCGCAGCGCCCGGCCGACACGTCCGCCGCGGGACTCGCCCTGTCGCTGCGGCCGTTCCAGATCCTGACGCTGCGGCTGCGGCCCGTGTGATCAGGGGCGCGGCATGTTGCGGAGGTTGGAGCGGGCCATCTGCACCATCCGGCCCACTCCGCCGTCGAGCACGATCTTCGAGGCGGAGAGGGCGAAGCCCGTGACCATCTCGGCGCTGATCTTCGGCGGGATGGACAGGGCGTTGGGGTCGGTGACGACGTCGACGAGCGCGGGGCCCTTGTGCTTGAAGGCGTCCTTCAGCGCGCCCGCGAGCTGCTTCGGCTTCTCGACGCGGACGCCGTAGGCACCCGCGGCGCGCGCGATGGAGGCGAAGTCGGGGTTCTTGTTGGTGGTCCCGTAGGAGGGCAGACCGGCCACCAGCATCTCCAACTCGACCATTCCCAGGGAGGAGTTGTTGAAGAGGACGACCTTCACCGGCAGGTCGTACTGGACGAGGGTGAGGAAGTCGCCCATCAGCATCGAGAACCCGCCGTCGCCCGACATCGAGACGACCTGCCGGTTGCGGTCGGTGAACTGGGCGCCGATCGCCATCGGCAGCGCGTTCGCCATCGAGCCGTGGGAGAACGAACCGATGACGCGGCGCCGCCCGTTGGGCGAGATGTAGCGGGCCGCCCAGACGTTGCACATGCCGGTGTCGACCGTGAACACGGCGTCCTCTGCGGCGAGTTCGTCGACGACGGAGGCGACGTACTCGGGGTGGATGGGCGTGTGCTTCTCGACCTTGCGCGTGTACGCCTTGACGACGCCTTCGAGCGCGTCGGCGTGCTTCTTCAGCATCCGGTCGAGGAACTTGCGGTTCGACTTCGGCTTGACGCGCGGGGTGAGGCAGCGCAGCGTCTCGCGGACGTCGCCCCAGACCGCGAGGTCCAGCTTCGAGCGCCTGCCGAGGTGCTCGGGCCGCACGTCGACCTGGACGATCTTGACGTCCTTCTGCGGCAGGAAGGCGTTGTACGGGAAGTCGGTGCCGAGCAGGATGAGCAGCTCGCACTCGTGGGTGGCCTCGTAGGCGGCGCCGTACCCGAGGAGCCCGCTCATGCCGACGTCGAAGGGGTTGTCGTACTGGATCCACTCCTTGCCGCGCAGGGCGTGGCCGACCGGCGACTTGATCTTCTCGGCGAACTCCATGACCTCGGCGTGCGCGCCGGCGGTGCCGCTGCCGCAGAAGAGCGTGACCTTGTCGGCCTCGTCGATCAGCTCGACGAGCTTCTCGATCTCGGCATCGCCGGGGCGGATGCTGGGCCGTGAGGTGACGATCGCGGTCTCGATGGACTTCTCGGGCGCGGGCTCGTCGGCCACGTCGCCGGGGAGCGTCACGACGCTGACGCCGGACTGACCGACGGCGTTCTGGATGGCGGTCTGGAGGACGCGCGGCATCTGCTTCGGGCTGGAGATCATCTCGCTGTAGTGCGAGCACTCCGAGAAGAGCCGGTCGGGGTGGGTCTCCTGGAAGTAGCCGAGGCCGATCTCGCTGGACGGGATGTGCGAGGCGAGGGCGAGGACCGGGGCCATCGAGCGGTGGGCGTCGTAGAGGCCGTTGATGAGGTGCAGGTTGCCGGGCCCGCAGGACCCTGCGCACGCCGTCATCCTGCCGGTGATCTGTGCTTCCGCGCCCGCGGCGAAGGCGGCGGTCTCCTCGTGCCGGACGTGGATCCAGTCGATCGCGTCGTTGCGCCGGATCGCGTCCACGACCGGGTTGAGGCTGTCGCCCACGACTCCGTACATGCGCTCGACGCCCGCGCGGACGAGGATGTCGACGAACTGCTCGGCGACGTTCTGCTTGGCCATGACTCACGCGCCCTTTCGGAACCCGGTCTCCGCTGTGCTTCCCGACTCTTGTGGGTTCCATGAATTCATACGGGGCGTGCTCACGCCTCCCAGACGGCGGCAGCCGTTCGGTCGTCCGCGTATCCCTTCACCCGGACCTGGGTGTCCGCGAGGAACGCGGCGAGGCCCGGAGGATCGGCGTCCGCCCACCTGTTCGCCAGGTGGCGGGCGAGGTCCGGCTCGCCGCGGAGGGGTTCGGCGAGGCCCGGGGAGCAGAGCAGCAGCGTGTCCCCCGGTCGGGCGACCGAGGCGCGGAACCGGAAGGCGTCACGGGGTGGCGGGGGCGCCGGCTCGTAGGGGCTCGGGGGTGTCGTGATGCTCAGGTCCATGGTGAGCCGGTCGCCGTCCGGGGTCTCGGCGGGCGGCGACGAGCCGAAGCCCACGACGGGGGCGCCGCTCTGCTCGGCGACGCTGGGCTCTATGTCCCGCCACTCGCCGTCCCGCAGGCGGAAGAGGCCGCCACCGCCGACGCCGAAGAACACGCGGGTGCGGCAGGCCGGGTCGGCGGGCAGCAGCAGGCACCTCAGCGTCGCCGCGTACTCCTCCGGGTCGAGGCCCTGCTCGGTGGCGCCGGCCCGGAGCTTGCCGAGGCTGCGGTCCGTGAGCCGGTGCAGCCCTGACTTCAGGTCGCCGCGGC
This sequence comes from Streptomyces anthophorae, assembly GCF_049310305.1. Lineage (NCBI taxonomy): Bacteria > Bacillati > Actinomycetota > Actinomycetes > Kitasatosporales > Streptomycetaceae > Streptomyces > Streptomyces anthophorae. The sequence goes on from NZ_JBLWQQ010000001.1 coordinate 2,362,788, forward strand.
GCCCCGCCCGCACGTCCTCGGCGAGCCGCGTGTGGCTGAGCCCGACGGCCCGCCCGATCCACTCGCAGACCTCGGCGGCGGCCCGGTGCGCGCCGGGCGTGGCGCGGGCGCCGGTGGCCATCGCGACGAGGATCAGCGCGCCCGGCCCGTTCCCGAACCGGGCGGTGAGCAGGCTGTCCCTGCGCGGCTCCCCCCGGTACCGCGCGGAATCCCCCCGCACGGACACGGCCCGCAGGGTCGAGACCCCGCACCGCGCCCCGTCGAGCACGGTGTCCGCGACGAGCTCGTCCAGATCCTCGGGGTCGGCGAGCGGCAACGCGGTGGGCTCGGCCTCGTAGGTGGGGGGACCGTCGCCTACGTAGATGACGGAGGGTGTCCCGGGCGGTGCCGGGAGGGCGCCCGCAGGGGGCGGGGCATTCTCCGCGCGAGCCGCGTCCGGGGCGGCTGCCGGGTCGGGCACCCCTGCCGGGGGCGGAGCGGCGTCCGCGCGCGGGGCCTTGGGCGGAGGCGGTCCGGCCTCTCCGTAGGGAGCATCCGGCGGGGCGGGAGGTGCTTCAGGCAGGGGCGGGACCGCTGCGGTCCCGGGCGCGTCCGACGGTGACGGGGCGGGCTCGGCGTGGGTCGCCTGCGGCGGCGGTGGAGCGGCTTCGGGCCGGGGCGCCTCCGGAGGCGGAGGGGGCGCCTTCGGCAGAGGTGGGGCGGCTTCGCGTCGAGGGGCCTCCACCGCAGCCATGCCGGTATCGATGCGCGGGTCTCCCGGCGGCGGCGGCTCGCGCAGAGGCTCTTCGGCGCCGGCGTCCGCCGCGGGCGTCGCAGCGGCCGGGTCCGGTTCCGGTGGCAGCGGCGGCGTGCTCGTCCCCGGCGTGGGCTCCGGAAGGGGTGCGGCGGTTCCGGGCTCCCCGGAAGGAAGACCCGCGGCGCCCCAGACGTGCCGCGTCTGCGGGTACACGGCGTGGCGGGGCTCCGGGACGGGTGTGTCGCCCTCGGCTCGCGGGGGCTCCTGCGAACGCGGGGCCCGAGGGCCCGGCTCCGTCCCGGAGTCGCCCGGTGCGCGCGGAGCGGCCACCGCTCCGGCGGAGGTGAAGCGGTCGTCCAGGGTGTCCGGGGTCGGGGTGGGCCCGGTGTCCTCGGCGGCCGCCTCGTTGTCGTACAACTTCCCCCACCAGTCGTCCCCTTGGGCCGGCCGACCGGTGTGCCTCTCCCCCTGCTGGCTCATGCCCTCATTGTCCACGGCACGGCCCGTACGAAAACGGGGCCTCGGGAAAACCCCACCGAAATGGGCCCGCCGGACGGCCCCACCCCCCACGGGAGGACCGCCCGGCGAACCGGATCGGGTGAGCGTCCGAACTAACGCACGTCGTACGCCCTGTTGACGGTCTGCGTGACCGAGTTGCCCTTCGAGTCGGTCAGTTGGACCTTGAGGGTGACCTGCTCGCCGGTGGCCCCCGCGTGGTCGACCGTCGCCGTCCACTTGCCGTCCCGCTTCGAGGTCCGCGCCTCGGTCCAGGTGTCCCCGCCGTCGTACGAGTACGAGAGCGCGGCCTTCGTCAGGGCGCCCGGCTCGTAGCCCGCGTGGCCCGTCGCCGTCAGGTCGATCCGTTGGCCGTCCCGCGCCGCGAGCGTCTTCATGCCGTCCTCGGGGAACGTCGTCCGCGGGAAGAGCAGCGGGATGCCCTGCGAGTACGTGTCCGCCTCCTCGTGCGAGCGGAACGACCACGTCGTCGTGGTCTGCGGCGAACGGAGCCAGGTCTTGCCGCCGTTCAGCTTCATCGTGTTCAGGGTCAGTTCGTAGGCCGCGTCCCCGGAGGGAACCGTGAACACGCCGTACGGCCACCCGCTGGAGCCGAGCTCCTCGCCGTTCCGCTTCAGCGCGACGTTGCCGATGTCGCCGAACGAGCCCTGGACGCCGAGGTGTTCGCCGTCGCCCCAGAACCCGGGCGCGACGCCGATCAGATTGCCCTGGCGTTCCGCGGCGAGCGCCTGCCCGCCCGAGCCGTCGAGCGGGGTGGTGGGGGCCATCGCGCCGCCGTACCACCGCTCCGTCCGCTTCTCGCCCTTCTCGTAGCTCCGCACCGGGTCGATCATGAACTCGCCCCAGGGGAAGCTGCTGGACACCTGATGCCCGTACCCGGTCGTGCCGGGCGAGTACAGCTCGGTGCGGGTGGTCGGCGCGGCGACGAGCGCGAGGTCACCGAACGAGGTGGCCAGGCCGTTCGGGCGGGACACCGACGGCAGGTCGATGTAGTCCGTGGCGGCGCCCATCGCCGTGTAGGTGGCCTTGTTCACGGCGAGATCCTTGTCCGACACCCGGTAGGCGCGGTCGTCGCGGATCTGCCCGGTCTCGGGGAACGCCAGCGTGTAGACGTACGGGCTCTTGGCCGTCGCCTTCCAGTGGAGCGTCGTGGCGCCCGCCGCGATCCGCCCGGCGAGCGCCGCGCCCTCCGCCGTCTCCAGCGCGAGCACCGGGATCGGCGCGCCGACGAAGCCGACCGCCGGGTACCAGCGGCCCGCGGCCTCCCGGTACAGGACGACACCCTTGGCGCCCGCCTTGACCGCGGCCTGCGCGACCGTGCTCGCGGAGCCGCCGTCGGGCAGCTTCACGAGCGCCAACTTGCCCTTGGAAGCGGCCAGTTCATCGGCCGTACCCGCTCCCGCGGAGACGATCTCCGAGGTCCCCGTCCCGTCGAGGTTGGAGGAGTTCGTGGAGCCTGTCACCGGGTGCAGCGCCGGCCCGTCGACCACGCCGAACTCGCTGATCTGCGGCGCGGCGGCCCGCCAGAAGCTGTCGAACTCGAAGTCGCCGTCGCGGACTTCGCCCTGGACGTCGGCGTAGTAGCCGCGCACGGTGCGCGAACCCTGAATGCTCGCCGCGTGCAGCCAGTTGTCCTTGCCGAAGGTGCGGGCGAAGCCGAGGGTGGCGCCGCGCGTCTCGCTGTCCCGGTCCGTCCGCACGCTCAACTCGTGGGCCTTGCGGGCGTCGAGGACGACGGTGGTGTCCTTGCTGAGGTTGAGCTGCGGACGGCCGATGAACGTCGCCGAGTTGATCTGCGTGCCCTCGGTCTCCGGCGTCGCGACGAACGCGGACAGCGCGTACGCGCCGGGTCTGACCTGGTACGTCTGGTCCGTGGCGCCCTCGTTCGCGCGCCGCTCGCCGGTCGCGACGTCGGTGCCGACGAGGTCGATCGAGGAACCGGCGGCGGCCGGCCTGCCCTGCCGGTCGACGACCTTGACGCGCAGGGTCACCGTCTCCGGCTGGACGTACAGCGAGAACGGGGTGCTCAGGTGCGTGCCGCCGGGCCCGGTGGCGAGGATCCGGCCGGTGACGTCGCCGTACTGGGCCTTCTTGAGCGACGCGGTCGGGTCGACGGCCAGCGGGACCTGGGCGGTGCCGCCCGCGGGGACCGTGACCGTACGGGCGCCGATCCGGGCGACGGAGGACTTCACGGCGGAGCCGTCGTTGCCGGTGACCCCGTCGACGGCGAGGCTCAACTTCACCGGCTTGTCGGTGGTGTTGGTGTACGGCACCTGGACGGTGGTGCGGTCGCTGCTGTCCTGCGGCCAGTTGAAGGTGCCGCCCTGAACGGCGCCCGCGCCGAGTATCCGCTGGTCGACGGCGGCCTTCACGTCGAGCCGCCCGCCGCCGGTCTCCCGTACGTCACCGGGGATGCCGGAGTCGGCGGAGGCGACGAGCGCCTGCTTGATCCGCTGGGCGTCCCAGTCGGGGTGGCGCTGCTTGACGAGGGCGGCGGCGCCCGCGACGTGCGGCGTCGCCATCGACGTACCGCTCATGGACTGGTACGCGTAGACGCCCCGGCCGCCCGCCGCGGCGGCCTTGATGGCGACGCCGGGCGCGGCGATCTCGGGCTTGAGGGTGTGGGTGCGCCGCACGGGGCTGCGGCTGGAGAAGCTCGCGGTCCCGTCGGCGCCGTCGACGGCGCCGACGGTGAGCACCTCGGGCACGCAGCCCGGCGAGGAGACCGTGTTGAGGGCGGGGCCCGAGTTTCCGGCCGCGATGACGAAGAGGGTGTCCTTCGAGGACCGCGCGAGTTCCTGCGTGGCCTGCGACATGGGGTCGGAGCAGTCCAGCTCGTCGGGGTTGCCGAGCGACATGGACACCACGTCGGCCTTCTGGTCGACGGCCCACTGCATGCCGGCGATGATCCACGAAGTGGCGCCGGAACCGCCGTCGTCCAGGACCTTGCCGTTGAGCAGGGTGGTGCCCGGGGCGACGCCCTGCTCCTTGCCGCCGCTCGCCGCGCCGGAGCCGCCGACGGTGGACGTGGTGTGCGTGCCGTGGCCCTGGTGGTCGTCGGCGTCGGCGGAGTCGGTGAAGTTCTTCGACTCGGCCACCCGGCCCTTGAGGTCGGGGTGCTCGGCGTCGACGCCGGTGTCGAGGACGGCGACCTTGGTGCCCTTGCCGTCGTAGCCCGCGGCCCACGCCTGGTCGGCGTGCACCTGCTTCGTGGAGTCGGCGAGCAGCGACTTCACCTTGGCGTCGAGCCAGAGCTTCTTCAGGTCCCCGGCCGCGCGGGAGCGGGGACTCGAGACGTCGTCCCAGAACTCGGCGGCCTTCTTCTTGTCGGCCTTCAGGGCGACACCGTCGACCGGGTCGAGGACGAGGCCGCGCTTCGCGCCGCGCGGCGCGGCGGGCGCGGCCCGGGCGACGTCGACGGACGTGTCGTAGGTGGCGATGAGCGGAAGCGTCGCGCTGTGCCGGTCGTCGTAGCCCTGCCGGATCAGGCCGGTGACGTTGAAGAGTTCCTCGTCGACGCGGCCGGCGGCGAGCGCCTTCGCCGCGCTGTCCGGGTACACGTACAGGTCCTTGCCGGACTGCCTGGTCTGGAGCAACGGGGTGCCGCCGTCGGCGCCGGGCAGGGCGGCCGCGGCGGGGCGCCCCTTCGCGTCGGTGGTGACGACGACGCGGTCGCCCGTGACCAGCGTGACCGTGGTCGCGGAGTCGTTGGCGGCGGAGCTCTCGGCAGCGGCGGAGCTGCCGACGAGCGGCCTGCCGCCGTCCGGGGCACTCCCCTCCACGGCCCCGGACGGGACGGCCGCGGTGATGCCCAGGGCGACGGCGGTCGCCGTGCCCAGGGCCGCACGCGATATCGGGCGCATCGCTCTCCCCAAGTAGAAGCACGGGTGAATACGGGCCAAAGGCCGTATTCCCGGCGGGTGTTGGTGCTGCGGTGGCGCCACATTGGCAGAGTGATGGCCGGTACAGGGAAGATGGGTGCGGCGGGAATGTGCCGTGGCTGTTTCCCGCCACGGGGGGGTGTTGGAACGGTTCACTGGGGAGGGGATCGCCGCATGCTGCACGCGATAGGTCTGGACGAGGGGCACGAGGCGGCGTACCGGGCGCTGGTCGCGGTCGGCGCGGCCGACGTCCCCGATCTGGCGCGCCGGCTCACCCGCGCCGAGCCCGAGACCGAGCACGCGCTGCGCCGCCTGGAGCAGCACGGGCTCGCCGCCCAGTCGTCGGCGCGGCCCGGACGCTGGGTCGCGGCGCCGCCCGGGGTCGCGCTCGGCGCGCTGCTCACCCAGCGGCGGCACGAGCTGGACGAGGCGGAGCTGGCGGCGGCCCGGCTCGCCGCGGAGTTCCGGGCGCAGGCCACCGAGCCCGCCGCGCACGATCTGGTCGAGGTGGTGACCGGATCGGCGGCCGCGGCCCAGCGGTTCCTCCAGATCCAGCTCGGCGCGGCCGACGAGGTGTGCGCGCTCGTCACCGGCAATCCGATCGCGGTGCCCGCCACGGAGAACGACGCGGAGGAGCGGGCCGTCAGCCGGGGCGTCGGCTACCGGGTCGTCATCGAGCGCGAGGTGCTCTCCATGCCGGCCGGGCTCACCGAGCTGTCGGCGGCGATCGGCCGGGACGAGCAGGTACGGGTCGTGGACCGGGTGCCGACGAAGCTGGTGATCGCCGACGGCGCGCTCGCGATGGTGCCACTGACCCGGCACGCCGCGGAGCCCGCCGCCCTGGTGGTGCACGCGAGCGGCCTGCTGGAGACGCTGAACGGGCTCTTCGAAGCGGTGTGGCGACAGGCGCTGCCGCTGCGGCTCGGGGCGTCCGGCGAGGTGGAGGAGGTCGCGGCGGAGGGGCCCGACGGCCTCGACCTGGAGATCCTTTCGCTGCTGCTCGCCGGTCTGACCGACGCGAGCGTGGCCAAGCAGCTGGACCTCGGGCTCAGGACGGTGCAGCGGCGGGTGAAACGGCTGATGGAGCTGGCGGGCGTGACGACGCGGCTACAGCTCGGGTGGCATGCGTACGAACGGGGCTGGGTGGCCCGCTGAGGCCCGTGGGGACTCTTTTGACCTGCGCTTTCGCCGCACTTGGGGGACCCTGTCCACATGGGAGCGTGGGAACTCCTCCTGGTCGGTGCCGTGATGGCGCTCGGCCTGTGCGGGGTGCTGGTGCCGGGCGTGCCCGGATCGTGGCTCGTGTGGGCCGCGGTCGCCGTGTGGGCGCTGCGGGAGCCGGACGGCCTGGCCTGGGGTGTCCTCGTCGGCGCCACCGTCGTCCTGCTCGCCTCCCAGGTGCTGCGCTGGCAGCTGCCGCCGCGCCGCCTCCGGCAGGCGGGCGCCACCCGCCGCCTGGAGTTCTGGGCGGGCGCGGGCGCGGTCATCGGGTTCTGCGTCGTGCCGGTGGTCGGGGCGGTGCCCGGGTTCATGGGCGGGATCTACGTGTCGGAGCGGCTGCGGCTCGGGAGCCACGGGGACGCGCTCGCGTCGACGCGCACGGCGATGCGGGCCGGCGGGTCCAACGTGCTGGTGGAGCTGTTCGCGTGCCTGCTGATCGTGGGGGCGTGGCTGGGCGCGGTGATCTGGGGCTGAACGGCGGACTTTGCCGAACCATTACCATCGGGGAATCGTCCACGCTGGAGACACGCCTCGTATGCATTCCCTGACCCAGGCCGCCACGGCCGAGCCCACCGGCGGCCTGGCCGGATGGGCGGCCGATCTCATCGGCACGCTCGGCGGCCCCGGCGCCGGATTCCTGATCGCCCTGGAGAACCTGTTCCCGCCGCTGCCGAGCGAGGTGATCCTGCCGCTGACCGGCTTCGCCGCGAGCATGGGCTCGATCACGCTCGTCTCGGCGATCGTGTGGACGACGCTCGGCTCGGTGGCCGGCGCGGCGGTCCTGTACTGGGTCGGCCGGGTCATCGGCCGGGAGCGGATGTACGCGCTGTGGGGCCGGATGCCGCTGGTGAAGGTCTCCGACCTGGAGCGCACGGAGGCGTGGTTCCAGCGGCACGGCACGAAGGCGGTGCTGCTCGGCAGAATGGTGCCCGTCTTCCGCAGCCTCGTCTCGATCCCGGCGGGCGTGGAGCGGATGCGCCTTCCGGTGTTCCTCACGCTCACCGCGGTCGGCTCGCTGGCCTGGAACGCGGCGCTGATCCTGGCCGGGTACTGGCTGGGCGACCAGTGGGACCTCGTGGAGCAATACGTCGGGGTGCTCTCGAAGGTGGTGCTCGGGGCGGCGGTGATCGCGCTCGTGGCGTATGTGATCGTGCGCGTGCGGAGCCGCGCGAAGCACGACGCGTAGGAACGAACGGGTGGAGGGGACGGAGTGGACGGCGGCGTGAAGGAACTGCCCGCTGCGGGGGCGGCCGGGCTGTGGCTGGTGGAGACGGCGGCGGAGGCCTCCGGCACGGGCGCGACGGACGGGCTCGACATCCTCGACGCCGACGAGAGGCGGCGCGCCGCCGCCTTCCACTTCGACCGGCACCGGGTGCGCTACGTCGCCGCGCATCGCGCGCTCCGCACCGTCCTCGGCGAACGACTGGGCCGCGACCCGGGCGACGTACGGTTCACGCGCCTGCCCTGCCCCGGCTGCGGCGGCCCGCACGGCCGCCCGGCCCTCGTGGACACCCCCGGCCTGCACTTCTCCCTCTCCCACAGCGGCGACCTGGCCCTGGTGGCGCTGGCGCCCGCGCCGGTCGGGGCCGACGTGGAGGAGCTCCCGTCGTCCCAGGTCGCCGGGGAGCTCACGGCGGTGCTGCACCCGCGCGAGCGCGCGGAGCTGGCGGCCCTCGCGGAACCGGAGGAACGGCGCCTCGCGGTCGCCCGCGCCTGGGTCCGCAAGGAGGCCTACCTGAAGGGCCTCGGCACGGGCCTGTCCCGCGGCACCAACCGCGACTACGTCGGCGTGCTCGCCCACTCCCCCGGCGCACCGGAGGGCTGGACGCTGCGGGACGTGCCGGTACCGGAGGGGTACACGGCGGCGGTGGCGCTCGCCCCGTGAACGCCGTCGGGCTTCCCGCGCACCGCCGTCAGAGGGAGCCCTCCAGCGTCAGCAGCTCCACCTTCTTCTCCAGGCCGCCCGCGTATCCGGTCAGCGAGCCGTTCGCACCGATCACCCGGTGGCAGGGCCGCACGACGAGCAGGGGGTTGGCGCCGATCGCGCCACCGACGGCCCGGACGGCGGCGCGCGGGGCGCCGATGCGGGCGGCCACTTCGCCGTACGTGGTGGTGGCCCCGTACGGCACGTCGTCGAGCGCGTCCCAGACCCGCCGCCGGAACTCGGTGCCCTCGGGCCTCAACTCCAGCTCGAACTCCTTGAGTTCACCGGCGAAGTACGCGGCGAGCTGCCGCTCCGCCTCGGCGAACGGCGCGGGATCGCGCACCCATCCCTCGCCGACGACCCGGCCACCCTTCTGCCCGGGTACGGAGAGGGAGGTGAGGGCGCCGGAGGAGTCGGCGGTGAGCAGCAGCTCACCGAGCGGACTGGGCAGAGTCGTGTAGGCCGTGGGGTGTGCCGTACGGCGTTCTGTGGTCACAACTGTCCTTCTACGATGAGGTGTTGACGCGCGTACGAGCGCCAGGGGCGCCACGCGTCATCGGTCGGGGAGTCCTCGGGCACGCCCACGTCCGGGTCGCCCAGGGCGCGCAGCCGGATCAGGGCGGCGGTGCGCGGGGACATGCCGGGCACCGCGCGCAGCGCCGCTTCGGCGTCGTCGCGGTCGGCGCCCGGGTCGAGGCGGAGCGCGCCGGTGTGCAGGGCGCGGGCGAGTGCGCCGAGCGTGCCGGGCTCGTCGGACAGGTCGTCCGGGGCGGGGAACAGCCGGTCGACGGCGCCGCTGGGCGCGTCGAGCCGCTTGCCGTACCGCTCGACGAGCCGCGCGGCCCGCTCGGGTCCGGCGACCAGGCGCAGTGCCAGTTCGTCGGGGTCGGCGGCGCCGGGCGAACGCAGTCCCGGCCGGGCGGCGACCAGCGGCGCGAGCCGCGGGTCGAGGGCGAGGCGCTCGTCGATCGCGTACGGATCGGCGTCGAGGTCGAAGAGGCGGCGCAGGCGGCCGACGGCGGTCGTCAGATCCCGCAGGTCGGTCAGCTGGAGGCGGGCGTTCAGCCAGCCGCCCCGGTGCTCGGCCTGCGCGCCGGGCTGGGCGTGCGTGGTCTCGTCGACGCGTACGACACCGGTGCCGTACGGGAGGCGCAGCGCGCGCCGGAAGGTGCGGGCGCCGGGCCGCCCGGTCAACTCCTCGACCCCGTCGAGGAGTTCGGAACCCAGCAGGTCGAAGACGGGGCCCGCCTGGTAGGCGCCGCGGTGGGCGAGGCGCAGCGGGATTCCGGCGGCGGGGGCGGCGGCACGGCGCTTGTCGGGCGCCTCGGCGCGCAACTGGGTGGGGGTGCGGGCGTACACCTCGCGGATCGTGTCGTTGAACTGCCGGACGCTCGCGAATCCGGCCGCGAACGCGATCTCCGTGACCGGCAGCGGGGTCGTCTGGAGCAGGACGCGCGCGGTGTGGGCGCGCTGGGCACGGGCGAGTGCGACCGGGCCCGCGCCCAGCTCGGCGGTGAGCTGGCGCTGGACCTGGCGGGCGCTGTAGCCGAGCCGGGTGGCGAGCCCCCCGACGCCCTCGCGGTCGACGATCCCGTCGCCGATGAGCCGCATCGCGCGGCCCACGACGTCGGCGCGCACGTTCCAGTCGGCGGAGCCCGGTACCGCGTCGGGGCGGCAGCGGCGGCAGGCCCGGAATCCGGAGCCCTGGGCCGCGGCGGCGGTGGCGTAGTAGCGGACGTTGTGCCGCTTCGGGGTGACCGCGGGGCAGCTCGGCCGGCAGTAGATCCCGGTCGTCTCGACGGCGAAGAAGAACTCCCCGTCGAACCGCGCGTCACGGCTCCGCACGGCTTCGTATCGCGTGTCCTCATCGGTCATCACGCTTCAAGTGTGCCGTGCGACCGCTCCGCGAGCTGGCGGCTTTCGGACGCCGAGGCCGTGGCAACTCAAGCCCCGCCGGCGATTGAGGCGCGGGGTCCGGGGCGGAGCCCCGAGGCCGCAACCCCGGGGCGGCGGCCACCCGGCCTGCTTTCGCGGCACCGGGCGCCGCCTTGCCCACCCTGCCGCCCAAGGCGGCAGATTGCCCAAGGCGGGACCGGACCTGTCGCGCCCCGTCCGCGGGTGGGCAAATCAAGCCCCGCCGGCGATTGAGGCGCGGGGCCCGGGGCGGAGCCCCGAGGCCGCAACCCCGGGGCAGGCCGAACGAGCTAGCGGAGGCGCCCCCGTTTCGCCTCCAGCGCGGCCCGGCCCTCGGCCCCCCGCTGCTTCCACACCTTCCGCATATCGGCCCGCAACCTCGCATCCGTCCGCGCCGCGAGCCGCTCGTTCTCCCGCAGCAGCTTCCGGTAGCTGTCGAGACGCCGCTCGTGCAGCGACCCGTCCGCCAGCGCGGCCAGCACCGCACACCCCGGCTCGACGGTGTGCGCGCAGTCGTGGAACCGGCAGTCCTCCGCGAGCCCAGCGATCTCCGCGAAGACCTGCCCGACGCCGCCCTCGGCGTCGTACAGGCCGACCCCGCGCAGCCCCGGCGTGTCGATGAGCACGCCGCCGCCCGGCAGGGCGAACAGATTGCGGGTGGTCGTGGTGTGACGCCCCTTGCCGTCCATGTCGCGGACGGCCCGGACGTCCATGACGTCCGCGCCCATCAGCGCGTTGGCCAGCGTCGACTTCCCGGCCCCCGACTGGCCGAGCAGCACGGACGTACCGTCGGCGACGACCGCCCGCAGCACCTCCGTACCGGCCCCGTCGAGCGCGCTGACGGGCAGCACCTGAACGCCGGGCGCGGTCGTCTCGACGTCGGAGACGAGGTACGACAGGCCCACCGGGTCCGGCACGAGGTCGGCCTTGGTGAGGACGACCAGGGGCTGCGCGCCCGATTCCCAGGCCAGGGCGAGGAACCGTTCGATCCGCCCGAGGTCGAGCTCGACCGCGAGCGACACCGCGATGATCGCGTGGTCGACGTTCGCGGCGAGGATCTGCCCCTCGGACCGCTTGGAGGACGTGGAGCGCACGAAGGCGGTCCGGCGCGGCAGATACGCCTGTACGTAGCGGGGGTCGGCGCCGGCCGGGTCGACGGCGGCCCAGTCGCCGGTGCAGATGACCTTCATGGGGTCGCGGGGCACGACGTACTCGGTGTCGGCGTGCACGACCCCTTCCGGCGTGACGAGGTCGCACCGCCCGCGGTCGACGCGCAGCACCCGGCCGGGCACGAGTCCGCGCTCGGCGAAGGAGGCGAACGCATCCGCCCAGTCGGCGTCCCAGCCGTACGCGTCGAGACCGGAGGTGGTGGAACCGGAAATGGAACCAGAAGAAGAGGAGGACGAGGAGGACGAGGAGGACAAGGGGTGACCCTTCAAAGGGTGGCCCCGGCACAGGAAACGCAGAGAACGCGCAGAACGCGAAGAAAGGTTGAGGTCAGCCGGTGGCCACGGAGGTGGACTTGACGAACTTCCGGATGCGGGCAACGCCCGTCTCGACGACAGCCATCGGTCGACACCTCCTCGATCACGCGCTCGGCGCACTCCACGGCGGCCTTGGCCGCCCCAACGCCGACGACGATAACCCCGCCCCCATCCACCCGCCACCGGTTTTTCACGTGGTCACCCCCGGTGTCGGTGGACGCCACACACATCGAACACGCACCATGACACGGTGTCACTCCCCCACCAGCCCCAGCAGCCCGAAGATCCCGAGCCGTCCCAACAGACGCCCCTGCCCCGCCACATGGTGGTGTGCGGCGACGACGCGTTGGCCGAGCGGCTCGGCACCGAGCTGCGTGAGCTGTACCGCGCCCAGGTCACCATCGTCGTACCGTCGACGCGCACCGCGGGCGAACCCGCGCAGGGCGGCGGCCGGATGCGGGCCGCCGCGCTGCTGAGCCGGGTGCAGGCCGCGATGGGCCGGCTCGCGCCGTCCGACGACGACTCGCTCGCCGGTCAGGCGCCGCGCGTCATGGAGGCGGCGGTGCTCAGCGAGGACGTGCTGACCGAGGCGGGCGTGGCGCGGGCGGACGCGCTGGCCCTGGTGCACGACGACGACGAGACCAATATCCGCGCCGCGCTCGCGGCCCGCCGTCTCAATCCCCGCCTGCGCCTCGTGATCCGGCTCTTCGACCGCAAGCTCGGCCAGCACCTGGCCCAACTCCTCGACCAGGCCGCCGCGTTGGCGCGGCCGGAGCTCATCGGGGAGGGTCTCGACACCTCCACCACGATCCTGTCCGACGCCGACACGGCCGCGCCCGCGCTCGCCGCGACCGCCGTGGCGGGCACCGGCAAGGTGGTGCAGGCCGACGGGCTGCTGCTGCGCGCGGTGGAGCGCGCCCCGCGCGGCCGGGGCAGGCCCCCCGCCGCCCCCGGCCTGTGCACGCTCGCGATCCTCTCGTCGTCGAACAACGACCCGTCGGACACGGAGGGTTCGGACACCTCGGGCCAGGAGGAGCCGGTGCTGCTGCCGGACGACCGGGAGATCGCGGCGGCGGTCGGCCGCGGCAGCGTCGCCCTCGACACCGTCACACCGTCGGAGCCCGCGCTGCCGCCGCGCCGCCTCGCCGCGCGGGCACTGCCGCTCGGTTCGCTGTTCTCGCGCCGGGTGCGCTGGTCGCTCGCGGTGCTCGTGGTGTGCGTGCTCGGCCTGGCACTCGCCACCTGGGCGACGACCGAGTCGAATCCGTGGCGGGCCGGATACCTCACCATGCTCGACCTGTTCGCCATCGACGACCCGGCGATCGGCGAGCCCGCGGCCCGGCAGATCATCCAACTCCTCACCGGATTCGCCGGGTTGCTGCTGCTGCCGGTCCTGATGGCCGCGGTCCTGGAGGCGATGGGCACCTTCCGCACCGCCTCCGCGCTGCGCCGCCCGCCGCGCGGCCTGTCCGGACACGTCGTGCTGCTCGGGCTCGGCAAGATCGGCACCCGCGTCCTGGCGCGGCTGCACGAACTCGGCGTCCCCGTGGTGTGCGTGGAGGAGAACCCGGAGGCCCGCGGCATCCCGCTCGCCCGCCGCCTGCGCGTGCCGACCGTCGTCGGCGACGTACGCGACGAGGGTGTCCTGGAGGCCGCGAAGGTGAGCCGCTCGCGCGCCTTCCTCGCCCTCACCAGCCTCGACACCACCAACCTCGAGGCCGCCCTGTACGCCCGCTCGGTCAAGCCCGACCTCCAGGTGAGTCTGCGCCTGTACGACGACGCCTTCGCCACCGCCGTCTACCGCACGCTGCGCGCCGCCCATCCGCTCGCCCTCACCCGCAGCCGCAGCGTCACGACCCTCGCGGCACCGGCCTTCGCGGGGGCGATGATGGGCCGCCAGGTCCTCGGCGCGATCCCGGTCGAGCGCCGGGTGCTGCTGTTCGCCGCGCTGGATGTGGCGGGCCATCCGGAGCTGGAGGGGCGTACGGTCGCGGCGTCGTTCCGGGCCGGGTCCTGGCGGGTGATCGCCGCGGACTCGACCGCGCCGGACGAGCGGCGGTCCGGCCCCGCGGCCGGTCCGGAGGAGGACGGCGAGGAGCGGGAGCCGGGACTCGTATGGAAGCTGGACCCCGACTACGTACTTCGGCCGACCGACCGTGTCATCCTCGCCGCCACTCGTCGTGGTCTCGCCGAGCTCCTGGCCTCGCAGGCCTCGCACTCCGCGTATGCGTCACGGCCGTGAGCCGTCGTTCGGCCCCTCGGAGGGCCGAACGACCCGGTCCGCCGGGCTCGCTCTCGCAGTACGCTCACCCTAGTATCCGTTTCAGACGTTTCGCCCGTCTATGTCCCATACAGCAATCCAGGGAAGGGGCTCACCCGTGACCAGTGGCCTCAACACCGACACCGTCGGTCCGGTGGACGTCGCCGTGCTCGCCTTCGACGGCAATCGCTTCAGCGGCGATGTCGCGCCCGCGCTGCGGGATCTTCAGAAGGACGGGACCGTTCGGATCCTCGACCTCTGCTTCATCCGGAAGGCGGCAGACGGGTCCGTCGATGTCGTCGAGCTCGGCGACCCCGAGGTCACCGAGCTGTTCCAGCAGGTGGCGGACGTGCGCTTCGACCTGCTCAGCGACGAGGACCTGAAGACGGTCTCCGACAACCTTCCGGCCTCGTCCTCCGCGCTCGTCCTGGCCTGGGAGAACACCTGGGCCGCCCGCCTCGGTACGGCCGTGCGCGACTCGAACGGCCAGGTGCTGATGCTCGAGCGGATCCCGAGGGAGACCGTCCACGAGGCCATCGAGGCCCTCGCCACGGCCTGACGGCACAGCGATTCATCGACACATCGACGCAAGAGAACGAAGAGGACGGTCAGCATGCCGCAACGATTCGGACGGCCCGGACTCCTTGGCACCATCGCCCGTACGGCGGTCATCTCCGGCACGGCGTCCGCGGTCTCGGGGCGGGTGAACCGCAGGATGGCCGATCGCGACATGCGCCGCGAGATGGATGCGCAGGCGCAGATGGCTCCGCCGATGCAGCCGGTGCCGCAGGCGGCGCCGGTCGCCGGTGGGACGGACCGCGTTTCGCAGCTTCAGGCGCTTGCGGAGTTGAAGGCGCAGGGGTTGCTCACGGATGAGGAATTCGCGCGCGAGAAGGCGCGCGTTCTCAACGGGTGAGTGGCACCGGCCGGCCCACCGCCCCACACGGTGAGCCGGCCGGAGTTTTTGTTGCGGTCGACCGTCCGCAGGTCACGGGGCTCTGCCCCGGACCCCGCGCCTCAATCGCCGGCGGGGCTTGATTGGGTCAGCCGCGCAGCCCCGAACCGCAGACAGACGCTTGAATTGGTCGCCCGCGCAGCCCCGAACCGCAGACAGACGCTTGAATTGGGTCAGCCGCGCAGTGCCGACGCGAAGATGGCCGGGAGCTTTGTTGCTGACGGGGACGTCGTGTAGTTCGTGAGGCGCTTCATCGTGGTCAGGCCCGTGCGGTTCGTGACGTAGAACGGCGGGCGCGGGGAGAGCGAGGGCGAGCCGGTGAAGAGGCCGCGCGGGGACGGGGCGAAGGGGGCGCGGACCACCGTCTTCTCGATGTCCTCCAGCATGAACGCGTTGTGCACGAAGCCGATGCCGCTGCCGATGTCCTTCCGGGTGTTGCCCGGGAAGGCGCCCCACGGCGTGTAGCCGAGCAGGAAGCCGAAGGCCGACCAGACGTTGACGCCCAGCGTGCCGTAGCGCAGCGCGGCGACGGCGTCGGAGACCGCTCCGGCGTGGGCGCGCTCCGTCTTCGGGTGGACGAGCAGCGTGGCGCCGAGGGTGCCGGGGAGCCTGTCGTTGGCGAATTCCGTGGCGGCGGCGAGGAAGTGCGGCGCGTCGGCGCCCGGGAGGCGGATCACGCCGAGCGTGCTCGCGAACACCTCGTCCGTGATCAGGACGTCGTCCATGCCCTCGATCTCGGGGACGAGGACGCGGCAGGAGTCGTCGATGCCGAGCTTCTCGGCCGTCGGGTGGGCGTCCGTGACCTTGGCGACGCGGTCGGCCGCGCCCGGGTAGTAGTCGGGGCGGGCCGGCAGCTCGCGCAGGACCTTGCGGATCTCCGCGAGGAGCTTCTCCGTGCCGTCCCACTCGCGCGGTACGACGAGGACCTGCGTGGCGATGCAGTTGTGGCCCGAGTTGTTGAGCTTGCTGGTGACGATGTGCTCGGCCTGGAAGCGGAAGTCGGCGTCGCTCCACGGGCCCGGCGTCACGATGCAGGGGCTGACGCCGCCGAGCTCGCTGGTGAACGGCTTGGTGTTGAGCGGGGTGTCCTCGGCCCGACGCTGCTCGGCCTGCTCGTCGGTGCCCCACACGATCGCGTCGTGGGTGCGCTCGCTGCCGGTGACGTGGATGGTGTCGATGTCCTCGTGCCCGGTGAGGTACGCGCCCTCGGCGGCACCGCCGTCGACGAAACGGACCCAGCCGCGCTCGACGTACTCGGCGAAGACCTTCTCGAAGTGCGGGCGCAGATAGGCGTTGACGGGGTTCATCTTGGCGATGACGACCTCGCCCTCCGCGTACAGCTTCTGGAGGATGTCGAGCGGGGTGATCGACGCGACGTTGCCGGCGCCGAGCACCAGGGACACGGCCGGCTCGCCCGGGCGGCCCCGGTACTCCCCCGCCGCGCGGGCCAGGACCTGCTCGCGGGTGGTGCCGGGCAGCGTCCACACCTGCGCGGTGAAGCCGTTGAGCAGCAGCCGGTCGGAGGCGAGGGTGGGGAAGACGTCGACGACGGTGCGGCCCTCGTGGCTGCGCACGGACTTGGGGTCGAGCGGCTCCTTGCCCGCGGCGAGGCGGCGCAGGACGTGCAGGTACGCGGTGATCGTCTGGGCGAGGGCCCACGGAGCGGTGATCCAGTCCTCGGCGGCCCACTCGGAGGTCTCGGCGTAGCCCTTGGCCGCGGACGCGTCGGCGACCATCGCGGCGGCGCCCTCGGCGATCCGCGGGAGCGTCCGCTCCAGGAGCGCGATCCGCTCGTCCAGCGGCGTCGCGGTCCAGGACGGTGCGTGCTCGCGCAGGTCGCGGACGGCCTGGTCCAGCGGTGAGGTGTCGAGTGCTGCTGCGGCGCTCACGGTCAACTCCTTGGGAACGCGGGTGGGGGTGAAGAGGGCTGGGAAAGTGGGGGTGTTCGTCCGACGATCATGTCATCCGGGGGTAACCACCGGTAAGGGCAGGCTGCGTGACGGATGCTCAGCCCGTCAACCGGGCGCGGTCGCGCTCCGGGTCGATCAGGGCGAAGGCGAGGACGGCGCCGATCGCGACGAGGACTCCCGTCACGAGCACGGCGTGCTGGTACCCGGCGTCGCCCTGCGCGTCGACGAGGGCGCCGACGACGGCGGGCGCGAGCAGTCCGGACACCGTGACGAGGGCGTTCATGAGGCCGAGCGCGCCTCCGCTGCGGGCGGCCGGGGCGAGTTCGGCGACGGTGGTCGCGGCCACCGTGGCGTACGAGCCGCTGAAGCCGAAGCCGAGGGCGACGAGCACGGTCTGCGCGGGCACCGAGCCGACGAACGGCGTCAGGAGGCAGCAGACGGCGCCGATGACGAGCATGAAGCCGCCGACCCAGCCGCGGGCCTTCCTGCTGACGACGCCGCGCCGCATGAGCCGACCGGTGAGCGCGGCCTGCCCGAGCAGGACGACGGCGCCGACGGCCCAGGGCAGGACGACCAGCCTGCCCGCGGTGGCCGCCGAGTAGTCCAGCGCGTTGCGCAGGTAGGAGGGCATCCACACCAGCATCAGGGCCACGGACCAGTAGCTCATGAAGTACGCGAGGGTGGTCCCGATCCACGTACGGCTCGCGAAGATCTTCCGGTACGGGACCTTGGGCGCACCGTCGTCGGCCGCCTTCGTCGTCACCGTGGCGCGGGCCCGCGGGCTGTCCGCGCCGAACAGGGACCACAACACCGCCCATACGACACCGATCCCGGCGAGCACCCACAGGGCCGAGCGCCAACCGTGGTGCTGGATCACCCAGGACAGGCCCGGCGCGGAGATGATCACGCCGAGCGTGATGCCGATGGTGATCAGCGCGCCGGGCAGGTTCCGCTTGTCGTTGGGGAACCAGGAGAGCGTGGCCTGCTGGGCGACGGGGAACGCCGGGCCCTCCGCGGCGCCGAGGAAGATCCGCGAGCCGATGAGCACGGCAAGGCCCCCGCCGATGGCCGCGGGCACCTGCGCCACCGACCAGAGCACGGCCATCACCAGGAGCAGCAGCTTCGGCGACACCCGGTCCGCCGCCATCCCCACGACGATCGCGGCGACGGAGAAGAGCAGGAAGAACGCGCTGTTCGCGAGCCCGAACTGAGTGGCGCTCAAGTGCAGATCGGCGCGGATCTCGTCGGCGGCGAGGCCGAGCACGGACTTGTCCGCGAAGTTGACCATCATGAAGACCACGAGGAGCGCGGTCACCGTCCATGCGCGGGCAGTGCTGCCACGGGGGACCTCGACGTCCCCAGCGGGCTGCTGGGGCAGGGTCGGTGCCGCGGTCATGGGGCCTCCAGGAGGAAAGGGCAGGGGCGTTGGGTGGACCGGCCCGCACCACAGCCGGCGGGCGGTGCGAGCCGGAACCGGCTCAGGAGAGCGGCACTCCGGCGATGGCGATGCGCTCCATGACGCGCTTGGCCGGGAAGTAGTCGTTGACCGCGTAGTGCTGGACGGCGATGTTGTCCCAGATCGCGATCGAGTCCGGCTCCCAGTGGAAGCGGATCTGGAACTCGGGGATGCGTGCCTGGAGCACGAGGATGTCGAGGAGCTCGCGGTTCTCCTCCTCGGACAGGCCCTTGATGTACCGGGTGAACGGTTCGTTCACGTACAGCGTCCTGCGGCCGCTGCGCGGGTGGCGCACCACGACGGGGTGCTCGACCTGCGGCCAGTCGGCGCGGAAGGCGGCCTTCTGCTCGTCGTTCATGAGCGCGCCCCAGCTGGCCTCCCAGTCGTGGACCGCGGTGAGGCTCTCGATCCGCTCCTTGAGGTCGTCGGGGAGGTTGTCGTAGGCGGCGCCCATGTCGCACCACATGGTGTCGCCGCCCGCGGCGGGCACCTCGACGGCGCGGAGCACGGCGCCGAGCGAGGGGTTGACCATGAAGGAGTGGTCGCTGTGCCAGATGTTCTTGTTGCCCGCGGCCTTGGCGTCCTTGGCGAGCCGGGACAGGCCCACGGTCCCGGTCTTCGGGAAGAACGGGTTGGGCTCCGGCTCGCCCCAGACGGCCGAGAGCGCGAGGTGGTTCTCCGGGGTGAAGCCGGCCTGCCCCCGGAAGAAGATCACCTTCCACTCCAGGAGCGCCGCGCGCAGCTCGTCGGCGAGCTCCTCGGTGATCGGCTTCGTCAGATCGACGCCGCTGAGCACGGCCCCGAAGTGCGGGGTGAGCGGGTCGACCTCGAAGAGCTTGTAGGCCACCTGCTCCGCGCCCGGCGCGAGCCGGTCGAGGACTCGGCGCCCGTAGCGCATCAGGGGCTTGTCCAGGATCGGCTCGGGGTTCTCGACGGGGACCGTCGCGACGTCGTGCATGGGGGGTCCTCCCAACAGCGAACGTTATTACGTAACCGGCAGTATCGATATTGATGTGCGGCGGGGCAAGGGGTCTGGAGTGATGGATTTCAGGAAAGTTCCGCGGGGGTCGCGGGTCGCCTCCCGGGCAGCACGAAAGCCGCGCCGGGCATCAACGTGCCCGGCGCGTACGGGAGATGAACGAGGGTCGGCGGGTGGTCACGCCCCTCACGGGCGGACGTCGACCGCCCTGCCGATCAGCTCCACCACGGAGTCGACCAGCTCCTTGTCCGGCGTCCGCTGCTCGGCGACCATCCGGAAGATCAGCGAGGACGCGATGAGGGTCGTGACATCGACGATCGGGACGTCGGGGCGCACGTCGCCGCGCTCGATGCCGCGCTCCAGCACGTGCCGGGTCTCGCTCGTCACCCGCGTCACGTACGCCTGGAAGGCCTCGCGCCCCGCGCCCACCTCCGCCGCCGCGCTGATGACACCGGCGAGCAGCCGGCCGACGCCGGGCTGCCGGTAGGCGCGCACCCGCTCCATGAGGACCGCGCGCAGTTCGGCCCGGAAGTCGCCCATGTCGGGCACCGTCAGCGCCCCGACGCGGGACTCGGCGGCGGCGATGATCAGGTCCTGCTTGGTGGGCCAGCGCCGGTACATGGCCGGTTTGCTCACGCCCGCGCGGGTCGCCACGGCGTCCATGGTCAGGGCGCCCATGCCCTCCTCCGCCACCAGCTCCACGACGGCTTCGAGCACGGCCCCGGTGACGTGTTCCTGGCGCGGCCGGCCCGGCCCCCTGCGCGCTTGCTGTACCTGCTCATCGGCCATGCCGAGACCCTACAGCGGGGCCCGTCAGGTCAGTTCGGCCCGCAGCACATGCTTGGTGATCTTGCCGGAGGGCGTACGCGGCAGTTCCGCGCGCAGGATCAGCTCGCGGGGCACCTTGTAGCGGGCGATCCGCTCCTCCAGCCACTCGCGCATCCCGGGCAGGTCGAGCCCCGCGCCCTCGCGCGGCACGACGAAGGCGACCACCGTCTCGCCCCACTGCGGGTGCGGGCGGCCGACGACGGCGACGTCGAGCACGTCGGGGTGGCCCCGCAGCGTGCCCTCGACCTCCTGCGACGCGACGTTCTCACCGCCGGTGATGATCACGTCCTTCATCCGGTCGACGAGCGTGACATAGCCGTCCTCGTCGATCCGGCCCAGGTCACCGCTGCGGTACCAGTCACCGGCGAACACCTCGGCGGTGGCCGCCTCGTCGTCCAGGTAGCCGAGCATCCGGGTGTCGGTGCGCAGCCAGATCTCGCCGCTCTCCCCCGCCCCGGCGTCGCTCCCGTCGGGGCGTACGACGCGCAGGTCCACGCCCGGCATGCCGCCGCGCCCGATCGCGCCCGCCTTGTCCGCGTGCTCGGCCGCGGTGAGCGAGGCACCCGCGGGCCCGGTCTCGCTCATCCCGTACACCTGCTGGAAGTTCTCGGTGCCGTACGCCTTCATCAGGCGGCGCACCGTGTCCGCGTCGAGCGGGCCCGCGCCGTAGAGCCAGACGCGGACGGACGACACGTCGTAGTCGGCGTGGTCCGGGACCACCTGCGTCGGGGCGATGAGCGCGATGGGCGCGCCGAAGAGGGCCGTGACGCGCTCGCGCTGGATCGTCTCCAGCATGCCGCGCGGCTCGTACTCGCGCTGCAACACCACCGTGCCGCCCGCGAACAGGGTGCCGAGCGTCATGTTGTTGAGCGGCGCCGCGTGCCAGATCGGCATGCAGACCAGGAAGCGTTCGTCGCCGCGCAACGACATCGTCGCGGCGGAGTACGCGGCGGTCAGGGCGGCGGTGCGGTGCGAGTGGACGCAGCCCTTGGGCGCGCCCGAGGTGCCGGACGTGTAGAGGATCTCCGCCACGTCGCCGTCCGGGCGGTCCTCGCCGGTCCACGGCCCGGCGGCGGCGAGCAGCGCCTCGAAGGAGCCGGGCGGCAACGCGCCCGCCGGGGTGTCCGGGTGGCTGATCAGCCACCGCACGCTCCCGCCCGCGGCGGTCGCCCGCTCGCCGATCTCCGCGTCGACGAGGGCGACGCGCGCCCCGCAGTGCTCCAGCTGGCGCGCCACCTCGGCCGTCTGCGACTTGTGGTTGACGGGCACGAGGGTCGCGCCCAGGTACCAGGCGCCGAAGGCGGCGAAGAGGAAGGCCGGGGTGTTGTACGTCATCACGGCCAGCCGGTCGCCGGGACCCAGACCGGCCTCGTTCAGCACGGTGGCGGCACGCCGCGCGGCGGCACCGAACTCCCGGTAGCTCCACCGCTGTTCGCGGTATACGACGGCTTCCTTGGTACTGCCCGAGCGAACCGCGCTGTCCAGCAGGGCACTGAGGTGCATCACGTTCTCCTGACGAGAGCCTGGCCGGCTCCTGACGAGTGCCGTGCCGGTGCGGACCGACCATGGCGGGAAACTCTGAATGATGGTTCACTGCTTGCATGGCCTACCGCAAGACCCCCGCCGAAATCCGCCGCCTCGAAGCGGCGCGCGAGCACCTCGTCGCCTGCGCCACCTCCGTCGTCGCCGAGGTGGGCTGGGCGCAGGCGTCCGTGACGGCGGTCGCCGACGCGGCCGGGATCGCGGCGGGCTCGGTCTACCAGCACTTTCCGTCGAAGGCGGCGCTCGCGGTCGAGGTGTTCCGGCGCGCGGCGGCGCGGGAGGTGACGGTGATCGGCGAGGTGCTGCACGGCGACGGCGACCCGGTGCTGCGGCTGCGTCGCGGCGTCGAGGTGTTCGCCCGGCGCGCCCTGGAGAACCGCGGCCTCGCGCACGCCCTGCTCGTCGCCCCCGCCGACCCCAAGGTCGGCGCCGAGCGCATCGACTACCGGCGCCGCTACCACACCCTGTTCGCCGAGGTCGTGCACGAGGGCATGGCGGCGGGCCTGCTGCCGGAACAGAACGGCGGGATCACCGCGGCCGCGCTCACCGGCGCGATCGGCGAGGTGCTCGCCGACCCGCTCGCCGCCCACGACGAGGCGGGCGGCGGCGAGCTGATCGCCGAACTCACCGCCATGGCGCTGCGCTGCGCGGGCGCGCCGGCCACTGCCTGACCCGTACTCATGGGAGGAGCCCCTGATGCACTCGAACCCCTCGGTGACACACGAAGTCACCAACCAGGCACCGCCGTTGACCGGGCACGACGCGGCCGACGACCCGGTCCTCCTGGAGGGCGTCCGCCGCGAGGGCGCCGAGTGGCACATCGACGAGCTGCACCGCTTCGGCCACTACGTCGGCAGCGAGGAGGCCCGGCTCTGGGCCGACCAGGCCAACCGGCACGAGCCCGAGCTGCGCACCCACGACCGCTACGGCAACCGCGTCGACGAGGTCGACTTCCACCCCTCGTACCACTCGCTGATGCGCGCGACGGTGGCGGCGGGCGCGGCGGGTTCGGCGTGGGCGGACGAGCGGCCGGGCGCACACGTGGCGCGGGCCGGCACGTTCATGCTCGCCACGATGCTGGAGCAGGGGCACATGTGCCCGGTCTCCATGACGTACGCGGTGGTGCCCGCGCTGCGCCGCGCGCCCGAACTCGCCAAGGTCTACGAGCCGTTGCTCACCAGCACCGTGTACGACCCCGGGCTCCGCGCCCTCGCCGGCAAGCGCGGACTGCTCGCCGGGATGGGCATGACGGAGAAGCAGGGCGGCACGGACGTGCGCGCGAACACGACGGCCGCGGTCGAGCAGCCGGACGGCACATGGCGCCTGCGCGGCCACAAGTGGTTCACGTCGGCGCCCATGAACGACGTGTTCCTGGTCCTGGCCCAGGCGCCGGGCGGTCTTTCGTGTTTCCTCGTGCCGCGGGTGCTGCCGGACGGCAGCCGCAACACGTTCCGTATCCAGCGGTTGAAGGACAAGCTCGGGAACCGTTCGAACGCGTCCAGCGAGCCGGAGTTCGACGACACGGTGGCGTGGCTCGTCGGTGACGAGGGCAAGGGGGTGCGCACCATCATCGACATGGTGACGATGACGCGGCTCGACTGCGTCCTCGGCTCGGCGGCGCACGTCCGCGAGTCGCTCGCGCAGGCGGCGCACCACTCCCGGCACCGTTCGGTGTTCGGCGCGAAGCTGATCGACCAGCCGCTGATGCGCAACGTCCTCACGGACCTGGCCCTGGAGTCGGAGGCCGCGACGACGCTCGGGCTTCGGCTCGCGGGGGCGGCGGACCGCGCGCAGCGCGGGGACGCGGGTGAGCGGGCGTTTCTGCGACTGGCCACGGCGGTGGGCAAGTACTGGGTGTGCAAGCGGCAGCCGGTCGCGGTCGCGGAGGCGCTGGAATGCCTGGGGGGCAACGGTTATGACGAGGCGTCAGGCATGCCGCGGCTGTACCGGGAGGCGCCGCTCAACGGGATCTGGGAGGGGTCCGGGAACGTCAACGCCCTCGACATGTTGCGGGCGTTGACCCGTGAGCCGGAGTCGCTGGAGGCGTTCCGGGCGGAGGTCGAGGCGGCGTCCGGGGCGGATGCGCGGCTTGATGTGGCGTGGCGTGAGCTTCAGGGCGAGCTGGCCTCGCCCGAGGACGCGCAGCTTCGTGCGCGTCGGTTGATCGAACGGGCGGCACTCGTCCTCCAGGCCTCTCTCCTGGTCCGCCACGCACCGACCGCGGTGGCCGACGCGTTCTGCGCGACCCGCCTGGCCGGGGACCGTGGCCTCGCCTTCGGCACGATCCCGCCTGCGGCGGACTTCGCGGCGATCCTGTCCCGGCTCCCCGCCTGACCTCCGCGGCCCCGCGCCTCAATCGCCGGCGGGGCTGATTCCGCCGCACCGGCGTTACGGCCTCGGGGCTCCGCCCCGGCCCCCGCTGCTCAATCGCCGCAGGGGCTTGAATTGCCCACCCGCCACGACGGCTCCCCACCCCTGGCGGACGGCCGCCACCGCCTTGGCCAACCTCCACCACCACGGCTCCCCACCCCTGACGGACGGCCGCCACCGCCTTGGCCAACCTCCGCCACGACGGCTCCCCACCCCTGGCGGTCGGCCGCTACCGCCTAGGCCAACCTCCACCACCACGGCTCCCCGCCCCTGGCGGTCGGCCGCTACCGACTTGGGCAATCTGCCGCCTTGGGCGGCAGGGTGGGCAAGGCGGCGCACGGTGCCGCGCAACCATGGCAACGGGCGCCGACCCCGGCAAGAGCCCCGGCCCCCGGTGCCGCGCGATCAGGGCGACGGGGTCCGGCCACGGCACGGTGAACCCCGATGCCGCGCGATCAGGACGGCGGGGCCCCGCCACGGCACGGTGGCCCCCGGCGCCGCGTGACAGGGATCCCGGCGTCAACCGCCCGTACCCCGCACCTCGCAGGTCGTGCCGCCCGCCGCGCACCAGTGCGTGCGGCCGCCCACCAGGTGGAGCTCCAGGTCCGCGTCGGACATGCCGTGTTCGTCGAGTGCGGTGCGCAGCGCCGTGGGGGCCGGCTGGGGCGGCAGGCCGAGGACGCCGATCACCACCACGCCTTGGCGCGCCTCCACGGACGCGATCTGCCACTTCCCCGCCCCCGCCCACCCCTCCGCGACCGGCCGCGCGTCCGCCGCGAGGACCCGGTCCCGCCACACCGACACCGTCCCCGTGGTGAGCGGCACCGCGATCAGCACCAGGACCCCGACCACCGCCACCAGCGTGCGGCCGTGGAACTCCCCCACGTACCGCGCGGATTCCCGGGCCGCGCCCCGGATCCCGTACACGAGGAACACGACGGTCCCGGTCGCCACGATCGCGGCGACGTTCGTGGCGAACAGGAGCGCGGACTCGCTCGCGTCGTGGAAGCGGCCCACGGTGATCAGCAGCCCCGTGACGGCCAGCGGCGGCACCAGCGAGATGGCGATCGCGACGCCCGGCAACGTGTCGGAGATGTCCGCGCGGACCAGCGCGAACGCGCCCACCGTGCCCGTGGCGAGCGCCGCGAGCAGATCGATGAGGCGCGGGCTGATCCTGGACGACACCTGCGAGTTGGACGCGAAGTCGTCGGGCGGCGCCGCGATCCACCCCAGCAGCATCCCGATCGCCACGACCGCGAGCGCCCCGCCGAGGACGAGCAGCACACACCGGACGACCAGGGAGCGGTCCGCGAGGACCAGCGCGAGCGCGCTGCCGAGGATCGGCGTCATCAGCGGGGCGACGATCATCGCGCCGATGACCGTGGCCGTCGAGTCGCCGACCACGCCCGCGCTCGCGATCACCGCCGCCAGCACGAGCAGACCCCAGAACCGGGTCGAGCTCGGGCTCTTCCACGAGCGCTCGATGAACAGGGCGTCCGTCATGCGGCCGACCGTGGCCGCGTCGACCTTTCCCATCACCCTCACCATCCCCTGCTCCCGCCTCAGAGCGCGGTCGGCGTGGGCGGGGTCCCGACCGGCGCGTCCGCCACGTCGTCCCCACCCCCCTCCGCCGCCAGGAACTCCACCACCGCCAGCAGGAACAGCAGGCACAGGGCGATCCCGACGACGACCCACCCGGTCGGGTACGACCACAACAGGTAGACGAGGAGCGCGCCCACGACAAGGATCCAGACGAGCCACGTCCGGTGGCGGCGCACGAACGGGCCGACCGGACCGGTGCGGAATCCGGCCCGGTCCGCGGCGAGCCGCGCGCCGTCGATGCCGGAGACCCACAGCCCGCGCACCACGCCCGCCCGCTTCCCGCGCCCGGTGAGCCACGCGCCGAGCGCGACGACCACACCGAGCGCGACGACCATCCGGACCATGGTGAACAGGAAGTGCGTCATCGTGTCGTAGACCGCTGCCGCCGCGCCCTGCGAGACGTTCGCGGGCAGCCGGTCGAGGTAGATCACGCGGAAGACGCGCAGCCCGATGCCGAGCAGCCCGCAGCTCACGGCGACCGCGAGCGCGGCGGCCACGAGCGACCTGCGGCGGCGTACGGAGACCAGCACACCCGCTGCGACGAGGACGAGGGCGAGGAGCGGCAGCCAGTTGCCCATCACCTGCAACAGCCGCATGTACGTCTTGGCCTTGCCGATGTTGTCGTTCGTGACGAGCGTGAGGTCGGTGTGGACCTCGGGGATCTTCGCGGCGACGGTGAGGCCGGAGTCGACGAGGCGCTGCTTGACCTGTTCGACGACGGGGCCGAGGTCGAGGGTGACGGTGTCGCCGCCCTCCAGCTTGACCGCCCCGCCGCCGCTGCCGGTCAGCGCCTTGTCGAGGGCGCCGTGGGCCGTGCGGTTGGTCTGCTTCCAGATGTTCTCGAAGGCGTCGGAGGCGACGACGCCCTGCGCCTTGTCCTGGACGAAGCTGCGGACCGCGTCTTCGAGGGAGTCGCCCAGCTTGCCCAGGGACTTCTCCACGAGCGGCCGGTCGTCGGTGGGCACCTCGGAGAGCAGGGACTGGAGGTCGATCCGCTGCATGATCGCGTTCGTGGCGCGGTTCGCGACGGCCTTCTGGATGTCGGGGTCCGAGGCCAGCGGGCCGATGGTGTCGACATAGCGGTCGGTGTCGCCCACCTGGTCCGCCGCCCAGGACGCGACGATGCCGAGCGGCGCGAGGACACAGCCGATCACGATGAGTACGACGGCGAGGAACGACCGCCCCCGGTGGCGCCGCCGCCCGCCCCCGCGCTCGGCCTCCAGCTCGGCCACCCGGCCTCGCAGCCGCGCGAGTTCGGCCTGTTCGGCGGGGCCCATGGGCACCGTGTCCTCCGCCACCGTTGCCTCCTTGTCGACGCGCGAGCGCGCGCGGTGTGAATGCCAGGGGAACCGCTGCGCCGCCGCCGGGCGAGCGGACGGCGCCAGGCGGGTGAACGGCGAGGGCACCGGCGTGCCCCGGATGGTTCGCCCGAAATGCGGGGACGAGTACGGCGAGCAAGACTGCACCGGACATCCGCCGTACCCGGAACTCGACCGGAAAGCCTCATCGTGGATCCACAGAACTCGCCCTACGGGCACCAGTCCTATGGCCAGTCCTACGGCCAGTCCTACGGCCAGTCGTACGGCCAGGCCGAACCCGGCTACGCGCCCGAGCCACAGCCGCGGCCACAGCCCCGCCTCGACGCCGGAAAGCTGTGGGCGGGCGGGCTGATGACCGCCGTGATCGCCGCGCTCACGGCCGTGGTCGCGCTCCTCCTCGTACGGGGCGTGCTCGACGTCCCCGTGTTCGCGCCGGAGGGCGACGGCCTGATGGGCAACGCGACCACGGGCGCGCTCGCGGGCGGCGCCGCGGTGGCGGCCCTCTGCGCGACCGTCCTCCTGCACCTGCTGATCGTGGCGACCCCGCGGCCCGAGCGCTTCTTCGCCTGGATCATCGGCCTCGCGACGGCGGTCATGGTGCTGCTCCCGTTCACGACGGGGCTGACGTGGCAGGCGAAGCTCGGCACCGCCGGGGTGTACCTCGTGATCGGCATCGCCATCGGTTCCCTGCTGTCCTCGGTGGCGCGGGGCGCGGTGCGCCGCTACTGACCGGGCCCCGGAAATTGCCTGGCCCCTGCGGGCCGGGCCGCGTTACCCTCGGCCTCATGAACGTCATGGGGCACCGCCCGACCACCGCGACCGCGCGAGCGACCAGCTCGCCGGTTGCCGCCGCCTGACGTATTCACCTTTCCACCGGCGACCGGAAACGGCCGCCGGTGTTTTCGTTGTCGCAGTACGTTCCGCCCGGCCGCTTCCGGTGCCTTTCGCCCGCATCACGCGAAGGAGTCACCCCATGCGCACCGACGACGTCGTCCGCACGTTCACCGAGTTCTACGAGGACCGCGGCCACCGCCGCGTCACCGGTTCGACGCTGCTGCCGCCGCCCGGCGACCCGGTCCTGTTCACCACCTCCGGGATGCACCCGCTCACCCCGTACCTGGAGGGCCGCCCCCATCCGCTCGGCCGACGGCTCGTCAACGTACAGCGATGCCTGCGGACCACGGACCTGGAGGAGGTCGGCGACCCCACGCATCTGACGGTCTTCGAGATGCTCGGCACCTGGTCGCTCGGCGACTACGAGGGGCCGCGGAGCCTGGAGTGGGGGTACGAGCTGCTCACCGAGGGCTTCGGCATCGATCCCCGGATGCTGTATGTGACCGTGTTCGGCGGCGACGGACAGGTGGGCCCCGACACCGGTTCCCGGGAGGTGTGGGAGCGGCGCGGGGTGCCGGTCGAGGAGACCGTCGAGGACAACTGGTGGGACAACGGGCCGACCGGCCCGTGCGGCCCGGACTCGGAGATCTTCCTGTGGACCGGTGACACCCCGCCGGAGTCGAGCCCGACCAAGGACGAACGCTGGGTGGAGGTGTGGAACCACGTGACGATGCGTTACCGGCGCCTCGACGACGGCTCCTTGGTGCCGCTCCCCCAGCGCAACGTCGACACGGGGCTCGGCCTGGAGCGGCTGTCCTCGCTGCTCCAGGGGCGCTCGTCCGTCTTCGAGTGCGACGTCTTCGATCCGTGGCGGCGGCTCCTTCCGGGCCTGTGGCCGCTGGACGAGCCGTCGTTCCGGGTGGTGAGCGACCATCTGCGCTCGTCCGTCGTGGTCGTCGGCGACGGCGTGCGGCCGTCGAACACCGGGCGCGGTTACGTGCTGCGCCGGCTGATCCGGCGGGTGCTGACCGTGCTGCGCCGCGAGAACCCGACCCACACGCTCGGGGACCTGCCGGTCGAGCTGGTCCGGCACACGCTGGAGCACTTCCGCCAGGACGTCGACCCGTCGTCCGTGCGCCAGGTGCTGCTCGACGAGGAGCTGAGCTTCGACCGGCTCCTGGAGCGCGGCAGGAAGCTGCTGTCGAGGCCGCGGTTCCAGGGCTCGCTGACCGAGGAGGACCTGCACTATCTGCACGACACGCACGGGCTGCCGCGCGAGCTGGTGCTGAACCTGCGGGAGCAGTAGGCGCGGAGGGGCTGTCGGCTACACCGGCAGTCCCTTCGGTTCCTTGATGCGCTTCATGATGATCTGCGAGTTCACCTCGGTGACCCCGTCGAGCGCGGTGAGCCGCTCGATCCACAGGCGTTCGTACGCGGCGAGGTCGGCGACCGCGATGCGCAGCATGCAGCCGGGGCTGCCGAAGAGGCGGTAGGCCTCGATGACGTCGGGGATGTCCTGGAGCGCGTGCTCGAATGCCTCGACGGAGGCGCGGTCGCGGCGCACCTCGATGGAGACGAGGACCTCGAAGCCGCGGCCGACGGCCTCCGGGTCGACGATCGCGCGATAGCCCTGGATGACGCCGTCCTTCTCCAGCTGCCGCACGCGGCGCATGC
The DNA here is from genome assembly GCF_049310305.1 of Streptomyces anthophorae. Classification (NCBI taxonomy): domain Bacteria; kingdom Bacillati; phylum Actinomycetota; class Actinomycetes; order Kitasatosporales; family Streptomycetaceae; genus Streptomyces; species Streptomyces anthophorae. The sequence continues at coordinate 2,392,193 of NZ_JBLWQQ010000001.1, forward strand.
ACGGGGACGGGCTGAGGCCGACGCGTGCGGCCAGGTCCTGATTGCTCAGGCGGCCGTCCTCCTGGAGCTCGCGCAAGATATGCAGATCGATCCGGTCCATGGCGCAATCATGCACCACGCCTTGCGCGATCGTCGGCCAGGATTCGCAATCCGATTGCGCAGATCACGATTTATCCTTGCTGTAGATCGAACATACGCTCTCCACGCGCGCGCGGGGGCACCGACTCTTGGCGAGGCAGGTCACATGGCACGCATCACCCTCATCAGCACCGGAGGCACCATCGCCAGCCGCTGGCAGGGCACCGGTTACGCCGCCGACGCGGGCGGCGACACCGTGCTGGCGACGGCCGCGCTGCCGGAGGGGGTCGAGGTGGACGTCGTCGACCTGTTCAACGTGAACAGCTCGCGGATGACGACGGAGCTCCAGCTGACGCTGCTGCGCACGGTGCGCGAGGTGCTCGCCGACCCGGCCGTCGACGGCATCGTGGTCACGCACGGCACGGACACCCTGGAGGAGTCCGCGTTCCTGCTCGACCTGCACCACGACGACCCGCGCCCGGTCGTCTTCACCGGCGCCCAGAAGCCGCTCGGCCAGGCCGAGGGCGACGGCCCGGGGAACATGTACGACGCCTTGCAGGTCGCCGGGAACGTCCGGGACATGGGCGTGCTCGTCGCCTTCGACGGGAAGGTGCACGCGGCCCGCGGCACCGTGAAGACGCAGACCCTCGCGGCCGACGCCTTCGCCGACCCGTCCGCGGGACCGCTCGGCCGCCTCGGCTTCGGCCGCGTCGACGTGCGCCACAAGCCGAGCCGCCCGGCCCCGCTGCCTCAGCCGCAGCCCGGCACGGCGATACCGCGCGTCGACATCGTCATGCACCACAGCGACGCCGACGCCACGCTCTTCGAGGCCGCCGTCGCGGCGGGCGCGCGCGGCATCGTGCTCGTCGCCACGGGCGCGGGGAACGCGACGCCCGAGCTGGTCGACGCGGTGTCCTCAGCCGTACGCCGCGGAGTCCTCGTCGCCGTTTCTACGCGCGTATCCGCGGGCCCGCTGGCCGAGATCTACACGGGCGGCGGCGCCGTGGACCTGGTCGCCGCGGGGGCCGTGCTCAGCGGCACGCTGCGCGCGGGCCAGACCCGGATCGCCGTCCTGGCCGCGCTGCTCGCGGACGCCGCGCCCGCGAGCAGGACCGACCTGCTGCGGCGGCTGATCGACGCGCCGCAGCCGCTGCCCGCCGACGCCGAGGCGTCCGGCGAGCAGGCGGCCGCGTAGCTCAGAACTCCAAGGCCTCTTCGTTGGGCGCGAGGCTGTCCATGAACGAGCTGACAGAGAACACGGCCCGGCCCGCGCCCGCCGGACCGTATCCGGGGGGCGAGGAGAGCCCGTGCTCGTCCATGGCGTTGCGGTACGCGTCGAGCAGCCGGATGTGGTACTCCAGCGGCGCGCCGTTCGGGTTCTCCTTGCCGAGCGGCGTCGTCGGCTCCGGGCACCACGTGGTGAAGCGCGGCGTGATGCCGTTCGACATGAAGAAGTTCAGGCCCTCGGTGGTGGAGGCGATGGCCTCGTCGACCGTCTTGAAGCCGAACGGCTCGGCCATCTCGACGCCCGCCACGAAGTTCGGGATCACGTTGCGCGCGCCGAAGACCTCGCGCGAGTCGAGGATCCGCTTGTGCCACTCGTCGCGGCCGACGTAGCGCTCCTTGCCGGGGCAGTACATCTTGAACAGGTACTCGTCCCACACCTCGAAGTTGGGGTGGTAGATCTGCACGCCGTAGTCCTTGAAGCGCTGCACATCGTCCTTGGGCAGCGCCTGGGCGACGACCTTGCCGATCCAGCGGTCCGGGAAGTACTCCTCGATGGCCTTGGCGTACCGGCCGTAGAAGTCCGCCTCGTCCAGACCCTGGACCTTCGAGGTGATCGCGCCGCCGGTGAGCGTGTACGCGGTCGACGTCTTCCCGGTGTCGTACTTGTTGATGATCTCGAGGGCCTCGAGGACCTCGTCGACGTCCTTCACGCCCGTGTACGGACGGCCGGCCGCCTTGTGCTGGCGCCAGTTGTGGTTGATGTCGCAGTACTGGCACTCCTCCTTGGCGCCGAAGTACTGGCAGACCCGGAACGCGGTCAGGTAGATCAGGTAGCCCCACTGGATCGTGGGCGCCACCTCCATGACCGACTTCCCGTTGGAGAGCTTGTGCCGGTAGTACTCCGGCATCGGCGGCACGCCCACGTCGGAGATGCGCTTGCCGTCGAGGTACAGGCCGAGCATGCCGTCCTCGTTCGCCGCCACGCGGTACGGCGACTTCGGGTTCACGCGGACCGAGACGACCGTGCGGCGCAGGTCGTAGGGGCCGCCGGTGAGGACGATCTCCTCCGGCGGGCGGCGCAGCGCGGCCTCGCCCAGCTCGGGCAGGGTGCCGTGGTCGAAGGAGAAGATGAAGTACGACTTCGGCTTGACCTCGCCGTCCTCGTTGTCACTCAGCGCCGACGCGTCGAAGGCGACGCCGCCGCGCAGCAGGTCCTCCTTGAAGACCGCTTCCTTCGGAACGTGCGGGAAGCGCTCCATCAGGTCCTCTACCAGCGCCGTACGGCTCTGCATCCCGTTACTCCTCGACCCTCTGCTGTGCAGCGTTTTCTACGGTTTCTCGACTCCTCACGGTACGCCCCGGCCGCCGGTCAGCCGTGCCGGGTCCCCGCTCGGGCCACGATGTGGGCGGGCGCGGTGATGCCGACGGGCAGCAGCGGATCGGCCGTGGGAGCGCCCCAGCGGGCGTTCAGCGGCAGGGTCCCGGCCCACAGGCCGAGCTCCGCGTCGGCCGATTCCCCGTCGTCGGGCGCGCCGGACCGGATCTGCACCGAGGCCTCTTCGAGGGAGAGCGCGAGGAGCGTGCTGGCGGCGAGCTCCTCGCGGTTCGGCTGCCGCGCGTACGTCCACTGGCCGGGGGTCGCGTGCTCCGTGAGGCGGCGCAGGCCCTCCAGCTTCTCGGCCTCGTCGGTGATCACGCGCGGCACGCCGTGCACCATGGCGCTGCGGTAGTTCACGCCGTGCTCGAAGACGGAGCGGGCGAGGACGAGGCCGTCGACGTGGGTCACCGTCACGCACACCGCCGCCTCCGGGTCGGCCACGAGGCTGCGGCCGGCCACGGAGCCGTGCACGTACAGCGACCACTCGTCACGCCCGTAGACGGTCGGTACGACGACGGGCGCGCCGTCGACCATGACACCGAGATGGCACACGAAGCCCGCGTCGAGGATCGCCTCCAGGTCGGCGCGGGGGTGCTGTCGCGGTTGCCGGTGGGTGGCGCGGTGGTCGTCGGTGTACGTCATGCGCAGGCACGGTACTCCCGTGGGGGTGCCGGGCGTTCATGAGGTGGGCGTGATGTCGCGGTCGCGGGGCTCTGCCCCGGGCCCCGCTGCTCGATCGCCGCAGGGGCTTGATGGTCCGTGGTCAAATTCTCGACAGTCCGTTCCCCAAGAGCAGTCTGTTCTCGAAGAGAGGCGTGCCGTGTCGGCTGTCACCAACTGGGCTCGCAACATCACCTTTTCCGCCGACCGGTTGCACCGGCCGGTCACCGTCGACGAGTTGCGTGCGGTCGTCGCCAAGAGCGAGCACATACGGGTGCTCGGCAGTGGCCATTCGTTCAACCGGATCGCCGATGTGGACGCGGGGCGCGGCGGCGCGCTCGTGTCGCTCGCGGACCTGCCGCACCGGATCGACGTCGACACCGCGGAGCGCACCGTGCGGGTCGGCGGCGGCGTGCGCTACGCCGAGCTGGCCGCGGCCCTGCACACGCACGGGCTCGCGCTGCCGAACATGGCCTCCCTGCCGCACATCTCCGTCGCCGGTTCGGTGGCCACCGGCACGCACGGCTCGGGCAACGGCAACCGGTCGCTGGCCGAGGCGGTACGGGCCGTGGAGATCCTGACCGGGGACGGGGAGCTGGTCACGCTCGCGCGCGGGGACGCCGGTTTCGAGGGGGCGGTCGTCTCGCTGGGCGCGCTCGGCGTGGTGCTGTCGCTGACGCTGGACGTGGAGCCGTCCTTCGATGTCGCACAGTACGTGTTCCGTGAACTTCCCTTCCAGGGGCTCGACTTCGATGCCGTGTCGGCCGCCGCGTACAGCGTCAGCCTGTTCACCGGCTGGCGCGGGCCGCGCTTCGACCAGGTGTGGGTGAAGCGGCGGATGCCGGACGCGCTGGAGTTCCCGTGGGCCGGGTCCGCCGTCGAGGCGCAGCATCCGGTGCCGGGGATGTCCGCCGTGCACTGCACCGAGCAGTTCGGGGTGCCGGGGCCCTGGCACGAGCGGCTGCCGCACTTCCGTGCCGAGTTCACGCCCAGCAACGGCGACGAGTTGCAGTCGGAGTACCTGCTGCCGCGCGAGCACGCCGTCGCCGCGCTGACCTCCCTCGACGCGGTGCGCGAGCGGATCGCCCCGGTGGTGCAGGTCTGCGAGGTGCGCACGGTCGCCGCGGACACGCAGTGGCTCAGCCCCGCGTACGGCCGGGACACGGTCGCGTTCCACTTCACGTGGGTGGCGGACGCGGAGCGGGCGCTGCCGGTCGTCTCGCTGGTGGAGGACCGGCTGCGGGAGTTCGGGCCGCGACCGCACTGGGGGAAGGTGTTCACCGCGGATCCGGCGCGGGTCGCCGAACGGTATCCGCGGGCGGCGGACTTCGTGGCGCTGGCCGAACGGCTCGACCCGGAGGGGAAGTTCAGCAACGCGTTCGTGCGGGGGCTGCTGCCGCGAGGTGCGTGACCGGGCTTTTGAAAGCCCTTTCTCCAACCCCTTGCAGAAGCCCGTCCGGCGCTCCTAGCCTGACGTCATGAAGCGCACGTCTCGCGACATACGGACGGCGAACCGGTACGAGGTGCTGCGCCACTGCCTCGGCCGATCCGCCGTCTCCCGGCCGGAGCTGGCCGCGGAGACGGGCCTCAGCTCGGCGACCGTCGCCACCCTCGTCGGGGAGCTGCTCGACCTGGGCATCCTGGTCGCGGACGGCTTCGTGGACTCGGCGGGCGGGCGGCCGCGCGGCCTCGTCTCCGTGGACGCGGGGCACGGTTCGCTCGTCGGCGTGGACGTCGCGGAGACGTATGTGCACGCCGAGTTGTTCGACCTGAACCTGCGGGTCACCGCCCGCGCCGACCGCGAACTGCGGCCGGGGGCGCACGAGCCCGAGCGCGTGGCCGCCGTGATCGCCGACGCGGTCCGGTCCGTGCTCGACGCCGCCACCGGCGGGCCCGTGCTCGGCGCCGGAGTCTGCATGCCGGGGCTCGTCGACCGGCAGGGCGGCATCAGCGTGTTCGCCCCGAACTGGGGCTGGCACGGCGCGGTGCCGCTGCGCGAACTGCTCGCCCGGCACCTCGACGTCCCCCTGTACCTGGACAATCCGCTGCGCGCCTCCACCGTCGCCGAGCTGTGGTTCGGGGCGGCGCGCGGGCGGGACGACGCGGTCGTCGTCAACCTCGGCACCGGTGTCGGCGCGGGGCTCGCGCTCGGCGGGGCGCTGCACCGGGGTGTCACCAACAGCGCCGGCGAGTGGGGACACACCACGCTCGTGCTCGACGGGCGGCCGTGCCACTGCGGGGACCGGGGGTGCGTGGAGGCGTACGTGGGGGCGCCGGGCATCATGCGCACCTTGCGGGAGCTGTGCCCCGGCTCGTCGCTGCTGCACCCGGACGATCAGACCGCGACCGTCTCGGCGGTCGGGCGGGCCGCGGCGGAGGGCTCCGCCGAGGCGCTGGATGTGGTGCGGGAGACCGCGCGGTATCTCGGTGCGGCGGTCGGTGACCTGGTCAATCTGCTCAACCCCGAGGTTGTGGTGCTCAGCAGCTGGGTTGCGCGGGCGTGGGGCGGGCCCCTGCTCGACGAGGTGCGGTCGGCCGTGGCCCGGCATTCGCTCGCGGGGCCGTTCGCCGCGACCGAGATCGTTCTTTCGCCTGTTCCTACGGATCCGGTGAGTCTGGGCGCGGCGACGTTCGCGCTGGAGGGATTCGTGGGGCGCACCGGAGTCGACGCCTCGGGGCTCCGCCCCGGACCCCGCGCCTCAATCGCCGGCGGGGCTTAATCAGGGAGACCTCATGTCCATCGCCTACGTAACCGACCCGTCCCCCGGCACCGGCAGCCTGCCACCACGCGCCTGGTACGCCCGGTCCTCCGCGAAGTCCCTGTCGCTCAACGGGACGTGGGGGTTCCGGGTGGCCCCGTCCGCCGACACCCACGACGCGTCCTTCGCCGCCCCCGGCTACGACTCCACGGACTGGGCCGAGGTCACGGTCCCGGGGCACTGGGTGATGCAGGGTGACGGGGCCTTCGGTGCGCCCGCCTACACGAACGTGCTCTACCCCTTCCCCGTCGATCCGCCGCGCGTCCCCGACGAGAACCCCACCGGGGATCACCTGCGCGTCTTCGACCTGCCCGGGGACTGGCCGGGTGACGGTTCGGCCGTGGTCCGCTTCGACGGGGTCGAGTCCTGCGCCAGGGTGTGGCTGAACGGGACCGAGCTGGGTGAGTTCAAGGGGAGCCGGCTGCCGCACGAGTTCGAGGTCGGCCATCTCCTCGCCCCCACCGGCAATGTGCTCGCGGTCCGCGTGCACCAGTGGTCGGCGGGCTCCTACCTGGAGGACCAGGACCAGTGGTGGCTGCCCGGCATCTTCCGCGACGTGACCCTCCTGCACCGCCCCGTCGGAGGCGTCGGGGACTTCTTCACGCACGCCTCGTACGACCACACCACCGGCCTCGGCACACTCCGCGTCGACAGTGACGTGGCGGGTCGGATCACCGTGCCCGAGCTGGGGGTCGACGTCGCCACCGGGGAGCCCGTGACCGTCGCCGTCGAGCCGTGGACGGCCGAGACGCCGCGCCTGTACGACGGCGAGCTCGCGACGGCCGGCGAGCGGGTGCCGCTGCGGATCGGCTTCCGTACGGTCGAGCTGTCGGACGGGCTGATCAAGGTCAATGGCACGCCGGTCCTGTTCAAGGGCGTCAACCGGCACGAGTGGCACCCCGAGCACGGCCGCGCGCTCGACCTCGACACCATGCGCCGCGACGTCGAGTTGATGAAGTCCCACAACATCAACGCCGTCCGCACCTCCCACTACCCGCCGCACCCGGCCTTCCTCTCGCTCTGCGACGAGTACGGGCTGTGGGTCGTCGACGAGTGCGACCTGGAGACCCACGGCTTCGTCGAGCAGGGCTGGCGCGACAACCCGGTCGACGACGAACGCTGGACCCCCGCGCTGCTCGACCGGGCCGCCCGCATGGTCGAGCGCGACAAGAACCACCCGTCCGTCGTGCTGTGGTCGCTCGGCAACGAGGCGGGCACCGGGCGCGGGCTCACCGCCATGGCCCAGTGGATCCGCGCGCGCGACCCCGAGCGCCTCGTCCACTACGAGGGCGACATCAACTGCCGTGACACCGACGTCTATTCGCGCATGTACGCCGACCACGCGGAGGTCGAGCGGATCGGCCAGGGCCTCGACGGCGGCCCTGAGCGGCGCCGCCGTCTGCCCTTCATCCAGTGCGAGTACGCGCACGCCATGGGCAACGGACCCGGTGGACTCGCCGACTACCAGCGACTGTTCGAGAAGTACGACCGGCTCCAGGGCGCGTTCGTCTGGGAGTGGATCGACCACGGGATCGCCGACGAGCGGTACGGGTACGCGTACGGCGGCGACTTCGGCGAGGAGCTGCACGACGGGAACTTCGTCTGCGACGGGCTGCTGTTCCCCGACCGGACGCCGTCGCCGGGGCTCGTCGAGTTCAAGAAGGTGATCGAGCCCGTACGGATCGACGTCGACGGGGAGGCCGGCGCCGTGCGCGTCACCAACCGCTACGACTTCCGCGACCTGTCCCATCTCGCCTTCGACTGGGCGTACGAGGTGGAGGGCGAGGCCGCCGAGCGGGGCACCCTCACCGTTCCGCCGCTCGGCCCCGGCGAGTCCGCCGACGTGAAGCTGTCGGCGCCCGCCGCGGGCGACGGGTACTGGACGATCCGGGCCCTGGACGGCGACGGCCATGAGGTGGCGTGGGGGCAGAGCGTCCCGCAATCGCGAACGTCCTTGGTCAGCACGGTCGTTGGCGCGGCGCCGCGCACCGCCGAGGGCGTGCTCACGCTCGGCCCCGCCACCTTCGACGCCCGCACCGGGGACCTGCGCGCCATCGGCGACGTGTCCCTCGCCTCCGCTCCCCGGCTCGACGTGTGGCGCGCCCCCACGGACAACGACGACGGCGCGAGCTGGCAGAACGACGAGCGGCTCGGGCCGCTGTGGCGGAAGTTCGGCCTGCACCGCATGCAACACCGCGTGGACGGCGTCGAGTTGGAGGGCGACGCCCTGACCGTACGCACCCGGGTCGGTCCGGCGAGCCGGGACATCGGGCTGCGCGCGAGCTACCGGTGGACGGCCGACGAGCGGCGGCTGCGGCTGACCGTGTCCGTCGTCCCGGAGGGCGACTGGCGGCTCCCGCTCCCCCGGCTCGGCGTCCGGCTCGGGCTGCCCGTGGGGGACTTGGGTGTGCGCTGGTTCGGCGGCGGGCCCGGCGAGGCGTACCCGGACACCCGCGAGGCGGCGCGGCTCGGCCGCTGGGAGTCGGACGTGGCGGCGCTGCACACGCCGTACGTGCGGCCGCAGGAGAACGGGGCGCGGGTCGACGTCCGCTGGGCGGAGCTCGGCGGGCTGCGCATCGAGGGCGAGCCGGCCTACGCGCTCACGGCCCGCCGCTGGACGACACGGCAGCTCGACGCGGCCACCCACCGCACGGACCTGACACCGGGCGACACGCTGTGGGTGCATCTCGACCACGCGCACCAGGGCATCGGCTCACAGTCGTGCGGCCCCGGGGTGCTGCCGCGGTACCGGCTCACGCCGGGGCCGGCCGAGTTCTCGTTCACGTTCGAGCCGTTGCGGCCGAGCCCCGCCGCGCACGGCCACGGCCCGGTTGACATCATGGGTGGGTGAACTTCCGGTCGATCTACAGTCACGGTTTCGCGCGGGTCGCCGCGTGCACCGGCCACGCCGCCATCGCCGACCCGCGCACCAACGCGGAGGCAGTCCTGCGCCAGGGCCGCCGCTGCGCCGAGGACGGAGTCGCCGTCGCCCTCTTCCCCGAGATGGGCCTGTGCGGTTACTCCATCGAGGACCTGGTGCTCCAGGACCCGGTCCTCGACGAGGTGGAGGACGCGCTCGCCGACATCGTCACGGGCTCCGCGGACCTCCTGCCGGTGCTCGTGGTCGGCGCGCCCCTGCGCCACCGCAACCGCATCTACAACTGCGCGGTCGTCGTCCACCGCGGCCGGATCCTCGGGGTGGCGCCCAAGTCGTACCTCCCCACCTACCGGGAGTTCTACGAGAAGCGCCAGATCGCGGCGGGCGACGACGAGCGCGGCGGCACGATCCGGATCCGGGGCGCCGAGGTGCCCTTCGGCACGGACCTCCTCTTCTCCGCCGAGGACGTGCCGGGACTGGTCCTGCACGCGGAGATCTGCGAGGACATGTGGGTCCCGGTGCCGCCCAGCGCGGAGGCCGCCCTCGCGGGTGCGACCGTCCTGCTGAACCTCTCCGGCAGCCCCATCACGGTCGGCCGCGCCGAGGACCGCAAGCTGCTGTGCCGCTCCGCCTCGGCCCGCTGCCTGGCCGCGTACGTGTACGCGGCGGCCGGAGCGGGAGAGTCGACGACCGACCTCTCCTGGGACGGCCAGACGATGATCTTCGAGAACGGGGTGCTGCTCGCCGAGACGGACCGCTTCCCGCTCGGCGACCAGCACGCCGTCGCCGACGTCGACCTGGACCTGCTGCGCCAGGAGCGCCAGCGGATGGGCACGTTCGACGACAACCGCCGCACGCACACCGCGCGCACCGGTGACTTCCGCCGGGTGGACTTCCACCTGGACCCGCCCACCAGCACCGACCTGGGCCTCAAGCGCCGCGTCGAGCGCTACCCGTTCGTGCCCGCCGACGCCGAGCGCCTCGCCCAGGACTGCTACGAGGCCTACAACATCCAGGTCTCGGGCCTGGTCCAGCGAATGTCGGCGATCGGCAACCCCAAGATCGTCATCGGCGTCTCCGGCGGTCTCGACTCCACGCACGCCCTGATCGTCGCGGCCCGCGCCATGGACCGTGCGGGCCGCCCCCGCACCGACATCCTGGCCTTTACGATGCCGGGCTTCGCGACGGGCGAGCACACGAAGTCCAACGCGCACGCCCTCATGAAGTCCCTCGGCGTCACGGCCGCCGAACTCGACATCACGGACACCGCGCGCCTGATGCTCCGCGAGATGGAGCACCCGTTCGCGAACGGCGAGCCGGCCTACGACGTCACCTTCGAGAACGTCCAGGCGGGCCTGCGCACCGACTACCTGTTCCGCCTCGCCAACCAGCGCGGCGGCATCGTCCTCGGCACCGGCGACCTCTCCGAGCTGGCGCTCGGCTGGTGCACGTACGGCGTCGGCGACCAGATGAGCCACTACAACGTCAACGGCGGCGTGCCCAAGACGCTCATCCAGCACCTCATCCGCTGGGTCGTCAGCAGCGACCAGTTCGGCGACGAGGCCGGGAAGATCCTCACCGCGATCCTCGACACGGAGATCAGCCCGGAGCTGGTGCCCGGCGAGGAGCTCCAGTCCACCGAGTCGAAGATCGGCCCCTACGCGCTGCACGACTTCACGCTCTACTACGTGCTGCGGCACGGCTTCCGGCCCTCGAAGATCGCGTTCCTGGCGTGGCACGCCTGGCGCGACGTGGCGGCGGGCGAGTGGCCGCCCGGCTTCCCTGAGGACAAGCGGGGCGCGTACGACCTCGCGGAGATCAAGCACTGGCTGGAGTACTTCTGCCGGCGCTTCTTCCAGTTCGCGCAGTTCAAGCGGTCCGCGATGCCGAACGGGCCGAAGGTGTCGGCCGGCGGTTCGCTCTCGCCGCGCGGCGACTGGCGCGCGCCGTCCGACGGCAACGCGCGGGTGTGGCTGCGGGACCTGGAGCGGTGGGAGTGGCCCGAGGGGGTGTGATCCCGGAACTGTGACGCCCGACTACGAAAATATCGTGGCCAGGCGTCACAGTCCCTCTCTCACACCGCGCCCACCGGACCCGCCCGGAACGTGCGGCGGTACGCCTGCGGGGTGACCCCGATCGTGGCGTGCAGGTGCTGGCGCAGGGACGTGCCGGTGGCGAAGCCGACTTCCGCCGCGATGCGGTCGACCGGGAGGTCCGTCGACTCCAAGAGATGGCGGGCGCGGTGCACGCGTTGCAGGATCAGCCAGCGGCCGGGGCTCGTGCCCGTCTCCTCCTGGAAGCGGCGGGCGAAGGTGCGCGGGCTCATCCGGGCGTGCGCGGCCCACTCCCGCAAGCCGAGCGGCCGGTCGAGGCGCTCCAGGGCCCAGGCGCGGGCGGGCGCGGTGCCGCTGTCACCCTCCTCGGGGACGGGCTGCTCGATGTACTGGGCCTGGCCGCCCTCGCGCCACGGCGGGACGACGCAGCACTTGGCCACGTAGTTGGCCAGGGCGCTGCCGTGGTCGGAGCGCACCAGGTGCAGGCAGACGTCGAGTCCCGAGGCCGCGCCCGCGGACGTCAGTACGTCGCCGTCCTCGACGAACAGCACGTCCGGGTCGAGGGCGACGTGCGGGAACATCCGGCGGAAGCGGTCCGCGAGCGCCCAGTGCGTGGTGGCGCGCCGGCCGTCGAGCATCCCGGCCTCGGCGAGCGCGAACGCTCCCGTGCAGATGGAGACGGTGCGGGCGCCGGGCCTGATCCGGGCGAGCGCGGCCCGTTCCTCGGCGGGCTGCGGCTCGGCGATGCGCGCCATGTCGTACGGCGGGACGATCACGGTGTCCGCGCTCTCCAGCGCCTCCGGGCCGTGCGCGACGGTGATCGTGAAGTCGGCGTCCGTGCGTACGGTGCGGGCCGAGGTCGCGGCGCAGGTCAGCACCTCGTAGGCGGCGCCGGCCGAGCCGAAGACCCGCTTCGGGATGCCGAGCTCGAAGGGGTAGACCCCGTCGAGCGCGAGCACGACCACGCGGTGGGGCGAGCTTTCGGAGGTTCCACTCATGGCACGATCCTATCGCTGAATGACCATCTTGCCATTGTCGCTGCCGGTCCCGTGGGCGCAGGCTGGTCCCATGAGCGACAACGACACCACCGTGACCACCTCCGCGACCGCCACCATGAAGGCCATCGGCCAGGACACCCTCGGGGCTTCCGAGGTGCTCCATGAGATCGACGTTCCTCGGCCGAAGCCGGGCATCGGGCAGATCGTGGTCGCCGTGCACGCCGCGGGCCTCAACCCGACCGACTACAAGCACCGCGCGTTCGGCATGTTCCTCGGCGAGCCGCCGTTCGTACTCGGCTGGGACGTGTCCGGGGTCGTCGAGGCCGTGGGGCTCGGCGTCTCACTGTTCCAGCCGGGCGACGAGGTGTTCGGCATGCTGCCCTACCCGTACGGGGCCGGTTCGCACGCCGAGTACGTGGCCGGGCCCGCCCGCGCCTTCGTGCCGAAGCCCGCGGGGCTGAGTCACGTCGAGGCGGGCGCGCTGCCGCTCGTCGGGCTCACCGCCTGGCAGGCCCTCGTCGATGTCGCGCAAGTGCAGCCGGGCCAGCGGGTGTTGGTGCAGGCCGCGGCCGGCGGCGTCGGGCATGTGGCCGTACAGATCGCGAAGGCGCGCGGCGCGTACGTCATCGGGACCGCGTCGGCCGCCAAGCACGAGTTCGTCCGGGGCCTGGGCGCCGACGAGGTCATCGACTACCGCACCGCCGACTTCGCGGCCGAGACCGGTGACCTGGACGTCGTCCTCGACACCCTCGGCGGCGCGGACCGGCTGCGCTCCCTGGACGTCCTGAGGCCGGGCGGCATCCTCGTCTCGCTGCTGCCGGTCGACTTCGATGAAGTCACCGCGCGTGCGCGCGAGTTGGGCGTACGAGCCACCGCCATGCTCGTCGAGCACGACCAGGCGGGGATGCGGGCGGTCACCGACCTCGTCACGTCCGGGAAGCTCGCGGTGCACGTGGCGGACACCTACCCGCTGGCCGAGGCCGCCAAGGCGCACGCGGAGGGCGACACGGGGCGGGTGACGGGCAAGCTCGTGCTCACGGTGCGGTAGGCGGCCGGTCCCGGATAGCGTCACCACCATGACCAGCGATTCCTTCACCGGCGCCGTCGCCTCCGGCGCGCTCGTCCTCGACGGCGGCCTGTCCAACCAACTGGAGGCCGCCGGGCACGATCTGAGCGACGAGCTGTGGTCGGCGCGGCTGCTCGCCGAGGAGCCGGAGGCGATCGTCGCGGCGCACCGGGCGTACTACGAGGCGGGCGCGGACGTCGCCATCACGGCCAGTTATCAGGCGACCTTCGAGGGGTTCGCGCGGCGCGGCATCGGGCGCGGGAGGGCCGGTGAACTCATCGCCTCCAGTGTCGGGTTGGCGCGCGAGGCGGCCACCGGTTTCGACCGGCCCCTGTGGGTGGCCGCGTCCGCCGGGCCGTACGGGGCGATGCTCGCCGACGGGTCCGAGTACCGGGGGCGGTACGGGCTGAGCGAGGAGGAGTTGTACGCGTTCCACCGGCCGCGCCTCGAAGTGCTCGCCGGGGCGGGGCCCGACGCGTTCGCCCTGGAAACCGTGCCCGACGCGGACGAGGCGCGGGCGCTGGTGCGGGCGGTGCGGGGGCTCGGGGTGCCGGCCTGGCTCTCGTACAGCGTGGACGGGGTCCTCACGCGCGCCGGGCAGCCGCTGGAGGAGGCGTTCGCGGTGGCGGCGGACGCCGAGGAGGTCGTCGCGGTCGGCGTCAACTGCTGCGCCCCGGGGGACGTGGCGGGCGCCGTGCGGATCGCCGCGCGGGTCACGGGCAAGCCCGTCGTCGTCTACCCCAACAGCGGCGAGGAGTGGGACGCCGAGGCGCGCGCCTGGGCGGGCCGTGCCACGTTCGCGCCGGACCAGGTGGCCGCGTGGCGGGACGCCGGGGCCCGGCTCATCGGCGGCTGCTGCCGGGTCGGGCCGGAGGCGGTGGCGGGAATCGCCGAGGCGCTGAGTCACTAGGCCCGGTGTGCCGTCCCGTGGATCGCCCCGGCAGGTGGGTCCGGAAGGCCGGGTCGCATGCCCGCAGGTCAGTAGGGCTCGCGCTCGCCCTGGTCGAGGCGGAACGGCGGGTACGTGTCCGTCATCAGCCCCCCGTACGCCGCCACGCGCGCCGCCCAGCGGTGCAGGCCGATGTTGAGGTCGTACATGCCGCGCGGGTACGTACCGGTGAAGAGGACGGCGACGGCCGCGTAGAACGTGAGCACGCCCGCGACGCCGCCCGCCGTGCTGGAGCCGCCCACGAGCAGCGAGACGAGCAGCCACTGGGGCAGCACGAGCAGCCACCACTTGACCAGCACCAGGCCGCGCGAGAGGTGCTCGGGGTAGGCGACGTCGAGGCGGGCCGGGTAGTCGGGGGCCGGGCCGAGCGTGAACGGCGGGTAGCGGTCGGTGCCGAGGGCGCCGTACGAGTAGTAGCCGACGCGCCAGGTCCAGCGCATCACGCCGACGTTGAAGTCGAAGAGGAGGCGCGGGTAGCGGGTCGTGAACAGGATCGCGAACAGGGCGACGAGGGTGGTGAGGGCGGAGCCCACGAAGAGGAACGCCAGGACGAGGTAGTGCGGCAGCGCGAGCAGCCACTTCACCAGCCACAGCCACCGGGAGACGGCCGGGTCGTAATCGGCTTCCAGGGTGACGGGGCTCGCGGGCCGCGCGGTCGCTACGGGAGTCTCGTTATAGGCCATATGCCTCGTGTACGGCGGTTTCGGGACGTGCACAAGGAGAGGCGCGGTGTCCGTTTCGTACAAGACGGGTCACGGTCGCGCTTCCTACGGTGGGCCCCATGAACGAGACCCGTATCCGTATGGACGCCATCGGCGTCGCCACCACCGACCTGTCCGCCTCGCTCGCCTTCTACCGCCGCCTCGGCCTCACGTTTCCCGAGGGCGCCGAGCAACTTCCGCACGTGGAGGCGGAGTTGGCGGGCGGCATCCGACTGATGTTCGATCCGGCCCCCGACGCCGAGGAGCGCGGCAGGGGCCGTATCGGGCTCGCGTTCCACTGCGGGGAGGCCGCGGGGGTCGATGCCGCGTACGAGGAGCTGACCGGGGCGGGGGCACCGCGGCGAGGCCAAGCCGTGGGACGCGCCGTGGGGGCAGCGGTACGCCGTCGTGCTCGATCCCGACGGGAATCAGGTGGACCTGTTCGCGCCTCTCACCTGAGCAGCAGCCGTCCGAGTGTCGTACCCGTCAACTCCCTTACGTCGCGGGAGAGATGGGCCTGGTCCGTGTAGCCCGCGCGGGCCGCGGCCTCGGCGAACGGGACGTCCGCGCGCGCCAGCGTCAGGGCCCGTTGCAGCCGCAGGACGCGGGCGAGGGTCTTGGGGCCGTAGCCGAACGCGGCCAGCGAGCGGCGGTGCAGGGTGCGGGCGCCGAGGCCCGTCTCGTCGGCGACCTCGGTGACGGTGCGGCCCGCGCCGAGCGCCCGTGCCACGTGGGTGAGCAGCGGGTCGGGCGGGCCCGCGGTGTCGGCGAGGCGGGCCGCCAGGGCCTCCAGTTCGGCCGCCGGGTCGGCGGCCGCGTCCAGGCGCTCGGTCAGCCGCCGGGCGTCGGCGCCGCGCCAAAGGTCCGCCAACTCGGCCCGGGTGTCCCGCAGTTCGTGTGCCGGTACGCCCAGGTAGCCGGGCGCCGTGCCGGGGGCGAAGCGGATGCCCGCGTAGTGGCGTCCCTCGCCGGGGCCCGTGGGGTGGGCGCGGGTGTCGGGTCCCGCGACGAAGAGCCGGCCCTCGCTCCAGATCAGGTCCATGCAGCCGTCGGGCAGGACCGGGGAGGCCGCTCGCCCGTCACGCGCCACCGTCCGGGTCCACACGGTCGCCCCGGGCACCCGCGATGCCGCCCGCTCCGCGTAGCTCCCGGTCATGTCCGGTACTCCTGCGGGCTCACCCCGTACTCCCGCTTGAACGCGGTGGACAGGGCGAACGCGCTGCCGTACCCGACGCGCCGGGCGATCGCCGCGACCGTCGCCTCCCCCTCGCGCAGCAGGTCCGCGGCGAGCGCGAGGCGCCAGCCGGTCAGGTACGTCATCGGGGGCTCGCCCACGAGTTCCGTGAAGCGGCGGGCGAGCGCGGCCCGCGAGACCCCGGAGCGTTCGGCGAGCCCGACGACCGTCCAGGCGTGGGCGGGATCGTCCTGGATGAGGCGCAGCGCGCGGCCCACGACCGGGTCCCCCATGGCCCGGTACCAGGCGGGCGCGTCGGCCTCCGGGCGGGAGAACCAGGCGCGCAGGGAGGTGATCAGCAGCAGGTCGAGGAGGCGGTCGAGGACGACGTCCTGGCCGGGCCCGTCCTTCCCGAGCTCCTCCGCGAGCAGCGGGGTGAGCGGGCAGTGCCACACCTCGGTGGGCAGCACGAGCAGCGCCGGAAGCGCGTCGAGAAGGCGTGCCGTCAGCTCGCCGCGCAGCTGGTAGGTGCCGATGAGCATCTTCGCCGGGGCGTCGGGGGACTCGCCCCACTCCCGTACGCCGAGGTCCTTGTAGCGGCCGATGTGCGCGGGGCCCAGCGGGCGGCACACCTGGCCGGGGCCGATCTCGGCACGGGGTGCGGTGGCCGGGTCGTCGCAGCAGACGTACGCGTCCGGGCCGCGGGCGATGGCGATGTCGCCGGGGCGGATGTGCCGGGGCTTGCCGTCCTCGCCGTCGGGCAGGATCCACGCCTCGCCCTCCACCATGATCATCACGGAGAGCGGTGCCTCGTCGGCGATCCGCACGGCCCACGGCGGCTCGAAGCAGGCCCGGATCATGAAGGCCCCGCGCGCCCTCGGCCCTTCGAGGAGCCCTGCGAGTACGTCCATGGGGGCAGCGTAGAGGCAGCTGGACGGGCGCGTATGGCGGTGAGCGGCTCGACGATGTCGGTGGCAGGCGCGCGGCGGTTGAGTGGAGGCATGACACAGACGGAGCGGAACACACGGACGGTACTGGTGACCGGGGCCACCGGTCGTACGGGGCGCAGGGTCGCCGACGCGGCGCGGGCCGCCGGGCTGAGCGTGCGGGCGGCCTCCCGGTCGGGCGCGGTGCGGTTCGACTGGGAGCAGCCCGGGACCTGGGACGAGGCGCTGCGCGGCGCCGACGGGGCGTATCTGGCCTTCCCCACGGACATCGGGGCGCCGGACGCCGCGGACCTGGTGGGTGCGCTGGCACGGCGGGCCGTGGAACTCGGGGTGCGACGCCTTGTGCTGCTGTCGGCGCGCGGCGAGGACCAGGCGCTGCCCGCCGAGCGGGCGCTGCGGGAGTCGGGGGCCGAGTGGACGGTGCTGCGGTGCGCGTGGTTCCAGCAGAACCTCAGCGAGGGCCCGCTCGCGGACCAGGTGCGCGGCGGGGAACTGGCGTTCGCGGCACCGCAGGACCTGCGCGAACCGTTCATCGACGTGACGGACATCGCGGAGGTCGCGGTGGCGGTGCTCGCCGAGCCGTCGGGGCGGTACGCGGGCGAGGTCCTGGATCTCACCGGGCCCGCGCTGCTCACGTGGGGCGAGGCGCTCGCGGCCGTCGCCGCGGCCACCGGGACCGAGAAGCGCTATGTGCCGGTGCCGGTGCGGGAGTACGGGGCCGCGCTGGCCGGGTTCGGGGTGCCCCAGGAGGAAGTGGCGTTCCTGGTGGAGCTGTTCGCGACGCTGCTCGACGGGCGGAACGCCTCGGTCACCGGTGACGTGGAGCGGGTGCTCGGGCGCGGGCCGCGCGCGTTCGGGGAGTTCGCGGAGCGGGAGGCGGCGGCCGGCGCCTGGAAGTAGCCGGGGCCGACCGGGGCCGACGGGCCCCGGTCAGTCCTCCTCGTCCCCCGGGCCTTCACCGTTCTTGCGGACGTGCGTGCGCAGGCGGGACGTGACGTCCTCCGGGGGCAGGAACTTCGACCAGCGCTCGGGAAACTCGGAGGGCATGCCCGGGTCGTCGCCGTCCTCCAGGTCCTCGTCGTCGTCCGGGAGGTCGAGGGCGGCCGCCCGCGCCACCTGCTCGGCGGCCGCCGCCGTGCGCAGCCGCTCGTTCGCGGCGCGCGCCGCGGCCGTCGCGACCGAGGGCCACACCCGGTCGATCGCCGCGTTCACGGCGGCGCCGACGAGCACCGCGAACGCCGAGACACCGATCCACAGCAGCACGGCGACCGGCGCGGCGAGGGAGCCGTAGATGGTCGGCCCCTCGATGGTGTTGGTGAGGTAGAGGCGCAGCAGGAAGCTGCCGGGGATCCACATCGCGAGCGACACGAGGGCGCCCGGCACGTCCTCGATCCACGGCGAACGCACCGGCACGGACACGTGGTACAGCGTCGTCAGGAACGCGATGGACAGGACGAGGACCACGGGCCAGTAGAAGATCTGGACGAGGGACTGCGACCAGGGCACCAGGCCGATCACCGCGTCCGGGCCCGCGATCATCAGCGGCAGCGCTATCGCACCGACGACAAGACCCACCAGGAAGAGCAGGAAGGCGAGCAGCCGCGTCTTCACGATGCCGCGCACGCCGTCGAGTCCGTACATCACGGTCACCGTGTCCACGAACGTCGACACCGCGCGCGAGCCCGACCAGAGCGAGAGCAGGAAGCCGATGGAGATGACGTCGGGCCTGCCGCCCTTGATGACGTCGTCCAGGATCGGCTGCGCGATCTCCTTGACGCCCTGGTCGGTGAGGACCGTGCGGGAGGCCTCCAGGATGTTGTCGCGGACACCCGCGATGGTGTCGGCGCCGGTCCAGGTGTCGACGTACGCGAGCAGTCCCACCAGGGACAGCAGCAGCGGCGGGACCGACAGGAGCGTGAAGAACGCCGCCTCGGCCGCGAGGCCCAGGATGCGGTACTCCATGCACGAGTTGACGGTGTCCTTCAGGAGCAGCCAGGCCGTCTTCCGTTTCGAGACGTTGTGATAGAGGACACGCGCCCGGTGGAGACGTCCGGACGGCGGTTCGGGGGATTCACTTGCTGGCTGCACACCTCAACGGTATCCGTCGGGAGGGACGGCGTCCGACGTCAGGCCCGGCCTGTGGTGGGGTTTGCGGTGGCGCGGGTAGGTTCGACAGACATGGCAGGCAGCACGCATACCGTCACCAACCAGGTCCCCCCGCTCGTCGGGTACGACGTCTTCTCCGCGGACGTCGCCCTGACGCGGGGTCTGAAGCGGCATCTGGACCCGGCACTTCTGGACGAGACCCTCGCGGACCTCTCACTTCTCGGTCGCACCGCCGGCTCCGCGCAGGCCCAGGAGTGGGGCAGGCTCGCGAACGAGAACCCGCCACGCCTTCGCACCCACGACCGTTACGGCCACCGGATCGACGAGGTGGAGTTCCATCCGGCCTGGCACCGGCTGCTCGGCAAGGGTGTGTCGGCGGGGCTCACATCGGCGTGGACGCGGCCGGGCGGTCATCTTCGGCGCGCCGCGGCGTTCCTGGTGTGGTCCCAGGTGGAGGCGGGGCACCTGTGCCCGCTCTCGATGACGCACGCGGCGGTGCCCGCACTGCGCGCGGAGCCGGAACTCGCCGCCGTGTGGGAGCCCCTGCTGACCTCCGCGGTCTACGACTCCGGGATGCGCCCCGCGGGGCAGAAGGCCGGCGCGCTCTTCGGCATGGCGATGACGGAGAAGCAGGGCGGCAGCGATGTACGGGCCAATACGACACGTGCGGTACCGCTGTCCGAGGCGGGGACGTACGCGCTCACCGGTCACAAGTGGTTCTGCAGCGCGCCGATGTCGGACGGGTTCCTGGTCCTCGCACAGACGGACGATGGCCTCACGTGCTTCCTCGTCCCCCGCGTCCTGGACGACGGCACCCGCAACCCGTTCGCCCTCCAGCGCCTGAAGGACAAACTGGGCAACCGGTCCAACGCCTCGGCGGAGGTCGAGTTCGACGGCACGTGGGCGCGCCGGGTCGGCGAGGAGGGCCGCGGGGTGCGCACGATCATCGAGATGGTGGCGGCGACCCGGCTCGACTGCGTGCTCGGGTCCGCGGCCCTGATGCGGCAGGCGGTGGCGCAGGCGACCCACCACTGCGCGTACCGCGAGGCGTTCGGCGCGAAGCTGCTCGACCAGCCGCTGATGAGCAACGTCCTGGCGGACCTGGCCCTGGAGTCGGAGGCCGCGACGACGCTCGCGCTGCGGCTCGCGGCGGCGTACGAGGACGGGGGCGAGCAGGAGCGGGCCTTCCTGCGGGTCGCGGTGCCCGCGGCCAAGTACTGGGTGACGAAGCGCTGTACGCCGCTGGTGGCGGAGGCCCTCGAATGCCTCGGCGGCAACGGGTACGTGGAGGAGTCCGGCATGCCGCGGCTGCTGCGCGAGTCGCCGCTGAACTCGATCTGGGAGGGCGCGGGCAACGTGCAGGCCCTGGATGTCCTGCGGGCGTTGCAGCGGGAGCCGCGGGCGCTCAATGCGTTCCTGGTCGAGGTAGGCAAGGCGCGCGGCGCCGATCACCGGCTCGACGCGGCGGTGAAGGACCTGCTGACCGAACTCGGCGACCTGGACGGCATCGAGGCGCGGGCGCGGCGGCTCGCGGAGCGGATCGCGCTGGTTCTCCAGGGTTCGCTGCTCGCGCGGTTCGGTCCTGACGACGTGTCGGACGCGTTCTGCGCGGCGCGGTTCGGAGGCGATCGGGGCGCGGGCTTCGGGACGCTGCCGCACACGCTGGACCTGGCGGCGCTGGCGGAACGGGCGCGTCCGCAGCTCTGAACTCGCGGACACCGGCCGGGTTCCGGTCGCTTCCGGAACTGACGCGGGGATGGTGCTGCGCCGACACGGCACCATCCCCGCTCATCAGGCCCCTAGAGGAGCTTGAACGCCGTCGCGACGGCGTTGCTCTCAGTTTCAAACGCCGCACGCGTGTTCACCAGGGTTGCAGGGGGTTGCAACGTTCCTCGGGAAGACCCCCCCTTGCCGGGCTCTCAGGTGCAGGATGGGCACAACTGCCCACAACCGAGGATCCGCCGCATGAACAAGGACTCGACGATCGACATCGCGCGGCTGGCCGCCATGGACGTGAAGCGCTCGTCCCGGCTGCTCAAGGGGGTGCGCGAGGCGACCCTCGCGGGGCTGCCGCCGCGCGTGCGACCACGCCCGGTGATCGACGACTCCTGGCGGCGGATGCTGCTGGGCGGCGTCGACCCCGATCACGACGTCCGCTCCGGGATGCTGACCGCGGAGGAGCTGGAAGAGAAGCGCCAGGCCTCGCCGCTGTTGCCGCTCCTGCCGATGCTGCGCGAGGCGCTGGTAACGGTCGCGGACGCGACGCAGCACATCATGGTGATCAGCGACGCGGACGGTCGCATCCTGTGGCGCGAGGGGCATCACGGCGTGCTGCGCATGGCCGACAGGCTCGGTCTGGAACTGGGCACGCACTACGCGGAGGACGTCGTCGGCACGAACGGCATAGGCACTCCGCTGGTGACCCGTCGCCCCGTACAGGTCTTCTCCGCCGAGCACTTCGTGCAGTCGCTGCATCCGTGGATGTGTACGGGCGCCCCGGTGAAGGACCCGCGCGACGGGCGGCTGCTCGGTGTCGTGGACATCAGCGGCCCGCTGGACACGATGCATCCGGCAACGTTGCCGTGGGTGCACTCGGTCGCCCAGCTCGCCGAGGCACGGCTGCGCGAACAGTGGCAGGCGGGCCTGGAGCGGTTGCGTTCGGTCGCCGCGCCGGTGCTTGCCAGGCTGACCGGCCGGGCCCTTGCGGTCGACCGGTTCGGCTGGACCGCGGCGGTCACCGGGATGCCGCCGGTGGACCGGATCGCCCTGCCCAAAGCGCTGGCGGAAGGCTGTTGTTGGGTGCCGTCCCTGGGCTCGTGCCGAGTGATGGCGCTGGCCGGCGGCTGGCTCCTGATGGTGGACGAGGAACCGCAGCCATTGGACGCCACCCGAATAGCGCTCGACGTGAGCCGCCCGCGCCGCTGGTCCCTCGAGGTGTCCGGGGAGGCGGCGACCTGGACCCATGAACTGAGCCCGCGGCACGCCGAGTTGCTCTACATCCTGGCGCTGCACCCGGCGGGCCGCAGCGCCTCCGAACTGGCCGAGGACCTGTTCGGCGACCGGGCGCGCACGGTGACGGTGCGGGCCGAGATGTCCCGCGTCCGCCGCTACCTCGGCGCCCTCCTCGCGCACCGCCCCTACCGCTTCGCGGACGACGCGGAGGTGGGCGTGGTGCTGCCGGAGGATCCGCGGGGCCTGCTTCCGCATTCGGTGGCGCCCGCGGTGGTGGCGGCGCGGGTGGCCGGGGCGTGAGTTCCGCGGCGTGAGTTCCGGCGTGAGTTCCGCGGCGGACTGTGACGCCTAACGACGCAGGAAGCGTCGTCAGACGTCACAGTCCCAGCGCGACCAACTTCAAAAACGCGTCCACATCCCAGGCGGCACGCCCCACGAACAGCCCCTGCACCCCCGGAAGTTCAAGCAGCCACGGCGCGTTCCTCAGGTCGACCGATCCCCCGTACAGCACGGCGCGCACCGGGAGTTCGGCGAGGGCCGCGAGGGCGGGGGCGATCTCCTCGGGGCGGGGCGGTCGGCCGTGGGCGCCGATCGCCCACACCGGCTCGTAGGCGAGCAGCACCGCGCCCGGGTCCGACTGGCCTTCGAGCGCCGCCTCGGCCTGGGCGCGGACGACGTCGGCGCCGCGCCCCGCGTCCCTGGCCGCCGCGGACTCGCCGACGCAGACCAGCGGCGTGAGTCCGTGGCGCAGGGCCGCCGCCGTCTTGAGGCGGACCGTGTCGTCGGTCTCGGCGAAGTGGGCGCGCCGCTCCGAGTGCCCGATCTCGACGAGCCGGGCACCCGCGTCGGCGGCCTGCGGCACGGAGATCTCGCCGGTCCAGGCGCCCTCGTCGTCCCAGTGGGCGTTCTGCACGCCGGTGAGCACGGGCGAGCCGGGGCCGAGGGTGTCGGCGACGACGGAGACGGCGGTCGCCGAGGGGATCAGGAAGGGCTGCACGCCGTCGATGCCGTCGCCGACCGCTGCCCGTACGCGCGCCGCGTACGTCGCGGCCTCGGAACGGGTCTTGGTCATCTTGAAGCTGGTCCCGATCCAGCGGCTCACGCGCTGTCCTCCTGCTCGTACGTGGTGATGGCGGCGACCTTCGCGGCGCGCCCCTTGCCGCACCGGGCCTTGCCCACCCGGGGAGGGCTTGAATTGCGTGTACACGCCTTCGGTACAGTCCGCGCCCATGGTGTTCACACTCATCAAGCCGAGGACACGGCGCATATATCGGACGCCCCTCACGCCGCACCAGCTCTGGATGGTGTCGCTGAGCGCGCCCGTGCGGCCGGGGAAGGGCGAGTCCCGCGGCACGCTCCATCCGTTCACCCGGGTCGACGAGGAGAAGGCGCGGCGCCGGCTGGCCGAGCAGTGGGAGACCGGGACCCGGGACGAGTTGATCGGGCGGCTCGGTGCGCTGGCGCGGGCGGGGTTCCGGGAGCAGGCCCGGGCCCGGCTCGGCGTCGAGCCGCTGGCCTGGGACATCGCGCTGTACGCGGACATGGCGCGGTGCGGCTTCGCCGCGGGACTGCTCACCGAGGCGGACACCTGGAACCTGCTGAAGAACGTGGTGCCGCGGGTGGCGGGCACGTACGACACCTGGCAGGAGTACGGCGAGCACTACCTCCTCGGTCTCTCGGTGTGGCGCGAGGGGGCCCGGGGCACGTCCTCCGAGGCCCTGCTTCCCGCGCAGGACGTCGCCGACGCGCATGTGAAGTCCCTGCTCGACCCGGGAAACCGCAAGAGCCCGTGGCGCCGGGCGCCGCTGGACGTCATCCGCCGCCCGGACCTGCGGCCCGAGTAAGCTGGCGCACCCTCGTACAGGTTCAAGTGGAAGAGAAGTCGTGGTGGGCGTGGGTGGACAGACCGGGGAGACCGACGAAGGGGCCGCGTCCGCGTCGTCGGACCTGCGGCGCCTCGCGGTGGAGCTGCGCCGCCTCAACGGGGAGCTGACCCGCGTCGTGCACGGCTTCGCCTCCGGCCAGGACCTGCACCCCACGGACGTACAGGCGCTCGCCGTCGTCCTGGACTCCACGGAACCCGTCACCCCCAGCGTGCTGCGCCGCCGCCTCGGCCTGACGTCGGGCGCGGTGAGCGCCTGCGTGGACCGACTCGAACGCGCCGGGCATCTGCGGCGGGTGCGGGAGAGCGCGGACCGGCGGGTGGTGCACCTCCAGTACGTGCCGGGGGCGCAGGCGCGGGCGCGCAAGTACTTCGGGCCGCTCGCGGAGGCCGCCGACCAGGTGCGCGGCGACTTCAGCGCGACGGAACTGGACGTCGTCGTGCGGTTCCTCGGTTCGCTCAACCAGCAGCTCGCCGCGGTGGAGAGCCCCCGCACATAAGCCCCCTCCCACCCCGAGTCGGCTGCATCCACCGGGGCGGGTGCGTCCGAAGGAACGACGTATGCCACCATCCGTTTAGCTCAATCATTGAGATACTTTCTGATTGAGCTTTCCGGCCGCCTTCCTTGGGAGAACCATGCCCCGCACCCACCGACGCGCCCGCTGGCTCGTGCCGATCGTCCTGCTGTTCGGCTGGCTCGCCGTCGGCGGCACGCTCGGCCCCTACGCCGGGAAGCTCGGCGAGGTCGCCACCAACGACCAGGCCGCCTTTCTGCCGCAGGGCGCCGAGTCCACCCGCGTGATCGACGCGCAGCGCGCCTTCAGCGAGGACGAGACGCTCCCCGTGGTGGTCGTGTGGACCGCCGCCGACGGGGACGGCCCCATAGCCGACGGCCAACGGACCGCCGCCACCCGTGCGCTGGCCTCCCTGAAGGGCGAGCCCGGCGTGGTCGGGCAGGCCTCGCCGGCCCTGCCGTCGGACGATCGCGAGGCCCTTCAGGGGGTCGTCCAGCTACGGCCCGATCTGGGGGACGAACTCGCGCCGACGCTCCAGAGGATCGAGTCCGCGGCGTCCGGGGTGCCGGGCACGACGGTCGCCCTCGCGGGACCGGCCGCCAGCCAGGCCGATCTGTCCGACGCCTTCGCCGGGATCGACGGGCTGCTGCTCTCGGTCGCCCTGCTGGCGGTCCTGGTGATCCTGATCCTGGTCTACCGCAGCGTGCTGCTGCCCTTCGTGATCATCTTCGGCGCGGTGTTCGCGCTCGGCGCCGCCTGCGCCGTCGTCTACGTCCTCGCCGACCACGATGTCGTCCGCGTCGACGGACAGGTGCAGGGCATCCTGTCGATCCTCGTCATCGGCGCCGCGACCGACTACGCGCTGCTGCTCACGGCCCGCTACCGCGAGGAACTCGCCACGGGCGCCGAGCGGTTCACCGCGATGCGGGCCGCGCTGCGCCGCTCGACGGGGGCGATCGTGGCCAGCGCCGCGACCGTCGCCCTCGGCCTGCTCGCGCTGCTGCTGAGCGACCTCACGAACAACCGCGCGCTCGGCCCCGTCGGCGCCATCGGCATCGCCTGCGCCGTCCTGAGCACCCTCACGTTCCTGCCCGCCGCCCTGGTGCTCCTCGGCGGCGCCGCGTACTGGCCCGCGAAGGTGCGGGCCGATGACGGTTCCGGGGCCGGGCACGGCCTGTGGCGGCGCGTCGCGCGCGCCGTGGAGCGGGCGCCGCGCAAGATCTGGGCGGTCTCCCTCGCCGGGCTGCTGGTGTGCGCGGCCTTCGCGCCCACCCTCGACTCCAAGGGCGTGCCGCTCGACGAGATCTTCGTCAACGACGCCCCCTCGGTCGCCGCGCAGGCCACCCTGGCCGAGCACTTCCCGGGCGGCTCCGGCAATCCGGCCGTGGTGATCGCGGACGCCGGCCACGCGGACGAGGTCGTCTCGCGGTCCGAGAAGGCCGACGGCGTCGCGAGCGCGGCGGTCCTGAGCGAGCGGGGCCGTCCCGGCGGCGGTTCGCCCCGCGTGGTGGACGGCAAGGTCCGCGTCGACGTCACACTGAAGGACCCGGCCGACAGCGACGCCGCCAAGGAGGCGGTCGCCGGGCTGCGCACGACGCTGCACTCCATCGACGGCGCGGACGCCCTCGTCGGCGGCTACACCGCGCAGCAGTACGACACCCAGCAGACCGCCGAACGCGACCGCATGCTGATCGTTCCCGTGGTCCTCGCCATCATCCTGGTGATCCTTGTCGGGCTCCTTCGGTCCCTCATGATGCCGCTGCTGCTGGTGGCGACGGTGGCGCTCAACTTCGTCGCCACGCTGGGCATTTCGTCGCTCGTCTTTGAGCACGTGTTCGGCTTCGGCGGCACCGACGCGTCCGTGCCGCTGTACGGGTTCGTGTTCCTGGTCGCGCTCGGCGTGGACTACAACATCTTCCTGATGTCGAGGGCCCGCGAGGAGTCCCTGGAGCACGGGGCCAGGGACGGGATCCTGCGGGCGCTCGTCGCGACGGGCGGCGTGATCACGTCGGCCGGTGTCGTGCTCGCCGCGACGTTCGCCGCGCTCGGCGTGATCCCGCTCGCGTTCCTGGTGCAGATCGCGTTCATCGTGGCCTTCGGTGTCCTGCTTGACACCCTGGTCGTGCGCTCGCTCCTGGTCCCCGCGCTGGTCCGGGACATCGGCCCGAAGTCGTGGTGGCCGGGACGCCTCAGCCGCGGCCGCGACTGAGACACCCGACCATGTGCGCGAGGTCTAGACGCCCGGGATCCCCCGGTCGGCGAAGGCCTTGCGCACCGCCGTCTCCGCCCCCGCCCCGTACATCTGCCGCGCCGTCGCGACCGTCGTCCTCGCCGCCGCCGAGAAGTCGGTGTCGGGGGCGAAGCCGAACTGGGCGTTCACGATGATCCGGTCGGCCGTGCGGGCGCCGAGGGCGCGGCGGATGTCGTACAGGGCGCGCGACCAGATCTCGCCGTCGGCGTGCACCTCCCCGACCCGGTCCGCGTACGTCTTGTCGGTGTCGACGCGGCGCAGGCAGTGCGGGGCCGAGGAGGTGTACGAGACGGAGTCCCAGTCGGCGACGCACGCCAGGTCCGTCTTCATCGGCCAGCCGTACCGGGCGTCCGCCGCGGCGCCGACCTCCACGGCCAGATAGTCGCCGAACGCCTCACCGATCGAGCCGGCCTCCAACGAGGTGCCGAATCCGGGCACTTGGGCGTTGTGCACGGCGTGCCCGTACTCGTGGACGACGACCTCGGCGTCCTCCGCGTCGTCGACACCGCCCTTGCCGAACCGGATCTCGGCCTTCTTGTCGGTGAAGAAGGAGTTGTCGGCGCCCCACTGGTTGATGCGGACGGGCTGGGCGCGGTCATTGGCGCCACGCAGTTCGGTGCCGAAGCCGAGGGACTGGAGGTACTCCTGCGCCTCGTTGACCCAGAAATAGGCCATCACCTGCTCGAACTGGTCGTCGTGGCGGGTGTACGTCCCGGCGTCCGCGACCTTGGCGGCGGCGCCGGTCTCGGATCTCACGTAGGCCCACTTGCCGGACAGGCCGCCGCTGCCGTCGAGGTTGCGCAGCGCGGCGGTGGCGTACTGGGCGCTCGGGACGGCCGTCGCGGAGTCCTTGGCGTCGGTGAGGGACTGGTCGCCGGACGACTGGACCGGGTTGACCATGAAGACCCGGGCCTGCGCCGATCCGGGCGCGGCGAGAGCGGGTGCGGCGAGCGTGGCGAGGGCGACGGTGAGGGTGGCCGCGGCGAGGGCACCACGGGTGAAGCGACGTGACATCGGTACAACCTCCGGTAGGGCTGATACGGATGGCGCAGAGGGGGGTGGCGCTGTTGCGCGCTGCGGGATCTTCCCGCATTGCGGGCAGCCTTGGCCATAGCCCGTCGGGCGTGATCCGATGAGCCGCATGAGCAGCAGCAACACCATCACCGTCACCACGTGGTCGCTGGAGCAGACCGCGCCCTCCGACCTTCGCCCCGCGGTCCCGCCGGAGGGCGACGACGTGCGGATCGTGCGCTCCGAGGTCCCCTCCCCGGAGTTCAGCCGCTTCCTGTACGCGTCCGTGGGCAGCGACATCCGCTGGCTCGACCGGCTCGGCTGGACCTACGCGCAGTGGCAGGAGCAGCTGTCGCGTCCGGGCGGCGAGACGTGGGTCGCGTACGAGAAGGGCACGCCCGCCGGGTACGTGGAGCTGGACGCGCAGGACGACGGTGCGGTGGAGATCGTCTACTTCGGCCTGATCCCGGCGTTCCGGGGGCGGCGGATCGGCGGGCACCTGCTGTCGTACGCGGTCGCGCGCGCGTGGGACCTGGCGGAGCGGTGGCCCGACCGGGAGCCGACGAAGCGGGTGTGGCTGCACACGTGCAGCAAGGACGGCGAGCACGCGATGGCCAACTACGAGCGGCGCGGCTTCAAGCTGTTCCACACGGCGACCGACGAGGAGCAGGACCTTCCGACCGCGGGGCCGTGGCCCGGGGCCTTCCCCGCAGTGTGACCGAGACCACGATTGTCCGCGATGTGGGACGATGGCGTCCACATCGCGGATAATGGTGGACCGGGCCCAAAGTCCCGTGACACGCTTTCGTCATGTCTACAGCTGGAACCGCCTTGGTGAGTCGACGCCACGTCGACTTCGGCCGCATGTCCAGCGCCATCTGTCCGGCGCGCTGATCTCTCCAGCACCGCCGATCTCTCGTCACATCTGATCCCCTGCGCACCGCCGCGCCCTTTGCGCGAAGTGCGCTGGTCAGACCCGCCTTAAGCCTGCCTGAAGGACACACATCCATGGCTGCCACCCCGGATACGCCTACCCCCGTCACGCCCCGCCGCAAGGTGAGCCGTCACCGTGGCGAGGGCCAGTGGGCCGTGGGCCACTTCACTCCGCTCAACGGCAACGAGCAGTTCAAGAAGGACGACGACGGTCTCAATGTACGGACACGTATTGAGACGATCTACTCCAAGCGCGGTTTCGACTCCATCGACCCCCAGGACCTGCGCGGACGCATGCGCTGGTGGGGGCTCTACACCCAGCGCAAGCCCGGCATCGACGGCGGCAAGACGGCCGTCCTGGAGCCGGAGGAGCTGGACGACGAGTACTTCATGCTGCGCGTGCGCGTGGACGGCGGCCGCCTGACCGTTCCGCAGCTGCGGGCGATCGGCGAGGTCTCGGAGCAGTACGCGCGGGGCACCGCCGACATCACCGACCGGCAGAACATCCAGCTGCACTGGATCCGCATCGAGGATGTCCCCGCGATCTGGGACAAGCTGGAGGCCGTGGGCCTGTCCACGACCGAGGCCTGCGGCGACTGCCCCCGAGTGATCATCGGCTCCCCCGTGGCCGGGATCGCCGCCGACGAGATCATCGACGGCACGCCCGCCGTGGACGAGATCCACGACCGCTACATCGGCAACAAGGAATTCTCCAACCTGCCGCGCAAGTTCAAGACCGCGATCTCGGGCTCCCCTGTCCAGGATGTGGTCCACGAGATCAACGACGTGGCGTTCGTCGGTGTCGAGCACCCGGAGCACGGCCCCGGCTTCGACCTCTGGGTCGGCGGCGGCCTGTCCACCAACCCCAAGCTCGCGCAGCGTCTCGGCGCCTGGGTGCCGCTGGACGAGGTCGCCGACGTCTGGGCCGGTGTGGTCGGCATCTTCCGCGACTACGGCTACCGCCGCCTGCGCACCCGCGCCCGCCTGAAGTTCCTGATGGCCGACTGGGGTCCGGAGAAGTTCCGCCAGATCCTGGAGGACGAGTACCTGGAGCGGAAGCTGGTGGACGGGCCCGCCCCCGCGGAGCCCTCGCAGAAGTGGCGCGACCACATCGGCGTCCACCAGCAGAAGGACGGCCGTTTCTACGTCGGGTTCGCGCCGCGCGTCGGCCGGGTGGACGGCACCACGCTCACCAAGATCGCCGAACTGGCCGGTGCGCACGGCTCGGACCGGCTGCGGACCACCGTCGAGCAGAAGATGATCATCCTCGATGTCGCCGAGGACCAGATCGACTCGCTCGTCGCG
The DNA here is from genome assembly GCF_049310305.1 of Streptomyces anthophorae. Taxonomy (NCBI): domain Bacteria; kingdom Bacillati; phylum Actinomycetota; class Actinomycetes; order Kitasatosporales; family Streptomycetaceae; genus Streptomyces; species Streptomyces anthophorae. Next base: position 2,422,017 of record NZ_JBLWQQ010000001.1, read on the forward strand.
GGCCTTGAGGCGCTGGACTTCCAGGTCAAGCCCTCGCCGTTCCGCCGCGGCACGATGGCCTGCACCGGCATCGAGTTCTGCAAGCTCGCGATCGTCGAGACCAAGGCCCGCGGCTCGGAGCTGATCGACGAGCTGGAGAAGCGCCTCCCGGAGTTCGACGAGCCGCTGACCATCAACCTCAACGGCTGCCCGAACGCCTGCGCCCGTATCCAGGTCGCGGACATCGGTCTCAAGGGCCAGCTCGTCCTCGACAAGGACGGCAACCAGGTCGAGGGCTACCAGGTGCACCTCGGCGGCGCGCTCGGCCTTGAGGCCGGGTTCGGCCGCAAGGTGCGAGGCCTGAAGGTCACGTCGGCCGAACTGCCGGACTACATCGAGCGCGTCCTCAAGAACTACGAGGCCGAGCGCGAGGACGGAGAGCGGTTCGCGACCTGGGCCGCGCGTGCATCCGCGGAGGCCCTTTCGTGAGCGCGGCGAGCGAATCAAAGGACACAGCATGAGCGAGCGCGCGGCCCCGTTCTTCTGCCCCTACTGCGGCGACGAGGATCTTCGCCCCGGCGAAGAAGGTCACGGCGCCTGGGAATGCGCGGCCTGCAATCGAGCCTTCACGTTGAAGTTCCGCGGGCTGCTCGCCCGCGGGGTTCAGCGCAACGACGGTGGAGGGGAACAGATATGACGACAGCTCAGGCCCCCACGGACACGGATGAGTTGAAGGCGCTAGCCGAGCAGGCCGGGCGCGACCTGGAGGACGCGTCCCCGCTGGAGATCCTCCAGTGGGCGACGGAGACCTTCGGGAAGAAGTTCTGCGTGACCTCGTCCATGGAGGACGCGGTCGTCGCCCACCTCGCCTCCCGCGCGATGCCCGGCGTGGACGTCGTCTTCCTCGACACCGGCTACCACTTCGAGGAGACGATCGGCACGCGGGACGCCGTCGAGGCCGTGATGGACGTCAACGTCATCACGCTCACGCCCCGGCAGACGGTCGCCGAGCAGGACGCCGAGTTCGGCCCGAGGCTGCACGACCGCGACCCCGACCTGTGCTGCGCGATGCGCAAGGTGAAGCCCCTGGAAGAGGGCCTCGCCGGCTACACCGCGTGGGCCACGGGACTGCGCCGCGACGAGTCCCCGACCCGCGCGGGCACCCCGGTCGTCGGCTGGGACGAGAAGCGGCAGAAGGTCAAGGTCTCGCCGATCGCCCGCTGGACGCAGGACGATGTCGACGCCTACGTCGCCGAGCACGGCGTGCTCACGAACCCGCTCCTGATGGACGGCTACGGCTCCGTGGGCTGCGCCCCCTGCACCCGCCGCCTCCTCGAGGGCGAGGACGCGCGCGCCGGACGGTGGGCAGGCCGGGCCAAGACCGAGTGCGGACTGCACGGCTGACCGGGCCTGAACTCATGAACGAAACACGGACTTTGGAGAACCAAGTGACCGGAGCCACGATCTGGCTCACGGGTCTGCCGTCCGCCGGCAAGACCACCATCGCGTACGAGCTGGCGAACACGCTGCGCGCCGAGGGCCGCAAGGTCGAGGTGCTCGACGGCGACGAGATCCGCGAGTACCTCTCGGCGGGCCTCGGCTTCAGCCGCGAGGACCGGCACACGAACGTCCAGCGCATCGGCTACCTCGCCGAACTCCTGGCCCGCAACGGCGTGTTGGCGCTCGTCCCGGTCATCGCGCCGTACGCGGACAGCCGCGAGGCCGTCCGCAAGCGCCACCAGGCCGGCGGCACCGGCTACCTGGAGGTGCACGTCGCCACGCCCGTGGAGGTGTGCTCCGACCGCGATGTGAAGGGCCTGTACGCCAAGCAGGCCGCCGGTGAGCTGTCCGGGCTCACCGGCGTCGACGACCCGTACGAGGCACCCGAATCGCCCGACCTGCGCATCGAGTCGCAGAACCAGACCGTGCAGGAGTCCGCGGCAGCGCTCCGTGCGCTGCTCACCGAGAGGGGTCTCGCCGCATGACGACCGTAGCCACAGTGACCGAGGACACCGACTCCCCCTACGCGCTCAGCCACCTGGACGCCCTGGAGTCCGAGGCCGTGCACATCTTCCGCGAGGTGGCGGGCGAGTTCGAGCGGCCGGTGATTCTGTTCTCCGGCGGCAAGGACTCCATCGTCATGCTGCACCTGGCGCTGAAGGCCTTCGCCCCGGCCGCGATCCCCTTCTCGCTGCTGCACGTCGACACCGGGCACAACTTCCCCGAGGTCCTCGAGTACCGCGACCGCACCGTCGAGAAGCACGGCCTGCGCCTGCACGTCGCGTCGGTGCAGGAGTACATCGACGCCGGCAAGCTGCGCGAGCGTCCGGACGGGACCCGTAACCCGCTCCAGACGGTGCCGCTGACCGAGAAGATCCAGCAGGAGAAGTTCGACGCCGTCTTCGGCGGCGGCCGCCGCGACGAGGAGAAGGCCCGCGCCAAGGAGCGGGTGTTCTCCCTGCGCGACGAGTTCTCCCAGTGGGACCCGCGCCGCCAGCGCCCCGAGCTGTGGCAGCTGTACAACGGCCGGCACGCCCCCGGCGAGCACGTCCGCGTCTTCCCGCTCTCCAACTGGACCGAGCTGGACGTGTGGCAGTACATCGCCCGCGAGAACATCGAACTGCCGGAGATCTACTACGCGCACGAGCGTCCGGTCTTCAAGCGCAGCGGCATGTGGCTGACCGCGGGCGAGTGGGGCGGCCCGAAGGACGACGAGACGGTCGAGACGCGGCAGGTCCGCTACCGCACCGTCGGCGACATGTCCTGCACCGGCGCCGTCGACTCGGACGCCACGACCATCGAGAAGGTCATCGCGGAGATCGCCGTGTCCCGGCTCACCGAGCGGGGCGCCACCCGCGCCGACGACAAGATGTCCGAGGCCGCGATGGAAGACCGCAAGCGCGAAGGGTACTTCTAGACATGAGCTCCACCACCTCCGCCGCCGCCGCCGAAGAGCTGGCCGATCTCTCGGCGACGACCCTGCTGCGGTTCGCCACGGCCGGTTCCGTCGACGACGGCAAGTCCACGCTGGTCGGCCGCCTGCTGCACGACTCCAAGTCGGTCCTCACGGACCAGCTGGAGGCCGTCGAGCTGGCCTCCAAGTCGCGCGGCGCCGCCGAGCCCGACCTCGCGCTGCTCACCGACGGCCTGCGCGCCGAACGCGAGCAGGGCATCACCATCGACGTCGCGTACCGCTACTTCGCGACCCCGCGCCGCCGCTTCATCCTCGCGGACACGCCGGGCCACGTGCAGTACACGCGGAACATGGTGACCGGCGCATCCACCGCCGACCTCGCCGTGGTCCTCGTCGACGCCCGCAACGGCGTCATCGAGCAGACCCGCAGGCACGCCGCCGTCGCCGCGCTGCTTCGCGTCCCGCACGTCGTCCTCGCCGTCAACAAAATGGACCTCGTCGACTACGAGGAGACGGTCTTCGCGCGGATCGCCGAGGAATTCACCGCGTACGCCGGGCAGTTGGGCGTCCCGGAGATCACCGCGATCCCGATCTCGGCGCTCGCGGGCGACAACGTCGTGGAGCCGTCCGCCAACATGGACTGGTACGGCGGCCCGACCGTCCTGGAGCACCTGGAGACGGTGCCGGTCAGCCACGACCTCACCAGCTGCCACGCCCGCCTGCCCGTCCAGTACGTGATCCGCCCGCAGACCGCCGAGCACCCGGACTACCGGGGCTACGCGGGTCAGATCGCGGCAGGAACGTTCCGCGTCGGCGAGTCCGTCACGGTGCTGCCCTCGGGCCGTACGTCGAAGGTCGTCGGGATCGACCTGCTGGGCACGGAGGTCGACGTGGCGTGGACGCCGCAGTCGATCACCCTGCGCCTGGAGGACGACATCGACATCTCGCGCGGCGACCTGATCGTGCCGAGCCACGACGCGCCCGCCACCTCGCAGGACATCGAGGCGACGGTGTGCCACGTGGCGGACACCCCGCTCGGCGTCGGCCAGCGCGTGCTGCTCAAGCACACCACCCGTACGGTCAAGGCGATCGTCAAGGAGATCCCGTCGCGGCTCACGCTCGACGACCTCTCCCAGCACCCGGAGCCGGGTCAGCTGGTCGCCAACGACATCGGCCGGGTGAAGGTGCGGCTCGCGGAGGCGCTCGCCATCGACTCCTACGCGGACTCGCGCCGCACGGGATCGTTCCTGCTGGTCGACCCCTCGGACGGCACGACGCTCGCGGCGGGCATGGCCGGCGAGTCCTTCGCCTCGGCGGAGGACCCCAAGGCACTGGTGGACGAGGAGGGCTGGGACTTCTGAGTCCCGGACCGGCATGAGGGCGAGCATGGTGGCCGCGGCCTGGCAGGAGGCGTTCCCGGGTCTGATCCGGACGAGCGTCTCGTGCGGGCTGCTCGGCTTCCTGCTCGCCCTGGCGGTCGGCACGCTCCTCGGGCTCGCCATGTCCCGCCTGCCGTCCGTGCGTGCGGTGGCCGGTCCCGTCCTGTCGGGTCTGCGGTGGCTGCCGTCGGTGGTGTGGGTGCCGGCCGTGATCCTGTGGCAGGGCCTGAACGCTCCGGTGCTGTGCGCGGTGCTGCTGCTCGGCGCGGCCCCACCGATCGCGCAGGGCCTCGCCTCGTCGCCGCCCGGCCGTCCGGCGGGCGTCAAGCAGGGCTGGGCGTTCACCTGGCGCGCCCTGCTGGCTGCCGTGCTGATCGCCTCCGCGACGCCCGAGGCCACCGCCTCCGTTCCGGCGGTCGTGCTCACGGCCCTGCTCGTCCTGACCATCGGAATCGCCGTCGACCTGTTGATCCTCAGCCCGTTGGAGCGCCGTGCACTGCGCGGCCGCGAACTCCTCGTCAAGAACTGAGCGATGATGAGCCACTCCCCCGCCCTTCTCGTGATAGCCCACGGCAGCCGCGACCCGCGCCATGCCGCGACCGTGCACGCCCTCGTGGGCGAGGTGCGGGCGCAGAACCCCGGTGTGCGGGTGGAGACGGCGTTCCTGGACTTCAACATCCCTTCCGTGCACGGGGTGTTGGAGTCTCTCGCGGCGGAGGGGGTCCGCGATGTGATCGCCCTCCCCCTCCTGCTCACCCGCGCCTTCCACGCGAAGACGGACATCCCCGCGGTGCTGCGCGAGGCGCCGCGCGGCATGCGGATCCGCCAGGCGGACGTCCTGGGCCCCGACCCCCTCCTGGTCTCGGCCCTCGAACGCCGCCTGTACGAGGCGGGGCTGACCCCCGCCGACAAGCCCACGACCGGGGTCGTCCTGGCCTCGGCGGGCTCCTCGGACCCGGAGGCGATCGCAGTGATCGCTGAAATCGCGCGGGAGTGGCGGCACACCGGTTGGTGCGCCGTGCGGCCTGCGTTCGCCTCCGCATCCCTTCCGCGCACGGCCGACGCCGTACGCGAACTGCGGGCGCTCGGCTGCGCACGCGTGGCGGTCGCCCCGTACGTGCTCGCCCCGGGCCGTCTCCCCGACCGGATCGCGGCGGGCGCGGCGGAGGCCGACGTCCTCGCGGACGTCCTGGGCGCGGCTCCGGAGGTGGCGCGCGTCCTGATGAGCCGTTACGAGGCGGCCGTCGTACGGGAGTTGGTGGCGGTCGGCGCCTGAGCGGCGCTCACCCGCACAACCGCTCCCCCAGCTCACTGCGCGCATAGCGCACGCTCCGCCCGCCGCGCGTGCGCAGCAACAGCCCGGCGTCGTACAGGATCGACAGGTGCTGGCTGACCGCGCCCGGTGTGACGTCGAGGCGGTGGGCGAGTTCCGTGGTCGACGCGGGTTCCTCGAGGAGGCGCAGGATGCGGGCGCGGGCGGCGCCGAGCAGCCGGGTCAGTGCCTCGCTGGTCGCCGGGGGCGGGGTCTCCGAGATGGTGGCGCGGCCCCGGGCCGGATAGCTGAGCAGCGGCGGCAGTTCGGGGTCGATCATGGTGTGGGCGCCCTGGGCGATGAGCGTGGGGACGAGGACCAGACCCCGGCCGCCGATGCGGATGTCGGCCTCCGGCCACGGGTGCCGGTCCAGCTTCTTGACCAGGGTGAGCACCTCGCCGTTCCAGGTGAGGCGCGGGTCGAGGCTCGCGAAGAGTCCGCCCGCACCCTCCTCCGCGAGCACCTTGCCGCGGTGCGCCAGATCGGCCTCCAGGACGGCGTGCACGCGCGGCCACCAGTCGGGCGCGAGACAGTCGTACCAGTACCCGGACAGGGCGTCCGCGATCCGGTCGAGGAGCGCCGCGGGGTCGGCCAGGCCCCGGCGCAGGGCGGCGGGCAGCGGGTCCGTGCCGTACGCGGCGGTGATCTCGGGTTCCAGCAGGTTCGGCGGGGTGCGGCGCAGCGCGTCGAGCTGGGCCGTGAAGGCGGGACGCGGCCGGTCGGGGCGCGGGGTGAGGAAGTCCGGGATCCACAGGCGCGGGGCGATCAGCGCGGTGAGCAGCTCGGTGTCCTGGCGCCGGAACGCCGGGCCGAGGCGGCGCAGCCAGGGCCGCTGGTGCGGATAGCGCGCGGGGTCGCGCCAGGCGCGCAGCGAATACACGGCCTCCTGGAGGGGCGAGTACGCGAAGGACGTACGGGCGAGGTCGCCGACGACGAAGCGGAACTCGATCACGCCGCCCTCCCTCACGCTTTAGCTGGAGGCTAAAGGAATGTCGCGGCGCCCGGAACCCCGCTTCCCTATGGCCATGACCACTTCACCGCCCCGCCCCACCGCTTCCGCGACCACGCGCCTCGCCGGACTGCTGCCCACCGTGCCGGTCCTGCGCCGGCTGTCCCTGCTCACGCTCCTGAACGCGTTCGGGCGCGGGCTGTTCTTCCCGGTCAGCGTCCTGTACTTCACCCGGTTCGTGGGGCTGAGCGCCACCTCGGTGGGTGTGGGCCTCACGGTGGCCGGGGTGTTCGGGCTCGCGGCGGGGGTGCCGGCCGGGCGGGCCTCTGACCGGTGGGGGCGGCGGCCGGTGCTGACCGGCCTGTGGATCGGGTGCGGCGCGGCGCTCGGGGCGTACACGCTGATCGGCGGTTACGCCTCGTTTCTGGTGACGGCGGTCTGCTACGCCACGCTGAGCCAGGGCAGCATGGGCGTGCGCAACGCGCTGTACGCGGACGTACTGCCCGCCGGGGAGCGCGTGGAGGGCCGGGCGCATCTGCGGATGGTCACCAACGTGGGCATGGGCGTGGGCGGCGCCTTCGGGGCGCTCGCGCTCCAGCTCGACAGCCGGGCCGGCTACACGGCCCTGATCCTCGTCGACGCGCTGGCGTTCGTCGGTTCCGCGCTGATGGTGCACCGGCTGCCGGGCGGCGCGGGGCGGCGGCCGGTCGCCGACACCCCGGCGGAGAGCCGGTGGCGGGCGGTGCGCGATCTGCCGTTCCTCGCGGTGACCTTCCTCAACGCCGTACTGGCCCTGCAATACGGCCTGTTGGAGGTCGGGCTGCCGCTGTGGATCACGGAGCACACCGAGGCGCCGCGGTGGACGGCGGCGCTCGTCATGGTGCTCAACTGTGTGCTGGTGGCGCTGCTTCAGGTGCGGGCGACGCGTGGGGTGGAGGATCTGCCGGGTGCGGTGCGGGCGATGCGGCGCTCGGGGCTGCTCCTCGCCCTGTCCTGCGCGTTCTTCGCGTTCTCGGCCGGGCTCTCCCCGCTGTGGGCGCTGGGGGTCCTGGTGTTCGGCGCGGTGGTGCAGGTGTCCGCCGAGGTGTTGCAGGCGGCGGGCGGCTGGACGGTCGGCTACGGCCTGGCGGACTCGCGGGCGCAGGGCGTCTACCAGGGCGTGTTCAACTCCGGACAGGCCGCGGCGACGATGGCCGCGCCCGCCCTGGTGACCGTCACCGCGATCCGGCACGGCACGGCGGGCTGGGCGGTGCTCGGGGCGCTGTTCGTGGTGGCGGGCCTCGGCGTGGGGCCCGCCGTGCGGTGGGCACGGCGGGACTCCCAGTGGCGCGGCGAGTGAGCCCGGCCCCGTCAGCGCGGATCGCGGCCGCTGAGGGCGAGGGCCTTCGCGTACACCGAAGCGTCGTGGCCCACGTCGACGGGGGCGGCGAAGCCCTCGTACTGGCGGTACAGCTCGGCGTTCGCCGCCACGACCTGGAGGAGCAGGGCCGCCGCGCCGTCCGAGACGCGGAATTCCTGTCCGGTGGCGTGGGCCACGTCCCAGCCGTGCAGGACGAGTTCGGCCCACAGCAGGGCGGCGACCTCGGGGGCGGGCTGCTGGGCGAAGCCGAGGTCGACCTCGCCCTCCCAGACGGCCGGTTCGGCCCAGGCGGCGACCGCCCGGTCGAGGTCGGCGGCGTACGTCGCCGCCCAGTCCTCGTCGGCCGTGAGGTCGCGAGCGGTCAGCTCCTCGGGCATCTTGGTGCGCAGCGCCCGGTGTTCCATGCCGTGCGAGGTGTACACGGTCCAGTGGTTCACAAGCGTCCGCACGTCCCAGTCGCCGCAGCCCGAGGCCGCGTCGAGCCGGTCGGGCTTGACGCCGGCCGCGACGCGGGCGGCCTCGGCGGCGCTTTCGGTGAGGTACGGGTACACGGTGTCCATGCGGAGTTCGTTCATGCCGGTGACGCTACGGCGACCGGTACCCGCACCTCTTGAACAAACGCGACAGGCGGGCGGGGGACTACGAGGCGCTGCGCGCGTCCACCGCCGCGACCAGGTCCGGCACGCTCGTCTCCCCCGCCGAACGTCCCTCGCGCGCCGCCTCGTTGGCGAGTTCCTGGAGGACGTCGTTGACCGGGGTGGGCACGCCGTGCAGGCGGCCGAGGAGGGCGATCTCGCCGTTGAGGTAGTCGGCCTCGATGCTGCCCGCGCCGCGCTGGAGGGACTGCCAGGAGGAGCCGCCGCCGCGCGGGGAACTGTCGAAGGGCTCGAAGGTGATCTTGTCGGCGCGGGTGGCCTTCTCCTCGTCCTGGCTCGCGTACGCGACACCGGCGGCTTCGAGCACCGCCTCGCCCTCGGCGCGGGCCCTGCGGAAGAGGGCGATGCCCTCCTCGCTGGTGAGCACGCCGGAGATCGCCTCGATCGAATTGGCCAGGTTGGAGAGGAGCTTGGCGTACTTCCAGCGCATGACGTCGTCGACGACGGGCGCTTCGAGGAGCCCCTTCTCCAGGTCGGCGGAGATCGCCCGCGCGGTGTCGTCGCTGCCCTCCGGGTAGCGGCCGAGGTGCAGCATGCCGGAGAGCGGGGTGCCCGGGGCGCGGACGACGCCCGGCTCGACGAACGTGGCGGGCAGCCACACGCACATCCCGTACACCCGCTGGAAGGTGCGCAGGGCGAGGCGTTCGCTCTCCACGCCGTTCTGCGCGCAGACCAGCGGGAGGCGGAGGGCCGCCGTGCCGCCGCCCTCGACGGGGCGCGGGCCCCACGCGGCGAGCGCCGCCGCGCTGTCCTGGGTCTTCACGGCGAGGATCAGCACGTCGTCGGCGCGCAGCGTGCCGAGCGCCTCCGGGCCGTCCACGACCGGGAGTTGATGGGTGTGTGGGCCGTCCGGCGTCTCGACGCGCAGCCCCTTGTCGCGCAGCGCCGCGTACTGGCTGCCGCGCGCGACGAGCACGACGTCACCGTGCCCGGACTGCGCGAGTCGTCCGCCGATGACGCCGCCGACCGCTCCTGCTCCGATGATGATGTAGCGCATGGGCCGACCATTTCACGGACGCGCTCGGTGTGGGGCCGTGAGTTCCACCAGTTTCGTCACGGTGTTCCAGTTGCGACTCGTCGCGATCAGGCCCTTGTTGAGCCCCGGGCGGGACAGCTGGGCCCCCAGTTTCGAGACGCCGAGGCCCTGGGGAGCGTAGAGGTAGAGGGCGCGGTCGCCGAGGCGGAAGTCCTCGGGGGCGTAGTCGGCCGGGTCCACGGCGGCGAAGCGCTCGGCGGTGACGGGCTCCGAGAAGTAGGTGACGTGCAGCTGCTTGGCCTCCAGTTCGGCGGCCGGGAAGGGGCAGTCCGCCATGACCGCCTTCAGGTAGGCGTGGCCGCGCACGAGGACGTCGACGGTGAAGCCGAACTCCGCGGCGATCGCCTTGGTGAGCGCGGCGGCGAGCGATTCCTCGTCGCCGCCGTCGGGCGCGGTGAAGGCGACGTTGCCGCTCTGGAGGTAGGTGCGTACGTCGGTGAGGCCCAGGCCCTCGATCACCGGCCGCAGCCCGGCCATCGGCACCTTCTTCTTGCCGCCGACGTTGATGCCGCGCAGCAGCGCCGCGTATCCCTCGGTCGAGGTCCCCTGTGTCATGCGCACACGATAAGGCGGCCGCCGTTCCCCGTGGGGGTGGGCACGGCGGCCGCCGGTCATCGAGCCGGAACGTTTACTCGACGACCTTCAGGAGCTTGTTGGCGGTGCCGTCCGACGCGTTCTTGATGGCGTCGGGGGTGGCCCCGTCGGTGAGCGCCTTGGCGACGTCGGCCGGGGCGGCGTCCTTGTGCCCGGCCAGGTAGACGGCTGCCGCGCCGACGACGTGCGGCGTCGCCATCGACGTACCGGAGATGGTGTTGGTGGCGTCGTCCCCGGTGTTCCAGTCGGACGTGATGTCCGATCCAGGCGCGTAGATGTCGACGACGGAGCCGAAGTTGGAGAAGTCCGACTGCTCGTCGTCCTTGGTCGAGGAGGCGACCGTGATGGCCTCCGGGACCCTGGCCGGGCTGGACTGGGAGGCGTCCGCCGACTCGTTGCCCGCCGCCACCGCGTAGGTGACACCGGAGTCGATGGACTTCTTGACCGCCGCGTCGAGCGCCTCGTCCACGCCGCCGCCGAGCGACATGTTGGCGACGGAGGGGCCCTGGTGGTTCTCGGTCACCCAGTCGATGCCCGCGACGACCTGCTCGGTGGTGCCGGAGCCCTGGTCGTCGAGGACGCGGACGGCGACGATCTTCGCCTTCTTGGCGACGCCGTGCGCGTCACCGGCGATGGTGCCGGCGACGTGCGTGCCGTGCCCGTTGCCGTCGTCGGCGCTGTCGTCGTTGTCGACGGCGTCGAAGCCGTAGGAGGCGCGGCCGCCGAAGTCCTTGTGGCTGATCCGCACGCCGGTGTCGATGACGTACGCGGTCGCGCCCTCGCCCGCGCTGTCCGGGTATGTGTACTTGCTGTCGCCCGCGGTGTCCGCCTGGTCGATGCGGTCCAGGCCCCACGACGGCGGGTTGTCCTGGGTGGCGTCGATGTGGAACTTCTTGTTCTGGACGACCTTCGACACGGAGCCGTCGGCGGCAAGGCGCTTGGCCTCGGTGTCCGACAGACCGCTCGCCGAGAAGCCGTTGACCGCCGAGCTGTAGTTCCGCTCGATCGTGCCGCCGTACTCCTTGGCCAGGTCCTTCTTCGCGGAGGCGTTCGCCTTCTGGTCGAGCAGCACGATGTAGCTGCCGGACACGGCGCCCTTGGCGTCCTGCCCGTAGACCTTGCCCTCGGCGGGGGCCGCGGTGGCGGAGAAGCCGCCGAACATGGTGACGCCCACTGCGGTAGCCGCCGTGGCTATCGCCGCGGTGAGCTTCATCGTGCGCGCATGCTGGTTTGTTGCCATGAAGAGGGGTCTCCTCAGTGGTGTGGGGGGAATGCCAGCGCCCCAGGACGAACCTCCGCGAAGGTTGTCAAACTCCGGAAGATGTCCGGGGGTTGAGACGAAACCCTGACCGATTGACGCGATCAGATCAAGACCTACATGAACCTGTGACGTGCTCAACAAGGTTTCGTAATAACAAATCGGGCGGTTCCCGGAGGTTCGGATCAAGGTCCGCCGGTTCATACCTCGGCGTCTCAACCCCCGATAGATGTAGGGGACTCGGGTCATCCTGCGCGCGGACCCGGGCCGCCCGCACTTCACCGAACAGCACGACGAACCGCCCTTATCCCGCCCATACCTTCGATTCCGGAGGTGACCTGATGGCGAGGAACGGGGAACGGCAGGAGCACCGGGTGCGCGGATTCGCCGCGCGGGCCGGTGGCTGGAGCGCCCGGCACAGGTGGGCGGCGGTGGGGATCTGGGTGCTGTTCGTCGTGGTGGCGATGGGCCTGGGGTCCGTCGCGGGGCGCGTGGACGTGTCGGAGGACGACCAGCTCAAGGGCGAGACGAGCCAGGCCGCCCGCATCATCGACGACGCGGGCGTGGACGAACCGGCGGGCGAGACCGTGCTCGTCCAGAGCAGGAACGGCGCGCTGCGGGCCACCGCGCCGGAGTTCAGGGCCGCGGTCGCCGACGTGGTGAAGGCCGTCGAGGGCACCGGCGAGGTGACCGCCGTGCGCTCGCCGTACGCCGCCGACACCCGGACGGTCTCGAAGGACGGCCGCACCGCGCTCGTCCAGTTCGACATGCGGGGCGACCCCGACACCGCGGCCGACCGGGTCGAGCCGGTCCAGAAGGCCGTCGCGGGCGTCGCCGACGACCATGACGCGCTGCGGATCGAGGAGATCGGCGCCGCGAGCATGAACAAGACCTTCGACGACGCGTTCGGCGACGACTTCCAGCGCGCCGAGTACTCGGCGGTGCCGGTGGCGCTCGGCATCCTGCTGATCGCGTTCGGCGCGCTCGTCGCGGCGCTGCTCCCGGTGGCGCTCGCCGTCACCGCGATCATGGCGACGATGGGCCTGATGGGCCTCGTCAGCCATCTCCAGCCGATGAGCGAGACCGCCAACTCGGTCATGCTGCTCGTGGGCCTCGCGGTCGGCGTCGACTACTGCCTGTTCTATCTGCGGCGCGAGCGCGAGGAGCGGATGAAGGGGCGCGATCCGCAGACGGCGCTGCGCGTCGCGGCGGCCACCAGCGGCCGGGCGATCATCGTCTCCGGTGTCACGGTGTGCGTGGCGATGGCGGGGATGCTGTTCACCGGGCTCGCCGAGTTCCAGGCGATGGGCCTCGCCTCGCTGATGGTGGTGGCGGTCGCGATGGTCGGTTCCGTCACCGTGCTCCCGGCGCTGCTCTCGCTGCTCGGGGAGCGGGTGGAGAAGGGACGCATCCCGTTCCTGCACCCGACGAAGAGGCGGGGCGGCGGGAACGGGGACGCCGGTTCGGGCAGCCGCTTCTGGAGTCGGGTGCTGACCGTCGTCCTGGCACGGCCCGCCGTCTCCGTCGTCGTCGCGGTCGGCGCGCTGCTCGCCATCGCGGCGCCCGCGCTCGGCATGAAGACCCAGAACCTCACCCTTGACCAGGAGTTCGGCGACTCGCTGCCGATCGTGGCGACGTACGACCGGGTCAACGCGGCATTCCCCGGCGGCTCCGACCCGGCCGAGGTGGTCGTGAAGGCCGACGACATCGACGCCGCCGATGTGCGCGGCGCCCTCGCCGATTTCCGGACGAAGGCCGTGAGCTCGGGGGCCTCGCGCGGGCCCGTGGAGGTCACCGTGCACCGGGACGAGAACGTGGCGATCGTCGACGTACCGCTCGTGGGCGGATCCGATCAGGACAAGGCGGAGAAGAGCCTGGCGCTGCTGCGCGACGAGGTGCGGCCCGACACGCTCGGCAAGGTCGACGGCGTCGAGGCGCCGGTCACCGGGCAGGTCGCGGGATCGAAGGACTTCAACGACCAGATCGTCGGTTCCGTCGTCCCCGTCTTCGCGTTCGTCGTCGCGTTCGCTTTCCTGCTGATGCTGCTCTCGTTCCGCTCACTGACGGTCGCGATCACGTCGATCGCGCTCAACCTGCTGTCGGTGGGCGCCGCCTACGGGATCCTCGTCGCCGTCTTCCAGCACGGCTGGGGCGCGTCCCTGGTCGGCGCGGAGGGCGTGGGCGCCATCATCACGTGGCTGCCGCTGTTCCTGTTCGTGATCCTGTTCGGCCTGTCGATGGACTACCACGTGTTCGTGGTGTCGAGGATCAAGGAGGCGCGGCTTCAGGGACGTACGAACCTGGACGCCATCCGGCACGGCGTGGTCACGACCGCGGGCGTGGTCACCAGCGCCGCCGTCATCATGGTCGCCGTCTTCAGCATCTTCGGGACGCTGTCCATGCAGTCCATGAAGCAGATGGGTGTGGGCCTCGCGGCGGCGATCCTGATCGACGCGACCGTCATCCGCGGCGTGCTGCTCCCGGCCGTCATGGCGCTGCTCGGGGAGCGCAACTGGTATCTGCCGAGGTGGCTGCGCCGGCTGCCGGACCTGACGCACGACGAGGCGGGCATCGAGCCCGCCCCGGTCCCGCGCGAGGGCGGTGAGGAGGTGCGCGTCTGACGACGCGCCGCACGACCGGCCCACGGCCTGTTCACCGCCCGCGTCACGCGACGGTGGACAGGCCCTTCTCGTTCTCCTCGTACAGGGCGCCCTGCTCCGCGGCCTCCTGCTCCGCGGCCTCCCGCTCGGCAGCGTCCTTCTCGAAGGCCTCCAGCGTGCGGCCGAAGTCGCGCGTGGACAGCAGCAGCTTGTAGACGATGGCGAGTTCGAAGACGAGCAGCAGCACACCGGCCGCGACGGTCGCCCCGATCACCTGGTCGAGCAGCGGCCCGACGATGAAGACGGCCATCTGGAACTCGATGCCGCTCACCAGGTGCGTACGGATCCGGTGGCGCAGCAGGAAGGACCGGAAACGCAGATAGACCGGGAAGCGGCTGCGGAACTCCTGGTGCAGGTCGACGACCTTGGGACGCGGCGCCGGCCCCTCGGCGCCCTCCGCCTCCGCGGCCGCCTCGTCGTCCGCGGCGGCCTCCGCGGTGGCCGCCCCGTTCAGGTCCTGCTCGATGTCGGCGGACGGGTTGGCCCGCAGCAGGTCCTCCATGAACGCGACGCGCTCCGCGTTCTGCGCGCGGCGGGCGGCTCGCATCCGGGTCTTGATCTGCTTGCGCATCGTGTGCCGGGTCTTGAAGATCTCCAGCGAGTTGATGTAGCGCAGCCCGTCGAGGAAGACGACGGCCACGGCGAGCCAGATGTAGATCAGGTCGCCGGTGCGCTGGAACTGGCCGCCCATCAGCGCCACGGCACAGGCCATGACGCGGACGCGGTCGAAGATGTAGTCGAGCCAGGCGCCGAACACGGAGCCCTGCCCGGTCAGCCGGGCGACCTTGCCGTCCATGCAGTCGAGCACGAAGCTCAGGTGGTAGATGAGCGCACCGGCGATCAGCCAGCGCCAGTCCCCCATCGCGAAACAGCCGGCCGCGCCGAGCCCCAGGATCAGCGCTCCCCAAGTGATCTGGTTCGGCGTGATGCGCGTCCAGCGCGCCGTGACCCGTACGAGAGGTGTGGCGATCGGGTCGACCAGCAGCACGGTCCACCACGCGTCGCGCTTCTTCTGGGTGATGCGCCGCACTTCGGGCAACGACGGTATGTCTCGGGGCATGAGGCGCGCCAGCTTTCTTTGTTCAAAAGTAGGTTCACCTCACCGTAAGAATCCGTTCTGAATAAGTTCAAGAACGTACGAACGCAACCTTTACCGGGGGGTATCGGTCGTACATCCCAGGCGAGTCGAATTCGTTATCTCTTGCGCACACGCTTTTCACGGAACGGCGGAACCGTTCCGTGAAGAATCGCGTCACCGCCCCTTCGCCCTCAGGTGCGCAGCTCGGCCTCGATGAGATCGGCCGCCTGTCGTGTTCCGCCCTCCGCGGCCATGTCCTGCTGGATCCCGGCAAGTCGGCGCGCCACCTCCGGGTCGTCGACCAGCGCGAGGACCGCCTCCCGGAGCGTCTCGGCGTCCGCCTCCTCCATCGGTACGTGCCGGGCGACGCCGAGCCCCTGGAGCATGTCGGCGTTGCCGAACTGGTCGACGGCCTGCGGCACGGCGACCATCGGCGTCGCCGTGGCCAGGCCTTCCTGGCTGCCGCCCGCCCCGGCGTGCGTGATGAAGGCGTCCGCCTTCTTGAGGATCGCCAGCTGCGGCACCCACTGCCGCACCTCCACATTGCCGGGAACCTCCCCGAGGTCCTCGGCGGTGACGTGCTTGCCGACCTGGAGCACGACATGCCAGCCCGGCAGATCGCCGAACGCCTTCACGCACTCCCGGTAGAAATCGGGCTGCTTGGTGAACGACGAGCCGAGCGACACGAGCAGGACGCGCTCGGCATCGGCGGGGCGCTCCCAGTCGCCCTGCGCGAAACGGTCGCCCTGGCAGGCGCCGACGAAGGTGTTCTTCTTCTCGTCGACCCGGTCGGCATTCGGCTGGAGCGCCTTCGGAATGAGTACGAGGGTGCGGTCGTAGCGGCCCCAGAATTCGTCGGCGGTCCTCGGGACGCCGGACTCCTTGAGCCACGCGTCGAACTTCTCGTAGTAGGCCTGGCCGCGCGGCGTCTTGCGGGGCTCCTCCCACATCGGCTTCGCGACCTCCTCCTCGTAGCCCTCCCAGGCGACGAGGTTCGGCGAGAGCGTGACCGCGGGCACGCCCCAGCGGTGGGCGAGGACGCCCGCCGGGTACGAGGTGATGTCGTGGATGACGAGGTCGGGGACGCCGGCCCCGCCTTCGCCCTCGTAGGCCTCGATGAGCTGCGGGAGGGCTTGGATCGCGTCGTCCAGGAACGGCTCCACGTTGTCGAGCAGGGTCGTCCCCCACGCCGCCGGGTCGTCGTCGGGGCCGGGGAGCGTGGTGCGGTAGAGGACCGGCTCGGCGCCGGTCTCGGCGATCTTCTCCTCGAACAGGTGCGGGATCGCGTACGTGACGCGGTGCCCACGGGCGACGAGCTCCCGGATCACTTCGAGGCTCGGGTTCACGTGCCCGTGGGCGGCGATGGAGAACATGGCGATGTGGGCACGTTTGCCGTGGTTCGGGTTCGTCATGCTCCCCACCGTAAGCGAGACGAGACGTCTCGTGCAACTGGTTGACGGGTGTTGCTCAGGGGCCGCCGGTCACCGGTTGAGTTCGGCCCACAACCGCAGCCACTGCTCCGGTGCCGCCTCCCCCACGAGCGCGCCCGGCCGGATTCCCGCCTCGCGCAGCGCCGCGTCGACCCGTCGGCGCGGGTGGGCGCGGCGCAGCGAGGCGCTCAGGCTGCCGCCGACCCCGGAGAAGCCGAGCGTGACGAGCCGTTCGTACGCCGGGTACTCGGCCCGGGTCAGCAGCGGCTCCGCCCTGCGCTCGATGCGGAGCACGCCCGCGTCGACCCGTGGGGCCGGGCGGAACGCGGTGCGCGGCACCCGGCCGAGCAGCCGCCACTCGAAGTGCGGCCAGGTCAGGACGGTGCGGCGGGTCCAACTCCCGTAGTCGCCCGTGCGTTTGCGGGCGTACTCGAGCTGGGTGAGCAGCACGGCGCGGGTCAGCGCGTCGGCGCGCAGGCACCAGTCCACGACGTCGGCCGTCCGCGAGAACGGCACGTTCCCCGCGACGGCGAACGGGTCCCTGGGCGGCCGCACCGCGAGAAAGTCCACGTGCCGTACGCGCACGTGGGCCTGCGCGGCGAACCGCTCGCGCAGCCGGGCGACGAGCCGCCCGTCGACCTCGTACGCGACGAGGTCCGTGGCGCGCCGGGCGAGCGGCGCGGTCAACGCGCCACCCCCTGCGCCCACTTCGAGGAGCAGCGGGGTGGGATCAGGCGTCGCCAACCGTGCGAAACGGCGCGCGGCCGCACGGTCGGCGAGAAAGTTCTGCGAGAGGGCACGCGAACGCGACGTGCCGGTGGAGCGGGCGGCCATGGCCTGTGGTCCTTGTCATCCGTACGGCAAGAGGGCGGATGAAGGCGCTGACCGGGACCGCGATCAGCCGCGCGCGCTCGCGGGCGCACGGTTCGCGGAGTTCCTACAGTTCGCGACGTCGGAACCGGTCAGAGCGCCGGGCCGACGCGCAGCCGAACGGCATGCGCGCAGCCCTGAACCTGGCGGGTCACCGAGACGGCCATCATGGCTGCGCTGCACATGCCCCACATGCTGGCCGGACCCCGCGGACCCGTCCACCGAATTTCCGCTCACCGGCCGCGGCGCGCCACGGGCCGGGTGCGAGACTGGGCCTCCTACCAGGTGAGACGCGGGAACGCGGGAGGCACAGCATGGACGAGGCACGGGCACGGGAGGTGCTGGCGCGGGCGGACGTCGTGGACGGCGGCGCCAAGGCGGCGGGCGCGGCGGAGCTGCTCGCGCTCGGTGAGAACGCGGTGTTCGCGGCCGGTGACCTCGTCGTCAAGATCGGCCGGGGCATCGAGCAGGGCGGCGCCGAACTCCTCGACCGCGCCCGCCGCGAGGTCGCCATCGCCTCCTACCTCGCCGCGCACGACGTCCCCGCGGTGCGCGCCGCGAAGGACGAGGCGCTGGTGGTGGACGGACACCCGGTGACCGTGTGGCACCGGATCCCGGCGGCCGTCCGCCCGGCCGAGCCGCGCGATCTGGCGGAGCTGCTCAAGCTGGTGCACGCACTCCCCGCGCCGACCGGTTTCGAGCTGCCGCGCCGTGAACTGCTCGGCGGGGTCGAGCGCTGGCTGCGGCTCGCGGGCGACGCGATCGACCCGGCCGACGCGGACTATCTGCGCGAGCGGCGGGACGGGTTCGCTGCCGCCGCCGCGGCGCTGACCCCGCACCTGCCGGCCGGGCCGATCCACGGCGACGCCCTGCCGCGCAATGTGCACATCGGGCCCGAGGGCCCCGTCCTCGTCGACCTCGAGACGTTCTCCTCCGATCTGCGGGAACACGATCTGGTCGTGATGGCCCTGTCGCGGGACCGGTACGGGCTGCCCGCCGAGGCGTACGACGGCTTCGTGTCCGCGTACGGCTGGGACGTGCGCGAATGGGAGGGGTGCGCGGTGCTGCGCGGTGCGCGGGAGACCGCGTCCTGCGCGTGGGTCTCGCAGCACGCCCCCAGCAACCCGAAGGCGCTTGCGGAGTTCCGGCGGCGGGTCGCCTCGCTGCGGGACGGGGACCCGGAGGTGCGCTGGTACCCGTTCTGAACGGGTCCGCCCAGCGCGGCGCGTCAGGTGGTGGCCGGTGTGTCGAGCACTCGCATCGGCCACACCGTGTCCACCACGGCGTCCGGATTGCCCTTCCTGCGCAGGAAGTTCTGGAAGTCGACGGCGGACTCGGCGTACCACTCCACCTGTCTGCGATGCAGTTCGGCCGCGCCGAGCTGTGCGACCTTCGCGTGCCGCTCGCCTATCGCGCGGGCGAGCAGCGCCGCGGCCAGGGCGTCCGCCGATGCGTCGTGCGCGGCGTCGAGCGGCACGCCGTACTCGGTGCAGACCGCTTCGAGGTTCCGCTTGCCCTTTCGGTAGCGGTCGACGGTGCGGTCGATGGTGTACGGGTCGACGACCGGCCCCGGCTCGACGCCCGCGAGGCGCTCGCGCAGCGACGGCAGCCCGTGCCGGGCGAGCTCGGCGGAGAGCAGGGTGAGGTCGAACGTCGCGTTGTACGCGACCACCGGTACGCCCGTGCGCCAGTAGCCCACCAGGATCTCGGCGAGGGCGTCGGCGACCCGGTCGGCCGGCTCGCCCTCGGCGGCCGCCCGTTCGTTGGTGACACCGTGCACCGCTATGGCCTCTTCGGGGATCGGCACCCCGGGGTCGGCCAGCCATTGCCGGTGACCGAGGACCGCGCCGTCCTTCACCTCTATGACGGCGGCGGTGACGATGCGCGCCTCGCGCGGATCGGTCCCGGTCGTCTCCAGGTCGAAGCCGATCAGCAGCTCGCGGTGCCAGCCCATGGCAGCCCCCTTCTCGTGGTGCGTTCCCCCGATGACCAACACCTTCGCACGCCCCACTGACAATCCGACCGGGCGCCCGCCCCGACCCGCTGCCCGCCGCTACGACACCGGTCGCGCGTCCGCCCAGGCCTGCTCGAATTCGTCGCGATAGGTCACGAAAAGCCCGTTCTCCCCCGTGTCCGCCGACGCGCCCGCCCTGACGATGCGGCCCCCGCCGCGCAGCACGAGGACCGGCGCCTCCATCCCGCGCGTCCTGCGCAGATACGTCTGGACGACCGCGATGCCGTCCGAGCCGTCGCCGTCGACGAGGTAGGCGTTGAAGCGGGGCGTCTCGTCGAAGACCCGGATCTCGAACGCGCCGGGGTCCTTGAGCCGGGCCCTGACCCGGCGCATGTGCAGGATGTTCATCTCGACGGAGCGACTCAACTCGCCCCTTTTGATCCCCAGTTCCCTTTCGCGCCGTTTGACCGCGCTGGACGCCGGATTGAGGAAGAGCAGCCGTATGCGGCAGCCCGACTCGGCGAGGCGGACCAGGCGGCGGCCCGAGAAGTTCTGAGCGAGCAGGTTGAGGCCTATGCCGACGGCGTCCAGGCGCCGCGCCCCGCCGAAGAGGTCCTCGGCCGGGAACTGGCGCAGCAGCCTGACCCGGTCCGGGTGCACACCGACCACGTCCGCGTACCGGTCGCCGACCAGGTCCTCGACGGCGTCGATGGGCAGCCGGCGGGCCGAGGGGACGTCCGAGCCGGCGCCGAGTATGTCCAGGAGGCGCCCCGAGGCGCGCTCGGCCTGGGCGAGGACCGTCTCGGAGAGGGCGCGGTTGCGGGAGACCACGTTGCGCGTGACCTCCAGCTCGTCCAGGGCGAGCTCGACGTCGCGGCGGTCGTCGAAGTACGGCTCGAAGCACGGCCAGTGCTGCACCATCAGCTCGCGCAGCTGCGGCAGGGTCAGGAACGACAGCACGTTGTCGTCGGCCGGGTCGAGGAGGTAGCCCTTGCGGCGGCTGACCTCGCGCACGGCGACGGCCCGCTGCACCCACTCCTGGCCCGCGGGCCCCGCCGCCGCGACCACCCAGTCCTCGCCGTGCACGGGCGCGTAGACGGGGCGGAGCACGGCGGCGACGACGGCGCGCAGCCGCTGCTCCACCAGGTTCAGCCAGATGTAGGCCCGCCCCGCGCGCTGTGCGCGCGTACGGACCTCGCTCCAGGCGTCGGCGCCCCAGTCCAGCTCCGGTCCGATCTGGGACGCGACGTCCATGGGCCTGGCCAGCGACACCGCTTGGGGCGGGATCTCCGTGGAGGCTGCCTCCTGGCTGTCCTGGCCCTCGCGACCGTCGTCACCAGGGGGCAGCTCCAGCCCTCCCGAGCTCACCCGCTCCGCACCGCCTTCCGCTCCCCCGCGTATGTCGTGCCCGAACTGTGGAGCACGGCCCCCCAGCAACGATCAAGGAAGGGTACTCCGGGAGCGGGTGGCGATGCAGCCGGATGAGGCCGCCGGTTTCTCAACTGCCGTTTCGGGGAAGCCCGTTCTGCCCCGCCAGGTCGGCCGGAGTGAGCGGATTCATAGCGGTCACGTCCCTGGGGGCCAGCGAAAAGCCCTGCCAGTGCACAGGCATGGGCTGCTGGTCCTCGTCACGGGCGATGTGGTGGAACCCGATGTTGACCCAGGTGATCGGGTGCTTGAGCGTCTGACCGTTCACCCACTTGTTGACGCTCGTGCCGCCGCAGTTCGCCGCCGGGTTGTCGCTCGCGTACTGCTCGCACTTCTTGTACTCGGTGAAGTAGACGTCGTGCTTGGTGAAGGCACGTCCGGGGAACCGGTTGGAGCGGCCGGGTACGAACTCGTACGACCTCGGGTGGTTGTCCTTGTTCTTGCCGGCCGTGGAGACTACGCGCCACCACCGCATGTCCTTCACGTCGCCCGCGAGTTCCTTGGTGACGGGCGTGCGGGTCGTCTTCGTCTTGGGCGATCCGTCGCCGTTCGGCGGGGTCACCTTGGAGTCGTACTGCTCGACCTTGGCCTTGGGCGAGCCGTCCAGGCCGAAGTTGAGCCGCCAGAAGACGTTGTGGCTGTGGCTCTCGGCGTAGGCGCTCGCCCCCTTGCCGATGGGCCAGCCCTTGCCGTCGGTGCCGTCGTAGTCGTACGGGGAGAGGCTGCCGGTGGCGCCCACGTTCGACGTGATGGTGCCGTCGGAGGTGAAGCGCCACTCGGTGATGTACTCGTACCAGGACGCCTTGTTGACCGTGTAGACGAGCAGGTCCTTGCCCTGGGCGCTGTAGACCTTGCCGCTGCCGCCGGTCGAGTAGTCGTCGCTCAGGCGGTAAGCGTGCCCGCGCGCACGCGTGGTGGTGCACAGCCCCTTCACGTTGCCCGTGTCGGGGACCTTGACGGTCTTGATGGTGCCGCCGGGGCACTCGGCGGGCTTCAGGTTCTGGAGGGCCTGCCCGAAGTCGGTGCCGGTGACGTCGTCGTACTCGGCCTCCCCGTCGTCGTAGGGGACGTGGACCTGGGCGAGCCGGGCGCTGGTCAGCACCTTGATCGGCGCGGCCTCGCCCTTGGGCTGGTAGCTGACGTCGTCGAGGACGAGCCCGGACAGCGTGTTGTAGTGCCAGCACATGCGCCAGGTGGTGCCGCCGTCGAGGGTCTGCTCGATGCGGTACGCGTCCGAGCAGGCGGGCGCGGCGGCCTCGGGCGCGCGGGGCGGGGCGGCGGTGGCGGCGGGTGCGGTGGCGAAGAGGCCGGTGAGCAGCGCGGTGACCGCGAGACCCGTGACCGCGAGTGCGGGCCTCTTGCGGGCGCGCGGAACTCTGTTGACGTGCATACGGAAGCGCTCCTTCATGGAGGAGTGGGCGGCGGGGCCTCAGCCGAGGCGGGAGACGGAGCGGGCGCTCAGGTCGACGACGAGGGCGCGGGTGTCGACCCACGGCCCGTTGACGACCTTGGTGATGACGCGCAGGCAGCGGTGCTCGCCGCATTCCTTGAGGCCTGCGGGCACGTTCGCGACGGTCTTCTTGCGGAACACCATGCCGCTCAGCTGAAGTTGGTCCGGCTTCGTGAGCTGCTTGCCGGTGGCGTCCTTGTAGTCGCCCTTCAGGTCCGCGCCCAGCGGGTCGGCGATCAACAGCTGGGCCGCCTCGGTCAGTTCGTCCCGGCTGGGCGGTGGCTGCACGCCCTGGTCGGTCCTGCTGTCCTCGACCTTCCCCGTGTCGAGGTTCACCGTCTTCGTGACGACGGAGTCGCTCTTGTAGTCGTAGTACACGACGTCGGCGCGCCGCTGGTCGGCGGCCGTGCCGCTGAGACCGGGGTCGACCTCCGTCAGGTTCGTCGACAGGTGCTGCGGGCCCCGGTCGCCCTCCACGTCCCGTGCGTCCATCCGCAGGGCGTTCCCCGCGGTCGCCAGCTTCTCGGCGCGGTCCGTCTCGGCGTCCGTGAGCGGATCGCGCCCCACCCCCTTCGCGTCCTCGGCGGGCGCGGGCTCCACAGTGCCTTCCGGGGCCACCGCGTCCTGCTGTGCGGTCCCCGCCCTGGTCATGTCGCTCCCGCCGGAATCCGGCAGGGTCACCCCCACGGCGACGGCGACGCCCGCGACCGCGAGCGCCACCACCGCCATCAGCTTCCCGAGATGGCGTCTTGCAGTAGTGCGCACATCTTCCCCCAACTTCCCCGGCAGCCCCGGTCGAGGGCGTGCCGGTCCGACATGGTCGTCGTGTTAGAGCCTTCCAACTCCCGTGTGGTTGCCTCACTTTCGGGCAGAGACTGTCCGATGTCGCCCGGACGGCCGGGCGGGAACTGGAAGAGTCGTCAGCATGCAGGTCTGGCCTGGACAGGCGTATCCACTGGGTGCCTCGTACGACGGCGCCGGGACGAACTTCGCGGTCTTCTCGGAGGCCGCCGACCGTATCGAGCTGTGTCTGTTGCACGACGACGGCTCGGAGACCGCGGTGGAGCTGCGGGAGGCCGACGCCTTCGTGCGGCACGCCTATCTGCCGGGGATCATGCCGGGGCAGCGCTACGGGTACCGGGCGCACGGCCCGTACGAGCCCGCGCGCGGCCTGCGCTGCAACTCGGCGAAGCTGCTGCTCGACCCGTACGCGCGCGCCATCAGCGGACGGATCGACTGGAACGAGTCGGTGTACGGCTATCCGTTCGACGCACCGGACGAGCGCAACGATCTGGACTCGGCGCCGCACACGATGGCGTCGGTGGTGGTCAATCCGTACTTCGACTGGGGCGACGACCGGCTGCCGCGCACGGAGTACCACGAGACGGTGCTCTACGAGGCCCATGTGAAGGGCCTGACGATGCGGCACCCGTCGCTGCCGCAGGAGCTGCGCGGCACGTACGCGGCGCTGGCGCATCCGGCGATCATCGACCACCTCACGGAACTGGGGGTGACGGCGCTGGAGTTGATGCCGGTGCACCAGTTCGTCAACGACCAGCGGCTGGTCGAGATGGGGCTGAGCAACTACTGGGGCTACAACACGATCGGCTTCTTCGCTCCGCACAACACGTACGCGTCGTGGGGCGACCGGGGCGAGCAGGTCCTGGAGTTCAAGTCCGCGGTGCGGGCGCTGCACCAGGCGGGCATCGAGGTGATCCTCGACGTGGTCTACAACCACACGGCCGAGGGCAACCACCTGGGCCCGACGCTGTCCTTCAAGGGGCTCGACAATCCGTCCTACTACCGACTGACCGACGATCCGCGCTACTACATGGACACCACGGGGACCGGGAACTCGCTGCTGATGCGGTCCCCGCACGTACTCCAGATGATCATGGATTCGCTGCGCTACTGGGTCGAGGAGATGCACGTCGACGGGTTCCGCTTCGACCTGGCCGCCACGCTGGCCCGGCAGTTCCACGAGGTGGACCGCCTGTCGTCGTTCTTCGACCTGGTCCAGCAGGACCCGGTGGTCTCCCGCGTGAAGCTGATCGCGGAACCCTGGGACGTCGGCGAGGGCGGCTACCAGGTGGGCAACTTCCCGCCCCTGTGGACCGAGTGGAACGGCAAGTACCGCGACACCGTACGGGACTTGTGGCGCGGCGAGCCGCGCACGCTCGCCGAGTTCGCGGGCCGGCTGACCGGCTCGTCCGACCTCTACCAGGACGACGGCCGCCGCCCGCTGGCCTCGATAAACTTCGTGACCTGCCACGACGGTTTCACCCTGCGCGACCTGGTGTCGTACAACGACAAGCACAACGACGCCAACGGGGAGGGCAATCGCGACGGCGAGAGCCACAACCGGTCGTGGAACTGCGGCGCCGAGGGCGAGACCGACGACCCGGCGGTGCTCGACCTGCGGGCCCGCCAAATGCGCAACTTCATCGCCACGTTGATGCTGTCGCAGGGCGTCCCGATGCTCAGCCACGGCGACGAGTTCGGGCGCACCCAGGGCGGCAACAACAACGCCTACTGCCAGGACAACGAGGTGGCGTGGGTGCGCTGGGCCGACCCCGACGCCGCGCCGGACCCGTTCCTGGAGTTCACGCGCGCGATGGTGCGGCTGCGCAGCAGCCACCCGGTGTTCCGCAGGCGGCGGTTCTTCCACGGCCGACCGGTCGAGGGCACGCACGACGACCTGTCGGACATCTCGTGGTTCACCCCGGAGGGCGAGGAGATGACGCAGCGGGACTGGGGGGAGGCGCAGGCGCGCGCCCTGTCTGTGTTCCTCAACGGCAATGCGATCTCGGAGCCCGGCCCGCGCGGCGAGCGCATTCAGGACGACTCGTTCCTGTTGCTGTTCAACGCCTCGCCGGAGCCCACGGACTTCGTGGTGCCGGTCGACCACGGGCGGCAGTGGCAGGCCGTGGTCGACACGGCGCTGCCGGAGGGCCTCGCGGCGGGCGAGGGGCAGAAGGTGCAGGCGGGCGACGGCATCACGGTCCAGGGCCGCAGCCTCATGGTGCTGCAACGGCCGGCGTAGCCGTCCCACCGGGCGCCTGGAGGGGCCGTACGCGCAGCGCGACGAGGAAGGCGGCCCCGGCGGCCAGGCTGCCCACCGCGAAGGCGGCAGCGGGACCGTGGGCCTCGGCGAGGCGGCCCGCCGCGGCGAGCGTGACGGCCTGTCCGCCGACGAACGCGCTCACGGCGGCCGTCATGCCCTCGCCGAGCCGTTCGCGCGGCACGGCCTGTTCGGTGAGCCCGAACCCGGTGATCAGGTTGGGGGCGAACAGGGCACCGAAGACGGTCACCGCGACGTAGAGGGCCGCCATGGAGTGCGTGACGAGGAGCGGGAGCGACAGGACGGCGGCGGCCGCGGTGGCGACCCGCCAGCGGGCCCGCAGGGTGAACCGGGCGGGCACCGCCGCCATGGACAGGCCGACGACGGCGCTCATGACGCCCATCGCGGCGTAGACGAGACCTGCCTGGTCGCCGTGGCCCATCTCCTCGGTGAGCGCGGTGATCCCGGCGCCGCAGCCGCCGAGCAGGATGCCCAGGAGGACGAGTCCGGCGCGCACCACATGGACCTGGCGCGGCAGCCGGGGCCGGTCGCCGCGCGCGCGTGGCCGCGTGTGGGCCGGGGCGGACGGTACCGCCGTGGCGGTCGGGTGCAGCGCGAACGCGGCGCCGCAGACCGCGACCAGAAGCGCCGCCGCTCCGAACGCGTAGGCGGGATGTGCCACCACGGAGGCGATCCCGATGAGCGCGGGGCCGAGGACGAAGCTGAGCTCGTCCATGGTGGACTCCAGGGACAGCACGGCGTTCACCACCCGCTCGTCGCCGCCCTCCCTGCGCACGAGGGCGACGCCGCGGGCGCGCGCGAGCGGGCCGATGCCGGGGACGGTGGCGCCCGCGAGGACGCCGAGGGCGATCAGCGCGGCCGTCGGCAGGCCCGCGAGGGCGGCCAGCGTGTAGGCGGCGATCGCGAGGCCGTTGAGCAGCGCGAAGGCGAGGACGACGGGCCGCTGGCCGCGCCGGTCCGCGAGCCGCCCGACGAAGGGCCCCATGGCCACCTGGCCGAGCGCGAGGGCGCATGCGACGACGCCTCCGGTGGCGAGCGAGCCGCTGGTCCGCGTCACCAGGAGGACGCTGCCGAACTGGATCACCGCGACCGGCAGCCGCCCGAGGAACGACACGACGGGCAGCGGGCGCCCCGTCGCCGCGAGCACCCTGCGGTAGGCGTCGAGCGTGCCACCGGCCTTGTTGGATGTACCAGGCATCGTCCGACGTTAACGAGGCACACGTGCGTTTACGCATGCGCTGATGACACGAAAGGCGGCGGTGCGGGTACGTAGCTTCACATGACACCTCAAGCCCCGATGCCGCCCGCGAAGCCGCCACCGGCGACGCCCACGGCGACGTACCGGATCCAGCTGCAACCGGACTTCGGGTTCGCCGCCGCGGCGGCCGCGGTCCCGTATCTGGCCTCCCTGGGGGTCTCCCATCTGCACCTGTCGCCGGTCCTTGAAGCGGTCCCGGGTTCCACGCACGGCTACGACGTGGTGGACCACACGCGCGTGCGCGGCGAACTGGGCGGCGAGGAGGGCCTGCGGGAGCTGGCACGGACGGCGCGCGGGCACGGTCTGGGCCTGGTCGTGGACCTCGTGCCCAACCACATGGCGGCGGCCGTGTCGCACAACCGGCCGCTGCGCGAGGTGCTGCGCGAAGGCCCCTCGTCTGCGTACGCGCGCTGGTTCGACATCGACTGGCAGGCGCAGGGCGGCCGGGTGCTGCTGCCGGTCCTGGGCCGCCATCTGGGCGAGGAACTGCCCCACGTGAAGGTGGACGGCGACGTACTGCGTTACTACGAGCACGTGTTTCCGCTGCGCGCGGGCACCGCCTCCCTGCCGCTTGTCGAGCTGCTCGACGCCCAGTGGTACCGACTGGCGTGGTGGCGCCTGGCCCGCACCGAGCTCAACTATCGGCGCTTCTTCACGATCTCGGACCTGATCGCGGTGCGGGTGGAGGACCCGGAGGTCTTCGAGGCCACCCACGGAAAGATCGTGCAGTTGCTGCGCGAGGGGGTCGTCGACGGGCTGCGGATCGACCACCCGGACGGACTCGCCGACCCCGGCGCCTACTTGCAGCGGCTGAGCGGGGCGACGGGCGGCCGGTGGACCGTCGTGGAGAAGATCCTTCAGGACGAGGAGCGGCTGCCCGCCGCGTGGCCGGTGGCCGGCACCACCGGGTACGACGCGCTGCGCCACATCGACGGCCTGTTCTCCGACCCGGCCGGGGCGGACGATCTCCTCGGCCTGTTCCGCCGGTTCACGGGGGCGGCGGAGGACCGGGGCGGGCAGTGGGCCGCCACCGTGCGGCGCGCCGCGCACCAGGTCGTCACGCATGAGCTGGCCGCCGAGGTCGATCGGCTGACGCGGGAGGCCACCGCGCTGTGCGCCGAGGATCCGGCGCTGCGCGACCATGCCCCCTGGGCGCTGCGTACGGCGCTGTGCGAGCTTCTCGTGCGGGTTCCGGTCTACCGGCCCTATCCGACCGGTGGCGTACCCCCTGAGACGGTTCTGACGGCTTCCGCGGCGGGCGAGGCGAAGGCCGTGTTCGCGGTGCCCGAAGAGGCCCGCGCGGTCGACACCGTACGGGAGTTGGCGCTGGGGCGGCGCGGCACGGGCCCCACTCACACCGCGTTCCGGGCGCGGTTCGCGCAGACCGCCTCCGCGCTGCACGCCAAGGCGGTGGAGGACACCGCGTTCTACCGGTACACGCCGCTCCTGTCCGCCCTGGAGGTGGGCGGCTCGCCCGAGAGCCCCGCGGTGTCCGCGGCGGCCTTCCACGCGTACTGCGCGCGCGTACAGCGCGACTGGCCGGGAACGTCGACGGTCCTGTCGACGCACGACACCAAACGCAGCGCCGACGTAAGGGCCGCCGTCTCCGTCCTGACCCAGTGCCCCCAACGGTGGGAGACGCTCCTCGCGGACGTCACCGGACGGACCGCGCACGGCGGCGGCGCCGGCGCCCCCGACCCGCAGCTGGCCTGGGCCGCCTGGCAGACCGTGGCCGGGCTCGGCCCCGCCGAGCCGGAGCGGCTGCGCACCGCGATGCTCAAGCACGCGCGCGAGGCGGGCCTGTTCACGACCTGGACGGAACAGAACACCGACTACGAACGCGCGGTGACCGACTTCGTGGCATCAGGGCCGTGCGGCCCGCCGGGCCACGAGGTGCTGCGCTTCATGGACGGCCTCGAACCCCACGTGCGCGCGAACATCCTGGGCGCCGCCCTCGTCCACCTCACCATGCCGGGCGTGCCCGACCTCTACCAGGACACCGAACACGAATACCGCGCCCTGGTCGACCCCGACAATCGCGCCCCCGCGCACCTCACCCCCAAGGAACACGACGCCAAGGCCGAGCTCACCCGGCGCACGCTGCGCCTGCGCCGCGCACGTCCCGAATGGTTCGGCGACGCGGCCGGCTACCAGCCGTTGCCCGCCCAGGGCCCCGGCGAGGCACACTGCGTCGCCTACACGCGCTCGGGCCGCGTGGTCGCGGCGGCCACCCGGCTCTCCCTGCGGCTGGCCGAGGCCGGCGGATGGCGTACCACCCGACTTCCGCTCCCCGAGGGCGAATGGATCGAACTCCTCGGACCAGAGCGGCAATTCAGCGGGCACGCGCGCGCAGCGGAACTCTTCGAACACCTCCCCGTGGCACTCCTCGTCCGCGCCGACCAGGCCGGCGCGAACGGCGAGGACCTGAAGGCCCTCATCGCAGACGTACGTGGAGAGCGCCAGGAGAGCGGGTGAGCAGGCCCTCGTAGGCGGGCCTGAAGCCCGGCGCCCAGGTCATCGACGGCAGCGCCGTCAGCAGGGCGCGCAGGCCCGCCTCCGCGGTGAGACGGGCGAGCTGGACACCCGGGCAGCGGTGCCGCCCGGTGCCGTGGGCCAGCTGCCCGGGGGCCGCGCGGAACAGGTCGTAGCGGTCGGGGTCGCGGAACCGGGACGCGTCCCTGCCCGCCGCCCCCACCAGGCATGCGACGGTGGCGCCCGCCGGTATCGTGCCGCCGCTCACCTGGACCGGCGCGAGGGCCCTGCGCAGGACGACGTGCGCGGCGGGGTCGCGGCGCAGCGACTCGGCCCAGGCGGCACCGACGAGTTCGGGGCGGGCCCGCACCAGCGCCAACTGCTCGGGGTGGTCGAGGAGGTTGGCGAGGAGCGCGGCGAGGGCCCGGTCGGTGGCGTCCCCGCCCGCACCCAGGAGCGTCGCCGCGAGCCCGCAGACCGTGTCGTCGGACAGCGGCCGCCCGCCGTCCCGCCCGGCGCACAGGGCGCTCAGGAGGTCGTCCGTCGGGTGCGCGCGGCGGCGGGCGATCTGCGGGCGCAGGAAGGCGTCCAGGGCCGCCGGGGCGCCGCCCAGGTGGGTGAGCCCCGCGCGGCACAACGCGGCGACGTGGGCGGTGCCCTGGTAGGGCAGGCCGAGCGCGCGGACGGCGGCCACGGCGGGCAGCCAGTGGCAGAACTCCTCGACCAGGTCGGCCTCGTGGCGCCCTGCGAGGCGGCGCGCGAGTACGTAGGCGGTGCGTTCGAGGCTCGCCTTCAGGGTGGCCAGCGCGCGCCCCTGGAGGGCGGGGGCGAGCAGCTCGCGCTGGGCGGCGTGCGTGTCCGATTCGAGATGGGTGAAGGTGCGGCCGGGCGGCGGGGCGACCAGCCGGGGGTCGGCGAGCGCCGCGCGTACGTCCGCGTAGCGGCTGAGGAGCCACGCGCCGAAGGGTTCGTCAAGGTGCAGCGGGTGGGCGGACCGCAGCGTCCGGTACAGCGGGAAGGGGTCTCGGACGGTCCGCGGCGCCGCGAGGCTCGGGAGCGGCGTCGCGGCCCCCGCGCGCGGGTAGTAGCCCGATGCGTCGGGATACGAGACCGGTCCGGAAGGGCACAGCACGGCGGGACTCCACTCTGCACCGGGGCGCGCACCGGTCGCTGCGCGCGGCTCCTCCCAGCGCACCACCGAGGCCTTCGTCACGCAGCCTCCGTTCCACCGTGCGAGTGACAGCGGTGACTCAGGGTGACGTACGGGTCTGACCTGCGCGGGGCCGCGGTGGCGTGAACTCTCCCCCTGCCGAGCGGCCCGGGGCCGCGTTACAGGCCTCCTTGACACATGGAGCGGAGCATGGGGTACTGCGGATTGCTGACGCCGGGAGCACCAACGGGGGTGAGTCACCTGACGGAGCAGCGGTACCCCACCTCGGCCGAGTTGGCCCAGTCAGCGCGGGAGCTGGCGTCTCACCGACCCGACCTGTGTCGTCTGCGCCAGGTCGGAACGTCGCGTGGGGGACGCCCCCTGCATCTGCTCTCCGTCGGGCACGACCGGCGCGCCGTCCTGATCGTCGCGGGGGCGCACGCCAATGAACCCACGGGCGGCCCCACGGCGCTGCACCTGGCCGAAAAGGCGCTCTTCGACCAGGAGTTGCGGACCGACCGGTCGTGGCACTTCCTGCTGTGCGCGGACCCGGACGGCGCGGCCCTGCACAACGCCCCTGAGCCGCACTCGCTGCTCGACTACCACCGGGGGTTCTTCCGGCCCACGGGGGCGGAGCAGCCCGAGTGGTCGCCTTCCGTGCTGCCCCCGGACCGGCTTCCGCCGGAGACGAGGACGCTGGTCGGTGTGATCGACGAGGTGCGGCCCTACCTCCAGGTGTCCTTGCACGGCACCGAACTGGGCGGCAGCTGGGTGCAGTTGACGCGGGACATACCGGGGCTCGCCGAGCCCTTCGCCAAGTCGGCCGCCGAGCTGCACATACCGGTGGAGACCGGGGCGTCGGACGCGGCGGGCTGGCCGACGTCGGGGCGCGGCGTCCATGTGATGCCGGACCTGGACGCGCAGGCGGCGTTCCCGAGCCTGCCCGACGACGCCCGCCTGTCGACGTGGCACCACGCGCACCGCTACGGCGGCTCCACGGCGATCGTGGAGGTCCCGATGTGGGCCAGCGACCTGGTGGACGACCCGGCGCCGCACCCCGCGCCGGAGCGGGCGCTGCGGCGCCTGTCGGCCCGGCTCAGCCGCGACACCCGGCTCGTCGAGGAGATCCTCGCGGAGGCCATGCCCCGGCTGCCGAACACCGAAGGACCGCTGCTCGGCGCGGCCTGCTGGGCCCTGAGCCTGGTGCCGGGGCTCGCGGACGACTGGGTCCAACCGCCCCCGCCCGGCGCCACGATGGCGTACGTCGGCAGCATCGACGCGTTCGCGCGACGGCTTCCGCTGCGGGCCGCCGCGATGCTGCTGCGGGTCCTGGAGGAGGCCGAGGACCTGGCGGCGCCCCGGCTCGACTCCCTCGTCACGCGGTGGTGCGAGGCGTACGCCGAGCGGTTCGGGGCGCGGTGGGTGCCGGTGGCCCACCAGATCGAGCATCAGGCACGGACGACGGTGGCGGCGGTGCGGCACGCGCGCGGGTGAGCACGCGCCGCCGGGTCAGTCGACGGACAGCCGGAACGACATGCGCCCGAAAGCGACCTGATCGCCGTCCCGGACGACCGCGGCGCCGATCACCCTGCGCCCGTTCACCGACGTGCCGTTGGTGGAGCCGAGGTCGCGCAGCACCCACAGGCCGGCCTGCCGGCTCAGCTCGGCGTGCACCCGCGAGACCGTGTCGTGGCTCAGCCGCAGCCCGTTGGCCGGGTCGCGGCCGATGCGCAGCGGGTACGGGGAGGTGGCCGGCGGCAGCAGCAGCTTCGGCAGCCGCTCCACGGTCCACGCCCTGCGCAGCCGCACCGTGAACCCGGAGACCGCTCCCACGGTGCCGAACAGCGCCCGCGACCAGCGGTTCTCCTGGTGCAGATCGGCGGTGAGCCGGTCGAGGTCCTCGGTCCTGCGGGCGGCGAACACCAGCTCCATACGGCGCACGAACGTGTCGTGCGAGAGCCGCCCGAGGGCGACGCCGTCCCTGAGCACCTTCAGCGCACGGTCCCGCTCGGCGTCCGAGAGCCGAGCCGGGTACGTGTGGTGTTCAAAAGAGGACGTCACACAGGGAATTGTCGGGCAGCGAAGGCCGAAGTGTCCAGAAAACCGCGAGCGTGGGACCGCACGGGCGGAACTTCGTGTGACACAGGCCCCAGCGAGGCGAAATCGCCCCGCGTGGATCACAACTGACGCACCATGGATGCCAGCCGTCACTGTCGGCAGGCATCCGGTCACGAGGGGGAACGGTCCGTGCAGTTCGAGGTGTGGGCACCACAGGCCGAGCAGGTAACGCTCCACATACGGGGCGCCGAAGACGAACAGGACACCACGCGCGCGTTGTCGCGCGATCCGTACCGGGGCGACGGCTGGTGGTCCGGCCGCGCCGAGGCCGTGGACGGCACGCGGTACGGGTTCGCGGTCGACGGCGGGCCCGTGCTGCCGGACCCGCGCTCGCGGCGGCAGCCCGAGGGACCTGACGCGATGAGCGCCGTCGTCGACCACAGGCGCTACGCGTGGCGCGGCGGCTGGGCCGGGCGCGGGCTGACCGGGGCGGTCCTGTACGAGCTCCATGTGGGCACGTACACGCGGGAGGGCACGCTCGACGCCGCCGCGGCGCGGCTCGGGCATCTCGCGGAGCTGGGCGTCACACACGTGGAGCTGATGCCGCTGTCCCCCATGCCGGGGCGGCACGGCTGGGGCTACGACGGCGTCGGCCCGTGGGCCGTGCACGAGCCGTACGGCGGGCCCGATGCGCTGAAGCGTTTCGTCGACAGCGCGCACGAGCACGGCCTCGGTGTCGTGCTCGACGTCGTCCACAACCACCTGGGCCCCTCCGGCAACCACCTGCCCGCGTTCGGCCCGTACTTCACCGACACCCACCACACGCCGTGGGGCAGCGCGATGAACCTGGACGCGCCCGGCTCCGACGAGGTGCGCGCGTACCTGATCGGCAGCGCGCTCGCCTGGCTGCGCGACTACCGGATCGACGGGCTGCGGCTCGACGCGATCCACGAACTCCACGACCGGCGCGCCCTGACGTTCCTGGAGGAGCTGTCGGCGGCCGTGGACGCGCTCGCCGAGCACCTCGGCAGGCCGCTGTTCCTGATCGGCGAGTCCGACCTCGGCGACCCGCGCGTCATCACCCCGCGCGCCGAGGGCGGACTCGGGCTGCACGCGCAGTGGAACGACGACGTGCACCACGCCGTGCACGCGGCCGTCACCGGTGAACGCCGGGGCTACTACGGGGACTTCGCGCGGCAGCCGATGGCCGCGCTCGCCAAGACGCTCACGCGCGGCTTCTTCCACGACGGCACGTACTCGACGTTCCGCGGCCGCCACCACGGCCGCCCGCTGAACCGCGCCACCGTCCCCGCGCACCGGCTGCTCGCCTACACGCAGACCCACGACCAGGTGGGCAACCGGGCGCAGGGCGAGCGCCTCGGCGCGCTCGTCGGCCCCGGGCTGCTCGCGTGCGCGGCGACGCTCGTGCTCACCGGCCCATTCACGCCGATGCTCTTCATGGGCGAGGAGTGGGCCGCGAGCACGCCCTGGCAGTACTTCACCGACCACACCGACCCGGCGCTCGCCGACGCCGTGCGCAAGGGCAGGCGGCGGGAGTTCGCGGCGCACGGCTGGGCCGAGGAGGACGTCCCCGACCCGCAGGACGCGGCGACCCGTGAGCGCTCCTGTCTGAACTGGGACGAGCGGGAAACGGGCGACCACGCGCGCGTGCTCGCCTGGTACCGCGAGCTCATCGCCCTGCGCCGGGCCCGCCCCGACCTCCAGGACCCCGATCTGGCCGCGGTCAAGGTCGCCTACGACGAGCGGGCCCGGTGGATCGCCTACCGCCGCGGTGACCTGCGGGTGGCGGTGAACCTGTCGGACGTGCCGGTGTCGATTCCGCTGGGACGTCCGGTGGCGCGGCTGCTCGCCGCGTGGGAGCCGGTGGAACTGCCGGGCAGGGACGGCGTGCTGACGGTCCCGGCGGAGTCCTGCGTGGTGGCCGTGGCGCCCTAGGGACGCGGCAGCGGGCAGGAGGCGGTTCAGCCCTCCGACACCAGCTCCAGCAGGATCGCCTCCCACGCCCGCTCCAGCTGCACCCGCAGCAGCCCCACGGGGCTGTCGTCGGCGCCGTACAGCCGGTCGCCGAGCCGCACGAGGACATCGCACCGGGCCAGCCACAGACCCCGCAGGCACGAGCGCGGTCCGTACCCCGCGAGCGTCGCGGAGCGGACCGCGGCCCTGGCGCCCACGGCGATCGTGAGCCCGGCGATGTCCTCCGCCGCGTCGCCGACGGCCGCGTCGGCCCAGTCGAGGACGCCGCGCACCCGGCCGTCCGCCGACACCGTCAGATGCTCGCCCTTGAGGTCGTGGTGGACGAACACGGTGTCGGGCTGCGGGACGAGCTGCGCGACGGCCCGCGCGGCGAGCTGATCGAGCCGCTCGGCCTCGAACTCGCCGTCCGCGTCGAGCTTCAGGGCGGCGGCGCCCGCCTCGCGGCGCAGGCTCTCCAGGGAGCGCGGCGCCACCTTCGGCACACCGAGCGGCCCGGTCCGCGCGACCGGCACCGCCCGCAGCCCCGCGAGCAGCCCGGCGAGATCCTCCTCGCCGGCCGCGGTGACGTCCCTGACCTCGGCGGACTCCCCGGGCAACCGCTTGTCGAGCGTGCAGGCGAGGCCGGGCGCCCACTCCCCCGTCGCGACGGAGGCGGGCACGGCGACCGGGACATGCGGGCGGACGAGTTCACGCAGCCGCACCTCGCGCCGCAGCCGCGCGGACATCGCCCCGTCGGTGGCGAGGCGCAGCACATGCGTCCTGCCCACCCACCACGTGGAGTGTTCGCCGCCCTCGGTGACGGGGCGCGCCTCGGGTGCGCCACCGTCCGGGAGCATCGCCTCCAGGACGCGGCGCACGGCGTCGGCAGTGGGCTGCCGCGGCGTCGACGGCATGGCCCCTCAGCCCACGATCGCCAGCTCGCGCGCCGTCGCGTTGAGGCGCCTGCCGCCGTCCTCGGTGACGGTCACGATGTCCTCGACGCGGACGCCGAACCGGCCCGGCAGGTAGATGCCGGGTTCGACGGAGAAGCACATGCCGGGCACCAGCTCCTGCTCCTCGCCCTCGATCATGTAGGGCGGTTCGTGGGTGGTGACGCCGATGCCGTGCCCGGTGCGGTGGATGAAGTACTCGCCGTACCCGGCGTCCGTGATGACCTTGCGGGCGACCCGGTCGACGTCCTGACAGGCGATGCCCGGCTTCACCGCTTCGCAGGCAGCGGTCTGCGCCTCCCGGACGATGTCGTGGACCTCGCGCTCCTCGTCGGTCGGCTCGCCGACGTGCACGGTGCGGGTGGTGTCGGAGCCGTAGCCGTGCTTGAGGCCGCCGAAGTCGAGCACCACCATGTCGCCGTCCTGGATGACGCGGTCGCTCGCCTCGTGGTGCGGATTGGCGCCGTTCGGGCCCGAGCCGACGACGGTGAAGTCGACCTGCGAGTGCCCGAACCGCTTCAGCAGGTCGGACAGTTCGCGGGCGATGTTGTTCTCCTTGCGGCCCGCGAAGGCGACCTTCTTGATCTCCTCGTACGTGGCGTCCGCCGCGGCGCCCGCAGCGGCGAGCCGCTCCAGCTCGGCGGCGTCCTTCACGCCGCGCAGCATCGGCAGGGCCTCGGTGAGCGAGACGTACGAGGACTCGGGCAGGGTCTGCTGGAGGCCCAGCAGATGCATCGCCCAGGCGTTGTCGCTCACCCCGAAGCGGCCCGGGCCCCCGACCGATCGGAGCAGCGGGGCCGTGACGTCGTACGGGTTCTTTCCGTCGGTCCAGTCACGCAGCGTCATCGCGTCGGCGCCCGCGGCCTTCGCGGCGTCGGGTGCCTCCAGGGTCGGCACGACGAGCGTGGGCTCCTGGCCGGCCGCGAGGACGAGCAGGGTGAGCCGCTCGGTGTCGGCCGGCACGTGGTAGCCGGTGAGCCATACGAGGTCGGGGCCCGGCGCGACCAGCACCCCTGCGAGCCCCGCGTCGGCGGCGGACTGCGCGGCACGGTCCATGCGGGCCTTGTAGTCGGCGGCGGTGAAGGGCGCGGGTGTACCGGTCGTCATGTCCTGACCTTTCGTACGGATGGGCGCGGGCGTCGTACGAGCAGCCATCCTGCCCGGCGGCGCGGGGCGGCGCGAGACCGACCTCTGCCCATGATTTCAGGCGCCGTGGGCGGGGCGCGCGCCGAACGCGGACGTCATGTGACCACCCCCGGTGTGACCGCCAGTTTCTGGAGCTCCCCGTTCGCGTGCCGGACGGTGACCACGACCTGCCGTCCGGGCCTGGCCTCCGCCACGTCGGCCACGTGCGCCGCCAGGTCGAGCGCGGAGCCGACGCGCCGGGCGCCGAGGCCCACCAGGACGTCGCCGCGGACCAGACGACCGGTGTAGCCGGGGCCCGGGACGTGCACGGCCACGACGAGCGCGCCGGACGCCTTGGGGGCGTCGACGACCTCCACTCCGAGCCCGCCCCTCACCGGCGGCGACTCGGGCGGCGCGGGCGC
The DNA here is from genome assembly GCF_049310305.1 of Streptomyces anthophorae. NCBI lineage: Bacteria > Bacillati > Actinomycetota > Actinomycetes > Kitasatosporales > Streptomycetaceae > Streptomyces > Streptomyces anthophorae. The sequence goes on from NZ_JBLWQQ010000001.1 coordinate 2,458,815, forward strand.
CCTGGTGGGGCCCGGTGTGGGGGCGGGGCTGCTCGGCGGCGGGGCGGCGGGCCGCGCCGCGGGCGGGGCCTGCCGCTTCAGTTCGGCGAGCTTGCTCATGCCGATGACGGTGGCTCCCACGGTGCCGAGGCCGATGCCCGCGAGGACAAGGACGACGGCGCACAGCAGCCCGCACAGCACGCTGCACAGGCGCCCGCCGCGTCGCCGGGCGGCGCCCGGCCTGCCGGGCCCGGACGGCGGCCCGGGGCGTTTCGGCGGGTCGGCCGCGCCCTCGGGCCCCGACGCCGTGGCCGCGGCCCGGCCCCCGGATCCGGGCATCGACTTGGGACGCAACGCAGTCTGTTCCATGGGGTCGCCCGCCTCCGGTCCCTGGCTCACTCGGCCACGGCCAGAGCCCTACCCTCCGCGTACGCCCACGACGATCCACGAACGAGTGAGAGTGCCGGGGCCGGCTCGAACGCCGGCGCCCGGCACCCCGTGCGACTCCCCGCTTCCGACCGGTCAGCCGGTGTGGCCCCCGTGACCACCGCCGTGCCCGGCCCCGTGGTCGAACTTCAGGGCCTCCTTCGGCAGCACCACGAAGGGCCGCATCATGCCCATGTCCTCGTGCTCCAGAAGGTGGCAGTGGTACATGAACCGGCCGTACGCCCCGTCGAAGGTGCCCATCACCCGCAGCATCTGGCCGGGCAGGGCGCGGAACACGTCCTTGTACCCCTGCTCGTTGGGCGGCAGCGGGACCACCTGCGTCGGGTCGAACGCGACCGGCTTGACCGTGCCGCCCACCTCGACGTCGAACCCGGAGACGTCGTACACGTCCCGGCCGAGGATCTGGAAGTCGGCGAGGTGGATGTGCATCGGGTGCACGACCGGCGGGTTCACGGCGAGGTTGAGGAAGCTCCACTGCTCGTGGGTGCCCTCGCCGATGGTGAAGCCGAGCCCGTCGTTGAAGGTCCGGGCGATGCGCCGGTACGTCTTCAACGCGCCCTTGTCGTCGACGAGCTGGATGACGCCGTCGCCGGGGATCTGGATGTCCTCGGCGCCCGCCGCGCCCTCGGTGACCTCCGCCATCTCCCAGATCTCCGGGTGTCCGCCGCCGCCCTTGGTCGCGGGCGGCGTCAGGACGATCAGCCGGTGGCCGTGCTCGATGTCGTGGGTGAGCCTGCGGAAGGACCCGGACAGCACCTCGGGCAGCACGAACGGGTCCGGGTCGCCGCACTCGCCCACCCGGAACTCCATGACGTGCGGGTAGCGCACGTCGCCGGGCACGTCCGGCTCACCCGGCGCCGCGTTGCGGCCCTTGTCGACCAGCCGCACCCGCTTGCCCGCGAGGGACGCGAAGTCGATGAGCAGGTCCATGCGCTCGGCGGGCGCGACGGGCAGCGTCGGCAGCGCCGACGGGCCGCTGCCGAAGTCGATCGGGACGGGCCGCGGCAGCAGTCCGCCGTCGCTGCCGATCTGGTGCACGACGCCGGGCACCGGGTCGCCGTCCTCGTCGATCAGGACGAGGTTGTAGATCCGCGCGTTCGACGCGTTCACCAGGCGGAAGCGGTACCAGCCCGCGTCCACCTGCGCGTAGGGCCAGATCCGCCCGTTGACCGTCGTGTACGGGCCGCTGAACGGGATGCTGACGGGCTTGCCCGTCTCCTCGTTCGCCGGGTCGACGATCACGGTCTTGTGCAGCAGCCTGCCGTTCAGCCTGCCGTCCTCGTCCGTGTCCAGGTTCCGGTCGGCGAGCAGCAGCGGGATCTCCCGCTCCCCGGAGGGGAGCCCGAGGGCGTCCTCCTCGTCGTCCCTGACCAGGTATGTGCCGTAGAGGCCCGCGTACACGTTCCACCGCGTGATGTTCATGGCGTGGTCGTGGTACCACCACTGCACCGCCTGGTGGTCGTTCGGGTACTCGGAGAGCTGGGCGTCGCCGAAGCCCACCGCGTTGTCCGCCCAGCCGTCGTTGCCGCCGCCCGTCTGCGCGCCGTGCAGGTGCGTCACGGTCCAGGCGGGCAGCGCGGCCACGTCCGCGTTCGCCGCGACGCCGCCGCGGCCGGGCAGCGTGGTCGGCGGGGGCGGCGGGTCCTGCCCCGGCTCGGCCGGCGGATTGGGCACCTCCACCGACGTCACCGGGTACTCGCTGCCCTGGGGAATGCGGTTGGTCCAGGCGATGCGGACGCGCTCGCCACGCCGCACCTCGATGGTCGGGCCCGGCACCGAGGCCGTCTCGACGCCGTATCCCCACATCAGAGTCGGCGGGAGCTGCGGGTGGAGCCGCTGCCACGTGGGCCGCAGCGCGATCTCCGTTTCCTGCCGGACGTCACCGGAGCCGGGCCGCAGCACCGGCGGCACCGTCAACGGCGCCACGTACGGCGCCAGTTCCCCCACGGCGGCCGCGGCGATCTCGCTCGCGGCCTCCTCGACCCCGGTGAGTTTGTCCGTGATGCGCTCGAAGATTTCGGTCATGAAAAGAACACCCCCGTGTGTTCTTGCAAAGTCCCCGTTGCACGGCCGCGGACGGCCGTCCTGTCGCGGCCGTGAACGGCCGTCTCACCTCACAAGACGGCTGGTGCCCCAGCAAAGTTCCCCGAATCACCCAATCCGGACGTGCAGTTCTTGAAACCAATCGGAACCGGAGGCGCCGGAACACGGCCGGGGACGAAGCCGTGGGCGCGGCGCCCGAGCCACGCGTCGCGGTAACGGTCCACGTTCGCGTGCCAGTTGAGGATGCCGGCCGTCCAGTTCCGCAGGTCCTCGACATAGCCGTCGAGCGCCGCGCGCGCCTCCCGGTCGAGTGCGAAGTCCTCGTACAGGACGGGGAGTTCGTGCTCGACGATGTGCTCGAACTGCCGCATGCGCTTCGTCATCAGGTCGTTCACGATGCCGACGGCCGTCGGATAGTCCGCGCCGAAGAAGTTCTGCACGACCAGGACCGCGTTGTGGATCTCGCCCTCGTACTCGATCTCCTTCTGGTACGAGAACACGTCGTTGAGCAGGCACGCGTAGTCGACGGCCGAGTTCTCCAGGGCGCGCACCGGGCCCGTGCGGTAGATCTCGGGCGGCACGGCGGGCCCGTGGCCCATCCGGCACAGGCTCAGGGTGAGGTCGGAGCCGAAGGTGGCGCGGCGCATCTCCAGGTAGTCGACGGGGTCGGGGACGCGGTTCTGGAGCTGGCCCGCGACCTCCCACACCCAGCTCTCCGTCATCACCTCCACGGAGTCCTTCAGGGTGCGCCGCTGCTCCGGGGTCATCGCGGCCGTGGTGCGCCGCCACAGGTCGGCGAGGCCGCGCTCCATGGCGCCCGCGGGCGGCGGGATCTCCTCGCCGTTCACGGGCATGCAGTCGGAGAGCCGCGCGGTGCACGCCTTGGCGGCGGCCGGGTCGCGGCGGTGCCCGAAGATCAGCGGGTAGTAGTCGTCCCCGTAGGTGCCCCAGGCGAGCCACTGGGAACTGAGGTCGAGCGCCTCCGCCGAGCCGTCCGGATCGAGGCCCGCGGCGCACAACGGCAGGTCGTAGGCGCGGAGTTTGTCCTCGTCCCAGACGCCCTCGCCGAGGATGCCCATGCGGTGCGCCCAGGGGAGCAGCCGTTCGCGGGCCCCGTCGAGCTCCGGGTTGAGGCTCAGGGCGAACGGCATGTGGATGTCGGGGATCAGGGAGGGGCCGACCTTCTGGAACGGCACGTGCGTGTACGCGCGCAGGCGCTCGGCACCGACGTCGGCGAGCAGCGCCCGGACGTCCGTGGCGCCGGTCCCGAGGCCGCTCGGCCCGCCCAGGGCCGGTTCGGACCGCGCGGCGGCCTCCTTGTTCATGTAGCGGCTCGAGCGCATGTGCCACTCGTGGCCGCCGGACTGCCAGTCCTGAAGCCCGCGCGCGTACGCGGCGACCGCGGCGACCTCGTCCGGAGTGAGGCCCTTCTCCATGGAGAGGGCGGGCACCTCGGTCAGCGCGGTGTGCTCGAACTGGTGCAGCCGTGAGGTCAGCACGTCGTTGACGGCCTCCGCGGCCTCCTGGGTCGTGCAGCCGAAGAAGGTCTCCAACACCAGGACTCCGTTGGAGAGTTCGCCCTCGTCCCTGACCTCCCGCTCGTAGGAGAACAGGTCGTTGCGCAGGTGCACCGCGTCGGCGAACGTCTCCATGAGGACACGCAGTGGCCGCGACTGCGCGACGGACGCCGGGACTTCGGCCGTCGCGTACTCCACCAGGCCCGCGGACCACGGGGCGCCGCCCACCTTGCGGCGCATCTCGATGTACTCGACGGGGTTGGCGATCCGCCCCTCGTTGATGTTGGACAGCTCCCACATCGACTCGTTCAGGAGGTGCTCGGTCGACTCCGCGAAGCGCCGCCGCCAGTCCATGGACATGGCGGGCACGGTGCGCCGCCACAGGTCGATGAGGCCCGCCTCGACCGGGTTCTCGGGCTCGGGCACGGGCGTGTCGAGCTCCATCGGCATGAACAGCGGCAGCCGGTCCAGGTGCGCCTTGCCGGCCGCACGGTCGTTCGTGCGCTTGTACATGTCCAGGAAGTGGTCGTCGAAGAAGAAGACCCACACGTACCAGTCGGTGATCAGGGAGAGGGCCGGCCCTTCGCAGTCGGGGTGCGTGTACGCGCACAGCAGGCCGTAGTCGTGCGCGTCGAGGTCGTCCTGGTCCCAGACACCGCTGCCCTCCAGCATCCCCATCTCGCGGGCCCACACCGTGGAATGGGCCCGCGCCTCGTCCAGGTGCGGATTGAGCCGGGCCCGGTACGGCATGTAGAAGCGCGGCAACTGGAAGGGCTGTGCGGACTCGTGTGTCATGGGCGCGGCCCTACCCGTGGCCGTCAACCGGCATCCACGGGGCGGTACATGATCGCACCATCGCGTGAACCGGGATTGTTCGACGTACGTTCGGGGAAACGCATGCCCGTTGCCCGTACGAGCCGAAGGACCCGCCTTGCGCATCAGGACCACGTCGATCACTGCCCGCCGCCTGGTCACCCTGGGGGCCGCCACCGCGCTCGCCCTCGGCGGTGCGGCCCTCCCGGCGACCGCGGCCCCGGCGGCACCCGTCGCCGCGCGGGCCGCCCACGCCGACCCGCGCGCGCTCGCCGCGATCACCTCGCTCGCGACAGAGCGGCTGGCCCTCGCGGACAAGGTCGCGGCGGCCAAGTACGGCACGGACGCGCCGATCGACGACCCGGCGCGCGAGCAACAGATCCTCGACGACGTGGCGGGGCGCTCGGCGGACCTCGGCATCGACCCGGCGTTCGCGCGGCCCGTCTTCCGGGACCAGATCGAGGCCAACAAGGTGGTGCAGCGCGGCCTTTACGCCCGCTGGGACGCCCACCCCGAGCAGCGACCGACCGAGCGCCCCGACCTCGCCAAGGAGGTCAGGCCGCAGCTCGACCGGATCACGACGCGCCTCCTGGGCGCGCTGCGGGAGGTGGCCGCCACCCGCACGTCCCCCGCCTGCACGCCGCTGCTGACGGCTGCGGCGCTCCACGACGCCCACGCGCGCGGGTTCGACGCGCTGCACCTCAAGGCGCTTGCGCGGGCGCTGCCTTCGGTCTGCGCCTGATCCGACGGGCCTGCGGCGCTACGCCCAGTGCGCGGGGCGCCGCAGGCCCGCAGGGATGCGGGTGGCGGCGTCGCCGCGCGCCGCGTTCACCTGCGCCTGGGTGAGGAACAGCGCCCCGGTGAGGTCGGCGCCCTCGATCCGGGCGTCCCGCAGGTCGGCGCCGATCAGGTCGGCCGAGCGTAGGTCGGCGCCCGTGAGGTCGGCGGCCACGAGCAGGGCGCCGCGCAGATTGGCGCCCCGCAGGTCGGCCTTCTTGAAGCGGGCCCCCACCAGGTCGGCGCCCCGGTGGTTCTTCTTGCGGCCCAGGGCGCCGGGCACACCGGAGCGCACCAGTTCGCTCGCCTTCAGTAGAAGGGTGTTCACCTCGCCTCGGACGGCCGGCACGTCGGCGGCGACGAGTTCGTCGCTGCGCGCGCGTGTCAGCCGCTCGATGTCCTCGCGGGCCCGCCGGGCGTCGCCGTGCACCGCGGAGGCGGCGTCCAGCTCCAGTACGTCGCTCAAGTACCAGAGCAGTTCGTGCAGTTGCCGCATGACGGGGAAGACCTCGTACATGGCCCTGGAGCTCTCGGGCCGCTCGCGCCAGCCGACGCACTCGAAGGTCACCTGGGAGACCTGCTGCCCCGCGCCGAAGCAGTCGAAGACGGTGCAGCCGGGGTAGCCCTCGTCGCGCAGCACGGCGTGGATGCCGCAGCGGAAGTCGTCCTGGAGGTTGCGGCAGGGCGTGCCCGCGTTCTTGTTGTGCGCGAAGTCGTGGGACTTGGCGAAGGGGAGGGCGACACAGCACAGGCCGAAGCAGTTCGCGCAGTCGGCGCGCAGGTCGGGACGGTCGAGAGGGGCTTGCGGGGAGGTCACCCGTCCATTGTCGCCGATGGGGCACGGCGCACCCGACCACGCGCGCGTGCGCCCTCTTGTGGCCGGGCCCGGCCCCGCGCCACCGTGGAGACGTCCGGCACCGCTGAAGTTCCACACCCTGGGGAGTCGACGTGGCCTCGTCCTTCGTCCTGCCGTACGAACTGCACGGTGACGGCCCGCACAAGGTGATCGCGGTGCACGGCTGGTTCGCCGACCGCGCCGCCTACGCGCCGATCGTGCCCGACCTCGACCGCGTCTCCTTCCAGTACGCGCTGGTGGACCTGCGCGGCTACGGGGAGGCGAAACAGACGCCGGGCGCGTGCACGACGGCCGAGGCCGCGGCGGACGTGCTCGACCTCGCGGACCGGCTCGGCTGGGAGCGGTTCTCGCTGATCGGGCACTCCATGGGCGGCAGCGTGGCGCAGCGCGTGGTGGCGAACGCGCGGCACCGGGTGCGCCGCATCGTGGGCATCTCGCCCGTTCCGGCGTCCGGGCTTCCCATGCCGCCCGAGCAGTGGGAGCTGTTCGTGACGGCCGACTCCTCCCCCGCCAACCGCCGCGCGATCATCGACGTCACCACGGGCGGTGTGCGCCCCGCCGCATGGCTGGACCGCATGGTGGAGCGCTCGCTCGCGTGCAGCGACGCCAAGGCGTTCCGGGCCTGGCTCGACTCGTGGACCGGCGACGACTTCCACACGGACCTGGAGCCCTGTACGGTCCCCGCGCTCGCGGTCACCGGGCAGCTCGACCCGGCCCTGTCCGCGCCCCTGATGCGTTCGACGTGGCTGACCTGGTTCACCCGCGGCGAGCTCGTCGACCTCCCCGTGTGCGGCCACTACGCGATGGACGAGGCGCCGCTCTCGCTGATCCGCGTCATGGAGGACTTCCTGCGGGCGGACCGCTCGTGACGCCTGCCGTCCCCGACGTCTTCGACCCCCGCCTGTACGCCGCGGGCGTCCCGCACGAGCGCTACCGGACGCTGCGCGAGCACCACCCGGTGGCCTGGCAGGAAGAGCCCGCGGTCCTCGGCTGGCCGGAGGGCCCCGGCTTCTGGGCGGTCTCCCGGCACGCGGACGTGGTCCGGGTCCTCAAGGACGCGTCGGCGTACTCCTCGTACCTGGGCGCGACCCAGATCCGCGATCCGGACCCGGCGGACCTCCCGTTCATCCGCGGCATGATGCTCAACCAGGACCCGCCGGACCACGGCAGACTGCGCCGCCTGGTGAGCCGGGCGTTCACCCCGCGCCGCGTGGAGGCGTTCGGCGAATCGGTGCGCGACCGGGCGAGAACCCTGCTGCGCAAGGCACTCGACGAGGCCGCGGACACGGACGCGGACACGGTGGACCTCGTCGCCACGGTCACCGACGACTACGCCCTCCTGAACCTCGCCGACCTCCTGGGCGTCCCGGAGTCCGACCGCGCGCTGCTGCTGCACTGGACGCGCCGCGTCATCGGCTACCAGGACCCGGACGAGGCGACGGCGGAAGGCACGGGCCCGCCGGTGAACCCGCGCTCGCCCTCGGCGCTCGCCGACATGTTCGCGTACGCCGACGAACTGACGGCCCACAAGCGCGCCCACCCCGCCGACGACATCATGACGACGCTCGCCGCCGACCGCGATCTCACGCCGCCCGAACGCCAGATGTTCTTCTTCCTCCTGACGATCGCGGGCAACGACACGGTCCGCAGCGCGGCCCCGGGCGGCCTGGCCCTGCTCGCCGAGACCCCGTCCGCGTACGAGCAACTCCGCACAGGGAAGGCCGACTCGGCGCTCGCGCTCGACGAGCTGCTGCGCCGCCACCCGCCGGTCCTGACCTTCCGCCGCACGGCGACCGAGGACACGACCCTCGCGGGCGCCCGCATCGGGCGCGGTGACAAGGTGGTCGTCCTGCACGCCTCCGCCAACCACGACGAACGCGTCTTCCCCGACCCGTTCGCCCTGGACCTGGCACGCACCCCCAACCCCCACGTCTCCTTCGGCGACGGCCCGCACGTCTGCCTGGGCGCCCACTTCGCCCGCCTCCAACTCCGGGCGCTGTACGAGGAGGTGGGCCGGGCGCTGCCGGCCCTGACGCTCGCGGCACCGCCGAAGCGCCTGGTGTCGAACTTCATCAACGGGATCAAGGAACTCCGGGTGGACACGCGCCCGCACACGCCCACGATCCGGTGATTGGCGGGGATCTTGGTCGTGGGCCCCGAAGGTTCTGCTCATGATGATCAACAAGCTTCCCCGTACCGTGCGCCGCCTCGCCGCCCTGCCCGCCGCCGCGGTCTCCGTGCTGGCCCTCGCCTCCGCTCCGTCGGCCACGGCCAGTGCCCCGGACGCCGACACCGCGAAGTCCACGGCCTCCGTCGCGAAGGCCGCGCCCTCCTCCTGCCCCGTCGTCCCGGACCGCCTGTACGCGGCCATCGACCGCGTCCCCCTGGAGCGGATCTCGCCGGAACCGGAGTACCGCAACGACTGTCAGACGCTGTACCGGGCGGACGGCCGCGCCCCGGCGGTGATCTTCAAGGAGGGCTTCGCGCCGAAGGACACCGTGAACGGCCAGTACGACCTGGAGCAGTACGTCCTCAGGAACCAGCCGTCACCGTTCGTCTCCACCACGCGTGACCACGACCTCTTCAAGAAGTGGACCAAGTGGATGAAGGGCGGCGCGTACAACTACTACATCGACGCCCCGAACGGCATCGACGTGAACGAGACCATCGGCGACACGCACAAGTACGCCGATCAGGTGGAGGTCGCCTTCCCCGGCGGGGTCTCCTCGCGCTTCGTGATCGGCGCCTGCCCCATCAACAAGGAGACCAACACCGAACGCATGTCGGACTGCGTGAGCAACCCGGGCTTCCACCCGGTGACGGCGGCGACGGCGACGCGCTGAGCGCCGCCGCGGCCGCCGGCCCTCACTCCCCTTCGGGGGTCAGCGTGAGGGAGATCGAGTTGATGCAGTACCGCTGATCCGTGGGCGTCGGGTAACCCTCGCCCTCGAAGACGTGGCCGAGGTGCGAGCCGCAGCGCGCGCAGCGCACCTCGGTGCGGACCATCCCGTGGGAGCGGTCCTCGATGAGCTCCACGGCGTCGGTGTTCTTCGGGTCGTAGAAGGACGGCCAGCCGCAGTGCGACTCGAACTTCTCGGTGGACGTGAAGAGCTCGGCGCCGCAGGCCCGGCAGGCGTAGACGCCCTTCGTCTTCGTGTCGGTGTACTCACCGCGGAACGCGGGCTCCGTACCGGCCTGGCGCAGCACCGCGTACTCCGCCGGGGTCAGCTCCGTGCGCCACTGCTCGTCCGGCTTCTCGACGTCGTACGACATGTGCCTCATCCCTTCAGTTGATCAAGGATCCGCGGGCCGAGGTCCGTGACGTCGCCCGCGCCCATGGTGAGAACAAGATCTCCGGGCTTGGCCATTCCCGCGACCGCCGCGACCGCGGCGTCCTTGTCGTCGGCCGCCTGCACGTCGGCGCCCGCGTCCCGCGCGGCGTCGATGATCAGGGTGCTGGTGATGCCGGGGATCGGGTCCTCGCGGGCCGGGTAGATGTCGAGGACGACCGAGGAGTCCGCGAGCGCGAGGGCCTGGCCCATCTCCTTGCCCAGTTCCTGGGTGCGGGAGAAGAGGTGGGGCTGGAACAGCACGAGGATGCGGGCGTCGCCGGCCGCCGAGCGCATGGCCTCCAGGTCGGCCGTCATCTCCGTGGGGTGGTGGGCGTAGGAGTCGATGACCTGGACGCCGCCCTCCTCGCCCTTGAGCTGGAGGCGGCGCTTGACACCGGTGTACGACTTGAGCGCCGAGGCGAGGTTCCGGGCCGGGATGCCCATCGCGACGCCCGCGGCGAGCGCCGCCACCGCGTTCTGCGCGTAGTGGCGGCCGGGGACCGAGACCGTGAAGGTCAGCAGCTTGCCGTCCAGGAGGACGGTCACCTCGCTGGCCAGGCCGCGCGGGGTGATCTTGTGGATGCGGATGTCCGCGCCCTCGGACTCACCGTAGGTGACGACCTTGAGGGAGGTCGTGTCCCTCACCCGGCGGGTCAGCTCGGCCGCGCCCGCCTGGTCCGCGGCGATGACGAGGGTGCCGCCGGGGGTGATCTTCCGCGTGAACGTCTCGAAGGACTCGTAGATCTCGTCCATGGACGCGTAGTTCGCGTGGTGGTCGAGCTCGACGTTGAGGATGATCGCGACTTCCGGCGCGTACTTGTGGAAGCTGCGGTCCGATTCGTCGGCCTCGGCGACGAAGATCTCGCCCTCGCCGTGATCGGCGTTGGAACCGGGGACGTCCAGGTCGCCGCCGATGGCGTAGGACGGGTTGAGGCCGAGGGACTTCAGGGACACCGCGAGCATCGACGTCGTGGTCGTCTTGCCGTGCGTGCCCGCCACCGCGATCGGGCGCAGGCCGTCCATCAGGGAGGCGAGGGCGTCCGAGCGGTGCACGACCGGGACGCCGAGCTCCTTGGCGCGGGCCAGCTCCGGGTTGTCCTCGCGGATGGCCGAGGAGACGACCACGCAGGTGGCGTCGGAGGCGAGGTGCGCGGCGTCGTGGCCGATGTGCACCGTCGCGCCGAGCTCGCGCAGCGCCTGCGCCGTGGCGGACTCACGGGCGTCGCTGCCCGCCACCCGCGCGCCGCGCTGGGCGAGGATCTTGGCGATGCCCGACATGCCGGCGCCGCCGATGCCGATGAAGTGCGGTCGGTCCATGTCGGCGGCGGAATGCGGCAGGCCGGGTGCCATGCGTGGTCTCCCCTGGGGTTCTCGGATGTCCTGATCCGTGGTCCGGGCGACCACGGCACGGGCCCCAGCCTATTGCCTCGGCCCGCGCCGCCCCGCACCTCTCCCCGTTACGCCTTGCTGTGCGAGAACAGCTTCAGGACCGGTACGCCGACCTGGTGGCGGGCGCGCGAGGCCCAATCCCGGTGGAAGAACTCCTCGACGTAGTGCGGATCGGTCAGCACGATGACCTCGTCCGCCTTCACCTCGCCGACGAGTGCCTTGAGGGCGTCCAGCGGGTGGTCCTCGATGAGTCGGCCCACCGCCTCGCTGCCCGCCTGGTGCAGTGCGGCGAGGGAGACGGCGAGGGCCTTCTCCGCGGGGCCCTTGGCCTCGTCGCCCTCGGGCACCTCGCTCTCCTTGCCCGCCTCGTCGAACTCCCCCATCGCGACGTCGTCGATGGCCCGCAGCAGGCGGTCGGCCTGGTCCCCGCGGGGCTGGAGCAGCACGTGGAAGGAGACTTCCTCCTCTCCGTGCAACGTGGTGACGAACTCCACGTCGGCGGAGGTCAGAGCCTTCTCGATCATCAATACGCTCGTGAACACGACGGGCGCCCTTCTTCTCCTACCGTGGGCCGACTGACGACGACCCTCCGGGTGGACCAGCGGACCTGCGGAAACCATCCTGCCCCGCATTCGCACGGGGTCTGCGAGATGTAGTGTGCCCAGCCAACGCTAAACGGAACGACTCATTCCGCCGAATGTCGCCGCGCTGCCCGCGGTAGCGGTCAATGCCCGGCCCGCTGCCGGGCATAACGGCTGAAGAGGAACCCTCCCTCCTCCAATAGGGACGCCAGTTCGAACCGTGCCGGGACGGCCAGGGTCGGGCCGCCGGCGATCCGCTGGGCGTCCCCCGCGGTCAGCATCGGGGACACGGTCAGGCACAGCTCGTCGAGTACCCCGCCCGCCACGAACTGACCGAGCATCCGCGGCCCGCCCTCGGTGAGCAGGCGCCGCAGGCCCCGCTCGCCGAGCATCGCCACCGCACGGTCCGGTTCGACCGCGGCGCCGTCGCCCGCGATCAGCACCTCCACGCCCGCCGCGCGCGCCGCGGCGACGCGGTCCGCCGAGGCGCCCGCGCCGGTGAGCAGCAGCGTCGGCACCAGCGGGTCGGTGAACAGGGGCAGGCCGAAGTCGAGGTCGAGGCTCGCGCTGATCACGGCGATCTGCGGGGCGGGTCCCTGCCCGGCGGCCTTCCTCCGCTCCGCGAACGCCTCACGCGCGCGGGCGGGCCGGTAGCCCTCCTGGCGGACCGTCTGCGCGCCGACCACGACGACGTCGGCGAGCGCGCGCAGCGTGCCGAAGATCCGCATGTCGGTGTCGCAGGAGATGGGCTGGGAGCGGCCGTCGTGCTGGGCGGCCCCGTCGAGCGTGGAGACCATGTTGGCCCGCAGCCACGGCGCGGGCCCGGCCTCGGGCGGGTAGGCGTAGGCGTCGGCGAGTTCGTCGAGGCTCCACTCACGCCCCTTCGGGCTCGCCTCCCTCCCCTCGTACCCCTTGCCATCTGCTGTTTCGTACGTCACAGGGAACAGGCGTCGCATGTCGTGCAGTGTGGCACGGCGACTAAGCTGAGTGGTTGTGTCGTCATCCCTCGAAGCCGCCGACTCCCGGGAGTCCAGCCAGATGGGCATCAGCCCCATACCCGACGCTGCGCCGCTGTCCCTGTGCGCCCGTGAGCCGCACGTACCCGCGGAGCACCTGGTCGCCGAAATGGTGCCGCCGCCGCGGTTCGGCTCCGCCCGCTTCGACACGTACATTCCGGACCCGAAGCAGCCCAGCCAGACCGAGGCCGTCCAGGTCCTGAGCGGCTTCGCGGCCGGTCTCGGCGGGGCGCACGCGTCCGGTTCCGGCAAGCGCCGCTGGTTCGCCAAGAAGCCCGCCGCTCCGACCGGTCCGCGCGGCGTCTACCTCGACGGCGGCTACGGCGTCGGCAAGACCCACCTCCTCGCCTCCCTGTGGCACGCGACCCCGGCCGAGCCCGAGTACAAGGCGTTCGGCACGTTCGTCGAGCTGACGAACCTGGTGGGCGCGCTCGGCTTCCAGCAGACCGTGAAGACGCTCAGCGGGCACCGGCTGCTGTGCATCGACGAGTTCGAGCTGGACGATCCCGGGGACACGGTGCTGGTGTCGTCCCTCCTCGGGAAGCTGGTCGAGGCGGGTGTCGCGCTCGCCGCGACCTCGAACACGCTGCCGGGCAAGCTTGGTGAGGGCCGGTTCGCCGCCGCCGACTTCCTGCGCGAGATCCAGGGCCTGTCCGCCCACTTCCGGCCGCTGCGCATCGACGGCGAGGACTACCGGCACCGCGGCCTCCCCGAGGCTCCCGCGCCGTTCACCGACGAGCAGGTCACCAAGGCGGCGTACGCCACCGAGGGCGCCTCGCTCGACGACTTCCCGCACCTGCTCGAGCACCTCGCGCGCGTGCACCCCAGCCGGTACGGGGCGCTCACCGACGACCTGAAGGCCGTCTGCCTCACCGATGTGGCGGCCGTGCCCGACCAGTCGACCGCGCTGCGGCTCGTCGTCCTGGCGGACCGGCTCTACGACCGGGAGATACCGGTGCTCACCTCGGGCGAGCCGTTCGACAAGCTGTTCAGCGAGGAGATGCTGAACGGCGGGTACAAGAAGAAGTACTACCGGGCGATCTCCCGGCTGACCGCGCTCGCGCGCGACGCGAAGGGCCTCGTACACGAGTAATCACGGGCACGCCGCAGGTGAGCCGATACGTGGGCAGTGCACGGATTGTGTGCGCTACGCGCGTGGTTCCCGAGGCGAAAGGCACGTGATAAACACAGCCGGGTCACAGTTCCTGTCCGCCAGCAGGAGGTTGCACCCATGTCACGCACCGCTGACGCACGACAGTCCGCGACCCGCCGCCAAGTCCTCGCCCGCTCCGGCGCCCTGGGAGTGGGCATCGCCTTCGCGGGGAACCTCTCCGAGCTGTTCGCCGGCTCCGCCGCCGCCCAAGGACGCGCCGGATACGGCCCGTTGGTGCCCGACCCGGCCGGGCTGCTCGACCTCCCGAAGGGATTCCGCTACAAGGTCCTGTCGCGGGAGGGGGAGCCACTGCGCTCCGGCGAGGGCAAGGTGCCCTCGAACCACGACGGGATGGCCGCCTTCGCCGGCAGACAGGGCCGCGTACACCTCGTGCGCAACCACGAGAACCGGGTCACCGGAAAGATCGCGGTACCGACCGTCGAGGGTCTGACGTACGACCCGATGGGCAAGGGCGGCTGCACCGTGCTCTCCGTGGACCGGAAGAACGACGTGGTGTCCGAGCGGGTCGGCATCGCCGGCACGGCGGTCAACTGCGCGGGCGGGCCCACCCCTTGGGGAACCTGGCTGACCTGCGAGGAGACCGAGGACAAGGCCGGTACGAACGGCTACACCAAGGACCACGGCTTCATCTTCGAGGTCGACCCGGTCGACCCGCACCGCTCCGGCGCCGTCCCGCTGACCGCGATGGGCCGCTTCCAGCACGAGGCGATCGCCGTCGACCCCAGGAACGGGATCGTGTACGAGACGGAGGACGCCTTCGACAGGCCCTTCGGCCTCTTCTACCGCTTCCTGCCCAAGAACCCGAAGGGCGGCCTCGGTTCGCTGCGCGCGGGCGGGAAGCTCCAGGCGATGCGGGTGCCCGGCGTGCCGGACCTCTCGGCGGTCCAGGAGACGGGCGCGACGTTCAGCGGCATCGAGTGGGTCGACGTGCCGGACCCGCTGGCCGCGCGGACGCCCATCCGCAACCAGGACTTCGGCCCGAAGGGCATCACCCACGCGCAGAAGCTGGAGGGCTGCTACTGGGGCGGCTCCAGCGTCTACTTCGTCTCGTCGTACGCCCGCAGCCGCGAGGGCTCGGCCGCCGACCACTTCGGGCAGATCTGGCGCTACGACCCGTCGTCGCGCCGCCTGACGCTCGTCATCGTGTTCGGCCCCGACACCGACGTCCAGCTGCCCGGCGAGGAGCCCGACAACATCTGTCTCGCACCCAGCGGGGGCCTGATGGTGTGCGAGGACGGCGAGGGCGCGCAGCATGTGTTCGGCGTGACGCGCAAGGGCGAGGTGTACGCCATGGCGCGCGGCCGCCAGAACATCGGGACGGCCGACAAGCCCGAGTGGGGCGAGTTCGCCGGCGTCACGTTCTCGCCGGACGGCGACACGATGTTCGTGAACTGCTACACGCCGGGGACGACGTTCGCCGTGACGGGGCCCTGGCACTAGACATCCGGGGTGACCGGCCGGCCGTTCCCTCGTTCGAGGGGACGGCCGTTCGCCTGGCCGGTTTTCGCGGGTGGCGCACCGCGTGCCGGGCGGAAGCCCTGGGCAAGGTCCCCCCATGGAAGAACGGTCAACCACAGCCTGGGAGTTCACCGACGACCGCGGACACCTCACGTCCGCGAGCGAGGCGCCGCAGCGCGTCGTCGCCTATATACAGGCCGGGGCAAGCCTGTGGGATCTGGGCATACGCCCGGTGGGGATCTTCGGATCGTTCCACGACGGCGCGGAGCCCGACCGCGCCAAGTCCGGCGCGCTGCCACTGGACGACGTCACGTATCTGGGCGCCGGTGCGGGGCTCGGCCTGGACGACGTGCTCGCGGCGCGCCCCGACCTGGTCGTGGCCCTCACCTACGGCGGCGGGCAGGTGTACGGCATCGAGCCGGACACGGCGAAGCATCTGGAGGAGCACATCCCCGTCGCCGTGATCGACGTGGGGCAGGGCCGGACGCTCGGCGGGGTGCGGGAGCGCTTCGCGGAACTCGGCCGCTCGCTCGGGGCCTCGGAACCCGCGGAGTCCCGGGACGAACTGGCGCGAGCGGAACGGCAGTTGGGGGTCGCCGCCCGCGGGGCGCGGGGCGTCCGGGTGCTGGCGCTGTCGGCCGCGGCGGAGGGTGCGGTGCACCTGGCGCGGCCCGCCAAGTGGCCCGACCTGAGCGCGCTCGGCGGTCTCGGCGTGGGCATGGTGGCGCCGCCCGAGGGCCCCGGAGCCAACTGGTACACCGGGACCTGGCGGGACGTCGCCGAACTCGCGCCGGACGTCATCCTGTCGGACGCGCGCGCCAACGCGGCGCCGCGCGAGCAGTACGCGGCCGACCCGCACTGGACGTCCGTCGCCGAACGGGCCCGGGTACTGGCGTGGAACCCGGAGGTCCCCGCCAGCACCCGCGCCCACGCGGCCCTCTACGACCAGGTGGCGGGGGCGCTGCGGGGGCGCTAGGCCCCCTTCTGACGGATCAGTCGGCGGGCTCGTCGGGGACGGGCTGGTCGGGGCGGACTCCCGGGGCGTGCGGCGCCCCGGCGCGGCCGGTGCCCGCCACGTCCGAGTCGGGGACGGTGGCATCGGGTCCGGCCTCGGGCTCCTCGGGCCCGTCCTCGGGCCCGTCCTCCGGCCCGGGCTTCGCGGTCCCGGTCTCTTCCTCGGGGTCCGCCTGCTGGTCGGGGAGGTCCCTCGGGACGGCGTCCGGTTCCCTGTCCATCAGCCGATCAGCGCCCCAGTGCCTTGGCGAGCTGGGACTTGTTCATCTTCGAGCGGCCCTCGACGCCCCGGTCCTTGGCCTCCTCGTAGAGTTGGTCCTTCGTCGGACCGCCGGCGCCCTGGTGGGAGCGCAGGCCGCCGCGCCTGCCGGAGGAGATGTCCTGCGTCGACGTGCGGCTCGCCTTCTTCGACTCGCCGCTCCTCGCGCGCTCCTTGTTCACGGTGCGGGCGGCGATCTCCTTGGCCCGCGACGTGCTCTCACCCCGCTCCTGGGCGCTCTGCTTGATCTTCTCGTACTGACGCTCACGCTTCGCATTCGATCCGCTCGGCATGCGGCTCACTCCCTTCCCTTTCCGTTGTAGCCCCTCCCGCCCCATGTCGCAGGGCGACGCCGCCGGGGCCGGGGGGTGTGCACCCCCGGCCCCGGCTTCCCTTCGCTCCCCTGACCTCTCGGCCGCGACCCGGGTCCCCCTGCCCGCGGCACCCAAACTCCGCGTTTCCGCACGGGTGTTGTGGGCACCCGCCGCCGCATGCCGTTGCCAGTGAGGAATACGGAGATGGAGTGGCTGGACAGGGCGGCGTGTGTCGAGGAGGACCCGGACCTGTTCTTCCCCGTCGGCACCACCGGGCCCGCGGTCGACGACGTGGAGGCGGCCAAGGAGGTCTGCCGACGCTGCCCGGTGATCATGGATTGCCTGCGGTGGGCCGTCGCCACCGGACAGACGACGGGGGTGTGGGGCGGCACGTCGGAGAGCGAGCGGGCCGACCTGCTGCGGGCCGAGCGCCGACGCGCCCGGGCCATGCACTGAGGGCACGCCGCCCCACGCCCGCCCGGCACCATTCGGCGCCTCAGGTGCGGCCCGGGCCGCCGCTGCCGAACGCGCCGCTGCTGCCGCCACCCCAGCGGCGCGGCCGCTGGTCCTTGCTGCGCCTGCTCGTCGCGCTGCCGTGACCGTTCAGCTCGTGCGGGGTCAGCCGGGAGCCGTCGTCCGTCTGCGGGACCTCGTCGGGCTCCCGCATCTCGCGGACCTCTTGGACCGGGCCCGTACGGGGCAGTTTCGGCTGGTCGGCCGGGTCGGGCGGACCCGGCTCCCGGCGGCGGAACCTGATGCCCATCCAGACCGCCCAGATCAGCGCCAGCGCGACCACAAGGCCCGCGACGAACGGAACGACCGAGGTCGAGAGGTCGGGGAAAGCCATTGGTGTCGTCATGGGTGCCGGGTACCCCGCAGCACGGGATCACGCCCCCATCGGTCCGATTTGCACGATTTACGGAGAATCCGACGATACCTTCGGTGAGTGATCAGACATGTACGCCGCGCGACGGCGACCTGTGTCCTGGGCGCGCTCGCTCTCGGCCTCGCCGGATGCGGCGGGGCCACCTCGTCGGGAGTCCCGGGCGCGACGCGGTCCGCCGGGCTCCCGGAGAGCTCCCCGAAGGCGAAGACGACACCGACACCGACGCCGACCACCAAGCCCACCCTCGCGCCCGGGCCGGGCGGCACCACCCCCGTCTTCGAGCGCGGCGCGTCGGCGAAGGGGCGGACCGTCGCGCTCACCTTCGACGCCGACATGACGGCCGACCAGGGGGCGCGGGCGGGAGCAGGAGAGCGCTTCGACAATCCTCAACTGATCGGTACTCTGCGGAAGTTGAAGGTCCCGGCCACCGTCTTCATGACCGGGCGCTGGGCCGAGGAGTACCCCGCCGAGGCCAGGGACATCGGCCGGGACCGGCTGTTCGAGGTCGCCAACCACTCGTACAGCCACTACGCCTTCACCGGGGACTGCTACGGGCTGCCGAGCGTGCCGGAGCGCGGTATGCGGGCCGATGTCGACCGGGCGTTCGGCGCGTTCCGCAAGGCGGGGGTCGAGCACGTCGTGCCGTACTTCCGGTTCCCCGGCGGCTGTTACGACCGGGCGGCGCTGCGGGCGCTGGCGCCGACCGGGGTGACCGCGGTGCAGTGGGACGTGGTGAGCGGGGACGCGTTCGCCACGGACGCGGACGCCGTGACCCAGCAGGTGCTCGACGGGGTGCGGCCCGGTTCGGTCGTCGTCATGCACTGCACGCGCAGCGCGGCGCCGACGACGGAGCGGGTGGTGCGGGCGGTCGTGCCGAGGCTGCGGGCGAAGGGCTACCGGTTCGTGCGGGTGTCGGACCTGGTGGGGGCCGCACGCGGGGCGTGAGCGCGGGCGCGGGTCCGTACGCTGGGGGCATGAGCGACTACTGCGCCGGTGGCCCCGAGGAGCGCGCGGCACCCGCGGCGGCGGACGAACGGTTCGCCGAGTGCGTGCTGTGCCGGGAGCCCACGGAGTACCCGGAGTCGACGAAGGGCGTCACGCTGTGCCCGGTCTGTGAGTGGCAGGAGGCGCAGCGCGGGGCCTGCTCCGGCTAACGGCCAACGGGCCGGACCCGGCCCGGTCAGCGGCGCGACGCGAGGGCACAGGCGGCGGCCGCGCAGATCCCGGCCACCGCCACCGCCCCCACCAGCGGCAGCAGCAGAACGGGCACCGCCCCGTCCTGCGACCCGGTCACCAGGGCGCTCACCACCGACTTCGCCGGTGACCCGGGGGCGATCAGCGCGAGGAGCGCGCACAGCACCAGGCCGGCCACGCCGAGCCCCGTGCCGCGCACCACGGGCCACGTCGTGACGGCCCCGACGGCGGCGCCGACCAGGGCGCACACCAGCACGGCGAGCAGCCCGGCCCCGGCGGCCGGCCACCTGGACACGCGCACCAGGCGGTCGGTGCTGACCCCGTCGCTGATCAGCGCCACGACCACGGTCGCCACGAAGCCGACGGCCATCGTGGCGAGGAACGCGGCGGCCAGGCTCGCCAGATGGGCGCGCCACGGAGCCGTCGCCGCGGCGGTGCAACTGCGGGCCGCGGGCGGCTCGTTGGTGACACAGATCCGCGCCAGCCAGGCCCCCACGGGGAGCAGGGCGGCGGCGGTGTACGCGAGGGAGTCGAGCACCGGCTGCCCCGCCTGCACGCCGACGGCGGCGAACGCGGCGTAGAGGACGACCGGCGCGAGCCAGCGCTGCGAGCGCAGCAGCAGGGCCGACTGGTACGCGAGCAGGGCCGTGGTCATCCGTCGTTCTCCGTGGACTCGGGGGTGCGGAGGTGTTCCGTGGGCCCGGGCGCGCGGACGGCGACGATGTGCCAGGGCGGCTCGGCGGCGAGCAGCGTGCGCAGCACGGCGTCGGAGTGCGCGGCGTCCGTGGTGATCCGTACCGTGCGCGGGTCCAGGCGGACGTGGGTGTGCGGGTGCAAAAGCGCGGGCTCGTGCCCCGCGGGCCCCGTGGCGTCGACGACCACGGCGGCGCCGCCTGCCGCCGTGCTCCGCACGACCGTCGCCCCCTCCACCTCGTACGTCGCGTCGGCGGTGGCGGCGAGGCGGCGCGGGTCGTGGTCGACGAAGAGCACGGCGGCGCCGGCCGCGGCGCGTTCGGCGACGGCGCCGTCGAGGGTGTCGCGGGCCGCGGTGTCGAGCCCGGTCCAGGCCTCGTCGAGGACGAGCAGCTCCGGTTCGGCGAGCAGGGCCGCGGCCACCGCCACCTTCTGGCTGCTGCCCTTGGACAGCTCGGCGAGTGACGTCCCCAGATACTGAGCGGCGCCGAACCGCTCCAGCCACTCCCCCGCCCGGCGTGCGGCCTTCGGGCGGGGCAGGCCGTGGATGCGGCCCATGTGCGTGAGGTAGGCGCGGGCGGTGAACGGCAGGGCGGGCGGGAAGCGTTCGGGGACGAAGGCGGTGCGCGGACGGCCGACGACCCGGCCCTCGGAGGGGGCGTCGACCCCTGCGACGAGGCGCAGCAGCGTGGACTTCCCCGCGCCGTTGGGCCCCCGCACCCGGAACACGGCCCCTTCGGGCACGTCCAGGTCGACCCCGCGCAGCACCCAGGGCCCACCGAGTCCGTAGCGGCGGCCCGCGCCGCGGAGCGTGACGTGCATGCGGTCATGTTCCCGTACACGTCCGGCGCCCCACGCTCGGGGCGGGAGGCACGGGGGGGTGCTGGCAAACTGGAGTGCGTGACCAGCGACGACTCCCGTACCGACGACACCACCCGGACCGACACGGCCGACGGCGCCGAAAGTCCCTTCCGGACCGAGCCGACCTCCCGCGACGAGGCGCAACAGTTCGTGCTGCCGCTCGTCGTCCGCATCGAGAGGGCCGCGCCCCCGACGCGGACGGACGCCCTGGAGGCCGCGGCGCGCGCCGTACTGGTGATCCTCTCCGACGAGCGGTCCGTCGGCGAAGGCGAGTGGGCGCAGGCGATGCGCGACTGGCAGGACGCCCGGATCCGCAAGGTGGTGCGGCGGGCGAGGGGCGCGGAGTGGCGGCGCGCGGAGGCCCTCGACGGGATCACGGTGACCACCGGTTCCGCCGAGGTACGGGTCTTCCCGCCGGTCCCCCTCGACGGCTGGCCCAAGGACCTGGCCCGCCTCCAGGTCTCCGGCACGGATCTCGACGACCCGGAACCGCCGCCCGCCGCCGACCCGTCGGCCCCGGTCATGTGGCTCAACCCGGACCTCGGCATGACCGCGGGCAAGACCATGGCGCAGGCCGGACACGGGGCCCAGCTCGCCTGGTGGGAGCTGTCCGACGCGGAGCGCAAGGAGTGGCGCGACGCGGGCTTCCCGCTGTCGGTGCGGACCGCGGACCCGGAGCGCTGGCCCGCGCTGACCACGGGCGGGCTGCCCGTCGTACGGGACGCCGGGTTCACGGAGATCCCGCCCAGCGACACCGTCGTGTCCGAGGGCCCCAGGACAGGCGGCTTCCTGCCCGGCCTGGCCCACCTCTGAGCGCTCGGGCACGCGAAAAACCCCGCCCGTCCGCACGGGGGATGACGGACGGCCGGGGCCACTCGGAAGGCTACCCCACTCCGCGAGAGGACGGGTCCGTTCCCCCTGTGGCCCGGTCCCGCGCTGCCGGGCGGGGCGCGCCGCCCCCGTACGCGTGGGTGAAACCTCAAATGTTGCTCTGAACGTGCCCGCTCAGGGGTTCGGGGCGCGTCGCCGCGGTCAGAAGTCCAGGAAGCCGGGGCGCAGGAGGGGGAGTTCCATGGAGCTGGGTACCGGGATCGGCTGGCGGCCCGAGATCGCGGACGCGGTCGAGGCCATGGCGGGCATCGACTGGGTCGAGGCCGTCGCCGAGAATCTGTGTCCGGGACATCTGCCGGACTCTGTGCTGCGGCTGCGCGAGCGCGGTGTCACCGTCGTGCCGCACGGTGTCTCGCTCGGCCTCGGCGGCGCCGACCGCCCCGACGAGGGCCGGCTCGCCGACCTCGCCGCCTGCGCCGAGGCACTCGCCGCCCCGCTGGTCACCGAGCACATCGCGTTCGTACGGGCCGGGGGCGAGCGCACCGCCACGCGCCCCTTGGAGGCGGGGCACCTGCTGCCCGTGCCGCGCACCCGCGACGCGCTCGACGTGCTGTGCGAGAACGTGCGGATCGCCCAGGACGCGCTGCCCGTACCGCTCGCGGTGGAGAACATCGCGGCGCTGTTCGGCTGGCCCGGCGAGGAACTGACGGAGGGTCAGTTCCTGTACGAGCTGGTGGAGCGGACCGGCGTACGGCTCCTCATCGACGTGGCCAACCTCCACACCAACCACGTCAACCGCGGCGAGGACCCGGCGAAGGCGCTGGCCGAACTGCCGGTCGAGGCCATCGCGTACGTGCATGTCGCGGGCGGCTTCGAACGCGACGGCGTCTGGCACGACAGCCACGCCCACCCGGTGCCGCGCCCCGTCCTCGACGTACTGGCCGAACTGGCCTCACGCGTGACCCCGCCGGGAGTTCTGCTCGAGCGCGACGACAACTTCCCCGAGGATCTCGGTGAGTTGGGCCGCGAGGTGGAGGTCATCCGGGAGACCGTCGCGGCCGGGGCGGGGCCCCGCGCGCAGGCCCCGGACCTGCGCGCGACGCCCCCCGCCCCTTCTGTCGACGACGCCGCCCGCCAGCGGCTCGCGCTCGACCAGGCCGCCCTGCTGTCCGCGCTCGTCGTCGGCACCCCGGCCCCGGAGGGCTTCGACCGCACCCGACTCGCCGTGCAGAGCCGCGCGCTCGCGGCCAAGCGGGCCGACGTCGTGGCGAAGGTGGCACCCGAACTGCCCCTGATCCTCGGGGAGTCCGCCTACCGGTCGCTCTTCCTCGGCTACGCACGACGGCACCCGATGACGAGCGGCTACCGACGCGACGCGCTCGACTTCGCCGAGGACCTGCTGCTCGCACAACGCGTCCGGGCCACGACCGCGCGCCGCGAGCTGACCCACTGGTGGCTCGACCGGTCGGGCCCCAAACCCCTGACGGGCCGCCCCCTGACCCGAGCCCTGCGCACAGCGGCATTCACCCTGCGCCACAGGTAGCCGACCAAGCCCCTGCACATCAAGCCCCTGCGGCGATTGAGCAGCGGGGCCCGGGGCAGAGCCCCGCGACCGCAACACCGGCGCGGCCCGACGGCTACCGAAGCTGACGTACTCCTGAGCGATCCCCGACACCCCGCGCAAGCGCCCCGCTAGCGTGCGACGTCGCACCAGGAGGCAACATGCAACCGTTCCGACCCCGCGCCGCAGGCCCCGGCACCGCCCTCATCGTCACGGGACTCGTGGCGACACTGGCCGCGCTCGTCTTCCCCCTGTGGTCGTACGCGGATCGCTCCGGCACCGGCCTCGACGAGCTCAACGCCCAGACCGTGTCCACCAGATTCGGGCCGCTCTCCGCCACCGACCGCCTGTTCATCACCAAGGTACGGCTCGCCGGGCTGTGGGAGCTGCCCGCCGGGCAGCAGGCCGAGGAACGGGCGCCGAGCAAGGCGGTCGAGACGGCGGGCGAGCACCTCGTCGAGGGGCACACGTTCCTGGACGCCCGGGTGCGCGAGGTCGCGGCCCGCATGAACCTGGAGCTGCCCAGCCAGCCGAACGCCCAACAGCAGGGCTGGCTGCGGGAGTTGACGGCCGCGAGGGGCGCGGACTACGAGCGCAGGTTCGCCAACATTCTGCGCCGCGCCCACGGCCAGGTCTTCTCACTGGTCGCCCAGGTGCGCGCCTCGACCCGCAACGCGCTCGTGCGGGAACTCGCGGACGACGCCAACACCACGGTTCTCGACCACATCAAGGTGCTCGAGGCCACCGGGCTCGTCGACTTCGACGCACTCGCCCGGGACGGCGCCACCGCGAGCCCGCCGCCCGCGACCCGCTCCCCCGCCCCACCGGGCCCGACCTCCGCGCCCGGCTCCCCGTCCCCGGTCTCCCCGACGCCCACCTCCTCGTTCCCCCTGCCGCCCGCGGTGTCCAGCCCAAAACCGGAGACCAAGCCGAAGAACAAACCCAAGGCCACCGCCAAACCCGAGCCCAAGTCCAAGACCGAGACCAAGACCGAGTCCAAGGCCGAGTCCAAGGCCGACACCAGGACCAAGGCCGAGACCCAGAGCCCGAACTCGCGGCACCCGAACGTCACGACGCGATAACAGGCCGTCCACATCGTGGGCGAGGCGTAGCGGTATCCGGGCAACTGTCGTAGAAACTGCGCATGTTGTGGGTCCTGTTCTTCCTCGTCGCCTGTGCCGTCGCGGGAGTCTCCTGTGGACGGCTGTGTCTCGCGGCCGTGCGCGCCGCCGAGAGCGAACGCGCGACGGGCCGCGACACGTACGTCGCCGCGCCCCCGGACCACGAGCTGTCCCTGTACGAGACCGCCTTCCTGTCGGGCGGCCCCGAGCGGGTCGCCGAGGTGACGCTCGTGTCGATGGCCCGCAGCCGGCGCCTGCTGCTCGCGCACACCGGCTGGGCGACCGTCGTCGACCCGGTCGGCGAGGACGCCATGGAGCGGTCGGTGCTCCGCGCCATCGGGCCCGAGGGGCAGGCCCGGATCGCGCCGCTGCGGGCGACGGCCGCGGCCGGGGACGCGGTGCGGGCACTCGCCGAACGCCTGGTCGCGGCCGGGCTCGCGGTGCCGGACCGGGAGCGGACGACGCTCACGGGCGCGATACGGCAGGTGCGGCAGGCGGCCGCGGCCGTGCTGGTGCTCGGCGCGCTCGCGGTCCTGCTGCCGGGCGAGAGCGCGCGGCAGAGCGGCCCGGTGGCGCTGTGGTTCGGGCTTCCGCTGCTGCTCACGCTGAGCTGTCTGACGCTCGCCCGCGTCGAGATCCACCCGTACACGCGCTGGGCCTCACCGACCGGGCAGCGGCTGCTCGCGGGCCGGCCCCTTGGCGCGGGCAGTCTGCTCGCGGTCGCGGTGCGCGGGGTACGGGCGGTCGACGATCCGCAACTGCGCGCGGCGCTGACCGATACGGGTCGGCATACCACCGACTGAGCCGCCCCGCACGCCGAAGTCGGCAGTCACCACGCATCAGGGTCATGGTTCCGACACCCACGACCTGGTCCTTTACTTCGCCGAGCGCCGCCCCAAAAATCGAGCGATGCGAGCAGCCCCAGCCCTCTGCGCCACCGCGGGATCCTTGATCCTCTCGGCTCTGGTCACCGCCCCCGCGGCCGACGCGAGCGCCGCCGCGCCCCTCTCTCCCCGCCCCGCCGCGGAGACGGCGGGCAGCACCGTCGCCGCGCTGCGCGCCGCGGACGCGGGGATCCACTGGGGCGCCTGCCCCAAGGTGGAGGACCTGCCGAAGCCGGTCCAGTGCGGCACCGTCACCGTCCCGCTCGACTACGCGCACCCGATGGGCAAGCAGATCAAGCTGACCGTCAGCCGCGCGAAGGCCACCGGCAAGAACACCGGCAAGGACACCGGCGAGAACAAGGCCGAGGGACAGAAGGTCGCGCGGCAGGGATCGCTCGTCTTCAACCCCGGCGGTCCGGGCGGCAACGGCATGTACTTCCCGATCGCCGGCACGCAGTCGGAGTGGCGGCGCATCGGCGCGGCGTACGACCTGATCGGCTACGCCCCGCGGGGTGTCGGCCGCTCGGCGCCGCTGTCCTGCGAGGACCCGGAGAAGTCCCGGAAGGGCCCGACGCAGTCGCCGGTCCACCCCTCGGCCGCGTACAAGAAGAAGCGGATCGCGCAGGCGAAGGCGTACGCGCGCGGGTGCGCCGAGCGGAACCCGGACATCGAGCACTACACGACGCTCAACAACGCCCGTGACCTCGACGTGCTGCGGGCCGCGCTCGGCGAGAGGAAGCTGACGTTCCTGGGCGCCTCGTACGGGACGTACATCGGGGCCGTGTACGCGGAGCTGTTCCCCTCGCACGTGCGGCGGATGGTCTTCGACTCGGCCGTCGACCCCTCTCCGAAGGGGATCTGGTACACCAACAACCTCGAACAGTCGGCCGCCTTCGAGCGCCGCTGGGCCGACTTCAAGGCGTGGGTCGCCCGCAACGACGAGACGTACCACCTGGGCGGGACGCCCGAGAAGGTCCAGGCCGCGTACGAGAAGGTGAGCGCGGAACTGTCCCGCGAGCCGGCCGGCGGCAAGGTCGGACCCGCCCAGTTGCAGTCCGCGTTCCTCCAGGCCGGGTACTACGACGACTACTGGCCGCTGCGGGCCTACGCGCTCTCCGCCTACGTGAAGGGCGACCCGAAGCCGCTCGTCGACCAGGCCGCGCCGATCAAGGAGTCCGCGAAGGAGGACGAGAACAGCAACGCCGTGTACACGGCCGTGCAGTGCAACGACGCGTCCTGGCCGACGGACTTCCGCACCTGGGACCGCGACAACACGGCCCTCGCGAAGCGCGCCCCGTTCGAGACGTGGGACAACGCGTGGATGAACCTGCCGTGCGCGTACTGGTCCACTCCCCGGCAGCAGCCGCTCGACGTGCACACCGCTCCCGGCGAACTCCCGCCGACGCTCATCCTCGCGGCCGAACGGGACGCCGCGACCCCCTACAAGGGCGCCCAGGAACTGAACCGCCGCCTGGCGGGCTCCGCCCTGGTGACCGAACGCAAGGCGGGAACGCACGGCATCGGCGGGGGCCCCAACCAGTGCGTCAACGGCCGCCTGGACGCGTATCTCCTCAGCGGAGAGCTGCCGGAGGGTGGGGCGGCGGCGTGCGCGCCCCACAAGGAGCCGAAACCTTTGGGTTCGGGCCGGTAAATCCAGCCACGCTCTTGGACGAGAGCCCGCGGGGTCCGGGGCAGAGCCCCAAATCAAGCCCCGCCGGCGATTGAGGCGCGGGGTCCGGGGCGGAGCCCCGAGGCCCCAGCCACGGCGCCGCCTGCTCAATCGCCGCAGGGGCTGAAAAGGGCTACGCGAGCCCAGCCACCAGATCCGCGACGGACTTCCGGCGCCCCGTGAAGAACGGAACCTCCTCACGGACGTGCCTGCGCGCCTCGGACGCCCGCAGATGCCGCATCAGGTCGACGATCCGGTGCAGCTCGTCCGCCTCGAACGCCAGAATCCACTCGTAGTCGCCGAGCGAGAACGACGCCACCGTGTTGGCCCGCACGTCCGCGAAGCCGCGCGCCATCTTGCCGTGGTCGGCGAGCATCTTGCGGCGCTCGTCGTCGGGCAGCAGGTACCAGTCGTAGGAGCGGACGAACGGGTAGACCGAGACGTAGTCGCGCGCGTTCTCGTCGGCGAGGAACGCCGGGATGTGCGAGCGGTTGAACTCGGCGGGGCGGTGCAGCGCCATGTTCGACCACACCGGCTCGAGCGCGCGGCCCAGCTTGGTGCGGCGGAACAGGTTGTACGCCTCCTGGAGCTGGTCGGCCGTCTCGGCGTGCCACCAGATCATGAGGTCGGCGTCGGCGCGCAGACCCGACACGTCGTACGTGCCGCGGATCGTCACGTCCTTCGCGTCGAGCTGGTCGAACAGCTCCTGGACCTCGTCGGCGTAACCGGCGCGGTCCTCCGGCAGCACGTCCTTCAGCTTGAAGACGGACCAGAGGGTGTAGCGGATGGTCTCGTTGAGATCCTTCGCCAGCTTGCCCTTGTTCGGTACGCGCGCGGCGTCGGTGTTGGGGGTGTCGTCGCTCATGTCCTCATTCTCCTGCTCCGCCGTGCATGCTCTGCACCGGGTCGGCCTTCAGCTCGTCGAGGGCCGCGGTGTCGCCGCCGAGCATGTCCGCGGCGGCGTAGGCGCTGGCGATGCACCCCGGGATGCCGACGCCGTCGTACGCGGCCCCGCACACGGCGAGGCCGGGCACGGCGGCGATGTGCTCGCGGATCCGGTCGACGCGGGCGGCGTGCCCGACGGGGTACTGGGGCAGTCCGTCCTTCCAGCGCGTGACGTGCGCGTCGACGGGCGCGACGTTGAGACCGGTGGCCTCGCGCAGGTCCTGGCGGGACAGGTCGATGAGGTCGGTGTCCTCACGGGCGAGGTCCTTCTCGTCGCCGTACCGGCCGACCGAGGTGCGCACGACGAGCAGCTCGGGGTTCTGCTCGGCGATCCAGCCCCACTTGCGGGAGGCGAAGGTGGCGGCCTTGATCGTGTGGCCGTCGACCGGCGGGACGAGGAAGCCGCTGCCCTCGGGGAGGTCCGCCTCGGACGTGCGGAACGCCATCGTGATCAGGGCCATGGAGGCGTACTCGATGCGGCGCAGCTCCTGGGAGGCCATCGGGGAGGCGGTGCGCAGCAGGCTCGCGGCGGCGGGGGCGGGCAGCGCCACGATCACCTGGTCGGCCTCGAAGGTGCGGCCGGACTCGGTGCCGAGCCGCCAGAGCCCGTCCCGGGTGGTGAGGGACGTGGCGCGCTCGCCGAGCAGGATCTCGCCGCCCTTGGCGCGCACGGCGTCGGCGACGGCGCCCGGCAGCGTGCCGATGCCGCCGTCGATGCCCATGAACACGGGGCCGGTCTGCTGGTTGGCCGCGGCGCGCTCCTGGATGGCACGAACGGCCTCCGTCAGCGACACATGGCGGCCCGCCTCCTCGAAGAGCTGCGGGACGGCGCTGCGCATCGAGATCAGGTCGGCGTCGCCGGCGTACACACCGCCCAGCAGCGGTTCGACGAGCCGGTCGACGACCTCGCGGCCCAGGCGCGCGGCGACGTACCGGCCGACGGAGACGTCCTCGCCGAGGTGAGTGGGCGGCAGGTGGTCGTCCCGGCGGATGCGGCGCAGGCCCTCGTCGGACAGCACCCCCGCGAGCGCCTCCGCGGTGCCGGGCACGCCCATGACGTGCCCCTTCGGCATGGGGCGCAGGGCACCTCGGGTCCAGATCGAGGCGGTCGCCGTGGACGGTGGCTGCAACCGGTCTCCGAGACCCACCTCGCGGGCGAGGCCGACCGCCTCGGGCCGCCGGGCCAGCATCGACTCGGCGCCCAGGTCGACGCGCGCCCCGGCGATCTCGCCCGTGCGCAGCTTGCCGCCGAGCCGTTCGCCGGCCTCCAGGACGGTCACGTGCACCGGCCCGCCCCGCTCGCTCCCGGCGAGCAGCCGGTGGGCGGCCGCGAGGCCGGCGATCCCGCCACCGATGACGAGGACCTTCCTGCCCCGCCTGCCCCGACCCGTCTTCGTCACAGTGTCCGCTTCACGCATGCCCCCACTTTGTCAGAACGTCAGCGTGTGATTGACGCCTGTGGACGTGTCCCGACCGTGACCGCTTCGGGACCGCTCGGCAACCACCGTTCGGGGGACTCGCGCGTCGAAGGGACGTCCGATCACCGGCACGTCCCTCGGGGGTTACGTCCATGCGCTTTCCCAGTACGAAGACACACACCACCGGGCCACGCCACCCGCTGGTCCTGCTCGCCGCGGCGCTGTTCGCGCTGGTGCTCGCCCTGACGGGCTGCTCGGGGGCGGGCGGCGACGCGGGCGACAAGAGCGCGGCCGACAACAAGGACGTGGCGGCCCCGAACGAGGCCGGCGCGGGCGGCAAGTCCAGCTCCTCCACCGGCCAACAGGCCAAGAAGCCGCCGAAGCTCACCGGCGTCCACATCATCCGCACGGCCCACCTCTCCGTACGCGTCAAGGACGTCCCGGACGCACTCGACAGGGCCCGTACCGCCGCCGAGAACGCGGGCGGCATGATCGGCGACGAGACGACCGACCGCGACAGCCACGGCCACGAACGCTCCCGCGTCACCCTGCGCGTACCGCAGGAGTCGTACGAGGAGGTCCTCGACCAACTCGCGGGCAGCGGCCGCCTGTTGGAACGGAACGTGACGGCGAAGGACGTCACGGACCAGGTCGTGGACGTCGACAGCCGGATCAAGTCGCAGCGGGCGAGCGTGGCGCGCGTGCGGGAACTGATGGACCGGGCGGTGAAGTTGAGCGACGTGGTGACCCTGGAGGGCGAACTGGGCACGCGCCAGTCGGAGCTGGAGGCACTGCTCGCCCAACAGGACTCGCTCAAGAACCGCACGACCCTCGCGACCATCACCCTCCGCCTGACCGAAACACCTCCGCCCGCCCCCGCGAAGGACGAGGCCCCCGGCCTCCTGGACGCCCTGGCGGGCGGCTGGAACGCCTTCACCACCGCCCTGAAGTGGATCGGAATGGCCCTGGCGGCGATCCTGCCGTTCGCGACGGTGCTGGCACTGCTGGCATTCCTGACCACGCGATTCGTCCGGTCGCGCAATCAAGCATCCGCCAAATCAAGCCCCTCCGGCGATTGAGGAGCGGGGTCCGGGGCAGAGCCCCGATCTTTCAAGCCCGCTCTTCGGACGAGAGGCAGCGGGGCCCGGGGCAGAGCCCCGCGACCGCAACCCCGGGTTAGCGTGAACAGATGAGCACCGACACCGCACGCGAGCGCCTCGTCATCATCGGCGGCGACGCCACCGGCATGTCCGCCGCGTCGCAGGCCCGCCGCCTCAAGGGCCCCGACGAGCTGGAGATCGTGGCCTTCGAGCGCGGCCACTTCACGTCGTACTCGGCGTGCGGCATCCCGTACTGGGTGGGCGGACAGGTCGCCGAGCGGGACGAGTTGATCGCCCGCACACCCGAGGAGCACCGGGCCCGCGACATCGACCTGCGGACGCGGACGGAGGTGACGGAGATCGACGTGGCGGGCCGCCGCGTGCACACCCGCGACGTCGACGGCGGGACCGGGGCCGGGTCCTGGACCTCGTACGACAAGCTCGTGATCGCGACGGGGGCCCGGCCCGTCCGCCCCGACCTGCCCGGCATCGACGCGCCGGGCGTGCACGGCGTGCAGACCCTCGACGACGGCCAGGCGCTGCTCGACACGCTGCGGGCGACGGAGGGCCGGCACGCCGTGGTGGTGGGCGCCGGGTACATCGGCGTGGAGATGGCGGAGGCGCTGATCCTGCGCGGGTACGAGGTGACGGTGGTGAACCGCGGCGCCGAGCCGATGTCGACGCTCGACGCGGACATGGGCCGGCTCGTGCACGAGGCGATGACCGGCATGGGCATCACCATGGTCGACGACGCCGAGGTGACGAAGATCCTCACCGGGGACGACGGCCGGGCCCGCGCGGTGGCCACGGACGACGCCGAGTACCCGGCGGACGTGGTGGTGCTGGGGATCGGCGTGCGCCCGGAGACGGCCCTCGCACGGGACGCCGGGCTGCCGCTCGGGGCGTCCGGCGGGCTGCTGACGGACCGGTCTATGCGGGTGCGCGGCCACGAGGACATCTGGGCGGGCGGCGACTGCGTGGAGGTCCTGGACCTGGTGTCGGGCAGCGAACGGCACATCGCGCTCGGCACCCACGCCAATAAGCACGGCCAGATCATCGGCTCCAACGTCGGCGGGGACTACGCGACGTTCCCCGGCGTCGTCGGCACGGCCGTCAGCAAGGTGTGCGACCTGGAGATCGCCCGCACGGGCCTGCGCGAGAAGGACGCCCGCCGCGCGGGCCTCCAGTTCGTGACCGTCACCATCGAGTCGACCAGCAGGGCGGGCTACTACCCCGGCGCCGCCCTGATGACGGTGAAGATGCTGGCCGAGCGGCGCACGGGCCGGCTGCTCGGCGTCCAGATCGTGGGCCGCGAGGGCGCGGCGAAGCGCGTCGACGTGGCGGCGGTCGCCCTGACCGCCGGCATGACGGTGGAACAGATGACGTCCCTGGACCTGGGCTACGCACCCCCGTTCTCCCCGGTCTGGGACCCGGTCCTGGTGGCGGCCCGCAAGGCGGTGGCGGCGGTGCGGGCGGG
This sequence comes from Streptomyces anthophorae, assembly GCF_049310305.1. Lineage (NCBI taxonomy): Bacteria > Bacillati > Actinomycetota > Actinomycetes > Kitasatosporales > Streptomycetaceae > Streptomyces > Streptomyces anthophorae. The sequence goes on from NZ_JBLWQQ010000001.1 coordinate 2,490,424, forward strand.
CTGACGACGGCTCGGCGCACCGGCTCAGAGCGCCGCATCCCGCGCCGCGGCGACCGCGTCCACCAGGCCGAGTCCGGACTCGGTCCCCGCCGTGATGGCATCGAACCAGGAGTGCAGCGCCAGCCGCACGTCGTCCACGAACTGCTGCGCGGCGGGGGCGAGTTCACCGGCGCGGTGCACGACACCGAACGGCGACTCGATGAGCGGGTCGGTCTCGACGACCTCGGCCCCGGCGTCGAGCGCCGCCGCGCACATCCGCAACGGCAGGAACGCCTGGAACCCGGACCTGAGCACGAAGGTCAGCTGCGCGTTCCTGCTGGGCACGGTCGCGCCGGTCGTCGGGTCGACGCCGTGCGCGGCCAGCGCGGCCTGCACGGCGTCCTCCTCGTTGCGGGTGCCCTGGCGGCGGGCGAGCGGCAGGTCACCGATCTCGGCGAGGGGCACACGTCCCGCGCGCGTCGCGGGTGCGTGTCCCTCGGGGCGTACCAGCAGCAGCCGCTGCACCCCCAGCTCGATGAAGTCGAGATCGCCGCGGAGTGCGTCGGGGGCGAGCGTGAAGCCCAGTTCGGCCCGCCCGTCGGCGACCGCCGCCACGAGTTCGTGCCGGGAGCCGACCTCGCTGATGTCGAGCCGGACCGCCGGGTACGCGCGCGTGAACCCGCCGGCCCAGGACGCCACCGCCTCCCCGGACATGTCGGGCGTGCACATCACCGTGAGCACGCCCCCGCCCACCTCCCGGGCGCTGCGCATCGCGTCCTGGACGGCGACCACGTCGTCGAGCACCCGCCGGGCCAGCGGCACCAGCTGCCGGCCCGCGGAGGTGGGGACGAGGCGGCGCGCGGTGCGGTGGAACAACTCGACCTTCAGCTCGCGCTCCAGGGCCCGGATGGACCCGGAGACGGTGGGCTGCGACAGGTAGAGGCGCTCGGCGGCACGCCCGAGGCCTCCGTGGTCCACCACGGCCAGAAACTGCTCCAGCTGCCTCAGCTCCACCGGGTCCCCCTCGCCGCATCAGGCCCCTACGGCCGCTCCGCGGGTGACACGGTAAGTGTCCGGAAGCGTCCCGTCCACGCCGACCTGCCTGGTCACGGCCCGGCCGAGGTTGCGCTCGTGGACCGGCGACGACCCCTCGTAGATCCGCAGCGCCCGTACGTCGCGCCACATGCGCGGCACGGGGTGGTCGCCGACGATGCCCTCGCCGCCGAGGAGCTGGACGCAGCGGTCCGCGACGCGGCTCGCCATCTCGGAGGCGAACAGCTTGGCCGCGGCGATGCGGTGGCGCGGCACAGTGCCGGAGTCGAAGGCGTGCGCCGCCTCCACGGTCAGTGCGCGAGCGGCCTCCAGGTCGGCGAAGCAGCGACCGAGGTCGGCCTGGACCGCGCCGAGGTCGGCGAGGGGCGCCCCGAACTGCTCGCGCCCCGACAGGTGCCGTGAGGTCTCCTCCAGCATCCGGGTGGCCTGGCCCACGCAGGTGGCGGCGACGTGCAGCCGGGCGTGGTTGATGCCGCGCAACGCGGCCTTGAATCCGGCGCCGGTCTCGCCGCCGAGCAGCGCGGAGTCGGCCACCCGGACGTCGACCAGGTCGATCTCGGCGACCGGCGCCTCGGCGTGCCCGTTCATGCGGGTGGGCAGCCGGGTCGTGACGCCCTCGGTTTCGCGCGGCACGAGGAACGCGGAGACGCCCGCGGCCCCCTCGCCTGGCTCTCCGGTCCGGGCGAACACCACGAGCTCGTCGGCCCAGTGGGCGTTGGTGATGTACCGCTTGTGCCCGTCGATGACCCAGCCGCCGTCGACGCGGCGAGCGGTCGTGGTGAGCGACCCGGCGTCCGAACCGGCACCGGGCTCGGTGAGCGCGAACGCCGTGACGTGCTCCCCTGCCGCCATCTTCGGCAGCATGCTCTCGCGCTGCGCCTCGGTGCCGTGGTCGAGGATGGCCTGCGAGCACAGCCCGATGACGGTGGAGAACCGCGACCGGTACACGCACGACGCGCGGGTGAACTCCATGGTCAGCCGCACCTGTTGGCTCATGGACCAGTCGAGCCCGCCGAGCCGCCGAGGTATCGACACACCGAACAGCCCGTTCCGGACGAGCGCCGCCATCACGTGCCCGGGTACCTCCCCCGCTTCCACCATCTCCTGTTCGGCGGGGATGAGAACGTCGTCGGTGAGCCGGGCGACGCGCTCCAGGTACGCCTCGAATCCGAGCTCGAACACATCGGGGTCGATCATGGGGGTTCCTCCTACGGGGTGGTGATGACGGGTGACGAGGGGCCGCCCCCGCCTGAGCACGTGCTGACGACGGGGCGCGCCCCCGCCTTGGCAAGCGCCGACAACGAGGCACGCCCCCGCCTTGGGCAATCTGCCGCCTTGGGCGGCAGGGTGGGCAAGGCGGCGCCCGGTGCCGCGCAACGATGGCTAAGGGGTACGAGCACGCGTGGGCTGCTCGACCGGGGCGACGTCCGCCGCAACCACCACCCCGCCCTCGACCAGCGCCCCGATCTCCCGCTCGCCGCGCCCGAGTTCCGCGAGGATCCGCCGCGTGTGCTCACCGACCCGCGGTGCCGGCGGCGTGCTCGTGGGGCGCCGCCCGCCCACCGAGAAGGCAGTGGTCGGCGCGGTGTGTCCGTCGCCGCAGTCCGCGATCAGGCCACAGGCCCGTACATCGGGATCGTCGGCGAGCTCGTCGAAGCGCCGCACGGCCCCGCACACGATCCCCGCGCCGCGCAGCCGCTCCAGGGCCTCGTCGCGGTCGAGCCGACCGAGGGTGTCGTGCAGCAGGTCGAGGAGTTCGGGCCGGTGCTCGACCCGCGCGGGGTTGGTCGCGAACCGCGGATCACCGGCCAGTTCCGGCCGCCCGATCACCTCGCACAGCGCCGCGAACTTCTCGCCCGTGTACGCGGAGAGGACCAGCGCCCCGCCGTCCCGGGTGCGCACCAGGTCCGCGGCGGGCGCCGCCAGCGCCTGCCCGTTGCCGCGCCGCGTCGGCACGCTGCCGCTCAGCTCGTGCTCGGCCCAGGTGGACGCCTGGGCGTGCACGACGGCCTCCATGAGCGAGGTCTCCACGACGTCCCCCCGGCCGGTGCTCGCGCGTTGCAGCAGCGCGGCGAGGACACCCGATGTAAGGGCCTGCGCCGCCAGCACGTCCGCCACCGCGAAGCCCACTCGCTGCGGGTCCCCGTCCGCCGCCCCCGTGAGGTCCATGACGGCGAACTCGGCCTGCGCCGCGATGTCGAGGCCGACCCGGTACGCCGAGGGGCCCCGCGTGCCGAATCCGGTGACGAAGCCGTAGACGAGCCTCGGGTGACGGGCGAGGAGCACGTCCGGGCCGAGGCCGAGCCGCTCGCTGACGCCGTGCCGGAAGTTGTGCAGCAGTACGTCCGCCGTGCCGAGCAGTTCGCGGACCACGGCCGCGCCCTCGGGCGCGCGCAGGTCGACGGCGATGCTGCGCTTGCCGCGGTTGTTGGCGCGGACCATCGCGGTGCCGAAGGGGCCGATGCCACGCGCCTGGTCGCCCGCGAGGGGTTCCACCTTGATGACGTCGGCGCCGAGGTCGGCGAGGTTCTGCCCGGCTCCGGGCGCGGCGATGTACTGACCGAAGTCGAGGACGCGGAGCCCGTTCAGGGGGCGGTCTGCGCTCATCGGCCCACCTCGGCGGTGGCGGCCTTGCGGCGCGCGGTCTCGGCGAGCAGCGCCTCCCGCGAGCGCGCCGGGTTCAGCAGCAGCCCGCCCGCGACGGCGAAGACGCAGATGGTGATGCCGACGACCAGGAACCCGTCGGCGTACCCCTGCGAGACGGTGTCGGCGGCGTCCACGATGACGCCGAGCAGCCACGGCGCGACGATCCCCGCGACGCTGTACGCGGCGATGATGCAGCCGAAGAAGCCGGGCCGGTGCCTGCGCGGCAGGAAGTCGGCGGCACCCGCGAACGCGACCGAGAAGGCCACGCTGTTGATGGAGAACGCGGCGACCACCAGGGCCAGTTGGAGCCCGCCCGGCGGCACCTGCGTGAAGGCGATCATGGCGACGCCCGCGAAGCACAGGTAGCCCATGGTCAGGAACCCGCGCGCGGCCCGCGCCGAGCGTCCGGCCTTCAGCATCCGCCCCGAGATCAGCCCGGCGGTGAGCAGCACGACGATCGCGAGCCCGTACGGGAGCGTGGCGAGGAGCCCGACGGTGCCGCGCGAGTAGCCCATCCCGTCGTGCAGGAACGACGGCAGCCAGGACACCTTGAGCGAGGAGATGAGGTACCCGGCGAAGGAGAGCAGGGCGAGCCCCCAGAAGCTGCCGGTGCGCAGGAGCGAGGTCAGCGGCACGTCGATGTCACCGCTATCAAGCCCCTCCGGCGATTGAGGAGCGGGGTCCGGGGCAGAGCCCCGGGGCCCCATCCCCGGTTCCCTCCGTGTCACGATCAGCCACAGCACGGCCCATACGGCGCCGGTCACGACGAGCACCACGAACGCCGCGTGCCAGGTCCAGGTGACGATGACCCAGGTGAGCAGCGGCGTGGCCACCAGCGGCCCGACCGACGAGCCCGCATTGACGACCGCTCCCGCGAACGCCCGCCGCTCGGACGGGAAGCGGTCCGCGACGACGGACTGGCACAGGGCGTGCGCCGGGCCCTCGAAGAAGCCGAGCACCATCCGCGAGGCGATCACCACGCCCACCGTGGTGGGCACGGTCAGGGGCGCCATGCTCGCCACCCACGCGATCATCAGCCCGGCCGCGGACCAGCGCCAGCCGATCCGCCGGAAGAACAGCGCGAGGACGACGGCGCCCGCCGCGAACAGCCAGAAGAAGGCGCTCGACATCAGGCCGTACTGGGCGGCGGTGAGCCCGAGATCCTTCTCCAGGTCGGGCGCGGCGAGCCCGATGGCCGCCTTGTCGGCGAAGTTCAGGGTGAAGAAGGCCAGCAGCAGGCCGATGATCCACCAGTCCGTCGAGGACACCCCTCGACGGAACCCGGGCGCTTTCGCCGTCCCGGCCCCTGCCGCCGCCTGCGACGCTGCATGCGCGGTCACGTCCACCTCCACGGTCCCGCGCCACCGGATGGGGTGGCGCACCGCACAGGCAATCGGAGGTGGCGGGCGCGAACAATGGCCGCTTTCCGCAGGGACCCTTCGGTGATTCCGAAGGGTCCCCGCGGGCCGCGGCGCGTACTACTTGGCGGTCTGCGTGTGCACGTACTCCACGAGCCGGGTCAGCGCGTCCGGGTCGGTGTTCGGCGGCACGCCGTGGCCGAGGTTGAAGACGTGGCCCTCCAGGCCCGCGGCGGCGTCGAGGACCTCGCGGGTCTTGGTCTCGACGGCCTCGGGGGTGGAGAAGAGGATGGCCGGGTCGAGGTTGCCCTGGAGCGTCTTGCCGGGGCCGACGCGGCGCGCGGCCTCGTCGAGCGGGACGCGCCAGTCGACGCCGACGACGTCCGCGCCGGCCTCGCCCATGAGCCCGAGCAGCTCACCCGTGCCCACACCGAAGTGGATCCGGGGCACCCCGTACTCCGCGACGGCCTGGAAGACCTTCGCCGATGCGGGCATCACGGAGCGCCGGTAGTCGGCGGGCGCGAGCGCCCCCACCCACGAGTCGAACAGCTGGACGGCGCTGGCGCCGGCCTCGATCTGCACCTTCAGGAACGCGGAGGTGATCTCGGCGAGCCGGTCGAGCAGGTCGGCCCAGAGCTGCGGGTCGCCGTACATGAGCGCCTTGGTGTGCTCGTGGTTGCGGGACGGGCCGCCCTCCACGAGGTAGCTGGCGAGCGTGAACGGGGCGCCCGCGAAGCCGATCAGCGGCTTCTCGCCGAGCTCGGCGGTGAGCAGCCCCATGGCCTCGGTGACGTACCAGACGTCCTCGGGAGTGAGGTCCCGCAGCTGGGCCAGGTCGGCGCGCGAGCGGATCGGGTTGGCGATGACCGGGCCGACACCGGGCTTGATGTCGAGGTCGATGCCGATGGCCTTGAGCGGCACGACGATGTCGCTGAAGTAGATCGCCGCGTCGACGTCGTGCCGGCGCACCGGCTGCATCGTGATCTCGGCGACCAGCTCGGGCCGCATGCAGGAGTCCAGCATCGCGATGCCCTCGCGCACCTTGTGGTACTCGGGCAGCGAGCGGCCGGCCTGGCGCATGAACCACACCGGCGTGTGCGGCACGGGCTCGCGCCTGCACGCCTTGATGAAGGCTGAATCCCTGGTGGTCTCCGCCGCCTTCGTGGCTTCGTACGTCGCTGACGGCTGCTGGCCCGTGGCCTCGGTATTGGCACTCACACCCGAAAGTTTCGCACGCCCGCGCCGCCGCCTGTGAAGGACATGGGGAAGGGGGCTCCCTCAGGGGTGTCCCTCCCCGCGCTCGGGGCTCGCTCCCCTTAACCTTCCCGGCATGGCTGCGGCTCAGGGACGACGGTCGGACGACGAGCGCGACGACCACAACGGCACAGGCGGGATGAGTGAATCGGTGCGGGAGGGGCAGAACGCTCGGGACATGAACGCTGCACAGGAGCACGACCCCACCCCGCCCGCCTTCCGTACGGCGGTCGACGCCCTGCGGTCCGCGCGGCTCCGCCCCGAGATCGAGATCGACCCGACACGGCCGCCGCAGCGCCTGGCCCCCTACTCGTACGCGCTGGAGGCCGCGGTCGTCGACGGTGAAGAGGACCTGGCCGACGGCCGGCTCGTCCTGCTGCACGATCCGGCGGGGCACGAGGCCTGGCACGGCACCTTCCGGCTCGTGACCCTGGTCCGGGCCGAGCTCGAACCCGAGATGGCCGCCGACCCCCTCCTCCCCGACGTCTCCTGGTCCTGGCTGACGGGCGCGCTGCAGGCCCGCGGCCTCTCGTACGGAGAGCCCTCGGGCACGGTCACCCGTGCGAGTTCGCACTACTTCGGCGGGCTCGGCGACCGGGCGCCCGCCTCACAGATTGAGATCCGGGCGTCGTGGACGCCGCGCGAGGGCCTGGGCGGCGTCCCGGACACGGCGGCGCATCTCGCGGCGTGGTGCGAGGTGCTGTGCCAGGTCGCGGGGCTGCCGCCGGTGGCGGCGGGGCCGCAGGGGCCGGACGGCGCGGTGGTGACGCTGCCGCAGCGGCGGGGGCCGCGGCCTTCCTGATCCCCGATTCGCAGGGTCGCTTTTCGGCCGCGTCGGAGCAGCTCCGACGCGGCCTTCTCATGTTTCGGGTCCTTTCGAAATGGCTCCGGACGGTCGGATTTGGTTCGATTGGATGCGACTCGTGACTATTCGGCACCCTTTCGAATGATCGCTACTGTGTCCGAATTGCTCGCATTGTTACTCACCAAATCGTGATCATTCTCTAAAGGCGGACGGGTTTGGTGCCGAAGGACCCAGTGACCTTGAAAGCACGGTTCATCCCGGCTTCATCCCCGAGCCGGCCCCGTCCCGCACCCCAGGAGGCCTGGTGTCCGTTCTCCTCGAGCAGCCCTCAAGCCTGGTCGCCTACCGCCCGAACAAGCCGACCGCGATGGTGGTCGTGGCCGACCCCCGCGTCCGTTCCACCGTGACCCGCCACCTGTGGGCGCTCGGTGTTCGTGACGTGATCGAGGCCTCGTCCGTCGCGGAGGCTCGTCCCCGCATCGGCAACCCCCGCGACATCTGCGTCGCCGACGTCCACCTCCCCGATGGATCCGGCCTGACGCTCCTCTCCGAAACCCGAGCCGCGGGCTGGCCCAACGGCCTGGCCCTCTCCGCCGCCGACGACATCGGTGCCGTGCGCAATGCCCTCGCGGGCGGCGTCAAGGGCTATGTCGTCACCGGCACCCGTACGAACATCGGCCTGCCCACCCGGCCGGGCGCCGCCCCCATCGGCGCCGCGGCCGCCCGTATGCACCGTCGCCCCCCGGGTGCCCCGAGCCACCCGGGCGGCTACCGCGAACTCTCAGGACGCGAAGTGGAGGTGCTCCGGCTCGTCGCCGAGGGCCAGTCGAACAAGGCCATCGGCGTCTCCATGGGACTGTCCGCCCTGACCGTCAAGAGCCACCTCGCCCGTATCGCGCGCAAGCTCGGCACGGGTGACCGGGCCGGGATGGTGGCCGTCGCGCTGCGCACCGGCATCATCCACTGATCGACCTGTGGCCGGATTCGTCCGGTTTACTACAGCACGACGCCCGTCGACGTAACGTTCCGTCGACGGGCGTCGTGCGTTCACAGATACTCTTGACAGGTGACCGACGCCCAAGAGACCGCAGCAGACAGTTCACTGCGCACCACCGGAGGCGCCCCTCTGGACGACGGCGGATCTTCTGCTGAAGGATCTGTTGGTTCAGTCGACGGTGCGCCCACCCCCCTCCTCGAACCGCGCGAGGGCATCCCGCCGGTGATCGCCGACGAGGCCTCGCTCGCCGATGTCGTCGCGGCCTTCGCCGCGGGCACCGGCCCCGTCGCCGTCGACGCCGAGCGCGCGTCCGGCTACCGCTACGGGCAGCGCGCCTATCTGGTGCAGCTGCGCCGCGAGGGCGCGGGCACCGCGCTCATCGACCCGGTCGCCTGCCCCGACCTCTCCTCGCTCGGCACCGCCATCGGCGACGCCGAGTGGGACCTGCACGCCGCGACGCAGGACCTGCCGTGCCTGCGCGACATAGGCATGCGGCCCGCGCGGCTCTTCGACACGGAGCTGGCCGGACGGCTCGCCGGGTTCCCGCGGGTCGGCCTCGGCGCGATGGTCGAGAACGTGCTCGGCTACGTACTGGAGAAGGGCCACTCCGCCGTCGACTGGTCGACGCGCCCGCTGCCCGAGCCCTGGCTGCGCTACGCCGCGCTCGACGTCGAGCTCCTCGTCGACCTGCGCGACGCGCTGGAGAAGGAGCTCGACCGGCAGGGCAAGCTGGAGTGGGCCCACGAGGAGTTCGACGCCATCGCCTCGGCCCCGCCCGCGCCGCCGCGCAAGGACCCGTGGCGGCGCACGTCCGGCATGCACAAGGTGCGGCGCCGACGTCAGATGGCGATCGTCCGCGAGCTGTGGACGGCGCGCGACCAGGTCGCGCAGCGGCGGGACGTCTCGCCGGGCAAGGTGCTCGGCGACTCGGCGATCGTCGAGGCCGCGCTCGCCGTGCCGCCCAATGTGCACGCGCTGTCCGCCCTGCCCGGCTTCGGCCACCGCATGGGGCGGCGCCAGCTCGAGCAGTGGCAGGCGGCGGTCGACCGGGCGCGGGCCCTGCCGGACGCCGAGCTGCCGCAGCCGGGCCAGCCCACGACGGGCCCGCCCCCGCCCCGTGCCTGGGCCGACAAGGACCCCGCCGCGGCGGCCCGCCTCTCGGCGGCGCGCGCGGCCGTCACGGCACTCGCCGAGACGCTCTCCATGCCGCAGGAGAACCTGATCACGCCGGACACCGTGCGCCGGGTGTGCTGGGAGCCGCCGGAGTCGATCGACGCGGAGTCCGTGGCGGACGCCTTGGCCTCGCACGGGGCGCGGCGCTGGCAGGTGGAACAGGTGACGCCGATCCTCCTCCCGGCGCTGGCGTCCCGCGGCTGACCCGTACCCTCCGCCACGTACGCCCCTCGGCCCACGGCCGGGGGGCGTTTTGGCGTGCGCAACCGTCCCCACGCCACGGGGCTCCGCCCCGGACCCCGCTGCTCAATCGCCGCAGGGGCTTGATTTACCGGCACCGTCAGCCGCCCCGCCGCAAATGTGACCTTCGCCGCTCCGGCCGAGGGGGCTTCAAGACTTGGTTACTCGCAAGTAGCATGGCGGTATTCGCAGCGCGCCGTCCGCGTACCCGGAAACGGATCCGTACCGGACGCCCGCGCCGCGCGGCAGCGCATTCCCGCACCTGGAGGAGAGCCATCGTGCCTCGTACCGTCAGGGACGTCGTCTTCGTCGACGGCGTCCGCACCCCGTTCGGCAAGGCGGGCCCCAAGGGCATCTACCACGAGACCCGCGCCGACGACCTGGTCGTGAAGTCCATCCGGGAGCTGCTGCGCCGCAACCCGAACCTGGACCCCGCGAAGATCGACGAGGTCGCCGTCGCCGCGACCACGCAGATCGGTGACCAGGGCCTGACCATCGGCCGCACCGCGGGCATCCTCGCCGGTCTGCCGCAGTCGGTCCCCGGCTACTCCATCGACCGCATGTGCGCGGGCGCACTCACGGCCGTCACCACCACCGCGGGCTCCATCGCCTTCGGCGCGTACGACGCCGTCATCGCGGGCGGCGTCGAGCACATGGGCCGCCACCCCATGGGCGAGGGCGTGGACCCCAACCCCCGCTTCGTATCGGAGAAGCTGGTCGACGAGTCCGCCCTGTTCATGGGCATGACCGCCGAGAACCTGCACGACCGCTACCCGCACATCACCAAGCAGCGCGCCGACGAGTACGCCGTGCGCTCGCAGGAGAAGGCGGCGAAGGCGTACGCGAACGGGAAGATCCAGCAGGACCTCGTCCCGATCTCCGTGCGCAACACCAACTCCGAGGTCGGCGAGACCGGCTGGGGCCTGGTCACGGCCGACGAGCCGATGCGCCCGGGCACCACCCTGGAGAGCCTCGCGGGCCTCAAGACCCCGTTCCGTACGCACGGCCGCGTCACGGCCGGCAACGCGGCCGGTCTCAACGACGGCGCGACGGCCTCGATCATCGCCTCCGAGGACTTCGCCCGCGAGAACAACCTCCCGGTCAAGATGCGCCTCGTCTCCTACGCCTTCGCGGGCGTGGAGCCGGAGGTCATGGGCTACGGCCCGATCCCGGCCACGGAGAAGGCCCTCGCCAAGGCGGGCCTGTCCATCGAGGACATCAACCTCTTCGAGATCAACGAGGCCTTCGCCGTCCAGGTCCTGGCCTTCCTCGACCACTACGGCATCGCCGACGACGACGCGCGCGTCAACCAGTACGGCGGCGCCATCGCGTACGGTCACCCGCTCGCCTCCTCCGGCGTCCGTCTGATGACGCAGCTGGCCCGCCAGTTCGAGGAGCAGCCGGAGGTCCGCTACGGCCTCACGACCATGTGCGTCGGCTTCGGCATGGGCGCCACGGTCATCTGGGAGAACCCGCACCACAAGGACGCCGGAGGCGACAAGTGAGCACCACCACCGCTGAGCTCCTGAAGGGCGCATCCGCCCTCTTCCCCGACGAGGTCGTCACGTCGGCGCACGTACGCCACCTCGACCTGCCGTACGGCGCGGGCAAGTTCGCCCTCATCACGCTGGACAACGGCCTGGACCACACCAAGCCGACCACCTTCGGCCCGGCCTCGCTCGCCAACCTGAACGCGGCGATCGACCAGGTCGAGAAGGAGGCCGCCGAGGGCGACATCGTCGGCGTCGGTGTCACCGGCAAGCCGTTCATCTTCGCGGTCGGCGCCGACCTCAAGGGCGTCGAGCTGCTGAAGAAGCACGACGACGCGCTCGCCATCGGCAAGGGCGGCCACGAGGTCTTCAAGCGCCTCTCCGCCCTCGCGGTCCCCACGTTCGCGTACTACAACGGCGCGGCGATGGGCGGCGGCGTCGAGGTCGGCCTGCACTGCAGCTACCGCACCGTCTCGAAGGCCCTCCCGGCCTTCTCGCTCCCCGAGGTCTTCCTCGGCCTGGTTCCCGGCTGGGGCGGCTGCGCGCTGCTCCCGAACCTGATCGGCGCGGACAAGGCCGTCTCGGTGATCATCGAGAACAGCCTCAACCAGAACAAGCAGCTCAAGGGCAAGCAGGTCTACGAACTCGGCATCGCGGACGCGCTGTTCGAGGGCGCGGACTTCCTGGAGCAGTCGCTCATCTGGACCGCGGACGTCCTCAAGGGGAACGTCAAGGTCGAGCGCCCGGACGTCGACCGCGGGGAGGCCTGGGACCAGGCCGTCGCGCGCGGCAAGTTCATCGCCGACTCCAAGGTGCACGGTGCTGCCCCGGCCGCGTACCGCGCGCTCGACATCATCGCGAACGCCAAGTCCGGTGACCTCCAGGCCGGTTTCGACGCCGAGGACCAGGCCCTCGCGGACCTGATCATGGGTGGCGAGCTCCGCTCCGGCATCTACGCGTTCAACCTCGTCCAGAAGCGCGCCAAGCGCCCCGCGGGCGCCCCGGACAAGAACCTGGCCCGCCCGGTCACGAAGGTCGGCGTCGTCGGCGCAGGCCTGATGGCATCGCAGCTCGCCCTGCTCTTCCTGCGCCGCCTCGAGGTCCCGGTCGTCCTCACGGACATCGACCAGGAGCGCGTGGACAAGGGCGTCGGCTACGTCCACGCCGAGATCGAGAAGCTGCTCGGCAAGGGCCGCATCAACCAGGACAAGGCGAACCGCCTCAAGGGCCTGGTCTCCGGTGTCCTCGACAAGGCGGACGGCTTCTCCGACGCCGACTTCATCATCGAGGCCGTCTTCGAGGAGATCGGCGTCAAGCAGCAGGTGTTCGCGGAGGTCGAGGCGGTCGCCCCGGCGCACGCGATCCTCGCCACGAACACCTCGTCCCTCTCCATCTCGGAGATGGCCTCGAAGCTGAAGCACCCCGAGCGCGTGGTCGGCTTCCACTTCTTCAACCCGGTCGCGATCCTCCCGCTCCTGGAGATCGTCCGCGGCGAGCGGACGGACGACGCGGCGCTGGCCACGGCGTTCGGCGTCGCGAAGAAGCTCAAGAAGACGGCCGTCCTGGTCAAGGACGCCCCGGCGTTCGTGGTCAACCGCATCCTGACCCGCTTCATGGGCGAGATCCAGAACGTCATCGACGAGGGCACGCCGGTGGCGGTCGCGGAGAAGGCCGTCGAGCCCCTCGGCCTCCCGATGTCCCCGCTGGTCCTCCTCGAACTGGTCGGCCCGGCCATCGGCCTGCACGTGTCCGAGACCCTTCACACCGCCTTCCCGGACCGCTTCACGGTGTCCCCGAACCTGGCGGCCGTGGTGAAGGCCGGCAAGCGCGGCTTCTACGTCTACGACTCCGGCAAGCCGGAGCTGGACCCGGAGGTCGCGGCGCTGCTGAAGCAGGGCGACGTGGTCCTGTCCGAGGAGCAGGTCCGCGACCGCGTCCTCGACGCGGTCGCCCAGGAGATCGGCCTGATGCTCGACGAGAACGTCGTCGCCGAGGCCCAGGACATCGACCTGTGCCTGATCACGGGCGCCGGCTGGCCCTTCCACCTGGGCGGCATCACGCCGTACCTGGACCGGGCGGGCGTCTCCGAGCGGGTCATCGGGAAGAAGTTCCTGGAGGCCGGGGTGGCTTCGGTCCCGGCGTAATGGTGCGCTGCTGACGTGACTGTGACGGCTGCCCACGAAGTATTCGTGGGCAGCCGTCACAGTTTGTGGGGCGGGCCCACCTCTCGCCAAGCCCCCATCGCAAGCCCGGCCTCATCCCGCTTCCGCCGCGCGAGCCACAGCCTCCCCGACTCCCCCGGCGCCCAACTCGCGGCCGCCACGCGCCCATTGCCGTCCTCCGCGAGCGCGACGCGCGCGTCCTGCGGCACCTCGGGCCCCGCCTCCGACTCCGCCCACCAGGCCCCCGCGGACTCCGTCTCGGTGGGATACGCGGCGAAGGCGACCCGCCCGCCGGCCGTGCGCTGAGCGAGCAACGTGCAGTCCACACCGCCCAGTTGACACCGTACGGCGGACACGGCCCCGGGCCCGGCCGCGTCGAGCACCCGCACCGGCGCCTCGCTCCCGCGCCAGGCACACACGGCACCGTCCTCATCCGTGAAGAACAGGGTGGTGTGCTCCGCGGACGTGGCGAGGGCACACAGGGTGCCGGGCCCGGCGGCAGCGGGCTCCGGCTTCTCGTCCCGTACGAGGGTCTGCCCCGCCTTCTCCTGACGCCACCGCAGGATGCCCCCGTCGGCCGTGACCCCGTACAGGGTGATCAGGCCCGACTCCCCTGTCACGGCAGCGAGTTCCCCGTGCACGTCCTCCCCCTTGAGGTCCCGCCAGGGCCCCCAGCCGCCCTTCTCCTCCTGCATCCGCAGGCTCACCCCGCCGCCGTTGTTGCGTACGAAGACGTGGGCACGGCCCTGCGCGTCGACGGCGACGGCGGGCGGCCCGGTGCGGTCGCCCTTCTTGTTCGGGTGACCGATGGGGAGCCAGTCGAGGGCTGACAGGTGCGGCTGAAAGTGCGTCGAGTGCACGAGCCCGGCCTCACCGGGAACGGTGGGCCGCCAGGCGACGAGGTGCGCGTACCCCTGCGCACTGCGGGCGACGGCCCCGCCCGGGTGCACGCGCTGCTCGCCACCGACGGTTCGGGGTGGCGACCAGGGACCTTCGGGGTGCCGCTCGACGCGGCAGACGACCGCGCCTTCCTCGGGGGCGTACGCGTACGCGCAGAGGACGCCGCCGCGCCCATGGATCAGCCAGTCGCCGTTCACGGGGGCCAGTTTAGGCGGGGCGCTCGGGCTCTCCCGCGGCCCGGGCGTCACAGTCGCTTGGCGCTGCGGAACAGCCCGGCGTAGAAGCCGTTGCCGTCGACCCGTGAGGTGCCGCCCTGGTCGCCCATGGTCGGCCCGTTGACTTCCTTGCGGCTGGAGACGAAGACGCGGTGGCCGTTGGTGTCCAGGCCGAGGTAGAGGGCGACGTGGTCCATGTGGTTGCCCGTACGGTGGTCCATCTTGAAGAAGAGCAGGTCGCCGGGTTGGAGCTTGTCGATGTTGGTCGGGCGCGTGTACCAGGGCGCCGGCCCCTGGATCTTGATGATGTCGACGCCCACCTTGGAGCGGGCCATGCCGTCCGCGGTGCGTGGCAGGCCGTCGCCCACCTTGTTGGTGGCCGCCAGCGGGAAGCGGGCACGGTAGCCGAACACCATGCGCATGAATCCGGAGCAGTCCAAGGAGTGCAGGCGGTCCGCGTGCGGCTGCATGGTCGTTCCGTTGCGGAAGGTGTAGGGGATGCCCAAGTAGTCGTAGAAATCGTTCTGTTCGAGGCGGTCCACACCGTCCTTCTTGAACGGGCCGAAGAAGGCGTCGCCCGCGTACTGGAGTCCCTCGTCGTCCTTCTTGACGGGTGCTCCTTCCACGTACTGGAAGGCGTAGGAGAAAAGGTCGCCCTCTTCGCTGCCGTAGTACTGCTTGAACCAGTCCTTGAACCACTGCTGTTTCTCGGCGCCCTTGCGCCAGGCCTCGGGCATGAGCCGCACCCAGTCCTCGGTCACGACCTTGGACTTGGTGTTCGTGGGCTCACTGAAGGTGCGGGAGGGGCCCTTGAGAGTCGCGGTGCGGGCGCCGTCGGTGAACGTGGCGAGTACCTGTCCGCCCTCGCCGCGCAGCACGGAGCGCTCGGGGTTCTTCAGGCGCTCCCAGGTCTGCTTGCCGCTCCGCTCGCCACCGCTGGTCTCCAGGAGCGGGGAGTCGGTGACCGCCTGCACCGTGGGGGCCTTGGCGTCCGTGTCCTTCTTCAGTTCGACCGTGAGGTAGCCGCTCGCGCCGAGCAGGGCGAGGACCGTGACGGTGTGCAGGACGGGGCGCTTCTTCTTGGGAGGCATGGGAGTTCGGCTCCGGTCTGGGAACAGGTGGGGTCAGGCGGACGGCATGAAGCCGAGGAGGATGCCTGCGGTCAGGACGACGTAGGCCATCAGCGTCACCGAGCCAGTCGCGAGGAGGGTGGGGCCCTTGGGCTGGCGGACCAGCTGGTAGGCGATCAGCCCGGGCACGATGAAGCCGAGGGTCTGGTTCGCGTACATCAGAGGGAATTCCAGGGAGAGGACGATCATGACCGTCGCCTGGAGCGTGACGCCGAGCAGTACGACGGCCGCGAACAGCCGCTTGCCGTAGAGGATCACGAACTTCTGCATCAGCAGGGTGCCGACGTACGTCAGGACGGTGACACCGAGCACCATCGCCGCGCGCTGGAGGTCCTCGACGAGCGTGAGGGCGAGCCAGCCGGGCGTGATCATGCCGCCGGGCGACAGGTTCGTGGTCAGGTAGCAGATCAGGGAGAACAGCAGCCCGATGGCGATGCCGACCGCGGCGATCTCGGGGGTGAGGACGGTGGGGATCAACGGTGCTGCTCTCCTGCTGAGTTGTGCCACTGCTCGAAGTCGTCGGCGGGCGGGGCGGGGGGTACGACGGGGTCGAACATGCCGCGCGGGCGGACCGGTTCGAGCCGCGGTACGGGGTGGTGGTACTGGCTGTCGGTCCGCTGCACGGGCACGGCGGGCGGGGCGGCGTACCGCTCCTCGTACGCGGGCGAGTACTGCTGGTACGGGTCGATGCGCGGCGCGTACAGCTGGACCGTCTCGACGTGCTGCGGCATCTCGGTCGCGGTGTCCCGGGCGGCCTCGTCCGGCGTCTCGTCCGCCGGGAGTTCTGCGAGGTACTCCAGGAGGTGCTCGCCCTGGCCGTGGATGTTACCGATGGCCACGAGCGAGGAGTCGCGGCCGAGGCGGCCCAGCAACCGGCCCATGAACTCGTCGGGGTCGCGGCGGTCGCCGCCGAGGTCGACGGCCCGGTCGCGGTAGGCCGCGGGTATCGCGTCGATCGCGGACTTGGCGGGGTGGCCGATGACGAAGACGTGCTCGGGGTCGAGCTCGGGGATGATCTCGCCCATCTGCCCGTTGCGTTCGACGCGGTCGGGGCGGCAGTTGATGACGACGTTGAGGGGGCGGTGGATGGCACCCAGGTCGAGCAGCTGGTTGATGTTCATCAGCGTCGACTCGGGGTCGTTGGCCGCGAAGACGTTGGCGAAGCGGAGCTTCTTGTCGTCGGGGGCGATGTAGCGCTCGACGGAGAGGACGCCCGGGTCCGGCGGCGCGTCGTACATGCCCTGGAGCGCGGTCTGCCGGTCGACGCCGAGGAGGTCGGCGACGACGAGGGCGATGGCCACGTTCTCCTTGAACGTGAACCAGCTGAAGCCGCGCAGCTCCTCGTCGCTGACCATCTCCGGGTCCGCGTAGACCAGCTCGCAGTTCCGGGCGTCCGCCTCCTCCTGGAGGATGTGGAAGCGGTCCACCTCGGCCGTGACGCAGATGCCGTTCTCGGGCATGGACCGGCACAGCGACCGGGCAACATCGTCGAGGGTGGGGCCCATCTCGGCGAGGTGGTCCTCGCGGACGTTGCAGAGCACGCCGATCGTGGAGCGGATCAGCTTGGACTGGTTGATCTCCTGGAGGGCGGGCATGACGGCCATGCACTCGATGACCAGTGCGTCCGGGTGGTACGCGGCGGCGCGGCGCACGATGCCGATCTGCTCGACGACGTTGGCGATGCCGAATTTGCGGTAGACCGGCTCCTCGGTGGCGTCCGGGTGGATGAAGCGGGCGGCGGTGCCGGTGGTCTTGGCGACCGTGGTCAGGTCGCCGCCGCGCAGGGCGCCCGCGCACAGGCGGGTGATGGACGACTTGCCGCGGATGCCGTTGACGAGCACGCGGGTCGGTATGTGTTCGAGGTTGACGAAGTGTCGTCGCTGTTCGATCACACCGGCGATCAGCAGGACGGCTCCGCACACCACGAGCACGGTGTAGAGGAAGAGCACGATGATTCCTAGTTCTTACGGGCTCCGGCAGGCGTGCGCGGGGGCGCGCCCTGCCGTCGCTGCTGTTGCCGCTGTCCCTGCAACTGCTGGCGTACGAGTTCGAGGCTGCGGGCGACGGCTCCGACCTCGTCGTGGTGACGGGGGAAGAGCACCGTCTTGCGGTCGCCGTCCGCCAGGCGCTCTGCCTGGCGGGCCAGTTCGCGCAGCGGCCGCACGACGACGATGTGCAGCCAGCCCAGGCACGCCGCGGCGGCCGTGGCACCGAGCAGGCCCGCGAGCACGGTGCGGTCCTGGTACGTGTACGCGGGGATGGCGAGGCCGGACGCGGGCTGCCAGCTCACCACGGTCCAGCCGAGGGACTTCGCGGCTCCGCCGCCCACGAAGGGCGCCGCCGCGGCGATCCGGACGTCGCCGCCGTCGCGGTACATCACGCCGCTGGGGCGCGGGGCCAGGCCGACCTTCTGGTTGCTGCCGTCGACCAGTTCGTCGAGGCGGCTGCCGGGGAGGCCGTGGAAGGCGAGGTAGCCGGTGTTGCCGCCGATGATGCGGTGCTCGGCGTCGACGACCCTGACATCGCCGAGTCCGGGCCGCTTCAGCATGGAGTTGAGGAAGTCGACGCGGATCTCGCCGACCACCGCGGCGCCGCCGCGGCCGGGCAGTTCGGCGGTGCCGAGGATGACAGGCGACTTGCCGTGGTCGTCGAGGACCCGGACGGCCTTGGTCGAGGGGGCCTTGCCCTTCGGACTGTGCACGTCGCCGCCGGCCTTCGCGAGGACGTCTCCCTCGGCGTCCAGGACGTAGATCGACTGGTAGCGGGTGTGTTCGCTCATGGTGCGTTCCAGCACCTCGGCCATGTCCGCGGGGCGGGTGCGGTCGCCGATCAAAGAGGCGACCGAAGCGAGGTCCGCCTGCCCCTCGTTGAGGGCGCGACGCACCCGGTCGCTGAGGGTGTCGGTGCGCTCGCGCTGGTCGTTGACCATCTGCTGCGGTACGACGACGGTGTCGCCGGCCCGGTTGAGCAGGAGCAACAGCGGGGCGCACCACACGAGCAGCAGTACCCCGGCCACGCCCACGAGAGCTCGGGCGCCGCGACGGCGGCGTACCGCCGGGGCATCGTGCGCACTCTCCTCGGGGCTCCGGCCGAGGAGTTGTCGGCGCAGCCGCTCCAGGGCGACGCCGATCCGCGCCGCCTCGCCGCGCCGGGGCACGGCGACCGGGCGGGCGAGGTCACCACGGGTGAGGCGGCGGCTCTCCAGGAACAGCCGGATGAGCGGGCGTTGCACCGTACCGAGCAGGAAAGCGACGGTGAGGCCGCCGATGACGAGGAGGGCGGCCGCGGCGAGCAGGCCGAAGACGGGGCTGCTCGTGGTCAGCGGGTTCTCGGCGACCTTCGTCATGGCGACGACGCTGAGGCCGAGCGAGGTGGCGACGGTGGTCTCGCCTGCCTCGGGCGCGGCCAGCGCTGCGTATCCGGCGATCTGCCGCTCACCCAGGTAGCGGTCGCCGGTGAGGCTGCCGCTGACACCGGTGAAGCCGCCGGAGCCGGGCTCCTTCGACTGGAGGGGGTTCTGTTCGGCCTTGCGCGCGGCGGTCTTGGCGAACGCCTTGAGCTGGCGGTCGGACTCCTTGGCCTCTTCGCGCTGGGTGTCGGTGCGGACCTGCTCGGGCTCGGGGACGCCGTCGCTGCTGAGCACGGTGCCGGCGGAGTCGACGACGGCGATGGAACGGAACTTGCCGAGGCTGATGCCGGGGAACTTGAGGCTCGCCGAGGTGACGATCAGTTGCTGCGGGCGTCCCTTCCAGGCGAGCAGCCCGAAGGAGAGCAGTCGGCTCTCGCCGTTCTCCAGGCGCACCATGCGCGGGGCGAGTCCGTCCTCGGCGGCGAGCTTGCCGCGGTCGATCGCGGTCAGCGGGACGTTCTCGCCGCGGGCGGCGAGCAGTTTGCCGGACTTGATCTCGACGACGGCGCTGCCGTTCCATTTCTGGTAGACGTTGCCGATCTTGTCGAGGACGGCGTCGGCGGGCACCGGGTCTCCGGCGTTGAACAGCGCGGCCGTCCGCGTCAGGTCGGTGACGCCCTCGTCGACGGAGGCGCGCAGCGCGATCGCGCCGTCCTCCGCGAAGTGCTGCTGTGACGTCATCACCGCCTTCGGCAGGCCCGCGTTGTCGAGACGCCCGAGGGTGAGGGCCGTGACCCCCGCGAGGACGAGAAGCAGAACCGACAGCACCGCGATGGGCGGGCGAATGCCTCCCAGAAGGGACATGTCGGATCGTCGGCGGACCTTGTGCCGCCGCTTCGTACGCGAAGCGGCCAAGGGAGGGCTCCTCTCGGGCGGGTCAGAGCGCGCGCAGGCGCGGGACCACGGGCAGATTCCGGCGATCCGGATGCTTCTGACCCGACCGGGAGTCAAATGGTTGTACGAATCAGAGGGAGTGTGACTCACACCTCACGCGAGCCCCACATGCCCCACCGGGCCCTTCGAGGAGATGACGGGGAGCGCTCAGTTGGGCAGCGGCTCCAGCGCCTCCAGGCCGTCCTGGGCGGCGCCGCGATTGAGCAACGTGCCTTCGGTGCGCTGGAACGCCAGCCGATAGCGGGCGCGTTCCTGCCCGGTCACCTCGTCGCCCTTGAGGGCCGCGGCCACGTCGACGAGCCGGTGGTCCTTGATCGCGCCGTCCGGCACCGCGCCCGAGGCGTCCGGGTCCGGCGGGATCTCGGTGAGAGTGGGCACGTACTTGGCCCGCACGTCCCAGTCACCGCCCCGCTTACTGAACTCGAACCAGCCGATGGCCCCCTCCTCGGTCAGACCCGTGGGCACCTCGTGCCGTGCGACCTGGTTCCCGAGCCCGTACGCGATCCAGGTGCCGTCCACCTTCTCCATCGGCTGCACGACATGCGCGTGGTGGCCGATCACCAGGTTGATGCCGGTCTTCTCGGCGATTCTGCGGCCGAGGGCGAGCTGGGAGCGGCTCGGGTCGGAGTGGTACTCGCGGCCCCAGTGGATGGAGAGGATCACCACGTCCGCACCGGCCTCGCGGGCCCGCTTCTCCGCGGCGGCGATGGCGTCGAAGTCGGTCTCGTTCGCCAGCCAGGGCTTGCCCTTCGGCAGTTCGTTGCCGTTGAACCCGAAGGCGTACGAGAGCTGGGCGACCTTGACGCCCTTGACGTCAATGATCAGCGGCTTGGCGGCCTCGGCGGCGCTGCGGGCCGAACCCGTGTGCTTGAGCCCCGCCCTGTCGAGCACGTTCAGCGTGTCGGTGACGCCGGCGGCGCCGTGGTCCAGGGTGTGGTTGGAGGCGGTGGAGCAGGTGTCGTATCCGACGTCCTTGATCGTCGTGGCGATCTGCGGCGGCACCCGGAAGGCGGGGAACCCCTCGAAGGGCCCGCCGGGCTTGCCCGCGACCGGCTCGAAGTGGCAGACGGCCAGGTCGGCCTTGCTGATGACCGGTTCGACCGCGGCCAGCATCGGACCGAAGTCGATGCCCTTCTCCCCCTTGCCCGTCGCTTTCGCGTCCTTGCGGGCCTGATCGGTGAGTTCCGGGTGGATGAGGATGTCGCCGGCCGCGGCGACGGTGAACGAGGGGCCGTCGGTGGCGGCCTTGTCGTCATCCTGGCCGAACGGCCCGCAGGCGGTGGCGCCCGCCAGGAGGGCGGCCAGGGAGGCACCGGATATCGCGAGGCGCGTCCTGCTGGTCGAGCGGGGCCGGCGGGGAACACGGGAGGGGCGTCTGATCACCGGGATAGTTTTATACAACTATGACGGCCAACCAGCTGAAGACGGTCACAATTGCAACAATCCTTGTCGTTGTCACGACTGCCGCCGGCCTGCTGACGGCCTGTGGCGGTGAGCGGGAGCCGGACACCCGCGCCCGCTCCGACAGCCGCTCGGGCGTCGACCTGATGGCCCGCGTCGACGACTACACGGCCCGCTTCAGGCCCGGCTCCGGCTACCAGGAACCGTCCCGCCGCGACCGCGACACGGTGGCGCGGGGCGTGCGGCTGCTGCTCGACGGGGACCGCACCGGGGCGCGACGCGCCCTTGCCGACATCGACTTCACCGTCCGCGCACTGTCCGACAGCGCGACGGGGCGGCGCTACACGGAGGTCGCCGACCGCAGCGACGCCGGGCCCGCACCTCGCGGCTGGGGCCGGATCTACCTGGCGCAGGACTCCACGCCCGCGAACGACCGCTGGACGGTCCAGGTGCCGCACCCGGTCGCGGACCGGAACACGGAACGCCTCGGTGTCGGCGTCCTGCGCGGCACGCGCGGCGGAATCATGGTCATCGCGGGCGCGCACCGCGAGGCGGGCGAGGGCAGGGCCGCGGACGTCGCGCACCGCACGGACACCGTGTTCGACGCGGTCTGCGCCGCGCTGGCCGAGCGCGGTCTGCCCGCCGTGCAGGTCCACGGTTTCGCCGACTCCTCCGCGCCGGGCCGCGACGCCGTCGTCTCCACGGGCCGCGGCACGGTCGCCCGCCCCGAGGGCCGGCTCCTCGCCGACGCCCTGCACGACCGAGGCTTCCCCGTGTGCCGCGCCTGGTCCGCCTCCTGCCCCCTGGAGGGCCGCACGAATGTGCAGGGCCGCAAGGCGGCGGAGGAACACGTAGCGTTCCTGCACATCGAGTTCAGCAACCGGATCCGTACGGACGAACAGCGCACGGCAGCCGCCGTCGCGGCGCTCGGCCGGGTCACGAACCTGTGGCAGAAGGGCGAGCGACCATGACGACGCTCCTGGTGGTGGACGGCGCGAACGTGGTCGGTTCCGTGCCGGACGGATGGTGGCGGGACCGGCGCGGCGCGGCGGAGCGGCTGCGGGACCGGTTGGCCGAACGCGCGGAACACTCCAACGACGAGGTGATCCTCGTCGTCGAGGGCGCGGCCCGCGGCGTGGAGTCCGTCCCCGGCGTACGGGTCGAGTCGGCGGCCGGGAGCGGGGACGACCACATCGTGGAGCTGGTGGCGGAACTGGGACGCCCCTGCACCGTCGTCACGGCGGATCGGGAACTGCGGCGCAGAGTGGGGGCATTGGGCGCCGAGTGCGCGGGACCGCGCACCGTGTGGCCCGGCTGACGACCTCCGCACGCCCCCGCCCGTCTCACCTTGACGAGGCCGCCAGCTGCGCGATCGCCTTGGTGGCTCGGGCACAGTTGTTGCGGTCTTCGAAGGCGAAGAAGGCGCGCGCCCTGTAGTCGTACTCAGGTTCCCGCCTGCACCCCGTGCTCAAGTAGCGGATCACTTCGTTCACCACTTCGTCGACGGTGCCGCAGACTGGCCCGAACCCGTCGTGTTCCGCCTCGAAGTACCCCTTCCTCGCATGCTTGGCCCAGTACTCG
The DNA here is from genome assembly GCF_049310305.1 of Streptomyces anthophorae. NCBI lineage: Bacteria > Bacillati > Actinomycetota > Actinomycetes > Kitasatosporales > Streptomycetaceae > Streptomyces > Streptomyces anthophorae. The sequence continues at coordinate 2,513,111 of NZ_JBLWQQ010000001.1, forward strand.
TCCGGGTCGAACCGCGCGTAGACCAACGGCGTGCCGAGGTAGGCCATATCGAAGTGGACCGAGGACCAGTCCGTGATGAACAGGTCGCACTGGCGCAGCGCGGTCTGCACGCTGACCTTCGTCTGGTCCAGGCGCTGGACTCGCGGGTGGTCCGGCACAACGCCGTCAATCATGTTCCGCATCTCGTAGTGCGGGAGGAAATCGAGTACGAAGTCGTAGTACTCGAGCGCCTTCATAAGTCGGGGATCGCGGAGCAGCCGCACCATGAAGTCCCGGTAGGTGGACTCCTGGAAGATCTCCTTGACGGCTTCCTGGTCGGCCCCGTCGCCCTGAAGATACGAGGGGACGGTCAGGTACTTGCGCCAGGTGGGCATCAGCAGGATGCGGCGTCCGCCCCGGTCCGGCTGAAGCGCGTCGAAGCGCGGGAAGCCCAGGGCCTGTGCCTGCTCCCCGTAGTGCATGTGATCCGAGAAGTAGGCGGCCTCCCTGTCACTGGTCGCGAACACCAGGTCCACGCCGGTGCGGTTCCGGTGCAGGGCCTTGCTGCCGTCCTCGTCCGTGACCCCGTGCTGGAGGAAGACCCGGCGGGCGCCCACCCGCCAGTTGAGATGCTTGAGGTACTTCGTGCGGTCCCACTCCTCGGGGAGCATGTACGAGTCGATGTCGTAGGCGTTGATGAGCAACGACGCGTGCAGCAGGAGCAGTTTGTGCTTCCAGGACCCGTGCGCGACCACGTTCCCCAGCCGCTTCAGCTTGGCCCGGTCGGCACTGGCCTTGTCGATGATGTAGTACGCCTTGCGGCGTCTTTCGTGCTTTCGCAGGTACGTGAACAGGTGCAGGCTGTTGTCCTGGGCGGTGTCCGTGCGCTCGCCGATCAGCCAGATCTCCTTGCGGCGGTAGAACCGGAGGGTCATGCGCCGGATGGCCCGGGCGCGCCAGAACGGGGCCTTGCGCTTCTTCTGGTCCGCGTCCAGCCCCTGGAGGAACTCCTCCCAGTCCTTCTCGCCCTTCTTGGCCCGCGCTTCCCGGACCACCAGCACGGCGTTGTCCTTACCCTTCGACAGCGGCAGCACCCACCGGCCCGCGACCGGGATGCCGCGTGCGCCGCGGAGCATCGCGGTCGTGGTCATGCAGGGGCGCGAGACGTCACGGCCGGACGTGCAGAAGACCAGCTTCAGCGGGAACTCCCCGTCGCTCACGGAGCGCATCGGAAGCACCGCCTCGAATCCGCCCCATTCGAGATCGTCCCGGGTGGCCTTCAGGTCGCTGCGCCACACCTGCCGCGCAGGCACCATCTGGCCGCTCTTCTCCGGCCACAGCTGCATGGGGTTGCGCATGGGCCGGCTCATTGGCAGCCCATTGAGCACGAAGCGACCCGCGACGAGGACCCCGTCCCCTTCCGGCGCCGCCTGCACACGTTCCACGTGCACGCTGGTGGAGGAGACCTTCGTCAGGGGAAGCAGCGCGCTGGGCACCGCGAGGTCGAGATACAGGTCCCCACCTCGCCCGTACACCCCGGTGATCTCCTGGCCCGGGCGCGCGAACAGCTCGAACCAGTTCATGTACATCGCCAGGAACGGCACACGGTGGCGGGTGTCGTGGGTGGAGTTGAGGATCGCATCGGGCGTCAGCTGTGTGTAGACGGCGCGGGCGCGCTGGAATAGCTGGAACAGCTCCGCCTCGGGCAGCACTTCCGGTGCGCGCAGCGCGAAGCCCTGGTAACTGCGCACGAGGAAGCGGTTGAGGACTTCCACACGGTGACCGGAGAGCCGGGGACGGAGCGTCAGCAGGTACTCCTCCAGCAGGAGGTGGTCCCAGTAGTTCGCCGTGCGCTCCCAGAGCTTGTCCATCGTGGAGTCCTCCGCGGCGCGCTTGCGGTACTGGTAGACCGTGTGCGGCACCATCGCGATCCGGTCCGCGAGCAACATGGCAGGGACCGAGAAGAACGCGTCCTCGAAGTGCACGCCCTCTCGGAACCGAATATTGTTCGCGCGGATGAACTCGACATCGAAGAGTTTGTGGCAGGCGCTCCCGCCGTGGATCATCTCCGGAATGTTGTCGATTCCGGGATGCACTTGGGTGCTCGACCCGAAATAGCGAAGCCAGGGCCAGCTGGTCTCCTCGGGGAACGTCTCCATGCGCCCGATGGTGAGCGGCACGCCTTCTTTGACCGCGGTGCGCCACATGGTTTCGAGGGCGTCGGGGGGCAGTACGTCGTCCGAGTCGCAGAACGTGATGTAGCGGGCACTGACCAGATCCATTCCCGCGTTCCGCGCCCCGCCGGCCTTTCCTTGCGGATGCACGAATGCCCAGACATTCTGGTATTGCGCGGCGAAAGCAGCGGCGACAGCGGGAGAATCATCGCTGCTGCCGTTGTCGACCAGAATCACCTGGCAGCGGTCGAACATCGTCTGACGGGCCAGTGAGTCCAGGCACTCCTGGAGATATCTCTCCACGTTGAAGATGGGGACGACGACAGCGACGTCGTAGACGGGATCGAACACGCGTGACTCCTGTTTTCTACCGAATACTCCATTTCTGGAGGGGACAGTGATCAGTGCTGGGGGGACTCGACGACGAGTTGGGCGTTTCCGCCGTCGGCCGTGACGCGGGTGAGCCCATGGAAACCGCCGACCGGTGGCTGCTGAAGAAGCGCCGGGGACACAGTGCAGGGGCGCGAGACGTCCCGGCCCCCGGTGCACACCACCAACCGCACCGGGAAGGACCCCGCCGGGAACTCACGCGGGTCGAGGGTGACACTGAAGACGGCACCCGACTCGCCCGGCCGGTCGTGCGCCTGCCCGTGGTTGACCGCCGGGAGAGTCTTGCCGCTGCGCTCGAACCAGACCTGCAGTTCCAGCTTGGTGAGCAGCTCGTCGGGGAGCCCGTTGACCGAGAATCGGCCATGGACGACGGCCGTACCGCTGTCGCCCGCGGAAATCCCCTCGATCCGGGCGGGAACCGCCGTGACCTTGGTGAGCGGCAGCCCCCAGGACGTCCCCGGGTAGTCGACGTACAGGTCGCCCTCCCGGCCGAAGACCGACCCGAGGACGACGGCCGGCCGGTAGAACAGGTCGAAGTCCCCGAAGTGCAGCGCGAGATACGCGATGCGGTGCCTGGTGTCGTGCGTGCTCCGGGCGAACTGTTCCGCGCTGATCCCCCAGTACAGCTGTCGGCAGCGCTCGAAGAGCTGCCGGCAGTCGCTCTCGGAGAGCACGCGCGGGGCCCTCAACAGGAAACCCTGGACGCTGCGGATGAGGAACCGCTCCAGCGTCTCCTGTTGATACGGCGTCAGTCTCTGCCGCATGGCGGCGAGATACTCCAGCATCACCAACTGGTCGACGTAGTTCTGCGGGAGGTCCCAGATGGTGTCCATGACGGAGGTTCCGTCGCCGCGCCTGCGGTACTGGTAGACGGGGGCGTCGACCATCGAGATGCGCTCGGACAGCAGCAGGGCGGGAAGCGAGACGTAGGCGTCCTCGAAGGCGGTCCCGGTGCCGAACCGGATCCCCTGGGAGCGCAGCAGGTCGAGATCGAAAATCTTGTTCCAGCAGGATGCGGAGTGGATCAGATCCGGTATGTCGACGACACTGCCGACTGTCTTCACGTTCTTGCCGAAATACTTGTGCCACGGCGACTTGACCGGCTTCGGGAGGTGCTTCTCCCGTCCCACCACGATCGTCGCCCGGGTCTTGACGATGGTGTCGCGCAGCACCTGGAGGGATCGCTCGGGGACGGTGTCGTCCGCGTCCCAGAAGACGATGTACGGCGTGGTGGCCATATCCATGCCCATGTTGCGGGCATCCCCCGCCCGCCCCTGGGGCTGCGAAAGCAGATCGACATTCGCGTACCGCGCGGCGAACTCACCGGCGATTGCCACCGACTGGTCGCTGCTGCCGTTGTCGACGAGGATCACGTGCGCACGCTCGAAAGCCGTCTGCGCGGCCACCGAGGCCAGAAACTCAGCGAAGTAGTTCTGGACGTCGCGGAACGGAACGACAACGGTCACATCACGATTGGCTTGGGACATGATTCCTCCTGGCACACCACTTCACTGATCGATTCCTCGGACGAGTCGGTCGATCGCTTCAAACGCCCGCTTACTGTTCTGCTGATCCCGGTACTCGAAGAATTTCTCCACCCGCCGCAGATATTCGGGCTCCCTTTCGCACCCGCGCTGCACGTAACCGACCACTTGGTCCACCACCTCGTCGACGGTCTCCCCCACGGGGCCGAACCCGTCGCGGCGGGCATCGAAATACCCCTTCTGGTAGTGGCCGTCCCAGTACTCCGCCGCGTCGAACTGGGCGTAAACCAGGGGCGTGCCGAGATATGCGACGTCGAAGGCCGTGGACGACCAGTCCGTGACGAACAGTTCGCAACGCCGCATGGCGTCCTGCACACTGATCGCTTCCTGGTCGAGGAGCCGGACCCGGTCGTGGTCGGGCGCCATGTCCCCGACCATCGAGCGCATTTCGTAGTGCGGCAGGAACTCCAGGCAGTAGTCGTAGCGGGCCAGCACGTCCAGGAGCCGCGGGTGATTCAGGAACCGGGTCATGAACTCCCGGTAGCCGGAGGCGAGAAAGCGGTCGCGGGCCGCCTTTCGCGCCTCGCGTCCGCCGCCGTCCCGGGCATAGGAGGCGACGGCGAGATAGGCACGCCATGTCGGCATGAAGAGAATGCGCCGTCCGCCCCGTTCGGGTACCAGCGCGTCGAAGCGGGGGAAGCCGACCGCCTCGACCTGCCCCTCATAGCCGAGTTCCTCCGACAGGAACCAGCCTTCGTGCCGGCTCACCGCGAGGATGAGGTCGACGCCCGTGCGGTTGCGGTGCAGGCCCTTGCTGACGTCCTTGTCCGTCACCCCGTGCTGGAGGAACACCCGGCGGGCGCCCACTCGCCAGTTCAGGTGCTTGAGGAAACGGGTCCGGTCCCAGCCGTCCGGCAGCATGTAGGTGTCGATGTCGTAGGCGTTGATCAGCGCGGAGGCGTGCAGCATCAGCAGCTTGTGCTTCCAGGAGCTGTGCGCCACCACGTGCCCGAGTCCCTTCAGGTGGGCACGGTCCGAGGCCCCCTTCCTGATCACGTAGTACGCGCCCCGCCGCTTCTCGATGGTGCGCACGTGCCGGAAGAGGTGGCGGCTGTTGTCCTGGGCGGTGTCGCCCCGCTCTCCGAACAGCCAGATGTCCCGGCCGAGAAGCAACGGCTTGAGCGGCTTGGTGAACAGCCGGAGGAGACGCTGCTTCCAGAAGGGCCGACGGCGCAGGACGTGCTTGGCGTCCTTGGCGATCAACCCGCCGAGGACCGCCCGCCGTCCGGGGCGGCGTGCGGCGCCGAGGACCATGAGGATCGCCCGGTTCTTCCCCTTCCAGTGCGGCACGACGCGGATCCCGCGATGCCGTATGACGCGTGCCCCGCGCAGATAGCCGGCCGCGACCAGGCACGGGGTGACGGTCTGCCCGCTGTCGGTGTCGAGGACGAACTCGAGCGCGTGGACACCGCGGCGCAGCGAGTCGAGGGGCAGGTCCGCGGTGAACCCGCCCCACTCCGTGTCCGGGCGGGTGTTGCGCAGGTCCCTGCGGCGGACCTGCGTGGCAGCGACGCTGAGGCGGCTCCCCCGCACCCGCAGTCCGAGGCGCGCGGGCAGTGGCCTGACCAGCGGCATGCCGCCCACCTCGAAGCGCCCCGAGATCCGCAGCGTCGCGGTCCCCGGTACCCGCCGGACATGTTCCAGGTGCGCGGTAAACGGTGTGGCCTGCGCCAACACGGCCAGACTGGCCGGGAGTTCACCCAGGATGTACGGGCGTCCCTGGCGCACCGACACCTCGTGCAGCCGTGCCGCGCGGTCGGCGAAAAGACCGAAGTCATCGGTGAGAAACGCAAGGTAGGCCACCCGGTGCCGAGCGTCGGCCGTGGCACGGGCGATCACGTCCGGTGCGATGTTCCAGTAGACGGCCCGGCATCGCGCGTAGATCTCCTCCAGCTCCGCACCCTGGAAGAGGTCCGGGGCCCGGAGCGCGAAGCCCTGGTAGCTCCGTGCGAGGAACAGGTCGAGCACGGCGCGCGAGTCCGCCGGGAGTCGTGTCCCCAGGTGGTGCAGGTACTCAACCAGCTGGAGGTGGTCCCAATAGTTCTGCCGTCGCGTCCAGATCGCGTCCATGGTGGAGTCGCCCGCGGCACGCTTGCGGTACCGGTAGACGCAGGCATCGACCAGGGCGAGGCGGGTGGCGAAGACGAGCGCGGGCACGCCGACATAGGCGTCCTCGAAGTGCACCCCCTCCGCAAAGCGGATGCCGTGCGAACGCAGGTAGGCAAGGTCGAAGAGCTTGTTGCAGGCGCTCGCGCTGTGCACCAGCTCGGGCACCTCCGCCACGCCCGCGCAGGTTCGGTCGCCCTTGCCGAAGTGCTCCTTCCAGGCCCAGTTGGTCGCCTTCGGGAAGGTCTCCATCGCGCCGACCACGACCTCAGCACCGGTCGCCAGCGAGGCGTCCAGCATGCGCTCGATGGCGGTGGCCGGCAGGACGTCGTCGGAGTCGCAGAAGGTGATGCGCGCGCTGCTCGCACGGTCCATCCCGAAGTTCCGCGCTGCGCCGGCGCCTCCCCCGGGGCGGACAAGGACCTTCACATTGGCGTACTCGCGCGCGAAGTCCGTGCAGATCCGCAAGGACTCGTCCGTGCTGCCGTTGTCGACGAGCATCACCTCGCAGCGGCCGAACGCCGTCTGCTGCGCGATGGAGTTCAGACACTCCGGGAGGTACTCCTGCACGTTGTAAACGGGCACGACCAGCGTGACGTCATAAGGATTCATGCGTGCCGGGACTCACTCGCGAGGATCTGCTCCGGCTCGGCCTGCCGCTCCAGGACGTGCGCGTGCCCGGCCACTTCGTACGGGCTCGGCACGGGGAAGTAGGCGTCGAGGAATCGCGCCAGCATGCCCCGCTGCGCCACGGGGTCGGCGGCCTCCACCGTGTCGTTGAGACAGAAGGTGTCCATGTCCCGGTTGGCGAGGAGCGTGTTCAGGCGCCGGTCGGCCAGTTCTGCCGAGAGGTCGATGTAGCGGTACTGGATCTCCCCCACGGTGGCCCGCGCCGAGTGGTGGGCGAAGTAGTGGTGCAGCGAGGAGGCGATGGGCACGTCTCCGGTCGAGCGGAAGCGTGAGCGCTGGGTGTCCGAGTGCTCCCGGGGGAAGGTGTCCTCGATCTCCTGGAGCACGCTCCTGCGCAGCGCGTGCGGCGTATGTTTCATCTTCTGGGAGATGGCGACACCGAACTTCTGCGCGATGAGCCAGCGACTGTTCTTGCCGGCGGCGTTGACCGGCAGGTCGGCCAGGGACACGCCACCGCCCGGTATGAGAGCAGGCGAGGTGAAGAACTTGCTGATGCCGTTGGGGTGAAAGAATTGCGCGGGCGTCACCGGCCGCCCGAAGAACACGTCGTCGTTCAGGTAGAGGAAGCACTCGGACAGGCCCCGGATGTGGTGCAACTGACTCTCGATGGCGTGCGAGTTGAACGTGGGCAGCGCCTCGGGATTCGAGAAGATCTCTCGGTGGTCCACCACGCGCAAGTTCGGGTGCCCCTGATGAAGCCAGGAGGGGATCTGCCCGGCGGTCACCAGGTAGATGTTCCGCACCCAGGGCGCATTCTGATGCAACGAGCGCAGGGAGTAGCGCAGTTCGTCGCGGCTGGTGAATCGCGAGTCGTTCGCCGCCTGCTCGTGCAGCGCGGGCCCGTCCAGCCCACCGCGCACACGGTCGCGTGAGGCCCGCCAGACGGGGTCCGAGTCGTCGACCCAGGTGTAGACGACATCAATGGGGAACTGGTGGTCCTCGGGCAGCGGCACCGCGAACTCGGCGAGGGTCTGCGCGTCCCCCGTGTGGTAGGCGGGCGGAATGGTGCTGAAGAGGCTCTGCGGCGCAGACTTGCGGGCGGCCCCCGTCGGAACCGCGTCGATGACCCGATTGGGGCGCGGTGCCCGCAGCTCCCCGTCCCGCTCCGTCCACACCTCGAGGTCGCAGCCCGTGGCCGCGCCGAACACCAACTGCTCCGAAGGGTCGCAGACGTACCAGGCCAGACGCAGCACCCTGTGTTTGCGCAGCTGTCGCCACGACCTTTCGTCGTCGCCGGGCTCCATGCGGGCCTCGTTGCCGCCCGCCGGGCCGACATATCCGGGGGCCTGCTCGAAGGCGAGCTGCAGCATCTCCTCGACCCGGCGTCGGGCGGCCGCGGGGATGGCCACCGCAGGCAGTCCGCTGCTCGTGCCCCGCACGCAGAAGTAGTCCACACCAGCCGCTTCCAGGACGGACACGGTGATACTCAGGTTGCGGGCCCGTGCTGCCCAGTCGGTCGCGCCCTCGACCATCAGCGCGTGCATGTGGCGGCGGCCGACACGGACGACACGGCGGCTGTGCGCGGCGCTGTGCCGGGGCGCCTTGCGCTTGCCGCCCATCGCCCAGACCACCGTGGCGGAACGCATGGAGTCGGCAGCGGTGAGCGAGGACTTCACGACCTTGCGCACGGGGGTGGGTACCCCGCGGACGATGCGCTTCCGAGCCCCCACCGGGACTGTCGACCGGTACGCGGAAATCAGCGCACCGGATTCAGGGTTGTCCGAGCCCCCCACGAACCATCCACCCCCAGCGGCCCGCGCACTCCAGGGAGCGCACACCGCGTCGTGTGTCCCCCTGAACCGCTTGGATCCGCTCTTACTCGTGCAAGGGCCCTTTGCCCGCACATCACGGCGATCACCCACACAACGGGGATCCATGAAACCTTCACATAATCGTTTCTTGGAAGTCCAGACCTGGACACCTGACGATCACTTGCAGTCGCGTGAGAATCACCACGTGACACGCGTACAACCTTTTCAAACCCTGGACTCCCAGGGCGACATGAGGTAAAGGGGCGACTCGCCTCGGGCTCAATTGCCCGGCAGGCGATCCCAGTCGGACAACACGAGTCCGGGCTCCGAACGCTGACGACCCACCAGGACTTCGCCGCCCGCGGCGACCGCCGCCATGACGACGCGCCCCCGCCCGTCCAGCGCGAGCGCGGGGGTTCCTGCGCAGACCACCCCCGTGTCGGTCCACCACAGTCCGGCGGACTCGCCGCCCGTGCCGCAGATGCCGAACACGGCGGTGCCCGTGCGCCCGCGATGGGCGACGACGGTGCAGTCGTAGCCGTCGACACAGGCGCGCAGCACGGCGTGGCCCCCTTCACCAGGAGCGCCACCGAGCGGGAACGCCCATTCGCCGGGCCGCTGCGCGTACATGCCCGTACCGGTCTGCTCGGACCAGTACGCGGTGAAGGTTCCCGGGGCGGTCTCGAGAAGCGCCGCCGAACCAGGCACGGGGGCCGGCCCGAGATCCTGCGCGCGGCGCAGCTCCGCCCCCGGCTCCGGCTGCACCCAGTGCATGATCGACCGGCGCCCGGGCGCGAGGACCTGGACGAGTCCGGCCGAGTTGGCCGCGGCGGCCATCCCACCGGCGACCTCGCCGCCGCGCAGATCCCTCCATGCCTCCCAGGCACCGCTCTTGGACTCTCGACGCAGCAGCACTCCGCCAGGCCCGCCGGAGACGAAGACGTGAACGGTGCCCTGCCCGTCGATGGCCACAGTCGGGTCGCCCAGCGTCGCCGCGCCCTTCGGGTCGCGGTACGGATTTCCCAGAGAGCGCCAGTCGCCGAGCGTGCGACCGGTCTGGTATTGCACGGCATAGAGCAGGTCGGCCTTCGGCGCACCCACCCCTTGCCGCCTCACCCTGCGGCCAACGAAGTGCACGTAGCGGTTGGCACCCTGACCGACAGCGAGCCCGATGAGACCTTCGACCCGGAAGAAGTCCGGGCCGCTCCACCGCCCGCTGCCGACAGCGGCCTCCGTCCAGCGGCGCACCCCGCCCTCGACGAGGGCGAACACGCTGAGGCGGCCGTCGTCCCCCCGGACCAGCCACGAGCCCGTGGCCACGGCTGTCGCGGCCCCCCGCGCAGGGCGAACTTCCGCCTCAACATCGATCGAGGACCGCCGACCCAACGCCTGCGCATCTCTGCCGCGCATGTCTGCCGCCCCTCCCACGCCAGCCCCGGTGTCCACAAGTGGCTCCAGAATTCGCCACATCATATGCACACTTGAACAAGTCGCTGACTGGTCCACCCAACCTGCGGCGACATGCAAGAAGACGCTTCGCCGGGCCCAAGTCGCACGACCAACCGGGCACTTCAGTCATACGAATTTTCGATGACATGTCTATAGTTCGGTGCTACCAAGCGTCAGCCGAGCAGCACCGACCCGGCCCCTCACGGGAGCGGCCTGCTGCTCCTGCCCCTCTGGGCACGAGTTGCGAGGACCCGTCGTGAGCCATGACCTGGGTACACCTGTACCCACATCCCACAGAGCCGAGTCCAGTACACGGCGCAGCCGCAAGGCCCCGAAGAAGAAACGCCGCAAGGGCCGGATCGTGCTCCTCGTGCTGCTGGTCCTCGTCCTCGCCGCAGGCGGCACCGGCTACTGGCTCTACAGCGATCTCAACGGCAACATCGACGGCGTCGACCTCGACAAGGCGATCGGCGGTGACCGGCCCGAGAAGTTGCCGACGTCGGGGCAGAACATCCTGGTCCTCGGCTCCGACTCCCGCGCGGGCGCAAACGCCTCGCTCGGGACCGGCAAGGTCGCCGGGGCCCGGTCCGACACCGCGATGGTGCTGCACATCCCGGAGGGGCGGTCCCGGGCGACCGCCGTGAGCATTCCGCGCGACACCCTCGTGACCCGGCCCGGGTGCACCAAGGCGGACGGGACGAAGACTCCGTCGGCGGACCGCGTGATGTTCAACTCCGTGTACTCGCTCGCCGGTCCGGCCTGTGTCGTGAAGACCGTCGAGGCGATGTCGGGCGTGCGCATGGACCACTTCGTGGAGATCGACTTCGCCGGGTTCAAGGGCCTCGTTGACGCCATCGGCGGGGTGAACGTCACGGTCGACAAGCCCATCCACGACAAGTCCAGCGGACTCGACCTCGAAGCGGGTACGCACAAGCTGGACGGCACCCAGTCGTTGGCCTTCGTGCGGACCCGGCACGGCGTCGGCGACGGTTCCGACCTCGGGCGCATCGGGTTGCAGCAGCAGTTCATGATCGCGCTGTTGAGCGAGATCAAGCAGCAGGACCTGCTCGGCAGCCCCACCAAGACGTACAAGATCGCGGACAGCCTCACCGCCTCGCTCACGACCGACGACGGGCTCGCCTCGCTCACCAAGCTCGCCACGTTCGGGCGGAGCATGCGGGGCGTCGACCCGGCGAGCATGGAGACGATCATGCTTCCGGTCGCGTACGACAAGACCGACCCCAACCGTGTCGTGGCCGCGCAGCCGCAGGCCGACACGTTGTGGAAGGCCCTCCGCGGCGACCGCGAGATCCCCGAGTCGGCGAAGAAGTCCCCGGCACAGGGCGGCTGACCGGCGGCCGGCTACGCCCGGCCCCGGCCCGTGTGGACGCGTTCGTAGACCACGGCCCCGTCCACACGGGCCACTTCGCGATACCCCTCCAGGATGCGTCTCAGCGACCCCACCCGTCCCGGCCCGTACGCCTCCCCCCGCGAATCGTCGACGATCACCGCCGGGGGCCGGTGCCGGACCTCCGTGCGGAATGTGGGCCAGCCGCCAGGGACCCCGTACCGCTCCCCCACCTTGCCCCCGTCCCGGCCCCCGCTGTAGTTCGTCAGGAGGCCCGCCGTCAGGAAGCGGGTTGCCGGGGTGCGGTGGGAGAGCCAGTACGTTTCCGGGTGCATGCCCCAGACCAGGACCCGGTCGGTCGGGGAGGAGCGTTCGCGCAGGGTCGCGGCCACCCGCTCCGCGTGGGTCAGTTCGGTGTGGGGTGCCAGCAGGCCCCAGGAGAGGAACAGGGTGCCGCAGCAGGCCGTGGCGAGGAGGGAGCGACGCAGGTGCTCGCGCGGGAGGATGTGGAGCGCCAGCGTGCCCAACAGGGCCAGGGGCGGGACCAGTTGGAGGTAGTAGTGGCCGAAGAAGTGGAAGCCGGTGGCGACCGCCACGGACGATGACGCGAGCCACAGCCACAGGTCGCCGCAGCCCGTCCGCGCGATCCTCAGCACGCGGACGATCGGCGGGAGTACGCCCGCGCAGGCCACCGACAGGAGCGCCGCGTTCGTCAACCCCCGTAGCAGGACGTGGAGTTCGGAGCCGGTGATCGAGGCGTACGCGCCCGAGCCCGTCACCGTCCAGAAGAGGAAGCCCGTGGGGTTCGTGGCCAGGGCGGCCGCCGCGACGGGCGCGAGTGCCCCAACACCGCACCGCAGCACGCCACTTCGCGACCAACCCGCCCGCCACAGCATCCACACCGCCGGCACCAGCACCGCTCCCCCGGTCTGCTTCGTGAGGAACGCGCCCGCGATCGCGATCCCGCACCAGCCCCATCTGCGGCGGTCCGCGCACCACAGCGCCGCCGCCGTCCACGGCAGCATGAAGACCTCGAAGGTCGCGGCCTGCGTGTCCTCCGGGTTGAGGCCGATGGACAGCACGACGTACAGGACGCCTGCCGTGGCGCCCGCCGTGTCGCCCCAGCGACGGCGGGCCAGCGAGGCCAGGAAGAGCGCCGTCGCCACGTGCGCCGCCACCGCGCACACCCGCACCGGCGCGAGCGAGTCCGAGCCGAAGAGCGCGAACACCGCCTCGTAGAGCCAGGGGACGAGTGGGGGCTTGCGGTCGACGACCGTCTCGTAGAGCGTGCCGCCGTGCGCCAGTATCCGCGCCTGGACGGCGAGATAGCCCTCGTCCGGGTTCCAGAGCGGGCGGGTGAAGGACGGGATGCGGGTGGCGCAGGCCAGGGCGGTGAGAGTGAGGAGCAGGCGGGGCCAGTAGTGAGGGGTGCGGGCGCGGCCGCGCCTTGAGGGGCCGTCGCGGTCTTCGGCTACGTACGGTCGTGACGGGCGCGCCTCGGTGAGCATGGGCGCCAAACTATCCGCCCCCGTATGTCCTATTTAGGGACGACATACGGGGGCAGTGGCTTCGATGGCGGTTCCTCCGGTGATTACCGTGCGTCGCCCCGCGCCGCGCGGCTGTGGCGGCGGCCGTAGACGAAGTAGATCACCACGCCCACCACCATCCACACCGCGAACCGCAGCCACGTCTCCACCGACAGGTTCAGCATCAGCCACACCGAGCACGCCACCGAGGCGATGGGCAGGAACGGCACCCACGGGGCCTTGAAGGCGCGCGGGAGGTCGGGGCGGGTGCGGCGCAGGATGAGGACGCCGAGGGCCACCACGACGAAGGCGAACAGGGTGCCGATGTTGACCAGCTTGGAGAGTTCCTCCAGGGAGATGAAGCCTGCCACCAGGGCCGTCAGGAGGCCCAGGATGATCGTCGAGCGGTACGGCGTGCGGAACTTGGGGTGCACCGCGCTGAACACCGGGGGCAGCAGTCCGTCGCGGCTCATCGCGAAGAAGACGCGGCTCTGGCCGAGGAGCAGGATCATGCAGACGGTCGTCAGGCCGATCACCGCGCCGAACGAGATCAGGCCCGCCCAGAACGGGTGCCCGACCGACTTGAACGCCTCCGCGAGCGGGGCGCCCGGGTCCAGGTCCTTGTAGTTCTGCATGCCGGTGACGACCGCGGCCACGGCCACGTACAGGACCGTGCAGATGGCGAGGGAGCCGAGGATGCCGCGCGGGACGTCCTTCTGCGGATTGCGGGTCTCCTCGGCCGCGGTCGCCACGACGTCGAAGCCGATGAACGCGAAGAAGACGACGGCCGCGGCGGTGAAGATGCCCATCACGCCGAAGCTGGAGGGCGTGAAGCCGGCGATGCCTTCGAGGAGCGTGGCGCTCAGTCCCGAGCCGCTCTTGTTGTCCTGGGCGGGCGGGATGTACGGGGTGTAGTTGCTGGTCTTGATGAAGAAGGCGCCGACCGCGATCACGATCAGGACCACCGTGACCTTGATGGCCACGACCACCGACGTCACCCAGGCGGACAGCCTCATGCCGATCACGACGACCGTCATCACGGCGATCACCAGCAGGAACGCGGCGATGTTGAAGCTGAAGCCGTCGCCCGAGCCCGGGCCCTGGAGCCCCGCCGGGAGCGGGATGCCCCAGCTGTCCAGCAGGGACTGCACGTAGCCGGACCAGCCGACCGCGACCGTCGCGCAGCCGAGGGCCAGTTCGAGGATCAGGTCCCAGCCGATGATCCACGCCGGGAATTCGCCGAGCGAGGCGAAGGCGAAGGTGTACGCCGATCCGGCGACCGGGACGGTCGAGGCGAACTCCGCGTAGCAGAGCGCCGCGAGGGCGCAGACCACCGCGGCGACGACGAAGGCGATGGTCACGGCCGGGCCCGCGTAGTCCGTGGCGGCCGTGCCGGTGATGACGAAGATGCCCGAGCCGATGACGACGCCGACGCCGAAGACGGTGAGGTCGAGGGCGGAGAGGGTCTTCTTGAGCTGGTGCTCGGGTTCCTCGGTGTCCTGGATGGACTGCTCGATGGACTTGGTCCGGAACAGGCCGTTGCGGCTCCGCTCCGGGCCCGTGTCTGGCGTGGTGCTCACCGGCTACCTCCGTAGGCTTCTTCGTCCCATGATCGAGACGAGTGGCCTCCGGCGCGCGGGTGAATCCTCCCCGTTCATACGAATGGGGCGGCCCGGCCCCCCAGAAGGGGGTACCGGGCCGCCCCAATCAAGCCCCTGCGGCGATTGAGCAGCGGGGTCCGGGGCGGAGCCCCGAGTCCTCGGCCCCGGACGGGGTTACGGCCGCGGGGCTCTGCCCCGGACCCCGCGCCTCAATCGCCGGCGGGGCTTGATTTACCGAGCCCCACCGCACAGCGAGGCTTGATTTACCGAGCCCCACCGCACAGCGGGGCTTGATTGGCCCAGCCGCTCGGCGGGGATTGAAATGGCCGGTCACCCCGCAGGGGGGTGTCAGTCCCGCGCCGGTTCCACCGTGGCCGACGGAGTCTCCTCGTAGCGGCCGTCCAGCTTGGAGACGAGGCCCGTGACCTGGCGCGCGATGTCCGGGGCCGTGAGGCCGATCTCGGCCATGATCTCCTTGCGGGAGGCGTGCTCCAGGAAGCGCGGCGGGATGCCGAAGTCGCGCAGCGGGACGTCGACGCCCGCGTCGCGCAGCGCCTGCGCGATGGACGAACCGACGCCGCCCACGCGGGAGTTGTCCTCGACCGTGACGACCACGCGGTGGCGCTCGGCCAGCGGGGCCATCGCCTCGTCGACCGGCTTGACCCAGCGGGGGTCGACGACCGTCGTCGTGATGCCCTGCTTGTCGAGGAGGTCGGCGATCTCCAGGCACATGGGGGCGAGGGCGCCCACGGACACCAACAACACGTCCGGCTTGTCGGACTTCGGCTTGCGCAGGACGTCCATGCCGCCCACCTTGCCGACCGACTCGACGGCGGGGCCGACCGCGCCCTTGGAGTAGCGGACGACGGTCGGGGCGTCGTCGACCTGGACCGCCTCGCGCAGCTGCGCGCGGACCTGGTCGGCGTCGCGCGGCGCGGCGATCCGGACGCCGGGGACGACCTGGAGGAGGGACATGTCCCACATGCCGTTGTGCGAGGCGCCGTCGGTGCCGGTGATGCCCGCCCGGTCCAGGACGAAGGTGACCCCGCACTTGTGCAGGGCGACGTCCATCAGGAGCTGGTCGAAGGCGCGGTTGAGGAACGTCGCGTAGACCGCGAAGACCGGGTGCAGGCCGCCCTGGGCGAGGCCCGCCGCGCTGGTCGCCGCGTGCTGCTCGGCGATGCCGACGTCGTAGACCCGCTCGGGGAACTCCTCGGCGAACTTCTTCAGGCCGACCGGCTGGAGCATCGCGGCGGTGATCGCCACGATGTCCTCGCGCTCGCGGCCCAGCTTGACCATCTCGTCGCCGAAGACGGAGGTCCAGTCGGCGCCGGAGGCCTTGATCGGCAGGCCCGTGTCGGGGTGGATGGGGCCGATGCCGTGGAAGCGGTCGGCCTCGTCCTGGAGGGCGGGCTTGTAGCCGCGGCCCTTCTCGGTGAGGCAGTGCACGATGACCGGGCCGCCGAAGCGCTTGGCGCGGGTGAGCGCGGACTCCAGGGCCTCGATGTCGTGGCCGTCGATGGGGCCGACGTACTTCAGGCCCAGGTCCTCGAACATGCCCTGCGGGGCGATGAAGTCCTTGAGGCCCTTCTTGGCGCCGTGCAGCGTCTCGTAGAGCGGCTTGCCGACGACGGGGGTGCGCTCCAGGAGGTCCTTGCCGCGGGCCAGGAAGCGCTCGTAGCCGTCCGTGGTGCGCAGGGTCGCCAGGTGGTTCGCGAGGCCGCCGATCGTGGGCGCGTAGCTGCGCTCGTTGTCGTTGACCACGATGACGAGGGGGCGGTCCTTGGCCGCGGCGATGTTGTTCAGCGCCTCCCAGGCCATGCCGCCGGTGAGGGCGCCGTCGCCGATCACCGCGACGACGTGGTCGTCGCGGTCCTGGATCTCGTTCGCCTTCGCCAGGCCGTCGGCCCAGCCGAGGACGGTGGAGGCGTGGCTGTTCTCGATCACGTCGTGCTCGGACTCGGCCTGCGAGGGGTAGCCGGACAGGCCGCCCTTCTGCTTCAGCTTGGCGAAGTCCTGGCGGCCGGTGAGCAGCTTGTGCACGTAGGACTGGTGGCCGGTGTCCCACAGGACCTTGTCCTGGGGGGACTCGAAGACGCGGTGCAGGGCGATCGTCAGCTCGACGACGCCCAGGTTCGGGCCGAGGTGGCCGCCGGTCTTGGAGACCGCGTCGACGAGAAAGGTCCGGATCTCGCCTGCCAGCTGGTCCAGCTGCTCCAGGCTGAGCCGGTCCAGATCGCGCGGTCCCGTGATGCGGGTCAGCAGCGGCACCCGTGCCTCCTTGCGATAGAGCTGTGAGTAGCTGGTTGAGCTGTCGAGCTTGCCGGGCCTGTCGATTCTAATGTTCCGTCACTCGCGACGGCGTGCGGGCCGTGCGTTCCTCGTCACGCCCTCGTCACGAAACAGAACCAGGCGCACGGCCCGTACGCAGGACTGTGCCCGGCGTCACCATTGACGCCGGGCACAGTCGGTCCAGGCCAGAAGGGGTCAGGCGCGGCCGGCCGTCTTCTGGGTCTTACGGGTGATCGAGTCGATGACGACCGTGGCGAGGAGCACGCCGCCGGTGATCATGTACTGGATCGGGGTGGCGATGCCCTCCAGGGCGAGGCCGTACTGGATCGACGTGATCACCAGCACACCGAGCAGGGCGTTCCAAGTGCGGCCCCGGCCACCGAAGAGGCTGGTGCCGCCGATGACGGCCGCGGCGATGACGTTCATCAGAAGGTCGCCGGCGCCGGCGCTCTGGTTGGCCGCCGCGATCTTGGAGGCCCAGAAGAGGCCGCCGACCGCCGCGAACAGGCCCGCGAGGGAGAAGACCGAGATCCGGATCGCCGTGACGTTGATGCCGGCACGCCGGGAGGCCTCGACGCTGCCGCCGAGCGCGTTGACCTTGCGGCCGTACGAGGTGCGGCGCAGCAGGAAGTCGGTGCCGACGAGGACGATGCCGAACAGCAGCACCGCGAGCGGCAGGCCCTTGTACTGGTTGAAGATGATCGCGACGCCGAAGAGGGCGATCGCGAGCAGCACCGTGCGCAGCACGATGTCGCTGAGCGGCCGGGACGGGATCCCGGCGGCCTCGCGGCGCCTGTTGCCGAGGAAGGTCGGCACGAAGTAGCCGAGGACCGCGATGACGGCGAGGCCGTAGGCGGCGGCGACGTCCGAGAAGTAGTACGTGGTGAGCTTGCCGACCACGCCGTCGCCGTCGATGTTGATGGTGCCGTTGGAGCCCAGGATCTGGAGCATGAAGCCGTTCCAGAACAGCAGGCCCGCCAGGGTGACGGCGAACGCGGGGGCGCCGAGCCGGGCGAAGAAGAAGCCGTGCAGGGCGCCGATGAGCGCGCCCGCGGCGAGCGAGATGAGGACGGCGAGCCACTCGTTCATCCCGTGCGTGACGCTCAGCACCGCGGTGATCGCCGAGGAGACACCGGAGACGGAGCCGACCGACAGGTCGATCTCGCCGAGCATCAGCACGAAGACGATGCCGACCGACATCATTCCGGTCGCGACCATCGCCACGAAGATGTTGTTGAGGTTCTCCGCACCCAGGAACGCGGAGTTCAGGCTCTGGAAGATCGCGCCGATGACGATCAGGCCGATGACGACCGGGATGGCACCCAGGTCACCGCCCTTGACCTTGCGCTTGAACTCGCTGATGTAGCCCGCGAAGCCCTGCTCTCGCACGAGGAGGCGGGGGTCGACGGCGGTCACGGCGGCACCGGCGGCGACGCCCGGTTCGTCCACGGGGGCCTTGGTCTTGTCGATGCTCACTTCTGAGCCCCCCCGTTCGCGCGCGCCGCACGTCGGGTCACGGCGTTGTCCGTGGCGCCGGTGATGGCGGAGATGATCTCTTCCTGGGACGTGTTCTTGACCTCGAACACGCCGTTGTTGCGGCCGAGCCGGAGCACGCCGACCTTGTCGGCGACGGCCTTCACGTCGGCCATGTTGTGGCTGATGAGGATGACCGCGTGACCGCGCTCGCGCAGCCGCTCGACGAGGTCGAGGACCTGGGCGGTCTGCTCGACGCCGAGGGCGGCGGTCGGCTCGTCGAGGATCACCAGCTTGGGCTCGCCGAGCATGGAGCGGGCGATGGCCACGACCTGGCGCTGACCGCCGGAGAGCGAGGCGACCGGGATCCGCACGCTGGGTATCCGGATCGACAGGGTCTCGAGCAGCTCGCGGGAGCGGCGCTCCATCTCGACCTCGTCGAGGATGCCGCGCTTCTTGATCTCGCGGCCCAGGAACAGGTTGCCGACGACATCGATGTTGTCGCACAGCGAGAGGTCCTGGTAGACGGTCGCGATGCCCAGGTCCTGGGCATCGTGCGGCCGGTTGACCGCGACGGCCTTGCCTTCCCATTCGATGACACCGTCATCGATGGGGTGCACGCCGGCGATCGTCTTGACCAGGGTGGACTTTCCGGCACCGTTGTCGCCGACCAGGGCGACCACCTCACCGGCGTGGACTTCAAGCTCTACGTCGGTGAGCGCCTGCACGGCACCGAATCGCTTGGAGACCCCGCGCAACGCCAGCACGGGCGTAGCGGACACGTGAACCATCTCCTTCACCGCCAAGGCCTGACCCGGCGGGAGGTTGAACTCAGAAGAATGAGGGGGGTGTTGGTGTTCCGTCCGGCGCCCGGCCGTTGAGCTTGCGGGGCTGTTGGCGGCGGGGCGCCGGACGTGCATCAGGGGCCCGTCAGGGCCGCAGGGGAGGCGACTGCGCGCTCCCGGTTCACTCGGGTTACTTCAGGCCGATCTTGTCGCAGGCCTTCTTGTACTTGGCCGTGCAGATGTCGTTGACCGTGTAGTAACCCTCCTTGATGACCGTGTCCTTGATGTTGTCCTGCGTCAGGGAGACGATCGGGACGATCACGGAGGGGATGCCCTTCTCGGTGCCGCTGTCGACCTTGGTGGTCTGGAGCGAGCTGTCGATCTTGCCCGTCTTGGCGATCGAGACGGCCATCTTGGCGACGGTCTCGGCCTCCTGCGGGTACGACTTGAAGACCGACATGTACTGGTCGCCGGTCACGATGCGCTGCACACCGGCGAGCTCGGCGTCCTGGCCGGTGACCGGGGGAAGCTTGGTGACGCCCGCGCCCTTGAGCGCGGTGATGATGCCGCCCGCGAGGCCGTCGTTGGCGGAGTAGACGCCGACGATCTTGTCCTTGCCGAGGGCGGAGATGGCGCCCTCCATGTTGGCGTTGGCGTTCTCCGCCTTCCACTCCTTGGTGTCGTACGACTTGGCGATCTTCACCTTGCCGTCGAGGACGGAGTGCGCGCCGCGCTTGAAGTCGGCGGCGTTCGGGTCCGTGGCGGCCCCGTTCATCATCACGATCTCGTTGCTCGGCTTGGCCTTGTCGCCCAGGGCCTTCAGGAGCGCCTTGCCCTGCTCCTTGCCGACCTCCTCGTTGTCGAAGGAGGTGTACGCGGAGATCGGGCCCTCGGCCAGGCGGTCGTAGGCGACGACGGGGATGTCCGCCTCCTTGGCCTTCTTCACGCCCCCGGCGACGGCCTTGGAGTCGACCGAGTCGAGGATCAGCACGTCCACCTTGTTGGTGATCATCGTGTCGATCTGCTGCGACTGGACGGAAGCGTCCTGCTTGGCGTTGAGGTACTGGACCGTGCCCTTGCCATTCGTCAGCTTCTTGACCTGCTGCTCGATGATGGGCTTGTCGAACTTCTCGTAACGCGCCGTCTGGTTCTCCGGAAGGAGCAGACCTATCTTCAGCGCGTCGGTCTTCTTTCCGGCGGTCTTGTCGCCCTCGCCCTTGGACTCCTTGGCGCTGCCACAGGCGGCGAGGGACACGGCCATGGCGGTGGCACAGAACGCAACGGCGGCACGACGCATACGCGTGTTCACTTCAGAAACCTCCCTGACGAGGCCGCGTCGTTGCGGCCGAGGTGGCTGGAAGTCAACTCGGCCGCAACCGCAGCGTCAAGGAGTAAATCCTTAACGGGTTGGCAACGGTGTCATGCGTTCTCTAAGTGAAGGCAGGTGTGGCTGCGGGCACAGACCCTGCACCGGAACCGTCCAAAAGCATCGAATCGCCCATCTCGCTGAGCGCGAGGGCCAGCGCCCCGAGCACCTCCGCGCGGCCGCCCAAGGCCCCTGGGAGGACCGAGAGTTGGCGCCCGGCGCTGGGGATCGCGTAGCGCCCCACGGACTCCCTGATGGGCCCCAGGACCAGCTCACCGGCCTCCGCCAGATCGCCGCCCAGGACGACCCGGCTGGGGTTGAGCAGGTTGCACAGGTTCGCGACGCCGGAGCCGATGTGCCGGCCCACGTCCGCGACCACGCGACGGCAGCCGGGGTCCCCGTCGCGCGCGAGCCGCACGACCTTCTCCATCGTGAGGTCGGTGCCGTGGCTGGACTGGAGGAGCGGCAGCACGTACCGGGCCGCGGTGAAGGTCTCCAGGCAGCCGCGGTTGCCGCAGCGGCACACGGGACCCGACTCGTCGAGCGTGATGTGCCCGATCTCCCCCGCCGTGCCGCCGGGCCCGCGGTAGATCTTCCCGCTGATCACGAGGCCCGCGCCGACACCGCTGGCCACCTTGATGTACGCGAGGTCCTTCACGCCCCGGCCGCTGCCCCACACCAGCTCGCCGAGCGCGCCGAGGTTGGCGTCGTTGTCGACGTGCACGGGGACGCCCAGGCGCCGGGCCAGCTCCTCGGCGGGCTTGGTGCCGGACCAGCCCGGCAGGATCGAGGTGGAGCCCAGCGTGCCGCTCTCCACGTCGATGGGGCCCGGCACGCCGAGCCCGACGCCCGCGACCTTCGCCCGGTCCACGCCGGTGGCCACGATGAGGCGCTCGACCAGCTCTTCCGCCCGGTCGAAGCCCTGCGCGGCGGACGCGTCCACGTCGAGCGGCTCGGACTCCTCGGCGAGCACCTGGTGGGCGAGGTTGCCGACGGCGACGCGCAGGTGGGTGTGGCCGAAGTCGACGCCGATCACGATGCCGGCGTCGCCGCTCAGCGAGACGCTGCGGGCCCTGCGGCCACCGGCGGACGTGGGCGTGACCTCGACCGTTCCGCCGTCCTTGAGCTCGCGGACGATATTGGAGACCGTCGCGGCCGACAGGCCCGTCGCCCTCGCGATCTCCGCCTGCGTGAGCGACCCGGCAAGGCGTACGGCACGCACGACCCGCTCGAGATTGGCCCGGTGCAGCGAGGACTGCGACCCCGGAGTCTCCATTGACCCACCCTTAGTCCCTTGGCCCACGTCACCCTATGTGACCAGACCTTGTACAAGTTATGAACTCCAAGCTCCGCTGAAGGTGTCTCCGGCGTCAAGCCCTTGACGGAGATCGGTTCTTCCCGACGCCCGCAGGGGTCGGGCCCCGGAGAGCGGTCTCTCCGGGGCCCGACCCCTGTCGCGCGACGGATGAACCTCAGCGGAAGGTGCCCTGCGACACCGATCCCGCGATCCGGCGCTGGAAGATGATGTATACGACCAGTACAGGCACGACCGTGACCACGATCGCCGCGAACAGCGCGCCGTAGTCGATGTCGTACACCTGCGAAGAGGCGTAGGCGGCCATCCCCTGGGTCAGCACCCACTTGTCCTGGTCGGTGTTGAGCGCCACCGGCAGCAGGAACTGATTCCACAGCCCCAGGAAGTTGAAGATCGCCACCGCGGCCATGCCCGGAGTGGCCATCGGCAGCATCACCTGGAAGAACGCCCGCCAGTCCCCGGCTCCGTCGATCAGCGCGGCCTCGTACACGTCGTGCGGCAGCGACCGGAAGAACGAGTAGAGGAAGAACACCGTGAACGGCAGCGCGAACGCGACGTAGGTGAGGATCAGTCCCGGCCGGGTGTTCAGCAGCCCGAAGTTCTGGAGCTGGAAGAACAGGGGCACGATCGCCAGGAAGACCGGGAAGGTCAGCCCGGCCAGCATCAGGTAATAGATCGCCCGGCGTCCCGGGAATTCGAACCGGGCCAGAATGTAGGCACACATCGAGCCCAGCAACATCACCAGGACCAGTGCGGAGACCACGACGATCACCGAGTTCAGGAAGAACTTCCCGATGTTCGCGTCGGTCCACGCGTTCACATAGTTCTCGACCCGCCAGTGCGTCGGCAGATCGAACGGTGACGACAGGATCTCGCCGGTCGACTTGAACGACGACAGGACCACCCACAGCATGGGCACGATCACGATCACGGACCACAGGATCAGCAAGCCGTGCGAGAGCACCGCGAACCTGCGGTCGCTGCTCACGACCGCTCTCGTCAGCTTCCGGTCGCTCGTCACCTTGCGGTCGGCGGCTACGGCGCTCACAGGGCACCTCCCTTGGCTCCGGAACGCCGGGCCTTCAGTCCACGCATTTTCGCTTTGCCCTCGTTCTCGCCGCCGCCGGTCAGGCGGTTGACGGTGAACACGAGCGCCGCGAACACGAGGGTGACGACGGCGAGGACGACGCCCATCGCGGTGGCGACGCCGAACTGCTGCTTGGTGAAGGCCATGTGGTACAGCCGCTGACTGATCGTCAGGGTCGAGTTGTTCGGGCCGCCGTTCGGCAACATCGCCTGTACGTAGACGAACGCGTCGAGCGCGGCGATGCCCAGGTAGATGTACGCCGTCTGCACGCTGTCCCGGATCGCGGGCAGCGTGACCGCGATCGTCATCCGGAACCGGCCGGCCCCGTCGATCCTGGCCGCCTCGTACAGCTCGGCGGGGACTCCCTTGATCGCGGCGATGAAGAGCACTGCGTAGAACCCGACGAGCCCCCAGACGAAGACGAACATCAGGGCCGGCATCGCGGTCGAGGTCTCGCCCAGCCAGGCGAATTCCTTGAAGCCGTCGAGGCCGAGCGAGGTGAGGATGCCGTTGACCAGACCGGCGTTCGGGTCGAACATCTGGGCCCAGATCAGGCCGACGATGATCGCCGGCACGACGTAGGGGAAGAACGAGACGATCCGGTAGAAGGAGGCGGACCCGATCCCCCTCACGGGGCCGATGCTGGGCCCGCCGAGGGTGATGGCCACCGCGACCCCGAGGGCGAGCGTCAGCGTGATCAACGGTACGAAGGCGGCCAGCAGCGCGACGTTGGTCAACGCCTTCAGGAAGATGTCGTCCTGGAAGATCTTGACGAAGTTGTCGAGCCCGACGAAGTCGTAATCCGGGCTGAAACCACGCCAGTTCGTCATGCCCCAGAAGATCGCCTGGGCGAACGGGTACAGGACGAAGAGCACGAAGACGGCCAGCGGGAGGCCGAGGAACGCGAGGAAGAACGTCACCCGGTCGAACGTGAGCTTGCGGCGTCGGGGACGCCCGCCGCGAGCGGCCGGCGCGGGCCGGTCGCTCGCGGCTGCGGATTTGGAGATCGTTTCACTCATGGCCGTCTTACTTGATCTTGATCTTGTCGACGGAGTCGTCGTCCCGGACCTTGTCGGAGATCTTTTGCAGAGCCTTCGTCAGGCCCGCGCGGTCGAGGTCTCCGGAGAGGAACGAGTTCCACGGCACCAACTGGTCGGTGTTCATGCCGTAGGCCTCGACGAACCTGCGCATGTCGTAGATGTTGTCGCCCGCGGCGTCGAGCAACTTCGTCTGGGAGACCAACGCCGACGATCCGAAGCCGTCGGCGGGCACGGTGCCCTTGACGACCGTCGGGGCCAGCTTCGTCTTCGAGAAGTTGGCGGCCGCCTTGGCGGACAGCATCGCCCGCAGGACTTCCTTGCCGCCGGCCGGGTTCTTGCCCTGCTTGGGCACGATGAACGGCTCGCCCGAGGCCGCGTGCAGCGTCTCGTAGGGCAGCTTCGGCTTGTCCGTGAGCGTCATCTCCGGGAAGCCGGTCATCTGGAAGTCCTTCTTGGTGGCGTCCTTCATCTCGTTCTCGATCCAGCCACCGGACGGGTAGAGCAGCGCCTTCTGATCGTTGCTCCAGATCGCCTGCGCCTTCTGGAACTGGGTGCCGGAGCCACCGGGGACGAACATCTTCTCCTTGATCATGGTCTCCATGACCTTGAGGACACCCTGGATGGCCGGGTGGGACCAGGCGTTCTTCTCCAGGTTCCCCAGGGCGAGCCGGACCTCGTCGCCGCCCTCCTTGATCGACGAAGCGAACAGCATCGTCTGGTAGTACGTGGCGGCTTCCTTGCCGTGGACGAAGAGGTACTTGCCCTTCTTCTTCGCCTTCTGGCCGAGGTCGAGCGCCTCGTCCCAGGTCTTCGGCGGGGTCCAGTTGTTCTCCTCGAACAGCGTCTTCGAGTACCAGACGCCGTACACCGTCATCACGTAGCGCAGCGCGACGAACTTGTCGTTGTACGTCCCGGGGTCCTTGACGCCGGGGTAGACGATGTCGGCGATCTTCTTGCCTTCGTAGGTCTTGGCCTCGAAGAGGTCGTCGAGCTCCTCCAGTTGGTCGAGAATGCCGAGGAACCCGATCTGGTCCTCACCGGAGTTGTCGATGAGGTCCGGCGGGTTGCCGCCGACGAACCGCGGCTGGAGCTCCGGAGCAATGTCGACGACCGGCTTGACCTGGACCTTCGTGCCGGCTATCTGAGTACCGATGACCTTGTTGACGTACTCGACGTAGTCGGTCCCGTAACCGCCGTCGAAGATGGCCGCCTCGACCTTGGAGTTCTTGGCGACACCGAACGGGTTCTTTTCGCTGCCCTTGTTCTTCGCGCCGCCGTCGTTGCTGTCGTCGCTGGAAGGGGAGCCGCACGCAACGGCGAATGAACCCATGGCTGCGGTCGCGATCGCCCCGCGCAGGAGCGTCCGCCTGTCGAGAGAGCCGGCACGAATGGTCATCTCTGCATCCTCACTGATCGATTGGATCTCTACCGGTTTGCTGCATCACCGATGGTGATCAGCTGAGCGATGTCGGAAAAGGCCTGTCCCGAGGTGGATCCCATGCTCAAGTCCTCGCCTTCTCCAGGACTCAGGCGGTGAACCGGATCCTCCCCGGCACCGCGGTGATGTGCTGCGTAACGCAGGTGGAGCTGGGTGGTGCCCGCCCGGATCGAGAACAGGCCGGGGCGGTGGCGACAGGTATAGTCCACTCCCTGTGAGGGGGGCAAGATCGAATGCAGGTTTGGGTATCGGTCTTTTCCGAGTTGAGACCTCCCGGAAATACGTCGCACGAGCGACGAACCGATCTTTCCAACTTCCTTGTCTACAAAGGGTGTAGTGCGGCGACGTAGCGGAACCGCGCGGGCCGCTTACTCCGATACCGCGTTGTATTCCATGAGCAGCAGAGCGGAATCGTCGTCGACGCCGGAGTCCGTGTGCATCTGCACATCTCCGCGCAACCGCACGAGGCAGTCGTCGAGGGAATCGCCGCGCAGCAAGGAAACGCGCTGGACGAGCGGATAGAAGGCGTCCTCCGCGTCGCGGGCCTCGGCGAGCCCGTCGGTGTAGAGCAGCACCCGGTCGCCGTCCGCGAGGTCGACGCGGCTCGGCTCCGGCGGATCGGACCCCAGCCAGTCGAGCCCGAACGGCAGGGCGGGGCACGGCGGATGGGCCAGCTCATGGCTGCCGTCGGCCCGTACGACGAGCGGCGGCGGGTGCCCGAACGAGAGCAGCGTCAGCCGCCCCGCCCGGTCGAGTTCGGCGAGGACCGCGGTGACGAACTGCTCGTCGACACCCCTGCGACCCAGCGCCCCGGACATCTTGGCCGCGACCTCGTCCAGGTCGTCGGAGTCGTGTGCGCTCATGCGAAAGGCGCTGAGCATGACGGTGGCCGTGCGCACCGCACCGAGCCCCTTGCCCTGTACGTCGCCGATGACGGCGCGGACGCGACCGTCGTGCGCCGGGACCACCTCGTAGAAGTCGCCGCCGATCCGGGCGTCCTCGGTGGCGGAGACGTAGGAGGCGGCGATCCGGGCGGGGGCGGTGTCCTGCGGCACCGGCGCGAGGATCACGCTCTGCACGAACTCGGAGATCAGCCGGTGCCGGGTCGCCCGCCGCTCGTGCTGCACGCGCGCGTGCGCGGCGACGGCGGAGGCGGCGGTCACCGCGGCCACGCTGATGAGGGCCACCACGCCGCGCCGCGTGAAGAGCAGGTCGTCGTACGCGGCCACGGCCGCACACAGCAGCAGCGCGACGAAGCCGCAGGTGATCACCTTGCGGGCCGGGGCGCAGCAGGCGGTGAGCGCGGGGCAGACCGCGAACAGGGGCAGCAGCCCGACCTCAGCGCCGAGCACCACGTCGAGCGCCGCGACACCGACCGCGGCGACGAGGCCGGGACAGATCGCGGTGGACCACGCGGGGAACGCGGGAGCGCGCACGAGGCCTCCTGGGGCCGTCAAAGCAAGGTCCATAAATCAGACCTTTTAGGTTCTTTTGCCAAGATTTGCCACTGTACATCGGCGATTCGACCGACCGGCCGGGCGATCACAGCCCGTCGAGCGGGGCGCACGCGGCGTGTCGGGCCCGCCCGCCCCGCCCGAAGCGCGGAAAGGGTTCAACACCCTTGACACCACCGGGCACTTGAGCCCCTACTGGACTCTGCTCAGCAACTGACAACGTTGTCCAGCAGCGGGAGGGTGAGCCCCTTTATGCGAGGCAGATCCAGACACAGACTCGGTGGTACGGCCGCGCTGGGCGCGGCCGTACTCGTGCTCACGGCGGCGGGCCAGGGACTCACCCCTGCCACCACCGCCCACGCCGCCGGGGGAAAGCCGGAGTTCCGCTCCTCCTTCGAGGCCGGTCAGCCCGCCCCCGACTGGCTGAACACGGTCGACACCGACGCCGACGGGAAGAAGCGGGCGAGCGGCGTCGACGGCGCGTACAGCAGTGGCATGCCGGGCAATGTGAACGGCCATGTCACCGACGTCCGGGCCAGCGACGAGAACCAGGGTGGCGGTGAGACCAAGGAGAACCTCGTCGACGGCGAGCCGACGACGAAGTGGCTGGCGTTCACGCCGACCGCCTGGGTCGAGTTCGACCTCGACGAGCCGGTCAAGATCTCCAAGTACGCGCTCACGTCGGCCAACGACCACGACGAGCGGGACCCGAAGGACTGGACCCTGAAGGGGTCGGCCGACGGCAAGGAGTGGAAGACGCTCGACTCCCGCTCCGGCGAGACGTTCGACAAGCGTCAGCAGCTGAAGTCGTACGACATCCAGAGCCCGGCGGAGTACGCCCACTTCCGCGTCGAGTTCACGAAGAACAACGGTGCGAGCGACGCCACGCAGCTCGCCGACCTCCAGCTCTCGACGGGCGATGCCTCCACCCCGGCCCCCGAGGACATGCTCTCGCTCGTGGACCGCGGACCGACGGCCTCGCCGACCGCCAAGGCGGGCGTCGGCTTCACCGGGACGCGCGCGCTGCGCTACGCGGGCAGCCACAAGGGCGAAGGACACGCCTACTCGTACAACAAGGTCTTCGACGTCGACGTGGCGGTGGCCAAGGACACCGAGCTGGCGTACAAGATCTTCCCGTCGATGGCGGACGGCGACCGCGACTACGACGCCACGAACGTCTCCGTGGACCTCGCCTTCACCGACGGCACGTACCTGAGCGACCTCAAGGCCGTCGACTCCTACGGCGGGCTGCTCACGCCACAGGGGCAGGGCGCGGCCAAGCGTCTCTACGTGAACCAGTGGAACGCCGTGAAGTCCGGGATCGGGTCCGTCGCGGCCGGCAAGACGGTCGACCGGGTCCTCGTCGCGTACGACTCCCCCAAGGGGCCGACGAAGTTCCGCGGCTGGCTCGACGACATCAGCATCGCGAAGGCCCGACCCGCCAAGCCCAAGGCGCACTTGAGCGACTACGCGTCGACGACCCGGGGCACGAACTCCACGGGCGGCTTCTCGCGCGGCAACACCTTCCCGGCGACGGCCGTCCCGCACGGCTTCAACTTCTGGACGCCGGTCACCAACGCGGGCTCGCTGAGCTGGCTGTACGACTACGCGCGCGACAACAACGCGGACAACCTGCCCACCCTTGAGGCGTTCTCGGCGAGCCATGAGCCGAGTCCGTGGATGGGTGACCGGCAGACGTTCCAGGTGATGCCTTCGGCGAAGGCGGGCGACGCGCTGGACACCTCGCGCTCGGGGCGCGCGCTGCCGTTCAAGCACGACGACGAGACGGCGACGCCCTCGTACTACGGCGTGAAGTTCCAGAACGGCGTGAAGGCCGAGATGACGCCGACCGACCATGCGGCGGCGCTGCGCTTCAGCTACCCGGACGACGACGCGAGCGTGGTCTTCGACAACGTCTCCGACCAGGGCGGTCTCACGCTCGACAAGGAGAACGGGGTCGTCACCGGCTACTCGGACGTGAAGTCGGGCCTGTCGGCGGGTGCCACCCGGCTGTTCGTCTACGGGACCTTCGACAAGCCGGTGAAGGACGCCGAATCGGCGGGCGTGAAGGGGCACTTCACGTTCGACGCGGGCAAGGACCGCACGGTGACGCTGCGCCTGGCCACGTCCCTCATCAGCATCGATCAGGCGAAGGACAACCTGGCGCAGGAGCTTCCGGCGAACCGCTCGTTCTCCGCCGTACGCGACGCCGCGCGTGCCCAGTGGGACACGCTGATGAAGAAGGTCGAGGTCGAGGGCGCGACGGAGGACCAGCGCACCAGCCTCTACTCCTCGCTGTACCGGCTGTACCTGTACCCCAACTCGGCCTTCGAGAAGGTCCGTTCGCAGGGCGGCGCGGGGAAGGCGACGTACAAGTACGCCTCTCCGTTCTCGCCGATGCCGGGCCCCGACACCCCGACCCACACCGGGGCGAAGATCGTCGAGGGCAAGCCGTACGTGAACAACGGCTTCTGGGACACGTATCGCACGACGTGGCCCGCCTACTCGCTGCTGACGCCGAAGAAGGCGGGTGAGCTGGTCGACGGTTTCGTGCAGCAGTACCGGGACGGCGGCTGGACCTCCCGCTGGTCCTCGCCCGGCTACGCGGACCTGATGACCGGCACCTCGTCCGACGTGGCATTCGCGGACGCGTACGTGAAGGGCGTCGACGACTTCGACGTCGAGTCGGCGTACAAGGCAGCCGTGAAGAACGCGACCGTGGTGGCGCCTTCGGCGGGTGTCGGCCGCAAGGGCATGGAGACGTCCCCGTTCCTCGGCTACACGTCGTCGGACACGCACGAGGGCATGTCGTGGGCCCTTGAGGGCTACCTCAACGACTACGGCATCGCCGAGATGGGACAGAAGCTCTACAAGAAGACCGGCGAGAAGCACTACAAGGAGGAGTCCGAGTACTTCCTGAACCGCGCCCGTGACTACGTCAACATGTTCGACGACAAGGCGGCAGGCGGGAGTTCGAGCCCCGGCTTCTTCCAGGGCAAGGACAAGAATGGCGACTGGCGCGTGAAGTCGGCCGACTTCGACCCGGCGATCTGGGGCTACGACTACACCGAGACCAACGCCTGGGGCTACGCCTTCACCGCCGTCCAGGACAGCCGCGGCCTCGCCAATCTGTACGGCGGCCGGGGCGGACTCGCCAAGAAGCTCGACACGTACTTCGACACTCCGGAGACCGGTTCCGCCGATGTCGCGGGCTCGTACGGCGGCGTCATCCACGAGATGACCGAGGCGCGCGATGTGCGGATGGGCATGTACGGGCACTCGAACCAGGTCGCACACCACGTCACGTACATGTACGACGCGGCGGGTCAGCCGTGGAAGACGCAGGAGAAGGTCCGCGAGGTCATGTCGCGGCTCTACACCGGCAGCGAGATCGGGCAGGGCTACCACGGCGACGAGGACAACGGCGAGCAGTCGGCCTGGTACCTGTTCTCCTCGCTGGGCTTCTACCCGCTGGTCATGGGCAGCGGCGAATACGCCATCGGCTCACCGCAGTTCACGAAGATGACGCTGCATCTGGACGGGGGCAAGGACCTCGTCGTCAAGGCGCCGAAGAACAGCGCGAAGAACATCTACGTGCAGGGCGTGAAGGTCAACGGCAAGACGTGGAACAAGACGTCGCTGCCGCACTCGGCCATCGCCAAGGGCGGCGTCATCGAGTTCGCGATGGGCGACAAGCCGTCGAAGTGGGGCACGGGCGCGGGAGCCGCGCCGACGTCCATCACGAACGACGACAAGGTGCCCGCGCCGCGCTCCGACGCGATCACGGGAACGGGCGCGCTCTTCGACAACTCCTCGGCGACGTCCGCGAGTACGGAGTCGGTGGAGCTGCCAGTCGGGGCGGACGGCGCGAAGGCGATCCAGTACACGCTGACGTCCGAGGACAAGGCGAAGGCGCCGAAGGGCTGGCGCCTTGAGGCCTCGGACGACGGCAAGGACTGGAAGACCGTCGACGAACGCTCCGGCGAGTCCTTCGCCTGGGACAAGCAGACGCGGGCGTTCTCCGTACCGTCCCCGGCGGCGCACAAGCACTACCGGCTGGTGTTCACCGGCGGCGCGGCGACGGTGGCGGAGGTGGAACTGCTGTCCTGACCCGGTCCCGGGTGACGTGCCGCGCGCGGCACGTCACCCGGGACAGTCCCCGCTGTCGTACGTGCGGTACAGCGGCAGCTTGCGGTCGTGGGGCTTGGCGGGGAACTCGACGACCGGGACCGGCTTGCACGTCGACCACCGGTTGTGGGTGCCCTGGCCGGCGAAGCCGTACGTCCCCGTGGCCCCCTGGAGCATGCCCGCGCTGTTGACGGTGGACTGCGACAGCGTCGTGTAGAGCTCCTGCCGGGTCGGGAGCAGCTCGGTGTTCTTGCCCTGGTTCATCTCGGCGAAGGTCCGCTTCGTCGCCTCGGTGAGCAGCCGCAGGCCGTCGTAGTACGAGGCGGCATAGCCGTCCGCCAGGGGCTTCTCGCCGAGGGTATGGGCGGTCCTGAGCTTGTTGAACTGGTCGAGGAAGTCGTCGACGCCCGCGGGGCGGTCCGTGGAGCCCTGCTTCTCCCAGCGCGGGTCGAAGGAGGCCGCGTCGACGATCGTGGCGTGCGCCTTGTCCAGGTCGCGCTTCACTTCCGGCCTGGTGAGGGTGGGCTCCAGGCCGATGCCGGTCTTCATGATGCGCAGCGGTCCCTCGCGCTCGCAGCTTCCCGCGTCGGAGAGGGCGTCGATGAATCCCGGGAGGTCCTGGTCGCGGCCTGCGAAGAAGACCGTGTCGGTGCCCTCGCTACAGATCTTGTTGACCGCGTCGACGAAGATGCCCGGCTCGCCCTCGTCGCTGCCGGAGGAACCGGTGAAGAGGGACGAGCTGGTGGTGAGGCCGTAGCCCTTGCCGAAGCGCTGCTCGAGGGTCGTCGTCAGATCCTTCGCATACACGTCACCGGTGTGCCGGTCGAGGAGCAGCAGCCCCTTCTTCTTCCCCTGCGGGTAGGCGTCGAGGTAGTGCTTCAGGGCGTTCGCGAATTCCTTGTCGTCCGGCGAGGTCTTGAAGAAGTAGTCGAAGTTCATCGACGAGGCATTGATCACGGGCCCCACCGTGGGGATCTTGCGTGCGGTCAGGTCGCGGAGCGCGTCCTTGGTGTCCGTCTGGCTGCTGGGGATGCCGGTGACGCCGACGAGAGGGTGCTTCCCGTCGGCGGCCAGGTCGCCCAACTGCCGTACCACCGGCTCCCATTGGTCGAGCTGCTGGCCGATCGGGGCGAGCATCAGCTGGACCTGCGGGCCGCCCGACCCCGCGTTCGCCTCCTTGAGCGCGGCGAGGGAGCCGGCGAGCGCGCGGCGGATCATGTCGCCGGTCATCGCGCTCTTGTCCCCCGAGGTGAAGGCCATCATCAGGGCGACGCGGACGTACGGGGTGCCGCTTTCGGAGGCGACCTGGTCGTTCTCGTCGGCGATGGCGTCGAGGAGCGAGCCGATGTCGGGGTCCGCCTCGAAGGACTGCGTGGTCACGCCGATGCACTGGCCGTCGATGTCGCTCAGCCCGTCGTCGCATCTGCGCAGCAGCTTCGAGCCGCCGTAGATCCCGCCCGCGACGAGCGCGAGGACGACCAGCACCGCGACGCACCAGTCCAGCGGCCCCCACTCCCTGATCCTGCTGCCGAACATCAGCCTCCCTCCACGGAGTTGGTGCTTGCGGGGACCGGCAGTTCCTGCCTCTTGCGGGCGGCCGTCGGCCAGTCGCGGGCCGCCTGCCCGAGGGCCGCGTACCAGGTCGGGTGGCGTCGTGCGAGGAAGCCGAGCTCCTCCCCCACCGCACGGCACATCCGGTCGGCGTCCGGGTCGAGCGCTGCGTCGGCGTACGGCTCGGAGAGGTACCACAGGGCGTGCAGCAGGCGGTTGATGCTGCGGCCCGAGGGGTCGAGGTCCGCGTAGCGGGCGGCGTGCTCGCCGTCCGCGATCTCGACGCGCTGGTCGCGCCAGCTCTCGTCGGCAGGCGGCACGGGCGCGCTCGCGCACCGCTTGAGGCACAGCAGCCAGTGCTCGACGCTCTGCTCGGCCTCCTCGGCGTCGAACTCGTCGGCGAGCATCGCGACGACCTGCCGGGGGTTTCCGGCGGCGAGGTTGTGGCGCAGGGCGTCGGCCTCCTCGGTCTCGGCGCGCTGGACGTGGTGCAGGTGCAGGAAGGCATGGATGGAGCGCCAGCTGTGCGGCTCGTCGCCCTGCGGCAGGGTGCGCCGTGCCTCGTGGACGAGGAGGGTGCGCAGCAGCCCGCTGGTGACCAGCGGGCTCTCGGCGTCCGGGAGTTCCTGCCACTTGCGCTCGACGAGGTACTGCGCGGCGGCCGTGGCGGGCAGTTGCTCGGGGCCGACCAGGCCGAGGTCCTGGGCGAGCGCCTCGGCCGCCTTGGAGTCCCTGGCGAGGCAGAGCTTGACGAGGCGGTCGCGCTGCCTGCGGTCGGGCAGCAGGTCCCGCAGCAGCACCTCGGTGACGGCGCGGCCGCCCTCGACGCGCAGGTCCAGGAGGTCGCGCGGGACGACGGTGCGGTTCTGCCGGGCGGTCTCGACGGCGGCGTCGGCGAGGACGGTGCTGGCCGAGGGGTGGCCGCCGGTGAGCGCGTGCAGCGCGGAGGCGAGGTGCGGGTGGAGCAGCCGCGAGGACGCCCTGTCGAGCATGGACAGGATGTCGTCCCTGGTCAGCGGGGTGAGCGGGAGGACGAGGAGGCCCTCGGACGGCTCGTGCCCGGTCCGCTTCCACAGGGTGGCGGCGTGTCCGGGGCGTCTGACGCCGCCGGGCGGCAGCAGGTCGACGAGTTCCCGGCGCACGGCGTGCGGCGCGTCCTCGCGCGGCAGGTCGCCGAGCCGGGTGGCGACGACCACGATCCGGTCGTCGTACTTGCGGTTCCCCAGGGACCGCTGCTCCAGGAGGAGTTCGAGGAACCGGGCGCCCGCCGGGGTGTGCGCGTCGTCGAGCAGGATCAGCGGCCAGGGCTCACGGTTGAGCCGGCGCACCAGGCCGTGCGCGTGGGCCGTCTCCTCCAGGAAGGCGGCGGTCAGGGCCTGTTCGGCGGCGTGCAGGTAGTCGCCGCCGCGGTGGAAGCGGCGGGACAGCAGCCACAGCGGGTCCTCCTGCGCGATGGTGCCGTCGGGCGTGGTGTGCCGCTGCCGGAACCAGGCGCGGGAGGCGGTGAGCGGCATCCTGGCGGCGAGCTGGCGCAGCACGGCGGCGGTGACGGGCTGTGTCCCGTCCGGGTCGTCGGGGTCGCCGTTGCGGGCGGCGGCCTCGCTGAGCGAGGTCTCGACCTGGGTGGCCCAGTCGCGGGCGACCTCCCGCTCGGTGCCGCGCGCGAGTCCGCTCGCGATGAGCATCCGGGCGTGCCTGCGGCACACCTCGTCGCGCTCGTCGGTCTGCCCCAGGTGCCAGCCCGACACCGCGAACAGGGCGGGCATCAGCGTGCGGAAGGTGCCGTACGCGGGGGTGAGCGCGCACACGAGGCGTTCCAGGATCTCGGCGGGCGACGCGGCGGTCTGCGGCGGCACGCTGCCCTCGGGGACCTCCTCGGCGAGGCCGGATGCGGCAGGTGAGCCCGGCACGACGGCACGCACGTGGGCGAGCGGGAGGCGGCCCCGGTAGCCGCGGGCGAGGGCGTCGAGGAGGGCGCTGCGTCCGGTACCGTGCTCGCCGGTGAGCAGCACGACGGGCACGTCGGACCCGAATTCCCGCTTGGCGCGGGCGCGTTCGTGGAACGCAAGCCCGGTGAGCGAGGGAACGAGCGATCCCACCAGGGGTTCGCGCCCGTACAGAAAGGGCGCCTTGGGCCGGGCCATCTTCGGCTGTCCTGCTTCCCTAGGGATCGTCAACTTCTTTGTGAACCCCAGAACTTACCGGTGGCGCCGATCTCTTGCCAGATGGTCCGCAAGGCCGCGGACCTCTTCACGGTTGCGGATAAATCTCCAGCTCGGCACCCTCGGGCAGCTCTTCGGCGCCCTGGACGACGCCGCCCGGGTAGGCGATCCGGACCCGGCGCAGCGACGTGATGCCCTTGAGCGGGGAGAGGTCGATGTCGCCGCCCTGCGTCACATGCAGCTCCTCGAGTCCTTGCAGGCGACGGGACATGCGCCGCAGTTGCAGCGGGGTGCCCTGCTGGGCGTAGACGAAGAGTTTGGTCAGTTGCGGGATCTGGCTGGCCGGGTTGAACAGGAGCGTGCTGAGCTGCTCGGCGGACAGGCAGAGCGTGCGCAGCGCGGGCAGGCGGCCGAGCAGCCCGCCCCAGCCGTCGGGGAGCAGCCGGCTGCTCGCGTCCTGGAGGTGCAGTTCCTCCAGGGCCACGCACCGGGTGATCTCGGAGAGGTCAGAGGTGCCGGGCGGCAGCGACAGCATCCTGAGCCGGCCGGGCCTGGGCAGTTCGCCGACGCCGCGCCAGGGGACGCCCGCGCCGATGTGCAGGGTTTCGAGCCGCGCGCACTGGTCGAGCTGCTCCAGCGGTTCGAACTGCGGCACGTTCTCCAGGACGAGGCTGCGCAACCGGGGCAGGCCCGTGAGCGGTTCCGGGTCCTTGACGTTGCGGCAGCCCTGGAGGGTGAGGCTCTCCAGGTGCTGGAAGTCGTGCAGCAGGGAGAGGTCGTCGATCCCCAGCGCGCCGCGCAGCCGCAGTTCGCGCAGGTGCTCGGGGGACAGGGCGGCGCGGACGGCATCGGGGTCGAAGTCGCCGTGGATGCCGACGCGCTCGCAGCCGGGCAGCCGGGACAGGGCGTCGAGTTCGGCGCGGGAGCGGACGGTGACGGGTTCGCCGGGCGCGCGTTCGAGGAGCGGGGCGATGATCTCGCGGGCGTACGTCTCAGTGTCGAAGCGGTCCCAGTGGCCGAGGAGCTGGGCGCGCACGGTGGACTGCGAGGTGGTGAGGAACTCGCGCAGCCGCGGGATGGCCGCGTCGCCGCCGATCTGGCAGATGGCGTGCGCGGTCGCCAGCTCGGCGTCCCCGTCCAGCTCGTCGGCCCTCGGGAGCAGCCCGAGGAGCAGCGGTCCGGTGCGCGCGAGGACGCGGGCCTGGCGCAGGCTGCGCGGCGGGAGCATGCTCGCGGCCTCGGCCTCGATGGTCTGACGTACGACGGGTTCCAGCCGGGTGGCCTGTTCGAGGGAGGCGAGCGCCAGGAGGCGGATCCTGGCCTGGACGGTCACGTCCTTCTCGCGCTTTCCGCGGTCGCTCAGGCGCATCAGCAGGTCGGCCCGCCCGTTGTGATCGGCTTGCGCGACGGCCATCTGCACCACGTCCTCCCACTGGTCCATGTGAGCGTGTTTCACCAGCATGCCGAAGTCACGGTCCTCAAGAACAGCCTTGGCACCCAGGTAGTCCTGAAACGTACGATGAATGAAGTCCACGGTGCCCGGCGCGGGCTCGCGGAGCAGCCCGGAGCGCTCCAGCAGGTACTCAAGGGCGTGCTCGGGTCCGCCCAGCCGTTCCAGGCTCGGCACCTGCGGCTGGAGTCTGCGCAGCTCATGGATGGCGTCGTCGCGTTCCATCTGCGTGTCGTCGTTGCGGATCAGCCGGTACGCCAGGCGCTTGAGCGGCTCGGTCGCGGACTCCTCGTCGAGCCGGGGCCGGTCGTCGCCCCGCCCGTACAGGTCCCGCTCCACGTCGCGCCGCTCCAGGAGCATGGACAGGGCCGCCCGGTAGAGGGAGGCCCGGCCGTTCGGCAGGAAGCCCCGGCGTTCGCGGTGCAGGGCGCAGATGAGACTGCACATCAGGGGGTTGGTGGCGAGGCGACTCAGTTCGGGGTTGGAGCGCAGGGATTCGACGAGCTCCTCGGCGAGCCGTTCGGGCGCGTCCGCCGCGATGTGCCACCGCTCGATGAAGCGGCGCAGGTCGGCGGGGCTGAGCGGGTTGAGGCTCAGCTCGTAGAAGCCCTCGCTGCGCAGCCAGCCCGGCTCAAGGGCGGACGGCCGGGTGGTGCACAGCCAGAGGTTGCCCGGGAAGTCGTTCACGAGGTCGCGCAGCCACTGGCGGGCGCGGCGCCGGTCCGCCTTGGGGATCTCGTCGAGACCGTCGACAAGCAGCACCGCGCGGCCGTTCTGGAGGACGCGGACGGCCCAGCCGTCGGGTTCGCTGCCGCTGAGTCCGCAGCGCATCCACTCCAGGAACTGCTCCGGCATGGGCAGTTCGGCCCCCTGCCGGGCGAGGGTGCGCAGCGGCAGCACGAACGGGACCCGCCCGATCAGCTGCGGGAGCGCGACGGGCACGGCCTCCTGCCGTGCGGTGGTCAGGGCGAGCCACTGCACGAGCGTCGTCTTGCCGGTCCCGGCGAGGCCGTGCAGCACGATCTTGCCGCGCCCGGCGAGCGCGGTCTCGACGCTCTCCTCGGGCACGGTCTCATAGTCGCCGTCCTCCTCCTCGGCCGCCGCGAGCGGTACGGCGGTGGGGCTCAAGTAGGCGTCGTCGAGCGGCCATTCGGGGCCCGCGGGGTCGCGCAGGTCGACGCCGTAGATGGTGAGCCGCCCGTGCCGTTTGACGACATAGTCGGCGTACGCCTCTTCGAAGCGGAGGTCGGCGGCCTGGTGGTCCTCGCCGGTAATGATCCGCACCACGCGGTCCAACTGCTCCTTCTGTTCGCGGAGTTGCCGGGAGTTCGACAGCTGGGCGCGGGCCTCGAAGCCGGGCCGCTCGGTGAAGAACCGCACGAGGTGCACGCAGGCGGTGACGAGCAGCGCGTCGTGGAAGCGGGCCGCGTCCGCGGTGAGCAGCCCCTTGATGTCCCGCTCCGCCGCGCTGGACAGCGTGGCGGCCAGCTCCTCGGGCCCGAGCAGCACCAGGTCGACGTCGTTCATGTCGAGTTGACCGAGCGCGAAGAGCGTACGGGTCAGGGCCTGACCCACCGCGTCGTGCTCGTCGTCCGGCAGCCTGGCCTCGCGCGGCGGCGCGGCCCGCACGGCGCGGCGCACCAGCTCCCGCGAGAGCCGGTGCATGTCGTCGCGGCTGAGAGCGGGGTGATCGCCCACGAAGGAGAGCAACGACCGTACGCGGATGGGTTTTTCACCGGGGAACTCGGCGCCCGCCGCCTTCGCCGGCGGCAGCACGAACCGCTTCAGCAGCGGCACCACCACCGAGGACGCGAGCTTCAGCCCCATTGCGCCCAGTTCCACCGCTCACCCCCGTCGCCCACGTGTCCTCCACCATACGTGTACGAGGCCGGAGCGACAGGTGCCCGAACTCGCACCACACGATCTTGCCGGGGTCCCGCTCCCCCACGCCCCACGCGTCCGCGAGCGCTTGTACGAGGATCAGTCCGCGGCCACCGTCGTCGGGCCGCACCACGCGCGGCACACCGTTGCCGCTGTCGTGGACCTCGACGCGGAGCGCCTCCTCGGCGGGGAGCAGGCGCAGAAGGTAGCCGCGGCCGGGCGGGACGCCGTGCAGCAGGGCGTTCGTGGCGAGTTCGCTGACACACAGCGTGATGTCGTGCGCCCGGTCGGCGCCCACGCCCCAGTCGGCGAGCGCGGCGCGGGCGAACTCCCGGGCGGCGGGGACGGTTTGACGTTCGCGGCGGAAGAAGCGCTCGCGGGGTTCGTGGTTCACGAGTGGAATGTCGCGGAGAGTGATTGACTGGCGACAGTGAGCCGACCCCGACAGATTTTTTGTCGGGGTCCGAGTGGGGTCAAGAAGGAACGGGGGCGGGGAGATTGCCCGTCATGAGCCCTGCGCAACATCCGCCGAGGAATCCGTCGGCGATGAGGCTGGTCGCCGACCTCGTCGCCCTCTTCCGGAAGGCCGCCGGTTACACCCAGGCGGCGCTCGCGGATCGGCTGATAGTGGCCGAGTCGACGATCGCGGCGATCGAGCAGGCCCGGCGCCCACTGGTGCCGAAGCTGGCGGCGTCGATGGACCAACTCCTGGACACCAAGGGGGCGCTGGCGACGGCCGTCGCGGCGATGCCGGAGGTGGACCAGTTTCCGTTGTGGGCGGAGTCGTACATCCAGCACGAGCGGGAGGCCATCGCCCTGTCGTGGTACGACGCGCTGGTCGTGCCCGGCATCCTCCAGACCGCCGAATACGCCCGGACGCTGCTGGGGCAGCGCGTGCCCGCGTACAGCGAGGACGAGGTCGAGGCGAAGACGGCGGCCCGTGTGGACCGCCAGGTGATCCTTCACCGCAAGGTTCCGCCGACGATGAGCTTCGTGGTGTGGGAGCCAGCGCTGAAGATGGCGTTCGCCGAACCGCTGGTGCGTTCGCAGCAGTTGAGGTCTCTGCGCGAGTGCGCGGA
Organism: Streptomyces anthophorae; assembly: GCF_049310305.1. Classification (NCBI taxonomy): domain Bacteria; kingdom Bacillati; phylum Actinomycetota; class Actinomycetes; order Kitasatosporales; family Streptomycetaceae; genus Streptomyces; species Streptomyces anthophorae. The sequence goes on from NZ_JBLWQQ010000001.1 coordinate 2,552,170, forward strand.
CCTGCCTGGCTTGTCGTTCCAGGTGCTGCCGTTGGACGCGCCGGAGAACTCCGGAGATGCGGGCCCGTTCATCCTCCTGGAGACACCGGAACACCAGCACCTCGCCTACACCGAGTCGCAGCGCGGCAGCCAGTGGGTTTCCGACGCCGACGAGGTGTCCATCCTGGCGTGCAAGTATGCGATGCTGCGATCTCAGGCCCTCACCCCGAAAGCCACCAAGGGCCTTCTGGATCGCCTCCTAGGAGAGCCATGAGCACCGCACTTACCTGGTTCAAGTCGAGCTACAGCAGCAGCGAAGGTGGCGCCTGCGTCGAGGTCGCCACTGAACCCACCGCCGTCCACGTCCGTGACTCCAAGAACGCCGACGGCGGCCCGCACTTCACCGTCGCGCCCGAGGCGTGGACCGCGTTCCTCGACGGCGGTCGAGGCTGAAGCCGTTCGGCCTTGACTCCGTCCGGCGGGTCCGGGAGCTGGAAGGTCCCCGGTCGCGGCTCTGGCGCGCCGAGTTCCGCGGCGCCCCGGTGATGGTCAAGCAACTGGTCGACGCCCCGGAGGCCGCCGACCGGTACGCCCGCGAGGTGGCCGCCCTGCGGCTCGCCGCCACCGTGGACCCGCCCGTCGTCCCGCGCCTCCTCGACACCGACCCGGACGAACGCGTACTCGTCCTGGAGTACGTGGAGCACCGGCACCCCGGCCCGGACTGGCGGGTCGACTACGCGGCGACGCTCGCGCGGCTGCACGCGGCGGGGCACACCGCCACGGAGGCCGAGACCCGCGCCCTGCCGGTGTGGGCGGGGCCGACCGGCGACGACGTCGACGCGTTCCTCCGGCTCGCCGCCACGCTCGGCGTACCCGAACCCGGCGGCGTACGAACGGAGTTGGAGGCCCTGGTGGGCCGCCTCGCGGGGGCCGCCAACCGGGCGCTGCTGCACGGCGACCCGTGTCCCGGCAACGATCTGCACGGCGCCGACGGCATACGGTTCATCGACTTCGAGCAGGCCGCACTCGGCGACGGCCTCGTCGAACTCGCCTATCTCCGGATCGGCTTCCCGACCTGCTGGTGCTCCACGTCCCCGCCCCCGGAAGAACTCGCCGAGGCGGAGGCCGCGTACCGGGCGGCGTGGCGGGAGGCCACCGGCACCGAGGTGCGGGGCGAGGTCACGGACGCGTGCGCCGGATGGCTGCTGCGCGGCGACGCGCTGGTGCCGAGGGCGGAGCGCGGCACCGTCGACCACCTGGCCCGCGTGGCGGCCGGCGACTGGGAGTGGGGCACCGCGACGGCCCGGCAGCGCCTCGCGCACCGGCTGGGGATCGTGGCCGACAGCGACGGGCTCCCGGCGCTCGGGCGGCTCGCCGCGGACCTGCGCGCCACCATGCTCACCCGCTGGCCGAAGCTCGCCCCGCTGCCCGCGGAGCGACCGCGCGCATCCTGACGGGCGCCGGGGGTTGCCGCCAACTCCCCTTGGTGCAACGTTGATTACATGCTTACAGCCGAACAGCACGAGAAGTTGCGCGGCTGGTTCGCCGGCCGTCTGCCCGACGGGCTCTTCGACGGGCCCGTCGACATCACCGTGGACCGCGAGGAGATCACCGTCGTCGGGCCCGTCGCCGAGCCGCCCCTCGCCGAGGACGCCTCCGACGCGGAGCGGTCCGCCGCCGTCGAGGGCCGTATCCAGGAATTCCGCGAGCGCACGCGAGAGGACCGCGTCGGCGTCGCACGCGAAGCCGAGCACCGCTTCCGCAAGAAGGTGTCGTGGGGCGTGCGCTGCGGCACCGAGCAGGCTCTGTTCACGCACGTGTCCGCCCCGGTGATGACCCGCCTTCGGCAGCCGGAGCGGCAGGTGCTCGACACGCTGGTCGCCGGGGGCGTGGCGCGGAGCCGAAGCGACGCGCTCGGGTGGTGCGTGCGGCTCGTGCAGCGCCATGCCGACGACTGGCTGAGCGAGCTGAGCGAGTCCCTCGAACAGGTGCGGCGGGTGCGGGCGCAGGGCCCGGACGCCTCCTAGAACGGGCGGAGGGCCGCACCCCCGAACCAGGGGATGCGGCCCTCGACTGCCTTGCGGCCGACCTGCTTACTCGCTGATCAGGCTGCGCAGCACGTACTGAAGGATGCCGCCGTTGCGGTAGTAGTCCGCCTCACCGGGGGTGTCGATGCGGACGACCGCGTCGAACTCGACACCGGTGTCGGTCGTGACCTTCACCGTCGACGGCGTGGTGCCGTTGTTGAGCTCGGTCACGCCGGAGATCGAGAAGGTCTCCTCGCCGGTCAGGCCCAGTGTCTCGGCCGACTGGCCCTCCGGGAACTGGAGCGGCAGGACGCCCATGCCGATGAGGTTCGAGCGGTGGATGCGCTCGTACGACTCGGTGATGACGGCCTTGACGCCGAGGAGCGCGGTGCCCTTGGCGGCCCAGTCACGGGACGAACCGGAGCCGTACTCCTTGCCGCCCAGGATGACGAGCGGGGTGCCCTGCGCCTGGTAGTTCTGCGAGGCGTCGTAGATGAACGACACCGGGGCGTCGGGCTGCGTGAAGTCGCGGGTGTAGCCGCCCTCGGTGCCCGGCGCGATCTGGTTGCGCAGACGGATGTTGGCGAACGTGCCACGGATCATGATCTCGTGGTTGCCGCGGCGCGAGCCGTACGAGTTGAAGTCGCGGCGCTCGACGCCGTGCTCCGACAGGTACTTGCCGGCCGGGGTGTCGGCCTTGATCGCACCGGCCGGGGAGATGTGGTCGGTGGTGACCGAGTCGCCCAGCTTGGCCAGGACGCGGGCGCCGGAGATGTCCTCGACCGGGGCCGGCTGCATCTCCATGCCCTCGAAGTACGGGGGCTTGCGGACGTAGGTCGACTCGCTGTCCCACTCGAAGGTGTTGCCGGTGGGGACCGAGAGGGCCTGCCACTGGGCGTCGCCCGCGAAGACGTCCTGGTAGGACTTGTTGAACATGTCCTCGCCGATGGAGTTGGCGACGACGTCGTTGACCTCGGCCTCCGTCGGCCAGATGTCGGCCAGGTAGACGGGCTTGCCGTCCTGGTCGACGCCGAGGGCGTCCTTGGTGATGTTGACCTTCATCGAACCGGCGATGGCGTACGCGACGACCAGCGGCGGGGACGCCAGGTAGTTCATCTTGACGTCGGGGTTGATGCGGCCCTCGAAGTTCCGGTTGCCGGAGAGGACGGACGTCACGGCCAGGTCGTGGTCGTTGACGGCCTTCGAAACCTCCTCGGGCAGCGGGCCCGAGTTGCCGATGCAGGTGGTGCAGCCGTAGCCGACGAGGTTGAAGCCGACCTTGTCGAGGTACGGGGTGAGACCCGACTTGTCGAAGTAGTCGGTGACGACCTTCGAGCCCGGGGCGAGCGTGGTCTTGACCCACGGCTTGCGGGTCAGGCCCTTCTCGACCGCCTTCTTCGCGACGAGGGCGGCGGCCACCATCACGTACGGGTTCGAGGTGTTGGTGCAGGAGGTGATCGCGGCGACGGTGACGGCGCCGTGGTCCAGCTCGTACGTCGAGCCGTCGGGGGCGGTCACGGTGACCGGGTTCGACGGAACGCCGTTCGTGGCGGCCGGGGCGTCGGACGCGGGGAAGGACTCCTTGCCCGCCTCCTCGTCGTCCGCCACGTAGTTGCGCACGTCCGTCTTGAACTGCTCGGCGGCGTTCGCGAGGACGATGCGGTCCTGCGGGCGCTTCGGACCGGCGATCGACGGGACGACCGTGGAGAGGTCGAGCTCCAGCTTCTCGGAGAAGTCGGGCTCGGCGGCCGGGTCCAGCCAGAGGCCCTGCTCCTTGGCGTAGGCCTCGACGAGCGCGACCTGCTGGGCGTCACGGCCGGTCAGACGCAGGTAGTTCAGCGTCTCGTCGTCGATCGGGAAGATCGCGGCGGTGGAGCCGAACTCCGGCGACATGTTGCCGATGGTGGCGCGGTTCGCGAGCGAGGTGGCGGCGACGCCCTCGCCGTAGAACTCGACGAACTTGCCGACGACGCCGTGCTTGCGCAGCATCTCGGTGATCGTGAGGACCAGGTCGGTGGCGGTGGTGCCGGCCGGCAGCTCGCCGGTCAGCTTGAAGCCGACGACACGCGGGATGAGCATGGAGACCGGCTGGCCGAGCATCGCGGCCTCGGCCTCGATGCCGCCGACGCCCCAGCCCAGGACACCCAGGCCGTTGACCATCGTGGTGTGCGAGTCCGTGCCGACGAGGGTGTCGGGGTAGGCCTGGCCATTGCGGACCATGACCGTACGGGCCAGCTTCTCGATGTTGACCTGGTGCACGATGCCGGTGCCCGGGGGGACGACCTTGAAGTCGTCGAACGCGGTCTGACCCCAGCGCAGGAACTGGTAGCGCTCCTTGTTGCGGCCGTACTCCAGCTCGACGTTCTGACCGAAGGCGTCCTTCGTGCCGAACTTGTCGGCGATGACGGAGTGGTCGATGACCAGCTCGGCCGGGGCCAGCGGGTTGATCTTCGCCGGGTCGCCGCCGAGCTCCTTCACGGCCTCACGCATGGTGGCGAGGTCCACGACGCAGGGCACGCCGGTGAAGTCCTGCATGATCACGCGGGCCGGCGTGAACTGGATCTCCTGGGAGGGCTGGGCCTGGGAGTCCCAGCCGCCGAGCGCACGGATGTGGTCGGCGGTGATGTTCGCGCCGTCCTCGGTGCGGAGCAGGTTCTCCAGAAGGACCTTGAGGCTGTAGGGAAGGCGAGCAGAGCCCTCGACCTTGTCCAGCCTGAAGATCTCGTACGACTCGTCGCCCACCTGCAGCGAGGCTCGGGCGTCGAAGCTGTTCGCCGACACGACAGTCTCCTTCAGTGCATTCAGTACCGGACCGCGGAAATGAGTGAGGTAAGGTAACCCTTACCTCGCCCGACCGGGCCTCCTTGGCGCGCCTTCGCGCGGATATCTCGATGTCGAGATAACCCTAGTACATCGCCCGGCATTGCCAGCAAGGGGCACCCTCGTGCGCGTACCCACACCCGGGCTCTTCACCTCTCCCCCCATCCTCGGCGTCCGGCGGCCGCCACGCCCCTCGAGATGCGGCATCTCATATCTGAGATAACCTGCCGCCATGGCAGACGACTACCTCGAACGCATCGGCAAGCTCATCCGCGACGCCCGCCAGCACCGGGGCTGGACCCAGTCGCAGCTTGCGGAGGCGCTCGGCACCAGCCAGAGCGCAGTGAACCGCATCGAGCGCGGCAACCAAAACATCAGCCTTGAGATGATCGCTCGAATTGGCGAAGCCCTCGACAGTGAAATCGTCTCCCTCGGGTACGCGGGACCGATGCATCTGCGCGTGGTCGGCGGGCGCCGGCTGTCGGGTTCCATCGAAGTGAAGACCAGCAAGAACGCGTGTGTGGCGCTGCTGTGCGCCTCGCTGCTCAACAAGGGCCGCACCGTGCTCCGCCGTGTCGCGCGCATCGAGGAGGTGTACCGCCTTCTGGAGGTACTCGGCTCGATCGGCGTACGCGCCCGCTGGATCAACGACGGCGCGGACCTGGAGATCGTGCCGCCCGCCGAGCTCGACATGAACGCGATCGACGCGGACGCCGCCCGCCGCACCCGGTCGATCATCATGTTCCTCGGCCCGCTGCTGCACCGCCTGGACCGCTTCAAGCTGCCCTACGCGGGCGGCTGCGACCTCGGCACCCGCACCATCGAGCCGCACATGATCGCGCTGCGCCGCTTCGGCCTCGACATCACGGCGACCGAGGGCCTCTACCACGCGGAGGTCCACCCGGACGTCGCGCCGGACCGCCCCATCGTGCTGACCGAGCGCGGCGACACCGTGACGGAGAACGCGCTGCTCGCCGCCGCCCGCGCCGAGGGCACGACGATCATCCGCAACGCGTCGTCGAACTACATGGTCCAGGACCTGTGCTTCTTCCTGGAGGCGCTGGGCGTGCAGGTCGAGGGCGTCGGCACGACGACGCTCACCGTGCACGGCGTCCCGCACATCGACGTCGACGTGGACTACTCGCCGTCCGAGGACCCGGTCGAGGCGATGAGCCTGCTGACCGCGGCCGTCGTCACGCAGTCCGAACTCACCGTCAAGCGCGTGCCGATCGAGTTCCTGGAGATCGAGCTGGCGGTCCTGGAGGAGATGGGCCTCGACCACGACCGTTCGGCGGAGTACCCGGCGGACAACGGCCGCACGCGCCTGATCGACCTGACGGTCCGCCCGTCGAAGCTCGAAGCCCCGATCGACAAGATCCACCCGATGCCGTTCCCGGGCCTGAACATCGACAACGTGCCGTTCTTCGCGGCCATCGCGGCATCCGCCCAGGGCAAGACCCTGATCCACGACTGGGTCTACGACAACCGGGCGATCTACCTGACCGACCTCAACCGGCTCGGCGGACGCCTCCAGCTCCTCGACCCGCACCGCGTCCTCGTCGAGGGCCCGACCCGCTGGCGGCACGCCGAGATGATGTGCCCGCCGGCCCTGCGCCCCGCCGTGGTCGTGCTGCTCGCGATGATGGCGGCCGAGGGCACGTCGGTGCTGCGCAACGTGTACGTGATCAACCGCGGCTACGAGGACCTGGCGGAGCGGCTCAACTCCGTCGGGGCGCAGATCGAGACGTTCCGGGACATCTGATCCCTTGCGGTCCCGAGTGGCTCGCCCGGCAGGTCGGCAGGGCGGCAGGTCGGCGAAACAGCCGGCCTGCCGTCCTCCGGCCACCGACCGCCCGGCTACTCGTACCGGTACTTCAGCGATTCCGCCTCGGTCCGCTCGACATCGGCGATCGTCAGCTCCGGCATCCGCATCTGGGCCAGCGTCACCTCGGCCGAGCTCGGCTGGGCGTCCGCCGGCAGCCACTGCTCCGGCTTCCAGGCCCCACTGCGCAGCAGCGACTTGGGGCAGTGCGGGTAGACCTCCTCGATCCCCACCACCAGCGCACTGGCCGGCGGCTTGCCCACGGCGGTGAGCTGCGACAGCAGCTCCGGCCGGGTGGAGACGCAGGCCCGGCCGCTCACTCTGAGCGTCGTGGTGCGCCCCGGGACGATGAACAGCAGCCCGGCCCGGCCGGTGGCGATCACGTTCTGAAGGGTGTCCAGACGCTTGTTGCCGGTCGCGTCCGGTATCGCCACCGTCCGCGAGTCCAGGACGGACACGAATCCGGCGGGGCCGCCGCGCGGGGAGACGTCACAGTTGCCCTGGGCGTCCGCGCTGGCGATCATGACCAGCGCCGACAGACCGATCAACCGCCTCGTCTGGTCGGTGAGTTCGTCCATCTGCTTGCGCACGGCCGCGTCGCTGGGGAGCGCGTAGGCCTGACGCAGGGTCTCCTCATCGGGAACGGCGTCGGCGCGGAGTGATTCGAAGGTGCTGAGTGCGGGGTGTGGGGTCATGGAGGCAGTCATGTGCCTGATCACATCAGGCCGTTCGCCCACCGCGCGAGGGATTTGACGTGGGCCGCCTGCCCTCGGGACGGGCGGGATGTGAGGGTGGGCGCATGAAGCGTTCATCCGCCGCCGCGCTCGCCGCCTGTGCCGCCCTCGTACTGCTCACCGGATGCGGGGGCGGGCGCGGTGCGCCGGAGACCGGTCCTTCCGCGTCCGGTGCGGGCGCCCGCGGGGTGCCCAAGGAGCCATCGGCCAGTCGGGCACCCGCCGCGGGGAAGGGCTCGAAGGACCCCGACGACCTCAACGGGGACGGGCACCGGGACCTGGTCGTGCCCGTCGCGGCGCACGTGGGCACGGACCCGAACGACCGCGACGAGCGGGTCGGCGTCGTCTTCGGCTCCGCCCGCGGGCTCGACCCGGCCACACGCGCCGTGTACGGGCGCTCGGACCTCGGGATCCCGCGCTCGACGGTGCAGAACCCGGGCCCCGAGGACGATCTCGCCGCGGAGAACGTGACCACCGCCGACCTCGACGGGGACGGGTTCCCCGACCTCGTCACCACCGTGGCGGAGGAGTCCGACGACGGCAGCGGCAATCAGCGCGGCGTCCCGTACGTGGCGTGGGGCACGCCGACCGGTCCCGGCGCGCGGGGCCGCACGGCGACTCGGCTCCAACTTCCCTCGGCCGCGGCCCGATTGGGCCTGGAGGAGGCCGCGCGCGGCGACTTCGACGGGGACGGACACCACGATCTGGTGGGCCTGGGCAACAACGGCACGACGGTGCACATCCTCTACGGCCCCTTCGACCGCTCGGGGGCGCCGGCCCGCTCCGGCTCGCTCACGGGGGACGACGACGGGGGCGGCGGCCTGGTGGCGGACGCCATCGACCCGACGGGCAAGCCGCGCGTCACGGGGCTCCTGATCCCCTCGATGAGCGACGGGGAGCAGGCGACCAGCACGCTGTACGCCGACCCGCGCACCGGCAAGGGACGGAAACTGCGGCCGGGCAACGCGCACGCCTTCGGCGACTTCGACGGCGACGGGCGGCGGGACGTGGCCGTGGGCGACAACGGCAGCCGCAACGACGAGCCCGGCTACGAGACGGAGGCGGCCGACGTGGACGGGTCGCTGGCGGTGTACCCCGGCGGGGGCGGGTCCCCGGTGACGTACAAGCTGCCCCCGCCCGGCACGGACCGGGAGACCGACTACGGGCCCGGCGGGTACGTCGCCGCCGATCCGGACGGGGACGGACGGGACGGCATCCTCGTCGCCACGTACTCCGGGGCGACCCTGATCGACGGCGAGAAGCGGACCCCCGTGCTGCGGCAGGGGCCCATGGAGATCGACCACAAGATGCTCTCGGACAACGCGCGCCGCGCGCGGCCGGTCGACGCGGGTGACTTCGACGCGGACGGCAAGGACGAGCTGGTCCTGGCGTGGGCGGCGGGCACCCTCTTCACCCTGTACGGGGAGCACCCGACGCACTGGTGGGTCACCGTGGGCACGTCGGGCCGCGATGCCGCCTCCTTCTCGACGACCGGGTTCGCCGATTAAGCCCCGGCGACGGGTGGGCAATTGAAGCCCCTGCGGCGATTGAGCAGCGGGGTCCGGGGCAGAGCCCCGCGACCTAGGACCGGGTGGCCGCAACAAACTCCCGGATCGCCGCCGCCAAGGCACGTGGCTGGTCCAGCGGAATCAGCGTGCCGCAGTCGTCCAGTTCCACCAGCCGCCCCTGCGGCAACAGTTCCGCCAGGCGACGGCCGTGGGCCAGGGGCATCATCCGGTCCTGCTTCCCCCACACCACCAGCGCCGGCCGGTCATACGCGCGGAGCGCGTCCGCTGCCTCCATCATCTCCGTCTTCACCCCGGACCGGAGGTAGTGCAGCAGCAGCTTCCGCGCCGCCGGGTCCTTGCGCAGTGGCTCGATCCAGCGGTCGATCAACTCGTGCGGGACCGGCCGCTGGGACATCACCGCGTACCCCGTGCCGGGCATCCGGCGCAGCGGCCGCACGGACAGCGTGCCCACGAGCATCGTGATGCCGCCGGGGACCCGGGACATGACCTCCAGGAGCTTGCCCGCCGGGCCCGGCGGATAGTTGTCGAAGGCCTCGCAGCCCGCGATGACCATGCGCCCCACCCGGTCGGGCCGTTCCGCGGCGAGCTGCTGGAGGCGCCCCGCGTCGTTCTCGACGAACACCGTGTCGTCGCCCAGCTTGAGCGCGTCGGCGAACTCGCCGATCAGCAACGCCACGGTGTGCGGGGTGATCTTGGCGCCGGGCCGCACGGGCACGTGGTTGCTCCCGTACGGAAGGGTGGGCACGATGCACCGCACGGACGCGCCCAGTTCGTCGACGACCTGCCGCCACACCGTGCCGTCCTGGGCGAGTCCGTGGAGGAGGACGACGGTCGGCCCGTCGCCTCCCGATTCCTCGTACGCGATCGGGCCCACGGAGAGGTCCACCGAGAGTTCCGTCTGCTGCGTCATACGGCCGAGCCTAGGCGCGGTTCCCCCTCAGGGCAGGACGGCGATGCCGTCGAGTTCCACCATGGCCTGTTCGTCCCACAGCCGGCTCACTCCGATCACGGCCATCGCCGGGTAGTCGCGGCCCGCCAACTCGCGCCAGATCCGGCCCAGTTCGCGGGCGTTCTCCCGGTAGTCGGCGACGTCCGTGGCGTAGACCGTGACGCGGGCCAGGTGCTCCGGCGTGCCGCCGCACGCGCGCAGGGCGGTGAGCAGGTTCGTCAGGGCGCGGGTGAACTGGGCGGGGAGGGTGTCGCCCACGACCTTGCCGTCGGCGTCCAGGGACGTCTGGCCGGCCAGCATCACCATGCGGCCGCCGGTGGCGACGACGGCGTGGGAGAAGCCGGTGGGCGGGGAGAGCTCGGGCGGGTTGACGCGCCGCAGGTCGCCGGTGTTGCTGCCGATGCCGTTGCCGCCGTTGTTGCCGGTCACGTGGTCTCCTTCGTGTGCCGCTTGTACAACTCGCGGGCGATGATGGCCCGTTGGACCTCGGAGGCACCCTCGTAGATGCGGGGCGCCCGGACCTCGCGGTACAGATGCTCCAGGAGGTGGCCGCGGCGCAGCGCCCGCGCCCCGTGCAACTGCACGGCGGCGTCGACGACTTGCTGGGCGGTCTCCGTGGCGATGAGCTTCGCGGCGGCGGCGCGGCGCGGCACGTCCGGGTCGCCCTCGTCGTACGCGGAGGCCGCCGCGTAGACCATGAGGCGCGCGGACTCGACGCGGACCGACATGTCGGCGACCTGGTGGGCGACGGTCTGGAGCTCCTTCAGCGGGGCGCCGAACGCCTCGCGCTCGCCGGTGTGCGTGAGCGTCGCGTCGAGAGCCGCCTGGGCCATGCCGACGGCGAAGGCGCCGACGCTGGGCCGGAACAGGTTCAGCGTGCCCATCGCGACGCGGAACCCGGCGTCGACCTCGCCGAGCAGGTCGTCGCGGGTGACCGGGACGCCGTCGAAGGCGAGCGCCCCGATGGGGTGCGGGGAGATCATGTCGAGGTGCTCGCCGGTCAGGCCCGCGCGGTCGGCGGGGACCGCGAAGGCCGACACGCCGCGCGCGCCCGCGCCCTGCGTGGTGCGGGCGAAGACGGTGTAGACGTCGGCCTCGGGTGCGTTCGAGATCCAGCACTTGTCACCGGTGAGCCGCCAGCCGTCACCGTCCTGATCCGCGCGCAGGGACAGCGCCGCCGCGTCCGATCCCGCCCCCGGCTCGCTCAGCGCGAACGCCGCCACGGCCCGGCCCGCGCTCACCTCCGGAATCCACCGCTCGCGCACCGCATCGGCGCCGTACGCGTGGATCGGGTGCGCTCCGAGCCCCTGTAGGGCGAGGGCCGTCTCGGCCTCGGTGCTGACCCGGGCCAGGGACTCGCGCAGGAGGCAGAGATCCAGCGCGCCCGATGTGAACAGGCGATCCAGGAGCCCGAGTTGGCCGAGTTCGGCGACGAGGGGGCGGTTGACGCGGCCCGGTTCGCCCTTCTCGGCGAGCGGGGCGAGGCGGTCGGCCGCGAGGGCCCGCAGCTCACCGCACCACGCGAGCTGCCCCGGTTCGAGCGAGAATGTCCCCATACGTGGTGCTCCTCTCACGACTGCCTACCGGCCACCCTGCCCGCCGGCCCCACACAGGAACCGTATCGCGCCCCGTTGACTGTCGTCACCATCACGATACGCTCGATGCGCGCCGCCTCACCCGGCGACGGCATGCGAGCCACTCACCACGAGGGGGCGCCAGGCCATGACCCACCATCCGCTCAGCCCACTGCTTCCTTCTGGGCACGTCGACACCTTCGCCCGCGAGCATCTGCCACCCGCCGAGCTGTGGCCGGGCCTCACCTTCGACCTTCCCGAGCTGGACTACCCCCAGCGGCTCAACTGCGGGGCCGAACTCCTCGACGCCACCGTGGAGCGGCACGGCGCGGACCGCCCCGCCTTTCACTCCCCCGGCCAAGCACCCTGGTCGTACGGGGAGTTGAAGGCGACGGTCGACCGGATCGCGCACGTGCTCACCGAGGACCTGGGCGTCGTGCCCGGCAACCGGGTGCTGCTGCGCGGCCCCACCACCCGGTATCTCGCGGCCTGCTGGCTCGCCGTGATGAAGGCGGGGGCCGTCGCCGTGACCGTGCTCGCGGCGCAGCGAGCGAGCGAGCTGGCCACCGTGTGCGGGATCGCGCGGGTGGGGCACGCCCTGTGCGACATCCGCTCGGTCGACGACCTCGCGAAGGCCGAGGTACCGGGCCTGCGCATCACCACCTTCGGCGGGGACGGGCCCGACGACCTGCTGCACCGCGCGGCCCCGAAACCGGCGGCGTACGAGGCCGTGGAGACCTCCGCCGACGACGTCGCGCTGATCGCCTTCACCTCGGGGACCACCGGGAGGCCCAAGGGCTGCATGCACTTCCACCGGGACGTGCTGGCGGTCGCGGACACCTTCGCGAAGCACGTGCTGCGGGCCGGTCCGGACGACGTGTTCGCGGGGAGCCCGCCGCTGGGCTTCACCTTCGGGCTCGGCGGCCTCGTGATCTTCCCGCTGCGGGTGGGCGCATCGGCGCTGCTGCTCGAACAGGCGGGCCCGCAGAAGCTGCTGCCCGCGATCGCCGAGCACCGGGTGTCGGTCGTGTTCACCGCGCCGACGGCTTACCGGGCGATGCTTGGCCTGCTTGCCGACGTCCCCTCGTACGACATCTCCTCGCTGCACCGCTGTGTGTCCGCGGGCGAGAACCTGCCCGCCGCGACCTGGCAGGCCTGGCAGGAGGCGACCGGTCTGCGCATCATCAACGGGATCGGCGCGACGGAGCTGCTCCACATCTTCATCTCGGCGGCGGACGACGCGATCCGGCCGGGGACCACCGGCGTTCCCGTGCCCGGCTGGGAGGCCCGGATCGTCGACTCCGAGGGCCGCCAACTCCCGGACGGAGAACCGGGATTGCTGGCCGTCCGCGGACCCGTCGGCTGCCGCTACCTCGCCGACGAGCGGCAGACCGTCTACGTACAGCACGGCTGGAACGTCACCGGGGACACGTACGTCCGCGAGGCCGACGGCTACTTCCGGTACGTGGCCCGCGCCGACGACATGATCATTTCCGCCGGGTACAACATCGCGGGCCCCGAGGTGGAGGACGCGCTGCTGCGCCACCCGGACGTGGCGGAGGCGGCGGTGGTCGGACGCCCCGACGAGGAGCGCGGTCAGGTGGCGGTGGCGTACGTGGTGCTGCGGGCCGGGGCGCGGCAGGACGCCGAGGGGCTTCGGGAGTTCGTCAAGGCGGAACTCGTCCCGTACAAGTGCCCGCGCGTGATCGAGTTCCTGGACGCGCTGCCGCGCACGGCCACGGGAAAGCTCCAGCGGTTCCGGCTCCGCGAGCCCTCAGCCGTAGAGTGATCACGTGCCCGAGCAGCCCACGCATACGCCCCGCTCCCTCATCGTCACCCTGTACGGCGCCTACGGCCGCGAGCTGCCGGGGCCCCTGCCGGTCGCCGAGCTGATCCGGCTGCTCGGCGCGGTCGGCGTCGACGCGCCGTCCGTCCGCTCGGCGGTCTCCCGCCTGAAGCGCCGCGGCCTGCTCCTCCCGGCCCGCACCGACGCGGGAGCCGCGGCCTACGCGCTCTCCGACGGCGCCCGCCAGCTCCTCGACGACGGCGACCGCCGCATCTACGGCAGCGGCTCCCCCGCCGACGGCTGGGTGCTCGCCGTGTTCTCGGTCCCGGAGTCCGAGCGCGCCAAGCGGCACGTGCTGCGCTCCACGCTCAGCGGTCTGGGTTTCGGCACGGCGGCGCCCGGCGTGTGGCTCGCGCCCCTCGCCGTCTACGAGGAGACCCGCCACACGCTGGAGCGCCTCGGCCTGTCCGGGTACGTGGAGCTGTTCCGCGGCGAGCACCTGGGCTTCGCGGCGACCGCGGACGCGGTGGCCCAGTGGTGGGACCTCGCCGCCCTCGCGAAGCTCCACGAGGCGTTCCTGGACGAGCACGAGCCGGTGCTGCGGGCGTGGGAGGCCCGGTCCGGGACCCCGTCGCGCGAGGCCTACCGGGACTACCTCCGCGCCCTCGACTCCTGGCGCCACCTCCCCTACGCGGACCCCGGCCTGCCGCCCGAGCTGCTGCCGGAGGGGTGGCCGGGGGTGCGGGCGGCGGAGGTGTTCCGGGCGCTGGACGAGCGGCTGCGGGGGGCGGGGGCGGAGTTCGCCCGCGCGTGATCAAGCCCCTGCGGCGATTGAGCAGCGGGGTCCGGGGCAGAGCCCCGATCTTTCGAGTCGCCTCAGGGCGCCGGAGGGTGGGCGCCGCACCCTGGTCACCCCGGCAGGACAAGCCTCGGCTTCGGCGCGTCCAGGCGACCCGTCTGGGGCCGGCGGCTTCCCGCCCCGTACTGCTGGGGCCACACCGCACCCGGACCCGCGTAGCCCTGCTCGGCCGCCGCGTGCAGCGTCCAGTTCGGGTCGTACAGGTGCGGGCGCGCCAACGCGCAGAGGTCCGTACGGCCCGCCAGGACAAGGGAGTTGACGTCGTCCCAGGAAGAGATCGCGCCGACCGCGACGACCGGGACGCCGGCCTCCGCCCTGATCCGGTCCGCGTACGGCACCTGGTAGGAGCGGCCGAACGCGGGGCGCTCGTCCGAGACCACCTGCCCCGTGGACACGTCGATGGCGTCGGCGCCGTGCGCGGCGAAGGCGCGGGCGACGGCGACGGCCTCCTCCTCGCTGGTGCCGCCCTCCGCCCAGTCCGTGGCGGAGATCCGCACGGTCATCGGGCGGCCCTCCGGCCACACCTCGCGTACGGCGTCGAAGACTTCGAGCGGGAACCGCAGCCGCCCCTCAAGTGAGCCGCCGTACGCGTCCGTGCGCCGGTTCGTCAGCGGTGACAGGAACCCGGACAGCAAGTAGCCGTGCGCGCAGTGGAGTTCGAGGAGGTCGAAGCCGGAGTCCGCCGCTCGCCGCGCCGACGCGACGAACTCCTCGCGTACGTCCGCGAGTTCCGCCGCCGTCAGCCCGCGCGGCAGTTGGCTGTCCGGGCGGTAGCGGAGCGCGGACGCCGCGACCAGCGGCCAGTTGTCGGCCGCCTCGGGGAGCGGCTCGTCCATGCCCTCCCACATGAGGCGGGTGGAGCCCTTGCGTCCCGAGTGGCCGAGCTGCACACCGATCGCCGTGCCGGGAGCGCGCGTGTGGACGAAGTCCACGATCCTGCGCCAGGACTCGGCCTGGCCGTCCGTGTAGAGGCCCGCACACCCGGGCGTGATGCGGCCCCGCGGGCTCACGCACACCATTTCCGTCATGACCAACCCGGCGCCGCCCAGCGCCCGCGCCCCCAGGTGCACGAGGTGGAAGTCGCCCGGCACACCGTCCTGCGCCGAGTACATGTCCATCGGTGAGACCACGACCCGGTTGCGCAGTTCGAGGCCGCCGATGCGGAACGGCGTGAACATCGGCGGCGTGCCCTCGGGGCAGCCGAACTCCCGCTCCACCGACTCCGTGAACCGCGCGTCCCGGAGCCGCAGATTCTCGTGCGTCACCCGGCGCGAGCGCGTGAGCAGGTTGAAGGCGAACTGGAGTGGCGGCTGGTCCAGATAGCGGCCCAGTTCCTCGAACCACTGGAGGCTGGCCCGCGCCGCCCGCTGCGTCGACGCGACGACGGGCCTGCGCTCCTCCTCGTACGCGGCGAGCGCCGCGTCGGTCGTGGGCTGCTCGGTCAGGCACGCGGCGAGCGCGAGCGCGTCCTCGACGGCGAGCTTCGTGCCGGAGCCGATGGAGAAGTGCGCGGTGTGCGCGGCGTCGCCGATGAGCACGCAATTGCCGTGCGACCAGCGGTCGTTGACGACCGTGCGGAAGGTCAGCCACGAGGAGTTGTTGGTCCTCAGGGCGCGGCCGCCGAGCGCGTCCTTGAAGGTCTTGGCGCAGGCCTCGATCGACTCGCGCACATCCATGTCCGCGAAGCCCGCCGCCCGCCACACCTCTTCGCGCATCTCGACGATGACCGTCGACTCGTGATCGCTGTACGGGTAGCCGTGCAGCTGCATCACACCGTGCTCGGTCTCCGCGATGTCGAAGCGGAAGGCGTCGAGGGCGAAGTCGGCGGCGAGCCAGATGTAGCGGTTGCGGTGCTCCTCGATGTGCGGGCCGAACGCGTCCGCGTACGCCTCGCGGGTCTTGCTGTGCACACCGTCGGCCGCGATCACCAGGTCGTACGCCTCACGGAGTTCGTCGATCGGCGGCGCCTCCTCCTGGAAGCGCAGGTCCACGCCGAGTTCGCGGCAGCGGGCGTGCAGGATCTCCAGGAGCCGGCGGCGGCCGAGCGCCGCGAAGCCGTGCCCCGTCGAGGTGTGCCGCTGCCCCCGGTGCACGATGTCGATGTCGTCCCAGCGCACGAACTCCTCCTGGAGCGCCCGGTAGACCACCGGGTCGGCGTGCTCGATGCCGCCGAGGGTCTCGTCGGACAGGACGACGCCGAAGCCGAACGTGTCGTACGGGGCGTTGCGCTCCCAGACCGTGATCTCCCGGTCCGGGTCGAGGCGCTTGAGGAGGGCGGCGGCGTACAGGCCGCCGGGGCCGCCTCCGATGACGGCGATGCGGCGGGCGCGAACGGTCATCCGCCGGTCACCTCCCCTGCCACTTCGGCGGGCGCTTGGCGGTGAACGCCGCGTGGAACTCGGCGTAGTCCTCGCCGTGCATGAGCAGCGCCTGCGTGGCCGCGTCCATCTCGATGGCCCCGGCGAGCGGCATGTCCAGCTCGGCCGTCAGGAGCGCCTTCGTCTGCGCGTACGCGAGGACGGGGCCCTCGGCGAGGCGGTGGGCGAGGGCCTGCGCGGCCTCGTCGGCCCGGCCCTCGTCGGTCAGCTCGCTGATCAGGCCGATGCGCTCGGCCTCGGGCGCGCGGACCGCGTCGCCGAGCATCAGGAGGCGGGTGGCGTGGCCGAGGCCGACGACGCGGGGCAGCAGATAGGCCGCGCCCATGTCGCCGCCGGACAGGCCGACCTTCGTGAACAGGAACGCGAAGCGGGCGCTGGGGTCGGCGACGCGGAAGTCGGAGGCGAGCGCGAGGACCGCGCCCGCCCCGGCCGCGACCCCGTGCACCGCGGCGATCACCGGGAACGGGGCCTCGCGCACGGCCCGGACGACCTGTCCGGTCATCCGGTTGAAGTCGAGGATCTGCGCGGTGTCCATGGAGAGCGTGGCGCCGATGATCTCGTCGACGTCGCCGCCGGAGCAGAAGCCGCGCCCCTCGCCGGCGAGGACCAGGGCACGGACCGTCTTCTCGCGGGACAGTTCGGCGAGCAGGTCGCGCAGGTCGGCGTAGGCGCCGAAGGTGAGCGCGTTGAGCTTCTCGGGGCGGGCGAGCGTGACGGTGGCGACACCGCTCTCGTCCACGGCGTACGTGAGGTGCTGCCAGGAGTCGGTGCGGGGGGTGGAGCCGGTGAAGGGACTCATGCGGTGCCTCCGACGGGTAGCGGGCGTGCCGAGGAGGAGCGGGACGACTCGACCGTATCACCGCATCATGACTGTCGTCACGAGTGCGCGATAACGCGGAGGGGTCGTACGTCCCGGCACGCACCGACGAGAGCCTCTTTCGCCCCACGCCGTACCATTCATAAGGTTGAACGCAGGACAGTCCCCCTTGAGCCCGTTCCTCCGAGCCCGTCCCCGAGCCGCATACGCGCCCTCCGCCCCCAGGATTCCGCCGTGACTCCCTTCTCCGGTCCCTCCACGCCCACGTCGTGGCGCATCGCCCTTCCGCACACGGCCGCGGCCGTGCCGGTCGCGCGCGCCCTCGTGCGGACCGCGCTGTCCGAGATCGAGTCACCGGCCGCGGACGCGGACACGGCGGAGCTCCTGACGGCGGAGCTGGTGGCGAACGCGGTGGAGCACACGACGGGGGACACACCGATCGAGCTGGTCGTGGAGCTGCTCGACTCGGGCTGTCAGGTCGAGGTGCACGACACGGACCCGGCGCCGCCGTCCGACCTCACCAACCCCGAGGACGAAGGGCCGCCCGACCCCTGGCAGGAGCACGGCCGCGGCCTGCTCCTCATCCGCACGCTCAGCTCGTCGTGCGGGCACCGCCCCACCGATTCCGGCAAGGCGGTGTGGTTCACGCTTCCCTCTACGGTGCCGAGCCAGCGCCCGGCGTCCGAGGCGTAGCCCCCTCGGGCACCTCGCCGAGCCGCGAGTTGCGGCGGCCGTACAGCGCGTACACGAGCGCGCCCACGACGAGGAACACCGCGAACTGGACCCAGGTCGTCCAGCCCGTGCCCCAGATCAGGTAGAGACAGAAGCCGACGCCCAGGACCGGGCTGACCGGGTACAGCGGCACCCGGAACGAGCGCTTCAGGGCGGGGTGCGAGCGGCGCAGCGCGATCACCGCGACATTGACGGCGACCATGGTGGCGAGCGTGCCGATGGTGGTCAGGTTGACGACGGCGTCGAGCGAGGAGAACGCGGCGGGGACCGCGAAGACGCACGCCACGATCCAGGTGTTGGCGACCGGCGTGTGCGTCTTCGGGGAGACCCGCTCGAAGACCCGCGGGATCAGCCCGTCGCGGGACATCGACATCAGGATCCGGGTCTGCCCGTACATCACCGCGAGCACGACCGAGGCGATGGCGACGACCGCGCCGAAGGCGATCACGCCGCCGCCGATGTCCGAGCCGGTGACCCGGTCGACGACGAGGGAGAGCGCGGCGGGCTTGTCCCCGACGGCGTCCGCGCCGAGCGCGCCGATGGCGGCGACGGCCACCGCGACGTAGAGCAGCGTGACGATGCCGATGCAGATCAGGATCGCGAGGGGGATGTTGCGCCGCGGGTTCTTGACCTCTTCGCCGGCCGTGGTGACCGCGTCGAAGCCGATGTACGAGAAGAAGGCGAGCGAGGCGCCGGAGGTGACACCGGCCATGCCGTCCTTGAGGAACGGGGTCAGATTGCCGGCCTCGAAGGCGGAGTAGGCGATCGCGCAGAACACGATCAGGATGCCGATCTTGAGCACGGCCATCGCGGCGGTCGCCCGCGCGCTCTCCCGGATGCCGCGCACCAGCAGCGTGGCGGCCATCAGTATCACCAGCACGGCGGGCAGGTTGACCACGCCGCCGTCGGCGGGGCCGGCGGACAGGGCCTCGGGCAGCTGCCACCCGAAGACGCTGTCGAGCAGCTCGTTCAGGTACTGGCTCCAGCCGACGGCGACGGCCGACACCGAGACGCCGTACTCCAGGAGCAGGCACCAGCCGACGAGGAACGCGACGCGCTCGCCGAGGGTCGCGTAGGCGAAGGAGTACGAGGAGCCGGAGACCGGGATCGCGCTGCCCAGCTCGGCGAAGGAGAAGGCCGTGAAGATGCAGGTGATCGCGGCGAGGACGAAGGAGAGGATGACGGCGGGGCCGGCCTCGGCGACCGTGTCGGACAGGCCGACGAAGATGCCGGTGCCGACGATCGCGCCGACGCCGAAGCACACGAGCTGGAAGAGCCCCATGGTGCGCTTGAGGCCGTGGCCTTCGAGGTCGGCGCCCGATTCGGCGATCAGGGACTCGGGCGACTTGATGCGCAGGCCGGAGGGGGTCGGCGACATGGGGTGGTGCTCTTTTCTGGTGGTGCGGGTGCGGTGGGGGTGGCCGCATGCCGGTGGGGCCGGAGAGGGTGTTCCGGCCCCATCAGTTTGAACGGTTATTCGGGGATTGTGCGGTTTGCGGCTATCGGCCGAGCGTGGCGACCATGACGGCCTTGATGGTGTGCATCCGGTTCTCCGCCTCGTCGAAGACGACGGAGTGCTCCGACTCGAAGACCTCGTCGGTGACCTCGAGGGACTCCAGGCCGTACTTGGCGTGGATCTCGCGGCCGACCTTGGTGCCCAGGTCGTGGAAGGCGGGGAGGCAGTGCAGGAACTTCACGTCCGCGTTCCCCGTCGCCCGGAGCACGTCCATCGTCACCGCGTACGGGGTGAGCGCCTTGATGCGCTCGTCCCAGATCTCCTCGGGCTCGCCCATCGACACCCACACGTCGGTGACCACGAAGTCGGCGCCGGCGACGCCCTCCTCGACGGTCTCCGTGAGTGTGATCCGCGCGCCACTGGCGGCGGCCAGCTCGCGGGCCTCGGCGACGACCGTCTCGGCCGGCCAGTAGGCCTTCGGCGCGACGATGCGGACGTCCATGCCGAGCAGGGCGCCGGTGACGAGGTAGGAGTTGCCCATGTTGAAGCGGGCGTCGCCGAGGTAGGCGAAGGACATCTCCGTGAGCGGCTTGGCGCTGTGCTCGGTCATCGTGAGCACGTCGGCGAGCATCTGCGTGGGGTGCCAGTCGTCCGTCAGGCCGTTGTAGACCGGCACGCCCGCGTACTCGGCGAGCGTCTCGACGATGGCCTGCTCGTCGCCCCGGAACTCGATGGCGTCGAACATCCGGCCGAGGACGCGCGCGGTGTCCTTGCTCGACTCCTTCTTGCCGATGTGCGAGCCGGCCGGGTCGATGTACGTCGTCGAAGCGCCCTGGTCGGCGGCCGCGACCTCGAAGGAGCAGCGCGTACGCGTGGACGCCTTCTCGAAGATCAGCGCCACGTTCCTGCCCTTGAGGTGCTGTGTCTCGGTCCCCGCCTTCTTGGCCGCCTTCAGCTCAGCGGCCAGGTCGACCAGGCCTCGGAACTCCTCGGCGGTGAAGTCCAGCTCCTTGAGGAAGTGGCGGCCGGTGAGGTTCATTCGGGGGCTCCTGCGCATGACTCGGGGACGGGGTCGGGACAATGGAAGTCTATACGATGTTCCACATTTCTATTCATGATTCTTTCCGGAGCATGCGCTTCCGTGCTTTCCGGTGCATGCGCTTCCGTGCCTACCCGAACGTGCGCTCCCCCGCCAGCCACGTGCCGCGCACCCGGATCTCCCGCAGCCGCATGGGGTCGGTGGTGCGCGGGTCCGCCGACAGCCACACCAGGTCCGCGGGCGCCCCCGGCACGAGCGCGCCCCGCTCGTCGGCGAACGCCTGGTGCGCGGATCCCGCCGTGTACGCGGCCAGCGCCTCCTCGACCGTCAGCCGCTGGTGGGGCAGCCAGCCGCCCTCCGGGTCGCCGTCGAAGGTCCGCCGGGTCACCGCGATCTGGATCCCCTCCAGCGGCTCGTACGAGCTGACCGGCCAGTCGCTGCCGAACGAGAGCCGCGCCCCGCCGCGCTCCAGCTCCCCCATCGGGTACTGGAGCGCCGAGCGCTCGTCGCCGATGCGCGGGACGGAGAGCACGGTCTGCAACGGATCGGGCTGCGCCCACAGCGGCTCGAAGTTGGCGATCACCCCGAGTGCGGCGAAGCGCGGCAGATCGGCAGGGTCGACGAGCTGGACGTGGGTGATCACGGGGCGCCGGTCCCACGCCTCGTTGGCCTCCGCCGCCGACTGGATCGCGTCGAGCGCGGCCCGCACCCCGGCGTCGCCGATGGCGTGGATGTGGGTCTGGAAGCCGTCCGCGTCGAACGCCCGGACGGCCTCGGCGAGCGCCGCCGGTTCCCAGACGGGCATCCCGCAGCTGTGCGGGGCGTCGTCGTAGGGGGCGAGCAGCGCGGCGGTGCCGCCCTCGATCACGCCGTCGCCGAAGAACTTCACGGTGCGGGCGGTGAGCCGGTCGCCGCCCTCTGCCTCGACGCGGCGGCGCTGCTCCGTGAACGCGGGCCGCTGCTCGCGCCAGCGGTCCGGGTCGGCGCGCTGGGCGAGGTTGACGCGGAAGCGGAGGGCGCCCCGGCGGGCGGCCTCCAGGTAGGCGTCGACCATCTCCGGCTCCACCCAGGCGTCCTGAACCCACGTCAGTCCCGCCCGCGCGTACGCCTCCCCCGCCACACCGAGCGCCTCGACCAGCTCGTCCACGGGGCGGCCCGGCACCCGGTCGAGCACCAGGTCGCAGGCGTGCCACTCGCGCAGGGTGCCCATGGGGGTGCCGTCGGGGCGGCGCACGATCCAGCCGAGGCGCGGCTCGGGCGTCGTCGCGTCCACCCCGGCGCGGCGCAGGGCCTCGGTGTTGCACCACACCGTGTGGTAGTCGTACGCCCGCAGCACGACGGGCCGGCCGGGGACCGCGGTGTCCAGCCAGTGGGCGTCGAACTCGCCGTCGGGGACGAGCGCCGGGTCGTAGCTCGCGCCGACGATCCACTCCTCCTCGGGGTGCGCCTCGGCCCACCGCCCGACCTCGGCGACGATCTCCTCGACCGAGCCCAACTCCTTGATCCGCGGGCCGAAGTGCTCCAGACCCCCGAAGAGCGGGTGGGCGTGGCCGTCGCCGAAGGACGGCATGAGCAGCCCGCCCTCGCCGAGGTCGAGCACCTCGTCGGCGGTGGCGGCCAGCGCCTCGGCCGCCGCCCCGAGGGCGAGGATCCGGCCGTCCCGGACGGCGACGGCGGTGACGTCGCCGTGCGCGTCGCTTCCGGTGCGGACGGTTCCGCGGAGTACCAGCACGTACACGTTCCTTTCGATGCGGGGGTCAGACGCGCTCGGCGTCGACGGTGGTCAGCCGGGCGTACCCGGCCGGGTCGCGGCGCCGCACCCGCAGCGCGACCGCGACCCCGAGCGCGAACAGCACGGGCAGTGGCGCGAGCAGCACCGCGTTGACGCCCGGTGTCGCGCCGGTGAGCAGGTCGAGGTTGACGCACGCGAGGCCGATGAGGACCGCGAGCCCGGCGAAGGAGAGGAGCGGCGCGAGCACCACCCGCCACCCGGGCAGACCGCGCCGGTCGCGGCGGAAGAACCCGAACACCGCGAGCGCGGCGCAGGCCTGCATCAGCATCACGCCGAGGATGCCGGTGCCGTTGGTCCACAGGAACGTGACGCTGTACGGGTCCACGCCCGCGACCAGCGTCACGACGACCGTGAGCAGCGCGATGGCCGACTGCACGAGGACCGCGACGGCGGGCGAGCCGGTGCGGGCGGTGACCCGGCCGAGGCGGCGCGGCAGCAGGCCCTCGCGGCCGAGCGCGTAGAAGTAGCGGGTGGCGCCGTTGTGGAAGGCGAGGGTGGCGGCGAAGGCGCTGGTGATGATCAGGAGTTGCATGGCGTCGGCGGCCCAGGCCCCGGCGAACCGCTCGGTCGCGGCGAAGACCATGTCGCCGCCGCCGTCCCCGGTCGCGACCCGCCGGGCGTCCCCGGCACCGTACGCGTTGATGATCATCCAGACGGTGAAGGTGTAGAAGAGCGCGAGGAACGCGACGGCGATGTAGGTGGCGCGCGGCACCGTGCGCTCCGGTTCGCGGGCCTCCTCGGCGTAGATCGCGGTCGCCTCGAAGCCGACGAACGCACCGATGGCGAGGACGAACATGCCGCCGACGCCGCCGTTCAGGAGGTGGCCCGGTGACAGGACGCCGAACTCGGGGCCGTGCGGCCCGCCGCCGTGCGCGAACACCCCCGCCTCGAACACCAGCAGGACGAGCACTTCGAGGACCAGCGCGACGCCCAACACCTTGGCGCTGAGCGTGACTTTGAGCCAGCCGAGCACGCCGATGGCGACCAGCCCGGCGAGCGCCCAGGCCCACCACGGGATCAGTACGCCGGTCAGGTCCTGGAACCCCGACTCGGTGAACCAGCCGAAGGCGGCGAGGAGTCCGACCTCGATCGCGTTGTACGCGAGCAGCGCGACATACGCGGAACCGACTCCGGCGGGGCGGCCGAGGCCCCGGCCGATGTACGCGTAGAACGCGCCGGCGTTGCGCACGTAGCGGCTCATCGCGGTGAAACCGGCCGCGAAGACGATCAGGAGCAGTCCGGAGACGAGATAGCCGAGCGGCGCGCCCTGGCCCGCCATCCCGATGGCCAGTGGGGCGACACCCGCCATGACGGTCAGCGGCGCGGCGGCGGCCACGACGAAGAAGACCAGGTCGCCGGTGCCGATGGCGCCCTTCTCCAGGGTGGGGGCGGAGGTGGCGGCGGACGCGGCCCCGCCGTGTTCGGTCCCGGTGGACGACGTCAAAACGAATACCTTTCGTTTGGCGGGTCGTCAGGACCGTATGCCGAGCCGGGGCGGTCTGGGAAGATCGCCGCCGATGGCCCGGCGGGGTGTTCGGGGGGATCGCGCTCAGGTGTTCACGGGGTCACGGGGTCCCGCTCGACCGGGCAGCTCATGCAGCGCGGGCCGCCGCGGCCGCGCCCCAGCTCGCTGCCCGGGATCTCGATGACCTCGATCCCCTGCTTGCGCAGGAACGTGTTCGTCGTGGCGTTCCGCTCGTACGCGACCACGACGCCCGGCTCGACGGCGAGCACATTGCAGCCGTCGTCCCACTGCTCGCGCTCGGCGGCGTGCACGTCCTGCGTCGCGGTCAGCACCCGGATCCCGGGGAGTCCGAGTGCGGCGGCGATGGCGCGGTGCATGTGCTCGGGCGGATGGTCGGTGACCTTCAACTCGGCGCCGGACGAGCCCGGTTCGATGGTGTACGAGCGCAGCATGCCGAGCCCCGCGTACTGCGTGAACGTGTCGCCGTCGACCATCGTCATGACCGTGTCGAGGTGCATGAAAGCGCGTCTCTTCGGCATGTCGAGGGCGACGATGGTGCGCGCCGAACCCGCCGCGAACAGCTTGTGCGCGAGCATCTCCACGGCCTGCGGCGTGGTCCGCTCACTCATCCCGATGAGGACGGCGCCCTGCCCGATGACGAGGACGTCGCCGCCCTCGATGGTCGACGGGTAGTCGGCCTGCCCCTCGGACCACACATGGAAGTCGTCGGCGTCGCGGAACAGCGGGTGGTGCCGGTAGATCGCCTCGAAGTGGACGGTCTCGCGCTGCCGGGCGGGCCAGCGCATCGCGTTGATGGACACGCCGTCGTAGATCCACGCCGAGGTGTCGCGGGTGAACAGGTGGTTGGGCAGCGGGCCGAGCAGGAAGTCGTCGAGCTCCATGACGTGGAAGCGCACGGAGGTCGGCTCCGGGTGCGCGTCGAGGAACTCCCGCTTGGTCATCCCGCCGATGAGGGCCTCGGCGAGCTCCGCGGACGGCATCGCCGCGAAGGCGTCCCGCAGGTGGCCCGTGGCCAGCGGGCCGTACTCCTTCTCGTCGAAGACGCGGTCCAGGACGAGGCCGCGGGCGGCGTCGACGTCGAGGGCCTCGGTGAGCAGGTCCCCGAAGAGGTGCACACTGACGCCCCGGTCGCGCAGCACGTCGGCGAACCCGTCGTGCTCCTGCCGGGCCCGGCGCACCCACAGCACGTCGTCGAAGAGCAACTGGTCCTTATTGCTGGGCGTGAGCCGCTTCAGTTCGAGATCGGGCCTGTGCAGAATCACTCGGCGCAGGCGGCCGGCCTCGGAGTCGACGTGGAATCCCATGGGGCCATCCTTACCCCGGCCGCCCGTGGTTGCGCCCTGGGGCTCCGCCCCAGACCCCGCTCCTCAATCGCCGGAGGGGCTTGATTTACCTCAAGTCCCACCGACCGCTCGAGCCAATCAAGCCAATCAAGCCCCTGCGGCGATTGAGCAGCGGGGTGCGGGGCGGAGCCCCGAGGCCGTTCCCCCGGACGACCGGGCCAGGACGTCAGAGCCGAGGGTCGACCGGCTCCGACTCGAGCGCCAGGACCGCGAACACCGCCTCGTGCACCCGCCACAACGGCTCCCCCTCCGCCAGCCGATCCAACGCCTCCAGGCCCAACCCGTACT
Source organism: Streptomyces anthophorae (assembly GCF_049310305.1). NCBI lineage: Bacteria > Bacillati > Actinomycetota > Actinomycetes > Kitasatosporales > Streptomycetaceae > Streptomyces > Streptomyces anthophorae. Next base: position 2,577,580 of record NZ_JBLWQQ010000001.1, read on the forward strand.
CCCGGATCGCCAACGACCGCTTGTGCCCGAGAAACCGCTGCCGCAGCTTCGCCAGATTCTCCGGCCGCGTGTACTCCGGCCCGTACACGATCCGGAGGTACTCGCGCCCACGGCACTTCACCCCCGGCTGCACGAGCCGCCCCTTCGCGTCCCGCACCAGCGCCCCGACCGGCTTGACGACCATGCCCTCGCCGCCCCGCCCGGTCATCTCCAGCCACCAGTCGACCCCGGCCCGCACGGACGCCGCGTCACCCGTGTCGACGTACAGCCGCCGCGTCGTCCGGAGCAGTCCGGTCGTGTCGTGCCCGACGACCCGGTCGATGAGCGCGAGCTGCTCGTCGTGCGGCAGCCCGGCGAGCGAGCGCCCCCGGGCGGCCAGGATCTGGAACGGCGCGAGCCGCACCCCGTCGAGGCCGTCGGTGCTCCAGCAGTAGCGCCGGTACGCGTCCGTGAACGCCGCGGCGTCGGCCGCCCGGCCGCGCTGCCGCTCCAGCAGCTCGCCCACGTCGACGCCCCGGTCGGCCGCCGCCTCCAGCGCCCCGAGCGCGCTCGGGAACGCGGCGCCGGACGCCGCGCCCACCGCCGCGTACTGCGCGCGCAGCAGCCCGGACGCCTTGAGCGACCACGGCATCAACTCCGCGTCGAACAGCACCCAGTCGGTGTCGAGCTCCTCCCAGAGACCGGCGGCGGTGACGGCGTCCCGCACCCGCCCGAGGACCGCCTCGGTGGTAGCCAGGTCGTCGAAGAACGGCCGCCCGGTGCGCGTGTAGACCGAACCGGTGACCGGCCCGCCGCCCTCGTCACCGACGCCGAACCGCTCCCGCGCCGCCTCCGCGTCCCGGCACACCAGCACCACGGCCCGCGAGCCCATGTGCTTCTCCTCGCACACGACCCGCTCCACGCCGTCGGCGGCGTACTGGGCGAACGCCTCCTCCGGGTGTTCTAGGTACCCGTCCTGCGACGACGTGGCAGTCGGCGCCATCGTCGGCGGCAGATACGGCACGAGCCGCGGGTCGACCGCGAACCGGCTCATGACCTCCAGGGCCGCAGCCGCGTTCTCCTCGCGCACAGTGACACGCCCGGTGTGCCGGGTCTCCACGCTCCGGCGGCCCTGCACATCCGCGAGGTCCAGCGGCCGCCCCTCGTGCCCGCCCGGCGCCTCGGTCGCCAGCGGCCTGGCCGGTTCGTACCAGACCCGCTCGGCCGGTACATCGACCAGCTCGCGCTCCGGCCAGCGCAGCGCGGTGAGCTTCCCGCCGAACACGGCGCCGGTGTCGAGGCAGATGGTGTTGTTCAGCCACGTTGCACTCGGCACCGGGGTGTGGCCGTAGACCACCGCCGCCTGGCCCCGGTACTCCTCCGCCCACGGATAGCGCACCGGAAGGCCGAACTCGTCGGTCTCGCCGGTCGTGTCCCCGTACAGCGCGTGCGAGCGGACCCGGCCCGACGTGCGGCCGTGGTACTTCTCGGGCAGCCCGGCGTGGCACACGACGAGTTTCCCGCCGTCGAGCACGTAGTGGCTGACCAGCCCGTCGACGAACGCGCGCACCTCCGCGCGGAACTCCTCGCTCTCCCCGCCCAGCTGCTCGACCGTCTCGGCGAGGCCGTGCGTGTGCCGCACGCTGCGCCCCTTCATCCAACGGCCCAGCTTGTTCTCGTGGTTGCCGGGCACGCACAGCGCCGTACCGGCCTTCACCATGCCCATCACGCGACGCAGCACGCCGGGCGTGTCCGGGCCGCGGTCGACGAGGTCACCGACGAAGACGGCGGTCCGCCCCTCGGGGTGCGCCCCGTCCACATAGCCCAACTTGCCCAGAAGCGTGTCGAGTTCGCTCGCGCACCCGTGGATGTCGCCGATGATGTCGAACGGTCCGGTGAGGTGCGTCAGGTCGTTGAACCGCTTCTCGCGCACGACGCCCGCACCCTCGACCTCCGCGGCGCCCCGCAGGACGTGTACCTTGCGGAAGCCCTCGCGTTCCAGGTGCTTGAGGGAGCGCCGCAGTTCACGGGTGTGCCGGCTGATGACGCGGCGCGGCATGTCGGCGCGGTCGGTGCGCCCGGCGTTGCGCGCGGCGCACACGTCCTCCGGCACGTCGAGCACGATGGCGATGGGCAGCACGTCGTACTTCCGCGCCAGCTCGACGAGTTGGCGGCGGGACTCCTGCTGCACGTTGGTCGCGTCGACCACGGTCAGGCGCCCGGCCGCGAGCCGCTTGCCCGCGATGTAGTGCAGCACGTCGAAGGCGTCGCGGCTGGCGCCCTGGTCGTTCTCGTCGTCGGCCACGAGTCCGCGGCAGAAGTCGCTGGAGAGCACTTCGGTGGGTTTGAAGTGGGCACGCGCGAAGGTCGACTTGCCGGAACCGGACGCGCCGACCAGCACGACGAGCGAGAGATCGGTGACGGGCAGCACGCGCCCTGCGGTGTCGGTGGTGCCTATGGTGCTTGCGGTGCTCATGCGGCTGTCGCCCCCTTCTCGTTCTCGTTCTCGTTCTCGCTCTTCGTCGTGGTCCCGGCCGTCGTGAACACCGCCATCTGCGTCGGCGGGCCCACCTCCGGGTCGTCCGGCCCCACCGGCACGTACCGCACCGCGTATCCGTGCCGCGCCGCGACCCGCTCCGCCCACTCGCGGAACTCGGCCCGGGTCCACTCGAACCGGTGGTCGCCGTGCCGGACGTGCCCGGCGGGCAGGGACTCCCAGCGGACGTTGTACTCGACGTTCGGCGTGGTCACGACGACCGTACGGGGCCGCGCCGAACCGAACACCGCGTACTCGAGCGCGGGCAGCCGCGGCAGGTCGAGGTGCTCGATCACCTCGCTGAGCACCGCGGCGTCGTACCCCTTGAGCCGCTTGTCGGTGTACGCGAGCGAGCCCTGTACGAGGCGTACGCGCGCGGCCTGCCGCTCCCCCATCCGGTCCAGCTTGAGCCGCCGGGAGGCGATGCCGAGCGCCCGTACGGAAACGTCCACACCCACGATCTCGGTGAACCGCACGTCCTTGAGCAGCTCGCCCACCAACTGGCCCTGCCCGCAGCCCAGATCGAGCACCCGGGCGGCCCCGGATCCGCGCAGCGCGTCGAGGATCGCCTCCCTGCGCCGCACCGCGAGCGGCACCGGGCGCTCCTCGGTGTCGCTCTCCTCGTCCACGGCGTTGTCGATCTCGTCGACGTCCGTGTCGTCGGCGTCCGCGAGCCGCACCAGCTCCAGGCGCTCCATGGCCTGCCGGGTCAGCGACCAGCGCCGCGACAGATACCGGCCGACGATCAGCTTCTGCTCCGGGTGCCCGGCCAGCCAGCCGTCCCCCGCGCGCAGCAGCTTGTCCACCTCGTCGGCCGAGACCCAGTAGTGCTTGGCGTCGTCGAGCACCGGCAGCAGCACGTACAGGTGCCGCAGCGCGTGCGCGAGCCGCAACTCGCCCTCCAGGACGAGCCGCACGTACCGCGAGTCGCCCCACTCGGGGAACCGCTCGTCCAGCGGGACCGCCGTCGCCTCGACCGCCCAACCGAGCGGCTCGAACAGCTTCCGTACGAGGTCGGCGCCGCCGCGCGCGGGCAGCGCGGGCACCTCGACGCGCAACGGCAGCGCCTGCTCCGCGCGCTCCGGGCGGGCCTTGCACACGCCGCGCAGCGCGCTGGAGAAGACGTTGCTCAACGCGACGGCGAGCAGCGACGACGCGGCGTAGGGCCGGTCGTTCACGTACTGCGCGAGCGCCGCGCCGGGTGCGCCGCCCCGCCCCTTGCCCCTGCCCCGCCGGGCCAGCGCCACGGGATCCACCTCAAGGAGCAGCGCGGCCGTGCACCGCTCGTCGCCGGCCTCGGGGTAGAGGACGTGCGCGGTGCCGTGCGCCGTGCTGAACGACTGGGCGTTCGCCGGATGCTTGTGCAGCAGAAAGCCCAGGTCGGTGGCCGGATTCGCGGCATTGCCAGTGGTCGAGATCGTCAGAAACACACGGCCGAGTATGGCTCCGGGCCCACGCTCCCCACCATGGGTTTTCGCCCGCACGACGGCGCCCGCATCATCGAAGCGCGCGCCCCTGACCTGCATGATGGGTGTATGGATCTTCGCGTATTCACCGAACCGCAGCAGGGTGCTACCTACGAGACGCTGCTCCGCGTCGCCAAGGCCGCCGAGGACTTGAACTACGGAGCCTTCTTCCGCTCGGACCACTACCTCCACATGGGATCCGTCGACGGTCTGCCGGGGCCCACGGACGCCTGGACGACGCTCGCCGGGCTCGCCCGCGAGACGAGCACGATCCGCCTCGGCACGCTGATGACCGCGGGCACCTTCCGCCTTCCCGGCGTCCTCGCCATCCAGGTCGCTCAGGTCGACCAGATGTCCGGCGGCCGCGTCGAACTGGGGCTCGGCTCCGGCTGGTACGAGGAGGAGCACTCCGCGTACGGCATCCCGTTCCCGAAGGAGAAGTTCGGGCGACTGGAGGAGCAGCTCGCCATCGTGACGGGCCTGTGGGAGACGCCGGTCGGGCAGCGCTTCAACTACGACGGGACCTTCTACCAGTTGAAGGACTCCCCGGCCCTGCCCAAGCCCACCCAGCCGCGCGTCCCGATCCTCGTCGGCGGCCACGGCGCCAAGAAGACCCCGGCCCTCGCCGCGAAGTACGCCACCGAGTTCAACATCCCCTTCGCCTCCATCGCGGACACCGAGCAGCAGTTCAAGCGGGTGAAGGCCGCGGCCGGCGAGCACGGCCGCGCCCAGGACGCGCTCACCTACTCCAACGCCCTCATCGCCTGCGTCGGCCGCACCGACGCCGAGGTCAAGCGCCGCGCCGACGCCATCGGCCGCGACGTCGACGAACTCAAGGCCAACGGCCTCGCCGGCTCCCCCGCCGAGGTCGTCGAACGCCTCGCCGCCTACCAAGCCGTGGGCTCCCAACGGATGTACCTCCAGATGCTCGACCTCGACGACCTGGACCACCTGGACCTGATCGCCTCCGAGGTGGCCCCACAGCTGAGCTGAGCCGCGGCGGAGCGGCCCCCTCTCGGCCCCGGCTCCACGGTCGGGTGAAATCGCGTCAACCCGGTGCGTGGTGGCGGGCGTGTGCAGTGACCCGGCCCCGGTCGTGATCGTTGACTCGGGCGGAGCCGGACCGCCCGGCACCCGCGCCGGCGGTCGCTGCCGGGCGTCACGATTGCGTCAACTCCCCTCCGCCTCCGGAGGGCGAGGGCCGAGGAGGCCGCCATGTCCCAGGAAGCCGTGCCCGATGAGGCCGTGCCCGACACGTCCCCGCCGGAGCAGGAAGGCGCGCCCAAGGGTCTGTTGCAGCAGATGGAAGAGCTGATGGCCGCGCTCAACGCCGACCTGACCCAGCTCGACGCCGACCTCCAGCAGCCGCCCAGGACGTCGCCGCCGACCGGTGAGGACGGCTGAGCGGGACGCCCACCGCGTCAGACGCCCGCGGAACCACCCCGGGCCGGCTCCGCGCCCGCCGGTCTCACGCCGCCGAGTCCGAGTCCGGCTCCGGCGTGGGCTCCCGGCCGGCGAGGGGCAGCGCACGGCAGCCCTCCGGGAGCCGCCGCAGTATCTCGAGGATTCTGTCCCGCGATTCGTCCGCCGCGTCGATCGCCTCCATGCACTGCCAGTAGGCTCCCTCCTCGGACGACTCGCTCGCCACCGCGACGAGCGCGATGCCCACGTCACCGAGGAGCGCCCCGAGGTCCATCAACGCCCGGTGCACATCGCCCAGTTCGGTCAGCTGCGCCGCCCGTATCCCCCCGGCTCCCACGACCGGTGTCGCCGATCCGCCGCTGCCTCGCGCCCCTGCTTCACCCAGCCCCAGCGCCTCGCCCCGCAATTCCGGTGGCCCCTGCATCGCGAGGCGGCTCCCCATCGCCTGCGCCAACGCCTGTGCCTGCCATGCCTCCCTCATGATGTCCCGCGGGTCCTGACTCTGCGCCAGGGCCCGTCGGCCGACCCCGATGAGCCGTACCGCATCCATCGCGTCCCCGTCCGTCTCCCGCCCGAACTCCTTCGTCCACTACCCAGAGTGAAGGCATGAGCGGCGAAAAGCCAGGGGAAGCCCGAAATCTGTGGACACACGGCCGAATGTGGATAAGTCAACGACTCCGGAGAGTGACATTCGTTGATCCGGTGGGCAGTTAACGGAGCCCCGCCACCACCCGCCCTGTCCGGCTCCCCCGGCTCTTATCCGGCCCCCTCGCCCCGCGCCGGGAACCGCCGCTCATTGCGGTCGATCTTGGCCGACAGCGCGGCCAGCGCGTCGACGCCCAGGACCTCGCAGAGTTGCAGGAGATACGCGAGGACGTCGGCGACCTCGTCCTCGACCCGGTGGGCCGATTCCGGTTCCTCCATCACGCGGGCCGACTGCTCGGGGGTCAACCACTGGAAGATCTCGACCAGTTCGGACGCCTCGACGCTCAGCGCGGCCGCGAGGTTCTTCGGTGTGTGGAAGGGCTGCCAGTCGCGGGCGACCGCGAACCGGGCGAGGCGCGCCTGGAGGCTCGCCACGTCGAGCGGACGGTGTTCTTCATGTACCTGGTCCTCTGCGCGTTCCTCGTTCATCGCCCCAGGTCTACCATCGCCGCACCCTCCGCCCGCGCTCCCCGCTCCGCCTCGGAGCCCTCGCCCACCGCGGCGACGAGCCGGATGTGCCCGCGGGCGCACATCCGGGCGGCCAGCGCGGTGAGTTCGGCGCACTGGGTGCGGTCGAGGCCCCGGTCGAAGCCGTCCGCGAGGACGGTCAGGCTCTGGTACGCCTCCGGGACCTCCGCCGCCGCGTCGACGGCGAGCACGCGGGGCCCGGTGAGCAGGACGAGCGCGAGCGCGAGGTACCTCAACTCCCCGTCGGCGAGCCTCTCGACGGGGCTGGTCACCCCGCCGCCGCGGTCGACGACGGCGCGCACGGCCCCGTTGGGCGCGGCCACGGCGCGTACGTCGGTCACCGGTCCCACGAGCCCCGCGCGGGCCGCCGCGACGAACAGCGCGTGCCTGGTGGCGCACTCGGCTCCGGTGCGGCGCAGCACCGCGGCGAGGTTGTCACAGCCGCCGTGCAGCCGGTCGGCCGCCGCGGGGGCCGGGGTGCGCATCCGCGCGGGGTCGGGGTCGCAGGCGAAGGTGGAGCGCAGGCCGACGACGACCTGTTCGGCCGCGGCGAGGACCTTGCGCTGCCCTTCGGTGCGGCCGGCGACGCGCAGCGGGAGCATCGCGGTGCCGAGCAGGTCGTCGGGGAGCGGTCCGCGGGTCACGGGCACGGAGCCCGCGGTGTGCCAGGCGGCCTGGACGTCGCGCCGGCCGGGGTCGCGCAGGGCGGTCTCCAGATAGGTGATGTCGGGCCCGGTCAGTCGTTCGCCGACGACGCGGAGTTCGGGTTCGACCTGGACGGCGAGGTCGAGGCGTACGGGTCCGACCGGGCCCTCGACGGTGCAGCCGAGGTGGAGTCCGCGCCGTCGTTCGGCGTCGGGCCGTGCGCGTTCGGGAACGTAGGCGCGGGGGTCGGGGAACACGTCCGCGAGGTGTGCTCCGCCGCCGAGTCCCGCGAGCGCCGCGAAGGCGCGCAGCAGGCTGGTCTTTCCGCTGCCGCTGGGGCCCGACACGGCGGTGAACGGGCCGAGGTGGACGGTGGTGCCGCGATGGCGGGCGAAGGCGGCGAGCCTGAGCCGGGTCACACGCGGGCGGTCGGGGGACGCGCCGGGGGTCGGGGCCGAGCCCCGGCGGAGCACGGTCATGGGACGAACGTAGGCGGGTCAGAAGCGCAGAACCGTTTGCGCGGAACGCCCTTCCTACGATCGGGGGACTATGCCCCTCGGGCTTGCCCGGACGTCCACCCGGGCCGACCGGGGTGCGATCACGAGACCGCGCCCTGCACAAGCCCTTGGACCTCGGTACCGGGAGGGGCCAGGAGGAAGACGTTGCGGTCGACGCGGTGCATGCCGCAGCCGAGGCCCATGACGACGCCGCTGCTGAAGTCCAGAACCCGCTTGGCCACTTCGGTCTCGGCGCCGGTCAGGTCGAGCAGCACCGGTATGCCGGACATGACGGTCTCGGCGACCTCGCGCGCGTCGCCGAAGACGTTGACGCGCAGGACCACGAAGCGGCGCCGAGGTTCGGTCTCCGCCTCGGGCATCGCCCGGTGGTCGACGGCTGACGGCCACTCGTTGCGGCTGCGCAGCGGCACGACCTGGGCGAGCCCTTCCCACTGTTCGTCGGTGACGTCGTGGCTGTTCAGTTCCCCCACCCCGTTTGGGCTCGCACTTGTGTCTGCACCGCCCAATTCTTACGCGATGTAACCCGTTCGGCCCAACACCGACACGGTCCGGAGCCCGTGCGTCCGGTCACACCTGGTCGGCGGAGCGCGCGAGCCAGCGGCCCGCGTGCCGCGTGACCTCGATCGGACGGCCGAAGCAGGACGTCATCAGGTCCTGCGTCAGGACGGTGTCCACGGCGCCGCTGGCGAGGACGCGGCCCTCGCGCAGCAGGAGGGCGTGGCTGATGGCCGGGGAGAGTTCTTCCAGGTGGTGGGTGACGGTGACGGTCGCCAACTCGGGCCGTCCGGCGGCGAGTTGACGCATGGTGTCGATGAGGTCCTCGCGCGAGGGCAGGTCGAGCGCGTTGAACGGCTCGTCGAGCAGGAGCAGCGCCGGGTCCGCCATGAGGGCGCGGGCGATGAGGAGGCGGGCCCGCTGACCGCCGGAACAGACGCCGTAGGGGCGGTCGGCGAGTTCCTTGATCTGGAGTTCGGCGAGCAGCGCGTGGGCGCGCTCGCGGGCCTCGTCGTCGTACGCCTTCCACAGCGGCTGGACGGTGCCGCTGTGTCCGGTGAGGACGACGGTGTGGCCTGGCAGATCCTGGGGGACGCGCTGCGAGGTGGAGACGTGGCCGATGAGGGCGCGCAGCTCGCGGACGTCGACGCGGCCGAGCCGGTGGCCGAGGACCTCGACGGTGCCGGTGGTGGGGTGGTTCGTGGCGCCGACGAGCCGCAGGATGCTGGTCTTGCCCGCGCCGTTCGGCCCGAGCAGCGCCCAGTGCTCGCCGGACCGTACGGTCCAGTCGATCTCGTCGAGGATGACCTGGCCGGTCGTGTAGCGGCGCATGCTCACGCCGTCGAGTGCGGCCACGGCACGGCCCTCGCCCCGGTTCCCGTCCGTCCCGTTCATGGCGCCTCCAGCCTCGTCGTACGACGGATGGAGAGTAGCTGTAAACAGCATTTATCCGGGCGGGCGTCCGAGTCGTGGACCGGCACGGGGTCCACCGGCCGGTGACCCCGGAGTTCCACCGGCCACCACTGCCCGCGCCCGCACCCCCGAGACCAGCATGGACGCCATGACCAACTACCCCGGAACAGAAATCGGTGCCGTGCACGACCGTTGACACCCCCACTGACCAAGTGATCTATTCACTTTATGAGTTACGCCGACCAACCCTCGCTGTCCGAGCGCCTCGCGGACGACATAGTCGAGATCATCCGTACCGAACGGCTCTCCCCCGGCGACGCCCTGGCCTCCTCGCGCGAGCTGGCCAAGCGGTTCGAGGTGACGACGCCGACCGTGCGGGAGGCGCTGCGGCGCCTGGAGGCCATGCAGGTCGTGGAGTTCCGGCACGGTTCGGGTACGTACGTCGGGCCCGGCGTGGAGCGGCGGCTGCTCGCCAATCCGCACCGGCCGCGCACCTCGCGGCGATCCGTGCTCGAACTCGTCGAGGCACGTCTCGTCGTCGAACCGGCGGTGGCGGCCGAGGCGGCCCGCATCCGACTTCCGCAAGGCGTCGAGCAGTTGGAGCACGCGGCGGCCAACGCCCTGTTCCCGCCCGAGGAGTCGCTGCGCCGCTCCGTGCACTTCCACGTGGCGCTCGCGACGGCCAGCGGCAACGCGCTCCTGAAGGAGACCGTCGAGGCGCTGCTCCAGGTCCGCGCCCGCGACCAGGTCGAGATCCGGCACCGCTACAACGACCGCGAGCGCGACCACGCCGAGCACCTCCAGATCGTCGAGGCGGTACGCGATGGCGACGCGGCGGCGGCCGAGCGGATCACTCGCGAGCACCTGACCGCGATCCGGGACGCCGTGCTCGGCGCCGAGTTCCCCGACGGAGGTGAGCTCGCGTGAGCACCGAAGAGCCGCTGCGGCTCGCCGAGTTGACCACGGAGGAGGCGGCCGAGGCCGTCACCCGCGCCCCCGTCGTCATCATCCCCGCCGGCGCCTACGAGCAGCACGGCCCCGGTATGCCGATCGCCACGGACACCATCCGCGCCGAGCGGATCGCCGACCTCGTCGGAGCCCGGCTCGCCGGCCGCGTGGTGATCGGCCCGCCGCTCCCGGTCGGCGTCTCGCCGCACCACATGGCGTTCGCGGGGACGGTGACGCTGACGACGACCACGTTCGCCGCCGTCGTGCGCGAGTACGTGGAGAGCCTGCGGCGGCACGGCTGGCGGCGGTTCCTGGTGCTCACCGGGCACGGCGGCAACAACGCGACGCTCACCACGGTGGCGCAGGACCTGCTCGTGTCCCACCCGGACGTGCGGTTCGCCTGGACGCCGGTCACGTCACTCGCGTCCGGCGTGATCGCGGAGATGGACGTGAGCGAGGTCAGCGGGCACAGCGGGGAGGCGGAGACCGCCCAAATGCTGCATCTGGCACCGGGCTTGGTGCACCAGGACCGTCTGAAGCCGGGGTCCTTCGCCATCGAAGGACTCACACCGCAGGCCCGCCTCGCCCGCACCTTCTCGCAGCCGACACTGACCCTGCCGTACGACGAGCTGAGCGCCAACGGGGTGCTCGGCGACCCGACGTCGGTCACCGCCGAGGACGGTCGGGGCATCGTGGACGCCGCCGTCGACCGCGTGTCCGCGTTCGTCGAAGGATGGCTCGACCTGTAAGCCGCAACCCGAACCCCGTCCCGTCCCCCTGAGCAACCCTCATTTAGGAGCCGCAATGAAGGGTCTACTTCGGCGTGCCTGCGTACTGGCCGCCGCGCTCGTCGCCGTACCGTTCGCCCCCGCCCAAGCCCACACCCCGACCCCCGCCTCTCCCCGTTCCGGCGGCTGCGACGCCCCCGCCCCGCAACCGCCCGGCACCAGCACCCTGCACACCATGACCAGCGGCGGCCGGGAGCGCACGTACCAGCTTCACCTCCCCGACGGGTATACGCCGGACCGCAGTTGGCCGCTGATCGTTGCCTACCACGGGCGCGGCAACACCGGTCCCGGAACGGAGGCGTTCTCGCGCCTGTCCACGCTGCCCGCGATCGTCGCCTACCCGAACGGCGTCGTCGGCACCGGCGACGGGGAGCGGCAGGCCTGGCAGGGCGCACCGTACGCGGCGGCCGGTGTGGACGACGTCGCGTTCACCGGGGATCTCCTCGACTCCCTCGAAGGCTCGCTCTGCGTGAACGAGCGGCGGGTGTACGCCACCGGCAAGTCGAACGGCGCCGGGTTCACCGGCCTGCTCGCGTGCCGGATGTCCGACCGCTTCGCTGCCGTGGCACCGGTCGCCGGGGCCTTCTACCCCGGCACCCGCGAGGGCGGCTGCGACCCGAAGCGCCCGATGCCGGTGCTCGACTTCCACGGCACCGGCGACACCACCATCCCGTACGCGGGTGACACCGACCGGGGGCTGCCCGCGATCCAGGACTGGGTGCGCGAGTGGGCCGACCGGGACGGCTGCCGCACCCGGACGCCCGACGAGGTCACCGAGCCCGACATCACGACGTCGCGGTGGACCGGCTGCGCGGGCGGCGCGGAGGTGGCGCACGTCGCGGTCACCGACGGCGGACACACCTGGCCGGGCGCCGACGGGTACAGCGGCGGCGGCTACACCACACAAACGATCCAGGCCCACAAGGTGATGTGGGCGTTCTTCGGCAACCACCAACTCCCGTCCGCGCCGCACTAGTTCGGAGCCGCCATCATGACCGTACAGAGAGAGGCCCCATCCTCCTCGGGCGCCGAGGCGGCACGGCTGCCCCTCGTCATCCGCGCCCTCGGTGTCGTCGAGCGGGCGGGGAACGCGCTGCCGCACCCGTTCTGGCTGTTCTGGATCCTGTCGGCGGTGCTCGCCGTCGTCAGCGCCGTGCTCGCCGGGCTCGACGTGTCCGTGGTGTCGCCCGCCGACCACAAGACGGTCGCCGTGCAGAACCTGCTCAGCGGCGACGGGCTCGCCATGGCGGTGTCGACGATGGTGTCGAACTTCGCCGAGTTCCCGCCGATGGCGACGATCGTGGTCGTCATCATGGGCGTCGCCGTCGCCGAGCGCAGCGGGTTCCTGTCCGCCGCGATGAAGGTCGGGGTCGCGCGGGTGCCCGCGTCGTGGGTGGTGTTCGCCGTCGCGTTCGCCGGGACGGTGGCGCACGTCGCGTCGGCCGCCGCGTACATCATCCTGGTGCCGCTCGGCGGGCTCGCCTTCCGTGCCGTGGGCCGCTCCCCGATCCTCGGCATCGTCGTGGCGTACACGTCGATCGCCTCCGGCTACGACGCGAGCCCGGTGCCCACACCGAACGACGCGATCTTCGCGGGCATCACGACGGCCGCCGCGAAGATCGCGGGCGGCGACGACGCGTATGTCTCGCCGCTGTCCAACTGGTTCTTCAACATCGCCAGTTCGCTGCTCCTCGCGACCGTCATCACGCTGGTCACGCGCTGGGTGCTGGCCAAGCGGCCCGATCTCGACCCGGATCCCGACGCCGACGTCGAGGACCTGGGCACGCTGGACCTCAGCGTCCGCGAACGGTCCGCGCTGCGGCGGGCACTGCTCGCGCTCGGCGGCGGCCTGGTGCTGGTCGTAGCGGCACTCGCGCCCACGTCCTCCCCGCTGCGCGGGGCCGGCGGCAGCATCGTCGAGTCGCCGTTCATCGACGGCATCGCGGCGGTCGTGGCCGTCCTGTTCGCGCTCACCGGCATCGTGTACGGAGCCCGCTCGGGGTCGATCGCGAAGCCCGGCGACGTACCGAAGCTGATGGCGGCGGGCGTGAAGCAGATGGCGCCGGTGCTCGTGCTGTTCTTCGCGATCGCCCAGTTCCTCGCCTACTTCGACTGGACGCACATCGGTGACGTCCTCGCGGTGCGGGCGGCGGAGCTGCTCGAACACAGCGGGATGCCGATCGTCGTCGTCTTCCTGCTGATCCTGCTTCTGCTGACCGTCGTCAACGTCATGGTGACCAGCGGCTCCGCGATGTGGGCACTGGCCGCGCCCGTCCTCGTACCGATGCTGATGCTGGCGCACGTGCCGGCCGAGACGACGCAGGCCCTGTTCCGCATCGCCGACTCCGGGTCGACCGCGATCACGCCGATGAGCCCGTACTTCGTGATGGCCCTCGGCTTCCTCCAGCGCTACCGCAAGGACGCGGGCATCGGCACGCTCGCCGCGTACACGCTGCCGCTGGCGATCGCGATGACGGCGGCGTGGACACTGCTGTTCCTCGCGTGGTGGGCGCTGGGGATTCCGCTGGGCCCCGGGGCGCCGGTGCGCTGAACCGCCGTCCCCGTGACGGCGTTTACAAAACGTTCAGTAAACAATGCGGTCCACAGCTCCCGGGAATCCACGGAACCCATTGACGCCCGACGGAATTACCGCCACCGTCTTGGCGACAAGCATTCCGCTCATTCCCGAGAGCTGGGACACCCATGAAAAGAATCAAACACGGAGTCGCCTTCCTGGCGGCGTCCGCGGCCATCGCGGCCGGCCTCTTCGCCTGGCCCGCCTCCGAATCCGCGCAGGCGTTCCCGCCGAGTTCCAAACAGACCGTGCTGAATTACTTACGGTCCGTTTCCGGGAATCACATCGTTTCCGGCCAGCACAACAAGGAGCCCGCCACCGCCCCCGGCCAGTACACGCAACAGGTCAAGGACATCACCGGCCAGTACCCCGGCTTGTGGGGCGGCGACCTGATGTTCAACGCCACCGACGTGGCGAACCGGCAGCGGGTGATCGACCAGGCGAAGACGGAGTGGAAGAACGGGTCGCTCGTCAGCCTGACCTGGCATGTCTGCCCGCCGACCGGAGGCAGCAGCTGCGCTTTCGAAGGTGGCGTGAAGTCGAACATCTCGGATGCGCAGTTCTCCCAGCTCGTCACCGACGGCAGCGCGCTGAACACGGCGTGGAAGAAGCGGCTCGACGAAGTCGTGCCGTATCTCAAGCAGTTGAAGGACGCGGGAGTGCCCGCCCTCTTCCGTCCGCTCCACGAAATGAACGAGTCGTGGAACTGGTGGGGCAATCGGCCGGGCGCGAACGGCAGCGCACGCCTGTACCAGATCACGCACGACTATCTGGCCAACACCAAGGGCCTCGACAATCTGATCTGGGTGTGGAACGTGCAGGACAATCCGGCGGGCGGCTGGAGCCGTTACTACCCAGGCAGCCAGTATGTCGATGTCGTGTCCCTCGACGCCTGGTACAAGAATTACCCGAGTTCCGCCGACTATCAGCAGATGCGGAGCATCGCCGGCACCAAGCCCATGGCCATCGCGGAAATGGGCAAGATGCCGAACGCTGCGCTGCTGTCGAGCCAGCCGCAGTGGGCCTGGTTCATGCTGTGGTCCGAGCAGCTGCGCGGGAACAACACCAACGCCGAGATCCAGTCGACGTACTTCCACCCCCGCGTCCTGAACCAGGGCGAGCTCACGCTCTGACCCCCGGGACCGAACCCGTGCCCCGCGGCGGCGCGCTGCTGCCGCGGGGCACGAGGACGGGCGGCGCGACCGGCTCCGACGAAGGGTTGCGGCGGTGGACGACATCGAAGAGGCGGCGGGTGACATCGGCGCCGAAGGCGAAGACGTCGTGGCTCATGGCGGACAGGTCCGGGTGCGTGAGCCGGCACAGCTGGGAGTCGTCCCAGGCGATGAGGCTGACGTCCTCCGGGACGTTCAGGCCCAGTTCGGCGGCCGCCGCGAGGCCCGCGACCGCCATGATGTCGTTGTCGTAGACGATCGCCGTGGGCGGCCGCGCCGAGGAGAGCAGCCCGCGGGTGGCGCGGGCGCCCTGCTCGCCGGAGAAGTCGGTGGTGATGCTGCGGGCCGGTTCGAGGCCGAGGTCGGCGACGGCACGGTTCAGCGCGGTGGTGCGCAGGATGGTGTGGCCGAGCGCCGGGTGGCCGCCGACCCGGGCGATCCGCCGGTGCCCGAGCGCGGCGAGATGGCGTACCGCCTCGCGCACGGCGGTCTCGTCGTCCGTCCACACGGAGGTGTAGCCGCCGGTCAGGGACGGATGGCCGACCGCGACGGCCGGGAGTCCGATGGCCCGCAGAGCGCTGATCCGGGGGTCGTCGTGCTGGAGGTCGACCAGGATGGATCCGGCGATCCGGCGGGAGCGCCACCACTGCCGGTGCACGGCGATCTCCCGGGCGGTGTCCCGCACGAGGTGGAGGAGGAGCGAGCAGCCGTGCTCCTCAAGGACCGATTCGGCGCCGGAGATGAACTCCACGTAGAACGGCTCCAGTTGGAGCTGCCGTGCCGGGCGAGCGATGACGAGGCCGACGGTGTCCGCGGCGCCGGTCTCCGTCCCGGACAGCTTGCCCGGTGCCCGGGTCGGCGACCAGCCCAGCTCGGCGACCGCCGCCATGATGCGGCCGCGCGTGGCGTCGGAGACCCCGGGCCGGTTGTTGTACGCGAGGGAGACGGCGCCCCGCGACACCCCGGCGCGGGCCGCGACGTCGGTGATCGTGACGCGTCGTGCGGTCCTGCCGGTCATTTCGTGGCACCGGCCGCGAAGCCGTTGTAGATGTAGCGCTGGAGGAAGAGGAAGACGAGCAGCGTCGGCAGGATCACGAGGATGGCGCCGGCGGAGATGTCCTCCCAGTGCGCGCCGAACGGCCCCTTGAAGCGGAACAGGGCCGTGGAGATCGTGCCGTGCTCCTCGGACGGCAGGTAGAGGAACGGGATGTAGAAGTCGTTGTACGTCGTGATGCCCTTGACGATGACGACGGTGGCGATGGCCGGCTTGAGCAGCGGCAGGATGATCTTCCAGTAGATGGTGAAGGTGTTGGCACCGTCGATCCTCGCGGCCTCGTCGAGGGAGGTCGGGATGGACCTGATGAACTGAAGGAAGATGTAGATCGAGACGATGTCCGTGCCCATGTAGAGCAGGACCGGCGCCCACCGCGAGTCGAACAGGCCGAAGCTGTTGACCACTTGGAAGGTGGCGACCTGCGTCGTCACCCCCGGCACGAGCGTGGCGAAGAGAAACAACGCCATGACCGTCTTCTTCAGCCGGAACCGGAAACGGTCGATGGCGTACGCCGTCATCGAGCCGATGAGGACGGTGCCGGTGATCGAGAACAGCAGGATGAACGCCGTGTTCCCGAACGCCGTGAGCATCTTGCCGTCGCGGAACGCCGTGACGTAGTTGGAGAGGTTCAGCCAGTTGTCCGGGAGGCTGAACGCCCCACCGCCCCGGGTGAGTTCGCCCGACGACTTCAACGACGTGAGGAACACGACGGCGAGCGGCAGCAGGACCACGAGGGCGGCGACGACCAGCGAGAGATACGTGAGGGCCGTGCCGACGCGCGGCCGCCCGCGGGCGGTGCCGGCCCTGTCCTGCGGTACGGGGAGCACGGTCATACGAGATCCACCTTCTCGTCGGGCACCAGGCGGCGCTGGATCCACGTGATCAGCAGAATGATCAGGAGCAGCACCACGGCGCAGGCCGAGGCGAGCCCCGTCTTGTTGAACTGGAAGGCGAGCTTCACCGTCTGGATGACGAAGGTCGACGTCCCGGTCGCGCCGCCGGTCATGATGTACGGGATCTCGAACACGGCGAGCGAACCGGAGACCGCGAGGATCACGCTGAGGCTCAGCACCGGCTTGATGCCCGGCGCGATGATGTGCCGGAACTGCTGCCAGCGACTCGCGCCGTCGAGCTGCGCGGCTTCGTACAGCTCCCCCGGGATCGACTGGATCGCGCCGAGGAACAGCACGAAGTTGAGTCCGGTGAACCGCCACACGGACACCCCGGCGAGCGAGGTGTTCGCCGACTCCGCGTCACCGAGCCACGCGTGGTCGCCGCCGACCCCGAACCACGACAGGACCGAGTCGAGGGTGCCGCCGTCCTGGAAGAAGTACAGGAAGACGAAGCCGATGGCGACGCCGTTGATCAGGTACGGGAAGAACAGGATGCCCTTGAAGAGGTTGCGGAAGCGCAGGTCGAAGCTGAGCACCGTCGCGAAGTAGAGCGCGATCACGATCTGCACGGCGGACGCGGCCAGATAGTAGAAGCTGACGAAGAACACCCTGAACAGCTCTGGCCGCGTGAAGAGTTGGGTGTAGTTGTCGACCCCGGTGAAGTCGCGATCGGGGCTGACGCCGTCCCAGTCGGTGAGGCTGTAATAGATCATGTTCCCGACCGGCACATACGTGAACGTAATCAACAACCCGAGCGGCACCAGCAGAAACAGCCAGGGGGTGAGCCGGGTGAGTATTTCAAGCCCCTGCGGCGATTGAGCAGCGGGGTCCGGGGCAGAGCCCCGAGACGTCGGACCGGGCGGCGTCACGAACTCGGTGGACTTCGCGTCGGAGACCATGTCACCCACCCGCCGTGGCCGCCGCATCGGCCCACCGCTTGTCCAGCTCCGCGAAGTACCCCTCCACCGATCCCTTCTGCGCCCCCCGCGCGATGTCGACGAGCTTCTGCCGGTAGTCCGGCTTGCTGAACCCGATCTCCGCCGCGTTGTCGATGGCGTTGACCTGCGCGGTCTTGGCCTCCGAGCGCTCGATGTACTTGACATCGTTGTCCTCGTAGGACTTCAGCGTGGCCGGCATCGGCGCGGAGCGCAGCGCGGAGACGGCCCCCTCCTTGGCCGCGTAGCCGGACTTCTCGGTGAACCAGTCGATCCAGGCACGGGCGGCGGCCTTGTGCTCGGAGTGGATGTTCACGGCCTGCTGGTAGTCGGAGAGCAGGGTGGCGCAGAACTGCCCGTCCTTCCGCACGGGGAACGGCATGAACCCGATGTCGTCCGGGTTCTCGCCCGCCTTCTTCGCGGCGTCCCGCATCTGCGTGACGGCCCAGGAGCCGAGCAGCATGCTCGATATCTTCCCCTTGGCCAGCAGGTTCTTGGAGTTCTCCCAGTTGGTGGTGGTCGGGTCCTGCTCCGCGTACTTGTCGTGGACGATGTCGTACAGGAGCGTGTCGATGACGTTGAGGTCGCTGCCCTCGGCCCACGGCTTCTTGTCGGTGGCGAGCTTGTCGTTGGCCTTCACGTCACAGCTCACCGAGCCGATGGAGTTGGACCAGGGACTGCTGAGCGGCCAGCCGTCCTTGAAGTTCGTGTAGTACGGCACCGAGTCCGTCTTCCCCTTGACCGCCTTGAGGTCGTCGAGCAACTCCTGCGGCGTTGTGGGCCACTTGGTGATGCCGGCCTTCTTCCACACGGCCTTGTTGTAGAGGAATCCGTTGACCGTGCCGAAGCTGGCGATGCCGTACGTCTTCCCCTGGACGTCCGTCTTGCCGGTGAAGCGGTACGTCTTCTTCAGGTCGGAGGTCTCGCCGAGCGGGGCGAAGAACTTCGGGTAGTCGTTCTTGGCGATGACGCCGGGGATCATCAGCACGTCACCGTAGTTCTCGGTGTTCATGCGGATCTTGACTTCGCCCTCGTAGTCGGTGATGCCCTCGAACTCGACCTTCACCTTGGGGTACGTCTTGTTGAACTCGGCGGCGTACTTCTTCATCGCGCCGCTCTGCACGAGATCGGTGCGGTGGGTCAGGACCTTGATGGTGCCCGACACGTCCTTGGGGTCGGTGGGCGCCTTCGCCTCCCCGCCCGTGCCCGTGCCTCCTCCACTGCACCCCGCGACGGCCAGCATCGCGGTGGCGAGCAGCGCGACGCCCAACGGCTTGCTCGGCTTCATCCTCATGTGCCCCACTCCTTCGAGGGTTTGACGGCTCAGGCCCAGCGGCTGACGGCACTATGGCAGCGAACCGTGAACCGGTAAAGCCCCTTGGCGCGGTGAACCAGCAGATCCCCCTAGGGGAAGGGGACTAGACCGGTTCACACAACCGGAGTTAGGTTGGCGCGGATCGCGAACTCCGGCCTGATGTACGCCCGATGGGAGCCGCACTATGAAGGACGCCGTCCAGCTCGGCGAGGACTGGAGCCTCGACCACGACGGGACCGGGATCCCCGCCCGTGTCCCCGGCTGTGTCCACACCGACCTCCTGGCCGCGGGCCTGATCCCGGACCCGTTCCTCGGCACGAACGAGCGCGAGGTCGAGTGGGTGGGCCGGCGCTCCTGGACATACGTGACTCTTCTGCCGACGACTCAAGGCGCCCATGAACGAACGGACCTGGTCTTCGACGGCATCGACACGGCGGCCCGCATCACCGTCGACGGGGAGCCGCTCGCCCGCACCCGCAACATGCACCGCTCGTACCGGTTCGACGTCACCGGCCGCTCCGGCGAACTGCGGGTGGACTTCGCCTCCGCCTACGAAGAGGCGGCCGCTGTGAGGGAGTTGACCGGCGAGCGCCCCAACGTCTATCCGGCGCCGTCCCAGTACATCCGCAAGATGGCCTGCTCCTTCGGCTGGGACTGGGGACCCACCGTCGTGACGGCGGGCCTGTGGCGCCCGGTCCGGATCGAGCGCTGGTCGACCGCCCGCCTCGCGCGGGTACGGCCCTTGGTGACGGTCGACGGTTCAACAGGGCGCGTCGATTTGCGAGTTGAGGTCGAGTGCACCGGGCGTGGCGCCGAACGGCCGCTCACGGCGCGGGCCTCGGTGGCGGGCGTGGAGGTGCACGCCTCCGTGGAGGGCGACGCGGCCACCCTCGTCCTGGACGTTCCGGACGTACGCCTCTGGTGGCCGCGCGGGTACGGCGAACAGCCGCTTTACGACGTCGAGTTGACGCTGCTCGACGGCTCGGAAGAGCTGGACACCTGGCGGCGCCGCGTGGGCTTCCGTACCGTCGAGATCGACCAGAGCGCCGACGACCACGGCACCGGCTTCACCTTCGTCGTCAACGGCGTCCGCATCTTCGTACGCGGTATCAACTGGATCCCCGACGACGTCCTGCCCTCGCGCATCACCCCCGGGCGCTACCGCACCCGCCTCACCCAGGCCGCGGAGGCCAACGTCGATCTCGTCCGCGTCTGGGGCGGCGGCATCTACGAGGACGACGCCTTCTACGACGCGTGCGACGAGCTGGGCCTCATGGTCTGGCAGGACTTCCCCTTCGCCTGCTCCGCCTACCCGGAGGAGCAGCCGCTGCGCGGCGAGGTAGAGGCCGAGGCGCGCGAGAACGTGTGCCGCCTGATGCCGCACCCCAGCCTCGTCCTGTGGAACGGCAACAACGAGAACCTGTGGGGCTTTCGCGAGTGGGGCTGGGAGGACGAGCTCGCCGGGGACTCCTGGGGCGAGGGCTACTACCTCGGCCTGCTGCCGCGTGTGGTCGCCGAGCTGGACCCCACGCGCCCCTACACCGCAGGCAGCCCCTGGTCCGGCTCCTGGGACCACCACCCCAACGATGCCGACCACGGCACATTCCACTCGTGGGAGGTGTGGAACCGGCTCGACTACACCGAGTACCTGTCCGAAGTCCCGCGCTTCGTCGCCGAGTTCGGCTGGCAGGCGCCGCCCGCGATGGCCACGCTGCGCCGCGCCCTGCCCGGTGAGCGGCTCGCGTCCGACTCCCCCGGCATGCTGCACCACCAGAAGGCGGAGGACGGGAACGGAAAGCTTCAGCGCGGCCTGGAGCGCCATTTCGTCGCGCCCGAGGGCGATTTCGACCGCTGGCACTATCTGACGCAGGTCGTACAGGCCCGCGCCGTCGCCACCGGCATCGAGCACTGGCGCGCCAACTGGCCGCGCTGCGCGGGCACCGTCGTCTGGCAGCTCAACGACTGCTGGCCGGTCAGCTCCTGGTCCGCGGTCGACGGCGACGGCCGCCTCAAGCCGCTCCACCACGAACTGCGACGGGTGTACGCGGACCGGCTCCTGACCCTTCAACCAGTCCGCGAAGAACCGGAGTTGGTGTTGTCGAATCTTGGCGCCTCGCCCTGGACCACCACCGTCACCCTGCGTCTGATGCGCGCCGACGGGACCATGGCCGGGCAGGCCCGGCTGCGGGCGAGCGCCGGCCCGCGTCAGGTGACGCGGGTGCCGGTGCCGCGCTCGGTGCTGCCCGCGGCGGGTTCGGCCAAGGAGTTCCTGGTCGCGGACGCGGACGGCTCGCGTGCGCTGCACTTCCCCGTGCGGGACAAGGAGTTCGGCTACCCGGAGCCCCGCTTCACGGTCGTGACCGAGACCGTCGGCGGGGACCCGGATACAGTCGACGTCGTGGTGACCGCCCAGACCCTCGTACGCGACCTGCTGCTCCAGCCCGACCGCGTCGCGCCGCACGCGCGCGCCGACCGCGGCCTGGTCACGCTGCTGCCCGGCGAGCGGGCCCGGATCCGCCTCACCGGCGCACGCGGCGCCGGAGCCAACGCGATCCGCTCCGCCCTCTTCTGCGTGGAACCGGCGTGAGCGCCCCCATCCGGAACGTCACCATCAAGGACGTCGCGGCGGCCGCCGGGGTGTCCAAGGGTGCGGTGTCGATCGCGTTCAACCAGAAGCCGGGGCTCTCCGAGGCCACCCGCGAGCGGATCTTCGCCGCCGCGCGGGAGCTGGGCTGGGCGCCGAACTCCTCGGCGCGCAGCCTCTCCCGGCGCACCACGGACACGATCGGTCTCGCGCTGTGCCGCCCGGCGCGGCTGCTCGGCCTCGAACCGTTCTACATGGAGTTCATCTCCGGCATCGAGAGCGTCCTGGCCGAGCACTCCTGCTCTCTCCTCCTGCGCCTGGTGAGCAGCCTGGAGGAGGAGATCGCGCTCCAGCAGACGTGGTGGCGCGAGCGGCAGATCGGCGGCAGCGTCCTGGTCGACTTCCACCAGGACGACCCGCGCGTCGAACCGCTCACCCGCATCGGCCTCCCGGCCGTCGCGGTCGGCCACCCCGACCTCACGGGCGGCCTGCCCTCCGTGTGGACCGACGACGCCACCGCGATGACGGAGGCCGTGCACTATCTCGCGGCGCTCGGCCACCGCAGGATCGCCCGCGTCGGCGGCCCGGCCGACCTCGGGCACAGCGCGATCCGCGAGGAGGCGTTCCAGTCGACGCTGCGCGGGCTCGGCCTCGACGCGAGCCTGCACCTCACCACCGGCTTCGCGGACGAGGAGGGGGCCCGCGCCACGCGTTCCCTCCTGCTGCGCCCCGACCGCCCGACCGCGATCGTCTACGACAACGACATCATGGCGGTGGCCGGGCTCGGGGTCGCCGCCGAGATGGGGGTGGCGGTCCCCGACGAGCTCTCGCTCCTTGCCTGGGACGACTCCCAGCTCTGCCGCCTCACCCACCCCACGCTGTCCGCGATGAGCCATGACGTGCACAGCTTCGGAGCCCAGGTCACCCGCGTCCTCTTCGACATCATCGCGGGCAACCCGGCGAAACCGGGTCCGGTGCCCACGCCTTCGCTGACGCCGAGGGGGTCGACGGCGCCACCGCGAGGGTGACGTCAGGTCCGTCGGGCGTAGGAGGCGAGACGCTCGGCGAACTCAGCGACGAGCTCGCGGAGTTCGGCCGGCCGCTCGACGACGAACGGCCGGTCGAGCGAGGCCAGCACCGGAGGCAGCCAGTCGA
Organism: Streptomyces anthophorae; assembly: GCF_049310305.1. Lineage (NCBI taxonomy): Bacteria > Bacillati > Actinomycetota > Actinomycetes > Kitasatosporales > Streptomycetaceae > Streptomyces > Streptomyces anthophorae. The sequence continues at coordinate 2,600,145 of NZ_JBLWQQ010000001.1, forward strand.
GGCGCTGTGCCCGCAGCTCGACGCGCCGTCGGCGCTCGGTGGTGGGCTCCGTCTCGTCCAGGACCGCGACGCTCGCGGGGAGCCGGTCCCGGATCTGCCGGACGGTGCCGTGGATCCGCAGGGTCACCTCGTACCGGTACGCGGCCGTGGCGAGCCCCGACAGCACGCGCTGCTCCGGTTCGGGCCCCTCCGGCTCATCGAACGTACCGGGCAGCGACCGCGCGTCCGCGATCCGGTCGAGGCGGAGGGTCCGGTCCTCGCCGAGCCCCGCGTCCTGCCCGGCGACGTACCACCGCCCGGCGTGGGCGACGATCCCGTACGGATGCAGCGTGCGCTCGCTGCGCCGCCCCTCCCCGTCGACGTACCGGACCGAGACGGGACGCCGATGGCGCACCGCGTCGGCGAGGGCGAGCAGCACCCCGGCGTCGGGGGCGGGGGCCCGCTCGCCGGGCCGGTCGGTGAAGGAGAGCGCGTCCAGGAGCGTGTCGAGCCGCCGGGCGAGCGGTTTGGGCAGCACCCGCCGGATCTTCGCCGCGGCCGTCTCGCTCGCCGTCTCCCCGGCCGCCACGAGCCCCGCCCGCCGGCCGGCGATCAGGCCGAGCAGCACGGCCAGTGCCTCGTCGTCGCTCAGCATGAGCGGGGGCAGCCGGTGGCCCGGACCGAGCCGGTATCCGCCGTAGCGACCGCGGACCGACTCCACGGGAACGTCGAGGTCGACGAGGTGGTCGACGTACCGCCGAACGGTGCGCCCGTCGACGCCCAGCCGGTCGGCGAGTTCGGCGACGGTGCGGGTGCCGCCGGACTGCAACAGCTCAAGGAGGGTGAGCACGCGGCCTGCGGGTCGGGACATCTTCGAAGGCTAACGCGGATACCGGACCGATTCTGTCCGCTATTGCTCCTAGCCTGCGAAGCATCCGACCCGCCCAGAGCTCAGGGAGACCTCATGGACTTCGTATCGATCCGCATCATCACGGCCGACGTCGCACGCCTCGTCGCGTTCTACGAGCGGGCCACGGGCGTGGCGGCGGCCTGGGCGACCGAGGACTTCGCCGAACTCCGGACGCCCCACGGCACCCTCGCCATCGCCAGCACCCGCACGGTCCCGCTGTTCGCCCCGGGCTCGGCCCGCCCGGCGGCCAACGACAGCGTGATCACCGAGTTCCTCGTCGAGGACGTGGACCGCACCCACCGCGAACTGTCCGCTCACGGAACGGACTTCGTGAAAGAGCCCACCACGATGCCCTGGGGCAACCGCTCCCTGCTGCTGCGCGACCCGGACGGCAACCTGGTCAACTTCTTCACGCCGGTCACGGCTGAGGCGGTCGAGAAGTTCGCACGCCACACCTGACCCGGATGCGGAAAATCTCGCTGACGAGGCATCGAAACCCGCTCCGCGCGGAAGGTGGTGTCCACGAGGCAGGAGAGGAGAGCAGTGGTGGACTGGACACTCGACGAGGAATTCGAGACACCCGAAGGGGTGGTGCGGTGGGGGACCCTGGGCAGCGGAGACCCCCTCGTACTGGTGCACGGCACCCCGTACTCCTCCTTCCTCTGGCGGGACATCGCACCGGCACTCGCCCGTACCCGCAAGGTCTACTTCTTCGACCATCTTGGCTTCGGCCGGTCGGACCGGCGCGAGGGCCAGGATCTGAGCCTGGCGGCTCACTCGAGGAACTTCGCCCGGCTCCTCGACCACTGGGGGCTGTCGCGCCCCAGCGTCGTGGCCCACGACATCGGCGGGGCGGTGGCGCTCCGGACCCTGCTGTTGGAGGAGAGGAGCTATCAGGATCTGACCCTCTTCGACGCGGTGAGCGGAGGCGAGTGGGAACGAGGGCTCTTTCGGCTCTTCCTGGAGCACGAGGACGTCTTCCGCAAACTGCCGGGCTACGCGCATGAAGCGTTGGTCGCCGCCCATCTGCGGCACGCCACGCACACCGGCTTCCGGCCGGGGGTCCTCGACACCTTCCTCGCACCGTGGCGGGGAGCGGAGGGGCAGGCGGCGTTCTACCGTCAGTACACCCGGATCAGGCAGGCGGACACGGTCGCGTACGAGCACTTGCTGGGCGGCGTGTCGATTCCTGTACGGCTCGTCTGGGGCCGCGAGGACCGCATCCTGCCTCCGATGTACGCCGAGTGGCTGCACGAGCGCATTCCGCACGCGCAGTTGCACTGGATCGAGGGCGCCGGCCACCTTCTCCAGGAGGACGCGCCCAGTCAGCTTTTGGCCCTCCTGACAGCCGACTTCGCACCGGCCTGAGTCGCGGAGCGCGCCACCGGCAGGAGTCAGACCACCTCGAAGTTCGCCATCATCGCCATGTCCTCGTGCTCCAGGTTGTGGCAGTGCAGCATGTACCGGCCGCGATGGCCGTCGAAGCGGGCAAGGACCTCGACGACCTCGTACGGGCGGACGTCGACGGTGTCCTTCCAGCCCGCGTCGGTGGCCCGCGGAGGGCGCCCGCCGCGCGAGAGGACCTGGAAGTGGGCCAGGTGGAGATGGACCGGGTGGTGGAAGTCGCTGCTCAGGCGCCAGCGTTCGACCGTGCCGAGACGGGGGCGGGCGAGGGTCGCCGCCGCGTCGAAGGGGCGGCCGTTGATGGTCCACCGGTCCTCGGTCCGACGGAAGTCGAAGTGCCGGGTGGTGACAGCGGTGGACGGGGCGAGCGGCGCGTAGGAGGAGAGGCGGGCAGGCACGTGGCTGTCGTCCTTCGCCCTGCGCGCGATGCGGAAACGCATGACCTGGCGCATCCGGCCTTCGGCCAGGGTGTTGACCAGGGTGACGTGGCTGCCCACCGGGCATCGTGAGAAGTCGGTGACGACGTCGAAGCGCTCCGCCGGGGCCATGGGGATCGCGTCGAGCCGCTGGGACGCACCGAGGAGCCCGGCATCACCGCCGATCTGGACGAGAGGGAGCGTTCCCCCACTGTCGAGCTCCCAACGCAGGTGGTAGCGGCGGGCGTTGGAGGCGTTGAGGAGTCGCAGCCGGTGGCGGGTGGCCGGGATCTCGGCCTCGGGCCAGGGGGCTCCGTTGACCAGTTGCACGTCGCCCAGGACGCCGTCCATGTACGCGTCCTGGACACCTGGGGTGCCGGTGCAGCCGAGGTCGTGGCCGGGGTAGCGAAAGGAGCCGTCGGCTTCGAAGGAGCGGTCGCAGAGCATCAGGGGCAGGTCACGGTCGCCGTCGGGCAGCGGGAGGGCATCCTCCTCGGCGTCGTGGACGAGGAAGAAGCCCGCGAGGCCGCGCCAGACCTGCGGGGCGCTGAAGTCCATCCTGTGGTCGTGGTACCAGAGGGTCGCCGCCCGCTGCTTCAGCGGGTACTCGTACGTCTTGGCGCCCTGCGAGACCGTCCAGTCGGAAGCGGCCGTGTGCATGCCGTGGCCCCTTCGCTGCATGCGGCCGGCCCGGAAGGTGTCGCCGCACAGGGCCGGCACCACCACGTCCGTCGGGTAGCCGTCGGAGTGCGGGGGTGTGACGCCACCGTGCAGATGCGTCGAGGTCGGCACGGTCAGGGAGTTGAGGACGTTCACCGAGACGGTGCGGCCGGAGCGGGCGGTGATCGTGGGGCCGGGGAAGATGCCGTCATAGCCCCAGACGGTCGTGCGGGTGCCGGGCAGGATCTCCACCGGGGCCGCGCGCTGCGTCAGTTCGTAGTGGTCGGTGGTGCGGGTTCCGCGCACCGGGCGGGCGCGCGGCGGCGTCGGCAGCGGGACCGCGAACGGTGCGGGCAGGGCGATCCGGCTGTTCAGGATCCGGCCGGCGCTCTCTTTGGTCCAGTGGGCATACGCGGCCGAGGCCGCGGGCACCGCGAGGCCCGCGGCACCGCCCGCGATCAGGCCCAGCACCTTGCGCCGAGACGTCACGTGGGGTCTCCCTCGTTGACGTGCGAGAAGGACCAGTACGTCAGCGCGGCACCGATGCCGAAGATCGTGATGCCGAGCGGTACGTGTGCGGCGAGGACGCGGGACTCACCGAGCGCCTGCTGCACGCCGACGAGTACGAGCAGTCCGGTCGCCAGGAGGAACGGGCCGATGGGGCCGCGGCCCGGGCGCCACACCATGAACCCGGCGACCATCTCCAGGACGACGAGGAGGGCGAGCACGGAGGCGTTCGCCGCGTGCCAGTCGAGCAGGCCGACATCACCGGTGATGAACAGTCCGGCGAGCGCCGCCTGCAACAGGGTGTCGAACAGGGCGAGCACCGAGAGCAGGCGGAGGAGACGTATCCCCCTGCTCAGCCAGGAATGTGGCGCCTTCGCCCCGGTCGGCGCGGGAGGAGCCGTCGTGGTCCGGATCATCGTGTTCCGTTCTGTTCGTGGCCGACCGGGGCAGGGGCGCCCGAACGCCCCTGCCCCGGCTGTCACCCGGTAGTGGCGCGACGGCGAGGTGCCATGACCGCCGGGGCGAGAACCGTCACGAGGACCACCGCGGCGAGGACCCAGAACGCCCGGTTCTGCTGACCGTGATGAGCGGTGGTGGCCAGAGCGGCGGTCAGGGCCGCGATGCCGTTCACGCCGGCCGCCGAGCCGAGGTTGCGCAGCATCGTCGCGGCCGAGGTGGCCACGCCCAACTGTTCGGGCGGCGACTGATCCTGGATGAGGGCGAGCGTCGTGGCCGTGACGGCTCCGGTGCCGAGGCCGGCGGTCACACCGGCCAGCCAGGCGAGTTCGCCGGTGGCGCTGAGCACGGCGCTGATCAGCAGGGCGAACGCGCCTGCCAGCATCAAGGGCCGATAGCCGTGTTCGGCCACTGTCGCGCCGGTGACGGCGCTTCCGGCGACCCAGCCGAGTGCGGCCAGGCCGACGACCACGGCGATCTGAGTGGTCGAGGTGCCGGAGGCAGCGAGCCGTACGGGCAGCACGGTCACCGTCGCGTACATCACGACGCACGCGCCGACGGTGGCCAGTGCCGCGCCCGCCGAGGGGGTCCGGGCGAGGATCCGGCGCGGTACGAGGCCGCCTCCGAAGCGGCGCACCAGGACCAGCGCCACGATGCCCGCGAGCGCGGCGAGGGCGCCGCCGATCGCGCCGAGGCCGAGCTCGCCGCCCTGGAGTCCGACCAGGACGAGCGCCGAGCCGCCGGTGACCAGCAGGTACTCCCCCGCCGGGAAGCCGGAGCCCGGTGCCTCCGAGGCGGTCTGCCGCTTGGGCAGGGCGAGCAGGACGGCCAGGACGACGAAGGCGCACAGGGGCACGTTCAGGAAGAACACCCAGCGCCAGCCCCAGAGTTCGGTGACGGCTGCGCCGACGACGGGACCGAGGACGGCGGCCACGCCCCAGACCATGCTCAGCATCGACTGGGCCTTGGCGCGCCGCTCGGCTCCGAAGACCCGGCCCACGATCACGTAGCTGGAGACGACGATCGCGCCGGCGGCCAGGCCGTGCAGTACGCGGGCGGCGACCAGTACGCCGAACGAACCCGCGACCCCGGCGAGCACGGAGGCTCCGAGGAAGACCAGCGTCGAGCCGACGGCGAGGATCCGGTCGTCGAGCCGGTCGGCGACCCAGCCGGCCAGCGGGGTGCCCGCCACCTGCGCCAGCATGAACCCGGACACCAGCCAGGCGTATCCGCCGCCCGAGCCGCCGCCGACGTCGGACAGGACGCTGGGCAGCACGGTGCCCATGACGGTGGCGTCCATCGCGGCCAGGAGCAGGGCGAGCACGGCCGCGGCGACTGCGATCCTGCCCCCGGCCACGGCCGGACGGTCGGGAGCGGCGGCGTCCGTGCCCACGGCCGCCGCCGTCATGACGCGCTCCCCACTGTGCTCAGCGCCTTCGCCGGCGCCGCGAAGGGCGCGGCGTGCACACGGCCGACACCGGAGAACTCCGTGATGAGTCCGGCCAGTTCGTCGTCGAGGATCTCGTCGACGCTGTGCAGCGTCCCGTCGTCGGCGAAGACCTTCTGCCCGAACGCCTTCGTCATCTCCAGCTGCACGGCGGCCGCCGGGTTGCCGGTGACGAAGTCGACGTCGAGGAGCTGCCGGGTGCGGGCTTCGAAGGTCGCGGCGAGGGTGCGGTTCAGTTCCTCGATCTGGCCGAGGAGTGCCCGTACGCGCTGCTGCTGCTCGGCGGTGAGCGCCGGGTGGATCAGCTTCATGGCGACGTGGTCGATCTTCACGTGCCGGGCCTCGTCGAGGCCGTGGGTGTGCAGGAGGCGGGTGAAGAAGCGGGCCCGCTCGGGGTCGAGCGCGTCGCTGCGGTGCTCGAACACGGTGATCACGGACTCCCCGACGTAGGCCGAGCAGCACAGCGCGACCAGCTTGACGTAGGGGTGGTCGTCGGTGCGGAAGACGTCGAGGCGCTCGTCGAACAGGGCTTTGTCGACGCGGGGTTCGGCGCCGGACAGGGCACGCACGTACCGGTAGAAGGTGTTGGCGTGCTGGATCTCCTCGGCGGCGAAGCAGGAGAGGGCGTGGTGGAGTTCGTGCCCGAGGTTGATGGGGTCGCGCAGATCGTGCAGCTCTCCCATCACCATGGCCATGACAGTACTGACGTGGCGCTCGATCTCGGCGAGCTGCGCCAGCTCCTTGGTGAGGTAGGCGACGGCCTCGGCCTCGTGACCGGTCTCCCCGTACGCGACGACGGAGGCGAACTCGCGCTCGGCCCGCGTGCCGGCCTCACTCCAGTCGAAGGCGCCCGGGTGGAAGGTGTTGATGTGCGCGAGCCGGGTCACCGAGGCCAGCTCGGTGCGGACGGCCTCGGCGATGCCGTCGAACTGGTCAGACCTGGTCATTCTCGAACTCCTTGTAGCCGTCCTGGAGACCGATGGAGATGTCGCGCAGCCGCACCCAGCCCTGGGCGATGAACTCGCTGTCCCGCAGCTTCTCGATGAAGTAGTAGTAGGTCTTGATGTCGTCGGTCTCGACGAACAGGAAGTCGGAGTAGTCCGTGGCGAACGCCTCGGCGTCGAAGTGCCGGACGGACATCCTGTCCGCGAAGGGCCCGACGATCTCCTTCTGGAAGACCTCTTCCTTCTCACCCCGCTGCTCGCGGCTCAGGCGCAGCCAGGAGGTGTCGAACTCGTAGCGGATGACGATGCCGTACTTCATGGGTCAGCTCCTGGCGTAGCTCTGGGCGTTGAGGATGGTGCGCTCGGGGTCGGTGATCGCCCGGCGGCCGTGCATGACGCGGGTGTTGTCGATGAGGACGATGTCGCCGTCCTCCCACTGGATCTCCTCGGTGACCCTCTCGGAGACCTCGGTGTACTCGGCGATCACGTCGTCGGGTATCGGCGAGCCGTCGGCGAAGCGGATCTCGGGCGCCTCGTAGTTGAACGAGGGGCCGAGGATGCTGTTGGCCCACGCGGTGCGCGAGGACGTGCGGGTCGGATGGGCGGCGTACACGCGGTACTCGTAGCTCAGCGAGCCGTCGGCGGCCTCGGTGAAGACGGCGTCGGCGCCCTGGTTGGACACGGCGTGGAGGTGCTCGACGGTCATGTCGTCCGGGTCGGCGTCGGGGCCGGTGAGGTGGGCGGCGAGCCGCTGCCACATGGCCCGCGGGACGTTGCTGCGGGCGTACTTCACCGGGTTGCCGGCGAAGACCTTCCTGGCTCGCTCGGACAGCGCGTCCCAGACCCGGAAGCCGTCGCAGACGGTCGTCTCGGAGCCGGACGCGGCGGCCTTGACGCAGTGGAACCAGAGCAGGTCGGGGGCGAAGGGCGTGGCCCCGTTCTCCAGGTGCAGGCCGATCGGGTCGTGCCCGGAGTCGACCTTCTGCGCGGCGTTGCCGTGGAAGGTGCGGGCCGGGTCGAGGGTCGTGCGGGAGCTGTAGCGGCGCACCAGCTCGTTGAACTCCTCGACGCTCGGGGCGAATCCGCGGATGAGGAGGTGGCCGGTGTCGGCGAGCAGGCCGTCGAGGCCCGCCTGGTACAGCTCGGTGAAGTCGGAGTCGATGCCGGTGGGCGTGATCATCATGCCGTCGCCGTCGCCGATGGTGGTCAGGCGCAGCGTGTGCTGGGCAACTGTCATGGCTGGGTCCCCGTTCGTGTGCAGGTCAGAGGTTGTGGTCGTCCGGGCGGCCGTGGTCGGTGGTGCCCGCGATCAGGTCGTCGAAGAGCTTCTGGCGGCGTGGCCGGCCGGTGACGGTGAAGTACGTGCGGCGGAAGTCGCCGCTGTCGGCGACCACGAAGAAGCGCTCGGGCCGGTCGGTCTCCGCCAGGTGCCGTTCGGCGTACGCGCGTGCCTGCCGCCGCACCTCCTCGACCATGCCGGCGTCGATGGACTCGCCGGTGATCAGGAGGGCCGAGAGGTGCTCGAGGCCCTCGCCGAACACCACGGCGTCCACCACCGAGGGGCAGCTGCGCAGGCTGCCCTCGACCCACTCGGGCGAGACGTTGCGGCCGTGGCTGGTGATGATCACGTTCTTCAGCCGGCCGAGGATGCGGATGTAGCCGTCCTCGTCGATCTCGCCGCGATCCCCGGTGTGCAGCCAGCCGTCCTCGTCGACGGGGCGGCTGGTCGGGTCCTCGACGGTGTATCCGGCGAACAGCGACGTCGACTTCACCAGCAGCTCCCCGTCCTCGGAGAGCCGGACCTCGCAGTGCGGCAGCGGCCTGCCGACCGTTCCGGGTCGCCAGTGCTCGGGGGTGTTCCACGAGACGACCGAGCTGTTCTCGGACAGCCCGTACCCCTCGTGCACCCGCAATCCGGCCGCGTCCAGGCGCAGTTGGGCCTCCACATCGACGGGCGCGCCGCCCGCCATCAGGAACGGCCGCACACCGTCGCCGAGCACGGAACCCGCCTCGGCGCCACGCACCGCCTTGTCGAGGGCGCTCACCGCGGCCGGCGGCAGCACGGCGGCGGTCGGCCGCGCGGCGCGCATCCAGGTGACCACGTCGTCGGCACGCGAGCCGGCCGTGCCGAGCAGCGCGGTGTCCTCGGGCAGCAGGATCATCCGGCCGCCGTTGATGATCGGCAGGTACACCGCGGTGACCTGCTCGATGAGCAGGCTGAACGGCACCAGGGAGAGATAGCGGGCGTACACCCCGTCGGGCGAGACGGAGTCGAGGGAGACGAGCAGCGCCTCGAGCGCCTTCGACCGGATCTTCACGCCCTTGGGCGCACCGGTCGTCCCCGAGGTGTGGATGACCTTGATGATCCGCTCGTCCGGTGGCAGCCGGAGGCCCTCCGGCTCCGCCACCCGGTTCCCCGCGCCGCTGTCCGCCGCGATCGGCAGCACGGTGACGGCGCCGTCCAGACCCCACTCGGCGAGCTTGCGGACCCCGGCCTCGTCGGCGAGGCAGAGCCGCACCTCTTTCAGCAGCGAGGCGGCCTGCTCGCCGGAGAACGCCAGCGGCACCGGCACCTCGACGTACCCGCCGAGCAGCAGCGCGAGATCGGCGGCGACCCATTCGGGGCCGTTGCCCGCGACGACGCCGATCGTGGCGCCCGCGTCGGCGCCGAGGTCGGCGAGCAGCCGTCGGATCTGCCCGCTCCAGCCCGCGAGATCCCCGTACGTGAAGATGTCGGCGACCGAGCCGTCGGCGGCGAGCCTCTCGACGAGGACGTGGTCGCGCCGCTCGGGTGCGTACAGACCGTCGTGGATCTTCCTCATCTGGCACCTGCCCCCTGCGCGGCGAGCGGCGCTTCCTGCGCCCAGGTCACGGCGAGGTGGTAGCCGGACTCGGCCTCACGGTTGATGCCGGCGTCGAACGCGCGCAGGTCGATGAATCCGGCCACGGGCTTCGTGTCGTAGTACGAGCCCCAGGTGCCCTGCTGCTCCGGCGGCAGCGCGTCCTCGCGGGCCTCGGCGAGGCCGGTGAACTTGAGTCCGATCCGCGCCAGGGTGCGGGCGAGCGGCTGGGTGACGGTGCACAGCAGGTAAGAGGCGCCGTTGCACCAGCACAGTGCGGGCACCATGCCGATGAGCTTCAGGCCCGCGCCGGGCTCGCTGGAGGCCAGCGGTCCGACCTCGACCAGACCGGCCGGCTCGCACGCGGTGCGCGTGTACTGGGATATGGCGCTGACGGCCTCGTCCCCCAGGTAGTTCTCGATGAGGAGACTGCGTTCCCCTCCGTACGTCAGTCCCGCACAGGCCAGCGGGACGACGTCCGATCCGCCGCCTTCGTCCGAGCACAGGGCGATGAAGCTGTCCGGTGACGGTGCGATCCGTGCGTCGTAGTCCCGGGCGTAGCGCTCCCGGGCCAGATCGACGCACGCATGCCACAGAGCACTCCCGCGGCGAGCGATGTTGATGCGCATTGCCCCTCCGTTCCGCATCACGGCCCGACCGATCGGCCGGGCGCTCCATCAACTTATGACGAGTCGTCGATTTTTGACAACTAGTTCACGATAGAAGTCGATGAACGGAACGTGAATGCAGAAATACGGAATGAGGCAGCCCGCTTCTCCTGCGGGCGCGGTGTCTACTTAGGGTGACCGTCGGAGGTGTACTGCGCGGCGATCGCGTCGACGATGCCCGCCACCTCGCGTTGCAGCCGCGCCACGTCGTCGGCGGCCAGACGTGCCCAGCCCAGGCCGCTGACCATGGAGGTCATCACCTTCAGGCGGGTGTCGCGGTCCTCCTCGCCGGCCCACAGGAAGCGCCGCGAGAGCAGATGCATGGCCGCGTAGCCCAGGATGTAGGCGCGCAGGGCGTCCACCGCCACGGCCGCTTCCACATCGGCGCTCTCGAAGGACCCCTCGGCGACGGAGCGCTCCACGGCATACCCCACCACCTGCGACATCTGCGCCTCGACCAGGTCACGCCGCTTGAGCCGCTGCTCGGACGCGACCTTGCAGACGGCGTCGGTGCGCGCCGTGATGCTGCACTCGAACAGCACCGGGGCCACCTCGGCGTGCCGCAGATAGGCGAGCGCCATGCCGTACACGGAGCGCACCCCGTCCCAGGGCAGATCGGCGATCGCCTGGAAGTAGCGCAGCTGGCGGCGCGCACTCTCCGCGGAGAGCTCGATGAGCAGGTCTTCCCTGCAAGTGAAGTGGTTGTAGACGGTGCCCTTGGAGTAGCCGGCCTCGTCGGCCAGCTTCCCCAGCGTCAGATTGTGGAAGCCGTCGCGGCACACCATGTCGAGCGCGACGTCCACCAGCTTCTGGTCACGCTCCGCAACTTCCTGCGCCTTACGTTGAGTCGTTCGCATGGACGCATTATGCGTGACCGATCGTCAAAGTTCGACAGTTGGTCAATGTAGGGTCAAGATTTTTTGGCCAGACACTGAAGCTCGACGCACGGCAGGTCAGGCGTCCTTCTTCACCGGCTCCAGGATCGCGACGCACTCCACGTGGTGCGTCATCGGGAACAGGTCGAACGCCCGCAGCGTGCGCACCTTGTACCCGCCCTCCTGGAAGTACGCGATGTCGCGCGCGAGGGCGGCCGGGTCGCAGGCGACGTAGGCGATGCGGCGGGCGCCGAGCGTCGTGAGGTGGTTGACCGTCTTCTTGCCGGCGCCCGCGCGCGGCGGGTCCAGGACGATGAGGTCGACCTCGGAGATGCCGGTGCGCGGCAGGACCGCCTCGACCTTGCCCTGCTCGATGCGGACGCGGTCGAAGGACTCCAGGTTGTGCCGGGCGTCCTCGACCGCGCGCTTGCCGGACTCGATGCCGAGGACCGCGCCCTTCTCGCCGATCCGGTCCGCGAGCGCGCCCGCGAACAGGCCGACGCCGCAGTACAGGTCGAGCGCCATGTCGCCCTTGCGCGGCAGCAGGCCCTGCATGACGGCGCGCATCAGCGTGTCCGCCGCCTTCGGGTGGACCTGCCAGAAGCCGCCGCTGCCGACCCGGTAGGTGCGGTCGTCGGCGCGCTCGCGCACGAAGGGGCGGCCGTGGACGCGGTGCACGCCGCCGTCCTTCTCCTCGACGCGCATGACGGAGACCGGCTTGTCGAGCTCGACGATCGGCAGGCGGGCGCCCGGCTTCGGCGTGAGGATCACCTGGCGGTCCTGGGAGCCGCTCGCCGCGATCGCCTCGACCGAGTCCATGCCGGACCAGTCGCGCTTCTCGATGCCCAGCTCGGAGACGCCCGCGGCGGCGATCATGCAGTGCTCGACCGGCTCGACCTCGTGCGAGCGGTGGCGGCGCAGACCCGCGTTGCCGTCGGCGTCGACCGTGTACTGGACGCGCGTGCGCCACTGCGGGACCTCGCCCGACGGGAGCTTGTCGCCCTCGGCCGGCATGACCGTGCCGTCCCAGCCGGCCTCCTCGGGCGTGAGGCCCGCGAGGCGCTGCAACTGCTCGGCGATGACCTCACCCTTGAGGCGGCGCTGCGCGCCGGGCTTGGCGTGCTGCCAGTCGCAGCCGCCGCAGCGGCCGGGGCCGGAGTACGGGCAGGGCGCCTCGACGCGGTCCTTGGAGGGCTCCAGCACCTGCACGGCGTCGGCGCGCAGGAAGCGCGCGCCCTCCTCGCCCTCGGTCACCCGCGCCACGACCCGCTCGCCGGGCAGCGTGTGCCGGACGAAGAGGACCTGCCCCTCGGCGGTGCGCGCGATGCAGTGACCGCCGTGCGCGACGGGGCCGACCTCGACCTCGTATTCCTCCCCCACCAGTGACTTCGTCGGTTCTGCCTGCATGGCGGGGCTCCAGTACGTAAGGGGGAAGGCGTTCGACGTCGCGGACCGCACACGAGAGCGGCCGAACAACAGCCCACCAGTTTACGTGGCTGTCGCCCGGCCGCTCACCAGGGCACGCATCGGCCTACTTGGAGCTGGGCTCCTTCGGGCGCTTCTCGACCGGACCGCGTCGCACGGCACCCGGCGCGTTCCACTCGGACCGCCTGCGGGCCCGCTTCTTCGCTGCCTCGGAGGACTCCAGCTGGTACGGGACGGAGGTCACCATGATGCCGGGCGTGAAGAGCAGGCGGCCCTTCAGGCGCAGCGCGCTCTGGTTGTGCAGCAGGTGCTCGTACCAGTGGCCGACCACGTACTCGGGAATGATCACGCTGACCGCGTCGCGCGGAGACTCCTTACGGAGGCTCTTGACGTACTCGATGATCGGCCGGGTGATTTCCCGGTACGGCGAATCAAGAACCTTGAGCGGCACGTCAATACCTCGACGCTCCCACTCGTCCCTCAATGCCTTCGTCTCCGCCGGATCAACATTGACGCTCAAGGCCTCAAGGGTGTCCGTGCGCATCAGCTTCGCGTACGCGATCGCCCGCAGCGTCGGCCGGTGGATCTTCGACACGAGGACGAGCGAGTGGACCCGCGAGGGGCGCACGCTGTCGTCGGTCGGGGTCTCCGGCGCGGCGATCTCCTCGGCGACCCGGTCGTAGTGCTTGCGGATCACGGTCATCGTCACGAAGAAGATGCACATGCCGAGCAGCGCGACCCACGCTCCGTGCGTGAACTTCGTGAGGAGGACGACCACGAGGACGAGGCCGGTGAAGAACGCGCCGAAGGCGTTGATCGCGCGGGAGCGGATCATGTGGCGGCGCTTGGCCTGGTCGCGCTCGGAGGCAAGGTGCCGGTTCCAGTGCCGCACCATGCCGATCTGGCTGAGCGTGAACGACACGAAGACGCCCACGATGTACAGCTGGATCAGCCGGGTCGAGTCGGCCCCGTAGATGACGACCAGGAGGGCCGCGGCGCCGGCGAGCAGCACGATGCCGTTGGAGAACGCGAGGCGGTCGCCGCGGGTGTGCAGCTGGCGCGGCAGGTAGCGGTCCTGGGCGAGGATCGAGCCCAGCAGCGGGAAGCCGTTGTACGCGGTGTTGGCCGCGAGGAAGAGGACGAGGGCGGTGGCGGCCGCGAGGATCAGGAACATGAAGCTGCCGCCGCCGAAGACGGCCTCGGCGACCTGGGAGATCACCGGGTCCTGGACGAAGCCGGAACCGACCGCCACGCCGTTGTGGATCAGGTCCTTGGCCGGGTTCTCGGCCATCCGCACGTCGGTGACGAGGGCGAGGGCGATGATGCCGCAGAACATCGTGACGGCGAGGCCGCCCATGAGCGCGAGGGTGCTCGCCGCGTTCTTCGACTTGGGCTTGCGGAACGCCGGAACGCCGTTGGAGATCGCCTCGACCCCGGTGAGCGCCGCACACCCGGAGGAGAACGCGCGCAGCAGCAGGAAGACGAGCGCGAAGCCGGCGAGGCCCTGGTGCTCGGCCTTGATGTGGAAGTCGGCGGTGGGCGCGTGCATGGAGTCGCCGAGGACGAGCCCGCGGAAGGCACCCCAGACGATCATGATGAAGACGCCGGCCACGAAGACGTACGTGGGAATCGCGAAAAGCTTCCCCGACTCCTTCACACCGCGCAGATTCATCAGCGTGAGCAGCACGATCACGGCGACCGCGCACAGCACCTTGTGCTCGACCACGAAGGGGATCGCGGAGCCGAGGTTCTCGATGCCGGAGGAGATCGACACGGCCACGGTCAGGACGTAGTCGACGAGCAGCGCGCTCGCGACGGTCAGCCCCGCCTTCGGCCCGAGGTTGGTGTTCGCCACCTCGTAGTCGCCGCCGCCGCTCGGGTAGGCGTGGACGTTCTGGCGGTAGGAGGCGACGACCGTGAACATCAGCACGACGACCGCGACCGCGATCCAGGGGCTGAAGTGGTAGGCCGACACGCCCGCGATGGAGAGGACCAGCAGGACCTCGCCGGGCGCATAGGCCACGGAGGACAGCGGGTCGGAAGCGAAAACGGGGAGTGCGATGCGCTTCGGCAGGAGCGTTTCGCCCAGCCGATCACTGCGCAGTGCGCGCCCGATCAAGATCCGTTTGGGCACGTCGGTCAGTTTGGACACGGAGAGGATCGTAAGCGTTCGAACGGGGGGCCGCCCACCCACCACCCCCATTCGGCTTCGTGCCCTGCACCACTCCTTCGGCGATCTCGCCGCCGACGCGGAGGACGAGTTCCCCCACAGAGCCGATACGGTGGTCCAGAGCGCGAGCCGCACAGCAGCCCGCATCGTGCCCGAGATCGAGCCGCACCGGCTGGACCATGCCGCGAGAGAGAGCCATGAGCAGGACGTTTACGCAGGTCAGAAGGCCTATGAGGAGTGCGGGGTAGGGCCGTGCATATCGTGATCATGGGCTGTGGCCGAGTAGGGTCCCAACTCGCCCAGACCCTGGAGCAACAGGGCCACACGGTCGCCGTGGTCGATCAGGACCCGACGGCGTTCCGTCGCCTGGGTTCGGGTTTCGGCGGCCGTCGCGTCACCGGAGTCGGTTTCGACCAGGACACCCTGCGCGAAGCGGGCATCGAGGAGGCCGGCGCCTTCGCCGCCGTCTCCAGTGGTGACAACTCGAACATCATCGCCGCGCGTGTGGCGCGCGAGATGTTCGGCATCGAGAACGTGGCGGCGCGCATCTACGACCCCCGCCGCGCGGAGGTCTACCAGCGCCTGGGCATCCCGACGGTCGCCACGGTCCGCTGGACCGCCGACCAGATGCTGCGGCGTCTCCTGCCGTCCGGCGCGGAGCCGCTGTGGCGCGACCCCACCGGAGGCGTGCAGCTCGCCGAGGTGCACGCGTCGGAGTCCTGGATCGGCCAGAAGATCAGCCGCCTCCAGGAGGAGACGGGCGTACGCGTCGCGTTCCTGACGCGGCTCGGCGAGGCGATCCTGCCGACGTCGCAGACGGTCCTGCAAGAAGGCGACCTGGTGCACGTGATGATGCGCACGGACGACGTCGAGAAGGTCGAGGCGGCGTTCGCCGAGGGCCCTGAGGAGGGCGGTCACTGATGAGGGTCGCCATTGCCGGAGCAGGGGCGGTCGGCCGCTCGATCGCGGGCGAGCTCCTGGAGAACGGTCACGAGGTGCTCCTCGTCGACAAGGCGCCGACGGCCATCTCGGTCGAGCGCGTGCCGCAGGCGGAGTGGCTGCTCGCCGACGCCTGCGAGATCACGTCCCTGGACGAGGCGGCGCTCCAGCGCTGCAACGTGGTCATCGCGGCCACCGGAGACGACAAGGTCAACCTGGTCGTCTCGCTGCTCGCGAAGACCGAGTACGGGGTCCCGCGGGTCGTCGCCCGCGTCAACAACCCCAAGAACGAGTGGCTGTTCAACGAGTCGTGGGGCGTGGACGTGGCCGTCTCGACGCCGCGCCTCATGTCGGCGCTCGTCGAAGAGGCGGTCAGCGTGGGCGATCTGGTCCGCCTGCTCCGCTTCAGCCACGGCGACGCGAACCTGGTGGAGCTGACGCTTCCGGAGGAGTCGGCCCTGGCCGGCACCCGGGTCGGCGACGTCCAGTGGCCGCAGGACACGTCCCTGGTGACGATCATCCGCGGCACCCGCGTGCTGGCCCCCAGCCCGGAGGACTCGCTCGAGGCGGGCGACGAGCTGCTGTTCGTCGCGGCGCAGGCGCGCGAGGAGCAGCTGGAGGACCTGCTGTCGGTGCGGCGCGAGGACGCGTAGCGAGGCAAACGAAGGAGGCGGCCCCGAGCACTTCGCTCGGGGCCGCCTCCTTTGTCGTTCATGGGCGCACTCGGTGGCGCACTCAGTGGCGTACTCGGTGGCGTACTCGGTGGCGTACGAGGATCAGGCCTCGCGGCGGTGCCGCGGCGCGCCCCCGCCCTCGCTGCGGGCCGCCTCGGCCTTCTCGCGGTCGGCCTCCTTCTCGCGGTCGGCCGCCTCCATCTCCGCGAACACGTCGATGGGCGCGGGCGCCTTCGCCAGGAAGACCCACGTGAGCCACACGGCCAGCAGGAACGGCGGGATCTTCAACGCGACGAGCACCCAGCCGAATTGGGTGTTGGCCGAGTCCGTGTCCGCCCAGAAGTACATCGGGAACAGGATCGCGCACTTGGCCAGGAGGATGAGACCCCAGGCCCAACTCGCCTTCGCGTAGGCCTTCTTGCGCCCCGGGTTGCGGGTGCGCCACGACAGGTTCTCCTTGAACACCGGCCCGAGGATCAGGCCGATCAGGGGCACCCCGCACAGCGTGGTGACGATGTAGGCGAGCGCGAGCCCCAGCGTGTAGAGCATGCCGGGCAGGTAGAAGTCCTTGGCGTTGCCCGTCATCATCGCGAAGACCACACCGAAGGCGACGCCGAAGACGCCGCTGAAGGCGTGCTTCACGGTGTCCTTCATGACCAGGCGCACGGCCACCATCACCAGGGACACCGCGATGGCCGCGATGGCCGCCATGTGCAGGTCCTTGTTGACCGTGAAGATGCTCACGAAGAGGAGGCCCGGCAGGACGGTCTCCACCATGCCCCGCACGCCGCCGAAGGCCTCGAAGAGCGCGGCCTCGGTCACGGACTTGTCCGTCACGTCCTGCCCGTCCTGGCCTGTGGATTCGCGGTCGGTCGGCTTGTCGAGGGACGTCACCGGTTACTCCCGTCCGAGCGGTCTGAGTTCGTACTTCGGATTGAACAGCACCCTACGGCCCCGGCTCATCGAGATCCGTCCCGAAGCTATGAGTTTGCGCCCCGGCTCGATCCCGACGATCGAGCGCCTGCCGAGCCACACCACGTCCACCGCGGCCGAGCCGTCGAACAGCTCCGCCTCCAGTGCGGGAACTCCGGCGCGTGGCCGCAGGGTTACCGTGCGCAACGTACCAGTTACGGTGACCATTTGTCGGTCCGTGCAGTCGCCGATGCGCGTGCAGCCGGTGGTCTCCGAGTCCTCGCGCAGCTCCTCCGACTCCAGGTCCTCCTGGGAACTGGACAGCCGGTCGAGCATGCGCCGGAAACGGCCCGCCGGCTTCTCGGAGGCCCTGTCGGAACGCGGAACAGCACTCATACTGGAAGCGTACCTGGGCCCTGTGACACGGTCGTACCCGCTGGTGTACCCCGCTTCGGCGCGCCTCACCGCTCGAATCGGTAGCCCATTCCCGGCTCCGTGACGAAGTGCCGCGGATGCGAGGGGTCGGCCTCCAACTTGCGGCGCAACTGCGCCATGTACACCCGCAGGTAGTTGGTCTCCGTCCCGTACGAGGGCCCCCACACCTCCTGCAAGAGCTGCTTCTGGCTCACCAGGCGGCCCGTATTGCGCACCAGGACCTCCAGGAGATGCCATTCGGTCGGGGTCAGCCGTACGTCGTGCCCGCCCCTGTTGACCTTTTTCGCGGCCATGTCGACCGTGAAGTCCGAGGTCTCGACGATCCCCTCGTCCTCGCTCCCGCCGGTGGGCTCGGCCCGCCGCACGGCCGCCCGCAGCCGGGCGAGGAGCTCGTCCATGCCGAAGGGCTTGGTCACGTAGTCGTCGGCGCCCGCGTCGAGCGCCTCGACCTTCTCGTCGGACGAATGCCGCGCGGACAGCACGAGGATCGGTACGCGGGTCCAGCCGCGCAGCCCCTTGATCACCTCGACGCCGTCCATGTCGGGCAGACCCAGGTCGAGGACGATCACGTCGGGGTGGCGGGCGGCGGCGAGCTGGAGCGCCTGCGCCCCGTCCGTGGCGGCGTCCACCTCGTACTTGCGCGCCTTCAGGTTGATGACGAGGGCGCGCACGATCTGCGGCTCGTCGTCGACCACGAGCACCCGGGTCATGCGTTCCTGCCTCTCTGGGGTCCTGCTGCGGTGGGTTCGGCCTCCGGGGCCGCGTTGGGGGTGGTGCGGGCCGCGGCCCGCAGGGTCAGGACCATCGTGAGCCCGCCTCCCGGGGTGTCCTCGGCGCCCAGCGTGCCTCCCATGGCCTCCGTGAAGCCGCGCGCCACGGCGAGCCCGAGGCCCACACCGGCGCCGCGCGGAGCGTCACCGTAGCGCTGGAAGGGCTCGAAAATCCGGTCCTTCGCATCGTCCGGCACCCCGGGGCCGCGGTCCACGACGCGCAGCTCGACGCGGTCGCCGAGCGCGCTCGCCGAGACGAGGACGGGCTGGTCGGCCGGGCTGTACTTGACCGCGTTCTCGACGACGTTGGCGACGGCCCGCTCCAGGAGTCCCTTGTCGACGCTGACCATGGGCAGCGTCTCGGGTACGTCCAGGTCGACGCTGAGGTCCGGGTCCGGCACGCCGACCAGCGCCATCGGCACGACCTCGTCGAGGTCGATCTCGCGGATGAGCGGGGTGACGGTGCCGGTCTGGAGGCGCGACATGTCGAGCAGGTTCCCGACGAGGTGGTCGAGCCGGTCGGCGCCCTCCTCGATCCCGGCGAGCAGCTCCGCCTGGTCCTCGGGCGACCAGTCGACGTCCTCGGAGCGCAGGGACGACACCGACGCCTTGATGCTCGCCAGCGGGGTGCGCAGATCGTGCGAGACGGCGGCCAGCAGCGCCGTACGGATGCGGTTGCCCTCGGCGAGGGTGCGTGCCTGGTCGGCCTCGGACTGCAAGCGCTGGCGGTCCAGTACGACGGCGGCCTGCGCGGCGAAGGCGGCGAGCACCCGCCGGTCCTCCGCGGGCAGCACCCGCCCGGTCAGGGCCAGCGCCATGTGGTCGCCGACCGGCATGTCGACGTCGGCGTCCTCGGGGCGGCCGAGGGTCTGCGGTCCCACGCTCGCCGCACAGGTCCACGGCGCGGTGTCGCCCTCCCGCTCCAGGAGGACCACGGACTCCATCGCGAAGGTCTCCCGTACGCGTTCGAGCAGCGCCTCCAGGCTGGTGTCGCCGCGCAGCACGCTGCCCGCCAGGAAGGAGAGGATCTCGGACTCGGCGCGCAGCCTGGCCGCCTGGTGGGTGCGCCGCGCCGCGGTGTCCACGACCGAGGCCACCGACACCGCGACCCCTACGAAGATCACGATGGCGACGATGTTGCGGGGGTCGGCGACGGTCCACAGGTGCAGCGGCGGCGTGAAGAAGTAGTTGAGCAGCAGCGAGCCGAAGGCCGCGGAGGCCAGCGCCGGGAGCAGCCCGCCGACCAGCGCGGCGGCGACCGTCAGCGACAGGAACAGCAGCATGTCGTTGGCGAGGCCGAGGTCGCTGTGGGTGTGCGTGAGGATCAGCGAGAGCAGCGCGGGGCCGCCGACGCCGATCAGCCAGCCCCAGACGATCCGGGAGCGGCCGAGCCGGGCGCCGCGGGCGACGGGCAGTCCGCGCCCCTTGGCGACCTCGTCGTGCGTGACGATGTGCACGTCGAGGTCGGTCCCGGACTCGCGGGCGACGGTCGCCCCGACACCGGGGCCGAACATGTACTGCCAGGTCTTGCGGCGCGAGGAGCCGAGGACGATCTGGGTGGCGTTGACGCCGCGGGCGAACTCCAGGAGGGCGGCGGGGATGTCGTCGCCGATGACGTGGTGGAACGTGCCGCCCAGGTCCTCGACCAGGGTGCGCTGGACGGCCAGCTCCTTGGGCGAGGCGGCGGTGAGGCCGTCGCTGCGGGCGATGTAGACCGCGAGCACCTCGCCGCCCGCGCCCTTCTCGGCGAGCCGCGCCGCGCGCCTGATCAGCGTGCGGCCCTCGGGGCCTCCGGTCAGTCCGACGACGATGCGCTCGCGGGCCTGCCAGGTGGAGCGGATGTTGTGCTCGCCCCGGTACTCCTGGAGGTACTCGTCGGCCCGGTCGGCGACCCACAGGAGCGCCAACTCCCGCAGTGCGGTGAGGTTCCCGGGGCGGAAGTAGTTGGAGAGCGCCGCGTCGACCTTGTCCGGCTTGTAGATGTTGCCGTGCGCCATGCGGCGGCGCAGCGCCTGCGGCGACATGTCGACGAGCTCGATCTGGTCGGCACGGCGGACGACCTCGTCGGGGACCGTCTCGCGTTGACGTACACCAGTGATCGAATCAACCACATCGCCGAGTGACTCAAGATGCTGGATGTTGACGGTCGATATGACGTCGATGCCCGCACCAAGCAGTTCCTCGACGTCCTGCCAGCGCTTGGCGTTGCGCGAGCCCGGCACGTTCGTGTGGGCCAGCTCGTCGACGAGGGCGACGGCGGGGGCGCGCCGCAGCACGGCGTCCACGTCCATCTCGTGGAAGGCGGTCCCCCGGTAGGCGAGCTCCCGGCGCGGGATCTGCTCCAGGCCGTGCAGCATCACCTCGGTGCGCGGCCGGTCGTGATGCTCGACGAACGCGACGACGCAGTCGGTGCCCCGCTCCACCCGGCGGTGCGCCTCCGACAGCATCGCGTACGTCTTGCCGACGCCCGGCGCCGAGCCGAGGTAGATACGTAGTTTGCCGCGCGTCCCGCGTCCCATGAACCTGAGCCTAAGGCCAGTGAACTGTGCAAATGGGCTGGAGGGCGGCCGGGCGGGCTGCTTTGACGCAACCCTGATGCGGCCCGTGGGCCGCCTGACGCACGAAACCGGGGCCGCGCACCCTCACGGATGCGCGGCCCCGGTCACGTACTGCGAAGAAGCGCCTCAGCGGACCTCGGTGATCTCCGGGCCGCGGGCCAGCTGGCCCATGCCGCCGGAGAAGCGCGAGGCTTCCTGGCCCTCGGCCTGGGCGCTCTCGGCGACCATCTGCGCGTCGTCGGGGAGCTTCAGGACGATCGGGTCGCGCGGGGCCATCGGGCCGTCGCCGCGCACCACGACGGTGTCGCGGAAGATCTGCTCCAGGAGACCGGCCGCCTGCGGCTGCACGGCGCCCTGGCCCGAGATCACGCCGCGCAGGAACCAGCGCGGGCCGTCCACGCCGATGAACCGCACGACCTGGAAGCCGCCCGTGCCGTCCGGCAGCTGCACCGGCACCTGGGCCCGCAGCTCCCAGCCGAGCGGGCCCTCGATCTCGTCGATCACACCACCCTGCTGGGTGATGCCCGAGGCGATCTCCTCGCGGACCTCGCCCCAGATGCCCTCCTTCTTGGGGGCGGCGAAGGCCTGCAACTGGATCGCGCTGTCCTGGAGGACGACGGTCGCCGCGACGATCGCGTCGCCCGCGACCTCCACGCGCAACTCCATGCCCTCCACGCCGGGGACGAAGACGCCACCCAGGTCGACCCGGCCCTCGCCGGGCTCGCGGACCTCGGAGGCGTCCCAGGGCCCGTCGGGACGGGGCTCGGGCTCGAGCCGGACGCGCTCCTCCCCGTCCGTGTCGCCACTGTCGACGCTGTCGACGACCTGCTCGGCCTCGCCGGCCGCATCCTCGGCGGCGCCGTCCTTGTTACGACGTCCGAACACGTCACTGTCCTTCCCGGTCGGATACGACCGAAGCGTATCGATTCCCACCCTTTTGACCGTCCGCGCCGTCACCGGCAACGGTCGGGTCACCCACGGCAGCGTGCCCGCCGGTCGACCCGAAGCCCCCTTCGGCCCGCACCGAATCGGGAAGCTCCGCGACCTCCTGGAAGCGGACCCTCTCGACCTGCTGGACCACCAGTTGGGCAATCCGGTCGAAGCGCTCGAACCGCACGCTCTCGCGCGGATCGAGATTCACCACGATCACCTTGATCTCCCCACGGTACCCGGCATCCACCGTCCCGGGGGCATTCACCAGAGCCACGCCACAGCGTGCTGCGAGGCCGGATCTGGGGTGCACGAAGGCCGCGTACCCCTGAGGCAGGGCGACAGACACACCGGTGGGCAGAACGACCCGCTCACCGGGCGCGAGTTCGCACGCCTCGGTGGTGCGCAGGTCGGCTCCCGCGTCACCGGGATGCGCGTACGAAGGCAGCGGCACGTCGGGGTCGACGCGCCGCACCAGCACGCCGAGTTCGTTGCCGGGGCCGCTGGGGGCAGTGCTCACGGATTCACCTCGAAGGCGCGGGCGCGCCTGACCTGGTCGGGGTCGCTCATGGCCGCCTGGATCTCTTCCTCGCGGCCGTTCTCGATGAAGTGGTCGACCTTGACCTCGATGAAGACGGCGTCGGCACGCACCGCGACGGGCCCCTCGGGGCCGCCGATCCGGCCGGTCGCGGTCGAGTAGATCTTGCGTCCCGCGACGGCCGTCACCTCGGCGGACAGGAACAGCACCGTGTCCACGGGAACGGGCCGCACGAAGTCGGTCTCCAGACGACCGGTCACGGCGATGGCCTGGAGCAGCCAGTTCAGGGAGCCGAGCGTCTCGTCGAGCGCGGTCGCGAGGACCCCGCCGTGCGCGAGACCCGGCGCGCCCTGGTGCGCGGGGCGCACGGTGAACTCGGCGGTGACGGTGACGCCTTCACCGGCCCGCGCCTCCAGGTGCAGCCCGTGCGGCTGCTCGCCGCCGCAGCCGAAACAGTGTCCGTAGTGCGCGCCGAGGAGCTCGCCGGCGGCGGGCGCGTCGGGGTGCCGGACCGGGGCTATGGCGTCGGCGGGGGGCGTCAGAGCTGCAGAAGTACCACTCACAGCCGCAGACCTTACCCGCGCGTCCTATCAGTGCACGCATCGTGCCAAGCTTGACCCCATGGAGCTCTCGACGACGCCTTACGAGGAACGACTCACCGCGCCGCGTTCGTGGTGGTTGATCACCTTCATGGTGGGGGTCGTGGGGGCCATCATCCTGCTGCCCTTCGGCACGTTGCCGCTGCTCGGGGGCTTCGTCGGCGGTCTGCTCATCGCGTCCGTGATCACCAGCGCGTACGGCTCCGCGCGGGTCCGCGTCGTGGCCGACTCACTGGTCGCCGGCGACGCGAAGATCCCGCTGTCGGCCCTCGGCGAAGTGCACGTCCTGGACGCGGAGGAGGCCCGCGCGTGGCGCACCTACAAGGCCGACCCGCGCGCCTTCATGCTGCTGCGCAGCTACGTCCCGACCGCGGTGCGGGCGGAGATCACCGATCCCTCGGACCCCACGCCGTACGTCTACCTGTCGACGCGCGAACCTGAAGCTTTGGCAAAGGCTCTGAGCCGCGCCTGAGGGCCGCGCCCGACAGCGGACGGGGTCAGGCCCCGATCTCCAGGGCGTCGGGCGGCTCCTCCAGGGACGGCAGCTCGCTCAGCGCCTCCCAGGGCACCTGGTGCCGCCGCAGGTCCTGACGCACCCGGTCCGCGAGCTTCTTGGTGTCGCGCCGGTTCATGAACGCCCCCACCGCCGCGCCGATCATGAACGGCGTCAGGCTCGGCAGGTTCCGCACCATCCGCTTCATGATCTGCTGGCGCAGTTCGCGCTTCATCTGCCCGCCGAGCGCCGCGTTGATCGTCGTCGGCTTCGCCACGTCGATGCCGCGCTCTTCGGTCCACGAGGTCAGATAGGCGCTGCTGCGGTCCTTCAGATTCCCCGGCGGGCGCAGCCCGTAGACCTCGTGCAGCTCGGCGATGAGCTTCAGCTCGATCGCGGCCACACCGGTGATCTCCGTGGCCAGCTCGTACGGCATCGCGGGCGGGACGGGCAGCATCGCGGCGGCGCCGACTCCCGCGCCCACGGTGGACGTGGCGGCGGACGCGCCCGTGACCAGCTTGTCCGCGAGGCGTTCGGGTTCGAGGTCGGGGAACTGCTTGCGGAGGGTCGCCAGGTCCCGCACGGGAACCCGCGGCGCGTTCTCAATGATCCGGTCGGCGAGATAGCCGATCGAGGCCTTGGCGGCCGCGCCGCCCTTGGCCAGCCCCGTTCTGGCTGTTCTGGCGCTTCTCGCGACGGCGCCGCCTCTGCGCGCACCGTCACCGTCGGCCGCCGGGGCCACCGGCAGGTCGCCCGTCGGCTCAGGGGCGTCCGCCGATTCGAGCGAGGCGTCTTCTCCGGGGGCACCGGGCTCTGTACCGGGTGCTCCTGGGAAAGAGCCTCGCTCGTCGTCACGCACGGCCTCTGACGGGCCTTGAACCGCTCCGCGGACCTTCTTGTTGCGGGAGCGGCGCTTCCAGGGCGGGGTCGAGCTGGTCATGCCCGACCCGCCCTCAGTCGCAGTCGCGGCAAATGGGCTGCCCGTTCTTCTCCCGCGCGAGCTGGCTGCGGTGGTGCACCAGGAAGCAGCTCATGCAGGTGAACTCGTCCTGCTGCTTGGGCAGGACACGGACGGCCAGCTCCTCGTTCGAGAGGTCGGCGCCCGGAAGCTCCAGGCCCTCCGCCGCCTCGAACTCGTCCACGTCGACGTTCGAAGCCGACTTGTCGTTACGCCGCGACTTCAGTTCCTCAATGCTGTCTTCGTTGAGGTCGTCATCGGTCTTGCGTGGGGTGTCGTAATCCGTTGCCATGTCGCTCTCCCCCTCTGGGTGTCTGCGGTGTCTCAAGCGCCGTAACGCATGAGAGGCCGGACTTGTGCCCGACCTGAGGCGGAGATTTTGCCTCACATCAAGGTCTGTTACTCAATCGACACCCAACTGGACCCCTCACGAGTGATCGTCTTGGGTGGCGAACGGGACCGTACACGGTCCGATTGCCGCACTGCACAGGCGCCACCCCGTGTACTTCCCGTGATCAAGGCGCCCGAAAACCCGGACTTTCCCGGCTTTCACACGGCTTTTGCGATCACGGAGAGTGGACGGCCGAAAAAAAGTCCATGTGATCGATCACACACGGAGATCTCCGGCGCAGGTCCGGAAAATTCAGCCAAAAGCGAACTTCCCCAGCGCGTCGGCGGAAGCATGTCAGATCCATGCGCGCGACGCACGTCGAACCGGCCTAGATCGGCAGGGTGACCCGCATCACGAGCCCACCCCCCTCGCGCGGCTCGGCGGTGATGCGGCCTCCATGGGCGCGCGCGACGGACCGGGCGATGGAGAGCCCGAGGCCCACACCCTTGTCGCTGCCGGTGCGCTCGGTACGCAGCCGCCTGAAGGGTTCGAAGAGGTTGTCGATCTCGTACGCGGGGACCACCGGGCCCGTGTTCGCCACCACCAGGACCGCCTGGCCGTGCTGGGCCTCCGTGTCCACCTCCACCCATCCCCCTTCGGGGATGTTGTAGCGGACGGCGTTCTGCACGAGGTTCAGGGCGATGCGCTCCAGGAGCACGCCGTTGCCCTGGATCACCGCTTCCTTGCACTCGCCGCGGATCTCCACGTTCTTCTCGTCGGCCTCGGCCCTCGCCTGGTCGATCGCCTGCGAGGCGACCTCCGCCAGGTCCACGGGCTTGCGCTCGACGATCTGGTTGTCGCTGCGGGCGAGCAGCAGCAGCCCCTCCACGAGCTGCTCACTGCGCTCGTTCGTGGCGAGCAGGGTCTTGCCGAGCTGCTGGAGCTCCACAGGGGCGCCCGGATCGGAGAGGTGCACCTCCAGGAGGGTGCGGTTGATCGCGAGCGGTGTGCGCAGCTCGTGCGAGGCGTTGCCGACGAAGCGCTGCTGCGCCGTGAACGCGCGCTCCAGGCGGTCCAGCATCTCGTCGAAGGTGTCCGAAAGTTCCTTCAGCTCGTCGTCGGGCCCGTCCAGCTCGATGCGGCGCGTCAGGTCCGTGCCGGCGACCCGGCGCGCGGTGCGCGTGATCCGGCCGAGCGGGGACAGGACGCGGCCCGCCATGGCGTAGCCGAAGGCGAAGGCGATCACGGCGAGCCCCATCAGGGCCATCAGGGAGCGGCTGAGCAGCACGTCGAGGGCGTGCTGGCGCTGCTTGTTGACGCAGGAGTTCATCAGGTCGTTCAGCTCGCTCGCCGAGATGTTCCCCGGCGGGAAATTGCAGCTGGTGCTGATGACGTGCCCGTCGGTGACCTTGAACGGCAGATCGCCGCCCACGTCGAGGGCCTGCGCGGCCAGGAGGTAGATGATCGAGAGCAGCAGGATGCCCGCGATCAGGAACATGCCTCCGTACAGCAGCGTGAGCCGTATCCGGATGGTCGGGCGGAGCCAGGGGAAGGGCGGCTCCGCCTTCGTCCCGGGCTTCCATGTCGGTTTCGGTGGCGCCTGAGAGGGGGGCGCGGGTGCGGCGGCCATCCAGGGATCAGATCCGGTAGCCCGAGCCGGGCACGGTGACGATGACGGCGGGCTCGCCCAGCTTGCGGCGCAGGGTCATCACGGTGACCCGGACGACGTTGGTGAACGGGTCCGTGTTCTCGTCCCAGGCCTTCTCCAGGAGCTGCTCGGCGGAGACCACGGCGCCCTCGCTGCGCAGCAGCACCTCGAGGACCGCGAACTCCTTGGGGGCGAGCTGGATCTCCTTGCCGTCCCGGAACACCTCGCGGCGGTTCGGGTCGAGCTTGATCCCGGCGCGCTCGAGCACGGGCGGCAGCGGCATGCTCGTACGCCGCCCGAGGGCCCGCACACGGGCCGTCAGCTCGCTGAACGCGAAGGGCTTGGGGAGGTAGTCGTCCGCCCCGATCTCCAGGCCCTCCACGCGGTCGCTGACGTCGCCCGAGGCGGTCAGCATCAGGATGCGGGTGGGCATGCCCAGCTCGACGAGCTTGCGGGCCACGTCGTCGCCGTGCACGAGCGGGAGGTCGCGGTCGAGAACGACCACGTCGTAGTCGTTGACGCCGATGCGCTCCAGGGCGGCCGCACCGTCGTACACGACGTCGACGGCCATGGCCTCCCGGCGGAGTCCGGTGGCTACCGCATCGGCGAGCAGTTGCTCGTCCTCGACGACGAGTACGCGCACGTCGCTTGTCCTTCCTCTGGTCTCCCACCAGCGCGTTTCTCGGGGCGCGCGGGCAGGCTCGGTGTGGGCTGTGGTCACCATCCTGCCCCTTTCGGCCATAAACCGGCTGTAAGACGGACTGGCGTCCCGGGGAATGCGGGATTTTCTGCGCGGGTTGAGGTTTCTGCGGAAGGGGCCTTGGGGAGGACGGCTGTACACCCGCGATCACGCTTTGTATGTGGCATGCCACGAGCCGCTGTCGAGACCGCACATCCGCCAGGGGCGACTCGGGACGTGATCGACCCTTCCCAGGGCACACCCCCGTGCCATCGACCCACGACCCAGGACGAGGGGGCGCAACCATGGACGCATTCACCGCAGGACTTCTGCAGCGCATTAGGGCGGCCGAGACCGACCTGTCGCGGGCGCGCGAGACCGGTGACGACTTCCTCGCCGAGGTCGAGCAGGGCGAGCTGGACGACCTCCGCCGCCTCGCCGCCGAGCACGGCGTGGAGGTTCACGCCTCGAGCGTCTGACGCAACACGGAAGGGCCCCGGCGCCGGTTCGATCCAGGCGGGCGCCGGGGCCCTTTCGTATGCGCTCTCGGGCGCCGTGCCGTGAGCTCGCGTGCCGCGAGCCGGAACGCTCAGTCGTGCCAGGCGCCGAGCTCTTCGAGCCAATTCTGGAGCGGCTCGAATACGCCGGGCGGCGCCGCGACCGTCAGCTCCGGAGAGAGCGGCTCCCCGGGGCGGCCGCCCGTGCGGGCGCCCGCCTCGCGCGCGATGAGGTCGCCGGCCGCGAAGTCCCAGGGGTTCAGGCCGCGTTCGTAGTACGCGTCCATGCGGCCGAGCGCCACGTCGCACAGGTCGATGGCGGCCGAGCCGCCTCGTCGGATGTCGCGCACGCGCGGCACCAGGTGACCGAGGACCTCGGCCTGGCGGGCGCGGCGCGACTCCAGGTAGCCGAAGCCGGTGCCGACGAGGGCCTGCTCGAGAGGCGGCGCCACGCGCGTGTGCGCGGGGCGGTCGTTCACGAAGGCGCCCCCGCCGAGGACGGCGCGGTAGGTCTCGCCGCGCATCGGGGCGGCGACGACGCCGACGATGGTCTCGCCGTCCTTGCGGGCCGCGATGGAGACGGACCAATCGGGGCGCCCGTACAGATAGTTGACGGTGCCGTCGATGGGGTCGATCACCCACTGGACGCCGCTGGTGCCCTCGCTGGAGGCGCCCTCCTCGCCGAGCACCCCGTCCTCGGGGCGGCGCTCGGCCAGGTAGTCCGTGATCAGCTTCTCGGAGGCGATGTCCATCTCGGTGACGACGTCGACGGCGCTCGTCTTGGTCGCGGCGACGCCGAGGTCCTCGGGCCTGCCGTCGCGCAGGAACACACCGGCCCGGGCCGCCGCCTCCAGGGCGATCTCGAGCAGTTCCGCCTTGAGCGACGCGAGGTCGTCGGCGGTGCGGGCGGCCTCGGTGGCCTTGGGATCGGTCACGTGACTGTCCTTACGCGTACGGGCTGTCGGCGCCGGCGGCGGCCGGCTTGGGGGTGCGGGCGGGGCAGCAGCCCACGGGGCACAGGTCGTGGCCGGCCCCGAGGGCTCCCAGGGCGCAAGGAGTGACGTTCCGTCCGCTCTCGGTGGCGGCCCGCTCCAGGGCCAGCTCCCGCACGGCGGCGGCGAAGCGCGGGTCGGCTCCCACGGTCGCGGAGCGGCGCACCGGAAGGCCCAGCTCCGCGGCCTTCGCCTCGGCCTCGGTGTCGAGGTCGTAGAGGACCTCCATGTGGTCGGAGACGAAGCCGATGGGCGCCATGACGACGGCCGGGACGCCCGCCGCGTGGCGCTCCTCCAGGTGGTCGCAGATGTCGGGCTCGAGCCACGGGATGTGCGGGGCGCCGGAACGCGACTGGTAGACGAGCTGCCAGGGGTGGGCGACGCCCGTCTCCTCGCGCACCGCGTCGGCGATGAGCCGCGCGACCTCCAGGTGCTGCTTCACGTACGCGCCGCCGTCGCCGTGCTCCTCGGGGCGCCCGGAGGTGTCGGCCGCCGCGGTCGGAATGGAGTGCGTGGTGAAGGCGATGTGGGCGCCGGCGCGGACGTCGTCGGGGAGATCGGCGAGGGACTTCAGGACGCCCTCGATCATGGGGCGGACGAAGCCGGGGTGGTTGAAGTAGTGCCGCAGCTTGTCGATCCGAGGCAGCTCCAGGCCCTCGGCCTCCAGCACGGCGAGCGACTCGGCGAGGTTCTCGCGGTACTGGCGGCAGCCCGAGTACGAGGCGTAGGCGCTGGTGGCGAGGACGAGGATGCGACGGTGGCCGTCGGTGACCATCTCGCGCAGCGTGTCCGTCAGGTACGGCGCCCAGTTCCGGTTGCCCCAGTAGACCGGCAGTTCCAGGCCGTGGTCGGCGAAGTCCTTGCGCAGGGCGTCGAGCAGGGCCCTGTTCTGGTCGTTGATCGGGCTGACCCCGCCGAACAGGAAGTAGTGCTGCCCGACCTCTTTGAGCCGCTCCTTGGGGATGCCCCGGCCGCGCGTCACGTTCTCCAGGAACGGGACGACGTCGTCGGGGCCCTCCGGGCCTCCGAACGAGAGCAGCAGCAGGGCGTCGTAGGGACGGGCATCGGGGCTGGCAGCGTGCGCTTCTGGCATGTCTTCGATCCTGCCACCCGGCACTGACAGGCGGAAAACCGCGTGTCCCCCGACCGTGGCGCGCGTAAGCTGTATCAACCACTTTTACGCCTTACCGGAGTCGAGTTGCCCAGCCCCTACCGCGCCATATTCGCCCCGCCCGGAACCAAGAGCTTCTCCGCGGCCGGGCTCCTGGGCCGAATGCCCCTGTCCATGATGGGCATCGGCATCGTCACAATGGTCTCGCAGCTGACCGGGCGCTACGGACTGGCGGGCGCCCTGTCCGCGACGGTGGCGCTGTCCGCCGCGCTGATCGGGCCGCAGATCTCCCGGCTCGTCGACCGGCACGGGCAGCGCCGGGTGCTCCGGCCGGCCACGCTGATCTCGCTCGTCGCCGTCACCGGTCTGCTGCTGTGCGCGAAGTACGCGGCGCCGGACTGGACCCTCTTCGCATGCGCGGCGCTCGTCGGCTGCGTCCCGAGCGTCGGCTCGATGATCCGGTCCCGGTGGGCGGCCCTCTACGGAGACGTCCCGCGGCAGCTGCACACCGCGTACTCCTTCGAGTCGGTCCTCGACGAGGTGTGCTTCGTCTTCGGGCCGATCATCTCGATCGGCCTGTCGACGGTGTGGTTCCCGGAGGCGGGGCCCCTCCTGGCGGGCTGCTTCCTCGCGGCCGGTGTCTTCTGGCTGACGTCGCAGCGGGCCACGGAACCGGTGCCGCACCCGCGTGAACAGCACAGCCGCGGATCGGCGCTCCGCGCGCGTGGCTTGCAGGTCCTGGTGGCGACCTTCGTCGCGACGGGGGCGATCTTCGGCTCGATCGACGTCGTCACGGTGGCCTACGCCGAGGATCTCGGCCACAAGTCGATGGCCAGCGTGGTGCTCGCCGTCTACGCGGCCGGCTCCTGCATCGCGGGCGCCCTGTTCGGCCTGCTGCACTTCAAGGGGGCGCCCGCTCCCAGGTGGCTGGTGGGTGTCGTCACGATGGCCGTGAGTATGATCCCCCTCCAACTGGTCGGGAACCTGCCACTCCTGGCCGTGGCGCTCTTCGTCGCGGGCCTGTCCGTCGCACCGACGATGATCACGACGATGGCCCTCGTCGAGCAGCACGTACCTCGCGCGAAGCTGACCGAGGGCATGACCTGGGTGAGCACCGGACTCTCGGTCGGCGTCGCGCTCGGCTCCTCCGTGGCCGGCTGGGTGATCGACGCGGCCGGGGCGGAAGTCGGGTACGCGGTGCCGGGAGTCTCCGGCGCCGTCGCGGTCCTCGTCGGGCTCCTGGGCTACCGCCGGCTGAAGCGGCCGGTTCCGCAGCGGGGAGGAAGCACGGATGAGCAGGGCACAGCGGGGCACGCCGGGCACGCGGACGGGCAGCCGGAGGAGCAGCGAAGCCTGGCGTAACTGGGCGGGGAACGTCACCGCACGCCCCGTGCGCGAGGTGACGCCCGCTTCCGTCGAGGAGCTGACGGCGGCGGTGCGCGGCGCCGCGCAGGACGGCCTGAAGGTGAAGGCCGTCGGCTCGGGCCACTCCTTCACGGCGGCGGCCGCCACCGACGGGATGTTGATACGCCCTCAACTGTTGACCGGAATCCGCAGCATTGACCGGGAGAACGGGACGGTCACGGTCGAGGCCGGCACTCCGCTCAAGCGACTCAACATGGCCCTGGCCCGTGAGGGCCTGTCGCTCACGAACATGGGCGACATCATGGAGCAGACGGTCTCCGGCGCCACCAGCACCGGCACGCACGGCACGGGCCGCGACTCCGCTTCGATCGCCGCACAGATCAAGGGACTTGAGCTGGTCACCGCGAGTGGCGAACTCCTCACCTGCTCCGAGAAGGAGAATCCCGAGGTCTTCGCGGCGGCCCAGATCGGCCTCGGCGCCCTCGGCATCATCACGGCGATCACCTTCGCCGTGGAACCGATCTTCCTGCTCTCCGCGCGCGAGGAGCCGATGAGCCTCGATCGCGTGCTCACGGACTTCGAGGAGCTGCACGCGGAGAACGAGCACTTCGAGTTCTACTGGTTCCCGCACACGGGCAGCTGCAACACCAAGCGCAACAACCGCAGCGCGGGCCCGGAGGCCCCCGTCCCGAGGCTCAGCGGCTTCGTCGAGGACGAGCTGCTCTCCAACGGCCTGTTCCAGGTGGTCAATTCGATCGGCCGCGCCGTGCCCGCCACGATCCCGTCGATCGCCAAGGTCTCCAGCCGGGCACTGTCCTCCCGGACGTACACGGACATTCCCTACAAGGTCTTCACATCGCCGCGTCGCGTGCGCTTCGTGGAGATGGAGTACGCGGTTCCGCGTACGGCCCTCGTGGACACCCTGCGCGAGCTGAAGTCCATGGTCGACCGCTCGCGCCTGCGGATCAGCTTCCCCGTAGAGGTCCGCACCGCCCCGGCCGACGACATCGCGCTGTCCACGGCGTCCGACCGGGAGACCGCCTACGTGGCCGTGCACATGTACAAGGGGACGCCGTACCACCGGTACTTCACCGCGGCCGAGCAGATCCTCACCGCCCACGAGGGGCGCCCGCACTGGGGCAAGATGCACACCCGCGACGCCGAGTACTTCGCGCGCTTGTACCCGCGCTTCGGCGAGTTCACGGCGCTGCGCGACCGCCTGGACCCGGACCGCGTGTTCGGCAACGCCTATCTGCGGCGGGTCCTCGGCGACTGACCCGCCGACCCCCGGAGGGGCACGCGTCGGATCACTCCGACTGCGGCTGGACGTCCGAGCCCTGCGTGGGCGCGGTGGTCGGGTCGGTGGTGCTGCCGCTGTCCGAACCGGAGTCCGAGCCGCTGTCGGAGCCCGAGTCCGAACCGGAGTCGGAGGAACCGCTGTCCGAGCCGGAGTCCGAACCCGAATCGGAAGACCCACTGTCCGAACCGGAGTCCGAACCCGTGCCGGAACCGTCGGTGCCGCCGGTCTTCGGGGTGGCGCTCGGGTCCGGGGCGGTGGTGGCTCCGCCGTCGTTCTGCTGCGTACCGGAGTCGGAACCGGTGCTTCCGCCGTCGGACGGCGTCTGCGTGGTGTCCGGGGTGGTGTCGCTGTCGGTCGACGAGTTCCGCCCCTTGAAGGCGTCGCCGATGGTGGTGCCACCGCCGCCGCCGAAGGTGTGGCCCGACACCAGTTCGTACGTCGTGATGCCGCCCATGGTGACGCCGAACACGAGGGCCGCGGCGATCAGCGGCCGCTTCCAGCTCTTGATGCGCGAACGGTGCACGGTGCCCTCGGTGAACTCGTCGCCGGCATCCGCTTCGCCTTCGGCGTGCTCGCCGCCTTCGGTGCGGTCGCCGTCCGGCACGCGCAGCATCCGCGTGGCCTCGTCGACCGTCTCCGGGCTGATCAGCTGGGTCTTCTCGGGATCGACCGAGGCGGTCGCGCCCACGGCGCCCAGCAACTGGGTCTTGCCGGTGTCCTCGTCGGGCAGCAGGTCGGCCACGGCGCCCGTGTCGAGCAGTTGGGTCCCCGCGGTGGCCGAGTCGGGGATCCGCTCCATGGCGGTGGCCTGCTCGAGCGCGGAGACCTGCGGCAGCGCCGACGCCTCTTCGGCTTCGGCTGTGGGGGTCGCGCCGGCCCCCCAGGTCGTGGTGGTCGGCAACGCCGACATGGCGGGCCGCGCCGCGGGCGGCTCCGAGCCGGTGACCATGGAACGAGTGGCGTCCATCGAGGAGTCCGAGCGGAAGGTGCGGGGCACGGGCGTGCCCTGTGCCGTCACCGGCACCTGCCGGGTCTTCGGCTTCACCACCCGGACGTCGCGTATCTGCTCGCCGGTGCGTCGGAAGAAGTGCTGAAAGAGCGTGCCGCCGCAGGTGGCGAGGGCGCTGACCACGCCGGCGCCGAGGATCGTCCCGTAGACCCCGAGGCCGGAGGCGAGCTTCGCGGCCACGACGGCGGCGACGGCACTGCCCGCCACCTGCGGGACGCTCAGATCAAGCCGCTTCCCCTTGGGCGCTTCCTCCTCGTTCTCGGATATGTCCTCGGAGATCTCCGACCTCTTGCCCATTGTTGGAACTTGCCTGCCTTTCTCGACAAAACCGCCCATGCCCCAGCGAAGCTCCCAAGAGTAAGCGAACTCCCTAGGACACAAGAGAAAGGACGTATCGGAGGAGGAATCAGTTCCGGTTCCGGAGATTTCGTGAAGCAGAACACGCGGACCCCACACATCGACCGCAACGATCGGGAGCCCGCGGCCTCAACTCCCGCGCCCCGAGAGAACTTCGGTGGCGTGCCGATCCACGCAAGTGGCCCGAATGGAGTACTGTTGCGAGCCCTGGGTCCGGTCTCCCGCCAGGGTGCTCGGGTCCTGCCAGGACCGTGGGGAGGGGGTTCGCTGCACAGGGTGACGGAGTCCGTCACTTAGCGTTGCGAATAGGTAACCGTGCCATAACGGCGAACCCGGGCCCATGCCCGACACGCCGGGCAACTCGGCAAGGTTGTGGCAGGCTGCACCCGGGCAGGCCACACTCGACTAGCGGAAGCAGCGACGCACGTGACGTCGGCAGGCACCACCCGGGAGGTCCCCATGCCCGAACTGCGTGTCGTGGCCGTCTCTAACGACGGCACACGGCTGGTGCTGAAGGCTGCGGACAGCACGGAGTACACGCTGCCGATCGACGAGCGCCTCCGGGCCGCCGTACGTGGCGACCGTCCGCGCCTCGGCCAGATCGAGATCGAGGTGGAGAGCCACCTCCGCCCGCGCGACATTCAGGCGCGTATACGGGCAGGCGCGACCGCCGAGGAGGTCGCGCAGTTCGCCGGCATCCCGGTCGACCGGGTGCGCCGCTTCGAGGGCCCCGTGCTCGCGGAGCGCGCGTTCATGGCCGAGCGCGCCAGGAAGACTCCCGTGCGCCGCCCCGGCGAGAACGCGGGACCCCAGCTGGGCGAGGCGGTGCAGGAGCGCCTTCTGCTGCGCGGCGCCGACAAAGACACGGTCCAGTGGGACTCCTGGCGCCGGGACGACGGCACCTGGGAAGTCCTGCTCGTCTACCGGGTCGCGGGCGAACCGCACTCCGCGAGCTGGACGTACGACCCGCCCCGCAGGCTCGTTCAGGCCGTGGACGACGAGGCGCGCTCGCTGATCGGCGAGTCCGAGGACATCGGCACGCCCGAACCCACGTTCCCGTTCGTGCCGCGCATCGCCCGGCTGCCCCGGGACCGCCCCCTCGACCGCGCCCTGGACCGGCAGCTCGAGCGGCCCGCGCCGCCCGCGGAGCCGGAGCCCGAGGAAACGGAACTGCCGGCGATCGCCTCCTCGGCCCCGCCGGAGCGCGACTCGCTGACCAGCCTCCTGGAGGCCGTGCCGAGCTACCGCGGCGACCTCGCCGTGCCGGAGCGCCCCTCGGTGGCCCCCGAGCGTCCCGCCGTGGCTCCCGAGCCGCCGCAGGAGGAGCCCGAGTCACCCGCGGCCGAGGTGGAGGAGCCCGCGGCCTCCGCAGGGGCCGGATCGGCGTACGCGGACATCCTCATGCCGCGTGCCGTCGCCGGTCACCGCGACCGCCTCACCGGCACCACCGACCGCCAGGCGGAGGCCGACGGCGTCCGCCCCGGCCGCCGCGCCGCGGTGCCGAGTTGGGACGAGATCGTCTTCGGTACGCGCCGCAAGAAGCAGGAGTAGCCCACCTCTTGTACGGGGAAGGGGCCCGCGCCGTTCAGTCGGCGCGGGCCCCTTTCGCGTGCGGGCGGCTTCTGACGGCCTGTTACTGCGGGTCAGGACCCGTGGCCACCGGGCGCGCCTCGTCGGCCGACCACTGGGACCAGGAACCGACGTACAGCCGGGCATCGATGCCGGCCACGGCGAGCGCCAGGATCTCGTGCGCGGCCGAGACACCCGAGCCGCAGTAGACGCCCACCTGGCCCGGATCGCCGTTCGCGCCAAGGGACTTGAAGCGCTCCGCGAGTTCGGCGGCCGGGCGGAAGCGGCCGTCGTCGCCGACGTTCTCCGTGGTCGGGGCCGACACCGCGCCGGGGATGTGGCCGCCGACGCGGTCGATGGGCTCCACGTCGCCGCGGTAGCGCTCGGCGGCGCGGGCGTCCAGGAGCAGCCCCGAGCGGGCCAGCGCCGCGGCGGCATCCGCGTCGAGCAGCCCGGTGGCACCGGGTGCAGGCTCGAAGGTGCCCGGCTCCGGCGTCGGCGCCGCGGTCTCCAGGGGGCCGTCCCAGGCGGCGAGCCCGCCGTCGAGAACCCGCACGGACGGGTGACCCGTCCAGCGCAACAGCCACCAGGCGCGCGCCGCGGCCCAGCCCTGACCGCCGTCGTATACGACGACGTCGCGGTTGGCCGAGACGCCTGCGGCGCGCATCGCGGCGCCGAACACGGACAGTTCGGGCAGCGGGTGCCTGCCCTCGCCCGGGCCCGCGTGACCAGCGAGTTCCGTGTCGAGATCGACGTAGACAGCGCCCGGCAGATGACCTGCCGCGTACTCGGCACGGCCGTCGAAAGCGGGCGCTCCCGCGGTCTTGGCGATGCTGAGCTGCCAGCGGACGTCGAGCAGCACGGGCGCCCGGTCACCCGTCAACTCGCTCGCAAGTTCGGATGCGGAGATGATGGCATTCATGGGCCCATCCTTGCTCATGGTCTGGCCCGCGCGCTCACGGTCGTATAGCGTGCTCGATCGACTACCGAGCGTCTATTGACCGGACATGGCAGGGTCGTGGCGCCGAAACGTATGCGAAACACCGTTTCGGGCATCCTCGGCGTGGAGTCCGCCGGTTTCGGCGCGGCCGAAGAGCGTCGCGCGGCACCGAGTGCCACGATCGACACGGCGCCACTGACATGTGGGATCCCGAGCCGCGGGCCCCGAGGGTTCCGTTCCGAGGAGAGAGTGACGATGACCGAGGCAGCAGCCCGGCGCGCACCCGGCACCCCCTGCTGGGTGAGCCTGATGGTGCACGGCATGGCGGCGACCCAGGAGTTCTACGGGGCGCTGTTCGGCTGGGAGTTCAGGCCCGGCCCGCAACAGCTCGGCCCGTATGTGCGGGCGCTCCTGGACGGCAAGGAGGTCGCCGGGATCGGGCAGCTGCCGCCCGACCGCCAGCTGCCGATCGCCTGGACCCCCTACCTGGCCTCGGACGACGTGGACGCGACGGCCGAGACGGTGCGGCACTGCGGCGGCACGGTGGGCGTGGGCCCGCTGGATGCCGGGGAGGCCGGCCGGCTGGCGATCGGCTCCGACCCGTCGGGCGCGGTGTTCGGGATCTGGCAGGCCGCCGAGCACGCGGGCTCGGCGGTGACCGGGGTACCGGGCGCGATGGCGTGGAACGAGTTGGTGACACGGGAGACGGCGAGCGTCGCGAAGTTCTACCAGGCGGTCTTCGGATACACCGAAGAGGCCCTCGTCTCCGCCGACTTCGACTTCCTGACCCTGCACCTGGAGGGCCTGCCCGTGGCCTCCGTGCACGGCGCGGGCCACGCCCTGCCCCGCGACCGGGGCCCGCACTGGATGACGTACTTCAAGGTCGTGGACGTCGACGAGGCCGTGGAGCGGGTCGCCGACCTGGGCGGCCACGTGGTGTCCCCCGCCCGCGAGGGCTCGCACGGGCGGGTGGCCACGGTGGCGGATCCCGAGGGGGCGGAGTTCTCGGTGGTGGCGTCGCCGGCCGCGTAGCCGGGGCGGCTGCCGGGGCCGGCGCGTCGCGGGCCGGGCCCAGATTGCGCTCAGGCCGAGCCGACGGGCAGCACGTCCGGGGAGAGTGCCGCCGCGTGCGCCGTGGCGCTCGTCATGCGGCGCCGGTGATGTCGGCGGCACAGCACTTCGTAGCCGACCTCGTCCGGCACATGGTTCACGTCGCCGACGACGACCTGGGCGCCCTCGACGACCATCGCGCCGTTGACGGTGCGGGCGTTGTGCGTGGCGCGGGCGCCGCACCAGCACAGCGCCTCCACCTGCAACACCTCTACGCGGTCGGCGAGTTCGACCAGGCGCTGCGAGCCGGGGAACAGCTTGGACCGGAAGTCCGTGGTGATGCCGAAGGCGAAGACGTCGAGTTCCAGCTCGTCGACGACGCGGGCCAGCTGGTCGATCTGCCCGGGTGCCAGGAACTGCGCCTCGTCCGCGATCAGGTAGTCCACCCTGCCGCCGTGCGAGAGGTGCTCGACCACGTACGCGTAGACGTCCAGGTCGTCCGCGACCTCCACGGCGTCCGTGACCAGGCCGAGGCGGGAGGAGAGCTTGCCCTCCCCCGCCCGGTCGTCGCGGGTGAAGATGAGGCCCTGGAGGCCGCGCGCCGAGCGGTTGTGCTCGATCTGAAGAGCGAGGGTCGACTTCCCACAGTCCATCGTTCCGGAGAAGAACACCAGCTCGGGCATGGGGAGTTGAGCACCTTTCGGATCACGCGGGGTGGGGGCGGAGCGGGGCGGTCGGGAGGGGTCAGGACCGCACTTCCAGCAGCGGCACGAGCTGCTCCGCGGGGGTCATCGAGCCGTGGTTGCCGACCATCTGCGATTCCTTCGGCTCGTTCCGCGAGGCGATGAGGAGCACGTCGTCGCGGGCGGCGGCGATGACGTCGCCGAGCCGGTCGTACACCCGCTGGTCGACCTGGGGGCCGAACCAGCCGGCCGCGATCGCCTCGTCGCGCGAGGCGATCCAGAACTGCTCGCCGAGCACTTCGCGCCACACCGTGAGCACGTCGCCCGCCGCGCCCGGCACCGCGTACACATGGCGGGCCCGACCCTCGCCGCCCAACAAGGCGACGCCCGCGCCCAGTTCCCAGTCCTCGTCGAAGTCGATGCGGGACTGCTCGTCGAAGGCGATGTCGACCATGCCGTGGTCGGCGGTGACGTACAGGGCGCTGCGCGGCGGCAGTTGCTCGGCGAGACGCTGGGCGAGGCGGTCGACGTACATGAGCTGTCCGCGCCAGGCGTCGGAGTCGACGCCGAAGCGGTGCCCCTTGCCGTCGACCTCGCTGTAGTACGTGTAGACCAGCGACCGGTCCCCCGCGGCCAGCTGCTCGGCGGCCAGGTCCATGCGGTCCTCACCGGAGAGGCGCCCGTAGAACGAGCCGCCGCTGAGGGCGATCTTCGTGAGGGGCGTCGACTCGAAGTGCGGCGCGGACACCTGCGCCGTGCGCACGCCCGCCTCGTGGGCGCGCTGGAAGATCGTGGGATACGGCTGCCAGACCCGCGGCTTCGTCCACGGGTTCCAGCGGAGCTGGTTCATCAGCTCGCCGGTGTCCGGGTTGCGCACGGTGTAGCCGGGCAGGCCGTGCGCGCCGGGCGGCAGGCCGGTGCCGACGGAGGCGAGGGACGTCGCGGTCGTCGCCGGGTAGCCCGCGGTGATCGGGCGGCCGGTGCCGCCGCGCGAGGACGATATGAGCGAGCTGAGGAACGGGGCCTCGTCCGGGTGCGCCCTCAGCTGCTCCCAGCCCAGGCCGTCGATGAGGAACACGCAGGCGCGGTCGACCGGTTGCAGCTCGGGGATTCCGGCGGTGCAGCCGGGCACGCCCAGGTGGGAACCGAGGGTGGGCAGCAGATCGGCGAGGGATCCGGTGCCGTACGCCGGGACGGGAGCGGAGTGGACGGGCAGCGGCTCTACGTCGTCCCAGGCGGCCTGCGTCATCGACGGCCCGCGTCCGCGATGGCCTCGGAGAGGGACTGGGAGAAGGCGAGGGCCTGGCGCACGGTCTCCGGGCCGTCCCCGGCCTCGCTGACGCGCAGGCTCAGGTCGTCCGCCGTCGTGCTGCCCGTGTATCCGTGGTCCGCCTCGCAGTTGGGGTCGCCGCAGGTCGCGGGCTCCAGGTCGATGCGGGAGACGGCGCCCCAGCCGATGGTGAGGACGACCTCGCGGGGCAGCGACCCCGGGACGTACTTCTCGGGATTGGCGACGACGCGGCTGAGCACGACCGACGAGATCCGGCCGATCTGCACGGACTCCGTCGACGTCGTCGCGTACGACGTCGGGGACGTGCTGTCGGCCGCCTGCTCGTCGGTGTGGCTGACGATGAAACGGCTGTCGGTCAGGACCAGGACGGTGACATGACGACGGACCTCGTTCGCATCGAACGTGGTCTCCTGGTGCACCAGATACGACGAGATCGGCTCGCCGCCGACCGCGGCCTCCACCGCCTCGGCCACGAGCGCCGGGTAGTAGCCGCTGCGCTCGATCGCCGTGCGGAGCCCTTGGGTCGTCGTACTGGTCTTGGCCATGGGGTCCATCCTAAGGCCCGAAAAGAGACTGCCGGTGCCCCTGTGGATAACTCTCCGTGAGGGCTCCGTACGGGGTGGTCACGAGGTGGTTCAGTACGCGGCGGGCAGGGTGCGCGGGCCCGATTCGTCACGGCCGTCGCGGGCGGGCGGCGGCGCGAGCCGGACGGAGGCGCCGAGGACGGTCAGCCCACGCTCCGCCACGACGACGGGTTCGAGGGCGACGCCGACGACCTCGGGGTGGTCGTCGACCAGGCGCGACACCCGCTGCAACAGCTCTTCGAGCGCGGGCGTGTCCACGGGGGCGGCGCCGCGCCAGCCGAACAGGATCGGGGACGTCTTGATGGACCGCACGATCGCCTGCGCGTCCTTGTCGGTCACCGGGATCAGCCGGTGCGCGGTGTCACCGAGCAGCTCGGACGCGGCTCCGGCGAGCCCGAAGGAGAGCACGGCGCCCGCGGCCGGGTCGATGACGGCGCGTACGACGGTGTCGACTCCGCGCGGCGCCATCGACTGCACGACCGGCCGCAGCTCGGCGGGCTTGCCGAGGCGCCGGGTCAGGTCTTCGTAGGCGCGCCGCAGCTCGCCCTCGCCGGACAGGTCCAGGCGTACGCCGCCGAGATCGGGGCGGTGCCGCAGATGCGGCGCGGTCGTCTTCAGGGCCACGGGGTAGCCGAGCGTCTGTGCCGCCTGCGCTGCCTCGTCAGGACCTGGCGCGGGCAGTGTGCTGCGCACCTCGATGCCGTAGTGGGACAGCAGGGCGCGGGCGTCCTCGGGGGCGAGGTCGGCGCCGCGCGGGTCGCCCTCCTTGGCG
Source organism: Streptomyces anthophorae (assembly GCF_049310305.1). Taxonomy (NCBI): domain Bacteria; kingdom Bacillati; phylum Actinomycetota; class Actinomycetes; order Kitasatosporales; family Streptomycetaceae; genus Streptomyces; species Streptomyces anthophorae. The sequence goes on from NZ_JBLWQQ010000001.1 coordinate 2,640,830, forward strand.
AGCAGTTCCGTGATGAGCTCGGCGGCCCCCTGCTCGTCGACGGCGTCGTACTCGGGCACCTTGCCGGGCGCGGCGGCGTCGCGTCGCCACTGGGCGTACTTGGCCACCTGGGAGAGCGCGCGGACGGCGCGCTCGGCGGCCGGGTAGGCGGGGATGAGGCGGGGGGTGAGCTCCGCTTCGGCGGGAGGCCGCGCGTCCTCGGAGGCCGTCTCGGGGGTGGTGCGCTGCGGTGGCGTGTCGGGCGCGTTGGGGCCCGTGCTGGCCGCGGCGGAGAGCGCCTCCGCGAGGCCGCCCAGTTCGACATGGACGACCAGCACCGGCTTCGTGGGCCCTGTGGCGGCGGCCGCGCTCAGGGCGGCGGCGAGTTCCGCGTCCTCCGAGGGGCCCTCCCCCACGGCGGGTATGGCGGTGACCACGACGGCGTCGGTCTTCTCGTCGGCCAGGGCCTGCTCGAGCGCGGCCCGGAAGTCGGCGGCGGACGCGGCCGTCGTCAGGTCCAGCGGCGGCTTGGGCCGCAGCCCTTCGGAGAGGCATACGTCGTACGTGAGGAGGCCGAGCGACTCCGAGTTGCCGAGGATGGCGACGCGCGGTCCCTCGGGCAACGGCTGGCGGGCCAACAGGAGGCCGGTGTCCACGAGTTCGGTGATCGTGTCGACCCGGATGACCCCGGCCTGGCGCAGCAGCGCGGAGACGGTGGCGTACGGGAGGCGGGTGGCGCGCACCGCGTGGCCCGTGGGCGCGATGCCGCTGTGCCGGGCTCCCTGCACGACCACCAGGGGCTTGGCGGCGGCGGTGCGGCGGGCGAGCCGGGTGAACTTGCGGGGGTTGCCGATCGATTCGAGGTACATGAGGGCGACGTCGGTGTCCGCGTCGTCGTACCAGTACTGAAGGACGTCGTTCCCCGAGACGTCCGCGCGGTTGCCCGCGGAGACGAACGTGGAGACGCCGCTGGCGCCGGTGACTCCCCCGCCCCTGCGGTGCAGGCGGGACAGGAGGGCGATGCCGATGGCGCCGGACTGGGCGAACAGGCCGATGCGCCCGGCGCGCGGCATCTCGGGGGCGAGCGAGGCGTTGAGCCGCACCTCCGGTGACGTGTTGATGACCCCGAAGGCGTTCGGCCCGACGATGCGCATCCCGTAGCTGCGGGCCTGGCGGACCAGGGCGCGCTGGCGCTCGCGGCCCTCGTCCCCGCTCTCGGCGTAACCGGCGGAGACCACGACGAGTCCCTGCACGCCGCGCTCTCCGCACTCGGCGACGACCGCGGGGACGTCGGGGGCGGGTACGGCGACGACGGCCAGGTCGACGGGTTCGGCGGGGTCGATGTCGCGTACGGAGCGGTGGGCGGGCACGCCGTCGATCTCGGTGACCTCGTCACCGAACGCCTGGTTCACCGCGTACAGGCGTCCGGTGAACCCCGCGTCCTTCAGGTTGTCGAGAACGCTGCGGCCCACTCCTCCGGCCGCACGGCCCACGCCGATCACGGCGACGGAGCCGGGCGCGAGCAGGCGCTGCACCGAGCGGGCCTCGGCGCGCTGCTCGCGCGCGTGCTGCACCGCGAGCGAGGCCTCCGTGGGCTCGATGTCGAACTCCAGGCGGACGACACCGTCCTCGAAGCTGCGCTTCTGCGTGTATCCGGCATCCCGGAACACCTTGATCATCTTGCTGTTGGCGGGCAGCACCTCGGCGGCGAAACGGCGGATGCCGCGCTCCCGGGCGACGGCCGCGATGTGCTCCAGGAGGGCGGAGGCGACGCCGCGGCCCTGGTGGGCGTCCTGCACGAGGAAGGCGACCTCCGCCTCGTCGGCGGGGGCGGTCGCCGGCATGCCGTGCGCGTTGATCCGGTCGTAGCGCACCGTGGCGATGAACTCGCCGCCGATCGTGACCGCGAGGCCGACCCGGTCCACGTAGTCGTGGTGGGTGAAGCGGTGCACGTCCTTGGCGGACAGCCGGGGGTAGGGCGCGAAGAAGCGGTAGTACTTCGACTCGTCCGAGACCTGCTCGTAGAAGCTGGTCAGGTGCTCGGCGTCGGCGGTGGTGATGGGCCTGATCCGCGCGGTGCCGCCGTCGCGCAGCACGATGTCGGCCTCCCAGTGGGCGGGGTACGCATGCTGGTCCGACGGGGTCTCCATGCCGCAAGCGTAGGGCCGGGCACCGACATATGACGGTCGACCGTACGGGTCGCGGCCGACGCGTACGGAAGGCACCCTATGGAGGACCGAAGGACCGTGCCGGTGAGGACCTGGGTCCGCGTCACGCACGCCTCCCGGTATGGAACACTGGTCTAGACAACCGTGAGACACCTGAAGGGCAGCATCACATGGCTGAGCGCCGCGTCAACGTCGGCTGGGCCGAGGGCCTCCACGCCCGCCCCGCTTCCATCTTCGTCCGCGCTGCCACGGCGGCCGGCGTTCCCGTGACGATCGCCAAGGCCGACGGCAACCCCGTCAACGCCGCCTCCATGCTGGCCGTGCTCGGCCTGGGCGCGCAGGGCGGCGAGGAGATCGTGCTGGCCTCCGACGCCGAAGGTGCGGACGCCGCGCTCGACCGTCTGGCGAAGCTGGTCGCCGAGGGGCTCGAGGAGCTTCCCGAGACCGTCTGAGACAAAGACGAAAAGCAGTACGTCTGAGCCGCGTGCCCCTCTTCGGGGCGCGCGGCTTTTTCGTTCACCATTGCGGCGCTGAATCGCGGCGCGAATGGGGCGACGAAGAACAGGCTGGAGCGGGCAGAAATAGGCAGCGGAAATTGCGCCGCACCTCGTTCAACCCATTCTTCGAATAGCGCACTTCTTTGTATACGGCGGTGTTGTTAAACCTGACGCCCCACCGTGTTGACTGCATGTTGCGAAGTCCTCACACGCTCGCCCGCGCGGGGGACGCGCAGCCTGTGGGCCGCCGTCGCGCGCTCCGCGTGCAGGGCGGCCAGGGCGCGCGCACGCTCCGCGTCGCCGCGCGCCACGGCATCGACGATGGCGCCGTGCTCGGCCCAGGACTCGGCCGGCCGGGCGGGGCTCTCCACGGCGTACATCCAGGCGATCTTGTGGCGGAGCTGGGTGAGCAGGGTGATCAGCCCTGGGCTGCCGGAGGCCTGCACGAGCGTCTCGTGGAACCAGTTGCCGAGGGAGCGCAGATCCTCGCTCTGCCCCTGCCTGGAGCGCTCCTGGCCCAGCCTGACCAGGCCACGCAGGACCTTGAGGTGGGCCTCGGTGCGGCGCTGCGCGGCGCGGGCGGCCCCCATGGGTTCGAGCAGCATGCGGATCTCCAGGAGGTCGGCCGCCTCCCGCTCGGTGGGTTCGGCCACGCACGCGCCCGCGTGCCTGCGCGTGACGACGAACCCCTCCGCCTCCAGGGTGCGCAGCGCCTCCCTGACGGGCACGCGCGAGACCCCGTAGCGACGCGCGAGCAGTTCCTCGGTGAGCCTGCCGCCGCGCTCGTAGACGCCGGCGACGATGTCGTCGCGGATCGCTGTGCATACCGACTGCGCGGGAATGCGCATGACTCGACCTCCGCCTCAACGCCCGCGTTACGCGGTCGATTGACGCCCGGTCAAGCACGAATGACGCGCGGCCGGAACGTTTACCCGAAGACTCTATTCCACCGGAGTTGAATTTCCGACGCGGGAAGTGAATCCGGGGATATTTTTTGGACAGTGCGGACCCGCGCACGCGAAAGCCCCGGCTCGGCGAGCCGGGGCTTTCGTGGAGTGTGGCGACGGATCAGACGTTCACACCGTGCTGGCGCAGGTACGCGACGGGGTCGATGTCCGAGCCGTAGTCGGGGCCGGTGCGGGCCTCGAAGTGGAGGTGCGGGCCCGTGGTGTTGCCGGTGGCCCCGGAGAGGCCGATCTGCTGGCCGGGGGTGACGTCCTGGCCGACGGAGACGCCGATGGAGGACATGTGACCGTACTGGGTGTACGTGCCGTCCTTCATCTTGATCACGACGTTGTTGCCGTACGCCCCGCCCCAGCCGGCCTCGACGACGGTTCCCATGCCGACCGCGTGCACCGAAGTGCCGCTGGAGGCGTGGAAGTCGATGCCGGTGTGGCTGCCGGAGGACCACAGGCCACTGCCGGCCTGGTAGGCGGTGGAGACGTACGAGCCGGCGATCGGCGACACGAAGCTGTTCAGGCGCTTGCGCTCGGCCTCACGGGCGGCGCGCTCCTTGGCCTCGCGCTCCTTCTCGGCCTTCTCCGCGGCACGCTTCTTGGCCTCCGCCTCGGCCTTGCGCTTGGCCTCCTCGGCCTTCTTCTTGGCCTCGGCCTCGGCCTTCGCCTTGGCGGCGGCCTTCTGCTGCGCGGTGGCCTGCGCGTCGATCTGCTCGGCCAGGGAGTCGCCGATGGCGACGGCCTGCGTGAGGCCGTCGTGCGGGGCTGTCGCGGTGTCGGCGGCGAGGGCGGGGGCGGCGAGACCGCCCACCACGCCCGTCGTGGTGATGGCGGCGACGCCCGCGACCTGAGCGGTGGTACGCGTCAGGCGGCTGGGACGGCGGTGCTTCCCGGTGGCACGGGTGAACCCCATGAAGTGGCTGGTCCTTTCCTTCCTTCTCGCCTACCGGGTTAGCTGACGGGTTCGGAGCAGGAAGGTCTCCTACAGGCCCCCTCCCCTCGCGGGAAGAGCGCCCGATTCACCCCAGGGACTTCGGTGGGTCCCCGGCTCCCCTGGCTCGCACCACGGGGACTCGGCGATGACTGTCCGGTGTCGCGGGCGCGACGTACGTCTGGCGGACAGCCGGAGGGAACGCTAAGCGGGGCGTCTTTGGATCGACAAACAGAACCCCGCTTTTGTAGTGCACGCCACAGGGCAGAGAGGCAACCTCTACATCAATTCGGACATTTGTGATCGTGTAGTGATTGAAGATGATCGTGACGGACGCCACGAAGCCCCGGCCGCCGATACCGGCGCCGGGGCTTCGTGAGTGTTCCTCGGGAAGCGGACTCAGCCCGCGACCACCGTGACTTCGCCGATGCCGAGCGCCTTGACCGGCTCCTCGATCTGCGCGGCGTCGCCCACCAGGATCGTCACCAGACGGTCCGCGGGGAACGCGCTCACGACCGCGGCGGTGGCCTCCACGGTGCCCGTGGCGGCCAGCTGGCGGTACACCTGCGCCTGGAAGTCGTCCGGCAGATGCTGCTCGACCTGGTCGGCGAGGGTGCTCGCGACGGCCGCCGCGGTCTCGAACTTCAGCGGGGCCACGCCCACCAAGTTCTGTACGGCGGTGTCCCGTTCGGCGTCCGTCAGTCCTCCGGCCGCCAGCGTGCGCAGCACCTTCCACAGGTCGTCGAGCGCGGGACCGGTGTTCGGCGTGTCCACCGAGCCGCTGATGGCGAGCATCGCCGCACCGCTGCCGTCGGGCGCGGAGCGCAGCACCTGGGCGAAGGAACGCACCCCGTAGGTGTAGCCCTTCTCCTCGCGCAGGACGCGGTCCAGGCGCGAGGTGAGGGTGCCGCCCAGGCAGTACGTGCCGAGGACCTGAGCAGGCCACACACGGTCGTGCTTGTCCGGTCCGATCCGGCCGATCAGCAACTGCGTCTGCACGGCTCCCGGGCGGTCCACGATGACCACACGGCCGGTGTCGTCGGCGACGACCGGCGGCACGGGGCGCGGCTCGGCGGTGTCGCCCGTCCAGGCACCGAGCGTGTCGGCGAGGAGCGCGTCGAGGTCGATGCCCGTCAGGTCGCCCACGACGACGGCCGTGGCGGTGGCGGGGCGCACGTGGCGGTCGTAGAAGGCGCGCACGGCCGCCGCGTCGATGGCCGAGACGGTCTCCTCGGTGCCCTGGCGCGGGCGCGACACGCGCGCGTCGGCCGGGAAGAGCTGCTTGGAGAGCTCCTTGGCGGCGCGCCGGGCCGGGTTGGCGCTCTCGTGCGGGATCTCGTCCAGGCGGTTGCGGACGAGGCGCTCGATCTCGCTGTCGTCGAAGGCGGGGGCGCGCAGGGCGTCGGCCAGGAGGGCGAGGCCCTTGGAGAGGCGCGAGGCCGGCACTTCGAGGGAGGCACGGACACCGGGGTGGTCGGCGTGCGCGTCCATCGTGGCGCCGCAGCGCTCCAGCTCGGCGGCGAACTCCTCGGCGGAGTGCTTGTCGGTGCCCTCGTTGAAGGCCCGCGCCATGATGGTCGAGACGCCGTCGAGCCCCTTCGGTTCGGCGTCCAGCGGCGCGTCCAGGTGCACCTCGACGGCGATGACCTGCTGGCCGGGCCGGTGGCAGCGCAGCACCGTCAGGCCGTTGGGCAGCGCGCCGCGCTCCGGGGCCGGGAACGCCCACGGCTTGGGCTCGCCCGCCTGCGGCCGGGGGTGGAAGTCCATGTTCGCGAGCTGCTCGGTCACTGGCCCGCCTCCTCGGTGATCTCGGCGGTCTCGGTGTCGGCGGGCGCGGTCGGCTCGTACACGAGGGACGCGCGGTTGTCGGGACGCAGGCGCGCCTTGGCGATCTCCTGGACCTCCTCGGCGGTCACGTCCAGGACGCGCCCCACGGCGGTCAGGGCGAGCTGCGGGTCGCCGAACAGGACGGCGTACCGGCACAGCTCGTCGGCGCGCCCCGAGACCGTGCCCAGGCGGTCCAGCCACTCGCGCTCCAACTGGGCCTGGGCCCGCTCCATTTCCTCGGGGCTCGGGCCCTCCTCGGCGAACCGGGCGAGTTCCTCGTCGACGGCGGCCTCGATGACCGGCACCTCGACGTCTCCGGAGGTCTTCACGTCCAGCCAGCCCAGCGAGGGCGCTCCGGCGAGGCGCAGCAGACCGAAACCGGCCGCCACGGCGGTGCGGTCACGGCGTACGAGCCGGTTGTACAGGCGCGAGGACTCGCCGCCGCCGAGGACGGTGAGGGCGAGGTCGGCGGCGTCGCACGCACGCGTGCCGTCCTGCGGCAGCCGGTAGGCCGACATCAGGGCGCGCGCCGGGACCTCCTCCTCGACGACCTCGCGCTGCTGCTCGCCGATGACCTCCGGGAGCGCGCCGTCGCGCGGGGCGGGCTTGCCGTCGTGGCCGGGGATGGAGCCGAAGTACTTCTCGACCCAGGCCAGCGTCTGCTCGGGGTCGATGTCGCCGACGATCGACAGCACCGCGTTGTTGGGCGCGTAGTAGGTGCGGAAGAAGTTCCGCGCGTCTTCGAGGGTGGCCGCGTCCAGGTCGGCCATGGAGCCGATGGGCGTGTGGTGGTACGGGTGCCCCTCGGGGTACATGAGGGCGGTCAGCTTCTCGAACGCCGTGCCGTAGGGCACGTTGTCGTAACGCTGGCGGCGCTCGTTCTTCACGACGTCCCGCTGGTTCTCCATCGACTCGTCGTCGAGGGCCGTCAGGAGCGAGCCCATGCGGTCGGCCTCCAGCCACAGCGCGAGCTCCAGCTGGTGGGCGGGCATGGTCTCGAAATAGTTGGTGCGCTCGAAGCTCGTCGTACCGTTGAGCGAGCCGCCCGCGCCCTGGACGAACTCGAAGTGCCCGTTGCCGTGCACCTGCTTCGAGCCTTGGAACATCAGGTGCTCGAAGAGGTGAGCCAGGCCCGTGCGGCCCTTGACCTCGTGGCGCGAGCCGACGTCGTACCAGAGGCAGACCGCCGCGACCGGGGTCAGATGATCCTCGGAGAGCACCACGCGCAGGCCGTTGGCCAGCCGGTGCTCGGTCGCTGTCAGGCCGCCGGAGCCGGCCTCGGCGGTGGCCGTGTGACCCATGGGCATGTACGTCCCTTCGATCGCGGTGCAACGCGAATACGCGGTGAGCTCTGGAACCGCGGCAGGTCCTGGAACACTGAACTGCTGCGAGTGCTGCCACTGTATGCAAGCGTGCTGGCACCTGGCGAAGTTCCCGCCGGTGCTACGCCGTGAGCGAGCAGACGGCCCTCCCGGGGCCGCGCGACACCCGGTACTGAAGGGCCGCGAGCGGCGTTGTCAGTGCGGCGGTCCACAATGGTCCGCGACAGTTCCCGTTCATGTAACCGTTCTTGTAGGTGAAGGAGCCGCAGCCGCGATGGCCCGCCGCAGCACGAAGACCCCGCCGCCCGACGACTTCGAGGAGAAGATCCTCGACGTCGACGTGGTCGACGAAATGCAGGGCTCCTACCTGGAGTACGCGTACTCGGTCATCTACTCACGCGCCCTGCCCGACGCCCGCGACGGGATGAAGCCCGTCCACCGTCGGATCGTCTACCAGATGAACGAGATGGGCCTGCGCCCCGAGCGCGGCTTCGTGAAGTGCGCCCGCGTCGTCGGCGAGGTCATGGGTAAGTTGCACCCCCATGGCGACTCGTCGATCTACGACGCACTGGTGCGCCTCGCCCAGCCGTTCTCCATGCGCGTCCCCCTGGTGGACGGGCACGGGAACTTCGGCTCCCTGGGCAATGACGACCGCCCGGCCGCCATGCGGTACACCGAGTGCCGGATGGACGCCGCCGCGTCCCTCATGACGGAGTCGATCGAAGAGAACACCGTCGACTTCGTCTCGAACTACGACGGCCAGGAGCAGGAACCGCTCGTCCTCCCGGCGGCGTACCCGAACCTGCTGGTGAACGGCGCGTCGGGCATCGCGGTCGGCATGGCGACGAACATGGCGCCGCACAACCTGGGTGAAGTGATCGCCGCCGCGCGGCACTTGATCCGGCACCCGGGCGCCGACCTCGACACGCTCATGAAGTACGTGCCGGGGCCCGACCTGCCGACGGGCGGCCGGATCGTCGGCCTGTCCGGCATCAGGGACGCGTACGAGACGGGCCGCGGCACGTTCAAGATCCGTTCGACGGTCTCCGTGGAGAACGTGACGGCGCGCCGCAAGGGCCTCGTCGTCACCGAGCTGCCCTTCGCGGTCGGCCCCGAGAAGGTCATCTCGAAGATCAAGGAACTGGTCGGTTCCAAGAAGCTCCAGGGCATCGCCGACGTCAAGGACCTCACGGACCGCGAGCACGGCCTGCGCCTGGTCATCGAGATCAAGAACGGCTTCGTGCCGGAGGCCGTCCTGGAGCAGCTCTACAAGCTGACGGCCATGGAGGAGTCCTTCGGCATCAACAACGTGGCCCTGGTGGACGGCCAGCCGCTCACCCTCGGCCTCAAGGAACTCCTCGAGGTCTACCTGGACCACCGCTTCGACGTGGTCCGCCGCCGCAGCGAGTTCCGCCGCAGCAAGAAGCAGGACCGGCTCCACCTGGTGGAGGGCCTCCTCGTCGCCCTGGTGGACATCGACGAGGTCATCCGCATCATCCGCTCCAGCGACAACAGCGCGCAGGCCAAGGAGCGCCTGATCGAGCGCTTCTCGCTGAGCGAGATCCAGACGCAGTACATCCTGGACACGCCGCTGCGCCGCCTCACCAAGTTCGACCGCATCGAGCTGGACGCGGAGCGCGACAAGCTCAACGGCGAGATCGACGAGCTGACCGGCATCCTCGAGTCCGACTCCGAGCTGCGCAAGCTGGTCTCCTCCGAACTGGCCGCCGTGGCGAAGAAGTTCGGCGACGACCGGCGCACGGTGCTCCTGGAGTCGGCGGGCGCCCCGGTGTCGGCGGTTCCGCTCCAGGTCGCCGACGACCCGTGCCGCGTGCTGCTCTCCTCGACCGGCCTCCTGGCCCGTACGGCGAACGGCGATCCCTTCACCGAAGGCGAAGACACCAAGCGCACGAAGCACGACGTGATCGTCTCCTCGGTCCCCGCGACGGCGCGCGGCGAGATCGGCGTCGTCACGTCCGAAGGTCGCCTGCTGCGCCTGAACGTGGTCGACCTGCCACAGCTGCCGGACTCGGCCTCCGCGCCGAACCTCTCCGGAGGCGCCCCGGTCACCGAGTTCCTCTCCTCCCTGGGGGCGGACGAGTCGGTGGTGTGCCTCATGACCCTGGACGAGTCCTCGCCGGGCCTGGCGATCGGCACGGAACAGGGCATCGTGAAGCGCGTGGTGCCCGACTATCCGTCCCACAAGGAGGAGCTGGAGGTCATCACCCTCAAGGACGGCGACCGCATCGTCGGCGCCGCGGAGCTGCGCACCGGCGAGGAGGACCTGGTCTTCATCACGGACGACGCCCAGCTGCTGCGCTTCCAGGCCTCCATCGTGCGCCCGCAGGGCCGGGCGGCGGGCGGCATGTCCGGCGTGAAGCTCGCGACGGGCGCGAAGGTCATCTCGTTCACGGCGGTCGACCCGGCGGTCGACGCGGTGGTGTTCACCGTGGCCGGCTCGCGCGGCACGCTGGACGACTCGGTGCAGACGACGGCCAAGCTCACGCCGTTCGACCAGTATCCGAGGAAGGGGCGTGCCACCGGCGGCGTCCGCTGCCAGCGCTTCCTGAAGGGCGAGGACTGCCTGAGCCTGGCCTGGGCGGGCCCGGCACCCGCGCGTGCGGCGCAGAAGAACGGCACACCGGCCGAGCTGCCCGAGATGGACCCGCGCCGTGACGGCTCGGGCGTGTCGCTGCCGAAGACGGTGGCGTCGACGGCGGGACCGGTCTAGAGCACGTAGTCCGCGACTTCCTCCGCTTCGCCCTTGTCCTGGACGTAGCGGAGGACGCCCCACATGCCCTGTTCGTCGGCGGCGTGTGGGGCGTCGCTCGTGGCGGCATCGAGCTGTTCGCGGAGGACGGTCGTGTCGATGCCGGATCCGATCAGAACGAGCTGGGTGAGGCGCTCCTCGCCGCTCGGCCACGGCTCCGGGTAGAACCTCAGGAAGCGCCCCACGGCGTGCACGGCGTACCGGTTGCCCGTGTCGCCCGCGCCGAAGTCGACATATCCCTTGATGCGGTAGAGCCCCTCGGGCCTGCTGTCGAGGAACGCGATCAGCCGCCGGGGGTCCATGGGCACGTCGGAGGTGAACGAGACGCTGTCGTAGGCGGCGTGCAGATGCCCGTCGTGCGCCGCGTGGTCGTCCTGGTCGCCGTGCCGGTGCAGATCGTCGAAGGACAACTGCCCGATCCGCTCCTCCGTGGGGCGGCAGTCGAAGAGCAGCGCCGGGTCGATGCGCCCGTACGACGCGGACACCACGGCGGCCCGGCCGGCCGCGGCCCGCACGGCGCCGAGGACCCGCTCACGCTCGTCCGGGCCGACACGGTCGCCCTTGTTCACCACGACGAGGTCCGCGATCCCCAGGTGCCGGTCCACCTCGGGGTGCTTCTCGCGGGTGGCGTCGAACTCGGCGGTGTCGACGACCTCGATCAGCCCTCCGTACACGATGCGCGGGTTGTCACTGGCCAGCACCATGCGCACGAGCTCTTGAGGCTCCGCGATACCGCTCGCCTCGATCACGATGACATCAATGGCGTGCACGTCATTGACGGGCCGGGTCAACTTGTCCAGATACACATCAAGTTCACTGGCGTCGACGGCGCAGCACAAACACCCATTGCCGAGCGAGACGGTCGAGTCGCCCAACTGCCCGGCGACGGCCATGGCATCGATCTCGATCGACCCGAAGTCGTTGACGATCGCCCCGATCCGGGTGCCCCCGCTGCGGTGCAGCAGATGATTGAGCAAGGTGGTCTTCCCCGACCCCAGAAAGCCGGCGAGGACGACGACGGGGATCTGCTGCGGGCTGGCCTTGCTCAACGCGACCTCTCTCACACCGAATCGCACGCCGCGGCGTGCGCGGCGGCGCACGCCGGTTCAGGGTCCGGCTCTCCTACGAAGAAATGAATGCCGACCCAGGATACGAGCGGGTGGAAAGCCTGCGAAGTGAACGATTGCTAACGGCGCCCGCTGGGCACACGTTGGACATGGCGCCGGTTTTCGCGAACTGAGCATCCACCCGTGCGCCTCCTCTCCGCCTCCCGCCGATCAGAGCCGCTCGGCATCCTGGGAGTTGGCAAGCGCGCCGCCCACCGCCGCCGGTTTCCGTCCCCGTCGCCCCGCATCCGACGACCGGCGCACGGTCGCCTGAATCGGGGGTTGACATGGCCACACAGAGTCAAGGGATATGCCGGACGGTAGTCGCCGCTGCCGTCGGCGGGCTCGCGGGTGGCACCGCGACGCATTTGTGGCACCGCTTCGGCCCGGGCACGAAGTGGGCCTCGGAAGAACGCCGCCGCCTGGCCCGCGCACATCAGCAGCGCATGCACTGGGAGTTGCTGAGCAAGGCCATCGACGATCCCGACCTCGCGGTCGTGATCGACAACTACGGCCTGGACCTCACTCCGCAGAAGCGGCGTCAATACATGTACGCCAACCTCTGGTACATCAACGCCTTTCACCTCTACGAAGCCGGCCTGCTGGACCTGAGGGAACTCTTCGGCCACTTGCGCGAGCTGTTCCAGAGCCCGCTCATCTGCGAGTACTGGGAAGCCACCCGGCCGCACCGCGCCGCCCTGGACCCGACCTCCACGGAAGCAGAGATCGGGAGGATGGCCGAGGAGCTCTTCCAGGAGATGGCAGCGGCCTCGGACACGGAGGAGTGGTGGGTGGTGGGCGAGCCGCCTTCGGATTGACGCACCTGCCGGAGCGAGGTTCCCCCGTAGCGGTGAAGTTGGCCGACAACTCCCGCTACTGGAAGGCGGATCGGTATCCTTACGCCTGAATCGGCGCACTACTGTGACGGCGTCACGTCACTCCTCGAGAAGGAACCGGTTCCCGTGAAGATCGTACGCCGCATCGGAGTACCGCCCAGCGCCCGCGGCAGTGCCTCCGGCGCCACTTGCCCCGATGTCTTCGAACTCAGCGATGGGAACTTCGCCGTGATCGGCACGGAGGCCACCGCGGAGCTGCGGAGCGAACTCCCCTCGGACGCCGGGGTCGCCGACTACGAACGCATCGTCATCGTGAACCGGGAGACGCTGGTGCGCGCCAAGGAAGACATCCCGGACAGCTGATGGCAACCGCCCTGTCGACACCCCGTGCTCCCGGATGTCGAGGTTCACAGTGCCCCCGATAGCCATGGCTTTGTCCGACGTCAACGAAACCTTGACGGCCGTGGGCGGCTTCGCGGCCGGCGTTGCAGCACTCATCGTCGCGTTGGACGCACGGCGCCGCAGACGCTCAGGCAGCGGCGACCGCGCCTCAGCGTCGGGCCCTGACGGCCCTCTGTCCAACGGCCAAGAGCCCGACGCATGAGAGTGGCCCACGCACCACATCAGCACATGGGGCCCGACAGCAGCCACCTGTCGGGCCCTGCCCATGCCGTCACCCGACGGTCGGTACCGCCACCGGCGCCCCCACCCCCACATACCGCGCCGCCGGGCGGATGATCTTTGAGTCCTCCGACTGTTCGAGGATGTTGGCGGTCCAGCCGACAGCCCGCGCCGCCGCGAACGTCGGCGTGAACATGGTGCGCGGCAGCCCGCACAGCTCCATGACCACGCCCGCGTAGAACTCCACGTTCGTGTGCAGTTCACGCCCCGGCTTCAGCTCCGCGAGGATCGCCTCCACCTGGCGCTCGACCTGGACCGCGAAATCCACCAGCGGACCGCCGAACCGCTCCGCGATACCGCGCAGCATGCGCGAACGCGGGTCCTCCGTGCGGTAGACGGGGTGACCGAACCCCATGATCCGCTCCCCCGCGAGCACCCGCTCCCGGATCCAGGCGTCGATGCGGTCCGGCGTGCCGATCGCGTCCAGGGTGTCGAGCGCCCGGCTGGGAGCTCCTCCGTGCAGCGGGCCTGACAGCGCCCCCACCGCCCCGACCAGGGACGCCGCGACGTCGGCCCCGGTCGACGCGATGACACGGCCCGTGAACGTTGACGCATTGAATCCGTGGTCAATGGTCGAGATCAGGTATTGCTCGATGGCCCGTGCACGCGCGGGGTCAGGCTCCGAACCCGTCAACATGTACAGGTAGTTGGCCGCATACGAGAGATCCTCCCGCGGCTCCACGGGCTCCAGCCCCTCACCGAGCCGGTGCAGCGCAGTGAGCATCGTCGGGACCACGGCCGTCGCCGCGACGGCGTCCGCACGCCGCCGATCCCGGTCGATGTCGTACACGGGCCGGAATCCACGGGACGCACCGAACAACGAGAGCGCCGTACGCAACCCGGCGAGCGGCCCGGAGACCGCACCCGCCCGGGCGATCGCCGGCAGCGCGGCCCGCACGTCCTGCGGCAGCCCGCGCTGCCCAGCGGTCTCGCGCGCGAAGGCCGCCGACCGCTCGGCGTCGGGCAGTTCGCCGTGGAGCATCAGATGCCACACGTCCTCGAACCCACGGGTCTCCGCGAGCTCGACGGCGGAGTACTGGCGGTAGTGGTAGAAGCCCTCGCGCCCCCTGACGTCCCCGAGTTCGGTGTCGGTGACGACGACACCGGCGAGCCCGCGCGGTACGTCGACGCCCGTGGCGGCTGTGGCGGCCGTGGCGGCCGCGGCAGACATGGTCCCGTTGATCGGCATGTTTCCTCCCTGGACTTGATCCGACTGTCCATGCTTGACTCAACAACTGTCAATATTGATTGAATCAATGTATGGCGATCCGGATACGGTGACGCGCATGAGGGATCAAGAACCTGCACCGACGCAGCAGGCCCGCCGCCTGACCACCAAGGAGACCGCCGAGCTGCTCGGCGTGAAGCCCGAGACGGTCTACGCGTACGTGAGCCGCGGACAGCTCACCAGCAGGCGCGGAGAGAGCACGCGCGGCAGCACCTTCGACGCCGCCGAGGTCGAGGCCCTCGCCCGCCGCAACAGGCGGGAGACCACGAGCGGTTCGGGCACCGGCGAGCTGTCGGTACGCACACGGCTCACCCTCATCGACGACGACCGGTACTTCTTCCGGGGGGTCGACGCGGTACGGCTCGCGACCCATCACTCGTACGAGGAGGTCGCGGAGTGGCTGTGGACGGGCACGCTGCGCCCCGGCATCCGGTTCACGGCGCCCAAGGAGTCGCTCGCCGCGGCCCGCAAGGCCATGGCCGCCCTCCCCGAACTCAGCAGCCCCATCGACCGGTTGCGGGTGGCGGCCGTCGCCGCGGCGACGGCGGACCCGCTGCGCTACGACCTGTCCGAGGACTCCGTGCTCGGCGCCGCCCGTTCCCTCATCCCCACCCTCGCGGCCGCGCTGCCCCTCGTACGGACGACGTACGTGGACGGCGCGCCGATCGCCCAGCGGCTGTGGGGGCGGCTGACCTACCGGGAGCCCGACGAGGCGTCACTGCGCGTCCTGGACATGGCACTTGCCCTGCTGGTCGATCACGACCTGGCGGCCTCGACGCTCGCCGTGCGCGTCGCGGCGTCCGCGCGGGCGCACACCTACGCCGCCGTCTCGGCGGGCCTGGGCGTCCTGGAGGGGCCGCTGCACGGAGCGGCGAGCGGCATGGCCCACCGGATGCTCCTTGACGTCCTCGACCGGGGCAGCGCAGGCGCCGTGGTCGCCGACGAACTGCGCTCGGGCCGCCGCGTGCCCGGGCTCGGCCACCGTCTCTACCAGGGTGAGGACCCGCGCGCGCAGGCACTGTTCGGGGCCCTCGAGGAGCTGCCCAAGGCGCAGCCCGCCCTGATGGCCGCCCGCGACGTCGTGGCGACCACCGCGCGCCATACGGACCTGCACGCCAATGTGGACCTGGCCCTCGCCGTCTTCACCGCCTCGTTCGGGATGCCGGCGGAGGCAGGCGAGACGATCTTCGCCGTCGCACGCACGGCGGGCTGGATCGCACACGCCCTGGAGGAGTACGGAGAACGCCCACTCCGCATGCGGCCGACGGGACACTACGTAGGTCTGCGTCCACCTCAGCCC
The DNA here is from genome assembly GCF_049310305.1 of Streptomyces anthophorae. Taxonomy (NCBI): domain Bacteria; kingdom Bacillati; phylum Actinomycetota; class Actinomycetes; order Kitasatosporales; family Streptomycetaceae; genus Streptomyces; species Streptomyces anthophorae. The sequence goes on from NZ_JBLWQQ010000001.1 coordinate 2,656,431, forward strand.
CTGCCGTCGGCTTCCGCGGCCAAGTGACCGGGCGGGCGGGTTAGGGTCGCCGCTGTGAACACGTGCACGACCGCCTCGCGGGATCTTGAGGAGCCTCTGGCCGGGACGGCGGCCACCGCGCGCACCTGGCTGCTGATCGAACAGCCGGGGCCGTGGGGCGCGAAGGCCCTGGTCTCCAGCCATCTCGATCCCGAGGTGGGCCGCGCTCTGGAGTCGGCGGCCGACGGCACCGGCGTGCGCGTCGCCCTCATCCGCCGTCCGGGCCGGCACGCGGATTACCACGCCGCGGAGCGCCACCAGGTGTATGTGGCCCACACAGTCCCGGGAAACACCTGGCTGCGCAGCACCACCGTCGCGACTCCTGAAGAGCTGCTACGGCTCGATTTCGCCGCCTTGGGAGCAGGCCGGCACGGGGGCTTCGGCGCACCCCACGAAGGCGGGCCCCTCGCCCTCGTCTGCACGAACGGCAAACGCGACCGGTGCTGCGCGCTTCTAGGAAGGCCTCTGGCCTCCGAACTCGCCTCCTCCGAAGGAGAGGGCGTCTGGGAGGTCACACACCTGGGCGGCCACCGCTTCTCCCCCACCCTCCTTGTGCTGCCCTACGGCTATGCCTACGGGAGGTCATCGGCGGCCGACGTCATGGAGACCCTCGATGCGGTGCGCTCGGACCGGATCGTGCTCCATGGCTGCCGTGGCAGTTCCGCCTGGGACCGTCCGGGGCAGGCCGCCGAGCTCGCCGTGCGCCGGACGACCGCCGAGTACCGTGCCGGTGTCCTGAGCGTCGTACACACTGCATCGGTGGATCGACCAACCGATCCACCTGCTGATGCACCCATGTACAACGCGTACTGGGACGTCACGGTGGACCATGTGGACGGCCGTTGCTGGACGGTCGTGGTCGCCCGCGGTGCCTCGCTCCCGGCCCGTCCCGAGAGTTGCGGAGCCGCGCTCGGGTCGCCGGCGCGTATGGATGTCGTCGCTGTGCGTGAGGCTGCCGTCCAACGCGGATGACCTGGGTGCTCCCGGACGGGAGCGGCGGGGAGATCCGCGCCACAAGGCCTTCGACCAGGGCCGACGGGCCCGTACCGTTCTGAGCCATGAGCTCGACTTCCCCTGCCCGCCGCCTGCGCTTCGGCCTCCCCAAGCGGGTGTTCGCCCAGGTGCTGCTGATGCAGGTGGCGATCGCCGCGGGGGTGGCGGTGCTGGCCACGGGGCTCTTCCTGGCGCCGCTGAGCGACCAGCTCGACGATCAGGCGATGCGCCGGGCCCTGGCCATCGCGCAGACCACCGCCGCGGAGCCGCGGATCGCCGAGGAACTGCGCTCCTCACGGCCGAGCCCGGACGGTCCCGTGCAGGCCGCGGCGGAGCGGATCCGGCGGGCCAGCGGCGCCGAGTACGTCGTGATCATGAACAGGGAAGGCGTCCGCTGGTCACACACCGACCGCGGCCGGATCGGGCACATCGTGTCGACGGACCCCAGCGCGGCGCTGGGGGGCCGCGCGGTCATGGAGATCGACGACGGGACGCTCGGCCGCTCCGCGCGCGGCAAAGTGCCCCTGAGGGCCGCCGACGGGGCCATCGTGGGAGCCGTCTCGGTCGGCATCGAGTACGACAGCGTCCGCGCGCGCCTCGTCCACGCCATCCCGGGGCTGTTCGCGTATGCGGGAGGAGCCCTGGCCGTCGGGGCGCTCGCCGCGTATCTGATCTCGCGGCGGGTCCAGCGGCAGACCCGCGACCTGGCCTTCTCGGACATCTCGGCGCTCCTGGCCGAGCGCGAGGCCATGCTGCACGGCATTCGCGAGGGCGTCGTGGCCCTGGACCGAGGCGGCCGGGTGCGCCTGCTCAACGACGAGGCACAGCGACTGCTGGGCGTGGACGCACGGGTCATCGGACGGCCCCTGGACGAGGCACTCGGGGAAGGGCGTACGACGGACGTGCTCGCCGGGAACGTCTCCGGGACCGACCTGCTGACCGTCCGTGGCCAGCGGGTCCTGGTCGCGAACCGGATGCCCACCGACGACGGCGGCGCGGTCGCCACCCTGCGCGACCGCACCGAACTGGAACAGCTGGGCCGCGAACTCGACTCCACGCGTGGTCTGATCGACGCGCTGCGCGCACAGGACCACGAGCACGCGAACCGCATGCATACGTTGTTGGGCCTTCTGGAGCTGGAGATGTACGAGGAGGCCGTGGACTTCGTGGGCGAGGTGGCGGGGGCGCGCCGGGTGACCGCGGAACAGATCACCGAGCGGATCGAGGACCCGCTGCTCTCGGCCCTCATGGTGGGCAAGGCGACCGTGGCGGCGGAGCGCGGTGTCGCGTTCGGCATCTCCGAGGGCACCTGGCTGCCGGACCGCCTCGTGGATCCGCGCGGCCTCGTGACGATCGTCGGCAACCTGGTGGACAACGCCCTGGACGCGGCCGCCGGTTCGGGGCAGCACGCGCGCGTGGAAGTGGATCTGCGGGCCGAAGGCCGCAGTGCCGTCCTACGGGTACGCGACTCGGGGCCGGGCGTCCCCGCCGACCAGCGGGAGACCGTCTTCGTGGAAGGCTGGTCCACCAAGGAGCCACCGGCCCACGGCAAGCGGGGCATCGGACTCGCCCTGGTCCGCAGGTTCGCCGAGCGACAGGGCGGCACGGCCGAGGTGACCCGGTCGCCCCTCGGGGGTGCCGAATTCGTCGTCGTCCTGCCGGAGGCCCTCACCGTGGACGTGCCGGACGTGACCGAGGAGGCCCGATGATCGACGTACTGGTCGTGGACGACGACACGCGCGTGGCCGACGTCAACGCCGCCTATGTGGCGAAGGTGCCCGGATTCCGTGTCGCGGCGACCGCCCACAGCGCGGGCGAGGCACTCGACCGGATCGAGGAGCTCCATGTCGACCTGGTGCTGCTCGACCACTATTTGCCGGACCAGACGGGCCTGGCGCTGGCCCGGACGGTGCGCGAGCGCGGCCACCAGATCGACGTGATCATGGTGACCGCCGCACGCGACGTGGGGACCGTGCAGGCCGCGATGCGTCACGGGGCGTTGCAGTACCTGGTCAAGCCGTTCTCGTTCGCGGGCCTTCGCGGCAAGTTGGAGGCGTACGCGACGCTGCGGCGCACCCTCGACGGCGGGGGCGAGGCGGAGCAGGCGGAGGTCGACCGGATCTTCGGTGCGCTCTCCGCCGGGCCCGCGCCCGAGCTGCCCAAGGGCCACTCGCCCACCACCGCCGAGCTGGTCCGCAGGGCGATGATGACCGCCGAGGGCCCGCTGTCGGCGCAGGAACTGGCCGACGCCACCGGGCTCAGCCGGCAGACCGCCCAGCGCTACCTCAAGCTCCTGGAACGGACCGGACGCGTGCGGCTGAGCCTCAAGTACGGCGACACGGGGCGGCCCGAGCACCGGTACGAGTGGGCCGCCAGCCGCTGACCCCCTGCCCCTGTCAGACCGCCCCTGCGCCGGTCAGCGCCCGTACTTCGGTCTCCGCGTGCTTTGCCTCGTCCGGCGCCTCTGGAGAGGTCACGGTGCCGAGCCAGCCCGCCAGGAAGCCGAGCGGAATCGAGACGAGCCCGGGGTTCTCCAGCGGGAAGTACTGGAAGTCCACGCCGGGGAACAGCGATGTGGGGCTCCCGGAGACCACCGGGGACAGCACCACGAGCAGCAGCGCGGGCACCAGACCGCCGTACACCGACCACACGGCGCCCCGCGTGGTGAAGCCCCGCCAGAACAGCGAGTAGAGCAGCACGGGCAGATTCGCCGACGCGGCGACCGCGAACGCGAGCCCGACGAGGAACGCCACGTTCAGGTCCCGGGCCAGCAGCCCGAGCCCGATCGCGAGCACGCCGACGCCGGCCGCGGCGACCCGCGCCACCGCGACCTCGCTCCACTGCCTGCCGCCGGGCTTCCCTTCCGGCCCGCCTCGACGGAGCGAGGCGTACAGGTCGTGCGCCACGGAGGCGGAGGAGGCCAGCGTGATCCCGGCGACGACGGCGAGGATGGTGGCGAAGGCGACCGCGGCCACGATCGCGAACAGCACCGTGCCCCCGGTGGAGTCGGCGCCGCCGCCCAGGTCGAGGGCGAGCAGCGGAACCGCCGTGTTCCCCGCCGCGTTCGAACCCCGTACGGCCTCGGGGCCCACGAGGGCCGCGGCGCCGAACCCGAGCACGATCGTCATCAGGTAGAAGCTGCCGATGAGCCCGATGGACCACACGACCGAGCGGCGCGCGGCCCGTGCGGTCGGCACGGTGTAGAAGCGCGACAGGATGTGCGGAAGGCCCGCCGTGCCGAGCACGAGCGCGAGGCCCAGGCTGATGAAGTCGAAGCGCGCGGTCCAGCTTCCGCCGTACTTCAGACCGGGCACAAGGAAGTCCGAGCCGTGCCCGCTGCGTGCCGCGGCGGTGCGCAGCAGCTGGTCGAAGTCACCGTGGAAGCGCGCCAGGACGAGCACCGTCAGGGCGATCGCCCCACCCATGAGCAGGACGGCCTTCACGATCTGGATCCACGTGGTGGCCCGCATCCCTCCCACCGACACATAGACGACCATGAGCGCGCCCACGCCGACGACGGTCCAGGACTGCGCGGCGCCACTCGCCTCCCCGAGCAGCAGCGCGACCAGGCTGCCCGCACCCACCATCTGCGCCACCAGATACAGAACGGACACGGTGACCGAGGACGTTCCCGCCGCGATGCGCACCGGCCGCTCCCGCATCCGGGCCGCGACGACGTCGGCGAGCGTGAACCGGCCGCAGTTGCGCACCAGTTCGGCCACGAGGAAGAGGACCACGAGCCAGGCCACGAGGAAGCCGACCGAGTAGAGCAGCCCGTCGTAGCCGAACAGCGCGATCAGTCCGGAGATGCCGAGGAAGGACGCGGCCGACATGTAGTCACCGGCGATGGCGAATCCGTTCTCCATGGGCGAGAACAGCCGACCGCCCGCGTAGAACTCCTCCGCCGAACCGTGCCGCTTGCGGCTCGCCCAGGTCGTGATGGCGAGCGTGACCGCCACGAACGCGCTGAACAGGACCAGGGCCAAGGTCTGGTGCGCCCCGGTCACCACTGGCCGCCCTCGCCGCGCGCGACACCGTTCACTCGCGCGTGACCGGCGATACCGCGCGTCATCTCCTGCGTGTCCCACCGCAGTTCGAGCGCCGCGCGATCACGACGCAGCCGCGCATGGCGCGCGTACAGCCACGTCAGCAGGAACGTGCTGGCGAACTGCCCGAGGCCCGCGACCATCGCCACGTTCACGGCGCCCGCGACCGGTTCGGCCATCAGGCCGGGCGCCGTAGTGGCGGTCACGACGTACGCGACGTACCAGGCGAAGAAGAGTACGGACGCCGGGACGACGAACCGCCGGTAGCGCCTGCGCACTTCCTGAAACGCCGCGCTGCGCTGCACCTCCAGGTAGACCCCCGCCGCGCTCCGCTCGGACGGCACGGACTGGGCAGGCACGGTGGCCGACGTCGCGCCCGGACCGCGCCATTCACCCCATTCCGAGTCCGGCTCGTCGTACCAGGGATCGCCGCTGCCTCTCGTGGCAACGGCCCTGGGCGGCGCGGTCGCGCGCCCGTCGTGCTTGTCCACCGAACTCTCCTTGTCCGCGGCCCACTGCGGCCGCGGACCAAGGATGGACAGACCGGGAAGATCCCGGACGCTCTCCGCAGACCCTTCACCCCATTAGGTGATGGACGATCCCGGCAGTTTCGCGAGTCCGTGCTGATACGCGTAACGGACGGCCTGGGCGCGGTCCTTGAGCCCGGCCTTCGCGAACAGATTGTTGATGTGGGTCTTCACCGTCGCGGTGGAGACGTGCAGCGACTTGGCGATCTCCTGGTTCGTCAGCCCCTCGGCGATCAGCACCAGTACCTCGGCCTCCCGCGCCGTCAGGCCATCGGGGGGCTCCACGGGATCCGGCACGGCGGCCTCGGGCTGCGACAGTCTCTCCAGGAGGCGCCGCTGGATCTTGGGCGAGAGGCCCGCGTCACCGGACAGCACGTCCTCCACCGCCCGGACGATCTCGTCCCCGCCGGCGTCCTTCGTGAGATAGCCGCGCGCTCCCGCTCTGAGGGCCGGAAAGAGCGACTCGTCATCGGCGTACGTGGTCAGGATGATGACCTGGGTGCCCGGGTACTCCTGCCGAATCCGTCTGGTCGCCTCCGCTCCGTCGCAGCGCGGCATGCGCAGGTCCATCAGGACGACGTCCGGGGACAGTTCGGCCACGAGCGCGACGGCCTCGTCACCGTCTCCCCCGGAGCCGACGACCTCGATCCCGGGCAGCAGCCCGAGCAGCATCACGATGCCTTCGCGCACCACCGTCTGGTCGTCGACCACCACCACGCGGGCCGGTGGCCTCTCCGCGCGCTCCCCCGCCGGGGCCCCGCTCATACGGGAACCTTCAACTTGACCACGAAACCCTCCTCGTACGGCCCCGCCTCGAGCGTGCCGCCCAGCAACTCGGCGCGCTCCTTCATCCCCAACAGACCGTAACCGCCACCACTGACAGTGAGCTCCGCGTGCGGTCGGGATGCCCCCGAATCCCGTACTTCCAGGGCCACTTCGCCCGGCCCGTATTCCAGCCGGATGTCAGTCTTCGCGCCCGGAGCGTGCTTGCGCACGTTCGTCAGCGCCTCCTGTGCGACTCTGCGCACGGTCTGGGACGCCTCGGCGGGCACGGGCCGGCGTCCGCCTCCCACCGTGAGCGTCGCCCCGTCCGAGGACTCGACCAGCTCCCGCAGGAAGTCCTCCAGCGGTGTCATCTCGCCCCGCAGCGCGGACAGGGCCTGCCGCGTCTCGTCCAGTCCGTCCCGGGCCATGCCGCGCGCCGCCACGACGCGCTCCAGGATCTGGTCCCGGTCCGCCCCGCGTTCGATGAGGAGCCGGGCGGCCTCCAGATGCACGAGCTGGGCGGAGAGGCTGTGCGCGAGGACGTCGTGGATCTCGCGGGCGATCCGCGACCGCTCGGCGAGCGCCGCCGACTCGGCCTCCGCGGCGCGCGCGGCACGCTCCTGCTCCAGGGCACGCTGTGCGCTCCCCCGCGCCTCGGCGTCCAGCCGCAGCACGTACCCGGAGAGGGAGAGGCCGATGGCGACGACGGTCGTGGTCAGCCAGGCGTCGTTGTTGACCAGCGCGAACCCGGTGAGTGCCACCGCGGTGGCCGGCACGGAAGCCGCCAGGGGCAGCCGTTCCAGCGCGGAGACCGCGCAGCCGCACCACAGGACGATGGCGGGCCCGACGAACCCGGCCCACTGGGCCAGCACAGCCGTCGCCACCAGAAACGCCAGCAGCCCCAGAGAGGGCCACAACCGGTGGTCGAGAGTCGTACGGAAGAAGGCCCAGGCCGCTGCCGCGCACGCGATCAGCAGCACGGGGACGAAGAACAGCGACCAGTCGCTGACGCCGCGCTGCGTGACGGCGGTCCACACCAGGACCGCGACCACGACCAGCCGCACCGATCGGGCAAGCATGCGCCGGGCGCGCGTGACGCCCTCACGGGAGAGCGCCTCCCGGGAGGGCCAATCCGTCCATTTTCCGGAGATCACCTGCGGTCCTCCCACGCCGGCTGGGCGACAGGACCAACGTACGCCGAGCGCTCCCGCTCGGCCCGCAGCATCAGCAGGCCGGAGCGGACCAGGAGCGAGACGGCGAAGCCGAGCATCAGGCTGGAGCTGCCGGCGTGGATGCCCATCGCCAGACCGACACCCGCCACGGAGGCGCGGGCCGCGACACCACCGAGCCAGGCCCCGGCCGTCGCGACCGTGCCCTTGGTCCACACGTCGCCCCGCTCATCCGTCCACACGCGGGTCGTGAAGGCCCATCCGACGCCTATGCCCAGGCTCACCAGAACCTCGACGGCGAGCAGCACGACCGAGCCCGTCACGTGCTGGGGGTCCGTCACCGCGCCGTCCTTCACGGCGAGGACCGCGAGGATCGCGGGCAGGAGCCACCACTTCCGGTCGCCGGACAGGCGCTCCGTCCTGAACTGCCGGACCAGGACGAATACGACGACGGCGACGATCACCAAGACGGTGGGGACCCCGGACATGACTGCCTCCGTGGAGCGGTCGGGAGCGAAGTGGTTCAACGCCTTCGACGCTACGGAAACGGGCAGGTCAGGAGATCGGACCCGGGGTGGATCGGGGGTGGATCATGCGACTCCACCCGTGGGTGGAGCCGCATGAGACGAACCGCGCTGCGGGGCACGATCGCCGCACCCCGGCCTCGTCGCTACATGTCGATGCGCGAGCGGTCGAGGGTCGAGGCCGAGCTGCTGATGAACTCCTTGCGCGGCGCCACGTCGTTGCCCATCAGCAGGTCGAAGACGTGCTCCGCCGCCTCCAGCTCACCGATGTTGATCCGGCGCAGCGTGCGGTGGCGCGGGTCCATCGTGGTCTCCGCGAGCTGGTCGGCGTCCATCTCGCCGAGACCCTTGTACCGCTGGATCGAGTCCTTGTACCGCACACCCTTGCGCTGGAGCTCGAGCAGTGTCTCGCGCAGCTCGCGGTCCGAGTACGTGTAGATGTACTTGTCCTGGCCCTTCTTGGGCTGGACCAGCTCGATGCGGTGCAGGGGCGGCACGGCGGCGAAGACGCGGCCGGCCTCGATCATCGGCCGCATGTAGCGCTGGAACAGCGTCAGCAGCAGCGTACGGATGTGCGCGCCGTCGACGTCGGCGTCGACGAGCAGGATGATCTTCCCGTAGCGCGCCGCGTCGATGTCGAAGGTCCGGCCGGACCCAGCTCCTATGACCTGGATGATGGCGCCGCACTCCACGTTCTTCAGCATGTCCGTCACGGACGACTTCTGAACGTTGAGGATCTTGCCGCGGATCGGCAGCAGGGCCTGGAACTCGGAGTTCCGGGCGAGCTTGGCGGTGCCGAGCGCGGAGTCGCCCTCGACGATGAACAGCTCGCTGCGCTCCACGTCGTCACTGCGGCAGTCCGCGAGCTTGGCGGGGAGGGACGAGGACTCCAGGGCCGTCTTACGACGCTGCGCGTCCTTGTGCTGACGCGCGGCGATGCGCGTACGGGCCGCGGCGACGGCCTTCTCCATGACGGCACGGGCCTGCGCCTTGGCGTCGCGCTTGGTGGACGACAGGAACGCCTTGAGCTCCTTGGCCACGACATTCGCGACGATCCTGTTGGCCGCCGAGGTGCCGAGGACCTCCTTGGTCTGACCCTCGAACTGCGGCTCCGCCAGACGCACCGTGACGACCGCCGTGAGGCCCTCCAGGGCGTCGTCCTTGACGACGTCGTCCTCGGCCACGCGCAGCACCTTCTGGGCGCGCAGCACCTCGTTCATCGTCTTCGTGAGCGAGCGCTCGAAGCCGGTCACATGGGTGCCGCCCTTGGGCGTGGCGATGATGTTCACGAACGACCTGATGGTCGTGTCGTACCCGGTGCCCCAGCGCAGCGCGATGTCGACACCGAGCTCGCGCTGGACCTCGGTCGGCGTCATCTGCCCGTGCTCGTCGAGCACGGGGACGGTCTCCTTGAAGGTGCCCTGCCCGGTGAAGCGGAGGACGTCGCAGACCGGCTTGTCCTGCGCCAGGTACTCGCAGAACTCGCTGATGCCTCCGTCGAAACGGAAGGATTCCTCGCCCTTGCTGCCGCCCTCGCCGAGACCGAACTCGTCACGGACGATGATGGTCAGGCCCGGCACCAGGAACGCCGTCTGCCGCGCGCGCTGGTGCAGCTCGCCCAGGGAGAGCTTGGCGTCCTTCAGGAAGATCTGGCGGTCCGCCCAGTAGCGGACCCGGGTGCCCCGGCGCGCCTTCGGGACCTTCTTGACCTTGCTCAGTCGCACCGAGGGGTCGAACGAAGCGTCGGGCCCGGCCTTGGCGAAGCCGCCGGGGACACCGCGCCGGAAACTGATGGCGTGCGTGTGCCCACCGAGGTCCACCTCGACGTCGAGGCGCGCCGACAGCGCGTTCACCACGGAGGCGCCCACGCCGTGCAGGCCGCCGGAGGCCGCGTACGCGCCGCCGCCGAACTTGCCGCCCGCGTGGAGCTTCGTCATGACGACCTCGACTCCGGAGAGGCCTGTCTTGGGCTCGACGTCCACGGGGATGCCGCGGCCGTTGTCCCGCACCTCTACGGAGGCGTCGTCGTGAAGGATCACTTCGATGCGGTCGCAGTAGCCTCCGAGGGCCTCGTCGACCGAGTTGTCGATGATCTCCCAGAGGCAGTGCATCAGGCCACGACTGTCGGTCGAGCCGATGTACATGCCCGGACGCTTGCGTACGGCTTCGAGCCCCTCAAGGACGAGCAGGTGCCGCGCGGTGTAGTTGGAACCGTCCCGGTCTGCTCCGGTCAGCAGCGCTGTGGACGGCACGGACGTATCGGCGGTCACGCGGTTCGCTCCTCGCTGAATTTCAGATGGGGCCCTCACTAATGAAGGGCCGGCGTCGGTCGCCGTTCAGAGGGTACCGAGGCCTGGTAGAGCCTTTGTCACGCCACCCTCACCTCAGCCCAGACTAGTCCAGGATCGCATGAGTGTTCGATCCCTCGATGGAGTGACGCCCACATCACGTTCCCTTCCAGGCATGAACCATTTAGGCTCCGGGCACGTCCTCATGAACAAACCGGCAACCAGCCGGGGGAGGACCGACCTGACAGAACGCGCGAACCCGTAAGACGTTAGAGACGCAATACGGCACATTCGCCGCCACCCGGCGACAGACAGCCGGCCTCGAAGAAATTTTTCGAGGAAAAGCCGAGAGCGGGAACGTTTTCGGCCTGGTTGGATGTTGACCCTGGTACGACAGCTCGTCGAGCTAGAGAAGAGGCGACGTGACTACTGTTCTGACCCCCGCGACCCCCCTGACGGCCGCTGACCGCTGTGACCGTTGCGGCGCCCAGGCATATCTGCGCGTCGTTCTGATCAGCGGTGGTGAACTGCTCTTCTGCGCCCACCACGGTCGCAAGTTCGAGCCGGAACTCAAGAAGATCGCCGCTGAGATACAGGACGAGACGGAGCGACTGACCGCCGTTCCGGCAAACGCCGAGACCGAGGAACGCTGACGCCTCGCACACCCGACGAGCCAGCTCCGGCATCAGGCCGGTGATCGGGCGGCTGCTCCTGACCACAGGAGCAGCCGCCCGTCCTCGTATCCGTACGGCGCGTCAGGCGTGCTGCTGCAGGACGCGCAGCGCCTCCGAGGCGCGTGTGTAGACGCCGGGACTGCCCGCACGCCCGCACCCGCTCCCCCAGGACACGAGTCCGATCAGCTTGCCCCCTGCGACCAGCGGGCCACCGCTGTCCCCCTGACAGGCGTCCTTGCCTCCGGCGGGCTCGCCCGCGCAGAGCATCGACGACGGCTTGTACGTCCCGTCCGTGCCACCCGGCGGGTACGCCTTCTTGCACTCGGCGTCGGCGAGAACCTGCACCTGTGCGGCGTGCAACGTACGCGCGTAGTCGCCCGCCCCGGTCGTGTCGCCCCAGCCGTAGACAGAGGCCTCGGTGCCGGCCTTGTACGCCGGGTCACCCTTGTCGGCGATCGGGAGCACATATCCCTCGGGCAGCCGTGTGTCGAGTGTGAGGACCGCCACATCGCCGGCATTGGTCCGGCCGTCGTACGCCGGGTTGATCCATTCGCTGCGCACGGGCACCTCGGTGCCGTTGGACGCATCAAGATCACCGCGGCCGACGATCGCCTTGAGATCCCCCACTTGGTCGCGCGGCGCGCCGAGCACGTCCTCCCCCAGGCAGTGGGCAGCGGTGAGCACCGTCGACCGTCCGACGACCACTCCCCCGCAGAACTGACCCGCGCGGGTACCCCCGAACCGGTCACGGCTTCCGAGCGCCACCACCCAGGGACTCTTGGCGGCGTCGACCCGATGCCCGCCGACGATCCCCTCGTCGGCGGCCGCCGACTGGGGGGAGGCCAACGGCAGCACCGCCGCCGCGGCCAGCACGGCCAGTGGGGCGGTCAGCACCTTCGCGAAAGGGCGTCGCATACGGTCTCCTCACTTTGGGTTGCAACAGCCCACCCAGAGTCATTCAGGGGGACATGCCGCGCACCGCGAGGATCCGCCCACAAGCGCCCACGACGAAGGCCCGGCACTTTCCCGCGAGCGGGAAGTGCCGGGCCTTCGTAGGACCGTTCAGCGCCTGTGACTAGTCGAGGTAGTCGCGCAGGACCTGCGAGCGCGACGGGTGACGCAGCTTCGACATCGTCTTGGACTCGATCTGGCGGATGCGCTCACGCGTCACGCCGTAGACCTTGCCGATCTCGTCGAGGGTCTTCGGCTGACCGTCGGTGAGACCGAAGCGCATGGAGACGACGCCCGCCTCGCGCTCGGACAGGGTGTCGAGCACGGAGTGCAGCTGCTCCTGGAGGAGCGTGAAGCTGACCGCGTCGGCCGGGACGACGGCCTCGGAGTCCTCGATGAGGTCACCGAACTCGCTGTCGCCGTCCTCACCCAGAGGGGTGTGGAGGGAGATCGGCTCGCGGCCGTACTTCTGGACCTCGATGACCTTCTCGGGGGTCATGTCGAGTTCCTTGGCCAGCTCCTCCGGGGTGGGCTCGCGGCCCAGGTCCTGGAGCATCTGACGCTGCACGCGCGCGAGCTTGTTGATGACCTCGACCATGTGCACCGGGATACGGATGGTGCGGGCCTGGTCGGCCATGGCGCGGGTGATCGCCTGACGGATCCACCAGGTGGCGTACGTCGAGAACTTGTAGCCCTTGGTGTAGTCGAACTTCTCGACCGCGCGGATCAGACCGAGGTTGCCCTCCTGGATGAGGTCCAGGAAGAGCATGCCGCGGCCGGTGTAGCGCTTGGCCAGGGAGACCACCAGGCGGAGGTTGGCCTCCAGGAGGTGGTTCTTGGCGCGGCGGCCGTCCTCGGCGATGATCTCCAGCTCGCGCTTGAGCTTCGGCGCGAGCTTGTCGGCGTTGGCCAGCTTGTCCTCGGCGAACAGACCGGCCTCGATGCGCTTGGCGAGCTCGACCTCCTGCTCGGCGTTGAGCAGCGGGACCTTGCCGATCTGCTTGAGGTAGTCCTTGACCGGGTCGGCGGTGGCGCCGGCGGCGGCGACCTGCTGGGCCGGCGCGTCGTCCTCGTCGTCGTCGGACAGGACGAAGCCCTGCCCTTCCTTCTCCTCGGCAGGCTCGCCCTCGGCGGCCTTACCGGCGGCGGGAGCGGTCTCCTCGGTCGCCTCGTCCTCAAGAAGGTCGTCGTCCTTCTTGGCGGCGGTCTTCTTCGCGGCGGTCTTCTTGGCGACCGTCTTCTTGGCGGCGGCCTTCTTGGCCGGCGCCTTCTTCGCCACGGCCTTCTTCGCCGGCTCGGCCTCTTCGTCGACGGCCTCGACGGCCGGCGGCTCGGGGGTGGTGCTGGCGGCGACCTTCTTGGCGGTGACCGTCTTGGCCGCGACGGTCTTGGTCGCGGTGCGCTTGACCGGACTCTTGGCTGCGACGCTGCTCTTTCGGGGACGCTTGGGCTCAGCGGCACTGACCATCAGCGTCACACCCTCTTCCTCGAGGATCTGGTTGAGGCTGCGCAGAACGTTCTTCCACTGAGTGGCCGGAATCTGGTCGGCTTCGAACGCACGGCGCACGTCGTCGCCGGCGATCTGGCCATCAGCCTTTCCCCGCTCAATGAGCGCCATGACAGAGACGGATTCGGCGATCTCCGGCGGGAGCGTACGGGATGTGCTGGCCGACACGAACAACCTCTCGGAACGTTGGAAAACGGCTTCCGGCCCCGTCCTGTGTGGACCGGAGCCGACGACCGCCGGCTTGGGGATGGGCCGACGGCGCGGGCAGGAGCCTGGGAGATGGACAGCGCCACAAGCGGCTGCTGTATTCCCTCCTCGGCTGTCACCTCTTAGGTCATCGCGCTACCCCGAGGAGCGTTACGCCCAATCTGCGTGGCCCGAGTCACACCGCGTTATCGGTCAAAGACTGACTGATACGGACAGAACAGGTCATGCGGCTTCACCGGTCCGGGCAGATGGCGGCCCCCGAAGAGCGGATCCCCAGAGGAGAACGAACCTTCCGCCTACGCCTCGGGTCGCCGGATGGCGCCCTCCTGCACATGCTCCGCGCCCACGTCGCACATGCGGCACCGTCCGGCGACCCACGGTTCGCCCTGCCCGGCCTGTCGCGCCCCTGGCCCGATCAGTGCTCGCGGGGAGCCGGCACCACGCGCTCCACTTCGGGGTGGACCGTGAGCAGCTGACGCACCGCCGCCTCGGCGGCCGAAGCGTCACCCGCCGCGAGCGCGTCGACGATGCGCGCGTGGTGCGCGACGACCGTCTCGTTCGGACGGTCGCAGGCGATGACCGGGCCGCCGGAGACGTGCAGCGCGGCGGACACGATGCCGGAGAGGTGCTCGAGCATCCTGTTGCCCGCGAGCTGAATGAGCAGGGAGTGGAACTCCGCGTCGGCGCGCGAGAACGTGATCGAGTCGCCCTGCCCCAGCGCGTGCCGCATGATCTCCACCATGTCGGCGAGGCGCTGCTGCACGTCCTCCCTGCCGTGCCCCGCGGCGAGCCGCGCGGCGAGGGGCTCGATCGTCCACCGCAGTTCACTCAGCTCGCGCCGCTGGTCGTCGCGCTGCGGCCCGAAGGCGCGCCATTCGATGATGTCCGGGTCCAGCAGGTTCCAGTCGCTGACCGGCCGCACGCGCGTGCCGACGTTCGGCCGGGCGCTGACCAGGCCCTTGGCCTCCAGCACGCGCAGGGACTCGCGGACGACGGTGCGGGAGACCTCGAAACGCTGGCCGATCTCCTCCGGAACCAGCGGGCGGTCGGCACCGAGGTCGCCGGAGACGATCATCTGCCCGAGCTGCTGGACGAGTTGGCCGTGCAGACCGCGCCCCCGGCTTCCCCCGGCACGTCGGCCCACCCGGCCGAGATCCGGGTCGGGGCTCTCCCAGGCGGGACTGCCGACGCGGTCGGCGGTGGACTCCACATAGGGGTAGCGGTCGAGTTCGCCCGGTCCTGCGAGGCCTGATTCGGCGGAGCGGGCGGCGGTCATCATGGTGTGCGCAAGGGTACTCACGGAATCTGTTGTCGGCGCCGTCCCCAACTCCCTTGAGGTCTTTGGTGAAAAGCACACGAAAGGGTGATCTCCCTCCTCGCTGCACTTGACGCCTTATCGGAAAGAAGTGGGCGTTCAACGGGGAGTTGTGCTCAATGAGGCACCGGAAGGCGTCGGGTGGTCGTCACCGCGCCCGAGTACGCAGCGCTGTGAGCAGATATGCGCAGAGCAGAGCGCTCAACGACAACATCAGCGCACCGCCCACAGGTTGAGTGATCATCCGCATTCCGGCAGCGGCGAACCGCTCGATCCCGAACGGCCAGTCCACCAGCGCAAGATCACGCAGGCGTCCGGGAAGTCCCGCCGCTGTTCGCACAGATGGTCCCTCCAAGGCCTTCTGTACGAGCGGCACAATGATGATCGGCACGGCCACCACGGCGGCGAGTCCGGCCGCCGTCGACCAGAACAGGCCGGACGCGAGAACGCCCGCCCAGGCGCAACCGATGACCAGGGCGAGCCAACTCGCGCTCAGGGAGAGCCAATCGGTGGGAACGTGCGTGAGCTCCGGTCCGTATACGAGGTGGAGCAGCGCGGCATCACCGACGACGGTGAGAACGCCCAGGAGGAGGGCGCCCGCCGCACCGACGAGCAGCTTCGCGGCGAGAAGTCCCAGGCGGCGGGGGACGGTTCCGCGATCGGCCGCGAGGGCCGGGTGGCGGAATTCGTCACCGAACGCGAAGGCTCCGAGCAGTCCCGCCCCCAGGGCGGCGGGCGGCAGCGGAAGGGCCTGCGGCCAGGCGGCGATCAGACGTGGCTGCGGGGTGTGCCCGGCACGTGCGAGCAGTACGGAGAGGAGTGCGGAGACGGCGAGAACGAGTGCGACGGTGACATGACCGGTGGCGATGCCGGTCGCGCGACGCAGTTCGTAGCGCACCGGGCGCAGCGGGCCGCGGGCGGTCCGCACGGTGATCGGGGGCGGCAGCGTCGGCAGCGCGACGGACGCCTCGCGCGCGGATTCACTCCCAGGCGCAAAGTCGTTCGAGGTGGCTCGGCGCTGTGCCCGCGAGGGCGATGCCGCACCGGCGAGCGGCACGAAGGTGCTGGTGGGGGAAAGAGCGTTGAGGGGCGCGATGGACGCGGGGACGTCGGCCGGGCCGTCGGTTCCGGTGCCGGCCCGGGCATTGGCGTCCGCGTCGATGCCGCCGTCGCCGCTGTCCGGCCGGATGTCGGTGTCGGTGTCGGTGGCGGTGGCGAGGGGCGTCACCGCCGCAGGACCCGCGTCGCCTGTCTCGTCGGCGAGTTGGTGCACGAGGATGCCGTGCCGGAACGCGACGTCCCCCACGTCCGCGCAGGTGCTCCCGTACACCGACAGCCTGCTGCCGTCCTCCGTGACCACCTCGACGGAGCGCTTGGCCGTACGTGCCTCCTTCGCCAGGAGGACGCCGAACCTCGCGGCGTGCGGGCTGCGGACCGCGACCCGGGGCCGCAGTCGGGTACGGGCGAAGTCGGCGACATCCTGATCCGCCACCACCCTGCCCTGGTCGAGCGTGACGACGCGGTCGGCGACCCGGGCCGCCTCCTTGGCGTCCTCCGTGGTGAAGAGAACCGTGCCACCGAGCGCGGCATGCGCCCTCAGGATGCCGTGCAGCCACTTGCCCTCCCTGACGGAGAGGCCCGCCGCGGGGTCGTCGAGCACCAGCGTGTGCGGATCGGCGAGCAGCGCGCAGGCCAGGCCGAGCCGTCGGTCCATGCCGCGCGACAGACTGCCCAGGCGCTCCTCTCGCAGGCTCACCAGGCCCACCACCTCAAGCACTTCGTCCGCGCGGCGCACGGACACGCCTGCGGCGGAGCAGAGCATGCGCAGGTGCCCCCGGACGGTTCTGGCCGGGTGGCCGGGCACGTCACCGAGGAGTACGCCGACTTCCCGCGCGGGATGGGCGATGCGGTGCAGCGGGCGACCTCTGAAGTAGGTGACACCACGGCCCTGTTGGAGTTCGAGCATCAGGCGTACAGCCGTGGTCTTGCCCGACCGGCGGGCGCCGAGCAGGGCGGTGACACGGCCGACGCTCGCGTCGAAGGACACGTCGTCGACCGCGGGCGGGCTCCCCTTGCGTGCGTTACTCGTCAGTCCGATGGCCTGGATCATCGCTTCTCTCGCAGGACGGGCGACCGCTCGGCGGCCGGGGCCCACCCGCCGACAGGGCGACGGGCAAACCCCTGAGGTACTTCAGCAAGATAACGCGATATTCAGTACTTTTCGGGCATCGCGCCTATGCGAGTGCCCACGATTCCGGGCCTCCCGCCGGTACCGCCGTGCCCCACTGGGCGCCACTCGGACCGCACGTGAGGTGCGTGAGACGCGTGAGACGCACCTCGTCCTCACCGCGAATCGATCAGGCTTCCGGTCGCAGCATCGGCGGGTTGAGAAGTGTCGCCCCACCGGCGCGGAAGAGCTGGGCCGGCCGACCGCCCTGGCGGGTGGTGGTTCCGCCGGTCGGCACCAGGAAGCCCGGAGTGCCCGTCACCTTGCGGTGGAAATTGCGCGGGTCGAGCGCGACGCCCCATACGGCTTCGTAGACGCGGCGCAGCTCGCCGACGGTGAACTCGGGCGGGCAGAACGCCGTGGCGAGCGAGGAGTACTCGATCTTTGAGCGCGCCCGCTCCACGCCGTCCGCCAGGATCTGCGCATGGTCGAAGGCCAACGGTGCCGCCTGCTCGTCCTCGCGCCCGTAGCCACCGTGCTTCAGCAGCGCCTCCACCGGGGCCCACCGCGCGCTGTGCGCGTCGCCGCCGGGGCGCGGCGCGGGCAGGTCGGGGGCGAGCGCGAGATGGGCGACGCTGACCACGCGCATCCGTGGATCCCGCTTCGGGTCGCCGTAGGTGGCCAACTGTTCCAGGTGTGCGCCGTTGTCCTGTGCCGGTGCCATGGGGTCGTGGGCGCACAGCCCCGTCTCCTCGATCAGCTCACGCGCGGCCGCCGCGGTCAGGTCCTCGTCGTCCCGTACGAACCCGCCGGGCAAGGCCCAACGCCCTTGAAACGGCGGTTCACCACGGCGTACCGCCAACGCACACAGTGCGTGACGGCGCACGGTCAGCACGACCAGATCGACGGTGACTGCGAAGGGCGGAAAGGCCGACGGGTCGTAGGGCGACATGGAACGATCATAGTCGTCTGCCTGACGATAAACACTCCCTTCGCTCTCCTGCTCCACCGTGCGTCGAGCGGTGCGCAGGAGTCCAGGCCCGTCAGGGTCCGTGCCCGTCACACGCCCAACTGCAGTTCGCCCGAAGCCTCCTCCACCATGGCGAGGCCGAGCCTGCTGACGCGTACGGAGAACGGCTGCCCGGCGACCCGCAGCCCGGTCAGCCCGATCTCTCCCAGCGGGGCGCTGCGCATCGGCGACAGCGTCACCGTCCGGGCCGGCACGTCGGGGCGGACGCCCACGAGGGTGGCCAGCAGGAGCACGCCGGCCGCGGCCGCCACGGCAGCGGGTCGGCACGCGGCGGGGTGCGGCATCGGAACGCCGCCCTCGACCCGCTGCAACCCCGCGTACATCTCGGGCAGCCTGCCGTCGAAGGCGTCGGCCGCGTCGAGGACACCTCTGATCAGTGACGCCGCCTCATTCTCGTACCCGGCGGCGGACAAGCCCGCGACGGCGACAGCGGTCTCGTGCACCCGCACCGCCCCCGAGCGGTGCCCGAACGGGTTGTACGACGCCTCCTTCACCCCCAGACTTCTGAGCCCCCAGCCGGAATCGAGCCCCGGTGCGCCGAAGAGCCTCGCGAGGTGCTCGGTCTGCACCTTGTCCAGCAGGCCCGGCGCGCACTCACCCGCACCGAGCAGCCCGGTGTCCAGAAGGTGCGCGGCGTCGCTGCCCAGATACGCCGACCTGCGCCCGTCCGCCATGCGCGCGGCCGCCGGTCGCCCTCCGCCTCGGTCCTCGACCCAGAAGTCCTCCTGGAAACGCCGCCGCAGCTCCTCGGCCCACTGGCGCAGTTCGCCGCCGCCGGGTCTGTCGTGGGCGTCCAGCAGGTCGGCACCGAGCAGGGCCGCCCGATGCGCATGCGCCTGGGTCTCGCACCGTTGAGGTCCTCCCGGGCCGGGATCCGGGATGTACTGGCTTTCGCGGGCGGTGCTCCGCAGCCACTGAAGACAGCGCTCGGCGGCCGGCAGTAGCTCCGCCACCTCGGGCTCGCCCAGGCCCCAGCGTCTGGCCTCGGCGAGCAGGACCGGGAACAGGAGAGTCGCCTCGACCCCCGTGCAACGTGACGGCAGTTGCCCACCCGCCTGCCGCATCGGCCCCGGTAGCTTCCCGAACGCCGCGCCGGGCTCGCGCAGTTGCGTACGGGCGAGGGCTCGCAGCGTGCCGAGGGCGAGCGCGGTCCCCAGCGGCAAGGCCATCCGGGCGGCCGCCAGGGCCTCGGCGGGGGCCGGACCGCAGCGCCACGGGGCGCCCGCGGCCACGCAGACGTCCCCCGGATGCGCAGGATCACCCACCAGGAGCGCCTGTAGGTCGTCGATGCCCGCGCGCAGCAGTGGGCCCACGCGCGGGTCGTCCCCCTGCGCCATGGCCTGGGCGAACGGCCGGATTGCGCTGCGCCCGGCCGCTCTGCGGGTGCCTTCACCGATCTCCCGCACCCGCAGCCGCACCGTGCGCCTGCCGCCCGGTGGAAGTTCGAAGTCCCAGCGCAGCAGGCCGGCGGATGCCAGGGCGTCCGTCGGCGGCGGCGTCACGGTGACGAGGGCGGCCGGCCCGCCGCCCGGCGGTGACGGCCAGCGCAGTCCGCTGTCATGGACCATGGCAGGCAGTTCGCGCCCGCCGCTCCCGGCCGCGACGGCGCCGAGGTCCGCGAGATCCGTGCCCAGAGCCACTTCGAACGGCAGCCGCAGCGTGCGCTGCGCGAAGCTGCGCAACGTGATGTCCTCCGTGCCCTCCGCGTGTCGGATCCGCTCGACGAAGACGTCGGGGTCGGGCCCGGCGGCCGCGGCCGCCCGCAGCGTCGCCGTGAAGAAGGCCCGGTCCGCGGAGATCATGCGTGCCTGCAAGGCGGTCGGTTCACGCCCCGCCACCCGGATCTGACAGCGCGACAGCAGACGTCTGCCCCGGTGGTAGAAGCCTTCGAGTCCTTGCCCTGTCAGCTGTCCCGGGCTCGAAGAGATCGCGAGGCCGGGCAGGGCGACACAGATCAACGCCTGGTGAACCGGCGCGAGTTCCGTGCTCCGCCGCAGCGCACGGGCGGGTCCCGACGAAGGCGCCTGAAGGCCCGGGAGGCCCGGAGGCGTACGTGGCCGTCCTTGCCCGGACTCGGGCAGCACGGCATCGAAGGCGCGATGCGGGGCCGACGCCCCGGCCACCTCACGAACCGCCAGAGGGCCACGGAGTGCATCGTCGTCGCGCACCGTAGGTGGGTACTGCGGCGAAGGGTCGGATGCCATCTTCGCTCCTCTTCCCTGGCGGGTACGGCCCGCCGGTGACCTGCCCCGCATCTCGGCGGCGCGGCCCGGCCGCCGCCACCGCTCACCGAGATGAACGGGGCGCACCCACTCCAAGTAACGCCACAGGATCGCGAAGCGAGAACGCGGACCCGTGGGGCGGTCGGTCCTCATCCGTCGCCCCCGCTCCGCTGTCGCCTGGGGCGGCGGGGCTCCGTCGGCCGCCGCGGTGCCCGCACGCCCGCCCGTGCGGGACGTGTCCCGGCTCCGGGGCGCCGCTCGCCCCGTCGCCGTAGGGCGGCCTCCAGGCCGCGGGAGGCACGGGACACACCTGGATCGGCGCCTCCGGGGACGGCCACCGCGGACGGCCGAGGTCCGGCGCCTCCGCCGGTACTCGTGGAGGCGCCCTCGGCCACCCCGGCCGGTTTGTCCGATGCCAGGCCCAGATCAAGGTCCAGGTTCGCGTCCGAGTCAAGATCCGAGTCCGAGTCCGGATCCGAGTCCGGGTTCGTCCGCCGCGCTCGCAGGGAGCGCCGCACCGGCTCGGGGTCGAGC
Organism: Streptomyces anthophorae; assembly: GCF_049310305.1. Taxonomy (NCBI): domain Bacteria; kingdom Bacillati; phylum Actinomycetota; class Actinomycetes; order Kitasatosporales; family Streptomycetaceae; genus Streptomyces; species Streptomyces anthophorae. Next base: position 2,677,389 of record NZ_JBLWQQ010000001.1, read on the forward strand.
CCCTCCGCGCGCGCTTCGTTGAGCAAGCGGGCGAACACGTAGCGCGGATCGGCACCGAGGGCCATCTCCAGCGCCTGGTCCGCCTCTACGGTGTCGCCGAGCGACCAGGCCACCCACCCCACCAGTGCCAGTGGTGCCGCGGCGTACTCCCCGTACGGCCCGACGCACCGGCGCGCCAGCGCCCTCCACAGGCGCAGGGCCTGAACGCCCTCCTCGCCCTCCATCCACTCCGCCGCCCGATCTCGGGTCACCCGGTCCTGGAGACCGAGAATCAGGGACGCGGCCTCGTCGTGCGCGAGCAGCTCGTCGTCCTTGAGGTCGGCGGCGAGGGCGTCCTCCGCCCCCGGCGCGTCCGCGAGGCGCCGCATGACCAGACGGGCCAGATCCAGCGTCGCCTCCTCCACCTCCTCACGGGGAGTACCGGCCAGGATCCTCGGCACGAGATCCATCGCCGCCGCGTCGAGGGCACGCGTCTGATCCCTGACGAGCCCCGCCGCCAAGGGGGTCAGGCGCGCCCTCATCCTCCCCAGGGACTCTCGGACCCGAATGCCCGCGAAGGCCGCCGTGGCCGCCATCACCGAGGTGCCGTCGGTCGCGATGACGTTGCCCTCGGCCGGGCAGCACTCAGCGCGTGCGCAGCAGTAGGACCAGTACCTGCCTTCCGACAGGCACAGCGCCTCCGTGACCGGCACGTCGAGGGCGCCGCATTCGGTGCGCAGGAGCTGGGCCAGCGGCCTGAGCCGCCGCATGATCCGCCGCCCCGAATCGGGTCCGGGGGTCGGGGCGTCCTGGCAGAGGAACGCGACCACGCTGTCGGGGTGGCCGTCCCTGCGCTCGCACTCGCCGATCAGGCACTGGGCCATCTCTCGCGCCACGGCCTGCCAGTCCTCGGTGCGCTCGGGAATGCCGAGGCGCACCCGACCGCCGAAACGCCCCTTGTGCAGGGCGACCAGGACGATGCTGTCGTCGGGCCGGAACCCGAGCAAGTACGGGAGCGCCTCGGCGAGTTCGCCCGCTGTGCGGAGAGTGATCTTTGCTTCGCCGGTCATCCCGGCCGACTCGCTGTGATTCGTCATGCGCCGACCATGCCGCGGAATGAACGACTCCGGTTCGACCTGTGGATAACCCCGATCAGGGACACGACAGGAGTTGTCCACAGTCGGCGGGCTCGTTCGCGTGATGTCAGTGCGATCGGGTTGCATGGGGGCATGAGCAACGAAGAGCTGCGGACGACCGCCGATACCGTTCTCGCCCGACTCGTCGGCGATCCGAGCGGCAAGGCCAGACTGCGCGAGGACCAGTGGCGCGCCATCGAGGCCCTGGTCGCCGACCATCGTCGGGCCCTCGTCGTGCAGCGCACCGGCTGGGGCAAGTCCGCGGTGTACTTCGTCGCGACCGCGCTGATCCGTCAGCGCGGCGGCGGGCCGACCGTGATCGTCTCCCCGCTGCTCGCGCTCATGCGCAACCAGGTGGAGGCCGCGGAGCGTGCGGGCATCCGTGCCCGCACCATCAACTCGTCGAACACCGAGGAGTGGGACACCGTGCGGGCCGACGTCGCGGCCGGCGAGGTCGACGTCCTCCTGGTCAGCCCGGAGCGGCTCAACAACCCCGACTTCCGGGACAACGTGCTGCCGCAACTCTCGGCGGCCACGGGCCTCCTCGTCGTCGACGAGGCGCACTGCATCTCGGACTGGGGGCACGACTTCCGCCCCGACTACCGCCGCCTGCGCACGATGCTGGCCGAGCTTCCACAGGGCGTCCCCGTCCTCGCGACGACGGCGACGGCCAACGCGCGCGTGACGGCGGACGTGGCCGATCAGCTCGGCACCGGATCCGGTTCGGACGCCCTGGTGCTGCGCGGCCCGCTCGACCGCGAGAGCCTCAGCCTCGGGGTCCTCCAGCTGCCCGACGCCGCACACCGCCTGGCCTGGCTCGCGGACCATCTGGACGAGCTTCCTGGCTCCGGGATCATCTACACCCTCACCGTCGCCGCCGCGGAGGAGGTCACGGCCTATCTGCGACAGTGCGGCCACACCGTGTCCTCGTACACGGGGAAGACGGAGAACGCCGATCGGCAGCAGGCCGAGGAGGACCTCCTGGCGAACCGCGTGAAGGCGCTGGTCGCCACGTCGGCGCTCGGCATGGGCTTCGACAAGCCGGACCTCGGCTTCGTCGTCCACCTGGGCTCCCCGTCCTCGCCGATCGCCTACTACCAGCAGGTGGGCCGCGCCGGGCGTGGAGTCGACCACGCGGAGGTACTGCTGCTTCCCGGCAAGGAGGACGAGGCGATCTGGCGCTACTTCGCCTCGCTCGCCTTCCCTCCGGAGGAGCAGGTGCGGCGCACCCTCGACGTACTCGCACAGTCCGACAGGCCGCTCTCCCTGCCCGCGCTCGAACCGCTGGTGGAACTGCGCCGCTCCCGCCTGGAGACCATGCTCAAGGTCCTCGACGTGGACGGCGCGGTGCACCGGGTGAAGGGCGGCTGGATCGCCACGGGGCAGTCCTGGGCGTACGACACCGAGCGCTACGCGTGGGTGGCCAAGCAGCGCGAGGCCGAACAGCAGGCGATGCGCGACTACGCGACGACGAGCGGCTGCCGCATGGAGTTCCTGCGCCGCCAGCTGGACGACGAGGAGGCTGCCCCCTGCGGCCGCTGTGACAACTGCGCGAAGCCGCGGTTCTCCGACACCGTCTCCCCCGAAGCGCTGAACTCGGCGCGCGGTGAACTCGGACGTCCCGGTGTCGAGGTGGAGCCCAGGAAGATGTGGCCCACCGGGCTCGCGGCCGTCGGCATCGACCTCAAGGGCCGCATTCCGGCGGGCGAGCAGGCCGGCTCCGGGCGGGCTCTCGGTCGCCTGTCGGACATCGGCTGGGGGAACCGACTGCGCCCCATGTTCGCTCCGAAGGCTCCGGACGGCCCGGTGCCGGACGACGTGGCGGGAGCTGTCGTCGAGGTGCTCGCCGACTGGGCCAAGGGGCCGGGCGGCTGGGCATCCGGTTCCGCCGACGCCTCGCCCCGCCCCGTAGGCGTGGTGACGATGTCGTCCCACACGCGCCCGCAGCTCATCCAGTCCTTGGGCGCGGGCATCGCGCAGGTCGGCCGCATGCCACTGCTGGGCAGCGTCTCGTACGCGCCGGGCAGCGACACCGCGCACATCCCGCGCAGCAACAGTGCCCAGCGGCTGCGCGCCCTCGACGGCACGTTGACGCTCCCCGCCGAGCTGGCCGAGGCGCTCGCGCAAGCGGGTGGCCCGGTCCTGCTCGTCGACGACTACACGGAGACCGGCTGGACGCTGGCGATGGCGGCCCGGCTGCTGCGCAGGGCCGGTGCCGAGGGGGTGTTGCCACTGGTCCTGGCGGTGCAGGGGTGAGGAACGCGTAGCGATCCGACCTTTGGGCAGGGATATTGACGACGCATCGTCAGATACAGGAACGCGGTCCCAATTGCTCGTTGCCCTCTGCCACTGCGACGGGAAGAATTGGAGCTGCTCCCGCGCGGCTCCGCGTGATCCGGTGGACGGTAGAGCTGTGTCGCGGTGCGCTCCCAATCCGACCCCGCCCTCAGTGTGGGCGTCTAGCCGAAGGGAGGACCGTGACCTTCGGATTCGCTCCGTCCTCGGCGGTATCGATGTCCGCGTCCTCGATGCGCACCGAGAGGTCCGCCGATTCCGTCAACCGACCGACAAGGCTGCTCGAACCCGCGGAGTGGGCGGCGGCCGGCATACCGCTGCTGCGCAACCCGCGCGAGGTCGTCAGCGGCCTGCACTCCCGCCACCGGCCGATCCCACAGACCGTCGTCATAGCCGTGCTCGATCCCGACGAGCGCCTGCGGGCCAGCGCCTCGTTCGTGCGCCGCGAGAGCACCACCGACGGCTGGACGTTCCGCAACGCCCTGCTGTCCCAGTTGCGCCGGGTGATCCCGCACGACCTGCGCCGCCGTACGCCGGTGCGCACCGCGGTGATGCTGTACTGCCGCGAGGGGGACACCCGCTGGACGGAGGAGGACGGGGCCTGGATGTGGGGGCTGCGTGACGCGTGCACGCTGCACGGCCTGCGCTGCGGCGCGTACATCACGATGACGCGGGACGGCTGGCAGGTACTCGGCGAGGGCAGGGCAGGACGGCGCCCGAGCATGGGCTCCGTCGCCGAGGCCCTGGGGGCCGAGGAGCCGTCGGCGCCACGCACCGGCGGCGCCACGACGGAGGCGCTCCGCCGCGCAGCGGCGCGCTGAACGGCACGGAGGCCGACGCGCGCCCGCCTGCCGGACTCCCCGGACACCGTTTCACGGTGCGGGCAGCCGGCAAGCGGCGCGTCAGACCCCGGCGCCCAGAGCTGAGTTGATGCGCTCCGGGTCGCCGCACACGATGAGCAGCGCACCGGCCCGACCGAGCGCACTCGGCAGCGCTGTGGTGGCCACCTCTTCGGCTCCGCCGTTCACGGCGACGACGACCACCGGGCGGGACGCGGCGCGCCCCAGGGCGGAGGCGTCGGCGTAGAAGACGTCGTCGCGCGCGTCGTGCTGCGCCCAGTAGGAGTCCTCACCGAAGGACAGCTCGTGGGCCGCCCACGGGTGCGGGTCACCCGTGGTGACCACCAGGACCTCGCCCGGCGCACGGCCCGAGTCGAGCAGCATGTCGAGGGCTTCCTCCGCGGCGTCCAGCGCGCCCTCGACCGAGGCCGGGATGAGCTGGATCTGCGGCTGGGAGGCCGAAGTCGGCGTGGCGGCAGGGGCGTTCGGCCCCGGCTTCTGGGCACCCGCCGAGTCGCGCGGGGTTCGCTGCGCGGGCGGCATGGGCCTGGAGGGACCCGGACGTCCGGGTCGCGGTGGCGCCGCGGGACGCGGGCCGGGTACGGGACGGGGGGTCGGCGCGGTACGGCCGCTGGTGGGCGTGGCGCGGGGACCCTGGGCACTCTCGTGAATCTGAGGCTCCTCGGGACTGAGAGGCTTGAGCTGATATCTATCAAACGCAGGTGCGGATCGCGCCAATGGATGGCACGTCAGTGCGAGCGCGGCGGTCAGAAGTCGAAGCCGAGTTGCCCCTCGATCTCCGGAACGCCGACATCCGCCCAACTGCGGGCCTTCTTGAGGTGCCGCCACTGGGGCAGCGCATCAAGATATGCCCACGAAAGCCGGTGGTACGGGGTGGGCCCCCGTTCCTCCAACGCGGCGCGATGCACCGGCGACGGGTATCCGGCGTTCGCCGCAAACCCGAAGTCTGCATGGTCGATGCCCAGTTCGGCCATCATTTTGTCGCGGCGGACCTTGGCGATCACCGACGCCGCGGCGACGGCGATGCAGGAACGGTCCCCCTTGATCACCGTACGAACCTGCCAGGGGGCACCCAGGTAGTCGTGCTTGCCGTCGAGGATGACCGCGTCCGGCCGCACCGGCAGGCCCTCGAGGGCTCGCACGGCGGCGAGCCGGAGGGCTGCCGTCATCCCCAGCTCATCGATCTCCTCGTGCGAGGCGTGCCCCAGGGCATACCCGGACACCCAGCTCTCCAGCTCGACCGCGAGGGTCTCGCGGCGCTTGGGGCTGATCAGCTTGGAGTCGGTGAGGCCCTCCGGCGGACGGCGCAGCCCTGTGACGGCTGCGCAGACGGTGACCGGACCGGCCCAGGCACCGCGACCGACCTCGTCGACACCAGCAATGATCTTGGCACCGGTGGTGGCGCGCAGTGAGCGCTCGACGGTGTGGGTGGGTGCTTCGTACGGCATGGCGGCAGACAGCGTACGCCGCCCGGGTACCGTCGCGACACCCGGCTCACCTCAAAGCGTCCTCCGACGCAACAACGGGACCATCACGTGGTCGATCATCTGCACCAGATCCACCTCTTCCCATTCGCTTCCGCACACCTTCGAGCGATACATCATCAGCGCCGGAATCACGTCGCACACACTCGCCTCGTCGACGTCCGGGCGCACCTCGCCGCGCTCAACACCGCGGCGCACGACTTCCTTGATCAGCTCGACGCTGGGCTCGATGACGCCTTCGGTGATCACGGCATGGAAGCGTTCGGCGGTGAGGGTGTCGCATTCGTGAAGCACGGAGCGGAGCGCGTAACCGGGCCGCGAGTACATGGCCGCCCGCAGGCGGCGGCACAGCTCCAGCAGGTCCTCCCGCACGCTTCCGCACTCGGGCGCCGCGTCCAACGCGGGCAGTCCCGCCTGGAGCGCGTCGACGACGAGGTCCTCCTTGGAGGGCCACCGCCGGTATACCGCGGCCTTACCGGTCTGCGCGCCCGCGGCGACACCTTCCATCGTGAGGCCGTTCCAGCCGACCGTACTGAGCTGATCCAACGCGGCTTCCAGAATGGCCCGTTCCAGCACGGGGCCACGCCTGCGAAGCGCGGAGGCCGCCTGAGCGGGGGCGACCGTCCGACGTGAACTAACCATCATCATCTCTCCGTTGAGCCGTCCGAGAGCGGTTCGGACGCGCGGCAGCGAGCTCAGCACACGCTCACGTGCACTGATGGGGAGCCACCACCGAGCATCTCAGGCTTCACCCCCTCCTTTCGATGGGTCGACGGCAAGGTTCTGCCGCCCCATCCCCAACTCCCATAAAGAACGCTTGTGTTCACTATGACGATGCCACTACGATCCCGGACAGGGAACGTCACCGTTCTCTAATCTTGCCCATGGGGGATCGCTCGTGACACAGGATCAGGTCCAGGCACATCCGGCTCCACCCATCAAGCCCCGCGCCACCGCGCGCCGACCCCGGCCCGGCATCGCGCTGACCGTGATCGCCGCATGCCAGCTGATGGTCGTGCTCGACGCCACCATCGTGAACATCGCCCTGCCGCACATCCAGACGGCACTGGGCTTCTCCACCAACAATCTGACCTGGGTGATCAACGCCTACGCGCTCACCTTCGGCGGACTGCTGCTCCTTGGCGGACGGGCCGGCGACCTGCTCGGACGCCGCCGCATGTTCATCACCGGTATCGCCCTGTTCAGCCTCGCCTCGCTCCTGGGCGGATTCGCCCAGGAACCCTGGCAGTTGCTCGCGGCCCGCGCGCTTCAGGGCGTCGGTGGCGCGATCGCGTCGCCCACGTCGCTGGCACTCATTGCCACCACGTTCCCCGAAGGGCCCGAGCGGAACCGGGCGTTCGGGGTCTTCGCCTCCGTCTCCGCAGGTGGCGGCGCCGTCGGTCTGCTCGCGGGAGGCATGCTCACCGACTGGCTGGACTGGCGCTGGGTACTGTTCGTCAACGTACCCATAGGCGTACTGATCGCCCTCCTCGCTCCCCGCTACATCAACGAATCGCAGCGCCACCCCGGCCGGTTCGATCTGCCGGGAGCCCTCACCTCGACCCTCGGCATGGCCGCCCTCGTGTACGGATTCATCCGTGCCGCCTCCGAAGGCTGGAGCGACGGGCTGTCCATCGCGTCCTTCGGTGCGGCCGCGGTCCTGCTGATCTCTTTCGTGGCCATCGAGAGGCGCACCAGCCAGCCGATCACGCCCCTGAAGCTGTTCAGGGACCGCAACCGGTCCGGCACCTACGCCATGATGCTGAGCCTCGCCGCGGCGATGTTCGGCATGTTCTTCTTCATCGTGCTCTTCGTGCAGAACGTGCTGCACTACAGCCCGGTCAAGGCCGGCCTCGCCTTCCTGCCGGTGACCGCCGCCATCGTGCTCGGCGCGGGGATAGCCACGAACTTGCTGCCCCGGCTCGGCCCCAAGCCCTTCATGACGGTGGGCTGCGTGCTGACCGCCACAGGGATGGGCTGGCTGACGCTCATCGACCCGGGCAGCTCCTACCTCGGCGGCATTCTCGGCCCGATGCTCCTGTTCGGCTTCGGCATGGGCCTGAACTTCGTCACGCTGACCCTGACGGCGGTCTCCGGCATCGCCGACAGCGAGTCCGGTGCGGCGTCGGGCATGCTCAACACCACGCAGCAGGTCGGTGGCGCCCTCGGTCTGTCGGTCCTCACCACGATCTTCAGCAGCGCCAGCGAGAGCGAGGCCAAGAAGCAGATCCCGAAGTTCCTCGCCGAGGGCTCACCGGAGCAGAAGGCCGAGTTCGCCAGGACCCACCGGCTGCCCGCTCCATGGAACGACTCGGTGCTGGCTCACGGCATCGGCAATGCCTTCATAGCGGCCGCCGCACTGGCCGTGGTGGCGGCGCTCATCGCCGTGTTCGTCATCCAGGTCCGCAAGAGTGACCTGGAGGCACTGAGCGGGAAGTCCGGGGCCGCGGTCTGAGGGGTACTCCCCCGGACCTGTTCCGTGCCCTACGCGGTCGGCGCCCAGGCCGGCAGTGCCTCGGTCCGTCCGAGCCACTCGGCCGAGGGCGCCCCGTCCGCGCCGGAAGCGACGATGCCGCCCACGATCGCGCAGGTCGTGTCCATGTCGCCGCCGACCTGGGCCGTGCTCCAGAAGGCGCCCTCGAAGTCACCGAGGCCGCGCGCCGCCGACCAGACGGCGAACGGCACGGTGTCGTGCGCCGTCGTCCTCCGGCCGCAGCCGAGGACCGCAGCCACCGTGGACGGGTCCCCGTAGTCGAGCATGTCCTTGGCTCGGCGCAGACCGGCGCCCACCGCGCTGCGCGGCACGAGCGAGATCACGCCGTCCAGCAGGTCCTGCGGCGCGGGAGGCCCCGCGGGGTCGGCCACCAGGGCGGCAGCGGCCGCCACGGCCATCGCACCCACGACGGCCTCCCGGTGCTGGTGCGTCGGATAGGCGGAGATCTCGGCCTGGTGCGTGGCCTGCTCGGGATCGTCGGCGTAATAGGCGCCGAGCGGCGCGATCCGCATCGCCGCGCCGTTCCCCCACGACCCCCGACCGTTGAACAGCGCGGAGGCCAGGGCCCGCCAGTCGTCGCCCTCACGGACCTGCTGAAGCAGCCGGTTCACGGCAGGGCCGTACCCGCGCTCGACGTCCTGGCGCTCCGCGAACGATCGCGCCAGCTCGTCCTGGTCGACGCGCTCGTGGGCCGCCAGGACAGCCACCACAGAGGCGGCCATCTCGGTGTCGTCGGTCCACTGCCATGTGCCGTCCGGCAGTGCGCGGGTCTTGAGCAGCGGATAGTTCGCCGGAACGAAGAATTGTGATCCCAGCGCGTCTCCCACGGAGAGTCCGCGCAGGCTGGACAGGGCGCGGTTCAAGCGCCCGTCGGGTGAGGAGTCAGCGGTCATCGCTCTGCCACTCTATCCGGTGACTCCGTACGATTCCGGTTCGCGCCATCGTTCGAACGGGCGGTCCATTTTGTACCTCCCGTTCTCCCCGAGAACGAGCAACCGCGTCTCCGCGTTCCCGGGGTTCGACAGGGACTCGAAATCCGCGACGGACCAGTGGAACCAGCGCATGCAGAACAGCCGCATGGTCAGTCCGTGCGTCACGAGCAGGACGTTCGGCGGGTGGTCCGGGGCCTCGAAGCTGCGGTGCAGACTCTCCAGGAACGCACCCACCCGGTCGTACACGTCCGCCCCGGACTCGCCCTGGGCGAATCGGTAGAAGAAATGCCCATAGGCGTCCCGATAGGCCTTCTGCAGCCGCACGTCCTCGCGGTCCTGCCAGTTTCCCCAGTCCTGCTCCCTGAGCCGGGGCTCCTCCCGGATGCGTACGAGGTCGGGGTCGAGCCGGAAGGCGCGGAAGGTCTCGTGGGTGCGCCGGTACGGCGAGACGTACACGCTCACCCGTTCGCGTCCGAACAGCCGCCGGAGGTCCTCGCCGGTGTTCTCGGCCTGGCGCCACCCCTTGTCGGTGAGCGTCAGGGCGTGATCGGGCTCGCGCTCGTAGATGGTGTCGTCGGCGTTGCCTTCGGATTCGCCGTGCCGGACAAGAACGATGCGCCGCGGTCGTGCCATGCACACGACCCTAGATCGCCGGGCGGCGTCGAGCACCCGTGCGGGTGGTGTGGCGGAGGTCGTGTGGATCGGCGGTCGACGGACGTGCACGCGCGCGTGGTCACGCGTTCAGACCGTCCAGGTCGATTCCAGATCCACGATGTCCCCCGTGATGGCCGCGATGTCGGCGTCCGTCTGGGCGCGCGCCGAAAGCCGCTCCACCCGGTCGACCTGGTACTTGCCGTGCTCGGCCGCCGAACGCCACATGGAGAGGACCAGGAACTCGTCCCCCGGGGCGTCACCGAACAGCCCACGCACCATGCCCGGCGATCCGGCCATCGCCGGGTTCCACACCTTCTGCTGCATCAACGTGTAGTGCTCGGCCCGCTCGGCGTGCACCGTGCAGTGCGCCACCCGCACCACGTCCGCGTCCGTGAACCGCGGCTCGAACCCGGTCTTCACGTCGAAGCGATGGTCGAAGAGCTTCACCTGGATGTTCTTGTACGTCCCCGACTGCGCGGCCGCGAGCCGGTCATGGGAGCGCGCCATGAAGGAGTCGTAGAAGGCGCGGCTCTCCCAGAAGCCGAAGACATGCGCCACATCGGGCCGTTGCCTGCTCCAGCCTCCACCCTGACCTCGGAATCCTGGCTCTCCCAGAAGCCCCGCCCATTTCCGCTGTCCCCGCTCGAAACCCCGACGATCCACCACAGTGCAACGAATCCACTTGACCAGCACCGCGCCATCGTACGGCGCGCCGGCCACTTGCCGGGGTGGTCCCGAACCCACGGTCGAGACGCCCTGAGGGGATGGTCGTGTTGTTGTCAGTGGGACCACGTAGCGTGTCCGTAGTACTCAACATCGCACCGAGGAGGGGGAGTTCGGTGAGCAGCCTTCGTAAGGGAATCGAGAAGATCGAGATCGGCCTGAAGTGGGACCCGAGCCCCATGGGCTCGCCTCCCCATGACCTGGACCTGATCGCCGCGACGTACACGGGCGACGACCCGCACGGCAGCCCCGTGTACGTCGTTCACTTCGACAGCCGTTCGCCCGACGGGACCATCACGCTCAACCGGGACAGCAGGACCGGCCAGGGTTTCGGGTTCGACGAGGTCATGACGCTCGAACTGGATCGACTCGCGCCCTCGTACGCGCGCGTGGTCGTGGGCGTGGCCATCCAGCAGGACGAGCAGGAGCCCGGCCGCGCCAAGGTGTTCGGGGACATCGCGAACACGGCGGTCCGGATCAGAGAGGGCTACACCGACCTGTCGGAGCACGACTTCGCGGTGGTCTCCGGCGCCGCCGCGACCACGATCGCGGAGTTCACGCGGGATGCCGACGGGGCATGGTCGTTCCACGAGGCGGTCCGGGGCTTCGACGACGGGGACCTGAACGCGTTCGCCGCGGCGATGGGCGCGCTGTAAGCACATCCGCCGTGCCCCCTGCGGGGTCCGGTGGCCCACGCCGAAGGGCGGCGGAACCGTGATGGTTCCGCCGCCCTTCGGTTCAGGCGTCCAGCCCGATCAGGCGTTCAGCCCGATCAGCTGCAACCGCTGGTCGAGCCGCAGCCCTCGCAGATGTAGCAGGAGCCGGCCCGCTGCATCTTCGTTCCGCAGGAGAAGCAGAGCGGGGCGTCGGCCTGGATGCCCAGCTGCATCTCGACGAGCTCGGCGCTGGTGTGCGCCTGCTGCGGCACGGACTGCGCGGCGGCGTCCTGGGCCTTCGGCGTCTCGACGGCCTTCAACTCCTGGGCGCGGGGCGCCGACTGGGCCAGGGACTCGACGTCGACCTCGTCCTCGCTGGGCTCGTAGGAACCCGTCTCCAGGTGACGCTGGCGCTCCTCGGCGGAGTGGATGCCGAGCGCGGAGCGCGTCTCGAAGGGCAGGAAGTCGAGCGCCAGGCGGCGGAAGATGTAGTCGACGATCGACTGCGCCATCCGCACGTCCGGGTCGTCCGTCATGCCGGCCGGCTCGAAGCGCATGTTGGTGAACTTCGAGACGTAGGTCTCCAGCGGCACGCCGTACTGGAGGCCGACCGAGACGGCGATGGAGAAGGCATCCATCATGCCCGCGAGGGTGGAGCCCTGCTTGGACATCTTCAGGAAGACCTCGCCGAGACCGTCGTCCGGGTAGGAGTTGGCGGTCATGTAGCCCTCGGCGCCACCCACCGTGAAGGAGGTGGTGATGCCGGGACGGCCCTTCGGGAGGCGCTTGCGGACCGGGCGGTACTCGACGACCTTCTCGACGGCCTCGCGGATCGTCGCCTCGGTCTTCTCGGTGACCTCGGCCTTCTCCTGCTCCTTCTTCTTGGCGGAGAGGGGCTGGCCGACCTTGCAGTTGTCGCGGTAGATGGCGAGCGCCTTGACGCCCATCTTCCAGGCCTCGAAGTAGACCTCCTCGACGTCCTCGACGGTCGCCGTCTCCGGCAGGTTGACCGTCTTGGAGAGCGCGCCGGAGATCCAGGGCTGGATGGCCGCCATCATGCGGACGTGGCCCATCGCGGAGATGGAGCGCTCACCCATGGCGCAGTCGAACACCTCGTAGTGCTCGGGCTTGAGGCTCGGGGCGTCGATCACATTGCCGTGCTCGGCGATGTGGGCGACGATCGCCTCGATCTGCTCCTCCTGGTAGCCCAGGCGGCGCAGGGCCTGCGGCACGGTGCCGTTGACGATCTGCATCGAGCCGCCGCCGACCAGCTTCTTGAACTTGACCAGGGCGAGGTCGGGCTCGAGACCGGTGGTGTCGCAGGACATCGCGAGACCGATGGTGCCGGTCGGGGCGATGACCGACGCCTGGGCGTTGCGGAAACCGTTCTTCTCGCCGAGGCGGATGACGTCCTGCCAGGCCTCCGTGGCGGCGGCCCAGATCGGGGTGTCCAGGTCGTCCATGCGGACGGCCGCCGTGTTGGCGTCGGCGTGCTGCTTCATGACGCGGTTGTGCGGGGTGGCGTTCTTCGCGTAGCCGTCGTACGGGCCGACGACCGCGGCGAGCTCGGCCGAGCGCTTGTAGGACGTACCCGTCATCAGCGACGTGATGGCGCCGGCGAGGGCACGGCCGCCGTCCGAGTCGTAGGCGTGGCCGGTCGCCATGAGCAGGGCGCCCAGGTTCGCGTAGCCGATGCCGAGCTGACGGAAGGCGCGGGTGTTCTCGCCGATCTTCTGCGTCGGGAAGTCCGCGAAGCAGATGGAGATGTCCATCGCGGTGATGACCAGCTCGACGATCTTCGAGAAGCGCTCGATGTCGAAGGACTGGTTGCCCAGGCCGTCGTCCTTGAGGAACTTCATCAGGTTCAGCGAGGCGAGGTTGCAGGACGTGTTGTCCAGGTGCATGTACTCGCTGCACGGGTTCGAGCCGTTGATGCGGCCGGACTCCGGGCACGTGTGCCAGTGGTTGATGGTGTCGTCGTACTGGATGCCCGGGTCGGCGCAGGCCCAGGCGGCCTCGGCCATCTTGCGGAAGAGGGACTTGGCCTCGACCTCCTCGATGACCTCGCCGTCCATACGGCCGCGCAGGCCGAACTTCGAGCCGGACTCGACGGCCTTCATGAACTCGTCGTTCACGCGGACCGAGTTGTTGGCGTTCTGGTACTGGACGGACGTGATGTCGTCGCCGCCCAGGTCCATGTCGAAGCCCGCGTCGCGCAGGGCGCGGATCTTCTCCTCTTCCTTCACCTTGGTCTCGATGAAGCCCTCGATGTCGGGGTGGTCGACGTCGAGGATGACCATCTTGGCCGCGCGGCGCGTGGCGCCACCCGACTTGATCGTTCCTGCGGAGGCGTCGGCACCGCGCATGAAGGAGACGGGACCCGAGGCGTTGCCGCCGGAGGAGAGCAGCTCCTTGGAGGAGCGGATCCGGGAGAGGTTCAGGCCGGCACCGGAGCCGCCCTTGAAGATCATGCCCTCTTCCTTGTACCAGTCGAGGATCGACTCCATGGAGTCGTCGACGGACAGGATGAAGCAGGCGGAGACCTGCTGGGGCTGCGGCGTGCCGACGTTGAACCACACCGGCGAGTTGAAGCTGAAGATCTGGTGCAGGAGGGCGTACGCCAGCTCGTGCTCGAAGATCTCGGCGTCGGCGGGCGAGGCGAAGTACTTGTGGTCCTCGCCGGCCTTCCGATAGGTCTTCACGATGCGGTCGATGAGCTGCTTGAGGCTCACCTCGCGCTGCGGGGTGCCGACGGCGCCCCGGAAGTACTTGCTGGTGACGATGTTGACCGCGTTCACCGACCAGAACTCGGGGAACTCGACGCCACGCTGCTCAAAGTTGACCGAGCCGTCGCGCCAGTTGGTCATGACGACGTCACGATGCGCCCATTCCACCTCGTCGTACGGGTGCACGCCGGGGGTGGTGTGGACGCGCTCGACACGCAGACCCTTGTTGGCCTTGGCTCCCTTGGCCCGGGAGCCTCGTGCCGGGCCGCTCGCCGTCTCTGTCATGCCGCCTCCCATATATCGGGCTAAAACGCCCTAAAGTGCCCGGATCTTCCCGCGCACGGTGTCTGTCTTGTGTTGCGGCCGCCGCTCTTGCCGCCCGCAACAGGTCTTTGGGGTCGCCGCCGCCCGGCCCGTGGCCGTCAGTCGGCGGCGTGGGCGGGCACGGGGACTTCCACAGTCCCTCCGGGCCCGCACTCGCTCTGTGTGCGCTCTTCGCCCGCGCCGTCCGTTTCGGCGCCGGGCGTTTGTTCCCTCAGTTCAGCGATGGCCGACTCGAAGTCCTCCAGCGAGTCGAACGCCCGGTACACGGACGCGAACCGCAGGTAGGCGACGAGGTCCAGCTGCTGAAGCGGGCCGAGTATGGCCAGGCCCACGTCATGAGTGGTCAGCTCGGCACTTCCGGTGGCGCGCACCGCCTCCTCGACCCGCTGGCCGAGCTGGGCGAGGGCGTCCTCGGTGACCGGACGCCCCTGGCACGCCTTGCGTACGCCATTGATGACCTTGGTGCGACTGAAGGGTTCGGTCACCCCGCTCCGCTTCACGACCATCAGCGAGCACGTCTCCACCGTCGTGAAACGACGGGAGCAGTCCGGACACTGACGGCGCCTACGGATGGACGTGCCGTCGTCGGTGGTGCGGCTGTCGACGACACGACTGTCGGGATGCCTACAGAAGGGGCAGTGCATGAACTCCCAACCCTCCTTCACGGCACGACTCGATGACCCCGGGAGGCTGGTTCACGTCTCCCGAAGCAGCCCCAAGCATAGGCGATGACCACGGCCGAGATGGACCGGGGACCACAACTTCTGGGCTGCGGATCCAATCCAACCACTACATCTGGGGTTCGGTCGCATTTTGAGGCCCTAGCGCGTGTCGCGCGTGTCGCGGGGGCGGAACGCGTCGCACCCGGGGCGGCCGGGGCCGAGAGGCGCTCGGATCCGTACCGGCACGACACAAGGAAAAACGAGGGCGGTGCCTGGTTGACGGAGAGGCGAGTGGCAGACTGTGGGACTCACGGGCCGAACCTCGACTCCAGCCGAGAAGCGTACCGGATCGGCTGAATCGACACTCCGCTTCGAGGCCGCCATACACCCAGGTGCATGATCACGACAAGCAATCAACGGTTTTTCACTCGAACGTGTGTTTGGCGCAACCTTTCGAAAGGAACTACCGTTGGCTAGCTAGGGAGACATTCTCGAGAGGGGCCGACCGACGTGACCACGACCGCAGACAGTGCCACCATCACTGCCCAGGGCCGCGCCCAGGGCCGACTCGAGCCGGTGCATGCCATGAATGACACAGCCATGAGTCAGGAGGGCCCCAAGCCGGGGCGCTCCCTGCCCGGCCGGCCACCAGGGATCCGCGCGGACAGCTCGGGGCTCACGGATCGGCAGCGCCGCGTGATCGAGGTCATCCGTGACTCGGTGCAGCGTCGGGGATACCCGCCGTCCATGCGGGAGATCGGCCAGGCGGTCGGCCTGTCCAGCACGTCGTCGGTCGCGCACCAGCTGATGGCGCTCGAGCGCAAGGGCTTCCTGCGCCGCGACCCGCACCGCCCGCGCGCCTACGAAGTCCGCGGCTCGGACCAGCCCAGCGCGCAGCCCACGGACACCGCGGGCAAGCCTGCCGCCTCGTACGTGCCCCTGGTGGGCCGGATCGCCGCCGGTGGCCCAATCCTCGCCGAGGAGTCCGTCGAGGACGTCTTCCCGCTCCCCCGGCAGCTCGTCGGTGACGGTGAGCTGTTCGTCCTGAAGGTCGTCGGCGACTCGATGATCGAGGCCGCGATCTGTGACGGGGACTGGGTCACGGTCCGCCGCCAGCCCGTCGCGGAGAACGGTGACATCGTCGCCGCGATGCTCGAGGGCGAGGCCACGGTCAAGCGCTTCAAGCGGGAGGACGGCCATGTCTGGCTCCTGCCGCACAACTCCGCGTACCAGCCGATTCCCGGCGACGAGGCGACGATCCTCGGCAAGGTGGTAGCCGTTCTGCGGCGCGTCTGACGCTCCTCCCTGACCGGGCCCCGGAACCACCTGCGCCGGTTCCGGGGCCCAGCGCTGTCCGCGCCAGGTCCCGTGCGTGCTGCGGTCCGGGTACTACTCCGCGTCCGAGTTCTCCACGTCTCTCTCCACGTCCTTCTCCGCGTCCGCCTTCTTCGCCGCCGCGTCGATCGACGAGAGGGAGCGCCGCACCTGGTTCCGGTCCGTCGTGAACCAGAAGTCCGGCATCGAGGCCTTCAGATAGCTGCCGTAGCGTGCCGTCGCCAGGCGGGGGTCCAGGACCGCGACCACGCCGCGGTCGCCCGTGGCCCGGATGAGACGGCCCGCGCCCTGTGCCATGAGCAGTGCCGAGTGCGTAGCGGCCACGGCCATGAAGCCGTTGCCCCCCGCTTCCTCGACCGCCTTCTGGCGCGCGCTCATCAGCGGGTCGTCCGGCCGCGGGAACGGGATCTTGTCCATCACGACCAGCTGACAGTTCGGACCCGGTACGTCCACGCCCTGCCACAGCGACAGGGTGCCGAACAGACAGGTCTCCGGGTCCGCCGCGAAGGCCTTGATCAGCTCCCCCAGGGTGTCCTCACCCTGCAACAGGATCGGGAACTCCGGGATCCGCGTGCGCAGCTCCTCGGCCGCCGCCTGGGCCGCCCGCATCGACGAGAACAGGCCGAGCGTGCGGCCGCCGGCCGCCTGGATCAGCTCGCTCAGCTCGTCCGTCATGTCCGTGCGCGTGCCGTCGCGCGTCGGCTTCGCCAGGTGCTTGGCGACGTAGAGGATGCCCTGCTTGCGGTAGTCGAACGGCGATCCGACGTCGACGCCCTTCCAGACCGGAAGGTCCTCGCCCTCGGTGCCTTCGGGGGCCAGGCCCATGGAGGCACCCACCCCGTTGAAATCGCCGCCGAGCTTCAGTGTCGCCGAGGTCAGGACGACGGAGCGGTCGGTGAAGAGCTTCTCCCGCAGGAGGCCGGACACCGACATGGGGGCGACACGCAGGGAGGCGCCGAAGCGGTCGTGCCGCTCGAACCAGACGACGTCCCACTCCGAGCCGTTCGTGATCCGCTCCGCCATGTCGTGGATGTTCTCCACAGCGGCGAGGGCCTGCTTGCGGACGGCGTCCTCGTCCTGGACCGACTTGTCGCGCGTGGTGCCGATCGCGGTGATCACCGTACGGGCCGCGTCGCGCAGCGCCATCAGCGCGTAGCCGAGGTCCTCGGGGATCTCCTCGAGTCTGCCGGGCAGGGCCAGCTCCATGACCCGCTCGAAGCCTTCGGAGGCGGTCTGCAGCTGGTCCGCCGCCTTCTCGTTGACGAGCTTCGCCGACCGCTTCACCGCCCGGTTGACCTGGCCGGGGGTCAGCTCCCCCGTCGCCACCCCGGTCACCCGCGAGACGAGCTCGTGCGCCTCGTCCACGATCAGCACCTCGTGCTGCGGGAGGACCGGCGCGCCTTCGATGGCGTCGATCGCGAGCAGCGCGTGGTTGGTCACGATGACGTCGGCGAGCTTGGCGCGCTCCCGCGACATCTCGGCGAAGCACTCCTGGCCGTAGGCGCACTTCGACGCGCCCAGGCACTCGCGCGAGGAGACCGAGACCTGCGACCAGGCCTTGTCCGAGACGCCGGGGGTGAGGTCGTCCCGGTCGCCCGTCTCCGTCTCGTCCGCCCAGTCGCGCATGCGCAGCAGGTCCTGGCCGAGCTTGCTGGTGGGCGCGGCCGCCTCGAACTGGTCGAAGAGGCCCTCTTCCTCCTCCTGCGGTACGCCCTCGTGGAGGCGGTGCAGGCACAGATAGTTCGACCGGCCCTTGAGCATGGCGAAATTGGGTCTGCGCCGCAGCAGCGGGTGGAGCGACTCCACCGTGCGCGGCAGGTCCCGCTCCACGAGCTGGCGCTGCAGCGCCAACGTGGCGGTCGCCACGACGACGCGCTCCCCGTGAGCCAGGGCCGGCACGAGGTAGCCCAGGGACTTGCCTGTGCCGGTGCCCGCCTGGACGAGCAGATGGGAACCGTCGTCGATCGCCTCGGCGACGGTCTCGGCCATGGTGACCTGGCCAGGGCGCTCCGTGCCGCCGACAGCGGTGACGGCGGCGTGCAGGAGCTCGGGGAGTGAGGGCTTCGTCATAGCTCGACCACCCTAAACGGACCCACTGACAATCCGGCGATCACGGCTGATGCAGCGGATTGGCCACGGTGCCGTGCACGGCGGCGTGCGGGCGGTCGGCGCGGTCACGGTAGCCGTCGAGGTGCAGCCGGTTGCGGTTGAGGCACAGGCGCTCGATCTCCGGGGTGAGCAGGTCGAACATCTCGTACCGCTCCTTGAGCTCCGGGAAGCGCGCGTGGTGGCGCAGGATCTCGGCGCGTACGAGAGACCAGAACTCGTCCTCGGGGAGCCCGAGTTGCTCCTCGCACAGCGGCGCCAGATAGCGGAAGACGCCGACGAAGAGTCCCGAGTGGATGAACTGGGTCAGGAACGCGGGGTCCTCGGTGAGCAGGACCTCGCGCACGTCGTCCGGCATGGAGTCGTGCTCGGGCAGCGGCTCCGAGCTGATGTTGACGTCGTCCACGAAGTCCTTGACCGCGAGCCGCACGGGCACGTCCTGGTCGTCGAAGACGACGATGGCGTTCTCTCCGTGCGGAGAGAAGACGGTCCCGTAGCGGTAGAGGAAGCGCAGCAGTGGGGGCAGCAGGGCCACGAAGAGCCTACGAAGCCACGTCTTCGGGTCCAGGCCCGACCGTGCGACCAGCTCCGCGACGAACGCGCGCCCCTCGGTGTCGACGTGCAACAAGGAGGCGAGCGTTCGAGCGCGTTCTCCAGGAGCGAGGTGCCGGGTGAGGGGCTCGCGCCAGATCGCGCCCAGCAATTCCTTGTACTGGTAGGGGACTTCGTCGAGACCGTCGTACAGCGGGTGCTCCACGGTCACGGAAGCGACCTCGCCCAGCAGGACGACCCGGCATTCCTCGCTCAGGAAGGGGTCGGCATCGCGCAGAGCGTGCACCCATGTGGTGACGGCGGGCGCGGCCCAGGTGCGCTCCGTCGGAAGCCCGCGCCAGACAAGGGTGTTGAAGATGGAAAGCGGCAACTTCACTGTGTGCCGGTCGGGGCGGGCCGTATTGAGGAAGGTACGGATGGACTGCTGGGGCAGGCGCAGATCACCGTCCGTGGGCAGCGGAACGATGTCGTTCGTGGCGATCGACGGCGCGAAGAGCGGCAGCACGATGTCGTCCCACTGCCAGGGGTGCACCGGGAGATAGAGATACGCGGCCGGGTCCAGGCCGCGCGAGCGGAGCGCCTGCTCGAACAACGTCCGGGTCGGCGCGTCGAGTTCGCCGCCATAGAGGGAGGCGGGGTCCTCCAGTCCCGCGACGCCCCGGTACGTGGCGAGGCCGGTGTGCACGGCGATCCACGGGAGGCGGGTGGGGCGGCGTGATTCAGGCGCCCAGCGTGCGGTGTCGGTCGCGGAGAACCCGAGACGGCCCTTGTTCAGGACGAGCCAGGGGTGGCCGGTCTGGTGCCCTTCGAGGTCGGCGTATCCGAGTTCGGCCAGTTGTGCCGCGGTGAGCGCGGTGTGGTCGAGGCGGGCGTCGGCGGCGAGGGTGACGGTGAGTTCGCGGACGAGGTGGCCGAGGGTGCTGCCGTCGAGGCCGAGGACGTGCTTGGCGCGGAGGAGGAAGGCGAGCGGGTCGGTGAAGGGCTCGCGTTCCTCACGTCCGCCGCCCGGCAGTTCGGGTTCCCACTCCATGCTCGCCGGGTCGACCTGCCAACTTCCGTACGCGCCGCGGCGGGCACGGAAGTGGACGGTGCCGCCGATCTCCCTCGCGCCGGCTTCGGGCGCTCCCTCCCCGCCGGACCGGCAGGCAGGCAGGGACAGAGCGTAACGACAGGGGCCGGGGCCGTCCGGGGCGAGGGCCGTGGGTCGCAGGATGTCCTCGTAGGCGAATTCGCCGATCAGCTTGGCCAGCAGCCGGGCGCCCGCCCTGTCCCAGTTCCCGGATGTGAGCTCGGGCGGGTCGTACAGCTCGGTCGGCTCTTCGGAACTCGGGGCGACGGACGGATTCGGCACGGGGACTCCTCGGACGGGAACCGGATCGGGTCGAGGTTCGTTACTGAGAGTGACTGGCCTGGAGCACGTTGCGCAGGGCGCGGTCACGGACCATGAGCGCGGCCCGCTTGTCGGGGAGGTCCACCTCGGCGAAGAAGCGGAATCCCGCGCCCAGGAAAGCGGAGACGGAGGGGGTGTTGCGAAGGTCGGGTTCCGCAACGACGCGCGCACAGCGCGGGCGATGATCGAGTACGAGGTCGGCGACGGCTTTGAGCAGCGTGGTGCCGAGCCCTCGTCCGCGGTTGGCGACGCCACCGATGAGGAGGTGGATTCCGGTGTCGTGCGGGCGGGCGGGGTAGTGGCGGGCCAGCGGGTCGAGGTCGGCGCGGTAGATCTCCCAGTAGCTCATGGGGGCGCCGTCGAGGACACCGAGGCAGGGCACGCTGCGCCCGTCGCCGTCGAGTTGGGGGGCGAGGTGCTCCGCGGTGACGGTGTCGGGTCCCGCGAGCTCCCAGAAGGCCGCCACTGCGGGGTCGTTCATCCAGCGGCTGATCAGTGCCAGGTCTCGCTCGACGCGCACCGGGACGAGTTGGAACACGCCTGAGGGAGTGGTGACCGGTCCCCACTCCCCCACGTCGTCCAGCAGGTCGTGCTCGGTCGCGGCGCTGAGATCGGGGGTGGCTCGGTGCCCGCCGTCCTGCTCCGCCTCCGCGAAGAGCGCGAGCAGTTCGTCGGGGAGCCGCAGGTCCAGGGTGTCCTGGAAGTCGGCGCTGTCCGCGCCGTCCGCGCTCCTCGTGTGCTCTGCGTGCTCTGCGTGCTCTGCGTGCTCCGCGCCCTGCACGCCTTGGCCGCCCTGCACGTTGTCAGCGTTGTCGGCATTGTCGGCGTCGTCGGCGCGCTCTCCGCTCTCAGCGGGTGGGGCGGGCGCATGGCGGTCGGTGGTGGGAGTGGTGTCGGCGTCGGTGCTCGCATCGGTGGGAGGCACGGCGACGCTCCTCTCTCAGGTACGACGGGAATGAAAGGGGTTGGCGATGGTGACGTAGACGGACTGGGTGTCGACGGGGCCGACGAGTTCGTCGAGGCCGTGCAGCCGGGTGAGCATGTTGGCCTTGCAGCGCAGCGTGGGTGAGTCGAGCAGCTGGCTGGGCAGTGTGCTGCGCTGCCGGTTCGGTCCGGTGGCGGCCTCGCCGAGGAAGCGGCGGAACGCGGCGATCAACAGCTGCTCGTCGGCCAGCCGTTGGGAACCGAAGGCTCCGATCAGGCCGAGGATGTTGTTGATGGCGAGGTAATAGGCGAATCGCTCGTCGGTGACGTCGTCGTCGACGAAGGTGTCGCTGTGTGTGCCGATGCCCGGCAGGCGCTGTTCGAGTTCGGCGCGGCGGGACTCGCGGAAGTAGTAGCCCTGGTTGTCCCGGGAGCGTCCGCCGACGGGCCAGCCTTCGGTGTCCAGGAGCAGCAGGGTGTTCTGCTGGTGGGCCTCCAGGGCGACGCCGGCTTCGCCGTCGAGCCAGAGCACGGGGCGTACGACGTGTTCCAGATACCGCAGGAACCACTCGGCGGACACGGCTGCACGGGTCCGTCCGGTGCGGGCCGCGAGCCGGGTCACGGTGTCGGCGAGGCGGGAGTTCATGACCGGGTGGCCGGTGGGGTCGGCCGGGTCGGCGGTCGGCCGGGGAGAGACGAATCCGGCGACGCACACCGCGTCGTCGCGGGAGCGGAAGGGGTTGGTGCGGATCATCACGTCCAGGCCCGGCACGGGTTCGCCGTCCGGTCCGTCGACGGCGAGCCAGGCCGGGTCGCGGACGACGTCGAAGCCGGGGTGCGCGGCCTGCCACTGCTCCGCGAGACCGGTGCCGAGGAGCCGGTGGACCTCGACGCCCCGGTGGAGTTCCTTGCGGAGGTTCTCCCGGCGGGAGTTGGTGATGCGCAGCCCGAGGGAGAGCTTGAGCATGGCCGGCGCGCCGGGCCGGTACAGCGTGCGGACGGAGGAGGTGGGGAACCAGTGCTCGCCGTGCGGGCCCAGGTCGCGCAGCAGCCCGGCGTCCAGGAGGGCGGCGGTGGCGGGGCGGTCACGCAGTTCCCGCAGCTGCCATGGGTGCACGGGCAGCGCGGCGTGCCCTGCGGGGAGCGAGAGCCCGGGCCCTGCCAGATCGGAGGTGAGCTCGGCGGCGGGGCGGGCGCGGCCGCCCTCGGACCAGGCCGAGTCGTGGGCGAGGACGTCCGGGGAGACGGCGATCCAGTGCAGGGGGAAGGAGCCGCGCAACTCAGGTGAGTAGCGGGCCGCTTCGGCGTCGGAGAGCCCTTCGCGGCTCTTCGGAGTCGGGTGCAGCGGGTGCCCGAGGAGAAGCGCCTGCTCCGCGGCGAGGAAGGGGTCGGCCCGATCCTCGGGGCGGTCGCGGCGGTCCGCGATGAAGTCGGTGGTACGGCGCAGCGAGTCGGCGACACGGACCACCAGCTCACCGCTGTCACCGCCGGGGGTGGGAGCGCCTTGGGCGGAGTCACCGGAGGACGTGGGGGCGGCCGGAGCTGCGGGTTCGCCTTGGGCCGACTCTCTGCTCAGGAGGGCGGCGAGTGCGACGGCGTCCACGCCGGGGGCGTGCGGAGGCGCGTGCTCCAGGTGTGGCAGGCCGAAGCGGTGCCAGCCGGAGAGCGACCAGTAGTGGACCGGGACGAGGAGGACGGTGCCGCTCGCGGGCAGCGGGATGCGGAGCGCGCCGAAGGGAGGAGGAGCGATGTTGTTCTCACGCACCCAGCAGCGCAGCAGGTTCTCGACCGCTGCCAGCTGGGCGGCGGTCGCGGGGTCCGGGTGCTCCAGGAGATCGACGGCGGGCGTACGGGAACGATCGGCCTCCTGGTCGCCGCCCTGCTGCCGCGGGACCGAGTCGCGCTCCTGGGCGCGCGGGGCTTGCGTGTCGCAGGATCCGCCGACGGTGGGACGGGGACGGCCGTCGGGTGCGGGGGTGGCGTTCAACTGGCTTCCTAGCGTGGGGTGGTGGGCTCCGTGAGGCAGTGGTCCGGCCGGTCCGGCACGTCACTGCCGTCGCTGCTGGCGGTCTGTCGTCGGGCGCTCCTACGACTCGTGACGGCGGGTGCGGGCGACGGCCGCCAGGGCGTCGGCGAGCCGGTCCACGATGGCCGCGGCCTGCTCGTCGGTGATGGTGAGGGGAGGTAGCAGGCGTACGACGCTGGAGTGGCGGCCGCCGAGTTCGACGATCAGGCCGCGGTGCAGGCAGGCCTCGCGGACGGCGGCGGCGAGTTGGGGTGCGGCCGGGAGCGGGGCGGGCCCGGCGAGCAGGGGGTCGTCGGCGAGTTCCGGGGCGGCGTGGGCGGGACCAGCGCCTTCCGGGTCGACGAGTTCCACGCCGATCATGAGGCCGCGCCCGCGGACCTCACCGACGCAGTCGAACTCGCCCGAGAGACCCCGGAGTTGGTCGAGCATGCGCGCACCGAGGGCGGCGGCACGGTCGGCCAGGCGGTTCTCGCGGACATACGAGAGGGTGGCGGCGCCCGCGGCCATGGCGAGCTGGTTGCCGCGGAAGGTGCCCGCGTGCGCCCCCGGGGGCCAGACGTCGAGGTCGTCCCGATAGACGACCACGGCGAGCGGCAGGCTGCCTCCGATGGCCTTGGACAGGACCATGACGTCGGGCACGACACCGCTGTGCTCCACGGCCCAGAAGGCGCCGGTGCGGCCGACGCCGGTCTGCACCTCGTCGACGACCAGCGGGATCGAGCGGTGCTCGGTGGCGGCTCGCATCCGGCGCAGCCAGGCGTCGGGGGCGGGGATGACGCCGCCCTCCCCCTGAACCGGTTCGAGGATCATGCCCGCGGGCTGTGGCACCCCGGACTTGGTGTCGTCGAGGAGCGACTCGGTCCAGCGGGCGGCGAGTTCGGCGCCGCGTGCGCCTCCGATACCGAAGGGACAGCGGTAGTCCTGCGGATACGGGAGGCGCGTGACCCGGACGTCCTGCGCGCCGCCGGACGCTTCGAGCGCCCCCGCGGTCATCCCGTGATAGGCACCCGCGAAGGAGAGCAGGCCCGAGCGGCCGGTGGCGGTGCGGACCAGCTTCAGTGCGGCCTCGACGGCGTCGGTGCCCGCGGGCCCGCAGAACTGGATGCGGGCCCGGTCGGCCAGTCCGGGCGGCAGCGTGCGGAACAGCTCGGTGGTGAACGCGTCCTTGACCGGGGTGGCCAGATCGAGCACGTGCAGCGGCGCGCCCGAGTCGAGCACCTTGCGGATGGCCTCGAGCACCACCGGGTGGTTGTGGCCGAGCGCGAGGGTCCCCGCGCCGGACAGACAGTCCAGATAGCGGCGGCCGTCGGCGCCCTCGATGGTGAGCCCGCGGGCCCGCACCGGCACGATCGGCAGGGCGCGCGCATAGGTGCGCGCCGCGGACTCCCGCGCGCACTGACGGCGCAGGATCCCCTCGTGCGCGACGGTGTCGTGGACAGGGCTCCTGTGTGTCCCCCCGCCATGCGGGGCCGGCACCACCACGGTCTCAGGATCGGTCACAGGCACAGGATCGGTCACCGCCACGGCTGTTGGTCCTCCCGCTGGATATACGGCCGAAAAGGCCCCTCGACTCACCGATCGGCGGGGCGAGTCGGCGCGCACTGAACGCCGACTGCGGTTCCCCCGTACGTACCAACGACGGGACGGGCGGAGGAACACGGCTCGTACGGGACTCATGAGGGGACCTTTGCCGGCAGTCCTCGGCGCCGGCGGGTCACCGCGGCCGCCGCTCCCTCACCGTGCGCCCGGAGCGCGCGGCCCCGTAACGACGCGTACCGGCCGCAAGATCCCTCCGTGACGGAACCGTTGCTGTTCCGTCGGCCGTCCCCGACGGCACCGGCATAGGGTGGTGTGCCGTTCGGAGACGGCGGGGTTCGCCTCGTCCCCACCGCACGCGTACGACAGTTCAACTTTTCGAAGCCCAGGGGGATTCACGACATGCGACCCATACGCCCGCAGTTCGCCGCGCGCCGCACTCGAGGCGCGCGAAGCAGAACGTCCCCCGTGGCGGCGGCGGTCGCGCTCGGTGCCGTGGTCGCTCTGACCGCCACGGCGTGCGGTCCGGGCGAGAACAACGCGAACGACAAGCCGACCGCCTCGGCCTCCGCGGGCGATGGCAAGTTCAAGATCCCGGACGACATCGGGGACCGGCTCAAGGAGCACGGGATCGACCCGGACAAGTGGAAGGACGGCGAGTGGAGGAACTGGGACAAGGACAAGTGGCTGCGTGAGGCGCAGGACTTCGTCAACCCGATCATCGACGGGCTGTGGGACTCCAACCGGATGCGGGACGCCGACAAGCCC
The DNA here is from genome assembly GCF_049310305.1 of Streptomyces anthophorae. NCBI lineage: Bacteria > Bacillati > Actinomycetota > Actinomycetes > Kitasatosporales > Streptomycetaceae > Streptomyces > Streptomyces anthophorae. The sequence continues at coordinate 2,702,951 of NZ_JBLWQQ010000001.1, forward strand.
ACCGGTGGCGAGGTCGACGAGAACGACCTCTCCGGGGACCAGGGTGTGACGGACCCGGAGCCGAAGCCGGTGGCGGCCGCGGGCGTGTCCACTCCGTACCACGCGAACGCCCCGTACGCGGGCAAGCTGTTCTTCGACGGCCCCAAGGGCTCGATGGTCTGCTCGGCGACCGTGGTCACCGACCCGGCGCACCCCGGCAAGTCCAACATGCTCTGGACGGCGGGCCACTGTGTGCACGCGGGCAAGAACGGCGGCTGGTACCGCAACATCGCGTTCGTGCCCTCGTACAACGACAGCGGCAAGTCCGCGCAGGAGCTGCAGAACGCGCCCAGGAACGAGGTCGCGCCGTACGGAGTGTGGTGGGGCGACGCGGCGCTGACGTCCGACCAGTGGATCGCGCAGGGCGGCCCGAGCGGCGGAGCGGGCGCTTCGTACGACTTCGCGGTGATCCATGTGACACCGGAGAAGGGCGGCACCACCAAGTCCCTGGAGGAGACGGTGGGTTCGGCGCTCCCGGTGGACTTCAACGCGCCGGCGGTGCCGAAGGTCGCGCAGCTGACCGCGAAGGGCTACCCGGCGGCGGCGCCGTTCGACGGGCAGAAGCTGTACCAGTGCGCTGACCGGCCGGGCCGTCTTTCGCTGAGCGACACGGACCCGACGATGTACCGCATCGGCTGCACCATGACGGGCGGTTCGTCCGGCGGCGGCTGGGTCGCCGAGGGCTCCGACGGCAAGCCGGCCCTGGTGTCCAACACCTCGATCGGCCCGGTGACCGCGGGCTGGCTCGCGGGCCCGCGGCTCGGCAAGGAGGCCAAGGGGATCTACGACTCGGTGAGCAGGAAGTTCGCCGGGCAGTAAGCACGCGCCGCGCAGGCGGCCGGTCTCATGGCTGAGCCCCTCTCCGGTCGACCGGAGAGGGGCTCAGCTATGTGCGGTACTTCGGTACGAGCCGTCAGCCCGCGACCGCCGCGGGAACGTACGGCGCGAATTCCGCCGCGAGTTCCTCGTGGACGCGTGCCTTCAGGAGCGTGCCCTCCGGGGTGTGCTCCTCGGAGATCACCTCGCCGTCGGCGTGCGCCCGCGCGACCAGCTGGCCGTGCGTGTACGGCACGAGGGCCTCGATCTCGACCGCGGGGCGCGGCAGTTCGGCGTCGATGAGCTCGAGCAGTTCCTCGATGCCCTGACCCGAGCGGGCCGAGACGGCGATGGCGCGCTTCTCCACGCGCAACAGCCGCTGCAACACCAAGGGGTCGGCCGCGTCCGCCTTGTTGATCACCACGATCTCGGGCACCTTCGTCGCCCCGACGTCGCGGATGACCTCGCGCACGGAGGCGAGCTGCTCCTCCGGCACCGGGTGCGAACCGTCGACCACATGCAGGATCAGGTCGGAGTCGCCGACCTCCTCCATGGTCGAGCGGAACGCCTCGACGAGGTGGTGCGGCAGGTGCCGTACGAAACCGACCGTGTCGGCCAGCGTGTACAGCCGGCCGCTCGGGGTCTCGGCCCGGCGCACGGTCGGGTCGAGGGTGGCGAACAGCGAGTTCTCCACCAGGACGCCCGCGCCCGTGAGGCGGTTGAGGAGCGAGGACTTGCCGGCGTTCGTGTACCCGGCGATGGCCACCGAGGGCACCTTGTGCCTGCGGCGCTCCTGGCGCTTGATGTCGCGCCCGGTCTTCATCTCCGCGATCTCACGGCGCATCTTCGCCATCTTCTCGCGGATCCGACGCCGGTCCGTCTCGATCTTGGTCTCACCGGGACCACGGGTGGCCATACCGCCGCCCGAGGAGCCGGAGCCACCGCCACCCATCTGCCGGGACAGCGACTGACCCCAACCACGCAGGCGCGGCAGCATGTACTGCATCTGCGCGAGCGCGACCTGCGCCTTGCCCTCTCGGGACTTGGCGTGCTGGGCGAAGATGTCGAGGATCAGGGCGGTCCTGTCGACCACCTTGACCTTGACGACGTCCTCGAGGTGAATGAGCTGGCCGGGGCTGAGCTCACCGTCGCACACGACGGTGTCCGCTCCGGTCTCGAGCACGACGTCGCGCAGCTCCTGGGCCTTGCCGGAGCCGATGTACGTCGCCGCGTCCGGCTTGTCGCGGCGCTGGATGACGCCGTCGAGCACGAGCGCGCCGGCCGTCTCGGCGAGGGCGGCGAGCTCCGCGAGGGAGTTCTCCGCATCATGAACCGTTCCCGACGTCCACACGCCGACGAGGACCACACGCTCCAGACGGAGCTGTCGGTACTCGACCTCGGTGACGTCCTCGAGCTCGGTGGAGAGGCCGGCGACACGGCGTAGAGCCGCGCGCTCGGAGCGGTCGAACTGCTGGCCGTCCCGCTCTCCGTCGATCTCGTGGCTCCAGGCGACGTCCTCTTCCATCAGGGCATCGGCCCGAAGGCTCTCGGTGTGGTTCTGCACCATGTTCTGCGCGTCCTGGGAAGGGGAAGAAGAGGAGGTCATTGGATCCTTACGTCTGTGGGATACGGGATACGCGACGGATGTCCCACCCGTCATCTCTGACAACGCCCGGCCTGCCCCGGGGATTCCCGCGAGCGCCGATCCGATGGCCCGCGCCGTCGACGTCGACGATATTCGCACGGTACGGGCCGTCTCGTCATCTGGATTGTTTCCCCGTGTCAGTGCTTCGACACCGGGTCGGACTTCCAGTCCGGGTGGCCCGGCATGGGTGGCGTCTTCTTCCCGTAGAGCCAGGCGTCGAAGAAGCCGCTTAGGTCCCGCCCGGCCAGCCGCGAGGCCAGCCGCACGAACTCCGCGGTGGTGGCGGTGGAGTCACGGTGCGTGGCCAGCCATGTGCGCTCCAGGCGCTGGAAGGCGTCCGCGCCGATCTCCTGGCGCAGGGCATAGAGGACCAGGGCGCTGCCGTCGTAGACGACCGGCCGGAAGATACTGATCTTGCCGTCGCTCGTGGGCTTCCTCGGAGCGGCGGGCGGTCCGCCGTCGGCGCGCATGGCGTCGGACGCGCGGTAGGCGGCGCGCATCCGCTTCACCATGGGCCGGTCCGCCTTCTCCTGGGCGTACAGGGACTCGTACCAGGTGGCGTGGCCCTCGTTGAGCCACAGGTCGGACCACGAGCGGGGGCTGACGCTGTCGCCGAACCACTGGTGCGCCAGCTCATGGACCATGATCGACTCGACGTACCACTTCGGGTACTCGGAGCGCGTGAACAGGTCTCTCTCGAAGAGAGAGAGCGTTTGCGTCTCGAGTTCGAAGCCGGTGGACGCGTGGGCGATCAGCAGCCCGTAGTTCTCGAAGGGGTAGTTGCCGACCTTCCCCTCCATCCAGGCGATCTGGTCGGGCGTCTTCTTGAGCCAGGGCTTCAGGGCCTTGACGTCCTTGGCCGGCACGACATCCCGCACGGGAAGTCCGCCCGGGCCCTCCTGGTGCAGCACGGCGGAGCGGCCGATGGAGACCTGGGCCAGCTCCGTGGCCATGGGGTGGGCGGTGCGGTAGACCCACTGCGTGGCTCCTCCTTGTCGCGTTTTCGCGGCAGGAAGGCCGTTCTTCGCAGCAGGAAGGCCGTTCTTCGCGACAGGGAGCCCGTTGGCGACCGCGGTGTACCCCTTGGGGGCGGTGACCCGGAAGGTGAAGTACGCCTTGTCGGAGGGGTGGTCGTTGGAGGGGAACACCCGGTGCGCCGCGTCGGCCTGGTTGGCCATCGCGAGGCCGTCCTTGGTGCGCACCCAGCCGACCTCCTTCTTCCCTGGCCTGGGGTCGCTGGTGTGCCGCACGGCGATCTTCAGCGGTTGGCCCGGCGTCACGGCCGCCGCGGGCGTGACGACCAGGTCCTCGCCCTTGGTGACGTACTGCGCCCGCGCACCGTTGACCGTCACCGAGCGGACGGTGCCGTGCGAGAAGTCGAGGTTGATCCGGTCGAGCGGGGCGGTCGCCCGGGCGTTGATCCTGGTGACGGCGTCGAGGGGCTTGTTGTTGTCACCGCGGTACGTGAAGGAGATGTCGTAGTCGGTGACGTCGTAGCCGGGGTTGCCCAGGTGCGGGAAGAGCCGGTCGCCGATGCCGAGCGGCTCGGCGGGCGCGGCCGCGGCGACAAGGGCGAGCGAGGCGCCGGCGGCGAGGAGCGCGGCGACGCGGGGCGTTCGGGAGCTGAGCAGCATGAGCTACGGCTATCAGCGCGCGCCCCGGTGCACGGTGCGGCACGCGCCGCACCACCCGAACGAGGTTTCCGGGTGGGCCTACAGGGCGCCCGCCGCCGCGTGTCGCGTGCGCCCCACGTCGTACACGCCCGGCACGTTGCGCATCGCCCGCATGAGGCCCTGGAGGTGCGCGGCGTCCGGGAGTTGAAGCGTGTACGTGTGCCGGACGCGGCCCTGGTCGGGCGGGTCGACGGTCGCCGAGATGATGGCGACGCCCTCCAGCGCTATGGCCTCGGTCAGGTCGGCGAGCAGGTGGGGGCGGCTGAACGACTCGGCGATCAGGGTCACCCGGTACTCGGCGGCCGCCGCGTCCGCCCAGCGCACGCCGACCTCCGCGCGCCCCGCGTCCTTCATGCGCGCCACTCCGGAGCAGGCGACACGGTGCACGGTCACGACACCGCCGCGCACGGAGAACCCGGTCACCTCGTCGGGCGGCACGGGCGTACAACAGCCCGCGAGGCGCACCGTGGCACCCGGCTGGTCGACGACGGCGTTCGCCGCGAAGGGCCGCGCCGAGGGGCCGCTGTACGGGGCTCTGGGCGGCGACTGGGGCGCGCTCGGCCCCTCCGGGTGCGTGGCGAGCCAGCGGCGGATGGCGATGCGGGCGGCGGGCGTACGGGCGTGGTCGAGCCAGGCGACCGAAGGCTCGGAGGCGGCGCTGCCCTCCACCCCGGCCATCAGCAGCTGGACCGTGTCACCGTCGCCGAGGACCGTACTGAGCGTCGCCAGACGGCCGTTGACCCGCGCGCCGATGACGGCGTGGGCGTCCTCGCCGTACTGCGCGTACGCGGCGTCGACGCAACTGGCGCCGGCGGGGAGCCCGATGGTGCCGCCGTCGGGCCGGAAGACGGTGATCTCGCGGTCCTGGGCGAGGTCCTCGCGCAGCGTCGACCAGAAGGTGTCGGTGTCCGGGGCGGACTGCTGCCAGTCGAGGAGCCTGTTGAGCCAGCCGGGGCGCGTGGGGTCGGAGCGCTCGCCCACGGTGTCCAGGTGCTCCTCGGCGGAGGGCGCGTACGGATTGCCGAGCGCCACGACGCCCGCCTCCGCGACCTTGTGCATCTGGTGCGTACGGATGAGGACCTCGGCGACCTCGCCGTCCTTGCGGGCGACCGCGGTGTGCAGCGACTGGTACAGGTTGAACTTCGGTACCGCGATGAAGTCCTTGAACTCCGAGACCACCGGCGTGAAACACGTGTGCAGTTCGCCGAGGACGCCGTAACAGTCCGCGTCCTCGTTCACGAGCACGAGAAGGCGCCCGAAGTCGGCCCCGCGCATCTCGCCGCGCTTGCGCCGCACCCGGTGGACGGAGACGAAGTGCCGCGGCCTGATGAGGACTTCGGCGCTCAGGCCCGCCTCGCGCAGCACCGAGCGCAGATCGGCCGCGAACCCGGCGAGCGAGTCCTCGGTGCGCTGGGCGTAGGCCGTCATGAGTTCACGCGTCTGCCCGTACTCCTCGGGACGCAGGATCGCGAACACGAGGTCCTCGAGCTCGGTCTTCAGCGCCTGCACGCCCAGGCGCTCGGCGAGCGGGATCAGGACGTCGCGGGTGACCTTGGCGATCCGTTCCTGCTTCTCCTGGCGCATGACGCCGAGGGTGCGCATGTTGTGCAGGCGGTCGGCGAGTTTGATCGACATGACGCGCACGTCGTTCCCGGTCGCGACCAGCATCTTGCGGAAGGTCTCGGGTTCGGCCGCCGCTCCGTAGTCGACCTTCTCCAGCTTGGTCACGCCGTCGACGAGATAGGCGACCTCCTCGCCGAACTCCTCGCGCACCTGGCTGAGCGTGACCTCGGTGTCCTCGACCGTGTCGTGGAGCAGGGACGCCGTCAGTGTCGTGGTCTCCGCGCCCAGCTCGGCCAGGATCAGCGTCACGGCGAGCGGGTGTGTGATGTACGGCTCGCCGCTCTTGCGCATCTGGCCGCGGTGCGAGGACTCGGCCAGTACGTAGGCGCGGTGCAGCGGGTCCAGGACGGCCTCGGGATGGTGGGCCCTGTGGGCCTCCGCCACGTGGCCGATCGCGTCGGGGAGGCGGCCGCGGGCGGTGGGGCCGAGGAGCGCGGCCCGGCCGAGACGTCGCAGGTCGATCCGGGGGCGGCTGCGCCGACGATGCGCTCCGGGCGTGATCGGTCCCGGGTTCGCGGGGTTGGTCGCCTCCGCACTCATGAGCACCTCCGGCTTTGTCGACCGGCGGCGGGCTGGCGGCGGCACCCGTCCGGACCGGTGCTTGATGCTACCGAGCCCATCACGTGGCGCAGTCCCGCTCTCGCCGAGCGTGAAACGGATCACCCATTCGAGCGAAGGTTCACTGGTTTACGGTTTCGATTGCCGCGAACCAGTCGGTGTCGAGCCGACCCTCCGCGACGATCACGGCGGGACCGGTCATCTCGATCTCGCCGTCCGCACGCTCGGTGATCGTCAGCCTGCCTCCGGGCAGATCGATCTCGTATGTGACAGGAGCCCCGGTCACCGCGGGGTCCAGGCCGTCCCTGCGGGCGGCCGCGACGGCCACGGCGCAGGCGCCGGTGCCGCAGGAGCGGGTCTCGCCCGAGCCCCGCTCGTGCACGCGCATGGCGACGTGCCGCGGGCCTCGGTCGACGACGAACTCGACGTTCACACCCTCCGGGTATGCGTTCGCCGGAGCGAAGGGGGGTGCCTCGTACAGCGAGCCCGCGTGCGCGAGGTCGGCCACGAAGGCGACCGCGTGCGGGTTCCCCATGTTCACGTTCGTCGCGGGCCAGGTCCGCTCGCCGACACTGACCGTGACGTCGCCCTCGGGGAGCGCCGCCCTGCCCATGCCGACCGTGATCAGGCCTTCCTTGTCGATGTGGACCACCTTGACGCCGCCCCGGGTGGCCACGGCGAGGTCGCCCTCGCCGACGTGCCCCGCGTGCTGGAGGTAGCGGGCGAAGACCCGCACTCCGTTGCCGCACATCTCGGCCACCGAGCCGTCGCCGTTGCGGTAGTCCATGAACCACTCCGCCTCGTCGGCCATGTGGCGCGCCTCGGGGTGCGCGGCGCTGCGCACGACGTGGAGCACACCGTCGCCCCCGATACCGGCCCGGCGGTCGCACAGGGCGGCCACGGCGGCCGGGGAGAGCGCGATGGCGTTCTCCGGGTCCGGGATGATCACGAAGTCGTTCTCGGTCCCGTGACCCTTGAGGAAGGTGCTCATTTCTCGATCGTACGAGATGAGTCCGACAAGACGGTGGGCGGTGTGGTCAGCGCAACCGTGCGACGCGCCACACGGCGAGCACGGCCACCGCCGCGACCACGACCACGTACGCCCCCACGACCCGCCAGTCCGGCCAGTTGCCCGAGCCCCGCGGCGGCAGTCCCGGCAGCGTGTAGCCCACCCGGCGGGCGGCCATCATGCCCCAGCCCGCGGCGCAGGAACTGATCAGGAGGCCGAGCATCGCGACGACCGCGCCGCCGTCGCCGAACTCGAAGAACAGCGGGAACGCGAACATCAGGGAACCGATCGCGGCCAGCATCACGATGGGTGCCAGCTGCCAGATGCGGAGCCTGCGCTGCGGACGCAGCTCGACCTCGACCTCTTGGCCCTCGTCCTGCGCGGCGAGTTCCTCCGGGGTCGGACCGTCGGCGATCACGCCGTCGGCGCTCGCCTCAGGGCCATCGGTACTGAGCTGCTCTCCGCCTGGTGCGGTGTCACGAGGGCCGGCCTCCATCGCCACGCGCCCTCCCACTCCGGACTCCACTGGTCGATCGATGGTCGATGATGGCACGCTCGCAGAGGCCGGGATGACGGCCGGAGCGTCCCGATGCCATCACGTGATCAGGCTGTAACCGGTCGTTCGACCAACGACATTGCGCGAGCCGGGAGTTCCCCGCGTTCCGCCACGGCTCCACTGAGCCAATGCACCCGCGGGTCGCGCCGGAACCACGAGTCCTGACGGCGCGCGAAGCGCTTGGTGGCGCGGACGGTCTCCGCGCGCGCCTCGTCCAGCGTGCACTCGCCCGCGAGCGCCGCGAGCACCTGCTGGTAGCCGAGCGCGCGCGACGCCGTACGCCCCTCACGCAGCCCCTGGGCCTCCAACGCGCGCACCTCGTCGACCAGACCCGCCTCCCACATGCGGTCCACGCGCGTGGCGATGCGTTCGTCGAGTTCGGGCCGCGCCACGTCCACGCCGATCTGGACCGTGTCGTAGACGGAGTCGTGTCCCGGCAGGTTGGCCGTGAACGGTTTGCCGGTGATCTCGATGACCTCGAGGGCGCGGACGATGCGCCGGCCGTTGCTCGGCAGGATCGCCGTGCCCGCCTCCGGATCGGCGGCGGCGAGGCGCGCGTGCAGGGCGCCGGAGCCGCGCAGTCTGAGTTCGTCCTCCAGGCGGGCGCGGACCTCGGGGTCGGTGCCGGGGAACTCCATCTTGTCGACGGCGCCCCTTACGTAGAGCCCCGATCCGCCGACGAGGACGGGCCAGCGGCCCGCCGCGAGCAGCCGGTCGATCTCCGCGCGGGCGAGGCGCTGGTACTCCGCGACGCTGGCGGCCTCGGTGACGTCCCAGATGTCCAGGAGGTGGTGCGGCACTCCGGCGCGTTCATCGGGCGTCAGCTTGGCGGTGCCGATGTCCATCCCCCGGTACAACTGCATGGAGTCGGCGTTGACCACCTCGCCGCCGAGTTCCTTGGCCAGGAACACGCCTAGATCTGACTTTCCTGCCGCGGTCGGCCCGACGACGGCGATGACCCGCGGGGCGGGAGCTGCGCTACTCACCGCCCCAGTCTCGCAAACCCGGGCACGTGTTCACGAATGAGCTACGTGACGCCACAGGTCCGGGTTCGTTGCCTGTTGCGAGGTTCCAGCCGCCGGTTTCGAGAGCCGGCGCCCCGGTCTCCGCAATGGGACGCACCGGGTAGGGCGGGATTTCGCCCACACGAGTAACGTATGGAGTTGAAATGGGCGTTTTTACCAGGTTTCGCCGGAAGGCCAGCGCTGCGGACGAGGCGTCAACCGCCGAGGCCCAGGCCGCCACTCTGACGGCCGCTCCGGAGGCGGAGGACGCCGAGGGACCCACCGAGGCTCCCGTGGCTCCCACCGCGGAGCAGGAGGCCGCGGAGGCCCCGGCCGACGGCGAGGGCGCCGAGGCCGCGGCGGCGGAGGGCGTGGAGATCCCGAAGCAGCAGTCCGCCGAGCAGGCCGCGGACAACGAGGCCGGCGAGGGCGTCCGCAAGTAGCTCCTGAGAGCTCGGTGCGACAGAAGGGTGCAGCGATGGGCATCTTGGACTCGTTGAAGGCCAAGTTCGGCCCTGCCAAGGACAAGGTCTCGGACCTCGCGCAGCAGCACGGGGACAAGATCGACCAGGGCCTGGACAAGGCCGGCAGGCTGGTCGACCAGAAGACCAAGGGCAAGTACAGCGACCAGATCCGGATGGGCACGGACAAGGCGAAGGACGCCGTCGGCCGGATGTCCGCGACAGAGGGCGAGAACGCCGAGAACCCCAGGGACACGGACGGCGGAAACACCCCGCCGCCGCCCCCTTCCTCGACATCGTGACCCCGCGCACCCACAGACGGCGACGGCCGCGAGCCCCTCGGGCTTCGCGGCCGTCGCCGTCTGTGGGTGTGAAGCGCTACGTCCAGGACGCCACGAAGTAGCCCACTCCGTAGGGCGCGCCCTCGTACAGAAGGCGGCCCGTGCCGTCCCGCCTGTCCCAGGCGGCGCTGAGGAGCTGCCACGGGGCGCGTCCGGAGATCTTCAGTTCGCGGGCGAGGTCCGCGTCGAGGTTCGCGAGCGTGCCGTCGGCATCGAGGTCGCGCAGGGCCGCTGCGACGGCCGTGTCCACGCCCTCGGCCCGATCGTCCAGGTAGCCGGGGGCCTTCAGCGTGCGGCAGGCCGTGCCGTCGCCCATGACGAGGAAGCCCACCCGCTCGGCGTCGGCGGCGCCTGAGAACGCCGTGCCGTCGCCCGCCGTCTCGTAGCCGCGCACTTCACCGCTCCACCCCGCGCGCGCGAGCAGCCACGCGCCTACGGAGAGGGAGGGCGGGAGCGTCGGCTCGACGGCGTCGGACGGCGCCGTGCCCAGACGCACGTCGAGGTCGACGCCGAAGGGGCGGAAGGAGCCGCGGGCACCCGGCTCGTGAACGCCCGTCCGCGGGCCCTCTCCGATGACCCACACCAGGTCGGGCTCCGCCGCGAGCAGTGCCGCGATCGCCTCGTCGCAGGCCGCGCGCGCGGCGTCAAGCTCCGGGGCCGCACCGGCGGCGACCTCGGGCACGAGCAGGGGCGGACACGGGCAGACGGCAGCGGCGACAAGCATGATCGGCAGCCTACTGCGCCCCCGCCGCGCACGGGAAAGGCGGCCGCCGCCCCCACAGGCGGCGACCAGGCCGTCGACCGGTCAGTCGACGGCGCAGCCCCCGGTCACCGCGGGCAGCGGCTCGGGAACGCCGATCTTCGGGAGGCCCAGCAGCACGCCCTGCTTCGTGTCCTGCTCCTCCTGGTTGCGCTTCTCCCACGCGTCGCCCGCGCGCGTGCGGCGCACGTTCAGGACGTCGCCCTCGGCGAGCAGGTGGTGCGGGGCCGCGTACGTGATCTCGACGGTCACGACGTCGCCGGGGCGCACCTCGGCCTCGGGCTTCGTGAAGTGCACGAGGCGGTTGTCGGGGGCGCGGCCGGAGAGGCGGTGGGTGGCGCCGTTCTTGCGGCCCTCGCCCTCGGCGACCATGAGGTCCACGGTGCGGCCGATCTGCTTCTTGTTCTCCGCCCAGGCGATCTCCTCCTGGAGGGCGACGAGGCGCTCGTAGCGGGCCTGCACGACCTCCTTGGGGACCTGGTTCTCCATGGTGGCGGCCGGCGTTCCGGGGCGCTTGGAGTACTGGAAGGTGAAGGCGTTGGCGAAGCGGGCCTCGCGCACGACGTGCATCGTCTGCTCGAAGTCCTCCTCGGTCTCGCCGGGGAAGCCCACGATGATGTCGGTCGTGATGGCCGCGTGCGGCATCGCCGCACGGACCTTCTCGATGATGTTCAGGAACCGCTCCTGGCGGTACGAGCGGCGCATCGCCTTCAGGACCGTGTCCGAGCCGGACTGCAAGGGCATGTGCAGCTGCGGCATCACGTTCGGGGTCTCGGCCATCGCGGCGATCACGTCGTCCGTGAAGTCGCGCGGGTGCGGGGACGTGAAGCGCACGCGCTCCAGGCCCTCGATGCCGCCGCAGGCGCGCAGCAGCTTGCTGAAGGCCTCACGGTCGCCGATGTCGCTCCCGTAGGCGTTGACGTTCTGGCCGAGCAGCGTGATCTCGGAGACGCCCTCGCCGACCAGGGCCTCGATCTCCGCCAGGATGTCGCCCGTCCTGCGGTCCTTCTCCTTGCCTCGCAGGGCCGGGACGATGCAGAAGGTACAGGTGTTGTTGCAGCCGACCGAGATGGACACCCAGGCCGCGTACGCGCTCTCGCGGCGGGTGGGCAGCGTGGAGGGGAACGCCTCCAGGGACTCGGCGATCTCGACCTGGGCGTCCTCCTGGACGCGGGCACGCTCCAGGAGGACGGGCAGCTTGCCGATGTTGTGCGTGCCGAAGACGACGTCCACCCAGGGCGCCTTCTTCACGATGGTGTCGCGGTCCTTCTGGGCGAGGCAGCCGCCCACCGCGATCTGCATGCCCGGACGCTCCGCCTTCTTGGGGGCGAGGTGGCCGAGGTTGCCGTAGAGCTTGTTGTCAGCGTTCTCCCGCACCGCGCACGTGTTGAAGACCACGACGTCGGCGTCGCCGTCGGAGCCCTCGGGGGCGCGCACATAACCGGCGCCCTCCAGGAGACCCGACAAGCGCTCGGAGTCGTGGACGTTCATCTGACACCCGTAGGTGCGTACTTCGTATGTCTTCGGTGAACGGTCGTCCACGGCCGGACGCGGGTCGCTGCTGCTCATAACAACAAGGGTATGGGGTTCCCGGAGTGCTTCTGTGGCGCCTTCCGCGTCCTGCGGACGCCGTGGCGACGACGTCACCGAACGTGACCGCAAGGGGACGTTCCGAACCTGGTCACCACGCGCCCCCAACTGGCAGGATCACGCCATGCCGCAGCCGCCCCTCCGCGTCACCCGCCGCAGCGCCCTCATGGGCGCCACGGCCGGACTCGTGGTGTTCGGCCTGCTGTTGTGGTGGCTGCTGCCGATCGGCGAGCAGTCGCCCCGGGGCCAGGTGACCTTCAGCACCGGCGCGCGCACGGGCGTCTACGAGCGGTACGGCAAGCTCCTCGAGCGGGCCGTGGACCGTGACCTGCCCGACCTGGGGGTCACGCTCAAGGGCAGCCAGGGCTCCTGGGAGAACGTGGAGCGCGTGGCCACCGGCGAGGCCGACTTCACCATCGCCGCGGCGGACGCCGTCGCCAAGTACCAGTCCGAGGACCGGCCCGGCGCGGGGCGCCTGCGCGGTTGCGCCCGCCTCTACGACGACTACATGCAGCTCGTCGTGGAGCGGTCCTCCTCCGTGCGGAAGGTCTCCGACCTGCGCGGCATGAAGGTGGCGGTGGGCGGTCGGAGTTCCGGGGTGCGGCTGATCGCCGAGCGGATCCTGAAGGCCGCGGGCCTCGACGTCAGCAAGGACGTCACCGAAGTGGGCATCGGCATAGACGCCATGCCGCGCGCCCTGGAGTCCGGCGAGATCGACGCGTTCTTCTGGTCGGGAGGCCTGCCCACCAACCACGTACGGAAGCTGTCGGAGGACGCCCCGATCCGGCTCGTCGAACTCGGCTCGCTGGTCGACAAGCTGCACGCCATGGGTGGCTACTCGCGCTACTACCGGGCCGCCGTGATGCCCGCCGACGCCTATCCGGCGGCCCAACAGGGCGAGCCCGTCAGCACCTTGGCGGTGGCGAACCTGCTGGTGACGACCGACCGGGTGGACCCGGAGCTGACCGAAGCCGTCACCCGTACGGTCATCGACAGCCGCGACCACATCGGCGCCAAGGTGCACGCGGCCCAGCTCGTCGACCTCAGAACGGCCGTCTACACGGACCCGCTCACCCTCCACGAGGGCGCGCGCCGCTACTACCGCTCGGTCAAGCCCTGAGCGGCCGCCTCCCGGCCCGAACCGCCCTCCGCGCCCTTCGCCTCGCGAACCCGCTCCACGGCCCCCTGGACCGGCACCGGTGCCGTCCTGGGCACCCGCAGCGTCACCTCCAGACCGTGCGGTTCCCGCCGCGCGTACCCGAGGGAGCCGCCGCCCGCCGTCAGCAGGGCCCGCGAGATGGACAGGCCGAGGCCCGAGCCCTTGATGTTCTGGTGCCGCCCGCTGCGCCAGAACCGGTCGCCGATCCGGGCGAGTTCCTCTTCGCCCAGGCCGGGACCGCCGTCCGCGACCTCGATCACGGTCGCGTCTCCGGTGGCCTTGGCCGTGACGGTCACCTGCTCGCCCTCGGGCGTGAACTTCAGGGCGTTGTCGACCACGGCGTCCAGGGCGCTGGACAGTGCGACCGGATCCGCCCAGCCCGTCACCGCGGGACAGTCGGCCACGAGTCGTACGCCCTTCTCCTCCGCCAGCGGCCGCCAGGCCTCCACCCGCTCGGCGGCCAGCTCGCCGATGTCGGTGAGCTGGAGGTCGGCGGGGGCGTGCTCGGCCAGGGCCAGGTCGAGCAGGTCGTCGAGCACCCGGCCGAGGCGCTTGCCCTCGGCCTTCACCGACCCGATCTCCTCGTTCCCCTCCGGCAGTTCGAGCGCCAGTACGTCGATGCGCAGCATCAGGGCGGCGAGCGGGTTGCGCAGCTGGTGCGAGGCGTCGGCGACGAAGGCGCGCTGCTGTTCGAGCACGTCCTCGACGTTGTCCGCCATCTCGTTGAACGACCGTGCCAGGCGCCGGAGTTCCGGTGGGCCACCGGCTGCCGCGACCCGCGATTTGAGGCGACCCGTGGCGATGTCGTGCGTCGTCGCGTCCAGCACCCGTACGGGCCGCAGCACCCAGCCGGTCAGCCGCAGCGCGGCACCTACGGCGAGCAGCATCGCGGCCACCTCACCCGCACCGATGACGAGCCAGCCGCGCAGCGTCTTGCTGCGCATCGCGCCGGTCGGCGACTCGGTGACCACGACCGCGACGACGTCTCCGTCCCGGATGACGGGTGACGCGACCACCAGCCGACCCCGCTGCCACGGCCACACCTGCGGCGGGTCGTGGCTGCCGCGCGAGTACAGCGCCTCGTCGAAGGCGGCGCGCAGCACACCGCCGGAGCCCGGCGGCGGCACGCGGAAGTCTCCGGGAGCGCGCCCCATGGGCTCCTCGTCCCGGTAGAAGACACCCGCCTTGATGCCGTACACATCGTGGTAGCGGGCGAGTTCGGTGCGCAGCGTCTGCTGTCGCTCGTCGCTCACCAGCTTCTCGCCCTTGCCGGCCTTGTCCGGGCGCGTGGTCACGAACTGTGCGAGGGAGGCGAAGCGCGCGGTGTCGTCGATGCGGTCGACGACCACCTTCTGCTGCTGGGCGGAGGCCACGCTCACGGCCAGCGGGAAACCGAGCGCGAGCAGCACACCCGCCATGAGGACGATGAGCAGCGGAAGCAGGCGGGCGCGCACGCCAGGACTCTACGACTTCTGTTACGCGGCCGGGGCGGCGAGCCGGTAACCGACTCCCCGCACGGTCTCGATGAGGGTCGGCATGCGCAGCTTGGAGCGCAACGAGGCGACATGCACCTCCAGGGTGCGCCCCGTGCCCTCCCAACTGGTCCGCCACACCTCGCTGATGATCTGCTCCCTGCGGAAGACGACCCCCGGGCGCTGCGCCAGGAGGGCGAGCAGGTCGAACTCCTTGCGGGTGAGCTGAACCACCTCACCCGCGACCACGACCTTACGGGTGGGCAGATCGATGCTGACGTCCCCGAACCGCACCTCGTGGTCGACGGCGGCGGGTTCCTCCTGCACGGTGCGGCGGCTCACCGCGTGGATGCGGGCGAGCAGCTCCCCTATGTCGTACGGCTTCACCACGTAGTCGTCCGCACCGAGATTGAGCCCATGGATGCGCGAACGCACGTCCGCCCGCGCGGTCACCATGATCACGGGCGTCGTGGTGCGTTTGCGGATCCTGCCGCACACCTCGTAGCCGTCCAGGTCGGGCAGGCCCAGATCGAGCAGCACGACACCGAAGGCGTCCGCCTCGGGCACCAGCGCCTGGAGGGCCTCCTCACCACTGCGGGCATGCCGCACCTCGAAGCCGTGCCGGGAAAGGACCGCCGAAAGGGCACCCGCCACGTGGTCGTCGTCCTCGACGAGAAGCAGTCTCATTACGCCCCCTCACCTCTCCCGCGCGGTTCACCAAGGCATCCACTCCGAAAAGTAAGGACGACGTCAAGAGCCTTCCGGTTACGGCCGTGTTCCGTTACGCAGCCGGTATGAGCGGCCCGCGCCCCCTTCACGCATAGTGTCCGGTTGCGGCCGGATCGTTATGCTCAATTTCCCCTCAGATGTAATGACGCTGGTCGTACGGGGTTACTACTGTCCTCCCAACCGAGGAGGACGGAGCAAGACCCCGATGACCGAAGTTTCGGTGACCAAGGACGCCACTCCCCCTGCGGGCGACGCACTGGTCGCACTGAGCCGAGTCAACAAGCACTTCGGCGCGTTGCACGTGCTCCAGGACATCGACCTGACCATCGCGCGAGGTGAGGTCGTCGTCGTCATCGGCCCGTCGGGCTCCGGCAAGTCGACGCTGTGCCGCACGATCAACCGCCTGGAGACCGTCGATTCCGGCGACATCACGATCGACGGCAAGCCGCTGCCCCAGGAGGGCAAGGAACTGGCCCGCCTGCGCGCCGACGTAGGGATGGTCTTCCAGTCGTTCAACCTCTTCGCGCACAAGACGGTGCTGGAGAACGTGACGCTGGGGCAGGTCAAGGTCCGCAAGACGGACAAGAAGGCGGCCGAGGACAAGGCACGTGCGCTCCTCGACCGCGTCGGTGTCGCCGCGCAGGCCGACAAGTACCCCGCGCAGCTCTCCGGCGGGCAGCAGCAACGCGTCGCCATCGCAAGGG
Organism: Streptomyces anthophorae; assembly: GCF_049310305.1. Taxonomy (NCBI): domain Bacteria; kingdom Bacillati; phylum Actinomycetota; class Actinomycetes; order Kitasatosporales; family Streptomycetaceae; genus Streptomyces; species Streptomyces anthophorae. The sequence goes on from NZ_JBLWQQ010000001.1 coordinate 2,719,090, forward strand.
CGTTGGCGATGGACCCGAAGGTGATGCTCTTCGACGAGCCGACGTCCGCGCTCGACCCGGAGATGATCAACGAGGTCCTGGAAGTGATGCAGCAGCTCGCCCGGGACGGCATGACGATGGTGGTGGTCACGCACGAGATGGGCTTCGCCCGCTCCGCGGCCAACCGTGTCGTCTTCATGGCGGACGGCCGGATCGTCGAGGAGGCCGTTCCCGACCAGTTCTTCAGCAATCCGCGCAGCGACCGGGCCAAGGACTTCCTGTCGAAGATCCTGCACCACTAGACGCGCGCCCCGCGCGGGGCCGCAACCGGCGGCCCGCGCGCGCGTGTTGCCTTATTCCCTACTGCCGAATCTGCCGACACGAAGGATGTTCACCATGAAGCTCCGTAAGTCCGCCGCCGCGGCCGCCGCCGTCGCCGCGCTCGCGCTGACCGCCACCGCCTGTGGCGGCGAGTCCGGCAACGCCGGTGACAAGCCCGCCGGGGCCTCGGGTGGCAAGAACCAGCCGAAGCTGCCCACGTACGCGGTGAAGAGCGATGTGAAGGTCGACTCCGCGACCCTGAAGAAGGCCCAGAAGGCCGGCAAGCTCGTCATTGGCTCCAAGGACGACCAGCCGTACCTGGGCTTCCAGGACTCCAGCGGCAAGCGCTCCGGCTTCGACATCGAGATCGCCAAGATGGTCGCGGCCGACCTCGGCTTCAAGCCCAGCCAGATCACCTTCAAGACGATCGACTCCGGCGTCCGCGAGACCACCATCTCCAAGGGCGATGTCGACCTCTACGTAGGCACGTACACGATCAACGACGAGCGCAAGAAGCAGGTCGGCTTCGCGGGCCCGTACATGCAGGCCGGCGCCGACCTCCTCGTCCGCAGCGACGAGAAGGGCATCACGGGCCCGACGTCCCTGAAGGGCAAGAAGGTCTGCTCGATCAAGGGCTCGACCCCGCTTCAGGAGATCAAGAAGCCCAAGTACGGCGCCGAGACCGTCGAACTGGCGAAGTACTCGGAGTGCGTGCAGCAGCTGCTCAACAACGAGGTCGACGCCGTCACCACCGACGACGCGATCCTGAAGGGCTACGCCGCGCAGAACCCGAAGAAGCTGAAGGTCGTCGGCAAGCCCTTCACCGAGGAGCCGTACGGCGTCGGCATGGGCAAGGACGACAAGGCCCTGCGCGACGCGGTCTCCGACGCCCTGGAGGCGCACGAGAAGAACGGCGACTACAAGAAGGCCTACGACGCGACGCTCGGCCTCTCCGGCGCCGAGTACACCGAGCCGCCGGCCCTGGAGCGCTACTGAGCGCTGCTGAGCGTTCGGCACTCCTGAGCGTCCAGCCGCCTGTCTCTCGCAGGCAGTGAGTTGACCGTGGCCCTGTACGCCGCCTCGGCGTACAGGGCGCGGCTCCCCCTGCCCGACCGCTGCCGCCCCACGAGGAACTCCCCGTGAATGTACTGCTCGACCACCTTTCGGAATTCCGCGAGGGATTCCTCGGCACCATAGGCCTGACCCTGGCCAGTGGCCTCCTCGCGATGCTGCTCGGCACGATCCTCGCCGGTTTCCGGGTCTCACCCGTACCGCCCCTGCGGTACTTCGGCACCGCCTGGGTCACGCTCTTCCGCAACACCCCGCTGACGCTGCTGTTCCTCGTCATCTGGTTCGCGGTGCCCCAGGTCCTCGACTTCGGCTTCAGCCCCTGGGTCAAGGCCCTGATCGTGCTGAGCTGCTACACCTCGTCGTTCGTCTGCGAGGCGGTGCGCTCCGGCATCAGCACCGTGCCGCTCGGACAGGCCGAGGCGGCGCGCTCGATCGGCATGTCGTTCTTCCAGACGCTCGGCCTGGTCATCCTGCCGCAGGCGGTGCGCACCGTGCTGCCGCCGCTGAGCTCCATCTTCATCGCGCTGACCAAGAACTCGGCCATCGCGGGCGCCTTCAGCGTCACCGAACTGTTCGGCTGGCAGAAGCTGTTGAGCGACCAGGGGTACCCGATCGCCTGGGTCTTCCTGTGGGTGGCACTCGGCTACCTGGTCATCACCTTCGCCATCAGCATCTTGTTCCGGGTGCTCGAGAGGACCCTGGAGGTCGCCCGATGAGTGCCAGCGTTCTCTACGACGCCCCGGGCCCCAAGGCCCGCACGCGCAACCGGATCTACACCGTCGTCGGTACGCTCGCGGTCGTCGGCCTGATCGTCTTCGTCATCGCGCAGCTCGCGTCCAAGGATCAGTTCTCCGCCGCCAAGTGGGACATCTTCAACTACGCCAACGTTCGTGCGGCGATCCGTGACGGCATCCTGACCACGCTGAAGGTCTTCGCCGCCGCGGGCGCGCTCTCACTGGTGTTCGGCGTCGTCCTGGCGGTGGCCCGCCACTCGGACCACCGGCCGATCCGCTGGTTCGCCACGGGCTTCATCGAGCTGTTCCGCGCCATCCCGCTGCTGATCACCATTTACGCCCTGTGGGTTCTTTTCCTCACCTACAAGAGCGACCTGGGCGTCATCGGCGAGAACAACGCCTTCTGGGCGCTGGTGATCGGTCTGACGGTCTACAACAGCTCGGTTCAGGCCGAGGTGCTGCGGGCCGGCTTCCAGGCCGTGCCGCGCGGACAGGTCGAGGCGGCCTACGCGCTGGGGCTGCGCAAGTATCAAGTGATGACCATGCTGCTGCTGCCGCAGGCCATCCGCTCGATGCTGCCGACGATTATCAGCCAGCTCGTGGTCACCCTCAAGGACACCTCGCTCGGCTACATCATCACGTACGCGGAGCTTCTGTACGCGGCCCGCAAGCTGGCCAACAACACCCTGGTCGAGGGCGAATACCCGTACGTCCCCGTGCTCATCGTGACCGGCACGATCTACGTCCTGATGTGTCTGGCGCTGTCGGGGCTCGCCAACTGGATCGAGCGCCGCGGGCGCCGCGCCAAGACCGGCATCAAGGTGGCCGCGGCCGCCGAACCCGTCGGCGAGGGCGGTCTGATGGACGCCGCGGACCTGCCCGGCGGGGCCGGCCACGGAGCCGCCGCTTCCGAGGCGACCGCCGAGCCGTCACAGAGCGATGACCGATCCGAAGGACCTGGTTCGCCGAGGAGTTGACCCGACCCCGGGCGCGGGGCCTGAGCTGCACGGCGGCAGTGGCGTGATCGCCACTGCCGCCGTCACTTGACGCAAGCACCGGCAATGGGTTGCATACGCTCTGTGAACGCGCACCCCGCTCCAACTGCCCGTCCTTGTACGTCCAGTACGCCGCCCGTGCCCTGGCACGGGACACTTCCCGGCGGGCCGCTCGGGGCGGGAGGGGCCACGCCGTGGACCCGGTGATCGTCGTCGGCGCCGGCCCGGTCGGGCTCGCGCTGTCCCTCGCCCTCGCCCGGCACGGTGTGCCTTCCGTACTGCTGGACGAGGGCCCCGGCAAGGACGAACAGCGGCCGGCGCGCACGGTGGTGCTGCGCGAGGACACCGCGGCCCTCGCCGAACGGCTCGCGGGTACGTCGTTCGAGGGGATCGGTGCCCGCTGGACGGGTTGGCGTTCCATGCGCCGCAAGCAGGTGATGGGTGTGCTCACCTTCGGTGAGCAGAACGCGGAGAGTGAGCGGGGGGCATCCGGTGGACCGGTGTCACCCGGTGGGCCGGTGTCGCCCGGCGAATCGCTGCCCGCTCCGCTGCACATCGCCCAGCACGACCTGACGGACGCCCTGCGCAGAGCCGTCGCCGCCGAGCGGCTCATCAAGGTCGCCGTCGACAGCCGCCTCGACTCGATCGAGGAGGAGAAGAGCGGCCTGACCGCACACACCCGCGGGCCGAAGGGCACATGGTGGCGCGGCAGTTACCTGGTGGGCTGCGACGGGCCCCGCTCCACGGTCCGCAAGCTCCTCGACATCCGCTTCCCGGGCCGCACCGCCGTCGAACGGCACGCGGTCGCGGCGCTGCGCGCGGAACTTCCGTGGCCCGGTGAGGCGTTGCTCCATCGGAGCCCTCCGTGGCGGACCTCGGGCCGCTCGGGCTCGGAGGTCGTCGGCCGCCCCCTCGCCGACGGCGTCTGGCGCCTGGACTGGCTGCTGCCGCCCCGCAGCGACCTGGTCACCCCGGATGCCCTGGTCACCCGCATCCGGGAGACGCTCGCGGGCTGGTGCGGAGGCTCCACCCCGCCGTACGAACTGCTCGACACCGGAGTCCATACGGTCCACCACCGGCTCGCCCGCCGGTGGCGCGTGGGCCGCGTCTTCCTCGCGGGGGACGCGGCGCACCTGCTGGGCGCGCTCGGCACCCAGGGCCTGGACGAGGGGCTGCGCGACGCCGACAACCTCGCCTGGAAGCTCGCTCTGGCCTGGCACGACGGGACGCACTCCGCCGCCGAAGCGCTGCTCGACAGCTATCAGGCCGAGCGCCGGGCCGTGGTGGCCGGACGGCTGCGCGCGGCGGACCAGGCGCTGCCGATACTGCGCGGTGGCGGCGGGCTGCGGGCGTACGTCCCCGGTGCCGCGCGCGGGCACGACGCGCTGCTCACGGACGGTCACCTGGGGCACGGTCCGCTCGGCGCGCCGGGGGCGTACTCCGACTCACCGCTCGCGCCTGCGCGCTCCGAATCGCAGGTGGAGGTGGGCACGGCGCCCGGCACGCCGATCACCGACGTCGAGGTGACCGCGCCCGACGGCTCGTCCGTACGCCTCAGGGACCGGCTCGGCCGCGGGCCGCTGCTCGTCGTCCTCGTCGCCCCCGGGACCGGGGTGTGGGAGCGCAAGCACTGGATGTCGGCGGGGCTGATGCCACGGCTCGCGGCGGCCGTCGCGGCGCTCCCCCACGAGGCCGAGCTGCTCGTCGCGGAGCGTTACCCGCAGGCTCCCGCGCACACGGTGCTGCTGATCCGGCCCGACGGCCATCTGGTCACGGCCCTGAGCGGCGTCCGCCCTGCGGAGCTGTACGAGGCCGCGCGCGTGGCCGTGGGCAGGCCCGCGGAGGAGAAGGGGCCGGTGAAGAGCGGCGCCGGCCGCTGATCGGCCGGCCGTTCCCTCGGTGAGTTGACCGTCTCCTGCCCCCATGGTGTACTCCGGAGCGTGACGGTCGACACCGATGTACGCCTGTGGCGGAGGGTCCATATGGACCTCGTCCGCTACGCGGGCTGCGTGTGTCACCCCTCCTGCTGAATTCGCACTTCGCATTCCTTCCTTCCACGCGCCCACGCCGTCCGGCGTTTTGGCGGCGCGTGCTGCTCGCGAACTCTCAGGACGGTACTGGTGTCCAGTTTCACGCAATCCGCTCCCGCGCAATCCGCTGCGCACTCCCGTACGGCCTCCGCCCGTACGCCGTCGGCCGCGCCCACGCAGGCCGACCTCCTCGCATTCGTCCGCCGCGTCGCCGAGGACCGCGACCTGATCGCCTCGCTCCCGCTCGATCCGGAGGGCCGCACATGGCTGCGGCTCGAAGGCCCCGACGGCAGCGAGGCCTGGCTCATCGGCTGGCCTCCGGGCACCGGCACGGGCTGGCACGACCATGCCGAGTCCGCCGGCGCCTTCCTGACCGCGGGCGGCGCCCTCACGGAGAACTCGCTCGCCGCCCGCCTTCCCACCGACGGCTGGAAGACCCTGGAACTCTCCGAAGACGTCGACAGGGAACGAAAGTTGACGGCGGGTGAGGGGCGCGCCTTCGGTCGGCACCATGTGCACGAGGTCCTGAACGAGTCCCTCACCGAACACGCCGTCTCGGTCCACGCCTACTACCCGCCGCTCCCCCGGATCCGGCGCTACAGCCGCACCGGCCCGGTGCTGCGTCTGGAGTCGGTGGAGCGCCCGGAGGACTGGCAGTGAGCGCCTCGCCGGTGGGCATCGACGAGCTTCTCGAGCGGGTGCGCACCGGTCTCGACCGTGTCGAGGCGCGGGCGGCGTTCGACGCGGCGTCCCATGGCGAGGCGCTCCTGGTCGACATCCGGTACGCGGAGCTGCGGGAACGCGACGGCCTGATCCCCGGCGCGCTCGTGGTCGAGCGCAACGAACTGGAGTGGCGCCTCGATCCCCGTGGCAGCCACCGTGCCCCGGAGGCCACCGGTCACGACCTGCGTGTCGTGGTCGTCTGCAACGAGGGCTACGCGTCGAGCCTCGCCGCCGCCTCCCTGCACCAACTGGGCCTGCACCGCGCGACGGACCTGGTCGGCGGCTTCCAGGCCTGGCGAGCGGCGGGACTGCCCGTCACGGAGGCCTAGAGAGGCGGGCTGTGGTGGTCCGGGGGCGCGAGAGCGCGGCGCCCCCGGCACCCGGCACCCGGCACCCGGCACCCGGCACCCGGCACCCGGCACCCGGCACCCGCTGAGTCGACACCCGCAGAGCCGTTACTCGAAGCCCAAGTCCTCTGTTTCCTCCCCCTCTTCCTCCAGCGCCTGCCGCACCACTCGCAGCGCCATGCCCTCCGGATAGCCCTTGCGGGCGAGCATCCCCGCGAGACGGCGCAGCCTCTTGTCCCGCTCGAGGCCCCGCGTGGAACGGAGCTTGCGCGCAACGAGCTCGCGCGCGGTCTCCTCTTCCCGCTCGGAGTCGAGCTGGCCGACCGCCTCGTCGATCACCGTCGAGTCCACGCCCTTGGTGCGCAACTCACGGGCGAGCGCCCGGCGGGCGAGCCCCCGGCCGTGGTGCCGCGACTCCACCCACGCGTCCGCGAACGCGCTGTCGTTGATCAGCCCCACCTCTTCGAAACGGGTGAGCACCTCGTCCGCCACGTCATCGGGGATCTCGCGCTTGTGCAGTGCGTCGGCCAGCTGCTTGCGCGTGCGCGGAGTCCCGGTGAGCAGACGCAGACAGATGTTCCGCGCCCGCTCAGCCGGGTCTCCTGACGGCGCCCCCCGCTCGGCCCTCGACGAGTCAGGGGGGCCGTCGTCCTCTTCGGCGCCGGGCGGATCCCCGAATCCGCCCCGGCGCCGGCGCCCGCGCGGTCCGGCCCCGCTCCGCTTGCGCCCACCACGGCGCGGCCCGTCCGCCGCGCCGCTCCCCGCTTCGACGTCGTCCCCGGCCTCGCCGTACGCCGCGTCGTCGTACACCCCGCCGCCCCCGCTCCCCCGGCCCTCGGGAACGGCGAAGCGTACGTCGTCATCGGCCCAGTCGGTTCGTCGTGTCACGGCGGACTAGCTCTTGGCCGCCGCGGCCTTGGACTTGGCCGCCTTGGGCGCGGGCACCGTCTTGCCCGCGTCCTCGGCAGGGGCGGCCTCCGCCGTCGCGTCCGCGGCCGGCTCGGCAGCCGGCTCCTCCGGTCGGACGCCGACGCCCAGCTTCTCCTTGATCTTCTTCTCGATCTCGTTGGCCAGGTCGGGGTTGTCCTTCAGGAAGTTGCGCGCGTTCTCCTTGCCCTGGCCGAGCTGGTCGCCCTCGTACGTGTACCAGGCGCCGGCCTTGCGGACGAAGCCGTGCTCCACGCCCATGTCGATCAGGCCGCCCTCACGGGAGATGCCCTGCCCGTAGAGGATGTCGAACTCGGCCTGCTTGAAGGGCGGCGCGACCTTGTTCTTGACGACCTTGACGCGGGTGCGGTTGCCGACCGCGTCCGTGCCGTCCTTCAGGGTCTCGATACGACGGATGTCGATGCGCACCGAGGCGTAGAACTTCAGCGCGCGGCCACCGGTCGTGGTCTCGGGCGAGCCGAACATCACGCCGATCTTCTCGCGCAGCTGGTTGATGAAGATCGCGGTGGTCTTGGACTGGTTGAGCGCGCTGGTGATCTTCCGGAGCGCCTGGCTCATCAGGCGGGCCTGGAGACCCACGTGCGAGTCACCCATCTCGCCCTCGATCTCCGCGCGCGGCACGAGCGCGGCGACGGAGTCGATGACGATCAGGTCGAGGGCGCCGGAGCGGACCAGCATGTCGACGATCTCGAGAGCCTGCTCGCCGTTGTCCGGCTGGGACAGGATCAGGTTGTCGATGTCGACGCCGAGCTTCTTGGCGTACTCGGGGTCGAGCGCGTGCTCGGCGTCCACGAAGGCCACCTGGCCGCCGGCCTTCTGCGCGTTGGCCACGGCGTGCAGGGTCAGGGTCGTCTTACCGGAGGACTCCGGCCCGTACACCTCCACCACTCGGCCACGCGGAATGCCGCCGACGCCGAGCGCGACGTCGAGCGCGGTCGACCCGGTGGGGATGACCTCGATGGGCTCATTCGGCCGCTCGCCCATGCGCATCACTGCGCCCTTGCCGAATTGCCGTTCAATCTGCGCGAGCGCGGCGTCGAGCGCCTTCTCGCGGTCGGTTCCTGCCATGGGTTCCACCCGGTTTGCTTGAGTCGATCGCTTCACGCCAAAGACGCTAACGCCTGCCACTGACAATCGGCCTCGACGCCTGTCTCGCCTGTGGATAACTCGAGGCTCCTCGCCCGGCCACCCTCCCCGAATCCCTTGGAAACACTGGGAAAAGTGGCTCTGGACATTCCATAAGAATGGATGTTCGATTTTGGTGTCAAGCGCGCCACGCGGGTCGGCGCGCCTCGGCTACCGTGACTCCGCATGACCCACACAGCGACCGAGATCACCGCAGAACTGGTCCAGGAGCTGCTCCACGAACAGCACCCCGACCTGGCCGACCGCCCCGTGAGACTCGGCGCCCGCGGCTGGGACAACCAGCTGTGGCGGCTCGGTGAGGACCTCGCCGTCCGGCTGCCCTGGGCCACCGACTCGGCGGACGCCCTGCTGCGCAAGGAGCACGCCTGGCTGCCTTCTCTCGCCGCGGATCTCCCCCTGCCCGTCCCTGTCCCCCAGCGCCTCGGTGAGCCCTCCGAGCGGTTTCCCCGCCCCTGGATCGTCACCACCTGGGTGCCGGGCACCCCTGCCGACCGGGCCCCTGTCACCTCCGCCGGCTCGGCCGACGCCTTGGCCGCCTTCCTGACCGCTCTCCACCGTCCGGCCCCCGAAGGGGCGCCGGACGGCCGCGACCGCGGGCGCGGGGGCCCGCTGAGCGAGCATGCCGAGGGCTTCGCCCAGCAACTCGAGGAGGCCACCGAGCGCGGCCTGATCCCCGACCCGGACGCGGTTCGCGCGGTCTGGGACGACGCCGCCGGTGCGCCGGAGTGGTCGGGGCCGCCGCTGTGGCTCCACGCCGACCTGCACCCGGCCAACGTCCTCACCTCGGCCGGCACGTTCTGCGGTGTGATCGACTTCGGGGACCTCTGCGCGGGCGATCCGGCCTGCGACATCGCCGCCGCTTGGCTGCTGCTGCCGGAGGGCGCCACCGAGCGCTTCCACAGCGTCTACCGGCCGGCCTCCGACGCCGCCACCCTGCGCCGTGCCCGCGGCTGGGCCGTGATCAAGGCCCTGGTCTGCATCCTCATCGGGCACGCCGGAGACCACGGCCGCCCCGGCGGCAAGCCCTCCTGGGGGCCGCCCGGACACGCCTCGCTGCGCCGCCTTGTCGCGTCGGCCGCGCGCTGACCCAGGCGTACTCCCCGCGTCGTACGGCGGGTGTCTTCGGCCGGACGACGACCACAGGGGCCCGTGTGACGAGCCTTGTGCCCATGGCCACCCATGCGAACCGAGCCCCGATCCGCCGCCCAGCCGAGCGCCTTTGCCACGCGACCGGCGCCGCCCTGGTCGCGTCCGGCCTCGTGCACCTCGTCGTCCTCGGAGTCGACGGCGGCCCCTGGAACGGGCCGGTCTCCTGGCACAAGCCCATCACCTTCGGGCTCTCCTTCGGCCTGACACTCATGGCCGTCACGTGGGTGACCTCGTACCTCAAGGTCGGCGCCCGGCTGCGCACCGCCCTGCTCGTGGTGTTCGCCGCGGACTGCGTCCTGGAGGTCGCCGGCATCACGCTTCAGGCATGGCGCAAGGTGCCGTCGCACCTCGACATGGAGACCGCGTTCGACAGCGCCGTCTCCATGTCCCTCGCGGTGGGCGGCGGCATCCTGGTGGCACTGCTGACGTGCTTCGCCGTGGTGTCCTTCAGGAACAGCCCGGGCGGCCCCACCGGGATGGCTCTCGCCGTGCGCACCGGCTTCGCCGTCCTCCTGGTGGCCCTCGCGTCCGGCGCGGCGATGATCGCGCGCGGTGTCCTCCTGGCGCGGACCGGCCACCAGGAAGCGGCCTACCACTCGACGGCCCCACTCAAGCCGCTGCACGGTGTCGGCCTGCACGCCGTGCTGGTGCTCCCGGCCCTGGCCTGGTTGATGTCCCGCACGGCCTGGAGCGAACGCCGCAAACTGCGCGTCATGTACGCGGCGGTCGGCTGCTACGCGGCCGCCGTACTCGCGTCCGCGCTGTGGGCGGCCCTCACGTACTGAAGCGGGCTACCGCTCCCCGGAATCCGGCTCTTTCACGACGCGTCGCATCCGCACCCAGACCGATGCCCCTCGTCTGCGGTGCCCGTGCACGCGCGGGTCGTCGGTGACGTCGTAGCGCTTCACGTACGCCCCCAGGAACGCCTGAAGCGTCGCGACGGCGGGAATCGAGATCAGGGCTCCGACGGCCCCCAGGAGCGCGGTGCCCGCGATGACCGAACCGAAGGCGACCGCCGGATGGATGTCCACGGTCTTCGCGGTCAGCTTCGGTTGCAGCACATAGTTCTCGAACTGCTGGTACACGACCACGAAGACGAACACCCACAGCGCGTACCAGGGGTTCACCGTGAAGGCGATCAGCATCGGCAGGGCGCCCGCCAGATATGTGCCGATGGTCGGGATGAACTGCGAGACGAGCCCCACCCACACGGCGAGCACGGGCGCGTACGGGACGTCGAACGCCGCGAGCAGGATGTAGTGCGCGATCCCCGAGATGAGCGCCATGAGGCCGCGCGAGTAGAGATACCCGCCGGTCTTGTCGACGGCGATCTCCCAGGCGCGCAGCACCTCGGCCTGCTTGGCGGGCGGCAGGACCGAGCACAGCGCACGCCGCAGGCGCGGGCCGTCGGCGGCGAAGTAGAAGGAGAACAGCAGGACGGTCAGGAGCTGGAACAGCCCGCCGAGCACCTGCGTGGAGACGTCCAGGACGCCGGTGGCACTGTTCTGGACGTACTTCTGGAGCCAGTCCGAGTGCAGCAGGCTGTCCTGCACCTCGACCCTGTTGAGGTCCGTGTGGAACGTGGCGTTGACCCAGCTGATGAGCTGGTCGAGGTACTTCGGGAAGTCGTCGAACATGTCCACGATCTGGCCCGCGAGCATCGACCCGAGCAGCACGACGAAGCCCGCGCTCACGGCCGTCACCGCGAGGAACACCAGGAAGGTGGCGAAGCCCCTGCGCAGGCCGCGCGCCGCCATCCTGCTGACCGCGGGCTCCACGGCGAGCGCCAGGAAGAACGCGATCAGCACGTTGATCAACAGCCCGATCAGCTGGTGGAAGGCCCAGTAGCCCAGCTGGAAGCAGGCGATGAGGGCCAGAGCGAGCACCATGGCGCGCGGCAGCCAACGCGGCATCCCCGCGCGCGGAGTCGGCGCGGAGCCCGGCGGCCGCTCGGGCGGCGTGGTGCCGGGCGGCGCGGCGTCGTCCGCCACCTGGGAGGTTTCGTCTGTCGGTGCCACGCTGTCAGTCTCGCCCACGCCGCCGACAATCGTCGGCCGCCCCCGTTCCGTCACTCTTCAGCGCTTCCCATCCGGTACGTCCATCGTTGTGCACACGACACGCCAGACGTCCTTGGCATCCCAGCCCGCGTCGAGCGCCTGGTGGACCGTTCGCCCACCGAGCCCCGCCATCACATGATCACGCGCGAACGTGTCGGCGTAACCGGATCCGAAGTGATCCGTCATTCGCTGCCAGAAGACCGTCAACCGCATGCGTCCAGTATCCCGCCCCTGAGAGTGCAGCCGTGCCCGGGAGGCTCGTCGAGAACGCTTTCCGTCCTACGGTCGGTGCATGGCCGAATCCGGAGCTTCCCCACTCCCCCCGTCGCCCCCGGCACGCTCCCCGCTGTCCCGTGCCGAGACATTCATCTGGCTGACCGCACGAGTCCTTGAACAGCGCCGCTTCGCCTATCACTTCTTGGGCGGCTCCCCCGCGGCGGCCGACGCCGTCGAGACGGCGCTGACCGCGTACCGCAACGAGGACGAGGGCTATGGACACGCTCTCGAACCGGACCTGCGCGGCCCGGTGAGCCAGCCCCTGCACACCGGACACGCGCTGCGGGTCCTCGACTCGATCGGCCGGTGCTCGGGGCAGCGCGTGGAGCGCGTGTGCCGCTACCTGACCGCCGTCTCCACCCCGGAAGGCGCGCTTCCTGCGGTGCATCCCAGCCAACGCGGCTACCCCTGTGCCCCGTTCGTCCCGGTGGTGGACGACCCGCCGAGCGAGCTGCTGGCCACCGGCCCCGTCGTCGGACTGCTGCACCGCAACGAGGTGTGGAACGCCTGGCTGTTCCGGGCCACCGACTTCTGCTGGTCGTCCGTCGAGTCCCTGAAGACATCCCACCCGTACGAGGTCCAGGCCGCGGTCGCCTTCCTGGACAGCGCACCCGACCGCTCGCGCGCGCGGGTCGCAGCCGACCGGCTCGGCCGTCTCGTGCGCGAGCAGCGGCTCGCGGTGCTCGATCCGGAGCGCAGGGAGGACTATCCGGTGGCGCCCGGCTACGGGCCGGACGAGCACCACTTCCCGTACGACTTCGCCAAGGTTCCCGAATCGCTGGCCCGCTCCTGGTTCACCGACGAGGAGATGGCCCGGTCGCTCGACCACCTGGTGAGCGAGCAGCAGGAGGACGGTGGTTGGCCGATCAATTGGCAGCAGTGGGCGCCGGCGATCTCCATGGAGGCACGCCCCATGGTGACCATCGACGCACTGCGCACGCTGCGCGCCTACGGGCGTCTTCTTTAGCGCCGCTGGTGCCCGCCGCTGGTGCCTCTCGTCCCTCAGCGCCGCTGTAGTTCCGCTGTTGTCGCGCCGCGCTCTTCCGTAGTGCCCCGTTCCCGCTCAGTGGTCCGCGTCGCGCAGGAGCAGCGCCGCGATGGCCAGAGCCGTGCCACGGGGTGACGACAGTTCGATGCCGGTCCACTCGGCGATCTTCGCCAGCCGGTTGTCGACCGTGTTCGGGTGCAGCCCGAGCACGTCGGCGGTGGCCCTGCGGTCCTGTTGGTGGGTCAGATGCGTGCGGAGCGTCTCCAGGAGCTCCGGCCGCTCGGCGACCGGGTCGAGGAGCGCGGCGATGAGGTGGCTGCTCTCGTTGCGCCGCGAGAGGTGGTACTCGAGGAGCACGTCGTCGAGGCGGTGCAGACCCGGTGGCAGGCCGCACGCGCGCGTGATGCGCAGGATCTCGGTCGCCGTGCGGGCCGCTTCGGGGATGGACTCGGGGCCGTCCGCCCGCACCGCGGCCACCCGTACGGGCAGGCCGCCCGCCCGGCTCAGGTGGTGCGGCAGGTCGTCGGGCGGAGGGAGGTCCTTCGGGACGACGACCCGTCCTCCGTCACCGTCCAGGAGGGTGAGCACGGTCGCACCGAAGGTCCGGTCCAGGACGCGCTGCAACCGGCGCAGCCGGCGGCGCACCGCGACGGGCCCCTCCGAGGGAGCGGCGTCCGTCCCGAGTGCGAGCACATGGGCGGGCCCCGTCAGCCGGAGCTGGTCGAGGAGCACGTGTCCGGGCGGAACCATCCCGTCGAGCAGCCCTCGCACCAACGACCGCTGCTGCGCGTGCCGTTCGGCCTCCAGCGCGGACCGCTCGTCCAGGTACGTCTCGGCGACCGCCCCGACGACGTCCGGCTGAGCCCGCAGCAGGAGGTCCACGAGTTCGACGAGGGCCGCCTCGTCCCCGGGCCCCGCCGCCTCGCGCAGCGCCCGCCACAGGACGTAGGAGCCAAGGGCGTGCGTGCGCAGCAGGAGGTGCAGCGGCATGCCCTCCTCGGCCCGCTGAGCGGCCCTCTCGCGGAACAGCTGGTGGCTTCCGGGCCGTCGGGCGTCCGGGTCGTCGACGTGGCGCAGGAACAGCCGCACGCCGTACCGCGCGGTCGCCGCGATCTCCAGGTCCTTCACATCGTCCGGCAGCTCCGCGTAGCCGGGGAGTTCCTCGAAGGCCTCCCTTGCCATGCGCCGCGCCAGTTCGTTGACGCGCGGCTCGCAGCGCGCGGCGAGAGAACGTGCTTCCGGGGACAACGACACGGGCCCTCCACCGACGTCGGCTGCTGAGCGCCCCATTGTGACGCGTCACAGCACCGGGGCGGTCGGGATGTGACGCCGAACGCTGTTCCGGGCTTCTCCGTGCGCCTTGACTCGGAGGCGGCCCAGGAAACGAACCCCACCCGGAGGAACCGCACCCATGACCGAGCACAACACCGCACCGGAGACGGCAGCACGGAAGCCGGTGGACTACGCCGCCTACGCGGACCGGGTCTGGGAGGGGACGGAGACGCTGCTCCCGCATCTCTCGGGCGCCTACACGGGGGAGGAACTGGTGCGACTGAGCCCGCGGGTGGGCTTCTTCCCCGCCTTCGCCAACGTGACCGCCTTCGACACCGGTGACGGTGCGGTGCTCGTCGATTCGGGCGACTTCCGTACGGCGGCGCGACTGCACACGGCGGTCAAGGGGTTCGGGGCGGGCCCGGTGCGCTCCGTGGTGTACACACACGGGCACGTGGATCACGTCTTCGGAGTGTTCCCCTTCGACAAGGAGGCGGAGAACACCGGCACCGCACGCCCCGAGGTGGTGGCGCACGAGGCCGTGTCCGCCCGCTTCGACCGCTACATCCGGACCGCCGGATACAACTCGTGGATCAACCGTCGCCAGTTCGGCGTGCCCTCCCTGGAGTGGCCCACCGCGTACCGCTACCCGGACACCGTCTACCGGGACCGGCTGACGTTCCGCCGCGGCGAGCTGACCTTCGAGCTCGTCCACGCGCGCGGGGAGACCGACGACCACACCTACGTATGGGTGCCGGAACTCAAGGCCCTGTGCACGGGGGACCTGTTCATCTGGAACACGCCGAACGCGGGCAACCCGCAAAAGGTGCAGCGCTACCCAGAGGACTGGGCGCGGGCCCTGCGCTCCATGCAGGAGCTCGGCGCGGAGCTGCTGCTGCCGGGGCACGGCGTGCCCATCATGGGCGTCGAACGCGTGAACCGCGCCCTGGACGACACCGCGCGCTTCCTGGAGTCGCTCTGCGAGCAGACGCGGGAGCTGATGAACGCGGGGCACCGGCTCGACACGGTCATCCACGAGGTGAAGGTCCCCGAAGAGCTCCTGTCCCGCCCGTACCTCCACCCCGCCTATGACGAGCCCGAGTTCGTCGTGCGCAACCTGTGGCGTCTGTGGGGCGGCTGGTACGACCAGAACCCGGCCCACCTCAAGCCTGCCCCCGAGGCGGCCGTCGCGGCCGAGTACGCGCGCGCGGCGGGCGGGGCAGCGGCGCTGGCCGAGCGGGCACGGGAGCTGCTCGCCGCGGGCGACACACGGCTCGCCTCGCATCTGGCGGAGACGGCGGCCCTGGCAGCTCCCACGGATCGCGACGTGGCACGCACGCGTGCCGAGGTGTACGCGCGGCGGGCGGGCAAGGAGCCCTCGACCATGGCACGCGGGGTCTTCTCCTGGGCGGCCGCCGAGTCCGCCGCGGTGGCCGAGGGCACGGACGTGGCCACGGAGCTGACGCGCTCCCCCGAGGGCCGCAAGCGGGCCGGGGGCTCGATCAGCGTCGGCGTGGTCGACGACGAGGACGGCTGCTGCTGATGCGCGGCGCATGGCGCACCACATGGCTGCTGCTCGCCTTCATGGTCGTGAACTTCGCGGACAAGGCGGTCCTGGGGCTCGCGGGCCCCGAGATCCGGGCGGACTTCGGTGTCAGCCGCCAGGAGTTCGGCACCGCGCAGTCGGCGTTCTTCGCACTGTTCTCGGTGGCGGCCCTCGGCGTATCGGCGCTCACGAAGCGGGTGCGCACGACGCCGTTGCTCCTGGGGCTCGCCCTGCTGTGGTCGGCGGCGCAGTTGCCGATGCTGTGGAGTGCGGCGGGCTTCGGCGCGCTGGTGGTCACGCGCGTCCTCCTGGGCGCCGCCGAGGGGCCGGCGGCCCCGGTCGCGATGCATCACGTGCACGGCTGGTTCCCGCAGCGTGAGCGGGCGCTGCCGACCGCGCTGCTGCTCGTCGGCGCCGCGGCCGGGGTCGCGGTGGCGGCGCCCGCGCTGAGCTGGGTGATCACCCACTGGGGCTGGCGCTGGTCGTTCGGCGCCGTGGGTCTTGTCGGCCTCGTCTGGGCGGCGCTGTGGCTCGTGTGGGGCAAGGAGGGTCCGCTGGCCCCAAGTGTCGGCAAAGACGCGGGAGAGGCGCCACAGGACAGCCTCACGGTGCCGCTGCGCCGCATCCTGTTGTCACCCACGTTCCTGACCGCGGCCTTCGGGTCCTTCGCCGCGTACTGGTCGATGAGCGCGACGCTGACCTGGGCGCCGGACTACATGGAGACGGTCATGGGCTGGGACCTGCACCAGGCCGGCACCATGGTCGGCGCGGGTGCCGTCGCTCACGGAGTCATCCTCCTGGCACACGGCCTGCTGGCGAGACGCTCGGCCCTGAAGGGCACGCCGCCCCGCCTCCCGGTGGGCGCGGGAGCGGGCCTCCTTGTCGCACTCTCGGGCTGCGCGACCGCGCTGTTCGGCCTCTCCGCATCGCACGCCGTGAAGGTACCGATGATGCTGGGGCCGATGGCGCTCGCCATGGTGATGCTCACGGTCGCGGTGACGGCCTGCTCCCGTATCGCGCCCCCGATCCAACGAGGCACGGTCCTGGGCGTATTGACGTGCGTGTACGCCCTCGGTGGCATCGTCTCGCCGCTCGTCCTGGGGCGGTTGGTGGACGGGGCCGCCACGGTGTCGGCCGGCTATGAACACGGTTGGCTGCTGACCGCGGGCCTCCTGGTGACGGGCGGTGTCCTGGCGGCCGCCTTCTGCCGCCCCGAGCGCACGGCAGGGCGGCTCGGCGTCCCGGAGACCCCGGCCGCCCTCCGCGCGCACCAGGTCACCCCGTAAACGCCCGTAGGCCCGCTGTGACCACCACGGCCGCCGCGATCACCACCAGGAACGGCGCCCTCAGCACGAGCGCGACGGCGGCCGCGGCGACCCCGGCCACCCTCTCGTCGAGGACCAGAACACGCCCGTCCGCGAACGTCTGCTGGGCCGTGAGGGCGGCCAGCAGAGCCACCGGGAGCAGCGCCGAAAGACGTTTCACCACGGGTCGTTCCAGGGCTCCCGCGGGCACCAGCAGACCGATCAGTTTCACTGCGTAGCAGCCGACCGCGGTGACCGCGATGGCGATCCAGACGTTCAACGGTCTTCTCCTTGTGGTGCGTCGGACGCCGCGGCGCGGCGGCGTCCCTCTACGTAGAGCGCGGCCGGGGCCGCCAGAGCAGCGACGAGCACCGGCACCCCGGCCGGCAGCACAGGAAGCAGGCCGAGGCCCAGCAGCACGGCGAGGCCCGCGACGGCCCGCTCCGTGGTCGTCTTCAGCATCGGAGCGAGCAGCGCCAGGAACACCGCGGGTCCGGCCGCGTCGAGCCCCCACGCGTCGGTGTCGCCGATGGCCGAGGCGCCCAGGGCGCCGAGCAGCGTGGTGAGGTTCCACAGCACGTACAGGGTCAGCCCGGTGACGGTGAAGCCGAGCCGCACGCTGCGTCGCGTCGGCTGTGCCAGGGCCACGGCCGACGTCTCGTCGATGACCCAGTGCGCGGCGAACGGCCGCACCGCGCGCGGGAGGGCGAGCAGCTGGGACAGGCGCAGCCCGTAGAACGCGTTGCGCACGCCCAGGAAGAACGCCCCCGCGGCGGCGGTGAGCGGGTTGCCGCCGGCCGCGAGCGCCCCGACGAGCGCGAACTGCGACGCCCCCGTGAAGACCAGGAGGCTGAGCGCGCAGGTCTGCAGCACGCTGAGCCCGCTCCCCGCCGAGGTCACTCCGAAGGCGAACCCGGAAAGGCCCACCGCGACGCCGACACCGAGCGCGTCACGGACGACGGCGGCGTCGGGCTTGCCTACCGCGCCCGCCTGCTCGGATCCGGAGCCGCACTCGGAGTCGAGCAGGAGCCGGTCCGTCCGCTCGGGCTCAGGAAGGTCGGCCTGTGCTGGGCGTATGTCTGTGGATGTCGTCTTGTCTGCCACGCCTCGCACGGTACGAGGAGGCCCGCGTCCTGTTCTTGTACGTTCTTGCGCTCGCGCTGGTACGCGCCCGGCGGCACCCCGACGATCCGGGTGAAGTGCCGGTTCAGGTGCGGCTGGTCGGTGAAGCCGAGGGCCACGGCGGCGTCGGCGGGCGCCGTCCCCGCCTCGAGGAGCCGCCGCGCCACGCGTACGCGCGCGTTGGTGAGCCAGGTGTGCGGCGGCATCCCGTACGTGTCGCGGAAGGCGCGCAGCAGCGCGAAGGGGCTGGTGCCGAGCTCGTCCGCGAGGGCTTCCAGGGACGGCGGGTCCGCCAGCCGCTCTTCGAGGACTTCACGTGCGCGGTCGGCGGCCGTGGCCCCTGCGGACCGCCTGGGCCGTGCCGCGAGCGAGGTTCCGTGGGCGCGCAGCAAGCGGGCGAGCACGACCCTGAGGAGGCTGTCGGCCGCCAGCGCGTTGCCCTGCTCCGCCGCCCTGTGCACCTCGTTGACCATCTGCGAGGCCTGCGGATCGGTGACGATCTGCTCGCCGAAGACGGTGGTGCCGCGCCCGGTGCCGGTCTCCGCGGCGATCTCGGCGATGACCTGGGCGGAGGGGTAGAGCGTGGCGTACGCCCAGCCGTCGGGGCCGCCCGCCCGCGCCGTGTGCGCCACCTCCGGATTGAGCATGACGACGGTCCCTGGGCCCGCGTTCAAGGTCCCGTCGGGCAGACCGATGGCCTCGACCCCACGCGTGACCGCGCCGATCACGAAGCCGTCGTGGCTGTGGCGCGGGAAGGTGTGCCGGACGTAGCGGGCCCGCAGCAGGTCCAGCCCCGGCAGCCGCTCATAGCGCCAGTGCCGCGCCCATTCGCCCTTCCCCGCTGTCCGTGCCATGGCCCCATTCTGCGTCAGGCCCTCGCGACGAACCACCCGTTTGTGCAGGTCACCGCCATTGTCAGTGGTGGGGTGCAGGATGGGGGCATGGTCAGGTCCAGGCAAGGGGCCCACAGCGCCTCGCAGGCCCTCAGTGGCTTCTCCCCCGCGACCCGCGGTTGGTTCACGGGGGCCTTCTCCGCGCCCACAGCCGCGCAGGCCGGTGCGTGGAAGGCGATCGGCGAAGGCTCGGACGTGCTGGTCGTCGCGCCGACCGGCTCGGGCAAGACACTCGCCGCGTTCCTCGCCGCGCTCGACCAGCTCGCGTCGACACCACCGCCGGCCGACCCGAAGAAGCGCTGCCGGGTCCTGTACGTGTCGCCGCTGAAGGCCCTCGCGGTGGACGTGGAGCGCAATCTGCGCAGCCCGCTGACCGGAATCCGTCAGGAGGCCGTCCGCCTCGGCCTGCCCGAGCCCGAGGTGAAGGTCGGCATCCGCTCCGGCGACACCCCGCCCGCCGAGCGCCGCGCACTGGCCACGCGCCCGCCGGACATCCTCATCACCACACCAGAGTCGTTGTTCCTGATGCTGACGTCGGCCACGCGCGACGCGCTGGCGGGCATCGACACGGTGATCCTGGACGAGGTGCACGCGGTGGCGGGCACCAAGCGCGGCGCCCACCTGGCTCTCTCCCTGGAGCGGCTGGACGAGCTGCTGCCGCGCCCGGCCCGCCGCATCGGCCTGTCCGCGACGGTGCGGCCGGTGGACGAGGTGGCGCGCTATCTCTCGCCTCAGCGCAGGGTGGAGGTCGTCCAACCCCCGTCGGGCAAGGAGTTCGACCTGTCGGTGGTCGTCCCCGTGGAGGATCTGGGCGAGCTCGGCGGCTCCCCGGTGGCCGATTCCGACCAGGGAGCCGAGCGCCCCTCGATCTGGCCCTCCGTGGAGGAGCGGATCACGGACCTGATCGAGGCCCACCGCTCGACGATCGTGTTCGCCAACTCCCGCCGCCTGGCCGAGCGCCTGTGCAACCGCCTGAATGAGATCGCCTACGAGCGCGCCACCGGCGAGCCCCTTCCCGAGGACCACTCCCCGGCCGAGCTGATGGCGGAATCGGGCGCCGCCAAGGGTGCTCCCCCGGTCATCGCGCGGGCCCACCACGGCTCGGTCTCCAAGGAGCAGCGTGCCCTCGTCGAGGAGGACCTGAAGGCGGGCCGGCTTCCCGCCGTGGTCGCCACCTCGAGCCTGGAGCTGGGCATCGACATGGGCGCGGTCGACCTCGTCGTGCAGGTGGAGTCGCCACCGTCCGTCGCGTCCGGCTTGCAGCGCGTGGGCCGTGCGGGCCACCAGGTGGGCGCGGTCTCCACGGGGGTCGTGTTCCCGAAGTACCGCGGTGACCTGGTGCAGTCGGCGGTGGTGACCGAGCGCATGCGGTCCGGCGCCATCGAGTCCCTGCGCCTGCCGGCGAACCCGCTGGACGTGCTCGCCCAGCAGCTGGTCGCGATGACGGCCCTGGACACCTGGCAGGTCGACGATCTGCTGACGCTGGTCCGCCGCGCCGCCCCGTTCGCCTCACTGCCGGAGTCGGCGTTCACGGGCGTGCTCGACATGCTGGCGGGCCGCTACCCCTCCGACGCCTTCGCCGAGCTGCGCCCGCGCGTCGTCTGGGACCGTGTGGCCGGCACCGTCACGGGCCGCCCCGGAGCGCAGCGCCTCGCCGTCACCTCCGGAGGCACGATCCCCGACCGCGGCCTCTTCGGCGTCTTCCTCGCGGGAGCCGACCCCAAGAAGGGTGGCGGCCGCGTCGGCGAGCTCGACGAGGAGATGGTCTACGAGTCCCGGGTCGGGGACGTCTTCACGCTCGGCACCAGCTCCTGGCGCATCGAGGACATCACGCGCGACCGCGTCCTCGTCTCGCCCGCCCCCGGAGTCCCCGGCCGCCTACCCTTCTGGAAGGGCGACCAACTGGGCCGCCCGCTCGAACTGGGCCGGGCGCTGGGCGCGTTCCTGCGCGAGGTCGGCTCCCAGAAGCCCGACGACGCGCGCGTGCGTCTCACCGCGGCGGGGCTCGACGAGTGGGCCGCGAACAACGTCCTGTCGTACCTCGCGGAGCAGCGCGAGGCCTGCGGCCACATCCCCGACGACCGCACGATCGTGGTCGAGCGGTTCCGCGACGAGCTGGGCGACTGGCGGGTCGTGGTCCACTCCCCGTTCGGCGCCCAGGTGCACGCTCCGTGGGCGCTCGCCCTCGGCGCCCGGCTCAGCGAGAAGTACGGCATGGACGCCCAGGTGATGCACGCCGACGACGGCATCGTGCTGCGCCTCCCGGACGCCGACCTGATGGGCCTGGACCTCCTCGACCAGGAACCCGCCAAGCCGGGCATGGAGTACGACGACGAGCAGGCCCCCATCGGTGCGGCCGACGTCGCCTTCGACAAGGGTGACGTGGACCAGATCGTCACCGACCAGGTGGGCGGCTCCGCCCTGTTCGCCTCGCGCTTTCGCGAGTGCGCCGCCCGCGCGCTGCTGCTGCCCCGCCGCAACCCCGGCAAGCGCACCCCGCTGTGGCAGCAGCGCCAGCGCGCCTCCCAACTGCTCCAGGTGGCGAGCGAGTTCGGCTCGTTCCCCATCGTCCTGGAGGCGATCCGCGAGTGCCTCCAGGACGTCTTCGACGTACCGGGCCTCGCCGAGCTGATGGGCGACATCGAGTCCCGCAAGGTCCGCCTCGTCGAGGTCACCACCCCGGAGGCCTCCCCCTTCGCCCGCTCGCTGCTGTTCGGTTACGTGGCGCAGTTCCTGTACGAGGGCGACTCACCGCTGGCCGAGCGCCGCGCGGCCGCGCTGTCCCTGGACTCCCGGCTGCTCGCCGAACTCCTCGGCCAGGCAGAGCTGCGCGAGCTGCTCGACGCGGAGGTCCTCACCGACCTGGAGCAGGAGCTTCAGTGGCGCACGGAGGACCGTCGCGTCAAGGACGAGGAAGGCGTCGCGGACCTGCTGCGCCTCCTCGGGCCGCTCACGGACGAGGAGTTGGCCGAGCGGGGCGCCGAGCCCGGCTGGGCCGAGAGCCTGGCGGGCGCCCGGCGCGCCATCCGCGTGCGGATCGCGGGCACCGAGCACTGGGCGGCGATCGAGGACGCGGGCCGCCTGCGCGACGCCCTCGGGACGGCTCTGCCGGTCGGCGTCCCCGAGGCCTTCACGGAGCCGGTCAAGGACCCGCTCGGCGACCTCCTGGCCCGCTACGCCCGCACCCACGGCCCGTTCACCTCCACCCAGGCGGCGGCCCGCTTCGGTCTCGGCGCCGCGGTGACGGAGGGCGCGCTCCAGCGCCTGGCCGCCCAGGGCCGTGTCGTCCAGGGCGAGTTCCACCCTGCGGGCATCGGCCAGGAGTGGTGCGATGCCACGGTGCTGCGCAGGCTGCGCCGCCGCTCTCTGGCCGCGCTGCGCCATGAGCTGGAGCCGGTGCCGCCGGCGGCGCTCGCCCAGTTCCTTCCGCAGTGGCAGCACGTGGGCGGGCACGGGCTGCGCGGGGTCGACGGTCTGGTCCGGGCGGTCGAACAGCTCCAGGGCGCCTCGGTCCCGGCCTCCGCCCTGGAGAAGCTCGTCCTGCCCTCACGCGTCTCCGGTTACGCGCCCGCGCTCCTCGACGAACTCACGGCATCCGGCGAGGTCCTGTGGGCCGGTGCGGGCTCGCTGCCCGGCAAGGACGGCTGGGTCAGCCTCTACCTCGCCGACACGGCCCCGCTGCTCCTCCCGCCCCCGCACCCCTTGGAGCTCACGCCGCTCCACCAGGCGGTCCTGGACGCGCTCTCCGGCGGCTACGGCCTGTTCTTCCGCCAGATCGCCGACCGGGTCCGGGCCACCCCTCTCGCTCAAGGCCTCGACGGCCAGGGAGGCGCACCCTTCGAGTTCACCGATCCCCAACTGGCCGACGCCCTCTGGGAGCTGGCCTGGTCGGGCCGCCTCACGAACGACACGCTGGCCCCGATGCGCGCGGTGCTCGGCTCCGGCCGCACCGCGGGCTCCACCGCGCACCGCGCCCGCAGAGCCGTGCCGCGCGGCCGCTACGGAGGCCTCACCGCGGGCGCCCGGCCCACATCACGCACCGGCCCGCCCACGGTCGCGGGGCGCTGGTCGCTGCTGCCCGCCCTGGAGCCCGATCCGACCGTGCGCGCCCACACCCTGGCCCGCACCCTCCTCGACCGGCATGGAGTGGTCACCCGTGGCGCGGTGGCCGCCGAAGGCGTCGAGGGCGGCTTCTCGGCGACGTACCGGGTCCTGTCCGTCTTCGAGGAGAGCGGACAGGCACGGCGCGGCTACGTGGTGGAGGGGCTCGGCGCGGCCCAGTTCGCGATGGACGGCGCCGTGGACCGCCTGCGCGCGGCGGCGAACGCGCAGGAGCGCGGCGCCGCACCCCCGGATCCGTACGCCCCGGTCGATGCCCCCGCCGGCAAGGGCAGGACCGCCGCGCCCCGCGCCCTCGTCCTGGCTGCGGCCGACCCGGCCAACGCGTACGGGGCCGCTCTGCCCTGGCCCGAGCCTCCCACCGGCGCGGGCCAGAAGCCGGGGCACAAGCCGGGCCGCAAGGCGGGCTCCCTGGTGGTCCTGGTCGACGGCGAACTGACGCTCTACATGGAGCGTGGCGGCAAGACCCTCCTGGCCTGGTCCGCGTCCGACCCGGCCCACACCGCTTCGGACCCGGCCCGCGCCGCGACGGCTTCGAATGCGGCTGGCACCGCGACCGAAGCGCGCACCTCCAGCCCCGCCCTCACCCCCGCCCAGCTCGCGGAGGACCCCCGCATGCCCGCCGCCGCGCAGGCGCTCGCCGAGGCGGCCCGCTCCGGCGCCCTCGGCACCATCACGGTCGAGCGCGTCAACGCGGAACCCGCGCTCAGCTCCCCGTACGCCTCTCTCCTGGAAGGAGCCGGATTCCACGCGACACCGCGCGGCCTGCGCCTGCGCGCGTGAGGCCGCCCTTCCCACCTCGCCGCGCCGCCTGAGGACACCGGTCGGCGCCCCGGCCCGCAGCGAACGCCTCCACACCGCCCTACGCTGGACGCCATGCCCGAAGGAGACACGGTCGCGCAGGTGGCGAAGCGGCTGCACGGCGCCCTCGCGGGCCAGGTACTGACCCGCTCGGACCTGCGTGTCCCGCGGTACGCCACAGCGGACCTCACCGGGCGCACCGTCCTGGACGTCACCCCGCGCGGCAAGCATCTGCTGACCCGGATCGAGGGCGGCCTCACCCTGCACTCGCACCTGAGGATGGACGGCGCGTGGAAGATCTACGCGCCGGGCGAGCGCTGGCGCGGCGGTCCGTCCCACCAGATCCGCGCGATCCTCGGCACCGAGACCCGCACCGCGGTCGGCTACCGGCTCCCGGTTCTGGAGCTGCTGCGCACCACCGAGGAGTCCAAGGCCGTCGGCCACCTGGGCCCCGACCTCCTCGGCCCGGACTGGGACCCGGACGCCGCGCTGCGCAACCTCCTCGGCGACCCCGCCCGTCCGCTCGGCGAGGCCCTGCTCGACCAGCGCAACCTCGCGGGCATCGGGAACATCTACAAGTCCGAGCTCTGCTTCCTGCTGCGCGTCACCCCGTGGCTCCCGGCCGGCGAACTGCCCGCCGAGACCGCGGACCGCCTCCCGCTCCTCGCCAAGAAGCTGCTCGAGGCCAACCGCGACCGGCCGTCCCGCATCACCACGGGCCGCCCCCGCCCCGACGAACGCCTCTACGTCTACGGCCGCTCCCACCGCCCCTGCCTGCGCTGCCGCACCCCCATCCGCACGGCCGACCAGGGCGACGGCTCCCGCGAACGCCCCACGTACTGGTGCCCGCGCTGCCAGCAGGGCCCGGCCCCCACGACGTAGCCGAACCCACGCCCGTCGCCGCGCACCGCCACCCACCAAAGCCACCAAGCGCAGCCGCCGTCCGCGACCACCAAATACAACCCCCGCACGACAATTGACGCTCCGTCAGAAAACCTCGTACGGTCCCAGCATGCCCGTCACCGCGTACGACCTCACCGGACGCACCGCTTTCGTCACCGGCGCGGCGAGCGGCATCGGCCGCGCGTCGGCGACGCTCCTCGCGCAGGCGGGAGCCGCCGTCCACTGCGCCGACCGCGACGCACAGGGCCTGCACGAGACGGCGGCCCTCATCAAGGAGAGCGGCGGCACGGCCCACACCCACACCGTCGACGTGTCCGACCACACCCAGATCGCGGAGGCCGTCGCGACGGCGGCGACCACCTCCGGCGGCCTCGACATCATGGCCGCCATCGCCGGAGTCATGCACAACAGCCCGGTCCTGGAGACCCGCGAGGAGGACCTGGACCGCGTCCTCGCCATCAACTTCAAGGGCGTTCTGTACGCGTGCCAGGAGGCGGCCCGCACCATGATCGCGGCCGGTACCCGCGGCAGCATCGTCACCATGGCCTCCGGCGCGGTCGACACCGGCGGCCCCGGGCTGCTCTGCTACGGCGCGGCGAAGGCCGCCGTCGTCCAGCTCACGAAGACGCTGGCCACGGAGGTCGGCCCGCACGGCATCCGCGTCAACGCGGTGGCGCCGGGCTGGATCCGTACGCCGATGACGACCCGCCACGACGAGAGCGCGCAGGCCCACACCGAAGCCCTGATGGTGCGCATGTCACCGCTCGGCCGGGTCGGCGAGGCGGAGGACATCGCGCACGCGGTGCTGCACCTCGCCTCGGACGCCGCGTCGTTCACGACGGGCCAGATCCTCCGCCCGAACGGAGGCGTCGCCATGCCCTGGTGACCTCCCGCCGCACTCCGCCCGCGACCTCACGCCCGGCGTGCACGGCCCGCGTACGCACGCGCCGCGCGCCGTGCCGTCCGGGCGCTCCCGCCACACCGGCCGCCCGGGACTTCGGCAGCGCGTGCACGGGCAGCAGGCTCAGCCCCCAGCCCCCGGCGACGAGCGCCCCTTCGAACACTCCGGCGCCCGGCGCGAAGGCGAGCCGCAGCGCGCCCCACCACCACAGCGCCCCGCACACGACCGCCGGCACCCACCGGAGCGCCCGCCACCCAGCCCATGCCACCGACCGCTCACCTCCGCCCGACGACCTCCGGGACCACGACCACAGTCAATCTGCCCCGGGGCGCCGGGACGGACTCTCGGGCAGTTCCCGGTCTCAGCCCCGGTTCTCCGCCTGGAACATCCAGTGGTGCTTCTCCAGGTCCGCCGTGATCCCGATGAAGATGTCCTGGCTGACGGGATCCGCCTCGCCGGTCGCGTCCACCCGCGCGCGCATCCGCGCGATCACCGCGCCGAGCGCGTCCACGAGCGTCCCCACCGCGTCCGTGTCCTTCACCCAGCCGTCAGGGGCCACCCCGACGCCGCTGGTGTCCGCCACCGTCTTCGCTCGGCCGTCCGGCGGGACGCCCAGCGTCGAGGCCCGCTCGGCCACCGTGTCGGAGTGCTGCCGGGCGGTGTCCACGACCTCGTCGAGCTGAAGGTGCACCGACCGGAACCGGGGACCGACCACGTTCCAGTGCACCTGCTTCGCCACGAGGGACAGGTCCACCAGGTCGACGAGGGCACCCTGCAACGCCTCGCCCACGGTCTTCAGATCGGCATCGGTCAGCGGACTCTTCACGACGTACATACGTCACCTCCGTATCGAAATCACCCTCAACCATGGCACACATGGCCTATTACGGGCATATCGAGCACGGCCCTCACCGGCGCACCCCGAAGCGCACAGCAGAAAGCCCCGGCCGATCCTCTCGGCCGGGGCTTTCCCCATGGTCAAGCTGGGCTCAGAGCACTGAGCGCAGGCGCTACGCCGCTACGACGTCCACAGCCTCCGCAGGCGCCTTGATCGTCACGCGTTCCGGCGGGACACCGGCCACGGAGACGGAATTGAGCATCGGACGAACCGGTGCGTGCACCGGCTCCGACGGGACCGCTGCTGCCGACTCGGCCAGCTCGGCGAGGGCGAGCTCATCGCTCACCTCGCGCATCAGCTCGGACATCCGTACGTCAAGCGCGTCGCAGATCGCGGAGAGCAGCTCGGAGGAAGCCTCCTTCTGCCCCCGCTCCACCTCGGAGAGATAGCCGAGCGAAACTCGGGCGGACGAGGAGACTTCGCGCAGAGTACGGCCCTGGCGCTGGCGCTGCCGACGCAGCACGTCACCCAGCAGGCGACGGAGCAGAATCATCGGTGGCTCCCTCCTCGGACCGCGTAGCCGCATCCTTCACGCCCCACCGTACCGCCTCGTGCCGCGGCCGTGCGGGGAGCGATGTCGTGTTCACTCAGGGCTGCAAACATCAAAACCCC
Organism: Streptomyces anthophorae; assembly: GCF_049310305.1. Lineage (NCBI taxonomy): Bacteria > Bacillati > Actinomycetota > Actinomycetes > Kitasatosporales > Streptomycetaceae > Streptomyces > Streptomyces anthophorae. The sequence continues at coordinate 2,746,225 of NZ_JBLWQQ010000001.1, forward strand.
CCGTTCTGTTCCGTATCCTGTGCCCGCGCTTTCCCAGTACGTTCGCCGGAATGCGCTCCGACCAGCTCTTCGACGAGCAGTCCGAGTACGCTCCGTACACTCTCCATACGGATTTCCGTCCGATCGCCGTTCAATCGCAGAGCGGCCACTTTGTGGCTACCAGCGAAATCGGCCGCACCCTGGGAATGATCAGCTCCGGGCCCCGCCACCGCCACATAGACGGTGCCGACCGGCTGTCCGTCCTGCGGCTCGGGCCCCGCTACGCCGGTCGTGGCGACACCCCACTCCGCACCCAGCGCGTCCCGCACGCCGACCGCCATGGCCAGCGCGACCTCGGGGTGCACCGGCCCGTGCGCGGCGAGCAGATCGGCGTCGACGCCGAGCACCCGGTGCTTGAGTTCCGTCGCGTACGCCGTGACCGAGCCGCGGAAGGCCTGGGAGGCCCCCGGCACCGCCACGAGCTCCGCGGCCACCAGACCCCCGGTGAGCGACTCCGCGACGGCGAGGGTCTCCCCCCGCTCCGTCAACAGGCGCAGCGCCTCGACCGCCTCGTACGTCACTTCTCGGCAGCCTCCGCGGACGCCTGTGCGGCAGCCTTCGACTCGGCGAGCCCGGCGCGGCGCAGCACGACGGCCTGCCGCACGTAGTCGAGCCCGGTCACCACCGTGAGCGCGACGGCGGCCGCCATCACCCACCAGCGCAGCGTCGCGAGCGGCCCGGTCAGCGCGAGGATGTACATGCCGACGGCCGTGCCCTGCGTCAGCGTCTTTATCTTGCCGCCGCGGCTGGCCGGAATGACCCCGTACCGAATGACGACGAATCGCAGCAGCGTGATCCCGAGCTCGCGCCCGAGAATGACGCCGGTCACCCACCAGGGGAGATCACCGAGCGAGGAGAGGCAGATCAGCGCGGCGCCCATGATCGCTTTGTCGGCGATCGGGTCGGCGATCTTTCCGAAATCGGTGACCAAGTTGTACGAACGCGCCAGATGCCCGTCAAAAACATCCGTGATCATGGCAACGGCGAAAGCCGCCCACGCCCAGGCCCGCCACGCCGGGTCGTACCCGCCGTCGGCCAGCATGAGCGCCACGAAGCCCGGCACCAGGAGGAGCCGGATCATGGTCAGGATGTTCGCGATGTTCCACAGGCTCGCCTGGTTGACGGCCGCAGTACCCAGCTTGCTTCCGGGCGACGGCCTGCCGGTGCCGCCCGCAGCGGACGCCGGGACTCCGGTCATCTGTCCGCCTCCTCAGCGATCTCCAGCGGCTCGGCCACGAGGTCGACACCTTCGGTACCGACCACCTTTGCTTCGACCATACGGCCGATCGCCAGACCGGCGCCGCTCGTGAGGCGCACCTGCCCGTCGGTCTCGGGCGCCTGGTGGGCACCGCGACCGAGGACACCGTCCTCCTCGTCGACGGACTCGACGAGCACCCGCACGGTCTCGCCCACGCGCTCCTCGGCGCGCTGCGACACCAGCTGCTCGGCGAGCCGGGACAGACGCGCGAGACGCTGCGCGACGACGTCCTCGTCGAGCTTGTTCTCGTACGTCGCCGCTTCCGTGCCCTCCTCGTCGGAGTAGCCGAAGACGCCGATGGCGTCCAGGCGCGCGCCGTTCAGGAAGCGCTCCAGCTCCGCGTAGTCGGCCTCGGTCTCGCCGGGGAAGCCCACGATGAAGTTCGACCGGACACCGGCCTGCGGCGCCTTGGTCCGAATGGTGTCGAGCAGCTCCAGGAAGCGGTCGGTGTCACCGAAGCGCCGCATCGCACGCAGCACACCGGGCGCCGAGTGCTGGAAGGAGAGGTCGAAGTACGGGGCGATCTTCTCGGTCCCCGTCAGCACGTCGATCAGGCCGGGACGCATCTCGGCGGGCTGGAGGTAGCTGACCCGCACCCGCTCGATCCCGTCGACATCGGCCAGCTCGGGCAGCAGCGACTCCAGGAGCCGGATGTCGCCCAGGTCCTTGCCGTACGACGTGTTGTTCTCGGAGACCAGCATGATCTCCTTGACGCCCTGCTCTGCGAGCCAGCGCGTCTCGTTCAGTACGTCGCTGGGGCGGCGCGAGATGAACGAACCGCGGAACGACGGGATGGCGCAGAACGAGCAACGCCGGTCGCACCCGGACGCCAGCTTCACGGACGCCACAGGGGTGCCGCCGAGCCGGCGCCGCAGCGGGGCACGCGGCCCGGACGCGGGCGCGAGGCCCTCGGGCAGGTCGACAGGGGGCTCCACCGGCGCGTGCCCCGGCAGCGCGATCCCGGAGCCCGCCTCCTGGCGCTCGGCAGGGCTGATCGGCAGCAGCTTGCGGCGGTCACGCGGGGCGTGCGCCTCCACGTTGCCCCCGGACAGAATGGTCTGGAGGCGGCCGGAGATGTCCTCGTAGTCGTCGAAACCGAGCACGCCGTCGGCCTCGGGCAGCGCCTCGGCGAGCTCCTTGCCGTAGCGCTCGGCCATGCAGCCGACCGCTACCACCGCCCGCGTCCGGCCATGACCCTTGAGGTCATTGGCTTCGAGGAGGGCGTCGACGGAGTCCTTCTTCGCGGCCTCCACGAAGCCACAGGTGTTCACGACGGCGACATCGGCTGCGTCGGCATCCTCGACGAGCTCCCAGCCGTCCGCCTCCAAGCGGCCTGCGAGCTCCTCCGAGTCCACCTCGTTACGGGCGCAGCCAAGGGTGACAAGTGCGACGGTACGGCGTTCGGGCATGGCATCAAGACTACTTCGTCCCACTGACAGCCCACGCCGCGAGGGGTTACCGCCGGAACGCCGGGCTCAGCCGACCTCGGGGTCACCCTTCGTGTACGACAGCCGCTCGACCTGGCCGGACCTGAACTCGTCCTCGATCTGCTTGCCGTTCACGAACAGCTTGATCGCGCCCGCGTCACCGAGGACGAGGTCGATCTTCTGGTTGTCCTGGAAGGTCTTCGTCTGGCCGTCCTGCAACAGCCCGTCGAACATGATCCGCCCGTTGTGGTCCTTGGCGGAGATCCAGCTGCGACCGTCCGACGCGTTCACCTTCACGGTGACCTTGTCCGCCGGGGCCGCGGCGATGGCGCTGTCGGTCGGGTCCGGCTTCGGGTCCGTGGGCTTCTTGGTGCTGGGGCTCGGCTTCGTGGTCGTGGGCTTGCTGGTCGCCGGGGTGGACCCCTCGGCGGCCTGCTGCTGGCCGCCGTCGCTGTCGCCGCCGCTGAAGGCGGTGTAGCCGACGAAGGCGACGACCGCGACGATCGCGGCGACCATGGCGGCCGTCCAGTTGGGCCTGCGCGGCTCGGAGCGGATCCGCTCGGTCTCGAACAGCGGCGTGGCCGGCGTCGGCGCGGGGCGTCCGCCGTGCTCGTCGCCGTACTGCTCGAGCAGCGGCTCGGCGTCGAGACCCACGGCACGCGCGAGCGTACGGATGTGGCCCCGTGCGTACACGTCACCGCCGCAGCGCGAGAAATCGTCCTGCTCGATGGCCTGCACGATGGGGATGCGCACCCGGGTCGACTGGCTGACCTCGTCGACGGACAGACCCGCGTCGACGCGTGCCTGCTGGAGGGCACGACCGATCGACGGCCGGTCGTCGTCCGCGTGCGGGATGCGGTCTTCCGAAGGGCGGTCGTCTTCAGGGGAGTTGCCGATGGACACGGGGGCGCCTTTCGAGCGTGTAGCCACCTGCTGGAGGTTCAGTGTAGGGGGGGTGTGAATGGGTGAGGCAACCGGGCGGTCGGACTTTGTACGCCATCGGAATGGCCTGCCATCCCGCCGGCGACGTACCAGGCTGTCTCCCCCTCAACTTGACGCAGCCGATGAGGAAACGGTTGCCCCGGTGCCCGTACGGGTGACGTCGTTCGAGGGGATCACCTTACGGTTGAGCCTCCCCGCGGATCACCGCGAGCACTCCCTCCAGTTCATCGGCTTTCACAAGTACGTCACGAGCCTTCGAACCTTCACTTGGTCCGACGATGCTCCTCGACTCCATCAAGTCCATGAGGCGCCCGGCCTTGGCGAAGCCCACGCGCAGCTTGCGCTGAAGCATGGAGGTCGAGCCGAACTGCGTGGAGACGACCAGCTCCGTGGCCGAGCACAGCAGGTCCAGGTCGTCGCCGATGTCCTCGTCGATCTCCTTCTTCTGCTTGGTGCCCACCGTGACGTCGTCCCTGAAGACGGGCGCCATCTGGTCCTTGCAGTGCTGCACGATGGCGTGGATCTCGTCCTCTATGACGAAAGCGCCCTGCATACGGGTCGGCTTGTTCGCCCCCATGGGCAGGAACAGGCCGTCGCCCTTGCCGATGAGCTTCTCGGCGCCCGGCTGGTCGAGGATGACGCGGCTGTCGGCGAGCGAGGAGGTGGCGAAGGCGAGCCGTGAGGGCACGTTCGCCTTGATGAGGCCGGTGACGACGTCGACCGACGGACGCTGCGTGGCGAGGACCAGGTGGATACCGGCGGCGCGCGCGAGCTGGGTGATCCGGACGATGGAGTCCTCGACGTCCCGCGGCGCGACCATCATGAGGTCGGCGAGCTCATCGACGATCACCAGCAGATACGGGTACGCCTTCAGCTCCCGCTCACTGCCCTCGGGCGTGGTGAGCTTGCCGTCCTTGACGGCCTGGTTGAAGTCGTCGATGTGCCGGTAGCCGAAGGCCGCGAGGTCGTCGTAGCGCAGATCCATCTCCCGCACGACCCACTGAAGTGCCTCGGCGGCCTTCTTGGGGTTGGTGATGATCGGCGTGATGAGGTGCGGGATCCCCTCGTACGCGGTCAGCTCCACGCGCTTGGGGTCGACGAGGACCATCCGGACGTCCTCGGGGGTCGCCCGCATCATGATCGAGGTGATCAGGCAGTTGATGCACGAGGACTTGCCGGAACCGGTGGCACCGGCGACCAGGATGTGCGGCATCTTCGCCATGTTGGCCATCACGTAGCCGCCCTCGACGTCCTTGCCGAGCGCGACCAGCATCGGGTGCTCGTCCTCTGCGGCGTCCGCCAGGCGCAGCACGTCGCCGACGTTGACCATCTCGCGGTCCGTGTTCGGGATCTCGATGCCGACCGCGGACTTGCCGGGGATCGGCGAGATGATCCGGACGTCAGGCGACGCGACGGCGTAGGCGATGTTCTTCGCCAGGGCCGTGATCTTCTCGACCTTCACGGCGGGGCCGAGCTCGATCTCGTACCGCGTGACCGTGGGGCCGCGCGTGAAGCCCGTGACGCCCGCGTCGACCTTGAACTCGGTGAAGACGGTCTGGAGCGACTCGACGACGGCGTCGTTGGCGGCGCTGCGCGACTTTCCGGGGCCACCGCGGGTGAGCAGGTCGAGGGAGGGCAGCGCGTACGTGATGTCGCCGGCGAGCTGGAGCTGCTCGGCGCGCGGCGGCATGTCGCCCCTCGCCTCGGGTGCGGACTTGGTGAGGTCCGGCACGCCGAGGGACGTGGGCGTCGGCTCAGGCTCCTTCTTGACGCCCGCGGGGGTCTTCTTGGACCTGGCCCCCGGCACGGGCGCCGAACGGTCCTCTGTGGACGTCTCACCGCTGTTCTCGCCGGTGCCCTCGCCCGAGACGCCCTGCGTGAGATCCGCGACGAGCGGCGACGGCGGCATGCCGTGCAGCACGGCCCCGTCGAGCGCGGCGGCGGCCGCCGCGGCCACGTCGACCGCGTCCATCGGCCGCTCCATCGCGGGCTGCACCGACCGCCGCGACTTGCGCCGCTTGGCGAACGCCTCCTCCTCGGCCCGGTCCGGGTCGTACGACTCCGGGGCCGCGGCGCGCTTGCGCGAGCGCACGGGCGTGGCCTCGCGCCATTCGTCGTCGTACTCGTCCGGGGCCGCGTCGGCCAAGGACGCCTCTTCGTGCACCACGCCGAGCTTCACGCCGAGCTGGTGCAGACGCTCCGGGATGGCGTTGACGGGCGTCGCGGTCACCACGAGCAGCCCGAAGACGGTCAGCAGGACCAGCAGCGGGACCGCGAGCACCTGGGTCATGGTGAAGCTCAGCGGCGTCGCGGCGGCCCAGCCGATGAGCCCGCCCGCGTCCCTTATGGCGCGCATGCCGTCCCCGCGCGCGGGTGAGCCGCACGCGATGTGGACCTGCCCGAGCACGCCGATGACGAGCGCGGAGAGGCCGATCACGATCCTCCCGTTGGCCTCGGGCTTCTCGGGGTGCCGGATGAAGCGCACGGCGATGACTCCGAGCAGGATCGGCACCAGCAGGTCGAGGCGGCCGAACGCGCCGGTCACCAGCATGTCGACGAGGTCGCCGACCGGGCCCTGGAGGTTGGACCAGGTACCGGCCGCGCAGATCAGCCCGATCCCGAGCAGCAGCAGCGCGAGCCCGTCCTTGCGGTGCGCCGGGTCGAGCCCCTTCGCGCCACGCCCTATGCCCCGGAACATCGCCCCCACACTGTGCGCGAGGCCGAGCCAGAGGGCCCGGACGAGCTTGTAGAGGCCCCCGGTCGGATTGGGTGCCTGCTTGGGTGCAGGCTTCTTCGCCGGGGCCTTCCTGGCGGGTGCCTTCTTGGCCGCGGTCTTTTTCGCGGGGGCCTTTTTGGCAGCGGCCTTCTTCGCCGGAGCCTTGGTCGGCGCCGCCGTCTTCTTCGCGGGCGTCTTCTTGGCTGCGGGACGTGAGGCCATGGGTCTGAGGTTACCGGGGGAGCCGACCTTGGACACGTGTGCCTACCGCTTCACCCGATCGTGTCGCGGACTGACGGGGTGAAAACTGACGTGCGCTCAAAGCCCGAGCGGCCGCCCCCGGTTCCGGGGGCGGTCGTCTCAGTTCTGGGAGGGCAACGAGGGCGCTCCGCTCCCCGTCCCGGGCTCCAGGGCGTCAAGTGCCCTGCGCAGCCCCGTGAGTTTGCGCTCCAGGTGGGCGGCCGTGGCCACCGCCGCCGCGTCCGCGGACTCGTCGTCCAGCTGCTTCGACAGCGCCTCGGCCTGCTCCTCGACCGCGGCGAGCCGCGCCGACAGCTCGGCGAGCAGCCCCGCGGGCTCCTTGGCGTCCCCGACGGCCTTGCCGCCGCCCTCCAGCTGGAGCCGCAGCAGCGCCGCCTGCTCCCGGAGCTGGCAGTTCTTCATGTACAGCTCGACGAACACCGACACCTTGGCGCGCAGCACCCAGGGGTCGAACGGCTTGGAGATGTAGTCGACCGCCCCCGCCGCGTAGCCACGGAACGTGTGATGCGGTCCGTGGTTGATCGCGGTGAGGAAGATGATCGGGATGTCCCGTGTCCGCTCGCGGCGCTTGATGTGCGCCGCGGTTTCGAAACCGTCCATTCCCGGCATCTGAACGTCCAGCAGAATGACCGCGAAATCGTCCGTGAGCAGCGCCTTCAGCGCTTCCTCCCCGGACGATGCCCGTACCAGTGTCTGATCGAGCGCGGAGAGGATGGCCTCCAGCGCCAGCAGATTCTCCGGCCGGTCATCGACCAGGAGGATCTTGGCCTTCTGCACCATGGCCCGCCCTCCTCGCCCCGGCATGGGGCCGCCCCTGTCCGCAGGACTCGGGGAGGCTCCTTTCGCCACCCCAGGGGACGACTCCCTTGCGTCGTCCGTCCTTGTGCCGGTCATGGTAGCCGCACCCCGCCTGTCGCCACACCCTGTCACCGCGATGTCACCGTGCACGTAGCAGAAACGCGGTGGGAGACCAGAAGGTTCCCCGAATCCCGCGTCTCTACACGGCTTCGACCACACTCAGTCAGCAACTCATCCTGAACATTCCGGTTTCCGGTCACTCACCATGCATCCACCGCTCCATCACAGAGAGCAGATGATCCGGATCGACCGGCTTCGTAACGTAGTCGGAAGCGCCCGACTCGATGGCCTTCTCCCGGTCGCCCTTCATCGCCTTCGCGGTGAGCGCGATGATCGGCAGCCCGGCGAACTGCGGCATCCTTCGGATCGCCGTCGTCGTCGCGTAGCCGTCCATCTCCGGCATCATGATGTCCATCAGCACGACTGTCACATCGTCGTGCTGTTCGAGCACCTCGATGCCCTCGCGCCCGTTCTCCGCGTACAGGACCGAGAGGCCCTGCTGTTCCAGGACGCTGGTGAGCGCGAACACGTTGCGGATGTCGTCGTCGACGATGAGCACCTTCTCGCCGGCGAACAGCAGCCCGTGCCGGGGCGTGGGCGTGCTCTTCTCGGCCGCGCCCGTCGCGCCCGACATGCCGCCGCCGTCCCAGTGCTCCTCCGCGCGCTCCTGAGCGGGCAGCGGCTGGGCCTGCGTCGGCCCCTGGAGCGCCGTGCGCTCGGGCTGCGCCGGGGTCGACCTGCGCCGGCGCCGGAACAGCGCCGCGGGCCCGTTCTGGGTGTCCTGGTAGGACCTCACCTCGGCCGGCGTCTCCACCTCCGCGGGCTCGGGCTCGGGCGCCGCGTCGAGGGCGAGCCGCTCCCCCGGTTCGATGGTCGGCGCGAGCTGCGCGTACCCCTGTGGCGGCAGTTCGCTCGGGTGCATCGGAAGGTACAGCGTGAAGGTAGAGCCGCGACCGGGCTCGCTCTGCGCGTGGATCTCGCCACCCAGGAGGCGGGCGATCTCGCGGCTGATGGACAGGCCGAGGCCCGTACCGCCGTACTTGCGGCTCGTCGTGCCGTCGGCCTGCTTGAACGCCTCGAAGATGACGCGCATCTTGCTGGCCGCGATGCCGATGCCGGTGTCGGTCACCGAGAAGGCGATCACGTCACCGTCCACCTCGGTCAACGAGCCGGCTTCCAGCAGCTGTTCACGGATCGCGTTCGGGACGTCGGCGCCCGCCGGCCTGATGACGAGCTCGACGGCACCGGAGTCGGTGAACTTCACCGCGTTGGAGAGCAGGTTGCGCAGCACCTGAAGGAGCCGCTGCTCGTCGGTGTGCAACGTAGTGGGCAGTTCCGGCGACACCCTTACGGAGAAGTCGAGTTGCTTCTCCGCGGTCAGCGGCCGGAACGTGGCCTCTACGTAGTCGACGAGCTGCACCAGGGCGATGCGCGTCGGGGAGACGTCCATCTTGCCCGCCTCGACCTTCGACAGGTCCAGGATGTCGTTGATCAGCTGGAGCAGGTCGGAGCCCGCTCCGTGGATCGTCTCGGCGAACTCGACCTGCTTCGGGGTGAGGTTCGCGTCGGCGTTGTCGGCCAGCAACTTGGCAAGGATGAGCAGCGAGTTGAGCGGCGTGCGCAGCTCGTGCGACATGTTGGCGAGGAACTCGCTCTTGTAGCGCATCGAGACGGCGAGCTGCTCGGCACGCTCCTCCAGGACCTGCCGCGCGTCCTCGATCTCGGTGTTCTTCACCTCGATGTCACGGTTCTGCTGGGCGAGCAGTTCGGCCTTCTCCTCCAGCTCGGCGTTGGACGCCTGGAGGGCCTTCTGTCGGTTCTCCAGCTCGGCGGAACGCTCACGGAGCTGCTCGGTCAGCTCCTGCGACTGCCTCAGCAGGACCTCCGTCTTCGTATTGACGGAGATCGTGTTGACGCTGGTCGCGATCATCTCGGCGATCTGGTTCAGGAAGTCCTTTTGGATCTGCGTGAACGGCGTGAACGACGCCAGCTCGATCACACCGAGCACGGTGTCCTCGAACAGTACGGGGATCACGATGACCTGCGCCGGCGGCGCCTCACCGAGCCCGGAGGCGATCTTCAGGTAGCCGCTGGGCGCGTTGTCCACAAGGATCGTGCGCCGCTCCTGCGCGGCCGTCCCGATGAGCGTCTCGCCGGGCCGGAACGCGGTCGGCATGGAGCCCATGGAGTAGCCGTAGCTCCCGCACATGCGCAGCTCGTACGCGTCCTCGTCGGCGACCGTCGCGTCGGCGCTGTCGTCCAGCGGCAGCGCCAGGAAGAACGCGCCGTGCTGCGCCGACACCACGGGCGTCAGCTCGCTCATGATGAGCCCCGCGACGTCGTCGAGGTCGCGGCGGCCCTGCATCAGGCCCGAGATACGGGCCAGGTTGCCCTTGAGCCAGTCCTGCTCCTCGTTGGCGATCGTGGTGTCGCGCAGGTTCGAGATCATCTTGTTGATGTTGTCCTGGAGGACCTGGATCTCGCCCGCGGCGTCGACGTCGATCTTGAGGTTGAGGTCGCCGCGGGTCACCGCGGTGGCGACGGCCGCGATGGCGCGCACCTGACGGGTCAGGTTCCCGGCCATCTCGTTCACCGACTCGGTGAGGTCGCGCCAGGTGCCGTCGACGTCACGCACGCGTGCCTGGCCGCCCAGCTGCCCCTCGGTGCCCACCTCGCGGGCCACCCGGGTCACCTGCTCGGCGAAGGACGACAGCTGGTCGACCATCGTGTTGATCGTGGTCTTCAGCTCGAGGATCTCGCCGCGCGCGTCGATGTCGATCTTCTTGGTCAGGTCGCCCTTGGCGATGGCGGTCGTGACCATCGCGATGTTGCGCACCTGTCCGGTCAGGTTCGAGGCCATGCCGTTCACGGACTCGGTCAGGTCCTTCCACGTACCGGACACTCCGGGTACGCGGGCCTGGCCGCCGAGGATGCCGTCCGTGCCCACCTCGCGGGCCACCTTGGTGACCTGGTCGGCGAACGAACTCAGGGTCCGCACCATCGTGTTGAACGTGTCGGCGAGCTGCGCGACCTCGCCGCGCGCCTCGATGGTGACCTGACGGGTCAGGTCACCGTTGGCCACCGCGTTGGCGACCTGGGAGATGTTGCGCACCTGCATGGTCAGGTTGTTGGCCATCAGGTTGACGTTGTCGCTCAGGTCCTTCCAGATGCCGGTGACGCCCGGAACCCGCGCCTGGCCGCCGAGTTGGCCCTCGGTGCCCACCTCACGGGCCACCCGGGTCACCTGCTCGGCGAACGACGACAGCTGGTCCACCATCGTGTTCACCGTGGTGACGAGTTCGAGGATCTCGCCCTTGGCGTCGACGGTGATCTTCTTGGAGAGGTCGCCGCGCGCCACGGCCGTGGTCACCTCGGCGATGTTGCGCACCTGAAGCGTCAGGTTGTTGGCCATGCCGTTCACGGACTGCGTCAGGTCCTTCCACGTACCCGACACACCCTGCACCTCGGCCTGTCCGCCGAGGATGCCGTCCGTGCCCACCTCGCGGGACACCCGCGTCACCTGCTCGGCGAAGGCCGACAGCTGGTCCACCATCGTGTTGAGGGTGTTCTTCAGCTCCAGGATCTCGCCGCGCGCGTCCACGTCGATCTTCTGCGACAGGTCACCGCGCGCCACCGCCGTGGCGACCTGCGCGATGTTGCGCACCTGGGCCGTGAGGTTTCCGGCCATGCCGTTCACGGAATCCGTCAGATCGCGCCACACCCCGGCGACGCCGGGCACCTGCGCCTGGCCGCCCAGGCGGCCCTCGGTGCCCACCTCGCGGGCCACCCGGGTCACCTGGTCCGCGAAGGCGGAGAGCTGGTCGACCATCGTGTTGATGGTGTTCTTCAGCTCCAGGATCTCGCCGCGGGCATCCACGTCGATCTTCTGCGACAGGTCACCACGCGCCACCGCGGTCGTGACCTGAGCGATCTGCCGCACCTGCGACGTCAGGTTTCCGGCCATGAAGTTGACGGAGTCGGTCAGTTCCTTCCACGTGCCGCTCACGCCGTCCACGCGGGCCTGACCGCCGAGGCGGCCCTCCGTGCCCACGTCGCGCGCCATCCGCGTCACCTGGTCGGCGAAGCTCGACAGCTGGTCCACCATCGTGTTCACGGTGTTCTTCAGCTGGAGCATCTCGCCGGAGACGTCGACGGTGACCTTCTGCGACAGGTCGCCGTTCGCAACCGCCGTCGTCACCTGGGCGATGTTGCGCACCTGTCCGGTGAGGTTGCGGAACGCGGTGTTGACGGAGTCGGTCAGGTCCTTCCACGTACCGGCGGCGCCGGGCACGAGCGCCTGACCGCCGAGCTCACCCTCGACACCGATCTCCCGGGCCACACGCGTGACTTCGGAACCGAAGGCGGACAGCTGGTCCACCATCGTGTTCACGGTGTTCTTCAGCTCGAGCATCTCGCCCGCGACGTCGACGGTGACCTTCTGCGACAGATCACCGTTCGCCACCGCCGTCGTGACGGTCGCGATGTCCCGCACCTGAGTTGTGAGGTTTCGGAAAACCGTGTTCACCGAATCGGTGAGGTCCTTCCACGTGCCGGCGGCTCCCGGCACATTGGCCTGGCCGCCGAGCTGGCCCTCGGCACCGACCTCGTTCGCCACCCGCGTGACCTCGTCCGCGAAGGTGCGCAGGGTCTCCGTCATCTGGTTGATGGTCTCGGCCAACTGGGCGACCTCGCCGCGCGCCGACACCGTGACCTTCTGCGACAGATCACCGTTGGCGACGGCCGTGGTGACCTGCGCGATTCCACGCACCTGCGCGGTCAGGTTGCCGGCCATGAGGTTCACCGAATCGGTGAGGTCCTTCCACACCCCGGCCACACCGGGCACCTGCGCCTGGCCGCCGAGCTCACCCTCCGTGCCCACTTCCCGGGCCACACGCGTGACCTCGGAGGAGAACGACGACAGCTGGTCCACCATCGTGTTCACGGTGTTCTTCAGCTCGAGCATCTCGCCCGCGACGTGAACCGTGACCTTCCGGGACAAGTCGCCCTTGGCCACGGCGGTGGTGACGAGAGCAATGTCACGTACCTGTGCGGTCAGCCGGTACGCCATTGTGTTGACCGAATCCGTGAGGTCCTTCCACGAACCGGACATTCCGCGTACGCGCGCCTGTCCACCGAGCTTGCCCTCGGTGCCCACCTCGCTGGCCACCCGCGTGACCTCGTCGGTGAACGTGGAGAGCTGATCGACCAGGTTGTTGACCGTCCGGCCGACCTTCAGGAATTCACCGCGCAGCGGATGCCCGTGCCCCTCGGGCTTCCCCTCCGGCACCTGGGCGCGCAGCTCCATCCGGGGTGACAGATCGCCGTCCGCGACCGCGGAGAGCACCCTCCCGACCTCTGAGACGGGCCGTACGAGGTCGTCCACGAGCGCGTTGGACGCGTTGATCGCGGTGGCCCAGGAGCCCTCACAGGCGCCCGTTTCGAGCCGCTCCGTGAGCTTGCCCTCGCGCCCGACCATGCGCCGCACCCGCGACATCTCGCCCGTAAGGTGCAGATTTCGGTCGGCCACCTCGTTGAAGACGGCCGCGATCTCCGACATCACGCCGTCGCCGCTGACGGTCAGGCGCTTGCGGAAATTCCCGTCCCTCATCGCGACAAGACCTGCGAGCAGCCTGTTCAGCGCCGCGGTATCCACGGTCGTCGTGCCGCTGCCACCGCGCGTTTTGCGCTGTTTTGTCAGGGACTGTCCGCCTTCTGCGCGCGCCTTCTTGCTTCGCGTCGCTGCGCCAGACTCCACTGTGTCCCTCCCGCAGGGATCGACGTACTGCTCGGGTTGCTCGGGTGTTTCTCGGATTCGCTTCTACCGTCGCATCGACACTTCAATGCGTTCTTCTATGGAAGCTTGCCCAGTGTTTCACCATGGCTGAACCAGGCCATAACAGTTCGGCAGCTTCGCACACCGTCCGCACACCCTCCGGGCGGAAACACAGACGACCGGCATCCGCATGGACGGCGAAGGTAAGTAACCTTGCATGCGGCTGTCCACCCACCCCGGTCTGCCCGGCCTGGGCGGTGGCGGAAAACGAGCGGGCATCGGAGGGGCGGCCGAGACATGGGTACGGGAGACCTGGGCCTCGACACTCGGACATCGAGTACAACTCGTACAGGGAGTTCTGTGATCACCGCGCGCGCGGCTGCCACTTTCGAGCCGGTCGGACGCTCCGTCGCGACCGCCCGCTCCTTCGTACGCGACACCCTCCAAGGGTGGGGCCACGCGGACATCATCGACGACGCCGTCGTTCTGACCAGCGAACTCGTGACAAATGCCGTGGTCCACGCGGGCACATCCGCGGAGGTTCTGTGCCTGCGAAGTGAAGACCACGTCCGCATCGAGGTCTCCGACCGGTACCCGGAGCGCGAGATTCCATTGCAGGCGTCCGCCATGAACATGGGCAGCCCGGACCGCGAGGGCGGCCGCGGCCTCCAGCTCTGCGCCGCGCTCGCGGGCCGCTGGGGCGTCGACTATTCGGCCACGCACAAGCGGGTCTGGTTCCAACTCGACCTGCCCGAGCGCTCGGTGGGCACCCGCGCCGCCGGCCCCAACCTCCCCACCGACCTCCTCCCGCTCGCGGACGAGCGGGTCCGCGTGGCCGTCGTCCAGATCGACCGGGTCGGCGCGATCACCGGGTGGAACGAGGACGCGGAGGAGCTCTTCGGGTACGCGGCCGAGCAGGTCACAGGCAAGCCCCTCACGGACTTCGCGGCCTGGCCGCACACGCCCGGCACCAGCACGGGCATCGTCGACGCGCTCCAACTCTCGCGCTGGGAGGGCAGCTACGGCATCCGCAGCGCCAACGGCCGCGTGACGCCCGTCTACGCCTCGCACCTGCGCGTCCGCGACACGGACGGCGACCCGTCGACCGTCTGCCTCCTCGTGCGCGACCACGAGCGGGCGATCCTCCAGACCCCGCTGCGCCTCCCCTCCCCCGACTCGGCGTCGCACTCCGAGAGCCAGGGCTCCGACCCGTTCGAGGTCTTCATCGGCTCGCCGGCGCCCGACGACCTCGACGGACTGCTCCAGCGCACCGTCGAGCGCGCCCGCGACATGCTCGACGGCGACTCGGCGTTCCTCCTGCTCGCCACGGACGACGAGACGGAGCTCGAGGTCCGCGCCTCGACCGGCCTGCCCTCCGCCCGGCAGCGCTTCGCGCGCGTGCCCGTCGAGGTCGGCCCCAACCGCTACGGTTCGGCCCGCATGCCCGCCGTGCACGAGGACCTGACCCAAGTCCCGGGCGCGGTCCCCCTCTTGAACGGCACGGGCATGCGCTCGGTCGTCACGGTCCCCTTGAAGGTCGAGGGCCGCCTCACGGGCTCCCTGGGCGTCGCGGCGGAGGCCCCGGACCGCTACTCGAACGAAGAGGCGCTGCGCCTCCAATTCGCCGCCGACCGCATCGCGTTGGCCGTGGAGTCGGCCCGCCTGGGAGAGCTGGAAAAGCTCCGCCGCGGCTCACTCAGCTTCCTTGTCGAGGCCTCCGACCTTCTGGCGGGCACGCTCGACAGGGACCAGACCCTGGCGCTCATGGCCCAGATGACGGTCCCGACCCTCGCCACCTGGTGCGCGGTCTACACGATCGCCGACCAGGCCTCGGAGCCGTACCTCTCCTATGTGCTGCACGAGGACGAGGAGCGCATCGACGGCCTCAAGGCGCTCCTTTCGAAGATCGCGCCCCCGGACCCGGTCCCGACCCCGGGCGCCCGCGTCTGGGCCGCCCCGGCGGAGGCCGCCCATCAAGCAGCCCTGCGTACGTCCATGAGAAGCCTGGGCCTCGGCGAACCGGCGAGCGTCAGCTCCGGCATCGGCACGACGCTCCAGACGGCCTCGGCGGTCGGCGGCGAGACCGTCGTCCTCCCCCTCGTCGCCCGCAACCGCGTCATCGGCATGCTGACCCTCGGCAAGCCGACGGACGAGCACTTCCGCCAGGAAATCCTGGAGCTGGCCGAGGACTTGAGCCGCAGGGCCGCCCTGGCCCTCGACAACGCGCGCCTCTACTCGGAGCGCATGGCGATCAGCCAGTCCCTCCAGCGCAGCCTCCTGCCCCCGGAGCTCCCCGACGTCCCCGGCGTCGAGGTGGAGGTCATCTACCGCGCGGCCGGCGAGGGCAACGAGGTGGGCGGCGACTTCTACGACCTGTTCCCCATCCGCGACGGCGCGTACGGCTTCGCCATCGGCGACGTCTGCGGCACGGGCCCGGAGGCGGCGGCCGTCACCGGCCTGGCCCGCCACGCCCTGCGCCTGCTCGCCCGCGAGGGCTTCGGCGGCCCGGCGGTCCTGGAGCGCCTGAACGCGGCGATCCTCGACGAGGGCGCCCGCAGCCGCTTCCTGACACTGCTCTACGGGGAGTTGTGGCCGCAGGAGGACGGCTCGGCGATCGTGAAGATGGTCTGCGCCGGCCACCCGCTCCCGCTCCGCCTGCGCCAGGACGGCTCCGTCGCGCCGTACGCGGAGCCCCAGCCGCTGCTCGGCGTCATGGACGACCTGGAGCTGTACGAGCAGACGCTGACGCTCGACCCGGGCGACGTCCTGCTCTGCGTCACGGACGGCATCACCGAGCGCCGCGAGGGCAGCCGCATGCTCGGCGACGACGGCCTGGCGGACGTCCTCTCCACCTGTACGGGCCTCACTGCCGGGGCTGTTGCCGCCCGCATCATGCGCGCGGTGGAGCGCTTCGCCGCTGACGCCCCGTCGGACGACATGGCGATCCTCGCGATGCGCGTCCCGGGCCTGCACCACGACTGACAGGCCCGGGGCGGGGGCGGGGGAAACAGAAAAGGCCCCCGCCCGATGGGCGGAGACCTTAATTGAAGAGCCCCCAAGCGGAATCGAACCGCTGACCTTCTCCTTACCATGGAGACGCTCTACCGACTGAGCTATAGGGGCCTGTCGCTTTCGCGGTTTTCCGCTCGGCAACGACATAAAGCATACCTGATGTTGAGGCCCCTCAGAACCACCATCAGGACGGCTCTAGAAGGCCGGCTGCAACAATCCGCCCAATGCGTTGCAGGCATGCACGACCCGCTGCAACTGCCGCCGTGACATTGCCGCTTCGACCGGCAGGGCAAGCGTCTCGTCGGCGGCCCGCTCGGTTTCCGGAAGCGCGATGTCGTACCGGAAACCCGGCAGCCGGTGCACCGGCGTCTTCACCGGCACCCTGCACTCGACGCCCTTGCCTCGCAACACCCGCGCGAAAGCGTCCCGATCAGGCCGCCCATTACCGGGCACCCGCACCACGTACTGCTGATACGTGTGCCCCTCCTGCCCGACGGGAGTCCGCACGCCGGTGAGCCGCGCACTCAAATAGGCGGCACGCACACGGCGTTGAGCCACCTCGTCGTACGACTTCTCGGACTCGCCCGGCTCCTCAAGGACGAGCAGGCCGTGACGCCGGCCCAGCTCCCGCAGCCGGGCGAGATCGGCCCGGTGCCCAAAGCGGTGCACGGCGACGACCGCGGCCGTCCGCGCGCTCACGCCTGCGGCTACGTGGGAGGGATCGATGCAGTACGTCTCCGGGTGAATGTCGGCGAAGACCGGTACGGCCCCCGCCCGCACGACGTCCTCGGCCACCTCGGCGTTACCGAACGCCGGCACGATGACCTCGTCCCCGGTACCGACACCTGCGGCTCGCAGCATTTCAACTGTGCCCATGTCAGGGATCGTGCCCACGCGACGTGAACGACAGGTGACGAGCAACAAAAAAGAGCTGATCCCCGAACCAAAAGGTTCGGGGATCAGCTCTTTATCAAAATTAGTTCGGCGGCGTCCTACTCTCCCACAGGGTCCCCCCTGCAGTACCATCGGCGCTGTGAGGCTTAGCTTCCGGGTTCGGAATGTAACCGGGCGTTTCCCTCACGCTATGACCACCGAAACACTATGAAACTGTCAACCGGAGCCGTGGCACATGGCTACGACGGTTGTTCGTGGTTTCAGAACCAACACAGTGGACGCGAGCAACTGAGGACAAGCCCTCGGCCTATTAGTACCAGTCACCTCCACACCTTGCGGTGCTTCCAGATCTGGCCTATCAACCCAGTCGTCTACTGGGAGCCTTAACCCCTCAAAGGGGGTGGGAATACTCATCTCGAAGCAGGCTTCCCGCTTAGATGCTTTCAGCGGTTATCCTTTCCGAACGTAGCCAACCAGCCATGCCCTTGGCAGGACAACTGGCACACCAGAGGTTCGTCCGTCCCGGTCCTCTCGTACTAGGGACAGCCCTTCTCAATATTCCTACGCGCACAGAGGATAGGGACCGAACTGTCTCACGACGTTCTAAACCCAGCTCGCGTACCGCTTTAATGGGCGAACAGCCCAACCCTTGGGACCGACTCCAGCCCCAGGATGCGACGAGCCGACATCGAGGTGCCAAACCATCCCGTCGATATGGACTCTTGGGGAAGATCAGCCTGTTATCCCCGGGGTACCTTTTATCCGTTGAGCGACGGCGCTTCCACAAGCCACCGCCGGATCACTAGTCCCGACTTTCGTCCCTGCTCGACCCGTCGGTCTCACAGTCAAGCTCCCTTGTGCACTTACACTCAACACCTGATTACCAACCAGGCTGAGGGAACCTTTGGGCGCCTCCGTTACCCTTTGGGAGGCAACCGCCCCAGTTAAACTACCCATCAGACACTGTCCCTGATCCGGATCACGGACCCAGGTTAGACATCCAGCACGACCAGAGTGGTATTTCAACGACGACTCCACAACCACTGGCGTGGCCGCTTCACAGTCTCCCACCTATCCTACACAAGCCGAACCGAACACCAATATCAAACTGTAGTAAAGGTCCCGGGGTCTTTCCGTCCTTCTGCGCGAAACGAGCATCTTTACTCGTAGTGCAATTTCACCGGGCCTATGGTTGAGACAGTCGAGAAGTCGTTACGCCATTCGTGCAGGTCGGAACTTACCCGACAAGGAATTTCGCTACCTTAGGATGGTTATAGTTACCACCGCCGTTTACTGGCGCTTAAGTTCTCAGCTTCGCCACACCGAAATGTGACTAACCGGTCCCCTTAACGTTCCAGCACCGGGCAGGCGTCAGTCCGTATACATCGCCTTACGGCTTCGCACGGACCTGTGTTTTTAGTAAACAGTCGCTTCTCGCTGGTCTCTGCGGCCACCCCCAGCTCAGAGTGCAAGACTCATCACCAGGAATGGCCCCCCTTCTCCCGAAGTTACGGGGGCATTTTGCCGAGTTCCTTAACCATAGTTCACCCGAACGCCTCGGTATTCTCTACCTGACCACCTGAGTCGGTTTAGGGTACGGGCCGCCATGAAACTCGCTAGAGGCTTTTCTCGACAGCATAGGATCATCCACTTCACCACAATCGGCTCGGCATCAGGTCTCAGCCTCGTGTGCGACGGATTTACCTACCGCACGGCCTACACCCTTACCCCGGGACTACCATCGCCCGGGCTGGACTACCTTCCTGCGTCACCCCATCGCTCACCTACTACCAGCTTGGGCCGGCGGCTCCACCACTTTCCATTCCCCGAAGGGTCCGGAACGGCTTCACGGCCTTAGCATCACTGGATTCGATGTCTTTCGCGTCACAGCGGGTACCGGAATATCAACCGGTTATCCATCGACTACGCCTGTCGGCCTCGCCTTAGGTCCCGACTTACCCTGGGCAGATCAGCTTGACCCAGGAACCCTTAGTCAATCGGCGCACACGTTTCTCACGTGTGTATCGCTACTCATGCCTGCATTCTCACTCGTGAACCGTCCACAACTACCTTCCGGTGCTGCTTCACCCGGCACACGACGCTCCCCTACCCATCACAGCGGGCGTTGGCCCTATAGCTGCAATGACACGACTTCGGCGGTACGCTTGAGCCCCGCTACATTGTCGGCGCGGAATCACTTGACCAGTGAGCTATTACGCACTCTTTCAAGGGTGGCTGCTTCTAAGCCAACCTCCTGGTTGTCTCTGCGACTCCACATCCTTTCCCACTTAGCGTACGCTTAGGGGCCTTAGTCGATGCTCTGGGCTGTTTCCCTCTCGACCATGGAGCTTATCCCCCACAGTCTCACTGCCGTGCTCTCACTTACCGGCATTCGGAGTTTGGCTAAGGTCAGTAACCCGGTAGGGCCCATCGCCTATCCAGTGCTCTACCTCCGGCAAGAAACACACGACGCTGCACCTAAATGCATTTCGGGGAGAACCAGCTATCACGGAGTTTGATTGGCCTTTCACCCCTAACCACAGGTCATCCCCCAGGTTTTCAACCCTGGTGGGTTCGGTCCTCCACGAAGTCTTACCTCCGCTTCAACCTGCCCATGGCTAGATCACTCCGCTTCGGGTCTTGAGCGCGCTACTATGTCGCCCTGTTCGGACTCGCTTTCGCTACGGCTTCCCCACACGGGTTAACCTCGCAACACACCGCAAACTCGCAGGCTCATTCTTCAAAAGGCACGCAGTCACGACTGCATGTGCAAGCACATACAGCGACGCTCCCACGGCTTGTAGGCACACGGTTTCAGGTACTATTTCACTCCGCTCCCGCGGTACTTTTCACCATTCCCTCACGGTACTATCCGCTATCGGTCACCAGGGAATATTTAGGCTTAACGGGTGGTCCCGCCAGATTCACACAGGATTTCTCGGGCCCCGTGCTACTTGGGTGTCTCTCAAACGAGCCGCTAACGTTTCGACTACGGGGGTCTTACCCTCTACGCCGGACCTTTCGCATGTCCTTCGTCTACATCAACGGTTTCTTACTCGTCTCACGGCCGGCAGACCGTAAAAGAGAGATCCCACAACCCCGCACACGCAACCCCTGCCGGGTCTCACACGTATACGGTTTGGCCTCATCCGGTTTCGCTCGCCACTACTCCCGGAATCACGGTTGTTTTCTCTTCCTGCGGGTACTGAGATGTTTCACTTCCCCGCGTTCCCTCCACACTGCCTATATATTCAGCAGCGGGTGACAGCCCATGACGACTGCCGGGTTTCCCCATTCGGAAACCCCCGGATCAAAGCCTGGTTGACGACTCCCCGGGGACTATCGTGGCCTCCCACGTCCTTCATCGGTTCCTGGTGCCAAGGCATCCACCGTGCGCCCTTAAAAACTTGGCCACAGATGCTCGCGTCCACTGTGCAGTTCTCAAACAACGACCAACCACCCATCACCCCAAACCTTCCGGTTCGAGTGCACTGGGGCCGGCACTGAAGGATCAGGCTCTACAGCCCGTACCTTCAGACACCCAACAGCGTGCCCGACACGTTCAGTTGAAGCTCTGTGTTCCACGCCGAAGCAGTACTAACAGTCCTCATCCTGACCGTGCCGAATAATCAACGTTCCACCCATGAGCAACCACCGTCGAACGTGTGCCGACGTAATGGCCCTGGACCACCAAACAAGTTTGGCGGCCTAGATGCTCCTTAGAAAGGAGGTGATCCAGCCGCACCTTCCGGTACGGCTACCTTGTTACGACTTCGTCCCAATCGCCAGTCCCACCTTCGACAGCTCCCTCCCACAAGGGGTTGGGCCACCGGCTTCGGGTGTTACCGACTTTCGTGACGTGACGGGCGGTGTGTACAAGGCCCGGGAACGTATTCACCGCAGCAATGCTGATCTGCGATTACTAGCAACTCCAACTTCATGGGGTCGAGTTGCAGACCCCAATCCGAACTGAGACCGACTTTTTGAGATTCGCTCCACCTTGCGGTATCGCAGCTCATTGTATCGGCCATTGTAGCACGTGTGCAGCCCAAGACATAAGGGGCATGATGACTTGACGTCGTCCCCACCTTCCTCCGAGTTGACCCCGGCGGTCTCCTGTGAGTCCCCATCACCCCGAAGGGCATGCTGGCAACACAGAACAAGGGTTGCGCTCGTTGCGGGACTTAACCCAACATCTCACGACACGAGCTGACGACAGCCATGCACCACCTGTACACCGACCACAAGGGGGCGCCTGTCTCCAGACGTTTCCGGTGTATGTCAAGCCTTGGTAAGGTTCTTCGCGTTGCGTCGAATTAAGCCACATGCTCCGCTGCTTGTGCGGGCCCCCGTCAATTCCTTTGAGTTTTAGCCTTGCGGCCGTACTCCCCAGGCGGGGCACTTAATGCGTTAGCTGCGGCGCGGACAACGTGGAATGTTGCCCACACCTAGTGCCCACCGTTTACGGCGTGGACTACCAGGGTATCTAATCCTGTTCGCTCCCCACGCTTTCGCTCCTCAGCGTCAGTAATGGCCCAGAGATCCGCCTTCGCCACCGGTGTTCCTCCTGATATCTGCGCATTTCACCGCTACACCAGGAATTCCGATCTCCCCTACCACACTCTAGCTAGCCCGTATCGACTGCAGACTCGGGGTTAAGCCCCGAGCTTTCACAATCGACGTGACAAGCCGCCTACGAGCTCTTTACGCCCAATAATTCCGGACAACGCTTGCGCCCTACGTATTACCGCGGCTGCTGGCACGTAGTTAGCCGGCGCTTCTTCTGCAGGTACCGTCACTTGCGCTTCTTCCCTGCTGAAAGAGGTTTACAACCCGAAGGCCGTCATCCCTCACGCGGCGTCGCTGCATCAGGCTTTCGCCCATTGTGCAATATTCCCCACTGCTGCCTCCCGTAGGAGTCTGGGCCGTGTCTCAGTCCCAGTGTGGCCGGTCGCCCTCTCAGGCCGGCTACCCGTCGTCGCCTTGGTGAGCCATTACCTCACCAACAAGCTGATAGGCCGCGGGCTCATCCTTCACCGCCGGAGCTTTTAACCCCCATCCAGGAGAATGGGAGTGTTATCCGGTATTAGACCTCGTTTCCAAGGCTTGTCCCAGAGTGAAGGGCAGATTGCCCACGTGTTACTCACCCGTTCGCCACTAATCCACCCCGAAGGGCTTCATCGTTCGACTTGCATGTGTTAAGCACGCCGCCAGCGTTCGTCCTGAGCCAGGATCAAACTCTCCGTGAATGTTTCCGGGATATCCCGGTGACACCACGAGAGCGGAACGGTCGGAGGAATGATCCGACCGTTCACAGCGTCCTCGCTGTGCGCCTGCCCGTCCAAAGGACCGGCAGGACTTTTCAAAGGAACCTCGTCCCAGCGGATGCTGGAGACGGGGTATCAACAAATTTTGGCGTTGATTTTTGGCACGCTGTTGAGTTCTCAAGGAACGGACGCTTCCTTTGTACTCACCCTCTCGGGCTTTCCTCCGGGCGCTTCCCTTCGGTATTTCGTGTTTCCAACCTTACCAGATCCGTTTTCCGTTCCGTTTCCGGTTCGGATTTCATTTCCGGTGGCCGTTGGAGGGCCTTTGCCTTTCGGCGGTGCCGACTTTATCAGAGATTCTGAGTCGGAATTTCCCGCCCCTGTCGGGGAGTTGGTCCGAGCACGTGAGTGCGGCGGGTTCCCCTTGAGCGGAGCCGTAAACGTACTGGAGCGGGGCGCCCCGATGCAAATCGAGGCGCCCCGCTCCTTACGTGCCTCAGACCTCGACGACGACCGGGAGGATCATCGGGCGACGGCGGTACGTGTCCGAGACCCACTTGCCCAGCGTGCGGCGGATGAGCTGCTGCAGCTGGTGGGGTTCGACGACGCCGTCCTGGGCCGACTTCTCCAGGACGTCCTGGATCCTCGGGAGGACGGCGTGGAACGCCGAGTCCTCGATGCCGGAACCGCGGGCCTGGATGTTCGGGCCGCTGGTGATCTTGCCGGTGCTGGAGTCCACCACCACGAAGACCGAGATGATGCCCTCGTCCCCGAGGATCTTGCGGTCCTTGAGCACGGGCTCGCCGATGTCGCCCACGGAGAGGCCGTCGACGTAGACGTAACCGGCCTGGACCTTGCCGGAGATCTTCGCCTTGCCGCCGACCAGGTCGACGACGACGCCGTCCTCGGCGATGACGATCCGGTCGTGCGGGACGCCGGTGAGGGCGCCGAGCTCGGCGTTGGCGCGCAGGTGGCGCCATTCGCCGTGGACCGGCATCAGGTTCTTCGGCTTGCAGATGTTGTAGAAGTACAGGAGCTCGCCCGCGGACGCGTGGCCCGAGACGTGCACCTTGGCGTTGCCCTTGTGGACCACGTTCGCGCCCCAGCGGGTCAGGCCGTTGATCACGCGGTAGACCGCGTTCTCGTTGCCGGGGATGAGCGACGAAGCCAGGATCACCGTGTCACCGGAGACGATCCGGATCTGGTGGTCGCGGTTGGCCATGCGGGACAGGGCCGCCATCGGCTCGCCCTGGGAACCCGTGCAGACCAGGACGACCTCGCTGTCGGGCAGGTCGTCGAGCGTCTTGACGTCCACGACCAGGCCGGCGGGGACCTTCAGGTAGCCGAGGTCACGGGCGATGCCCATGTTGCGGACCATCGAGCGGCCGACGAAGGCGACCCGGCGGCCGTACTCGTGCGCGGCGTCCAGGATCTGCTGGATGCGGTGCACGTGGCTGGCGAAGGAGGCGACGATGATCCGCTTCTGCGCGCTGGCGAAGACTCCGCGGATCACGTTCGAGATGTCGCGCTCGGGCGGGACGAAGCCCGGGACCTCGGCGTTCGTCGAGTCGGTCAGGAGGAGGTCGATGCCCTCCTCGCCGAGCCGCGCGAACGTCGGGAGGTCGGTCAGGCGACGGTCCAGCGGGAGCTGGTCCATCTTGAAGTCGCCGGTGTGGACCACCATGCCCGCGGGGGTGCGGATGGCGACGGCCAGCGCGTCCGGGATGGAGTGGTTGACCGCGATGAACTCGCAGTCGAACGGGCCCAGGCGCTCGCGCTCGCCCTCGGACACCTCGAGGGTGTACGGGCGGATGCGGTGCTCCTGGAGCTTCGCCTCGATGAGGGCGAGGGTCAGCTTGGAGCCGATCAGCGGGATGTCCGGCTTCTCGCGCAGGAGATACGGGACGGCGCCGATGTGGTCCTCGTGGCCGTGCGTGAGGACGATGCCCTCGATGTCGTCGAGACGGTCCCTGATGGACGTGAAGTCCGGCAGGATCAAGTCGATTCCGGGCTGCTCCTCCTCGGGGAAGAGCACTCCGCAGTCGACGATCAGCAGACGGCCTTCGTACTCGAAGACGGTCATGTTGCGCCCGATCTCACCGAGGCCGCCGAGCGGGGTGACCCGCAGGCCGCCCTTCGGAAGCTTCGGCGGGGCGCCGAGTTCAGGATGCGGATGACTCAAAAGACTCTCCTCAAACACGCGCGCCACGTACCTGTAGGCACGTGGCGCGCATGACGTTCGTGCAATAGCAGTTGTGGTGGTTCTTGGGTCTTGCTGTTCAGTTGGTGATTCTGTTCATTCAGTTGTGAAGCTTTGCCAAGTCTGTGATCAGAGTTGTACCCCGCCGGCAGCAAGATCGATCTTGAGCTGGGCCGTTTCTTCGGGGGTGAGTTCCACGAGCGGCAGGCGCAGCGGCCCCGCGGGGATCCCCTGGAGGCCGAGAGCGGCCTTCGTCGTGATGACACCCTGCGTGCGGAACATGCCGGTGAAGACGGGGAGCAGCTTCTGGTGGATCTCCGTCGCCTTGTGCACGTCGCCCGTGGAGAAGGCGTCGAGCATGGCGCGCAGCTCGGGCGAGACGAGGTGGCCGACGACCGAGACGAAGCCGCACGCGCCGACCGAGAGCAGCGGCAGGTTGAGCATGTCGTCGCCGGAGTACCAGGCGAGGCCCGAGCGGGCGATGGCCCAGGAGGCGCGGCCGAGGTCGCCCTTGGCGTCCTTGTTGGCCACGATGCGCGGGTGCTCGGCGAGCCGGACGATCGTGTCGGTGTTGATCGGGACACCGCTGCGACCCGGGATGTCGTAGAGCATCACGGGGAGCTCGGTCGCGTCGGCGATCGCCGTGAAGTGGCGGAGCAGGCCCTCTTGCGGGGGCTTGTTGTAGTACGGCGTCACCGTGAGCAGGCCGTGCGCTCCGGCCTGCTGGGCCTGGCGGGCGAGCTCGATGCTGTGCCGGGTGTCGTTGGTGCCGACGCCCGCGACGACGTGGGCACGGTCGCCGACGGCCTCGACGACGGCTCGTACGAGATCCGATTTCTCCGCGTTGCTGGTGGTCGGGGACTCGCCGGTGGTGCCGTTGACGACCAGGCCGTCATTGCCTGCGTCCACCAGGTGGGCGGCGAGCCGCTGCGCGCCGTCGAGGTCGAGTGCGCCGTCCGCCGCGAAGGGCGTGACCATGGCGGTGAGGACCCTCCCGAAGGGGGTCTGCGGAGTCGAGGTCGGAGCCATGGGTAACACGCTACTCGCTGCTCAGTACCGGGTCCCCCCTCGGGGGATGCGACAAGTCAGAACAAAGGTGGAGCCCGGCACTGCCTGCTCGGGGGTTCAAGCAGTGCCGGGTCCGTTTGATCAGGCTAGATGAACTTTACGAAAAGCCGCAATACGGACACTTCAGTCGAGCGTCCGTACATCTGTGCCGATACCCGAGCTACGGCGCCACGCGGCCGTTGGCATTGAACGCCGCGTAGGTGAGCGGCATCAGGGCGGCCCACTCCGCTTCCATCTTCTCGCCGACCATCTCGATCTCCCGCTGCGGGAAGGACGGCACCTTGGCCAGCTCGTGCTGCGTGCGCAGGCCGAGGAAGTGCATCAGCGAGCGCGCGTTGCACGTCGCGTACATCGACGAGAACAGGCCGACCGGGAGCACCGCGCGGGCCACCTCGCGGGCGACACCCGCGGCCAGCATCTCCTGGTACGCCTCGTACGCCTGGCGGTACGAGTCCTCCATGACGCGGCCCGTCAGCTCCTGCTGCGCCTGCGTGCCCTCGACGAACCGGTACTTGCCCGGACGGCCCTCCTGGACCAGCTTGCGGTCGGCGTCCGGGACGTAGAACGTCGGCTGGAGCTCCCTGTAGCGGCCCGACTCTTCGTTGTACGACCAGCCCACGCGGTGCCGCATGAACTCCCGGAAGACGAAGATCGGGGCGCTGATCAGGAACGTCATCGAGTTGTGCTCGAAGGGGCTGCCGTGCCGGTCCCGCATCAGGTAGTTGATCAGGCCCTTGGAGCGCTCGGGGTCCTTCGACAGCTCGTCGATCGACTGCTCGCCGAGCGTCGAGACGCGGGCCGCGAACAGCACGTCCGTGTCGCTCGCGGTGTGCTTCACCAGCTCGACGGTGACGTCGCCGAGGAACGTCGGCTTGAGGTCTTCAGCTGGGGTTTCGGTCATGCTGCCGGGGTCCTTCCCATCACTTCGCAAGGGCGGCGCCCACTCTACGGGCCACCACTGACAACAGGGCATTCGCTCGCTTGTCACAACGATCTCCGGCGAAGAGGAGCGAAGTTTGGTGAATTTGGTGAAACAGGGCACCCTTTGAAGCGATCGATCGTCTGTGTAGATGAACACATTTTTGATCGAGCATCACCAGTCGCTTGAGGAGAAGCAGTCCCATGTTCCGTCGGCGCGAGCCCGTACCGTTCGCCTTCATAGCCGAAGCCGACCAGTTCCGTAGCAACGTCACCCCGCCCGCGCGTGAGCGTCCCTCCGCCGGGCAGCGCGCAGGACGCGCGCTCGTCGGCCTCACCGTCGTGGCCGGCCTCGTGGGCGCCCTGCTGATCGGCATGCCCGCCCTGTCGATCGATCAGACCACGCAGCACGTACAGCAGTCGGAGGCGGCCGACAGCCGCTGACGGTCGCCGGTCGGCCCCGCCCCCTCTGGCCCCCTGGAGTGGAAGGCGGGTGCGACCCCGGATAGCCTCACCGGGCACAGCCCCCATACCGCGTGGACCGAGTGAGGACCCGTCGTGCCCCTGCCCTTCCTGACGGCCGACCGTGCTTTGGACGAGGCCGCGGACATCCCGCTGCCCTTCGACGACCGCGACCAGTGGCGCCGTCCCTACCGCCCCGGCCCGTACCGGGTGGGAGCGGCCGCGCTGCTGCTGCTCCTGGCGTCGTACGTGCTGTTCGCCTCGGTGATCATCGCCGTCGCGGGCGACACGCCTGCCGCCACGCTCTGCGGCATCCTCGCGGTGCTGATCATCGCGTCGGCGCTGCGACTGCTGCGCATGGGCACCTGGGTGAGCGCGCGCGGCGTGCGGCACGTCGCCTTCTTCCGCACCCGGACGGCGCCGTGGGACCGGGTCGCCACGGCGCGTACGGTGCAGCAGCCCGTGCGCTGGCTCGGGCTGCCCCGCACCGTGCAGGGGCAGGCGCTGATCCTCGTACAGCGGGATCAGCAGGGGGACCAGACGACGCTGCTCACCAGTCACAGCGCGGACTTCCTGGGGCGGCGCACGGCGTTCGACCGGGCCGCCGACACCGTGGAGGTCTGGGCCGAGGAGTACCGCGCCCGGCGCTGACGCACACGCGCGTACCCGTACGCGCACCTACGAAGGGGCCGCACCGGCACGATGCCGGTGCGGCCCCTTCGTCCGTGGATCGGGCGCCTGCGCGGGTCAGACGCTCACGGAGCGGCCCTCATGGAGCGCGATCGCGCGCTGCATCGCCTTCCGCGCGCGCGGAGTGTCCCGTGCGTCCCGGTAGGCGACGGCCAGACGGAACCAGCAGCGCCAGTCGCCCGGCGCGTCCTCCGTCTCGGCCTTGCGCCTGGCGAAGACCTCGTCGGCCGAGTCCCGGTCGATGCGGCCGTACTGGTCGCGCCGGAGTTCGTCGACGGGCAGCCCGCCCTCCGCCTCCAGGAGTTCGCCGAGCCGGTTGGCCTTGGTGACGAACCGGGTGTTCGCCCACAGGAACCACACACCGATCACCGGCAGGATCAGCACCGCGACACCGAAGGTGATCGTCAGTGCCGTGCCCTGCTGGAGGAGCATCACGCCGCGGTCGCCGGCCAGGACGAAGTAGAAGACCAGGACGAGGGCCGTGACGGCATAGGTGATTTTCGCGCGCATCGCAGCAGGTCAGCCGTTCAGATCGAGGAAGTGTTCCAGGCCGAAGGTGAGGCCGGGGTGCGTGGTGACCTTGCGGGCGCCGAGCAGGATGCCGGGCATGAAGCTGCTGTGGTGCAGCGAGTCGTGCCGGATCGTCAGCGTCTCGCCCTCGGCGCCCAGGAGGACCTCCTGGTGCGCCAGGAGGCCGCGCAGGCGGACCGAGTGGACCGGGACGCCGTCGACGTCCGCGCCGCGCGCTCCGTCGAGCGCCGTGGCCGTGGCGTCGGGAGCGGGGGCGCTGCCCGCCTTCTCCCGTGCCGCCGCGATCAGCTGCGCGGTGCGGGCAGCCGTGCCGGACGGGGCGTCGACCTTCTTCGGGTGGTGCAGCTCGATGACCTCGACGGACTCGAAGTACGGCGCTGCCGCCTCCGCGAACTTCATGGTCAGGACCGCGCCGATGGAGAAGTTCGGGGCGATGAGCACGCCCGTCTCCGGGGAGTTTGCCAGCCACTGGTTCAGCCGCGCGAGGCGCTCGTCCGTCCAGCCCGTGGTGCCGACGACGGCGTGGATCCCGTGGCGTACGCAGAACTCCAGGTTCTCCATCACCGAGTCGGGCGTGGTCAGTTCGACCGCGACCTGGGCGCCGGACTCCACGAGGGCGTCCAGCTTGTCGCCCCGGCCGAGGGCCGCGACCAGCTCCATGTCCTCGGCCGCCTCGACGGCCCGTACGGCCTCGGAGCCGATGCGGCCCTTGGCCCCGATGACCGCCACGCGCAGCTTGCTCATGATCTACCAGTTCCTTCAGTGCGTACGGAAAAGGGGTTACGCGACCGCTTCGTGCAGGCGCGATGCCTGCTTGTCCTTGAGCGGGCCGATGACCGACAGGGACGGGCGCTGTCCCAGGATGTCGCGTGCGACCGCGCGCACCTCGTCCGGGGTCACCGCCGAGATGCGCTCCAGCATCGCGTCGACCGACATCTGCTCGCCCCAGCACAGCTCGCTCTTGCCGATGCGGTGCATGAGCGCCCCCGTGTCCTCGAGGCCGAGGACCGTGGAACCCGCGAGCTGGCCGATGGCGCGGCTGATCTCGTCGTCGCTGATGCCGTGCTGCGCGACCTGGTCCAGCTCGTCGCGGCAGATCTTCAGCACGTCGTGCACCTGGCTCGGCCGGCAGCCCGCGTAGACGCCGAACAGGCCGCAGTCGGCGAAGCCCGAGGTGTACGAGTACACGCTGTACGCCAGCCCGCGCTTCTCCCGGACCTCCTGGAACAGGCGGGACGACATGCCGCCGCCGAGCGCCGTGTTGAGCACGCCCATGGCCCAGCGGCGGTCGTCCGTACGGGCGAGGCCCGGCATGCCGAGGATGACGTGGGCCTGCTCGGTCTTGCGGCCGAGGAGTTCCATACGTCCGGCGGTGCGCAGGGTCTTGCGGCCCCCGCGCGGGGCGACGGGCGCGGCGAGGTCCTGCGGGACGCCCGCCCTGTCGAAGGCGGCACGGACCTGGCGTACGACCTTGTTGTGGTCGACATTGCCCGCCGCGGCCACGACCAGGTGCGTCGGGTCGTAGTGCTTCTTGTAGAAGCGCGTGATCTGGTTCCTGCTGAGCGCGTTGATCGTGTCGACCGAGCCGAGGACCGGGCGGCCCAGCGGGGTGTCGCCGAGCATCGTGTGCGCGAACAGGTCGTGCACGACGTCGCCCGCGTCGTCCTCGGTCATCGCGATCTCTTCGAGGATCACGCCGCGCTCCGCGTCGACGTCCTCCTCCTCGATGAGCGAGCCGGTCAGCATGTCGCAGACGACGTCGATGGCGAGCGGCAGGTCGGTGTCGAGCACGCGCGCGTAGTAGCAGGTGAACTCCTTCGCCGTGAAGGCGTTCATCTCGCCGCCGACCGCGTCTATGGCGGCCGAGATGTCCAGCGCGCTGCGCTTTTTGGTGCCCTTGAAGAGCAGGTGCTCCAGGTAGTGCGTCGCACCGTTCAGCGTCGGCGTCTCGTCGCGCGAGCCCACGTGCGCCCAGATGCCGAAGGTGGCCGAGCGGACCGAGGGCAGGGTCTCGGTGACGATGCGCAGACCGTTCGGCAGCGTCGTCTTGCGGACCGTGCCGATGCCGTTCGCGCCCTTGATGAGGGTTTGGGTACGGGCGACGGCCCGCCCCTCCGAAGAGGTGCGGGCCGTCGCCTGGGTGCTACGGGACGTCACTTGTCGGTGTCGTCCTTCGCCTCGTCGCCCTCTTCGCCCTCGATCACGGGGATCAGGGAGAGCTTGCCGCGGGAGTCGATCTCGGCGATCTCGACCTGGACCTTCTGGCCCACGCCGACGACGTCCTCGACGTTCTCCACGCGCTTGCCGCCGGCGAGCTTGCGGATCTGCGAGATGTGCAGCAGACCGTCCTTGCCCGGCATGAGCGACACGAACGCACCGAAGGTCGTCGTCTTCACGACGGTGCCCAGGTAGCGCTCGCCGACCTCCGGCATGGTCGGGTTGGCGATGCCGTTGATCGTGGCGCGGGCGGCCTCGGCCTGCGAGCCCTGAGCGGCACCGATGTAGATGGTGCCGTCGTCCTCGATCGTGATGTCGGCGCCGGTGTCCTCCTGGATCTGGTTGATCATCTTGCCCTTCGGGCCGATGACCTCACCGATCTTGTCCACGGGGATCTTGACCGTGATGATCCGCGGGGCGTTGGGGGACATCTCGTCCGGGACGTCGATCGCTTCCATCATCACGTCGAGGATGTGGAGGCGGGCGTCGCGGGCCTGCTTGAGGGCGGCGGCCAGGACGGAGGCCGGGATGCCGTCGAGCTTCGTGTCCAGCTGGAGGGCCGTAACGAAGTCCTTCGTACCGGCGACCTTGAAGTCCATGTCACCGAACGCGTCCTCGGCACCGAGGATGTCGGTGAGGGCGACGTAGTGCGTCTCGCCCTTGATCTCCTGGGAGATCAGACCCATGGCGATACCGGCGACGGGGGCCTTCAGCGGCACACCGGCGTTCAGCAGCGACATGGTGGAGGCGCAGACCGAGCCCATGGACGTCGAGCCGTTGGAGCCCAGCGCCTCGGAGACCTGGCGGATCGCGTAGGGGAACTCCTCGCGGGTCGGCAGGACCGGCACGATCGCGCGCTCGGCGAGCGCGCCGTGGCCGATCTCGCGACGCTTCGGGGAGCCGACGCGGCCCGTCTCACCGACGGAGTACGGCGGGAAGTTGTAGTTGTGCATGTAGCGCTTGCGGGTCACCGGCGAAAGGGTGTCCAGCTGCTGCTCCATGCGGAGCATGTTGAGGGTGGTGACGCCCAGGATCTGGGTCTCGCCACGCTCGAACAGCGCCGAGCCGTGCACGCGCGGGATGGCCTCGACCTCGGCGGCCAGGGTGCGGATGTCGGTGACACCGCGGCCGTCGATGCGCTTCTTCTCCTTGATGACGCGCTCACGGACCAGGGACTTGGTCAGCGAGCGGTACGCGGCGGAGATCTCCTTCTCGCGGCCCTCGAACTCCGGGAGGAGCTTCTCGGCGGCCAGACCCTTGACGCGGTCCAGCTCGGCCTCGCGCTCCTGCTTGCCCGCGATGGTGAGGGCGGCGGAGAGCTCGGTCTTGACCGCGGAGGTCAGGGCCTCGAGCACGTCGTCCTGGTAGTCCAGGAAGATCGGGAACTCGGCGGTCGGCTTGGCGGCCTTCGCGGCGAGGTCCGACTGGGCCTTGCACAGCACCTTGATGAAGGGCTTCGCGGCGTCCAGACCGGCGGCGACGACCTCCTCGGTCGGCGCCTCGGCGCCGCCCTTGACCAGCTGGATGGTCTTGTCGGTGGCCTCGGCCTCGACCATCATGATCGCGACGTCGCCGTCCTCAAGGACGCGACCGGCGACGACCATGTCGAAGACGGCGTCCTCGAGCTCGGTGTGCGTCGGGAACGCGACCCACTGGCCGTTGATCAGCGCGACGCGGACGCCGCCGACCGGGCCGGAGAAGGGCAGTCCGGCCAGCTGCGTGGACGCGGACGCGGCGTTGATCGCCACGACGTCGTACAGGTGGTCGGGGTTGAGCGCCATGATCGTGGCGACGACCTGGATCTCGTTGCGCAGGCCCTTCTTGAAGGACGGGCGCAGCGGGCGGTCGATGAGGCGGCAGGTGAGGATGGCGTCCTCGGAGGGACGGCCCTCACGGCGGAAGAAGCTGCCGGGGATCTTGCCGGCCGCGTACTGCCGCTCCTCGACGTCCACCGTGAGGGGGAAGAAGTCGAGGTTGTCCTTGGGGTTCTTCGAGGCCGAGGTGGCCGACAGCACCATGGTGTCGTCATCGAGGTAGGCGACGGCGGAGCCGGCGGCCTGGCGGGCCAGACGGCCCGTCTCGAAGCGGATGGTGCGGGTGCCGAAGGAGCCGTTGTCGATGACGGCCTCGGCGTAGTGGGTCTCGTTCTCCACTAGCGTTTTCTCCGTTACTTTCGTCTGTTACGTCTTTTGTCCGCTGCTGCCCGTGTGGCAGAGGGACGAGGTGGAGAAGCGCGCCTTGGGTGCGGGCCGGTCTTCGATCGAAGCTCCCGGGGATCCTCTTGCGTCTCCGGGGGCCACTACCGAGGACCGGCGGCGGCGAGGTGACGCTTCTCCTCATATGCGTCGTCGTGCGTCACCAGACTACAAAGCCTCGGTGACAGTGCGCACGTACGGCAAAGGGAGCGGCCCCCTCAATCGGGAACCGCCCCCTCTCACAGCGTCTTTATCGGGCGCCGGCCGCACCGCGGCGGATGCCGAGGCGCTCGACCAGCGTACGGAAGCGCTGGATGTCCTTCTTGGCCAGGTACTGCAGCAGGCGGCGGCGCTGGCCGACCAGGATGAGCAGGCCACGACGCGAGTGGTGGTCGTGCTTGTGCGTCTTGAGGTGCTCGGTCAGGTCCGAGATGCGGCGGGAGAGCATGGCGACCTGGACCTCGGGGGAGCCGGTGTCGCCCTCCTTGGTGCCGAACTCGGTCATGATCTGCTTCTTCGTAGCGGTGTCGAGAGCCACGCTTACTCCTCGTAGAGTCTGATTGCCGCCGAGTGCCCCTGGTCTACATCTCAGGAGAGCTTCCGAAACTCGGGAGGCGGGGATCCGCTGGGCGCTGCCCCCAGGAATGTCCTGCAATGCCGGGGGCGCGTACACAAACGGCCGTCACACAGCGTACCAGCAGCCCGGCGGCCGGCCGGACGGCGGCCGCCGGGCCCCGGATCAGCTGACCATGCTGCGCACCTGCGTGTAGAGGCCGAGCACCGCGAGGCACAGCGGTACGAGGGTCAGCAGCACGAAGCCGTCGAACAGGTCGAGCATGCGACCCCAGAACGGGGAGACACCCTTGCGCGGCACGGACAGGCCGACGATCACGAGCAGGCCCGCTCCCCCGCCGATCGCGGCGGCGAACCAGAGGATGTGGATGTTGAGCGGGGCGCTGTCGCCCTGGAGGAAGCTCTGGAGCAGGTCGTGCGGGGTGTTCAGGGTCACGCCGAGGATCAGCAGGCCGAGGATCAGCAGACCGCCGACGACCAGGGACGCGACCTGCGCCGTGTAGTCGAACAGCCGGGCGCGCAGCATGACGGCGATGCCGGCGGCCAGGGCGAGCAGCTGCGCCCAGACGTCGTCGGAGAAGCCGAGGACGACACCGGCCGAGGCGACGGCGAGGGCCGCGCAGCCGATGACGAGGCCGAGGAGCAGCTCGTGGGCGCGCTTGACCTGGGCACCGATGCGGTCGAAGTCGATGTGCTCCTCTTCGTCGCGCCCGTAGTCGCGGCCCTGGGAGATCTGGTCGGGCGAGCGGTAGCCGATGGGCAGCCGGGCGGAGCGGGCGGACATGCCGGGCAGCCAGGCCATCGCGATGATCGAGACGACCGCCGTGACACCGGCGACCTCGCTCGGCGAGGCCTCGGTGATCAGTGCGCCGAACGTGGCGAGCGCGCCGACGGCCGAGCCGAGGGCGGCGGCGACGAAGACGGCGTCGCCGTGCGGCAGCAGCACCACGAGCAGCGCGGCAGCGATGAGCACCACGACGCAGCCGGACAGCAGCTGGAGCCGGCCCGGGCCCGAGCCGTCCTCGGCCGGGAAGATCCCCGAGCCCGCGATCAGCAGGTGCGGCAGGGCGGCGAGGCCCAGCGAGGTGGACGCGGCACGGTCGTCGTACACCCGCGCACGGACCACGGAGAAAGAGACGAGCAGGACGCCGACGACACCGGCGATGATCCCGGGCAGGCTGTGCATGTCGCGGTCGACCGGGTTCGAGAACCAGAGCGCGAACGCCATCAGCGTCAGCAGCAGGACGCCCGCGCCGAGGCCGACGACGCTCATCAGTCCGTCGCTCCAGCGGCGCCGGTCGCGGCGGACCGCGGAGGCGACCGCGTCGGAGACGTCGTCGAACACCGCGGCGGGCAGCGACTCGGAGAACGGACGCAGCAGCAGCACGTCGCCGTCGAGGACCCGCTGGTCGGCGAGCGAGCGGCCGGCGTCGAGAACGGTGCCGTCCCTGCGGACCAGGTGGTACCCGGTGGGGTCGCCCTCGGCCTGGCTCTGCCCGGAGAGCTGGAGGATCTCCGGGTAGATGTCGGCCAGAGCGGCGTCTTCGGGCAGTGCCACATCGATACGTGCGTCCGGTGCGGCGACGGTGACCCGGCAGAAGCCGGTTCCGCCCCCGGCAAGAGCTGTGGTGCTCACCTCGCGGTTCCCCCTAATGTCATGACTTGGTGTGGCATCGGTGCGGCGGCGCGGCGTCCGGACGGCGTCACGCGCGGTGCGACAGCGTAGCGTCCTGAGCCCATCTCACCCCACAGGCCCCGCTACTTGACGGGAGTCAGTAGGATCACCGGGCACGCCGGAGCTCTGCTGTCTTCGGCCTGGGGGAACCGCCAGTAACGGGGGCGGTCCGACATTTCCCGACGTGCACGACATCCGTGCGCGCAGAACTGATCGTCGACTGAAGATTTAAGGACTGGTGCTTCGGTGAGCGTGGTCATCGTCAAGCGACCGCCTCGGGTGCTGCCACCCGACGTACCGACGGACGAGGTGCGTCTCGAGCCGCCGCCGGAGCTGGCGCGGGCCGAGGACCAGAACCTGATGATGAGCCTGCTGCCCATGCTGGGCATGGGCACGTCCTCGGCGTTCTTCTTCACCTCGGGCCAGTCGATCATGAAGATCATGGGCGGCGTCATGATCGTCTCCACCCTGGCGATGGCGCTCGCACAGCTGATCAAGGCCCGGCAGGGCGGCGGGGCCGAGATGGCCCAGGAACGCCAGGACTACCTCAAGTACCTGACCCAGGTGCGGCGTGACGTGCGGACCACCGCGCGCATGCAGCGGGACGGGCAGTACTTCCTGCACCCCAACCCGGAACAGCTGTGGGCGCTCGTCGCCGAGGGCCGCCGGGTGTGGGAACGGCGCTCCAGCGACTCGGACTTCACCCAGGTGCGCCTGGGCCTCGGCCCGCAGCAGCTGGCAACTCCCCTGATGGCGCCCGAGACCGCGCCGCTCGACGAGCTGGAACCGCTCACCGCGCACGCGATGAAGTCGTTCCTGGAGACCCACGGCACGCTGGACGCACTGCCGTTGGCCGTGTCGCTGCGGTCCTTCTACCACGTGAGCGTCTCCGGAGATCCGGACACCACGTACGGCGCCGCGCGCGCCATGATCGCCCAACTGTGCACCCTGCACTCCCCCGAGGACCTGCGGGTCGCCGTGGTGGCCTCCCCCGGCGCGATGGCCGAGTGGGAGTGGACGAAGTGGCTGCC
Source organism: Streptomyces anthophorae (assembly GCF_049310305.1). NCBI lineage: Bacteria > Bacillati > Actinomycetota > Actinomycetes > Kitasatosporales > Streptomycetaceae > Streptomyces > Streptomyces anthophorae. The sequence goes on from NZ_JBLWQQ010000001.1 coordinate 2,782,232, forward strand.
GCACGTGCAGCACAGCACCAACGACGGCGCCGGATCGCAGCGCGTGATCGTGGGCGACCTCGGCGAGGTCGAGGAGATGCTCGCCGACGAACTGGAGGGCCGCGGCCGGTTCAACCCGCAGGGCACTCCGGTCGTCGACCAGCCGCACCTCGTCGTCGTCATGGACGGCGGCGGCATCCCCGACGACTCGCTCATCGCGGGCGCCGAGGGCCTTCAGGGCGTCACGATCATCGAGGTCGTCCCCGGCATCGTGGAGGAGCTGCGCGGCTCGCTCTCCGTGCAGGTGCAGCCGGGTGAGCTGCTGCTCGAATCGCAGGGCGGCACCCAGTACACCGGCACCTGCGACACCCTGTCGCTGACCGAGGCCGAGGCGCTCGCGCGCCAGCTCGCGCCGCTGCGCGCCGGTTCGGCGGACGGCGACGAACCGCTCCTCGCCAACCTGGACTTCACCGAGCTGATGGGCATCGGCGACGCCGGTTCGGTCGACGTCGCGCGCACCTGGCGGCCCCGCACCCTGCACGAGCGGCTGCGTGTGCCGCTCGGTGTGGACCGCGACGGGCAGCCGGTCATGCTCGACATCAAGGAGGCCTCCCAGGAGGGCATGGGCCCGCACGGCCTGTGCGTCGGCGCCACCGGTTCCGGTAAGTCCGAGGTGCTCCGCACCCTCGTGCTCGCCCTCACGGTGACGCACTCCTCGGAGACGCTGAACTTCATCCTCGCCGACTTCAAGGGCGGCGCGACCTTCGCGGGCATGTCCGAACTCCCGCACGTCGCCGCCGTGATCACCAACCTGGCCGACGACCTCACCCTCATCGACCGCATGCGCGACTCGATCACCGGTGAACTCCAGCGCCGCCAGGAACTGCTCCGCTCGGCGGGCAACTACGCGAACATCACCGACTACGAGAAGGCCCGCGCGGCCGGCGCCCCGCTGGACCCGCTGCCCTCGCTCGTCATGGTGCTCGACGAGTTCTCCGAACTCCTCACCGCGCGCCCGGACTTCATCGAGATGTTCATCCAGATCGGCCGCATCGGCCGTTCCATGGGTGTGCACATGCTGCTCGCCTCGCAGCGCCTGGAGGAGGGCAAGCTCCGCGGTCTGGACACCTTCCTCTCGTACCGCATCGGTCTGCGTACGTTCTCGGCCGCCGAGTCCCGTACCGCGATCGGTGTCCCCGACGCGTACCACCTGCCGAACGTCCCCGGCTCGGGCATCCTCAAGTACGACACCGAGACGATGATCCAGTTCAAGGCGGCGTACGTCGGTGGCGTCTACCGGGCCGGTGGCGGCGGTGGCGGCGGTTCGCGCACCCACCGGCAGCCGGTGCTGTTCACGGCCGCGCCCGTCGCCGAGCAGATCATCCACGAGCCGGAGCCCGAGGTCGTTCCCGACCAGGTCGACGACGCGCTCGCGGACACCGTCCTCGACGTGATCGTGGCGCGCATCGTCGGCCAGGGACCGCCCGCCCACCAGGTGTGGCTGCCGCCGCTGGAGGAGTCGCCCTCGGTGGACTCGCTGCTCCCGCCGCTGTCGGCGACCGCGGAGCGCGGTCTGCACGCCGCCGACTACCCGGCGCTCGGCAAGCTGGTCGTGCCGATGGCGCTCGTGGACAAGCCGTTCGAGCAGCGCCGCGACATCCAGTACCTGGACTTCTCCGGTTCGGCCGGTCACGGTCTCGTGGTCGGTGGTCCGCAGTCCGGCAAGTCGACCCTGATCCGGTCGATCATGACCTCGTTCGCGCTCACCCACACCCCGTCCGAAGTGCAGTTCTACTGCCTGGACTTCGGTGGCGGCGGCATGCTCGCGATGGAGGGCCTGCCGCACGTCGGCGGGGCCGCCTCGCGCCTCGACTCCGAGAAGGTGCGCCGTACGGTCGCCGAGGTCCGCGGCATCCTCAACGAGCGCGAGGAGTTCTTCCGCGCCAACAACGTCGACTCCATCGGCACGTTCCGGTCCCGGCGTGCGGCCGGGCAGTACCCGGACCAGCGGTGGGGCGACGTCTTCCTCATCATCGACGGCTGGGCGGCCTTCAAGACCGACTACGAGCAGCTCGACCCGGTCATCCTCGATCTGGCCTCCCGCGGTCTCGGCTTCGGTATCCACCTGATCATCGGCTCCGGCCGCTACACCGAGGTCAGGCCCGCCCTGCGCGACCAGCTCCTCAACCGTGTGGAGCTCAAGCTCGGTGACCCGATGGAGTCGGAGTTCGACCGCAAGAAGATGGAGGCCGTGCCGCTCGGCATGCCCGGCCGCGGTCTGACCCCCGACAAGCTCAGCTCGCTCAGCGCGCTGCCCCGCATCGACGCCTCGTCCGACGTGGAGACCCTCGGCCAGGCCATCGAGCACATGGTGACGACGGTCGCCGAGCACTGGCAGGGCCCGCCGGCCCCGCCGGTGCGGATGCTGCCCACCAAGCTGCACATCAGCGAGGTCCCCAAGGGCAACGACTTCCCCGAGCGGGGCGTCGCGATCGGTGTCGACGAGACCACGCTGTCGCCGTCGTTCATCGACTTCGAGACCGACCCGCTGATGGTGGTCTACGGAGAGTCCGAGTCCGGCAAGTCCGCGTTCCTGCGCATGATCGCCAAGCAGATCTCGGAGCGGTACGCGACCGACAAGGCGCTCATCGTCGCCGGTGACTACCGGCGCGCGCACCTGAGCGAGCTGCCCGAATCGCACCTCTACAAGTACTGCGCCTCGGGCCCGCAGCTCCAGGAGGTCGTCACCGGCCTCGCGGGCTCCATGGGCCGCCGTATGCCGGGTCCGGACGTCACGCCGGAGCAGCTGCGCAACCGGTCCTGGTACGACCTGCCGGACGCGTTCGTCATCGTCGACGACTACGACCTGGTGGCGACCAGCTCCGGCAACCCGCTCCAGTCGCTGCTCGAGTACCTGCCGTTCGCCCGCGACCTGGGCCTGCGCGTCATCATCGCGCGCAGCTCCTCCGGTGCGGCCAGGTCCTCCTTCGAGCCCGTCATGCAGCGCATGAAGGAGCTCGGCGCGACCGGTCTCGTGCTGTCCGGTGACCCGGGCGAGGGCCAGATCTTCGGCCCGCTCAAGCCGCAGAAGCTGCCGCCGGGCCGAGGCATGCTCGTCACCCGCAAGGGCGGGGCGCAGCTGGTGCAGACGGCCTGGATGCCGATGCGGAGCAATTAGCGGCCGCTTGGGCGACGATGCGTACCGTGCGGCGCCGGGGATCGGGGAACCGATGCCCGGCGCCGTACGCTTTTGCCCGAACCGACGTGAAGGAGACGACAGTTGAGCACGCCGCCCCGCACCGCCGATGAGGCGCTCGCGATCGCCCGGACGACCTTCCAGCCGCAGTGCGCGGACGGAACCCCCGCGACGCTCAACGTCCAGGAGTTCGACCTGGGCTTCCTGATCTACGCGACGTTCCCGCCGACCGAGCCGCCTTCGTACGGGGGCAGCCACCTGGTCATCTCGAAGACGGACGGCTCGACGATGTACGTCCCGAACTTCCCGCCGGACTCGGCGATCAGCCTGTACCGGCGGCAGATCGGCCGGGGCTGACGCGGGACGCCGCCAGATCTCGCCCTGCCCACTGTCACCGGGCGGCACTAGACTTCGCGGTCACCGCGCCGCGGTCCTCGGCCACTTCGCGAGGGCCTTGCCGGCCGGCCGCTTCGACGCCTTCCTTGACCGTTCACCACCCCGTCCGATGGAGACCCAGCCGTGACCACGCACGACCAGGACGAACGGCAGGCCGCGCAGCCGGACAGCGGCGGCTCCCGCGCCGCCACCGGGCCCGGCAACACCGTGGTGTTCACGTACGTCGATCCGCGCACCGGCGAGGAGACGTATCTGACGCGCGTCTCCGGACCGGGCCTGCCGCACGTCGAGTACCAGGGGTGGGCGGACCTGCGCGCCGCGGAGGTGCCCGCGAGCAATGTGGTGGCGGTCCACACCGACCTCAGTCCCAGCTCCCTGCCGGGCGGCTACACACTCGACGCACTCAGCGCGAATTTCCCGAACGCGGCGCTCTCCTTTGGCCATCCGTACGGCGGGGACCCGGCGGAGCGCGCGGAAGGCGTCGCGGCGCTGACCGCGCAGGTGGAGTCGATGGCGCGGCTCGCGGGCCAGGCGCCGCCGCCGCGCCCGCACCGCGTGCCGCTGCCGGCCCCGACGGGTTCGGCGCAGGCGCCGGCCGCCGAGCTCCCGGGGAACCTTCCCGTACAGCGCTACGGGACGGAGCTGCTCGCCTCGGCCGCGCTCCCGGACGCCGCGCGCGCGGTGCTCGAGAGCCCCGGCCTCCCCGCCGACGTCCGCTTCTTCTTCACCGCGGACCGGCCCGAGGACCCTCCGCGCGGCGGCCTGTTCGTGGACGCGGCGACCCATCTGCGGGAGCTCGGCGCCGAGTTGTCCGACGCCGCCGCCGACATCCTCTCCGCGCACACCCGGATCGGTACCGACGGCCAGTACGTCATCACGGTGCAGCAGGAGGCCGGCAGCGTATGGGCGGCGAACCCGGCGACGGGCAGCGGCCGTTACGTGAACGGCTCGGTCGCGGCCTTCGCCCACTGCCTCGCCGCGCTCGTCACCACGCGCGGGCCGATGCCGGGCATGAATCCGTACGAGGCCGGTTCCGCGGTCGCCGACTTGCAGGCCCGCCTCATCGCGCTCGACCCCACGTGCTTCGACGATCCCGGCAACTGGTGGTCGGTGATCATCGAGCAGATGTGGCACGGCCTGTTCTGACCCGCTGCCCGTCCGTCTGTTCGTCTGTCCGTCTGTCCGTCTGTCCGCCCCGTCCGCAGCCCGAGAGGACACTCATGCCCCGCGAAGGATTCCGTACCGATACGACGTCCCTGGCCACGGAAGGCGCGAACTTCCAGGACTTCGGGACCGCGTTCGCCAAGGCGGCGGCCGCCCTCCAGAACGGCCTGGCGTCCGTGAACGCCTGCGCCCCCACCAGCGGCGAGGCACCCGCGCCCGAGAAGGGCCAGGTGGAGGGCTTCGTCCAGGGGCTGACCAGCTTCGCCGACAAGGCGGACATGCCGCCGTGGGGCGACGACGAGATCGGCGAGAAGTTCGGCATCGCCTACGAGGGGCTTCAGACCGGCATGTTCGAGTCGATGCAGCACCTCGCGCAGGAGCTGACGAACATCGGCGGCGCGCTCGGCGCGATGGCCAAGAACCACAGCGAGAACGAGTCCTTCAACGAGCAGCTGATCCGCCAGGAACAGAACGACGTCGACTTCGCGGCGGGCGGGGGCGGCACGATCTCCAGCATGAGCAAGATGACGTGACGGGGGCCGGGCCCGCCTGGCGGGCCTGCCGGGCGGGTACGAGGCGGGGGCCCGTGGCGCGGGTCAGATCGCCTGACCCACCCCGATGACGAGCAGCGCGCCGACCATCAGCCACAGCCCCTTACGTCCCATGCCACCCGCGCCGCGCACGGCGAGCCACAGCGCGCCGCAGCCGCCGACGACCCCCAGGGCGTTGGCACCGATCGCGACCGCACCGGCGCTCCCCACGGCCTGTCCGATGAGCGCCGCGACGGCCGCCGCGAGGAAGACGGCCGCGCACACGATCCCCCGCAGCCGCTCGCGCCGCACCGCCTCGGCGACGCGCTCCCGCTCCTCCGCCAGCGCGCGCTCCTCCGGCGGGAGCTCGGTCTCCCACTTCCGCGAGAAGTCCGCCTCCCACTGCAGTCCGGTGCCGTCTCCACCCGTACGTGTCATGCCCGCGACCCTAGCCGACCAGGGGGCTGCGGCTCATCCTGAGCTCTCTACGTGCTCTCTACGTGCTCTCTACGGCTCGTAGTGATCCGCGAGGCTCCCGGTGGCCGCCTCCCAGAAGTGGGCGCCGCCCACGTTGGCCGTAGGCGCCGGCAAAGATCTCGGCGGGCTCGGGACTCCGACCGACGGCACCGCCCTTCCCCTGGTACCCGCCGCCTTCGATGCCGATGGCGGGAAACGAGGTCCCGGCTCACCGGTGCATGCTTCCACCCACTCCTGGCGCCCCTTGCAGGCCCTTGCGCCCCTTGCAGGCCCTTGCTGCTCACACAACGCTCTTGAGAGTCGCCGTCCACCAGCTGAACATCGCCATGGGGACAGCGCTGCCGAGGCCGACCTCGATCCGTGCGGACAACGTGTCGAGCTCCAAACCGCTTGTGGTCATGCGGAGTTGGGAGCGGATACCGATGTACCTGGACGCCAAGGTGAGGAACGTGGCGAGGTCGGGGGCGATCCACGTGACGTACGTGTCGTCCTCGGGGCCCTCGACGTCCTCAAGGGTGTTGACTGCCTCGAACCACGGGGTGGTTCGTTCCTCGGCGTCGGTGTTCTCGTCCGGATGCCAGGGGCCGAGCCGGGTGCCGTCGGATCCGGGTGGCAGGCGGTAGACGACCCCGGTGGAGCACTCGATGACCAGCGTTCCGCCTTCCAGTGAGCCGATGGGAAGAAGGTCGTCGGTGCCGTTGGTGCCGTCGTCCTCGTCGGTGGAAGCGTGCGGCCGCCGGCGCGGCGGTGTCAGCTCCAGCGGGTGGCGCCGGAAGACCGGGACACCGACCTCGACGAGCGTCTCCCGGCTCGCGTGGTCGCCCATGCTCGTAGGGAGGTCCGCCGGGGGCACGCGGTGAAAGTCCGCGGCCTCGAAGGCGGGGAAGTCCGGGTGCCTGCCGTACGTCCTGGCGTCGAAACCGGGCACCACGTCGAAGGGGAAGGTACGCGTCTGCGGCCTCTCCGGAGGATTTGTGCACGCCGAGGTGAGCGGGTCGTCCGTAGTGGAGTCGATGGCGAACACGCCGCCGGGCGAGCAGTAGATCGTGGGACCAGTGAGGCCGTCCATGCGCAGGTGCCCCGTAACGAGCGGTAGACACCGCGAGGGCCCCCCAAGATCCGTCCAGAGCGGCAGCGTGAACTCGTTGAAGGTGCCGATGGGACTCGACTGCCCAGGGGTCGGCAGAGGACCGGTACTGGGCCCCGCGAGCGGTCGACCGCTCGCCGCGTCCCAGGCCCAGTGGGGCGACTCATCGGAAACGTACTCGCGTCCGATCACCGCGGGGCGCCCGTCCGGGGACCAGTCCGTGGGAGCCGGTTCGATCCGCTCGATCGGGCCGGGGAGCCAGCCGTCGAACGATACGGCCCCCGGCGGCCGCCAGTGGTGCCAGCGCACGCGCCAGGGGAGCGTTGTCGGCAAGTCGTCGATCTCGGCGGCGACTTCGGCATCGGCGTGGGCCGTGGCGGCCAGATGCAACCACGCAGCCCACTCCCCCCGGTCCGCAGGACGCACGCCTGCCAGCCACAGCTGCAAGGCGTAGTGGACGGGGAGCGGGAGTTCCACCCGGGGGGCGTAACTGCGCTCGGCAGAGGCGAGCAGAGCGCTGATGTCCGAACTCAAGAACTCATGGACATTTTCAGGAAACACATTTTCAGGCAACTGAAACTCCCCGACATTGCGTCATTTCTTGTTCTGCGTACCGAGTTCCTGGGCCAGGGCGTCGTACAAATTCTCAACCTTGGACAGGACGCGCTCCCTGAACTCCTCGTTCATTCGCTCTTCCGCGGGAGTCTTCGGACTCAGCTCATCCACCCCGGACGCAAGGGCGTTGAGATCCGCCCTGTCCATTTTTCCACCCTTCACCCCATGCTTCTGCGCAATCATCTCACGGGCGGCCCTTTGAACGTCGGCGCGGATCTCTCGCCTTTCGGCCACGACCTCCCCGTCCACGCGATACGTGGAGCTGTAGTAGATGGGCACGTCGGCCGCGAGGTTCTTCTTCAGCAAGGACGAGCAGTTCGATGACCCTCGGCCACCCTTCTTGCTTCCGCAAGGTTCACGCTCGGTGTAGAGACCGACGATCTTTCTCTCACCGTTTCCGTCCCGGCGATTCCTTTCCTCGACCCACTGCATGAGATGGTCTTCCGAATGGCGCGCCGATATTTCCCCCGGAGAGCCCGTCGGTATGGAGGAGTCGACTACGTACTCTATTTCCCCGTTCCCGTTGTCGACTTCAATGACGGCATAGTTCTTCTCACTGAGGTCCGGGACATGGGGAGAATCGCCCAGGCCGTGCTTGTTGGCCAGGTCGTTGCCGACCGTCTTCTTGGCCTCCCTGCGATTCTCGGCGGCTGCCGAGACCGTGCGGTCCGGGGACTCCTCGTAACCGCTCACACCGTGCCGCTCGTGGAAGGTGTGACTCAGGCGCGCCAGAGTGCTCACGACATGCATCTGCTCGCCGCGGTTCAGGCCGTCAAAGCCCGGGAGGGCCAGCCTGAGCCTCTCGCGGTCGAATGTCATGGGAGTGCCGTCGGGCGTCTGCCCCGCCGTCTGTCTGAGGACATTCGCGAGAGGGCTGACACCGTCGTGGGCAGCAGGGTGGTTCGGATCGGCCCACTTGTCGATCTGCGCGTCAACTCGTTCGTGTTGCACCTGGAACACGGGATTGCGGGCACGAAGAGCCTGCTGCGCCGGGTCCGGGGGAAGCCCTGGAGAGTTGGGGTCGTCCGAAGTCGTGGGCCGGAGAGTCGCGGGGCCCTCTCGCTCCAGGTAAGGATCCGAGTCGTCTGGATGGGGTGTGAGCGCGGGGCCTTTCGGCGGGGAGGCGTTGCCGTCGGCTTCGGAGGGCGCCGCTCCGTAGCCGGCCGGGGACGTGGTCGCAGCCATGGAGTCGGGGCTCGGGCCATGGGCCGGGGTGTCGCCGCCGGGGCCCGGCGGCGTGGGAGTGGCGGGAGTCGTATCGCTCTGCGGGGAATCGTCGGCTTGGTTCGCGGTCGGGCTCTGCGGGGAATCGTCGGCTTGGTTCGCGGTCGGGCCCTGCGGGGACTGTGTCTGGTTCCCGTTCTGCTTCTGGACCCCCTGCGACTGCGAGTCTTCTTGCTTCTGGTCCCCTTCCTCCGCCGTCTCGTCCTTCTTCTCCCAAGGGGCGTCCATGGTCTGGCCGTTGGGGTCGAAGGGGACGTAGCGGACGCCGGCGGCGCCGGTGTGGATGGGGTTGGGGCTGACCTCACCGGTCTGGTGGTCGACCCAGATGATCTGGCCGTTGTGGTTGTAGACGTTGAAGGCGTGACCGCCGCCGCCCGGCCACTGCACGCCCACCACGGCCGCCGAGCCGGGACCCGCCTCCTGGAGGTGGCTGGCGATGCGGCCGTAGGGGTTGGGGTGGTCGTCGCCGGCCCAGATCTGGGGGCGGCCGGCCCAGGCGTCGAGGTTGTTGTACGAGTCACGCTCGGGCGACATCGTGTCGAGCGAGCCGTCCTGGTTCTTGTCCGGGGTGCGGGGCGCGGAGACCTGGGGGTCGCCGAACCAGGTGGACAGGCCGGCGCGGGCGTTGTCGAGGCAGTTGTTGGAACGGCCCGGCTGCTGGAGACCGCCGTCGTTCTGGAGTTGGGCCCATTCGCCGTTGGGGTCGGGGTGGCGCTGGGGCGTGCCGTCCTCGTTGCGGGGGACGGCGTCGGCCAGGGCCTGCTGGTGGGCGGGGTCCGGCGTCAGCAGGCCGTACGGGGCGTGGTTGAGGCTGTCGCGGATCTGCTGGAGGCTCTGGCCCTGCGAAAGCGGCGCCGGCTGGTCCTGCTTGGGCGGCGCGGTGTCGGAGGCGGTTTGCGCGGGGTGGCCGTTCGAACTGGGCTGCTGGGTACCGGGGTTGATGTTCGGGGTGTGGATCGGGACCTGGACCGGCACCTGGTTCGGGATCTGGTTCGCAGGCTGATGCGGCGTCTGGCTGGGAGTGTGCTGCGGCGTCTGGCTTGGGGCCGGGTTGGTCGGCTGGTTCGGCGTCTGGCTCGGAACCTGATTCGACGGCTGGTTCGGCGTCTGGTTGGCAGGCTGGTTCGGGGTTGGCGTGGACGACAAGCCGCCGGGCTGGTTCGGGGTGTTGGGGCGGGGCGTCGAGGGGGTTGTCGGCTCGCGGCGGGTCGGTGTGGGGGTGGGTGTCGTGCGTTGGGGGGCCTCGGCACGGGGTGTGTCCGTACGGGGATGCGTCGTCGTGGGGGTGGGCTGGCGCGACGGGCCCTGGGTCGGCGTGGTGGGGGTGTTCGTGACCGGGCCCGGGGTCGTGGTCGGTGCGACGTTCGGCGTCTGGTTCGGGGCCGGTGTGGTGGGGTGCTGGTCGCCGGTGGGCGTCGGGTTCGCCGTGGGTGCGGGGCGGGTCGGGGCGTGGGCCTCGGTGGCCGTGGCGCTTTGGGAGTGGAACGTGGGGCTGGCCGACGTACGCGAGGGCGAGTCGGAGCCCGTGTGGGCGCCCGCACCCGCGCCGGGTATGGAGCCCGGCGTCGTAGAGGCGGAGGTGGGCGTGGGTGACGAGGTGTCGGTGGGCGTGGGGGTGCCCGCCGGCGTCGCCGTCGCCGTCACCGTCGCCGTGGGTTGGGACGGGTCGTTGCCGCGGTCGGGCGAAGGGGCGTGTGCGGCGGGGCCGTTGGTCTCCTGCGTCGGGGCGACGCTCTCCGAGGCCGTGTTGATGCCCTGGGACGGATCGGGCTGCCCGGTGGGCGGCGACGTGTCCGGCGTGGAGGTCGGCGCGGGCGAGGGCGTGGTCACGTCCGCGTCCACGCGCGCGTGCGGCACCGCGGAGGACGGGTCCGACGGCGCGGCGGGCGCGGGCGTGGCCGTCTCGCCGCCGCCATTGCGCTGCGCGTCCGCGCCCGTACCCGTCGACACGTCCGGCGTTCCGGACGACGGTGCGGCGTCCGGCGAACTCGACGGGCTCGCGGAGGATCCGGGCGTCGGCTGCTGCTCGTTGTAGCCCGCGTCGAACGGGGTCAGCGGCCGGTCGGACGACGGCGCCGAAGAAGGGGGCGGGGTCGGGGCCGGGGCCGATCCGGCGTCAACACTCGAACCCGCTTGCGCCCCAACTCCCGTATGGCTACGGCCTGTTGTCTCCGCTCCACCGGCGCCGCCGGAAACGGATCCACCAGACGCACCGCCTCCCTCACCCCCGACCCCGGACACCCCGGAACCAGCCCCGGAACCACCGGAAGCGGAACCGGAACCGGAACCGCCCGAGCCGCCCCCGGTCGACCCGCCGGACGCAGCCCCACCGGAACCATCACCGGCCCCGGCCCCGGCCCCGGCATCCGCGTCCGTCCCGCCCGACGAAGACGCCCCGTTCCCCGCCGCACTGTCCAGCCCGCCCCGCGCATGCGACCCGGCCCGGCCCCCGGCCCCGTCCCGCAGCGACTCACCCAACGTGGAGCCGAAGTTGTCGAAGCCGTCCTTGACCGCCGTCTTGCCCGCATCCGCCGTCCGGCCCAGGTTGTAGCCGTCCTGCGCACCGAAGTTCTGGTTCACCGTCTGCGCGACGAGATCCTTGCTCATCTCCTCCAGCGCGGAGACGAACGGCTCCTTCACCGCCTCCAGCGCCGCCTCCATCAGCGCCTGCGCGGCCTCCTTCAAAATCTTGCGGATCGCGACCCGGGACGCCTGCGTCATCGCCGCCGACGCCACCCCCGACAACCCGAACGTGACCACCGCCGTCGCCGCCGCCACCGCGATCTGGATCGCCAGCACGATCAGCTGGATGATCACCGCGATCTTCATCCCGATGATCAGCATCGCCGCGACGTCGAAGACCGACGCGATCACCTCGGCCGCCTGCCGCGCATCGTCCAGATACCCCGACCCGCCCGAGAACTTGTCCCACTTCTCGACGAACGCGTCGATCGACTCGCCGTAGTTGTCCGACGTGACATTGCCCGCCGAGCGCACCGCATCCGACTGGATGTCCCCGACCTGCGCCCCGAAGTCCCGCCACGTCTGCGCGCACTGCATCATGTGGTCCTCATTGGCCGTCGGCCAATCGAAGCCCAACATCTCCAGCAACCACGCCAGCTCGTCCGGCAACATCATCGCCATGGCGGCATCTCCCCCGTGTCGCCGTACATCCGTAGGCCCACGCGTGCCTCAACAGACGTAATTTTGCGCGGAGTTTACCAAGCCGCACTGACGCCCGGACAACCCCCGTCGGCCTCACGTACCCCGCTGTCAGAGCTCGCCCGTAGAGTGAGCAGGCACGTGTTTACGGGGAACCAGGGAGAGTCGTGAGCTGGCAGAACAGCCCCATGGCGGCGCCGCAGCAGCACCCCATGGCAGGGCCGCAGCAGGTCGCCTACGAGCCGCATCCGTTCATCGGCGGCCGTGCCTCCGCCCTGCGCGCGCTCGCCGTCTGGCGGGCCGCCGTGCCGGACGCGCCGCGCGTCGCGCTCCTCACCGGGTCCCCGGGGTGCGGCAGTTCGCGTCTGCTGACCGGTTTCCTGATGCTGTGCGACCCCGGCCACCGCGAGCGCATCGACCTCTCGCGCCTCGACCCGTGGACGGTCCCGCCGGCGCTGCCCGCGCCCGCCGTGCCGAGCGCCGCGGGACGCACGCCCGCGCAGGTGCTGTGGCTGCTCGCCGATCACTACGGGATCAATGTCGCGCGCGACGCGGAGGTCTACGAGGCCCTGGGCGCGAGCGAGCACGTGATCGTCGTGCCCGACGTGGCCGAGGCCGGTCCCGTACGGGCCGGGCGCGGGGCCGAGCGGATGGCGCGCGAGCTGCTGCTGCCGCTCGCGGGGCTTCCCTCCGTACGACTGCTCGCCGAGGTCCCGCGCGCGGTGGCCGCCGAGATCGCCGCCGCACTCCCCGCCGGGACGGCGCAGGTCATCGATCTCGACGCGCCCGAGCACGCCGACCTTCACGGCCTCACCCTCCAGACGCAGATCGCGCTCGACCCGACGTTCGGGGCGCCCCGGCTGCCGTTCACCGACGACCCGCAGATGCGGCTCTGGCTCGCGCAGGGCATCGCGTCACGGACGGCCGCGGGCCCGGGAGGCAGCCGCCTCACCGCCCAACTGGCCGTCAGCGCACACCTGTTGGCGCCGGAACCGCCGCCCAACGCCGCTCTCTTCCCCGCAGGTCCCGCCGAGGCCGTGGCCATGCACGCCCAGCGCCTCGGCGCCGACCCGGCCCTCCTGTCGGCGATGCTCGCTCCGCTGGCCCTGGCCGAGGGCGAAGGACTGCCGCTTCCGTTGTGGGCACCACTGGCCTCGGCGCTGGCCGCGCGCGACCTGTCGCAGGACATCGCGGGCGGCATGCTCCTCGCCGGCCCGTTCGTCACCACGGTGAACGACGAGGACGAAGCGGAGCCCACCCTCGTCGCCCTCACCCACCCGGCGCTCGCCGAGGCTCTCCGTGCCACGCTGCCGGACGTTCGCGCCGCCCACCTCTGCCTCGCGATGGAGCTGGCCGAGCGGGTGCCCGACGAGGGCTGGGAGCAGGCCGACCCCTACGTCAGGGACGGCATCGTCGGCCACCTCCTGGGCGCGGGCCAGCTGCCGCGCCTGCTCAAGGACCCGTGGCTCCTTGTGCACGCGGACCCGGTGGTGCTGCGGGCCGCGCTGGAGGAGATCGCCCCGGACGACCGGGCGCGGGCGTCGCTGCCGGCTCCGGGACGTACGTATCTGCGGATCGCACCGCTGATGACGCGTACGCAGGCGGGGCCGGCGCAGCGCGCGCGGATGCTGGCGTCGGCGTTCGAGGAAGACGGACTCGCGCAGTACGCGGACGCATTGGGCTCGACCGCCCGGGGCCCGAACTCCACGGCCTCCCGACCCACACCCACACCCACACCCACACCCACCGTGGTGGACTACCCGCTGGCGCCGCCCGCGCCATCGCCGCAGCCGCAGCCGCAGCCGCAGCCGCACCAGTCGGCCCCCACTCCGGCACCCGCCGACCCACCACGCGGCCGCCCGGCAACGGGCCCGGGCAACACTGCCGTGTTCACCTACGTCGACCCGCGCACCGGCCAGGAGGCCTACGTCACCGCCGTGTCGGCCCCCGGCAAGCCACCGGCCGAGTACCAGGGCATGGCGCAACTGGGCGAGTTGCGGGTGCCCGTGGACAACGTCGTGGCGATCCACACGGACCTGTCCCCCGGCTACTTCCCCGGCGGCTACACGGCGAACGTCCTGCTGTCCACGTTCCCGAAGGCCTCCCACTCGCACGCCCACCCCTACGGCCGGGACCAGGCCTCCCGCACCGAGGGCATCACCGCGCTCACCTCGCACGCGCAGATGATGGCCCAACTCGCCGGCCAGCAAGCCCCGCCGCAACCGTCCCGGGCCCCGCTCCCCCACCCCGTACCGCCCACGCATGTCCTGCCGGACGCGGAACTCGGCCCGCTGCTCACCCAGGTCTTCGGCGAGCAGAAGGTACGCCGTTACGCTCCACAGCTCCTGGCCACGGCGGCCCTCCCGGACGCGGCGCGCACGACCCTGGCCACCACCGGCCTCCCCGCGGACGTCCCCCTCTTCTTCCTGGCGGACACGGACGCGCCCGGCGTCCCGCCCGTCATGGGCGGCATGTTCGCGGACGTACGCACCCACCTCATCGGCACAGGCGTCCAGTTGTCCCCCGACGCGGCCAACACCCTCGCCACGCACACCCGCATCGGCACCGACGGCGTATGCGTGATCACGGTGCAGCGCGACACCGGCCAGGTCTGGGCGGCGCTGCCCCTCGACGGCCGCCTCCAGTACGTGAACTCCTCGGTCGCCGCCTTCGCGTACTCCCTCGCCACCCTGTACGCGACCCGCGGCCACATGGTCGACGCGGACCCGCACACGGCAGGCAACATCGTCGCCGACCTCCAGACCCGCCTCCTGACCATCGACCCGAACGCCCTGTCGGAGCCGGACAATTGGTGGTCCCTGATCATCGAGCAGATGTGGCACGGGTTGTTCTGAGGAGGGGGCGGGGCCCTACTCGCGTAGTGCGCCCGCTCACGTACTGAGCAAGCAGGGTGCGCGTCGCTCTCGCGACACCCATTCACTCGCACCAGCCGCCGGATCCGAAGGCGTCTGATCCCTGCCCTCCGGGCCCGCGCGATGCGTTCAGCACCAGCGCTCTTCCTCTCCGGGGCCCAGAGATTCCAACCGTTGGGCTGCATGATCAGCAGCTCGCCACTGCCGGGTTCGAACGCGGCGCCGCGCCGCGCCGAAGAGCCTGTCCCCCCGCGAACCACAGGCCGGCCTCAATACCCTGCGGCCAGCTGCCCGTTCTGCTGCCCTGATGATGCACGGCGTCCCAGACCTCGGCGCGGCTGACCGCACCACTCATCCGACTGACTTCCGAACCCTGGGAGTTCAGTCGCTCTCGGGAACTCACACACCGGGTTCTTTCATCGTGGCCACGCTCAACCTCTGTTCCGGTCACTTCGGTCAAAGCCCTGACCCCCTTCCAAATGCGGCCGGAAGCCAGGTAACCGACGCACGCCCCCGAAGCGCACAGCTGCCACAAACCCCAGGCCGGGGCAGCCGCCTGTCCGGGCTCTCCTGACCCTCCTGCCGGACTCGGCGCCACGGGAGTTACCAGAGTTGCCGATATAAGTATCTGATAAGAATGACGTTCGCGTCCCCTGAGCCGGATGCATGACAAGCGTCGTCACGGGGGACGGACGTGTGTCCCCCCTATAACGAGGGATCCATGTCGTTTCAACCGCCGCAGGGATACGGGCAGTCGTATCCCCCGCAACAGCCACCCAGGCCGCCGTCTCCGCCGCCTGCGCCCCCGGGACCGCCGAACGCGCCACCGAGCGATACGTCGCGCGGCGTGAACCCGGTCCTCAAATGGGTGACCGTTGCCTTCGGCGGAATCGCAGTCCTCGCGCTCGGCCTCATGGTGTTCGGCATCGCGCAGGCGGTCAGTGACGACCCGTTGCCCGTGGCGGGCAAGGGCGGCCAGGCCACCGAGATCACTCAGGCCGACATGGCCGGCCTCCTCAAGAACCACTCCAAGGCGCTCACGGGTGGCGACAAGGGTGCCTACCTCAAGCCGTTCGAAGGCGGTTCGCCGGCCCTCAAGAACAAGCAGGCCTCGCTGTTCGCGAACCTCCGCAAGGTCCCGTTCGCGGTGTCCGAGTACCAGTACCTCAACATCGACGGCCGGGCCGTCGACCACTACGGAGCGGGCGCTTCCGCCACTGTCGAAGTGGCGTTCGTCCACCAGGTGAAGGGTGCTGACGCCAGCCCCGTCGCCGAGCTGTACCGCTGGACGGTCGAGAAGAAGACCGAGAACGCGGACCTGAAGGTCACCGCGGTGGGCCCGTCCACTCCGGAGATCCCCGGCTACGGCGAGATGACCAACTACCCGGCGCCCTGGGACGCGTACGACTCGATGGCCGTCACCGTCAAGCCGCACACCGTGATCATGTCGGACTCCGCCCAGTCGGCCGACGCCCGTCGCTTCGCCCCGTACATCGAGAAGGCGGCGACGGACAACCTCGCGGTCTGGGCCGCCAAGGGCCCCAAGAGCGGTCACACCATGCCCGGCTTCGTCGTCACCCTCGAGAAGAACCGCAAGGTGTACAAGCACATGTACCGGGAGGGCTCCGGCGAAGAGGAGGACGAGTCGATCGCCGAGGCCGGCGTCTCGATCCAGATGCCGGCGGTGACGGCAGGCGGAACCAAGGCCAAGGTGAACGTTCAAAACGGTGGAGCCCGCATCGTCATGGACACCGCGCAGAGCCGGTTCCAGCGCCCCGACCATGCCGCGAGCGTCCTCGAGATCAGCCACCACGAACTGGCGCACACCATGGTGGAGCCACTCACGGGCCCTGACGGCCAGTCCCAGTTGTGGGTCGTGGAAGGCTTCGCCGAATACATGGCCATGCGGAACGATCCCTCGGCGGCGACCAAGGAACTGCGCTCCCTGAAGAGGTACTACGCGGGCAGCTACGTCGATCCCTTCGACGGCAAGCTCCCCCTCAGCGAGGACTTCCACAGCCCGGACGACGCGGAGAACAGCGCGCACTACACCCTTGGCTGGCTGGGCATCCGCTTCATCGCCGAGAAGTACGGCGAGGACAAGGCCCTCGCCTTCGTGGCCGAGCAGTACAAGACCCCCAAGGGGATGGACGCGCAGCTGCGGAAGGCCACCGGTATGGGTACGGACGAGTTCCAGAGCGCCTGGGCCGACTACGTGAGGAAGCAGATCTCATGACGACGCCCGGCTACTCCAACGGCATGCCGCCCACTCCGGGCCAGCAGCCGTACAACTCCCCGTATCCGCCGCAGCAACAGCAGCCGTACGCACCGCCACAGCCCCAACAGGGCTTCGTTCCGCAGCAGTTCACGCCCATGCATCCGGCATCCTCTGCCCCCGGGAAACAGCGGGGCAAGGGACTGATGGTCTTCCTCCTGGTGCTCAGCGTCATCATGTCGGGCGTCTTCGGCTTGGTGGCCTGGATCCTGCTCGACCCCACCAAGACCGAGGTCGAGTGGAGCCTTCCGTACTACGGAGGCGAATCCGACACGCAGAACTACCTCGGCACGTGGTTCACGGGAAGCAACGTCGTCCGCGCCCAGACGGACGGCATCAGCGCCCTCGATGCCGACAGCGGGGACCTTCAGTGGGGCATGGCCGCCCCCGGCAAGGGAGCCTCCACGATCTGCCACGCCTCCTCCGTGTCCAGCGAGAACATCGCGGTCCTCGCCGTCGGCGCGGTCCACGACTGCAACGGCCTGTTCGCCGTCGACCTCAAGACCGGCAAGAAGCTGTGGCAGCACACGATCCCGAAGCGCCAGGACGGCCCCGCCACCGCGGTGAGCGGCGGCACGGTCGTCGTCAACGACAAGACCGCGTACGACCTGCGCACCGGCAAGGTGCTCTGGAAGGACAGCAAGAAGGAGACGTACGGCGGCAAGGCGTGCGAAGGCCAGGGGTACGTCGGCGGCAAGCAGCTGGTGCGAGTTCAGATCTGCACCACCCGCTGGGCCTATGGCTCCCCGGACGGCCAGAGCTCCACGGCGGCCGGCGTCGATCCGGCCACCGGCAAGGCGACGTGGACCTACGCCATGGGTGACGGCGAGTGGGACTACGGCGAGGACGCGACGGTCGTGTCGACCTCTCCGGTGATCGTCGGCGTCCCACAGGACGTGAAGGAGAACGGGTACGCCGTACTGCGGGACGACGGCAAGGCCAGAAACGTCATGGTCCTCGGGGAGAGCAAGGACGCCTACGCATCCGCCAGCAGCCTCTTCTCGCAGAAGGAGGCCGCGACGGAGGGCGACCCGCAGGCCGCGATGAAGGTCATCGGCGACACGCTCTACATCGCCGAGAAGCACGACGGTTCGGCCCTGGGATCGGCGATCGACGCGTACGACCTCGACAGCGGCAAGCGCGTCTGGTCCACCGGGGTCAGTGAGGACGTGCAGTACTCGCTCGTCCAGGGTTCCGGGAACGAGCTCCTGGCGCTGAAGCAGGACGACACCGGCTGGCGGGAGGAGACCTTCGGCGGCGACGGTTCCCCCATGTATCTCGTCAGCCTCGACCCGAAGTCCGGCTCCGAGACGCAGGAGCAGTACTACGGGCACCTGGACGGCGCCCTCGGTCACGATGCCTGGGCGATGCCCTACCTGCACGACGACCGCATGTTCCTGGCCTCGGTCTCCAACACCGGCAAGAGCTCGGTCGCGAGCGAGGCGCACGAGGCGTCCCTCATCAAGATGAGCGACTGACGCTTCGGGGGTGGGGGGGGCGGCCCTCACGGGGTCGCCTGCCCCACCCGGCGGGCACCGTCACATCGACAGGCACGTGGGGTGCAAGGGCCTGCCCTCTTTTGAGTGATGGCGCGCCGCCCAGTTTCAAAGTAGTTTCAAATCCATGAGTGCTGAGAACGCGGCAGTGAACTTCTCCGAGTTGGTCAACAAGAACAAGCAGACGCTTGCCCGGCTCCAGGTATCCCCCAGACTGCTCCTGCACCGCAGAGACGGCGAGGATCTGGTCCTCACCACCGCAGCACGGGCCGAACAGGACCAGACCGTTGTGTCGGCAGCTACCCGGATGCTGACCGCAATGGCACGCCGCGAGCCCGGCAGCATGGAACTGCTCCTCGACATACTGCCGGAGGCCTTCCCATGGGTCCGCTTCCTGCCCGAGCCCGATCTCCACGCCTTCGCCGTCGAACTGGTCGACACCATGCGCGCCGCCGACTCCATCGGTAACAGCGCATCTGTCGCACAACTCCTCATTTCCTGGCAGCACACCGCCGAGGTCCACTCGGATCCCGAGTTGCTTGCCGCGCTGACCAAGGACCACGGCGAGGACTACGGCCCCGTAACGGACCCGCGAGGTGCCGCGTGAGCGCAGGCCGCGGGGACCGCGCCGCGCCCCCGGCAGCGGACGGCCACTGGGAGGTCCGCTTCGCCGATGCCGCCTCGGCGAAAGGCTGGGAGAGCCTCGCCCAACAGGCCCGTGAGAACACCTACCGCGCCTGGGTGACCATGCGCACCACCGCCAGACCAGCTACCGAGACACCCCGACACCACCGCCTCAAAGGCAGCCTGGCGCACGGCATCCACCGCGGGCAGACCTGCGAGCAGTGGCAGATCGAAGTGACCGGCGGCGGCCGCATCTGGTATTTGCTCGACATCGCCCGCGAGACCTGCTGGATCACCTTCGCGGGTACGGGACACCCGCGCGCCACGGATCGGCACTGACGGCCGGCCGGGCAGCGGACGCCGAGCATCGCCCGCTACCGACCGGACCGCTCCACCAACAACTCCTACGAGTACGAGTTCCTCGGCGAGGCTGACATCGACGAGCTCCTGCCCTGGGCGCAGGAATACGACACCGAACGCGCGTGGACCTACACCGCCTACGTCGGCACCGAGGACAGCGGCCAAGGAACGCCAACTAGGGTGTGGCGCACGGGGCGCATGCGCCGAGGGCCGGATCGAGCGCAGAAGGGCAGGACAAGTGGCAGACCAGGAATCGTACGTCGATCATGCGCAACTGATGAAGTTGGCGAAGAGCTTTGAACAGCACGCCTACGACCTTGAATCGACACTCCGAAAATTCTCCGCGGAAACCGGAGAGGAGGCGATCAGTGATGGTTTCGGCGTCTTGACTGAGTCCGAGGAAGTCACCTCTGCGTATATCGAATACTCCGCAGACGTCACCGATGCCATGAAGTCCATCTACACGCACCTCGACGCCATCGGCTCCGGCCTACGACAGGTAACCGCGAACACGGAAACCAACGACGAGGGTGTTGGCGCACTGTTCGGCAATCACGGGGGCAAGTGATGAGTGGGGACGAGTCCGTTGCCGAGGAGATAGTTGAGCTCGGCATTGAGGTCGTCCATCCCGGTGGCCGACCGGATGAACTGAGACAGGCCGCTCAGCAGTGGCGCCACCTCAAGACTGAGGTCGGTCAGATTTTTGGCGCTCTGGACAAGCAGGTCAACGCCACCGTCGGGCACGCATGGCGGGGCCCGGCCGCCGAAGCGTTCCATGAACACTGGAATGAGTGCGCCAAGGCCGCCGACCTTGTGACGGAAAACTTCGATGAAGCCGCCGCAGGCCTCGAAAAGGCCGCGGACGCCATCGAAGAGGTCAACAATGAGATCGAGGACATCTACATAGAGATCGGAATCTCCGTCGGAGTCTCGGTCGGTATGTCTTTCCTCACCTTCGGCGTATCCGCCGCAGTCGGCACTGCCCGCATAGCGATGCTGGCCGAAAAGGCTCTGAGTGCGGCCAACATGCTGGGCCGAATACTGCGGACGATTGCCAACGCATATAAGGCCTTCAGAGACTTCAGCAGAGTCACCGCTGTCATGGCGAAACTGATGTCCTCCTTCGCGCTGAACGCCACTACCGGCACCGTCGGCGGTATGGCCACCAGCCTCCTCAGCGGCAAGGGTTTCGAGGTCGAGAACAACCTCAGGGGAGGCATCGCCGGTGCGACCTTCGGTACCGGAGCTGCCTCAGCCGCAACCCGCCTGGGCGGCGGCGAGGTCATCAGCGGCATCGCCGGCGGTGCAGCCGGCGGAGTCGGCGGCGACGTTCTGAACTCCGCGATCGGGGACGAAAAGTTCGACGGGCGGCAAGCCGCGATCGACGCCGTCACCGGAGGGGCAGCCGGTGGCGCGGGCGGCACTATGCGAAGCGTCGACAGAGGCTTTCGCGATATCGCAAACGACCTCAGGGGAACGCATACCCCCGAGAGTCACGACGCGGCGCGAGACACTGCGTGGGGTACGGCCGTCCCCGTTGCCGGTGGGGTCGCGGCGAACGACGCCAAGGACAACTTGGAAGACCTCGACGACCAGACCAAGGACGTCCCGCCAGGCGCCAAGCAGGGACCTAAGGGGCAAGATGCCTCAGCAACCGATGAGGTACGAGATGTCTTCGGCTGACCACATTTCAAGCACTACCGCGCCCGCCTTTCGTCGGGTGGGTCCGGGCCCCCGTAGGGCCGGTGTCGGATTCGCCGCGCTCGGGCTGGCAACCCTTGCCCCCATCCTGCCCTTGTGGCTCTTTTCCGCGAATCCGGAGTGGCGCAGGACGGCGATCCTCCTCGCCCTCGGGTGCGCACTGGTCTGCGTCGGTGGTCTCGCCGCCTTCCAGCGCTCGGCAGGGGGACGGCAGCCGTACTCCTCGATCGCCCACGCCGAGTTCTCCGGTTCCGTGGAGACGGGCGGACTTCCTGCCACGGGGCCGCAGCAGCCGCCCCGGGCGCTGCCCTCACGACGGGGCATGATGGCGCGGTCCTTCGCCTGGTACCTGGGCGTCAGTACAGCGCTGGTCACCCTTCTCGCACTGGCGATGGGCACGCCTCAGCGTCCGGCACCCATGCAGCAGATCGTAGATGCCGGTGCAGAGTTCGCCAACGTCCGGGTGGAGAAGGTCCGCGACGTCCAGTTCCACGATCCGAGTCGCGGCCGCAGCTACTACACCTCGACGGCAGTCGTCAGGCTGCCCAGGGGTGCGGGCGAGGACTCCATGGCGGCAACGGTCCATCCACGTACAGACGACCGTCCGCACCCAGAGATCGACGTCTCCGTCCTCTACGCCCCGTCACAGCCCGAACTGGGCGCCGTCGCAGGGGACGAAGACACACTCGGTTTCGCATTGGACGGCTTCACCCTGCGCGCCTCCGCCCGCTGGGTCATCGGCATCGCCTGGGCGATCGGCCTGGCCCTCTCCCTGTTCGGCATCTCCCTCACCTACGGCTTCCGCTCCTTCTCCCGGCTGAGGGGGACCTCCATGGCCGTACGCGTGACATTCCTCAGCACCGGAATGTCGGTGCGGGAGTCCAAGAAGCAGGTGTGCCTGAAGGTGGTGACCCCATCGTCACGCACCGCTCATTTCCTGGTCTCCGTCACAGAGGATCAAGTTCCCAAGTCCCTGGCGGGCCAGCCTCTTTGGCTCTGCTGGGATGCCCGAGGCGACGCCGACAACGACGGGGCTTCCAAGAGCGACACTCCGGCGGCATTGGTGTCCGACGACGGCTGGGTCATGCACGGGATGCTCCACCCCGACGACGCTCGGATGATGACCACCGAGGGCGTCTCCATCGACAAGGCCACCGCGCAGAACGGCGAGCCGCGCGTTCTACGCCTCTGGGATCCTCACTCGGCGTGGCCCCTGTACGTGGCACCGTCCGTCCTGATGCTCGCCGCGGTACTCGTTGGCTGCGCTGCACTGCTGACCTTCGATATCCCGGGCGCCTTGCGCTGGGTGATCGGGGTCTCTGGTGTCGTCATCGGACTGACGCTCTGTGTGCTTGTGGCGGTCGGCCCGCACAAGGCGCATTACCGCTCGGCTGTGGCGGAGGGTGGGACGCAAGCGGGCTGACTCCCTCCGTGGCGGGCCCTGATCTCGATCTCTTCCGACCAGAACTCCGTCGGCCCACTTTGAAGGGCCCACCCTGGTTCGCGCAATAGCGAAGCGCCCCACGTCCGAGGCGGACGTGGGGCGCGAGGGCGGTACCTATGGCGGTAGCAACTACTGCTGGCCGTACGGCGGTTGCGAGGGAGCCTGGGGGTACGAGCCCGGCGGCCCGGGAGGCGCTTGAGGCGCCTGTTGCGGGTACGAGCCCGGGTACGGCTGCTGCGTCGGATACGGCTGGTGCCCGCCGCCACCCCAGCCACCACCGGGGGGCGGGGGTGGGCCGCCGCCGTTGTTCTTCTTGCGGCTGAGCACGATAACGAGCACGACGATCACCAGGAGGACGAGGACACCGGCGACAATTCCGATGATCAGGCCGGTGCTCATGCCGCCGGAGTCCGAAGAGTCGGAGGCGGCGTCGGGCGACGAGGACGACGGGGCCGAGGTGTCACCGCCCTTGTCCTTGGCGATGGCGGAATTCAGTTCATCGACCTTCAGCGGGCCATTCTTGGGGCCTGCGGGGACGTTCTTCGTGAGCGCCGCCAGCGGCTGGATGAAGCCGTAACCGTAGTGCTCGTCGGGGAGCGACGCGCCCTTCTCGGAAGGGGGGAGGCCAGCGGTCTTGACGAGACGGTTGACCAGCTGGCCCGCGGAAAGGTCGGGGAACTTTTGCTTGAGTAGGGCCAGGGCTGCTGAGGTATAGGCAGTGGAGTCAGAAGTGCCATTATTCATGTCGTAGCCGTCAGCATCGAGGCCTAGGGCGACGTTCTTCACACCAGGTGCGGCAAGCATGAGCTGAGGCCCATAGTTGGACTTGTTCCAGATCTTGCCCTGCGAATCGACGGCACCGACAGTAACCACGCCAGGTTCGATAGCGGGGGCAAGCAGGTTTTCAACTCCCGTCTTTCCCTCATTGCCTGATGCTGCTACAACGGGCACGCCATGATCCAGGGCATAAGAGATGGCTTCACGTTCCGCCTTGAGCGCCGATGAGTCATTACCCGAAATATCCGCACCACGAGAGATGTTGATGACATCAGCACCGTGATCTACGGCGTACTTGATCGGCTCCGCGAAGTATGTGGCGTTATTTTCGGAGACATCTCCGATAGACCGGATGGGGAGGATCTTGGCATCGGGGGCCAGCCCCTTTACGCCACTCTCGTTCCCCGCACCATGACCGTGCCCAGCGATAATGCCGGACATCGCGGTGCCGTGTGCCACATCGGCTTCGTTCACACCGGACTGGCTCGAGATGCCCCCTCCGATGAAGTCCTTCCCCTTGAGGAACTGGCCGGTGAGGTCGGGGTGGTCGGTCTTGAAGCCACCGTCGATAACGGCGACAGTGACGCCCTTCCCGGTTGCCACGCTCCAGATCTTGTCGGCAGAGAACGCCGTAAGAGGCCACTGGTCGTCTCTCACCTGGTCCGCCGACGCCGTCGGCGCGGCCGCGAAGAGCAGCGCTCCCGCCGCTGCTGCAGCGCCGACCGCGCGCAGCGCTCGCGTGAAGCTCATGCCGTAACACCTTCCCTCGCAGGGCGGGGCCCACAGCCTGAAGGCTGCGGGCCCCGTCTCGTTTTCACCGCATATTAACCAGTAGGCCTGACTAGTCCACGACCTTGGGGTTAACGGTGCGGTTGCTTGCCCAG
Source organism: Streptomyces anthophorae (assembly GCF_049310305.1). Taxonomy (NCBI): domain Bacteria; kingdom Bacillati; phylum Actinomycetota; class Actinomycetes; order Kitasatosporales; family Streptomycetaceae; genus Streptomyces; species Streptomyces anthophorae. Next base: position 2,806,496 of record NZ_JBLWQQ010000001.1, read on the forward strand.
GTCTCCTCGTCCTCGACGAGGTAGTCCGGGCGGGCGTTCTCGCGCCCCTTCTTGTCCTTGCCCTTGCCCGTCTGGGCACCGTGCCCGGCGAGACCATTCCGTCCGGCGTTCTTCGCAGCACCGCCGGTCGCGGTCTTTGGCTTCTGCCGCAGAGCGGAACCGCCCTGCTGTCCCGAGCCAGGCTTGACGACGGACTTGCCGATCTCGCCGCCCTTGGTGCGGGCGAGCGAGTTGCCCTTCAGGCCCTTCGCAGCATTCTTACCGGCGGCTCCGGAACCCGCGCCACCACCCATGCCACCACGGCCCATAGCACCTGCGCCGCCACGGCCGGCGGCACCCGCACCGAGGCCTGCACCGGCACCGATCCCGCCGCCGATCCCTGCACCGTTGGCACCGCCGGCGCCGGCTCCGGAACCAGCCATGCCGCCACCGGCGCCGCCGACACCAGCGCCGGAACCTGCGCCGATGCCAGTGGTCCCGGAACCCGAGCCACCTCCGAAGCTCAGGTTGCCAGCTCCAATCTGCGAACCGGCCGTCGGCTTCTGGGAGCCGATTCCTCCGCTGATGCCACCGGCAGTCGGCGACTTCATGCTCTTGACCGCAGAGCCCGACGCTGTTGAGCGGCTGAGGTTGCCAGCACCGGAACCGCCCGAGGGGCCGCCTACGGAACCAGCGACGATGGGCACAGGGGCGACGCCACCGGGGTCACCCGGATAGTCCTCGCTGTCGTCTCGTCGGGGATTCTTCTTCCACGACCCCATCGACTTGGACTGCGCGTTATAGGCCGTCCCCAGCTCTTCCATCTTCACGGCCATCTGCATCTGCGCTTCTCGCCCCGCCGACATGTCGCCCTCACGACTGTCGGCAACCTGCTGCGCAGAAACATTCTTGTTGGCGAGGTCCCGGTCAAGGCCCTCCGTGTCACGGCCGCCGTCTGTCGCCCAGTCCGTCGCGCTGCTGGCCTTGCTCGGCTTCTCCATGTCCCTGACGATGGGCTGGATTTCGCCGAGCACGTTCGCCGCGCTCGTCATGGCAGTGGAGACGTGCGAGGCGTACGTGGACGTGTCATGGATCTTCTTGGAGATCACCTTTGACCGAGCCTGGAACTGGTCGGCCGATGAACCCTCCCAGTGCTGCATCACCTCGGCCACGGCATGCTCGTAGGATTCCTTGATCCCGACGAGCTGCTCGTGGACGCCCTTCCAGCCCCGGGCAGCGTGATGCACGTCCTCCGGCTTGGCGTCCTGGACCATGGCCTTCATGGTGTCCATGTCCAGGTTCTTGAAGTCAGTCGTGTTGTCGCCGGCGTAGCACTGGGTCGGCGCGTTGTAGGTGTAGCTCGTACCCTCGTCACTCATTGCGCCCGAGGCCCCCTTCGTCTCTCACGTCATGTCCTACATACCCGCTACCGCGTGCGCTTCTCCTGCTACACACCGGACATCGACCCCGTGGAGGCCGCGGGCGACGAAGACGGTGCCGAAGCCGATTCCGCCCCGTGCATCCCGCCCGCCGTGTCTGCCTCGGCATCCTGATACGCCCCGTGCGCCTTCTTGGTCTTGGTCCCGAAGTCGTCCATCACCGACTCCAGGTGACGGACGACCTCCTTGAGGTACTCCCTCATCTCGGAGTGCGCCTTGGAGAGGTCCTCCGCCTCTTCGAAGCGGTGCCCTCCCACACTCCTGCCCAGCGCACCGGCAGGCAGGTACGTCCTGTGCTCTGTGTCCGTGTTCGCCTTGCCTAGGTCACCAATAACCGCGTTCAGCCTCTTGATGACGTTGTCGAGCGCACTCAGATCGACCTTGTACCCGTCACTGGCCATGCGCTTGACCCTCCCCGTTCATCCCGCTAGTCCCGTTCTTCCCGTTGGGGGCGATAAGTCCGGTCCCCTGTCACAAGCCTGTCCTTAGCCTATCGAACGGCACCCACACCCCGCTCGGTGCTACCCGTCACAACTCCGCGACAGGCGCGGCGGACAGGCTGCCTTATGGGGCATAAAGCGCGCAATCACCTCGCACGCGTGTCCCCTCGGCAGTGGAGACCCGAGAAACGCCCCGGTACGGTCTGCCTCCAAGTCCCACGGCGCGACCCCGCCAGGCACCACTCGGACCGCCTGCCTCACTCAACGCGTGCCCGTGCCCGCTGGCCGAACCATCCAACTGCCAGGGGGACTTGCACGACAGAACGCTCCGCAGGGAATGCGCGCGGCCCCACCCCAGGCCCATGCCTCGGCTCCGCGGTACTGACCCAGGTCGTACGCCGCGTACCGCAGGACCACGTGTCCTGTCCCCTTACACCCAGCCGCCGACGATCGGGTCGCGCTCGACCAGTTCGGCGATGCCCGCCCGCTGAGCCCTCTCAATCCGGGCCGGTTCGGCTTGGGCACGTGCCTGGGCGTACTTCTGCCAATTGGCGGGCTGCATGAACATCATGTCCTTGGCGCCAGGGACGATCATGACGCCGCCGAAGATCGGATCACCGGCGAACCAGGCGCCGCCGTCGTCGGCGCCCTCGGGCCAGCGTCGCATCGTCGTGGCGTTGACGGCCCGCATACGGGGCGCCCCGTGGCTGCCGCGGCTGGAGAGTTTGATCGTGTGAATGGTGCCGAGGTACTTCCACTCGGTCCCGGTCCCGTCCCCGTGCTTCCTCACCACTCGCGTTCGGTGTTCGAGCGGATAGGTGTGCAGGACTTTCTTGCACACGTTCAAGCGCCAGCCGTGTCTGAGTCGTAGCGCGAGGAACAGGAGGAGCCACATTCCCACCGGGATGGGCAGGGCCAGGAAGAAGGTGTTCGGCGCCCCCAATGAGAACAACACCGGTGGCAGTGCCATCAGAGCCAGACTCAAGGCGAGGCGTCGGATGATGTGTCGTGTCAGCAGCCAGGAAGTGTGCTTCAGGACCTGCGGGATGTCAGGGGTCTCCGGCTGATTCATCGTGTCCATGGGCTCCTCGGCCAAGTTGACTTTCACTCGGCAACCGCAGCGTCGCCCCATCAGGAAGGTCGAACACCAGCTGCGCGATCGGCCCCCGGATCCGCATCGCCGTCACCGCGTCCACGACCTGGAGGTTGTCGAAGTCGTAGCCGCCGCCCGTGACGAAGAACTGGCGTGGGAGCAGGCGTTCGGCCGGATCCAGGGCCCCGTTCGCCTTCTGGTACGCGTAGGCGAAGCTCGCCGTGCCGTTGACGTCGGGGTCGTCGAGGAGCCACTGGGCCCAGTCGTTCAGGCTGGTGCCGAGGTCGGTCAGTTCCGCGGATTCCGGGTCGAAGGTGACCACCTTCTCGCCCTCGACGATGCCGAACTGCGTGCCGCAGATGTCCTGGCCGAAACAGAGGACGTCGTCGGCGAGATCGTCGTAGGTGTCCTTCCACGTGTCCTCGGCGTTCCAGGTGAGGAGGTCGGGGCCGAGGCCCTCGTCGCCCGCGCGGAACACCTGGACGCCGGCGTTGAAGAGGAAGAAGCCGTTGATGGCGGAGAGGACCGTGCCGAGCTCGGCGAGGGGGCCGGTCTCCCTGCCGAGGTCCAGGTCGATCCCCGGGCCCATGGGGCCGCGGGCGCGGCTCATGAGGTGTTCCAGTGCCTCGTCGGACATTTCGAATCACTTCGCTTCCGGGCCGATGGGGCGGGTCAGAAAGTGCTCACGCACCCGGTCCGTGACGGCCGAGCGAAGCGTGGGCTGGAGGACGGGGCACGTCGGGACCGCGTCCCACTTCTTGTACGGGTGCCAGCGGCTGTGTGCGGCGAGCAACAGGGTTTCGCCGCGCTCAATGTCCCCCTGGTACGCGTACCAGCCCGCCAACCAGCAGCACTCGGCGTACCGGGGCGGTGTGTGCCCTTGCTGCACGAAGAGGTCGTGTGCGCGCGGGAAGTCGTTGGCGGTTCTGAGTGACATCCACACGACGTGCTGTTCGTCGGCGCCGAGCGTTTCGTAATCGCGCTCCACGAGGGGAGTACGGTGCTTGGCGCCCGACGGCGGAAGCGGTACGCCCCAAGGCTTGAACCCCGGCATCAGTTGTGCCAGAGGAGGCTGAGCCAGCTGCTCGGAAAGCCAGGACAGCCGTTGCTCCAGCACTCGCCCGGGCGGCAGTGTCTCCGCCACCGCGACAAGGCGGTCCGCGATGGCCTCCGGCGTGACGTTCGGTGCGGCCAGGAACGCGTCGTCGAACGGCATGTCCTGGTCGCACAGCTCGCCCCCGCCCGGGCCGTCCGTGCGGATCAACGACTCGGCCAGATCCGCGGCCTCTCCGAGGCGGTCCAGCCACTGAAGGATCTGGATCGCTGCGGCAGCCGCTTCCCAGACGGGGCCCCGCGCGCCACCGGGCCGGTGAGCGATCTCGAGCAGCTGCGGCAGTGCCTCCTGGAAGTGCCCTCCCCGGGCGTACGAGATCAGTTTCTCGGCAGAGTTCATGAGGCCCAGGCCCTTGTCGTTGTCGGCTCCTACGGTCCTACGCGAAGTAGGCCGCCGGCCTGGCGGGACCGCATCAGTACCAGTTCGGGCTCGGGCGTACGAAGCGCAGGTTCTGGTCGCCCTCGTTCTTTTCCGTCGAGGGGAGGCGGCCCTCGAGGCTGACGTTCTGGTACTCGTTGTTGTGCTGGGTGTACTTGATCTCGCCGTCCGGCATCACCGCCGTGACGATCGCCGCGTGGTGCGTGTTGCCCCTGTCCTCGGTGTCACCCGTGCCGGCCTGCTCGTAGTAGATGATGTCGCCCGGCTTCACTTCCGCCTGCGGGACCTCCGAACCGCCGTGCTCCAGCATGAAGTTCTGCTGGTTCTCGGCCGCGGCCCAACTGTCGGAGTAGGAGACGCGCTTGTCGATCGCGTCGATGCCGGTACGCGGGCCGGCCATCCAGGTGTCGTCGTCCGCGGGGCCCCAGAGGCTGGTCTTCTCCTTCATCCCGGCGTGCTGAAGGGCGTTGGAGACGAAATTGGCGCAGTTGTTGCCGAAGTCGGTGGGGTCGGCCTTGTTCCAGTTGGCGAGGGCGTACTCGACCATCTTCACGCGGTCGAACTTGCCGTCGGTGCCGCGCAGTTCCCGGCGTACGTCGGCGGGAATGCCGTCGAGGCCGGCGAGGGCGACGGGCTGGGCCAGCATCATGTCCTTGCGCTGCTCGGACGTGAGGCCGTTCCACCAGCGGCGGGCCGTCTCCCTGTCCTCGCCGACCGGGATGTCGGCGGCGAGCATCCGCATCTGGACGTGCGAGGCGAGCTCCTGGAGGTCGCCCAGCGCCTTGTCCGGGTCGCCGACACCGGTCTGTCCCGCCAGTTCGGCGAACTCGGCGGCCGCCAACTCATCGGCTGCGGTGACCTGTTGGACCGCCTGGTCGATCAGGTCCTGCACCTCGGACCTGTACGAGTCCGCTCCCTCGGCCCTCGCCGACGGGTCCGTGATCGTGCCGTCGGCGGCGATCTCCAGGCCGTGGCGCGCGGCGAGGTCCAGCGCGGCGTGCAGGGTGCTCTGCGCGGTCTCGATGGTCGTCGTCATGCCGTCGGCGACCATGTTGACCGCGAGCAGGATGTCGTACGCGGACTCGAGCTGGTTCGCGAGTTTCTCGAACTCGGCCGCCGCCGTGGCACCGACCTCGTCCGTCCAGTTGTCGGCGAGCGGCTTGGCGCCGTACTCGCGCAGGTCCTTCGCCGCGCCCAGGGCGTGCTTGGCGAGGGCGTGCCATTCGTCGGCCGCGGTGGCCCAGGTCTTCGGGTGGGCGCCTGCCACACCCTCGTACGCGACCATCGTCAGGCCCTCCCGAGGTCGGTCAGGCCGGCCCGCAGGCGGGACTCGGCCTCGACGTCCGCGCGGTCGTAACCGGCCGCGGAATCCCGCAGCTTCTCGCTCAGCTCGCCCATCCGCTTGGCGAGGGACACCATGTGTTCCTCCCACTTGTGCGCGCAGTCCCTCAGCTCGGCCGGGCTGCGCCAGCCGTGGCCGTGGTGGGAGGCGGCCACCTCGTCGCTGGTGTCGAGTGCGTGGCCGAGGCGCTTGGCCGTCTGGCGGGCCAGGGACTCGGTGTCATCGGCCGTGGCGCGTACGCGTGCGGCATTGATGTCGATGTCTGCCATGGGTGTGGGCAACTCCCCCGTTGTGAACCGCCGTCACCGGTCGCCGGTTCGAATCCGGCGATCATCGTACGGGCCCGCGGTTCAGCCCTCCTGTCCGCGCGACCGCCGCGTCCGCTCCCGGTGCCCCTTACGGTCCGGTGCGCCCAGGTGCCCGGACTCGCGTTCCGCCTCGCCGAGCCACAGTTGGGGAACGTACGACTGGATCGCCATGACGACCGCGTCGCGCGAGCCCGGCGGGACGGGGAGGCGGTAGCGCAGGCGGGGCAGGTTCGGGTGGAGGGGTGCCTCGTCGCGGACCAGGGGCCACAGGACCGGGTCGTCGCGGTCGATGGGGCCCGAGGGGCACAGCTCGATGGAGTAGACCTTCGTGCGGCCGAGCTTGCTCCAGTGCAGGCCGACGCCGGCGAGCGTGTGCCAGGGGACGACGCCGCGCACCTTGCCGTCGCTGACCCACAGGCCGGTCCGGTCGATGCTCACCGTCGAACGGCGCGACACCCAGGCGGAGATGAGGCTGGTGACGCTGACGAAGAGGATGAGCAGGCCCATCACGATGCCGACGACGCCCTTCGGGCTGGGTTCGGCGTCACGGAGGCCGACAGTGACCGCCACCCCGCCGAACAGCACGAGCAGCCCCACCGCCGTCAGCACGACACCGAGCGGCAGCGCCTTGGTCGCACTGCGCTGACCTGTGCGTATGACGGTTGCACCAGGTGCGGGGGCGTGGGCGTGAGGTGTCGACATGGGCAGGGAGTGTAGGGAACCTGTCGCGTCGGGCACCAGGGAGATCGGTGCCGTTTAGGCTCCGGGACATGACTTATGGCTCGGGAGTCGACGAAGAGCTGACGATGCCTCAGGCGCTCAAGGCGCGGTTCCGGGGCCAGGGACGCGAGCGGCTCGTGGTGGACCGCCGACGCGCGGCACGGCAGGCGCGTCGAGTCTCCGCGGGAGTCTCGGCCCTCGTCGCATTCGTAGCCATCGCCCTCACGGGCATCCGCCTCGCCCAGGGCAGCGACGCCGGGGTGTGGACGGTGCTGTACCTCGCGGGTGGGTTCGTGAGCGGGTGCGGGGTGGTGTTGGCACGCTTCGGGCGGACGCGGTGGGCGTTCGCGGCGATGTGTGCGGGGGCGGGGGTCGCCATGTTGGGGGACGGGCCGATGTTCGGCTGAGGCTTGAGGACTTTGCACCATAGGCAAACGCCCGACGTCGCGCGGCGCACCACGGGCCCACAGTCCCGCTCCCTTCGTCACCAAATCGCCAATGCCGCAAGAACCACCTCGCCCCATTTCAGCCAATTCTTGGAGTTGTCGCCGGGAAGATCCCCCACCGCGCCTTTCACTCTAAACCGGACAATCTCCCCATGGTTGGCCTATTGCCCTACGCGAGAAGATTGAAGGGCCGCCAACAAACGAGAAGAACTCATCCGTTCGGGCAAGAGTCCGACCCATCCCGGCGGGAGAGCGGCGCCACAAACCCAGGCCTGGCGGCATCACAGTCCACAGGCGACAGCCAGGGCCACCCTTCGCGCACCAGGACAGAGCCGCTAAGGTTAATGAGAAGGTAAAGTGACCTTGCCGGAGGGGAGTTGGCGTCGTGGCCGACGGCATGTACATCGACGAGTCGGAACTCAAGAAGCTGGGAAAGAGTTTCGAGGCATACGCATACGACCTTGAGAGCTACGTGAAGGAGTTCAGCTCCAAGACCGGAAGCGAACAGATTCACGATGGATTCGGCGTTCTCACGGAGTCCGAAGAAGTGACCTCCGCATATATCGAGTTGGCCGAGCACATGTCGAAGTCGCTCGGAAACCTCCATCGCCACTTGGACGACATCGGCGCAGGCATGCGGGACAACGCCAACAATACGGAATCTGCAGACGACGCCATGGCAGACCTGTTCAAGGGGAACGGCCAGTGAGCGACGAGGGCGTAGCCGAAAAGGTCTACGAGGCGGGCATTGAGATCATCAATCCTGGTGGTCGCCCAGATGTGTTGCGTGACGCTGCTCGTGGCTGGCGATCCATGAGCAAGCACCTCGAGAGCATGTTCTCCGAGCTCGACAAGCAGGTGGAGAACACTCTTGGTGATCACTGGCGAGGCGATTCCGCCGACGCCTTCAAGGCGCACTGGAGTGAGCTGACGAAGGCTGTCGACGACACCCTTCCGGTGTTCGAAGAGGCAGCCAAGGGGCTTGACGAAGCTGCGGATGCCATCGAAGAGATCAATGACGAGATCCACCAGATCTATCTGGAAATCGGTGTCTCGGTCGCCGCAGGTGTCGCGTTGTCCTTCGTAACTCTGGGGTTCGGTGCGGCCGCAGGCGCAGCCAACGCGGCCAGACTCGCCGCCCAGGCCGCCCGGGCGGCCACACGTCTCGGAACCATCCTGAGCAAGGTGGCCAAGGCATTCCGTGCAGTGCAGACTTTCGCCCGTGCAGGAAAGTGGCAGAGGTTCCTGGTGGAGATGGGTACGCAGTACGCGGGCGGGTTTGCCTCTGGAGTTGGGACCAGCATCGCCAGCGGCAAGGGACCCGAATGGCGGGACAACGCCATCAATGCCGGCTACGGCGCACTGGGTGGCGCCGGAGTGGGAGCTGCTATTGGTGGGCGCCTCGGTGGCGGGATCGTCGAGAGCACCGTTTCCGGCGGCCTCGGTGGAGCCGGGGCGAGCGTTGTGGGTGACCTGACCAACAACGCGATCAAAGGTGAGGACAATGACGCCACACAAATCACCATCGGTGCAGTCGCCGGCGGTCTCGGCGGCGCGGCAGGAGGCGCAGCCACCCATCACGCGGTCAACGTGCCGGGAGGTCTCAACGGCACTCGTGAACTCGGCATCGACGTAGGCATAAATGGTGCCGTCGGCCTGGGAGCCGGAGAATCCGGTAACGACGTCAAGGACGCGCAGGAAGATGCTGCGAAGTCAAACGAGAAGGGCGCGAACAGCGTGAAGGACAAGCCTGACACCGGGAAGTTCGGGGCGTTCGGATGAGCCCGATGAATACCGCGGCCGTTCGGATCGGCCGGTGGGTTTCTGCCGCCGGGATTGGCGCTCTTGTCGTCGTGACGGGCGGCTGGTTGTTTCTGGGGGCCGGGGCGGTCAGGACCGCGCTCACGTGGGCCGGGCTCGTCGTCCTCGTCGGATGTGTGGGGGCGGTCGCGGGGTCCGGTGGGCGAGTGTCTCGCGCGGAGGCGTACGGACTGGCCGTGGCGTCGGTTCAGGGGCCACGTGACAGCGGGGTGCCGGCGACGCTGCACGGGACACGTTGGACCTGGGCGCGGGTCACCGCGGTCGCGCTCGCCGTCGTGACCACAGCGGTGCTCGCCGCGTGCCTCGGTTTCGCTCAGCCCGAGCGTTCCGGGGCGGCCGCCGCCATCGCCGACGCCGACTACGTGATCGAGGAGTTGTCGATCGTCTCCGTCTCCAACGTGCAGGCTGCCGGGAGCAGTTCGCGGAGTTCGGCGATGGCCGACTACACCGTCAACCTGCCGTCGGCGGACGGCGGCAAGGCCACCCCGGCGACGTTCCGCGCGTACAGCGGCAAGGGTGTACGAGGCGTGGGAGACACCTACGAGGTGGCCTACGTGCCGGCGCAGCCCGGGCTCGGCGCGGTCGGTGACACCTCGGTCGACGCCGTCGAGGGACAGCTCACCGGGCATGCCCTGCCCTCCCGCAACATCCCGTTCGTCGCCGTCGCGTGGCTGATCGCGGTCGTCCTGGCGGTGGCGGTGGGAACCGGAGTCGCGGCGCGTCCTCGCGCCGCACGGCGCGTGGACGGTGACTGGGTCGCGCTGCGGACGGTCGTGACCGGGCAGGCGGAGCACGTGGAAGAAGCCGCGAGCAGCGGCGGCAAGCAGGCCAACAGCGGGAAGAGCACCAGTCGTTACGCGTGTCTGACGTTGCGGACCGAAGCTGGAGGAGACGTCCCGTTGGCGATCCCGGCGAAGTTGCAGACAGCGGCTCCCGTACTCACCGGCACCGAAGGCTGGCTCCTGTGGAACCCGCGCAGCGACGACAAGGCCAAGGTCACCGCGGACTTCGTGGCGGACGACGGGTGGCAGCTGCCCGGGCGGGTCCCCGGTGCGGTCGCGACCCGCGTCGCCGGGGGCACGGGAGCACGCGGAGCGTTCACCGCCGACGCCGGGCGCCGTACACGGCTCCTCGAACTCGGCGCCTTCTGGCCGCGCACGGTACCGATGGGGCTCGTGGTCGGACTGCTGGTCTCGACGGCCGCGGTGGGTGCGCTGCTCGTACCGGCGAACGGTGGCTGGCGGGTCTGGACAGCCCTCGTGGTGGTCCTCGCGCCGCTCGTCGGTCAACTCCTCGCGAAGGAGGTACGCGCTCCGGCGACGGCAATGGAGAGCTGACTCGCCGGCTGCCTCTCCATCACGGCCCCACCCGCGCCGCGAAGCCCCCGGCGTACGTGGGCACCGACGCCACCAGCGCGATCCACGAACCGTCGGTGAAGGCGAGCTCGAAGCGGCCACGCTGGACGAGGCCCTTCGGGTTCGCCCGGATCTCCGGCGACGGACGCCCGCAGCGCCTCCCATTGGGGTTCGTACACCCGCTTGAACTGCCACAGCTTCGCCCGGTCGGCGAGTACGAGGACCCGGCGGTCGGTCACGGCGAGCATGAGTGTCACAGCGGGCACGTACGCAGCGCTGTAGTGCGTCACCAGGAATTGTCCGGCCTGGCCGTCCCAGCCGCCGTGCAGGGCCTTGCCGTGTGCGGCCCGCATCAGGCCGTTGTCGATCGCCCGCTCGGTCGACTCCATGGCGTTCTCGAAGCGGCCCATGGGCTTCGGCTCGCTCGGCCGCAGGAAATCCTGCACAGGTCCGGGAAGCCGAGACTTGATCCGGCGCTCGAGATCGGACTCCCGCGGCGGCGGGCGTAGCCACAACGGCCGGTCCGGTACCCCCGGCGCCAGGTCGCACTCGCAGGCGGCGATCAACTCTTCGCCCGGTTCCAGGCGCGGTTCGACCTCGCTTCGGTACTCCGGCTTCATCGAGTGGCCCCCGTACATGCCACCGGGGGCGGCCGGTGCAAGTGCACCCGCCGCCCCCGGTCACGTATGGCTACGCGTCAGGCGTTACGCCTCGCGCGTCACGCATTACGACCAGACGCTGGTGTTCCGGCTCTCGGTCGCCTGGTAGTTCTGGGCGGCCGTGTCGAGCGCGCGGGCGATCGACTCGAGCGTCGAGTGGAGGGACGCGGCGCGCTGGTCCCACTCCTGCTGCTTGGCCTGGTAGCCCTCCTGGGCCGAACCTTCCCAGGTCGAAGCGATGCGCTTGACGCCGGCCTCGAGGTCGTCGAGCTGCTGGCGGACGTTGCTGGCCGTGGACTTGACGTCCTGCGAAGCCTGGGAAATGGTCTGGAAATTGACCAGAACCTGACCGGACATGATGTCTCCCCCGGGGGATGTTGGACGGAAAGGTGAAGAAGGATTACGACGGTGGCGCGCTGCCCGCTGTCGGCTCCTCGCGGCGCCTGATCAGCGGACGGGGCGGCTCATCCGAAGGGAGAGGCCTCCGCGCCCGAGGCGACGTGCGAGATCGACGAGGCCTGCTCGTCCTCGGACGTCTGGTAGTTCTGGGCGGTCGCGTCGATCGCTTCCTTGATCTCGTTCAGCACGCGGTTGAGGGCGGTGGCGTCCTCGTTCACCTGGTTCTGCAGGTTGTTGTACGCAGTGGCCGCCTGGCCCTTCCAGCCAGAGGTGATCGAGTCGACCACCGTCTGCAGTCGCTGGATCTCACCCTGGATGGACTCGTTCACCTGGGAGATACGGCCGCTGAACGCGACCATCTCCTCGTGCGTCACATTAAATTGACCGGCCATGGCCACTAGCCCCCATGAGAATTCGACAACGGTCCCCGCGCCGCTCGACTCCGGAAGGAAACTGGGGCGCGGGTGGCACTTCTCGATAGTGCCGCGACAGTACTTTAGCCACAACTGACACGGTCACCCAAGGCGGTTCCCAGGTGACCGGCCGTGCCGTGACAGGATCCACACAATGTCACGGATCAACGCGGGGCCACACCGCTCTCACAGGCCCCTTACGTCCGTTACATCGGTTACGACAGTTACGGCGGTTACGACGCATACGCCGTATACACCGGTTACGTCACCCGAAGACTGATCTGGCGCGGGCGTCCTCGGAGGTACGTCCGGGGCTCGGCTCGTCGGCCGCCGGCTGCTCCCCTCTCAGGCGTCCGAGCCCACCCTGAGCCGCGTCCTCTAGCCTCCCGGTCGCACCCTCGACCGCGCCGTCCACCGCGCCCTGGGCGGCCTCGCCCGGCGACGAGACCATCGACCTCGGGTCCAGTGCCTCCGTGACGGCCTCCCCCGCACCCGGCAGGCTCTCGGCCGTGCTGTCGACGATGCCCTGGGCCGCCGCCCCGGCACCCTGGCCCACGCCCTCACCCGTCGCGTGGACACCCTCGCCGATGCCCTCACCGACCGCGCCGAGCCCCGCGCTCGCGGCACCTCCGACCAGCCGACCGGCAGGTCCGAACCGCCCCGCGGCCTCGTCGATGGCGCCCGCGGCACCGTTGACGCTCTCCGAGGCGAAGGTGCCCGCGCCCACCACGGCCGCCTCGCCCCACTTCATGCCGTCCTGCGCACCGAAGTGGTTCTGCACGCCCTGCTGGAGGAGGTTCTGCCCGGCCGCCTTGCCCGCCTCGACGGCCGCCTCCTTCACGACGTCGAGGACGATCTCCTTGACCGACTGCACCGCCTCCTGCTCGACGGCCTGCGTCACCTGCTGGATGAGCTTCTGCTTCAGCTCGTCGAGGATGCGGCGCACGATGAGCCGGGTCGCCTGGGTGGCTCCGGCCGCGCCGATCTCCGAGAGACCGAACGTCACCGGTGCCGCCGCCTGCGCCGCCGCGATCTCGAAGGCCAGCGCGATGAGCTGCGCGATCACCGCGATCTTGCTGGCCACGACGATGAGGGCGACCGCGTCGAGCGCGAAGGCGAGGATCTCGGCGGCCATCGCGGCGTCGTCGAGGTAGCCGCCTCCGGCGCCGCCCGAGAACTTCTTCCACGCGTCCTCGAAACCCTGGGCCGCGTCTCCGGAGTTCGATCCGAGTACGGCGCTCGCGGCACTCGCACCGCCGTTCTGCGTGTCCCGCACGGCCGTGGCGAACTGGCGCCATGCCTCGGCCGCTTCGTGGATCTTGTCCTCGTCGGCGTCGGGCCAGCTGTAGCCGAGCAGGTCAAGAACCCATGCGACCTCGTCGGGCAGGGTCAGAGCCATGCCGTGTCACTCCCCCGTGGTTCGTGTGTTGGTGGTACGTGTGTGTGGCGGCGCGACACGTGAATGCGGCGCGTGCATACGCCCGGCGGTCAGAACTGCATGCCCAGACCCGGGCGGCTCGACTGCTGCCCGATCATGATCTGGGCCTGGTCGTCCTCGGTCACCTCGTACTGGGTGGCCATCACCTTCAGGTTGCCGCCGATCTTGTCGAGCTCGTCGGCGAGGTGCTCCATCGAGGTGTTCATGCCTTCGCGGACCGGCTCGTAGATGTCGTTGAAGGTCCCGATGATGTCCTCGCCCCAGTCCCCCTCGGCGCTCTCGAGGGCGTCCTTGAGCTCCTTGGTCGCGGCCTTGAAGGACTTGCCCAACTCGCTGAAGGTGGCTGCCTGTTCCTTGAGCACCGCCGGGTCGACGTCGAAGCTGCCTGAGCCGAAACCTGCCATGTGCTCCCCCATGAATGTGCGTGCGTGTCGCGCAAGTAGGGCCCGGTGGCACGCAGTTGGTGCGCGCGACGCCCCGGTCCCCCGGACGTAGATGTCCGACAACGCGACCTTAGTGATCCCGACACACATCACTCGCCGCAAAGCGCCGGTCTTCACCGCCTCCACGCACGATTGCCATGTACCTGCGGTAGCGTTCCGCAACCGTCCACAACCGCATCCGTGAGGAGCGGGCAGGGGCGTACCGCGAGTACCGCGATCCATTCGGCACAGGGGGAATCACCCGAAAGATGTCCCACTACCAACAGCAGCCCAACCCGGGTGGGCATCAGGCCCCACAGCCCTATCCGCACGCGTACCCGCCGCCGCCCAACGGCCCGTACCAGCAGCAGCCCGCGCCCGGTCCGTACCCACCGCAGGGCCCGGGTCCGTACCCGCCGCAGGGCCCGGCGCCGTACCAGCAACAGCCGCCCGGCGCCTACCCGCCGCCGCAGGCGCCCGCCCCCGTGCCGCCGAAGCACCAGGTCCCTTTCATGGCGCGCCTCATCGGCGTCGGCATCATGCTCGTCACGCTCATCGCCGCCGGCATCTTCGCCTGGCAGGCCACGTACGCCGCCGGGCTGCGCGGTTCGCACGGCGAGTTCACGGTGTCCCAGTGCTCGACGCAGACCGTCAGCTACCGCTCGCACGGCAAGCACCGCACGCGCGAAGAGGTGAAGTGCCAGGGGACGTTCACCGCGGACGGCGGCAAGGGCGACGACCCCAACGCCTTCCTCGAACCCGCGTCCTCGCACCCCGCGGGGTCGAAGATCTCGGTGACGCAGACCGACTCCGCCTCGACGCTGGAGAGCCGTCAGTACTCGTACGTCGAGGCCAACGCCTGGAACGCCGGGCTGATGTTCACCTTCGCCTTCGGGATGCTGATCGGCACCGCCCTGGGCGCCTTCGCGACCGTGAGCGGTTACACCGGAACGCGCAGCCGGGTGTCGTTCGGCACCGCGTGGCGCTCCACGGCGGGCGGCGCGACGCGGCCGATCCTCTTCGGACTTGCCGGGGTCGGGGCGCTGGGTGTGGTGGTGTCGCTGTTGCTGGGGCTCGCGCTGTAGCCCTCGCTCGTCCGGACCTCAGCGATACAGGAGCGACACGACCGCGCCCCATACGGCGATGAGCACACCGGCGCCTGCGACCCCGCAGAGGATCGGGCGCACCGGCCCCCAGCCGCCAAGACCGCGCCACGCCTGTGCCAGGCCGATGCGTCCGTACGACGGGTCAGGGCGCCGGTTCGTATAGCTGGGGCGCGGCGAGTAGCCGGTGAGGGCGGCGAACAGGCCGCAGGTCACGGCGACCACCCCGGCCCCGACGAGGAAGAGGCCGCGGGACAGCTCGCTCGGTTCAAGGCCGTCGGTGGGGTACGCGAAGTACCCGTCCGGCTCCTTGTAGGCGTCCACTCGGTCGCCCGGTTCGGCGCGGCCGATCCGCTCCATCGATACGCCGGTCGCCGTCTCCCCGCCGACCTTGCTCTCGAACGTGCCCTTGCACATGTAGTGGTCGTCAGCCAGGCGGCACGACTGGACGCGGAGCGTGCCGGGGGTTGCCGACACGGTCACATGCCCATCGAGGGCGCCGGCCCCGGCGATCCCGAAGAAGAGCCCCATCAGGATGACGAAGGTACCGAGCAACCAGCCGCCCAGGTGCCGAAGGACGTAGGCGCTGCGTGACGCGAAGCGGTCCCGCAGGTCGTCGCCTTGCAGCGTCATGTCACGCACCCCCCGCCAGCCAGCTACCGACGAACAGCACCGGGCACAGCACCGTCACGACGACGAGGATCGGCAGCGCCGGACCACGCTCGTGCCGCAGGACGTGCCACGCCTCCTCCAGGGTGACCCGGCCGAAACGGCGTTCACGTTCGCGCCAGACACCGATGAAGGGTCCGTAGTGGAGAGCCGGCCGTGGCTGGTAGCCGGTCAGCAGGAAGAAGGCTCCGACGAGCCACAGCAGGTCCGTGAGACCGAGCCAGAACAGGGCCCGGGACAGCTTGCCCGTGGTGAGTTCGCCGTCGGCCGTGGCCGTGTAGCCGTCGTCCGTCTTGAACGCGGGGATCGCGGCGCTCGGGATGGCATCGCGGCTCCACGTCATGGTGGCGCCGCCGGTCCGCTCACCGGTCTTGTCGTCCCCGAAGGTGCCGGCGCAGGTGTACTCGGCGCCCGCGGGCTCGCACGACCGCACCACGAGCGACCCCGGCCGCGCCGAGACCGACACATGCCCGTCGAGATACCCGACACCCGCCCAGGCCGTGGCGCAGCCGATGGCCACGATGCCGACACCGACGATCCAGCCGAACATGCGCCGGAAGATGTAATCGCGCCGAGCCACGTACTGCTCGGCGGCCCCCGTGGATGTCACGTGCGTGCCTGCTCTCAACGAATCCTGCGGTCGGGCCCGGGGGCGTTCTTCGGGTCCTCGTCCGGGTCGTACTCCCGGACCTTCTGCCGCTCCTGCGGAGACATGTTCCGCCACTGCTCCCGCATCCCGGACAGCCCCTCACCCAGGGCACGATGCCCGGACGGCGAGTCCAGCACATCCTTCAACTCCATACGCCCACCGAGGAGTTGACGCGCGAGATCCTGCAGAGCGGGCGGCGCGTCCTTCATGTCACGCACCTTGCGAAGCGACGCAGTGAGGTGCTCGTTCTGCTCTTCGGTGAGGTTCTTGTCCTCGATCGGGTACTCGCGCTCGCCGAGGGCGTCGTAACCATTGCTCTTGTCAGGGGTCATGGGATGGGATCTCCTCCTACGGGAACGGTGATGGGTCGCGGGTGGGGCGGGCGGTCAGCCGAACGCGGCGCGCACGTCCGCAGCAGCCTGCGAGCCGCCGGAAGCACTACCGTCTCCCGAGGTACCGTCGGCTCCGGCGGTGCCTCCCGACTCCGCAGCAGTGGGCTCACCCGAACCGCGGTCACCGGACGAACCCGCCGGCTCCGAACCGCCGCTGCCGCCCGACGATCCGCCTTCGGGAGTGCCGCCGCCCTGATCTGCCGTGCCGGGCGTGGAATCTCCGGAACTCCCGGACGTCCCTGACGACGCCGACGGCTTCTCCGTGGCGTTGTTGAAGAGCTCCCCAGCCCCCTGCACGGCAGTTCGCAGCCCACCCGGATCACCCGAGTCCGCGGCCGCCAGGCCTTGAACGACCTTTCCGCCGGCCTTGGCCTCGAAGTCGTAACCGGTGCCCTCGTCGTTCACCTCGACCTCGCCGGCCACCTTGCCCATGGCCGGGTTGACCACGGAGGCACCAAACCCCAGAGCGGACTCCGCCAAGCTGCCCTGTGCGCCGAACCCCACCTTGATGCTCTGCGTCGCCGCCTCCGACGCGACGGACTTCAGAGTGTCCTTGGCCAGGTCCTCAAGGATGGTCTTCGCCTCCTTGACGACCCGCTCCTTGAGTGCGTCCTGGATCGCCTGCCAGACCTTCTGCGCCGCCTCCTTGAGCAGGCGCCCCACGAGCTGCCTGATCATGACGACTCGGGCCGCGAACGCCGCTTCGGAAGCCCCGAGGGTCTCGATCGCGGCCGCTTGCGCGATGGCGAACTCGATGGCCAGATCGATGAGTTGGACGATGATGGCGATCTTCATCTCGGCCACGATGGCGGCACATGTCGTGAGCGCTCCGGCCAGCGCCCCCGAGGAAACGCTGATCACATCGAGGTAACCGACCCCGAGTGCGGCGTTGGCGAACTTTCCCCACTCATCGGAAAACGCCTCGACTGCCTTGCCCGAGAAATTCTCGGCCGGTCGAGCGGCCATGCCGCCCTGCGACTGCGCGTCGGCCGCGGCCTGTCCGAGCTGGAGCCACTCGTTGGCCGCCTCGACCATCTTGATCTCATTCAGGTTCGGCCAGTCGAACCCGAGAAGGTCCAGGACGAAGTCCAGTTCAGGCGGCAGTACGGTGATCTCGTCCAAAGCCACGGGGTTGCTCCTCAGCGGTACATCAACGAAAGCGGTACATCAACGAAGGCGTGCACTGCGCGCTCGGCCTTCACTCGCGGGCGCCGTCAGCGGCTAGGCTCCGCGGTTCTGGGACGCCTGCATCAGCGTCCTGTAGTGGTCCTGCTCCGTCGTGTCGTACTGCTCGGCCATGGAATCGAGCTTCTCCCCGACGCCCTTCAGGCCCTCCGTGAGGTGCTCCAAAGAGTCGCGGATACCCGCGCTGATCGGCTTGTAGAAGTCGAGGATCGCAGTGGCGATCCCTGCCTCGTCATCGCCGAAGCCCTCTTCGTGCTCCTCGATCGCGTCGCCCGACTTCTTCGCCGCAGAACCGAACGTCTCAGCGAGCCGCGCGAATTCTCGCCCTATCGACTTCAGGACATCCGGATCGATATCGAATCCAGTACCGCCCGCCATGAGCCTTCCCCCTGCTGATCACGTTCCAGTTCCGGCTCCGCTGAGCCGGTGTCGTACTGTAGTCGACCGAATTCACAGGAGCGCACAATGCACCCACCCTTCACGTACCTGCCGTAGTGCCTCCACGCGAGCCCGCTACGGTGCGAACCCTCCCTTACCCGCCGCCCAGGGCCCAACAGGACTTTTCATATGACCTCCCCCGCCTTCTCCTCCCCTCCTCCGCCCCCAGAGCCTGCGGCCGAAACAGGAGTGACCACCCCCGTTCCCCCTTCCCCGATCGGGCGATGGTTCGGTGTCGCACTGTTGATCGCCGCGCTCGCTGTCATCTGGTACGGCTTCTCCACCGCCGCGATGTCGACAGGTGTCATCGGCACACGAGGCGACCTGACCATCAGCCAGTGCGAGACGACGTACGGCTCAGGCGGCTCGTCGCGCTCGCACAGCAGCCGCCCGAGCCACCGGGTCACCGAGCTCAGCTGCGCGGGGACGTTCCGCTCCTCCGACGGTGACGTCGTGGACAGGTCGGCGCGGCTCGTGCTCGACGGAGACTCGGGAAGCGGTGACGGCGACGCCATCGACAAGATCCGTGAGCAGGATTACGACCAGGGATACAAGAAGGGCTACGAGGTCCCAGTCAACCGCTCATCGGACGGCAGCCTGTACGTCACGAGCTGGCTGTCCGTCGCGAACTGTCTCTGCCTCGGCTTTCTCGCGCTGATCTTCCTCGGCTACAGCTTCACCTGCATCGCTGCCGGACACTTCCCGAAGAAGGGCGTCGGCCCCTCCTACTCCGAGGGCACCGCTACTTTGCCCAAGTGGCTTTCCGCCACGGAGTCCTGGCTGTGGGTGATCGGCGGCATCGGTCTCGTGCTCGCCATCGTCTTCCGTGTGCTGCTCATGTTCGGCGGCTTCGCGAGCCTGTTCTTCTGAACCTTCCCAGACTTCTGAGCCGTCCGAACCTGCCGTACTCGAACGGCTCTCCTCCAATGCGTCATGCCCTTCACTGGAGTCCATAGATGTTCAACCTTGCCGCCCGCACGGCGACCACGCGACGACGTATCGGTCGCCTGTGCGGGTGGGGACTGATCCTGGCCGCGCTGGCCTTCTCGGGAATCGGTGGCGTCGTCTGGCTGAACGACAGCGGGCGAATCGGCACCCACGGGACCCTCACCGTGGACCACTGCTACGAAGAGACGCACAGCAGCGGTTCCGGTCGGCATTCCCACCGCAGCACCTCGTGGGACTGCCGGGGCACATTCCGCTCCGATGACGGCTCGGTCACCGACGACGAGGCCGCAGTGAGCGGAGCGGGAAATCAGGCCGCAGGAGCCGAACTCTCCGTGCAGGGAACAAAGGGCTGGGGTTACGGGGCGACCGAGACGAACGAAGGCACCGTGTTCCTCGGCTTCGCTTTCATGGGGCTGGCCCCGTTCGCCTTCGGCCTGTTCTGTGTCCGTACCGGATACTGGCTCGCCAGGTGGTGCACGATCGGGGCCCGCGAGAGTTGGCGTACCACGCTCGGTACGAGCTGGCGTGTGCTGCTTGTCGCGCTGGTCGCGGTGTCCGTCGTCGGCTGCACCGTCTCCCTGGTGTCGTCTCAGGTACAGCTCTGACGCTCACCCCCACGTTAGGGTGCCCCGGCGGGTCGGGGGCGGGTGCCTGGAGGGTCCAGGTGGTGGTGCCGGTGGCCCGGGGAGTGGGTATTCGTGGCTTTTCGGAAGTTCCTCAGTTCGCTCGGTGTCGGTGCGCCCGAGGTCGAGACCACGCTCAGCGCGACCGCCGTACGGCCGGGGGATCAGCTGCACTGCAATGTGCGGCTCCAGGGCGGCTCCGTGGACATCGAGGTCGAGCGGGTCCGGATCGAGATCGTCACCCGGTTCGAGGACCGGGAGGAGACCGAGACCCTGTGGAGCAACCCGGGTGTCGTGAAGTCCCTTGTGCTGGGCGAGAAGTTCGAGCTGAAGGCCGGGGAGACGAAGGACGGGCAGGTCACGTTCGAGGTGCCGTGGGAGACCCCGTTGACGCACGTCCTGGGCGGGCGGCCGCTCAAGGGGGCGCGGGTCGCGGTGCGTACCGAGCTGACCGTCGACAACGCCGTGGACCGCGGGGACTTCGACGAGATCCAGGTGCACGCGCTGCCGGCGCAGGACGCGCTGCTCCAGGCGTACGCCAACCTCGGCTTCCGCTTCGACGAGGCGGAGGTGAAGAAGGGGACCCCGAGCGGCGGCCGGAACTCGCAGACCGATTACTGGCAGGAGATCGAGATGTGGTTCCCCTCCGACTACCGGCGTCCGGGCGGGCAGTTGGAGACCGTGTTCGTGGCGCGCCACGACTCGCTGGACCTGATCACCGGCCCGCACGGGCCGTACCCCTTCTCGTACAGCAACATCGATCTGCCCGCGTGGACCGCCTGGCTCGACCAGCATCTGCGGGCCACCTTCCAGCGGTGAACGCGTAACCCGTACGAGGGAGGGGGCCACGTCCGTGTCGGACGTGGCCCCCTCCCTCGTACTCGTACTGCCCTCGCCTACTGCGGCGGCGGCTGCTGCGTCGTCCAGCCGGACGGCAGGCCGCCGCCACCCGGCTGCTGAGGCGGCTGCTGCTGCGGCTGTTGGGGAGCCTGGGGCGGCTGCTGCTGCGGGTAGCCGTAGCCCTGCTGCTGCGGGGCCGCCGGCGGCTGCTGCTGGCCGTAGCCCTGCTGCTGCGGCGGGAAGCCGGCCGGGGGCATGCCCGGCTGCTGGCCTCCGTACATGCCGCCCGCCTGCATCTGCGCCTCCGCGCGCTGCGCGAAGTCCTCGGCGATCAGCGCCGCGATCTCGAAGTACGCCTCACGCGTCTTCGGGCGCATCATGTCGAGGTCGACCTCGGCGCCCGCCGCCAGGTGCTCGTCGAACGGGACGACGACCACGCCGCGGCAGCGCGTCTCGAAGTGGCTGACGATGTCGTCCACCTTGATCATCTTGCCGGTCTCGCGGACACCGGAGATGACCGTGAGGGAACGCTGGACCAGGTCCGCGTATCCGTGCGCCGACAGCCAGTCGAGGGTGGTGCTGGCGCTCGAAGCACCGTCGACGGACGGCGTCGAGATGATGACCAACTGGTCGGCCAGGTCCAGGACTCCGCGCATCGCGGAGTAGAGCAGACCGGTACCCGAGTCGGTGAGGATGATCGGGTACTGCTTGCCCAGGACGTCGAGCGCGGACCGGTAGTCGGCGTCGTTGAAGGACGTCGAGACGGCCGGGTCCACGTCGTTGGCGATGATCTCCAGGCCGGACGGGGCCTGCGAGGTGAACCGGCGGATGTCCATGTACGAGTGCAGGTGCGGGATGTTCTGGACCAGGTCGCGGATGGTCGCACCGGTCTCGCGACGCACACGGCGGCCGAGCGTGCCGGCGTCCGGGTTGGCGTCGATCGCCAGGATCTTGTCCTGGCGCTCCGAGGCGAGGGTCGCGCCGATCGACATCGTGGTCGTCGTCTTGCCGACGCCGCCCTTGAGGCTGATGACGGCGATCCGGTAGCAGGACATGACCGGCGTGCGCATCATCTGGAGCTTGCGCTGCCGCTCGGCCTCCGCCGCCTTGGCGCCCAGCTTGAACTTGCTGGGGCCCTTGTTGTTGTTCTTGCGCTTCGGCTGGTTGCGCAGGAGACGGTCGGAGCTGAGCTCGACCTGCGCGTTGTAGCCGAGGGGCGCGCCCGGCGCCGAACGCTGCTGGCCCGCACCCGGGTCCCAGCCCGCGCGCGGGTCGACGGCCGGCTGCGGATACGCGTTCGGGGCGGGCGCAGGCGCACCGGGAGCGGCCTGCTGACCCGGAGCCGGCTGGCCGGGGGCCGGCTGACCCGGGGCAGGCTGACCCTGCTGGGGCGGCTGGCCGTACGGAGCCTGCGGCGCGGGCGGCGCCTGGGCCGGGTCCTGGCCGGGAGCGGGCTGTGCCTGCGGCTGCGGCTGGCCCGGCTGCTGCTGTTGCGGCGGGTAGCCGTAACCCGGAGCCGGAGGCTGCGGATAGCCGTAACCACCCGCGGCCGGCGGCTGCGGAGCCGGCTGACCGGGGGCGGGCTGCTGCTGCGGAGGCTGCCCGTACGGGCCCGGCTGCTGCGGCGCGCCGTACGGGCCCGGCTGCTGGGGAGCGGGCTGCTGCGGAGCGGGCTGGCCGTACGGACCCGGCTGCTGCGGGGGCATCGGCTGACCCGGCTGGCCGGGAGCGGGCTGCGCCTGCGGCTGGGGCTGCGCCTGCGGCTGGCCCGGCTGCTGCTGTTGCGGCGGGTAGCCGTAACCCGGAGCCGGAGGCTGCGGATAGCCGTAACCACCCGCGGCCGGCGGCTGCGGAGCCGACTGACCGGGGGCGGGCTGCTGCTGCGCGGGCTGCGGATAGCCGTAACCGTCGGCCGTCGGCGGCTGCGGCGCGGCAGGAGCCGGCTGACCAGGGGCGGGCTGCTGCTGCGCGGGCTGCGGATAGCCGTAACCGCCGTCGGCGGGCGGCTGCGGCGCCGGGGCACCGGGAGCCGCGTGCGGCGCGACCGGCGCTGCCGGAGCGGCACTCTCCGGGGCCACGGGGGCACCCGGCGCTGCCGAACCGGCCGCAGCGGCCGCCTGGTTCACGTCTGCGGCGTCACCGGACGTCGCGGGCTCGGACGTCGCCGTCGCGGGCTCCGCACCGCCGTCGGTGTCGTCATCGTCATCGTCGTCCCCCCAGAGGTCACCCGTGGGATCGACGGACCCGGACCTGCGGCTCGACGCGGCCGGGTCGGCATCGGCGGCGGGCGGCGCGGCCGGTGCCGCCTCTCCCGCGGGAGCCGGAGCAGCCGGAGCCGGAGGAGCGGGAGGAGCCGGAGTCGTACCCGGACCTCCGAAGGTCGGGAACCCAGGAGCGGCCGGCGGCGGCGCGGAACCCTCGGACGAGGGAACCGGCGCGGGCTGCGGAGGAGGAGTCGCGCCCCCTGTCGTGTCGGACGAGGGGGTCGCGGGCGTGCCGGACGGCGGCGTCGCACTCGATTCGCTTGGCTGCGCGTACCAGGACGGCGCGTCGAAATCGAGCCGGAACTCTCCCGTCAGCTCCGTCTCGATCGAACCGTCGCCGGGGTCCGGGTTCCGCTGGTCCCGGTCACTGGTCACTGTGCCTCCTGGTCTCTGCTGTGCACCTGAACGACCGGTTCCGGCGGGACCTGGTGGGTCGCGCGTCGTCGCCCCCGACCGTCGCAGCGGCCCCGCGTCACTTGCGTCTCAGCCGTTCGTCCGGACAGCGTAAACGGTTCGGGGCGGCCTCCGTAAAGGCGGTACGTCTCACGTACCCGTCGGTACACGTCGCGTACCCGCTCTCTACGGGGCCACCCCACGCTCTTCGGGGCCACCGGCCCCACGCCCGGTCCGCCGGGCGTCAGTCCATCCGGCGCGGGCCGCCGAGCAGCCCGGTCTCCGGTTCCGTCGGCTGCACCATCACGAACTGGCGCTTGTCGCCCGCGATCCAGAGCATCGTCGCGTCGCTGAGCGTCGGCAGCGTCTGGGTGAGCTGCTCGGGAAGGCGCAGCACCCGGCCGATGGCCTCGGCCTCCTGCGGGGACAGGTTCTGCAACCCGATGACGTCGGCGCGGGCGAGCAGTCGCGGCGCGCGCGGGCCGAGGAACGGGACGACGGTCAGCGTCGACTGCCACGGCGTGGGCGCGATCTGGGAGCGGCCGGGCTGCGCGCCCAGGTCCCGTACAACGAGGACCGGGCTGGCGACCGACGCGCCCTGCGCGGCCATCTGGCGCGGCTCGTAGACCGAGACGCACTGGAGTCCGCCGCCCGCGGCCTGCGCCATCGGCGCCCACGCGGCGGGCCGCACCGACTCGACGGCGATGCGGGCGCCGATGGCCGCGGTGCGCAGCGCGATGATCTGCGCGGTCCACATCGAGCCGACGACGACGATCTCGCGGGGCTTCGGCCGCAGCACGTCGAGGACGGCGGGGCTGCCCTGCGGGTCGACGCCGATGACGACGCCGTCATCACCCACGCTCACGCCGAGCGAGCCGAGCGACTTCTTCGGCATGACGTGCCGACGGCGGCGCGGTCCGCGCAGCCCGTAGCCGGGGCTGGTGAACTCCTCCTCGAACTCCGCGAAGTCGTCCTCGTTCGCGGGGTCCTCGGGGAGCGCCCGGTGCGTGGGCCGGCCGGAGCCGACCTCCGGCGCGGGCGCGTAC
Source organism: Streptomyces anthophorae (assembly GCF_049310305.1). NCBI lineage: Bacteria > Bacillati > Actinomycetota > Actinomycetes > Kitasatosporales > Streptomycetaceae > Streptomyces > Streptomyces anthophorae. Next base: position 2,830,812 of record NZ_JBLWQQ010000001.1, read on the forward strand.
GTCATGGTGGTGCCGGTGGCGGGGGCCGCCTGCTGCGGCACCTGGGCGATGCCGCCGACGACGCCCTGGGACGGGTCCTGCGGCTGCTGGTCCGGCGCCTGCGCGTACTGCTGCTGGGCGGCCGCCTGCTGCTGGGCCGCGAGCTGTTGCTGCTGCGCCATCTGCTGCTGGCGCTGCTGGTCCTCCCACTCGCGGCGGCGGGCCTCGGCCTCCTCCGCGCGGCGCTGCTCCTCCTGGTAGCGGGCGCGCAACTGCTGCTGCTCCGCGGCGTGCTGGGCCGCGGCGGCCTGCTGCTGGGCGGCGGCCTGCTGCTGCGCGGCCTGTTCCGCGGCGGCCTGCTGGGCGGCAGCCTGCTGCTGGGCGGCCTGCTGGTGCGCCACCTGCTCGGGGGTGGGCTGCTGTTGCTGGGGGTAGCCGTAGCCACCCGCCTCGGGGGTGGGCTGTTGCTGCTGCGGGTAGCCGTAGCCACCCGCCTCGGGAGTGGGCTGCTGCTGTTGCTGCGGATAGCCGTAGCCGCCCGCCTCGGGAGTCGGCTGCTGTTGCTGCTGTTGCGGGTAGCCGTAGCCGTCCGGCTGCTGGGCGGCGGCCTGCTGCGCCTCCCACTGCCTGCGCCGCTCCGCCGCCTCCGCGGCACGCTGCTGCTCCGCGTGCTGCTCCGGCGTCAACTGCTGCTGCGCCTGCTGCTGTTGCTGTTCCTGCTGCGGGTAGCCGTACCCGCCCTGCTGCTGGGCGGCGGCCTGCTGCGCCTCCCACTGCCTGCGTCGCTCCGCCGCCTCCGCGGCGCGGCGCTCCTGCTCTGCGTGCTGCTCGGGCGTCATCTGCTGGCGGGGGTCCTGGTTGCCGGGGGTGCTCATCAGCGCGTGCCTCCGAGGGGAAGGGTGGCGAGGAGGCCGGGCAGCTGTTCCCGGTCGAGACGGACGAGGCCGGCCTTGAGGCCGGAGGCGGCGCGCTCGAGTTCGCGCTTGGCCTGACCGAGTTCGTTCTCACTCCGCGCCGAGAGGCGCACGTGCCCGCTGACCGCGACGTCCTCACGGCCCGCGCGCGCGAGGGCGACGCTGAACGTCGTCGCGAGCGTACGGGTGGTGGACAGGCCGGACGCGAGCGCGCCGAGCGGCGTGCCACCGCGGCCGAGCTGCGGCCAGGTACCGATCCAGTACGAGGCGTGCCAGCGGTCGTCGCACCGCCAGGCGCGCACGCTCTCCTCGGTACGCGGACCCGAACGGCCCTGCTGCGACTGGGCGTTGAGGTTGGCGCGCGGGTTGACGCAGGTCGCGACGGAGAGCGCGGAGAGCACGGCGTTCTCGTCGAGGACCTCGGCGACGAAGCCCCGTCCGTTGAGCCGGCTGATCAGCTGGTCGGCGGCGCGCAGCAGGGCGCGCTGGGCGCCGCGCAGGTCGCCGCCGCGGGCCTCGACGGCCTCCGGGCACAGCTCGGGGTCGAGCTTGAGCGCCACCCACGTCATCCGGACCGCCGGGGTGCCGGCCTGCGCCTGGAGCGCGGCGTACGCCTGCGCGGCGAGGGCCTGCGGCGGCAGATGCGGGGCGGGCGCGGGCTGGGTGTACTGCACCAACTGCACCGATTCGAGGTGGATGTCCTCGACGTCCAGGGCGTCGGCCAGCAGCTCGACGGGCAGCGGCCGCGCGTCACCCTGCGGGCGCAGCGGCCCGGGCGCGGAGTCCACCTGAACGAGTGCCGTCAGGAACGAGCCGTCGCCGACGAAACCGACGAGGCGCCGGTCCCGGGCCTCGTACTCGTACGTGCGCAGGCTCGGGTCGGCTTCGAGGAGCGGCGCGAATCCGCTGTCGATGTCGGCGGGCGGCGGCCCGTTGAAGGCGCGGCGGCGGCGCTTGAGGGCGCGGCCGATCGCCATCCACTCGGGCAGCGGGTGGCGGCGGCGCCGGCCGAGCTGAAGGAAGACGAGCAGCCCGCCGACGATGGCGGCGGGCACCATCAGCACTGCCTTGATCGCGGCGGCCGCCACGACGAGGGCCAGCGCGATCTCGATGATCACCAAGTGGTGCGTGCTGATCGGTCCGAAGCTGCCGGTCTTGCGAGGCAGCTTCGGCCTCACCGGACCTGCGGCCTGCTGCTGCGGCTCCGGAGCGACCTGCGCGGTACGGCTACCACGCCCGCCGCGTCCGCCCTGCCCGCCCGGTCGACCGGTGGGGCGGCCGCCGGAACGGCCCCCTCCGCGGCGCCCGTTCGGGGCCGGTCGCCCCTGATTGCCGCGCTGTCGGGTCCTGCTGGCGCTGGACATCCCCCGCCCTGCTCCTTCGCTCGCTGCTGTGATGATTCGTGATGGCCGGCTGGGTTGAATCGGTCGTTATCGGACCGCCCCGGGCCATCGGGACCCAACGTCGGCTGGCGCGTGGAAAAACCGTACCCGTACGCTACGGCCCGATCACCACACGGCATAGTAGAGGCCCGTGCGGCGCATGCGCCGGGGGTGGTCGAGAAGTGGGCCAGCAGCAATAGTCCAGCACGGTCCAGCGAGGACGGGGAGAAAACGTAACGATGGCATCACGTCGTGATGAGCTGAATGCCTACAATTTCGCACGCAAGCGGACCGTTGCCGCTTTTCTCAAACCACTCCCCAATGGATCGGTGGACAGCGCCCCGCGGCCGCTCAAGCACGCGGTCCCGGGCATCGTCATGGCCGTGGTGGTCCTTGCGGGCTTCGGCGCCTGCGGCATGATCAGCCCGGTGGCGCCCAAGGGTTGGGACACACCCGAGGCCGGGATCATCGTCACCGATCCGTCGGCGACTCGATACGTCGTACTCAAGTCGGACAAGAAGGATAAGAACGGCAAGGACAAGCCTGTCCTGCACCCCGTCCTCAACCTCGCGTCCGCGAAGCTTCTGTTGAACCCGAAAAACAGCGGTGAGGGTTCCGTGAAGACCGTCAAGGAGAAGTTCCTCGACGAATCGAATATCGCCCAGGGCTCGATGGTCGGAATTCCGTACGCCCCCGACCGAATGCCGAACGACAAGGACGCGGGCACCGCAAAGGTGTGGGCGCTGTGCCAGCAGGCGATCGGCGGCGCCGACGCGATGTCCACGTCCACGCAGCAGACCGTGTTCGTCCTCGACAAGGACGACGCGAAGAAGGTCACGTCGAAGAGCTCGGGCAAGGTGGGCTCCGACCAGGCCCTGTACGTCCAGGACGAGTCCAGGACTCCGTACCTCGTGAGCAGCCGCGGCGTGGCGTACAAGCTCCAGGCGGGACAGGGCGGCAGCCTCGACTCCCTCGTCCGCACCCTGTTCGGCAACAGCGCCCAGCCGCGCACCGTCACCGACGACTGGCTGGCCACGCTCAACCAGAGCCGCCAGCCGATCAAGCTGCCCTACCTGCCGGGCGACGGCCAGCCCTCCAACGCGACCGGCGTGCCGCCCAAGTTCCGCACCACCGGCACGCTCCTGAAGACCAACGGCGGCGACCACTACCTCGTCGAGCAGGACAAGGTCGTCCCCGTCACCGCCTTCCAGGCGAAGCTGCTCCGGGAGACGCTCCGCGACTCCACCCCGCAGATCATCCAGGAGCCCGAGCTCCAGCGGGACAGGGGCGCACACATGCAGGGCGCCGACACCTGGCCCACCGAGGCCGTGTCGCTCGCCAACGGCGGCTCGAACGACACCTCCTGCTCCGTCTACAACGGCGGCAAGTCGACCAACCTGAGCACCTGGGCCGGCTCCTCCCTGCCCATCACCTCGGTCGCGTCGAGCGCGTCCTCCTACGTGAGCCCGGGCAGCGGCCTGCTCTACCAGGAGGAGGAGGGCCAGTCCGCCAGCGGCTTCAACTACCTGGTCACCGACACCGGCCTGCGCTACTACCTTCCCGTGAACAACGACTCCGGCAAGGACGGGTCGGGTTCGGAGAAGGAAGAGGTCGGCAGGGCGCAGATCCGCCTCGGCTACGAGAAGACGCGCAAGGTGTCGGTCCCCTCCCAGTGGTCCAAGCTGCTGCCGTCCGGGCCCGATCTGACGACCAAGGCCGCCGAGCAGACGCAGAACTCCTGACGCGGAACTCCTGACGCCGCATCGCCGGCGCAGAACTCATAGGGGGAACAGAGACCGTGGCACCCACCATGGCACCCATCGTCGCCGCTCGACGCACGGCCGCGGCGCTCGCGGCGACGACCGTACTCGCCTGCCTGACCGTGACGCCCGCCGTCGCGGACGACGGCACCCAACTGGCTTCCACCGACTGCCAGTTCGGCGGCAACGTCATCAAGGGCACGCCGTGGTCGCTGCAGCGCGTCATCCCGGAGCAGCTGTGGGAGGGCAAGAAGCTCAAGGGCGACGGCCAGACCGTGGCCGTCATCGACACGGGCGTCGACACCAAGAATCCGCAGCTGACGGGGAAGGTCCTCAGCGGCAAGTCGTTCGCGAAGGGCAAGGGCAAGGCCACGACCGACGGCGTCGGCCACGGCACGAAGGTGGCCGGCATCATCGCGGCCTCCCCGATCACCGGTTCGGGCTTCCACGGTCTGGCTCCGCACGCCAAGATCCTGCCGCTCCAGACGAGCACGGCGGAGGAGGGCGGCAACCTGGCGACCATGATCGACGCCATCAATGCCGCCGTCTCGGGCGGCGCCAAGATCATCAACATCTCGCAGGGCACGACGGCGAACGTGTCCAAGCTCGCCCCCTTGCAGGCCGCGGTGAACAACGCCGAGGACAAGGGCGTCCTCATCGTCGCCTCGGCCGGCAACAGCGGCTCGTCCGGCAAGGCCTCGGACACCTACCCGGCGGCCCTCAAGAACCCGAACGTCCTGTCCGTCGCCGCCTCCGACCGGAACAACGAACGCGCCCCGTTCTCCACGCCGAACAAGCACGTGGACATCGCGGCGCCCGGCGTCGACATGGTCTCGACGGTCCCCCAGGGCGGCCAGTGCGTCGACCAGGGAACGTCGTTCGCCGCCCCGTACGCGGCCGGGGTGGCCGCCCTGCTCAAGCAGAAGCACCCCGACTGGAAGCCCGAAGAGATCATCTGGCACCTCGAGGACACCGCTTCGCGCTCGCACGCGTACCGCGACAACAACATCGGCTGGGGCGTCATCGACCCCGTGGCGGCCGTCAAGGACGAGACCCCGCCGGCCCAGCAGATCACCAACGAGGACCTGCAGGGCGCGACGGCCGCGGGCCCCGGCGGCGAAAAGATCACCGCCGCGAAGCTGACGCTGGGCGAGACCCCTGCGGAGCGCAACTCCCGCTACGGCACGTACCTGGTGATCGGCGGCGGCATCGGCCTCGCGGTGATCGCGGCGGGGGCGATGGCGCGGCGGGACTGGTTGCGGCGGCGGGGCGAGGACGTTCTGTGAGGGAAACTGTGCTCGACTTGTGAGTTCAGTGTGCGGGGAGCGATCCTAGAGAAGCTGCCTGCGTACTGAACTGCGCGCGGCACAACAGCATTTCGGGGAGAACGGGGAAGGCGGCCTGCGATGGCTGATGGTGGTTACGAGGTCGATCTTGACGCCCTTGACCAGGTGGTCAAGGAGCTGAATCAGGTCCTCAGCGATATGAGTGGACCGAAGGACAAGGCGAAGTACGGGACGTACATCCCGGAAGGAGCCTTGGGCGTTGACTTCTCTGAGGCGAGTGAGCTGTACAACGCGCACGGGGACATGAAGCAGAAGATCGAAGTCGAGATGATCGCGAAAATCGAGAAGCTCGTCGACAAGTTCGGCAAGAAGACGGACACGGCTCGGGGCAAGTACCAGGACGCCGAGGCCGACAACGCGGTCAAGCAGACCGGTGACTCTGGCGTCGCGAACCGCAACGCCTGAAGGGGGACGGGGAGATGGTGGCTGACGCGCCGTCGGGCGGCGGCTTGAGTGGCACTGGGTCGGGCAAGGGCTGGGACACCCACTTCAACCAGCACGACCTCGACAAACTGAAGCAGATGGTCGCGGATGCCAAGCCGCAGACGGTCAAGGAAGTCGCACAGAACTGGACCGAGGTCCACGAGCACCTCGTGGGCTCCGACGGCAGCGGCGGCCTCAAGCAACAGTTCGACAACGCGGTGAAGAAGGTCCTGGAGAAGTGGAAGGGCTCATCCGCGGACAAGTTCAAGCAAGAGGCTGACAAGATCAGCCAGGAGATGGCCAAGGGCGGCAACTTCGCCCAGCTCGCAGGCAAGGCGATGGACAACTCCGCGGACAACCTCTACAAGATCCAGGATCAGGTCCAGAGCATCGACGTCAGTTGGTGGGACGAGGCCTGGGACACCGCGACGGACATGTTCACCAACATGTCCGCCAAGGACTTCGCCATGATGCTCGCCAACCCCGCCACGCAGCTGTACACCGAATACCAGCTGTACCAAAGCGTCCGGAGCTCCGGCAGCAGCATCGATGCCGACCTCGCCAGCGGCATGGACACCCAGGCCGTCATGGACAAGTGGGGCGACAAGATGGGCGCCAAGAGGCAGGCGGCGCTCCAGGCTGCGACACACATGGAGCAGTTGGGGAACGTCTACAAGACGAATGCCCAGCAGCTCAATGGTGATGACACCCGCTACAAGCCGCCGGAGGTCCCGAACAAGCCCGACATCAAGGGCCCCGGCGACATGAATGTCCCCGGGGCCGGCGGCACCAACCCGGGTATCAGCGGCGGCACAGGCATCGGCGGAGGCGGAGCCGGCCAGGGCATCCCCGGCTTCGACGCGAACGGCCTGAAGCCACCGACCACTTCGGGCGCCGCTCCGTCCCAGATCGGTACGGACCTGGACAGCGCAGCACCCGGCCTCACCGGCGGCCCGGGTTCCGCGACCGGAGCGGGTAGCGGTCTCGGGGCCGGCGGTGGAATTGGCGGTGGCGCCGGTGCCGGTGGAGCCGGTCTGGGCGGCGGCATGGCCGGTGGCATGGCGGGCGGACTCGCCGGCGGCGCGGCGGGGCTTGCCCGTGGGGCAGGCGGCGGTGCGGCCGGACGTTCTGGAATGGCTGGCCGAGGTACCGGCGCTGGCGCAGGTCGAGGCACGGGCGCCGGCCGCGGTATGGGCGGCATGGGCGGCGGAGCCCATGGCGCCGGCGGCGCGGGCAAGGGCGGTCTCGGCGGCAAGACCGGCGCAGGCGCACGCCTGAAGGGCGGCGTGGTCGGCGGAGCCAAGGGCAAGACCGGCGGGGCATTCACCCCCGGCGGTTCGGGCCTCCGCAACCGTGGCGCAGGCGCGGGCGGTGCCGGCGCCGCAGGCAAGGGCCAGAACGGCCGCAACGGCTTCGGTCCCGCCGGAGCCGCCGGCGGACGCGGCGCCGGAAAGGGGCGCGGCGAGGGCGGCAACAACAGCCGTCTCCCCGATTACCTCGTCGAGGACGAGAGCACCTGGAAGCCGAAGGACCGCAAGGCCAACCCGCCCGTCATCGAGTAACCAGATACCGTTCGTGGGGCCCACGACCATTCCGGTCGTGGGCCCCATGCACATCAGCCCGGAATTCACCACGAAAGGTGTCAGAGCATGCGCTTCGCGCACAGGACGCTACGCGCGATCGGCGGCGCGGCCATGGTGGGAGCCCTGGTGCTCGGCACCGCATCGGCCGCATCGGCGGACGCGACCAGAAACGACCAGTGGCAGAACAAGGCGTTCGACATCGACGCCATCCACAAGGTCGCCACGGGCAAGGGCGTCACCGTCGCCGTACTCGACGACGGTGTGGACGGCAATCAGGCCGACCTGACAGGCAGTGTTCTCCCCGGTAAGCGGTGCAAGGACGGGCAGCCCGCCAACCGTGAAATCAGCGACGACCATGGCACAGGCATGGCATCGCTGATCGCGGGCCACGGCCACGGATCAGGGAACAGCCAGGGCATGCTGGGAATGGCTCCGGACGCCAAGATTCTTCCCATCGACATCTTTTCCGCTGATGGCAGCGAGGGCGACGATTCCGGAATCGGGCGGAAGACGGCGTGCACCAAGCCAGAAGCCATTCGGTACGCCGTTGATCAGGGCGCCGACGTCATCAGCATGTCGCTCGACCAGGGCTTTGCCGGTCAGGACTCGAAGGAAGCCGTCGCTTACGCACTCGCGCACAACGTCGTCCTGGTGCTCTCCTCCGGCAATGACGGAGTCGAGGACAACGGCGGACTCGGCTCCGTCCCTGGCGTCGTCCAGGTAGGCGCCTCGACCCAGAGCGGGACCCCCTGGGAAGAGTCGAGCTACTCGAAGCACCTGCTCTTCACTGCGCCTGGCAAGAGCATCACGGTGGCCACCGCCAACGGCGACTACGTGGACGCCGACGGCAACAGTCAGAAGGGCGACTACCTCACCACCGATGGCACCTCGATGTCCGCCGCCATCGCCTCCGGCACCTTCGCCCTCCTCAAGCAGAAGTACCCGGACTACACCCCTGGCCAACTGGTCAACCGCGTCACCAAGTCGACCTACATCGCCAAGGGTGTCGACAAGTCGAAGCTCCCTGACAAGGTCCACGGCTACGGCGACCTGAGCCCGCTCAAGGCCCTCACCGCCAACATCCCCAAGGGCGGCGCCAACGGACCCTGGGATCTGTCGTCCCTCCCCAAGGCCTCCGGCAGCGACAGCGGCAAGGCAGCCGGCGACGGCTCCGCCCCCAGCGCCTCTTCCTCGGACGACGACAGCTCGAACACGCTGCTCTACGTGGGCATCGGCATCGGCGCACTCGTCGTCATCGCGGTGATCGTCATCATCGTCGTCGTTTCCCGCAACAAGAACAACCGCGGCGGCCCGGGCGGGCCTGGCGGACCCGGTGCTCCCGGCACCATGCCCCCGCCCGCCTACCAGCAGGGCGGCTACCCGCCCCAGCCGCAGCAGCCCGGCCCCTACGGCCAGCAGCAGCCCCCGCCGTGGGGTCCCCCGCGCCAGTAAGCACTGACCGGCCGCACGCTGCACACGCCCAGCGACACCGTGAGGCCCGTGACCGCCCACCCGCGGTCACGGGCCTCATGCATGAGGCCGCGGCGTCGAGTCACGAGCTTGGAACCAACCCAGAAAGGTGTCAGAGCATGCGCTTCGCGCACAGGACGCTCCGCGCGATTGGCGGCGCGGCCATGGTGGGAGCCCTGGTGCTCGGCACCGCACAGGCCGCATCTGCGGACGCGGCCCGCGACGATCAGTGGCAGAACAAGGCGTTCGACATCAACGCCATCCACAAAGTCGCCACCGGCAAGGGCGTCACCGTCGCCGTACTCGACGACGGCGTGGACGGCTCGCACCCAGACCTCACGGGCAGTGTCCTTCCTGGAGAGCGCTGCAAGGATGGCCAGCCAGCGAACAAGGAAACACTCGACGACCACGGCACCGCGATGTCCTCGCTGATCGCGGGCCACGGTCATGGGGCCGGCAACGGCCAGGGCATTCTCGGGCTCGCCCCGGACGCCGAGGTCCTCCCCATCGACATCTTCGAGAACGAAGGCGGCCCTGTCGGCGCCGACAACCCACATGCCTGTGAATGGGACGAGGCAATCAAGTACGCCGTCGACCAGGGCGCCGATGTCATCAACATCTCCGTCGGCCAGGACTACGCGGACGAAGTGGACAAGAAAGCCATCGCTTACGCCTTGGACCACCACGTGGTTGTCGTCCAAGGCTCAGGCAACGACGGCGTCGAAGAGAAGAGGGGCCTCGGCTCCGTCCCCGGGGTCGTCCAGGTCGGCGGCTCCACGCAGGACGGCAACCGCTGGGACGACGACAACGGCGCCTCGAACTACTCCAAGCAACTGATGTTCACCGCCCCCGCAAAGAGCCTCATCATGGCCACTGCGAACGGCGACTTCGAGGACGCCGACGGCAATTCCCACAAAAGCGACTACCTCACCACCGACGGCACCTCCATGTCGACCGCCATCGCCTCCGGCACCTTCGCCCTCCTCAAGCAGAAGTACCCGGACTACACCCCCGGCCAACTGGTCAACCGCGTCATCAAGTCGACCTACATCGCCAAGGGCGTCGACAAGTCGAAGCTCCCCGACGCGTACCACGGCTACGGCGACCTGAGCCCGCTCAAGGCCCTCACCGCCAGCATCCCCAAGGGCGACGCGAACGGCCCCTGGGACCTGTCGTCCCTCCCCAAGGCTTCGGGTGACGAGTCCGGTGAGGCCCCGACCCCCGCCTCCGGCAACGCCTCCAGCTCGTCGGAGGACGACAGCTCCAACATGCTCCTCTACGTCGGCATCGGCATCGCCGCGCTCGTCGTCATCGTGGTGGTCGTCGTGATCGTCGTCGTCTCCCGCAACAAGAACAACCGCGGCGGCCCGGGCGGCCCCGGCACCATGCCCCCACCCGCCTACCACCAAGGTGGCTACCCGCCCCAACCCACCTACCAGCAGGGCGGCTACCCGCCCCAGCCCCCACCGCAGCCCGGCCCCTACGGCCAGCAGCAGACCCCGCCGTGGGGTCCCCCACGCCAATAGGTGCCGGCCGGCCTGCGTGCTGGAGTTCGGGTGAGTGCCCGTCGATTCCCGACTGCCGTCGGCCGACTCTCGCTAAGCTGAGGGTGTTTGCCATGAAGTGACGGAAAGGGCTGGTGCGGCGTGGGGACCACAGGCGAGACGCCGGAGGAGATCGAGGCCCGTAAGGAGCGCGAGAAGAACGAGTTGTACGCGCTCGACATCTCCGGTGTCACGTGGGAGAGCGCGCCCGGGACCGAGGGGGACGAGGAGCGCGTCGAGATCGCCAAGCTGCCGGGCGGCGCCGTGGCGATGCGTTCGTCGCTGGAGCCGGAGACGGTGCTGCGGTACACCGAGGCGGAGTGGACGGCGTTCGTACTCGGCGCCCGGGACGGGGAGTTCGACCTGGAACCGGCTCCGCGCAATGGTGGTGCGGAGGTCTAGTAGCCGTACCCGTACGTACCTGTCGTAGCAGGCTGCGTCGGCAGGTCCGCGTCCAGCACCGATGCCGCCTGGTGCGCCAGCGCGGCGACGAGGCGGGCCGGCAGCCAGCCGGGGGTGAGGAGCGTCGAGGCGTGGTCGGTCGAGCCGAAACCGGCGGGGCGCGCCGCACCACCAGCGCTCAACTCGGCCACCATGTCCGCCAGTTGAGGACGCTGCACCGGGTCACGGGACAGGCATCTGCTCACCAGTGAGCGCAGCGACGCCGGGAGTTCGTCGCGCTCGGGCACCGTGTGGCCCGTCGCCGCGTACGCGAGGGTCGCGCCCAGTCCGTACACGTCGCCGAGCGGGCGCGGCTGTCCGCCCGCCGCCTGTTCCGGCGCGAGGGCCGTGACGTCGATGCCCGGCAGGTCGCGTCGTACCGCTCCGTCGGGTGCCGCCGCCCGTACCGCCCCGAAGCAGTCGAGGCGCGGGCCGTCGAAGGAGAGCAGCACGGCCGCCGGGGAGAGCCCGGCGTGGACGAGGCTCTGGCCGTGGATGACGGACAGCGTCTCGGCGAGGGCGACGCCGAGTGCGCGCACGGTGCGCTCCGGGAGCGGGCCGCCGTGGAGTGCGAGCGCGGTGGGCAGCGGCAGTACGGGGACGTAGGGGCGCGTGTGCCAGGGGGCTCCGCCGGGCGGGGCGAGTTCGACGGTCGGCAGGGTCCAACTGCCCAGCAGGTAGCGCGCCGCGTCGGCCTCCGCCATGAAGCGGTTCGGGTCGACACCGGGGGCCGGGGCGCTCAGCAGGACCGTGCGGTCGCCGTCGGGCGTGCGGGCGATGGAGCGGGCCGCGGGCGCCGCGCCCTCCTGATCGATGGACGTGAGCAGCAGATACGGGCCCACCTGCCGGCCGCCCCCGCCCCTGACGCTGTGCACGTGCGATCACTCCCCCGATACGAAACCCGATGCGAAAACCCGATACGAAACCCGATGCGAACAAGGCCCCTGCCCCACCGGCGCTCTCTCGCCGCTCTCTCGCCCGACCCTACCGCCGCCTAGAACACCGACAGCGCCTGCACCGTGCTGTCCATCAGCAGGAAGACCCGGTTCCCGCCGACCGCGAGCTGCGTGTAGTGGGGGCGCGGGAACCTGGTCGTCCACGCGTTCTTGCCGTCCTTCTGCGGGATGCCCTTCAGCTGGAGCTCCCCGATTCCGCCGCCGTCGTCGACGGACCAGACGCTGGTGCCCTGCGTCAGCACCCGGCTGGCCGTGGACGGGCCGACCGCGAACCACTCCTGGTTGCCGTCGGCCCGGTTGTGGCAGCGGGTGACGTCGACGGCGTTGGCGTACACGCGGTTTCCCCGCACCTCGGGCGGGCCCCACTTGCTGTACACGGAGTCGGCGCCGCCGAGCGGGAACGTGCTCCACTCCCGGTTGCCGTCGCGGAGCCGGTAGGCCTCCAGGGTCTTGCCGTTGAGGTAGACCATGCCGTCGGCGATGGCGGGGCGGACGACCGACTCGGACTCCTCGGACTGCTTCCACGCCGTGCGGCCGTCGTCGGTGCGCACCGCGAGCACCGTGCCGTCGGTGGCCGGAACGACGAGGACTCCCCCGCCGACGGCGGCCGGGCCGTGCAGCTTCTTGCGGAACTTCGCGGGCACGGTGACCGTCCACCGCACCTCGGCGTCCTCGCTGTTGACGCAGCGCAGCCGGTCGTCCTTCGTGATCATGTAGACCGCGCCGGGGTCCGCGGCGAGCAGCGTCTCGGCCTCGGCCTGCTCGCACGTCCACTTCGCCGCTCCGGTGGAGGGTACGAAGGTGTGCAGCGTGCCCTGCTCGTCAGCGCCGACGACGAGCCGGTCGGCCAGCGACACGTAGCCGGACCTGGCCCGCAGGCCGGCGGCCGACCATCGCCGCTTGCCGTTCTTGACGCCGTACGCCCCGATGCCGCCGGAACCGAGCGCGAAGACCAACACGTCGCGCACGGGCAGCAGTTCGGGCGAGGTGGCGTCGGCCGTGGTGACGGACCACAGCTTCATGGACCCGCCGTTCTCGGCGTAGTCGTCGGCGGGCTTGGACTTCAGGGCCTGTACGGGGGTCCTCACGGCTGCCGGGATGTCGAACAGGGCGCTGTCGGGGCGCGAGCCGTACCACCACGCGGCCGTGCCGCCGCCGACCGCGGCGACGGTGCCGCCGACGGCGAGCGTCGTCAGCAGGCGTCTTCGGGACATGGCGGGCTGTTGCGGCTGCTGCGCTCCGCCCACGATGGTGGTCGACAGGTGCCGGGCTCCGGTCTCCCGTTCGGTGATCGCGTCGGCGATGGAGCCGCGCCGCCAGATCTTCTCCGCGCCCTTGGGCGGCCGCATCGCCTCGGCGATCTGGGCGGGGGTGGGGCGGTGCGCCGGGTCCTTGGCGAGGCAGGGTGCGATGAGGGCGAGCAACTCCGGCTGAATTCCCTGGAGTTGGGGCTCACCGTGCACCACCTCGTACTGCACGGCCGCCACGTGTCCGCCGTCGAACGCGCGCCTTCCGGTGGCCGCGTACCCGAGCACCGCGCCCAGCGAGAAGATGTCGGCGGCGGGTGTGACGCGGCGGCCGAGCACCTGCTCGGGGGCCCCGTATCCGGGGGTGACCGGCACCTCCCCCGTCGTGGTGAGGGTCAGTCCGTGCTCGGGCCGTGCGATGCCGAAGTCGATGATGCGCGGGCCCGTCGACGTCAGCACGATGTTCGGCGGTTTGAGGTCGCGGTGGATGAAACCGGCCGCGTGGATGTCGGCGAGGGTGTGCGCGAGGGATGCCGCGAGGGCGCGCAGGGTGGGTTCGGGCAGCGGTCCGTGCGCCTCGACGGCCTGGTCGAGAGTGAGGCCCGCGAGGAACTCGGTGGCCATCCACGGTCGGCCGCCCTCGGTCCACGCGCCGAGGACGTTCGCGACGCCCTTGCTGCGTACGGCCTGGGCGGCCTGCGCCTCGCGCACGAACCGCTGGGCGAGGTTGGTGTCGTGGGCGAGTTCGGGCTTGAGGACCTTGACCGCGGCGAGCGTCCCTGCGCCGTCCTGGCCGACGTACACCTTGCCCATGCCGCCCTCGCCGAGCACGCCGAGGACGCGGTAGGGACCGAGGCGGAGGGGGTCGCCGATGCCGAGGGGTTTCATGTGGGGCCTTCTGCCGGGGTGGCGGTCGCGGAACGGTGCGTGTGTGTACTTCTACGTGTACGTCTGCGTGTACGTCTGTGTGTACGTGGGGGGGGGGGGGACTGGCGTCGGTCACTTCATGGGGTACGCGGCGAGCTTGGCGTTGTCGCTCAGGGAGAGGATGCGCGTGCGTTCCGGGTTCGCGTAGAAGCGGTCGCCGTCCGTCTTGTACGTCCACGCGACCTCGTGGCTCTTGAGGTCGACGGCGTGCAACTGCGCGCCGTTGCGGTAGTACGCGCACTGTTTGCCGACGAGCGGGCGCCACGCCCTGGACTGCTCGTCGGCGCTGCCGTCCTTCTCCACCCACAGCCGCCCGCCACTGCCCGCCCGGTACGCGGCGAGTCCGAGGCCCTCGCCCACCGCGTACACGACACCGCCCTCCAGGGTCGGCGGGCCGAACGCGCGGCCTTCGGGCGTCTGCCACTGCGCCTTGCCGTCCTTGAGGCGCACGGCGCGCAGCCGGGTGCCGCCGATGTAGAGGTGGGTGTCGTCGGCCGCGATCCCGGCCCACAAAGGGGCGACGTCGTCGACGAGGTACGGGACGTCCCACAGGATGCCGCCGGTCTTCAGGTCCCGTACGACGATGTGGGGCTCGTCCTCCTTCATCTGCTGGTACGTGACCAGGCGCCCGCCGGCCACCTTCGCGGCGATGATGTACATGGACTGGTCGAGCTCGTCCCGCCGGGGCAGCGGCTTGGTCCACAGGGTCTTGCCGGTCGCGCAGTTCACGGCGCGCAGTGTCCACTTCTGCGCCTTCGCGTAACCGAGCTTTTCGCCGCTTCCCTTGCCGACGACCACATAGGCGATGTCGTCGGCGACGCAGAGGAGTTGGTTCCCCTCCAGCTGGTCGGTGGTGTCGGCGAGGCGGGCGAGGGTCTTGAGCTTCTTGCCGGTGCGCGGGGCGATCGTCTCGACGGTGACGGGCGCGCCTGCCCGGTCGTCCTGGTACACGCTGTAGGACAGGTGGTAGAGCTTGCCGTCCGCAGCGGTCCACTGCCAGCCGCTGCCGATGTGGTCGTCCCACTGCTTCGCGCCGTCGGACACGGCGAGGCCGCGGGCGTACCCGCGCATCGCGACGGCGGTTCCGCCGACGATGGCCGGGATCATCGACTTTCCGCCGTCGACGACGCTGGTCTCGAAGTAGCCCTCGTCCTTCCAGAGCGGGTCGAGATTGCGGCGGCCGCGGGTGTCGGTGGCCTTGGGATCCGCCGCCTTCTTCTCCTTCTCCGAGGAGCGGCCGGTCCACCACAGGGCGCCTCCGGCCGCGACCGCGCCGACACCGAGGACGCCTCCGGCGGCGAGGAAGCGGCGCCGCGTCACGGGCGCGCTGGTGGTGGAGTTCACGGCGGTGGTCTGCGGGAGCGTGTGCGTCAGGGGTGCGGCCAGCCGTTGCGGGGCCGGCTGCCATACGTCGGCGGCCCGGCGGCCGATGTCGCCGAGCAGCGCCTCGGACAGGTGGTCGGCGAACTCGCCCGCCCCGGTGTGGAGTTGGGCCGACAGTTCCTGCGTGGTGGGCCGCCGCGCCGGGTCCTTGTCGAGACAGCGCGCCAGTACGGGGACGAGCGCTGCGGGCACGCCTGTGAGGTCCGGCTCGCCGTAGCGCACGCGGTACAGCAGGTCGGCGGCCTGTCCGTTGCCGAACGGGCCGCTGCCGCGGGCCGCGAACACCAGCACGCCCGCGAGCGCGAACACGTCTCCGGCCGGGCCGTGTTCCTGGCCGGTGGCCTGTTCCGGGGACATGAACGCGGGGGTGCCGACGGCGGACCCGACGCGGGTCAGGCGGTCGTCGCCGATGGCCCGGGCGATGCCGAAGTCGATGACCTTCGGGCCGTAGGCCGTCACGAGGATGTTGGACGGCTTGAGGTCGCGGTGCACGACGTCGCTGCGGTGCAGTTGGCCGAGTGCCCCGCACAGGGCGGCGCCCAGCGCGCGCACGGTCGTCTCGGGCATCGGTCCGCCGGCCTCGACGGCCTCGTCGAGGGGCGGCCCGAGTACGTACTCGGTGGCCAGCCACGGTGTCTCTGCCAGCGGGTCCGCGTCGACGACCTTCGCCCCGAACTGCCCGCCGATGACGCGCGCGGCGTCGATCTCAAGGCGGAAACGGGTCCGTCCCGCCTGGTCGGCGGCGAGCGCGGCGTGCATCGTCTTCACCGCGACGGTGCGCCCGCCGGCGGTCCGCGCGACGTACACGGTCCCCATCCCGCCGCTGCCGAGCCGCGAGACGAGGCGGAACGGGCCGAGGTGTACGGGGTCGTCGTGGGTGAGCGCGGTAGGCATGGGGTGAGTTCTCGCCGTGGTCGGGTGCGGAGCGGGTCAGTTGGGGCGCGGTACGCGCCCGGGCGGGGCGCCGCCCCTCATCCGATTCCGCACGCCATGCCCTCCCCGCCGCCGTCCGAGCCACGACCTCCCCGGTCACGGCGCGGCGAGTCTAGTCGACGGGGTGTGGACAGGCCTGCCGTGCGGGCGGTTTTGGTGATTAGGCTGGGACGGGACGTGTCCTGTGTTCCCGCGCACGCGTCAAGGGGGGCGGGGGCTCGACCACACCAGGAGGCATTGTGAGCAGCGATCGGGACGATGTCCGCGGGGGCGGCGGGCCACCCGCCGGCGACCCGTCCGCCGCGGAATCCGATGCCGAACGACCGACCGACTTCCCGCCCGCCCCCACGGGCGAGTTCACCATCGACTACGCCCCTCCGCCCTGGTACCAGCAGGCGAGCTCGTGGAGCGGCGGCGAGAATCGGGCCACGGGGGCGGAGGGGACACCGGGGCCGCCAGCCGCCGCGACGGCGCCGGCGGGGTCGGTCGCCTCGGTCGCTCCGGCGGCGCCAGTTGCCCCGACCGCTCCGGTTGTCCCGGCGGCGCCGGTTACCCCGGCGGCTCCGGCCGCTCCTGCGGCGCCAATTGCCCCGGTCGCACCGGCGGCTCCGGCGGTTCTGGCAGCTCCGGCAGCGCCAATTGCCCCGGCGGCTCCGGCGGCTCCTGCGGCGCCAGTTGCCCCGGTCGCACCGGCGGCTCCGGGTTCTCCGGCGGGGTCGGGCGCAACGGGCGCTCCGGCAACGCCGGTTGCCCCGGCGGCGCCGGTCACGGCAGCGATGCCGGTCGAGTCGGTGGCTCCGGTGTCTTCGACGGGCCCGGCAGCTCCAGCTGCTCCCGTCACCCCGGAAGCTCCGGTCGTCGGGGCCGCTCCGGGTGCCCCGGCGGCTCCGGCGACACCGACTGCTCCACCGGCGCCAGTTGCCCCGGCGGCGCCGATCACGACAGCGACGCCGGTCGAGTCGGTCACTCCGGAAGGCCCGGCGACCTCGACGTCTCCAGCGGATCCAGAGGCTCCGGTCGCCCCGTCAGCCCCCGTCGCCCCGGCGGCACCAGCCACTCCAGCGATGCTGGTCGAATCAGTGACTCCGGCAGCCCCGGCCGCCCCGACGGCCCCGGTTGCCCCACCAGCTCCGGCGGCTCCGGCAGCTCCAATTGCCCCGGCCGCCCCGGCCGCTCCAGCTGAGCCGGCCACGTTCGCGGCGCCGGATGCACCGGAGGCCCCAGGCAGTCCGGCGACTCCCCACGTGCCGCCGGCCCAAGGCGCACCGGCTCGGTCGGCCGCGTCGGCGGCGCCCGGCGCTCCCGTCTCGTCGGGCGGGGCTGTCGCTGCCGCGGGTGCGCTGGACAGTGGGGATCTGGAGAGCGGGGCCACCCTGCGTATCTCCGCGCCCTCGCTGAAGCGGAGCTTCGAGGAACTCGCCGCGCTCGGGGAACCGCCCGCCCCCGCGCCCCCTGAGGACCGGACGCCCGAGGAACGGGCCCGCGCGTGGGTCGACGCCCACCGGGTGCACGTCGACATCGACACGGACAGCACCCGCGCGAAGCCGGCCGATGCCGCCCCGGCGGACACCGACTTCCCGCTCGCGGCGCCGGGCACCGAGGAGGCCGCCGCGGCGTCCCCCGGCGAGGCCACCGCGGAGCCAACTCCCTCAGCCACCCGATCCCCGGCAGCCTCCGCGGATTCCAGGGTCCCCCTCCCCGAACCCGCGCCGCCCCGGCCGGCTCCGGCCCCCGACGCCCCGGCAGGCTGGGCTCCCCCGCCCCCACCGGCCGGCGGGGTCCCCCCGTTGCCGCCGTCGTTCCAGCCGGCCGCGCCACCCGCGGCCCCGCAGTGGAACGACCCCGCACCCGGCCAACCGCCCCTTGCCGCCCCGAACACCCCGCCCGCCGCGGTCCCGCCACAGCCCCAGGGCGCGTACGGCTTCCCCCAGCCGCCCGCCCCATCGGCACCACAGGGTGAATACGGCCCGCCCCAGGGCGAGCCCGGCCACGGCCACCCGCAGCCCGCCCCCAACGCGCCCGCACCGCAGCCCGGTTACGGCTCCCAACCGATGCCCCAGCCCGGCTACGGCTTCCCCCAGCCCCCGGCCCAACCGACCCAACCCACACCGCCGGTCCACGGCCAGCCGCCCGCCGCCCCCACGCCCCCGGCCGGCTACGGCTTCCCTCAGCCCTCGGCCCAACCCGCCCCACCGGCACCGCCGCCCCAGCACCAGCCGCCCCAACCCGCACCGACCCCACCACCCACCGGTCAGCAGCCACCCGCCACACCGACCGCGTACGGCTCCCCTCAGCCCCAGCCACCCGCCCAGCCGCTCCCCCCGCAGGCCGCCGCCCCGGCCCCGTCGGCTCCCGCCCCGCAACAGGGCCACCCCGCCGCCCCCACCTGGCAGCAGCAGCCGTACGCCCACGACGCCAACGCTCCCCTCGGCTACACCGCGGCCGTCGAGCTGTCGGCCGACCGGCTGGTCAACAGCAAGCGGCAGAAGCAGCGCAGCAAGGCCCCCGGCGCGGGTGGCGGGCGGTTCAAGTTCGGGGGCAAGAAGGAGGAGACGGAGCGGCAGCGGAAGCTGGAGCTCATCCGCACCCCGGTCTCGTCCTGCTACCGGATCGCCGTGATCAGCCTCAAGGGCGGCGTCGGCAAGACGACCACCACGACGGCCCTCGGCTCGACCCTCGCCTCGGAGCGCCAGGACAAGATCCTGGCCATCGACGCCAACCCGGACGCCGGCACGCTCGGCCGCCGCGTGCGCCGCGAAACCGGCGCCACCATCCGCGACCTGGTCCAGAACATCCCGCACCTGCACTCGTACGCGGACATCCGGCAGTACACCTCGCAGACCCCCTCCGGCCTGGAGATCATCGCCAACGACGTGGAGCCCGAGGTCTCCTCGACGTTCGACGACGAGGACTACCGGCGCGCGATCGACGTGCTCGGCAGGCAGTACCCCGTCATCCTGACCGACTCCGGCACGGGCCTGCTGTACTCCGCGATGCGCGGAGTCCTCGACCTGGCCGACCAGTTGATCATCATCTCGACCCCCTCCGTCGACGGCGCGTCCAGCGCCAGCACCACCCTCGACTGGCTGTCCGCGCACGGGTACTCCGAGCTCGTCGCCCGCTCCCTCACCGTCATCTCCGGCGTCCGCGACACCGGCAAGATGATCAAGGTGGACGACATCGTCAGCCACTTCGAGACGCGCTGCCGCGGAGTGATCGTCATCCCCTTCGACGAGCACCTGGCGGCGGGCGCCGAGGTCGACCTCGACATGATGCGCCCCAAGGTGCGGGAGGCGTACTTCGACCTCTCCGCGATGGTCGCCGAGGGCTTCGCCCGCACCCATCACCAGCAGCAGCCCCAGCACCAGCACCAGCACCAGCACCAGCACCAGCACATGCCGCAGCCCCAGCACATGCCGCAGGCGCAGCCGCCGCAGGCGATGCACCCCGGGTGGCAGCCCCCGCCACCACCCGCGCACCAACAACACCATTAGCTCCCCCACCCACCCACGAGGGGCCCGCACCCGTCGAACACGGATGCGGGCCCCTGGCGTGTCCTGCACCCATCCGGGTGCCATCCCCTGGCCTGCAAAGCATCAGAGGTCTCGACCAATGTGCGTGAAATGCAGGTCAACTCGTTATTTCCGCAGGCCACATGGGGTTCACCCACCGTTGACGTCCCTCAACTGCCGCTGATAAACCAACACTTCAATCGACCTGAATTCTCGGATTCAGCCCAGCTGTGCGAGCGATGCGCGAGGTCACCGCCGATGGACACACCAGCTCAGCAAGACATGGACCACAGAACGGCCCGCCCCCCGCGGCGCGGAGTGCGGATACTCCTCGCGGCCGGCGCCGCGGCGTTCACCCTGACCGCAGGCCTCGCCACGCCGCTCAACCCGGCGCCGCAACAGGCCGAGGCGAAGGCGAGCGGCAACGCCGCGGCCAAGGCCGACAGCGGCACGAACAAGACCCTCACCGTGGCCGTCGCGCAGAGCGTCGACTCGCTGAGCCCGTTCCTGGCGACGCGCCTGGTCAGTACGAGCATCCACCGGCTGATGTACGAGTACCTGACCAATTACGACCCGAAGGACAACCATGTCATCCCGGGGTTCGCCACCGAGTGGAAGCCCTCGGCCGACAAGCTGACGTGGACGTACACCATCCGCTCCGACTCGAAGTGGTCCGACGGCCAGAAGGCCACCGCCCACGACGCCGCCTTCACCTTCAACAAGATGATGACGGACGACGGCGCGGCGACCGCCAACGGCTCGTTCGTCGGCAACTTCAAGAAGGTCACGGCGCCCAGCGACACCAAGCTCGTCGTCGAGCTGAAGAAGCCGCAGGCGACCATGACGGCCCTCGACATCCCGATCGTGCCCGAGCACGTCTGGAAGGACGTCAAGGACTACTCGAAGTTCAACAACGACAAGGACTTCCCGATCGTCGGGAACGGTCCGTACGTCGTCACCGGCTACAAGACCGACCAGTACGTGAAGCTGAAGCGCAACCCGGACTTCTGGCGCAAGACGAAGACGCCGCAGTTCGACAACATCGTCTTCAAGACGTACAAGGACCAGGACGCCGCGGTCGCCGCCCTGCGCAAGGGCGAGGTCTCCTTCGTCGCGGGCTCCCCCGCCCTGACGCCCGCTCAGGCGGCCTCGCTCAAGGGCGAGAAGGACATCAAGGTCAACGAGGGTCCGGGCCGCCGCTTCTACGCGATCGCCGTGAACCCCGGCTGGAAGACCAAGAGCGGCAAGAAGTTCGGCGACGGCAACCCGGCGCTGCTCGACCAGGACTTCCGCCAGGCACTCTTCAAGTCCGTCGACACCAAGACCATCGTCGACAAGGTCTTCCAGGGCCACGCCGTGCGCGGCCAGGGCTACATCCCGCCGCGCTTCCAGGACTACTACTGGCAGCCCTCGGGCGATCAGCAGCTGAGCTACGACCCGAAGGCCGCGGGCAAGATGCTCGACGACGCGGGCTACAAGATGAAGGACGGCAAGCGCGTCGGCAAGGACGGCAAGCCGATCAACCTGCGGATGCTGTGCCACGCCACCGACCCCAACGACAAGGCGGTCGGCAAGTACCTCAAGGAGTGGTGGGGCAAGGTCGGCATCGGCCTCAAGCTCAACTGCGTCGACGACGTCTCCGTGCCCTGGTACGCGGGCGAGTACGACCTCGCCTTCGACGGCTGGTCGGTCAACCCCGACCCGGACTTCGTCCTCGGCATCCACACCTGCGCCGCCCTGCCCAGCAAGCCGAAGGAGGTCGCGCAGACCGACAACGGCATCTGCGACAAGACCTACGACAAGCTCTACAACCAGCAGCTCGCCGAGTACGACCCGGCCAAGCGCGCGGACACCGTGAAGAAGATGGAGTCCTGGCTCTACGACTCCGGCTACATGAACGTCATGGCGTACCCGAACGCGGTCGAGGCGTACCGCACCGACCAGATCAAGTCCATCCAGACGATGCCCACCGCCGCCGGCAACATCTATGGCCAGGACGGGTATTGGAGCTGGTGGTCGGCCGAGCCCGCGTCGGCGTCCGACAGCGAGGACAGCGGTTCGTCCAGTTCCACCGGGATCGTGATCGGCATCGTGGTCGCGGCGCTCGTCGTCATCGGCGGCGGAGTGCTCTTCGCGCGGCGGCGCCGGACGACGGCGGACGAGCGCGAGTAGGCGACGCACAGCTACGCGAGTAAGAAGACATGTGAACCATGACAGCTGACAGCACTCCGGCGCTCGTGCAGCCCGCGGACGGCACGGACGGCGACCCGGCTTCGGCCGGGGCGCCGCCGGCCGCCCGCGGCCCCCGGGCCCGCAACACCAAGGCGTACGTCCAGTACGCGCTCACGAAGATCGGCGGCGCGATCGTCTCGCTCTTCGCCGTCCTCGTGACCAGCTTCTTCCTGTTCCGGCTCATCCCCTCCGACCCGGTCAAGCAGATGACCGGCGGCCGCAAGGTCTCCTCGGAGCAACTTCAGAACCTGCGCCACCAGTACGGCCTCGACCAGCCGATGTGGAAGCAGTTCACGTCGTACATCGGCGACGCGCTCTCCGGTGACTTCGGGATCTCGTTCCAGTTCCACGCCCCGGTCATGGACAAGATCCTCGCCGCGCTCCCGGCGACGCTGCTGCTCACGGGCACGGCGTACGTCCTGTACTCGGCGCTCGGCATCTGGCTCGGCACGCGCACGGCGTGGCGCAACGGGTCACGGAGCGACCGCTTCAACACCGCGTTCGCGCTGACCCTGTACTCGGTCCCGGCGTTCTGGCTGGGCCTGCTCCTCATCATCGTGTTCGCCGTCGGCATCGGGCCGATCCCCGGCATGTTCCCGACGGGCGGGCTCGAATCGGGCGGCGAGACCGGGTTCGCGTACATCCTCGACGTCGCGCACCATCTGATCCTGCCGGTGATCACCCTGGTCGCGGTCGGCTACGCGCAGACGCTCCTCGTCATGCGCTCCTCGCTGCTCGACGAGATGGGCAGCGACTATCTGACGACCGCCCGCGCCAAGGGGCTCCGCGACGACCTGGTGCGCCGCAAGCACGCGGTGCCGAACGCGATGCTGCCGACGTTCACGCTGATGTTCGTGAACCTGGGGCACGTGGTCGCCGGGCAGATCCTCGTCGAGACTGTCTTCTCCTGGCCCGGCCTCGGCGGGCTCTTCTACCAGGCGCTCTCCGTGCCCGATCTCCCGCTCGTCCAGGGCCTGTTCTTCGTCTTCGCCACCGCGGTGATCCTCGCGAACACCCTCGCCGACATCCTCTATCCGCTGCTCGACCCGAGGGTGGGCCGATGACGACGACCGAAACCGCGCCTTCGAAGGAACCGAAAACACCGAAGGCGCCCAGCGCGCGCTCCCTCGCGCGCGCCCGCAAGCGCCAGTCCCTGGCCCGCTTCTGGCGGTCCTACCGCGCGCACCGCAGCGGTCTGTGGGGCCTCGGCCTGCTGATCCTGATCGCCCTGATCGCGATCCTCGCGCCGGTCCTCGTCGGCTCGGACGCGCAGAGCGTGACCGACGCGCCCGGCGGCCCCATGGAGGGGCCGAGCGCCGAATTCCCGCTGGGCACCGACCAGTTCGGCCGCAGCGTGCTCGCCCTCCTGGTGTACGGGGCGCGCGTCTCGCTCACCGTGGGCCTGCTCGCGGCGTTCCTGTGCGTGGCCATCGGCACCGTCATCGGCATCGTCGCGGGCCACTTCCGCGGCTGGTACTCGACGGTCCTGATGCGCGTCACGGACTGGTTCCTCGTGATGCCGACGCTGGTCCTCGCCATCGCCCTCGCGACCGTCATGGACCGCTCGATGTGGACCGTGATCATCGCGATCGGCGTGACGACCTGGCCGACGACCGCGCGCCTGGTGCGCGCCCAGACCCTGTCGGTCGAGGCGCGCCCGTACATCGAGCGGGCGCGCGCGCTCGGCGGCAGCCACAGCCACGTCATGACGCGGCACGTGCTGCCGAACGTGATGCCGCTGGTCCTCGCCCAGACCACGATGATCATCTCCTCGGCGATCCTGACCGAGGCGACCCTCGCGTTCCTCGGCCTGTCCGATCCGACGGTCACCTCCTGGGGAGGCATGCTCCAGGACGCGCGCGAGGCGGGCGCGGTCAGCGCCGGCAACTGGTGGTACCTGGCCCCGCCCGGCATCGCCATCGCCGTCGTCGCGCTCTCCTTCACGCTGTGCGGCCGCGCGGTCGAATCCGTCCTCAACCCGAAGCTGGGGGTGCGCTCATGACGCTTCTTGAGGTACGGAACCTCGAAGTGACCTACGCAGGCGGGGCGCGGGCCGTCCGCGGTGTGAACCTGTCCGTGGAGGCGGGCCAGAAGCTCGGCATCGCGGGCGAGTCCGGCTGCGGAAAGTCCACGCTCGCGCTCGCGCTGCTGCGCCTGCTCCCCAAGGACGCGAAGGTAACCGGCGAGATCCTGCTGAACGGCGAGGACGTCCTCGCCATGAAGTGGGGCCGGGTGCGGGCCGTCCGCTGGGCGGGCGCCTCGATCGTCTTCCAGGGCGCGATGCACTCGCTCAACGCGGTGCACCGCATCGGCGACCAGATCGCCGAACCGATCCTCCTGCACAAGAAGGCGACGCAGGAGGGCGCGAAGAAGAAGGCCGGCGAGCTGCTCGAACACGTGGGCCTCCCGGCCGCCCGCGCGAACGCCTACCCGCACGAGCTCTCCGGCGGCCAGCGCCAGCGCGTGATGATCGCGATGGCGCTCGCCTGCGAGCCGGACCTGATCATCGCCGACGAGCCGACCACGGCCCTCGACGTGATGATCCAGGCCCAGATCCTGCGCCTGATCGAGCAGTTGGTGACCGAGGAGAACCTCGGTCTCGTCATGATCAGCCACGACCTCGCGGTCCTCTCCGACACCTGCGACCGGCTCGCGGTGATGTACGCGGGCCGCGTCGTCGAGGAGGGCCCGGCCCTCCAGGTGTACGAGGACGCGGTGCACCCCTACGCGAAGGCGCTGTCGGCGGCGTTCCCGACGATCGGCGACCCGGCCTCCCGGTTCGCGCCGCGCGGGCTGCCCGGCGACCCGCCGGACCCCTCGGCACTGCCGTCCGGCTGTACGTTCCATCCGCGCTGCCCGGTGGCGCTCGACGTGTGTGCGGGCGAGGACCAGGTGCTGCGGGTGGCGGGCCCGGAGCGGCGGGCGGCGTGTGTGCATGTGGGTTCAAGTGACGCCCTGGGCGCGGAAGTCGAAGCAAGGAGCACCACGGCATGACGGAAACGCTTCAGAAGCCGGACGGCTCCGTGCAGGCCCTCCTCAGCGCCGACAAGCTGCACGTCACGTTCCCCGGGCGGCGCGGCGCCGCCGAGGCGCGGGCCGTGGACGGCGTCGACCTGGACATCGCGCCGGGCGAGATCGTGGCGCTCGTCGGCGAGTCCGGCTGCGGCAAGACGAGCCTGGCGCGCACCCTGCTCGGCCTGGAGAAGCCGACGACGGGCAGGGTCACGTTCGCGGGCAAGCCGCTCGACTACGCCTCGAAGGCGCTCAAGTCGTACCGCAAGCGCGTGCAGTTGGTCCTCCAGGACCCGAGCGGCTCCCTGAACCCGCGGCACACGGTGTACGACGCGGTGGCCGAGGGGCTGCGCATCCACGGCTACGCGGGCGACGAGCGCGAGGCGGTCACGAACGCCCTGTCCCGCGCGGGACTCCGCCCGCCCGAGCGCTTCTTCCTGCGCTACCCGCACGAGCTGTCGGGCGGCCAGCGCCAGCGCGTGGTGATCGCGGGCGCGCTGGTCCTGGACCCGGAACTCATCGTCGCCGACGAGCCGGTGGCGTCGCTCGACGCGTCCGTACGAGGCGAGATCCTGGCCCTGCTGCTGCGCCTGCGCGACGAACTCGGCCTCTCCGCGCTCGTGGTCACCCACGACCTCGGGCTCGCATGGAACATCGCGGACCGGGTGGCGGTGATGTACCTGGGCCGGATCGTGGAGACGGGCCGGGTGGAGGACGTTCTGACCTCGCCCCAACACCCGTACACCCAGGCCCTGTTGTCGGTCCTCCCGGAGGCGCCCGGCGATCCGGTGGTCCTCACGGGCGAGCCCCCGGACCCGTCCCGCATCCCGGGCGGCTGCCGCTTCCACGCGCGCTGCCAGGTCCTGGCGGACGGCCGGGCCGGGGAGGCGGGGGTCGCCGACGCGTGCCGGACGGTGGACCTGCCGGTCCTGACGGGGGCGGCCACGTCGCAGGTGGCGTGCCACTGGGCGGCGGCGAAGGCCGCGGCCGACTAGTACGGCGCGGGAACGACGAAGGCCCGGATCCCCCCGGAGCCGGGCCTTCACCGCTGTTTCCCCGAGACGGCTCAGCCGTACATGCCGGGCACGTAGTCGCCCGCCGGCTGCTGGGTCATCACGTTGATCCGGTTGAAGGTGTTGATCATCGCGATGCACCCGACCAGCGCGCCGAGCTGCGCCTCGTCGTAGTGCTTGGCCGCCTTCTCCCACACCTCGTCGGAGACCCCGGCGCTGTCCGCGATGCGGGTGCCCGCCTCGGTCAGCTCCAGGGCGGCCTTCTCGGCCTCGGTGAAGACCTTGGCCTCGCGCCAGGCGGCGACAAGGGCGAGCCGGACCGCCGTCTCACCGGCCTCGGCGGCGTCCTTGACGTGCATGTCCAGGCAGCCCGAGCAGCCGTTGATCTGGCTGGCCCTGATCATGACCAGGTTGAGCGTCGGCGCCGGCACACCCGAGCCCTCGGCGGCCTTGCCCGCCGCGATGACGTGCTTGAGCATCTTGCCGATGACCGGGTTGGTGAAGAGGTCGAGTCGCGGTTCCATGAGGGGCTCCTTCGCACTCCGTCATAAGTGGTGACACCACTACGACGGAGCGCCCCGCCCCGATGTGACACACCCCGAAGTGACCTGCGTCACCGCGGCGCGGACCGCGGGCTCTCAGGCCTCGGACGCCTCGATGAGCTCGCGCGAGCGCTTCACGTCGTCCGCGATCGCGGCGACCAGCTCGTCGAGCGAGTCGAACTTCGCCATGCCGCGCACGAACGCCACGAACTCCACCGCCACGTGCAGCCCGTACAGATCGAGCCCCACGCGGTCGATGGCGTAGGCCTCGACGGTGCGCTCGGTGCCGTCGAACTGCGGGTTCGTGCCGACGGAGATCGCCGCGGGCATCGCCTCTTCGTTCACGTACAGCCACCCGGCGTAGACGCCGTCGGCCGGGATCGCGGTGTGCGGGAGCGTCTCGACGTTGGCGGTCGGGAAGCCGAGCTCGCGGCCGCGCTGCGCGCCGCGCACGACGACGCCCTCGACGCGGTGCGGCCGGCCGAGGATCTCGGCGGCGCCCAGCACATCGCCCTCGGCGACGAGCCGCCGCGTCAGCGTGGAGGAGAACGGCTGACCGCCCCCGGCGGAGCCGCTGACGTACAGGTCCACGACCTCGACTTCAAAGTCGTACGTCTGTCCCTGCTCGGCCAGGAAGTCGACATTGCCCGCGGCCTTGTGCCCGAAGCGGAAGTTGGGGCCCTCGACGACCACGCGCGCGTGCAGCTTGTCGACGAGCACCTTCGCCACGAAGTCGGCGGGCGACAGCTTCGAGAACTCGGTGGTGAACGGGAGGATCAGCACGGCGTCCACGCCGAGCTCGGCCATCAGTTCGGCACGCCGGTGGTGCGGGGCGAGCAGCGGCGGGTGCGAGCCCGGGCGCACGACCTCGCTGGGGTGCGGGTCGAAGGTGACCACGACGGCCGGGATGCCGAGCTCACGCGCCCGCTCCACGGCCCGCCCGATGATCAACTGGTGCCCGCGATGCACCCCGTCGTAGGAGCCGATGGTGACGACGCTGCGCCCCCAGTCCTGGGGGATGTCCTCCAAGCCACGCCAGCGCTGCACGGTGATTGCCCCTCGCAAACCTGTGTCCGACCGTTTGGAACCTTGCGTCTCTCTACCGAATACGCAGGTCTAAGAGTGCCATGCCGCCCGCCCGCGCTTCGCATCGGGCGGGCCCGCGACGCTACGCGGGCACCCGCACCCCGGCCAGGTCCTCGATCATGCGCCGGGAGCTCGGGCCGACGAGCGTCGCCCACTCGCGGGGCGCCCCCGCGAGCCACCGCGCCACCTGGCCCGCGAACCCCGGCACGGACCGCGCCAGCTCCACGAGCAGCCGGTCGAAGCGGGACGCGCCCTCCGGCGTACGCACAAGCAGCATGCCCGTGCGGTGCACCAGGTCGCGCGTCCTCGCCTGCCCGCGCCGCGCCGCGTCCCGCGCGGCGGCGCACAGCAGCGCGTCGAGCACGACGGGGTCCCGCTCCTCCTCCAGCAGTACGTCGAGCAGCTCGGCCCGCAGCGCGCGCGACGCCGCCGTGCCGGGCGCGGCGAGCACCCGTGCCAGGGCTCCGCGCACGACCGGGGGCCGCTCCGAGACCAGGCCCACGACCAGCGGGTACATCACGGCCCGCGCACCGTCCCCGTGTTCGAGACACCGGTCGACGAACGCCGCCACCTGCCCTGCGGCGGCGTCCGGCCAGTCCTCGGCGAGCTCTCGCACGAGCGCGGCGGCGCGCCGGGCGTGCGCGGGTTCGGTCAGCCCGGCGAGGGTCCGCAGGATGTCGCCGAGGCCGGGGCCCGGCTCCCGCAGGCGCGCCTGGAACGCCGCGAACACGGGTTCCGGGTGGGTGGCCACGGCCGGGGCGAGCGCGTCGGCGGGCAACCGCGGGTCGCCCGCCGCGAACCGCTCCAGCGCCCGCGCCAGATGCACCGGCCGCGAGTCCGGATCCCGTACGAGGAGGGCGAGCGCGGCGCCGTGCAGCTCCCGCTCGCCAGGCCGCTCCAGGAGCGCGAGGGCGGCGTACCGCAGCAGCTCACGGTCGGCCGGGTCCTCGACCCTCGGCGCGACCCGCACGCCGTACGCGGCGGCGGCGACGTGCCGGTCGGGCCGCTCGTCGTGGGCCCAGCGGGCGACGGCGCGGCACAGGACGGACGGCTCCTCGTCGGCGAGCGTCGCGAGCAGCTCGTCGGCGCGCGGGTGGGCGCACGCGACGAGGGCCTCGACCAGCCCGTCGAGGTCGCGGTGCCGGTGGGTGTGGAGCAGCGCCTGAGCGACGTCGGCGACGGTGGCGTCGGGCAGGGCGGGCAGCGCCCGCTCGTCGTCGAACCAGCGCGTCAGCCTGTGCTGCACGCGCCGCGGTTCGGCGGCGAGGGCCTTTGCGACGGCGTCCAGGCACCGGCCGCCGGCCTCGCCCGCGTCGTGCACCACGGCGCGCCGCAGGAGCTCGAACCGGGTGTCGTCGTCCACGGCGATCCGCATCCAGAAGTCACCGTCGAAGCGACCTCGCTCCGCGAGCGCCTCGAGCACCCCGCGATACGCCCCCGCGTCGGACGTCCCTTCCAGCACCCCGCGCACCAGTGCCGCACCCCACCAGGCCGCTTCGAGGTCCCCGTCCCCCCACGCCTCGGGGCTCCGCCCCGGCCCCCGCGCCTCAAGCGCCGGCGGGGCTTGATTTGCCCACCTGCCGCCTTGGGCACATCGGATGGCCGCCCCCGCCTTGGGCACCCCGCCACCAACCCCGGTTCCCCGCCCATTGCGCTCGGCCGCGCCATCGTCGGGCGTCGGCCCCGGCAAGGCCCAAGGGAGCAACTCCCGTAACCGGGCCTCCAGTTCGGCGGAGCCCACCCGTTCCAGGAAGAGGAGGGAGCGCACCACCGGGCCCGCCCGGTGCCGCGGAACCGGGAAACCGTCCCCCCGCCGCCGGAACACCAGCGCGTCCAACGCCCCGTCCACGTCCAGATGCATCCCCTGGATCCAGTCCGCGACCTCCTCGTGGGCGAACCGGTACCCGCTCCCCGCGGGCACCAGCACCCCCTCCGTGAGGACCGCCGACGCCCATCCGGACACCCCGCCCCGCGCCCCCCACGGGAACAGCTCCTCGAACGCCTCCCGGTCCAGCTCCCCCTGCCCCGGCCCGAGACTGCGCCGCGCGGCCTCGTGCACCTGCCCGGCCACCCGCGCCGCCAGCCTGCGCACCCCGCTCCCCCGCACCCCCGCGCCCGCGGCCAGCCGCACGGCCACGCGCAGGCACATCAGGTCCAGATACGCCCCGAAGATCCCGTCCCGGTCGGGGCACCCGGCCACGTCCCCGGGCAGCGCCGCCCGCACCTCGCTCAGCAGCCGCAACGACAGCGGATGACCGGCCTCCCGCTCCGCGAGCGACCCCTCGGGCACGCCGAGCCGCTCCCGCGCCCGCCGCGCCGCCTCCCCTTCGAGGTCCCCGATCCGCACGCCGGGCGGCAGCGCCCCCGCCGCCCCTCCGTACAGCACGTCCCCGCCGAACAGCGCGCCCGCCTGCTCCCAGTACTCACCGCGGCATGCCACCACAAGCCGCACCCCGCACGCCGCGAGCCACCGCTCGGTCCCCCGCGACCAGGCGCCAAGGCGGTGCGCGAGCACGGGCGGCATCTCCTCCGGCCCGTCGAGCAGCAGGACCAGCGGGCGCCCCGCCTGCCGGGCGACCTCGGCGACCCGCTCGGCCGAGACGTCCCCGAGGCCCCCCGCGACCGCCTCCTCCCGCGACGCCGCCACGATCCGCCCCGCCCGCGCGAGCGCACGGCCCACCGCCTGCGCCACCGACGCGTCGTCCTCGCCGAGGTCGGCGCCCCGCAGCCACAGCGTGGGAGCGGCGCCGTCCCCCTCGGCCCGCCGCGCGGCGAACGCGGCGAGTTCCGTGGTCCGCCCGCTGCCCGGCGCCCCGACGAGCGCCAGCACCCGCGTCCCGCCGTCCGCGCCCGCCGTGAAGGAGGTCAACTCCCGCACCACGTCCGGCCGTTCGACCGGCTCTGCCCCGTCCGACCCCGGCCCGTCGCTGCCCACCGAGACCCCGGCGAGCTGGAGCACCCCACCAAGGTTCAGTTCGTCCCCGTACGCGGGCACGGCCGCGGCATTGCGCGCGAGCAGCTCGGCCAGCGGCCCCCGCCCGCCCGTGCCCGCGACCGCCGCCCGCAGCGGCACCGCGAACCCGGCCGCCCGGTGCCCGGCCCGCAGCGCGGTACCGAGCACCGCGACCACCGATCCCGTACGCGCGTCGAGCACCGGGCCGCCCGCGGCCCCGCCGCCGACGCGCAGCGCGTCCGCCCCGTCCGTGCCGACGGCCAGCTCAAGGGCGCCGTCCAACAGATGCCTGCGGCCATCGGCCACGTACGCGACCGGCGAGCGCCCCAGGACGCGCGCCTCGCGCCAGCCGCCCGCGGGAATCCGGACGTACGCCCCGGCCGCCGGGGGCCCCGAGGCCGCCACCGGGAGGGGCATCGCGCCGAGCCCGCGCGTGCGCAGCAGCGCCAGGTTCGCCTCGGGCAGTTCGACGACCGACTCGGGTTCCACCACACAGGTCACGCCGCCCGGCCCGTGCACCAACAGGCGCCCGAGCCCGCTCACCACCTCGTGGCCTGTGACGACCGTCCCCCGGTCGTCCGCCGCGAAGCCCGCTCCGCGCGGCCGCCCGGCCAGATCGGTGATCCGTACCAGCGGCGGGTCCATCATGACGCGACCCTCCCGCCGTCCTCCGCCACGCCCCGTGCCTCGACGGTAGGCGCGCAATGATCAGCAGGACAGCGTCGGAGGCGAACGCGCCCCCTCGCGCTCCCCCTGTTCACTCCGAGCGCCCGCCCGAAGGGGTGAAGTGAACGGGCGTGCTGGATACACCCTGGAGAGGGGGACGTGGAGCGGCGGCCACCCAGAGACCGGAACCCGCCGCTCCACCGAAATCGCTCTCGGCGCGAGCTCAGCCGAACACGGCCAGGCTCTTCGCCTTCCCCTTCTGCTCCTCGACCAGAGCGAGGAACTGCCCGCCGGGTCCGAACACGGCGACGGGACCCGCGCCCGCGTACTCCTCGGGCACCTCCAGGCGCACACCGTTGAGCAGCAGCTTCCCGCGCCGCCCGTCGACGTCCCAGCGGGGGAACGCGGCGGCGGCCGCCTCGGCCACCGGCATCACGGTCAGCGACTCCTGGAGCTGGTCCAGGGTCCGTGCGCTGTCGAGCTTGTACGGGCCGACGCGCGTGCGTCGCAGCGCCGTCAGATGCCCGCCGACGCCGAGGGAGGCGCCCAGGTCACGGGCGAGCGCCCTGATGTACGTACCGGAGGAGCAGACGACGGAGACGACGAGGTCGAGGACCGGCGTGCCGTCCTCGGCGACCGCGTCCCGGACGTCGTACACGGCGAAGGACGAGACCTTGACCGGGCGCGCCGGAATCTCGAACTCCTCGCCCTCGCGGGCCCGCTTGTAGCTGCGGACCCCGTTGATCTTGATGGCGCTGACCTTCGACGGCACCTGCATGATGTCGCCGCTCAGCTTGGCGATCTCCGCGTCGATGGCCTCGCGCCCGACCCGGGACGCGTCGGTGGACGAGGTCAGCTCGCCCTCCGCGTCGTCCGTGAGCGTGTTCTGCCCGAGCCTGATCGTGCCCAGGTACTCCTTCTCGGTCAGCGCGAGGTGGCCGAGGAGCTTGGTCGCGCGCTCGACGCCGAGCACGAGCACACCCGTCGCCATCGGGTCGAGAGTGCCCGCGTGGCCGACCTTGCGGGTCTTGGCGATCCCGCGCATCTTGGCCACGACGTCGTGCGAAGTGAAGCCCGACGGCTTGTCGACGATGACAAGGCCGTCGGGCGGAGGGGTGCGGTCGGACATGCTCAGGCTTCGCCGTCCTTCTCAGAGGCGTCCGCGGCGTCCGTGTCGGCATCCTCCGGCTTCCGGTACGGGTCCGCGCCGCCGGCGAAGTCGGCGCCCGCGGACGCCTCCCGCACCTGCTCGTCGGACTGCCGCGCCCGGTCGAGGAGGTCCTCGATGGTGCGGGCGTTCTCCGGCAGGGCGTCCGCGACGAAGGCCAGCGTCGGCGTGAACTTCACGCCGGCCGCCTGACCGACCGCCGAGCGCAGGATGCCCTTGGCGCTCTCCAGACCGGCGGCCGCCTCGGCCCGCTCCTCGTCGCTCCCGTACACCGTGTAGAAGACGGTCGCTTCCCGGAGGTCACCCGTCACACGGGTGTCGGTGATGGTGATGTGGGAGCCGAGCCGCGGGTCCTTGATCCCACGCTGCAGCTTCTGGGCCACCACCTCTCGAATGAGGTCCGCCAGCCTCTTGGCGCGCGCGTTGTCGGCCACTGGTCCGTCTCCTTTTAAGTGCTTACTTGCTTGTTGCTTCAGTCTGCGTCAGTCGTCGCCGCCATGGAGCCTGCGCCGTACCGAGAGCAGTTCCACCTCGGGCCGCCCGGCGACGAGCCGCTCGCAGCGGTCCAGTACGTCGGTCAGGTGTCCGGTGTCCCCGGAAACCACCGCGAGCCCG
The DNA here is from genome assembly GCF_049310305.1 of Streptomyces anthophorae. Taxonomy (NCBI): domain Bacteria; kingdom Bacillati; phylum Actinomycetota; class Actinomycetes; order Kitasatosporales; family Streptomycetaceae; genus Streptomyces; species Streptomyces anthophorae. Next base: position 2,863,899 of record NZ_JBLWQQ010000001.1, read on the forward strand.
ATCTCGGCCCTGCGGTGGAGGTTCTGGTTGCCCGTCTCCGCGACGCTCACCGCGTACTTGCGGTGCAGCTCGGCCACGATCGGACGGACGAGGGAGCGCTTCTCCTTCAGCGAGTGGACGTCGCCGAGGAGCAGGTCGAAGGACAGAGTCCCCACATACATGTGTGTCCGGATGTCCCGCCGGTCCGGGGTCGTATGGGCGACCGCTTCCGGCCACCGATACGGGAACGGTACACGCAACGGCCGGGGCCGATCGACGGAAATAAGTCCCGCCGACCGGCCCCAGTCGGTTACTGCGTGGTTCAGACGCGCGGCTTCTCGCGCATCTCGTACGTCGCGATGACGTCGTCGACCTTGATGTCGTTGAAGTTGCCGAGGTTGATACCGCCCTCGAACCCTTCGCGGATCTCGGTGACGTCGTCCTTGAAGCGACGCAGGCCCACGATGTTGAGGCTCTCCGCGATGACCTTGTTGTCGCGGAGGAGGCGCGCCTTCGTGTTGCGCTTGACCTCGCCGGAGCGGATGAGAACACCCGCGATGTTGCCCAGCTTGGACGACTTGAAGACCTCGCGGATCTCCGCCGTGCCGAGCTCGACCTCTTCGTACTCCGGCTTGAGCATGCCCTTGAGGGCCGCCTCGATCTCCTCGATGGCCTGGTAGATCACCGAGTAGTACCGGACGTCGACACCCTCGCGCTCGGCCATCTGCGCGGCACGACCGGCCGCACGGACGTTGAAGCCGATGACGATGGCGTCCGAGCCCATGGCCAGGTCGATGTCCGACTCCGTGACCGCACCGACACCGCGGTGCAGGACCCGGATGTCGACCTCTTCGCCGACGTCCAGCTGGAGCAGCGAGGACTCGAGAGCCTCGACGGAACCAGAAGCGTCACCCTTGATGATGAGGTTGAGCTGCTGGACCTCGCCGGCCTTGAGCACCTTGTCCAGGTCCTCGAGGGAGACACGGCGCACGCGCTTGGCGAAGGCCGCGTTCCGCTCGCGGGCGGCACGCTTCTCGGCGATCTGACGGGCCGTACGGTCCTCGTCGACCACCAGGAAGTTGTCGCCAGCGCCCGGGACGTTGGTGAGACCGAGCACGAGGACCGGAGTCGAGGGACCCGCCTCCTGCACGTGCTCGCCCTTGTCGTCGAGCAGGGCACGGACACGGCCGTAGGCGTCGCCCGCGACCAGCGTGTCACCGACACGGAGCGTGCCTCGCTGGACGAGGACGGTCGCGACGGCACCGCGGCCCTTGTCGAGGTGGGCCTCGATCGCAATACCCTGCGCGTCCTGCTCCGGGTTGGCCCGCAGGTCGAGCGAGGCGTCCGCGGTCAGGACCACGGCCTCGAGCAGGGAGTCGATGTTCTCGCCCTGCTTGGCGGAGATGTCGACGAACATCGTCTCGCCGCCGTACTCCTCGGCCACGAGGCCGTACTCGGTCAGCTGACCGCGCACCTTGGTCGGGTCGGCACCCTCGACGTCGATCTTGTTGACCGCGACGACGATCGGAACCTCGGCGGCCTTGGCGTGGTTGAGCGCCTCGATCGTCTGGGGCATGACGCCGTCGTTGGCCGCGACCACGAGGATCGCGATGTCGGTCGACTTCGCACCACGGGCACGCATGGCGGTGAACGCCTCGTGACCCGGGGTGTCGATGAAGGTGATGGCGCGGTCCTCGCCATTGACCTCGGTCGCGACCTGGTAGGCACCGATGTGCTGGGTGATGCCGCCGGCCTCGCCCGCGATGACGTTCGTCTTGCGGATGGCGTCGAGCAGTCGCGTCTTACCGTGGTCGACGTGACCCATGACGGTCACGACCGGCGGACGCGCCATGAGGGCCTCTTCGCCGCCCTCGTCCTCGCCGAACTCGATGTCGAAGGACTCGAGCAGCTCGCGGTCCTCCTCCTCGGGGGAGACGATCTCGACCGCGTAGTTCATCTCGTCACCGAGAAGCTGCAGCGTCTCGTCGGAGACCGACTGCGTGGCCGTGACCATCTCGCCGAGGTTCAGCATGACCGCGACGAGCGACGCCGGGTTGGCGTTGATCTTCTCCGCGAAGTCGGTGAGCGAGGCACCGCGCGACAGACGCACCGTGGCGCCGTTGCCGCGAGGCAGCATCACACCGCCGACCGACGGGGCCTGCATGGCCTCGTACTCCTGGCGCCTCTGCCGCTTCGACTTGCGACCACGACGCGCCGGACCGCCGGGACGGCCGAAGGCGCCCTGCGTGCCACCACGGGCACCGGGACCGCCGGGACGGCCACCGAAGCCGGGACGACCACCGAAGCCGCCGGGACGACCGCCACCGCCGCCGCCCGGACCACCGGGACGACCGGCGAAGCCGCCGCCACCGCCACCGGGACCACCGGGACGACCGGCGAAGCCGGGACGACCGCCACCGCCGCCGCCCGGACGACCGCCGCCGCCGGGGCCACCGCGGCCGCCGCCGCCACCCGGACCCGGACGCGGGCCCGCGGCGGGACGCTGCGGCATCATGCCGGGGTTCGGACGGTTGCCGCCGCCACCACCGGGACGCGGACCGGCCGCACCACCGGCGCCGCCGGCCTGCGGACGGGGCATGTTGCCCGGGCTCGGACGGTTGCCGCCCTGACCCTGCGGACGGGGACCACCCTGGCCGCCACCCTGCGGGCGCGGACCGCCCGGGGCACCCTGGCCACCGGGACGCGGGGCGCCACCCGGACGGGGCGCCTGCGGGCGCGCCATGCCGGTGGAACCACCAGAGGTGAAGGGGTTGTTGCCCGGACGCGGGCCCGACGGACGGGCGCCACCGGGACGCTGGCCCTGGCCACCGGGACGCGGGGCGCCCTGACGGTCGCCACGCTCACCGCGCTGGCCACCCTGGCCCTGGCCACGGTCCTGACCGGGGGCCGGACGGCCACCGGGCTTCGGGGCGCCGGGACGCGGAGCGGCCTGGCCGCCGGGCTTCGGGGCCGCGGGGGCCTGCGAAGCGGCGGGAGCCTGGAACTCCGGGGTGCTGGGCGCCGGCGAAGCGGGCTTCGGGGCCGGCTTCGGGCCCGGCGTCGGCCGCGGACCCGGGGACGCCGGAGCGGCCGGGGCAGCGGGCTTCTCCGCAGCGGGCTTCTCCGCGGCGGGCTTCGGCGCAGCCGGGCCCGGACGCGGGGTGGCAGGCTTTGCGGCCTGCGCGGGAGAGGGGGTGGGACGCGGCGCCGCGGGCTTCGCGGGCGCGTCCTTCTTCGCGGCGGGCTTCTTGGCCGCGCCGTTGGTGCCCTGATTCAGGGCGTCAGTCAACTTGCGTACAACCGGCGCCTCGATGGTCGAGGACGCCGAACGTACGAATTCACCGAGTTCTTGGAGCTTGGCCATGACGACCTTGCTCTCTACGCCGAACTCCTTGGCGAGTTCGTATACCCGGACCTTAGCCACTTCGCTCCTTTTAGGTCCGGGTTACGCCGGACCGTCGCTACTTCATGGGCGTACTCATCGCGTGCTCATCGAGTGCTCATCGCAATCTCGACCTACTTCCAACTCGCGGGGTACCAGGGCCGCACGGGGGTTCCGCGCGGCGCTTCTTACGGTGTTGCCTGCTCGACGCGGTGGCGCAGGGCCGCCGTGTCGAACGGTCCAGGGGCCCGATAAGCCCTCTGGAACGCCCGGCGGCGGACCGCCAGGTCAAGACAGGACAGGGCGGGATGCACGTAAGCACCCCGGCCGGGCAGCGTACCGCGATCATCGGGGACGCATTGGCCCTCGATCACCACGATCCGCAGCAGTTCGCTCTTGGCCGCTCGCTCCCGGCATCCCACGCAGGTTCGCTCAGGGCATGCGCGGGCATGCGTCCGACCAGACACGGTTAAGTCTACCTCCCCGTACCGACCTCACCCCTTTGGGGTAAAGATCGAACGGTTGGCTCGTCACATACTGTCGTGATCCAAGCGCTCAGCGCCCGGATTTATTCCCCGTCGGGAGATCCCTCGGGGGAGCCGCCCTGATCGGTGTCCGGGCGGATGTCGATGCGCCAGCCGGTGAGCCGGGCGGCGAGCCGGGCGTTCTGCCCCTCCTTGCCGATGGCGAGGGAGAGCTGGTAGTCGGGCACCGTCACGCGGGCCGAGCGGGCCGCGAGGTCCACGATCTCGACCTTGGAGACGCGGGCCGGGGACAGCGCGTTGGCCACCATCTCGGCCGGGTCCTCGGACCAGTCGACGATGTCGATCTTCTCGCCGTTGAGCTCGCCCATGACATTGCGCACACGCCCGCCCATCGGGCCGATGCAGGCGCCCTTGGCGTTGAGCCCGCTCCGGGTGGAGCGCACGGCGATCTTCGTGCGGTGGCCCGCCTCGCGCGCGATGGCGCAGATCTCGACGCTGCCGTCGGCGATCTCCGGCACCTCCAGCGCGAAGAGCTTCTTCACGAGGTTCGGGTGCGTACGGGACAGGGTCACGGAGGGGCCGCGGACGCCCTTGGCGACGCGCACGACGTACGAGCGCAGGCGCAGGCCGTGCGGGTACTCCTCGCCGGGGACCTGCTCCTGCACCGGCAGGATGGCCTCCAGCTTGCCGATGTCGACCAGCACGTTCTTCGGGTCGCGGCCCTGCTGGACCTGGCCCATCACGATGTCGCCCTCGCGGCCCGCGTACTCGCCGAGCGTCGCGTCGTCCTCGGCGTCGCGCAGCCGCTGAAGGATGACCTGCTTCGCGGTCGTCGCGGCGATCCGGCCGAAGTCGGAGGGGGTGTCGTCGAACTCCTTGGGCTCCTGGCCCTCCTCGAGGTCCGAGGGGTCCTCCTTCGCCCAGACCGTGACGTGGCCGCTGTCGCGGTCGAGCTTCACGCGCGCGTGGCGGAAGCTGCCGTCGGTGCGGTGGTAGGCGATGAGGAGGGCCGACTCGATCGCCTCGACCAGCAGATCGAAGGAGATCTCCTTCTCCCGGACCAGCCCCCGCAGGGCACTCATGTCGATGTCCACGGCTACGCCTCCTCTTCGTTGTCGTTGTCGCTCTTGTTCTTGCGGTTGAACTCGACCTGGACCCGCGCCTTGGCGATGTCCGTGAAGTCGAGCCTTCGGGAGGTGGGCTTGCGCCCCTTCACTCCCGGTACTTCCAGGTCGAGGCCGTCTTCGTCGACCTTGAGGATGCGTGCGACCAGCTCGGATTCGTCGTTCAGCGTGAACTTCACGAGGCGGTCCGTCGCGCGGACGTAGTGGCGGTGCTCGGCGAGGGTGCGCTCGGCGCCGGGCGTCCCGACCTCGAGTTCGTACTCGCCCTCGCCCATGGCGTCGTTCTCGTCCAGCTTCGCCGAGAGCGCGCGGCTCACATCGGCGATCGCGTCCAGATCGGCGCCCTCGTCGGAGTCGACGACGACGCGCAGCACACGCTTGCGTCCGACCGAGGCCACTTCGATCTCTTCGAGTTCGAGCCCCTGTGAGGTGACGAGCGGTTCCAGTAGTTCCCGCAGCCTCTCGTTCTGGGTGGTGCTCATCCGGGTGACTCCTCGGCCGCGTGTGCTGTTGTGGTTACTGACTTTCCTTGCGCGTCAGGTCAAAGGGTATCCGCTCCAGGGGGGTGTTGCCGTCCACCCGTGCGAGGGCGGCGGTACGGTGATCACGGCCACTCCCCCTCGATCGAACCTGATCAGTTCCGATCAGAGAGTCGCCCCGAAAGCCTCGCTCCCTCCTTGTCTCCGCTCTCGTCCCCTCCCGCCTCTTCGCCCCTTGAGGACGCCTGCCGTGCCGCTGCCCCCTCTCGCCCGCACCGGGCCACGTCGTAGGACCCTGCTCGCCTCCCTGGCCGGGGCCGCGCTGCTGACCGGCTGCTCGGACTCCGGCGACGGCGCCGAGGGCGGCAGCGGAGCGCCCGCCGCCGCGCAGGAGAAGCGGCTGCGGACACAGGCGGCGCGCGAGAGCGCGGACCTCCTCGCCCAGTACGACCGGTCGGTATCGGCCCGTCCGGCGCTCGCGGAGCGGCTGAACCCGCTGCGGGCCGAGGTCGAGCGGCACGTGAAGGCCTTCGGCGGGACGCGCGGGCCTTCGGGCGCGGCGGCGCCCCCGGGCCGGAAGCCGGACGCGGCGCCGGCCTCCGAGAAGGACATCCTCAAGGCGCTCTCGGTGGCCGAGCAGCGGCTCTCGGACCGGCGGATGTCCGCGCTCGTGGACGCTCCCGGCGAGCTGGCGCGGCTGCTCGCCTCGGTGGCGGCGGCCGGGGCGGCACACGCGTACCTGCTGTCGGAGGACGGACGGAAATGAGCGAGAACCAGCTGCTCGGGGCGGTACAGGCGGCGCTGCGCGCCGAGCACGCCGCGGTGTACGGCTACGGGGTGGTCGGCGGCCGGATCGGCGAGGACCGCAGGGACCGGGCCAGGGACGCGTACGACGCGCACCGCGCCCGCCGCGACGAACTGCGGCGCACGGTGCGCGACCTGGGCGGCAACCCCGAGGAGTCGGCGGGGGCGTACGCACTGCCGTTCCCGGTGCCCGACTCCTCCGCGGCGGCGCGGCTCGCCGCGGACATCGAGAGCAGGGTCGCGGGCGTCTACTCGGATCTCGTACGGGCGGCGAGCGGCGAGCGGCGCCGGGACGCGGCCGACGCACTCCGTGAGGCGGCGGTCCGTGCCGTGCGCTGGGGCGGCGGCAGCGTAGCCTTCCCTGGGCTCTCCGAACGGGCCGCGGCGCCGTCGGCGTCCTCGTCCCCGTCGCAGGACCCCAGCACATAGGCAGACTTGGGAAGGGAATCCCCGCGCATGGCATCCCCGCGCATGGCATTCGAACCGCCGAAGCGGCTTGTGAACGCGCTCGGCGAGGTGCGCGACGACGGGGCTTCGGCGTGGCTCGACCGGGTCGGCACACTGCTCGACGAGGCGGCGACGCGGCGCGATGTGACGGTGGAGCGGGTGCATGTGCCCGGAGGCCGCAGCAGCCTGGTCGCCCACGTCCGCAGGGCGGACGGCTCGCCGGCGATCCTGAAGCTGGCGCCGGAGCGGTTCCGCCCGGAGGCGGAGCGCGCGGCCCTGACGCACTGGGACGGCTTCGGCGCGGTGCGTCTGCTCGACCCGGGCGTGAACGACGGGGCGCTGCTCCTCGAACGCCTGCACCCGGAGATCTCCGTCCGGTCGCTGCCGGAGGCGAAGGCCCTCCTGGAGGCGGCGGGCACGCTGCGGCGGCTGTGGGTGGACCCGCCCGAGGGGCGCAACTGCGAGACCGTTCCCGAGCGCACGGGCCGGCAGGCGGTCGGGATGCGGGCGACCGTGAAGTCGTTCCCGGATGTCGCGCCGCTGATCGACGCGGCTCTCGGGACGCGCGACGAGCTGGTGTCCTCGGCTCCCGAACACCGTTTGCTGCACGGTACGTTCCGGCAGTCCAAGGTGCTGTCCGGGGAGCGGATGCCGTGGCTGGCGGTGGGCCCCGACCCGGTCGTCGGCGAGACCGCCTTCGACCTGGCGCGGCTGGTCCGTGACCGGGTGGAGGACCTCATCGGCTCCCCCTCCGGCCCCGCCATCACCCGCCGCCGCGTGAAGCGCCTCGCGGAGTCCCTGGAGGTCGACCAGGAACGGCTGCGCGGCTGGACCCTGTTCCGCGCGGTGGAATCGGGCGCGCGGGCACTGCGCGTGGGGCGTCACCAGGACGGCGAGAACCTGCTGGAGTTCGCGGGCTGGCTGTGACCTCCGGTCCGGGCCCGGTGGGGTGTACGGGGTGGTGGGCGGTTCGGCTGAGCTGAATCGCGGAACCGGCGTTGCGCACGCGGGCACCGGGGTTACGGCTGCGGGGGCTTGCTCAACCGTTGCGCACCCGGGGCTCCGGGTTGCGGTCACGGGCTCTGCCGCGGACCCCGCTGCACAGCCGTTGCGCAGGCTCGGTCGACTCCCGCACCGGGGTTGCGGTCACGGGGCACCGGCACCGAAGTTGCGGTCACGGGGCTCTGCCCCGGGCCCCACTGCTCAATCGCCGCAGGGGCTTGAAATACCGGTACCGGCCGCCACGTCGGCTTGATGCGTCCTGCCCTCCCGTGGGCAATGGCCTTTCCCCCGCCGCCTATCTCCCACCCACCCGCCCCCTCCGGGGGCGTCGGCCCCACGGGGTATCGCAACCTGCCGCCGGCACGGCGCCCACCTACGGCGCCTGGGGCGGCACGGTGGGCAAGGCGGCGCACGGTGCCGCGCCCCCTGCACGGCAGGCGGCAACCACGGCAAGGCCCCCAGCGCCTCCGTGCTGCGCGGTCACCAGGGCACGGGAGGCCGAAGCCCCTGGAGGGGGCGGCGGGAGGGAGAGCAGCGGGCAGCGGTACGGCCCAAAAGAACGGCACCGCGCACCCGGAACCACAGGCGCCACCCACAACGCCGCACCACAGCCACGCCCCGCGCACCAACACGACGGGCGCGCCCTCCGGGAACGGACCCCGGGAGGCCGAAGCCCCCGGAGGGGGCGGGCGGTGGGAGAGCAGCGGGCAGCGGTACGGCCCAAAAGAACGGCGCCGCGCACCCGGCATCACCGGTACCGCCACCGGCCCGCGCCCCCGCAACCAACACGACAGGCGCCACCCCGGGGGGCGGGACCGGCCCCCGGCAGGGGTCCGCTACGCGGTGAGGCGGGCGACCGCCTCGTCGACCGTGAGTTCCTCGCGCTCGCCCGTGCGGCGGTCCTTCAGTTCCACGACGCCGTCGGCGCTGCGGCGGCCGGCGACCAGGATCTTCGGGACGCCGATCAGCTCGGAGTCGGTGAACTTCACGCCGGGCGAGATGCCCGGACGGTCGTCCACCAGCACCCGTACGCCCGCCGCCGCCAGCTTGTCCGAGACCTCCAGGGCCAGCTCGGTCTGGAGCGCCTTGCCCGCCGCGACGACGTGGACGTCGGCCGGGGCGATCTCGTCCGGCCAGATCAGGCCCTTGTCGTCGGCGTGCTGCTCGGCGAGCGCCGCCACCGCACGCGAGACACCGATGCCGTACGAGCCCATGGTGACGCGGACCGGCTTGCCGTTCTGGCCGAGGACGTCGAGCTGGAACGCGTCGGCGTACTTGCGGCCGAGCTGGAAGATGTGGCCGATCTCGATGGCGCGGTCCAGCTTGAGGCCGGTGCCGCACTTGGGGCACGGGTCGCCCTCCTGGACGACGACCACGTCGACGTACTCGGAGACCTCGAAGTCACGGCCCGCGACGACGTTCCTCGCGTGCACGCCGTCCTTGTTGGCGCCGGTGATCCACGCGGTGCCGGGGGCGACGCGCGGGTCGGCGATGTACTTCACCTTCTCCAGGCCCTGCGGGCCGACGTAGCCACGGACCAGGTCGGCGCGGCCCTCGAAGTCCTCGGCCGTCACCAGCTCCACGGCGGCCGGGGCGAAGTGCGCCTCGACCTTGCCCATGTCGACCTCGCGGTCACCGGGGACGCCGACGGCGACGATCTCGCCGTCGACCTTCACGAGGAGGTTCTTGAGCGTCGCGGAGGCCGGGACCTCCATGTACGCGGCGAGCGTCTCGATGGTCGGGGTGTCGGGCGTGGGGACCTCGACGAGCGCGGGCACGCCCTCCGCGTCCACCGCCTTGACGGCGAAGCCGACCGCCTCGGTGTTCGCGGCGTAGTCGCAGGCCGGGCAGTCCGCGAAGGTGTCCTCGCCGGCCGCGGCCGGGGCCAGGAACTCCTCCGACTTCGAGCCGCCCATGGCGCCCGCGGTCGCGGCGCAGATCCGGTAGTCGAGGCCGAGGCGCTCGAAGATGCGCTGGTACGCGGCCCGGTGCAGGCCGTACGACTCGGCGAGGCCCTCGTCGGAGAGGTCGAAGGAGTACGAGTCCTTCATCTGGAACTCGCGGCCACGCAGGATACCGGCGCGGGGACGGGCCTCGTCGCGGTACTTGGTCTGGATCTGGTAGAGGATCACCGGCAGGTCCTTGTAGGACGTGCACTGGTCCTTGACCAGCTGGGTGAAGATCTCCTCGTGGGTCGGGCCGAGCAGGTAGTCGCCGCCCTTGCGGTCCTGGAGACGGAACAGCTCGGCGCCGTACTCCTCCCAGCGCCCGGTCGCCTCGTACGGCTCCTTGGGCAGGAGCGCGGGCAGCAGGACCTCTTGGCCGCCGATGGCGTCCATCTCCTCGCGGATGACGCGCTCGACGTTCGCGTAGACCCGTCGGCCGAGCGGCAGCCAGGACCAGACACCGGCGGCGGTGCGGCGCACGAAACCGGCGCGGACCAGCAGCTTGTGGCTGAGGACTTCGGCGTCCGCCGGGTCGTCGCGCAGAGTCTTGACCATCAATCGGGACATGCGCTGGACCTGGACCTTGGCCATGATTCTTGACTCCTGCGACGAAAGGCTGATGTCAGGAGGTTAGCCGGGCCCCTGGCACGGCCGGAAATCGGTCAGGGGTGACGGCGCAGCGGGAGGGGCGCGCCCATCACCGCGTACGGCCTCGGGGCGCTCGGGAACAGCACTTGGCGGGCCAGGTCCTCGTAGCCGAGCGAGTGGTAGAGGCCGCGGGCCGGGCTGTCGACGTCGATCGCGGAGAGGATCGAGCGCGGCTGGGTGGCGCCGTCGGTGATCGACGTGATGAGCGTGCGGCCGATGCCGCGGTTCTGGTAGCCGGGGTGCACGTGCAGCTCGGTGATCACGAAGGAGTCGTCGAGCCAGTGGTCCTCGCCGCGGGTGCGCAGATACGGCTCGACGACGGTGGACCACCAGTGGGTGCGGTCATTCGGCATCCCGTAGACGAAGCCGACGAGCCGCCCGTTGCCGGTCGTGGCGCCGAGGGAGCGGGCCCCCGGGTACGTGATGTGCCGCAGCACGATCTGCCGGCGCACGGCGATCTCGTCGTCGCTGAGCCCGAACGCGTATGCCTGCACGGCGAGCGCCTCGTCGACCCGGCTGCGCAGGTCCAGGGGCCCGATGGTGACGGCACGGTCGTCCGTGCGGTTCCGGTGCGGCATGCCCCGGAGAGTACCGTTCCTAGCCACTGAGCCATAGCGAGTCCTGCGTCCAGGAGTGCTCGTCAGCCGCCTGCCGCGAACGGTCTTCAGCAGACTGGGCCGGTGCCTTCTCTCTTCGGCCGCGTGCATCCTGTGCACGTTCCTTGGAGCGGGCATGGGCCGTAGGTGCGGAGCCGGGTACGGGGTGTCCTGGTGCGGCGGTGGGGCGATGGTCTTCCGTACCGACCCGATGACCGCGTGTCGTCGCACGGCGCGCTGCCACCTGCGCCCGCCACTCCCGATCCCGGTAGGCGAAAGCGCAGCTAGCCTGCAGGATGTAGCGGCCGTGCCGATCACAATGCCCGGCGAAGCGGGCGGCCAGCTCCGACGGCAGCTTGATGGTGATCGTGCCGCCGGGAGCTACACTGATCGTCTCGTTGCCGTGGCGTCTGCCGGTCTCGCCGTCCGCCTCGATCCCCCACCGCGCCTCGCACCAGCGCTGCCGCCACTCCTGAACATCGAGTCCGGCCTGTTCCAGTGCAGCCTGGTGTGCAGCAAATCCCGGCCTCCACGGACCACATGCACCCGCCCGGCCCGGCGGTCGTTCTGCACCCGGGCGGCGAGGGCCTCGAGATGAGCCAGCCGGTGCTGCTTGGCCGCCCGCACCTGTGCGGTGGGACAGCCTTCGGCCCGGGTGGCGACATCGCACGCCGCCACGGGCACCGCCAGCCGGGACCGTAGGACAGCGATAGCCGCATCCAGTTGTTCCAGATGCGCCGCCTGGCACTGGCGCGCGAGGGCCCACTGGCCGTTGCTGTGCTCGACCCCCAGGAACGTGCGCTCTGTCAAGTCACGAGCGGCCACCTGCGAGAGGAACCCGCCGAGCTCCAAAAGGACCTGTTCGTCCAGCGCTGACAGGTGCAGGCGGGTCCGCACCGCCATCGCTCCCGAATGCTTGGCCAGGCGGGGTGGGGACAGCGCCCGCAGCCCAGACGCCGAACGCTCCACCCCCACCAGCGCCTCCCCACCTCTGACCGACCCCGTCAGGGCACGTACTTCAAGCCCCTGCGGCGATAGAGCGGCGGGGGCCGGGGTGGAACCCCGAGGCGTAGGTGGACGAGGGCCAGGAGGAAGCGGGTGGCCCAGCCCCGGGCACGTGGGGCCGAGCCCCCGGAGGTGGGTGGGAGATGGGCGAGGGACGGGGCCGGTTACGGTCCCGCCGGGAGGCGCAGGACGCTGGTGAGGAGACGCCGCGTGTACGCGTGGTCGGGTGCGCCCAGGACCTCCGGCGTGGGGCCCGCCTCGACCACCCGTCCCCGTTCCAGCACGGCCGTGCGTTCGCACAACGACGCCACCACCGACAGGTCGTGGGAGACCATCACGATCGTCAGGCCCGCCGTCTCCTTCAGCTCGGCCAGCAGGTCGACGACCTTGACCCGCGTCGTGACGTCGAGTGCGGAGACGGGCTCGTCGGCGAGGAGGACCCGGGGATCGCAGACCGTGGCCCGCGCGATGGCGATGCGCTGGCGCTGTCCGCCGGAGAACTCGTGCGGGTACCGCTCCCCCGCGTCGGCCGGAAGCCCCACCCGTTCGAGGGCGTGCGCGACCTTCCGGTCCGCCTCCTCCCCCGTCGCGACGCCGAGCGAGCGCAGCGGCTCGGCCACGATCCGCCGCACCCGCTGCCGCGGGTCCAGCGAGGCGTACGGGTCCTGGAAGACGCACTGCACACTGCGCCGGAACGCCTTCATTTGCGCGCGGTCGCGCGGCCGCAGCTCGTCCCCGTCGAAGCGGACCGTCCCCGACGTGGGCCGGGCGAGCCCGAGGAGCATGCGCAGCAGGGTCGTCTTGCCGGCCCCGGATTCGCCGACGAGCGCGAGGCTCCGGCCCGTCTCGACCGCCACCGACACGTCCGTGACGACGGGCGCCGCGGCGCCCCGGTACGCGTACGACACCTCGTCGAGTTCCAGCACAGGGGCGCTCATCGCACACCTCCCAGGTCGAGCGCGGACTCCAGTTGCCGCGCGCTGTCCACGAGCGCCTTCGTGTACGCCTCGCGCGGGGCCCGGACGACGTCCGCCACCGCGCCGGACTCGACCGCGCGCCCGTCCTTCATCACCAGGACGCGGTCCGTCACCTTCGACACGACCGCCAGGTCGTGGCTGACGAAAAGGACCGCCATGCCGCGCTCGCGCACCAGTCCTTCGATCAGTTCCAGCATCTCGGCCTGCACGGTCACGTCCAGCGCCGTCGTCGGCTCGTCGGCGACGAGCAGCGCCGGGTCGCAGGCGAGCGCCATGGCGAGGGCCACGCGCTGGCGCTGGCCGCCGGAGATCTCGTGCGGGAAGGCGCGGGCGATGCGGGCCGGGTCCGGGAGGCGTACCTGTTCCAGGAGGTCCGTCACGGCCGACCTGAGCTCCACCCCCTTCAGCCGCCGGCGCCTGCGCAGCGGTTCCGCGATCTGTTTCCCCACCCGCATCAGCGGGTCGAGCGCCGTGAGCGGCTCTTGGAAGACGACGGCCGCGCTCCGGCCGCGTACGCCCACGAGGGTCTTCTCGCTCGCGCCGACGATCTGCGTACCGTCCAGCCGTACGCTGCCGGTCGCCGTCATGCCCGCGGGCAGCAGCCCGAGGGCCGCCAGCGTCGTCAGGGACTTGCCGGATCCCGACTCGCCGATGAGGCCGAGGCGTTCGCCGCGGGCGACCTCGAAGCCGAGTCCTGACACCAGCTCGCGCCCGTCCCCCGTACGGATCGTGAGTCCCTCTACGGAGAGCAACGGTTCACTCATGCCGCCACCCGTTCCTTCCGTGCCGTCGGGTCGAGGACGTCCCGCAGCCCGTCCGCGACCAGGTTGACGCCGATCACCAGCAGCACGAGCAGCACGCCCGGCGCGAGCGCTCCAGCGGGCGCCGTCGTGAACGTCGCCTGCGCCTCCTGGAGCATCCGGCCCCACGAGGCGTTGGGCGGCGGCGCGCCGAGGCCGAGGTAGGAGAGGCCCGCCTCCGCGAGGACGGCGAGGCCGAACTGGAGCGCCAGGTTCACCGCGAGCGTCGGCCAGATGTTGGGCAGGACGTGGCCCGCGACGATCCGCGGCCAGGTCGTGCCGGACGTGCGGGATGCCGTGATGTAGTCCTGCGCGAGGACCCGCTTGACGAGGATCCGGGTCAGCCGGGCCACGACCGCGCTCTGCGCGAGGCCGATCGCGAGGATCGCCGAGCCGAGCGTCGCCGACCTCGCGGCGACGATCAGCATCGCGAGCAGCAGCGTCGGGAACGCGATGAGGATGTCGAGCAGCGCGGAGAGCGTGTCGTCGAACCAGCCCTGCGCGAACGCCGCCAGCAACCCCAGCGTCACGCCCAGCAGCGCCGCCACGGCGACCGAGCCGAGCCCCGCCTGGAGGGCGATCCGCGAGCCCGTCATGAGCTGCGTGAACAGGTCGCGTCCGAGCTTGTCGGTGCCGAGCAGGTGCCCGCCGCCGGGACCGGCGAGCCGGCCGCCGGACGTGTCGTCGCTGTCGTACGGCAGCCAGAACAGGGAGACGAGCGCGAGCAGCGCGACGAGTCCCGCGAACACGGCGCCCGTCCAGAGCGTGATGGATGACCGGCGCTTCATCGCGCCCCACCCCCCGAGAGCCGGCCGCGGAGCCGCGGGTCCACGATCCGCTGCACGAGGTCCGCAACGAACCCGATGATCAGCACCCCGAACGTCGACACGAACAGCACGCCCTGGATCACCGGGTAGTCGTGCTGCCCGATCCCCGTGGCGAGCATGGAGCCGAGCCCCGGCAGCGCGAACACGGACTCGACGACGACCGCGCCGAGCAGAGTCGACGCCAGTTCGATGCCAAGGATCGAGATGACCGGCACGGACGCGTTGCGCAGCCCGTGCCGCCACATTGCCCGGCCGAACGAGGAGCCGAGCGCCCGCGCCGTGCGCAGGTACTCGCTGTCGAGGACGTCGAGCGTCGCGGACCGCACGTAGCGGATGAGGGACGCCGACATCACGAGCGCCACCGTCACCACCGGCAGCACCAGTGACTGCACGGCGGGCCCCGGGGTGTCCCAGCCGTCCTGCGGGAAGCCGCCGGACGGCAGCCAGCCCGCGTTCAGCGCGAACACGGCGATGAGGATCATGCCGAGCCAGAACACCGGGACGGCGATGCCGAGCTGGGAGACGCCGTTGAGCAGCGCCCCGTACCAGGTGCGTCGCTTGTACGCGGCCACGAAACCGGCCGGGATCGCGATGAGCACGGCGAGGACGAACGCGGACAGCGTCAGCGGCACCGTCACGTTCAGGCGCTGCGACACCTCGGGGCCGACGGGCAGCGACGACACGAAGGACGTGCCGAGGTCACCGGAGGCCAGTTGGCCGATCCAGTGCGTGAACTGCTCGGGCAGCGGCTTGTCGGAGCCGATGGAGTGCCGGGCCGCGGCGATCTGCTCCGGCGAGGCGCCCACCGAGGTGAGCGCGTTCGCCGGGTCGCCGGGCAGCATCCGAAGGAGCACGAACAGCACGATGGACGCGAGGACGAGGGAGACCAGCAGGAACACCAGCCTCCGCAGGAGATAGCGGGTCATGTCCCCTGGCTCAGTTGCTCTTCTTGATGTCGTACGCGAAGAACTGCGAGTTCAGGCCGTTGACCGGGTAGCCCGACAGCTTGGTGTTCGCGACGACGAGCTGGGGATACAGGTAGAGCCAGTCGCTGGCCGCGTCCTCGGCGGTCTTGCGGTTGACCTTCTTCAGGAGTTCGGTCTGCTCGGACGTCGAGGACGCCTGCTCGGCCTTGGCGACCCAGTCCTGGACCTGCTTGTCGTCGTAGCCCCAGTAGAAGTCGGGGTCGCCGTACCAGACCAGGTCGCGGTCGTTGACGTGCTCCTGGAGCGTGGCCGTGAAGTCGTGGTTCTTGTAGACCTTCGTGTACCACTCGTCGGGCGTGATCGTGTTGATCTTGACGGTGATGCCGACCTTGGCGAGCTGCGACTTGATGAAGGTCGCGGCGGTGGGGTGCGGGTCGTAGTTCGGGGTGTCGAGCGTGAAGCCGAACCCCTTCGCGTGGCCCGACTCCTTGAGGAGCTTCTTGGCCTTGGCGACGTCGTGCGCGTTGACGTCGGTCAGGTCCTCGTACCAGGGGTCGGTGGGCGGCACCATCGACCCGATCTCCTTGCCGTAGCCGCCCCAGACGGACTCCAGGAGCTTCTTGTCGTCGATGGCGGCCGAAACGGCCCGGCGCACCTTGACGTCCGTGAACGGCTTCGCCTTGTCGTTGAAGGCGAGGAGCAGCTTGGTGGTCGAGTTGCCGTCGTTGACCTTGTAGTTCTGGTCCGACTTGAACTGGTCGAGGGCGTCGGGCGACTGCTCGCTGGTGACGACGTCGACGGCGTTGGTCCGGAGCGCGTTGTTGAGGGCGGTCGCGTCCTTGTAGTAGTGGAAGACGACCTGCTTGTTCTTGGCCGTGTCGCCCCAGTAGCCGCCGAACCGGTCGAGGCTGAGCGCGGATCCGCGGGTCCACTTCTTCAGCTGGTACGGGCCGGTGCCGTCCTCGCTGATCTTCAGGTTCCTGGCGTCCGCGTTGATGATCCAGACGTAGGAGAGGTTGTAGACGAAGGAGATCGACTTCTTCGACAGCGTGACCTTGACGGTCTTCGCGTCGGGAGTGGTGACGTCCTTGATGACCTCGAGGTTCGTCTTCCGCGCGGACTGCGAGTCCTTCGCGATCACCTTCTCCAGGCTGTACTTGACGTCCTCGCTGGTCAGCTTCTCGCCACTGTGGAACTTCACGCCGTCGCGGAGGGTGAAGGTGTAGGTGAGGCCGTCGCCGGAGACCTTGTAGTCCTCGGCGAGGAGCTTTTCGACCTTGCCCTTGTCGGTGAGCTTGAACAGGCCCTCGTAGACGTTGCCGTTCAGGGCCTCGGTGACGCCCTGGCCGCCGCCCGCGGTGTTGTCGAGGTTCTGCGGCTCGTAGAGGGAGCCGATGTTGACCGAGGCGTTCTTGTCGTACGCGCCGCCGCCGGAGGCCGAGTTCGAGCCTCCGCCGCAGGCGGCGAGCGTGACGGCGAGGGCGACGGTGAGCGTGCCGACGGACAGGGATCTCTTGGAGACGCGCATGAGGGGGCCTTACGTGAAGGGGTGCGGGGAGGGATCGATCAGTGAGCGGTGCCGGCGGCGCCGTCGCGGAGGACCGGGAGCTTCTCGCCTGCCTCGACGGGCAGGTGGAGACGGTTCTGCCGCGGCGGCATCGGACAGTTGTACTGATCGGAGAAGCCGCACGGGGGTACGAAGGCCCGGTTGAAGTCGAGGCGGACGCGGCCCTCGCCGGTGTGCTCGACGAAGAGGAAGCGGCCGGCGCCGTAGGTGCTGTCGCCGTTCGTGGGGTCACCGAAGACGAGGAGGAGGGTGCCGTCGTCGTCGAACGCGGAGAGCGTGTAGTCGGTGCCGTCCACGGTCAGCGCGATGTCGCCGGGGACGACCTTCTCGCGGGTTCCGCCGTTGTCCCGCAGGTGCTCGAAGGCGACGGTGCGGGCGCCCTCGACGGGCGTGTACGTGGCGTCGAGGACCCAGGCCGGGTCGTACGCGAAGGCGTCGACGCTCTCGAACGCCTGGATCGCCGGCGAGTTCGCGTCCCAGAACCGCAGGCCGTGCTCGGGGGCGCCGGTGACCATGTCGGTGCGTTCGAGGGCCGTCACGGTGACGGTGTCCGGCTGCCCCGCGCGGGCGGCGTCCAGGTCGGGTATCTCGCCGGCCGGGAGCCAGCGGGTCTCGACGAGGGCGAGGTTGCCCGTGGGAGCGGTGAGGGAGCGGTGCCGGTCGGCACGCCATTCCTGCCAGGCGGCCATGCCGGAACCGGGAGCAGACATCGAGAGGCACCTACAGTCAGTGAAGCTTGAACCAAAGCAAAGCAGTACCTTTATGGTCCATAAGACTTACTAATGTCAATGCGCATGAAAGAGATGAGACGGGCAACACAGGGTGGCTAGAACAGCACGCTCATGAACGCCCCGACCTCTTCGAACCCGACGCGCCGGTACGCGGCCCTGGCCGGGGTGTTGAAGTCGTTGACGTAGAGGCTGACCACGGGGGCGACGTCGGCGAGGGCGTAGCGCAGGACCGCCGCCATGCCGGGGGCGGCGAGGCCGCGGCCCCGGTACTCGGGGGCCACCCACACGCCCTGGATCTGGCAGACCTGATCGGTCGCGGCGCCGATCTCCGCCTTGAAGGCGACCTTGCCGTGCTCGTCGAGGCGGGCGAACGAGCGGCCGGAGCCGACCAGTTCGGCCACCCGTGCCTGGTACAGCAGGCCGCCGTCACCGGCCAGCGGGGAGACGCCGACCTCCTCGGTGAACATCGCCACGCACGCCGGCATGATCGTTTCCATCTCGTCCTTGCGGACGCGGCGGACGTACGGGTCGGGGGTGACGTCCGTGGGCATCCGGTCGGTCACCATCAGCGGCTGCTGGGTGCGGAC
The DNA here is from genome assembly GCF_049310305.1 of Streptomyces anthophorae. Taxonomy (NCBI): domain Bacteria; kingdom Bacillati; phylum Actinomycetota; class Actinomycetes; order Kitasatosporales; family Streptomycetaceae; genus Streptomyces; species Streptomyces anthophorae. The sequence continues at coordinate 2,882,211 of NZ_JBLWQQ010000001.1, forward strand.
CTCGCGGGCGGGGCCCCAGCCCGGTTCGAGCAGCTGCCAGAGGCGGGCGGTGGGCTCCGCGGGGCCGACGATGGAGGAGCAGCGGCGGCCCGCCCGCCGGGCGCGGTCGGCGAAGCCGCGGATGGCGCGGTCGGTCGCGCAGATGGGGACGAGGTTGGCGCCCGCGTAGCACAGGGACTCCAGCATCCCGTCCTCGTACCAGCCCCACATTTCGCCGCCGAGCCGCCACGGGTCGAGGCCCGCGACCCGGACCCGGGCCGTGACGAAGGCGTTCGCGACGGGCTCGCGGTCGAGGACGGCGAGCGCTGCGTCGAGGTCACTCGGTTCGAGCACCCGAGTGGTGGTCTGAGTCAACACGTGCGGAGGGGCCTCACCAGATGGGCTACTGATCTCCGCACTGTACCTGGCGCTCCGCGGGTGTGGCGGGTCGACGTTTCGGCCCCCTTTCGCGGGCGGCCCCCGCGTGGGGCGTGTGCGTTATGCCGTTGCGCCGGCGGGCTCCGGTCGCGTCGTGGGTTTGCGCAGTTCCCCGCGCCCCTAAAAGGGGCGCGGGGAACTGCGCAAACGGGACCAGCGGCGAGACCGGAAGCAGCCGACGCGAAAGGCCCGCCCACCCGGAGGGATGCGCGGGCCTGGCGGCGACGGGGTCAGCCCGCGATGGACACCGACGGTTCGCCGGAGGCGATGCCGTCCTTCTCCATCTGCTCGGCGATCTTCATCGCCTCGTCGATCAGCGTCTCGACGATCTTCGACTCGGGCACCGTCTTGATGACCTCGCCCTTGACGAAGATCTGGCCCTTGCCGTTGCCGGAGGCGACGCCGAGGTCGGCCTCACGTGCCTCGCCCGGCCCGTTCACGACGCAGCCCATGACGGCCACGCGCAGCGGGACCTCCATGCCTTCGAGGCCGGCGGTGACCTCCTCGGCGAGCTTGTAGACGTCGACCTGGGCGCGGCCGCAGGAGGGGCAGGAGACGATCTCCAGGCGGCGCGGCTTGAGGTTGAGGGACTCCAGGATCGCGTTGCCGACCTTGATCTCCTCGACCGGCGGGGCCGAAAGCGAGACGCGGATCGTGTCGCCGATGCCCTCGGCGAGCAGCGCGCCGAAGGCGACGGACGACTTGATCGTGCCCTGGAACGCCGGGCCCGCCTCGGTCACACCGAGGTGCAGCGGGTAGTCGCACTGCGCGGCGAGCTGCCGGTACGCGTTGACCATGACCACCGGGTCGTTGTGCTTCACGGAGATCTTGATGTCGCGGAAGCCGTGCTCCTCGAAGAGGCCCGCCTCCCACAGCGCCGACTCGGCGAGCGCCTCGGGGGTCGCCTTGCCGTACTTCTGGAGCAGGCGCTTGTCGAGGGAGCCCGCGTTCACGCCGATCCGGATCGGCGTGCCGTGGTCCTTCGCCGCCTGGGCGATCTCCTTGACCTTGTCGTCGAACTGCTTGATGTTGCCCGGGTTCACGCGCACCGCGGCGCAGCCGGCCTCGATGGCCGCGAAGACGTACTTCGGCTGGAAGTGGATGTCCGCGATCACGGGGATCTGCGACTTCCGGGCGATGACGGGCAGCGCGTCGGCGTCGTCCTGCGTGGGGCAGGCCACGCGGACGATCTGGCAGCCGGACGCCGTCAGCTCGGCGATCTGCTGAAGCGTCGCGCCGATGTCGGAGGTGCGCGTCGTGGTCATGGACTGCACCGAAACGGGCGCGTCTCCGCCGACCGCCACGGTGCCGACCTGGATCTGGCGGCTCTTGCGCCGCTCGGCGAGCTTGGTCGGTACCGACGGAATGCCGAGAGAAATCGCAGTCATCTGCTGTGCAACCCCAAGGATGTGGATCGAGTCCAGAGGCTTCCGAGATTACGTCACCGGCGCGTGCACCAGCACATCGCGCCCCCGCAAACCCTCATAAAGAGGGACTGCCCGGCACTCAGGGTGCCGGGCAGTCCCGAACAGCGTCCGAACGGTGCATGTCCGGCACCCGTCCGGCGTCTGATCAGGAGATTTTCACCGGGTTCACCACGTCCGCGATCAGCACGAGGATCGTGAAACAGACGAAGACACCGGCCACCACGTACGCCACCGGCATGAGCTTCGCCACGTCGAACGGGCCCGGGTCCGGGCGGCGGAACACCTTCGCCAGGTTCCTGCGCAGCGCCTCCCACAGGGCGCCCGCGATGTGCCCGCCGTCGAGCGGCAGCAGCGGCAGCATGTTGAACAGGAAGAGCGACAGGTTGAAGCCCGCGACCAGCATCAGCGCCATCGCGAGCTGCTGCGTCGCCGGAATGTCCATGGTGAAGATCTCGCCGCCGACCCGGGCCGCGCCGACCACGCCCATCGGCGAGTCCTGCTCGCGCGGGCCGTCGCCGAACGCCGCGTCCCACAGGGCGGGGATCTTCGCGGGCAGCGCGATGATGGAGTCCACCGCGTCGCCGACCCGGTCGGACATCCAGGTGACGGAGTCGCCGAAGTCCTGGCGTACGACGCCGGTGGCGGCGGTGAAGCCGAGGAACCCGGCGTTGACGTAGCCCTCGGTGATCTGGCCGCTTGCGTCCTTCTTCGGCACCTGGTTCGTGGCGATCTTCGCGGTCAGCGTCTGCTGCTGTCCGTCGCGCTCGACGACGATCGGCACCGTGTCACCGGCGCTCTTGCGGATCTCGTCGGACAGCGCGTTCCACTCGTCCGTCGCCACCCCGTTGAAGGACACGATCTTGTCCTTCGGCTGAAGTCCCGCCGCCTTCGCCGGGGACTCGGGGTCGGAGGCCTTGCAGGTGTCGCGGTTGGCGCTGGCCTGGATGACGCAGGACGAGACGGACGAGACGACGTTCGTCTGCTGGGTGACGCCGAAGCCCATCAGGACCGTCAGGAACAGGCCGATCGCGAGGATCAGGTTCATGAAGGGTCCTGCGAACATGACGATGACGCGCTTCCACGGCTTGCGCGTGTAGAAGAGGCGGGTCTCGTCGCCCTCCTTCAGCTCCTCGAAGGCCGCGGCGCGCGCGTCCTCGACCATGGAGCGGAACGGGGAGGTCGAGCGGGACTCGATCCGGCCGTCGGCGCCGGGCGGGAACATGCCGATCATGCGGATGTAGCCGCCGAGCGGGATCGCCTTGACGCCGTACTCGGTCTCGCCCTTCTTCCGCGAGAAAATGGTCGGGCCGAAGCCGACCATGTACTGGGGCACGCGGATGCCGAAGAGCTTCGCCGTCGACAGGTGGCCCAGCTCGTGCCAGGCGATGGAGAAGAGCAGGCCCACCGCGAAGATGACTACGCCGAGGATCATCATCAAGGTCGTCATGCACGAGCCTCCGCGGCTGCCTTGTCCGTTGCGGTCAGTTCACGGGCCCGGGCGCGCGCCCAGGTCTCCGCTTCGAGGACGTCCGCGACGGTGAGTGAAGTTCCCGATTCGGGTGTGCCGTGCTCTTCCACGACCTTCGTCACAGTTTCCATGATCCCGTTGAACGGCAGGGCGCCCTTCAAGAACGCGTCCACGCACTCCTCGTTGGCGGCATTGAACACCGCCGGGGCCGTGCCCGCGAGCTCCCCCACGTGCCGGGCGAGCCCCACCGCGGGGAAGGCCTCGGTGTCGAGCGGGAAGAACTCCCAGGTGGAGGCCTTCGTCCAGTCGAAAGCGGGGGCGGCGTCGGGGATCCGCTCGGGCCAGCCGATGCCGATGCCGATCGGGCCGCGCATGTCGGGCGGGGTGGCCTGGGCGAGCGTCGAGCCGTCGGTGAACTCGACCATGGAGTGCACGTAGGACTGCGGGTGCACGACGACCTCGATGCGGTCGAAGGGGATGTCGTACAGCAGGTGCGCCTCGATGACCTCGAGCCCCTTGTTGACCAGGGTCGAGGAGTTGACGGTGATGACCGGTCCCATCGCCCAGGTGGGGTGCGCGAGGGCGTCCTCGACGGTGACGTTCGCGAGGTCGGCCTTCGTACGGCCGCGGAAGGGGCCGCCGGACGCGGTGACGACGAGCTTGCGAACGTCGGCGCGGGTGCCGCCGGCGAGGGCCTGGAAGAGTGCGGCGTGCTCGGAGTCGACAGGGATGATCTGGCCGGGCTTCGCGAGGCGCTTGACGATCGGGCCGCCGACGATGAGCGACTCCTTGTTGGCCAGCGCGAGGGTGCGGCCCGCTTCGAGGGCGGCGAGCGTCGGGGCGAGGCCGATGGAGCCGGTGATGCCGTTGAGCACGGTGTGGCAGTCGCCGCGGCCCGCGATCTCGGTGGCGGCGTCGGGCCCGGCGAGGATCTCGGGGAGCTGCTCCCCCGCCCCGTACTGCGCGACCAGCGCCTCGCGCAGCGCGGGCACGGTGTCCTCACGGGCCACGGCGACGGTGCGCACGCGCAGCCGGTGCGCCTGCTCGGCGAGCAGCTCGACGCGGCCGCCGGCGGCGCTGAGCGCGGTGACGCGGAACCGGTCGGGATTGCGCAGGACGAGGTCGACGGCCTGCGTGCCGATGGAGCCCGTGGAGCCCAGGACGGCGACGTCCCTGGGGGCGTCGGCCGGGGCCGGGTCGAAGACGAGATGCGGGTCCGCGAGGGGGGATGGGCTGTCGCTCATCCCCCCATTCTTGCGTGAACTCCCTGTGCGTCCGACACGGGATGGGCACAAGGGCCTGTTCCGAACGACAGGCCCTGGGTGGCCGGGATCAGCGGATCGGCCGGTGCACGTTCTCGCGTTTGCTCGGTCCGGGTGTGGCCTCCGCGATCCAGGGGCCGTCGCCGCTGGGGTCGACGACGCCCTGTTCCAGCCAGGTGTACGTGCCGCCGATGACGCCCTTGACGACCTTGCGGTCGAGTTCGTCGGTGTTGGTCCACAGGCGGTCGAAGAGTTCGTCGACGCGGATGCGGGACTGGCGGCAGAAGGCGTCCGCGAGCTGGTAGGCCTCGCGGCCGTACGCCTCCGTGGTGCGCAGGAGTTCGGCGCGTACGCAGGCGGCGCTCATGGCGAAGAGTTCGGCGCCGATGTCGACGATGCGGCCGAGGAAGCCCTGCTTCGTCTCCATGCGGCCCTGCCAGCGGGACATGGCGTAGAAGGTGGAGCGGGCGAGCTTGCGGGCCGAGCGTTCGACGAAGCGGAGGTGGGTGGAGAGGTCGGGGTGGCCCGAGGGGTGGAACTCCGCGTACGTGCGCGGGAGTTGGCCGGGCCCTGCCACCAGCTTCGGGAGCCACTTGGCGTAGAAGCCGCCCGCCTTCGCGCCCGCCTTCGCCTTGTCCGAAAGCGACTTGTCGGGGTCGATGAGGTCGCCCGCGACCGACAGGTGGGCGTCCACGGCCTCGCGCGCGATCAGCAGGTGCATGATCTCGGTCGAGCCCTCGAAGATCCGGTTGATGCGCAGATCGCGCAGGACCTGTTCGGCGGGGACGGCGCGTTCGCCGCGGGCCGCGAGGGACTCGGCGGTCTCGAAGCCGCGGCCGCCGCGGATCTGGACCAGCTCGTCGGCCATCAGGCAGGCCATCTCGGAGCCGTAGAGCTTGGCGAGGGCGGCCTCGATGCGGATGTCGTTGCGGTCCTCGTCCGCCATCTGCGAGGAGAGGTCGAGGACGGCCTCCAGGGCGAAGGAGGTCGCCGCGATGAAGGAGATCTTCGAGCCGACGGCCTCGTGGAACGCGACCGGCCTGCCCCACTGCTCGCGCTCCGCCGACCACTCGCGGGCGATCTTCAGACACCACTTGCCCGCGCCGACGCACATCGCGGGCAGCGAGAGGCGGCCGGTGTTGAGGGTGGTGAGCGCGATCTTCAGGCCCGCACCCTCGGGGCCGATGCGGTTCGCCGCGGGGACCCGGACCTGGTGGAAGCGCGTGACGCCGTTCTCGATGCCGCGCAGCCCCATGAAGGCGTTGCGGTTCTCTACGGTGATGCCCTCGGAGGCCGCCTCGACGACGAACGCGGTGATGCCGCCCTTGTGGCCCTCCGACTTGGGGACCCTGGCCATGACGACGAGCAGGTCGGCCACGACGCCGTTCGTCGTCCACAGCTTCACGCCGTCGAGGACGTACTCGTCGCCCTCGGGGACCGCCGTCGTGGCGAGCCGGGCCGGGTCGGAGCCGACGTCGGGCTCGGTGAGCAGGAACGCGGAGATGTCGGTGCGGGCGCAGCGCGGCAGGAACGCGTCCTTCTGCTCCTTCGTGCCGAACTGCTTGAGCGGCTGCGGTACGCCGATGGACTGGTGCGCGGAGAGCAGCGCGCCGATGGCGGGCGAGGCCGAACCGACCAGCGCGAGCGACTTGTTGTAGTAGACCTGCGTGAGCCCGAGGCCGCCGTACTTCGTATCGATCTTCATGCCGAGCGCGCCGAGCTCCTTGAGCCCGTTGATCGTCTCGTCGGGGATCCGCGACTCGCGCTCGATGCGCGCCGAGTCGATCTTCGTCTCACAGAAGTCGCGGAGCTTGGCGAGGAATTCCTCGCCGCGCTGCGCGTCCTCGTCTGCGGGCATCGGATGCGGGTGGATGAGGTCGAGCCGGAACCGGCCGAGGAACAGTTCCTTGGCGAAGCTGGGCTTGCGCCAGTCCTGTTCGCGGGCCGCCTCGGCGACCTGGCGGGCCTCCTTCTCGGAGACCTTCGCCCGGTGCTGTGGTGCGGGGGATGTTGCGGACATGAGGTTCACCTCGCCGCGCGTCGGGTCCACCGCCCGGCTCGTTACCGACCGGTGCTACTGGATCGTATGTACCCGATAACGGGCATGTCGACCAGTCCCCGCGCACCCGAACGGCGACGGCCGGAGCCCCCGCACAGTGGGCTCCGGCCGTCGTGACCGGCGCGCGGATCAGGCGCGCGCCGGGGTCTTCGCGGGTGTCCTACAGGGCGAGGCCCGTCAGGACGAGGACGCGCTCGTACGAGTAGTCGTCCATGGCGAACTTGACGCCCTCGCGGCCGACGCCGGACTGCTTGGCGCCGCCGTACGGCATCTGGTCGGCGCGGTAGGACGGGGCGTCGCCGATGACCACGCCGCCGACCTCGAGGGCGCGGTGGGCGCGGAACGCGGTCTGGAGGTCGTGCGTGAACACGCCCGCCTGGAGGCCGTACTTGGAGTCGTTGACGGCGGCGAAGGCCTCGGCCTCGCCGTCCACCTTCTTGACCGTGAGGACCGGGCCGAAGACCTCCTCGCAGGAGATCGTGACGTCGGCCGGGACATCGGCGAGGACGGTCGGCGCGTAGGTGGCGCCGTCGCGCTTGCCGCCGGCGAGGAGGGACGCGCCCGCCTGCACGGCCTCGTCGACCCACGACTCGACGCGCTTCGCGGCGTCCTCGCTGACCAGCGGGCCGACGTCGGTGGCGTCGTCGGCCGGGTCGCCGGTGACCTGCGCCTCGACGGCCGCGACGATCTTCGGCAGGAGCCGGTCGTAGACGGCGGCGTCGGCGATGACGCGCTGCACCGAGATGCAGGACTGGCCGCCCTGGTAGTTGGAGAAGGTGGCGATGCGCTGCGCCGCCCAGTCCAGGTCCGCCTCGGAGGCGTAGTCGGCGAGGACGACCGCCGCGCCGTTGCCGCCGAGCTCCAGGGTGCAGTGCTTGCGCGGGACGCTGTCCATGATCGCGTAGCCGACCGGGCCCGAGCCGGTGAAGGAGATGACCGGGAGGCGCTCGTCCTGGACCAGGGCGGGCATGCGGTCGTTCGGGACCGTGAGGACGGACCAGGAGCCGGCCGGGAGCTCGGTCTCCGCGAGCAGCTCGCCGAGGATCAGCGAGGAGATCGGGGTGGCGGGCGCCGGCTTGAGGATGATGGGCGCGCCCACCGCGATGGCCGGGGCGACCTTGTGGGCGCTCAGGTTCAGCGGGAAGTTGAACGGGGCGATGCCGAGGACGACGCCCTTCGGGATGCGGCGGGTGATCGCCATGCGGCCGGTGCCGCCCGCGTCGGTGTCGAGGCGCTGGGCCTCACCGCTGTTCCAGCGGCGGGCCTCCTCGGCGGAGAAGCGGAACACGGAGACGGCGCGGCCGACCTCGCCGCGGGCCCACTTGATCGGCTTGCCGTTCTCGGCGGAGATCAGCTGGGCGATCTCCTCGGTGCGCTCGATCAGGCGGTCGGCCACGTGGTTCAGGGCCTTGGCCCGTACGTGGGCGGGGGTCGCGGCGAACTCGTCGACGACGGCGTGGGCGGCGGCGACGGCCTCCTCCACCTGGGCCTCGGTCGGCTCGGCGACGGTGCCGACGAGGCGGCCGTCGTAGGAGTTGTGGACGTCGAACGTCGTGTCACCGGTGGCCTGGCGGCCGGCGAGCCAGAAGGCGTGGGTGGTCATGGGGCGTGTACCGGCCTCTCCGTGGGTTTAGCGGTGGGTGTGACCAAGGTAGGTCGGCGGTGCGGGCCTGCGGTTTGGCCGGTGTGGCGTAGTCGTGGATGCATGTTTGCCGAATTGGAGCGATGGACCGGCGTTGCACTCCCGGGGCTCCGCCCCGGACCCCGCTCCTCAATCGCCGGAGGGGCTTGATTTGCCCGGTCCCGCCGGCAGTGCCGAACCGGATTGATCGGCCCGTGTCCCCCTGCGGGCGTGCCTGAAGGCGGTCGGTGCACATTTTTAGCCCCTGCGGCGATTGAGCAGCGGGGTCCGGGGCAGAGCCCCGCGGCCGTAACGGCTGCTACGCCCCCGTCGCCTTCAGGGCCAGCCACAGCTCCATGCGGACGTCCGGGTCGTCGAGGGAGCGGCCGAGGATTTCCTCGACCCGGCGCATCCGGTACCGCAACGTATGACGGTGGACGCCCAGGTCCGCCGCCGCCGCGTCCCACTGGCCGTGGCGGGAGAGCCACGCCCGGAGCGAGGCCACGAGGTCGCCCCGGCCCGTCGCGTCGTGGTCGCGGAGCGCCCGAAGGAGGCCGTCCGCGAACGCCCGGACCGCGTCGTCGCCCAGCAGCGGCAGCACCGAGCCCGCCGCGACGTCCTCGTGCTCCACGAGGATCCGGCCGCGCCTGCGGGCGACGGAGAGCGCCTGTTCGGCCTGCTTGTACGCGGACACCGCCGCGATCGGCCCGGCCGGCGCCGAGAAGCCGATGACCAGTTCGTCCTCGGACGCGGAGGAGCTCTCGCCGCGCGTGGACTCCAGCGCCTCCGCGTACTGGAGGCAGGCCTCGGCCGCCGCCCCGCCGTCGACGGCGAGCAGCACGAGGCGCTGGCCGTCGGGGACGACGAGCAGCGCCTCTCCGGAGCGCGCCGCGGCGGACTCCACCACGTCGGCGAGGACCAGGAGCGGCCCCGCACCCGACCATCCCCCGGCCCCGGTCACCGCCTCCGCGAGCAGCGCCGCCGTCCCGGTCGGCGGGATCTCGGCCCCGCTCGACGACGAGGTCACCGCGTCCGCGATCACCATCCGGAACGGCGCGTCGAGCAGCGCCCCGTACAGGTCGCCCGCGACGGCCCGCGCGTGGTCGGGCTCCCCCGCGAGCAGCATCCGCAGGACGGCCGCGCCGATCCGCTGCTCGGCCGCGTACAGCGCCCGGGAGCGTTCGGTGGTGAGGGTCAGCAGGGCGATCGCCGAGTGCAGGGCGTAGCGCTCGGCGGTGCCGAGGGTCGCGGCCGTGCCCACCGCGAGGGCCGCGCGCGGGCGCCGTCCCGTACCGATGGAGTGCAGTTCGACCCGGTCTTCGGAGCCGCTCTCCACGACCGCGCTGGCGGGCGCGGGCCGGTCCCGCAGCCGCTCGACGTCGCCGGTCAGACGGGCGGCGCGGCGGCCCGCCCAGTCCGGGGCGGTGGCGACGACGGCGCCGGACGCGTCGTACAGCGCGGCCCACCCGTCGACCTGGGCGGCGAGCACGGCGAGCACCCCCTCGGGCCCGCTGCCCAGCGCCTGCTTGGTGAGTTCGCGCTGTGCGGCGAAACCGGAGGTGACGGCCTTGTACTGCTCGGCGGCGATCGCGGCGGAGACCGCCTTGCTGATCGCGATGAAGGGCGTGCGCGGCGGCACCGCGAGCAGCGGCAGGCCCTCGTCCTTCGCCGCCTTCACGAGGGCCTCGGGGACGTCGTCGTAGTTGACGCCGACGGCGAAGCCCAGGCCGACGACGCCCGCCTCGGAGAGCCGCTTCACGTAGCGGCGCATGGCGTCGGGGTCCTCGGCGTCCAGCTTGAGCGCGGTGATCAGGAGGAGCTCGCCGCCCTCCATGTACGGGACGGGGTCGGCGAGCTCGCTCACGTGCGCCCAGCGGACAGGCGTGTCCAGGTGCTGCTCGCCCGCGCGCACGCCGAGCTTGAGCGCCGAGTGGTGGACGAGCGAGGCGAGGGTGGGCGGCATGGGCCAGGCCTTCGGGTCAGCTGGGTGTACAGGGGTCGGCTGGGCGTACGCGGAGATCGACTCTCCCGGGTCTCACAGGGTTCCGCTTCTCGTGGATCCTGTGAAGCTTTTGGCCGGTCCGTATGAACGACCAGTGCCGATTCTGCCTCACCGTACGTACTACCGGGGCCTGGCCCCCTGAAAGCTCAGTCAACCTTCAGCCGCGTTCACGCGGCTCTCAGCTCCGCAGGTCCACGAGCAGCGGCGGAGCATGTTCGCCCCGCACGGTGGTGAGCGAGAGCACCGCGTGCCCCGGCGGCACCGCGTGCGCCAGGTCGGAGGCCGACCAGCGTTCGCGCTCCACCTTGCGGACGGTGACGGCGTCCGTGGTGACGGCCTTCCCGGTCACCATCTGGCGCATCTTGTAGAGCGCGCGGGTCACCGGCGCCTGCGCGTACACGGCGTGCTGCGCGACCTCCTCGGTCTCCACCCACTCCGTGCCCCAGGCCTCCGCGAAGCGCCGGCCGTCCCACGTCGTGACCCCGGAGAACGCCATGCGGCAGCCGACGGCCGCGTACAGCGGGCCCTGCAAGGGCTCGGCGACCTCGCCGATGGTGCGCAGGCCGAGCACCACCCCGGCGTGCGCGGAGCGCAGTCGCTGGATGCCGCGGACCGTCTCCGCGGTCACGGTGCGCGCCGCGTCGTCGAGGACCATGCAGGCGAAGTGGGAGCGCGCCGCCCGGTCCCGTACGACGGAGGTGAACTGGGCGAGCAGCAGCCGGGCGAGCAGCCGGGACGCCTCTTCGTGGCCCTGCTCGGGCAGGTCGACGCGGACCCGCAGCGGGTGGTGCGCGAGGGCACGCACGGAGAACGGGCGGGCGGCCGCCGGGTCGAAGAAGCCGGAGAAGACCGGGCGGTCCAGGAGGGCGAGGCGGTCGGCGAGCATCGGGCCCGGGTCGCCTGCCGTGCCGGACTGGCGCTGCCGGGCGTCGAGTTCGCGGCGCATCGCGGAGTCCGCCGTCAGCCGCCCCCTGAGATCGGCGAGGGCCTCAGGATCGCCCTCCAGGAGTTCGCGCAGCACCGGCACGGCGGGGAACGTGCCGTGCGCCTCGCGGTAGGGACCGAGGAGCTGGGCGAGCGCGGTGGCGGCGCGCCGGGTGACACCTTGTTCGTCGGCGGACAGGTCGCCGATCAGACCCTCGGCGAGGAAGCCCGCCGCCTCGTCCGCGTCGGTGGCGTCCGCGTACAGGTCGAGGTCGTGCACCGACGTCCGGTCGCCGGGACCGACCACCACGTCGAACGCGTCGTCGGGGCCGAGCGGGGTGCCCTTCGCGCAGACCGCGAGCACGGCGCACTGCCCGGTGAGCGCCTGGAGCGCCAGGGACTCGACGACGGGGCGTACGACGCCCGCCGTCTTGCCCGCGCCGGGCGGGCCGACGGCGAGGAGCGAGGTGCCGAGCAGGCTCGGGTCGAGGGCGACGCCCGCGCCGCGCAGGGCGTACGGATTGCGCTCGTCGCTCGCGTAGGAGCCGATCCGCACCTGGCCGACGAGCAGGTCGTGCGCCGCCGCGCGGGACGGCAGGTCGCGCTGGCCCGAAGGGTGCGCCCAGGCGCCCGCGCCCTGCTTGAGGACGGTCTTGGCGAAGGCCGCCGGGTCGGCGGTGCGCCGCCAGGCGTGGGTGACGCGGGCGCAGTCGACGTCGTTCATCCGGCCGCCCGCGACCTCGGCGGCGAGCACGTCGGCGGCCTGGTCCTGGCCGGCCTCGCGCAGCTGCGCCCAGGCCTCGCGCGCGGGTGGTGCGGCGGGCCGGGACGGCGTCTCCTTCTTGCGGCGCGCGGACCAGACCTCGAGCCAGCCGCCGATCCGGGCGAACGGGTAGAGGACGGCGGCCGTGATCAGGGCGTACAGGAGATAGGCGAGCACCGGCACCGTGAAGATGCCGGGGCCGCCGGTGACGAGGACGACGAGGGAGAACACCGGGTCGGCGATCGGCAGCGGCCGCCAGTCGAGCCCCAGCGCGTCCGGCCAGACGAACACCAGCACGCCCACGGCGGCCACCGAGGCCACGATGGCGCGGGCGGGCTGGGGACGCCGCACGACGAAGTGCTGGATGCCTTCTCCCCAGGCCCCGAAGCGCCCCACCAAGTAGACGAGCAGGGCGAAGGCAAGACCTTCGTAGACGGCGAGCGCGTCCCACGCCTTGGAGTTCGGGCCGTTCGGCGTGGTCGTGCCCGGCCACCACCAGCTGTCCGGCGTGAAGATCTTGAGCGGGGCCCACTGGTAGGGCAGCGTGCCGCGCCGCCACAGGCTCCACAGCAGGACGCCGACCAGGAACGACAGGGCCATCCACGTCAGCAGCTTGCGGCCGACCGCGGCCGTGTCCTGCCGGGGCGGCCGGGGCTCGTACTCGTACCGCCACACACCCGGCTGGGCCTTGGGGCGGCGCGCGGCGAGCCACTCGGCCACCGGGCCGCGGACCGCGGGGGGCGCCTGCCGGGGCATCGGCGGGACGGCCGGGCGGGGCGGCCGCGCGGGCCGCGGCACGGGCGCGGACGCCTGCCGCTCACCACCACCCGCGTCCTGCGTGCCCTGCGTGCCGCTTTCGCTGTCCATGGCCTAGGCCCCTTCTGACGGATCTTGCTGGAGTCGCGGGGTCGAACAGCACGGCCTCCCGAGCCCAGCCCGATCCGTCAGAAGGGCCCTAGCCCCCTGAGCTGCCCGGTCCGTCCGTGCCGTGCGCGTCGATCGCGCCTCAATCTAATGCCCGTACCAGGGGAGTTCACCGCATACGCGCCCCATGGGCGGGGACCGGTGCGGGCCGTGCACGTGACCGGGCCGGTCACGTGCACGGCCCGCACCGGATCCACACCTGTCCAAGACGGACAACACGCTCCCCCGACCCCGCCCCGATGGAGCATGACCGCCCCGCTCCACCGCCCCTAACCTGCGAGAAACCCCCCGAAAGCAGCCCCGGCGACATCGACACCGAGCCCGGGACCGGATCAAGAACCAGGAGTCCCGCATGAGCGACATCCCGCAGGAGCGCCGCGTCGTCACCGCCATCCCCGGCCCGAAGTCGCAGGAGCTTCAGGCCCGCCGCACCGCGGTCGTCGCCGCGGGCGTGGGCTCCACGCTGCCGGTGTTCACCGCCAAGGTGGACCGCGGCATCATCGAGGACGTCGACGGGAACCGCCTCATCGACTTCGGTTCCGGCATCGCCGTGACCTCGGTGGGCGCCTCCGCCGAGGCCGTGGTCCGCCGCGCCTCCGCGCAGCTTCAGGACTTCACCCACACCTGTTTCATGGTCACGCCGTACGAGAGCTACGTCGCCGTCGCCGAGGCCCTCGCGGAGCTGACGCCGGGCGACCACGAGAAGAAGAGCGCGCTCTTCAACTCCGGCGCCGAGGCCGTCGAGAACGCCGTCAAGATCGCCCGCGCCTACACCAAGCGCCAGGCGGTCGTCGTCTTCGACCACGGCTACCACGGCCGGACGAACCTGACGATGGCGCTGACCGCGAAGAACATGCCGTACAAGCACGGCTTCGGCCCGTTCGCCCCCGAGGTCTACCGCGCCCCGCTCGCGTACGGCTACCGCTGGCCGACCGGCGAGGAGAACGCAGGACCCGAGGCCGCGAAGCAGGCCATCGACCAGATCTCCAAGCAGGTCGGCGCGGACAACGTCGCCGCGATCATCATCGAGCCGGTGCTCGGCGAGGGCGGCTTCATCGAGCCGGCCAAGGGCTTCCTCCCCGCGATCCGCCAGTTTGCCGCCGACAACGGCATCGTCTTTGTCGCGGACGAGATCCAGTCCGGCTTCTGCCGTACCGGACAGTGGTTCGCCTGCGAGGACGAGGGCATCGTCCCGGACCTGATCACGACCGCCAAGGGCATCGCGGGCGGCCTCCCGCTCGCCGCGGTGACCGGCAAGGCCGAGATCATGGACGCCGCGCACGCGGGCGGCCTCGGCGGCACCTACGGCGGCAACCCGGTGGCCTGCGCCGGTGCGCTCGGCGCCATCGAGACGATGAAGGAGCTCGACCTCAACGCCAAGGCGAAGGAGATCGAGACGACGATGAAGTCGCGCCTGTCGGCGATGCAGGAGAAGTTCCCGGTCATCGGCGACATCCGCGGCCGCGGCGGCATGATCGCCGTCGAGCTCGTCAAGGACCCGGCGACCAAGGAGCCGCACCCGGAGGCCACCGCCGCCCTCGCCAAGGCCTGCCACGCCGAGGGCCTGCTCGTCCTCACCTGCGGCACCTACGGCAACGTGCTGCGTTTCCTGCCGCCGCTCGTCATCGGCCAGGACCTCCTGAACGAGGGCCTCGACATCATCGAGAACGCCTTCGCCGCGCTCTGAGCGACCCCCGGAAGGCCGCTCCGGCAACAGGAGCCACACCGCCCGATCGTGACGACGCGGACCGCGACAATTCCGTGACCTGCGACGACGGTCGGGCCGTGTGAAGAAGGTGTGCGAGGCCCATGGGATGTTGCCCAACCGGGTGTCGCACCCTCAGCCCCTGCCGTACGGTTTCTGCAGATGAGAGAAACACCCCGCCCGCAGGTGACTGCGGACGGTACCGGGTCGAGGCCTCCCCAGCTTCGCCCTGGTCGTGCCCTCGCGCACACACCCGGAGCTTCCGGCTCCGGAACTCCTCACCGGTCGGACGGTCGCTCGCCCCAAACCCCCCGGGGCGCGCGATACGCCGGCCAGTTCGGCCGGTTCGGAACTACCCCCCCTGTTCCGAACCGGCCGACCATCTTTCTCCTCCTCTTCGCAGCGCTTCTCTTCGCCGCGCTCACCTGGCAGGTCGCCTCCGACGGCCCCCTCCTCGCGTACGACGAGCGCCTCGGCGACACGATCCGCACCAGTGCGATCCCCTCGGGCCCCGCCGAATTCCTCGCCGACCTCGGCAACATGGCGGTCGCCCTCCCGGTCCTCGCCGTGACCCTCGCGTACGTCACCTGGCGCACCCGGACCTGGCTCCCCGTGATCGTCGCGGCCGTCACGATGTCCCTGGTCCCCACCCTGGTGGCCCCGCTCCAGGCCCTCATCGACCGGCCCGGCCCGCCGCCCATGGCCCCGGCCACCGGCTTCTACCCGTCGGGCCACGCGGCGACGGCCGCGGTCGCGTACGGACTGTGCGTCCTGCTGCTGCGTTCACGCCGACTGGCCCACGGCTGCGTCCTGCTGAACGCGGCCGTGGGCCTGGGACTCGTACGGCAGGGGTATCACTGGCCGGCGGACGTGGTGGGGAGCTGGTGCCTGGCGGTGCTGCTGCTGTCCGCGGCGGCGTACGCGGTCAGCCGAAGTAGGCGTCGAAGTTCTTCTGGAACGCCCAATTGTTGAAGCGGTCCCAGTTCACCGACCACGTCATCAGGCCGCGCAGTGCGGGCCAGGTGCCGTGGGTCGCGTACGAGCCGCAGTCGGTCTTCTTGGTGAGGCAGTCGAGGGCCTTGTTGGTCTCGGCCGGGGACACGTAGCCGTTGCCCGCCTGGGTGGAGGCCGGCATGCCGATCGCGATCTGGTCGGGGCGCAGCGGCGGGAAGACGTTGTTCGCGTCGCCCGCGACCGGGAATCCGGTGAGCAGCATGTCGGTCATGGCGATGTGGAAGTCGGCGCCGCCCATGGAGTGGTACTGGTTGTCGAGGCCCATGATCGAGCCGGAGTTGTAGTCCTGGACGTGGAGCAGCGTCAGGTCGTCGCGCAGCGCGTGGATGACCGGGAGGTACGCCCCCGCGCGCGGGTCCTGGCCGCCCCATTTGCCGGTGCCGTAGTACTGGTAGCCGAGCTGGACGAAGAACGTCTCCGGCGCCATGGTCAGGACGAACTTCTCGCCGTACTTGGCCTTGAGGCTCTTCACCGCCGAGATCAGGTTCACGATCACCGGGGTCTTCGGGTTCTTGAAGTCGGTGTCGTCGGCGTCGAGGGAGAGGGAGTGGCCCTCGAAGTCGATGTCGAGGCCGTCGAGGCCGTACTCGTCGATGATCTTCGAGACGGAGGAGACGAAGGCGTCGCGGGCGGCCGTGGTGGTGAGCTGGACCTGGCCGTTCTGGCCGCCGATCGAGATCAGGACCTTCTTGCCCGCCGCCTGCTTGGCCTTGATGGCGGCCTTGAATTCGGCGTCCGTTTCGACGCCCGGGCACTCGGTGGCGGGGCAGCGGTCGAAGCGGATGTCTCCCGAGGTCGTCGAGGTGGGTTCGCCGAAGGCGAGGTCGATGACGTCCCAGCTGTCGGGGACGTCGGCGAGGCGGGTGTAGCCGGCGCCGTTGGCGAAGCTCGCGTGGAGGTAGCCGACGAGGGCGTGCGCCGGGAGGTCCGACGAGCCGGAGTCGCCGGGACCTTCGGCCGTCGTCGCGGTGACCGTGGCCGACTTCGCGGATTCGCCCGCGTCGTTGAGGGCCGTGACCTGGAAGCTGTACGCGGTGGTGGGGGCGAGGCCGGTGACCGTGTCCGAAGTGCCGGTCACCGTCCGGGTCCTCGTGCCGTTGCGGTACACCGCGTAGCCCGTGGCGCCGGGGACCGCCGACCAGGACAGGCCGACGCTCGTCGCGGTGACGGCGGAGGTCTTGAGGCCCGTGGGCGCGGCGGGCGGCGCCGGGGTCTCCGTGCCCGGGCCGAGCAGCGAGAGGTCGTCGGCGGTGTAGGCGGGGCTGCCGTACCAGCCGTGGGTGTAGATCGTGACCTTGGTGGTGGTGGGGCCGGTGCGGAAGGTCGTCCTGAGCTGCTGCCAGTCGGACGCCGACGGGGTCCAGGTCGACACGTCCGTGGTGCCGGTGCCGCTCGCACCGAGGTAGACGTAGCTGCCGCGGACGTATCCGGACAGCGTGTACGTGGAGTCGGGCTTGACGGTGACGGTCTGGGCGCACTGGGCGTTGTCGGCGCCCGATGGCGTCGCCTGGAGCGCCGAACTTCCGCCGTGAACCGGTGAATTGACGTTTCTTCCGGTACTGGAGGAGCAGGTCCAGCCGTCCATGCCGGACTCGAACCCGCCGTTGCGGGCGAGGTCGACATCGGCGGCGTTCGCGGTGGTGGACAGGGCGGTGAGGCCGGTCGCGGCGAGCGCGGCGGCCGTGAGGCTGGTGAGGAGCGGCCGGAACCTGCGAGGTCCGTGGGGTCTGCGGGGTCTGGAGCGGGACATGGCTGCCTCCGGGCGTGGCGGGGAAACGGGCACGGTGGAGCGCGCCCAACTTGGTCCAGACCAATTGAGTTGTCAAGGGTCGGGCATCCGTCGCCCCTCCACTACTCCCCCGGCTCCCTTGCCAGTTGGGCCGCCGCCTCGTGCATCGCGAGTTCCAGGAGCGCGGGGTCCGTGAGCGTGCCCGAGCCGTCCGGCGGCACCAGCCACCGCACGCCGCCCGCGAGCCTGCCCGGGTACGGCGCCACGATCCAGGAGCCGCGCCCCACCGCGCGCACCCCGGTGCCGAGCCAGCGGGCGGCCGTGCCCGCGGGCACGAAGAAGCCCATGCGGGCGGCTCCGAAGTCCGCGAGCACGGGCCCCGGCCTGTCGATCACCCGGCGCAGCACGTCGAGCGTCGGATAACCCAGTTCCCCCGGCAGGATCAGCACGTCCCACCGCTCGCCCGCGGGCAGCAGCGCCACCCCGTGCGGATTGCGTTCCCACTCCCAGCGGCAGGCGTCCGGATCCGGTGCCACGGACACCAGCCACTCGACAGCGGCCTTGTCCCCCGAGCCAGTCATGACGGGGCCCTCCTCGTTCGGATCGACGTTGATCGTCACGAACGAGAGGGCGAAGCGGTCCGAGCATTACGCGACTTCGGTTACCTGAAGGTAGTGAATTTTCGGAGCCGAGCGCGACCAGGGCGTACGCCGGGTGATCAAAGGCAGGCGCACTCGTACCCTCAGGGCATGTACGAGGACGAGAAGGCGCAGATCCAGGCGGCGATCAACGGGGAGCTTCGGCTGCTCGACCCCGGCGTACGGGCGTCCGACGCGGAGGTGACGGCGCTGCTCGACCCGGAGTTCGTGGAGTTCGGCGCGTCCGGGCGGCGTTGGGGCCGGGAGTCGATCCTGGAGGCGACCGGCGCGGAGCCGGGGCCGCCGGTGCGGGTCACGGGGATGCGGGGGACGCTGCTCGCGCCCGGCGTGGTCCATCTGACGTTCCACACGGACGACGACGGGCGCCGCGCGCACCGGAGTTCGGTGTGGCGCCGCCACCCGGAGGCCGGGTGGCGGCTGTACTTCCATCAGGGGACGCTCACGGCGGACGAGAGCGCCTGACCGGCGACTTCCCCCGAGGCCCTAGCTGTCGAAGCCCAGGCCCACCGTGTCCATCGCCTTCAGCCACAGGTTGCGGCGGCCACCGTTCTCGTCGGCGCGCGCCAGGGACCACTTGGTGAGCGCGATGCCCGTGGCCGCGAACGGCTCCGGCGGGAACGGGAGCGGCTTCTTGCGGACCATCTCGAGCTCCGTGCGCTCCGTGCGCTCGCCCGAGAGCAGGTCCAGCATCACGTCCGCGCCGAAGCGCGTCGCGCCGACACCGAGGCCCGTGTACCCGGCGGCGTACGCCACCCGGCCGGCGTGCGCCGTGCCGAAGAACGCCGAGAAGCGGGAGCAGGTGTCGATCGCGCCGCCCCAGGCGTGCGTGAAGCGCAGCCCCTCCAACTGCGGGAAGCACGTGAAGAAGTGCCCTGCCAGCTTCGCGTACGTCTCCGGGCGGTGGTCGTGCTCGGCCCGCACCCGGCCGCCGTACGGGTAGATCGCGTCGTAGCCGCCCCACAGGATCCGGTTGTCCGCGGAGAGCCGGAAGTAGTGGAACTGGTTGGCGGAGTCGCCGAGGCCCTGCCGGTTCTTCCAGCCGACCGCGGCCAGTTGCTCCGCGCTCAGCGGCTCCGTCATCAGCGCGTAGTCGTACACCGGGACCGTGTACGCGCGGGTCCGCTTGACCAGCGAAGGGAAGACGTTCGTGGCCAGCGCGGCGTGCCGGGCGAAGACCCGGCCGTACGGGGTGCGGACCGCGACCCCGGCGCCGTTCGAGGACAGCTCCGTGGCCGGGGTGTTCTCGTAGATCCGCACACCCAGGTCGAGGCAGGCACGCTTGAGGCCCCACGCCAACTTCGCCGGGTGCAGCATCGCGACGCCGTGCCGGTCGTACATCGCCCCGAGGAACGTGGGCGAGTCGACCTGCGCGCGGGTCTCCTCCGCGTCGAGGAGTTCGACGCCGTCCGCGAGCCCGGCCTCGGCCAACTCGACGTGGAACTCGCGCAGTTCGGCGACCTGGTGGGGCTGCGTCGCCACGTCGAGCTCGCCGGTGCGCTCGAAGTCGCAGTCGATGGAGTAGCGGGCGACCGCCGCCTCGATGGCGTCGAGGTTGGCGGCGCCCAGCTCCTCCAGCTTCTTGATCTCGTCCGGCCAGCGGGCGAGCCCGTTGGCCGTGCCGTGCGTGAGGGAGGCGGCACAGAATCCGCCGTTGCGCCCGGAGGCGGCCCAGCCGATCTCGCGGCCCTCCACGAGGACCACATCGCGTCCGGGGTCGCGCTCCTTGGCGATGAGTGCGGTCCACAGTCCGCTGTAGCCGCCGCCGACGACCAGGAGGTCACAGGTCTCGTCGCCGGTCAGTGCGGCGCGGGCCTCGGGCCTGCCGGGGTCGTCGAGCCAGTACGCGACCGGCTTGGCGTCGGCGAGTGAATTCGTCCAGCGATTCATGGCGCGTGCGGCCATGATTCCAACTCCCTCAGAAATGCGAGTGGTTCAGGAAACCTTGTTCTTGCGCTTACCGATGGTCATTGCAGCCAGCACACACAGTACGGCGACCAGGAACATGGCCGTACCGATGACATTGATCTGAACGGGCGTTCCGCGCTGTGCCGAGCCCCAGACGAACATGGGGAACGTGACGGTCGAGCCCGCGTTGAAGTTCGTAATGATGAAATCGTCGAAGGAGAGCGCGAAGGCGAGCAGCGCGCCCGCCGCGATGCCGGGCGCCGCGATCGGCAGGGTGACCCTCAGGAAGGTCTGCACCGGGCCCGCGTACAGGTCCTGCGCCGCCTGCTCCAGGCGCGGGTCCATCGACATCACGCGCGCCTTCACCGCCGTCACCACGAAGCTGAGGCAGAACATGATGTGGGCGATCAGGATCGTCCAGAAGCCCAGCTGGGCACCCATGTTGAGGAAGAGCGTGAGCAGCGAGGCCGCCATCACGACCTCCGGCATCGCCATCGGCAGGAAGATCAGCGAGTTGATCGCGCCGCGCGCCCTGAACCGGTAGCGGACGAGCGCGAAGGCGATCATCGTGCCGAGGGCCGTCGCGCCGATCGTGGCCCACAGCGCGATCTGGAGGCTCAGCGAGAGCGATCCGCACATGTCGGCGACGCCGCACGGGTTCTTCCAGGCGTCCGTCGAGAATTCCCGCCACTCGTAATTGAAGCGGCCCTTCGGCTTGTTGAAGGAGAAGACCGTCACGACGAGATTCGGGAGCAGGAGATAGCCGAGCGTGATCAGGCCCGCCATCACCACGAGATTCTTTCGCAGCCAGCGCATCAGACGAGGTCCTCCGTCCCGGAACGACGGATGTAGAAGGTGACCATGCAGAGAATGGCCGCCATGAGGATGAAGGACAGCGCCGCCGCCGTCGGATAGTCGAGAATGCGCAGGAACTGCGTCTGGATGACGTTTCCGACCATGCGGGTGTCGGTGGAGCCGAGCAGGTCGGCGTTCACGTAGTCACCGGCCGCGGGGATGAAGGTCAGCAGCGTTCCGGACACCACGCCCGGCATCGACAGCGGGAACGTCACCTTGCGGAACGTCGTCGCCGGGGACGCGTACAGATCGCCCGCCGCCTCGTGCAGCCGGCCGTCGATCCGCTCCAACGATGTGTAGAGCGGCAGGATCATGAACGGCAGGAAGTTGTACGTGAGTCCGCACACCACCGCGAGCGGGGTGGCGAGGACCCTGCTGCCGTCGGTCATGCCGATCCAGCTCGTGACGTCGAGGACGTGCAGCGAGTTGAGCGCGCCCACGACCGGGCCGCCGTCCGCGAGGATCGTCTTCCACGCGAGCGTACGGATCAGGAAGCTGGTGAAGAACGGGGCGATCACCAGGATCATGATGAAGTTGCGCCAGCGGCCGGCGCGGAACGCGATCAGGTACGCGAGCGGATAGCCGAGCAGCAGGCACAGGATCGTGGCGAGACCCGCGTACAGGACCGAGCGCAGGAACTGCGGGTAGTACTCGGACAGTGCGTCCCAGTACGTCGCGAAGTGCCAGGTGACCTTGAAGCCGTCTTCGAGCGACCCCTGCTGCACCGAGGTCGACGCCTGGTAGACCATCGGCAGGGCGAAGAAGACGACCAGCCACAGGATGCCCGGCAGCAGCAGCCAGTACGGGACGAGGCGGCCGCGCTTGCGAATCTTGCGCGGTGCGGGTGGTTCCTCGGACGGCGTGGGCGCCATGGGTGGCGCGTCGGTGACAGTGCTCATGCGGCGGCGTCCTCCGAGACCTTGGCCGCGCCGGCCTCGATGTCCTGGCCGGCGTCGAGCCCGAAGCTGTGCGCCGGGTTCCAGTGCAGGACGACCTCCGCGCCGGGCGCGAGGCGGCTGTCGCGCTCGATGTTCTGCGCGTAGACCTCGAAGGAGTCGCACAGCGGGCTGTCGATGACGTACTGGGTGGAGACGCCGATGAAGCTGGAGTCGGCGATCTTCCCGGTGATGCGGTTGCGCCCGTCGGGGATCTCGCCCGCGTCGTCGGCGTGCGTGAGCGAGATCTTCTCGGGGCGCACGCCGAGGAGCAGCTTGTCGCCGGTCGCGGTGGTGCGCGCGGAGTTGCGGGCGGCGGGCAGGACGAGCTTTCCGCCGCCCGCCCTGAGGGTGAGGTCCTCGCCGGCCCGGCCCGCGATCTCGGCCTCGATGAAGTTCGAGGTGCCGAGGAAGTTCGCGACGAACGTCGAACCCGGGTTCTCGTACAGGTCGGTGGGGGCGCCGAGCTGCTCGACGGTGCCCGCGTTCATCACGGCCACGGTGTCGGCCATCGTCATGGCCTCCTCCTGGTCGTGCGTGACGTGCACGAACGTGATGCCGACCTCGGTCTGGATGCGCTTGAGCTCCAGCTGCATCTGGCGGCGCAGCTTGAGGTCGAGGGCGCCGAGCGGCTCGTCGAGCAGGAGCACCTTGGGGTGGTTGATCAGCGCGCGGGCCACGGCGACGCGCTGCTGCTGGCCGCCGGAGAGCTGCTGCGGCTTCTTGCGGATCTGCTCGCCGAGCTGCACCAGGTCGAGCATCTCCTCGACCTGCTTCTTCACCGACTTGATGCCGCGCCGGCGCAGGCCGAAGGCGACGTTCTCGTAGATGTCGAGGTGCGGGAAGAGCGCGTACGACTGGAAGACGGTGTTCACCGGGCGCTTGTACGGGGGCAGGGACGTCACGTCCTGGTCGCCGAGGTGCACCGTGCCCGTCGTCGGGTCCTCGAGCCCGGCGATCATGCGGAGCGTCGTGGTCTTCCCGCAGCCGGAGGCGCCGAGCAGCGCGAAGAACGAGCCCTGGGGCACGGTGAGGTCGAGCGGCTGGACGGCGGTGAAGCCGTTGTCGTACGTCTTGCTGATGCCGGAGAGACGGACGTCTCCGCCGGTCTCCGACGTCGTGAGGGTCGTCATGGTGAGTCCAAGGAGTCGGTACGGGCAGGGGCGGTGCCGGACGGGGGCGAAGGAGGTGCCGGGGTGCTTCAGCCGCCCGTGAGCTGGGCGAACTTCTGCTCGAACGCCGTCTCTTCCTTGGCCGTCAGGGAGCGGAAGCCGTGCGCCTTCGCCGACATCTCCTTGTCGGGGACGATCAGCGGGTCGTTCGCGACGTCCTTGTCGATCTTGGCGAGTTCCGGCTTGACGATGCCGGTCTCCAGCGGCGAGACGTAGTTGATCCACGCGGCGAGCTCCGCGCCGACCGCCGGCTCGTAGTAGTAGTCCATGAGCTTCTCGGCGTTCGTCTTGTGACGTGCCTTGTTGGGGACCAGCATGTTGTCGGTCGACGAGATGTAACCGGCGTCCGGGATCGCGAACTTGACGTGCGGGTTGTCCGCCTGGAGCTGCACGACGTCCCCGGCCCAGGCGAGGCAGGCCGCGAGGTCGCCCTTGCTGAGGTCGGAGATGTAGTCGTTGCCGGTGAAGCGGCGCACCTGCTTGCTGTCGACGGCCTTCTGGACGCGCGCGATCGCCGCGTCGAAGTCGTCGGCCTTGAAGTCGGCGGGGTCCTTGCCCATGTCGATCAGCGTCATGCCGATCGTGTCGCGCATCTCGGAGAGCAGCCCGACCCGGCCCTTCAGTTTGGGGTCGTCGAGCAGCTGCGAGACCGAGGTGATCTCCTTCCCGCCGGTGGCCTTGGTGTTGTACGCGATGACCGTCGCGATGCCCTGCCAGGGGTAGGAAAAGGAGCGGCCCGGGTCCCAGTCGGGGTTGCGGAACTGGGAGGCGAGGTTGGTGTACGCGTGCGGCAGGTTGGCCGGGTCGAGCTTCTGCACCCAGCCGTAGCGGATCAGCCGCGCGGCCAGCCAGTCGGTGAGGATGATGATGTCGCGGCCGGTGTCCTGGCCCGCCGCGAGCTGCGGCTTGATCTTGCCGAAGAACTCGACGTTGTCGTTGATGTCCTCGGTGTACTTGACCTTGATGCCGGTGCGCTTGGTGAAGGCCTCGAGCGTCGGACGGTGCTTCTCGTCGTCGCTCATGTCGATGTACTCGGTCCAGTTGGAGAAGTTGATCACCTTCTCCTTGGCCGAGTGGTCCTCGGACGAGATGCCGCCCGAGGACTTGCTCGCCGCCGGGATGCCGCAGCCGGTGAGGGCGCCGAGTCCGCCGACGGCGAGCGCGCCGCCCGCCGAGGCCCGCATCAGGGAGCGGCGGGACATCGCGGCCCTGCCGTTCCTGAAGCTGCGTTGCATGGCGGCCAGTTGGGGCCGACTGAGGGACGTCAGGCTGTCGGGCTCGTACTGCTCCATGCGCTGGTTGCCCTTTCGGGAGGGTTGGCGGCCGCTGGTCGGGGCGGCCTGATTGCTATCGGTCCCCGAAGATCGTGCGGTGCCAGTCCTTGCGCACCACCGCTGTGTTGTCGAACATGACGTGCTTGATCTGCGTGTACTCGTCGAAGGAGTACGCAGACATGTCCTTGCCGAAGCCGGACGCCTTGTAGCCGCCGTGCGGCATCTCGCTGAGGATCGGGATGTGGTCGTTGACCCACACGCAGCCCGCCTTGATCTCGCGCGTGGCGCGGTTCGCACGGAACACATTGGTGGACCAGGCGGAGGCGGCGAGCCCGTACGGGGTGTCGTTGGCGAGCGCGATGCCCTCGTCGTCGCTGTCGAAGGGCAGCACGACAAGGACGGGACCGAAGATCTCGGACTGGACGGCCTCGCTGTCCTGCGCGGCGTCGGCGATGAGGGTCGGCCTGTAGTACGCGCCGGCCGCGAGATCGCCGCCGGGGGCCTCGCCACCGGTCACCACGCGCGCGTAGCCGCGTGCCCGGTCCACGAAGGCGGCGACGCGGTCGCGCTGGGCGTGCGAGATGAGCGGCCCGAGGTCGGTGTCCTCGGCGAACGGGTCGCCGAGCCTGACGGTCTCCATCAGGGCCGCCGTCTTCTCCACGAAGGCGTCGTAGAGCGGACGCTGCACGTACGCGCGCGTGGCGGCGGTGCAGTCCTGACCGGTGTTGATCAGCGCGCCCGCGACCGCGCCGTGCACGGCGGCGTCGAGGTCGGCGTCGTCGAACACGAGGAACGGGGCCTTGCCGCCCAGCTCCAGGTGGATCCGCTTCACGGTGGCCGTGGCGATCTCGGCGACCCGCTTGCCGACGCCCGTGGAGCCGGTGAAGGAGGTCATGGCGACGTCCGGGTGGCCGACGAGGTGCTCGCCGACGTCCTTGCCCGCCCCGGTGACGACGTTGACGACGCCGTCGGGCAGGCCCGCCTCGGTCGCGGCCTGCGCGAAGAGCAGCGAGGTGAACGGGGTCAGCTCGGCGGGCTTGAGGACGATCGTGTTGCCCGCCGCGATGGCGGGGAGCACCTTCCAGGCGGCCATCTGGAGCGGGTAGTTCCACGGCGCGATGGAGCCGACGACACCGATGGGCTCGCGGCGCACGTACGAGGTGTGGTCGGCGCTGTACTCGCCCGCGGACTGCCCCTGGAGGTGGCGGGCGGCGCCGGCGAAGAACGCGGCGTTGTCGACGGAGCCGGGCACGTCGAACTCGCGGCTCAGCTTGAGCGGCTTGCCGCACTGCAACGACTCGAGGCGGGCGAACTCCTCCGCCTTCTCGTCGAGCACGGCGGCGAACCGGTGCATGGCGTCGGACCGCTCGCCGGGCGTGGCTCCCGACCAGCCGGGGAAGGCCGCGCGGGCGGCCGCGACGGCGGCGTCCACGTCGGCGGTGCCCGCCAGTTCGTACGTGTGGACCTCCTCGCCGGTGGCCGGGTCGACGACGGCGTGGGTGCGGCCGGACGTGCCCTTGACGAGGCGGCCGGCGACGAAGTTCGCGCCGTCCGCGAAGAGTTCCTTCGCCAGTGCGGCCACGTTCTTGGCCGAGGCGGGGTGATCCGAGGTGGGGTGGTGCATGAGTGCTCGCTCTCGCTTCTCCTGCGCCGGCCAGGTCCCGAGGGCCGACGTAGCTCCAGCCGTAGCTCCAGCTCGATTTGAGTGCCGATCCTGACAGAGGACACCCGCGCCAACAAGTGATTCCGTTGTTGCCTTTTGGTTACGCGACGGAATCTGTCGACCAGGTGTCGAGTCCGCCTGGAAAACGCAGGACGGATTGTCAGTGGTGGGTGCCAGACTCCCGTGTATGGAGATCAACAGCAGGGAATCACTGGTCACGGCCCTGGCGGCGGGGACAAGCGTGAAGTACCTGCACTTCTGGGGGCACACACCGCGTAAGGACGGTGCGATCGGGGCGAGCTGCCTCAGCCAGTGGTGGCCCTCGCCGTTCACGGTGGAGGGCGTGGAGTACGCGACGGCGGAGCACTGGATGATGGCGGAGAAGGCCCGCCTCTTCGGGGACGCGGAGGCGGAGCGCCGCGCGATCGGCGCGGGACATCCGGCGGAGGCCAAGAAGGCGGGGCGCCTGGTGCGCGGCTTCGACGGCGCGGTGTGGGAGCGGGAGCGCTTCGGCGTGGTCGTCGAGGGGAGCGTCCACAAGTTCGCCTCGGATCCGCGGTTGCGGGAGTTCCTGACCGGGACGGGCGACCGGGTGCTTGTGGAGGCCAGTCCGATGGACCGGGTGTGGGGCATCGGGATGGCGGCGGACGATGCGGGCGCCGCGGACCCGGAGGCGTGGCAGGGGCTGAATCTGCTGGGCTTCGCACTGATGGCGGCGAGAGCGCGGCTGCTCACCCACTAGCCCGCGGCTGCTCACCCACTAGCCCGCGGCTGCTCGCCCCCTAGCCCAGGAGGACGGCGATCGCGACGCCGACCGCCGACAGCAGCCCGCCCACGCCGCAGATGAGCCCGCCCAGCGCCTGCCCTCCGTTGGTCGCGAACCCCCGCCCGGCCCGGCGCCTGCCGATCACGCCGAAGATCACGGCGAGCGCACCCGTCACGATCGCGACGGGCCACAGCAGGAAGCCGACCGCGGTGACGATGCCGAGCACCAGGGCCGCGGTGCCCGTCCCGTTGCGGGGCGGCACGGCACCGGACGTGCCGTGACCGTACGCGTACCAGTACGCCCGGTAGGCGTAGGGCCCCGGCCCCTCGGGGCCGATGGGCGGTGGCGGCACGGGTTCGTCCGGCGCCGCGTACGGATTGGCGTACCCGTACGCGGAGGGCGCCGGCGGCGTGCGCCACGGGTCGTACTCGCTCATCCGCTCATGCTAGGCACCCGCGCCGCGCGGGCGATCTCCCCGCATACGATGACGAGGACCCCGATCAGCCGATCACCCAAGTTCCTGGGGAGGAAACCGTGAGCCAGAGCCCGAGTCACAGCCAGAGCCCGAGTCGGAGCCTGCAAGCCTTCATCACCGGACTGCCGAAGGCCGAACTGCACGTCCACCACGTGGGCTCCGCCTCCCCCAGGATCGTCTCGGAGCTCGCCGCCCGGCACCCCGACTCGAAGGTCCCGACCGACCCCGAGGCACTGGCCGAGTTCTTCACGTTCACGGACTTCGCGCACTTCATCCAGGTGTACCTGTCGGTGGTCGACCTCATCCGCACGCCGGAGGACGTCCGCCTCCTCACGTACGAGATCGCCCGCGACATGGCACGGCAGAACGTGCGGTACGCGGAGCTCACCCTCACCCCCTTCTCCTCCACGCGCCGCGGCATCGACGCCCGCGCGTTCATGGAGGCCATCGAGGACGCCCGCAAGTCGGCGGAGTCCGAGTTCGGCACGGTGCTGCGCTGGTGCTTCGACATCCCCGGCGAGGCGGGTCTGGAGTCGGCGGAGGAGACGGTGCGGCTCGCCACGGACGACAGGCTGCGGCCCGAGGGCCTGGTGTCGTTCGGCCTCGGCGGGCCCGAAGTGGGCGTCCCGCGGCCGCAGTTCAAGCCGTACTTCGACCGGGCGCGCGCGGCGGGCCTGCGGTCGGTGCCGCACTCGGGCGAGACGACCGGGCCCGAGTCCGTGTGGGACGCGCTGAACCACCTGGGCGCCGAGCGGATCGGGCACGGCACGTCGTCGGCCCAGGACCCGAAGCTCCTCGCGCACCTCGCCGAGCACGGCATCCCGCTGGAGGTGTGCCCGACGTCGAACATCGCGACGCGCGCGGTCCGCACCCTCGACGAGCACCCGCTCAGGCAGTTCGTGGACGCGGGCGTGACGGTCACCATCAACTCGGACGACCCGCCGATGTTCTCCACCGACCTCAACACCGAGTACGCGGTGGCGGCCCGCCTCCTCGACCTCGACGAGCGGGGCGTGGCGGAGCTGGCCAAGAACGCGGTACGGGCCTCGTTCCTCGACGAGCCGGGCAAGGCGCGGATCGCCGCGGAGATCGACACGTACACGCGGAACTGGCCGACGGCGGGCTGAGCCCGCAGGTCACAATGGGGCCATGCGCACCGTGACTGCCGTGGCCCACCGAGGCGACCCCTACCGCGTCCGCGAGAACACCCTCCCGTCCCTGCGCTCCGCGCTGGAACGGGGGGCGGACGCGGTGGAGATCGACGTACGACTGACGCGGGACGCGGTCCCGGTCCTGCTCCACGACTCCACGCTCGAACGCCTGTGGGAGCACGAACGCCCGCTGTCCGCGCTCTCCGGCGACGAGGTGCGCGGACTTACGGAGGGCGGCGTGCCCACGCTGGCGGACGCCCTGGAGGTGTGCCGGGACGCCCGCGTCATGATCGACCTTCCGGGGGCGGACGCGCGTACGGTCCGGGCGGTCGTCGGCGCCGTGCGCGACTGCGGCGCCGAGGAGCGGGTCTACTACTGCGCGGGCGCCCAGACGATGCTCAAGGTGCGCGCCGCCGCGCCCTCCGCCGAGCTCGCACTCACCTGGACCTCCCTTGCACCGCCCCGCCCCGCCGTCCTCGCGGCCCTCACACCCCGCTGGCTCAACTACCGCTTCCCGCTGGTGACCCGGGAGCTCGCGGCCAAGGTGCACCACGACGGCTACCTGCTGTCGGCGTGGACCCCGGACACCAAGCGTTCGATGCGCCGGCTGCTCGACATCGGCGTCGACTCGATCACGACGAACCGGGTCGACGTCCTGACGTCGCTGCGCGGCGACATCTGAGGCCTTCTCCCCTAGGGGAACCGCCGGGCCGCGGGCCGGGGTCGGGATCATCCCTCGCGACGAGCCGCCGCGGCGGGCCGGCGCCAAGGATGGTCCGTGTCGGCCCGACCGGGCCAACTCCCCTGCCAGGAGGCCCCCTTGAAGCGTCGTCTCGCCCTCGCCCTGTCCACCGCGCTCGTCCTCGGCGCCGTCGCGGCGCCGCTCGCCACGGCCGTCCCGGCGCAGGCCGTGGTGGCCCCCGCCCCTGGCGCCCCCGACGCGAAGGCGCTGACCGAGGCCCTCGCGGGCCTGCCGGACGACGACGCCACCGCCGCCCTCGTCCGGGTAGGCGGCACCGGAGGTTCCTGGCACGGGGCCGCGGGCGTACGGGACCTGCGCAGCGGGGCGAAGGCCCTGGAGCACGCGCGGTTCAGGGCGGGCTCGACCACGAAGGTGGTGACGGCGGCCACCGTGCTGCGGCTCGCCGCCGACGGACGGGTCGACCTGGACGCGCCGGTGCAGCGCTACCTCCCCGCGCTCTTCCGCGGCACCGCCTTCCGACAGCCCGTCTCCGTACGGCAGTTGCTCAACCACACCAGCGGGATACCGGCCGGGGACGGCTGGGGCGACACGTTCGCCGACCAGTACGCGCACCGCTTCGACGTCGTCACGCCCACGCAGGTCGCCGCTTCGGCGCTCACCAAGGACCCCTCCTTCCCGCCGGGCACACGCCAGCAGTACCTCAACATCAACTACACGCTGCTCGGGCTGCTCGTGGAGAAGGTCACGGGCGGCTCCTTCGCGGATGCGGCGACCCGGCTCGTGCTGCGTCCCGCGGGCATGCGGCACACGTATTTCCCTGGCACCGAACGGCGGATCCACGGCCCGCACAACCGCGGCTACCAGTTGGTGGGCGGGAAGTTCGTCGACGTGACGGAGTGGGTCCAGGCCGACCGGTCGGCGGCGGGCGA
Organism: Streptomyces anthophorae; assembly: GCF_049310305.1. Taxonomy (NCBI): domain Bacteria; kingdom Bacillati; phylum Actinomycetota; class Actinomycetes; order Kitasatosporales; family Streptomycetaceae; genus Streptomyces; species Streptomyces anthophorae. The sequence goes on from NZ_JBLWQQ010000001.1 coordinate 2,912,013, forward strand.
CATGATCTCCACGACCGCCGACCTGGAGCGGCTGCTCACCGCCCTCTTCCGGGGCCGGATCGTGCCCGCGCCGCAGTTGGAGGAGATGTTCACGCTGCCGGCCGGCGTGGCCGGCGCCACGATGAGCGCGGGCCTTCAGAAGATCGAGATCGGCGGCCGCGTGTACTGGGGCAAGTCCGGTTCGCGGTACGGCTACAGCACCGGGATCGCCGCCGACCAGGACCTGTCCCGGACGGTCGTCTACTCGGTGAACTCCACGGACGCGAAGGGCGAGGAGATGAACCCCGTCGCCCAGCGGATCATCATGGCCTCGGTGCGGAACGCGACCTGACCAGCCGGTGCGCCACCCCGTGCGACACGGCCGTCGCCGCGGCCGCCCAGGCGACCCCGGCGACGACGTCACGGGCCCGGCCAGGACGCAGCACCCCGGCCCTCTTCAGCCGCCGCCGCGCCCACACGGTGAACGGCACGACGAGCACCGGCGAGGTCAAGACGCCCGGGGTGTAGCCGCGGACGGCGACGGCCTGCCCGATGTGCAGCAGCCCGTGCGCCCCGAACCCGTTCAGCATGGTCTGGTATGCGGCACTGCGGCCACCGCTCGCCCACCCGGCCACGGCCCCCGCTCCGACGATCCCCGCCATGGCGCCGACGGCCGCGGTGAACTCCCGCCCGTCGACGCGCTCCATGAGCCGCCACACCCGCTCGGGCACGTCCGGCCACCGCTCGCGCAGCCGCGGCACGTTCCTCCGGATCCAGCGGGGGGTGGTGAGCAGCTCTTCGGTGTCGTGCAGCGCCCAGGCGGCGAACAGCCCCAGGGTCACCGCCGCCTCGACGGACAACTGGTCATCGGCCATGGCGTCAGCCTATGACGCCCTCAACTCGACTCGTGTGAGGTCGAGTTGTGACACCCGTCGCTCCTCACAGCCCCGCGATCCTGTTCCACCGCTTGGAGAACTCGGTGCGCTCCGCCGGCCTGATGTCACGGGCGATGGCGAGCCGCGAGCGCATCGTGTCGTCGGGGAAGATCAGCGGGTCCTCCGCGAGTTCGGCGGTCTCCTTGTCCTTGGAGGAGGCCAGCACGTCCCGCGCCGCGGGCACCGGGCAGACGTAGTTGACCCACGCGGCCAGCTCCGCCGCGACCTCCGGCCGGTAGTAGTGGTCGACCAGGCGCTCGGCGTTGGCCTTGTGGTCGGCGAGGTTGGGGATCATCAGGGACTCGGCCCACAGCTCGGCGCCCTCCTCGGGCACGACGAACTCGATGTCCGGGTTGTCGGCCTGGAGCTGGATGATGTCGCCGCTGTACGCCTGGCAGGCCAGGACGTCGCCGCTGGACAGGTCCTTGATGTAGTCGTTGCCGGTGAAGCGGCGGATGTGCTTCGCCTTCACCAGCTTCTCGACCTGCTCGCAGACCTTGTCGAAGTCGGCGCCGGTCCACTTGGTGATGTCCACGCCGTTGCCCTGCATGAGGAGGGCGAAGGACTCGTCGAGGCCGGAGAGCAGCGTGACGCGGCCCGCCAGGTCCTTGGCCCACAGGTCGGAGACGTGCTTGATCTCGCGGCCCAGCTTCCGCCTGTTGTACGCGATGCCGGTGATGCCGGACTGCCACGGCACGGTGTACTTGCGGCCCGGGTCGAAGGCGGGCGAGCGCAGCAGCGGGTCGAGGTACTTGGTGACGTTCGGCTGGTGGGCGCGGTCCATCTCCTGGACCCAGCCGAGCCGCACGAAGCGCGAGCACATCCAGTCGGAGATGACGATGAGGTCGCGGTCGGTCTTCTGGTGGTTCATCAGCGACGGGCTGATCTTGCCGAAGAACTCGTCGTTGTCGTTGATCTCTTCGGTGTACTTGACCTGGATCCCGGTCCGCTTCTCGAACGCGTCGAGGGTGGGCCGCTTCGACGGGTTGTCGTCGTCGACGTCGATGTAGAGCGGCCAGTTCGCCCAGGTCAGCTTCTTGTCGTCGGCGGACCGGTCCTTCGCGGAGCGGTCGCCGGGCGAGACGTACGCGGCGGGCACACCGCAGCCGGTGACGAGGGCGCCGAGAGCCGCTGCGGTCGCCCCTCCGCCCAGGGTGCGCAGCAGTGAACGGCGGGTGACATGGGGGGTTACCGGGTTCGATCTCACTGATCCAGCATGGGAGCGGGCGGGTCGGGTGTTCAATGGACGCTGCGTCGAGCGGGGCGGCCCCCGACCGACACCTTGTCGATCTACGTCGCCGGGAACTCGGCCTCGACGAGGAGGCCGCCCTCCACCCCGCCCGGCCGGGCCCGTACGCGACCGCCGTGCGCCTGGGCCACCGCCGCGACGATCGACAGGCCGAGGCCGAGGCCCTCGCGGCGCCGTGTGGTGCGCTCGGTGCCGAGCCTGCGGAACGGTTCGAAGAGCGAGTCGACGCGGTCGGCGGGGACGTGCGGGCCGCTGTTGTGGACGCGGAGGGTGGCCCGGCCGGATTCGCTGCCCGTCCGGACGGTTACCCAACCACCCTCCCGCTCGGGCGAGTTGTGACGCAGCGCGTTGTCGACGAGGTTGCCCGCGAGGCGTTCGACGAGTCGCCGGTCCCCGAGCAGCGGCGCCGCGGCGAGCTCCGTGCGGACCGACACTCCCTCGTCGCCCTCCGCGGCCGACAGCACGTCCCGTACGACATCGGCGAGATCCACGTACTCCCGTTTCTCCAGGCCGCGTTGGCCGCGCGCCAGCATCAGCAGCGCCTCGATGATCCGCTCCTGCTCCTCCGCCGCCGTACGCACCCGGCGGCAGGCGGCGCGCAGCGTCTCGGCGTCCGCTTCGGGGTCGTCGAGGGCGACGTCGACGACGGCCTGCTGGAAGGTGATGGGGGTGCGCAGTTCGTGGGAGGCGTTGGCGACGAACCTCTTCTGCGCCTCGAACGCGCCCTCCAGTCGGCCGAGCAGCCCGTCGAACGTGTCGGCCAGATCCTTGAGTTCGTCGCGCGGGCCGTGCACCGCGAGCCGTTCGTGCAGGTCGTCGGCGGAGATCCGGCGGGCCTTGTGGGTCATGGTGCGCAAGGGGGCGAGGACCCGACCCGCGACCAGCCAGCCGAGTGCCAGGGAGGCCAGCGCCATCAGGCCGAGCGCGACGCCGGACTCGACGAGGAGGCGGTGCAGCTGTCCGTCGCGCTGCACTTCGAGGCTCCGCTCGACGACGGCCTTGAGGGCGGGAGCGGCGGCCTCGCGCGGCACGGGTTCGGCGGCGGACACGGCCTTCTCCTTGACCCGGCCCCAGCCGGAGGCCTGGGCCACCATCGCGTACACGAAGGTGAGCAGCAGGCCGCCCGCGAGCACGAACAGGCCGCTGTAGAGCAGCGTGAGCCGCCACCGGACGCTGCCGCCCGGCAGCCGCAGGGCCCTGCGCACGCCGGTCACACCCGGTATCCGGCCCGGTCGACCGTCTCGATCAGCGGCGGGTCGCCCAGCTTGCGGCGCAGGCGGCTGACCGTGACCTTGACGGTCTGGGTGAAGGGGTCGGCGGCCTCGTCCCAGGCCCGCTCGAGGAGTTCCTCGGCCGATACGACGGTGCCTTGGGCGGCGAGCAGCAGTTCAAGGACGGCGAACTCCTTCGGACTGAGCGGGAGGTGGCGTCCGGCCCGGACGGCCTCGCGGCGGCCCGGGTCGAGGCGCAGGTCTCCGTGGACCAGGACGGGCGGCAGGACGGGTCCCGCGCGCCGCCCCAACGCCCTTACGCGCGCGACGAGTTCGGTGAACGCGAACGGCTTCGGAAGATAGTCGTCGGCGCCCATGCCGAGCCCGGCAACCCGGTCGGCGACGGTCCCGGACGCGGTGAGCATGAGCACGCGCTCGCGCCCCTGCCCCGCGCCGAGCGCCCGACGCCCCTCCCCCGCCGCGAGCGCCCGGCACACCTGGTCGCCGTGCACGCCCGGCAGGTCGCGGTCGAGCACGACGACGTCGTAGCCGTGCACCGTGACCCGTTCCAGCGCCGCGTCACCGTCGTACACCACGTCGACGGCCATGCCCTGGCGGCGCAGCCCCGCGGCGACGGTCTCGGCGAGCTCTTCATGGTCCTCGACCACCAGCACACGCATGGCGTCAGTGTGGCGGTGGCCCGGTTACGCAGGCATAAGGGCGGGCGTTCCCGTGCCGTAACCGGCATACCGGTGAAGTGAGTTGCGTACGGCAGCCGCCGTGCACTCCACGGAAAGGACCACCGACACATGCGTATGCGTCTGCTCCACCACCGGCACCGCCTCCTCACGTCCGGCGCGCTGATCTCGGCCGTCGCGCTCGGCGCGGTCACCGCGACGCAGGCCTCGGCGAGCGGCGGCGGCTGGGGCCACACTCCGCCGAAGCCGCCGAAGAGTGCCGCGACCATCGGCTACCACCCGACCGCCGAGGCGCCCGACGACCTCAACGAGGCCAACGACGCCTTCGCCGCGTGCATGCGCGAACACGGGGAGGACCTGTTCCCGTCGTTCCACGCCGCGAAGGGTTCCGACGGCGGGGTCTCGTTCGTCGTGAAGACGCGGGTGCCGGAGGGGAAGTCGCCGCGGGCCGGATCCGCCGCCACCAAGAAGGCGTTCAAGGTGTGCAAGGGGCCGCTGGAGAAGGCAGGGGTCACGTTCCCGAACGGTGGCCTCGTTCTTCCGGCGCCGCCGAAGCGGGTGGGCGGCAAGTAGCACCCGTCTCGGGGCTCCGCCCCGCACCCCGCTGCTCAATCGCCGCAGGGGCTTGAGGTGGCGATCGCTCGTATGTAGCGAGCGGTCGCCCACCTCTGTACGACCCTCGCCACCGGCGCGCCCGCCCTCACGTACCACCGACCCGGACGTGAGAACGCCCGTACGCGGAACCATACGGAGCCGTCCGGATCTCGTTCGACGAGGAACGCCTCCTCGCCGCACTCGGGGTGGCCCCGCAGGGTGCCGTACGCGAATCCGACGCGTGCGGGCTCGCGCACCACTCGCACGATCCGGCAGGGGATCCGGAGGAACGGCGCGCGCAGCACCACGTCGGCGCCTTCCCGGACGGGGGTGTCCTCCGGTCGCACCCGCAGGCCCGCGCCGCGCTGCGCGCCCCACGAAAGGACCGCCGCGCCGGACCGCTCGAAGCATTCCTGCCCCGAGCCGATCCGTGCGCGCCGGTCCAAGTGGGCGTACCCCGACGGCAGTTCACCCTCCGTCAGGGTCGCGCCGACTTCGCCGTAAGTGAGACTCACGTACAGGTAGGACTCACGCGTCCAGCGACGTCATCACGTGCTTGATGCGCGTGTAGTCGTCGAAGCCGTACGCCGACAGGTCCTTGCCGTAGCCGGACTTCTTGAAGCCGCCGTGCGGCATCTCGGCGACGAGCGGGATGTGGGTGTTGATCCACACGCAGCCGAAGTCGAGGACCTTGGACATCCGCATCGCGCGGCCGTGGTCCTTCGTCCAGACCGAGGAGGCCAGCGCGTACTCGACGCCGTTGGCGTAGGACACCGCCTGGTCCTCGTCCGTGAAGGACTGGACCGTGATGACCGGGCCGAAGACCTCGTTCTGGATGATCTCGTCGTCCTGCTTGAGGCCCGAGACGACGGTCGGGGCGTAGAAGTAGCCCTGCTCGCCGACGCGGTGGCCGCCGGCCTCGACCTTGGCGTGCGCCGGGAGGCGGTCGATGAAGCCGGTGACCTGCTTCAGCTGGTTGGCGTTGTTCAGCGGGCCGTAGAGCACGTCCTCGTCGTCGGCCGCGCCGGTCTTCGTCTCGGCGGCGATCTTCGCGAGGGCGGTGACGAACTCGTCGTGCACCGACTCGTGCACGAGCACGCGGGTGGCGGCGGTGCAGTCCTGACCGGCGTTGAAGTACCCGGCCTCGGCGATGCCCTCGGCGGCCTTCTGGAGGTCGGCGTCCTCGAAGACGACGACCGGGGCCTTGCCGCCGAGCTCCAGGTGGACCCGCTTGAGGTCCTTGGCGGCGGACTCGGCGACCTGCATGCCGGCGCGCACGGAGCCGGTGATGGAGGCCATCGCCGGGGTCTTGTGCTCGACCATCAGGCGGCCGGTGTCGCGGTCGCCGCACACCACGTTGAAGACGCCCTTGGGCACGATGGAACCGATGATCTCGGCCATCAGGACCGTGGACGCCGGGGTGGTGTCGGACGGCTTGAGGACGACCGTGTTGCCCGCGGCGAGCGCCGGGGCGAACTTCCACACGCCCATCATCATCGGGTAGTTCCACGGCGCGACCTGCGCGCAGACGCCGATCGGCTCGCGGCGCACGAAGGAGGTCAGGCCCTCCATGTACTCGCCGCCGGAGCGACCCTCCAGCATGCGCGCGGCGCCCGCGAAGAAGCGGATCTGGTCGAGCATCATCGGGATCTCTTCGCTGCGGGTGAGCCCGATCGGCTTGCCGCAGTTCTCCGACTCGACGGCGATGAGCTCCTCGGCCCGCTCCTCGAACGCGTCCGCGATCTTGAGGAGGTACTTCTGGCGCTCGCCGGGGACCAGGTCGCGCCAGGCCGGGAACGCGGCCTCGGCGGCGGCCATCGCGGCGTCGACGTCGGCCTGCCCGGACAGCGGCGCGGTCGCGTACGCCTCGCCCGTGGCGGGGTTGACCACCTCGGTGGTCCGTCCGTCGGCGGCGTCCTTGAACTCACCGTCGATGTAATTGCGCAGACGACGCAGCTCACTGGTGCTCACTGCCGGCCCTCCTGACTGTTCGCTGTCCAAAGATTGAGACGCCCACCCTAGACCGAGGACCGACGTTTTCGACACCCCCCACCCCCGTTGAACTACGGAATCAGTGAGGTTGAACCTCACAGACAACGAATTTCATCGCTCTGGGCTTGCGAAACCGACGAGTCCTCGTGCACAGTGAGGCCGTGGCCAGTCGTAGCGCAGATCCCAAGGGACCCAGTTCGAGGAACGGCAGCAATCCGCCGCTCGACTCCGTCTCCCTCGCCATCATCGAACAGCTTCAAGAAGACGGCAGGCGCCCGTACGCCGCCATCGGAAAGGCCGTCGGCCTCTCCGAGGCGGCCGTGCGCCAGCGCGTCCAGAAGCTGCTCGACCAGGGCGTGATGCAGATCGTCGCCGTCACCGACCCGCTCACCGTGGGCTTCCGGCGGCAGGCGATGGTCGGCATCAACGTCGAGGGCGATCTGGATCCCGTGGCGGACGCGCTCACCGACATGCCGGAGTGCGAGTACGTCGTGATGACCGCGGGCTCGTTCGACCTGATGGTGGAGATCGTCTGCGAGGACGACGACCACCTTCTGGAGGTCATCAACCGACGCATCCGGGCCCTCCCCGGCGTGCGCTCCACCGAGAGCTTCGTCTACCTGAAGCTCAAGAAGCAGACCTACATGTGGGGAACCCGATAGCCGTGAGCAAGGACCTCAGCCGAACCGCGTACGACCACCTGTGGATGCACTTCACCCGCATGTCTTCGTACGAGAACGCGCCCGTTCCCACCATCGTGCGTGGCGAGGGCACCTACATCTACGACGACAAGGGCCAGAAGTACCTGGACGGCCTCTCCGGCCTGTTCGTGGTCCAGGCCGGTCACGGTCGGCAGGAACTCGCCGAGGTCGCCGCCAAGCAGGCGGCCGAGCTGGCGTTCTTCCCGATCTGGTCGTACGCCCACCCCAAGGCCGTGGAGCTGGCCGAGCGCCTGGCCCACTACGCTCCGGGCGACCTCAACAAGGTCTTCTTCACCACCGGTGGCGGCGAGGCCGTCGAGACCGCGTGGAAGCTGGCGAAGCAGTACCACAAGCTCAACGGCAACCACACGAAGTACAAGGTCATCTCGCGCGCGGTCGCCTACCACGGCACCCCGCAGGGCGCCCTGTCCATCACGGGTCTGCCGGCCCTCAAGGCCCCCTTCGAGCCGCTCGTCCCGGGCGCGCACAAGGTGCCGAACACGAACATCTACCGCGCCCCGATCCACGGCGACGACCCGGAGGCCTTCGGCCGCTGGGCCGCCGACCAGATCGAGCAGGAGATCCTGTTCGAGGGCCCGGAGACGGTCGCGGCCGTCTTCCTGGAGCCGGTGCAGAACGCCGGTGGCTGCTTCCCGCCGCCGCCCGGGTACTTCCAGCGCGTGCGCGAGATCTGCGACAAGTACGACGTGCTGCTCGTCTCCGACGAGGTCATCTGCGCCTTCGGCCGCCTCGGCACGATGTTCGCCTGTGACAAGTTCGGCTACGTGCCCGACATCATCACCTGCGCCAAGGGCATGACGTCCGGCTACTCCCCGATCGGTGCGGCCATCGTCTCCGACCGGATCGCCGAGCCGTTCTACAAGGGCGACAACACGTTCCTGCACGGCTACACGTTCGGCGGCCACCCGGTCTCCGCCGCGGTGGGTCTCGCCAACCTCGACATCTTCGAGCGCGAGGGCCTCAACCAGCACGTGCTGGACAACGAGGCGAACTTCCTCAACACGCTCCAGAAGCTGAACGACCTGCCGATCGTCGGCGACGTCCGCGGCAACGGCTTCTTCTACGGCATCGAGCTCGTGAAGGACAAGGCCACCAAGGAGACCTTCACGGACGAGGAGTCGGAGCGCGTGCTCTACGGCTTCGTCTCGAAGAAGCTCTTCGAGTACGGCCTGTACTGCCGCGCGGACGACCGTGGCGACCCGGTCATCCAGCTCTCCCCGCCGCTGATCTCCGACCAGGCGACGTTCGACGAGATCGAAGGGATCATCCGACAGGTCCTCACGGAGGCCTGGTCGAAGATCTGATCAAGGTCTGATCAAGGTCTGAGCCAGGGGTGGCCACGGACCGCCAACTGGCTTGACGCACGGCCCGGTTGCACCCATCCGAGTGAGATGGGAGGCAACCGGGCCGTGCCCTTCTCCGGCCCGCGCCCGCGCGTCCATACGGTGCCCAGTGACCGATCGGCCCCGCCTTCGTTCCCCCGTTAGGGGGAAGGCAACTGATCAGAACGAGGTGTACGTCATGGTGGCCCCGCCGGACAACGACGTGCTGTGGGCGCGTGCCCTGCACTATGCGCACAGCGGATCGGGCAACGGGCCGGAGGGCGCGCCCCCCGCGCTCACCGGTGTCTCGCTCGGTGTCCGCGAGGGCGAGATCCTCGCCGTCACCGGACCCCGCGGCAGCGGGAAGACGACACTGCTGCGCTGCCTCTCCGGTCAGCTCCTGCCGCAGCAGGGCGAGGTGTGGTTCAACAGCACACCCGTGCACACGATGGGCCCGCTGGTCCGCGAACGGCTGCGCCGCGACCGGTTCGGCTGGATCGACCCCGAGCCGGTCCTCGTGCCCGAGCTGAACGTGTGGGAGAACGCCGCCCTCCCCCTGATGCTGCGCGGCACCTCGCGCCGCCCCGCCAAGGCCGCCGCCCACGAGTGGCTCGACCGGCTCGACGTCGGCCGCCTCGCCCGCAAGCGCCCGCACGCCCTGTCCGTCGCCGAGCGCCAGCGCGTGGCCATCGCCCGCGCCCTCGCGCACGCCCCGCACGTGGTGTTCGCCGACGAGCCGACCGCGACCCTGCACCGCGCGGACAGCGCCCACATCCTGCGCACCCTCACCGCCGCCGCCCGCTCGCACGACATCACGGTCGTCCTCGCGACCCACGACTCCGCGGTGGGCGCGCTCGCCGACCGCACCGAGTCGCTGCTCGACGGGCGCCGCGTGCACACCGTGCCGCTGCCCGAGAAGACCTCCGAAGGGGAGGGTCGCACCGCGTGCTCGCTCTCCGTCTAGCGCGCGGCGCGCACCCGCTGGTCCAGCTGCGCAGACTCCTCGTCGCCGCCGCCTCGGCCGGCACCGGATTTCTGCTCCTGAGCACGCTCGGCCACGCGCTCGGGCACCCCGAGACCGCCGCCAACTCGGTGCTGCGCCTCGCCTGGTGCGCGCTGCCGCTCGCCGCGACCGTGTACTTCGCGGTCGCCGTGGCCCGCTCCGACCCCGGCACACAGCCGCGCGCGGGCCTGTCCGCCGTGGGCCTCGGCCCCGCCCGCCTCACCCTGCTCGCCGCGATCTCCACGGCCATCGCCTGCACGCTCGGCTCGATGCTGGCGCTGCTGTTCTTCCTGCATCTGCGGGGCGACCTGTCCGGCCTCCCGTTCGACGGCGCGGCCCGCGGACTGCTCGCCGCCGACCGGCCCCTGCCGCTCGCCGCCACGCTCACCCTGCTGACGTGGGTGCCGCTCGCGGCCTCCGCGGCGAGCGCCCTCGCACTGCGCCCGCGGCTCGCGCGCCCCGTCAAGGACACCGCGGAGCCGCAGGAGCCCGCGGCCGCCCCGACCGGACTGCCGTGGGGCTTCGCGCTGCTCGCGGCGGGCCTCGCCGTGGAGACGTACGCGGCGAGCGTGCGCGGCGCCGCGGGCTCCCGGCTGCCCGGCGGGCTCACCGGCAGCCCCACGGGCGTGCTCGCCGGGTGGACGCTGACCGCGCTCGGCCTGGCGCTCGCCGGTCCCGGGCTCACGTACCTGTGCGGGCGCGCGTTGCAGTCCGTACGCCCCTCGGCGGTGCGGCTGCTCGCGGGCCGGGTGCTCCAGGAGGAGGCACGGCGCGTCGGCCGCCCGCTCGGCGTGGTCTGCGCGGTGGCGTCGGGCGCGTACGCGGCGGCCACCGTGTACGGGGAGCGCCAGGGCGCGGCGGCCGGCGTCGGGCCGCTCGCGACGCTCGGCGCGCTGCTGGTCGTCGGCTGCGCCGTGGCGACGCTGGTGACCGCGTCCTTCGAGGCCCGCCAGGCGCGGCGGAACACGACGGAGGCGCTGCTGCGGATCGGCGCCCCCGCCTCGGCGCTGCGCGGGGCGGTGGCGCTCAGGGCCTGCGCCCTGCTGGCCGTTTTCGGGCCGCTGACCTGGGTCGTCGCGGAACTTTCGGCAGCACCGCTGACGGTGCGATGAGTTTTGCCGACACTGGCCGTCTACATGTTCGTACGCACCACACCACTTCACTTCAGCGAGAAGGCGACGGACACGTCATGAGCGAGTACCAGCAGATGATCTTCCCGAACCTGGCCGTGAACGACCTGGCCGCGTCAACCAAGTTCTTCACGGAGCTGGGTTACGAGCGCAACGCCCAGTTCTCGGACGACACCGCCGCCTCCATCGTGATCAGCGAACACATCGTGATCATGCTGCTCACGAAGGAGAAGTACGCGAGCTTCACCAAGAAGAAGATCGTCGACTCGACGAGCAGCAGCGAGGTGCTCCTCGCACTGAGCGCCGAGAGCCGCGAGAAGGTCGACGAGCTCGTGGACCGGGCGATCGCCGCGGGCGGCACCGAGACCGGCGAGAAGCAGGACCACGGCTTCATGTACGGGCGGGCCTTCGACGACCTCGACGGGCACACCTTCGAGGTCATGTGGATGGACCCGTCGGTCGTCGAGGGCTGACCAACAGCCCGGCGCCCGCCCCTGCTTAGCATGGGCGGGTGCCGACTCCAGAACGTTCCACCGAACCGTCCGTGCCCGCCACCACCTCCGACCGCGAGATCGAGACGCTCGCGGAGTTCGACGAGGTGGTGGCCGCGCACGCCACGCTGACCGGGCACCGGGTGCAGGCCGTCGACCTGACCGCCCGCACCGAGCAGCTGCGCCGCACCGAGGTCGAGGGCGCCATATTCCTCGGCTGCCCCATGGACCCGCAGGCCGCCACCGAGGTCAGGGCGCGCGGCGCGCTGGTCTTCCCACCGGTCCCCGGCCTCCCCTTCGACCCGTACCGCGGCCGCCTCTACGCCCCCGCCGAGCTGTTCGAGGGCCTGTCGTCCGAGGGCGGCTACGCGGCCACTCCCGACGCCCGCGCGTACGAATGGTTCCAGCGCACCAAGGCCGACGGCGACGTGTTCGCGTCGATGCTGCGCGCCGTGCACGACGACTCCGTGTCCGACGCGCTCGACGAACTCCTCGCCGGGGCCCGGGTGGTGGGCGTCATGGGCGGTCACGCGATGGCGCGCGGCACGGAGGCGTACGCGGGCGCGGCCCGGCTCGGCCGCACGCTGGCCCGCGCGGGATTCACCGTGGCGACGGGCGGCGGGCCCGGCGCGATGGAGACCGCGAACCTGGGCGCGTACGCGGCGCCGTTCGCCGACACCATGCTCGACGACGCACTCCAACTCCTCGCCAAGTCACCGTCGTTCACCCCGTCGATCACCGACTGGGCGGACGCGGCCTTCGCCGTCCGGGAGCGCTGGCCGGGCGGCGGCCCTTCCGTGGGCATCCCCACCTGGTTCTACGGACACGAGCCGCCGAACGCGTTCGCCGAGCACATCGCCAAGTACTTCGCCAACGCCACCCGCGAGGACGGCCTGCTGGCCCGCTCCACCGCGGGCGTGATCTTCCTGCCGGGCGCGGCGGGCACGGTGCAGGAGATCTTCGACAACGCGACGCCCAACTACTACGAGTCGCGGGGCGAGCCGACCCCGATGGTCCTGGTCGACCGCGCCCACTGGACCGAACGGCTGCCCACCTGGCCACTGCTCCAGGCGCTCGCCCGCGAGCGGTCCATGGAGGACCGGATCGCGTTGGTGGACACGGTCGAGGAGGCGGGCGAGACCATCAAGCGGCTCGGCTAGGGCCCTTCTGACGGATCTTGCTGGGGTCGCGGACCCTGGCCCGTTGGGTCAAGCGGGGGTCAAGAGTGGCCGGTGGGGCGCTTCGTGTATTGACCGTGCGTCACGGTCACCGATAAACCATCGGTGACCGTGGGGGTGTTGAGCTTCGAGGTGCGTTCGCGCCGCGCCGCACCCCTTCTCTTCCCAGTACATGTGAAGGACAGCTGTGTCCGTAGCCCCCCGCATATTTCAGCGCATCCCCTCAAGAGCTGCCCGCTTCGCCGGTGTGGCCGCCGCCGCGACGGCCCTGACGCTCGGCGTCGCAGGCTCCGCGTCGGCGTGCAACATCAGCGAGTTCACCGCCAAGGCCGGCTGTGAAGGTCAGCAGGGCGTCATCTCCGTGACCGACGTGGACGCGTCCGGCACCCCGGCGACCGTCACCGTCTTCCGGACGTCCGGCGGCTCCGAGGAGCAGGTCGGCTCCCAGGTCGTGAAGGGCTCCAAGGAGGGCGCCACGATCACCTTCAAGGAGGACTGGAAGCCGGGCGCGACCTACCGCGTCCACGTGAAGACCGACCGCTTCAACGTCGACGACGACATCAAGGGCGGCGTCACCGCCCCCGCCAAGGCGTGCGCCGGCGAGAAGCCGTCGACGCCTCCCACGTCCGCGGCGCCCAGCACCTCGGCCCCGGCCGAGAAGCCGGCCCCGGCACCCTCCAAGAGCAGCCCCGCCGCCGCCCCGGCGCCGAGCAACTCGGCTTCCCCGGCCGGTGGTTCGGACCTCGCCGAGACCGGCGCGAGCAGCAACACCCCGGTGATCGCCGGCATCGCGGCCCTCCTGGTCGTCGCGGGCGGCGGCGTGGTCTTCGCGCTCCGCCGCAAGAGCGCGGCGCAGAAGTAGGCCCGGCGCGGGCGCCGTCCGACCGCTCAGCCGGTCTCCGCGGCGGCGCCCGCCCCCAGCACCACGATCTCCGCCGCGTCGAAGGCGACCCCGACCTCGTCCCCCGGTTCCGGCGCCTCGCGCAGCGCGCAGGCCGCTTCCAGGCGGGGCGCGTCCTCCGGCTGCAAGTGCAGCGCGACGTGCGTGCCACGGAAGGTGCGCGCGGTGACGGCGCAGGTCAGCTGGGCTTCGGCGGCCGGTACGAGGCGTACGCCCGCGGGCCGTACGAGCAGCTTGCGGTCCCCCTGCTCCGAGCCGTCGGGCACCGGCACCTTCCCCCAGGGGGTGTCCGCTACCGCCCCGGTCACCGTCGCCTCCACCACGTTGTCGAAGCCGAGGAACCGGGCCACGAACTCGTCCGCCGGGTGCTGCCACACCTCAAGGGGCGTACCGGTCTGGGCGATCCGCCCGTCCCGCATCACCACGACCCGGTCGGCGAGCGCGAACGCCTCCCCCTGGTCGTGCGTGACGGCGAGCACGGTCGTCCCCAACTCGCCGAACAGCTCCCGCAGTTCGACGACGAGCCGCTCACGCAGCGAGCGGTCGAGCTGTCCGAGCGGCTCGTCCAGCATCAACAGGCGCGGCCGCGGCGCGAGCGCCCGCGCGAGCGCGACCCGCTGCTGCTCCCCGCCGGACAGCGCGCCGACCGCGCGCCGCTCGGCGCCGGGCAGCCCGACGAGCCCCAGCAACTCCCGTACGCGCTCCGCCTGTTCGGCCTTTCCTGCCCCGTGCATCCGCAGACCGAAGGCGACGTTCTGCCCCACGTCGCGCTGCGGGAACAGCTGGTGGTCCTGGAACATCAGGCCGACGCCGCGCTTGTGCGCGGGCACCCCGGCCCGGTCGGCGCCGTCGAGCAACACCCGCCCGCCGTCCAGGGGTTGCAGCCCGGCGACGGCCCGCAGCAGCGTCGACTTGCCGCTGCCGCTCGGCCCGAGCACACACACGATCTCGTGCTCGGCGACCTCCAGGTCCACGGCGTCGAGCACGGCGCGCCCACCGAACCGTACGGTCGCGTCGTCCAGCTCCAGCAGCGACATCAGAACTCCCCGGTCGAGGCCTTGGCGGGCCGAATCCGTTCAAGGACGAGCAACGAGGCCGCGCAGACGGCCATCAGCACGGTCGAAAGGGCCATCGCCTGCCCGTAGTTGAGGTCGCCGGCCCGCCCGAGCAGCCGGGCCACGGCGACCGGCAGCGTCGGGTTGTCAGGCCGCGCGATGAACACGGTCGCCCCGAACTCGCCGAGCGACACGGCGAACGCGAACCCGGCCGCGACCAGGAGCGCCCGCCGCACCATCGGCAGGTCGACCTCCCGCCACGCCCGCAGCGGCGAGGCCCCGAGCACGGCGGCGGCCTCCCGCAGCCGCCCGTCGACGGCCCGCAGCACCGGCAGCATCGTCCGCACCACGAACGGCACCCCGACGAGCGCCTGCGCGAGCGGCACCAGGATCCACGTGGACCGCAGGTCGAGCGGCGGCTCGTCGAGCGTGATCAGGAACCCGAACCCGACGGTCACCGCCGACACCCCGAGCGGCAGCATCAGCAACGCGTCGAAGCCCCGCACGAGCCGCCCGGCCCGGCGGGTGAGCGCCGCGGCGGCGAGCCCACCGATCACCACGGCGATGGCCGTGGCGGCGAGCGCGTACTCCAGCGAGTTCCAGATCGCGTCGATCGGCGGTACGAGGAAGGTCCCGCCGTCGGCGTTCGTGAGCGCCCGGTAGTACCCGAACCCGTATCCGCCGGGAGCGTCGAGCGAGCGCTCGACGAGCACCCCGAGCGGCAGCACGATCAGCAGGGCGACGGTCACGAGTACGCCGGCGAGGAGCGTCCACTGGCCGGCCCCGCGCGGTCTGCGCGACGTGTGCGCGGCGTCGACGAGCCGCAGCGCGCTCTCCCGCCGCCGCACGGTCCAGGCGTGCACGCCGAGAATCAGCCCGACGGCGAGGAACTGCACGATGGTCAGCACGGCGGCGGTGGACAGATCAAAGATCTGCGCGGTCTGCCGATAGATCTCGACCTCAAGCGTCGAGAACCCCGGACCGCCGAGAATCTGCACGACGCCGAACGACGTGAACGTGAACAGGAACACCATGAGCGCCGCGGCGGCGACGGCGGGCCCGAGCGCCGGCAGCGTCACCTTCCGCCACGCCGCGAACCGCGAGGCGCCGAGCATCCGCGCGGCCTCCTCCTGCCGGGGATCGAGCTGCGCCCAGAGCCCGCCGACGGTCCGCACCACGACCGCGTAATTGAAGAACACATGCGCCAGCAGAATCGCCCACACCGTCGTGTCGAGCCGGGCGCCCCACAGCTCGTCGAGCAGCCCGCCCTTGCCGACGAGCGCGAGGAAGGCGGTGCCCACGACGACGGTCGGCAGCACGAACGGGACGGTGACGACGGCCCGCAGCACCTGCTTGCCGGGAAACTCGAACCGGGCGAAGACATACGCCCCCGGCAGCGCGATCAGCAGCGTCAGCGCGGTCGACGCGAGCGCCTGCCACACCGTGAACCACAGGACGTGCCGGATGTCGGACTGCCCGAGCACGTCGAACAGCCGCCCGAGCTGCCAGCCGCCTTCGGCGTGCAGGCCGCGCTCGACGATCGCGACGACCGGATAGGCGAAGAACAGCCCGAAGAACACGACGGGCAGGACCATGAGCCCGAGCCGCGCCGTGTTCCCGCTCGTCGTCCTGACGGCTACTTCAGTACGAGCGACGTCCACGACTTCACCCAGTCGTCCCGGTTGTCCGCGATCTTGCGCGGGCTCATGGTCTCGGGATCGTCGATCTTCACCGCGTACTTGGTGTAGTCGGCGGGCGCGGTGGCATTCTCCGTCACGGGGTCGACGAACATGTTGAGCGGCATGTCCTCCTGGAACTTCTTGGAGACCAGGAAGTCGAGCAGCGCCTTGCCGCCCTTCTCGTTCTGCGCGCCGTTCAGCAGCCCCGCGAACTCGATCTGCTGGAAGCAGGTGCCCTTCGCGACCCCGACCGGCGAGGTCTTCGGCTGCGGATCGGCGAAGACGGCCTCGGCGGGCGGCGAGGACGCGTACGACACGACGAGCGGCCGGTCACCGCCCGCCTTCCTGCCCCCGGCGCTCCCGCTGAACTCCTCGTTGTACGCCTGCTCCCAGCCGTCGACGACCTTGAGCCCATTGGCCTTCAGCTTCTTCCAGTACGGCTGCCAGCCGTCGTCCCCGTACTTCGCGGCGGAGCCGAGCAGAAAGCCGAGACCGGGCGACGAGGTGGACGCGTTCTCCGTGACCAGCAGGTTCTTGTAGGCCGGCTTGGTGAGATCGGCGAAGGACGAAGGCGGCGCGAGGTCGTGCTTCTTGAAATACGCCTTGTCGTAATTGACGCAGAGCGACCCGGTATCAACAGGGGTAACCCGGTCCTTCCCCGCATCGAGCCGGTACTCGCGCTTCACGTTCTCCTCGAGCCCCTTGGCCTTGTACGAGGAGAAGATCCCGTTGTCGAGCGCGCGCGAGAGCAGGGTGTTGTCGACGCCGAAGAAGACGTCGCCCTGCGGATTGTCCTTCGACAGGATCGCCTTGTTGACGGCCTCGCCTGCGTCCCCGTCCTTGAGGACCTTGACCTTGTACCCGGAGCTCTTCTCGAAGTCCTTCAGCACGCCCTTGGAGACGGCCCACGAGTCGTGGCTCACCAGGGTCACGGTCTTGGAGTCCCCACCGGCGGCACCGGAGCCACCGCCGGAGGACCCGCACGCGGACAGCGCCACGAGCCCGAGCCCCACGACCACGGAAACGTACGCGGTCGTGGTCGCCCTGCGGGCCGACTGCTTCTTGCTCACTACTTCATTCCTCCTGGAGTTGACCAGGAGAAGACGCGGCCCTGCCCGGAGCCCTCCGGCCAAAACGGCCAGGGCTCCGGGCAGGGCGCAACAGCTTGAGTGGTGTCCGAACTTCCTACCCGGAATGACCCGGGCAAGGTCCAGAGGGTCTGCGGCCTGTCGACGCGATGCCTGCCGTCGGTCGCCGCACTCTCAGCGCTGTGGCGCTCCCCTGTCGGAAATGCAGATGTAGTTGTCGTACTTACTGTGGCCAGGCTACCTCTCGGTGGCCGCCAGCTGTCCACAGGCTCCGTCGATCTCCTGGCCGCGGGTGTCCCGGATGGTCACCGGGACGCCGTGCGCGGCGATGGCGTCGACGAAGGCCTTCTCGTCCTCGGGCCGCGAGGCGGTCCACTTCGACCCGGGAGTCGGGTTCAACGGGATCAGGTTCACGTGCACCGGCTTGCCCTTGAGCATCCGCCCGAGCCGGTCACCACGCCATGCCTGGTCGTTGATGTCCCGGATGAGCGCGTACTCGATCGACAAGCGACGCCCGGACTTCGCGGCGTACTCGAACCCGGAGTCGAGCACCTCGCGCACGTTCCACCGCGTGTTGACGGGGACGAGGGTGTCACGCAGCTCGTCGTCCGGGGCGTGCAACGAGATCGCGAGCCGGCACTTCAGCCCCTCGTCGGTGAACCGGTTGATGGCGGGCACGAGCCCGACGGTCGACACGGTGATGCCGCGCTGGCTGAGCCCGAGCCCGTCCGGCTCCGGGTCGGTGAGCGCGCGGATGGCCTGGATGACGCGCTTGTAGTTGGCGAGCGGCTCGCCCATGCCCATGAACACGATGTTGCTGAGCCGGGCAGGACCCCCGGGAATCTCCCCGTCCCGGAGAGCCCTCATCCCATCGACGATCTGATGCACGATCTCACCGGTCGACAGATTCCGGTCGAGCCCGGCCTGCCCCGTGGCACAGAAGGGACAGTTCATCCCACATCCGGCCTGCGACGAGATGCACATCGTCACGCGATCCGGATACCGCATCAGCACGGACTCGACGAGCGTCCCGTCGAACAGCTTCCACAGCGTCTTGCGCGTCGTGTCGTTGTCGGTCGACAGATGCCGCACAACGGTCATCAGCTCCGGCAGCAACGCCTGCCGCAGCTTCTCGCGCGATCCCGCGGGGATGTCGGTCCACTCCGCGGGGTCGTGCGCGAACCGCGCGAAGTAGTGCTGCGAGAGCTGCTTGGCGCGAAACGGCTTCTCACCGATCGCGGCAACGGCTTCCTTCCGCTCAGCAGGCGAAAGATCAGCAAGGTGCCGCGGCGGCTTCTTGGCTCCGCGGGGGGCGACGAACGTGAGTTCTCCGGGCTTAGGCATAGCGTTACCAGTGTCGCAGACGAATGGGGGTGACCTGCGGTCGTCGTGTGGGACACCTGTCACTGGCGGTCGCCGTTGGTCACTGCTGAGCGGCCTCGGACGGCCCAGGGACGGCCCAGCTCCCGTCAGCCCTGCCTCTCCGAGCTGGACATTTCACCTTTGAGTCGCTTCCACGCTTCCACGGTCTTTGTTAGCCGCCTCAAGGGGTCGGGCTCGCTTACCAGAAGGGCATTTTCAAGCTGCGGCACGAGCTGGACGCGCCGCATTTCGGTGTTGAGGTCAAGGGCCATACCAGCGAATGCGAGCCCCTCCGCTAGCTCCTGTCCAGCGTCCACCCCATTAATACGGATACCAATACCACGCAAATCAACCATGTAGCCAGCGTGCCAGAATTTAGCCCGAAGATGAGCCGGTTCACCCTTCACGTTCAGATTCAGCGCCACCCGGTTGGCGGCAGATCGAACGACTAGCTTCTGATGATCTGATTCCATATCCCAGACTGTCGCATCGCCCGAAATCCATTCATTATCTTGAACTAGGGCAAGCAGGTTCCCGCCCTCGTCTCGCAAGGTTATCGACAACCGCACATGCCCACCCTCGTCCGGGGCAAGGGCCAAGAGCGACTCCCCGTCCGCAAGGATCACCGGCCCTTCGCCTACCAGCAACACGCCACCAGCCAGCACGGCACAGTACTTTTGACTGGTATGCAACATTCCACCTGCCAGCCCCTTCCGTACATTAAAGGGAGCATTCTGTATTTCCCGCTGTTGAGCGTCACTGAAAACCCCTTTCGTCGCCATGTCATGACACAAAGGACAGAGGAGCATCATGTCCTCTACTCGAAAATGCTGCTCCTCGCTGTACGGAACGATGTGGTGATACTGATAGATCGGTAGCCCACATCTACAGCAGCCAAAACGGGCATGTTGACGTAGCTTCCTCTTAACCTCGGACGGCGTCTTCGGTCGACCTTCGTACATTAATTCCCCGACTCTCTCGAATCTCAACGCATGTACTAAACATATCGAGATTTCTCCGCGCTGGATGGACAACAATGTAGGCGGAGCGACTTCGGGCGGAGGGTAAATTGGAGCAACCTCCACCCCGCCTCATCGCCGCAGCCCACCACCCAACCCCAGCTCCCATCCCGTCCGCCGTCGACCCACACGCAGTGGAGCGGGCGTGGCCCCTGGTGTCCAGGTGGAGCGCGCCGCTGTACGAACGACCTGGACACCAGGGGCCACGTCTGCTCGGCTTTGCCTGGGTCGACGGTGGACGGGATGGGAGCCCTCGCAACCACCCACGGACCTGCACCCGGCAGCGTTTCCCCGGCTCCCGGTGCCGGCCGATCCCCCGCCGGAGGCATCGTCTTTGAAGGCGAGTTGAGCAGCGCGGTCACCCACTTCAAGCCCCGGCCCCCAACCATGTGGGCGCGCGTCGGTGCAGCGCCCGTAGCGCGGGCCGAAGGCATGAGCGCGAAGGGCAGCGGAGCCGAGAAGCGCGCCCGGCGGAGCGGAGCGCAGCCGGTCTTGATGAAGTAGGGAAAGCTCTATCGCGCTGGCATCAGGCGCTTACCGTCATGGCTTCGGACATGCGGGCCCGCCCCGTCGAGGGCGTCCAGGAGCCGGATCGAGTAAACCTCGGACATGTACTCGCTGACCTCGTCGGGCGTCAGCCACTCCACGGCCGTGGACTCGTCCGACGTGCGCTCCTCACCGCCCGCGGGCTTGCAGCGGAACACCAGGGCCACGACGCCCCGGGTGGTGTTCTTGTAGACGCCGGTCAGCTCGTCCACCTCGACGTGGATGCCGGTCTCTTCCCAGACCTCTCGGCGTACGCCTGCCTCCGGGGTCTCCTCGAGTTCGAGCACGCCGCCGGGAAGTTCCCACGTGCCGTTGTCCGCTCGGCGGATGGCCAGCAGTCGGCCGTCATCGCGGACCACCACTCCGGCTACGGAGGTGACGGCCCATCCATCTCCTGTTCACGAACGCCGCGAACGGGATCGTGTGGCGCAGCAACTTCAACACCCATGCCTGGAAGCCTGCTCTGGCGCTCGCTGGCCTCATCCCGGGCGCCGGACCCGACGGGAGGTACGTCTCGGTCCGCGAGCACGGCATGTACGCACTCAGGCACTTCTACGCGTCCGTCCTCCTGAACGCCCGTACCTCGGTCACACAGACCCAGCGCTGACGCTCCGCGTGTACGCGCACTTGATGCCGTCGAGTCAGGAGCGCACGCGCAACGCTGTCGACCGGGTGTTCCTGCCAACGCCTTCCGAGGCAGACGGCCCCAGACACAGCCCAGTAAGCCAAACAGGCCCCTGATCCGTGCCAACCACGCAGGTTGGGGCCTTTTTGTGCCGCGGATGCGCGGGGGTGCCCCGGGGCCGTCGCCTGGGACGCCCGTCACTGGCGGTCGCCGTTGGTCGCTGTTGGGCGGCCTTGGGCGGCCCGTGGTGCGTCAGCTCTGTGTGGGGGCGGTGTCGTCGTCCGACTGCCCCGTGCCCTCGGCTGCGCCTGTCTTCTCTCGCATCTTGCGCACCAGTTCCGCCTTCTGGTCCGCTGCGTGGCGGCGGTCCGCGTTGCGGTGCGGGCCGTTGTTCTGGCGTTCGGCGCGGGACTGCTTCTTGCGCTGGCCGCCGCCCTGGCCCACTGGGTTGTTGATGTTCTTGCTGTCGGTCACGGGTTCTCCCGGCGGTGATGTGAAGTGATCTACGGATTCATCGGTGAGGGACGGCCGGCCTTTCGGTCCCGGCGTCGGCCGGGCCTTCGGCGCGATGCATCCGTGGCCGACCTGGAGCGTATCGCGAAGATCGTGTCGTACTACCGGCCACACACAGCGGAGCAGCCCCCTACCGGCGACAGAGTCGCTGATAGAGGGCTGCTCGGTGGCTGGAGCTCAGCGAGCCGCTCTCCGGCCTCAGGCGGGCCGAGCCGTGTCGCAGAGCTCGACGCGTGCCCCGGGCACCCGCGGCATCAGGGAGCCGACGGCGTGCGGATCGCTGCGATGTCGAACTGGAGGCGGACCTTTTCGCTGACCATGTTGCCGCCCTGGGCCAGGCGGGCGTTGTACGTGAGGCCCCAGTCGGTGCGGTTGATGGTGGTGGTGCCGTCGAAGCCGACGCGTTCGTCGCCGAAGGCGTCCGTGACGAAGCCGATGTAGGTGAGTTCGAGGACGACGGGACGGGCCACGCCCTTGATGGTGAGGTCGCCGTGCATCCGGTAGACATCGTCGCCCACCAGCTCCACGGCGGTGCTCTTGAAGGTCATCCGCGGGTACTGGGAGGCGTTCAGGAAGTCCCGGCCCACCACGTGGGCGTCCCGCTGCTCGACACCGGTGTCGACGCTCGCCGTGGCGAGGACGAGCTCGGCGGAGGAGCGGGACGGATCGTTGCCGTCGAAGTAGAGGCGGCTCTGGTAATCCGTGAAGGCGCCGCGCACGGTCGTCACCATGGCGTGCCGGACGGAGAACCCGATCCTGCTGTGTGCGGGGTCGACCATCCAGGAGCCGGTGAGCGCCGCCATGGAGGGGTCGTGGCCGGCCGGGTCGGGCAGGACTGCGGTGCCGGCGGCACCCGGAGCAGCGGATCCCTCTGCGCGTCGGGAGGAGAAGCTGCGGCCGAAGATGTTCATGAGGCACGTTGTTACTTCAGCGTAAAGAACGCACGCAAGCCCCCCTCAACGAACCCGACCACCTTCGTGAACAGGTCTTCACAAGTCTCGTGGAGGTATATACGAAGAGCCCCCGTCCGGTTACGGACAGGGGCTCTCACGTGGGCGTTCTTCAGGAACCGACGAACAGCACCAGAAGCAGCCAGACGACCGGAGCGGTCGGCAGCAGGGAGTCGAGGCGGTCCATGATGCCGCCGTGCCCCGGCAGCAGCGTCCCCATGTCCTTGATCCCGAGGTCCCGCTTGATCATGGACTCGCCGAGGTCGCCGAGGGTCGCGCTGGCCGCGACGAGGGCGCCCATGACGAGGCCCTGCCACCACGTGCCGTCGTCCACCAGGAACTGCATGCACAGCACGCCCGCCACCATGGCGAACGAGGCGGCGCCCACCAGGCCCTCGCGGGTCTTGCCGGGGCTGATGCGCGGCGCGAGCTTGTGCTTGCCGAAGCGCCAGCCGACCGCGTACGCCCCGGTGTCGCTGACGACCGTCAGGATCAGGAACGTGAGCACGCGCCACGCCCCGTCGTCCGCGGTGAGCATCATCGCCACGAAGGTCGCGAGGAACGGCACGTAGAAGGCCGCGAAGACCCCCGCCGTGACGTCCTTCAGGTATCCCTCGGGCGGCTCGGTCATCCGCCACACGAGGACGGCGAGCGCGGTCAGCGCCATTGCCACCCAGGCGCCCTCGGCGCCCCGTACGTACCCGGCCACCACCATGGCCGCGCCGCCGACGGCGAGCGGCACGAGCGGCGCCTTGATGCCCTTGCGCTCCTCGAGCCGCGAGGTCAGCTCCCACAGTCCGACGACGACCGCCACCGCGATGACGCCGACGAACACGGCCTTGACGATGAAGAGCGAAGCGATGATCACCGCACCGAGCCCGACACCGACGCCTATGGCGGCCCCGAGGTCCCGGCCCGCGCTCTTCTTCTTGGGCGGTTCGGGCCGCGAGGGCGCCGAGGACCCGGCGGGCTCCGCGGGCCGTTCGTCCGGCTCCGGCTGCCGAGGCGTCTCGTCGCGGAACAGGGGACCACTCAGCCGAGCGGCCCCCCGGTCGTCCTGGTCGTCGCCCCTTCCGTCACCAGAAGGCGTATCAGGCATATCGGGCACGATGGGCATGGGCCGAGTCTCATCGACCGCGTGCCGTTCGTACGCGGGACCCGCCGGAGCGCGCCCGTGGTCGTACGCCGGTCCTTGGTTGTACGACGGCTCTTGGCCGTACGCCGGCACCTGCCCGTACGCGGGCCCCTGACCAGGGGCGGACCCTTGGCCGTCGGTCGGGCCCCATTGTCCGGGCCCGGTCGGCGCACCCCAGGAAGAGTCGTTCACGGATTCCTCGAACCTCGATCTTCCGCGCTGGCTCAGACTTCGAGCAGCTCGGCTTCCTTGTGCTTGAGCAGCTCGTCGACCTGGGCCACGTACTTCGTGGTGGTGTCGTCCAGTTCCTTCTCGCCGCGGCGGCCCTCGTCCTCGCCGATGTCGCCGTCCTTGATCGCCTTGTCGATCGTGTCCTTGGCCTTGCGGCGCACGGAGCGGATCGAGACCTTGGCGTCCTCGGCCTTGGCCTTGGCGACCTTGATGTACTCCTTGCGGCGCTCCTCGGTCAGCTCCGGGAAGACCACCCGGATGATGCTGCCGTCATTGCTCGGGTTGACGCCGAGGTCGGAGTCGCGGATCGCCTGCTCGATGTTGCGCAGCGCGCTCTTGTCGAACGGGGTCACCACGGCCATCCGCGGCTCGGGCACCGAGAACGAGGCCAGCTGGTTGATCGGCGTCAGCGCGCCGTAGTAGTCGGCCACGATCTTGTTGAACATCGCCGGGTGCGCACGTCCCGTGCGGATCGCGGCGAAGTCCTCCTTGGCGACGACGACGGCCTTCTCCATCTTCTCCTCGGCCTCGAGGAGGGTCTCTTCGATCACCACTTGCTCCTGCGTGTCTTGAGTGAGGCCCGGCCGGGCACGGGGGCGCGGTCGGCTGCGTCGCGTGTCTTTCCTGCACGGTGTCCGACCGGCAGGACATTGTCCATCCCCCGGGGACCCGCAGGGACACGGGGCTCCCGGGAGACAGGAGGGGTCAGGCTCGGGTGCCCTGTTCGCCCACGAGGGTCCCGATCTTCTCACCCTTGACGGCACGGGCGATATTGCCCGACGTGATGAGCTCGAAGACGAGGATCGGCAGCTTGTTGTCGCGGCACAGGGTGATCGCGGTCATGTCGGCGACCTTCAGGTCACGGGTGATGACCTCGCCATAGCTGAGCGCGTCGAACTTCACGGCCCCGGGGTTGGTCTTCGGGTCCGAGTCGTAGACGCCGTCGACACCGTTCTTGCCCATGAGCATCGCCTCGGCGTCGATCTCCAGGGCGCGCTGCGCGGCGGTCGTGTCGGTGGAGAAGTACGGCATGCCCATACCGGCGCCGAAGATGACGACGCGGCCCTTCTCCAGGTGCCGTACGGCGCGCAGCGGGATGTACGGCTCCGCCACCTGCCCCATGGTGATGGCGGTCTGCACGCGGCAGTCGATGCCCTCCTTCTCCAGGAAGTCCTGGAGGGCCAGGCAGTTCATGACCGTGCCGAGCATGCCCATGTAGTCGGAGCGGGCGCGGTCCATGCCGCGCTGCTGGAGCTCCGCGCCGCGGAAGAAGTTGCCGCCGCCGATGACGACGGCGATCTGCCAGCCCTCGCGTACGACGGCCGCGATCTCCCGGGCGATGGCGTGCACCACGTCGGGGTCGACGCCCAGACCCCCGCCCCCGGCGAACGCCTCACCGGAAAGCTTCAGCAGAAAGCGCCCCGCGACTTTGTCGTCGTCGCTCTTGTCGCCTTTATCGGCAGTGTCGGCCTGGGTGGTGGTCATGGGATTCTCGCCTCTTTTACTTGGCACACATACGAAGAAGGCCATTGCCGGTGGGGTGGTTCGCATCCCATGCGCGGCAATGGCCTCCTCGTCACAACTGCGGTCGCCCGGTGCGTTCCCGGACGACTGCTGTCGACCCTAGCGGGGTCTCGCGTCTGGCGCGGTACGGACTCAGATGCCGACCTTGATGCGCGCGAAGCGCTTCAGGGTGACACCGGCCTCCTGGAGGACCTTCTCGACGGACTTCTTGTTGTCGAGGGCGTACGGCTGGCCGAGCAGCGTGGCCTCCTTGAAGAAGCCGTTGACGCGACCCTCGACGATCTTCGGGAGCGCGGCCTCCGGCTTGCCCTCGGCGCGGGTGGTCTCCTCGGCGACGCGACGCTCGGACTCGACGACCTCGGCCGGGACGTCCTCGCGGGAGAGGTACTTCGGCGCGAAGGCGGCGATGTGCTGCGCGATGCCCTTGGCCAGCTCGGCGTCGGCCTTGTCCAGCTCGACCAGGACACCGATCTGCGGGGGCAGGTCGGGCATGGTGCGGTGCATGTACGCGGAGACGTAGGCGCCGGAGAACTGCGCGAAGCGGTCCAGGACGATCTTCTCGCCGAGCTGGGCGTTCGCCTCGTCGACGAAGGCCTGGACGGTCTTGCCGGCCTCGATCTCGGAGGCGAGCAGCGCCTCGAGGTCCGCGGGGCTCGTCTTGGCGACGTGCGCGGCCAGCTGGTTCGCGACGGCCTGGAACTTCTCGCCCTTGGCGACGAAGTCCGTCTCGCACTTCAGCTCGACGATGACACCGGAGGTGTTGTCGTCGGCGATGAGGGAGACAACGGCACCGTTCTCGGCGGAGCGGCCCTCGCGCTTGGCGACGCCCTTCTGGCCCTTGATGCGCAGGGCCTCAACGGCCTTGTCGACGTCGCCGTCGGCCTCGTCGAGCGCCTTCTTGCAGTCCATCATGCCGACGCCGGTGAGCTCGCGGAGCTTCTTGACGTCAGCGGCGGTGTAGTTCGCCATGATCCTGGTTTTCTCTCTACGAAGTCTGAAGCAGTGTGAGAACGAAGGTGACGGTTACGGGTGAAGGCGGGGGCCGCAGTCGACCCCCGCCGTCACCTCATGAAACCGAATCCCGTACGGGTCAGGCCTTCTCGGCGTCCGCGGCCGGGGCCTCGACGGGGGCCTCAGCCGGGGCCTCGGCGGGGGCGGCAGCCTCGGCGGCCGGGGCCTCCTCAGCCTTCTCCTCGGCGTCGGCGGGCTTGGCCTCAGCCTTGTCGTCGGCCTTCTTCTCGCCCTCGAGCAGGTCGCGCTCCCACTCGGCGAGGGGCTCGCCGGCGGCCTTCTCGCCCGGCTTCTGGTCGCCCGTGGCCACGCCGGAGCGGGCGATGAGGCCCTCGGCGACGGCGTCGGCGATCACGCGGGTGAGCAGGGTGACGGAGCGGATCGCGTCGTCGTTGCCCGGGATCTTGTAGTCGACCTCGTCGGGGTCACAGTTCGTGTCGAGGATCGCGACGACCGGGATGTTGAGCTTCCGGGCCTCGCCGACAGCGATGTGCTCCTTCTTGGTGTCCACGATCCAGACGGCGCTGGGCACCTTGGACATCTCGCGGATACCACCGAGGGTCTTCTCCAGCTTGGCCTTCTCGCGCGAGAGCACGAGAAGCTCCTTCTTGGTGAGACCGGACGCGGCGACGTCCTCGAAGTCGATCTGCTCGAGCTCCTTGAGGCGCTGCAGACGCTTGTAGACGGTCGAGAAGTTGGTGAGCATGCCGCCCAGCCAGCGCTGGTTCACGTAGGGCATGCCGACGCGGGTCGCCTGCTCGGCGATGGCCTCCTGCGCCTGCTTCTTCGTGCCGACGAACATGACCGTGCCACCGTGGGCGACGGTCTCCTTGACGAACTCGTAGGCGCGGTCGATGTACGACAGCGACTGGAGAAGGTCGATGATGTAGATGCCGTTGCGCTCCGTGAAGATGAAGCGCTTCATCTTCGGGTTCCAACGACGGGTCTGGTGACCGAAGTGGACGCCGCTTTCCAGCAGCTCCCGCATCGTGACGACGGCCATGGCCGTACTCCTTGTGTTTTCTCGGTTGTTTCCTGACGCCCACTGCGTGTGCCTGCCGCGTACGCTCGCGCTCTTGCGAGACGGTCGTACGGGACCGATAGGCCACTGACACGAAGCCTGTGAGGCCCGGTGTCGGGGCGTGCGAAGTCGATCCGGTGGGCCGGATCGCCACATGAAGTGTACGGGACCCGCGAGGTACCGGGTGACGCCGCTGTCCACAACCGCTCGGTAGTCCACGTTTCCCGGCCATGATCCCTGCGCCGGCGCACCGCGGAGGAACCTGAGCGCCATGCGGAAATTACTCACGGTGATGATGGCGGGTGCGCTCCTCGCGGTGCTGGGACCCACGGCCTGGGCGGGGGACGCCCGCTTCTGGCCGGTGGGCGAGCGGCCACGGGTGGTCCGGCCCTGGGCCCCACCGGCTTCGCCCTACGGCCCCGGCCATCGCGGCGTCGACCTGGCGGCCCCGATCGGCGCTCCCGTACGCGCGGTGTCCGACGGACGGGTCTCCTTCGCGGGCGAGGTCGCGGGCAGAGGCGTGCTCTCCGTCGCGCTCTCGGACACCGGGGAGCCACCTCTGCGCACGACGTACGAACCGGTGACACCGCTGGTGAAACGGGGCGCCAAGGTCACGGCCGGCGAACCGGTGGCCACCCTCCAACTCCCCACGGACCACTGCCCACCCGCATCCCGGTCCTGCCTCCACTGGGGCCTTCGCCGAGCCACGGAGTACCTGGACCCCTTGTCCTTGCTGGCCCCATCGACCCTCCGCGGCCGCCCATCGAGGCTGCTTCCGGTGTGGGGGTGGGGATGGACGTGGGACCTGTGACCCGCTTCGCCTTGGGGAACCGGCCGCGTGAACGCCGCCTCACCTGTGACGGCCGGCCGCCCCCACCTCGGGCAATCCGCCACCAGAACGCCGCCCCACCCATTTCGGCCAGCCGCCCCCGCCTTGGGCAATCTGCCGCCTTGGGCGGCAGGGTGGGCAAGGCGGCACCCCGGTGCCGCGCGCCCAGGACGACAGGCGCCGCCCCCGGTACAGCTAAAGAACCCCGGTGCCGCGCAACACGACCGCCGGGCCCCGGGACGGACTCAGCCGCGGACGCCCCGCAGAGCCATCCCCACGGCCGCGTCCACGATCACGCCGGGCTCCTCCGCGGCCCCCAGCTCGATCCTGCGCACGGCCGCGTCCACCACGCCCTGAAGCAGCATCGCCGCGAGCCGCGGCTGCGCATGCCCCATCTGCTCGAGCGCCTCGACGATCATCGCGACCAGCCCACCGTGCGCGGCCCGGATCTTCTCCCGCGCCCCGGCGTCCAGCTCACTCGCGGAGATGGCGACGACGGCCCGGTGCCGCCGGTCCCCCACCAGCGCCAACTGCTCCCGCACATACGCCTCGACCTTGCCCTCGGGCGTACCGGCCCGCGCCATCCCGGCCTCGACCTCGGCGGCCCACACCGGGAAGTCGACCGCGCACAGCTCCTCGACCACGGCCGCGCGCGACTTGAAGTACTCATAGACGGACGAGCGCGCGAGCCCCGTCCGCTCCGCGAGCGCGGGAAACGTCAGCGCGTCCGTCCCACCCTCGGACAGCAGGGAACGCGCCGCGTCCAGAAGGGCGCCGCGCTGCATCGACCGGTGCTCGGCCACAGAGGCCGCTCGAATCCTAGGCACGTCTCCACTTTACGAAGATGCGGCCCGCGACGGGAGCCGCCGGGGCCTCAGGCCCCGGCCGGAGTCGCACCCGCGGCAGGCACGATTCGCCTGCCGGCTCGGCCGCACGCCCCGTCAGCGCCCGAAACTCGCGAGCTTCGCCCGCAGCTGGAGCACGGACTTCGTGTGGATCTGGCTGACCCGGCTCTCCGTGACCCCGAGCACGTTGCCGATCTCGGCCAGCGTCAGGCCTTCGTAGTAGTAGAGCGTCACGACGGTCTTCTCGCGCTCCGGCAGCGTATTGATCGCCCGCGCCAGGAATCGACGCAGCTCCCGGTCCTCCGCGACCTCCACCGGGTTGTCCGCGGCATGGTCCTCGAGCGTGTCCAGGACGCTGAGCCGGTCCCCGCCTCCCTCGCCCCCGACGTGCAGCAGCTCCTCCAGCGCCACCACGTTGGCCAGCGACAACTGGCTGAAAACCGCATGCAGTTCCTCGAGCGCGACCCCCATCTCGGCGGCGACCTCGCTCTCCGAGGGAGTGCGCCGCAGCTGGGCCTCGAGGGTGGCGTAGGCGCGCTCGACGTTGCGCGCCTTCTGCCGCACGGAGCGGGGAATCCAGTCGAGCGCGCGCAGTTCGTCGATCATCGCCCCGCGAATACGGGTGATCGCGTACGTCTCGAACTTGATCTCCCGCTCGATGTCGAACTTCTCGATCGCGTCGATGAGCCCGAAGACCCCCGACGAGACGAAGTCCGCCTGCTCCACATTGGGCGGCAGCCCCACGCTGACCCGGCCCGCCACGTACTTCACCAGCGGCGAGTAGTGCAGGATCAGCTGCTCGCGCAGCCGCTCGTCACCCGTCTCCTTGTACGACCTCCACAGCTCCTCGAGGGAGGAGGGAGCCGGAGGCCGCACGCTGGAGCCGCGCGCGACGGGGGGTACCGCCGCCCGGTCGGACCCGGAGGTGTGTTGTGGCATGCGCCGCCTTGTGCCGTTCTGCTGCTGCGTACCCAGGAACCCGAAGGTGCTTGACGTACTGGTCGCTGTGATCGCTCTGCCTGTGAAGATGCCGTGTTGCCCGTCTGGTGATGACTGGTACCCGAGCTACCCACCTGATTCCGGATGGAGGGGACGAACCCGGATCCTGGTGAGCGTAGCGTGACTGGAGCGTCGCAGTGTGCGAAGGGTGGGAGATCACCGTTGCGCAGATACGTTCCCTTCGTCGACTCGCGTGGCCGGTTCCGTCGCACCGTCCGACCGGCGCGGAGCGCCAACTGCCGGAATTGCCAAGGTCATCGGGGGGTCATCCGGACGGCGCAACGCACCGCGTCACCGCACCTCCCCTCCGGGAAAGACCGATTCGATCGCCTGGCGTGTCAACTGCCAGCCGACGCCGTGTCGTTCGACGAACCCCAAAGAGCGCAGTTCGTACAGCCTCCCGATCGTCTCGTCCTCGGCCGTCCCCGCCCCGCGGGCCGCCTCGGCGACGCTGCACAAGCCGCGCGCGGGAAGCGCGGCGAGCACCCGCGCCGCTTCGGGTGGCAGCAGATCGCGGGGCAGCACCGGCCCGCGGCGCTCGGGCGCGAGCTCGCCCATGTCCCCGACCAGCTCGACGACTTCCGCCGCGTCGGTCACAAGCACCGCGTCCTTGCGCAGCAGTTCATGCACTCCCGCGGAGACGCCGCTGGTCACGGGCCCTGGCACGCCCATCGCGTGCCGCCCGAGGCGCTGCGCCCAACGGACCGTGCCCAGCGCGCCGCTGCGATAGGCCGCCTCGACCACGACGGTCCCTCTGGTGAGCGCGGCGATCACCCGGTTCCTGAGGATGAACCGGCTGGGCGTCGGATGGTCCCCGGGCGGCAACTCCCCGATCACGAGTCCCTGTTCCGCGACCCGGTCGATCAACTGCGTGTGCCCCCGCGGATAGATCCGGTCGATGCCGCAGGCGAGCACGGCCACCGTCGCCCCGGCCGCTCCCAGTGCCCCGCGGTGCGCGGCCGCGTCGACCCCGTAGGCCCCGCCCGAGACCACGACCCAGCCCCGCTCGGCGAGCCCGGCCCCGAGGCTCGCGCCCATCCGCACCCCGTAGTCCGTGCAGGCCCGCGCGCCCACCACGGCCACCGAGCGCAGCGCCCACATCCGCAGGCTGGGCCCGCCCCGCACCCAGAGCCCCACCGGCCGCCCGTCCCCCAGGTCGTCCAACTGTCCCGGCCACTCGGCGTCCCCCGGGCACACGAACCGCGCCCCGGCCGCCGCCGCCCGCTCCAGATCCCGCTCGGCAGGCGGCGCGTCCGCGGCCCGCGCGACGAGCCCCGCCCAGCGTCCCTCCCGCGCCCCGGGCAGCGGCTCCTCGGTCCCGCCCGCCTCGATGCGCCGCACCGTCTCCACGGCTCCGAACTCCCGCAGCCACCGCCCAGCCACTTCCCAGCCGGGCTCCACGATCCGCGTGAGCCGCACCCGCGCGAGCCGCACGTCGTCGCCACCTCCCCCGCCCATCACGCCCCGCCCTCCCTCGGTACCGCCCCGCCCGGAGCACCGGCCCGCAAGGCCCCGCCCCCGGTCACGAACCCGCCCCGATCGTCATCGGCACCCCGCGCGAGATCCCGGTCCGCAGTTGCAGCGCGAGCGCCACGTCCTGGGCGAACGGGCGGTCCCGCCCGGCGAGGTCGGCCACCGTCCAGGCCACCCGCAGCACCCGGTCGAGCCCCCGCGCGGTGAGGAAGCCGCGCTCCAGGTCGAGCTCCGCCTCGTCGAGGGCCCCGGGCGCGGCCGGCCAGCGGGTGCGCAGGGCGTGCCCGGGCACCTCGCTGTTGGTCCGCCACGGGGTGTCCGCGAACCGGGCCGCCGCCCGCTGCCTGGCCTCCCGTACCCGGTCCGCGACGACCTGGGTGCTCTCGCCCCGCGGCCCGTACCCCGCCAGTTCGTTGCGGGTGACGGCCTCGACCTCGACGCGGAGGTCGACCCGGTCGAGCAGCGGACCCGAGAGCCTCGCCTGGTAGCGGCGGACCGTGGCCGGCGGGCAGTCGCACTCGCCGCCGAGCGCCCGGTACTGCCCGCAGGGGCAGGGGTTCGCCGCGAGCGCCATCAGGAACCGCGCGGGCAGCCGCACCACCCCGGCGCTGCGCGCGATCGTCACATGTCCCGCCTCCAGGGGCTGACGCAGGGCGTCGAGCGCCTGTCCGCTGAATTCCGGGGCCTCGTCGAGGAACAGGACGCCCCGGTGCGACAGCGACACCGCTCCCGGCCGGGCCACCCCAGGACCGCCCCCGACGAGGGACTGCATGGTCGCGGAGTGGTGCGGTGCGCAGTACGGCGCGGTGTCGATCATCGATTTGCCCGGCGGCAGCATTCCCGCGACCGAGTGGATCGCCGTGACCTCCAGGGCCTCCTCACGGGTGAGCGGCGGCAGGATGGCGGGGAGTCGCTCCGCCAGCATCGTCTTGCCCGCGCCCGGTGGCCCGGACAGCATCACGTGGTGTCCGCCCGCCGCCGCGACCTCGATCGCCGTACGGGCGGAGAGCTGCCCGACGACCTCCGCGAGATCGAGCCCATGCCCGTCGTGCGCGGAGCCGCCGAGGCCCGTACCGACGCCGCTGCCGGGCATGCACAGGCCGGCGAGCAGCTGATCGGGCCGCCCCGACTCGTCCGCCTCCTCCTGCGGCACCGGCGCGTCCGTGAGCACGGCGATGAGCTGGCGCAGGCTGCGCACTCCGAGGACCGATACGCCCGGCACGAGGGCCGCCTCCCCCGCCGTGCACTCGGGGACCACCACCTGCTCGTAGCCTGCGTCGGCCGCCGCGAGCACGGCCGGGAGCACGCCCCGTACCGGCCGCACCCGCCCGTCCAGGCCCAGCTCCCCGATCATCACGATGTCGGCGAGGATCTTCGGGTCGATCCGCTCGGCCGCACCGAGCACGGCACAAGCAACGGCGAGATCGAAACCCGAACCACCTTTGGGCACGGATGCCGGGCTCAGCCCCACCGTGAGCTTCTTCTGCGGCCAGTCGCCCCCGGAGTTGACCACCGCCGCCCTGACGCGGTCCCGGCTCTCCACCAGGCTCTTGTCCGGCAGCCCCACCAGCGTGAACGCGGCGATTCCCGGCTCCAGGTCCGCCTGCACCTCGACGACGACGCCCTCGACTCCCACGAGGGCCACGGAACACGTACGCGCGAAGCCCATCAGGACACCCCTCGCACATGCTCGACGCGGGGCGCTCCGCGCTCCGGCAGCAGTACGCCGACGAGGTCGATGCGGACGCCGCCGGGCGGCGCTCCCCCGTGCTCCTGCACCCAGCGCTCGGCGAGGTCGCGCAGCCGCGCCGCCTTGACCGGTGTGATCGCGGCCATCGGGTGCTCGAAGGCCCCGGCCTCGCCGCTCGGTCCGCTGCGGGTCTTGACCTCGCACACGACGATCGCGTCGCCGTCCCGCGCCACGATGTCGATCTCGCCGGACCTGCCCGCGCGCCAGTTGCGCGCGAGCACCGTCATCCCGGCCTCGGTCAGCCGCCTCGCGGCCAGATCCTCGCCGTACTTCCCCAGTGCTCCCCGTGCGTTCACGTCGGCACCACCTCCGGCACCCACGCTGACGCCCGGGCCGCAAAGAAGTGGATCTTGGTGAACTACCTACGGGTTGTGGAAAACCTCGTCACCCGTGACGAGCCCCCACAGGCCGGGTCAGCTGCCCGGCAGCTCCAGATCGGTCTTGTTCAGCTCCTCGATGTTCACGTCCTTGAACGTGAGCACACGGACCTGTTTCACGAAACGAGCGGGCCTGTACATGTCCCAGACCCATGCATCCGCCATCGACACCTCGAAAAACACCTCGCCCTGGACCGAGTGGACCTGCATCTCGTAGTCATTGGTGAGGTAAAAGCGCCGTTCGGTCTCGATCACGTATTTGAACAGACCGACGACGTCGCGGTACTCCCGGTAGAGCTTCAGCTCCATCTCGGTCTCGTACTTCTCGAGGTCCTCGGCGCTCATGGCATGTTCCCCTTCAGCCGTGCGTCCCCCCATTGTGCGCCAGCCTCGTGCGCCTCTAGACGATTTCCGTGTCGAGGACCTCGGGCCGGCTCGGGGGACCTTCGTCGAGCAGCCGCTTCAGCAGCCCGGCGAGTCTGGTCGGATACACCGTCTCATGCGCCTCGGTCAGTTCCCGGCACGTCCACCAGCGTGCTCCCGCCACGCTGCGGCGCTCCAGGTCGGTGAGGCCCGTCCCGTTGAGCTCTCCCAGCTCCGCAGAGGCCGTTCTCGTACGGGCCAGGAAGTACCACTCGTCCTGATCCCAGCGCCGACCGGCGAAGGGGAAGGAGCAGATCCGCTGCCACAGCACAGGCCCCAGTTCGACGTCGGTGATGCCGGTCTCCTCTGCCAGTTCCCGCAGGGCGGCCTCTTCACGCGTCTCGTCGCCCTCCAGGCCGCCGCCCGGCGTGAACCACCAGTCGTCCGCCGTGTCGCCCGGCTCGTGCCCGTGCAGGAGCAGGATCCGCCCCTCCGGGTCGAGCAGGACGACGCGGGCGACCTTGCGCAGCTCGCGGCCGGGTTCAGACACGGGCCGGCTCCGGGGACGCGCCGCGCGAGCGCCGGGAGCGCTTCGCGATCGGCCCGTACGCCGCCCCGCCGAGCACCAGCACCGCGCCCGCCACGATGGCCGCCAGCACCGTCTTCACAGGGCCCGGCTGCGAGATGCCGCCCGGCAGCGCCTCGAAGCCGGTCGGCTTCTGCATCCCGGCCATGGGCCACGCCAGGGCGTCCACCCGGCCCTGCACGGCGCCGCGCTCCACCGAGCCGTTCTCGCTGTCGCCGATGTGCGCACTGGAGTCCAGGGAGTCGGCGCGGTGGTCACCGAGCAGGAAGAGCCGGCCCTTCGGGACGGTCGTGTTCCTGATGCCGGTGAGCGAGGCGCTCTCGCCCTTCGGGAGGTAGGGCTCGTCGATCTGCTCGCCGTTCACGGTCAGCTTGTTCTGCGTGCAGCAGGCGATCTTGTCACCGCCGACGCCGACCACACGCTTGACCATCGGAACGTTTCCCCAGGAGTTCTCCTGGAAGACGACGACGTCGCCGCGCTTGACCTCGCTGCCGTCGATCCGCTCCGCGAGCACCCGGTCGCCCGCCTTGATCGTCGGGTCCATGGAGTCGGTGGGCACGGTGTACGGCTGGTACAGGATGGCGCCCCAGACGAACCCGCCCAGGAACAACACACAGCCGAGGGCCACGGCTATGCCGGACAGCGCGCTGCCGACCTTGCCGTGACCCTCATTCGTACGACGCGTCCTGCTCATCCCAGTTGCTCCCGCGGTTCGGAGAAGTCGATCTCGTCGAACCAGCCCCGGAACGGTGCGGACCACGGAAGATCGGCGATCTGGGACGGCACCCTACCGGGCGCCACCAGCCTCAGAAACCCTGGTGTTCCCCTCGGTAACGCGCTGATTGATCTTGCGCCTGCGCCACAGCACCAGTGGTGCGGCGCCCGCGAGTCCGAGCGCGCCCGGAGCCACGTTCGACACGGCGCCGAGGCCGGACTGGTCGAAGGTGTCCGGCACCGGCAGCGTCGACCAGTGCGTGGGCGGCCAGGCTACGACGATGGCGCGACCCACGACGTTGTCCACGGGGACGAAGCCGCCGTTCTTGTCGTTCTGGTGGTAGCGGGAGTCCATGGAGTCCTGGCGGTGGTCACCCATGACCCAAACTTTGCCCTCGGGGACCTTCACCTTGAACGTTCCACCGGCGTTGTCGTCGCTGCACGGGGTGTTGCCCGGGTAGACGTAGGGCTCGTTCAGCGCCTTGCCGTTGATCTTGAGCGGGCCCGTGCCGTTGCACTCGACGGTGTCGCCACCGACGCCGACGACGCGCTTGATGAGGTCCTTCTCGTTGGCCGACGGCATCAGGCCGACCCAACTGAGCACCGTCTGCACGGCGTTGGGCTCGGGCGTCGGCTCGCCCTCCAGCCAGCTCGCCGGGTCGTGGAAGACGATGACCTCGCCGCGCTCCGGCTCCGCACCGAACCACGGGGTGAGCTTGTCGACCAAGACCCGGTCGCCGATCTTCAGCGTGTTCTCCATCGACGCCGAAGGGATCGAGAACGCCTGGACCAGGAACGTCTTGATGACGAGCGCCAGGATCAGCGCGATGCCGATGAGGAGCGGCAGCTCCTTCCAGAAGGAACGCTGCTTCTTGGAGCCACTCGTCGATCCGCCGCTCGACTCCGCCTCGCGCGGGGGTGCGGCCGTCGAGGCGTCACCCGCCTCCGTCGGACCCGGACCCGCCGCGTCGTCGGATCGCCCGGGCTCCTCTTCGGGACCATGCCCTGACCGTGCGCCGACCGCCAAGTCCCCCACATCCACTCCTCACTCCGTGCCGCCGCCTGATCCGTATCCGATGCAGGCCCACCACTCCCATAACGAGCGGGAGTTCCGCAGGGGTCGGGAGGGGGATAAATCCGTCCGAATCCGAAGCGTTCGAGCCCGGTCCGGCACCGTACGTGGAGGCCACCCTATGCGACGTTCCTGAGGCGGCGGTCGACCCGTCTCCTTGCGCGTCGGCGACGGCGGCGAAGGTCGGCGGCTCCGACAGCGAGGTCCAGTGACCGATGGGCCACCCGATGAACCGGGCCCGCCCGACCACGGACTCCTCGGACACCGTCCCGTGGAAGGCCTCGGTGAGGTGATAGCGGGAATCCGCGGAGTTGGCGCGGTGGTCGCCCATCACGAACAGGCGCCCCTTGGGCACCTTGACGGAGAAGTCGAACTTCGAGGGGGCGTTGCCGGGATGGATGTACGCACGCTCCTCGAGCGGTGTCCCGTTGACCGTGACGCGGCCCTGTGTGTCACAGCACTTCACGGTGTCGCCGCCGACACCCACGACCCGCTTGATGAGGTCGCGTTCGTTGTCGGACGGCAGCAGCCCGATCCAGGTCAGACCTTCCTTGACCTGCTTCACACCGACCGGGGCTTCCTTCTTCGGACCGGCCTCCTGCTCGAGCCACTTCCCCGGGTCATTGAAGACGACGACATCGCCGCGCTGCACCTGCGCGCCGAACCAGGGGGTGAGCTTGTCGACCAGGACCCGGTCGCCGATCCTGATCGTCTGTTCCATGGAGCCCGACGGGATGACGAAGGCCTGCACCAGGAACGTCTTCAGGACGAGGGCGATGGCCAGCGCCACGCCTATGAGGAGGGGTATCTCCTTGAGCACGGAGCGCCTGCGGCGGCGCTTCACCTTGCGGGCGAGCTTGCGCCGCTCGGCCCTGCCCTGCTGCTCGGGGCCACTGGTGGGCCGGCTGCCGGTGGGCAGCCGCTCGTCGCCGCGGTGGCTGCGCGATTTGCCCCGCCTACCCATGGGCGCCGCCGGGTGCGGGCACGCGCGCGTAGATGTCCGTACGGGACAAGGAGTGCCAGTGCCCGGTCGGCCACGCGATCCACTCGGCCCTGCCGATCACCTGGTCCACGGGGACGAAGCCGCCGCCGGGCGCGCCCAAGTAGTCGCGGGAGTCACGGGAGTCGCTGCGATGGTCACCGAGCAGGAAGAGGGTGCCCTCGGGAACCACGATGTCGAACGGCACCTTCGAAGGCGCGTCCGTGGCGTGCAGCACGGCGCGCTCGTCCACGGGCCTCCCGTTCACCTCGATCCTCCCCTTGCTGTCGCAGCAGGCCACCCGGTCTCCCCCCGTGCCCACGACGCGCTTGATGTAGTCGCCCTCACCGAAGTACCCGCTGCCGTCGAAGACGACCACGTCGCCTCGGGTCGGCTCGGCACCGAAACGGTACGCCAACTTATTTACGAGAACGCGGTCCCCGACCCTCAATGTGCTCTCCATGGAGCCGCTGGGGATCTGGAACGGCTGCATCACAAAGACGCTGACGGCCAGCAGGCACGCCAGACACAGCAGCAGGGCCAGGGTGATGCGGCCGCCCGGCAGCCAGTCGACCACCCCGGACAGCAAAGAGGAGCGCGACCGGTCCTCCTCGCCCTGTGAGGTGTTCTCATGGGGCTCGGAGGAGCGGTCGCGCTCCTCGTGCTGTGCTTCGGTGTCCATCGAGGCCAGATGCTATCCGGCCGCCCTGTGGACGCCGCAGGCGAGATGCGCCGGCGCCCTCTGGGGGCGCCGAGCGGCTCAGTTCTCGCGCTTCTCCTTGATCTTCGCGGCCTTGCCGCGCAGGTCACGGAGGTAGTACAGCTTGGCGCGGCGGACGTCACCCTTGGTGACGAGCTCGATCTTCTCGACGATCGGCGTGTGCACCGGGAAGGTGCGCTCGACGCCGACGGAGAAGGAGACCTTGCGGACCGTGAAGGTCTCGCGGACGCCGGCGCCCTGGCGGCGGATGACTACGCCCTTGAACTGCTGCACACGGGAGCGGTTGCCCTCGATGACGCGGACGTGGACGTTGACGGTGTCGCCCGGGCGGAAGGCCGGGACGTCGTCGCGCAGCGACGCGGAGTCGACGGAGTCGAGCAGGTGAGACATGATCGTCTGCTTTCTTCACCGATGCCACAGGTCATCGGCGGGAGGTAAATGATGAGTTTCGGTAGCTGATCGCGTCGGGCCTAGCGTCGTTCCCCCTGTGGCAGGGGCGCAGGCTGGACGTACAGCAGCGGCCTATTCTTCCACGGCCTCGGGCGTCGGCCCAAATCGGCCGTCGGGACGCGGCCCCCAGCCCAGGATCGAGAGCATTTCGCGGTCCTTCTTGTCGAAGGCCTTGGGGTCGGTGCGCTCGATCAGGTCGGGCCGGTTGCGCGTGGTGCGGCGCAGCGCCTCGTCGCGGCGCCACCGCGCGATCTTGCTGTGGTGGCCGCTGAGCAGCACGTCGGGGATGTCCCGGCCGCGCCACTCGGGGGGCTTGGTGTAGACGGGCCCCTCCAGGAGGTTGGCCATGGCGCCGGGCGCGAAGGAGTCGTCCTCGTGCGAGGCGCTGTTGCCGAGGACGCCGGGCAGCAGGCGTGCCACGGCCTCCGTGATCACGAGCACGGCGGCCTCTCCGCCCGCGAGGACGTAGTCGCCGATGGAGACCTCGTAGACGGGCATACGGGTCGCGTACTCGTCGATGACGCGGCGGTCGATGCCCTCGTAGCGCGCGGGCGTGAAGACCAGCCAGGGGCGCTCGGAGAGCTCCACCGCGAGCTCCTGGGTGAAGGGGCGCCCGGAGGGCGTGGGGACGACCAGGACGGGCCCCTGGGCGCCGCTCTCGTACCCCTCGGCGAGCACGTCGTCGAGGCACTCGCCCCACGGCTCGGTCTTCATGACCATGCCGGGGCCGCCGCCGTAGGGCGTGTCGTCGACCGTGTTGTGCCGGTCGTGGGTCCACTGCCGCAGGTCGTGCGCGTGGACGTCGAGCTGCCCACGCGCGCGTGCCTTGCCGACGAGGGAGACGTTCAGCGGTTCCAGGTACTCGGGGAAGATCGTGACGACGTCGAGCCTCATGCGGACTCGTCCCCCTCTTCGCGGGAGGACGCGTCTTCGGCGTCTTCGCGGGAGGACGCGATCTCGGCGCGGTCGTCGATCAGGCCGGGCGGCGGGTCGATGACGGCCTTCTGCTCCTCGAGGTCGATCTCGGTGACGATCTCCTCGACGAACGGGATCATGACCTCGCTGCCGTCGGGCCGCTCCACGATGAACAGGTCCTGCGAGGGCAGGTGCGAGATCTCCGTGATCCGGCCGACCTCGGTGCCGTCGACCGTGACGACGTCGAGGTCCATGAGCTGGTGGTCGTAGAACTCGTCCTCTTCCTCGGGCAGCTCCTCGGGGTCCACCTCCGCGATCAGGAGTGTGTTGCGCAGCGCCTCGGCCGCGGTCCGGTCCTTCACGCCCTCGAAGCGCAGCAGCAGCCGGCCGCTGTGCACCCGGCCGGTCTCGATGGTGAGCGGCCCCGTGGCGGCCGGGTCGGTGGCGAGCCGTGCGCCGGGGCCGAGCCGCAGCTCGGGCTCGTCGGTGCGCACCTCGATGGTGACCTCGCCCTTGATGCCGTGGGCGCGGCCGATGCGCCCCACTACCAACTGCACGTCGGAAACTCTCCTGTCAGCCCACCAGGGGGCACAAACGACTAGTGCCATTCTGACGGACCAGGCTGGACGCGGACGGCGTGCACGGGCGGTGCCGGTGAGCGGGGTCTGGTGCGTGCAGCTGCAAGGCGGAGGAGGGCGTCAACGCGGAGCGTTGGCAACCGACGACAACGCCGCAGATGTGCGTGCCAGGGCCCGCGACTCCAGCAAGGTCCGTCAGAATGGCACTCGGGCCGGGG
Source organism: Streptomyces anthophorae (assembly GCF_049310305.1). Lineage (NCBI taxonomy): Bacteria > Bacillati > Actinomycetota > Actinomycetes > Kitasatosporales > Streptomycetaceae > Streptomyces > Streptomyces anthophorae. The sequence continues at coordinate 2,952,046 of NZ_JBLWQQ010000001.1, forward strand.
ACGGCTCGAAAGCCCTCCCCGGCCCGAGCCGGTGTTCAACTTTTCTCAGCGAACCTGGTCGACGTCGACGAGGTCGACGCGGACACCACGGCCGCCGATGGCACCCACGACAGTACGCAGGGCGCGCGCGGTGCGGCCGTTGCGGCCGATCACCTTGCCGAGGTCGTCGGGGTGGACCCGGACCTCGAGAACGCGTCCCCGGCGCAGGTTGCGCGAGGCGACCTGCACGTCGTCGGGGTTGTCGACGATGCCCTTCACGAGGTGCTCAAGAGCCTCCTCGAGCATGCTCAGGCCTCGGTCGACTCGGACGGGGCCTCGGCCTCGTCCTTCTTCTCAGCCTTCTTCTTCTGGGTGATGGCCTCACCCTTGGGCTCGTCCTCGGTGGCCAGCGCCTCGAAGGAGGGGCGGGCGGCCTTCGGCTCGGCGACCTTCATCGGCGCCGGGGCCGGCAGACCCTTGAACTTCTGCCAGTCACCGGTGACCTTGAGGATGGCCGCGACCGGCTCGGTCGGCTGCGCGCCGACACCCAGCCAGTACTGGACACGCTCGGAGTCGACCTCGATGCGCGACGGGTTCTGCACCGGGTGGTACAGGCCGATCTCCTCGATCGCACGGCCGTCACGGCGGGTGCGGGAGTCGGCGACGATGATGCGGTAGTGAGGCGAACGGATCTTGCCCAGACGCTTCAGCTTGATCTTGACTGCCACGGGTGTGGTGTCTCCTGGTCTTGACGTGGGTGGGCACGGCGAGATTGCCGCGTGGGGTTGCGGTACCCGAGTGCCCGATGGACGCGTCAGCCGGAGGAGAGAGGGGTCCTGTGCGACTGTCGAGTACAGCTAGCCATTGTGCCACACGTCTCCGGAGCGGCCGAATCCCCCCGGCCGCTCCACCGGGCCCCGCCAGGAGCCGAGAACTCAGCCCGCCGCGACGCCGACGATCTCCGGGATGCGGAACGGCTTCCCGCAGCCGCCGCACATGATCGGGGCCTGCGCGAGCACCGACGGCACGACGCGGACGTTGCGCCCGCAGTCGCAGACCGCCTTGACGCGGACGCCGCCCCCGGAGGAGCCGTGCCGCGCGGCGGGGCCGCGGAAGCTTCGCTTGGTGTCCGCGGCGGTCGCCACGGTGTGCGCCTTCAGGGCACGCTGGATCCGCTCGATCGTCTGCCGGTAGCGCTGCTTCGCGTCCGGGTTGAGCGTGACCAGCGAGAACCCGCTGCTGGGGTGCGGTTCCTCGGGGTGGTCGAGGCCCAACTCCTCGGCAATGGCAAGGAATCTGCGGTTGTGGTAGCGGCCGGCGCGCGATGTGTCGCGGATTCCGCGCGCGGCTGCGATGCCGTGGACTGCCTCGTGAAGGAGTCGCTCGAAGGAGAGCTCGCGTCCGCATGCGGACGACGACTCGCCGATCAGGGATTCGGGCGCGGCAAGATCCGGCAGCTCGGGGTGGTGCCGCTGAATATCGGCCCACGCCCCTGCCAGCTCTGCGGCGAGAACAGGTGGTGTCGTGCTCACGTCGTGACAACGAGCCGGGGTGCCTCCGTGTTCCTATTCCGGGGCATCCCAAATAATTTGCACGTACCAGTCAGTTCCCGCTGATGCGTCCCGAGGAGGACGGGTGCGCAGATGTACGGAGAAGGCGCACAGCTCACACAAAGGTGGTGCGTAGTGGCATGTACGCCTTTACGGGCGATCCCCTGTACGCGCCTAGTACGCGCGTGCCACGACCGCGACGTTACCGGCCGCGTCATCGGCGTCCGGCACCGCCCCTTCGGGGGTGAGCAGACACCGTACGGAGACGCCGTGCCCGGCGAGTTCGTTCTCGCCCGCCTCCCCGAGGGTGGCCCACGGGATGCGCGCCCAGCCGCCCTCCGCGGTGGCCTCCAGGGCCTCGGCGACCGTGGTCACATCGGCCGTCCGCAGCTGCCGCCGCTCCCGTGACTGCGCGAGCAGCAGCGCCTGGTCCTCCTCCAGGATCTTGGGCAGCACCGCGACCAGCGCCTCCAGGGCGACCGGGGTCTTGCCGCCGGGGATGCGCCGGGCGAGCATCGCCGTGCCGTTCTCCAGGTCGCGGGGCCCGACCTCGACGCGTACGGGCACGCCCTTCAGCTCCCAGTCGACGGCACGGCGCCCGAAGGGGGTGTCGGTGCGGTCGTCCACGTGGACGCGGATTCCCGCCTTCTTAAGGAGGTCGCCGATTTCGCGGACCGCGCGGAGCACCGCCTCGTCGTCCTTGACGGCGAGGACGACGACCTGGGTGGCCGCGAGGCGGGGCGGGACGCGCAGCCCGTTGTCGTCGCCGTGCATCATCACCAGGGCGCCGATCATGCGGGTCGTGGAGCCCCAGGAGGTCTGCCAGACCAGTTCCTCCGCGCCGTCCTTGGACAGGTAGCGGGTGTTGAACGCCTTGGCGAAGTTCTGGCCGAGCTCGTGGCTCGTGCCCATCTGGAGGGCCTTGCCGTCGCCCATCATGCCTTCGAGGGTGAGGGTGTTGATCGCCCCGGCGAAGCGCTCCTTGGGCGTCTTGCGCCCCAGGAGGACGTCCATCGCGAGGACGTTCTCCATGAAGTCCGCGTAGACGTGCCGGTGGATGCGCGCCGCGAAGTCGCGCGCCTCTTCGTAGGTCGCGTGCGCCGTGTGTCCCTCCTGCCAGAGGAACTCCGTCGTACGCAGGAAGAGGCGGGGGCGCAGCTCCCAGCGGACCACGTTGGCCCACTGGTTGATGAGCAGCGGCAGGTCCCTGTAGCTCTGCACCCACTTGGCGAAGGAGGCGTTGACGATCATCTCCGAGGTGGGGCGGACGACGGCGGGCTCCTCCAGCTCCTTGCCGCCGCCGTGCGTGACCACGGCGAGCTCGGGCGCGAAGCCCTCGACGTGGTCGGCCTCCTTGGTCAGGTACGACTGCGGGATCAGGAGCGGGAAGTACGCGTTCTGCGCGCCCGTCTCCTTGATGCGGTCGTCCATCTCCCGCTGCATCCGCTCCCACAGGCCGTAGCCGTACGGTCGGATGACCATGGTGCCGCGCACCGGACCGTTGTCGGCCAGTTCGGCCTTGGTGATCAGGTCCTGGTACCAGCGCGGAAAGTCTTCCGTCCGGGGCGTGAGAACGCGGGGTTTGGCCATGGCGCGGATGCTACGGCGCGGGCCGGGTGGCACTCGAATCCTTTTCGCCCGTATGCCCGCGGCCACCCGCGTGCGCCCGTCATATGACCGCCCGGGGGCGCACGACGGTGCACACGCGCATTGTCGCCGCGCCTGCCAAACACCCCCTAGACGCGGCGGACATTGCGGAGTTCTCTGGCATACGGGGGGAGTGCGAGCAGCGCGCGAACACGGCCGGACGCCACGCGAACGGCCGGGCGGCACGACAACAACTCTCGGCATCTCTCGGTGGATTGGGGCACTTTCGATGACACCTACGCTCGTGCGGCGGCACCTCCCTCACGCGGCACCCGCGCCGCGGACGGACTTGTGCGCACGCGCGCGTGACTGGGCGGAGATTCAGGAGCGGATGCTGGTGCCGCTCTACGAAGCGGTGTACGAGCGCCTGGAGGTCGGTCCTGGCACCCGGCTCCTCGGCCTCGACTGCGGATCCGGTCTCGCGCTCCTCATGGCGGCTTCGCGCGGCGCCGCCGTGACCGGCGTCGAGCCCTCGGACCCAGAGCTCCTCGCCCTGGCCGAGGAGCGGCTGCTGTCCGACGCGTCCCGGCCGCGGGAGACCGCGGACGTCCGGCTCACCAGGTCCGACACCGCCGACCTCACCGCGACCGATCCCGGCGGGACCCCGTACAGCGTGATCACCGACTTCCGGCCGATCGGGTGTGTGGCCGGGGACTCCGAGGGGCTTTCCGCGCGTCTGGAGAGCGTGGCCCCTCTGGCGGGCCGGGGCGCCGCCGTGGTGCTGGTCGGCTGGGGTCCCCCGGAGCGCTGTGCCACGTCGTCCGTCCTACGGGTGGCCACGAAGCTCGCCGACCCCCTCCGCAGCACGGGGAGTTGGCGCCCGGCGCACCGTGACGACCTGGAGGAGGTCGCCCAGCGGGCGGGGCTGCGCCCTGACGGTTCCGGCCGGGTGGCGTGCCCCTTCGGGTACGCGGACGCCGAGAGCGCGGTGCGCGGCCTCCTGTCGACGGGCCTGTTCGACGCCGCGGTGGGAGCGACGGATCCGGCGCAGGTCGACAAGGAGGTGTCCGAGGCGCTGCAAGCGCATGTGCGGGGCGACGGGACCGTATGGATGCCCAATGTGTTCAGGTACCTGATAGCCCGTACGCCGTGAACGGCCCGCACGCCGTGTGGCGTGCGGGCCCGGTTGCGCGCGGAGGTCGTGCCGTTCAGTCCTTGGTGAAGCGTGTGACGCCGGCGATCCGGTAGGCGTCCGCCTCCTCCAGCGTCTCGTTCGCCATGAGCGCCTCGGCGAGGGCGTCGAGCTTGTCCCGGTTGTCGCGCAGCTTCTGGCACGCCTCCTCGTAGCACTCGTCCACGATGCGGCGCATCTCGCCGTCGATCGCGTTGACGGTGTCGGGGGCGGCGGCGAGGCCGTACGGCTGCTGGGAGTCGTTCGGGAGTGCGGACAGGCGGCCGACCTTCTCGCTCATGCCCCAGCGGGCGACCATGCCGCGGGCGATGTTGGTGACCTGCTCCAGGTCGTTCTCCGCGCCGGTCGTGATGACTCCGTAGACGACGTGTTCGGCCGCCATGCCGCCGAGGGCGCCGATGATGCGGCCGCGCAGATACTCCTCCGTGTACGCGTACTTGTCGGCGTCCGGGGTGGAGAGCGTGACGCCGAGGGCGCGGCCGCGCGGCACGATCGTGATCTTGCGGACGGGGTCGGCGCCGGGCTGAAGCATGCCGAGGAGGGCGTGGCCGCTCTCGTGGAAGGCGGTGCGGCGACGTTCCTCCTCGGGCATCACCAGCGGCCGCTCGGCGCCGAGCTGGACCTTTTCGAGCGCTTCGGAGAGGTCGGTCTGGTTGATCTGCTTCTGCTTGCGCTTCACGGCGAGCAGCGCGGCCTCGTTGGTCAGGTTGGCGAGTTCGGCGCCGGTCATCCCCGGTGTCGTGCGGGCGACCTGGGCGAGGTCGACGTCGGAGGACAGCGGCATGCCCCGGGTGTGGATCTTGAGGATGGCCTCGCGGCCGCCGCGGTCGGGCGGGGACACGTTGACGATCCGGTCGAAGCGCCCCGGGCGGGTCAGGGCCGGGTCGAGGACGTCCGCGCGGTTGGTGGCGGCGATGACGATGACGCCCTCGGAGCCGGTGAAGCCGTCCATCTCGGTGAGGATCTGGTTGAGCGTCTGCTCGCGCTCGTCGTGACCGCCCACGCCGCCGCCACCGCCGCGGGCCCGGCCGATGGTGTCGATCTCGTCGATGAAGATGATCGACGGGGCGACCTTGCGGGCCTCGGCGAACAGCTCGCGCACCCGCGAGGCGCCGACGCCGACGATCATCTCGATGAACTCCGAGGCGGAGGCGGAGAAGAACGGCACCCCGGCCTCACCGGCGACCGCCCGCGCGAGCAGCGTCTTGCCGGTGCCGGGCGGGCCCGCGAGGAGCACGCCGCGCGGCATCTTGGCGCCCATGGTGCGGTAGTCCTCGGGGTTCTTGAGGAAGTCGACGACGTCGTTGAGCTCGCCCTCGACCTCGTCGATCCCGGCGACGTCCTCGAACGTGGTGCGCTTCTTGCCGGGTTCGAGCTCGACCGGCTTGGGCGGCTGCTTGCGGCCGAGCATGCCGCCCGCGCCGCCGCCCATGCCCTGGCTCATGCGCCGCGCGATGAACACCCACAGGAAGACCAGGAGCAGCATCGGGGCGAGCGAGATGAGCAGGTTGGACAGGAAGCTGCGCTCCTGGACGACGGGTTCGGCGGTCACCGTGACGTCGTGCTTCTCCAGGTTGGCCCAGAGGTCGTCGTCGGCGAAGGCCGGGCGCTGCGTCGTGAACTTGGTGTAGTTCTTGCGCTTGCTGTCGCTGTCCTTGGGGGTGGGCTTCTCCTTCTTGAGCTCGCCCTGGATGGCGTCGCCCTTGGAGTAGATCTTGGTGACGTTGTCGGCCTCGACCTGCTTGCTGAACTCGGTGTACGAGACCGTCGGCTCGTCGCCCTCGTTGAAGAAGGACAGCACCAGGTTGGCGATGAGGTAGACGATCAGGGCCGTCAGGATGAGGCCGCCCCAGCCGCCGGGCATCTTGCGCTTGGGCCCGGGAGTCGGCGGAGGCGGCGGCGCGCCCTCGGAACGCCAGGGCTGATCCGTCCGATCGCGCGGGGGTACCGGGTTCGCCACGCCTGCCTCTCCTCCTGGTGCCTGCCGTCCTCGGAGGCGGTCACGGCCCCGAGGCCTTCCGCCCATGACCGCACAGTTGCCGGGGGCCCGCCACTCGTGGACATGCGTAAGGGGCGCCCGCATGGCGGACGCCCCTTACCCGTTCAGCTGCCGACGTGTCAGCCCATGAACTTCTTGAACTCGTCGGGGAGCTCGAAGTCCTTGGCGTCCTGCTGGCCCGCGCCGGGCAGGCCGAGGGCGCCGCCCTCGGCGGCCGCCGCGCGCCGGGCGGCCTCCTCCTGCTCCTGCTGCTTGCGCTTCATCGGGTTGCCGGAGCGCTGCTTGCCCTTGGCCTTCTTCGGCTGCTTCTTCGTCCGGCCGGGGCCGCCGCCCGAACCAGGCATGCCCGGCATACCCGGCATGCCGCCGCCCTGGGCCATGCGGGACATCATCTTGCGGGCCTCGAAGAACCGCTCGACCAGGTTCTTGACCGCGCTGACCTCGACACCGGAGCCCTTGGCGATACGGGCGCGGCGCGAGCCGTTGATGATCGTCGGCTCCTGGCGCTCGGCCGGGGTCATCGACTTGATGATGGCCGCCGTGCGGTCGACGTCGCGCTCGTCGAGGTTGGCGATCTGGTCCTTCATCTGCCCCATGCCCGGCAGCATGCCGAGCAGCTTGGACATGGAGCCCATCTTCCTGACCTGCTCCATCTGCGCCAGGAAGTCGTCGAGCGTGAAGTCCTGGCCCTTCTTGGAGGCCAGCTTGGAGGCCATCTTCTCGGCCTCTTGCTGCGAGAAGGTCTGCTCGGCCTTCTCGATCAGCGTGAGCATGTCGCCCATGCCGAGGATGCGGGACGCCATGCGGTCCGGGTGGAACGCGTCGAAGTCGTCCAGCTTCTCGCCGTTGGAGGCGAACATGATCTGCTTGCCGGTGACGTGCGCGATCGACAGGGCGGCGCCACCGCGGGCGTCACCGTCGAGCTTGGAGAGCACCACGCCGTCGAAGCCGACGCCGTCACGGAAGGCCTCGGCCGTGTTGACCGCGTCCTGACCGATCATGGCGTCGACGACGAAGAGGACCTCGTCCGGCTTCACGGCGTCGCGGATGTCCGCGGCCTGCTGCATCAGCTCCTGGTCGATGCCGAGGCGTCCCGCGGTGTCGACGATGACGACGTCGTAGACCTTGGCCTTCGCGTGCTCGATGGAGTCCTTGGCCACCTTCACCGGGTCGCCCACGCCGTTGCCCGGCTCGGGGGCGTAGATGCCGACACCCGCGCGCTCGGCGACGACGCTCAGCTGGTTCACGGCGTTCGGACGCTGGAGGTCACAGGCGACGAGCAGCGGCGAGTGGCCCTGGGACTTGAGCCAGAAGCCGAGCTTGCCCGCCAGGGTCGTCTTACCGGCACCCTGGAGGCCCGCGAGCATGATCACGGTCGGGCCGGTCTTGGCGAAGCGCAGCCGGCGGGTCTCGCCGCCGAGGATGCCGATGAGCTCCTCGTTGACGATCTTGATGACCTGCTGGGCGGGGTTCAGCGCCTGGGAGACCTCGGCGCCGGTCGCGCGCTCCTTGATCTGCTTGATGAAGGCGCGGACGACGGGCAGCGCCACGTCGGCTTCAAGGAGGGCGATCCGGATCTCGCGCGCCGTGGCGTCGATGTCCGCCTCGCTGAGGCGCCCCTTGCCGCGGAGGTTCTTGAATGTCGCTGCGAGGCGATCGGAGAGAGTGTCGAACACGGCGGTCGCGAATCCTCGGGTCGGGGGCTTTACGGACAGGTCGCTCTCCAGGGTATCCGCCCGCGCTGCCGTGGTCAGTGGCCCGGTCCCGATGCGCCCCACCGGTCGCACCCACGTACGAAAAACCCGGGCATACGCCTCCATGTCCTCCACAGGCACCCCGGCACGACCAGGACCTTCGCCATAATTACGGTCCCGGCGGTTCCGTAAATCCGTGCACATCAGTGGCGCCCGGCCGGGTAGGCGCCCCCAGGTTTCGACGCCACCCCTCTCCATGGCTCCGCGCCGGGGCGTGCCCGGTCGTGCCCGGAACCGCCACCAGCAGCCGTGCGGCACACCGCCGTACCCACCTCTGACGTGAACTGGAGCTCACAGATGACCTCCCTCTCCACGTACCGGCCGCCGCGGCCCGTGCGTAGGCCCCCGGCACCCCAAGGGAGGCCGGCGTGAACTTCTTCGACTACCTCCAGGGCAACTGGACCGATGTGCTCGACGCCACGCTCGCGCACATCCTGCTGGTCCTCGAAGGCCTCGCCCTCGCGGTGCTCATCGGGGTGCCGGTGGCGATCCTGACGTACCGGACGCGGGCACCGCGCGCCGCCGTGCTCGGTGCGGCCGGGCTGCTCCTGACGATTCCGTCCTACGCGCTGTTCGGCCTGCTCATCACGCCGCTCGGCCTGGGCACAGGACCTTCGGTCGTGGCCCTGACGCTGTACGCGCTGCTGCCCGTCATACGTAACACCGTGGTCGGTCTGCGCGAACTGGACCCGGCCGTCGTCGAGTCCGCGAACGCGATGGGCATGACCCGGCTCAAGGTGCTCACCACCATCGAGTTCCCGCTGGCCTGGCCCGTGGTGATCACCGGCCTGCGGGTCGCGACGCAGATGCTGCTCGGCATCGCCGCGATCGCCGCCGCCGTGAACGGCCCGGGGCTCGGCAAGCTCATCCTCGACGGACTCGCCAGCGCGGGCACCCCGTTCGCCGTCTATCTGACGCTCGAGGGCGCGCTCGCCATCGTCGTCCTCGCGCTGCTCTTCGATCTGCTCTTCGCCCTGCTCAATCGCCTGACCACTCCGAAGGGGGTCACCCGATGATCCGGCTCGACCGGCTGACCAAGTCCTACCCCGGCCAGGCGCGTCCGGCCGTGGACGAGCTGTCGCTGGAGATCCCCGAGGGGCGGATCGTGGTCTTCGTCGGGCCCTCGGGCTGCGGCAAGACGACGACGATGAAGCTGATCAACCGGCTGATCGAGCCGACCTCCGGCCGCATCCACCTGGCCGACGAGGACGTCACGAAGATCCCCGTGCACGAGCTGCGCCGCCGCATCGGCTACGCGATCCAGCAGTCCGGGCTCTTCCCGCACCAGACCGTCGCCCAGAACATAGCCACCGTGCCCGGCCTGCTCGGCTGGGACAAGAAGCGTGTCCACGCGCGCGTGGACGAGCTGCTCGACATGGTGGGCCTTGACCCGGACACGTATCGCGGCCGCTACCCGAAGCAGCTCTCCGGCGGGCAGCAGCAGCGCGTGGGCGTCGCCCGCGCGCTCGGCGGCGACCCGCAGGTGATGCTCATGGACGAGCCGTTCGGCGCGATCGACCCGCTCAATCGCGAGGCGTTGCAGAACGAGTTCCTCAAGATCCAGGCCAAGCTGCGCAAGACGATCGTGTTCGTCACCCACGACATCGACGAGGCCGTGAAGATGGGCGACAAGATCGCCGTCTTCGCCGAGCACGGGAACGTCGTCCAGTACGACACCCCGGAGAAGATCCTCGCCGAGCCCGCGAACGAGTTCGTCACCGACTTCATCGGGGCGGGCGCCGCCGTGCGCCGCCTCTCGCTGACCCGGCTCGGGAACGTCGACGTACCGCTGTGGCCCACCGTCGCCGAGTCGGCGAGCGCCGAGGAGCGGCAGGAGGCGGCCGCCGGCAGCGACCGCGAGTTCGTGGTCCTGCTCGACGAGGACCGCCGCCCGGCCGGCCGACTGCCCGCCGACGGCGGCACGACGCTGCCGCTGCTCTCCCCGCTCGGCCCGGACACCAGCCTGTACGACGCGCTCGACGAGATGCTCGCCGCGAACGCGTCCGCGCTGACGGTCGTGGACGACCTGGGCCGCTACCGCGGCGTCGTCACCCTCGACACGCTGCGCACACTGATCCACACCGACAACGGCTCCGGTCCGCTTCAGGGGGCCCGCCCGTGACCCAGGCACTCGTCGACGAACTCCCCGGCGCGGCAGCAACCCCGGAGCGCACCCGCGTCCTGCCTCCGCTGTGGCGCCTCGCCCTCACCCCGCTCGCCCTCGCGGTGGTCCTCGCGCTGCTCGCCTGGTACGTCTCCGGGCAGGCGAAGGACCGGATCGAGCTGCGCAGTCTGAAGGCGGACTACCTGCTCAGCCGGACCCTCACGCACATCGAACTGACCGCGGTCGCCACGGTCCTCATCCTGGTGATCGCCGTCCCGCTCGGCGTGCTGCTGACCCGCCGCTGGGCCCGTCCCCTCGCGGGGCCCGTCCTCGCGGTCGCGAGCATCGGGCAGGCGCTGCCCTCGCTCGGCCTGATCGTGCTCCTCGCGGTGGCCTTCGTCAGCCTCGGCGTCACGCAGATCGCCCTGATCGCGTTCGTCGCGTACGGGGTGCTGCCGGTGCTGCGCAACACCATCGCGGGCCTTCAGCAGGTCGATCCGTCGGTCCTGGAGTCCGCGCGCGGCATGGGGATGACGAAGTGGGAGGTGCTGCGCCGGATCGAACTGCCGCTCGCGGTGCCGGTGATGCTCGCCGGAATCCGTACGGCGCTGGTGATCACGGTGGGCACCGTCGCGCTCGCGACGTTCATCGGGGCCGGCGGCCTCGGCGATGTGATCTCGAACGGGATCAACTCCAGCCGGAACCTGGTCCTGATCACCGGAAGCGTGCTCGTCGCCGTCCTCGCGCTGCTCGTGGACTGGGTCGCCGGGATCGTCGAGAACCTGCTGCGCCCGCGCGGTCTGTGAGAAGGGGCCTGAGAGAAGTGACAACACCCATGCGATGCGGACCGGCGAGGTTGCGCCGAACGTTCTCCGTCGCCCTGTGCGCGGCCCTGCTCGGCGGCGTCGCGCTGACCGGCTGCACGGACACCGGCGCGAGCGGCGGCTCCTCCGGCGACCTGCCGCGGACGGCGCGCCAGAAGCAGCTCGACGGCGGCTCGATCGCCAAGAACCCCGACCTGCACGGCCTGAAGGGCGCGCACTTCACGGTCGGCTCCAAGGAGTTCACCGAACAGCAGATCCTCGGCAAGATCACGCTGTACGCGCTCGAAGCGGCCGGTGCGAAGACCAAGGACCAGACGGGCCTTCAGGGCACCACGATCGCGCGCAGCGCGCTGAAGAGCGGCGACGTCGACATGTACTGGGACTACTCCGGTACCGGCTGGACCCAGTTCCTCCAGCACGACAAACCCGTGCAGGGCAGCGCCGCCCAGTTCAGGGCGACCGCGGGAGAGGACCTGAGGAAGCACAAGATCAAGTGGCTGGGCCCGGCGAAGTTCGGCAACCAGTACGCGCTGGCGCGCGCGGCCGACGCCCCGGGCCGGGCCGGCGACGTCGACTCAATCAGCGACCTCGCGAAGCTGGCCAGGGAGCATCCGGAGGACGCCACGCTGTGCGGGGCCTCTGAATTCCTCGACCGTGAGCTGACGGCGATGGAGCAGAGCCCGTACAAGCTCGCGTTCCCCGCGCCGCAGGTCTACCAGAACGCGTTCGCGCTGAACTTCGTGAACGTGGCGAAGGGCAGCCCCTGCACGTTCGCCGAGGTGTTCACCACGGACGCCCGCCTGGAGTCCCTCGACCTGAAGGTCCTCGACGACGACAAGGGGCACTTCACGACGGAGCTCGCCGCGCTGACCGTGCGCGACGCGACCGCGAAGAAGTACCCGCAGCTCGCGAAGCTGTCGAAGGAACTCGGTGACGCGCTCACCGAGAAGACCATCATCAAGCTCAACGGTCTTGTCGACCTGGAGGGCAAGAGCGCGGATCAGGCCGCGCTGTACTTCCTGCGCACGAACGGCTTCATCGGCAAGTGACGCGGCAGGGGCCGGGGTTCGCACACCCCGGCCCCGCCCCGCTCGACCGCTCACCGAAGCAACCGCGGGATCACCCCCGCAGCGCCTCCTCCACCCCCCGCGCCACGGACACCGCCTCCTGCGAAGGCAGCGGCCCCCCGTCGCCCCCGGCCACGTAGAACGCGTCGACCGCGTTGGCGCCCAGCGTCGACACATGCGCCGAACGCACCCGCACCCCGGCCACCTCGAGCGCCCGCCCGATGCGGTGCAGCAGACCGGGCGCGTCGTGCGCCCGCACCTCGATCACCGTCGCCCGGCGCGAGCCCGCCGAGGCCACCGTCACCCGGGCCGGCGGCGCCACCACGCCACGCCTGCGCGGATACGCGGCGTCCCGCTCGGCGAGCCGCGCCGCGATGTCGAGCGAACCGTCCAGGGCCCGTACGAGATCGGCGCGCAGCCGCGCAGCCTGCGGCAGCGAGCCGTACTCGGCGGCGACCCGCCAGTCGAGGAGCAGGGCGACCCCCTCCACGCCCTCCGGCGGTGTCAGCGCCCGCAGCTCAGCCGTCCGCACGGTCAGCCGGTGCATCGCGAGCACCCCGGCGACGGCCGGAAGCACCCCGTCCTGCTCCGGCACCGCGATCACCAGCTCGACACCGAGCGGCTCCGGTTCCCCGGCCCCCTCGGTCTCGGTCGGCACCGCGTCCGTCTGCGCCCGCAGCGCGAGCACGGGCCCACCCGTGCGCAGCGCCTCCACCGCGAGCCGCTCCTGCTCGGCCGTCGGCTCCGCGTCGTCCGGATCGACCGGCTCGTCCCCCGCGAGCACCGCGGAGACCCGCTTGACCAGGTCGGCCACCAGCGAGCCCCGCCAGGACGACCAGGCGGCCGGGCCCGTGGCCAGCGCGTCCGCCTCGGTCAGCGCGTGCAGCAGTTCGAGCGTGCCGATCGATCCGACCGCGTCCGCGACGGACCGCACGGTCGCCGGGTCCTCCAGGTCGCGCCGCGTGGCGGTCTCGATGAGCAGCAGATGGTGACGTACGAGGGAGGCGAGCACGGCGACATCGGCCCGGTCGAAGCCGATCCGGGCGGCGACGTCCCGCGCGATGATCTCGCCCGCCACCGAGTGGTCCCCCGGCCAGCCCTTGCCGATGTCGTGCAGCAGCGCCGCGACGAGCAGCAGGTCGGGCCGGTGCACGCGGCGCGTCAACTCGGAGGCCCGCACGGCCGTTTCGACGAGATGACGGTCGACGGTCCAGGTGTGCACGGCATTGCGCTGCGGCCGGCACCGCACCCGCTCCCAGTCCGGGATCAGCCGGGTGATCAGACCCTCGGCCTCAAGGGCCTCCCACACCTCGACGGTCGGGCGGCCCGCGCCGAGCAGCGTGACCAGCTGTTCGCGGGCCTCGGCGGGCCAGGGCGCGGGCAGCGGCCGGGCGGCGGCCGCCATCCGGCGCACCGCGTGCAGCGACAGCGGGAGCCCGGCCTGGGCGGCAGCGGCGGCGGCGCGCAGCGGAAGCACCGGGTCGCGATCGGGCTTGGCGGCGCGGGCGAGCACCACCTCCCCCTCCATCTCGACGACGCCCTCGGCCAGCGGCGACCGCTCGACCGGCACGGACTTCCCGCCGCCGAGCAGGGACCGCAGACGGGGCTTGGCGGACCGGGACTTGAGCACCCGCCCCACCTCACGCCAGGTGACGTCGCTGGCGTACGACACCGTGCGCGCGGCCTCGTACACCTGCCGCAGCAACGTATCGGCGTCCAACAGGCCCAGTTCCGCGGCCACTTGGTCCTGCTCCTGGAGCGCGAGCCGGTCGGTGGCGCGCCCGGTGGCCAGATGCAGGGCGTCCCGTACGTCGAGGAGCCGGCGGCGCGCGTCCGCGAGGCCCTCGCGGGGCGCGTCCGCGAGCCAGGAGGCGGCGACGGCGCGCAGCGCGGTGGCGTCCCGAAGGCCGCCCCGCGCCTCCTTCAGGTCCGGTTCGAGGAGGAACTGCAACTCGCCCTGGCGTTCGGCCCGTTCCTCGCACAGTTCACGGAGTTCGGGCAGCCGCTTCAGCGCCTGGTTGCGCCAGTCCGCGAGCACCGCGGTGCGCAGTCCCGCCGTCAGGCCGAGGTCCCCCGCGAGGTGCCGGGCGTCGAGCAGGCCGAGCTGCACCTTGAGGTCGTCGCCCGCGGTCTTGCGCGCCTGCGCCGGCGTACGGACGGAGTGGTCGAGGGCGAGGCCCAGGTCCCACACCGGGTACCAGATGCGGTCGGCGAGCGCCGCGACCGCGTCGGCGTCCGCCGAGCCGTCGTGCAGCAGGAGCAGGTCGAGATCGCTGCGCGGGGAGAGCTCGCCGCGCCCGTACCCGCCGACCGCGACGAGCGAGATGCCCGGCGCCCCGCTGCCGAAGAGGCCGGTGAGCCAGTCGTCGGTCAGTTCCGCGAGGGCGGCACGGCGCGGCGGCCCGGACCGCGCCTCCCCCTGGAGAAGGCGCAGCCGGGCCGCCGCATAGCCGCCGGATCCGGAATCCTCTGCTTCAGCACGTACGTCGTTCACGCTCGTCACCCGGCAGCTCCCGCTTCCGTCCATGTCCGTTACAGCGCGTCCGGACCGCGTTCGCCGGTGCGCACCCGCACGGCCGTCTCGACGGGGACCGCCCAGACCTTGCCGTCTCCGATCTTGCCGGTCCGAGCGGCCTTCACCACGACATCGAGCAGTTCCTCGGCGTCGTCGTCCTCGACCAGGACCTCGATACGGATCTTGGGTACCAGATCCACGGTGTACTCGGCGCCGCGGTAGACCTCGGTGTGTCCGCGCTGACGGCCGTAGCCGCTGGCCTCGGTCACGGTCAGGCCCTGGACCCCGAAGGCCTGGAGCGCTTCCTTGATCTCGTCGAGCCGGTGCGGCTTGACGACGGCGGTGATCAGCTTCATGCGTCGACCTTCTTGTCCTGGGAAACCTGCGGGGTGGCCGGGGCGGGAGCCGCCTGGCGGGCGATGCTGCCGCCGCCCGCGCCGCTGTAGTCGTACGCGGTCTCGGCGTGCTCGGCCTGGTCGATGCCGGAGACCTCGTCGTCCTCGTCGACCCGCATGCCGATCGTCTTGTCGAGGGCGAAGGCGAGGATCGCGGAGACGATCAGCGAGTAGGCGAGGACGCCGCCGACGCCCGCGCACTGCTTCCAGAACTGGGCGAGGCCACCGCCGTAGAACAGGCCAGCCGCGTCGGACTGGCCGCCGCCCGTGGCGAAGAAGCCGATGAGCAGGGAGCCGACGACGCCGCCGACCAGGTGGACGCCGACGACGTCGAGCGAGTCGTCGTAGCCGAACTTGTACTTGAGGCCCACGGCCATGGCGCAGAGCACACCGGCGATGGCGCCGATCGCGATGGCACCGAGCGGCGAGCAGGAACCACCGGAAGGAGTGATGGCGACCAGACCCGCGACGGCACCGGAGGCGGCGCCGAGCGAGGTGAACGCGCCGTGCCGGATCTTCTCGTACGCCAGCCAGGCCAGCATGGCGGCGGCGGTCGCGACCTGCGTGTTGACGAACATCAGCGCGCCGACGCCGTCGTCGTTGCCGAGCCAGGAACCGGCGTTGAAGCCGAACCAGCCGAACCACAGCAGACCGGCGCCGAGCATCGTCCACGGCAGCGAGTGCGGCCGCATCGGGTCCTTCTTGAAGCCGACGCGCTTGCCGATGACGAGGATCACGCCGAGCGCCGCGGCGCCGGCGTTGATGTGCACGGCCGTGCCGCCCGCGAAGTCGATCACTCCGAGCTCGAAGGCCCAGCCACCGGTCCCCCACACCCAGTGCGCGACCGGGAAGTACACGATCGTGGCCCACAGCGCGATGAACAGCGCCCAGGCACTGAACTTCACGCGGTCCGCGAGCGCGCCGCTGATCAGCGCGGGCGTGATGACCGCGAACATCAGCTGGAAGACGGCGAAGACATAAATCGGGATCGTGTAGCCGTCCCAGAGCTGGGTGAGGCCGATTCCGCTGAGCCCGACGAAGTCGCCGTCCCAGCCGAGGACCGATCCCTTGTCGGTGCCGAACGCGACGGAGAAGCCGTACAGCACCCACAGGATCGTCACGATCCCGAGGCTGATGAAGCTCATCATCAGCATGTTCAGGGTGCTCTTGACGCGGACCATGCCTCCGTAGAAGAAGGCCAGGCCCGGCGTCATGAGCATCACCAGAGCGGAACAGATCAACATGAAGCCTGTATTGGCGGGCGACAGTGTGGGTGCGTCTGCCGCCAGCGTGATGGCTGGAGCCATCGGCGTCTCCTCGTCATCGGGCCGGTTATGCGCCCTGACATTGGTGCAGCGCCGTTTCCGTTCGGGCCCCTTGATGTTTCGCCGCAGTGACGAAGAGCGTGCGGGTGTTACGGGTGAATGAAATGCCTGAAACAGGCCGACCACGGCCTCCGTCCGCGTGACCTGGCGTAGGGGAGCCGAGTCGGGCTGTTGCGGGACGGTGGCCGTGGCCGGGGCTTGTGGGGTGCTCCCCGCCTCAGACCGCGGCTTCGGCGGTCTCCGGCAGATGGAGCGCGAGCTGTTCGGTGAGGTCGATGACCTCGGCGACATCACCGAAGTCCCGCGTCGCGTTGTCGACGGTCTTGCGGATCCGGGTGTTGACCCGCTCCGAGCGCACCTTCCTGGCGATCTCCAGGGCCTGCCCCGCGAGCACCGTGGACTGCTCGGGCTCCTTCTGAAGGAGGTGCACCGTGGCCATCCCGATCAGGTTCAGCGCGTACGAACGCTGGTGCTCGGCGTCCTTCCCGAACAGCTCGACGGCACGCTTCATGACGGGCTCGGCCATCGACGCGTACGTGGGGCTGCGGCCCGCGACATAGGCGAGATCCCGGTACGAGTGGCTGTTCTCGCCGTGCAGTTCGGCCTCGGAGAAGAAGCGGATCCAGTCGGGATCCGGGTCGTCCCAGTCATCCGCGTCCGTGAAGGTGTCCTCGGCCATCCGCACGGCGCGCTTGCACTTGCCGGGCTGCCCCATGTTCGCGTACGCGCGGGCCTCCATCGCATACAGCATGGACTGGGTGCGAGGGCTGGCGCAGTCGCGGCTGCCGTACTGGGCGAGGTGGATGAGTTCGAGCGCGTCGTCGGGCCGGCCGAGGTGGATCATCTGCCGGCTCATGCTGCTGAGCACGTACGAGCCCAGCGGCTTGTCGCCCGCTTCCTTGGAGGCGTGCAGGGCGAGCACGAAGTACTTCTGGGCGGTGGGCTGGAGGCCCACGTCGTAGCTCATCCAGCCGGCCAGCTCGGCCAGCTCGGCGGCGACCTTGAACAGGCGGCGCGTCGTCTCCTCCGGCTGCGGCTCCTGAAGCAGGTCGGTCACCTCGTGGAGCTGGCCGACGACCGCCTTGCGGCGCAGCCCGCCGCCGCACTGGGCGTCCCACTGGCGGAACATCACCGTGGTCGACTCCAGGAGGTCCAGCTCGGGCTTCGAGAGCCGGTTCCCGCGACGCTGCGTGGCCGACTCCGGCTCCGGCCTTGCGGACGCCCCGCCGGGCGTCGGCACCAGCCAGCGCTGCATCGGCTCGATGAGCGAGGGGCCCGCGGCGAGCGCCAGCGAGCTGCCGAGGAAACCGCGGCGGGCGAGCATCAGGTCGCTGCGCGAGAACTCTCCGATGAGCGCCACGGTCTGGGGGGCGGTCCAGGGCAGGTCGACGCCGGACACCGAAGGCGCCTGGTGCGCGGCGCGCAGGCCGAGGTCCTCGACGGCGACGACGCAGCCGAAGCGCTCGGAGAACAGCTCGCTGAGGATCCTCGGGATCGGCTCGCGCGGGTTCTCCCCGTCGAGCCATCGGCGCACGCGCGACGTGTCCGTGGAGATGTGGTTCGCACCCAACTGCCGGGCCCGTCGGTTCACTTGGCGCGCCAGCTCGCCCTTGGACCAGCCGCTGCGCACGAACCACGAACCGAGCAGCTCGTTGGGGCGCTTCTCGGCGTTCGTGACGCCACCGCCGCTGCCGCCCACTGGAACGCCCCCATTCCCTGAAGCCATCTAAGACGCCGTGTGCGAAGTCCCGTCGACCACTGAGTTCCGCACTCTTGCCCGCAAGCCCTACCAGGATGCCGTCAAACCAGGCTTCCCGTCCGGCAGTTGTCACTCCTCGAACAGGAAACCGACTTGCCTCCGGCATACCCACGGGTGCACGCACCCTCAGGGCTCGTGCACTGAAAGTAATCCTACGATCACCCCTCCGGCGAGGGCGAACACGGAAACGCCACCATTCGCCACCCCTTCGAATGAACCCAGCGGCGGCCCCACACGATTCACTTGACATAGGACAGCCGGAAGTAGGCGGACCAGGGTGGACGGGGGCGCGCGCCACCGGGCGCACCACCCCGAATGCGAATCGGCTCCGGTCCGACCGGAGCGGCGTGCGCATCGGGTAACGATCCGATTCCGCCGCGTAACCATCGGCGCACGGGATGTGTTGGAGGGGGCATGGGCTTCACGATCGGCGGCATGCGCGAGATGCGCACCGGCTCACGTCGCCGCGGCCGCACGTCCGGCCGCGCTTCGGACTGCACCACGGTGGCGGAGTTCACCGGACTCTGGGGCTGGGACGTGGTGCCCGGCGCCCGCGCCGCCGGCTCCGCGTGCTCCTGCGGCAAGGCGAACTGCCCGGCCCCCGGCGCGCACCCCCTGGATCCGGATGCCGTGGTGAAGGCGGGGGCCACGCTCGACGAAGTGACCGAATCCTGGGGCCGGTTCCCCGGCGCCGCGGTACTGCTCCCGGTCGGCGGGGCCTTCGACGTGATCGACGTGCCGGAGCCCGCGGGCCGCCGCGCCCTGATCCGCCTGGAGCGCATGGGCCTGCCGCTCGGCCCGGTCGTCGCCACCCCCGAGGGCCGCGCCCTCTTCTTCGTGGCCCCGGGCGCCGCGGCCGAACTCCCCACGCTGCTCTACCGGATGGGCTGGGACGACGCGGCCCTCGACCTGCACGCGCTGGGCGCCGGCTCGTACGTCACGGCCCCGCCCTCGGACCGCGGCGGCCTCGGCCCGACGACGTGGCTGCGCGCCCCGTCCCTGGACACGGCGAACCAACCACCCCAGGCACGCCTGCTGCTGGGCACCCTGGCCTACGTGGCGCACCGTTCGCCGTCCACGTAATACGGCGCGGCAAGGGACGCGGGGCCGCATCGACATGCGGCTCCGCCGCGGGGGCGCACAAAGGAACCGGACCACGGAAAAGCCGCGGCCGCACCGCTCAAACCAAGAGCGGCCCGACCGCGGCCTCCCGCACCGAAGCGGAGCGTCTACTCGCCAATAAGCGCATCCACGAACGCCTCCGGCTCGAACGGCGCCAGGTCGTCCGGACCCTCGCCGAGACCGACGAGCTTGACCGGCACGCCCAGCTCCCGCTGCACGGCCACGACGATGCCGCCCTTGGCCGTACCGTCCAGCTTGGTCAGCACGATGCCCGTGATGTCGACGACCTCGGCGAAGACGCGGGCCTGAACCAGGCCGTTCTGCCCGGTCGTCGCGTCGAGGACGAGCAGCACCTCGTCGAGCGGCGCGTGCTTCTCCACGACCCGCTTGACCTTGCCGAGCTCGTCCATGAGGCCGGTCTTGGTGTGCAGCCGCCCGGCGGTGTCGATGAGGACGACGTCGGCACCCTCCTCGATGCCCTCCTTGACGGAGTCGAAGGCGATGGAGGCCGGGTCGCCGCCCTCGGGGCCGCGCACGGTGCGCGCACCGACCCGCTCGCCCCACGTCTGCAACTGGTCGGCGGCGGCCGCACGGAAGGTGTCCGCGGCGCCGAGCACCACGTTCTTGCCGTCGGCGACGAGCACGCGCGCGAGCTTGCCGGTGGTGGTGGTCTTCCCGGTGCCGTTGACGCCGACGACCATCACGATGCCGGGGGTCGTGCCCTCGGTGGTGAGACCCTCCGTCTTCACGGTGCGGTCGAACTCGGGGACGAGCAGCTTGAGGAGCTCCTCGCGCAGCAGCGCGCGCAGCTCGTCGGGGGTGCGGGTGCCGAGCACCTTGACGCGCTCACGGAGGTTCTCGACGAGTTCCTGAGTGGGCTGCACGCCGACGTCGGCGGTGAGCAGCGTGTCCTCGATCTCCTCCCACGTGTCCTCGTCCAGGTGCTCGCGGGACAGGAGGGTGAGCAGGCCCTTGCCGAGCGCGTTCTGCGACCGGGAAAGGCGGGCGCGCAGCCGCACGAGGCGGCCCGCGGTGGGTTCGGGAACCTCGACCTCGGGGGCGGCGGGCTCCGCGGCGGCCGGGGCCTCGGGTTCCTCCTCGACGGTCGGTTCGGCCGTCGGGAGGTCGACCTCTTCGATCGTGCGCCGCGCTTCGTCGCGCGGCGTCTCGGCCTCTTCGCCGACGTGCGGCTCGGTGGGCGGGGCGGTGGTGATGTCGGGCGCCGACGGCGGGGACGGGGGCAGCTGCTTCTTCTTGCGGCTGCCGATCACGAGCCCGCCGAGCGCGCCGATCACGACCACGGCGATGACTACAGCAAGGATGACGGTTTCCATAACCCGTCCAGTATCAGTCATGGGCCCGACCGAAGCCGTGTTTGTGCGTTCCTCTAAAGGACAAAGGGCTCTGACGGGTCGGACTCGGACTAAAGTACGATGGCAGTCGCCGCATCAACGCGCGTAGAGTCCATCGCATTCACGACCCCACCCCCCACCGGCTCTCCGTCCCCCACGGCCGGGCCGAGCGAGAGGCACGGAACCCCACCGCATGAGCAAGACCGCCGAAGCCGAAGGCGCGCTGGAGACACGCGGCATCGAGCCCGTCCCCGACGCCGAGCGCACCGCCAAGACCCGCGAACTCTTCCCGACCTGGGTCGCCGCCAACATCAGCGTGCTGCTGCTCACGATGGGCGCGAGCCTCGTCGTGACGTACAAGCTGAACTTCTGGCAGGCGATCATCGTCGCCATCGCCGCGCCCATCGTGTCGTACGGCCTGGTGGGCCTGATCGGCATCGCGGGCAAGCGCGGTGGCGCGCCCGGCATGGCGCTGTCCCGCGCGGTGTTCGGTCAGCGCGGCAATCTGCTGCCCGGCTCGCTGATCTGGGTCGCGCGCTGGGGCTGGGAGACGATCAACGCGGTGACCGGCGCGTACGCCGTGCTCACGGTCCTGGACATCCTGTTCGGCATCAAGCAGAACAACTTCCTGGTGATCCTCACCCTGCTGCTGTTCGTGTGCGTGACGTTCGCGATCTCGGGCCTCGGGATCAACGTCGTGCAGATGTGCAACAAGTACGCGACGTTCCTGTTCGGCATCTTCTCGGTCCTGGTGCTCGTCTACCTGATCATCAACACCGACTGGTCCGAGGTCTTCGGGCAGCCCGCGGGGAAGACGTCCCTGATGGTCGCGGGCATCGGCATGATCGCCGCCGGTGGCGTCAGCTGGATCCCGTCCTCCCCCGACTTCACCCGCTACCTGCCGCGCACCGCCTCCACCAAGGGCATCATCGGGAACTCGATCGGCGGCGCGGGCATCGTCGTACTGCCGATGGTCCTGATGGGTTCCGTGATGGCGGTCTCCACCCCGGACCTGGCCTCCGCCCAGGACCCGGTCTCCTTCCTCGGCGAGATCCTGCCGATGTGGATCGCGGTGCCGTATCTGCTGATCGCCCTGGTCGGCATGCTGCTGATCAACGCCATGTCGATGTACTCGGCCGGCTTCACCGCGCAGACCCTGGGCTTCAAGGTGCCGCGCCACTGGGCCGTCTCCATCAACGCGGTGATCTCGCTGGTCTTCGGCGCCATCCTGATGCTGGTCGCGACGAGCTTCATGAGCTCGTTCATCTCCTTCCTCTCGCTGCTCGCCGTGGCCTTCTCCGCCTGGGTCGGCGTCTTCGGCGCGGACATGTTCAAGCGCAAGCACTACGACGGCGCGGCCCTGATCGACACCACCCCCACCAGCGCCTACTGGTACAAGGGCGGCTTCTCCCCCGCCGCGTGCGCCGCCTGGGCGGTCGGCCTGGTCGTCGGCCTGCTCTTCACCTCGTCGACCTGGTTCTCGGGACCGCTCGCCACGAACAACTTCATCGGTGAGTACGGCCTGGGCTGGGTCGTCACGATCGTCGTCTCCGGCCTGCTGTACCTGGCGCTGCCCAAGCCGGCCGACACCACGAAGGCCCCGGAAGAGCCCGAGGCCGCCGAAGCCATGGCCTCCTGACGCTCCGTCAGCTAACGTCCCCCTCCACGAAACCGGCTCCACGCCTCGCGGAGGGGGACTTTTCCATGCCCGTGTCCGTCGTACGGTTCAATCTCGTCGACCCCGCCGGCACACCCGAAACGCTCGCCGCCCGCTACCAGGCGGCCGTCGAGATGGCCCGCTACGCCGACGAGCAGGGCATCGACACGGTGCAGACGGAGGAGCACCACGGCGTCGCCAACAACTGGCTGCCCTCGCCCTTCACCTTCGCGGGCGCGGTCCTCGGCGCCACGAAACGCATCGCGGTCACCGTCTCCGCGATCATCGGCCCGCTGCACGACCCGCTGCGCCTCGCCGAGGACATCGCCGTGCTCGACCTGGTCAGCGGCGGCCGCCTGGTGACGGTCTCCGGGATCGGCTACCGGCCGGAGGAGTACGCCCAGTTCGATGTGGAGTGGAAGCGGCGCGGCAAGCTCCAGGACGAGCTGCTCGAAACGCTGCTCAAGGCCTGGACCGGCGAGGAGTTCACCTTCCGCGGGCGCCGGGTCCGCGTCACGCCCCGCCCCTTCACCCAGCCGCATCCGCTGCTCCTGGTCGGCGGCTCCTCACGGGCGGCCGCGCGCCGGGCGGCCCGGCTCGGCCTCCCGTTCTTCCCGAGCGCACATCTGCCGGAGATCGAGGCGTACTACAACGAACAGCTCCAGGAGTACGGGACCGAGGGCTGGACCATGATGCCCGGGAAGGTCACCCCGCTCCTCCACCTGTCCGAGGACCCGGACCGCACCTGGGCCACGTACGGCGAGCACTTCCTGCACGAGGCGCGGACGTACGCGTCCTGGCAGTCGGGCGACATCAAGTCCGCGGTGAAGTCGGGCGCGGCGACGGTCGACGAGCTGCGCGCCGAGGGCGTCTACCGGATCCTCACGCCCGACGAGTGCGTGGCGCAGGGGCTCGACAACTACATCCTGCATCCGCTCTCCGGCGGGATGCCCCTGGACGAGGGCCGTCGCAGCCTTCAGCTGTACTGCGAAAACGTACTGCCCCGGCTCAAGGACCAGTCATAGGTCCATGAGCCGGGGCAGTGACGGCAGCGGGGAGATGGCAGCGGGGACTTGAATCCATCTCCCCGGGTCCCGGGGAGGAGCTGGGGTCAGCCCATCTCCTCCAGCGCCTTGCCCTTCGTCTCCTTCACGAACTTGAGCACGAAGGGGATGGAGAGCGCGGCGAAGATCGTGTAGATCACGTAGGTCGCGGAGAGGTTCCACTCGGACAGCGAGGGGAAGCTCGCGGTGATCGCCCAGTTGGCGATCCACTGGGCCGAGGCGGCCACACCGAGCGCCGCGGCGCGGATCTTGTTCGGGAACATCTCGCCGAGGAAGACCCAGACGACCACACCCCACGACAGGGCGAAGAAGAGGACGAAGAAGTGGGCCGCGACCAGGGCCACCCAGCCCTGCGTCGCCGGCAGCTTGCCGTCGACCAGGTCGTAGCTGAACGCCCAGGCCTCCAGGGCCAGACCGATCACCATGCCTACCGAACCGATCAGGGCCAGCGGCTTACGACCGATGCGGTCGACGAAGATCATCGCGATGACGGTACCGATGATGTTGATGATCGACGTCGTGAACGAGTAGAAGAACGAGTCCGTCGGGTCGACGCCGACCGACTGCCACAGCGTCGAGGAGTAGTAGAACGCGACGTTGATGCCGACGAACTGCTGGAAGACCGAGAGGCCGATACCGATCCAGACGATCGGCTTGAAGAAGAAGCTGCCGCCGAGCAGGTCCTTGAAGGAGGACTTGTGCTCGCTGTGCATCGCGTGCTCGATCTCGGCGACGCGGGCGTCGAGGTCGACCTGCGAGCCCTCGACCTCTTCGAGTACCTGCTTGGCGCGGTCGACCTTGCCGACGGAGACCAGGAAGCGCGGCGACTCGGGGATCGCGAAGGAGAGCAGCCCGTAGATGACGGCCGGGATGACCATCACGCCGAGCATGACCTGCCAGACCTCGAGGCCCATCAGCTTGCCGCGCTGGTCGCCGCCCGCGGCCTGGAGCAGCGCGTAGTTGACGAGCTGCGAGATGGCGATGCCGATGACGATGGCGCCCTGCTGGAAGGAGCCGAGCCGGCCGCGGTAGGCGGGCGGGGCGACCTCGGCGATGTACGCCGGGCCGATCACGGAGGCCATGCCGATGGCGAAGCCGCCGATGATCCGCCAGAAGGCGAGGTCCCAGATCGCGAAGGGCAGCGCCGAGCCGACGGCGCTGACGGTGAAGAGGACCGCCGCGATCTGCATACAACGGATGCGGCCGATGCGGTCGGCGATCCGGCCCGCGGTGGCGGCGCCGATGGCGCAGCCGATCAGGGCGATGGCGATGACCTGGGCGAGCGCGGCAGAGCCGATGTCGTACCGGTCGCGAATGGCCTCGACGGCGCCGTTGATGACGGAACTGTCGTAGCCGAAGAGGAAACCGCCCATCGCGGCTGCCGCCGCGATGAAGATGACATGGCTCAGATGCTCGGGCCTGGCTTCCCGGGCTCCTGACGTGGGTGCCGCACTGCTGGTCACATGTACTCCTCGGGCCACCGGCCTCGCTGCCGGGGGTGGGGGCGAGCCCTTCAGATGCGATTCCAGTGGCGCACAACTTCACGCCGCCCACCACCTGAAGGTAAAAGCAACGTTGCAGAGACTATGCCTTCATGTTTTGAAGTCAATACTTCGGGTGCTGTGATTTTTGAGCATGGGCGTGTCGTGATGTGTTCAAGACTTGAACGCTGATAAGAGACGACCCGTCAGGGAATGTCAGGAGCCCTGGCTTCCCCGGCTTCCCTGGCCCTGGCTCAGCCGCTGGCTGATGACCTTCGACACCCCGTCGCCCTGCATGGAGACGCCGTACAGCGCGTCGGCGACCTCCATCGTGCGCTTCTGGTGCGTGATCACGATGAGCTGCGAGGCCTCCTGGAGCTCCCGCATGATGCGGATCAGGCGCTGAAGATTGGTGTCGTCCAGAGCCGCCTCCACCTCGTCCATCACATAGAACGGGCTGGGCCGCGCCTTGAAGATGGCGACGAGGAGGGCCACCGCGGTCAGGGACCGCTCGCCGCCCGAGAGCAGGCTGAGCCGCTTCACCTTCTTGCCCGGCGGGCGGGCCTCGACATCGACACCCGTCGTGAGCATGTTCTCCGGGTCGGTCAGCACGAGGCGTCCCTCGCCGCCCGGGAACAGCCGGCTGAAGACGCCCTCGAACTCGCGCGCCGTGTCCCGGTAGGCCTCGGTGAAGACCTGCTCCACACGCTCGTCGACCTCCTTCACCACTTGAAGCAGGTCGGCGCGGGTCTTGCGCAGGTCCTCCAACTGCTCGCTGAGGAACTTGTGGCGCTCCTCAAGGGCCGCGAACTCCTCGAGAGCCAGCGGGTTGACCTTGCCGAGCTGCTGGTACGCGCGCTCCGCGGACTTCAGCCGCTTCTCCTGCTCCGAACGGACGAAGGGACGCGGCTTGTTGCGCGGGTGCTCCGGGTCCTCGGGCAACTCCTCGCCCTCGGCGGGGAGCGAGGGCGGCACGAGCTGGTCGGGACCGTAGTCCGCGACGAGTCCGGCCGGTTCGACACCGAGTTCCTCCAGCGCCTTGGTCTCCAGCTGCTCGATCCGCAGCCGCTTCTCGGCGCCGAGTACCTCGCCCTTGTGGACCGAATCCGTCAGTTTGTCGAGTTCTTCCTTGAGCGCGCGGCCGCGGGCCCGCTCGGCGCCCAGCTCCTGCTCCCGCGCTGCCTTCGCCCGCTCGGCGAGGGTCCGCTCCTCGTCGGCCCGGGTGATGGACACCTCGACGTGCGCGAGCAGCTGCCGGGTGCCGGAGGCGACGGCCTCGGCGACGGCGGCCTCGTACTGGCGGCGGGCGCGCTGCCGCTCGGCACGCGCGCGTGCGTCCCGCTCGGCGCGGGCCGCCCGGTCGAGCGAGTCGGCCCGCCCCGCGAGCCCCTTGACCCGCTCCTCGTGCGTACGTACCTGGAGGCGCGCCTCCATCTCCGTCTGCCGCGCGTTGGCCCCGTCGGCGGACAGGCGGTCGCGCACGGAGGTGTCGGGTTCCTCGTCGGCGGGCATCTCCTCGGCCACCGCGAGCCGCTCGGCCAGCTCCTCGGCGTCCTGCACCGCCTTCTCCAGCGCGTCCTGCGCCTTGGCCGCGGCGGCGGCGCTGCGTTCCGCCTCGCCGGCGGCGCCGCGCGCCTGTCCCGCGAGTCGGCCGAGCTGTTGGGCGCGACCGGAGCGCTCGCGCTCCATGACCCGCTGCTGCTGCCCCAACTCCTCGACGAGCGCCGCGCATTCGCCGCGCCGCTCGGCCGCGGCGTGCTGCGCCTCGGCCCACTGTTCGCACCGGGCCGCCAGCTCCTCCAGCTCGGCGGCGGCCTCGTCGACGGACGCCTGCACCTCCAGGAGGCTGGGCGCCCCGGCCGACCCGCCGTGCGCGAAGTGCGCGCCGAGCAGGTCGCCTTCGGCGGTGACCGCGGTCAGCTCGGGTCGCGCGTAGACCAGGTCCTCGGCGTCCTCCAGCGTTCCTACGACGACGATGTCGCGCAGCAGGCGGCGGACAGCGGGCATCAACTCGGCGGGGCCGCGGATCAGCTCCGCTGCGGGTGGGGGGTTCCGGGTGGGTCGGGGTTCGCCCTGAACCGCAGGGTTCGCGGCACCGCCGGGGCTCTGCCCCAGACTCCGCGCCTCAATCGCCGGCGGGGCTTGATCGGCGGGGGCCGGGTCCGACGTCAGCAGCAGGGACGCCCGTCCACCGTCCTGTTTGCGCAGCAGGCGGATCGCTTCGGCGGCCGCCGTGGGCGTGGTCACCGCGATGGCGTCGGCCGCCGCGCCGAAGGCCGCCGCGATCGGCACCTCGTACCCCGGCTCGACCGACAGCAACTCGGCGGCGGGGCCGAGCAGCCCGGTAAGACGTTCCTTCGCGCCGAGCAGCGCGCCCGTGCCGTCCTTGCGCCGCAGTCCGAGCGCGAGCGCCTCGTGCCGGGCCGCGAGCGCCGCGCGCTTGCGCTCCCCGGACGTGGCGGCCTCCCGCGCCGCGCTCAGCGCGGCCTCCGCCTCGGCGAGCGCCGCCTTGGCCTCCTCGTGCCGCGCGGACAGCTCCTCGTCACCGGCGTCGAGCCCGTCGACCTCGGCCCGCAGCTGCTCGTACTCCTCCTGCGCGGCGGACGCCCGCTGCTGCGCCTCGTCGCGGGACGCGGCGAGGCGATCGATCTCGGACTGCGCGGAAGCGGCCCGCGAACGCGCGGCGTTGACCTGCCCCTGAAGGCGGGCGAGGCCCTCGCGCCGGTCGGCGATGGCCCGCGCGACGTCCTTGAGGCGACGCTCCTCGACCGCCAGTTCCCGCTCGAGGTCGGACCGGTGCGCGACCGTCTCGTCCAGCGCGATCTGCGCCGCCTCGAGCGCCGCTTCGAGCTCGGCCTCCTGCTCGCGCACCCGCGCGGCCTCGCGCTCCAGGTCCTCGGGGTCGCGCCCGCGGCGCTCCTCCGCGGGAGCCGATGTGGCGCTCTTGACCCGGGCGTCGGCCAGCGACACCGTTCCGCGCACCCGCTCGGCCAGCTGCGACAGCTCGTACCAGGACTGCTGAGCCCGCTGGAGCCGGGGCGTCAACTGCCGGACCGCGTCCTCCAGGTGCCCCTCGCGCAGCAGCGCCTTCTTCAGCTCGTCCTCGGCGTTCGCCTTGCGCCGCTTCAGCTCCGCCTCGTCGGCGACCTCGGCGCTGAGCGCTCCCCTGAGGCGTACGAGATCGTCAGCCACCAGCCGCAGCCGCGCGTCGCGCAGGTCCGCCTGGATGACGGCGGCGCGCCGCGCGACGGCGGCCTGTCTGCCCAGCGGCTTCAGCTGCCGCCTCAACTCTTCGGTGAGGTCCTGTACGCGGGAGAGGTTGGCCTGCATCGCGTCCAGCTTCCGCAGCGCCTTCTCCTTGCGCTTGCGGTGCTTGAGGACGCCCGCGGCCTCCTCGATGAAGGCGCGTCGGCCCATGGGGTCGGCGTGCAGCACACCGTCCAGCTGGCCCTGGCCGACGATGACGTGCATCTCGCGGCCGATGCCGGAGTCCGACAACAGCTCCTGGATGTCGAGCAGACGACAGGTGTCGCCGTTGAGCTGGTACTCGCTGCCGCCGTTGCGGAACATGATCCGCGTGATGGTGACCTCGGCGTACTCGATGGGCAGCGCGCCGTCGGAGTTGTCGATGGTGAGCGAGACCTCGGCGCGGCCGAGCGGTGGCCGCCCGGTCGTGCCGGCGAAGATGACGTCCTCCATCTTGCCGCCGCGCAGCGATTTGGCGCCCTGCTCGCCCATGACCCAACTGAGCGCGTCCACGACATTGGACTTGCCGGAACCGTTGGGACCCACGACGCAGGTGATGCCCGGCTCGAACCGCAGTGTGGTGGCCGAGGCGAACGATTTGAACCCGCGCAGGGTCAGGGCCTTGAGGTGCACGCCGTCGGACTCTACCGGGCGCCCCTGTCTCACTCCATGAACCCACGGTTTCACCCGTGAACATGCAGGGCACATCTGACGTAAAGAACGTCAGGGAAACGGTGCGCGGGGGCGCCTGAAGGCACGGCCGGAAAGAAAAAAGGGACGCCGAAGCGTCCCTTGGGCAACTCTGTTGTGCGGCTGGTTACGGACGGCTGCCCGACCACCTACGTCGCTGATGGTGGTCAGGTGAGCGCAGGCTCCGCCTGGGGTACGTCGATACCCTCGATGAGAGAGTCGTGAGAAGCGGCAGCCGCGAGCGCGTCATTCTCGGCCTGGATGCGGCCGAGCTCGGATTCGAGGTCCTGGACGCGCTGCTGGAGCCGTCGCATCTCGGCGAGAAGTCGCGGGTCGCTGCCGCCGACGTAACCGAGAAGCGCCTTTGCCATGATGGATGGTCCTCCACAATGCGTGACCGACCGATGCGGTGTGGGTCGTGAGGGAATCGCACCCGCGGTGCTTGGCACTTCTTGTATTACTGCCGTTCCCACATGCCAAACAGCTAAGGTGCGCGGGGACTTCCAGAGTCTCACCAAAAAGTTTGACGGTCAACACGATCACGCCCCGTATTGGCGGGCAAACCGGGGGCTTCGCGCCGCAGAACCTGCGGTACGGCCTCGCGCTCGGGGCCCGGGGGCGTGGAGATCATCCGTTCCCGCGGAGCTTGCCACGAGGTCCCCGTTCTTGGCAACCACCAGGGCGTTTCTGCCGCACGCAGGTGCCTTCGGCACGTCCCGCACCACCCCACCCGCGCCCGCCTGCGGTGACGGCTCAGCGGATGGCGAACCCGTCGTAGCCGCCGCGGGGCGTGTCCCAGATCTCAGTCACTCCGTCGACCCTGCCGGGTGTGTCGTCGCCATGGAGCCAGTCGAGCAGTTGCTGACATCCGCCGCGCGGTCCTTCCGCGACCACCTGGACACGCCCGTCGTCCAGATTGAGAGCAAAACCACTCAGTCCGCCGATCTCCAGCGCACGTGCACGGGTGAACCACCGAAAACCCACACGTTGGACGCGTCCCCGCACCCAGGCGGTGAGTCGTACTTCTTCGTTCATGGGTGCACGCTAACCGGCCAAAAGCACTCGGAGCACTTCGCCCACTGGGGAGTTGGGGTAGCGTCCCCGACCATCGAACCTCACTCGTACGGGTGAGAAGCACGCACCACAGTGACGACCGCGAGGACCAGAGAACCAGGAAGGCCAGGACATGGGACGCCACCGACGCTCCGCCGCCGGCCGCCCGCACGCGAGCGACTTCGCGCAGGGCTACGCGGAGTACCCGCCGCCCCCCTCGCCTCCCGCACCGGCCGGCGCCTCCCACCACCGCAAGAAGCGCGACGGCGTCCCGCTGCGCACCGGTCTGCTCGGCGCCTCGGCCGCGGTCGCGATGGGCGCGGTCGCGGTGACCACGGGACTGATCCCCGGGGGCGGCGGCTTCACGTTCGGCGGCGACGGCAGCAAGGTGCAGGCCGCCGACTCCCCCGATGTCACGGCGCAGGGCGGCACGACGGGCACGGTCGACGACCGGGCGCCGTCCGCGGCGAGCCGCGACAGGGAGCGCTCCACCCCTTCCGCGACACCGTCCCGGTCCGCTTCGAGCGCCGCGCCCCGGTCCTCCGAACCGTCGAAGCGCACGCAGCCGTCCCGCACCTCCGACGAAGGCAGCGGTGGCGGCAGCGGTACGAGGACGAGGAGCGCGAGCCCGGCGGCCCCCGCACCGTCGTCGCCCGCGCGGACGAAGGCACCCTCCGGTGCGGGCGGCGGCTCGGCGACGACGTCGGAGAAGGCGGCGTCGGCCCAGGTGCTCACGCTCGTCAACCAGGAGCGTTCCAAGGTGGGTTGCTCCCCGGTGACGGCGGACGGCGGCCTCGCCTCGCTCGCCACGGCGTTCAGCGACGACATGGCCGCGCGGGACTTCTTCGACCACACGGACCCGGACGGGGCGACGCCCTGGGACCGCGCCAAGAAGGCGGGCATCACGGACCTCGGCGGCGAGAACATCGCCCGCGGCCAGGCCAACGCCCAGTCGGTCATGGACTCCTGGATGAACAGCCCCGGCCACAAGGCGAACATCCTGAACTGCGACTTCAAGACCTTGGGCGTCGGCGTGCACTTCGGCTCGGGCGGGCCGTGGTGGACGCAGGACTTCGGCTACTGAGCCGCTACGCGACGGTGGTCCGCGGCGGACGCTGGCAGCGCGGGCAGTAGTAGCTGGACCGATTCATCCACGGGCGCCGACGCATGGGGGTCGTGCACCGACGGCACGGCAGCCCTTCACGCCCGTACGCGTCCAGCGACCGGTCGAAGTATCCCGACTCCCCGTTCACATTCACGTACAGGGAGTCGAAGCTCGTCCCGCCGACGCTCAGCGCGGCGTTCATCACGTCCCTTACGTGGCCCAGGAGTTCGGCCGTGCGGGGGCGGGTGAACGTCGCCGTGGGGCGCTCGTAGTGCAGCTTCGCGCGCCACAGTGCCTCGTCCGCGTAGATGTTGCCGACGCCGCTGATGAGGGACTGGTCGAGCAGGGCCCGCTTGATGGTGCTGCGCTTCGCGCGCAGCGCGGTGTGGAACGCGGCGTCGTCGAAGAGCGGGTCGAGGGGGTCCCGGGCGATGTGCGCGATGACGTCGGGCAGGCCGTCGTCGTCCGTGTCGTGCAGCGAGAGCCCGCCGAAGGTGCGCTGATCGACGAAGCGCAGCTCGGTGGCGAGGTCGTCGTCGAAGCGGACGCGGATGCGCAGGTGCTTCTCGTCGGGGGCGTCGTGCGGCTGCACCAGGAGCTGGCCGCTCATGCCGAGGTGGGCGAGGACGGAGGTGTGCGTGCCCTCCAGCGGCAGCCACAGGTACTTGCCGCGGCGGCTCGGTTCGCCGATCGTCTGCCCCTTGAGCCGGGACGCGAAGTCCTCGCCGCCCGCGATGTGCCGGCGCACGGAGCGCGGATGCAGGACCTCGGCCTCCGCGACGGTCCGCCGCGCCACCCACCGCGCGAGCCCACGCCGCACGACTTCCACTTCGGGCAGCTCTGGCACAGGGATCCTCCGGGCGGGGGTGGGTGGACTGGGGGCATCCTAAGCCCCTGCGGCGATTGAGCAACGGGTCCGGAGCGGAGCCCCGATCTTTCCAGCCCCGCCGGCGATTGAGGCGCGGGGCCAGGGGCGGAGCCCCGATCTTTCCAGCCCCGCCGGCGATTGAGGCGCGGGGTCCGGGGCGGAGCCCCGTGGCGTCGGGGAAATGCGAAGCCCGCCCCTCCGGGGTGACCGGTGGGACGGGCTCAGGAAGCGGAGCGGTTACGCTCCGGGAGCCGTATCAACGGCCTCCGCAGCCTCCGCCCGCTCATCCGCGGCAGCGCGAATCGCACGCCACGCGGACTCAGCGGCCTGCTGCTCCGCTTCCTTCTTGCTGCGGCCGGTGCCGGTGCCGTACGAGACGCCTCCGACGCGGGCGGCAGCAGTGAAGGTCTTCTCGTGATCCGGGCCGGTCTCGGAGACCAGGTACTCGGGCACGCCGAGTCCCTCCGTCGCCGTCAGCTCCTGGAGACTGGTCTTCCAGTCCAGGCCGGCACCGAGATTCGAGGACTTCTCGATGAGCGGGTCGAACAGCCGGTGGACGAGTTCGCCCGCCGCGTCCAGACCCTGGTCCAGGTACACCGCACCGATCACCGCTTCAAGGGTGTCGGCGAGAATCGACGCCTTGTCCCGGCCGCCCGTGCCCTCTTCGCCCCGGCCGAGCCGGATGAAGGAGCCCAGGTCGAGCCCGCGGCTGACCTCCGCAAGTGCACGCGAATTGACCACCGCGGCCCGCAGCTTGGCCAGTTGGCCTTCCGGCAGGTCGGGGTGGGTCCGGTAGAGAGTGTCGGTGACCACGAGGCCGAGGACCGAGTCGCCCAGGAACTCCAGGCGCTCGTTCGTCGGCAGGCCGCCGTTCTCGTACGCGTACGAACGGTGCGTCAGCGCACGCACCAGAAGGGCGGACTCGAGCTTGTACCCGAGCCGCCCTTCCAGAAGCGTATGGGACGAGGCTGTGGTGTCCACCTTTTTCTTGGCGTCATCCGCCTTCTTGGGGCTCGACACTGTGCCTCTCACCAGCCGCTCAGACCTCGAGGACCTGGCGCTTGTTGTAGGTGCCGCAAGCCGGGCACGCGATGTGCTGCAGCTTGGGCTCCTGGCAACGCTCACACGAAACCAGGGTGGGGACCGCAGCCTTCCACTGCGACCGGCGGTGGCGCGTGTTGCTGCGCGACATCTTCCGCTTCGGAACAGCCACGGCTACTTCTCCTGCTTCTCGTCGACGCCCGCTTGCGCTTCGGCGCCGCTCATCTCGTCCTTCTCGCCGTCCTGGATGGATTCAGCGAGTCCCTGCAAAGCCGCCCAACGGATGTCGACGGCGTCGTGGTGGTGGCCCGGCTCGTCCGAGAGCCGCACTCCGCACTCGGAGCACAGACCCTCACAGTCTTCCTGGCACACCGGCTGCATCGGCAGTGCGAGCACCACCGCATCACGCAGCACCGGCTCGAGGTCGAACAGGCCGTCCTCGAGAAAGAGCCTGTCCTCGTCTTCCTCGGCGTCGTCGGCCGGCTCCGCTTTCACACGGCCCCGGTCGTCGGCGTCAGGGTACGAGAACATCTCCTGGAAGTCCGCATCGACCTCTTGGACGAGCGGCTCCAGACACCTTACGCACTCCCCCTTGGCCGATGCACGGGCGGTGCCTGTGACAAGCACCCCTTCCATGACCGACTCCAGGCGGAGGTCGAGCTCCACCGGGGCGCCTTCCGGCACCTCGATGACTCCCAGGAGGCCGAACTCCTTGGGAGCGTCGATCGTGCGGGACAGCCGCTGCATGGCACCAGGACGCCGACCCAGCTCGTGCGTATCGAACACGAACGGGTTGCGGTGGTCGAGGTGGGTGTTCAGGGCTGGTCCTGCTTTCGTTCTTCGAAGCTCATGTGGGGATTGCCGCCCCGAATTTCCGGGCAGCTCGGAACGCACGTGCTACGCGCGACCGAAGAACCAGGGTACTGGACCTTTCGCTCACGGCCCAATCTGCCCCCGGGGGCCGGTACGGGACCGGCTCAGCACCCCTGCTCGTACTGCCGCATCTGCTCCAGGCTGATCATGCTCGTGTCGAAGAGACTCGTCTCGTCGAGCGCGCCGTCCTGGGCCTGCGGCTGTTGCTGCTGGGGGTCCTGCTGGTGCTGCTGGTACGCGTACGGGTCCTGCTGCTGGTGCTGCTGCTGATACGCGTACGGGTCCTGCTGGTACGCCGCGTACGGGTCCTGCTGATAGGTGCCGTACGCGTCCTGCTGGGCATAGGGCTGCTGCTGGTAACCGCCGCCGTACGGGTCCTGGCCCTGCTGCGCGTACGCGGGCGCGGGCTCGGGGGCCTGCGCCGGGATCTGGGGGACCTGCGGCTGCTGCGGCATCTGCGGGGGCTGCGCCGCGGCCGGCTGCGGGGTCTGGCCGCCGCCGATCTCGGCGAGGCCCGCGAGGTAGTCGGCGTCGCTGGTGTGCGACTGCCCCTCGCCGTCCACGGCCAGCGTGCCGAGGTCGTCGCTCGCGATGCGGCCGTGCAGCTTCTGCCGGCCCTTGCCGACGGCGTCCAGGGTCTTGGCGAGCACCGCCTCGAAGGCGCCGAGCTTGGTGTCCACGTACGCGTCGGCGTCGCGCCGCAGCGTCTCCGGGTCGTGGCTGCGCTCGGGGGCGTCCTCGTCCTCGTAGCCCGCCTCGTCGACGCCGGGGCCGGTGCCGAGCAGCTTCTCGCGGCCACGGCCGACCGAGCCGAGCGTCTTGTTGAGGACGACCTCGAAGTTGGCCAGCTTGGAGTCGACGTAGTCGTCGGCCTCCGCGCGGACCTCCTCGGCCTCCTGGCGGGCCTCGGCGAGGATCCGGTCCGCCTCGGCCTGGGCGCGGCGGGCGATCTCCGTGTCGGCGATCAGGGAGCCGCGCTCGGCGCGGGCGCCCTCGATGATCCGCTCGGCCTCGGCGTGGGCCTGCTCGACCATCTGCTCGCGGCCGCCGATGAGCTCCTGGGCCTGGGCGAGGGAACCGGGCAGCGCCTGGCGCACCTCTTCGAGCATCGCCAGCAGGTCGGCGCGGTTGACCACGCACGAGGCCGACATGGGCATCGAGCGCGCGCCGCCGACCGTGCTGACGATCTCGTCGAGCTTCTTCTGCACGTCCACCGTGTGCTCGCCACTCTCTCGTCTAGACGCCGGTATGGCTGGGGTGTTGGAGACGGACGAGACGACTGTAAGCCCAACGTGGACGTGCGCGTCACTTCTTGGGAAGGCGCTCCGCCAAAGCCTGGTTGACCTGCTCCGGAACCAGGTGCGAGACGTCGCCGCCCCAGGCCGCGACCTCCTTGACCAGGGAGGACGACAGGAAGCTGTACGTCGGGTTGGTGGGGACGAAGAGGGTCTCCACACCGGACAGGCCGTTGTTCATCTGGGCCATCTGCAACTCGTAGTCGAAGTCGCTGACGGCGCGCAGGCCCTTCACGATGGCCGGGATGTCGCGCTGCTTGCAGAAGTCGACGAGGAGGCCGTGGAAGGCCTCCACCTCCACGTTGCCGAACTCGGCCGTGACCTCGCGGATCAGTTCGATCCGCTCCTCGACCTCGAACAGTCCCTTCTTGGACTGGTTGATCATCACCGCGACGTGCACGACGTCGTAGAGCTTGGAGGCTCGGGCAATGATGTCGAGGTGGCCGTTGGTGATGGGGTCGAACGACCCCGGACAGACTGCGCGGCGCACGGGAAGTCCCTCGCTCTCCGGTCCGGTCATCGTGCGTCGTCGCACGTGAGGGTGGTGTTCAAGGCGGCGCGACCGTACCAAAACGTGCCCTCGCCGTAGCGACGGGACCTCAGGCCCTCGAAGCCGTCCGGCCACCGGAATTCGCCGCCTCTGGTGCTGCGTTCCACGGTGACGAGCGCTTCGTCCGCGAGCCAGCCCCCGGTGCGGAGTGTGAGCAGTATCTCGCGAAGATCGTCGTCGGAGACGGCGTACGGGGGGTCGAGAAATACCAGGTCATAGGGGGTGGTTGGGGGCGGGCCTGCGACGATTTGCTCCGCTTTTCCGGTACGCGCCTCGGCTCCGGGCAGGCCGATCGAGCGGATGTTCTCGCGGATGGTGCGGGCGGCGCGGGCGTCGGCCTCGACGAGCAGCGCGTGCGCGGCGCCGCGGGAGAGCGCCTCCAGGGCGACGGCGCCGGAGCCCGCGTACAGGTCGGCGACGCGGGTGCCGTCGAGGCTGCCGCCGAGGAGCGCCTGCCAGGTGGAGAAGAGGCCCTCGCGCGCCCGGTCGGAGGTGGGCCGGGTGCCGTTGCCCGGCGGCACCGCGAGGCGGCGTCCGCCGGCGGTTCCGGCGATCACGCGGGTCATCGCGCAGGTACGTCCTTGTCTTCCGCGGGCTTGTGGTGCGGCTCCAGTCTGTCAGGACGCCGACACACCTCGCCTGCCGGGCAGTGGGGGCCGGCCGGTCCTGCGCCACGGGGCGCCGCCCCGGCCCCCGCGCCTCAAGCGCCGGCGAGGCTGGATCCATCAAGCCCCTGCGGCGATTGAGCAGCGGGGTATGGGGCAGAGCCCCAATCTTTCGCCCCGTCCGGCGTTGCGCTCCCGGGGCTCTGCCCCGGACCCCGCGCCTCAATCGCCGGCGGGGCTTGAGGGATCAAGCCCCGCCGGCGCTTGAGGCGGCGCGGGTCAGCCCTTGTCCAGGTACTGTTCGCGTTCCTCGTCCAGGAGCGCGTCCAGCGCGATGCGCAGGGCCGGCAGGTGGTCGAGTTCGGGGTCGGCCGTGACCACTCTGGTCGCCTCCTCGCGTGCCTCGGCGATGATCTCCTCGTCCTCGATCACGGCGAGCATCCGCAGGGACGAGCGCACGCCGGACTGCGCCTGGCCCAGGACGTCGCCCTCGCGGCGCTGCTCCAGGTCGATCCGGGAGAGCTCGAACCCGTCGAGCGTGGAGGCGACGGCCCCGAGGCGGGCGCGCGCGGGGGCGGCCTCCGGCATCTCGGTGACCAGCAGGCACAGGCCCGCCGCCGAGCCCCGGCCGACCCGGCCGCGCAGCTGGTGGAGCTGCGAGACGCCGAACCGGTCGGCGTCCATGATCACCATCGCCGTCGCGTTCGGCACGTTCACACCGACCTCGATGACCGTCGTCGCCACCAGGACGTCCGTCTCCCCCGCGGCGAAGCGGCGCATCACGGCGTCCTTGTCGTCGGGCTGCATGCGGCCGTGCAGGACCTCGACCTTGAGGCCCTTGAGCGCGCCGCCTGCCAGGTCCTCCGCGACGTCGAGCACGGCGAGCGGCGGCCGCTTCTCCGCCTCGTCCTCGGCGGACTGCTTCTTGGCGGCGCCCTTCTTGGGCTTCTCGTCCTCGTCGTCGCCGATCCGGGGACAGACCACGTACGCCTGGTGCCCCTTGCCGACCTCCTCCCGTACGCGCTCCCACGCGCGCGCCAGGAAGTGCGGCTTGTCGGCGGCGGGTACGACATGGCTGGCGATCGGCGAGCGGCCGGCCGGGAGCTGGTCCAGGACGGACGTCTCCAGGTCGCCGAAGACCGTCATGGCGACCGTGCGCGGAATCGGCGTCGCCGTCATGACCAGGAGGTGCGGCGGCTGCTTGCCCTTCGAGCGCAGCGCGTCGCGCTGTTCCACGCCGAAGCGGTGCTGCTCGTCCACGACGACCAGGCCCAGGTCGTCGAAGAGCACCTTGTCCTCGATCAGCGCGTGCGTGCCGATGACGATGCCCGCCTCGGCCGTGGCCAGGTCGAGCAGGGCCTGGCGGCGGGCGGCCGTGCCCATGGAGCCGGTGAGCAGGACGACCTTGGTGGCGTGCTCGGCGCCGCCCAGCATCCCGCCCTCCGCCAGCTCGCCCATCATCTCGGTGATGGAGCGGTGGTGCTGCTGGGCGAGGACCTCGGTGGGCGCGAGCATCGCGGCCTGACCGCCCGCGTCGACGACGGCGAGCATGGCGCGCAGCGCCACCATCGTCTTACCGGAACCCACCTCACCCTGGAGCAGCCGGTGCATCGGGTGCTCCGTGGCCAAGTCGTCGAAGATCTCCTTGGAGACCTTCTGCTGGCCTTCGGTGAGTGTGAAGGGAAGCTTCGCGTCGAAGGCGGTCAGCAGCCCGTTCTCCTGCGGTACGCGCGCGACGGCCGTCAGTTGCGTCTCCGCGAACCGGCGGCGGGCGAGGGCCACTTGGAGGACGAACGCCTCGTCCCACTTGAGGCGGTCCCGGGCGGCGGCGATGTCGTCCTTCGTCTGCGGCCGGTGGATCTTCAGCAGGGCCTCGGGCAGCGGGACCAGTCCGCGCCCCTCGCGCAGCGACTCGGGCAGCGGGTCCTCGGCCTCGCGCGCGCTGGGCAGCACCAGGTCCACGGCCTTGGCGATCTTCCAGGACTCCAGCTTGGCCGTGGCCGGGTAGATCGGCAGCAGGGCGCCGGCCCACGAGCCGACGGCTTCGGCCGCCTCGTCGGAGGACTCGGCGTTGAGCAACTGGTAGGCGGGGTGCGCCAGTTGCATCTTCCGGTTGAAGACCGATGCCTTGCCCGCGAACATCGCGCGCGTGCCGGGCAGCAGGTCCTTGTGCGGCTTGTGGATGCCGCGGCCGAAGAAGACGAGCTGGAGCTGGCCGCTGCCGTCGGTGATGGTGACTTCGAGGCGCTGGCCCCTGCCGCCGTTGAACTTCAGGATGCGGGCGGTCGCGACCTGCGCGACGACCGTCACGTGCTCGTCGAGCGGCAGGTCCGCGAGGCGGGTGAGCTCGCCCCGCTCCGCGTATCTGCGCGGGTAGTGGTGGAGCAGGTCACCGACCGTGTGCAGGCCTAGATGCTCGGCCATCACCTTCGCGGTGGCGGGGCCGAGCACCTTCTTCAGTGGTTCTTCGAGCGCGGGCACGAGATCCATTGCACACCACGCCACTGACAATCACCGCCCTCCCCCGCGAACACCGGGGTCGACGGGTCTCACCAGCGCGGCACCGCCGGGTCGAACTCCGGCCGGAAGCGGCGCATGTAGGAGGTGTCGTCGCGCTCGCGGATACCGCAGGCGAGGTACTGCTCGTGCAGCCGGGCGAGCGCGTCGCGGTCGAGCTCGACGCCGAGGCCGGGGGCCGTGGGCACCGCGACGGCACCGTCCGCGAACGTGAGCGCGCCCGGCACGACCACGTCCTCGGCCGGGTCCTTCCACGGCCAGTGCGTGTCGCAGGCGTAGTCGAGGTTCGGGGTGGCGGAGGCGAGGTGGGTCATGGCCGCGAGGCTGATGCCCAGATGCGAGTTGGAGTGCATGGAAAGCCCCATGCCGAACGTCTCGCAGATCGCGCCGAGCCGCTGGGACCTGCGGAGCCCGCCCCAGAAGTGGTGGTCGGAGAGCACCACCTGGACGGCGTCCTGGCGCACGGCGGGCGGCAGGTGCTCGAAGGCGACCACGCACATGTTGGTGGCGAGCGGCATCGACACCTCGCGGGCGACGCGGGCCATGCCCCCGATCCCGGGTGTCGGGTCCTCCAGGTACTCGACGACACCGTCGAGCTCCTGCCCCACCTTGACCGAACTGGCCACGCTCCAGGCGCCGTTGGGGTCGAGGCGGAGCGGCAGCCCGGGGAAGGCGGCGCGCAGCGCCCGGACGGCCTCGATCTCCTCCTCGGGCGGGAGGACGCCGCCCTTCAGCTTGATCGCGCCGAACCCGTACGCGTCGATGATGCGCCGCGCCTGGCGCACCAGTCCGTCCGGGTCGAGTGCGGCGCCCCACTCGTCGTCATCCTGTCCGGGGTGGCCCGCCCACTTGTAGAAGAGGTACGCGCTGTAGGCGACGCGGTCGCGCACGGCGCCGCCCAGCAGGTCGCTCACCGGCCGGCCGACGACCTTGCCCTGAAGGTCGAGCGCGGCGACCTCGAAGGGCGGGACGACCCGGTCGGCGAGCGAGCTGTCGGTCACCATTCCGCTCATCCCGTGCCCGCCCACGCCGCTGTCGGAGGCGAGCGACTCGTTGACGGCGCGCCAGAGGCCGTTGAGGTCGAAGACATCGGTGCCGATGAGGTGTCGGCCCGCCCGTTCCAGGCGGTGCAGGTGCGGCAGGTCCCCGTAGGACTCGCCGAGCCCGCACAGACCGCTGTCGGTCGTCACCTCGACGACCGAGCGCAGCGCGAACGGCTCGTGCACGCCTACGGAGTTGAGCAGCGGAAGGTCACGGAAGGCCACCGGCGTCACGCGCACCCCGGTGATCCGGTGCTTCTCGGCGACTGGGGCGGTGTCCGGCATGGCGGGATCGTGCCACGGTCCACGTATGTAGACAAGACTTCTGTACGTGACCCAGTGGCTGGTTCAGCGGCTCTTCTACTCGACGCCGATCAGCATCAGCGCCGACTGCCGCCCGCCGCGGTACACCACCGTGTCCACCGCCAGGTAGGACTCCCGCACGTACTGTTCGAGCCCGGCCGCGACCTCGTCGGAGACCTCCTCGCCGAGGACGAGCGTGACGAGCTCGCCGCCCGCCGCCAGCATCCGGTCGAGGACCGTGCGGGCCGTCGCGGGAACCTCGCCGCCGATCACCGCCACGTCCCCGTCGATGAGGCCGAGGACGTCGCCCGCCTGGCAGATGCCCGCCATGGTCCACGACTGCCGCTCGGCGACGGCCAGTTCGCCGTACCGGGTCGCCCCCGCGGCCGAGGTCATCGCCACGACGTCCTCGTCGAAGCGCCGGTCGGGCTCGTGGACGGCGAGCGCGGCGATGCCCTGGACCGCCGAGCGGGTCGGGATGAGCGCGATCCGCAGACCCTCGGAGCGGGCCTGCTCGGCCGCCGCGGCGGCGGTGTGCCGCAGCTCGGCGTCGTTCGGCAGCAGCACCACCTCGCGCGCGTGGGCCCGCCGTATCGCGTCGACCAGTTCCCCGCTGGCGGGCGGCTCCCCCGGCCGGTCGGGCACGGTCGTGGCGCCCGCCTCCCGGTAGAGCCCCGCGAGCCCGTCGCCCGGCACGACCGCCACCACGGCACGCTGTGCGCGCTCGGGCGGCGCCGAGGCGTGCGTCGCGTGCACGTCACCGAGTCCGAAGTGGGTGATGCGGATGCGGTACGGGCGCCCGGCCTCGACGCCCGCCTCCACGGCCGCACCCGCGTCGTCCACGTGCACGTGGACGTTCCACAGGCCGTCCCCGCCGACGACGACGAGCGAGTCCCCGAGGGCGTCGAGCCGGGTCCGCAGCCGGGCCACCGCCTTGTCGTCCGCTTCCAGCAGGTAGATGACCTCGAAGGCGGGGCCCGCCGCACCCTCGTCCTCGGGGCATTCGAGCAGCACGCCATCGGGAACGGCGTCCACGCGCGCGTGGGTGCCCGCTCCCCGGCGGCGCACCGGCGCCGCCTCCCCCGAGACCGCCTCGCTCAGCGCCCCCAGGACGGCCACGAGCCCCCGCCCACCCGCGTCCACGACCCCGGCGCTGCCCAGGGCCGCGAGCTGCCCCGGCGTCGCGTCGAGCGCCACACACGCGCCTTCGTACGCGGCCCGGACGACGTCCCGGCAGTCCCCGTCGACCGCAGAGGCGGCCGCCGCGGCCGCCGTCGCCACGGTCAGGACGGTGCCCTCCACGGGGTGGGCGACCGCCTCGCGCGCGGCCTCGGCGGCCCGGCCCAGCGCGAGCCGCAGGGCGTCCGCGTCGGCGCCCGTGACGTGATCTCCCTCACCGGATCCGCCCCCGGCGAGGACCTGGGCCATGCCCCGGAGCAGCTGCGCGAGGATCGTCCCGGAATTGCCGCGGGCGCCTATGAGGGCGCCGTGCGCCATGGCGCGCATCACTTCGGGGAGCGCGGGAGCGGTCGGCTCGGGGCCCGCCTCAAGGCCGGCGAAGACCGCTTCGACCGCCTGGTGCGCGGACTCGAGGGTCAGATAGAGGTTGGTGCCGGTGTCCCCGTCGGCCACCGGATACACGTTGATCGCGTCTATCTCGGCCCGGTCGCGGCCGAGCGCCTCCAGGGCGAGTGAGCACCAGGCGCGCACCGCGATCACGTCGAGCACCTGCGGCACCTGCGCCTCCTCGAGCAGCTGGACTGGCACCGCAGAGTAGACCGCGGAAGGTGAGCGTCCGGAAAGAGGGCCCGGCCCGAAAGCCGCTCCCGACCTGGTCCGGAGCCCGGGCGGGGCCTCTCATCAGCCATGGTAGTTTCGTTCTACCGACGCAGCCGTTGTATGCTGCTCGGGTTGCCCGAT
This sequence comes from Streptomyces anthophorae, assembly GCF_049310305.1. NCBI lineage: Bacteria > Bacillati > Actinomycetota > Actinomycetes > Kitasatosporales > Streptomycetaceae > Streptomyces > Streptomyces anthophorae. Next base: position 2,993,878 of record NZ_JBLWQQ010000001.1, read on the forward strand.
ATCCGTCGGGCCATCCCCTGGCACCGCCACTCAGATCCTCCGATCCTGATCCCGGCATGCCGGGATCAACCGTAAGTGCATCTGAAGTCTTTGGAGTGACCCGTGGCTGCCAACTGCGACGTCTGCGGCAAGGGGCCGGGCTTCGGCAACAACATCTCGCACTCGCACCGCCGTACGCCCCGTCGCTGGAACCCCAACATCCAGCGTGTGCGTGCAGTGGTCAGTGGGACGCCGAAGCGCCTCAACGCCTGCACCTCGTGCATCAAGGCCGGCAAGGTCTCGCGCTGACGTAACGCTTAGCGCGGCCACCTAGCTGGTTGCTTGAAATGAGCCGGTCCCCTCGGGGACCGGCTCATTTCTTTGTTCACGCCCGCCGGAGCAGACCCGGCGCGGGCCCCCGCCCGCACCCGCGCCTCACGACTCGATCTCGTACCCGTCCCCGAAGTGGTCCCAGCCGCCCTGGTTCGTCCAGGGCGCCCCGTCCACGGTCACCTGGGACAGCGCGGAGGGGCCGAGGACCTCGCCGATCACCTTCCAGCGGGCGGGCAGCTTCACGGACGGCGGGAAGGTGGCCACGATCGCGTGGTCCTCGCCCCCGGACAGCACCCACTGGAGCGGGTCGACGCCGACGGCCTGGCCGATGTCGCTCATCTGCGAGGGCACGTCCACCTGCCCCGACTTGATGTCGATGCGGACCTTGCTCGACTCGGCGATGTGGCCGAGGTCGGCGATGAGCCCGTCGCTCACGTCACACATGGCGGTGGCGCCGAGCCCGGCCGCCGCGGGACCCGCGTGGTACGGCGGTTCGGGGCGGCGGTGCGCCTCCACGAAGGCGCGGGGCGAGCGGAAGCCGCGGGAGAGCACCGCGTAGCCGGCGGCGGACCAGCCGAGCCAGCCGGTCACGGCCACGACGTCGCCGGGCTGTGCGCCGGCCCGGGTCACCGGTTCGTGGCCCTGCATGTCGCCGAGCGCGGTGATCGCCACGGTGATCGTGTCGCCGCGCACGACATCGCCGCCGACGACGGCGGCGCCGGCCACCTGGCACTCGTCGCGCAGCCCGTCCATCAGCTCCGACGGCCAGGACGCGGGCAGCTCGGCGGGCACCACGAGGCCGAGGAGCAGCGCGGTGGGCACGGCGCCCATGGCCGCGATGTCGGCGAGGTTCTGCGCTGCGGCCTTGCGCCCGACGTCGTACGCGGTGGACCAGTCGCGCCTGAAGTGCCGGTTCTCCAGCAGGACGTCCGTGCTGGCGACGACCCTGCGGTCCGGCGCGGCGATCACGGCGGCGTCGTCGCCGGGACCGATGCGTACGGCCGGGGTGGTGGTGAGCCGAGAGGTCAGCTCTCGGATGAGGCCGAACTCCCCCAACTCGCCGACGGTGCCCTTCATGCGCGTGCTGCCCTTTCTGCCCCGGTTCGCTGCCGACCGCCAGGGCCGTCTGCCCCGGCCCGCTTGCGGTCGCGGGCCGTCTCTGTCATGGGTACGGTTCTTGTCACGGGCCTGCCTTCCACGTCCGCCCGGCGCCACAGCCGCCACCGGGTCTCCCCGCGACGAGCGGTGACGCGATAACGTGGCGTCCCTTCTCCCCACATGATCCGCGTGATGATCCTCGTGGCCGCCCTGGAGGTTCCGTGGTACAGGCGTACATCCTGATCCAGACCGAAGTAGGCAAGGCGTCGACCGTCGCCGAGCTGATCGGGAAGATTCCAGGAGTGATCCAGGCCGAGGACGTCACCGGCCCCTACGACGTGATCGTGCGCGCCCAGGCCGACACGGTCGACGAACTCGGCCGCATGGTGGTCGCCAAGGTCCAGCAGGTGGACGGCATCACGCGCACTCTGACCTGCCCGGTCGTCCACCTGTAGTCCCCGTCTACGCTGTGCCGGTGAAGTCATATCGTCACCGGATCCGGCACGGCCGGCTGAGCCGCCTGTCCATCGCGGTGCCCTCGCTCTCCTTGCTGATCGCCACCGCGGGCTGCGCTTCGACGGACGAGGCGCCTAAGGCGGCGGTTCCCACTCCGGACGCGAAGGCCGCCAAGCTGTGCCGGAACCTGGACAAGGTCCTGCCGGAGAAGGTCGACGGACTCGAGCGCAATGATCCCGAACCGGGCTCGGAGCTCACCGCGGCGTGGGGAAGCCCCGCGATCATACTGCGCTGCGGCGTGCCGTGGCCCGACGCGGCGTTGAAGACGAGCAGCAACACGGCGACCATCGACGGCGTCGGCTGGGTCGCGGACGAACTCGACGACGGCGCGCAGCGCATGACGACGGGCGGCCGCCTCGCCTACGTAGAGGTGACGATCCCCAAGGACGAGGTGACCAAGAACGGGGCGGGCTCCCTGGTCGACCTGGCGGGCCCCATCAAGAAGGCGATCCCCAAGGGGATCGCCGACTAGAACGCCTGTCATGGAAACCGCGGTCTACCGCAGTCCGGTCGACCGTCGCAGTGCCGCCTGGATGAGCCGGTCCACCAGCTCCGGGTAGCCGACCCCGGTCTCCTGCCACATCCGCGGGTACATGGAGATCGGCGTGAAGCCCGGCAGGGTGTTGATCTCGTTGATGACGAACTCCCCTTCCTCGTCGAGGAAGAAGTCCGCCCGCACGAGCCCCTCGCAGGACATGGCCTCGAAGGCGTCGACGGCGAGCCTGCGGACCTCGGCGGTCTGCTCCTCGCTCAGCGGCGCGGGCACGATGCCGGCCGCGGAGTCGATGTACTTCGCCTCGAAGTCGTAGAACGCGTGGGAGTCGGCCGGCGGGATCTCGGCCGGGACGGAGGCGCGCGGCCCGTCCTCGAACTCCAGGACCCCGCACTCGATCTCGCGCCCGACGATGCCCGCCTCGACGATCACCTTCGGGTCGTGCTCACGGGCGGTCTCGATCGCCTCGTCGAGGCCCTCGAAGGAGTCGACCTTCGTGATGCCGATCGACGAGCCCGCGCGCGCGGGCTTGATGAACAGCGGCCAGCCGTGGTCCCCGACGAAGTCGGCGACGCGGCGCCGGGCGCCGTCCTGATCCTGCTCCCACTCGCGGGGCCGGATCACCAGGTAGGGACCCACCTTCAGTCCGAAGGACGTGAAGATGCGCTTCATGTACTCCTTGTCCTGGCCGACGGCCGAGGAGAGCACACCGCAGCCGACGTACGGGGTTCCGGAGAGGTCCAGGAGACCCTGGATGGTGCCGTCCTCGCCGTACGGGCCGTGCAGCACGGGGAAGACGACGTCGACCTCGCCGAGGGCCTTGGGGACGGATCCCGGCTCGTTGTAGACGACTTCGCGGGAGCCCGGGTCGACCGGGAGGACCACGCCGCCCTCGGGCGACTCGGCGAGATCGGCGACGTCCGGCACCCGGCGGTCGGTGATGGACATCCGCTCGGGATCGTCCGCCGTCAGCGCCCAACGGCCCTCACGCGTGATGCCGACCGGCAGCACGTCGTACTTGGAGCGGTCGATGGCGCGCAGCACGGCGCCCGCCGTGACCACGGATACGCCGTGCTCGGAGCTGCGGCCACCGAAGACGACGGCCACGCGCGGCTTGGGCCCACCTGCGGTGGACGCAGGGCTCTGGGGGAGGTTCTCGCTGCTCATATCGCGTTGAGCGTACCTGCTGGTAGTACGAGAGTCAGCGCCCGCAGAGCCTCGCCGTGCCGCCGTCGCTCAGCGTCGTTCCGGCTTGGCGGAGCGCGACATGAGCTCCTTCACCGCGACGACCGGGGACTTGCCCTCGTGGACGATCGCGACGACGGTCTCCGTGATGGGCATGTCGACGCCGTGACGGCGCGCCAGATCGAGCACCGACTCGCAGGACTTGACGCCCTCCGCGGTCTGCTTGGTGACCGCGATCGTCTCCTGAAGGGTCATGCCCTTGCCGAGGTTCGTGCCGAACGTGTGGTTGCGCGACAGCGGCGAGGAGCAGGTGGCCACCAGGTCGCCGAGGCCCGCGAGACCGGAGAACGTCAGCGGTTCCGCGCCCATGGCGAGCCCGAGCCGTGTCGTCTCCGCGAGCCCGCGCGTGATGAGCGAGCCCTTCGTGTTGTCGCCGAGCCCCATGCCGTCCGCGATGCCGACGGCGAGCCCGATCACGTTCTTGACCGCGCCGCCGAGCTCGCAGCCGACCACGTCGGTGTTGGTGTACGGCCTGAAGTACGGGGTGTGGCAGGCGACTTGGAGCCGCTGGGCCACGGACTCGTCGCGGCAGGCGACGACCGCCGCGGCGGGCTGCCGGGCGGCGATCTCGCGCGCGAGGTTGGGGCCCGTGACGATCGCGATGCGGTCCTCGCCGACCTTCGTGACGTCCTCGATGACCTCGCTCATGCGCATCGCCGAGCCGAGCTCGACGCCCTTCATGAGCGAGACGAGGACCGTGTCGGGAGCGAGCAGCGGCGCCCACTCCCCCAGGTTCTGGCGCAGCGTCTGCGAGGGCACGGCGAGCACCGTGAAATCGGCGTCCGCGGCGGCCTGTGCCGGGTCGGAGGTGGCCCGCACGTTCTCCGGGAGCTCCACGCCGGGCAGGTAATCCGGGTTCGTGCGCGTGGAGTTGACGGCCTCGGCGAGCTCGGCGCGCCGGGCCCAGAGGGTGACGTCGCAGCCCGCGTCCGCGAGCACCATCGCGAAGGCGGTGCCCCAGGAGCCGGTGCCGAAGACGGCGGCCTTCACGGGTCGGGTCACTTGCTGCTCTCCTCGCTCGTACCGCTCGTACCGCTCGCTGCCGAACTGCCGGTCCCGGCCTGCGACTTGCCGCTGCCCGCCTGTAGCTTGCGGCGCTGCTCGATGCGCGCCTCACGCGGGTCGTAACGCTTCTGCGGGGCCTTCTCGCCGCGCAGCACCTCCACCTCGGCGGTGATCGCGGTCATGATGACCTCGGTCACCTCCTTCAGGAGGTCCGGCGTGATCTCCCTGTCGTAGTACGCCGAGAGGTCGACGGGTTCACCGGCGAGCACATGGTGCGTCTTGCGCGGGAAGAAGTCCGGCTTCTTGGAGTACGGCGCGAGCGCTTCCGTGGCACCCCACTGGCCGACCGGAATCACCGGGCATTTCGTCTGAAGGGCCACGCGCGCGACACCGGTCTTGCCGGTCATCGGCCACAGTTGAGGGTCGCGGGTAAGCGTTCCTTCGGGATAGAAGGCCACGCACTCGCCGCGCTCCACCGCGTCGATCGCGGCACGGAAGGCGCTCAGCGCGTTCGTGGACTCGCGATAGACGGGAATCTGCCCCGTGCCCCGCATCGCGGCGCCCACGAACCCCTTCCTGAAGAGGCCGTGCTTGGCGAGGAAACGCGGGACCCGTCCCGTGTTGTACTGAAAGTGGGCGTAGAGGAACGGGTCCAGATGCGAATTGTGGTTGACCGCGGTGATAAAGCCTCCGTCGGCCGGAATGTTCTCCATTCCGCGCCAGTCCCGCTTGAACAGAACCACCAGCGGTGGTTTGCAGAGGACCGCGGCGAAGCGGTACCAGAAGCCGATTCTGCGGCGGGACACTCGGACACCTTCCTCTAAGGGGGTCTACGGGCGCACAAGTGTCGCCCCCGACCACCGGTCTGTCGAGAACACCGTACGCCCGCACCGACGGCCGCACCTCATGCACAGGTCACAATGGGCGCGTGCAGTGGACCCTGGTGATACCGCTGAAACCGCTGGTGCGGGCCAAGAGCAGACTGGCCCCGACGGCGGGAGACGCCCTGCGCCCAAGTCTCGCCCTGGCGTTCGCCCAGGACACCGTCGCCGCAGCGGGGGCCTGTGCGGTGGTGCGGGATGTGGTGGTCGTCACGGACGATTCCCGCGCGGGGCGCGAACTGGCGGCCCTCGGCGCCCACGTGGTCCCGGACAGCCCGCAGGCGGGCCTCAACGCAGCTCTGGCACACGGAGCGGCCGCCGTGCGTTCCGGGCGCCCGGCCGCGGCCCTCGCCGCCCTGAACGCCGATCTGCCGGCTCTGCGCCCATCGGAATTGGCCCGTGTTCTCACGGCGGCCGCCGCATTTCCCCGCGCATTTCTGCCCGATGCCGCCGGAATCGGCACGACGCTGTTGTCCGCGGCCCCCGGCACGGAATTGCTGCCCGCATTCGGCGGGGCCTCGCGCGCCCGGCACACCGCGTCCGGCGCCGCGGAACTCCCCCTCGAAGACGTCCACTCCGTACGCCAGGACGTCGACACCGGCGAGGACCTGCGGGCGGCGCTCGCCCTGGGCGTGGGCCCGCACACCGCGAGGGCCGCGGCGGGGCTCCTCATCCCGGACTGAATCCCGTACGGAACGACGGGCACGATCACGTACTGAGTACGCTGCCCGTATGCAGGCCACCGCTTACACGTACGACTCCGAAACCCGTGCCGGCAGCGTCCTTCTGGACGACGGCACGCCCGTCTCCTTCGACGCCGCCGCCTTCGACGCGGGCGGCCTGCGGCTGCTGCGTCCCGGCCAGCGGGTGCGCATCGAGGTCCAGGGCGAGGGCGACGCGCGGCGGATCACCCTGGTGACCCTGCAAACCTTCTGAACCCTTCCGAAAACCCCTGTGGGCCCCGCGGGGCCCCTGAACACACCGCGGGCCGGTCTCCCCGGAGGGAGCCCGGCCCGACGCGTGAGCAACCTTGTGGCGTACGCCCGAGAAGCGACTTACTTCTTGCGGGCGGTGGCCTTCTTGGCGGTGGTCTTGCGCGCCGTCGACTTCTTGGCGGGCGCCTTCTTGGCGGTGGCCTTCGTGGCGGGCGCCGTCTTCTTCGCGGTCGCCTTCTTCGCCGGGGCGGCCTTCTTGGCGGTGGTCTTCTTCGCCGTGGCCTTCTTGGCGGTGGTGGCCTTCTTGGCCGGGGCCGCCTTCTTGGCCGGAGCCGCCTTCTTGGCGGTGGTCTTCTTCGCCGTGGCCTTCTTGGCGGCGGCGGTGGTCTTCTTCGCCGTCGTCTTCTTGGCGGTGGTCTTCTTGGCCGTGGCCTTCTTGGCGGCCGCCTTCTTGACCGTCGCCGAAGCGCCGCCGCTCAGGCTGCCCTTGGGCGCCTTCTTGACCGCGACGTCGTTCTTCGGGAGCTTCTTCGAACCCGCGACGAGGTCCTTGAAGCCCTGACCCGCGCGGAAACGCGGCACCGAGGTCTTCTTGACGCGGACCCGCTCGCCGGTCTGCGGGTTGCGGGCGTAGCGGGCCGGGCGGTCGACCTTCTCGAACGAGCCGAAGCCCGTCACCGAGACGCGGTCACCGCTGACCACGGAACGCACGATGGCGTCGAGTACTGCGTCGACGGCGTCAGCGGCCTGCTGACGGCCGCCGACCTTGTCGGCAATGGCTTCTACGAGCTGCGCCTTGTTCACGTCTTCCCCTTCGGAGACATTGCCGGAACGAATCTCTTTCGCACCGGCTTTTTCGCACGTTAGGCAGATATATACCGCAAATCAAACGCGAAACGGGCTAATCACCCTTGTGCCGCAACGAACTGGGCAGTCTCAGAGTTCCTCTTCAGTGATCGAGCCCTCTTCGAAGTCGTCGAGGTCCGCCATGAATCGCTCCAGACGCCTTGCCGCACCGGCGAGATCGTGTTTGGCCGCGGCCGTGACGGCCAGCAGCTTCCGGGTCAGCGCCATCCGTACGCCCTCCGGGACTTGCAGTGTGCGCACTCTGGCGTGCGCTTCCTTGAGTTGGTCCGCGACCGCCGCGTACAGCTGGAGTTGGCCGTCGTGTTCCATGCACAGATTGTGCCATCTGGGGCGAGTTGTCGCCTCCGCAGGGTGCAACTCCCGCCCCAGAAGGCCCTTCTGGAGCCTTTCGCGGCGTGCCCGCCGCGAGTGGCGCCGAAGCACGCGTACCCCCGGAACACCCCTGGTATTCAAGGGAGTTGGGACACCTCGACAGACCCCCGCGCGGGCCCCGGGAGGGCGTTTGGAGCCGCACACAGAAGTACCCCCAACCGGTGCACGATTGGGGGTACGGGGCCCTGTGGAAGTGGCCTGAATAAGCCTTGCCCGGCTACGGATCCGTTAGCGAGCCGTAGGAGTCCGGTCGGCTCAGACCTGGATCGTCTGCGGCTTGAAGGCGGGGCGCTTCGCCTCGTAGGCGGCGATGTCGTCCTCGTTGCGCAGCGTGATGCTGATGTCGTCCAGGCCGTTCAGCAGCCGCCAGCGGGAGTTCTCGTCCAGCTCGAAGGACGCCGTGACGCCCTCGGCCCGAACTTCGCGCTCCTGGAGGTCGACCGTGATCTCGGCCTGCGGGTCGTTCTCCACCAGCTCCCACAGCTGGTCCACGACCTTCTGGTCGAGAACCACGGTCAGCAGACCGTTCTTGAGGGAGTTGCCGCGGAAGATGTCCGCGAAGCGGGAGGAGATGACGGTCTTGAACCCGTAGTTCTGGAGGGCCCAGACGGCGTGCTCACGGGAGGAACCGGTGCCGAAGTCGGGACCGGCCACCAGAACGGTGGCACCCTCGCGCTCGGGCTTGTTGAGCACGAACTCGGAGTCCTTGCGCCAGGCCTCGAACAGCCCGTCCTCGAACCCGTCCCGCGTCACCTTCTTGAGCCAGTGGGCGGGGATGATCTGGTCGGTGTCGACGTTGCTGCGGCGCAGCGGGACGGCCCGGCCGGTGTGCGTGGTGAATGCTTCCATGACTCTCAGACTCCAGCGGCGACAGGGGTGTCGGACAGGTCGGCGGGCGAGGCCAGGTGGCCCAGCACGGCGGTGGCCGCGGCGACCTGGGGCGAGACCAGGTGGGTACGGCCACCCTTGCCCTGCCGGCCCTCGAAGTTGCGGTTGGAGGTGGACGCGGAGCGCTCGCCGGGAGCGAGTTGGTCCGGGTTCATGCCCAGGCACATGGAGCAGCCCGCATAGCGCCACTCGGCGCCGGCCTCCTTGAAGACCTTGTCCAGGCCCTCGTCGACGGCCTGGAGGCCCACCCGCGCGGAGCCGGGAACGACCAGCATCCGTACGCCGTCGGCGATTTTGCGGCCCTTGAGGATCTCGGCGACGGCGCGCAGGTCCTCCATGCGGCCGTTGGTGCACGAGCCTACGAAGACGGTGTCGACCTTGACGTCGCGCAGCGCCTGTCCGGCCTCCAACCCCATGTACTCCAGGGCCTTTTCGGCGGCGAACCGCTCCGAAGCGTCTTCGTACGAAGCCGGGTCGGGGATGTTCGCCGAAAGGGGCGCTCCCTGACCGGGGTTGGTGCCCCAGGTGACGAACGGGGACAGCTCGTCGGCCTTGATGAAGACCTCGGCGTCGAAGACCGCGTCGTCGTCCGTCTTCAGCGTCTTCCAGTACGCGACGGCCTCGTCCCACTCCGCGCCCTTGGGGGCGTGCGGGCGGCCCTCGAGGTACGCGAAGGTGGTCTCGTCCGGGGCGACCATGCCCGCGCGGGCACCGGCCTCGATGGACATGTTGCAGATGGTCATCCGCGCTTCCATCGACAGCTTCTCGATGGCCGAGCCGCGGTACTCCAGGATGTAGCCCTGGCCGCCGCCGGTGCCGATCTTCGCGATGATGGCGAGGATCAGGTCCTTGGCGGTGACACCCTCGGGCAGTTCGCCGTCGACGGTGATGGCCATCGTCTTCGGGCGGGCCATCGGCAGCGTCTGCGTGGCCAGCACGTGCTCGACCTGCGAGGTGCCGATGCCGAACGCCAGACCGCCGAAGGCGCCGTGCGTCGAGGTGTGGGAGTCGCCACAGACGACGGTGGTGCCCGGCTGCGTCAGACCCAGCTGCGGGCCGACCACGTGCACGACGCCCTGCTCGACGTCGCCCAGCGAGTGCAGGCGGACCCCGAACTCGGCGGCGTTCTTGCGCAGCGTCTCCAGCTGTACACGCGAGACCGGGTCGGCGATCGGCTTGTCGATGTCGAGGGTCGGGGTGTTGTGGTCCTCGGTGGCGATGGTGAGGTCGGTGCGCCGCACCGTGCGACCCGCCTGACGGAGGCCGTCGAAGGCCTGCGGGCTGGTCACCTCGTGCAGCAGGTGCAGATCGATGAAGAGGAGGTCGGGCTCGCCCTCGGCGCGCCGGACGACGTGGTCGTCCCAGACCTTCTCCGCGAGTGTCCTACCCATCGCTTTCCCTCCGGCCGGCTTGAGGTGCGCCGGCCCAACTAGAGATTTCGGATCGCCGTCGCCCGTACCCCTCGTACCGGACGCCGACGGCCGGGTCCGTTTGGTCCACGGGCCGGTGTGACGTACAGGGTGGCAAGTTCCACGGAAAATTGAACTTGCGTTTCACAGAGTGAGACGGGAGTATCGACGCATGGACAACAGTAGCGGCGTCGGCGTTCTGGACAAGGCAGCCCTTGTCCTGGGCGCCCTGGAGTCCGGACCCGCGACCCTCGCAGGCCTTGTCGCGGCCACCGGACTGGCAAGACCCACAGCCCACCGCCTGGCGGTGGCCCTGGAGCACCACCGCATGGTGGCGCGCGACATGCAGGGCCGTTTCATTCTCGGCCCGCGCCTCTCGGAACTCTCGGCGGCAGCCGGCGAGGACCGCCTGCTCGCGACGGCGGGCCCGGTGCTCACGCACCTCCGGGACGTCACGGGCGAGAGCGCGCAGCTCTACCGCCGACAGGGCGACATGCGCATCTGCGTCGCCGCGGCGGAGCGGCTCTCCGGACTGCGGGACACGGTTCCGGTGGGCTCGACCCTCACGATGAAGGCGGGTTCCTCCGCGCAGATCCTGATGGCCTGGGAGGAGCCGGAGCGCCTGCACCGGGGCCTCCAGGGCGCCCGCTTCACGGCGACGGCCCTGTCGGGCGTCAGGCGCCGCGGCTGGGCCCAGTCGATCGGCGAGCGGGAGCCGGGCGTCGCGTCCGTCTCCGCGCCCGTGCGCGGCCCCTCCAACCGCGTCGTGGCGGCGGTCTCGGTCTCCGGACCGATCGAGCGCCTCACGCGCCACCCGGGCCGGATGCACGCCCAGGCGGTCATCGACGCCGCGGGGCGCCTCTCCGAGGCCCTGCGTCGTACCGGTTGAGCCGGTCGCCCCAACTCCCCTTACGTTCCCTGCCCGTTCCCGGCCGGTCGCTTCAACGCCGCAGCGACCGGCCGGAGTTGTCCTTGCGGGACTTCAACTCCCGTATTCCGTACGCACGCACGAAGAAGGCCCTTCCCATATTCGGGAAGGGCCTTGATCGTTCGCGAGTACCCCCGACCGGATTCGAACCGGCGCTACCGCCTTGAGAGGGCGGCGTGCTAGGCCGCTACACAACGGGGGCCAAGCTGGTCTACCAGGACTCGAACCTAGAATGACGGTACCAGAAACCGTAGTGTTGCCAATTACACCATAGACCAATCAAGTTCAAGACCTTGCGGTCTGCGAACTCAATGCGTACCCCCGACCGGATTCGAACCGGCGCTACCGCCTTGAGAGGGCGGCGTGCTAGGCCGCTACACAACGGGGGCCCTAGCGATCCTGCATCAGAGTCGGTGGGAGCTACCCAGGCCGTCCCCGCGGGAAGGATCTGTACCCCCGACCGGATTCGAACCGGCGCTACCGCCTTGAGAGGGCGGCGTGCTAGGCCGCTACACAACGGGGGCTTTGTGGACGCCATATCCACGGTTGCAGATGAGCTCTGCGAGCTGGCCTACCAGGACTCGAACCTAGACTAACGGAACCAGAAACCGTCGTGCTGCCAATTACACCATAGGCCACCGAAGCACAACCCCCGAGGGGGATCTTGCTTGGCTTGCGCTTCCGGGACCCGGGCTTTCGGCCCGCTCCCCTTGGCGCAGAAAGAACATTACCCGAAGGTGGACTGCGCTCCAAAACGGGTATCCCCCGCCAACAGCGCCGGCAGTTGATCAAGCCCTGTGATGCGTACGAGTTCGGGCCTGCCGCCCAGCTCCGCGCGGTCGAGCCAGATTCCGCTCAGGCCCGCGTCGACGGCTCCACGGGCGTCCGTGTCCGGCTGGTCACCGACGTACGCGATCTCGTGCGGCTCCAGGGAGAGCTCCTCGCAGACGGCGTGGAAGGCGGCCGCTTCGGGCTTGGCGACGCCGAGTTCGGCGGCGCACAGGACGGCCTCGAAGCGGTCGCGCACGCCGAGGACGCGCAGCTTGCGGTCCTGGTTGTGCAGTGACGAGTTGGACAGCACCGCGTGCCGGTAGCCGGCGGCGAGGGTGTCGAGGACCGGGACGGTGTCGGGGAAGAGGCTCCACGCGGCCTCGTAGTGGCCGAGATAACGGGCGAACCAGCCGTCGGCCTCCTCCTCCGCCATGGCGCGCCCCACGAAGCTGCGCACGCGGTCCCTGCGCTGCCCCTCCCAGTCGGCCTCCCCCGCCTCGAACCGGGCCCAGTGCTCCCGCGTGGCGGCCCGCCACCGCACGAGCGCCTCCTCGACGGAGCCGTACCCGCCGAGCAGCCCCTCGGCGGCGAGATGCTCCCGCATGCCGACGGTGTCGGCGGTCGCATAGTCGAAGAGGGTGTCGTCGATGTCCCAGACGATGGCGCGGATAGACATACGACGACCGTAACCGCGGCCCCAGCCCCCGACCACGAGATCGCACAACCGCCCCGGGGCCCGTAACGGCGAGAGACCCGGAAGCGGGGCGCTTCCGGGTCTCTCGCGGGGCTACGCGCGCGGGGTCGCGCTCACGCGGTGAGCTTCGCCAGGGCCGCGTCGATGCGGGCGAAGGTCGTCTCCTTGCCCAGGATCTCCAGGGACTCGAAGAGGGGCAGGCCGATCGTGCGGCCGGTGACGGCCACCCGGACCGGGGCCTGGGCCTTGCCGAGCTTCAGGCCGTGGGCCTCGCCGGCGGCCAGGACGGCCTCCTTGAGGGACTCGGGGGACGACCAGTCGGCCGCGTCGAGCTTCTCGCGGGCCGTGCGCAGGAGGGCGTCGGAGCCCTCCTTCATGGCCTTCGTCCAGCTCGCCTCGTCGAAGACCGGCTCGGAGAGGAAGAGGAAGTCCACGTTGTCCGTGATCTCGGAGAGGACCTTGAGGCGGGTCTGGGCGTGCGGCGCGATGGCCGCCCACTTCGCCTCGTCGAAGTCCTCCGGGGCCCACGGCGCGAAGGGCGCCTGGAGCCACGGCGCGCAGCGCTCCGCGAAGTCCTTCGGGTCGAGCAGCCGGATGTGGTCGCCGTTGATCGACTCGCACTTCTTGAGGTCGAAGCGCGCCGGGTTCGGCTGGACGTCCTTGACGTCGAAGGCCGCCACCATCTCGTCGATGGAGAAGATGTCGCGGTCCGCGGAGAGGGACCAGCCGAGGAGGGAGAGGTAGTTGAGCAGGCCCTCCGGGAGGAAGCCGCGCTCGCGGTACAGGTTGAGCGAGGACTGCGGGTCGCGCTTCGAGAGCTTCTTGTTGCCCTCGCCCATCACGTACGGCAGGTGACCGAACTCGGGCACCAGCTTGGCGATGCCCAGGTCCTTGAGCGCCCAGTAGAGGGCGATCTGGCGCGGGGTGGAGGACAGCAGGTCCTCGCCGCGCAGGACGTGGGTGATCTCCATCAGCGCGTCGTCGACCGGGTTGACGAGCGTGTAGAGCGGGGCGCCGTTGGCACGGACGATGCCGTAGTCCGGCACGTTCTCGGGCTCGTACGAGATCTCGCCGCGGACCAGGTCGTTGAACGTGATCTTCGTGTCGGGCATCCGGAAGCGGACGATCGGCTTGCGGCCCTCCGCCTCGTACGCGGCCTTCTGCTCGGCGGTGAGGTCGCGGCAGTGGCCGTCGTAGCCGGACGGCTTGCCGGCGGCGCGGGCCGCCTCGCGGCGCTCGTCCAGCTCCTCGGTGGAGCAGTAGCAGGGGTACGCCCGGCCGGCCTCGACGAGCTTGTCGGCGACGTCCTTGTAGATGTCCATCCGCTCGGACTGCCGGTACGGCGCGTGCGGGCCGCCGACCTCGGGGCCCTCGTCCCAGTCGAAGCCGAGCCAGCGCATCGCGTCGAGGAGCTGGTTGTACGACTCCTCGCTGTCGCGGGCCGCGTCGGTGTCCTCGATGCGGAAGACCAGGGTGCCCTGGTTGTGGCGCGCGAAGGCCCAGTTGAACAGGGCGGTGCGGACCAGGCCCACGTGGGGGTTACCGGTGGGCGAGGGGCAGAAACGGACGCGTACGGGTGCGCTAGCCACGCTTGACAACCTTGTTGGTGAGAGTGCCGATGCCTTCGATGCTGACGGCGACCTCGTCGCCGACGGCGAGCGGGCCGACCCCTTCGGGGGTGCCCGTGAGGATGACGTCGCCGGGGAGCAGCGTCATGGCCTCGGAGATGTTGACGATCAGGTCCTCGATGGACGTGATCATCTGCGACGTGCGGCCGAGCTGTCGCTGCTGGCCGTTGACCGTGCACTGGATCGTGAGGTCGGAGGCCTGCTCAAGGGAGAGGTCCGTCTCGACCCAGGGGCCCAGCGGGCAGGACGTGTCGAAGCCCTTGGCCCGCGCCCACTGCTTCTCGCGCTTCTGCACGTCGCGGGCGGTGACGTCGTTGGCGGCCGTGTAGCCGAAGATGACGTCCTTGACGCGCTCGCGCGGGACCTCGCGGCACATGCGGCCGATGACGACGGCGAGCTCCGCCTCGTGGTGGAGCTCCTGCGAGAAGCTCGGGTACTGGATCTCGCCGTCCGGACCGATCACCGACGTCGACGGCTTGAAGAAGGCGAAGGGGGCGTCCGGGACCTCGTTGCCCAGCTCCTTCGCGTGCTCCGCGTAGTTGCGGCCGAAGGCGATCACCTTGTTCGGGAGCACCGGGGGCAGCAGCCGGACCTTGCCGACCGGCACCTTCGTACCGGAGAGTTCGAAGTCCGCGAACGGGATGCCCTTGATGATGTCGAGGACGAGCTCGTCTGGCTTGTCGCCCTCGACCGCGCCGAAGGCGACGTTCCCGTCGATGGAGAATCTGGCGATGCGCACGGTCTGCTGCGCCCCTTTTTTATGCGTTGGCCCGGGTGGGATGTGACAGAGCCAGGCTAACGCGGTGGGGCCTGGGCCGTCGGCCCGGTCATTACGCCGCCGGGGCGGTCTCCGGGGCGACCATCAGGATCGTGCGCTTGGGGTTCGCCGTGTTCGAGGGCAGGTCGGCCGAGTGCTCCGGGACGGCCGGCGCGGCCTGGATCTCGTCGGCGTCCGTGAGGTGCGCCAGCGTCGTGCGCCGCGGGTTGGCAATGTTCTGGAACATCATCGTCTTCGTCATGACTGTGCTCGGGAACCTTCTCCGTAGTCCGATGGGCCATCCCTGTAAAACGCCAGGCTAAACATCTGATTCCCGCCGAAAGCCGGGAAGTTGCGATCCACCGTATGTGAGTTTGCTCACGGAGTACCTCGCAAATGGGGCACTTCGGGCCGCCAACTGCGGCGCGAGAAACGGACATTACACAACTGAAGCCACTATTCCGCTCCCGATCATGGCGACTGGGACACCCCCCAGGCGTACGCGGAAAGTCCAGTAATGACCGGGTTGGAGCAGGTCGAGTTGCACGTCCCGTGACTCTCCTCTCACGTCGCGTCACACTGGGTGCGGCCAACACCTCGGGCCTTGTTGGAGATCCTGCACTGTGCTGGAATCGCGTGGACCGCCGCAGGTACAGAACCGGCGCGCACGGGCGCATCGCAGCGCCGAGCAGCGGCGGAGAGGGGGAACCAGCGCCGGTCACTCACGACCACAGGGGGACGTTTCAGGTCGTCCCCCGAACGACGCCGACACCGTCTTGTCCGTGTATACGGGCGGGGCGCCTGGTCCAGAGGTTGCGACGCTAGTGCAGGGACGTAAGAACAGGGATGGCAGCGCTGCGGCGGAGCCGGAGCCGCGCGGCGGGACCGGCCCGATAGCCGGCGGTACCCGGCCCCCGCACGCCCAGAACCCGGGACGCACCGCGTCCGTCGACACCTCGGAGGCCGACGGCAGGAGCGGCTCATCGGGCTCGGCCACGC
The DNA here is from genome assembly GCF_049310305.1 of Streptomyces anthophorae. Lineage (NCBI taxonomy): Bacteria > Bacillati > Actinomycetota > Actinomycetes > Kitasatosporales > Streptomycetaceae > Streptomyces > Streptomyces anthophorae. The sequence goes on from NZ_JBLWQQ010000001.1 coordinate 3,009,676, forward strand.
CGTCTTCGGCGAAGGCCAAGGGCCCCACCGGGCCCGGCTCGCGGATGGCGCTGCGCAACTGGCGCATCTCGACGCGCCTCGTCTCGCTGCTCGCGCTGCCCGTGGTCGCCGCGACCTCGCTGGGCGCGCTGCGCATCGCCGAGTCCCTCAACGACATCCAGCAGCTCGACAACATGAAGCTGCTGACCGAGATGACGAAGCAGGCGACCGAGCTGGCGTCGGCGCTCCAGGAGGAGCGCGACCAAGCGGCGGGCCCGCTGTCCAACGGTTCGTCGACGAGCGACTTCAACGTCAAGTCGACGCGGGAGAAGACCGACCGCGCCCAGGACACGTTCCTTCAGAGCACCACCGACATCAAGGCCGACGGCGAGACCGGCAGCCTCAACGGTGTGCGCGAGCACGCGGTGCAGATCGCCCACGAGCTGATCAACCTGAACAAGATCCGGCAGGGGGCGTACGACGACAAGTCGAACACCTCGCAGACCGTCGACTCCTACGGCCGGATCATCGACGAGCTGCTCTCCCTGTCCACGGACATGGCGCAGGCGACCAGCAGCCCCGAGATGATCCAGCGCACGCGCGCCCTGGCAGCCTTCTCCTCCGCCAAGGAGTACGCCTCCGAGCAGCGCGCCATCATCGCGGCCGCCCTGCCGCCCAACAGCGCCCGGTTCGGCAAGCTCTCGGAGACCGACCGGCAGTACGGTCTCGCGGCGGCCGAGAACCAGGAATCGCAGATCCAGTCGTTCAAGGCGGTCTACGGCGCGGTGCCCGCGCAGGAGCTGCTGAAGCCGATCGAGGAGAACAACTCCACGATCAAGGCCGCGGACACCTATGCGAACCGCGTGCTGCAAAAGGCAGACGGCATCAAGTCGCAGGACAAGCGCTCGTACAAGGACTGGGTCGACGCGGACACCACGCGCATCCAGGAAATGTCCAAGATCGAGCTGACGCTGCTCAACCAGATGGAGCAGCAGGCCCGCGAGCTGCGCAACGCCTCCGAGCGCTCGGCCATCATCAACGGTGCGCTGATCCTGCTCGTGCTCGGCGTCTCGCTCGTCGGCGCCTTCGTCGTGGCCCGGTCCATGATCCGCTCGCTGCGCCGGCTCCAGGACACCGCGACCAAGGTCGCCCAGGACCGCCTGCCCGAGCTGGTCAGGGAGCTTTCCGAGTCCGACCCGCAGGACATCGACACGTCCGTGGAGTCGGTCGGCGTGCACTCGCGCGACGAGATCGGCAAGGTGGCCGCGGCCTTCGACGACGTGCACCGCGAGGCCGTGCGTCTCGCCGCCGAGCAGGCCCTCCTGCGGGGCAACGTCAACGCGATGTTCACCAACCTCTCGCGTCGTTCGCAGGGCCTCATCCAGCGTCAGCTCTCGCTCATCTCCGAGCTGGAGTCCCGCGAGGCCGACCCGGACCAGCTCTCCTCGCTGTTCAAGCTCGACCACCTCGCGACCCGCATGCGCCGTAACGGCGAGAACCTGCTCGTTCTCGCCGGTGAGGAGCCCGGCCGCCGCTGGACGCGGCCCGTGCCGCTCGTCGACGTGCTGCGTGCCGCCGCGTCCGAGGTGGAGCAGTACGAGCGCATCGAGCTCGCCGCCGTGCCCGCGACGGACGTCGCAGGCCGCGTCGTCAACGACCTCGTGCACCTGCTCGCCGAGCTGCTCGAGAACGCGACCTCCTTCTCCTCGCCGCAGACCAAGGTCAAGGTCACCGGTCACGCGCTGCCCGACGGCCGTGTGCTGATCGAGATCCACGACACCGGCATCGGCCTCTCCCCCGAGGACCTCGCCGCGATCAACGAGCGGCTCGCCTCTCCCCCGACCGTCGACGTGTCGGTCTCGCGCCGCATGGGTCTGTTCGTGGTCGGCCGCCTTTCGCAGCGCCACGGCATCCGCATCCAGCTCCGCCCCTCCGACTCCGGTGGTACGACCGCGCTGGTCATGCTCCCCGTGGACGTCGCGCAGGGCGGCAAGAAGCCTTCCGGCAAGGGCGGCCCCGGTGGTTCCGGTGGCCCGGCCGCCGCGCAGGCCGCGGCCGGTGTCGCCGCCGCGCGCCGCGGCCAGGCGCCCGGCAACGCCGGTGGCCCTGCCGGTCTCCTCGGTGGCGGCTCCGGTGCGCCCGGTGGCGGGCGGCCGCAGGTCGGCGCCGGTGCGGGTGGGCCGCGTGCGGCGCTGCCCGGACGCGGCGGTGGCCCGCAGGCTCCGGCCGGTGCCGGTGCGGGCGGTCCTTCGGGCCCGTCCGCCGGGCCCTCCGGTCCCTCCGGCCCCTCCGGTCCCGACATGTTCGGCAAGGGGCAGGCTCCCGGCGGCCCCGTGCCGCCGCAGCAGCGCACCCACAGCGACCCGAACGAGCCGCAGGGCCGGCGCCCGGTGCTGCCCCCGCGCGGTGGCCCGCGCGCCGAGCTGCCGGGTGGCAACCCGCAGCCCCGTACGCCGAGTTGGGGCGACGAGAACGCGCAGCCGAACCTGGACACGCCGCGCGGTCACGACGAGCCGGACTCCACGGCCCGCTTCCCGCGCGTCCGCGACGACCGCCAGGGCCCGCCCCAGCAGGGTGGCCACGGACAGTCGCAGGACTCCGGCCAGTTCGTCCGCTCGGACGTCTTCGGCCCGCGCGGTGGCAACACCGGCGGCCCCGACACGACGGCGAACGGCTTCCGGGACGGCGGTCTCACGGACCGTCAGGACCCGTCCGGCACGGACCGGTTCGACCAACCGCAGAGCGACCCCTCGGCCACGGGCCGGTTCGCGCAGACGCAGGGCCCGGCGGCCGGCGGCGGCTTCCCGCGCCGACAGGACCCCTCGGCCGGCGGCGGCCAGTACAACCGCCCGCCGAGCGACCCGGCCAACACCGGCCAGTACGCGCAGCCGCAGGGCGACCCGTCGGCCACCGGTCAGTTCCAGAACCCGCAGAACCCGCAGGAGCCGTCGAGCACCGCTCAGTTCCCGCGCGTCCAGGACCCCTCGGCCGGCACCGGCCAGTTCCCGCGGTCCCAGGACCCGGCGGACACCGGGCAGTACAACCGCCCGCCGAGCGACCCCGCGAACACCGGCCAGTACGCGCAGCCCCAGGGCCGCTCGGCCACCGGTCAGTTCGAGTTCACGCCCCCGAAGCCGCCTCAGCGCAACGGCGCTCAGGGCCAGGGCATCCCGGCGCAGCCCTCGCAGGAGGACTTCCTGCCGCCCGGCGACGCGTCGGGCGGGGACGGCCGGACACCGCTGTACGACACGCTGGAGACGAACTGGTTCCACGGCCAGGGCGGCCAGAGCCAGAACCAGGGCCAGGGCCAGGGCGCTCAGGGTCAGGGCCAGAGCGCTCAGAGCCAGAACGCTCAGGGCCGCGGCGGCCGGAACCAGAACGGTCAGGGCCGCAGCCAGGGCATGCAGTCGCCGGGCGGGCGCCCCGATCAGGGTCTCCCGCAGCGGCAGCAGGCACAGGCTCCGTCGGCCGCCCCCTCGCGCCCCGCCGCGTCCGCGGACCCGGCCGAGGCCAACTGGCGGCAGTCCCCCAACGACGACCTGATGCGTCAGGCCGAGCGGGTGCGCAAGCCCGCCGCGGGCGGCGTCACCCACTCCGGTCTGCCGCGCCGTGTGCCGAGGGCGAACCTTGTGGCGGGAACCGCCCAGGAGCAGCAGACTCAGACCGGTCCTCAGGTCTCGCGCGCGCCCGACGAGGTGCGCGGTCGGCTGACCAATCTCCGTCGGGGCATCCAGCAGGGGCGGCAAGCCGGCAACACCGGCAGCTACCCCCGCCCCACTCACCAGCAGGAGCGTTAGTTGAGCCAGATGAGCCAGGCGGCACAGAACCTGAACTGGTTGATCACGAACTTCGTGGACAACACGCCCGGTGTCTCGCACACGGTCGTGGTGTCCGCGGACGGGCTGTTGCTCGCGATGTCCGAGGGGTTCCCGCGCGATCGCGCGGACCAGCTCGCGGCCGTGGCGTCGGGGCTCACCTCGCTCACGGCCGGCGCGTCCCGGATCTTCGAGGGCGGCCCGGTGAATCAGACGGTGGTGGAGATGGAGCGCGGCTTTCTCTTCATCATGTCCATCTCGGACGGCTCGTCGCTCGCCGTACTGGCGCACCCCGACTGCGACATCGGCCTCGTCGGCTACGAGATGGCGCTGATGGTCGACCGGGCGGGCTCCGTGCTCACCCCCGACCTGCGCGCAGAACTCCAGGGCAGCCTGTTGCACTGAGGCGGGTAACGGCCGGTAACCCCGACCGCCCCCGCAGTCTGCTCCATCGGCAGCCCCGGAATCCAGTCAGCGCACGCAATCCGCACACCCGTTGTTCCGCCGCCACAATCCCCCCACCGGCCCACCCTCAGACGGCAGGCCCCCGCACTTGTCGTCCCGCCCGGAGGATCCATGACCCCGCCCACCGACTCATACGACCCGTACGGCGCCACCGCCCACGCCGCGTACGGTCCTGAGGGCGACCAGCCCCTGGTCCGCCCCTACGCGATGACCGGTGGCCGGACCCGCCCGCGCTACCAGCTCGCCATCGAGGCGCTGGTCAGCACGACGGCCGACCCCGCGGCCCTGATGACCCTGCTGCCCGAGCACCAGCGGATCTGCCACCTGTGCCGCGAGGTGAAGTCGGTGGCCGAGGTCTCGGCGCTGCTTTCGATGCCGCTCGGCGTGGCCCGGATCCTCGTCGCGGACCTGGCCGAGGCCGGGCTCGTCGCCATTCACCAGCCGGGCGGCGACGAGGCCAACGGCGGTGCGCCGGACGTGACTCTGCTCGAAAGGGTGCTCAGTGGACTTCGCAAGCTCTGACGGCTCCGTGGGGACCGCCCGCGCGACCACCTCGGCGAAGATCGTGGTGGCGGGCGGCTTCGGCGTCGGCAAGACCACGTTCGTGGGCGCCGTCTCCGAGATCAACCCGCTGCGCACCGAGGCCGTGATGACCTCGGCGAGCGCCGGGATCGACGACCTGACCCACACCGGGGACAAGACGACCACGACGGTCGCCATGGACTTCGGCCGCATCACGCTCGACGACGACCTGATCCTGTACCTCTTCGGTACGCCGGGCCAGGACCGCTTCTGGTTCATGTGGGACGACCTGGTGCGCGGCGCGATCGGCGCCGTGGTGCTCGTGGACACGCGCCGGCTCGCGGACTGCTTCCCGGCCGTGGACTACTTCGAGAACTCGGGCCTGCCCTTCGTCATCGCCCTCAACGGCTTCGACGGGCACCAGCCGTACACCCCCGAAGAGGTGCGCGAGGCCCTTCAGATCGGCCCCGACACCCCGATCATCACGACCGACGCCCGGCACCGCGCCGATGCGAAGAGCGGCCTGATCACGCTGGTGGAGCACGCCCTCATGGCCCGCCTGAAGTAGCCGGTACCTGTCAGGAACGGTCGAATCTCGGTCACCAAGTGGCTGGTTCCGTACGGCAGTTGTCGTAGCCCATTCGGCGGCCCCTGTGGCCTTTGACACGCCGGGCCGTGGTGTTCATAACGTTTCGAAAGAGAATTCCCAGGGCACCGACACACGTCGCGCACAGCCGGTTCCACTGCGCTCACAAGAGCCCCGCCTTTTGGCGGGGCTCGCTCTTTATGACCGTTTTATCTGGGGTGTGCGTCACGCGGAGCTTCCGCTTCCGACTGTTTGGAAGTGCGCCTCCTGACGTGCTGGAATGCGCTGAACTGCCCAGTAGCAATGGGCCTGGAGACATACAGCGGCACGACGTAGGTGCCGACGCCGAGAGGTTGTTGGTCGAGTGAGGCGAAGCAAGAGCAGTCCCGAGCCGGTCTCGGCGCGGGGCAACTTCACCCCGCCCCCGCGCGACGCGGCGCGGCCCGCACCGGCGGCCGAGGCCACGGCGCCCGCACCGTCGGGCGGCCGCATGTCGCCCCGTAACTGGCGTGTACCCACCAAGCTGAACGCCATCCTCCTCATACCCGTGGTCGTCGGTCTCGTCATGGGCGGCTTCCAGGTGTCGAACTCGATCGACACCTGGCAGGAGGCCGAGGACGCCGAGAGCACCGCACGCCTCGTGCAGGCCTCGCTGACCTACGGCAACCGCCTCATCGAGGAGCGCGACATCACCGCCGCGCCCCTCCTTCAGGGCAAGACGGACGACCCCAAGGTCGCCAACGCCCGGCAGGCCACGGACGCCGCCGCCGAGAAGTTCCACGCCGCGGCCGAGAACATGCCGCAGAAGGAAGGCCTCGAGCGCCGCATGGCGCAGTTCACCAAGGTCGAGCCCCAGCTGAAGAAGCTGCGCGCGGCCGCCTACACCTCCAAGCTCTCCGGCGTGCAGACCGAAGAGGGCTACGTCGCCATCCAGCACCCGCTGATGGAGTTCGCCAACGAGCTCGGCCTCGGCACCGGCAACATCACCAGCTACGGCCGCACCGTCTACGCGATCTCGCTGACCAAGGCGGCGCTCTCGCTCGAGCGGTCGATCGGCATGCACCTCCTGGTGAAGCCGGGCCCCGGCGCCACGAACCTGAGCCGTCAGCGCACCGCGCTCGGCAGCTACGCCTACCTCGAGAACATCGCGATCGAGGAGTACAAGGGCGGCGGCACGGCCGAGGACCTCAAGAAGCTCGAGGGCACGATCAAGAAGCTGAAGACCGACGGCGCCAAGCAGGCGGCCGCGGCCAAGGCCAAGAACCCCTCGTACGTCCCGCCGCCCGAGAACACGAAGATGGTGGCGGCCGTGGTGGCCCTGCCGAGCACGCAGCCGAGCGCCCGGCTCGCGCTCGCCCAGAAGGGCGTCACGCCCGAGAACTGGTGGGCCGTCAACACGGCGAAGTTCGACGCCTACCGCACGATCGAGTCGAATCTGGCGGACAAGGCCGTGAGCGAGGCCTCCGCCATCGCCGCCGACGCCAAGCGCGAGGCGATCGTCATCGGCGTCGCCGTCGTGGTCGCCCTGCTCGCCGCCTTCCTGCTCGCGGGCCAGATGGCCCGGCAGATGTCCCGCTCGATGCGCCGGCTGCGCTCCGCCGCCTTCGACGTGGCCGAGCAGCGCCTGCCGATGCTCGTCGACCAGCTCTCGCGCACCGAGCCGGGCCGGGTGGACACCCGTATCCAGCCGATCCCGATCGTCACCACCGACGAGATCGGTGAGGTCGCCCGCGCCTTCGACCAGGTGCACCGCGAGGCCGTCCGGCTCGCCGCCGAGCAGGCCCTGCTCCGCGGCAACATCAACGCGATCTTCACCAACCTGTCGCGGCGCAACCAGTCGCTGATCGAGGGCCAGCTGACCCTCATCACCGACCTGGAGAACAACGAGGCCGACCCGGACCAGCTGGAGAACCTCTTCCGCCTGGACCACCTCGCGACCCGTATGCGCCGCAACGGCGAGAACCTCCTGGTGCTCGCGGGCGAGGAGCCCGGCCGCCGCTGGGACCAGCCCGTGCCGCTCGTCGACGTGCTCCGTGCCGCCACCTCCGAGGTGGAGCAGTACGAGCGCATCGAGCTGGCCGGCGTCCCGGAGGCCGACATCCACGGCCGCGCGGTCACCGACCTCGTGCACGCGCTCGCCGAGCTGCTGGAGAACGCGACGACGTTCTCCTCGCCGCAGACCAAGGTCCGCGTCACCGCGACCCGTCTCCCCGACGGCCGCATCATGATCGAGATCCACGACAAGGGCATCGGCCTCACCGCCGAGGACTTCGCGGACATCAACCACAAGCTGGCCAACCCGCCGACCGTGGACGCAGCGATCTCCCAGCGCATGGGCCTGTTCGTGGTCGGCCGGCTCGCCGACCGGCACGGCATCCGCGTGCAGCTGCGCCCCTCGGGCGAGCAGGCGGGCACGACCTCGCTGGTCATGCTGCCCGAGGTGATCACGCACGGTGGTGGCGGCGGGGTCCTGGAGGACTCCGAGTTCACCGTCTCGACGATGATCCCGGAGCAGGCCGCCTTCGAGCACACGCCGCTGCGCACGGCCGCCGAGCTCGGCTTCGACGACAGCCGCTATGACGTCCCTGACGACGCCCGCGAGCTGGACCCGGTCGGCCGCTCCCTCATGCGTGAGGAGCGCCGCGCGGCCCTGGAGGCACAGCAGCAGGACCCCTCCCAGGACCAGCAGCAGCCGCAACAGGATCGCCCGCTCTTCCGCGACGAGTTCCAGCCACAGCAGCCGCAGCAGGACCGTCCGCCCTTCGCGGAGCAGAACGCGTACGACACCCGGCAGGCCCCGTACGACAACCGTCAGCAGCTCGCCTACGACGATCCGCAGCAGGGCGTCTACGACGAGCGTCAGGGCGGCTACGACGGCCGGCAGCAGGGAAGTTTCGACGGGTTCGTCCCCGTGCAGCCCGCTCACGACAACGGGCAGCCGGACGGGTTCGCCTCCGGGTACGCGCCGCAGGACGGTTATGCGGAAGCTCCCCGGGAGTCGTACAACCCCTTCGAGCCGTCCGCACAGCGGGCCGACTGGCAGGCGCAGGACGCCTACCGGGAGCCCTACCAGGCCGATTTCCAGGGCCCGTTCGGCCCCGAAGCGGAATCCGCTCCGGACACTGCCGCGGCGGACCGGGAACGCGTAGGCTTCGACGGGCAGGACATCGCTCCCTCGGCGGATCAGACCGGACCGGCCCCCTCCGCTCCCCACGCGCTGACCGACGCAGGTCTGCCGCGACGCGGTGGCGGTGCCCCGCAGGAGCCCGCTCCAAACCCCCAGCAGGCCCCCGAGACCCACTCCGACGAGGACACCAGCTGGCGCTCGGCCAACGACGCCAGGTGGGAGCGCGCGGAGCAGCTCAAGAAGCCGAAGGCGGGCGGAGTCACCGCCTCCGGACTCCCGCGCCGGGTGCCCAAGGCCAACCTGGTCGAGGGCGCGGCGGAGTCGACGCCGCAGGGCGGCCCCCAGGTCTCCCGCGCGCCCGAGGACGTCCGGGGCAGGCTCAGCAACCTGCGTCGCGGCGTACAGCGGGGACGCAGCGAGGGCAGCAGTGATACGAACGGCCAGGGCTTCGGCCCTGACAGCACCTACAACCAGGAGCGTTAGTGTGAGCCCGATGAGCCAGGCGGCACAGAACCTGAACTGGTTGATCACCAACTTCGTGGACAACACCCCCGGTGTGTCCCACACGGTGGTGGTCTCCGCCGACGGACTCCTTCTGGCGATGTCCGAAGGGTTCCCCCGCGACCGCGCCGACCAGCTGGCGGCCGTCGCCTCGGGTCTGACCTCGTTGACCGCGGGCGCCTCCCGCATCTTCGAAGGCGGCCCGGTGAACCAGACAGTTGTGGAGATGGAGCGAGGATTCCTCTTCATCATGTCCATCTCGGACGGCTCTTCTCTCGCCGTCCTTGCACACCCCGAGGCGGACATTGGCCTCGTTGGGTACGAGATGGCCCTTCTTGTCGACCGCGCGGGAACGGTTCTCACGCCGGACCTGCGGGCGGAGCTTCAGGGAAGCCTTCTCAACTAACAGACAGGCAGTGCGTATTCGCGCCCCGGGGCCGTAAGGTTTCGGGACGCGGCTCCACAGTGATGGTGCCCAGCGCAGTCGGAGGAGGAAGTTCGTGTCTGGTTCAGCAACACCCCCGAGCGGTTCGTCGGCCGGGTGGCCGCCCTACGGCCACGGCCGGGGGCAGCACCAGGCAGGCATGGGAGACGACGGTTCGCAGAACCGCTACAACTTCCCGTCTTCCCCCTCGTCGGCGAACCACGCCCGACCGACCCGGCAGCCCGGTCCCTACGACCAGCCGCCCGCGCCGCGCATCCAGCCCGTGCAGCCGCAGCCGCGTCCCGACGCGAATCCCGCACCCGCCGCGAAGAACAACCCGCTGGTGCGCCCGTACGCCATGACGGGCGGCCGCACGAGGCCGCGGTACCAGCTCGCCATCGAGGCGCTGGTGCACACCACCGCGCAGCCGCACCAGTTGCAGGGCCAACTGCCCGAGCACCAGCGGATCTGCAATCTGTGCCGGGAGATCAAGTCGGTGGCCGAGATCTCGGCCCTGCTCCAGATTCCTCTCGGCGTGGCCAGGATTCTCGTCGCCGACCTCGCGGAGGCGGGACTGGTCGCCATCCATCAGCCCGGCGGCGACGAGAGCGCCGGCGGCCAGCCAGACGTGACATTGCTCGAAAGGGTGCTCAGTGGACTTCGCAAGCTCTAGCGGAGGGCCGGCTGCTCCAAGCCGTTCCACCACATCGGCGAAGATCGTGGTGGCGGGTGGTTTCGGCGTCGGCAAGACGACGTTCGTTGGCGCCGTCTCCGAGATCAACCCGCTGCGCACCGAGGCCGTCATGACGTCCGCGTCGGCGGGCATCGACGACCTCACTCACACCGGGGACAAGACGACCACGACGGTCGCCATGGACTTCGGCCGCATCACGCTCGACCAGGACCTGATCCTGTACCTCTTCGGTACGCCGGGCCAGGACCGCTTCTGGTTCATGTGGGACGACCTGGTGCGCGGCGCGATCGGCGCCGTCGTCCTCGTCGACACCCGCCGCCTCGCCGACTGCTTCCCCGCGGTCGACTACTTCGAGAACTCCGGCCTGCCCTTCGTCATCGCCCTCAACGGCTTCGACGGCGCGCAGCCGTACAACCCGGACGAGGTGCGCGAGGCCCTTCAGATCGGCCCCGACACCCCGATCATCACGACCGACGCCCGCCACCGCGCGGACGCGAAGTCGACGCTCATCACCTTGGTGGAGCATGCGTTGATGGCGCGGCTCCGGTAGGACGGCGTTGCGGTCTCGGGGCTCTGCCCCGGGCCCCGCGCCTCAATCGCCGGCGAGGCTTGAATGACGCACTGAGGCCCTCTCCCCGTTTCGGGAAGAGGGCCTCAGACGTGTGTGCCGGTCAGCGCCAGCTGTGCGGAGCGCGGAAGCCGGGCTCCCGCTCCAGACGACGCCACCCCGCCCGGTCGAGCCGGACGCGGTGCGCCGGAGCGGCGGGAGTGGCGGAGGCGCGGGCCAGCAGGATCGCGGTGATGGCCGCGACCTCCTCCGGCTCGGCGTGGCCCTTCTCGACGCGGATGTCAGGCATGGACATGTGGCAGGTCTCCTACGAGTAGTGCCGGTTACTGCGGCGGGTTGCCGTGCTTGCGCGACGGCAGGTCGGCGTGCTTGGTGCGCAGCATCGCCAGGGACTTGACCAGCACCTCGCGGGTCTCCGCGGGGTCGATCACGTCGTCGACCAGGCCGCGCTCCGCCGCGTAGTACGGGTGCATCAGCTCGGCCTTGTACTCCTTGACCATCTTCTGGCGCATGGCCTCGGGGTCCTCGGCCTCGGCGATCTGCCGGCGGAAGATCACGTTGGCCGCGCCCTCGGCGCCCATGACCGCGATCTCGTTGGTCGGCCAGGCATAGGTGAGGTCGGCACCGATGGACTGCGAGTCCATGACGATGTACGCGCCTCCGTACGCCTTGCGCAGGATCAGCGAGATCCGGGGCACGGTGGCGTTGCAGTACGCGTACAGCAGCTTGGCGCCGTGCCGGATGATCCCGCCGTGCTCCTGGTCGACACCCGGCAGGAAGCCGGGCACATCGAGCAGCGTCACGATGGGGATATTAAAAGCATCGCACATCTGGACGAACCGGGCGGCCTTCTCCGAGGCCTCGATGTCCAGGACGCCCGCGAGGGCCTGCGGCTGGTTGGCGACGATGCCGACGACCTGGCCGTCGAGCCGGGCGAGCGCACAGATGATGTTGCGCGCCCAGCGCTCGTGGACCTCCAGGTAGTCGCCGTCGTCGACGAGCTCCTCGATGACCTTGGTCATGTCGTACGGGCGGTTGCCGTCGGCCGGGACCAGGTCGAGCAGGACGTCGCCGCGACGGTCCGCCGGGTCGTCGGACTCGACGGTCGGCGGGTTCTCGCGGTTGTTCTGCGGGAGGAGGGAGAGCAGGTAACGGACCTCGGCGAGGCAGGTCTCCTCGTCGTCGTACGCGAAGTGCGAGACACCACTCGTCTCGGCGTGCACGTCGGCGCCGCCGAGCCCGTTCTGCGTGATCTCCTCGCCCGTCACCGCCTTCACGACGTCCGGGCCGGTGATGAACATCTGCGAGGTGTCACGGACCATGAACACGAAGTCCGTGAGCGCCGGGCTGTAGGCCGCGCCGCCCGCACACGGGCCGAGCATCACGCTGATCTGCGGGATGACGCCCGACGCCCGGGTGTTGCGCTGGAAGATGCCGCCGTAACCGGCGAGCGCCGAGACGCCCTCCTGGATCCGGGCGCCCGCGCCGTCGTTCAGCGAGACCAGCGGGGCACCCGCCGCGATGGCCATGTCCATGATCTTGTGGATCTTCGTGGCGTGCGCCTCGCCGAGCGCCCCGCCGAAGATCCGGAAGTCGTGCGCGTAGACGAAGACCGTGCGGCCCTCGACCGTGCCCCAGCCGGTGATCACACCGTCCGTGTGGGGCTTCTTGGCCTCCAGGCCGAAGCCCGTGGCCCGGTGCCGGCGCAACTGCTCGACCTCGTTGAACGAACCCTCGTCCAGAAGCAGCTCGATACGCTCGCGCGCCGTCAGCTTGCCCTTCGCGTGCTGGGCCTCGGTCGCCTTCTCACTCGGCCCGGCCAGCGCCTGCGCACGGATCGCGTGCAGCTCCGCCACGCGTCCACGGGCGTCGGTGGGCTCGTCCCCCGGGTTCGAGGCGGTGTCGTCCAAAACGGTCATGTAGTGACCTTACGAAGTGCACACCCAAAAACGGGCCGTCGACTCCGTACAGTCTCCGGCCCGTTTTCCTGGTAGCCCTGAACAGAACCCCGCCGAGGGAGGGCCGAAGTGACTGCTCAGGGCGGGTCCGTCTTGTAGACGTCACACAAAGCGGCGCCCTGAGACCCGCCTCACACCGCGGCCGGGGCCCCGCGCCCCGCGCACGCCCGAAAGGGCGGCATGGCCCATATCGGGCTGTAATCGAAGAAGCACACACCGCTTGATGTTGAACATTGAACATCATCGCGCTACAGTCGGAACCAGTTGATGGTTCAACGTTCAACATCAGCACATCACTCCACCTGGCACCCCCCGTGCCGCCCGTCCCCAAGGAGCACGTCATGGGCATCTTCGGCCGCAAGAACGAGTCCGCCACCACCCCCGCCGCTGCCGCCGCGCCGGCCAACCCGGACCTCGCCGCCGTCACCGGCGACTACACCGTCGACCCCGCTCACACCACGCTCGGCTTCGTCGCCCGGCACGCCATGGTGACCAACGTGAAGGGCAGCTTCAGCGACTTCACGGGCTCGCTGCACCTGGACGGCTCGGACCCGGCCAAGTCCACGGCCTCCTTCGACGTGCAGATGGCGAGCATCTCCACCGGTAACGAGGACCGTGACGGCCACCTGAAGAGCGCCGACTTCTTCAAGATCGACGAGTTCCCGACGATGACCTTCCGGTCGACCTCCGCCGAGTCCCTCGGCGGCGACGACTACCGCATCACGGGCGACCTGACGATCCTCGGCACCACCAAGCCGCTCAGCATCGACCTGGAGTTCAACGGCGTCGCGAAGGACCCGTTCGGCAACGAGCGTGTGGGCTTCGAGGGCAAGACCGAGATCCTCCGCTCGGAGTGGGGCCTCACCTGGAACGCCGCGCTGGAGACCGGTGGCGTCCTGATCTCCGACAAGATCAAGCTGAACTTCGACATCTCGGCCATCAAGGAGGCCTGAGGTTCAGTCACGAGTTGCGGCGGCCACGAGATGCGTGGCCGCCAACTCGGCGTTGAGGGCGTCCCGTCAGGCCCCGCGGCCCCGCATCGTCATCCCGGTGCTCACGGCGTGGCCAGCCTCGCGGCGACGAACTGGCGGGTGAGTTCGCAGACGTCCGCCTCGGCCTGGGCCCGGTCCACGTCGAAGGCCGCGACGAGCCGGTCGACCGCGGTTCGCGGACCCCGCCCCTGCACCACGGCGATGGCGACGACGGTCGCGGTCTCGTTCAACCGCCAGTAGGTACCGGCCCGTTGGTCGAGGAGAATGCCGCCCTGGTCCGTCGTCGTGACCGCGATGCCGTCGTTGAGCCTCATCGGGCCGTCACCTTGGCGAAGTCGCCCTGCTGGAACATCGCCGGTTTCACGTAGACCCTGCGTCCGGCTTCTTCCTGCGGTTGCAACTGCGACTGCTGCTTCATGACCTCTCCATCTCATCTGTGGGGGACGGCCGTGATGGGTGTGAAGCGTGTGAACACCGGTGTCATCATGACCCGTTGGCGCGGAAACAGGTGCGCCAGTTCACGCCATTCACTACCGGCCCCACGCGAGGTGATTTGCTTTCGCGTGCAATCACACGACCCGCCCGGCAACCGGCGTGCGACACTGCCGCCCATGGCGCCCACCCTTGAGCGAAGTGCTGACGCCGAGGGCGTCAGACGGGAGATCCTCGACGAGGGCGCGGGTTCCGCGCCGTACGTGTTGCGCGACACCCGCGTCACGGGCGCGCTGCGGCTCGACGGGGCGGAGGTCCGGCGGGCCGTGCGCTTCGAGGCGTGCCGCTTCGACGAGGCGGTGGGCCTGGAGGGCGCGAGCACGCTCGGCATCGCGTTCACGGACTGTGTACTGCCGGGGCTGCGGGCCTCGACGGCCCGGTTCGGCGGGCGGGTCGACCTGCGGCGTTCGACGATCGGCGAGCGCGACGGGGCGGAGAGCGCCGTCGACCTGGTGCACGCCGACGCCGCGGGCGCCATCCGGCTCGACGGGGCACATCTCGTGGCGCCGGGCCGGGTGGCCCTGGAGGGCGGCGGGGCCCTGGTGCGGGGCGGCGTGTTCTGCGAGCACGGGTTCGTCGCGGAGGGTGAAGTCGGCTTTCCCGGCGCCGAGTTGCCGGGCGGGCTGTGGATGCGGGGCGCCCGGATACGCGTGGGGGCCGCGGACGCGTACGCGTTCCAGGGCGACGGCCTCAGCGCCTCGAACATCCGCTGCCAGGGCCTGCGGGCGGACGGCAGGATCCGGCTGCGCGGGGCGCGGGTGACGGACCTCGTCTCCTTCCAGGACGCCGAACTCGGCGGCACCGGATCGTCGTTGATGTGCGTGGGCATGCGCGCGGAGGCCATCGACCTCGCGTTCGCGCGCACGCCCGCGGGTGGCGTGAACCTGCGCAACGCGTACGTGGCGAGGCTCCAGGACGACCCCCGGACCTGGCCCGCGACGCTGGGCCTCGACGGGCTGACGTACGACTGGCTGGGCGACGTCGCCCCCACGCGCCGCGAGGACGTCACGCGCCGCCTCGCGTGGCTGCACCGCCAGCCCGTCTACGCTCCGCAGCCCTACGAGCAACTCGCCGCGCACTACCGGCGGTCGGGCCACGAGGACGAGGCGCGCCGGGTCCTCCTCGTACGGGAGCGCAGGCGGCGCGGCACGCTCGGACCCGCCGGGAAGGCGTGGGGGCGGCTGCTCGACGCGACCGTCGGATACGGCTACCGGCCCTGGATCGCCGGGATCTGGCTCGCCCTGCTCACCCTCATCGGCTCGCTCGTCTTCCACGCGTTCAAGCCCGTGCCGAACAAGCCGGGCGAGGGCGCGCCGTTCAACCCGGTCGCGTACACCCTCGATCTGCTGGTCCCGGTCGGCGGCCTCGGCCAGCGGGAGGGCTGGCACTGGGCCGAGGCGGGCGTGCAGGGACTGTCGTACGCGCTGATCGCGGTCGGCTGGATCCTGACGACGACCCTGGTCGCCGGGGTGACGCGGACGCTCAGCCGGGCCTGACGCCACGCGTGACGCGCGCCACATTCCCGCGCGCCGTGTCACATCCGGCCCGCCCCGGTCCGTCTCCTCCGTGAGCAGCCACGGGAGGAACCGGATGTCCGCACGCACGGAACGCAACGCGCCCGCCCCCGCCGCGGGGGAACGCCTCGCCGACTGGGCCGACGGACGGCTCGGGATCTACGGTCTCGGCCGCACGTATCTGCGCAAGGTGTTTCCCGACCACTGGTCGTTCATGCTGGGCGAGATCTGCCTCTACACCTTCCTCATCCTGATCCTCACCGGCGTCTACCTCACGCTCTTCTTCCATCCGTCGATGAACGAGGTGACGTACAACGGCAGTTACGTGCCACTGAAGGGCATCCGGATGTCGGAGGCGTACTCCTCCACGCTCGACCTCAGCTTCGACGTGCGCGGCGGACTGCTCATCCGGCAGATCCACCACTGGTCGGCGCTGATCTTCGTCGCGGCGATGTTCGTGCACATGATGCGGCACTTCTTCACCGGCTCGTTCCGCAAGCCGCGCGAGCTGAACTGGCTGTTCGGCTGGCTGCTGCTGTTCCTCGCCCTCTTCGAGGGGCTGCTCGGCTACTCGCTGCCCGACGACATGCTCTCCGGCGCAGGCATGCGGCTCATCGAGGGCATGACGCTCGCGGTCCCGGTCGTCGGCACGTATCTGTCGTTCTTCCTGTTCGGCGGCGAGTTCCCGGGGCACGACATCGTGGCGCGCTTCTACTCGATCCACGTCCTGCTGCTGCCCGGCATCATGGCGGCGCTCGTCGTCACCCACCTGATCCTGGTCTTCTACCACAAGCACACGCAGTACCCGGGCCCCGGAAAGACCGAACGCACCGTCGTGGGCGAGCCGTTCTACCCGAACTACGTCGCCAAGGCGGGCGGCTTCTTCTTCCTCGTGTTCGGCGTGGTCACGCTCGTCTCGGCGGTCGCGTCCATCAACCCGGTCTGGGTGTACGGGCCCTACCGCCCCGACCATGTCTCCACCGGCGCCCAGCCGGACTGGTACCTGGGGTTCGCGGAGGGTCTGGTGCGCGTGATGCCGGGCTGGGAGATCGTGCTGGGCGGCCACACCCTCGCGCTCGGCGTCTTCGTCCCGTTCCTGGCGTTCCCGCTGTGGCTGGTGCTGATCGGGGTCTATCCGTTCGTGGAGGCGTGGGTCACCGGCGACGAGCGGGAGCACCACATCCTGGACCGCCCCCGCAACCGCCCGGTGCGCACCGCACTGGGAGTGGCCTGGCTGACCGGCTTTCTCGTCGCCATGGCGGCCGGCGGCAACGACCTCTGGGCCACGCACTTCCACCTCTCGGTGAACGTCATCACGTGGTTCGCCCGCGGGGCACTGTTCGCGGGCCCCGTCCTCGCGTTCGTCGTGACGAAGCGCCTGTGCCTGGGGCTCCAGCGCCGCGACCAGGAGAAGGTCCTGCACGGCCGGGAAACGGGCCGGATCAGGCGACTCCCCCACGGCGAGTACGTCGAGGTCCACGAGCCTTTGGAGCAGGGCGAGCTGTACCGCCTCACCCAGCACGAACAACCCGCCGCCCTGAAGGCGTCGCCGGACGGGTCCGGGGTCCGCGGGCGCGTACGGGTCGCTCTGTCGCGGTGGATGTTCGGGGCGGATTCCCGGATCCCGAAGGCCCGTCCGGAGCTGCCGCGGGAAGGGGACCGGGAGGCTGCTGCCCGGCGGCCGTGAACGGGGCGGGGCCCGTCAGTCCTTGTCGGTGACGGTCGTGCTCGCCCCCGACGACCCCAACGCCGCCGGGTCGATGCGGACGATCGCAGAGCAGCTCGCATACCTCCCGACGAACACATAGACGCTTCCGGTGTTCACCTGAGTGAAATTGATGGTTCCACCGGATTCGAGTCGTCGCGGAGCGCTCCGCATTCCGCGGGAGTCCAGCCAGTAGAGGGTGAGATCGGTGCTCGAATCGTTCTCGATTTCCCAGGTGGTCGACACACCGGCTGCCGAAGCGATCTGGCCCTCCCTGGCACATGAGTAGTACGCGGTGCCGCTGCCCTCATAGTGGATGGGGACATAGGTGTCCGTCGGAGACGGCTCGTCGCTCGTGGGATCGTCCGCCGGCTCATCACTCGTGGGGTCGTCCGTCGGCTCATCGCTCGTGGGGTCGTCCGTCGGCTCGTCCGACGTGGGGTCCTCGGTGGGCGGTGTGGACGAGGCCGCCGTCCTGATCGGGCCGGCGCCGCCGGAACCGCCCCCGACAGCGCCGGAGGGCTCGGCCGCTCCGAGTTTTATCGCGACCAGCGCGATCACCACACTGAGCACGGCGCATATCCCACCGATTATGGTCCAGACACCAGCCGACCGGTGAAAGAATCCCGACGCATTCGACCCGCTATTACCGCCCGCCCCACCGCTCATGGCGTATCCCCCCGAAGCCGTGGGGGAATTAAAGCACTCCCGAAATTGCCGGGCCAGAGGCGGCGCAGTACGTCAGAATCCGCCGCCGAAGTCCCCGCCGCCGCCACCGAAGTCGCCGCCGCCCCCGCCGTCGCCGAAGCCACCGCCGAAGTCGCCCGGGTCGAAGTCGGAGCCCGAGACGTCGCCGCCGTCGAACCCGCCGCCGAAGTCACCGCCGCCGTAGTCGGACGCGTACGCGGGGCTCGCCAGCATGGAGCCGAGGACCGTGCCGACCAGCAGGCCCGGCAGCATGCCGCCGCCGAAGTAGCCGCCGGCCCACGGGCCGTACGCCGGACCCGCGTCGTAGTACGGGCGGCGCTCCCCCGCCCCCGCGTCGACCGTGCGCACGTGCGGGTCCTCGCCGTCCCGCAGCCGCGTCGCGTCCGCCGCGCACACCGGGACCTCGCGCGAGGAACCGCCGGGCGGCGTCCACAGGGCGTCCTCGACGGAGGGCCCGTGGCGCGGGTCGAAGAAGCAGGGCGCCCGGCGCTCGGGCAGCGGACGGCCCTCGCGGCGCGCGGCCAGCAGGGCCAGGGAGAACCGGCCGTCCTCCAGGGCCTGCGTCACGCCCCGCACGTCGTCCGGGCGCTGGGCGTCGTTCATGTACTGCTTGGCCTTCTCGTACGCGTCGAGCGCCCGCTCGAAGTCCGCGCGCATCGCGTCGTCCGCCCCGGCCTCCGCGGGGTGGAAGTCCAGCCGGTCGAGTTCCTCGCCGAACGCCGTGATGTCCTCGTCCACCACGACCCGCAGCTTGTCGAGCGCCTCGCGCTGCTCCGCCTCGCGCTTGCGGCGGCTGCGCCGGTTCAGGGCGTAGATGCCCGCTCCACCGGCGACGACGACCGCGCCGACGCCGATCAGGGTGCCGGCCGACGACCCGTCGTCGCCCGCGTCCCAGGCGGCGGGGGCGGAGCCCTTGGCCGTACTGATCGACGTACTGACGAAGTCGTCGAGCTGGCTCTTGGCGGACTGGCCCTGCACGCTGTCCACCGCGTTCTTCACGGCCTGCTGGGACATCACCTGGTGGTCCGCCCGCGCGTCGAACCGGTCACCGAGGCGGACCCCGTACACGCCCACGATCCCGGTCTTCGCGCGCAGGTCGCTGAAGAGCTTCTGCGTCGGGAAGTCGGCGGGCAGCACCGCCACCATCACCGGTTTGTCCGCGTCCTTGATCTTGTTCTCGAGCGCGTCGACGTCGTCGGAGGTGAGCCCGTCGGCCGCGCCGGGCGCGACGTAGACCGGGCTCTTCTCCAGGGCGTCGGCCACGGACGACACATCCGTCGCCGCGGCCGCGGGTGGCGCCACCGCGAGGGTGGCGCCCAGGGCGAGGAGCGGAGCGGCGAGGGCGGCGATGAAGGGCCTCATACCCTCGACGCTAACCCAGCCGAGCCCGATCGGTCCTACTCGACCGGCTCCACACCCGCCCGCAGCAGACCGAATGTGTACGCGTCCTCAAGGGCGCCCCACGACGCCGCGATCACGTTCTCGGCGACGCCGACCGTGGACCACTCGCCGGAACCGTCGGTCGTCGAGATCAGGACGCGGGTCGTGGAGGACGTGCCGTGCTTGCCCTCCAGGATGCGGACCTTGTAGTCGACGAGCTCCAGCTTCGCGAGCTGCGGGTAGATCCGCTCCAGGCCGACGCGCAGCGCCCGGTCGAGGGCGTTGACCGGGCCGTTGCCCTCCGCCGTCGCGACGATGCGCTCGCCCTTGGCCCACAGCTTCACGGTGGCCTCGTTGGCGTGGCTGCCGTCGGGGCGGTCCTCGACGATCGCGCGCCAGGACTCGACCTGGAAGTACTTGCGCTCCCTGCCCTCGACCTCGGCGCGCATCAGCAGCTCGAACGAGGCGTCCGCCGCCTCGTACGTGTAGCCCTGGAGCTCGCGCTCCTTGACGCGCTCGACGACGCGGCCGATCAGCTCGCGGTCGCCGCCCAGGTCGACGCCGAGCTCCTTGCCCTTGAGCTCGATGGAGGCGCGGCCCGCCATGTCGGAGACCAGCATCCGCATGTGGTTGCCGACGAGTTCCGGGTCGGTGTGCTGGTACAGGTCCGGGTCGACCTTGATCGCGGAGGCGTGCAGGCCCGCCTTGTGCGCGAACGCCGAGACGCCCACGTACGGCTGGTGCGTGGAGGGGGTCAGGTTCACGACCTCGGCGATGGCGTGCGAGATACGGGTCATCTCGCGCAGCGCGCCCTCGGGGAGGACGTGCTTGCCGTACTTGAGCTCCAGGGCGGCGACGACCGGGAAGAGGTTCGAGTTGCCGACGCGCTCGCCGTAGCCGTTCGCGGTGCACTGGACGTGGGTCGCGCCCGCGTCCACGGCGGCCAGGGTGTTGGCGACGGCGCAGCCCGTGTCGTCCTGGGCGTGGATGCCGAGGCGGGCGCCGGTGTCGGCGAGGACGGTGGAGACGACGGCCTGGACCTGGGCGGGCAGGAAGCCGCCGTTGGTGTCGCAGAGGACGACGACGGAGGCGCCGGCCTCGTGCGCGGCCCGCACGACGGACTTCGCGTACTCGGCGTTGGCGCGGTAGCCGTCGAAGAAGTGCTCGCAGTCGACGAAGACGCGGCGGCCCTGGGCGACCAGGTAGGAGACGGTGTCGCGGACCATCTCCAGGTTCTCTTCGAGGGTCGTGCGCAGGGCCAGCTCGACGTGCCGGTCGTGCGACTTGGCGACGAGCGTGACCACCGGGGCGCCGGAGTCGAGGAGGGCCTTGACCTGCGGGTCCTCGCTCGCCTTGGAGTTCGCGCGGCGGGTGGCGCCGAAGGCGACGAGCTGCGCGTGCTTGAAGTCGATCTCTTCCTGCGCGCGGGCGAAGAACTCGGTGTCCCGGGGGTTGGCGCCGGGCCAGCCGCCCTCGATGAAGCCCACGCCGAAGTCGTCCAGGTGCCGGGCAATGGTCAGCTTGTCCGCGACGGTGAGGTTGATGCCCTCGCGCTGCGCGCCGTCGCGCAGCGTCGTGTCGAAGACGTGGAAGGAATCGTCGAGTTCAGTGGGCTGTGCACTGGGACGTTCACTGAGGCTGCTGCTCATGCTGATCTGGCTCCTGATGGGGATTCTCGGTCTACCGGAATGACCGGCTCCACCGTCCATCTATGATCCCTCGCGCTCTCCGCCTGGCTGTGGGTGGGCCAGAAACAGAAAAACCTCTCGCGGGTGCGAGAGGTCTGCGCGCGGGTCGAGGACGACGGTGTCCACCTGTACCGGGTCGTACGAGGCGGTCACTGCGGACCGGCGCGCCTGCTGCCAATAATCATGGCGAACGAGAGCACGGCCTGAGTGTGCCACAGCCCGGCCGGGCGCCGGGCCGTGGTCTCACGATGCGGTCAGGCCGTCCGGCCGGCCGCGGCCCCGCCCCCGTCCCGCTGTGTGCGCAGCGGTACTTCCCGTACGAGGAGTGCCGCCGCGAACGCCGCCGCGCACAGTGCTGCCGTCCCGAGCGCCACCCCGTGCAGGCCCGCGACGATGCCCGCCGGGCCGCCGCCGTCGTGGGCCCGCCCGGCGAACACGGACCCGAGGACCGCGACGCCGAGTGAGCCTCCGACGGTTCGCAGCAGCGTCTGGGTCCCGCTGGCCGCACCGATGTCACGGGGCTCCGCACTGTTCATGGTGATCAGCAAGGAGGGCTGGAGCAGGCACCCGAGGCCGATGCCCAGGAGCAGGGTCAGGGCGGATGCCACCCAGGCCGCCGTTGCGACGTCCAGCAGGAGCAGGGCCAGGGCGCCCGCCGTCGCGATGACGCCGCCCGCGACCGGGTAGTGCCGGTAGCGGCCGCCGTTGCCCACCCGGCGCCCGATGGCCAGTTGGGCGCCCATCATGCCGAGCATCAGCGGAAGCAGCAGCAGTCCGCTGCCCGTCGACGACACCCCCCGCACGTGCTGCATGTACTGCGGCAGATAGGTGGCGGCCGCGAGCATCGCCGCCCCCGAGGTGAAGCTGAGCACCTGCGCGACCCCGAAATTGCGGTCGCGGAACAGGCGGGGCGGGATCACCGGTTCGTCCGCACGCCGCTCCACCGCGACGAACCCCGCGACGGCGGCCACCGAGACCAGCGCGAGCACCACGATCCGCGGTGAGGTCCAGGCGTACCGCGTCCCGGCCCACGACGACAGCAGCGTCAGGGCGAGGATCGCGGCGGTGAGCAGCGCGGCGCCCGCGAGGTCGACCCGTGCCCGCACCCGCGTCGAGCGCAGTCGCACGCCCGCCCCGACGACGGCGAGCGCGACGGCCCCGACGGGCACATTGACGTAGAACACCCACCGCCAGTTCAGCTGGTCCGTGAGGAAGCCGCCGAGCAGCGGCCCGCCGATCATCGCGGCCGGCAGCAGCACGCCGATGACGGACTGCGAGCGGCTCGCCCCGGCGGGGCCGAGCAGTGTCCCCACGAGCGAGAGCGCGCCCACGAACAGGCCGCCCGCACCGATGCCCTGCACCGCCCTGAACGCGATCAACTGGCCCATGTCCTGGGCGAGTCCGCACAGGACGGATCCGGCGAGGAAGACGGCGATCGCGGTGAGGTAGCCGCCCTTGCGGCCGTAGAGGTCGCCGATCTTGCCCCAGAGCGGGGTGGTGACGGCCGTGGCGAGAAGGTAGGCGGTCACCACCCAGGACAGGCGGTCCATGCCGCCGAGGTCGTCGACGATGACGGGCAGGGCCGTGCCGACGATCGTGCCGTCCAGCGTGGCGAGCACGATGCCGAGCAGCAGGCCCGCGATCACGAACCGGGAGGGCGTCGCCCGCTCCTCGGCCGCCTTCTCCATGAGTGTCGTCATGGCTGTCCTCAAGCCGCGTACGGGCGGACGGCCTTGGCGTCGCGCAGCGCATGCGCCCACCACGTCAGCTGGTCGAGCATCGCCTTCGCGGCGGCCTCCACGGCCGGATCGCCGACGCGCCCCTCCGCGTCGAAGGCGCCCCAGGCGTTGTGGAAGCTGACCGTGTTGCGAATGCTCATGGCGTTCAACTCGGCCATCACCACGCGGAGCTGCTCGACCGCGCGGAGACCGCCGGACAGGCCGCCGTACGAGACGAAGGCGACCGGCTTGCCGTGCCACTCCTGGTTGTGCCAGTCGATCGCGTTCTTCAGGGCCGCCGGGAAGCTGTGGTTGTACTCGGGCGTGACGAGGACGAACGCGTCGGCGGCCGCGAGGCGCGGCAAGACGAGCGCGAGCGCCTCCTTCGTGCCCGGCGGCGGCTCCTCGCCGAAGGCGGGCAGCACGGACGGCAGCGGGGTCTCGGCGAGGTCGACCACATCGGTGCGCAGGTCGGGGCGCTGGCCGAGCTGCCCTGTGAGCCAGCGCGTGACGACGGGCGCGAAGCGGCCCTCGCGGGTGGAGCCGACGAGGACGGCGACGCGGAGCGCGGTGGTCATCGGAGCGGTGTCGGACATGGTGAACCCCCTGGATGTGTACGGCGTACTCATTCGCGTACAACGTACACATCGATGTGTACGGCGTCCACTGGGGATACGCTGTACGCAATGACGAGCGGGAGGAGCCGGAGCGTGGCAGCGGAGAAGAAGACCGGGGACGGGGAGAGCCGACTCGTCGAGCCCTCGCTCTGGGAGCGGCTTGAGCGGCCCGCGCCCGCCCGGCGCGCCGCACTGACCCTCGACCGGATCGCCGCGGCGGCCGTGGAACTGGCCGACGAGGAGGGCGGTGCCGCCGTCACCATGCGCCGCCTCGCCACCAAGCTGGGCGTCGCGCCCATGGCCGCGTACCGGCACGTCTCCGGCAAGGAGGACCTGTGGGCGCTGATGTTCGACCGGGTCTCGGCCGAGCTGACGGTGCCCGACGACGTGACCGACTGGCGTGAGGTGCTGCGCTCCTTCGCTGTGCAGACACGGGAGTTGATGCTCCGCCACCCCTGGCTCGGGCAGACGCCGCTGCCGGTCATCCAGCTCACTCCGGCGCGGATGGCCGTCGCGGAGCGGCAGTTGAAGGCGCTGGCCGGCAAGGACCTCGACGCGGACGCGATGGTGGCCGCCCACCGTGCGGTCGGCGCGTTCGTGCACGGCGCGACGCAGGCCGAGATCGCGCTGCGCGAGTACCGCGAGCGGCACGACTGGAAGAGCGGGGACGAGACCCGTCAGGCGCTCGCCCCGCAGATGAACTACCTGATGGAGAGCGGCCGTTACCCGACCTACCGGGCGTACGCCCTGTCGGCGACCCGCAAGGACGACCCGGCCTGGGAGTTCGAGTTCGGCCTCGACTGCGTGCTCGACGGGATCGCACGACGGCTGGGGATCTGACGCCACTCCCCCGTACGAGCTTCCCCGTACGGGAGGAAGCCCCGGCCCCTCCTTGTCGCAGGAGGAGCCGGGGCTTCTTGGTCCGGTGGGTTCAGGGCCCGGTCAGGCGACCTGCTTGGCCTCGTCGGCGGGGGCCTCCTCCGACGCGACCCGGTTCAGGTCGATGTCGCGGGTCTCGCGCATCAGCAGGTAGACGACGAGGGAGACGGCCGCGCAGCCCGCGACGTACCAGTAGTAGCCGGACTCGATGCCCGCGTCCTTGAACCAGAGCGCCACGAATTCGGCGGTGCCGCCGAACAGGGCGTTGGCGATGGCGTACGGGAGGGCGACGCCGAGGGCGCGGATGCCCGTCGGGAACAGCTCGGCCTTCACGCAGGCGTTGATGGACGTGTAGCCCGTGACGATGAGGAGGGCCAGCAGGGAGAGGCCGAGGGCCGGCCAGAAGGAGCCCGCGTGCTGGAGCAGCGTCATGATCGGGACCGTCAGGAAGGTCGAGCCGATCGCGAAGGTGATCAGGAGCGGGCGGCGGCCGATCCGGTCGGAGAGCGCGCCCGCGACCGGCTGGAGGCAGGCGAAGACGACAAGCGCGCAGAACGAGACGAGGGTGGCCGTCTCCTTGCTCAGGCCCGCGGAGTTGGAGAGGTACTTCGTCAGGTACGTCGTGTACGTGTAGTACGCGACGGTGCCGCCCATGGTCAGCGCGATGACGAGGAACGCCTCGCGCTTGTGCGCCCACAGGGCCTTGAGGGTGCCCTTGTCGTCGCCGCCCACGGTGGCGTCGGCGTCGGCCGACTCCTCGTAGACGTCGGTCTCCAGCATGTTGCGGCGCAGGTAGAAGATGACCGCCGCGCCGAGGGCGCCGATGATGAACGGGATGCGCCAGCCCCAGCTGTGCAGGGCGTCGTCGGACATCGTGTTCTGGAGCAGGATCTGGAGGCCGAGGCCGACGATCTGGCCCGCCGTCATCGACACGTACTGGAAGCTGGAGGCGAAGCCGCGCTTCTCGGGGGTGGACGCCTCGGTGAGGTACGTGGCGCTGGCCGCGTACTCACCGCCGACCGAGAGGCCCTGGAGCAGGCGCGCGATCAGCAGCACCGCGGCGCCGCCGTAGCCGGCGACTCCGTAGGTCGGCGCGACGGCGATGAGCACCGCCGACGCGGACATCAGGGTGACCGTGAGCGTCAGCGCCGCCTTGCGGCCCTTGCGGTCACCGACCCGGCCGAGCAGCCAGCCGCCGACCGGGCGCATGAAGAAGCCGACGGCGAAGACGCCGGCCGTGTTCATCAGCTGGGCGGTCGGGTTGTCGCTGGGGAAGAAGGATCCCGCGAAGTACGTCGCGAAGCTCGCGTACACGAACCAGTCGAACCACTCGACCATGTTCCCGGCCGAGCCGACCAGGACCTTCTTCCATTGTTCTCGTCCCATGATCGGCACGATGCGGGACTGGTCATGCTCAGGGCAAGAGCACCCGGGCAACGATCACGCCTACTTGCGTTCATAGTGTTCACGGGCGAGTTCGGCGAACGTCGCGAGCCAGTGGTCGGTCGTGAAGTCGCCGCTCTCGACGGCCGGGAGACCGGCGTCGAGGTGCTCCCGCGCGGCCTTCGCGAGCCGCTCGCGCACGGCTCCCTGGGGCAGCGCGTTGGCGATGGCGCTCAGGCAGGCGGCGCGGGAGAGCGCGAGGCCGAGGAGGTGGCCGATCTGCGGGTCGCTGTGGTCGGAGACGACCGGTACGTCGAGCAGCGGGCAGGGCGCGCCGGTGGCCAGGGCCGGGAGGAAGCGGTCCAGCCAGGCGGCGAACCCGTCGGCGTCGTCGAGCACGCGGCGCATCGCGTCGGCCTCCGTGAGGGCCGGCGACAGAAAGTCCTGTCCCGAGGGCTCCCAGTGGGCGGGTGCGTCGTGGTCGTCGGCGAACCAGCTGCGCAGCCGCTCCCGTACGGCGTCCAGGGTGCGGCCCGGAAGTCCGGCCCGCTCCCCCGTGTCGAGGATCAGACCGAGGGCGAAGGCGCTGTTGGGGTGGTTGCCGTGGCGCACGGGGTACGTGGCCTTCGGGAGCCAGTCCGTGAGGAGGCGGTCGACCGCGTCCACGGCGGGGGCGAAGGCGTCGGCCCAGCGGGTGTCGTGGCATTCGGCGGCGAGGGCGACGAGCCAGGCCCAGCCGTAGGGGCGCTCGAAGCTCGGGCGGGCGAGGAGGTACGCGGCCTCGGTGGCGAGGTTGTCGCGGGTGAGGTGACGGTCCAGTACGTCGGCGTGGGCCTCCGGCCGGGTCCGGAGCAGCAGCCAGTGCATGTGGACGGAGGAGTGCCAGTCGTAGGCGCCGTAGAAGGCGGGGTGGAGCTCGGACGGGCGGGGGGTGTCGGCCGGGGAGGTCGTGAGGTGGGCCGTGAAGTTGGGGTATTCGCGGGTGACGTTGGCTGCCGCCAGTCGGGCGGTTTCCTCCGGGGTGAGCATGGTGGGTCCGTTTCGGTGGGGCGGGGTTGGGGTCGCGGGCGGGTGTGCGCGGGGTGCGTGTTCGTAGCCGGGTGCGGTGCTGCTTCTGGTTGCGTTCGCGCAGTTCCCCGCGCCCCTGAAAGGGGCGCGGGGAGCCACCTCTAGTGGGTCGCGCCCTCGGTGACCCGGAGGTCCTCGCCGGTCGTCGCCGCGGCCAGCAGCAGCGCCCGGATGCCGGTGGCCACCGTTTCGAACGGGAGCGATGCCGCTGTGCCGTCCGTGACCTGTTCCGGGGCCCACGGCACGTGGACGAAACCGCCCCGCACACCGGGGAGTTCGGTGGCCAGAAGGTGGGCGAGGCCGTACGCGACGTGGTTGCAGACGAACGTTCCGGCCGTGTTGGAGAGCGCCGCGGGGACGCCCGCCTCGCGCATCGCCGCCACGCACGCCTTCACCGGGAGCGTGGAGAAGTACGCCGCGGGGCCGTCCGGCACCACCGGTGTGTCGATGGGCTGGGCCCCGGCGTTGTCGGGGATGCGGGCGTCGTCGACGTTGACCGCGACGCGTTCGACGGTGACGCCGGGGCGGCCGCCCGCCTGGCCGAGGCAGAGCACCAGGTCGGGGCGGTGCTCCGCCACCGCCGTCCGCAGTGCCGCGATCGACTCGCCGAAGACGCACGGCAGTTGGACCGCCGTGACGGACAGGCCGTCGGGCGGCGCGGCGGCGACTGCCTCCGCGGCCTGCCAGGAGGGGTTCACGGACTCCCCGCCGAACGGTTCGAACCCGGTGAGCAGTACCCGAGTCATTTCTCGACCTCCTAGAACGCGAAGAACGCCATGATCACGGTGCAGCAGCCGAGCAGCGCGAACCCCGTGGGGAGCTGCGCCTTGATCGGCCCGTACTGGTCCTTCAGTTCGAGAAGGGTCGCCGGGACGATGTTGAAGTTGGCCGCCATGGGCGTGACGAGCGTGCCGCTGAAACCGGCGAGCATGCCGATCGCGAGGATCGCCACCTCGTTGCCGTGCATCTGCTCGATGAGCACCGGCCAGCCGATCGCCGCGGTCATGACGGGGAACGCGGCGAAGGCGTTGCCCATGATCACGGTGAACAGGAACATGCCGACGCAGTACGCGATCACGGCCAGGTACTTGGAGTCGTCCGGCAGCACCGCGTTGGTGATCTTCCCGACCTGGGTGCCGACGCCGGCGACCGCGAAGATCGAGCCGAGGACGGCGAGCAGCTGCGGCAGCAGCAGCGCGGAGCCCATCGCCTCCAGCATCGAGCGGCCGGAGTGGAGGGGCGTCGAGACCTTGCGCTCGCCGGTGACGAACATCCCGACGACGAGCGCCACGACGCAGCCGACGCCGAGCCCGAGGAGGGTGGCCTGGCCGGTCTCGAAGATGCCCGAGTCGTCGAGGAAGGAGGCGCAGACGATCGCCACGAGCGGGATGGTGAGCGCCGGTATGAAGAGCTTGTTCCCCAGGCGGGCGGCCGATTCCTCGCGCTGCTCCTGGGTGGTGGTGACGGGTTCGCCCTTGCCGATGAAGTTGAACCCGGCGAGCGCGATCAGCGCGAGGACCGCGACGCCGAGGGGTTCGGCGGGCAGCGCCTTCGAGCCGCCCGCGACCCCGGTGCCGTAGGGGAAGGTCAGTCCGAGCAGTCCCCAGAAGGCGGCCGATGTCCAGCGCTTGGGGTTGCTGCGGTCCGTCGCCATCTGCACGGCCATGACGACGAAGACGAATCCGATCAGCCAGTAGAGCCATTCGACCTTGATCACTTCGAGGGCTCCTTCGGCAGCGGGATCTCGTGTTCGGCGACGGCGAGCGCCATTTCGCGCTCCAGCTGCCTGTCGAGGAGCAGCAGCCGGGCGCCGTGGATGACGAAGGCGCAGACGGCCAGCGGGATGGCCCACAGCGCGAGCTGGGTGGGCTCGAGGTGCTCGTGGTACGTCGAGTTCACGAATCCGGTGATCAGCAGGATCGAGCCGATCGCGATGAAGCAGTCCTCACCGAAGAAGACGCCGACGGTGTCGGCGGACGCCGAGTAGGAGCGGACCTTCTCGCGCAGCTTGTCCGGCAGCGCGGCCCCCGCCTTGCGTTCCGCGGCGGCCTCGGCCATCGGCGCGACGAGCGGGCGCACCGCCTGGGCGGGACCGCCCAGGTTGTTGAGACCGAAGGCGGCGGTGACCTGGCGGACCAGCAGATACGCGGTGAGGAAGCGGCCGGCGCTGAGCCTGCCGAGTTTCCCGATGAGCGTGCGGGCCTGTTCACGCAGGCCGTAGCGCTCCAGAAGGCCGATCACCGGCAGCACGATGGCGAAGACGGTGACGGAGCGGCTGTCGGCGAAGGAGGTGCCGAAGGCGGCGAGGATCTCCAGCGGGTTCATCTTGCCGAGCAGCCCGGTGACGATGCCGGCGACGCCGACCACGAGAACGGGATTGCGGCGCGTGACGAATCCGAGGATCACCACGAGCACGCCGAGCAGAACGATCATGCGGCGGCCTTTTCGATGAGGGACGCACTTATGGATGAGGGATGCACGGACCTTAGGGGATCGTTCAACGATCTAACAAGAGGTTCCGGAATTCGGACGGCGGGAAAGCGCGGAAAATCTTTCCTCTTGTCGGATCGTTGAACAATCCTCTACGTTGAGCCAGTGATCCAGGACGTCATCGACCTCAACGCCGACCTCGGCGAAGGCTTCGGCCGGTGGACCCTCACCGACGACGAGGCCCTGCTCTCCGTGGTGACCAGTGCCAACGTCGCCTGCGGCTTCCACGCCGGCGACCCCTCCGTGATGCGCCGGGTCTGCGACCTGGCCGCCGAGCGCGGCGTACGGATCGGGGCGCAGGTCTCCTACCGGGACCTCGCCGGGTTCGGGCGGCGCGCGATGGACGTGCCGCCGGACGAGCTCGCCGCCGAAGTGGCGTACCAGATCGGTGCGCTGCGGGTGTTCGCCGAGGCGGCCGGGGCCGAGGTGGCGTACGTGAAGCCGCACGGCGCGCTCTACAACCGGACCGTACGGGACGCGGAGCAGGCGCGCGCCGTCGTCGACGGGGTGCGGCTCGCGGGCGGGGAACTGCCCGTGCTCGGGCTTCCCGGGTCCCAATTGCTCGCTGCCGCCGAGGAGTTCGGGCTGCGGCCCGTGCGCGAGGCCTTCGCCGATCGCGCCTACACCCCTCAGGGCACGCTCGTGCCGCGCCGCGAGCCGAACGCCGTCGTCGAGGACGCGGACGCCGTGGTGCGCCGGTCCGTCGCGTTCGCGGTGGACGGCGGGGTCGAGGCGGTCGACGGGTCCCGGGTCGCCGTCGCCGCGCGGTCCCTGTGCGTGCACGGAGACACCCCCGGTGCGGCGGCGATCGCCGCGCGGGTGCGGGTGGCGCTCGAGGACGCCGGGGTCAAGGTCGGGTCCTTCGCGTGAGCGTCGGGCTGCGGGTGAGGACCGCCGGGCGGCACGCGCTGCTCGTGGAGTTCGCCGAGGCCGAGCACGCGGGGGCGTTCCACGCGGAGGTGCTGCGCAGGCGGGGCGCGGGGGCGCTGCCGCCGGTGCGGGAGATCGTGCCGGGGGCGCGGACGGTGCTGCTCGACGGGGTCGCCGAGCCGGAGGCCCTCGCGCGCCAACTGGGCGAGTGGGACGTGCCGTTGGGGGCCGCGGCGGACGGGGACGTCGTGACGATTCCTGTCGTGTACGACGGGCCCGATCTGGCCGAGGTCGCGGAGCTGTGGGGGGTGTCGGTGGCGGAGGTCGCCGCGGTGCACTCCTCGTACGAGTACCGGGTGGCGTTCTGTGGGTTCGCGCCGGGGTTCGGGTATTTGAGCGGGTTGCCGGAGGAGTTGCATGTGCCGCGGCGGGCGACTCCGCGTACGCGGGTCCCTGCCGGGGCGGTTGCCCTTGCCGGGCCGTACTCGGCGGTGTATCCCCGGGCGACGCCGGGTGGGTGGCAGTTGATCGGAACGATGCCCGATCCCGGGGTTCTGTGGGATGTGGCGCGGTCGTCCGCGGCGTTGTTGGCCCCCGGGACCCGGGTTCGTTTCGCCGTGGCGGGGTTGACGCCTCGGGGCTCCGCCCCGGACCCCGCTGCTCAATCGCCGCAGGGGCTTGATTTGCCCGCCGCACCGGAGCTTGACAGTGCCGCCCCTGCCTTGGGCAATCCGCTGCCTGGGGCGGCAGGGTGGGCAAGGCGGCCCCCGGCGCAGGCCGGGCGTTCGGAGGGGCTTGGCCACGGGGTGGTGGAGACGTGAGCGGCAAGGTCACCGTCATTCGCGCAGGGGCGCTCACCACCGTGCAGGATCTCGGGCGGGGTGGGCATGCCCACCTTGGCGTGCCCCGGTCGGGCGCGCTCGACGAAGGCGCGCTGCGGCTCGGCAACCGGCTCGTCGGGAACCCCGAGGACGCCGCCGTGCTGGAGACCACGCTCACCGGGTGTGCGCTGCGGCCCGACCGTGGCGCCACCTTCGTCGTGGGCGGGGCGCCCTGCCCGGTCACCGTCGACGGGGCGCCCGCGGCCTGGGGTGTCCCCGTGTACGTACCCGCCGGAGCGACCCTCGACGTGGGGGCCGTCGGTGCGGGTGTGCGGTCCTACGTCGCCGTCGCCGGAGGGGTCGCCGTCGAGGCCGTGCTCGGGAGCCGGTCCACCGATCTGCTGTCGGGGCTCGGGCCCGCGCCGCTGAGCACGGGCGACGTGCTGCCCGTCGGCGATGCGCCCGGTACGCGGCCCGCCACGCCCGTCGCCGCACCGTGGCCCGCTCCCCCGGCGGAACTCGTGCTGCCGGTGCGGTTCGGGCCCCGCGCGGACTGGTTCACCGAGGCCGCCCGGCGGACCTTCGTCACCGCCACGTACACCGTCTCGGGCAACAGCAACCGGATCGGACTGCGGACCGAAGGACCCGCCCTGGAGCGGGCGTCGGACGGTGAGCTGCCCAGCGAGGGGATGGTCCTCGGGGCCGTGCAGGTGCCGCCGGACGGCCGCCCCGTGGTGTTCCTGCACGACCATCCGACGACCGGCGGCTACCCGGTGATCGCCGTCGTGGACGAGGCCGCTCTCGGCGCGGCGGCCCAGGCGGCGCCCGGCACCCGGGTCCGGTTCACCGGCTAGGGGCGAAGGCCCTCGTCCAGGAACTCCCTTACGTGGCCCATGACGTGGGCACGGTCCGCGCGCAGGCCGATCGCCACCGCGATGGAGAAACCGTCGAGCAGCGCCCGCAGGCGGGTCGCGAAGCGGTCGGGGTCGAGGGGGCCGAACTCGCCGCGTGAGATGCCCTCGGCGAGCAGCGCCACGAGGTCGCGGTGCCAGGCCCCCTCGATGGCGGCCTGCCGTGCGCGCGCGTCGTCGTCGGCGTTCCGCGAGCGGTTGAACACCTCCAGCCACAGCGTCCAGTGCGGGTCGCGCGGCGCGTCCGGGACGTACAGGTCGACGTACGCGTCGAGGCGCTCCCGGGCCCCGGCGGGTCCGACCAGCAGCTCCCTGCGGCGTGCGCCGAGGCGGCCCTCGCTCCACTCCAGCGTGCGCAGGAGCAGTTCGTCCTTGCTGCCGAAGTGGTACGCGAGGTGCCCGCTGCTCATGCCGACCTCGCGGCCGAGCGCGGCCATCGTCAGCCGTTCGAGGCCGTGCTCGGCGATCATCGCCATCGTCGCGGCGAGCACGTCCTCGCGCGGCGGCGCCGGGGTGCGCCTGCGCTGCGTCCCGGTCACCGCTCAGACCCCCGTGACCGGCTGCTGCTGGGTGATGCAGTGGATGCCGCCGCCCGCCGCGAAGATCGTGCGGGCGTCGACGAGGGTGACCGTCCGGGACGGGAAGAGCCGGCGGAAGATCGCGGCGGCTTCCTCGTCGTTCGGGTCGTCGAAGCCGCACAGCACCACGCCGTCGTTGCAGAGGTAGTGGTTGATGTACGAGTAGTCGACCCAGTCTCCGTCCTCGTCCTTGAGAACGGTCGGCGCCGGGACCTCGACGATCTCCAGGGACCTGCCCCGCGCGTCCGTCTCGCCGGAGAGGGCCGCGATGATCTCGCGGCTGACCTCGAAGTCCGGGTGCGCCGGATCGCGCTGGGAGTGGACCAGGACGACGCCCGGCGCCGCGAAGGCCGCCACGATGTCGACATGTCCACGCGTGCCGAACTCGCCGTAGTCCGCGGTGAGTCCGCGCGGCAGCCAGATCGCCTTGGTGGTACCGAGCCTGGCGTGGATCTCGGCCTCGACGTCCTCCTTGGAACGGTCCGGGTTGCGGCCCTTGTCGAGCTGCACGGTCTCCGTGAGGAGCACGGTGCCCTCGCCGTCGACGTGGATGCCGCCGCCCTCGTTGACGAGCGACGTCGAGTGCGCGGGCACACCCGCGAGGTCCGCGACGTGGCGCGCGATCTTCGCGTCGTTGTCCCAGCGGGCCCAGCTCTGCGCGCCCCAGCCGTTGAACGTCCAGTCCACCGCGGCCAGTTCGCCCGAGTCGGACTTCACGAACGTCGGGCCGATGTCGCGCATCCACGCGTCGTCCAGGTCCCGCTCGACCAGCTCGACGGACGGGTCGAGCAGCGCCTTCGCGGACGCCGCCTGGCCCGTGCCGACGACCATCGTCAGCGGCTCGTGGCGGCGCACCGTGTTGGCGACCTTCGCCCACGCGGCCCGCGCCCCGGCCAGTTCGGCCTCGCCGGAGAAGGTCGGGTTGGGGCCGGGCCACGCCATCCACGTGCGCTCGTGCGGGGCCCACTCGGGCGGCATCACATACGGCTTCGACATCAGGTGACCCCTTAGAGGAAGTAGAGGCGGTTGAGGGAGACGGACTCGGCCGGTTCGGAGCGCAGCGGGTCGCCGTCGAGGGTGACGAGGCCCGTGCGCTGGTCGACGTCGACCGCTCCCGTACGGGAGTTGAGGCGCAGATCGGCAGGGCCGATGCCGCGCGTGCCGCGCACGGCGACGCGGCGCCTGCGGGTGGGCATCGTGTCGTGCCCGTCGTCGACGGCGGCCTGCGCGACGAAGGCGACCGACAGCTCGGCGGCCGTCGCGCCGTACGCCCCGAACTGCGGGCCGAGGACGAGGGGTTCGCAGGTGTCGGTGGCGGCGTTGGGATCGCCCACCACGCCGTACGCGGGGAAGCCGGACTTCAGGACGAGCTGCGGCTTCGCGCCGAAGTACTCGGGCGACCACAGGACGATGTCGGCCATCTTGCCGGGCTCCAGGGAGCCGATCTCGTGCGAGAGGCCGTGCGCGATGGCGGGGTTGATGGTCAGCTTCGCCATGTAGCGCAGGACGCGCTCGTTGTCGTGGCCGACGCCCGGATCGCCGAGTTCGCCCTTCATCTTCCCGGCCATCGCGAACGTACGGCGCACCGTCTCGCCCGCGCGGCCCATGCCCTGCGCGTCCGACGACGTGATGCCGATGGCGCCCAGGTCGTGCAGCACGTCCTCGGCGCCCATCGTCCCGGCGCGGATCCGGTCGCGGGCCATCGCGGCGTCGCCGGGCAGGTCCGTCTTCAGGTCGTGGACCGAGACGATCATGCCGTAGTGCTCGGCGACCGCGTCCCTGCCGAAGGGGAGGGTGGGGTTGGTGGAGGAGCCGATGACGTTCGGGACGCCCGCCATCTTCAGGACGTTCGGCACGTGGCCGCCGCCGCAGCCCTCGATGTGGAAGGCGTGGATCGTGCGGCCCTCGAGGACCTTCAGGGTGTCCTCGACCGACAGGCACTCGTTGAGGCCGTCGCTGTGCAGGGCGACCTGGACGTCGTGCTCCTCGGCGACGCGCAGCGCGGTGTCGAGCGCGCGGGTGTGCGCGCCCATGTCCTCGTGCACCTTGAAGCCGCAGGCGCCCCCTTCGGCGAGGGCCTCCACCAGGGGCGCCCCGTCGGAGGACGAACCCCGGCCCAGGAAGCCGATGTTGACCGGCCACGCGTCGAAGGCGGAGAAGGCGTGCTTGAGCGCCCACGGCGAGTTGACCCCGACGCCCCAGACCGGGCCGAACTCCTGGCCGATGATCGTGGTGACGCCGGAGGCGAGCGAGGCCTCCATGATGCGCGGCGACAGCAGGTGGACGTGGGTGTCGACGGCCCCGGCGGTGGCGATCATGCCCTCGCCCGAGACGATCGTCGTGCCGGTGCCGACCACGACGTCGACGCCGTCCATCGTGTCCGGGTTTCCGGCCCGGCCGACGGCGTGGATGCGCCCTTCGCGGATGCCGATCGACACCTTCCTGATCCCGAGCGCGGCGTCGATCACCACGACGTTGCTGATCACGATGTCGCAGGTGTCGCGGACGGCGGCGGCCTTCAGGTGCAGGCCGTCGCGCGCGGTCTTGCCGAATCCGGCGAGGAACTCGTCCCCGTAGCTCTGGGAGTCGGACTCGACCTTGATGGTCAGCCCCGAGTCCCCGAGCCGGACCCGGTCGCCGGCGCGCGGTCCGTGCGTCCCCGCGTACTCGTACGGGGTCAGTCGGCGGGCTTCGGCGGCGTGGCCTCCGGGGCGGCTCATCGGCCCTCCTCCTCGGTCGTGACGCCCAGATATCCGCAGGCGGCGGCGCGGCGCAGCGCCTCCTCGCGGGCACCGGGCGCGTCCAGCGGGCCGTCGACGAGCCCGGCGAAGCCGATGGCGATCCGGGCCCCGCCGATCGGCAGCAGCCCGACGTCCTGGGTCTCCCCGGGACCGAACCGCACCGAGGACCCCGCGGGCACCGCGAGCCGCATCCCGTAGGCCTCGTCCCGTACGAAGTCCAGGCGCGGGTTGGCCTCGAAGAAGTGGAAGTGGGAGGTGACGGAGACCGGGACGGTGGCCGTGTTGGTGACGGTGAGCGTGAGGACGGCCTGCGGGTCCTCGTGCTCGGGCCCCGGCAGCAGGGCGCCGGGGGCGTCCTCGCCCAGGGAGCCGGAGTCCGGGCCGGAACCGATCGGGTCGCTCACGACCGCGAGCCGCGAGCCGTCGTCGAAGACCGCCTCCACGTGCACCTCGGTCACCACGTCGGCGACGCCCGGCAGCACGTCGTCGGGCCCGAGCGCGGAGCGCGCCGCCTCGATCGCCTCGGCGAGCCGCCTGCCGTCGCGGGCCGCCTCGCAGACGGTGTCCGCGATCAGGGCCGTCGCCTCCGGCACGTTGAGCCGCAGGCCGCGGCTCCTGCGGGCCCGCGCGAGCTCGGCGGCGCCGAACAGCAGCAGCCGGTCGCGTTCCGTGGGGGTCAGTCTCACGCCGTCACGCCTCCTCGTCGTTCTTAGAACGCCACTCTAAACCCCCACGGCGTCTACGCCCATAGACCCGGCGCCGTAATGCGGTGAGCGTATAGAGCACGGTTCCAAGGACTGGACACCGAAGGAGTGGGAACATGCTGCTCATGACGGAGACCACCAGATCCCCCGCCCGGACGAGGGCGATCCGCGCGGCCAAGTACACCGCCGCCGGGCTCCTGCGCTGCGCACAGGTCCTGCTCATCGTTCTCGGCGCGCTGGGCCAGGCGTCGAGGAAGGGCTCGGGCAGCCGGTCGAGCAGTTCCGGCGACGGGGACTGACCCGGCCCCCACACATGAGTCGGCCCCCGCCCCGCGAAAGCGGGACGAGGGCCGAACTTCGTGCATGCGGGCCGGACTAGCCCAGCTCGTGCATCCAGCCGTGCTTGTCCTCGGCCTTGCCGCGCTGGATGTCCAGGAGCGCGTTGCGCAGCTTCATCGTGACCTCGCCGGCCTCGCCGCCGGACTGCTGCCACTCGGCGCCCTCGCGCTTGACCGTGCCGACCGGGGTGATGACGGCGGCGGTGCCGCAGGCGAAGACCTCGGTCAGCTCGCCGGACTCGGTGGCCGACTGCCACTCGTCGATCGAGATGCGGCGCTCCTCCGACTCGTAGCCGAGGTCGCGGGCGACCTGGAGGAGGGAGTCACGGGTGACGCCCGCGAGCAGCGAACCGGTCAGGGTGGGCGTGACGATCTTGTTCCCGTACACGAAGTACAGGTTCATGCCGCCCAGCTCCTCGACCCACTTGTGCTCGACGGCGTCGAGGTAGGCGACCTGGTCGCAGCCCTTCGCGGCCGCCTCGGCCTGCGCGAGCAGGGACGCCGCGTAGTTGCCGCCGGTCTTGGCGTCGCCGACGCCGCCGGGGACGGCGCGCACGCGGTCCTCGGAGAGCCAGATGGAGACGGGCTTCACGCCGCCGGAGAAGTAGGCGCCGGCGGGCGAGGCGATGACGATGAAGAGGTACTCGTTGGCGGGCTTCACGCCCAGGCCGACCTCGGTCGCGATCATGAACGGGCGCAGGTAGAGGGACTCCTCGCCGCCGTGCGCGGGCACCCAGTCCTTGTCCTGCTGGACGAGCAGGTCACAGGCCTCGACGAAGGTCTCGACCGGCAGCTCCGGCATGCCGAGGCGCCAGGCGGAGTGCTGGAAGCGCTTGGCGTTCATGTCGGGGCGGAACGTGGCGACGGAGCCGTCGGGCCGGCGGTAGGCCTTGAGGCCCTCGAAGATCTCCTGCGCGTAGTGCAGGACGTTCGTGGCCGGGTCGAGGGAGAGCGGTCCGTAGGGCACCAGCTGCCCGTCGTGCCAGCCCCGCCCCTCGGTCCACTTGACCGTCACCATGTGGTCGGTGAAGTGGCGGCCGAATCCCGGATTGGCCAGGATCTCCTCGCGCTGCGCGGCGGACAGCGGGGTGGCGGTGGGCTTGAGCTCGATCGTGGGCGTCGTCATGGTTGCGTGTCCTTCACCGTTGGTTGTGACGGACCGCGTTCACGCTTGCACTCCGGTACTGGGAAGTCCGAGCTTCGCCGTACACCGCGGCCCCACGTTCGATTATCGCGCGTGGCGGGGTGTGCTCGAAACGGACCCGATGGGTACGGGTGCGTGAAGCGGCCCATGGGTTGATGGTCGCACCCAGGGGCCGCACGAGAACAGCCGCCGGGCGCGGTGTGCGACCCGGCGGCTGTTGCCGTAATGGTGAGCGCCGGGTCAGCCGGCTACTACTCGGGCGACGAGGGCGTCACCGATCTCGTCGGTGGAGCGGACGGCGTCGCCGCGCTCGCCGAGGTCCGCGGAGACCGCGGTCTCGATGCGGGCGGCCTCGGCCTCGTAGCCGAGGTGGCGCAGGAGGAGGGCGACCGAGAGGATCGTGGCGCTCGGGTCGGCCTTGCCCTGGCCCGCGATGTCCGGGGCCGAGCCGTGCACGGGCTCGAACATGGACGGGAACTCGCGGCTCGGGTTGATGTTCCCGGAGGCCGCGACGCCGATGCCGCCGGAGACGGCCGCGGCGAGGTCGGTGATGATGTCGCCGAAGAGGTTGTCGGTGACGATCACGTCGAAGCGGGCCGGGTCGGTGACGAGGTAGATCGTCGCGGCGTCGACGTGGATGTAGTCGGTGGTGACCTCGGGGAACTCCTCGGCCACCTTGTTGAAGATGTTCGTCCACAGGTGGCCCGCAAAGGTCAGCACGTTGTTCTTGTGGACCAGCGTGAGCTTCTTGCGGGGGCGGGCCTGCGCGCGGGCGAAGGCGTCACGGACCACGCGCTCCACACCGAAGGCGGTGTTGACGGAGACCTCGGTGGCGACCTCGTGCTCGGTGCCCTTGCGGATCGTGCCGCCGTTACCGGTGTACGGGCCCTCGGTGCCCTCGCGGACGACGACGAAGTCGATGTCCGGCTCGCCCGCGAGCGGGGTCGAGACGCCCGGAAGGAGCTTCGACGGGCGCAGGTTCACGTGGTGGTCGAACGCGAAGCGGAGCTTGAGCAGGAAGCCGCGCTCCAGGACGCCGGACGGCACCGACGGGTCGCCGATGGCGCCGAGCAGGATCGCGTCGTGCTTCTTGAGCGAGTCGAGGTCGGCGTCCGTGAGGGTCTCACCGGAGGCGTGGTAGCGCTTGGCGCCGAAGTCGTACTCCTCGGTCTCCAGCTTCACATCCTGCGGAAGGACGGCGGAGAGGACCTTGAGACCCTGGGCCACGACCTCCTGGCCGATACCGTCACCGGGGATCACTGCGAGATTGATGCTGCGAGACATGCCAGCACCGTACTCCTCGTCCCATGGGATGACACGCGCTGTCCATCATCCGGACAGGCCGTCGGGCATGGCCTCCTCGCGGCCAGACGCTGTTCACCCGTATGTATGGCGGCAGTTGGAAGTTACTGGGAAGTTCCCTTCCATGACCACCGCCAACGACACCCCCAATGTCGGCATACCCGAGCGGCTCGCCCGGCGCATGAGCATGCCCGAGCAGCACGAGTACCTGCGCGCGAGATTCAGCAGGCGGCGCGCCCTGACGGGGGCCGCGGCCACCGTGGGCGGGGCCGCACTGCTCGGCGGCGGCACCGCGACCGGCGCGTACGCGGCGCCGCTGCTCCCGGCGCGGGCGGCCGCACGGGTCGACGGCTCCCTCGTCGCCCCCTTCGGCCGGCACCTCGCCTTCGGCGCCGACCCGAAGACGCAGATGCGGGTGTCCTGGCAGGTGCCGTTCGCGGTCGAGAACCCGTATCTGCGGGTGGGTTCGAAGCCCTGGGAGCTGAGCCGGAAGATCCCGGCGGAGGTGCGCGCCCTGCACACCCCGTCCCTGTCGAAGAAGCTCCCCGAGGTCGAGCAGCACTACCTCCACGCGGCGCTCGACAACCTCCAGCCCGGCACGACGTACTACTACGGCGTCGGCCACGACGGCTTCGACCCGGCCGACGCGGAGCGCCTCGGCACGCTCGGCACCTTCCGTACGGCGCCGGCCTCCCCGGAGTCGTTCGTCTTCACGGCCTTCGGCGACCAGGGCGTGAGCTACGACGCGCTCGCCAACGACCAGGTGATCCTCGGCCAGAACCCGTCCTTCCATCTGCACGCGGGCGACATCTGCTACGCCGACAGCAGCGGCCACGGCAAGGAGTCGGACACGTACGACGCGCGGGTGTGGGACCAGTTCCTCGCGCAGACGGAGACGGTCGCCAAGTCGGTGC
Organism: Streptomyces anthophorae; assembly: GCF_049310305.1. Classification (NCBI taxonomy): domain Bacteria; kingdom Bacillati; phylum Actinomycetota; class Actinomycetes; order Kitasatosporales; family Streptomycetaceae; genus Streptomyces; species Streptomyces anthophorae. Next base: position 3,049,272 of record NZ_JBLWQQ010000001.1, read on the forward strand.
CGTGGATGGTGACGACCGGCAACCACGACATGGAGGCCTGGTACTCGCCCAACGGGTACGGCGGCCAGAGCGCCCGCTGGTCGCTGCCCGACAACGGACCGGACCCGAAGGCGGCGCCCGGCGTCTACTCCTTCACGTACGGGAGCGTGGGCGTGGTCGCGCTCGACGCGAACGACGTCTCGTTCGAGATCCCCGCCAACAAGGGCTACCTGGACGGGAAGCAGACGGCGTGGCTGGACAAGCGGCTGGGCGAACTGCGGGCCCGTGAGGACATCGAGTTCCTCGTCGTCTTCTTCCACCACTGCGCGTACTCGACGTCCACGCACGCCTCGGACGGCGGGGTGCGCGAGGCCTGGGTGCCGCTGTTCGCGAAGCACCAGGTGGACCTGGTGATCAACGGGCACAACCACGTCTACGAGCGCACGGACGCGATCAAGGGTGCGGGGAACGGCGAGGTCGGCAAGCCGGTGCCGGTCGGCGCGTCGACCGATCCGACGCGCGACGGCATCGTGTACGTCACCGCGGGCGGCGCCGGCAAGGACCTCTACGGCTTCGGGCCGGGCGTGCAGGACAGCTACGAGGGACACGAGGACGGCGCGGCCGACCGCGAGCCGATCGTCACCTTCCACTGGACCAGGTCACGCCTTCCCGACCCGGACACCGTCGAGTGGTCCCGGGTGCGGTACACCGGCTTCTCGTTCCTCGCGGTGGAGGTGGAGAAGGGCCGGATGAAGGTGTCGGCGCTGGCCGAGACCGGCGAGCGCATCGACCACTTCGAGGTGCGGCGCGGTTCCTGAGGCAGCCGGTGGGGGCCGGTCTCAGTGACCGGTCTCGCCGCCGTTGTCCCTGCGGTCGAGGGCGCGCTGGAGGGCGGCGGCAGCGGTCCTGGCGGCCTGGCGGTCGGCTTCGCTCGACGGGGAGACGTGACGGACTCGGCGGCGGACGGGCGTGGCAGTGGCCATGAGGGATCGACTCCTTGAGAATCCGTGGGACTCCTCGCGCGCCATGCGCGCAAGGGGATTTCGAGGCGCCGGAAGGGCGGGAAGCGGGAGCGCAGGGGTTGCCTGCCAGGTGCTCCGGCTCGCGGCCGCCATTCGCCGGATCGGGCGAGTCGTTCGGCTTCTACAAAGCTAGGACAGGTCCCTGCTTCTGTCTCCACAATTACTCGGACTTCCTACTATCTGAGACGGGAGCCGCTTCTCCGGCCCCACCAGCCCCTTTGGTCACAGGCGTCACGGCGGTGGCCGAGTCCGGTGGCAGGGGCGGTCCCGACCATGGCGCGGCCGACGCGCACGCACCACGATGGGTCCCCTACCGGCCGGGCCGCGGTGGCCCGGCGGGTCCTGGGGAGGAGTCCCACCATGCGCGTCATCAGTCAGCGCCGGCTCGGCGGACCCGAGGTGCTCGAAGTGGTGGAGGTGGAACGGCCCGAGCCACTGGCGGGCGAAGTGCTCGTCCGGATCTGTGCCGTGGGGGTGAACCCGGTGGACCGGCTGGCGCGCTCCGGCGACGCGGCGCTCTTCGGCGACCCGCCGTTCACGCTCGGCTGGGACGTCTCCGGGGTCGTCGAGTCGGCGGGCCAGGACGTCACCGAATTCCGGCCGGGCGACGAGGTGTTCGCGATGATCCGGGGCGGCGGCTACGCCGAGTACGCCCTGATCCGCACCGAACACCTCGCGCCGAAGCCGGGCAATGTCGACCACGTCCACGCAGCGGCGGTGCCCGCGGCGGCGCTCACCTCCTGGCTCGCGCTCGTCGACACCGGGCAGATCGGGCCGGGCCGCCGGGTACTGATCCACGCGGCGGCGGGGGGCGTCGGCCACGTCGCGGTCCAGATCGCCAAGGCCGAGGGCGCGTACGTCATCGCCACCGCACGCCCCGACAAGCACGACTTCCTGCGCGAGCTCGGCGTCGACGAAACCATCGACTACACGACCACGGACTTCGCCCACGCCCTGCGCGACGTGGACGTGGCCTTCGACCTGATCGGCGGCGACTACGGCCCGCGCACCCTGGTCACCCTGCGGCCCGGTGGGCTTCTTGCCTCGGCGGTGATCTGGGATCCCGGGGTCAGCCAGGAGGACGCCGAGGCCCGCGGCGTCCGCTTCGCCCCCGTCTCGGTCCAGCCCTCGGGAGCGACGCTCCGCAAGGTCGCGGCCCTCCTCGCCGCGGGCCGCCTCCGCCCCCACGTCTCGGCCACTCTCCCCCTGGAAGAGGCCGCCAAGGCCCACGAACTGGGCGCCTCGGGCCACACCCAGGGCAAAATCGTCCTGACGGTCTCCTGAGCGCCACCGGCGTTGCGCTCCCGGGGCTCTGCCCCGGACCCACATCGAGCCCCGCCGGCGATTGAGGCGCGGGGTCCGGGGCAGAGCCCCGTGGCGTAGGACCGGCCCACGCAGAACCGCCCCCGGCCGAGGGGAAGACCTCGGCCAGGGGCGGCACGCGTTGCAGGGGCGGTCAGCCCATGTGCGGGTACACGTAGTCCGTCGGCGGAACCAACGTCTCCTTGATGGCACGGGTCAGCGTCCACCGCTGAAGGTTCTGCGGCGCCCCGGCCTTGTCACAGGTACCGGACGCACGCCCACCACCGAACGGCTGCTGCCCGACGACCGCACCGGTCGACTTGTCGTTGATGTAGAAGTTGCCCGCGGCGTACCGCAGCTTCTCCATCGTGTGGGCCGCGGCGGCACGGTCGTTCGCGACGACGGAGCCGGTCAGCGCGTAGTCCGAGGCCGACTCCATCTGCTCCAGCATGGCGTCGTACTGGTCGTCCTCGTAGACGTGCACGGCGAGGAACGGGCCGAAGTACTCGGTCTTGAAGACCTCGTTCTCCGGGTCCGAGCACTCGACGACGGTCGGCCGCACGAAGTAGCCCACGGAGTCGTCGTACGAGCCACCGGCGACGATCGTGCAGGACGCGTCGTCCTTCGCCCGGTCGATCGCGGCCTTGTTCTTGGCGAACGCGCGGTCGTCGATGAGGGCGCCGATGAAGTTCGTCAGGTCGGTGACGTCACCCATCTTGATGCCGTCGACCTCGGCCGCGAACTCCTCCTTGAAACCGGAGTTCCAGATGGACGCCGGGATGTAGGCCCGCGAAGTCGCCGAGCACTTCTGGCCCTGGAACTCGAACGCACCACGCGTCAGCGCGGTCTTCAGGACCGCACGGTCGGCGCTCGGGTGGGCGACGACGAAGTCCTTGCCGCCGGTCTCGCCGACGAGCCGCGGGTAGGTGCGGTACTTCTCGATGTTGGTGCCGACCGTCTTCCACAGGTGCTGGAAGGTCTTGGTCGAACCGGTGAAGTGGATGCCGGCGAGGTCGCGGTGGTTCAGCGCGACGTCCGAGACGGCCAGGCCGTCACCCGTCACCAGGTTGATGACGCCCTTCGGAAGACCGGCCTCCTCAAGGAGCTGAAGCAGCAGCACGGCCGCGTGCGTCTGCGTCGGCGACGGCTTCCACACCACGACGTTGCCCATGAGCGCGGGCGCGGTAGGCAGGTTGCCCGCGATGGCCGTGAAGTTGAACGGCGTGATCGCGTAGACGAAGCCCTCGAGGGGGCGGTGGTCCATGCGGTTCCACACGCCGGTGGAGTTCGCCGGCGGCTGCTCGGCGAGCAGGTTGCGGGCGTAGTGGACGTTGAAGCGCCAGAAGTCGATGAGCTCACAGGGAGTGTCGATCTCGGCCTGCTGCGCGGTCTTCGACTGGCCGAGCATCGTCGACGCGGCCATCGTCTCGCGCCACTTCGTGGACAGCAGCTCGGCGGCGCGCAGGATGATCGCGGCGCGGTCGTCGAAGGACGTCGCGCGCCAGGCCGGGGCGGCGGCCAGGGCGGCGTCGATCGCGTCCTGGGCGTCCTGCTCGGTGGCGTTGGCGTACGTACCGATGACGGACTTGTGGTTGTGCGGCTGCACGACGTCGAAGCGCTCGCCGCCACCCATCCGACGCACACCGCCGATGGTGCAGGGCAGCTCGATCGGGTTCTCGGCCAGCTCCTTGAGCTTGGCCTCCAGGCGGGCACGCTCCGGGGAACCGGGGGCGTAGCCGTGCACCGGCTCATTGACCGGGGCGGGGACCTGGGTCACGGCGTCGAGGGTCATGGGTCCGTATCTCCTTCGGGGGGTCGGGGAGTTATCGGTTGAGCAAGCGGGAGGGGTCAGCCCTTGGTGAGGACCGAGCGGGCGAAGAAGAGGAGGTTGGCCGGCTTCTCCGCGAGGCGGCGCATGAAGTATCCGTACCAGTCGGTGCCGTACGCGGTGTAGACACGCATCCGGTGTCCCTCGGCGGCGAGGCGCAGCTGCTCGTCGCTGCGGATCCCGTACAGCATCTGGAACTCGTACTCGTCCAGCTTGCGCCCGGCCTGCCGCGCGAGCTCCTGCGCGATGGAGACGAGCCGCGGGTCGTGGGACCCGATCATCGGGTACCCGGCGCCCTCCATGAGGATGCGCATGATCCGCACGTACGCCTTGTCGATCTCCGCCTTGTCCTGGTACGCGACCTCGGCGGGCTCCTTGTAGGCGCCCTTCACGATGCGCACGCGGCTGCCGGCGGCGGCGAGGCGGCGGGCGTCGTCCTCGGTGCGGAACAGATAGGCCTGGATGACGCAGCCGGTCTGCGGGAAGTCCTTCCGCAGCTCCTCGTGGATGGCGAACATCGAGTCGAGGGTGGTGTGGTCCTCGGCGTCGAGGGTGACCGTGGTGCCGATCTTCGCGGCGGCCTCGACGACGGGGCGGACGTTGGCGAGCGCCAGCTCGTGGCCGCCCTCCAGCGCCTGGCCGAACATCGACAGCTTCACGGACATCTCGGCCTTCGTGCCGAGGCCCAGGTCCTTCAGGCGCTCGACCAGCGTCAGGTAGGCGTCCCGCGCGGCCTGCGACTGCTCGACGGTGGTGATGTCCTCACCGACGACGTCGAGCGTGACCTCCAGGCCCTTGGCGGCGGCGTCCTCGATGATCGGCACGACCTGGTCGACCGACTCACCGGCGATGAAGCGGTCGACGACCTGCTTGGTGCCCGGCGCCGCCGACACGAAAGCGCGCATCTTGTCGCTGCGCGACGCGGCGAGGATCAAGGGAGCCAGCACGGGGCACCTCCACGGATCACGAGTTGAGAGCGGACCACTGATTCAGTACGTCAATTGGGTTCATTTCCGCGCGTAACGGGACGGCACGGAGAACCACTCAGAAATCTAAGGATCCCTCCGATCCTGTGCCATCGACACCTGTCACGCATCTGTGGCCACCACCTCAGACATCTGTATGAAGAGGGGCCCGGGATGGGCGAGAATGGTGGGGTGAAAGGTGATTACCAGGACCTGGTCGACGAGATCTCGGCGCTGCTCGGCGCCCCGGCGACCCTGGAGAACCGCGACTTCCGGCTCATCGCCTTCGGCGCCCAGGCCAGCGCCGACGACGACGCGGACGGCTTCGACGAGGCGGCGCTCGACCCGGTGCGCACGCGCTCGATCCTGACGCGCGGCTCGACCTCGGCGGTCCGCTCCTGGTTCGAGGGGTTCGGCATCACGAGCGCCAAGGAGCCGGTCCGGATCCCGGCGACCCCGGAGGCCGGCGTCTACCGCGGCCGCATCTGCCTGCCCGTACGCCATCACGGTTTCGTCCTCGGCTACGTATGGCTGCTCGACGACGATCCGGGTCCCACGCAGGAGCAGCTCGATGCAGCGATGGAGGTGACGGGACGGATCGGGGCGCAGCTCGCCGACGAGGCGCAGGCGGGCGCGGATCTGACCCGCGAGTTCCACTCCGTACTGACGGCGGAGCGGGGCTGGCAGCGGGACATGGCGGTGGCGGCGCTGCGCACGGCGCTCGGCAGCCGGGCGTCCGGCCTGCACACGGTGGTCTGCGTCGCGCCGTGGCCCTCGGCGGACCCGGACGACGCCCCGTCCGTCCGCACGATCCCGGCGGCGGACGCGCTGTGCACGGTGCCGTGGGGGGTGACGGGCCAGTGCCTCGCCCTGCTCGTGCGGCTGCGCTCGCGCGAGGCCCTGGCGCCCGCGCTGACGGCGGCGGCGAAACTGCGGGCCCGTGCGGGCTCCCCGGTGGCGGCGGGCGTCGGCGCCGCGCGCGACGACCTCGCCGAACTGGCCACGGCCTGGCAGGAGGCGACGGCCGCGGCGCGCGCGGCGCTGGCCGACCCGCGCCTCGGCCCGGATGCCCAGTGGTCGTCGATCGGCCCGTACCGGCTGCTCACCGCCCTGCCCGCGGAGGCCGCGCACGACCCCGCGGTCGCACCCCTGCTCTCCCCCGCGCACCGCCAACTGGCGCGCACCGCCGAGGTGTTCCTCGACTGCGCGGGCCAGGCGGGCCGCACGGCCGCGGCCCTCGGCATCCACCGCCAGACGCTGTACTACCGCCTGTCGCGGGTGGAGCAGCTCACCGGTCTCGACCTGGACGAGGGCGAGGACCGGCTGCTCCTGCACATGGGCCTGAAGGCCTCACGCCTGTGACAGTTCGAAGAGCTGCCGCAGCCCTTCGGTGAGCTGCTCGGCGGACGGCGACGTCTGCGCGTCGAAGGTGTACTGCGCGACGAGCCCGAGGAACAGCACCGACAGGAGTCCGCCGAGCGTCGCCACCTTCGGGTCGTCGGCGGGCGGCTCCTCCCCCGTGATCATTCCGATGAACCCGCGCCCGGCCTCCGCCTGGGCCCGCACCAGGTACTCGTGCAGGGCGGGCATCTTGTCGCCCAGCGTCAGCAGCTCGATGCTCAGGTGCCACATGGAGTCCGGCTTGCCGAGGCCGGCGATCACGTTCTCCATCAGGGCGTGGAAGCGCTCCAGCGAGCCCGGCGCGCCCGCCAGTTCATGCGGCTCGCCCCAGTCGAGCGACGCCCCTTCAATCAGGGCCACGTACGCCTGCGCGAGCAGCGTGTCCTTCGATCCGTAGTGGTAGCCGATGGAGGCCAGATTGGCCCCCGACGCCTTGACGATGTCGCGCGCCGTCGTGCGCGCGAACCCCTTCTCCATCAGGCAGCGCTTGGCGCCTTCGAGCAGATCCTCACGATGTCCCATGACCCCACCCTAACCGGAATCCAGACGCACGTCTTAAACGCTCGTACTAGACAAGCGTTTAAGACGCTCGTACAGTTCCTGGCATGACGAACCCGACGAGCACCACCCCACCCGCCGCCCCCCTTGCCGGGCGCCGCGAGTGGACCGCCCTCGGCGTGCTGATGCTTCCGCTGCTCCTGGTCTCGATGGACGTCTCCGTCCTCTACTTCGCAATCCCGGAGATCAGCGCCGACCTGGAGCCGAGCGGCACCCAGCAGCTGTGGATCTTCGACATCTACGCGTTCGTGCTCGCCGGCCTGCTGATGACGATGGGCTCGCTCGGCGACCGCATCGGGCGCCGCAGGCTGCTCCTGTTCGGCGCCGCCGCCTTCGGCGGGGCCTCGCTCCTCGCCGCGTACGCGAACAGCGCCGAGACGCTCATCGCCGCCCGCGCGCTCCTCGGGGTGGGCGGCGCGACACTCATGCCGTCGACCATGGCGCTCGTCCGCACGATGTTCACCGACGCCGGGCAGCGCGCGAAGGCGATCGGCCTGTGGTCGGCGGTCATGACCGGCGGCGTCGCGCTCGGCTCGGTGATGAGCGGCGTCCTCGTCGAGTACTTCTGGTGGGGCTCGGTCTTCCTGGTCAACCTGCCCGCGATGGTGCTGCTCCTGGCCCTCGGCCCGTTCCTGCTGCCGGAGTCCAGGAACCCGGAGCCCGGCCGCTTCGACCTGCTCAGCGTGCCGCTGTCGATGGCCGCCGTGCTGCCGGTGATCTACGGCATCAAGGAGATCCCGTCCGAGGGCTGGAACGTGCGCTACGTCGTCTCGATCACGGTCGGCCTGCTGTTCGCCGCCCTCTTCGTGCACCGGCAGCGCACCACGAGGTCCCCGCTGATCTCCCCCGCCCTGTTCCGCGGCCGCGGCTTCGCCCCCGCCGTCGTCCTCAACCTCGTCTCCTCCTTCGGCATGATGGGCTCGGCGTACTTCACCACCCAGTACCTCCAGTCCGTGCTCGGCAAGAGCTCGATGGCGGCCGCGCTCTGGGCGCTGCTTCCGACGGTCCTGGTCGGTGTCGCGGCGCCCGTCGCCGCGCGGCTCGTCGAGAAGGGCGTGCACCGCGCCCATGTCGTGGCCGGCGGCTTCACCTTCGCCGCCTGCGGCTACGGCCTGCTGACGCTCGCGGGCACCGACTCGCTGTGGCTCGTCCTGGCCGGCGCCGGCGTCCTCGCCGCCGGAATCGTCACCGTGATGTCCCAGATGATGGACCTGGCGCTCGGCACCGTCCCGGTCGCCAACTCCGGCTCCGCGGCGTCCCTGTTGGAGACGGGAGCCGAGTTCGGCGGCGCCCTCGGCATGGCCGTCCTGGGCTCCATCGGCACGGCCGTCTACCGCCACGGCGTCCCCGCCGACGCCCCGGCGGCGGCCCACGAAACGCTGGGCGGCGCCCTCGCGGTCGCCGCGCAGCTGCCGGGCGAAGCGGGCCGCGCCCTGACCACCGCCGCGCGGGACGCGTTCACCGACGGCATGCAGGCGGCGGCGATCGCCGGGGCGGTCCTGCTCCTGGCCGCCGCGGTCCTCTCCGTGGCGACCCTGCGCAAGGTGGTGGTGCGCGAGACCGAGGCGACCCCCGAGGACGCGGCGCCGGGCGAGAAGGCGACGGTCTGAGAGCCCGTGGGCCCGGGCGGCTCCGACAGCCGCCCGGGCCTCGGGACGGACCGTGCCAGGATGGGCCCGTGCCCTCTCAGACATTCGATACGCCGTTCATCGGCCGGGCGGACGAACTCGCCCGGCTCACCGGCGTCCTGGAGCGGGCCGCGGCCGGCGACCCGCGCGCCGTCCTGGTGGCGGGGGACGCCGGCGTCGGCAAGACCCGGGCGCTGACGGAGGCCGCGGCGCACGCCGCCGCCACCGGCCTGACCGTCCTGACCGGCCACTGCGTGGACCTCGGGGACGTGGGCCTGCCGTACCTCCCGTTCACGGAGATCCTCGGCGCGGCGGCCGCCGACGACAGGCTCGCCCCCGCCTTCGCCGCGTACCCCGCGGTGGAGCGGCTCATCGGCGGAGCCTCCGGCGCGGGCCCGGCCCCCGACCCCGGCAGCCGCCTCCAGCTCTTCGAGGGCGTCGCCGGGCTCCTCGCCGACCTCGCGGACCTGACCCCGCTGCTCCTGGTCGTCGAGGACCTCCACTGGGCCGACCAGTCCTCCCGCGACCTGCTCCGCTTCCTGCTCAGCCGGGGCGTCCTGCAACGGCCCGCGCCGGGCGGACCGCCCCGCCGCCTCGCGGTCTTCGCCTCGTACCGCGCCGACGACCTGCACCGCCGCCACCCGCTGCGGCCGCTGCTCGCCGAGCTGATCAGGCTGCCCGCCGTCGACCGGCTCGACCTGCGCCCGATGGCCGACGCCGACATGGCCCGGCTCGTACGCGCGCGCCGCACGGGCCCCGTACCCGACAGCACGGTCCGCAGCATCGTCGACCGCGCCGAGGGAAACGCCTTCTACGCCGAGGAGTTGCTCGCCGCGCTGCCCGGCGACGGCGCGGGGGCCGACTCCCCCGCCGCGCCCGACGACCTGGGCGGCCTGGCTGACGTATTGCTCATCCGGGTCGAGCAGCTCACCGAGACCGCCCAGCAGGTCCTGCGCACGGCGGCCGTCGCGGGCCGCCGGGTCGGGCACGAGCTGCTGCGGGCCGCCGTGCAACTGCCCGAGGAGGAGCTGGAGTCGGCGCTGCGCGAGGCCGTCGGACGCCTGCTCCTCGTGCCGGGAGACGACGCGACGTACTCGTTCCGGCACGCCCTCATCCGCGAGGCCGTGTACGCGGATCTGCTGCCCGGCGAACGGGTCCGGCTGCACGGGCGGTTCGCCGCGCTCCTCGCGGGCGAGGGCCGTTCGCCGCAGAGCGCGGCGGAGCGTGCCCACCACTCGCGCGAGAGCCACGACCTGGCCGACGCCCTCGCGGCCTCCCTGGAGGCCGCCGACCACGCCCAGCGCGTCGGCGCGCCCGCCGAGGAACTTCGGCACCTGGAGACCGCGCTCGAACTGCTGGCCGTGGTGGACGCGTCCGCACACCCCGAGGCCGACGACGCGGCCACGCTCACCCTGCGCGCCTCGGCCGCCGCCGCCCGCGCGGGCGACCCCCATCGCGCGGTCCAGCTCACCCGCTCCGCGCTCGCCCGGGCCGGATCCGACGCCGACTCCGAACTCGCGGCGCGCGTGCGCTACACCCTCGCGGGCAATCTGATCCGGATCGACCACATGGACGCGGCGTTCACGTACAGCAGCGAGGCGCTCGCGCTGATCCCGGCCGAGCCGCCCTCGGGCACCTGGGTGTGGGCCGCCGCGACCCACGTCCTGGCCGCGCGCTACGTGGGCCGCAACGAGGACGCCGAGCGCGTCGCCCGGCAGGCGCTCGGCGTCGCCGAGCGGCTCCAACTGTCCGACGCCCAGGCCGACTTGATCATCTCGCTCGTCGGCCTCGAGGCGCACAACCGGCGTACGCCGCAGGGCCGCGACCGGCTGATCGCGGCCCGCGCGCTGGCCGACGCCGCCGGGAACCTCGCGGTGGAGATGCGGGCGCTCTACAACCTCGCCATCGGCTGTTACGAGTCCGGTGACCTGGACGCGTGCCTGCCCTGGCTCGCCGAGGGCCTCGCCATCGCCCGCCGCGCGGGGCTGCTCACCTCGCCGTACGCCCTGGAGCTGCGCTACCTCCAGTCCCTGCTGCTCTACACGCTGGGCCGCTGGGACGAGTGCGCGCGTGCGGCGGCCGCCGACACCGAACTGCTGCCGCCCGCGGGCGGGTTCGCGATCGCGCCCGCCCTGTACGTGGCCCTGGCCCGCGGCGAGTACGACGCGGCCGTCGCCGGGGCGAGCGGGCTGCTCGACCACCACTTCGACTGGATGGCGGCGCTCGTCGCCGCGATCGTGCTGACCGACGCGGCGGCGCTGCGCGGCGACGCCGAGGGCTGTGTGCGGCAGATGCGCTCGTCGGTCGAGTCGCTCACCGACGTCTCGGGCGGCACCCGGCCCGACGCCGTCGTACGGCTCGCCGCGCTGGCCCTGGCGGCCGTCGCGGACGCGGCGGAGGCGGCCCGGCTCTCCGGCGACACGGCGGGCGCGGACCGCTGGGCGGCGACCTCAAGCGAGCTGGTGGAGCTGGCCCGCGACACCGCGACCCACGGTGAGGACGGTACGGAGCAGGGCCCCGAGGGCCTGGCCTGGCTGGCCCGCGCCGAGGCCGAGCGGGTGCGCGCCGTGAGCGGCCCCGACGTCGCGGCCTGGGAGCGGGCCGTGACGGCGTTCGGCTACGGCGAGCCGTACGAACTCGCCCGCTGCCGACGGCGGTTGGCCGAGGCCCTGCTCACCGACGACCGCCGCGAGGAGGCAGCCGAGCAGGCGTACGCGGCCCGCGAGGAGGCCGTACGGCTCGGCGCCGAGCCGCTGCGCGAGGCCCTGGACACCCTGATCCGGCGGGGCCGCCTCGCCGACGCACCGGCGGCCAAGGACCGTATCGCCGCGCTGACCGCCCGGGAGAGCGACGTGCTGCGGCTGCTCGGCCGGGGGCGCACCAATCGCCAGATCGGCGAGGAGCTGTTCATCAGCGGCAAGACGGCGAGCGTCCACGTCTCGAACATCCTCGCCAAGCTGGGCGCGTCCAGCCGGACCGAGGCCGTCGGCATCGCCTACCGCGAGGGGCTGATCGAACCGGAGACCAGCGCCTCCGGCTGAGCGTGCGGGAACGCACGAGGGCCGGGCCACCCGTGGGTGACCCGGCCCTCAGCCGTACTCGGGAAAGCCGTCGGACCTCAGACGAGGTTGACGGACCGCGCCGACGTGGCGCCGATCTCGGCGGCCAGCTCGTTCAGAACGTTCTGCGGGACGGTGTCGTCCACGGTGAGGACCGCGAGGGCCTCGCCGCCGACGTCGGCACGCGAGACCTGCATGCCGCCGATGTTGATGCCCGCCTCGCCGAGGACGCGGCCCACGGTGCCGACGACGCCGGGACGGTCCTCGTAGCGCAGGACGACCATGTGGTCGGCGAGCGCGAGGTCCACGTCGTACTCGCCGACGGCGACGATCTTCTGGAGGTGCTTCGGGCCCGCCAGCGTGCCGGAGACCGAGACCTCCTGGCCGTCGCCGAGGGTGCCGCGCACCGTGACGACGTTGCGGTGCTCGTGCGACTCGGAGGACGTCGTGAGGCGGACCTCGACGCCGCGCTCCTGCGCGAACAGCGGGGCGTTGACGTAGGAGACCGTCTCGTCGACGACGTCCTCGAACACGCCCTTGAGCGCGGAGAGTTCGAGCACCTTCACGTCGTGCTGGGTGATCTCGCCGTAGACCTCGACGTCGAGGCGGACCGCGACCTCGCCCGCGAGCGCGGTGAAGATCCGGCCGAGGCGCTCGGCGAGCGGCAGACCCGGCTTGACGTCCTCGGCGATGACGCCGCCCTGGACGTTGACCGCGTCCGGCACGAGCTCACCGGAGAGCGCGAGGCGCACCGACTTGGCGACGGCGACGCCGGCCTTCTCCTGCGCCTCGTCCGTGGAGGCGCCGAGGTGCGGGGTGCAGACGACCTGGTCGAACTGGAAGAGCGGGGAGTCCGTGCAGGGCTCCTTCGCGTACACGTCGAGGCCCGCGCCCGCGACGCGGCCCTCCTTGATCGCCGAGTACAGCGCCTCCTCGTCGACGATCCCGCCGCGCGCGGCGTTGACGATGCGCACGTTCGGCTTGACCTTGTGCAGCGCCTCGTCGCCGATGAGACCGAGGGTCTCCGGCGTCTTCGGGAGGTGGACGGTGATGAAGTCCGAGACCTCGAGCAGCTCGTCGAGGGAGAGGACCTTCACGCCCATCTGCGCGGCGCGGGCGGGCTGCACGTACGGGTCGTACGCGACGACCTTCATGCCGAAGGCGGACATCCGCTGCGCGACGAGCGCGCCGATGCGGCCGAGGCCGACGACGCCGAGGGTCTTCTCGGCGAGCTCGACGCCCGTGTACTTGCTGCGCTTCCACTCGCCGGCCTTGAGGGCCTGCGAGCCCTGCGGGATGTTGCGCGCGGTGGCGATGAGCAGACCGCAGGCCAGCTCGGCGGCGGTCACGATGTTCGAGGTCGGCGCGTTGACGACCATCACGCCCGCCTTGGTGGCGGCGGACACGTCGACGTTGTCGAGGCCGACGCCGGCTCGCGCGACGACCTTCAGCTTCTTCGCGGCGGCGATGGCCTCGGCGTCGACCTTGGTGGCCGAGCGGATCAGGATCGCGTCGACGTCGGCGATGGCGGGCAGCAGCGCCGCCCGGTCCGCGCCGTTGCACTGGCGGATCTCGAAGTCCGGGCCCAGGGCGTCGACCGTCGCAGGCGACAGCTCTTCGGCGATGAGTACGACGGGTTTGCCGTTGGCAGCAGTGCTCACGTGAGTCCTCACAGGTCCAGTGCGGACGGCCGTCCCGACGGCCGCAGGCGGTGGAGGGTGCTTGCCGCGAAGACGCACGACGCTGTGGGCCCAACGCGAATGTAGTCAGCAGTGTAGTGGCGCTGGGGAGGCCGTCTTGCGCCTCCCCGGAAGGATCACTCGTCCGAGGCTGGACACGGTGGACAACAGCGTGGACGAGTGATGAAGAACGGGGTCGCGGCGTGTGCCGCGACCCCGTTCGTGGAGGCCTAGGCCTCCTCGTTCACCCAGCTCATGAGCTTGCGCAGCTCGGCGCCCGTGGTGGCGAGCAGGCTGTCCTCGTCCTGCTTCTTGTACTCGTTGTACTTCTTCAGGCCGCCGTGGTACTCGTCCATCCAGTTGTTGGCGAACGTGCCGTCCTGGATCTCGGCGAGGACCTTCTTCATCTCGGCCTTGGTGGCGTCCGTGATGATCCGCGGGCCGGTGACGTAGTCGCCCCACTCGGCGGTCTCGGAGACCGACCAGCGCATCTTCTCCAGGCCGCCCTCGTACATGAGGTCGACGATGAGCTTCAGCTCGTGCAGGCACTCGAAGTACGCGATCTCCGGCTGGTAGCCGGCCTCGGTCAGCGTCTCGAAGCCGGCCTTGACCAGCGCGGCCGTGCCACCGCAGAGAACGGCCTGCTCACCGAACAGGTCGGTCTCGGTCTCCTCGGTGAAGGTCGTCTTGATGACGCCGGCGCGGGTGCCGCCGATGCCCTTCGCGTAGGAGAGGGCCAGCTCGAAGCCCTTGCCCGTGGCGTCCTGCTCGACGGCCGCGATGCACGGAACGCCGCGACCCTCCTCGTACTGGCGGCGCACGAGGTGGCCCGGGCCCTTCGGGGCGACCATGCAGACGTCGACGCCGGCCGGGGGCTTGATGAAGCCGTAGCGGATGTTCAGGCCGTGACCGAAGAAGAGGGCGTCGCCGTCCTTCAGGTTCGGGGCGATGGTCTCCTCGTAGACCTTGGCCTGGATCGGGTCCGGGACCAGGATCATGATGACGTCCGCCTCGGCCGCCGCCTCGGACGGGGTGACGACGCGCAGGCCCTGCTCCTCGGCCTTGGCCTTGGACTTGGAGCCCTCGTGCAGACCGACGCGCACGTCGACACCCGAGTCGCGCAGCGAGAGCGCGTGGGCGTGGCCCTGGGAGCCGTAGCCGATCACCGCGACCTTGCGGTTCTGGATGATGGACAGGTCGGCATCGTCGTCGTAGAACAGCTCGGCCACTGGGGTTCTCCTTGGTGTGCTGGTGTTGCGTCCCACCGTACGGCGGGTGCGGAAATGAGGTTTGGGGGTCTCGCGATGCGAGCTACGCGGAGCGGTCGAGCGCCCGCAGGCTCCGGTCGGTGATGGAGCGCGAGCCGCGGCCGACCGCGATGGTGCCGGACTGGACGAGCTCCTTGATGCCGAAGGGTTCCAGCATCTTGAGCATCGCCTCCAGCTTGTCGCTGGAGCCGGTGGCCTCGATGGTGACGGCCTCCGGGGAGACGTCCACCGTCTTGGCGCGGAACAGCTGGACGATCTCGACGATCTGCGAGCGCGTCTCGTTGTCGGCGCGGACCTTGGCGAGCACCAGCTCGCGGGCCACGGCCGAGTCGGGCTCAAGCTCGACGATCTTCAGGACGTTGACCAGCTTGTTGAGCTGCTTCGTGACCTGTTCGAGCGGGAGCGATTCGACATTCACGACGATGGTGATGCGCGAGATGTCGGGGTGCTCGGTGACACCGACGGCGAGCGAGTCGATGTTGAAGCCGCGGCGCGAGAAGAGCGCGGTGATCCGGGCCAGGACACCGGGCTTGTTCTCGACGAGGACGGAGAGCGTGTGCTTGGACATGGTCTTGGTTCCTTCTCCTGCGGCTCTCAGTCGTCTTCGCTGTCGCCGAAGTCGGGGCGGACGTCCCGAGCGGCCATGATCTCGTCGTTGGAGGTGCCGGCGGCGACCATCGGCCACACCATGGCGTCCTCGTGGACGATGAAGTCGACCACGACCGGGCGGTCGTTGATCGAGTTCGCCTCCTCGATGCACTTGTCGAGGTCCTCGGGGCGCTCACAGCGGATGGCGTAGCAGCCCATGGCCTCGCTCAGCTTCACGAAGTCCGGGACGCGCGTGCCCTTGTTGGGCGGGGTCTCGCCGTCCGGGCCCGCGTGCAGCACGGTGTTCGAGTAGCGCTGGTTGTAGAACAGCGTCTGCCACTGGCGGACCATCCCGAGGGCGCCGTTGTTGATGATGGCGACCTTGATCGGGATGTTGTTCAGGGCGCAGGTGGTCAGCTCCTGATTGGTCATCTGGAAGCAGCCGTCGCCGTCGATCGCCCAGACCGTCTGGCCCGGCGCGCCGGCCTTGGCGCCCATCGCGGCGGGCACCGAGTAGCCCATGGTCCCGGCGCCGCCCGAGTTCAGCCAGGTGGCCGGCTTCTCGTACTGGATGTAGTGCGCGGCCCACATCTGGTGCTGGCCGACGCCCGCCGCGAAGATCGTGTCCGCGGGGGCGAGCTGACCGATGCGCTCGATGACCTGCTGCGGGGAGAGCGATCCGTCCGAGGGCTGGTCGTAGCCCAGCGGGTACGTGTCGCGCCAGCGGCTGAGGTCGTTCCACCAGGCGCTGTAGTCGCCCGCGTGGCCGTCCGAGTGCTCCTTCTGGACCGCCTGGATCAGGTCGGCGATGACCTCGCGGGCGTCCCCGACGATCGGCACGTCGGCGGCGCGGTTCTTGCCGATCTCCGCCGGGTCGATGTCCGCGTGCACGATCTTGGCGAACGGCGCGAAGCTGTCCAGGTTGCCGGTGACGCGGTCGTCGAAGCGGGCTCCGAGGGCGACGATCAGGTCGGCCTTCTGCAACGCGGTGACGGCGGTGACCGCACCGTGCATGCCCGGCATTCCCACGTGCAGCGGGTGGCTGTCGGGGAATGCGCCGAGCGCCATCAGGGTGGTGGTGACGGGCGCTCCGGTGAGCTCGGCGAGCATCTTGAGCTCGGCGGTGGCCTGCGCCTTGAGGACGCCGCCACCGACGTAGAGGACGGGCCGCTTCGCATTCGTGATCAGCTTCGCGGCCTCGCGGATCTGCTTGGCGTGCGGCTTGGTCACCGGGCGGTATCCGGGCAGGTCCTGCTGCGGCGGCCACGAGAAGGTGGTCTGCGCCTGGAGGATGTCCTTCGGGATGTCCACGAGGACGGGACCGGGGCGGCCGGTGGAGGCGATGTGGAACGCCTGCGCGATCGCCTGCGGGATCTCCTCGGCCTTGGTGACCAGGAAGCTGTGCTTGGTGATCGGCATGGTGATGCCGACGATGTCCGCCTCCTGGAAGGCGTCCGTGCCGATCGCCTTGGAGACGACCTGGCCGGTGATCGCGACGAGCGGCACCGAGTCCATCATCGCGTCGGCGATCGGGGTCACCAGGTTCGTCGCACCCGGACCCGAAGTCGCCATGCAGACGCCGACCTTGCCGGTGGCCTGCGCGTAACCGGTGGCCGCGTGGCCCGCACCCTGCTCGTGACGGACGAGCACGTGGCGCACCCGGCTCGAGTCCATCATCGGGTCGTACGCGGGAAGGATCGTGCCGCCGGGGATACCGAATACGGTGTCGACCCCGACCTCCTCAAGCGAGCGAATGAGGGACTTCGCACCCGTGACGTGCTCGACGGGGGCGGACTGCTGTCCTCCGGAACGGGGCCGCGGCTGCGGCTGGCTGGCCCCGGTGGCCTGCTCGGTCATCGGCATTCTCTTCTCGATGCTGAGGGTGTTTTGCGAGGGTTGTGCAGGGTCTTACGTCTTTGTCGGGTGGGTGGCGGCGGGTCTGAAGCGGCACCGGTGCAACAAAAAACCCCTCGTGCCGTGAGGCAAGCGAGGGGAGCGCGCCGGGTGCGGTCGCCGGGTTTCCGGTGTCTCTACCGGTGGTCCCAGCTTCAGCCGACGCGCTTTCCAAGTACGAGAATTCGGGTGCGCATGGCACTGACCCTCCCCCCGGCGCGTAGGGCGTGTCAAGTGGGTGGGACGGACGTCTCATTATGTGAGCGCAGCGCGGTGATGCCCGCGAACACCGGCTCGGCGGGCCCCGCGGGGACGGGGTACTCCCCCGAGGTGAGCGCGCGGCGCAGCCGGTACTCGTCGAGCGGCCCGGAGAACGCCATGCCCTGCCCGTGCGTGCACCCCATCGAGCGCAGCGCCGCGACCTGCTCGGGCAGGTCCACGCCGTCCGCCACGGAGCCGAGGCCGAGGTCGCCCGCGATCCGCAGCAGCCCACTGGTGATCTTGTGCAGCCGGGCGGACTCGACGACGCCCTCGATCAGCGAGCGGTCCAGCTTCAGTACGTCGACGGGGAGACGGCGCAGCGCTGTGATGGCCGCATAGCCGCTGCCGAAGCCGTCCAGGGCGATCCGGACGCCGAGGCGGCGCAGCGCCGTCAGACGCCGCTCCAGCTCGTCCAGCGGGACTCTGGGGTCGCTGTCCGCCAGCTCGATCATGAGCGCACCCGAGGGCAGTCCGTGCCGGGTGAGGAGCGCTTCTATGGAGGCGAGCGGCATGGAGCGGTCGAGGAGCCTGCGGGCGCTGATCCGCACGGCGACCGGCGTCGCATGCCCGCTGTGTCCCCGCTCGGCGGCCTGCTCGACGGCCTCCTCCAGCATCCAGCGGCCGAGCTCGGCGGTGCGCTCGCTGTCGTCGGCCACCCGCAGGAACTCGGCGGGCGTGAACAGGATGCCCTGCGCGCTGCGCCATCGGGCCTGCGCGGCGACCGCCGTGATCCGGCCGTCGTCGAGCGACACGATCGGCTGGTGGAGCAGGGCGAACTCGCCCTCGTGCAGTGCCGATCGCAGCCGCGTCGCCAGCTCCGCCTTGCGTACGACGTCGGCCTGCATCTGCGGCGCGTACAGCTCGACGCGGCCCTTGCCCGCCGCCTTCGCGCGGTACATCGCCAGGTCGGCGTTGCGCAGCAGCTCGCCCGCCGTGATGTCCGGCTCGGCGAAGGCGACGCCGATGGAGGCGGCGACCCGCACCCCGTCGTGCCCCTCGATCGTGTAGGGCTGGGACAGGGTGATTCTGAGCCGGTCGGCCAGCTCGTAGATCTGCTGCTCTCTCGCGGTGTGGTCGCGCCCCCCGTCGCCGACGATCAGCGCGGCGAACTCGTCACCACCGAAGCGGGCCGCGGTGTCCGAGGCGCGGACGGATTCGGCCAGCCTTCTCGCCGCCTGCACGAGCAGCTCGTCGCCCGCCTGGTGGCCGATCGTGTCGTTGACCTGCTTGAAGCCGTCCAGGTCGATGAAGAGCACGGCGGTGCCCAGGTCACCGGCCCGCCGGCCGGCGAGGGCCTGTCCGACCCGCTTGGTGAACAGCGACCTGTTGGGCAGGTCGGTGAGCGGGTCGTGCTCCGCGTTGTGCTGCAACTGGGCCTGGAGGCGGACCCTTTCGGTCACGTCTCTGCTGTTGAGGATCAGGCCGCCGTGGTGGCGGTTGATCGTCGACTCCACGTTCAGCCAGGTGCCCGTGCCGGACCGGAAGCGGCACTCGATGCGCGTAGTGGGCTCCTCGACCTGGCTCGCGGCGAGGAATCTGCGCACCTCGTGCATCACACGCCCGAGGTCCTCGGGGTGGATGATCGACGAGAGCTCGGAGCCGACGAGGTCCTCCGCCTCCCGCCCGTAGACGCCCGCGGCGGCCGGGCTGACGTATCTCAGCGTCCCGTTCGGCGCGGCGATCATGATGACGTCGCTCGAACCCTGGACCAGGGAGCGGAAGTGGTTCTCCTTCTGCGCCAGTTCCTGGGTGAGCGTGATGTTGTCGAGCAGCATGATGCCCTGGCGCATGACGAGCGCCAGGACGACGGTGCAGGCCGTGAAGAGCACCACACGGTCCACCCTGTGCCCGTTCAGCACGTTGTAGAGGATGCCCAACGTGCAGACGGCGGCGGCCAGATACGGGGTGAGCGCGGCGAGCGAGCCGGAGATCGGCCGTGTGTAGCTGACCTGGTAGCGGCCGCCGGAACCGGGCGAGCGCTCCTCCTCGCGCACCCCGCGGCGCGCCCCCACCCACGGCGCGTACGCAAGCAGCAGCGAGCCCGCGAACCAGCCGGCGTCCAGGATCTCGCCCGAGCGGTAACTGGCGTGCAGCAGCGGGGAGGTGAACAGCGCGTCGCACATCACGGTGAGGGCGAGCGCGCCGATCGCGGTGTTCACCGCCGTGCGGTTGCCTGGGGTGCGCCGGAAGTGCAGCGCGAGCACCATGCTGACCAGGGCGATGTCGAGCAGCGGATACGCCAGCGAGAGCGCGGTGCGGGTGACGCTCTGGCCCTCGAACTCGGCGGTGTGCGCGAGGGCGAGGCTCCAGGAGAGGGTGATCAGGGAGCCGGCGATGAGCCAGGCGTCGAGCGCGAGGCAGATCCAGCCGGCCTTGGTAACGGGCCGCCGGGCGAGGACGAGCAGCCCGATGATGGCCGGCGGCGCGAAGCAGAGGAAGAACAGGTCGGCGAGGCTCGGCGTGGGCACCGGCTCGCGCAGGACGACCTCGTACCAGCCCCACACCCCGTTGCCGAGGCTGGCCATGAGCGAGGAGAACGCGAACAGGAGCCAGGCGGGTCGAAAACGGCTGCGGCTGCTGCGTGCATACACGAAGTTCGACACGGCGGCGACGGCCGCCGCGAGACTCAGGCCGAAGTCGCCCATGATCAGGGCGAGTCGGTCGGATCCCCAGCCGAGCGCGGACCCCACCGCGAAGCCGGCGCACAGCAGGGCGAGGAGCAACTGGGCTCCCGAGGCGCCCCGCTGCGGTGCGCGGGCGGGGGCCTGGCCGCCGGAGTACATCGAGGCGCCCAGGGCTGTCGTCGGCGTGGGGGACGTACTCACCGGGCCGCCCCGGTCCGCCGGGCGACTCCCGGGTCCGCCTTGGCCTGACCCGGCTGCTGATGCCTTCTGCGGCCCCCGCGCGGGCCGCTCCGATGCACAGGGGTCCTGCGACAGCCCGGACTTCGGCCGCGCGTCACTGTCAGGGTCACCGCACAGGACAGCCGCCGGCGGCCCCGTCGCGTCGGATCGTTCGCCCATAGGCCGTGCATCGCCCGTCGCCCCCCTCGCAGTCCGTCACTCTTCCCCGGCGCCGTGTGCTGGCACGGCGCTGCCCCAGTCGGGACGATACACCAGTCTCGTCACTCAGGGACATAGTTCCTCTACTCTCCGTGACGACCAGGCACGATGCGGGCGCGGAGTGGGCACGGGGTGCATCCGGACGGGCGCACAGCGTGCCCGGCGAACGGCATGCGACCTTACGGGAGTTGCCCGAGGGACCGGTGTGGTCCGCGAGGCCCGCGGGGTGTGCGGGGACGCGGGTGACCGGGTGTCAGTCGCCCTGCCCATCGATGGTGAGCACGACGTTCTCCAACGGCTCCCCCGCCGCGAACCGGGTGAGCTGAGCGGCGAGGAGACGCTTGGCACGCGGCAGGAAGGCGGACGTGGGACCGCCCACGTGCGGCGAGATGAGCACCCCTGGAGCCTGCCACAACGGGTGCTCCTGGGGCAGCGGTTCGGGGTCGGTGACGTCGAGGGCCGCGGAGATACGGCCGGTTTCCAGCTCCGCGAGAAGGGCCTTGGTCTCGACGACCGGGCCCCGGCCGACGTTCACGAGCAGCGCGCCGTCCTTGAGGCGCGCGAGGAACTCGGCGTTCACGAGGCCGCGGGTGTCCTCGGTGAGCGGGGTCACCAGGACGACGACATCGGCCTCGGGCAGTAGTTCCGGCAGTTCGGTGAGCGGGCGCACGGGCCCGCGCTCCGTTGTACGGGCGGAGCGCGCGACGCGTGTCACCCGCGCGACCTCGAACGGCGTGAGCCGGTCCTCGATGGCACTGCCGATGGCTCCGTAGCCCACGATGAGGACGTGCTTGTCGGCGAGCGCGGGCCGGAATCCGCCGCGCCACTCGCCGCGTTCCTGCCCGCGGACGAAGTCGGGGATGCCGCGCAGGGAAGCGAGGATCAGGGTGAGCGCGAGCTCGGCGGTGCTGGCGTCGTGCACGCCGCGCGCATTGCACAACTGGACGCCGGAGCGCAGGTACTTCAGGCCGCCCTGTACGTGGTCGACCCCTGCGGAGAGCGTCTGCACGGCGCGTACGGACGTCATCTCGGGCATCGGGCGGACGCCGACGCCCGGCGGCTTCATGTAGGGGACGACGTAGTAGGCGCAGTCGGCGGGGTCCGCGGGGAACTCGGGTTCGCCGTTCCAGAAGCGGTAGTTGAGCCCCTGCGGGAGGCCCGGAATCTCATCGGCGCGGAAAGGCAGCCACACATCTCCAGTCATGGCCAGGAGGCTATGTCAGCCACGTGAAGGTACAGAGGTTAGGTTGGGGTCCTCAGCACGAGGGGCCGGAGGGGGCCAGGGAGGGTCACGGGCAGGTGAAGCGCAAGGCGATCGGTGCGGCGGGCCTCGACGTGGGTGCCGTCGGAATCGGGTGCATGCCGATGAGCTGGGCGTACACGGGCTCGATGCAGCGCGGCGAGGAATCCCTGCGCGCTCTGCACACGGCCCTGGACCGGGGGTCCAGCCTGGTCGACACCGCGGACATGTACGGGCCCTTCACCAATGAGCTGCTGATCGGCCGCGCGCTCAAGGAGCGGCGGGCGGACGCCTTCGTGTCGACGAAGGTGGGCCTGCTCGTCGGGGAGCAGCACATCGTCGCCAACGGCAGGCCCGGCTATGTGAAGCGGGCCTGTGACGCGTCGCTGCGGCGCCTTCAGACCGATGTCATCGACCTGTACCAGCTGCACCGCGAGGACCCCGAGGTTCCCGTCGAGGAGACGTGGGGTGCGATGGCGGAGCTGGTGAGCGCGGGCAAGGTGCGCTCGCTGGGCTTCTGCGCCGTGGGCGCGCGGGGCTCGCGGCGCGGCGGCCGGGCCGCGCGGCATGCCGGAACGATCCGCCTGCTCGAACGCGTGCAGCAGGTGTTCCCGGTGAGCGCGGTCATGGCGGAGCTGTCGGTGTGGTCCCCGGAGGCGCTGGGGGCGCTGCTGCCGTGGTGCGCGGCGCGCGGCGTCGGGTTCCTCGCCGCGATGCCGCTGGGCAGCGGGTTCCTGACCGGCACGCTCACCCCCGGAGGCGGCTTCGAGCCGGACGACCTGCGCGCCCGCCATCCCCGCTTCACCGCCGAGATGATGGCGGCGAACCAGCCGATCGTGGCGGGCCTGCGCCGCGTCGCCGCGCGGCACGGCGAGCACGTGACACCGGCCCAGGTGGCGCTCGCCTGGGCCGCGGCGCAGGGTGAGGGCGTGGTTCCGGTGCCGGGCACCAAGCAGGAGCGCTGGGCGCTGGAGAACGCGGCGTCCGCCGAACTGCGGCTCACCGCGGAGGACTTCACGGAGATCGCGGGGCTCCCGGCGGCGCAGGGCTCCTGGGACTGAGCGAACAGCCTTGCGGCGGGCAGCTCGGGAACCTGAGCCGCGTGTGGGGTGTTTCAACGGTAGAGCGGTGTGTGAACGACCGAGCTTCACGTCGAAGGGATCCTGATCGTGCAACGTCCAGCTGTGCGGCCCGCGTTGGCCCTCACCGCCTGTGCCGCGCTCCTGCTCACGGCCGGGTGCTCCTCCGGTGACGACTCCCCCGCGCCGAGCAAGGACTCGACGTCCGCGCCGAGCGCGAGCGGTTCTGGCGGCTCCGCGTCACCCCAGGGGGACGTACCGGCGGCGAAGGGCTCGGTGAGCGTCGAGCGAACCGTCACGGACGGCCTCAAGTCGCCGTGGGGGCTCGCCGAGCTGCCCGGCGGCGGCCTGCTCGTCTCGTCCCGCGACGAGGGGACGATCACCCGTGTCGACACGAAGACCGGGAAGAAGACCGTGCTCGGCGAGGTGCCCGGGGTCGCGCCCGAGGGCGAGGGCGGCCTCCTCGGACTCGCGCTCTCCCCCTCGTACGCCTCCGACCACATGGTCTACGCGTACTTCACGACGGAGTCGGACAACCGCATCGTGCGGATGATCTACGACGAGAAGAAGCCGTCGGGCGAGCAGCTCGGCGCTCCCGACACCGTCTTCCGGGGCATTCCGAAGGGCACGAATCACAACGGCGGGCGGATCGCGTTCGGCCCGGACAAGCTGCTGTACGTGGGCACCGGCGAGACGTACGACAAGCCGCTGGCGCAGGACAAGAAGTCGACGGGCGGCAAGATCCTCCGGCTGACCGCGGAGGGCGAGCCGGCGCCGGGCAATCCCTTCGGCGACTCCCCCGTGTACTCGTACGGGCACCGCAATGTGCAGGGTCTGGCCTGGGACGACGACAAGCGGCTGTGGGCCTCGGAGTTCGGGCAGGACACCTGGGACGAGCTGAACCACATCGTGGCGGGCGACAACTACGGCTGGCCCGACGCCGAGGGGAAGAGCGGCGACGAGAAGTACCACGACCCGGTCGCGCAGTGGCACACCTCGGAGGCCTCGCCCAGCGGGATCGCGTACGCCAAGGGGTCGATCTGGATGGCCGGGCTGCGGGGCGAGCGGCTGTGGCGCATTCCGTTGGACGGTGCGAAGGCGGCCCACGACCCGCAGGCGTTCCTGGAGGGGAAGTACGGGCGGCTGCGCACCGTGGTCGCGGCGGGCGGCGACAAGCTGTGGCTCGTGACGAGCGAGACGGACACGCGCGGGACGCCCGAGAAGGGGGACGACCGGATCCTGGAGCTGAAGGTCAGCTGACGTCGTCGCCCTCGGCGGCGTCCGCTGTGTCCTCGGCGTCCTTGGCGTCCCTGGCGTTCCTGGCGTCCTCGGCCGTTTCCGCGGGGCGCGACGGGCGGACCACGACCTTGCCCGAGGTCAGGTCTATCGGGCCGCGGCCCGGATCTCCGTCGTTCATGTCGACCCGGGTCAGCTCAAGGCGCTTGCGCTCGTCGTTGGTGTGCTTGCGGCCGGGCGAGAACAGCTCCTCGAACATGTTGAACACGGCGCCTCCCAGGGGCGGGGTCCGACCGGGCCCTCCCCCTCAGCGTACGGGAGCCCGCTCCGCCGGGAAGAGGCTCAGGCGGTGGGCCAGGGCCGCCGCCTCGCCGCGGCCCGCGACGCCCAGCTTCGCGAGGATGTTGGAGACGTGCACGCTGGCCGTCTTCGGCGAGATGAACAGCTCCTCGGCTATCTGGCGGTTGCTGCGGCCCGCCGCGACCAGGCGCAGCACGTCCCGCTCGCGGCTCGTGAGGCCGAACTCCTGCGCGGGGTCGGCCGGAGCGCTCTGTCGGGGCGCCTCGCGGGCCAGGGTCAGCCGGGCGCGCTGGGCGAGCAGGGCGACGGATTCGGTGAGCGGGCGCGCGCCCAGCCGCTCGGCGACGGCTCCGGTGAGGCGGAGGAGTTCGGTGGCGCGGTCCCGGTCCCCCGCCGCGCCCCGCGCGACCAGGGATTCCGCGAGGCGGAACCGGACGCGGGCCAGATCGTACGGGCGGTCGAGTGACTCGAAGGCGGTGACCGCGGCGGACCAGTCCTCCGGGGTGTCGCGGTCCTCCGCGCGCCGCAGCTCGGCGCGCACCCACTGCTCATGGGCCCGCCAGACCGGGACCGGGGTGGCCTGCCGCTTGGCGGCGTCCCGGATACGGGCGACCGCCTCGGCGCGACCGGCGTCGGCGGCGGGCAGTCCGCGGGCGTCCGCCTCGGCCGCGGCGGCGGTGCGCAGGAGGGGCCAGGAGTAGCGGTGCATGGAGGGCGGCAGCCCCGCCGACACCAGCCGGTCGAGCTCGGCGCGGGCGTCCAGGAGGCGGCCCTGGGCGGCGGCGAGCGCGAGGGCGAGGTGGGCGCGGGGCAGCGTGTACTGGGGCTGCGGGTCGTGCGCGCCGTAGTACCCGTTGGCCGCGGCGAGGTGGTCGGACGCTTCCTGGAGGGCGCCGCGGCCGAGCGCGATCATCGCGAGGTGCGCGCACGCGGTGCCGCGCGGCTTGTCGCTGAGTCCGAAGCGCCGGCTCACCCACTCGGCCACCTCGACCGCCTCGTCCCAGCGGCCGAGGGAGACGAGGGACTCGGCCAGATTGGAACGGACCCAGCCCTTGTTGTCGGAGAGGCCGTAGCGGCGGCACAGGACGACGGCCTCTTCGCAGATCCGCACGGATTCGGCGGACCGCCCGACGCCCTCCAGGTGGGAGGGCAGGTTGACGTTGACGTTGATGAGGCGGGCGGTCATGCCCAGCGCCAAGGAGCGCTCGCGGACCGCGTACATCTCGGCGAAGCCCTCCTCGACGGCGCCCGCGTCGACGAGGAGTCCGCCGCGGACGAGCCGGGCGTGGAGTTCGATCTCCTCCGCGTCCTCGACCATGCGCGCGTACTCGACGGCCCGCTCGGCGGCGGCGAGGGTCTCGGCGCCGGGGCTGTGCAGCATGCCCCAGGCCGCCACGTTCGCCAGGACCTCGGCGTGCACGGCGGACGGCGGGAGGCCCCGGACGAGCTCCTGGGCCGTGGCGATCTCGTCCCACCCGTCGCCGCGCCCGATATGAGAGACGATCTTGGAGTTCTGGATGTGGAACCACGCGGCCCGCAGGGGGTCGGCCTTCCCGGTGCCCTCGGCCTCCTCCAGGATGCGCAGCGCCCGCTTGCCGATCTTCAGCGCGCGCTCCCGCTCCCCGCACAGGCGCCCCGCCACGGCGGCCTCGGACAGCAGGTCGAGGTGGTCGAGCGGGGTCTCGGCGGGATCGCAGCCGCAGGCGCTGAAGGCGATGACGTAGTCGCCCATCCGCAGTGCGGCGCGGATCTCCCGCGGCGCGCCGTCCCACAGCTCCATCGCCCGCTCCAGGAGACGCAGTTGCTCGGAGTACGCGTGCCGGCGGCGGGCCGCCACGGAGGCGTCGAGGACGGCGGGCAGGGCCTTCGCCGCGTCGTGGGCGTGGTACCAGTAGCTGGCCAGGCGCGTCACGCGCGCGTCGGCGGGCACCAGTGTCGGCTCGGCCTCCAGGGCCTCGGCGTAGCGGCGGTTGAGGCGGGAGCGCTCGCCGGGCAGCAGGTCGTCGCTGACGGCCTCGCGGACCAGGGAGTGGCGGAACCGGTAGCCGTCCCCGTCCGGCGAGGCGAGCAGGATGTTCGCGCCGACGGCCGCGCGCAGCGCCTCGATCAGCTCGTCCTCGCCGAGCCCGGCGACGGCCGCGAGGAGCGAGTACTCGACCGTGGAGCCGCCCTCCGCGCAGATCCGGGCGACGCGCTGGGCGGACTCGGGCAGGGATTCGACGCGGACGAGCAGGACGTCGCGCAGCGAGTCGGTCAGGCCCGTGGCGCAGCCCTCGGCGGCGGACACGGCGAGCTCCTCGACGAAGAACGCGTTGCCGTCGGAGCGTCGGAAGATGTCGTCCACGTCGGCGGGTTCGGGTTCCGCGGCCATGATTCCGGCGATCTGGCGGGCCACCTCGTCCCGGCTGAGGCGGCCGAGTTCGATGCGGGTGACGGTGCGCAGCCTGTCGAGTTCGGCGAGCAGTGGGCGCAGGGGGTGGCGGCGGTGCACGTCGTCCGCGCGGTAGCTGGCGATGACGGCGAGGCGGCCGCTGCGCAGCGTACGGAACAGGTAGGAGAGCAGGTGGCGGGTGGAGGCGTCCGCCCAGTGCAGGTCCTCCAGGACGACGACGAGGGTGTGCTCGGCGGCGACGCGCTCCAGGAGCCGGGCGGTGAGTTCGAAGAGGCGGGCCGTCGCGCTCTCATCGCCGCGCCCGTCGAATCCGCGGCCTTCGTGGTCGCCCAATTCCGGCAGCAGGCGGGCCAGTTCGTCCTCCCGGCCCGCGACCGCCGCGTCCACCTCCGCGGGCAGGGCGCGGCGCAGGGCGCGCAGGGCGGTGGAGAACGGCGCGAACGGCAGTCCGTCGGCGCCGATCTCGACGCAGCCGCCGGTGACGACGACGGCACCCCGCTCGCGGGCGGCCGCGCCGAACTCCTCGACGAGGCGCGTCTTGCCCACACCGGCCTCGCCGCCGAGCAGCAGCGCCTGCGGCTCGGCGGCCTCGGCCCGCTCAAGGGCCTTGCTGAGTACACCCAGCTCGTCGGCGCGACCGACGAACACCGGGCTGACGGACCTGGTCTCCACATCGCCGAGGATGGCACACGGGTCTGACAGCGGGACCATGATGTCGGCGCCGCCGGCCGCGGCGGGCGCGCTCACGCCGTGCGCGGTGCGCGGCGCCGGTCCGAGCGGCCGGTGCTCACCGGCCTCTCGGTGTCGTGTTCCGGTGCTCGGCGCTCCGCGCGCTGGGCCCTCGCCTGCTTGCGGGCGAAGCGTGCGAGGCGGAACCGCTCGGCCTCCTCGATGAGTTCGGCGGAGCGGAGCTGGTGCATTTCGTACTCGAACATCTCGTCTCCCTGGTGACGGTCTCTGCGGCTCTCGCGGAGCGTTCTCCGCGATGCCTCGACTCTCGTCTCCCAGGGGGGTGCGGCACATCGGGAGAGTGCCGCATGTTCGTGGGCCGCGCCTCCTTAGGCGCGGCCCACGGTGTGCCTTAGGCGGCTCGGCCGCCCTTACGTAAGTGCCTCAGCCGCTGGTGCCCGGCATGCCGAGGATGAGATCGGTGTACTTGGCGACGGCGAGCAGCAGCCCGATGACGCCGACGGCGAGACCCGCCCAGGCGGTCGACTTGATCCACGGCGCCTGCGGCTTGCCGGGCGCGCCGAACGCGGGCCTGGCCAGGACGGCCGCGCCGATCACGAGGGCGACGAGCGAGAAGAGGCCGCCGACCAGGGCGGCGGAGTGCCAGGCCTCGCCGTACATCGCGGAGATCTGCTTGGCGATGCCCGCGCTCTGCGCGGTGGTGAGCTGGCCCTTGAGCTGCGCGCGGGCCGAGGCGATGGTGCCGAGCCAGCCGCCGCTGAGGCCGACGATGCCGAGGGCCACGGAGACGATCGCGCCCGCGCCCTGGCCGACGCCGGACGGCTTGTCGGCCTCGGCCTTGGCGAGGGCCGCGAGCTCGGCCTCGGCGGCGGCCTCATCGGCCGCGTCCTCGTCCTGCACGTCCTCGGTGGCCTCGTCGGCCGCCTTGGTCGGCTCGGCCTTCTCGGTCGCCTCGGTCGCCTCGGCCTTCTCGGTCGCCTCGGTGGCCTTGGCGTCCTGGGCCTCCACGCCCTCCTCCCGCGTCTCGGCGTCGCGCTGCGCTTCAGTCTTCGTAGTCATGCTGCGCACGGTACGGACGGAGTCTGAGAGGTGTCTTAACGTTCCCTGTGCCCGCTCCGTGCGCTACGCCACTCGGGCGCGAGCACCGACCAAACCTCCATGTCATGGCGGGTTCCGCGCCAGGGAAAACTTTCCCGGTGGACGCCCTCCTTCGTGAATCCGAGGCGCCGCGCCACGTTGAGACTCGGGACATTTCCGGCCGCGGCGACCCACTCCACCCGGTGGATCCCGCGCTCCTCGACGGCCCAGTCGACGAGGTGCCGCATCGCGCGCGTGACGAGGCCCCGGCCGGCGCCGGCCGGCTCCAGCCAGCAGCCGACCTCGCAGTTGCCGTTCGCCTCGTCGAAGTTGAGCGCGAGTACGCCGCCGACGAGCAGGCCGTCCAGCCAGATGCCGTGGTACGCGCGCGTGCCCGCGGCCCTCGCGTCCGCGAACTGCTGGAGCAGCTCCCGGGTGGAGGCGAGGTCGGTCGCCGTGGAGCCGAACGGGATGAACCGCCCGATGAACTCGCGCCCCCGGTCCAGATGGGCCAGGAACTCCTCGGCGTGCCAGGTCTCCAGTGGCCTCAGTTCGGCGCTGCCGTCACCCAGCGGGATCGCGTACATCGGTGTCCTCGGTCTCCTTCGTCAACAGCTCGTCCAGCGCCTCGTCGGTGGGCGCGCGCCGCACCGGGATCCTCGCACCCGCGGCGGCGCGGCACTCGGGAGGCTCGATGCTCAGTCGCGGCAGGCGCCGGTCGAGCCACGCGGGCAGCCACCAGTTGGCGCCGCCGAGCATGTGCATCAGGGCGGGAACGAGGAGCGTACGGAGGACGAACGCGTCGACGGCGACGGCCACGGCGAGCGCGATGCCGAACATGGCGATCACCCGGTCCCCGCTGAGCACGAACGCGAGGAACACCGAAATCATGATCACGGCGGCCGAGTTGATCACGCGGCTGGTCTCGGCGAGCCCGACCCGGACGGCCCGCCGGTTGTCGCCGGTCTCCAGCCACTCCTCGTACATCCGGCTCACGAGGAACACCTGGTAGTCCATGGAAAGGCCGAAGAGGACCGACACCATGATCACGGGGAGGAAGGGTTCGATCGGCCCGGACGCCCCGAGACCGAGCAGCTCGCTCCCCCAGCCCCACTGGAAGATCGCGACGACGACACCGAAGGCCGCGGCCACGGCGGCGACGTTCATCGCGGCGGCCTTGAGCGGGATCCCGATGGACCGGAAGGCGAGCAGGAGCAGCGCGCAGCCGAGGCCGACCACGACCCCGACGAACAGGGGCAGCTTGCCGACGATGACCTCCGCGAAGTCGTCGTAGCTCGCGGTGACGCCGCCGACCTGCACATCGAGGGTGCTGCCCTGCTCGGCGGCCGGCACGACGTCGGTGCGCAGCCGGTCGACGAGGTCGCTGGTCCGCTCGGACTGAGGCGACGAACTCGGCACGACGGTGACATGGGCCGCGGTGTCGTCCGCGTTATACGTAACACGCGAGACGGACGCGACCCCGTCGGTCGCCCGCAGCTCCCCCGTCAGCTCCGCGAGCGCGGCCTTGTCCTTGGCGCCGTCGACCTGGGTGACGAGGGTCAGCGGCCCGTTCACACCGGGCCCGAAACTGTCGGCAAGGCGGTCGTACGCCTGCCGGGTGGTGCTGCTCGCCGGATTGTTGCCCTGATCGGACGTGCCCAGGTGGAGGAAGAAGGTGGGCAGCGAGAGCACCGCGATCACGGCGACGGCGAGCGCGCCGAGCAGCTTCGGCCGGCGCTCCACGAAGGCGGCCCAGCGGGCGGCGAGCCCGGTCGGCAGCACGGGTTCGGGGCCGTGCTCGACGAGCCGGCGCCGCTCGCGCCGCGACAGCGCCCGCATCCCGATGTACGAGAGCAGCCCCGGCAGCAGCGTCACGGACGCGGCGACGGTGAGCAGCACGGTCACGGAGGCGGCGATGGCCACGCCGTTGAGGAAGCTCAGGCCCAGCATCAGCATGCCGAGCAGGGCGATGCACACGGTGGCCCCGGCGAACACCACGGCCCGACCGGTGGTGGCGACGGCCCGCTCGGCGGCCTCGGCCACCGGGAGCCCCCGCTTCAGCCCTCTCCTGTGCCGGGTCACGATGAACAGCGCGTAGTCGATCCCGACGCCGAGCCCGACGAGCATGCCGAGCATCGGCGCGAAGTCCGCGACCGTCATGGCGTGCCCGAGCAGCACGATCCCCGCGTAGGCGGTGCCGACGCTCACCAGCGCGGTGGCGATGGGCAGCGCCGCGGCGGCGAGGGAGCCGAAGGCGAGGAAGAGCACGACGGCCGCTACGACGACGCCGATGATCTCGGACGTGTGGGCCGAGGTGGACTCGGTGAGCGCGACGGCGCTGCCGCCCAGCTCCACCTGGAGCCCGTCGGGCCCGTCGTCCTCGGCTGCCTGCGCGGTGTCGACGAGAGCCTGGGCCTGCCCCTTGGGGATGTCGTCGGCCTGCTTCTCGAAGGTGACCGTGGCGTACGCGGTGTGCCCGTCGGCGCTGACCTGGCCGGTGCCCCCGGCCTCGTACGGCGAGCCGACGGAGACGATGCCCGGCAGGTCCGCGATCTCACCGAGCGTGTTGCTCATCGTCTTCTCGACGTCGTCGGCGCGCACGGTGGAGCCCTCGATGTGCCAGACGACGGTGTCGCTGTCGCCGCCGAGCCCGGAGAAGTTCTCGTCGAGGAGCTGGGTGGCGCGCCCCGACTCGGTGCCGGGCGCCTCGTAGTCGTTCGAGTACGCGGAGCCCGCGACGGCCGCGGCGGCGCTCGTGCCCACAAGGGCGGTCAGCCACAGAAGTACGACCACGAGCCGGTGATTGACACACCAGCGGGCGAGTGCGGCCACGGACGTGCTCCCTGAGTCATTTCGTGGATCTTTGTCCGGGAACATCCGCTTGGAGCGTGAACCGTCCGCAAAGAACACATGAGCAATGACGAGACACTCTTACAGCCGGAAGTGATCCTTTGTCGCTTTCGTGTCCTTACTCACAAGGGGAGTCGCCCCCTCACAGGAGCAGCACGGCCCACAGCGCGACCGTCGACGCCGCGAGCGTCGCGGGGACGGTGAGCAGCCCGAGGCGGGTGAACTCGCCCAACTCGGGCTCGGTTCCGTGTTCGTGCACGATGCGCCGCCACAGCAGCGTCGCGAGGGAGCCGACATACGTGAGGTTGGGGCCGAGGTTGACGCCGATCAGGGCGGCGAGCACCGGGCCAGGGCCCATCGGGGTGACGACCGGGAGCAGGGCGAGGATCGCCGGCAGGTTGTTGATGACGTTGGAGAGAAGCGCCGCGACCCCGGCGATCGCGAGCAGCGTGGGCAGGGACGAACCGTCCGGCAGGAAGCGGGCGATGGCGTCGCCGAGCCCGTTGTCGACCACGGCCTTGACCACGATGCCGAGCGCGAGGACGAAGAGGCAGAACGGCAGGTTGGCCGCCTTGAGCAGCTCCACCGGGGTGCTGTGACGGCGGGCGAGGGCCCGGACGGCGAGCACGGCCGCCCCGGCGAAGGCGGCCCACAGCGGTTCGACGCCCACGAAGGACGTGACGACGAAGCCGACGAGGGTGAGCGCGAGCACCGTCAGGGTGAACAGCGGGACGCCGGGCGGCTCTTCGGGGTCCGGTTCGTGCGCGGGCGCGGCCAGGTCTTCGGCGAAGTAGCGCCGGAACACCGCGTATTCGATGCCGATCGCCACCAGCCACGGCAGCGCCATGAGCCCGGCGAAGTGCGTGAACGTGAGCCCGCTCGCCGTGAAGGCCAGCAGGTTCGTGAGGTTCGACACGGGGAGCAGCAGGGACGCCGAGTTGGCGAGGTGGGCGCTCGCGTAGACGTGCGGGCGCGGGCGTGCGCCGATCCGGGCCGCGGTCGCGAACACGACCGGGGTGAGCAGGACCACGGTGGCGTCGAGGCTCAGTACGGCGGTGATCCCGGCGGCGACCGCGAACACCCCGCCGAGCATCCGCTTCGGACTCCCGTGACAGGCACGCGCGACGAGATCACCCGCGGCCTTGAACAGTCCTTCGTCTGCGCAGAGTTGGGCCAGCAGCAGAATCCCGGCGAGGAACCCGACGACCGGCAGCAGCTCTTGGGTCTCCGACCAGGCGTGGGCGGGTGTCACCTTCCCGGTGACGACGGCCACGACTGCGGCGGGCACCGCGACCACGGCCTCCGGCCATTTACGGGGCCGTAGAACCGCGAAGACGAGCGTGATGGCGAGGAGAGCGAGGGAGACGAGCACTTACAGCCCCTGCGGTGATGGGGAGCTGAGTACGGGGCCGACCCCCTCATTCAAGCCCCGCCTTTCGGACGAGAGCCAACGGGGCCCGGGGCAGAGCATCCCCATTTCAAGCCCCTGCGGCATTTGAGCAGCGAGGTCCGACACAGAGCCCCACTTCAAGCCCCTGCGGCGATTGAGCAGCGGGGCCCAGGGGCAGAGCCCCATTTCCAAGCCCCTGCGGCGATTGAGCAGCCGAGTCCGGAACAGAGCCCATTTCCAAGCCCCCGCGGCGATTGAGCAGCGAGGTCCGACACAGAGCCCCACTTCAAGCCCCTGCGGCGATTGAACAGCGGGACCCAGGGGCAGAGCCCCACTTCCAAGCCCCTGCGGCGATTGAGCAGCCGAGTCCGGAACAGAGCCCATTTCCAAGCCCCTGCGACGATTGAACAGCCAGGTCCGGCACAGAGCCCCACTTCAAGCCCCCGCGACGATTGAACAGCCGGGCCCGGGGCAGAGCCCCGTTTCCAAGCCCCTGCGGCGATTGAGCAGCGGGGTACGGGGCGGAGCCCCGAGACGTCGGACGCGGAAAGGCGGCGGCGCACCGGCTGCCCGATGCCCGCCGCCCCGATCCGATCAACCGTCGGAGACGCCCAGCTTCTCCAGGATCAGCTCCTTGACGCGCGCCGCGTCGGCCTGACCCCGGGTCGCCTTCATGACGGCCCCCACGAGCGCCCCCGCGGCAGCGACCTTGCCGCCACGGATCTTGTCGGCGACCCCCGGGTTCCCGGCGATGGCCTCGTCCACGGCGGTGGACAGCGCACCCTCGTCCGAGACGACCTTGAGGCCGCGCTTCTCGACGACCTCGTCCGGCGTGCCCTCGCCCTTCAGCACACCGTCGATGACCTGACGGGCCAGCTTGTCGTTGAGGTCACCCGCGGCGACCAGCTCGGACACGCGGGCCACCTGCTCCGGCGTGATCGGCAGCGCGGCAAGCTCGACGCCCTGGTCGTTCGCGGAGCGGGCCAGCTCGCCCATCCACCACTTGCGGGCGGACGCCGAGTCGGCGCCGGCCGCGATGGTGGCGACGATCGGGCCGATGGCACCGGCGTTGCGGATCGACTGCATGTCGTGGGCGCTGATGGCCCACTCCTCGATCAGCCGGTTGCGCTGCGCGAGCGGCATCTCCGGGAGCTCGGCACGCAGCGCCTCGACCCACTCGCGGGACGGGGCGACGGGCACCAGGTCGGGCTCCGGGAAGTACCGGTAGTCCTCGGCGTTGTCCTTGATGCGGCCCGACGTGGTGGAGCCGTCCTCCTCGTGGAAGTGACGGGTCTCCTGCACGATCGAGCCGCCGGAGGACAGCACCGCGGCGTGCCGCTGGATCTCGTAGCGCGCGGCACGCTCGACGGAACGCAGCGAGTTCACGTTCTTCGTCTCGGAGCGCGTGCCGAACTTCTCGGTCCCGTGGGGACGCAGCGACAGGTTCACGTCGCAGCGCATCTGGCCCTTGTCCATCCGGGCCTCGGACACGTCGAGCGCCTTGATGACCTCGCGCAGCTCGGCGACGTACGCCTTCGCGACCTCGGGGGCCCGCTCGCCCGCGCCCTCGATGGGCTTGGTGACGATCTCGATGAGCGGGATGCCCGCGCGGTTGTAGTCGAGCAGCGAGTGCGAGGCGCCCTGGATACGACCCGTGGCACCGCCGACGTGCGTCGACTTGCCGGTGTCCTCCTCCATGTGGGCGCGCTCGATCTCCACGCGGAAGACCTCGCCGTCCTCCAGCTGTACGTCGAGGTAACCGTCGAAGGCGATCGGCTCGTCGTACTGGGAGGTCTGGAAGTTCTTCGGCATGTCCGGATAGAAGTAGTTCTTCCGGGCGAAGCGGCACCACTCGGCGATCGAGCAGTTGAGCGCGAGGCCGATCTTGATGGCCGACTCGACGCCGATCTCGTTCACGACCGGCAGCGCGCCGGGCAGGCCGAGACAGGTCGGACAGGTCTGGCTGTTGGCGTCCTGCTTCAGCTCGGTGGAGCATCCGCAGAACATCTTCGTCTTCGTACCGAGCTCGACGTGGACCTCGAGGCCCATGACCGGGTCGTACGACGCGAGCGCGTCCTCGTACCCCATCAGCTCGGACGTGGTCGTGGCAGTCACGATTTTTGAAACTTCCCTCTCAGCCCAGCAGGACGTCGTCGTCGCCCAGGCGCTTGAGCTCCCGGTAGAGGATCGCCATACCGGTGACGATGGCGGCGGCGGACACGGCGGCGTCGATCAGCCGCAGGGTGTCGGCGTCGTTGCGGGCCATCTTCGCCTGCTTCGCGACGCTGATCGCGCCGAAGGCGGTGCTGGCCAGCGAGACGTAGACGCCGGTCTTGGACTTCTTGAAGTTCTTGGCCTTCTTTGCCATGGCACTCACAGCGACGGAGCCTCCTCAAGCAGCGGGTGCCCCCACTTTTCCACGAATGCGGCCTCGACGGCGGACCCCACCTTGTACAGGCGGTCGTCCTTCATCGCGGGGGCGATGATCTGCAGACCGACCGGCAGCCCGTCCTCGGGGGCCAGGCCGCAGGGCAGCGACATCGCCGAGTTCCCCGCGAGGTTGGTCGGAATCGTGCAGAGGTCCGCGAGATACATCGCCATCGGGTCGTCGGCGCGCTCGCCGATCGGGAAGGCGGTGGTGGGCGTGGTCGGCGACACGATGACGTCGACCTGCTCGAACGCGGCCTCGAACTCCTGGGTGATCAGCGTGCGCACCTTCTGGGCGCTGCCGTAGTACGCGTCGTAGTAGCCGGAGCTCAGCGCGTACGTGCCCAGGATGATGCGGCGCTTGACCTCGTCGCCGAAGCCGGCCTCGCGGGTCAGCGCGGTGACGTCCTCGGCGGAGTGCGTGCCGTCGTCGCCGACGCGCAGGCCGTAGCGCATGGCGTCGAACCGGGCGAGGTTCGAGGAGCACTCGGACGGCGCGATCAGGTAGTACGCCGACAGGGCCAGGTCGAACGACGGGCAGTCAAGCTCGACGACCTCGGCGCCCAGCGACTTCAGCAGCTCGACGGACTCGTCGAAGCGCTGTACGACGCCGGCCTGGTAGCCCTCGCCGCGGAACTGCTTGACGACGCCCACGCGCATGCCCTGCACGCTGCCGTTCCTCGCGGCCTCGACGACGGCCGGAACCGGGGCGTCGATGGACGTCGAGTCGAGCGGGTCGTGCCCGGCGATGGCCTCGTGCAGCAGCGCCGCGTCCAGGACCGTACGGGCGCAGGGCCCGCCCTGGTCCAGGGACGAGGAGAACGCCACCATGCCGTAGCGGGAGACGCCGCCGTAGGTCGGCTTGACGCCGACGGTGCCGGTGACGGCCGCGGGCTGGCGGATCGAGCCGCCGGTGTCCGTGCCGATGGCGAGCGGGGCCTCGTACGCGGCGAGGGAGGCGGAGGAGCCGCCGCCGGAGCCGCCGGGGATCCGGGTGAGGTCCCACGGGTTGCCGGTGGGCCCGTACGCGCTGTTCTCCGTCGACGACCCCATGGCGAACTCGTCCATGTTGGTCTTGCCGAGGATGACGACGTCGGCGGCCTTCAGCTTCTTGACCAGCGTCGCGTCGTACGGCGGGATCCAGCCCTCGAGGATCTTCGAGCCGACCGTGGTCGGGATCCCCTCGGTGGTGAAGATGTCCTTGAGCGCGACCGGGACGCCGGCCAGCGGGCCGAGCTTCTCGCCCTTGGCGCGCTTCTCGTCGACGGCGCGGGCCTGCGCGAGCGCGCCCTCACGGTCGACGTGCAGGAAGGCGTGCACCTTCTCGTCGACGGCACCGATCCGGGCCAGGTGGGCCTCGGTGACCTCGACGGCGGTGAGCTCGCCGGAAGCGATCTTCGCCGCGATCTCCGCGGCGGTCAGCTTGATGATGTTGACGTTGATGTCCGTCATGACTGTTTAGTCCTCCCCCAGGATCTGCGGCACCT
Source organism: Streptomyces anthophorae (assembly GCF_049310305.1). Taxonomy (NCBI): domain Bacteria; kingdom Bacillati; phylum Actinomycetota; class Actinomycetes; order Kitasatosporales; family Streptomycetaceae; genus Streptomyces; species Streptomyces anthophorae. The sequence goes on from NZ_JBLWQQ010000001.1 coordinate 3,085,933, forward strand.
TGAAACGCTGCTGCTCCTGGGCCGGGGCGCCGGAGAGCGCCTGCTCGGGGGTGAGCGACGGACGGACCTCGTCCGCGCGCATGACGTTCGTCAGCGGCAGCGGGTGGGAGGTCGGCGGTACGTCTTGGTCGGCGACCTCACTGACGCGGGCGACCGCGCCGATGATGTCGTCGAGCTGGCCTGCGAAGTGGTCGAGCTCTTCGGGCTTCAGCTCCAGACGCGCCAGCCGTGCGAGGTGGGCGACCTCCTCGCGCGTGATGCCAGGCATGCGGATCCTCACGGGGTGCGTGTTCTCGGTTTGGCCCCAATCCTATGGGTCGCGGCACCATGGTCGGTAAACGGTTTACGGGGGCGGGGCGGGGCCGCACCCCGGGTTCATGCTGTACGGGGCTGGGCGCGCAGTCCCCCGCGCCCCCGAGATGCCCACCCGGGCGGCGGAAACCGCCCGGCGCCGTCAGCCGAGGGGGCCGCAGTCGTCGGACTGGGCCGCGGGGAGGGCCGCCGGTGGGCGCCAGCCGCGGGCGCCGCGGGCGCGGAGCCAGGCCGTCGTCTCGTCGGGCGGCATCGCGGCGGCGACGAGCCAGCCCTGCACCGCGTCGCAGCCGAGGTCCCGCAGCCGCTCCCACGTCTCGTCGTCCTCGACGCCCTCGGCGACGACCAGCAGGCCGAGCGAGTGCGCCAGGTCGACGGTGCAGCGGACGATCTCCGCGTCCTCGTTGTCCACGGCGAGCCGGGCCACGAAGGACCGGTCGATCTTCAGCTCGCTGACCGGGAGCCGCCGCAGGTGCACGAGGGACGAGTACCCGGTGCCGAAGTCGTCGAGCGACATCTTCACGCCGTGCCCGGTGAGCCCCGCCAGGGTGTCGGCGGCCCGCTGCGGGTCCTCCAGGAGTACGTGTTCCGTTATCTCCAGCTGGAGGGACCCGGCCGGGACCCCGTGCCGGGCGAGCCGGGCGGCGACGGCTCCGGCGAAGCCGGGCGTGTGCACATCACGCGGCGACACGTTCACCGCGACCGGCACGTGCAGCCCCTGCGCACGCCAGCGCGCGACCTGCGCGAGGGCGGTCTCCAGGACGTACTCGGTCAGGTGCGGCATGAGTCCGGACGACTCGGCGATGGCGATGAACTCGTCCGGCGGCACCTTCCCGCGCTCCGGGTGCACCCACCGCACGAGCGCCTCAAGGCCCGCGACGTGCCCGTCGAACCGGACCTTCGGCTGGTAGTGCAGCTCCACATCGCCCGCGTCGAGCGCGCGCCGCAGATCGCCCAACAGGCCGAGCCGGTCCGGGGTGTTGGAGTCCCGCTTCGACTCGTAGACCTCGACGCCCGTGCGGTCCCGCTTGGCCTGGTACATCGCGACGTCGGCCCGGCGGAGCAGCCCCTCCGCGTCCAGCGCGTGGTCGGGGAAGACGGCGAGTCCCGCGCTCGCCTCCAGTACGAGGGTCAGCCCGTCCAGGTCCAGCGGGGAGCCCAGGGTCGCCACGAGGTTGCGGGCCACCCGCGTCGCGGACGTCGTGGAGTCGGCGACGGGCAGCAGCACGGCGAACTCGTCGCCGCCGAGGCGCGCGACCTCCGCGCCGCGCGGCAGCGCCGCTCTCAGCCGGTCCGCGATCTGCAACAGGAGCCGGTCACCGGCGAGATGGCCGAGCGTGTCGTTCACCGAACGGAACCGGTCGAGGTCGATCAGCATCAGCGCGCTGCGCACCCCGATCCGCTCGGCGTCGTCGAGCGCGCTCCAGGTGCGCTCGAGCAGCCACTGGCGGTTCGGCAGTCCGGTGAGCGGGTCGCGCAGTTGTTCCTCGGCGCGGGCCCGCGCGATCCACAGCGTGGAGTCGAGCGCGATCAGCGGGATCGCGAACAGCGGCAGCAGCACCGGCAGCGCGACGGCGACGACGCAGATCAGCGGCGCGATGCCGAGCAGCGCGACGGCGACCAGGCCCTGCCGCACGAGCGAGGTGCGGGCGACGGTCGGAAGGCCCGAGTTCGGTGGCGCATGCACGTACCAGAGCAGGGTGCGGGTGATCAACAGATAGGCAAGGGCCGCGAGGGCCACCTCGGGCACCGTGGTCAGGCCCCAGCCCTCCGGCTTCCACGGCGTCTCGACGGAGGGCACGCGGCCGAACGCGGCGAGGACGAGGGCGCCCGCGCCGATGCCGAGGATGTCGATCGCGCCGTGCAGCAGTCCCTGGCGCCAGCAGTGTCTGCGGGCGATGCCGACGAGGACGACGACGGTGAGGCTGACCATGCCCGCGGGCACCCAGCCGTACAGGAGCAGCACCGCGAGGGTGAGGGCCGCGCCGGATCCGGTGCCGCCCCACCAGCGGTCGCGGCCGAGGGCGACGAGGTGGCCGACGATGATCCCGGTCAGGAGCGCGAGGCACCAGCCGACCGTGCCGGACGGGAAGAGCGCGTGCCCCTGTTCGAGCGACCAGTAGAACCCGGCGCCGAGCACCACGGCGGCCAGCGCCACCACGACGCCGGGCAGCAGCGGCACGAGCGCGGCCCGCGAGGTCTCCCCCTGGCCCGCGAGCTGATTGCGCGCGGGCGTCGCCATCCCGACGCTGCCGCCCGCGGGGACGGTGCCGGGGAGCGGGCCCCTGCCGATTCCGGCGCCGCGCTGGGCCGCGGCGGGCCGGGCGCCTCCCGCGGCGAGCTCCGGCCGACCGTCCGCGGTGCGCCCGTGCACGACCGGGCCAGCGGCCGTCACGTGGGGGTGCGAAGCGTGTGCGTGGGAGGCCTCGGCGCCGGCCTCCCGGTCGCCCGACGGCCGGGCGCCGGACCTACGTGAGTTGACCGCGCCGATGTCCTGCGGGCGGGCGCCGGGCCCCCGGCCGCCCGATATCTGCTCGCCGGGCAGGCCCTCGGTCCTCGGGGGGCGGGCCGGCAGTGCGCGCGGGGGCTGCTCGTCGGTGTTCCGGAGCCGGGCCGCGGCGGGTCCCTCGGGGCCGGGCGCCGTGTGGGCGTGGGCCGAACTGCCGCTGTCCGCGGGGTGGTCCTTCGCCCCGCGCCTCAGCGGCCCCTCGTGGCCCGGCACTTCGGGCCCGGCCGCTTCAGGGCCAGGCGCGCCGCTCGTCCGGTCGGCGCCGAATCCGGCCCCGCGCCACCATTTGCGCCAGTTCACCACACCACCGCGCTCGTTCTCCCCGTGACCGCTGTCGCTGCCGTCGACTCCGTCGCCCCGGTCGGCGCGCGGTGCCGTGTCGCGCCGCGCACGTCGACGTGGGCGCAGGCGTGAGTCCGGGGCGGCGCTCTCGGTCGGTTCCATTCCCGTCCCTCTCACTGCCGGCGGTGCCTGCGTCCGCTGCCCGCTCTCCTCGTACCCAGCGGGCGAGGATTCGCCCCATCCGCAGCAGGACTCGGCAGGCGCACACCTCAACAGTAGGCCGCAGAAGGCTTCCACGGGCACCAGACGGACGCGCCCGGGCACGGTTGCCCGAATGACCCCGGCGTTCCGCCTGCGTCTGATATGCGCCGTTCGAGTGACCCGCGGCCGCTACTCGGCGGCCTCCTGCTCGGCGGGAAGCGCCACCTCGACCGCCGCTTCGGGCCCCTGTTCCAGCAGGACGGCGAACCCGTCCTCGTCCAGAACCGGAACCTTGACCTGCATGGCCTTGTCGTACTTGGAGCCTGGGTTGTCCCCCACGACCACGAAGGACGTCTTCTTCGAAACGGAACCCGTGACCTTGGCGCCTCTGGTCTGAAGGGCCTCTTTTGCGCCATCCCGCGTGAAGTTCTGAAGCGTTCCGGTGACCACGACCGTGAGCCCTTGGAGGGGGCGCGGGCCCTCGTCCTCTCCCGCCCCTTCCTCTTCCATCCTCACACCGGCCGCACGCCACTTCCGCAGAATCTCCCGATGCCAGTCCTCGGCGAACCACTGCTTCACGGAGGCGGCGATGATCCCGCCCACTCCGTCCGTGGCGGCGAGCTCCTCCTCGGTGGCCTGGTCGATGCGGTCGATGGAGCGGAACTCGCGGGCGAGCGCCTCGGCGGCGACCGGTCCGACGTGACGGATCGACAGGCCGTTGATGACGCGGGCCAGCGGGCGGCTCTTGGCGGCCTCGATGTGCTCCAGCATCGAGACGGCGTTCTTGCGCGGCTCCCCCGCCTTCGTGGCGAAGATGTCCGCGATCTTCTCCTCGCCCGTCTTCGGATCGCGCTTGGGCAGTCCGCTGTCCTGGTCGAGGACGTACGCCTTGATGGGCAGGAGCTGGTCCATCGTGAGGTCGAACAGGTCGCCCTCGTCCGTGAGCGGCGGCTGCTCGGGCTCGAGCGGCCCGGTGAGCGCGGCGGCCGCGACATACCCGAAGTTCTCGATGTCCAGGCACTGGCGGCCGCCCAGATAGAAGAGGCGCTCACGCAACTGGGCGGGACACGTGCGGGCGTTGGGGCACCGGAGGTCGATGTCGCCCTCCTTCATGGCCCGTAGTTCGGTGCCGCACTCGGGGCACTCGGCGGGCATCACGAACTCGTACTCGCTGCCGTCCCTGAGGTCGGCGACGGGGCCGAGGATCTCGGGGATGACGTCTCCGGCCTTGCGGATGACGACGGTGTCCCCGATGAAGACGCCCTTCTTCTTGACGATCTCCTGGTTGTGCAGCGTCGCGAACTCGACCTCGGAGCCCGCGACGGTGACCGGCTCCACCTGCGCGTACGGCGTGACGCGGCCCGTGCGGCCCACGCCCACGCGGATGTTGATCAGCTTGGTGTTGACCTCTTCGGGCGGGAACTTCCAGGCGATGGCCCAGCGCGGGGCGCGCGCCGTGGAGCCGAGGCGGCCCTGGAGCGGGATCTCGTCGAGCTTGATGACGGCGCCGTCGATCTCGTGGTCCACGGAGTGACGGTTCTCCCCGTAGTACGCGATGAACTTCCGGACGCCTTCGAGGTCGTCGACCACCTTGCTGTACTTGGTGGTGGGCAGGCCCCACTCGCGCAGCAGGGCGTAGGCCTCGGAGAGGCGGTCGATGTCGAAGCCCTCGCGGGCTCCGATGCCGTGCACCACCATGTGCAGCGGGCGCGTCGCGGTGACGCGCGGGTCCTTCTGGCGCAGCGAACCCGCCGCCGCGTTGCGGGGGTTGGCGAAGGGCTTGTCGCCGGCCTCGACGAGCCGGGCGTTCAGCTCCTCGAACTTGTCCATGGGGAAGAAGACCTCGCCGCGGATCTCGACGAGCGGCGGGATGTTCTCGCCCTTGAGGCGGTTCGGGATCTCCGTGATCGTGCGGACGTTGGACGTGATGTCCTCGCCGACCCGGCCGTCCCCACGCGTGGCCGCGCGCGTGAGCCGCCCGTCCTCGTACGTCAGGTTGACCGCGAGGCCGTCGATCTTCAGCTCGCACAGGAAGTGGTACCCGGGCGCGCCCACGTCCTTGGCGACGCGGTCGGCCCAGGCCGCCAACTCCTCGTCGTCGAAGGCGTTGTCGAGCGAGAGCATGCGCTCGCGGTGCTCCACGGAGGTGAACACCGTCTCGTACTGGCCCGCGACCTTCTGGGTCGGCGAGTCCGGCGTGCGCAGCTCGGGGTGCTCCTCCTCCAGCGCCTCCAGGGAGCGCAGGAGCTTGTCGAACTCGGCGTCGGAGACGACCGGAGCGTCGTTCACGTAGTACCGGAAGCGGTGCTCCTCGATCTGCTCGGCCAGCTGGGTGTGCTCTTCCCGCGCCTTCGCCGGCACGGAACCCTCGCTGTGCAGTGCGTCAGCCACCGTCTCGTCCTCCCGTTTGCCTTCGTCCACGGTCACTCAGGGTTGTCCGCGAGTGATCTCGCCGCCCGGACGCAGTGGGCGAGCGCCGCGCGGGCGTACGCGGGCGACGCACCCGCGAGTCCGCACGACGGCGTGAGCACCACCGAGTCCGCGAGGGAACCCGGATTCAGCCCCAGCCTGCGCCACAGCGTCCTGACACCCATGACGCTACCGGCAGGGTCTGACAATGGGCCGTCCACGCCCGGCACGACACCCGCGACGAGTCGCAGACCGGACTCGACGGACTCCCCGATGACCTCGTCGTCACGCTCGGTGAGCAGCGAGAAGTCGAAGGAGACCGCGTCGGCGCCGGCCCGGCGCAGGAGGGCGAACGGAACGTCGGGGGCACACGAGTGGACGAGCCGCGGCCCGTCGTCGAGCACGCCCATGACGTCGCGCAGCGCGCCCTCGACGATCTGGCGGTCGACGGCGCGGTGCGTGCGGTACTCGCTGGCGGTCTTGATCCGGCCGCGCAGCACGGCGATGAGCGAGGGCTCGTCGAGCTGGAGCACCAACTGGGCGCCGGGCACCCGGCGGCGGACGTCGGCGAGGTGCTCGCGCAGCCCCTCGGCCAGCGACGCGGCGAGGTCGCGGCACGCGCCGAGGTCGGAGAGCGCGGCCTCCCCGTTCCGCAACTCCAGTGCGGCCGCGAGCGTCCAGGGCCCGACGGCCTGGACCTTGAGCGGTCCCTCGTACCCCTGCGTGAACTCCTCGAGCGCGTCGAGGTCCTCGCCGAGCCAGGACCGGGCCCGCTTGGTGTCCCGGCCCGGCCGGTCGCCGATCCGCCAGCCGCTGGGCTCCACGCGCGCGTACAGGTCGACCAGCATCCCCGCGGTGCGGCCGATCATGTCGGCGCCGGGGCCGCGCGCGGGCAGCTCGGCGAGGAACGGCATCCCCTGCTCGGGGCCCTCGAAGCTGCCGGTCACGGTCTTGGCGGCCTCGCGGGCGTCACCACCGGGCATCGAGCCGACGCCCGTGGCCGGCCCCCACCTGAAGTCGCTCTTTTCAGTCACCCAGGAAGGGTACGTAACGCCGGCCGCCGGGCGGGCGGCACGTCGGGCCACCGGACGGGCGGCGCGTCAGCGGCCGGGTCGCACCGTCAGGTCGTTGACCTCGGCGTCGCGCGGGAGGTCGAGCGCCATGAGGATCGTCGTGGCGATCGACTCGGGGTCGATCCAGCGCTCCGGGTCGTACTCCTTGCCCTCCTGCTGGTGCACCTTGGCCTGCATGGCGCTCGCGGTGCGGCCCGGGTAGACGGACGTGACGCGCACGCCGTTGCCGTGCTCCTCCTCGCGCAGCGCGTCCGCGAGGCCCTTCAGGCCGTGCTTGGAGGCGCCGTACGCGGACCAGCCCGCGTGCGCGTTGAGGCCGGAGCCGGAGTTCACGAACACCACGTGGCCCTGGGCGACGCGGAGTTGGGGCAGGAAGTGGCGGGTCAGCTCGGCCGGGGCGATGAGGTTCACGTTGAGCTGGTTGCGCCACGCCTTCGGGGTGAGCTCCCCGACCTTGCCGAGGTCGACGACGCCGGCGATGTGCAGCAGCGAGTCGATCCGGTCGGGCAGCGTCTGGTGCGAGAAGGCCCAGGACAGCTTGTCCGGGTCCGCGAGGTCGCCGACGAGCGTCCTGGCGCCGGGGTACTCGGCGGCGAGCTCCTTGGCGCGGCCCGCGTCGCGCGCGTGGAGGAAGATTTCGTCCCCGCGCTCGTGCAGGCGGCGGGCGACGGCGGCGCCGATTCCGGAACCGGCGCCGGTGATCACATGTGTAGCCATGCCCGCCATGCTTTCACTACTCGACGCCGCGCGACTCCTCGAGGTAAGCCAGGGCGCCGACCGGCTCCTCGGCGAAGAAGACGAGGTCAGTGAGGGGGATCGGGAGAAAACCCTCGTCCTCCATGCGCCGGAACTGTTCCTTCAGGCCGTCGTAGAAACCCTCGGAGTTGAGCAGCACGATGGGCTTGTCGGTCTTGCCGTGCTTCTTCAGCTCCAGGATCTCGGTGGCCTCGTCGAGCGTGCCGGTGCCGCCCACCATGACCACGATGGCGTCGGACTTCTCCAGGAGCAGCGCCTTGCGCTCCGCGAGGTCCTTGGCGATCACCATCTGGTCGGGTTCGGCGACGACGCGCGCCTTGGCCGCGAGGAAGTCCACGGACACCCCGACGAGCCCGCCGCCCGCCTCCGCCACACCGTCGGCGACGACCTTCATGAGGCCGCTCTCCGAGCCGCCCCACACGAGGGTGTGCCCGCCCTTGCCGAGCAGTTCGGCGAATTCGCGGGCGGGCCGGGTGTAGCGCTCGTCGAGGTCGGCGGCGGAGAGGAAGACGCAGATGTTCATACCCCTTACCGTACGGGCCGCCTCCGACAGCGATCCGCGGCCGTCCCCGGGAAGAACCCGGGCGCTGTGAGCGCTGACACACGTATGACTCAAGGACACACGATCACCGTCGAGCAGGGCTCGCAGCGCGTGCGGGTCGTCCACCAGGGGCAGGTGCTCGCCGAGAGCTCGCGCCCGCTGGTGCTGAAGGAGACCGGCTGTCCGGTGCGGTACTACCTGCCTCCGGAGGATGTGCGCACCGAGCTGTTGACGGCATCGGACACGACGACGCACTGCCCCTTCAAGGGCGACGCCTCCTACTGGTCGCTGCCCGACGCGCGGGACCTGGTGTGGGCGTATCCGGACCCGAAGGCCGAGGTGGCCGCGATCAAGGACCACCTGTGCTTTTACGAGACGCAGGTCGACGCCGCGTAACCACGCGCGCGTGGTCGAATGAGGAGGTACACGGCGCACGGCGGAGGGTGAGGCGACATGGCTCACGGAGACGGACAGCAGAACGTTCCGACGGGCGGGTTCGGCGGTCCCCCGCCCCCGTTCGCTCCGGCACCGCCGCCGCACCCTCCGGTGGCACCGCCGCCGCCCTCGCACGCACCCACGCCGCCCGCTCCCCCGGCGGGGCCTCCGGCCGGGCCAGCCGGACCGGAGTTCGTGGCCGCGGACCAGCACAACGGCATGGTCGTGGACGTGGACGGGCTGCACTTCGAGCAGGGGCCGCACGCCATCGACCTGCCCTGGTCGCATGTGCGCACGGCCAATTTCCAGCCGCTGCCGTCCGGGGTGTTCGTCACGGCCTCGATGTCGGACGGCGCCGTCTACACCTGCCAGGTGCAGGCCCGGAAGAAGGCGCAGGCCGCCGAGTGGTGCGGCCAGCTGGGCGCCGTACTGCACTACTACTTGCAGGGCCGCTGAGGCCAGGCTCAGACCGCCGCGGTGGCCCGCTCCGTCGTGGCGATCGTCGCCGAGCCCACCACGCGCGTGCCGTCGTACAGCACGATCGCCTGGCCGGGGGCGACACCGCGGACGGCCTCCGTGAAGCGCACCCGCAGCTCGTCGTCGACCAGCTCGGCCGACACCTCGGTCTCGCCGCCGTGCGCGCGCAGTTGGGCCGTGTACGTGCCGGGCCCGGTCGGGGCGGCGCCGCACCAGCGGGGCTTGATGGCCGTGAGGCCGGTGACGTCGAGGGCCTTCGCCGGGCCCACCGTCACCGTGTTGTCGACCGGGGAGATGTCCAGGACGTAGCGCGGCTTGCCGTCGGCGGCCGGCCTGCCGATGCGCAGGCCCTTGCGCTGGCCGATCGTGTAGCCGAAGGCGCCTTCGTGGGTGCCGAGCTTGGCGCCCGACTCGTCGACGATGTCGCCCTCCGCCTTGCCGAGGCGGTCCGCGAGGAAGCCCTGGGTGTCGCCGTCGGCGATGAAGCAGATGTCGTGGGAGTCGGGCTTCTTGGCGACCGCCAGGTCGCGGCGCTCCGCCTCCGCGCGGATCTCTTCCTTGGTCGTCTCCGTGTCGCCCAGCGGGAACATCGCGTGGGCGAGCTGGCGGTCGTCCAGGACGCCGAGGACGTAGCTCTGGTCCTTGGCCATGTCGGCGGCGCGGTGCAGCTCGCGCTCGCCCTTCTCGTTGACGATCACCTGCGCGTAGTGGCCCGTGCAGACCGCGTCGAAGCCGAGGGCGAGCGCCTTGTCGAGGAGCGCGGCGAACTTGATCTTCTCGTTGCAGCGCAGGCACGGGTTCGGCGTGCGGCCCGCCTCGTACTCCGCGATGAAGTCCTCGACGACGTCCTCGCGGAAGCGCTCGGCGAGGTCCCAGACGTAGAACGGGATGCCGATGACGTCGGCCGCGCGGCGCGCGTCGCGGGAGTCCTCGATGGTGCAGCAGCCGCGGGCGCCGGTGCGGAACGATTGCGGGTTCGCCGAGAGCGCGAGGTGCACGCCGGTCACGTCGTGGCCCGCTTCGGCGGCGCGGGCCGCGGCGACGGCGGAGTCCACGCCGCCGGACATGGCGGCCAGGACACGGAGGGGGCGGTCGGCGGGAAGCATCGAGGTCTGCGAAGTCATAGCACTAACAGGGTACGGGCCCGCGGGAACCGAATCGTTCGGATATCCGTTGTGGATCTCGTACGGGACGGACGGGGGCGTCATATGGGCAAGCAGGGGGCGGGGTCCGGGAAGGGCCGCGGCGGGGACGGCGACCGCGGGATCAGCCGCCGGACCCTGATCATCGGCGGGGCCGCGTCGGCCGTGGGCGTCGGGCTGCTCGCGCGCGGGGATCTCGCCCGCATGTGGTGGCAGATGCCGGGGGTCGACAAGCCGCGCAAGGCCGGCGCGGTGGACTTCAAGGGCGCGGAGTGGGTGGCTGCGGCGGCGGCGAACTGGCGGCGGGCGGACCGCCCTGCCGACTACTCCGTCGACCGCGTCGTCATTCACGTCACCCAGGGCAGCTACCAGGGCACGTTGAAGGTCTTCAAGGACCCGTGGCACGGGGCGGCGGCGCACTACGTGGTCCGGCAGGACGGGCACATCGCGCAGATGATCCGGGAGCTGGACGTCGCGTTCCACGCGGGGAACCGGGAGTACAACGAGCGCAGTGTCGGCATCGAGCACGAGGGCTTCGTGGACCGGCCCGAGGACTTCACGGACGCGATGTACGAGGCGTCGGCGCGGCTCACCGCCCAAATATGCAGGCGCTACGACATGCCGGTCGACCGGAAGCACATCATCGGGCACGTCGAGGTTCCGGGCACCGACCACACCGACCCGGGGCCGAACTGGGACTGGGACCGGTACATACGCCTGGTGAAGGCGGCGTACGAGCGGGACGGCTCGGCGAAGGCGTAGGGCAGCGCCCGGCAGTCAGCTGAGCCCCGCCGACCTCGCGCGCTCCACCACCGGCCCGATCGCCGTCGCCACCGCCTCCACGTCGGCCTTCGTCGTGGTGTGGCCGAGCGAGAAGCGGAGCGTGCCGCGCGCCAGGTCCGGGTCGGTGCCGGTGGCCAGCAGGACGTGGCTCGGCTGGGCCACGCCCGCGGTGCAGGCCGAGCCGGTGGAGCACTCGATGCCCTGGGCGTCCAGGAGAAGGAGGAGCGAGTCGCCCTCGCAGCCGGGGAACGTGAAGTGGGCGTTGGCGGGCAGTCGGCCGCCGGGCGCCGGGTCGCCGCCGAGGATCGCCTCGGGGACGGCGGTGCGCACGGCGGTGACCAGGGCGTCCCGGAGCCCACCGATCTCCCGGGCGAACCACTCGCGCTGCTCGGCCGCGATCCGGCCGGCCGTGGCGAAGGCCGCGATCGCGGGGACGTCGAGCGTGCCGGAGCGGACGTGCCGTTCCTGTCCGCCGCCGTGCAGTACGGGGACGGGGGTGTACTCGCGGCCGAGCAGGAGGGCGCCGATGCCGTAGGGCCCGCCGACCTTGTGGCCCGACACGGTCATCGCGGCGAGCCCGGAGGCGGCGAAGTCGACCGGGATCTGCCCGTAGGCCTGCACCGCGTCGGCGTGCAGCGGGATGTCGAACTCGCCCGCGACATCGGCGAGTTCGCGCACGGGCTGGACCGTGCCGATCTCGTTGTTGGCCCACATGACCGTGGCCAGCGCGAGGTCGTCGGGGTTCCGCTCGATCGCCTCGCGCAGCACCTCGGCGTGCACCCGGCCGTACGCGTCGACGGGCAGGTACTCGACCGTCGCGCCCTCGTGCTCGGCGAGCCAGTGCACGGCGTCGAGCACGGCGTGGTGCTCGACGGGGCTGGCCAGGACGCGGGTGCGGGCCGGATCGGCCGCGCGGCGCGCCCAGTACAGGCCCTTGACGGCGAGGTTGTCGGCCTCGGTGCCGCCGGAGGTGAACACGACCTCGCTGGGCCGGGCACCGAGCGACTCGGCGAGGGTCTCGCGGGACTCCTCGACGGTGCGCCGGGCGCGGCGCCCCGCGGCATGCAGGGACGAGGCGTTGCCGGTGACGGCGAGCTGGGCGGTCATCACCTCGACCGCCTCCGGAAGCATCGGGGTGGTCGCGGCGTGGTCGAGGTAAGCCATGGTGGGCTCGATTCTACGAGCCCACGTGTGCGCGTTTGACGGTCAGCCCGTGATGCTCCAGGACATCGTGCCGTCGGCGGCGATCAGGGCGCCGAGGACGACCAGGTCGGCGAGGCCCAGACCGAGCCCGAGGAAGGCGCGGCCGCGTCGCTCGGTGCCGCGCCACAGGGCGACGGACGCGAGGATGATCGAGACGGGGCCGAGGAAGACGTTCATGACGAGCAGCCCGACCAGGCCGAGGACGAACGAGGCGACGGCCATGCCGTCGGCGTCCCGCCGGACGGCGGGGCGGGCCTGGGGCCGGGACGTCGTCTGCGGTTCTGCGGTGAGTTGCACGGTGATACCCCCTGAATGCGTGAACTGCTGAACGTGAACTGCGGAAGGTGAACCGCCGAACGGTTCAGTGCTGGTGCCGACGGCGCGCGTGGCGCTCGCGAACGGCGAAGACGGCCAGCCAGACGCCGATGACGGCGGCCGCGACGAGCGTGACGGGAAGCGGGGCGTGGGCCACGGTGCCGAGCGCGAAGCCCAGCAGCAGGAGGGCCGCTACGAGGAACAGCATGGAAGCCTCTCGGAAAGTTGGGTTACAACTGTTCACTGACTATCGAGTCTAGCTCGCGTCACGACTTCCCCATTACAGAGAACAGTTGTTAACTGGATGACATGAGTCACACCCTCGGCGCCCGTCAGGCGCAGAAACAGAAGACCCGACAGGCGCTCCTGGACGCGGCGTTGGGACTGCTGGAGGACCAGAGCCTCAGCAGCCTCGGCCTGCGCGAGGTGACGCGCGCCGTGGGCGTGACGCCGACCGCGTTCTACCGGCACTTCGACAGCACGGCCGACCTCGGAGTGGCCCTGGTCGAGGAGGCGCTCGGCAGCCTGCACGCGGTGATCCGCGACGCGCTGACCGCGACCTGGGACAGCGAAGAGCGCATCACGCGCACCGTCGAGCTGATCGTCCGCCATGTGCACGCGCACCCCGCACACGTCCGCTTCATCGCGCGCGAGCGGAACGGCGGCGTGCAGCGGGTGCGGGAGGCGATCGGCGAGCAGCTCGGGCAGTTCGCGGACGAGGTGCGGGAGGCGCTCCGGCACGACCCCGGCGCGGCGGGCTGGAGCGAGGAGGACCTGAGAATGCTGGCGAACCTGTACGTCGATCACATGCTGGTGACGGCATCGGTGCTGCTCACGACGCCTATCGAGGAGTTCGAACAGGTGGCGGACCGGGCCGAGCGGCAGCTGCGGCTCGTCAGTATCGGCCGAAAGCACTGGCTCGACGTGTCATGAGCAACTAGCGTTACGGTCATGACAGCAGCCGACTGGAACCTCGACCGAAGCTTCTCCAGCTCGTCCGGCGAGATCCGCTGGACGTCACTCGGACCGGCCGACGCGCCGCCCGTCGTCCTCGTCCACGGCACGCCGTTCTCCTCGTACGTCTGGCGGCAGCCGGCCCGCGCGCTCGCACGTCAACACCGGGTCCACGTATGGGATCTGCCGGGCTACGGCGTCTCCGAGACGGGCCCGGGACAGGACCTCTCGCTCGACACCCAGGCCCGCGTCCTGACCGAACTCCTCGACCACTGGGGCCTGACCGGCGAGGGACACGCACCCGCCGTCGTGGGCCACGACTTCGGCGGCTGCATCGCGCTGCGCGCGCACCTGGTGCACGGCGCCGCGTACGCCCGCCTCGCCCTGGTCGACCCGGTGGCGGTCCGGCCGTGGGGCTCCCCCACGTACCGGCTGCTCGGCGAACACTCCGATGTGTTCCGGCAGTTGCCGCCCGATCTGCACGAGGCGCTCGTGCACCGCTACATCGCCTCCGGCAGCCACCACGGGCTGCACCCCGAGACGCACGCGCGCGTGGTCGCGCCCTGGCTGACCGAGGCCGGGAAGGACTCCTTCTACCGGCAGATCGAGCAGAACCCCCTGTGGGCCGCGACCGACGACATCCAGGGCCGCTACGGGGAGTTGGAGCTTCCCGTCCTGGTCGCCTGGGGCGCCGAGGACAGCTGGATCCCGGTCCAGCGGGCGCACGAGCTGGCCAAGCTGATCCCCGGCGCCGAGCTGCGGATCATCGAGGGCGCCGGGCATCTCGTCCAGGAGGACGCGCCCGCGGAACTCGCCGCCGTACTGGGCGAGTTCCTGGGTTCGTAGCGGCTCAGCCCAGCCGTACGCGCGCGAGCTGGCGGGACTGGGCCACCAGGCGGTCCTTCGCGTCCCAGATCTCGGCGTCCTCCTCCAGGAAGCCGCCGGCCAGGTTCCGCGTCGTGATCGACACGCGGACGGGGCCCGGGGCCGGGCGGCAGCGCACGTGGACGGTCAGCTCGACCGTCGGCACCCACCCCTTGAGGCCCATCTCGAAGGCGGTCGGCGGCAGCGCGTCCACCGCGAGCAGCAGCGACAACGGGTCCATGTCGCGACCGTCGGCGAGGCCGAACCAGGCACGCATCTCGCCCTTGCCGGACGGCGCGCCGAGCGCCCAGCCCAGCGTGGCGGGGTCGAGCTTCAGGTGCAGCCGGTCGGAGATCGCGGAGCTGCCGGGCACGGGCGGCGCGCCCTCGGGGGCGTCGCCCGCGCCGAAGCACTGGTCGATGGCGGGCAGTACGGGCGGCTCGGCGCTCGTGCGCACGTCGTCGGGGAGCGTGTTCAGGTCGCCGTACGACGCGATGACCCGGATCCGCTCGACCTCGCTGCCGTCCTCCGCGTACTGGAAGAGGGAGGCCTGGCCCGTGGAGAGGGTGCGGCCGGAGCGGGCCACGTCGGTCCTGATCACGGCGGGACCGGGCGCGGACGCGGTCAGGTAGTGCGCCGAGATCGTGAACGGGTCGTCGTGCGGCAGGGCGTCCGCGAGGGCGCGGCCGAGCACGGCGAGGAGGTAGCCGCCGTTGAGGGCGTTGATGATCGTCCAGCCCGCGGAGAGGTCGATGTCGTAGACACCGGGCTCGCCCGCGCGCCGGATGACGGCGGTGTCGCGGTCGAACTCGCTGTCGCCGATGGTCGCCGGGCGACTCTGCGTGGATACTGCGTCTGCCATACCAGGAAACGTACAACAGGAAATTACTAAGCGGTAGCTTTCATTGCCGCCCGACCCCCGGCTACGGCGTCTCCTCCGTCACTTCCACCCCGGCCGACCTGCGGTTCCATGCGCGGGGCGCCCGCCAGTGGAAACGCATCGCGAGCAGCCGCAGAACGAACGCGGTGAGGACCGCGAGGCCGCTGGTGAAGCCGTCCAGGGCGTCGAGATGGATGCACAGGACGACGATCCCGGCGCCGACCATGGCGGGCACCGCGTAGAGATCGCGGTCCCAGCGCACGAGGGACGGCACCTCGTTGGCGATGATGTCGCGCAGCACACCGCCGCCGACCGCGGTGGCGAGGCCGAGCGCGGCGGACGCGGTGAGGCCGAGGCCGTAGTCGTACGCCTTCGTCGTGCCCGTGACGCAGAACAGGCCGAGACCCGCCGCGTCGAAGACGTTCACCGCCGTCTGGGTGCGCTCGACCTCCGGGTGCAGGAAGAAGACGAGCGCGGCGGCGATCAGCGGCGTGACGAAGTAGCCGAGGTCGGTGAACGCGGCCGGCGGCACGGCGCCGATGACCAGGTCGCGGAACACCCCTCCGCCCAGCGCGGTGACCTCCGCGAGCGCGGCGATCCCGAAGACGTCCCAGTTCTTGCGGACGGCCATCAGGGCGCCGGAGATCGCGAAGACGAAGATCCCGATGAGGTCGAGCCAATGCTGGACGGAGGGACTGAACAGTTCCTGAAGCACGCGACATTCTTACCTGTCGCGTCCGCGGACCCTTTACAGGCTGGGCTTGCCCGTCGTGAACAGCCAGGTCTCGAACAGGTCGTCGAGCTGCTTGCCCGAGACCCGCTCGGCGAGGGCGATGAAGTCGTCGGTGTCGGCGTTCGCGTACCGGTGCAGCCGCGTCCACTGCGGCAGCAGCTTGAAGAACGCCTTGTCGCCGATGCGCTCGCGCAGCATCTGGAGCGTCATCGCGCCGCGCTGGTAGACGGCGGAGGCGAACATCGTGTCGCGCTGCGGATCGCCCGGTTTGACCTGCCAGAACGTGGAGTTGGCGGGGCGCGAGTTGTAGCCGGCGAGGAAGGAGTCGTGCGCGGAGGCGCCGCCCTTGTGCTCGGTCCACAGCCACTGGGCGTACGTGGCGAAGCCCTCGTTGAGCCAGATGTCGTCCCACTGGTCGACCGAGACGGAGTCGCCGAACCACTGGTGGGCCAGCTCGTGCACGATCGTCGACTCGGAGCGGACGGCGGAGTAGATCGGCTTGGACTGGGTCTCCAGGGAGAAGCCGGCCTGCGGCATGTCGTCGACGATCGCGCCCGTCTCCTCGAAGGGGTACGGGCCGAAGACCTGCGACCAGTAGTCGGTGGCCTCGGCGGTCACCGCGTACACGTCGACGTTGTTGCTGTTGGCGAGCACGGGGTCGATGGCCACGTAGACGGGGATGCCACCGGCCGTCTTTCCGGTCTTCACATCGAACTTGCCGATGGTGGCGGTCGCGAGATACGTCGCCATGGGCTTGGTCTCGCGCCAGTGGTGGACGGTCCGCTTGCCCTTGTCGGTGTCGTACGTGTCGACGAGCCGGCCGTTCGATACGCCGGTGAGCCCCTTCGGCGCCTTGATCCTGATGTCGTACGTGGCCTTGTCGGAGGGGTGGTCGCTGGAGGGGAACCAGGTGGAGGCGGCGTTCGGCTCGCACGCGACGAAGACGCCGTCGCCCGTCTTCATCCAGCCGTAGTCGGAGCCGAAGACGATGGGACCGCTCAGAGGCTCGGGCACGCCGCCGTACGTGACGGTGGTCGTGAAGGTGTTGTCCTTGCGGATCGACGTGCGCGGGGTGATGCGCAGTTCGTCGCCGCTGCGGGTGAACCGGGCGGGTCTGCCGTCCACCTCGACCTTGGTGACGGTCAGCTTCTGGAGGTCGAGGTCGAAGGCGGAGAGGTTCTGGGTGGCGCGGGCGGTGAGGGTCGTGCGGCCGTCGAGGCGGTCGGTGTCGGGGTTGTAGTCGACGTCGAGGGCGTAGTGCCGGGCGTCGAAGCCGCCGTTGCCGAGCTGCGGGAAGTACGGGTCGCCGATGCCGTCGGAGCCGGGGGTGGGGGCGGGTGCGGCGGCTATCAGGCAGAAGGAGGCCGCGGCTACGGTGAGCGCGGCCAGTCGTGCCCAACGGGAGAGTGCCATGGGGCGTCCCTTCGAACGGGTTCCGGTGTAACGGACAGCGGAACTCTGCCGTGAGGGGGTGTGCGTGTACATGACCCTTTTGGGCCATGTCGCCACCCTGCGCTGCCGCGCGGAACGGGTGGGCCGGTGCGGCCCCGCAGAACGGGCGGGCCGGTGCGGCCCCGCAGAACGGGCGGGCCGGTGCGGCCCCGCAGAACGGGCGGGCCGGTGCGGCCCCGCAGAACGGGCGGGCCGGTGCGGCCCCGCAGAACGGGCGGGCCGGTGCGGCCCCGCGGAACGGATGACCGCCGCGCGGCCCCGCGGAACGGGTGCCCTCCGGGTGGGCCCTGTACGGCCTCACGGAACGGGTGGGGCGCTATGCGGCGTCCCGGCTGCGCCGCCCAGCCGAACGAGGGGCTCTGTGCGGCATCACGGTGCTCCCGCCGCCCATCTCCCACCCACCCGCCCCCTCCGGGGGCTCCGGTCGTCCGGCGCCCGGCCGCTTCACGGGGTCGGCGCCCATCGCCCCGTTGCGCCGCACCGGGGGCCGCCTTGCCCACCCTGCCGCCCAAGGCGGCAGATTGCCCAAGGCGGTGGCGGTCGACCGCAACGGGCGGGAAGTCGTACCCGCAGCAGATCGCCGCGAGGCGTGGTGCGGAACCCCGTGGGGCCTACGTCCCACGGGCCAGGCAAACCGGGCCTGTTGGGGCGGTGCGGGCAGGTATTTCAAGCCCCTGCGGCGATTGAGCAGCGGGGCCCGGGGCGGAGCCCCGCGACCGCAACCCCGATGCAGCGCAACAGCCCCACGAGGGCTCCACCAACTCAGCCCCGCCGGCGATTGAGGCGCGGGGTCCGGGGCAGAGCCCCGCGACCGCAACCCCGGTGCGGCAAACCGGAGACCCGCAACCGCGACCCCGGTGCCGCGCCCGCCCCGCCGCTAAGACGGCTTCCGGTCCTCCGGCGGAGCCACCGTCTTCGGGACCGTGATCACGTCGATCGCCTCCTTCGCCACCTGAAGGAGCTTGGTGTCCTCCGGCGCCTGGTCCGGGGCGTTCTCCGGGTGATGGCAGGCCACCTGGTGGGCCCTGCCGAGCTGGAGCAGCGGAGGCTCCTTCGTCGTGCAGACCTCCGTCGCCTTCCAGCACCGCGTGTGGAACCGGCACCCGGTGGGCGGATCGATCGGCGAGGGCACGTCGCCGCGCAGCAGGATGCGCTCGCTCTTCGCGCCGCGCCGCTTGGGGTCCGGCACCGGCACCGCCGACAGCAGCGCCTTCGTGTACGGGTGCATCGGCGTCGAGTACAGGTCGTCGCGGTCCGCCAACTCGACGATCTTGCCGAGGTACATGACCGCGATCCGGTCGGAGACGTGCCGGATGACCGAGAGGTCGTGCGCGATGATCACGTACGTGAGCCCGAGCTCGTCCTGGAGGTCGTCCAGGAGGTTCACGACCTGCGCCTGGATGGAGACGTCGAGCGCCGACACCGGCTCGTCCGCCACCACGAGCTTCGGCCGCAGCGCCAACGCCCGCGCGATACCGATGCGCTGGCGCTGCCCGCCGGAGAACTCGTGCGGGTAGCGGTTGTAGTGCTCGGGGTTGAGCCCGACCTTCTCCAGGAGCTCCTGCACGGCCTTGCGCACGCCGCCCTCGGGCTTGACGCCCTGGAGCCGGAACGGGGTGCCGACGATCGTGCCGATGTTGTGGCGCGGGTTCAGCGAGGAGTACGGGTCCTGGAAGATCATCTGCACATCGCGGCGCAGCGGCCGCATGCCGCCGGTGCCGAGGTGCGTGATGTCCTTGCCCTCGAACTCGACGCGCCCGCCCGTGGGTTCGAGCAGCCGCGTGATGAGCCGGCCCATCGTGGACTTGCCGCAGCCGGACTCGCCGACGACACCGAGGGTCTCCCCCGCGCGGACGTCGAAGGAGAGCCCGTCGACCGCCTGCACGGCGGCGACCTGCCGCTTGAGCAGGCCCTTGCGGATCGGGAAGTGCTTGACCAGGCCGTCGACCTTGAGCAGCGGCTCACCGGCCGCCGGGTCCGGAGAGGTCGTCGTCTGCTGAGGGAGCGTAGGGGGCGTCATCTCGGTGTCAGGTCCTTTGGCGTCCGTTCCTTCGGCATCCGTCACAGCTTCGGCGCAATCTCTTCGGTCCAGATCCGTTCGCGTTCCTCGCCCGACATGTGGCAGGCGGAGAAGTGTCCGGAGCCGACCTCCCGCAGTTCGGGGCGCTCGGTGCGCGTGATGTTGTCCTTGGGCAGATCCGCGTACGGGCAGCGCGGGTTGAAGGCGCAGCCGCTCGGCAGGTTGATGAGGCTGGGCGGGGAGCCCTTGACCGGGGTGAGCCGTTCGGTCTGGTCCCGGTCGATGCGCGGCATCGAACCCAGCAGGCCCCAGGTGTAAGGGTGTTGGGGCGTGGTGAAGACCTGTTCGGCCGTGCCCCGCTCGACGCAGCGGCCGCCGTACATGACCAGCAGCTCGTCGGCCATCTCCGCGACGACCCCGAGGTCGTGCGTGATCATGATGACGGCCGAGCCGAACTCCTTCTGGAGATCGCGGATCAGGTCGAGGATCTGCGCCTGCACCGTCACGTCGAGCGCGGTGGTCGGCTCGTCGGCGATGAGCAGTTCGGGGTTGTTGACGAGCGCCATCGCGATCATCGCGCGCTGGCGCATGCCGCCCGAGAACTCGTGCGGGTAGGAGTCGATCCGCTTGTCCGGCTGCGGGATGCCGACCCGGTCGAGCATCTCGACGGCCCGCTTGCGCGCGACCTTCTTGTCGACGTTGTGGTGGACCCGGTAGGCCTCCACGATCTGCTTGCCGATCGTGTAGTACGGGTGCAGGGCCGACAGCGGATCCTGGAAGATCATCGCCATCTCGCGGCCGCGCAGCCGGCGCACCTTGTCCGGCGGGGAGGACAGCAGCTCCTCCCCGTCCAGCCAGATCTCGCCGGAGACCTGCGCCCGGCGCTTGGAGTACTGGCCGACCGTGTGCAGGCCCATGATGCCGAGCGAGGTCACGGACTTGCCGGAGCCGGACTCGCCCACGATGCCGAGGGTCCGGCCCTTCTCCAGCGAGAAGTTCAGGCCGTCGACGGACTTCACGAGGCCGTCGTCGGTCGGGAAGTGCACCTTGAGGTCGCGGACCTCAAGGAAGGCGGACGGTGGCGGGGAGTCGGCCGCGAACGGCTCGCCCACGACGGTCCCGGTGTTGCTCTGCTCGCTCATCCCAGCCTCACTCGGGGGTCGATCACGGCGTACATCATGTCGACGACGAGGTTCGCGATGGCGATGGCCAGCGACATGACCAGGGTGACCCCCAGGATCACCGGGAGGTCCTTCGCCTCGACGGCGTTGACGGCCTCGAAGCCGACGCCCTTCAGCCCGAAGGTGGACTCCGTCAGGATGGCGCCGCCCATCAACACGCCCAGGTCGAGACCGAAGACGGTGAGGATCGGCGTCATCGTGGAGCGCAGCGCGTGCCGGGTGATGACGGACCGTTCACCGAGGCCCTTGGAGCGGGCGGTGCGGATGTAGTCCTCGCCCATCACCTCGAGCATGGTGGCCCGGGTGAGGCGGGCGTACATCGCCGCCTGAAGGAAGGCCAGGGCGATCCAGGGCAGGATCAGCGTCTCGATCCAGGTACCGATGGGCTGGTCGCTCGACAGGTTGTCGCTGATCTTGATGAGCCCCAGGCTGTGGACGAAGATGCCCATCATCACCATGCCGGTGAAGAAGATCGGCATGGAGACGCCGGAGAGCGCGGCGATCATCGCGCTGCGGTCCCAGACGGTGCCCCGCTTCAGCGCGGAGACGACACCCACGGCCACGCCGCCGACCAGCCACAGGACGCAGGCACCGGCGGCGAGCGCCACGGTCACCGGCAGGGCGTCGGTGATCGTGTTCCAGACCGGCTCCTCCGTACGGAAGGAGTAGCCCAGGCACGGCGCCGGACAGTGGGTCACACTGCCGCCGGAGACGTAGTCCCGGCCCAGCGGGATCGCCCTGACGAAGTCCCAGAACTGCACGAGCAGCGGGTCGTCGAGGCCGAGCTTGACGCGGATGCCCGCCAGCTGCTCCGGCGATGTGGCCTTGCCCGCGAAGAGAGCGGCGACGTCCTGGCCGGACCACTTCGGCAGCAGGAAGAAGATGGCGAACGTCGTCAGCAGGACGATGAGCACCATCACAATGACGGCGCTCAGGCGCCGGATGAGGTAAGCAAGCACTGTGCGCGGCCCCTGGGGGCGGCCGGACCTCGGGTCGCGGGGTCCGGCCGCCTGCCGGGACCATCACCTGCCCTTCGGACTGGTGGGTGTCGGCTGGGATTTCAGCGAGTCGGTCGCTGCTACTTCGTCACGCCGAGCTTGGCGTAGTCGTAGCGGCCGCTCCAGGCGGGAGCCGAGTAGGCGTTCGTCAGACGCGGCCCGCGCCAGGTGATGTTGGCCTCGTAGATGAACGGCATCCAGTAGGCCTCGTCGAGGATCCGGTGACCCATGTCGGTGTAGATGCTCTTCGCCTCGGCCTTGTCGGTCGTCTTCAGCGCCTTGTCGAACATCTTGTCGATCTTCGGGTCGTCGATCTGCGACTCGTTGTAGTTGCCGGTCTTCTGGATGAAGCGGCTGTCCCACAGCGGCTGGCCGAAGCCCTGGCCGGTGTTGAAGTCCGGGCCCCAACCGCTCATCGTCATGCCGTAGCCGCGCTCCTTGACCTTCTTGAGGTCACCGGAGATGGAGGAGGCGTCGGCACCGGAGAAGGTGTCGATGGTCAGCTTGATGCCGACCTTGCCCAGCTGCTCCTGGAGCGCCTCGGCGGCGTCCTCCTCACCGGGCTGGTCGCTGCGCGCGGTCAGCACGGTCGAGAAGCCGCTCGGCTTGCCGCACTTCTTCAGCTCGTCCTTGGCCTTGGCCAGGTCCGGCTTGCCCTTGCGCTCCACCACGCCGTACGGGTCGTAACTGTCGTCGTGGCCCGGAACCGCCTTCGGGAAGGGGTTGTTGGCGATCTTGCCGGCCGCGACCTCGCCGCCTCGGGTCTGCTGAAGGCTCTTGAAGTCGGTGGCGTAGAAGACGGCCTTGCGGCAGGCGACGTTGTCCATCGGCTTGGTCGTGGTGACCAGGGCGACGTAACGGACGAACGGCGTCTGCATGTTGTCGACGTCGCCCTTGTGGTCCGTCACCGCGGTGGTCCGGCCGGACTGCGTCATGCCGGTGCCGTTGAGGTCGACGTCGTACTGGCCGGCCATCAGGTTCTTGTCGTTCTCTTCGAGGTTCTTGTTGATCGCGACAGTGATCTTGTCCGGCAGCGCGGGGTTGTTCGGGTCCGAGGCCTTCTTCCAGGCCTTGTTGCGGACCAGCACGATCGACTTGTTCGCCTTGTGCGACTGGACCTTGTACGGACCGTTGGCCAGCGGCTTGGTCGTGTACTTCTCCTTGGTGTCCGCCGAGGCCTTCACGGCGGAGCCGGACGGCATGGCGAGCATCTGCTCGAAGTCGCTGTTGGGCTGCGGCAGATGGAAGACGATCGTGGTGTCGTCGGGCGTCTCGATCGCCTTCAGGCCGAGCTTGTCCTTGGACTTGTCCTTGTACGGGCCCTTGTACTCGCCCTTGGGGTCGAGCACCTGCTTCAGGTACACCGGACCGCCGGTGATGACGTCGTCCGCCCAGATGCGCTCGATGCCGTACTTGATGTCCTTGGAGGTCAGCTTCGAGCCGTCCTCCCAAGTGAGACCGTCACGCAGCTTGTACGTGTAGGTCTTGCCGCCGTCGCTGACCTCGGCCATGCCCTTCGCCATGTCGGGGACCAGCGCGTTGCCCGCGGCGCCCGGCTTGGTGTCGTACGTCACCAGGGTGCGGTTGTAGAAGCGCATGAAGTCCCACGCCATACCGAAGTAGGCGCGCTGCGGGTCGAAGCTGTCCAGGTCCTGCTTGGCGACCATGCGGAGCGTGCCGCCCTTTGTGGTCGACTTGTTGGCGATCTTGCCTATGGCGGCGTTGTAGCCGGCGCCCTTCGACTCGTTGTCGCTGTCGTCGCCACCGCCACAGGCGGTGACCGTGAGCGCCGACGCCGCCACGAGGGCCGCGCCCGCCATCATCCGTCGACTCTGGAAACCTTTGGGCATTCTTCTCGCATCCTCCGGGATTCGCGGTCCCCGGCCTTGCGGCCGCGTGACCAAGGGGGACATACAGGGAGTGCTCCTGACGGGACGGCAGGGGCAGTGAACTGGGTCTATCGGGTGCCCTTGGGGTCGAGCGCGTCGCGCAGGCCGTCCCCGAAGAGGTTGAAGGCCAGCACGGTGATGAAGATCGCCACGCCAGGGAAGACCATGAACATCGGGTCGTGCTCGTACGTGCTGAGCGCGTCCCGCAGCATGCCGCCCCACGAGGCGGTCGGCGGCCGGACACCGGCGCCGAGGAAGCTGAGCGCCGCCTCCGTGAGGATGTTGGTCGGAATCATCAGCGTGGTGTACACGGTGATGGGCGCCACCAGGTTCGGCAGCAGTTCGCGGAAGAGGATGTGCCGGGGTCCGCCGCCGAGGCTGCGGGCCGCCTCCACGTACTCCCGCTCGCGCAGCGAGAGCGTCTGACCGCGCACGATCCGGCCGATGTACGGCCAGCCGAAGAAGCCGATCACCATGATCAGGATCATGATGCGCACGCCGCTGCCGGTGAGGCCGAGCAGGTCGTTGGGGAGGACGGAGACCAGGGAGATGATGAAGAGGAGCTGCGGGAAGGACAGCAGCACGTCCATCACGCGGCTGATCACCGCGTCCGCCCAGCCGCCGAAGTAGCCGGCGATGATGCCGAAGAAGGTGCCGAGCACGACGGCGACGAACGCGGCGAGGACGGCGACCAGCATCGAGACGCGGGCGCCGTAGACGATGCGGCTGAAGATGTCGCGGCCCTTGTTGGGCTCCACGCCGAAGAGGTGCTCGGCGCTGACTCCGCCCAGGGCGCCCTTGGGCAGGTTCGTCAGCTCGTCCAGCTTGTCCTGGTGGAACTCGTTCGGCGGGTGGCCGAGCAGGCTGACGATGAGCGGAGCGAAGACCGCGACCAGGACGAGGAGGACGACAACGATGCCACCGCCGAGGGCGACCTTGTCGCGCCTGAGCCGGCCCCAGGCGATCTGCTTGAGCGACCGGCCCTCGACCTTGCGGCCTCCGTCTCCCTTGGCAGGCTCGACCGGTGCGCTCGGTTCCGCTTCCGCGCTCGTGTCGTGCAATGGTGCCGTCATCGTGGCAGGGACCCCTCTCAACCGGCGGTGACCGGCCCGCACTTGCCGCTGTGGCGGCGTGGTTCAGTCCGTCGTACACAGAGGCGAAGCCCCCTTGGAGCGGGAGTCTTCAACCTGGGCGCGATCTGTTGCCAGACTTGACGGCGAAAGGATGCCTAAACGTGATGCAGGCTGGGGTGTTCCGTTATCCGGACTGCCGTGAACGGGGGTCGGACGGTGGGCAGTTGGGACGCGAGTGGTCAACCCGGTCTTTGGCCGGGCGAGTTGGTACGGAACGGGTCATGTTGCGGTCGCCGCTTGAAATGATGTCCTCAAACGCCGGACGGGCTGGATTTCTCCAGCCCGTCCGGACAGATCAAGCCCGCCCGGCGACTGAGGGCAGCTTTTTCATTCAGTACGTCGCCCCGTACGGCGGCGGGAATCCGTACCCCCCACCGGCGGGAGCGGGAGGCGCCGCGTGGGCCTCCCGGTCATAGAACGGACGTGCCTGTCGGAGCCACATCGCCACCGGGTCGTACTCGTCCGACATCGCGACCGTGGAGACCGGAAGGCCCTCGGGGACCGCAGGGATGGACTGCTGCATCATCGCCCGGACCGCGTCCACCGACGCCGGGGACGTGTCGTAGACGTCCAGGCCGATGGCGAGGTAGGGCGCGCCCAGCGCGGGCTGGACCCAGGCGCGGCGCAGGGAGCGGATCGCCGTCGTGCGGTGCGCGTTCTGCGTCAGGGTCGCGTAGAACTGCGGGATCTCGATCGTCGGCTCGGAGAGCCTGAGCGGGCCGGCCGGCTGCCGGTCCAGGCCGCCCGCGATGCGCCGCAGGTCGAGCCACGGGATGCCGACGCCGCCGCCCGGCGCGTGCGGATTCAGCCAGAGCCCGTAGTGGTCCGGGTAGAGCGTGCGCGCCGCGTCGACCCCGCTCACCACCTCGTACGCCCGCGACCAGCCGGAGGCGGAGAGCTCCTGGGCGGAGGTGACGCAGGGGGCGTAACTGAAGCCGTCCACCTCCATGTTCCCGTACTGGGCGTCCGGGGAGCCGGCCTGACCGTGCCAGAGCAGCATCCAGACCTGCCCGGCCGCGGGGTCGGCGAGGGCCTTGAGGAGCGCCTCGTACGCGTCGTAGCGCCCGGGAGTCACCTGGCGCAGCATGTGCTCGACCTGTCCGGCCGCGGCCGTGCCCGCACTCACCCGTAACCGCCCCTTCGGCTCTTCAAATACGTCCGTGTTCCACACGTGGCCGGAAAGCGAAGCGCCGACCGGTCACGTCATGAAACCAGCTTAAGCGGCGATACTGACACCGACTTGACGGACGCCGTCACCCTTCTCGTACGTAGAACGGCCGTACGTGTGTACGCAGCCAGTCCGCGACCGGGTCCTGCGTCACATCCAGGAACACCAGGTTGACGGCCCACGGCACCGGCGCCCGGCCCAGCGCCCGCCCCAGCGCGTCCAGCGGAAGGTCCCCCGCGCCGCTCGGGGCGCTCACCGCCTGCGCCAGCTCCACGCCGATGAACAGGGACGGCTCCGCGTCCTCCACGGTCGCGAGGCAGCGCCGCGCGCTCAGCACCGTGCCGAGCCCCTCGAACTCCTCGCGCACCGCGGCCAGGAAGTCCATCGGGTCGACCTGCCAGTCCGGCTCGCTCAGCACCACGCGGCCGCCCGTCGCCGGACCGTCGAGCGGCGTGCGGCCACTGCGGGCCAGCTCGGCGACGGCCGGCGGCGGCAGCGGCACACCGACCGTGCCGTCCGGGTTCACGGCGATGCCGACCTGCGGCGGAAGCCCGCGCGCGAACTCCACCGCCGGGGCGATCGTGCAGTCCATCCGGCCACCGGTGACCGCCATGAACTGCTGCTCGGAGCTGAACACGGGGACGAAGGCCTGGCCCCCGATCTCCAGGCTCGGCAGGTCGAGGTCCCGGCTCGCGTTCGAGCCGCCGCGGGGCAGCGGGATCCACACGTGGCTGCGGCCGAGGACCTCGACTATTCGGCGCCCCGCCGAATCCCCAGCACTCCCCGCCTCCTGGCCGAGGGCCGCGGCGAGGACCTCCTCCAACTCGTTGGCGGGCCAGCCCTGCGCGGGGTGGCCGTAGCCGCCCTCGTGCCCCTGGGCGTGACCGTGACCCGGCTCCGGGGTGCCTGGGAACTCCATGACTGCCATCAACCTCTGCCGTTCTGCCCGCTGCTGTGCCCGCCGACCTTAACTCGTACACACAATTGGACACGGTGCGGTTCCGTCCGCTTGCGCAGGGGCCCCGGCCGTCAGTCGCCGAACGTGATCCCGGCGAGCGCCTCCATCGCCGCCCGGTCGAGCAGCACCGCCGACTCCATCCCGGCCGGCGGCTCCCCCCGCTCCGTCGAGCTGACGAGCGCGCCCACCGCCCTGCGGTGCCGGGCGAAGGCGTACCGGGACACTCCACGGCCGCGGTCCCGCTGCCCCTCGAGGGCCGTGTCCGCCGGTACGTCGAGCAGCATCAGGTGGACGGCGACCCCGCGCCGCCGCGCCGTGCGGATCACCCAGCGGCGCACCCACGCCTGCGTACCGCAGTCGTGCACGACGACGCTGACGCCCGAGCGCATCGCCCGCCGCAGGCCCACATAGTGCGCGATGCGGACCAGCGGCCGGTACAGCGCGTACGGCAGGCGGGCCGGCATGCGCGCGGCCCAGCGCTCGCGGGTGTCCTGCGAATCGATCCGGATCTCCTTGACGGCCCGCCGCATCAGCGTCGACTTGCCGCTGCCGGGCAGGCCGGAGAGCACGACGAGGTCGCCCGCCTCGAAGGCGAGTCTGCGCGGGGTGTGTCCGCGGCGGCCGCGCAGGTCCCGTACCGAGCGCTGGCCGGGGATCCGCACCCCCGCCACCACCGATGCCGAAGCCGACACCGCGTAAGCCCCCGCCACTGCCTTGTGCACCGCGATCGTCCTCCCCGTTCCGGTCACGTCACCCTTGCCCCTCAAGTGTAAAGAGAAGGTAATGCCACTCAAGGGGTTTCCCTGTCGGACGGGCATGCAATGATGTGCGCGCAACTGCATACCGGCCGCTTGAATCCGCGCGGGAGAGTTCCGGGTACCCATCGGTCCCCGGACGCCGAAGGAGCAAGTTCCTCCCTTGAATCTCTCAGGCCCCGTACCGCGCGGGCGAGGCAGATCTGAAAAGTGGGGCGCCTTTGTGACACGGCGCCCCCACCCAAGGTGCAAGCCCCCTCGGGGCGAACCTCTCAGGTTCCGATGACAGATGGGGAGGACACTTCGCCATCGCCGTCATGCCCGGGAGCACCACTGATGACCCGTACGACATCTCTCGACGCCCTGCATCGTTCGCTCGGCGCGACGATGACCGACTTCGCCGGCTGGGACATGCCGCTGCGCTACGGCAGTGAGCGCGACGAGCACAACGCCGTGCGCACGCGGGCCGGTCTCTTCGACCTGTCCCACATGGGCGAGATCACGGTGTCCGGGCCGGGGGCCGTGGACCTGCTCAACCACGCTCTCGTCGGCAACATCGGCTCCGTCGGCCTCGGCCGCGCCCGCTACACGATGATCTGCCGCGCGGACGGCGGGATCCTCGACGACCTGATCGTGTACCGGCTCGGCGAGACCGAATACATGGTGGTCGCGAACGCGGGCAACGCGCAGGTCGTGCTCGACGCCCTCACCGAGCGCGCCGCCGGCTTCGACGCCGAGGTCCGCGACGACCACGACGCGTACGCGCTGCTCGCGGTGCAGGGCCCGACCTCCGCGGCGATCGTGAAGTCGGTCACGGACGCGGACCTGGACGGCCTGAAGTACTACGCGGGGCTGCCCGGCACCGTCGCCGGTGTGCAGGCGCTCATCGCGCGCACCGGCTACACCGGCGAGGACGGCTTCGAGCTGTTCGTCTCCCCCGCCGACGCCGAGAAGCTGTGGCAGGCGCTGACCGAGGCGGGCGCCGAGTACGGCCTGATCCCCTGCGGCCTGTCCTGCCGGGACACGCTGCGCCTGGAGGCGGGCATGCCGCTGTACGGGCACGAGCTGTCGACGTCCCTCACCCCCTTCGACGCCGGTCTCGGCCGGGTCGTGAAGTTCGAGAAGACCTCCCACAGCGACGACTTCGTGGGCCATGACGCGCTGGTCGCCGCCGCCGAGCGCGCCGAGGCCAACCCGCCCCGCAAGCTCGTCGGCCTCATCGCCGAGGGCCGCCGCGTCCCGCGCGCCGGGATGTCCGTCGTCGTGGACGGCCAGGTGATCGGCGAGGTCACCTCCGGAGCCCCGTCCCCGACGCTCGGGAAGCCGATCGCGATGGCGTACGTGGACGCCGCGCACGCCGAGCCCGGCACGGCGGGCGTCGGCGTCGACATCCGCGGCACGCACGAGCCGTACGAGGTCGTGGCACTGCCGTTCTACAAGCGTCAGAAGTAGGCCCCGCCCGTCCGGGCGCCCCCTCCGTCACCAGCACCTTCCCGCGTACAGGAGAATTCGCATCATGAGCAACCCCCAGCAGCTGCGTTACAGCAAGGAGCACGAGTGGCTCTCCGCCGTCGAGGACGGCGTCGCCACCATCGGCATCACGGAGCACGCCGCCAACGCGCTCGGTGACATCGTGTTCGTCCAGCTCCCCGAGGTCGGCGACACCGTGACCGCGGGCGAGACCTGCGGCGAGCTCGAGTCGACCAAGTCGGTCTCCGACCTGTACTCCCCCGTGAACGGCGAGGTCACCGAGATCAACCAGGACGTCGTCGACGATCCGGCCCTCGTGAACTCGGCCCCGTTCGAGGGCGGCTGGCTGTTCAAGGTCCGGCTGGCCGACGAGCCGAAGGACCTGCTCTCCGCCGACGAGTACACCGAGTTCTCCGGGAGCTGACCCCACCGATGTCCGTACTGAACGAATCCCTGCACGAGCTCGACCCCGAGGTCGCCGTCGCGGTCGACGCCGAGCTGAAGCGCCAGCAGTCGACCCTCGAAATGATCGCGTCGGAGAACTTCGCTCCCGCCGCCGTCATGGAGGCCCAGGGCTCGGTCCTCACCAACAAGTACGCGGAGGGCTACCCCGGCCGCCGCTACTACGGCGGCTGCGAGCACGTCGACGTCACCGAGCAGATCGCCATCGACCGCGTGAAGGCGCTCTTCGGCGCCGAGTACGCGAACGTGCAGCCGCACTCCGGCGCCTCCGCGAACCAGGCCGCGCTCTTCGCCATCGCCAAGCCGGGCGACACGATCCTCGGCCTGGACCTGGCGCACGGCGGCCACCTCACGCACGGCATGCGCCTGAACTTCTCCGGCAAGCAGTTCAACGTGGTCCCGTACCACGTGGACGACGCCGGCCTGGTCGACATGGCCGAGGTCGAGCGGCTCGCCAAGGAGCACCGCCCCAAGGTGATCATCGCCGGCTGGTCCGCGTACCCGCGCCAGCTGGACTTCGCCGAGTTCCGTCGCATCGCCGACGAGGTCGAGGCGTACCTCTGGGTCGACATGGCGCACTTCGCGGGCCTCGTGGCCGCGGGCCTGCACCCCAACCCGGTCCCGCACGCCGACGTCGTCACGTCCACGACGCACAAGACGCTCGGCGGCCCGCGCGGCGGCATCATCCTCGCCCGCAACAAGGACTTCGCGAAGAAGCTGAACTCGGCGGTCTTCCCGGGCTTCCAGGGCGGCCCCCTGGAGCACGTGATCGCGGCCAAGGCCGTCTCCTTCAAGGTCGCCGCCTCGGAGGACTTCAAGGAGCGCCAGGCCCGCACGATCGAGGGCGCCCAGCTCCTCGCCGAGCGCCTGACGACCCCGGAGTCCCGCGCGGCGGGCGTCAACGTCCTGTCCGGCGGCACCGACGTGCACCTGGTCCTCGTCGACCTGCGCGAGTCGGAGCTCGACGGCCAGCAGGCCGAGGACCGCCTCCACGAGGTCGGCATCACGGTCAACCGCAACGCGGTCCCGAACGACCCGCGCCCGCCGATGGTCACCTCCGGCCTGCGGATCGGCACCCCGGCCCTCGCCACCCGCGGCTTCCGGGCCGAGGACTTCCGCGAGGTCGCCGACGTCATCGCGCTCGCCCTCCAGCCGTCCTACGACGCGGAGGCGCTCAAGGCCCGGGTGACCGCTCTGGCCGACAAGCACCCGCTGTACCCCGGCCTGAAGTAGCCACGGCCCTTCGGCCCGGATTACGTACCCTTGCGTACGTACGTCCTACCGGGGCACCACGCACACTGGAACCAGAAGGCATCAGTGAGCGCGGTGCCCCGGCCGCTTCCACCGCACTCCCGCTCGTCCGGCAGACAACGGCGTCTACCACCACCTTTGGAGTCCCACCGTGGCCATCTCGGTCTTCGACCTGTTCTCGATCGGCATCGGCCCGTCCAGCTCGCACACGGTCGGCCCGATGCGCGCGGCCCGCATGTTCGCGCGGCGCCTCAAGAACGAGGGCCTGCTGGCCCACACCACCTCCGTCCACGCCGAGCTCTACGGCTCCCTGGGCGCGACCGGACACGGGCACGGCACCCCGAAGGCCGTACTGCTCGGCCTTGAAGGCGACTCCCCGCGCACCGTCGACGTCGAGAAGGCGGACGAACGCGTCGAGACGATCAAGGAAAAAGGTCTCCTCAACCTGCTCGGCGCGCACGAGATCCCGTTCTCCTACGACGACGATCTCGTCCTGCACCGCCGCAAGGCCCTCCCGTACCACGCGAACGGCATGACGCTGTGGGCTCACGACGCCGACGGCAAGGAACTGCTCACCAAGACGTACTACTCGGTGGGCGGCGGCTTCGTCGTCGATGAGGACGCGGTCGAGGGCGAGAACCCGATCGTCCCCGAGGACACCGTCCTCAAGTACCCCTTCCGCACCGGCGACGAGCTGCTCCGCCTCACGCAGGAGACCGGCCTGTCCATCCCGGCCCTGATGCTGGAGAACGAGAAGGCCTGGCGCACCGAGGACGAGATCCGCTCCGGGCTCCTCGACATCTGGCGCGTCATGCAGGCCTGCGTCTCGCGCGGCATGTCCCACGAGGGCATCCTCCCCGGCGGCCTCAAGGTGCGCCGCCGCGCGGCCGGTTCGGCCCGCAAGCTGCGCGCCGAGGGCGACCCCGTGGCCCACGCCATGGAGTGGATCACCCTCTACGCGATGGCCGTGAACGAGGAGAACGCGGCGGGCGGCCGCGTGGTCACCGCCCCGACGAACGGCGCGGCCGGCATCATCCCGGCGGTCCTGCACTACTACGTGAACTTCGTGCCCGGCGCCGACGAGGACGGCGTCGTCCGCCTCCTGCTCACCGCGGGCGCCATCGGCATGCTCTTCAAGGAGAACGCCTCGATCTCCGGCGCCGAGGTCGGCTGCCAGGGCGAGGTCGGCTCCGCCTGCTCGATGGCGGCGGGCGCGCTCGCCGAGGCCCTCGGCGGCTCCCCCGAGCAGGTCGAGAACGCGGCCGAGATCGGCATGGAGCACAACCTCGGCCTGACCTGCGACCCGGTCGGCGGCCTCGTCCAGATCCCGTGCATCGAGCGCAACGGCATGGCGGCGGTCAAGGCCGTCACGGCGGCCAAGATGGCCCTGCGCGGCGACGGCTCGCACAAGGTGTCCTTGGACAAGGTCATCAAGACGATGCGGGACACCGGGGCCGACATGTCCGTCAAGTACAAGGAGACGGCGCGAGGCGGCCTCGCGGTGAACATCATCGAGTGCTGACCGGAACCAGGACCGGCACCGGAACCGGGGCCGCCGTCGCTACAGGGCGGCGGCCTTCCCGGCGCCCGCCGCGCTCCCCGCGAGCCAGTCGTCCCAGCTCAGGTTGAAGGCCGCGTAACCGTTGTCGGCCGGGGCCTTGGCGCGCGGCGATCCGGTGATGGTGACCGGGTCGCCCTGCTTGACCTGCTCGTAGAACCACTTGGCGTCGGACATCGACAGGTGGACGCAGCCGTGCGAGCCGCGGGCGCTGCCGCTGCCCGGGTTCGGGTCACCGGTCGAGTAGTGAACGTATGTGCCGGACTGGGTGAGGTGGACGTCCCACGGCAGCGTCAGGTCGTAATAATTGGGGCTGCCCTTGTCGCAGCTGATCCCGACGCTGCACGAGGTCATGTGGACCTTCTTCTGCTTGTCGATGACGGCCATCGTGCCGTTCCAGGTCGGGTACTCGGAGCTGCCCGCGTTGATCGACAGCGTGCGCACGGGCTTGCCGTTCTTCGTGACCTTCAGGGTGTGTCCCGGCACCGAGACATCGGCGCGGACGTCGTCCCCGACCGTGAAGGTGTGGGTGTAGCCGTGCACGCCGTACCGGCCGTTGCCGTTGCTGACGCCCTTCATGTCGGCGTCGACCTTCACCTTCGTACCGGAGGGCCAGTACGTCTTGGGGCGCCAGTCGGCGCGCTTGTCGCCGAACCAGTGCCAGGCGCCCTCGACCGGCCGCGACGTGCTCACCTTCATGTGCTTCTCGACGTTCGCACGCGCCTTCGCCGCCACCGGGTTGGTGAAGACCACCGACACCGGCATGGCGACGCCGACCTTGGCGTCGGTCTGCGGAGTGATCGTCTCCAGCAGCATCGGCGGGCCCTTGGGCTTGGTCGGCGAGGGCTTCGCGCTCGCCTTCCCCGACGCCTCCGCGCCCGCCTTGTCCGTGCCGCCACCGCCACAGGCGCTCGCGCCCACCAGCACCGCGACCGTCGCCAGCGCGATCCCTATGCCGCTGCCCCTGCTCCGTCCCACGACCTGCCCCATTCTCCGAGTCCGCCCCAGCCTCCCTGTCAGACAGGCACAGGGGCTCCGCCAGTTGCGTCTCCGCGGTAAAGCGCGTTCCAAGACTTGGGCCGTCCGAAACCTCGAACGCTAGACAGTGACCCTCAGGACCGGGGTGGCCACGGCGAGTGCGCAGCGGAACGACCACGCACCGTGGTCCCGGCCCCCTCCACCCGCAGACGCGTCCCGAGCCACGGACGCGACCGACCGTCACCGATCTACGTAAAGGGGATCTCATAACCGTCCGGATCAGGGACGATGAAAGTTCGACCTCGTCGCCCCACCGACCGGGAGGCCCGCATGATCCGTGGCATCGACGTCAGCTCGCACCAGTCCACGTTCGACACGGACGGCCTGTCGTTCGTGTTCATCAAGGCGACGGAGGGGCGTTCGTACGTCAACCCGCGCCTGGCTGCGCAGACCAAGCGGGCCCGCGACGCGCACTGCGTCGTCGGCTTCTACCACTTCCTGTGGCCGGGGAACCTGAAGGAGCAGGCCGAGTACTTCGTCAGCAAGTCCCCGGAAAAGGTGGGCGACCTGCTCGCGGTGGACTGGGAGACGACCGGCGAGGGCACGCACGCGAGCAACGCGGAGAAGGACAAGTTCATCCGCGAGGTGAAGCGGCTGCGGCCCAACCACCGGGTTCTGCTCTATTGCAACAGGCACTACTGGCTCACTCAGGACTCCACCTCATACGCCGGCGACGGCCTCTGGATCGCCGACTACGTCAGTGCCGGCAAGCCCCGCATCAAGGCGGACTGGGCGATCCACCAGTACACCGACAGCCCGCTCGACAAGAATGTCGCCGACTTCGAGAGCAAGGACTCCCTGTACGAGTGGGCGGGCGGCGTCTGACAGGAGGCGGCGGTCAGGCGCGCCACTCCGCCGTGCGCTGCGGGGACGCCGAGTCCAGCGCCTTGCGGACGGTGGCCGCGTCGGCGGCCATGCCGTAGACGGGGGTGCCGGGCTGCTGGCGCCAGGAGTCGTCCTGGCCGCCGGTGTCCACGGTGTCGAAGCCGATCTCGTCGAGGAGCGCCGTGACGACCCGCTTGGCCGCCGCGTCGTCGCCCGCGACCGGGAGCGCGACGCGGGCCGGGTCGCCGGCCGGGCGGGGCTTGTCGAGGATGTCGTGGGCGTAGGTGCCGTTGAAGGCCTTGATCACCTGGTGGCCGATCTGGCGTTCCGTCCAACGGCTCTCCGTCAGGCCCTCGTCCTCGATCCCGGCGATCCTCCCGTCGCGCTGCTGCGGGTAGTAGTTGCCGGTGTCGATGACCGCCACGTCGGGAGCCGCCGCGTCGAGGAAGCCCTTCGGCAGGTTCGGCACGGCCTTGAGCGGGATCGTGACGACGACGACCTGCGCGTCCCGGACCGCGTCCTCGATGGTGGCGGGGGTGGCCCCGGTCTCCTCCGCGAGCGCGGTGAGCGTGTGCGGGCCGCGGGAGTTGGCCACGTGGACGTCGTGGCCGACGGCGGTGAAGCGCCGCGTGAGATTGCCACCGATGTTGCCCGCGCCGATGATGCCGATCTTCATTGTGTGCCGCCCTTCGGGAACCAGTGGTTCGTGCATGCGCAGGAAGTACGAACCTGGAGAGCGGGCGGGCTATTCCGCGGCCGTCAGCAACGGGTGCGCCCGAGCACCCCCGTCGCCGGGGCCGGCGCGAACTCCAGGCGGACGGAGTCGTTGCGCGGCAGGACGAGGGCGACTCCCGTGGCCGGGGTCCACTTCCTGGGGACGAGTACGTACTGGCCCGCGGACTGGAGGACCAGGACGAGGCCCTCGTAGCGGTAGGCGTAGCCCGACTTGCCCACCTCGCAGTGGAGTTGGCGCACTCCGGGTTCGTGGAGGGCGAGGTCGCGCTCGCTGTAGAGGGCGGTGGACGGCAGGGAGTCGAGGCTCGCCGCGAAGCTGACGGCGCGGCCGTGACCGACGGACGCGGCGTAGTCATTGGCCGCCCACATCAGGCCCAGGCCGAGGATGACGAAGAGGGCGCCCCATTCGGCGACAGTCGCCCATTCGGCGCGAAGTGGGGTCGACCGGAGGGGCGTTGGGGTGGGCGAGGGCGGGTCTCCCTGGTCTCCCTGGTCTCCCTGGTCTCCCTGAGAGTCCGGCGACGGGTCCGGGCCCGGGTCCTGGTGGGGCCGCGGCCGCGGGCCGAGTGCGCGGCGCAGGTGCACGGCGTACGACAGCAGGATCACGCCCGCGACCAGACTGATCGGGGGCAGGCCAAGATACGGCGTGAGGAACGTCCGGGCGAACACGCTCCAGAAGCCGACGAGCGCGAGCAGGAAGCCGATGCCTGCCAGGACCGGCACCGCACGCCGAAGCAGCGCGGGACGGTGGCCCGCCGCGAGCCGGGCGCGGAGCATGTCGTGGCCCCAGAACGCGAGCAGTCCGATGCCCGCGGTCACGATCATCGGCACGAACAGGCCGTCCAGGCTGCGCATGAGGTAGTCGAAGGTGCTGAAGCCGAGCAGCGTCGAGTTCACGCCGAAGTAGTCGAAGAACCAGAACGCGTGGTGCCACCCGAAGTAGTAGAGCAGCGCGGTGACAAAGGTGGTCGGTGCGACGACCGCCCCGAACAGTGCGCCCACGCGGCGCATGCCGGCCGCCTGCGACGCGCCGTCCGGCAAAGTGGGCGGCTCCGGGTCGGGGGTCCCCGTCATGGCGCGGGTTGCGACCGGGAGGAGGAGGCCGAACCAGCGGGGGACGTCGAGTCCTCGGGCGGTGGCTCCTGTTTCGGCGGGCAGGGGGCGCCGCCGTAGACGACGACCGTCTGGCCGGCCTTCATCTCGTCCAGTTCCTTGGGGAACGTCTTGTTGGCGTACCCGCACTCGCTGACGCCGGGCAACGTTTCGTACTGTCGGGCAAGCGTGACGCAGAGCTTTCCGCCGCACTCGTCGATGAACTGCTGCCGGATCGTGGGCCACACGCTCTCGTCGCCTTCGACGCCCTCGTCGTTGATCGGCCGGCCCTCCAGGACGATGTCCGGTACGTGCATCGGCGTCCCCGGCGCGCCACCACCACCGCCGCCTCCGCCTCCACCGGTTCCGCCACCGCTGTTGCCTCCGCCGCCGGGACCTCCGGGGGCGCCACCGCCACCCTTTCCGCCGCTCGGTCCGCCGCTGGTGGAACCCCCGCCGTCCTTACCGCCACCGCCAGTTGAGCCTCCGCCGCCGCTGCCGCCTGACCCGCCGGACCCGCCGGTGGAACTCCCGCCGTCCCCTGAACCCGAGCCCGGACTCGAACTCGCGCCGCCCCCTGAGCCGCCCGAGGAACCCGAGCCGCCGCCCCCGACAGCGCCCCCGTCCGCGTCGTCCCCCTCCGTCCCGCCGGAGGTGAGCCGCTCCGTCGACGTCGGCTGCCCCTGGCCGCCGTCCGGATCGCCGGAGGCGTCAGGGCCGCCCTTGCCGCAGCCCGCACCCGCCAACGTCAGACAGAGCATCAGCGCCAGCGCAGGCCCGTGCCTTCCCGATATCCATCCCGGTGACCTCATCGCGCACCCCCGTGCGGTCGAACATGCTGTACCGGCCGAGGCTGCCACTCCGTCCGCCGCCCGTCGACGGGCCGACCGGGGTACAGGTGCCGCGCCGACGGGGCCCTAATTCCGCAACTTCCCCTGCATCACCTCGAGTTCCTCCCGCGCCGCGCACCCGGACGAGCCGTGGGACGTGCCGTACCTGCCGGTCGACCCGGCCGATGTGGGGCGCACCTACGAGGCCGTGATCCGCGTCAACTCGCAGTCCGGGAAGGGCGGGATGGCGTATCTGCTGAAGGAGCACCACGGCGTCGATCTGCCGCGGGAGCTGCGGCCCGAGTACGCGCGGATCGTGCAGGAGGCGACCGACGACAGCGGCCGGGAGGCGACGCCGGACGACCTGTACGAGCTGTTCCGGGCGGCGTATCTGGATGCCACCGGTCCCGTGTCGCTCGCCGAGGGCTGGTCGGCGCGGCAGGACGGCGCCGTGCACCACTTCACGTGCGCCCTCGAAGTGGACGGTGACGTACGGGAGTCGGAGGGCAAGGGCAACGGTCCGCTGGCGGCCTTCGCGGACGCGCTGGCGGCGGCCGGCCGGGAGGTGGACGTGCTGGGCTTCGGCCAGCACGCGCTGACGGCGGGGCGGGAGGCCGAGACCGTGGCGTTCGCGCGGTGCCGGGTCGACGGGGTGCCGGTGTGGGGCGCGGGCCGGGACACGTCCGTGCTGGCCGCCTCCGTACGGGCGGTGCTGTCGGCCGTGAACAGGGCGGCCGCCGGGGCGTGAGACACCGGTGGGGCGTGCGCACCATGGCGCACGCCCCACCGGGCAGGGCCTGTCGTCAAACTCCCGTCGTCGCCCGCAGGGCGGCGAAGCAGACGGGAGTTTGACGACAGGCCCTGGGCTCACTTGTTCAGGTTCGCCCAGAACTCGTCGAACGACAGCCGCTTGTCCCCGTTGGCGTCCTGCCCGGCGATGAGCACCTCGGCCACGGAGTCCGTGACGTTGAAGTCGCCCATCTGCGCCATGGCGCTCTTGTACTCGGCCGCCGTGATGAAGCCGTCGCCGTCCGCGTCGAACCGCTGGAACGCCTTGCGTGCTTCTTCGATGTCCGCCACCGGGTCACCCCTCGTTTTTTCGCACTACCGTGTTGACGGAGGCCAGATTAACTGGCGACCCTCGCACGCAGTGCGGCGAGTACCCAGGCGAACTCCTCGCGGTGCGGGTGCTCGGGAGTGCCGCCCTTGAGGACGCCGAGCAGTTCGCGGTAGCGGGCCACTTTGTCGTTCATGGTGGCGAGCAGCCGGTCGAGGACGGCCGCGCGGTCGGCGTCGCCGAGCAGCTCCTGGAGGACGGGCTCCGCTTCCGGGGACTCCGGGTCGATCCCGTCGCGTACCGCGGCGCCCGCGAGGGCGACCAGCTTGCTCAGGAACCGCATGGACGAGCCGGCCGTGTCCTCAGCGCTGCGGTCCGCGGCGTTGTACTCGGTGGCCCGCCGCATGCGGGCCTTGAACTGCGGGTCCTGAAGCAGTTCCGCCAGCTCCACCCAGGCGTCGACCTGCTCGGGCGTCGGCTCGTCCGGCAGGCCCGCGCTCATGCCCCGCATCCGCTCCTGGACCGCCGGGTCGACGGTGTCCAGGCCGTGCAGCATCTCCTCGGCGAACTCGTCCATGATCCGCTTGCGCTCGGCGGTGGACTGCCGTGCCATCTTGTTCATCAGGGCCATCTCCTCGGCGCTCGAATTCCGTTTCGCGACGGTCGACAGCACGGCCCGGTTGAGCCGCAGCACCTGGATCTGCGCGTCGAGCGCCGCCACGTGCGCGGCGGCGACGGACGCGATGTCCCGTTCCCCGGAGAGGATCTTCCGTACGGCGTCCAGGCCGAGGCCCAGCTCGCGCAGGGTGTGGATCAGCTCCAGGCGGGCCACGGACTCGGCGTCGTAGAGCCGGTAGCCGCCCTCGCTGCGGGTCACGGGGTGCAGGACGCCCTCGTCGGACCAGAACCGGATGGTGCGCACCGTGAGGCCGGTGCGGCGCGCCAGTTGTCCGATCGTGAGCAGCTGCGGGCCGTCGTCGATCATGTCGAGGAGTCTGGGCCTTCCAGTGGGTGGAGACTCAAGCGTCTCTGATTGGCTTGGGTTTCCTGAGTCACCCCGAGTGTTCGGGATGATCCGGGAGGGTGACTCCGCCACGGCCGCCTCGGTCTTCGGGTGGGTGTGGTGTGGGCATGGCGATGGAAGCCTGCCCCGAGTCGTGTCCCGTCCGGCCGGAGTGGCCGGGGAGGAGTGCCAATCGTGGTCGGGCCCTGCTGCCGTGGCCGCCGCTGGCTGCGGCGTGTCGGGTGCGTGGGGAGCCGCCCCGCCGGACGCTTGCCACCCGGACCCGTCGTCCCCGCCGGGGCGGGGGTGGGGGTATCGGGTGGGGCGGGGACCCTGCGCCGCTTCCCGGGCACAGGGCGTCTGGTTGTCGGACCGCTCTTGGTGCGATCCGGAGCTTGCGGGTGGACCGCACTGGCGCGGTCCAGGGCCTCGATGACGCCGCGGATCACATAGGTGCCGCTGGTGCGATCGGAGCGGGTGGTGTGCTGGTGGGTCAGCCCGCGGGCACCGATCCGTTGCCAGGCAGCCTGATCCCGACCGGTGCTGTACCCGCAGGCACTGTTCGGGCAGCTCGCCCACGCCCACCCGGGTCGGGGGTCATCCGGGGCGCGGTGGTGGCGGAAGGCGGTGAGGCAGCGCGGGCAGTACTTCGACGTGCCGCGCGGCGGGACGATCACCACAGCGATGCCGTGCACGGCGGCCTGATGCCGGGCGTGGGTGACGATCGCGCCGCGCACCGTCTGGGACAGCCGGGTGTTCAGCGTGCGGCCTCTGCCGCGGGCCTCCATGTCCCGCAGATCCTCCAGGTAGATAACGCTCGCCCCGGCCGCCCGCGCGTGGTCGACCATGAACCGGGCCGCGGCCCGCGCCAGATGCGCGTTGAGACGAGACCGCTTGCGGCCGACCCGTTCCCGCTCCACCTCCAGGACTGAAAGCTTGCCGCGCACCCACGGATCCTGGGGCAGGACGTGTGCGGTGCGGGCGGCGGTCAGAGTATCGAGCGCACTGATGCGGGCATGCAGGTGCTCGCCCTGGACGCGCAGCCGGTCGGTCTTGGCCAGCACCCCGTCCGCGCGGAAGAACAGCGGCCGCCCCTCGGTGACCACGCGGGGCTGGGCCTCGTCAGAGAGATGCAGGTGGCCGCCGGTGAGCAGGGTGTTCAGCCCCCAGTCGAAGGCCACGGCCACCCGATGCCCCGACTTTTCAGTCTTGGGCACCGGGTGCGCGTAGGGCACGTCCAGCAGCAGGCGGCCCTGGCGGATCCGCAGGGTGGGCGGGCACAGTACCGAGGTCGCGGGGACGTGTGGGGGCAGGCGGAAACGCAGACGCACCGAATGCCAGTCCGTCCGGGTAGTAGGGTCGGACCGCACCGGCAGCCGCACAGTCAGCACCGCGTAGCGGACCGGATCCTGATCGCAGCGCTCCAGAACGGCCATCCGCCGGTCGACGGCGGCCAGCAGCACCTGCCCACCTACCCGCGGGACGTCCTCGCACTCGGTCAGCCCCGCCGGAAGCGAGTGATGCCGGGCCCTGTGGGCGGCGATCTGCCGGGTGCGAGCTTTCAGCACACTGGATGCCACCGCACCGCTGTCATCGGGCAGCGCGGCCCTCAGCGCTTCCCACTCCTGCGTCGTGCGGCGGTCGGGATCGGCGGGCCAGGTCGCCAGCACCGCATCGGCAAGCTGGGCACGCCACCAGGCCGATCTCAAGACCCGGCCCGCCTGTTCCTGCGCCATCCGCGCCACCCGATCGGACACATACACGCCCTCCGGCACCACCGGCCCCCAGCCCAGGCGGCGCAACGCCATCCACGCCTGCGACGGCAACGCTGCCCCGAACCGGTCGACGCCGGAAGCCAGTTGAGCCAGATCGGCCTGCGTCCAGTGTGTGCGGACCAACCCTTCGGCCATCTCGCCGACCAGCGTGGCGAGCCAGCCGGCCCGCTCCACCACTCCCGCCTCGCCCAAGGCTTCGCCGGTCGTCAGGTCCACGCCCCGTAACACCCGGGCGCAGGCCACCGCGACCTGCTGCACCTCCCCCGCACCCACCGCAACCTTGCGTCGCACCCGCCCCACCCCCACTCCCGAACACGTTCCGCGCGATCGGACCGACCATCACATCAACGACCGCACCCCCGTACGAGTTACACACGCCCGTATGCCCCCGACCCATTACCCCCGCGTAGCCCAGGAAGGCCCCCACCCCCCAAGCCAATCCATCGACTGCTGAACACCCTGCGATCTCCACCCACTTGGCCAGACTCATGGGCGTACGTCATGATCGGCCGCGCGCCCTCCCATTGACCGGGGCCAAGCCGTCGGCGCCATGGAGGAGCCCCCGCCGCTCGCGACGCTCTCTGACGCATGCGAACGGCTACATATGCAGATGCACAGGGGTCAGCGGTCCGCGACACGCATCTCGAACCAGGTCGTCTTGCCGCGCGGCAGCAGGTCGACGCCCCAGCGGTCGGAGAGCTTGTCGACGAGGAAGAGGCCGCGTCCTGAGATGTCCATCTCGTGCACGGGCATCAGGCACGGCAGTCCGCGGGACGGGTCGCGCACCTCGATGCGGATCCAGCCGCGGCGGCGCAGCATGCGCAGGCCGAAGTGGCGGGCACCGGTGTGCCGCACCGCGTTGCCGACGAGTTCGGAGACGAGCAGGACGCCGTCCTCGGTCATTTTCGGGGAGAGGCCCCAGTGGCGCAGGACGACGACCTGCGCGAGCCGCCGCGCGGTCGCGGCCGATTCGGGGCGCGACGGCAGCGACACCTCCGCCTCGGCCGGGTTTCCGAACAACTCCAGTGCCCTCAGGGCGTGTTCGTCCTCGACCGCGGGAGACCAGCGCGCCGCGGTGGCACTCGCATGCCGCCGCGGTTGTTCCACACCCTCAAGCCCCGCCATGTCTCCATGATGGGGCCAGGGAGCGCCCCGTGGGGCCGTTCCGACGGAATAAGCCCCCCGGAACGCTTCGTTCCGGAGGGCTGTCTGGGCATATGCCTTTGGCAGTACAAGGGCATCGACACCCGGGACGACCTGCGGAAACGCTCCGGGGGCGCGCAACCGTTGATCGTTTGCCGCCGAACGCGCTTAAGGTTCGCTTAAGGTCCGGATAATGCTCCCCGAACGAGCGAACTGATCAACTCGGCTTGCCCGCACGGCATTTGACGGGCCGTCCGGCGGCGTCGGGAACACCCCTCAGGCGAACTTCGCCTTCCCCGGGCCCTCTTCCACGAAGCTGCGCATACCGGTCTCCCGGTCCTCGGTGGCGAACAGACCTGCGAACCAGTTGCGTTCGATCGCGAGGCCGGTGTCGAGGTCCGTCTCCAGACCCGTGTCGATCGACTCCTTCGCCGCCCGCAGCGCGATCGCGGGCCCCTTGGCGAGCTGCCCGGCCCAGGCGTTCGCGGCCTCGAAGACCTCGGCGGCCGGGACCACCCGGTCGACGAGCCCGAGCGTGAGCGCCTCGTCGGCCCGCACCTGGCGGCCCGTGAAGATCAGGTCCTTGGCCTTGGAGGGGCCGACGAGCCGGGAGAGACGCTGGGTGCCGCCCGCGCCGGGGATCAGGCCGAGCAGGATCTCCGGCTGCCCGAGCTTGGCGTTGTCGGCGGCGATCCGGAAGTCGGCGCAGAGCGCCAGCTCGCAGCCGCCACCGAGCGCGTAGCCGGTGACGGCTGCGACGACCGGCTTCGGGATGCGGGCGACCGCGGTGAACGAGTCCTGCAACCCGCGGGAGCGCGCGACCATGGCCGCGTGGTCCATCTCGCGCATCTCCTTGATGTCCGCGCCGGCCGCGAACACCTTCTCGCTGCCGCGGACCACCACGGCCCGGATGTCGTCCCGGGCCGTGGCCTCCTCGGCGAGTTCCTTGATGCGGTCCTGGACGGCGATGTCCAGGGCGTTCATCGGGGGGCGGTCCAGACGGATGGTCCCGACGCCGTCGGCTACTTCAAGGTGAACGGTCATGCGGCGCAGCGTACCCAGCCGGTGGTTGCGGCCCACCGGCGGCGGGGCTCAATATGCTCACCCGCCGCCGTAGCCCGCGGTGTCTACTTCTTCCAGTCCGCCCACGACATGTTCCAGCCGCTCAGGCCGTTGCCCGCGTCCACCTTCTTGTCGTGGGTGTTCTTGACCACCACCACGTCGCCCGTCATCGACTGGTCGAAGAACCAGGCCGCCGGGGCCTTCTTGTCGTAGCCGCCGCGGACGTCGCGCAG
The DNA here is from genome assembly GCF_049310305.1 of Streptomyces anthophorae. Lineage (NCBI taxonomy): Bacteria > Bacillati > Actinomycetota > Actinomycetes > Kitasatosporales > Streptomycetaceae > Streptomyces > Streptomyces anthophorae. The sequence continues at coordinate 3,128,890 of NZ_JBLWQQ010000001.1, forward strand.
ACCGATGCAGCCGTGGCTGGAGTTGACGTTGCCGAAGGTGCCGCCGCCCCAGTAGTTGCCGTGGATGAACGTGCCGGAGTCGGTCAGGCGCTGGGCGTGCGGAACGTCCTTGATGTCGTACTCGCCGCCGTAGCCGACCGTCTCGCCGTTCATGCGGGTCACGCGCAGCCGCTCGCTGATCACCATCGTGCCGTTCCACGTCTCGTAGCCCGGCTTGCCCGTGGTGATCGGGATCTTCTTGAGCGTCTTGCCGTCGCGCTTGACCGTCATCATGTGCGTCTTGGCGTCGACGGTGGAGATCTGGCTGCGGCCGACGGTGAACTTCACCGTCCTGACCTGCTTGCCGTAGACGCCGGGGCGGCCCTCGACGCCGTCGAGGTTCATCTTGACGGTGACCTCGGTGCCCTTCGCCCAGTACTTCTCCGGGCGGAAGTCGATGCGGTCGTTGCCGAACCAGTGGCCCTCGACCGGCACGGAGGGCTCGGCCTTGACCGAGATCGCCTTCTCGACGTCCTCGGGGTGCGTGATGCCGCGCGAGAAGCGGATCGAGAACGGCATGCCGACGCCGACCTTCGAGCCGTCCTCCGGAGTGAACGTGCCGATGAAGGTGTTCTTCGGGGTGAGCGTGGTGAACGTGGAGTCCTTGGCCGACTCGCGGCCCTCCTTGTCCTTGGCGACCGCGTGCACCTTGTACTCGGTCGACGCGGCGAGGTGCCGCGCCGGAGCCCAGCTCCTGCCGCCGTCGGCGATCTCGCCCTGCACCTCGTTGCCCTTGGTGTCGGCGACCTTCACCTCGGTCAGCTTCCCCTTGTCCGCGGTGACCTCCAGGGCCCCGCTGGTCGCGACACCGTCGGCGCCGTTCTTGGGGGCCACCTTCACCACGGCCTGCGACTCCTTCTTCGCCTCGGCCGCCTTGCCGGATGTCCCCTTGCCGTCGCCGGAACCACCGCCGCCCCCGCACGCGGTGACAAGGAAGAGTGCCGCCCCCAGCAGAGCCGCGGATATCGGTCGTCGCCCGTTCAAGATCTTTCTCCCCTCGCACGGCCTTGCCCCAAGGCCCGCACTACCGCGCCTGCACGCGCGCACTGCGAAAGATAACCACACGACCTGGGGAAACGGATCCCCAGGGATGTCACCGTTTCGTCCCAACAGCGGGGAGGATGCCCGACTTTCGGCTATCGCGTAAGCGCTCCCCCGGCCTTCCAGCGCGCCCAGTCCATGTTCCAGCCACCCATCCCGTTGTCCGGGGCCACCTTCTTGTCCGCGCTGTTCCTGACCTCCACCACGTCGCCGATCAGGCTGCGGTCGAAGAACCGGCCCGCGGGGGTGCCCGAGCCGCCGCCCTTCACGTCGCGCAGTCCTACGCAGCCGTGGCTGACGTTGCTGCGGCCGAAGACGCCGCCCGACCAGTAGTTGCCGTGCAGGAAGGTGCCGGAGTCGGTGAGCCGGATGGCGTGCGGCACGTCCGGGATGTCGTACTCGCCGCCGAAGCCGACGGTGCGGCTGTCCATGCGGGTGACGTCGAGCTTCTCGCTGACGACCATCTTCCCGTTGTACGTCGTCGAGCCCGGCGCGCCCGCGGTGATCGGCACGGTGTCCACCACCTTGCCGCCCCTGCGCACCTTCATGGTGTGCGCCGCCGCGTCCACCACGCTGACCTGGCTGCGGCCGACCGTGAACGTGAACGCCTTGCGCTGGAGCCCGTAGACGCCGGGCGCCGCCTGTACGTCGCGCAGCCGCAGGTCGACGGTGACCTTGGTGCCGGGCTTCCAGTAGTGCTCGGGCCGGAAGTCGAGGCGGCTCCTGCCGAACCAGTGCGGGGCGATCTCCACGCCGGGCTCGGCGGTGACCCTGATCGCGCGCCGCACCGCGTCCCGGTTCTCGATCTCCCGGTTGAACGCGACCTTCACGATCATTCCGGTGCCGACCCGGGCCCGGTGCTCGGGCGTGACGTAGCCGATGAAGCGCCTGTCGGGGACGTACGTCCGGAACGTGGTGTGCCGGGCCACCCGGCGGCCGTGGCCGTCCACGGCGACCGCGTCGACCTTGTACTGCGCGGCGAGCGCGAGGCGGCCCGAGCCCGTGGGGCGCCAGCGCATCGCGTCCCGCTCCAGGCGGCCGGGCACGGCCCGCTCCTCGGCGTCCTGGACCTTGACGACCTTGACCGACTCCAACCGGCCCTCGGGGACCGTGACGTGGAGTCGCCCCCGCGCCCGCACCCCCTTCGCGCCGTTGTCGGGCGTGACCCGGATCAGCTCCTTCGCGGATCGCGGCTTGCCGAACACCGTGTCCCCGCCGCCGCATCCGGCGAGCGCACCCATCAGTCCCGCCCAGGTCAGTACGGCGCCCAATGTCGCCCCTGCGTGCCGCGCACGCCTCAATGCTCTGTTCACGCCAAGGGCAACGACGTGCACCCCGCTGGGGAAACGTGAGTGCGAGCGAAGCTCTGGGCAGAACAGTGGGAGGAAGCAGGGCGAGCGCGGCCGGGACGCCGCACGCCCCGCCGCCCAGGATCCGTGGAGCCGCGGGAGGCCGTCAGGTGTCGAGCGCACCCGAGCAGGAGGCAGTTCAGAGCGCGCCGCGCGCGGGCAACGGCAGAGCGCTGCCGGCCCCGTTCCCCGGCCGCGAGCGGGAGCGGGTGTCCCCACTGGAGCCGGTGTGGCCGGGCACGCCCGTGCCGCTCGGCGCCCGTTACCGGGTCGGTCCTGACGGCGTCGCGGGCACCAACTTCGCGCTGTGGGCGGGCGGCGCCGAATCCGTCGAGCTGTGCCTCTTCGACGAGGAGGGCCGCGAACGCCGGGCCCCGCTCACGGAGTTGACGCACGAGATCTGGCACGGCTTCGTGCCGGGCGTGCCGCCGGGGCAGCGCTACGGGTTCCGGGTGCACGGCCGCTGGGACCCGTGGACCGGCGCCCGCTGGAACCCGGCGAAGCTGCTGCTCGACCCGTACGCGCGGGCCGTGGACGGCGAGTTCGGACTGCCACCCGAGGTGTACGGGCACGTCCGGGACTGGCCCGAGCAGCATGTCGCGGACACGGTGCGCGACGACCGGGACTCGGCGCCGTACGTCCCCAAGGGCGTGGTCGTGCACGACGACGCGTCCGGCGACGAGTGGGTGGACGACCGGCGGCCGAAGACGCCGTGGGCGGACTCGGTGATCTACGAGCTGCACGTGCGCGGCTTCACGCGCCAACACCCGGGAATTCCCGAGGAGTTGAGGGGCACGTACGCGGGGCTCGCGCACCCCGCGGCGATCGAGCACCTGGTGAAGCTGGGCGTGACGGCGGTGGAGCTGCTGCCCGTGCACCAGTTCGCCCACGAGGACCATCTGCTGCGCCGGGGCCTGCGCAACTACTGGGGCTACAACTCCATCGGCTACTTCGCTCCGCACGCGGGCTACGCGGCGACCGGGACGGCCGGGCAGCAGGTCGGCGAGTTCAAGCGGATGGTGCGGGCGCTGCACGACGCGGGCATCGAGGTCATCCTCGACGTCGTCTACAACCACACGGCGGAGGCCGGCGAGCTGGGCCCGATGCTGTCCCTGAAGGGCATCGACAATCGCGGCTACTACCGCCTCCAGGACGACGCACGGCGCTACGCCGACTACACGGGCTGCGGCAACACCCTGCACGTCGTGCAGCCGCAGGTGCTCAGGCTGATCACGGACTCGCTGCGGTACTGGGTCACGGAGATGGGCGTCGACGGCTTCCGCTTCGATCTCGCGGCGGCGCTCGCCCGCTCCATGCACGACGTCGACATGCTCTCCCCGTTCCTCGCCGTCATCGCGCAGGACCCGGTCCTGCGCCGCGTGAAACTGATCGCCGAGCCGTGGGACGTGGGCTCGGGCGGCTATCAGGTCGGCTCCTTCCCGCCCCTGTGGACCGAGTGGAACGACCGCTACCGCGACGCCGTGCGGGACTTCTGGCGCGGCGCGCTGCCGGACGTACGGGACCTCGGGTACCGCCTCTCGGGTTCGAGCGACCTGTACGCGTGGGGCGGGCGCCGCCCGTACGCCTCGGTCAACTTCATCACCGCGCACGACGGCTTCACGCTGCGCGACCTCGTGTCGTACGAGAGGAAGCACAACGAGGCCAACGGCGAGGGCAACCGGGACGGCACGCACGACAACCGGTCCTGGAACTGCGGCGTCGAGGGCGAGACCGACGACGAGGACGTGCGGGCCCTGCGCAGGCGGCAGTTGCGGAACCTGCTGACGACGCTGCTGCTGTCGACCGGGGTGCCGATGCTGGTGGCGGGCGACGAGTTCGGGCGCACGCAGCGCGGCAACAACAACGCGTACTGCCAGGACAACGAGATCAGCTGGGTCGACTGGGGGCTGCTCGACGACCCCGGCTGCCGGGAGCTGTTCGCGCTCGCCGCACGGCTCGTCGCGCTGCGGCACGCGCACCCCGTGCTGCGGCGCCGCGCGTTCTTCTCGGGGCGCGCGCACTCGGCGGACGGCCTGCGGGACCTGGCGTGGTTCACCTCGCGGGGCACCGAGATGACGGAGGGCGACTGGTACGCGCCCGCCGCCACGATCGGCATGTATCTGTCGGGGCGCGACATCCCCGGCCGGGACGCGCGCGGCGAGCCGGTGCGCGACGACAGCTTCCTCGCGGTGCTGCACGCGGGCGACCGGGCCGAGTCCTTCGTGCTGCCGGGCGAGCCCTGGGCCCGCTCGTACGAGGTGGTGGTGGACACCGGCGAGGAGGAGCAGGGCGCGGCGCCGGCCGTGCTGCACGAGGCCGGCGCCACGGTCACCGTCGCCGCGCGGACGGTGCTTTTGCTCCGCGTGGTCGAGTAGGTCCCGCCTCGTGCGGCGGGGGTGCCGTTTCGTCGGCGGCCGCCGGTTCCGCTGTGGGTTTGCGCCCACGCGGCGGAGCCGCACATCGACACAGACCCGCGCCCCTTATCGGGGCCGCGGCTCGCCGGCGTACGTGCCGAAGGACCACAGGTTGCCCTCGGGGTCGGTGATCGCGAACTCCCGGCTGCCGTACGGCTGGTCCTCGATCTCGCGGAGGATCTTGACGCCCGCGTCGACGAGGCGGGCGTACAGCTCGTCGACCCGGGCGGTCACGACGTACCCGCCGAAGCTGCCCGGCTTCACGCACCAGGTGCCCGGCTCGGCGTCCGGCTTGTGGGAGCCGAGCATGATCCCGCCGCCCTCGGGCCAGTCGAGCTGGGCGTGGGCGACGCGGTCGCCGTCCTCGTAGACGGCGGTGCGCAGGAAGCCGACGGTGTCGACGAGGAAGTCGATGAGCGCGGGCGCGTCGTTCGCCTGGAGAGTGGGCCAGACGGCGGGCTCGCGCGGGGTCCGCGGGGTGCTCTGCTGGGTGCTCTGTGTGGTGTTCATGGGTCCGAGTCTTCGCCGTTCCGGTGTCCCCCGGCTTGGATGTTTCGGCACTCCTCTGCGAGCCAGCCGGTCGGGCTCAGGCCCGTGTACTGGCGGAAGTCGCGGACCAGGTGCGAGTGGTCGCAGTAGCCGTGCTCGGCGGCGACGCGGGACAGGTCCGGCGGGGCGCCCGCGGCCACGGCGCGGACGACGGCGGCCTTCGCGTGCTGGAAGCGCATCAGGCGGGCGGCCTGTTTCGGGCCGAGGCCCGTCTCGGCGCGGAACAGCGTGGTGAGGCGGCGTTCGCTGAGGGCCATGTGGGCGGCGAGCCCGCGCAGGGTGCCCGCGCCACGGTGCCGGGCGAGCCAGGTCCACGCCTCGGCGACCTCGGGGCGCACCCCGGCCAGCGGGTCCCCGGCCGTCCGGCGCGCCACATAGCCGGAGACGAGCTCGAACCGGGCCCGCCAGTCGTCGAGTTCGGCCAGCTCCTCCCGTACGAGGGCCGCCGTCCGGCCGAGCACGTCCGTGCCCTCGACCGCCACGGGGCCCGCGAGGTCGGCCGCCGGCGCCCCGAGCAGCGCGCGGGCCGCGAGGGGGTGCACCGCGAGCTGGATGCCGGCCTCGGAGCCGGACTGCGCGATGAACTCGGGGCGCTGGTGCAGGCCGCCCACGACGATGTCCGTGCGGACCGCGTCGGGGCCCAGGGCCTCCTCGGGGGTGTGACCGCCGACGACCGGCTCGTCGAGGGTGAAGATCACCGTGAGGTACGGGGACGGCAGGCCGCGGTGGAGCGCGGGAGGCAGGCCCCGCGTGCGATAGCCGACCGCGGAGACGATCGGGCCGCCGGGCCGTGGCGTCACGCGCACGAACTCCTGGGAGCCGTTGCTCATGACTCCAGTATGCGAGCCGGACATCTACCCGCGCCCGGCGGTCGCATGCCGGTCACGGTCGGTGACCTCGATCATGGGAATCAGGGCGCTGTGGCTCTAAGGTGGCGCGCCGTGACCGAAGTCAGAAAGAACCCCCTGCGCAAGAAGCCCCTCATCGCCGGTGCCGTGGGCGCCGCCCTCACCGCGACGCTCGCCGCCACCGTGCTGTGGCCGGACACCGAGGCGACGGCCGCCACAGGGCGGGACGCGACGGCGCGGACCGTCGCCGCCCAGCTGAAGCACTGGCCGAAGGCGCAGGCGAAGCAGCTCGCCCGGGTCGTGGCGGCGCACGAGGGCGAGAAGGGCGCGTACGCGACGTTCGACGCGGACAACACGACGTACCGCAACGACCTGGAGGAGTCGCTGCTGCCGTTCCTGGAGCAGAAGGGCGTCCTGACGCGGGACACGATGGACCCGTCGCTGAAGGTGATCCCCTTCAAGGACACGGCGGACCACAAGGAGACGCTGACCGAGTACTACAACCGGCTGTGCGAGGTCGACGACCAGGTCTGCTATCCGTGGGCCGCGCAGATCTTCTCCGGGTTCACGCTGAAGCAGCTCAAGGGCTGGATCGACGAGCTGCTCGCGTACGACAAGCCGCTGCCGGGCGGGGCGAAGCCGCCGGAGTTCTCGGAGGGGATGCGCGAGCTGTACCACGCGCTGCGCTCGCACGGCATCGAGGTGTACGTAGTGAGCGCCGCGAGCGAGGACCTCGTACGGATGGTGCTGGCCGATCCGAAGTACGGCTACGACGTGAAGCCGGAGAACGTCCTCGGGGTCGCAGCCCTCCTGAAGGACCGCAGGACGGGTGACGTGACGAGCTCGCGCAAGGAGATCGCCGCCGGGACCTTCGACCAGAAGGCCCTGGAGAACCGGGAGCTGACGCCGTCGCTGTGGGCGCCCGCGACCTGGTACGAGGGCAAGCCCGCCGCCATCAGTACGTACATCGACGCCTGGAAGAAGCCGATTCTCGCCGCCGGGGACACGCCCAAGAGCGACGGTCCGATGCTGTTCCGTTCGGTGGACGTGGCGCACGGCGGAGTGCGGGTGTGGGTCAACCGCAAGGACAGCTACATGAAGGAGCTGGACGGGATGAAGGCGGACGGGGTGAAGCGGCAGAAGGAGCTGGGCCAGAAGGTGACCGCCGACAAGCGGTGGGTGACGGTCACCCCGGACCAGATCCGCTAGGGCCCGCGACTCCAGCAAGATCCGTCAGAAGGGCCCTGGGCAGCCCGCGGTTCAGCCGAGGATCTTGCGGTCGTAGGCCACGGCGACCGCCGCCGCGCGGTCCTTCACGCCCAACTTGCCGTAGATGTGGGTGAGATGGGTCTTCACCGTGGCCTCGCTGATGAACAGCTCGCGCGCGATCTCCCTGTTCGAGGTGCCCTTCGCGACCAGGACCAGGACCTCGCGCTCGCGGGCCGAGAGCGTCTCGTCGGCGGGCGCCGCGGGCGTGCGCACGGCCGTGACCAGGCGGGACGCCACCGCCGGTGAGAGGACGGTGCGGCCCTCGGCCGCGGCCCGTACCGCCGTGAAGAGTTCCTCGCGCGGGGCGTCCTTGAGCAGATAGCCGGTGGCGCCCGCCTCGATCGCGGGCAGCGTGTCGGAGTCCGTGTCGTACGTGGTGAGGACCAGGACGCGGGCCCGCACGCCCTGTCTGGCCAGCTCGCGGATCGCGTCGACGCCGCCTCCGCCCGGCATCCGCAGGTCCATGAGGACGACGTCCGGGTCGAGGGCGGCGGCGCGGGCGACGGCCTCCACCCCGTTCGCCGCCTCGCCGAGGACCGTGAAGCCGGTGGTCGACTCGAACATGCCGCGCAGACCGTCCCGTACGACGGGGTGGTCGTCGACGATCAGCAGGCTGATGGCGGGAGGTGCGGAGTCACTGGTCATGGCGCACCAAAGGTACGTGAGCGGAGATCGCCGTGCCGCCGCCCTGCTCCGACTCGACGGTGACGCCGCCCGCGAGCCGCTCGGCGCGGGCCCGCATCCCGTCGAGTCCGAAGCCGCCGCTGCCGGAGCGGGCGGGCACCGCGAGGGGGTCGAAGCCGCGGCCGTCGTCGCGCACGTCGAGGGTGACCTGGCCCGCCATGAAGGACAGGGTGACGCCGACGCGGGTGGCGGCCGCGTGCCGGGCGGCGTTGGACAGCGCCTCCTCGGCGATCCGCAGCAGGCTCGCCTCGATCTCCTCGTGCAGCGGCTCCGCGGTGCCGGTGAGGGTGAAGTCGGCGCGGACTCCGGTGCGGGACGACCAGTCGGCGACGGTCTTCTTGAGGGCCTCGGCGAGCGTCGCGTCGTCCAGGGCCGCGGGCGCCAGGTTGTGCACGGAGCGGCGGGCCTCGCCGAGACTGTGCCGGGCGAGATCGGCGGCCCGGTCGAGGTGCTCGCGGGAGAGCCGCGGGTCGTCGGTGCCCGCGACGACCTGGAGCTGGGCGATGATCCCGGTCAGGCCCTGGGCGATGGTGTCGTGGATCTCGGCGGCGAGCCGGCGCCGCTCGTCGGAGATGCCGGCCTCCCGCGCCTGGACGAGCAGCTGGGAGTGCAGCGCGGCGTTCTCGTCGAGCGCGTCCTGGAGCGCCTTGTTGGTGCGCTCCAGCTCGGCGATGGTCGCGACCTGCGCCTCGGTGCGCTCCCGTTCCTTGGAGTCGAGGTGGATCATGGCCGCGACCAGCGCCATGTTGATGGCGTACAGCGCGCCGAACAGCGCCCACTGCGCCGCGTTCTCCGGCGGAAGGCCGCCGGACTGCGAACCGGCGAGGATCACCGCGGACGCCGCGAGCCCCGGCTTGATCAGGCGCGGCAGCAGGAAACGGTCGGCGCCGAAGTAGCCGATGGCGGCGTAGAACGCGAAGAGCGGGTTGATCCACGCGAGGCCGAAGGCGAGCGCCCAGCGCAGCCCGTAGTAGACGGACCCGGTCGCCGATGGCCCCTTCGCGGCGAGCCGGGCCCGCACCGCGACACCCTCCAGGACCGCCGCCGCGACCACCAGTCCGGCCATCGCGTACCAGCCGGGGCGGGTCACTCCGAAGGCCGCGTTCGTCGGCAGCGACAGCAGCACACTGACGCCGAGCAGCGCGTACGGCGAGTAGCGGTGGAAGTCCCGCCACCGCCGCTCGACGTCCGCCACGGCGTCGCCGAGCGGGCCGCCCGCTGCCCGTACGCCCTGTGGGTCCCGCTGGTCCATGCCCCCAGTCTGCGCGACCACGCCCGCCTCCTCGGTCATTCCCAGCGGAACCAGCGCGCGGCCGCGCCGGTCAGGCCCGCGGCCCAGAGGGCGAGCACGAGCAGGTGCGACCAGGCGGGCCAGTCGCCCGCAGCGGCCTGGTTCAGGGCCTGCGCGGCGGCGCCGAACGGCGTCAGCTCGACGATCCGCGCCAGCGTGTCCGGCATCGCCTGCACCGGCAGCCAGACGCCCGCGCAGAACATCGCGGGGAAGAAGACGATCGAGCCGATCGCGTTGGAGATCTTGGTCGTCCGGGCCCGGGAGGCGATCAGCGCGCCGAGGGCGAGGGAGACGACGACGGACAGGACGAGCGCGAGCAGATAGCCCCCGAGCTGTCGCGGCAGCGCGACGTCGAAGGCGGTCCGGCCGACGGCGAGGCAGACCACGACCGAGACGAGGACGGCCACGCCGTGGATGCCCATCTGCGCGCCGAGGACGGATGTCGGGCGCACCGGCGTGGTCGACATGCGGCGCAGGATGCCGCGCTCGCGGTACCCGGTGATGATCGGCGGCATCGACTGGATGCCGCCCGCGATCATGCCGAGCAGCACGGTGACGGGCACGTACGCGTCGACGAGCCGGATGCCGCCGAGCCCGGCGTCGGCCTGGCGGAAGGACGGGATGGAGCCGAGGATCAGGAGCAGCGCGACCGGGAACAGCAGGATTCCGACGAGGCTGCCGGCCTCGCGCCGGAAGAGCGTGAACTCGGCCTTGAGGACCGCCCTGTTGACGGATGCCCGCTCGGCGGGTGCGGCGGCGGTGCTGGTGGGCGCGGTGGTGGTGCTCATGACTGTCCGGCTCCCGTCAGGTCGAGGAACGCGTCGTCCAAGGTGGCGTCGGACACGCGGAGTTGGTGGGCGGTGACGCGGTGCCGGGCGAGCAGCGTGAGGACGGCGGCGACGGTGTCCTCGCCGCCGGTGAGGGTCACCCGGCCGTCCTTGTGCTCGGTGGAGGCGAGGCCCGGCAGCGCGGCGAGTTCGTGCTCGTCGAGCGGCGCGGACGGCGTGAACGAGATGACGGTGGCGCCCGCGGCCTGCCGGATCAGGCCCGCCGGGGTGTCGAGCGCGGCGACCCGGCCCTTGTCGATCACGGCGATCCGGTCGCAGAGCCGCTGCGCCTCCTCCATGAAGTGCGTGACGAGGAGGACGGTGACGCCGCTGTCGCGGACCTCCTCGATGAGCTCCCAGGTGTCGCGGCGCGAGCGCGGGTCGAGCCCGGTGGTCAGCTCGTCGAGGACGACGACGCGGGGGTTGCCGACGAGGGCGAGCGCGATGAACAGGCGCTGCTTCTGGCCACCGCTGAGCTTCGCGAACCGGGTGCCGAGCTTGTCGGTGAGCCGCAGCCGGTCGGCCAGCGGCCGCCAGTCGAGGGGCGCCGGATAGAAGGCGGAGTACAGCTCAAGGGCCTCCTTCACGGTCAGCTTCGGCTGGATCTCGCTCTCCTGGAGCTGGGCGCCGAGGATCCCGGTGACCTGGGCGTGATCGCGTACGGGATCGAACCCGGCGACCCGGATGTGCCCCTCGTCGGCCGCGCGCAGCCCCTCGACGCATTCGACGGTGGTGGTCTTGCCCGCGCCGTTCGGCCCGAGGATCCCGAAGATCTCGCCCTCGCCGACGGTGAAGGACACCCCGTCGACGACGGCCCGCCCGGCGTACGTCTTGCGCAGCCCGGCGACCTCGATGAGCGGTGCTGTGGTGGTGGTCATGGCATCAAGACTCGCCGTGCGGGCCCTGCCGGGGCATCGGCCATCGCGCTCGAGCACGCATCAGCCGATCGGTTGATGGCCGGTACGACTCCGAGGTCCCGCGGGCGCCGGGCCGAAACTCGGTGGGCGTTGTCAGTGGCAAACCGTAGGCTCGCACCTGATGCCGACGACGACACGTGCCACCACAGAGACGACCGGCCAACTCTCCGCCGTGCGGACGCTGTTGCGGCTGTGGCCGTACGTGCGTCCGGTGCGGGCGCGGTGGGCGGGCGCGGCGTTCGTGGCGGTGCTCGCGTCGTGTCTGGCCCTTGTCTTCCCGCTGGTCCTGAAGTGGATCGTGGACGGCCCGGTGACCGAGCGCGATCCGGGCGGGGTGTGGCTGGGCGCCGGGGTGCTGCTCGCGCTCGGCATCGCGGAGGCGCTCCTGTTCGGCCTGCGCCGGTGGCTGGTGGCGCGGCCCCTCGCGGGGGTGGAGGCGGCGCTGCGGGCCGATCTGTACCGGCATCTGCAACGGCTCCCGGTCTCCTTCCACGACCGGTGGGCCTCGGGCCAGCTCCTCTCGCGCGGCACGACGGACCTGATGGTGCTGCGGATGTTCCTGGCCTTCCCGCTGACGTTCCTGATCGTCAACGGCGTGACGATCCTGGCCGGCCTGACCGTGCTGATCGTCCAGGACTGGTCGCTCGGCCTCGTGCTGCTCGCGCCGGCCGTCCCGCTGATCGCGTTCTGCTACAAGTTCGAGCACGGGTACGCGCACGCCTCGCGCCGCGCCCAGGACCAGGTCGGCGATCTGACGACGGTCGTCGAGGAGTCGGTCCTCGGCATCCGCGTCATCAAGGGCTTCGGCCGGCACCGCAGCCAGGCCCGCGCCTTCCGGGACCTGGCGCGCACGGTGCGCGGCACGGAACTGCTCAAGGCGCGCCTCCTCGCCGGGATCCTCACGGTGATCACGCTCCTTCCCGAGGTGGCGCTCGGCGCGGCCCTGGTGATCGGCACGATCCAGGTGTCCGACGGCTCGCTGTCCGCGGGCACGCTCGTCGCGTTCCTGTCCACGGCGCTGGCGCTGCGCTGGCCGATCGAGTCCATTGGGTTTCTGCTGGCCATGAGCCAGGAGGCGGCGACGGCGACGCGGCGGTACTTCGAGGTGCTGGACGTGGACCCGGAGGCAGATCAAGCCCCTGCGGCGTTTGAGCAGCGGGGTCCGGGGCAGAGCCCCGCGCCCGCAACCCCGCTCCCCTCCCCGGCCCCACAGGGCGAGACCGACGACGGCCTACGGTTCGAACGCGTCGCCTTCCGCTACCCCGACGCCGCCGAGGACTCCGCCCCCACCCTGGCCCGCGTCGACCTGCACATCCGCTCGGGCGAGACCATGGCCCTCGTCGGCTCGACCGGCAGCGGCAAGACCACGCTCACCGCGCTCGTGCCGCGGCTCTACGACGTGACCGAGGGCCGCATCACGCTCGACGGCCGCGACATCACGGCGATGCCGCGCGCCGAGCTGCGCGAGCTGGTGTCCGTGGCGTTCGAGGAGCCCACCCTGTTCTCCGCCTCGGTCGCCGAGAACGTACTGATGGGAGCCTCCGAGGACACCGGGACCGCGGACCTGGAGCAGGCGCTCGGCGTCGCACAGGCCGAGTTCGTGCACCGGCTTCCCGACGGGGTCGACACGGAGGTCGGCGAGCAGGGCCTGAGCCTGTCCGGCGGCCAGCGCCAGCGCCTCGCCCTGGCCCGCTCCGTCGTGGGCACGCCCCGCTTCCTCATCCTCGACGACCCGCTGTCCGCGCTCGACGTGCACACGGAGGCCGCGGTGGAGGCCGCGCTGCGCCGGGTGCTCGCCGACAGCACGGCCCTCGTGGTCGCGCACCGGCCGTCCACGGTGCTGCTCGCCGACCGGGTGGCGCTGCTGTCCGAGGGCCGGATCACGGCGGTCGGCACCCACCACGAACTGCTGCGCACGAACGCCGAGTACAGACACCTGATGTCGGGCGAGCACACCGGGGAGACGGACGCGGGGACGGAGACGGAGCGCGTATGACGACGACCGCGAAGCCGAACGACACGACGGGTGCGCAGGGCGACCCCCAGCAGCCCGAGGACATCCGACTCCGCTCCCCCGGCGACCCGTTCGACCAGGACGACCTGCCGACACCCGAGGGTGCGACGGGCGGGCTGCTGCGCTCGCTGCTCGCGCCCCACCGCCGCATGGTCGCCCTCACCGTCCTCGCGCTGCTCCTGCAACAGGCCGCGGTGCAGTCGGGGCCGCTGATCGTCGCGTACGCCATCGACAGCGCGGTCCCCGCGTTCCGGGCGCACGACTACGGGCCGCTGATCGTCGTCGGCGCGGGCTTCCTGCTGTGCGCGGTCGGCTCGGCCGCGTTCGTGTACGCGTACATCCGGCTCTCGGCCCGCGTCAGCCAGAACGTGCTGCTCGATCTGCGCGGCCGCATCTTCCGGCACGCGCAGGCGCTGAGCGTCGACTTCCACGACCGGTACACCTCGGGCCGGGTCATCTCGCGGGCCACCACGGACGTCGAGGCGCTGCGCGAACTGCTCAGCGAGGGCCTCCAGGAACTGGTCAACGTCATCGTGGGCTCGGTCTACATCACGGCGATGCTGCTCTGGCTCGACCTCGGCATCGGCTCGGTCGCGGCCCTGTCCTTCGCCCCGCTGTACGTCCTGATCCGGCTGTACCGGCAGCGCGCGGCGCGGGCGTACGCGGAGCGCTCCTCGGCCATCGCGGCCGTCATCGTGAAGTTCGTCGAGACCATGAACGGGATCCGTCCCGTGCGCGCCTTCCGCCGCGAACGCGCGAACGACGAGCACTTCGCGAGGCTCAACCACCGGCACGAGCGGTCCAACGGCACCGCGATGCTGGAGATGGCGCGCTACGTCGTCGGCTCCCGGCTCCTCGCGAACACGGCGGTGGCGGGCATGGTGCTGTGGGGCGCGTACCGGGTCGCGGGCGGCACGCTCGAACTCGGCGTGCTCGCGGCGGCGGTGCTCTACATCCGCCGCCTGTACGACCCGATCGACCGCCTGGCGATGTTTCTCAACGCGTACGAAAGCGCGGCCGCGTCCCTCAAGAAGATCGCGGGCCTCCTGGTGCAGGCCCCCTCGGTACCGGAATCGGCCACACCGCGCCCGCTGCCCGCCCTGGAGAGCGAACAGCCGGGCCGCGAGGTCGAGTTCCGGTCGGTCTCCTTCGGCTACCGCACGGGCGGCGAGGTCCTCCCCCGCTTCGACCTGACGATTCCGGCGGGCCAGACGGTGGCGGTGGTCGGCTCGACGGGAGCGGGCAAGTCGACCCTGGCCAAGCTCCTGGCCCGCTTCTACGACCCCTCCCACGGCCAGGTCCTCCTCGACGGCGTCGACCTGCGCGAACTGTCGGGCGCCGAGCTGCGGCGCGGGGTCGTCATGGTCACCCAGGAGGCCTTCCTCTTCTCCGGGACGGTGGCAGAGAACATCGCGATCGGCCGCCCTGAGGCGAGCCGCGAGGAGATCGAACAGGCCGCGAAGGCCATCGGCGCCCACGACTTCATCGCGGCGCTCCCCGACGGCTACGACACGGACGTACGCAAGCGCGGTGGCCGGATCTCCGCCGGGCAGCGGCAGTTGGTGGCGTTCGCGCGGGCACTGCTCGCGGACCCGGCGGTGCTGATCCTCGACGAGGCGACCAGCTCGCTCGACATCCCCGGCGAGCGGGCGGTGCAGCGGGCCATGCGGACGGTGCTGCGCGGCCGTACGGCGGTCGTCGTCGCGCACCGGCTGTCGACGGTGGAGATCGCGGACAGGGTGCTGGTGATGGCAGCGGGCGAGGTCGTCGAGGACGGCCCCCCGTCGGAACTCATCGCCGGAACAGGCGAGTTCGCCGACCTCCACCGAGCATGGCGCGACAGCGTGATCGGCTGACCCGCCGCACCGGTCCTACGCCTCGGGGCTCCGCCCCGGACCCCGCTGCCCAATCGCCGCAGGGGCTTGAATTGCCCACCCGCGAGGCGCGGGGTCCGGGGCGGAGCCCCGTGGCCGCAACCACGTCACCGGCTAACGAACGACGCACACCGGACAACGAACGATTTCCGGCCAACCTGTTGACGGGCTCCTGACACGCGGCAGCGCTTGGTGCCACTCTCCCAACCGCACCACTCCGCATTGCGCTCTGCCCGGCCGGACACCCACCGGCCGGTCCCCACTGACCGCCGATCCGCGGTCACGCGTAAGGAGTTCAGCGTTGCGCAAGAACACCACCTCCCACAGACCCGGCTCGCCCAGACGCCGGGCCTCGGCCCTCGCCGCCGGCACCCTCACCGCGCTGCTGACGGTCACGTTCCAGACCCTCCCCGCCACGGCGGACGCCTCGCACGGCGCCGACCCGGGCTCCCTCCCGGCGAAGCTCTCCCCCGCCAAGCGCGCCGAGCTGATGCGCGAGGCGAACGCCGGCAAGGCCGCCACCGCGAAGGACCTCGGCCTCGGCAAGCAGGAGAAGCTCGTCGTACGGGACGTCCTCCAGGACAGGGACGGCACCACCCACACCCGCTACGAGCGCACCTACGACGGGCTCCCGGTCCTGGGCGGCGACCTGATCGTCGAGGCCACGAAGTCCGGCGCCGAGAAGAGCGTCACCAAGGCCGCCAAGGCCGAGCTCAAGAACGTCGACACCACCGCCGACGTGAAGGCGGCCACCGCCGAGTCCCAGGCCGTGAAGCTCGCGAAGGCCGACGGCTCGAAGCGGACCGAGGCCGACAAGGCGCCCCGCAAGGTCGTCTGGCTCGGCCAGGGCGCGAAGAAGGGGCAGCCCACCCTCGCGTACGAGACCGTGGTCGGCGGCCTCCAGGAGGACGGCACGCCCAACCAGCTGCACGTCATCACCGACGCCACCACCGGCAAGAAGCTCCACGAGTGGCAGGCCATCGAGACGGGCACGGGCAACACCCAGTACAGCGGCACCGTCACCCTCGGCACCGCGCAGTCCGGTTCCTCGTACACGCTGAACGACACCACGCGCGGCGGCCACAAGACGTACAACCTGAACCGCGGCACGTCGGGCACCGGCACCCTCTACTCCGGCGCCGACGACGTGTGGGGCAACGGCTCCGCCTCCAACACCGAGACGGCCGCCGCCGACGCCCACTACGGCGCCGCGCTGACCTGGGACTACTACAAGAACGTGCAGGGCAGGAGCGGCATCCGCGGCGACGGCGTCGGCGCGTACAGCCGGGTCCACTACGGCAACGCGTACGTCAACGCGTTCTGGGACGACAGCTGCTTCTGCATGACGTACGGCGACGGCACCAGCAATACGCACCCGCTGACGTCCATCGACGTGGCCGCGCACGAGATGACGCACGGCGTCACGTCGAACACGGCGGGCCTCAACTACTCCGGCGAGTCCGGCGGCCTGAACGAGGCGACCTCCGACATCTTCGGCTCCACCGTGGAGTTCTACGCCAACAACTCGTCCGACGTGGGTGACTACCTCATCGGCGAGAAGATCAACATCAATGGCGACGGAACGCCGCTGCGCTACATGGACAAGCCGAGCAAGGACGGCGCGTCCAAGGACGCCTGGTACTCGGGCATCGGCAACGTCGACGTGCACTACTCCTCGGGTCCTGCGAACCACTTCTTCTACCTGCTCAGCGAGGGCAGCGGAACGAAGACGATCAACGGCGTGACCTACAACTCGCCGACCTCCGACGGCCTTCCGGTCACCGGCATCGGCCGCGACAAGGCGGCGCTGATCTGGTTCAAGGCGCTGTCCACGAAGTTCACGTCGACGACGAACTACGCGGGCGCCCGCACCGGCACCCTCGCGGCCGCCGGTGAGCTGTACGGGACGACGTCCGCCGAGTACAAGGCGGTCCAGGACGCGTGGGCCGGCGTCGCCGTGGGCGCCCGGTCCGGCGGTGGCGACCCGGGCACCGGCAAGACGTTCACCAACGACACCGACGTGAACATCCCCGACTACCCGGGGGCGGCCGTCACCTCGTCCGTCCCGGTCACCGGCATCAGCGGCGCGGCCCCGTCCACGCTGAAGGTCGGCGTCGACATCGTGCACACGTGGAGCGGTGACCTCCAGGTCGATCTGGTCGGCCCGAGCGGCAGAACGTACCGGCTGCACAGCTCGACGTACGACCCGACGCCCAACATCCAGACGACGTACACGGTCAACGCCTCGGCCGAGACCGCGAACGGCACCTGGAAGCTGAAGGTCCAGGACCTCGGCCAGCAGGACACGGGCTACATCAACAGCTTCAAGCTGACGTTCCCGTAGGCCCCAGCCCCCTGGCACCACCCAACCGGGCGCGCCACGACGGCGGATCAACTCCACGTCGTGGCGCGCCTGTTCATGTTCCGTTCGCAATCCGGTGGCCGTTTTCCGTTGAACGGACGAATTCTGGTCAACCTGCGATCACGTACATGACATTTACCGACGTCTGCTGTCACAGTCGTCCCGCACGGCAAAGCTCACCCCCCACATCACACAAGGAGCTTTCTTCGTGAACCCCCACATATCCGGCCGCACTTCGTTCTCGCGCGGCAAGCGGACCACCCTCGGTATCGCCACCGCCGTCGCCGCGGGCGCCCTGCTCGCCGGCACCCTCGCCACGACCGGCGCCTCGGCGGACCCCGCGGCCTCGGGCGAGAAGCTCGTGGTCAAGGACGTCGTGAAGGACAAGGACGGGACCACCCACACCCGTTACGAGCGGACCTACGACGGGCTCCCGGTGCTCGGCGGCGACCTGATCGTCCACCGGAAGAAGTCCGGCGCGAGCGAGGGCGTCACCCGCGCCACCGCCAAGTCGATCGCCGTCAAAACCGAAGGCGTCTCCCTCAAGGCCGCCCCGTCCGGCGCCCGCAAGGTGATCTGGGCGGCGTCCGGCACCCCGAGACTCGCCTACGAGAAGGTCGTCACGTCCACGAAGAAGGACGGGACACCGAGCAAGCTGCACGTCATCACGGACGCGAGGTCCGGCAAGAAGATCTACGAGTACGACGACATCCGCACCGGCGCGGGCGACTCGCTCTACAGCGGCAAGGTCGACATCGGGACCTCGGGATCCGGATCGTCCTTCTCCCTCACGGACGCCGAGCGCGGCGGCCACTCCACGTACGACCTGAAGCACGGCGAGTCCGGCAAGGGCACGCTGTTCACCGACGCCGACGACACCTGGGGCGACGGCACGACCAACGACGCGGCGACCGCCGGTGTCGACGCCGCCTACGGCGCGCAGGTCACCTGGGACTACTACAAGAACGTGCACGGCCGCAGCGGGATCAACGGCGACGGCAAGGGCGCCTACTCCCGGGTCCACTACGGCGACGCGTACTCCAACGCGTTCTGGGACGACAGCTGCTTCTGCATGACGTACGGCGACGGCGAGGGCAACAAGAAGCCGCTCACCTCGATCGACGTGGCCGCGCACGAGATGAGCCACGGCGTCACGTCGGCGACGGCCGGCCTCGTCTACAGCGGTGAGTCCGGCGGCCTCAACGAGGCGACCTCCGACATCTTCGGCACCTCCGTCGAGTTCTACGCGAAGAACGCCGAGGACGTCGGCGACTACCTCATCGGCGAGAAGATCGACATCGCCGGCGACGGCAAGCCGCTGCGCTACATGGACAAGCCGAGCAAGGACGGCAACTCGCTCGACAGCTGGAAGGACGGCGCGGGGGACGTGGACGTCCACTACTCCTCGGGCATCGCCAACCACTTCTTCTACCTGCTCAGCGAGGGCAGCGGAAAGAAGACGATCAACGGAGTCGACTACGACTCCCCGACCGCGGACGGCTCCACGGTCACCGGAATCGGCCGCGACAAGGCCGAGAAGATCTGGTTCAAGGCGCTGACGTCGTACTTCACGTCCACCACGGACTACGCGAAGGCGCGCACGGGAACGCTGAGCGCGGCCGACGACCTGTACGGCGCCGACTCCGCGGAGTCCAAGGCCGTGGCGGCGGCGTGGACGGCCGTGAACGTCAAGTAGTTCTCACGGCAGGGCGGTCGGGGCGGGCGCGCGGGCGTCCGCCCCGGCCGTCGTCTCACCGCATCAGGACCCCGGCGCCCTCCTGCGTCGCCTCCGTCGGCAGCGCGACAAGCCCGGTCTCCGCCACCGAAGCGAGCAGCGGATGCGCGGGCAGCACTCGGACCGTGTACCCGTAAGGACCGCTGCGGTCGAGGGCCAGCGGCCCCTCGTACGCCCAGCGGCCCTCCGCGTCCGGCCCGCCGACCGGCTTCAGCGGCACCGTCCCCGGTTCGGTGATCCGGTCCTCGGTGTCGACGCGGCCCGCGACGGCCTGCACCTCGACGTCGTCGGGCCCCAACTCGCCGAGCGCGACCCGGACATGGAGCCCGAGCGTGGCGCCCAGCTCGGCACCGCCCGCCGACGCCTCCACATGGTCGACGGTGACCCGCGGCCAGGCGGCGCGGACCCGGGCCTTCCACGCCGCGAGGTCCCGGGCGGCGTCCGGGGTGAGGGCGCGCGCGGAGCCCGCGGCCGGAGCGTACAGCTGGTCCACGTACTCACGGACCATGCGCCCCGCGAGGAGTTTGGGGCCGAGGTGGGTGAGGGTCCGGCGGACCATCTCGATCCAGCGGTCGGGCAGCCCCTCGGGTCCCCGCTCGTAGAAGCGCGGCGTCACCCGGCGCTCCAGCAGGTCGTACAGGGCGGCCGCCTCCAGGTCGTCGCGCCGGTGCTCGTCCGTGGCCGTGCCGTCGGCCGTCGGGATGGCCCAGCCGTAGTCGGGCGCGAACCATTCGTCCCACCAGCCGTCCAGGACGGACAGATTGAGGCAGCCGTTGAGCGCCGCCTTCATGCCGGACGTGCCGCACGCCTCCAGCGGGCGCAGCGGATTGTTCAGCCACACGTCGCAGCCGGGGTAGAGCTTCTGCGCCATCGCCATCCCGTAGTCGGGCAGGAAGACGATGCGGTGCCGCACCCGCGGGTCGTCGGTGAACCGGACAAGCTCCTGCACGAGCCGCTTGCCGCCGTCGTCGGCCGGGTGCGCCTTGCCCGCGACGACGATCTGCACGGGCCTCTCCTCGTCGAGCAGCAGCCGCATCAGCCGGTCCGGGTCGCGCAGCATCAGCGTGAGCCGCTTGTACGAGGGGACGCGGCGGGCGAAGCCGATGGTGAGGACGTCCGGATCCAACACGCCGTCGATCCAGCCGAGTTCGGCCGCGCCCGCGCCGCGCTGGCGCCAGGAAGCGGCGAGCCGCTCGCGCACCTCGTCGACGAGCTGACCGCGCAGTTCGCCGCGCAGCTCCCAGATGTCCCGGTCGGGTATCTCGCCGACCGCGTCCCAGCGGTCCGAACCGCCGACCGACAGGGCGTCCTCGGTGCGCCGCTCCCCGATCTGGCAGGCGCCGAGCCGGTACACCTCGGGCGCGACCCAGGTGGGCGCGTGCACGCCGTTGGTCACGGAGGCGATCGGCACCTCCTCGACGTCGAATCCCGGCCAAAGACCGGCGAACATGTCGCGGCTGACGGACCCGTGCAAGGTGGAGACGCCGTTGGCGCGCTGGGCGAGCCGCAGCCCCATCACCGCCATGTTGAACACGTTCGGGTCGCCACCCGCGTACGTCTCCATGCCGAGCCCGAGGATGCGCTGCACGTCGAGGCCCGGCAGCTCGGCCGCGGCCCCGAAGTGGCGGGCGACGAGCTCCCGGTCGAAACGGTCGATGCCGGCGGGGACGGGGGTGTGCGTCGTGAAGACGGCGCCCGCCCGCACGGCTTCGAGCGCCGAGTCGAAGTCCGTTCCCCGCTCGGCGAGTTCGGCGATCCGCTCCACGCCGAGGAAGCCCGCGTGCCCTTCGTTCGTGTGGAAGACCTCGGGCGCGGGATGCCCGGTGAGCCGGCAGTACGCGCGGACCGCGCGCACCCCGCCGATCCCGAGCAGCATCTCCTGCAACAGCCGGTGTTCGCTGCCGCCGCCGTAGAGCCGGTCGGTCACGTCCCGCTCGTGGGCGTCGTTCTCCTCGACGTCCGAGTCGAGAAGCAGCAGCGGAACCCGGCCGACCTGTGCCTGCCACACCCGCGCGAACAGCCGCCGGCCTCCGGGGAGGGCGAGCGCGAGGTGCACGGCCGTGCCGTCGGGCTCCCGCAGCAGGTTCAGCGGCAGCTCGTTCGGGTCGGTGACCGGGTACGTCTCCTGCTGCCAGCCGTCCCGCGAGAGCGACTGCCGGAAGTAGCCGTGCCGGTAGAGGAGTCCCACGCCGATCAGCGGCACCCCCAGGTCGCTCGCCGCCTTCAGGTGGTCGCCCGCGAGGATCCCCAGGCCGCCCGAGTACTGCGGCAGCGCGGCCGTGATGCCGAACTCGGGCGAGAAGTAGGCGATTGCGGCGGGCAGTTGAGAGGCCCGCGACCGCTCCTGGTACCAGCGGTCGTCGTGCAGATAGCCGCGCAGATCGTCGGCGACCTCGCTCAGTCTCGCGAGGAAGTCCTCGTCCACGGCGAGCCGGGCGAGCCGCTCGGGCGGGACGCTGCCGAGCAGTCGCAGCGGGTCGCCGCCGGACGCGGCCCAGCGGCCCGGGTCCACGGCGGCGAACAGGTCACGGGTCCCGGCGTGCCAGGACCAGCGCAGATTGCGCGCCAGTTCGTGCAGCGGGGCGAGGGATTCGGGCAGGACCGGGCGGACGGTGAATCGACGGATGGCCTTCACGTGCTCACCTCTGCGGTTGCGCGTCGGATGCCGGAGTCGCCTCCCGACGGTAGCCGCCCTCCCACGCCACGGGCCACGGCGCGTGACCTGGCGCCGGAACGCGTACGGCGGTCCGGGCACGCGCTGCGTGCGCCCGGACCGCCGTACGCGGATGCCCTGGGGGCTCTTGTCAGGCGATGGCCGCCCCGGTGCCGCGCGCCCCGCCGATGTAGTCGGTGAGTGCCGCGTCGTCGTACACCTCGATGTCGACGGGGGTGCCCTTGGTCAGGTGGAAGTCCTTCACGAGGAAGTCCACGGGGGCCTCGCTGCCGGGCGCGGCGTACGTGCCCAGGTTGTGCGTGACACCGTTCGTGGTGGAGGAGACGTGCACGTAGAACGTGTCGTCGTCGTTGCGGGTGTCGTACACCCGCAACTGCTGCGTCTCCGGCTGGAACTCCACCTCACCGAGGCGCGAACCGTTCTGCGTCAGCGCCACGTCGGCGCCGAGGCTGCCGCCCGCGGCCTGCCGGTAGGTGACCGAGGCGTCGGGGTTGGGGTCGTAGGCCGCGGCCGGTGCGGCCGCGGCGCCGAGCAGCGCGCCCACCGTGAGGGCCGCTCCCGTGAAGATGCGTGCAAGCCGTCGCGGACGTCGGGTCGCTGTCATGCGTGTTGCCCCCCAGATCAAAAAACCACATCCAAACCATTCGGACGTCGGTGCAGGAAGTTGTCGCCGTAGGTCATCGGCGACCTTCCCACGATGCCAGATTTCATGATCACCCAGAGGCACGCAACGCCCAGAGGTCGTCAGCCGGCGCGGACCACCACGAAAACCCCACGGACCCGCCGCTCGTCCTCCGCGACCCATTCCGCGGACACCTCGCCGACGGCGTCGTCGGGGGCCTTCGACCCGGCCTCCAGGACGCGCACGATCTCGGGTCGCGCGCCGTCGGCGGTGACGTGCGCGTGCACGGTCGGGTCGAGCGCCCCGTCGATGCTCTGCGCGTGCGCGGGCACATCGCCCTTCAGCAACGCGGTCAACTCCCGTACGAGGACCGGGTCCTCGGCGCCGTCGTACACCCAGCGCTTCCCGAGGACGCCGTGCTCGACGGTGCCGATGAGCGCGTCGTCCGCGGCGCCCTCCAGCGGGGCCCCTCGGTAGGCCATCGGCACGTGGTACGTCACCGGCTCGGGGCCCGAGGTGTCCGTCGCGGCCATGAACTCGATACCGACCTCGCCGGCCGGGTCGTCGAGCCGGAACCCGCCGGCCTTGGTCAGCTCCGGGGTTCCGGAGCCCCGGTACCAGGGCTGCTTCGGCAGCCACTCGGCGAGGAGTTCCAGCTTGGTGGGCTTCAGTGTGGTGCGGTGAATGATCGACACGGCTTCATCATCGGACCTCGCCCCGTGCCGCGCCAGGCAATTGCGCGCCCGCCCTGCGGCCGAAAGCCCCGTACGGAGACCGAAAAACGCCGCAACTCAATCGCACAACCCTCACGACCGATATGGCCGATTCCGCCACCTCGTACCTCCTTGTGGTGCTTCACACCGCACGAGAGGCTGCCAACTGGCGTGAGACCGCGCCGAGTTGAGGAGGGGAACTCATCCATGGCAGGGACCGTGCGAGTGACGCGGAAGCGACGGACGCGCTGGGCCGGCGGGCTCACCGCGGTCGCCACGGTCGCGGTGCTTTCGGCCATCACGCTGCCCGCGGACGCCGCCCCCGCGCAGGGACGGATATTCGGCGCCGGGGAGCCCGGCTCCATAGCGGGCAGCTACATAGTGACACTGAAGGGGGGCACGAAGGCCCCGTCCGAGGCGGGCAAGGGCCTCGCGGAGAAGTACGGGGCGAAAATACGCCACACCTACAGCAAGGCGCTCAACGGGTACGCGGTGACGCTCGGCGAGGGACAGGCGAAGCGGCTCGCGGCCGACGGGAGCGTCGCGTCGGTCGTCCAGGACTCCCGGGTCACGATGGAGCACTCCCAGAAGGACCCGCCTTCGTGGGGCCTGGACCGCATCGACCAGAACGATCTGCCGCTCGACAAGTCGTACACCTGGCCCGAGTCCGCGGGCGCCGGCGTGCACGTCTACGTCATCGACACCGGCATCCGCGCCACCCACCGCGACTTCGGCGGACGGGCCACGAGCGGCTGGGACTTCGTCGACAACGACTCGACGGCCCAGGACGGCAACGGGCACGGCACCCATGTCGCCGGGACCGTCGCGGGCGAGACGTACGGCGTCGCCAAGCAGGCCGACGTGGTCGGCGTGCGCGTGCTCGACGACGAGGGCTCCGGCACGACGGCGCAGGTGCTCGCGGGCATCGACTGGGTGACCAAGCACGCCCAGCAGCCGGCCGTGGCGAACCTGAGCCTCGGCGGCTATGCGAACGCCCAGCTCGACGCCGCCGTCCGCAACTCCATCGCCTCCGGTGTCACCTACACGGTGGCCGCGGGCAACGACGGGCTGCCCGCGGAGCTGTACTCGCCGGCCCGCGTCAAGGAAGCGATCACCGTCGGCGCGAGCGACAAGAAGGACGCGCGTGCGAGCTTCTCCAATTGGGGTACTCGTCTCGACCTGTTCGCGCCCGGCGTGGACATCACGTCCGCTTCGTACAAGAGCGACTCGGGGAAGGCCACCTTCTCCGGTACGTCGATGGCCTCGCCGCACGTCGCGGGCGCGGCCGCGCTGTACCTCGCCGATCACGCGACCGCCTCGCCCGCAGAGGTGAGCAAGGCGCTGGCCGGGCGGGCGGCGACGGGCAAGGTGTCGGGCGCGGGCCTCGGCTCGCCGAACAAGCTGCTTCAGGTCAACAACCCTTAGGAGGAGGTGAGTTCATGATCCGGTCCCGTCGTTCTCGGCGGGGCCGGTCTCATGTGTTCCCTTACGCGCCAGTAGTGACGAGTAGTGGGTACGACACGGATTGCCCGCCGATGGAGCGTGGAAGGCTCCCTCGGTACGCCGCACGGCTCCACCGCACGGCCCTCTCCCCGAATCTCGTTTCCGCACCCCCGATCCCCCGCGGACAGGAGCGGTCATGCCCTCAAAGCGCCCTACGCCCACGACACCACGCGCCACCATGGGCCGCATCCCCATATGTGACGTCCGCCCGGTCGTCGACCACGGCCGGCGGCCCGCCAAGGCCGTGGTCGGCGAGACCTTCCTGGTGACGGCCACCGTGTTCCGCGAGGGGCACGACGCCGTCGCCGCGAACGTCGTGCTGCGCGGGCCCGACGGCGAGCCGGGCCCCTGGACCCCGATGCGCGAGCTGGCCCCCGGCACCGACCGCTGGGGCGCCGAGGTCACCCCGGACAAGCCCGGCCACTGGACGTACCGGATCGAGGCATGGGGCGACCCGGTGGCCACGTGGCGGCACACGGCGAAGATCAAGATTCCGGCGGGCATCGACACCGAACTCGTCCTGGAGGAGGGCGCGTTGCTGCACGAACGCGCCGCGAAGAGCGCCCCCGCACCGCTGCGCGAAACGATCGTGCGGGCCGCCGCCGCGCTCCGCGACACCACGCGCCCGGCCCCCTCCCGGCTGGCCGCCGCCCTGGCCCCCGACGTGAGCCGGGTCCTGGCCCGCCATCCGCTGCGCGAACTGGTCACGCGCAGCGGCCGGTTGCCCCTCCTCGTGGAGCGGGAGCGGGCTCTGTTCGGGTCCTGGTACGAGTTCTTCCCGCGGTCCGAGGGGGCGGTGGTCGAGCCGGGGAGGCCGCCGGTGAGTGGCACGTTCCGTACGGCGGCGCGGCGGCTGCCGGCGATCGCGGCGATGGGCTTCGACGTGGTGTATCTGCCGCCGGTGCACCCGATCGGCACGACCTTCCGCAAGGGCCCGAACAACTCGCTGTCCCCGGGCCCCTTTGACGTGGGGGTGCCGTGGGCGATCGGTTCGCACGAGGGCGGTCACGACGCGCTCCATCCGGACCTGGGCACCTTCGAGGACTTCGACGCCTTCGTGGGCCGGGCGCGGGAGCTGGGCATGGAGGTGGCCCTCGACTTCGCGCTCCAGTGCTCGCCGGATCATCCGTGGGTGCACAAGCATCCCGACTGGTTCCATCACCGGCCGGACGGCAGCATCGCGTATGCGGAGAACCCGCCGAAGAAGTACCAGGACATCTATCCGATCGCCTTCGACCGGGACATGCCGGGGCTGATCGCGGAGACGACGCGGATCCTGCGGCTGTGGATGGGGCACGGGGTGCGGATCTTCCGGGTGGACAACCCGCACACCAAGCCCGTGGTGTTCTGGGAGAAGGTGATCGCCGACATCAACGGCACCGACCCGGACGTGATCTTCCTGGCGGAGGCGTTCACCCGGCCCGCGATGATGCACACCCTGGCCGCGGTCGGCTTCCAGCAGTCGTACACGTACTTCACCTGGCGCAATTCGAAGCGCGAACTCACCGAGTACGCCGAGGAGTTGAGCGGCGATGCGGCCGCCTATATGCGGCCGAACTTCTTCGTGAACACCCCCGACATCCTGCACGAGTTCTTGCAGGACGGCGGCCGTGCGGCCTTCGAGCTGCGTGCGGTGCTGGCCGCGACGCTCTCGCCCACCTGGGGCGTCTACAGCGGCTACGAACTGTGCGAGAACACCCCGCTGCGCGCGGGAAGCGAGGAGTATCTGAACTCGGAGAAGTACCAACTGAGGCCGCGGGACTGGGAGTCGGCCGAGCGGGACGGCCGCACGATCACCCCGCTGATCACCGCGCTCAACGCGATCCGGCGCCGCAACCCGGCCCTGCGCACGCTGCGGGACGTGCACTTCCACCGGGCCGACAAGGACGCGGTGCTCGTGTACTCCAAAACCACGGCGTCCGCACGGGGATCGAACACGGTATTGGTGGTCGTGAACCTCGACCCGCACCACACCCAGGAGGCGACGGTGTCGTTGGACATGCCGCACCTGGGCCTCGACTGGCACGCGTCCGTGCCGGTGCACGACGAACTCACCGGCGACACGTACCACTGGGGCAGGACGAACTATGTGCGCCTAGAGCCGGGCCGCACGCCCGCGCACATCCTCGTCCTGACGCCACCGGCCACGCCGCGATGAATTCTCAGGAGCATTCGGGACATGGGATTCGGAGGGTCACCCACACCATGATGATGAATGAGCCCGTCCCGGACACCTTCGAGGACACCCCTGCGAAGGACCGGGACCCGGATTGGTTCAAGCGCGCGGTCTTCTACGAGGTCCTGGTCCGCTCCTTCCAGGACAGCAGCGGCGACGGCGTCGGAGACCTCAAGGGCATCACGGCCAAGCTGGACTACCTCCAGTGGCTGGGGGTGGACTGCCTCTGGCTGCCGCCGTTCTTCAAGTCGCCGCTCAGGGACGGCGGTTACGACGTCTCGGACTACACCTCGGTGCTCCCGGAGTTCGGTGATCTGGCCGATTTCGTGGAGTTCGTGGACGCGGCGCATCAGCGGGGCATGCGCGTGATCATCGACTTCGTGATGAACCACACGAGTGACCAGCACGAGTGGTTCAAGGAGTCCCGCTCGGACCCCGAGGGCCCGTACGGCGACTATTACGTGTGGGCGGACGACGACAAGCAGTACGCGGACGCCCGGATCATCTTCGTGGACACCGAGGCGTCGAACTGGACGTTCGATCCGGTGCGCCAGCAGTACTACTGGCACCGGTTCTTCTCCCACCAGCCGGACCTCAACTACGAGAACCCGGCCGTGCAGGAGGAGATCCTGGCCGCCCTGCGGTTCTGGCTCGACCTGGGCATCGACGGCTTCCGCCTGGACGCGGTCCCCTACCTGTACGCCCAGGAGGGCACCAACTGCGAGAACCTGCCCGCCACCCACGAGATGCTCAAGCGGGTCCGAAAAGAGATCGACGCGCAGTACCCGGACGTGGTGCTGCTGGCGGAGGCCAACCAGTGGCCGGAGGACGTCGTCGACTACTTCGGCGACAGCGCGTCCGGCGGCGACGAGTGCCACATGGCGTTCCACTTCCCGGTGATGCCGCGGATCTTCATGGCGGTGCGCCGCGAGTCGCGCTACCCGGTCTCGGAGATTTTGGCCAAGACCCCGCCGATCCCGGCCGGCTGCCAGTGGGGCATCTTCCTGCGCAACCACGACGAGCTCACGCTGGAGATGGTCACGGACGAAGAGCGCGACTACATGTACGCGGAGTACGCCAAGGACCCGCGGATGCGCGCCAACATCGGCATCCGCCGCCGCCTGGCCCCGCTCCTGGACAACGACCGCAACCAGATCGAGCTGTTCACCGCGCTGCTGCTGTCGCTGCCCGGCACGCCGATCCTCTACTACGGCGACGAGATCGGCATGGGCGACAACATCTGGCTCGGCGACCGCGACGCGGTGCGCACCCCGATGCAGTGGACCCCGGACCGCAACGCCGGCTTCTCCTCCAGTGATCCGGGCCGCCTCTTCCTCCCCACGATCATGGACCCGGTCTACGGGTACCAGGTCACGAACGTGGAGGCGTCGATGTCCTCCCCGTCCTCGCTGCTGCACTGGACCCGCCGGATGATCGAGATCCGCAAGCAGAACCCGGCGTTCGGCCTCGGCTCGTACACCGAACTGCCCTCCTCCAACCCGGCCGTCCTCGCGTTCCTGCGCGAGGCCCCCGCGGGCGAGGACGGCGCGGACGACCTGGTGCTGTGCGTGCACAACTTCTCCCGCTTCGCCCAGCCCACCGAGCTGGACCTCCAGTCGTTCAACGGCCGGCACCCGGTCGAACTGATCGGCGGCGTGCGCTTCCCCGCGATCGGCGAACTCCCCTACCTGCTCACCCTCGCGGGACACGGGTTCTACTGGTTCCGCCTCCGCAAGGACTGACGACGACATACCTGGGCACTCTCCACGCATATCCGGGAAAGGACGCGACGCCATGTCGGAAGCCGCAACCCGGGCCGCCGCCCCGACGGCCGGAGAAACCGAGCTGCTCATGTCGCTCGACCCCTTGCTGCGCGAATGGCTGCCGCGCCAGCGCTGGTTCGCCGGCAAGGGCCGCCCCGTCACCGGCTTCACCCTGGACTCCGTCACCGAACTGCTGCCGGACGCCGCCCTGTTGCACCTCCTCGTCCGCGCCCATCAGCCACCGGCCGACGAGGAGGGGCCCGGCGACCGCTACCAGCTGCTCATCGGTACCGCCGAGGCCGCGGCCCCGCATCTCGCGCCCGCCGTGATCGGGCACATCACGCACGGACCGCTCGCGGGACGCACCGCGTACGAAGCGCTCCAGGACCCGCGCCACAGCGCCGTCCTGCTGGAGCGGCTCCGAATACCCGGGGCGCTCGGCGCCCTCCGCTTCCACCGCGGCCCGCACGGCGAGGTTCCGCGCGACCTCGCGCCCCGCCCGCTGACGGCCGAGCAGTCCAACTCCTCGGTCGTGTACGGCGACACGCTCATCGCCAAGCTGTTCCGCCGGGTCGTCCCCGGCATCAACCCCGACCTCGAACTCCCACTGGCCCTGGCCCGGGAGGGCTGCGACCGGGTGCCCGCGCCGGTCGCCTGGTTCGAGACGGCCGGTACGCAGCCCGCGCAGCGCTCGACGCTCGGCCTCCTCCAGCCCTTCCTCAGGGGTGCGACCGACGGCTGGGACCTCGCCCTCAAGCACGTCACCAACCAGCAGGACTTCACGGCGCAGGCCCGCGACCTCGGCCGCGCCACCGCCGAGGTGCACACGGCCCTGGCCCGCGCGCTGCCCACGGTCACGTACACGCGCGCCCACATCGACCAGCTCGCCGAGTCGATGACGCACCGCCTGGAGGCGACGGCGCAGCAGGTCCCGCCCCTGCTCCCCTACGTGGACGACCTCCGCTCCGCCTTCGAGGCACTCGCCCAGCTCGGCGCCGAGGGCCGCACCTGGCAGGCCCAGCGGATCCACGGCGACCTGCACCTGGGCCAGTGCCTGCGCGAGCCGTCCGGCACCTGGAAGCTGATCGACTTCGAGGGCGAACCGACCCGCCCCCTCGCGGAACGCCGACTGCCGCACCCCGTCCACCGCGACATCGCCGGCATGCTCCGCTCCTTCGACTACGCCTCCCCGCAGAGCGACTGGTCGCTGTCCTGCCGCGCCGCGTTCTGCGACGGCTACGCGGAGGTGACGGGCACCGACCCCCGTACGGCCCCGGTCCTGCTGCGCGCCTACGAAACGGACAAGGCCGTCTACGAGGCCCTGTACGAGGCCCGCCACAGGCCGGACTGGCTCCAGGTCCCCCTGGCCGCGCTGAAACGCCTGGCCGCCGACTAGGTCGCACCGCACGAGACCCGGCCCGCACACACGAAGGCGCCCAAGGAGGCCCCCACCGTGACCCGCCGCCCGACCACCACTCCGGCCCCCGTACCCCCGGACGACCGCGCCCGGCTGCTCGCAGCGACCCACCACGACCCGCACGCGGTGCTCGGCGCGCACGCCTCCCACGGCGGCATCGCCTTCCGCACCTGGCGCCCCTACGCCCGGCAGGTGGCCGTCACCACCCCTGAGGGCCTGCACGCCGAACTCCACGACGACGGCGACGGGTTCTTCACCGCCCTGCTCCAGCTCCGCGAGGTCCCGTCCGCGTACGAACTGGAGATCACGTACGCCGACACGACCCAGCGCATCGCGGATTCCTACGCCCTCCTCCCCTCCCTCGGCGACCTCGACCTGCACCTGCTGGCCGAGGGCCGGCACGAACGGCTCTGGGACGCGCTCGGCGCACACCCCATGGAGCACCAGGGGGTCCAGGGCACCCGCTTCACGGTGTGGGCGCCCAACGCCCGGGGCATCCGGGTCGTCGGCACCTTCAACTTCTGGGACGGCGCGGCCCACAGCATGCGCTCGCTCGGCTCGTCCGGCGTGTGGGAGCTGTTCGTGCCGGACATCGGCGAGGGCGAGCTCTACAAGTTCGAGATCACCCGGCCCGACGGCAGCAAGACGATGCGCGCCGACCCGCTGGCCACCCGCACCGAGGAGCCTCCGGCCAACTCCTCGATGGTGCACGCCTCCCACCACGTCTGGGGTGATGAGGACTGGCTGGAGTGGCGGGCCGCGCACCCCGCCCACGCGTCGCCGTTCTCGGTGTACGAGCTGCACCTGCCGTCCTGGCGCCCCGGCCTCACCTACCGCCAGCTCGCCGAGCAACTCCCCGCCTACGTCGCGGATCTGGGGTTCACGCACGTGGAGTTCCTGCCCGTGGCCGAGCACCCCTTCGGCGGCTCCTGGGGCTACCAGGTCACCGGCTTCTACGCGCCCACGGCCCGCCTGGGCAGCCCCGACGACTTCAAGCACCTGATCGACGCCCTGCACCAGGCCGGCATCGGCGTCCTGATGGACTGGGTCCCCGCCCACTTCCCGCGCGACGACTGGGCGCTCGCGGAGTTCGACGGGCGCCCGCTGTACGAGCACGAGGACCCGCTGCGCGCCGCGCACCCCGACTGGGGCACCCTGGAATTCGACTACGGCCGCAAGGAGGTCCGCAACTTCCTGGTGGCCAACGCCCTGTACTGGTGCCAGGAGTTCCACATCGACGGCCTGCGGGTCGACGCGGTCGCCTCGATGCTCTACCTCGACTACTCGCGCGAGGACGGCCAGTGGACCCCGAACCGGTTCGGCGGCCGCGAGAACCTCGACGCCGTCGCCTTCCTCCAAGAGATGAACGCGACCCTGTACCGGCAGGTGCCGGGCGTCGTCACGATCGCCGAGGAGTCGACGGCCTGGGACGGCGTCACCCGCGCCACCCACCACATCGGGCCCGGCGGCTTCGGCGGTCTCGGCTTCGGCCTGAAATGGAACATGGGCTGGATGCACGACTCCCTCGCCTACATGAGCCACGAACCGGTGCACCGAAAGTTCCACCACAACGACATGACGTTCTCGATGGTGTACGCGTACAGCGAGAACTACGTCCTGCCCATCTCCCACGACGAGGTCGTGCACGGCAAACGCTCACTCGTCTCCAAGATGCCCGGCGACTGGTGGCAGCAACGCGCCAACCACCGCGCCTACCTGGGCTTCATGTGGGCCCACCCCGGCAAGCAACTCCTCTTCATGGGCCAGGAGTTCGCCCAGGGCGCCGAATGGTCCGAGGCCCACGGCCCCGACTGGTGGCTGCTCGACCCCGCGTACGGCGCCGAGCCCGACCACCGGGGCGTGCGCGACCTCGTACGCGATCTCAACACCCTGTACCGGGCGGCACCCGCCCTGTGGGAGCGGGACACCGACCCGGCGGGCTTCTCCTGGATCGCGGGCGACGCGGCGGAGGACAACGTCTTCGCGTTCCTCCGCCACGCCGCGGACGGCACCCCGCTGCTGTCCGTGTCGAACTTCTCGCCGGTCGTCCGGCACGAGTACCGCCTGGGCGTCCCCGAAGACATCCCGGCGTGGCACGAGATCCTCAACACGGACGCCGGACGCTACGGCGGCGGCGACGTGACGAACCGGGACCCGATCAAACCGATCTCCGAACCGACCCACGGCCGCCCGGCGACCATCACCCTCACACTGCCGCCCCTGGCAACGGTGTGGCTACGCCCCTGATCCCCAGGGGCGCGGGGAACTGCGCAATCTTTTAGGGGGGTCCAGGGGGCGAAGCCCCCGGTTCCGGGAAGGGGCGGGGTGGGGGAATCAACACGCCCCACCCCGACGCGGCCTACCGCAACGCCGCCCCCAACGCCTCCGGCAACTCCCCCGCATGCACCACACCCAGGTCCTGCGTCGCCCGCGTGAGCGCCACATACAGATCGCTCACCCCGAACTCCCCCGGCTCGACCACGATCACCCGGTCGAACTCCAGGCCCTTGGCCTGCCGCGGATCGAGCAGCACCAGATGCCGCGTGAGGTCGGGCTCACCCCCAGCGACGACTCCGGGCAGCCGGGCGGCCAGCCCTTCGTGGAGCCGCCGAGGCGCGATCACCGCGAGCCGCCCCTCCTCCGGGATCCGCTCGACGGCTGCCTTGGCCGTGGCCTCCACGACGTCGTCCGCGCGCAGTGCCCACGGCCGCTCCCCGGTCGAGCGCACCGATGACGGCGCCTCGTACTCGGGGTGGGAGTCCCGCAGCACCGCCGCCGCGACGTCCATGATCTCGGACGGGGTCCGGTAGTTGACGCCGAGCCGGGTGTGCTCGAAGCGGTCCTCGACGTACGGCGCGAGGATGTCCGCCCACGCGCCGACGCTGCCCTCCTCCGAGGTCTGCGCGGGGTCGCCGACCAGCGTCATCGACCGCGTCGGCGACCTGCGCATGAGCAGCCGCCACGCCATCGGGCTCAGCTCCTGCGCCTCGTCGACGATGATGTGCCCGAACGCCCAGGTCCGGTCGGCTGCGGCCCGCTCCGCGGCGCTGCGGTGGTCCTCCTCCTCGTACCAGCCGGCGACCCGGTCCGCGTCCACGATGTCGTGCGCGGCGAGCACCTCCGACTCGTCCTCGTCCTCGAACTCGTACGTCTCCGAGCCCTTGGACAGGTCGAGCACGCCCTGCGCGTACGCGATCCGCTCCTGCCGCGCCGCCTCCGCGGCGGCCCGCTCGGCGCTGTCGTCGTACCCGAGCAGCTCGGCGGCCTCGTCGAGCAGCGGCACGTCCCCGACCGTCCACTCGCCCTCGCCCTGCCGCTCGCTGCGGATCGCATCTGCGTCCTCGTCCGGCAGATGGGTGGGGTCGGCCAGATAGTCGGCGACGAAGCCCTGCGGCGTCAGTTGGGGCCACAGCTCCTCGATCGCCGCGTGCACGTCGGCGCTGGACGCGACGGCCTTGCCGAGCTGGGCGATGTCGTCGGGGCCGAGGAAGTTCGGGCCGCCGTAGGGGTCGGCGCCGATCCGCTCGGTGAGCTGCTCGGTGAGCGCGTCGATCACCCGGAACGCGAAGTGCGGGCGGGCGAGGTTGTGCGGCAGCTTGGTGTCGCGGGCCGCCTGCCGGGCCTCGTAGGCGATCTCCCAGTCGAGGATCAGGTCGCCGTCGTCGTGCGGGACGATCAGCGGCGCGCCGGGCTCGGGCAGCCGCTGCTGGTCCTCGATGGCCATGGCGAGGCTCTCGGCCATGGCGGCCGAGCCCTTCACGGTGGCCGCGCGCGGCGTGTCCTTGAGCGTGGCGCGCACGCCCGGGAAGAGCTCGCCGACGGTCGAGAGCAGCACTCCGGTCTCGCCGAGTCCGGGCAGCACCTCGCTGATGTACCGCAGGAAGGCCGGGTTCGGGCCGACGATCAGCACGGCCCGCTTAGCGAGCAGCTCCCGCTGCTCGTACAGCAGGAACGCGGCGCGGTGCAGCGCGACGGCCGTCTTGCCGGTGCCGGGGCCGCCCTCGACGACGAGTACGCCGGGGTGCGGGTGGCGGATGATGCGGTCCTGCTCGGCCTGGATCGTCTGCACGATGTCGCCCATGCGGCCGGTGCGCGCCGAGTTCAGGGCGGCGAGCAGCACGGCGTCGCCGGTGGGGTCCTCGTACCCGGTGCGCTCCGAGTCGTCGAGGTCGAGGATCTCGTCGTGCAGCTCGGTGACCGTGCGCCCGTCGAACGTGAGGTGGCGGCGCCTGCGCAGACCCATCGGCGTATGACCGGTGGCGAGATAGAAAGGCCGGGCGACGGGCGCCCGCCAGTCGATCAGCATCGGCGTGCGCTCGGAGTCGTCGGCGCGAATTCCGATACGGCCGATGTGATGCGCCACACCGAGTTCTTGATCGTCGTCGCCCTTGAGGTCAATTCGACCGAAGCAGAGCGACCCCTCCACCGCATTCAACGCGGCGAGCAGCCCCGAGCGCTCGACGACCAACAGGTCCCGCTCGAGGAGCGCCTGCTGGCCGCTTCCCACCGGGGTGATCGCATCCCGGACGGAGTCCGCGGCGACGCCACGCAGCTCATCGACGCGCCTGTAGAGCGCGTCGATGTATTCCTGCTCTTTCTGCAATTCCAGGCTGTCCCGGCTTGACAAAACAACTCCCTGCCCGGTACCGTGGTTTTTGTTGGCCCCCACTGTGGGGCCTTTTCTGTGGGCACACAGAAACACCGAATATACCCCGGGCGGGGCCGAATTCCAATTGCGGGAGTTCGAGGGTTACGGAAGCTCGGCCAGTTCCTCCAGCAGCTTCCGCTTGGACCGCGCCCCGACGCGCGACCACACCGGCTCACCGTCCTTGAAGACCATGAGCGTGGGCGTCCCGAGCACCTGGTACTTCACGGCCGCCTCCGGACTGACATCGACATCGACGGCCACGACGTCGAGCCGCTCCCGCTCCTCCTCGGCGATCGACTCGAGCACGGGCCCCAGCTGCCGGCAGGGTCCGCACCACCGCGCGGTGAACTCCACGAGCACCGGCCGCTGTGCCCGCAGCACCTGCTCATCGAAGTCCGCGTCACTCACTCCACGCAACGTCATCCTGTCTCCCCTAGTTCGCAGCGCGGCTCCGTCTCCTGCGACGCGGCCAGCGCCTCCATGGCCAGCTCGGCGCGCGCCAACTGCGCGCCGACGGTCTCGCGCACGGCGGTCAACTCGCCGATCAGCGCATCGAGTTCGGCGACCTTGCTCCGGTACACGGCCACCGACGCCGGACACGAGTCGCCCTCCGGGTGACCGGCCCGCAGGCACTCGACGAACGGCCGGGTCTCCTCCAGGTCGAACCCGAAGTCCTGGAGCGTGCGGATCTGCCGCAGGGCCCGCAGATCGTCCTCGTCGTACGTCCGGTAGCCGTTGCCGCCGCGCCGCGCGGGCAGCAGCCCCCGCGACTCGTAGTACCTGAGCGCCCGCGTCGTCGTACCGGCGCGGGCGGCGAGCTCTCCGATGCGCATACGGGAGACGTTAGACCTTGCCGCTGACGTCAAGGCCAGTCGACGAGCACGAGGTACAGCGCGAACGCCGCCATGACGGCGAACGGCGCCGCCACCGAGAACCCCCGCCTGCGGGCCACGAACCGTTCCTCCCACGGCAGCAGCCAGGCGGTGGCGAGCGTGAGGAGCGCGACCGTCAGGCCCCAGCCGAAGACGGTGAAGGGCCACTTCTGCGAGGCCGCGGCGGCCCCGTACGCGAGGAGCGCGGCGGGCAGCGTGATCACACTGGACACCAGGGGAGCGACCCACGACCGGGGACGCGGCGCGGGCGGTGCGACGGAGTCGTCCACGAGTTCGGAGATCATGTCTCCATCCAAGGCGGACAGCCGTTCCCCTACCTGAGTGCGCGTACTCAGCTCATGTACTCAGCTGTCCAAGCCCGTACAGCCGACTTGATCGGGCACAGGATGTCGGGTCCGCCCCGGGCCACCGCGCCTAGCGTTCAAGACGTCAACAGCAGCACCGGAAAGCAGCAGGAACCGGAGAGGAGAGGCCAGGTTGCTCGACCGACTCAACCAGGTCATGGACCACGTCGAGCTGCGCCTCGACGAGCCCCTGGACATCGCGGAACTGGCGCGCATCGCCACCACGTCCGAGTACCACCTGCGCCGGATGTTCTCGGCGCTCGCGGGCATGCCGCTGTCGGAGTACGTCCGGCGGCGCAGGCTCACGGTGGCGGGCGCCGAGGTCCTCGCCGGCCAGGAGCCGCTCCTGACCATCGCCGT
Organism: Streptomyces anthophorae; assembly: GCF_049310305.1. NCBI lineage: Bacteria > Bacillati > Actinomycetota > Actinomycetes > Kitasatosporales > Streptomycetaceae > Streptomyces > Streptomyces anthophorae. The sequence continues at coordinate 3,165,216 of NZ_JBLWQQ010000001.1, forward strand.
GCGCTACGGGTACGGCTCGGGCGAGGCGTTCGCCCGGGCGTTCCGTGCCCTGCACGGGGTCGGCCCCGGCGAGGCCCGCCGCACGAAACCGGCCCTGGTCTCCCAGCCCCGCCTCTCCTTCCGGCTCACCGTCGAAGGGAACAGCAGCATGCGCTACCGCGTAGTGGACCGCCCCGACTTCAGCGTCGTCGGCCCGAAGGCCCGGGTCCCCCTGATCCACCTGGGCCCGAACCGGGCGATCATCGACTTCGTCCGCTCCGTCGCGCCGGAAACCGTCTCGGCCCTGGAGCAGTTGTCGAAGGCTTCCGGTGAGGACCCTGAGGGCATCGTCGCGGTCTGCGACGACCTGGACCCCGGCCGCGCCGAGGGCAGCGAACTCGACTACTACCACGGGGTGGTGGCCGGCCCGGACGCACCGGCCCCCGCGGGCGCCACGGTGCTCCCCGTGCCCGCCGGCACCTGGGCCGTCTTCACCACGTCGGGCCCGGCCCCGGAGGCCATCCAGGCCCTCTGGGCGACGGTGTACGCGGAGTGGTTCCCCGCCAACCCGTACCGCACCCGCCCGGGCCCGGAGATCCTCCGCACCCGGATGTCCCCGGACGGCACGACGGCGGACGCCGAACTGTGGCTGCCGGTGGAACGGGAGGCCTCCTGACCTGACGGGCCGCACATCCCCGGCCAATTGTCAGTGCCTGCCGCTACGTTGCGTCCATGAGCCACGATGCAGGCACCACCTTGTCCGTCGCCCGGTATCTCGACTGCCTGGCCGCCGACTTCGAGCGGCTCGAGGCCGCCGCCGCGCAGGACCCGACGGCACAGGTCCCGAGCTGCCCCGGCTGGACCGCCACCGACCTGGTGCGCCATGTCGGCCAGGTCTACGCACACAAGACAGAGGCCATTGTGGCGGCCGCTCCGGGCTCCGAACCCGAGTGGCCGCCGAAGGGCACGTCCGACGAGGAGCCCTTCGCCCTCCTGCACCGCGCGTACACCGAACTGCGGACGTCCATCGAGGCACGGAACCCGGCGGACCCGTCGGGCACCTGGTACGCCCCGGACCAGACCGTCGGCTTCTGGATCCGCCGCATGGCACAGGAGACGGTCATCCACCGCATCGACGCCGAACTCGCGGCCGGCGGACCGGTCACCGCGGTCCCGGACGACCTCGCCGTCGACGGTATCGACGAACTCCTCAAGGTGTTCACCGCTTACGCGGTCACCGAGTGGTCCGACTATTTCCGGGAGCCACTGGCCGCGTCCCCGGGCCGGACGTACGAGGTACGCGCGGAGACCGGGAAGGGCGCGACGTGGCGGATCCGTACGGGGGCCGAACCCTCTTTCACGGTCGAGGACGGCGAAGCGGGAAGCTCTGCCGACGTCACCCTGAGCGGCACGCCGACGGCACTGCTGCGCGAGCTCTGGAACCGGGCGGACGCCGAGGAGACCTCGAAGGTGCGAGTCACCGGGGCTCCTGAGGCGGTCGAGGAATTGCGGGCCTGCCTCCGGATTTCAACCCAGTAGAAAACGCAGAAAAGCCCCGTGCCAATGGCACGGGGCTTTTCTCTAAAATTAGTTCGGCGGCGTCCTACTCTCCCACAGGGTCCCCCCTGCAGTACCATCGGCGCTGTGAGGCTTAGCTTCCGGGTTCGGAATGTAACCGGGCGTTTCCCTCACGCTATGACCACCGAAACACTATGAAACTGTCAACCGGAGCCGTGGCACATGGCTACGACGGTTGTTCGTGGTTTCAGAACCAACACAGTGGACGCGAGCAACTGAGGACAAGCCCTCGGCCTATTAGTACCAGTCACCTCCACACCTTGCGGTGCTTCCAGATCTGGCCTATCAACCCAGTCGTCTACTGGGAGCCTTAACCCCTCGAGGGGGTGGGAATACTCATCTCGAAGCAGGCTTCCCGCTTAGATGCTTTCAGCGGTTATCCTTTCCGAACGTAGCCAACCAGCCATGCCCTTGGCAGGACAACTGGCACACCAGAGGTTCGTCCGTCCCGGTCCTCTCGTACTAGGGACAGCCCTTCTCAATATTCCTACGCGCACAGAGGATAGGGACCGAACTGTCTCACGACGTTCTAAACCCAGCTCGCGTACCGCTTTAATGGGCGAACAGCCCAACCCTTGGGACCGACTCCAGCCCCAGGATGCGACGAGCCGACATCGAGGTGCCAAACCATCCCGTCGATATGGACTCTTGGGGAAGATCAGCCTGTTATCCCCGGGGTACCTTTTATCCGTTGAGCGACGGCGCTTCCACAAGCCACCGCCGGATCACTAGTCCCGACTTTCGTCCCTGCTCGACCCGTCGGTCTCACAGTCAAGCTCCCTTGTGCACTTACACTCAACACCTGATTACCAACCAGGCTGAGGGAACCTTTGGGCGCCTCCGTTACCCTTTGGGAGGCAACCGCCCCAGTTAAACTACCCATCAGACACTGTCCCTGATCCGGATCACGGACCCAGGTTAGACATCCAGCACGACCAGAGTGGTATTTCAACGACGACTCCACAACCACTGGCGTGGCCGCTTCACAGTCTCCCACCTATCCTACACAAGCCGAACCGAACACCAATATCAAACTGTAGTAAAGGTCCCGGGGTCTTTCCGTCCTTCTGCGCGAAACGAGCATCTTTACTCGTAGTGCAATTTCACCGGGCCTATGGTTGAGACAGTCGAGAAGTCGTTACGCCATTCGTGCAGGTCGGAACTTACCCGACAAGGAATTTCGCTACCTTAGGATGGTTATAGTTACCACCGCCGTTTACTGGCGCTTAAGTTCTCAGCTTCGCCACACCGAAATGTGACTAACCGGTCCCCTTAACGTTCCAGCACCGGGCAGGCGTCAGTCCGTATACATCGCCTTACGGCTTCGCACGGACCTGTGTTTTTAGTAAACAGTCGCTTCTCGCTGGTCTCTGCGGCCACCCCCAGCTCAGAGTGCAAGACTCATCACCAGGAATGGCCCCCCTTCTCCCGAAGTTACGGGGGCATTTTGCCGAGTTCCTTAACCATAGTTCACCCGAACGCCTCGGTATTCTCTACCTGACCACCTGAGTCGGTTTAGGGTACGGGCCGCCATGAAACTCGCTAGAGGCTTTTCTCGACAGCATAGGATCATCCACTTCACCACAATCGGCTCGGCATCAGGTCTCAGGCACAAGCTGTCCGGATTTACCTGGACAGCGCCCTACACCCTTACCCCGGGACTACCATCGCCCGGGCTGGACTACCTTCCTGCGTCACCCCATCGCTCACCTACTACCAGCTTGGGCCGGCGGCTCCACCACTTTCCATTCCCCGAAGGGTCCGGAACGGCTTCACGGCCTTAGCATCACTGGATTCGATGTCTTTCGCGTCACAGCGGGTACCGGAATATCAACCGGTTATCCATCGACTACGCCTGTCGGCCTCGCCTTAGGTCCCGACTTACCCTGGGCAGATCAGCTTGACCCAGGAACCCTTAGTCAATCGGCGCACACGTTTCTCACGTGTGTATCGCTACTCATGCCTGCATTCTCACTCGTGAACCGTCCACAACTACCTTCCGGTGCTGCTTCACCCGGCACACGACGCTCCCCTACCCATCACAGCGGGCGTTGGCCCTATAGCTGCAATGACACGACTTCGGCGGTACGCTTGAGCCCCGCTACATTGTCGGCGCGGAATCACTTGACCAGTGAGCTATTACGCACTCTTTCAAGGGTGGCTGCTTCTAAGCCAACCTCCTGGTTGTCTCTGCGACTCCACATCCTTTCCCACTTAGCGTACGCTTAGGGGCCTTAGTCGATGCTCTGGGCTGTTTCCCTCTCGACCATGGAGCTTATCCCCCACAGTCTCACTGCCGTGCTCTCACTTACCGGCATTCGGAGTTTGGCTAAGGTCAGTAACCCGGTAGGGCCCATCGCCTATCCAGTGCTCTACCTCCGGCAAGAAACACACGACGCTGCACCTAAATGCATTTCGGGGAGAACCAGCTATCACGGAGTTTGATTGGCCTTTCACCCCTAACCACAGGTCATCCCCCAGGTTTTCAACCCTGGTGGGTTCGGTCCTCCACGAAGTCTTACCTCCGCTTCAACCTGCCCATGGCTAGATCACTCCGCTTCGGGTCTTGAGCGCGCTACTATGTCGCCCTGTTCGGACTCGCTTTCGCTACGGCTTCCCCACACGGGTTAACCTCGCAACACACCGCAAACTCGCAGGCTCATTCTTCAAAAGGCACGCAGTCACGACTGCATGTGCAAGCACATACAGCGACGCTCCCACGGCTTGTAGGCACACGGTTTCAGGTACTATTTCACTCCGCTCCCGCGGTACTTTTCACCATTCCCTCACGGTACTATCCGCTATCGGTCACCAGGGAATATTTAGGCTTAACGGGTGGTCCCGCCAGATTCACACAGGATTTCTCGGGCCCCGTGCTACTTGGGTGTCTCTCAAACGAGCCGCTAACGTTTCGACTACGGGGGTCTTACCCTCTACGCCGGACCTTTCGCATGTCCTTCGTCTACATCAACGGTTTCTTACTCGTCTCACGGCCGGCAGACCGTAAAAGAGAGATCCCACAACCCCGCACACGCAACCCCTGCCGGGTCTCACACGTATACGGTTTGGCCTCATCCGGTTTCGCTCGCCACTACTCCCGGAATCACGGTTGTTTTCTCTTCCTGCGGGTACTGAGATGTTTCACTTCCCCGCGTTCCCTCCACACTGCCTATATATTCAGCAGCGGGTGACAGCCCATGACGACTGCCGGGTTTCCCCATTCGGAAACCCCCGGATCAAAGCCTGGTTGACGACTCCCCGGGGACTATCGTGGCCTCCCACGTCCTTCATCGGTTCCTGGTGCCAAGGCATCCACCGTGCGCCCTTAAAAACTTGGCCACAGATGCTCGCGTCCACTGTGCAGTTCTCAAACAACGACCAACCACCCATCACCCCAAACCTTCCGGTTCGAGTGCACTGGGGCCGGCACTGAAGGATCAGGCTCTACAGCCCGTACCTTCAGACACCCAACAGCGTGCCCGACACGTTCAGTTGAAGCTCTGTGTTCCACGCCGAAGCAGTACTAACAGTCCTCATCCTGACCGTGCCGAATAATCAACGTTCCACCCATGAGCAACCACCGTCGAACGTGTGCCGACGTAATGGCCCTGGACCACCAAACAAGTTTGGCGGCCTAGATGCTCCTTAGAAAGGAGGTGATCCAGCCGCACCTTCCGGTACGGCTACCTTGTTACGACTTCGTCCCAATCGCCAGTCCCACCTTCGACAGCTCCCTCCCACAAGGGGTTGGGCCACCGGCTTCGGGTGTTACCGACTTTCGTGACGTGACGGGCGGTGTGTACAAGGCCCGGGAACGTATTCACCGCAGCAATGCTGATCTGCGATTACTAGCAACTCCAACTTCATGGGGTCGAGTTGCAGACCCCAATCCGAACTGAGACCGACTTTTTGAGATTCGCTCCACCTTGCGGTATCGCAGCTCATTGTATCGGCCATTGTAGCACGTGTGCAGCCCAAGACATAAGGGGCATGATGACTTGACGTCGTCCCCACCTTCCTCCGAGTTGACCCCGGCGGTCTCCTGTGAGTCCCCATCACCCCGAAGGGCATGCTGGCAACACAGAACAAGGGTTGCGCTCGTTGCGGGACTTAACCCAACATCTCACGACACGAGCTGACGACAGCCATGCACCACCTGTACACCGACCACAAGGGGGCGCCTGTCTCCAGACGTTTCCGGTGTATGTCAAGCCTTGGTAAGGTTCTTCGCGTTGCGTCGAATTAAGCCACATGCTCCGCTGCTTGTGCGGGCCCCCGTCAATTCCTTTGAGTTTTAGCCTTGCGGCCGTACTCCCCAGGCGGGGCACTTAATGCGTTAGCTGCGGCGCGGACAACGTGGAATGTTGCCCACACCTAGTGCCCACCGTTTACGGCGTGGACTACCAGGGTATCTAATCCTGTTCGCTCCCCACGCTTTCGCTCCTCAGCGTCAGTAATGGCCCAGAGATCCGCCTTCGCCACCGGTGTTCCTCCTGATATCTGCGCATTTCACCGCTACACCAGGAATTCCGATCTCCCCTACCACACTCTAGCTAGCCCGTATCGACTGCAGACTCGGGGTTAAGCCCCGAGCTTTCACAATCGACGTGACAAGCCGCCTACGAGCTCTTTACGCCCAATAATTCCGGACAACGCTTGCGCCCTACGTATTACCGCGGCTGCTGGCACGTAGTTAGCCGGCGCTTCTTCTGCAGGTACCGTCACTTTCGCTTCTTCCCTGCTGAAAGAGGTTTACAACCCGAAGGCCGTCATCCCTCACGCGGCGTCGCTGCATCAGGCTTTCGCCCATTGTGCAATATTCCCCACTGCTGCCTCCCGTAGGAGTCTGGGCCGTGTCTCAGTCCCAGTGTGGCCGGTCGCCCTCTCAGGCCGGCTACCCGTCGTCGCCTTGGTGAGCCATTACCTCACCAACAAGCTGATAGGCCGCGGGCTCATCCTTCACCGCCGGAGCTTTTAACCCCCATCCAGGAGAATGGGAGTGTTATCCGGTATTAGACCTCGTTTCCAAGGCTTGTCCCAGAGTGAAGGGCAGATTGCCCACGTGTTACTCACCCGTTCGCCACTAATCCACCCCGAAGGGCTTCATCGTTCGACTTGCATGTGTTAAGCACGCCGCCAGCGTTCGTCCTGAGCCAGGATCAAACTCTCCGTGAATGTTTCCGGGATATCCCGGTGACACACACGAGAGCGGAACGGCCGGAGGAATAATCCGACCGTTCACAGCGTCCTCGCTGTGCGCCTACCAGCCAATGACCGGCAGGACTTTTCAAAGGAACCTCGTCCCAGCGGATGCTGGAGACGGGGTATCAACAAATTTTGGCGTTGATTTTTGGCACGCTGTTGAGTTCTCAAGGAACGGACGCTTCCTTTGTACTCACCCTCTCGGGCTTTCCTCCGGGCGCTTCCCTTCGGTCTTGCTTTTGTTCTTGCTGTTTTGCGTTTCCGACTCTATCAGACCGTTTCCCGGCCCGTTTTCCTCGGTTCCGCTCCGCTTTCCGGCCTTTCGGCTTTCCGGCGAGTCCGACTCTATCAGATCCTTTCGGGCCTGATTCCCAGTCAGGGGGGCTTGTCTTCCCGGCTGTTGGGCCGTTCCGACGTCCCAAACATTAGCGGATTCCCGGCCCCCGAGCGAATCGGGGGTTCGGAATTGAATTCGGGCATGCCGAATAGAATCCCGGTCGGGAGATCGTGCGAGTGGTTGGGGGGGTGCCGCCCTGTGGGCAACTCGAAGGACTCTACGCCACCTGCCCCCGTGACACAAAAGCGGGGCCCGGTGCGACGTATCGCACCGGGCCCCGCCTCGTGGAAGCGCTGGGGGATCAGGCCCCGACCGGCTCCTTCGCCCCGCCGTCGCGCGGCGTCGGAACGTCCGAGTCGGCGTCGGAGGAGTCGGAGGCAGCGCCGGAGTCCAGCAGCGTGCGCTCGTCGAAGGGGATCTCGCCGGCGAGGACCCGCTTCACGCGGTCCCGGTCGACCTCTCCGGTCCACGTACCGATCAGCAGGGTCGCCACCGCGTTGCCCGCGAAGTTGGTGAGGGCGCGGGCCTCGCTCATGAAGCGGTCGATGCCGATGATCAGGCCGACGCCGTCGACCAGGCCCGGCTTGTGGGACTGGAGGCCCGAGGCGAGGACGGCGACACCGGAACCGGAGACGCCCGCCGCGCCCTTCGACGCGATCATCATGAAGAGGAGCAGACCGATCTGCTGGCCGACGGACATCGGCTGGTCCATGGCGTCGGAGATGAAGATGGACGCCATGGTCAGGTAGATCATGGTGCCGTCGAGGTTGAAGGAGTAGCCGGTCGGGACGGTGATGCCGACGACCGGACGGCTCACTCCCAGGTGCTCCATCTTCGCGATCAGGCGCGGCAGCGCCGACTCGGAGGAGGAGGTCGAGAGGATGAGGAGGAACTCTCGGCCCAGGTACTTGAGCAGCGAGAAGATGTTGAAGCCGGTCGCCAGGCGCATGATCGCCGCGAGCACGATGCCGACGAACAGGGCGCACGTGACGTAGAAGCCGACCATGATCGTGGCGAGGGCCTTGAGGGCATCGACGCCGGTTTCGCCGATCACCGCCGCCATCGCGCCGAAGGCGCCGACCGGAGCGGCCCACATGATCATGCCGAGGACCCGGAAGACGAGCTTCTGGATGTGCTCGACGCCGCGCAGGACGGGTTCGCCGGAGCGGCCCATGGCCTGGAGGGCGAAGCCGACGAGGAGCGCGACGAGCAGCGTCTGGAGGACCGAGTCGCCGGTGAAGGCGGAGACCATGGTGGTCGGGATGATGCCGAGGATGAAGTCGACGGGGCCTTCGTTGGCCTCCTCGGCCGCCGTGTGGCCGGCGCCCTTCACGGCCTCGGTGAGGTGCATGCCGTCGCCGGGGTGCAGGAAGTTGCCGACGACGAGGCCGATGGCGAGGGCCACGACCGACATCACCATGAAGTAGCCGAGGGCGAGGCCACCGACCTTGCCGATCTTCGCGGCCTTCCGGACCGAGCCGACGCCCAGAACGATCGTGCAGAAGATGATGGGCGAGATCATCATCTTGATCAGGTTCACGAAGCCCGTGCCGATGGGCTTGAGCTCCTTGGCGAAGTCGGGCACCGCAAAGCCCACTGCGATACCGAGCAGCACGGCCACGATGACGGCGATGTAGAGATAGTGAGTGCGGTCCCGCTTCGCTGGTGCGGCTGGGTTCGCGGTCTCTGTATCGGCCACGGTTCCTCCTGACGACGACGTCGGCGTACCAGGTCGTGCGGCTCACGTCCTGCGAATCCTGGCGACTATCTCTCCCCCCGGTGAGGACCGTCACCCTTCCGTTCATTTAGTTCGTGCTTATACGAAGAGGCAGACTGTTGCTCATGCGCCTCCCCCGTCCCCGCAGCCTCGCCGGCCAGCTCTTCGCGATGCAGGTCGTGCTGGTGGCCGTCGTCGTGGCGGGGTGTGCGCTCTTCACGTACGTCAGTGACCGGGGGCAGGCGGAGAGCAGCGCGCGGCGCCAGGCCACGGCCACGGCGCGGGCCGTGGCCGACGCGCGGTCCGTGCGCGAGGCGGCCTCGGGTGCCGTGGATCCGACCGGGGCCTTGCAGCCGTACGCGCGCGAGGTGCAGCGGCACACCGGGGTCGACTTCGTGACGATCATGGATCCGGACGGGATTCGCTGGACGCATCCCGACGAGCGGCAGATCGGGGAGCGCTACCTCGGGCACATCGGGCCGGCCCTGAAGGGACACACGTTCTCGGAGACGTACACGGGGACGCTCGGGCCCTCGGTGCGGGTGGTCACGCCCGTGTACGACGAGGGGCGGCACAGGATCGTCGGGCTCGTCAGCGCCGGCATCACGATCGATGTCATCACCGCTCAGGCGCAGGGGCAGGTGCTCGCCGTGGCGGGGGTCGCGCTCGCCGCGCTGGTGCTGGGCGGTATCGGTACGTACGTCATAAACGCCCGTCTGCGTCGGCACACGCACGGGATGAACGCCACCGAGCTGAGCCGGATGCACGCCTATCACCAGGCCGCGCTGCACGCGGTGCGCGAAGGGCTCGTGATGCTGGACGGGCAGCGGCGGGTCGCGCTGATCAACGACGGGGCGCGGGCCCTTCTCGGGGTCGGCGACGACGTGGTGGGGCGGTCCGTGGCCGAGCTGGGGCTGCCGGCGCCGCTGACGGGGGCGTTGCTGGCCGCCGAGCCGCGGGTCGACGAGGTGCATCTGACGGTCGACCGGGTCGTGGTCGTCAATACGTCGCCGGTGGCGAGCGGGGACCGGCGCGGCACGGTCGTCACGCTCAGGGACCACACCGAACTACAGGCCGTGATGGGCGAGTTGGACTCCGAGCGGGGGTTCACGCGGGCGCTCAGGTCGCAGGCGCACGAGGCGGCGAACCGGCTGCACACGGTCGTCTCGCTGATCGAGCTGGACCGGGCGGACGAGGCGGTGGAGTTCGCGACCGCGGAGCTGGAGCTGGCGCAGGCGCTGACCGATCAGGTCGTGGGCGCGGTGAACGAGCCGGTGCTGGCGGCGCTGCTCCTCGGGAAGGCGGCGCAGGCCAATGAGCACGGGGTGGAGCTGGTGGTGTCGGACGACACCCGGATCGACGACGGGCTGCTGCCGCAGGCGCTGCCCGCGCGTGACCTGGTCACCGTGCTCGGCAATCTCGTCGACAACGCGGTCGACGCGGCGCAGGGGTCGCCCGGGGCGCGGGTCACGGTGACCGCGCGGGCCGAGGACGACGTGTTGTTGTTGCGGGTGGCGGACACGGGGCCCGGGGTCGATCCGGAGCACGTCGACGCCGTCTTCGAGCGGGGGTGGTCGACCAAGCCGAAGCCCTCCGGGGTGGCGGGTGGGCGGGGGCTCGGTCTCGCGTTGGTGCGGCAGGCGTTGGCGCGGTGTGGGGGCGTGCTGGATCTGGGGCGGGCGGTGGAGGGGGGCGCGGAGTTCACGGTTCGGGTGCCGATTGGCGGTTCAGCCCCTGCGGCCTTTGAGCAGCGGGGTCCGGGGCGGAGCCCCGAGTCCTCGGCGCCGGAGGGGGTTACGGCCGCGGGGCTCTGCCCCGGACCCCGCGCCTCAATCGCCGGCGGGGCTGAAAATGCAGACCCCAGCGGGACCGACAGGACGGGCTCCGGCGTGGCCGACAGGACGGGGTCCGACAGGGCTGAGAATGCAGGCTCCGGCGGAGCCGACACGGCAGGCCCAAGCGGAGCCAACAGCGCAGACCCAGCCGGAGCCGACACGACGAGTCCAGGCGGAGCCGACAGCGCGGGCCCAGCCGGAGCCGATAGGGCAGGCTCCAGTGGGGTTGGGAGTGTCGGTACGGTCGGGGGCGCAGGAAGGGGAGCCCATGAGTGACGTCGACCGCTCCATCCGGGTTCTCGTCGTCGAGGACGACCCCGTCGCGGCGGATGCGCATGCGCTGTACGTGGGGCGGGTTCCCGGGTTCACGGCCGTGGGGAAGGTGCACTCGGCGGCGCAGGCCCGGCGGTTCCTGGACCGGAACCCCGTGGACCTGCTCCTGCTCGACCTGCACCTGCCGGACGGCCACGGCCTCTCCCTCGCCCGTTCGCTGCGCGCGGCCGGGCATCAGGCGGATGTCGTCGCGGTCACGTCCGCGCGCGACCTCGCGGTGGTCCGGGAGGGCGTGTCGCTCGGGGTCGTGCAGTACGTGCTGAAGCCGTTCACGTTCGCCACGCTGCGGGACCGGCTCGTGCGCTACGCCGAGTACCGCGCGACGACCGGCGAGGCGTCCGGGCAGGACGAGGTCGACCGGGCGATCGCGACCCTGCGTTCGCCGGCGCCCGCCGCGCTGCCCAAGGGGCTGAGCGCGCCCACCCTCGAACGCGTCACGCAGACGCTGCGGGAGGCGCCCGAGGGCCTGACGGCGGCCGCCGCCGCGGAGACCGTGGGCATCTCGCGGATCACGGCCCGCCGCTACCTGGAGCATCTGGTCGACTCCGGCCTTGCCGTGCGCAGCCCGCAGTACGGGCAGGTGGGCCGGCCGGAGCTCGTCTACACCTGGAAGTAGGCGTATGCGCTATTTCCGTACGCCGAACCACGTCACGGCGTCCTCGCCCGCGACGAGGGCCACGGCGACGCCACCCGGAGACCAACTTGGCTTAGCTTTGCCTAACTTGCATCACCCATTGACCCTGATCGCCGCCGCTCATACCTTCACGGCAGCCACGCGAGGCAACGAAGCCCGCGCTGCTCCGTAGGAGGTCGTGCCCGTGCGTCCCACCGCCCCGATCCTCACCGTCACCGGTCTGCTGGCCGCCGCGACGCTCACCGCCTGCGGCGGCGGCTCCGGAAGCGACTCGGACACCATCAAGGTCTCCTTCAAGCAGTCCACGGACAACAAGGTCAAGGTCATGGACGACTACCTGGCCGCGATGAAGAAGGAGTTCGAGAAGGCGAACCCCGGCAAGAAGGTGGAGTTCGTCCCGATCAAGGCGCCGGACGCGGAGTACTACACCAAGCTCCAGCAGATGCTCCGCTCCCCCAGGACGGCGCCCGACCTCGTCTACGAGGACACCTTCCTCATCAACTCCGACATCGCCAGCGGCTATCTGAAGCCCCTCGACTCCTATCTGGACAAGTGGCCGGACTGGGGCCAGTTCATCGACACGGCGAAGACCGCGGCGAAGGCCAGGGACGGGAAGACGTACGGGGTTCCGGACGGCACCGACACCCGCGGCCTCTGGTACGACAAGGCGATCCTGAAGAAGGCCGGGATCCAGGTGCCGTGGCAGCCGAAGAACTGGGACGAGGTCCTGGACGCGGCCCGCACCATCAAGAGGAAGGTCCCCGGCGTCACCCCGCTGAACGTCTACACGGGAAAGCCGGCCGGTGAGGCCTCGACGATGCAGGGCTTCCAGATGCTCCTGTACGGGACCGGCGCGGGGACCGCCGACCCGCTCTACGACAAGGCGTCGGGCAAGTGGGTCACGGGCACGAAGGCGTTCAAGGACAGCCTGAACTTCGTGCGGACGGTCTTCAAGGAGAAGCTCGGCCCCGACGTCTCCGACGCCCTCGACCCCAACTTCCCCACCCAGGTGCGCGGCGAGCTGCTGCCCGAGGGCAAGCTCGGCATCAACCTCGACGGCTCCTGGCTGCCGCAGGACTGGATCAAGGGCAGCGGCCACGAGTGGCCCGAGTGGTCCCAGAAGCTCGGCCTCGCCCACATGCCGACGCAAACCGGCCAGGCCCCCGGCAAGGTCTCCATGTCGGGCGGCTGGACCTGGGCGATCCCGGCCAAGTCCGCCAACCCCGACCTGGCCTTCGACTTCGTCAAGACGATGCAGACGAAGGAGAACGCGAAGCGCTGGTACATCGCCAACTCCGGGATCGCGGTCCGCAAGGACGTGGCCGCCGACCCCGCGTACGTGAAGGCGCAGCCCGGCATCAAGTTCTTCACGGACCTGGTGGCGAGCACCCACTACCGGCCGGCCTACCCCGCGTACCCGAAGGTGTCCACGGCGATCCAGGAGGCGATGGAGTCGGTGACGACGGGCGACGCCTCGGTCGACAAGGCGGCGTCGACGTACGACGAGCAGGTGAGGACGGCGACGGACGGGAAGGTCGTCAAGAAGCCGTAAGCGCAAGGGGGTTGAACGAGAAGCGAGCGTCACAGTGACCCGTACCCGCCGCAGAACCGTCCTCCGGCTCGTGCCGGTCGCCCCGGCGACCGTCCTCATGGCCCTCTTCCTCGCGGGACCGATCGCGTACTGCGCCTACATCGCCTTCACCGATCTGCAACTGACCGGGCAGGCGGAGTCGTCGTTCGTCGGCTTCGACAACTTCACTGCGGCGTTCAAGGACGACGCGTTCCTGAACGCCGTATGGCTGACGCTCGTCTTCACGTTCCTGTCGTCGATCGTCGGCCAGAACACGCTGGGGCTCGCGCTCGCCGCGCTGATGCAGCGCGCGTCGAAGCCGGTCAGGACGGTCACCGGGGCGGTCGTGGTGACGGCGTGGGTGCTGCCGGAGGTCGTCGCCGGGTTTCTGCTGTACGCGTTCTTCCGCCGCGAGGGCACCCTCAACGCGATTCTCGACTGGCTCCAACTGCCCGGCCAGAACTGGCTGTTCACCCTGCCGATCCTGGCGGTGTCGTTCGCGAACGTGTGGCGCGGCACCGCCTTCTCGATGCTCGTGTACTCGGCGGCGCTCTCCGAGATCCCGACGGAGGTCACCGAGTCCGCCGAGGTGGACGGGGCCAACGCCTGGCAGCGCCTGTGGCACATCACGCTGCCGATGATCCGCCGCTCCATCGGCACGAACCTGATGCTGAACACCCTTCAGACCCTGTCGGTCTTCGGACTGATCTGGGTGATGACGAGGGGCGGGCCCGGCAATCACAGCCAGACCCTGCCCCTGTTCATGTACGAGCAGGCCTTCCAGAAGAGCATGATCGGCTACGGCACCGCGGTCGCGCTGCTGCTGCTCGTGGTCGGCTCCCTGTTCTCACTGGTGTACATGCGGCTGCTGCGCACGGAGGACTGAGTGAAGACCCGGATCCGTAGACGACTCTCGGCGGACGCGGCGCTGCTCCTCGTCGCGCTCGCCTTCTCGCTGCCGCTCGCCTGGGTCGTGCTCTCCTCGCTCGACGCGGGCGCGAATCTGCGGGTGAAGTGGCCCTCGGAGTTCACGTTCGGCAACTTCGACGACGTCCTCACACCCGATGTCACCTTCACGCCGCTGCTCAACTCGCTGATCCTGTGCGGCAGCGCGACCGCGCTGACGGTCGGCTGCGCCGCGCTCGCCGCGTATCCGCTCTCCCGCTACCGCTCGCGCCTGAACACCCCGTTCCTCACGACGACGCTGTTCGCGACGTGTCTGCCGATCACGGCGGTGATGGTCCCGGTGTACGCGCTGTTCGTGCAGGTGAACCTGATCGACACGATGTCGGGCACGATCTACTTCTTCGCCGCGTCCCAGCTCCCGTTCGCCGTATGGCTGATGAAGAACTTCATGGACGGCGTGCCGAAGGAACTGGAGGAGGCCGCGTGGACGGACGGCGCGAACACCTTCCAGGGGCTCGTGCGGATCGTGCTGCCGCTGATGGGGCCCGGGGTCGCCGTCGTCACCGTGTACTCGTTCGCGATGATGTGGGGGAACTTCTTCGTCCCGTTCATGCTGCTGCTCTCCCCCGACCAGATGCCGGCCTCGGTCAGCATCAACGACTTCTTCGGCAACCGGGGCACCGTCGTGTACGGGCAGCTCGCCGCGTTCTCGATCATCTACTCGACGCCCGTGGTGCTGCTGTACGTCCTGGTGTCGCGGCGTTTCGGCGGCGGTTTCGCGCTGGGCGGCGCGGTGAAGGGCTGAGCGCTCTCGTCCTTGTGCATGAGACGGGCGGGCGACAAGTTCCGTCAACAGACACCAACTTGTCACGTAGGACGTACAGACCGTAGCCAAACGCCCCGCGACCCCCTACTTTGTGCCCGTGCAGCACGAGGCCATGCCCAACCAGCCCACCCCACCGTTCAACGCCCCCGCCGCCCGACGTCTGCGCGAAGCGCTCGGGATGGCGCCGGGGCACGTCGCGTACGGCATGCGTGCCAGTTACGGGCTCGCGCACATCACGCCGGACGTGATCGTCGCGTGGGAGCGGGGCGACGCGGCGCCCTCCGCCGGGGAACTCACGGCGCTCGCGGGGGCGCTGTGGTGCTCCATGAGCGAACTCATCGGCGTGCCGCGGACCTTGCGCGAGCACCGGCTCGCGCTGGGGCTCGCGCCCGAGGACGTGGCCCGCTCCGTCGGCCTGGAGATCCACTCGTATCTGCGGATGGAGGAGACCGGCGACTGGCAGGGCAACGACCGGCAGTCGACGGCGCTCGCCGACACGCTGCGGCTCAGCCCGCGCGCGCTCGCGACGGTGACCGGGCGCGACGCGCACCTCGCGGAGCTGCTGCGGGACGCGGTGCGCACGCGCTGGCAGGGGTCCGTGCGGCCGATCGCCCGGCTCGTGCCGGTGCAGCGCCGCGAGCTGGAGGACGTACTGCACGAGATGCACCTGGAGTACCAGGCGCTGATGGCCGCCACGCTGAGCTGGGGCGGTGGCACGTCCCCCGGCTCGGGGGACGCGGGACGGCAGTTCCTGGAGCGGATCCTGGACGAGTTCTGGTCCAGGATCCGTCATCCGTAAGGGCTGCTCCGCGGCCCTAGAAGACCGACTCCGCCTCGTCCATCCGGTCCTTCGGGACCGTCTTGAGCTCGGTGACCGCCTCGGCGAGCGGCACCATCGCGATGTCGGTGCCGTACAGCGCGGTCATCTTGCCGAACTCGCCGCGGTGCACGGCCTCCATGGCGTGCCAGCCGAAGCGGGTCGCGAGCACGCGGTCGTACGCGGTGGGGGTGCCGCCGCGCTGCACGTGGCCGAGGATGACCGGGCGGGCCTCCTTGCCGAGGCGGCGCTCCAGCTCGTAGGCGAGGGCCGTGCCGATGCCCTGGAAGCGCTCGTGGCCGAACTGGTCGATCTCGCCGGTGCCGTAGTCCATCGTCCCGGGGGCCGGGTGGGCGCCCTCGGCGACGCAGATGACGGCGAACTTCTTGCCGCGGGAGAACCGCTCCTCGACCATCTTGACCAGGTCGGACGGGTCGAAGGGCCGCTCCGGCAGGCAGATGCCGTGGGCGCCGCCCGCCATGCCGGACTCCAGGGCGATCCAGCCCGCGTGCCGGCCCATGACCTCGACGACCATGACGCGCTGGTGGGACTCGGCGGTCGTCTTGAGCCGGTCGATGGCCTCGGTGGCGACGCCGACGGCGGTGTCGAAGCCGAAGGTGCGGTCGGTGGACGAGATGTCGTTGTCGATCGTCTTCGGAACGCCGACGACCGGCAGGCCCGCGTCGGACAGCATCCGGGCCGCCGTCAGCGTGCCCTCGCCGCCGATGGGGATGAGGGCGTCGAAACCGATCTCCTCGGCGAGCTGCTTCGCATTCTCGCAGGCCGCCCGGAATCGGTCGCGCTCCAGGCGGGAGGAGCCGAGGATGGTGCCGCCGCGGGCGAGGATTCCGCTGACCGCGTTCAGATCGAGCGGGCGGTAGCGCCCGTCGAGCAGCCCCGCGTAGCCGTCCTCGAAACCGAGCACCTCGTCGCCGTAGTGCGTGACGGCGCGGTGCACGACCGACCGGATCACGGCGTTCAGGCCAGGGCAGTCGCCGCCTGCGGTGAGAACTCCGATACGCATCGTGCTGTGTCTCCTGCTCGCTACTGGTACGTCGGTGAGCGATGTCGATTGTTCCACGCCCTTGGAGGGGACGCGCTCGCGCTCGGCTGTGCAGGGAGCTTCGGCAGGGGTTCGATGGGCACTTGTACCCGGTGGAAAAGGCCTTCTGTCCGGCGGGCGACCTAGCCACCGACAGAGGTATTGTCAAGGGGGCACGGCTTCCATTGCGCGCCTTTTTTTGACCCGAAAGAGACCGAATCGACCCGGAAGCTCCGGGTTGGGACGCGTAGGACCAGGACGCGTAGAACCACGAGGGAAACGGAGAGCACGCGTGACGCGCAGCGTGTACGTGACCGGGATCGATCGCGGCGACGGCCGCCAGGTCGTGGAGCTGGGGGTCATGGAGCTCCTGACCCGGCAGGTCGACCGGGTGGGCGTCTTCCGGCCGCTCGTCCACGACGGCCCCGACCGGCTCTTCGATCTGCTGCGGGCGCGCTACCGCCTCGCGCAGGACCCTGCGACGGTCTACGGGCTCGACTACCACGAGGCCTCCGCGATCCAGGCCGAGCAGGGCACCGACGAGCTGGTCTCCCGCCTGGTCGACCGCTTCCACGAGGTGGCCCGCGACTTCGACGTCGTGCTCGTGCTCGGCACCGACTTCGCGGACACCCAGCTCCCGGACGAGCTGGCGCTCAACGCGCGGCTCGCCAACGAGTTCGGCGCCTCCGTGATCCCCGTCGTCGGCGGCAAGAAGCAGACCGCCGAGTCGGTGCGCGCCGAGGCCCGCAACGCCTACCGCGCCTACGACGGCCTCGGCTGCGACGTCCTCGCGATGGTCGTCAACCGCGTGGCGCCGGGGGACCGGGACGAGGTGCACGAGCAGCTGGCGGGGCGGCTGCCGGTGGACTGCTACGTGCTGCCCGACGAGCCCGCGCTCGCCGCACCCACCGTCGCCCAGATCACCCACGCGCTGGGCGGCAAGGTGCTGCTCGGCGACGACTCGGGCCTCGCCCGCGACGCGCTCGACTTCGTCTTCGGCGGCGCCATGCTGCCGAACTTCCTCAACGCCCTGACCCCGGGCTGCATGGTCGTCACCCCCGGGGACCGCGCCGACCTGGTCGTCGGCGCGCTCGCCGCGCACAGCGCGGGCACCCCGCCGATCGCGGGCGTGATCCTGACGCTGAACGAGCGGCCCGGCGACGCGATCCTCAAGCTGTCCGAGCGGCTCGCGCCGGGCACCCCGGTGATCGCGGTCGCCGGCGGCTCCTTCCCCACGGCGGCCGAACTCTTTGCCATGGAAGGCAAGTTGAACGCCGCGACGCCGCGAAAGGCGGAGACCGCCCTCGGTGTCTTCGAGAAGCACGTCGACACGGCGGCCCTGCTGAAGACGATCCAGGCGCCGTCCTCCGACCGCCTCACCCCGATGATGTTCGAGCACAAGCTCCTGGAGCAGGCCCGCTCGGACAAGCGCCGCGTCGTGCTGCCCGAGGGCACCGAGGAGCGCGTGCTGCGCGCCGCCGATGTGCTCCTGCGCCGCGGCGTCTGCGATCTGACGCTCCTCGGCCCGGTCGAGCAGATCCGCAAGAAGGCCGCCGACCTCGGCGTCGACCTCGCCGACAGCGACATCATCGACCCGCAGACCTCGGCGCTGCGGGAACGATTCGCCGACGCGTACGCGGCGCTGCGCGCCCACAAGGGCGTCACCCCGGAGCTGGCCCACGACGTGGTCGCCGACGTGAACTACTTCGGCACCCTGATGGTCCAGGAGGGCCTCGCCGACGGCATGGTCTCCGGGTCCGTGCACTCCACGGCCGCCACGATCCGGCCCGCCTTCGAGATCATCAAGACCAAGCCGGACGCCGCGATCGTCTCCTCGGTCTTCTTCATGTGCCTGGCCGACAAGGTCCTCGTCTACGGCGACTGCGCCGTGAACCCGGACCCGAACGCCCAGCAGCTCGCCGACATCGCCACCCAGTCCGCGGGCACCGCCGCCCGGTTCGGCGTCGAGCCGCGGATCGCGATGCTGTCGTACTCCACCGGCACCTCGGGCTCCGGCGCCGACGTCGACAAGGTCCGCGAGGCCACGGAGATCGTCAAGGCGGCGCGGCCCGACCTGAAGATCGAGGGCCCGATCCAGTACGACGCCGCCGTCGAGCCGTCCGTCGCGGCGACCAAGCTGCCCGACTCCGAGGTCGCGGGCCAGGCCAGCGTGCTGATCTTCCCGGACCTCAACACCGGCAACAACACGTACAAGGCCGTGCAGCGCTCGGCCGGCGCGATCGCCGTGGGCCCGGTCCTCCAGGGCCTGCGCAAGCCGGTCAACGACCTGTCGCGCGGCGCGCTCGTGCAGGACATCGTGAACACGGTCGTCATCACGGCGATCCAGGCCCAGACGCCGGCCACCTGACCCTCCTCCCCACTCCCACCGAAAGCAGTACCGTGACCGCGACTCGCATCCTCGTCCTCAACTCCGGCTCCTCGTCGGTGAAGTACCAGCTCCTCGACATGGCGGACCACTCGCGCCTCGCCGTGGGCCTGGTCGAGCGCATCGGTGAGGAGACCTCCCGCCTGAAGCACACGCCGCTCATCGAGGGAGGCGAGGCGCGGGAGCAGAACCGGCCGATCGCCGACCACGAGGAGGCGCTCAAGGCGGTCGCCGCGGAGCTGACCGAGGACGGGCTCGGCCTGGACTCCCCCGAGCTGGCCGCGATCGGCCACCGCGTGGTGCACGGCGGCAAGCTGTTCACGGAGCCGACCGTCATCGACGACGCGGTGCTCAAGGAGGTGGAGCGGCTCATCCCGGTGGCGCCGCTGCACAACCCGGCGAACCTGACCGGCATCCGCACCGCCCGGACGCTCCGCCCGGACCTGCCGCAGGTCGCCGTCTTCGACACGGCGTTCCACACGACGATGCCGGAGTCGGCCGCGCGCTACGCGATCGACGTGAAGACCGCCGACGAGCACCGCGTGCGCCGCTACGGCTTCCACGGCACCTCGCACGCGTACGTCTCCCGCAGGACGGCGGCGCTCCTCGGCAAGAAGCCGGAGGACGTCAACGTCATCGTGCTGCACCTGGGCAACGGTGCCTCCGCCTCCGCGGTCCGCGGCGGACAGTGCGTGGAGACCTCGATGGGGCTCACGCCGCTTGAGGGGCTCGTGATGGGTACACGTTCGGGAGATGTCGACCCGGCCGTCATCTTCCATCTGATGCGGGTGGGCAATATGTCGGCGGACGAGATCGACGACCTGCTCAACAAGAAGTCCGGCCTGATCGGGCTGTGCGGGGACAACGACATGCGGGAGATCCGCCGCCGCATCGACGAGGGCGACCAGGAGGCGAAGCTCGCCTTCGACATCTACGTGCACCGCCTGAAGAAGTACATCGGCTCCTACTACGCGGTGCTCGGCCGGGTGGACGCGGTCGCGTTCACGGCCGGGGTCGGCGAGAACGCGGCGCCGGTGCGCGAGGCTGCGGTGGCGGGCCTCGAGGAGCTGGGTCTCGCGGTCGACGGTGAGCTCAATTCCGTACGTTCCGACGAACCCCGGCTGATCTCCCCCGAATACGCCCGGGTGGCCGTGGCCGTGGTGCCGACCGACGAGGAGCTGGAGATCGCGCAGCAGACCTACGCCCTGGTACAGAAGCGCAACGACTGAGCGCCCACCCGCCCATTTGTAGATTCCACCAGACGGAATATTCCGTAGCGAAACAAACCGATAGGATCGCCCCCATGCGCCGTTCCAAAATCGTCTGCACGCTGGGCCCCGCCGTCGACTCCGAAGAGCAGCTCGTCTCGCTGATCGAGGCCGGCATGAACGTGGCCCGCTTCAACTTCAGCCACGGCACCCACGCCGAGCACCAGGGTCGCTACGACCGTGTTCGCGCCGCCGCCAAGAAGACGGGCCGCGCCGTGGGTGTGCTCGCCGACCTCCAGGGCCCGAAGATCCGCCTGGAGACCTTCGCCGAGGGCCCCGTCGAGCTGGTGCGCGGTGACGAGTTCACCATCACCACCGAGGACGTCCCGGGCGACAAGTCGATCTGCGGCACGACCTACAAGGGTCTGCCCGGCGACGTCTCCAAGGGCGACCAGGTCCTGATCAACGACGGCAACGTCGAGCTGCGCGTCGTCGAGGTCGACGGACCGCGCGTGAAGACGATCGTCGTCGAGGGCGGTGTCATCTCCGACCACAAGGGCATCAACCTGCCCGGCGCGGCGGTGAACGTCCCGGCCCTGTCCGAGAAGGACATCGAGGACCTGCGCTTCGCGCTGAAGATGGGCTGCGACATGGTCGCCCTGTCCTTCGTGCGCGACGCCAACGACGTCAAGGACGTCCACAAGATCATGGACGAGGAGGGGCGTCGCGTCCCCGTCGGCGCCAAGGTCGAGAAGCCGCAGGCCGTCGCCAACATGGAGGGCGTCGTCGCGGCCTTCGACTGGGTCATGGTGGCCCGTGGCGACCTCGCCGTCGAGTACCCGCTCGAGAAGGTCCCGATGGTGCAGAAGCGCCTCGTGGAGATGTGCCGCCGCAACGCCAAGCCGGTGATCGTCGCGACCCAGATGATGGAGTCGATGATCACCAACTCGCGCCCCACGCGCGCCGAGGCCTCCGACGTCGCGAACGCGATCCTCGACGGCGCCGACGCGGTCATGCTGTCCGCCGAGTCGAGTGTGGGCGCGTACCCGATCGAGACCGTCAAGACGATGTCGAAGATCGTCACGGCGGCCGAGGAGGAGCTGCTCTCCAAGGGGCTCCAGCCGCTCGTGCCGGGCAAGAAGCCGCGTACGCAGGGCGGTTCGGTGGCCCGCGCCGCGTGCGAGATCGCGGACTTCCTGGACGGCAAGGCGCTCGTCGCCTTCACCAAGTCCGGTGACACGGCCCGCCGCCTGTCCCGCTACCGCGCCGCCCAGCCGATCCTGGCGTTCACCACGGACGAGGAGACCCGCAACCAGCTCGCGCTGAGCTGGGGCGTCGAGTCGCACGTCGTGCCGCACGTGGACAACACCGACGGCATGGTCGACCTGGTCGACGCGGAGCTCGTCAAGCTGGCCCGCTTCGACGACGGCGACACCGTGGTCATCACCGCCGGCTCGCCCCCCGGCGTCCCCGGCACCACCAACATGGTCCGGGTGCACCACCTGGGCGGCGGCGAGCGCGACTGACGCGTCACCGCGCGCCCGAGCACGACATGAGCGCATGACAAAGGGCGCCCCCCTTGAAGGGGGCGCCCTTTGTCGTGTGCGGCTCCCGAACGGGCCTTGAGACTACGGTCAGCTGTCCTCGACCGTGGTGTGCAGACCGGGCACGTGCAGGGTCCCGCCGAACTGCGAGGCCTGCGTGACCTTGACGTTCGTGAAGAACAGGGTCGGCAGGTTGAGCGGCGGCGGGTTCTTGGCGTTGAACGTCAGCGGAACGAGCCCGAACAGATTGCCCGAGAGCTCCTCCGTGTACATCGTCGTCTGCCCGTCGCGGATGGTGGACGTGGAGCCCTTGTCCGACCGGATGTGGAAGAACTTCCCGTCCGGGCCCGGGGCGATCTGGTGCAGATCACCGATGTCCGTGCCCTTGGAGACGACGTACTTCATGACGCGCTTGGTCGACCCGTCGGCCATCCGGACGTCCACGAGGCCCTTGTAGTCCGCCCCCTTGAGCAGGAGCGAACTGGCCTCCAGCTTCCACGTCTTGTCCGGAAGCTGGGACGGGGTGTCCTCGTCGGCGCCCGACGCGTCCGTGGCCGCGGGGCAGTTGTCCGGCACATCGCCGGAGCCCTGCGGGTCGCCCACGTTCTTGGTCGCGTCCTTGGCCGCGTCCCCCACCTTGTCGGTCGTGTCCTTGACCTTGTCGGTGGTGTCCTTGACCGTGTCGCCGAGCTTGTCGGTGGTGTCCTTGACCGACCCGGTCGTGTCCTTGACCGTGTCGCCCACCTTGTCGGTGGTGCCACCGAGCAGGCCGCCGGAGTCCTTCGAAGACGTCGACGCCGACGGCGAAGGAGTCGCGCTCTCGGACTCCTGGTCGCCGGACGTGAGCTTCTTCAGGGCGTCGCCGACGCCCAGCGGGTCCAGCGGGTTCTTGGTCTCCGACGCCGAGGGCGACGGCGTGGCCGCGTCCTTGTCCTCGGAGTCCGTCGATTCCTTGGACTCGGAGGCGGACGGCGAAGGAGTCGGGGTCGCCTTCTCCTTCTTGCTCTCGGCGTCCTCGGAGGCGGAGGGGGACGGCTTCGGGGTCGGCTTCGCCGACTCCTTGGCCTTGTCCTTGGCCTCGTCGGACCCGTCGTCCTTGTTCGACTCGACGGCGTCGGCGCACGCCTTGTAGTCGTCGACCGAGAACTTCGTCGGATTGTCCTTGGCCGACGCGAGCGTCGGCGTCAGGCCAAGTCCCATGAGCACGGCCGTGGGCATGGCCGCGAGAGCCACCGCCTTGCCCGCCGGCATGTGCATCTTGGTGAAGAGATGCTTCTTTGGTGCCGCATGCCGCCGCGCCGCATGCCGCGGCCCGGTTCTCGCACGGGGCTCCGAAGAGCCCTCGTACTGCACCTCGTCAGCCGGCACGGTGCCTCCCGTTCGTCCCGTTGTTCGGGCTCGTCCCTGACACGTCGTCGTTTACGCCCGCGACCTGATAGGTGGCTCCCGCAACCGGCGGCACGACCGGCGCCGCGTCCGGGGAGGACGTGGCCTGGTCACCGCCCTTCCCGGCCGAGTCGTCCTGCTGCTCCGCCGGCGCCCAGGCGATGCCGAGGCCACCACCGACGAGGGAGAGCAGGAAACCGATGACGAAGCCGCCGAAGTTCGAAACCACGAGGGAGACCAGGGCGAGAAGAATCGCCGCGACACCCGCGAACACACGGGAGTGCGGCTGGAACCACATCGTCAGGCCGAGCACGACCAGCAGGACACCGATGATGAGCGATCCGGCACCGGCCGTGGTCGCCATCTTGATCGTCATGTTGCCGATCGCGAGGTTCGCGTACGGGAAGTACATGATCGGGAGGCCGCCGAGGATTGACAGCAGACCGCCCCAGAACGGGCGCTGACCGCGCCACCCTCGGAACGATTGGCGCATCTGACCAAGCTTGGGGCCCAGTCCTTCGTGCGCTTCGGCGCTCATGTCGTACAGCTCCTCGGGAAAGGCGTTGATCTGTGGTGATGGTGGCTGTCCGGAAACGGGCACGGGGACGACCCCACGTCACTGCGAGTGCCCCCGCGCCCGGCCGTTCAGCACATCAAGTGCCAAGACCCCGGCCCGTACACGGGCCCTGTGGGCCTAGTAGCACTCGTGCTTGCCCTTCTGGACCTTCATCTTGAGGCCGGAGAGCTTGAAGGTGCCGGCTGTCGTGGCCCACGCACGCTGCTGGACGTTCTCGAAGTGCACCGAGTCGGCCTGCTGCGCGAACGCGTTGGGGTCCGCCTTGTCGCCCTGGTGGATACCGGGGCCCTTCTTGGCGTCACCCGCAGCCACACCGATGTCGATGTTCTTGAAGGTCGCATCGGCCTTCAGGTCATCGGCGTCGATGTAGAGGGTCTTGGCCTCGACCGGAGCGCTCTTGTCCGCACCGGCCGACAGCTTCATCGACACATCGCCGAAGACCGGGACGGGGACAACCACCGACTGGCAGAGGTTGTTGATCGTCGCGGTCTTCATGCCGACAACGGCGACCGGGTGGGCACCCGTCTTGCCGGAGTCGACGGCTCCGTACTGGACAAAGCCCTTGCCGTCGAGGGAATCGGCCGTCACCTTGAACGACTGACCCGACACACTGAACGATGCCGCGAGCGCACCCTGGGACAGGGCCACGCCTATCGCGGCAGTCGCCGCGACGCTCGGCACCATGACTACGGCGAACCGCTTCCATCTGGTTCCGCCACGAGTCACGGACTTCATGACTGTTCCTCCTTCTCGGACGTACATCTCCGGCCCTGACTGCCCCTAGAGGCGGCTCAGCCGGGCAGGGATGGGAGAAGTGCTACGTCCTCGGGAAGGAGAGCGCCCGCATCGGAAGTGCTTGGTCTGTTCCGCACCTTGATCACCGGCGATCACCCCCGAGCGACAACCACTGGTCGCACCTGAGCCATCACGCGCAACCTGCCGGACAGGCCCAGCCGGAAGGCTGAGACCCCCCTGTCCTTAGACCGCCGGCGCTCCCCTTGGTTCGCCGTCGACCGCCCGGTGGGGACCCAAAAACCCCGCCGCACGAATGGCTGCCGGACGGTGGGGAGAGGACCGAGCGTGCCCGATCGTGGTGCATTCGCGGCGCAGACACAAGGGGGTTCGTTACTCGCGGGTAACGGACGGGTAACCGAACACGTGCAGAGTGACACCGAACAACAACTGAGGGTGCAGTCAACCGAGTTTTTATACAGGTTGAATATGGGACGAAATCGGACAGAAGATCGGGTCCGACTTACTCCAAGTAACAGCGGCCGCGATTGCCAAGTTTTGGCAAAACGCGGCCGCTGTGAGCCCCCGGCGACAGAATTTTCACTCCGGCATCACAAGCCGCAGTGTTTAACAACTGGTCACTGACGGCTCAGAAGAGAACTCGGGCCAGAGCCGTACGCGCCGTCGTCACGCGCGGGTCGTCGCCGCCCACGACCTCGAACAGTTCGAGCAGTCGCACACGCGCCGCGTCCCGCTCCTCGCCCGCCGTGCGCCCCACCGTCTCGACGAGCCGGCCGAAGGCGTCCTCGACGTGACCGCCGACCAGGTCCAGGTCGGCCGCCGCGATCTGCGCCTGCGCGTCGGCGGGCTTCTCCGCGGCGTCCTGACGGACCCGCTGCGGGTCGAGGCCCTGCACGCGCTGGAGGAGCTGCGCCTGGCCGAGGCCGAGCTTGGCCTCGGTGTTGCCCGGGTCGTCGGACAGGACGTTCTTGTAGGCCTGCACGGCGCCGTCGAGATCGCCGGCGTCCAGGGCCTGGACGGCCGCCTCGAGGAGCGCGTCGTAGGGGCCCGCCGGGGCCTCCTCCACGACCGGCGCCTCGCCCTCCGCTTGCGGGTCGACGGCGATGCCGGTGAGCCCGAAGCGCTCCTCGGCGACCTGGATCAACTGGTCGAGCGTGCCCCGGATCTGGGACTCGGGGGCTGCTCCCTGGAAGAGCGGGAGGGCCTGGCCCGCCACGACGGCGAAGACGGCCGGGATCCCCTGGACCCCGAACTGCTGCATCAGCATCTGGTTGGCGTCGACATCGATCTTGGCGAGCACGAAGCGGCCGCTGTACTCGGCGGCGAGCCGCTCGAGCAGCGGGCTCAGCTGCTTGCAGGGCTCGCACCACTCGGCCCAGAAGTCGATGACGACGGGCACCTCGGCGGAGCGCTGCAATACGGCGCTCTCGAAGTCGGCCTCTTGGACGTCGATGACCAGGCTCGACGGCGGTACGGCACCGCCGCCGCCCTGCCGGGCCTGCTCGGCGCGCGTCTGCTCCGCCTTCGCCTTGGCCTCCTGGGCCGCCTTCACCGCGGCGAGGTCGACGACTCCGCTCATGGACATGTTCCGTGGCTGCATGCGTACAGTCTCCCCCTTCCGCGGACAGTTGTGGGCCGGGTCCTGCCCCGTGCACCTCCCGCCGGAATGCGAGACGCATCTGGAGGCACGGAGCGGACTCGGCCTGGTTGCGCTTTCGGCACCGGGTCCCCACCCGGCACCTAGTGGTTGCCGCTCGTCCGGGCCGCCCCGGGGTGCAGATCCGAGGCGCTCGTACGAGATCGAGCTTTCGCTACGACTCGTAGCGTAACTGCCATGGGCGGGACGCGGGAACCGGGCCCCCGTGATCGCCCGGTGATCTGCCTCACGCGATCTTTCGGCCGTACCCGCCGGTATGGTCGACGACCATGCAGAGCCGCACGCCGTCTCCCTCGTCCCCTTCGTCTCGCCCCTCTCCCCCTGCCAACGTACGGACGGGGCGTCCGCGTTCCGCCGCGGCGGACGAGGCGATCCTGGAGGCGACCAGGGCCGCGCTCGTGGAGCTCGGCTGGTCGAAGCTGACGCTCGGGGACGTGGCCACGCGCGCGGGTGTCGCGAAGACGACGCTGTACCGCCGCTGGCCGGGCAAGAGCGAGCTCGTCGTGGACGCGGTCGCGGTCCTCTTCGACGAGCTGGAGCTGCCCGACCGGGGCTCGCTCGCCTCCGATGTGGAGGGCGTGGTGCGGCAGTTCGCGGCGATCCTGGACCGGCCCGAGACGAAGACGGCGCTGATGGCCGTGGTCGCCGAGTCCACCCGCGACGCGCCGCTGCGGGACCGGATCCGTACGTCGATCGTCGACCGGCAGAAACGACTCGTCCTGGAGGGGCGGGCGCGGGCCGAGCGCCGCGGCGAACTTCCGCCGGCCCGGGACGCCGCCGCCGCCGCGGCCACGGCGGATCTCATCTACGACGTGGCGGCGGGGGCGGTCGTGCACCGCACCCTGGTGAGCGCGGAGCCGGCCGACGCGGAGTGGGTGCGGCGGTTCACGGCCCTCCTGCTGGGAGGGCTCGCGGCCGCCGCCACCGATTAGTGCCGTGTACGGGCGGTGCCTGCTAGTCGTTCCAGGCGCAGCTGCCCAGCGTGGCGCGCTTCTTGGTCACCAGGGCGTCCGCCTCGGTCGCCGGGAGCGCGCGCGTGCGCCGGTCGTGGCAGACCACCGTGCGGTCGGCGCGGCCCGCCAGGTCGACCAGGATCTGGTCCCAGTGGCGGTACTGGACGTCGTGGCCGGTGTCGGCGTACGTACGGGTCTTCACGGGCGCCGTCTTCGGGAGGTTGTCGCGCCAGGCCTTGAGGGTGCTCGCGGGCACGGTCGTGTCCTTGTCGCCGTGGTAGAGGAACACCGGGGCCTTCAGCTTCGACAGGTCCGGGCCCGGGCGGTCGCAGTACAGCCGCTGCTCGTGCACCTGCGGGGCCGGGTCGGCCTGCTGGCCGCGCTGGTTGTAGGTCCGCGCCCCCTCCTCGTACGCGGTGTCGGCGAAGCCGGGGATCGACTTGACCGGGCTGTCGTCGGGGAAGGCCCACCACTTGCGCGGGTCCTTGATCTCGTCCTTGACGGCGGCGGCCAGCTGGTCGTCCGTCAGGCCGCAGTACGCGGGCTTCTCGCCGTACGGCGGGAGGGCCGCGGCGAGGTGCAGGGCGCTGATCCGGCCGGGGGCCTTGGCGGCGATCTCGGCGGCGTACGGGCCGCCGCCGGATATCGCGATCACCTTGAACTTCTGCACGCCGAGCTTGTCGAGGACCTCGAGGGCGTCCTTGGCGTAGTCGGCCTTGCCGAGCTTCGGGTCGTAATCGGTGTCGCCGAAGCCGTTGCGCTCGACCGTGATCATGCGGAGGTCCAGGTTCTGCCTGGTGGTGCGCATGAAGTCGGTCATGTGGACGGCGCGGGCGCTGGTTCCTGTGCCGCCGATGTAGAGCACGGGGGTGCCGTCGGCCGGGCCGGAGTCCGTGTAGTGGGCGGTGCGGCCGGAGGACAGGTCCGCGGCGTGGACGTCGGCGCCGAGCGAGTCGAAGCTGTTCTGCACCTTGGGCTCGGCGGGCGGGCTCGCGCTCACCGCGCCCGCGCCGCCGATGGCGATCCCGCCGAGGAGGGCGAGGGCGGCGACTGCGACGGTCGTCGTGGTGCGGGTGGGCGCGGTCAGCGGCACGGTGGCTCCTGGGTATTCGCGGGCACTTGACGTGCCCGCGCCTACCCCAAGATCACCAGGTGACACCTGTAACTCCCCTGGGCCGGCACCGTGGTGGCGGCCACGGGGCTCCGCCCCGGACCCCGCGCCTCAAACGCCGGCGGGGCTGTTTTGCCGCACCGGCGTTACGGATTCGGGGCTCCGCCCCGGACCCCGCTGCTCAATCGCCGCAGGGGCTTGAATGATCCGGTCCCGCCTTGGGCAATCTGCCGCCTTGGGCGGCAGGGTGGGCAAGGCGGCCCCCGGTGCCGCGCAACGGAAACGACGGGGCCCCGCCACGGTGTGGTGCCGCGCAACAGGGCCGGCGGGGCCCGCCACGGCGCGGTGGGGCCACGGTGCCGCGCGGCAAGGACGGCCGGGTCCCGCCACCACACCCGGTCAGAAGCCCGGTGGCTCCGTGTATACGCCCCACTCATCGCGGAGCACCCCGCAGATTTCGCCCAGGGTCGCCTCCGCGCGGACCGCGTCGAGCATCGGGGCGATCATGTTGGAACCCGAGCGCGCCGCGCCGATCATCACGTCAAGCGCGGCCCGCACCGCCGCGTCGTCCCGCCCCGACTTCCGGTCGGCGAGCACCCGGACCTGCTCCCGCTCGACCTCGTGGCTGACCCGCAGGATCTCCAGGTCGCCGGTGACGGAGCCTTCCGCCACGTTCACCCCGACCACGCGCTTCTCGCCCTTTTCCAGGGACTGCTGGTAGCGGAACGCCGACTCCGCGATCTCGCCCGTGAACCAGCCGTCCTCGATCCCGCGCAGGATCCCGGACGTGATCGGCCCGATCGGGTGCTGCCCGTCCGGGTGCGCCCGCAGGCCCCGCTCCTTGATCTGCTCGAAGATCTTCTCGGCGTCCGCCTCGATCCGGTCCGTGAGCTGCTCGATGTACCAGGAACCGCCCAGCGGGTCCGCGACGTTGCCGACGCCGGTCTCCTCCATCAGCACCTGCTGCGTGCGCAGGGCGATCTCGGCCGCCTGCTCGCTCGGGAGGGCGAGCGTCTCGTCCAACGCGTTCGTGTGGAGGGAGTTGGTGCCGCCGAGGACCGCCGCGAGGGCCTCGACCGCCGTACGCACCACGTTGTTGTACGGCTGCTGCGCCGTCAGCGAGACCCCGGCCGTCTGCGTGTGGAAGCGCAGCCACTGCGCCTTCTCGCTGCGCGCCCCGTACACGTCGCGCATCCAGCGGGCCCAGATCCGCCGCGCCGCGCGGAACTTGGCGATCTCCTCGAAGAAGTCCACGTGCGCGTCGAAGAAGAAGGAGAGGCCGGGGGCGAACACGTCCACGTCGAGGCCGCGCGAAAGCCCCAGCTCCACGTAGCCGAAGCCGTCGGCGAGGGTGTACGCCAGCTCCTGCGCGGCCGTCGAGCCGGCCTCGCGGATGTGGTAGCCGGAGACCGAGAGCGGCTTGTACGCGGGGATGGACGACGCGCAGTGCTCCATCAGGTCGCCGATCAGGCGCAGATGGGGCTCGGGCTGGAAGAGCCACTCCTTCTGCGCGATGTACTCCTTGAAGATGTCGGTCTGGAGCGTGCCGTTCAGGACGGCCGGGTCCACTCCTTGGCGCTCCGCCGCCACCAGGTACATGCAGAAGACCGGGACCGCCGGGCCGCTGATCGTCATCGACGTCGTGACGTCGCCCAGCGGGATGCCCTTGAACAGGACCTCCATGTCGGCCGCCGAGTCGATCGCGACGCCGCAGTGCCCGACCTCGCCGAGCGAGCGCGGGTCGTCGGAGTCCCGCCCCATCAACGTCGGCATGTCGAAGGCCACCGAGAGCCCGCCGCCGCCGTTGCGGAGGATCATCTTGTAGCGCTCGTTCGTCTGCTCGGCGTTGCCGAAGCCCGCGAACTGGCGGATGGTCCAGGTCCTGCCCCGGTACCCCGTCGGGTACAGGCCGCGCGTGAACGGGTACTCGCCCGGCCACCCGATCCGCTCGAAGCCCTCGTACGCGTCCCCGGGCCGGGGCCCGTAGACGGGGTCGACCGGGTCCCCGGAGAGCGTGGTGAAGTCCGCGTCCCGCTTGCGGGCCTTGTCGTAACGGGCCTGCCAGCGTCGGCGGCCTTCCTCGATCGCGTCAGCGTCCATGCTTCAAATTTACTTGGACGTCCTACTAAATGTCGATGGGCCACGGCGTCCGATCCCCGCGATCCCGGACGCGCTCAGGCCCGCAGCGCCGCCAGATGCGCCGCGCGCACGTCCGCCGTCTGCCCCTGCACCACCAGGAACAGGCCCTCGCGGGCCAGCCGCTGGGCCGGTGCCGACAGGCCGAAGGCGCGGCCGCCACCGGCCACGATCGCGGCCGTCGTCGCCGCCCGCATCAGGTCGTACGCGCGGGTCTTCACCGCGAGCCGGTCCGCGAGCCCCTCCCCCGCCGGCACCTCGTCGACCAGCGCGTACGCCTCCCGGCGCGCGGCGTCGAGGCGCTCGCGCAGGACGCCCGCCGTCTCCTTGGCCTCGGCGTCGCCGGACGCGTCGAGCAGGCCGAGGGCGGCGCGCGCGACGCCGAAGACGGCCGGGTTGGTGTTGGTGTTCTTGGGCCGGTCCTCCCGCGCCCACTCCTCGTACGGCTGTCGTACGACGATGTCCTCCTCGGCCACCGTGAGCCCGTCCAGGTGCAGGCCGACGGTGCGGGTGCCGGTGAGCGCCGCCAGCTGGAGCGGCTCGGTGGGGGTGAGGCCGGGCTGCTCGCGCGGCTCCGCCACCGCGAAGACGACCTCGCCGTCCTCGGTCGCGCCGCCGAGCAGGAACACGTCGTTGAGACCCCAGCCCGTGTACCAGGGCACCCGTCCGTCGAAGCGCACCCCGCCGTCCGCGAGCGGTGTCGCCCGCACCGGCAGCTTCGGGAAGGCCCGCAGGTGCGAGAAGGCGATGCCCGCGAGCGCGGTGCCCTCGGACAGCGGGCGCAGCCACCGCTCGCGGGCCGCGGCGCTGCCCGTGGCGAGGGTGCGTACCGGCGTCTGGTGCTGGACCTGGACGAAGAAGGTCGAGCAGCAGGCGCCCGCCAGGATCTCCGCGAGCTCGCGGCCCACGGCGGCCGGGGCGCCCGACCCGCCGTACTCGACGGGCGCGTTCGCGCCGAGCACGCCCGAGGCCTTGACCGCGGCGATCGCCTCCGGGGTGACGCCGGTGCGGTCGTGGGCCTCGGCGGCGGGCGCGAGGACCTCGGCGGCGAGCCGGCGCGCGGCCTTCACCAGCGGATGGTCCTCGACGCGGGGTGCGGTGGCGGTCATGCGGGTGCTCCTCGGGGCCGTGCGTGCCTGTGGGGACACGGTGTCAGGTCCGTGCCCCACAGGCGGTCTGCATGATCGCGAGGCGCCGCACCGCCTCACCGGTCAGCTCCCGGTACTCCGGGCGGCGGGCGGCGGCCGCAGCTCGCCCGCCGTGCCGGGGTCGTCGAGGAAGGCCTGCCCGTACCGGGCGGCGAGCCGCGGGGCGCGCTGCTCACTCCTCGTCACAGAAAACGCGCGCGTCCGCTCCTGGGAGGGACGCGCGCGAGGTCCGGCGCCGGGGTTACGCCTTGGCGAGGTTCGAGTCGGTGCCCGTGACCTTGCCCTCCAGCTCCGCGGAGATCTTGCGCTCCACGAAGAAGGCGGCGGTCGGGATCGTGCCGGCGATCAGCACCCACAGCTGCTTGCCGACCGGCCACTTGGCCTTGGAGCCCAGGTCGAAGGCGAAGACCAGGTACACGACGTACAGCCAGCCGTGCGCGATGGCGATGACGCGCGTGAAGTCCGCGGCGCCGTCCATGCCGAACGCGTACTTGGCGATCATGCCGAGACACAGGAGGACCAGGAGCACACCGGTCACATAGGCCATGGTGCGGTAGCGGGTCAGCACGGATTTCTTCATGGATACGAGCGTAACCGCCCGAAAAACCCCCGCGTCAGCGGGGAGCGCTCAATGCTGCGGTACCGAGTGAGCACACTCTTGGGAACACCCCCGCATCGGCGGGGAGCACCGCGCTGACCCGCGAAAACGCTAACGCGTCAGCTCACTCGGCGTCCTCGAAATCCCTCGCCGCCACCCGCAGGGGCCGCAGCATCGCGAAGATCTCGCCGCACTCCTCCGCGTCGTACACGCCGAGGCCGAAGTCCATCGCCATGAGGTCGCGGGTGGCCGCGTCGACGGCCTCGCGGCCCTTGTCCGTGATCGTGGCGAGGGTGCCGCGCCCGTCGTTGGGGTTGGGGCGCTTGTCGACGAGGCCGGACTTCACGAGCCGGTCGACCGTGTTCGTCACGGACGTGGGGTGCACCATGAGCCGCTCGCCGATCTTCGACATGGGCAGCTCGCCCGCCTTGGAGAAGGTGAGCAGGACGAGCGCCTCGTAGCGCGCGAAGGTGAGCCCGTACGGCTTGACGACCGCGTCGACCTCGGCGAGCAGGATCTGGTGCGCGCGCATGATCGAGGTGATCGCGCCCATGGACGGCACGGACCCCCAGCGCTGCTTCCAGAGTTCGTCGGCGCGGGCGATCGGATCGAAGGGGAGAGAGAGGGGCTTCGGCACGCATCCGACCTTACCGGGCGGTCACATGGCGGTCAGCCCCGTCTCGGCCTTTGGGCCACCGTCCGCTTCCGCGGCCCGTCCGCTCGCCCGTACTTCGAGGGCGAGCGCCGCGCAGCACAGCCCGCCGATGAGCCCGGCGCAGGACACGACGGTGGACACGTCGAGGACCTCGGCGGCGGCCCCGGCGAGCGCGGTCCCCACGCCCTGGATGGTCATCAGGCCCGCGCTGTGCAGCGCCATCGCCCGGCCGCGCAGTTCCTCGGGCACCGCGTCCACGAACCAGCGGTCGAGCCCGAGCGTGTACGCGGATCCGGCCCCGGCAAGCAGCAGGATCACCACCGCCCACGCGAGTCCGGGCGTGAGCGCGTAGCCGATCAGGGGCAGCAGGGTCGCCGAGGCGAGCGGCAGCGCGATACGGGAGCGGGCGGAGGGCGACAGCAGCGAGCCCGCGGCGAGTTCGCCGGTGACGGTCCCGACGGCCATCGAGCACATCAGGAGTCCGACGGCCGCCGCACCCGCCCCGATCTCGTCCGCGTACGCCGCCGCGAGCGCCTCCGGCGCGATCACAAACATGGGCGGCACCCAGAGCAGGAGCAGCAGGGCGCGGATGCGGCGGTGCCCGAGGACCTGCCGGGCACCGGCCAGCGAGTACGTCAGGAGGGCGCCGCCCTCGTCCGCCTCCCGTTCCCGCGCGGGGCGCGCCTTCGTCCCCAGGCGCAGCAGGGTCGCCGAGCACAGGAACGTGGCGACGGTGACGGTGAGCGCGGCGCGCGGGGACACGACCGTGAGCAGGACGCCGCCGAGGCCGAAGCCGACGAGGAGCGCGCTCTGCGACACGATGCGCAGCAGCGAGCGGCCGAGCACGAACAGGTCGCCGTCGCCGAGCACATCGGCGAGCGTGGCCATGCGGGTGCCGCTGAACACCGGTGACACGAGCGCGATGACGCAGCGCAGTGCGAGGAGCCCGGCGACCGGGGTGGCCGGCAGCGCCATCAGCGCCGCGCACCCGGCGCACACGAGATCGCAGGCGACGAGCACCCGCCGGGCCGGGAACCGGTCGGCGATCCCGGACAGCAGCGTCCCGCCGACGAGGTACGGCAGGAAGCCGAGCGTGAAGGTGAGCGCGCTGAGCAGCGGCGACCCGGTCAGCCCGTACACGAGCACGGTGAGCGAGATCTCCGAGACGACGACGCCGAGGAGGGAGGCGGCGTGCGCGGTGAACACGGCGCGGAACTCGGCGATCCGGAAGAGCCGTGCGTAGCCGGGGCGTTCGGGCGGCGGTTCGCTGGTCATGGGCGCAGCCTGCCGAGTGGCTCGCGCCGGTCGTAGTGTTTCGGCGTACGGCGAATGTTGGGGGGACGGATGCCGTTGCATCTCCGGTTCGGGCAGGAGGATCTGCTGCGGTGCCGGTTCGCGATCTCGCCGCTGTGGGAGACACAGGAGGCGATCCGCACGCTCAAGCGGCCCGACCGGCACGGCTATCACCTGCCGTGGCTGCGCCGGATCCGGGACGCCGCACGAGGGCTCGACCTGGCGCCGGTGTGGCTCCTGATGCCGCGGCGCGGGTACTCCCCGGACTTCCTCGGGCCGCCCCCGATCGGTCCGGCCGCCACCTTCGACGAGGAGATCGCCGCGTTGCGGGCGACCGCTCCCGAGGAGGCGCTGCGCGGCATCGTCCAGTCGCTGGCGTGCACGCCGGGCGCCGCCGACACCCCGCCCGGCCGCGCGATGACCGCCGAACCGGCCCGTGCCGTAAGGGAGTTGGCCGACCTCGTGGAGCGGGCCTGGCACGTCCTGGTGGAGCCGGAGTGGCCGCGGCTGCGGGCGCTGCTCGAGGCGGACGTGGCGCACCACTCGCGGCGCCTGGCCGAGGTCGGACTCGAAGGGCTGCTCCGGGAGCTGCATCCACGGCTCGGCTGGGAGCCCGGCACCCTCACCCTCAGCGCCCTCGCGAGCGAGCACAGCCGGGACCTCGACGGCCGAGGTCTGGTGCTGCTGCCCAGCGTCTTCTGCTGGCCGGACGTGGTGAGCGGCTTCGACCCGCCGTGGCAGCCCACCGTCGCGTATCCGGCGCGGGGCGTCGGCGCGCTGTGGTCCGCGCCCGCCGCGCGGGCCCCCGACGCGCTGGCGAACCTGCTCGGCAAAGGCCGCGCGGACGTGCTGTGCGCGCTCACCGAACCGGCCTCGACCAGCGCGCTCGCGCACCGGCTCGGCCGTGCGCCGTCGTCCGTGTCCGCGCATCTGGCGGCGCTGCGCGCGGCCGGGCTGCTCACGTCGCGGCGGCGCGGGCACCAGGTGCTGTACGAGCGGACGCCCCTCGGCGGCGCGCTCGTGACGGGCGATCAGGGCTCCTGACGCGGCGCCTAATGCGCGGCGAAGCGGCAACCCTGTGTAACGATTGCCGGGTATTTACGTTTTCGTACGCCTTTGTACGCCCTGTACGCGCTCCGAACCAGGGGGCAGGATGCCCGTCCCACCCGCCCACACGCCCGCCCGCACCCCCACCCGCACCTTCGCGCTCGCGAGCGCCGGGATCCTCCTGTCCTCCTTCGCCATCGGCTGCTCCGGCAGCGGCGGTGGCGGGGGCGCGGGCAGCAGCGGCGGCGGCCGCGACTCCGCGGCGGAGGTGGCGCAGCGGAAGGACCCGTCCGGCTCCGTCCGCGACTCCTCGCCTTTCTGGGTCGACCCGGACACCGCGGCCGCGGACCAGGTCGCGAAGTGGAAGCGGGAGGGCCGCGGCTCCGACGCCGCCCTGATCGAGCGGATCGCCGCGCACCCGCAGGCGATGTGGGCCCCGGGCGACTACCCGAGGCCGCCGGTCTCCGAGGCCGCCGCGCAGGCCGCGAAGGCGGGCAGGACGCTGGTCCTGGTCGCGTACAACATCCCGCACCGCGACTGCGGCCAGCACTCGGCGGGCGGGGCGCACAGCGCGGACTTCTACCACCAGTGGATCGACGCGTTCGCCTCCGGCATCGGGAAGGCGAAGGCCGTCGTCGTCCTCGAACCGGACGCGATCGGGCACATCGTCAGCGGCTGCACCCCGAAGCGGTACGAGGACGAGCGGTACGCGCTGATGTCCTCGGCGATCGAGCGCCTGAAGCGGCAGCCGAACACCAAGGTGTACGTCGACGCGGGCAACCCGGCCTGGATCCCCGACGCGAACAAGCTGGTGGAGCCGTTGCGGCGGGCCGGAATCGAGAAGGCGGACGGCTTCTCCCTGAACGTCTCCAACTTCCAGACGGACCAGGACAGCACCGCGTACGGCCGCCGGCTCTCCGGGCTGCTCGGCGGCGCGCACTTCGTGGTCGACACCAGCCGCAACGGCGCGGGCCCCTACGGGGACGGCCAGGGCGACGCGTGGTGCAACCCGCCGGGCCGTGCGCTGGGCTCCGCCCCGACCACGAGGACGGGTGACGCGCTGAACGACGCGAATCTTTGGATCAAGCGGCCCGGTGAGTCGGACGGCACGTGTCGTGGGGGGCCGGCGGCGGGGACGTGGTGGGCGGACTATGCGTTGGGATTGGCCCGGAACGCCAAGAGTTGAGCCCCACCGGGGCTGAGGTCGCGGGGCTCTGCCCCGGACCCCGCGCCTCAATCGCCGGCGGGGCTGAAATTGCCTACGTCCGCCGGCGGTGGCGGGGATTGACTACGCCCGTCGGCGGTGGCGGGGATTGACTACGTCACCTGGATCCACTTCGCCTCGGACGAGACGCCGTCCGCGTCGGACACGAACAGCATGTACCAGCCCGGCGGGACCAGTGTCTTGTCCTTGGGGACGTCCACCGTCACCGCGCCCTTGGACTTCTTGACGTCGAGGGCGATCGAGCGCTGTTCCACGTCCGTCGTGTGCGTCACGGCGGACGGCCGCATCAGGCGGGCCTTGGCGATGCCGTCCGCGTCCTTCGTGCGGAACGTGGCCTCACCGCTCGCCGGGAGGGTCTCGGGGCCCGGTCCGAGGACGGGCCGCTGGTCGCCGCCGCGGTGCAGGGCGGGCGGCGTGTAGATCTCCATGCGCTGCTCGAAGTGGCCGAGCTTGGTGTTCTGCTGGTTGTCGTAGAGCGGGTCGGAGCCGAAGCTGGCGACCCGGCCGTCGGGCAGCAGCAGCGCCTCTGAGTGGTAGTTGCGGCCGACCTTGGGGGCGGCGGCCTCCTGGAAGGCGTTCTGCTCGGGGTCGTAGAACTGCGCCTTGAAGATGTTGCTGGCGCTGCGGCCGCGGTAGTCCCTGGAGCCGTTCGTCGTGAAGACGGAGTCGTCCGGCATGATGACCGAGTTCAAGTAGCGGGTGCCCTGCGGGAGCTTGGGGCCCGTCTTGAAGGCGGGGTTCGCCTCCTTCAGGTCCACGACCGCCGTGCGGGACGTCGACTTCTTGGACTCGCCGACACCGCCGCCGCCGAGGATCATGACCCGCTGGTCCTGCGCGGGCGGCAGCAGCAGCGAGGACGAGGTCTCCGTCTGGTCCGTGTCGGCGAGGCCGGGGACCTTCTCGAACTCATTGGTCCTCAGGTCCCACAGGCCGGGGACGCGCCCCTTGGTGGCGGGGCCGTAACCGGCGTTCGAGGCCGGGTAGAAGAGCTTGCCGCCCTTGGTGAGGAAGAGCGCCGGGTACGTCGGGAAGTAGCGCTTGGGGCCCATCGACCACTTCTTGGTCCTCGGGTCGTAGATCTCGTTGTCGCCGGGGTCGATCATGCCGACGTCGTCGAGCCCCGAAACAGCGAGCACCCTGCCGTCCTCCAGGCCGACAAGCGTCGGGTACCAGCGGGCCTTCTCCATCGGGTCGACCGGCACGTACCGCTCGGCGACGGGGTCGAACTCGTAGGCCTCCTTGATCCCCTGGAAGTCCTGCTTCTCCATGGTGATCTTCTCGGAGAGGCCGTACGCGTTGTCGGCGTCCTTGCCGCGCAGGCCCTCGATCTCGTACTGGGCGTTGTCGTCGGTGACGTACTGCCTGCCCTTCTTCGCCGCCTCGACGAAGACCCGGGACTCGCTCGCCTTGATCCTGGTCCGCCACGGCCGCATGACGCCGGCCGCGTTGCGCTTCTTGTCGAAGGTGCGCTTCGCCTTGGGCACGGTGACGTCGAACTTGGAGACGTACTCGGTGCCGGAAGGGGAGCGGAACTTCGTCCCCTTCTTCAGGTGCACCGCCTTGTCGGGGCTCTCGTTCTTGACGCGCATGCCGCCGCCGGCCTTGTCGACCTCGCCGTCGAGCCGCTCGTAGCGTGCGGTGCCGCCCGCCACCAGGAGCCGCCCGCCGGGGAGCTGGGCGTGGCCGCCGCAGAAGAAGTCGGCGGGGGTGGGGATCTTCTTGAAGGTGTTCGCCTTCGGGTCCCACAGGACGGTGTCGAAGGTGCCCGCGTCGAACTTCTTCTGCTCGTTGCCCGAGCCCGCCACGATCAGGACCTTGCCGGTGTGCAGGAGCGCGGCGTGGATGGCGTTGGTGCGGTACTCCTTGGGGATGTCGACCTGCGACCAGGAGCCGTACTTGGCCTTGTAGCCGGGCTGTGCGATCTTCCAGTTCTCGTACCGCTCGGTGGCGAAGGTCCAGGCGGCCGGGGCGTTCAGGCCGACGAGGAGTGCGACGCCGCCCGCTCCGAAGACGGTCTTCTTCATCCGGCGCGAAGGTCTGTAGGCCATGCGTCAGTTCCCTCCTGTGGTCGACGTGCTGGGGGCGGCGGGCTGCACGGCACGGACGCGTTCGATCTCCGCCCTCCTGACGGTGGCCGCCACCGCGGCGGCCGCGGTGGCCTCACGGCGCTGCGAGACGAACCACACGACGGGTGGGGCGAGCGCGATGCACAGGGCGAGGACCGCCCAGGTGCGCATGGCCACGTGGGTGTGGTCGAGGACGACGGACGCCACGAGCGAGGTCGCGAGCACGCCCGCCCAGGCCAGATGGATACGGAAGGTCAGCGGCTGGTCGGCGCTGGCGTCGCCGCCCTTGGGCGTGACGACGAAGCGGCTGGGGCGGCCGAGGAGGGCCGCGCCGAGCGACTTCAGGTAGATGGGCGCGGAGATCGCGGACATGCCCATGCCGGCCAGGCCGCCGGAGCCCTCGGGTTCGTGCGGTGAGACGTTGTGCCGCCGGTTCCAGAGGTAGAGGCCGATCTGGAGGGCGGCGGCGTCGCTGTAGAGCATCAGCCACACGGACGCGGACACCTGGGTGCCGGAGGCGCCGGTCCACAGGAACAGCACGCAGCTCAGCACGCCGAGCAGCCAGTTGACGGCCGTCATCGGGTAGTAGACGAGCATCATCGAGTACGAGAAGAGGCGGCCGGGCGGCATCGTGGCCGGGGCCTTCCAGTACTGCCGGAACAGCGTCTCGTACGTGCCCCGCGACCAGCGCAGCTGCTGGGTGAAGAAGTCCGTCCAGGAGGCGGGGCCCTCGCCGACCGCGAGCACGTCGGGGGTGTAGACGGAGCGCCAGCGCTCGTGGGTGTCCGGGTTGCGGTGGCGGTGGATCTCGAAGCCGGTCGCCATGTCCTCGGTGATCGAGTCGACGAGGCCGCCGATCTGCTTCAGGGCGGAGATCCGTACGACGTTGTTGGTGCCGACGAACATGGGGGCGCGGTAGCGGTTGCCGGCGCGCTGGATCAGCGCGTGGAAGAGGAACTGCTGGGACTCGGCGGCCTTGGTGACCGGGGAGTCGTAATTGCCGTAGACCTGCGGGCCGACGACGAACGCGACGTCGGGGTCGCGGAAGTAGCCGAGCATCCGCTCCAGGAACTCGGGGTGCGGCACGTGGTCGGTGTCGACGGAGGCGAAGAAGTCGTAGTCCGCGCCGTGCGCGGCGAGCCAGGCGTTGTAATTGCCGTGCTTGGTACGGGCCTTGTGGGGGCCCTTCTTCTGGTTCCACTCCGGGATGCCCTTGCGGGTGAAGTGCCGGACGCCGAGCCGGTCGCAGAGCCGCTTGACGTCGGGGTCGTCGCCCTCGTCCAGGAGCCAGATGTCCAGCGGGCCCTCGTGCGTGAGGCGCACGGCGCCCTCGAGGGTGGCCCGCACCATCGGGAGGGGTTCCTTGCCGGGGACGTACGTCGTGAGGAACGCGACGCGGGTGCCGGGCTCGGCGCGGACGGGGACCGGGTCCCTGGCGACCATCGTCGCGTGGGCGATGGAGATGACGTTGACGACCATGAACAGCTCGATGAGCCCGATCGCCACGAGCATCACGATGTCGAGCGAGACCAACCAGCGTTCGCCGCCCTCGCGTTCCACCCAGTGGGTGGGCCACACCAGGTACACGAGGAGCGCCCCGGTGAGCAGGGGCGCGAGCGTCATCAGGAGGACCGCTCGTATTCGGTGCGGCTCGTTCGCCAGCAGCGAGGTGTACTGCACCCGGTAGGCGCCGTCGCCGGGCGGCTCGGTGAGCGGCCCGGCGAGCCTGCTGTAGGTGTCGTAGTCGTAGCCCTCGTCAGGCCGCACAGCGCCCTCCAGGATCTGGTGTTCGACCGTCTCGGTACCCCCACAAAAGGGGACTTTCCCGGGCGTGTCGACCAGAGGGGCGCGTAAGAGTGAGCTAAGGGGAGGGCTACCCCGGTCAGCCGTCGGAGAGTTGCCGCTCCACGGTCTCGACCTTCGACGTCAGACCGTCCGTCACCCCCGGCCGCAAACAGCAGCCGGCCCGGCACCCCCACGGAGGGGCCGGGCCGGAAGCGTGCCAGGCAGCTACTCGGAGAGGTGTCGCTCGACCGTGTCGACCTTCGACGTCAGACCGTCCGTCACCCCCGGGCGGATGTCCGCCTTCATGACGACCGAGACACGAGGCGCACGCGCCTCGACCGCCGCGACGGCGCGCTTGATCACCGCCATCACCTCGTCCCAGTCACCCTCGACGGAGGTGAACATCGCGTCGGTGCGGTTCGGGAGGCCGGACTCGCGGACCACGCGGACCGCGTCGGCGACGTACTCCCCCACGTCCTCGCCGACCCCGAGCGGGGTCACGGAGAAGGCGACGATCATGCGTTCACGACACCTTCCTGGCGGGCGCGGCCCGCGATCACCGCGGCCTCCCCCTCGCGCTTGAGCTTGCGCTCGGCGAAGAAGCCGCCGGTGGGCAGGACCGAGAGGACGAAGTAGAGCGCGGCGGTGCCGAAGCTCCACTTCGTGCGGTTCCAGGCGTCGAGCCAGAAGATCACGTACAGGACGAAGAGGACGCCGTGGATCATGCCCATCACGGGCACCGCGTTGAAGTCCGTCGTCCGCTTCAGGACCGAGCAGAGCAGCAGCAGGAGGAACGAGACGGCCTCGGGGGCGGAGACGAGGCGGAGGCGTCGGAGGGCGGAGGCGGTCTTGAGGTCCACAGGTGCACCTTCGGCTGAGCGGGCGGACGGTCATTGATCTTGTGAATGTACGCACAAGCGTTTTCCCATTGTGGCATCGCGCCGGTGGGGCCCTGTCGGCGGGCTCTCCTTGGCGGCTACCTTCGACCTCGTGGCTACGTTCCGACTTCAGGGCAGCAAGGTGCTCGCCGTCGACATGACAGGCGACAGCGTGAAGGCGAAGAACGGCTCGATGGTCGCCTTTGACGGCCGGATGGCGTTCAAGAAGCTGAGCGGGGGCGGCGAGGGGGTCCGGGGCATGGTGACCCGCCGGATCACCGGTGAGCAGATGACCATGATGGAGGTCAAAGGAGAGGGCACCTGCTGGTTCGCGGACCGGGCGAGCGAGATCAATCTGGTGGGACTGCGGGGCGACAAGCTGTACGTCGAGTCGAGCAACCTGCTCTGCACGGACACCGGCCTGCGCACGGGCACCTCGTTCACCGGCGTACGCGGCGCCTCCCAGGGCAACGGACTGTTCACGACGACCGTCGAGGGCCACGGCCAGGCCGCGATCATGAGCGAGGGCCCGGCCGTCGTGCTCCGCGTCGGCCACGACCACCCACTCACCGTCGACCCCGGCGCGTACATCGCGCACCAGGGGAACCTGCGGCAGTCGTTCCAGTCCGGAGTGACCTTCCGTACGTTCCTCGGAGAGGGCGGCGGCGAGGCCTTCCAGATCCTCTTCGAGGGCGACGGGCTCGTCTACGTACAGCCCAGTGAGCGCAACACGATCGCGGGGGACGTGTGATGACGACGGCGGGATCGGCGGCGTTCCGGGAGATCAATTCGAAGATGGTCGAGGCGACCGTCGTGCCGGGGCAGCGGCTCTACAGCCAGCGCGGCGCGATGCTCGCCTACCAGGGCGACGTCTCCTTCACCCCCAACGTCCAGGGCGGGCAGGGCGGCGTGATGTCCATGATCGGGCGGCGGGTCGCGAACGAGTCGACGCCGCTGATGACCGTCGAGGGCAGCGGCACCGTGCTGTTCGGGCACGGCGGGCACCACGTGCAGGTGATCACGCTGTCCGGCGACACCCTCTATGTGGAGGCGGACCGACTGCTCGCCTTCGACGGGGCGTTGCGGCAGGGAACGATGTTCATGGGCGCGCAGGGCGGCGTCATGGGGATGGTGCGCGGCCAGGTGACCGGACAGGGCCTGTTCACGACCACGTTGCAGGGCCACGGCTCGGTGGCGGTGATGGCGCACGGCGGCGTCATCGAGGTCCCGATCACCCCGGGCAGGCCCGTGCACGTCGACCCGCAGGCGTACGTCGCGCACCACGGCGACGTGCGCAACAAGCTGTCCACGGCGCTCGGCTGGCGGGACATGGTGGGGCGCGGCAGCGGCGAGGCGTTCCAGCTGGAGCTGAGCGGAAGCGGTGCGGTGTACGTCCAGGCGTCGGAGGAAAAGCTGTGACCCCGATCGTGTACGACCCGGCGACACTGCCGGTCGACGACAACGTCAACGCGTACACCTTCTGCGTGGAACTGCGCGGCGGCCAGTGGTTCCTCCAGAAGGGGAAGATGATCGCCCACTACGGGCGGATCGACTTCAACGGCATCGGGCACGGCCGGCTCGACCGGCTCGTGCGCACCTCGTTCCACTCGCCGTTGCACGCGAGCGACTGGGTGGTCGCGGAGGGCAGCGGCAAGATGCTGCTCGCGGACCGGGCCTTCGACGTGAACTCGTACGACCTGGACGAGGGGAATCTGACGATCCGCGCGGGGAATCTGCTCGCTTTTCAGCCAACTCTCGCGCTGAAGCAGTCGATCGTTCCCGGCTTCCTCACACTCATTGGCACCGGCAAATTCGTCGCGGCATCAAACGGTCCGGTTGTGTTCATGGAGCCGCCGATCCGGGTCGATCCGCAGGCGCTGGTCGGCTGGGCCGACTGCCCCTCGCCGTGCCACCACTACGACCACGGATATCTGACGGGTGTGATCGGCGGTCTACGTGCGATGACGGGCATCGGCGGGGTCTCGGGCGAGGAGCACCAGTTCGAGTTCGTGGGCGCCGGGACGGTGCTGCTGCAATCCAGCGAGTCGTTGATGCCGGAACAGCCGGTGGGTGACGTACCTCACCAGGGGGGAGTTCCGGGCGGACCGGGGGCCTCCGCGGGTAATCCTGGAGCACCGCGTCTTCCCGGACAGCTCGGCGACCTCCAGCGTCGCTTCGGGCTGTGAGCGGTAGTCTGCGGAGTGTGACGTCGAACGCGAGTGCGTAATTTGTCACCCCCCACATTCGTTCACCTTTCAACTTCTTAGGTAGAATCGATTCCATGGAGACCGAGACGGCCACCGCGTGGCTGACCGACGAGGAGCAGTGCGCCTGGCGCACCCACCTGGAGGTCAACAGACTGCTCAATTACCAACTGGAGAAGGATCTCCAGCCGTTCGGCCTGACGATGAACGACTACGAGATCCTGGTGAACCTCTCCGAGGCCGAGGACCTCCGGATGCGGATGAGCGACCTCGCGGCCGCGACTTTGCAGTCCAAGAGTCGGCTCTCACATCAGATCACACGCATG
The DNA here is from genome assembly GCF_049310305.1 of Streptomyces anthophorae. Classification (NCBI taxonomy): domain Bacteria; kingdom Bacillati; phylum Actinomycetota; class Actinomycetes; order Kitasatosporales; family Streptomycetaceae; genus Streptomyces; species Streptomyces anthophorae. The sequence continues at coordinate 3,208,928 of NZ_JBLWQQ010000001.1, forward strand.
GAGAACGCCGGCCTGGTCCGTCGCGAGAACTGCGAGTCGGACCGCCGGGGCCTCTACACCGTGCTCACCGACTACGGCATGGAGACCATGCGGAAGGTCGCCCCGCACCACGTGGCGTCCGTCCGCAGGCACTTCGTGGACCTCATCTCCCCGCAGGAGCTGGGCAACCTGCGCCAGGCCCTCTCCCCCATCGCGGAACACCTGCGTTCGCAACGCGGCAAACCGTGATCCGCTAGGGACCGTCGCCGCCGGCGGGCAGCTCGAGCTCGAAGAGCGCCCCGCCCTCCGGCGCGGAACGCACCGTGAGCGAGCCGCCGTGCCGCTCCGCCACGTCCCGGGCGATGGCGAGGCCGAGACCGGCCCCGCCGCCGTCCCGGGTGCGGGCGTCGTCGAGCCGTACGAACCGCTCGAAGATCCGCTCCCGCTCGTCCTCCGGCACGCCCTGCCCGTCGTCGCAGACCCTCAGCACCACCCGGCCGCCCTCCGCGCGCACCGCCACCCGGACCCCGGCGCGGGCGTGCCGCTGCGCGTTGTCGACGAGGTTGCCGAGGACCCGCGCCAACTGGCCCCGGGAGCCGCTGACCTGCGGCACCGCGGTCACGTCCACGGCCACGGGGACCCGGTCGCCGGTGCGCTGGGACAGCTCCTCGCGCACCAGGGCGGCGAGGTCGACCCCGGCGCCGCCGGGCTTCTCCCCCGCGTCGAGCCGGGCAAGCAGCAACAGATCCGCGGCCAGCTCCTGCAACCGCACCGTGTCCTCGACGGCTCCGTCCACATCGAGCAGCTCCGGGTGCGCCGCGCCGACCTCCAGCTGGGTGCGCAGCGAGGCGATCGGGCTGCGCAGCTCGTGCGAGGCGTCGGCGACGAAGCGGCGCTGGCGCTCCACCGAGGATTCCAGGGCGGCGAGCGTCTCGTTCGTGGTGCCGGCGAGCCGGGCCACCTCGTCGTGGGTGTCCGGTTCCGGCACCCGCCTGCCCAGGTCCTGCGAGGCCGTGATCGCGGCCATCTCGGCGCGGATGCCCTCCACGGGCCGCAGCGCGCGCCGGGTCACCAGGTACGTCACCCCGCCCACGATGACGAGCAGCACGGGGAAGCCGATCAGCATGGAGGTCAACGCCGTGCCGACCGCGCTCTGTTCGGCCTCCAGCGAGCCGCCCGCGTACACGGTGAGATCCCCGTACGCGGTGTCCTCGACCTCGACCGCGGCGAACCGGTAGTCGGCGCTGTCGCCGTCGATGGTGGCGCTGCCGTCGGTGTGGTCGGTGTGGTCGGAGACGCTGCCGTTCTGCTTGCCGTCGTCTCCCCCGTCGTCGTCGCCGTCGTCGTCGGGGCGCGCCGCGACGGGCTTGACGCCGCTCGCGCCGGTGCCGGAGATCTTCTCCAGGTCCTCGGACGTGGCCAGCACCCTGCCGTCGTCGTCGACGACCTGGACCGGGTCCTCGTCGTCCAGGTCGAGCGCGTCGGGCGCGGTGCCGGTGGCCAGGGAGGTGGCGACGCGGCGGGCCGTGGAGTCGGCGTCGCCGCCCGCCCGGTCGGTGAGGTTGCCGCGCAGCGAGAGCAGCACGGTGGCACCGGCCGCGACCAGGGCGACCGCGACGACGAGGGTGGCGGCGAGGGCGGCGCGGGCCCGTACGGAGCTGAAGGGCCTCCTGAGCCTGCTCATCGCGGCGCCTCCAACCGGTATCCGGCGCCACGCACCGTGCGGATCAGGGAGGGGCCGAGCTTGCGCCGCAGCGCGCTCACGTACACCTCGACGATGTTGGGGTCGCCCTCGTACGCGAAGTCCCACACGTGGTCGAGGATCTCGCCCTTGGACACCACCTCGCCCGCCCGCGTCACGAGCTGCTCCAGGACCGCGAACTCCTTTGTGGTGAGCGCGACTTCACCGTCCTCGGCGTGCGTGACGCGGCGCGCGGCGGTGTCGACGGCGTAGGGCCCGACGGTGTGCACCGGGCTGGCGCTCTGACTGCTGCTGCGGCGCCGCAGCAGCGCCTTCACGCGCGCGACCAGCACCACGTAGGAGAACGGCTTGGTCAGGTAGTCGTCGGCGCCGGTGTCGAGCCCCTCGGCCTCGTCGTACTCGCCGTCCTTCGCGGTCAGCATCAGGATCGGCACGTCGTTGCCCGCGGCGCGCAGGGCGGCGCAGACCCGGTAGCCGTTCATGCCCGGCAGCATGATGTCGAGGACGACGAGGTCGTACGGCACCTCGCTCGCCTGGTGCAGGCCCTCCAGGCCGTCGTGGACCACGTCGACGGCGTAGCCCTCGGCGGTGAGGCCCTTGGCGAGGGACAGGGCGAGTCGCTTCTCGTCCTCGACGATCAACAGGCGCATGGGAGCAAGGGTCGCAGGTCGAACCTGAAGAACCCTGAAGGAAGCTGAAGAACCCTTCAGGTGCCTTCAGCGGGGCTTCAGGGTCGGCCGGGCAGTGTGTTTCCCGTCGGAACCCCACCACGGGAGGAACCCCATGAAGCGCCGTACCACTGTCATCTCCGCCATCGCCGTCGTCGCCCTGCTGGGCGGGGGCACGGCCACCGCGGTCGCGGTCTCCGGCGACGACGGTGCCGGTTCGTCTTCGTCGAACTCGGCACGGCAGTCGTCCGTGCAGGTCAAGGACGACGACGGCGTCAGCGACAACCAGGAGGAGGCGAACGAGGCCAAGGGGGCGAAGGTGTCCGCCGAGGACGCGATCGCCGCCGCCCTGAAGCACACGCCCGGCACGGCCGTCGGCGCCGACCTCGACTCCGACGACGGGCGCCTGGTGTGGGAGGTCGACGTGATCGGCTCCGGCGACAAGTGGCAGCACGTCGACGTCGACCCCGGCAACGGCAAGGTGCTCGGCTCCCACACCGAGCGCGACGACGACGGCGACGACAGCGCGGCCCGCGTCGCGGCGACCCTGAAGGACGCGTCGACGTCGGCGGAGGACGCCGCCAGGGCCGCGGCCTCGAAGGGCACGGTCACCTCGGTGGACGCCGACGACGACGGCTCGGTGAAGGTCTGGGAGGTCGAGACGACGTCCTCGAACGGCACGGAGCACGACTGGCATGTCGACTTCAAGACGGGCGCGGTGACCGTTGATCACGCGTCGGACGACGACGGCGACGACGACTGACGTTCACCCGGCACCGGGGCGTGGGCCACGGGGCTCCGCCCCGGGCCCCGTCGGCTCTCGTCCAAGTGCGGGGCTTTGAGTGGGAGCGCCACGAGCAGCGGAGCCACCGCCGCCACCGCGAAACACACCGGCAGCGGTACCTGCCCCACCAGGAGCCCGATGCCCGCCGTCCCTGCCGAACAGCCCGCGTTCAGGGACGTGTTGACCCACGCCCCGGCCTGCGTACGGAATCCGGCGTCCACCGACTCGTCCGCGAGCAGGTACGCCGTGGTCAGGGCCGGCGCGACGAAGAGGCCGACGCACGCCGCCGCCACCGCGAGCGCGCCGAGCCCCGGCGCGAGCGCCGCTCCTCCCAGCGCCGCCGCGAGCCCGGCCGCCAGAACCGCGAGCCGGGTTCGCGCGGGCGCACGCCAGTCCACGGCCCCGTTCACGAGCCCGCCCACCGCGCTGCCGGCGGAGAGCGCGGCCAGGATCCACGCGGCCGCCCCGCCCCGCCCCCGCTCCTCGGCGAACGCGAGGACCAGCAGATCGGCCGCCCCGAGCGCGACACCGACGCCGAGGGTCACGACCACGGGCTGCCGCAGCCGGCGGGCGAGCTTCCCCCGGGCCGCACGAGGCCGCCCGGCCGCCCGCGGCACCGCGGCCACCCCCGCCACCGCGGGCGAGGCGACGAAGGCCAGCGTTCCGACGGCCACGAGCCCGGCGCTCAGGGCGACGCCGAAGGCGGCGGGCGCCCACAGCACAAGGACGCCCACCAGCAACGGACCGCACACGAGCAGCAGTTCCTCGGCGACCCCGTCGAGGCTGTACGCCCGCTGCAACAGCCGCCGGTCGTCCGCCAGCATCCGCCCCCACACCACGCGCATCGTGGGCCCGAGCGGCGGCGTCAGCGCCCCGGTCGGCAGGGCGAGGGCCACGAGCAGCGGCCCCGACGCCCCCGGCCGCCAGGCAACCACGGCGAAGAGCGCGAGCAGCGCCGCGTAGGACAGCGCCATCGGGGGCAGCGCGCGGCGCGGCCCGTACCGGTCGATGAACAGGGCGCGCAGCGGCGACAGGAGCACGCTGGCGGCGCCGTACAGCGCCATGACGGCGCCCGCGACGGCGTACGAGCCGGTGGCGGCGGTCACGGCGAGCATCAGGGAGAGGGCGACGGTCCCGTACGAGAGGCGCCCGAGCAGGGCCGCACCAAAGGTGCGCAGGGCGTACGGGGTCCGCAGCACGGCGGCGTACATGATGGATTTCCTCCGGAGCGAGCATGCGGGGAGAACTCAACGGGGCGTGAAAGCACCGGAGTTCTCTACGCACGGAGGAATGACATGGCCGCACCCTAACAGCGGGCGGAGGGGAAGAACAGAGCGCGGAACCCCGGCCGGAGCGTCCGGCCGGGCTCGCCGCTCAGGCCCCGGTGAGGCCCTCCACCAGCTGGTCCGCGGCCCGGTACGGGTCGAGGTCGCCCGAGACGATGCGCTCGGCCAGCGCGCCGAGGCGCCGGTCCCCCGAAAGGTCGCCGATCCGCTCGCGCAGCGCCGTCACCGCGATCGTCTCGACCTCACGGGCCGCCCGCGCCGCGCGGCGCTCGGAGAGCACGCCGCGCTCCTCCATCCACGCCCGGTGCTTCTCCAGCGCCTCGACGACCTCGTCGATGCCCTCGCCGCGCGCGGCGACCGTCTTCACGATCGGGGGGCGCCAGTCGCCGGGGGCGCGGGACTCGCCGAGACCCAGCATGTGGTTCAGCTCGCGGGCCGTGGAGTCGGCCCCGTCCCGGTCGGCCTTGTTGACCACGTACACGTCGCCGATCTCCAGGATTCCGGCCTTGGCCGCCTGGATCCCGTCACCCATGCCGGGCGCGAGGAGCACCACCGACGTGTCCGCCTGCGAGGCGATCTCGACCTCGGACTGCCCGACGCCGACCGTCTCGACCAGGATCACGTCGCAGCCGGCGGCGTCGAGCACCCGGATCGCCTGCGGCGCGGCCCATGCGAGGCCGCCCAGGTGTCCGCGCGTGGCCATCGAGCGGATGTAGACGCCGGGGTCGGACGCGTGCTCCGACATCCGGACCCGGTCGCCGAGGAGCGCGCCGCCGCTGAACGGCGACGACGGGTCGACGGCGAGCACGCCGACCCGCTTCCCGGCCCGCCGGTACGCGCTCACGAGCGCCGACGTGGAGGTCGACTTGCCGACACCGGGCGAACCGGTGAGGCCGACCACGTACGCGTTCCCGGTCAGCGGGGCCAGCGCGGCCATGACGTCGCGCAGCTGCGGGGACGCCCCCTCCACCAGCGAGATCAGCCGGGCCACGGCACGCGGCCTGCCCTCCCTCGCCTGCGCGACCAACGTGGGGACGTCCTGCATCACAGCTCCGTTCGCCAGTTCCCGTACACGTACGAAAAGAGTTCCGCCATCGAGGGCGTTACGCCTTGGGTACCCGCACCACCAGCGCGTCACCCTGACCGCCGCCACCGCACAGGGCGGCCGCGCCGACACCGCCGCCGCGGCGCTTCAGCTCCAGGGCGAGGTGCAGCACGATGCGCGCGCCGGACATCCCGATCGGGTGACCGAGCGCGATGGCCCCGCCGTTGACATTCACCTTTTCCGAGGACACACCGAGGTCCTTCATTGACTGCACGGCGACCGCAGCGAAGGCCTCGTTGATCTCGATGAGGTCGAGGTCCTCGGCGGCGATGCCCTCCTTCTTGAGGGCGTGCTGGATGGCGTTCGACGGCTGCGACTGCAACGAGTTGTCCGGGCCCGCGACGTTGCCGTGCGCGCCGATCTCGGCGATCCACTCCAGGCCCAGCTCCTGCGCCTTCGCCTTGCTCATGACGACGACCGCGGCGGCGCCGTCCGAGATCTGCGAGGAGGTGCCGGCGGTGATCGTGCCGTCCTTGGCGAAGGCCGGGCGCAGCTTGCCGAGCGACTCCGCGGTGGTCTCCGCGCGGATGCCCTCGTCCTTGCTGAAGACGACCGGCTCACCCTTGCGCTGCGGGATCTCGACGGGCGTGATCTCGGCCTCGAAGATGCCGTTCTTCTGCGCGGCGGCGGCCCGCTGGTGCGACAGGGCGGCCACCTCGTCCTGCTCCGGGCGGGCGATGCCGAGGCGGGTGTTGTGCTTCTCCGTCGAGGCGCCCATCGGGATGTTCTCGAAGGCGTCGGTGAGGCCGTCGTGCGCCATCGCGTCGAGCATCTCGACGGCGCCGTACTTGTAGCCCTCACGGGACTTCGGGAGCAGGTGCGGAGCGTTCGTCATGGACTCCTGGCCACCGGCCACGACCACGTCGAATTCGCCGGCGCGAACGAGCTGGTCGGCGAGCGCGATGGCGTCGAGCCCGGACAGACACACCTTGTTGATCGTGAGCGCCGGGACGTTCATCGGAATGCCCGCCTTGACCGCGGCCTGGCGCGCCGGGATCTGCCCCGCCCCGGCCTGGAGCACCTGGCCCATGATCACGTACTGAACCTGGTCGCCACCGATTCCCGCACGGTCGAGGGCGGCCTTGATCGCGAAGCCGCCCAGGTCGGCTCCGGAGAAGGACTTGAGCGAGCCGAGCAGACGGCCCATGGGCGTCCGCGCGCCCGCGACGATCACTGACGTGGTACCGGTCGTTCCTGACATGAGGCACGGCCCCTTGGAGGTGAGGAGTGAACGAGGGTTTACTCGAATGTACTGACCGGTATGGCGCACGTCATCGCCACAGGAGTGTGATCGCGCGCACGTTGCGTAACCACCTCGAACCGCGCTGCACTTACAGCATGCTGACGCGAATCGACCACATCGGGATCGCCTGCTTCGACCTCGACAAGACCGTCGAGTTCTACCGGGCCACGTACGGCTTCGAGGTGTACCACTCCGAGGTCAACGAGGAGCAGGGCGTGCGCGAGGCCATGCTCAAGGTCAACGAGACGAGCGACGGGGGCGCGACCTACCTCCAGCTGCTCGAACCCACCCGCGAGGACTCCGCCGTCGGCAAGTGGCTGGCCAAGAACGGCGAGGGTGTGCACCACATCGCCTTCGGCACGGCCGACGTCGACGCGGACGCCGCGGACATCAGGAACAAGGGGGTCCGTGTCCTCTACGACGAGCCGCGCCGGGGCTCGATGGACTCCCGCATCACGTTCCTGCACCCCAAGGACTGCCACGGCGTACTGACCGAACTCGTCACCGCCGCACCGAAGGACTCGGCGGAGCACTGACCTCCACATAGCCGTGCCGGTAGGGTTGTGGGGCGGCTGCCGTCACCAACGGCCGGTCGTGGGCCGGGGTCCGGGTATCGGGGGACGAGGGTCGGGGCACGTCGGGAACGAACGGCATCAGCCGGAACGGTCCGACGGCACCGGCGAATTCGATCTGACACCATTCCCCGGGGGCCCCGTTCGCGTGAATGAGCGGGGCTCGTAAGAAGAACTTGCGACCAGGGGACGGATGGGACCGCGCAGTGCGGGGCTATGAGAGCCAGGACGGCCGACGGCCGGCTGAGACCGACCATCTCTCGCGGTTCGAAGCCGAGATGGACCGGCTGAAGACCGATCGGGAGAAGGCCGTCCAGCACGCCGAGGACCTCGGCTACCAGGTGGAGGTGTTGCGCGCCAAGCTGCACGAGGCGCGCCGCAGCCTCGCGTCCCGGCCTGCCTACGACGGGTCGGACATCGGCTACCAGGCCGAGCAGCTCCTGCGGAACGCGCAGATCCAGGCCGACCAGCTGCGCGCCGACGCCGAGCGCGAGCTTCGCGATGCCCGCGCGCAGACCCAGCGGATCCTTCAGGAGCACGCCGAGCAGCAGTCCCGGCTCCAGTCCGAGCTGCACACGGAGGCGGTCAACCGCCGCCAGCAGCTCGACCAGGAGCTCGCCGAGCGCCGCCGCACGGTCGAGACGCACGTCAACGAGAACGTGCAGTGGGCCGAGCAGCTGCGCGCCCGCACCGAGCAGCAGGCCCGCCGCCTCCTCGACGAGTCGCGCGCCGAGGCCGACCAGGCGCTCGCCGCCGCCCGCGCGGAGGCCGAGCGGGTCGCCGAGCAGGCCCGCCAGCGCCTCACCTCGGAGGCCGAGGACGCGCGCGCCGAGGCGCAGTCGATCCTGGCCCGCGCCCGGCAGGACGCCGAGCGCCTGCTGAACGCCGCGTCGACGCAGGCCCAGGAGGCCACCGACCACGCCGAGCAGCTGCGGACGTCGACGAGCGAGGAGTCCGAGCAGGCCCGCCGCCGGTCCGGCGAGCTGAACCGCGCCGCCGAGCAGAAGATCGCCGAGGCGGACAGCGCGCTGCGCGAGGCCCGCGCCGAGGCCGACAAGGTGCTCGCGGAGGCGAAGGAAGCCGCGGGCAAGCAGCTCGCGAGCGCCGAGGCGGCCAACGAGCAGCGCACCCGTACCGCGAAGGAGCAGGTGGCCCGCCTCGTCCAGGAGGCCACCAAGGACGCGGAGACGACGAAGTCGGAGGCCGAGCAGGTCATCGCCGACGCCAAGGCCGAGGCCGAGAAGCTGATCGCCGAGGCCAAGGAGAAGGCCCGTACGGTCACCGCCGAGGAGACCGCCGGCGAGCTCGCGAAGGCCGCGCGCACCGCGGAGGACGTGCTCAACAAGGCGTCCGAGGAAGCCAAGGCGACGACGAAGGCCGCGGCCGACGAGGCCGAGCGGCTGCGCGCCGACGCCGAGGCCGAGGCGGACCGGCTGCGCGCCGAGGCGCACGACCTGGCCACCGAGCTCAAGGGCGCGGCCAAGGACGACACCAAGGAGTACCGCGCCAAGACCGTCGAGCTCCAGGAGGAGGCGCGGCGGCTTCGTGGCGAGGCCGAGCAGCTGCGGGCCGAGGCCGTCGAGGAGGGCGAGCGGATCCGGGCCGAGGCCCGCCGCGAGGCCGTCCAGCAGATCGAGGAGTCGGCCAGCACCGCCGAACAGCTCCTCTCCAAGGCGAAGGCGGACGCGGACGAACTGCGCACCGCCGCGACGACGGAGAGCGAGCGCGTCCGCACGGAGGCCATCGAGCGGGCCACGTCGCTGCGCAAGCAGGCCGAGGAGACCCTGGAGCGCACGCGCGCGGAGGCCGAGCGGTACCGCACCGAGGCCGAGGAGCAGGCCGAGGCCACCAGGGCCGAGGCGGAGCGCGCGGCGCAGGCGCTCAAGGACGAGGCCGAGCGGGCGATGCAGGCCAAGCAGGAGGAGGCGGCCCGCGAGCTGACCCGCCTGCACACGGAGGCCGAGGAGCGCCTCACCGCCGCGGAGACGGCGCTGAACGAGGCGCGGGAGCAGGGCGAGACGCTGCGCCGCGAGGCCGCCGACGAGGTGGAGCGACTGCGTGCGGACGCCGCCGAGCGCGCCCGCACGGTGCAGGCGCAGGCCGAGGCGGAGGCCGAGCGCCTTCGCACGGAGGCCGCGGCCGACGCCTCGACGACCCGCTCCGAGGCCGAGAACGCCGCCGTGCGCCTGACCTCCGAGGCGTCCGCGGAGGCCGAGCGGCTCAAGACGGAGGCGCAGGAGTCCGCCGACCGGATGCGCGCCGAGGCGCAGACCGCCGCCGAGCGGATCGCCGCCGAGGCCGCGGAGACGCTGGCCGCGGCCCAGGAGGAGGCGGCCCGGCGCCGCCGCGAGGCCGAGGAGACGCTCGGCAGCGCGCGCGAGGAGGCCGAGCAGGAGCGCGAGCGGGCCCGCGAGCAGAGCGAGGAACTGCTCGCCGTGGCACGCGCGCGTGTCGAGGAGGCGCAGACCGAGGCCGTACGTCTGGTCGAGGAGGCGGACCAGCGGGCGACCGAGATGGTCTCCACCGCCGAGCAGACGGCGCAGCAGGTGCGCGACTCCGTGGCCGGGCTTCACGAGCAGGCCCAGGAGGAGATCACCGGCCTGCGCAGTGCCGCCGAGCACGCGGCGGAGCGCACGAGGACGGAGGCGCAGGAGGAGGCCGACCGGGTCCGCTCCGACGCCTACGCGGAGCGCGAGCGCGCCACCGAGGACGCGAACCGGGTCCGTTCCGAGGCCACCGCCGAGGCCGAGGCCGCGAAGGCGATGGCGGAGCGCACCGTCTCCGAGGCCTTCACCGAGGCCGAGCGGCTGCGCACGGACGCCTCTGAGCACGCCCAGCAGGTCCGCACGGAGGCCTCCGACCTGCGCACGGCCGCCGACCAGGACGCCTCGCGCACCCGCGCCGACGCCCGCGAGGACGCCAACCGGATCCGCTCCGACGCGGCCGAGCAGGCCGACACGCTGATCACCGAGGCGACCGCCGAGGCCGAGCGCCTGACGACCGAGACCAACACGGAGGCGGAGCGGGTCCGCTCCGAGTCCACGGCGAAGGCCGAGAAGCTCGTCGGTGACGCGACCGCCGAGGCCGAGCGGCTGCGCGCCGAATCGACGGCCGCCGCCGAGCAGTTGACCAACGAGACGCGGGCCGAGGCCGAGCGGGTCCGTTCCGAGTCCGTCGCCAAGGCCGAGAAGCTGATCTCGGACGCTTCCGGCGACGCGGAGCGGCTGCGCGCCGAGGCCGCCGAGACGGTCGCGTCCGCGCAGCAGCACGCCGAGCGGATCCGTACCGAGGCCGAGCGCGTCAAGGCGGAGGCCGCGGCCGAGGCGGACCGCATCACGGCCGCCGCGCGCGAGGAGGCCGAGCGCACGCTCGACGAGGCCCGCAAGGACGCCAACAAGCGGCGTACGGAGGCCGCGGAGCAGGTCGACAAGCTGATCACGGAGTCCGCGACCGAGGCCGACAAGCTGACCCGCGAGGCGCAGGAGTCGGCGCAGAAGACGACCGCCGACGCGGAGTCGCAGGCCGACACGATGGTCGGCGCGGCCCGCACGGAGGCCGAGCGCCTCATCTCGGAATCCACGGTCGAGGGCAACTCGATCGTGGAGAAGGCCCGCACGGACGCGGACGAGCTGCTCGTCGGCGCCCGCAGGGACGCGACGCAGATCAGGGAGCGCGCCGAGGAGCTGCGCGACCGGATCACGGCCGAGATCGAGGAGCTGCACGAGCGCGCGCGCCGCGAGTCGGCGGAGGCCATGAAGAGCGCGGGCGAGCGCTGCGACGCCCTGGTCAAGGCCGCGGAGGAGCAGCTCTCCGAGGCGCAGGCCAAGGCCAAGGAGGTCCTGAACGACGCGGATTCGGAGGCCGGCAAGGTCCGGATCGCCGCCGTGAAGAAGGCCGAGGGTCTCCTCAAGGAGGCCGAGCAGAAGAAGTCCGAGCTGTCCCGCGAGGCCGAGAAGATCAAGGCGGACGCGGAGCAGGAGGCCACCGCCATGATCGAGAAGGGTCAGCGGGACCTCGACGTGCTGGTCAGGCGCCGCGAGGACATCAATGCCGAGATCTCCCGTGTCCAGGACGTGCTGGAGGCGTTGGAGAGTTTTGAGGCTCCGTCCGGCGGGGGTAACAAGGACAGTGGCGTCAAGGCGGGGGCCGCAGCGGGAGCCACACGTTCGAGTGGCAAGGGCTCGGAGGGCTAGCCTTTAGGTCAACTACCGTGCTCGCCAAGGACGTTTGGCCCTGTTATGGCAAGCACTCCGTCCCTACGCCACTCAAAAGGGGGGTCATTCTAGAGCTGAAGGCTGATCAATCCGACATCTGCCCGATGACACGCCGCTGCGCCCCCTAGGATTCCCACTATCACCTCACCGGTCTCATTCGACAGGAACCCCATGAGCGACACTTCCCCCTACGGCTTCGAGCTTGTGCGGCGTGGGTACGACCGCGCTCAGGTGGACGAACGGATCTCCAAGCTCGTCTCCGACCGTGACAGCGCTCTTGCCCGTATCACTGCTCTGGAAAAGCGCATCGAGGAACTCCACCTCGAGACGCAGAACGCCCAGGCTCAGGTGAACGACGCGGAGCCGTCGTACGCCGGACTCGGCGCTCGCGTCGAGAAGATCCTCCGCCTCGCCGAGGAGGAGGCCAAGGACCTGCGCGAAGAGGCCCGCAGGGCGGCCGAGCAGCACCGGGAGCTCGCCGAGTCCGCGGCCCAGCAGGTACGCAACGACGCGGAGTCTTTCGCCGCCGAGCGCAAGTCCAAGGCCGAGGACGAGGGCGTTCGGATCGTCGAGAAGGCCAAGGGCGAGGCCACCGCGCTGCGCACCGAGGCGCAGAAGGACGCGCAGTCCAAGCGCGAGGAGGCGGACGCCCTCTTCGAGGAGACGCGCGCCAAGGCCGCCCAGGCCGCCGCCGACTTCGAGACGAATCTGGCCAAGCGCCGCGAGCAGTCGGAGCGCGACCTGGCCTCGCGTCAGGCCAAGGCCGAGAAGCGCCTCGCCGAGATCGAGCACCGCGCCGAGCAGCTCCGCCTGGAGGCCGAGAAGCTCCGCACGGACGCCGAGCGCCGCGCCCGCCAGACGGTGGAGACGGCCCAGCGCCAGGCCGAGGACATCGTCGCGGACGCGAACGCCAAGGCGGACCGTATCCGCAGCGAATCCGAGCGCGAGCTGGCGGCTCTCACCAACCGCCGCGACTCGATCAACGCGCAGCTCACGAACGTCCGCGAGATGCTGGCCACCCTCACCGGTGCGGCGGTCGCTGCCGCTGGGGCCCCGGCGGAGGACGAGCCGGTCTCCCGGGGAGTTCCGGCTCAGCAGTCCCGATAATTCAAGCCCCGCCGGCGATTGAGGCGCGGGGGCTTGAAGGGCCACACGCAAGCCCCCGGTCACACACAAGTGGCCGGGGGCTTTGTCACGTTTTAGCGTGGCCGCATGATCGAGCTCTCGGGGCTGACCAAGCGCTACGGCGAGAAGACGGCCGTGGACGACCTCACCTTCTCCGTCCGGCCAGGAATCGTCACCGGCTTCCTCGGCCCGAACGGCGCGGGCAAGTCCACCACGATGCGGATGATGCTCGGCCTCGACAACCCGACGGCCGGCGACGTCCGGATCGACGGGAAGCACTACGCCCAGCTGAAGGACCCACTGCGCTACATCGGCGCGCTGCTCGACGCGAAGGCGATGCACGGCGGCCGCAACGCCTACAACCACCTCCTGTGCCTGGCGCAGTCCAACGGCATCCCCAAGAAGCGCGTGCACGAGGTGCTCGACACGGTCGGTCTCACGGCGGTGGCCCGCAAGAAGGCGAAGGGTTTCTCGCTCGGCATGGGCCAGCGCCTCGGCATCGCGGGCGCACTGCTCGGCGACCCGCAGATCCTGATGTTCGACGAGCCGGTCAACGGGCTCGACCCCGAGGGCATCCACTGGATCCGCAACCTGATGAAATCCCTCGCGGCCGCGGGCCGTACGGTCTTCGTCTCCTCCCACCTGATGAGCGAAATGGCGCTCACCGCCGACCACCTGGTGGTCATCGGGCAGGGACGCCTCCTTGCCGACATGTCGATGCCGGACTTCATCCGGCAGAACTCGCGCTCGTACGTCCGGCTGCGCTCCCCGGAGCGCGAGCGCCTGCTCGACGTCCTGCACCGGTCCGGCATCACGGTCGTGGAGTCCGGCGGCGCCCTCGAGGTGGACGGCCACACCGCCGAGGAGCTCGGTGAACTCGCGGCGCGGAACCAGCTCGTCCTGCACGAGCTGAGCCCGCAGCAGGCCTCCCTCGAAGAGGCGTTCATGCAGCTGACGGCGGAGTCGGTGGAGTACCACGCGCACACGGACGCCCCGGAGCGGCAGAACCCGCAATACCCCCAGAACCCCCAGGCCCTCCAGGCCCCGCAGAACCCTCAGGCCTCACAGAACCCACAGCAGTCGGGCTGGGGTTCGAGTTGGAACCAAGCGAACCAGGCAGATCAAGCGAACCGAGAGAAGGGCGCCTGAGATGGCCGCGGCCCAGGTCCTCCGCTCCGAGTGGACCAAGATCAAATCGGTGAACTCGACGGCCTTCACGCTCGGCTTCGCGGTGCTCGTCTCCGTCGGCCTCGGCATGCTGATCAGCGCGCTCACCAGCAACGAGTTCGACAAGATGTCGACCGGGGACAAGCTGACCTTCGACCCGACCTTCATCTCCTTCTCCGGCCTCACCCTCGGCCAGCTCGCCATGCTGGTCTTCGGGGTCCTCGTGGTCGCGAGCGAGTACAGCACGGGCATGATCCGCACCTCGCTCGCGGCGGTCCCCCAGCGCGGCACCTTCCTCTTCTCCAAGATCCTGGTGGCCGCGCTGCTCGCGCTCGTCGTCGCGCTGGTCATCAGCTTCGCGTCGTTCTTCCTCGGCCAGCTGATGCTCGGCGACCACGGCACGGACCTGGGCGCCCCGAACGTGCTGCGCGCGGTGTTCGGCGCCGCCGTCTACATGACGCTGGTGACGATGTTCTCCATGGGCGTCGCGGCGATGCTCCGCTCCCCCATGCTCTCTCTCGGCATCCTGATGCCGTTCTTCTTCCTGGTCTCGCCGATCCTCGGCAGCGTCTCGGCGACGAAGAAGGTCGCCCAGTACTTCCCCGACCAGGCGGGCCTGAAGATCATGCAGGTGGTGGACCCGCCGAGCGACGACGCGCCGTACGGGCCGTGGGGCGGGCTCGGGATCCTGCTGGTGTGGGTCGCGGCGGCGCTGATCATCGGCTACGTACTGCTGAAGAAGCGGGACGCGTAGGACGGGCCCCGGGGCCTGCCCTACGCTGCGGCACCATGGCGCTCATCGACCCCGGCCGCACCCTCGTCTCGCTCGGCTACGACACCGTCCCCGCCCTCACCCCCCTCAGCTACCCGGGGCGCCCGGTCACCGCCCCCGCCCTGCTGCGCGGCGACGAACTCCTCGACCTGGACGTGGAGCGCGAGCTGCCCCGCTGGACCGCGGACCGCACCCCCGTGCTCGCCGTCGGCTCCAACGCGGCCCCCGCCCAGATCGCGTACAAGCTGAACAAGCTCGGCCTCCCGGTCACCGTTCCGATGGTCCCGCTGCCCACGCGCGGCATCGGAGTCGGCTGCTCCGCGCACATCGGGCGCAACGGCTACGTGGCGGCCGCCCCCTACCCCGACCCGCGGGCCGCACGCACCCTCGTCGTGTCCTGGCTCGACGCGGCGCAGCTCAAGGCGGTCGACGCCACCGAGCTGCCGAACTACCGCAGGACCCACGTCCCGAACGCCCCCGTTCCCGGTCTCCAGATGTACGTGGGCGAGCACGGCGTTCTCGTCGATCCGGGCACCGGACGCCCGCGGGCCGGCGGCGGCGATCAGGCGGGCCTCCTGAGCGCGCTCATGGCGGCCTCCGCGGAGCTGTCCGCGCTGCTCGGGCCCGCACCGCGGGACTGGGTGCGGCGCGCCGCCGCGTCCCCCGCCGTTCGCGAGGAGGGCACCCGGATCCTGCGCGCGGGCGGAACCATCCCCTCCGGCCCCGCCTGACGCTTTGCTCACTCTTGGCCGGAACCGTCAGCTCGCGTATACGCTCCTAACCCTTACGGGGGCGTCTGCCCCGACGTCCTGAAACTCTCAGAACCTTCCGATGGGTGCGGAGAATGATCGAGGCAGTCGGCCTGACGAAGCGCTACGGCGCGAAGACAGCCGTGTACAACCTTTCCTTCCAGGTGCGGCCGGGGACCGTGACCGGGTTCCTCGGGCCGAACGGCTCGGGCAAGTCCACGACGATGCGCATGATCCTCGGCCTCGACCAGCCGACCGCGGGCCATGTGACCATCGGTGGCTACCCGTACAACAAGCTCCCGAACGCGCCGCGCCAGGTGGGCGCGCTGCTCGACGCGAAGGCCGTGCACGGCGGCAGGACGGCCCGCAGCCATCTGCTGAGCCTGGCCCAGCTGTCCGGCATCCCGGCCCGCCGGGTCGACGAGGTGCTCGGCGTCGTCGGCCTCCAGGAGGTCGCGAAGCGGCGCTCCAACGGGTTCTCGCTCGGCATGGGGCAGCGGCTCGGCATCGCCGCCGCGCTCCTCGGCGACCCGCAGGTGCTGCTCTTCGACGAGCCGGTCAACGGTCTCGACCCCGAGGGCATCCTCTGGGTCAGGAACCTGATGAAGCAGCTCGCCTCCGAGGGGCGCACGGTCTTCGTCTCCTCGCACCTGATGAGCGAGATGGCGCTGACCGCCGAGCACCTGATCGTGATCGGTCGCGGACAGCTGCTCTCCGACATGAGCGTGCGGGACTTCATCGCGCACAACTCGGCGGGGTTCGCGCGGGTGCGCACCCCCGACAGCGAGCCGCAGCAGCGCGAGAAGCTGACGGCCGCGCTGACCGAGGCGGGCGGCCAGGTGCTGCCCGAGCAGGACGGCGGCCTGCGGGTCACGGGCCTGCCGCTGCCGCGCATCAGCGATCTGGCGCACGGCGCGGACGTACGGCTGTGGGAGCTGTCGCCGCACCAGGCCTCGCTGGAGGAGGCGTACATGCGGATGACGCAGGGCGCCGTCGACTACCGCTCGACCGCCGACCAGCGCGCGGGCCTGCACGAGCAGCTGCCGCCCGGCGCGGTGCCGCCCGGCCAGATGCCGGTGCCGGGTCAGGGCCAGCCGGGCTGGTACGCCCCGCCGCCGCCCCAGGCGCCGGGACAGGCTCCCGTTCAGGCCCCGATGCAGGCGCCGCCCGGGCAGCCGCCGGTCCAGCCGCCCGTCGCGGACCAGAACCCGTACGCGACCCCGATGGCCCCGCCGGCCCCGCCCGTCGCTCCTGCGCCGCCCGCCGCGCCGGCCCCGACCGCCCCGCCGATGGACAAGGACGCCCGATGAGCACGCCGCCCCCGCCCCTCGCCGCACCCGGCGCCTCGTACGCCTCGCCCATCCCGATCCGCAAGGCCCACCTCGGCGACGCGCTGGCCTCGGAGTGGACGAAGATCCGTTCCGTGCGCTCCACGATGTGGACGCTGGGCGTGATGATCGTGCTCATGGTCGGCCTCGGTCTGGCCTCCGCCGCCGTGGTCGCCTCCGACGAAGGACCGACGCCGGACAGCAACCAGGTGCTCGGCCTCGGCTTCTTCGGCACGCTGCTCGGCACCATCTGCGTGATGACCCTCGGCGTCCTGACCATCGCCTCCGAGTACGGCACCGGAATGATCCGTACGACGATGACGGCGTGCTCGAGCCGGAGCCGGGTGCTCGCCGCGAAGGCGATCGTCTTCTTCGCCCTCGTCACGGTGCTGACCACGGTGTTCGCCGCGCTCGTCGGCGCGCTCCAGGTGGGGATCGTGGGCTCGGATTCGCCGGGCGGCGGCGTGTGGGTGAAGACGACGCTCGGCGTCGGCCTGTTCGTCGCGCTGCTCGGCCTGCTGGGCCTGGCCGTCGGCACGCTCGTCCGGCACTCGGCGGGCGCGATCACCATCATGGTCGGCGTCGTGCTGCTGCCGCTGGTCATGGCGATCTTCATGTTCGCGGAGTCGCTCAAGGACCTCCAGCAGGCCCTCCTCGAGTACTCGGTCCCCAGCCAGCTAGCCGTGCTCTACGACCAGTCCGTGACCGGCAGTTCGGGTCCCACCGGCTGGGAGCCGCTGTGGATCATGGCGGGGATCACCGCGGTGGCGCTCGGCGGCGCGTTCCTGTCGATCAACAACCGCGACGTGTAGGCGTCCAGCGGTATCGGCGTACCGGCCGGACTCAGTACCGCGGCGCGTTCCTGGACCGCTGCACCTTCGTGGTGCGGCGGTCCTTCGCGTTCCAGCACGCCTTGTGCCAGTGCCGCCGGTCGTCCACTCCCCCGTACTCGGGCCAGGCCACGACATGGGCGACCCCGGAGGAGATCTGCTGGTCGCAGCCGGGGCAGCGGTACGTCTTCCCGGCCGCGCTCGCGCCCGCCACGTGGCGCACGCTCCACTCCTCGCCCTGCCAGCTCTCCGTGGACTGGAACCCGCCGTAGCGCCGCCCTTCGTCCCCACCGCCGGCGGATGCGCTGCTGCTGGACGATCCGCCTGCCTTCGGACGGTTGCGGCGCGGAGACACGTCTCACCTCGGGGTGTGTGAACGGAGCTGGAGGTCATCTCCAGCGTACGCCGAAGGCCGGGGGGCACCCGAAGACCGTCACGCCGAGGGGACCTCGTCAAGACTTGCCGGAAAATCCGCCAATCTTCTTGGGAGGCCGTGTCTTTGGCACTTGCCAACCGTTATTGCCTTCAGGGGGAATGCCCGCGTCGGCGCCAAGGAAGGCAGGAGTGCGATGCGTGTAGGGACGTTTGTACTGGCGGCCCAGTTTCCGGGCCAGGGGCAGGGGGAGGCGCTGCACCGCGCGGTGCGGTCCGCCGAGGTCGCCGAGGAGGCGGGCCTCGACTCGGTGTGGCTCGCCGAGCACCACTTCGTGCCGTACGGGACCTGTCCCTCGGCCGTGACGCTGGCCGCGCTGCTGCTCGGCCGCACCAACACCCTGCGGGTGGGCACGGCGGTCAGTGTGCTGCCGACCGCGCACCCCGTCGCCCTCGGCGAGCAGGCCGCCCTGTTGCACGTCACGTCCGGCGGCCGGTTCTCGCTCGGCGTCGGCAGGGGCGGGCCCTGGGTGGACCTGGAGGTCTTCGGGGCCGGCATCGAGGCGTACGAGAAGGGGTTCCCGGAATCCCTCGACCTGCTCCTCAAGTGGCTGCGCGACGAGCACGTCGGGGGCGCCGGGGAGCGCTTCGCCTTCCGCGAGGTCCCGGTCGTGCCGCGCCCCTCTGAGGCGATCGGCGGGGCGGGCCGGGAAGGGCCGGAAGTGATCGTTGCCTGTACGTCGCCGAAGAGCGTGCGGCTCGCCGCCGAGCGGGGTCTGCCGATGCTGCTCGGCATGCACGTCGGGGACGAGGACAAGGCGGAGATGGTCGGCCTGTGGCGGCGCTGCGCGCGCGACGCCGGGCGCCCGGTCGACGAGATCTACGCGGCGGAGCACGTGTCCGCCGGTGTCGCCCAGATCGGTGACACCGGGTCCGAGGCCTCGGAGACACTCCTGAAGGCGATGCCGGGCTGGCTGAAGCAGGGTCTTGACGCCCATGTGACGGTCGACGGGCGGGCGCGGTCGATGCGCGACCCGCACGCGTACACGGAGTTGCTGTGTTCCCTGCACCCGGTCGGCACCCCACAGCTGTGCGCGGACCGGCTCGCGGCCACGTCGGAGCGGACGGGGATCACCCGGTTCGCGCTGCTCGTGGAGGGCTCGGGAGATCTCACGGCGACGGAGGAGAACGTGCGGCGCCTGGGAGCCGAGGTACTGCCGCAACTCGGCTGACCTTGTGGGCACTTCAGCCCGGCGCCTGCCGGCCCGTACAGATGCACCTCCCGCGTACGGGCCGGCAGGCAGAGGCTGTTACGCCCTCAGCGCTCAGCAGTCACGCAGTTCCGGTGACTGGTTGAGCAGCTGATTGCGAGCCGACGTGAAGCGGGCGAGCGTCTCGTCCACCGCCGGGTCCTGCGGGAACACCGCGACCCGGTGGCAGTTCTGGAACGCCAGGCGGACACCGAAGTGCCGCTGAAGCGCCCCACGTATGGCGTCACTCGCGAGCGCACGCAGAAGCTGTCCACGTGCCTGCTCGTCCGGGGGCGGCGTCTGGTTGTCGGCGAACGCTCCGCCGTCGACCTTCAGCTGAGCCACCAGGGAGCTGATCATCTCCCATGCGTATGGCAGGGAGGTCCGGACGCAGTCGACGAAGTCCTTTTCGTCGACCTCGCCTCGCTCGGCCTGATCCAACAGTGCCGGTGAGACGTCGAGCGACATGGGTTCTCCTCTCGCACCCCCGGGGAGCGGGGGCTTACGGACAGGGCAGAAGTCCTCGGCACGCACGGGCCCGTGGAACACGCAGCGTGCACGCGCCGCGACCTCCTGTCTTCTACGGTAGGCAACGTGTCCGAACCGCAACAGGGCGTAGGGGTATTCGTTCGCACACAACCGGCCAATGGCGAACGCGTGCTTACCGTGCTTACTAGGGCGAAGTGCGTGGAGCCGTGGGGTTCGAGTAGCGTTGCCGACCATGCGTCTCGTCATCGCCCGTTGCTCCGTGGATTACGCGGGCCGGCTCACCGCCCACCTCCCGTCGGCACCCCGCCTCATCCTCGTGAAGGCGGACGGCAGCGTCTCCATCCACGCGGACGACCGTGCCTACAAGCCCCTCAACTGGATGTCGCCGCCGTGCACCTTGAAGGAGGGGACCGGGGACGACGAGGGCAAGTGGACCGTCGTCAACAAAGCGGGCGAGAAGCTCATCATCACGATGGAGGAGATCCTCCACGACTCCTCGCACGAGCTCGGCGTGGACCCCGGCCTCATCAAGGACGGCGTCGAGGCCCACCTCCAGGAGCTGCTCGCCGACCGCATCGACACGCTGGGCGAGGGCTACACGCTCATCCGCCGCGAGTACATGACGGCGATCGGCCCGGTCGACATCCTGTGCCGGGACGGCGACGGGCAGACCGTGGCCGTCGAGATCAAGCGCCGCGGCGAGATCGACGGGGTCGAGCAACTCACCCGCTACCTGGAGCTGTTGAACCGGGATCCGCACCTGGCCCCGGTGCGGGGCGTCTTCGCGGCGCAGGAGATCAAGCCGCAGGCGCGGGTTCTTGCGACGGACCGGGGCATTGGCTGCGCCGTCCTCGACTATGACGCGATGCGGGGCATCGAGGACGACAAGCTGCGTCTCTTCTGACGTTGCGGGAGGCGCGGTTGACGTCTCGGGGCTCCGCCCCGGACCCCGCGCCTCAAGCGCCGGCGGGGCTTGATTTGTCAGGCGTCGTCGTGATCGGGCCGCTCGCCGTGTCCGAGGTGTCCGGGGTCGTCGGCGCGGTCGTCGTCGGCGTCGCCGTAGGAGTTGTCGGCGGCGTGGTCGGCGGGGTCGTCGGTGGCTTGGTGGGAGTGGGCGACTTCGTCGGGGACTTGGTCGGCGATTTCGTCGGGGACTTCGTGGGCGACTTGGACGGCGACTTCGTCGGGTCGTCCGGCGACTTGGAGCCGCTGGAGCCGTCCGACGGCGACCCTGAAGCCCCGCTCGACGGCGTCGGGTCGTCCGACGTGCCGAGGACTCCGTCCTTGCCGGGGTCGGACGGCGCCGCGCTCGTTTTGCCGCCACCCGCCTTGTCGGCGCCGAGGTCCCCGCCGTTCTCCCCCGCCGTCGCCGACGGCTTCGTGTCGACCTTGTCGGACGGCGGGTCGTCGTTGCCCGACGTGGCGCCGAGCGTGACGACCGTGCCGAGCACCGCCGCGAGCAGGGCGCCCGCGCCCGCCGCCACCATGTTGCGCCGGGCTCCGCCGACCACCGACTTGCGCGCGGGCGCCTTGCCGCCGAAGGCGGGCGGGGCCGGCTGGCGGGTCACCAGGGTGTCGGGCTCGGGCGGCGCCTCCGACTGCGCGTACGCGGGGACTCCGCCGGGCGGCGAGGCCGACTCCTCGTACATCGCCTCCGGGATCTCCTCCCCCGCCGCCGCGCTCGCGCCGGGCAGCGCGACGCCCGAAAGGTCGGCGACCAGGGCGAGGGCCCGGCGCCCGGCGATCGTGCCGTGCTTGTCGGCGACGGCGCCGCGCAGCGCGATGGAGGCCTCCAGCTCGACGCGGGCCCGGTCGAGCTGCCCGCCGAGGAGCGCGAGGATGCCCAACTCGTGGTGGAAGTACGCCTCTTCGGCCACCTCGCCCGTGGTGCGCGCCGATTCGAGGCCGGCCCTGAGGGCGCGCTCCCACGCGCCCCAGGCGAGCCCGGCGGCGAAGCCGGGCGCGGCCGCGCGGGCCAGCTCCACGCACGCCTCGGTCGCCGTCGTCGCCGCGAGCGCGGCCAGGACGGCGTCGGACTCCGCGACGACCCGCTCGGGCCCCACCGACGGGTGCGCGGCCCACCAGGCGTAGTGCTGGGCGGCGGTGCGCCCGCGTCCCGCGGCGTCGGTGCCGTAGCCCGCGGCCTCCAACTGTTGGCGCACCCCGGCCGCGAGGCGGTAGCGGTTGCCGGCCGGCGTGACGAGCGCGCAGGAGACGAGTTCGGCGAGGGCCGCGTCGGCGTGCGTGTCACCGACGAGCGCCGGCAGATGCGCCTGGTGCGGGATCTCGCCGCCGAGCGCGACCGCGAACTCCAGCGTGGCGCGCGCGGACGCGCCGAGCCGGGAGGCGAGCAGCGCGGCGGGCGCCGCGGCCTCGGCGAGCGCGGGCAGCGGCACGTCGTGCCCGTCGGCGGTGTCGAAGGGCGCGTCCACGGGGGCCGCGTCCGGACCCTCGTAGTACCCGAACGCGTCGAATGCCTCGGGGTCGGTCCTGAGCTGGTCGCGCTGCCGGAGCAGGGCGCCCGCCTGTACGAACCTCAGCGGCAGGCCCTCGGACTCGAACCAGAGGTCGGCGGCCCACTGCGCCTCCTCGTCGGTGAGCACCCGGCCGACGGCCCGCTCCAGGAGCTCCTGGCCGCCGCCGCGCCCGAGCCCCGCCAGGAAGACCTCCTCGACGTGCGAGTCGGCCGACGGCGCGGGCACGTCGGGCGTCGCGGACAGCAGGAAGGCGCACTCGGGCGTCGCTTCGAGGAGTTCGTCGAGCGCGGCGCCGCCGAACTCGAGGTCGTCGAGGACGACGACGGCGCCGATCTCGTGGACGAGTTCGAGCAGCAGCGCGCGGTCGGGTCGGTGCAGCGGCGCCTTGTGGACCGCGCCGAACAGCTCGTACAGCAGGTCGTCGACGGAGCGCCGGTGGCCGCAGAGCCGGACGACGCCGTCGGGCGCGATGTCGGCGCAGTCCTCGGTGACCTGGTCGAGCAGCGCCGTGCGCCCGGAGCCCGCGGGTCCTGTGAGCCGGACGGAGCGGCCGCGCGCCAGGAGCCGCACCAGGCGCTCGCGCTCCTCCTGGCGCTCCAGGAGCGGCCGTTGGGGCTGTGCGGGCCCCGGCGGCAGCGGTGGCCGGGCGGCGCGGGCGAGTGCCGCGCGCTCCGTGGCGTCGTACTTGGCGGGCCGGCCCGGGCGCTCTCCGGGCGGGCAGGGTTCGATCTCGCTGCCGTCCACGGGATTGACGGTCAGCAGGTGGCCGCCCGAGACGATCTGCACGGTGCGGGCGAGCGCGGGTGCGGGCTGGCCGTAGTCAGGTGTCAGAGGATCGCGGGGCGGACGCTGTCGTCCCCCGCTGCCGCCCTCTGTCCCCTCGTGCCGTTCCTGGCTGGAATCTTCCGGTCCCCGGTTCGTCGGGTCCATCGTCAAAGCCCCCCAAAAGCGTGGTGCGCCGCTTGCCCCTCCCGGCCTGTGCGCACCACGCTGTCGCTGCGCCCAGTATCTACGAAGCCGGGAGGTACCGCGCCGCCCGAGACGTCACAGTCTCGTGAGGATTGTCGGCGATTCCAGCCGGAATGACTGGTTCACCCCTTCCGGGGACATACCTTCCGTTTCAACCGCACAACTCCGGCCACACGCGCGGCCTTCCGCCTCAGACGCGGGGCAGGGACTCGACGCCGATGCCGCCCTCGATGGCCAGAATCCGGTGCAGCCGGGTGGCGACGAGCAGGCGCTGCATCTGGGGCGGCACGCGGCGCAGCACGAGCCGGCGTCCGCAGCGGCCCGCGCGGCGGTGGGCGCCCATGATGACGCCGAGGCCCGTCGCGTCCCAGGAGTCGAGTTCGGACAGGTCGAGCACCAGGTCGCCGATTCCGTCGTCGACGGCGGTGTGCAGGACCGAACGGGCGTCCGCCGCGCTGCGGACGTCGAGGCGGCCCCCGACGACCAGCTCGACGTGGTCGCCCCTGATGTACATATGCGCTCCCCGTGGGAAATTCAGAATGGTCGGAGTACGCGACTGCTCCAGTGCTTCTGAGCCGGTACTCAGCTGGTCATGTGATCCGGGTGATCTGGGTATGTCACTGCAACTGACGGGCCGCGGGGGCCGAAAGTTGCCGTCTGTAAGCGAACCGATACCGAATTCACCCCGAGGGGTGACATGGCATCAGCCGTGCGGTCAAGCGTGCTTGTAGAAGCCCTGCCCGCTCTTGCGGCCGATGTCACCGGCGTCCACCATCCGGCGCATCAGCTCCGGCGGCGCGAACTTCTCGTCCTGCGACTCGGTGTAGATGTTCTCCGTCGCGTGCAGCAGGATGTCGACGCCCGTCAGGTCCGCGGTGGCGAGCGGCCCCATCGCGTGCCCGAAGCCCAGCTTGCAGGCGACGTCGATGTCCTCGGCGGTGGCGACCCCCGACTCGTACAGCTTCGCGGCCTCGACCACGAGGGCGGAGATGAGACGGGTCGTCACGAACCCGGCGACGTCCCGGTTCACCACGATGCAGGTCTTGCCGACGGACTCGGCGAACTCCCGCGCGGTGGCGAGCGTTTCGTCGCTCGTCTTGTAGCCGCGCACCAGCTCGCAGAGCTGCATCATCGGCACGGGCGAGAAGAAGTGCGCGCCGACGACGCGCTCCGGGCGGGCGGTGGCCGCCGCGATCTTGGTGATCGGGATGGCCGAGGTGTTCGAGGCGAGCACCGTGTCGTCCCGCACGATCTTGTCGAGCGCGCGGAAGATCTCGTGCTTGACCTCGAGCTTCTCGAAGACGGCCTCGACGACGACGTCCGCGTCGGCCGCCGCGTCCAGGTCGGTGGTCGCGGTGATGCGGCCGAGCGCGGCTTCGGCGTCGGCGGCGTCGAGCTTCCCCTTGCTCACGAACTTCTCGTACGAGGCCTTGATCCCGTCGGTGCCTCGCGCGAGCGCCTCGTCGGTGACGTCGCGCAGGACGACGTCCCAGCCCGCCTGGGCGGAGACCTGCGCGATGCCCGACCCCATGAGGCCGGCCCCGATGACGGCGAGCTTCCTTGCCACGTACGTCCCCTAACCGCGTGTCCCGCGCGACCGCTTAACCGCTGTTTACTTGCTCTCCGGCGGACACTAGCGCCCGTGAGCGGCCGTGTGACAGCTAAGAGATGCGCGTCACGTCTCGAATGACGGACATCACACTGGTACGGATCACTGATCGATCATCCGTGCTCATCAGGCGCCACGGACGGCGTAGTTGAGCACCTTGGCGCTCAGAAGTTCCTCCATCTCGTCGAGCTCGTCGAGCATCTCGCGGGAGACCTCGGCGGGGGTGCCGCCCTCGACCATCCGGCGTCCGATGTGCGCCATGACGGTCTGGTGCACCCACCCGATCTGACCCGCGATCAGATCCGGCAGCCCGTCGCCCTCCGCGGCGCCCGTCTCCTCGCGCAGCGTCTCGACGAGGTTGTCGTGGACCTCCTGCTGGATGGCCCACAGTCGGGAGCGCAGGGCGGGCGCGGCGTGCACCACGCGCATGAAGTCGCTGTAGCCCTCCATGAGCCCGACGCGCGGCGAGACCGACTCGACCTCCTCACGCAGCTCACGCAGCACGGCGGCGGCCGCGGACTCCCCCGCCCCCCGGCCGCGCACCCAGCGGGACATCCGGTCGACGACCCCGGAGGCCCGGTCGAGGAAGAGGTCCTCCTTCGCCGGGAAGTAGTTGTAGACGGTGTTCACGGAGACGTTCGCCGCGTCCGCGATCTCCGCGACGGTCACCGCGTCGAAGCCGCGTTCCAGGAACAGGCCGGTCGCCACGTCCGAGATGTACTGCCTGGTCTGCCGCTTCTTCCGCTCCCTGAGCCCTTCTGCCATGCGCCGATTCTACGGGTTCGCTGGCCTCGCTGAAATTTTGGGGACGTTGCAAAATTTAAGCGACTCTGTTTTTCTGGCCCGCATGGCAGTCATCAGCACGTCCGGGCTCGCCCGGACCTTCACCACCAAGAACGGCCCCGTCGAGGCGGTCCGCGGCATCGACCTGCGCGTCGAGCCGGGCGAGATCCTCGGCTTCCTCGGACCGAACGGAGCCGGCAAGACGACCACCCTGCGGATGCTCACGACGCTGCTCGCGCCGACCGGCGGCGCGGCCACCGTCGCGGGCCACGACCTGGCGAGCGATCCGGCGGGGGTGCGGCGCGCCGTCGGTTACGTCGCCCAGTCCGGCGGCGTCGACCCGAACATCTCCGTACGCGAGGAACTGGTCACGCAGGGCCGCCTGTACCGGCTGCCGAAGCGCCGGGCCGCCGCGCGCGCCGAGGAGCTGGCGGCGGATCTCGGCCTCACCGACCTCATGGACCGGAAGGCGGGCGCGCTCTCCGGCGGGCAGCGGCGCCGCCTCGACATCGCGATGGGGCTCGTGCACCACCCCACGGTGCTCTTCCTCGACGAGCCGACGACCGGGCTCGACCCCGGCAGCCGCGCCGACCTGTGGGACCTGGTCCGCCGGCTGCGCGCCGAGCACGGCACGACCGTCTTCCTGACCACGCACTACCTCGACGAGGCGGACGCGCTCGCGGACCGGATCGTCGTGGTGGACAAGGGAGTCGTGGCCGCGGAGGGCACGCCGAGCGCGCTCAAGCTGGCGCACGGCGGGTCGATCGACGCGACGCTCCAGGACACGTTCCTGGCCATCACCGGGCGCGGACCGGCGCCCGTGGACACGACCCCGGTGGCGGTGTGAGCGCGATGAAGACCCTTGCTTGCGATACGAGGATCATCTTCGGGCGCTACGCACGCCAGACGCTCTCCTCCCGGTTCCAGATGCTCTTCGGCATCCTCATGCCGCTGCTGTACCTGCTGTTCTTCGGGCCGCTGCTCACCGGGCTCCCGCTGGGCTCCACCGGCAGCTCCTGGCAGGTCCTCGTCCCCGGACTGCTGCTTCAACTCGGTCTGTTCGGGGCGGCGTTCTGCGGTTTCGGGATCCTCATGGAGAAGAACCACGGCGTGCTGGAGCGGATGCAGGTGACGCCGGTCAGCCGGCTCGCGCTGCTGCTCGGGCGCGTACTGCGCGACACCGCGCTGTTCGCCTTCCAGGCCGTACTGCTCGTGCTCACCGCGCTCGCGATGGGCCTGCGGGCGCCGCTCGCGGGCATCCTGATCGGCCTCGCCTTCGTGGCGCTCCTGACGGTCTCGCTCGCGTCCCTGTCGTACGCGCTCGCCTTCAAAGCCCGTACCCCGCAGGAGTTCGGTCCCGTCATCAACGCGGTCACCATGCCGTCGATGCTGCTGTCGGGCCTGATGCTGCCGATGGCACTCGCGCCCGGCTGGCTGGACGCGCTCTCGCACGTCATGCCGCTGCGTTATCTCGTGGACGCGATGCGGGACGCGTACGTCGGGCACTACGCGACGGCGAACATGCTCTACGGGGCGCTGGTCGCGCTCGCCTTCGCGGCGCTCGCCGTGACGGTCGGCACACGCGGCTTCCGGCGGGCCGCCGCGTAATTAGGGTGGTCGCATGGTCAATCTGACGCGCATCTACACCCGTACCGGAGACAAGGGCAGCACCGCCCTCGGCGACATGAGCCGCACCGCCAAGACCGATCTGCGGATCTCGGCGTACGCGGACGCCAACGAGGCGAACGCCGTGATCGGCACCGCGGTCGCCCTCGGCGGTCTGGAGGAGGAGGTCGTGAAGGTGCTCACGCGCGTCCAGAACGACCTCTTCGACGTCGGCGCCGACCTGTCGACCCCCGTCGTCGAGAACCCCGAGTTCCCGCCGCTGCGCGTCGAGCAGTTCTACATCGACAAGCTGGAGGCGGACTGCGACCACTTCAACGAGCAGTTGGAGAAGCTGCGGTCCTTCATCCTCCCCGGCGGCACCACGGGCGCCGCGCTCCTGCACCAGGCGTGCACGGTCGTCCGCCGGGCGGAGCGTTCGACGTGGGCCGCGATGGAGGTCCACGGCGAGACGATGAACCCGCTCACGGCGACCTACCTGAACCGCCTCTCCGACCTCCTGTTCATCCTCGCGAGGATCGCGAACAAGGAGGTCGGGGACGTGCTGTGGGTACCGGGCGGCGAGCGCTGACAACACTCGCGCAACCCCGACGAGAACCGCCGACAACATCCGCCCCCTGCCGGGGGTCCGGGGGTCGCCCCCCGGGCAAACACAGCATCCTGGCGCGGATCGCGAACAAGGAGGTCGGGGACGTGCTGTGGGTGCCGGGCGGCGAGCGTTAGTCACCCTTTGCCGGCCGTCACCGGCGGCGCCTTCTTCGGGAACACCGTGTAGCTCAGCGCGATGATCACGTTGATCGCGATCAGGAAGAGCATGCGCTGCTGCCACTGCGTGAGGGACTCGGTCGCCCCGGCCTCGCCCACGTACCAGATCGCGCCCTGCAACAGCCCCATCGCGATGACGGCGGCGAGGATCCAGCGCGCTGCCAGCTTCCACTCGTGGATCGCGCGCGGGACCCCGTACTTGGGGGTCGAAGGCGGCGGGCCGCCCGCGAAGCGGTGGGCGACGCGGACGTCGACCCACGTGATCGTGTAGTGGCCGAGGGCGATCGAGTAGCCGATGTAGACGGCGGCCAGGCCGTGCTTCCAGTCGGGTTCGGCGCCGTTCTTGAGGTCGATGGCCGTGACGATCAGCAGCAGCACTTCGAGGAGCGGCTCGCACAGCAGGACGGCCACACTCGCACGCGGCATCCTCGCCCAGTAGCGCAGGGCGAGACCCGCGGCGAGGAGCACCCAGAAGGCGACCTCGCAGACGACGATCAGCGTGACGATCACGGTGGGCTCCTCTCGTTCCGTTCCCCTGTTTCCAGGCTCCCTGCCGCGCGGCGCGGGATCGTCGTCGTACGTGACGAAGTGGCACTGCATCCTTCGATGTAGTGCCGCGCGGACCGGGCTCGTCCCGCCGCACCATGGCAGGACCGCCCCGGCCGTGTTGGATGGAGTCATGCAGGCCCCCGCTCTCCCCCGCCCGCACCGCGACGACGTGCGCATCGCCGTCGGCGGGCTGCTCGGCGGGCTCGCGCTGTGGGGCATCGGCCTTCCGATGAACGGGGGCCGGCCACTCGGCGGGGCGTGGGCGCTCCTCCCGCTCGTCCTCATGGCGGCCCTGGAGCTGCTGCGCCGCACCCGGCCCCGGTTCGCGGTGGTCGTCGGGACCTTCGTCGCGATCGCCGACCAGTTCACCGACGGCAATCTGGCCACGGTGCTGATGTTCACGGACCTGATGTACGCGGCCGCGCTGTACGGGACACCGGCCACCGCGCGCCGCCTCCCCGTGATCACCGGCCTGCTCACCGTGGTCGTCACCCTCGGATTCCTGGCGTGGTGGCGCAAGCCCGAGGCGGTGCTGATCGGGGTGGTGACCGGACTCGTGTCGTTCGGGCCCGCGGCCACCGGCGTGCTGATGCGGAGCCACCGGGACAAGGCGGCCGCCGAACGGCTGCGGGCCGAGCAGACCGCGCTGCTCGCCGAGCTCGACCGGACGCAGGCCGTGACCGCGGAGCGCGCCCGGATGGCCCGCGAGCTGCACGACATGGTGGCGAACCACCTCTCGGCGATCGCGATCCACTCCACGGCCGCGCTGTCCCTCGACGACCAGGACACCACCCGTACGGCGCTGAGGACGATCCGCGAGAACAGCGTCGACGGCCTCGCCGAGATGCGCCGCCTCATCGGCATCCTGCGGGACGCGGGCGAGGGCGAGGAGCCGGCCGCCGCGCCCACCCTGGCGGGCCTCGGCGCCCTCGTCGAGCAGTCCCGCACGAACGGCCTCGACGTCCGGATGAGCGTGTCGGGGGCCGTCACCGGTCTGCCCGCGCCGGTCGAGCTCGCCGCCTACCGCATCGTCCAGGAGTCCCTCACGAACGCGCTCAAGCACGCGGGGCCCGGCCGCGTCACGGTGGCCGTCGACCGGACGGACGCGTACGTCGACGTGCGGGTCGACAGCCCGCGCGGCGAGCGGGACGGCGGGCCGCGCGTGCCGGGCTCCGGCGCCGGGCTCGTCGGGATGCGGGAGCGGGCGGCGCTGCTCGGCGGCACGTTCGAGGCGGGGCCCGACACCCCGGGCGGCACGGTCTGGCGGGTGTGCGCCCGCCTCCCCCTGGAAGGAGTCACCGAGTGATCCGCGTACTCGTCGCCGAGGACCAGTCCGCCGTACGGGCCGGGCTCGTCCTCATCCTGAACAGCGCGCCCGACATCGAGGTCGTGGGCGAGGCGGCGGACGGCGAGCAGGCGCTCGAACTGGCCCGCGAGCTGCGGCCCGACCTGGTCCTCATGGACGTCCAGATGCCGCGGCTCGACGGGGTTTCGGCCACCCGTGCCGTGGTCGAGGAGGGGCTCGCCGACGTGCTGGTCCTGACCACCTTCGACCTCGACGCGTACGTGTTCGGGGCACTGCGGGCGGGGGCGTCCGGGTTCCTGCTCAAGAACACGGACGCGAAGGACCTCCTGGAGGCCGTCCGCACGGTCGCCCGGGGCGAGGGCCTGATCGCGCCGGCCGTCACCCGCCGCCTGATCGCCGAGTTCGCGCGACCCTGCGACGACGAACCGGCCGACCTCCCACCGGAGTTGGAGACGCTCACGCGCCGGGAGCGGGAAGTGCTCGACCGGCTGGGCGACGGCCTGTCCAACGCGGAGATCGCGGACCGGCTCGACATGGCGGAGGCCACGGTGAAGACCCATGTCAGCCGCCTGCTCGGCAAGTTGAACCTGCGCAGCAGGGTGCAGGCAGCCGTGCTGGCGCGGGAACTTGGCCGAAAGCCGTGATTGGTTTAGACCTTGACCGCTGGTCCAGACCTTTCTATTCTCGCCGCACTGCGGTGAGCACACCCCCCCACTCCGGTGCTCATGGGCGTCGCAGGGTTCCACCCCCATTACGGACCCCGGACCTCCCGAGGAGCACCCGATGCACCCGACTGACGTACCCAGACCGAGACTTCGGCACAGAACGACCGCGGCACTGGCGACCCTCGTCCTGCCGGCCGCCGCCCTCGTCGGCCTCGCCACCCCCTCCCACGCCGCCGCCGAGGCCACCACCGTCACCGCCACGTACGCCAAGACCCAGGACTGGGGCAGCGGCTTCGAGGGCAAGTGGACCATCAAGAACTCCGGGACCACGAGCGTGAGTTCGTGGAACGTCGAGTGGGACTTCCCGTCCGGCACGAAGGTGACCTCGGCCTGGGACGCGACCGTCACCAACTCCGCCGACCACTGGACCGCCAAGAACCTCTCCTGGAACGGGACGCTCGCCCCCGGCGCCTCGGTCTCCTTCGGCTTCAACGGCACCGGCTCCGGCGCCCCCACGGGCTGCAAGCTCAACGGCGCCTCCTGCGACGGCGGCGACGTCCCCGGCGACGCGGCACCCTCCGCGCCGGGCACCCCGACCGCCTCCGGCATCACCGACACCTCGGCCAAGCTGTCCTGGTCGGCCGCCACCGACGACAAGGGCGTCAAGAACTACGACGTGCTGCGCGACGGCGCCAAGGTCGCCACGGTGACCGGCACTTCGTACACCGACACGGGGCTGAGCGCCGGCACCGACTACTCGTACACGGTGCAGGCCCGCGACACCGCCGACCAGACCGGGCCGGTCTCCGGCTCCGTCAAGGTGCACACCACGGGCGGCGGCACCGACCCGGGCCCCGGCACCGGCGGCAAGGTCAACATGGGCTACTTCACCGACTGGGGCGTCTACGGCCGCCAGTACTACCCGAAGAACCTGGAAACCTCGGGCTCGGCCGCCAAGGTCACGCACATCAACTACGCCTTCGGCAACGTCCAGGGCGGCAAGTGCACCATGGGCGACGCCTACGCCGACACCGACATGGCGTACACGGCCGCCAACTCCGTCTCCGGACAGGCCGACACCTGGGACCAGCCGCTGCGCGGCGCCTTCAACCAGCTGCGCCAGCTGAAGGCCAAGCACCCGAACCTCAAGGTCATCTGGTCCTTCGGCGGCTGGACCTGGTCCGGCGGCTTCGGTGAGGCCGCGAAGAACCCGGCCGCGTTCGCCGACTCCTGCTACAAGCTGGTCGAGGACCCGCGCTGGGCCGATGTCTTCGACGGCATCGACATCGACTGGGAGTACCCGAACGCGTGCGGTCTGAGCTGTGACACGTCCGGGCAGGACGCGCTCAAGAAGCTGACGACGGCGCTGCGTTCGAAGTTCGGCTCGCAGAACCTGGTCACGGCGGCGATCACGGCCGACGCCTCGTCCGGCGGCAAGATCGAGAAGAACGACTACGCGGGCGCCGCCCAGTCCCTCGACTGGTACAACGTCATGACGTACGACTTCTTCGGCGCCTGGGACGCGAAGGGCCCGACGGCCCCGCACTCCCCGCTCACCTCGTACTCCGGCATCCCGCAGCAGGGCTTCAACTCGGCCGACGCGATCGCCAAGCTGAAGGCTCAGGGCGTACCGGCCTCGAAGCTCCTGCTCGGCATCGGCTTCTACGGCCGCGGCTGGACCGGCGTGACGCAGAAGGAGCCGGGCGGCACGGCGACGGGTCCCGCCGCCGGCACGTACGAGCAGGGCATCGAGGACTACAAGGTCCTCAAGACCAAGTGCCCCTCGAACGGCACGGTGGCCGGGACGGCGTACGCGCACTGCGGCTCGGACTGGTGGTCCTACGACACCCCGGCGACGATCGGCTCGAAGATGAGCTGGGCCAAGTCCCAGGGCCTGGGCGGCGCGTTCTTCTGGGAGTTCTCCGGCGACACCTCGAACGGCGAACTGGTCACGGCCATCAACTCCGGCCTGAAGTAACCCCCGCAGACCGAAGCCGGGCCCACGGGAACGCCCCCCGTCGGCCCGGCTTCTCCATGCCTGCTCCCCCACGGGCTCCAATTTTGGAGCCCCTGCGGCGATTGAGCAGCGGGGTCCGGGGCGGAGCCCCGTGGCGTCACGCCACGTTGACCCGTTGGCCGGGAGGCGCCGCCTCCAGCCACGCGAGGAAGCCGGTGAGCGCGTCCTCGCTCATGGCGAGCTCCAGACGCGTACCGCGATGCGTACAGGCAAGAACGATCGCATCCGAGAGGAGCGCCAGCTCCTCCTCGCCCTCGGGCGCCCGCCGCCCGGTCACCTCGATGGCAGCCCGCTCCAGAATCCGCTTGGGCCGCGGCGCGTACGAGAAGACGCGGAACCACTCGACCCGGTCACCGTTGTAGCGGGCGATCCCGTAGCCCCACCCTTTGCCGGAGGCATCCGCCGCTTCGGGCGCCGGCGCGTCCCACCGCAGCGAACAGTCGAACGTACCGCCGGAGCGCTGGATGAGCCGCCGCCGGACTCCGAAGGCGACAAGCCCCACCACCACGAGCACGACGACCGCGACTACGCACAGCACAAGAACGAGGACCATCTGCACCGACCTCCTCGCTTCTCGACCGATAACGGAACAGCAAAACAGTTGTAGATCGCCTCAGCCGCGACCCGGTCCGGAGATTATCTCCGGCTCGGGCCGCGGCTGAGGTACATCATGTGGCTCGCTGGATTCAGCGCGCCGCCACCGTACGGAGTCGCACGTCGGCACGACGCTCGGCGGACGCGTCGGCGTCCGACTTCGCGCGCTCCAGCGCCCGCTCCGCCCGCTGGGCGTCGATCTCGTCCGAAAGCTCGGCGATCTCGGCCAGCAGGGACAGCTTGTTGTCGGCGAACGAGATGAAACCGCCGTGGACAGCCGCCACGATCGTTCCGCCGTCCGTCGTACGGATCGTCACGGGTCCCGACTCCAGCACACCGAGCAGCGGCTGGTGACCGGGCATGACGCCGATGTCGCCGGACGTGGTACGCGCGACGACCAGGGTGGCCTCGCCGGACCAGACACTGCGGTCCGCGGCGACGAGCTCGACGTGCAGCTCAGCAGCCAAGGTGGGCTCCTCGGGTCACCACCCGGCGGCATCCGCTGCCGGGTGTCGGTTCAAAGTCTAGTGGGCGTGACGGGAGGGCCGGGACATACCCCCGACCCTCCCTACGAGCACGGGGCTCAGGAGACGCCGAGCTCCTTGGCGTTGGCCTTGAGGTCCTCAATGCCACCGCACAGGAAGAACGCCTGCTCCGGGAAGTGGTCGTACTCGCCGTCGATGATCGCGTTGAACGCGGTGATCGACTCGTCCAGCGGGACGTCCGACCCGTCGACGCCGGTGAACTGCTTGGCGACGTGGGTGTTCTGGGACAGGAAGCGCTCCACGCGACGGGCGCGGTGGACGGTGAGCTTGTCCTCCTCGCCGAGCTCGTCGATGCCGAGGATCGCGATGATGTCCTGAAGGTCCTTGTACTTCTGGAGGACCGTCTTGACGCGCATGGCCGTGTTGTAGTGGTCCGCCGCGATGTAGCGGGGGTCCAGGATGCGGGACGTGGAGTCCAGCGGGTCCACGGCCGGGTAGATGCCCTTCTCGGAGATCGGACGGGAAAGCACCGTCGTCGCGTCGAGGTGGGCGAACGTGGTCGCCGGGGCCGGGTCGGTCAGGTCGTCCGCGGGCACGTAAATGGCCTGCATGGACGTGATCGAGTGACCACGCGTCGAGGTGATGCGCTCCTGGAGGAGGCCCATCTCGTCGGCGAGGTTCGGCTGGTAACCCACGGCCGAGGGCATGCGACCCAGCAGGGTCGAGACCTCGGAACCGGCCTGCGTGAAGCGGAAGATGTTGTCGATGAAGAACAGCACGTCCTGCTTCTGCACATCGCGGAAGTACTCCGCCATGGTCAGACCCGCGAGGGCCACGCGCAGACGGGTGCCCGGCGGCTCGTCCATCTGACCGAAGACCAGCGCGGTCTTGTCGATGACGCCGGACTCGGCCATCTCCTCGATGAGGTCGTTGCCCTCACGGGTGCGCTCGCCGACACCGGCGAACACGGAGACACCGTCGTGGTTGTTGGCGACGCGGTAGATCATCTCCTGGATGAGCACCGTCTTGCCGACGCCGGCACCACCGAACAGGCCGATCTTTCCACCCTTGACGTACGGGGTGAGAAGGTCGACGACCTTGATGCCGGTCTCGAACATCTCGGTCTTCGACTCGAGCTCGTCGAAGTTCGGAGCCTTGCGGTGGATGCCCCAGCGCTCGCCCGTGTACTGCTCGTCGGTGTTCAGGACCTCGCCGAGGGTGTTGAACACCTTGCCCTTGGTGAAGTCGCCGACGGGCACCGTGATGGAGGCGCCGGTGTTCACGACCGGGGCCTGGCGGACCAGGCCGTCGGTGGGCTGCATGGAGATCGCGCGGACCAGGCCGTCACCGAGGTGCTGCGCGACCTCGAGCGTCAGGGTCTTCTTCTCGCCGTCCTTGGCCGGGTCGGCGACCTCGACGTGAAGGGCGTTGTAGATGTCCGGCATCGCGTCGACGGGGAACTCCACGTCGACGACCGGGCCGATCACCCGGGCGACGCGGCCCGTGGCGACGGCCGTCTCAACAGTGGTGGTCATTACTTGTCACTCCCCGCGGTCGCGTCGGCCAGGGCGCTGGCGCCACCGACGATCTCGCTGATTTCCTGGGTGATTTCGGCCTGGCGGGCCGCGTTGGCAAGTCGCGAGAGGTTATTGATCAGGTCTCCCGCATTGTCGGTCGCCGACTTCATCGCGCGGCGCGTGGCGGCGTGCTTGGAAGCAGCCGACTGGAGCAGCGCGTTGTAGATCCGGCTCTCGACGTAGCGCGGCAGCAGGGCGTCGAGGACGTCCTCCGCCGACGGCTCGAAGTCGTACAGCGGAAGGATCTCGTCGCCCTTGCCGGACGCCTTCGACTCCTCCGCCACCTCTTCGAGGCTGAGCGGCAGCAGCCGGCCGTCGATGGCCGTCTGCGTCATCATCGAGACGAACTCGGTGTAGACGATGTGGAGCTCGTCCACGCCGCCCTCCGCCGTCTCCTTCTCGATCGCCTCGATCAGCGGGGCCGCGACCTTCTTGGCGTCCGCGTACGTGGGCTCGTCGGTGAAGCCCGCCCACGACTCCACGACCTTGCGCTCGCGGAAGTTGTAGTGGGCGAGACCGCGGCGGCCGACGATGTACGTGTCGACCTCCTTGCCCTCGGCCTGGAGCCGCTCGGTGAGCTGCTCCGCGGCCTTGATCGCGTTCGAGTTGAAGGCACCGGCCAGACCGCGGTCGCTCGTGAGCAGCAGCACCGCGGAGCGGGTCGCCGTCTCGGGCTCGGTCGTCAGCGGGTGCTTTGTGGTCGACCCCGTCCCCACCGCCGTGACCGCGCGCGTGAGCTCGGTCGCGTAGGGCGTGGAGGCCGCCACCTTGCGCTGCGCCTTGACGACGCGCGAGGCGGCGATCATCTCCATCGCCTTGGTGATCTTCTTGGTCGCGGTGACGGATCGGATGCGACGCTTGTAGACCCGGAGCTGGGCTCCCATGAGTCAGGTCCCTTCCGTCGTCACTTACCGGCGGCGGCCGGAGCGTCCTCGCCGAGAAGCTTCCCGTCCGAGGTCTCGAACTGCTTCTTGAACTCGGCAACGGCCTCGTCGATGGCCTGGATGGTGTCGTTCGACATCTTGCCGCCCTCCTTGATGGAGGTCATGAGGCCCTGCTCCTTGCGGTGCAGGTGCTCCAGGAGCTCCTTCTCGAAGCGGCGGATGTCGGCGACCGGCACCTCGTCCATCTTGCCGTTGGTACCGGCCCAGACGGAGACGACCTGGTCCTCGGTGGCCATCGGCTGGTACTGAGCCTGCTTCAGCAGCTCGACCAGACGCTGACCGCGCTCCAGCTGCGACTTCGACGCGGCGTCCAGGTCGGAACCGAAGGCGGCGAACGCCTCCAGCTCGCGGTACTGGGCCAGGTCGAGACGGAGCCGGCCGGAGACCTGCTTCATGGCCTTGTGCTGGGCGGAACCACCCACACGCGAGACCGAGATACCGACGTTCAGGGCCGGACGCTGGCCGGCGTTGAACAGGTCGGACTCCAGGAAGCACTGGCCGTCGGTGATGGAGATGACGTTGGTCGGAATGAACGCCGACACGTCGTTCGCCTTCGTCTCGACGATCGGGAGACCCGTCATCGAACCGGCGCCCATCTCGTCCGAGAGCTTCGCGCAGCGCTCGAGCAGACGGGAGTGCACGTAGAAGACGTCACCCGGGTAGGCCTCGCGCCCCGGCGGGCGGCGGAGCAGCAGGGACACGGCGCGGTAGGCGTCGGCCTGCTTCGAGAGGTCGTCGAAGATGATGAGGACGTGCTTGCCCTCGTACATCCACTGCTGGCCGATGGCCGAGCCGGTGTACGGCGCCAGGTACTTGAAGCCGGCCGGGTCAGACGCCGGGGCGGCGACGATGGTCGTGTACTCCAGCGCGCCGGCCTCTTCGAGGGCGCCACGCACGGAGGCGATGGTCGAACCCTTCTGACCGATGGCGACGTAGATGCAGCGGACCTGCTTCGACGGGTCGCCGGTGCGCCAGTTGTCACGCTGGTTGATGATCGTGTCGACAGCCAGGGCGGTCTTGCCGGTCTGGCGGTCACCGATGACCAGCTGACGCTGGCCACGGCCGACGGGGGTCATCGCGTCGACGGCCTTGTAGCCGGTCTCCATCGGCTCGTGCACCGACTTGCGCTGCATGACCGTGGGGGCCTGCAGCTCAAGGGCACGACGACCGCTGGTCTCGATCTCGCCGAGACCGTCGATCGGGTTGCCGAGCGGGTCGACAACGCGGCCGAGGTAGCCCTCGCCGACACCGACGGACAGGACCTCACCGGTACGCGTGACCGGCTGGCCCTCCTCGACACCGCTGAACTCACCGAGGACGATGGCGCCGATCTCGCGCTCTTCCAGGTTGAGCGCGAGGCCGAGCGTGCCGTCCTCGAACTTCAGCAGTTCGTTGGCCATGGCCGAGGGGAGACCCTCGACCTTCGCGATGCCGTCGCCGGCAAGGGTGACCGTACCGACCTCCTCGCGCGAGGCCGCGTCCGGCTTGTACGCCTGGACAAAGTTCTCCAGCGCGTCCCGGATCTCCTCCGGCCGGATCGTGAGCTCCGCCATCTGGGTTCCCTGCTCTCCTTGTTGGGCCCGAAGTGTTCTTGGGGGGTCTGGGGTCAGCCCCCAGGAATCCTCTGCACGGCCCAACTAGGGCCGTAGTCGTACGTGTTGAGGTGTTGCGGTCAGCCGGCCATGCGGCGGCCGGCCTCCTCGATGCGGTCCGCGATGGAGCCGTTGATGACCTCGTCGCCCACCTGCACCTTGATCCCGCCGAGGACCTCGGGGTCCACGTCCAGGTTCAGGTGCATCTCGCGGCCGTAGAGCTTCGCGAGGGCCGCACCCAGGCGCCGCTTCTGCGCGTCGCTCAGCGGGACCGCCGTGGTGACGACCGCCACCATGCGCTCGCGACGCTCCGCGGCGAGCTTGGAGAGGGACTCGAGTCCCGCTTCCAGGCTACGTCCACGCGGCGCGGTCACAAGACGCGCGACGATCCGCTCGGTGGTGGGCTTGGCCCGACCGTCGAGCAGCCGCTTCACGAGCTCGGCCTTGGCCGAGGCCGATGCCGACTTGTCGGTCAGCGCGGCGCGCAGCTCGGTGTTGGAGGAGACGATCCGGTCGAACCGGAACAGCTCGTCCTCGACGTCGTCGAGGTCACCGTTCTTCTGCGCCGCGGTCAGGTCCGCGGTGTTGGCCAGCTCCTCCAGGGAGTCGACCAGGTCGCGGGAGGCCGACCACCGGGAGCGGACCAGGCCCGACACCAGATCGGCGGCCTCGCCGCTGATCTGGCCACCGAGCAGGCGGCTCGCGAGCTCGGCCTTGGCCTCGCCGGCCTGCGCCGGGTCGGTCAGGACCCGCCGCAGGCTGACCTCGCGGTCGAGCAGCGCGGTCACCGAGGCCAGGTCGCCGGCGAGCGCCTTGGCGTCGACCGAGGCGCGGTTAATGTCCGCAGCGTCGGTCAGCGCGTCCAGACGCTCACGCGCGGCGGCCAGGGCCTCGCGGCTCGCTCCGTGGGCGGTCATCGTGCAGCCTCTGCCTTCTCTTCGAGCTCGTCGAGGAAGCGGTCGATCGTGCGCGACTGCCGGGCGGAGTCCTCGAGGGACTCGCCGACCAGCTTGCCGGCCAGGTCGGTGGCCAGCAGGCCCACGTCCTGGCGCAGCGCCTGAGCGGCGGCCTTGCGGTCGGCCTCGATCTGCGAGTGACCGGCGGCGATGATTTCCTCACGCTGCCGCTGGCCTTCCGCACGCATCTCGGCGATGAGCGAGGCACCCTGCTCCTGCGCCTCCTGGCGCAGCCGCGCGGCCTCGTGCCGGGCCTCGGCAAGCTGAGCCTTGTACTGCTCGAGCACGCTCTGGGCCTCGGTCTGGAGGGCCTCAGCCTTCTCGATGCCGCCTTCGATCTGCGCGTGGCGCTCTTCCAGCGTCTTGTTGATGCGCGGAAGGAGCTTCTTGGCGAAGACGAAGAAGACAATGGCGAAGGCAAGGGTGCCAATGAGCAGCTCGGGACCGGGCGGGAGGAGCGGGTTCTGCTCCTCCTCGGCCGCCAGCTGTACCAGGTTGGCGATCACATCAGTGCCTTTCGTCGAAAGTGTCAGTCAGTACGCGGTGATTACTGACCGAACACGAACGGCATAACGATGCCGATCAGGGCGAGCGCCTCACAGAAGGCGAAGCCGAGGATCTGGTTGGCGCGGATCAGGCCGGCGGCCTCGGGCTGACGGGCCAGCGCCTGGGTGCCGTTGCCGAAGACGATGCCGACGCCGATGCCGGGGCCGATCGCGGCGAGACCATAACCGATGGAACCGAGGGAGCCGGAGACGCCAGCGGCGAGTTCGATGGACGCGGACATGCCGTTACTTCCTTTTCTTTACGAACCGGTGGGGGTTGTCCACCGGACGACCTGGGGTGGTTGGACGGGTGGGGCTCAGTGGTGCTCGGCGAGAGCGCCCTGAATGTACGTGCAGGCCAGGAGGACGAAGACGTACGCCTGGACGGCCTGAACGAAAAGCTCGAAGAGGATCATCGCGATCGTCATCACGAAGGAGACGCCCGCGGCCGGGATCATCCAGCTGTTCAGCAGGTACCAGGAGGCGACGGTGAACATCACCAGCATCAGGTGACCCGCGAACATGTTCGCGAAGAGTCGCACCGCGTGCGTGAACGGGCGGACCAGCAGGTTCGAGAAGAACTCGATGAACGAGACCAGCCACTTGATCGGCCCGAGCGACGGGTCGTAGCCGGTGACGTTCTTCCAACCACCCACGAAACCGTGGCGCTTGAAGGTCAGCGGCACCCAGATCAGGTACACGATCACCGCGAGGACGATCGGGTACGCGATGACCGAGGAGACCGGGAACTGGGCCAGCGGGACGACCGACCAGACGTTCATGATCCAGATGAAGAAGAACATCGAGACCATGATCGGTACGTACTTCTCGCCCTCCTTCTTGCCCAGCGTCTCGTAGACGATGTTGCGGCGGACGAAGTCGTAGCCGGCCTCACCGATCATCTGGATCTTCCCGGGGACGACCTTGGAGCGGCCGAAGGCGAAGAAGAAGAAAACGCAGATGACGATCGTGGTGAGCAGGGCGAGCAGCATCACCTTGTTGAAGTAGAACCAGCCGAAGTCGGCAATCGGTTCGAACAGGAAGGAGTGCAGGCCCGGCGCCGGGAAGCCGCATCCGTTGTCGGACATGATCCGACAGCTCCAGTCAAAGGCGAGCTGGGTCGTGTCAGCACTCACCGCGGGCTCCTTCGGCGTGACGCATAAGTACGGCAACCTCGTTGTGTCGGTGCGGCGTGCAGCCGCGGATCGGCACCGGTCTGGTGTTTCGGGCGTGGGGGCGGCGGGCAGGCAGTGAGCCTCGCGATCGTGCAGGCGTCAGCTCTCGTGCCCGCGCCGGCGATGCCGCAGTTGGCACCGGACGATAGCAGCCCGACGAACGGGCGTTTATCCCGGCCCTACCTCTCACGATGACGACCCGGTCTTCTCGGCTTTCTCACTGGTCCCGGTCCCCTTGGAACCGGGAGCCGCCTCGGGATCGATATAGAAAACCTTGGCCTTCATGTGCGCGCGGGCCTGGGCCGCCATCCACACGACGGTCGAGACGACCAGAGAGACGGCAAAGGTCTTGGGATTGAAGAGAGTCGTGTCCTTGAAAATGGCCACGAAGATCATGAGCAGCAGCAGCTGGGCGACGTAGAGCATCAGCCCCATCGCCTGGAACAGCTGCGGAAGCGATTTTGCCGTGCGAATCAGCACGACCTGCCCGAGGCCCATGAACACGATCACCACAAGAGCACCGACCAGCGCACCGATGGCCCCCTTGCCCCCCGCAACCACACCACTGATCACCGCGGCAATCACGCCTGCGGCGGCGGTGGGTACGACGGTGTGAAGAAGGGTCCGTGCGTCATTGGACGGCATGGCGGCAGCTCCGCTTACTGGTGTGGGGCAGGTGTCGTCATGGACGAGCGTAGTCCGGGGATTCAGCAGTCCGATTCGGGCCAAATGACCGTCGCACTACGGCCTTTCGGTCCTTCCCCCGGCTTCGTGAACGGTATCACAAACTATTTGATGCGGTCTTTACCTAGAAGGTGTGCCAACCGTCACACGTGAGGGGGAACCTGCGCGTCTGTGCACGCACAGGGTCAACATGTCTGGTATTGGGCTCATTTCGGGTCCCGCGCTCGTCACGTCAACGCGACGTTCCGGCCTTACGCCGATCCGTGAAGCGCGAACGGGCGCCGATCGCCGTCGCCCCGTTGACACCCGCGGGGATCCGGTCGCGGTCCCGTTCGCCCTCGGGGACCTCGGCACCCTCGGACGGCTCGGCCGCCCCGTCCCCCTCTGCGGCCTCGGCCGGCCGCCGGTAGCGCGGCGGGACCAAGTGCTGGGCCCAGCGCGGCGCGTGCGGCGTGAAGCGCGGCAGCAGCAGCATGACGAGCCCGACGAAGCTCAGCGCGACGAGGGTGAGCATGACCCACATCCCCGACGCGGAGTGCACGGAGTAGGCGACCGCCCCGAAGGCGATGAGCCCCGACCAGAAGTACATGATCAGCACCGCGCGGGAGTGCGAGTGACCGATCTCCAGGAGCCGGTGGTGCAGATGCCCGCGGTCCGCGGCGAACGGCGACTGCCCGTTCCAGGTGCGGCGCACGATCGCGAGCACGAGGTCCGCGAACGGGATCGCGATGATCGTCAGCGGCATCAGCAGCGGGATGAAGACGGGCAGCATCGCGTGCGTGGTGTCACGGGTGGAGCCGCCGAGGTTGAGCTTGAGCGCGTCCGGGTCGACCTGTCCCGTGATGGAGATCGCACCGGCCGCCAGGACCAGGCCGATGAGCATGGAGCCCGAGTCGCCCATGAAGATTCTGGCCGGATGGATGTTGTGCGGCAGGAAGCCCAGACACATGCCCATCAGGATCGCCGCGAACAGCGTGGCCGGGGCCGCTGACTCGATGCCGTAGCCGTACCAGATCCGGTACGCGTACAGGAAGAACGCGCAGGCGGCGATGCACACCATGCCCGCCGCGAGGCCGTCGAGACCGTCGACGAAGTTCACGGCGTTGATGGTGATCACGACGAGCGCGACGGTGAGCAGGGTCCCCTGCCACTGGG
The DNA here is from genome assembly GCF_049310305.1 of Streptomyces anthophorae. Classification (NCBI taxonomy): domain Bacteria; kingdom Bacillati; phylum Actinomycetota; class Actinomycetes; order Kitasatosporales; family Streptomycetaceae; genus Streptomyces; species Streptomyces anthophorae. Next base: position 3,251,033 of record NZ_JBLWQQ010000001.1, read on the forward strand.
TCAGCGAGACCGTGCCGACACCCGGGATCGGCAGCCACAGGATCGTCAGGCCCTGCATGACCATCACGCCCGCGGCGATCATCTGACCGCCGAGCTTGATCAGGGCGTCGATCTCGAACTTGTCGTCCAGGACGCCGATCAGCCAGATGAGGGCCGCTCCCGAGAGCAGCGCCCGCGGTTCGTTCGAGGACTCGAAGACCTTGTCCAGGTTGGTCAGGTGGTCGGCGACCAACAGGCCCGCGCACAGGCCGAAGAACATGGCGATACCGCCGAGCCGCGGCGTGGGCTCCCGGTGCACGTCACGCGCACGGATCTCCGGCATCGCGCCGGCCACGATCGCGAACTTCCGCACCGGGCCTGTGAGCAGATAGGTCACCGCGGCCGTGATGCAGAGCGTCAGCAGGTATTCACGCACGGGCTTCCCCACAGGTATCGCTGGCCATCTCAGCCCCACACCCTAGTCTCGCGTGCTTAGGGTTGGGGACTTCCGGGTAGCGACGATGGTTGCACGGCTGACGGTTCCAGAGACGTACCTGGTGCGACGCAGGGGGTGTCTTACTGGGCGCATACCCCGTTCCGGGCGGGGTACGGGGGGAATCTTCCAGCCAGTTCGCGCACCTCTTCCCGGACGGTGCGGACGTCGAGAACGCCCCGTACGACACCCGACAGGAGCACCGCGATGCGGGCCATCTCTCCTTCACCCATGCCCTGGGTGGTGACGGCGGCGGTGCCCAGGCGCAGTCCTCGGCCGCCCTCATGGGGCAGGGCACATGTGTCGAGGATCATGCCCGCGGAGGCCAGCCGGCCGCGCGCCACCGCGCCCGCGACGCCGAGCGGGGCCGGGTCGAGGGTGACCAGATGGGTGTCGGTGCCGCCCGTGGTGACGCCGAGGCCCTCCGCCTCCAGGGCCCCCGCGAGCAGCCGCGCGTTGGCGACGACCTGATGGGCGTACCCGGTGAAGGCGGGCCTCGCCGCCTCGCCGAAGGCGACGGCCTTCGCGGCGATCGTGTGCATCTGGGCGCCGCCCTGGGTGAAGGGGAAGACGGCCCGGTCGACGCGGTCCGCCAGCTCCGCGGAGCACAGCAGCATCCCGCCGCGCGGCCCGCGCAGCACCTTGTGCGTGGTGGCGCAGACGATGTCGGCGTACGGGACCGGGTTCGGGGCCGCTCCCCCGGCGACCAGGCCGATGGGGTGCGCGGCGTCGGCGATGAGGTGCGCGCCCACGTCGTCGGCGATCTCGCGGAAGGCGGCGTAGTCGATGTGCCGGGGGTACGAGATCGAGCCACACACGATCGCCTTGGGGCGGTGGGCGCGGGCCGCCGCGCGGACCTGCTCGTAGTCGATGAGCCCGCTCTCCGCGTCGACGCCGTACGGGACGAAGTCGAACCAGCGGCCCGAGAAGTTGGCCGGGGAACCGTGCGTGAGGTGGCCGCCGGACGGCAGGCCCATCGCGAGGACGGTGTCGCCGGGCTTCAGCAGGACGGCGTACGCGGCGAGCACGGCCGAAGAGCCGCTGTGCGCCTGTACGTTGACGTGTTCGGCGCCGAAGAGGGCCTTCGCGCGGTCGACGGCGAGGCGCTCGGCGACGTCGACGAGTTCGCAGCCGCCGTGGTGGCGGGCGCCGGGGTAGCCCTCCGCGTACTTGTTGGCGAGCGGGGAGCCGAGGGCCGCGAGGACCGCGGGGGACGTGAAGTTCTCCGCGGCGATGAGCTGGAGGGAGTCCGCCTGGCGGGCGGCCTCCCCGAGGAGGATCTCGGCCAGTTCGGGATCCTGCCGCTGTAGCTCCGCTGTGGCTGCGGGTTCTGTCATCACCGGCATGGTCGGCTCCGGGCCTCGCGTCGGGGAGGTTGGTGCCTTCCAATGTAGATCCGCAGCGTTGCGCCCGCCCGTGCTCACGTCACGGGGCTCCGCCCCGGACCCCGCGCCTCAATCGCCGGCGGGGCTTACTTGTGCACGCCCGTCAGGGCCGTCACCACCGGGTCCAGGGCCTCGTTGATCTCGCCGCCCACCGACTGGAAGAACGGGAGGGGTGCGCCGTACGGGTCGTAGACCTCGTCCGCTTCCATCGACGGGGCGAGCAGCCACCCGCGCAGCGCGGCCGCCGCACGGACCAGGGAGCGCGCGCGTTCCACCACGCCGGACTCCACGGGGTCAGGGAGCGTGGCCGGGTCTATGGCCTGCACGAGCCGCGTGAACTCCTTCAGCGTGAACGTGCGCAGGCCCGCGCTGTGGCCCATGGAGATGACCTGCGCGCGGTGGTCGCGGGTCGCGGTCAGGACCAGGTCGGCCCTTATGACGTGGTCGTCGAGGAGCTCACGGCCCACGAAGCCGGAGGCGTCCGCGCCGAAGTCGGCCAGGACCGTTTCCGCATTGGCCTCCATGGGCGCGCCCTCGTGGCCCCAGGTGCCCGCGCTCTCCACGACGAGACCGCCGGCGAGCGGCGCGCCGAGCCGGTCCGCGAGGGCATGCCTGGTCAGCCGCTCGGTGATCGGCGAGCGGCACACATTGCCGGTGCTGACGTGGAGGATGCGGAAGGTGTCGCCGGGGAGTGCCGGCGTGCGTACGTACCCGTTGCCTATGCCACGCCCCGTCTCAGGGGCTGTCAATTCGCCACCTCGAGGTCGGGTACGACCTTGCGCAGCTCGTCCGCGGTCAGCGCGCCCTCGCGCAGCAGAACCGGGATCTTGCCGGTGACGTCGACGATGGAGGACGGGATGTTGCCGGGCGTCGGCCCCCCGTCGAGGTAGACGGAGACGGAGTCGCCGAGCATCTCCTGCGCGGCGTCGCAGTCCTCGGGGGCCGGGTGTCCTGTCAGGTTGGCCGAGGACAGCGCCATCGGGCCGACCTCGGTGAGCAGTTCGATGGCGACGGGGTGCAGCGGCATCCGGACCGCGACGGTGCCACGGGTGTTGCCGAGGTCCCACTGGAGCGACGGCTGCTGCTTGGCGACGAGGGTCAGGCCGCCCGGCCAGAACGCGTCGACCAGTTCCCAGGCCATCTCGGAGAAGTCCGTGACGAGGCCGTGCAGCGTGTTCGGCGAGGGGATGACGACCGGCGTCGGCATGGTGCGCCCGCGGCCCTTCGCCTCCAGGAGGTCACCGACCGCCTCGGGCGTGAAGGCGTCGGCACCGATGCCGTACACGGTGTCGGTGGGCAGCACGACCAGCTCGCCGCGGCGGACTGCCGAGGCGGCTTCACGCAGGCCGGTAGCGCGGTCGACTGCGTCGTTGGTGTCGTAACGCCGTGCCATCTAGCGGGCCTCCTGCTCGGTGTGCTGGTCTGCGGATCGCTCGAATTCATCAAACTCAACGGACAACGCGTCGGTCACGGCAACGCCTTGCGGGCCGTCGCGAACCTCGGGCGGTTGTTGAGGTCGGGGTGGTCGGCGGCGTCCGCCCAGCCCCGCTCCTCGGTGAAGATCCACGGCACCTGGCCGCCCTGGGTGTCCGCGTGCTCGATGACGACGATGCCGCCGGGGCGGAGCAGCCGGTGGGCGGTGCGCTCGATGCCACGGATCAGGTCGAGCCCGTCCTCGCCGGAGAACAGGGCGAGGTCCGGATCGTAGTCACGGGCCTCGGGCGCCACGTACTCCCACTCGGTGAGCGGGATGTACGGCGGGTTCGAGATCACCAGATCGACCTGGCCGTCGAGGTCCGGAAAGGCCGTCAGGGCGTCGCCCTGGCGCAGGTCGACCCTGGACCCCTCGACGTTCTTGCGCGTCCATTTGAGCGCGTCCTCGGACAGCTCCACGGCGTGCACGCGCGAGCGCGGCACCTCCTGGGCGAGCGCGAGCGCGATGGCGCCCGACCCCGAGCAGAGATCGACGATGAGCGGCTCGACGACGTCCATCGCGCGCACGGCGTCTATGGCCCAGCCGACGACCGACTCGGTCTCCGGGCGCGGCACGAAGACGCCGGGACCGACCTGGAGCTCCAGATAGCGGAAGTAGGCGTGCCCGGTGATGTGCTGGAGCGGCTCGCGGGCCTCGCGGCGCGCGGTCGCCTCCCAGTACCGGGCGTCGAAGTCCACGTCCTTGACGGTGTGCAGTTCGCCCCGCTTGACCCCGTGCACGTAGGCGGCGAGCTCCTCCGCGTCATTGCGCGGCGAGGGCACGCCGGCGTCGGCGAGCCGCTGAGTGGCCTGGGCCACTTCCGCGAGCAGCACGCTGCGGGGGTTCGAGGGTCGCCCCCCAAAATGTTGCTGCACGCTGGTCCTCCGGGCTGAGCTGTCGTACGGGCGGGCTGTGCGGTGTTACGCGGCGGCGAGCTTGGCGGCCGAGTCCGCGTCGACGCACGCCTGGATCACGGAGTCGAGATCGCCGTCGAGCACCTGGTCCAGGTTGTAGGCCTTGAAGCCGACACGGTGGTCCGAGATGCGGTTCTCCGGGAAGTTGTACGTACGGATCTTCTCGGAGCGGTCGACGGTGCGGACCTGGCTGCGACGGGCGTCGGCCGCCTCGGCCTCGGCCTTCTCCTGCGCCGCGGCAAGGAGCCTGGAGCGCAGGATACGCATCGCCTGCTCCTTGTTCTGCAATTGGGACTTCTCGTTCTGGCAGGAAGCCACGACGCCGGTGGGGATGTGCGTGATCCGGACGGCGGAGTCGGTCGTGTTGACGGACTGCCCGCCGGGGCCGGAGGACCGGTACACGTCGATGCGCAGATCGTTCGCGTGGATCTCGACGTCGACCTCCTCGGCCTCGGGCGTGACAAGGACGCCCGCCGCGGAGGTGTGGATGCGGCCCTGCGACTCGGTCGAGGGCACGCGCTGCACGCGGTGCACGCCGCCCTCGTACTTGAGGCGGGCCCAGACACCCTGGCCGGGCTCGGTCGCGCCGTTCCCGCCCTTGGTCTTCACGGCGACCTGGACGTCCTTGTAGCCGCCCAGCTCGGACTCGGTGGCGTCGATGATCTCGGTCTTCCAGCCGATGCGCTCCGCGTAGCGCAGGTACATGCGCAGCAGGTCGCCCGCGAACAGCGCGGACTCGTCACCGCCGGCGCCGGCCTTGATCTCGAGGATCACGTCCTTGTCGTCGGACGGGTCGCGGGGCACCAGCAGAAGCCGCAGCTTCTCGGTGATCTCCTCGCGCTGCTGCTCCAGTTCCTTGACCTCGGCCGCGAAGTCCGGGTCGTCGGCGGCGAACTCCTTCGCCGTCTCGATGTCGTCCCCGGTCTGCTTCCAGGAGCGGTACGTGGTGACGATCGGGGTCAGCTCGGCGTAACGCTTGTTGAGCTTGCGCGCGTTGGCCTGGTCGGCGTGGACCGAGGGGTCCGCGAGCTTCTGCTCCAGATCGGCGTGCTCACCGATCAATTCCTCGACGGCCTCGAACATCTCCGGCTCCTGCAGGTACGGGGGTCAAAAGGGGCTGCACCGCAAAGCGCCGGTCCCGGTGCCCCCGTGTGACCAGGGGCACCGAAGACCGGCGCTGAAGCCTCGCTACTTGTTGGCAGCGGCAGCCTTGCCGAAGCGGGCCTCGAAGCGGGCCACGCGGCCACCGGTGTCGAGGATCTTCTGCTTGCCCGTGTAGAACGGGTGGCACTCGGAGCAGACCTCGGCACGGACGGTGCCGGACGAGATGGTGCTACGGGTGGTGAACGACGCGCCGCAGGTGCAAGAGACCTGCGTCTCGACGTACTCGGGGTGAATGTCGCGCTTCAAGGTGTCTCCTAGGTTCGGGAGGGCGCCGGGTCGCTGACGCGGGATGCGGGAGCGTGAACCGGGGCCGACGTACCAGTCTGCCAGGACTGGCCGTATCCCCCAAAACCGAGGAGGGCCCGGAAGTATTCCCGGCCCTCCCCGAGGGGGTCGCGGCTACTTCACGACGCTGTCGGCGGAGCCCTTGGCGGAGTCCTTCGTGGCCGACTTCGGCACCGGCTTGTCGCCCTTGAGGGCCTTCCAGACCTTGTCCGCGTTGGTCTCGTCGAGCAGCACGCGGTTGGCGTCGTTCGGGTCGTACTTCACCGGCAGCGTCACCATGTTCATGTCGCCGGAGCCGATGCCCTTGAGGCCGCTCGCGAACGAGGTCAGGTCCTTGACCGAGGCCAGCTGCGAGTCCGTGGTCACCGTCTTCGTGGCGGTGTTCGCGAGTGCGTACAGCTTGCTCGGGCTGGTGAAGACGCCGACGCTCTTGATCTGGTCCATCAGGGCCTTCATGAACGACTGCTGGAGCTGGATGCGCCCCAGGTCGCTGCCGTCGCCGACGCCGTGCCGGGTGCGGACGAGGCCGAGGGACTGCTCGCCGCTGAGCTTGTGCGTGCCGGCGGCGAGGTTCAGATGGCTGTCGGGGTCGTTGATCGCCTTGGTGGTGGTGACCTTGACGCCCCCGAGGTCGTCGATCAGCCGCTGGAAGCCGCTGAAGTCGACCTCCACGTAGTGGTCCATGCGGATTCCGCTCAGGGACTCGACGGTCTTCACCGCGCAGGCCGCGCCGCCCGTCGAGTACGCGGAGTTGAACATGACCTCGTTCTGCGCCGGGTACTCGTTGCCCTTCTTGTCCGTGCACGAGGGCCGGTCGATGAGCGTGTCCCGGGGGATGGAGACGATGCTCGCCTTCTTGTGGCCCTTGTAGACGTGCACGACCATCGCGGTGTCGGAGCGCGCCGAGCCCTCGTCGGCGCCGCCGCCCACCTTCTCGTTGTCGCCGGCCCGGGTGTCGGAGCCGAGGACGAGGATGTCCTCGGAGCCGTTGTCCACGTTCTGCGGACGGTCGGTGCCCAGCTGCGCGTTGATGTCTACGCTCTTGATGTTGCCGTTGAGCTGGAAGTAGACGTACCCCAGGCCGGTGCCACCGAGGACGACGACGCCCGCGGCGCTCCACGCCGCGATGCGCAGCGCCTTGCTGCCCCCGCTGCGCGCCTTGCGGCGGCTGCCCTTGGCGCTGCGGTGGCGCCCGGGCTTGCTGTCACGGTCCGGCATAACTCCTCGCAGGTTCGTCTGCTTCTGATCCTTCGGCCCGCTTCTTCGTTCACTCGGTGTGACGACGGACCGGGAAGAAGGGTTGCACAAACGTATGTGCGCATTCTGGGACGGAGTTGCGACGGTACGTAGCGGCACCAATGGCCAGCAACCCTCTCACCTGCACTTTCACGCCCATGTGCCGCATGCTTCACAGAGGGCACAGATCCTTATACGTGTGGTGAAGGTCTCCGGGCGCCGGGTGCCCCGATCCGGTCCGACCAGGCATGGAAAAGGGCTGGGCCCGCCGCACGAAGCGGCGGGCCCAGCCCCTGGATCCGGGTGAAGCGTCAGTCGTTGCCGTTGCCCGGCGTCGGCGTCGTCTTCTGGATCTGAAGCAGGAACTCCGCGTTGGACTTCGTCTGCTTCATCTTGTCGAGCAGCAGCTCGATCGCCTGCTGCTGGTCGAGCGCGTGCAGCACGCGACGCAGCTTCCAGGTGATCGCCAGCTCGTCGCTGCCGAGCAGGATCTCTTCCTTACGCGTACCGGACGCGTCGACGTCCACCGCCGGGAAGATGCGCTTGTCGGCGAGCTTGCGGTCGAGCTTGAGCTCGGCGTTGCCGGTGCCCTTGAACTCCTCGAAGATGACCTCGTCCATGCGGGACCCGGTGTCCACCAGCGCGGTGGCGAGGATGGTCAGCGAGCCGCCGTCCTCGATGTTGCGGGCCGCACCGAAGAAGCGCTTCGGCGGGTACAGGGCGGTCGAGTCGACACCACCGGACAGGATGCGGCCGGAGGCCGGGGCGGCGAGGTTGTACGCACGGCCCAGACGCGTGATCGAGTCGAGCAGCACGACGACGTCGTGACCCAGCTCCACGAGGCGCTTGGCGCGCTCGATGGCGAGCTCGGCGACCGTGGTGTGGTCCTCGGCCGGACGGTCGAAGGTCGAGGAGATGACCTCGCCCTTCACCGACCGCTGCATGTCGGTGACCTCTTCCGGACGCTCGTCGACGAGGACGACCATCAGGTGGCACTCGGGGTTGTTCACCGTGATCGCGTTGGCGATCGACTGGAGGATCATGGTCTTGCCGGTCTTCGGCGGGGCCACGATCAGACCGCGCTGGCCCTTGCCGATCGGCGCGACGAGGTCGATGATCCGCGTCGTCAGCACGCCCGGGTCCGTCTCCAGGCGGAGGCGGTCCTGCGGGTAAAGGGGCGTCAGCTTGTTGAACTCCGGGCGCCCGCGGCCGGATTCGGCCGCCATGCCGTTCGCCGAGTCGAGGCGGACGAGCGCGTTGAACTTCTCGCGGCGCTCGCCTTCCTTCGGCTGCCGCACGGCACCGGTGACGTGGTCACCCTTGCGCAGGCCGTTCTTGCGGACCTGGGCCAGGGAGACGTAGACGTCATTGGGACCCGGCAGGTAGCCCGACGTACGGATGAAGGCGTAGTTGTCGAGGATGTCGAGGATGCCCGCGACGGGGATCAGGACGTCGTCCTCGGAGATCTGCGGCTCGTTGCCGAAGCCCTGCTCGTCACGCCCACGACGCCCACGGCGGTCGCGGTAACGGCCGCGGCGCCCGCGACGGCCGCCGCCGTCGTCGTCGTAGCCGTCGTCCTGCTGCTGGTTGTTCCGGCCGCCGCCCTGCTGGTTGTTCCGTCCGCCGCCCTGGCTGTTACCGCCCTGGTCGTCGCCCTTGCCGCCGCGGCGGTCGCGGTCGCGGCCACCCTCGCGGCCGCCGTCGCGGTCGCGTCCGCCACGGCCGCCGCCCTGGCGGTCACGGCGGTCGCGACGACCCTCGTGGTTGCCGTCCTGGCCGCCGTCGCCCTTGGCGCCGTCGCCGCCGTCCTGACGCTCCTGCTTGTCCTGACGGTCCTGCTGGCGGTCCTGCCGGTCGGACTTGGCCTCGGCGGTGACCGTCTCGGGGCTGCCCGCCTCGGACGTGGCGCGGCGGCGGCGACGCTCGCCGGCCGGCTGCTCGTCACCGGCGCCCTGGCCGGGGATGTCGATCTGCTGCTGGGCGGCGGACTTCTTCGCCTTGGCGTCTCCCGCCTCGGCCTGCTGCGTCTTGTCGGCCTTGTCGGCCTTGCCGCCCGACTTCGCGGGCGCGGCGTCGGCCGCGGACTCCTCGCCGGTACGGGCCTTCGAGGTGGCCCGCCGCTTCGGCTTCGTCTCTGCGGCGTCGGCGCTCTTCGCGGGGGCGGACTGTGAGTTGCCTCCCCCGGACTGCGCCTCCTTGATGACCTCGATCAACTGGCTCTTGCGCATCCGCGCGGTGCCCTTGATTCCGAGGCCCGATGCGACCTGCTGCAGCTCGGCCAGCACCATGCCGTCAAGGCCGGTACCGCGGCGCCGCCGGGAGCCCGTAGCACCGGCGGCGGGCGCGGCAGAGGCGTCCGCAGAGGACGCGGCGGGCGCGGCAGCAGAGCTGTCGGCAGTCACGCCCATCAGATCGGTGGTGTCGCTCACGAAGGGTCCTTCCCTGGAGCGGACGTCGGCCTGTCTGGCTCGGCGACCGGTTGTGCTGTCCGGCGGAGGTCCTGCCTGTACGGACCGTGCCGGGGCGGTTGTCCGCCGAAGAGGCGGAAGAATTCGGTGGTGACGGCGTAGCCCGATTCCGCGGGTGCACTGGATTTCTGTGTCACGCGGCTCGGTCACGCCGGTTCCGGAGCGTGCTCGCCACTCTTCAGTGCCACGTCTCGACATGCGAGGACGATGCAAAGAATCGCTGGGGAGGCTCCCGGAAGAATGGTTGTCCCTGACGGGGACACACAGCACCTCGCCATGGTAGGGCCGGGTGCAGACTTGAGGTTAACACTACCGGATCCAACAAACATTCCCCCTCTCGTATTCCGGCAACCGGGTGTCAGGAGCCAAGCGGCAGCACGCTCGCTCCGTCGACATCGAGGTCAAGGCGGTTCGCCGCCCAGCCCTCCCCGGCCAGCCGGGCGACCTTGTCGGCCGTTTCTTCCTCCACCAGAGCGAGGACCGTCGGCCCCGCCCCGGAGATCATCGCGGGCACCCCGTCGGCCCGCAGCCGCTCCACCAGGGCGGCGCTCTCCGGCATCGCCGGCGCCCTGTACTCCTGGTGAAGACGGTCTTCCGTGGCCGGGAGCAGCAGCTCGGGGCGCCTGGTCAGGGCCTCGACGAGCAGGGCCGCCCGGCCCGCGTTGGCCGCGGCGTCCACGTGCGGGACGGTGCGCGGCAGGAGTCCTCGCGCCATTTCGGTGAGGACGGGCTTTCCGGGGACGAAGACCACCGGAACGATGGAACTGGCGGCGTCGAGACGGACCGCCCGGCCCGCGCCGGTCTCGGTCCACGCGATGGTGAAGCCGCCGAGCAGGCACGGGGCCACGTTGTCGGGGTGGCCCTCGATCTCGGTGGCGAGTTCGAGCAGCGCCGCGTCGTCGAGCAGGGCGCCCCCGCCTATCGTCACGGCGCGCGCGGCGACCACGGCGGACACGATCGCGGCGGACGAGGAGCCCAGGCCACGGCCGTGCGGGATCCGGTTGGCGCAGACGATCTCGAGGCCGCGCGGCTGTCCGCCGAGGGCGTCGAAGGCCGTGCGCAGGGACCGTACGAGAAGGTGCGACTCGTCGCGGGGCAGGGTCTCGGAGCCCTCTCCCGCGATGTCGATGTTCAGCCCGGAGTCGGCGACCCTGACGACCACGTCGTCGTAGAGCCCCAGCGACAGGCCGAGGCTGTCGAAGCCCGGGCCGAGATTGGCGCTGGTGGCGGGGACGCGCACCCTGACGGCGGCGGCGCGGAAAGCGGGACCGGCCATCGGTCGATGACTCTCCTTGAGCTGCGGGATGTTTCGAGAACTTCCGATGTCTTGTGATGCGTACGTCGACACCCGGGCCGCGATCGACGGAACAGCGGCGGCACCACGGCATATGCGGTGGGCGGGTTCGATACAGCCTATCGAAGGAAGGTTCAGTGGCGACATAGGGCGCACAGGAGGCGCACGATGCGTGTCGTAAGCCCCCCCTGTGCACCCCCTGTACTGAAACGCCCAGTTGACGAGGTGTCAGTGTCGCGCAAGTCGCCCGAAGTGCGGCGTGGCTCAGGCGAGACCGAGCCGCTCGGCGGCCGCGGCGGAGTCCACCGGCACGGTGACCGGCTGCGGAGCACCGGCGACGGCCCAGTCCGGGTCCTTCAGGCCGTTGCCCGTGACGGTGCAGACGATCTTCTGGCCCTTGTCGACCTTGCCCTGCTCGGCGGCCTTCAGCAGACCGGCGACGGACGCGGCGGACGCCGGCTCGACGAAGACACCCTCCTGCGACGCCAACAGCTTGTAGGCGCGCAGGATCTCACGGTCCGTCACCTCGTCGATGAAGCCGCCCGAGTCGTCGCGCGCGGCGAGCGCGTGCTGCCACGAGGCGGGGTTGCCGATGCGAATCGCGGTCGCGATCGTCGACGGGTCCTTGACGACCTCGCCGCGCACGATCGGCGCGGAGCCGGAGGCCTGGAAGCCCCACATCCGGGGCGTACGCGAGGAGACGCCGTCGGCGGCGTACTCCTGGTAGCCCTTCCAGTAGGCCGTGATGTTGCCGGCGTTGCCGACCGGCAGGACGTGGATGTCGGGCGCGTCGCCGAGCGCGTCCACGATCTCGAACGAGCCCGTCTTCTGGCCCTCGATGCGGTACGGGTTCACCGAGTTGACCAGCGCCACCGGGTAGTTCTCGGAGAGGGCGCGGGCGAGGTTGAGGCAGTCGTCGAAGTTGCCGTCGACCTGGAGGATCTTCGAGCCGTAGACGAGCGCCTGGCCCATCTTGCCGAGGGCGATCTTGCCCTGCGGGACGAGCACGGCGCAGACCATGCCGGCCCGCACGGCGTACGCCGCGGCGGAGGCCGAGGTGTTGCCGGTGGAGGCGCAGATGACGGCCTGCGCGCCCTCCTCCTTGGCCTTGGTGATGGCCATGGTCATCCCGCGGTCCTTGAAGGAACCCGTCGGGTTGGCACCCTCGACCTTCAGGTGCACCTCACAGCCGGTGCGCTCGGAGAGCAGCTGCGCGGGGACGAGCGGCGTGCCGCCCTCGCGCAGTGTCACGACCGGCGTGGTGTCGGTCACCGGGAGCCGGTCCCGGTACTCCTCGATGATGCCGCGCCACTGATGGGTCATTCCGGTCATCCCTGCTACTCCCCTTCAACACGCATGATGCTGGCGACACCGCGCACGGTGTCGAGCTGACGCAGCGCGTCCACGACCCCGGTGAGGGCCGCGTCCGCCGCGCGATGGGTGACGACGACGAGGGAGGCCTCGCCGTCCTTCCCCGACTGGCGCACGGTGTCGATGGAGACACCGTGCTCGGCGAAGACCGTCGCCACCTGCGCGAGAACGCCGGGCTTGTCGGCCACGTCGAGGCTGATGTGGTACCGCGTCACGACATCGCCCATCGGCGAGACGGGCAGCTGTGTGTACGCGGACTGGCCGGGTCCCGTCGCGCCATTGAGGCGGTTGCGGCATACGGCGACGAGGTCGCCGAGTACGGCGGACGCGGTCGGCGAGCCGCCGGCCCCGGGCCCGTAGAACATCAACTGCCCCGCGGCCTCGGCCTCGACGAACACGGCGTTGTACGCGCCGCGCACGGAGGCCAGCGGGTGCGAGAGCGGAATCATCGCCGGGTGCACGCGGGCGGTGACGGACCGCCCGTCGGCGGCCCGCTCGCAGATGGCGAGCAGCTTGATGGTGCAGCCCATCTGCTTCGCGGAAGCGAAGTCGGCTGCGGTCACCTCGGTCATGCCCTCGCGGTACACGTCGTCGAGGCGGACCCGGGTGTGGAAGGCGATCCCGGCGAGGATGGCGGCCTTGGCGGCGGCGTCGAAGCCCTCGACATCGGCGGTCGGGTCGGCCTCGGCGTACCCGAGGGCGGTGGCCTCGTCGAGCGCTTCCTGGTAGCCGGCGCCGGTCGTGTCCATGGCGTCGAGGATGAAGTTCGTCGTGCCGTTCACGATGCCGAGGACGCGGTTGACCTTGTCGCCCGCGAGCGACTCCCGCAGCGGCCTGACCAGCGGAATCGCTCCGGCGACCGCGGCTTCGTAGTAGAGGTCCTCGCCGTGCTCCACGGCCGCGGCGTGCAGGGCCTCGCCGTCCTGGGCGACGAGCGCCTTGTTGGCGGAGACGACGGAGGCGCCGTGCTCGAAGGCGGTGGTGATGAGGGTCCGAGCGGGCTCGATACCGCCGATGACCTCGACCACCACGTCGATGTCACCGCGTTTCACGAGCGCGGTGGCATCGGTGGTGACCAGGGCAGGATCGATTCCCTCGCGCACCCGGGAGGGCCGCCGCACGGCCACACCCGCGAGTTCGACGGGGGCGCCGATCCGGGCGGCGAGGTCGTCGGCGTGCGTCGTCATGATGCGCGCCACCTCTGAGCCGACAACCCCACAGCCCAGCAGCGCCACCTTCAGCGGACGCGTACGCATCATGCGACCTCGTTTCCTCTACTACTACGTAATTCTGCGGTGGGACCAGTCTCACCCACCGAACCGGGGTTTCAGCCCAGGGTCCGGATCGTGAGACGTAGATTTCATTTATCCGACGTCGAGACGCAGGAGATCTTCCTCCGTCTCGCGCCGGACGATCACCCGGGCCTCACCGTCACGGACGGCGACGACGGGCGGGCGAAGCGCGTGGTTGTAGTTGCTGGCCATGGAACGGCAGTACGCGCCGGTGGCCGGTACGGCGATCAAATCACCGGCCGCGACGTCCGACGGCAGGAACGCGTCCTTCACGACGATGTCGCCACTCTCACAGTGCTTGCCGACGACGCGGACGAGCATCGGCTCGGCGTCGGAACTACGGGAGACGAGGGCGACGGTGTACTCGGCGTCGTACAGCGCGGTGCGAATGTTGTCGGACATGCCGCCGTCGACGGAGACGTAGGTACGCAGTCCTTCGAGCGGCTTGACGGTGCCGACGGTGTAGAGCGTGAAGGCGGTCGGCCCGACGATGGCCCGCCCCGGCTCGACGGAGATCCGCGGCGTGCGCAGATCGGCAGCCTCGCACTCACGGCTCACGATCTCGTTCAGCGCCTTGGCGATCTCGTGCGGCTCGCGCGGGTCGTCGTCGCTGGTGTACGCGATGCCGAGGCCGCCGCCGAGGTCGATCTCCGGGAGCTCGACGCCGTGCTCGTCGCGGATCTCGGCGAGCAGCCCGACGACGCGGCGCGCGGCGACCTCAAAGCCCGCCATGTCGAAGATCTGCGACCCGATGTGCGAGTGAATGCCGATGAGCTCGATGCCGTCGAGCTTCAGCGCGCGCCGCACCGCCTCCGCCGCCTGCCCGTCGGCGAGCGCGATACCGAACTTCTGGTCCTCATGGGCGGTGGCGATGAACTCGTGGGTGTGCGCCTCGACGCCCACGGTCACGCGGATCTGCACGCGCTGCCGCTTGCCGAGGCCGTCGGCGATGTGGGCGACGCGCGCGATCTCCTGGAAGGAGTCGAGCACGATGCGGCCGACGCCCACCTGGACCGCGCGGCTGATCTCTTCCTCGGTCTTGTTGTTGCCGTGGAAGGCGATCCGCTCGGCGGGCATGCCGGCGGACAGGGCGGTGGCGAGCTCACCCCCGGAGCACACGTCCAGGTTCAGCCCCTCCTCGTCCAGCCACCGCACGACGGCGCGCGACAGGAAGGCCTTGCCGGCGTAGAAGACATCGGCGTCGGGCCCGAAGGCATCGCGCCAGGCGGCGCAGCGGGCGCGGAAGTCGGCCTCGTCGAGGAAGTACGCCGGGGTGCCGAACTCCTCGGCGAGCCGGGCGACTTCGATGCCGCCGACGGTCACGGAACCGTCCTCGGCACGGGCGACGGTCTGCGCCCACACCTTCGGGTCCAGGGCGTTGAGGTCGGCGGGCGGGGCACTCCAGTGCCCCTCGGGGAGCACGTCGGCGTGACGGGGACCGGCGGGGTGTGCGGAACGGCTCATGGCTGCGGTGGCTCTCTTCGTCTACTTCTGTGTCACAGATGTTCGGGGGCGTCGATGCCGAGCAGGGTCAGGCCGCCTGCGAGCACCGTCCCGACGGCTTCGGCGAGTGCGAGCCGGGAGCGGTGGGCGGCCGAGGGTTTCTCCTCGCCTTGGGGGAGTACGGCCGGGTGGAGCGAGGCCATGAAGGTGTCGGCGACGCCGACGAGGTGCCGGGCGAGCCGGTCGGGGGCGTGCTGCTCGGCCGCGGCGCGGAGGATGCGGGGGTGGTCGCCGAGGGCGGCGACGAGGTCCTCCTGCCCGGGTACGCCGCCGGGGGCACCGTCGAATCCCAGCTCCGCGGCGTTGCGACTCAGGGCGCGGGTGCGGGCGTGGGCGTACCGGACGCGGAAGAGCGGGTTGGACTCGCGCTGGGCGAGGTGCTCGGCGCCGCCGCGGGGGTGGTCGTGGGCCGCGGGGTGGAGCAGGGCCCAGCGGGCGGCGTCGCGGCCGAGCGGGGTGGGGTCGGCGGGGGCGGGCACGGGGCGGATGCCGACATCCCCGGGCTCGGCGGCGGCCACCTCGTCCACGCGCACGCCGAGGACGTCGACCCACTCGGGACGGGGACGGTCGGCGCAACCGGTCCGTACGAGGACGCCCTGGGAACGCAGCAGACAGGCGACGGAGTCCATGACGACGAGGGCGCGCACTTCATGGGGGGCATGCAGCCGCACAGCCTGCCCGGGGACCTCTTCGACGCATCCGTACCGCTCCCCGGCGCGCAGGATCTCCGCGACGAGTGCGCCGGACGCGGATCCGGGCTCGGCCATCCTGAAATTGAGGAACCCGGGCCCGGTGACGACGACACCGTCTATACCGGGGATCTCCCCCAGCCGACGGGACAGGATCTCGGCGACCTCGCGCGGGGGCCGGCCTGCGGGGCGGGCGAGCTGCAACGCGACGTTGGTGGCGTAGTCCCCCTGCCCACCGGGCCGCGGCCGCTCGACGACGACCCGCTGCTCGGCCGCGCACACGGCCGCGTCGAGCTCACCGTCGTCGACCGCGCGACGGACGGCGCGCAGGACGGTGCGGGAGAGCTCGGCGGGGGTCACGGGACAAGCGTATGGGAGGAGGGGGGTGGGTAGGCGACTCGGTTTCCCGGATGGTCCGGGATGCGGACGAGGCCGCTCACCCGGCGGCGCTCAGGCGTCGGCGGTACGGGGGGCCTGCTCGGCCTCGTCGGCGGCCCGCGCGACGCTCGCCCGCGAGGCGCCCGCGGGACCTGCGCCCGCCCGCCCCTGCTCGCTCAACTGCCTGACCACGCGCACCAGTTCACTGGGCTCGAAGGGCTTGGCGAGGAACGCGTCGACGCCGACGTCGAGCCCGCTCTCGACCTCGTACTGGGTGCAGGCGCTGACGACGACGATGGGCAGCGAACGCGTCCGCGCGTCCGCCCGCAGCCGGGCGGCGGTCCGCAGCCCGTCGAGCCGGGGCATGACGACGTCGAGCGTGACGACATCGGGCCGCACCTGGTCGATCACGTCCAAGCACTCGGCACCATCGGCCGCGGTCACGACCTCGAAGCCCTCCAGCTCGAGATTGACCCTGATCAGCTGCCGAATGACCTTGTTGTCATCCACGACAAGGACTCGGCCGGACGCGCCTGGCACAACTCGAGAGTAGGTCGACACCGGCCACCGCGTCCGGGTTTTCCCCACTTCCGCCCCCTACAGGCGACCCGAACCCCGCCCTCCCCCACGCAATAACCCGTTCCTGAACACCTCAAAGGAGCTGGTAGTGTTCTACCCGTCGCCACGCACAGCGCGGCGCACGCCCCCGTAGCTCAGGGGATAGAGCAACGGCCTCCGGAGCCGTGTGCGCAGGTTCGAATCCTGCCGGGGGCACTCTGCAGCTTTAGCCGCGATCAAGTCGCTGACCTGCACGAGTGCCAAGATCAAAGAGCGGGAACCAGTCTCACTGGGTCCCGCTCTTTGTCGTTGTTCAGCACTGTCCACGCGTGAGTGGCGCGTGAGTTTTACGCGGGCCTCGCCGCTGTCTAGGTCCAGCCCATGGCCTTGGCGATCTTCTCGTTGTTCACCTCCTCGTGGCCGTCGATGCAGCCCTCGTAGCGGCGGTGGATGACCTCCGGGGAGTTGCCCGCCCGTCGCGCGACCTCTGCCACCGGCACCCCGGCGTTCAGCCAGTTCGTGATGCAGGTGTGCCGCAGGTCGTACGGTCGCTGCGCGAGCGGGGACTTGACCCTGTCGGGCGGCAGGGCCAGCGGGCGGGCCTCTTGCCACACGCGCCAGTAGCTCGAGGTGCCGAGCACTCCCCCGCGCTCGTTCTGGAACAGCCGGCCGTCCTTCGCCGTGCCGAACTCCGCGACGTGGTCGCGGAGCATCGCCACCAGGATGGGCGGGATCGGCACCGGCCGGTCGGTCTTGACCTCCCGGGCCTTCAGGCCGCGCCGGTCGTGCCGCGTACCCGAGTCGGTCCACTTCTTCCCGGAGACAGGGCGCGTCTCGCGAAGGGTGAGCGTGCCCCAGCCCTTCTCGGGGAGGTGGCAGTCGTCCAGCTTCAGCCCTACGCCCTCGGACGGCCGCATCGCCGCGTACATCAGGCAGGCGAAGTAGGTCACGAGGCGCCGTCCGCGGTTGCGGTGGATCGACCCCACCCAAGTCGCCAGTAGACCGGCATAGTCGACTGCCAGGCACTGCTTCGCTTGCGCTACACCTCGGCCTTCGCCAGACATTGCACAACGGGCTCGATGGCCGTAACGACGCCGACGGCCCGTACTGCTGGGCCTGGTTCGGGCACCTTAGGTAGGAACTTCGCGACAGCACCATCACGAGCCCTCTACTTAAGGGGAAGTCAACCGTTCCCAATGATGCTAATGATGCGATGCACGTTGACGACGCAGGTTTTCGTTGTGCAGATACGCCCGAGCAGGCGGCTCCGAAATAGCCGCAATAACAGTGACCACCGACTTCTAAGCCCGGAGGGCATTCAGGACAATTTGCGCATCCTTCAGGAAATCCCTTGCCTCTTTACTGCTCAAATTCAATTCAAGCCCGTGGGCCAGCGAGTTCCTGACGATACGGAGGCGCTGGATCTTGTCGGTGATTTCGGGACTGATCACTTGATCATTCGACAGGGCCCTAACCATCTCCACAATGGGTGCTGTTGCTCGGGATTCTCCGTGGCGATTACTGTAGTAGGACCGGATGGCGCTTTCGACTTCTAGCCATGCGCGGAAGATTAGGAGCTGTTCGCTTCCTTCCGCCTGGATTGAAGCCTTCCTCTGGAAAGGGAATCCGGCACCGAAGAATCGATACAAAAGCGAGTAGGTAAGCGCCGGCACCCCAATCCCCATCAGCAGCCCGCCTGCGAACTGCAGTGTACTGTTGGGGTTATCTTTAGTTAGCGTGTACAGGAAAACAAAGAAGCCGGTAACTCCGTAGAATCCTGTCGCTAGAAACAGTGAGCGAATTCTTGACGGCAGACCATTTTGGCGGCGCCTTGTCTCGCTTAGGGCTTCTGCCACGTCAAGTACGCCGACGAGTGTTGAATCCCTAGTTCCCTTGTGGGCGTTCGCCGCGGCTCGAAAGGTGATCTCGGCGGAAATCTCCTTGAGTGCGTCGTGCAGGGCTGCTTCCGCAGCGGGCGTCAGTTGAACATCATTATTCTCGTCGAATGCGTTCACTTGAGGTACCCCAGCAATCCGGTCACAACCATAGTTGCTCCGCAGACAAAGAAGCCGATGACGCCCCAGGTTTCCTGCGTTTGATTCCCGAACCAGCCGGTTGCGATCCCGCTCGCTGAGGCAATTACCCACAGGATCTGAGTGGCCATGTCCTTCTTGGGTGGGGTGAGGTTCCGGGTCTTGATTATCTCGGCATCCCGAACATCTCGGACGGTCACTTGGGCAGGACCAGTGTTGGCACGGTTGAGGGACTCCAGGCGCTGGGCCTCGCGGAGGAGCTCCTGCCCGTACTTAGTGACAGAGGCTTCAAGTGCATCTTTGGTGGGGCCCAGCAGCCCATCTGACCCCGGGACGACCACACGCAGCTCATCGGGCACGGACGGATCTTACGTGGGCGACAAGGGCAGCGTGGCCGTACGTCGGGACTAGTTGAACAAGAGTTGATGCCATCAGACCTGTGCCCTGAACGTTGTGGCTCCGGGCCACGTGTGGGTCGGACCGTCTCTCCAGCACTCGGCACCGGCACCGGCAGCCCTGTCAGCGCCGCGTGTTACTTGTACCTGCATGACTCTGCCTGCCGCTCCCGAACCGCACATCGCCTGGCAACCGCTGATCTGACGGCGGACACCCTCTACGCCGGCGGTTCGAGCGGGAGCACCGGCGACGACCCCATTACCCACCTGATCAAGGGCGTGGGCAACCAGGGCGGCTTCCGCTACAAGGGCTCCATCCCCAAGAAGAACGTGCGCCTGGCCGTGCTGTACACCACCGGCACTGACCTGGACTGGCCTGACCATCTGGACATGGAGACGGGCACGTTCACGTACTACGGCGACAACAAGAAGCCTGGCCAGGACCTGCACGGAACCTCGCGCAGGGGCAACGTCTTGCTTCGCAACGCATTCGAAGCCTCCCACGGCACGGAGGAGGACCGGCTCGTTAACGTGCCGCCCTTCCTCCTCTTCGAGAAGGCTGGCGGCGCGGGCCGCACTGTGCGGTTCCGCGGACTGCTCGTTCCCGGCGGGCCTTCTCTGTCCCCCGATGACGAACTGGCCGCGATCTGGCGCACCACCTCCGGCGAGCGGTTCCAGAATTACCGCGCCCGCTTCACCGTCCTCGATCACGGCCGGATCAGCCGCAGTTGGATCCAGCACCTCCTCGACGGCGGAAGTCCCCTCGACGGCGACTGCCCGCCGACCTGGCGGCAGTGGGTCAAGGGCCGCGCCTACACACCGCTACTCGCCCCCGCCACGACAGTCATCCGCTCGAAGGCCGACCAGCTGCCGGAAGACCGATACGGCCAGGCCGTTCTGGAGGCAGTTCGTAATCACTTCCGCGGGCGGGAGAGCGACTTCGAAAGCTGCGCCGTCGCCATCTGGCGCCTCATCGCTCCACGGACCGGAGCCTGTGACGTCACCCGTCCAAGTCGAGACGGAGGACGCGACGCCGTCGGCCAGTACATCCTCGGCCCCGCCTCGAACACCATCGCTATCGACTTCGCCCTCGAAGCCAAGTGCTACGCGCCCACCAACTCTGTCGGCGTCCGGGAGGCCTCCCGCCTCATCTCCCGCATCCGGCACCGCAACTTCGGCGTCCTCGTCACGACCTCCCACTTCAACAAGCAGGTTCAGGAAGAGGTTCACGAAGACGGCCACCCCATCGCCCTCATCTGCGGCAAGGACATCATCGAAGTCCTGCGGCAGCACGGCCACACCACCGTAGAAGCCGTACAGCACTGGCTGGAACAGAGCTTCCCCCGTCCCTGACAGCCGGACTGGCAAGCATCGACTGCACTCTGCGCCGCGGCCCGGAGGCGTGTTCGGTCAGTCCAGGTTGCACGCAGTCCGCAGGCTTGCTGCGTCGTACCGCGGGCGAGTCGCACGGGTCAGACGAGAGGCTCGTTGTCAGTGGCGGCCGGTAAGGTACATCCGCTCATCTCGGAGCTGGGTCTTCCGGGCGTGATCGGGGATGTGAATCACAGACAAATTCAGTCAAAGTGGCGCCCGTTCAGTAGTACAGGCTGTCACTCGTGCGGTGTGATGTGTCGCACAGGCGGAATTGGGATTTCGTTCCCCATATCCCCAGTGAGCTGCAACTTGCCGGCGCCTGCCGGGGCAAGTCCGCAGTTCAACATGCGATCCCCTGGTACCCAACTGCCGGCGGACAAGGCAAGATGGGGGCAGCGCCGCGCCGGCATGTGATCAGGGACACACTTCCCTCGCTTTGCTTGCTGTACGCCGCGGTAACCGCATTCGGGACATGGGAAAGGCCCCGCCTGTCGCCCGCGAAGCTACAAGGCAGGGCCCTTCGTCAGCACACCGTATGCAGCGATGCCCCGACCTTTAGGTCGGGGCTCTTCGCGTTAGTAAGGCCAGTGATCTCGCACGATCTTGTAGATCGTGTAGATCGGCCCCAGCCAGCGTGCCGCCCTGTACGAGTGGTCACGCCCGCTGCAGCAGCGGCAGTGCCCCTCAGGCTTGTCAGCCATCGGGATCCACCCCTTTCTGGGCCCATGACCGTCATGGACTCCCGGGAGGCACATGAAGGACCGCCGACCCAGGGGTGGATAGCGGGTACCTTACCCGGGTCCCGGGGTACACCAGTGCGCACCAACTCCCGCTCGCGGTACCCCCATCGCGGCACCGCGTGCCACCCCAGCGCGAGCTACCCACTGTCGCCACCCGGTACAGATATGTAGCAACGCCACCACCAGCGGCGATCTTTGACGGGCCGTCGGGTACGCCGTGCCAGTTCCCAGGCATGGCGAGTCGCAAATCACACGCGCGTGATGCATCGCACTACGTTCAGAGCGGGGCGCGAACCCCGTCAGCAGGCACAACGTAAGCGGCATGACACTTCGTCACCCCCTACGTGATCCACATCACGCGCGCGTTGCCGGTTTTTGCGGCTCCCGCCGGCGTACCCGCTGCCCTCCTCGAACTCGCGAGGAGCCGCGCCTTGCCGTCCCCTCGAACCCTGCGTATCAGCGATCAACGCACGCCAGCGTGACGCCTTGCTCGAGGCGAAGCAGTGGCGCATTAAAACTCGCGCTGGTAGGCCACTTCGACCAAAAGTCGCCCACCCCGAAGATCGCCATCGCTGGCATGCTGACAAAACCGAGCATCGGTCCGGACCTCCAGGGGGACAGTGTGCTCGTGCACCGGTACATCAGTGGCGAACAGCCCGATGACTACGACGAGTTGGAACAGCACCTCGTCGAGGGCCTCAACACTCCGCTCGACTGGCCCATGGACAGCAGCCTCACCGTCAGCCACGTTGCCAAGATTGCCTCTGCCGCAACCTGCGACACCGCATACAGTCGAGCCGCCAACGGCCACCTGATTGACCTGTTCGCGGCGCTCCCATTGCCGGGCACTACAGAGGGAATCGCCTTCTGGAAGAGCATCCGAGACGCCGGAGGCAGCGCGGCGTGGAACATCATTCCGGCCAACATAGGCGGCCCCTTCTTCGACCGCACCCAGAACGGCAACGAGGGCGGAATCGCCTCGCGCGTCCTGACCTTCCTGGAGGAGCTGACGCCGTCCCAGCGCACCGACGTGGCGGAAGTCATCGGGACAGCCCTCGGCGGCACCCCTGTCGGCGTCAGTGGACGGTACGGCGGCGAACTATGGCTGCGGGACGCGGAGATGAGCGCATGGCGCGTCGCTCTAGCGGGTCGGCGGGAATTCGAGACAGCTCAAGACCGTGAACGGTTCTTTGAAGCGTGGCGCCGCGCCTGACTACCTGCGGCTAGCCCTGCCCTCGGGGCCTTGCGGCAGGTTCGATCCTGACGCCACCAGTAGGGAGCATGCAGAAGGACTCAGCATGACCACCTCGAAGCTAATCGAGTGGGGAGTGAGCGGGGAGTGGATCATGAAAACCACACCCCAATCGACCCGGTGAGGCCAACGCACACCAAGCCGCTGACCTGCACGGAAGTCGAATCTCGCTGGTCAGCGATCTTTCCGCACGTTATTCGGGACAAGAGGTCGTGGGTTCAGCCCTCACCACCGCCCCATAGCCGAAGGGTGAAACCGGGGCGGAGAGCACGCAGGCAGGACGGGTCTTCGACAGGTACGTGGCCAAGACCTCGTGCCCGTTCAACCGTTGATTGCGAGGCGTCGAGACGTCACACGCAAGTTGAGGGCCGACGCCGCCAAAGCAGCGCCGGCCCTCATTCGGCTTAAATCACGCGTCGTCGTAGTCCGCTTCTTCGTCCTCGCCTGGGGAGGAACTAGAGATGAAGCCCTCGTCGGGGTCGGGGTTGCGCCCTCACCAGGGTCTCGTAGACCTGGTGCGCGGTGTTGCGGTTGCGCTCCCACTCCTCGTGAGTACCGAAGGGATGCGGCGGCGGAGAGACGGCAGAGCTCTCCAGGGTGGAGGCCGCGTCCTTGGCAATGTCCAAGGCTTGGGTGAGACGTTCAGGAAGCGCCATCTACGAGTTGCATGGGGGACTTGGGCCACCTGTGCGCGTCGCGTGGCCGATCGTGTGTCAGAGGCGACGTATAGCCTCCCTTCAAGGTCACGACCTCTGTAGAGGCCGACAGGAGAGGAACGGGCAACGGTGCCTGTACTAGAGCGCATATGCGCCTGTGGGCGAAGATTCCGGGGAACCAATTTCAAGTGCTCACCCTGCCGTGCTGACTGGCGCACATGTAAGCACTGCGACGTGCAATTCCACGGACACGGGCGCGTATGCGGATCGTGCGGCCAGAGGGAGCGGATCTGCGACGTCTGCGGTACGTCATTCAAGGGATCGAACAGAAAATGCAAGCCCTGCCGGAAGGTGCGGCGGAGCTGCGTAGACTGTGGCCGAGAAACCCTCAATGACATGCTCAGGTGCAGTAGCTGCCAGGCAGTCGAACGGCAATGCACCCAGTGCGACACGGTCTTTGTAGGTAAAGATCTGAGGTGTTGGCAATGTCGCAAGGTTGAACGCGACTGTTGGGGGTGCAGCGAGACCTTCATCGGCGCGACGAACTACTGCGACTTCTGCCGAGCATCGGAACGTGAGTGTCGCGACTGCGGGGTCCCCTTCTTCGGCAAGCGGGGCCGTTGCAACCGCTGCCAGAACGAAGACCGAGAGTGCGCGGGATGCGGACGCGAGTTTCGCAGCGCCGGCAACCGACTCTGCACCACCTGCAGGTCCAAGGACCGAGAGTGTCCAGAGTGCCACAGGGTCTTTTGGAGCACCCGGTCCCGCTGTCCTTGCTGTGAGGCCTCAGACCGAGTGTGCGTTGACTGCCAAAACACGTTCTGGGGCCGCAGTCGTCGTTGCGGGCCGTGCAAGTGGCAAAAAGTCCCTGCGGAAATCCGGACCAACCGATCCCGGGCGTACTACAACGCCCGCCGCGCCCACGTCTTGGGATCAATCGTCGAGGACCCTGTAACCGAGGCAGATTATGCGGAGATTCGCGCCCAAGGACTATGCGTCTACTGCGACCGCCCCACGAAATCCGGCGATGTCGACCATATTCGTCCACTGAGCCGTGGCGGTCTGCACGAGGTCGCGAACCTGGTGCTTGCCTGTTCTCACTGCAATCGGAGCAAGAACAACTGCTTGCTGACTCGTTGGCGGCCGGACCGCGTACAGCATGCCTGTCGCGCGTCGGCGAAGGTCCGGGCCGAGTACGAACGCCAAGTCATTGAGACCGCGGGTGCGGTACCGGGTCCAGCAGAGCAAACGGTGGGGGTTGTAGTCGACAACGGTGCGGCTTCCGCGCGAGCCACGGGCGCGCGCCGCTACTGAGGCATAGCCCGCCTCCTGGCTGCGCCCCAGCGGCGCGCTGTGCACATGCACGAGCGGCTCTAGCACAAACCTGCCCCACCGAACTCAGTCACTTGCCTTGTCTTCCCCCAATGAACCCATGAAGTCGAGGAGAGAATCCCGACCGTCCGCCTCAAACAGTGGATATTGAGGAAAATGTAGGTGGTTGGCCTCAACACCTGGCGACATATAACGCGTTTGGGCGTTCATTCCATGCAGCTCAAGAATAACGGTATTTATTTCCAAATCCATACACTCGGCAAGCGACACGTGATCCGGATCCGGGAAATTGTTCTTGAACACCTTGTTGTATTTTGGCTGAAAGTAGCGAATAAGCCCAGCTTCCGCAATGGCCACTCCTTCACGACCATTAAAATGCCGGTTTTCAACGACTCGCCGATGGGCTCGGACCACATGGTCCGTGTTTTCCTTGGCGCTAACAGTTCCATTATCGGTGGGATGCATAGTCGACATCATCACAACGTCTGTAATCGCACAGAGCGATAGCCAGATCTCCCGATCCGGTCGCTGCTCGGAATAGATTCTCTGCAAAGTGTCATGCTTTCGAAGCCTGTCGAAAGCCTGCCTTTCTCCAGATTTCCCGAAAGCCTGCCCTACATAGAGAACCTCATGCGTGCGCCATGAAGGGTCAACACCCAGATGAGTCAGGAGGACATAGGCACTCCCTGATATGAGCTCCTCCCCACTCCCCTCATCTACTAGCGAAAAGTCCTCGTGCGGGTAATCGGATACCCAGGCTATAGGACCTGAGCCGCCAGTCAGTTCGTACCCCATCGTGAAATTAATCGAGGTGAAGCCTCCCTCGTTCTGCCTTCTGGCAACTCCAGATATCGAACCGTTCTCGATGGTCACGCTTTCCGGCGGAATCGAGATACGGGGAATCTGGCTAACCACGTAGATGTGACATGGCGGATCTCTAGGTATATCTGCCTTCTCTAGGTCTCGCTGCCTTCCGAGAACCATTGGCGACACAACGAGCGTCAGCCCGAGCTCAGTGCCGTACTTTCTCAATGTCCCCCCAGTTTCGGGTCTTTTGGAACCCACTCGCAAACAATCTGGTCGCGATCAACGTTCGTTGGGGCTGTGCAGGCGTAGAGGACCGCCTTGACTGCGGCGATGGCTCGGTCAAACGCCTGGTGCCGTTCGTGCCGGCGATCGAAGCGGGCCTTGGCCCGCGGGGCGAGGAACCCGCCACTTGTCCCACCTATGACTGCTGCTGTAACCGTCACCAATGAGGTCATCTGAGTTCCGTTGCAGACTCGTGGTCGATGACTGCTCGCAGGCAGCGGCTCAGGGTCCGATACTCACCGCTCAGGGTCCCGCCTTGCACGTAGTACGTCCCGGCCTGACCGAACACCTTGCCGTAAGAGGACCGGTAGGTCGTGCTGTTGATCGTGACCACCCACTCATCTCCCTCTTGCACCCACTCAAGTGCAGTTTCGCTCGTGTGTTGCTCTCTCCGTGATGACTGGCGAGATGAAGACTGCTTGAGGACCGGAGAGGTTGTACGAGAAGGCTGAAGCCCGGCCTTTAAGTCACGTCAGGCATGGGCGGGGAACCGCTGATCGCTTGCGGCCCGGCGTGCAATGCCGTCCTGGTCGTCGCGATGAAGTCGCCGATGGCAGTCTCGAGAGTGGACGAAGCGTCCCCGTAGGCGCTTGGCTCCTGCTGGGTCAGCAAGAAGGGCATCCGTCCAAGTAGACCGATGGTGCGCAGCAGGGAACGGAGTTCACTCAAGATCTCGTCTGCTTCGGTCGGCATATCCGGAGAACCGACCAGGTGCCAGTAGTTCCTGCCACGAAAAGTTGCGCCCAGATACGCGACTCTCTCTACTTCTTGCGGATGGCTCGCACGACACTCGTCGAGGAGCGTGCTGGTGAGAACCGAGCCCGCCCAGGTACGGCATACCTGCATGAGATGCTCGGCAGCATCCGCCACAACTTGCGCAGCGTTGGCTACCTCATCTGGGCCCTCTAGTCTCACCACCAGATTCCTGTGCGTCATGTCGGCTGCCAGCGGCTTGGAAGCAGCGATGGCCTCCGGTGCCTGATGCGCATCGGTGGCGACCTGCGACAACACGCTGCCTGCGTGCTCTTTGTAGTTCTGGACTGCTTGCAGCAGTGCGGCGTATGCGTCTCGCCGGATGCCACGTCTCCATTGCTCGCGCTCATTGATGCCCTGTGCGTGTACAGCGTCCAGTGCGGCCCGATAGGTGGCGTCTGCCTGCCTCATGGCAGCTTGCGCTGTCTGGAGCGCGGCCTTCGTCTGCCATCGGCCCACGAGCAGCGTGGCAGGAACACTGAGCAGTGCCACGCTGGCCGCAGCCAGCGCTCCGATTCCTTGGAGATCCATGCCGAGATGATCCCGTCGAGCGGTCGGTGCGCACGGGGTGTTCTGCTCTTCCGAAACCGAACAGCAGCCGGCTTCGCTGGGATGACGTCCCTAACTAAGTCAAGTTGACTGCCGGCTGGAAGGCGGCCAGCTTCTGGCCCAATGGCGCCTTGGCACAGGCGAAGGCTTCTCCTCGCGTGAGCAGCGCGTGAGCGAACCAAGTTCGCCTACTCCTACTGACATTCTCCCAGGTCAGATGAGTATTCCGAGCTCAATGACGCCTGCCCTCCGGAGCCGTGTGCGCAGGTTCGAATCCTGCCGGGGGCACCTTGGACTGGGTGCTCAAAGACCCCGTCATCAGCGGATGCTGACGACGGGGTCTTGTTGTGTTTGCGGGCGAGTGCGGCCGGGGGCCTCCGCCGACGCCCCCGGCGGTACTGCGGAGGCGCCGACTGGTGCTACCTGGGATTCACGGCGTTCAGCTGGCACAGAGTTCGGTGATAGCGCAAGTGAGCCTCGTCGATCCGGTGGGCCTTGTGGCGGCGGAGAACCCCCAGTTCCTTGTCGCCGTGGGCCTGCCTCACCATGCCCTTGTCGTCGACGTAGATCTCCAATCCATCGAAGAGAACGTGATGGTTGGGGCAGAGGCACAGCAGGTTCTGCAGCACGTCCGGGCCATTGTGCGGAGTACCGAGGCCACGTATGTGGGCAGCCTCGCTGTACGGACCGCGCCGGTACCGCAAGCTGATTCCGCACACCTGGCACTCGTGGCGGTGCAGTTCCTTGACGCGACTCACGATCGCGGGATTGCGCATCGGCTTCGAAGATGTGGACTCCCGGCGGCCGACCGGGCCTGTCTCACCCTCCTCGTCGGCGGCCGTCCGATCGTTGTCGTTCCCCTCGGCGTCGGCCAGACCGTCGGCGGTCGCGTAACCGCCCAGGCCGACGCGGTGGAGCAACTGGCGCTGGTCGACATCGTCGGCGAAGTAGGTGCTGCACAGCTTGATGACGGTTTCCAGGCGCGTCAGCGGGTTCTGCAGCAATTCCGCGGTCGCCAACGTGAGACCCGCGACTGGTTGAACCTTGTTGAAGAACGTTGGTTGCGGCATGGGGGTGACGTCTTCCTCTATCCCATGCACCTCCCACAAGTCGCTGCCCTTCAGGTGCCAGAAGGGGTACTCGGGAGTGACCTTGGACCCCGGCAGCCCGAATTCGGCGAGAAGCGGTCCGACCTCGGAGCGGAAACTGGACCACGGCGCCAGTCGCGGCTTGTCGGCCGCTATCCGGGAAATCGCCCAAAGAAGGGCCAGCGGTTGGTGCCGGCTCGGAGCCCCGGTCCCCGGGTGGCGATGAGTATTGAGGGAGCCGATCCGCTCGAGCAGTTGTTCCGGGGTGCGCTGTGACCGTGTCGTACGGAGACGCGTCCCGGGCAGGGCCGGGACCGGCCGTCGAGCGGCCGGGAGGAGCCGGGCGACTCGACGGCGGTCGTCGGCCGACCGCAGGGTCAGGCTTCGCAGAGGCACCGGGACGCCAAGGCCGCGGAGCACAGGCGTAGCAGGTATGGCAGTGGGAAACTCCTCGACATCCCCCAACGCCATCACGTGTTCCCAGGTCGCGTTCTCCTCGTCCGTGCCCCAGACCGCCCGCGCCGCGGACAAACTGTTGAACAGGTGGATGATGCGGGCCCGGGCGATGAAATGCTTCTCGGCATAGAAATACACGTCGTCGCCGACACGTCGATTCCGGAGAGCCTTCGCTTTTTCGTTGTTGACTTGCGTGGTCGGAGTCGAGCCCCATAGCCGAGCGATCCCGTCCGGGTACAAGCGGGTCAGTACGTCGGCCTGCTCGCCGAGTGCATCCTTGATGTCCGCGATCGGAATTCCCCGCCGCACCGAGTGGGCGAAGTTCTGCGGTCCGCGGTCCCGAGCCCCGCCGCGGGGCTGGAGCACCAGTTGCGGAACCAGATGCTCCGCCCCACCCCTGGCGGCGTCATCGTGCTCGACGGTGAAACCGAGCTCGCGCAGATGGCTCGCCACCGTGCGCACACCGTCGCTGAAATTCTGAGCCGGCAGCAGATCGCCCACCGAGTACAGGTGAGCGACGCCCGCGATGACCTCCGGGTCGTAGCGGTTTCCGTCCACCACCAGTTCATCCGCCACGCTCGGGTCGAAGTCGTAGCGTTTGCGGAACGACTCGCGCCCCAGGTCCTTACACTCACCGACGGCAGCCAGCACCCCTGCGCGGGTCACATCCCCAAGTCCCATGCCCAAAAGGCTAGTAGAGGGGTATGACACCGGCCGGTGTGCACGCCTCAGGCGTAGAAGCGCGACACCGACTGGAGGACGGCGGCCGGCTTTGGGGAGCCTTCTGCTTCTATCGTGGCGTCGATCGTGATCTGGGCGCCGTTGCCCGCGACCTCTTCCACCGAGGCCACCTTCGCCGTCAGGCGGATGCGGGAGCCCGCCTTGACCGGGGAGGGGAAGCGGACCTTGTTCAGGCCGTAGTTGACCTTGGTGGTGACGCCCTGGACGTCCAGGAGGTCGGTGAAGAGGGGGATGAAGAGGGAGAGGGTCAGGTAGCCGTGGGCGATCGGGGCGCCGAAGGGGCCGGCGGCGGCGCGGGTGGGGTCCACGTGGATCCACTGGTGGTCGCCCGTGGCGTCCGCGAACGTGTCGATGCGGTCCTGGGTGATCTCCAGCCAGTCGCTGGTGCCCAGGTCCGTGCCGGCCGGCAGTTTCGTGAGTTCGGTCAGGCCGTTCACCGTGAGGGGCATTCTCGTCAGCCGTTCTGTGCGTAGGTTTCCCGCAGGCGGGATTTGAGGAGCTTCCCGGAAGCGGTGCGTGGCAGTTCGTTCGTGAAGGTCAGGGATTTGGGGATCTTGTACTTCGCCAACCGCCCGGAGAGGGCGGCCAGGAGGGCCGATGCGTCCGGGGTTGCTCCGGAGGCCGGGACCACCACCGCTCGTGGGACCTCGCCCCATTTCGCGTCGGGGACGCCGATCACCGCGCACTCCGCCACGTCGGGGTGGGCCAGGAGTGCGGCCTCGATCTCGGCGGGGTAGATGTTCTCGCCGCCCGAAATGATCATGTCCTTGAAGCGGTCGACGATCGTGACGTAGCCGTCGGTGTCGACGCGGGCCGCGTCCCCGGTGCGGAACCAGCCGTCGGAGAAGGCGGCCTCGGTCTCCGCCGACAGGCCCCAGTAGCCCGGCATCACGTGCGGGCCGCGGACCACCACCTCGCCCGTCTCCCCCACGCCCACCGGCGTGAGGTCCGGGCCCACCACCTGGACGTCGCTGAAGAAGTGCGGCACTCCCGCGGAGCCCGCCTTGCTCACCGCGTGTTCGGCGTCGAGGAAGAGGGTGCCGGGGGCCGCCTCCGTCATGCCGTAGCCCTGGAGGAAGGTGAGGCCGCGTTCCTGGTACGCCGCGATCAGTGGCGGTGGGACGGGGGCCCCGCCGCA
Source organism: Streptomyces anthophorae (assembly GCF_049310305.1). Classification (NCBI taxonomy): domain Bacteria; kingdom Bacillati; phylum Actinomycetota; class Actinomycetes; order Kitasatosporales; family Streptomycetaceae; genus Streptomyces; species Streptomyces anthophorae. The sequence goes on from NZ_JBLWQQ010000001.1 coordinate 3,281,112, forward strand.
GGTCAGGATGCGGAGGGAGGAGAGGTCTGCCGTCGGCCACGCGGGCTGGCGGGTCAGCAGGTCGAACATCGTCGGCACGCCGAACATGAAGGTGACCCGGTGACGCCGCACCAGGTCGAACGTTGCCGCCGGGTCGAAGGTGGCGACCAGGACGCAGGTGCCGCCCTTCAGGAGCACCGGCAGCGTCAGCATGTTCAGGCCCGCCGTGTGGAACAGGGGTGCGGAGACCAGGGCGACCTCGTCCGCGATCAGGTCGTGGTCCACCAGGACATTGATCGCGTTCCAGATGATGTTGCCGTGCGTGAGCATGGCGCCCTTGGGGCGGCCCGTCGTGCCCGAGGTGTACATGATGAGGCAGAGGTCGTCGCCGGCGACCGCCTCGTCGATCGGGTCCGAGGGGGCGGACGCGAGCAGGTCCTCGTAGCCGCTTCCGGCGGCCTCGATCGTCAGGGGGGTGGGCAGGGACTCCGTGGGTTCGCTGTCTCCCGTGTACAGGAGGGCCTTCGCTCCTGAGTCCTCCAGCTGGTACGCGAGTTCGGGCGTCGACAGGCGCGTGTTGAGCGGGACGAAGACCGCTCCCAACGTGCCCGCCGCGAACAGCGTCTCCAGGTACGAGGGGTGGTTCGCGCCGAGGTACGCGACGCGGTCGCCGCGACGTACGCCCTGTGCTCGTAGGGCGTGCGCCAGACGGGTCGTTCGGTCGTGCAGGTCCGCGTACGAATACGCCGTGCCGTCGTGGATCAGGGCCGTGCGGTGCGGGGTCTTGCGGGCCCGGCGTGCGGGCCACGACCCCAGTCCCTCGTTGCGCATACCGGCCCCCTTCAGGGCTTGGTGAGTCCGAGCAGCCGGGCCGCGTTCTCCTTGAGGATCTTGGGGCGGACCTCGTCCTTGATCTGGAGCTTCGCGAAGTCCGCGAACCAGCGGTCGGGGGTCAGGACCGGGTAGTCCGAGCCGAAGAGGACCTTGTCCTTGAGGAGCGTGTTCGCGTACTGGATCAGTTGGGGCGGGAAGTACTTCGGGGACCAGCCGGAGAGGTCGATGTGCACCCCGGGTTTGTGGGTCGCGACGGCAAGGGCCTCGTCCTGCCAGGGGAACGACGGGTGCGCCAGGATGATTTTGAGGTGGGGGAAGTCGGCTGCCACGTCGTCGACGTGCAGAGGGTTCGAGTACTTCAGGCGGATGCCACCACCGCCGGGGACGCCCGCGCCGATGCCGGTCTGGCCCGTGTGGAAGAGGGCGATCGTGCCGGTTTCCTCGATCAGCTCGTAGAGGTCGTAGGCCACGGAGCGGTCGTTGGGGAAGAAGCCCTGGATGGAGGGGTGGAACTTGAAGCCCTTCACTCCGTATTCCTCCACCAGGCGGCGGGCCTGCTTCACGCCCGACCTGCCGCGGAACGGGTCGATGGACGCGAAGGGGATGAAGACGTCGGGGTTGGCGGCGGCCGCCTCGGCCACCTCCTCATTGGGGACCGGCGGCGTTCCCGTCGCGGACTCGGCGTCGACCGTGAAGACGACCGCGGCCATCCGGCGCTCGCGGTAGTACGCGGCCATCTCCTCGAGGGTCGGCTTCCGGTTGCCCTCGGTCTTGAAGTACGCGGACGAGGCCTCGTGGAGGTCGTCGTCGAGGGAGGCGTGCCCCTTGGACGAGACCTCGGCGTGGGTGTGGACGTCGATCGCCGTCAGTTCGTCGATGTTCATGACCGTCACTCCCCCGGGAGCTTCGGGGCCGGGATGCCGACCGTCTGGAGTTCGGCGCCGACCGAGGTCGGCCATGCCTCGGCGATCGAGTCCGGGGTCCAGCCCCCGTCCGCGTAGGCCGACTTGATCTCCTGCGGGTGCGACCAGAGCGTGAGGCGGTCGCCGCCGATGCCGATCGCCTGGCCGGTGACCGAGCGGGCCGCTTCGGAGGCGAGGAAGGGGACGAGGGCCGCGCAGTCCTCCGGTGTGCCGAAGCCCTCGCCCTTGCGCAGGAAGGAGGGGAGCGGTTCGCCGGCGCGCATCGCTTCGATGTACGGGGCGAAGGCCGGGATGGTCTCCGTCATGGCCGTCGCGGCGACCGGCACGATCGCGTTGACCGTGATGTTCGCCCGGGACAGCTCCATCGACCAGGTGCGGGCCATGGCGACGATGCCGGCCTTCGCGGACGCGTAGTTCGTCTGGCCGAAATTGCCCCGTTGCCCGGCGGGCGAGCCGACGAGGACGAGCGCGCCCCCTTCGCCCTGTTCGCGCATCCTGACGGCGGCGGCGCGGGCGCAGGTGAAGGTGCCCTTCAGGTGGGTGGTGAGCACCGCGTCGAAGTCGTCGTCGGTCATCTTCCACAGGACCTTGTCGCGCAGGATTCCGGCGTTGGTGACCAGGACGTCGAGGCGGCCGAACTCGCTCACCGCCCGCGCCACCAGGCGGTCCGCGGCCTCCGCCGTGCCGACCGGGACCACCTCCGCGACCGCCGTGCCGCCGGCCTCCCTGATGGACTTCACGGCCGCTTCGGCGACGGCCTCGTCGACGTCGTTGACGACGACCGAGGCGCCGTGGGCGGCGAGGGCGTGGGCGTAGGAGAGGCCGAGGCCACGGCCGCTGCCGGTGACGACGGCCGCCTTCCCGGTGAGATCGATGGACACGTGTGGATCCCTTCCTGACGGCGATACGTGAGGCAAGAAGGAAGCTAAGAGCAATAATTGGTGACGTCAATAGTTGTCGCCGACCCGTACGTTGCGAGAGACTGTCGCGACACCCGCCATGACCACCCCAGGGAGACCCCATGACGCCCGCCCCCATCGACGCGCACGAGCCATGGATGCGCGGGCTGCACTCCGACACGGGCTATCTGCTGTACCGGCTCGGCCTGCGCTCGGGGCAGCTGTTCAACGCCTCGCTCCAGGAGTCGGGGCTGCGCCTGCGGCACTACGCCGTACTGCGCTTCCTGGCGACGAGCGAGGGCGCGCCGCAAAGGGAGTTGAGCGCGCAGCTCGGCTACGACCCGAGCGCGATCGTGGGCCTGGTCGACGACCTGGAGAAGGCCTCGTTCGTGGAGCGGCGGCCGTCCCCCGGCGACCGGCGCAGCCGGATCGTGGTGCTCACGGACGACGGGCGGGACTTCCTGCGCGGCACGGACGAGGCGGGGCTGCGCGTGACGAGCGAGCTGCTCGCGCCGCTGGACGCGGACGAGTGCGAGACGCTGCACGGGCTGCTGCGGCGGGTCGCGGAGAACGGGCTCGGCTGACGCACACTTTCGGCCGTTGTCGACTTCTCGCTACGGAGACCACCGGGGAACCCGTTTGAGCGATTGTCATTCCTGATCAGGACTGTGAGAGCCGCCACGCGGACCCGATCCAGGTTTACTCGTGCCCCACCGCATGACTACGGTTCGGTCGATGTCTCGCAGCCACTTGAACCTCACAAATCCAGGAAGATGCGTGTCCGGTAGCCGGGGTTCCCAACGGGAGGGATCGTGAGCGAACCGGTACAGCTCGCGGCTCATCGGGCCCCGCTGCCCGATCAGCAGGACGCCGTCGCACAGCCCGCGAGCACTCCATCCCGGAGACACGCGGCCGCACCGGCCGCGGCCGCGACACAGAAGCCGGGCAAGGCCCGGGACGCGTTCTACGACAACGCCAAGTACCTGGCGATCGTCCTGGTCGCGATGGGGCACTCCTGGGAGCCGCTGCGCGACGGGAGCAGAGCGGCCTCCGCCCTCTACATCATCGTGTACACGTTCCACATGCCGGCGTTCATCGTGATCTCCGGATACTTCTCGCGGTCGTTCGACGCGAGCCCGGCTCGGCTGAAGCGGCTGATCACGGGTGTGGCGGTGCCGTATGTGGTGTTCGAGGTCGTCTACACGCTCTTCAAGCGGTACGCCGGTGACGATCCGGGATACGACTTCAGCCTGCTCGACCCCTGGTACCTGACCTGGTTCCTGGTGTCGCTGTTCGTGTGGCGGCTGTCCACGCCGATCTGGAAGGTGATCCGCTGGCCGCTGCCGGTGTCGCTCGCCATCGCGGCGCTCGCGTCCGTCTCCCCCAGCATCGGCGACGACCTGGACATGCAGCGCCTGCTCCAGTTCCTGCCGTTCTTCGTGCTCGGCCTGTGCCTGAAGCCGGAGCACTTCCGGCTTGTGCGCCGCAAGGAGGCGCGGATCATCGCGCTGCCGGTCTTCGCGGCGGCGCTGGTGTTCGCGTACTGGGCGGCGCCGCGGATGACCGCGGCGTGGACGTATCACCGGGACAGCGCACAGGAGTTGGGCGCGCCCGGCTGGACCGGAATCGTCATGACCCTGGCCATGTTCGGCTGTTCGGTGATCCTCACCGCGTGCTTCTTCGCGTGGGTTCCGGGCCGCAAGCTGTGGTTCACGGCGCTCGGCGCGGGCACGCTGTACGGCTACCTGCTGCACGGCTTCGTCGCCAAGGGCTCCCGCTTCTGGGACTGGTACGAGGTGGACTGGGTGCACACCCCGTGGGGCCAGGTCGTGGTGACGCTGCTCGCGGGCAGCCTGATCACCGTGCTGTGCACGCCACCCGTGCAACGGATGTTCCGGTTCGTGATGGAGCCGAAGATGGAGTGGGCGTTCAAGCGGGACGCCGCGAAGCTTGCCAGGGGGCGGTAGTCGCCTTCCGTCCGCCCGGCGACGGGGTTGCGGTCTCGGGGCTCTGCCCCGGGCCCCGCGGGCTCTCGTCCAAAAGCGGGGCTTGAATGCTCAGGCCGACGCCTTCTTGCGAGGCGTCGGCTTCTTCTTTGCCGCCGTCTTCTTCGCTGCCGCCGTCTTCTTCGTCGCCGTCGACTTCTTGGCCGTGGTCTTCTTCGCCGGCGCCTTCTTCGCGGGCGCCTTCTTCTTGGCTGCCGTGCTCTTCTTTGCGGTGGACTTCTTCGTACGGGACCGGGAGGACAGCTCCGTCACCTCGGCCACGTCCTCGCCCTCCTCGCCCTCGTCCCGCGCCTTCTTGGCCGCCCGGACGCTGCTCTCGAGGGCGGACATGAGGTCGATGACCTTGCCGCCTCCGCCGTCCGACTTCTTGGGGGGCCCGGCCGGTTCCGTGCCGGAGGACTTCGCCTCGATCATCTCCTCCACGGCGTCCCGGTAGTCGTCGTGCAGCGAGTCCATGTCGACCTCGCCGAGCGTGTCCATCAGGGCGTCCGCCAGATCGAGTTCGGCGTCGCGGACCGTGACGTTCGAGTCGGGGGCGGCGTCCTCGGGAGCCCGGATCTCGTCCGGCCAGAGCAGGCCGTGCATCGCGATGACGTCGTCGACGACCCGCAGCATCCCGAGCCGCTCCCGGCCGCGCAGCGCGAACTTGGCGATGGCCACCTTGTTGCTGCGCTTGAGCGCCTCCCGCAGGAGTGTGTACGGCTTGGCGGCCGGGACGCCGTTGACCTGGAGGTAGTACGCCGTGCCCATCTGGAGCGGGTCGATCCGCTCGGCCGGCACGAAGGCGACGATCTCGATCGTCTTGGCCGTGGGGATCGGGAGCTGGGCGAGGTCGTCCTCGGTGATCGGGATGATCGAGCCGTCGGCGTCCTCGTACCCCTTGCCGATCTCGTCGTTCGGGATCTCCTTGTCCTCCAGCTCGCACACCTTGTGGTAGCGGATGCGGCCGCCGTCCTCCAGATGGATCTGGCGGAAGGAGATCGAGTGGTTCTCGGTGGCGTTGACCAGCTTGATCGGGATGCTGACCAGGCCGAAGGAGATGGCGCCGTTCCATATGGAGCGCACGGTGGACCTCCCGGTTCGCGTCGCCGATGCACGACATAGCAGACATAACGGGCTGGATTGCCAGAGTATTACCGTATGGCTCCGATCACAGAAGTGGAGGGGCGGCGGCTCACGCTCAGCAATCTGGAGAAGGTGCTGTACCCGGCCTCCGGATTCACCAAGGGCGAGCTGCTGCACTACTGCGCGACGGTCGCGGACGCCCTGCTGCCGCAGCTGCGGGACCGCCCCGTCTCCTTCCTGCGCTTTCCCGACGGGCCGGACGGTCAGCGGTTCTTCGCCAAGAACGCGCCGCCGGGGACGCCCTCCTGGGTGAGGACGGCCGAGGTGCCGCGCTCGGACGGGGTCTCGCGGCAGCTCCTCGTGCAGGACCTGCCGACGCTGATGTGGGCGGCGAACCTGGTGACCGAGTTCCATACGCCGCAGTGGCGGGCGGACGCGCCGGGGCGGGCCGACCGGCTCGTGTTCGACCTGGACCCGGGCGCCCCGGCCGACATCGTGCAGTGCTGCGAGGTGGCGGTGTGGCTGCGGGAGCGGCTGGCGCGGGACGGGCTGGAGGCGTTCGCGAAGACGTCCGGGTCGAAGGGGCTGCATCTGCTGGTGCCGCTGGTGCCCACGGCGTCCGAGCGGGTCAGTGCGTACGCGAAAGGGCTGGCGCGGGAGGCGGAGGCGGCGTTGCCGCGGCTCGTGGTGCATCGGATGGCGCGGAATCTGAGGGGCGGGAAGGTGTTCGTCGACCACAGTCAGAATTCCGCGGCGAAGACGACGGCGGCGGCCTATACGGTGCGGGCGCGGGAGCGGCCGACCGTGTCCGCGCCGGTGACGTGGGGGGAGGTCGAGGGGTGTGGTGCCGCGGAGGAGCTGGTTTTTGTTGCGGGGGACGTTGTTGCGCGGCTTGAGCGGGACGGGGATTTGCTCGCGGGGTTGTTCGACGTTGGGCGGGCCGGGGAGATTTCTTGACGCGGATGGTGTTGCGGTCGCGGGGCTCTGCCCCGGGCCCCGCGCCTCAATCGCCGGCGGGGCTTGATTTGCCGAACCGACGTTGCGGATTCGGGGCTCTGCCCCGGACCCCGCGCCTCAATCGCCGGCGGGGCTTGATTTGCCCGGCCACTGCTTGATTTGCCGGGCACCGCTTGGTTTGCCCGGCCACCGCTTGATTTGCCGAGCACCGCTTGACTTGCCGAGCATCGCTCGACTTGCCGAGCACCGCTCGATTCGCCGGGCACCGCTCGACTTGCCGAGCACCACTTAACTTGCCGGGCACCGCTCGACTTGCCGAGCACCGCTCGATTCGCCGGGCACCGCTTGACTTGCCGAGCACCGCTCGATTCGCCGGGCACCGCTTGACTTGCCGAGCACCGCTCGACTTGCCGAGCACCACTTGATTTGCCGAGCACCGCTCGACTTGCCGAGCACCGCTCGACTTGCCGAGCACCACTTGATTTGCCGAGCACCGCTCGACTTGCCGAACACCGCTCGACTTGCCGAGCACCGCTTGGAATGTGCGGGCCATGGACGAAGCGGTTTCACACCCTCGTCCACGTTCCCCTGTCCCGCGCCATCATGTGCAGCGCCTCCACGTCCGCCGGTTTGAGGTGGCCGCCTGTGCGGGTGAGGGTGGCGAGGTCCGGGTCCGTGAAGAGGTGGACGTCGCGTGGTGGTGTCCGCACCTCCACCGTCGCCGGTTCGACCAGGACCAGGGCCGCGCGGACCTCCGCGGTGAGGGCGAACGAGGCCCGGGAGGCGTCGGCGCGGACCCGGCGCAGGAGGGGCTGCGGCTCCGTGCGGCCCGCCGCCACCCAGGGATCGTCGACCCGCACCCGTTGCCTGCGCACGGGCAGGGTGTGCAGTGCGAACAGGCCGCCGGGGCCGATCAGCAGATGGTGGATGCGGGACCCGCCGGGCAGCGGCACCGAGTGCAGCACCCGCCAGCCCGCCGCCTCCAGCTCGTCGAGGACCTCGCCCACCCGCACCTGCGCGGCGAGCGCCTTGCGGCGCGGGTCGGTGCGCAGGCGGCGCTGCGGGGCCGGGTCGCGGTCCAGGGAGACGACGAGGGCCTCGCCCGGACGGTTCGGCGCGAGGTCGTCGTCGGGGTGGAGGGTGAGCCCGGCCAGTTCGGCGGGGGTCGGCACCGGGGGCGGACCGATGGCCACCTGGCCGACGATGAACGGGCGGAGCACGTCGAGGACGTCCGCCCGGTGCGTCTCGCTGAGCAGGTTCACCCGGGCCGCATCCCGGTCGTACCAGGCGACGTTCGTGCCGTCGTCCCCGCACACGTAGAGCCACTCCTGGCCGTGCCGCCAGGTCGGTATGACGCGCAGTCCGCTCATGCCCCATCACCCCACGACCATGGGAGCAGCAAGCCATGCCGCAGGGCAAGAAGCCCGCAGGCCCGGCATGATGACCATCGCGACCCGTTCCACCCGGCAGGACCAGGCAGGCAGGAGTGCAGTGAAGACAGGGCCCCGGCGCCTTCGCCGACCGGTTCTCGCCGTGCCCGCCGCCGCGCTGCTGTGCGCGTGGTGCGCCGGCTGCGGGGACCAGGGCGGACCGCAGAGCGCGGGCCCGACCCCGACGGCCGTCGGACCGGAGCGACTGTGGCCCACGCTGCCGCCCGCGACCCGCGCCGCCGACGACTACGGCGCCGGGGAGACCGCCGTGGTCAAGGGCGTCGAGGTGCCCGGCGGGAAGCTGCGCGCGGTCGACCCGGCGACGATCGTGCGGGCCCGGGTCGCCGCCGCGCCCGACGACTACAAGGACATCGCCAAGGAGGTCGCCGGCTGCCCGGACTCCAAGGACTGTCCCGTGCTCGGCGGGTACTACCGGGACCTGACCGGCGACGGCGAGGACGATCTGCTCGTCGCCGTCCGGGCCCCGCACCGGCAGGCGTATCTCCAGGCGTACACGTACCGCGGCGGGAAGCTGACCGAGATCATGGACGACAAGGACGCCGTCATCAACGTGCATCTGGCGGGCCGGAACATCGTGGTGCGCGCCGCCGCCGACCTGTCCGGGTACGAGTACCGCACGTCCTGGTCGTACGACGGCCACCAGAAGGCGATGCTGCCGACCCGCGACGAGATCCTGCGCACCGGGTCGGCGCGCACTCCTGACGTGCCGTCACCGAGCCGCTCATGAGGCCGCGCGCGCCCCGGCTGCCCGCCTGGACCGCGTCCCTGACGTGGAAGGCGACGGTCTTCATCACCGTGATGTGCTGTGCGCTCGCCGCGCTGCTCGGCGTCCTGGTGCACGTCTCGGTCACGGATCAGACGACGGGCCAGGCCCGCGAGCGCGCGCTCACCCTCCTGAAGTCCACCACCAAGCGGTACGAGGCCGGGGGCAGGCTCGCGCCGGGCGCGGGCCTCGATCCGCGGGGCCTGCCCGCCGAGCTGCGCGCCCTCGCCGCGCGCGGGGAGCGCGGCACGATGCTCTCGACGTCCGGGGAGCGGCCGACGATGTGGGCGGCGGGCCCGGCGGCCACCGACCGGGGCGGCGGCCGGGCCCTCGCGGTGCGGGTCGACTTCTCGCAGGGCCGGCGCACCATCGACGGGCTCGACCGGGCGATCCTCACCTCGTCCGTGCTCGCGATCGGGGCGACGCTGCTGGTCGGCGCGTTCGCGGTGACCCGTGTGACGCGGCGCCTGCACGCGACGGCGCGGGTGGCGCGCAGGATCAGCGCGGGCGACATGGACGCGCGGGTCGACGACCGCAGGACGAAGGACCCGGGGCGACGCCACGACGAGGTGGCCGATGTGGCGGGCGCGCTCGACAGCATGGCCGGTTCCTTGCAGGCCCGGATCCTGACCGAGCAGCGGTTCACGGCCGATGTCGCGCACGAGCTGCGCACGCCGCTGACCGGGCTGCACGCCGCCGCCGAGCTGCTGCCGCCGGGGCGGCCCACGGAGCTGGTGCGGGACCGGGTCGCCGCGCTGCGCACCCTCACCGAGGACCTGCTGGAGATCTCGCGGCTCGACGCGCGCAGCGAGCGCCTCGACCTGGACGAGAACCGGCTCGGTCCGGTGGCGGAGCGGGTGGTGCGGGCGTCCGGCACGGCCACGGAGGTCGATCTCGTGCGGGACGTCTGCGTGCTGACGGACCGTCGGCGCCTGGAGCGGGTCCTCGGCAATCTCGTGGCGAACGCGCACCGGCACGGCGCCGAGCCGGTCACCCTGACCGTGGACGGGCCGGTGATCACGGTGCGCGACCACGGCGCGGGCTATCCCGGCTATCTCGTGGAGCACGGTCCGCAGCGCTTCCGCACCGACGGCGGCGCCCGGGGGCACGGGCTCGGCCTGACCATCGCGCTCGGACAGGCCGAAGTCCTGGGCGCACGGCTCGAGTTCGGGAACGCGCCGGACGGCGGGGCGGTGGCGACGCTGACGCTGCCGCACGAGGGGGCCGAGCCCGAGGGTTCGTAGCGGAGAGTGACCTTTTGCGCGCCCTGCGTGCCGCTTCTAGTGTGAAACCGGGCATTCAGGGCGCCCCCGCCCGGCCCTTCACCCCCACCTCAGGGAGACTCGCATGTCCCTCACCACGCGCCTCGGTATGGGCATCGCCACCGTCGCCACCCTCGTCACGACCGCGGCCGTCCCGTCCGTCGCCCAGACCTCCGGCTCCCCCGGCGCCGACGATTCGCCGCCCGTCTACAAGGGCCGCGTCATCGCCAAGTCCGGGCTGCTGCTGCGCGACGCCCCGACCCGCGGCGCCAAGGTCGTCCGCTCCGAGCCGTACCACGCGATCGTCCCGATCTTCTGCAAGACCTCGGGCGACAGCATCGGCGGGAACTCGTACTGGTACCTGCTCACCGACGGCACCTGGGCATGGGGTTCGGCGAAGTACATCCAGAACATCGGCGCCGTGCCGCGCTGGTGCTGACATGACCTGATATCGGGGACTTGCTTGCTACGTTCCCGGTATGACCGGATCATCGGGTACGTCGGGAACCAGCACCCCCTCCTCGGTGCCCGCTGTGCGCGTCCCCCGGCGCCGGGGGACCGAACTGGCCCTGCTCGTCGTGGCCGTGCTGCTCAGCGTCTACGGATACATCGACGTCGGGCTCGCCAAGGACAGCAGGGTCCCGGGCGGCGCCCTCGGCTACGGCGCCGGGCTCGGCGCGCTCGCGCTCGTCGCACACCTCGTGGTCCGTTTCCGCGCCCCGTACGCCGATCCGCTGGTGCTGCCGATCGCGGTGCTGCTCAACGGCCTCGGCCTGGTGCTGATCTGGCGGCTCGACCTGGAGACGCCGAGCGACCAGGCGGCGCCCACCCAGCTGATCTGGTCGACGCTCGGCGTGGCCCTGTTCATCCTCACCGTGCTCTTCCTGCGCGACCACCGGGTGTTGCAGAGATACGCGTACATCTGCGTCGTCACGGCCCTGGTACTGATGATCCTGCCGATCTTCTTCCCGCCGATCAACGGCGCCCGGATCTGGATCCAGATCGGCGGCTTCTCCATCCAGCCCGGCGAGTTCGCCAAGATCCTGCTCGCGATCTTCTTCGCCAGCTATCTCGCGGCCAACCGGCACGCCCTGGCGTACACCGGCAAGCGGATCTGGCGGTTCCAGCTGCCGACGATGCGGGTGTTCGCGCCGATCCTGGTGATCTGGCTGATGACCGTGGGCGTGCTCGTCCTGGAGACCGACCTCGGCACCTCGCTGCTCTTCTTCGGCCTGTTCGTGATCATGCTGTACGTGGCCTCGGGCCGCGGCAGCTGGATCGCCATCGGACTCGTGCTCGCCGCCGCGGGCGCGGTCGTCGTCGCCTCCTTCGAGCCGCACGTGCACAGCCGCGTCGAGGACTGGCTGCATCCTTTCGCCTCCATCGACGCGGGTCAGGGCGCCAGTCAGCTCGCGCAGTCGCTGTTCGCGTTCGCGGCGGGCGGGATGCTCGGCACCGGGCTCGGCCTCGGGCACTCGAACCTGATCGGCTTCGCCGCCAAATCGGACTTCATCCTGGCGACGGCGGGCGAGGAGCTGGGCCTCGCCGGGCTCACCGCGATCTTCCTGCTGTACGCGCTGCTCGTGGAGCGCGGCTACCGGGCGGGGCTCGCGCTGCGCGATCCGTTCGGCCGGCTGCTCTCCATCGGGCTCGCCTCGATCGTCGCCCTTCAGGTCTTCGTCATCGCGGGCGGCGTGATGGGCCTCATCCCGCTCACCGGCATGGCGATGCCGTTCCTCGCGCAGGGCGGCTCGTCCCTCGTCACCAACTGGATCATCGTCGCGATCATCATCCGGGTGAGCGACCGGGCCCGGAGCCAGCTGCTGCCCGAGTCCCCCGGGACCGCCCCGGAGCCCGTGGAGGGCGTCAAGTGACCAAGTACATCCGCCGGGCCTCGGTCTTCTGCCTGATCCTGCTGATCGCGCTGCTGCTCAACGCGGCCCGCATCCAGTTCTTCCAGGCCGACAAGCTCGACGACAACTCCGCCAACCGCCGCTCCACGATCGAGCGTTACGGGCAGCCGCGCGGCGACATCCTCGTCCAGGGGAAGTCGGTCACCGGCTCCAGGGACACCGGGGAGTCCCTGCGCTACGAGCGGACGTACAAGAACGGGCCGCTCTACGCCCCCGTCACCGGCTACGCCTCGCAGACGTACGGCACGACGTTCGTGGAGAGCGCCGAGGACGACATCCTCTCCGGCACCGACCCGATGCTCTCCCCCGTCCCGTTCTGGAACGAGATCTCGCGCGCCCAGGAGCCCGGCGGCGATGTGCGGACCACCATCAACGCCCGCGCGCAGCAGGCCGCCTACTCCGGGCTCGGCGGCAAGAAGGGCGCGGTCGCGGCGATCGACCCGTCGACCGGGAAGATCCTGGCGCTGGTCTCCACGCCCTCGTACGATCCCGGTCGGATCGCCGGCACCGACTCCGCCACGACCGATGCCTGGAGCGCGCTGAACAAGTCCGAGGAGCAGCCGATGCTCAACCGGGCGCTGCGCCAGACGTATCCGCCGGGCTCCACGTTCAAGGTCGTCACGGCGGCCGCGATCCTGGAGAACAGCGTCGTCAACGGCATCAACACGTCGACCGACACCCCCTCCCCGTACACCCTGCCGGGCACGACGACTCAGCTGACGAACGAGTCCTCGTCGGCCGCCTGCGAGGACGCGACGCTCGAATACGCGCTGCGGGTCTCCTGCAACACCGTGTTCGCCAATCTCGGGGTGAGGACCGGGCTCTCGGACATGGTGAAGATGTCGGAGAACTTCGGCTTCAACGACAGCGGGATCAAGGTCCCGATGACGGCCGCCAAGTCGAACTTCGACACCGACATGAACGACGCGCAGCTGGCGCTCTCCTCGATCGGCCAGTACGACACCGCCGCGACGCCGCTTCAGATGGCGATGGTGTCCTCGGCGGTCGCCAACGGCGGCGTTCTGATGCAACCGCACCTCGTCGACAGGACGACGGACAGCGACGGCGACACGGTCTCGGAGACCGGCAACGACACCTACAAGCAGGCCATGTCCCCGTACACGGCGACGCAGTTGCAGGAGATGATGGAGGACGTCGTCTCCAAGGGAACCGGCACCGGGGCGCGGATCCCCGGCGCCACCGTCGGCGGCAAGACGGGCACGGCGCAGCACGGCGAGAACAACGAGGGCACGCCGTACGCCTGGTTCATCTCCTACGCCAAGGAGAAGGACGCCTCCACGCCGAAGGTCGCGGTCGCGGTGGTCGTCGAGGACGCGTCCGCGAACCGCGACGACATCAGTGGCGGCGGCAGCGCGGCCCCCATCGCCAAGTCGGTGATGGAAGCGGTGCTCGGCTCAGATTGACCTGCCGGCCTCCACCGCCTCCGCCACCTCCGCCACCCGCTCCTGCTCCTCCGCGGCGAAGCGCTGCGCGTCGAGCTGTTCGGCGATCTCCTCGTCCTGGGCCATGAGCTGGTCGAGGTTGGAGTTGCCCATGTCGAAGACGCCCATGTCGACGTAGGCCTGCTGGAGGCGCTTGCCCCACAGGCCGATGTCCTTGACGCACGGGACGATCCGCGAGAACAGCAACTGCCGGAACATGGCCAGGAATTCGGACTGCTCCGTGTACTTCTCCGCGTCGGCCTTGGGGATGCCGAAGTTCTCCAGGACCTCGATGCCTCGCAGCCGGTCGCGCATCAGGTAGCAGCCCTCGATGACGAACTCCTCGCGTTCGCGGAGCTCGGCGTCGGTGAGCTGCTTGTAGTAGTCGCGCAGCGCCATCCGCCCGAAGGCCACGTGCCGGGCCTCGTCCTGCATCACGTAGGCGAGGATCTGCTTGGGCAGCGGCTTGTCGGTGGTGTCGCGGAGCAGGCCGAAGGCGGCGAGCGCGAGGCCCTCGATGAGGACCTGCATGCCGAGGTAGGGCATGTCCCAGCGGGAGTCGCGCAGGGTGTCGCCGAGCAGCGACTGGAGATTGTCGTTGATCGGGTAGAGCATCCCGAGCTTCTCGTGCAGGAAGCGGCCGTAGATCTCCGCGTGCCGCGCCTCGTCCATGGTCTGCGTCGCCGAGTAGAACTTGGCGTCGAGGTCGGGGACGGACTCCACGATCCGCGCGGCGCACACCATGGCGCCCTGTTCTCCGTGCAGGAACTGGCTGAACTGCCAGGAGGCGGAGTGCTTGCGCAGCTCGGCCTTGTCCTTGTCGGTCATCTTCGCCCAGTAGGGCGTGTTGTAGAGGGCCAGCGCGTCGTCGGGGGTGCCGAGAGGGTCGTACGGGTCGACCTCCAGGTCCCAGTCGATGCGCTTGGCGCCGTCCCACTGCTTGTCCTTGCCCTTTTGGTACAGGGACAGAAGACGGTCGCGCCCATCGTCGTATTCCCAGCTGAGGCGAGCCGAACTGGCGGACGGTACTTGCCAGTTGGACCCATCGGGGGCCTTGGTGTACAGCTCATGCGTCGCCATGCTGGCAGGCTCACACGGTGGTAGACGCGGGGTCAACAAGTCGTGCGCAAGGGATTGACGCGCTTGCTGACGCGCAGTCTCATAAGACCGGAGGCGGCGTGACCGCCGGTAACCGGCGGCCGCCCGACGCACACCCGTACGACGAGGTGGGGACAGCCATGACGACCATGACGGAAGCCGACGCGCTGGCGGGACTGCGCGACGCGCTCGGTCTGCTCAAGGACCGCGAGCAGGTGGCCCAGCGGCTGCTCGACTCTTCCGCCAAGCACTCCTTCGACCCGGACAAGGAGCTGGACTGGGACGCCCCCTTCGAGCCGGGCAAATGGTTCTGGCCGCCCGAGCTGGTGTCCCTGTACGGCACCCCGCTGTGGAAGCGGATGAGCGAGGAGCAGCGGATCAAGCTGTCGCAGCACGAGGCGGCGGCGCTTGCCTCGCTCGGCATCTGGTTCGAGCTGATCCTGATGCAACTGCTCGTCCGGCACGTCTACGACAAGGCGGCGACGAGCGCGCACGTGCGCTACGCGCTGACCGAGATCGAGGACGAGTGCCGGCACTCGAAGATGTTCGCGCGGCTGATCCAGCGCGGCGAGACGCCCTGGTACGCGGTGGCGCCGGTCCACCACAACCTCGGCCGCCTCTTCAAGACCATCTCGACGACGCCCGGTTCGTTCACGGCGACGCTGCTCGGCGAGGAGGTCCTCGACTGGATGCAGCGCCTGACGTTCCCCGACGAGCGCGTCCAGACGCTGATCCGCGGCGTGACGCGCATCCATGTCGTCGAGGAGGCGCGCCATGTCCGGTACGCGCGCGAGGAGTTGAGGCGCCAGATGGTGACGGCGCCGCGCTGGTCGCAGGAGTTCACGCGGCTCACCTCGGGCGAGTTCGCCCGGGTCTTCTCCGTGGCGTTCATCAACCCGCAGGTGTACGAGAACGTGGGCCTCGACAAGAAGGAGGCCATGGCCCAGGTCAAGGCCAGCGGCCACCGCCGCGAGGTCATGCAGTCCGGGGCCAAGCGCCTGACCGACTTCCTCGACGACATCGGCGTGCTGCGCGGCGTCGGCCGGAAGATGTGGCGGTCTTCGGGACTTCTGGCCTGACCGGCACCCTCGACGTGCCGGTTACGCTCGGAACATGACCTCGGCAACCGGCACGCCCGCCTACAAGCGGCTCAGCGTCGAGGCGCGGCGGGCGCAGCTGCTCGAATCGGCGCTGTCGCTGTTCGCGCACCGGGCCCCGGAGGACGTCTCGCTCGACGACGTGGCGGAGGTGGCCGGGGTGTCCCGGCCGCTCGTCTACCGCTACTTCCCCGGCGGCAAGCAGCAGTTGTACGAGGCCGCGCTGCGCTCCGCCGCCGAGGACCTGGAACAGTGCTTCGCCGAGCCGGCCGAGGGCCCGCTCACGGCCCGCCTCACGCACGCGCTCGACCGCTATCTCGCCTTCGTCGACCAGCACGACATGGGCTTCGCGGCGCTGCTCCAGGGCGGCAGCGTGGTGGAGACCTCCCGTACGACGGCGATCGTCGACGGGGTGCGCAGGGCCGCCGCCGAGCACGTCCTCAGTCACCTCGGCCAGGCCGCGCCGGGGCCGCGGCTGCGGATGACCGTCCGCATGTGGATCACGGCGGTGGAGGCGGCCTCCCTGATCTGGCTCGACGAGGGCAAGCAGCCGCCGCTGGACGAGCTGCGCGACGGGCTCGTCGACCAGTTCATGGCGGTCCTGACGGCGACGGCGGGCCGCGACCCGCAGACCGCGACCGTGGTGCGGTACGCCCTCGCGCTCGAATCACCGGAGGGACCCGTGGGGGAGCTGGCGCGGCGGGTGCTGCCGGTGGTGGGGGATGCGGCGCGGCTGCTGTGACGGACTGTGGGGGCGGGCGGGTGTGCGTGGATGTGGCGGGTGACGGCTGTGCGGTGTTCTGCGTGGCGGTCGTGAGCGGCTCTGCGTGACGGCCGTGCGGCGCCTTGCGTGACACTGGACCTGTGAAGAGCGAAGACGTTCCCTTTGTCGGCGGGCCCCTCGACGGGCGGGTGCTGCCCGTGTTCGTGACCGCCACCGGGAATCCGCCCAAGGTGTACAAGGTGCCGGTGCCGGACGCCGTGCTCGTGTACGTACGGGAGGCCGCGCCCAGCGGCACGCGGGTGCGGCTCGTGACGCAGTGGCGCTACGTGTTCGCCCCGGACGGGAACACCGGGCGGACCGTCAGGTGGCCGTGGTCCGGGAAGCGGTCCCCGGAGGCGTAAAGGCGGCTCGCCGGGCGGGCACCGGACGGGTGGTGGGGTTGCGCCGAAGCGAGCAGCCCGGCGGGTGGGCGGCCCGCCTTTCTGTTCATGTTCACGGTGCGGGGCACAGGGGTTGTCCCGCACCGGAGGTGATCAGGTGTCAGGCAGGCTGGTGCGGTGGGTGTGCACGGCGGCCGTCACGGGCGCGCTGCTGACGCCGCTCCCCGTGAGCGCGGCGCCGGGCCCCGAGCCACGGCCGGGGCCCGGTGGAACCCGTTCCGTCGCCGACCTCCTCTCGGACCTCCAGCGTCTGTACCAGGACGTCGAGGCGGCCACGGAGACGTACAACGCGACCGAGGAGGCGCTCAAGGAGCGCCGCGAGGACGCGGACGGGCTCGCGAAGAGGCTGGCCGCCGCGCGGTCGTCGCTGCACAGCAGCCGGACCGACGCCGGGCGGCTCGCGCGCGAGCAGTACCAGGGGCGCAGCGAGTTCTCCCCGTACCTGCGGCTCCTCCTCGCCCGCGATCCGCAGCGGGCGCTCGACGAGGGGCATGTGATGCGGCGGGCCGCCCGTGAGCGGCAGGCGACGGTCGAGCGGCTCACGGGCCGGGAGAAGAAGGCCGACGTGCTGGCGACGAAGGCGCGGGGCGCGCTGGACGAACAATTGCGGCTCGCGGAGCGGCAGAAGAAGGAACGGGACGCGGTACGGGACCGGTTGAAGGAGGTCGAGGAGCTGCTCGCCTCCCTCACCGCCGACCAGCTCGCGGATGTGGCGCGCCTCGAGGCGCAAGGGACGACGCGGGCGCAGGAGGCGTTCATGGCGTCCGGGGCGCTGAGTTCGACTGGCCGGGCGCCGTCGGAGGCGGGCGACGAGGCGCTCTCCTACGCCGTCCGGCAGATCGGGAAACCGTACGTCTGGGGGGCGGAGGGGCCGGACTCCTTCGACTGCTCCGGCCTCACGTCGCAGGCGTGGGCGCATGCGGGGCGGGTGATTCCCCGGACCTCTCAGGAACAGTGGGCGTCGCTGCCCCGCGTTCCCATGTCGGAGCTGCGCCCCGGCGACCTGGTCGTCTACTTCCCCAAGGCCACGCACGTGGCGATGTACCTCGGCGACGGCATGGTGGTGCAGGCCCCGCGCCCCGGCGCCAAGGTCAAGGTCTCCCCCATCGCCGCGAACCCCCTCCTCGGCGCGGTCCGCCCGGACCGGGACGCGCCTTCGATGTCCGGGTACCGGGCGCCGGTCCTGCCGGAGGGGGCGGAGGCGGGGGACGACGCGGGGTACGGGGCGGCGGGGGCGCCGGGGCAGTAGCGGGAGTGGTCACGGGGCGGGCGAGGACGGCCCCCTCGCCCACCCCGTGACCGATGGCGAGGGCCCTAGGCCGTCTTGACCGCGCCGCCGTCGATGAGGTGATCGGTACCGGTGGTCGCCGCGGCACGCGGTGACGCGAGGTAGGCGACGAGCGCCGCGACCTCGTCGGGCTCGACGAGCCGCTCGATGAGCATGCCGGTCGCCCCGGGCAGCCCGGCGAGAAGATCCGCATGGGGTACGCCCATGGCAGCGGCGAGTTCGGCACCGTAACCGGTCGGGCTCTCCCACATGTCGGTGCGGACCGGCCCCGGCGACACCGTGTTCACCCTGACCCCTCGCGGGCCGAACTCCTCGGCCAGGGCCTTGCCGAGGGCGGTCAGGGCCGCCTTGGCGGTGGTGTAGGCGACGGGGCCGCTGTGCGGGACACGCGCGCCCATCGAGGACACGTTGACCACCGCCCCCTTGGCTGCCGTCAGCGCGGGCAGCGCGGCGCGGGTGACGCGGACGGCGGCGAGGAAGTTCAGGTCCAGCACCTGCGCCCATTGCGCGTCGGCCAGGTCCAGGAACCCGCCGTCGAGCCCGCCGTCGCCCCCTCCGACGTTGTTGACCAGGACGTCGAGACCGCCCAGCTCGGCGACGGACTCCGCGACCAGGCGCTCGGCCGAGGCGGGGTCGGACAGGTCCACGGCCACCGCCTTCGCGCCGGCCGCCGCCAGTTCCGGGGTGGGATTGCGGGCGGCGGCGACAACGCGCACGCCTTCCGCGGCCAGTTCCTGGACGACGGCCAGCCCGATTCCCCGGCTGGCCCCCGTGACCAGGGCGGTCTTGCCGTTCAACTTCAGGTCCATGGTGCCCCTCCACGTCTGGACGCATCGCTTATGACGCACTGAACGTACGACATGCAACACGTGTGATGCAACTAGCTGGCAACTTGCCGCACTGTCGTACCCTGGAGAGATCGTCGACCAGTCGCCCCGTCGGAAAGGAACAGGCCATGGCGCTGCCCGCCTCATCGAAACCGCTGCGCGCGGACACCGAACGGACGGTGCGCGCCATCCTCGAAGCCGCCGAGCAGGTACTTTCCACCAACCCGGCGGCCACGATGGAGCAGATCGCGGAGGCCGCCGGGGTCGCGCGCACCACCGTGCATCGGCGGTTCGCGTCCCGGGAGGCGTTGGTCGCGGCGTTGGCCGCGTGGGCGACGCAGCGGTTCCACGAAGCGGTCGAGGCGGCGAGGCCGCAGACCTCGCCGCCCGCGGTCGCGCTCTACCAGGTCACCGCGAACGTGCTGCGCGTGAAGATCGGTTGGGGGTTCGCCATGGGGGCACTGCCCACGGACGCGCCCGAGGTCGCCCGGGTCCACGCCGACGTACTGGACCAGTGCGCGCGACTGTTCGTACGCCTCCGCGACACCGGTGTCCTGCGGCCTGACACCGACCTGGACTGGGCCCGGCGCGTCTACTACGCCCTCATCCACGAGGCGGCCGGCCAGGCCCCGGACACGGACGCGGCCCTCGACGCCCTCGCCACGCGGGTCGTCGACACCTTGCTGCACGGCTTCGGCAGCCCCACGTGACGCCCTGGCCGGGCAGCGGATGTGCCCCGCGGCCGGGCTAGAGCGGGCGTGGCGTGGGTGAGCGGAGCGAGCGGCCAAGCCAACGAGCCGGGAACCGGCACGTCGCGGGTGACCGGAGCAGGCGGCGAGGCCGACGAGCGACGGAACCGGCGCGGCGCAAGTGGCCGGGGCGAACGGCGGGGCCGAAGCGCGGGCGGTCAGACGCACGGGCGGACGGGCAAGCAGGGCGTTCCGCAGGCATGACGCCTTGGCGCGGGCACAGGCACAGGCGCGGGCGGACAGCGCCGCGAAGCGAAGGGAGGGCGCAGCGCCGTGTGAAGGGCGCTGCGCCGGTGGGTTAGGACGTCAAGGAGTCCAGGTACGCCTGGGTCTTCGCCGGGTCGTAGAAGAAGTTCTCGAAGTCGGACGGGTCGTTGAAGCCGTTCGCGAAGCGGTCGGCCACCGGCTGGAGCTGACCGCCCGCACCGATCAGGTTCAGGACGTGCTCCGGCGGAGCCTGGAGCATCGTGTTCGTCCACTTCGTGACGTGCTGCGCCGTCTCCCAGTACCGGTCGAACGCCGACTGCATCCACTCCTCGTCGAACGGCTTGTCACCGTGGGAGACGATCGACTCCAGGTACGACGCCGCGCACTTGGAGGCCGAGTTGGAGCCCTGCCCGGTGATCGGGTCGTTCGCGACGACCACGTCCGCGACACCGAGCACCGCGCCGCCGGAGGGCAGCCGACCGATGGGGTTGCGGACCGTCGGGGCATAGCGACCGGCCAACGTACCGTTCGCGTCGGTCAGTTCGACCTTCGTGGCACGCGCGTACTCCCACGGCGTGAACTTCTCCATCAGCTCCAGCGTGAGCGCCAGGTGCTCGGAGGGGTCCTTGATGCCCTTGAACGCGTCCAGCGGGCCGCCGGGGATGCCCTCCCAGAAGAGGATGTCGGCGCGGCCGGAGGTGGTGAGCGTGGGCATCACGAAGAGCTCGCCGACACCCGGCACCAGGTTGCAGCGCACCGCGTCGAAGTCCGGGTGCTCGGGCCGCACGCCCATGCCGTGGACGTACGCGACGGCGAGCGCCCGCTGCGGCTCGCTGTACGGGGACCGCTCGGCGTCCCGGCCGAACATCGAGACCAGCTCGCCCTTGCCCGCGGAGACCAGCACCAGGTCGTACGTACGCGAGAAGTAGTCGAGGTCGGAGACCGCCGCACCGTGGATGACGAGCTGCCCGCCGCGCTGCGCGAACGTCTCCATCCAGCCGGCCATCTTCACGCGCTGGTCGACGGACTGCGCGAAGCCGTCGAGCCGCCCGACCCAGTCGATGGCGCGCTGCGTGGGACCCGGGTCGTGCGAACCGGGCGCGGCGACGGAGACGCCGAGACCCTCGATCCGCGGGGCCTGCGACTCCCAGAAGTTGAGCTGGAGGTCGCGCTCGTGCTGGAGCGCCGTGTGGAACATGCACTGCGTCGACATGACCCGCCCGGAACGGATCTCGTCGGCGGTGCGGTTGGACATCAGGGTGACCTCGTACCCCTGGGTCTGCAGGCCGAGGGCGAGCTGGAGGCCGGACTGGCCGGCTCCCACGACGAGTATCTTCCGCGACATATGAGACTGCCTTAACTGCCGTAACTAATGTGTGGGGGGCGGGGCTTGACCACTATGCGGGCACGGAGCCTGCGCGACTACTCGGGGGTCGCGTCCAGGGCGTGGCCGACCAGCGCCAGGAGCGTCTCGATCGCCGCGATGCGGCGCCGCGCGTCCATGATCAGCACCGGCACGTGCGGCGGCACCGTGAGCGCCTCCCGTACGTCGTCGGGCGCGAACTCCTCCGTGTCGTCGAAGTGGTTGACGGCCACGACGTACGGGAGTCCGCAGCTCTCGAAGTAGTCGAGCGCGGGGAAGCAGTCCTTCAGGCGGCGGGTGTCGGCGAGCACGACGGCACCGATCGCGCCGCGCACCAGGTCGTCCCACATGAACCAGAACCGCTGCTGACCCGGCGTGCCGAACAGGTACAGGACCAGGTCGTCGTCGAGCGTGATGCGGCCGAAGTCCATGGCGACCGTGGTCGTCGACTTGCCGGGCGTCGCGGTGAGGTCGTCGGTCTCCTCGCTCGCCTGCGTCATCAGCGCCTCGGTCTCGAGGGGCTCGATCTCGGACACGGCGGACACCAGGGTCGTCTTGCCGACACCGAAACCACCCGCCACGATGATCTTCGTGGCGACGGGGGCCCGGGTTCTGTCGGTCTGCCAGGCCTGCAACTGCTCGTCTTCCATGGGCAGTTCGCCGAGCAGTTCAGAGGCGGCGGAGTCCACTCAACACCCTTTCGAGGAGTGCCCGGTCCGGCTGTCCGGGTCCGTGGCCTGTTCCGTATACACGGATCTTTCCCTGGTCGGCGAGGTCGCTGAGCAGCACACGCACCACGCCGAGCGGCATCTTGAGCAGCGCGGCGATCTCCGCGACCGTGCGCATGCGGCGGCACAGCGCGACGATGGCACGCATCTCCGGCATGATCCCGGCGAGCCCGCCCTTGCCCAGCTCGGGACGCTCTTCGGGCGCCTCGATGGCCGCGGTGCTGGAGATGAAGGTCTCCACGAGCAGCACATGGCCGAAGCGGGTACGGCCGCCGGTGAGCGAGTAGGGGCGTACGCGGGCGGGCCTGCGGTCGCCGCCGCGCACGGGGAGCCTGCTCGAACCGTAGGTCCTGCTCGTGCCGTTCGTACTGTGTGCACTGCCTGAAGTGCCGGGGGTCATCGGGTGGCCTCCATCGACTGGCGCAGCTCGCTGCGGAGTTCGGGCGTCAGGACGTGCCCGGCACGGCCGACGAAGAGCGCCATGTGGTACGCGATGACACCCATGTCGCAGTCCGCGGAGGCGTGCACGCCGAGCAGGGAGCCGTCGCTGATCGACATGACGAAGAGGCTTCCCTCGTCCATCGCGACCATCGTCTGCTTGATGCCTCCGCCGTCCATCAGCTTGGCGGCGCCGATGGTCAGCGAGCCGAGCCCGGCCACGATGGCCGCCAGGTCGGCGCTGGACCCTTTGGGGCCCTTGCTCGGGTCGGTCGCCGGGGCCGCGTCGTGCAGACCCGGGTCGGAGGAGAGCAGGAGCAGCCCGTCGGACGAGACGACGGCGATGGACTGGAGTCCTGGCACCTCCTCGACCAGGTCGGTGAGCAGCCAATGCAGGTTTCGTGCCTCGCTACTGAGACCGTTCATTCCCTTTTGTCCGTTGAGTGCAGGGGTGGGCGCAGTCAACTGCTTGCCTCCTCGGCTGTGTCCCCCTCGGCTTCACTTCTACGTCCAGGGTTGTCTGCGAGCTCCGCCGTCACGTCACGGCGGCCCGCGGTGGCACCGCGGTGGAACCCGCCGAGCTTGCGGCGCAGCGCGTCCGCGTCCACGGAGCCGGTGCGCGGCTTCGGCGGGGCGGCGGGAGCGGTCGCCTTCGGGGTGCGCTTGGGCAGCCCCTTGGCGGTGACGCGCTCGGCCGGTTCGGGCTCCGGGGCGGGCTCCGGGGCGGGCTCCGGCGCGGGCTCCGGCGCGGGCTCCGGCGCCGGCTGCGGATCGAGCGGCTGGTCGAGCTGCTCGGGGTGTCCCGCGGGCCCGTCGTGCTCGTCGCGCGGCGCGCGCGGGTGCGGCACCTCGGCGACGGGCTCCGGGAACGGCTCGGGCTCGGGGATCAGCTGCGACTGCGGCTCGGGTTCCGGCTCCGGCGGCACCGGCGCGCCCAGCGCCATCGTCGTCTCCGCGGGGGCCTCGACGGGAGCCTCGTAAGGGGCCTCCGCCGGGAACTCCTCCGCCGGGTACTCCGCGGGCGGCTCCTCGGACGCGCGCACCGCCTGCTCGGCCGCCTCGATGAGCGGGTCACCGGAGACCGGAAGCCCGTGCTCCGGCTCCGTACGCCCGTACAGCTCGTTGGAGTTGGCCTCCGCCTCGGAGCCCGCGAGGCGCACCGCGGGCGCGGCGCCCGGCACCAGGACGGCGGGCGGCACCGAGGCCGCCGGCGCGGCGGCGAAGAGCGAGGCGGGCAGCACGGCGACCGCCGCCACTCCGCCCTGCTTCTGCTCGCGCAGCCGTACCCGCACCCCGTGCCGCACGGCGAGCCGCGCGACGACGTACAGGCCGAGCCCGAACCCGTCGACGTCCTCGGGGTCGTGCGCCTCTTCGGGAGTGAAGGTGGAGAGCCGCGTGTTCAGCTCGCTCATCCGGTCGTCGGTCATCCCTATGCCCTCGTCCTGGACGGAGAGCATGACCGAGCCGCTCTCCAGGAGCCAGCCGGAGACCTCGACGGAGGCGTCCGGCGGCGAGAACGACGTGGCGTTCTCCAGGAGTTCGGCGATGAGGTGGCTGAGGTCGTCGGCGGCGAAGCCGGCGATGTGGGCGTGCGGCGGAAGCGCGGCGATCCGCACCCGCTCGTAGCGCTCGATCTCGGAGACGGCGGCGCGCACCATGTCGACGAGGGCCACGGAGCCGCCGTGCTGCGGCCCGCGCTCGGTGCCCGCGAGGACGAGGAGGTTCTCGCTGTGCCGACGCATGACGGTGGCGGAGTGGTCGAGCTTGTAGAGCGTGGCGAGGCGGTCCGGGTCCTGCTCGCGCTCCTCCAGGCCCTCGATGATGCCCAGTTGCCGCTCGACGAGTCCGAGGGTGCGCAGCGCCAGGTTGACGAACGTCCCGTGGATCGAGTGCTTGACCCGGTCCAGCTTGCGGGCGGTGTCGGCGAGTTCGCCGCGCAGCCGGTCCCGCTCGTCGGCCATCCGCTGGCGCTCGCCGACGAGGTGCTTGCGGTCGGACTCCAGGGTGCCGATGCGTCCGTGCAGCCCGACGGCGTGCGCGTGCAGGGCGTTGATCGAGTCGACGACCTGGGCGAACTCGTCGTTGCGGCCCTTGTACTTGACCGGTTCCTCGGCAGCCGGATCGCCCGCGACGCGCGCGGAGCCGATGCGCAGCGCGGCGAGCGGCTGGGTCAGCGAGCGGGCCGTCGCCATGGCCACGCCGACGGCGGCGAGCAGACAGATGCCGACGAGCGCGATCCGGATCTCCAGCGCCGTCACGTCGTCGTCGCGCAGCTGCTCCAGGCGCTTGACCCGCTGGTCCCCGAGCGCGGCCTCGGCGCCCCGCATGAGGTCGATGCGCGCGGTGAGGGCGTCCTCGACGCTCTTCGGGTTGTAGCGGAGCTCGCTCGCGCTCAGCGTCGGGGCGTCGGCGAGCCGCTTCAGGTACGCCTCGGCGCGTGTGACGTCCGGGCCCGTGACCGTGGAGTCGTACCCGCCCACGGCCTTGGCGGTCCCCGAGTCGTGGAAGTCGTCGAGCGCGGCCTGCTCGCGCACCCGGGCCCGCTGGCCCGCCGCGCTGAGCGCGTCGCGCTGACTGCTCGCGGCGGACTGGCCCACGACCGGCTCGCGCAGGCCGGTCGCCGGGTTGACCTGCGTGGCCGTGGAGCGGGGCACGGCGAGCGCGGAGAGCAGCAGGCCGCGCGCGGCGGACGCCTGCTCGACGGCGCGGTCCAGGTCGGCGAGGGCGTACGCCCCCGATCCCGCGCGTACGGGTATGCGCTCGGCGAGATCCTCTGCGCGCGCGTGCAGTTCACCGATGGAGCGGGAGTACGCGGCGTGCGCCTCCAGGGCCGATCCCTTGCCGGTGAGGGCGGAGCGGCGCACGGCGGCGACGTCGTCGAGAGTGCCGCGCAGCGCGGCGGGCGCGTCCACGCGCAGCTCGTCGACCTGGCGGTCGACACGGGCCCCGCGCTCCTCGCTCAGGCCCGCGCCCTTGGGGCGGCCGGCCGCGATGAACCGGGTGACCTCGTCCCGCTCGTCGGCGAGCGCGTGCGAGAGGGCGAGCGAGCGCTGCGTCTGCTGGGCGTCGTCGACGAGGGTCTGCGATTCGCCCACGCGGTCGGAGGCGCCGACGATCACCGGT
Source organism: Streptomyces anthophorae (assembly GCF_049310305.1). Taxonomy (NCBI): domain Bacteria; kingdom Bacillati; phylum Actinomycetota; class Actinomycetes; order Kitasatosporales; family Streptomycetaceae; genus Streptomyces; species Streptomyces anthophorae. Next base: position 3,306,688 of record NZ_JBLWQQ010000001.1, read on the forward strand.
GCTCCGGCGCCGACGACGGCAGCGGCGACCACGGCCACCGCCACGATCAAGCGGCTGCGGACCCGGGCACGCTTGCCCCGACCGGAACCCGTGCGGCTCACCTCGGACGCCTGGCCCGGTGCGACATCACCCGACACACCAAGACCACTGGCTCCATTACCGCCGGAGGTGTTCCCCACTGATGCTCGCATTCCTGATTCGTCCTACCCCATGGGTCCGGGTGACGCTGCGTCAACACCCCGTGACCCTCTGGCCTGGCCCCTGACCCTTCCAGTGCCGGTGAGCAGGGGGCGCCCATCACCTCGCCCGCCACCCGAAGGAGTGAACATCGAGCGGGAGTTGGGGAGCAAGTTCCCGTGTCACGATCACGCTCTGTCAACCGTGCGCCGGTTGGACGTCTTCGGCGGCCTTTGGCAGGATGCCCCGCCACACCCCCGACGGAAGTGATCATTCCGTGCAAACCCGGCGCTCAGAGGGGTTTTTCGGGCCGCCTCCGGATCTCCACAGAATCCATACGGAACGACTCGCCCCAACTCCCCGCGCCCCACCGCTCCGTGAGGATGGCTCATGCAGACTGACCGCATGCGCATCGAACTGACCACCGAGCCGAGCGCCGTCGAGCGGCCGAACGAGGACTACGTATCGGTGGCCGCACCGGCCGCTGGGCACGGTGGATCACTGGTCGTCCTCGACGGGGTCACTCCCCCGGCCACCGACGACGGCTGTCGACACTCCGTACCCTGGTTCACCGCCCACCTCGGCGGCGCACTGGCCGAACTGTCCGTTTCGCGCCGGGACATGAGCCTGGCCGAGGCGCTCGCGGCGGCGATCGGCCGGACCGCCGACGCCCATCGGGACACCTGTGACCTTTCTCACCCGCGCACTCCGCAGGCGACCGTCGTGCTCGCCCGCTGGGACGCGGAGCGGGTGGAGCATCTGGTGCTCTCCGACTCGGCGTTGCTCGTCGAGGCCCCCGACGGAACGGTCACGCCGCTGCTCGACGACCGCCTCGACCGGGTGCCACGCGCCCAACTCGTCTCGAACGAGGTGGCCGACGCCACGGCGCGCAACAAGGAGGGCGGCTTCTTCACGGCCGCCGCGGACCCGTCGGTGGCGACACGCGCGGTGACCGGCACGCTCCCCCGCGGCGAGGTGCGGGCGCTCGCCGCGATGACGGACGGTGTGACGCGCTGGGTGGAGAAGTTCCACGAGGGCGACTGGCAGGACCTGTTCACCCTCGTCCGCAAGGAGGGCGCGGAGGCGGTGGTGTCCCGGGTCCGCGCCCTGGAGGACGCGGACGCGCAGACCCGCCAGTACCTGCGCCGCAGCAAGACCCACGACGACGCGACGGTGGCGTACGTGGAGCTATGACCCATGACAGCCCGCAGGCACAATCAAGCCCCGCAGGCACAATCAAGCCCCGCCGGCGATTGAGGCGCGGGGTCCGGGGCGGAGCCCCGAGAGCGCAACGCCGGTGCGGCGAGACCGGGCAAACCTATTCGGCCCCGGCATTCAACTGGTGCAACAACCTCGCCAGCTCCGCCACCTCACGCCGATCCCACCCGTCGAGCTGCCGCACATACCGCATCCGCCGCGCGTCCCTGACCCGCCCGAAGTGCTCGCGCCCGTAGTCGGTGAGGGAGACCAGCCACGCCCGGCCGTCCGCGGGGTCCGGCTCCCGGGCGACGAAGCCCAGTTCCTCCAGAGCCCGCAGCTGGCGGCTCATCGTCGCCTTGCCGACGCCGATGTAACCGGCGAGCTCGGTGGCACGCTGCGCCCCGCACTCCTCAAGGCGGACGAGCAGCCCGTACGCGGCCGGCTCCAGGTCGGGGTGGACCTCACGGGCCATCTCGCCGGAGTTGGCCCGGGCCCGGCGCAGAAAGACGGTCAACTCGCGTTCCAGGGCGAGGAACTCGCCGTCCACAGTCACGGGCGCGGCAGCGGCTCGCGGTTCGGATTCCGCGCTCCGCCGCCCGCCGTTTCCCTCTTCGCGCACGTCAGCACCTCTGAAAGTTTTCGCCCACCACGGTCATCACCGCAGTTCCACCAGTATTTCGCAGGAGTAGACCAACGGCACACACCGGCCCCTCTTCCCACCGCGGGTCTACGTGCGTAGCGTTTTCACCGCTGCCAGCCGTGGCATGCACACACCATCAAGCGCACCGGCGCCACCGCACGTCACCCCACGTCGTTCTCGGAGGCCGCTCATGCCCGTGCACAGACCTGTCGCCAACCGTCGCAGACGCAGCACCCGCCTGGGAATCACCGGGACCCTGCTCGCCGCGCTCTCCCTCCTCCTCGCCCTGCCCGGCCCCGCGCAGGCCGCCGACACGCCCGCCCGCGGCGGGGCCCACATGGGCATGGGGGTCGCCGCGCACGACGGCGTCGGCTCCCTGCCGCCCGGCGCCGGCACCAGCGCCGTACAGACCGAAGGCGTCGACGTCTCCAGCCACCAGGGCAACGTGGCCTGGTCGACGCTCTGGAACAGCGGCGTGCGCTGGGCCTACACCAAGGCCACCGAAGGCACGTACTACACCAACCCGTACTTCGCGCAGCAGTACAACGGCTCCTACAACGTGGGCATGGTCCGCGGCGCGTACCACTTCGCGACACCGGACACCGCGAGCGGCGCCACCCAGGCCAACTACTTCGTGGACCACGGCGGCGGCTGGTCCAGGGACGGCAAGACGCTGCCGGGCGCGCTCGACATCGAGTGGAACCCGTACGGCGCCGCCTGCTACGGCAAGACGCAGAGCGGCATGGTGACCTGGATCCGGGACTTCCTGAACCAGTACAAGGCCCGCACGGGACGCGACGCCGTCATCTACACGGCGACCAGCTGGTGGACCCAGTGCACGGGCAACTACGGCGGTTTCGCCGCCAACAACCCGCTGTGGATCGCGCGGTACGCCTCCACCGTCGGCACGCTGCCGGCCGGCTGGGGCTACTACACCATGTGGCAGTACACGTCGTCGGGCCCGACGGTCGGCGACCACAACAAGTTCAACGGCGCCCTCGACCGCGTCGTGGCGCTCGCCAACGGCTGACCGCGTTCAAGCCCGTCCTGCGTTTGGGGCCGGGGTCCGGGGCGGCGCCCCGCGGCCCCGGTCCCGTTCGACCGCTCACTCCAGCACCGCAAATTGACCGAGCGTTCCAATAAGCCCTACAGTCCCACCGTGGCCAGAACCAAGGAATTCGATCCGGACGCCGCTCTTCAGTCAGCCCTGGAGCTGTTCTGGCTGCGCGGCTACGAGGCGACCTCGATGGCGGACCTCGTCGCCCACCTCGGCATCGGGCGCGCCAGCATCTACGCCACCTTCGGCAACAAGCACGAGCTGTATCTGAAGGCGCTGGACCGGTACAGCGAGACCCACAATTCGGGCCTGCTGCACGAACTGTCCCAGCCGGGCCCCGCACTGCCCGCCGTACGCGCACTGGTGCGACGCTTCGCCGCCGAGGCGGGCTCCCCCGACCAGCGCATGAAGGGGTGCCTCGTCACCAACACGGCCGCCGAACTGGGCGCGCACGACGCGGCGGCGGCCCGCCGGGTGGAGGCGAGCTGGGAGCACATCGAGACCTTGCTGCACTCCGCGCTGGTCCGGGCCCGCGCCGAGGGCGAACTGCCCGCGGACCGCGATCCGCGCGCCCTCGCGCGGATGCTGCTCGTACTGATGCAGGGCCTGCGCGTGGCGGGCAAGGCATCCGACGACCCCGGCCGGACGCGGGATGCCGCCGAGCAGGCGCTGCGCCTTCTGGACTGAACGACACCTCCTCCCAAGGAGGTGTCTCGCATGGCCAAATTCTAGAACGATCGATCTGCTATCCATTGAAGGATGTCATCACCATGACCGCACGCTTCGCCGGCAAGTCCGTCCTCGTCACCGGCGCCGGCTCCGGCATCGGCCGGGCCATCGCTCTCGCCTTCGCCGCCGAAGGGGCCTCGGTGGTCGCCGCCGGGCGTACCGCCGCGACGCTCGACGAGACGGTCGAACTGATCCACGAGGAGGGCGGTACGGCGGCCGCGGTCACCGCGGACATCACCCGCTCCGAGGACGTCGGGGAGCTGGTCCGCCGCACCGTCGAACTGTTCGGCAGCCTCGACGTCGCCGTCAACAACGCGGGGGTCTTCCGGGGCGGCACGCCCCTGGCCGACCTTCCCGAGGAGGACTGGCGCACCCTGCTCGACATCAACGTGACCGGTGTGTTCCTCAGCCTCCAGGCCGAAGTCGCCCGGATGCGCGAGCAGCCCACAGGTGGCGCGATCGTCAACATCGCCTCCAACCTCGGCGCGCACACCCGCACTCCGGGCGTGGCCGGCTACATCGCCACCAAGGCGGCCGTCGCCGCCCTCACCCGGGCCGCCGCTCTCGACCACATCGCCGACGGGGTCCGCATCAACGTCGTCAGCCCCGGCGCGTCCGCCACCACCATGTCGCTGAGGCCGGGCGAGACGGAGGACGAACGCGCCGCCCGGATGAAGTCCGAGTCGCCCCTGGGCCGCGTCTCCTCCACCGCGGAGATCGCGGCGGCCGTCCTCTACCTCGCCTCCCCGGACGCCGCTTCCGCCGTCGGCACCGACCTGGTCATCGACGGCGGCGACGCCGCGTAACCCATGAGCAGCGGGGCCCGGGGCAGAGCCCCGGACCCCGGCCGCACAGCAGGCCCTTACGCGGCCACCGGCACCGCCACGTCCGCCGAAGCCGAGGCCGGCGTCAACGCCAGCTCCAGAACCTGCCGCACATCCGTCACCGGGTGCACGTCCAGCTTCTCCAGGACCTCGGCCGGGACGTCGTCCAGGTCGGCCTCGTTCCGCTTGGGAATGATCACCGTGGTGATCCCCGCCCGGTGCGCCGCGAGCAACTTCTGCTTCACGCCGCCGATCGGCAGCACACGACCGGTCAGCGACACCTCGCCGGTCATCGCCACATCCGTACGGACGAGCCGTCCGCTCAGCAGGGACGCGAGCGCCGTCGTCATCGTGACGCCCGCGCTCGGCCCGTCCTTCGGGACGGCGCCCGCCGGGAAGTGGATGTGCGCGCCGCGCTCCTTCAGGTCGGCGACGGGCAGCTCCAGTTCGGCCCCGTGCGAGCGCAGGAAGGAGAGCGCGATCTGCGCCGACTCCTTCATGACGTCACCCAGCTGACCGGTGAGCGTCAGGCCCGCCGCGCCCGTCTCCGGGTCCGCGAGGGAAGCCTCCACGAAGAGCACGTCGCCGCCGGCCCCGGTGACCGCGAGCCCGGTCGCCACGCCCGGCACGGCCGTGCGCCGCTCGGCCGGGTCCTGCGCCGACTCGGGCACGTGGTGCGGCCGCCCGATGAGCGAACGCAGATCGCCCTCGCCGACAGTGAACGGCAGTTCCCGCTCGCCGAGCTCGTGCTGCGCGGCGACCTTGCGGAGCACCCGCGTCACGGACCGCTCCAGGTTGCGGACGCCGGCCTCCCGCGTGTACTCGCCGGCGAGCTTGCGCAGTGCGTCGTCGCCGATGGTGACCTCGTCGGCCGCGAGCCCCGCGCGGTCCAGCTGGCGCGGCACCAGGTGGTCGCGGGCGATGACGACCTTCTCGTCCTCGGTGTAGCCGTCGAGACGGACCAGCTCCATGCGGTCGAGCAGGGCCTCCGGAATCGCCTCCAGGACGTTCGCGGTCGCCAGGAAGACGACGTCGCTCAGGTCCAGCTCGACCTCCAGGTAGTGGTCCCGGAAGGTGTGGTTCTGCGCCGGGTCGAGGACTTCGAGCAGCGCCGCGGCCGGGTCGCCGCGGAAGTCGGAGCCCACCTTGTCGACCTCGTCGAGCAGGACCACCGGGTTCATCGACCCGGCCTCCTTGATGGCGCGGACGATGCGACCGGGCAGGGCGCCCACGTACGTACGCCGGTGGCCGCGGATCTCCGCCTCGTCCCGGACGCCGCCGAGCGCGACGCGGACGAACTTGCGGCCCATCGCGTGCGCGACGGACTCGCCGAGCGAGGTCTTGCCGACGCCGGGCGGGCCGACCAGCGCGAGCACGGCGCCGCCGCGCCGCCCGCCGACCACGCCGAGGCCCCGGTCCGCGCGGCGCTTGCGCACGGCCAGGTACTCGGTGATCCGCTCCTTCACGTCGTCGAGGCCCGCGTGCTCGGCGTCGAGGACGCCGCGCGCGCCCTGGATGTCGTACTCGTCCTCGGTCCGCTCGTTCCACGGCAGTTCGAGGACGGTGTCGAGCCAGGTGCGGATCCAGGAGCCCTCGGGCGACTGGTCGCTGGAGCGCTCCAGCTTCTCGACCTCCTTGAGCGCGGCCTCGCGGACCTTCTCCGGAAGGTCGGCGGCCTCGACGCGGGCCCGGTAGTCGTCGGACTCCTCGCCCTCGTCCTTCTCCCCGTTCAGCTCGCGCAGCTCCTTGCGGACGGCGTCGAGCTGGCGCCGGAGCAGGAACTCGCGCTGCTGCTTGTCGACGCCCTCCTGGACGTCCTTGGCGATGGACTCGGCGACGTCCTGCTCGGCGAGGTGGTCGCGCAGGTGCTGGGTGGCGAGCTTCAGACGCTCCACCGGGTCGGCCGCCTCGAGCAGCTCGACCTTCTGGGCGGTGGTGAGGAACGGCGAGTAGCCGGAGTTGTCGGCGAGCGCGGAGACGTCGTCGATCTGCTGCACGCGGTCCACGACCTGCCAGGCGCCGCGCTTCTTCAGCCAGTTCGTGGCGAGCGCCTTGTACTCCTTGACGAGTTCGGTGACGGCGCCCGGCAGCGGGTCAGGCACCTCTTCCTCGACGGTCAGACCCTCCACCCACAGGGCGGCGCCGGGCCCGGTCGTACCGGCGCCGATGCGGACGCGGCCGACGCCGCGGATCAGCGCGCCGGGGTCGCCGTCGGCGAGGCGTCCGACCTGCTCGACGGTGCCGAGCACGCCGGTGTTCGCGTACGTGCCGTCGATACGTGGAACAAGCAGCACCTTCGGCTTGCTGGGTCCAGTACGCGCGGCGGCCTGAGCGGCCTCCACCGCGGCCCGTACGTCGGTGTCGCTGAGGTCCAGGGGCACCACCATTCCGGGCAGCACGACCTCGTCGTCGAGGGGCAGCACGGGCAGGGTGAGCGGTGTGGACGTCGAAGCCATGATCTCCCCTTTGGCAGTCAAGTTGAGTTACATGGACTCAATGCACGGGAGCTTCCAGATGTTCCGCCGAAGGCGTTCGCTGTCAGCGATCACGTCGACCGGGCCCCGGTGCGCGGTCGTGAGCACGCGGCGGCCGGGCGAGGCGCCGCCGGCGAACGCGAAGCGCACGGGCACCCCCCGACGCGGCGCGGACCTGTTCGGTTCACCCTCTGTGACGAGCGCCATGTGAGACGTGGGACACAGAAAACACCGGCGGGCCACCCACCCTCTCGGCCACAATGTCGGCCATGACGACTCCGCACCACCCCGATCCACCCGTCGTCCTCGATCGCCGCGAAGGCCCCTTCGGCGAGGTGGTCCTGCGCCGTCACGGCGACCTGCTCCAGATCATCGCCAACGGCACGTTCCTGATGGACACCTCCGACGGCCGCTCCGAGCGGCGGCTCGTCGACTCGGCCCGCGCCGCCCTGGACGACCGCGAGAAACCGCGCGTCCTCATCGGCGGCCTCGGCGTCGGCTTCTCCCTCGAACACGCGGCCGCCGATCCGCACTGGGGTGGCATCACGGTCGTCGAGCGGGAGCCCGCGATCATCGACTGGCACCTGGAAGGCCCGCTGCGCGAGTTGTCCGAGCGCGCCCTCGCCGACCCCCGCACGGACATCGTCGAGGCCGACCTCGTACGGCACCTGCACACGACCACGGACACCTACGACGCGCTCTGCCTCGACATCGACAACGGTCCGGAGTGGACGGTCACCGAGGACAACGACACCCTTTACGGGCCGGCGGGCCTCGCCGCCTGCAAGGACCGACTCGACCCGGGCGGTGTTCTCGCCGTATGGTCCGCACAGCCGTCAGCAAATTTCGAAGAAACCTTGCGGAATGCCGGATTCCAGGCGGTGCGCACCGAAGAGATCCCGGTTGTCCGGGGCGTCCCTGACGTGGTGCACCTCGCACTGAGGCCCACGTAGCCGACCGGCGGTAACTCCCCGTACGCTGACGTCCGAAACCCGATCATTCAAGCGTCAAGCGCGTCACGACGGCGCGCACTCAGGGGCGGGGCGATGGAGCAGACACACACCTCCCACAACACCACCACGACGACCCAGGGAGCCCAGCGACGGGTCCTGGTCGTCGAGGACGATCCGACCATCGTCGATGCCATCGCCGCCCGGCTGCGTGCCGAGGGATTCCTCGTGCAAACCGCGCAGGACGGCCCGGCGGCGGTGGACACGGCCGAGGCCTGGCAGCCCGACCTGCTGATCCTCGACATCATGCTGCCCGGCTTCGACGGCCTGGAGGTCTGCCGCCGCGTGCAGGCCCAGCGTCCGGTGCCGGTCATGATGCTCACGGCGCGCGACGACGAGACGGACATGCTCGTCGGCCTCGGTGTGGGAGCCGACGACTACATGACCAAGCCGTTCTCCATGCGGGAGCTGGCGGCGCGCGTGCACGTGCTGCTCCGCCGCGTCGAGCGGGCCGCGCTGGCCGCCACGACGCCGCGCAGCGGCATACTGCGGCTCGGCGAGCTGGAGATCGACCACGCGCAGCGCCGCGTGCGGGTCAGGAGCGAGGACGTGCACCTCACTCCCACCGAGTTCGACCTCCTCGTGTGCCTGGCGAACACGCCGCGCGCGGTCCTCTCCCGTGAGCAGCTGCTCGCCGAGGTGTGGGACTGGGCGGACGCCTCGGGCACCCGCACCGTCGACAGCCACATCAAGGCGCTGCGCCGGAAGATCGGCGCGGAGCGCATCCGCACCGTGCACGGCGTGGGCTACGCGCTGGAGACGCCGAACCCGTGAGCACCGCGGACCGGAACCGGGCACCGGGCGGGCGGCCGCACCGGCCGCCGTTCAACCCGCAGTGGGCGTCCGGCGGTCTGCGCCCCTTCTCCGTGAAGGCGAAGCTGGGCACGCTCGTCGTCGTCTCGGTCTTCATCACCACGGGCCTGCTCATGGTGGCGATGTACACGGCGACGGAGCTGCGCTTCATCACCGTGTTCTCGATCATCGCCACGCTGCTGATCACGCAGTTCGTGGCGCACTCGCTGACGGCCCCGCTCGACGAGATGAACACGGTGGCCCGGTTCATCTCCAACGGCGACTACTCGCGCCGGGTGCGCGGCGCGGGCCGCCGCGACGAGATCGGTGACCTCGCGGTCACCATCAACCGCATGGCCGACGAGCTGGCGGCCCAGGACCAGCAGCGCAAAGAGCTCGTGGCCAATGTCTCGCACGAGCTGCGCACGCCCATCGCGGGCCTGCGCGCGGTCCTGGAGAACGTCGTCGACGGCGTGATGGCCGCCGACCCCGAGACGATGCGCACGGCGCTCAAACAGACGGAGCGGCTCGGCCGCCTCGTCGACACGCTGCTCGACCTGTCCCGCCTGGACAACGGCGTCGTGCCGCTGAAGACGCGCCGCTTCGAGGTCTGGCCGTACCTGTCGGGCGTCCTGAAGGAGGCCAACATGGCGGTCTCCCAGCGCGCGGGACTCGCCTCAGGATCCGGCACCCACACGCGGACGGACGTCCATCTGCACCTCGACGTCTCGCCGCCGGAGCTGACGGCGAACGCCGACCCGGAGCGCATCCACCAGGTCGTGGCGAACCTCATCGACAACGCGGTGAAGCACTCTCCGCAGCACGGCCGTGTCACCGTGCTCGCCCGCCGCGGCCCCTACCCCGAATCCCTCGACCTCGAGGTGATCGACGAGGGCCCCGGCATCCCGCAGTCCGAGTGGCACAAGGTCTTCGAGCGCTTCAACCAGGGCGCCGCCACCGGCGACAAGGGCGACGGCGGCACGGGCCTCGGCCTCGCCATCGCCCGCTGGGCCGTGGAACTGCACGGCGGACAGATCCGGGTGGCCGAATCCGCTCGGGGCTGCCGGATCAAGGTCACTCTTCCGGGAGAGCCCGGAACGCAAAGTTGACGTAGGGTTTCGGTCAGGCAAGGGTCAAGAGCGCGCCGGGCAGACACGAACACGCCGGGCGCGCATCCGAACGTACCGAAACCCCGGTTGTTTCCCGCCATTTCCCGGCCCGAAACGCGACTTCCGATGTGACTTACGTGACGGATGACCGGCCCGGTCTGCACGTCTCGTCAATGGAGGCGTAGCCTTTATTCCCGCTGTCCATCACCTTGTGAGAAGCGGAAGAGGGCGGTTACCGCCGTGTCGCCACAGTCCCCCAGTAACTCGAGCATCTCCACCGAGACCGACCAAGCCGGGCAGGGCAAGAGCCCTGCTGCGGCCTTCGGCCCCAACGAGTGGCTCGTCGACGAGATCTATCAGCAGTACCTCCAGGACCCGAATTCGGTTGACCGAGCCTGGTGGGACTTCTTCGCCGACTACAAGCCAGGTGCCGCGGCCGCGGGGGCCGCGACGACCCCGAAGCCGGCCGAGAAGCCCGCGGCCCCGGCCGCACCAGCAGCGCAGGCCCCCGCCGCGCCCGCGAAGCCCGCAGCCGCAGCTCCCGCACAGGCTGCCGCTCCGGCCCCCGCGAAGCCCGCCGCACCGGCCGCGCCCACCGCGCCGAAGCCGGCCGCTGCCGCCGCCACCCCCGTACCGAAGAAGGCTGAAGAAGTGACGACCGAGGCCCCTGCCGGCCCCGAGCTCGTGACGCTGCGCGGTCCCGCCGCCGCCGTCGCGAAGAACATGAACAAGTCCATCGAGGTCCCCACGGCGACGTCCGTGCGCGCGGTCCCGGTGAAGCTGCTGTTCGACAACCGCATCGTCATCAACAACCACCTGAAGCGGGCCCGGGGCGGGAAGATCTCCTTCACGCACCTCATCGGCTACGCCATGGTGCAGGCCATCAAGGCCATGCCGTCGATGAACTACTCCTTCGCGGAGAAGGACGGCAAGCCCACGCTGGTCAAGCCGGACCACATCAACTTCGGTCTGGCCATCGACCTCGTGAAGCCGAACGGCGACCGCCAGCTGGTCGTCGCGGGCATCAAGAAGGCCGAGACGCTGAACTTCTTCGAGTTCTGGCAGGCCTACGAGGACATCGTCCGGCGCGCCCGTGACGGCAAGCTCGGCATGGACGACTTCACCGGTGTGACGGTCTCCCTGACCAACCCCGGCGGCCTCGGCACCGTCCACTCGGTCCCGCGCCTGATGCCCGGACAGTCGGTCATCATGGGCGTCGGTTCCATGGACTACCCGGCGGAGTTCCAGGGCACGTCCCAGGACACGCTGAACAAGCTCGGCATCTCGAAGGTCATGACGCTCACGTCGACCTACGACCACCGGGTCATCCAGGGCGCCGCCTCCGGCGAGTTCCTGCGCATCGTCGCGAACCTCCTCCTCGGTGAGAACGAGTTCTACGACGAGATCTTCAAGGCCCTGCGGATCCCCTACGAGCCGGTCCGCTGGCTCAAGGACATCGACGCCTCGCACGACGACGACGTCACCAAGGCCGCCCGCGTCTTCGAGCTGATCCACTCCTACCGGGTCCGCGGCCACGTCATGGCCGACACCGACCCGCTGGAGTACCAGCAGCGCAAGCACCCCGACCTCGACATCACCGAGCACGGGCTCACGCTGTGGGACCTGGAGCGCGAGTTCGCCGTCGGCGGCTTCGCCGGCAAGTCGATGATGAAGCTGCGCGACGTCCTCGGCGTGCTGCGCGACTCGTACTGCCGCACCACCGGCGTCGAGTTCATGCACATCCAGGACCCGAAGCAGCGCCGCTGGCTCCAGGACCGCATCGAGCGGCCGCACGCCAAGCCGGAGCGCGAGGAGCAGCTGCGCATCCTGCGCCGGCTGAACTCGGCGGAGGCCTTCGAGACCTTCCTCCAGACCAAGTACGTCGGTCAGAAGCGGTTCTCCCTGGAGGGCGGCGAGTCCGTCATCCCGCTGCTCGACGCGGTCATCGACTCCGCCGCCGAGAACCGCCTCGACGAGGTCGTCATCGGCATGGCCCACCGCGGCCGTCTGAACGTCCTGGCGAACATCGTCGGCAAGTCGTACGCGCAGATCTTCCGGGAGTTCGAGGGCAACCTCGACCCGAAGTCGATGCACGGCTCCGGCGACGTGAAGTACCACCTGGGCGCCCAGGGCACCTTCACCGGCCTGGACGGCGAGCAGATCAACGTCTCGCTGGCCGCCAACCCGTCCCACCTGGAGACGGTCGACCCGGTCATCGAGGGCATCGTCCGCGCCAAGCAGGACATCATCAACAAGGGCGGCACGGACTTCACGGTCCTGCCCGTCGCCCTGCACGGTGACGCGGCCTTCGCGGGCCAGGGTGTGGTCGCCGAGACGCTCAACATGTCGCAGCTGCGCGGCTACCGCACGGGCGGCACGGTCCACATCGTCATCAACAACCAGGTCGGCTTCACCGCCGCCCCGGAGTCCTCGCGCTCCTCCATGTACGCCACGGACGTGGCCCGCATGATCGAGGCGCCGATCTTCCACGTGAACGGCGACGACCCCGAGGCCGTCGTCCGCGTTGCCCGTCTGGCCTTCGAGTTCCGCCAGGCGTTCAACAAGGACGTCGTCATCGACCTCATCTGCTACCGCCGCCGCGGTCACAACGAGTCGGACAACCCGGCGTTCACGCAGCCGCTGATGTACGACCTGATCGACAAGAAGCGCTCGGTGCGCAAGCTCTACACCGAGTCCCTCATCGGTCGCGGCGACATCACCCTGGAAGAGGCCGAGCAGGCGCTCCAGGACTTCCAGGGCCAGCTGGAGAAGGTCTTCACGGAGGTCCGCGAGGCCGTCGCGCACCCGGGCGCCGCCGAGGTCCCCGACCCGCAGGCCGAGTTCCCGGTGGCCGTGCAGACGGCGATCTCCCAGGAGGTCGTCAAGCGCATCGCCGAGTCCCAGGTCAACATCCCGGACCACGTCACGGTGCACCCGCGTCTGCTGCCGCAGCTTCAGCGTCGCGCCACCATGATCGAGGACGGGACGATCGACTGGGGCATGGGCGAGACCCTCGCCATCGGCTCGCTGCTCCTGGAGGGCACGCCGGTCCGTCTTTCCGGCCAGGACTCGCGCCGCGGCACCTTCGGTCAGCGCCACGCGGTCCTCATCGACAACAAGACGGGCGAGGACTTCACCCCGCTCCTCTACCTGTCGCCCGACCAGGCCCGGTACAACGTCTACGACTCGCTGCTCTCCGAGTACGCGGTCATGGGCTTCGAGTACGGCTACTCGCTCGCGCGTCCCGAGTCCCTCGTGATGTGGGAGGCGCAGTTCGGTGACTTCGTCAACGGCGCGCAGACCGTCGTCGACGAGTACATCTCGGCCGCCGAGCAGAAGTGGGGCCAGACCTCCGGCGTCACGCTGCTGCTGCCGCACGGCTACGAGGGCCAGGGCCCGGACCACTCCTCGGCCCGTGTCGAGCGCTTCCTCCAGCTCTGCGCGCAGAACAACATGACGGTCGCGATGCCGACGCTCCCGTCGAACTACTTCCACCTCCTGCGGTGGCAGGTGCACAACCCGCACCACAAGCCGCTGGTGGTCTTCACGCCGAAGTCGATGCTGCGCCTCAAGGCCGCCGCGTCGAAGGTGGAGGAGTTCACGACGGGAGGCTTCCGTCCGGTCATCGGCGACACCGAGGTCGACTCGGGCGCCACGGACCCGAAGGCCATCAAGAAGGTCGTCTTCGTGGCGGGCAAGCTGTACTACGACCTCGAGGCCGAGCGGAAGAAGAGCGGCGTCACCGACACCGCGATCATCCGCGTCGAGCGCCTGTACCCGCTGCCGGGTGCCGAGCTCCAGGCCGAGATCGCCAAGTTCCCGAACGCCGAGAAGTACCTCTGGGCGCAGGAGGAGCCGGCGAACCAGGGTGCGTGGCCGTTCATCGCGCTCAACCTGATCGACCACCTGGATCTGGCCGTCGGCGCCGACATCCCGGGTGCCGAGCGTCTGCGCCGCATCTCGCGGCCGCACGGCTCGTCCCCGGCCGTCGGCTCGGCCAAGCGCCACCAGGCCGAGCAGGAGCAGCTGGTGCGCGAGGTCTTCGAGGCCTAGTCCCCGGAGCACAGCGACAGACCGAAGGCCCGGTCCCCGAAAGGGGGCCGGGCCTTCGGCCGTTCCGTTCCCGAACGGCTCACGTCACCTGCGGCTCGAAGTCCCAGTAGGGCCGGTTGCGGGCCCGCGCCGACAGGGTGTGGACGTGCTGCTTGCCCAGTGTCGCCGTCAGGTCGGACAGCGCCTCCTGCTCGGTCTTCTCCGCCTCCTGCCGGTTGCCGAGGCCCCGCAGGTCGGCCGCGTGCGCGACGCGCGCCGTGAGGGTGAGCGGATGCGTACGGCCGAGGGTCTCCGCCGCGCGGGCGGCCGCCGACGCGCTGAGGCCGGCCGCGGACTCGGTGTCGCCGACGAGGTTGCGCAGCGCCGACGCGTTGACGGCGCAGCCCACGGTCCACGGGTGGTCCTCGCCCACCGCGTCGGCCATGTCGGCCATCGCCCGCTCGATCAGCTCGTGCGCCAGATCCCGCTCACCCACGCTGCGCAGGATCAGCGCGTGGTTGGCGCGGGCCCCCGCGATGAACGGGTGGCCTTGGGCGAGCCTCTCCTCGTAGCGCGCGAGGACGTACTCGCTGGTCTCCCGCGCCTGGTCGATGTCGCCGTGCTCGCGGGCGAAGCAGCTGTGGCTGACGGCGGCGGCCAGCGTCTGCGGGTCGTTGTCCCCGAGCTGTCGCTCGTAACGCTCCCGGACGCGGGTGAACAGCGGTCCCGCCCGGCCGTGGTCGCCGAGCCGGTAGAGGCACTGCGCGAGGTTGTGCTCGGCGAGCAGCGTCTGCGGGTTGTCGCCGCCCATGACGATGCGGTACTCGCGCACGTTCTTCGCCTGCATGGACTCGGCCTCGGTGTAGCGGCCGAGCAGGCGCAGGTTCGTCGCGTAGTGGATCTCGGAGAACAGCGCCCAGGGGTGGCGGCTCTTGAGGAGCAGCCTGCGTGCCTCCAGGGTGCGCCGGTCGATGTCGAGGCTCTCCTTGTAGCGGCCGAGCAGGCGCAGCGCGAAGCCCAGGTTGTTCAGGGCGTTGAGGGTCCGGGAGTCCTGCTCGCCGAGGAGTTCGCGGTAGGCCGGGTACAGCCAGTCGTACAGTTCCCGCGCTTCCTCGTAGCGGCCGAGGCCCCACAGGTCGGCGCCGCGGCCCATGTTGGCGCGCAGGTAGTCCAGGTCCTGCGCGCCGCGCTCGACCAGCAGGTGGTCGACGGCGGTCCGCCCGATCTCCTCGGCCCGCTCGTACTCGCCGGCCGCGCGCAGCAGGTTGGACAGGTGGTACGAGAGGTCCCAGATCCGCTGGTGGGTCTCGCCGAGGCGGCGCTTCCAGGTGGCGAGGGCGCGCTCGCCGAGCTTGATGCCGGAGACGTACTCGCCGGTGAAGAACATGTAGCGCAGGCAGTTGAGGACCATGTTCTGGACCTTGCGGTCCTTGCTCTGAAGGACGTCGGCGTACTTCAGGTGCGGCACGATCGCCGCGTACTCGTCCCACAGGCGGGTGTCGGTGGCGCGGCCCGGGTCGGCGGCGGCGAGCGCCCTGCGGACGACGTCGATGAACTCGCGCCGGTCCTCGTCGGGCATGTCCTTGTGCACGATCTGGTGGACCATGCGGTGCAGATACAGGGACTCGCCCGCCGCGGCCGACTCGTCGCCGACCGTCTCGTGGGACTCCAGGCGGACGACGGAGTACTGGCGCAGCTGGTTGATCGCCTTGTTCCACAGCAGCGGGTCGTTGAGCAGCCCGGCGACCTGCTCGGGCAGTTCGTCGTGCGGCATCTCGCGCAGGAGGCGTACGGGGATGAACCCGGGCGCGAAGAACGTGCACAGGCGCAGCAGGTCGATGGACTCGGGGACGGTCTCGCGCAGCTTGTTGAGCAGGATCGACCAGGCAGTCTGGAAGGCGACGGGGAAGTCGGCGGAGACCTTGACGACGTCCTGGTCGATGCCGCCCTCCAGGAGCCCGATGTACTCCTCGACGGACATGTCCGAGTCGTTGAGCCAGCCGGCCGTCTGGTCCAGCAGCAGCGGCAGGTCCTCCAGGGCCTCGGCGAGCTGGTCGGCGTCCGGTTCGGAGAGCCGGGGCGCGCGGCGGCGGATGAAGGCGACGGACTCGTCGCGGGAGTAGACCGGCACCTCCAGGAGCTTGCTGTTGTGCTCGGTCCACTCCGGGTTCCTGGAGGTGATCAGGACGTGTCCCGGGCCCGTGGGCACCAGGTCCCAGATCTGGTCGGGTTCGTCGGCGCCGTCCAGGACGAGCAGCCAGCGCCCGTACGGGTCGCCGCGGCGCAGCGAGTCGCGCACGGCGCGCAGCCGCTCGCCGTACTCGGGCCCGGTGGACAGGCCGAGCTTCGGGGCGAGTTCGGCCATCAGACGGCGGTACGTGACCCGGCCCTCGGCGTTGACCCACCACACGACGTCGTACTCGGAGCCGAAGCGGTAGACGTATTCGGCGGCCAGCTGGGTCTTGCCGACCCCGGACATGCCGTGCATGGTGAGCACGCCCGCGCCGGGTTCGGCGCCCTGGAGCAGGTGGTACGCGTCGTTGAGCAGCGGCTCGCGGCCGGTGAAGCGCGTGTTGCGGCGCGGGACCCCGCCCCACACCTCGGGCATGGAGGCGGGGAAGCGCGGCCCGCGCCGCTCTCCGGCCGGCGTCTCGGGCAGCGGGTCCGTCGGCAGGTCGAGCCGGTCGAGCAGGCGGCGCTCCGCCTCGTCGGCGCCCATGTTGGTGAGCTGCGTCGCGGCCAGCACGGTCGTGGCGGTGGGCAGCGGGGCGGTGGTGACGGAGACGGCCGCGAACCGGTCGGCGTCGGGGGCGACGACCCGGCGCAGCGCCGCGTTCCACTCCTCGTGGGTGCGCGGGCCGAGCTGGAAGTACCACTCGCTGACGATGACGAGGATGCGGCCCTCTGCGAGCAACAGGTCGCCCAGCAGGTCGGCGAGCGGGACGTCGGCGCGGGAGTCCCAGCGCGCGTAGACGACCCGCAGGCCGCGCCGCTCGAGGCGGTCCCCGATCCAGGCCGCCCAGGCCCGGTTGAACCCGGCGAAGCTGATGGTGACCGTGGGTTTCCCGGCGCCCTTGCCGGTGGCTCCGACCGGCCTACGGATTGCAGACATGCAGCGGCCTCCCGGCACGTAATCGTAGAACCTCGGCACGACACCGCGACAGGGCCGGGACGGCCCCGCCCCGGCTGCGCGCGCCGCGCTCGCATCCCTTCTCGCTCATGCCCCGATCCTCGCCCCAACCGGCCCCGAATATCACCCAGTTGACCGCATCCGACGTGCGGAGAACAGAGTTCGGGCCGCGTCCACATAGGCACGCGCGCGTGCGGCGTGCCCGCGGGGCGGCGGGTGCTCGTCGAGCCGTTCGTAGGTGGCGACCATCTGGTCCACGAGGCGCCGCCCCTGCGGGGTGAGGTCCGTCGACCCGACGACGGCGGGGAGCGCGGCGCCGACCTGCGCCTTGCAGCGCGCGTGCACGGCCCACGCCGACTCGCGCTCGGCGGTCCTGCCGACGCGCAGCGCGCGCCGCTGGTGGAAGTCGGCGAGCGCCAGGTGCGAGTACGCGCCCTGGAGCAGCCCGTCGAAGGGGCGCGGGTCGGGGCGCCACGGCGCGAAGTGGCGGGCCGCGCCGCCCGCCCGGTGCAGCGGCACCAGCTGGGCGACCGCGAGGAGCTTGGTGTGCTGGAGTTCGTGGACGAGGGTCGCCGCGAACACCGGGGCCGTGGGCGGGGTGCTGCTGAGGACCGCGCCGAAGGCCTCGCGCCGGGTGCCGCTGCACGTCCCGGCCGTGGCGTCGAACGGGTCGGAGCCGGGCGGCGCGGTGAGCGGGACGAGGCAACGCAGCAGGGCGACGGCCTCGGTGAGCCGCTGTTCGCCGCCGAGGCGCAGCTCGACGGCGGTGCCCGACCAGGCGTGCAGCCAGCGCTTGCGCTCGGCGTCGTCGAGGGCCAGGGGTTCACTGGCGCCCCGGTAGTGCGCGCCGCCCTCCGCCGCGCGGTACGGGTCGAGGTCGTCGAGCGGGGTGGGGCCCGCCCCCTCGGTGAGGCCGGGCAGTGCGTAGGCGGGCGTCCAGGCGGGGTCGTCGGACCAGGCTCCGGTGCCGCGCTCCAGGCGGACGACGACGGGGGTAGAGCCTCGCTCGCGTAGCTTCAACTGGCCGTATTTGCAGGTGACTTCGACCGCCGTGCCGTCGGGCGCCGAGGTGCGCAGCGCGCCGAGCGAGGGCAGGCCGAGGTGTCCGTCGCGGGACGTCAGGCGGCTGTCGAAGGGGAGGCCGGCGCGGGCGGCCGCCGCCGCGGCGAGGGCGCCGAAGTGGGCGAGTTCGTACGCCAGTCGCCGACTGCGCTCCTGTGCTCCGGGGCGGGCCGGGTCGGTGCGCAGCAGCGTCAGGCAGCGCTGGGCCCAGGGGCCGACCAGGGGGTGCAGGAGGCGTTCGCGGGCGGGCGAGTCGGCGGGCCGCGCGGTCGTGGCGTCCGCCGCCTCCATGAGCGCCCAGTCCTCCTGGAGGCGCCTGCGGGCGGGCGGCGGGCACAGCCGTGGGTCGGCTTCCGTCGCGGCGTCGAGCACGGCGCGCAGCGCGAGCAGCCTGCGGGTGTCCTGGGCGCGGACGAGCAGTTCGAGGGCGCGCGGGCCGCCTTCGGTGCGGCCGAGTTCGGTCAGGGCGTGGTCCGGGATCGCCGGAAGCATGACGGAGGTCAAGGGGAGTCCCCTTCGGGGTGGGCGGCGGGCACCGTGTCCGCGGTGAGCACCGCCGCCACATGACGGATGAAGCGCTGGAGGTCCGCGCAGTACACGGACGGGTTGGCGAACCCGTGTCCCGCGCGGTAGCGGTGGGCGTACTGGCCGCCGCCACAGACGTCGAGCAGCGGGCAGGCCCGGCAGTCGGCGGCGAGCGCGGCGGCGCCCGCCTGCCGGGCGGCGACGGCGGGGTGGGCGAGCGCCGCGTCGAAGTCGTGCCGGAAGACGTCGAGTCCGGTCCACGCGGCGCCGTCGTAGGCAGACTTGAGCGAGTCGACCTGCTCGATCGTCCCGTCTGTCTCGACGACGACGGCGTCGAAGGGGGCGAGGCCGAGCGGTTCGACGGACGAGGGCAGGCCGAGCAGGAGGGCGAGGCACTCCTCGAAGAGGCGCACCCGGGTCTCCCGGCGCCCGGCGCCCCACCAGCGGTCGAAGGCGGCGCACAGCCAGCCGCCGTACGCCTCTCCGCTCGGCTCCCAGCCGGGCGGCGGCGCGGACCAGTTGCCGTGCGGAAGCAGCAGGTCGAGCGCCGGTGGGCGGAGCGTGAGCAGCGATTCGTACGTCTCCACCGGGTCCTGCGCGGGGTCGATCACGGCGAGGATCCCGGCGTACGAGTCCGGGAAGCGCTCGGCGGTCAGCCGG
Organism: Streptomyces anthophorae; assembly: GCF_049310305.1. Taxonomy (NCBI): domain Bacteria; kingdom Bacillati; phylum Actinomycetota; class Actinomycetes; order Kitasatosporales; family Streptomycetaceae; genus Streptomyces; species Streptomyces anthophorae. The sequence continues at coordinate 3,326,109 of NZ_JBLWQQ010000001.1, forward strand.
GCCCCGCGGGCGGCGGCGGCCCAGGAGGGGCGTCCGGCGCGGTCGACACGGCGGGCGTTGTGGGTCTCCAGGCCGCCGTCGAGGCTGATGCCGACGCGGACGCCGTGCCGGGCGAGGGTCGCGAGGCGCCGCTCGGTGAGCAGGGTGGCGTTGGTCTGTACGACGGCGTGCACCTGGCACCCCGCGGGGGCCCGTTCGCGGACGAGGCCGGTGAAGCGGCCGAGCGCGGCGGCGCCCGCGAGCAGCGGTTCACCGCCGTGCAGGACGAGCGAGAGGTGCGGGAGCGCGTGTACGCGCGCGTGCTCGGCGATCCGGGTCGCGGTGCGGTCGAGGACCTCGGGCGACGCGGCGGCGGGGCGGGTGCTCCAGGTGCGGTCGGGCCCCTCGTACAGGTAGCAGTAGCGACAGGCTAGGTTGCAGCGGCCGTGCACCTTCACGACGAACTGCCGGAAGGGGACGGGCCGTTGCCGCGGTGTCCGCCCGACGGCACCTTCGGAGACTCCAGCCACTCCGGTACCCCCCATGCCGTGCGCCCGCAGTACGGGCTCGCGCGTAAGGGGCGCCTTCCCGGTGGGGTGCGCGGCACAAACGTGGTCGGTTCAACGTTGTCCGGTTCGCTCGCGCGCGGCGACCGAAATCGGCTCCGCGCACGAGCGCGGCGCGTCAGAGCGCGCTGTTGAACCCCCAGAGCATCTCCCCGGGGCGCTCCTCACGCTCCCGCAGGTCCGCGAGGACCTCGTCCAGGACGGGGTGCCGGGCCTCGCGCAGTTCGGCGAGGCTCAGGGCGGTGAGATCCGGGCACGGCTCGGCCGGCTCCCGGTGCGGCTCCTGACATGGCTCCTGTGCGTGCATGACGTCCCCTCTCCCCCGGCCGACGGCCCGGTGTCAGTCCAGCTCGGCGAGGCGCTCCGCTGTCTGCCGTGCCGTCGGTCCGCTCCTGGTCACGTTGTCGTCCGACAGCCTCGACCACTCGCGGCGGGCCGCCCGATAGGCCTCACGGGCCGCACGCGGGCGTGCCGCCGCTTCGTAGGACATACCCCGCAAGTGGTGTGCCTGCGCGCCCAGAAGCACGGCTTCCTGGCGGGACCGCTCGGTATCGGCCTCCCGTTCGGCGCCGCGGGCCGACTCGGCGGCGTACCGGAAGGCGTCCACCGCCTCGTCGAGGCGGGCCGGGCGGCCGAGGCTGCGGAACACCTCGAACTGCACCTGCCCGAGCTCCAGCCAGCTGCGCGCCGCGGGCAGGAAGTCGTCCGCCTCGGCGGCGGCGAGGCCCAGGAGGTACTCGGCCTCGCGCAGGTCGACGCGGTCCCCCCGCGCGCGGTAGCGCAGCATCAGGGCGCGGCCGAGCAGCAGCAGCCGGTGGGCGAGCCGGGCGCTGCCCGCCGGGGTCTGGGCGCGGCAGTCCCGCAGCACCCTGATCGCCCGGGACAGGGCGTCCTGCTCGGCGGGCGTCGACGGTTCGGCGCCCGCCCGGAGCAGCAGCACCTCGCCCCACTCGGCGAGCGCGTCGGCGTGGGCCGCGGAGTCCCTCGGCATCCAGTGCGCCGCCTGCTCGAAGTGGCGTGCGGCTTCCTGGAGTTCGCGCGGGTCGCCGGACTCGGCGTGCCGGGCGCGGGCGACGCGGGCGGCCCGCATCAGGACCGCGGCGCGCAGCCGCTGGTCGCGGGCGGCCGCGAGGGCCTCGTCGACCCGGGCCGCCGCCTCGTCGAGCCCGTCGCCGCAGACGAGCAGGGCGTCCACCAGGTCGAGCAGCACCCGCACCCGCGGCACGCCGCCCGGGTCCTGCGCCTCGCCGTTGAGGGCGGTGCGCAGCGAACCCGCCGCCTGTTCCGCGTACTTGACGGCCTGCTCGCCCTCGGCGGCGACGCCGGACAGCCGGAGCAGGATGCGCCCGTGCGCGAGCGGGAGTTCGGGCGGGTGGCTGCGGCCCTGCCAGGTGTCGACGAACGCCTCCAGCATGCCGACGGCGCCCTGGAGCAGCGCGCTGTCGCCGCCGAGCCGCCACTGCGCCTCCAGGGCGGTGACGCGCTCCAGGGTGAGCCGCAGCGCCTCCGGCTCCGCGAGGTCGGGCGCCGAGCAGGCCACCGCGTACTCCCGGTCGGCCCTGCGCAGGAGTTCGAGCGCGCCGCTCCGGTCGCCGCGGCGCCTGCGGTCCGTGGCGGCGGTGGAGAGCACGCGCGCGAGGACGGCACGTTCGCGCAGCGCGTGCGGGTGGGCGGCGGCGCGCTCGGCGGCCTGCTCGGCCTCGCGCAGCAGCTCCGCTCCGCCCTGCACCTCCCACAGGCGCAGCACACAGTGGGCGTACTCGGCCCACAGCTCGAAGTCCCGCTCCGTGGGCGACTCGTGCTCGGCGGCGCCGCGCAGCAGCTGCACCGCGTCGATGAGGTCCTGCACCATCCGGTCGCTGTCGAAGCGGGCGGCGAGCGAGCGGGCGCGGGTGACGGCGGGGTGGGTGGGTGGTGCTTCCTGGGACCCGTCGCGCCCCGGGCGTCCGTACGGCGCGAACTGTTCGGGCAGCGGCATGAAGCGCTCCAGGACCCGCGCGGCGACCTCGGCGAAGGGCTGCGGGACCAGGCCGGGGCCGTTCACCCCGCCCTCCCCGTTGTCGCCGTCGACGGGGTGCGGGGGACGGTATCCGGTGCCGGAGCCGGTGGGGCGGTCGGTGCCGGTGTCGCGGCCGCCGTCCCCGCCTCCGTCGCCGAGCTGGGCCAGCGCGAGCGCCGGGAAGTTGGGGCCGCCCTTGCCGAAACGGGCCTCGATGTACTCCGAGCAGTGCTTGAGGACCAGCACCGCCTCGTCCCTGCCGAGCGGTCCGAGCAGCGCCTCCTGCACGCCCGGCGCGAACTCGTACCACTGGACGCCATCGCCACCGCCGCCCCCGTGCTCCGCCTTGGTGCGCGTGAGCAGGCCGCTGAGCAGCACCTCGGCCAGTTCGGACGGGCCCGATCCGGGCAGCATGGTCCGCTGCACCAGTTGCATCACCGGCAGGCACAGCGGGGCCGCCGCCAGGAATCCGGCGAGCCGGCTCGCGTCCGGTGAGGCGGTGGAGCGGAACCGGGAGACCAGTTCGAGCACGGAGGGCCGCTGCGCCTGCCGCCCCGCCGACGCCCGCCGCTGGTCCGCCCTGACCCAGCCGACGGCCCCGGAGACCGGCCCGGCGCCAGCCCCCGACAGGAGGCGCGCCCAGGCGCCGAGCGCCACCGGCTCGGGCGGCAGCACGGGCACCGGGAGCGCGCCCGCGCGGGCCTGCGCCGAGGGCCCCGCCGCCGTCCGCACGCGCAGCGCCGCGGCGCCGCCCAGTGCCTCGCCGCGGCTCAACTCCCCGTACGAGACCGGGAGCCGGGTCCTGTTCCACATGCGCTGCGGCAGGGGTTGCAGCACGGCGGCGGGCGCCTGCCGTGCCAGCTGGTGCAGGAGGCGGTGGGCCCGGCCGCTGCGCCACAGCGGGCCCGCGCAGTCGCTGACGAGGAGGGTGATCTGGCGGCCCGACGGGTCGCTGAGCCGGTCGGTGGAGTGCAGGGGCGCCCCGTACAGCTCGGGGCTGCGGCTGACGGCGGCCTGCGCGTCCGGGCCCTCGTGCAGATAGCTGACCTGGATGTCCCAGAAGGCCCCCAACCGGCTGAAGACCTGCTCCAGTTCGGTGAACATCCGGTCCCACACGCGCATCGACGAGGAGGCGTCCATCACGAGGCTCAGGCGCGCGTCGGCGCGGGTCACCGCGCGGAACACCGGCAGCACGAGGCCGCCCGCGCGCGCGGTGCGCTCCGCGGTCGCGGTCTCGTCGAGCACCGAGCGCAGCGGCGGGGCGGCGCTGCGGTAGCCCTGCAACGGCCGCAGGGCGCGCTGGAGTTCGAGCGGTGCGGGGAACGCGGGCGCCGCCGGGACACCGACCGGGAGCGGGGCGGTACGGCCGCCGCCGCGCGCCCGACCGCTGCCGGAGCGCGGGACCGGGTACAGCGCGACGCGCCGCTCGCCGCCCTCGTCGTACACCTGGGGCGCGGGCCGCTCGGGCTCGGGCTCCGGTGGCGCGGGGCGCGGGTCGGGCAGCACCGGCGCCGGTCGCGGCCCGACGAAGGGGGGCCTTGGCCCGGGGCCGGGCTCCGGCTGCTCCTCGGCCCGCGCGGGGCGCGCGTACCCGGCCAGCCACAGTGCGTCGCACAGCCCTTCCGCGTCGGGGTCGAGCCCGATCCGCCGCAGCCTGGCGATGAGTTCGGCGACGGGGTCGCCGCCCCGGGGTCCGGGCTCCGAGGGCGAACCGGGACCCTGACGCGCCGTCGCGTCGGGAGTCACCGCTTCACCTCGGGCGGTCGAGTCGCTGGATCAGGAGGTCGGCGAAGGACTCGCGGCTGGTGGGGGCGGCCGCGTCGGTCAGGTAGATCGCGTTCAACAGCTGGTCGGTCGCGAGGAGTTCGCTGCGCGAGCGCTCCAGGAACCGGTTGATCAGGTCGTCGCCCGCGCGTGCCGCCTCGTCGCCGAGGTGGGCACGTACGAAGGTGGCGAGCCGGTTGTGGTCGGGCCTGCCGAGTTCGAGGTGGATGCAGCGACGCATCAGCGGGGCGGGGAAGTCGCGCTCCCCGTTGCTGGTGAGCACCACGAACGGGAAGGCGTTGCAGCGCACCCGGCCGTCCCTGACGCGGACCTTGACGCCGTCGGCGGTGAGCACCTCCGCCTCGCCGTCCGGCAACCGGTCGGCGACCCGTTCGAGTTCGGGTATCGCGAACTCGCCCTCCTCCAGCACGTTCAGCAGGTCGTTGGGCAGGTCGATGTCGCTCTTGTCGAGCTCGTCGATGAGCAGCACGCGCGGCGTCCGCGAGGGCAGCAGCGCGGTGCCCAGCGGCCCGAGCCTGATGTAGCTGCCGATCCCCTCGACGGCCCCCGGCGACCCGGCCGCCGAGCCGAATCCGCCCTGCGCCGCGATCTGCACGTCCTGGAGGCGGGCGATCGCGTCGTAGTGGTAGAGCCCGTCCTGGAGCGTGGAGCGGCTGACGATGGACCAGCGCAGGACGTTGCCGAGCCCCAGCTCGTACGCCACCGAGTGCGCGAGCGTGCTCTTGCCCGCGCCGGGGCTGCCCGTCACGAGCAGGGGGCGGCGCAGATACAGCGCCGCGTTGATCATTTCGAGCTCTTCGGCGCCGGGCCTGTGCAGCTCCGCCAGGTGCCGGTGCGCGCCGAGCCTGCGGTCCTCGGAGCCGTCCCCACCGCCTCCGCCCCGCCCCGAGAAGTCGCGCCAGGGCGGCGGCGGGGGCAGGCGGTCGAGGCCCTCGTGGGGTTCGCCGGCGCCACGGTAGATGAGCCACTCACTGGATTCGGTCATGGTCCGGTCCTCGTCGTCACTCGTCCAGCAGGGCAGCCGAAGGGACGTGCCTCACGGTATCGATGGTTCGTGGCGCTGGTAAGGGCTCCGCGGAGAGCTGGCCTGAAGGGACGTGGTGGCGTCACGGCGCCTCCAGGAGTTCGCCCGTGCCGGGCAGGGGCTGGTTCGGGTCGTCGTAGAAGAGGGCGATGCCGTCGGCCCAGTACGCCTCCGTGTGGCTCGCCAGGAGTTTTCTGCGCAACTCGTGGACGCGCTCCGGAAGATGCCGCGCCCCGCGCGGGTCGGCGACCGTGACGGCGGCGCCCCGGTGGAACTCGCCGCAGACCGCGGCCGAACGGGCCGGTCCCCGACGCCACAGGGCGACACCGAAGCCGCCCAGCAGGATCCGGGCCAGCGCCTCGGTGTCGTCCTCGTAGCGGTGCTCTCCGTAGCGGCACATGACCGGTACGGACCCGGGCGACAGATTGCGCAGGTCCAGGCCCTCCGGCACCGGCCGGGGCACCCCGTCGTCGCAGTCGAGGATCTCGGCCCGGGCACCGTGCGCATGCAGCCAGCGCCAGCGGTCCACACGGTCGGCGTCGGATTCGGACGACGCCGGGCCGCGGTCCTCGAAGCCCGGTTCGCCGGGCAGCCGGTCCCGGTCGCCGCAGCGCAGCACGACGGGGCCGCGCACGCCGAGCGGCGGTTCGTCGGGACGCAGCCGCCAGCAGTCCACGGGCAGGTCGAGGCGGGTGTGCGGAAGCACCACTTGGAGGGTCGCGGGCCACCCGGGCTCGTCGCACTGCCGGAAGGCCTCCGCGAGGGGTGCGGCGAGCCGCTCCGGGAGGGCCTCGGTCGGGGTGCGCTCGTCCTGCCGCACGCAGTCGCGCGCGCCGCCCGGCCGGGTCACGTACACCTGCCAGTCCCAGTGGTCGCGCTCCCAGCCGCGCTCGACGAGTTCGAGCAGCGCGGCGGGCCGGGCCGCCCGGTCGGGGGCGGGCTCCGGCGCGGTGCCCGGGGGCCTGCGCTGCCGCAGGCGCTCGATCCGCTGCTTCTCGATGCGCCGCCTGCGCACGCCGTCGAGCCGTCCCTCGCCCGCCTGTCGCACCCACTCCCACAGGGCCGCCTCCGCGTCCGCCGTGCCCGCCGTGACGAAGGGGCGCTCGGCCGACAGGACCCGCATCGCGTAGTCGAGCACGAGCCCGCGCACACCCTCGTCGTGCGCGCCCTCGTACAGGGCGCCGAGCCCGTCCCGCCAGCCGCGCGGCGAGGGCAGCGGGGTGCTCCCCTCGAACTCCGGAAGCGACTCCAGGATGTCGAGCAGGCCGCGGGTGCTGACCGGGGGCGGCAGGTCCGCGAGCCGGCCGAGCAACTGGACGCGCTCGCCCGCGGTGAGGGTGCGCCCCGGCCGCGCGCCGAGCCGGTTCTGCACGTCGGCCCAGGTGTTCCGGGCGGGCTGCGACTGCCGCTGGCGGTCCCGGTGGTAGCGGTCGTGGGCGTGGCAGACCGCCTGGTAGAGGTCGTCGTGCTCGGCCCGCACCGCCTGCCCCGGCGCCGGCGCCGGCAGCGTGCGCAGCTGCTCGATCCCGATGGACGTGCCGCCCCGTCCGTGGTCCGCCCGCGACTTCAGTACGCCGATGACCTCGCCGCGCACCGGGTCGACGACGGGGCCGCCGGAGATCCCGTACGGCAGGTCGTTCTCCCCGAGGCGCAGCTGTACGCCGGACGACCAGTCGCCGATGGTGCCCTTGACGGCGATCGGCCCGTCCAGGCGGCAGACCTGTCCGTCCACCACGGTCCAGCCCGCGTAGAAGACCTCCCCCTCGCTGTAGTACGCGGCGGGCCGCTCGGCCACGTAGACGCACTCGTGGTCGACGGGCTCGCGCAGCCGCACGAGGGCGAGGTCGGGAGCGGGCCAGCTGCCGGACACCACCTGGTCGACTCCCTCGGGGAGCGTGGCGACGACCTCTCCCGGGACCTGGGACGTGCCGCGCCCCGCTCCGCTCTCGTAGACCACCGCCAGCTCGCCCCCTTCCCCGCCGCGTGCCACATGTGCGCAGGTCAACACCCAGTTCGGGGCAATGAAGAAGCCGCTCCCGACGAAGCTTTCGGGTTCGTCGGCTGCATACCCGGCCCCCGTCCGATGAATGCGCACCGTGGCCGCCATGACGAGTTCACGCAGTGCAAGGAGGGCAGCATCCCGCCGGCCCGGTGCGCCCCCGTCGCGCCCGGGTGTCATGCCCCGGCCCCGGCGACGGTCGGATCGGCTCCCCCGTGCGCCGGGGCGCCGGGTGGCGCGCCCGGGTCCGCGTGCGAGGCGGGCGGCGGGACCGTGGCCGGGTGGGCGGCGGGGTCCTGCGGATTCTCCAGGTCGGGCGGCCCTTCGTTCCAGGTGAGCGTGACCTTGATGCCCGCCTTCGCCTCGCCGTCCGCGAGCAGCCCGACGACCTTGCCGGCCTTGGCGGTCAGCTCGACGCCGAACTCGACGCTGACCTCGTCGGGGCGCACGGCGCGCAGCGGCCGCGCGAGGGAGCGCGCGACCCCCGTCACGAGGGCGTGCAGGCTCTCGACACTCGCCTCCACCCGGTCCGTGAACCCGGTGTCGGAGTACGACAACTCGCCCTCGCGCAGGCCCAGTTCTTCGGCGTCCCCGGATATTCGGGCCCATACCGGGGTCCCGTCGGGCAGCGCGATCCGCGCGACCCTGGTCACTTCCCGTGCTTCTCCTTGCGCCCCTTGCCGCTCCATACCGCTCCCCCGTTTCCCGTTCCCCCGTGACCCCCCTTGCGGGACAAGGGTCCTTCCCCGGTTGAGCGGGGGCTACCCCTCGGCGGGAACCCGGGGCCCGCCCTCCCCATAGGCTTGGTGGGCAGTCACACCACGCCCGCGCGCCCGCGCGGGCCCCGCACGCAGGAGAAACAGCCCCATGTACTTCACGGACCGCGGCATCGAAGAGCTGGAGAAGCGGCGCGGCGAGGAGGAGGTCACCTTCGAGTGGCTCGCCGAGCAGCTGCGGACGTTCGTCGACCTCAACCCGGACTTCGAGGTGCCGGTGGAGCGGCTGGCCACCTGGCTGGCGCGGCTCGACGACGAGGACGAGGACGAGGAGTAGGCCTGCCCCGGCAGGGCCCGGAGCTCACGGCGTCCTTCGTGCCGCCCGCACCTTCTCGTACGCGAATCCGAGCGCCCCGTGCAGCAGCAGGAGCGCCCCGGCCGTGATCCAGCCGCCGCTGCGCCGCCGCAGGCCGTGCAGGGTGAGCGGCAGCCCGGCCGCGAGCTGGGCGGCGGCGAGCAGCCGCGCCCTGGGGCCGCGCAGCCAGGGACCGACGCTCGTGGCCTCCACGACGTCGAGTTCGGCGTGCACGGCGTCGCGCCAGCCCGACCACGTGACCTGCTGCGCGTCCGGCTGGATCCGGGCGACCTCGCGCAGCCGGTCGGCGGGTTCGCCGGGGGTCAGCCCGGCGGGGAGGCTGAGCCCGGCGCGGGTGAGCACGGCGAGGAGGCCGAGCATGCGGGCGCGCGCGTCGGAGGCACCGTCGCCGGTGTCGGGTTTCGCGAGGGCCTCGAGTGCTTGCAGGTCGAATACGGGGTCGAGGCCGAGGCGGGCCGCGAAGGTGCGCAGCGCCTCGGCCTCACCGACCGGGGTGCCGTTCGCGAGCCATTCGTAGCCGACCGGGCGGCGGAAACCGGAGGCCAGCGTGAATCCGCTGCGGTCGGCGTCCCACCACAGCGCGAGCACCGGCCAGGTCGCGCCGACGGCGAGGGCGCCCGCCCAGCCGCCGAGGACCCGGTCGACGGGTTCGCCGCCGCTGTCCTCCATGGACAGCCACGGCTTCGCCTCGGGCACGAGGACGCTCCACTCACGTCCGGCGCGGGTGAGCAGCATCCGCTCGCGCAGCAGCAGGGCGGCGGGCCCGACGACGGACGGTTCGGCGCGGCAGAGCAGCAGCGCACCGGCGGGTTCGAGGGACGACATGGCCCCACGCTAGGGCAAGTCGGTGCAATTCCGCAGCAATTGGACACCCCACCGGATGCCGGGGCCCGGAGTTTCGCGACAGTCTTGACTTTCCCGTTCCGCGATATATCGTGTTTGACAGAGGACGCGATATGGCGCGTTCACTCCCGTCGTCGAGGAGGTCGCACCATGCCCGAGTGGTCCGTCACAGAGCCGCGGAAACTCGTCTTCGACGAACCGGTTTCCGCCCTGCACGTACGCATCGTGAGCGGCGCGGTGAACGTGGTGGGGACGGCCGAGGGCCCGGCCCGCCTGGAGGTCTCGGAGATCGAGGGACCGCCCCTGCGCGTCACGCAGTCGGACGGCGTCCTCACCGTCGCGTACGACGACCTGCCGTGGAAGGGCTTCCTCAAGTGGCTCGACCGCAAGGGCTGGCACCGCAGCGCGGTCGTCTCGCTCGCGGTGCCCGCGGACACCCGGGTCGAGGTCGGCGTGGTCGGCGCCGGGGCCGTGGTCTCGGGCACCGAGGGGGTCACGGACGTGAAGGGCGTCACCGGCGACACGACACTCGTCGGGGTCACGGGCCCGGTGCGCACCAGCACGGTGTCCGGTGGCGTCGAGGCGCAGGCGGTCACCGGCGACCTCCGGTTCAACTCGGTCTCCGGCGACCTGACCGTCGTCGACGGCTCGGGCTCCTTCGTGAAGGCGGACACGGTGAGCGGGTCGATGATCGTGGACCTGGACCCCGCGGGCCCCACCGATGTGAGCCTCACGAGCGTCTCCGGCGAGATCGCCATCCGCATCCCGCACCCGGCGGACACAGAGGTCGAGGCGAACACGGCGAGCGGAGCGGTGTCGAACGCCTTCGAGGATCTGCGCGTGGCGGGCGCCTGGGGCGCCCACAAGATCACCGGCCGCCTAGGCGCGGGCACCGGCAAGCTGAAGGCGACGACGGTCTCCGGATCGATCGCCCTGCTGCGCAGGCCACCTTCGGAAGGGCCTCCTGCCGAAGAGGCCCCGCACGCCCCGGAGCCCTCGGACACCCCCGAGCCGCAGGACGCCGGGCCCGCAGACCTCGACGGCCCCGCCAACACCGCCGGCCCCGACGACAAGAAGGTGCTCTGACATGCCCCCCGTCTTCGCCCACGGCCGCCTGCGCCTCTACCTGCTGAAGCTGCTCGACGAGGCGCCGCGCCACGGGTACGAGGTGATCCGTCTCCTCGAGGAGCGCTTCCAGGGCCTGTACGCACCCTCGGCCGGCACGGTCTACCCGCGCCTGGCCAAGCTGGAGTCCGAGGGCCTGGTCACGCACACCACGGAGGGCGGCCGGAAGGTCTACGCGATCACCGATGCGGGCCGGGCCGAACTGGCGGACCGCAGCGGCGAGCTGGCCGACCTCGAGCTGGAGATCCGCGAGTCCGTGGCAGAGCTGGCGGCGGAGATCAGGGACGACGTGCGGGGAGCGGCGGGCGATCTGCGCCGCGAGGTGCGCGCGGCGGCGTCCCAGACCCGCGCGGGGGCCGGGCCCGGTGACTTCACGGACAAGGAGGCGTGGCGCGCCACCAAGGAGGAGGTGCGGCGCGTCAAGCACGAGTGGAAGGAGCAGGCGCGGCGGGCGAAGGACGAGAGCCGCCGGGCCCGCGAGGAGGCCCAGCGGGCGCGCCGCCAGGCGAAGGAGTCGCAGGAGCAGGTGCGGGCGCAGGCCGCGGAGGACTTCCAGCGCATGGCCAAGCGCGTCCAGGAGCAGGTGCAGGACCACTTCACGCGCGGCGACTGGCCGACGGGGGTCCGCGAGGGCCTGACCGAACTGGCCAAGGAGTTCGGCGAGTTCGGCAAGTCCTGGGGCAAGGACGCCGGACACTCCGGGCCCGCGGCCTCGGCCGACCTCCAGTACCGTCCGGCGAACGACGAGGTCCCCGCCGAGTACATCCCGTCGTGGGCCTCGGAGGAGCACTCCAGCGGCGACCCGGCCCGCGACCTGGACCGCCTCCTGGACCGCTTCCGCGACGAGATCCGCGACACGGCCCGCGACCATGGCGTCACGGAACCCCAGCTCCAGGAAACCCGGCGCCACTTGTCGGAGGCGGCGTCCCGCATCGCGGCGACGCTGCGGGCCCCGAAGGCGTGACGAAGGCGGGGCGGGAGCACACCCGCCCCGCCCCTCCCCGCGCCCGTCAGACGCTCAGCACGACCTTGCCGAACAGCTCGCCACCGGCCATCTTCTGGAAGCCCTCGCGGGCCCGGTCCAGCGGCAGCACCTCGTCGACGACCGGCCGGACCCCCGTAGCGGCGCAGAAGGACAGCAGGTCCTCCAGCTCGTCCTTGGACCCCATGGTCGAGCCGACGACCTTGAGTTCGAGGAAGAAGATCCGGTTCAGCTCGGCGGCCGGCGGGTTCGGCCCGCTCGTCGCGCCCGAGATGACCAGGGTCCCGCCCGGCTTCAGGGACTTCACGGAGTGCGACCAGGTGGCCGCGCCCACGGTCTCGATCACCGCGTCCACCCGCTGCGACAGCCGCGCGCCCGTCTCCACGGCCTCCACGGCGCCGAGCTCCAGGGCCCGCTTGCGCTTGGCCTCGTCGCGGCTGGTCGCGAAGACCCGAAGACCGGCCGCCTTGCCGAGGACGATCGCGGCCGTCGCGACCCCGCCGCCCGCGCCCTGCACGAGGACCGAGTCACCGGGACGTACGCCCGCGTTGGTGAAGAGCATCCGGTACGCGGTGAGCCAGGCGGTCGGCAGGCAGGCGGCCTCCTCGAAGGAGAGCTCCTTCGGCTTGCGCAGCACGTTCCACTCGGGGACGGTGACCTGCTCGGCGAAGGTGCCCTGGTACTTCTCGGTGAGGATCGAGCGCTTCTCGCGCGGCCCGACCCCGTAGCCGGTCTGGCCGATGACGGAGTGCAGGACGACCTCGTTGCCCTCGCTGTCGATCCCGGCGGCGTCGCAGCCGAGGATCATCGGCAGGGACTCCTCCCCGAGGCCGACACCACGCAGCGACCACAGGTCGTGGTGGTTGAGGGAGGCGGCCTTGACGTTCACGGTGGTCCAGCCCGGCCGGTTCTCGGGGGCGGGCCGCTCCCCCAACTCCAGGCCGTTCAGCGGCTGATCACGGTCGATGCGGGCTGCGTAGGCGGCGAACATGACCTTGACGATAGGCGCCGCTCCCCCGGCCGGGGAACCACCGTCACCTGTGACACACGTCCCGTAGCCACGGGCGCGGAAAGGTCCCCGGAGGAGCCCGCACGAGAGCCGCCAAAAGAGCCCACGGAAAAGGCCCCGCCGAAAAGGCGGGGCCTCGACCGAAAAGCGCACCCGGTGTCAGCGGCGCGCGACACCCTCCGCCCGGGCGGCGGCGGCAACCGCGGCGGTGACGGCCGGCGCCACCCGCTCGTCGAACGGGGACGGGATCACGTACTCGGCGGACAGCTCGTCGCCGACCACCGCGGCCAGCGCCTCGGCGGCCGCGATCTTCATCGTCTCGGTGATCCGGGAGGCCCGGACCTGGAGCGCACCGGCGAAGATGCCGGGGAACGCGAGCACGTTGTTGATCTGGTTCGGGAAGTCCGAACGACCGGTCGCCACGACGGCCGCGTACTTGTGCGCGACGTCGGGGTGCACCTCGGGGTTCGGGTTGGCCATCGCGAACACGAAGGCACCCGGCGCCATGGAGGCGACCGCGGGCTCGGGGACCGTACCGCCGGAGACGCCGATGTAGACGTCGGCGCCCGCGAGGGCGTCCTCGAGGGAGCCCGACAGCCCCGCCTTGTTGGTGATCTCGGCGAGCTCGCGCTTGACCGGCGTGAGGTCCTCGCGGTCCCGGCTGACGATGCCCTTGCGGTCCGTGACCGCCACGTCGCCGAGGCCCGCCTCAAGGAGGAACTTCGCGATCGCGACGCCCGCCGCACCGGCGCCGGAGATCACGGCACGCAGGTCGCCGAGGGCGCGCCCGCTGAGCCGGGCCGCGTTCTTCAGCGCGGCCAGCGTCACGACGGCGGTGCCGTGCTGGTCGTCGTGGAAGACCGGGATGTCGAGCTTCTCCTGGAGCTTGCGCTCGATCTCGAAGCAGCGGGGCGCCGAGATGTCCTCGAGGTTCACGCCGCCGAAGGACGGGGCGAGGCGCACGACGGTGTCGACGATCTCGTCGACGTCGTTCGTCGAGAGCGCGAGCGGCACCGCGTCCACGCCGCCGAACTGCTTGAAGAGAATGGCCTTGCCCTCCATCACCGGGAGGGAGGCCTCGGGACCGATGTCACCGAGTCCGAGAACGGCCGAACCGTCCGTCACGACGGCCACGACGCTCGACTTCCACGTGTAGTCGTGGACGAGCTCCGGCTGCTCGGCGATCGCGCTGCACACCTTCGCGACGCCGGGCGTGTACGCCAGGGACAGGTCGTCCTTGTCGCGGACCGGCACGGTGGCCTGCACGGCCATCTTGCCGCCACGATGCAGGGCGAAAGCCGGATCGAAGGGCTCGTCGGAGCCCTCGTTGCCGGTACTCGCGTCGCTGCGAGGGTTGACGATCTCCGCTGCCACTTTTCTGACCCCTTAAGTCATTTTGCACAGGTTGAGGGTGGTTCCGACCCTGATTGAGGGACGGGCGGGCACCGCGCACGCGCCGGACGGTCCTGTCGTGGGCCGGCCTGTGGGCACCTGCGCGACGGGCGCGCCGCACGCGCGCCCTGAGCCCCGGATGAGGGGTGTAAAGAACCTTCTTACCTGACGGGCGGTGTCGGCGACGAGCCCGCCCGTGATCGATCACGCCTCGGTGACATGACTCATAGCCGAATATCTGGACAAGTCCGCAGGTCCATCGCCCAAAAGGAGGGAAGTCCGCCCGAATGGTGAGACAGCGGGCGGTCCACCGGAGGATCTCCGGCCGGAGGGCGGAAGCGCCGCAGAAGCTGTACCCCCCATGCACCGTGAACGCGGGGGTCGTTGGCGCTCTTCGGTCACCCGTTATCCGATTTTGACATGGCTGACCTCCTGAATCGGCCAGTCCGAATGGCAAGATGCCTCATCACACGAGGTCGCGACACCCGAAGGTGCGTGCCAAGGCGACCAGCACGGCAACTCCCACCCCGGCCGGAGGAACCAACCATGACCGCAAGCACCACCCAGCGCACGACCGCGAAGTCCGCGAAGTCCCGGATAGCAGCGGTCGGCGCGATCGCGGTCGCCGGCACTCTGCTGCTGACCGGCTGCGGTGACCAGACCAAGTCCGACAGCACCAAGGGCAGCTCGAAGTCCGCGCCGCTCGCGGACAAGCTCCCCAAGGAGATCCGCGACAAGGGCGTCATCCGGGTCGGCTCGGACATCGCCTACGCGCCCGTCGAGTTCAAGGACAAGTCCGGCAAGGCGATCGGCATCGACCCCGACCTCGCGAAGGCGATGGGCAAGCAGCTCGGCGTGAAGTTCGAGTTCCAGAACGGCACGTTCGACACCCTGGTCACGGGCCTGAAGTCGAACCGCTACGACCTCGCCATGTCGGCCATGACCGACACCAAGGACCGTCAGAACGGCATCGACTCCGACACCGGCAAGAAGGTCGGCGCGGGCGTCGACTTCGTCGACTACTTCAACGCCGGCGTCTCGATCTACACGCCCAAGGGCAAGACCCAGGGCATCAAGACCTGGGACGACCTCTGCGGCAAGAAGATCGTCGTGCAGCGCGGCACGGTCTCCCACGACCTCGCCAAGGCGCAGGCCAAGAAGTGCAAGAGCGGCAAGAAGATCGGCATCCAGGCCTTCGACGACGACCAGCAGGCCCAGACCCGCCTCCGCTCCGGCGGCGCGGACGCCGGCTCCTCCGACTTCCCGGTGGCCGCGTACGCGGTGAAGACCTCGGGCGGCGGCAAGGACTTCCAGCTCGTCGGCGACCAGGTCGAGGCCGCCCCGTACGGCATCGCGGTCTCCAAGGACCAGAAGCAGCTGCGCGACGCGATCAAGGCCGCCCTTGACGCGATCATCAAGAACGGCGAGTACGACAAGGTCATCGCCAAGTGGGGCGTCGAGGCGGGTGCCGTGAAGTCGGCGACCCTCAACGGCGGCAAGTGACCGCACGTCCCACGTCATTGACCGCGCGGCTCACGTCATGGACGTCCGCGACGTCGTGAAAGGCAACATCCGTGTCTGTTGACATAGACAAGACGGGCGGCGGCCCCGAGGACACCCCGCCGCCCGCGGCCGCACCGGCAGCCATCAAGGCGATCCCGGTGCGGCACTACGGGCGGTATCTCTCGGCGCTGATCGCCGTCGCCGTTCTGGCCCTGATCGTCTACGCGTTCGCGCAGGGCAAGATCAACTGGGGTGCCATCCCGGACTACTTCTTCGACGACCGGATCGTCACGGGCGCCGGGAAGACCCTGCTCCTGACGGTCCTGTCGATGGTGATCGGCATCGTCGGCGGCATCCTGCTCGCCGTCATGCGCCTGTCGAAGAACCCGGTGACCAGCTCCATCGCCTGGTTCTACATCTGGTTCTTCCGCGGCACCCCGGTCCTGGTCCAGCTGTTCGTCTGGTTCAACCTGGGCCTGGTCTTCGAGTACATCAACCTCGGGCCGATCTACAAGGACTACTGGTCGTCCTTCATGACGCCGTTCCTGACGGCGCTGCTCGGCTTCGGCCTCAACGAGGCCGCGTACATGGCGGAGATCTGCCGCGCCGGCCTCCAGTCGGTCGACGAGGGTCAGACCGAGGCCTCGCACGCGCTCGGCATGAGCCACGCGAAGACGCTGCGCCGGGTGATCATCCCGCAGGCGATGCGCGTGATCGTGCCGCCCACGGGCAACGAGGTCATCAACATGCTGAAGACGACCTCCCTGGTGTCCGCGGTGCAGTTCCCCGACCTGTTCCGGGCCGCGCAGGACATCGGCCAGCAGTCCGGTTCACCGGTCGAGATGTACTTCCTGGCCGCGGCCTGGTACCTGGTCATGACGTCGATCCTCAGCGTCGGCCAGTTCTACATCGAGCGGCACTACGCCCGCGGCACGAGCCGCCAGCTGGCGGCCACGCCCTGGCAGAAGGTGCGCGGCACCCTGTTCTCCCTGGGTCGTCCGAACGGAGGCGCGGCATGACCGAACAGCACGCCATGGTCAAGGCCGAACAGGTCCACAAGTCCTTCGGCCACGTGAACGTCCTCAAGGGCATCGACCTGGAGGTCAAGCAGGGTGAGGTGTTCTGCCTCATCGGCCCGTCCGGCTCCGGCAAGTCGACGTTCCTGCGCTGCATCAACCACCTGGAGAAGGTCAACGCCGGCCGGCTGTACGTCGACGGGCACCTGGTCGGCTACCGGCAGCAGGGCGACAAGCTGTACGAGCTGCGGGACCGCGAGGTCGCGCTCCAGCGCCGCGACATCGGCATGGTGTTCCAGCGCTTCAACCTGTTCCCGCACATGACGGCTCTCGAGAACGTCATGGAGGCGCCGGTCCAGGTCAAGAAGCAGTCGCGGTCCGAGGCCCGGACGCGGGCCCAGGAGCTGCTCGACCGCGTCGGCCTGTCCGACAAGTCCAGCAGCTACCCCTCGCAGCTCTCCGGCGGCCAGCAGCAGCGCGTCGCGATCGCCCGGGCGCTCGCGATGGAACCGAAGCTGATGCTGTTCGACGAGCCGACGTCCGCGCTCGACCCCGAGCTGGTCGGCGAGGTCCTCGACGTCATGCGCGACCTCGCGGAGTCCGGCATGACGATGGTCGTCGTCACGCACGAGATGGGCTTCGCCCGCGAGGTCGGCGACAGCCTGGTCTTCATGGACGACGGCGTGGTGGTCGAATCCGGCGACCCGCGCGAGGTCCTGACCAACCCCCAACAGGAACGCACCCAGTCCTTCCTGTCGAAGGTGCTGTAGGCAATTCAAGCCCCTGCGGCGATTGAGCAGCGGGGTCCGGGGCAGCGCCCCGCGACCTCGCCGCCGTCGCCGCGGGGGCTTACTTCACGCCCAGCACCATCGCATCGGACGGCGAGGCCCACACGACCCTCGCCTCCCCGAACCCACCCGCGCGCAGCGCCTCCGCGTGCCACGCCGCCGACGGCGTGTCCCCGTCCGCATGCTCCCCGTAGATCTCGAAGCGCTCGGCCGTCGGCCCGGCCAGCACCGGATCCGCGGCGGCGAGCGCCCACCACGCGGCCCAGTCCACCGCCCCGCCCCCCTTGGCGGCAGCCATCCGCGCGTGCCGCAGCGCCCGGTCCGCGGCGTTGATCCGCGGCGTCGACTGGTCGATCATGTGGTCCGCGTTCATGAAGACGCCGCCGTCACGGACGAGCCCGGCGACCTGACCGTAGAGCGTCCCGAGGGGTTCGGAGTGCAGCCAGTGCAGGGCGGTGGCGGTGAGCACCGCGTCGTACGAGTCGTGCGGCAGCGCCTCGGTCCACCGCGGGTCCTTGAGGTCCGCGGTCACGAACGTCGCCCGCCCGTCCCCCTCGAACGTGCCCCGCGCGATGGCGAGCAGCGCCGGATCGAGGTCGACCCCGACGCTCGTGGCGCCGGGGAACCGGCTCAGCAGCCGGTCCGTGATGCTCCCGGTCCCGCAGGCGAGGTCGAGCACCCGGGGCGCGGACCCGACGAACGCCTCGACCATGTCGAGCATGACCCGGAACCGCTCCTCGCGGTCCGGCATGAAGTACTCCTGCTGCCGGTCCCAGCTCTCCTGCCAGGCCCGCCAGTCGGTGGTACGAGTGGTGGCAGCGGTCTCGGACATGAACCCTCCCGTAATACCCTTAAGGCGCGAGCGAGTATTACCCTCGCTCGATACGACGATAGAGCGCACCGGTAAGGACTACAAGTGGAACTGGCCTATTACTCGGACTATGCCGTGCGCCTCGTCAACACCGAGGAGCCGGCTCGCGGCAAGGACTCCCTGACGTCGGTGGACGCGGTGCGCGAACTCTTCGGCGCGAACAAGGAGGCGGCCCGCCGCGCCACGGACGCCGATCTGACCCGCTTCAGGGGCGTACGGGGACGGCTGCGCGCGGTGTTCGACGCGGCCGACGGGGGCGACGAGGAACTCGCGGTGAACCTGCTGAACTCGCTGCTCCTGGAGTTCCCGGTGAGCCCGCAGATCTCCGGGCACAACCACCGCGACGACGACGGCCGCCCGCTGTGGCACCTGCACCTGTCCGACCACCCGTCGAACGCGACGGCCGGTTACGCCGCCATCGCCGCGATGGGCCTCGCCTTCCACCTCACCGAGTACGGCGTCGACCGCCTCGGCGTGTGCGAGGCGACGCCCTGCCGCAACGCCTACCTGGACACGTCCACCAACCGCTCCCGGCGCTACTGCTCCGACCGCTGCGCGACCCGCGCGAACGTCGCCGCCTACCGGGCCCGCAAGCGCTTGGAGGCCGACCGGTCGGAGAGCACGGGACGTACCGCCGAGAAGACCCAGGACAGCACCGCCGTCACCGAGCGCTGACCCTCACCCTCGGCCCACGGCCTGCGGCGCCGCAGCCTGCCGCGCACCTTCGCAAGGACCAGCTCGTCGGGCACGACCCCGTACACCGTGCTGTCGCCTCCGGCGCCCGGGTTGTCGCCGAGCACCCACCAACCGCCCTCGCGGCGCTCGGCGATGCGCTTCACCACCAGCAGATCCTGCTGGAAGGGATGGCGCAACACGATCACGTCGCCCGCCCGCACCCGCGCCCCGTGCTGCACCAGCATCCAGTCACCGGGGTACAGCGTCGGGACCATGGAGGGCCCCTCCACCTCAATGATCTGAAACGGCACCTTCGCCTCGCGCATCTCCTCGATCGCCTCGGGCATCAGAAAACCTCCCCGGTTCCCACCACTGCTCCCGCCGACCCGTCGGCCCGGTGCCTTTACGGTCCCATCCTCCATCAGACGCACGGGTCTGGGTCTCACCCCGGACTTTTGTCCTAAGCCGCCGGGGGCACCCGAGAAAAGCCGTTCCCCACGGAGTAATGTCGCACCCGAGAAGACGATCACGAGGAAGGACAGCACATGCTTTCCCGCCTGTTCGCCCCCAAGGTGAAGGCCAGCGCTCACTGCGACCTCCCCTGCGGCGTGTACGACCCGGCCCAGGCCCGCATCGAGGCCGAGTCGGTCAAGGCCGTCCAGGAGAAGATGGCCGGCAACGACGACCCGCAGTTCCAGACGCGTGCCATCGGCATCAAGGAGCAGCGCGCCGAGCTCGCGAAGCACCACGTCTCGGTGCTGTGGAGCGACTACTTCAAGCCCCCGCACTTCGAGAAGTACCCGGAGCTGCACCAGCTGGTCAACGACACCCTGAAGGCCCTCTCGGCCGCCAAGGGCTCGTCGGACCCGGCCACGGGCCAGAAGGCGCTGGACTACATCGCCCAGATCGACAAGATCTTCTGGGAGACCAAGAAGGCCTGACCCAGGCCCTGTTCACATCGGCGACCGGCGGGCGGTGCACCCCCGCGGGTCCGTGAACTCCTGAAGGGGCCCGGCCGAGCGGCGCTGCCGCCCGGCCGGGCCCCTTCGTCGTCCCCACCCGCATCACTCTTTGGCACCATCGGGAGTCCCTTCTTGTCCCCCTCGCGTCCCCGCGTCCTCTACGTCACCGATCTCGCGTATCCCGCCCGGGGCCGCCGCTACTGCGACGAGGACATCCACCTCACGTCCCGGCTGCGCTCCGCGTTCGACCTCGCCCTGTGCCACCCGCTGGACGCGACCGCGCTCATGGACGGCTTCGACGCCGTCGTGGTCCGCAACAGCGGCCCCGTACTCGGCTACCAGGAGGCGTACGACGCGTTCCGCACGCGGGCCCTGGAGCGCGGCACGAACGTCTACAACCCGCTGACCGGGCGCGCCGACATGGCCGGAAAGCAGTACCTGCTGGACCTGACCACGGCCGGATTCCCCGTCATCCCGACGGTCGACCGGGCGGCGGACCTGGACCGGCTGCCGAAGACGGACACGTACATCGCGAAGCCGAAGCTGGGCGCGGACTCGATCGGCCTGCGCGTGGTCCCCGCCGCCGAACTCGACGGGCTCCCGTACGGGGACGGCCTGCTGGTGCAGCCGCGCATCGACTTCCAGTACGAGGTCTCGTTCTACTTCGTCGACGACCAGCTGCTCTACGCCCTGTACGCGCCCGATCCGGCACGCCGCTGGGAGCTGCGCCCGTACGAACCGACGGCCGCGGACCGGAAGTTCGCCCGCTCCTTCGTCGAGTGGAACACCCTCCCGCACGGCATCCAGCGCGTCGACGCCTGCCGCGCCCCGGACGGCGAGCTGCTCCTCGTGGAGCTGGAGGACCTCAACCCGTACCTCTCGCTCGACCTGGTGGACGAGGCGACACGGGAGGCGTTCGTGACCGCGATGACGGCCTCGGTCCGGGCTAGCGTCTGAGGAGCAAGCACCGCACGGAGGACACCACCCACCCAGGGAGTTCGCTCATGAGCAGCACCGAACCGTCCGCCGCCCGCCCCGTCGTCGCCGTGCTCGGCACCGGAACGATGGGCGCGCCGATGGCCCGCAATCTGGCCCGCGCCGGGTTCACCGTGCGGGCCTGGAACCGGACCCGTGCGAAGGCCGAGCCGCTGGCCGCGGACGGTGTGAGCGTCGCGGACAGCGCGTCCGACGCGGTCCGCGACGCCGATGTCGTCGTGACCGTGCTGCCGGACGGGCCGCGCACCCTGGACGTCGTCCGGGAGGCCACGCCGAAGCCCGGCACCGTATGGGTGCAGTCAGGGACCGTCGGCGAGGGCATCGACGAGCTCGCCGAGTACGCGGCCCGCGCCGGGCTCCCGCTGGTCGACGCGCCCGTGCTCGGCACCCGGCAGCCCGCCGAGCAGGGCACGCTGACCGTGCTCGCGGCGGGCGCGGAGACCACGCGCGAGGCGGTCCAGCCGCTCTTCGACGCCATCGGCTCGCGCACCCTGTGGGTCGGCGACGGCGCCCCGGGTCCCGCCAGCCGCCTCAAGCTCGCGCTCAACTCCTGGGTGATCGCGCTGACCACGGGCGTCGGCGAGGCCCTCGCGCTGGCCAAGGGTCTTGGCGTGGACGCGAACGACCTGGTGGCAGCCGTCACCGGCGGCCCGCTGGACAGCGGCTACTTCCAGAACAAGTCCGCCGCCATCCGCGGCGACGACTACACCCCCAGCTTCTCCGTCGACAACGCGGCGAAGGACGCGGGCCTGGTGCTCGCCGCGGCCGAGCGCGCGGGCATCCGCGTGGACGCGGTGGCGGCCGCCCACGACCGCTTCCGGCGCGCGTCCGCGCAGGGGCACGGGGACGAGGACATGGCCGCGACGTACTTCGCGAGCTTCCCCGACGCCTGACCGGCGGCCTGCCCGCGGTGGCGTCAGCGGGCGTCGGCCTCCCGCCACATGGGCCAGATCGTCGGCCCGTCCGGCAGCTCGATGGCCGTCCCGGTGAAGACGAAGCCGAGGCGCTCGTACAGCTCGCGGCTGCGCGGGTTGCTGGCCTCCAGGTAGGCGGGCAGCCCCTCGCGGTCGCAGCGCTCGAGAACCGGCGCCATCAGCGCGGTCCCCAGTCCCTGCCCCTGCCGCTCGGGCGTGACGCCGATCATCCACAGGTAGGCGTGCGCCCGGCCCACGGGATGCGCCTGCGCCGTCCACCGGGCTATCTGCTCCACCCGCACGTTGTCGGGGTCGACGGCCGCCCGCACCTGCGCGGGCACGTCCTCCTCGCCCTCGTCCGCCGGATCGGCCGGCATGTCGACCCACAGGGCGACCGCCGAGCCGTCCTCGGTGAGATCCACGAACCCGTCCGCGAACGTCGCGTCCGTGAACGCCCCCATGAGCCCGGAGTGCCGCTCCCTGCGCCGCTGCTCGCCGGGGAACACCCAGCCGCTGACCGGGTCGTCCATGAACGCCTCGTCGAGCAGCCGCACCACGAGATCGCGGTCCGCCTCCCCCGCCCGCCTGATGCCCACGCCCATCCGTCCCGCCCCTCGCCCAACCAGCTTTTCCTGCACGGCCGTTGGCACTCTAGGCGATCACTCTCGGTCGCGCCGCCCCGGCCGGGGTGCCGTGCGTGACGACGGCACCCCGGCCGGCAGGCGTCAGTAGCCGCGGCGCGTGACGAACTCCGCGAGGGACAGCAGACCGTCCGCCGCCTCCGGCACCGGGACCGCCTGGGAGAGCCGGTCCACCGCGCGGGACATGTGGTCCGCGGCCTGGGTCTGTGCCCAGTCCCGGCCACCGGCCCGCTCCACGGCCAGCGCGATCCGCTCCAGCTCGGCCACTCCTTCCTTCTTCGCTCCGGGCGGCCCGTACAGCGCCGCCAGTTCGTCCGCCGCGACGCCGCCGGAGGCGAGCGCGGCGACCACGGGCAGGGACTTCTTGCGCACGGCCAGGTCCGCACAGGCCGGCTTGCCGGTGCGGGCCGGGTCGCCCCAGATCCCGATCACGTCGTCGATCAGCTGGAACGCGAGACCGGCGCAGCGCCCGAACGCGTCGAGCGCCTCGACCTCCTCCTCGGTGGCCCCCGCGTACAGTCCGCCGACCGCGCAGGCGCAGCCGAGCAGCGCCCCGGTCTTGGCCTCCGCCATGGCGAGGGTCTCGGGCAGCGACACGTCCGCCGGGTCCCGCCCCTCCAGGGCGACGTCGACGGCCTGGCCCTCGCACAGCTCCACGACGCAGGCCGCGAGCCGGGCGGCCGCGGCGAAGGCCGCCGGGTGCCCCTCCTCGGCGAGCATGCGCTGCGCCTGGGCCTGTATCGCGTCGCCCGTGAGGATCGCACCGGCGTCCCCGAACACCGCCCATGCGGTGGGCCGGTGCCTGCGGGTGGCGTCCCGGTCCATCACGTCGTCGTGCAGCAGCGTGAAGTTGTGCGTCAGCTCCACGGCGGCCGCCGCCCGCACCGCCCGCTCGGGTCGCCCGCCCAGGGCCCGCACCGCCGCGAGCACGAGGGCGGGCCGCACGGCCTTGCCCGCGTTCTCCGTGGCGGGCGTGCCGTCGGCGTGCTCCCAGCCGAAGTGGTAGCGGGCGACGCGGCGCATCGAGACCGGCAGGGCCTCGACCGCCCGCCGCAGCTCGGGGTCGACCGCGGCCCTGGCCTGCGCCAGGATCGCCGACGCCTCCTGCGCCTCGGGCCCTTCCGCCGCGGCCGCACCGGTCGTCTCCACCGCCACGCGTGTCTGCTCTTCCACAGCCGGCTGTGTCATGGACTCACCCCTGACAGGGTGCGGACGGTGGCGGTTCCGCTGCGGGTGGGCGCGTACCTCCTCGGTGTACCCGCCCGGTCGGACGGGGACACGGCGAACGGGGCGCGGCTCGTCACCGCCACCTGCCGACCTCGACGTTCTCCAGCACTCCGAGCGCATCGGGCACCAGGACCGCCGCCGAGTAGTACGTCGACACCAGGTACGAGATGATCGCCTGCTCGCTGATGCCCATGAACCGCACGGACAGGCTGGGCTCGATCTCGTCCGGGATGCCGGACTGGCGCAGTCCGATGACGCCCTGGTCCTCCTCGCCCGTACGCATGCAGATGATGGATGTGGTCCGCGCCTCCGTGACCGGGATCTTGTTGCACGGGTAGATCGGCACACCGCGCCAGGTCGGGATGCGGGTCCCGCCGACGTCGATGCTCTCGGGGACCAGGCCCCGCTTGTTGAGCTCGCGGCCGAACGCGGCGATCGCCTTCGGGTGCGCGAGGAACAGCTTGGATCCGCGCCGCCTGCTGAGCAGTTCGTCCAGGTCGTCGGGGCTCGGCACGCCGTCGTGCGGTTGCAGGCGCTGCTCGTACTCGCAGTTGTTGAGCAGGCCGAACTCCCGGTTGTTGATGAGTTCGTGCTCCTGGCGTTCCTTCAGCGCCTCGACCGTGAGCCGGAGCTGGTGCTCCGTCTGGTTCATGGGCTGGTTGTAGAGGTCGGCCACGCGCGAGTGGATGCGCAGCACGGTCTGGGCGACGCTCAGTTCGTACTCGCGCGGCGCGGCTTCGTAGTCGACGAACGTGCCGGGCAGGACCGCTTCCCCGACGTGTCCCGCCGCGAGGTCGATCGCCTTCTCGCCGTAGGTGTTGGACCGCTGCTGGGGCAGCGAGCGCAGGCCCTGGAGGTGGTCGCGCAGCGACCCGGCGCGCTCGGCGACCTGCTCGAAGTCGCTGCGCGGCAGCGTGAGCACGGTGCACGCGGTGGCCGCGCGCGCCGAGTACTCCCAGATGCTCTCGGGGTCGAGCAGTGCCTGATCGCCGAAGTAGGCGCCGTCGGCGAGCACTCCGAGCACCGCGTCGTCCCCGTAGGGCCCGGTGCCGACCTTCTCGACGCGGCCGTGCGCGAGCAGGAACACCTCGTCGGACCGGCTGCCGAACGAGGCGAGCAGCTCGCCTGCCGCGAACTCCCGCTGGGTGCAGCGCTGGGCGAGCTCGCCGAGCACGTCCTCGTCCTCGAAGCCCCGCAGCGCGGGGAGCTCCCCCAGCTCGGCGGGGATGACCCGGACGTCGTCGCCCGTCTTCACGAACGTGACGCGTCCGTCCCCCACCGAGTAGCTCAACCGTCGGTTGACCCGGTACGTGCCGCCCTTCACATCCACCCAGGGCAGGGTCCGCAGCAGCCAGCGGGAGCTGATCTCCTGCATCTGCGGTGCGGACTTGGTGGTCGTGGCCAGGTTCCGCGCCGCGGACGTACCCAGACTCTTCTGCGGTCCGGGGGTCTGCTCGCGGACCTCTTCGCCTACCGACATGTGCAATGCCCTCCCGATCATGAACTGACCTGCGAGGACAAGCCTTTCAGCACGGAGAGAGATCGCACCATTACACAAATGAGGGGGAATGGATGGCGGACGGGCGGGGCATTGGGCGGGCAGTTCTCGCGCCCTTCCGACCCATCCGGCGGCACCGGGCGGAACTCGAAGATCCCGGCGCGCGTTGGTCAGGAAACGGTAAAGACGACGAAGGGTGATCACCATGGCGGGCTTCATGGACCGGGCCAAGGAGCAGGCGCAGCGCGGCCTGACGCAGGGCAAGCAGAAGCTGGACGAGGTGCAGGCGCAGCGCGCGGGCGGCGACCTGCTCAAGCGACTGGGCGCGGCGTACTACGCGGAGCGCAAGGGCACCGGCAGCCCGCAGGCGACGCAGCAGGCGTTGCAGGCCCTCGAGTCCCACATCGCGGCGAACGGGGACGGCGTCCTGCGCGGCTGAGCGACCTGGCCGCCGGCGCCGCGAGCCTTGTGCACGTTATGCGAACAGTAGGTCGCTGAGCGGCGGTTCCGGGTAAAAGCGAACCGTACGAGGCGGTGCGCAGTCGGCGGCCGCCGCTCTTCGAAGGAGGCGGCCGTGGCCCCACCCATGTCCGCAAGCAGTTTCATCAAGGCCCTCAAGGACGAGGGTCTGACGGTGGTCGAAGTCGGCGACTGGCAGCACCACAACCGCAATCACATCGGCGACTGGGGCCCGTTGAACGGGGTGATGATCCACCACACCGCCACCTCCGGCAGCGCCAGCACGGTGCGTATCTGCCGCGACGGCCACGCGAACCTGCCGGGGCCCCTGTGCCACGGGGTCATCACGAAGGACGGCCGCGTCCACCTGGTCGGCTACGGGCGGGCGAACCACGCGGGCCTGGGCGACGACGACGTGCTGCGCGCGGTGATCGCGGAGAAGCGGCTGCCGCACGACAACGAGGCGAACACGGACGGCAACAGCCGCTTCTACGGCTTCGAGTGCGAGAACCTCGGCGACGGCGACGATCCGTGGCCCGCCGCCCAGTTGGAGGCCATCGAGAAGGCGGCCGCGGCGATCTGCCGCCACCACGGCTGGACCGAGCGCTCGGTCATCGGACACCTGGAGTGGCAGCCGGGGAAGGTCGACCCCAAGGGCTTCACGATGTCGTCGATGCGCAAGCGCATCGGGGACCGGCTCAAGTAGCCGCCCGCCGTCGCGCGGGCGGGGACTCGGCCTGATGTCCGACAATGGCCGGGTGTCCCGCCCCATCGGCTCCGGCCCGCACCCTCGCCTCCCGTCTCCCCTCGTGGAGGTCGACGACGAGCGCTTCGCGGGCCGCGGCCTGCGGCTGCTGCTCAAGCGGGACGACCTGATCCACCCGGATCTGATCGGCAACAAGTGGCGCAAGCTCGCCCGGAACCTCGACGCGGCGGCGGCCCGGGGCCGGGCGATCGTCACCTTCGGAGGCGCGTACTCGAACCATCTGCGGGCGACGGCCGCGGCGGGCCGTCTCATCGGCCTGCCCACCATCGGTGTCGTCCGCGGCCAGGAGCTGGCCGACCGCCCGCTCAACGCGTCCCTGTCCCGCTGCGCGGCCGACGGGATGCGCCTGCACTTCGTCGACAGGTCGACGTACCGGCGCAAGACCGAACCCGACGTGCTGGCCGGACTCCTCGACGCCGCGGGTGCCGAGGACGCGTACGTGGTGCCCGAGGGCGGCAGCAACTCCCTCGCCGTTCAGGGCTGCGCCGACCTCGGCCGGGAACTGCGCGGCCGGGCGGACGTCGTCGCGCTCGCCTGCGGCACCGGCGGCACCCTCGCGGGGCTCGCCGCCGGACTCTCCCCCGGCCAGCGCGCCGTGGGCGTCGCCGTCCTCAAGGGCGGGTTCCTGGCGGACGACGTACGCGCCCTGCAAGAGGCGGCGTTCGGCGGGCCGCGGGGCACCTGGCGTGTGGAGGACCGGTTCCATTTCGGCGGCTACGCGCGCGTGCCCGAGGAACTCGCGGCGTTCGCCGAGGACTTCGAGACTCGCCACGGCGTGCCCGTCGAGCGCCTGTATGTCGCCAAAGCGCTGTACGCACTTGTCGCCCTCGCCGAAGAGGGCGCGTTCCCACGCGGCACGACGCTCGCGGCGGTGATCACGGGAGCCCCCTTCGAGGACGCTCAGCCGTCGACCTCCCGGTAGGCGGCGGCCTCTTCCAGGTCCAGTTTGCGCAGCAGCGTCCGCAGCATCTCGTCGTCGATCCGCCGCTCGTCCCGCATCCGTACGAAGACCTCGCGCTCGGCCGCGATGGCCTCCCGCGCGAGGCGGCGGTACGTGTCGTCGGCGGACTCTCCGGTCACCGGGTTGGCCTGCCCGAGCCGCTCCCACACCGAGTTGCGGCGCCGCTCCAGAACGGTGCGCAGACGGTCCTGGAGCGGGGTGGGCAGGCAGTTGCGCTCGTCGCGCATCAACTCGTCCACGCGCTCCTCGGCGGCCACGGATGCGGCGTTCTGCGCCTGGGCCTCGGCGAGCGTCTCGGCCTGCGCGTCCCGGCCGGGCAGCTTCAGCCACTTGATGAGCGGCGGCAGCGTGAGCCCCTGGACGACGAGCGTCCCGATGACCGTCGTGAAGGTCAAAAAGAGCACCAGGTTGCGCGAGGGGAACGGCTCCCCGTCCTCCGTGACCAGCGGGATGGAGAACGCGATGGCCAGCGACACCACACCCCGCATGCCGGCCCAGCTCACGACCAGCGGCCGCTTCCAGTCCGTGTCGCTCTCCCGCGCGCGGATGCGGGGCGAGATGCACCACGGCAGATAGGTGGCCGGATACGACCACACGAAGCGGATGACGACCACGAAGACGAACACCCCGACCGCGTACAGGACGGCCTGCCACACGCTGTACTCGCCGAGGCCTTCGAGGACGACGCGCAGCTGGAGGCCGATGAGCGCGAAGACCGACGACTCCAGGATGAACGCGACGACCTTCCACACCGCAGTCTCCTGGAGCCGTGTCTCGAAATCGACCTGCCAGGAGCGGTGCCCCAGGTAGAGCGCCACGGTGACGACGGCGAGCACCCCGGAGGCGCCGACCTGCTCCGCGACCGCGTACGCGACGAAGGGGATCAGCAGCGAGAGCGTGTTCTGAAGCAGCGCTTCCTTCAGATGAGTGCGCAACCAGTGCAGCGGCACCATCAGGAGCAGCCCCACGCCGACCCCGCCGACGGCCGCCACCAGGAACTCCTGGATCCCGCCCGCCCAGCTCGCACCCTCCCCGACCGCCGCGGCGAGCGCCACCTTGTAGGCGGTGATCGCGGTCGCGTCGTTCACGAGGGACTCGCCCTGGAGGATCGTCGTGATCCGGGAGGGCAGCCCCACCCGCCGGGCGATCGCCGTGGCGGCCACCGCGTCCGGCGGCGCGATCACCGCCCCCAGGACGAGCGCAGCCGTCAGCGGCAGGTCCGGGATCAGCTCGTACGCCAGCCAGCCCACCGCGAGCGTGGCGAACAGGACGTAGCCCACCGAGAGCAGCGCGACGGGCCTGATGTTCGCCCGCAGGTCCAGGTAGGAGCTCTCCAGAGCGGCGGTGTGCAGCAGCGGGGGCAGGATCAGCGGCAGCACGATGTGCGGGTCGAGCACGTACTCCGGGACCCACGGCACGTAGGACGCGATCAGGCCGATGGCGACCAGGAGCAGCGGTGCGGGCACGGGCGTCCTGCGCGCCGCCCCCGCCACCGCCGCACTCGCGGCGACCAGTCCCACCAAAGGCAATACGTCCATGACCCGCCTTCCACCGCCCTGCTCCGCGCCGGCCGTCGTAACCTGGCCATCATGAACGAGTGCCCGCACGTCGCCGCGTTGCCGCACCCCGAGCCCGCGCCTCTGAGCGAGACCTGCTTGGAGTGCCTGGCCGTCGGCAGTCACCCTGTGCAACTACGGCTGTGTCTGGTCTGCGGTCACGTCGGGTGCTGCGACTCGTCCCCGTACAAGCATGCGACGGCCCACCACGCCGAGACCGGCCATCCGGTGATGCGCACCTTCGAGCCTGGTGAGAGCTGGCGTTGGTGCTTTGTCGACTCGATTCTCGTCTGACGCGACGGATCCCCGGCCCCGGCGGGGTTCGATCCACTGACGCCTGGGTAACTCAAACCGGCGCCCGCTCTTTCCAATTGAGCCCGCACACCCTCTAGCCACTGTCCGTACCCGTAGGCTTACTATGAGTGACAGCAACGGGCCGGGGGTCCCCGGGACAGGAAAGTCGGGCGCGCGGTAGCGTCACCGCAGATATAAGTGGCGCATCACCCGGGGGACGACGCCTCCGGAGCCCGAAAGTGCTTGTACCACCTTGGAGGTGAGGGTGTCCCAGATCGCAGGCGACCCCGGAAATCAGGACTTCGTGGAAGTCCGACTCCCGGCTGCGGGTGCCTACCTGTCGGTGCTGCGTACGGCGACGGCCGGCCTCGCAGCGCGTTTGGACTTCACCCTCGACGAGATCGAGGACCTGCGCATCGCTGTCGACGAGGCCTGCGCGATCCTGCTTCAGCAGGCCGTCGCGGGCTCCGTGCTCAGCTGCGTGTTCCGGCTGGTCGACGACTCCTTGGAGGTGACGGTCTCCGCGCCGACGACCGACGGCCGGGCCCCTGAGCGCGACACCTTCGCGTGGACGGTGTTGTCGGCCCTCGCGGGCCAGGTCGACTCCACGGTGGCCGAGGACAAGACCGTCTCCATCAGCCTCTACAAGAAGCGCGGCGCGGGCCCCGGCCCGACGTGAGGAACGGGGACGGTCCGGTGCGGGACGACAAGCGCGGCACACGGGATCTCCCGGCCGACGGCACGGGCGGGATGCAGCGGCCGACCACCGGCATCCCCGAGCAGCAGGCCCGGCCACACCCAGAGGACGCTGCGGACACGGCGGACCCGGCGACCGACGCGGCACAGCAGGCAGCGCCGACCCCGGGGGCCGTACTTCGCGGGGGCTCAGGGGGATCGGACGCGCGACGGGCGGGATTGATGAGCGATCACGAGCGACACGGTGAGCAGCACGGCCGACACGATCCGACGGACCGCAGCGGCGCGCGGGCGATGTTCATCCAGCTGCGCACGCTGAAGGACGGCAGCCCGGAGTACGCGGAGCTGCGCAATCAGCTCGTCCGCATGCACCTGCCGCTCGTCGAGCATCTGGCGCGCCGCTTCCGCAATCGCGGCGAGCCTTTGGACGACCTCACCCAGGTCGCCACGATCGGCCTGATCAAATCGGTCGACCGTTTCGACCCCGAGCGCGGCGTGGAGTTCTCCACGTACGCGACGCCGACCGTCGTCGGCGAGATCAAGCGGCACTTCCGCGACAAGGGCTGGGCCGTGCGCGTACCGCGCCGCCTCCAGGAGCTGCGCCTGGCCCTGACGACGGCGACCGCGGAGCTGTCCCAGGTGAACGGCCGCTCCCCCACGGTCCATGAGCTGGCCGAGAAGCTGGGCATCTCCGAGGAGGAGGTCCTGGAGGGCCTGGAGTCGGCCAACGCGTACTCCACGCTGTCCCTGGACGTCCCGGACACGGACGACGAGTCCCCGGCGGTCGCGGACACGCTGGGGTCCGAGGACGAGGCGCTGGAGGGCGTCGAGTACCGCGAGTCCCTCAAGCCGCTCCTGGAGGACCTGCCGCCGCGCGAGAAGCGCATCCTGCTGCTGCGGTTCTTCGGGAACATGACGCAGTCGCAGATCGCCCAGGAGGTCGGCATCTCCCAGATGCACGTCTCCCGCCTCCTGGCCCGCACGCTGGCCCAGCTCCGGGACAGGCTCCTCGTCGAGGAGTGAGCCGCCTGTGCACGCGAGAAGGCGCCCGGAGCGGATTCGCTCCGGGCGCCTTCTCGTCGCGAGCTACTGGGAGGACCCCGGCGTACGGATGCCCAGGGCGCGCGTGGTCTCCCGGTTGACGAGCAGCACGAGCGCGGCGATCGACACGGCGGCGAGCGCGATGCCGCCCCCGATGGCCATGCTGTCGGCCTGCAACAGCGTGTAGGCGACCGGCAGCGCCATGATCTGCGTGATGATCGCGGGGCCGCGGCTCCAGCTCTTGCGGGCGAGCAGTCCGCGCGCGGCGAACAGCGGGAGCAGCGCGAGCACGATGAGTGTGACACCGCCGGTGACGGCCTGCTCCGGGTTGTCGGGATGCCCCGCGAGACCGGCGATCAGCATGTAGGCGCCGCCCGCGAGGAGCGCGAGCCCTTCGAGCCCGGCGAGGGCCGCGGCGGCGGTCAGCCGGCCGGGTCGCGGGGTGTCGTCTTCGTCGGGCTCGGGGGCGGGATTCTGCTCTGAGGTCACCTTTGCAGCGTAGCCGCCCGCCGATGCCGTCCCGAAGCCCGGACCCCGTGCGCAAACCGCGCGAACCCTCCCCCGACGCCCACCTCGGTCTGGGCCCGATCAAGGGCGCTGGGTACGCTGCCTTGCATGCGTGCACTCCTCGTGGTCAATCCGGCGGCAACCACCACCAGCGCGCGCACGCGTGATGTGCTGATCCACGCGTTGGCGAGCGAGATGAAGCTCGAGGCCGTCACCACCGAGTACCGGGGCCACGCGCGCGACCTCGGCCGGCAGGCCGCGGAGAGCAAGGACATCGAGCTGGTCGTCGCCCTCGGCGGCGACGGCACGGTCAACGAGGTCGTGAACGGCCTGCTGCACCACGGCCCCGACCTCGACCGGCTGCCCGGCCTCGCCGTCGTCCCCGGCGGCTCCACGAACGTCTTCGCGCGCGCCCTCGGGCTGCCGAACCACCCCGTGGAGGCCACGGGACAGCTTCTGGACGCCCTCCGCGAGGGCCGGCGGCGCACGGTGGGCCTCGGTCTCGCCTCGGGCACCGCGGGCACGGAAGACGAGGGCGTACCGTCCCGCTGGTTCACGTTCGCCTCGGGCCTCGGCTTCGACGCGGGCGTGGTCGGCCGGGTCGAGCAGCAGCGGGAGCGCGGCAAGCGTTCGACGCATGCCCTGTACGTGCGACAGGTGGTGCGCCAGTTCCTCGGCGAGGCCGACCGCCGGCACGGCACGATCACGCTCGAACGGCCGGGCGAGGATCCGGTCACGGATCTCGTCGTCTCCATAGTCAGCAACACGTCGCCGTGGTCCTTCCTGGGCAACCGGCCGCTGTACCCGACGCCCCAGGCGTCCTTCGACACCGGCCTTGACGTGCTGGGACTCAAGAAACTCTCCACTCCCGCGGTGGCCCGCTACGGCACCCAGCTGCTGGCTTCGACACCCGAACGCGGCCCGCACGGAAAGAACGCGGTCACGCTCCACGACCTGACCGACTTCACCTTGCATTCGAAGGCGCCCCTGCCCCTTCAGATGGACGGTGACCACCTGGGACTGCGGACCAGCGTGACGTTCACAGGCGTACGCCGTGCACTGCGTGTGATTGTGTGAGTGGAAGAGACTAAAGTCCTTCATCTCGAACGTTTGGGCTGGCATCCACCCCATGGAAGTACGGCTGTGACCTAGCCGACACCGAGGAATCAAAAAAAACTTTCCGGAAGGGGTTGTATCCGCCGCCGAGGTTTGCGAATCTCTACATGGCGCTCGGGACGGCCCGAAACATCGGCCCCACAGAGAGCCCGAATCCCCTCCTCAAAGCAACGGACATCCGTCGCAGATGTGACGTTCGTCCGGTTCACTTGTTGAGGGATTCGTGAAAGCGTTCACATTCACAAGCAACTTGCACGTAATACCAAGGAGAGGTAGCAGCCATGGACTGGCGTCACAACGCCGTTTGCCGCGAGGAAGACCCCGAGCTCTTCTTCCCCATCGGCAACACCGGTCCTGCGCTGCTGCAGATCGAGGAAGCCAAGGCCGTCTGCCGCCGCTGCCCCGTCATGGAGCAGTGCCTGCAGTGGGCGCTCGAGTCCGGCCAGGACTCCGGCGTCTGGGGTGGCCTCAGCGAGGACGAGCGCCGCGCGATGAAGCGCCGCGCCGCTCGCAACCGGGCCCGTCAGGCCTCCGCCTGACAGCCCACCCCCCACGAGCCTGAGCCCGGCGGCGCGTACATCGAGTACGCATCTCCCGCCCCCGAGCCGCAGCGCGCAGTACCCCCGATGCTCCCCCAGGCTCAGCCCGGGACATGACCCGAGCAACGCGAGCAGTGAGCCCCGGACCGTACGACGGTCCGGGGCTCACTGCTGTGTTCGGGCCCTGCCGTTCCGGCACCGCGCGTGCCTCGTACGGCTATTTGCTGCTGCGTACGGGAATGTCGAGGATGACCTGCGTGCCGCGCTCCGGTGCGGGCACCATGTCGAACGTTCCGCCCAACTCGCCCTCCACCAATGTGCGTACGATCTGCAGTCCCAGGTTCCCGGCGCGCTTCGGGTCGAAGTTCTCGGGCAGCCCGACGCCGTCGTCCTGGACGGTGACCAGGAGGCGGGCCTCCTTGCTGGTGCCGCCGCGCACGGCCGAGACCTCGACGGTGCCGGTGTCGCCCTGCCGGAAGCCGTGCTCCAGCGCGTTCTGCAACACCTCGGTGAGGACCATGGACAGCGGGGTCGCCACCTCGGCGTCGAGGATGCCGAAGTGACCGGTGCGCCGGCCCACCACCTGGCCCGGCGAGATCTCCGCCACCATGGCGAGCACCCGGTCGGCGATCTCGTCGAACTCCACGCGCTCGTCCAGGTTCTGGGAGAGCGTCTCGTGCACGATCGCGATGGAGCCGACCCGGCGGACCGCCTCCTCCAGGGCCTCGCGCCCCCGGTCGGACCCGATGCGGCGGGCCTGGAGGCGGAGCAGGGCGGCGACCGTCTGGAGGTTGTTCTTCACCCGGTGGTGGATCTCCCGGATGGTCGCGTCCTTGGTGATCAACTCGCGTTCGCGGCGACGCAGTTCGGTGACGTCGCGCAGCAGGACCAGCGAACCGATGCGCGGGCCCTTGGGCTTGAGCGGGATGGCGCGCAGCTGGATCGAGCCCTCCTCGCCCTCGATCTCGAACTCGCGCGGCGCCCAGCCGCTGGCCACCTTGGCGAGCGCCTCGTCCACCGGGCCGCGCGACGGGGCGAGTTCGGCCGTCGTCGTGCCGAGGTGGTGGCCGACCAGATCGGCCTGGAAGCCCAACCGGTGGTACGCGGACAGGGCGTTGGGCGAGGCGTACTGGACCACGCCGTCCGCGTCGAGCCGGATCAGGCCGTCGCCCGCGCGCGGGGAGGCGTCCATGTCGACCTGCTGGTCCGGGAACGGGAAGCTGCCGGCCGCGATCATCTGGGCGAGGTCGGAGGCCGACTGGAGGTAGGTCAGCTCCAGGCGCGAGGGCGTGCGGACGGTCAGCAGGTTGGTGTTGCGCGCGATGACGCCGAGGACCCGGCCCTCCCTGCGTACGGGGATGGACTCCACCCGCACCGGGACCTCCTCGCGCCACTCGGGGTCGCCCTCGCGCACGATGCGGCCCTCGTCGAGCGCGACGTCCAGCATGGGGCGGCGGCCGCGCGGGACGAGGTGGCCGACCATGTCGTCCTGGTAGGACGTCGGACCGGTGTTGGGCCGCATCTGGGCCACGGAGACGTATCGCGTGCCGTCGTGGGTGGGGACCCACAGGACGAGGTCGGCGAAGGAGAGGTCGGAGAGCAACTGCCACTCCGAGACCAGCAGATGCAGCCACTCGAGATCGGAGTCACCGAGGGCGGTGTGCTGGCGGACGAGATCGTTCATGGAGGGCACGAGCCGAGCTTAACCGCCGGGGCGCGGGGGTCCGAAAAGCTCCGGAGTCCGACAAGCTCCGGGGTCCGGAAAGACCGACGGGCCGCGGCGCCGGGGGTAGGGACCCTCAGCCCTTTCCCTGGCACCGCAGCCCTTCAGGTGCACCGGCTTCCAGGTGTGCGGTCCCGGCTGCCGATCGAGGATCCGACGCGGTCAGGGCAGAGAGCGTCGGGTCCTCTGTCCGTCCTCCTGTGCGGGGAGGGCGGAGGTCTCAATTACGCATTGTGGACTAGACCATTCTTGTATGTCCATGCGTGCGCGAAGGTTTGTTGTCGTGGGTTTCTCCCACTCCCACCACTACAACGTACGTCCCTCTGCACGAGTGCCGGGCCCGGTCGGTTCATCATCGGGTCTCCGTCACCTTCGCGAGGGCGCGCGGGGCGTCGGGGTCCTGGCCGCGGGCGATGGTCACCTCGTAGGCGAGGAGCTGGAGCGGGAGGATCTCAAGCACCGGCTGGACCTCCTCGGCCACCCCTTCGGTCGGCAGCACGAAACCGGCGGAGGCGCGGGCCACCTGGGCCTCGGGGCCGACCACCATCAGATCGGCGCCGCGCCCGCGCAGCCGGTCGAGGACGGGCTGGAGGGCCTCCCCGCCCCGGCCGTCGGTGACCACGGCGATCACCGGGGAGATGTTGTCGACCATGGCGAGCGGGCCGTGCAGCAGATCGGCGCCGGAGTACGCGAGGGCGGGGATGTAGCTGGTCTCCATCAGCTTGAGGGCGGCTTCCTTGGCGGTCGGATAGCCGTAGCCGCGGGAGGTGATCACCATGCGCCCGGCGAAGCGGTAGCGGGCGGCCAGGGTGCGGACCTCGTCCTGGCGGGCCAGGATCCGGTCGGCGTGGTCGGGCAGCACGGCGGCGGCCGCCCCGTCGCCGCCCCGCAGGCCCTCCACGAAGAGGTACAGGGCGAGCAGCGAGGCGGTGTACGTCTTCGTCGCGGGCAGCGCCTTCTCGGGCCCGGCCATGATGTCGATGTGGTGCTCGGAGACGGCGGCCAGCGGGGAGTCCGGGTTGTTGGTCACGGCGAGGGTGATCGCGCCGGCCTCGCGGGCCGCCTTCGTCGAGGCGACCAGGTCGGGTGAGCCGCCGGACTGGCTGACCGTGATCACCAGGACGTCGCGCAGATCGGGGCGGGCGCCGTAGGCCGTCGTGGTGGACATCGACGCGAGCCCGCAGGGCAGGCCCAGCCGGATTTCGAGCAGGTACTTGGCGTAGAGCGCGGCGTGGTCGGAGGTGCCGCGGGCGGTGAGCAGGACGAAGCGGGGGGCGCGGTCGGCGACCCGGCGGGCCACGTCCCGGATGTGCGGGGCGCCCGTGTCGAGGAGTCGCCGGAGCACGTCGGGCTGCTCGCGCATCTCCCGCGTCATGATCCGGCCGGGGCGCTCCGGGTCGGACGGAGTGGCGTTCATACGGGCACCTCCGGTGGGGCGACGGGGGGCCGGGCGGGGATCGAGGGCCCCTGGCACCTTCCACTGTGGCCTCGGGGTGCCCGGGCCGCCCACCGGGCGCTTCGAGGTGCCGGGCTCCGGCGCAGCGCCGAGCATGGACGAAGAGGTGTGGTGAAGGGCCTGACCGAGGGGTCGCGCTCTGTTAGATTGGTCTATACCACATGTCATCCCGTCCCCTCTGACCAGAACGGCAGGCCCAGCGTGGAAGTTGTGATCGTTCCGGACGCCAAGGCAGGTGGCGAGCTGATCGCCGAGGCCATGGCCCAGCTGCTGCGTCGCAAGCCCGACGCACTGCTCGGCGTGGCCACCGGCTCGACTCCGCTGCCCATCTACGAGGCGTTGGCGGCCCAGGTGAGCGCCGGTGCGGTCGACGCGTCGAAGGCGCGGATCGCCCAGCTCGACGAGTACGTGGGGCTGCCGACCGGGCACCCCGAGTCGTACCGGGCGACCGTGCTGCGGCAGGTCGTCGAGCCGCTCGGACTGAGCGAGGCGGCGTTCATGGGGCCCGACGGCAGCGCCGCCGACGTGCAGGCCGCCTGCGAGGCCTACGACAACGCGCTCGTCGAGGCCGGGGGCGTGGACCTGCAACTGCTGGGCATCGGCACGGACGGGCACATCGGGTTCAACGAGCCGTGCTCCTCGCTCGCCTCGCGGACCCGGATCAAGACGCTGACCGAGCAGACCATCGCGGACAACGCGCGGTTCTTCGACGGGGACCTGAGCCAGGTGCCGCGGCATGTGATCACGCAGGGCATCGGGACGATCCTGGAGGCGCGGCACCTGGTGCTGCTCGCCACCGGTGAGGGCAAGGCGGACGCGGTCGCCGCGACCGTCGAGGGCCCGGTCGCCTCCGTGGTGCCGGCCTCCGCGCTGCAGCTGCACCCGCACGCGACCGTCGTGGTCGACGAGGCGGCCGCGTCGAAGCTGAAGCTCGCGGACTACTTCCGGCACACGTACGCCAACAAGCCGGAGTGGCAGGGGCTGTAGGTCTGCCGCACGTACAACGGTGCCGGTCGCCCCGCTCGGGGTGACCGGCACCGTTGCGTGTGCCCGGGGGTGCCGGGGTGGGCGCCTGCCGAGGGCGCTGCCCGCGCCGGGGTGCCGCCTTGCCCACCCTGCCGGCCCTGGCGGCAGATTGCCCAAGGCGGCGACACCTCAAGCCCCGACGATCGCCTCAGCGGCAGCGACCCCGCACACCCTCGCGGCCCCGTGCGTCGCGATGTGCAGCGCGCCGCGCGGTGCGGCCTGGGGCACTCCCATCTCCACGACCACCGTGTCCGGGCGGGCGGCCAGCAGGTCGTCCAGGGCCCGGGCCATCCACGGGTGGCGGTGCTCGTCGCGGACCACCGCCACCACTCGCCGCTCCCCCGCGGCGGCCAGGGCGGCGGACCCCGCGTCGGGACCGGTGTAGGAGCCGGTGGTGGTGCCGGGCAGCAGTCGTTCGAGCTCGGCGGCGACGCCCCAGGGGGTCTCGTCGCCGACCGCGATGTTGGCCACGGGCGTGAAGGCCGCCACGTGCACGGGTCCCGATACGGGCGCCCCGTGCCCCGCGCGGGCCACCGTGACCGCGCGGCGCGCCGCGTCGAGCCCCACCTCGGGGTTGCCCTCCACGGTGCCGGTGCGGGCCGAGGCCGTCGCCCACTTCGACAGCGCGCGGACCCGCGTCGCCGCGTCCGCGAGGCGTTCCTCCGGAAGCTCGCCGGAGCGCACCGCGCCCACGAGGGCGTCCCGCAGCCGCAGCACCGTGTCGTCGTCGGCGAGCCCGCCGCCCACGCAGATCGCGTCGGCGCCCGCGGCGATGGCGAGGACGCTGCCGCGCTCGATGCCGTACGTGGCGGAGATGGCCTTCATCTCCATGCCGTCCGTGACGATCAGGCCCTCGTAGCCGAACTCCTCGCGCAGCAGGCCCGTGAGGATGCGACGCGACAACGTTGCCGGGTACTCCGGGTCGAGCGCGGGCACCAGGATGTGGGCGCTCATCACGGCCCGCGAGCCCGCCGCGATGGCCGCGCGGAACGGGGCGAGGTCACGGGCGTGCAGCACGTCCGGACCGACATCGATGCGCGGCACGTCGTGGTGCGAGTCGACCGCCGTGTCCCCGTGGCCCGGGAAGTGCTTCGCGCAGGCGGCGACGCCCGCGGACTGGAGGCCCTCGACGTACGCGGCGGTGTGCCGGGCCACGAGGGCGGTGTCCGCGCCGAAGGAACGCACGCCGATCACCGGGTTGTCGGGGTTGGCGTTGACGTCCGCGGAGGGCGCCCAGTTGAGGTTGACCCCGCATTCGGCGAGCCGGCGGCCGAGCTCGGCG
Organism: Streptomyces anthophorae; assembly: GCF_049310305.1. Classification (NCBI taxonomy): domain Bacteria; kingdom Bacillati; phylum Actinomycetota; class Actinomycetes; order Kitasatosporales; family Streptomycetaceae; genus Streptomyces; species Streptomyces anthophorae. The sequence goes on from NZ_JBLWQQ010000001.1 coordinate 3,364,417, forward strand.
GCGACCGCGCGGGTCAGCGCCGCGTCGTCGACCGCGCCGAGCGCGTGGTTGCCCGGGAAGGACGAGCCCGTACGCACCTCCAGGCGCGTGACGTCGCCGCCCTCCTCGTCGATGGCGACCAGGACGTCGTCGCGCTCGGACCGCAGCTGGGCGGTGAGGGCGGCCAGTTGCTCCGGCGTCGCGATGTTGCGCCCGAACAGCCCGACCGACGCAAGACCCTCGCCGAGCCGGCGCAGCAGCCAGTCCGGAGCCGACGTACCGGTGAACCCGGGCTGAAGGACGGTCAGGGCGTCGCGCGTCAGAGTGTCGGTACCACGTGTCAATGTCGTCATCTGGTGGCGTTATCCCTTCACGGCGCCGGCGGTGAGGCCGCTGACGGCTTTGCGCTGGAGGTAGACGAAGAGGACGAGGATGGGGAGGGCGAACAGCGAGGACGCCGCCATCGTCGCACCCCAGTCGTCGCCGAAGGCGGTGCGGAACTGCGAGATCCACAGCGGCAGGGTCTGCTTCTCGACGCTCTTGTTGAGGATCAGCACGAGCGGGAACTCGTTCCAGGCGGTGATGAAGCCGAAGAGCGACGTGGCCATCAGGCCGGGCGCGAGCAGCGGGAAGATCACCTTGATGAAGGCCTGTGTGCGGGTACAGCCGTCGACCATCGCCGACTCCTCCAGTTCCTTGGGCACCGCGGCGACATAGCCGCGCAGCGTCAGGATCGTGAAGGGCAGCACCATCATCGTGTAGAAGACGGTCAGCGGGACCAGGCTGTCCAGCATGTCGTTGTCGCGCACGATCATGTAGATCGAGATGACCATGACCTCCCACGGGGCCATCTGCGCGAGCATGAAGACGACCAGGAAGCCGCGCCGTCCCTTGAACCGCATCCGGGCGAGCGCGAAGGACGCGACCAGGGCGATGACCAGGGACATGGACACCGAGAGCAGCGTCACGGTGAGCGAGTTGCCCACCAGCGTCCAGAAGTGGTCGGCGTGCACGGCCCGGTCGAAGTGGTCGAGCGTGATGTCCGTGGGGAACCAGACCGGGTTGTCCGTCAGGATGTCGTTGGTCGGCTTGAAGGCCGTGGCGAACATCCAGTAGACGGGGAACGCGAAGATCACGAAGAGGGCCGTGGCCGTGGCCCCCGGCCACAGGCGTCCCAAGAGTGAGCGCCTCACAGCTCGTCCTCCTCTTGCTTGAGCACCATGCGCAGGTAGTACGAGGTGATGACGAGCAGCACCAGGACGGTCAGGAACGAGATGGCCGCGCCCATGCCGAAGTGCTGGTTGCCCATGCCCTCGACGAAGGCGTAGATCGGCAGGGTCTCGGTGAGCCGGTCGGGTCCGCCCTCGTTCATGGCGAAGACCTGCGGGAACGCCTTGAAGACCCAGATGACCTCGAGGAACGTCGTGGCCAGCAGGAAGGGCTTGAGGAACGGCCAGGTCACCGAGGTCCAGGAGGTCCAGCCTCCGGCGCCGTCCAGGGAGGCGGCCTCGTACAGCTCCTTCGGGATAGTGGTCGTCGCCGCGTAGAGGTTGATGGCGACGAACGGGATCGACTGCCAGACGATCAGGATCGTGATCACCGAGAAGGTGGAGAACTGGGTGTCGAGCCAGTTGTGGTCGGCCATCGAGTGCCAGCCGAGCTGGTTCAGGAAGCCGTTGACGACGCCGAAGCGCTGGGCGAACAGCCACTGGAAGACGGTGGTGCCGGCGAGCAGCGGCATCGCCCAGGCCAGCACGAGGCCGAACAGGAGCAGCAGCCGCATCCGCTTGCCGAGCCGCGCGAGCAGCAGGCCGACGAGGGTACCGAGCAGCATGATCAGCACCACGTTGGCGGCGGTGAAGATCACGGAGCGCAGGACGACCCGCCAGAACTCCGAGCTGCCGAGGACCTCGGTGTAGTTGTCGACGCCGTTCCACTCGGTGAGGTGGAGGATGAGCTGGCGCGGGTTGAGGTTCTGGAACGACAGCAGGCCGTTCTTCACCAGCGGCCAGCCGAGCAGGATCAGCGTGGCCGCGAGCGCCGGCAGCAGCAGGAGGTAGGGGGCTGTGCCGCGTTTCCTCGCCGGTTTCTCCGGCTCACGCGGGGGCGGCGCCTCGGACTTGCGGACACCGGTCGCCCCGGCCGTGTCCGTGCCTTCGGTCTGCACTGACATGACTCGCCATTTCTTCCGTCGCCGTACGGTCGAGCGCGTCCGTGCCGGGGGTGCGTGGACGCCTCCCCCGGCACGGTGCGGCTCAGTTCTTCTGCGCGAGGCGCTTGTTGATCTCGCCCTCGACCGCCTTGGCGGCGGCTGCGGGCGACTTACCGTTCAGCACGGAGGTCATGTAGTTCTTGATCGGGTTCGGGGTGTTCTCCACCGCGGCCCACTCGGGGATCAGCGGCGTGGTGCCGCCGAACTCGGCGGCCGGGGCGGCGGCCTCGGCGACCTCGTTGCCCTTGAGGTTGGTCTCCAGGGACTTCTTGTTCGGGATGACGCCGTTCTCCTTGGCGAGGGCGCCCTCGAACTTGTCGCCCAGGGCCAGCTTCAGGAACTCCTTGGCGAGCTCCTGCTTCTTGCTGCCCGCGGCGACCGCGAAGTTGGAGCCGCCGAGGAAGACGCCCTCGGGCTTGTCCGCCGTCTCGCCCGGGATCGTGAAGTAGCCGATGTCCTTCTCGATCTTCTTGTTGGCGGCGACGGCCGTGCCGGCCTCCCAGCCCATGCCGATGAAGGCGCCGGTCTTGCCCTTGGCGAAGACCTCGGCCTGCTGCGGGGTGGCCTCGTCCTTGTCCTTGGGGGCCTTGGAGTGGGCGGCGTACTTCTTGTAGATCTCCATGGCGGCGGAGACCTTGGGGTCGGCGAGGTTGGAGACGTACTTGTCGCCTTCCTTCTTCACCAGGTCGGCGCCCTGGCCGATGGTCAGGCCGTCGAAGAAGTACCAGTTCTGGCCGGGCAGGTAGATCGGCTCGGCGTCGGTCTTCTTGTCGATCGTGGCGAGGTCCTTGAGGAACTCGTCGCGGGTCTTCGGGGTGTCCTTGATGCCCGCGTCGGCCCAGATCTTCTTGTTGTAGACGACGACGCGGTTGGCGAAGTACCACGGCGCGGCGTACTGCTTGCCCTCGTAGACGGAGGACTTGGAGACGGACTCGGTCCAGTCCGCGCCGATCTCCTTCTTGAGGTCGCTCAGGTCGGCGAGGCCGCCGGTGGCCGCGTAGGCCGGGGTCTGCGTGTTGCCGACCTCGATGACGTCCGGCGGGGTGGTCTCGGAGAGCGCGGTGGTGATCTTCTGCTGGATGCCGTCCCACTTCTGGGTCTCGAACTTCAGCTTCGCGCCGGTCTTCTTCTCGAAGGCGGCCTGGAGGTCCTTGGTCCACTTCGCCGGCGTGGAGCCGTCCATGGCCCAGACCGTCAGCGTCTGCCCCTTGAAGCTCTCGGGCCCCGCCTTCTTCCCGTCGTCCTCGCTGTCGCCGCCACAGGCCGCGATCGAGACCAACATGCCCGCGACGCCGATGGCCGCAATGAGCTTGCGCTTCACGTCACCCTCCTCAGGGATCCAGCAACCCCCCACCCACAGCGGCGCATACGACGAGTAGTGCACGCGGGACTGGGACCTGATCTTTAATGGTGTAGACCAGTACCGGGAGCTTGGCCCAGACCAATAGGGCTGTCAAGGGTCGACGAGAAGGGCCTCCGGGTCCGTTATCGGAACGACACCCGCCAGACAGGGCAAGGTCGTTGGGCCCCTCGGGCAACTCCGGCGGGTGGACTAGACCAGACGGTCACCGGGCGGTATAAGAAGGGATCACGGTGCGTGCGAGAAGGCTCAAAGGGAGTTCCTCCGAGCGAGCCGTGCCACGATGTGAGCCGTGGCCGACGGGACGTCGGTCGCATCGGCACCGGAGCCGGGAAGGCGGAGCATGAGCACCGACGTCAGCAGTGCGGAGAACGAGAGCGGGGCGCCCGTCCGTACCGCACGCGTGCCCAAGTACTACCGCCTCAAGAAGCATCTGCTCGACATGACGGAGACGCTGCCGCCCGGCACCCCGGTCCCGCCCGAGCGCACGCTCGCCGCCGAGTTCGACACCTCCCGCACCACCGTCCGCCAGGCGCTCCAGGAGCTCGTGGTCGAGGGCCGGCTCGAGCGCATCCAGGGCAAGGGCACCTTCGTCGCCAAGCCCAAGGTCTCCCAGGCGCTCCAACTCACCTCGTACACCGAGGACATGCGCGCCCAGGGCCTTGAACCGACCTCGCAGCTGCTCGACATCGGCTACGTCACCGCCGACGAGACGCTCGCGCAGCTCCTCGACATCGGCACGGGCGGCCGCGTCCTGCGCATCGAGCGTCTGCGCCTCGCCAGCGGAGAGCCGATGGCGATCGAGACCACGCACCTGTCGGCCAAGCGCTTCCCGGCGCTGCGCCGCAGCCTCACCAAGTACACCTCCCTCTACACGGCCCTCGCCGAGGTCTACGACGTACGCCTCGCCGAGGCCGAGGAGACCATCGAGACCTCCCTCGCCACCCCGCGCGAGGCGGGCCTGCTCGGCACGGACGTGGGCCTGCCGATGCTGATGCTCTCCCGCCACTCGATCGACGGCTCGGGGCAGCCGGTGGAGTGGGTGCGGTCGGTCTACCGCGGCGACCGGTACAAGTTCGTGGCGCGGCTGAAGCGGCCGACGGACTAGCCGGCCGAGCGGGCCCAACTCCCCCGCCCGGTAACGGAGCAGACGCTTTCCCGCACGCGGTGTAGCGCGGCTCACACCCTCTGGCTTACGGTCCTCCCGTCGTCGCATGGACGGGGAGGACAGACCGGTGCGTACCGCTTCTCCTAGAACCATCGTTTTGTGGACCGTCGTCGCCCTGGTGGGCGCGGCCGGCTGGTCCGTACTCGCGCTCTCCCGCGGCGAGGAGGTCTCCGCCGCGTGGATGGTGGCCGCCGCCCTCGGTTCGTACGCCATCGCCTACCACTTCTACGCGAAGTTCATCGCGAACAGGGTGCTCAAGGTCGACGCGAAGCGGGCCACGCCCGCCGAGCGGCTCAACAACGGCATCGACTTCCACCCCACCGACCGGCGCGTGCTCCTCGGGCACCACTTCGCGGCCATCGCGGGTGCGGGACCGCTGGTGGGACCCGTGCTCGCGGCGCAGATGGGGTATCTGCCCGGCACCATCTGGATCATCGTCGGCGTGATCTTCGCGGGCGCCGTCCAGGACATGGTCGTGCTGTTCTTCTCGACGCGGCGCGACGGGCGCTCGCTCGGGCAGATGGCGCGCGAGGAGATCGGCCCGTTCGGCGGGGCGGCCGCCCTGGTCGCCGCGTTCGCCATCATGATCATCCTGCTCGGGGTGCTCGCCCTGGTCGTGGTGAACGCGCTGGCGGCCTCGCCCTGGGGCACCTTCTCCATCGCGATGACCATCCCGATCGCCCTGCTCATGGGCTTCTACCTGCGCGTGCTGCGCCCCGGACGGGTGTCCGAGGTGTCGCTGATCGGCGTCGCGCTGCTGCTGCTCGCGCTCGTCGCGGGCCGCTGGGTCGCCGAGTCCTCCTGGGCGGACACCTTCACGCTCGCGCCCTCGACGCTCGTGATCTGGATGGTGATCTACGGGTTCGTCGCCTCGGTGCTGCCGGTGTGGATGCTGCTCGCGCCGCGCGACTACCTGTCGACGTTCATGAAGCTCGGCACCATCGGGCTGCTCGCCATCGGTGTCGTCGTCGCGCTGCCGACCCTGAAGATGGACGCGGTCACCGACTTCGCCTCGCGCGGCGACGGGCCGGTCTTCGCGGGCTCGCTCTTCCCCTTCGTCTTCATCACCATCGCGTGCGGCGCGCTCTCCGGCTTCCACGCGCTGATCTCCTCCGGCACGACGCCGAAGATGATCCAGAAGGAGACGCAGGTCCGGATGATCGGCTACGGCTCCATGCTGATGGAGTCCTCGGTGGCCGTGATGGCGCTGGTCGCCGCCTCGATCATCGACCCCGGCCTGTACTTCGCGATGAACGCGCCCGCCGGGGTCATCGGCGACAGCGTGCAGTCCGCGTCCCAGGCCGTCGCGAACTTCGGGTACTCGATCTCACCCGCGGAACTCGCGCAGGCCGCGAAGAACGTCGAGGAGTCGAGCCTGCTGTCCCGTACGGGCGGCGCACCCACCCTCGCCGTCGGCGTATCGGAGATCTTCTCGCAGGTGACCGGGGGCGGCCTGCGCTCCTTCTGGTACCACTTCGCGATCATGTTCGAGGCGCTGTTCATCCTGACCGCGCTCGACGCGGGCACCCGCGTGGGCCGCTTCATGCTCCAGGACATGCTCGGCAACGTCTACAAGCCCTTCAGGAACATCAGCTGGAAGCCGGGCCTCCTCCTCACCAGCGCCGTCGTCGTCGGTCTGTGGGGCTACTTCCTGTGGGTCGGCGTGCACGAGCCGCTCGGCGGGATCAACCAGCTCTTCCCGATCTTCGGTATCTCCAACCAGCTCCTCGCCGCGGTCGCCCTCGCCGTCTGCACGACCCTGCTCGTGAAGTCGGGGCGGCTCAAGTGGGCCTGGATCACCGGGGTTCCGCTGATCTGGGACACCGTCGTGACGCTGACCGCCAGCTGGCAGAAGGTGTTCTCGTCCGATCCGCGCGTCGGCTTCTTCCAGCAGCGCTCGAACTACCAGGACGCCATCGACGCCGGGAAGGTGCTGCCGCCCGCGAAGACCATGGACGACATGCACACCGTGGTGACCAACTCCACGGTGGACGGCGTCCTTTCGGCCGCGCTCGCGCTCCTCATCGTCGTGGTGGTTCTCGACGCGCTGCGGGTATGCGTGAAGCACGTACGGAACCCGCAGTCGTCCAAGCTGAGCGAGGCGCCGTACGTCGAGTCCACGCTGGTGGCACCGGCCGGGCTCGTCCCCACGCAGGAAGAGAAGGCGGAGGCGCGCGATGCCGGCGTCGGCAGTGCTACGGGTGGCTAGGTATGTGCGGTGGTTCGTCCGGGAGTTGACGGACGAGAGCGCGTACGAGCGGTACGTGGCGCACGTCGGGGAGACCCACCCCGGTGCGCCCGTGCCGTCCCGGCGCGACTTCGAGCGCATGCGGACGGACCGGCAGGAAGCGGATCCCCGGCAGGGGTTCCGCTGCTGCTGAACGGGCCTTTGGGCACGTCCGTTATCCGGACGGGGGTTCCATAGATCAAGACTCTCGCTTAGATTTCCCGCACGTTAAGCATGAGATAAGTGGGATCTCTGATCAGCGAGGGGAACGGAACCGCGAATGTCCGATGCGCCTGAAGTGAAACAACCGGTGGTCACGCCGGTCCGCGTGATCATTGCACTCTGTCTGGTCGCACCGTTCGTCGCGATGCTCTGGGTCAGCTCGTACGCCAAGGTCGAACCGACCCTCATCGGCATCCCGTTCTTCTACTGGTACCAGATGCTCTGGGTGCTCATCTCGACCGCGCTCACGATGATCGCGTACAAGCTGTGGCAGCGCGACCAGCGCGCCCGTAAGGTCACTTCCGAAGGGACGGGCGCGTGAACGGCGGCGTCAACGGTGTCGCGCTCACCGTCTTCATCTTCTTCTTCGTGGCCGTCACGGTCATGGGCTTCCTCGCCGCGCGCTGGCGGAAGGCCGAGAACGAGGCTTCGCTGGACGAATGGGGCCTCGGCGGCCGCTCGTTCGGCACCTGGATCACCTGGTTCCTGCTCGGCGGCGACCTCTACACCGCGTACACCTTCGTCGCCGTCCCCGCGGCGATCTACGCGGCCGGCGCCGCCGGCTTCTTCGCGGTGCCCTACACGATCCTCGTGTACCCGCTGATCTTCACCTTCCTGCCGCGCCTGTGGTCGGTCTCGCACAAGCACGGCTACGTGACGACCTCCGACTTCGTGCGCGGCCGCTTCGGCTCCAAGGGGCTCTCGCTCGCGGTCGCGATCACCGGCATCCTCGCCACGATGCCGTACATCGCGCTCCAACTGGTCGGCATCCAGGCCGTCCTGGACGTGATGGGCGTCGGCGGCGGCGAGAACACCAACTGGTTCATCAAGGACCTGCCGCTGCTGCTCGCCTTCGGCGTGCTGGCCGCGTACACGTACTCCTCCGGCCTGCGGGCGCCCGCCCTGATCGCGTTCGTCAAGGACGGACTGATCTACCTCGTGATCGCGGTCGCCATCATCTACATCCCGATCAAGCTGGGCGGCTTCGAGCACATCTTCTCGGCGGCGGGCGACAAGTTCGACGCCGCGAACGAGGCGGCGGGCAAACCCGTCGCGGGACTCGCGCCGGGCTCCTCGGGCACGTGGACGTACGCGACGCTCGCGCTCGGCTCCGCCCTGGCGCTGTTCATGTACCCGCACTCGATCACGGCGACGCTGTCCTCCAAGAGCCGCAACGTGATCCGCCGCAACACCACGATCCTGCCGCTGTACTCGCTGATGCTCGGCCTGCTCGCGCTGCTCGGCTTCATGGCCATCGCGGCCGGGATCAAGGTGCAGAACGGGCAGTTGGCGATCCCGCAGCTCTTCGAGGACATGTTCCCCGACTGGTTCACGGGCGTCGCGTTCGCCGCCATCGGCATCGGCGCGCTGGTCCCCGCGGCCATCATGTCCATCGCCGCGGCGAACCTGTTCACGCGCAACATCTACAAGGACTTCATCAAGCCGGACGCGACGGCCGCGCAGGAGACCAAGGTCTCCAAGCTGGTGTCGCTGCTCGTGAAGGTGGGCGCGCTGGCCTTCGTCCTGACCATGGACAAGACCGTCGCGATCAACTTCCAGCTGCTCGGCGGCATCTGGATCCTCCAGACGTTCCCGGCGCTGGTCGGCGGCCTGTTCACGCGCTGGTTCCACCGCTGGGCGCTGCTCGCCGGCTGGGCCGTCGGCATGGTGTACGGCACGCTCGCCGCGTACGGTGTCGCGTCGCCGACGCAGAAGCACTTCGGCGGCTCGTCGGCGGAGATCCCCGGCATCGGCCAGATCGGCTACATCGGCATGACGGCGTTCGTCCTCAACGTCGTCGTCACCGTCGTCCTGACCTTCGTCCTCAAGGCGTTCAACGCCCCCGACGGCGTCGACGAGACGGCCCCCGAGGACTACACGGCCGACGCGGGCGACAAGGGCGTCCAGGTCGACCTGCCGAAGGTCGGCGCGGGCTCCGGCCACTAGTCACCCGTACGGACACCTCTCGGGCCCCTCCCTGATGGAGGGGCCCGAGGCATTTTCGGGAAAGCATTGCGACCACCGCCGCACGTCACGTAACCATGACGACGTGATCAGAACTGTGCGCCCCGAAGAGTACGCCGCCCTCGGCGAGTTGATTGCCCGCGCCTATCTCGGCAGCGGGCTCCTCGCGGACGGCGAGAACGACTGGTACGCCGCCGAGCTGCGCGACGTCGAGAAGCGCGCGCAGCAGGCCGAGGTCCTCGTCGCCGAGGGCCCGGAGGGCCGGATTCTCGGCGCCGTCACGTACGTCCCCACGCACGACCACCCGTACGCGGAGGTCTCGCGCCCCGGCGAGGCCGAGTTCCGGATGCTCGCGGTGGCGGTCGAGGCGCGGGGCAAGGGCGTCGGGGAGGCTCTCGTGAAGGCCGTGATCGAGCGGGCGCGGGCGGCCGGGAAGAAGGCCGTGGTGCTGTGCACGCAGCCCGTGGCGACGGCCTCGCACCGGCTCTACGAACGCCTCGGCTTCACCCGGACCCCGGAGCGCGACTGGGACCCGATCCCGGAAGTGACGCTGCGGGCGTACGAGTTGAAGCTCTAGCCGGTCCACTCCCGAACCGGGCCGACACAACATATGGGGCTGACGCGAAAGCCCGGCACAACATGTATGCTCGCTCTCGCTGTCACCGCAGGGGAATCCGGTGCGAATCCGGAACTGTCCCGCAACGGTGTGCGTAGGCGTACAAAAGCGCCCGCGCGAGTCCGATGACCTGTCGACGGCACGCCCGAGCCGTCCGGCCCGGGCGTCGACGACGTCCGGGCCTCGCGGAAAGGGCCGGTGGACGAGGGCCCGCCTTCGCGCGCCCGCGCTGCCACCTCCTCCCCGCAGGCCCCGAGCCGAGCGAGGGAGAGCCTCCACGTGACCATCGCGCCCGCCGAACCGGTCTCAGCCACCCCCGAGGACGGTCCGGGTGCAGCCCTGCTGCGCACCCTGACCGAGCTGACCGCCGACCTCCCCGACGCCGACCCCGGCCGGATCGCGGCCGCCGCGCTGCGCGGCCGCTCGGCGCGGGCCGATGAGGCCGAGCTGCGCGATCTCGCCACCGAGGCCGCGGCCGGGCTGATCTCCGAGGACCCGGCCTACTCCCGGCTCGCCGCCCGGCTGCTCGCCCGTGCCGTCGCCGCCGAGGCCGCCTCGCAGGGCGTCACGTCCTTCACCGAATCGGTCGCGGTCGGCCACCGCGAGGGCCTGATCGCGGACCGCACGGCCGAGTTCGTACGGGTGCACGCGGCGCGCCTCGACGCGCTCATCGACCTCGCGGGCGACGACCGCTTCGGCTACTTCGGCCTGCGCACCCTGCACAGCCGGTACCTGCTGCGCCACCCCATCACCCGGCACGTCATCGAGACCCCGCAGCACTTCATGCTGCGCGTGGCGGCGGGTCTGGCGGAGGACGACTCCCTGCGCGCGCTTCAGGAGGTGGAGGCTCTCTACGGCCTGATGAGCCGCCTCGACTACCTGCCCTCCTCCCCCACACTCTTCAACTCCGGCACCCGGCACCCCCAGATGTCGAGCTGCTACCTGCTCGACTCCCCGCTGGACGAGCTCGACTCGATCTACGACCGGTACCACCAGGTCGCCCGCCTCTCGAAGCACGCGGGCGGCATCGGCCTCTCGTACTCCCGCATCCGCAGCCGCGGCTCGCTGATCCGCGGCACGAACGGGCACTCCAACGGCATCGTCCCGTTCCTGAAGACGCTGGACGCCTCGGTCGCCGCCGTGAACCAGGGCGGCCGCCGCAAGGGCGCCGCCGCGGTCTACCTGGAGACCTGGCACTCCGACATCGAGGAGTTCCTTGAGCTGCGCGACAACACCGGTGAGGACGCGCGCCGCACCCACAACCTGAACCTCGCGCACTGGATCCCGGACGAGTTCATGCGCCGGGTCAACGCGGACCAGCCGTGGTCGCTGTTCTCGCCGGCCGACGTGCCCGAGCTCGTCGACCTGTGGGGCGAGGAGTTCGACGCCGCGTACCGCAGGGCCGAGGCCGAGGGGAAGGCCCAGCGGACCATCCCGGCCCGCGATCTGTACGGCCGCATGATGCGCACCCTCGCGCAGACCGGCAACGGCTGGCTGACCTTCAAGGACGCCGCCAACCGCACCGCCAACCAGACGGCGGAGCCCGGCCACACGGTCCACTCCTCCAACCTCTGCACGGAGATCCTGGAGGTGACGGACGACGGGGAGACGGCCGTCTGCAACCTGGGGTCCGTGAACCTCGGCGCCCTCGTGGACGTCGAGGGCCGGGACATCGACTGGGAGCGCCTCGACGAGACGGTCCGCACGGCCGTCACGTTCCTCGACCGCGTCGTCGACATCAACTTCTACCCGACCGACCAGGCGGGCCGTTCCAACGCCCGCTGGCGCCCGGTGGGCCTGGGCGCGATGGGCCTCCAGGACGTCTTCTTCAAGCTGCGCCTGCCGTTCGACTCGGCCGAGGCGAAGGCCCTGTCCACGCGGATCCAGGAGCGCATCATGCTCGCCGCGTACGAGGCGTCCGCCGACCTCGCCGAGCGCAACGGGCCCCTCCCCGCCTGGGAGAAGACCCGCACGGCGCGCGGCGTGCTGCACCCCGACCACTACGACGTCCGGCTCACGTGGCCGGAGCGGTGGGCGGCGCTGCGCGAACGCATCGCGTCGGTCGGCATGCGCAACTCCCTCCTCCTGGCCATCGCCCCCACCGCCACGATCGCCTCCATCGCCGGCGTCTACGAGTGCATCGAGCCGCAGGTCTCCAACCTGTTCAAGCGCGAGACGCTGTCCGGCGAGTTCCTCCAGATCAACGGGTACCTGATCGACGAGCTGAAGAAGCTCGGCGTGTGGGACGCGCAGACCCGCGAGGCGCTGCGCGAGTCCAACGGCTCGGTGCAGGGCTTCACCTGGATCCCCGACGAGGTCCGTGCCCTGTACCGCACGGCGTGGGAGATCCCGCAGCGCGGCCTCATCGACATGGCGGCGGCCCGCACCCCGTTCCTCGACCAGGCCCAGTCCCTGAACCTCTTCATGGAGACGCCGACCATCGGCAAGCTCTCCTCGATGTACGCGTACGCCTGGAAGTCGGGCCTGAAGACGACGTACTACCTGCGCTCGCGTCCGGCGACGCGCATCGCGCGGGCGGCGGGCAACAGCACCGTCCCCGTACAGGCGGCCGACCCCGAGGCCGTCGCCTGCTCCCTGGAAAACCCCGAGTCCTGCGAGGCCTGCCAGTAATGACCACCCCTGCCGAGAAGAACCTGCTCGACCCGGGCTTCGAACTGACCCTGCGTCCCATGCGCTACCCGGACTTCTACGAGCGCTACCGCGACGCCATCAAGAACACGTGGACGGTGGAGGAGGTCGACCTCCACTCGGACGTCGCCGACCTCGCGAAGCTGTCGCCGGGCGAGCAGCACATGATCGGCCGCCTGGTCGCGTTCTTCGCGACGGGCGACTCGATCGTCGCGAACAACCTGGTCCTCACCCTCTACAAGCACATCAACTCCCCCGAGGCGCGCCTGTACCTCTCGCGCCAGCTCTTCGAGGAGGCCGTGCACGTCCAGTTCTACTTGACGCTGCTCGACACCTACCTCCCCGACCCGGAGGACCGGACGGCGGCGTTCGCGGCGGTGGAGAACATCCCCTCCATCCGCGAGAAGGCGGAGTTCTGCTTCAAGTGGATGGACTCGGTCGAGGAGATGGACCGTCTGGAGACGCAGGCGGACCGCCGCCGCTTCCTCCTCAATCTCATCTGCTTCGCGGCGTGCATCGAGGGCCTGTTCTTCTACGGGGCGTTCGCCTACGTCTACTGGTTCCGCAGCCGCGGCCTCCTGCACGGCCTGGCCACCGGCACCAACTGGGTGTTCCGCGACGAGACGATGCACATGAGCTTCGCCTTCGACGTCGTGGACACCGTCCGCAAGGAGGAGCCGGAGCTCTTCGACGACGCGCTCCAGCAGCAGGTCACCGACATGCTGCGGGAAGCGGTCGAGGCGGAGCTCCAGTTCGGGCGCGACCTGTGCGGCGAGGGCCTGCCGGGCATGAACACCGACTCGATGCGGCAGTACCTGGAGTGCGTCGCCGACCAGCGCCTCCAGCGCCTCGGCTTCGCGCCGATCTACGGCTCGGAGAACCCGTTCTCCTTCATGGAGCTCCAGGGCGTCCAGGAGCTGACCAACTTCTTCGAGCGTCGCCCCTCGGCGTACCAGGTGGCGGTCGAGGGCTCGGTCGGCTTCGACGAGGACTTCTAGGCCGCCTCGGTGAACTCCGCGCGGCTCGACGGGCGTTCGGCGGCCCGGCGCGCCTCGCGGAGCTGCCGGTCGATGCGGCGGTCGTGGGCCATGCCGTACAGGGACGGGGCGGCCAGGAGGAGGAAGACGAAGAGGACGGCGAGGTAGTTCAGTGCTGTGTTCATGTCCTCTACTGTCCGCCGGTTCGACGGCACGCGGCAGTGGCAGGACTGACACTGACCCTCGAATTACTGCCAGCCCTGCGGCACACTGGCAGGCATGCTGAAAAACGTGGCCGTCGTGCTGCTCGACGGCGTGCATCCCTTCGAACTCGGCGTCGTGTGCGAGGTGTTCGGCCTCGACCGGAGCGAGGCCGGGCTTCCCGTGTACGACTTCGCGGCCGTCTCCGCCGCGGGGCCCACGCTCGGCACCCATGTGCCGGGCATGACCGTCTCCACCCCGTACGGCCTCGACCGCCTGGACGAGGCCGACCTCATCGCGGTGCCGGCCGCCGCCGAGCCGCACGACGGATACCCGCCCGAACTTCTCGACGCCTTGCGCCGTGCCGTGGACCGGGGCGCGCGCGTCCTCAGCGTGTGCTCGGGCGTGTTCGTGCTCGGCGCGGCCGGCCTGCTCGACGGGCGCCGCTGCGCGGTCCACTGGCGCTACGAGCGCGAGCTCGCCGTCCGCTTCCCGCGCACCCGCGTCGACCCGGACGTGCTCTACGTCGACGAGGGGCAGGTCATCACCTCCGCCGGCACGGCCGCGGGCATCGACGCCTGCCTGCACATCGTGCGGACCGAACACGGCGCCGAGGTCGCGAACACGATCGCCCGCCGCATGGTCGTACCGCCGCACCGGGACGGCGGGCAGGCCCAGTTCGTGGAGCGCCCGCTGCCCGCGACCCGCTGCGACACCGTGGGCGAGGTGCTGTCGTGGATGGAGCGGCACCTGGACGAGCCGGCCACCGTGGAGGAGCTCGCGGCGCGGGCCCACATGTCCCCGCGCACCTTCGCCCGGCGCTTCCAGCAGGAGACGGGCACGACGCCGTACCGCTGGCTGCTGCGCCAACGGGTGCTGTTCGCGCAGGAGTTGCTGGAGCGCACGGACGAGACGGTGGACGCGATCGCCGCGCGCGCCGGGTTCGGCAACGCGGCGGCGATGCGCCACCAGTTCATGAAGGCGCTGGGCACGACGCCCAACGCCTTCAGAAGGACCTTCCGGGTGCGGATCGCCTCCTAGCCCCCGGATGCCGGAGGTCAGCCGCGGGCCCGCACCCGCAGGTTCCCGTTCCTGGGCCCTATGGTGATCCCCAGCTTGGCCACCGAATCCGTCTCGGGGACCGTCTCGAACCGCCACTGGGACACCAAGGTGCCCAGGATCAGGCAGAGTTCGACCATGCTGAAGTGATCGCCCGGGCACTTGCGGTTGCCGGTGCCGAACGGCTGGTGGGCCACGTGCGCGGCCTCCGTGGCGCGCTCCGGCAGCCAGCGGTCGGGGTCAAAGACGTCCACGTCGTCGAACGAGCGCGGGTCGTGCTGCATCGCGTACGGGCTGTAGACGATGTCCGTTCCCGCCGGAATGCTGTACCCGCCGAGCGTCGTATCGACCGCCGAAACGCGCGTGAATATCCACACGCTGGGACGAATACGCATCGACTCGGTCACGAGATTCCGCATATATGCGAGTTTCCCGAGATCACCGAAAGTCACCTGCCTGACGCCGCCGGTAGTCGATTCAACTTCTTCGTGCAGCCGCCTTTCGTGGTCGGGGTGTTCGGCGAGGAGCCCGAGCGTCCATGCAAGCGTCTTGGAGATATTCTCGCCGCCGGCCAACAGGAGGGCGAGAACCTGATCGTGGATCTCTTGGTCGGTGACCGCCTCCCCGTCATCGTCGTGCGCCTCGAGCAATGCCACGAGAAGGTCCCCGGTGTCGATTCCCTCGGCCGCCTGAGCCCTTCGTTCGACGATGATCTCGTCGACCATGCGGTGCAATTCGGCCATCGCACGCTCGAAGCGCCGATTGGCCGGCAGGGGCAGCCGGTACAGCGGCCCGAAGGAGAGGATCATCCGCCGGTACATGCCGGCGAAGACCGTGCCCATCGTCTCGCCGAGGCGGTCCGAGCGGTCGTCCTCCGCGTCGATGTGCAGCATGGCGCGGGCCGTGATCCGGGCCGCCAGACGGAACATCTCGGCGTTGATGTCGACGGTCTGCCCGTCCTGCCAGCGGTCTGCCGCGGCCTGCGCCTCCTCCGTCATCAACGAGGCGTGGTCGGCCATCCGCTCGGCCCGGAACGCGGGCTGGATGGCACGGCGCTGGCGCCGGTGCTTCGGCCCGTTGCTGGTCGCCACGCCCTCGCCGAGAAGCACCTCGAGCGTGTCCCACAGCGCGCCGCCGACGAGGAAGTCCGGGCTCTTCAGGAGCTTCTCGACCAGTACGGGGTCGCAGACCGCGAAGACCGTCTTGGGGCCGAGCCGCAGCCGGACCATGTCGCCGCCGTCGCGCAGCCGGGTCAGGAAGGCCAGCGGGTCGCGGAGCATCTGCGGGGCGTGGCCGAGCAGCGGCGCACCGCCGGGTGCGAGCGGCGGCAGCGACGCTCCCACCTGGCCGGGCGCCGGGGGCGGCAGCGTGGATTCCATGGTCATGCGCACTCACCTGCCTGTTCGGGGACCCCGTCGGGGATCCGTCGGGAAGCCTGCCTCGGGATGCGTCCCGCGCCGGGCGCGGCATCGGCGCCGACCGGCTCGTCGCTGACGTACGGCGGGTTGCTGCGGTCCTCCCAGTCGTCGACCTGATAACGGCCCGATTCGTGGTGGAACCAGTAGACGGAACTGAACCAGTTCCGCATGTTCTCCAGACATGACCGCATGGCCACGGAGAGGTCTTTTCCTTTTTCCCCGAGCTTCTCGACACCGTCCGCGATGTTGCCGACCTCGATTTCCGCCTCAAGGAAATCGTCGACACATCCGAGAACCCGGCGGCGTACTTCCGCGGAGGCTTCGGCGACGGAAAGCCCCTCGTGCTCGATGAGGCTTATCCCGAGGTTGTGGAATTCGTTTCCCGCGAGTTCCTTGGGGAGTGAACACAGGTCGTTGTACCAGGCGGAGAAGTCCTGGACCGCAAGTGCCGCACGCGTGAACGCCGGTGTTTTCCGCACCCATGCCGGGAGTTCGTACTGCGCCGTCGCCTCGAGCAGGTCTATCCAAATCCAGTGCGCGAAGGTCTGCCGGCGCAACTCTATGTACGCGTCGACGGCGGGCACGGTCCCCGTCGTCCGGTTCCTGAACTCCTGGTCGTACGCGTCGATCACCGGGTGGAAGTGCCGGGCGAACCGCACGTTCCAGGTCCGGCTCAGCGAGCCGTAGAAGCGCTGGAGGCAGTCAGCGAAGCCCGCGACCAGCGGATCCCCGTGGTCGAGATGGAGCTCGGGCGCCTCGGTCGCCGCGTGTAACTGGGCGACGAGCCGCCGCCAGTTGTCCGCGCGGCCGTGGATCACGTCGCGGTCGTGCCGGTCGTCCCAGGCGAAGAACCACGCGCTGTAGTCGCTGATCGTCGCGAGCAGCTCGTCCGGCGCTCCGATGTAGTAGCCCGCGACGAGGTCCGAATAGCAGAGATCATCGGCGTACTTGGCCACCTTGTCGGGCGGCATGACCCCCATTTCGAGGAGCCAGGACCTGGTCCTTCCCTGGAGCTTCGGCCAATACGGGTGCAGCCGGCGAGGAAAACCACCCTCGATCACCGGAAGTGCCACAGCCGCCGGAACCGACGTATGTGCGAAAGCAGGCACGTAGTAACCCCTCTCTGTGGCCTGCGGCGCACGCCTCCCGCTGTGCCGGTCGCGCGCCGTCGTGTATCCCCGCGCTTTCTATTCAGCACCATAACTGACCGCTGTGGGAACGGATTTGCTCCCCTCACTACCCCGTACTTCCCGATTCTTCACGCGCCATGACCGGATTCGGGCGGTACGCGACCGGGCCCCGCACCCCTGCCCGCACATGCGAACGGCGCCCGGACGGAGGTTTCTTCCGTACCGGACGCCGCGTGACGCCTCAACTCCCCCATGGGGAAGGGGCAGTTGCTCAGGCGTTGGGGACCACCGGGTAACGCGGCGTCCCCTCCTCCATCTGCTTCAACGCGCCCTTGCGCTCCCGCTTCGAGAGCCGGTCGATGTAGAGGTACCCGTACAGGTGGTCCGTCTCGTGCTGGAGGCAGCGCGCGAAGTAGCCGGTGCCGCGCACCGTGATCGCGTTGCCCTTCTCGTCCCGGCCGTCGACCACCGCGTAGTCGGGGCGGGCGAGTTCGGCGTACGCCGTCGGGACCGACAGGCAGCCCTCGTTGGAGTCGTCGAGGCGCCGCTGCTCGGCGGGCAGCTCGCGCAGGACGGGGTTGCAGACGACGCCGGTGTGCCGCACGCCGTCGTCGTCCGGGCAGTCGTACACGAAGACCTTCAGGTCCACGCCGATCTGGTTCGCGGCGAGGCCCACGCCCTCGGCGGTGTGCTGGCTCGCGAACATGTCGTCGACGAGCTTCGCCAGCTCGTCGTCGAACGCGGTGACGTCCTTGCACTCCTTGTGCAGCACCGGGTTCCCGACGACGGTGATCGGCCGCGACGTGCCGCGCTCCCGGTACGCCGCCTCCCGCGCCTCACAGTCCTCGCTGTCGACGACAAAGCCCTCGTCATCCACGGGAAGCACGCCGGCGTGCTGCTGATCGGTGTCCTGCTGAGCCATGGGGGACGAAAGCCTTCCTGGGAAAACGAGGGGGTCGAACCCTTACAGGGTACGGGGGCATACCGACAGAACCCGCCCCGCACCTGCCCCGCCTAACAGACCTCTTCGAGATCCCGCCAGTCACGGGAGTCCGGCGAATCCGCCACCCACCCGTCGAGCAGCCCCCGCACCAGCGAGGCCGGCGCGGCCACCCCGCACTCCCGCTCCGGCACCCACAGCTGCCCGTCGGTCCGGTGCCCGAGCGGCCCCGGATGCCCCGGCTCGCTGTGGTCGTGCGGATCGAGATGCGTGCCGTCCCCCTCGTCGGACGGCATCCGCGACTCCGAGCACGTCCGGCAGAGCAGCCGTACGGAGGACGACCAGTCCTCCGCGGCGAAGCCCGCGTCCGCGGCGAGCCGCTCCAGCGCGTCCCGGTCGTCCTCGGTGGCGGCCTCCAGCAGCACCACCCAGGTGGGGACCGGCGAGGGCGCCCACAGCTCGATCTCGTCGAAGACCGGGTACGAGTGCCCGGACGCCGTGGTCCGCTCCCCGTGCGGGACGCCGTCGTGCAGCACGACCTCGCCCCAGCGCCGCCCGGACGACGGCAGCGGGATGGAGAGCAGCTCGATGCGCGCGGGGTCGAGCCTGCGCCCCCACACGACCTCCGCCTCGCCCTCGGGCGAGAGCCGCACGGCTGCGCTCCCGAGGTCCATCCCCGTCGGCTCGCCGGCAGCGGTGGCGCCGCCGGGCACCTTCAGCCCGTACGCCTGCCAGGCCCTGCGGGCGAGCGGCCAGTCCTGGAGCGCGGTGGCGGCGATGCCCACGTTCCACCAGTCCGGTGCCCCGCCCTCCTTCTCGAGCAGGGCGACGGCCCGCAGGCCCGTGGTGCGGGCCTGCTCCCAGTCGTGCCGGAACTTGTGCAGCAGCGCGAGATTGAACCAGGACTCCGACAGCCAGGGCTCCAGATCGGCGGCCCGCGTGAGCAGCGCTCCCGCGTCCTCGTACCGGCCGTCGCCGATCAGCGTGAACGCGCGATCCGTGGCCTGCCGCCAGGAGGCGGAGGGCCGGTGCCGTCCCTTGCCGAAGATCCTCACGATTCCCGCCTGCCGATACTCGAGGCCTGTGCCCCCGGACGCCGAGTCTTCCGCGTGCCTTGCATGTTCTGCCTTGCGCGTTCTGCCTTGCTTCGCATCCAACCACGTACGGTCGCACGGCCGCTCATTACCCATGGGTTACCCAACCGACCCTAGGCTCAGACCGGGCGTGCAGACCACTCTGGCCAGCGCCTCCACGACCTCCGGCTGGTAGTCCCGGCCCGTGGCCAGACGCAGGCTTTCCAGGGCCCTGAGCGGCCCCTGTGGTCCCTGTTCCCTCGCCATCTCGTCGTACGCGTTCGCTGTCCGCACAATCCGGGCGGTGAGCGGCTGCTCGCGGTACGGATCGGCCTGCCGCTCGACCACCACCGCCACCTGGGTGTCCACCCCGGTCTGGCGGACGACGGCGCCGCCGAGGAGGGCGATCCGCCGCTGCTGGGCGGGCGGCAGCGCGGCGGTGGCGCCCTCGGCCACCGGGTCGACGAGCGAGAGCTGCCCGATGTCGTGCATCAGCGCCGCGTACTCGAGGACCGACAGATCCGGCTGGGAGAGCCCCAGGTCGCGGCCGACGGCCCGGCTGAGCGCGGCCACCCGGCGGGCGTGCCCGTGCGGGGTGTAGCCGGCGATCTCGGTGGCGCGGGCCAGTGAGGTGATGGTCTGCCGGTACGTGGCCTTGACCACGGAGTACCGCCGGAACGCCAACTGGGTGAGCAGCAGCGGCAGGCTGATCAGCGGCAGCGCCCACAGCCCGGCGACGGCGACGGCGAGCGCCATGACGGCCCCCGTCGCGCACACCGCGGAGCCGATGCCGAGCATCGCCCGCAGCTCGTCGCGCAGCAGCGGGCCGAACGGCCAGCGCGTCCTGGCGTGCGCCATGGCGGCGGCGAGCACGGCGTCGCACAGCGCCGTCAGCACCAGCAGCGCGACGATGAGCAACGCGTAGGAGGACCCGTCCCCGAACCACCTCGCCAACACGCCTTGGTTGTAGAGCGGTTGGAAGCAGACGGCGGCGAACGCGACGGTGAGCACGCGCCGGGTCACGTGGTCGAGCGAGGCGCCCTTGCCGCGCGCCACGTGCGGTATGCAGCCGACGAGCGTGCCCGCGACGGCGATCGCGACGACCTGCAAGGCACCGTGGTGCGTGGGGCGCCCCGCGACCTCCCCGAGCAACGCGTACGCGAGCGCCCCCGCGGCCCCGAGCGGCGCGGCCTCCCGGTCCTCGGCGCCGCCCCGGCGGGCCAGCTCCCCCACGGCGACGAGCACCCCGAACGCCAGCGCGTTCCCGCGCTCGACGACGCCGTGCCACACGGTGTCCCCGAGGGCCGCGCAGGCGACCGCCACGGCGATCCCGAACACCACCACGAGCAGCCCGGGCAGCCGCCCCGCCCTGCGCGCGCGGACCCCTTCGGCGCGGTGCTCCGGGTCGGCCCCCGTCACCGGGAGGCCGCCGGCGGGACGGCGACGCCTTCCGGACGAGGCGCGGGCACCACCGTCTCGTCCGCCGTGACCACGGGATGCCATCCGTCCCGCTCAAGGACCTTCACCAGCGCTCCCACCATCACCGGGTCGAACTGCGAACCGGCACACCGCTCCAGTTCCGCCAGCGCCACCGGGACCGGCCGCGCCCGCGAATACGTACGGGTGGACGTCATCGCGTCGAACGCGTCCGCCACCGCCACCACCCGGGCGAACTCCGGAATCTGCGGCCCCGCGAGCCCGTACGGATACCCGCTCCCGTCGAGCCGCTCGTGGTGGTGCAGGATCGCCGCGCGTGCCTCACCGAGGAAGGCGATGCCCCGCACCATCTCGTGCCCGTACTCCGGATGCAGCTGAATGACCTCGCGCTCCTCGGGTGTCAGTGGCCCGTCCTTCCGCAACAGCCGCGTGGGCACGCCGAGTTTCCCCACGTCGTGCAGGATTCCGGCGAACCTCAGCGCCTCCACCCGCTCCCCCGCCATGCCGAGTTCGCGCGCGATCAGCATCGACGCCTGCCCGACCCGCTCGCTGTGCCCGCGCGTGTACCCGTCCTTGATGTCGACGGCCTGCACGAGCGCCCGGATCGTGGCCTGGTGGGCCGACCGCTCGCGCTGGTACTGGGCGAACACCCAGCAGGAGATGTACATCGGCAGCAGCACGAGCAGGGCGGCGATCGGGCCGTACGAACTCGTCCACATCGTCGCCATCACCAGACCGGCGAGCCCGTGCGCGGCCACCGGCGCGAGCATCCGCAGGAAGAGCCCGCGCCAGGCGCTGCGCAGCGGAACCCGCTCCGCGGTGGCGAGCACTCCCCCGTCGAGCACCGTGAGGACGGCGCAGAACGCGAGGACCGCGGCGCCTCCGGGCGCGAGCGCGTACGGGAACCGGGGGTCGGCGACCGCGCCGGGGCCGCCGAGCGCTCCGAAGACCCGTGCCGCAGCCCAGCAGGCGAGGGCGAGCTGGGCCGCGCGCCACACCTTGCGCAGCCATGCGGGCCGCCGCTCGACGGAGGCGAGCAGCGCACCGGGCAGGGCGACGAGCGCGGCGGCGGCGGGCGGCAGCAGAAAGGCCCCGGCGAGCAGCACGGGAAAGAAGGTGCCCATCCCCTTGGGCGCACGCTGTCCGACGAGCCGACAGCGGCCGAGCTGCTCACAGCCCGCGTAGAGGAGCGCGAGCAGGGCGACGCCCGGCCACCGGGTGGCGGCGGAGATCGCGGGCGCGGCGCAGACCGCGGCGACACCGGCGGTCAGGAGCACATACGCGCGGGCCACGGGCGGAACGGACCGCATGCCCCAACTCCCTCCCCAAGGCGTCCAGTTCAGGGAGGATAGGACGCGCGGGAAGTCGCTCGCGGGGCATCGCGGGGATTGCCGGGGCCTCGGGCCCCGGATTCGCACGATCGGGTGAACGGGACCCCGAAGAGCCCCGCCGGCTCAGGCGAGCGGGTTGCCCATGCCCTCTTCGGGCGTGGCCTGGCCGGAACGGATCACTTCGATCCGCCCCATGACCTTGGCCCGCAGATCGGTGGGCACGTCGTCATGACCGCAGCACCGCTTCACCAGCTTCTTCACGGCCTGCTCCAGGCCGTACTTCTCCAGGCACGGGGAGCACTCCTCGAAGTGCACCTCGAACTTGGTGCAGTCACTGTCCGGCATCTCGTGGTCGAGGAACTCGTAGAGATGGTCCAGGACTTCCGCGCAGTCCGTCTCGTGCGGCTCTCCGCAGCTCATGAGCCCGAGCCTTTCGCTTCGTTCGCCTGACCGGCACCGGCCGGGACGAGCCCGCGGTCACGGGCGTAGTCCTCGAGCATGCCGCGCAACTGGCGACGGCCACGGTGCAGCCGGGACATCACCGTACCGATAGGTGTTCCCATGATGTCCGCGATCTCCTTGTACGCAAAGCCCTCTACGTCCGCGAGATAGACCGCGATGCGGAATTCCTCGGGGATCGCCTGAAGGGCACGCTTCACGTCCGAGTCGGGCAGGTGGTCGAGCGCCTGCGACTCGGCGGAGCGCAGACCGGTCGACATGTGCGACTCGGCCCGGGCCAGCTGCCAGTCCTCGATCTCCTCGGCGGCGCTGCGCTGGGGCTCGCGCTGCTTCTTGCGGTACGAGTTGATGAAGGTGTTGGTCAGGATCCGGTAGAGCCACGCCTTGAGGTTGGTGCCCTCACGGAACTGGTGGAACGAGGCGTACGCCTTCGCGTACGTCTCCTGCACCAGGTCCTCGGCGTCGGCCGGGTTGCGCGTCATGCGCAGGGCCGCCGAATACATCTGGTCGAGGAATTCCAGAGCGTCCCGCTCGAAACGCGCGTTGCGCTCTGCCGTGCTCTCCGGGCGCTCGTCCGCCTGGCCGTACTCGGTCCCTGCGTCGGTCCCTGTGACCGGACCCACCTCCTCAAGCGACGTCGCGGGGACGAACGAGACCCCGCTCGAATCGGAGGATAGACGACGATCCGGTCCGCCCGCCGCCCGAACAGAAGTGGTCTTGGCCGCGCTCAGCACGCTCCACTCCAGGTCAGGAGCGTTGGCACGGCTGGGGCAAGCGACTGAACCCATGCGGCGGACTTCCTCTCGTACGAACTCTGTGCACCGACAGTGGGCACAACAGTCGTCCCGCCCTCAACATTCCCGGCCGCTAGACGAGTGATCCGGTCCACTTCGTGACGGCGTCGGTGATGACGGCGAGGGCCTCGTCCTGGGTGATGTCCGCGCGCTTGGGAACGGCGAAACCGTGGTCCCCGAAGGGGACTTCGGCGAGTTCGTACGCGCCCTGCTCCGGGAACTCCGCGGGCCTGCCGAACGGGTCGTTGCCGCCCTGGACGACGAGGGTCGGCACGCCCGCGCCGAGGAGCTCCTCGGCGCGGGACTTCTCCGGCTTGCCGGGCGGGTGCAGCGGGAAGCTGAGCGCGAGGACGGCGGCGGCGCCGAGCTCTTCGGCGGTGCGGCAGGCGACGCGGGCGCCGGCGCTCCTGCCTCCGGCGATCACCGGGAGTCCGGGCTTCTCCAGGGCGGGCCAGATGCCCCGCCACCCCGTGTCGAGCGTCTTCGGCGCGGGCGCGAGCTTCTTCCCCGCGACGCGCCACGGCTGCTCGACGAGCGCGACGGTCACTCCGTGGGCGGGCAGGGCGGCGGCGAGCGCCTGGAGGTCGCGGGCCTCGATGCCGCCCCCGGCACCGTGACTGACGGCGAGCGTGAGTTTCGGGCTCTTGGCGGCGTGCCAGGTGATACGGGCGTCGCCGGTTTCGGTGGTCACAATCTCAGTGCGTGTCACCTGCTCATGGTGCACGCACTGTGGGCCGATCAAGCCCCTGCGGCGATTGAGCGGCGGGGTCCGGGGCGGAGCCCCGAGACGTCGACCCCGGCCGCCCGCAACCGTCAGAAGAGCGTCCCCTCCTCCGGCCCCTCCAGCTCCTTCAGCAGCTCCGGCCCGTTGTTGCGCACATTGCTCACCGCCGTGGACACGGGATACGCCCGCATCAGCCCCTCCGGAGGAGGGGCGAGGAGCGCCCGGAGGTCGTCGACGTCCGTGCGGGCCGGGTCGAGCCAGTCGTCCCACCGGTCCGGCGTCAGCATCAGCGGCATCCGGGGGTGGATGTCGGCGAGCGTGCGCGGCCCGTCCTCCGGCGCGACGCCGAGCGGCGCGGTCTCCGCCTCCGTGGTGATCACGGAGCACGTCACCCACCAGGCCAGCGGGTGCTCGTCCGGGAGCGTGCGGTCGTGCCAGAACTCGTAGAGCCCGGCCATCGCGAAGACCGAGCCGTCCGCGGGCGTCACGAAGTACGGCTGCTTGCGGGGCCGCTTCTTCTTGCCCTCGACCTCCAGGTCGCGCTCGGAGGCCGCGGTCACCCACTCGTAATAGCCGTCGGCGGGCAGGATGCAGCGCCGCGTGGTGAAGGCGCGGCGGTACGAGGGCTTCTCGTGCACGGTCTCGGCCCGCGCGTTGATCATGCGGGCGCCGCCCTCCGGGGTCTTGGACCACGACGGTACGAGTCCCCACTTGAGCTTGCGGAGCTGGCGAACCGGACGGGGGTCATCGGCGTCTTTCACCGGGCGGTCGAGGACCGCGTAGACCTCCTTGGTGGGAGCCACATTGAAGTCGGCCTCAAAGGCCTCTTCCGGCTCCCACTTCTCGATCTCAAAGATTCCTGCGAGATCCTCGGGCCTGCGACTCGATGCATAACGTCCGCACATACGTGCCACAGTGCCAGATGCCGAACCGCCACCGAACCCGAACGGGAGCAGCCTCCACCCATGGACTCCAGCCTCTGGGACCGGATCTTCGGGACCCAGTCCGACCCCGACCAGTGGGTGACGATCGCCACGGCCGTCGTCGCGCTCGCCGCGATCGTCCCGCACACCGTCTGGCGGCTGACCCGTAACGCCATCACGATCGCCCACGAGGGCGGCCACGGCCTGATCGCGCTCCTGATGGGCCGCAAGCTGGACGGCATCCGGCTGCACTCCGACACCAGCGGCCTGACCGTCAGCCGGGGCAAGCCGACCGGGCTCGGCATGGTCCTGACCGCGGCCGCCGGGTACACCGCCCCGCCGCTGCTCGGCCTCGGCGGCGCGGCGCTGCTCTCCGAGGGACACATCACACTGCTGCTGTGGGTGGCCACGGCGCTGCTCGTGGTGATGCTGGTGATGATCCGGAACGCGTACGGGGCGCTGACCGTGGTGGTCACCGGCGGCGCCTTCGTCCTGGTCTCCTGGCTCGCGGGGCCGCAGGTGCAGGCCGCCTTCGCGTACACCGTCGTCTGGTTCCTGCTGCTCGGCGGCGTACGGCCCGCCTTCGAGCTCCAGCGCAAGCGCCACAGGGGCGGTGCGGGCGACTCCGACGCGGATCAGCTCTCGCGCCTCACGCACGTCCCCGCGGGCATGTGGCTGTTTTTCTTCCACGCCGTCTCACTGTGCTCACTGCTCGGCGGGGGTCGCTGGCTGCTGGGGCTGTGAGCAGGTGCCTTCCCGGGGGCCGACTAGAGTTGGGGCATGACCTCGAACCCGGCCCACACCGCCCTCTGGCCCGCCCCTCTCGCGAGCGGAGCCGTCGACGCGACTGTTCAGGTGCCGGGGTCCAAATCCGTCACCAACCGGGCGCTCGTGCTCGCCGCGCTCGCCGCGGAGCCGGGCTGGCTGCGCCGCCCGCTGCGCTCCCGCGACACACTGCTGATGGCGGCCGCGCTGCGCGAGATGGGCGTGGGCATCGAGGAAGGCGTGGGCCCCGACGGGTCCGGTGAGGCGTGGCGCGTCATCCCGTCCGGCCTTCAGGGGCCCGCCACGGTCGACGTCGGCAACGCCGGCACCGTGATGCGCTTCCTGCCGCCGGTCGCCTCGCTCGCCGACGGCGAGATCCGTTTCGACGGCGACCCCCGTTCGTACGAGCGTCCGCTGCACGGCGTGATCGACGCGCTGCGCGCGCTCGGCGCCCGGATCGACGACGAGGGACGCGGCGCGCTGCCCCTGACGGTGCACGGCGGCGGCGCCCTGGAGGGCGGCCCGGTCGAGATCGACGCCTCGTCGTCCTCCCAGTTCGTGAGCGCCCTGCTGCTGTCGGGGCCGCGCTTCAACCAGGGCGTCGAGGTCCGGCACACGGGCTCGGCGCTTCCCTCCATGCCGCACATCCGTATGACGGTCGACATGCTGCGCGCGGTCGGCGCCCAGGTCGACACCCCGGAGTCGGGCGGCGAGGCGAACGTGTGGCGGGTCACCCCCGGCGCCCTGCTCGGCCGGGACATCACCATCGAGCCGGACCTCTCGAACGCCCAGCCGTTCCTGGCCGCGGCCCTGGTCACCGGCGGCAAGGTGACGATCCCCGACTGGCCGGAGCACACCACGCAGCCCGGCGACGCGCTGCGCGACATCTTCACGCAGATGGGCGGCGCCTGTGAGCTGACCGAGCGCGGGCTCGAGTTCACCGGCTCCGGCAGCGTGCACGGCCTCGACGTCGACCTGAGCGAGGTCGGCGAGCTGACCCCCGGCATCGCCGCGGTGGCCGCCCTGGCCGACTCCCCGTCCACCCTGCGCGGCGTCGCCCACCTGCGACTGCACGAGACGGACCGGCTGGCCGCCCTCACCAAGGAGATCAACGAGCTGGGCGGTGACGTGACGGAGACCGCCGACGGTCTGCACATCCGCCCGCGGGCTCTGCACGGCGGGATCTTCCACACGTACGACGACCACCGCATGGCCACCGCGGGCGCGATCATCGGCCTCGCGGTCAAGGACGTACAGATCGAGAACGTGGCGACCACCGCGAAGACGCTGCCGGACTTCCCCGACATGTGGGCCGCGATGCTCGGGACCGACCGGGCGTAGGGGCACACCGCGATGCGCCGCTACGGCAAGCACACCGACGAGGACGACATCCGCCAGCGCCCGAACCGCAAGGGCAACCGGCCGCGGAGCAACATCCGTCCCAAGCACGAGGACGCGGCCGAGGGCATGGTCCTCACGGTCGACCGCGGCCGCCTCACCGTCCTCATTGACGACGTCCCCGTGACCGCGATGAAGGCCCGTGAGCTGGGCCGCAAGGCGGCGGTCGTGGGCGACCGGGTCTCCGTCGTCGGCGATCTGTCCGGCAAGAAGGACACCCTCGCGCGCATCGTCCGCATCGAGGGCCGCAGCTCCCTGCTGCGCCGCACGGCGGACGACGACGACCCGTACGAGCGGGTGGTCGTCGCCAATGCCGACCAGCTGGCCATCGTCACCGCGCTCGCCGACCCCGAGCCGCGCCCGCGCATGATCGACCGCTGCCTGGTGGCGGCGTTCGACGGCGGCCTCACCCCGCTCCTCGTCCTGACGAAGTCGGACCTGGCCCCGCCGGACAAGATGCTCGAGCTGTACGGCGCGCTCGACATCCCGTACGTCGTCACCAGCCGCGAGGAGCTGGAGGACGGCACGGCCGTGGAGCGGGTGCGCGAGCAGCTCGACGGAAAGATCACGGCGTTCGTCGGGCACTCCGGTGTCGGCAAGACGACGCTGGTCAACGCGCTGGTGCCGGACGACCAGCGGCGTACGACGGGGCATGTCAACGCGGTCACGGGCCGCGGCCGGCACACCACGACCTCCGCCCTCGCCCTGCCGTTGTCGGGGGACGCGGGCTGGGTGATCGACACGCCCGGCGTGCGGTCGTTCGGACTGCACCATGTGGACCCCTCGCGCGTCATCCACGCCTTCCCCGACCTGGAGCCGGGCACGGAGAACTGCCCGCGCGCGTGCAGCCACGACGAGCCGGACTGCGCCCTGGACGCCTACGTGGAGGAGGGGCACGCGGATCCCGCCCGGCTGTACTCGCTGCGCCGGCTCCTCGCGACACGGGAGCGCCGGGAAGGCGACTGAACTCGCACTTGTTTGCTGCCGCGCCGCACAGGTAAGGGCATAATCGCACCAAGCCGGACGCAAGATCACAGACATTCAGAGATCAGTGGAACGCGGGAGGCACAAGGACATGGCGTGGCTGCTGGTCGTCGTCGCGGGGATCCTGGAGACCGGGTTCGCCGTCTGTCTGAAGCTCTCCCACGGCTTCACACGGCTGTGGCCGACGGTCGCGTTCGCCGCGTTCGCCCTCGGCAGCTTCGGCCTCCTCACGCTCTCCCTGAAGAAGCTCGACGTCGGCCCGGCCTACGCGGTGTGGACGGGCATCGGCGCGGCCGGCACGGCGATCTACGGCATGGTCTTCCTCGGCGACGTCGTCTCGGTCCTGAAGCTCGTCTCGATCAGCCTGGTGATCGCGGGCGTGATCGGCCTGCAACTGTCGGGCTCCGCGCACTGACGCCGTCCGCTCCACGGGCGTCCCTACCGGCGTACGACCTCGCGCACCATCCGCGCGACCCCGCCCTCACCCGGCGGCGCCAGCACGCACGACAGGGCGAGCCGCACGGCCACCTCGCAGTCCCGCGCCAGCGCCTCCCCCTCGCTCTTCGCCGCCCCCGGCACCCCGAGCGCGGCCACGCTCCGGTCCCGCACGGCGGCCACGAAGTCGACAGGACCCGGCAGCGGCCCGTCCGCTCTGCGCTGCGCGGGCACCGAAGAGGAGGACGGCACGGCGGACAGCGTCGGCGAGGGCAGGCGCTCGCTCCAGCAGCCGGTGAGCGCGGCCCGCACGAGCGGATTGCGCCGCGCGCTGGCGACGGTCCACTCGGCCACGGAGTCGAGCCCGCCCTCCTTCAACGCCCGGTCCACGCCCGCGAGATACGCGTCGGCCTCCCGCCGCACGAGGGCGCGCGCGAGCCCCTCCTTGCTGCCGAACTCGTTGTAGAGGGTCTGCCGGGAGACCCCGGCGACCGCCGCCACGTCGACCATCCGCACGCCGCCCCACGGTCGCCGCGCGAGCGCCGTATAGGCCGCGTCGAGTAGGGATTCCCGCGCTGCCGGCATCGTCGCCTCCCCGGTTCGCCGGGTTTCACAAGGCCTGTGTGGCCAGAGTTGACGCGCCCGTACGCAGTGTCAAGGCCTCTCGCCGAGCACCCCGGGCCCGCCGTCGGATCGGTCCCTGTAGCAGTCGGCGTACCACGATCGATACTGTTCACTCATGCCCGACTACCAAGATGATCTGCGGCTCGCCCACGTCCTCGCGGACGTCGCCGATGCCGCGACGATGGACCGGTTCAAGGCGCTCGACCTGAAGGTGGAGACCAAGCCGGACATGACTCCGGTGAGCGAGGCGGACAAGGCCGCCGAGGAGTTGATCCGCGGCAACCTGCAACGGGCCAGGCCGCGGGACGCGATCTTGGGCGAGGAGTACGGGATCCAGGGCACGGGCCCGCGCCGCTGGGTCATCGACCCGATCGACGGGACCAAGAACTATGTGCGCGGCGTCCCGGTCTGGGCGACGCTGATCTCCCTGATGGAGGCGGGCGAGGGCGGCTACCAGCCGGTCGTCGGCGTCGTCTCCGCCCCCGCGCTCCAGCGTCGTTGGTGGGCCGCGAAGAGAGCTGGCGCGTACACGGGCCGCAGCCTGACCTCCGCGTCGCGCATCCACGCCTCCAACGTGGGCCGCCTGGAGGACGCCTCGTTCGCGTACTCCTCGTTGACCGGCTGGGAGGAGCAGGGCAGGCTCGACGGCTTCCTCGACCTGTCGCGCACCGTGTGGCGCACGCGCGGCTACGGGGACTTCTGGCCCTACATGATGGTCGCCGAGGGCTCGATCGACATGTGCGCCGAACCGGAGCTCTCGCTGTGGGACATGGCGGCGCCGTCGATCGTCGTCTCCGAGGCGGGCGGCAGCTACACCGGGCTCGACGGGCGCCCGGGCCCGCACAGCGGCAACGCGGCGGCCTCGAACGGCCTGCTGCACGACCAGTTGCTGAGCTATCTGCGCGCTTCGGTGTGAGCGACGGGCGCGAGGCGGGGTGAGCCACACGCGCACCTCGGGTTGAGCCACCCGCGCGCCTGAACTCGCATCCCGCGCCCCCTTGTTGACACTCCCTTTACCTGCAACTCTGAGAGTCCCCCCACTTGTGAACTTGTGAACCGTTTCTCGTACCGCACGGGACCGGCCCCACAAGTGCCTCACACAGGAAGGTGGCTCCATCCATGCTCGTCCGTGACGCCATGAGCACGATGGTCCTCACCATCGGCCCCAACCACACCCTGCGCCAGGCGGCCCGACTGATGTCCGCGCGCCGCATCGGCGCCGCCGTCGTCCTCGACCCGGACGGCTGCGGCATCGGGATCCTGACCGAGCGCGACATCCTCAACGCCCTGGGACAGAACCAGAATCCGGACCTGGAGACCGCCGGCGCCCACACCACGACGGACGTCGTCTTCGCCGCCCCGTCGTGGACCGTGGAAGAGGCCGCCGCCGCGATGGCGCACGGCGGCTTCCGGCACCTCATCGTGCTCGACGGACAGGAGCCGGTCGGCATCGTGTCGGTCCGCGACATCATCCGCCGCTGGGCCCCGGCCCGGCGACAGCCCGCCCCGCTCCCCGCGTAGACCGTAGACCCACGACAGAGAGGGCCGGCTCCCCGCAGGGAACCGGCCCTCTTCACTCAACGGTCCGCGATCAGCGCACGTCGAACCGGTCCAGGTCCATGACCTTGGTCCACGCCGCGGCGAAGTCCTTCACGAACTTCTCCTTGGCGTCGTCGCTCGCGTACACCTCGGCGAGCGCACGCAGCTCGGAGTTGGCGCCGAAGACCAGGTCGGCGCGGGTGCCGGTCCACTTGACCTGACCCGAGGCGTCCGTGCCCTCGAACTCGTCCTGCGCCTTCGTCGTCGACTTCCACTGGGTGTCGATGTCGGTGATGTTGACGAAGAAGTCGTTGCTGAGGACGCCCGGACGGTCGGTCAGGACGCCGTGCTTCGACCCGCCCGCGTTGATCCCGATGACGCGCAGACCACCGACGAGGACGGTCATCTCGGGCGCGCTGAGGGTCAGCAGGTTCGCCTTGTCGGTGAGCAGGAACTCCGCCGGGAGGCGGTTGCCCTTGCCCACGTAGTTGCGGAAGCCGTCCGCCTTCGGCTCCAGGGCCGAGAAGGACTCGACGTCCGTCTGCTCCTGCGTGGCGTCGACACGCCCCGGCGTGAACGCGACCTCGACCTCGACGCCGCCGTCCTTGGCGGCCTGCTCGACGGCCGCGGTGCCCGCGAGCACGATCAGGTCGGCCAGGGAGACCTTCTTGGCGCCCTTGGCGTTGAACGACTCCTGGATGCCCTCCAGGACGCGGAGCACCTGCGCGAGGCTCTCCGGGTCGTTGACCTCCCAGCCGCGCTGCGGCTCGAGGCGGATGCGGGCGCCGTTGGCACCGCCGCGCTTGTCGCCGCCGCGGAAGGAGGAGGCCGAGGCCCAGGCCGCGGAGACCAGCTGCGGGATCGTGAGGTCCGAGGCGAGGATCTGCTGCTTGAGCTCCGCGATGTCGGCGGCGTCGATGAGCTCGCCCTCGCGCTCCGGCAGCGGGTCCTGCCACAGCAGCACCTCGGAGGGGACCTCCGGGCCGAGGTAGCGGACGACCGGACCCAGGTCACGGTGCGTCAGCTTGTACCAGGCGCGGGCGAACGCGTCGGCGAATTCCTCGGGGTTCTCGTAGAAGCGCCGCGAGATCGGCTCGTAGATCGGGTCGAACTTCAGCGAGAGGTCCGTGGTGAGCATCGTCGGCAGCCGCTTGACCGAGGGGTCCTCGGGGTCCGGGATGATCGCCTCGGCGTTCTTCGCCACCCACTGGTTGGCGCCGGCCGGGGACTGCGTGAGCTCGTACTCGTACTCGAAGAGGTTCTTGAAGAAGTAGTTGCTCCACTGGGTGGGCGTCTCGGTCCAGGTGACCTCGAGGCCGGAGGTGATGGCGTCGCGGCCCTTGCCCTTGCCGTAGCCGGACTTCCAGCCGAGGCCCATCTGCTCCATCGGCGCGCCCTCGGGCTCGGCGCCGACCAGGTCCGCGTCACCCGCGCCGTGCGTCTTGCCGAAGGTGTGGCCACCGGCGATGAGGGCGACGGTCTCCTCGTCGTTCATCGCCATGCGGCGGAACGTCTCACGGATGTCGCGGGCCGCGGCGATCGGGTCCGGGTTCCCGTTCGGGCCCTCCGGGTTGACGTAGATGAGGCCCATCTGGACGGCGCCGAGCGGGTCCTCGAGGTCACGGTCGCCCGTGTAGCGCTTGTCGTCGAGCCAGACCTGCTCGGGGCCCCAGTAGACGTCCTCGTCCGGCTCCCACACGTCCTCGCGGCCACCGGCGAAGCCGAAGGTCTCGAAGCCCATGGTCTCCAGGGCGACGTTGCCGGTGAGGATCAGAAGGTCGGCCCAGGAGATGCTCTGGCCGTACTTCTTCTTCACGGGCCACAGCAGGCGGCGGGCCTTGTCCAGGTTGCCGTTGTCCGGCCAGCTGTTGAGCGGGGCGAAGCGCTGCTGACCCGCGCCCGCGCCACCGCGGCCGTCGCTGATCCGGTACGTACCGGCGGAGTGCCAGGCCATCCGGATCATCAGCGGGCCGTAGTGCCCGAAGTCGGCGGGCCACCAGTCCTTGGAGGTGGTCAGGACCTCGGCGATGTCGCGCTTCACGGACGCGAGGTCCAGGGAGTTGAACGCCTCGGCGTAGTCGAACTCCTCACCCAGCGGGTTCGCCACGGCCGGGTTCTTCGCAAGGATCTTGAGATTGAGGCTCTCGGGCCACCACTGCCGGTTGCCGCCACCCTGCGTGGGGTGCGCCGCTCGGCCGTGCGCGACCGGACAACCGCCCGCCTCCGCGTTGGGGTCCGTCACAAATTCTTGATTCTCGGACATTGGGTGCCCTTCCCGAGTCGTCCTGTCGCTTGGCTATAGCCAAGCCTGATCCTACAATGGACAATGTCTAAGTCAAGGAAAGCTCCAAAGTCACATCCAATCGGGGCCAAGGTCCCCTGACTGTTAGGCTGGTCCTTATGAGTGACCTGTTGGAACGGCTGCGCGGACGCGGCTGGCGGATGACCGCACAGCGGCGCGTCGTGGCCGAGGTTCTCGACGGGGACCACGTACACCTCACGGCCGACGAGGTGCACTCGCGCGCGGCCGCGAAGCTGCCGGAGATCTCGCGGGCCACCGTTTACAACACGCTGGGCGAGATGGTCTCGCTCGGCGAGGTGATCGAGGTCGCGACGGACAAGCGCGCGAAGCGCTACGACCCGAACGCGCACCGCCCGCACCAGCACCTGGTCTGCGACCTGTGCGGCCAGATCCGCGACGTCCACCCGACGGGCAATCCGCTGACGGCCCTGCCGTCGGACGAGCGCTTCGGCTTCACGATCTCGGACGTCGAGGTCACGTACCGAGGACTGTGCCCGAACTGCGCCGCGAAGGTGTAGCGCTCCCCAGCACTCCACACACTCCGAAAGGCCCGCACCGCACGGTGCGGGCCTTTCGCGTTGCATGAGCCGACCACGCACCCCCTTCCGCAATCTGACGGGTCGTCATATTCTCGCGGTCGCCCACGAGAATCCGCCGCACCCCGGAGGGCCCATGCATCCCAAGCTCCAAGCCCGCGCACTCACCAGGACGTTCGGCAGCACGCACGCCCTCGGACCGCTCGACCTGACGCTCGCCCCCGGCGAGTTCGTCTGCGTGGTCGGCCCCTCGGGCTGCGGGAAGTCCACCCTGCTCCGCATCGCCGCGGGCCTCACCCGCCCCTCCGGCGGCACCCTGGAGATCCGTACGACGAGCCCCCGCCCGGCGGCGATGATCTTCCAGGACTACGGGATCTACGACTGGAAGACCGTCCTGGCCAACGTCCGCTTCGGCCTCGACATCCAGAAGGTCCCGCGCAAGGAGGCGAACGCCCGCGCCCGCGACTGGCTCGCCAGGATGGGCCTCGCCGACTTCGCCGACGCCTACCCGTCCGCCCTCTCCGGCGGCATGCGCCAGCGCGTCGCCATCGCGCGGGCACTGGCGGTCGAGCCGGAGATCCTCCTCATGGACGAGCCCTTCGCCGCCCTCGACGCCCAGCTCCGCACGATCCTCCAGGACGAGCTGCTGGCGCTCACGCAGACGACGCGGACCACCACGCTGTTCATCACGCACAGCCTGGAGGAGGCGATCGTCCTCGGCGACCGGGTCCTGGTGATGTCGGCCCGCCCCGGACGGGTGATCGCCGAGCGCAGGCCGCCGTTCGAGCGCCCGCGCACCGGCGAGATCCGCGACACCCCCGCATTCACGTCGCTGAAGGGCGAGCTGTGGGACCTCCTGCGCGGCGAGGTGCACCAGGAGGCGGTCCCGGCATGAGCGCGCTCACCCCGACCAAGGCCACCGACGATCTGCTGGTCCGCGCCCCGGGCCCCGAGGAGCTCCACCCCACCCGCGCCCGGCGCAGGCGCCGCGCCCTCGAACTCTCCCTCGCGATCGCGGTCCCGGTCGTCCTGATCCTGCTCTGGCAGCTCGCCGCCTCCCAGTCCTGGATCGACGAGCGGATCTACCCGGCCCCGTCCACGATCCTCGCCGACGGCTGGCAGCGCGCGGCCGACGGCGAACTGTGGCCGGACGTCTGGGCCACCCTGAAGCGGGTCCTCGCCGGCTACGTCATCGGCACGGTGTCGGGCTATCTCCTCGGCCTCCTCATGGGCTCGATCTCCCTGGTCCGCGCGGCACTCGAACCCCTCCTCGACGCCCTCTACGTGGTCCCGAAGCTCGCCCTGCTCCCGATCTTCCTGAACATGTTCGGCCTGGGCGAGGGCCCGCAGATCGCGCTCGTCGCGGCGACGGTCTTCTTCTTCGTGTGGATCTCGACGATGGCGGCGGTCATCTCCGTCCCCACCGGCCACCGGGACGCCGGCCAGGTCTTCGGCGCCTCACCGTGGCAGATGTTCCGCCACGTCCTGCTCCCCGCCTCGCTCCCCGCCGTCCTGGTCGGCGCGCGCATCGCGGCGGGCGTCGCGGTCCTGGTCATCGTCGCCTCGGAGCAGATCGCGGCGAACGACGGCCTGGGCCACCTGATCTTCGACGCCCGCGCCCTCTTCCAGAACGACGTGATGTTCGTCGGCATCGTCTGCGTCGCCGCCCTGGGTGTCCTCTTCTCCGAACTGGTGCGCCTGGCGGGCCGGTTCCTCACCCCCTGGGCCCCGCGCGACCGCGGCCGCGGCCAGTCCTGACTCCCTCTCGACTTCTTGTACGGAGGCTCCATGCGCACCAGACACGTACGTACGTCATACGCGGGTACGACCCTGCTCGCGGTCGGCGCCCTGCTGCTCGGCACGGCGTCCTGCGCGAAGAACGACACGCCGTCGGACGCCGCCGCGGCCAAACCCCGCACGATCAAGGCGGTGGACGGCTGCGGCAAGGGCTCCTGGACGGATCCGGGGGACCGCTCCCCCGACCGCGAACCGGCCCGCTGCGACAAGGGCGCGCCCGCGCCGCAGAAGCTGGCCAAGCCCCGCAAGCTGACGATCGCGACGGGCACGCTGAGCGCCGAGTACGTGGCCCCGCTCGAAATGGCCGTCAAGAAGGGCGAGTTCAAGAAGGAGGGCCTCGATGTGAAGCTGAAGGTCCTCCCCACGCCCGACGCCCTCCCCCTCCTCGCCAAGGGCGACATCGACGCCCAGTGGGCCGCCCCGGAGGCCGCGGTCATGAACGGCATCCTCGGCGGCTTCGACATCAAGTGGGTGTCCGGCAACTTCTCCCCCGACCCCAAGTCCAAGAGCGGCCTGTGGGTGCGCCTCAAGAAGGGGCAGAGCGCGTCCCAGGTCCGGATGGCGGGCAAGAAGATGGGCACGCTGATCGGCAAGGGCTCGGTCGCCTCGTACCCAATGAACATCGCCCTGAAGAAGCACGGCGGAGGGCTCGACAAGATCCAGTTCCAGCAGCTCGGCTCGGCGGACGTGCTGACCGGCCTCCAGAACGGCGGCGTCGACTCGGCCTGGCTCCTCGACCCGATCTGGCGCAAGGTCGACGGCGACAAGCGCTTCGCGTTCCTCGGCGGTCAGCCGCAGGGCGAGCCCCTCGGCGGCATGCTGTTCGGCCCGAACCTCCTCACCAAGGACCCGGACGCGGGCGTCGCGCTGCTGCGCGCGTACATCCGCACGGTGAACACGTACTTCCCGGACGACTACAAGAAGGACCCCGCCTTCGTGGCCGAGCTGGCCCGCCTCCTGAAGACGGACAAGAAGGTCCTGGAGGAGACGCCCTCGCTGCGGATGGACTGGGAGATCCGATCCGGCACGACGGACAGGCTGCAAGCCGCGTACAAAGCGGCGGGCGTCTCCGAGGGAGATCCGCTGCCCGAGTCGAAGACGGTGAACAGGAAGCTGTACGAGGAGGCGGTCGGCCACAAGCCGTGAACACGCCTGAGGCCCGGAACCATTACTGGTTCCGGGCCTCAGACCTTGAGTAGCGGGGACAGGATTTGAACCTGCGACCTCTGGGTTATGAGCCCAGCGAGCTACCGAGCTGCTCCACCCCGCGCCGTTGTGTTCACAACCTTACGCGACACCCCCGACCAGCGCAAACCGCTCCGCGGGGGGCCGGTGGCGGGAGGAGGCGGGGCGGGCGACAGGTGGCCAGCGGCGGGCGGCGTGCGACCGATGACGGGTGACGGGTGCCCCGGCACGCTGGGCACAGCCCCCCGGCCGCCCGGGCGCACCCCACGCCACACCCCACCCACCCGCCCCCTCCGGGGGCGTCGGCCCCACGGGGCTCTACCCCGCCACAAGCAGCCCGCCACGGGAATGGCTGCCCACCCGCCACGGTCGGCCGCACCCCCGCCTCGGGCAACCCGTCTCGGGCACCGCTCGCCACCCGCCACGGTCGACCGCACCCCCGCCTTGGGCAATCTGCCGCCTTGGGCGGCAGGGTGGGCAAGGCGGCGCCCGGTGCCGCGCAACGACAGCATCGAGCCTCGCCCCGGCGCAGCCGGAAACACCGGTACAGGCCACGCTCACGCCCGGCCGCCACCCCGTCGCAGCCGGAAAACACCGATACCGGCCGCACACACCTCAGGCCCGAACCCCGCCCCAGCCGAACCCCCAAGCGCAGCGCTACGCCGACAGCTCCTGCCGCAACGCATCCCGCAACCGCCCCGCCCGCTCCGCAACCTCCGCAGGACCGAGCTCGACCGCCCGCGACGCCCACTTCTGCCCCTCGGCGAGATCACCGCGCCGCGCACACAGCAGCGCGAGCCGCAACGCCGCCCGCCCATGCCCCGCATCGGCCGCCCGCGTCCACCACAGCGCAGCCTCCGGCTCACTGCCCTCCCGGGCGAGCAGCAGCCCGAGGTTGAACGCCCCGTTGCGCGACCCGGCCTCCGCGGCCTCGCGGTACCACCGCGCCGCCTCGACCACATCGCCGCGCGCGGCGGCCAGCATCCCGACCCGTACCTGCGCCCGCCGGTGCCCGTGCTCGGCGGCCCGCTCGTACCACTCCTCGCACTCGCTCTTCTCGGTGACCGGCTCCCCCAGCTCGTGCCGCACCGCCGGCGGCCGCCGCACGTCGAGCAGCGAGGCGAGCCGGTACGCGGCCTCCCCGCTGCCGCCACCGGCCGCACACCGCAGGTGCCGCTCGGCGGCCTGCTCGTCGCCCTCGCGCTGCCGCGCGATCCCGGCCTGCAACGCGGCCTCGGTGTGCCCACCGGCCGCGGCCCGCTCGTACCACTGGAGCGCCGCCGCCTCGTCGTCCCGACTCGCGTAGAGGATCCCCAGGTTGAACGCCGCGTCGACGCTGCCGGCCTCCGCCGCCTTGGAGAACCAGGGCTCGGCGCCGACCGCGTCCCCGTTCTGGAGGAGCAGCACCGCCAGCGCGTTGGCCGCCTCGCGGTGACCCGCGTAGGCGGCACGGCGGTACCAGCCCTCGGCCTGCGCGGTGCGCTGCTGTTCGGCGCAGAGCAGCCCGAGGTTGTACGCGCCGTTGTTGTCGCCCGCGTCCATGGCCGCGCGGTACCAGCGCTCGGCGGTCTGCGTCTCGCCGCGCTCGGCGTGCAGGGCGCCCAGCGCGTTCGCCGCGTTGCCGTCTCCGTCCTGGGCGGCCCGCAGCCACCACACGGCGGCGCTCTCCTCGTCGCCCGCGTCGCGCAGCAGGAACGCGAGGGCGCACGCGGCGCGCGCCTCACCGTCCTTGGCGGACGTCAGGTACCAGCGCCCGGCCTCCTTCAACTCGCCGCGCTTCTCCAGGATCGAACCGAGGTGCAGCGCGGCCCGCCGGTGCCCGCGCGCGGAGGCCTGCCGGTACCACTGCTCGGCCTCTTCCGCCGGGTTGCCGCCGTCCCCGGAGACGAGCACATCGGTGCCGCCTTTCCGGTCGAGCGCGCGAGCGAGCCGGTACGCGGCCTCACGGTGCCCGCGCTCCGCGGCGACCCGCATCCAGCGCTCGGCCCCGACGTCGCTGCGGTGCTCCAGAAGATCGGCGAGGGCGTACGCGCCCAGGGTGTGGCCGTGCTCGGCGGCCTGGCGCAGCCAGTACTCGGCGGCGGGCTCGTCGCCGCGCTCGCGGAAGTGCCGGCCCAGGGCGTGCGCGGCAGGCGCGGAGCCCGCGACGGCCGCGACCCGCCACCAGCCCGCGGCCTCGTCCGCGTAGCCGCGCGTGTGGAGCAGGACTCCGAGGTTGTTGGCCGCGGCCCGGTCACCGGCGCCGGTGGCAGCACGAAGAAGGGGCTCGGCTCCGTCGAGATCTCCGCGGCGCAGCAGCATGGCGCCGAGGACGCTCATCGCCTCGACGTCGCCGGCCTCCGCGGCCAGCCGCTGGCGTGCTTCTTCCGCAGCCTCGCCGGGTTCGTCCCGATCGGTCGGCTGCACAAACCGCCCTGTCTCCAACAGAGTTGCCTTGTCCCCCATAACGTCCATCGTCGCACCACCTGCAACCTGGGTACACCTCGTATACCGCAGCCAGTGAGGTCACTTCAGCGTTTTGTCGACATGCCCACAGGGAGACAAGTGAAACACAGATCTCTGAACTCCCCCCGAGGGGAGCATCGTTCGCACATGCTTCGCACATGCCAGGGGCTCATGACGAGAG
Source organism: Streptomyces anthophorae (assembly GCF_049310305.1). Lineage (NCBI taxonomy): Bacteria > Bacillati > Actinomycetota > Actinomycetes > Kitasatosporales > Streptomycetaceae > Streptomyces > Streptomyces anthophorae. The sequence goes on from NZ_JBLWQQ010000001.1 coordinate 3,403,472, forward strand.
GGGCCCCGACGCACCGAAGGCCCGGAAGCCTTAGCTTCCGAGCCTTCGATCTTCAGTAGCGGGGACAGGATTTGAACCTGCGACCTCTGGGTTATGAGCCCAGCGAGCTACCGAGCTGCTCCACCCCGCGCCGTTGTGTTCAAACCGTACCACGGCGCGGAGGGGTCACTTGACCAGTCAGCCGCCGGCCGCCTCCTTGTCGCTGCTCTTGTCGTTCTTGTTGTCCCCTGCCGCCTTGTCCGCCTTGGTCTGGGCGTCCTCGGCGCGCTGAAGGGCGTCCTGCAACGCGTCCTGGGCCTCGCCGTAGGCGGTCCAGTCGTTGTCCTTCAGGGCCTTCTGGCCGTCCTTGAACGCCTTGTCCGCGTCGGCCAGCGCCTCCTTCACCGTCGAGTTCTCCGGCGGCTGGGCGCTGCCGGGCTTCTCCGGTTCGGAAGGCGTGTCCCCCTTCACGTCGAAGGCCTGGTTGAGCGCCTCGGGCAGCGAGTCGGCGAACCCGATCTTGTTGCCGTACGAGACCGCGACCTTGCGCATGAGTGGGTACTCGGCATTGCGGCCCTGGGCGTAGATCGGCTCCACGTAGAGGAAGCCCTTGTCGAGCGGCACCGTCAGCAGATTGCCGTACAGGACCGTCGAGTCGGCACCCTTCATGTCGCGCACCCAGTTGGCCACGGTGTTCGAGGAGTTGAGCGTGTTCTGCACCTGCTCGGGTCCCGCGACCTTGTCCTCGGTGACTCTGAGGAGCCTTATGGCGCCGTAGTCCTTACTGGTCGCGTCGGCGTCGACCGCCATGAACGCTCTCAGGTTGGGCCTGCCGCTCGGTGTGAACGTCGTCGTCAGCGAGAACTGCTGGCTGGTCTGACCCGGCATCTTCATGGACAGGTAGTACGGCGGAACCGCGCTGTTGTCCTTCTTGGTCGGGTCGTTCGGCACCTGCCAGGCGTCGGACGCGTTGTAGAACTGGTTCGAGTTCGTCACGTGGTAGAGGCTGAGCAGCTCACGCTGGACCTTGAACATGTCCTGCGGGTAGCGCAGGTGCTCCTTCAAGGAGGCCGGGATCGCGCTCTTCGGCTCGACCGTGCCCGGGAAGGCCTTCTTCCAGGTCTTCAGGACCGGGTCCTTGTCGTCCCAGGTGTAGAGCTTGACCTCGCCCGTGCCCGCGTCGACGGTCGCCTTCACCGAGTTGCGGATGTAGTTGACCTGGTTCTGCTGGGCCACCACGGCACGCTGGCTGTCCGCCTCGTTGAGCGAGTCGGCGGTGCTGTCGCCCAGCGTCGTACGGGACGCGTAGGGATAGCCGTTCGACGTCGTGTAGGCGTCGATGACCCACTTGATCTTGCCGTTCACGACCGTCGGATACGGGTCTCCGTCGATCGTCAGCCACGGCGCGACGGCCTCGACGCGCTCCTTGGGAGTGCGGTTGTAGAGGATCCGCGAGCCCTCACCGATGGCTCCCGAGTAGAGGATCTGCGGCTCACTGAAGGCGACGGCGTACGCGGCGCGGTTGAGCGGGTTCGCCAGATTGACGCCGCCCTTGCCCTTGTAGCTGGTCGTCTTCTGGGTGCCGTCGTCCTGCTCGTAGTCCAGCTCCTTCTGCGGCCCACCGACGATCGAGTACTGCGAGGTCTTCTCGCCGTAGTAGATGCGCTGGTTGTAGTCGCCGAGGTCGCCGGTGGTCGGCAGGCCCGACTCGGTGAACTGCGGGGCGCCACCGGAGGTCGCCGTGCCCTTCGCCGTCACGGCTCCGTAGCCGTGCGTGTAGACGAAGTGGTCGTTGATCCAGTTGCGCTTGTCGAGCTTGCTCAGGTTGAGCTCGCGCAGACCCACGACGGTGTCCTGGCCCTTGTAGCGGTCCACGTCCAGCGTCGTCGGGAACTGGTAGTACTTCCGCTGCTGCTCGAGCTGCTGGAAGGTCGGCGAGACGATGTTCGGGTCGTTCAGCCGGTAGCTGGCCGCCGAGTCGGACTCGGTCCGCTGCTTCTTGGCGTCGTCCGAACCCTTGCCCTTGTAGTCCACCGGCTTGGCATTGTCGATGCCGTACGCCTTACGGGTCGCCTCGATGTTCTTCGTGATGTACGGGGCTTCCTTGGACTGCTCGTTCGGCTGGACCTGGAACTTCTGGACGATGGCCGGGTACAGGCCGCCGATCAGGATCGCCGAGAGCACCATCAGGCCGAAGCCGATGACCGGCAGCTGCCAGGTGCGCCGCCACAGGGTCGCGAAGAAGAGGATCGCGCAGATGACGGCGATGCAGAACAGGATCGTCTTCGCCGGCAGATACGCGTTCGCGTCGACGTACCTGAGACCCGTCCAGTTGTCCGTCGCCTTGAAGTCGCTCTGCTTCACCGCGAGCCCGTACCGGTCGAGCCAGTACGCGACCGCCTTCAGGGCCACGAACACGCCCAGCAGGACGGAGAGGTGCCCCGTCGCCGCGGCCGTGGCGCGCGCGCCCGGGCTGGTGATCCGCAGGCCGCCGTACAGGTAGTGCGTCAGCGCCGCGGCGACCAGGCCGATGACGGCCGCCGCGAACCCGAAGCCGAGCAGGAAGCGGTACCAGGGCAGATCGAACGCGTAGAAGGACACGTCCATGTGGAACTGCGGGTCCTTCTGGTTGAACGGCACGCCGTTCACGAACATCAGCCAGGTACGCCACTGGCTGGCGGCCGATGCTCCCGCGATCAGGCCCACAAGGGCGGTGACGCCGACGAGCAGCCATCGCTTGAAGGGCGCGATGCCCATCCGGTACCGATCGAGGCTCTGCTGCTCCATCGACATGGCGCTCAGCGGCGGGCGCAGCCGGTGCGCCAGCCACACGTTCACGCCGACGGCGAGCGCCATCAGGAGTCCGAAGACGAAGAAGAGCCCGATCTTCGTCCACAGTTGAGTCGTAAAGACGGACGAAAACTTGACCGAGCGGTACCAGAGCCAGTCGGTCCAGAATCCGGCGAACATGACGAAAGCCATGCCGAGCACGGCCAGGACGCCCAGCGTCAACAACAGCGTCCGGGCACGCCGGGAGGGTCGGCCGACTCTGATCCGCGGTCCCGTTGGGCCCCCGCCGCGGTCCGGCATCTGGAAAGCCAAGGTGTGCACCTCGAAGTTCGGTATTCGGTCGGTCGGTCGGGCCCCCGAGATCGCGGACCCATCACCTATGCAACTTACTCACGCTTTACTCAGTTCCCGGTTCGGGCGACGAACGAGGCAGGATTGTGACCATGTCCAACACTCCCATGGCAGCGAGCCCCCTCACCCGAGCCGTACTCGAGATCGACGAGTACGCCGCCGGGCTTGGCTGGGACCAGCCCGCTCGCCTCTTCGCCCTCGTCGACACCGCCGCGCTGCGCGCCCAGGAACCCGCTCTCGCCGCCCAGCTCGGGCTCGAGGGCGAACAGGAGGCCCCCGGCCTCACCCCGATCGAGCAGGACGAGATCCCTGCCGGAAAGCCGCTGGACGAGTTCCTCGGCACCATCGCGTGGCCCGACGCCGTCGTGGGCTGCGCACTGACGGTCGAGCGTCTGATGCTGCCGCCGTCCGCGGAGGCGTCCGTCCCGGAGGGCCTGAGCGGCAAGAAGCTCACGAAGTGGGTCTCCGAGCACCCGGACCGCCAGGAGGTCCGCATGACGGTCGGTGTGCTGCGCGACGGCACCCGCGACTCGGCGCTGCGGCTGCGCGAGAAGGACGCGACGACGGAGGTCCTCACGGGCTCGAACCTCGTACCGGGGCTCGCGGAGGCCCTGTCGGTGACGTTCGCCGAGTGAGCTTTTCCTCGGCTACGTAGAGGGGCGCCACCGGTCGGTTCCGGTGGCGCCCCTCTACGTAGTGCGGTGTTTGCGCTCGCTCAGCCCTTGGCCGTGCACGTGGGCAGGTCCGCCGTGTTGCCGCTGCGGATGTCCTTCAGGGCGTCCATCGCGTCGTCCAGGGTGTTCACCTTGACCAGCGTCAGCCCGTCCGGGGTGTCCTTGGCCGCGGTGGCGCAGTTGTCCTTCGGCGTCAGGAAGTACTGGGCGCCCTTGTCGCGCGCGCCGACGGTCTTCATGCCGATGCCGCCGATCGGGCCGACCTTGCCGTCCTCGTCGATCGTGCCGGTGCCCGCGACGAACTTGCCGCCGGTCAGGTCGTCCGGGGAGAGCTTGTCGACGATGCCGAGGGAGAACATCAGGCCCGCGCTCGGGCCGCCCACGTCGGCGAGCTTGATGTCGATCTCGAACGGGAAGGTGTGGTCGGTCCCCGCCTGGATGCCGACGATCGCTCGGTCGTCCTCGGCCTTCTTCGTCTTGATCGTCACGTTCTCCGTGCGCGTCGCCGTCTTGCCGGCCTTCTCGGCGGCGGCCGCCTCCTTGACGGGCACGACCGTGAAGACGACGTTCTCACCCGGCTTGTGCTTGGTGACGAGCTTGGCGACATCGGCGGGCTTGGTGACCTTGGTGCCGTCGACGGACTTGATGACGTCACCGGCGTGCAGCCTGCCCTGGGCCGGGCTGTCCTTGACGACGCTGGAGACGATCACCCAGGACTTCACGGGGATGCCCATCTCGTGCAGCGCCGCCACCTTGGCGCTCTCCTGGGACTGGCTGAACTCCTCGGCGTTCTGCTGCGAGGACTGCTGTTCGGTCTGGCCGTCCGGGTAGAGCGTCTCGTGCGGCACCACGATGCTGTCGTGCGCGAGCCACCCGTAGACGGCCGACACGAGGTTCATGTTGTAGTCGGCGCTGGTGACCCGGACCGTCGTCATGTTCAGGTGGCCCGACGCCTCGTACGTCTTGTGGCCGTTGATCTGGATGACGGGTTCGCCGCCGTGGTCCGCGAGCGTGTTCACCGTCGGTCCCGGCGACATCTCCGCGTAGGGCACTTTGATGAGTACCCCCGCGCACAAGAGCGCGATCAGAATCAGGGTCGAGGCGAGCATCGTCGCAGTGCGGCGTGGCATGGAACGACAGTACGGGACGACGCTGTCGGCGCACCTGTGGGGCCGGGTCCGTCAGGTGCCCTGGTGCGACTTCTCCATCGCCTCGCGGAAGCGCGCGTAGCCACTGAGTTCGGTGACGTCACCGGTCTTGTGGCGCTGGCGGCCGGCCCAGATGCCCCAGAACCCCGCGGCCACCGCAGCGACAACCGGAATGAGCAACCACAGGAGCGCTGCCATGCCGACCTCCCGACCCCATGAGCGACTGCCACCGACGTATCAGCAGATTAACCATCCGCAGTCCCAACGCTCGCCGCAGGGGGGCGGTTACGCAACTGGAGCCTCAGCAGGCTCCCACCCACTCCTCCGTCCCGTCCGAGAACGTCTGGTGCTTCCAGATCGGCACTTCGTGCTTCAGGTCGTCGATCAGCTTGCGGCAGGCCTCAAAGGCCTCTCCGCGGTGCGGGCAGGACACGGCGACGACGACCGCGAGATCGCCCACGGTCAGGTCGCCGACTCGGTGCACGGCCGCCAGGGCGCGCACGGGGTACTCGGCGACGACCTTCTCGGCGACGCGCCGCATCTCCGCCTCGGCGGTCGGGTGGCAGGAGTAGCCCAGCTTGTCCACGTCGGCCCCGCCGTCGTGGTTGCGCACGGTCCCCACGAAGAGCGCGGTGCCGCCCGCGGCGTCGTCGCCGACGGCCCGGAAGATCTCGTCGACGGAGAGCGGCGTCTCTCGGACGGCGAGCAGCTTGATCGGGTCCTGTGCCGCGTGCTCGCCGGGGTGCTCGTGCTGGGTGGGTGCCATGCCCTCATCGTGCCGCACGCCGCCGACAACCGTGAATAGCGTTTTCGACCGGCACGCACGCGTACGGGGTTGGAGCCTCCTACAGGTGTGCCGTGCGGGCGGCCCGGTGTCAGATGCGCCGCCGCGCCTTCCGCACCCGTCGCACCACGGCCGCCGTGCCCAGCAGAGCGACGGTCGCGCCCGCGGCACCGGCCGCCGTCGCGTCCTTGCGGCCGAGGCGCCGGCCCGCCACGGTGCGCCGGCCCGCGACCTCCTCGAGCAGTTCCGACAGGACCTCCTCGTTGGTCCACTGGGGTCGCCATCCGGATTCGTGCAGCCGGCTCCCGCTGACCACCCACGGGTACATCGTGTACGCGAGGTCGCCCGCCGGGGAGGGCGTCAGGCCGATCCGGTGCAGCCGGGCCGCCGCGCCCAGGGCCACGGCGGAGGGCAGCTCCATGCGGCGGATGCCGCTGAGCTCCTCGACCTCCTCCTGCTCCAGCCAGCCGTCGCAGCCGACCGCGAGCTCGCCGTCGACCTTCTCCAGGGCCGCGTGCTCCAGGGCGCTGCACAGGTCGTCGACGTGGCAGAACTGCCAGGCGGGCCGCGAACCGGCCACCACAAGGAGGCGCGGCGACTCGAAGTACCTGGTGAGCGCGGTGTCGGTGCCGCCGACGAGCACCGCGGGGCGCACCACGGTGACGTTCAGGCCGGGATGCGCGCGCGGGGCGCGGCGGGCGAGCCGCTCGACCTCCAGGAGGTCGCCGACCCCGGTCGCCTCCGCGGTGGCGCGCAGTTCCGCGTCCTCGGCGAGCGGAAGCTCGTTGTCCTCCAGGGCCCCGTAGACCATCGTCGAGGTGCACAGGACGACGCGGTGCACGCCCGCGGCGGCCGCGGCGGTGAGCACCGTCTGGGTGCCCCGCACGTTGTACGCGGTGCGGGCCGCGGGGTCGGACTCCAGGTCGAGGTCGAGGGCCAGGTGCACGACGACGTCGGCGCCGCGCAGCTTCTCGGCGATGGCCGGGTCCCGCACGTCCAGGACGTGCCAGGTCGCGGACGTGCACTCGCCGCGCCGCTCGTCGATCGCGAGGACCTGCTTGATCTCGTCCGACGCGGCGAGCCGCTCGGTGAGCAGGGCGCCGATGCCGGACGCGGCACCGGTGACCGCGACGACGGGGCCGCGGACTGCTGAACGGGATGCGGGGTTTCGCGCTGCGCGAACCTGCGGATCTGGGGAACTCACCAGGCGTCTCCAGCGGTTGTCTTCAGTACGTACCTGTATGACGCGTACGTACCAGGAGGCATCCATCCTGCCGCAGGCCATTCGTCGGCGAAGCACTGAGGCCCGATCCGGTCATGGTGTCTACGCTGGGTGTGTAGTCGGGCAGTCGCCGCCGGGCCCAGAAACCGGCGGCCCAACCAGCCGAGGAATCCCGTGAGTGACACCCCATTCGGTTTCGGCCTTCCGCCGGAGGAGCCGGAAGACGGCGACGAGGGCAAGAAGAAGGACCAGCAGGGCGGTGGCGGTCAGGGACCGGCCGGCCCGTTCGGATTCGGGTTCCCGGGCCTGCCCGGCGCGGGCGGCCCGGGAGGCGAGGGCGGGGACAACCCGTTCGCGGCCATGTTCGGCTCGATGAATCCGAACGATCTGGGGGCGGCCTTCCAGCAGCTCGGACAGATGCTCTCCTACGAGGGCGGCCCGGTGAACTGGGACATGGCCAAGGACATCGCCCGCCAGACCGTCTCGCAGGGCACGCAGGACGGCGTCAAGGACGCCAGCGTGGGTCCCGCCGAGCGCACCGCGGTCGAGGAGGCCGTGCGCCTGGCCGACCTGTGGCTGGACGACGCGACGTCGCTGCCCTCGGGCGCGCACTCGTCGGTGGCCTGGAGCCGCGCCGAGTGGGTCGAGGCGACCCTCCCGGTGTGGAAGGAGCTCGTCGACCCGGTCGCCGAGCGCGTCGGCATGGCCATGGGCGATGTGCTGCCCGAGGAGATGCAGGCCATGGCGGGCCCGCTGATCGGCATGATGCGCTCCATGGGCGGCGCCATGTTCGGCCAGCAGATCGGGCAGGCCATCGGCGTGCTCGCGGGCGAGGTCGTCGGGTCCACGGACATCGGTCTGCCCCTGGCCCCGGCCGGCAAGGCCGCGCTGCTGCCGCTGAACATCGAGGCGTACGGCAAGGACCTCGGCGTCCCCATGGAGGAGGTCCGCCTCTACCTGGCGCTGCGCGAGGCGGCCCACCAGCGGCTGTTCTCGCACGTGCCGTGGCTGCGCTCGCACCTGTTCGGCGCGGTCGAGGGGTACGCGCGCGGGATCAAGGTCGACACCTCGAAGCTGGAGGACGTGGTCGGCCAGTTCGACCCGCAGAATCCCGAGCAGATCCAGGAAGCGCTCCAGCAGGGCATGTTCCAGCCGGAGGAATCGCCGGAGCAGAAGGCCGCTCTGGCCCGCCTGGAGACGGCTCTCGCGCTCGTCGAGGGCTGGGTCGACGCCGTGGTCCACGCGGCCGCGAAGCCGCGCCTGTCGTCCGCCGACGCGCTGCGCGAGACGCTGCGCCGCCGCCGCGCGACCGGCGGCCCCGCGGAGCAGACGTTCGCGACGCTGATCGGCCTGGAGCTGCGTCCGCGGCGCCTGCGCGACGCCTCGCGCCTGTGGGCCTCGCTCACGGACGCGCGCGGCGTGGACGGGCGTGACGGCCTGTGGGCGCACCCGGACATGCTGCCGACGGCGTCCGACCTGGACGACCCGGACGGCTTCGTGCACCGCGACGAGCAGCTGGACTTCTCCGAGATCGACAAGATGCTCGGCGAGGCCGCGAGCGGCCGCTCCACCGAGAAGCCGGACCTGAAGAAGGACCAGGGCGACCAGGACGCCCAGGGCGAGGGCGACACGAGCGAGGGCGACTCCGACAAGTGAGCCTGTACGACGACACGGTCCTCGTGCTCAAGGGCTACGAGGACCAGCCGGACCTGCGCCAGGCCTACCTGGACCACCTGTCGGAGCACGGCGCCGACGGCCTGTGGAAGCCCTGCACCGCGGGGCACATCACGGCGAGCGCCCTGGTCGTCGACCCCGCGCGCGGGCGCGTGCTGCTCACGCTCCACAAGAAGCTGCACATGTGGCTTCAGATGGGCGGGCACTGCGAACAGGGCGACACGACGCTGCGGGCCGCGGCCCTGCGCGAGGCGACGGAGGAGTCGGGCATCCCCGGCCTCACCCTCCTGGAGGGCGGCCCGGTCCGCCTGGACCGGCACCCGATTCCGGGGCCGTGCACCCAGCACCTGGACGTGCAGTACGCGGCGCTCGCCCCGGCGGACGCCACGGAAGCGATCAGCGACGAGTCCCTGGACCTGCGCTGGTTCGGCTACGACGAGGTGGCGGACGTCGCCGACGCGTCCGTCGTCCGTCTCGTGGAGGCCACGCGAGCGCGACTCTGAGGTTCTCTGTCCGAGGCCCTCCATGTGTAAGGGGCGGTCGCCCATGGCGACCGCCCCTTACACATGCTCTTACGGAGGCGTCAGCTCCAGACGTTGCCCTGGTTCTGGCCGCGGGCGCCCTGCTGACCCATCCCGTACTGCGCGGCGAGGCCTCCACCGACCGCCGCGTGCTGCGGCGGCAGCATCTCGCTGGGCTGGACCAGCGCGTAACCGCTGCCCATGAAGCTGAGCTCCCAGCCCTCGCCGGTGTTGCCACGGCGCCGCCAGACCCCCGAGGAATGCGTCTGCGCCTGCATCTGCACCCGCAGCCCGGTGGACCAGGCGACGATGGCGTCCGCGTCGGCGTTGACGTACTGGTCGGGGGTGACCTGGAGCATCAGCGGCTGGCCGGACGTCATCAGCGCGACCTTGCCGTGCCCGGTGATGTTGAGCTGGTACTTGCCCGAGCCGGAGATGCCGAACTGGCTGTCCACGGCGACGACTTCGTGGTGCAGCGAGGAGTCCATCGCCAGCACGTAGCTGCTGTCGACGGTCAGGCCGTCCTGTTCGACATCCACTACGTGGATGTACTGGGCGAGGTTCGCCAGATAGACGGTGCCCTGCCCATGGCAGCGCATCAGGCTGAGTCCCTCGCCGGTGTGCGCGCGGGCGCGCTGCTGTCCGGACGTCTGGTACTCGCCGTCGAACTCCATCAGCCCCTGGTAGGCGACCATCGCGCCCTTGCGGGCGAGGATGTCGTCGTGGCCTTCCAGGGCGACCCGCAGCATCTGCGGATTCTGCACCGTGTAGCGCTCCTGAGTCTGTTGCTCGGTGTACGCGAAAAGCGGGCTCTGCATGGTGTGTTCGCTCCCCCTCAGCCCCGGACTCGGAGGCGGTCGGTGCTGTCCTCACTGGGCTGTACGACGACGATGCCTTCCCCGGAGAAGCCCATCTGGTAGGCCTCGCCGCTGCCGCGCCCGATGAGCGAGCCGGCCCGGAAGCTGCGCTTGCCCTTCACCTTCAGGCTCGGCGACCAGGCGATGAGCGCGTCCGGGTCCACGTAGGTCTCGTCCTCGCCGCGGCCGCAGTCGACCACGATGGGCGTGCCGCGGGAGGTCAGCGCTACGTGTCCCTGGCCGCCGACCGTGATGTTCCACAGGCCCTGCCCGGTGAACTTGGCGAGCCCCTTGACGCGCTCGACGCCCCACTGGAGGTGCGCGTCGAAGGCGAGGAGGTTCGTGCCGTTGACGGAGATCGACTCGCCACCGAGGTTGATGACGACGACGTCGGCGCCGTAGTCGGCGAGGTAGAGCAGGCCGTCACCGGAGCACTTCATGAGAGGCGCGCCCTCACCGGTGATCCAGTCACGGGCGACCTGGCGGACGGCGGGCGGGTTGGGCTCGTACTGGACGAAGCCTTCGTAGGCGACCATCGAGCCCACGCGCGCGAAGAGGTCGTTTCCGGTCTGCATGGCGACCTTCAGCATGTTGCTGCCGTGGTTCTCCATGCGGGCGGCTACCGGGGTCGGGGCGAAGCCCGCGAGTGGTTGGTTCATGACGGGCTCCCTCAGACCTCGTACGGCTGGACGACGATGAAGTTGCCGGGTGCGCCCCGGAACTGCAGGTTGACGCCTTCGCCGCTGTCGCCCGGATAGGCGTTGCGGCGCATGCGGACCTGGTTGGACACGATCGCCTGCGCGGCCGCGGACCAGGCCACGACGGCGTTGGAGTCGGTGAACGTGGTGGGCGTGACCGGCAGCACGACGGGCGTGCCGTGGGTCTTCACGACGACCGTCCCGGTGCCCTGGAACTGGAGGACGAACAGGGCGCCTCCGGGGATGCCGTGCCCCTCGATCCTGCGCACTTCGTGCTGCAAGCTCTCGTCGAACGCCAGGACGTTCTCCGCGGAGACGCAGATCGCGTCGCCCTGGAGCTCGATGGGGTGCACATGGGTGGCCTCTTCCGCGAAGAAGACCTGGCCGCGGCCGGTGCAGCGCATCAGCTGCATCTCCTGGCCCGTGGCGTTGCCCACGATGCGGCCCGCGAACCCGGCACCCTTGTAGCTGAACTCGACCTTGCCCTGGTAGAGCACCATGCTGCCCTGGCGGGCGAGGACGGGCTGGTCTCCGCTCGCGCCGAGGTCGACGCGGATCAGCTTCTTGTTCTGGAGTGTCCAGCGCTGCCCTGTGGGGGCCTCGCGGTACTTCTCCAGGGCGGCGGCCACACCCGGCGCGGCGGCCTGCTGCGGGACGCCCTGCGGGGCCGGCGCCTGGCCGAAGACCGGCTGGGCAGGGGGCGTCTGGGGCTGCTGCCCGAAGCCCTGGGGAGCGGGCGGCGTCTGGGGCTGCTGGCCGTAGCCGGGCGGCAGGGTCGCGCCTCCCTGGCCGGGGACCTGGCCGAACTGCGGCTGCTGGGGCGGCTGCTGGCCGTACGGGCTGGGAGCGCTCGGCGCCGGGGGCGGCGGCGGGACCGTGCCGGGCGGCGTGGCGAGCGGGGCGGCGATGGTGGGCGCCGCGTGCACCGAGGGCGCGGGGGTCGGCGGGGGTGTGGGGTTCTGCGCCGGGGCGACGTTCTGCGGCATCGGCTCGGGGGCCGGTGCGGGCGGGGCCGGCGCGGGTGCCGGGGCAGGCGCCGCCGGGGCCGCGAAGGACGGCGGTGCGGCGGCCTGGGCGGGGGGCGCGAAGCTGGGAGCCGCGGCCTGCTGCGGCTCGGCGGCGGGCTCCTCCTCCGCGACCTCACCGCCGAAGTTCCTCAGCAGCGCGTCCAGGCCCCCGTCGAAGCCCTGCCCGACAGCGGCGAACCGCCAGACATCCTTCAGATAGAAGTCGCCCAGCATCACCGCACGCTCGGTGGAGAACTCACCACCCTGGAAGGAATACCGCGCGACTTCCTCACCACCGGCGACGATGCGGATGTATCCGGGAGCGACCTGCGACATCTGCCCCGCACCGTCGATGGTCGCGGTGAACGAGAGCTTTTGGATGTGGGCGGGGATCTTCTCGAGTGTGACGCGGAAGGATTCCGTGTCCCCGGCCTGTGCGCCGAGCAGCTGAACGGACTCCTCGGGAGTTTTCGGCTGGTTGAAGAAGACGAAGTATCGGTCGTCGGACAACCGCTCCTCGGCGTCGAGGCCGAAACAGCTGATGTCGAAGCTCAGTCCGGGGCCGGTGATCTGTACACCCACGTACAGATCCGTGCCTGCGGTGAGGTCACTGATCTTGGCCTTGTGGCCGCGTTGGAATTCCCTGGCCATACGTAACGACCGTCCCCCATCCCGATGGTGATTGCGTCGCGCAAGGCTAACCGCAAACACCGACAGCGAGAGAAGTCGGTACACCCCTGGTACAGAAGCCGCGTTGAAAGGCGATCAGTCGCCGCGTGCGGCGGGCAGATGCGGGAGCCGGTCGGCCGCGACCACTCCTTCGAGATATCCGCGCGCCCGCTCCGTGCGCGGATACGCCTCCATGAGCCTCCAGAACCGCGGCCCGTGCCCGGGTACGAGCAGGTGCGCGAGCTCATGGATGAGCACGTAGTCGACGACGTACTCGGGCATGCCCTGCAACCGGTGGGAGAGTCGGATGCTGCCCTCCGCCGGGGTGCACGAGCCCCATCGGGTGTTCTGGTTCGTGACCCACCGCACCGAGGCGGGGCGGGCCTTCCCCTCGAGGTACTGGTCCGACAGGCTCTCCGCGCGGTCCGCCAGCTCGGTGTCGCCGAGCACCCGTTTGCTCTCCTGGGCGGCGAGCTTGTCGAGCATGACGCCCACCCAGCGCTTCTCCTCGGCCTCCGACATGCGCGCCGGGATGAGCACCACGGTGCGATCGCCCTCCCGGTACGCGGAGACGGTCCTGCGACGCCGGGAGCTTCTGCGCACCTCGACCGCGCTCGCCCCCAGGCCGCCTGAGGGCGGGCTGGTCGTGCTGCGCTGCGTCTTCGTGGCACGGTGCAGTGGGTCGGCGGACACGCCCCGACGTTACCCGCTGGACCGTGCGGAAGTCCCGCCTCCGGAAGTCTTCGGTGCGGCCCCGCGAGCCGCCCCTCGATTAGTACGACTATCACCCACAGCCTGTGGACAACTTTCCGCACGGATCCCGCCGCCCAGGCATGCTGGCGGTCGATCGACGGGAACGACACCGTCGGCACAGCACGGGGGACAGTCATGCATCCGATCCTGAAACCGGCCCTGCGGCGCGGCTGGCACGACCTGAACACGGTGCAGTTCGGGCTGACGCCTGCGCACGCGGTGGTACTCGGCCCGGTCGACACGGCCACCGGCAGCTTCCTGGCACTGCTCGACGGCACCCGCGGAGTCGCGCTCCTGCGTGAAGAGGCCCAGCGGATGGGCCTTCCGGACGGGCACGTGGACGCGCTCCTGGAGCGGCTGAGCGGCGCGGGGCTCCTCGACGACGCGACCGGCGGCGGCGCACCCGCCGCCGCACTGCGCAAACAGACGCGCGTGATGGATCGACTCCGTCCCGACCATGCCGCCTTGACGGTCACGACATCGGAACCGGCGGAGGCGATACTGAAGTTGACGGCCCGGCGCGCGATGCGGGTCCAGGTAAGAGGCGCGGGGCGGGTCGGCGCGGTCATCGCCTCGGTGCTCGCGGCCGCGGGTGTCGGCCATGTCGACGTGCGGGACGGCGGCTGCGTCGAACCGTGGGACGTGGCCCCGGGCGGGCATCCGGTGGAGTCGACGGGCGAGCGCCGGGACGTGTCCGCCCGTCGCACGGTGCGCTCGATGGCGCCGGCCAGGCCACCGCGCCCCGACCGGCGCAGGCCGGCCCCCGCCCGCCTTGCGGAGCCGGATCCCGAAGCGCCCCCGCTCTCCCTCGTGATCATCGCCCCGCGTGACGGACTGGCGGTCCACTCCCCCGACCCGGCCGCGGTCGAGGACCTGCTGGCGGCCGGCATTCCCCATCTGTACGCGGGCGTCGTCGAGGCCACCGGCGTGGTCGGGCCGTTCGTGCTGCCCGGCGGCACCGGCTGCGCGCACTGCCTGCTCCTCGGGCGCACGGACCGCGATCCCACCTGGCCCCGGCTGCTCGCGCAGTGGAGCTCGGGGCACGCAGCCCGCCAGGTGCAGGCCTGCGACCTGGGTCTCGCCACCGCTGTGGCGGGTCTCGCCGCGGCACATGGGCTGGCCTTCCTCGACGGGGAGTTGCCGTCGAGCACGGGGGCCCGCTGGGAGGCGACCGCGCCGGGGTTGGACTGGCACGCACGACCGGTGTGGCCGCATCCGCAGTGCCCGTGCGGTGCGGGTGAGAGAGGTAACGGGCAGGAGGTCTCCGTGGACGCAGTGCCGCACGACACAATGGCGGGGTAGGCAATGGTTGTCGGCACCACGGCACCGGGCATGCGCGGCATGGCTGTTCGGCATTTGGAGGGGTGTATGTCTGATCTTCCCCGGAAGGCGGTTACCCGTACCGCCAAGCTGGCAGCGCTGCCGATCGGCTTCGCGGGTCGCGCGACCTGGGGCATCGGCAGACGCATCGGCGGCAAGTCCGCCGAGCTCGTCGGGCGGGAATTGCAGCAGCGCACGGCGGATCAGCTGTTCAAGGTTCTCGGTGAACTCAAGGGCGGCGCCATGAAGTTCGGGCAGGCGCTGTCCGTCTTCGAGTCCGCTCTCCCGGAGGATGTCGCGGGCCCGTATCGCGCCGCGCTGACGAAGCTCCAGGAAGCCGCGCCTCCGATGCCGACCCGCACCGTGCACGCGGTTCTCGACGAGCGGCTCGGCGAGCAATGGCGTGAGCTGTTCCTCGAGTTCGACGACAAGCCCTCGGCCGCCGCGTCGATCGGGCAGGTGCATCGCGCGGTGTGGCACGACGGCCGCGAGGTCGCCGTGAAGGTGCAGTACCCGGGGGCGGGCGAGGCCCTGCTGTCGGACCTCGGCCAACTGAGCCGCTTCGCACGCCTGTTGGGTCCGCTGATCCCGGGCATGGACATCAAGCCGCTCATCACCGAGTTGCGCGACCGGGTCTCCGAGGAACTGGACTACGCGCTGGAGGCCCAGGCCCAGCAAGCCCACGCGGAGGAGTTCGACGAGGACCCCGATGTCGTGGTGCCGCGCGTGGTGCACCAGTGCGAGCAGGTGCTGGTGACGGAGTGGATCGACGGGACACCGCTCGCCGAGATCATCGACAACGGCAGCGAGGACGAGCGTGATCGCGCGGGGCAGTTGCTGGCCCGCTTCCTGTTCTCGGGGCCCGCGCGCACGGGCCTGCTGCACGCGGACCCCCACCCGGGCAACTTCCGGCTGCTGCCGGACGAAAAGGGCGGCTGGCGCCTCGGCGTCCTCGACTTCGGCACGGTCGACCGGCTGCCCGGCGGTCTGCCCGAGCCGATCGGTGTCTCCCTGCGCAGGACGCTGGACGGCGAGGCGGAGGCGGTCTATGAGCTGCTCTGCGAGGAGGGCTTCGTCAAGGAGTCGATCGAGCTCGAACCGGACGCCGTGCTGGACTATTTGCTGCCGATCATCGAGCCGGCCCGCGTCGACGCCTTCACGTTCACCCGTTCCTGGATGCGCAATCAGGCCGCCCGGATAGCCGATCCCCGCTCTCCCGCCCATCAGCTGGGCAAGCAGCTCAACCTGCCGCCTTCGTACCTGCTGATACATCGGGTGACGCTCAGCACGATCGGGGTGCTGTGCCAGCTCGGGGCAACCGTGCGGCTGCGGGACGAACTGGAGGCGTGGGTGCCGGGCTTTGCCACCGAGGAGGCGGCAGGGACCGAGGACTGGCCGGCGGAGGCCTGATCACCACCACTCGGAGTCGAGCCGGCCCTCGATGGCCCTGATGTTCTCTCGGGCGCAGGCTTCGCAGAAGTACCGCCGGGTGCCGCCCTCGACGGAACACGTCCAGGTCAGCGGCAGTTCCCGGACCGTCGTGCCGCACCGCGCGCACGCGAGGGCCTGGTGGTCGGGCTGGTGCGCGGAGTCCCCGCCAGGAAGAGACGTCACCCGGCGACGATAACGCGATGAGCCGATGAGCGCCGGGCGCCACACGCCTCGGGGGCCGGTCCGCTTCGGACCGGCCCCCGAGGGAGCAGCCGCGCTGTCGTGGCGGCTTTCGACGAACCGGATCGCCGGTTCTGTCACTGCATGACGGCCTGGGCGAGCGCACGCCGCGCGCGCAGCGAAGCACGCTCGGCACGGCGCTGCATCCGGCGGGCGGTGGCCAGGCGCACGGCCCGGCGTTCGCTCTCGGCCGCCCGCAGCTGCTCGTGCATATGCGCACGAGCCAGGGCTTCTGGGATGAGTTGCATCTGACGGGTCCTGTTCTGGCGCGACTCGTTCGCGCCGGCGGTGCTGAAGTCTGGGATCGCGGAGCCTTCGGGCTCGCTCGTGAACGGCTTCATCGGGGCCTGCTTCTTGGGGTCGTGCGTGAGGGGGCGGTCGATCGTTCCGGGGGTGTTCATGCCACGACCGGGTTCTTGCGCGGGCGGCCACGCGGCCGCTTCCGGGCGACGACAACGCCCTGGACGAACAGCTCGCCGCCCCAGACGCCCCACGGCTCACGCCGCTCCTTGGCGCCGGCGAGGCAGGCCTCCATCAGCGGGCAGGTACGGCAGAGGGACTTGGCGTACTCGACGTCCGCCGGCGACTCCGCGAAGAAGACCTCGGGGTCATAGGCACGGCAGGGGACGGGCACGTCGAGGTTCTCGATGGCGTCGTCGAGCGCGGTGAGCGCGGTCAGCGGGTTCAAGGTGGAGTCCTCCGTGGACACGGGCGGGGAAAGAGGGCGTGAAGGCGGTACTGACGGGGCGTGCGCTTCGAGTTGCACGGTGTCTTCTTCCTCGTCTGGTCGTCCGGCCGGTGGGCCGGTTGGTGGCGGTACCGGGTTCTTTTCTTGTCCCGAGGCCCCTTCGCTCTGGTTCCTCGGAAGATCGCTGGGTCTTCCGGGAAAACAGAAGGGCCGCGGATCCCGGGTGGGGTTCCGCGGCCCTGAAGGCGCCTGTCTGATCGTCGATCAGACTGGATCACTCCAGGGTTCGAGCCCACGGAAGGCCCACATCGTGTGGTGCTGCGTCGTCTGCTTCCGGAATCCGGCACCGGCCGCCGCAAAGGCATAGGCCTGAGCCTGTGCCGTCGCTACTGCTTCCGGTGCCTTGGTCGGTCGCTCATTGCGCTCGCGGATGGGAAGACCCGCGAGAGACAGGCCGGACTCCGGACGGATGGCGGAGACGCCAGACAGACCGGTGCCCAGGTTCGAGGAGCCGAGCAGGCAGGAAGCGACGACCGAGAGATCGGTCATTTTGGCGGTGCTGATGGAGCTGGCGTTGATGCTGATCACTGGAATCGCCTCCTCTCGGCGTCTCGGGGACCGGTGCGAACCGGTCCGACGGCTTTCAAGTACAACACGGAACCAGGGCCTCCGAGAAGGCCGCTGCTTTCGTGCTTTAGAACCTATGGGGATTGTTGGGGCCTGCGCAAACTATTTTTTCGACGAGTTCGCATCAGTCGTCCCCCGTCTCCTCATCGATCTGATCGTCAATCGCCTGACCTGCACAGATAGCCAGAACGTCGGATCCGTACGTCCGAAACTTCCGACGTCCGACACCAGGGATGCGGGACAGTTCGGCCGCGTCCTCAGGGGCGGACTCGGCGATGGCGATCAAGGTCTTGTCCGTGAAGACGCAGAACGCGGGCTGTCCGAGACCCGCCGCGGTGCGACCGCGCCACTCGATCAGGCGCTCGTACAGCCCCTCGTCCATGTCCGACGGACAGTCCTCACAGCGCATCAGCTTCATTTCCGCGGCCTCCAGGGTGCGCCCGCACACGCGGCAGCGGGCCACCTTCCGGTCGCCCCGGGGACGCGTGATCCCGCTGGGCGACTCGCGGCCGGCCGTACGGGTTCCGAACTCGATGCCGCCACGCCCCACGCTCGCCCCGTTCCCCGCCGCGCCCTTCGACCCCGGCCGCAGACCGTCCAGGAACCGGCTCGGCCTGCGGTTCGGCCGACCGCCCGGCGAGCGGGACAGCGCCCAGGAGAGACCGAGATGGCGCCGCGCGCGGGTCACCCCGACGTACAGGAGGCGCCGCTCCTCCTCGATCTGCTCGTCGGTCTTGGCGTAGGTGATCGGCATCATGCCCTCGGCGAGGCCGACCAGGAACACGGCGTCCCACTCGAGGCCCTTCGCCGCGTGCAACGAGGCGAGGGTGACACCTTCCACGGTCGGGGCGTGCTGAGCGCTCGCCCGCGCGTCGAGTTCCGCCACGAACGCGCTCAGGGGTGCGGTGGGCTCGGCTCTCGCGAGATCCTCCGCGAGCCGGGCGATGGCCGCGAGCGACTCCCAGCGGTCCCGCACGGCCCCGGAACCCGCGGGCGGCTCGTTGGTCCAGCCCGCTCCGGACAGGACGGCCCTGACCTGGGAGGGCAGATCCACGGCGTCGTCGAGCCCCGCGTCGTTGTCGCCGAAGCGGGCCGCCGCGCGCAGCTCGTGGTGAGCCTTGCGCACCTCGGCCCGCTCGAAGAAGCGCTCGGCACCGCGCAGCTGGTAGGGCACGCCCGCGTCGGCGAGAGCCTGCTCGTAGATCTCCGACTGCCCGTTCGTCCGGAACAGGATCGCGATCTCGCCGGCCGACACCCCGGCGTCCATCAGCTCCCGGATGCGGACCGCGGCGCCTTCCGCCTCGGCGGGCTCGTCGGCGTACTCGACGTAGGTCGGCTCGGGGCCCGCCTCGCGCTGCGAGATCAGTTCCAGGCGGTGCTCGGCGGCGCGCCCGCTCGCTCTGGTCAGGACTCCGTTGGCGAGGTGCACGACCTGGGGCGAGGAGCGGTAGTCGCGGACCAGCTTCACGACCGTGGCACCGGGGTGGCGGGTGCGGAAGTTGAGCAGATGGTCGGGGGTGGCCCCGGTGAAGGAGTAGATCGTCTGGCTGGCGTCGCCCACGACGCAGAGGCTGTCGCGCTCGCCGAGCCACAGGTCGAGCAGCCGCTGCTGGAGCGGGCTGACGTCCTGGTACTCGTCGACGACGAAGTGCTGGTACTGGGCGCGGACCTGCTCGGCGATGTCCTGCCGGTCCTGGAGGATGCCGACGGTGAGCAGCAGGACGTCCTCGAAGTCGATGACGGAGCGGTCCCGCTTGAGGGTCTCGTACGCGGAGTAGATCTGGGCGATCTCCGCGGGATGCCGGGGCGCCTCACGGCCCGCCTTGTGCACCGCCGCCGCGTAGTCGCCGGGAACGGTCTGCGTGACCTTGGACCACTCGATCTCCGCGGTGACGTCGCGCAGCTCGCCACGGTCCAGGCGCAGCCGCGAGGCGGCCGCGGCGTCGGCGACGAGCTGGATCTTGCGGTCGACGAGCCGGGGCAGCTCCCCGCCGACGGCCTTGGGCCAGAAGAACTGGAGCTGGCGCAGGGCAGCGGAGTGGAAGGTGCGGGCCTGCACCCCCACGGCGCCGAGCTGCCTGAGCCGACCGCGCATCTCACCGGCGGCGCGGTTCGTGAACGTGACGGCGAGGACGGTGTTGGGCTGGAGGATCCCCGCGCGGACGCCGTACGCGATGCGATGGGTGATCGCCCGCGTCTTGCCCGTGCCCGCGCCCGCGAGCACACACACCGGACCGTGCAGGGCCGTCGCCACGGCGCGCTGCTCGGGGTCGAGCCCCTCGAGCACCGCGTCGGCGGATTCAGGTACCTGCGGGAACAGGGTGGAGTGCGTTGCTGCTGTCACCCCGCCATGCTGCCAGGTCCGCGGGGACGGATGCGTCGCGTTGTCCACAGGTGCCGACCGTTAGTCGTACTAACGCGATCGACGTGCGGGAATGGTCGCCGGGTCGCGTACGTTCGACTACTTGCGAACACGCACCCCCAGCCACCGAAGGAGCGCGAGGAAATGCCGGGCACTGTGACGATGTACAGCACCACGTGGTGCGGCTACTGCCAGCGGCTGAAGAAGCAGATGGACCGTGAGGGCATCGGGTACACCGAGGTCAACATCGAGCACGACCCGCAGTCCGCGGCCTTCGTCGAGAAGGCGAACGGCGGGAACCAGACGGTCCCCACGCTCCTCGTGGTGTCCGACAGCGGCGCCGAGTCGGTCATGACGAACCCCTCGCTGGCCCAGGTCAAGCAGGCCATGGCCGCCTGAGCCACCCCGCACCGAGCGAATGGCCCCCGCCCCTTCGGGTACGGGGGCTTTCTGCTGGGATCGGACGAGGCCGGTCGAGGTCAGACGACCAGCAGGACGACGATCACCGCGATGACGATCAAGGGGACGATCGCCATCAGCAGGTTCGCCGCGCGGTTGCCGGTGAGGTCCTGATTGCCGCGTCGCCTGAGCGCCCACTCGCGCCGCCGGGCCGCCGCTGCCTCTTCGCGCCTGCGTTGTTCCGCGGAGCTGGCCATGATCCGGCCCCCTTACGTCGGAGCTCCTGGGACCACCCTCCCATGGGCCCCGCCGCAAGGCAGATCACTCAGAGCGCGTCGCTGGGCTTCGGCAGGGGCTTGCCGTACCAGAGCTCGATCAGCCGGGCCGCGATCGAGATCCCGTAAGGAGGCATGACCTCGCCGGAGTCGAAGGCGGCCCGCAGGTCCTCGCGGGAGAACCAGCGCGCCTCGTGGATCTCGTCGCCGTCCACGTTGATCTCGAAGGACGTGGCATGCGCCATGAAGCCGAGCATCAGGCTGGACGGGAACGGCCAGGGCTGGCTGGCGACGTATTCGACGTCACCGACGACGACGCCCGCCTCCTCGAAGACCTCGCGCCGCACCGACTGCTCGATGGACTCGCCGGGCTCGACGAAGCCGGCGAGCGTCGAGAAGCGGCCTTCCGGCCAGTGCACCTGGCGGCCGAGCAGGATGCGGTCCTGCTCGTCCGTCACGGCCATGATCACGGCCGGGTCGGTGCGCGGGTAGTGCTCGGCCCCGCAGGCCGGGCAGCGGCGGATGTGGCCCGCGGCGGCGATGACGGTGCGTTCGCCGCAGCGGGAGCAGAAACGGTGCAGGCGCTGCCAGTTCTCCAGGGCGACGGCGTGCACCATGAGGCCCGCGTCCCGCTGCGAGAGGAGCATCCCCGCCTCACGCAGTCCGGCCGGGCGCGCGGACTGGTCCATGCGTCCGGGAAGCGTGTCCTTCTGGAGCGCGAAGTAGCTCACGCCGTCCTCGTCGGTGCCCAGGAAGTAGCGATGCGCCTCGGTGAGGGGCGCTTCGAAGGCCGGGGTCATGACCAGTTCCGTCGTGCCGTCCGGTGTCTCGTCGATGAGCGCCTGACCACCCGAGACCACGAAGACGCGGGTCGTGGGGTGGCTCCACGCGGCGGCGAGCCAGGCCTCGTCGAGGCGGTGGTGCGCCGCGCGGTCGATTCCGCTCGGCGCGGAGAGCGAGAGGGGGCGCGTTGCGGCGAGGTCGGCGGTTCGGTCGGTCCAGGTGGTCACAGGTGCTTCCAACTCCCCCGGTGGAAAGGGTGGTTCGGCGGGCGGTTCAACGAGGCGGGTGCGCGGTGCCTCAATCAGTGTGCATCTGCCCAGCTCTCCGCGAGATCGCCCCACAGGTAGGCGGTTGTTTCGACACCCTTCATGAGGAGGTCGAGTTCGACCTTCTCGTTGGGGGCGTGCCAGCCGTCGGAGGGCACGGAGATGCCCAGGAAGAGCACCGGGGCGTCGAGGACGTCCTGGAGGTCGGCCGCGGGCCCCGAGCCGCCCTCGCGCGTGAAACGGATCTTCTGCTCGAAGGCCTGTCCCATGGCGCGGACGACGGACTTCAGCGCCGGGTGGTCGAGCGGCGTGAGGCACGGGCGGGTGGCGGCCCCGAAGGTGACCGAGTGGCGGATCCCCGCGGGCAGCTGCTCGGCGACCCAGGCGGTGACGGCCTTCTCGATGTGGTCCGGGTCCTGCCCGGCGACCAGACGGAAGGAGAGCTTGAGCATCGCGGAGGACGGCACGATCGTCTTTCCGCCGGGGCCCTGGTAGCCGCCGCCGATGCCGTTGACCTCGGCGGTGGGGCGGGCCCAGATGCGCTCCAGGGTGCTGTGCCCGGCCTCTCCGTGGGTGGCGCGGGACTTCGCCGTGCGCAGCCACTGCTCCTCGTCGAACGGCAGCTCCGCGAACAGCTCGCGCTCCCGGTCGGTGAGCTCCACGATGCCGTCGTAGAAGCCGGGGACGGCCACGCGCGCGTGCTCGTCGTGCAGCGCGGCCACGAGGCGGGCGGCTGCGGTCGCCGGGTTCGGGACGGCGCCGCCGAAGGAGCCGGAGTGGATGTCCTGGTCGGGGCCGTACAGCTCGATCTCGCAGTCGGCGAGGCCACGCATGCCGGTGCACACCGTGGGGGTGTCCTCGGACCACATGCCGGTGTCGGAGACGATCACGGCGTCCGCGGTCAGCCGCTCCTTGCGCTCTTCCACGAGGGCACGGAAGTGCGGGGAGCCCGACTCCTCCTCGCCCTCGACGAGGAGCTTGAGGTTGACGGCGGGCGCGGTGCGGCCGGTCGCGGCCAGGTGGGCGCGCACGCCGAGGGTGTGGAAGAACACCTGCCCCTTGTCGTCGGCCGCCCCGCGCGCGTGCAGGCGCTTTCCGATGACAACCGGCTCGAAGGGGTCGGTGTCCCAGCCGTCCTCGCGGGCGGCGGGCTGCACGTCGTGGTGCCCGTAGACGAGAACGGTGGGGGCCTCGGGGTCGCCCGAGGGCCACTCGGCGAACACGGCGGGGGCGCCGGGCGTCTCCCACACCTCCGTGGTCGGGAAGCCGGTCCCGGCGAGCTTCGCGGCGAGCCAGTCGGCGCTGCGTCGCACGTCCGGTGCGTGGTCGGGCTGGGCGGACACGGACGGGATCCGCAGCCACGCTGCGAGGTCGTCGAGGAACGCCTCGCGGTGGTTCTCGATGTACGCACGGACTGTGCTGACGGCGGTGTCAACGGGCTTGCTCATGGTCACGAGCCTATCCGCCCGCCCGAACGTGTTCGTCCGGCGGTTCCACCACGGGCTCCGCCGACTCCTGCGGGTCCTCCAGCAGGAGCCTTTCCAGCTCCTCCCGGCCGGGCAGCCGACGCGGCCGGACCGTCTCCCCGGTGCGTACGTACAGGAAGGCGGCGCTCACCGCTTCCAGGGGCACGCCCTGCTGCTCGGCCCAGGCGACCCGGTAGACGGCCAGCTGAAGCGGGTCGGCGGACTTCCGGTGGGCCGTCTTCCAGTCCACGATCTCGTATGTCGCGTCGTCCCCGTCGCCTTCCTTGTAGACGGCGTCGATACGGCCCCGCACGATGCGGCCCGCGATGGCCAACTGGAAGGAGGTCTCCACCCGGTAGGGGGCGCGGTGGGCGTAGGGAGTGCGCTCGAAGGCTTCCTTGAGCTCTTCCAGGTCCCGCTCGTCCGCGATCTCGGCGTCGCTGCCGGGCAGCTCATCGGGGTCGAGCATGGGCAGCCGGAGCTCTTCGAAGCGCGACTCGATCCAGGCGTGGAACCTGGTTCCCCTGCGGGCCGCCGGCTGCGGCGGCTGGGGCATGGGGCGGGCGAGCTCCTGGGCGAAGGCGTCCGGATCCGCGGCCATCCGCAGGAGCTGGGACGCGGTGAGCGTGTGTGGGACGGGAACGTCGCGCACGGCCGCGCGGGCGCGCAGCAGCTCGCCGCTCAGTGCCTCGAGGTCGCGGTCCCAGGAGGCGATGGTGCGCGCCTCCTCCGGGGTGAGCTCCGACTCCGGGGCGGGAGCCGGGTGCGGCACGACCGGGGCCGACGGCTCGGGCTCGGCCACGCGCGCGTCGGCACCGGCCGGGAACACGGCGTCCTCGTAGGGGGCGTGGTCGCCCTCGTAGGACTCGCGATGGCCCTCGTCCGGGACGTAGCCGTCCTCGTAGGGGTCGTAGGGCGGTTCGTCGTCCTCGGGCGGGGGCGGCCAGTCGGGGTCCTCGAAGGGCGGCTCGTCGAGGGCCGCGGGGTGGGCCTGCGTGTGCGCGTACGCGGCGTCGGGCCCCGCGGCGCGCTCGAGGTGGGCGAGGACCGTGTGCGCGGCGGCCCGGCGGCGCGCCCGTGCCTCCTCGTCCAGCGGCAGCGGCCAGGCGTGCTCGACCGAGTTCTCCTGGAGCGCCGGGTTCTCCTCGTCCTCCGCCGGTTCGTCCGCCCAGGCCTCGATCTCGCCGTGCCCTGCGGCGCAGTGCTCGTACAGCGCCTCGAGGAAGTCCGACGGGCCGCGCTTGCGCTTCTGGGACGGTCCCCACCAGTGCCCCGAGCCGAGCAGCAGGGAGCGCGGGCGCGTGAACGTGACGTATCCCAGGCGCAGTTCCTCGGTGTGCTGGTGGTCCTTCATGTCGGCGTGGAAGGCCTTCATGCCCTTGGAGTCCCACGTCTCGATGTCGGGCAGCGTGGCGCCGTCACCGCGCAGTTCGTGGGGCAGGACCTTGGCCTGTGCCGTCCACTTCTCGCGGCCCTGGGTGCTCGGGAACGTGCCGTTGACGAGGCCGGGGACGGCGACGACGTCCCATTCGAGGCCCTTGGACTTGTGGGCGGTGAGCACCTTCACGGTGTCCTCGCCACCCGGCAGCGCGTTGTCGAGGCCCTTCTCGTACTGCGCCGCGGTGCGCAGGAACCCGAGGAAGGCGAGCAGTGTCGCGGAGCCGTCGTTGGCCGCGAAGGACGCGGCGACGTCGAGGAAGTTGGACAGCGTCTCGCGTCGCCGGGCCGCCAGCGCGTGCGGGGACGCGGAGAGTTCGACCTCCAGGCCGGTGACCGCCAGGACACGGTGCAACACGTCCATGAGGGGGTCGGACAAGGAACGGCGCAGCTCGCGCAGTTCGGTGGCGAGCCGGGCGAAGCGCACGCGCGCGTCCGGTGAGAACGGCAGCCCGTCGTCGTCCTCCGCGTCCTCGGCCGAGGTCTCCAGGAACGTGTCGAGCGCGTCCGCCAGCGATATCACCTCGGAGGGGTCGACCCCCTCGACGGCCGCGGCCAGGCGCCGGTCCGGGTCGTCGTCCTCTCCCCCGCGCGCGTGGGAGACCAAATAACGTGCCCGGCGCCCGAGGAGGGCGAGGTCGCGCGGGCCGATGCGCCAGCGCGGACCGGTCAGCAGCCGCACGAGGGAGGCGTTGGCTCCGGGGTCTTGGAGGACCTCGCACATGGCGACCAGGTCGGCGATCTCCGGGAGGTGCAACAGGCCGGAGAGGCCGACCACTTCGACCGGGATGTCGCGGGCGACCAGGGCGCCCTGGATCTCGGCGAAGTCGGTCGCGGTGCGGCACAGCACGGCGATCTCGCCGGGCGCCGTTCCCGTGGCGACGAGGTGGCCGATGGAGTCGGCGAGCCAGTCGATCTCCTCGCTGTGCGTGCTCAGGAGGGCGCAGCGCACGACGCCGTCCCGCTCGGCCCCGGGGGCGGGGCGCAGCGCCTCCACGCCCGCGTGCATCGCCCTGAGCGGCTCGGCGAGCCCGTTGGCGAGGTCGAGCAGGCGGCCGCCGCTGCGCCGGTTCTCGCTGAGCGCGAAGCGGGTGGCCGGGCGCCCGTCCGCGTACGCGAAGTGGCGCGGGAAGTCGTCGAGGTTGGCGACGGAGGCGCCGCGCCATCCGTAGATCGCCTGACAGGGGTCGCCGACCGCGGTCACCGCGTGGCCCGTCCCCCCGCCGAACAGACCGGCGAGCAGGATCCGCTGGGCCACGGAGGTGTCCTGGTACTCGTCGAGCAGGACCACGCGGAACTCGTCGCGCAGGATCTCGCCGACCTCGGGCCTGGTGTCGGCCAGCGTCGCCGACAGGGCGATCTGGTCGCCGAAGTCGAGGAGGTCCCGCGTGCGCTTGGCCTCCCTGTAGCGCCCCACGAGCTCGGCCAGCTCCAGGCGCGCGGCGGCCGCCTCAGGCACCTTCCGCAGGTCCGCGTTGCTGAGCTTGACGCCTTCGAGGGCGCGCAGCAGCTCCTGGTCGTACGCGCGCAGCTTGCCTGGTTGTACGAGGTGTTCCGCCAGCTCGCCGTCCAGCGTGAGCAGATCGCTGACCAGGTCGGCGAAGGAGCGCGTGAGGGCGGGATAGGGGCCGGGGGCTTCGCGCAGCACGCGCGCGGCGAGCTGGAAGCGGGTGGCGTCGGCGAGCAGCCGTGTCGTGGGTTCGAGCCCGAGGCGCAGGCCGTGGTCGGTCAGGAGCCGGCCCGCGAAGGCGTGGTAGGTGGAGATCACGGGCTCGCCCGGGGGGTTGTCCGGGTCGATGGCATCGGGGTCGGTGACGCCCGCCTTGATCAGGGCCTTGCGGACGCGCTCGGCCAGCTCGCCCGCCGCCTTGTTGGTGAACGTGAGGCCCAGGACCTGCTCGGGGGCGACCTGACCGGTGCCGACCAGCCAGACCACGCGCGCGGCCATCACCGTCGTCTTCCCGGAGCCCGCTCCGGCCACGATCACCTGCGGGGCGGGCGGCGCGGTGATGCAGGCCGTCTGCTCCGGGGTGAACGGGATGCCGAGCAGCTCTTTGAGCTGCTCGGGGTCGGTGAGGCGCGTGGTCACCTCATCGAGGCTAACCGGCACCACTGACAGCGCCGTCCCGTTCCGGCTCAGTGGAGGCGCACGTCACTCGACCACGTGTTTGCCCTCCGGGCGCGCGCTGCACGAGGCGCGGAAGGCGCAGTGCGTGCAGTGCTGTCCGGTGGTCGGTACGAAGCGCTCGTCGAGGACCTTGCCGGCCGCGGTGGCGAGGAGATCGCCGACCCACTCCCCTTCGAGGGGCTCCTGTGCCTGCACCTTCGGCAGGGCCTCGCCGCCGTCCTTCTTGGCGGCGCCCTGCCGAAGCTGCACCAGCTCGGCCCCTCCGGGGTGCGGCCGGACTCCGTCGAAGACCTCGTCGACCGCGCCCTCGTGCACGGCGAGCTGATACACGGCGAGCTGCGGATGGCGGGCGACGTCCGCTGCGCTCGGCGCCTGCTTGCCGGTCTTGAAGTCGACCACGTAGGCGCGGCCCTCGTCGTCGCGCTCCACCCGGTCCATGGAGCCGCGGATGCGTACTTCGTAGGAGCCCGCTTCGAGCGTCACGTCGAAGTCGTGCTCACTGGCGACGGGGGTGCGGCTCGTCCGGTCCATGACGTGCCACTGGAGGAAGCGCTCGAGCGCGGCGCGGGCGTTCTCCTTCTCCTGGGCGGACTTCCAGGGCGCGTCGAAGGCGAGGGAGTCCCACACGGAATCCAGGCGCTCCATGAGGACGTCGAGGTCGGCGGGCGTGCGCCCGGAGGCGACCTCATCGGCCAGGACGTGCACGACGTTGCCGAAGCCCTGGGCCGCGGTGGCGGGGGCGTCGGCCTTCACCTCGCGGCCGAGGAACCACTGGAGGGCGCAGGTGTTGGCCAGCTGGTCGAGGGCGCTTCCGGAGAGGACGACGGGGTTGTCCCGGTCGCGCAGCGGGACCTTGCTCTCGGTCGGCTCGTACATGCCCCACCAGCGGTACGGGTGGGCGGACGGCACGAGCGGTCTTCCGTCGTCGTCACTGAGCGCGGCGAGCTGGGCGAGGCGGCGCGCGGCGGCCTCGCGCAGCCCTTCGGAGACGCGCGGGTCGACCGTCGTGGCACGGAGTTCGGCGACGAGCGCGGCGACGGCCAGGGGGCGGCGCGGGCGCCCGGTGACGTCCTTGGGTTCCACGCCCAGCTCGGTCAGGAACCGGGACGGCTGGTCGCCGTCGTCGGCAGGGGCCTTCACAGCGGTGACGACGAGCCGCTCCTTCGCGCGCGTGGCGGCGACGTAGAAGAGGCGTCGTTCCTCCGCGAGCAGCGCTCCGGGGGTGAGGGGTTCGGCGAGGCCGTCGCGTCCGATGCGGTCGGCCTCCAGGAGTGAGCCGCGGCGCCGCAGATCGGGCCAGAGCCCTTCCTGGACGCCCGCGACGACGACGAGCCGCCACTCCAGGCCCTTGGAGCGGTGCGCGGTCATCAGGCGCACGGCGTCGGGGCGCACGGCCCGTCCGGCGAGGGTGTCGGCCGCGATGTCCTGGGCCTCCAGCTCCTCCAGGAAGTTGCGGGCACCACGGCCCCCGGTGCGCTCCTCCGCGCGCGAGGCGACGGCGAACAGGGCGCAGACGGCGTCCAGATCGCGGTCCGCGTTGCGCCCGGCCGCGCCGCCCCGGCGAGCGGCACGCTCGAGCCGGGTCGGCCAGGGAGTGCCGTTCCACAGCTCCCAGAGGGCTTCCTCCGCGGTGCCGCCGTCGGCGAGTTTCTGGCGGGCAGTGGCGAGGAGCGCGCCGAGACGCTGCGCGCCGCGGGCGTACGCCGGGTCGTGCAGGGCGAGCCGTTCGGGCTCGACAAGGGCACGCGCGAGCAGCTCGTCGGAGGGCGGCGGCAGCGCGTTCCCGGACGCGCGCTCCTCCTCGCGCAGAGCGCGCCCCAAGCGGCGCAGATCGGCCGCGTCCATCCCGGCGAGCGGCGAGGCCAGGAGTTCGAGTGCCGTCTCGGTGTCGAGCCGGGACCCGCCTTCCGAGGCGTCCGTGACATCGGAGGCGTCAGAGGCGTCAGAGGCGTCATGGGCGTCCGAGGCGTCAGATGTCTCGGCCCGGGCCGCCACCTTGAGGGCCGTCAGCAGCGGCATGACCGCCGGTTCGTGGCGCAGCGGCAGATCGTCGCCGTCGATGTCGAGGGGGACGCCCGCTGCCGTGAGCGCGCGCCGCACGCCCGGAATGCTGCGCCCACCGGCACGCACCAGGACGGCCATGTCGCTCCAGGGGACGCCGTCCTCCAGGTGGGCACGCCGCAGGATGTCCGCGATGTTGTCGAGCTCCGTACCGGAGGTCGGATACGTGTAGACCTCGGTCCTGCCTCCGTCGCGCACGGGCGACAGCTCACGATGGGCCCGCACCTTGTGCGCGGGCAGCCGGGTCAGCGGCATCCGCTGGGCGATGCGGCGCGTCGCCTCCAGGAGACGGGCGCCGGACCGCCGGGACGTGGTGAGCACTTCGACCGGTGCGGGGGCGCCGTGCGCCTGCGGGAAGTCCCCGCGGAATTCCAGGATGCCGTTCACGTCCGCGCCCCGGAACGCGTAGATCGACTGGTCCGGGTCGCCGAAGGCGACGAGCGTGCGCCCCCCGCCGGCCAGCGCGTGCAGCAGCCGCACCTGGGCGGGGTCGGTGTCCTGGTACTCGTCGACGAACACGGCGTCGTACTGCGCGGCGAGCCGGTCCGCTACCTCCGTGCGGTGTGCGAGGAGCACGGCACGGTGCACCAGTTCCGCGTAGTCGAGCACGCCCTGCGCGTCGAGGACGTCCAGGTACTCGGCGAGGAAGGTGGCGGCCGCCCGCCAGTCCGGGCGGCCGATGCGGCGCGCGAAGGCGTCCAGGGCGGCGGGCCCCAGACCCAGCTCACGACTCCGGGCGAGGACCGCGCGCACCTCGTCGGCGAAGCCCCGCGTGGTGAGGCACGCGCGCAGCTCGTCGGGCCAGCGCACATGCGCGAGCCCCGCCTGCTCCAGGTCGATCTGCCCGGCGAGCATCTCCCGTACGGCGACGTCCTGCTCGGGACCCGAAAGGAGGCGCAGGGGCTCCACGAAGAGGTCCGCGTCCTGGTGGGCACGGACCAGGGCGTAACAGAACGAGTGGAACGTCGTCGCCTGTGGAGCGTGCGCGGCCCCTATGCGCTGTGCCATGCGGTCGCGCAGTTCGACCGCGGCCTTGCGGCTGAACGTGAGCACCAGGATGCGTGCGGGATCGGTGCCCTTGGCGATGCGCGCCGAGACGGCCTCCACGAGCGTCGTGGTCTTGCCCGTTCCCGGACCGGCCAGGACGAGGAGCGGCCCGTGGACATGGTCAACCACCGCACGCTGATGTGCGTCCAGACGAGGGGGGTCCACCGGAGCCGGCCGGGTACGCACCAAGCGGTACGCACCGGGGAGCCCCTGTCGAACCTGGTGCTGCGACAGGTGCCGGGGGGACGAGGAGGAGCTCACGTGGATCGCTGGTCCTGGTGGGTGTGCTGGTGGTCGAAGAGCCGTCCGCGCGAAGCGGTGGCCATGGGTTGAAGGAGGTGTCTGCCATCGACGGTGCCGTCGACGCTACGCCGTCGAGTGTGGCGGAAGCCGGGCTTCCGGCGCCTCTCCCGCGCTCCCCCGGGCGCAACTGTGCCCGGTCTCACCAACGGACACGGAGGTGCCGAAGTGCCCCGCATGCCCCGTTTCCCCCATACGGGCCACCGGCCCCCCACCCGCGCGCGGGATGGCCGAAGCTGTCAATTGTGAGCTTCCGTACCTGCCCGGCCGTCCCACCGCGCGCGCTTCATGTCGAGGCGCGGCACGTGCCCTTCGGCGGCCCGGGAGGCCTCGCGCAAGGGCGTGTTCTCCTCCCTGTAGTGGTCGAGCGCGCGCAGTTCGCTCCCCGGCAGGAACTGCCCGTCCGCCCGCACCACACGCCACCACGGAACCGCGCCTCCGTAGAGGGCCATCACCCGCCCCACCTGGCGGGGGCCGCCCTCCTCGAGCCATTCGGCCACGTCCCCGTACGTCATGACCCGTCCGCGCGGGATCAGCTCCGCGACGTCCAGGACCCGCTCCGCGTACGCGGGAAGCTCTCCCGCCGGTTCGCTCTCCTTGCTCATCCTGCCCATCCTGCCGCACAGCACCGACAGTGCGGAGGGACGGACAAGAGGCGGCTCCCACATGCGCGGGCCGCGACGCCCGCCGCGGACTCCCGCCTCCACGAATGCACCCTGATGCCCCCCTATGACGGTGCGGCATGCCACCATCGTGCGGGCGGTGACTGGTGATACGAGATCAAGAAGAGACCACGGAGCAGCAGAGCGTGCACCCCGACAAGGCGGAGGGCACCTCTGTGGCACCGGCGCGCCCTGACGACGACGGCGAACAGGCCGCCGAAGCGAAGCACGAGCAACCGTTGCACGATCCCGACTGTGCCGACGGTGACGCGCACACGGAGCAGGTCGACGGCGACGAACCGCTGCTCCCCGCGCGCGTGCACCGCCCCTCCGATCTCATGCGGCTCCTCGTGGGCGTGCTCGCCGTCGTCGTGATCATGGCGATCGCGGCGTTCGCGCACGGCACGACCTCGGGCTTCGCCCAGGACATCGACAAGGGCACAGGCCAGGCGCCCGACCTGCTGACCAAGTTCGCGGGTCTCGCCTCCAGCATCGCCATCCTGCTGGTGCCGGTCGCGTTCGCCATCGAGCGCCTCATCAAGCGCGACGGTCTACGGATCGCCGACGGCGTGCTCGCCGCGGTCCTCGCGCACGGGGTGACCCTCGCGACGGATCTGTGGGTCGCCAAGGCCGCCCCGCAGTCCATCCAGGAAGCGCTCACCACGGTGTCGCCCGGCGACATTCACGCGCTGACCGACCCGGTGCACGGCTACCTGGCGCCCGTCATCGCCTATATGACGGCCGTCGGCATGTCCCGGCGACCACGGTGGCGCGTCGTGCTGTGGGTGGTGCTGCTGCTCGACGCCTTCGCGATGCTCGTCACCGGCTACACGACACCGTTCTCGATCATCCTGACGGTCCTCATCGGCTGGACCGTCGCCTACGGAACGCTGTACGCCGTCGGCTCCCCGAACGTGCGCCCCACAGGGCAGACGCTCCTCGCCGGACTGCGCCACGTCGGCTTCCACCCCGTCAACGCCTCCCGTGAGGAAGCCCATGAGGGCACCACGGAGAACGGTGACCGGGGGCGCCGCTACTTCGTCACCCTGGAGGACGGACCACCGCTCGACGTCACCGTGGTGGACCGGGAGCAGCAGGCGCAGGGCTTCTTCTACCGGGTGTGGCGACGCCTGACGCTGCGCGGCATCACGCAGCGCCGCAGCCTCCAGTCGCTGCGCCAGGCCCTGGAACAGGAGGCGCTGCTCGCCTACGCGGCGATCGCCGCCGGGGCGAACGCGCCGAAGCTGATCGCGACGTCCGAGCTCGGCCCCGACGCCGTCATGCTCGTCTACGAGCACGTCGGCGGCCGGTCCCTGGACTCGCTGCCGGACGAGGAGATCACCGACGAGCTGATGCGCGACACCTGGCACCAGGTCCAGGCGCTCCAGTCGCGGCGCATCGCGCATCGCAGGCTGGCCGGCGACGCGATTCTGGTGGATCGTTCCGGCACCGTGGTTCTCACGGATCTGCGCGGCGGCGAGATCGCCGCGGGCGACCTGGTTCTCCGCATGGACATCGCACAGCTGCTCACGACGCTGGGCCTCCGGGCGGGCGCCGAGCGCACCGTCGCGTCCGCCGTGGAAGTCCTCGGCCCGGACACCGTCGCCGACTGTCTGCCGCTGTTGCAGCCGATCGCGCTCACCCGCTCCACCAGGGCGACGCTGCGCAGGCTCGGACGTGAGCGTGCCCAGCGCGAGCGCGAAGCCGTCCTGGAGGCGTCCAGCAAGGCCAAACAGACGCGCATCGACGAGGCCGCCGCCACCGACACCGGCAAGGTGTCCGTTCGCGCCGAGAAGAAGTCCGAGAAGGCGGAACGGCAGGCCGAGAAGCGGGCCCTCGACGAGGCGCTCGAAGAGGCCCGCGAGGAGGATCTGCTGACCCAGATCCGCCACCAGGTGCTGCGCATCCGGCCGCAGGCGCCCGTCGAGCCGGCCCGTCTGGAGCGGATCCGGCCGCGCACGCTGATCAGTTTCATCGCCGGAGCGATCGGCGCGTACTTCCTGCTGTCGCAGCTCACCCACATCGACTTCGGCGCGATCGTGGGCGAGGCCGAGTGGGGCTGGGTCGGCATCGCGGTGCTGTTCTCCGCGCTCAGCTACGTAGCGGCCGCGATGAGCCTGCTCGGCTTCGTGCCGGAACGCGTGCCCTTCATGCGGGCCGTCGCGGCCCAGGTCGCCGGGTCCTTCGTGAAGATCGTGGCACCGGCGGCGGTCGGTGGAGTGGCGCTCAACACGCGCTTCTTGCAGCGTGCGGGAGTACGTCCGGGGCTCGCCGTGGCGAGTGTGGGCGCCTCGCAGCTGTTCGGCATGGGCAGCCACATCCTGCTGCTGCTGACCTTCGGTTATCTGACGGGGACGGAGAAGACGCCCTCCCTGTCGCCGTCCCGCACGGTCATCGCGGGCCTGCTGACCGTCGCTGTGCTCGTCCTTGTAGTGACGTCGATTCCGTTCCTGCGGAAATTCGTCGTCACGCGCGTGCGCTCACTTTTCGCCGGTGTCGTGCCGCGCATGCTCGATGTGCTGCAACGGCCCCGGAAGCTGCTCACCGGCATCGGCGGCATGCTGCTGCTGACCGCCTGCTTCGTGATGTGCCTGGACGCCTCGATCCGCGCCTTCGGGGACGAGACCCAGACCACGATCAGCCTCGCCAGCGTCGCGGTGGTCTTCCTCGCCGGTAACGCGCTCGGCTCGGCCGCCCCGACACCGGGTGGCGTGGGCGCCGTCGAGGCGACCCTGACGGTGGGTCTGATCGCGGTCGGCCTGCCCAAGGAGGTCGCGGCGCCCGCGGTGCTGCTGTACCGGCTGCTCACCCTGTGGCTCCCCGTCCTCCCCGGATGGCTGTTCTTCAACCACCTGACAAGGAAGGGCGCCCTCTAGGGCATCCTCCGGGCGGCAGCGACCTCACTCGCACAGCCCGCAGCCCGAGCGCCCCGCACCCCGCCGCCGCAGGATGGACGCATGCCCAATCCGTCCTGGTCCCGTACCGCTGCCCTGACCGCCGCCACCCTGCTGTCCGTATCGCTCGCGGCGTGCAGCAGCGACACGGACGACGACGTGGACCTCTCGTCCCAGGAGCTGAGCTGGAAGGACTGTCCCGCGCCCGCGGAGTCGCAGGGCGGCGGCGACGCGCCCTCTCCGCTTCCCGGCGGAGCCGCCTGGCAGTGCGCCACCATGAAGGCCCCACTCGACTGGGACCACCCCAAGGGCGACACGATCGACCTGGCCTTGATCCGCGCCAGAGCGAGCGGCAGCGAGGACAAGCGCATCGGCTCGCTGATCTTCAACTTCGGCGGCCCCGGCGGCTCCGGGGTCACCACCCTGCCCGCCTTCGGCTCCGAGTACGCGAAGCTGCGCACCCGCTACGACCTCGTCAGCTTCGACCCGCGCGGGGTGGGCCGCAGCGCGGGCATCAAGTGCGAGGACGACAAGCAGCTCGACGAGTACTTCCAGCAGGACTCGACGCCGGACGACGCGGCGGAGCAGAAGAAGCTCGTCGACAACATCAAGACGTTCAACGGCACGTGCGAGAAGAACTCCGAGACCGTCCTCCCCCACGTACGCACCACGGACGCGGCCCGCGACATGGATCTCATGCGCCAGGTCCTCGGCGACAAGAAGCTGCACTACTTCGGCATCTCGTACGGCACCGAACTGGGCGGCGTCTACGCCCACTTGTTCCCCAAGAAGATGGGCCGCGCCGTGTTCGACGGCGTCGTCGACCCCACGCAGGACCCGGAGGAGGGCGCGCTCGGCCAGGCGAAGGGCTTCCAGCTCGCCCTCGACAACTACGCGAAGCACTGCACGTCCCAGGCCGAGGACTGTCCCGTCGGGGACACCCCGCAGGACGTCAAGACCAAGATCGCCAAGCTGCTGGACGAACTCGAGGAGAAGCCGATCCCGGGCATCTTCCCGCGCGACCTCACGCAGACGGCGGCGACCAACGGGGTCGCCCAGGCCCTGTACTCGCAGGACTTCTGGGAGTACCTGACCGAGGGCCTCCAGCAGGCCTACGACGGCGACGGCAAGATCCTCATGGCGTTGTCCGACTCGATGAACGGGCGCAACGAGGACGGCAAGTACAGCAATATCCAGGCCGCGAACATCGCCATCAACTGCGCCGACGACAAGCCCCGCTACTCGGCGAAGGACGTCGAGGCGAAGCTGCCGGAGTTCCGCGAGGCGTCCCCGATGTTCGGTGACTATCTGGCCTGGGGCATGCTCAACTGCTCCGGCTGGGCCGTCGACGGGGCCGCCGAGCACCCGGACGTCAGCGCGCCCGGCTCCGCCCCGATCCTCGTCGTCGGCAACACCGGCGACCCGGCCACCCCGTACGAGGGGGCGAAGAAGATGGTCGACGCGCTCGGCAAGGGCGTGGGCGTCGAGTTGACGTACGACGGCGAGGGGCACGGGGCGTACGACAGCGGAAACAAGTGTGTGCACGGCGCCGTGAACACCTACCTCCTCAGCGGGAAGCCCCCGAACGGGGGAACGGTCTGCAAGTGATCACGGAGTTGTCCACAGGCCGATCCGGATGCCCGCGGACCCTCCTACGATGGCCTGACTGTCTTTCGAACGGAGGCAGTTGAGGGGGGAGGTGCCATGGCGGCACAGGATTCGCGTGCGCCCGCGGACGCACGCACACGCCGGGGAAAAGGGGCCCGCGTGCTGGCCCTGGCCGCGGCCGTCGTACTGACGGCCGGGCCGGTGGCGGGCTGCAGCGGCTCGGGCGAGCGTGCCGAAGGCGGCGATCCGACGTCGCCGTCGGCATCCGCCGCACGCCCCGGCGACGCGTCGCCGGGCGCCGGGGGCTCCCCCGCTCTCCCCTCGTCACTCACCGACCAGCGCCTCGACTGGGGCCGCTGCCGGGCGCACGCGGGCTCGCCCGCGCCCGGCTCCGACTGGCAGTGCGCGACGCTCAAAGCACCCCTCGACTACGCCGAGCCGACCGGGCCCACGATCGACCTCGCCCTGATCCGGACCAAGGCTCGGGGCGACCAGAGCGAGCGGATCGGGTCCCTGCTGTTCAACTTCGGCGGCCCCGGCGGCTCCGGAGTGGACCTGCTTCCGGCGTTCGCCCCGCAGTACTCGAAGCTGCGGGAACGCTACGACCTGGTGAGCTTCGATCCACGCGGCGTCTCGGCAAGCCGCGGGCTGCGCTGTCGCAGCGACAAGGAGATGGGGGCGGCCGAGTCCGTCGACCTCACCCCGGACACCAAGGCGGAGGAGACGGCATACCTCCGGGACGCCGTCGCGTTCGGCAAGGGCTGCGGCAAGCAGGCCGGTGCGCTGCTCGCCCATGTGTCGACCACCGAGGCCGCGCGCGACATGGACCTGATGCGTGGGGCACTCGGCGACAAGAAGCTGCACTACATGGGCGTCTCCTACGGCACCGAACTGGGCGGCATCTACGCCCACTTGTTCCCCGACAAGGTCGGGCGACTCGCCCTGGACGCCGTGGTCGATCCGACGGCCGGCCGCATTGAGCAGGCGGAGAACCAGGCCCGCGGCTTCCAGCGGGCCCTTGAGAACTACTTCAGGTCACGCGGCAAGGACCCCGAGGAGGGCTCACGTGAGGTCGCCGCGCTCCTCAAGAAGCTCGACGGGAAACCCCTGCCCGTCCCGGGCGGCCGCGAGTTGAACGAATCGCTCGCGACGACCGGCATCGCCGTCACTCTGTACAGCAAGAACAGCTGGCCCGCCCTGACACGAGGCCTGCGGGACACGGAGCGGGGCGACGGCAGCACCCTGCTCGCACTCGCCGACTCGTA
Source organism: Streptomyces anthophorae (assembly GCF_049310305.1). Classification (NCBI taxonomy): domain Bacteria; kingdom Bacillati; phylum Actinomycetota; class Actinomycetes; order Kitasatosporales; family Streptomycetaceae; genus Streptomyces; species Streptomyces anthophorae. The sequence goes on from NZ_JBLWQQ010000001.1 coordinate 3,439,858, forward strand.
CAACGACCGTGACGCGAGCGGGCGTTACGGCACGGCGAGCCACTCCCAGCGGGCGATCTCCTGCCTCGACGACAAGGTGCGTCCCACGGTGCGGGAGACGAAGGAGCGGCTCGCGAAGTTCCGGGAGATCTCGCCCGTGTTCGGGTCGTACATGGGCTGGGACACGGCGGGCTGGTGCCGTGACTGGCCGGTCCCCGGTCAGTGGGACGACCCGGATGTGAGCGCGCGGGGAGCGGCGCCCGTTCTTGTCGTGGGCAATACCGGCGACCCGGCGACTCCCTACGAAGGGGCCCGCCGCATGGCCGATGAGCTGGGCAGGGGCGTCGGGATCGAGCTGACGTGGAAGGGCGAGGGGCACGGGGCGTACGGCTCCGGCAGCGCCTGCGTGGACTCGGCGGTCGACGCGTATCTCCTGGAGGGGCGAATACCGCGCGACGGCAAGGTGTGCTCCTGACGGCGAGCGTCCGCCCCGAAACGACGGACGGGCCTCGCGCGTCGTGCGCGAGGCCCGTCCGATCAGCTCACAGCAGCTGAGCCGAGGCTCAGTAGACCGGCTTGTCCGGCTCGATCTGGTTGACCCAGCCGATGACGCCGCCGCCGACGTGCACGGCGTCCGAGAAGCCCGCGGACTTCAGCACGGCGAGGACTTCCGCACTGCGGACACCCGTCTTGCAATGCAAGACGATCTTCTTGTCCTGCGGCATGCTCTCCAGGGCCGTGCCCATCAGGAACTCGCCCTTCGGGATCAGCTTGGCGCCCGGGATGGAGACGATCTCGTACTCGTTCGGCTCGCGGACGTCGATGATCTCGATGCTCTCGCCGTCGTCGATCCACTCCTTGAGCTGCTTCGGAGTGATCGTGGAACCGGCGGCCGCCTCCTGCGCCTCGTCGGACACGACGCCGCAGAAGGCCTCGTAGTCGATGAGCTCGGTGACGGTCGCGTTCGGACCGCAGACCGCGCAGTCGGGGTCCTTGCGGACCTTGACCTGGCGGTACTGCATCTCGAGGGCGTCGTAGATCATCAGGCGGCCGACCAGCGGGTCGCCCACGCCGGCGAGGACCTTGATCGCCTCGGTGACCTGGATGGAGCCGATGGACGCGCACAGCACGCCCAGGACACCGCCCTCGGCGCAGGAGGGGACCATGCCGGGGGGCGGGGGCTCCGGGTACAGGCAGCGGTAGCACGGCCCGTGCTCGGACCAGAAGACCGAGGCCTGGCCGTCGAAGCGGTAGATGGAACCCCACACGTAGGGCTTGTTGAGCAGCACGCACGCGTCGTTGACGAGGTAGCGCGTCGCGAAGTTGTCCGTGCCGTCGACGATCAGGTCGTACTGGCTGAACATGTCCATCACGTTGTCGGCCTCGAGCCGCTCCTCGTGAAGGATCACGTTCACGTACGGGTTGATGCCGAGGACCGAGTCCTTCGCGGATTCCGCCTTGGACCGGCCGATGTCGGCCTGGCTGTGGATGATCTGGCGCTGCAGGTTCGACTCGTCGACCTCGTCGAACTCCACGATGCCGAGCGTGCCCACGCCGGCGGCGGCCAGGTACATGAGGGCCGGCGAGCCAAGGCCACCGGCGCCCACACAGAGCACCTTGGCGTTCTTCAGCCGCTTCTGCCCGTCCATCCCGACATCCGGGATGATCAGGTGGCGGGAGTACCTGCGGACCTCGTCTACGGTGAGCTCAGCAGCTGGCTCGACCAGGGGTGGCAGCGACACGGGGACTCCGTTGGTCGGTATCTACGTACGGTTGTTCCGTCTGTAACACTGCCACGCCCCCCTTCATTCCGAGACACCGCGTCCGATGCGCGAGACGATTTCGTCCCAGTAGCCGGGCATCGCCTCCCACGGGTCGGCCGAGCCGTCCCGGTCCGTGTGATCGGTGAAGTAGATCGTGCCCGCGCCCTGCCAGCGCGCGATGCGCAGCGCCTCCTCAAGATGGCCGAGGGGCATCCCGTGGACGAAGTGACAGAACCGCTCGGGCGGGTAGTCGGCCGTCCACTCCGCGACCTGGGACCAGCGATAGTCGCTCCAGGGGCCGGAGAAGGTCACCAACTGGTCGGCGCTCTCGGCGTATCCGGGGTACGGGTGAGTGCCGTGGCCGAACACGATGTGCGCGTCGTCGACGAGGGCCCGCAGCGTCGTGGTGGCACGCCGGACCTCGGGGAGCGCGGCCCGCTCGGTGGGGCAGCGGTCGAAGTAGAAGCCGTCCACCTGGTACCAGTCGAGGAAGCGGTGGGCGTCGGAGACGAGTTCACCGAAGGCGCGGGCGCCATAGGTCAGGTCCAAGTGACCAAGGACACGCACCCCGGCCTGCCGGAGCCGCCCCACCGCCTCCAGGCAGTGCTGGTCCGGGCGGGAACCCGGACCATTCGCCACATTCAGAACAACCCAGTGCAAAGGCGTTGCGGGGCGGGTGAGTTCGGCCCACTCCGCGGGTGCGACGAGAGGGTGCGCGAAACCGGGGACACCGAAGCCCAGTCGTACGTCGGTGCTCGACAGGCCGGTCGCGGTCGGGGTCAGATACGGCATGCCGCCTCCATCCAGATGTCGGCGAGGGACTCTTCGAGGTTGATGCGGGGACGCCAGCCGAGCCGGTCGCGGGCCGTGCGCACGTCGGCCTGCTGCCAGCTGCCGCAGCCGTCGGGGTACGGATACGCGGTCGGCACGGGCGGCATCCCGTGGTCCGATTCGGTGCGGGGGTGGCCGACGGATGGCCGCATCCCGACGGCCGGGCCGTCGAGTTCGTGGAGGGATCCGCCGAAGCCGGCGACGCGGGCGAGTACGGCGGCGGCGTCACGCAGACGCACGGCGCGGCCCGAGCCGATGTTGATGACGCCCTGCGCGGCGGAGAGCGACGCGGCGTGCACGGCGCGTGCCACGTCCCGTACGTCGATGAAGTCGCGCTGTGCGCCGAGACCGCCCAGCTTCAGCTCCCCGTCGCCGGCCTGCATCGCGCGGCGCATCGCCTCGGCGAGCCGGCCGAGCGGGGATCCGGCCGGGGTGCCGGGCCCCGCGGGCGAGAAGACACGCAGGACGACGGCGTCGAGGCCGGAGCCGAGGACGAGTTCGGTGGCGGCGAGCTTGCTGACGCCGTACGGGCCACCGGGCCTGGGCACCGCGTCCTCCGCGGTGGACGAGCCGGGCTGCGAGGGCCCGTACTCGGCACCGCAGCCGATCTGCACGAGGCGGGCGCCGCAGCCGCTGCGCCGAAGCGCCTCGCAGACGGTGGCGACGGCCACGGTGTTGTGCCGGGTGAGGTCGCGGGCGCCGCCGCGGGTGGCGCCGGCGCAGTTGATGACCACTCCCGGGTGGACGGCGTCCAGGAAGCGGGTGAGTGCGCCCGGGCTGCCGGTGGCGAGGTCGAAGCGGACGTCGGCGTCGTCGCCCCGGCCGAGCGTGGTCAGCTGCACCGCGGGGTCGGCCAGCAGGCGGTCGGCGACGAAGCGGCCCAGATACCCGTTGGCTCCGATCAGCAGAACCCTCATCGGGTGCCTCCCAGGGCTCGCGCTCCGGTCCCTCGGAGCGCTCCGAGGGCGCCGCGCGCTGCGCGCGGGGCGCGCCGGTCGTGGATGCCGCGCTGCCCGTGCGGTCCGGAGTATCCGGCGTATCCGGCGCCTCCGGGAGGAGGGGTGGTCATCTGGCGATCTCCTTATGAGGGTTGCCCTGGGTCTTCGGATGGGCCCGCGGTGTCGGCCCCGCGGGAGATGGGTGGTCCTGGTCATGTGGCGCGTGCCGGCCGCGGTGGCGCGGCGCGCTCGACGAGGGCGGTGGGGTCGGGGGCGGCGGTCACGGCGCCCAGCCGATCGGGTCGTCGGCGTCCGCATGGGCGGAGGCCCGGGTCAGGGTGCGGGTGGCGTGCACGAGGAGGACGAGAGCGGCGACGGCGCAGGCGACCGTCGGGACGACACCCGCGCCGGCCGCGTCGACGGCGGTCTCGACGGGCAGGCCCAGGACGTCGCAGCCGGGCAGGCGTGCGGCGAAGACCGTGGCGACGGCCAGGACCTCGACGGCGACGGCGGCGCCCAGCGCGAGTGCGGGTGCGTGCGTACGGCGGTGCGCGGCGAGGAGTCGGGCGAGCAGCAGCAGAACTCCCAGGGCGCCCGCTCCGGCGTAGTCCACCTTCTCGTCCAGTACCGCCCCGGCCAGCACGAGGAGCGCGACGAGGGCGAGCGCGAACAGAGCCACGGCTCCGAGGAGCAACGGGCGGACGGAGGAGGCGAATTCGGCGAGGCCGCGGCTGGTGGCGAGGCGGCGTCGCGCTCCGCCGGAGAAGAGTTGGGCGCACCAGGTGGCCGGCGCCACCGCGACGGCGAGCGCGACCAGCGGCGCGGCCGCGGGGGCCCAGGGCTCGTCGGGCCCGCCCGCGAGCGCGGCGTCGAGGAGGCCGTCGCCGAGGAGCGCGTACGCGAGCAGCCAGCAGGACCACAGCCGGGCCGAGGGGGCGGAGGGGCCGTCGACCGCGCGCAGCGGCCCGTGTCGCAGCGTCACGCGCAGGGCGACGAGGGTGGCGAGCACACCGGCGGCACCGACGGCCAGGCGTACGGTGCCCGTCGTGGCGTGGAGACCGAACAGCGTGAGCGCGCAGAGGGCGCCCGGCAGCATTGCGAGCCCGGCCCACAGGCCGCGCACGCCGGTGGCGGGAGCCGCGGCCTCGACGACCGGCTCGTAGGGTTCGCCGTCCCTGGAGGCGCGGGCGTACATCTCCTCGGCGAGCGAGAACACGTCCTTGTGGCGGAAGCGGGCGGCGGTCCTGTCGGTGACGCCGTGGGCCTCAAGACCCGCGGCGATCTCCAGCGGGTCGACGGCCCGCTCGCACAGGTCACGGTGCCGGTGCATCAGGCCCTTGACCGGGTCGGCACCGGAACGACGGTGGGCGGGACGGGAGTTGGCGCCGCGGGACTCGGAACCCTGCGCCTCCGCGCCGCGCGGACCGACGATCCGCGCGACATCGGCACGGTGGTCCGCTTCCGTGCGGGATTCGTCGTCAAGGGGGGCGTCGTCAAGGAAGGCGTCGTCACGGGGGCCCTGATGGCGGGAACCCTCGCCGCGGGGACCTTCATCACGAGGGTCCCCATCACGAGGCCCCCCGTCACGAAGGTCCCCGTCACGAGAGCCCACGGCACGGGCGTCCGCGCCACGGGACTCCGCGTAACGAGACTCCGCGCTGCGGCTTTCGACCCCGCCGGTGTCGGCACCACCGGGCCCCGTGCCGCCGACCTCGGCGCTACCGACCTTGGTGCCACCAAACTCGGCGCTACCGGACTCGGTGCCACCGGACTCGGCGCCTCGCCGCTCCATGCCAGAAGGGCTCACATCGCGGGAGCCCACCTCGCCGGACTCGACATCACGCGACTCGACGTCACGGGCCCCACCCTCGAAGGCGGGCGACCGCCACGCCGCGGGATCGCCCAGCAACCCCATGTCCAGGTCACCCAGGTCGGCCTGCTCCGTGGAGGCCACGTCGCCGTCCACCTCACCACCGTCGACACTGGCAGCGGCACCGGTACCGCCGCGCGACCCCAGCGCCTCCGCCGACCCGGCGCCCCACGCTCCGGCGCCCACCGGTACTCGGGGCGCATCGGCGTCGCCCCCGGTACCGGCGTCGCCGAACACGGCACGCTCACTCGTACGTTCGCTGATCCGCCCGGTCATCCGTCCGCCTCCCCGCTGCCCTGCGTCATCCCGGCCAACTGCTCCCGCGCGCCGCCGTCGGCACCCCAACTGGTGCCTGCCGCCCCGCCCGAGCGCCCGGCCGGCCACGCGCTGCCGCGGTCCCCCGCGTTCTGCGTGGTCCAGCGGCCCGGCACATGGGCCTCCGGCGGGTAGGCGAACGGCAAGGGGTCGCCCGCGTCGTCGACGACCTCCCGGCGCACCGGGCAGCGCGAGACGATCTCCAGGTAAATGCCGTGAAATGCCGTGACGTTCTGTTCGACGGTGAACAGCTCCAGGGCGCGCGCCCGAGCCGCCGCCCCAAGCCGTTCGCGCCGTGCGGGGTCGCGCAGCAGCGCCACGCACGCCTCGGCGAGCGCGCGCGGATTGCGCGGCGGCACCACGAGCCCCGTGCCACCGATCACCTCGACGACGGCACCCGCGTCCGTGGACACCGTCGCGCGCCCGCAGAACATGGCCTCCACCAGGCTGACCGGGAAGCCTTCGACGACGCTGGACAGGACGACGACACCGCAGGAGCCGTAGACATCGGCGAGGTCGGGGGCTTCGGGAGAGCCCAACTCCTCGAAGGAGACGGGGTTCTCGCCCACGGCGTGCATCCCCTCCGCCTCGTCCGGGAAGAGCTGCGCGGCGAGGGCCTTGCAGTGCCCGAGATACAGCGCCGCCTCGCGGTCCGCCGCGGGATCCGCCGCCTCCGCTCCGGCTCCCGGAACCGACCCGGCATCCGGCACCCCCACGATGCGCAGCCGGGCCTTCGGTTCTTCCTTGCGGATCTCGGAGAACGCGTGCAGCAGCGAGATCAGGTCCTTGGAGGGGTCGACGCGCCCGACCCAGACGAGGGTGTCCGGATCGCCCGGCCCTTCCCGCTCGCCCACCTCGGCGAAGTGGCCGGCCTCCATGCCGGGGTGGATGGTGCGCAGCTTGGCGCGATCGGCACCGCACCGCTCCTGCCAGCGCCGCGCGTGCGCGTTGCCGGGCGTGATCACGGTGGCCTGCCGGTAGACCTCGGCGGCGAGTCGGCCGTGGAAGGCGGCGAGGAGCGCACGCACCGGCGCGCTCAACTCGGCGTCGCCCGCGGCGATGTACCGGGCCCTGAGCTGCACCCCGTACTCCGTGACGAGCAGCGGCACCCCGTAGAAGTGCTTGGCGACCAAGCCGGGCAGAGCCGCCGCGCCCCCGGAGGCCGCGTGGCAGAGATCGACGGACGCGAGCCCGCCCCCTCCGGACAGCCCCCTGGGGGCACCCGAAGCAGAAGAAGAAGCCGAGGAAGCCGAGGAAGCCGAGGACGGCGAAGAAGCCGAAGAAACAGACGAAGAGGAACCCGCCACATCGTGCGCACCCGACACACCGTGCGCACCCGACGACGACACCGAAGCCCCCGACGCTCCCTCCGCCCCCGGAGCCGGAGCCGAACCCGACCCCCGCGCCGAGCCCGCCCCGCCCCCGGACACCGCCCCCGAACCCGAACCCGCCGCATAGCCCGACGCATCGAACCCGGACCCGTCCTCGTACCAGTCCAGCGACAGCGGCCGCAGCTCACGCTCCACATGCGCGGCGAAGGAGAGCAGATCGGGGACGCGGGCCGCGCGCACCGCACGAAGCGCGCCCGGCGCACGGCAGGCGCGCTCCAGGATGCGTACGGCGGCCTCGGAGCGCAGGGAGATGCCGAGACCGCCCTCGTCGCGGGCGAGTTCGGCGAGCCCGTACAGCGCGTTGGCGAAACGGTCCGCCTCGCTCGTTCCCATGTCATCGGACGTCGCGTCCGCCGACACCACGGCCTCGACCAGCTCCCGGTACAGCTCGGCGAACCGGCGCCGCGCTCGCCGCCCGAACGCGCCGTCGCGCGCGCCGTTCTCGCTCCCGGACGCCGCGGCCCACATCGGCGCGGTCCGTACGCGCATGACCTGGGGCGGCAGTTCGAGCCACCCCGCGTCCTCCTGCTCCTGGCTGGTGGAGAGCGCGTAGATGTCGAATTCGTGCTGCTCGAGCCCGCGCACAAGCCGGTCGCACCAGAGTCTGGCCTCACCGTTCACATACGGATAACCACCCTCGGTAAGCATTCCGATGCGCACGCGTACACCCCCGATCTCCCGTACAGGGAGCCGCCGTTGGATTGGCGGCTCGCAGCGGGACGAACGTATGCGGACATGCCGGTGGCGTGATGGACGGTTGTCCATCACGCCACCAAAAGGGGTGAACGGGCGTAACTTTCCCGCACGCGCGACGTTCGGTCGCGCTAAGAGATCAAACGGCTACAGATAGCTACGTAGCGTCAACCCTTGGGAAAGGCCCAGGGGTTGGGCTTGCACGTGATCCCGTCGGACGTCAGGAACTTGGTCTGCTGCTGCATGACCGGAGCGAGGGCGCCGTTCTGCGAGCAGCTCACATGGTTGAAGCCGAGCCGGTGCCCGACCTCGTGGTTGATCAGCATCTGCCGGTACGGGTAGATGGCGTTGTCGCCCAGCACCTTGTCGTACGTCTTCGAGCCCTGGGCCCACCGGTACGCGTTGATCATCACGCGGTCGGTCGCGGCGGAGTCGCACGACACGTTGTCCTGCGTCGTGTCGAGGCCCGACTTCGCGCACCAGTCGGCCGTCGTGCCCGGGCTCGCGAGCGTGATCACGAAGTCCGGCTTCCCTGAGGAGACGCGCTCGAAGGTGCGGGCGCTGTCGTGGGCCCAACTCCGCTTGTCGTTCAGGGTCTTCTGCACCGCCTCCGCGAACAGCGCCCCGTCGAGCCCGAGCCCCTTCTCCACGTCCACCCGGTAGCGGAACTTCTGCCCGCTGCCCGGCGCCTTGACCTCTCCGGGCACCGCCGCGAACGAGCCGGACGCCTTCAGGTCCGCCGCGAGCGGGTACTTCTCGGCCATCTTCTGCCCGTACGTCACCGGGGCGGTCTTCGCCGTCTCCTTCGGGGCGGCCCGCTGGTCCGTGCGCGAGGCGGAGCCACCGTTCGGACGGCTGCCCTGGGCGGCCTGCGCCCGTGCGTCACCCGCGGAGCCGCCGTCCCCGTCGGCGACCTGTCCCGCGACGACCACGGCGAGCACGGTGGTGACGGCCGCGGCGGCGATGCCCGTGAAGGTCATGCCCCTGCCGCGCTTCTCGCGCCCGCCGTCGGCCCCGGCCGGCGCCCCGTCCTCGGGCGGCGCGGGCGGCTCGGCGTCCCACTCGCTCACGCGCGCGTACGGGTCCGTAGCGGCAGGAGCGGCGACACTCGCAGGAGCGCTGGCACCCGCGGCGGCGAGGGAAGCGTCGACACCCACGGCAGCGTGGACACCCGAAGGGGCGTCGAACGCGTCGATGTACTCCTGCCGCGGATGCCCCTGAACCAGTGCGTCCGGAGCCGGGGCGCCCTGGGCCCGGGAGTCCTGATCCGGCCGCTCCTGTCGCGGCCTCGGCCCCGGAAGCGGCGAATCGGCGGGAACCGTCACCCCGTACTCGGGACCGCGCGCCGACGCGACCGGACCGGCGACCCGCGGCACGGACGCACCCCAGCCACCGCCCGGCTCCCGCGGCTCGGGGTGGCCGCCACGCACCGGCCCGGCCCCCGGCCGCACGGACGCGTGTCCCGGGAAGGCGGGGCGCCCGGACGCCGGCGGCGGGGTGGGCGCGGGCGGTGCCTCGGCTGGCCCCCGTCGTCTGCGCCCGGTGCCTACGGCCGGCCGCGACGCGGCGTGCGCCTCGGCCTCCACCTGTACGTCGACAGCGTCCTCTGCGCCGTCTGCCGATCCTCGGCGGCGATGCCGTCCCACAGGCCGCCTCAGCTCCCCAATGTCGTGTGGTCGTCGGTGCCGGACGCGTCACGCACGGCGTCACCGGCACCACTGGCGCTCCCGCGCCTCTTGTTCAACGCTTCGGTGTCGGCGAGGAGTTCCCGGAACGCCGTCGCGACCGTCCCCGGGTACTCCATCATCGCGACATGTCCCGCGTCCGGGAGCGTGAGCAGCCTCGAATCCCGGAAGGCGCGTGCCGCGCGGGCCGCCATCCGGTAGGAGACGAGCAGGTCGCGCCCTCCGTATATCAGCTGCGTCGGCGCGAGCACCCGCTCGGCCTGGCGCCAGAGGCCGTGCTGCCCGCCGAGCGTATAGGCATTCACGACCCCGCGCGCGGAGCGGGCCATCGCGTCCCAGAAGTACGGCAGTTGGAGGCGCCGTTCCATTTCCTCCACGGCAGCCCTGAAGCCCTCGGGCGTGACCCGGTTCGGGTCTCCGTAGCAGAGGGCCATCACGCCGCGCACCCGCTGCTCCGGCGTCCACTCCTTCGTCAGGCGCGTGAAGAGCGGGGCGACGCCGGGCACCGCGAGCAGTCCGGTCGGCAGGGCGGTGCGCTGCACCCGGATCTCCGGCAGTGCGGGCGACACCAGGGTGAGCGTGCGGACGAGGTCGGGGCGCGCCGCGGCCACGCGCGTGGCGATGGCCCCGCCCAGCGAGTTCCCGAAAAGATGCACAGGGCCGCGGCCCTGGGCGTCGAGGTAACGGACGATCGCGCGCGCGTGCCCGCTCACCGAGTAGTTCCCGTCGTCCGGTGGCGGCGAGTCGCCGAACCCCGGCAGGTCGACCGCCTCCCCGTCGACGACGTCCGCGAGCAGCGGCATCAGCGCCGACCAGTTCTGCGAGGAGCCGCCGAGTCCGTGGACGTAGAGCGCGGGCGGCAGCCCCTCGTGCGCTCCGGGACGGGAGCGGACCGACAGTGTCAGACCAGGCAGCCCGACCGATCGCAGGCGCTCCCCCTCGGGGGCTTCGACGGCGCCCGGCGTGGGCGTCGCGGCGGCGATGGCGGCTGGCACGCGCGGCGACTCGGTCGAAGACATGCGACATATGTTACGAGACGATCACACAGTGGATCGCGTGTTCGCCGTCACAGATCCGAACGCGCCACGACCGGGCGGGTTCGCTCAGGAGAACCCGTGCCACCCAAGAGAACGCCAAAAGATCGCATAGCGCCCCGATCGGGTGTCTCCTACGCTCGATATCAGGGCACCCGTCCAGGCACGGACAGGTGAGGAAGGGAGCCACCGATGACGGTCGACCCGAGCGACCCCGAAACCTTCGCGGAGGACCGCCCTGCCGAGGCGGGCGTGGAGACCCCCGAGGCGGACAGCGCGGAGCAGTACACGGACCTCGCGCCCGAGCAGGACGACGAGCCCGACACGGAGGCCGACCCGGACACCGCGAACGAGGCGGACCGGGCCGAGCAGGCACGCGTCGTCGCGCTCGACGAGGACGACTACCGGTGACCGATGCACCGATATCGGTGAACGGTGCGCCGCGATCCACCCATTTGTGACCACAGATGTGACATCGGGCTCACTACATGCGGTTTTCACGGGAGTCCGGTCCGTGAAATTCTGCGCTCGCACCGCGCACATCAGGGTTACCCAAAAGTACGATGGCGTCGCGGCGCACACCGCACACGACAATCTTGGGAGGCGGCGTGACAGCCATCGAGCAGACGGAGGCAGCGCGCCCCAAGGGCACACGCCTGCCGCGCCGTGCCCGTCGCAATCAACTTCTGGGCGCGGCCCAGGAGGTTTTTGTCGCGCAGGGGTACCACGCGGCCGCGATGGACGACATCGCCGAGCGGGCCGGCGTCAGCAAGCCGGTGCTCTACCAGCACTTTCCCGGCAAGCTCGAGCTCTACCTGGCACTGCTCGACCAGCACTGCGAGTCCCTGTTGCAGTCGGTGCGCACGGCGCTCGCCTCCACGACGGACAACAAGCAGCGCGTCGCGGCGACCATGGACGCCTACTTCGCGTACGTGGAGGACGAGGGCGGCGCGTTCCGGCTCGTCTTCGAGTCGGACCTGACGAACGAGCCGGCGGTGCGCGAGCGCGTCGACCGGGTCAGCCTGCAGTGCGCCGAGGCGATCTCGGACGTGATCGCGGAGGACACGGGCCTGTCCAAGGACGAGTCGATGCTCCTCGCGACGGGCCTCGGCGGCGTCTCGCAGGTCGTCGCGCGCTACTGGCTGTCCAGCGCCAGCCCGGTCGAGCGCGACACGGCCGTGCAGCTGCTGACCTCGCTCGCCTGGCGCGGCATCGCGGGCTTCCCGCTGCACGGCGCGGAGCACAACTGAGCGCGCCCCACTGAGCGCGCCCCTGCGCGCACCGGGTCCGGCGCCACGGTGCGCTTTGTTCCCGTCCGGCTGTTCGCTCTTGGCGTGCAGCCGTGGCGCCGGGAGTCTCGCCTGGCCGGGCTAATGTTTGCTGGGTACGGCGCGGTCTTTCCGCGCACATCACGGATCGTCGGAGGGACAAGGCCGTGGAGGTCAAGATCGGCGTGCTGCACACGCCTCGCGAGATCGTTCTGGAGAGCGACCAGTCCGCCGAGGAGGTCGAGAGCGCGGTGTCCGCGGCGCTGTCCGGCAAGTCCCAGCTCCTCTCCCTGAAGGACGAGAAGGGCCGCAAGGTCCTGGTCCCCGCCGAGCGCCTCGCCTATGTCGAGCTCGGCGAGCCGTCGGCGCGGAAGGTGGGCTTCGGCCCGCTGTAGAACCTCCCGGAAGGGACGCGCGGACAGCACGTGAAAGGCCTGATGGCACAGCTGCCATCAGGCCTTTTGCATGGTCACGGCGAATGCCCGGCCGATCCTGTCGCGGAGGGTTGCGCCCGGGGGGCCAGGGGTAGACCGGCTACGTCCGACACGCACCCAACGGCCGCGCGGGAGGTATCCGCACCATGCTTCTCGAAGTTCTCGGCTCCGCACTGCTCGGCATGGCACTCGCCCTCGGGGCGGGCCACCGACTGCCGCACAGGCTGCCGTCACGCACACTCGTGCTGCCGACCGGCGTCGCGGGCGCCCTGTTCGGGGCGTTCGTCACCCACAGCGCGCTCGGCCCCGGCCATGCGATCGCCACGCTCGGCGGCGCGGTCGCGATGTCCGTGGCGCTGCTCTCGCTGCTGCTGCGCCCCACCCGGGGCAGAGCGCGGCAGCAGCTGACTCCGTACGCGTAGACGATCCAGCGACAGAAGAACCGGCAGGACCGGAAGAAGTCGGAGAAAGCCGGCAGCGGCCGGTAGAGGCCGGAAGGCGGCGTCAGGCAGCGAGGCCGAGCGCCGCCATTCGCTTGGTGTGCGCCTCGGTGATCCGCGAGAACATCTTGCCGACCTCGGCCAGGTCGAAGCCGTCGGCCACGCCCCCGACCAGCATCGTCGACAGCGCGTCCCGGTCCGCGACCACGCGCTGCGACTGCGACAGGGCCTCCCCCATCAGGCGCCGCGCCCACAGCGCGAGCCTGCCGCCCACGCGCGGGTCGGCCTCGATCGCGGCGCGCACCTTCTCCACGGCGAACGACGCGTGGCCGGTGTCGTCGAGCACGGCGAGGACGAGCGAGCGGGTGTCCGAGTCGAGGCGGGCCGCGACCTCCCGGTAGAAGTCGGACGCGATCGAGTCGCCGACGTACGCCTTGACCAGGCCCTCCAGCCAGTCCGACGGGGCGGTCTGGCGGTGGAAGCCGTCGAGCGCGCCGACGAACGGGTCCATCGCGTCGGTCGGCTCCACGCCGATCGCCGAGAGCCGGTCGCGCAGCTGCTCGAAGTGGTGGAACTCGGCGGACGCCATCTTGGCCAGCTCCGCCTTGTCGGCCAGCGTGGGCGCCAGCTTCGCGTCCTCGGCGAGCCGCTCGAACGCCGCCAGCTCCCCGTATGCGAGCGCGCCCAGCAGGTCGACGACGGCGGCGCGGTAGTTGTCGTCCGCGGCCGCGGTGGCCCAGTCCTGGGCGGCGATTCCGGTGAGGCCCTGGTTTTCCTGGGGTGCGTCGGCGGTCGGCTTGGCGTTGTCAGGCGTCTCCATGAAGCGCACAATAGCCCGCTCTCCGGGTCCTGGAAGTCCCTGGTCAAGGAGTGTGACGACGGCTACGTACGGCATTCGGCCATCGCATATGCGCGATTCCGGGGTATGGTGGTAAAGAGCCCGCCGAGTGCAAGGCGCTGCAAGAGGCGCTTCTGCGCACTTTCGGACGGGCCTCATGAATGAGGATGCCCGGTCGGAGGCCCGATCGGCTCCGACCCGACAGCCCTCCGGGTCGTACGTCACAAGGCGTACGGATCGAGGAGGGGCCCTCAGCGGCACGAGCGCTCGAGCGTCGGCAGTGGTCCCGCGCCATCCGGTCCACCCGATCCCCGCAGACCGCGGCTCGAGTCCGGTGTACCAGACCGGCACGGTCGAGAAGACCCCCGCGTTCGCCTCGCGCCGCACCTCACAGAAGAGGCAACACCCTGACTACGCAGACTTCGACTTTCCGTCAGCTCGGCATCCTTCCCGAGACGGCGGAGGCCCTTGAGGCCGTCGGCATCATCAATCCCTTTCCCATCCAGGAGATGACCCTCCCCGTCGCCCTCGGCGGCTCGGACGTCATCGGCCAGGCCAAGACCGGTACGGGCAAGACCCTCGGTTTCGGCCTTCCGCTCCTGGAGCGCGTCACCGTCCCCGCGGACGTCGAGGCGGGCCGGGCCACGCCCGAGCAGCTGACCGACGCCCCGCAGGCCCTCGTCGTCGTCCCGACGCGCGAGCTGTGCCAGCAGGTGACCAATGACCTCCTGACCGCCGGCAAGGTGCGCAACGTGCGCGTCCTCGCCATATATGGCGGTCGTGCGTACGAGCCCCAGGTCGAGGCCCTGAAGAAGGGCATCGACGTCGTCGTCGGTACGCCCGGCCGACTGCTCGACCTGGCAGGCCAGAAGAAGCTGAACCTCTCGCACGTCAAGGCGCTCGTCCTCGACGAGGCCGACGAGATGCTCGACCTGGGCTTCCTTCCCGACGTCGAGAAGATCATCAACATGCTTCCGGCGAAGCGCCAGACGATGCTGTTCTCGGCGACCATGCCGGGCGCCGTCATCGGCCTGGCCCGCCGCTACATGTCGCAGCCGACGCACATCCGTGCCACGTCGCCGGACGACGAGGGCGCGACGGTGCGCAACATCGCGCAGCACGTGTACCGCGCGCACAACATGGACAAGCCCGAGATGGTCGCGCGCATCCTTCAGGCCGAGGGCCGCGGACTCTCGATGATCTTCTGCCGTACGAAGCGCACGGCGGCCGACATCGCGGACCAGCTCAAGCGCCGCGGCTTCGCCTCCGGCGCGGTCCACGGCGACCTGGGCCAGGGCGCCCGCGAGCAGGCCCTGCGCGCCTTCCGCAACGGCAAGGTGGACGTCCTCGTCTGCACCGACGTCGCCGCGCGCGGCATCGACGTCGACGACGTGACGCACGTCATCAACTACCAGTCCCCCGAGGACGAGAAGACCTATCTGCACCGCATCGGCCGCACCGGCCGCGCGGGCAAGAAGGGCATCGCGATCACGCTGGTCGACTGGGACGACATCCCGCGCTGGCAGCTGATCAACAAGGCCCTCGAGCTGGACTTCAACGACCCGGTCGAGACCTACTCCTCCTCGCCGCACCTCTACGAGGAGATGAACATCCCGGCGGGCACCAAGGGTGTGCTGCCGCGCTCGTCGCGCACGCGCGCCGGGCTCGAAGCCGAGGAGATCGAGGACCTGGGCGAGACCGGTGGCCGCGGGGCGTCCTCCGCGCGCGGTGGCCGGGGCGACCGTGACCGCGGCCGCGATCGTGACCGTGACCGTGGTCGGGACCGCGAGCAGCGTGAGGAGCGCGAGCGCCCGGCGCGTACGCCGCGCCGCCGTCGCCGGATGCGCGGTGGCGAGCCGGTCGGCGCCGGAGAGGCCACGGCCGCCCCGGCGACCACTCCCGCCCCCGCTGCCGCTCCCGTCGAGGAGTCCGCCGAGCCGCGGACGCCGCGTCGTCGCCGCCGCACCCGCGGCAACGCCGCCGCCACGCAGGTCGCGCCGGTGGCCCCCGCCGCCGAGGCGGCCGTGGCGACGGTCGAGGCGGAGATTCCCGCCCAGCCGCGCAGCCGTACGCGCAAGAAGGCCGAGGCCGTCGTCGAGACGGTGGAGGCCGTGCCCGCGGCCGCTGAGCCGGAGCAGGCCGCGCCGAAGGCCAAGCCCGCGCGCACCCGCAAGAAGGCGGAGGCCGCGGTCGAGACGGCCGAGGTCACCGAGGTCGCCGAGGCCAAGCCCGCCACCCGGACCCGTACGCGGAAGAAGGCCGAAGCGGCCGTCGACACCGCGGAGGCCGCCGAGGCCAAGCCCGCCACCCGGACCCGCACCCGCAAGAAGGCGGAGACCGCGGTCGACACCGTCGAGGCCACCGAGGCGAAGCCCGCGCGTACGCGCAAGAAGGCCGAGCCGGTCGCCGAGGCGGCGGACGCGAACGAGGCGAAGCCGGCCCGCACGCGTACGCGCAAGAAGGCGGAGGCCGCGGTCGACACCGCGGAGGCCGCCGAGGCGAAGCCCGCCGCGCGGACCCGCACCCGTAAGAAGGCCGAGCCCGTCGTCGAGACCGCTGAGGCGGCCGAGGCGACCGTGACGAAGCCGCGTCGTACGCGCAAGAAGGCGGAGGTCGCGGTCGACACCGCGGAGGCCGCCGAGGCGAAGCCCGCCACGCGCACCCGCAAGAAGGCCGCGCCCGCCGCCGACGCCGCCGAGGCGAAGCCCGCCACGCGGACCCGGACCCGTAAGAAGGCCGAGCCCGCCGTCGAGACCGCTGAGGCGGCCGAGGCGACCGTGACGAAGCCGCGTCGTACGCGCAAGAAGGTCGAGGCCCCCGAGGCCTGATCGGTCCACGGCGAAAGGCCCGGATCCCGCTGCTGCGGGGTCCGGGCCTTCGTTGTCGGTGGCTGCGCGTAATCTCGGCACATGAGCAGGCCCGCGACCTTCACCCCGCCGCCCGGCACCCGTGCGCACCGCCTCCGCACCGCCCGTGGCGACTTCGCCGCGCTCACCGGCGAGCCGGCCGAGGGCCCGGTCCTGGGCACAGCTCTGCTGCTTCCCGGGTTCACGGGGAGCAAGGAGGACTTCATCGAGCTGCACGCCCCGTTGAGCGCGGCCGGTTACCGGACCGTCGCCGTGGACGGCCGCGGGCAGTACGAGTCGGAGGGCCCCAAGGACGACGAACGGCCCTACCAGCAGCGCGAGTTGGCGCGCGATGTGCTCGCCCAGGTGGCGGCGCTCCGGACCGGCGAAGGAACCGACGAAGGAACCGGCGAAGGAACCGGCGCAGGAGTCGGCCGGGTGCATCTGCTCGGCCACTCGCTCGGCGGACTCGTCGCGCGCGCGGCGGTCATCGAGGATCCCGCGCCCTTCGCCTCGCTCACGCTGATGTCCTCGGGCCCCGCCGCCGTCGCACCGCCCCAGCAGGAGCGCGCCAAGCTGCTCCAGGACGCCCTCGCCGTGCTCGACATGGGGCAGGTGTGGGAGGCGATCCAGGGCCTGGACGCCCCCGAGGACGCCGCCGACCTCCGGGGTGACGGCGAGGACCTGCGCCGCCGCTGGATGCGGAACAGCCCGGCCCAGCTCATCGCCACGGCGGGACAGCTGCGCGCGGAGCCGGACCGGGTCGACGAGCTCGCCGCCCTCGGCCTCGCGATACATGTGCTGTCGGGCGAGCGGGACGACACCTGGCCCGTGCCGCTCCTCGACGACATGGCGGCGCGCCTCGGCGCGGAGCGCACCGTCGTCGCCGGAGCCGAGCACTCCCCCAATACCGACCGGCCGGGGGCCACGGCCGCCGCCCTCGCCGCCTTCTGGGATCGCCACCCGGCGGCGTAGAACCGCAGGTCACAGGCTTCTCGCGGCACTACTGACGCGCGAGTAATTAGCCGATCGAAAAATTTCCTTAGCGTAGGGAATGTTTGCAGCGAGCAACTCGTTGTACCCCTTGGAACGCGCGGCGCCGAGGCCGCGCAATTCACTCTTAACGGCCGGGCAACCGCCCGGCCGTACGGCGGGATCAAGCTGAGAAGCCCCGCACCAGTAGTTCTCCTTCAGGAGGATCACCAGACGAAGGGAGAAGCCCATGCGCTTCGAAATCATGCGACTCGACGATGTCGACGGCACCGCCGTGGACAGCACCGTCGTGGACGCCGCCTCCGTCAACCGGATCGTTCAGCAGGCCGCCGCCATCGGGCAGCGCCTCTACATCCGCCCGGCAGAGTCGTCCGCCTCGTAACGGCGTAAGACGACTTTCACGCGTCGAAGCCCCCGTACGCACGGTGCGTACGGGGGCTTCGCTGTGCCAGGGGCGACGCGGCGCGGTCAGGAGCCCTGGATCACCTGCGTCACGCCGTTGATGATCTGCTGCACCGCGATCGCGGACAGCATCATGCCCGCGAGCCGGGTCACCAGGACCACGCCGCCGTCCTTGATGACGCGGATGATCACCAGCGAGTAGCGCATCACCAGCCACAGCACCACGTGGATCGCGATGATCGCGGACCAGACGGAGAGCTGGTCCCCCATCGAGTCCGCGTCCTGCACCGCGAGGATCACGGAGACGATCGCGCCGGGCCCGGCGAGCAGCGGCATGCCGAGCGGCACGAGGGCGACGTTCACGTCCTTGGTCTGCTTGGGCTCGTCCGTCTTGCCGGTCAGCAGGTCGAGCGCGATCAGGAGCAGCAGCAGACCGCCCGCGATCATCAGGGCCGGGACGGAGACGTGCAGATAGGCCAGGATCTGATTGCCCAGGACGCCGAACACGGCGATGACGCCGAAGGCGACGCAGACCGCCTGGAAGGCCATGCGCTTCTGGACCTTGGCGGGGCGGCCCGCGGTGAGGGCGAGGAAGATCGGGGTGATTCCGGGGGGATCCATAATCACAAAAAGCGTGAGAAAAAGGGATCCGAAGACGGCAGCGTCGAACACGGTGGGGTGCCTTGCGAGAGTGGTGCGGAAGGGTGGGTCGGGGCACGCAGGAGTGCGTACGTGGTGAGCGCGGGGCGCGTCAGGCGCGGTGTCCGCCGGCGCCCGGCACCGGGAAGGCGCCCGTCGCGCGCCGCGTGATCTCCCCGTAGACCTCGGGGTCGGTGGTGTACTCGCCGAGCACGCACGTCTTGCGGCTGCCGTGGTAGTCCGAGGACCCGGTGGTCAGCAGGCCGACGTCGGCCGCGAGGCCGCGCAGGCGCTCGCGGGTCGCGGCGTCGTGGTCCATGTGGTCGACCTCGATGCCGTCGAGCCCTGCCTCCGCCAGCTTCGCGATCGCCGACTCGGGAACCGTACGGCCGCGCTTGACCGCGGCGGGGTGCGCGAAGACGGTGACGCCACCGGCGGCCTTGACCAGCCGGATCGCCTCGAAGGGGTCGGTCTCGTGCTTCGGGACGTACGCACGCGCGCCGTCGGCGAGCCAGTCGCCCGTGAAGGCGTCCGAGACCGTCGGTACGACGCCGAGCTCGACCAGGGCCGTGGCGACGTGCGGGCGGCCGACCGAGCCGTCGCCCGCGATCCGGGCGACCTGCTCCCAGGTGACCGGCACACCGAGCTCGTTCAGCTTGGCGATCATGCCCTTGGCGCGCGGCACCCGGTCGTCGCGGACCAGCTCGCGCTCGGCGAGCAGGGCCGGCTCCTCGGGGTCGAAGAGGTACGCCAGCATGTGCATGCTCACGCCGTCGAGGCGGCAGGAGAGCTCGGCACCGGTGACGAGGGTGAGCCCCTCGGGCAGGGCGGCGACGGCCTCGGCGTGCCCGCGGGTGGTGTCGTGGTCGGTGAGCGCGACGACGTCCAGGCCGGACGCGGCGGCGTTCCGTACGAGTTCGGCCGGGCTGTCCGTGCCGTCGGAAGCGGTGGAGTGGGTGTGCAGATCGATGCGCACGGCTGCGTACTCCAGGCTCGACGGACTGACGGGGACCGCTCAAGGATAACGGGGATTCCCGCACCCCCGTCACCACCGAACCCGGCGCAGACCCCTTACCGCACAGGCCCCTTACGCGGCCCGGATCCCGGAGCTACTTCAGAATGCGCGGCGACAGCGCCCCGCACGGCAGCAGGTCCACCTCGGCGCCCGCGTCGCGCAGGTCCGTGAGCACCAGCTCGTCGTACATCAGCATCCCCGTCTGCTCCGGCCACACGACCGCCCACAGCCACAGCCCGCGCGCCTCACCGGCGAAGACCGCCCGGTCGTCAGGGGTGCCGGAGACGTGCCACATCGGGGTGGGCCTGCCCGCGGCGAGCACCTTGGCCTGCGGTGGCCCGGAGACCTCCATGTACGGACCGGGGTCGGGGCCGTCGATCCCCGCGTAGCGCGCACCGAGCCCGACGCCCAGCTCCTCGGCGACGAGCACCAGCTCACCGGGGCCGCCGAGCGGTCCGGGTCCCGAGCAGGCGACGGCGGTGGCACGACCGCCGTGGCGCTCGTCCCCCGCGTTGGCCACGCCGGTGAACAGCCAGCCGACGGGCAGCGGCCAGGGCATCCAGACCGGCACCCGCGCGCGGCGCACCACGACGCTGAGCGCCTCGACGCTGGGCGGGATCACGGGCTGCATCGGATGCACGGTCCCGTGCACATCGCACTGCCAGGAGTCGGCAAAGAGTCCGGGAGCCCTGACCCGGCCACCACACTTCGGGCAACTGGGTTCGCCCCTCATAGAGCCCCACGGTCCTCCCCGTCCCGCGCCGCGTCAAGGACGATCACCCGTCCGGAGGGCAGCGCCGTGGCGTCCCGACCAGGGCAGATAGATGTAGCTTGCATTAATTAGCTGCTCTAACTTATTATGTGTATACGCCAACGATCCATGCGGACTCGAACGGTCCACAGGACCTCGAAGGACTCGAAGGAGCAGCAGGCATGAGCCACAGCAGTACAGGGGGTCCCGCCGAAGGGGACACGTTCGACGCAGGTGCCGGCAGCCTCCTGCGTCAACCGAAGGCGGTCTGGGCGACCGCCGGGGCATCCGTCGTCGCCTTCATGGGCATCGGCCTGGTCGACCCGATCCTGCCGTCGATCGCCAAGGGCCTCGAAGCGACACCGAGCCAGGTCTCCCTGCTCTTCACCTCGTACTTCCTGATCACCGCCATCGCGATGCTGGTGACCGGATTCGTCTCCAGCCGCATCGGCGGCAAGAAGACCCTCCTCGTCGGACTCGCCCTCGTGGTGGTCTTCGCGGCGCTCGCGGGCACGTCCGGTTCCGTCGGCGAACTGGTCGGTTTCCGCGCGGGCTGGGGTCTCGGCAACGCGCTCTTCGTGTCGACCGCACTCGCGGTCATCGTCGGAGCCGCCGCAGGTGGCAGCGCCGCCGCGATCCTTCTCTACGAGTCCGCGCTCGGACTCGGCATGGCCTGCGGGCCACTGGTCGGCGCACTGCTCGGCAACGCCAGCTGGCGCTACCCGTTCTTCGGCACCGCCGCGCTGATGGCCATCGGCTTCGTCTGCATCACGGTGTTCCTGAAGGAGCAGCCGAAGCCCGCGAAGAAGACCTCGATCCTCGACCCGATCAAGGCGCTGGGCCACGGCGGCCTCGCGTCCGCGGCGATCTCGGCCTTCTTCTACAACTACACGTTCTTCACGGTGCTGGCCTTCACGCCGTTCGTGCTGAACATGACCCCGTACAAGTCGGGCGCGGTGTTCTTCGCCTGGGGCGTGCTGCTCGCGCTGTTCTCGGTGATCGTCGCGCCGCGCATGCAGGCCAGGTTCGGCTCGCTGAAGGTGCTCGGCGGTTCGCTCGTACTGCTCGCTCTGGACGTGCTCGTCCTCGGCTACGGCAACCACACCGCGGCCGTCGTCTGCACGATCCTGTCCGGCGCCTTCATCGGCGTGAACAACACGGTCTACACGGAGCTGGCGCTCGGCGTCTCGGACGCGCCGCGCCCGGTGGCGAGCGCCGGCTACAACTTCGTCCGGTGGTTCGCCGCCGCGGCCGCCCCGTTCTTCGCGCCGAAGATCGAGGAGTGGAGCAACATCCGCATTCCGTTCGTGGTCGCCGCGATCACGGCGGTGCTCGGCGCGATCGTGGTCTGGGTGCGCCGGAGCGCACTCACCCACGAGGCCGAGGAGCTGGAGCCGAAGCACGCCACCGAGGACAGCGTCTCCGTCTACGCGAGCTGACCGGTTGTCAGTCCAGGGGAACGGACTTGCGCAGTGGATCGCGCAGGTCCGTTCCGCTGTTCAGCCACTTCTCCTGGAGCGCGGCGGCGCCGTGCACCCGCTTCCACGCCGCCTCGTTCGGCGTCATGGGCAGCAGCGGCAGGAAACGCACGGGGTCCAGCGGGGCGTCGAGGTCGAGATCCTCGATCAGGCCGCCGGGCTCCGCGACGAGCGTCGAGGTGAACGGGGCGGCGGGCCACAGCGGTTCGCCCACGTCGAGCGACGCGCCCGGCGCCACGACGAGTCCTTCGACCTGCGGGGAGGCCGCGAGGACCGCGAGCGGGCGCAGCACCTTGTCGGTGTCGGCGAGGCCGGCGCGGACCGTCAGGACCAGCTCGGCGCGGGGGCCCGCGACCGGGTCGGCGAGGGCCGCCGTGGGGTCGGTCATCGGGGACGCGGACATGCCGAGGGTGGCGTACCGCACCACGTCGCCCTCTGTGAAGCGCAACACCTCGATCCGGTCGGTGCCGAGGAAGGTGACGGCCGCACGCGCGTCCGGTTCACCCAGGGTTGCCCTGAGACGCGCCTCCACGAGCGCAAGAACTTCTGCCATCCCGCGAGCATAGATCTCGCACCCAACGGGTAAGGACTGGGCCCGCTTTCGCCGGTCGGCTGATAGTCTTGGCCGCTGGTCGGGACAACACGCAGTGCGTGTCCGCCGAGGGCCCCCGCGAGCCCGTCGGAATTCCGACCCGTTTCTCGTCCCCCACGGGGGACCGGCCGGAGGAGGTGGGGCTGTCATGGATCGAAGTCGACCGTGCAGTACTACCCGTTCTTCCGGCCTGTAGGGCCCAGGGCCTCATCTCACCCGCAGTCAGCCGCACCCCGTGCTGGCCGCACCTGCCGGAAGAGCACTTCGTTCCCCTGATCTCATCGACGTCCCTCCCGGACGTCGCGATCTGAATCAGTCAGCGAAGCCGCCCAGCGTCGGTGCGGTGCTTCCCGCTTTGTGGACGTGCAGCATGTCCCGGTTTCCGGTTGACCAGGACGTCCTCATTCCGGGTGGTTCCACCCGACGCGCGGCGACTCCCGCCCGCGAAGGAGCCTGCCCATGTCGATGATGCGCGACCTGCGAGCCGCCGTCCGTCCCTCGCTGCGCAAGAGCGTCGCCCCGTATGCCAACGAGGCCAGGTCCTCGTACGACTTCACCCGCGACGAAGCCGCCTGCTCGGCCGTCGTGGACTGTGCCGTGTACCGCGACGGGGTCCGTGTCCCGTCCTCCGAGTGCCTCACGCCCGGCGGGGCGAAGCACCAGGTGCGGCGCGACGGCGGATTCGCCTGGATCGGCCTGCACGAGCCGACCGAGGAGGAATTCGCCGGTATCGCCGCCGAGTTCGGGCTGCACCCGCTCGCCGTCGAGGACGCCGTCCACGCCCACCAGCGGCCCAAGCTGGAGCGCTACGACGACACGCTGTTCACCGTCTTCAAGACCATCCACTACGTCGAGCACGCCGAACTCACCGCGACCAGCGAGATCGTGGAGTCCGGCGAGGTCATGTGCTTCACCGGCCGGGACTTCTTCATCACGGTCCGGCACGGCGGCCAGGGCTCGCTGCGCGCGCTGCGGCACCGGCTCCAGGACGACCCCGAGCTGCTCGCCAAGGGCCCGAGCGCCGTGCTGCACGCCATCGCGGACCACGTCGTCGACGGGTATCTGGCCGTGGCCGACGCGATGCAGGACGACATCGACGAGGTCGAGACCGAGGTCTTCTCGCAGCCCGGCAAGGGCTCCCCGCGCGGCTCGGACGCGGGCCGGATCTACCAACTCAAGCGCGAGGTACTGGAGTTCAAGCGGGCCGTCGCCCCGCTGCGGCGCCCCTTGCAGCTGCTCAGCGAGCGCCCGATGCGGCTCATCGACCCGGACATCCAGAAGTACTTCCGGGACGTCGCCGACCACTTGGAGCGCGTACAGGAGCAGGTCATCGGCTTCGACGAGCTGCTGAACTCGATCCTCCAGGCCAATCTGGCGCAGGCCTCCGTCGCCCAGAACGAGGACATGCGCAAGATCACCTCGTGGGCCGCGATCATCGCCGTACCGACCATGGTCTGTGGCGTGTACGGCATGAACTTCAAGTACATGCCGGAGCTGCACTGGCGGTTCGGTTACCCGTTGGTGCTCGGCGTCACCGTCGCCGCCTGTTTCTCGATCCACCGGATGCTGAAGCGGAACGGATGGCTGTAGGTCCTTCGGTGGCGGTGGCTTCGGTGGCGGTGGCTACGCTTTCCGCATGACGACTGCTGAACTGCTCGATGCCGCCCTCGTCGAGGAGGCCACGAAGAAGTCCGGGCTGATCTGGGTGCGCGGCGAGCGCGGCGTGGAGCGGGCCCTGTGGCACGTGTGGCACGAGGGCGCGGCGTGCCTCGTCGGTGACGGGCCCGGCGAGCAGCCGCTGCCCGGCCTCGTCGACGGCGGCGCGGCCCTCGTCACCGTGCGCAGCAAGGACAAGGGCGGGCGGCTCGTCGGCTGGCGGGCGAAGGTGGTCGAGCTGGCGCCGGGCACGGAGTCGTACGAGGCCGTGGTCGGGGAGCTGAAGGGGAAGCGGCTGAACGCGCCGGACTCCGAGACGATGCCGGAGCGGTGGGCGCGGGAGTGCCGGGTGCTCCGCCTTGAGCCCGTGGGTGGTGTGCCGGAACCGGCGTCCGACGGGTCGTTGGCCGCGGCCCCGGTGGGGTCGCCGGCCACGACGCGGAATCCGGTGCCGGCGGGGCTGCCGAAGCTGTTGGCTCGGCGGAAGCGGCGTTGACGCCTCGGGGCTCCGCCCCGGACCCCGCTGCTCAATCGCCGCAGGGGCTTGATGTCCTCGCCTCAGAGGCTTGATTTCCTCACCTCGGGGACTGATGTCCTCAATCGCCGGACGGGCTTGAATTATCAAGCCCGTCCGGCGATTGAGGACAAGCCCGAAGGGCGAGGGGGCAAGGGGGCGGAGCCCCCAGGCGCGGGTCACCCCGGCAGGGCCTGGCCGTAGTCGACCGTTTCGGTGGAGCCCGGTTCGCGGAGCGGGAAGTCCTTGCCCCAGTCGCTGAGTTGGATGGTGCCGGCGCCCCCGGCCCGCTCCAGGCGCATCGGGTACGCGCCGCCCTCCAGGGAGACGTCGAGCGTGCCGCCCGCGCCCTTGGCGCCGGTCAGCTCTATCGTGCGGACACCGCCCGCCGAGCCCCGGTCGCCCTTCGCGAGCGTGCCGTGCAGCCCGAGCAGCCCGTCGAGCAGCACGCCCTTGTCGGTGAACGTGCTCAGCCGCTGGTACGCCGGGTCGCCCTTCGGCACCTTCACGTACTTGCCGTCGAGCTTCTGCCCGGCGTTGCCCGCCGGGTGCTCGCTCTTGCCGTCCTCGGAGTGCGTCCAAAAGCCCGCGCCCGCCTTGAGGTACAGATGGTCGTCGACCCGCAGCAGCCGGAACGTGCCGCCGCCCGTGCTCACCGAACCGGTGCCCCCATTGGCCTTCAGCCGCATGTCCAGCTTGTACGTCTTCTTGTTGACGACCACCGTGCCGGCGACGTGCACCGCGTCCGCGCCGCGGGCCGCCCGGACCGTACGGGACTGGATCTTGGCCGGGGTCAGCTTGCCGACCCCGTTCGTCCCCGCGTCCGGGTCCTCCTCGCTGCATGCCGCGAGGCCCACCGCGAGCCCCGTGCACATCACGCCCACCATGAGTGTCCTGCGGGTACGGCGGTTGAGGGGGCGCAGGGTCACGGGCGGACTACCTCTCGTACGGCAGCTTGGTGGGGGCAGGTACGGCAGCGTACCTCCGCGATCTGCGGTTACCCGCCCAGGCCGGGTGGCCGACGCGCAAAGGCGCGGGGAACGGGGAGCGGCTAGCCTGGGCGGGAAATTGCCTGCATATATGGATGAATGCGGACGAGACTCGGAAGGAGGCGCGCGAGAGCATGGCTGGAGGCGCTCCCCGGATCTTCGTGTCGCACCTCTCCGGCATCACCGTCTTCGACCCGAACGGTGATCAGGTGGGCCGCGTACGCGACGTGGTGGCGATGCTGCGCGCGAGCCGCAGGCCGCCGCGGCTGCTCGGGCTCGTCGTCGAGCTGTCGACCCGGCGGCGCATCTTCCTGCCCATGACCCGCGTCACCGGGATCGAGTCCGGACAGGTGATCACGACGGGTGTGCTCAACGTCCGGCGTTTCGAACAGCGGCCCACCGAGCGGCTCGTGCTCGGCGAGATGCTCGACCGGCGCGTACGGCTCGTGGAGACCGGCGAGGAGGTCACCGTCCTCGACGTCTCCATCCAGCAGCTGCCCGCGCGCCGCGACTGGGAGATCGACCGGGTCTTCGTACGCAAGAGCCCGCCGAAGCGCGGCGCGTTCCGGCGCGCCAAGGGCGAGGCGATCACCGTCGACTGGTCGGGCGTCGACGGCTTCAACCTGGAGGAGCACGGGCAGGGCGCGGAGAGCCTGCTCGCCACGTTCGAGCAGCTGCGCCCCGCCGACCTCGCCAACGTGCTGCACCACCTCTCCCCCAAGCGCCGCGCGGAGGTCGCCGCGGCGCTCAGCAACGAGCGCCTGGCCGACGTCCTGGAGGAGCTCCCCGAGGACGACCAGATCGAGGTGCTCGGCAAGCTGAAGGAGGAGCGCGCCGCCGACGTCCTGGAGGAGATGGACCCGGACGACGCCGCCGACCTCCTCGGGGAGCTGCCCGAGGACGACAAGGAACGCCTCCTCGACCTCATGAAGCCCAGCGAGGCGGCGGACGTGCGGCGCCTGATGGCGTACGAGGACAGGACCGCGGGCGGCCTGATGACGACCGAGCCGATCGTGCTGCGCCCCGACTCGACGGTCGCCGAGGCCCTCGCCCGCATCCGCAATCCCGACCTGTCCCCCGCGCTCGCCGCGCAGGTGTACGTGTGCCGGCCGCCGGACGAGACGCCGACCGGCAAGTACCTGGGCACGATCCACTTCCAGCGGCTGCTCCGCGATCCCCCGTACACGATGGTCAGCTCGATCCTCGACGATGATCTTCAGGCCCTGACCCCGGCGGCCGGGCTGCCGGAGATCGCCGGGTTCTTCGCGACGTACGACATGGTGGCCGCACCCGTCGTCGACGACAGCGGCTCGCTGCTCGGCGCCGTGACCGTGGACGACGTACTGGACCACATGCTGCCCGAGGACTGGCGCGAGCAGGAGTTTCACCTTTCGGGGGAGGTGAACCATGCCGACTGACGAACGCGAGCGCGACGCTCCGCGCAGGCCGCGCATCCGGCTCGACCAGCCGCGCGCGCCGAAGCGGAAGCTGATCCCCGATTACGACCCCGAGGCCTTCGGCAGGCTCTCGGAGCGGATCGCACGCTTCTTGGGGACGGGCCGGTTCATCGTCTGGATGACGGTGCTCATCATCGTGTGGGTGGTGTGGAACATCGTCGCGCCCCCCGATCTGCGCTTCGACGAGTACCCGTTCATCTTCCTGACGCTGATGCTGTCGCTTCAGGCCTCGTACGCCGCCCCGCTGATCCTGCTCGCGCAGAACCGGCAGGACGACCGCGACCGGGTCAATCTCGAACAGGACCGCAAGCAGAACGAGCGCTCCATCGCCGACACCGAGTATCTGAGCCGTGAGATGGCGGCCCTGCGGATCGGGCTCGGCGAGGTCGCGACGCGCGACTGGATCCGCTCCGAGCTGCAGGACCTCGTCAAGGAGCTGGAGGAGCAGCGGCAGTCCGCCGCGGGCTCCGGCGTATTCCCCGCCGAGCGCGAGCGGGGACGTGACGTAGACGACCGGTGACAGGGCTTTCCCGGTGCGGGTTACCCCGCCGTAGACTCGGGTGCATGGCTACGGAAGACGCGGTGCGCGAGGCACTCGCGACAGTGAACGACCCCGAGATCAACCGGCCCATCACCGAGTTGGGGATGGTCAAATCGGTCGACATCGGTGCGGACGGAGTCGTCGCGGTCACCGTGTATCTGACCGTCTCGGGCTGCCCGATGCGCTCGACGATCGAGAACAACGTGCGCGAGGCGGTCGCCCGCGTCGACGGCGTGACCGATGTGCAGGTCACCCTCGACGTGATGAGCGACGAGCAGCGCAAGGAGCTGGCGACGGCGCTGCGCGGCGGCACCGCCGAGCGCGAGGTCCCGTTCGCCAAGCCCGGCTCGTTGACCCGCGTGTACGCGGTGGCCTCCGGCAAGGGCGGCGTCGGCAAGTCCTCGGTGACCGTGAACCTGGCGGCCGCGCTCGCCGCCGACGGCCTGAAGGTCGGCGTCGTCGACGCGGACATCTACGGGCACAGCGTCCCGCGCATGCTGGGCGCCGACGGCAAGCCCACGCAGGTCGAGGACATGATCATGCCGCCGTCGGCGAACGGCGTGAAGGTCATCTCGATCGGCATGTTCACGCCGGGCAACGCGCCGGTCGTGTGGCGCGGCCCGATGCTGCACCGCGCGCTCCAGCAGTTCCTCGCGGACGTGTTCTGGGGCGACCTGGACGTGCTCCTGCTCGACCTGCCGCCCGGCACCGGCGACATCGCCATCTCCATCGCCCAGCTGGTCCCGAACGCGGAGATCCTGGTCGTCACCACGCCGCAGCAGGCCGCCGCCGAGGTCGCCGAGCGGGCCGGTTCGATCGCCGTGCAGACGCACCAGAAGATCGTCGGTGTCGTCGAGAACATGTCCGGGCTGCCCTGCCCGCACTGCGGCGAGATGGTCGACGTGTTCGGCACGGGCGGCGGCAAGCTGGTCGCCGAGGGCCTGACCAGGACCACGGGTACGGACGTTCCCGTCCTCGGCTCCATCCCCATCGACGTACGCCTGCGCGAGGGCGGCGACGAGGGCAAGCCGATCGTGCTCACCGATCCGGACTCCCCCGCGAGCTCGGCGCTGCGCGGCATCGCGGACAAGCTCAGCGGCCGCCAGCGCGGCCTGTCGGGCATGTCCCTGGGGATCACCCCGCGCAACAAGTTCTGAGCCCTGACGGACCGTGAGAGAACGGCGGGCCGCCCTTTCCGGGCGGCCCGCCGTTCTTCGTCACGCGTCCGGTTCCGGCTCCAGCGCCGCGATGTCCTTCACGACGGAGAACCCGAGCCCGTACGCGCTCATGCCGCGCCCGTACGCGCCCAGGTGCACCCCGGCCTGCGTGGAGCCCGCGAGCACCCAGCCGTACTCGGACTCCCGGTAGTGGAACGGGGTGGGCACTCCGTCCACCGGCAGCGTCAACGCCGCCCAGTCCTCCGACGCGAGGTCGTCCGCGAGCACCCACGCCGTCTCGGTCTGCTGCTCCAGCCAGTCGTCGCGCAGCGTGTGGTCCATCTGCACCGGCCAGGTGTACGAGAGCAGTCCGACGCCGGCGAGCCAGGCCGCCGAGGAGACGGACGTGGCCTCCAGGACGCCGGTGCCGTCGGCGGTGCGCCGTACGGGATTGGCGGCGACGGTCACCACGACCGCGAACCGCTCGGTGTCTTCCGTGAGCTCACTGCGTACGGACGGCTCGTCCCCGTGCCCGATCGAACCGTGCTCGACGGAACCGTCCGCCGTGGTGCCGACCTGCATCAGCCAGCGCGGTCCCGTGAAGGCCTCGTCGAGGCCGTACCACGGGAAGGGCGCCAGCAGGTAGCCGTCGACCGTACGCCGGGCCGTGAGAGCCTCGCCGGCCCCCTCGGTGGCCGGCGCCTGCGCGCCTACCCGACTCGTCGTCTCCATGTACCCGGCCGCCTCCTCGCTCAGTTACGGACCGGCGCGGCCCGCCCCCCTCGGGCGTCCTCACGTCCGCTCCGCGCAACAACAAGGCAGGATGCCACACCGGGTCCGCGGGGCCCGGTTTCGTCAGGCGTGGTTCAGCCGTGTTCGAGGTGGTTCGGGGTGGTTCAGGTCGCGTCCGCGTCGAAGGGCGGCGGCTCGACGGCGGCCGGCTTCGCGGAACCCTCGGGGCGCTTCTGCATGTCGACCGCCTCGGGCCGCTTCCGCATGTCCACGCGGCCACCGCCGGACGGGCTCGACGCCCCGGAGTCCTCCAGCTCACCCACGGTGCGCGCGGCGTCGGAGACGTCGGCCATCTCCTTCTTCAGGTCGAAGCCGTTGCGAATCTCCTTGAGCCCCAGCTCGTCACTGTCCAGCTGCTTGCGGATGAACGTCTTGGGGTTCAGGTCCTCGAACTCGAAGTCCTTGAACTCGGGGCCGAGTTCGTCGCGAATGTCCTGCTTCGCACTGTCCGAGAACTCCCGGATTTTCCGAATGGTCCGTGAAACATCCTGAATGACCTTGGGAAGCTTGTCGGGGCCGAACACGAGAACGGCCAGCACGACGATCGTCACGACCTCCAGCGGGCCAATATCGTTGAACACCTTGCACTCCTAGCGTGTCCTCGGCCCGCGATCGGTCATCAGCAGCAGGTCTTCGGCAGGGTCCGGCAGCGGACCCGGTCCACGGTACCCGGCCCACCTGTCCATTCGGTAGCCACCGGGGAACCTCCAGGATCGCGCATCCCGCGCCATGACCGGTCAAGAGCCGGTCAGCCACCGGTATGGGGTCGGTCAGGGAACGGCCGGAACCCGGTCAGCCCCCGCCGGCGGAACCGAGGACGAGCGACAACTTCCGCTCCTTTCCGCCCCGTTCGACCGTGAGAACCAGTTTGTCCTTGGGGCGGTGGGTGCGGATCTTGACGATCAGCTCCTCGCCGGAGTGCACGGGGACGCCGTCGACCGCGGTGATCACATCGCCCTGCTGGATCCCCGCCCTGGCGCCCGGACCGCCCGGGCTGACGGCCGAGCCGCCGTTGTTGCCCTTCGTGCCGACGCGGGCGCCGTCGCCCGAGTAGTCCATGTCGAGGGTGACCCCGATCACCGGATGCGTCGCCCGCCCGGCGTTGATCAGCTCCTCGGCCACGCGTTTCGCCTGGTTGACCGGGATCGCGAAGCCGAGGCCGATGGAGCCCGACTGCCCCTCGGGCAGCTCCGAACCGCCGGTGTCGGCCGACCGGATCGCGCTGTTGATGCCGACGACGCGGGCCTTCGCGTCGACCAGCGGCCCGCCGGAGTTGCCGGGGTTGATGGGCGCGTCGGTCTGCAACGCGTCCACATAGCTGACGTCGCTCCCGTCGCCCTTCTCACCGCCCGCCGTGATGGGCCGCCCCTTGGCGCTGATGATGCCGGAGGTGACCGTGTTCGCCAGGTCGAAGGGGGCTCCGACGGCGACGACGGGGTCGCCCACCTGCACGTTCTCGGAGTTGCCGAGGGGCAGCGGCTTCAGCCCGCGCACCCCGGACACCTTGATCACCGCGAGGTCGTAGCCGCTGTCGTGCCCGACCGGCTCGGCCCGGGCGCTCTCACCACTGGAGAACGTGACCGATATCTCACCGTCGGAGTCGGCCGAGGACACGACGTGATTGTTCGTGAGGATGTGCCCCTGGCCGTCGAGCACGAAGCCGGTGCCGGTGCCCTCCTCCGACGAACCCGCGGTGTGGATGGTGACGACGCCGGGCAGGGTGCGCGCCGCGATTCCGGCCACGCTGTCGGGGTCCCGGTGCTTGGATTCGGCGGCGGCCTGCGGCAGCCGGATGTGCGCCCCGACGCCGGTCCGCTCCATGTACGACCCGATCGCCCCGCCGATTCCTCCGGCGACCAGCGCGATGACGACACCCCCGACCACGAGCCTGCGCCGCTTCGGACGAGCGATTTCAAGCCCCTGCGGCGATTGAGCAGCGGGGTCCGGGGCGGAGCCCCGAGGCGTGGGAACGGTCGACCGCTCGGCCACCTCACTCCTGGCGGAGCCCTCCGTGGGAATCCCCTCGTCCATGTCCCGCCGCTCTCCCCAAGCCTGGCCCGCGGCACCGCACCGCCGGCTCCCACGCGCGCGACCCGGATCCGCACCCGACGCACCGCCTCACCTGGATTCAACCAGGTTCGGCGGCGCGGGCGCAGAGAGTGTCAGCGCAGCGAGGAAGGACGGGACGACGCGGTCGGCGAGGAGGCCGAGGCGGCGGAGAGGCCGGCCCCGGGCGCCCCGAAGGAGGTGCCGTCGGACGAGGCCGAGGGCGGGGCGGAGGGCCGCGCCGCGACCGAGACCGCGACGGCGGGAGCGGCGGGCCGTATGAGAGGCGACATACGGGCCGCACCGGCCAGCAGCGGCGTCGAGAACGGATAGCCCGCACTCTCCGCGTGGCCACCGCCGGGCAGCAGCGGCGCGCCCGCCTCGGTCGGCGAGACGGGTGCCGCGAGGGCGCCCCCGCGCTGGCCGAGCGGCGAGGCGTACGACCTGCGGCGCTGGGTGTCAGAGGCCGAGGCGGCACCGGAGGGCTGGCTGCGCAGCGGCGTGACATTGCTGCCGGAGCCGCCACCGCGCGCGTCGCCGCCGTCGGCCGGGGCCGCGGTCGTGACCCCGCCGAGCGCGATCGCGGCGAGCGACACCGCGCCGGCGGCGGCGAACGCGAAGCGGCGGGACCGCGAGCCCCGGTCGCTCTCGTGCCGGTCGGGACGGGCCACCTCGTGGATGCGGAAGCCGCGCTGGTCGCTGGGGAGCACCGCGGCGTGCGCCGCGGACGGCGCGTAGCCGAAGGGCTCCGGGTCTACGTCGAAGACTCCCTGGCCGAAGCCGCGGATGCCGCCGAGGGGTCGACCACCGCCGAATCCGCCTCCCCCGAACGGTGGTGTGCCACCGTCGGAGTCACCTCCCGCGGGCAGCCCCTGGAGGCGGGCGAGAAAGCTCTCGGAGGGCGGCGGCGGGGCCGCCTGTGCGAAGACGCTCTTGAGGCGGCGCTGGGCGTCGGCCTCGGCCTTGCACCGGGCACACGTCGCCAGGTGCGCGAGGACGCGCTCGCGGGCGTCGTGGTCCAACTCGCCGTCGACCAGGGCGGCCAGCCTGTCCCCCAGGTGTTCGTCGGCCGCGGTCTGTTGGCGTTCGGCAGGATTGAGACGTGATCCACTCACGCGGTCGCGCCCCCTCCTCCGAGGATGGGGAAGGCGCCCGTCCCACAGGCCTCGGCGAGCGTGCGGCGCTCCTTGCGGGCCTCGGGCGAGCGGTGCTGGAGCGCCTTGCGCAGCTGCGAGCGGCCACGGTGGATCCGACTGCGGACCGTGCCCAGCTTCACGCCGAGGGTCGCGGCGATCTCCTCGTAGGAGAGTCCCTCGATGTCGCACAGGACGACGGCGGCGCGGAACTCGGGCGCGAGGGTGTCGAGCGCCTGCTGGACGTCGGCGTCGAAGTGCGCGTCGTTGAAGACCTGCTGCGGCGAAGGTTCTCTGCTGGGCAGCCGCTCGGCGGCGTCGTCACCCAGCGCGTCGAAGCGGATGCGCTGCTTGCGACGGACCATGTCGAGGAACAGGTTCGTGGTGATGCGGTGCAGCCAGCCCTCGAAGGTGCCGGGCGTGTACGTCGAGAGCGAACGGAAGACACGGACGAAGACCTCCTGCGTGAGGTCCTCGGCGTCGTGCTGGTTCCCCGTCAGGCGGTACGCCAGGCGGTAGACGCGGCCACTGTGCGTGCTGACGATCTCCTCCCAGGAAGGGGGAGTCCACGCCTGTGATTCCGCATCGGCGGCAAAGGTCGCGGTCTGCGCGGAGTCAGTGGTGCGGATTCGGTCAGCGGTGTTGGTCACGGATTTCGGCTCACCCGCCGACCTGAGAAGACGCCGAAGCACTCCTCCCCGATCCACAGGCGCAGCCGCACCTCCCCTGTCGGCTCTGGTGGTGTCCAGTGGAGCACCTACCATAGCCACTCCGTCCGTTAGCTCCGGATAAGCGTTTTTACTCAGATTTGCCGGTCGCCTCTCGACCGCCGCCCGCACGGCTGTCGCCATCGCGTTCTCCCCCGCAGTTCCCCTTGTCCAGCCTGCTCTTTCCCCCTGCATGTTCAAACGCGCGGTCCCATCTGCGAGTTCCCGCCACCAACGGATAAAGTCACGCGCAGGCATCCACGGGGACGGGAGAGGGCCATTACCGGCAACCGGCAGACGAGTTGGGCGTTCGCCGACGCCTTTGTCGCCGAGGACGACGCGATTCGCTGGGCCCGGGACCGGGCTCGCGAGGCAGGGCTGTACCCGGTGTCCCCCGGCGCGGGCGCGACATTGGGGATGCTCGCTGCCACGGTAGGGGCGAAGGCCGTCGCCGAGATCGGTACGGGCACGGGCGTGTCGGGGGTCCACCTGCTGCACGGGATGCGGCCCGACGGCGTCCTCACGACGGTCGACCCCGAACCGGAGCGGCAGCAGTTCGCGCGCCAGGCGTTCCGCGCGGCCGGCTTCGCCAGCAACCGGGCCCGGTTCATCCCCGGCCGCGCCCTGGAGGTGCTGCCGCGGCTCGCCGACAGCGGGTACGACCTGGTCTTCTGCGACGGTGACCCGCTGGAGTGCCTCGACTACCTCGCTGAATCGTTGCGCCTGCTGCGGCCCGGTGGCCTGGCCGTCTTCCAGGGGGTCTTCGCCGAGGGGCGGACCGTCGACGCGGGGCCGCAGCCGGTGGAAGTGGTGCGCCAGCGCGAGCTGCTGCGGGCCGTGCGCGAGAGCC
Source organism: Streptomyces anthophorae (assembly GCF_049310305.1). Taxonomy (NCBI): domain Bacteria; kingdom Bacillati; phylum Actinomycetota; class Actinomycetes; order Kitasatosporales; family Streptomycetaceae; genus Streptomyces; species Streptomyces anthophorae. The sequence goes on from NZ_JBLWQQ010000001.1 coordinate 3,473,895, forward strand.
CCGAGCTGGTGGCGTCGGTGCTGCCGGTCGGCGACGGGCTGCTCTGCGCCGTCAAGCGCTGAGGCGGGCGCGGCGGCGGGGCCCCGGGCCCACCTCCCTCTACACATACGACTGCCCCGGCATCAAATGTGTGCCGGGGCAGTCGAAAAGGTATGGTCGCTCGCGCGTCAGCCGACGACCGCCCCCACCCCACCTCGGCGGGGAAGGGACGCGGGTGCAGAAGGTGTCAGCCCACTACCTTCTTCAGTTCGTCACCGAGGGCGCTTGCCTCGTCCGGCGTCAGCTCGACCACGAGCCGACCGCCGCCTTCGAGCGGAACGCGCATGACGATGCCCCGCCCCTCCTTGGTCACCTCGAGCGGGCCGTCACCCGTCCGCGGCTTCATGGCCGCCATGCTCGTTCCCCTTCCTGAAACCAGCTCATCGTCAGCCGACGGCCCTATGGATGGGCACACGTCACCGGCATCGAACACATTGCTTCCAGGCCATTATCCCGCATCGCGGGACCCGATGACCAACATCGGTCCGCATCGCTTGCGCAACGCACTTGACCAAAACCACTCAATTCGGGGATCCGACTGCGATACTGCGCCATCTTCGGACCCAAGCCGACGCGAATTCGTTAGACGCAGGTCACATGCCGAGGGCGTTCCATGCGTCGTGATCTACGCCATGCTGAGCACGGACGACTGAGCGACCGCATAGGAGGAGTCCCATGGCAGACACCGTGCTCTACGAGGTGAGCGACGGGCTCGCGACGATCACGCTGAACCGCCCCGAGGCGATGAACGCGATGAACACCGAGTCCAAGGTCGCCCTCCGCGACGCGGTGCAGGCGGCCGCCGCCGACGAATCGGTACGGGCGGTGCTGCTGACAGCGGCCGGCGACCGGGCGTTTTGCGTGGGTCAGGACCTCAAGGAACACGTCGGCTCGCTGCTGGCGGACAAGGAGTCCGGCGAGGGCCGCACCATGAGCACGGTGCGTGAGCACTACAACCCGATCGTGCGGGCGCTGACCCAGATGCCGAAGCCCGTGGTGGCCGCGGTGAACGGCGTGGCGGCCGGCGCCGGGTTCGGTTTCGCGCTCTGCGCGGACTACCGGATCGTGGCGGACAGCGCGTCCTTCAACACCTCGTTCGCGGGCGTGGCGCTGACCGCCGACTCCGGGGTCTCCTGGACGCTGCCCCGGCTGATCGGCCCCGGCCGCGCGGCCGATCTGCTGCTCTTCCCGCGCTCCCTGAAGGCTCAGGAGGCCTACGAGCTGGGGATCGCGAACCGGCTCGTGCCGGCCGCCGAACTCGCCGAAGAGGCACGGAAGTTGGCGCGCACGCTCGCCGAGGGCCCGACCGTCGCCTACGCCGCGCTGAAGGAGTCCCTGGCCTTCGCGGGGGACCACTCCCTCGACGAGGCGCTCGACAAGGAGGACGAGTTGCAGACGCGGGCCGGCGCCTCCGAGGACCACACCATCGCGGTGCAGGCCTTCATCGCGAAGGAGCGCCCGAAGTACCTCGGGCGCTGAGCCGGTTCACACCGGACTCACACCTTCGTCCGCTCGCGGGACACGCAGTCCGCCAGATGGTCGTTGACCAGTCCGCAGGCCTGCATCAGCGCGTACGCCGTCGTCGGGCCGACGAAGCGCAGGCCGCGCTTCTTCAGCTCCTTGGACAGGGCCGTCGACTCGTCGGTGATCGCCGCCACATCGCCCAGCACCCTCGGGGCCGGACGGGTGGCGGCGTCCGGCGCGAAGGACCAGATCAGCTTGTCCAGCTCGCCGGACGGCCAGTCCACGAGCACGCGCGCGTTCGCCAGCGTCGCGTCGATCTTGGCCCGGTTGCGGATGATGCCGGTGTCGGCGAGCAGCCGCTCGCGGTCGGCGTCCGTGAAGGCCGCCACGTCCGCGATCTTGAAGCCGGAGAACGCGGCGCGGAAGCCCTCGCGGCGCCTGAGGATCGTGATCCAGGACAGGCCCGACTGGAACGCCTCCAGGCAGAGGCGCTCGAACAGCGCGTCGTCGCCGTGGACCGGGCGACCCCACTCCTCGTCGTGGTACGCGACGTAGTCCTCGGTCGAAAGCCCCCAGGGGCAGCGCGGCTTTCCGTCGGGGCCGGGGACGGCGCCCCCTGTCGGCTCGCTCACCGGAACCCCTCCCCCGTACCGAATCCGAATCCGTACTCGCCGGGCGGCGCGTAGCCCGTGTCCGGGCCCGGCTCGGGCGGCCGCGGGGCGGACCGGCCGTGGGCCGAGGTGAGGGCGGCCTCCAGCTCCGTGATGCGCGCGTCCCGCTCGGCCAGTTCGGCCCCGAGGCGGTTCAGCGCGTCGTCCACCTCCGCCATGCGGTAGCCCCGCACAGCGGTGGGCAGCCGAAGCGCTTCCAGATCGGCGGCGGCCAGGGGGCGGTCGGGCGGCAGGGGGTCCGCGTAGAACTGGGACGGCTCGTCGCGCAGCGCGCCGCTGTCGCCGCCGCCGATGACCGCGAACGTCACCGCCGCGATCACCACGACCAGCGCGGCGACCAGAAACAAGAACATGACCATGTCTGCCGTCCCCTGCGTTCGACCGGGCCGTGCGGCCCTCAACCCTCAGGCTTCGATCGTGCCATGCCGCACTGACAGTTAAGGTCGCAGACGACGTTCAAGCGGGAACCAGAGAGAACCAGAAGGAGAGTCACAGGGGATGCTCAGGCTGGGCCAGCACGAATTTGGTGCGCACGAGCCGGTGATCATGGCGATCGTGAACCGGACCCCGGACTCCTTCTACGACCAGGGCGCCACCTTCCGCGACGAGCCCGCGCTCGCCCGCGTCGAGCAGGCGGTGTCCGAGGGCGCCATGATCGTGGACATCGGCGGCGTGAAGGCAGGCCCGGGCGAGGAGGTCACCGCCGAGGAGGAGGCGCGGCGGACCGTCGGCTTCGTCGCCGAGGTGCGGCGCCGCTTCCCCGACGTGATCATCAGCGTCGACACCTGGCGGCACGAGGTCGGCGACGCCGTCTGCGAGGTGGGCGCGGATCTGCTGAACGACGCGTGGGGCGGAGTCGACCCGAAGCTCGCGGAGGTCGCGGCGCGCCACCAGGTGGGCCTCGTGTGCACGCACGCGGGCGGCGCCGAACCCCGCACGCGCCCGCACCGGGTGACGTACGAGGACGTGATGGCCGACATCCTGGACGTGACGGTGTCGTACGCGGAGCGGGCCGTCGCCCTCGGGGTGCCGCGCGAGTCCGTGCTGATCGACCCCGGTCACGACTTCGGGAAGAACACGCGGCACTCCCTGGAGGCGACGCGGCGCCTTCCGGAGATGGTCGACACGGGCTGGCCGGTGCTCGTCTCGCTGTCCAACAAGGACTTCGTCGGCGAGACCCTCGACAAGCCGGTCAAGGAGCGGGTCATCGGGACGCTCGCGACCACGGCGGTCTCGGCGTGGCTCGGGGCGCAGGTCTACCGGGTGCACGAGGTCGCGGAGACGCGGCAGGTGCTCGACATGGTGGCGTCCATCGCGGGCCACCGGCCCCCGGCGGTCGCCCGCCGGGGACTCGTGTAACGGCCGTCTTCCAGGGGCCCAGGGGGCCTACTTGCCGGTCTCCTTGGTGACCAGCGTGATCGCCTCCTCCACGTCGTCCGTGACGTGGAACAGCAGCAGGTCGGCCTCCGAGGCCTTGCCCTGGGCGATCACCGTGTTCTTCAGCCAGTCGACCAGGCCGCTCCAGTACTGCGAGCCGAAGAGGACGATCGGGAAGCGCGTCACCTTCGTGGTCTGCACGAGGGTGAGCGCCTCGAAGAGCTCGTCCAGGGTGCCGAGACCGCCGGGCAGCACCACGAAACCCTGGGCGTACTTCACGAACATCGTCTTCCGTACGAAGAAGTAGCGGAAGTTCAGGCCCAGGTCGACGTACGGGTTGAGGCCCTGCTCGAAGGGCAGCTCGATGCCGAGGCCGACCGAGGTGCCCTTGGCCTCCACGGCACCCTGGTTGGCCGCCTGCATGGCGCCGGGCCCACCGCCGGTGATCACCGCGAAGCCGGCCTCCACGAGGGCCTTGCCGATGGCCACACCGGCCTCGTACTCCGGCGAGTCCACCGGTGTGCGCGCCGAGCCGAACACGCTGATCGCGGGCGGCAGTTCGGCGAGCGTGCCGAAGCCCTCGATGAACTCCGACTGGATCCGCAGGACCCGCCACGGGTCGGTGTGCACCCACCCCGAAGGGCCTTCCGTGTCGAGCAGACGCTGGTCGCTCGTCCCTGGCTGCATCTGGTCACGGCGCCGGACCACCGGCCCCGTCCGCTGCTCCTTGGGACGTCGCTTGCCCTCCGGGTTGCTCATCGTCTGCTCCCTTCCTGCGCAGGTATCACGCACTTGCGTAGAGCAAGGGTAGGTCTACGCGGGTTACATGCGAGGGACCTCGACGTATCAGGAAGCGGTGAGCCAGGAGGCCAGGCGCTTCTCGCCCTCCAGGATGAGCGAGGTGTCGACCCGCTCGTCGATCTTGTGCGCGAAGATCGGGTTGCCGGGGCCGTAATTGACCGCGGGGACGCCGAGCGCGCTGAACCGGGAGACGTCGGTCCAGCCGAACTTGGGGCGCACCTCGCCGCCCACCGCGGCCACGAAAGCGGCGGCAGCGGGGTGGTTGAGGCCGGGGCGCGCGCCGCCGGTGTGGTCGTCGACGACGATCTCCTCGATGGGGCAGCCGGCGAAGAAGTCGCGGACGAACTGCTCCGCCTCCTCCATCGACCGGTCGGGCGCGTAGCGGAAGTTGACCGTGACGGCGCACTCGTCCGGGATGACGTTGGTGGCGACGCCGCCCTCGATGCGGACCGCGTTGAGGCCCTCGTGGAACTCCAGGCCGTCGACGACCGGCTTGCGCGGCTCGTAGGCGGCGAGGCGCTCCAGGATGGGCGACGCGGCGTGGATCGCGTTGCTGCCCATCCACGCGCGCGCGGAGTGGGCCCGCTCGCCCTTGGTCTTCAGGATGACGCGCAGGGTGCCCTGGCAGCCGCCCTCGACGTCGCCGTTCGTCCCCTCCAGGAGGATCGCGAAGTCGCCCTCCAGCCAGTCGGGGTGGGCGTCGGCCACATGCCCCAGGCCGTTGAGGTGTGCGGCGACCTCTTCGTTGTCGTAGAAGACGAACGTGAGGTCGCGGTTGGGCTCGCGGACCGTCTGCGCGATCCGCAGCTGGACCGCGACGCCCGCCTTCATGTCGCTGGTGCCGCAGCCCCACAGGACGCCGTCCTCGTCGAGCCGCGAGGGGACGTTGTCGGCGATCGGGACCGTGTCGATGTGCCCCGCGAGGATGATCCGCTCCTCGTGCCCCAGGTTCGTGCGGGCCACGATGTTGTTGCCGTGCCGGTCGACCGTGAGGTGCGGCAGCTCCCGCAGGGCCTCCTCGATCGCGTCGGCGAGCTCCTTCTCAGCCCCACTGGGCGAGGCGAAGTCGACCAACTGCGCCGTGAGGCGCGCGGCGTCCTGCGTGAGGTCAAGGGAGGTGCGGTCCATGGCGCCGAGCCTAATACCCATGGGGCGGGGGGCCTGTCAGTGGACTCCAGTACCTTGGACGCGTGCCTGAGCCCCCCACTCTCGTCCGGCGCGGCCGCCTCCTTCGTATCGGCGCGGCCGTCGTCGTGCTGCTCGCTGTGGCCACGTACGTGGCCGTGCAGTACGCCACCGGGGGCCGCCCCAAGCCGAGATGCACGGTCGTCTCGGCGAACGGGGACGGGGCGACGTACGAGTTCACCTCCGAGCAGGCGGTGAACGCGGCGACGATCGCCGCCGTCGGCACCTCGCGCGGCATGCCCGAGCGCGCGATCACCATCGCCCTCGCGACGGCGCTCCAGGAGTCCGGGCTGCGCAATATCGAGCACGGCGACCGGGACTCGCTGGGCCTGTTCCAGCAGCGCCCCACGAAGGGCTGGGGCACCGCGGACCAGATCATGGACCCGGCGTACGCGTCCGAGCGCTTCTACGCGCACCTGGCGGAGATCCCCGGCTACTCGCGGCTCCCGCTGACCGCGGCCGCGCAGCGCGTGCAGCGCAGCGGCTATCCGCAGGCGTACGCGAAGCACGAACCGGACGCCACGCTGCTGGCCGCCTCGCTGACCGGGCGCGCCGCCGCGTCGCTCACCTGCGAGGGCCGGGCGGCGGGCGCCGACGCCGCGCGCGCCGGCGACCCCGCGCGCGTGCGGGCCGCGCTCGCCCGTGACTTCGGGCGGGACGTGGCACCCGAGAAGGGGCCGGGCGGCGGTTCCGTCCGCGTCCCCGTGCCCTCCACCGTCGACTCGACCGGGGGTGGGGAGCGGCAGCGCGGCTGGGAGCTGGCGCAGTGGGCGGTGGCCAACTCCTCGGCACTGCGCATCGAGCGCGTCTCCTACGCGGGCCGCGAGTGGACCGCCGGCGAGTCCGGGGACACATGGCGCAAGGCGTCGCCCGCAGAGCGGGGCGGGCGGTCCGGTCCGGCGGCCTCGATGTCCGTCGGCGAGGTCCGGATCGTCACGGGACAGTAGCCCGGGTCCTCACCCGAACGGGTAATACGGATCATGCCGGGTGGACGCCTACGGGGCCCCTTCGAGTGAGGTGGGGCCCTGCCCCCAAGACCCTTGCGGGCGGGGCGCTGTAAGGGTTCTGCAAGCGTCGGCGATGCGTGCACTTTGCCCGTTTCTGCCCACAACTGATAATGCGACACATTGCGAACCCTTTACGTTTCCGACCCGCAACCTTCCCGGGGCCTGGGGCGGTTGTCACGGCGTCCGGTCGCCGCACGGCAGCCGGGCACCACACGTTCTCTCCCGTCTAAGGAGCATCATGTCCCTCCCCCTGACCCGCCGGATCGCCCGTGCCGCGCTGCTCGTAGCGGCAGGAGCGGCGCCCGTGGTCGGTGCGGCCGGCTCCGCGAGCGCCGTCGAGCTTCCGGCCACGTCGAACCTGGGCGGCGTGACCGCCCTGGACGGTGCGCACGTGGGCAACACCGTCGACAGTGCGGCGCGGAACGCCACTGGTGTCGCCGGTGCCACCGGCGGCAAGGCCGTCAAGAAGGCCGTTCCGGCGGCGGGCAAGGTCGTGGGCTCCGGCGCGAAGACCGCCGTGCCGGCCGCGCAGAAGGCCGCGGGTGGTGCGGCCGGCAGTGCGGGTGACGTGCTCGGTGAGACGGCCGGTACCGCGACGGATGGTGGGCTGCCGGTGGGTGGTGGCGGTCTGCCGACCCAGGCGCTGGGTGGCCTGCCGATCGGCTGACGCCTGGTTTGACCGGGGCGGGGTGCCGGGAGCGTTTCTGCTCCCGGCACCCCGTTTTGCTGCCGTACCGGGGCGGCGCCCGTCGTCATCGGTGCGCGGCACCGGGGTGCCCTGTCCGCATCGGGGTGGGCCCCGCGTCCCTGTTGCGCGGCACCGGGGTGCCGCCTTGCCCACCCTGCCGCCCAAGGCGGCAGATTGCCCAAGGCGGCGGCCGACCGCAAGGGGTGGGGAGCCGATCCCCTGGCGGGTTGCCCGAGGCGGGGGCGGCCGACCGCAACGGGTGGGGAGCCGATCCCGTGGCAGATTGCCCGAGGCGGGGGCGGCCGACCGCAAGGGGTGGGGAGCCGTTCCTGTGGCGGGTTGCCCGAGGCGGCGGCGGCCGACCGCAACGGGTGGGGAGCCGATCCCGCGGCAGATTGCCCGAGGCGGGCGCGGCCGACGGCAACGGGTGGGGAGCCGATCCCGAGGCGGGGTGGCGGCCCGCGCCCCGTGAGGCCGACGCGCCCGGAGGGGGCGGGTGGGTGGGAGATAGGCGGGCGGAGCCGAGTGGGGCGGCGGGACCAGTCCCGCTGCCCCACTCGGCGCTCCCTCAGGTCAGGCGGCTTGCCGCTGCTGAGACGCGTTCGTCCGAGGCCGTCAGGGCCACGCGGACGAAGGTGGCGCCCGCCTCGCCGTAGAAGTCGCCGGGGGCCACCAGGATGCCCAGGTCGGCCAGCGCGGCGACCGTGTCCCAGCAGGACTCGTCGCGGGTGGCCCAGAGGTACAGGCTCGCCTCGCTGTGCTCGATGCGGAAGCCGTGGGCCAGCAGGGCCGAGCGCAGCGTGTCGCGGCGGGCCGCGTAGCGCTCCCGCTGCACGCGCACGTGCTCGTCGTCGCCGAGCGCCGCGACGACCGCCGCCTGCGTCGGCGCGGAGGTCATCATGCCGCCGTGCTTGCGGATCTGGAGGAGCGGGCCGAGCACGGAGGCGTCGCCCGCGATGAACGCCGCGCGGTAGCCCGCCAGGTTCGAGCGCTTGGAGAGCGAGTGGACCGCGACCAGGCCCTCGTGCGAGCCGCCGTTGACGTCCGGGTGCAGGACCGAGACCGGGTCGGCCTCCCAGCCCAGCTCCAGGTAGCACTCGTCGGAGAAGACCAGGATGCCGTGCGAGCGCGCCCAGTCCACGATGCGCTTCAGCTCGTCCTTGGCGAGGACCCGGCCCGTGGGGTTCGACGGGGAGTTGAGCCACAGGAGCTTCAGACCGGTCGGGTCGAGCTCGGTCGGGTCGTCGTAGACGACATGGTCCGCGCGGGCCAGACGGGCGCCCACCTCGTACGTCGGGTACGCGAGACGCGGGTAGGCGACCTTGTCGCCCGGGCCGAGGCCCAGCTGGGTGGGGAGCCAGGCGACCAGTTCCTTGGAGCCGACGACCGGCAGCACGTTCGTGTGGTCGAAGCCGCGGGCGCCGAGGCGGCGTTCGCACCAGCCGACGAGCGCGTCGCGCAGCTCGGGGGTGCCCCAGACCGTCGGGTAGCCCGGCGAGTTCGCGGCGTCGACCAGCGCCTTCTGGATCAGCTCGGGCACCGGGTCGACGGGCGTGCCGACGGAGAGGTCGACGATGCCGTCCGGGTGCGCCGCGGCCGTCTTCTTGTACGGCTCCAGCTTGTCCCAGGGGAAGGCGGGGATGCGGTCGATGGGGGCCGGGACCGGGACGGTGGACACCTGGTCAGCTCGCTTTCTCACGTGGTGGTGGACAAATACCTCGGTCCCGTACGGCAGTCAGAGCCGTACGGGACCGGGGCAGCGCCTGTGCGTACCGCTGAACGCAGAAATTACTGGTTCTGCGGCGGCAGCTCGGCGATGAAGGGGTAGTCCTTGTCGATCAGGCCCATCTTCGAGGCACCACCGGGCGAACCGAGGTCGTCGAAGAACTCGACGTTCGCCTTGTAGTAGTCCTTCCACTCCTCAGGAGTGTCGTCCTCGTAGAAGATCGCCTCGACCGGGCAGACCGGCTCACAGGCACCACAGTCGACGCATTCATCCGGGTGGATGTACAAGGACCGCTTGCCCTCGTAGATGCAGTCGACCGGGCACTCCTCGATGCACGCCTTGTCCTTGACGTCGACACAAGGCTGCGCGATGACGTAGGTCACGCTGTCGTTCCTCCTCGATAGGGCGCTGGCGGGCCTCCGCAGGCTCCGCCGCCTGGCGCGCGGGAGCGCGGCGTCGTCGATGCCCGCCTCTAGTATCTCCGTTCCCGGGCATGATCCGAACAGGAGGGGTGGGGCGAGCTGTGGAATTCACTGCGGGCGGACGCCTGGAAGTCCGCATTTCAGCCGATGACGTGGGGAAACGCGTCTCTGTACGACGGGTGAGCGGGGAGGGTTCCGCGGGTCGAAAGTTCACCGACACCGTCGGAGTTCTCACATCGTGGAACGATGGTGTGCTCCTCATCACACGGAGAAACGGTGAAGGTGTGCGGATCGAGGAGTCCGCGCTGGTCGCGGGCAAGGTCGTGCCCGCCGCGCCCGCCCGTCGCCGGGGCCCCTCCGCCACGTATCCGGAGCTCGCCCGTGTCGCCTCGCGTGCCTGGCGGCCGATCGAGAGCGAGCGGCTCGGCGACTGGGAGCTGAGAGCGGCCGAGGGCTTCACCCGGCGGGCCAATTCGGTGCTCCCCCTGGGGGACCCCGGACGTCCGCTCGACGACGCGCTGAGGCACGTACAGGAGTGGTACGCGGCCCGTGGCCTTCCGGCGTACGCGCAGACGGCGACCGGGGCCGAGGGGGCGCAGGAGGTCCTGTGCGCCGGTCTTGAGGAGCGCGGGTGGGTGCGCGAGGTGAGCGCCGAGCTGCGGATCGCCGCGCTCGCGCCCATCGGGGACGCGCCGGACGCGCCGCGGGTGCTGCTGAGCCGCGCGCCGGACGAGGCGTGGCTCGCGCGCTACCAGCGCAAGGGAGCGAGCGAGGTCGCGTTGAAGGTGCTGTGCGCCGGGCCCTCGGTCTGGTTCGCGACCGTGCCGGGCGAAGGCGATGTGCCCGCCGCGATCGGGCGGTGCGTGGTCGACGGGCGGTGGGCCGGATTCGCCGCCGTCGAGGTCGATCCCGCGCGGCGGCGCCAAGGGCTCGCCACGGACGTGATGACGGCGCTCGCCCGGCAGGCGCTCGACGAGGGCGCGTCGGCGGCCTGGCTCCAGGTCGAGGCGGAGAACGAAGGGGCGCGCGCCCTGTACGACCGCCTGGGTTTCGCCACGCATCACGCGTACCACCACTATCGTGCTCCGGAACGTCGTGGCGACTGACGCGCTTTTCCGGCCGGGGGCGGCCGGTGGGGCGTGCCGGTCAATGCCGTAGCGACGGATGCCGTATCGATCGGCCTGAGAGGGCACGAGGCACGTATGTCCCCCCACCTTTCCCCCCGTTCCACGGAGCTGCGGCGGCGGTTCGCCGAGGAGGCGCGCGCCGAGCGGCCCGACCTGGCGCAGTTGTGTCTGCTGCTCGCCGCGCAGGGCGACGCCGCGCTCGACGAGGCCGGCATGGACGCCGTGCAGATCGAGCTGGACGAGCTCGCGGGCCGGCTGCCGTACCGGCCCTCTTCGCCACACGCCTGGGCCACCGCGTGCGCGGAGCTGCTCGGCGCGCGCGCCGGCTTCCACGGCACGCCGAACGACTATCAGCGGCTTGAGTCGTCCCTCCTGCACGAGGTCGTACGGCGCCGCAGAGGGCTGCCGATCCTGCTGTCGGTGGTGTGGCTGGAGGTGGCGCGGCGGGCCGGGGCACCGGTGTGCGGGGTGGCCCTGCCGGGGCACTTCGTGGTCGGCTTCGGTCCCGCCGAGGAGCAGGTGCTGGCCGATCCGTTCGACGGCGGGCGGGTGCTGACGGGGGCCGACGCGCAGACGCTGGTGGCGGGGGCGACGGGCGGCCCGCTGGATCCCTCGATGCTCCAGCCCGCCGATCCGCTGGACGTGGTGCTGCGGATCCTCAACAACATCCGGGCGTGGGCGGCGACGCGGCCCGAGCGCTCCGACGTGTCGCTGTGGGCCGTGGAGCTGTCGCTGCTGCTGCCCGCGCACCCGGCGCGCCTGCGCTACGAGCGGGCCCAACTCCTCGTGCGCCGCGGGGACTTCGTGAGCGGGGCGGTGGAGCTGGAGGCGTACGCGGACGTGGTCGGGGCCGTCGACGAGACGGCGGCGGAGTCGGTGCGGGAGCAGGCGCGGGCGGCCCGCGCGATGCTGAACTGAACGGCCGGGACGCCCGGGGTCACAGCCAGCCCTTCTCCCGCGCGGCGGCCACCGCCTCCGCCCGGTTGCGCACCGCCAGCTTCTGGATCGCCACCGACAGGTAGTTGCGGACCGTCCCCTGCGACAGGTGCAGCGCGGCCGCCAGCTCCGCGTTGGTCCGGCCGTCCGCCGCCGCGCGCAGCACTTCGCGCTCGCGGTCGGTGAGGGGGTTCGCGCCCTCCGCGAGGGCCGCCGCGGCCAGCGAGGGGTCGATGACGCGCTCGCCCGCGAGCACCTTGCGCACGGCGTCGGCGAGCTGCGCCGCGGGGGCGTCCTTCACCAGGAACGCGGCGGCGCCCGCCTCCATGGCGCTGCGCAGATAGCCGGGTCTGCCGAAGGTGGTGAGCACGACGACCTTCAGCTCCGGGAGCGCCTCGCGCAGCAGGGCGGCCGCCTCGATGCCCGTGCAGCCCGGCATCTCGATGTCGAGGAGCGCCACGTCCACCGCGTGCGCGCGGGCCGCCGCCACCACCTCGTCGCCGCGCGCCACCTGCGCGACGACCTCGATGTCCGCTTCCAGGCCGAGCAGCGCGGCCAGCGCCTCGCGCACCATCGACTGGTCCTCGGCAAGCAACACCTTGATCGCGCTCATGCGGCGGATCCTACGGAGGCGGCCGGGACCAGGGCCACCAGTCGGAAACCTCCTCCGCGTGCGGTGCCCGTCTCCAGCGTGCCGCCGACCGCCGTGAGGCGTTCCGCGAGGCCGGTGAGGCCGTTGCCCGGCGGTGTCCCCGAAGGGCCCGAGCCGTCGTCCTCCACGGTCAGTTCGACCCGCGGCCCTTCGAGGGTCTCGCGCCGGGTGACGTCGACGACGCAGCGCCGCGCGCCACTGTGCCGTACGACGTTGGTGACGGCCTCGCGCAGAGTCCAGGCGAGCGCCGACTCCTGTGCCTCCGGCAGCTCAGGGGCCTCGGAGGGAACCTCCGCGGTGATGCCGGCGGCGGTCAGCGCGGCCTGGGAGCCCGCGAGTTCGGTGGTGAGGCGGGCGCGCCGGTAGCCGCTGACGGCCTCGCGCACGTCGACGAGGGCCTGCCGGCTGACCTTCTCGATGTCGGCGACCTGGTCGGCCGCCTTGTCGGGGTGGTCGGGCAGCATCCGCCCCGCCAGCTCGCTCTTGAGCGTGATGAGCGAGAGGGAGTGGCCGAGCAGATCGTGCAGGTCGCGGGCGAGGCGCAGCCGCTCCTCGTTGGCGGCGAGTTGGGCGACCCGGGCGCGCGCCTCCCGCAGCTCCCTGGTCGTACGGACCAGTTCGCGTACGCCGATCATGGAGAAGCCGGAGAGCAGGGCGGGCACCAGGAGCCAGTACTGCGGCTCCGTGTCGAGGAGCAGTCCCACGCCGACCATGACGGCCGAGGTCACGAGGATCCCGAGCCGCGTCCAGCGCAGCGGCAGGACCGCCCCGCAGGCCACGGAGAGGTAGACGAACAGGACGAGCCAGTCGGCCCCGAGGGTCAGCGAGAGGACCACCGCGAGCACCGGCAGCACGACCATGGAGGCCTGCACCGCGAACCGTCCCACCGGCCGGGCCATCCGGCGCATGACGAGCACGACGTACAGGCCGACGAAGGCGAGGAGGCCGAGCGCCCCGCCGACCGTGCCCGTCACGCTGTACTCGCCCGTCGCCAGGTCGGCGACCGGGCTGCCGAGGAAGGCCAGCCACATGCCGATCCAGAAGAGCTTCAGGAGGGTCTCGCGGCGGCCCTCCGGCGGCTGCCCGATCTTCGGCACCGGGGCCTCGTCCCGCGCGGCCCGCTCGTCCAGTTCCGTACTCACGCCTTCAACGTGTCCTTCCGGTACAGCCAGGCCGCGCCGCCCGCGAAGAGCAGGAAGTACGCGACGAGCAGCGCGACGTCCTTGGCCTCGGGGGCGCCGCCCAGCTCGATGGCCTGGCCGAGGGCAGCGTACGCGTGGGTGGGCAGCCATTCGGCGATGTCCCGCAGCCACTGCGGGAAACTCGTCGTCGGCATCCACAGGCCGCCCAGGATCGAGAGCCCGAAGTACGTGATCATCGTGATCGGCCGGACGGCGTCGCCGGAGGCGAGGTAGCCGATGGCGACGCCGAGCGCGGCGAAGACGAGGCTGCCGGCCCAGATCGAGCCGGTGAGCGCGAGCCACTGCCAGGCGTCGAACCGTACGTCCTTGAAGGCCGCGGCCACGACGAAGACGATCACGATGGAGGGCAGCGAGACGACGGCGGCGCTCGCGGTCTTCGCGAGGACATAGCCGCGGCCGGGCAGCGTGGTGAGCCGCAACTGCCGCACCCAGCCGTTCTCCCGCTCCTTCGCGATGCGCTCGCTGTTGCCCATGAGGACGGCGGTGAGCGCGCCGAAGGAGGCCATCGAGACCATCAGATACGCGGGGAGGTTCAGCCCGGTGCCGTCGACCACGGTCGATGTGTCGGCCTTGCCCGCGATCAGCAGGAACAGCACGGACGGGTAGATCACGGAGAAGAACAGGAACTTGCGGTTGCGCAGGGCGCGGGTGAGTTCGAGCTTGATCAGGCTGTTCACAGCGACTTGGCCTCCTCGGCCTCGGTGATCGCCACGAAGGCCTGTTCAAGGCCAAGTCCGGCGACTTCGAGATTGCGCGGGTAGACGCCGAGCCCGTAGAGCGCGTGCACGGTCGCGTCGGCGTCGGTGGACTGGATGCGGACGGTGTGGCCGCTGACCGATACGCCGGTCAGGAACGGGAGTTGCCCGATGGCGGCCTCGTCGATCGGGCCCTCCAGGTCGAAGGAGACCCGGCGGGCGCCGGCCTTCGCCTTGATCTCGGCGGCCGTGCCGTCGGCGAGGAGCCGGCCGCGGTGCAGCACGAGGACGCGGTCGGCGATCGCGTCCGCCTCCTCCAGGTAGTGCGTGGCGAACAGCACCGTGCGGCCCTGCTCGGCCTGCTCGCGCATGGTGGCCCAGAACGCCTGCCGGGCGCTCACGTCCATGCCGGTCGTCGGCTCGTCGAGGACGATGAGGTCGCTGTCGCCTGCCGTGGCGAGGGCGAAGCGGACGCGCTGTTCCTGGCCGCCGGAGAGCTTGTTGACCTTGCGGTCGGCGATCCCGGTGAGTCCCGCGCGGGCCAGCACCTCGTCGGCCGGGGAGGGCTTCGGGTGCAGGGCGCAGCCGAGCCGGACGAGTTCGCGCACGGTCACCTCGTCCATCAGGCCGCCGCTCTGGAGCATGGCGCCGACCCGGCCCGCGGTGATCGCCTCGCGCGGGCTCGTGCCGAAGACGCGGACCTCGCCGGTGTCGGCGGGGCGCAGGCCGAGGAGCAGGTCGAGGGTGGTGGACTTGCCCGCGCCGTTCGGGCCGAGCAGGGCGACCGTCTCACCCGCGTGCAGTTCGAGGCTCAGGCCGTCGACCGCCCGCACGGCGCCGTACGTCTTCGTCACCCCGCTGAAGGTGACCGCTGCGTGTGTCGTCATGGCATTCAGCGTCGCCGGTGGGCGGGGGTGCGCGGCAGTGTCGACAAGCGTGAGTCCCGCATGACGGATGTCATGCGGGACTCGTGACGCTGGGGCCTGTCTGGTGCGCGGGCGGAGCTACGAGGCGTTCGTCTGGATCTCCGCGGTGCGCTCGGCGGGGGTCTTCCCGAGCAGCGCCTTGCCGATGGCGGCGGCCACGTCCGTGGGCTGGACCGGCGTCTTCTTGCCGGTTCCCCGGGTGACGAGGACGCCGTCGAAGGTCGTGCCGTACAGCTTCTTGAGCTCCGGGAGGTTGTACTTCTCGACCAGCTTCCCGTTGACCGGCTGCACGCTCAGGATCTTCGGCAGCGACTTGTCGGGGCCGAACTGGATCGAGGCGCCGCCCGCCTTGACCGTGATCAGTCCGGACATCGCGGGCTCGGCGAACTGCTGCATCTTCCGGTCGACCTCGGCGTCCGAGATCGTCGGCTTGTGCGTCGAGGTCGCCAGCGGGACCGCTCCGGACGCGCCGGTCTCGACCTGCGCGTGGTAGGCGTCCTTGACCGCGGCGACCGACTGGGCGATGTCGAGGCCCTTGCCGGTCTTGCCGTAGACGGGAACGGCCTTGCCCGGCGCGAACTTGATCGTGCCCTCGCCGGACGCCGCGGCGCCGCCCGCGGCCCGCTGAAGGGACGCGGCCAGCTTCTCCTCGTCGACGGGCATGACGGGGGCCACGACCCGCTCGTTTCCGAACAGCGAGCCGATCACCGAGACCGGGTTGTAGTCGCTGCCCGCGGCGGCGGCCACGGTCGACGCGGTGTCGAGGGAGAGACCCGCCTGGGCCGGCTGCATCTCCACCGTCTTGCCGCCGACCTGAAGCTTCAGCGCCTGCTCCGTGCGCTTGCCGAGGGCGTTCTCCAGCTTGGTGGTCGCCTCGTCGCGGGTGCCGCCGCCGATGTCGACGCCGGCGACGGTGGTGCCCTTCGGGACGTCGGCGTGGTTCATCAACAGACCCGCGCCGTACGCGACTCCGGCGAGGCCGACGACGCCCGCGCCGAGCAGCACGAGCTTGTTGCGGCCCTTCTTCTTCGGGGCGGGGGCGGACGGCACCGGGTCGGGCAGCTTCGGCGGGGTGTGCACGGCGGGGCCGTCCGGGCCCTGCTGGAACGGGTCGGAGGCGCCGGGCTTCTTGGGGCCGCCGCCGGCCGAGGGGACGACCCGCATGCCGCTGGTGAGCGTGTCACCGGAGACGTTGCCGCTGTTGCCGCCCGTGGGCGGCTCCGGGGCCGGCTTCTGCGGCGTGAGGATCGCGGTGTCGTCGCTCAGCCGCGGCGGCGACTGACCGGCGCCGGGGACCGGCGGGTTGGGGGCGTTCGGCGGGACCATCGGGCCGTCGCCCGCGGCCGGGCCCGAGGTGGGGCCCACGGGTCCGGTGGGTCCCTCGCCGCGGTCGGGCGCGCCCGGGTCCTGGTTGGCGGAGAAGAACGGCAGGTCGTCGCGGGCTCCGGGGGCGCCGCCCGAGCCGAGGGGGCCCGCCGCCACGGCACTGGACACGTCGAACCCGCCGGAGGAGCCGCCGGACGGGCCGCCCGTGGGGCCGTTGCCGGAGCCGCCGGTGGGGCCGCCCAGCGGGCCGCCCGAAGTGCCGGACGGGTTGCCCCCGTTGGAGCCCGGGGCGGGCGGCGTGGGCGCGCCCGCGCCGGTGGCCGGGCCACCCGAGCCGACCGTCGGCACCGCGCCGGTCGCCGGGCCGCCCGCTCCGCCGCGCGGCTTGCGCGGCGCGAACCAGTCGCTCGTCTTCTCCTCGCGCTGCGGCGCGGGAGCGGCGGGCGCGGACGCCTCGGGCGCGGCGGGCGCCGAGCCGGTGTCCGTCGGGCCGCTGTACGAAGCGGGCGCCGAGGGACGGCCGCCCTGCGTCGGGTCCGGCGCGGGGGCGGCGTCGGCTCCCTGGCCGGTGCCGCTCCGCGGGTTGGCGTCGACGTCGCTCATCGGCGTCCGCATGACGACGGGCGGGATCGGCCGGGAACCGGGGATGTTGATCCGGATCCGGGTCGTCAGTGTCGTCTCGGTCTTGGGTGACTCCGGGGCGCCCTGGCCGTCCGGCGGCGTCGGACCGGCGTCATCGGACGCCGCGCCCTGCGCGGGCGATCCGTACGGAGGCGTCCCCGACGGGTAGGCGGCAGCGCCGCGCCCCTGGGGCCCGGAGGACGAACTGTCAGTTTCACGGCTCAAGGCAGGTTCTCCCGGTTGGCTCCGCCGCCCGTCTCGACCTCGCGCGGGCTGCTCGGCGGCGCGCACCACCATACTGGCCGCCGCCGGAAGTCACTGTGCGACGGATGACGAATCCGGAACGGCGGGCGCCGCACGACGCCCCAAGGTGCTCCGTCACTTCCCAAGTCGGGCGGCGGACGCGGGTGGTTGCCCCGGCAGCCAGAAGGTGGCACACATCACAGCGACTGCCATCCCTCCGAGGAGGAAGAGGTACGAGCCGAGTCCCGCGCCGAACAGGAAGTCGCCCTCGGGGCGGCTCGCGGTGAGCAGGATCACGGCCAGGACCCAGCCCGCCGCCGGCGCGACCGCCCCCGCGCGACCGCGTGCGAGGCGCGCGCCCCCGTGGAACAGACCGGCCGCCCCGAGGAGCGCGAGCAGCAACCCGCCCGGGAACCAGCCCCCTTGGACGAGCGCCCCGCCGACCGCGACGACCGCGCCGAGGACGAAAAGGGCAAGCAGGACAGCCGTCCGCCCCGCGCCGAAACCGCCGAAGCCGAAGGGCAGGTCGACGCCCTGCGCCGCCGGCCCCGCGGGGGCCGCCTTGCCGCTGGACGCCGCGGCCCGCCTGCTCTTGTCGCCGCTCATCGCTCGGTCACTCCCTCAAGACCCTCGAACAGGTCCTTCTCGTACGGCGATCCGGGCTCGCCCCGCACCAACTCGTAGTACTCGATGTCGAACAGCGGCTGCGCGAGCTCATTGGACAGCGCGAAGACGCCGCGGTCGTCCGGCACGGCGACCTGTGTGGCGTGCGCGCGCATCGCGGCCGCCTTCCGCTCCACGTACGGCCTGCCGTCGATCTCGGCGGTGATCCGCTCGTCGTCGACGACGCCCGGCACGTCGGCCACCGCGGCGGCGACGTCGAAGGGTGTGGTGTCGAGCACGCCCGCGAGCCACCGGAACCGCTCCTCGACGACCGTGCGCGGCACGCGGTTCCAGTAGACCTTGGCGATCGTGTGCGGCTCCCCGAGGTCGCGCCGGAAGGCGGTCTCGGCGGCGAGCTCGGCGGCGCGCATCGCGACGCGGTGGGCCTGGATGTGATCGGGGTGCCCGTACCCCCCGTCGGGGTCGTACGTGATCAGGACCTGCGGGCGGGTCTCGCGGATCACGGCGACGAGGTGGGCCGCGGCCTCGTCGAGATCGGCGGCCCAGAAGGCGCCCTCCCGCTCGTTCTGCGGGGCGCCCATCATTCCGGAGTCGCGGAAGCGCCCGGGGCCGCCCAGGAAGCGGTGGTCGGTGACGCCGAGCTCCTTCATGGCGGCGGCCAACTCGCCGATCCGGTGCGGGCCGAGGATGTCCTCCCGGTCCGGGGCGAGATGGGCCAGTTCGTCCGGAATGACCTCGCCCTCTTCGCCGAGCGTGCAGGTCACCAGCGTGACCTGGGCGCCTTCGGCGGCGTACTTGGCCATGGTGGCGCCATTGTTGATCGACTCGTCGTCGGGGTGGGCGTGCACGAGGAGCAGGCGCCGACCTGGCTTTTCCGTCATGCCCCCAGCCTAGAACGCCCCACCGACACCGGGCGCGGCTAGAACTTGATGCCGCCGACCATGTCCGCGACGTTCGTCGTCAGCTCCTTGATCGTGGGAGCGATGGACGAACTCGCCAGGTAGAAACCCAGGAGTACGCACACGACCGCGTGCCCCGCTTTCAGTCCCGACTTCTTGATCAGGATGAAGACAATGATCGCGAACAGCACCACGGCCGAGATCGAGAGTGCCACAGCGGTCCTCCTCCAAAGTGATCCGGTCGCCGACGGACTCGTACCCACACGCTGCTAACGATCATAACTATCCGTGCCCGCGCACGAGTCGCGATCAGGGAGCACACGATGCGACCGGGAGCGCACGGGGGCGCGCGGGCCTCATCTCTCCTAGGCTTCATCAATGACCATCGAGACCTTCCCCCGTCAGCACGCGCGCACCCAGCGCTTCACGTTGGGGGCGCCACGGGCCTTCACCGTGGCGCCGGACGGCGAGCGTGTCGTCTTTCTGCGTTCCTCCTCGGGTACCGATCGGGCGAACGCGCTGTGGGTGCTTGACGTGGCGGGTGGTCAGGAACGGGTGGCCGCCGATCCGGTGGCCCTGCTCGGCGGGGCGGCGGAGAACCTGTCGGCCGAGGAGCGGGCCCGGCGCGAGCGCAGCCGCGAGGGCGGCGCGGGCATCGTGGGCTACGCCACGGACGCCGCCGCCGAGTTGGCCGCTTTCGCCCTGTCGGGGCGCCTGTTCACGGCCGAGCTGCGGGTCGGCACCGCGCGGGAACTGCGGGTGCCGGGTCCCGTGTTGGACCCGCGGCCCTCCCCCGACGGGCTACACATCGCGTACGTCACCAAGGGCGCGCTGCGCGTCGTCGGCGCGGAGGGCGAGGGCGACCGGGCGCTCGCCGAGCCGGAGTCGGAGACCGTGACGTACGGGCTCGCGGAGTTCGCCGCGGCCGAGGAGATGTCCCGGTACCGCGGCCACTGGTGGTCGCCCGATTCGGACCGCCTGCTCGTGGCCCGCGCCGACGACGCGGACGTGCGGCGCTGGTGGATCGCCGACCCCGCCCACCCGGACCGGGAGCCGGCCCGCGTCGCCTACCCCCGCGCCGGTACGCCCAACGCCGAGGTGCGGCTTTTCGCGTACGGCCTCGACGGCGCCCGCACCGAGATCACCTGGGACCGCAAGGCGTACCCGTACCTCGCGCGCGTGCACTGGTCCGCGGACGGCGCCCCGCTGCTCCTGGTCCAGGCCCGCGACCAGCGCAGCGCGCTCTACCTCGCGGTGAACACGGACGACGGTTCGACGCGCATGGTGCACGCCGACGAGGACGACGAGTGGCTGGAGCTGCTGCCGGGTGTGCCGTGCTGGTCACCGAGCGGGCAGCTCGTGCGGATCGCCGACGAGGGCGGCGCGCGGGTCCTCGCGGTGGGCGAGCGGCCGCTGACGGGGCCCCAGTTGCACGTGCGCGCGGTGCTCGACGTGGGCGACAGCGACGTCCTCGTCTCCGCCTCCGCCGGGGCCGACGCCGAGTCCCCCGAGACGGGCGAGGTGCACGTCTACCGGGTCAACGAGCTCGGCACCCAGCGCGTCTCCACGCAGCCCGGCGTGCACTCCGCGGTCCGCTCCGGGGACGTGACGGTCCTCGTGTCCGCGACGCCCGACTCACCCGGCGCACGGGCGCGCGTGGAGCGCGAGGGCAAGCACATCTGCGACATCGCCTCGCACGCCGAACGCCCGCTGCTCAGCCCGCGCGTGACGCTCACCGAGGCCGCGGGCATCCCGTGCGCCGTCCTTCTGCCCTCGTCCTACGAGGAGGGTGACGGGCCGCTGCCGGTGCTCATGGACCCGTACGGCGGCCCGCACGGGCAGCGCGTCGTGGCCGCCCACAACCCGCACCTGACCTCGCAGTGGTTCGCCGACCAGGGCTTCGCGGTGATCGTCGCGGACGGCCGGGGCACGCCCGGCATCTCGCCCGGCCGCGAGAAGTCGATCCACGGCGACTTCACGCTCACCCTCGACGACCAGGTCACGGCGCTGCACGCGCTCGCCGACCGGTTCCCGCTCGACCTGTCCAAGGTCGCGATGCGCGGCTGGAGTTACGGCGGCTACCTGTCGGCGCTCGCCGTGCTGCGCCGCCCCGACGTCTTCCACGCGGGCATCGCGGGCGCCCCGGTCACGGACTGGCGGCTGTACGACACGCACTACACGGAGCGCTACCTGGGCGACCCGGCCTCGTCCCCGCAGACGTACGCGAAGAGCTCCGTGGTGACCGACGACGGGCTCACGGACGCCGCCGAGCAGCACCGGCCGATGCTCATCGTGCACGGGCTCGCGGACGACAACGTGGTGGTGGCGCACGCCCTGCGGCTGTCCTCCGCACTGCTCGCGGACGGCCGCCCGCACGAGGTGCTTCCGCTGTCCGGCGTGACCCACATGACGCCCCAGGAGCAGGTCGCCGAGAATCTGCTGCTGCTCCAGGTCGACTTCCTGAAGCGGTCGTTGGGCCTGTCCTGAAAAAGGTCCGGGCCGGAGCGACATGGCGCGCTCCGGCCCGGCTCTACGGCACCCGCACGGCCGTACGCGACACACTCTGGCGCCCGCGCGTCTCAGCGTCGCGTCCGCCGGGTTGCCTGTGTGTAAAAGGCCGTCAGGGCCCCTGCTCCGTCGGCACGACCTGCTTCTCCTCCGCGAAGTGGCAGGCCGACGGGTGGCTCGCCGGGGTGTCGCCGCCCTTGAAGACCTCGGGCACGGCCAGCAGCGGCACCTCGTCCGCGCACTTCTGCTGCGCCTTCCAGCAGCGGGTACGGAAGCGGCAGCCGGAGGGCGGGTTGGCGGGCGAGGGCACGTCGCCCGCGAGCAGGATGCGCTCGCGGCCCTCGCGCGCCTCCGGGTCGGGCACCGGCACCGCGGACAGCAGGGCCTGCGTGTAGGGGTGCGTCGGGTGGTCGTAGATCTCGGCGTCCGAGCCGATCTCGACGATGCGGCCGAGGTACATCACGCCGACCCGGTCGGAGATGTGCCGCACGATCGACAGGTCGTGGGCGATGAACACGTACGACAGGTCGAACTCGTTCTGGAGCCGGTCCAGGAGGTTGACCACCTGTGCCTGCACCGACACGTCGAGCGCGGACACCGGCTCGTCCGCGACGATGATCTCGGGGCGCAGCGCGAGCCCGCGCGCGATGCCGATGCGCTGGCGCTGGCCGCCGGAGAACTGGTGCGGGTACCGGTTGATGTACTCCGGGTTGAGCCCGACGACGTCGAGGAGGTCCTGGACCTTCTTCCTGCGGTCGCCCTTCGGGGCCACCTCGGGATGGATCTCGTACGGCTCCCCGATGATGTCGCCGACCGTCATCCGGGGGTTGAGGGACGTGTACGGGTCCTGGAAGACCATCTGGATGTTGCGGCGGACCGCCTTCAGGGCGCGCCCCGACAGCGTGCTGATGTCCTCGCCCTTGTAGGTGATGACGCCGGCCGTGGGGCGCTCCAGGTTCACCAGCATCTTCGCGACGGTCGACTTGCCGCAGCCGGACTCGCCCACGATGCCGAGCGTCTCGCCCTGCCCCAGGTCGAAGTCGACGCCGTCGACGGCCTTCACCGAGCCGATCTGCTTCTTGACGAGGATGCCCTGGGTGAGCGGGTAGTGCTTGGTCAGGCCGCGGACCTGGAGGAGGGGTTCGTGCCCCGAGACCGAGCCGTTCGCCGCGTAGTCGTTCTCGGCCCGCGCCTTGTGGAGGAGGTGCGTGGCGATCCTGCCCTCGCGCTTCAGGTCGTCCTTGCTCACGTGCTTACCGTGTTGCGGCATCGAGCGTCTCCTTCCAGAAGTGGCAGGCGCTGCGGCGGTCCTCCGAAACACGGGCGAGCGGCGGGACGTCCGTGCGGCACACGTCCCGGGCCATCGGGCAGCGCGGGTTGAAGGCGCAGCCGGGCGGGATGTTCATGAGGTTCGGCGGGAGCCCCTTGATGGCGAACAGCTCCTGCCCCTTCTGGTCGAGGCGCGGGATCGATTCGAGCAGGCCCTTGGTGTACGGGTGGGCGGGCGCCTTGTAGATCTCGTGCACCGGCGCCTGCTCGACGATCCGGCCCGCGTACATCACGGCGATCTTGTCGGCGACGTCCGCGACCACGCCGAGGTCGTGCGTGATGAGGATCAGCCCCATGTCGAGCTCGCGCCGAAGCTCGGCGAGGAGGTCCATCACCTGGGCCTGCACGGTGACGTCCAGCGCCGTCGTCGGCTCGTCCGCGATGATCAGCGAGGGCTCCAGGGCGAGCGCCATCGCGATCATGATGCGCTGGCGCATGCCGCCGGAGAACTGGTGCGGGTACTGGCTCACCCGCTCCTTCGCGGCCGGGATGCGCACCCGGTCCATCAGCTCGACGGCCCTGGCCCGCGCGTCCTTCTTCGACATCCCCTTGTGGACGACGAACATCTCGCCGAGCTGCTCCCCCACCGTGAGCACGGGGTTCAGCGAGGACAGCGCGTCCTGGAAGATCATCGCCATCTCGGCGCCGCGGATCTTCCGCCGCTCCTCCTCCTTGAGCTTCAGCAGGTCCTGGCCCTTGAAGAGGATCTCGCCACCGGTGATCCGGCCCGGCGGCATGTCGAGGATGCCCATCACGGCCTGCGCGGTGACGGACTTGCCGGATCCGGACTCGCCGAGCACGGCGAGCGTCTCGCCCTCGTCGACGGTGTAGTTGACGCCGTTGACCGCCTTGGCGACGCCGTCGCGGGTACGGAACTCGACGTGCAGGTCGCGTACTTCCAACAGGTTCGTGTTCGCCACGGTCGGCTACCTCAGCTTGGGGTCGAGGGCGTCGCGCACCGCGTCGCCGAGCATGATGAACGCCAGGACCGTGAGGGCCAGCGCGCCTGCCGGGTACAGCAGCATGTGCGGGGCGTTGCGGATGTACGGGGCGGCGTTGGAGATGTCGATGCCCCAGGAGACCGCGGGGGGCTTCAGGCCGACGCCGAGGAACGAGAGCGTCGCCTCCAGGGCGATGTACGTGCCGAGCGCGATGGTCGCGACGACGATCACCGGGGCGACGGCGTTCGGCAGGATGTGGCGCAACAGGATCCTGGAGTTGGAGGCGCCGAGGGTGCGCGCCGCGTGCACGTAGTCGTTCTCCTTGACCGTGATGACGGAGCCGCGGGCGATGCGGGAGATCTGCGGCCAGCCGAGCAGCACGATGAACCCGACCACCGGCCACACCGTAGTCGAGGTGACCACCGACAGCAGGACCAGGCCCCCGAGGATGACCGGGATGCCGAAGAAGATGTCGGCGACGCGGGACAGCAGGGCGTCCGCCCACCGCCCGAAGAACCCGGCGAGCGCGCCCAGGATCCCGCCGAGGAGCGCCACCCCGGCCGTCGCGCACACACCGACGGTGATCGAGGCCCGGGCCCCGTACACGGTGCGCGTGTACACGTCGCAGCCCTGCGCGTCGTAGCCGAAGGGGTGTCCCGCGGTGGAGGTGTCCTGGCCGTGCGCGAGGTCGCAGTCGTTGGGGTCGCCGCTCGCGAGCAGCTGCGGCCAGATCGCGACGATCACCAGGAACAGGATGATCAGCGCCGAGACGATGAAGACCGGGTTGCGGCGCAGCGAGCGCCAGGCGTCCGACCACAGGGAGCGCGCGGGGCCCTCCGCGCCGCCGCCCTCGGGCGCGCCCGGCGTCAGCTGGGCCTCGACGGTGACCGGGGTGACGGGCTCAGGCATAGCGGATCCTCGGGTCAAGGACGGCGTAGAGCAGGTCGACGATGAGGTTGGCGAGCAGGAAGACGATCACCAGGACGGTCACGAAGCCGACCACGGTCGGCGAGGACTGGTGCAGGATGCCCTGGTAGAGCTGGTAGCCGACGCCGCGGATGTTGAAGATCCGCTCGGTCACGATCGCCCCGCCCATCAGGGCCCCGATGTCGGTGCCGATGAAGGTGACCACCGGGATCAGCGAGTTGCGCAGCAGGTGCCGCCAGATGATGCGGCGCCGCGGCAGGCCCTTGGCGACGGCGGTGCGGACGTAGTCGGAGCGGGCGTTCTCGGCGACGGACGTGCGGGTCAGGCGGGTCACGTACGCGAGGGAGACCGAGGCGAGGACGAGGCCCGGCAGGATCAGCTCGCTCAGCGGCGCCTCGTAGGCCACCGAGGGCTTGACGATCCCCCACTGCATGCCGAACAGGAGCTGGGCGACGAGACCGGTCACGAACGTCGGCACCGAGATCACGACCAGGGTCAGCACGAGCACGCCCGTG
The DNA here is from genome assembly GCF_049310305.1 of Streptomyces anthophorae. Lineage (NCBI taxonomy): Bacteria > Bacillati > Actinomycetota > Actinomycetes > Kitasatosporales > Streptomycetaceae > Streptomyces > Streptomyces anthophorae. The sequence continues at coordinate 3,498,746 of NZ_JBLWQQ010000001.1, forward strand.
TCGATGGGCTTGCCGCGGCGCAGGCCGGTGATGACGCCGAGGCCGATGCCGATGACGATCTCGAAGACGATCGCCACGAACGTCAGCTTGATGGTGACGGGGTAGGCGCGCAGCATCAGGTCGGCGACGGAGTCCCCGTTGAAGGCGGTGCCGAAGTCGCCCTGGAAGATGTTGCCGAGGTAGATCAGGTACTGCTGCGCCAGCGGCTTGTCGAGGTGGAACTGCTCGCGCAGCGCCGCCTGGGTGGCCGGGTCGCAGGCCTTGTCGCCGCAGAGTGCCGCCGTCGGGTCGCCCATGACGTTGACCATGAGGAAGATCAGCAGCGTGGTGCCGATGAACACCGGGATCATCTGCAACAGCCGTCGGATCACATAACGCCCCACGGCACCTCCCTCACGTCACCCGAGCGGTCGTGGTTCTCAGTCATTGACGGTCATCTCCTCGAAGACCGGCACGCTGAAGGGGTTGAGCTTCACGTCGTGCACGCGGGTGCCGTAGACGGCGGTGCCGTTCTGGTACCAGAGCGGGATGGCGGGCAGCTGCTCGGCGAGGATCCGCTCGGAGTCCTGGAAGTCCTTGATCGCGCTCTTCGGGTCCGGGTCCGCGTTGGCCTTGTTGATCAGCGCGTCGAACCGCTTGTCGCTCCACTTGCCGTCGTTGCTGGGGGCGCCCGTGGTGTAGACGGGCTGGAGGAAGTTCTGGATCAGCGGATAGTCCATCTGCCAGCCGCTGCGGAACGGGCCGCTGAACTTGCCGCTCTGGATTTGCGTACGGAAGTCGGCGAAGGTGCCCACCGGATTGCCGACGCAGGACTTCGAGTTGCCCATGACCCGGTTGATGCTGTTGCAGATGGCGTCGACCCACTGCTTGTGGTTGCCGGTGTCGGCGTTGTAGCTGAGGACGAGCCTGCCGCCGGGGAAGCCGCCGCCCTCGTCGATCAGCCGCTTGGCTTCCTTGGGGTTGTACTCGCAGCGGTCGCCGCAGATGTCGGGGTTGTAGCCGCCCTCTTCGCGGAGCACGGGGGACGTCCAGTCCTTGGCCGGGATCCGGGTCTTCTGGAAGATCTTGTCGGTGATCTGCTCGCGGTTGATGGCGAGCGAGATGCCCCGGCGGACCTTGAGGGCGTCGGCGGTGGCCCACTCCTTGTCGTACATCGGGAACATCAGCGTCTGGATGATGCCGGCCGGGGTGTTGATGTACCGGTTGTCGATGTCCTTGTGGAGGTTGCTGAGCTGCTCGGCGGGGACGGCGTCGGTCACGTCGAGCTGGCCGGCCACGACGTCGGTGTACGCGGTGTTGTCGTCGGTGTAGACGAGCAGGTCGACGCCCTTGTTGCGGGGCTTGGTGCCGTTGTACCGGTCGTTGAGACGCAGCTGCATGCGGCCGCCGCGCTCGTAGTTCGTCACCTCGTACGGGCCGTTCCCGAAGGGCTTCTCCAGCCACGCGTCGTGGTCGGTGAAGAACTTCTTCGGCAGCGGGGAGAAGGCGGCGTAGCCGAGCATGTCGGGGAAGAGCGAGAACTTCTGGTTGAGCCGGACCGTGAAGTGCGTGTCGTCGACGACCTTGAGCCCCGACAGCTTCTTCGCGGTGGGCTTGCCCTTGTCGGGGTGGACCTTGTCGTAGCCGTCGATGTAGCCGAAGAAGTCGGCTCCGATCTGCGCGTTCGGCAGATAGGCGGCGTAGTTCCAGGCGTCGACGAAGGACTGCGAGGTGACCTTCGTGCCGTCCGCGAACTTCCAGCCGTCCTTCAGGGTGACCTTGAAGTTCTGCGCGTCGTCGCTGCTGATCGACTTGGCGACGGCGTACTTGGGCTCGGCCGTCTCGGGGTCGTAGATCTTGAGCCCCCGGAAGATCATGTCGAGGACCTTGCCGCCGTTGACCTCGTTGGTGTTCGCGGGCTCCAGCGGGTTCTGCGGGTCGCCCCACTTCGCCCGCACGATGCCCGACTCGGTGGCCGTGGCACCGCAGGACGCGAGCCAGGGCACGCCCAGTACCAGGGCGGCGGCCAGGGCGCCGGTACGCAGGCCGAGGCGCATCAAAGTCCTCCAGAGGGCGAGCCGAAGACAAAAGGGGACGAGCCTTGCGCCTATTGGACCCGTGAAGGACTGGATACGCCTGTTATGTCACCCATCCGAGGGCGAGGAGGTGCCGAACCCGATGCCGGCCCCGGTGCCGGCCCCAGGATCCGGACCCGGGATCCGGACCCGGACATGCCGCTGCCCGGCGCCGGTGCGAACACCGGGCCGGGCAGCGGACGAGGCCGGGGGTCAGGACTTGCCGTCGTCCTCCAGGGCCGCGAGGGCCGGGTCGAGCACGATGTCCTCGGCACGCGCCTCGATGCTCGGCTCCTCCGGGAAGTGGCAGGCCGTGAGGTGGCCCGACTCGTTGCCCGAGAGCTGGACCAGCGGGGGCTCCTCCGTGGCGCACTTGTCCTGCGCCTTCCAGCACCGCGTGCGGAACCGGCAGCCGGACGGCGGCGAGATCGGCGAGGGCACGTCGCCCTCCAGACGGATCCGCTCCCGCTTGTCGGCGTCGAGGTCCGCGTCCGGCACGGCCGACATCAGCGCGTGCGTGTACGGGTGCCGGGGCCGGTTGTAGAGCGAGTCGCGGTCCGCGATCTCCATGATCTTGCCGAGGTACATCACGGCGACCCGCTGCGAGAAGTGCCGCACGATGGCCAGGTCGTGGGCGATGAAGACGAACGCGATGCCCATCTCCCGCTGAACCTCCTGGAGAAGGTTCACCACCTGCGCCTGGATCGACACGTCGAGCGCCGAGACCGGCTCGTCCGCCACGATCAGCTTCGGCTCCAGGGCCACCGCACGGGCGACGCCGATGCGCTGGCGCTGACCGCCGGAGAACTCGTGCGGGAAGCGGTTGTAGTGCTCCGGGTTCAGGCCCACGATCTCCAGGAGCTCGCGCACCCGGTTCTCCCGGCCGCCGGGCGGGTTGATCCCGTTGATCTCCATCGGGCCCGCGATGATCGAACCGACCGTCTGCCGCGGGTTCAGCGAGGCGTACGGGTCCTGGAAGATCATCTGGATCTCGGACCTGATCGGCGCCAGCTGCCTGCGGGTCGCGTGGCTGATGTCCTGGCCCTTGTACGTGATCGTGCCCTGCGTGGGCTCGTACAGGCGGGTCAGGAGGCGGCCCGTGGTCGACTTGCCGCAGCCGGACTCGCCGACCAGGCCCAGGCTCTCGCCCGCGCGGACCTCGAAGTCCACGCCGTCGACGGCCTTGACCGCGCCGACGGTGCGGCGGATCGGGAAGCCACCCTTGATCGGGAAGTGCTTCTGCAGTCCCTGGACCTGGAGCAGCGGCTCGGTGTCGCGGTCGCGCTGGCCGGGGATCGCGTCGGCGACCGCCGTGGTGGTGTTGCTCTTGTTGTCGCTCATGGTCATGCCCCAGTCGCCGGTTTCAGCTCAGCCCAGCCGGGGCTGAATCGTCTCGATGAACACCTGCTGCTTCTGGTCCGCCGTCAGGTGGCAGGCGGAACCGCGCCCCGCCGGGAGGACCGGACGCTCGCCCGAGCAGCGCTCGCCCGACACCTTGTCGGTGAAGGCGCAGCGCGGGTGGAACGGGCAGCCCGAGGGCGGGTTGAGCAGCGACGGCGGCGAACCGGGGATCGGCAGCAGCGGCTCCTCGATGTCCGAGGTCAGTCGCGGCATCGAACCCAGCAGGCCCCAGGTGTAGGGGTGCTGGGGCTGCTTGAGCACCTCGCGCACGCTGCCCCGCTCGACGGCCCGGCCCGCGTACATGACGAGCAGGTCGTCGGCCATGTTCGCGACGACGCCCAGGTCGTGCGTGATCATGATGATCGCGGAGCCGAACTCCTGCTGGAGGTCCTTCAGCAGGTCGAGGATCTGCGCCTGGACCGTCACGTCGAGGGCCGTGGTCGGCTCGTCGGCGATGAGCAGTTCGGGGTTGCAGGCCAGCGACATCGCGATCATGGCGCGCTGGCGCATACCGCCGGAGAACTGGTGCGGGTAGTCGTCGACGCGCTGCTTGGGCTGCGGGATGCCGACCTTCTCCAGCATCTCGATGGCCCGGTCCCGGCCCTCCTTCTTGGAGGCGCCGGTGTGCTTGCGGAACGGCTCGGCGATCTGCCGGCCCACCGTGTAGTACGGCGAGAGCGCGGTCAGCGAGTCCTGGAAGATCATCGCCATCTTGTTGCCGCGGAGCTTCTCCATCTCGAGCTCCGTGGCGGTGAGGAGCTCCTTGCCGTCGAGGAGGATCTCGCCGTCGATGGTGGTGTTCTTCTTGGGGTGCAGGCCGAGCACGGTCAGGTTGGTGACCGACTTGCCGGATCCGGACTCGCCGACGATGCCGAGCGTCTTGCCGCGCTCGAGGTCGAAGGAGAGGCCGTCCACCGCCTTGACGGCGCCGTCCTCTGTGGAGAACTGCACCCGCAGGTCGCGTACCGACAAGAACGCGTCGGAACCGGTCGGGGCCGGGGCGTCCTCGGGCTTGGTGAGAGTGGTCACGGGAGTTCTCCTAGGACAGCCGCACGCGCGGGTCGATCACGGCGTACAGGGCGTCCACGACGACATTGCAGATGATGATGAAGGCGGCGCTGACGATCATGACGCCCATGAGGACCGGCAGGTCCTTACCGGTGACCGACGTGATCGCCAGTCGGCCCATCCCCGAGAGGTTGAAGGTCAGTTCGGTGACCATGCCGCCGCTGAGCAGCGAGGCGATGTCCATGCCGAGGATGGTGATGATGGGGATCAGCGAGCCGCGCCAGGCGTACCGGAAGAAGACGAAGCGACTGCTCATGCCCTTGGCCTTGGCGGCCCTGACGTGCTCCTCCTGGAGCTGCTCGATCATCGAGGAGCGCGCCATGCGCGTGTAGTTGGCGGTGAAGATCGTCGCCATCACGATCCAGGGGATCAGCAGCCCCATGAACCAGGACGCCGGGTTCTCCCAGAACGACACGTACTTGGGCGCCTTCAGCCAGCCGGTGCTGTAGACGAAGATGCCCATCACGATCGGGCCGAGCAGGTAGATCTGGAACGAGCTGGTCACCAGGGAGGCGCCGGAGAAGAGCTTGTCGATCCAGGTGCCGCGGAAGCGGGCGGCGAGCAGACCCGCGCCCAGACCGGCGGTGAGGAAGACGACCAGGCCGCCGAGCATCAGCGAGAGGGTCAGCGGGAGACGGTCCATCATCGTGTCCCAGACCATCTGGTTGTTCCGGAACGAGACGCCGAAGCACGGGGCGTCGCAGTGGCCCACCGCGAAGTCACGGCCGACGAAGATCCCCTTGAGGAACTCCCAGTACTGCACCGGAATCGGCTGATCGAGCCCCAGGTTCTTGTGAATGATCGCCAGCGCGTCCGGGGTGCAGTTCTTGCCGCACGCGAGCGTCGCCGGGTCCTGTGGGATGGCGAAGTACATGAAGAACGTGAAGGCGCTGATCAGCAGAAGGATGAGTGCTGCGCCAGACGTCCGGCGTATGAGAAATCGAAGCATGGCAGAAAGCTGCTCTCAGGACGGTGGCGGTGGGAGACCAGGAGGGGATGTGCGGCGGCCCGGGGGCGAGGGCTCCGCCGCGCCCTCACCCCCGGGAACTGCCTTGTGCGAACTACTTCTTGAGGAAGATCCGCGTCGGGTCGGTGTAGTTGGTCACCGACGAGTAGCGCAGGCCGCCCACGTTGGAGCCGGCGATCTGGAACACCTTGGTGTAGTAGATCGGGGCGGCCGGGTTGATCTTCTCCGAGATGTACTTGGAGAGCTTCGCGTACTCCTTGGCGCGCTCGGCCGCGTCCGCGATCTTCTGGATGCGGGCGCTCTCGGCGTTCACGTGCTTGTCGTTGACGTGGGAGTAGTTGGACGCGCCGTCCTGGATGTTGGCACCGTCGTAGGACGGCGGGAAGACGGTGTTGCCGTCGGCCCAGTCCTGGCCCCAACCGGTCATGTACAGGTCCATGCCGTTCTTGACCTTGCCCATCTGCTCGTACCAGGTGGCTTGGTCAACTTCCTTCTTCTGGATGTCGAGCCCGATCTTCTCCAGGTTGTTGATGATCAGGTTCGCCTGCGTGACGCGCACCGGGACGTTGGCGTAGGCGTAGACGAGCTTCTTGCCCTTGGCGCCGGCCTCGTCGATCAGCTTCTTCGCCGCGGCGATGTCGCCGTTCGGCTTCTTGGCGCGGTTGAACGGGTCGAGCTTCTCGTCGTAGCCCGGAGTGGAGGGCGACGTCAGCGAGTTGGCGGGGTCACCGCCGTAGGCACCGCCGTCGGCGTGGCCGGCCGCGGTGGCCGGGATCGCCAGGGCGATGGCATCGCGGATCTTCTTGTCCTTGATGCGGTCCATGTTCATGTTCAGCTGCCACACGTACGGGCCGTAGCCCTGCACCGTGCGCTTCATGACCTTCTTGTCGGTCGTGATCTTCTGCAGCTGGGTGGCGTCGATCTGGCCGGAGAACATGACGGCGTTCTTGGCCTCGCCGCGGTCGGCCAGGATCGTCTTGGTCTGGTCGGCCTTGGAGACGTTGTAGTCGATGTTGAACCCGTCCACGTAGGCGTGGCGCATCGGGTCCGTCTTCTCGTCCCACTGGTCGTTGCGGACGAGCTTGAGGCTCTTGCCCGGCTTGTAGGCCGAGATCTTGTACGGGCCGGTGGCGACCGGCTTCTGGTCGTACTTCTGCTTGGTGTCCGTCTTCTCGGGCACGACCGAGTACGCCGCCATGGCCAGGGCCTGCGGGACGTCGGTGTGGGCTTCCTTGAAGTGGAAGACGATCGTCTTGTCGTCCGGCGTGTCCAGGACCGACTTCGGCAGGTGCTTGCCCTCGTACGGGCCCTTGTACGCCTTGCGGTACGAGGTGCCGGAGCCGGACAGCCACTGCTGGATGTACGTCGGGCCGTCCGTCTCGAACGAGGAGTACAGGCGCTCGATGGAGTGCCGCATGTCGGCCGACGTGATGGTGTGGCCGTTCTCGTCCTTGATCCCGTCCTTCAGCTCGAAGGTCCAGGTCTTGCCGCCGTCCGAGGACTTGCCCGCGTCCTTGGCGAGGTCACCGACGACCGTCTGGGTGCCCTTGTCGTCCTCGGTGTACGTGGTCAGGCCACGGTAGAGGAGCTTGGAGAGCAGACCGGCGTCGGAGACGTATATCTGCCCCGGGTCCAGGTGCGAGAAGTCCGTCTCCTGGTAGACCTGGGCGACGCCGCCCTTCCTGGCGCCCGGGACCGGCTTGGCCGGGCCGACCGACTGCTGCGCGGTGCCCATGATGACCGGCTTGGCCTGAGCCTTCGCGTCGTCCTTGGACTTGCCCACGGTCTTGTCGTTGTCGTTGCTGCCGCTGCTGCAGCCGGTCAGCGTGAGGGCGCCGAGAGCGGCGGCGACGATCGTCGCCTGCGCCGTGCGCGAACGAAGGATGCTCATGGAGTTGAATCCACCTGCCTGTGAGTAGTGATCCTTGTGTGCTGCCTGACGCATCCGGCTGTGTCGGTCCGGCGCCCGGGTGGCAGCGACCCTCGGTGAGGCCTGGTCAGCGTCCGGTCTTGGGATCGAAGGCGTCCCGGACCGAGTCACCGAAGAGGTTGAACGCCACGAAGAAGACGACCATGGCGACACCCGGGAAGTACAAGTAGGTCGGGTCCACCTCGTAGATCTGCGCCGCCGTCGAGAACATCAGGCCCCAGTCGGGCGTGGGGTCCTGGTAGCCGACGCCGACGAAGGAGAGGAAGGCGACCGAGAGGATGGTGCTGGGCAGCAGGTACGTGCCCTGGACGATGATCGGCGTCACCAGGTTGGGCAGCAGCTCCTTGCGGATGATCCGCCAGGGCGAGGCGCCTGCGACCTTCGCCGCCTCCACGAACTCCCGCTCACGCAGCGACAGGGTCACCGCGCGCACCAGGCGGGCCAGGGTCATCCAGGTGAGCAGCCACATGATGCCGGTGATGGCGAGGAACCGGACATAGACCGGCGTCTCCTCGTCCGGGGCCACGAACACCGTGACGATGACGGGCATGGCCGCGACCATGAACAGCTGGTTCGGCAGCGCCATCATGAAGTCGGTGAGCCGGCCCAGCCAGTAGTCGATCTTGCCGCCGAAGTAGCCGCCAAGAAGGCCGAGCACGACGCCGAGGATCACCATGCCGATGGTCGCGCACAGCGCGGTGTAGAGCGACGTACGCATGCCGTAGAGCAGGTACGCGAAGACGTCACGCCCGTAGTTCGGGTCGATGCCGAACCAGTGCTCGGGCGACATGCCGCCGTTGGGACCCGCCGGCAGGTTGAACTCGTTGAGGAGCGTGGGGTCGTCCTGGCCGTAGAAGGTGTACGGGTCCTTGCCGTACAGGCCGCAGATGACCGGGGCGAGCGCGGCTATCGCGAAGAAGGCCACCACGATCCAGGCGGATATGACACCCGTCCTGTCCCGCTTGAAGCGCCGCCACATCAACTGACCGGGGCTGCGCCCCTCGAGCTTCTTGGGCTCCTTCGCGTCGCCCTGCGGCGCGCTCTCCTTGTCCAAGGCGGAAGAGGTCTCGGCGCCCTCAATCTCGATTGGACTTGTCATGATTCGTCCGTTTCACAGGTATTGGAGGCCGTCGGAAGTGGAAGCGGTCCGGCGGCCGTCGCACGGCGTACGTCACTCGAAGCGCGCGAAGGGACCAACGACTGGGGTGAGGCCCACCCCTGAGGAGCTGTCAAAAACCGTCGCAGCGTCGGATCGCCACCTCGACCGCCTCCTCATGAGTCCACTTCGTTCACTGCAAGTGGAGGCAGAAGACCGTCACCCCGTCGACACCCCATGACGGCGAAGTTGACGCTGCCTCAGTGCGCTCGCGAGTCGCCGCCCCCCTTAGCGCGTGACCCTTTGACCCGAGCTCTACGCGGACCACTATTAGCCACAGTCGCTGTCGCGACCACACTCTTTTGGTCTCGGTTCGATCACACCTGATGCGTACTTCTCCCAAAATCCGGACAAACAGATCCGAGATAGAGGGTCACGAAACGGACGTGTTACATATCTATCGACCATCCACGTCCGGATTCCGGACTCGGGGATGGACTTAATCACTTGCGCTCGCCCGATCCTTGACCCTCTGTTGGGAGACAACACGGCCGCGGGTGTCACTGCGCGTAGACCGCGTGAAGACTAGCGGCAACGCAAAGGGCCCGGCACCCCCTCGGGGGGTACCGGGCCCAACTGCCGTCAGGTCAGCCGTGCTTGGCGCGCGAGGCGCTGCGGCCGCGCTCCTTCTGGTCCAGGACGACCTTGCGGATGCGAACGGCCTCCGGGGTCACCTCGACGCACTCGTCGTCGCGGCAGAACTCCAGGGACTGCTCCAGGGAGAGCTTGCGGGCCGGGACGACGTTCTCCGTCGAGTCCGCGGACGCCGCGCGCATGTTGGTGAGCTTCTTCTCCTTGGTGATGTTCACGTCCATGTCGTCGGCGCGCGAGTTCTCGCCGACGATCATGCCCTCGTACACCTCGGTGCCGGGCTCGGTGAACAGCACACCGCGCTCCTGGAGGTTGATCATCGCGAAGGGGGTGACCGAACCGGCACGGTCGGCGACCAGCGAACCGTTGTTACGGGTCTGAAGGGTGCCGAACCACGGCTCGTGGCCCTCGTGGATCGAGTGGGCGATACCCGTGCCGCGGGTGTTCGTCAGGAACTCCGTGCGGAAGCCGATGAGGCCACGCGACGGGACGACGAACTCCATGCGGACCCAGCCGGAGCCGTGGTTCGACATGTTGTCCATGCGACCCTTGCGGACGCCCATGAGCTGCGTGACGGCGCCCATGTGCTCCTCGGGGACGTCCACCGTCATGCGCTCGACCGGCTCGTGCGTCTTGCCGTCGATCTCCTTGGTGACGACCTGCGGCTTGCCGATCGTCAGCTCGAAGCCCTCACGGCGCATCTGCTCGACGAGGATGGCGAGCGCCAGCTCACCGCGGCCCTGCACCTCCCAGGCGTCGGGGCGCTCGGTCTCCAGGACGCGCAGCGAGACGTTACCGATCAGCTCGCGCTCCAGGCGGTCCTTGACCTGGCGGGCGGTGACCTTGCGGTCCTTGACGCTGTTCTTCGCGTCGGCGCCCTTGCCGCCACCACCGCGGCCGACCAGCGGCGAGGTGTTCGTGCCGATGGTCATGGAGATCGCCGGCTGGTCCACCGTGATCAGCGGCAGGGCGACCGGGTTCTCCGGGTCGGCCAGGGTCTCGCCGATCATGATGTCCGGGATACCGGCGACGGCGCAGATGTCACCGGGGCCTGCGACCTCGGCGGGCTTGCGGGTGAGCGCCTCGGTCATCAGGAGTTCGCTGATGCGGACGTTCTGCACCTCGCCGTCGCGCTTCATCCAGGCCACGGTCTGGCCCTTGCGCAGCTCGCCGGCCTCGACGCGGAGCAGCGCGATACGGCCGAGGAAGTTGTCGGCGTCCAGGTTGGTGACGTGCGCCTGGAGCGGGGCGTTCTCCTCGTACGTCGGAGCCGGGATGTGCTCCAGGATCGTCGTGAAGAACGGCTGGAGGTTCGTGGAGTCGGCCGGGACCGTGCCGTCCTCCGGCTTGGTCATCGAGGCGACGCCGTCACGGCCGCAGGCGTAGACGATCGGGAACTCGATCTGCTCCTCGTCCGCATCCAGGTCGAGGAAGAGGTCGTACGTCTCGTTGACGACCTCGTCGATGCGGGCGTCGGGGCGGTCCGTCTTGTTGATGCACAGGATGACGGGGAGCCGCTGCTTGAGCGCCTTGCCCAGCACGAAGCGGGTCTGCGGCAGCGGGCCCTCGGAGGCGTCGACGAGCAGGACGACACCGTCGACCATCGACAGACCGCGCTCGACCTCGCCACCGAAGTCGGCGTGGCCGGGGGTGTCGATGATGTTGATCGTGATCGGGTCCTCGCCGGCCTTGGGGTGATACTTCACCGCCGTGTTCTTGGCGAGGATCGTGATGCCCTTCTCACGCTCCAGGTCGTTCGAGTCCATCACGCGATCGTCGACCGACTCCAGCTGGTGGGCGGCGAAGGCACCGGCCTGCTTCAGCATGCCGTCGACGATGGTGGTCTTGCCGTGGTCGACGTGGGCGACGATGGCGACGTTACGGATGTCGTGGCGCGTGGCCATAGTGAGGCGTACTCCTGGAGTGAGTGGTCGGCTGCGCATACCTTGCTTTGCGCTGGCCCTGCCGGGCTGAACATGCCACGGCCTCACCCCATGCTACGTGCCTCGGCGCCCTGCGGCTCAGCCGGGCCGGACGGGCCGCTCCCCAAGCAGCGGCCCGTCCGAAGAAACCGCAGGTCAGCCCTGGTCCTGCGCGGGCGAGCCGCCCAGCTTCCCGCCCGGCTTCAGGAAGCCGATGTCCTCGTAGTCGGGCTCCTGGAAGCCGAAGGCCCCGGCGTTCACCAGGTTCGCCTTCGCCGCCACGAGTTCGGGCCGCTGGTAGAGCGGAATCGATCCTGCGGCGGCCCAGATGCGCTCGTCCGCCTGCCGGACGAGCGAGCGCTCCTTCTCCTGGTCGAGCTCCCCCGCGGCCTGGTCGAAGAGCTGGTCGATGTGGTCGGTGCCGACCCGCGTGTAGTTCTGCTCGACCGTGAGCTCGCCGTCGGCGGCCGGGACCGGCTTGGCGTAGATCGGACGGGCGTCGGTCGCCGGGTAGGCGGAGCCGGGCCACGAGTACAGCGCCAGGTCGTAATCGCCCGCCGCGATGTGGTCCTTGAAGTAGGTCTCGTCGTCGACCTTCGTGATGTCCGTGCGCACGCCGATCTTCTGGAGCATGGCCGAGATCCGGTCGGCGACGGACTGCAACTGCTCGGCGTCCGGCCCGGAGGGCAGCACGAAGTTCAGCGTCAGCGGCTTGCCGTCCTTGACGAACTGCCCCGCGGTGGCGGCGCCGGCCTTGGCGCCCTCCTTGCCGCCGGCCTCGCCCGCGTCCTTCGCGGCCGCCTGCTGCGGGGCGGGGGTCCCCTTCGGGGCGTACGCGCCCGGGGCCGCGCCCTGCTTGGCGTCGCCCGCGTGCTGACCCTCCCGCTCGGCGGAGCGCACCTTCGCGGCGTCGGCCTGGTGCAGCAGCGCGGAGTGCTGGGCGGCGGCGAGGGCGCCCGGACCGAGCAGCGGGGGCGCGGCGTCGCCGGGCTTCGCGTCGTCGCCCGCCTTCTGGTCGTCCTCGCCCATGATGTACGTGCCGTCGTCGGACTCGGCCGCGGCGCCCTCCGCCTTGCCGCCCGCGGTCCTGGGCTTCTCCTTCTGCCCCTCGACCGGGCCGCCGCGCACCCAGCCCGCCTCCGCGAGCAGCGCCTGCGCCTTGTCGGAGTCCTGCTTGCCGAGCGCGCCACTGTTGTCGGCGTACGCGGCCTGCCCGGACAGGGCGAGGTGGCTGCCGACGGTCTTGGCCGGAAGGCCGAGCGGCTTGAGTACGCTCTGGGCGAGCTTGCCCCGGTCGAGCGCGCGGGCCACGGCCTGGCGCACCCGCTCGTCGGCGAGCGGGCCGGTGGAACCGTTCAGGGCGAGCTGTGTGTAGGCGGGTTCGAGCGACTTGCGGACGACGAAGCCGTCGAGCCCCGCCTGCTCCTTGGCGTACTTCCGGGCGGCCTTGCGGGTCTTCGCCCGGGCCTCGAGCTCCGCCTCGGCGACCTCCCAGTCCTCGTTGTGCGCCCGCGCCCACGAGCGCAGCGCCTCACCGGAGGTGACACCGGCGCCGGGTCCGTGCGCGAGCGGGCCCGAAGCGCCCTTGTCGCGGGCCGCGTACGCGATGCGCTCGGCGGCCGCCGGGTCGACGTCGGCGAGGTCCAGCTTGCCCGCGGCGAGCGCTGCGGGGCGCTTGTCGCGCGGCACCGCCTTGAGTTCCAGCTTCTCCAGCTTGGTGGGGCGGCCCCACCAGCGGGGGTTGCGCTCCAGCCGGACCTGCTTGTCGCCCCGGTCGACCTTGTCGAGCGCGAAGGGGCCCGCGGTCACCTTGAGCTTGCTGCGAGCGCCCTCGTTGAAGGCGTCCGGGGTCCCCATGACGTCCTTGGGGTACAGCGGCGAGAACAGCGAGCGCCAGTCCGCGTAGGGCTTGGCGAAGGTGACCCGCACCTCCAGGTCGTTCTTGCCGCGCTCGACGTTCTCGATGCGGTTGTAGCCCGCGTTGTGGGCGGTCCAGTACGCGCTGTTCTTCCCCGACAGGGCGCGCCACTGCGCGGCGAAGTCCGCGGCGCCGATCTCCCGGCCGTCGCTCCACACCGCCTGCTGGTTCAGCTTGTACAGCACGACCTGCTTGGGCTCGGTCTTGATGACCTCGGCCTTCTCCAGGTAGTCGGAGTCGGCCTGCGGACGCCCCTCGGCGTCGAGCCGGAACATCGAGGGCAGTGCGGCCCCGGTGACCCGGCTCGTGGCCGCGTCCGCGTCGGCCTGGAAGGCGTTGAGGGTCTGTGGCACGTCGTCGATCGCCCACCGCAGCGTGCCGCCGTCCTTGACCTGCGTGCGGGCGGCCGAGGCGACGTCGGGCGCGGCGGCTGGCCGGCCCGATTCGTCGCTGGAGCCGCACCCGGCGAGCGCGGTCACGGCGAGCGCGCCGCTCACGAGGAACGCGGCCGAGCGTGCGGCGGCTCCTGGGCGCCTTGGGACGTGGGGCATCACGGGTACCTCCGGGGCTGGCCGGTTTGTCTCGTTTGGCGGTATATGGAGCTGATCACATCTATCGGCCAACTGAAGTGGATATGCGGAGGGGTGCCGTCCGACACGCCCGTAGGCCACCCGGAAGCCACCCGTGCGGCCCAAAGGAACCCCGCCCCGACGGCGCGAATTCGCGGGCGCGCACCACGGCGTACACCGGCAATCCGCACGGATCCCTTCACAAACGGCAATGTGACGCGCGACACTCGCAGGCGCATGAGCAACTCCGCCGCACCAGCGGAAGTGAGGCCAAGTCATGTCCCTGCACGACGACTTGACGGCGGTTCAGCGCTGCGTCGACGAGCTCGCGCGCGCCGTCGGGCGCCTGCAACCCCAGCTCGAGGGCATCGCGGGCGGCCCGGATCTGCGCCGGGTGCGCGCCGACACCGCACATCTGCGCGAGAGCGTCGCCCTGCTGCGCGAGTCGGCCGCGAGCCCCAACGCGCCGCGCCGCCCCGACCTCGTGACGATCCCCGACGCCCCGTACGACAGCTCCCTGTGGACCGACTCGGACGACGAGGGGCTCGGCGCGCGGGACCGGCACGCGCCCTGATCCGCCCGCGCCGAGCAGCACGCCGCCCTGTCCACCCTGTCCACCCTGTCCACACTCCCCCATACCCCGTCCCCCGTCCCTGCGAGCGGAGGCTTCGTTGGCCACCGGCACGGAACCCACCAGTACCGAAGAACCCCATCCCTCCCGCGCCCCGGCCGCCACCGGCGTCCGGGGCCGGACGCGCGCCGCGATCGCCGCGCCCCATCTGCGCACGGACCGCTGGTGGCTGGCCCCGGCCGCGACCGCGGGCGGACTGCTCGCCTTCATCGTCTATTCGACGTGGCGGGCCTTCGCGAACGCCGACTACTACGCGGCCCCGTACGTCTCGCCGTTCTACTCGCCCTGCCTCGCGGACAACTGCGAGCCGATGCGGCACGGCCCCAACTGGGAGATCTTCGGCAGCTGGTGGGGCCTGTCCCCCGCGCTGCTCATCCTGATCTTCCCGCTCGGCTTCCGGCTGACCTGCTACTACTACCGCAAGGCCTACTACCGCGGCTTCTGGGCGTCGCCGCCGGCCTGCGCGGTGGCGGAGCCGCACAAGAAGTACAGCGGCGAGACGAGGTTCCCGCTGATCCTTCAGAACATCCACCGCTACTTCTTCTACGCGGCCGTCCTCGTCGCCTGCATCCTGACGTACGACACGGTGCTGTCGTTCCGCGACGAGAACTACGAGTGGGGCCACATGGGCCTCGGCACCCTGGTCTTCCTGCTGAACATCGTGCTGATCTGGGCGTACACGATCTCCTGCCACTCCTGCCGGCACATCGTCGGCGGCCGCCTCAAGCACTTCTCGAAGCACCCGGTGCGGTACCGGCTCTGGGGCTGGGTCGGGAAGCTGAACGCCCGTCACATGCTGCTCGCCTGGACCTCGTTGGTGAGCGTCGCGCTCGCCGACTTCTACGTGTATCTGGTCGCGTCCGGCGCTTTCGACGATCCGCGGTTCTTCTAATGGTTGGGGCGTTCTGATGTCTGTAGTGCAGCGGCAGCAGTGGGATGTTGTCGTGGTGGGCGCCGGTGGCGCGGGGCTGCGGGCCGCGATCGAGGCGCGTGAGCGAGGGTCGCGTACGGCGGTGATCTGCAAGTCCCTGTTCGGCAAGGCCCACACGGTGATGGCGGAGGGCGGCATCGCGGCCTCCATGGGCAATGTGAACTCCGGGGACAGCTGGCAGGTGCACTTCCGCGACACGATGCGCGGCGGCAAGTTCCTCAACCAGTGGCGGATGGCGGAGCTGCACGCGCGTGAAGCACCCGACCGCGTATGGGAGTTGGAGACCTGGGGCGCCCTGTTCGACCGCACGGGCGACGGGCGGATCTCGCAGCGCAACTTCGGCGGGCACGAGTACCCGCGGCTCGCGCACGTCGGCGACCGTACGGGACTCGAACTGATCCGCACGCTCCAGCAGAAGATCGTCCAGCTCCAGCAGGAGGACTTCAAGGAGACCGGCGACTACGAGTCCCGTCTGAAGGTCTTCCAGGAGTGCACGGTGACCCGGGTGCTGAAGGACGAGGAGGGGGCCGTCTCCGGCACCTTCTGCTACGAGCGCGAGAGCGGCCGCTTCTTCGTCATCGAGGCGCCGAGCGTGGTGCTCGCGACCGGCGGCATCGGCAAGTCCTTCAAGGTGACGTCGAACTCGTGGGAGTACACGGGCGACGGGCACGCGCTCGCGCTGCTCGCCGGAGCGCCCCTCCTGAACATGGAATTCGTGCAGTTCCACCCGACGGGCATGGTCTGGCCGCCCTCGGTGAAGGGGATCCTCGTCACGGAGTCGGTCCGCGGCGACGGCGGGGTGCTGCGCAACTCCGAGGGCAAGCGGTTCATGTTCGACTACGTGCCCGACGTCTTCAAGGAGAAGTACGCGCAGTCGGAGGAGGAGGGCGACCGCTGGTACGAGGACCCGGACCACAACCGCAGGCCCCCCGAGCTGCTGCCGCGCGACGAGGTGGCGCGGGCCATCAACGCGGAGGTGAAGGCGGGCCGGGGTTCGCCGCACGGCGGAGTGTTCCTGGACGTCTCCACCCGGATGCCCGCCGATACGATCCGGCGCCGGCTGCCGTCCATGTACCACCAGTTCAAGGAGCTGGCGGACGTCGACATCACGGCCGAGGCGATGGAGGTCGGGCCGACCTGCCACTACGTGATGGGCGGCATCGCGGTCGACTCGGACACGGCGGCGGCGCGCGGCGTGCCGGGGCTCTACGCGGCCGGTGAGGTGGCCGGTGGCATGCACGGGTCCAACCGGCTCGGCGGCAACTCGCTCTCCGACCTGCTGGTGTTCGGCCGCAGGGCCGGGCTGCACGCGGCGACGTACGCGGCGGCACGCACGGCCCGTACGGGGGTCGCGGACGAGCAGATCGACACGGCGGCGGCGGAGGCGCTTCGCCCCTTCTCGGCGGAGGGCCAGGAGGAGGGCGTCACGCCCGAGAACCCGTACACCCTGCACCAGGAGCTCCAGCAGGCGATGAACGATCTCGTCGGGATCATCCGGCGGGAGGGCGAGATGGAGCAGGCGCTGCGCAAGCTCGCGGATCTGCGGGTGCGGGCGCGGCGGGCCGGGGTCGAGGGGCACCGCCAGTTCAATCCGGGCTGGCATCTGGCACTGGACCTGCGGAACATGCTGCTGGTCAGCGAGTGCGTGGCGCGGGCCGCGCTCGAGCGCACGGAGTCGCGCGGCGGGCACACCCGCGAGGACCACCCGGCGATGAACCGGGAATGGCGCCGCGCGAATCTCCTGTGCCAACTCCGTGATCCCACGGGCGGCTTGGCGGCCACCGATCCGGTGCGCGGCCAGATCACCCTCACCCGCGAGACGACCGAACCCATCCGCCCCGACCTGCTCGCCCTGTTCGAGAAGGAGGAGCTGGTGAAGTACCTGGCCGAAGAGGAGCTTTTCGAGTGAGCAGCTACGAGGCGTCCTTCCGGGTGTGGCGGGGCGACGTCGGCGGGGGCGGCCTGGAGGACTTCACGGTCGAGGTGAACGACGGCGAGGTCGTCCTCGACATCATCCACCGCCTCCAGGCGACGCAGGCCCCCGACCTGGCGGTCCGCTGGAACTGCAAGGCCGGCAAGTGCGGTTCGTGCTCGGCGGAGATCAACGGGCGGCCACGCCTGCTGTGCATGACCCGCATGTCGGTCTTCACCCGCGACGAGACGATCACGGTGACGCCCCTGCGGGCCTTCCCGGTGGTCCGCGACCTCGTCACCGACGTCGGCTTCAACTACCGCAAGGCCCGCGAGGTCCCGGCCTTCGTCCCGCCCGCCGGGGTGGGGCCGGGCGAGTACCGGATGATGCAGGAGGACGTCGACCGCTCGCAGGAGTTCCGCAAGTGCATCGAGTGCTTCCTGTGCCAGGACACCTGCCACGTCGTCCGCGACCACGAGGACAACAAGGCGGCCTTCGCCGGCCCCCGCTTCCTGATGCGCGTGGCGGAACTCGACATGCACCCGCTGGACGCCGCCGCCGAGAACGGCCTGGACCGCAAGACGACCGCCCAGGACGACCACGGCCTCGGCTACTGCAACATCACCAAGTGCTGCACGGAGGTCTGCCCCGAGGGCATCCACATCACGGACAACGCGCTGATCCCCTTGAAGGAACGAGCGGCGGACCGTAAGTACGACCCGGTGGTCTGGCTGGGCAACAAAATCCGCCGCCGCAACACTTAAGCCCCTGCGGCGTGTTGCCTTTTAAGCCCCTGCGGCGATTGAGCAGCGGGGTCCGGGGCAGAGCCCCGCGACGTGTGCAGACGGCACCGCCATCACACGCCGAAGGGGCACCCCGTGCTCGGGGCGCCCCTTCAAACACTGGTCAACCGACGGCGTCAGTCCGTGCCGGATTCCATCGCCGCGCGGTCCAGCGCCTCGTCCTCCGCGGAGATCCCGCCGCGGGAGGCGATGGCCTGGGCGCCGCCTTCCGGCATGGTGCCGATCAGACCCGTGACCGCGGCCTGGGCGGCGCCGGCGACCGGGCTGCCCTCGCCGAGGAGGCCGAGGCCCGCGTACTGCTCGAGCTTGCTGCGGGAGTCGGCGATGTCGAGGTTGCGCATGGTCAGCTGGCCGATCCGGTCGACCGGGCCGAACGCCGAGTCCTCGGTACGCTCCATGGAGAGCTTGTCCGGGTGGTACGAGAACGCCGGGCCCGTGGTGTCGAGGATCGAGTAGTCCTCGCCGCGCCGCAGCCGCAGGGTGACCTCACCGGTGATCGCGGCGCCGACCCAGCGCTGAAGCGACTCCCGGATCATCAGGGCCTGCGGGTCGAGCCAGCGGCCCTCGTACATGAGGCGGCCGAGGCGCCGGCCCTCCGCGTGGTACTGCGCGACCGTGTCCTCGTTGTGGATCGCGTTGACCAGGCGCTCGTACGCGGCGAACAGGAGGGCCATGCCCGGCGCCTCGTAGATGCCGCGGCTCTTGGCCTCGATGATCCGGTTCTCGATCTGGTCGGACATGCCCAGGCCGTGGCGGCCGCCGATCGCGTTGGCCTCCATCACGAGGTCGACGGCGGAGGCGAACTCCTTGCCGTTGATCGTGACCGGGCGGCCCTTCTCGAAGCCGATCGTGACGTCCTCGGTGGGGATCTCCACCGACGGGTCCCAGAACTTGACGCCCATGATCGGCTCGACCGTCTCGAGCGAGACGTTCAGGTGCTCAAGCGTCTTCGCCTCGTGCGTGGCACCCCAGATGTTGGCGTCCGTGGAGTACGCCTTCTCCGCCGAGTCCCGGTAGGGCAGGCCGTGGGCGACCAGCCACTCCGACATCTCCTGCCGGCCGCCGAGCTCGGTCACGAAGTCCGCGTCGAGCCACGGCTTGTAGATCCGCAGGTTCGGGTTGGCGAGCAGACCGTAGCGGTAGAACCGCTCGATGTCGTTGCCCTTGTACGTCGAGCCGTCGCCCCAGATCTGGACGTTGTCCTCCAGCATCGCCCGCACCAGGAGCGTGCCGGTGACCGCGCGGCCGAGCGGCGTCGTGTTGAAGTACGCGCGGCCGCCGGAGCGGATGTGGAACGCGCCGCAGGTCAGCGCGGCAAGGCCCTCCTCGACCAGGGCGGCCTTGCAGTCGACGGCACGCGCGATCTCGGCGCCGTACGCCTTCGCTCGGCTCGGTACGCCGTCGATGTCGGGCTCGTCGTACTGGCCGATGTCGGCGGTGTACGTGCACGGGACGGCGCCCTTGTCACGCATCCACGCGACGGCGACCGACGTGTCGAGGCCGCCCGAGAAGGCGATGCCGACGCGCTCGCCGGCCGGGAGGGATGTGAGGACCTTGGACATGGGAAGAGTATGCATGATGATGCATGACCATGCAAAGGGGGGTGTGGGGATGTGTCCGGCGTCACCACCGAAGAACAGGGGCCCGCCCCCGTCAGAACAGGCTGAGCAGCGCCTCCGTCGGGTCCGCCAGGCCCGTCTCCCCGTCCGGCAGCGGCAGCTCGAACCAGACCGTCTTCCCGCGCGGCGTCCGGCGCGAGCCCCACGCCGCGCTCAGCAGCCCGACGAGCTGAAGCCCGCGGCCGCCCTCGTCCGTGTCCCGCGCCCGGCGCCGGCGCGGCTGCACGAGGCCCGCGTCCCACACCTCGCACACCAGCGTCCGGTCGAGGAGGAGGCGGAGCCTGATGTCCCCCTCGCCGTACCGCAGCGCATTGGTGACCAGCTCGCTGACCAGCAGCTCCGTCGTGTCGACGAGGCTCTCCATGTCCCAGCTCAGCAGCTGGGCCCGCGCGTACTCGCGGGCCCGGCCCACCGACTTCGGCTCGCGCGGCAGCGTCCAGTCGCCGACGTTCTCGCTCGGCAGCCCCTGCACCCGGGCCATGAGGAGCGCGATGTCGTCCTCGCCGTGATGCGTGTCGAGGGTGTTGAGGACGTGGTCGCAGACGTCCTCCAAGGCCGGGGAGGGATCGTCGAGCGCGTTGCGGAAGGCGGAGAGGCCCTCGTCGAGCGGATGGTCCCGGGACTCCACCAGGCCGTCCGTGTAGAGGGCGAGCAGCGAGCCCTCCGGCAGCTCCACCTCCACCTCCTCGAACGGCTCGCCGCCGACGCCGAGCGGCATCCCCGGCGGTACGTCGAGCATGAGCGCGCTCTCGCCGGGTTCGACGAGGACCGGCGGCAGATGGCCCGCGTTGGCGAAGGTGCAGCGCCGGGTGACCGCGTCGTACACCGCGTAGACGCAGGTGGCGAGGTACACCTCGGAGAGGTCCTCGCCGCCGAAGGAGCGCGCGGTGCGGGCCTGGCGGGTGCCCTGCTGGGCGCCGCCGGGGGTGCCGAGGCCGCGGGCGATCTCGTCCAGGGCGCTGAGCACTTCGGCCGGTTCGAGGTCGAGCAGGGACAAGGTCCTCACGGCGGTGCGCAGTTCGCCCATCGCGACCGCCGCGCGCAGGCCGCGCCCCATGACGTCGCCGACGACCAACGCGGTGCGGTGTCCGGGGAGTTCGATGACGTCGAACCAGTCGCCGCCCACCTCGGTCGCGGCGTTGCCCGGCCGGTAGCGGCAGGCGATGTCGAGCCCGGCCGCCTCCGGGTCGTCCGGCGGCAGCAGGGAGCGCTGAAGGATCAGCGCGCGCTCGTGCTCACGCCGGTAAAGGCGCGCGTTGTCGATACAGACCGCGGCGCGCGCGGCCAGCTCCATGGCGAGCGCCCGGTCCCGTTCGTTGAACGGTTCGCTGCCCTTCGTACGCGAGAACTGCACGAGCCCGACGACCGTGTCGTGCGCGACCATCGGCACGGCGAGCGTGGACTGCACGAGGCCGCGCTGCTCGGTGGGCAGCGCCTGCGGCCGCGCGGTGCGCAGGGCGTGCGCACAGGGCGAGTTGAACGAGAAGCGGTGCACCGCCCCCACGTTGACGGGGGCCTCGCCGCCCAGGTCGAGGAACGGCACGTCGGCGACGGCGCTCGCGGCGGCCACCCTGCGCAGTTCGGCGCTGCCGTCGGCGAGGCCCGGCGGCGCCTCGTCGCCCGCGAGCAGCCCCTGGTACAGGTCGACGGAGGCGAGGTCGCAGAAGCCGGGGACGACGACGTCGAGGAGTTCGCGGGCGGTCGTCTCCAGGTCGAGGGAGTTGCCGATCCGGGAGCCCGCCTCGTTCAGGAGCGCCAGGTTGCGGCGGGCGTGCGCGGCCTCGCGGGCGGCGGCGTGCCTGCGCGTGACGTCGGTGGCGAGGCCCGCGACGCCGATGGGGCGGCCCGAACCGCTGTGCACGCGGTAGAGGTTGATGGACCAGTGCCGCCGCTCGGTGGACTCCGGGGCGGGGCCGACCAGTTGCATGTCGGTGACCGCGTCGCCCGTCTCCAGGACCCGGCGCAGTGCGCCCTGCACGCGGTCCGCCTCGTGCCGCGGCAGGTAGTCGTGGACGGTGCGGCCCCGGTGGTCGTCGACGTGTCCGCCGAAGACCGAGGTCAGGGTGCGGTTGGTGCGCTGGACCTTGAGGTCGGTGCCGAACAGCAGGAAGCCGAAGGGAGATTGGCCGAAAATGGCCTGCGAGGCGGCGAGGTCGGTCTCGATGTGGCGCAGGGTCCGCACGTCCACCACGATGCACACCGCGGCCCGCTCGCCGGACTCGGTGGTCGTCGGCATCACGTAGATCTCGGCGAGCCCGGTCGGGCCCCCGCCCGCCCTGAGCGGTGCCTCCGCGTCCGGTTCCGCTTCCGGCTCCCCCGAGCGCGCGGGCACCCGGAACGGGACGACGCCCGTCCACTCCTGCCCGTCCAGGATCTCCGCCATCTTGCGGTGGCCGCGCTCGCGCAGGTCCGCGGCGACGAAGGCCTCGATGGGGTCCTTGCCCACGGCCTCCTCGGGCGGAATCCCGAAGAGCTGCGCGGCCCGCCGGCTCCACTGGTCGATCGCGCCGTCGGGGCCGATCGAGAAGGAGGCGACCTTGATGTAGTCGTAGATCGAACCCGGCGGGCTCGCCTGCCAGAGGTCGGTCCCGCCGAAGGACTCCTCGGGATGCGCCGAGGGGGCGCCCGCTTCCGGTTCCGGGATCGGTTCCGCACGCTCCGTGCCCGCGGCATCAGGAGCGTCACCGCCCAGCGGCACCCGCTCCGCGCGCGACGTCGACGCCGCGCCCGAGGGGCCCTCGGACACCCTGCCCTTCGCTGGTATCTCGCTCACGCGAACCGTCCCCTCCAGCTCACCGCGTCCGGCACCGGTCACCGAGGCGGCTGCACGCAGTATCCAGCACTACGGAGCCGCGCAACACGGTGTTCACGATCACACCATGGTCCCGACGCTTTTTGGCCCGTCGGGACCGACTGTTTCCGTACCCAGGGTGCGGGTGCGCCCACACACGGCATCTCACACCCGCCCCCTCACACCGGCGTCTGTCCCACTCGGACCGCTCCTAATCCGGCAGGGCCAGCTCGAACCAGACCGTCTTCCCGGTCCTGCCTCCCGACCGCTCCCCGCCAGGTCGCGTGCCCCAGCGCCGGGACACCTCCGTCACCAGCTGCAGTCCGCGTCCGCCCTCCTCGTCGGGGGCCGCGGTGCGGGCGCAGGGCGGGTCGGGCAGCGGGTCCGAGACCTCCACCAGGAGGACTCCCGGAGACCCCGGCGGGCAGGCGAGCCGTACGCCGATGGGCCCGGACGCGTACCGCAGCGAATTGGTCACCAGCTCGCTGACCAGCAGCGCGGCGAGGTCGGCGAGCTCTTCGAGCCCCCACTCGACCAGCTGTCCACGCACCTGGGCGCGTGCCCTGCGGACGGCCGACGGGTCGGCGGGAAAGGCCCACTCGACGCAGTCGCCTTCAGTGTGGAGCACGCGGATCACATCCCTGGCCCGCGAAGGACCCTGTCCGGTTTCATAGGGTTAATAGGGATATACCCGGACGGAGTGGCGCGCTATCGCGAAGTGGGGTGCGCCGTGGCACGGACGGCGTAGACGTGGCGCGTGGGAGGCGGGCACGAGCCCCCGTCAGATGCGATCCCGCAGGACTTCCTTCACCGCGGGCACGTCCTGGTCGAGCCAGTCCACGGACCAGATCCCGTCCGCCGTCAGCCAGCGCAGCTCGTCGTGGTCCTGGAGGGGGCGCGGGGTGCCGGAGCGCAGCCGGCAGCGCCAGACGCGCAGGACGTATCCGGCCTTCAGGGGCCACTCCCCCGGCACCCGGGCGAGCGGTTCGGCCTCGATGCCGAGCTCTTCGCGCAGTTCACGGACGAGCGCGTGCTCCGGAGTCTCGCCCGGTTCGACCTTGCCGCCGGGCAGCTCCCAGCGGCCCGCGAGTTCGGGAGGTGCGCTGCGCCGCGCGGCGAGCAGCCGCTCTTCGGTGTCGTACAGGGCCGCGGCGACCACGACGGTCGGTGATGGTGACTCAGGGGGCATGCGCCGGAGCCTAGACTTCCGTCAGAGCGCCGTGCCGTTCCGCCCCTGCCCCAGGCGCTCCACCCAGTACGTCGGCTGGTGGCCCCTGCGGTCGTCGAGACTGTCGGCCATGCGCTGGGCCTCGGCCTTCGTGGCGTAACGGCCCACCCGGTAGCGGTTCCCGTTGTCGTCCTCGCGGATGACCTGCCACGGAAGTGTGGCCGTGCTGTCGCTCATCGCGCCCCGCCCCTCCCTGGCCGCACCGGCCTCGACTCGCATCGCGCCCTGCCTCCCATCCCCGAGGAAACCGCAAACCGCATATGCCCGAGCCTACGCCTGACCTTTACGCAGCGGATACGGATTGGCACAAAGAGATACGCAACAAGCCACCGGCCGAACACCCGGACGACAAAAGGAGGGGGCGCACCCGCGGGTGCGCCCCCTCCTTCCTTACGCCTCCGGTGCGGCCTCAGGCCGTGGGCGTGTGCGTGCGCACCTCCGGCATCGGCATCAGCACCGGCTCCCCGGTCGGCTTCTTGGTGCAGACGTCGCCGCAGTGGGCGTCGAGGGAGCAGCACAGCGAGCAGATCGGGCCGGAGTGGGCCGGGCAGTCGGCGATGTCCGGGAGTTCGTACGCCGTCTCGCAGACGGTGCAGGTGTGGGTCGCGGTGATGTCGGTGCCCGGTGCGAGCTCGACGTCCGGGCCGTTCACCGGGTTCGGCCGCGCCAGGTAGTACCTGCCCTTCGTGGCCCAGGCGATGAGCGGGCACAGGATCAGCGCGAGACCCGCGGCGATGAAGGTGGAGAAGGCCTCGGCGTACTCACCGAAGAGCCCGAAGAACGCCAGGATCGAGACGGTCGAGGCGATCACCATGGCGCCGAATCCGGCCGGGTTCACCGCGTACAGGTACGCCCGCTTGAACTCGATGTACTTGGGGCTCCAGCCCACCCGCTTGTTGATGACGAGGTCGGCGGCGACGGCCGCGATCCAGGCGATGCCCACGTTCGAGTAGAAGCCGAGCAGCTTGTTCAGGGCCGCGAACATGTTCAGTTCCATCAGCGTCAGCGCGATGGCGAGGTTGAGGAAGATGTACCAGACGCGGCCGGGGTGCCGGTGCGTCACGCGGGAGAAGAAGTTCGACCAGGACAGCGAACCGCTGTACGCGTTGGTGACGTTGATCTTGATCTGGGACACCACAACGAACACCGCGGCCACCGGCAGCGCGACCGAACCGAGCCACGGCTTGAGCGCCTCGACCTGCGGCGCGATCGGTTCGAGTGCGTGCGTCTTGCCGACCGCTTCGAGGGCCACGAAGGCGAGGAGCGCGCCACCGATCTGCTTGGCGGCGCCGATGATCACCCAGCCGGGCCCTGCCGCCAGAACGGCCAGATTCCACCGCTTCCTGTTCGCCTCCGTCTTGGCCGGCATGAAGCGGAGGTAGTCGGCCTGCTCGCCGATCTGCGCGATCAGCGAGAGCGCGACACCGGTGCCGAGCCCGAAGCCGATCCAGGAGAAGCCGCTGCCCGCGCCCTCGGTGCCGCCGAAGCTGGTGAACTCGCCGAAGGAACCGGGAGAGTTGAAGAGCAGGATCACGAAGGGCAGGACCAGGCCTATCAGCCAGATCGGCTGCGTCCACGCCTGCACCTTGGCGAGCGCGCCCATTCCGCGGAACACGATCGGGATGACGATCAGCGTGGTCACCAAGTACCCGATGGGCAGCGGCAGTCCGAAGACCTCGTGCATCGCCTGCGCCATGATCGAGCCTTCGAGCGCGAAGAAGATGAAGGTGAACGAGGCGTAGATGAGGGACGTGAGCGTCGAGCCGAAGTAGCCGAAGCCCGCGCCGCGCGTGATCAGGTCCATGTCCAGGCCGTACTTGGCGCAGGCGCGGGCGATCGGGATGCCGGTGGTGAAGATGATCGTCGCCGCGCACAGGATCGAGGCGAGCCCGCTGGTGAACCCGTACGTGAAGACGATGGACGCGCCGATCGCGAAGTCCGCGAGGTAGGCGATGCCGCCGAGCGCCGTGGAGGCGACCATGGTCGGCGACCAGCGCCGGTAGGAGTGCGGGGCATAGCGCAGCGAGTAGTCCTCGCGGGACTCGTCGGCGGCCAGCTTGGCGTAACTGCGCTTGGGGGCCCGCCCGTCGGGCCCTCCTGCGGGCGACCCGGCTGCCGGGTCTGCGTGGGGTACGGCGGTCTCGGTCATGGCGGCTACCCGTTCCTCCGTCGGCGGTATACCAACTGCGTTCGGAGAGCGAACGTAGGAGCCGTACATGACAATCTGCGGCAGGGCTCGATTGCCCGCCTGTTACGGGAGTTGGGGCGCGGTTAACTCGGGATCACACGGCCCGGACGGCGCGCCCCGGCCATCGGGCACTCCGGGGCCTACCGCACCGGCAGGTGGTATGCGATGCGGTAGCGGTCCGCGGGGACGACGACATCGGCCGTCTCGACCGGCCGGCCCGAGGCGAAGAAGGTCCGGTGGATGACGATCACGACATGCCCCGGCACGCCGCCGAGCGCGCTCAACTCCTCGGCGAGGCCGGGGCGGGCGGCCACTTCCTCCGTCACGTTGTCCACGATCACGTCGATCGCCGCCATGCGCTCGGCCACCCCGCAGCCGCCGAGCGGACCCTCCTCCGGGAGCATCACCGGCGTGCGCCCCGTCACGGCGAGGGGCTCCCAGGAGGTCGCAAGCATCATCGCCTCGCCCGCGTCCCGGTACACGTACTTGGTGCGCATCACGCGGTCGCCCGCGCGGATGGCGAGCCGCTCCGCGACGGAGGCGACCGCCTCGATCTGCTCGCTGCGCGACTCCCAGGTCCCGCGCGCGTCAGGGTCGGCCTGCTCCTGCCGGAACGGTGTGGAACCGCTGCTCGGCCGGTAACCGCTCCGGGAGACGCGGCGCGGGACAGGCAGCTCGCGCACATAGGTCCCCGACCCGGACCGGCCCTCGACGAGCCCCTCCGCCATCAGGACCTTGCGGGCCTCCAGCGCCACCGTGTCCGAAACCCCGTACTCCTCACGGATCTTGGCCTGTGAGGGAAGGCGGGTGTGCGGCGGCAGCGATCCACTAACGATCTTCTTGCGTAGATCACCCGCAACGCGGAGATACGCCGGCTGCTCACCGAATGTCACTGGTTGTCCCCTCAGATCCCCGTCAGATTGACAGACAGCAACAGCGTGGCAACCGTGGGTTGGGGGGTGCAAGCAAAGGCCAAAGAATCACTCGATGTGATGACTTCCGATGTCGGAGGCCTTTACGCAGCGACTTTGCCCAGGTAGTGCATCATTCACACATCGGACCACGGTTCGAGCATTCATGCGTTTCCGGGGTCGGGGACGAGTCCCGTCTTCAGTCCCGCTCCGCACAGCGGGACCACCGCGCTCCGGCCGCCGATGGTGCCGCCCTCCCGGGTCGCGGCCCAGCACACCGCGCTGGTCGACTCGACGTAGAGGCCGCGGGAGGCCAGATCGAGCTGGGCGTGCCGGATCTGGCCCTCCGTCACCGTGTGGAAGGCGCCGCCCGATTCCCGTACGGCGCGCAGGATCTGGCGGGCGCGCGGCGGGTTCGGGATGGCGATGCCCTCGGCGGCGGTCGGGGCCGGGGCGTCGTCGACCACGATCTCGTCCGAGCCGGCCTGCCACGCGCGCGCCAGCGGGGCGACGGCGGCGGACTGCACCGCGTGCAGGGCGGGGCGGCGGTCGATGAGCCCGGCGTGGTGCAGTTCCGCGACGGCGAGGGCGGCGCCGAGCAGCAGCGTTCCGTTGCCCACGGGGAGGACGAGCACCTCGGGGAGGCGCCCGCCCATGTCCTCCCACAGCTCGTGGACGTACGTCTTGGTGCCGTGCAGGAAGTACGGGTTGTACACGTGGCTGGCGTAGAACACCCCGTCCTCGTCGGCCGCGGCGCGCGCCGCGCGGGCCGTGGCCTCGCGGTCGCCGGGGACCACTTCGAGGCGGGAGCCGTGGGCGCGGATCTGCTCCAGCTTCTTCGCGGACGTGCTCTCGGGGACGTAGACCGTGCAGGCGAGGCGGGCGCGGGCGCAGTAGGCGGCGATGGCCGTGCCCGCGTTGCCGCTGCTGTCGGCGATGACGCGCTCGGGGCCGAGGCGGACGGCGAGCGCGGCGAGCATCACCGCGCCGCGGTCCTTGAAGGAGAGCGTGGGATTGAGGAAGTCCAGCTTGGCGTCCACGTCGGCGGTGAGCGGGACGAGGGGCGTCCGCCCTTCGCCGAGGGTGCAGTCCGGGCGGGGCAGGGGGAGGCACTCGGCGTAGCGCCACATCGAACTGGTGCGTCCGGTGAGGGACTTGAGGGAACTCGGGGTGGGTGAGTAGTCGAGGTCGAGGGGGCCGTGGCAGGTGGGGCAGCGCCAGGTGAGGGAGCCGGCGGGGATGCGGGTGCCGTCGGCGGGGCAGTAGGTGGTCAGGCTCATGCGGTGAGGTTAAGCGGCCGTGTTGCGGTGGGACGGTGTTGCGGCCGCGGGGCTCCGCCCCGGACCCCGCGCCTCAATCGCCGGCGGGGCTTGAAATTCGGAACGCCGGCGGGGCTTGATTTGCTCAACCGCCGCAGGGCCTTGATGTACCCGCCTGCTCCGGCGCGCGTCCACGGGCGGCAGTCTTGTGCGGATCACTCTCTCCTCATGAAGACAACGCGCCTCGTCGTCATCGCCGCCCTCACCGTTGGGGCCGGTCTCGTGTCTCCCGCGCATGCCGAAACGGCAGCCGACCCCGGCTGTGGTGGGTCCGGGTGGGCGTTGAGCAGTCGGAATGTCGACGCCAAGAGTCCGTACCACGCCTACGTCGGCAATGGGTATCTCGGTGTGCGGGTGCCGCCCGCGGGGAGTGGCTATGCGAGAACCGGTGGGGGCGGTGACAAGACCGGGTGGCCGCTCTACACGCCCCCGTACGACGGCGCGTTCGTCTCCGGGCTCTATGGGCGTGGGCCGAAGAACACCGCCCATCGGGAGGCCGTCGCCGCCCTGCCCACCTGGACCGGCCTCGATGTACGGGCGCGCGGCGAGACGTACGGTCCTGGCAGCCGGACCGCGGGCTACCGGCAGACGCTCGACATGCGCTGCGGCGTCGTGCGGACCGAGGTCACGTGGGTGCACGGGGACGGGAAGCGCACCGGCCTCACGTTCGAGGTGCTCGCCGACCGGGCGAATCCGCATGTCGGCGCGGTGCGGCTGCGCGTCACGCCGCACTGGTCGGGCGAGGTCACCGTCACCGACCGCATCGACGGGCGCGGCGCCCGCCGGATCACCGGCACCGGCAGCGGCCCGGCGGGAAAGCGCACCGCCGCCGTCGGTTTCCGCACGGACGGGTCCGGGACCGCCGGCACCGTCGCCTCCACCCTCCGCTCCCCCGGCCGCACCCACACCGCCCGCCCCGCCAAGGACTCGCTCGGCACCAGCCAGTCCGCCGACTTCCGCGCGGTCGACGGCGGAACGTACGACGTCACGAAGTTCGTGGGGGTGGACACCGGTCTCACGTCGCAGGATCCGCGGGCCGAGGCGCTGGGGGCCTCGAAGCGTGCCGCGGCCGCCGGGTGGGACGCGCTCGTCCTCCGGCACGACGCCGCCTGGCAGAAGCTCTGGGCCGCCGACATCGAGACGCCCGGCCGTCCCGAGCTCCAGTCACGGTTGCGTGCTGCCCAGTACGGGCTGCTGTCGTCGCTGCGGCCCGGGTCCCGCGACAGCATCGCGCCGACCGGGCTGAGCAGCGACAACTACGCGGGGATGGTCTTCTGGGACGCCGAGACGTGGATGTATCCGTCGATGCTCGCCACCCGGCCCGAGCTGGCGAAGCCCGTGCTCGAGTACCGGTACCGGACGCGTGGCGCCGCCGCCCACAACGCGCTCAAGACCTCGCAGAAGGGGTTCCTGTACCCCTGGACCAGCGCGAGTTCCGGTGATCTGTGGAAGGAGTGCCAGAGCTGGAACCCGCCGCACTGCGTCACCCAGAACCACCTCCAGGGCGACATCGCGCTCGCGGCCTGGCAGTACTACCAGGCGACCGGGGACCGTACGTGGCTGCGCGAGCGGGGCTGGCCGCTGCTCAAGGGGCTCGCCACGTACTGGAGCGGACGCGTCACACCCAATGAGAAGGACGGGACCTACTCCATCAAGGACGTCGCCGGGCCCGACGAGTACAGCAACGGCGTGGACGACGGGGTCTATACGAACGCCGTCGCCGCGACCTCCCTGCGCCACGCCGCGAAGGCCGCCGCGCTGCTCGGCGAGCGGGCCCCCGCCGACTGGAACCGGATCGCGGACCGGCTCCGCATTCCGTACGACCGTGACCGCAAGGTCTTTCTCCAGTACGCCGGTTACGACATCGACAAGGGCGCCGACATCAAACAGGCGGACGCCGTTCTGCTGCTGTATCCGCTGGACTGGAAGCCGATGCCGAAGGGCGCGGCGGCCGCGACCCTCGACTACTACGCGGCGCACACCGACCGCGACGGTCCCGCGATGACGGACTCGGTGCACGCGGTCGCCGCCGCCGGGATCGGCGAGCCGGGCTGCTCGACGTACACCTTCCTGGAGCGGGCCTCGCGGCCGTTCTTCCGGGGTCCGTTCGGGACGTTCTCGGAGTCGCGGGGCGAGAAGGCGGGCGCCGGGGACGCGCTCGCGGGGACGCCCGCGCAGGACTTCCTCACCGGCAAGGGCGGCTTCCTCCAGGTCTTCACGCACGGCCTGACCGGCATGCGGCTCCAGGACGACGACGCCGTGCGGCTCGACCCGATGCTGCCGCCGCAGCTCTCAACGGGCGTGAAGGTCAGGGGACTTCAGTGGCGGGGCCGTACGTACGACGTCGAGATCGGCGCCGAGGAGACCCATGTGCGGCTCACCGGCGGTGCGCCCTTCGCCGTCGACACCCCGGGCGGGCGCGAGACCGTGACCGGCGCGGGGCTCACCCTGCCGACGCGCCGCCCCGACCTCGCCCCGACCACCGACCTCGCCCGCTGCAAGGCCGCGAAGGCGACCTCGGAGGACCCGGGCCAGTACGCGGGCGCGGCCGTCGACGGCAACCCGGCGACGACCTGGCACCCGGCCGCACCGGGCGCCTCGCTCACCGTGGATCTCGGCGGCGTGCGCCCGGTGGACCGGGTGCGGGTGACAGGGGCGAAGGAGTACCGCCTTGAGACCTCGGTGGACGGTGAGCGGTGGACCCGGTTCGAGGCCGGGGCCGAGGGGCGTTACGTGCGGCTCACCGAGACCGGTGGATCGGCGGAGTCCGTCGGCGAGTTGACGGTGTCCTGAGGCCGGGATCGCACGACGAGCTGGGCACCGGCCGTGACGAGGATGTTGACGGCCAGGGCGATCAGGCCGGTGTCCACGGTGCCGACGTCGACGGAGCCGAACGTCAGCCAGGCGAGCACCGCGACGCCGGACAGGATGCCGATGAGCGCGGGCACCGCCCCGAGCCTGACCTTCTTCGCCAGGCCCATCACGATCGCCGGGGCGAGCTGGGTCAGGCCGCCGTAGGTGAGCAGCAGCAGGTCGGAGAGGAGGCCGGGGCGGGTCAGGCCGAGGACGAGGGCCAGGCCCGCCGCGGCCACCACGCACAGGTGGTTGGTGCGCAGTTGGGTCCGCTCGTTGCGGACGCTCAGCAGGTTGCGGGAGAGCAGGCTGGAGATGCCGACGACGATGGCCGCCGACGGCACCATCGCGGCGGAGGCCGCGGCGACCGCCACGAGTCCGACGAGCCAGCCCGGCAGGGTCTGTCCGGCGAGGGTGAGGGCGACGCCGTTCGGCTCGGTGCCCTTCTTGGCGAGCAGGACGCCGGCGAAGCCGATGATGATCGGGATGCCGAGGGCGACCTGGTAGAGCGGCAGCCAGATCGCGTTGGAGCGCAGCACGCGGCCGCTGCGGGCGGCGAGGACCGGCGGCCACAGGTGCGCCATGGTGCCGAGGCCGCCGCCGATGCCGGAGATGATGACGGCGGTGACGAAGAACGTGCTGTCGTAGCCCTCCTGGTCGAGGGTGAGCAGCTGCGGGTGGCTGTCGCGGATCGTCTCGAAGAGGCCGCCGATGCCGCCGTTGACCGACAGGGCGACGCCCGCGACCAGCACCACGAGACCGATGATCATCAGTGCGTCCTTGAGGTACGCGACCCGCGCGATGCCGCGGATGCCCGACCACAGGACGAAGACGACGGTCAGGACGGTGGCGAGGACCATGCTCAGGTTGCCGCCGGTGCGGCTGCCGGTGGCGAGCTGCACGATCATGCCGAGCCCGGTGATCTGGAGTTGCAGATACGGCAGCAGGAACACGGCGCCGACGACGGCGACGACCTTGCCGAGCAGCGGGCTGCGGTAGCGGTCGACGAAGAAGTCCGCCTGCGTCAGGTACCCGCCGCGCTGGCCGAGTCGGCGCATCCGGGGAGCGGTGAAGTACTGGAGGACGAAGTTGATCGCGAGGTAGCAGACCGCGAAGGACGCGGCGACGCCGCCGCCGAAGGCGATGCCCGCGAGGCCCAGGAAGCTGAAGGTGGTGAAGGCCTCCCCCGCCTGGAGGAACCAGGTGGTGAAGGTGGAGAACCCGCGCTTGGCGACGGTCCACTCCCCCAGTTCCTTGCTGGGCGCGCGGCGGCCGGAGACGCCGACCGCCGCGATGGCGACGATGCCGAGGACCGTGATGACCATGGTGCTGTTCATACGGCCGCCACCTCGTCCTCCACGTCCTCCTCTTCGGGGCGGCCGGCGAACACCAGCCGGTCGACGACGGCGAGAGCCACCGTGGTGCCCACCGTCCAGAGCAGGCACCAGGCCAGCACGGACGGGATACCGAACCACAGGTGGGGCCCGTTGACGAACGGCAGGAACGGAGTGCTGAGAAAGGCCAGAACGGGCACGGCGGCCCACAACATGTGCGGAGATCTCATCGGGGCTCCAGCAAGGGGGAGTAAGGGCCCTGGGGCCTAGGGAAGCCTGGGTGCGCGGCGTCCGTGTCCGGTGGCGGCCTCGTAGGCGGCGCCGATCTCCAGGACGGTGCGCTCGGCGCGCGGCGGGCCCACGATCTGCAGGCCGACGGGAAGTCCGGCATCCGTGAAGCCGGCGGGGATGGAGAGGGCGGGTGTGCCCAGGACGGTGAGCAGATACGCGGAGCGCATCCAGTCGAGATAGCTGTGCTGCGGCTGACCGTCGATGACGGTCGGGTACTCCATGTCGACGTCGAACGGCAGGACCTGGCTGACCGGGGCGATCAGCACGTCGTAGCGCTCGAAGAAGGCGACGCCCGCGAGGTGCAGGCGGCTGTGCTCGGTGCGGGCGCGCGCCAGGTCGGCGGAGCTGAGCCCGAGGCCCTCCTCGATGTTCCAGATCAGGCTGGGCTTGAGCTGCTCGCGGGAGGTCTCAAGGAGCGGGCCGAGTCCGGTGCGGAAGGCCTGCGCGCGCAGGACGCGGAAGACGTCCTCGGCGCCGTCGAGGTCGGGGCAGTCCTCGACGACGTGGGCGCCCTCCGCCTCGAACACCTTGACCTGCCGGGCGACGAGTGCACGGACCTCGGGGTCGACGGGGACGCGACCGCCGAGGTCGGGGGCGTACGCGACGCGCAAGCCCTTGAGGTCGCGCTCCAGTGGGGCGCGGAACACGGAACCGGGGGTCTCCAGGGACTGCGGGCAGCGCGAGTCCGGGCCCGCCATGGCCGACAGGAGCAGAGCGACGTCGGCGACGGTGCGCCCCATCGGCCCGGCGACGCCGAGCGTCTCCCACAGGTCGCCGGAGGGCAGCGAGGGCACGCGGCCCGACGTGGTGCGCAGGCCGACGACGTTGCAGAACGAGGCCGGGTTGCGCAGTGAGCCGCCCATGTCGCTGCCGTCGGCGATCGGGGTGAGCCGGGCGGCGAGCGCGGCGGCGGCGCCGCCACTGCTGCCGCCGGCCGAGCGGCTCGTGTCGTACGGGTTCCGGGTCGCGCCGAAGACGGGGTTGAAGGTGTGCGAACCGGCCGCGAACTCGGGGACGTTGGTCTTGCCGATGCGGATGGCGCCGGCCCCCTGGACGCGCTCCACGAGGAGTTCGTCCTCGTCGGGCACGTGGTCGGCGAAGAGCGGCGAGCCGTGCGTGGTGCGCATGCCGCGGGTGAGGTGGGTGTCCTTGAAGGCGATGGGCAGCCCGTGCAGCGGCCCCAACTCGGCTCCCGAAGCGGCCAGTTCGTCCGCCTGTCCGGCCGCCGCCAGCGCGCCTTCCGCGTCGAGCGTGACGATGGCGTTGAGCGCGGGGTTCACGCGCTCGATGCGGTCGAGGTGGGCGGAGACGACCTCGCGCGCCGACAGCTCGCGGCGGCGGACAAGGCCGGCGAGCTCGACGGCGTCGAGCCCGCAGAGGGCGTCGGAATCGGTGGGGCGTACGGGCATGACCGTCCTCGGGCAGGAGGCGACTGTGTGCGCCCTCACACTGCGGCGGCCTGACCGTTTAAGTCAATGGCTCGTACTGGATGAACTTTTCAGACGCGAGATTTACCGAACTGGCATTTACGGTCACACCGAGGAAACCTCGCCCTGCGAGGCTCGGGCCGCGGAACCGGTGGCGACCCCGCTGCGCTTCCACGCCTCGACCACGAGATGGGACTGCACGGACTCGGCCCTGCGCACCCACGCCGCTTGCGTCAGGAAGGCGTGCAGCGCCTCCTTCGACGGCTGGGTCACGTCGACGAGCAGCTGGTGCTCCCCCATGACCACGGCCGCGTACCGCACCAGCGGGGACTCGACGAGCAGCCGGCCCACCTCCTCGACCTCGCCCGGACGGGTCCTGATCCACAGCAGCGCCTGCACGGGCAGGCCGAGCAGCGCGGGCTCCACGACCGCGCGGATACTGACGAGCCCGGCCCGACTCAGCGCCTCGACGCGGCGCCTGGCCGTGGCGACCGAGACCCCGGCGACGGCGGCGAGTTCGTCGTTGGTGCACCGCCCGTCCGCGGCGAGGGCGCGCAGGATGGCCTCCTCGTCGGGCGCGAGCTCCACGTCGTCGAGGCCCACCCGGTCGTCCTGCCGCTCGCCGCCCCCGAGCGCCTCGGCCTCGGCGGCGTCGAGGATGCCCGGCGACCACTCGTGCACGGTGCGGAAGTAGCGCAGGACGGGCGAGACCTGCTGCTGCACGAGCCCCGGCAGGGCGGGCACCTCGTCCAGCACCAGGCGGCCCAACTGGCCTGGCGGACACTGGAGTTCGACCGCACAGTCGGCGACGCCCGTGAGGACGTACGAGAAGATGGCGTCCGGCCTGCGGGCCGCGGCGAGGGCGGCCTCCCGTACGGATCCGGGCCGGCAGTTCATCCGCAGGATCACGGTCTCGCCGCGCACGACGAGCCCGCGCACCGCGACGTCCCCGCTCTCCACGAGCCGGTGCCCGCGTCGCGCCACCTTCCGCTCGGGCTCCCCCAGCACATCGGCGATCCGCCGCCAGGAGGCCCGCCCGTCGATCTGGAGGGCGGCGACGATCCGGCGGTCGAGCTCGTCGAGCGGGGCGGGGGGCACGGTCGGATTCTGCTCGGTGGTCACGGGACGACCCTAGTCGAGCCGCCCCGACCCAGATCTGAAAAACAGATCACTCACCCCGGAAACATCTGTTGGACAGGGTTGAGAGCGCGTCGAAAGATGTCTCGTGCGGTGCCGCGGAACCAGCGATGGACCAACTACCGCTCAAGTGGAGGCTCAAATGCCCAACGAAGCTGCATTGCCCGGCGAAGAGACAGAGGTCGTCGTCGTGGGCGCCGGTCAGGCCGGCATCGCGATGAGCGAGCACCTGGGGAACCTGGGCATTCGGCACATCGTCCTCGAACGGGACCGGATCGCCGAGCGGTGGCGCACCCAGCGCTGGGACTCGCTCGTCGCGAACGGGCCCGCCTGGCACGACCGCTTCCCGAACCTGGAGTTCCCCGACGTCGGCCCCGACGCCTTCGCGACGAAGGAGCAGGTCGCCGAGTACTTCGAGCGGTACGCCGAGAAGATCGACGCCCCGGTGCGGTGCGGCGTCGAGGTGTCCAAGGTGCGCAAGCACGAGGGCCGCCACGGATTCCGCGTCGAGACGTCGGAGGGCACCATCGACGCCGGGTTCGTGGTCGCCGCGACCGGACCTTTCCAGCGGCCCGTGATCCCGCCCATCGTGCCGGAGGGCGCGGTGCGCACGCAGCTGCACTCCAGCGAGTACCGCAACCCGGAGCAGCTGCCCGAGGGTGCGGTGCTGGTGGTGGGCGCGGGCTCTTCGGGCGTGCAGATCGCCGACGAGCTGCGCCGCTCCGGCCGCCGCGTGTTCCTGTCCGTGGGGCCGCACGACCGGCCGCCGCGGCAGTACCGCGGGCGCGACTTCTGCTGGTGGCTCGGGGTGCTCGGGCTGTGGGACCTGACGACGCCGCCGCAGGGCGCCGCCCACGTGACCATCGCGGTCAGCGGGGCGCGCGGCGGCCACTCCGTGGACTTCCGCGAACTCGCGGGCACCGGCATCGAACTCCTCGGCATGACCTCCGCGTACGAGGACGGGGTGCTGAGCTTCGCCCCCGATCTCGCGAAGAACATCGCGCTCGGCGACGAGAAGTACCTGGAGCTGCTGCGGGCCGCCGACGCGTACATCGAGCGCAACGGGCTCGACCTGCCCGAGGAGCCCGAGGCGCACGTCCTCGGCCCCGACCCGGAGTGCATGACCGACCCGCGGCTCGCCCTCGACCTCGCCGAGGCGGGCGTCACGTCGATCGTCTGGGCCACGGGCTTCGCCGCCGACTACAGCTGGCTCGACGTCGACGCGTACGACGAGAACGGCCGCCCCGACCAGCGCCGCGGGGTCTCCACCGAGCCCGGCGTCTACTTCCTGGGCCTGCCCTGGCTGTCCCGGCGCGGGTCGAGCTTCATCTGGGGCGTCTGGCACGACGCCAAGTACGTCGCCGACCACATCACGACCCGGCGCGGATACCTCGCGTACGGCACCGAGTAAGGAGAAGACCATGGCCAACGCCCCGATCGTGGCCGGCGGGCACACCCGGATCCGGCCGTTCAACACCCGCGACACCTACCCCGAGCAGAACCTCGACAACGACCTCTGCCAGGCCGTCGTCGCCGGAGACACGGTGTACGTCCGCGGCCAGATCGGCCAGGACCTCGACACCAGCGAGAACGTCGGCGTCGGCGACGCGGAGGCGCAGGCCGAGCGGGCCATGGCGAACATCAAGATGCTGCTGGAGGAGTCCGGCAGCCGGATGGAACACCTGGTCAAGCTGACGATCTACCTGATCGACCCGCGCTACCGGGAGGCCGTGTACCGCACGGTCGGCCGCTGGACCAAGGGCGTCCACCCCATCTCCACCGGCATCGTCGTCTCGGCGCTCGCCCGCCCGGAGTGGCTGTGCGAGATCGACGCGGTCGCCGTGATCCCGAAGGAGGCCCGCGCATGACGTTCTCCCTGGTGGTACGCGACGGTGAACGGTTCGGCATCGCGGGCAGCTCGTCGAGCCCCGCGGTCGCCGCCCGCATCGCCCATCTGCGGCCCGGCGTCGGCGCGGCGTCCTCGCAGAACATCACGGACCCGACGCTCGGCACGGCCCTGCTCGACGGCCTCTCCGAGCACGGTGCCGCGGAGCGCGCCCTCGCCGGGGTCACGGGCGATCCGCGGCACGAAAAGACCATCGGCTACCGGCAGTTGACCGTCCTCGGCCGCACCGGGCCCGGTTTCGCGTACAGCGGTCCGCACACCCTCGGCACGTACGCCACCGCCACCGCCGAGGGCGCGGTGGCGGCCGGGAACATGCTCTCCGGGGCCCACATCCCCGGCGTGCTCCTCCAGGCGTACCAGGAGGCCACCGGCGAGCTGGAGGAGCGCCTGATCGCCGCCATGAAGGCCGCCATGGCGGCGGGTGGCGAGGAGGGCCCCGTGCACTCGGCGGGCCTGTCGGTCGTCGCCGACGTCGGCTGGCGGGTCACCGACCTGCGGATCGACTGGGCGGACGACCCGATCGACCGGCTCGGCGAACTCCTCGACGTATGGCTGCCGCAGCGCGACGACTACGTGACGCGCGGCCTCGACCCGGCGAGCTCGCCCTCGTACGGCGTTCCCGGGGACGAACGATGAGTGCCCTCAAGGACGCCGCCCGCACGGAGGTCGACCGGCACGCCGGACAACTGATCGCCCTGTCCGAGCAGTTGCACGCCGACCCGGAGACCGCGTGGGAGGAGCACCGGGCGGCCGCCGCCGTGCCGGAGCTGCTCGACCGGGCAGGATTCGACGTCACGTCGAAGTACCTCGGTCTCGACACCGCCTTCCACGCCTCCTTCGGCAGCGGTCCGCGCCGGATCGCGCTGTGCGCCGAGTACGACGCGCTGCCCGGGCTCGGCCACGCCTGCGGGCACAACCTGATCGCGGCCTCGTCCATCGGCGCCGCACTCGGCCTCGCCGCCGTCGCCGACGACCTGGGGCTCACCGTGGAGGTCTACGGCACCCCGGCGGAGGAGGGCGGCGGCGGCAAGATCGAGCTGCTCGACCGGGGTGCCTTCGCCGGGGTCGACCTCGCGATGATGGCGCACCCGGCGCCGGTCGACGTCGCCGAGGCGCAGCCATTCGCGGTCAGCCACTCCAAGGTCTCCTACACCGGCAAGTCCGCGCACGCCGCCGCCTACCCGGAGGCCGGGATCAACGCGGCCGACGCCTTCACCGTCGCGCAGGTCGCCATCGGCCTGCTCCGCCAGCAGCTCCCCTCCTCCGCGCGGGTGCACGGCGTCGTGACGCACGCCGGTGACGCCCCGAACGCCATCCCTGAACGCGCTTCGGGCCGCTGGTACGTCAGGGCCGAGACCCTCGCCGAACTCGCCGAGTTGGAGCCGCGCGTCATGCGGGCCTTCGAGGCGGGCGCCCTCGCGACCGGCTGCGACCTGGAGATCGAACCGGAGAGCAAGCCGTACGCCGAGTTCCGCGCGGACGAGACCGCGCTCGCGCACTACCGCGCCAACGCCCTCGCCCTCGGGCGGGAGTTCGCCCCGCCGGGCCAGGCCGCGCGCATGAACCGCGCCTCCACCGACATGGGCAACGTGTCGCAGGTGGTGCCCGCCATCCACCCCTACATCGGCATCGGCTCCCTGCCCGCCACCAACCACCAGCACGAGTTCGCCGCGTACTGCGTGGGCTCCACCGCCGAACGGGCGCTGCTCGACGCGGCGGTCGCGCTGGCGTGGACGGGCGTGGACCGCGCCGGACCCACCGAGGAGGCGTAGCCATGACCGTGACCGAGCAGTCCGAGGCCGAGGCGACCACCGACGTCGCCACCCTGCGCAGGAGCGTCGCGGCCGGTGCCGTCGGCGTCTTCGTCCACTGGTTCGACTGGGCGGCGTACGCGTATCTCGCGGGCACCGTCGCGACCGTGTTCTTCCCCGCCGACGACAGCACGACCGGGCTGCTCGCCGTGTTCGGCGTCTTCGCGGTCTCCTTCGGCGTCCGGCCGATCGGCGCCCTCGTCTTCGGGCCGCTCGGTGACAGGATCGGCCGCAAGCGCACGCTGTCCCTGGTCATCTTCATGATGTCCGGCGCCACCCTGGCGATCGGGCTGCTCCCCGGCTACGACTCGATCGGCATCGCCGCGCCGGTCCTCCTGGTGGTGCTCCGGCTGATCCAGGGCTTCGCGGCGGGCGGCGAGTTCGGCAGCGCGGCCAGCTTCCTCGCCGAGAGCGCGCCGCGCCGCCGCCGCGGCTTCGGCGTGAGCTGGCTGGAGGTCGGCTCGCTGCTCGGCTTCCTGGCCGGTTCCTTCGTCTTCCTGCTGCTGTCCTCGGGGCTCGACGAGGCGCAGCTGACCTCCTGGGGCTGGCGGATCCCGTTCCTGATCGCCGCCCCGCTCGGCATCATCGGCGTCGTCATCCGCAACAAGATCGAGGACACTCCGGAGTACCGGGCCCTCGAAGCGAACGACACGGTCCCGCGCAGCCCCGCCCGCGAACTGCTGCGCACCCACAAGCGGCAGCTGCTCCAGGCGGCGGGCCTGATGACGGCCATGCACGTGCCGTTCTACGCGGTCCTCACCTACCTCGTCACGTACGAGACCGACCATCTCGGGCACTCCGCCGACAGCGCGGCCCTGCTCTCCACCGTGATCTCCCTGCTCGGCCTCGTGCTCGTGCCGCTGTTCGGCGCGCTGTCCGACCGGGTGGGCCGCAAGCCGGTGTTCATCGGGGCGACGGGGGCCCTCCTGGTCCTGTCCACTCCCGCGTTCTGGCTGATGCGGACCGGGATGGCCGGGACCTGGATCGGCGGGCTCGTGCTCGGCGCGATCCTCGCGGCGATCCTCGGCACGTACGCGGTGTGGTCGGCGGAGGTCTTCCCGACGCGCACCCGGCAGAGCGGCCTGTCCATCTCGTACAACGTGACGGCTGCGCTGTTCGCGGGCACCGTGCCGTACCTGATGACGCTGCTGATCTCGGCGACCGGGAGCACGCTGGTGCCCGGCCCGTACCTGATGGTGTTCGCGGTGGGCGGGCTCGTCGCGGCGCTGTCCCTGAAGGAGACGGCCGGTTCGGCGCTGCTGCACGCGGAGGACGTGGGCGAGAACCCTTCGAAGGCGGCATAGGGTCGGGCCCGTACCCGGATCACCTGGCAAGGGCCCCGTATGACGTCACCGCTCGGTTTCACGCTCGTTCAGCTGCGCTACTTCCTGGTCGCCGCCGAGCGCGGCTCGATGACGGAGGCGTCGGCGGAGCTGCACATCGCGCAGTCCGCCGTCTCCGCCGCCATCCACAACCTGGAACGCGACCTCCAGGTGCAGTTGTTCATCCGCCGCAGGGGCCGGGGCCTGACCCTGACCCCCGCGGGTGAGCGGCTGCGGGCGCAGGGCCGCGACCTCCTCGCCCGTGCGCGCGAGGTCGAGCGGGAGGCGCGCGGCGACGGCGCGGAGCTGTCCGGGCCCGTGACGGTCGGCTGCTTCGTGACCCTCGCCCCGTACTATCTGCCGCGCCTGTTCAGCGAGTGCACGCGCCGCCACCCCGGAATCGAGATCGACGTGGTGGAGGCCGAGGCGGACGAGCTCGTCGAGGCCCTGACGACGGGCCGCATCGACTTCGCCCTCACCTACGACCTGGGCCTGTCCACCGAACCGGAGCTGCGCAGCGAGACGATCGCCCGCGCCCCCGCGTACGTGATCGTGGCGGCGGACCACCCGCTGGCCGGCCGGGGCAGCGTGTCCCTCGCCGACCTGTCCGCGGAGCCGCTCGTCCTCCTCGACCTCCCGCACAGCCGCGACTACTTCCGCTCCCTCGTCGCCGCCACCGGCACCGCCCCCGACGTCCGCTACCGCACCCGCAGCTACGAGACCGTGCGCTCGATGGTGGCCCGCGGCCTCGGCTACTCGGTGCTCAACCAGCGCCCCGCGACCGGCCGCACCTACGGCGGCGGCGAGATCGCGGAGCTCGAACTCCGGGACGCCGGGCGCCCGTTGGAGGTCAGGATCGCCTCGCTCGGCGGCATGACGCAGAGCGCGCGGGCCCGCGCGGTGATGGACGTCCTGCGGGAGAACGCCGACGCGCCGTGAGCACCCGCGGGCGTCACAGCTCTGCGCACCCCGTGACCGCCCGCGCGTGGACCCGGATCAGGCGCTGGACCTCCGTCCGCGTCAGGCCGGCGTTGCGGCTCACGATGTGCAGCCCGTAGCCGTCCTCCAGCGCGACGAGATTCCTGGCCAGCTCACCCACGGGCGCCGCCAGGGTGAACACCCCGGTCGCGGCGCCCACTTCGAGCACCGTGGCGTACAGGCCCACCTCGCTGGCGAACAGTGACGCCATCAGTTCCGCGTGACCCGGGCTGCGGTCGGCCCTGCGGTGCAGCTCGAAGAGGAGCCCGTGCGTCGCGTCGCCGGGGGCCGAGGGCAGACCGGAGGCGATCAGGGCGCGCAGCCGCTCCACCGGGTCGGCGACCTCGTCGGTGACCTCGTGCCGCGCGGCGAGGAAGCGCTCGACCGCACCCCGGTGCACCTCGAGGACCAGCTCGTCCAGCTCCGGGTAGTAATACAGGACCGAGCCCGCGGACATGCCGGCCTCCGCCGCGATGTCCTTGATGCGCAGGCCTTCGAGACCCCGCTCCGTGATGGCCCGCCCCGCCGCGTCCACGAGCGCCTCGCGCCGCGCGGTCTGGTTCTTCGGTCTCCCCGGTTTACCCATGCGGTTAATTCTCTGTTACGCGGTTCAAGGAAATCAAGCCGATCCGGCGAAACCCGTTGACGGACCCCTGACGCATTGTTTGAATCCAACTTCAAAGATCCCGTCGTGGATCTCGCAGACTCGCAGATCCCGCAGTTCTCGCAGATCCCGCAGTTCTCGCACAGACCGCTCCCGTACGCCCCGGCGCCGTACGCAATCGAAGGTCACCGCATGACGACGCACTCGCACTGGCGGCAGCGCGCCGCCGAGTTCGCACCCCGCACCCGCCTCTACATCGACGGACAGTGGGCCGACCCCTCCGGCGGGGAGTGGCTCGCCACCATCGACCCGGCCACCGGCAAGCCCGTCGCCGACGTGGCGGTCGCCTCGGCCGCCGACGTCGACCGGGCCGTGGCCGCCGCCCGCGCCTCCTTCGAGGACGGCCGCTGGTCGCGCGCCGACCCGGCCGAACGCAAGCGCGTCCTGCTGAAGCTGTCCCGCCTCATCGAGGAGCACGGCGAGGAACTCGCCCTCTGCGACACCCTCGACATGGGCAAGCCGATCGCCGAGTCCTACGGCACCGACGTGCCCGGCGCCGCCGCCGTCTTCGCCTGGTACGCCGAGGCCGTCGACAAGCTGTACGACGAGGTGGCCCCGGCCCCGCCCGGCAACCTCGCCCTCGTGCGGCGCACCCCGCTGGGCGTGGTCGGCGCAGTCGTCCCGTGGAACTTCCCGCTGGACATCGCCAGTTGGAAGCTGGCACCCGCGCTCGCGGCCGGCAACAGCGTCGTCCTCAAGCCCGCCGAGCAGTCACCGCTCTCGGCGCTGCGGCTCGCCGAACTCGCCACGGAGGCAGGGCTTCCCGACGGCGTCCTGAACGTCGTGCCGGGCCCCGGCGAGGTGACGGGCCGCGCGCTCGGCCTGCACCCCGACGTCGACACCCTCGTCTTCACCGGCTCGACCGCCGTGGCCAGGAAGTTCCTCGGCTACTCCGCCGAGTCGAACATGAAGCAGGTGTGGCCCGAGGCCGGCGGCAAGAGCCCCAACGTCGTCTTCGCCGACGCCGACCTCGACGCCGCCGCCGAGCGCGCCGCGTGGGGCTTCGCGTACAACGCCGGGCAGGTCTGCTCCTCCAACACCCGGCTCCTGGTGGAGGCCTCGATCGCCGAGGAGTTCACCGCCCGCGTCGCCGAGCACGCCCGCGCCTGGATCCCCGGCGACCCGCTCGACCCCGCGACCCGGATCGGCCCGCTGGTCGACGAGGCGCAGGTCGAGCGGGTACTCGCCGCGGTGCGCGCCGCGGGCGGCACGCTCGCCTGCGGCGGCACCCGCCCCGACCGGGAGGGCGCGTACCTGGACCCGACGGTCGTCACCGGCCTCGACCCCGCCTCGCCCTTGGTGCGCGAGGAGCTGTTCGGCCCGGTCCTCGTCGTGCTGCCGTTCCGCGACGAGGCGGAGGCGATCCGGCTCGCCAACGACTCCGCGTACGGCCTGGCCGCCTCCGTGTGGACGCGGGACATCGGCCGCGCCCACCGCGTCGCCGACGCCCTGACCGCGGGCACCGTCTCGGTCAACACCGTGGACGCGCTCAGCCCGCTCACCCCGTTCGGCGGCTTCAAGCAGTCGGGCCACGGCCGCGACCTCTCCCTGCACTCCTTCGACAAGTACACGGGCCTGAAGACCACGTGGATCACGTACGCATGAAAGGGCTTGACCACACCATGAGTCGCACCGCAGACCAGCTCGCCGCCCTCGACCGGGCGCACATCATCCACCCCTACCTGCCCGGCAGCGCCACCGAGCGCGTCGTGATGAC
Organism: Streptomyces anthophorae; assembly: GCF_049310305.1. NCBI lineage: Bacteria > Bacillati > Actinomycetota > Actinomycetes > Kitasatosporales > Streptomycetaceae > Streptomyces > Streptomyces anthophorae. Next base: position 3,542,095 of record NZ_JBLWQQ010000001.1, read on the forward strand.
CGAGGGGTCCGGCTGCCGTCTGACCGACTCCGAGGGCCGCAGCTACCTCGACGCGACCGGCGGACTGTGGCTGGCCCAGATCGGTCACGGGCGCGAGGACCTGGCGGACGTCGCCCACGAGCAGATGAAGAAGCTGGAGTACTTCACCAGCTTCTGGGAGTTCTCCAACGACCGCGCCATCGAACTCGCTGCGCGCCTCGCCGAGTTGGCGCCGGACCCGCTGAACCACGTCTACTTCACGTCCGGCGGCTCGGAGGGCAACGAGGCCGCCATCAAGATGGCCCGCTACTACCACCACCGCCGCGGCGACACCGACCGCACGTGGATCCTGGCACGCGACAAGGCGTACCACGGCATCGGCTACGGCGGCGGCTCGGCCACCGGATTCCCGCTGTACCACGAGGGCTTCGCCCCGATGATGCCGCACGTCTCGCACCTCACGCCGCCGTGGCCGTACCGCACCGACCTGTACAACGGCGAGGACCCCACCGACTTCCTCATCCGCGAACTGGAGGAGCGCATCGCGGAGATCGGCGCGGAGAACATCGCGGCGATGATCGGCGAGCCCATCATGGGCGTCGGCGGCATGCTGGTCCCGCCGGCCGACTACTGGCCGCGGGTGCGCGAGACCCTGGACCGGCACGGCATCCTGCTGATCTTCGACGAGGTCGTCACGGCGTACGGGCGCGTCGGCGAGTGGTTCGCGGCCCAGCACTTCGGCGTGACGCCGGACATCATCGTCACGGCGAAGGGCATCACGTCCGGCTACGTGCCGCTGGGCGCGCTGATGGTCGCGGACAACGTCGCCGAGGTGCTGCTGCGGGACCACGGCTTCCCGATGGGCTACACGTACAACGGCCACCCGGTCGCGACGGCCGTCGCCCTCGCCAACCTCGACGTCATCGAGAAGGAGGGCCTGCTGGGCCGGGCGAAGACGATCGGCGCGACGCTGCACGCCGAACTCGCCGCGCACCTCGGCGACCTGCCCATCGTCGGCGAGATCCGCTCGGTCGGCATGATGCTCGCGGTGGAACTGGTCGCGGACCGCACCACCCGCGCCCCGCTGCCCCTGCACCCCGACCGGATGCCGCACGACGTGATCCGCCGCGAGACCGGCGTCATCGTCCGCGACTCCGCGCACAGCCTGGTCCTGTCCCCGCCGCTGATCATGACGGAGACGGAGACCAAGGAGGTCGCCTCGGCGCTGCGCGGCGTCCTGGAGCGCACGGAGCCGACCGGAGAGATCCGGGAGGCGTAACACCCCTGGCCCGGCGGCGGGGCTCGACCCCCGCCGCCGGACCCACCCCCTCCCCCACATGTCCGGCCCGCACACCGCTCGCAGTCCCCGACTCCCTCCCTAGGAACTGCCCGTGTCGACGAACCTCCCCTCCGCAGAACCACAGACGCCGCCCGACGCCTCCGCCTCGGACTCGAACCTGCGGCGCAGCCTGAAACGCTTCGACATCACGGCGATGGCCGTCGCCGCGGTGATCTCCTTCGACACCATCGGCCAGATCGCGACGGGCGGCGGCGAGGCGGCCACCTGGACGGCCGCGATCGCCCTCTTCTTCCTGCTCCCCTACGCCCTGCTGTTCGCGGAGACCGGCGCCGCGTTCCCGCAGGAGGGCGGCCCGTACGTGTGGGTGAAGCTGGCCCTCGGCCGCTCGGCGGCGGCGCTCACGACCCTCTTCTACTGGGTCACCAACCCGATCTGGCTGGGCGGTTCGCTGGTCTTCCTGGCCGCCGAGACGTGGGACGGGTTCGTCTTCCACCTGGGCTCGGGCACGTTCGCCGACTACACGTTCAAGCTGCTCTTCGTGTGGATCGCGATCCTCACGGCGATCGTCTCGCTCAGCCGCGGCAAGTGGATCACGACGGCGGGCGCGGCGGTGAAGGTCCTGTCGCTCGCCCTCTTCACCGTCACCGCGATCCTCTACGGGGCGGAGCACGGCTTCCAGGGCCTGGCCACCGCCCACTTCGCCCCGTCGACGGCCGGCTTCCTGGCCCTCGTCCCCATCCTCCTGTTCGCCTACGTGGGGTTCGAGGCGCCGAACGCGGCGGGCGAGGAGATGCACGACCCGCAGCGCGACGTCCCCGCGGCACTGGGCCGCTCGGCGACGATCGCCGCGGCCTGCTACCTCCTGCCGGTCCTGGCCCTCCTGGCGGTCGTGCCCGCCTCCAAGGTCACCGGCATCGGCGGCTTCATGGAGGGCGTCCGCCTGGTCTTCGACGTCTACGGCCCGGCGGCGGGGCCCCTGTTGACCCTCACCGCGGTGATGTTCGTCTTCGCCCTCCTCACCCAGGGCAGCGCGTGGATGATCGTCAGCGACCGCATGCAGGCGATGGCGGCGGCCGACGGCGGCTTCTTCAGCCGCGCGCTGGGCGCCTTCCACCCGAAGCTCGGCACCCCGGTCCGCACGAACCTGCTCTCGGGCGCGGTCGCCACGGTGTTCATGCTGGCGGCGATGCAACTGGTTCGCGGCGACACGGGGGCGATCTTCAGCGTGGTCCTGACGGTGGCGGTGACGACGCTCCTGCTCTCCTACCTCCTGGTCGTCCCCGCCCTGGTGGTCCTGCGCCTGCGCCGCCCGGACGTCCCCCGCCCCTACCGGGTCCCCTTCGGCAACAAGGGCTTCATGGCCTGCGCGGCCCTCGTCTACGCCTGGATCCTGATCGGCTCCTGGGCGGCCCTCTTCCCGGGCGTCCTGGAATCCGCCTTCGGCATCGACTACGACTTCACGGACGTCTGGGGCGTCACCCGCACCACCTTCGAAACCTTCACCCTGGGCACGATCGTGGTGCTGCTCCTGGTGGGGACGGCGGGGCTGGCGGCGGCCCGCCGTGGGCGCGACGAGGCCTAGGACCCGGGGCCCGGCTACCTGGGGTACAGGCGCAGAAGCCAGTGTTCGAGGCCCGTGGGAGGTTCCGGGTCGGTGTCGTCCTCGTCCTCCGCGGTGAGCCAGGCCTCGAAGGCCTCGCGGGCGGCGGCCCGGCCGCGGCAGCGGGCCTCCAGGGTGTAGCTGCCGGCCGGGACGGGCAGCACGCACTCCGTGCCGAGGGCGGACACCCCTGAGACCAGGGCGAGTTCGGGTCCCGCCACCTCGATCCCGCAGGAGATCCGCACCTCCCACGGCCCTTCCGGTTCAGGACCCGGGGCCTGCCACAGTTCGAGTACGGCCCTTACGTCCGAGTCCTCCGTGGCGCTGAGGAAGACGGCGAGGTCCGGTCCCGTGCCGGTGGTGACGGGGGTGTCCTCGGTGGGGGCGGGCGCGGGACGCAGCGGACCCGAGTTCGGGTCGCTGAGCCGGAACATGCGGTCTTCGACGAGGACGAGTCCGGCCGCGTCGGCGACGGGGCCGCGCGGTCCGGGCGTGGAAGCGTCGTCGTGGACGGTCGACACGGATGGCCTCCCTGGGCGCGAGGATGTGCGGTGGCGGGGCGGCCACGGTGACCGCCCCGCCGCCGCACGGTCAAGGCTGCTCCCTCCGGGGCCGCCGGAGGGACGTACTCATGGGACGCGCACCTGGAAGGCGTCGTTCCATCCGTCGCTGCCCATGATGCGCTGGGCCGCGTAGAAGCGGTTCAGATCCCTGCCCGCGTCCTGGTTGTCGGTCCTGTTGATGGGTTTGACGACGTAGTCGCGCACGCCGCCCGCCTTGTTGACCGAGCCTTCCTGTGTCGAGGCCATCGGGTACTCGTCGCAGTCGGTGTCGGGCGCCGGGTACTGGCCGGGGAAGGAGCTGACGCAGGCCCGTCCGGCGACTCCGCGGTGCCGCCGGATCTCGGTGGCGTTCGCCGTGCGGTGCAGCACGGCCGGGATGGCCTTGAGCCGGCTCGACGGCGGCTTGGTGGCGTTGGGGTTGTTCTGGGCCTCCCAGATGTTCTGGGCGGCCTGCGGGCTCTGCGACTTGTTGACGGTCCACGTCGGCGTCGGCGCCCAGGGGAACACGCAGCCCTGCCCCGCGCCCGAGCGCAGCAGGTAGCTCGCGCGGTCGCAGCGTGCCTGGCTCGGGTCGCTGCGCTGGGTGCTCGGCCCGATGTCACTGACGACGGTGGCGACCCACCGCAGGTCCGCCGTGGCGAGCACGTTCGGGGCGGAGCCGCCGTTCTGGGCGAAGTTCGCGTACTCGAAGGAGGTGCCCTTTGCGGCCCAACTGTCCACCGAGCGCGTGGTGCCGCCGTTGTCGCGGGTGCACGAGCCGCCGCCCGAGGTCACGTCGCAGGTGCTGCGGATCGTCAGCGGAACGCCGCTGACGTCGCCGACCACGCGCCAGTTCCCCACGTAGGTGACCTCCAGGATGTCCCGGAAGTCGCTGTCGTTCTTCGTGTAGTGGATGACGGCCATGTCGGCGTAGGCGTTACCGACGACGCTGCAGAACCACGAGCCGATGAGACAGTCCACCTTCTGCACCCACAGGCGTTTGCCCTGGCAGCTCGCGAACCGCCCCTTGGCCCAGCCCCTGCCGGAGAACGAGCTGTCGTGGCCGAAGCATTCCTCGGGCGTGATGGATTGCGAGGGGGAGGGTATCGGCGGGTCGGCCAGGGTCCCCGGGTCCGATCCCTCGGAGGAGTCCCGCGCGAAGAACTTCTTGGCGGGCGGTGCGGACAGGCCGTCGTCGTGGACGCCGGGCGCGGTGAAGGAGGAGGCGGGAAGGTCGTCGAGTACGCGGATCTTCGCCCGGACCTCCGTTTTCCCCGACGGCCCGGGCGAGGCCGCCGCCGCGGGTGGAGCCGTCACGGCCCCCAATAACAGGAGCCCGAGGACGGTGCCCGCGAGCATCCTGGTGCGGCGCGAGACCATGGAGCCCCGTTGTCTTTTGCGCATGATTACCCCCAGTTGGTCGCCTGTGATGCTCACGACAAGCAGGTCGGGGTGTCAACGAGCCCCGGCAACACGCGAAGGAATCAGGCCCACCCGGCCGCTCGCGCCCCGCCCCGGCACCGGCGCCCCTGCGGACCCGACGCCCCAGGTCCCGCACGGGAGGGCACCGTCGGCGCTGCCCCGCCTTCACCGCTCCGTCACCGTGCGCCCGCCGGCCGCTCACTGGCGAACGGGCCAATTCCGCCTGCACCGCCCGACGTTGACCACTCGCCGGCCCCATCCGCGCCGTTTCCCTCACTCACCTCTCGGGGGAGCAGGCCGGGCACGTTCCCCGCAGCGCCCTCCGCCCGATACACGGGCTCACGCCCCGTCGCCCCGTGGCCGACTACAGGCGCGGCAAGCCGTACATGGTGGGCCGGCGGATACCGGGGCTGTCATACCCGCACAAGGCCCTCCGTTCCCCGATGAGCGGGGATCGCGCGGCCCAGAAATCACACCGCCACGAGCCGGACCCGCTCGCCGCACAGCTTGCCCATGCCGTCAATATCGGAAGTCAGCATGACCACGGGGCGGTGCTGTCGCAGCGCGGCCTCGGCGACGGCCGCATCGATCGCGTACTTGTGCCCGTGCAACCCGGCATTCATCAGCAACTTCGAGGCAGCCCTCGCCTCCTCGTCACCGACCGGGACGACCCGCAGCCCCGAAAGCACCCAATTCAGGCGGGACTTGTCCGTTCGGGCGTGGACGGCCTCGATGATGGTGAGCGCACTGATCACGACCTCCATGCCGCGCGAGCGCGCCTCAGCGATCAGAGCCACCACTTGCTCGTCGTCGGCCAGCAGCTTCGAAAGACCCTCACTGTCGAGGACCAGGGTCCCCTCGTGAGTCAGCTTGCGGCAGGCCACTCGCCCTCCTCGGCGAACACCTCGTCGAAGACCTGTCGCGCCCGCTGGCGAGCCTGCTCGGAGACCGGACCCTTGCGGCTCTCGTAGTCGGCCAGATACTCGTCGAGGACCTGCCCGCGCAGCTCCCGCTCCACCGCCTCGGCGATGAACGCCGAGAACTCCCGCTTGCCCACCCGCGCCCGGATCGCCTCCGCGGTCCCTTCGGGCAGCGACAGGCTCACCCGCGTCGCCGGCCCTTCCCCGATGCCGTACGTCGCGTCACCCATACCGCGATTGTGTCAAACGAGTAGGAAACCCGCCACGTTTCGCGCCGAAACACCAAGGGCCCGACTCCGAAGAGCCGGGCCCTCTGACGTCAACCGCTACACGTTGAAGCGGAACGTTCGACGCGGCGCTCCCACCTGCGGAAACGTTCCTTCAGATGATCGCATCCAGCACCGTCGGGACTCATCCAGCACATCCAGCACGTCAAGCCGCGGAGACAACCTCCTCCGAGTCCTCGACCGCCGGGCGCATGGCGTTCTGCATGACGTCTCGACAACGATCCCACGCCTCGGGAACAAGGTGACCATAGATGTCCACGGTGGTCTTGATCGACTTATGGCCGAGCCAGCGCGAGACCTCGCGGATCGGCACGCCGTTCGCCAACGCGGTCGAGGCGAAGAAGTGCCGCAGACTGCCGGGCGTGTACTTGGCCTTGCCGTCCACATCGACCAGGCCGGCCGACACGCACGCCTTCCTGAAGTGGTAGCCGTAGGTGGAGGCGGTGGGCATCACGCCCTTGCCACGCTGGCGCGGGGCGAAGAAGACCTCCAGACGCCGTCGCCTGCCCCGCAGCCCGGTGAAGACCACGGGCACCGGCTCCCACTGCGACAGGTGGTCGTCGATCTCCTGCTCGACAAACGGGGCTACCGGGACGTCCCGGTACTCACCCTCCACCCGGTGCTTGAGCGGCACGAAGACCGTGCGGCAGTCATCGCGGCGAGCCTTGGCGCTGACCTGCCAACGGATCCTGACGAAACCAGACCGTCGACACTCGGTAGAGAAGGCCAGGGCCTCGCTGGGGCGCTGGCCGGTACCCAATTGAAGGTAGACCGCGAGCCGGTACTGCGGGGCGATGTGCTCCGCGATCAGATCGACCTCGCCCAGCGTGGGAATCTCGTCCTCGTCCACCTCGCACGGGGCCGCCCGGGATATCCGGACGCCGCGCGCGGGGTTGTCCGGGATGCGTTTGTCAACGACGGCCGCTTCCAGCATGGCGGCCACCATCACCATCCGGTCATTGACCGTGGAGACCGCCAACCCCGCACCAGAGGCATGCACGTCCTTGACGAACTCCTCGAAGTCGCGCCGCGCCAACCCGGCCAGCATCTTCCGCCCCAGGCGCGGCACGAGATGGTTACGGATGAACCCCTCGTAGTTGCGACGCGTCGACTCACCGATGACCCGTCGCTCCAGCCACTCCTGAGCCCAGGCCCGCAACGGCACAAGCCCTCGTGCAGGATCGAAGCGAATGCCGGCCTTCTTGTCGTTCTCGACCTTGTCGGCGAAAGCGTCCGCACCATCCGAGCCCACCCGATGAGGAAACGACCTCTCCCGCTGCCGCCCGCACCTACCGCCGGGTTCCCGGTACCGCACCGTCCACCCATGCCGACACCGCGGACGATCACAGGGAAAGTTCCGGTCCCGGGCATCCCTCTTGCACCTCTGAAAAACGCTCGCCACCCAAACCCCGTTCCTTCGCCTGGCCCGTGCTCGAAACCGTGCATCGCCACCTCACAGTCGAGCAAGACATACATAATCAATCCGCTCTTTTCAGCGAATGTGGACCCAGCCTCCCCGCAGCCCCGCGAGCCATCGAGTCAGCGAGGCCCTCCTCGCTGGATGCACTCACGCCCTCCGCGCTCGTCGGCAGGTGATCCGTGCATCAGTATCGAAGGCCATACCGCGCTATGGTTGATGTATGGCTACCAAGAAGGTGACTATCACTCTCGACGAATCCCTGGTCGAAGCCCTGGCCGGAGCCGCCGAGGAAGAAGGCATCCCGCTCTCCCGTCTCGTCGCCGGAGCAGCCGAACGCGAGCTGCGCCTGCGGGCCGGCCGGGCCATCATCCAGGAGTGGCAGGCAGAACACGGCGCCTTCACCCCGGAAGAGCTCGCCGCCGCCCGCGCGGACCTGGCCGCCGCCGACGCCGAGTACCTCAGCAGCTCGGGAGCCTCAGCCGCGTGAACATCCCCTACCTATACGACGCCGGGGTGCTCATCGCCATCGACAACGACGACCGACGCATGTGGGCCCGCCACAGCCTGGCCCTGGAAGACGGACGAGACATCTACGTCCCGTCCGTCGTCGTCAGCCAGGCATGGCGGGACTCCCGCCGCCAGGTCAGACTCGGCAAGTTCCTCGCCGGCTGCCACGTCGTACCCGTCGGCCTCGAAACCGCCAAAACCGCAGGCATCCTCTGCGGCAAGGCCGGCACCTCCGACATCGTCGACGCCACCGTCGTAACCATGGCAGCCAGCCTCGGCGCCATCATCTGGACCTCGGACCCAGACGACATCCGCAGCCTCATCGACGCCCAGGACATCAAACCGGCCACTGTAATCCGCAACGTCTGAGCACCGATCGTCTCCGACGACCAGCCCGTACAGGCTCAGAGATCGCCGAGGCGGAGACAGGTGCGGCCACCTGCTCGCGTAGCGTTCTAAGTGCCCGCCGACACAACGTTCTCCCCATCGCGACCTGCACTCTCCCCGAAAGGACGAAAGGCTCGCCCTACATACACCGCCGCTCTTGGCATCGACGCTGAAATCGTCACCGCCCTCTCGATCAAAGCCCGTTACAGCCAGACCCCGCAATGATTCATCTGGCGCAGCTTGTAGCGGAATGAGGGAATCCGAATACTGGATCCACCCGACACCCCGAGGCACCTAGATCGCCACCAAACAGGGGAACGTCAGTTCGTGAACGATGAATTTCGGCCTGTGGCTCAATCATGAGCGAAGGGAGTCGTCGAGCCGGATATCCGAGGATTCCCCTTACGACGGTGTAGGGGGTGCTAGCGTGACTGATCGTGTATCACGATCTGCCCCACCCGCCTCACTTGCCTGATGAAGGACTGGTTCGCCGCGTCAAGGCACTGGCTTGTACAGCACCGTTGCAGGCATTGGATCAGCGCAAGGCATCGCTGGATTGGGCAGATGCCAAGGTCTATCACATGGCCGAAATCGCGTTGCACACGATCGATCAGGTCACCATCGCGATGGACTTCGACGCCGGAGCCGAACATGCCAAGGTACTTGAACAGGTAAAACACTTCGTCGCGGCTCAGGCGCCCGACAGAGACGACGCCGAGCACGCCGCTGTGGCCGACTGGGTACTCCAGCGGCTGATCAATGTCGGCACCATCGAACGTGGATTCTCCTGGCACTACGGGCTTGTCGGAGACGAGGGAATCTACGACCGCTTCGAGTTCGACTTCAAATTGCTGGTGGAACAGTCGACACCCGACGGGTTTTCACTGCGGGCCACCGACGAGGCCATCAACGTACTCGTCGGCGCATTGGATACAGACGTGGAATCCGCGCAGATCGCCGCCGAGGTCAAACTCGACAATCTCATCAGGCGCGGTCGGCTCGCCGACGCCAAACTCGCCGCCGAACAGGCCAGGTACCGCACGGTCCAATATGGAGAGACACTACGTCGCTACCTCGATGCCACCCGTCGCGACGTTCGCACGGTGGACTGGGAACGGGTGGTACCAGACCTGCTGTTGGACGCGCTTGAGCACATCGAGGGCCGCTACACGGCGGAACACGCCATCCTGACCAATATCACCGCCGCGCGGGACGACTCTGACGATCCGCGCCACAAGCAGAGGGCAGCGGAGCTCGTGGAGATCGTGCGCGACTGCATCCGCCGTCATATGCAGCTCCAGAAAGCCGTACAGGAAGCGGGCGATCAGTTCCGTTCCGAACAGGACCGTCAGCTGTTCTCCGGCGAACCACAGCGCGCCGCGCTCCACTTGCACGGACAACTACTGGTACCGCTACTTGGACTTCCTGTGGGCAAAGCACTCGGGCCGGTGTACGACTTCTTCCGTGGGGCGGTCGCCCCGGCACCCCCCGAAGTTCTCACGCTACCGTCACTTGTGGAGCGTCTCCTGCAACGGCCCTCGGAGCCCGAGAGATTCGCCGGCGAGGTCCGAGATCCTCAGTTCGCCCCCGTACCGGAACGGGAATTGTTCACTCCCGAACATTTCAGGCTAGCGAGCGAGATCCTCTCCCTGCCCGGTGGCTCCGCGTCCCTGAGCAACTTGCTCGCACGTGCGCGCCGCCATGAGCCCCAGGTCGCCCGGCTGGTGATGCATCGGGCGGCACACGCTTTCAACCCGTCCGTCGGTGACGCGGTACGTGAGCACGTACCTGAGGTGTTGATCGCCGTACCCACCGGGGATCCCCTGCACAGCCCGCAGTTCGGCGGCGATGAACTGTGGCTCACGAAAGCAGTGGTAAGGCCAGTCGTTCCAGGATCGGAGGAGCCAGGTACGGCTCGGCCCGAGGAGTTCGGTGATGAGATCTCGCTTCACGGATGATGACGCCGAGCAGGCCGCGCAGCTGCTCGCTTTCGCGATGCGCCCTCGGCTGCTGCCGAGTCGCGACAACGCCTATCGAGAGCTTCTGCGCCGCTACCGGCACGACGGCGCGTTCCGAACGTTGACCGGACGGATCGCCGCCGGTCTGGGGCTCAGGGTGCTGGGGGAACACGAGGACATCGGCCTCGCGATCGCGGCCGACGGCGGTTCTCCGTTCGAGACCAGGATGGAGACCTACGCCCGCCGCACTCAGAAGGAAGGCGGCTACGCCGAGCGCTTTCTGCACGGCATCATTCACCTTGCTGTCGCCGCGGTGTCCTTTCCCCGGCCGAACGACCTCGCCGAAGACGAGTACGTCGGCAGGGTCAGTGTCGACGTGGTCGACGCTGTCGTTCGCGAAGCCTGCGACCGGTTGCGTGAAAAAGCGGCGTCCCGTGAGGAGTCGGCCGACGTACCCAGTGACGCACCGGAACTGGAATTGGCGTGGCACGCGTATGCCAACCGTCCGGAGGCATTCCCCACCAAGGACAAGCGTCGAGCGATGAACACCACCAAGGGCATGGTTTCCCGAGCTCTGAACTTCCTCGCGGAGCAGGGCTTCCTGACGCCGATGAAGAAACCCGGCGAGGACGTCTTTCAGACCACACGGCGTTACCAGCTTCAGGTGCGTGAACTTGCGGCCACCAGCGCTTTCGAGGAGTTGGTGGCGCTGGGCGTGGTCCTTCCCATGGCTGTGACGACCGGACTGGGAACCGTGGCGGAGGCTCCGGAGGATGTATGAACTGTCCCGAGTGCTCCTGCAGTCCGTCGGGCCCAAGGCGGCGCGCTACGAGAACGTTCTCCTGGACCTCAGCGGCGTCGGAGACCCCATCGCCGACCGCCCCGCCACCTTGTTCAGTGTCAGGGACGAGCAACCTGTCCGGCGCCCCTCCCCGGCCACGGTGCTCTTCCTTGAGAACGGCGGCGGCAAGTCCGTACTGATCAAGCTGATCTTCTCAGTCCTGCTGCCCGGACGCCGTCAAGTGGTGGGTACCCGTGATCCTCGCGCGCTGAGCGGATTCGTACTCGACAACGATGTGGCCCACATCGCGCTGGAATGGACACACACCCGCAGCGGGCGTCGACTGGTGACCGGCAAAGTCGCCGAGTGGCGCCACCTCAAGGCGACTCAGGACCCGTCCAACTTGATGGAACGCTGGTACCACTTCCGCCCTACACGGGGGACCACACTCGACACCCTCCCCGTGGCCGAGGACGGACGATATCTGCGGCTGGCCGACTTCATCGGCGAACTCGACGAGGCCCAACGGGCTGATCCTGAACTTGAGTTCAATCATTTCCGCGTTCAATCCGAGTGGACAGAACGACTCACAGACCTCGGCTTGGATCCCGAACTCTTCCGCTACCAACGGGCAATGAACGCCGGGGAAGGTGAGGCGGCCGACGTCTTCTCCTTCGCCAGCGACGCTGCTTTCGTAGAGTTCCTGTTATCAGCCGTGGTGCCCACCGGACCGGCACAGGATCTCGCCAACCTGCTGAACTCCTACGGCGACAAGCTCGGCAGGCGTGGTGCGCTGACCTTGGAACGGGACTTCGTGGCCGGCGCGCTGGAGTTCCTCGAACCGCTGGCCGGCATCCACATCACCGCTCTCACTGCCCAGGAGGAACAGCGGGCCGCGAGGAAGACGCTGGACGCCTTTGTCCGTTCGGTGAAGGTACGCGCGTTCCGTGAGGTCGAGGCCGCCAAGGCGAGCGAAGAGGTTGCCAAACGCCTTGGCGGCGACCTGCGGCGGGCCGTGCTCCACCACGAGAAGCTCGCGGCCGCAGCCCGTGAACTGGGCCGCCTCACAGCCTTGTTGAAGCTGGCCGAAACCGAGGAGGAACAGCAGAAGGCCCGCGCCGCGTGGAACCGAGCACAGGAGACCGAACGCGCCTGGAAGGTCGTACCCCGCCTGGCCAAGAGCCTGGAAGCGACCGCCAACGCGAACCGGTTGCGTGAGCTGGTCCGGCGTACTGAGGAAGCCGCCCTTCCGGCACTTCAGGCCCGGGACGCCGCGCTGGAGGTTCTCGTCGGGGCATTGCGCACCATGTCACGGCGCCTCACTGAGCAGGCGGAGACGGCGCGGCAGCAGGCAGAGAGCGAACGCACGCTGTCCGAGCAGGCTCAGACCGAGCACAACGCGGCCGTCGGCCTGGCTGCCGAGCACCGGGCGCAGGCCAAGGCGCTCGACACCCGTATCCAGGAAGTGCGGGACGACCTCGCGGACGCTGTGCGCGACGGTCTGCTGAGCGACGGCGTGACGGCTCGTGACGCCGCGCGGCAAGCCGAGGAGGAGGCCCGTAAGAACGCTGAGGAGATATCCCGTCTGGAATCCGCCGCCGAGGACGCGGCGGGGCTTCACGATGCCGCCCACCGAGCTTGCCGAGCCGCTGAGCAGACTTTGGCCGAGGCCCGGCACTCTCTTGATCTGGCCCGCCGTGACTGGACGAGAGCCGATGAGCGCACCCGTGCCCTGGAAGCGGAGATCCAGCCGCTCGCACTCCTGGACATCGAACGTCTCGACCTTGAGGTGGACGCTCCCAGGCTGGTGGGCAAGCTCGCTCAGCGACGTGACGCCGCGGATGTGGCAAGGACTGAGATCCGTATCGCCATGGTCCGTGACGAACGTGCCAGGCTCGCGTTGGAGACGAACGAACTACTGCCGCCCTCCCCGGAGGCCGCGGAAGCGTGCGAGACTTTGCGAGAAGCCGGTGTCGACGCCTATACCGGCTGGGACTACCTCGCCGGTCTGCCCCGGGTCGAGCAGCGCCGTGCGCTCATCGAGCGCGTGCCGCATCTGGTCACGGGTGTACTCCTGAACGATCCCGAGCAGACGGCGCGGGCAACGGAGATCCTGGTCGCCCGGAAGCTGTGGCCCAGCACGCTGGTGGCGCTGGGCACCACCACGGACATGCACGAACCCGACGCATCACTCTCCGGGCTGGATTTCGTGGTGCCTCCGCATCCGGCGCTGTACGACGAGAGAGCAGCCGCGGAGGAGCGGCTCGCCCTCGGTCGTCGTCATGACGAACACCGCGCGCGGATCGCCGAGTGGGACGCTCGGCAACGTATGTTTCTCTCGCTACTCAACCGCCTAGAGGAGTGGCGGGTGGACTTCCCTGAAGGAAGGCTCGCCGAACTGCGTGAGATCGTCACCGTCCGGGTGCAGGCTCACGACGAGGCCCAGGAGGCGCTGACCGAGCAGACCGAGAAGCGAGAGGTTGCAGCCGCCCGTCTCAAGGCCATCCGCGAAGCCATTCCGCCGCTTCGTACGGCGCAGTCGGCACTGGAAACCCGTAAGTCCACGTTGAGTGGGCTGGCCAGCCAGGAAGAGCGGATCCCCGACTGGCAGACCGCTGTGGACCAGGCTCGGACGGCGGAGGTTCGAGCACGAGAGGCCGCTCAGCAGGCGGAAACAGCTGCCGAAAGTCACCGGGCCGCCAGCGCCGAGCACGTGCGCACGATGGACCGTCTGACCGGCTCCGCACACCGTATGACCGCCGAACTGAATGAGCTTCCGGGCGCCGACGCCGTTACGGAGAACAGGACAGAGGTTCCGGCGGAACCGCTCCCCGTGCTGCGCCGTGCCTACGAGGCTGCGGCCATCGAGTACGAACGCGCATCTGTCGGTGCCGACCTGCTCCTCGACATGCGTCAGGCGGAGCAACGCGAGAAGCAAGCGGCGCAGGAGCTGGGTGATGATTCTCCCGAAACGCAAGCAGCCGCCCAGGCGTTGCTGAACGGTCCTGACGGAGTGGACGGCGCGTGCCGGGCCGCCGCTCAACGCCGTGCCGAACAGGCGGTCTCTGACTGCCAGACCTCACTGTCCGAGGCGGACGCGAGCGTCGCGGAACACCGAGCGGTCCTCAAAGACTTTCCGGAACCGCTCACCGACGTGGACCTCGCTCCCTACGGCCCGCCTCTGCACGTCTTACACGGTATGCGTCTGATCGAGGCAGCGGAGCACGATCGGGACGAGGCAGAACGTATCCGGCGCGAACTCGCTTACCACAGCGAGCGTGCCGAGCGCACCGCCGCCGCCCTGCGCTCCTCCGCGAAGAACTTCACGGACCTGATCACCGTCTTGTCCCGGTCGGGTGAGCCCCGCGAAGACGACATACCGTACGAGGGCGGTGTCTCGGCCGCCCGGGACCGGCACACCGTACTGAAGACCGAGTACGACCGGATCGGGACAAAGGTCGAGACGGCACTCGCCGAAGAACGAACGCTGACCGACCAGTTGGTCGGGTTCGCCGCGGACGCGCGGTTCGGGGGGCTGCCCTCCCCCAGCCGCACCGTCATCCAGTCCTGTCCTCGTGCCGAACTGCCGGCGCGGGCGGCCGAATGGAGCGTTAGCCTTCGCCCCAGACTGCGTAGCCTCACCGTGGACCTGGACTCCATCGAACGGCACCGCCGGCAGATCGTGCTCCAGCTGTGCCAGCAGGTGCAGGAGGCACTGCGGACCTTGAAGCGGGCGCAGTCCCTTTCCCGGCTGCCCAGGGGGCTGCAGGAGTGGTCCGAGCAGGAATTCCTGCGGATCCGCTTCACCGAGGTCTCCGAACAGGCACTGGAGGACCGGCTCGGCACCGTCGTGGACGAGACCGCCGAAGCCGTGATCCACAGAAAAGAGATCAAACGGGACGGCCTGGCCTTGCTGTTACGCGGCGTGACCGAAGCAGTGGCTCCTAAGGGGTTCCGGGTGCGGATCCTCAAACCGGACGCCGTTCTACGGACGGAACGGGTGCCCGTCTCGGCCATGAAAGACCTCTTCTCGGGCGGCCAGGTGCTGACCGCGGCCATCGTCCTCTACTGCACCATGGCAGCGCTGCGCGCGAACGAGAAGGGCAGGGTGCAGCAGCGCCGGAACTCGGGCGTGCTGTTCCTGGACAACCCGATCGGTCGCGCCTCGGCCGGTTATCTGTTGAGGCTTCAGCAGTCGGTCGCCCGTGCGCTGGGTGTCCAACTCGTCTACACCACAGGGCTGAACGACCTGGCGGTCCTGGACTCCTTCCCGCTCGTCATCCGTCTCCGCAATGACGCCGACCTACGCGCACACCGCATGTACCTCACCGTCGTGGGCGACAGGAGAAAACATCTCCTCGAGCCTCTTGAGGAGGGCGAGAGCCCGGTGATCACGTCCATCAGGTACCACGCCCGTGCCGACGCAGAGCACAACCACCACCAGGATCCCGAGGAAGAGAGCGTTGACCGATCTGAGTCGTCCCGCGCGTGAGCTGCTGAGCGCGCTTCACGAACACGCCCGTTCGCAGAAGAAGTGGGACGGCACGCGTAAGACGAGCGTCTCACTGCCGGAGTTGCGCCGTGTCTTCCGTACGGTGCCCCATCCGAAGGTGGAGGACGAGCTGGAGTCGGTGGTTCTGAGACGTCATCTGGACGAGCTGTACGAGTGCGGGGCCATCACGGCGATGAAGGGCGACGACGGGGAGAGAATTCCGTTGCCGAAGGGCGTGTGGGTGCTGCCCACCCACCAGGCGGCGAAGAAGGTGCGGGAGCCGCTTCCACCCTTGCATCCGAGCATGCGCAAGGTGGCCGGGTACTGGGACAACGCCGCGCCCAGGACCCGGATCGGCTACCGCGCGGTCAACAACTGGTTCCTCTCCGAGCCTGATATGAAACCTGCACCGAAGCGTGAGCGTGCTCTTGACATCTTCGGTAGTCGCATCTATTCGGGATGGTTCGATGCCGAAGAAAAGGCGTTCGACGAGTTGGGCGGTCCGTTCTTCTCAGACCGGGAAGCTCTGTACAAACTATTGCAAATGTATTCGGCGCCGCCTCAAATCCTCACCGAGAGACTCATCGCAGAGAGCGACGGTTACTACGGGCGCATCGGCGACGGTGACGTTCTCCTGGTCGTAGAGAACGTCACCACATGCTGGTCGTTGATAGAGGCGTTGGACGGGATGAAGGACCACGCAGTCGGCTACGTGGCCTGCGGGATGGGAAGTTCGTTCTTGGCCTCACTCGCCGGTGTCAAGATGCTTCGACGCGGCAAGATCGCGGAGATCCGCTACTTCGGCGACCTCGACCCGACCGGATTATCAATCCCGGCGGCGGCCGCCGAGGAGGCCGCCAAGGACAACGATCTCCCCGCAGTTCTGCCTGCGGTCGGGCTCTATGACGCGCTGCTTGGCACCGGCACCCCGTTGCCGCGCAAGGAGAGACGCCTTACGACGCAACAGGCAACCGGCCGAGTCCGATGGCTTGATCCTTCGCACCAGGCCATGGCGACTGCGCTGTTGTGCGGCGAAGATCGCCTCGCCCAGGAATGGGTCAATCTGCGGTATCTGAAGTCGAACAGCGAGTGGCTCAGGGACATGCACAGATGAACGAGAGTTTTGCGCTCCCGCACCGCGATCCGAGTTTCCTCGGACGGTCCGAACTGGTGGACGATGTGCTTCCCGGGTATCTGGACCGGGCAGACAACGGCGTACCGGTCGTACTCAACGGGCGAGTGGGCATCGGGAAAACAATGGTGAGCAGTGAACTGGCTCATCGACTGCACTCTCGGTACGCAGACGTGAGCTGGATCGACGTGACAACTGCCGGTTCTGGTCAACCGGCCGAGCGGATCGCCGCCTGCCTGACCACCGTCCACGGGAGAACGGGACCTCACACGGCATCGGGATTCGAGATGGGAAGACCACCTCGACAGCACGGAGTATCAGCACGTCAGAGCGCCACGACAGCCTCCAGTCCACCGGGTCGGTGGCCTGTCGACATCGCCGCCGGTACGCGACGGGTCGAAGAGGATCGCTCGCCCAGCATGGAAGGGGCCGAGCTCCCGAGAGGGCTCAACCCCGGACGCACGCATTGCATTAACGTGCAGTGATTCACCGATCACACATTGAAGCGGAACTCCACCACGTCCCCGTCCTGCATCACGTAGTCCTTGCCCTCCATGCGGGCCTTGCCCGCCGCGCGGGCCTCGGCGACCGAGCCCGTCTCGACCAGGTCGGCGAAGGAGATGACCTCGGCCTTGATGAAGCCCTTCTGGAAGTCGGTGTGAATGACACCGGCCGCCTCGGGGGCCGTGGCGCCCTTCTTGATGGTCCAGGCGCGGGACTCCTTGGGGCCTGCCGTCAGGTAGGTCTGGAGGCCCAGGGTGTCGAAGCCGACGCGGGCCAGCGTGGCGAGGCCGGGCTCCTCCTGGCCGACGGACTGGAGGAGTTCGAGGGCCTCCTCCTCGTCGAGCTCGGCGAGGTCCGCCTCCAGCTTGGCGTTGAGGAAGATCGCCTCGGCGGGGGCCACGAGGGCGCTCTGCTCGGCCTTGAAGGCGTCGTCCGTGAGCTCGTCCTCGTCGACGTTGAAGACGTAGAGGAAGGGCTTCGTCGTGAGGAGGTGCAGGTCGTGCAGGAGCTCCTCGTTGCCGGAGCCCTGGACGATGCCCTGGGAGGAGAGCGTGTCGCCCCGCTCCAGGATCTCCTTGGCCGCCTCGACCGCCTTGACCTTCGGGGCGATGTCCTTCTTGATGCGCGACTCCTTCTGGAGGCGCGGGAGGACCTTCTCGATGGTCTGGAGGTCGGCGAGGATCAGCTCGGTGTTGATCGTCTCGATGTCGTTCTTGGGCGCGACCTTGCCGTCGACGTGCACGACGTTCTCGTCCTGGAAGGCGCGGATGACCTGGCAGATCGCGTCGGACTCGCGGATGTTCGCCAGGAACTTGTTGCCCAGGCCCTCGCCCTCGGAGGCGCCGCGCACGATGCCCGCGATGTCGACGAAGTCGACGGTGGCCGGGAGGACCTTCTGAGAGCTGAAGATCTCGGCCAGTTTGGTGAGGCGGGTGTCCGGAACGCCGACCACACCGACGTTCGGCTCGATCGTGGCGAACGGGTAGTTGGCCGCGAGCACGTCGTTCTTGGTCAGGGCGTTGAACAGGGTCGACTTGCCGACATTCGGCAGACCGACGATTCCGATCGTGAGCGACACGTTGCGACTTCCCGTACGTGGTGTGGGTGGGTGTGGGGCTGGGCAGTCCACCAGTCTACGGCCTCGCCCGACCCGACATACTTGCGCCAAGTGCGGTCAAGCTCTGCCAAAGGGCGTGTCCCATGGGCCATTGGGCACATAAGCGCATCTATCTTGGCCTTGTGGAGCAACCCAGGACGCGTACCCCGCAGGCCAGGCCCCGCCGCACCGCCCCGCTTCCGCCGCAGGCGCAGGGCGATCAGGACGGTGCCGCGCCGTCCGCCGAGTCGGCCACCGTGTACCGGGCCGCCCGCTCGGTCCGGCCGCCCTCCGGTGGCCCGCGCCGGTCCCTCCGCTTTCCGAACCCACGGCTCACCGGGCGGGGCAGCGGGCTGTTCTGCATCGCCGCGATGCTCCTGGCCGGCTTCCTCGACCGGCTGCTGTTCGGGAGCTCCGGCGCGTTCTTCGGCGTGATGTTCCTGCTGGTCAGCGGGCTTACGGCGGTGTGGGTGCGCAATGCGGACCTGGTGACGGCGCCGGTCGTGGCGCCGATCGCGTTCGCCGTCGGCATCGTGCCGATCTCCGAGGGCACGGGCGGGCTCGGCCAGCAGTTCATGGGGCTCGCGACGACGCTCGCCATGAACGCGATCTGGCTGTACGGCGGGACGCTCGTCACCGGTGTGCTCGTGACGGTGCGGAAGGTGCGGCTCATGGCACGGCGGGCCGCGGTGCGCCGGGCCGGCGGGCGGCAGGCACCCGCCGACAAGTCCTCGTCCCAGGCGCCGGGGCCGCGGCGGCGTACCGCGTAGACCGCCCGCACCGAGGCACTACGCGCGCGATGCGGCCATCGCGGCGCCCACGATCCCGGCGTTGTTCTGCAACTCGGCCGGGACGATCTCGGCCTTGATGCCCTTGATCAGCGGCAGGAACTTGTGCGCCTTGCGGCTGATGCCGCCGCCGATGATGAACAGCTCGGGCGAGCAGAGCATCTCCACGTGCGCCAGGTACTTCTGCACGCGGTGCGCCCAGTGCTCCCAGCTGAGGTCGTGGTCCTCCCTCGCCTTCGTGGACGCGTGCTTCTCGGCGTCGTGCCCGTTCAGCTCCAGGTGGCCCAGTTCCGTGTTCGGCACCAGGACGCCTTCGCTGAACAGGGCGCTGCCGATGCCCGTGCCGAAGGTGAGCAGGAGCACGGTGCCCTTGCGGCCGCGGCCCGCGCCGAAGTGCATCTCGGCGACGCCCGCCGCGTCCGCGTCGTTGAGCACCGTGACCGGGAGCCCGCCGAGCTTCTTGCTCAGCAGGGCCCGCGCGTCCACGTCGATCCAGCTCTTGTCGACATTGGCCGCCGTACGGATCGTCGAGCCGCCCGTGACGACGCCGGGGAACGTGATGCCCACCCGGTCGGGCCGGGCGTCGGCGAAGTGCTCGACGACCTGTCTGACCCCGTCGGCCACGCCATCGGGCGTGGCCGGGTGCGGGGTCAGCACCTTGTGCCGCTCCTGGGCGAGATCGCCGCGCTCCAGGTCGACCGGGGCACCCTTGATCCCGGATCCGCCGATGTCCACACCGAAGATCTGCATGACTCCACGTTACGACGGGAGACCTACAGTCACTTCTCGGAAGCGGACTCCCCGGCGCCGCCGACCAGCGACTCGGCCTCGGCGCGCAGGTCGCGGCGGAGCTCCTTGGGCAGCGAGAACGTGATCGACTCCTCGGCCGCCTTCACGATCTCCACGTCGGCGTAGTCGCGCTGCTTCAGGTACTCCAGGACCTCCTCGACGAGGACGTCGGGGACGGAGGCGCCGGAGGTGACGCCGACGGTCGTGACGCCGTCCAGCCAGGACTCGTCGATCTCCGAGGCGTAGTCCACGAGGTACGCGTCCTTGGCGCCGGCCAGCTTGGCGACCTCGACGAGCCGCTTGGAGTTCGAGGAGTTGCGCGAGCCGACGACGATGACGAGGTCGGAATCGGCGCCCATCTGCTTCACGGCGAGCTGACGGTTCTGGGTCGCGTAGCAGATGTCGTCGCTGGGCGGCGAGACGAGGCCGGGGAACTTGGTCTTCAGGGCACCGACGGTCTCCATCGTCTCGTCGACCGACAGCGTCGTCTGGGACAGCCAGACGACCTTCTCCGGGTCACGGACCTCGACCTTGGCGACGTCCTCGGGGCCGTCGACGAGCGTGATGTGCTCGGGGGCCTCGCCGGACGTGCCGATGACCTCCTCGTGGCCCTCGTGCCCGATCAGGAGGATGTCGAAGTCGTCCTGGGCGTAGCGGATCGCCTCCTTGTGAACCTTGGTCACCAGGGGGCAGGTGGCGTCGATGGTGGCGAGCTTGCCGCGCTCGGCCTCCTCGTGGACGGTCGGTGCGACACCGTGCGCCGAGAACATCACGATGGAGCCCTCGGGCACCTCCTCCGTCTGCTCGACGAAGATGGCGCCCTTCCGCTCCAGGGTCTCCACGACGTACTTGTTGTGCACGATCTCGTGGCGGACGTAGATGGGGGCCCCGTACTGCTCGAGGGCCTTCTCGACGGCGATCACGGCACGGTCCACACCGGCGCAGTAACCCCGGGGGGCGGCGAGCAGGACGCGGCGGTTGTCACTGCGACGCGGAGCGTCTCCGCTTGGGGTGGTGGCGGGCGGCGGGCCGGGAGTTGCAGTCATGCTCCCCATCGTAAGGGCGACCCCAGGGCGCCAAAGATCGTCCCGGTGGGGAGACTGGAGGTCTGCGCGATCTACGGAGGCTCCATGTCCGCCGACAGCACTGCCGACACCACTCACGAGGAGACCGCGCTGCGGCGCAGTCTCGGGTTCCGGGACCTCGTCGTCTACGGGCTCCTCTTCATCGCCCCCATGGCGCCCGTCGGCGTCTTCGGCACCCTGGACGCGAAATCGCACGGCGCGGTCGCCCTCGTCTACATCGTCGCGACGATCGCGATGGCGTTCACCGCGTTCAGCTACGCACAGATGGTCCAGGTGGCCCCACAGGCGGGCTCGGTCTTCGCCTACGCGCGCGCGGGTCTCGGAAAGGGCCCCGGGTTCATCGCGGGCTGGATGGCGATGCTCGACTACGTGCTGATCCCCGCGGTCGCGTACCTCTTCGCGGGCATCGCGATGAACTCCCTCGTGCCCTCGGTCTCCCAGTGGGTGTGGACGGCGGTCGCGGTGGTCGTCACGACGCTGCTCAACCTGTGGGGCGTGCGGGCCGCGG
This sequence comes from Streptomyces anthophorae, assembly GCF_049310305.1. Classification (NCBI taxonomy): domain Bacteria; kingdom Bacillati; phylum Actinomycetota; class Actinomycetes; order Kitasatosporales; family Streptomycetaceae; genus Streptomyces; species Streptomyces anthophorae. Next base: position 3,563,592 of record NZ_JBLWQQ010000001.1, read on the forward strand.
CGCGGGTCGGGTTCGCGGTCCTGGCCCTTGAGATCGTGGTGCTGCTGGTCTTCGTGGTCTCGGCGGTCGTGGTCCTCGCCACGGACGGGCCACAGCGCGACTGGCTGTCCCCGCTGACCGGCGACGGCACGCAGGGCGCGTTCGCGCTGTCGGCGGTGATCGGCGCGGTGTCCGTGGCGGTCCTCTCCTACCTGGGCTTCGACGCCATCGCCTCGTTCGCGGAGGAGGTCACCGGGGGCTCGGCGAAGGTCGCGCGGGCGGTGCTGTTCTGCCTCGTCTTCACGGGTGTGCTGTTCGTCGTGCAGACCTACCTGGTCGCGCTGCTCGAACCCACCTCGTCGGCGCAGCTCGCCGCCGAACCGGCCAAGCAGGGCAGCGCCTTCTACGACGCCGTGGACGCGTCGGTGGGCGGGTGGCTGCACGACCTGGTGGCGGTGAGCAAGGCGATCGGCGCGGCGTTCGCGGCGCTCGCCGGGCAGGCGGCGGCCGGGCGGCTGCTCTTCGCGATGGCCCGCGACCGGCGGCTGCCGAAGGCCCTGTCGCGCACGTACTCCGGGGTGCCGCGGGTGGCGCTGCTGCTCGCCGCGGTGATCACGCTCGTCGCCGCGGTGTGGGCGGCGAGCCGGGACGACGGCATGGACCACCTGGTCTCGGTCGTCGACATCGGCGCCCTGACGGCCTTCACGCTGCTGCACGCGAGCGTGGTGGGGTATTTCGCGGTACGCCGCCGGGGCGGGGCCGTGAGCTGGTGGCGGCACCTCGTGATCCCGGTGATCGGTGCGGCGATCACGATCGCGGTGATCGTGGAGGCGTCCCCGACGGCTCAGGTGGTCGGCGCGATCTGGCTGGTCGTGGGGCTCGTGGTGCTGGCGGCGCAGCGGGGCCGGGAGCCGTCGCTGCCCTCGCGGGACGGCGGCACGGCCGACTGAATCCGTTCCGGGGCACCCGCACCCGGGACCACCTGCGTTGTCGGTGCCTGCGACTACGCTCACGGCATGGCTGTCAACACGTCCGCGGACGCCCCGCTGCCCGTCGGCCAGGTGTCGCGGCTCATCGGGGGATGGATCGACCGGCTCGGCGCCGTGTGGGTCGAGGGGCAGATCACGCAGCTGTCCCGCAGACCGGGCGCGGGCGTCGTGTTCCTGACGCTGCGCGACCCGTCGCACGAGATCTCGGTGTCGGTGACCTGCTACCGGCAGGTGTTCGACGCGGTGGCGGAGGTGGTGCGCGAGGGCTCCCGCGTCGTCGTGCACGCGAAGCCGGAGTGGTACGCGCCGCGCGGGCAGCTCTCACTGCGGGCCGCGGAGATCCGCCCGGTCGGCGTCGGTGAGCTGCTCGCGCGCCTGGAGCAGCTGAAGAAGTCCCTTGCCGCGGAGGGCCTCTTCGCGGACGACCGCAAGAAGCCGCTGCCGTTCCTGCCGCAGCTCATCGGCCTGGTCTGCGGCCGCGCCTCGGCCGCGGAGCGCGACGTGCTGGAGAACGCGCGGCACCGCTGGCCCGCCGTCCGCTTCGAGGTGCGCAACGTACCGGTGCAGGGCGTGCACGCGGTCTCGCAGGTCGTCCAGGCCGTCAAGGAACTGGACGCGGTCGACGACGTCGACGTGATCATCGTGGCGCGCGGCGGCGGCAGCGTGGAGGACCTGCTCCCGTTCTCCGACGAGCAGCTGGTGCGGACGGTGTCCTCCTGCCGTACGCCCGTCGTCTCCGCGATCGGCCACGAGCCGGACAACCCGCTGCTCGACTACGTGGCCGACCTGCGGGCCTCGACGCCGACGGACGCGGCGAAGAAGGTCGTGCCGGACGTCGGCGAGGAGTACGAGCGGGTGCGCTGGCTGCGGGACCGGGCCAGGCGCAGTGTCGAGGGGCTCCTGGAGCGGGAGGAGCGGGGTCTCGCGGCGGCGCTCGCCCGGCCCTCGATAGAGGACCCGCACCGCATGGTCGACGAGCGCGAGGAGCAGATCGCCGCGCTGACCGAGCGCTCCCGCCGCACCCTCGGCCACCTCCTGGACCGCGCCGAGTCCGAGCTGACGCACACGCACGCGCGCGTGGTCGCGCTCTCCCCCGCGGCCACCCTGAAGCGGGGGTACGCGGTGCTCCAGAAGCCGGACGGGCACGTGGTGCGCGCGCCGGACGAGGTGGCGGCGGGCGAGGAGCTGCGGGCCCGCGTCGCCGAGGGCGAATTCACCGTACGAGCAACCGAAGCATGAGGACGGACCAGGACATGACGACCAAGGCGGCCGACGAGGCGCTCGGCTACGAGCAGGCGCGGGACGAACTGATCGATGTCGTACGGCGCCTGGAGGCCGGCGGCACTTCTCTGGAGGAGTCGCTGGCGCTGTGGGAGCGCGGCGAGGAGCTGGCGAAGGTGTGCCGCCGCTGGCTGGACGGCGCGCGCGCCCGCCTGGACGCGGCGCTCGCCGAGGAGGCCGGGGACGACGAGGAGGAGGAAGCGGCGGAAGAGGAGGAGTGACCGGGGGCGTCCCCTTGTGAAGAGCGTCACGAAGCGTTTGGTTGAACATTGAACCTCATCGGCGTACGGTCTTCGTGTGGGCCGATCCGGACAAACGGATCGCCGCAGCCGTGACCGTCGCACCGAGAAGGTTGATCCATGTCTCTCGTTCTTGACCCCGCCGCGCAGGACCTGCTGTTCCGCGAGGCCCGCACCGCGAACACGTTCTCCTCGGAGCCCGTGACCGACGAGCAGGTCGCGGCGATCTACGACCTGGTCAAGTACGGCCCGACCGCCTTCAACCAGTCGCCGCTGCGCATCACCCTGGTCCGCTCCCCCGAGGCCCGCGAGCGCCTCGTCAAGCACATGGCCGAGGGCAACCAGCCCAAGACCGCCGCCGCCCCGCTGGTCGCGATCCTCTCCGCGGACCACGAGTTCCACGAGGAGCTCCCGCAGCTCTTCCCGCACGCCCCGGCGATCAAGGACATGTTCTTCTCCGAGCGCCCGGTCCGCGAGCAGGCCGGCACGCTGAACGCGACGCTTCAGGCCGCCTACTTCATCATCGGCATCCGCGCCGCGGGCCTGTCCGCCGGCCCGATGACCGGCCTCGACTTCGCCGGTGTCCAGAAGGAGTTCCTGGACGACGACCACACCCCGCTGATGGTCATCAACATCGGCAAGCCGGGCGAGGACGCCTGGTTCCCGCGCTCCCCGCGCCTGGAGCAGGAGCAGGTCATCACCACGATCTGAGCGACACCGCAGACATGAGGAAGGGCCCCGGGCAGAAGCCCGGGGCCCTTCCTCATGCGTGGGGAGCGCCCCGAAGGGGCGCGGGGAACTGCGCAAGCGCCACCTCGGCACGGCCGCTCCTCCAGCGGCCGGACCCACGGCGCGGCCGTCACCGGGACCCCGGCGGAGCGCCTACGCCTTCTCGCGCTTCATCTCCAGCGCCTCGGCCATCTTCGTCAGCTGGCCGAAGTCGGCCGTGCCGGTCACGAGCGTGGTCGAGCCCTGCTGCTTCAGCACCAGGGCGTTGTACTTCTCGCCCTTGTAGCGCTCCCAGGTCTCGTCGCCGATCCGCTGCGTGCGGCCGGTCGCCGAGGCGCCCTGGCTCGCCTCGTTGATGAACCCCTTCGACCGCCCGGTCGCCTGCTCGACGGCGACGTACTGCCCCTCCGGGTCGAGGAACCCGAGGTGCCACGCGTCGTTCGCGGTGCCCTGGTAGCGCACGGAGGTCGGCTTCCAGTCATGCGCGAGGCCCGTCGGCGCGGCCACCGGGTACGGCGCCGCACGGCGGGCCGTCGACAGCTCGACCTTGTAGTCGACGCGCTTGACCTGCGGTTGCCCGGAGTCGTCGTGCGGGACGAAGAGGTAGATCACGCCGGCCGCGAGGACGCAGACGCCGAGCGAGAGGACCAGGCTGCCGACCGTTTTCTTACCGTTTCTTGCTGCCACGCGCCCCATCGTCGCAGGTCGCCGGATGATCTCTGCCGGGAGGTCCGGATTCGCGCGGTCCGACATCGACCGCCCCGCTCATCCGTGGGGCAGTCTGCTCAGATTGTCGGACTGACGATAGAGTCCTCCCATACCAACCCCTCGTCCGGCCGTCGTCGTATCCCGGTGAAGCCGAACAATCCGGTGAATCCCGGAACAGAAAGGTGCGTCTCGATGACCGAGCATCACCAGCTTCCGTCCGAACTCGAGGTCCCTTCCGAGGCCCCCGACCGCAACCTCGCCCTGGAACTCGTCCGGGTCACCGAAGCCGCCGCCATGGCCGCGGGCCGCTGGGTCGGCCGCGGCGACAAGAACGGAGCGGACGGCGCGGCCGTGCGCGCCATGCGCACGCTCGTCTCCACCGTCTCGATGAACGGCGTGGTCGTCATCGGCGAGGGCGAGAAGGACGAGGCCCCGATGCTCTTCAACGGGGAGCACATCGGTGACGGTACCGGCGCCGAGGTCGACATCGCCGTCGACCCGATCGACGGCACCTCGCTCTGCGCGAAGGGCATGCCGAACGCGATCGCCGTGCTCGCCGCCGCCGACCGCGGCACGATGTTCGACCCGTCCGCCGTGTTCTACATGGACAAGCTGGTCACGGGCCCCGAGGCCGCCGACTACGTGGACATCAACGCGCCGGTGTCGGTGAACATCCGCCGCGTCGCCAAGGCGAAGAAGCGCGCGCCCGAGGACATCACCGTGGTCATCCTCGACCGGCCGCGGCACGAGGGGATCATCAAGGAGGTCCGGGAGACCGGCGCCCGCATCAAGCTGATCTCGGACGGCGACGTCGCCGGTTCGATCCTCGCCGTGCGCGAGGGCTCAGGCGTCGACCTGCTGCTCGGCATCGGCGGTACCCCCGAGGGCATCATCTCGGCCTGCGCGATCAAGTGCCTGGGCGGCGTGATCCAGGGCAAGCTGTGGCCGAAGGACGACGCGGAGCGGCAGCGGGCGATCGACGCGGGGCACGACCTGGACCGCGTGCTGTCCACGGACGACCTGGTCTCCGGCGAGAACATCTTCTTCGTCGCCACCGGGATCACCGACGGGGAGCTGCTGCGGGGCGTGCGGTACGACTCCCAGCGGGCGCACACGTCGTCGCTCGTGATGCGGTCGAAGTCCGGGACGATTCGGCAGATCGACTCCACGCACCGGTTGAGCAAGCTGCGGGCCTACAGCGCGATCGACTTCGACCGGGCCAAGTAGGTTGCCGGGGTCCGTGGTTGACGCCTCGCGGCTCCGCCCCGGACCCCGCGCCTCAATCGCCGGCGGGGCTGGATTTTCCTCGCCGCGGTGAGGCGGTCCGATCAAACCGCCACCGTGCGCGGCGCCTTCTTCAGTTCCACCTCGCGGCGGCGCCTCCTCGCCAGAACTACCCGGCGTTCCGCCGCCGTGAGGCCGCCCCAGACGCCGTACGGCTCCGGCTGGAGCAGGGCGTGTTCGCGGCACTCGACCATGACGGGGCAGCGGGCGCAGACCCGCTTGGCCGCCTCTTCGCGCGCGAGGCGCGCGGCGGTCGGTTCCTTGGAAGGGGCGAAGAAGAGTCCCGCCTCGTCGCGCCTGCACACCGCCTCCGTGTGCCATGGAGCGTCCTGATCCCTGCCCCTGACTGGCTCGCGCTGCTGCGGTACGGCGGTGACCTGCAGGGACTGATGCGGCGGGTGCAGCACGGTCTACTCCTGACGACGGCTGACGACGGCTTTCGCGAGCGGGCGACGATGCAGCAAGCTCTACCCGCTGTGTCGGCTCCTATGCACTGAGTTCCGAAGCACGGAAGTTCCCGGGCGCACAAGGAAGTTCACCGCCCGACGCCGCCGGGCGCGGCCGTCAGCCGAGGTGCTTGCGCAGGTGCTTCTCCAGGTTCTGGATGAGCTTGCCGCGCTTCGGCTTCGCCTCGATGTTCCCGAGGACCGCGTAGCCGTCGACGTACACGACGGGCGCCTGGGGCTCGCTCGCGTCCAGCGTGTCCACCTCGAAGTTGCCGAGGACGCCCGCGCCGCTGCCGCGCAGCGAGATGTTCTCGGGGACGCGGATCTCGACGTTCCCGAACACGGAGACCGCCTTGATGTAGATCTGCGGGTACTCGAAGATCGCCTCGCTGAGGTCGATCTCCACATTGCCGAAGATCGCGTACGCGTGCGTGCGGCGGCCGATCCGCCAGCGGCCCTTGCGCGTCGTGGAGCTGAGGACCGCCACCAGGTTCTCGTCGGCCACCGGCGGGACCGTGCCGGGCGCCGGCTGGTTCGGAACGGGGCCAGGCGCGGGCGCGGGGCGGGGCGCGGAGTGGGTGCCCGGCAGATCGCGGACCAGCGGCTCCAGCTCACCGACGGTCTTGGCGCGGTAGACCCCGTCGATCCGCTCGGCATGCTCCTCCGCGTCGAGCCGGCCCTCCGCGAGCGCCTCGCGCAGGATGTCCGCGATCCGGTCGCGGTCGGCATCGGACGCGCGCAGGTCGGTCGGCTCCGCCTCGGGAGCGCTGGGCGCGGGCTGCGAAGGGCGCTTTTGAAGGTCCACGACAGCAGAGTACCGAAACGCGATAGATCGCGACACCCCCTGTCGCGGGACCCCTGCCGCGCCCCCCCCCGGAGCCAACTGAGCCTTACCTCACAGGCTCGGCCGCCCGACCAGGTTCTACGCTGGTTGGCGCTGCCAACGGATGCCAGCTGCTGTCTGTCGAGTGAGGAATGGGCGAGATGCCTGAGTTCGCGTACACCGATCTGCTCCCCCAGGGTGAGGACACCACCAACTACCGGTTGGTGACCTCCGAGGGTGTCTCCACCGCCGAGGGGCCGGACGGCCGTACGTTCCTGAAGGTCGAGCCGGAGGCGCTGCGCAAGCTCGCCGAGGAGGCCATCCACGACATCCAGCACTACCTGCGCCCGACGCACCTCGCGCAGCTGCGCCGGATCATCGACGACCCGGAGGCGTCGAGCAACGACAAGTTCGTCGCGCTCGACCTGCTGAAGAACGCCAACATCGCGGCCGCGGGCGTCCTCCCCATGTGCCAGGACACCGGCACCGCCATCGTGATGGGCAAGCGCGGGCAGAACGTCCTCACCGAAGGTGAGGACGAGAAGGCGCTCTCCAAGGGCATCTACGACGCCTACCAGAACCTGAACCTGCGCTACTCGCAGATGGCCCCGCTGAACATGTGGGAGGAGAAGAACACCGGCTCCAACCTCCCGGCGCAGATCGAGCTCTACGCGACGGACGGCGACGCCTACAAGTTCCTCTTCATGGCCAAGGGCGGCGGCTCCGCCAACAAGTCGTTCCTCTACCAGGAGACGAAGGCGGTCCTCAACGAGGGCTCCATGATGAAGTTCCTGGAGGAGAAGATCCGCTCGCTGGGCACCGCCGCGTGCCCGCCGTACCACCTCGCCATCGTGGTGGGCGGCACCTCCGCCGAGTACGCCCTGAAGACCGCCAAGTACGCCTCCGCGCACTACCTGGACAACGTGCCCTCCGAGGGTTCCGAGCTCGGGCACGGCTTCCGGGACGAGGAGCTGGAGCAGAAGGTCTTCGAGCTGACGCAGAAGATCGGCATCGGCGCCCAGTTCGGCGGCAAGTACTTCTGCCACGACGTGCGCGTGGTGCGCCTGCCGCGGCACGGCGCCTCCTGCCCCGTCGCCATCGCCGTGTCCTGCTCCGCGGACCGCCAGGCCGTCGCGAAGGTGACCGCCGAGGGCGTCTTCCTGGAGCAGCTGGAGACGGACCCGGCGCGCTTCCTGCCGGAGACCACGGACGAGCACCTGGAAGAGGGCGACGTCGTCAAGGTCGACCTCAACCAGCCGATGGACGCGATCCTCGCCGAGCTCGCCAAGCACCCAGTGAAGACCCGCCTCTCCCTGACGGGACCGCTCGTCGTCGCCCGCGACATCGCGCACGCCAAGATCAAGGAGCGCCTGGACGCCGGCGAGGAGATGCCGCAGTACCTGAAGGACCACCCGGTGTACTACGCGGGCCCGGCGAAGACCCCCGAGGGCTACGCGTCCGGTTCCTTCGGCCCGACGACGGCCGGCCGGATGGACTCCTACGTGGAGCAGTTCCAGGCCGCGGGCGGCTCCAAGGTGATGCTCGCCAAGGGCAATCGCTCCAAGCAGGTCACCGACGCGTGCGACGCGCACGGCGGCTTCTACCTCGGCTCCATCGGCGGCCCGGCCGCGCGCCTCGCGCAGGACTGCATCAAGAAGGTCGAGGTCGTCGAGTACGAGGAGCTCGGCATGGAGGCCGTCTGGAAGATCGAGGTCGAGGACTTCCCGGCGTTCATCGTCGTCGACGACAAGGGCAACGACTTCTTCCAGGCCCCGGCGCCCGAGCCGACCTTCACGCACATCCCGGTGCGCGGCCCCGGCCTCTCGTAACCGGCAGGCATCACACGATGGTGGGGTTGTTCCGGAGGTCCGGAACAACCCCACCGTCGTATGCGCTGTACGGGGTATGAGCGACAACGCCGGCGAATACCGCATCGAGCACGACTCCATGGGCGAGGTCCGCGTCCCCGCCGCCGCGAAGTGGCGGGCCCAGACGCAGCGCGCCGTGGAGAACTTCCCGATCTCCGGGCAGCGCATCGAGCGTGCCCACATCGAGGCGCTGGCCCGCATCAAGGGCGCGGCGGCGACGGTAAACGCGGAGCTGGGGGTGGTCGACAAGGACATCGCCGAAGCCATCGCCGCGGCGGCCGAGGAGGTCGCCGAGGGCCGCTGGGACGACGAGTTCCCGATCGACGTGTTCCAGACCGGCTCCGGTACGTCGTCGAACATGAACACCAACGAGGTGCTGGCCACGCTCGCCACCGAGCGCCTCGGCCGTGACGTGCACCCGAACGACCACGTGAACGCCTCGCAGTCGTCGAACGACGTCTTCCCGTCCTCCATCCACATCGCCGCCACCGCCGCCGTCACCCACGACCTGATCCCGGCCCTCGATCACCTGGCCGCCTCCCTGGAGCGGAAGTCGGCCGAGTTCGCCGACGTCGTGAAGTCGGGGCGTACGCATCTGATGGACGCGACACCGGTGACGCTCGGCCAGGAGTTCGGCGGCTACGCGGCGCAGGTCCGCTACGGCGTCGAGCGGCTCACGGCCTCGCTCCCCCGGCTCGCCGAACTCCCCCTGGGCGGCACCGCGGTCGGCACGGGCATCAACACCCCGCCCGGCTTCTCCGGCGCCGTGATCGCCGAGGTCGCGCGCGCGACGGGACTGCCGCTGACCGAGGCCCGCGACCACTTCGAGGCGCAGGGCGCGCGCGACGGGATCGTGGAGACGAGCGGGCAGCTGCGCACGATCGCCGTCGGCCTCACGAAGATCGCCAACGATCTGCGGTGGGCCGCCTCGGGTCCCCGTACGGGCCTCGCTGAGATCAACCTCCCCGATCTGCAACCCGGTTCGTCGATCATGCCCGGCAAGGTGAATCCGGTCATTCCCGAGGCGACGCTGATGGTCGCGGCCCAGGTGACCGGCAACGACGCGACGGTCGCGGCGGCCGGCGCCGCGGGCAACTTCGAGCTGAACGTGATGCTCCCGGTGATCGCCAAGAACGTCCTGGAGTCCATCCGGCTGCTCGCCAACGTCTCCCGGCTGCTCGCCGACCGCACCGTCGACGGCATCACGGCCAACCGCGAGCGCGCCCGCGAGTACGCCGAGTCCTCCCCGTCCGTCGTCACGCCGCTCAACAAGTACATCGGCTACGAGGAGGCCGCCAAGGTCGCCAAGAAGTCCCTCGCCGAGCGGCGGACCATCCGGGAGGTCGTGCTCGACGGCGGCTATGTGGAGCGCGGCGACCTCACCGTGGAACAGCTCGACGAGGCGCTCGATGTCCTTCGGATGACACGGCCGTGACCGCGCGTGGCCAGTTGGCGTATTCGTGATACGCACCGCAGCGTCGTATGCCGTTGGCACCTAATATCTGTGCATGACAGACGCGTACCGGATGACCGAGAGTGGAGGGCGCTGGGCGCCCGGTGAGCCGATCCTGTGGCGCTACCGCGCCAACGGGGGCGACGGCTTCCACATCTGCCGTCCGGTCACCGTCGTCCAGGACACCGACGAGCTGCTCGCCGTGTGGATGGCGCCGGGCACCGAATGCGTGAAGCCCGTACTCGCCGACGGCACCCCCGTGCACCGCGAGCCGCTCGCCACCCGCTACACCAAGCCCCGCACCCTCCAGCGCGACCGCTGGTTCGGCACGGGCGTGCTGAAGCTGGCGCGCCCCGGCGACCCGTGGTCGGTGTGGCTGTTCTGGGAGCCGGGCTGGAGGTTCCGCAACTGGTACGTGAACCTGGAGGCGCCGCGCGCCCGTTGGGCCGCGGGCATCGACTCCGAGGACCACTTCCTCGACCTGTCGGTGTACCCAGACGGCAGCTGGCGCTGGCACGACGAGGACGAGTTCGCGCAGGCGCAGGCCGTCGGCCTGATGAGCCCCGGACAGGCGGCCGAGGTGCGCTCCGCGGGGCACCGGGCGGTCGAGGCGATCGAGAACTGGCGGCGACCGTTCTCGGACGGCTGGCAGCACTGGCGCCCGGACCCGGCGTGGCCGGTTCCCGCGCTGCCGGCCGACTGGGACCGTACGCCCGCGCACGTGTCCTCATGAGACCCTTGATGCGCCCCCCTGGGGGAACCGTAGGATCGTCCTCCGCAAGAGAGCACCGGTCCGAATGTGCGGGTTCTACGGACAACTCTTGGCACGCACAACTGGTCTGACACGATGTCAACGAGGTCATCGAGGGGCGGCTGGACCGTGAACGTGGGTGGGACGACGCAGTGGGCAGGCCGACAGGAACCGGCCGCCGGGACCGCGAGCAGGGCTGTCCACAGGTCACCGGCACGGACGCCCGTGCGGATTCCGTTCCCGGAGCACGGGTTCCGGGTATCCGCTCCCGTACGGGACACGCCGCAGGTCACCGGCAGCGGCGCCACCCCCGGCAGGCCCTGGCCCCAGCTGATCCCCAACTGCCGGCGCACTGGCCAGTGACGCGGCGCGCAGCCCCGGACGGACGGAATCGACACGCGTGACGGAGTATCCCGCCTCCCACGAAGGCCGCCACCACGGCACGGCGGCCCGCCCCGCCGACGCCCGCGGGGCGGTTCGGCACACCCCGGAGACCTCCACGCCCTCGGGCGAGAACTCCGGCGGCTTACCGGAACAGCCACGGCGCTCCGGCGGACCGGCCGGTTCCGCAGCCGACGCCGAGCACGCGCAGCCCGCGGCGCCCTCCCCCGAGCCGGTGCGCCCGGGACCGCCGGAATCAGGGGGCGCGTCGCGGAGCGACTCCCCACAAGGGCGGGGGTGGGAGACGGGCGGGCCCGACCGCCGCACGGGACAGCCGCGCCCCAGCGGGCAGCCGACGGCGATGCGGCGCGACGGGGACCGGCTGCGCTTCGTCGGCGCCGCGACCCGGCGGATCGCCCGCGGCCTCGACCTCGACGAGATCGTGATGGGCCTGTGCCGGGCGACCGTGCCCACGTTCTCCGACGCGATCCTCGTGTATCTGCGCGAGCCGCTGCCGGTGGGCGACGAGCGGCCGACGGGACCCATGGTGCTGCGCCTGCGCCGCACCGACCGGATCCCGGACTCCCCCGACACCGCGGGCGACACGGAGACCGACGGCGCGGGACTCACGGCCCCGGTCAGCCCGCAGCTCGAACTGACCGCGGGCTGCGCCGACCTGTGCGAGGTGCGCTCCGGTGGCGCGCTCGCCGAGGTGCTGCGCGGCGTGCGTCCGGTGTTCGCCGACTCGCCCGCGGCGCTCGCCGCGCTGCCCGAACTCCTCGGCTCGGAGCGGGCACTGCCGGGCGGCCAGCGCGCGATCCTGGCCCCGCTGCGCGGCCGGCGCCGGGTGATCGGGGCCGCGGTGTTCCTGCGCCGCCCCGACCGGATCGCGTTCGACGCCGACGACCTGCTGGTGGCGGGCCAGTTGGCGACGCACAGCGCGCTCGGCATCGACAAGGCGGTGCTGTACGGGCGCGAGGCGTACATCGCGGACGAGTTGCAGCGCACGATGCTTCCGGAGACGCTGCCCAACCCGACCGGGGTGCGGCTCGCCTCCCGCTATCTGCCGGCGGCGGAGACGGCGCGGGTCGGCGGCGACTGGTACGACGCGATCCCGCTGCCGGGCAGCCGCGTCGCGCTGGTCGTGGGCGACGTCATGGGGCACTCGATGACGTCGGCCGCCATCATGGGCCAGCTGCGCACCACCGCCCAGACCCTCGCCGGACTCGACCTGCCCCCGCAGGAGGTCCTGCACCACCTCGACGAGCAGGCCCAGCGGCTCGGCACGGATCGCATGGCGACGTGCATGTACGCCGTGTACGACCCGGTCGCGCACCGCATCACCATCGCCAACGCCGGGCATCCGCCGCCCGTCCTGCTGCACCTCGGCGGGCGCTCCGAGGTGCTGCGGGTGCCGCCGGGCGCCCCGATCGGCGTCGGCGGCGTCGACTTCGAGGCGGTCGAGCTGGACGCCCCGGCGGGCGCGACGCTGCTCCTCTACACGGACGGGCTCGTCGAATCGCGCCTGCGCGACGTATGGACCGGCATAGAGCAGCTGCGTGAACGGCTCGCGGCCACCGCGCAGTTGACCGGACCGGACCATCCGCCGCCCCTTGAGGCGCTGTGCGACGAGGTGCTCGACATGCTCGGCCCGGGCGACCGGGACGACGACATCGCGCTGCTCGCCGCCCGCTTCGACGGGATCGCGCCGAGCGACGTCGCGTACTGGACCCTGGAGCCGGAGGAGACGGCACCGGGCCGGGCCCGCCGCCTGGCCCGCAGCGCCCTGGACCGCTGGGGCCTGGAGGAGCTCACGGACTCGGTGGAGCTCCTGGTGAGCGAGGTCGTGACGAACGCGGTGCGCTACGCCACGCGTCCGGTGACCCTGCGCCTGCTGCGGACCGACGTGCTGCGCTGCGAAGTCGGCGACGACGTACCGCAGTTGCCGCGGCTCCGGCAGGCGCGGGCGACGGACGAGGGCGGCCGCGGGCTCTACCTGGTGAACCGGCTCGCCCGGCGCTGGGGGGCGACGCGCCTGTCCACCGGCAAGGTCGTCTGGTTCGAGCTACCGGTGCCGTAGACATGTGGCCATGTGCCGCTACTGCTGATGCCGCGGGATCCCGCTCGTCAAGGAGTTCATCGCGGCAGGCCGACCGAGCGGAGCCGCCGGGCTAGAACCCCACCGGCACGTACCCCGCGGCCCGCCCCCGGTCGTCGAGCACCCGGCCCATCCGCTTCGCCGTGCGCAGCGTCACCGTGCGGTCCTCGACGCGCAGGGCGGGGAACCGGGCGTCCAGGTGGGCCTCCAGGGTGGCCATGCCGTCGAGGTCGCGGAGCCAGACCTGGAAGAGCAGGTTGCAGGAGCCCGTGACCGAGGTGCACAGGCGCATCTGCGGGAGCCGGGCGAGCGCCGAGCCCGTGCGGTCCAGTTCGCCGTGCGGGACGGTCGCCCGGTAGGTGGCGAGGGCCGGCCAGCCCGCCAGCTGCTGGGCCAGATCGCAGCGCAGCAGGATCTCCCGGTCCCGCAGTTCGCGGGCGAGCCTGCGCCGCACCGTCGACTCGCCGACGCCGACGGCCGCCGCCAGTTCGGCGTACCCGGCACGGCCGTTCGCACCCAGTTCGCGCAGGAGCGCCAGGTCGACCTCGTCGCGGGGCCGGAACGCGCGCGACGGCGCGCCGGGGCCAGGGCCCGCCGTGCTGAGCCGCGCGCGCCCCGCCCGGTCGAGGGCGCGCACCTTCCAGCCGCTGCCCTCCTGGTAGAGCCGCATGCTCAGCCGGGTCCGCGTGCCGCGCACGCCCGGCAGCCGGCCCAGGTCGTCGCTGACCCGGCGCCCGAGCGCGGGCAGATCGGGCGCGGCGACCGAGAGCAGCAGGTCGTAGTCGCCGACCACGTGCTCGGCGCTGAACACCCACGGCAGCCGTACGAGGCGGGCGGTCAGCTCCTCCAACTCGCCCGGTGTGCAGGTCACTTCGATGTACGCGACGGTGGCCGTCGTCGGCCCCGCGTACGCCGTCACCCAGGCCAGGCCCGCGCCTTCCAGGCGGGCCCAGCGGCGGGCCGCGGTCGTCGCGTCGACGCCGACGGCCGGGCCGACCCGGCTCCACGGGGCGCGCGGATCGGTCTGGAGCGCGTCGATCAGGGCGAGGTCGGCCTCCTCGAAGGCGGCGGATTCCGGCACCAGGCCGTACGCGAAGCCGTTTTCCGGCAATTGAGGCCCCTTCTCGCACGGCGGCCGGATTCTGTCCCCACTTCCGAGCCGCCCCCACACCAGCACGCCCACTCTAGAAGGAGTGCCTGTGGTCCCACCCTCGCAAGGCCCCGCACGTGAACGCCTCGACAGAGGCGCCAAGATCACGGTCACGCTGCTCTTCGCCGCCTGGCTGATCGACTACATCGACCGCCTCGTCATCAATCTGGCCCTGCCCTCGATCGGCCGGGAATTCGACCTCAGCCGCGCCCAGCAGGGCCTCGCGGTCTCCGTGTTCTTCGTGGCGTACGCCGTCTGCCAGATCCCGGGCGGCATGCTCGCCGACCGGTTCGGCGCCAAGCGCGTCACCTGCTGGGCGCTGCTCATCTGGTCCGCGTTCACGGCCATCACCGGGCTCGCGGGCTCGTTCGCGATCCTCCTGGTGGTGCGCTTCCTGTTCGGTGTCGCCGAGGGGATCTTCCCGGGCGCCTCGATGAAGGCGGTGAGCGAACGCACCACTCCGGGGCAGCGGATGAGCGCCAACGGCATCGTGCAGTCCTCGAACGCCGTGGCCGCGGTCGTCGCGCCGCTGATCGCCGCCCCGCTCATCGCCCACTTCGGCTGGCGCTCGGCGTTCTTCACCGTCGCCGCCGTCGGCGTCTTCGTGTACGCGGCCGTCCGCCTGTGGCTGCCGGAGCGGGAGCGCCCCGAGGGCGGCGCGCGGACCGCGGGAGCCGCCCGCACCGTGATCCGCTCGGGGACCATGTGGGCGTTCGCCGGGATGTTCTTCGGCTACGACATCATCGTGTGGGGCCTGAACACCTGGGTGCCCTCGTACCTCAACGAGGAGCGCGGTCTCGCGCTCACCTCGGCGGGCGCCCTGTCGATCCTGCCCGCGGGCGCGGCCACCGTCGCCGTGATCGTCGGCGGCCGGCTCGCGGACCGCTTCGAGGGCAACCAGCGCAAGATCGTGGTGCCCGCCATGGCGGTCTCCTCGGTCGCGCTGGTCCTCATGGCGACGGCCTCCGGCACGGTCGCGTTCGTCGGCTGGATGACGGTGGCGATCGCGTCCGCCTCGCTGGGCTACATGCCGATCTTCGCGGTGCCGCTGCGCAGCCTGCCGCCCGAACTGACCGGCGCGGCGGCCGGGTTGATCACGTTCGGCGGGCAGGCCGGTGGCGTCGTCGCACCGACCGCGATGGGGCTGCTCGCCGACTCGGCCGGGTTCGGCGCCGCGTTCGGCTTCCTCGTCGTCGGCGCGGTGCTCGCCGCGGTCCTCGCCTGCGTCACCCCGCAGACCACGCTCTCCTTCCGCCGGGCGCTGCGGCTGCCCGACGCGGAAGCCACCCCCGTACCCGTACATGGAGAGGCCTCATGACCGAGACGCCCACCACGCTCGACAGCCTGCTGCCGTCCCTGCGCGAGCTCTACCGGGACCTGCACGCCCACCCCGAGCTCTCCCTCCAGGAGACCCGCACCGCCGGGATCGTCGCGGCCCGGCTGCGCGAGCAGGGCGGCTGGGAGGTCACCGAGGGCGTCGGCGGCACCGGCGTCGTCGGGGTGCTGCGCAGCGGCGAGGGCCCGACCGTGCTGCTCCGCGCCGACATGGACGGGCTGCCCGTCCTGGAGGCGACGGGGCTGCCCTACGCGTCCGTGGCGCGCGGCACCGACCGCGACGGCAACGACGTACCGGTCATGCACGCCTGCGGCCACGACATGCACGTCACCTGTCTGCTCGGCGTGACGGCGCTGCTCGCGGCGGAGCGGGACACCTGGCGCGGCACCGTCGTCGCCGTGTTCCAGCCCGCGGAGGAGATCGGCCGCGGGGCCAGGGACATGCTGGACGACGGGTTCGCGGAGCGCTTCCCGAAGCCGGACGTGTGCCTCGGCCAGCACGTCGGACCGTTCCCGACGGGGGTCGCGGTGACCCGGCCCGGAGCGGTGATGGCGGCCTCCGACAGCTACCGCGTACGCCTCTTCGGGCGTGGCGGGCACGGCTCGACGCCCGAGTCGACGGTCGACCCCGTGGTCCTCGCGGCGGCCGTCGTGATGCGTCTTCAGACCGTGGTCTCGCGGGAGGTGGGCGCCTCGCAGGCGGCCGTGGTGACGGTGGGCTCGATCCACGCCGGCACGAAGGAGAACATCATCGCCGACGAGGCCGAGCTGAAGCTCAACATCCGCTCGGTCGACCCGGTGGTGCGCGAGCGGGTGCTCGGCGCGGTGCGCAGGATCGTGCGGGCGGAGGCGGAGGCCTCGGGTTCGCCCAAGGAGCCGGAGTTCACCTCGCTCGGCTCCTTCCCCGTCACGGAGAACACCGACGACGCCACCGCGACGACGATCGAGGGGCTGCGCGGGGCGCTCGGCGAGCACGGCGTCCTCGTGCTGCCGCAGCCGATCAACGGCAGCGAGGACTTCGGCCTGTTCGGCAAGGAGCTCGGCGTGCCCTCGGTGTTCTGGCACTTCGGCGGGGCCGACCCGGCCGCCTTCGCGGGCCTCGACGCGGGCACGCTCGCCTCGCGCGGGCTGCCCGCCGAGATCCCGGTGAACCACTCGCCGCAGTACGCGCCGCTCCAGGACCCGACGATCGAGCTGGGGGTGCGGGCCCTGCTGGGAGCGGCCCGCACCTGGCTCGGCGCCCGCGAGTAGCGCGTCAGTCGCGGGGCCTGGCGCCGCCGTTCTCCGGCTCGACCGGGTCGTCGGGCCAGCTCGGGGACGTGGTCTCCGTCGGGACCGGGAGCGTCTGCGTCGGCTCGTCGGTCGGCGTCTCACTGGTCGGCGTCTCGCTCGGCGTCGACTTCGTGGGCGTCGGCTCGGTCGACTCCGTCTCGCTCGGCGTCGGATCGGTGGACGGCTCCTCGGTCGGGGTGGCCGGGGCGGTCTTCGTGGGCTGGACGGCCCTGCCCATGTCGGTGTCCAGGTCGAACTTCCCGTTCGCGCTGGACGAGTTGAAGGTGTACTGCGCCCAGATCTGCGCGGGGAAGCTGCCGCCGTCGACACGGGGCAGTCCGCCCGCGCCCTCCATGGACACGTGCGCGCCGGCCTCGGACGACTTCAGCGCGCCCTCGCCGAACAGGCCGACCGAGGTGACCAGGTCCGGCGTGTACCCGGTGAACCAGGCCGACTTGTTGTCGTCGGAGGTACCGGTCTTGCCCGCGACCTGCTGGCCCGCGCGGGCCGGGTTGTCGCGCACCGAGGTCTTCGCCGTGCCGTCGTCGACCACACCGGTGAGGACCGAGGTCACCGAGTCGGCGGCGCCGCGGCTGATCACCTGCTCCTCGGCGGGTTCCTCCAGCGGGACCTTCTCGCCCTGCTTGGACACCGACTTCACGATCCGCGGGGTGACCTTCTTGCCGTGGTTGTCGAGGGTCGCGTAGACACCGGCCATCTCCATCGGGCTCGCGCCCATGGTGCCGAGGGTCTGCGCGGGGAACGGCTTGAGGTCGCCCGCGTCCATGCCGAGCTTCTTCGCCGTGGCCATCACCTGGTCCATGCCGACGTCGACGCCGAGCTGCGCGAAGACGGAGTTGACGGACTTGTTCATGGCGGTCTGGACGGTGACCGGGCCGTAGCTCTTCTTGTCCTCGTTCGGCGGGGCGAAGCCGACCTTCTCGCCGTTGTCGACGACCGGCCGCCTGCTGGTGCCGTCGTAGATCGTGTCGGCGGTGATGCGCTGGCCCGACTGCGTCGTCGCCTCGTTCTCCAGGGCGGCCGCGAGGATCAGCGGCTTGAACGTGGAGGCGGGCTGGTAGTCGGTGCGGGTCGCGTTGTTGACGTAGTGCTCGCTGAGTCCTTCGCCGCCGTACATCGCGAGGACCTTGCCGGTCTTCGGGGCGAGGGAGACGGCGCCGGCCTGCACGCGCGCGTCGGCCTTCTTGTCCTTGCGGTCGAGCTTGGCGTTCAGCTGCTGCTCGACCGACTTCTCCAGCTGCTTCTGCTTCTTGCGGTCGACGTTGAGCGTGATCGTGTAGCCGCCGGCGGTGAACTGCGCCTCGGTGAGGTTCAGTTCCTTCATCACCTCGTCCTTGGCGGCCTCGTAGAGGTAGCCCTCCTGGCCCTGGAGCCCGGACACGGCCTTCGGCGGCTTCGGCTTGTCGAACGTCATGCCCTGCCGGGCGCTCGCGCTCAGCCAGTGCATGTCGACCATGTTGTCGAGCACGTAGTTCCAGCGCGCCTTGGCCAGTTGCTTGCCGGTGTCGGACGCGATCGCCCAGTCGTACTGGTTCGGGGCCTGGAGCAGCGCGGCGAGGTACGCGCCCTGGGACACGGTCAGCTTCGAGGCGTCCTTGCCGTAGTAGGCCTCGGCCGCCGCCTGGATGCCCCAGGCGCCACGCCCGTAGTAGCTGGTGTTGATGTACCCGGCGAGGATGTCGTCCTTGGACTGCTTCTGGTCCACCTTCAGCGAGATGACCAGTTCCTTGAGCTTGCGGGAGACGGTCTGTTCCTGGGTCAGGTAGTAGTTCTTCACGTACTGCTGGGTGATCGTCGAACCACCCTGCTTGCCCTTGCCCAGGACGGTGTTGAGCACGCCGCGGGCGGTGCCCTTCAGGTCGATGCCCTTGTCCGTGTAGAACGTCTTGTTCTCGGCGGCGACGAAGGTGTGCTGGACGCCCTTGGGCACCTCGGCGAGGTCCACGAGCTCCCGGTTCACCTTGCCGGTGCGGGCCATCGTCGAGCCGTCGCTGTACTTGTAGATGTTGCTCTGCACCTGGGCGTCGGGATTGCCCTCCGGTACGTCGATCACCAGGTACAGCACGACGAACGCGCCCATGCACAGCAGCACGAGCCCGAAGAACGTGCCCAGGAGCTTCTTCCAGCTGAAGAAGCGGCGTATGCCCGACGGCCGCGCCGCGCGCTTGCGCGCCTTCCTCGCATCCGCTCGGCCCATGACCTCAGTCGCTCCGCTTCTTGTCCTTGTCCGTGTACGCCTTCGCGTACGGGTACGAACCCAGTTCTCACGATCGTGCTGAATCGGCTCAAGAACCTAACCCGTCACTTATGTCGAATCTCCGTTGATTCGGCCATATCGGACGTGACAATCAGCACCTGCCCCATGGGAACCGACGAGCGAGGCGTGCGGATGGTTGCCGGACGCGATAAAGTGATATCACTTTGCTAGACCACGTTCGGGGCCTCGCGGCGACGAACGACCAGCTCAGAGAAACGGGGACAGCCATGTCCGAGACGGACGCCACACCGAACACTCCCGACGTGCAGATGCCGAAGGCGCACGTACGGGAGTTCACGGCCCACAGCATCGGCGGCGGGCTCGCTCTGCTGCTCGGTCTCGTCGGCCTGGTCGTCGGCGGCGGCCTGATCGCGGTCGGCGGCTCCACCGACTCCGGGGGCACCAAGGGGGCGCTCATCGCGGTCGGCGTCGTGGTCGCGATCTGCTCGGTCTTCGCCATGGCGGGCCTGAACATGGTGGCGCCGGGCGAGGCCCGCGTCGTGCAGCTCTTCGGCCGCTACCGGGGCACGATCCGCACGGACGGCCTGCGCTGGGTCAACCCGCTGACCTCCCGCACGAAGATCTCGACGCGTGTGCGCAACCACGAGACGGCGGTCCTCAAGGTCAACGACGCGTACGGCAACCCGATCGAACTCGCCGCGGTCGTCGTCTGGAAGGTCGAGGACACGGCCCAGGCGACCTTCGAGGTCGACGACTTCCTGGAGTTCGTCTCGACGCAGACCGAGGCGGCCGTCCGGCACATCGCCATCGAGTACCCCTACGACGCGCACGACGAGGAGGGCCTGTCGCTGCGCGGCAACGCCGAGGAGATCACGGAGAAGCTCGCCCTGGAGCTGCACGCGCGCGTGGAGGCGGCCGGCGTCCAGATCATCGAGTCCCGCTTCACGCACCTCGCGTACGCCCCCGAGATCGCCTCCGCGATGCTCCAGCGCCAGCAGGCGGGCGCGGTCGTGGCGGCCCGCCGCCAGATCGTCGACGGGGCGGTGGGCATGGTCGAGGCCGCGCTCGCCCGGATCGCCGAGCAGGACTTCGTGGAGCTGGACGAGGAGCGGAAGGCGGCCATGGTCTCCAACCTGCTGGTCGTCCTGTGCGGGGACCGCGCCGCCCAGCCGGTCCTGAACACGGGAACGCTCTACCAGTGAGCCCGCGAGCGCCCCGCAAACAGGTCCTGTTGCGGCTCGATCCGGCCGTGCACGACGCGCTGGCCCGGTGGGCCTCCGACGAACTGCGTTCCACCAACGCGCAGATCGAGTTCCTGCTGCGCCGGGCCCTCAAGGAGGCGGGGCGCCTGCCGGGTTCAGCGGGGCCGATACCGGGCCGGGGCCGACCCCCGGCCGGCGAGACGGACTGAACGACACGGGGCTCCGCCCCGGACCCCGCTGCTCAATCGCCGCAGGGGCTTGAAAAGCGCAATCGCCGGCGGGGCTTGAGCAATCAAGCCCCGCCGGCGATTGAGGCGCGGGGTCCGGGGCGGAGCCCCGTGGCCGTTCGCCGGGTGACCGGCCACTGTCACGGGCGGCTATACACACCGCGTATACACACCATGTATAGTCCCCGACATGTCCATCGGCCACACCCTCCTCGGGCTGCTCGAATCCGGGCCCCGCCATGGTTACGACCTCAAGCGCACCTTCGACGAGACGTTCGGGCACGACAAGCCGCTGCACTACGGGCAGGTCTACTCGACCATGTCCCGCCTCCTGAAGAACGGCCTCGTCGAGGTCGACGGGATCGAGGCCGGCGACGGCCCCGAGCGCAAGCGGTACGCGATCACCGAAGCCGGCGTCACCGACGTACGGCAGTGGCTCGCGACGCCGGAGAAGCCGGAGCCGTACCTCCAGTCGACCCTCTACACCAAGGTCGTCCTCGCCCTGCTGACCCGGCGCGACGCCACCGAACTCCTCGACGCGCAGCGCTCCGAGCACCTGCGCCTGATGCGCGTCCTCACGGACCGCAAGCGCAAGGGCGACCTCGCCGACCAGCTCATCTGCGATCACGCCCTGTTCCACCTGGAAGCCGACCTGCGCTGGCTGGAACTGACCGCCGCGCGCCTCGACAAGCTCGCCGCGGAGGTACGTCCTTCATGAGTTCCCCCACCACTCCCGCCGGTTCCCTGCTGGCCGCCACCGCCCTGCACAAGACGTACGGGCCGACCCCGGCCCTCGACGGCGCCTCCTTCTCCGTCCACCCGGGCGAGGTCGTCGCCGTCATGGGGCCCTCCGGTTCGGGCAAGTCGACGCTGCTGCACTGTCTCGCCGGGATCGTCACGCCGGACTCCGGCACCATCACGTACAACGGCCGCGAGCTGACCGCCATGTCCGACGCGGAGCGCAGCGCCCTGCGCCGCGGCGAGTTCGGCTTCGTGTTCCAGTTCGGCCAGCTGGTCCCGGAGTTGACGTGCGTCGAGAACGTCGCGCTGCCGCTGCGCCTGAACGGGGTGAAGCGCAAGGAGGCCGAGCGCCGGGCCGTCGAATGGCTTCAGCGCCTGGAGGTCGACGACCTCGCGGGCAAGCGCCCGGGTGAGGTCTCCGGCGGCCAGGGCCAGCGCGTCGCGGTCGCCCGCTCCCTGGTCACGGGGCCGCGCGTGCTGTTCGCGGACGAGCCCACCGGCGCCCTGGACTCGCTCAACGGCGAGCGCGTCATGGAGCTGCTCACGGACGCCGCCCGGAGCACCGGAGCCGCCGTCGTCCTGGTCACCCACGAGACGCGGGTCGCCGCCTACTCCGACCGCGAGATCGTCGTACGGGACGGCAAGGCCCGGGACATGGAGTTCGCCCGATGACACTCCTCGACGACCGCCCCGCCCAGGCCCCGCCCGCCCCCGCGCCGCACGGACTCGCGGGCCGCCTGCGCGATCTCGCGCTCGGAGTCCGCTTCGGCTTCTCCGGCGGCCGCGAGGGCTGGATCCGTACGCTGCTCACCGCGCTCGGCGTCGGCCTCGGGGTCGCCGTGCTGCTGGGCGCCGCGTCCGTGCCGAACTTCACGAGCGCGCGCCACGCCCGCTCCGACGGCCGCGTGGTCAGCCCGATCGAGCAGACCGTGAAGGCCTCGGACCGCACGGTGCTCACCCTCGACGGCTCCTCTGAGTACGGGAGCGACTCGGTCGGCGGCTACATGCTGCGCGCGGAGGGCGAGGACCCCGTCCTGCCGCCCGGCGTCGACGAGCTGCCCGGCCCCGGCGAGATGCTGGTCTCGCCCGCGCTGCGCGACCTCCTCGCCTCCCCCGAGGGCGAACTGCTCAAGAAGCGCTACGACTTCCGTGACGTCGGCACCATTCACGAAGCGGGCCTGAGCGACCCCTTCGACCTGTACATGTACGCGGGCAGCGACAGCCTGAGCACGGACCGCGGCGCCACCCGTGTCGACAGCTTCGGGATGCCGGGCGAGAACCAGGCGCTCGACCCGGCCCTGGTGCTGCTGATCCTGCTGGCCTGCGTGGTGCTGCTGGCTCCCGTCGCCATCTTCGTCGCGACCGCCGTACGGTTCGGCGGCGAGCGGCGCGACCGCAGGCTCGCCGCGCTCCGGCTGGTCGGCGCGGACGCGCGGATGACGCGGTGGGTGGCGGCCGGTGAGGCGCTGTTCGGCACGCTCGTCGGTCTCGCGTTCGGCCTGATCGCCTTCTTCGCCGGGCGGCAGGTGCTCGCCCACGTCGAGGTGTGGCGCCTGTCGGCGTTCCCCGACGACTTCACTCCGGTGCCGGTGCTGGCCGCGGTGGTGCTGCTCGCGGTGCCGCTGGCCGCGATCGCCGTCACCGTGTTCGCCCTGCGGTCCGTCACGATCGAGCCGCTCGGTGTCGTGCGGGGTGGACGGGTGCGCGGCCGCAGGCTGTGGTGGCGGCTGCCGTTCCCCGTCGTCGGCATCCTGATCCTGCTGCTGTCCGGCTCCATGGGGGGCACGTCCAACGCCGACACGGCCCTGATCGGAACGGGCGTGCTGCTGACCCTCGTCGGCCTGGTGCTCGTCCTGCCCTGGCTCGTGGAGGCCGTCGTACGGCGACTGCGGGGCGGCCCCGTGCCGTGGCAACTGGCGACCCGCAGGCTCCAGTTGAACAGCAGCGCCGCGACGCGCGCGATCTCCGGGATCACCATCGCGGTGGCCGGCGGCATCGCCCTGCAGATGTTCACCGTCGGCCTCAACGACACCTTCAGCCACTCGACCGACCAGGACCCCCAGCGCGCCCAGATCGGCGCGAGCAGCGACTTCCCGAGCGGCGCGCTGGCCGACCGGATGGTCCAGGACTTCCGGAACACCAAGGGCGTCGAGCAGGTCATCGGCACGGTCAGCACCTCGGCCGAGCTGGTGGGCGCGAAGGCGGGCGAGGACGGTTATCCCCCGTCCGTCGCGCTGTCCGTCGGCTCCTGCCCCTCGCTGCGCGAGCTGGCCCACCTGCCGTCGTGCTCGGACGGCGACGTCTTCCGGGTCACCCGCTCCCACGACTCCTACTCCGACGACCAGTTGGAGAAGGTGGCGCTGCCCGGCGGGCGGCTCCTCGTGGACAACCCCGAGGACGCGGGCCGGCCGGGCCTGAAGCCGGTGCGCTGGTCGCTGCCCCGGGACGTGCGCACCGTCGACTCCCGCAAGGACCCCGCGGGCGAGTTCTACGGCGGCATCCTCGCCACCCCGGGCGCCCTCGACCCGAAGGTCCTGCACACCGCGGCGACCACCGCGCAGATCCAGACCGACCCGTCGGTGCCCGACGCGGCGGACCAGGTGCGCAACACCGCGTTCGCCATCGACCCGGGCATGCGGGTCTGGACGTACGAGATCGCGACCCGCGACAAGGAGTACGCGAGCATCCGCTCGGGCCTGTTCTCGGCCGCCGCCCTCACCATGGTGATCATCGCGGCGTCGATGCTGGTCTCGCAGATCGAGCAACTGCGCGAGCGCAGGCGGCTGTTGTCGGTGCTCGTCGCCTACGGTACGAAGCGCTCGACGCTCGCCTGGTCGGTGCTGTGGCAGACGGCGATCCCGGTGGTGCTGGGCATGGTCCTGGCCGTGGCGGGCGGCCTGGCGCTCGGCTGGCTGATGCTGCGCCTGGTCGGCAAGCCGGTCACCGACTGGCTGGTCTTCCTGCCCCTGACCGGGGTGGCCGCCGCCCTGGTCGTGGTGGTGACGCTCGTGTCCATGCCGCCGCTGTACCGGATGACGCGGGCGGAGGGCCTGCGGACGGAGTGACGCCCGGCCGTCGGCTCAGCCGCCGAGGATCCGGACCGGCAGCCCCTGCAAGGCCGTTCGCAGGGCCGCGGCCAGCTCCTCGTACTCCGCGGAACGCGCCGCCCCCGTCCGCATAGCGAAGGCCACGCGGCGCGCGGGGGCGGGCTCCGCGAAGTACCCGGTGAGCAGCTGGCTGCTCCGGCTGGTCTCGACGGACACGGCGGTGCGCGGCAGCAGCGTCACCCCGAGACCGCCCGCGACGAGCTGGACCAGCGTGGCGAGACCGGCGGCGGTCGTGGCGACGGGGGCGTCGTCGCGGCCCGCCTCCCGGCAGATGTCGAGCGCCTGGTCGCGCAGGCAGTGCCCCTCGTCGAGGAGCAGCAGGTTCAGCTCGCGCAGCGCCTCCCGCGGGATGCCCTCGCGGCCGCCGAGCCAGTGGTCGAGCGGTGTGACGAGCACGAAGTCCTCGTCGAACAGCGGGAGTTCGGTCACGCCCGGCACTCCGAGCGGCACGGCGAGCAGCAGCAGATCGAGCCGTCCCGCCCCCAGGCCCTCGACGAGCGAGGACGTCTGCTCCTCGTGCACCTGGAGGTCCAGGTCCGGATACGTGTCGTGGACGAGGCGCAGCACCGTCGGCAGCAGATACGGGGCCACCGTGGGAATCACCCCGAGCCGCAGCACTCCCGTGAACGGCGCCCGCACCGCCTCGGCCTCCTCGACGAGCGCGCCGACCTCTTCGAGGACCGCCTTGGCCCGCACCGCGATCCGCTCACCGGCCGGCGAGAGCAGCACCTTTCTCGTCGTACGCTCGAGAAGGGTCAGCCCCAGCGCCTCCTCGAGCGCCGAGACCGCGCCCGAGAGCGCGGGCTGGCTCATCCCGATCGCCGCCGCCGCGTCCCGGAAGTGCAGATGCTCCGCGACCGCGGCGAACGCCCGCAGCTGCGCCAGGCTCGGCTGCCTGCGCCGGGCCCCCACGGGCTTTCCGTTCTGTACGGCCACTGATAGCCACCTCCGATCAACATGACCGAGTCTAGCTATTTCCGTAATCAATGCACCCTGTGCCACGATCTTGAGCAGTCCAACCCATGGAAACAGCCCCAAAAGGGATGTCTCCTACTGCAAGGAGTTCGTGTGCTCACTGTCGGTGACAAGTTCCCCGAGTTCGACCTGACCGCCTGCGTCTCGCTGGAGAAGGGCTCTGAGTTCGAGCAGATCAACCACAAGACCTACGAGGGCAAGTGGAAGATCGTCTTCGCGTGGCCCAAGGACTTCACCTTCGTGTGCCCCACCGAGATCGCCGCGTTCGGCAAGCTGAACGAGGAGTTCGCCGACCGTGACGCCCAGATCCTCGGCTTCTCCGGCGACTCCGAGTTCGTGCACCACGCCTGGCGCAAGGACCACCCGGACCTGACGGACCTGCCCTTCCCGATGATGGCCGACTCGAAGCACGAGCTCATGCGTGACCTCGGCATCGAGGGCGAGGACGGCTTCGCGCAGCGCGCCGTCTTCATCGTCGACCAGAACAACGAGATCCAGTTCACGATGGTGACCGCCGGCTCCGTCGGCCGTAACCCCAAGGAGGTCCTCCGGGTCCTCGACGCCCTCCAGACGGACGAGCTGTGCCCGTGCAACTGGACCCAGGGCGAGAACACCCTGGACCCGGTCGCGCTGCTGGCCGGTGAGTGAGCATGGCCCTCGATGAGCTGAAGTCCGCCGTTCCGGACTACGCCAAGGACCTGAAGCTCAACCTGGGCTCGGTCATCGGCAACTCGGACCTTCCGGCCCAGCAGCTGTGGGGCACGGTCCTGGCGACCGCCATCGCCTCCCGTTCCCCGCGCGTGCTGCGCGAGCTGGAGCCCGAGGCGAAGGCGAACCTGTCGGCGGAGGCGTACACCGCCGCGAAGTCGGCTGCCGCCGTCATGTCGATGAACAACGTCTTCTACCGCACGCGTCACCTGCTCTCGGACAACGAGTACGGGACGATGCGCGCCGGTCTGCGGATGAACGTCATCGGCAACCCGGGGGTCGACAAGGTCGACTTCGAGCTGTGGTCCTTCGCGGTCTCGGCGATCAACGGCTGCGGGATGTGCCTCGACTCGCACGAGCAGGTGCTGCGCAAGGCCGGTGTCGACCGTGAGGTCGTCCAGGAGGCCTTCAAGATCGCGTCTGTGATCCAGGCGGTCGGCGTCACGCTGGACGCGGAAGACGCGCTGGCGTAACCCGATTAAGCCCCTGCGGCGATTGAGCAGCGGGGTCCGGGGCAGAGCCCCGAGACCTCAGCCACGGCACCGCCTGCTCAATCGCCGCAGGGGCTTTATGGGGTCGACTTCGGCGCCGCGTCAACCGCTGTCGCGCCCCTGGGCTCCGGTGTGCCGCTGAGATGGGCCTCGCGGGACCACGCCCGCAAATAGACGACCACCGTGTTGGTGACCGCGACGAGTGGCACCGCCACCACCGCTCCCCCGATCCCGGACACCATGCCGCCCGCGGCGACCGCCAGGACGACGGCCAGCGGGTGGACCCGGACCGCGCGGCCCAGGATGAACGGCTGGAGGATGTGGCCCTCGATCTGCTGCACCGCGAGCACCACGCCCAGCGTCATCACCGCGGCGAACACGCCCTGCGTCACCAGCGCGACGACCACCGCGAGCGCGCCCGAGACGACAGCGCCCACCAGCGGGATGAACGCGAACAGGAAGATGAAGACGGCGAGCGGCACCGCCATCGGCACGCCCAGGAAGAAGATGCCGAGGCCGATGAAGATGGCGTCGATCAGGGCCACTATCACCGTTCCGCGGACGTAGGCGGTGAGCGTGCGCCACGCCCGCGGCCCCGCGCCCGCGATACCGGGACGGGCCTGCGCCGGGACGAGGCCCAGGGTCCACTGCCAGATCCGCCGGCCGTCGTAGAGCAGGAACAGCGTCGAGAACATCGTGAGGAGCACGCCCGTCAGCGCCTCGACGATGACGGTGACGCCCTCCAGGCCCGCGGACGTGATCTCGTCCGTGTTCGCGCCGACCGCGTCGCGCAGCGACTTGGCGATGTCGTTGATCTGGCCGTCGGTGACGTGGAACGGACTGTTGAGCAGCCAGCGGCGCAGGTCGTCGATGCCGTCCTGGACCTGTTCGGAGAGCTGGTCGATGTTCTCCTGGACCTGCCAGACCACGAACCAGCCGACGAGCCCCATGATGACGAAGCCGAGGATCGCCGTCAGGGCCGTCGCGAGGCCGCGCGGCACGCCGCGGCGCATCAGCCGCGCCACCGTCGGCTGCAACAGCGCGGTGATGAGCAGCGCCGCGATGAACGCGAAGATCACCAGCTGCACCGAGCTGATGACCTTCATCAGCACCCAGAGCGTCCCCGCGAGCACCAGGAACCGCCAGCCCGCCTCCGCCGCCACCCGCAGGCCCCACGGCACGGCGACGGCTGGCTCGGGGCGCGGGGAGACGGACGGTGCGTACGCGGGCGGGGCGGGCACCCGGTCCGCATCGTGCTCTTCGGCCCCCGGTCCGTCCGGGCCCCGCGCACCCGACTCCGGGTCAGGGAGCCTGTCGGGGGCGCGCGTCGGCCGGGGCGGCAGCTCGGCCTCCTCGGCGCGCTCCGCCTCCGCGCGGCGCTCGTCCAGGCGCTCGCCCATCTTGCTGATTCCCGCGCCGACCCGGCCGAGCCACCCTGGAACTCGCGACATCATCCGTCCCCTTTGAGCCTTTGGCACCGACCGTATCGCGTGGAAACGCCGAAACCCCTCACCGAGAGGACGGTGAGGGGCTTCGCGAGGTTGCGAACTACTGGTTGCTCAGTACCAGTTGTTGGCCTGCCAGAAGGACCAGGCCTCGCAGGGGCTGCCGTAGCGGTCGTTCATGTAACCGAGGCCCCACTTTATCTGCGTGGCCGGGTTGGTCTGCCAGTCGGCGCCGGCCGACGACATCTTGGTTCCGGGCAGCGCCTGGAAGAGACCGTAGGCACCGGATGAGGCATTGGTGGCCTTGTAGTTCCAGCTGGACTCGTGGTCCACGATGTTGCTGAAGCACTGGAACTGTCCGGACGGCACCATCTGACGGGCCATCGACTGGACCTGGGCGACGCTGTACGAACCCTGGGTGGCGAAGTCGGAGGCGTCGCGGGTGGCCGAGCGGCTGGCGGCCGCCTTCTTGGCTGCCTCCCGCTCCTTGGCCTCCTTCTCGGCCTTCTCCTTGGCCGCCTTGGCGTCCTGTGCGGCCTGCTGCTTCGCGACCGCGTCCTCGGCTGCCTGCTTCCGGGCGGTCTCCTCGGCGGACTTCTGCGCAGCCGTGTCGGCCGCGATGGCCTGGGTCTGCGCCTGCTGCTTCAGCGACGAGGTCTGCACCTGCGCCTGCTGTCCAGCGGGGATGTCAGCGAGGAGAGTCGCGTCGCTCGCCGTTGCCTCAGCCTCGTGAGAGGGCTGACCGGTGCTGCCCGAGGCAACACCAACAACAGCGCCGACGGTGGTGACCGCGGTGGCCGAGGCCACTGCGAATCCCCGGACCGAAATCCGGCTCACACGGTTTCCTTCCAGCATCGCCCGCTTGAGTGTGACCGTCGCGGACGCAATCGTGCCCCTGGCACTGGTCTCCCAACTGCGGGGTCACGGGAGACACGGGCCCGGTGGACAACTCCCGTGACGGGAGCGCCGCATGGTGCTCGGGCGGCATACGACGGCCTCTATGTAGTTCAGGTGCAGCAGGTGCTGCTGTGGTTTCGTACCGCTGGGGGCACGCAAGTGTCGTATGCGGGGCCTGACAGGACCGTGACTCTGCCGCATCGGAGCATGGCAAGGCAATTCTCCACCGCGTGTGAAAG
This sequence comes from Streptomyces anthophorae, assembly GCF_049310305.1. Classification (NCBI taxonomy): domain Bacteria; kingdom Bacillati; phylum Actinomycetota; class Actinomycetes; order Kitasatosporales; family Streptomycetaceae; genus Streptomyces; species Streptomyces anthophorae. The sequence continues at coordinate 3,592,649 of NZ_JBLWQQ010000001.1, forward strand.
GTCACACCCCGTTTGCTCCACGGGTTTTTCGGAAACGAGCACACGCCGCGGCGCCGCCCGGCTAGGCTCTCCCGCCTTGCCGAACGGCGCCAAATGGGACGAACAGGCCCTGTACGGCCTAGATCTGACCGTCCTCCAGCATTTCGGTCACCAGGGCCGCGATCTGCGACCTTTCCGATCGGGTGAGCGTGACGTGCGCGAAGAGCGGATGTCCCTTCAGCTTCTCGACGACCGCGACCACCCCGTCGTACCGGCCGACCCGGAGGTTGTCGCGCTGCGCGACGTCATGGGTGAGGACGACACGCGAATTCGCCCCAATGCGTGAAAGGACCGTCAGCAGGACGTTCCTCTCCAGGGACTGCGCCTCGTCCACGATCACGAACGCGTCGTGCAGCGAGCGGCCCCTGATGTGGGTGAGCGGCAGGACCTCCAGCATCCCGCGCGCGGTGATCTCTTCGATCACCTCGCGCGAGGTGACGGCGGACAGCGTGTCGAAGACCGCCTGCGCCCACGGACCCATCTTCTCGGCCTCGCTGCCCGGCAGATAGCCGAGCTCCTGACCGCCGACCGCATAGAGGGGACGGAAGACCATCACCTTCTGGTGCTGGCGCCGCTCCAGGACGGCCTCCAGGCCCGCGCAGAGCGCGAGCGCGGACTTGCCGGTGCCGGCCCTGCCGCCCATCGAGATGATCCCGACGTCCGGGTCGAGCAGCAGATCGAGGGCGATCCGCTGCTCGGCGCTGCGCCCCTTGAGACCGAAGGCCTCCCGGTCGCCGCGCACCAGGCGGACGTTGCCCTCGGGCGTGACGCGGCCGAGCGCCTTTCCACGCTCGGACTGGATCGTCAGCCCCGTGTGCACCGGGAAGTCGGCGGCCTCGGGAACGTAGAGGGTGTCCTCTTCGAAGAGGAGGTCGACCTGCTCGGCGGGCAGCGTCAGTTCGGACATGCCGGTCCAGCCGGAGTCCGTGATGGCGAGTTCGGCGCGGTACTCCTCGGCGAGGAGGCCCACGGAGGACGCCTTGATCCGCAGCGGCAGGTCCTTCGACACGACGGTCACGTCGTATCCCTCGGCCTGCAGGTTGCGGGCGACCGCCAGGATCCGGCTGTCGTTGTCCCCCAGGCGGTAGCCCGAGGGCAGCACGCTGGGATCGGAGTGGTTGAGCTCGACGCGCAGGGTGCCGCCCAGTTCGCCGGTGGGAATCGGCGCGTCCAGGCGTCCGTGGCGGATCCGGTAGTCGTCGAGCAGGCGCAGTGCCTGCCTGGCGAAGTAACCCAGCTCCGGATGATTCCGCTTGGCCTCCAGTTCCGTGACCACGACGACAGGAAGGACCACTTCGTGTTCGTCGAATCGGGTCATGGAGTTCGGATCGGCCAGCAGGACGCTGGTGTCGAGAACATAGGTGCGCCGGTCGGGCTTGGGAAGGCGCTTGTTGCTGGTCACCACGGAAGGACGTACCCCCTCGGATGAGGTCGGGGAGCGACGGATTTTTCGGGGCCGGTTCGTCGGCCGCGATGCGCGGGCCGAGAACCGGCCCTCCAAGTCGTCATCCGTACCCATCTGCGTACGGTCGTCCTGGTGCAAAGGGCCTCCCGGGCGGACGGCCCGGGCCGTCCGCTGAGATGCGGTGTCCTTGGTGCGGGCACCGACTTGGAAGGCTTATTCCCTCGAACAAGCGCCGCCATGCAAAGGCACATGACGGCGCGTTCGTTAACTCCTGATGACGTACGTCTCCCGGGGAGCGGAGGTCAGCCGCCGAAACGGCGGTGGCGCACCGCGTAGTCGCGCATCGCGCGCAGGAAGTCGACCTTCCGGAAGGCCGGCCAGAAGACGTCACAGAAGTAGTACTCGGAGTGGGCCGTCTGCCAGAGCATGAAGCCGGACAGGCGCTGCTCCCCGCTGGTGCGGATGACCAGATCCGGGTCGGGCTGCTCCTTGGTGTAGAGGTGCTTGCCGATGGCGTCGACGGTGACCGTCTCGGCGACGTCCTCGAGCGAGCTCCCCTTGTCGGAGGCGTCGAGCAGCATCGAGCGGACGGCGTCGGCGATCTCCTGGCGGCCGCCGTAGCCGATCGCGACGTTGACCACTATTCCGTCGCGCCCCGCGGTGGACTCCTCGGCCTCCTTGAGCACGGACTGCATGCCCGAGGGGAGGATGTCGGTGTTGCCCACGTGCTGCACGCGCCAGCGGCCGTCCTCGGCGAGCGTGTGCACGGTGTCCTCGATGATGCCGAGGAGCGGGACCAGCTCCTCCTGGGGGCGGTCGAAGTTGTCCGTCGAGAGCAGCCAGAGTGTGACGACCTCGACATCCGTCTCGCTGCACCAGCCGAGGAACTCCTCGATCTTGGCCGCGCCCGCCTGGTGGCCCTGGGCGGTGGTGGATCCGGCGGCCTTGGCCCAACGGCGGTTGCCATCCATGATGACGCCGATGTGCTTGGGCACCTGGGCGTGGTCCAGGTGGCCTTCCACCCGGCGTGCGTACAGCCTGACCAGCAGGCCGCGCAGCCTGTCGCGCAGGTTCACGGTCTCTTTGCCCTCCGTGCTGATGGAAGTCCCCGAAGGCGGAAGCCTACTCGGGCGTAGCTTGGTGCCGGCTATGGGGTGTCAGTGGCCTGACGTAGCTTCGTGTCCATGAACGACACCTCTCCTTATGTCGCCTCGGCGGGTCGGTACGGTTCCATGGAGTACCGGCGCACGGGCCGCAGCGGCCTCAAGCTCCCCGCCGTCTCCCTCGGACTGTGGCACAACTTCGGTGACGACCGCACACTCGCCGGCCAGCGCTCGATCCTGCGCCGCGCCTTCGACCTGGGCGTCACACACTTCGACCTCGCGAACAACTACGGGCCGCCGCCCGGCAGCGCGGAGCTGAACTTCGGCAAGATCTTCGCCCAGGACTTCGCGCCGTACCGTGACGAACTCGTCATCTCGACCAAGGCGGGCTACCGCATGCACCCCGGCCCCTACGGGGAGTGGGGCAGCCGCAAGTACCTGATGTCGTCGCTCGACGCCTCCCTGAAGCGGATGGGCGTCGACTACGTGGACATCTTCTACTCGCACCGCTTCGACCCGGACACCCCGCTCGAGGAGACGATGGGCGCGCTCGCCTCGGCCGTCCAGCAGGGCAAGGCGCTGTACGTGGGCGTGTCCTCGTACAGCAGTGAACAGACGGCCGAAGCGGCGCGCCTGCTCCGGGAGATGGGCGTTCCGGCGATCATCCACCAGCCCTCGTACTCGATGCTCAACCGCTGGACCGAGGACGACAACCTGCTGGACACGCTGGAGGCGGCCGGAATGGGCTGCATCTCCTTCGCGCCGCTCGCGCAGGGCCTGTTGACCGGCAAGTACCTGAAGGAGATCCCGGAGGGTTCGCGCGCGACGCAGGGCAAGTCGCTCGACCCGGGCCTGCTGAGCGAGGACGTGGTCCGCCGGCTGAACGGGCTGAACGACATCGCGCAGCGCCGCGGCCAGTCGCTCGCGCAGATGGCGCTGAGCTGGGTGCTGCGGGACGAGCGGATGACGTCGGCGCTGATCGGGGCGTCCAGCGTGAAGCAGCTGGAGGAGAATCTGGCGGCGCTCGAAGGGCCGAAGCTGACCGACGAGGAGCTGACCGAAATCGACTCGTTCGCGGTCTCCACGGCGGGCACCAACATCTGGAACGGTCGGCGCTGAATTCTCGTCCCGGGAGCGGGCGTTCGCCCGGACTGTCCCGGGACAGAAAAACGGGCCGGTCCGTGGGGGGGGATACGGACCGGCCCGAGGGGGGGTTTCCACCATAACCCTTCGTAAGTGCCGCCGCTCGCATCGGCGTGCCACAACTACGCTCCGAAGTCGCCCGGCGACACCCGGAGGGGGGTTTCAAGCCGTCCCGCAGCAGGTTCGCGGGGGTGCGGGGCCCGGATTCCCGGGGATTCACGGGGTCGGCGCCCTCGGCGTGGCGTCCCTCTCCCGTGTCACGCGCGCGGTTGACGCACGGGCGCCCCTTCGGGCCCTGCCACGGGTGAATGGCGCGATTACGGCCGGGTACCGCGCGGCCCCCTCCACCGCGCGGTACCGACGCGCAGCTTTGCTCACGCGAATTGCCGTTGGTCTGAACTTACGTGATTCTTAGGCCGCATTCGATCGCGTATCGATAACGATCCGGATCGGCCGCTCAGCGCGTCCAGGCGCGCTCGCGCAGCAGGCGCAGGCCGTTGAGGCCGACCAGGACGGTCGAGCCCTCGTGCCCCGCGACGCCGAGCGGCAGCGGCAGATGCCCCGCCAGGTCCCAGATCACCAGTCCGGCGATGAACACACCCGCGATGACGAGGTTCTGGACGACGAGGCGGCGCGCGCGCCTGGACAGCGCCACCGTGCGCTCCAGGGCGCCGAGATCGTCCCGCACGAGGACGGCGTCCGCGGTTTCCAGGGCGAGGTCGGAGCCGCCGCGGCCCATGGCCACGCCGGTGTGCGCGGCGGCGAGCGCCGGTGCGTCGTTGACCCCGTCACCGACCAGGAGGACGGTGCGGCCCGCGTCCGCCAGTTCCCGTACGGCCTGTGCCTTTCCGTCGGGCAGCAGACCCGCCCGTACGTCGCCCGGGGCGATGCCGGTCGCCTCCGCGACGGGGAGGGCGGCGTGGGTGTGGTCTCCGGTGAGGAGGAAGGGTGCCGTGCCCGTGCGGGCCGCGAGGGCGCGGACTGCCTCCGGGGCAGTGGGGCGCAGGGTGTCGGTGAGGGTGATGCGGCCTGCGAGGGTGTCATTTGCCATGACGGCCACCTCGGTGCCGGGGGTCGTTGTGGGTTGCACCCCCAGGTGGCGCGGGGAGCCCGCCGCGATTTTGGTGGGGGTGTCCGCGAATTCGGCGGAGCCGTGGAACGGTGCGCGGTTCCCCGCGCCCCTGAATGCCCTCCCCGAGACGCCCCTGCCCGGCACCGAGGCGAACGCCTCTACGGGGTACAGGGGCAGGCCCCGCTCCCTTGCCGCCGCCACGATCGCCCGGCCCACCGGGTGTTCGCTCCGCTGCTCCACGGAGGCCGCCAGGGTCAGCAACTCGGCCTCGGTGTACGGGGATTCGGGGCGGATCTCCGTCACCTGGGGGACGCCTTCCGTCAGCGTTCCCGTCTTGTCGAAGGCGACCGTGTCGGTGCGGCCGATGCGCTCCATCACCACCGCCGACTTGATGAGCACACCGTGCCGCCCGGCGTTCGCGATCGCCGACAGCAACGGCGGCATCGTCGCGAGCACCACGGCGCACGGCGAGGCCACGATCATGAACGTCATGGCCCGCAGGAGCGCGTCCGTGAGCGCGTCGCCGAAGGCGAGCGGGACCAGGAAGACCGCGAGGGTCGCGGCGACCATACCGAGCGCGTAGCGCTGCTCGACGCGCTCGATGAACAGCTGGGTCGGCGCCTTGGTGCGGGTGGCCTCCTCGACGAGGGCGACGATGCGGGCGATGACCGTGTCGGAGGGATCGCGGGCGACGCGGACGCGCAGCGCGCCGGTGCCGTTGAGGGTGCCGGCGAACACCTCGTCGCCGACGGCCTTGGGCACGGGGAGGGGCTCGCCCGTGATGGTGGCCTGGTCGACGTCGCTGGCCCCGTCGACGACGCGGGCGTCCGCGCCGACGCGTTCACCGGGTCGGATCAACAGGATTTCGTCGACGGCGAGTTCGGAGGTCGGGACGGTCTCCTCCGTCCCGTCCGGGCCGAGCCGGGTGGCGGTCGCGGGGGCCAGGTCGAGCAGCCCGCGCACGCTGTCCTCGGTGCGGGCCGTGGCGAGGGCCTCCAGGGCGCCGGAGGTCGCGAAGATGACGACGAGCAGGGCGCCGTCCATGACCTGTCCGATCGCGGCGGCGCCGAGCGCGGCCACGACCATCAGCAGATCGACGTCGAGGGTCTTCTCGCGCAGCGCCTTGAGGCCTTCGAGCCCGGGTTCCCAGCCCCCGGCCACGTAGGCGACGGCGTACAGCGGGCCCCACAACCAGGCGGTGGCGTCCAGGAGTTGGAGCGGGAGGGCGAGGAGGAAGGCGACGGTCGCGGCCGCCGCCCAGCGGGCCTCCGGGAGGGCCAGGACGGGGGTGCGGGCGCCGCGGGCGGCTGCGCGCGGCGCGGCGGGGGCGGGCGCGGCGCTCTCGGCCGGGGCGGAGGCGGACACGGGTGCAGGCATGGGCCCACGATACAGGAACACATGAAGACCTCTTCATGCATGCCATGGAAAGCGGCCACCACCTGGATACGATGAGCCCATGGGCCATGGAATCGATCACAAGAGCAGCACGCGCGAGCGGCTCGACGCCGTGGGCGCGGCCGATGTCGCGGCGACGCTCCAGGCCCTCGCGACCCCGTCACGCCTGCGCATCCTGGCCCGTCTTCAGGAAGGGCCGTGCGCGGTCGGCGACCTCGCCGAGGCGGCCGGCCTGGAACAGTCCGCGTGCTCGCACCAGCTGCGGCTGCTGCGCAATCTGGGTCTGGTCAGCAGTGAGCGCAAGGGGCGCTCGATCGTCTACGCGCTGTACGACGACCACGTCGCGCAGCTTCTCGACCAGGCGCTCTTCCATGTGGAGCACCTGCGCCTCGGACTGCGCGACGAGGCGTAGCTTCCCGCGGTCGTGCCGCCTTCAGTGCAAGGCGAGGCGGATGCCCGCGATGCGGCCCGCCTCGTCGAAGCCGATCTCGGCCGGGACGGAGCCGGGCAGCTCGGCGGCGATCTGCCCGCCGTTGTCCCGGTACGCCACCCCGTGGTGGTCGAAGAAGCCCGTGACCAGGCGCCGGGCGTCGACGCCGAGCAGCCCTTCGGCCTGTACGAGGGTGCGCGGCAGCGTGACCGGGTCGAGGGCGGCGCGCGGCACCTGCGGGTCCTCGGGCAGGAAGTAGACCTGGGTCTCGGGGTTCGCGGGCACGCCGATGTACCCGGGGGCGCCCGTCACACCCATCCCCGCGAAGGCGAGCGTCTCGGCGGCCCGCCGGGGGTCCGGGAAGCCGGACAGGTCGAGCACCTGGGTCGTGAACTCGGATATCCCCTGGCTCTGGCCAAAACGCCCCACCTGTTCGGAGAGCGCCGCGATCGGCGTTCCGCGCAGTTCGGGGTTGGCCCAGCCCCACATCCACGACCGCTGGGCGGCGTCGTAGGTCCCGAGGACGCCGACGCGCAGGTCCACATGGCCCTGCCGGTACCGGCACGTCGGAAGGTCGGCCGTCCACGACGCCCCTTCGGGCAGGAACCCCATGAGAGCTTCGAGCTGAGCGCCACCCCACGCCGCGTGGCGCTCGGTCTCGTACAGGAAAGCTTGGCTGAATTGCGTGTGGCTCATGGGGCGGGACCTTACGCGAGACGGCTGTAGAGGCCAGATTTACGGAGGTGTCCGGGGCCCCTTACGGCTTGCGGGCCTCGAAGAGATGCCGGGTACTGTGCGCCACGAACGGCCCGTCCGCCGTGATCTGCGCGTCCAGGGACCGCAGTTGGGACTCGTACGCGTCAACCGTGAAGTCCGGCACCATCCACACAACCTTGCGCAGAAAGTGGACAACGGCGCCGATGTCGTGAAACTCGATGCGCAGCCGCTCGGCGCGCAGATCGACCACCTCAAGACCCGCCGCCTCGGCCTCGCGCCGCTCCGCGTCCGGGTCACGGCCGGCGCGCACCTCGGCCGGCTGCGGCCCCAGGAAGTACTCGACCAGCTCGAACACGCTGCTGGGGCCCACGTGTTGGGCGAAGTACGTGCCGCCGGGGCGCAGCACGCGGGCGATCTCCGCGAACGGGGCCTTGACCGGGTGGCGGGCGGTGACCAGCTCGAAGGCCGCGTCGGCGAAGGGCAGCGGGGCGTCGTCGGGCGCGGCGACGACGACCACACCGCGGGGGCCCAGGAGGCGGGTGGCCTTCTCGACGTTCGGGGGCCAGCCCTCGGTCGCGGCCATCAGCGGCGGCAGCTTCGGTGCCAGGTTCAGCACCTCGCCGCCACCGGTGTGCAGATCGAGCGCGGATTCCACGACGGCGAGCCGCTCGCCCATGAGGCGGGCGTAGCCCCACGAGGGCCGCTCCTCGGTGGCCCGCCCGTCGAACCAGGAGAAGTCCCAGCCCTCGGTGGGCGCGGCGACGGCCTCGGCGACGAGCTCGTCGTAGGGACGGTCCGCGTGAGGACGGTCCCCATAGGGATCGGCCGCGTGCGAGGGACGAAAGTTGTCGGAAGTGCTCATGCCGCGCATGATCGCAGTCACGCCGGGCCGGATTCATCTCGATTTCGCCTGTACTGGGGGTAGCCCCCGGCTGGGGCCGGGGGTTGCCCCTCTTCCGTAGAACAGGGGGATCGCACGTACCCTTGGCGTTCCCCACTGGCATTCCCCAACCCCCATCAGGCCCGTCCGTCCTACCGCCTCACCGCAGAAATGCGAGCACATGTCCGTACGTTCCGCGATAGCGACCTGGCTGACCCGCCTCTACTTCTCACGGCTGCGCAAGAAGGGGGGCAGCCTGGACCTCTCCGTACTGTCGAAACTCCCCGACGCCGCACTGCTGCCGCTGCGCCGTGAGGGCGTCGACCCCGTTCCCGAGATCGGCGTGCTGCGCGACCGGGAACCCGTGAGCAAACTGCCGATCCCCGGCATGACGGTATGGCTGGTGTCCGGATACGACGAGGCGAAGGAGGTCCTCGGCAACGCGAAGGCGTTCAGCAACGACTTCCGGAACCTGGTGGGGGTGGGCGGCGCCGAGGCGGAGCAGCACCCCGGCGGCCTCGGCTTCTGCGACCCGCCGGACCATACGCGGCTGCGCCGCCTCCTGACGCCCGAGTTCACGATGCGCCGCCTCTCCAGGCTCACGCCGCGCATCCACGCGATCGTCGAGGAACAGCTGGCGCAGCTGGAGAAGGCGGCCCGCGAGTCGCCCGACGGCACGGCCGACTTCGTCGAGCACTTCGCGATGCCGGTCCCCGCGCTCGTCATCTGCGAGCTCCTCGGCGTCCCGTACGAGGAGCGCGACGCGTTCCAGCAGTTCTCGGTAGCCCGCTTCGACGTGCTGGGCGGCGCGGGAGCCTCCTTCGGCGCGGTCTCCCAGTCGCTGGACTACCTGCGCGGCGTCGTCGCGGAACAGCGCCGCGATCCCGGCGACGGGCTGCTCGGCATGCTGGTCCGCGAGCACGGCGACAACATCACCGACGAGGAGCTCACCGGCCTCGCGGACGGCGTCCTGACCGGCGGCCTGGAGACGACGGCGAGCATGATCGCCCTCGGCACCATGATCATGCTCAAGGACCGCGAGCACTTCACGGCGCTGCGCGACGCGGAGGACCCGGCGACGGTCGCGGCCCCGTTCGTCGACGAACTCCTGCGCCACCTCACGGTCGTCCAGACCGCCTTCCCGCGCTTCGCCCGCGAGGACACCGAGATCGGCGGGGTCACGCTCTCCGCCGGCGACATAGTCATCGTCTCGCTGAGCGCGGCGGACCGCGATCCCCGGCTCGGCGCGGAGGGCGACGACATGGACGCCTTTCTGCCCGCGCGCCCGCCCACCTCCTCCCACCTGGCGTTCGGCTACGGCATCCACCGCTGCATCGGCGCGGAACTCGGCAAGATGGAACTGCGCGCGGCCTTCCCCCAACTGGTGCGGCGCTTCCCGGAGTTGCGGCTCGCGGTGGAGCCCGCGGAACTGGAGTTCCGGAAGCTGTCCATCGTGTACGGGGTGGACCGGCTGCCGGTGCGCGTGGACTGACCGCGCCGCGCTGCCGGGTGCGCGACTCAGCTCGACTTCGGGAGGGAGACCTCCACCCGGCGGTTCTTCTTGCGGCCCTGCTCCGAGCCGTTGTCCGCGATCGGGTAGTCCTCGCTGTAGCCGCGGACCTGGAACGTGATGTCCCCGCCCTTGGCGCCCAGCGCCGCGGTCAGGGCGTCGTGGACGGCCTCCGCGCGATTCTTCGACAGCTTGAGGCCGTGGGCGTACGAGCCGAGGTTGTCGGTGAACCCGAAGACCCGTACGGAGCTTGCCTTCTGGTTCTCGATCTCGTCGGCGATCGCCTGGATCCTGGAGTTCCCGTCCGGGTTCAGCTTGGCGCTGTCCTTGGGGAAGAGGACCTCGGCCTGGAGGGCGAACGTCACGTCCTCGTTGGTGTCCGTGCGCCGCTCGTCGCCGGACAGGTCCTCGACGACCGACTTGATGTCCAGCACCTTGGCCGGCGCGAGCGTCGCCCCGTCGGCGAGCTTGAGCCCGGGGCTGTTCGCGTCCACGGACGGCGGCGGAGAGCTGCTGGTGCTGCCGGGCGGGGCGCCGGTGGGGTCGTCGTCGGCGACCGCCACCACTCCTCCGGTGGTGAGCAGGAGGGCGGTCGCGGCGGTGAGGACGGTGGCGGCCGTGGCGACTCGATGACGTCGGGGCATGGTTACTCGCCCTCGGTGATGGTGAGTTGGGCCGGGGGCATCGTCGGCACTTGGAACTGAACCGACTTCGTGCCCTCGGGCGGGGCGGGGAATTGAGCGAACCAGTCGGCGCTCTTGCCCTGGTCGATACCGCCTTCGAACTTGGTGCAGAGGCATCGGCCCTCGGTGTCGCGGAGGACCAGGTACTTCTTCTTGCCCTTCTGGTCGACGACGCTGGCACCGGCCATGGAGTTGCTGTTTCCCTGGAGTTCGGTCTCCTCGCTCTTCCAATCCGTGCCGATCCACAGTTTGGAAGTCCCGTTGGTGACTCTGCCGGTGATGTTGAGGAAGCCGCCCTGGTCACGCGCTACCGACGTGATCGCGAGCGTCATTCCATTGCCCTTCACCTCGGTCAGCGTCTTGTCCGTCGCGGGCGCCGAGGGCTCCGCCTTGTCGTCGCTGCCCTGCTGCGCGGGTGCCGAGGACTTCGCGGCATCCCCCTCCGCCTTGTCACCGTCTCCTCCACAACCGGTCACGGACAGGGCCAGGCCCGCCGCGATCGTCGCCGCAGCCAGTGCCCGACGGGTGGTCTTCGTACGCCGAAGGTTCATCGCTGCGGCTTCCCTCTCTTGTCAGTCGGCCAGACGGACGGCGAACAAGGCCGACGCGTCCGGCAGATCGTCCAGATCGAAGTCTTCGGGGTCGAACTCGAACTCTTCACCATCACATGAGAGTTCGAGCGGCTTCTTCGGGTCGACGTCCAGTGGGACGTCGCAGCGTGGCTGAATCACCGCCGTGGCGTGCGCCTTCGCCCGCCTGTTCTCCGTGCCGGGGATGATCGTGTCGCCGACCGTGTAGCGGGTCTCCACTTCGACCTGATAGCCGGGAAACCCGTTCACGTCCCTGCGGACTGGAAGCCCCTGGACGGTGGCGTCGTTGGCTTCCGCCAGCCGATCCGCTGCGGCCTTCGCATCGGCGCCCGTGACGGCCCCCGTGCCGCCCAGCCAGTCCGGCCAGTCGTCGCCACTTTCGAGCGCTTCGCCCAGCCCCAGCATCAGCTCGTCCCGCTCCGACTGTGCCGCCGCCAGTGCTGCCGCGTCCGCTGCGGATTGAGCCCCATTGCGCACAGAAGCAGCCTGGGCGAAAGCGAAAAAGGCGAACGCGGCGAACAGCAGAATGCCCGTCAACCAGATATAGATCGGCAACGTCGACCCCCGGTCACCGCGCCGGAGGTGACAACTCAGCCGCCCGTGACGCGATTCACCGCGGTGCCGATGGCCGTGCCGATCTTCCCGTCCAGGCCCAAACCCTTGATCGCCACGAAAATCCCAGCGATCAGAATCATCAGGCCCGCATACTCCACGAACCCGGCCCCTGAATCCCGCCGAGTACCCCGAACCCTCTCCCCCACCGCATTGGTCCACGTCACCCACGCCCGCAGCATCTTGTCCCTGATCACGGGATCCCCCTTTCACTACTTCCGGCACTCTCGCCAAGGCAACCAAATCAACACACGCAACGTACGTGGAGCGCAACCCTCTGCGCCCGTATTCGCCAAGTAAGGGGGCGCGCTTGACCGGAAGTGGTCGACGCATTGCCCTGCTCGCCACCGGCACCCTCCGCCCCATCACCATCAACGCCCCAGGATCGAACCGAAGTTGGTGCCCGACCCCAGGAACATGCCCGTTCCGATGAGGATCATCGTCGCCGGCAGCATGAAGACCAGCGTCACCATCGTCGCCTTCGGGATCGTCTTCGCTGCCCGGCGGCGGGAGTTCTGGGCGTCTGTGCGGCGCATGTCCGTGGCGAGTTGGATGAGGGTGTCCGCGATCGGGGAGCCCAGTTCCTCGCCCTGTTGGAGCGCCGAGACGAACTGGGCCACCTGCTCGGAGGCGTTGCGGCGGCGGAGTTCGTCGAAGGCCTGGCGGCGGGGGACGCCCATGTCCATCTGGCGCAGGGTGATGCGCAGTTCGTCGGCCCAGGGGCCCTCGTACCTCTCCGAGACCCGGTCGAGGGCCTGGCGGAAGCCGAGGCCCGCCGAGACGACGACCGCGAGGACGTCCAGGAAGTCCGGGAGCGTGCGGTCGATGACCTCCTTGCGGTCCCGTACCGCCTGCCAGATGAGCGCGTCCGCCGCCAGCGCGCCGAACGCGAAGGTCAGGAGGCCGAAGAGGGGGCTGTCGGCGGAGAGGAAGACCAGGCCCATGACCAGGCCGAACGCTCCGTAGACCGCGCGCCGTGCCGCGTAGCGGTCGATCGTCAGGCCGCCGGGGTTGCCCGCCTGGTCGATCTTCCGGCGCTTCGCGTCCACGCGGCGCGGGCCCATCAGGCGCAGCACCAGCGGCGCGAACCGCATGCCGATGCGGTCGACCGCCGAGCCGGTGGTCGAGACGCGGGTCGCGCCGACCTCCAGGGCCAGGGCCAGGTCGCTGGGGACCTTGGCGTCCGCGCGGTACATGCGGACGCCGAGGCAGATACCCAGGACCGCCGCCCCCGCGAGCGCCGCGAGGAGTACGCCCACCATCGTTGTCGACATCGTCCGCTCACACCTCGATTCGGCCGAGGCGGCGGATCACGAAGAAGCCGATGCCGTAGAGGCCCAGTGAGATCAGGATCAGCGTGCGGCCCACCCCGGAGTCCGTCACCCGTGCCAGTGCCCCGTCGTTCGAGGCGTTGACCATGATGAGGGAGCCGAGGCCGAGGAGCGGGACCGTGAAGGCCGTCGCGTTGACCTCGGAGAGCATCGTGCGGATCTCGCGGCGGGTCTCCTTCCGGTCCTCCAGGGTTTTTGTGAGGTTGCGGAGGGAGGAGACGACCGTGCCGCCCGCCTTGTTGGACAGGACCAGGGTGGTCACGAGGACGACCAGTTCGCGCGAGGGCAGGCGGGTCGCGAGTTCGTCCAGGGCGTCGTCCACCGAGCGGCCGAGCGCCAACTGGTCCGCCACCCGTGAGAGTTCCTCGCCCGCGGGCGCCTCCAGCTCCTCCGCCGCCATCGCCAGTGACGTACGCAGCGCGAGGCCCGCAGCCGTCGCGTTCGCCAGGAGGCGGGCGACGTCCGGGAGCTGGTTGATGAAGGCCTCGATGCGTTTCTGGCGTTGCCAGTTGAGGAAGATGAGCGCGCTGTAGACGGTCACCAGTGCCGCGATCGGGCCGAAGAACGGCGCCAGGGTCGACGCCGCCAGCAGCCACAGGCCCACCGCGACCACGGCCACGTAGACCGAGAACTCGCCCGCCGTCACGTCCAGGCCCGTCGCCGACAGGCGCAGGTGCACCGAGCGGCCGAGCCGGGTGCGGCGCAGGCGGCGGTCGATGGTGGTGAAGCGGCGGGCCCGGCCGCCCGCGGCGGCGGACGGGGCGCCGCCCGCCGGGTACGCGTCCAGGCGGTCGGCCAGCTCCTGGCTCCGGGCCCGCCCCGACGCCAGCGCGTGGACGCCCGCGATCGCGACGACGCAGGCGAGGACCGTGGCGCCCAGGGCCAGCAGGACAGGGGTCGTCATCCCGTCGCCTCCCTCGTGTTGCGTACGTCCACCGACTCCACGACGCCGAACGCCGGTGGCACCGCCTCCCCCGCCACGTACAGCCGGTCGGCGAGGAGGCGGGGCAGCGGGAGATGTTCGTAGTAGCCGCGGACCCGGCGGATCTCGTCGTCGGTGGCCCCGGAGACGTAGGGCTGCGCGACGAAGCGGGTCGCGGTCGCGATCCGGAACTGTTCGCGGCCGTGCGAGACGAGGAGGGCGATCTCCGTGATCCGGCGGGAGCCGTCGGCGGCGCGCGTGAGCTGGACGAGGACGTCCACCGCCGAGTTGATCTGGTCGCGCAGCGCCTCGAAGGGGACGTCGACCTCCGACATCGAGCCGAGGGTCTGGAGGCGGGTGAGGGCGTCCTCCGCCGTGTTCGCGTGGACCGTGGCGAGCGAGCCGTCGTGGCCGGTCGACATCGCCTGGAGCATGTCGAGGGTCTCGCCGCCGCGGACCTCGCCGACGATGATGCGGTCGGGGCGCATGCGCAGGCTGTTGCGGACCAGGTCGCGGATGGTGATCTGGCCCTTGCCCTCGACGTTCGCGGGGCGGGATTCGAGACGGATCACGTGATCCTGTTGCAGTTGGAGCTCTGCCGAGTCCTCGATCGTGATGATGCGTTCGTGGGACGGGATGAGCGCCGAGAGTGCGTTCAGGAGCGTCGTCTTTCCGGAGCCCGTACCGCCGCTCACGATGATGTTGAAGCGGGCTCGGACGCAGGCCGCCAGGAACATCAGCATGTGCTCGTCGAGCGAGTCGAGTTCCAGGAGTTCGTTCAGGCTGTACGCGCGCGGGAAGCGGCGGATCGTGAGCGTGGCGCCGGTGAGCGAGAGCGGCGGGATGATCACGTTGACGCGTTCGCCGGTGGGCAGGCGGGCGTCGACCATGGGGTTGGACTCGTCGACGCGGCGGTTCACCGTCGAGACGATGCGTTCGATCGTCTGCATGAGCTGCTCGGAGGATGTGAAGCGGAGCGGGAGTTGTTCGACCCGGCCGGCGCGTTCCACGAAGATCGAGTCCGGGCCGTTCACCATGATCTCGGTGATCGAGGCGTCCGCGAGGAGGGGTTCGAGGATGCCGAGGCCGAGGGCCTCGTCCACGACGCGGCGGATCAGCTGGGTGCGCTCCGTCGAGGAGAGGACCGGGCCCTCGCGGCTGATGATGTGGCCGAGCACGCGCTCCAGGCGGACCCGGCGTTCGGCGGCCTGGAGGGACGACATCTCGGCGAGGTCGATCTCTTCGAGCAGCTTGGTGCGGTAGACGGCGACCAGGCCCTCGTCGCGGTCGGGGGGCGTGGGGGCGTCGGGGCCGCCGAGAGCGGGGTCGCGGGTGGCGATCACTCGTGAGCGCAGGCTCATGTCCTCAGATCAACTCCCCACGTTCTCGCGGTCGTTCGGCATGGTCGCGGTGCGGTGGATGTACCAGCCGTCGCCGAGCAACGGGATGATCGGTCGTACGTGGACGGTGACGGTGTACGTCACCGTGTCCTCGCCACCCGCCGGTTCCGCCTTGGGGTCCAGCCAGGCGCTCGTCGCGGCGGACGCGGCCGTCTGGGCGGACCCGGGGGTGAGCGATTCGGCTCTCGCCGCCGCGCGGGCGGCGGATCCCGCCTGGTTCGCGGCGTAGCCGACGAGGCCGAGTTGGATCGCGGCCATGCCGATCACCAGGAGGAAGGGGAGGAAGCCGGCGAACTCCAGCATGGAGACTCCGCGGTCGCCGGATACCTTTCGCCGCCGCGGGGTTGACGTCTCGGGGCTCTGCCCCGGGCCCCGCGCCTCAATCGCCGGCGGGGCTTGATAAACCGTCACCGGACCGCCTCCGTTGCTGCGCCTGCCTCGCCCGTGACCTTCCAGCCGGGGTTCACGCCGGGGAAGAACAGAGGAACATCCACGTTGACCGTTGCTCGGGTCACCGTGCCGTCGTCCGTGCAGGTGATCTGGGCGCCCTGCCAGGACCCCGGCAGGTTCTTGCGGCCTGCCGCGTCGCAGGCGCCCGCCATGTTCCCGGTTCCCGCGGCAGCTGATGTCGCCGCCCGTGCCGCCTCGTCCGCCGCGTTCCCGGCCAGGGAGTACGTGTAGCCCCACAGGACGCATTGCCACATCAGGCCCATGACGACCAGGACCAGCGGGAACATCGCCGCGAATTCGAGGGTCACCGCGCCCTTGTCGCCGCGGCGGCGGGCCCGGCGGCCGGACGTCGGGGGTGCGGGCGTCGCCACGAGGTCCAGGTCCGCCGCCAGCGCCCACATCGCCTGCTTGACCGTCGAGCGGTTGTCGAGGTCCTGCATGCGGCCCGCGTCGACCGCCGCCTGGAGTTCCTTGTACGCGGCCGGGATCGAGGTGCGGGCCGTCTTCGTGCCCGTGACGCGTTCCACGAGTGACGGCTGGATCTCCGCCGAGCGGGCGTGGCGGTTGACGACCGTGAGGGTCTCCTCCGCCTTGCGGACCTGGAGGCGGTCCCAGAGGCGGACCATGCGTTTCGCCGCGCGTACCGCCACGACGTCCGGGGTGACCAGGAGGACCGTCTGGTCGGCGAGTTCGATGGCGGTGGTGTTCGCCGCACTCATCTGCGTACCGCAGTCGATGATCACCACGTCGTAGCGGGCGCGCAGGGCGTGGATGACCTGGCGGGCCACGCGGTCCGTGACGTCCTCGCCGCGTTCGCCGTCGGCGGGGGCCAGGAGCAGGTCGACGCCGGACTCGTGGGCGAAGGCGGCGTCCTGGAGGACGCGGGGCGTGATGTCGCGGATCGCGGCGAGGTCGGCGACGGAGCGGCGGAACTGGACGTCGAGGTAGGAGGCCACGTCGCCGGACTGGAGGTCCAGGTCGAGCAGTGCCGTGGCGCGGCCCGACGCCCTGGCCGCGAGGGCCAGTTGGACCGCCGTGACCGTTGTCCCCACGCCGCCCTTCGCGCCCGCCACCGCGACGACCCGGCCGCCGCCGCCCGCCGGGACGAGTTCCGTTCCCGTGCTGCCCGCCAAGTGCCGGCGCATGCCTGCCGACCAGGATGCCGCCGCCTGCACGCGTTCCGCGAGGGCGTCGTAGCCGAGGGGGAACGCGACGATGCCGCGCGCTCCGCTGTCCATCGCGGCGGTGAGGAGGGCGGGGCCGGTGTCGGCGGTGAGCAGGACGACGCCCACCGCGGGGAAGCGGAGGACCAGGTCGCGGATCAGGTCGAGCGCGGGGACCGGGCCGATGCGTTCGTGGACCAGGACGACCTCGGGGAGTTCGTCCAGGGACTCGGCGGCGAGGCCGGCCAGGGTGTCGAGGAGGGCGGTGGCGTCGGCGACGGGTGGGGCGGGTTCGGCGTCGGGGAGTTGGGAGAGGAGGGTGACGAGGCCTCTGGCGGTTTCCGGGTCCGATACCGCCGGGAGGATGCGGGTGGTCATCGGCGGGACGCTCCGTTCCGCGGCACCGGGGTTGACGACTCGGGGCTCTGCCCCGGACCCCGCTGCTCAAACGCCGCAGGGGCTTGATGTGCCGGAATCGCCGCCGATCCTTGAAATGACCGTGCCGCCACCGTGGCTTGAAATGCGGGAGCTGCCCTCACTTGTCGCCCTCCAGCGTGTACGAGCGGTCCTCCGGGGTGATCTTCTCGTCGTCGCCCGGGGCCACCAGGGCCAGGCGGACGTGGGTCGCGAACGACTCCGCGTAGGCCACGCGCTGGGCGTCCGCGGGGCCGAGGGCGAAGGTGATCGGGACCGCCTCGCCCTGCCTGCGCGTGGCGTTCTCGCTGTCGGCGGCGCCCTGCTGGTCGATCGGGGTGAGCTTGCCGACGTCGATGACGCCGGCGTTCTCCACGATGACCTTGGACTGGTCGCGCTGCTTGTCGTTCTCGGCCTTGAAGGTGGCGTAGATGTTGACCTTGGAGCCGGGGTTGATCTTTCCGGCGACGCCGGTCTCCGCGTCGATCATGATGGCGATCTCCTGCTGACCCGCCTCCAGCTTCGGGCGGTCGACGATCATGTCGGACTGGAGCAGGGAGCCCTTCTTGAGCTGCGTGACGGCGATCTTGCCGCGGATCTCGCCGAGGTCGGTGACGGCAGTGTCGGACAGCCACCGCTTCGGCATCCGCACCTTCTCGAACTGGTCCGCCGTGAGCTGCTTGTACGGGGACACGTCCTGTTTCAGCTCGTACGCGTCCGTCTCCGACCCCACCTTCGAGTCCACGTCACGGATCACGGCCAGCACACCGGCGAACGCGCCGATGGCACACAGGGCCGAGACGACCAGGAGTATGACGCCGCGGCGCTGACGTGAGTTCATGGACCGAGCAACCTCGTTGGTAGGGGCCAGTGGGGTCGGGGTGGGGTCAGTGGTGATGTGCGCGTGGGAGCGCCGTTCGGGTCGGGCCGGCCGCCGGTGCGAGCGCGGAGCGTGCCGTGGCGCCCGCGCTCTCGGGTGGCGACTCGCCGGCCAGCGGCGCGGAGCAGAACCCGCAGCGGTCGCCGATGAGTTCGAGGCCGCACCAGTGGCACTGCTCGCGGCGGACGGACGAGACCAGTTGGTAGAGCACGGAGATGTCGGGGATGGCCGCCGCGAACTCGACGATCCGGCCGGGGCCGCCCGGCTTGCCCGTCGCCCACCAGCGCGGCGAGTCGGCCGGAAGTCGCGTGCGCGACACGCTCTGCACCCGCCAGGCGGGGGCGAGCACGCCGGTGAGCCAGTCCGGGGTGTGCTGGCCGACGGCGTAGACCATGCGGGTGCCGAAGGCGGGGCCCGTCGGGGTCTCCGAGCCCGTGAGACGCAGGAGTTGGGGTTGCGGTGAGGCGACCACCGCGAACTGGGCGTTCGGGGACCAGGACTTCGCGTGCGCCTTCAGGGAGACCGGGACCCGGTCCAGTTTGGCGACCGAACCGACGACGGCGCCCGCGTAGACGTAGTGCGCGAGCAGGCGGGCCGAGGAGGCCAGGACCCCGGGGCTGAAGTCGCAGATCGACAACTGGCGCAATTGCAGCGCGAGGACGGCGAGGCCGAGGGGCGGGAGCGCGGGGCGCAGGATCGCCATTCGGTCGGTTTCCAGCACCGAACGGATCGAATGCAGCCGGTGCACGGTCGCGTCCGGCGCGGACTCCGGACAGAGCACGATCACGTATCCGTGCTGTTCGATCAGCGTGTGGACGTCGGTCAGGGCCCTGTCGAGCGGATACTTCTGCTGCGGTTCGCCCACGGGCAGCACGGTGGCGGTCGGTGTGTGCCGGTCCGGCGAGGCGAGGACCAGGTCGGGGTCGGTCACGGCTATGGCGGTCGGCACGCGTGAACCCCCCGGTCGTCGCTCTGCGTCCCTCCAGCGGCACCTCGCGGTGCCGTTGCTCCAGCACCATATCCACGCAGCCGCCCCGCAACACCCCACTTCGCACTGTTCACGGGGCGATCGGGGCGGTCCCGCAGCCGGTTGGCGAAGAAGCGTCGGTGACAACCCTTGACAAGTTCAATGGTCTGGACCAGTTTGTACGGCCAGCAGTCGCTTCCCCAACTCCCCCCACATCTCCCCCACTTCGGTGCCGGAGACCTCCCCCCACTTGGAGGAAGAAATGGCGCATTCCCATCGCAGACGATCCCGGATCGGCGTGCTTCTGGGCGCGTTCACGGCGGCGGCGCTCGCCGTGGGCGCTCTCGCCACGACAAGTACGGCCAATGCCGCGAGTACGGCGGAAAGCTCCACGGCCGCCGTTCCCGCGCACGCCGTCACCGGGTACTGGCAGAACTTCGACAACGGCGCGACGGTGCAGAAACTCTCCGACGTCCCGGACGCCTACGACATCGTTGCCATCGCCTTCGCCGACGCCACCACGACGCCCGGCGCCGTCGACTTCACGCTCGACTCGGCGGGTCTCGGCGGCTACACGGAGGACGCCTTCAAGGCCGACATCAAGGCCAAGCAGGCGGCCGGCAAGTCCGTGGTCATCTCGATCGGTGGCGAGAAGGGCACCATCCAGGTCAGCGACGCGGCCTCCGCGGCCAACTTCGCCGACTCCGTGTACGCGCTGATGCAGGAGTACGGCTTCGACGGCGTCGACATCGACCTGGAGAACGGGCTCAACTCCACGTACATGTCGCAGGCGTTGAAGTCGCTCGCGGCAAAGGCGGGCGGCGACTTCGTGCTCACCATGGCGCCGCAGACCATCGACATGCAGTCGACCTCGGCCGAGTACTTCAAGACCGCCCTGGCCGTGAAGGACATCCTCACCGTCGTCAACATGCAGTACTACAACAGCGGTTCGATGCTGGGCTGCGACGGCAAGGTCTACAGCCAGGGGTCCGTGGACTTCCTGACCGCCCTCGCCTGCATCCAGCTGGAGGGCGGGCTCGACCCCTCGCAGGTCGGCATCGGCACGCCGGCCTCGTCGAGCGCGGCGGGCAGCGGATACGTGGCGCCCTCCGTCGTGAACGACGCACTCGACTGCCTCACCAAGGGCACGAACTGCGGTTCGTTCAAGCCGTCGAAGACCTACCCGGGCCTGCGCGGCGCGATGACCTGGTCGACCAACTGGGATGCCAGTTCCGGCAACGCGTGGTCCTCGGCCGTCGGACCGCACGTCGACGGCCTGTAGTCCCCCGCGTTGGCAGCGCCGCCGCTCCCCCGGCGGCGCTGCCAACGCCCGGTCCCCGTACGGATCAGAAGAATTCCGACCAGGGCACGTCCCAGACCTGCTTCACGCACAGGACGACGAACAGCAGGCCCGCGACGGTCAGCATGCCGTTGCTCAGCCAGCCGTTGCGCCAGCTCGCGGGCGTGCGCGAGGAGTTCAGGAGCCAGACCAGGGTGAGCGCCAGGAACGGCATGAAGGCCGCGCCCAGGACTCCGTAGATGATGACCAGACGGAACGGCTGGCCCTGGAAGAGCAGGATGATCGGCGGGAAGGTCATCCACAGCAGGAACGCGCGGAACGGCCAGCCCTTCTCGCGGTCGCCGCGCGCCACCTCCTCGCCGGTGACGACGCGGGAGAGCCGGTAGCGCTCGACGAAGTCGGCGAACATCAGGCTCACGCCGTGCCAGACGCCGATCAGCGAGGTGAACGACGTCGCGAAGAAGCCGACCAGGAAGAGCTTCGCCGTCGCCGTGCCGTACTGGGCCTCAAGGATCTTGGAGAGGTCGACGAGTCCCTTGTCGCCCTCGGCGATCGCCGTGTGCGAGGAGTGCAGCAGCTCCGCGCCGACGAACAGCATCGCCACGACGAAGATGCCGGTGGTGATGTACGCGACCCGGTTGTCGAGGCGCATCACCTTCATCCACGAGGTGTTGGTCCAGCCCTTCGCGTTGACCCAATAGCCGTACGCGGCAAGGGTGATGGTGCCGCCGACGCCTCCGATCAGGCCCAGCGTGTTGAGGATCGAGTCCTTCTCGTCGGGGAGGACCGGGAGCAGGCCCGCGAACGCGTCGCCGAGGTGCGGGGTGACGCGGATCGCCAGATAGACGGTGACGACGAACATGACGCCGACGAGCACCGTCATGACCTTCTCGAAGACGCTGTACTTGTTCAGCCAGACGAAGACCAGGCCGACCACGCCGGACAGGATCGCCCACGGCTTGATCGACCACTCGGCCGGGAACACGTCGGGGAACAGCGCCTGGAGGGGCAGTCCGCTCGACGACATCGCCGCGGCGCCGTACACGAAGCCCCAGATCACCGCGTAGATCACGAAGAAGTACGTGGTCCACTTGCCGAGGCTCGCCCAGCCGTCGAAGAGGGTGCGCCCCGTGGCCAGGTGCCAGCGGCCCGCCGCCTCCGCGAGGCTGATCTTGACGAGGCAGCCGAGGACCGCGGCCCAGAGCAGGGTGTAGCCGAAGTTGCTGCCCGCGATGAGGGTGGCGACGAGGTCGCCCGCCCCGACACCCGTCGCGGCGACGACGATGCCGGGGCCGATGTACTTCCAGCTGGATTTGCGGGGGCCTGGGTCGGAGGAGGTGGTACTGCCGGTTCCTGGGGTGCCCGTGGTGTCCGCCATGAACACCAAGGGTGCGCAAAGCGGCGCCGCTGGCAAGAGGCCCGTCAGGAACTCACTCCTCGAAGTACGCGTCCAGCGCCTTGTCCAGCTGGTCCGTCCACTCGTTGAGGCGGGCCTTGTCGGGGGCCTCGACGTCGTTCGGGAACCAGCGGCTGTTGGGCATGTGGACCGTCACCGTGAGCCGCTTGCGGGCGGTGCCGAACTCGACGGCGCTGATCTCGTCCCAGGTGAAGTCGGCCTCCTGGTCGTCCAACGTGAACCGGACACCGCTCGCGTCGACGGTGATCGAGCCGCGCCGGTCCTTGGCTTCGAGGACGGGCCCTTCGGTGTCGGGCTCCTTCTCGGCGGAGGCCTCCGAGGGCTCCTCCCGCGTGGGCTCCTCCGGCCCCTCCTCCGGCTCCGGCGTCACCTCCTGCGCCGGTTCCGCGGCCTTCGTGGCCTCCTCGGACTCCTGCTCCCCGACGGGGGGCGTCAGGCCGGGGATGTGCGCCGGGTCGAAGCCGGCACCGGTGACGGGCGTGACCTTCTCGTTCTCCATACGCTGCTCCACGGGCGGAAGTATGGCGGACAAGCCTGTGCCGCACCTCCCCCAGGGGTGGGTGCGGCACGGGCTCGGGGCACGGGGCGCTAGACGAAGAAGCCGATCACCAGGGCCACCACGAATCCGGCGACCGAGAGGACCGACTCAAGGACCGTCCACGTGCGCAGGGTGTCCCGCTCGGAGATCCCGAAGTACTTGGAGACCATCCAGAAGCCGCCGTCGTTGACGTGCGAGGCGAAGATGGAGCCCGCCGAGATCGCCATGATGACGAGGGCCGTGTACGGCTGCGAGTAGTCGCCGGCCTGGAGCAGCGGGCCGACGATGCCGGCCGTGGTGACGATGGCGACCGTCGCCGAACCCTGCGCGACGCGCAGCACCAGCGAGATCAGGTACGCGAGGACCATGATCGGCAGGCCGATGCTGCTGAACGTGTCGGACAGCGCCTGCGCGATGCCGCTGGCCTGGAGGACGGCGCCGAAGACCCCGCCCGCGCCGACGACGAGCAGGATGTTGGCGACCGGCTTCAGGGACGCGGTGGACACCGTCTCCAGGGACTTGCGGGACCAGCCGCGGCGCAGGCCGAGCAGGTAGTACGCGGCGAACAGCGCGATGGTGAGCGCCACGAACGGGTTGCCGAAGAACTCGATGACCGAGCGGGCCGTGGACGGGTCCATGGCGATCGAGGAGAACGTGGCGGCGAGGATCAGCACCAGCGGGATGGCGATGATCGTGAAGACGATGCCGAGCGGGACCGGGTCCTCGCGGGGCGTGATGCCGTCCTTGCGCTGCTCCTCGGCGAGCGCGGCCTTCGCCTCGTCGGCGGCCTCGACCATGTCCTGCGGAACGGGCACGAAGATCTTCTTGCCGATCCAGGCGGCCCAGCCCCAGGCGGCGAGCACGGCCGGGATGCCGCAGACGATGCCCATGAGGATGACCCAGCCGAGGTCCACGTGGAGCAGACCGGCCGCGGCGACGGGCCCCGGGTGCGGGGGCAGGAACGCGTGGGTCATCGACAGGCCGGCGAGCAGCGGCAGGCAGTACAGCAGGATCGACTTGCCGCCGCGCTTGGCGGCCGCGTAGACGATCGGCGCGAGCACGAAGATGCCGACGTCGAAGAAGACCGGGATGCCGAAGATGAGTCCGGTGAGGCCCATCGCGATGGGGGCGCGCTTCTCGCCGAAGAGGTGGATGAGGCGGGACGCGAGTACTTCGGCGCCGCCGGACACTTCCAGGATCGCGCCGAGCATGGTGCCCAGGCCGATGATGATCGCGATGTGTCCGAGGGTGCCGCCCATTCCGTCCTCGATGACGGAGGTGGCGGTGGACTTCTGGACGGTGCCGAAGAGTTCCGTGACGGAGAGGCCGGCCGCGAGGCCGACGGCGATGGAGACCGTCAGGAGGGCCACGAAGGGCTGCAACCTGGCCTTGATGATCAGGAAGAGCAGCAGCACGATGCCGAGGACGGCAACGGTCAGCAGGCCGGCGGTGCCGGGTATGAGGAGGAGCAGACCACCGGTGTGCTCAGGCGCGTCCGCGGCGGCGGACGTGAGGGGGGCGTACGGGGACATCGTTGACCTCGTAAGTACATGTGGGGATGCGGGGCGTTTCCAGCGTTTTCAGACAGGTGGGATCGCGGTGCGGCGCCCCGCGGGGCGCCGCACCGTGGCGCGGAGGGGGTGGCTCAGCTCAGGACGGCGAGCGCGTCGATCTCGATGAGCAGGCCCTTGGGCAGACCGACGTAGACGGTCGTGCGGGCGGCGGGGGCCTCCTTGAGACCCTCGCCCTCGAAGTACTCGTTGTAGATGGCGTTCATCTCGGCGAAGTGGTCGACGTCCGTCAGGTAGACGCGCATCATCATGACGTCGTCCCAGCTCGCGCCGCCCTCTTCGAGGATCGCCTTGACGTTGGCGAAGGTCTGGAGGGTCTGCTCCTTGAGGGTCGGGCCCGCGGGGGTCGGGGCCTTGCCCTCCTCGGCCGGCAGGAAGCCGACCTGTCCTGCGACCTGAAGGATGTTGCCCTTCTTGACGCCGTGCGAGAACTTCGCCGGCGGGGTGGTGTGGGTGGCGGGCGTGAGAGCGGTCTTCTCGGACATGTGAACTGGCTTCCTTCGGAGGGGTGTTACTTGGGAGGGGTACCGGAGTAGTCCCGGCTGATGGCTTCCGCCGTGCGGCGCACCAGCGGGAGCAGGGTGAGGAGTTCCTCGGCGGTGACGACGACGTTCGGCGCGGAGACCGACATGGCGGCGACGACCCGGCCGTCCGCGCCGCGGATGGGGGCGCCGACGCAGTTGATGGACTCCTCGTGGCCACCGAGGTCGGTGGCCCAGCCCTGTTCGCGCACCTTCTCCAACTCCCGCAGGAACGCTGCGGCGTTGGGGGTCGAACGGGCCGTGTACATGGGGTAGTCGAGCTTCTCCGCGAGGGCGCGGCGCTCGGCCTCGGGGAGGTCGGCGAGGAGCAGCTTGGCGACGGCGGCCACGGTGATGGCGACCGGCTTGCCGACGCGCGAGTACATGCGCACCGGGTAGCGGCTCTCGACCTTGTCGATGTAGAGGACCTCGTTCTCCGCGTACACCGCGAGGTGGACGGTGTGCCCGACCTTCTCGTTGAGTTCGACGAGATGGGCGTGGGCGATCTCGCGGACGTCGAGGTTCTCGACGGCCTCCTGGGCGAGCGCGAAGAGGCGGGCGCCGAGGCGGTAGCGCTGGTCGGTCTGCCGGTAGACCAGGCCGTGCTCGTGCAGCGTCCGCAGCAGGCGCAGCGCCGTGGACTTGTGCACGCCCAGGCGGTCGGCGACCTGTCCCAGGTCGGCGGGTCCCTCGGCGAGCAGCGGCAGGATGCTGAGCGCGCGGTCGACGGTCTGGCTCATGGCGTACGTACCTCCTCTGCGGCCGGCTCGTCGGTGGCATCGGCTGCCGCCCAACCGGGGCCGACGTGCAGTGTCCCCCACTGTGCCGCGTCGAGGCCGACCAGGCGGTCCGCCCGGGCGCGGCTCGGCGGGGCGGCGAGGTCGCCGGGCTCGGTGAGGGCGACGGCGGCCCAGAGGTGGCCGTGCCGGAGGCGTTCGGCGACGGGCAGTCCGCGCAGCGTGGCGGAGAGGAAGCCCGCGGCGAAGGCGTCGCCCGCGCCCACGGCGGCGACGACGTCGACGCGCGGGGAGGGCTCCTCGTGGCGTCCGTCCTCGTCGTACGCGACCGCGCCGTCGGCGCCGCGCTTGACGACGAGCAGCGCGGGCTCGGGCAGGGCCTCGCGGATGGCGTCGGGGCCGCCGGTGATGCCCCAGGCGTCCTCGGCCTCGTCGTCGCCGACGAACACGATGTCGGCGCCGCGCGCGAGCTCCAGGAGCACCTCGGGGCCCTCGTCGGACCCCGGCCACAGGCCGGGCCGGTAGTTGACGTCGAAGGAGACGAGGGGGCGTCCGGCGCTCGGGGCGGTCAGCTCGCGCAGCAGGCCGAGGCAGGTGGCGGAGAGCGCGGCGGTGATCCCGGACAGGTGCAGGATCCGGCCGGAGCGCAGCGCGTCCTGGTCCAGGTTGGCGGTGGACATCGCGGAGGCGGCGGACCCGGCGCGGTAGTAGGCGACCTCGTGGGCGGCGGTGGCCCGGTCACCCGCGGTGCGGAAGTAGATGCCGGTGGGCCGGTGCAGATCACGGCGGACGGCGGAGGTGTCGACGCCGTACGCGCCGATGGCCTCCACGAGGTGGTCGCCGAAGCCGTCGGCGCCGACCCGGCTGACCCAGGCGGAGCGGTGCCCGGCGGCGGCGAGCACGCACGCCACGTTGGACTCGGCGCCGCCGATCCCGCGATCGAACGAGGGCACGTCGGCGAGCCGCCCGGGGACGGAGGGCCGGAACGTGACCATGGACTCGCCGAGCGCGACTACGTCGGCGCCATCGGCGACATCGACGGCGCTGGTCGGTACTGCGGGTCCGGTGGCGGTCACGGTGGGTCGCACTCCTCGCGGCAGGGGTCCTCGGGCTCCGTTGACCCGACGTTGGCTCGGATGTTAGACAGCATGAAGCGACATACGCAATGACCGTTGCAAATGGTGCAACGGGCTGCCTGGAGGAGGCGCCGTGACCGCCCAGAACGCCGACAATGCCTTCGAGCGCCGCACCGCTCGTCTTGAGGAGCTGGCGACGGAGCGGGTGGACTTCCGCTTCAAGGGACTGCCTCCCGAGGCGGACGGCGCGACGGTCGGCGAGCTGGCCGCCCGCCGCCTGAATCTCTTCACGGACGGCTTCACCACCCCCGTCCTCGCCCTCTCCGCCGAGCGCCTGGAGCACAACCTCGCGCTCATGGAGACCTATTCGGCCCGGCACGGCCTCGCCTTCGCCCCGCACGGCAAGACGTCCATGGCGCCGCAGCTCTTCCACCGGCAGCTGGAGCACGGCGCGTGGGGCATCACCCTCGCCGTGCCCCACCAGGTGCGCGTGGCACGGGAGTTCGGCATCGACCGGATCTTCCTGGCGAACGAGCTCGTCGACGCGGCGGCCCTGAAGTGGCTGTCGAAGGAGCTGGACGCCGACCCGTCCTTCCGCTTCATCTGCTACGTCGACTCCGTGCGCGGCGTCGAACTGATGCAGGCCGCCCTGGCCGAGGCCGGCGCGGGCCGCCCGGTCGACGTCGTGGTGGAGCTCGGCGCGGGCGACGGCGCGCGCACCGGGGCCCGCTCCGAGGCGGACTGCGCGGAGATCGCGGACTCGGTGGCGGCCTCCTCCGCACTGCGCCTTGTCGGCGTCGCGGGGTACGAGGGCGAGGTGCCGGACGCCGACGGCGAGCGGGTGCGCGCCTGGCTGCGTCGCCTTGTGGCGCTCGCGGCGGACTTCGACAAGGCGGGGCGCTTCGCGGGCCTCGACGAGATCGTGGTGAGCGCGGGCGGCTCCGCGTGGTTCGACGCGGTGGCCGATGTGTTCGCGGAGATCCCCGAACTGGGCGCCCCGGTCCTGAAGTTGCTGCGCTCGGGCGCGTATGTCTCGCACGACGACGGCCACTACCGGCACCTCACCCCGTTCAACCGGGTCCCGGAGGAGGGCGCCCTTGAGCCGGCGTTCCGGCTGTGGGCGCAGTTCGTCTCGCGGCCGAACGAGGGGCAGGCGTTCACCAACGCGGGCAAGCGGGACGCCGCGTACGACATCGATCTGCCGGAGGCGCAGGTCGTGCGGGACGCGCGGACGGGCGAGGTCCGGGAGGCCACGGGGGTCGCGGTGACCGGGCTCTCCGACCAGCACGGGTGGGTTCGCACGGAGCCGGGCGCCAACGTCGAGGTGGGCGACTGGCTCGGCATGGGTCTTTCGCACCCGTGCACGTCCTTCGACAAGTGGCAGCTGATCCCGCTGGTGGAATCGGACGGCACGGTCGTCGACTACATCCGCACGTACTTCTAGGCGCCCTGCGCCGCCTTGGGCAATCTGCCGCCTCATGGGGTCTCCCCTGCTCGGAGCTTGTCGGAGAGCTTGGGGAAGGCAGGGTGGGCAAGGCGGCCCCGGTGCCGCGCGCCGATACGACGGCCCCAACCCCGCCGCCGCTCACGCCACGGGGCTCCGCCCCGGACCCCGCTGCTCAATCGCCGCAGGGGCTTGATTTGCCCACCCCCCGCCTGCGGCAACGTGCCACAGGGGCTTGAACAAGAGAGGCACCCCAAATGGACCTGGTCATCCGCGACGCGCGCGTCATTGACGGCAGCGGCGGCGCTTCCTACCGAGCCGACGTCACCGTCGACGGCGGCCGCATCGCCGGGATCACCCCCGAGGGGACCGGCCCCCGCCCCACCGCGGAGCGAACCGTCGAGGCCGAAGGGCTCGCCCTCTCCCCCGGTTTCATCGACATGCACGCGCACAGCGACCTCGCCGTGCTCCGCGACCCGGACCACAGCGCGAAGGCCGCCCAGGGCGTCACCCTCGAAGTCCTCGGCCAGGACGGCCTGTCGTACGCCCCCGTCGACGACCGCACCCTCGCCCAGGTCCGCCAGGCCATCACCGGCTGGAACGGCGACGGTTCGGACATCGACTTCGACTGGCGCACGGTCGGCGAGTACCTGGACCGCATCGACCGGCAGGGCATCGCGGTGAACGCCGCGTACCTGATCCCGCAGGGCACCGTGCGCATGTACGCGGTCGGCTGGGACGACCGGGACGCCACCCCGGCCGAGTTGGAGCGCATGAAGCAGCTCGTCGCCGAGGGCATGGAGCAGGGCGCCGTGGGAATGTCCTCCGGGCTGACCTACACCCCGGGCATGTACGCGAAGGACGCCGAACTCACCGAGCTGTGCCGGGTGGTGGCCGAGTACGACGGCTACTACTGCCCGCACCACCGCAGTTACGGCGCCGGCGCGCTCGACGCGTACCGGGAGATGGTGGAGCTGACCCGCACCGCGGGCTGCTCCCTGCACCTCGCGCACGCCACCATGAACTTCGGTGTGAACAAGGGCAAGGGCGTCGACCTGCTCGCCCTGCTCGACGGGGCCATCGCGGACGGCGCCGACATCAGCCTGGACACGTACCCGTACACCCCGGGCGCGACCACGCTCGTCGCGATGCTGCCGAGCTGGGCCAACGAGGGCGGCCCCGACGCCACGCTCGCCCGCCTCAAGGACGACGAAATCGCCGAGCGGATCCGGCACCACGTCGAGGAGATCGGCGCGGACGGCTGCCACGGCGTGCCGATCGAGTGGGACAAGATCGAGATCTCGGGCGTCTCCGACCCGGGCCTTGCCTCCTGCGTCGGCAAGACCGTCGCGCAGGCCGCCGCGGAGCGCGGCGAGGCCCCGTGGGTCACCGCCCGCCGCCTGCTGATCAACGACAACCTCGGCTCGTCGATCCTTCAGCACGTGGGTCACGAGGACAACGTCCGCGCGATCATGCAGCACTCCGTGCACACGGGCGGCAGCGACGGCATCCTCCAGGGCTACAAGCCGCACCCGCGCGCGTACGGCACGTTCCCGCACTACCTCGGCCACTACGCCCGCGATCTCGGCGTCATGTCGCTGGAGGAGACGGTCGCCCATCTGACCTCGCGTCCCGCGGCCCGGCTGCGGCTCCCCGACCGCGGCCTGGTGCGCGAGGGCTACCGCGCCGACCTGGTCCTGTTCGACCCCGAGACGGTCGCCGCGGGCTCCACGTTCGAGGCGCCGCGCACGCTGCCGGTCGGCATCCCGCACGTCCTCGTCGACGGA
This sequence comes from Streptomyces anthophorae, assembly GCF_049310305.1. Classification (NCBI taxonomy): domain Bacteria; kingdom Bacillati; phylum Actinomycetota; class Actinomycetes; order Kitasatosporales; family Streptomycetaceae; genus Streptomyces; species Streptomyces anthophorae. The sequence goes on from NZ_JBLWQQ010000001.1 coordinate 3,622,146, forward strand.
AAGTTCGTGATCGAGGACGGCAAGCGCACGGACGTCCTCGCGGGCCGGTCGGTGCGCAGGACCGTCGGCGGCTGAGCCGTCCGGTCACTTGGGGCCCTTGCCGGCCCCCGGTGAGGCGTTCCCCCGTCCGGGGTTGTTCCCGGAGTTCCCCCGGGCGGGCGCGGTGGTGGACGCAGTGGCCGTCGGCGCCGCCGTCGCGGACGCCGACGGAGAGCCGGTCGGGTCCGCGGCCTTCTCCTTCGGCTTCTTGGACGCCGCGCCGGCCGTGCCGGTCGGCGTGGCCGACGGGCCGGGCCTCGACACGGAGCCGCTCGGGGCGGGCGCGGGCCCGGTCGACGCGGGCGCGGAGTGCTCGGCGCGCTGCTTCTTGCCGTCCTCTTCGCCGCCCCAGGGCAGCGGACCGCCCGACGGGCTCGACCCGAAGAGCCCGGTGACGACGGCGCCGAGGAAGACGACACAGACACCCCCGAGCGCGATGCCGCCGACCCGCATGAGGCGGCGACGACGCCCGGAGCCGTCGGCGAACACCGCACTGCTCCGCGCGTGCGCGGGCCCGCGTCCGGCGGCCGGTACGCGCGGGAGCGGCGCCGTGTCGCCCGAGGCGTCGGCCGGCTCCTGCCAGCCGTGCGCGGCGGCCGGATCCACGTACCCGTCGTACGCGTGGGCCGCCCGGTCCGGGTCGTAGACGACCTCGGGAACGACGGGTTCGTCACCGGGACGAGAGTGCTGCCAGGACATGAGGGCGAAGTGTAGGGACTGTGGGGGTCCGTGGGACAGTCGTCGGCGATACGTCCACAGACCGCGCGAACCGGCCTCAACGCACCCCGTGCGGCCGGAACTGGACACTGATCCGGCCGCCGGCCGCGCGGGCCGACTTGGGGATCGCGTGCTCCCAGGTCCGCTGGCAGGACCCGCCCATGACGATCAGGTCGCCGTGCCCGAGCGGGCGGCGCACCACCGGGCCGCCGCCGACGGGCCGCAGCGCGAGGTCGCGCGGCGTGCCCACCGACAGGATGGCGACCATCGTGTCCTCGCGGGCGCCGCGTCCGATCCGGTCGCCGTGCCAGGCGACGCTGTCCCGGCCGTCCCGGTAGTGGCACAGGCCCGCCGTCCTGAACGGCTCGCCCAACTCCCGCGCGTAGTGCGCGGACAGCGCGTCCCGCGCCGCGTCGAGCACCGGATGCGGCAGCCGCTCCCCCGCCCCGTAGAACTTGAGCAGCCGGGGCACGTCGACCATCCGCTCGTACATCTGCCGCCGCTCGGCCTTCCACGGCACGGCGGTGGCGAGGTGTTCGTACAGCGCGTCGGCCCCGCTCAGCCAGCCCGGCAGCACGTCGATCCAGGCACCGTCGCCGAGCGCGGTGCGCCGCACCGCTCCGAGCGACCCGAGTGCGATCTCCTCGGCCTGGTCGAACAGCGATCCCTGAAGCATGGCCCCACCGTAACCAATGTTTCGAACGTTCGCTCGATTAATCGAGTCGCGCCGCCCCCGCGGGCGAGGGCGTGGCCCATCTCACCCGCCCCGCCGACCCGCCCCATCAAAGCCGCGCCCACCCCGGAACCCGCCGTTCCGGAGGTATCCGGCACCCCGTGCCACCGCATCCGAAACCCGCGCCGGACCCACCGCTCCACCGGCCGACAAACGGCGCGCGGCATCCCGAAACACGGCCGTAAAGTTTGGGGATGCAGCTCATCCAGTCGACCAAGCTCTCCAACGTCTGCTACGAGATCCGTGGCCCGGTTCTCGAGGAAGCGATGCGGCTGGAGGCGGCAGGGCACCGCATCCTGAAGCTCAACACCGGCAACCCGGCGGCGTTCGGCTTCGAGTGCCCGCCGGAGATCCTCGAGGACATGCTCCGCAACCTCGGGGACGCGCACGGCTACGGCGACGCCAAGGGCCTGCTCGCCGCCCGCCGCGCCGTGATGATGCACTACCAGACCCTCGGCGTGGAGACCGACGTCGAGCACGTCTTCATCGGCAACGGCGTCTCCGAGCTGATCGTGATGGCCATGCAGGGACTGCTCGACGACGGCGACGAGGTCCTCGTCCCCGCCCCGGACTACCCGCTGTGGACGGCCGCGGTCTCGCTCTCCGGCGGCACCGCCGTGCACTACCGCTGCGACGAGCAGTCGGACTGGATGCCGGACCTCGCCGACATCGAGCGCAAGGTGACCGACCGCACCAAGGCGATCGTCGTCATCAACCCCAACAACCCCACCGGCGCCGTGTACAGCGACGAGATGCTGCGCGGCATCACCGACATCGCCCGCCGCCACAACCTCCTCGTCTGCTCCGACGAGATCTACGACAAGATCCTCTACGACGGCGCCACGCACACCCCGACCGCCGCCATCGCCCCGGATCTGATGACGCTCACCTTCAACGGCATGTCGAAGGCGTACCGCGTGGCCGGCTACCGGGTGGGCTGGATGGCGATCTCCGGGCCCCGCGCGCACGCCGAGTCGTACATCGAGGGCCTGACGATCCTCGCCAACATGCGCCTGTGCGCGAACATGCCGGGCCAGCACGGCGTCGTCGCGGCGCTCAGCGGACGCCAGACGGTGAACGATCTGGTGCTGCCCGGCGGGCGGCTGAAGGAGCAGCGGGACGTCGCGTACGAGCTGCTGACGCAGATCCCTGGCGTGACCTGCGTGAAGCCCAAGGGTGCCCTGTACCTCTTCCCGCGGCTCGACCCGAAGGTGTTCAAGGTCAAGGACGACCGGCAGATGGTGCTCGACCTGCTGCGGGCCGAGAAGATCATGGTGGTGCACGGCACCGGCTTCAACTGGCCGGAGCCCGATCACTTCCGCGTCGTCACGCTGCCCGACACCCGGCAGCTGACGGAGGCGGTCACCCGGATCGGAAACTTCCTGGACGGCTACAGCCAGCCGTGACGCTCCCGCTCCAGCCGTGACACCCCCATTCCCTTCGCGACACTCCTACTTTGGACAGGTTCTAACTTAGACAAGATCTAAGGTACGATGGAGGCCAAGCTGACACGCATGCCCTGGAGGCCTCCCATGTACGAGCCGATCCGCACCAAGTCGGTCCACTCGACGGCGGCCGACAGCGGCGAATTCCCGCACCGCTCCCGCGAGGAGGAGCTGGACATCCAGCTCGCCGGGCATCTGAGCGCGCTGCTCGCGATCACCGACGAGCTGCGCGCACTGGAGTCCGCGGCCGACCTCGACGAGGCGGCCGACGCGCTGGCCGCGCAGGTCGCCCGGCTCCGCGGCGGCCACACTCCGGTCCGCTCGGCCGTGGCGGCCTCGGTCCACGAGCCGCACGTCGCGGCGCTGCATCAGCGGGCGCACGCCCTCGCGGGTCGCGCTCTGGTGGTCGCGGCGTCCCGCGCGGACACGGCGGCCGCGATTCTGGCCGCGCAGCGCATGGAGGCGCACGCCTCCGCGGGGGATCTCGTCGCTGTGTGACCGACGTGGACATGCAGAAGGGGCGCGGCTTCCGCCGCGCCCCTTCTGCATGTCGCACGGCTCTAGCCGAGCCGGTCCACCAGCTTGCGGTACTCGTCCCACAGCTCCGTCGGCGTGTGGTCGCCGAACGTGTTGAGGTGCGCGGGAACCAGCGAGGCCTCGTCGCGCCAGGCCTCCTTGTCCACCGTCAGCAGGAAGTCCAGGTCGGACTCGGCCAGGTCGAGGCCGTTCGTGTCCAGGGACTCCTTGGTCGGCAGGATGCCGATCGGCGTCTCGACGCCCTCGGCGCGGCCGTCGAGGCGGTCCACGATCCACTTCAGGACGCGCGAGTTCTCACCGAAGCCGGGCCACACGAACTTGCCGTCCGCGTTCTTCCGGAACCAGTTGACGTAGTAGATCTTCGGCAGCTTGGCGGCATCCTTGCCGGCGCCCACCTTCACCCAGTGCGCCATGTAGTCCCCCATGTTGTAGCCGCAGAACGGCAGCATGGCGAACGGGTCGCGGCGCAGCTCGCCGACCTTGCCCTCGGCGGCGGCGGTCTTCTCGGACGCCACGTTGGCGCCGAGGAACACGCCGTGGTTCCAGTCGAAGGACTCGGTCACCAGCGGCACGGCCGAGGCGCGGCGGCCGCCGAAGAGGATCGCCGAGATCGGCACGCCCTTCGGGTCCTCCCACTCGGGCGCGATGATCGGGCACTGCGAGGCGGGGGTGGTGAAGCGGGCGTTGGGGTGCGCGGCCGGGACGCCGGAGTCCGGGGTCCAGGAGTTGCCCTTCCAGTCCGTGAGGTGAGCCGGGGTCTCCTCGGTCATCCCCTCCCACCACACGTCGCCGTCGTCGGTGAGCGCGACGTTCGTGAAGACCGAGTTGCCCCACAGCGTCTTCATGGCGTTGGCGTTGGTGTGCTCGCCGGTGCCGGGCGCGACGCCGAAGAAACCGGCCTCGGGATTGATCGCGTAGAGCCGGCCGTCCTCGCCGAACCGCATCCAGGCGATGTCGTCACCGATGGTCTCGACGGTCCAGCCGGAGATCGTGGGCTCCAGCATCGCGAGGTTCGTCTTGCCGCAGGCGCTCGGGAAGGCCGCGGCGACGTACTTCGACTCACCGGTCGGCGGGGTGAGCTTGAGGATCAGCATGTGCTCGGCGAGCCAGCCCTCGTCGCGCGCCATGACGGAGGCGATGCGCAGCGCGTAGCACTTCTTGCCGAGCAGGGCGTTGCCGCCGTAGCCGGAGCCGTAGGACCAGATCTCGCGGTCCTCGGGGAAGTGCGAGATGTACTTCGTGGAGTTGCACGGCCACGGCACGTCCGCCTCGTCGGGACCCAGCGGGGCGCCCAGCGTGTGCACGGCCTTCACGAAGAAGCCGTCCTCGCCCAGTTCGTCGAGGACCGGCTGCCCCATCCGGGTCATCGTGCGCATGGAGACGGCCACGTAGGCCGAGTCGGTGATCTCGACGCCGATCGCGGACAGCGGCGAGCCGAGCGGTCCCATGCAGAACGGGACGACGTACATGGTCCGTCCGCGCATCGAGCCGCGGAAGATCCCCCCGTTCCCCTCGTTGCCCCGGAAGATCTCCCGCATCTCGGCGGGGGCCTTCCAGTGGTTCGTGGGACCCGCGTCCTCCTCCTTCTCGGAGCAGATGTACGTACGGTCCTCGACCCGCGCGACATCGGACGGGTCGGAGGCGGCGTAGTACGAGTTGGGGCGCTTGATGGGGTCGAGCTTCTTGAACGTCCCCTTCACGACGAGCTCCTCGGCGAGGCGCTCGTACTCGGCCTCTGAGCCGTCACACCAGACGACACTGTCCGGCTGCGTCAGTTCGGCGATCTCGTTGACCCACGAGATCAGTTCCTGGTGGTTCGTCGGGAGGGTGTCCAGGGAGGGAGCCGCGATGTCGCGCGCCACGATCGCTCCTAAATGAGGGGTTTTGAGGTTGATGCCCCGTGGGGGCTGCGACCCGGACGCTGCGCCTCCCAGTCCACTGGAGCTCAGTGGGCGCTCATCCGGTGCCGACCGCACTCATTTGATCATCCGACCGAAACGCCCATCTGTCCAGGGGGCCTCACAGGTGAGCGAGGTGAGCATCACCACGTACGGGGCCCGTTACCTACGGTCGCGTAGGTACCATGCGGGGATGAGTGTCGCCACCGAGCACCCCGAAGTCCCCGCCTCCCAGCCCTCCGCGCTGAAGCCGAGACTGCGCGGCTGGCTGCACGCGGGCATGTTCCCCGCCGTGCTGATCTCGGGCATCTTCCTCACGGCCCTCGCGGACTCCACGCGCGGCCGGGTGGCATGCGGGATCTTCGTCCTCACGGCCTGCCTGCTGTTCGGCGTGAGCGCGCTCTACCACCGGGGGAACTGGGGCCCGCGCGCCGGCGGCGTACTGCGCCGTCTGGACCACGCGAACATCTTCCTGATCATCGCCGGCACCTACACGCCGCTGACGATGCTGCTGCTGCCCGAGGCCAAGGGCCAGTGGCTGCTGTGGGGCATCTGGGCGGCCGCCGCGGCAGGGATCATCTTCCGGGTCTTCTGGGTCGGCGCCCCGCGCTGGCTCTACACGCCCTGCTACATCGCGATGGGCTGGGCCGCCGTCTTCTTCCTGCCGGACTTCATGCGCACGGGCGGCATCGCGGTGCTCGTCCTGGTGATCGTCGGCGGGCTGCTCTACAGCGCGGGCGGCGTCATCTACGGCATCAAGCGCCCGAACCCCTCACCGCGCTGGTTCGGCTTCCACGAGGTCTTCCACTCGCTCACCCTCGCGGCGTTCGTCGTGCACTACGTCGGCATCTCGCTGGTCGCGTACCAGCACGGCTGACCCCGGAAGCCGGGGTCAGCCCGCGCCTTCTCCACCCCTGCTCTACTCCTGCGTCTCGCCCAGGGCCCGCTTCAGGCCGTCGGCGTCCGTCACCGGCGCGTCGCACACGAAGTGGCGGCAGACATAGGCCGCCTCGCCCCCGTCGACCAGCGGCCGGTCGGCCAGCAGCGGCAGTTCGCCGCTGCCCTCCTCGCCCGCCGCGACGACGGCCCCGGGAGCGGTCCCGGTGAGCGCCGCGTGATGCAGTCGCCCGCCGACCTCCCCCACGACCGCGACCTCGCGCGGCCCGTCGAGCAGCGCCTCGGCGACCGCGAGCCCGTTCCCGATGAACCGCGGCGCCCGCGGGGCCAGCGCCTTGACCACGCCGAGGGCGCGCTCGGCGGCGGTGCGGTGCGGCTCGGAACCGGTGTGCGCGGCGTACGACAGGAGGGCGCCCGCCGCGGCGGTCCACCCGGAGGGCGTCGCGTTGTCGGTCGGGTCCTGGGGCCGCCGGATCAACTGCTCGGCGTCGCTCGCGGTGTCGTACAGGGCGCCGCTCTCCGGGTCCGTGAACCGGTCGATGACGTGGTCGAGCAGGAACCCGGCGAACTCCAGCCACACGCCCTCGCCGGTCACCGACGCGAGCGCGAGGAAGCCCTCGGCAACGTCCGCGTAGTCCTCCAGGACACCCGCGTTGGCGCCGACGCGCCCGTCCTTGCTGGTCCGCGCGAGCCGGGCGAGCGGGTCCATGTGCAGGCGTACGAGCAGGTCACCCGCGCACACGGCGGCGTCCACGAGATCCTGGCGACCGAAGTACGCACCGGTCTCCGCCAGTGCGGCGATCGCCAGCCCGTTCCACGCGGCGACGACCTTGTCGTCCCGGCCGGGCGCGGGCCGCCGCGACCGGGCCTCGCGCAGCCGCTCCCGGATCCGCTCGGCCTGCCCGGCGTCGAGCACCCCGTCCTCCTGCGGAAGCTGGAGCACGGAGGCACCCTCCTCGAAGGTGCCCTCCGGCGTGACGCCGTAGTGGCGGGCGGCGACGGCACCGTCCTCCTCGCCGAGCACCTCGTTCAACTGCGCCGGAGTCCACACGTAGTACGCGCCCTCGACGTGCTTCCCGCTCACCGGGTCCTCACTGTCGGCGTCGAGCGCGGAGGCGAAGCCGCCCTCGTTCGTCCGCAGCTCACGCACCATGAAGTCGGCGGTCTCCAGAGCGACCCGCTTGGCCAGCTCACTGCCGGTCGAGCGCCACAGATGCGCGTACGCACGGCACAGCAGCGCGTTGTCGTACAACATCTTCTCGAAGTGCGGCACCGTGAACTCCCGGTCCACCGAGTACCGCGCGAACCCGCCCCCGAGCTGGTCGTAGATCCCGCCGCGCGCCATCCGCTCGCAGGTGTCCACGGCCATCTGAAGCGCGCCCTCGGCGCCGGTGCGCGCGTGGTGCCGCAGCAGGAACTCGATCACCATGGACGGCGGGAACTTGGGCGCGCCGCCGAAGCCGCCGTACGTCGCGTCGTACTCGCGCGTGAGCCCGAGCAGCGCCTGCGCCAGCTCGTTCTCGCCCGGCAACTCCGTGTTCCCGAAGGGCAGTTCCCGCGCGGCCAGATCGGCGGTGATCTTCCCGGCGACCTCGGTGACCTCGCCGTGCCGATCGGTCCACGCGTCCCGCACACCGTGCAGGACCTGGGTGAACGAGGGCATGCCGTGGCGCGGCTCGGGCGGGAAGTACGTACCGAAGTAGAACGGCTCGGCGTCCGGCGTCAGGAACACGGTCATCGGCCAGCCGCCCTGGCCCGTGGCGGCCTGCACGGCCTCCATGTAGACGGCGTCGACGTCGGGGCGCTCTTCGCGGTCGACCTTGATGTTGACGAAGTTCTCGTTCAGGACGGCGGCGGTGGCCCCGTCCTCGAAGGACTCGTGGGCCATCACATGGCACCAGTGACAGCTCGAATACCCGACGCTGAGCAGCACCGGCACCCCCCGCCGCCGCGCCTCCGCGAAGGCCTCGGCCGACCAGGGCCACCAGTCCACCGGGTTGTCGGCGTGCTGGAGGAGGTAGGGGGACGTCTCATGGGCCAGTCGGTTCGGCATGCCTCCCATCCTCGCTCATGGCGATCCACGTCGCGTCTCCGATCGCCGGGACCCTCGCGCCGACACCCCATACGCAGCACACTTGACCCCGTACTGTCGCCACCGGAGGGGGACCGAAGATGCGGGACAGCCATCGGGCGGAAGCCGAACGGCTGTTGGCTCGGGCCGTGGAGGAAGAGGTCAGGCGTTCGGGAGGGCGTGCGGACGGGGCCGTGCTGCTGTCGCGGGCGAAGGGTGCGCTCGACTCCATGGGGCGCAGCGCGGCGGACGAGTACGACGCGTTCACGCGGGCCCTCGACGAGGCCGATGCCGGGCGGATGACGTTCGGGCAGCGGTTCGCCAAGGAGGGCGGGTCAACTCCTTTGATGGTGGCGGGGGTCGGCGCGGTCACGGCCTGCGTGGCGGATCTGGTGCTGGGCGCCGGGGCCGGGACGGCCGTGGGCGCGGGTGTCGCCGTCGCCGTACTGGGTTCCGCCGCGACCGTCGCGAAGGTGACCGCTTCGCACGTGCCGGCCGCGAGCCGCAGTGCCGGGGCGCGCAATCAGCCGGGCGGGCCCGAGCAGCTGCGGTTGCAGTGGCTGACGGCGCTCGAGGTGCGGGGCATCCGGCCGTTCCTCGATCAGCAGCGGGTGCTCGCCGCGAGCACCGGGACGTCGAAGAAGACGGTGGGGCCGCAGTTGCGGCGGACCGACAAGAGCGCGGCGGCGCGGCGGCGCAGCGTCCTTGAGCAGTCGTTCGGCCAACTGCCGGAGCCGGAGGGGCCGTTCGCGGGCCGCCGGGTCGCCATGTCGCAGATCGCGCAGTGGGTGCACGCGGCGCGGGCCAGTACCGAGACCCGGCCGACCGTGGTGGTGCTGCACGGGGACCCGGGATCCGGGCGTACGACGCTCGCGGTGCGGGCGGCGCACGAGCTGCGGGACCAGTTCCGCGGGGCGTGCGTGGTGGATCTGCGCGGCGACCGCCCGGACACTCCGCCGCTGCCGACGCGGGACGCCCTGCTGCATCTGCTGAACCGGCTCGGGGCGCCGCGCGAGCAGTTGCTGTTCCGTGAGCGGTCCTCGCAGGAGCAGCAGGTCAAGCGGCTCAGCGAGCTGTACCACCAGCATCTGACGGGGCTGCCGGTGACGATCGTCCTCGACGACGCGGCGAGTGCCGAGCAGGTGCGCACACTTGTTCCCGAGCGCTCCGACAGTCTCGTGATCGTCACGTCCCGCGAGCCTCTCGACCTCGGCGACGACACGCCCGCCTGGGTGCACCACCTGCCCGTTCAGGCGCTCGACGCGGCGGGCGCGGAGGAACTGCTGCGGGAGGCCGCGGAGGACCCGAAAGGGATGGAGAGCGAAGCGACTTCCTTGGAGGGGCGGCGGCGGGAGACGGGCGGGACGTACGACGCCGAATCCTCGGATGCCGTAAGGGAGTTGTGCGGCGGCCTGCCGCTGGCACTGCGGGTCGCGGGCTCCGCGATCGGGCCGCGGACGACGCGTCAGCTCGCCGCGGACCTCGGCGCGTACGGTCCGGTGGACCCGGTCGAGCGGGTGCTGTGGCTGCGCTACACCGACCAGTCCGAGCAGGGCAGGCGTCTGTTGCGGCGGCTCGCGCTCGCCGGGCGTGCCTCGCTCGGCGCTGCCGCGGCGGCCGCACTGCTCGCCACCACGACCGCGGAGGCGGAGCGGTATCTGACGGCGCTTGCGGGGGCCGGGCTCGTCGACCACGTGCGCGGCAGCCGCTACCGGCTGCACGATCTCGTCCGCGCCTTCGCCCAGGCCCGGCTCGCCGACGAGGAGGAGCCCGCGGAGCGCACGGCCGCGCAGGAACGCCTGATCCAGAACTACGCGGATCTGGCCGACTCGGTGATCCGCCTGGTCGACGGCAACATGTCGACGCGCGCGGGCCAGACGGGGCCGCACGGCTTCACGTCCCTGGACGCGGCGCTGCGCTGGCTGGACGACGAGTCGAGCTTCATCACGGCGGCGCTGCGGCACGCGGAGGGCGTCAACCAGGACGCGGTCCTCGGCCTGCTGGGCGCGCTGTGCGACTACTGCCTGCTGCGCGGCGACCTCTACCGGCTCGGCGAGATCCAGGAGCTGACGCAGTCCATCGACCAGGGCCTGCTCATGCGCTCGGTCCAGTGGCGCACGGGTATCGCGGCCCGCCAGCTCGGCGAGCTCGACAAGGCGCGTACGACGCTGACCTCGGTGGTCGACCTGTACCGCGAGGCGCACCACAGGGCGGGCGAGGGCCGCGCGCTGTGCTCCCTCGGCATCACGCTGCACCACCAGGGCCAACTGACCGAGGCGGCGGCCAAGTTGCGGGAGGCGCTCGACCTTCAGACGACGCCGGAGACGAAGGGCGACCGCGGCTGGACGCTGCACGCGCTCGCGGCGGTCGAGCGCGACCGCGCGAACGTCCGCATGTCGCTGGCCCTGCTCACCGACGCGTTCGCCCTGCACCGCGAGAACGAGTCGCTGCACGGCGAGGCGTGGGCGCACTTCCAGCTCGGCCAGCTCTGCCTGCGGATGGGCAATGTGCCGCGCGCCGAGCAGGAGCTGCGCGAGGCGCTCGATCTGTACGGGCAGACCCGCGACAACCGCGGCCAGGCCTGGGCGCTGACCGAGCTGGCCCGCGCCCGGCTGATCGACGGCGAGGCGTCCGCGGCGGTCGACGGGCTGCGTCAGGCGGCGTCCCGGCACCGTGAGAACGAGGACGCGCGGGGCGAGGCGTGGACGTACTACTACCTGGGCCAGGCCCTGGAGGAGACCGGCGACCTCGACAAGGCGGTGCGGGAGCTGGAGCGCTCGCGCACGATGTTCTCCCGGATGCGTGACGTGTACGGGCTCGCCTGCGCCCGCCACCACTCGGCGCGGGTCACCCGTGACGAACGGGCGGCGCAGACGGGCTCGCTGCGCAATTCCGGCTTCGCGCGGCAGCTCCTGGTCGACGCGCGCGCCGACTTCCAACGCATCGGCGTGCCGCACGGCGAGGGGTGGACGATCCTGGAGCTCGCGGTGGTCGACGCGGGCAACGCGCGGCTCGCGCAGGCGATGGAGCTGTGCGAGGAGGCGGCGGCCATCTTCGCCGGGTACGAGGACCGAAGGGGCGAGGACTGGGCGACGTTCCTGCGCTGCACGCTGCTCCCGTACGCCTCCCCCGGCGGCTCGGAGGTCGGCACGGCGGTCGCCCAGGAGGAGCTGTCCCAGCTCGCCGCGGCCACGCATCCGGCCCGCGACGGCAAGCTCGACGACTACGTGGAGGCGTACCAGCTGCTTCTGGAGCGGGGCGTGGACCTGGACGCCGGCTGGCAGGCCTGGCGCCTCGGCATGGTGCCGAACCGGCACGCGCGGGACGTGATGGGCGTCGCCAAGGAGGCCCAGCGCTCATAGGCGCGGCACTCTCCCCGCACGCCCGGCTCTCCCCGCCCCCTGCCCGCCCTGAACATGACAGGCGGGCGGGCGCGAAGGACAGCACAGCGGCCCCGCGCACCCTGGGCGCACGGGGCCGACGGCGGGTTCAGGCGGACTTCTGCCCGGCGTCCTTGCCGCTCGTCGCGCCGGCGGGCTCGTCCGACTTCTCCTTGAAGTCGACCTTGCCCATGTGCCTGTTCATCGACTTCATCAGGCCCCACACCGCGACGGCCATCACGGCGAAGACGATGAAGCCGAGCACACCCGGAGTCACCTTGTTCTCGTCGACCTCCTTGGCGGCAAGGGGGACGAGATGGGTCAATGCCAGATTCGCGTTCACATCAGGCATTGTGTCGGATGCCCGCGAAGAGGTCGTCCTCGGGGAGGGAGGTATCGACGAGCGACTTCGCGAGCTCGTACTCCTCGGTCGGCCAGACCTCCTGCTGGATGTCCATCGGCACGCGGAACCAGCCGCCGTCCGGGTCGATCTGCGTGGCGTGCGCGATCAGCGCCTTGTCCCGGATCCCGAAGAAGTCGGCGCACGGGATGTGCGTGGTCAGCGTGCGCTCGGTGCGCGCCATGTCGTCCCAGCGCTTGAGCCAGTCCCCGTACGGGGACTCCATGCCGCGCTCGAGGAGCGCATTGTGCAGCGCCTCGGTGCGGGGCCGGTTGAAGCCCTGGTTGTAGTAGAGCTTCTTCGGCTGGAAGACGGGGCCGAACTCGGCCTCGGGGTACTTCTCGGCGTCGGCCGCGCCCTCGAAGGCCACCATCGTGATCTTGTGGGTCATGATGTGGTCGGGGTGCGGGTAGCCGCCGTTCTCGTCGTACGTCGTGATGACCTGCGGACGGAAGCTGCGGATCTGCTTGACCAGGGCGCCGGCCGCGTGGTCGACGTCCTCCAGGGCGAAGCAGCCCTCCGGCAGCGGCGGCAGCGGGTCGCCCTCGGGCAGCCCCGAGTCGACGAAGCCCAGCCAGTCCTGCTTCACGCCGAGGATCTCGCGCGCCTCGTCCATCTCCTTGCGGCGGACCTCCCGGATGTTCTCCTCGACGTACCTGTCGCCCTGGAGCTTCGGGTTGAGGATGGAGCCGCGTTCACCGCCCGTGCAGGTCACGACGTGCACGTCCACCCCCTCGGACACGTACTTGGCCATCGTGGCCGCGCCCTTCGACGACTCGTCGTCGGGGTGGGCGTGAACGGCCATGAGTCGCAGCTGCTCAGTCAAGACAAGTTCCTCGGTGAGATGTGGGCGCCCGGATGCCTGGAGTGCAACGGGCAGCTTCTATAGTGACGGAACCGGGGGGCGGAAAATTCCGGTGCCCGTCCACGGTCGGGCGACGCGAGAGGAACTGGGCGATGAGCGCCGTGCAGCAGCTGCCCGAGGGCCGATACGGATCCTCGCGTTCCGCCGACGCCCGCGCCGACCGCAAGCTGAAGATCGCCGGAATCGTCCTCGGCACGCTGTTCGCGGCCATGATGGTCTGGTTCGGCTGGTACTACGTCGTCGGCGGCAGCAAGTTCAGCGGCGAGCTCATCGCCTTCGACACGAACAAGAACAACGTCCAGGTGCACATGGAGATCCGTAAGGACTCCGACGCCACCGGCTACTGCACGATCCGCTCGCAGAGCGAGGACGGCGCCGAGGTGGGCCGCGCGGACTTCCGCTTCGACCAGAAGCAGGACCGGATCGACAAGGTCGTCACGCTGCGCACCACCGGCAGGGCCACGTCCGCGGAGCTCATCGGCTGTCACGCCGACTGATCGGCCCGGTCCGACGATCCGACCAATTGTCGATACCTGGCGCGGGCGCTGACCTGCGCCGACGCAACACTGATGCCTTTTGTCCTCCCCCTTTCACGCCTGAATTGTTAGGCTCGTGGTTTCGCCCACTCAGTAGGGAACATCCTTCTGAGTAGGGCGATGCTTTGTATACCCAGTACCTACGAGGAGCGACCTGTGACCCAGACCAGCGAAGACGTCACCTGGCTGACGCAGGAGGCGTACACCAAGCTCAGGGACGAGCTGGCGTACCTGTCTGGTCCCGCGCGCGAGGAGATCACCCAGAAGATCGCCGCGGCGCGCGAGGAGGGCGACCTGCGGGAGAACGGCGGGTACCACGCGGCCAAGGAGGAGCAGGGCAAGCAAGAGCTCCGCATCCGCCAGCTGACCCAGCTCCTGGAGAAGGCCAAGGTCGGTGAGGCCCCGGCGGCGACCGGCGTCGTCGCGCCCGGCATGGTCGTCACGATCGCTTTCGACGGCGACGAGGACGACACCCTGGAGTTCCTGCTCGCCTCGCGCGAGTACGCGAGCAGCGACTTCGAGACGTATTCGCCCCAGTCCCCGCTCGGCACGGGGGTCAACGGCCACAAGGTCGGCGAGGACGCCGAGTACGAACTGCCGAACGGCAAGAAGGCCTCGGTCAAGATCCTCAAGGCGGAGCCCTTCAACGGCTGACGCACGACGGACACGAGTGGGGCCCCGCGGCATGCGTGCCGCGGGGCCCCACTCGTGTGTCAGGGCCCGGGTGTCAGGCCGTCGCGTTGCGGTACTTGCGCACAGCGAGGGTGCGGAAGACGACGATGATCAGCACGGACCAGATGAGGGATGCCCATACCGGGTGCTGCATGGGCCAGGCCGAGGACTGTGAGACGCCCGGGTTGCCGAACAGCACGCGGCAGGCCTGCACGGTGGCGCTGAACGGGTTCCAGTCCGCCACGTGGCGCAGCCAGGGCGTCATCATGCCGGTGTCCACGAAGGCGTTCGAGATGAACGTCACCGGGAAGAGCCAGATGATCCCGCCGGAGGTCGCCGCCTCCGGGGTACGCACCGACAGGCCGATCAGCGCGCCGATCCAGGTGAACGCGTAGCCCAGGAGCAGCAACAGGCCGAAGCCTCCCAGGACCCGCCCCGCGTTGGTCGGGTCCGGGGCACCCGTGCGCCAGCCCACGATCAGGGCGACGACGGCGAGGACGAGCAGCGTGACGGCGGTCTGTACGAGGTCGGCCATCGTCCGACCGGTCAGGACCGCGCCGCGGGCCATCGGGAGCGAGCGGAAACGGTCGACGAGCCCCTTCTGCATGTCGTCCGCGATCCCCGCGGCCGATCCCGCTGTGGCGAAGGTGACGGTCTGGGCGAAGATGCCGGCCATCAGGAAGTTCTTGTAGACGTCCGGGTCGGTCGATCCCCCCACGCTCATGGAGCCGCCGAAGACGTACGTGAACAGGACCACGAACATCACGGGCTGGATGATCCCGAAAAGGATCATCTCGGGGATCCGGGTCATCCGGATCAGATTGCGCTTGCCGACGACCAGGGAGTCGCTCCAGGCGCTCATTTCCTCGCCCCCTTCGGGCCCTCGGCCGGCTCGGCCGCGTCGGCCGCCGGTTCCTCGGCGACATGGCCCGTCAGCGAGATGAACACGTCGTCCAGGGTCGGGCGGCGCAGGCCGATGTCGTCGATCTCGATGCCGCGCGCGTCCAGGTCGCGGATGACCTCCGCGAGGAGCTTCGCGCCGCCGGTGACCGGGACGGTCAGCTTGCGGGTGTGCTCGGCGACGGTCGTCTCGCCCTTGCCGTAGCCGGCCAGGATCTCTCGGGCCGCCTCGATGTGCTCCTGCTCGTGCACCACTACCTCGACGCGCTCGCCGCCGGTCTGCGCCTTGAGCTGGTCGGCGGTGCCGCGGGCGATGACGCGGCCGTGGTCCACGACGCAGATGTCGTGCGCCAGGTGGTCGGCCTCTTCCAGGTACTGCGTCGTGAGCAGCAGCGTCGTGCCGCCGGCGACCAGCTCCTGGATCACTTCCCAGAGCTGCTGCCGGTTGTGCGGGTCGAGGCCCGTCGTCGGCTCGTCCATGAACATCACCGGCGGGGAGACGACGAGCGCGGCCGCGAGGTCGAGCCTGCGGCGCATGCCGCCGGAGTACGTCTTGGAGGGGCGGTCGGCGGCGTCCGTGAGGTTGAAGCGCTCGAGGAGTTCGCCGGCCCGCTGCTTGGCGGCCTTCTTGGACAGCTGGTAGAGCTGCCCGACCATCTGGAGGTTCTCGCGCCCCGTCAGGTATTCGTCGACCGCGGCGAACTGGCCGGACAGGCCGATGGAGCGCCGGACCTCGTTCGGGTTCTTCAGTACGTCGATCCCCGCGACGACCGCCTTGCCGCTGTCCGGCGTGAGCAGCGTCGTCAGACAGCGCACGGCCGTCGTCTTCCCCGCCCCGTTCGGCCCGAGCAGGCCGAGGACCGTGCCCTCCGGTACGTCCAGATCGACGCCGTCCAGAGCCTTTACATCGCCGAAGGTCTTCACCAGGCCTTCGGCGTAGATAGCGCCTGGCATGCCGTTCCCCCAGTGTGTCGATGACTACCTTTGTGAGGAAAGTGTAAATTTGTCGGGTTCCCCGCGCCCGGCAAAGCCGTGAAGCCCGCCACACGCTATCGCGATGTATCGCGTACCGCCACGGAATTACCCGATGACCGTGTAGCCCGCCTCCCGCAGCGCCGCCTCGACCTCCGTGCAGTGCGCGGGACCCTTGGTCTCCAGGTGCAGCTCCACCTCCGCCTCCGTGAGCCCCAGCCTCGGATCGGTCCGTACGTGGCTCACATCGGTGACGTTAGCGTCGGCCACTGACAACACCTGGAGGAGCGTGGCCAGGGCGCCGGGGCGGTCCGTCAGGCGCAGCCGCAGCGACAGGTAGCGGCCCGCGGCGGCCAGGCCGTGGGTGAGCACGCGCTGCATCAGGAGCGGGTCGATGTTGCCGCCGGACAGCAGCGCGACGACCGGGCCCTCGAACGCCCCGGGCTCGCTCAGGAGCGCCGCGACGGGGCTCGCGCCCGCGGGCTCGACGACCAGCTTGGCGCGCTCCAGGCAGAGCAGCAGGGCGCTGGAGAGCGCGTCCTCCGAGACCGTGCGGACGTCGTCGACCAGACCGGAGACGAGTTCGAACGGGACGTCGCCGGGCCGCCCCACCTTGATCCCGTCGGCCATCGTCGACAGGGACTCGATCGCGACCGGGTGCCCGGCGGCCAGCGAGGGCGGGTACGCGGCCGCGCCCGCGGCCTGGACACCGATCACCTTCACGTCGGGCCGCAGCGCCTTCACCGCGACGGCGATGCCGGCCGCGAGTCCGCCGCCGCCGACGCCGACCAGGATGGTCCGCACCTCCGGGCACTGCTCCAGGATCTCCAGGCCGAGCGTGCCCTGGCCCGCGACGATGTCCGGGTGGTCGAAGGGGTGGATGAACACCGCCCCCGTCTCCTCCGCGTACTGCTGGGCCGCCGCGAGGGTCTCGTCGACCACCTGGCCGTGCAGCCGGACCTCGGCGCCGTACTCGCGGGTCGCGGCGACCTTCGGCAGGGGCGCACCGACCGGCATGAACACCGTGGAGCGCACGCCGAGGAGCGAGGAGGCGAGGGCCACTCCCTGCGCGTGGTTGCCCGCGCTCGCGGCCACCACCCCGGCGGCCCGCTCCTCCGGCAGCAGGCCCGCGATCCGCACATAGGCGCCGCGCAGTTTGAAGGATCCGGTGCGCTGGAGGTTCTCGCACTTGAGGTGGACCGGCGTCCCGGCCAGCTGGGACAGGTGGTGGCTGTGCGCCATCGACGTCACGCGCGCCACCCCGGAAAGCATCTTCTGGGCGCCGCGGACATCGTCGAGGGTCACCGCGGGCGTCGGGGCCGGCAAGTAGTCAGACGCGCTGTTGCTCATGACGAAAGTCTTGCAGCTCACGGCGCACGCCTCTCGTGATGCTCACGCTGCGAGACCGGATTGCGCACGGCCGGTACGGCCAGCGCTTTCGCCGCGTACCCTGTGGGCCAATCCAGTGCAATCCACCACCCACGCATGAAGTGAGCCCCCGGCCATGCCCACACCACAGGAAACGATGGACATGACGACCGCCGGCGACACCGGCCTCCTCGAAACGCTCCAGCACGAGGTGGCGGTCTTCGCCCGTCGCGCCGAACAGACCCGGCTCGGCGGGGTCGGGCAGGTGCGCAATTCGATGGACCGAGCGGCCTACCTGCTGCTCAACCGCCTCGACAAGGAAGGCCCGATGGGCGTCAAGGCGCTCGCGTCGAGCATGGGGATCGACTCCTCGACGGTGACCCGCCAGGTCGCCCCGCTCGTCGACACGGGTCTCGTCAAGCGCACCTCTCACCCGGAGGACGGACGTGCGGTGGTGTTGCAGCTGTCGCCGCGCGGTGCTGCCCGGCTCGACGAGGTACGCACTTCCAGGCAGGAATTGATGGCGCAGTTGACGCAGGAGTGGGAGCCGCAGGAGCGCGAGCAGTTCTGCGCGCTCCTCGCACGCTTCAATTCCGCGCTCTCCGCGCGCCACGGCCAGCCGACGCCGCCCGCCGACTCCTGACGGTTCCCGGGCACACCGGTACGGCATGAGCGGCTCCCGCCTCTTGACCGGGGAGCCGCGGTCGGCCTCATATGAAGGGTGCGAGAACGGCAGGCGTTGCAGGACGCCCGCCGGGCCCGTGAGTTCGAGGCGTTCGTCGCGGGCGCGGCCGGGCGGCTGCTGCGTGCCGCGACACTCCTGACGGGGGAACCGGCGGACGCCAACCCCCGCGCGCGGAAGCTGCTCACGGCCGCCCTCGGCCGGACGTATGCCTCCTGGGACCGCCTTCGGGGCGAGGATCCCTACGACTGCGCGCGCAAGGAACTGGCCGTCCGGTTCGCCCGCGGCGCCTGGCGCCGGCACCGCGCGCGGGGCGGCGCGCTCGCACGGCTCAGCCCGCAGGAGCGCCTCGTCCTCGTGCTGCGGCTCTTCGAAGGGGTCGGCGAGGAGCAGACCGCCTCGCTGCTCGGCCTTCCCGCGGAGCGCGTCCGTACCGTGCACGCGCGGGCGATGGCCCTCGTCCTGCACCCGCCGCGCCAGAACTCCGTACAGGACCTGCGGGGAGCGGCCCCGGCATGAGTCTTCAGGAGCGCAATGAGGCGGCCGTGCGTGCCGTGCTCGACCACGGGCCCGCGCCCGTGGTGCCGGCGGAGCTGTGCGCGGACGCGATGCGCAGGGGCGGCCGCGTGCGGAGGCGGCGCAGGGCGGTGGCCCGGTTGATGTGGTGCGTGCTGATCGTCGCCGTCGTGGCGTTCGTGGTGTGGGCGACGGTCGAGCGGCCGTGGGTGGAGCCGCCGTCGAAGACGACTCCACAGCTCACCGGCTGGTGACCTACTTCTTGTCGAGCGCCTGCTGGAGGTCGGCCAGCAGGTCGTCGACCGACTCGATGCCCACGGAGAGGCGTACGAGATCGGCGGGGACCTCCAGGGCGGAGCCCGCGACGGAGGCGTGCGTCATCCGGCCGGGGTGCTCGACGAGCGACTCGACGCCGCCGAGGGACTCGCCCAGGGTGAACAGCTTCGCCCGGTTGCAGACCTCGACGGCCGCCTCCTCGCCGCCCTCGACCTGGAACGACACCATGCCGCCGAAGGCCTTCATCTGCTTGGCCGCGATCTCGTGCCCGGGGTGTTCGGGCAGACCCGGGTAGAGCACCTTCGTGACCCGCGGGTGGCGGGTGAGCATGTCGGCGACGCGGGTCGCGTTCTCGCTGTGCCGGTCCATGCGCACGGGCAGCGTCTTGATGCCGCGCAGCACCAGCCAGGCGTCGAAGGGCCCGGCGATGGCCCCCATGGCGTTCTGGTGGAACGTGAGCTCGTCGGCGAGGGCGTCGTCGTTGACGACGAGGGCGCCGCCGACGACGTCGGAGTGGCCGCCCATGTACTTGGTCATCGAGTGCACGACGACGTCGGCGCCGAGGGCGAGCGGCTGCTGGAGGTAGGGGCTCGCGAAGGTGTTGTCGACGACGAGCAGGGCCCCGGCCTCGTGGGCGACCTGGGCGACGGCCGCGATGTCGGTGATGCCGAGGAGCGGGTTGGAGGGCGTCTCCACCCACACGGCCTTGGTCAGCGGGGTGATCGCGGCGCGCACCGACTCGACGTCGCCGGTGTCGGCCACCGAGAACTCGACGCCCCACCGCGTCACGACCTTCGCGAACAGCCGGAACGTGCCGCCGTACGCGTCGTTCGGGATGACCACGTGGTCGCCGGGGCCGAGCAGCGTGCGCAGCAGGCAGTCCTCGGCGGCGAGCCCGGAGGCGAAGGCGAGCCCGCGCCGGCCGCCTTCGAGGGCGGCGAGGTTCTCTTCGAGTGCGGTACGGGTCGGGTTGGCGCTGCGGCTGTACTCGTAGCCGCCGCGCAGGCCGCCCACGCCGTCCTGCTTGTACGTGGAGACCTGGTAGATCGGCGGGACGACGGCGCCTGTCACGGGGTCGGCCGTGTTGCCTGCGTGGATGGCGGTGGTCTCGAAGCCGCGCGGGGTGCTGCCGCTGTGGCTGTGCGTGTCGCTCATGGCGCCCGAGCGTAGGCGCTCGGGAGCGCGGAGGTGGGGCGCAGCGCCCTTTTGTCGCCACCGCCGTCGGGAACCCGGTGTCGGACCGGCACGTTAGCGTTGTTGATATGGGAATTCTCTGGGGGCTGATGTCCGCGGTCATGATCGGGCTCGTGGTGTCGCAGTTGATGCGCCGCCGCGGCGGGATTCGTCAGGTCGCGCCCGGGTCCCCGGACGCCGCGGACCCGGCGGACTACGGGTTCATGCTCCAGGAGGACCTGGACGTGCGGCTGCCGGGGCCCGACCAGGACCTGCTCGACGTGATGGCGGTCGTGCAGCGCAATCAGGACTTCACGGCCGCCTCCCAGCTGCTCGCGGGGACCGGCAAGGAGACCGAGACCCGTTGGGAGCGGGTGCAGGCGGTCGCCGGGGCCGCCGCCCTCGAGGCCCAGCAGACGCCGCGGCTCGGCGCCGGGTGGCTGCACGCGTGGCGCTCGCAGGCACCGAAGGACGCGGGCGGGGCGCAGGTCTTCGCCGAGTTCCTGGTGCAGCAGGCGTGGCGCGGCGGCGGCACCCCCGACGAGCAGCGGATCGTCCTGGAGGAGGCGCGCAGCGCCTGTGACCAGGCGGCGCTGTTGGCTCCGGGCGACCCCGTCCCGCACATCACGCACCTCGCCGTGGCGCGCGGACTCGGCTATTCGCAGGCCGAGTTCGAGCAGCTGTGGCTGAAGATCCTCGACACCGCGCCGGGACACATGGGCGCGCATCTGGCCGGTCTGCGGTACTGGACGGAGAAGTGGCACGGCTCGCGCGAGCAGGCCTTCTCGTTCGCCGAGGCCGCCGCCGCGCGTGCGCCGCGCGGTTCGCTGCTCGCAGCGCTGCCGCTGTTCGCGCTGTACGAGCACGTGCCCGACGTGAACCTGGTGCGCGGCTTCTACGAGAGCGAGGTCGTCACG
Source organism: Streptomyces anthophorae (assembly GCF_049310305.1). Classification (NCBI taxonomy): domain Bacteria; kingdom Bacillati; phylum Actinomycetota; class Actinomycetes; order Kitasatosporales; family Streptomycetaceae; genus Streptomyces; species Streptomyces anthophorae. The sequence continues at coordinate 3,643,140 of NZ_JBLWQQ010000001.1, forward strand.
AAGGCGCTGCACGGCGCGCTGTTCGCGGTGCACTCCGCGCGGCCGGACGACCCGATGCTCGCGCACGTCCGGCACCTGCTGGTGTTCTTCCTGGTGCGCAGCGAGCGCTGGTCCGAGGCGATGCAGCAGCTGGTGCACGTGGACGGGCACGTGGGCGCGATCCCGTGGACCGCGGAGCCGGACCCGGCCGCGTCGTACGCGGTGTACCGGGCGCTCGCGGTCGCCGGTTACGAGGCGAACGGCGGAAGCCCGGCGACGCTTCGCCATTGACCCGGTGCCGTGCCTACGTCTCGGGGCTCTGCCCCGGGCCCCGCGCCTCAATCGCCGGCGAGGCTTGAAAGATCGGGGCTCCGCCCCGGACCCCGCGCCTCAAACGCCGGCGAGGCTTGATTGTGCTCACCCATCGTCGACGGGCTTGATGTGGCCCCGCAACCGGTGGCGGCACGGGAACATCCGTCCAATACCGCCGGAGCCTTCCGGCGCGATGCTCGATCCACAGCCGGTACGGCAACGGGAGGCGGGGAGCGGCATGGCGGAGTTCTACGTGGACGACGTGCGCGTGGAGGTGGCCGGGGCGCCCGATGCGCCCGCCGTGCTGCTGATCCACGGCAGCGCGGGGTCCCTGGAGCACTGGGACCCGGTGGTTCCGGCGCTCGCGGAGGCGTTCCGGGTGATCCGGGTGGACCTGCCGGGGTGCGGGCGGTCCCCCGCCCCGGCGACGGGCGGGTTCGGGGTGCCGGAGCAGGCGCGGCGGATCGGGGCCGTGCTCGACCGGCTCGGGGCGGAGCGGGTGACCGTCGTCGGGCACTCGTCGGGGTGCATGGTCGCGACGGCGCTGGCCGAGGCGCGGACCGGAGCGGTGGCGGCCGTCGTGCTCATCGGCATGGGCCCCGACCTGAACGCGGAGACCGGCGAAAGCCCGCTGGTGCGGCTGCTGTTGCTGCCGGTCGTCGGCCCGCTGCTGTGGCGGCTGCGGATGCCGGACGCGCTGCGCAAGGCCGCGAGCACGGCGGTCACCCGGCCCGTCCCGATCCCCGACAGCTACGTCGAGGGCGCCATGGCGATGACGCACCGCGCCTTCGTGGGAACGCTGCGCGCCTCCGAGAAGTACCTCGGGCAGCGCGCCCTCCCGGAGCGCCTCGCCCCGCTGGGGCTGCCGCTGTTCGTGCTCTTCGGGGCCGAGGACCGGCGCTGGCGGTCCTCGTCGGCGCAGCTGTACCGGGCGGTTCCCGGGGCCCGGATCGAACTGTTGCCGGGGGTGGGCCACACGCCCATGCTGGAAGCGACGGAGCGGACGGTCGCGCTGCTGCGCGCGTTCATCGCGGCTCCGGCGGCGGACGCCAATTGACGCCGCGCGAGGCCGACTTGGGAGGTGACCCGGATGGCCCGGACGACCCGGCCCTCATGGGACATCGCCGTGCCGGACCGTCCCGGGGCGCTTCCCGGGCTGATGATGGCCGGGTTCAGCGACCGGGCCGCCGGCCTGCGGAACCTGCAGCTGATCCCGCACCCGTCGGTCACCCTCGCCTTCAACCTCGGCGACGCTCCCCTCTCCGTCCACGACGGCACCGGGCAGCGGTCCTGCGAGCGACTGGTCGTGGGCCTCGCGCCCGGCACCGTACGGGCCGCGGGCGAGCGGGGCTTCGCCTGCCTGCAACTGCGCCTTTCGCCGCTGCTCGCGCACGCCGTGCTCGGCGCGCCCTGCGGCCCGTACGGGGAGACCGTGGACCTGGACGCACTGTGGGGGCGGGCCGCCGCCGAGCGGTTGCAGGACCGGCTGCGCGCGGCGGCGTCCTGGCCCGAGCGGTTCGCGGTCGCCGAGCGTGCGCTGGCCCTGAGGGCCGAGGAGGGGCGCGCCCTCTCCCCGGAAGTCTCCTACGCCTGGCGGCGGTTGGCGGCGTGCCACGGCCGCGTCCGGGTCGAGCGGCTCGCCCACGAGACCGGCTGGAGCCGCAAGCGCCTGTGGTCCCGGTTCCGCACCCAGGTCGGGCTCACGCCGCAGCACGCCGCCCGCCTCGTCCGCTTCGACCGTGCCGCCCACCGCCTCGCCGCGGGCGCACCGCCGTCCCGCGTCGCCGCGGAGAGCGGCTACGCCGACCAGTCCCATCTGCACCGCGACGTCCGCGCGTTCACCGGGGCGACGCCCTCGGCGGTCGCCGGAACACCGTTCCTGGCGGTGGACGACGTGGCGTGGGCGGCCGAGGGCGGGCACTGATCAGCTCGCGTCGCGCATGGCCGCGGCCGTGCGCCCCGCGTCGTACGTCTCCGGGACGCCCTCCAGGATCACCAGGCTGCCGGGCAGATGCTCGGTGCGCAGCGGCAGGATCTCCTGGTAGGCGGGCGACGCGTACCAGGCGTGGGCCGCCTCCAGGTCGGGGAACCCGACCATCACGATGTCGCCGAGCGGCTCGCCCTCCATCCACTCCCCCTTCTTGCCGTGCGACAGGAAGCGGCCGCCGTACGGGGCGAAGGTGGACTGGACGCGCTCGATGTACGTGAGCACGTCGGGGTGCGGCGCACCGGGCGTGGTACCGAGTACGGCGATCGCGTAGGCGGTCATGAAAAGGCCCTCCCTCGGGTCCGGCGGGATCTGGTGGGTACGGGTTCGATCCTGCCGGGGCCCGGGGAGGGCGGCCATGACCTCTCAGGTCATGAACGTCATGCAGTCATGACGCCAGAGGTGCGGGAGACGCTCAGATCGTCGCCGCGTCGATCACGAAGCGGTAGCGCACGTCCGAGCCGAGGACCCGCTCGTACGCCTCGTTGACCTGGCTCGCCTCGATCAGCTCGATCTCGGCGCCGAGGCCGTGCTCCGCGCAGAAGTCGAGCATCTCCTGGGTCTCGGCGATGCCGCCGATCATGGAGCCGGCGAGCACCTTGTTGCCCCCGATGAGGGAGAACAGGTTGAGGGAGATCGGCTCCTCGGGGGCGCCGACGTTCACCAGCGCGCCGCCCGTCTTGAGCAGGCCCAGGTAGGCGCCGAAGTCCACCTGCGCGGAGACCGTGGAGAGGATGACGTCGAAGGTGCCCGCGAGCTCCTCGAAGGTCTTCGGGTCGCTCGTCGCGTAGTAGTGGTCGGCGCCCAGCTTCAGGCCGTCGTCCTTCTTGCGCAGCGACTGCGACAGGACGGTGACCTCCGCGCCGAGCGCGTGCGCGATCTTGACGCCCATGTGGCCGAGGCCGCCGAGACCGACGACCGCGACCTTCTTGCCGGGGCCCGCGCCCCAGTGCTTCAGCGGGGAGTACGTGGTGATGCCGGCGCAGAGCAGCGGCGCGGCCACGTCGAGGGAGAGGCCCTCGGGGATACCCAGGACGAAGCCCTCGGTGACGACGACCTTCTGCGAGTAGCCGCCGTAGGTGGGCTCGCCGTCCTTGCCGATGCCGTTGTACGTCTGGACGTTGCCCTGGACGCAGTGCTGCTCGAACCCGGACTTGCAGGGCTCGCACGCGCCACAGGAGTCGACCATGCAGCCGACGCCGACGCGGTCGCCGACCTTGAACTTGGTGACGCCAGAGCCGACGGCCTCCACGACACCGGCGATCTCGTGGCCCGGAACCATCGGGAAGATGGCCTCGCCCCAGCCCTCGCGGGCCTGGTGGATGTCGGAGTGACAGATTCCGGCGAACTTGATGTCGATCAGCACGTCGTGCTCGCCGACGGTGCGGCGTTCGATGGTGGTGCGCTCCAGCGGGGCCTTGGCGCTGGGAGCGGCGTATGCGGCAACAGTCGTGGTCATGCCTCAAGCCTGCTACCGGGCCGCCCGGATCTCCAAGGAATACGCAGGTCACCGCTTTGCGTACGTTCAGTGGTCCTACTACTGGCGGGGTCAGGCTCACGGTCGTAGGACCGGGAATACTGGACAGCATGGACGAGAACGATGCGGCAGGGGAAGCCGCGGCGGACCGCCCGGACCAGCTGGACCGGCGCGCCGAGCTGAGCGAGTTCCTGCGCACCCGGCGGGCCCGGCTCAAGCCGGAGGACGTGGGCCTCGCCTCGGCGGGGCGGCACCGGCGGGTCCCGGGGCTGCGGCGCGAGGAGCTGGCGCAGCTCGCCGGGGTCTCGGTGGCGTACTACACCCGCCTGGAGCAGGGCAACGGGCGCAATGTGTCGGCGGAGGTGCTCGACGCCATCGCGCGCGCCCTGCGGCTCAGCGACACCGAGCACGCGCACCTCGTGCACCTGGCGAGCCCGACGCGGCAGCGCCGCAGGGCCCCGGCGCCGAAGCGGCAGCAGCACGTGCGGCCCTCGCTGCGCCATCTGCTCGACGCGATGGAGGGCGTGCCCGCGTACATCGGCGGACCGCGCTCGGACATCCTCGCCTGGAACCGGATGGCGGCGGCCCTGTTCGGCGACTGGGGGCAGCTGCCGCGCGTCGAGCGGAACTGGGCGCGGCTGACCTTCCTCAACCCGGACTACCGGGAGCTGTTCATCGACTGGGACTCCAAGGCGACCGACATGGTCAGCTACCTGCGGCTGTACGCGGGCCGGAACCCCGAGGACCCGGAGCTGTCGGCCCTGGTCGGCGAACTCTCCGTCAAGAGCGAGAAGTTCCGTCGCCTGTGGGCCACGCACGACGTGAAGGAGAAGGGCCACGGCGTGAAGCGCATGCGGCACCCCCTGGTGGGCGAACTGACGCTCGCGTACGAGACGTTGCACTTGCCGGACGACGACGGGCAGTTCTTGTCCGTCTATCACGCGGAGGCGGGGTCGGCGTCGGCGGAGGCGCTACGGCTGCTGGCGAGTTGGGGCGCGGACGCGTTGCGGGCCGAGTTGTAGACGTCGCGGGGCGCCGCCCCGGACCCCGCGCCTCAAACGCCGGCGGGGCTTCGATTGCTTGACGGAGTGAGCGCTCACTCCGTAGCTTTGAGGCATGCCATCGACCACCAAGAAGCGCGCGCCCGGCATGAGTCCGGAGCAACGGCGCAGCATGATCGTCGCGGCCGCCCTGCCACTCGTCTCCGAGTACGGCGGAGCCGTCACCACGGGGCAGATCGCCCGGGCGGCCGGAATCGGCGAGGCCACGATCTTCCGGGTGTTCAAGGACAAGGACGAGGTGCTCGACGCGTGCGTCGCCGAGGCGGTGAGCCCGGAGCACGTGCAGCGCGAACTCGCCTCGATCGACCTGGAGCAGCCTCTCGCCGCCCGGCTCGTCGAGGCCGCAGAGGCGATGCGGGCCCACCTGGACCGGATGGGCGCCGTCGTCGGCGGGCTCCACGCGTCGGGGCGGCGGCGCGGCCGGCCCGAGGGCGAGCGGCCCAACCAGGACAGTCGGCAGGCCTCCGCGCAGGCCATGCGCGAGGCGCTGAGCGAGCTGATCGATCCCGACCGGGACACCCTGCGCCTGCCGCCGGACAAGCTGGCCACACTCTTCCTGGGCATGCTCTTCAGCCAACTGCGCGCCCCCGAAGCCGACTTGAACCCGACGCCGACCGAGCTGGTCGACGTACTCCTGCACGGCTCGCTGACCGACCCCGGGAGCCCCGCATGACCGTCAGCCTCAACCACACCATCGTCCCGGCCGTCGACAACACCGCGGCAGCCCGCTTCTTCGCCGAGGTGATGGGCCTGGAGACGCTGCCGCCCGCCGGTCTCGGCGGGCACTTCGCGCCGGTGCGCGTCAATGAGTCGCTGACCCTCGACTTCATGACCGTCGAGCGGCCGGAGGGGCATCACCTCGCCTTCGACGTCGACCCGGAGACGTTCGACCACATCCTCGGTCGCGTACGGGAATTGGGCGTTCCGTACGGCAACTCGCCGCGCGATCCCGCCAATGGGCGCATCGACCACCCGCTGTGCCCGCGCGGGCTGTTCTTCGTCGACGAGGCGCGGAATCTGTACGAGGTCATGTCCCCGGAGTAGCCGACCTCTCCGGCTGGTACGGCGGTGCCGCTCCCCAGGTCCAGTGCGGTACCGGTTGTTCCGCCGGGCGTTCCGCGCCCGGGGACGAGAAGTGGACCGCAAGCCGCGTCCCCCACTCGATGTACGCCAGGAACGCCGAGCGGAATTCCGCGTCCGTCGGCAGGGCCGCCTCGTCGGCCGCGTCCTGGATGAGGTTGACCCAGCGGCGGCGCTGCGGTTCGGTGACGGCTTTGCCGATGTGCATCGCGACCATGTGACTGTGGCCGCCGTACTGCTCGGAGTAGGCCCGCGGGCCGCCGAAGACCTCGCCGAGCCAGAGGGCGACGTGGCGCGCGTGCTCCGCCGGGAGGTCGGCGAAGAGCGGGCCGAGGAGCTCGTCCTTCACCACCTTCTCGTAGAAGACCGAGGTGAGGCGGTCGAACGCCTCGGCGCCGCCCGCCCATTGGTAGAGCGTGGGTTCCGCGGAGCCCGTGCCGCGCACCGCGGTCGGCGCGTAGTGGCGCATCTCGTCGATGTACCCGACGTACGGGCGGATCTCGGTGAGGAACACCGGGAAGAGGCCGGAGGCGCGGAAGCCCTTCAGGTGGTCCTCGGTCGACGTCCACACGATGCGCAGGATGTAGTGCTCGAAGTCCTCTTCGCAGCGGGTGAGTTCGTACGAGACGCAGTGCTCCGAGGCCGCCAGCTGACGTGCCGCGCGGGTGTACGCCGCGAGGAACTCGGCCGAGCGGTCCTCGGGGATGCGGTAGCGGATGTACTCGATGGTGCGCCGGGATCGAGTCGTCATGCGCTCCAGCGAAGCACCGGCGCTCCGCTGTGGCCAGCGCCGGTGTTGCGGTCACGGGGCTCCGCGGCCTCTCGTCCGAAGAGCGGGCTTGATCACCTCACCGTCACCGGGCGGTCCTCCCTCAGTTCGGTGAACAGGAGGTTCGCCTTCTTCTTGTCCCAGAGGACCGCGCTGCCCTTGGAGGTGGCGAGGCCCAAGGTGCCGACGGGGACGCCCAGTTGCCTGCCCTGGCCCGAGGACACGCCCTGCATCGCCTTGAACAGCCGGGTCAGCTGCGGCACCCCGGTCGACTTGTCGACGATGAGCGTGTCCAGACCGGCGCCCGCCGTGCCGTACATGGTGGAGGGGTTCATCAGTACCCCGGGCGACGAGGCCTTCTTGGCGAGCGCGGAGAGGAACTTCTGCTGGTTGCGGGAGCGCCCGAGGTCGCCCTCCTTCTCCTGGTGGCGCTGGCGCACGAAGCCGAGCGCCTCGCGTCCGGTCAGGGTGTGGCAGCCCTTGGCCAGGTCGAGCCCCGACTTGTCGTCGACGATGTGCCGGTCGACGCACATCGGCACGCCGCCGACCGCGTCGACGATGCCGACGAACCCGGCGAAGCCGATCTCCGTGTAGTGGTTGATCCGCAGCCCGGTGTTCGACTCGATCGCGCGGACCAGGAGTTCGGGCCCTCCGAGCGAGAACGCCGCGTTGAGCTTGTTCTTCGCCGGCTTGTGGTGGACGCCGGTCTTCGGGTCCACGTACGGCGGGATGGTGACCCAGGAGTCGCGCGGCAGGCTGGTGAGGGTGGTGCCGTGGGCGCCGGTGTGCAGCACCATCATCGAGTCGGTGCGGCGGCCCTCGGAGCCCAGTTCGGAGCCGGTGTGCAGGTTCTTGGTCTGCTTCTCGCTGAGGCCCTCGCGGCTGTCGGAGCCCACGATCAGGTAGTTGGTGCCCTTGCCGGGCGCGGCCCGGGTGGGGATCGACGCCAGGTCGACCTCCCCGTCGAGCCGGGTGCCCGCCCACACGTACGTCCCCGCGCCCGCGAGCACCGCGAGCAGCACCAGCAGGCAGAGACCGCGCACCACGAGCCCGAACTTGGTGCGCCGCCGCTTGCGCTTGGGCTCGCGCTCGCTGCGCTTGTAACTGCCGTCGGCCCGCCCGCCGGGCCGGTTGGCCGGCACCGGGTCGAACGGGTGGTGCTCGACCTCGTACGGCTGGTGCCCGACCTCGTACGAGCGGGGCTCGGGCTCGTACCCGTACTGCTCCCCCTCGTACTCGCCGTACGGATAGGGCGTCGGGGTGTAAGTGCTGGGGTTCAGGGTCGTCACCTCGCGACCGGCAGGTCCGGCTCTTCGGCCGGCCTGACGATGTGCTGGGCCGCCGCGGCGGCCGTTCCGGAACGGTGCATGCGCTGCCACTTCAACCGGCTGCCGCCCACGAAGGCCACCACGGACTGGATGACCACGAGGTACATCAACTGCCGGTACACGAACAGCTGGAAGGGCAGTGACCAGAGCGTGCGCCTGCGCTCTCCGTCGAGCTTCAGAGCGTACGCCGCGACGACCATCTGGAGGGCGAGAAAGCCCACCCAGGCCACCACGGACGTGGTCGTGTCGCCGGCGAACACGGCGCTGTAGAACATGAAGACGTCGATCATCGGGGCGAGCAGCGGCAGCACGACCTGGAAGAGGAACAGGTAGGACAGGCCGCGCCGCCCGAAGCGGCCCGCGGGCCCGACCTCCAGGACCGCGCCCCGGTGCTTCCACATCGCCTGGAGGGTGCCGTAGCACCAGCGGTAGCGCTGGCGCCACAACTGCCGCAGGGACGTGGGGACCTCGGTCCACGCGATCGCGGTCTCCTCGTACACGACCCGCCATCCGGCCCGCCACAGCGCCATGGTGAGGTCGGTGTCCTCGGCGAGGGTGTCCTCGCTCAGACCGCCGACGCCCATCAGCGCGTCGAGCCGGAAGGCACCGATCGCGCCGGGCACGGTCGTCATGCACTCCAGGACCTCGAACATCCGGCGGTCCAGGTTGAACCCGAAGACGTACTCAAGGTGCTGCCAGCGGCCGAGGAGTCGCTTGCGGTTGCCGACCTTGGTGTTGCCGCTGACCGCACCCACGGCCGGGTGGGCCAGCGGCTGGACCAGGCGCTGGATCGCGTCCGCCTCGAAGACGGTGTCCGAGTCGATCATCACTACGTAGGGGCAACGGGTGTACTTCAGGCCGTGGTTGAGGGCCGCGGCCTTGCCCGAGTTCGGCTGGCACAGCACCTGTACGCGCGCGTCCCGGGCCGCGTACTCACTCGCGATCTCGACCGTGCGGTCGCTCGACCCGTCGTCGATGACGATGATCTGCATCGGCTGGTGGGTGGAGGCGAGCAGCGAGCGCAGCGTCGCGCCGATACCCGCCTCCTCGTTGTACGCGGGTACGAGCACGGTCACCGGATCGCGGATCTCGCGCAGCCAGGGCGATCCGGGGCGGAACCGCTCAAGGCGTCGGACGTGGGCGCGGGCGAACAGCACGAGCACGAGCAGGCGCAGCACCCCGAGCCCCGCGGCCGCGAGGAGCACCCAGGAGATGGCCGAGACGAAGCTGCGGCCGAGGGTCTGGAACCAGATCAGGCCCTGCCCGAGCCAGCGCACGGGCGCGGCCACCTCGGACGTCGCCTGCCGGTTGGCCCGGGCGCCTTCCGTGATGGTGGCGAAGGTCTTGGCCTGCGGGTTCGCAAGGAGCTTCTGCGTCTCGCGGTAGCCGAGCGAGGTCTGGCTGAGCTGGCGCACCAGGCCGTCCCGCACCCGCTGCCCGGAGTGGTCGGCCGCGACCAGGGTGTAGCCGGCGGCGGACGCGGCCTGCGCGGCGGGCCACTCGCCGCCGCACATCGTGGCGACGGTGGTGGTCATCGGCATCCGCAGGAGCGTGGTGTGGAAGCCGCCGCTGCCCGCGAACGCGCTCTGGGTCAGCTCCAGTTCGAGTTTGCTGCGCACCTTGGACGAGCTGCCCAGGTCGGCGCCCGTGTAGGTGTTGGAGCCGATGTCGTGGCCCTCGGCCCTGATCCGCTCGACCAGCTTCGGGTACTGCGCGGCCTTGGCGCCGTTGAGGAAGAACGTGGCGTGCGCGTGGTGCTTCTTGAGCAGCGCGAGCAGCTTCGGCGTCGCCTTCGGGTAGGGGCCGCCGTCATAGGTGAGCGCGACGGTGCCGGGCGACATCGAGGCGCTGTGCACCCGGCCGCCGTCGATGGACAGCACCGGTCCCGCGCCGGAGGCCGACGCGGGCACGGGCTGCGTGCAGGCAGGCTTCGTCTTGGCGCCGTCCACCTCGTTCTGGGTCCAGCCCTGGAAGAGGAGCGCGCCGAGCAGCACCGGCAGGGTGAGGGCGAGCAGCAGCCAGTGCGCCCGCGGGTCCCTTGCTTGTTTGTGCCGTGCCCCCATCAGGCGTCGGCGCCGGCGTCGCCGCCCGGCCGGCCCCGGTCCCGGTCCCGGCCCCGACGAAGCGACCACATTCGGTGCCCGTTCTCCACGTTCCACTCACACATGGGAGGCGAGTGTATTGATGTGACCGTATGAGAATTGGGGCATTGACAAACATCTGGGACCGGAGTGCCACGTGACAAACGGCACACCTTCCGATTCGAGCACAACCCTTTGCTCGATACGTGTTCACTTCGACGACACCTGCGCACACGGCGGGAGCCGGAGCGTCAGGTGACGCTCCGGCTCCCGCTGCGGCGATTCGGTGTGGTTCGGTGCGGCTCGGCGCTACGCGGCGGACCCGGCCTTCCACTGCGACCAGCTCAGGTTCCAGCCATTGAGGCCGTTGTCCGGCTGGACCGTCTTGTCGCCGGTGTTCTTCACGATGACGACGTCGCCGACCATCGAGTTGTTGTAGAACCAGGCGCCCGGGGTGCTGGGGTCATTGGCGCCCTTGGCGTCCTGGAGGCCGACGCAGCCGTGGCTGGTGTTCGCGCCGCCGAAGATCGACTTGGCGCCCCAGTAGTTGCCGTGGATGAACGTGCCGGAGTTCGACAGGCGCATCGCGTGCGGCACGTCCTTGATGTCGTACTCGCCCTTGCCGTCGTCGTCCGTGAAGCCGACCGTCGCACCGTTCATCCGGGTCTCCTTGAACTTCTCGGAGATCACCATCTGACCCTCGTACGTCTTGTTGTCGGGGGAGCCCGCGGAGATCGGGATGGTCTTGACGGTCTTCCCGTCCCGCGTGACCGTCATCATCTTGGTCTTCGCGTCGACCGTGGAGACCTGGTCGCGACCGATCTTGAACGAGACCGTCTTCTGCTGCACGCCGGTCACGCCGCTCGCGCCCTCGACCCCGTCCAGGTCGAGCTTCATCGTGACCGTGGAGCCGCCCTTCCAGTAGTCCTCGGGGCGGAAGTCGAGCCGGGTGTCGTTGAACCAGTGCCCGACGACCTCCTGCCCGCTGCTTGAGGTCACGGTGATGTGCTTCTGGACATCGGCCTTGTTGCTGATCGCCTTGTCGAAGTTGATCGACACGGGCATGCCGACGCCGACCGTCGAGCCGTCCTCCGGCGTGAAGTTGCCGATGAAGCTGTTGGCCGGGGACACCGTCGTGAACTGCGAGTTCTCGTGGGCCGCGCGGCCGTCGGAGTCCTTCGCCTCGGCGGCGATCTTGTACGTCGTGGCCCGCTCCAGCTGGTTCGTGGGCTTCCAGCTCTTCTTGTCGGCGGAGATCTGTCCGTCGACCTTCGTGCCGTCGGCCGTGGTCATGGCGACATCGGTGAGCGTGCCCTTGCTCACGGTGACCTTCGCGGCGCTGTTGATGCTCGCGTTGTCGGAGCCGTCCTTCGGCGCGATCTTGATGTCGGCCTCGGAGGTCTTCTTGGCCGCGGCCTCGTCGGCCTGCGCCTGCGACTCCTTCTTGCCCGAGCCGCCGCCCTCGTCGCCGCCGCCACAGGCAGTCAGCACGAGCACACCGCCGAGCAGAGCGGACGCGGCCATCAGACCCTTGCGCCGCTTACCGTCCGTTATCACACGCTTCTCCATAGTCGCCGAATTTCCCGACTTCGCCGAATTCACCTGCCGTCGGCCGCCCCGAGCCCGGTCGACAGCAGGCCCAAGAGGACACAGCAGTCCCCTCGTATCCCACTCAACGTCGTGACCGGTTCGTCCCGTTCCCGAAGAACCGCCGGTGTGGGCAAGACCACGTCGGGACTCCCTCACCGGGGACGACAAAACCCCGGGCAGCGGTTGCCGCCCAGGGTTCCCGTTTCGAGGACCGCTACACGCCGTCTTCCGCTTCCCCCTCCTCATCATCCTCGCCGAGGTCCCAATCCGGCGAGTCGGGGTCGTAATCGACCTGTTCACTGGACCAGGACGCCTGCACGAGCTCCGCCCCGGGCACGTCGGCGACCAGATCGAACGGGTCCACCAGATACGCGACCGCCTCCGCCTCGTCCTCCTCCACGGCGCTCACGGCCTGCGCCCGCTCCTCGGGCCCGGTCTCCTCGTCCTCCGCGACGCGCTGCAACGCGGCCCCGGTCAGTGCCTCCGCGTCGGCGACCTCCAGGACCAATTCCACCTTGAGGCGAACAAAACGTGACGTGTCATCAGTGCTCATGGGCGGAGCGTACGACCCATCCGCCCCGTGACTTTCCTGTGACCCGCGTCTTTAACTAACATCAGCACACACGGCCAATTCGCCAGCGCCACAAGGGGGATCGCTTCCGTGCCTGCCGCACGTCGATCACTGTTCACCGCCACTGCCGCCGCAGCGCTCCTCGGCGCGCTGTGGTTCGTTCCCACAGCGACGGCGACCCCGGAGCATGTCACCCATGCGGACCAGCAGCGTACGGTCACGGCGGTCACCGAGCAGTCGGACCGCCAACTCCGCCTGGCCGACACGGGACAGGTGGACACGACGCCGTACGTCATCGGCGGCTCGGCCTTCCTCGGCCTGGGCGTCGGCTTCGTGACGTACTCGGTGCGCCGGGGCCGCGCGTACGAGGTGTAGCCGCAACCGCCGCGGCCCGGGCGGTACTTATCCTCCGGTGCGCTTGTCGGGCTCCAGGCCCCTGATGCGCCGCCGTTCGCCCTCGCCCGCGGCCGGCGGGGAGTCCGCGAGCCGGACCACCGGGTCGGCGAGGCCGCCGTCGCGCCCCGCCACCACGGGCTTCGCCGCGTGCAGCGCCTTCGCCTTGTACTGCGCGGCGTCCGCGAGGCGGAAGAGACGGCGTGCGCTGCTCACCTCGCCGATCGGGTCCCCGGTCGACGCGATCCCGCACGCGACGCCGTCGCCGTGGTCCAACTCGGCGGCCCGGGAGCAGATCTCGTCGCCCACCCGGACCACCTCGTCGGCCGAGGGCCCCACGGCCACGAGCGAGAACTCGTCGCCGCCGAGCCGGGCCGCGAGCGCTCCCGGCAGCATCGCCCCGCACAGCGAGAGCACCGAGCCGAACCGTTCGAGGAGCCGGTCGCCCGCCGCGTGCCCATAGGTGTCGTTGACCCGCTTCAGGCCGTTGAGATCACAGACGACGAGGCTGACCACGGAGCCGTCCGCGCGGTGCCGCTCCACGGCCTCGTCGAGGCGTATGTCGACCGCGCGCCGGTTGGCGAGGCCGGTGAGGGCGTCGGTGAAGGCGAGCCGGCGGGCCTCCTCCAGTCGTTCGGTCTGCGCGATGCCGGCCGCGACGACCGCCGCGAGGACCGTGGCGAAGTCGGCGTCGGAGCGGCCGAACACCTCGGACCCGGTCGGCCGCGCCACGTACAGCTCGCCCCAGGCCCGCCCGTGCAGCACGATCGGCGCGACGACGCAGCAGCCGCGGCCCCTGCGGCGCAGCGCGGCGACCCGCTGGTGGCAGTAGCCGGCCCGGTCCACCGGACCCTCGGCCGTCTCGACCCAGGCGTCCGGCTCGCCGCCCTTGGCCCACCGCTCGTGCAGGAACTCGGTGATCTCGGGGAACTGGTGCACCGGGTAGCCCTCGCCCTCGGGGAACTCCTCCTCGCCCTCGGCCAGCTCCCCGACGTTGACGAGCACCCGCAGCCGGCCGCGCTCGCGCTCCCAGACGGAGAGCGCGGCGAAGCTCCCGGACAGCGCGCGGCAGGCGCCGAGCGCGGCCGCGCGCCAGGAGTCGCGCGGGCTGCGCGCGGCGGCCATGCCCTGCGCGAGCTCCACCACTGCGCGTAGCCGAACGTCCTCACCCATCACTCCAGAGTAAGGAGTTTTCCGACATTTCGGTGAATTCGGTGCGCCGACCCGGGACTCGCGACCGGTCGCGCGTCACGCAACGTGACGAAGCGGGTCGGCAGTGCGACCGCTTCTCGTCACTCCCCCGGCCACTGCGGGCTGCGCTTCTCGTTGAACGCCGCCACGCCCTCGGCCCGGTCCCCGGAGAACGCCACGGACCTCCAGGCCGCGTCCTCGACCTCCAGGCCCGCCCGCATGTCGAGGCCGTGCCCGAGGCGCAGCGCCTTCTTCGACGCGCGCAGGCCGACCGGTGAGTTGACGGCGATCCGCGCGCCGAGCGCGAGCGCCTCCTCGCGGTCCGCGCCCGCCTCCACGACCTGGTCCACGAGCCCGAGCTCCCCGGCCTCCGCGGCCCGCACCCGGCGCGCCGTGAAGATCAGCTCGGCGGCCCGCGCGGCCCCGACGCGGCGCGGAAGCAGCTGCGTACCGCCGCCGCCGGGGATCACGCCGACGGACACCTCGGGAAGGCCCACGACGGCCGTCCCGTCGGCCACGATCAGATCGCAGGCGAGCGCCAGCTCGAAGCCGCCGCCGAGCGCGAAGCCGTGCACGGCCGCGATCGTCGGCATCGGCAGCTCCAGAACGCCGGTGTACGCGGCACGGGTCACGGGCCGCTGGCGCAGCAGATCCGCGTCGGAGAAGGAGTTCCGCTCCTTGAGGTCGGCGCCGACGCAGAAGGCGCGCTCGGCGCTGGAGGTGAGGACGGCGACGCGGACGTCCCGGTCGGCCGTCAGCGCGTCGCACGCGGCGGTGATCGAGCGGGCCATGTCGCTCGACACCGCGTTCATCGCCTTGGGCCGGTCGAGCACCAGCTCGGCGACCGTCCCGCTCTCGTGCCGGCGCACCGCCACGAACTCCCCGAACCGCCGCTCGTCACTCATGACACACCCTTCCGGTTAACGCCAGTTAACCGCCAAGGTTGTCAGGTGCGCCTGGTCAGCGTCCAGGGCTCCACGACGCCGAGGCCGCGCACGGGCCGCTGCCACATGGGCTGCAACGCGAACCGGTAGGTGGGCGGCTCCTCGCCGTCCTCCTTCGCCTTCTGCGCCTCGGCGGCGGCCTCCGCCTCGGAGGCGGGCGTCTCCCCGATCCTGATCAGTTCCTGGGCGAAGGCGCCGTCCACCAGCACGTTGTCCCGGGGAGCTATCGACGTGAGGCGGCTCGCGAGGTTCACGGTGGAGCCGAAGACATCGCCCATCCGCGTGGTGACCGTGCCGAACGCGATGCCGACGCGCAGCTCCGGCATCGTCTCGTCGTTGCTCATCGTCTCGATCAGGCGCAGCGCGATCTCGCTCGCGATGCCCGCGTCGTCGGCCGCGTACAGGACCTCGTCGCCGAGGGTCTTGACGAGCCGGCCGCCGTGCGCCGCGACGAGGTCCGCGGCGGTGGTCTCGAAGGCCTCGACGAGTTCGCCGAGCTCCTCCTCCTCCATACGGCGGGTGAGCCGCGTGAAGCCGACCAGGTCGGCGAAGCCGACGGCGAGCCGCCGGTCCACCATCTCCTCGTCGTCCCCGGCCTGCACGACACGGCCGGTCGCCGCGGCGAGCTGCCGCCGCCACACGTAGACGAGGAACTCCTCCAGCTCCGGCAGGAGCAGCTCCATCAGCGGGTACGTGACCTCGGTGCGGGTCATGCCGGGTTCCGGGGGCTCGGTGAGCCCCTCCAGGAACGAGTCGATCTGCCATTCGGCGAGACGCGCGGTGGTCTGTCCGGTGGAGCGGGCCACCTGTACGGCCATGGCCTCGCTGAGCAGCCCCGCCTCCACGAGACCGGCGAGGCGCCGCAGCGCAAGGACGTCCGCCTCGGTCAGGGCCTTGGCCTGGCCGATGTCGGCGAAGCCCATGGCCCGCCAGAACCGGGAGGCCAGTTCCATGGAGACGCCCGCGCTGCGGGCCGCCTGGAACGGGGTGTATCTGCGCTCGGCCCCGAGGATGAGCCCTTCGAGCCGCAGGGCGAGCGGATCCTCGGCCTCTGCCTCTTCCGGTTCCGCTCCTTCCGGCTTCTCGGGGTCGGTGGGAGAGCCCGTGCCGGAGCCCGAGTCGTCGACGGTCACGCCTGCTGCCCTTCCGATCTGCCGCGGTCAGGTATCGACCGGGCTCAACTCTACGGCAGCACCTGTGCCCCACGTCACTCCGTCCGCTTCCGGGTGGCGTCGACCTGGAGGCTTCGGTGGTGCGTACCTACGCAGGTCGCAGGTGCACGATGTCGCCCGCACCGACCGCCTCCCGGCCCCCGGCCCCCGTGGCGATCACCAGACGGCCGTCGCCGTCCACGGCCACCGCCTCGCCGGTCAGCTCCCGGTCGCCCGGCAGGACGGCCCGGACCTGACGCCCGAGCGTGCCGCAGCCCGCGGCGTACGCCTCCTGCAACCGGGACAGAGCGGGGTCGCCCTCGGCCGCGCACCACTCGACGTACCACTTCTCCAGGGACCGCAGCACGGCCCGCAGCACCGGCTCCCGGTCGGAGACCTTCGCCCCGGCGAGGGTGAGCGAACCCGCCGTCGGGACGGGCAGTTCGTCGGCGCGCAGCGACACGTTCAGGCCGACGCCGAGCACGACGGCGTCCGGACCGGCCCGCTCCAGGAGGATGCCGCCGGCCTTGCGCTCCTCGCCGTCGACCGTGAGCAGCACGTCGTTCGGCCACTTCAGGGCCGTGTCGACACCCGCGGCCGAGGACAGTGCCGTGGCGACCGCGACCCCGGTGAGCAGCGGCAGCCACCCCCAGCGCGCCACCGGCACCTCGTGCTCCCCCGGCTTGAGCAGCACCGAGAAGAACAGGCCCGAGCGCGGCGGCGCCGACCAGCTCCGGTCGAGCCGCCCGCGCGCCGCGCTCTGCTCCTCGGCGACGAGCACGGTGCCCTCGGCCACGGGCCCCTCCGAGGCCCGCCGCACCAGATCCGTGTTGGTGGACCCCGTGCGGGGCACCACTTCCACGGACGACCAGAGGCCCCCTTCCTTCAGCAGGGACCGGCGGAGCCCGGCCTCGGCCAGGGGCGGCCGGTCCAGGTCGGACCAGGGGCTTGCGGGTACGTCTGAACCATCTCGCGGCGTCATGCAACCCAGCCTAGGTGTGGCAAAGACCGCACTGCTGAACGGTATTCAGGCCACTACGCTACGAATCAGTAGCCCCACTCCCCTTTCTCGAACCGTCCCCCGACCGTCCCCGTGAGCAGCGACGAAGCAGGCAGGGAGCCGCATCCCGATGTCCGAGTTGGAACAGCCGACAGCGAAGATCGACATCCACACGACCGCAGGCAAGATCGACGATCTGCGGCGCCGGATCGACGAGGCGACCCACGCCGGGTCCGCACGCGCGGTCGAAAAGCAGCACGCCAAGGGCAAGTTGACCGCACGTGAGCGGATCGAGCTGCTGCTCGACGAGGACTCCTTCGTGGAGCTGGACGAGTTCGCCCGGCACCGCTCGACGGACTTCGGCCTCGACGCCAACAAGCCGTACGGCGACGGCGTCGTGACCGGTTACGGCACCGTGGACGGCCGCCCGGTCGCGGTGTTCTCGCAGGACTTCACGGTCTTCGGCGGGGCGCTCGGCGAGGTCTTCGGGCAGAAGATCATGAAGGTGATGGACTTCGCGCTGAAGACCGGCTGCCCGGTCATCGGCATCAACGACTCCGGCGGCGCCCGCATCCAGGAGGGCGTCATGGCCCTCGGCATGTACGGCGAGATCTTCCGCCGCAATACGCACGCCTCGGGTGTCATCCCGCAGATCTCGCTCGTGGTCGGGCCGTGCGCGGGCGGTGCCGTGTACTCCCCCGCCATCACCGACTTCACGGTCATGGTCGACCAGACCTCGCACATGTTCATCACGGGACCGGACGTCATCAAGACGGTCACCGGTGAGGACGTCGGCTTCGAGGAGCTGGGCGGCGCCCGCGCCCACAACTCGCGTTCGGGTGTCGCGCATCACATGGCGGGCGACGAGAAGGACGCGATCGAGTACGTCAAGTCGCTGCTTTCCTACCTGCCGTCGAACAACCTGAGCGAGCCGCCCTCCTTCCCGGAGGAGGCCGACCTCGCGCTCACCGACGAGGACCGCGAGCTCGACACCCTCATCCCGGACAGCGCGAACCAGCCGTACGACATGCGCACGGTGATCGAGCACGTCGTGGACGACGCCGACTTCTTCGAGACGCAGGCGCTGTTCGCGCCGAACATCATCACGGGCTTCGGCCGCGTCGAGGGCAGCCCGGTCGGCATCGTCGCCAACCAGCCGATGCAGTTCGCCGGCTGCCTCGACATCCACGCATCGGAGAAGGCCGCGCGGTTCGTCCGCACGTGTGACGCCTTCAACGTGCCGGTGCTGACGTTCGTCGACGTGCCGGGCTTCCTGCCGGGCGTCGAGCAGGAGCACGAGGGCATCATCCGGCGCGGCGCCAAGCTGATCTACGCGTACGCCGAGGCCACGGTGCCGCTCATCACGATCATCACGCGCAAGGCCTTCGGCGGCGCGTACGACGTCATGGGCTCCAAGCACCTGGGCGCCGACCTCAACCTGGCCTGGCCGACCTCGCAGATCGCGGTCATGGGCGCGCAGGGCGCGGTCAACATCCTGCACCGCAAGACCATCGCGGCGGCCGACGACGTCGAGGCCACCCGCGCGGAGCTCATCCAGCAGTACGAGGACACCCTCCTCAACCCGTACACGGCGGCCGAGCGCGGCTACATCGACGCCGTGATCATGCCCTCGGACACCCGCTCCCACGTGGTGCGCGGCCTGCGTCAGCTGCGTACGAAGCGGGAATCACTGCCCCCGAAGAAGCACGGCAACATCCCGCTGTAAGGAGCGCCGCTGTGATGATCAAGGTCGTACGGGGCAATCCGACCCCCGAGGAGCTGGCCGCCGCACTGGCGGTGGTCCAGGCGCGCGCCGCGGCGGTCCCGGACGCCCCGGCCGCGGCGGCGGACCGGGACGCGGCGGGCGCGTGGTCGGATCCCTCCCGCATCGCCCGGCACCGGATGCCCGCTCCGGGGGCGTCGAGCTGGTCCCGGACGTACTGGCCCGCGTGATCACCCACGGGCCCGCGTGAATTAGTCCTTTCGTGACGGGGCGCCTGAGTACGCGTACTCAGGCGCCCCGCCCGCGCGCGCAGCACCATGCTGTATGTGCTGTGGTCAGACCCCGATGACGAGCCCCCAGAGGAGCTCCGCGAAACGCAGGCGATGCTGCGGCGCGCGGGCTTTCTGCTGGCTCTCGCCATGGTCGTCATGTTCCTGATGCTGGGGACCGCGTGAGGCGGGCGGGGAATGCCCGGCGCCACGCTGGATAACCTGAGCCGCATGACTGCTCCACGCCGCCTGATCCTGGCCTCCCAGTCCCCCGCCCGCCTCGGCCTGCTGCGGCAGGCCGGGTTCGCCCCCGAGGTGATCGTCAGCGGGGTCGACGAGGACGCCGTGACGGCCCCGACGCCCGCCGAACTCGCCCTCGCGCTCGCCGAGGCCAAGGCGTCCGTGGTCGCGGCGCGCCCCGAGGCGGGCGGCGCCGTCGTCATCGGCTGCGACTCCGTGCTCGACCTCGACGGCGAGGCGCTCGGCAAGCCGGCCGACGCCGAGGAGGCCACGGCCCGCTGGAAGTCGATGCGCGGCCGCGCGGGCACGTTGCAGACCGGCCACTGCGTGTACGACACGGCGAGCGGCCGGTACGCCTCGGGCACCGCCTCCACCGTCGTCCGCTTCGGCGAGCCGAGCGACGCGGAGATCGCCGCGTACGTGGCGACGGGCGAACCCCTCTACGTGGCGGGCGCGTTCACCCTGGACGGCCGCTCCGCCCCGTTCATCGACGGCATCGAAGGCGACCACGGCAACGTGATCGGCCTCTCGCTGCCGCTGGTCCGCCGCCTCCTCGCCGAACTGGGCATCGGCATCACGGAGTTGTGGGCGCCGGCGGAGTAGCGGGACCGTTCTGCGCGGGGCCGTCCTGCTGCGGCTCCCGCTCCCCCTGCTCGTGCCGGTCGTACGCCACCAGCGTGAGCACGAGCAGGGCGAGCACGACCATCATGAACACGAAGCTGAACCAGCCCACCAGGCTGATCGAGAACGCGCCGAGCAGCCCGTGCACGACGGCCGCGCTGATCAGCAGGATCCGCGCGATCCCGGCCGGTGCCCGGTCGACGACCGCGGTGCGCGCGAGCACGATCCCGCACAGCACCAGATAGAGCCCGAACAGGCCGCCCGCGATCCACGCGCCCACCGACATCGCCCGCGGGTCGAGACCGGCGAGGGACATGTCCTGGTTGTCGACCACGAGCCCGAGGAACCAGTTCAGGAGCACGATCCCGAACGCCTCCGCGAACAACACGATCGCGGCGACCCACGCCACCGGTCTGCGAGCCACCGGCCCCCACCCACTTCCACTGACTGTTACCGCTAGTACGGCCAAGACATCCCGAACGCTACTAACGGGTAAACCTCCGTACAAGGGTTCTGCAGCAGGCAAAGAATCGTTGGGCCATTCGTAGGGACTCCACAAAGAATGCCGACGGGCCGCAGCGCGGTCTCACAGAGACCTTGGCCACAGATGCGGGCTAGGGTTGCGGTGAGGGATCGCGCGTATCCAGGCGCGACAAGGGATTTCATGTACCAGGTGGACCCCGGGTGACACTGCGTGTGGGCAAGCTCACGCCCGGGGATGCCTCGTGGGTCCGTGTCGGCAGTCCCTAAACTCAGCTTGTTTCAGTGAGTCAAGCTTCACGGTGACCCGCCGACCGCCCCGGCTCGGGCGACCACGGCCGGGGGTCCGGGGGATGCCCCCGGGAAGACACAGCAAGGAGGGAGCCATCGTGCGCAAGGTGCTCATCGCCAACCGTGGCGAAATCGCTGTCCGCGTGGCCCGGGCGTGCCGGGACACGGGGATCGCGAGCGTTGCCGTCTACGCCGAGCCGGACCGGGACGCTCTGCACGTCCGTGCGGCCGACGAGGCGTTCGCCCTTGGCGGGGACACCCCGGCCACCAGCTACCTGGACATCGCCAAGGTGCTCCAGGCGGCGAAGGACTCCGGCGCGGACGCCATCCACCCCGGCTACGGATTCCTGTCGGAGAACGCCGAGTTCGCCCAGGCCGTCCTCGACGCCGGGCTGATCTGGATCGGCCCGCCCCCGCACGCCATCCGCGACCTCGGCGACAAGGTCGCGGCGCGGCACATCGCGCAGCGCGCGGGCGCCCCGCTCGTCGCCGGCACCCCGGACCCGGTCTCGGGCTCCGACGAGGTCGTGGCGTTCGCCGAGGAGCACGGGCTGCCGATCGCGATCAAGGCCGCCTTCGGCGGCGGCGGCCGCGGCCTGAAGGTCGCCCGCACCCTCGACGAGGTGCCCGAGCTGTACGAGTCCGCGGTGCGCGAGGCGGTCGCCGCCTTCGGTCGCGGCGAATGCTTCGTGGAGCGCTACCTGGACAAGCCGCGCCACGTCGAGACGCAGTGCCTGGCCGACCAGCACGGCAACGTCGTGGTCGTCTCCACCCGCGACTGCTCGCTCCAGCGCCGCCACCAGAAGCTCGTCGAGGAGGCCCCGGCGCCGTTCCTCAGCGACGCTCAGCTGGAGCAGCTGTACTCGTCCTCGAAGGCGATCCTCAAGGAGGCCGGCTACGTCGGCGCGGGCACCGTCGAGTTCCTCGTCGGCGCGGACGGCACGATCTCCTTCCTGGAGGTCAACACCCGTCTCCAGGTCGAGCACCCGGTGACCGAGGAGGTCGCCGGCATCGACCTGGTGCGCGAGATGTTCCGCATCGCCGACGGCGAGGAGCTCGGCTACGGCGACCCCGAACTGCGCGGCCACTCCTTCGAGTTCCGCATCAACGGCGAGGACCCGGGCCGCGGCTTCCTGCCCGCCCCGGGCACCGTCACCAAGTTCGAGGGCCCCTCGGGCCCGGGCGTCCGCCTGGACGCGGGCGTCGAGTCCGGCTCGGTCATCGGCCCGGCCTGGGACTCCCTGCTCGCCAAGCTGATCGTCACGGGTCGCACCCGCAAGGAGGCCCTCCAGCGGGCCTCGCGCGCGCTCGCCGAGTTCGAGGTCGAGGGCATGGCCACCGCCATCCCCTTCCACCGCAAGGTGGTCACCGACCCGGCGTTCGCCCCCGAACTGACCGGCAGCGAGGACCCGTTCACGGTCTTCACCCGCTGGATCGAGACCGAGTTCGTCAACGACATCGAGCCGTTCGCCGCCCCGGCGCCCGGTGAGGACGAGGACGAGGCGGGCCGCGAGAACATCGTGGTCGAGGTCGGCGGCAAGCGCCTGGAGGTCTCCCTCCCGGCGGGCATGGGCATGTCCCTGGCCCGCACCGGCCTGAACGCCGGAGCCAAGCCGAAGCGGCGCGCCGCCAAGAAGTCCGGCTCCGCCGCCTCCGGCGACACCCTCGCCTCCCCGATGCAGGGCACGATCGTCAAGGTCGCGGTCGAGGAGGGCCAGGAGGTCAAGGAGGGCGACCTCATCGTCGTCCTGGAGGCCATGAAGATGGAACAGCCCCTGAACGCCCACAAGTCGGGCACCGTCAAGGGCCTCTCCGCCGAGATCGGCGCGTCCCTCACCTCGGGCGCCGCCATCTGCGAGATCAAGGACTGACGCCCTTCGACAGGCGTACGCCGAGGGCCCGTTGACCGACACACCGGTCAACGGGCCCTCGGCCGTTCACCCCTGCCCGGCGGCGCGCACCCAGCCGAGGCCGTGGTGCGCGATGTCCAGCGCCAGCACGGCGAAGGCGACGGTCAGCAGCGCGAACCCCGCATACGCGAGGGCCGCGACACCGGTGAACCAGCCCAGGACGTTCAGCGGCATCGAGACCATCAACACCCAGGCCGCCCAGGCCGGCACCGCGTGGCTGCGCAGCAGGCCGATGCCGAGGACGATGGCGCCGAGCACGATGCCCACGATGAACCAGATACCGGCGACCGTCGGCATCGCCAGGCTGTCCCCGCCCTTGATGACCTTCACGATCTCCGTCTGAGCGACCCCCTTGTCCAGGCCCGCCAGCGCCACGAAGTCGTACGACGGCGCCAGGTTCACGGCCACGGCGCCGCCCCCGAACAGCAGCAGCCCGGCGAGCCCCAGTTTCGGCGAGCGCGCCATGACGTACACGGAGACCAGCAGGGCCGCGGCGGTCATCGCGATCCCCAGCGCGAGCCACACCCAGGCGGCGGCCTTCTCCTGGCCCTCGTTCGCCGCGATGTCGGAGACGATCTTCGCCACCTTGTCCTCGGTCATGTCGTACGGGGAGACGGCCGAGGCGACGATGAACAGGAGCGGCCCGAGGACGAGCACCGCGGCCATGACGGCCCGCAGCGGCCTGATCCGTTCGACGGCGGCCCCCTTGGAGGCCGCGGGTATGTGCGCGGACGACGGTGTGGCGGTCATGGCGTTCCCCCTGTTGCCCGTGGATGCCACCGGATTCCACCAGTGAAGCGGTCGCGTTCCGGCCGGGCCATCCGTCAATTCTGAGGGGCGTTCACTCCCCCAGGAGCCCCGCCTCCCGCCCCCTGCGCAGCAGCGCCGCCGTGTGCCCTGCGTTCAACTTGCGGTGCAGGGACGCCACATACCCTCGTACGGTCGTCAGCGAGATCCCCATCGCACGCGCCGCCTCGGCGGGGGTGCGGCCGGCGTCGATGTGCTCCAGGGTGCGGTGCTCGCGCTCGGTGAGGCCGAGCGCACGGGCGGCGGCGCGGCCCGGAGCGAGGTCGCGCAGCAGCAGGAGCCGCTCCACGTCGGGCAGGGCGCACGCCACCGCTCGTACGTCGATGCCGTGCGCCCGGAAGCCGCCGCGGGTGCCGATCCACGGAACGCCGTCCAGGCGCGGCAGCAGCTCCGCCGCGACGGCGTCGAGCGCCCGCACCGTCCCGTCCCCGGCCACCACTGCGACCCCCTGCCCGCGCCGCCCGGCGGACGCGAGCGCGGCGGCGAGGAGCGCGTACATCCGCTGCCGCTCGGCCAGCAGACGTTCGGCGGCCGCGAGGCGGGGCTGCGCGTGGCCGAGCAGGTCCCGCTGCTCATCGATGATGTCCATGCCGTGCTCCAGGGCGCCTCGCGTATGCACCCTCCGCGTCGACGCTACTGCGGTAGGGATCCCTCCGCACCGCCCCGGACCCGCGATCGGGCATCCTTGAAGTCCTGCGCACGCCCAGGGAGGCCCGATGACGACAGCCGAGCACGACCGCTCGCGCCGCATGCGCGCCGACGCGCGCCGCAATTACGAGCGGCTGCTCGCGCAGGCCCGGATCGCCTTCGCCGAGCACGGCACGGGCGCCTCCCTGGAAGAGGTGGCCCGCGGGGCCGGGGTCGGCATCGGCACGCTGTACCGGCACTTCCCCAATCGGCACGCGCTGATGAGCGCCGTCTTCGAGGAGGCGGTGAACGATCTGCTCGACCGCTCCCGGGCGCTGCTCGACGCTCCGCAGCCCTGTACGGCGCTCGTGACCTGGCTGCGCGAGATCATCACGCACGCGAGCGAGTACCGGGGGCTCTCCCGGGCCCTCATGTCGGCCTCGCAGGACGCGAGTTCGGCGCTGGCCCGGTGCAGCGATCCGATGCGGGAGGCCGGGCAGGCGTTGCTCTCGCGGGCGCAGCGGGCGGGGGCGGTGCGGGAGGACGTCTCCATGACGGACCTCCTTCAGCTCACGAACGCGATCGCCCTCGCGGCGGAGGAGACTCCGTCGGACCCGGGGTTGGCGGATCGCCTGCTGCGCCTCACGCTGCGCGGCATCACCGATTGACGGGCACCGTCGTTGCGGACTCGGGGCTCCGCCCCGGACCCCGCTGCTCAATCGCCGCAGGGGCTTGATCGTTAAGCCCCGCCCGGGCTTGAGCAACGATCAGCGGCGCCGCAAATCGGCCACTCGCGCCGAGCGCTCGGGCCCGGTGTCCAGCGCGGCGGCACTGCGCAAAGAGTGACCACCGGACGGAAGCTGTCCGCGCCGCTGCCCCGGCAATGGCACATCTCGGCGCGCCGTCCGCGCCGGGACGGACTCACCGCCCCCGGTAGGGTCCTCCGCCCCGGCCCCCGCGACAGCGACCTGCACGCCCTGATCGGCCAGCGCCTGGAGCTCCGTCGCCGCCCGGTCGTCGTGCGCCGGAGGCTCGTCCGTCACGAGCCGCGTGATCACATCGGTCGGCACGGTCTGGAACATGGTGTCCGTACCGAGCTTGGAGTGATCCGCGAGCACCACGACCTCGGACGCGGCCTGCACGAGCGCCCGGTCCACGGACGCCGACAGCATGTTGGACGTGGAGAGCCCACGCTCGGCGGTCAGACCACTGCCGGACAGGAAGGCGCGCGAGACTCTCAGGCCCTGAAGGGACTGCTCCGCCCCGCTGCCCACCAGCGCGTAGTTGGAACCCCGCAGCGTGCCACCGGTCATGACGACCTCGACCCGGTTGGCATGCGCCAACGCCTGGGCGACGAGGAGTGAGTTGGTGACGACGGTCAGGCCCGGCACACGCGCGAGCCGGCGGGCCAGCTCCTGCGTGGTCGTCCCCGCGCCCACCACGATGGCCTCGCCCTCTTCGACGAGACCCGCGGCGAGATCGGCGATGGCCGTCTTCTCTGCGGTCGCGAGATGTGACTTCTGCGGAAAGCCGGACTCCCGCGTGAATCCGCCCGGCAATACCGCACCGCCGTGCCGGCGGTCGAGGAGTCCTTCTGCCTCCAGTGCGCGCACGTCCCGCCGTACGGTCACTTCAGAGGTCTGGACGACGCGGGCGAGCTCACGGAGCGAAACCGCTCCGTTGGCTCGCACCATTTCGAGGATCAATTGACGACGTTCTGCAGCGAACACGAAACTGACAGTAACCCCAACGACCGTCTGCTTTCAGCAGTTTGCGCCGAATTACAGATTCTGTTCGCACGGGAACCGTGGAAGTGGTATAGGCGCGGCGGGGTGCCTATACATGGCGCCTATGCCCCCCGCATGGGCCGCAACTCACCGTGACCTGCGGCCCGTTGCCGGGAATCAGCTCTCTTCCGCGACCTTCCGCGTGTGCAGCTGGCGGGCCACTTCGGCGATCGAGCCCGACAGCGAGGGGTACACGGTGAACGTGTTCGCGATCTGCTCGACCGTCAGATTGTTGTCGACCGCGATCGAGATGGGGTGGATCAGTTCCGAAGCGCGCGGCGCGACGACCACTCCGCCGACCACGATGCCCGTGCCCGGACGACAGAAGATCTTGACGAAGCCGTCCCTGATGCCCTGCATCTTCGCGCGGGGGTTGCGCAGCAGCGGCAGCTTGACGGCGCGGGCGTCGATCTTGCCCGAGTCGACGTCGGCCTGCGTGTAGCCGACGGTCGCGATCTCCGGGTCGGTGAAGACGTTGGAGGAGACCGTCTTGAGGTTCAGCGGCGTGACCGCGTCGCCCAGGAAGTGGTACATCGCGATGCGGCCCTGCATCGCGGCGACGGACGCGAGGGCGAAGACGCCGGTCACGTCGCCGGCCGCGTACACGCCGGGGGCGGTGGTGCGGCTGACCTTGTCGGTCCAGATGTGGCCCGACTCCTTGACCTTGACGCCCGCCTCCTCCAGGCCGAGCCCCTCACTGTTGGGGACGGCGCCGACCGCCATCAGGCAGTGCGTACCGGAGATGACCCGGCCGTCGGAGAGCGTGACCTCGACGCGGTCGCCGACGCGCTTGGCGGAGGCGGCGCGGGAGCGGGCCATGACGTTCATGCCGCGGCGCCGGAACACGTCCTCCAGGACGGCCGCGGCGTCCGGGTCCTCGCCGGGCAGCACGCGGTCGCGGGAGGAGACGAGGGTGACCTTGGAGCCGAGCGCCTTGTAGGCGCCGGCGAACTCGGCGCCGGTGACACCGGAACCGACCACGATGAGCTCCTCGGGGAGCTCGTCCAGGTCGTACACCTGCGTCCAGTTGAGGATCCGCTCGCCGTCGGGCTGCGCGTCGGCCAGCTCGCGCGGGTGGCCGCCGGTGCACAGCAGCACGGCGTCGGCGACGAGGGTCTCCTCGCTGCCGTCGGCCGCGGTGACGATCACCTTGCGGGAGCCGTCGAGCGCCTGCTGGCCGTCGAGGCGGCCCTTGCCGCGCAGCACCCGCGCACCCGCGCGGGTGACGGAGGCGGTGATGTCGTGGGACTGGGCGAGCGCGAGGCGCTTCACACGGCGGTTGACCTTGCCGAGGTCCACGCCGACGACGCGGGCCGGACTGTCCGGGTCGGGGGTGTCGTCCTCGACGATGATGCCGAGCTCTTCATAGGAGGAGTCGAAGGTGGTCATCACCTCGGCCGTGGCGATCAGAGTCTTCGACGGTACGCAGTCGGTCAGCACCGACGCCCCGCCGAGGCCGTCGCAGTCGACGACGGTCACCTCCGCGCCGAGGGACGCGGCCACCAACGCCGCCTCGTATCCGCCAGGTCCGCCACCGATGATCACGATCCGAGTCACATGCCCCATTGTCCCGCACGCTTCAAGCCCGCACCGAGCCGGGGCCCCCGTCCGGCCCTGCGGAACGCGTATCCCCTCTTAAGAGGGGTGCTGCGGTTACTCGCGGGACACGTGGTCCGTCTGACGTACGCTCGGTCCCATGTCGCTCTACGCCGCGTACGCCGGCAATCTCGACGCGCGGCTCATGACGCGCCGCGCCCCGCACTCGCCGCTGCGCGCGACCGGCTGGCTGAACGGCTGGCGGCTCACGTTCGGGGGCGAGCACATGGGCTGGGAGGGCGCACTCGCCACGATCGTCGAGGCGCCGCGTTCACAGGTCTTCGTCGCGCTGTACGACATCGCTCCGATGGACGAGGAGTCGATGGACCGCTGGGAGGGTGTCGGCCTCGACATCTACCGGCGGATGCGGGTCCGCGTGGACACCCTGGAGTGCGAGGAGCCCGCGTGGCTCTACGTACTGAACGGGTACGAGGGCGGCCTCCCCTCGGCGCGGTACCTGGGCGAGATCGCCGACGCGGCCGAGTCCGCGGGCGCGCCGCACGACTACGCGATGGAGCTGCGCAAGCGCCCCTGCTGAGGGCCCGCGGAATCGCCGGCCGCGCCCTCGTTCGTCGGAAACGACAAAGCAACGATCACAAGGACGTGACCTCCGACATCTACGCGCGTAGGCAACGACAGGCTACCCTCGTCGGCGTGAACGCTTCTCTTACTCCGGACAACGTCCTGGCCGACCCGTACGCCGCCGCCGACGCCGCCGCCGCGCGGCTGCGCGAGCTGACGGGCGCCGAGACCCACGACGTCGCCCTCGTGATGGGCTCGGGCTGGGCACCCGCCGCCGAGGCCCTGGGCGAGCCCGCCGCCGAGTTCCCCTTCACCGAGCTGCCCGGTTTCACCGGTGCCGCGGTGGCGGGCCACGGCGGCACGGTCCGCTCGTACCAGGTCGGCGAGAAGCGCGCCCTGGTCTACCTGGGCCGTACGCACTACTACGAGGGCCGTGGCGTCGCCGCGGTCGCGCACGGCGTGCGCACGGCCGCCGCCGCGGGCTGCAAGACCATCGTGCTCACCAACGGCTGCGGCGGTCTGCGCCAGGGCATGCGCCCCGGCCAGCCGGTGCTCATCTCCGACCACATCAATCTGACGGCGGCCTCGCCGATCGTCGGCGCCAACTTCGTCGACCTCACCGACCTGTACTCGCCGCGGCTGCGCGCGCTGTGCCAGGAGATCGACCCGAGCCTGGAAGAGGGCGTCTACGCCCAGTTCCCCGGCCCGCACTACGAGACCCCCGCCGAGGTCCGGATGGCCGGCATCCTCGGCGCCGACCTGGTCGGCATGTCCACCACCCTGGAGGCCATCGCGGCCCGTGAGGCGGGCGCCGAGGTGCTGGGCATCTCCCTCGTGACGAACCTGGCGGCGGGCCTGTCCGGCGAGCCGCTCAACCACGAAGAGGTCCTCCAGGCGGGCCGCGACTCGGCCACCGCCATGGGCGACCTGCTGACCAAGGTCCTCGCGAAGATCTGATCCATTCAAGCCCCTGGGCACGGCCTTCCAGGGCGCAGGTCCGACTTTTCAAGCCCCCGGGCCCCGCCCTCCAGGCACGGGTCCGGATTTCAAGCCCCCGGGCCCCGCCCTCCAGGCACGGGTCCGGATTTCAAGCCCCCGGGCCCCGCCCTCCAGGCACGGGTCCGGATTTCAAGCCCCTGCGGCGATTGAGCAGCGGGGTCCGGGGCAGAGCCCCGAGACGTCAACCCCGTTGCGGCCCGAGAACTCCCCGAAGGAATGCGAACCGTGACCGTATCTGGCAGCGAACTGCTCGACCGGGCAAGGACCTGGCTGGCCGAGGACCCGGACCCGGAGACCCGCGAGGAGCTCGCCAAGCTCATCGAGACCGGCGACCTGGAATCGATCGCGGAGCGCTTCGCGGGCACGCTCCAGTTCGGCACCGCAGGTCTCCGCGGTGAGCTGGGCGCGGGCCCGATGCGGATGAACCGCGCGGTGGTCATCCGCGCGGCCGCGGGCCTCGCGGCGTACCTGAAGGCCAAGGGGCAGACGGACGGGCCGGTCGTCATCGGCTACGACGCACGGCACAAGTCGGCGGACTTCGCGCGCGACACGGCGGCGGTGATGGTGGGGGCCGGACTGCGCGCCGCGGTCCTCCCCCGCCCGCTGCCCACCCCCGTGCTCGCCTTCGCCATACGGCACCTGGGCGCGGTCGCGGGCGTCGAGGTCACGGCCTCGCACAACCCGCCGCGCGACAACGGCTACAAGGTGTACCTCGGCGACGGCTCGCAGATCGTGCCGCCGGCCGACGCGGAGATCGCCGCCGAGATCGACGCGGTGGCCTCGCTGCACGACGTGCCGCGCGCGGAGTCCGGCTGGGAGACGCTGGGCGAGGACGTCCTCGAGGCGTATCTCGCGCGTACGGACGCGGTCCTCGCGCCGGGCTCGGCCCGCGGCGCCCGCACCGTCTACACGGCGATGCACGGCGTCGGCAAGGACACCCTCCTCGCCGCGTTCGCCCGCGCGGGCTTCCCCGCGCCGGTGCTCGTGCCGGAGCAGGCCGAGCCCGACCCGGACTTCCCCACGGTCGCGTTCCCGAACCCGGAGGAGCCGGGCGCGATGGACCTGTCCTTCGCGACGGCCCGCGCGCAGGACGGGGCCCCGGACCTGATCATCGCCAACGACCCGGACGCGGACCGCTGCGCCGTCGCCGTTCCCGACGGCGGCGACTGGCGGATGCTGCGCGGCGACGAGGTGGGCGCGCTCCTCGCGGCGCACCTGGTGAAGCGGGGCGTGAGCGGCGTACTCGCCGAGTCGATCGTGTCGTCCTCCCTGCTCGGCCGGATCGCCGAGGCGGCGGGCCTCCCGTACGAGGAGACCCTGACCGGCTTCAAGTGGATCGCCCGCGTCGAGGGCCTGCGCTACGGCTACGAGGAGGCGCTCGGCTACTGCGTCGACCCCGAGGGAGTGCGCGACAAGGACGGCATCACGGCCGCGCTGCTCGTGACCGAGCTGGCGAGCGAGCTGAAGGCCCAGGGCCGTACGTTGCTCGACGCGCTCGACGACCTGGCGCTCGCGCACGGGCTGCACGCCACGGACCAGTTGAGTGTGCGGGTCGAGGACCTGTCGGTGATCGCGGACGCGATGAGTCGCCTGCGGGAGGCTCCGCCGGTGGAGCTGGCGGGGCTCGCGGTGACCCGGGCGGACGACCTCTCCGAGGGGGAGGGCGGGTTGCCGCCCACGGACGGGCTTCGCTACACGCTGGACGGGGCGCGGGTCGTCGTGCGGCCGTCGGGGACGGAGCCGAAGCTGAAGTGCTACCTGGAGGTCGTGGTGCCGGTCGCCGACCGGGGGGCGTTGTCGGCGGCGCGGGCCACTGCCGTGGAGCGGCTGGCGGCCATCAAGCGGGATCTCTCCGTTGCGGCCGGGATCTAGTTCGGCGCAGTCCGTGGTTGCGGTCCCGGGGCTCTGCCCCGGACCCCGCTGCTCAATCGCCGCAGGGGCTTGAGTTTGCCCAGCCGCTGAATTTTCGCCCGGCCGTTCGATGCGCCACGAGGGCTCAATATGTGGCTAGCCCAGCGCGATCAGAACCACGAGGAGTACGGCACCCACGAACGCCGGGGCGATGATCTCGTACGCCCAGCGGATCTTCGGGGTGCCCTGGGACGTCTCGGCCGCGGCGCGGGTCTCGTGGAGTTCGCGGAGTTCGTCCATGGCCTGGTCGCCGGGCGAGCGCTGTTCGGTCACCGGGAGGCCGCTGGCCCCCGTGGGCGTACGGCCGCCCTTGGCCGCGCGCAGCTGCTGGCGCTGCGCCTTGCGCCGGCCGCGCAGCGACACCGGGATGGACCAGAGCTGGTACTTGGTGCCCGCCTGGTCGATCACCTCGTTCGAGTACCCGGACTTGAAGCCGGAGACCGCGGCCCACGGCAGCGTGATGTCACGGAACGGGTTGCGCACCCGCAGGCGGTCCTCGTTCCCGAAGACGGCCGGCCGGATCGTGAACGCGACGACGAGCGGCACGACGCACAGCAGCGCGGCGAGCACCGTCCACGACGCCTGCCCGTCCCCGCCGACCAACACATCGCCGCCCAGCCAGGCGCCCATCAGGATCAGCGCGACGCCGCCCGCGATACCGGCGGGAGACCGATAGGTCCGGTCACGTGCCTGCGGGGGCGTGGTCTGGCTGCTCGTCATGGCTCGATTGTGCCCGACCCGTCAAGCAGATCAAGCCCGCCCTTCGAACGAGAGCCCGCGGGGTCCGGGGCAGAGCCCCGAGACCGCAACCACGGTGCCGCGAACCGTAAACCCCGACCTGTACAAGCCGCTACGCGCGTAGATATGCTCCCCTCGTGACCATGCCCAGTTCTGCACCCGCACCCGCTCTCAGCGACGTCACCGCGTCCGACAGCACGCTGCGCCGCTTCCTGCACGGGTTGCCCGGCGTCGACGCGGTCGGCCTGGAGGCGCGAGCCGCTTCGCTCGGGACCCGTTCCATCAAGACCACGGCGAAGGCGTACGCCATCGACCTGGCCATCTCGATGATCGACCTGACGACCCTGGAAGGCGCCGACACCCCGGGCAAGGTCCGGGCCCTCGGCGCGAAGGCGGTCAACCCGGACCCCACCGACCGCGGCGCGCCGCGCACGGCCGCGGTCTGCGTCTATCCCGACATGGTGGCCACCGCGAAGGCCGCCGTCGCCGGCACGGACGTGAAGGTCGCCTCCGTCGCGACCGCCTTCCCGGCCGGCCGCGCCGCCCTCGAGGTCAAGCTCGGGGACGTACGGGAGGCCGTGGCCGCGGGGGCGGACGAGATCGACATGGTCATCGATCGCGGCGCCTTCCTCGCGGGCGACTACATGAAGGTCCACGACGAGATCCGCGCGGTGAAGGAGGCCTCCGGCGCCGCCCGGCTCAAGGTCATCTTCGAGACCGGCGAGCTCTCGACGTACGACAACATCCGGCGCGCGAGCTGGATCGGCATGCTGGCGGGCGCCGACTTCATCAAGACGTCGACGGGCAAGGTCGGCGTCAACGCCACCCCCGCGAACACCCTCCTCATGCTCGAAGCCGTCCGCGACTTCCGCGCCGCGACCGGGGTACAGGTCGGCGTGAAGCCCGCGGGCGGCATCCGCACCTCCAAGGACGCCGTCAAGTTCCTGGTCATCGTGAACGAGACCGCGGGCGAGGACTGGCTCGACAACCACTGGTTCCGCTTCGGCGCCTCCAGCCTCCTGAACGACCTGCTGATGCAGCGTCAGAAGCTGGCGACAGGCCGCTACTCCGGTCCCGACTACGTGACGGTGGACTGATCACCCATGGCATCTGTATTTGAGTACGCTCCGGCGCCCGAGTCGCGCTCCGTCGTCGACATCGCGCCCTCCTACGGCCTTTTCATCGACGGCGAGTTCACCGACGCCGCCGACGGCAAGGTCTTCAAGACCGTCTCGCCGTCGACCGAGGAGGTCCTCTCCGAGGTCGCGCAGGCCGGCGAGGCGGACGTGGACCGCGCGGTGAAGGCCGCCCGCAAGGCCTTCGGGAAGTGGTCCGCGCTGCCGGGCGCCGAGCGCGGCAAGTACCTCTTCCGCATCGCCCGCATCATCCAGGAGCGCAGCCGCGAACTCGCGGTCCTCGAAACCCTGGACAACGGCAAGCCGATCAAGGAGACGCGGGACGCGGACCTCCCGCTCGTCGCCGCGCACTTCTTCTACTACGCGGGCTGGGCCGACAAGCTCGACCACGCGGGCTTCGGCCCGAACCCGGCTCCGCTCGGCGTCGCGGGCCAGGTCATCCCGTGGAACTTCCCGCTGCTCATGCTGGCGTGGAAGATCGCCCCGGCGCTCGCGACCGGCAACACGGTCGTGCTGAAGCCCGCCGAGACGACCCCGCTGTCCGCCCTCTTCTTCGCGGACATCTGCCGCCAGGCGGGCCTGCCGAAGGGCGTCGTCAACATCCTTCCCGGCTACGGCGACGCGGGTGCGGCGCTCACCGCCCACCCCGACGTGAACAAGGTCGCCTTCACCGGCTCCACGGCCGTCGGCAAGGAGATCGCCCGCACCGTCGCCGGTACGGACAAGAAGCTGACGCTCGAACTCGGCGGCAAGGGCGCGAACATCGTCTTCGACGACGCCCCCATCGACCAGGCCGTCGAGGGCATCGTCACCGGCATCTTCTTCAACCAGGGCCAGGTCTGCTGCGCGGGCTCCCGCCTCCTGGTCCAGGAGTCGATCCAGGACGAGCTGCTCGACTCCCTCAAGCGCCGCCTGGCGACCCTCCGCCTCGGCGACCCGCTCGACAAGAACACCGACATCGGCGCCATCAACTCCGCCGAGCAGCTCGCGCGCATCACCGCACTCACCGAGCAGGGCGAGGCCGAGGGCGCCGAGCGCTGGTCCGCACCGTGCGAACTCCCCTCCTCCGGCTACTGGTTCGCGCCGACGCTCTTCACGAACGTCACGCAGGCGCACACCGTCGCCCGCGACGAGATCTTCGGCCCGGTCCTGTCCGTGCTCACCTTCCGCACGCCGGACGAGGCCGTCGCCAAGGCCAACAACTCGCAGTACGGCCTCTCGGCCGGCATCTGGACGGAGAAGGGCTCGCGCATCCTCGCGGTCGCGAACAAGCTCCGCGCCGGGGTCGTCTGGGCCAACACGTTCAACAAGTTCGACCCGACCTCGCCGTTCGGCGGGTACAAGGAGTCGGGCTTCGGCCGCGAGGGCGGCCGCCACGGTCTGGAGGCCTACCTCGATGTCTGAGCCCAACCGCCTGAGCGTCTTCAAGACCTACAAGCTGTACGTCGGCGGGAAGTTCCCGCGTTCCGAGAGCGGCCGGGTGTACGAAGTGACGGATCGCAAGAGCGGCGAGTGGCTGGCCAACGCCCCGCTGTCCTCCCGCAAGGACGCCCGTGACGCCGTGGTCGCCGCCCGCAAGGCCTTCGGCGGCTGGCAGGGCGCGACGGCGTACAACCGCGGGCAGGTGCTCTACCGCGTCGCCGAGATGCTGGAGGGCCGCCGCGAGCAGTTCGCGCGCGAGGTTGCCGAGGCGGAGGGCCTGAGCAGGTCGAAGGCCGCGGCCGTCGTGGACGCCGCGATCGACCGCTGGGTCTGGTACGCGGGCTGGACCGACAAGATCGGCCAGGTCGTCGGCGGGGCGAACCCGGTGGCGGGCCCGTATCTCAACCTGTCCACGCCCGAGCCGACGGGCGTCGTGGCCGTCCTGGCGCCCCAGGACTCCTCGCTCCTCGGTCTCGTCTCGGTGATCGCCCCGGTCGTCGCGTCCGGCAACACGGCCGTCGTGATCACCAGCGAGAGGTCCCCGCTCCCCGCGCTCTCCCTCGGCGAGGTGCTCGCGACCTCGGACGTGCCCGGCGGCGTCGTGAACATCCTGTCCGGCAAGGCGGCCGAGATCGCGCCGTCGCTCGCCGCGCACCAGGACGTGAACGGCATCGACCTGACCGGCGCCGACACCGATCTCGCGAAGCAGCTGGAGATCGCGGCCGCCGACAACCTGAAGCGCGTGCGCCGTCCACAGCCTGTGGAGGACTTCGCGGCGGACCCGGGCACGGACCGCCTGACGTATTTCCTGGAGACCAAGACGGTCTGGCACCCGACGGGTTCGCTGGGCGCGTCCGGCTCCGCGTACTAGGGCCCGTACGAGGGCCGACAGCGGCCCCGGCTCCTCCGCCGTCCAGGAGGAGCCGGGGCCGCTGTCATGCCGGTCAGCCCGGCAGCACGCTCGTCGCGGGGCCCACCACGGGCAGCTCCTCCAGCGAGGCCCCCGAGGCCACAGGACCGGTGACCGCGGCCGTGCTGACCGGTACGAAGTCCGCGACCTGGGTGCCGATCGCGTTGTCCAGCGGGTCGACGCCCGTATTGGCCAGGGGGTCGATGGGCAGCTTCTTCAGCGTGCCGAGACCGTTCGACGTCGCCGAGTTGAGCGCCGTCGAGACGCCCGCGGCCGCCCCGTCGAGGTTCTCGTCACCGGTCTGCGTCTGCGGCAGCGGGATCGGCGCCGCGCTCGCGGAGGCGCCTCCGGCGGCGACGACCGCGCCCGCCGCGGTCACGGTGAGTCCGACGCGCATCAGGGTGCGCCGCACGGAGGAAATGGGTTGCTGGTCTGCGTGTCGTGCCATGGTGTTCCGCCCGAAACCTTTCGCCTGTGTAATCATGTGCGTACACAGGGTAGTTGGCGTGGTGCGTGCCACAACGGCACCACGCGGGGCGGCGACAGGGTCGTCATGCCTCACACTGGTGTCTCGTGAGTTCGCATCCTCCGATACCGACGCGGGTCGTCCTGCTCTGTGGCCCCTCGGGCTCCGGCAAGTCGTCGTTCGCGGCCCGCTCCGGGCTGCCCGTCCTGTGCCTCGACGACTTCTACAAGGAGGCGGGGGACCCCACGCTGCCGCTGGTGGAGGGCACTTCGGACATCGACTGGGACTCGCCGCTGTCCTGGGATTCCGAGGTCGCCGTCGCCGCGATCGTGGCGCTGTGCGCGAAGGGCCGGACGAGCGTTCCCGTCTACGACATCTCCGTCAGCGCGCGGGTGGGCGAGGAGACGCTGGACATCGAGCGCACGCCGCTGTTCATCGCGGAGGGCATCTTCGCGGCGGACATCGTGGAGCGCTGCCGGGAGTTGGGCGTGCTCGCCGACGCGCTGTGCCTGCGCGGCCGTCCGTCGACGACGTTCCGCCGCCGGCTGCTGCGCGACCTCAAGGAGGGCCGCAAGTCGGTGCCGTTCCTGCTGCGGCGCGGCTGGCGCCTGATGCGCACGGAGCGGTCCATCGTGGCCCGCCAGGTCGCGCTCGGCGCGCACGCGTGCGGCAAGGAGGAGGCGCTCGGCCGGGTGGCGGCGGCCGCGGCGGGGCGTTGCGTGAAGGCGCGGGCTGGATCAAGCCCCGCCGGCGATTGAGGCGCGGGGTCCGGGGCAGAGCCCCGAGACGCCGACCACGGGGAGCCCGGAGATGCGGAACGGGACCGGAAAGACCCCCCGGCCTTCCAGTCCCGCCCACTCCCCCCTACTGCTCCCCCGTACTTCCCCCGTGCTGAACCCCGCTCCCCCGAACAGGGCCCCGTTCCCCCCGGCCTTCAGGCGACGAGCTCGCCGAAGGACTCCTCCTGGTCACGCCCGAAGCTCAGCACCTCGTCCTCGCGCAGTCGCCGCAGCGAGCGCCAGATGCTGGACTTCACCGTGCCCACGCTGATGTCGAGGATCTCCGCGATCTCCGGGTCCGTGCGGCCCTCGTAGTAACGAAGGACCAGCATGGTGCGCTGGAGTTCGGGCAGCCGGGCCAGCGCCTGCCACAGGACCGCGCGCAGCTCGGTGCCGCGCATCGCGTCCGTGTCGCCGGCCGTCTCCGGCAGCTCCTCGGTCGGGTACTCGTTCAGCTTGCGGCGGCGCCACGCGCTGATGTGCAGGTTCGTCATGGTGCGACGCAGGTAGCCGCCCACGGCCGCCTTGTCGCTGATCCTGTCCCAGGCCCGGTACGTCGAGAACAGCGCGCTCTGCAACAGGTCCTCGGCCTCGAACCGGTCACCGGTCAGGTGGTAGGCGGTGGCGTACAGGGAGGCGCGGCGCTCCTGGACGTAAGCCGTGAACTCGGCCTCCGACAAGGACGTCCGGCGCTGCTCCCCCGAGTCCCCCCTGTACGCGGCTCCCCCGTGACCCCCCTCGGTCACCGTTCCCCGCTGGTCGACCACCGTCATGATCCCGGTGTGCTGCCGCCCGGCGCCGCGAACGCACCCCCGCCCGCTCACAGCGCCGGACTTCTCGTGACGCTCGGAAACCACTCGGCCCATGTCGTGCAGACGCGTGACAACCGCGCTTGAGTTGGTGCTGTGCAGCGTGTTCATCTCGCGCCCCCCGTCGTGGAGTACCGAATACTTCTGCGTCGTCGTCGCGGTGCTTCTTCGCGATGACCAAAAGCTTGCCGGGCCGAGTTCATGACGGTGTCCGTCGACTGTCACAGGCCTGTCACAGCGGCTCCCGTCATAGGGAGCGGACGTGGAGGAAGCGCCCCCGCGGGGCCTCCGACGGGCGTCCGGCCGGTGTCCTGCGGGCCTTCTCCGCGCCGCTTCCCCGCACCTGACGCGCACACTCGGTCGAACTGAAGGCCTCTGATGGGCCAGAATGGCGCTTGTGCCTTCCCTGTTGCT
This sequence comes from Streptomyces anthophorae, assembly GCF_049310305.1. Taxonomy (NCBI): domain Bacteria; kingdom Bacillati; phylum Actinomycetota; class Actinomycetes; order Kitasatosporales; family Streptomycetaceae; genus Streptomyces; species Streptomyces anthophorae. Next base: position 3,680,511 of record NZ_JBLWQQ010000001.1, read on the forward strand.
GATCGAGGACGACGACGCCATCCGTACGGCCCTGGAGCTGTCTCTTACGCGCCAGGGCCATCGGGTTGCCACCGCTGCCACCGGAGAGGACGGTCTGAAGCTGCTGCGCGAGCAGCGGCCCGATCTGATCGTGCTGGACGTGATGCTGCCCGGCATCGACGGTTTCGAGGTGTGCCGCCGTATCCGGCGCACCGACCAACTGCCGATCATCCTGCTGACCGCGCGCAGCGACGACATCGACGTCGTGGTGGGCCTCGAATCCGGTGCCGACGACTATGTCGTGAAGCCGGTGCAGGGGCGCGTGCTCGACGCACGGATCCGGGCCGTGCTGCGGCGCGGCGAGCGGGAGGCCAACGACGCAGCGACGTTCGGCTCGTTGGTGATCGACCGTGCCGCGATGACGGTGACGAAGAACGGCGAGGACCTCCAGCTGACGCCGACCGAGCTGCGCCTGCTGCTCGAACTGAGCCGGCGGCCCGGACAGGCGCTGTCCCGGCAGCAGTTGCTGCGCCTGGTGTGGGAGCACGACTACCTCGGTGACTCGCGGCTGGTCGACGCGTGTGTGCAGCGGCTGCGCGCGAAGGTCGAGGACGTGCCGTCGTCGCCGACCCTGATCCGTACGGTGCGCGGGGTGGGCTACCGGCTGGACACGCCTCAGTGACCAAGCCGCACGACAAGCTCCGGGGCGCCGCCGCGGCCAAGAAGACCCTCCTCGCCGGCCTGCGCTTCACCAGCCTGCGGCTGCGCCTGGTCGTCGTGTTCGCGCTCGTGGCCCTGACGGCCGCGGTGTCCGCGTCGGGGATCGCGTACTGGCTCAATCGCGAGGCCGTGCTCACGCGCACGCAGGACTCGGCGCTCAGCGACTTCAAGCAGGAGATGCAGAACCGGGCTGCGGCCCTTCCCGAACAGCCCACGCAGGGCGAGTTGCAGCACGCGGCGAACCTGATGGCGAGCAGCAGCCAGCACTTCAGCGTGCTGCTCATGGCCAAGGACGAGAACGGCCGCCGGGTCGTGGGCAATTCGGACCTGGACGCGTTCACCGTCGCCGACGTGCCGAAGTCGCTTCAGGACGCGGTCACCGAGAAGCAGCCGATCAACGGCGGCAACAAGCACGCGTACCACCTGTACTGGCAGCGGATCACGCAGGACGACACCCCGTACCTGGTCGGCGGCGCCACCGTGGACGACGGGCCGACCGGTTACATGCTCAAGTCCCTGGAGCCGGAGGCCAAGGACCTCGGCTCGCTCGCCTGGTCGCTCGGCATCGCCACCGCGCTCGCCCTCATCGGTTCCGCGCTGCTCGCGCAGGCCGCCGCGACGACGGTGCTCAAGCCCGTGCACCGGCTCGGCGTCGCCGCCCGCCGCCTCGGCGAGGGCAAGCTCGACACCCGGCTGCGCGTCTCCGGCACGGACGAACTGGCGGAGCTCTCCCGTACGTTCAACAAGACGGCGGAGAACCTGGAGAAGAAGGTCGCGGACATGAGTGCCCGCGACGAGTCCTCGCGCCGCTTCGTCGCCGACATGTCGCACGAGCTGCGCACGCCGCTGACCGCGATCACCGCGGTGACGGAGGTCCTTGAGGAGGAGCTCGACGCCGAGACCGGCTCCGTCGACCCGATGATCGAACCGGCCGTGCGGCTCGTGGTCAGCGAGACCCGGCGCCTGAACGACCTCGTCGAGAACCTCATGGAGGTCACCCGCTTCGACGCGGGCAGCGCCCGGCTCGTCCTCGACGACGTCGACCTCGCCGACCAGATCACCGCCTGCATCGACGCCCGCGCCTGGCTGGACGCCGTCGAGCTCGACGCCGAGCGCGGCATCCACGCCCGCCTCGACCCGCGCCGCCTCGACGTGATCCTCGCGAACCTGATCGGCAACGCGCTCAAGCACGGCGGGTCCCCCGTGCGCGTCTCGGTGCGGGTGGAGGGCGACGACGTCGTCATCTCCGTGCGCGACCACGGACCGGGCATCCCCGAGGACGTCCTGCCGCACGTCTTCGACCGCTTCTACAAGGCGAGCGCCTCGCGGCCCCGCTCGGAGGGCAGCGGCCTCGGTCTCTCCATCGCCATGGAGAACGCCCGGATCCACGGCGGCCGGATCGGCGCCGCCAACTCCCCGGAAGGCGGAGCCGTGTTCACGCTGCACCTGCCGCGGGACGCGGGGCCGCTCGCCTCCGCCACGGAGGAGGACGCCAAGGACGCGCGGCAAGGCGGTGCCTCGAAGTGACACGCCGGGTACGCCCCTTGGCCCTCATCGGCCTCGCCTCGCTGCTGCTCGCGGGCTGCGGGATCCGACCCACGGAGGTGCCGACCGACTTCGGCGCCGCTCCCACGCGTGTGGGCTGCTCCCTGTCGGGCTCGGACAAGGTGGAGGCCCAGGCGGGCGGCGAGTTCCCCGTGCAGGTCTATCTGGTCTGCACGTCGCAGCTGGTCACGGTCGACCGGACGATCACTCTGGAGCGCGGCCAGTCCTCCGACCGGGTCGTGGTGGCCCGTGAACTCCTGGCGCAGCTGGCGTCGGCCCCGTCCGCCGCGGAGAAGTCGGCGGGCTACACGACGGACGTCCGCTCCGGCCTCAAGGTCTCGGGCCCCCGCGCGGACGACCCCCCGGACGCGCTGCGCCTGAACGCCCCGCCGGACGACCTGTCCCCCTACGCCCTGGCCCAGGTCATCTGCACGTTCGCGACCAGCGAGGTCACGGCGGAGGACGACGAGCACGTGATCCTCGGCGGTCCCGACGACTCCGCACCCCGCGAGTACACCTGCTCACAGGCCCTGAAGGCCCGCCCCGGCCTGATCCCGGCCCCGACGAAGACCCTGAACTGACGGACGCGGGCGGGCCCGGCACAGCACGGGCGAAACCTCGGCGCAACCCCGGCGGAACCGATCCTCCCGCGCCCGGCGTCTAGGGGTGCGTGCAGCGCCATCGCTCGGGCGGCCACAGGGCCGCCGTCCGTTTCCGTGCGGCAGGGGTCGTCCTGCTCGCCGCGCATCTCCTCTTCGTTGCCTGGTTCACGCTGCGCCCCCTGGACGTTCCCTGGGTCAGCGCGGCGAACCTGCATCCCCTGGCGGGCATCCGCTCCGACCTCGCGCTCGGCTGGCGCGAGGCGGCGCTGCGGATCGGCGAGGGGCTTGCGCTGCTGGCCCCGCTCGGCGTGCTGCTGCCCGTCGCGGGCGGCCGCCTGCACGTGTCGTCGTGGGGTTCGCTTGTGCGCACGGTCGCCGTGGCCGCACTGATCTCACTCGGCATCGAACTGCTCCAGACCGGGGTGCCGGGGCAGGTCGTGGACATCGACTCGCTGCTCCTGAACACGGTGGGCGTCGCGCTCGCCCATCTCCTCGTGGTGCCCGTCCTGCGCTCCCGGCTCCGCCGCAGGGCCGACGTCGGGCCCCTCCCCCCGCAGGAGCCCGCTCAGGGTCCGACCCCGACGATTCCCAGGGTCGGCATCGCCCCGTGAGCTGACGTTTTGCCCGGGCTGTCGCCGGTACCTTCGAAGACGTAAGCACCACACACCGAAGACCCACGGTTCGCGAAGGAGCCCACCATGACCGCCCCTGCCCGCCCCACCAACGGACGGATGATCGGCGGAGTGTGCGCAGCGCTGGCACGGCGCTTCGGCACCTCCGCGAGCACGATGCGCGTGATCTTCGTGGTCTCTTGTCTGCTGCCGGGCCCGCAGTTCCTGCTCTACATCGCGCTGTGGATCCTGTTCCCGAGTGAGAACAAGGTCCGCCAGGCCTGGTGACGTGCCCCGGCACCCACGCCGAAGGGGCGCGCCCGCGTGATCGCGGGTGCGCCCCTTCGGCGTGTGCGGTGGGTCGGGTCAGCTGAGGCCGCCGACCGGCAGGCCGCCGAGCAGCCCGGAGACGGGGTTGCCGCCGTCGGTGGGCAGAGCCGTCTTGGCGGCCTGGTCGACGACCGGGCCGGCGGTGTGCAGGCCGTTGTCGACCGCGGTCTGGGCGCCGCCCAGGGACTCGGCGGCGGGCAGCGTCGAGGCCACGTCCTGGAGCGGGAGGGCGGAGGTCACGGATCCGACGGTGTCGGTGGCGTCGGGGGCGGCCGGGGCAGCGTTCGCGGCACCGGCACCGGCGGCGGCGAAAGCGGCTCCGAGAGCGGCGACACCGAGGGTCTTTGCAGCAGACTGCTTCATTGTGAAATGCGTCCTCTTGACGATGACGGGGGGATGAGCGGTCCACGACCGTAAACATTCCTTCGCTGCGCCCGCAAACAGCGAACCGCCGGGAAAAACGGCCGGGAACAAACGTTCCCGACCGTTTCAACGCCCCCCTGGAACGCCCTATTCGACGACAGAACCGCTGGTGGAAGCGGTCTGCCGGAACAGCCATTCGGATTTCAGCTCGGCGTATCCGGGCTTCACGACGTCATTGATCATCGCCAGTCGTTCATCGAAAGGAATGAATGCTGACTTCATCGCATTGACAGAAAACCACTGCATGTCATCGAGCGTGTAACCGAATGCATCGACCAGGTGCTCGAACTCGCGGCTCATCGACGTACCGGACATGAGCCGGTTGTCCGTGTTGACCGTGGCCCTGAAGTGCAGCTTTCGCAGCAGACCGATGGGGTGCTCCCCGTAGGAACTCGCGGCACCGGTCTGAAGGTTCGACGAGGGGCACAGCTCCAGCGGGATCCGCTTGTCGCGCACGTACGAGGCGAGGCGGCCGAGCTGTACGCCGCCGTCCGCCTCCACCTTGATGTCGTCGATGATGCGCACACCGTGCCCGAGCCGGTCCGCGCCGCACCACTGGAGGGCCTGCCAGATGGACGGCAGCCCGAAGGCCTCGCCCGCGTGGATCGTGAAGTGGTTGTTCTCCCGCTTGAGGTACTCGAAGGCATCGAGGTGGCGGGTGGGCGGGAAGCCGGCCTCGGCGCCCGCGATGTCGAAGCCGACGACACCCAGGTCCCGGTAGGAGTTGGCCAGTTCGGCGATCTCCAGGGCGCGGGCCGCGTGCCGCATCGCGGTGAGCAGGGCGCCCACGCGGATGCGGTGGCCGTTCTCCTTCGCGCGCCGCTCGCCCTCCCTGAAGCCCTCGTTGACCGCCTCGACGACCTCTTCGAGGGTGAGCCCCTGTTCCAGGTGCTGCTCGGGGGCGTAGCGGATCTCGGCGTAGACGACGCCGTCCTCGGCGAGGTCCTCGGCGCACTCGGCGGCGACCCGGAACAGCGCCTCGCGCGTCTGCATGACCGCGCAGGTGTGGCTGAACGTCTCCAAGTACCGCTCGAGCGAACCGGAGTCGGCCGCTTCGCGGAACCAGACGCCGAGCTTGTCGGGGTCGGTCTCCGGCAGGTTCTCGTACCCCTGCTCGCGCGCCAGGTCGACGATCGTGCCGGGCCTCAGGCCGCCGTCGAGGTGGTCGTGCAGGAGCACCTTGGGCGCACGGCGGATCTGCTCGGCGGTCGGCACCCGGGGGCTGTTGGGGTTCGCGGTGATCGGGCTCGTCATTTCCGCACTCTAACTCCTACGCGCGTAGATCGCTGCGGTTCGTTGTCGGTTCGTTGCATGCGGTGAGCCCCGTGGACGGGCATGATCCGTCGATACCCAACAGTGACCCGTCCACCGGCGTCGCGCACCGGGCTTCTGACACTGTGCTGTCATGCAGCAGCGAGCGACGCAGGGCCGCGAGGCGCGGCTTGCCAGGGCGGCCGGGCCGGTGCCGGGGGCGGTGGGCGGCGTGGTGCTGCTGCTCCCCGCGGGCGAGGAGACCTCTTCCCGCAGACCCTCGCCCATGGACCGGGCGGCCCTTCGCCCGCTCGCGCGCCGCCTCACGCGCGCGGGGCGCGACGCGGGCCTGGTCGCGCATGTCGTGCAGTACCGGTGCCGCGGCTGGAACGAGACGCAGGCCGAACTCGCGCGCGACGCCCGGTGGGCCGCCGACGAGGTCGTGCGCCGCTACGGTGATGTACCGGTCTGCCTCGCCGGCCTCGACATGGGCGGCCGGGCGGCCCTGTACGCGGCCGACCACGAGGCCGTCAACTCCGTTCTGGCGCTTGCCCCTTGGCTGCCGGAGGACGATGTGGCCGCGCCCCTGGAGCCGGTCAGGCAGCTCGCGGGCCGCCGGGTCCTCATCGTGCACGGCACCGACGACCGGCGCACCGACCCGGAGTTGTCCTTCCGGCTCGCGGGCCGCGCGAAGAAGACGAACCGCGACGTGTGCCGCTTCGAGGTGCACTCGGACGGGCACGGGCTGGCGCAGCATCGTTTCGAAGTCGCCTCGCTGGCCGTGGACTTCGTGATGGGTGCGTTGTTCGGGCGGCCGTTCTCGCGGCCGCTTCGGGATGCGTTTGCGGCGCCGCCGCCGTTGGGGTTGCGGATGCCGTTGGCCTCCGGCTTCGGGCGGACGCTCTAGTGTGGCGCCGGATGTGAGTGTGGCGGCGGGGCGGGGTTGCGGTCGCGGGGCTCTGCCCCGGGCCCCGCGCCTCAATCGCCGGCGGGGCTTGAATTGCGCACCTCAATCGCCGTCGGCGCTTGAGGTGTTGTGCTCCGGGAGGAGCTTCCCCCTCCGAGACAGCAGGAATTTCTTGAAGGCCGCTACGGGTGGGGTGTCCGGGTGGCCGTCGAGCCATGCGACGCCGATCTCGCGCACCGCCCGCTGGCCCGTCACCGCGAGTTCCACGACGCCCGGGCGCGGCACCGTCGGCGGCGGCAGGAGCGCGACCCCGAGCCCGGCCGCGACGAAGCCGCGCAGCGTCTCCGCCTCCTCGCCCTCGAAGGCGATCCGCGGCGTGAACCCGGCCTCGGCGCACAGGTCGTCGCAGATGCGGCGCAGACCGTAGCCCGGTTCGAGGGTGACGAAGGTTTCCTCGGCCGCCTCCGACAGGCGGATGCGCTTGCGGGCGGCGAGGCGGTGGTGGTCGGGGACGACGAGGCGCAGGCGCTGCTCGTCGAGGCGGCGCGCGACCAGGCCGGGCGCGTCAGGGACGGGCGAGGTGAGGCACAGGTCGAGCTCGCCCGCGCGCAGCCGCTCCAGCATCGCCTCCCCGTAGTTCTGCACGAGGCTGAAGCGGATGCGGGGGTGCTCGGCGCGGAAGGCACGGATCAGGCCGGGCACCGTCTCCGTACCCATGGTGTGCAGGAAGCCGAAGGCGACCTTGCCGGACTCGGGGTCGGCGTCGGCGCGCACCGACTCGACCGCCTTCTCGATCTCGCCGAGCGCGCGCTCCACCGAGCCGAGGAACGTACGGCCCGCGGGGGTCAGCGACACCGTGCGGCCGTGCCGGGCGAACAGGTCGACGCCGAGGTCGCGTTCGAGGCGTACGAGGGCGCGGGAGAGGGTGGACTGCGGCACGTTCATCTCCTGCGCCGCGCGCGTGACGTGCTCGGTGCGGGCGGCCCCGGCGAAGTGGGCGAGGCGCGGGGCGAGGAGCGTGACGATGTCTTCCGTGTCGCCAATGGGTGACAAGCGCCGCGCCGACCTCTGCTCATGCTCCATGGGAACGATTATGGCGTCTTCATGCATTGGACGCATGAATGCAGGTGAGCCTACGTTCGGGGCATGTCACCTGCCAGTAGCCAGGCGGTCGCCTCCACCGACGCGGCCGCCTGCTCCCAGCCCACCGCCGACACCCGGCTGACGCCCGGCGGCCCCGGCTACCGCCGCATGAGCTTCGCCCTGTTCCTCGCCGGAGTCGCCACCTTCGCGCTCCTCTACTCGACGCAGGCCCTGCTCCCCCTCATCTCCGACGACTACGGCGCGAGCGCGAGCGCGGCGGCCTGGACGGTCTCCGCCTCGACCTTCGCGCTCGCGGTGTGCGTGCTGCCGCTGAGCGCGCTGTCCGAGCGGTTCGGGCGGCGCACGGTGATGACCGCCTCGCTGACGGTGGCGGTCGCGGTGGGGCTCCTGGTCCCCTTCGCGCCCTCGCTCGGCGCGCTGATCACGCTGCGCGCGCTCCAGGGCGCCGCCCTCGCGGGCCTGCCCGCGTCCGCGATGGCGTACCTCGCGGAGGAGGTGCGGCCGAAGGCGCTGGTCGCGGCCATCGGACTGTTCGTCGCCGGCAACTCCATCGGCGGCATGAGCGGCCGGATCATCGGCGGCTGGCTCGCGCAGGCCTGGGGCTGGCGGGTGGCCGTCGGCGTGATCGGGGTGATCGCGGTGGCGTGCGCCGTCGCGTTCCGGATGCTGCTGCCGACGCCGCGCCACTTCACGCCGGGGTCGCTGCGCCCGCGCGCCCTTGCCGCCACGGTCGGCAGCCACCTCGCGAACCCGCTGCTGCGCCGCCTGTACCTGATCGGCGCGCTGTTCATGATGGTGTTCGGCGGGGTCTACACGGTGATCGGCTACCGGCTGTCCGCCGCGCCCTTCTCGCTCCCGCAGGGCGTCGTCGGCTCGATCTTCATCGTCTATCTGGTGGGCACCGTCTCCTCGGCCGCCGCGGGCCGGCTGGTCACGCGGCTCGGTCGGCGCGGCACGCTGTACCTGGCGGCGGGCACCACGATGGCGGGGCTGCTGCTCGCCCTCGTCCCGAACATCGTTCTCGTGCTGCTCGGCCTCGTGCTGATCACGGCGGGCTTCTTCGCGGGCCACGCGACGGCCTCGTCCTCCGTGAGCCACACCGCCACGCACGGGCGGGCGCAGGCCTCCGCGCTCTACCAGAGCATGTACTACGTCGGGTCCAGCGTCGGCTCGGCCGTCGGCGCGGTCGCCTTCCACGCCGGGGGCTGGGCGGGGACGGTGGGCCTCGGCTTCCTCGCGGTGCTCGGCGTCGTGGCGATCACGCTGTGGGGCACGTACGCGGCCCGGATGCGCCCGGCGATCTGAACAACTTCCTCTGGCGTTCCGGCGGCCCCCTCTTGACCTGGGCTTTTTCCAGGTCGGGGGGCCGTTGTCAGTGGGCTGCGGTAGCTTTCGTCGTGCTGGAACTCACAGCGGCGATGGGGGCGTTGAAATGAGTGACACCGCGACAAAGGCAGGTCTCGACGACCTGGAGAAGCACCGGGTCGAGCTGACCGGGTACTGCTACCGGATGCTGGGCTCGGCGTTCGAGGCCGAGGACGCCGTGCAGGACACGATGGTCCGGGCCTGGCGCAGCTTCGACAAGTTCGAGGGCCGCTCGTCGCTGCGCTCGTGGCTGTACCGCATCGCGACGAACGTGTGCCTCGACTCGCTGAACGCGGGGAACAAGCGGGCCCGCCCGATGGATCTGACGGCGGCGGCCCCGCTCGCCCAGGCCGCGCTCAACCCCCGCCCCGACAATGTGTGGCTCGAACCGATTCCGGACGCCCGCGTGCTGCCGACGCCGCACGACCCGGCGGAGGCGGCCGTGGCCCGGGAGTCGGTGCGGCTCGCGTTCGTCGCCGCGCTCCAGCAACTCCCGCCGAAGCAGCGGGCGGTGCTGATCCTGCGCGAGGTCCTGGCGTGGAAGGCCCAGGAGGTCGCCGACCTGCTGGACACATCGGTGGCCTCGGTGAACAGCGCGCTCCAGCGGGCGCGGGCGACGCTGGCGGAGGCCCCGCCCGCGGACTCCGCGACGGCGAATCCGCTCGACGAGGAGCAGCAGAAGCTCCTGGAGCGCTACATCGCGGCGTTCGAGGGCTACGACATGAAGGCGCTCACCGAGCTGCTCGCCGAGGACGCCATCATGACGATGCCGCCGTTCGACCTGTGGCTGCGCGGCCCCGAGGACATCACGGGCTTCATGACCACGATCGGCGCGTCCTGCGCGGGTTCGCGCCTGCTGCCGGTGGTGTCGAACGGGACGCCGGCGTTCGCCCACTACAAGCCGGATCCGGACAAGGGAGGCTTCACGCCCTGGGCGATCCAGGTCATCGAGTTCTCAGCGGGGCGGATCGCGGGGTATCACTGCTTCCTCGACACGCAGCGCTGGTTCCCGCTGTTCGGCGTCCCGGACCATCTCGACGCCTGACTCCCCGGCGGCGGGCGGCCCCAGGACTTCGGCCATTCCCGCGAGTTCGAGGAGTACGGCGAGTCCCGCGGGCGGGTCGCGGAGCACCATCCGTGACCCGGCGCGGCGGGCGGTGAGCTGCATCCGGGCGAGCGCGTCGAGGGTCGGGAGATCGGCGGTGGTCACACCGGAGACGTCGCAGGTCACGGCCGGTGCGCCGGGCAGGGCGGCGCGCAGGCGTTCGCACAGTCGGGGCGCGTCGCCCGAGCGGACGGGCCCGGCGAGCACCACGACGGGCGAGGACTCGGGAGGGAGCGAGGAATCGGCCACGTACGAATGACCGTGCGGCGGTGCGGAATTCATCGGTCCCGTCCGGATGCGGGTGCGTGGGCCGGATCACGTTGATTCGGATAGTGGATCAACGTTGACCGGCGGTCCGTCCGCGGCGGAGTCTTGACGTGTGCAGGGGGTACTCAACGGTTTCGCGGTCATCGTGATCGTCATCGCGGTCGGCTACGTCATCGGGCGGCGCGGCCACTTGGGCGCCGAGGGCCGCGAGGTCCTCACCAAGCTGACGTTCCATGTGGCGACACCCGCGCTGCTGTTCACGATGCTGGCCAAGGCGGACTTGGCGGTGATCCTGTCGCCGAGCCTGCTCGTCACCGCGCTCTCCACGGCGGCGATGGCCGGCCTGTTCATCGCGGTGGGTGTCGTACGCGGCTGGGGCGCGGGCCGGACCACGATCGGCGCGCTCTGCTCCAGCTATGTGAACTCGGGGAATCTGGGCATCCCGATCGCGGTGTACGTCCTCGGGGACGCCTCGCTCGTCGCCCCGGTGCTGCTCTTCCAGCAGCTCGTGGTGACGCCGGTGGCGCTGACGGTGCTCGACCTGACGGGGGCGTCGGCGACCGCCACGGAGCGGCTCTCGTGGGGGCAGCGGCTGCTGACCCCGTTCCGGAATCCGATCGCGATCGGCTCGCTGTGCGGGGTGCTGGTGTCGGCGACCGGCTGGACGGTGCCGTCCCCGATCTTCGATCCGCTGGAACTGATCGCGAACATGTCGGTCCCGGCGATCCTCATCGCGTTCGGGATCTCGCTGTGCGGGAGTTCCTGGCCGGGCGGCCGGGGCGCGGACCGGGTGCCGGTGCTGCTGTCGACGGTGCTGAAGGCGGTGGGCCAGCCGGTGGTGGCGTGGGCCCTTGCGTCCCTCGTATTCGGGCTGCACGGGGCGCGGCTGCTCGACGTCGTGGTGACGTCGGCGCTTCCGGCGGCCCAGAACATCTTCACGTACGCGAGCCACTACCGGGTGGGCGAGCGCCTGGCGCGGGAGTCCATCCTGCTGTCGACGATGGCGTCGGTGCCCGCGCTGGTCGTGGTGGCGGCGCTGCTGGGGTGACCGGCCCGGCGCCGGGACCGGCCACCCGGGGCCTGCCCGTCAGGCGATGCGCTCCAGCACGATGGGGCGTGCGGAGAAACCGGTCCCCGCGGGTGCGATGTCGTACGCGCCGTCCAACGCCTCCACGGCGTAGGGGATCCGCTCCGGCGTGTCCGTGTGCAGCGTCATGAGCACCTGCCCCGCGAAGACGGAGTCGCCCGGCTTGGCGTGCAGTTCCACGCCCGCCGCCGCCTGCACCGGGTCCTCCTTGCGGGAGCGGCCCGCGCCGAGGCGCCAGGCGGCGAGGCCCACGCCCATCGCGTCGAGGCGGGTGAGGACGCCGGACTCCGCCGCGGTGACCGTGTGCGTCTCGCGGGCCGTCGGCAGCGCCGCGTCCGGGTCGCCGCCCTGCGCCGCGATCATCCGCCGCCAGGCGTCCATCGCGCGGCCGTCGGCGAGCGCCTTCGCCGGGTCGACGTCCTTCAGGCCCGCCGCGTCGAGCATCTCGCGGGCGAGGGCGAGGGTCAGCTCGACGACGTCGGCGGGGCCGCCGCCCGCCAACACCTCGACGGATTCCCGGACTTCGAGCGCGTTGCCCGCGGTCAGGCCGAGCGGGGTGTTCATGTCGGTGACGAGGGCGACGGTCGGCAGCCCGTGGTCGGCGCCCAACCCGACCATCGTGCGCGCGAGTTCGCGGGCGGGGCCGATCTCCTTCATGAAGGCGCCGGAGCCGACCTTCACGTCCAGGACCAGTGAGCCCGTGCCCTCCGCGATCTTCTTCGACATGATCGAGGAGGCGATCAGCGGGATGCACTCCACGGTGGCCGTGACGTCGCGCAGCGCGTAGAGCTTCTTGTCGGCGGGGGCCAGGCCGCTGCCCGGCGCGCAGATGACCGCGCCGACGTCCTTCAGGGTGCGCATCATCTCGTCGTTGGTGATGTCCGCGCGCCAGCCGGGGATCGCCTCCAGCTTGTCGAGCGTGCCGCCGGTGTGGCCGAGGCCGCGCCCCGACAGCTGCGGCACGGCCGCGCCGCAGGCAGCGACGAGGGGCGCGAGCGGCAGAGTGATCTTGTCGCCGACGCCGCCGGTGGAGTGCTTGTCGGCGGCGGGCCGCGGCAGCACCGAGAAGTCCATCCGCTCCCCGGAGTTGATCATCGCGGCGGTCCACCGGGCGATCTCCGCGCGGTCCATCCCGTTCAGGAAGATCGCCATGGCCAGGGCCGACATCTGCTCGTCCGCGACCTCGCCGCGCGTATACGCGTCGACGACCCAGTCGATCTGCGCGTCCGTGAGGCGTCCGCGATCCCGCTTCGTACGGATGACGGAGATGACGTCCATGGCAAATCCTCCAACGGTTCGGCACAGCGCGGCGCACCCCGCCACGCTCCCACGGCACGGCGACTCTACGCGCATAGACGCTCCGCGTGAAGTGTCCCGCGGACCTCTCCGGGCCGTACCGTGGAGGCCGTGCAGGCCCGTGACCGACAGGAGATCGCCGTGCCCGAGACCGAGGCGCCCGCCACGACGGTGCGCGAGCTGCTCGACGAGCTGGCCGGGCTCGAGGACCCGAGGGCCCGCGCCGTCAACGAGCGGCACGGCGACGACCACGGCGTGAACCTGAGCAAGCTGCGGGCGATCGCCAAGCGCCTCAGGACGCGGCAGGACCTCGCGGTCGAGCTGTGGGACACCGGCGACACCGCGGCCCGGCTGCTCGCCCTCCTCGTCTGCCGGCCGAAGGCGTTCGAGGCGGGCGAGCTCGATGCGATGCTGCGGGCGGCCCGGGCTCCGAAGGTGCAGGACTGGCTGATCAATTACGTGGTGAAGAAGAGCCCGCACGCGGAGGCGCTGCGGCTCGCCTGGCTCGGCGACGAGGACCCGGTGGTCGCGGCCGCCGGGTGGGCGCTCACGGCGGACCGGGTGGTGAAGAAGCCGGAGGGGCTCGATCTGTCGGGGCTGCTCGATGTCGTCGAGGCGGAGATGAAGGATGCGCCGGACCGGTTGCAGTGGGCGATGAACACCTGCCTCGCGCAGCTCGGCATCGCGCATGCGGAGCACCGGGGGCGGGCGGTTGCGATCGGCGAGAGGCTCGGTGTGCTGGCGGATTATCCGGTGGCGGCGGGGTGTACGTCTCCGTATGCGCCGACGTGGATCGCGGAGATGGTGCGGAGGGGTGAGCGGGAGTCCTGATGCGCCGCGCCGGTCCTACGTCTCGGGGCTCTGCCCCGGACCCCGCGCCTCAATCGCCGTCGGGGCTTGATTGGCCTACCGGGACAGGTTCGCCTCCTCGTTGATGCGCGTCAGTTTGGTCGGGTTGCGGATCACGTAGATGTGGGTGATGCGGTCGTTGTCCACCACGACGCTCATCGCCGACGGTTCGCCGTCGAATTCGATGCGGGCCGCGGGGGCGGCGTTGAACCAGGCGGGGGCCGCCGCCAGGGTCGACACCTTGGCCTGCGCCGTCGCCAGCAGTTTCGCCACCACGTCGACGCCGTGCAGCGGGACCTTCGCCGCCGCCACGCGGCCGCCACCGTCGGCGATCATGACGACGTCGGGGGCCATGACCTCCATCAGGCCGTGGAGGTTGCCCGTGCGCAGGGCCGCCAGGAAGCGTTCCAGCACCGCCTGTTGCTCGGCGCGCGCCACCTTCACGCGCGGCTGCCGCGCCGCCACGTGGTCGCGGGCCCGCCGCGCGATCTGCCGCACGGTGGCCGCCGACTTGCCGACGGCCTCGGCGATCTCCCCGTACGGGACGTCGAAGGCCTCGCGCAGGACGAAGACCGCGCGTTCGGTGGGGCCGAGGGTTTCCAGGACCGTGAGGAGGGCGATCGACACGCTCTCCGCGAGTTCGGCGTCCTCCGCCACGTCGGGGCTGGTCAGGAGCGGTTCCGGGAGCCATTGGCCGACGTAGTCCTCGCGTCGGCGGGAGAGCGTGCGCAGGCGGTTGAGGGACTGGCGGGTGACGATCCGGACGAGGTACGCGCGCGGGTCGCGCACCTCGGTCCGGTCCGCGTCGGCCCACCGCAGCCAGGACTCCTGCAACACGTCCTCCGCGTCGGCCGCCGAGCCGAGCATCTCGTAGGCGACCGTGAAGAGCAGGCTGCGGTGGGTGACGAAGGGGTCGTCCGTCGGGTTCTCCATCAAGAACGCTTCTCCAGTGGGATCTCGCACGCCTCCGAGAAGCCCTGCGAGCTGATGCCGTGGGCCGTGTTGCCGCGCGTCGAGAAGTTGACGAAGGCGATGTACGTGGTGAGTTCGACCATCGCCGCCGGGCCGAGCCGGTCCAGCAGGCCCGCGTACAGCTCGTCCGTGACCGTGGGCGGGGTGTTGGTCATGGCCTCGGCGTACTCCATGACGTCCCGCTCCAGCGGCGTGAAGACGTCGGAGGTGCGCCAGCGCGGGACCTGGCTGGCCTTCTTCAGGTCCAGGTTCTCGTTCCGGGCCTGGAAGTAGCCGACGTCGAGGCACCAGCTGCAACCGACCTGGGCCGAGACCGCCATGTGCGCGAACGACTTGAGGGTCTCGTCGGCCGCGTCCCACTGGGCGACCTGGCGGCCGAGACCGAGGCCGTCCTGGGCGACCTTCGGGTTGTGCCAGAGCACTTCGGCGGGCTCCATGACCGCGCCGAGCTGGTCGACCATGCCCTGCTTCAGTTCCTCGGGGAGTTCCGCCTTCGCGATGCGCAGCGCCATCGTGTCCGACCTCCTGGGCCGTTCGTCGGCCGGGCTGCTCCCGGCCGTTCGACATGAAGACACCGAAGGGCCCGCGCGTGTGACATCCACATCCGCGCGGGCCCCTCGCACAGGCACTCAGCCGAGGTTCTCCGGGCCGAACGCCTCCGGCAGCATCTCCCCCAGCGTCCGCACCCCCGCCACCGTCTCCATCAGGAGCCCCGCGCCCCCGAACTCGTACAGCAGCTGCCGGCAGCGGCCGCACGGCATCAGCAGCTCGCCCTTGCCGTCCACGCACGTGAAGTGGGTGAGGCGGCCGCCGCCCGAGGCGACCAGCTGCGAGACGAGGCCGCACTCCGCGCACAGGCCGAGGCCGTACGAGGCGTTCTCGACGTTGCAGCCGGAGACCGTGCGGCCGTCGTCCACCAAAGCCGCGGCGCCGACCGGGAATCCCGAGTACGGGGCGTACGCGCGGGACATCGCCTCGCGAGCCGCCGCTCTCAGGTGGTCCCAGTCGACCGTCATGTGCCCTGTCCCTTCCGGTACGGCTTGCCGTTCGCCTTCGGCATGCGCAGGCGCTGTGCCGAGAGTGCCAGGACGAGCATGGTCAGGACGTACGGCATGGCCGTGGCGACCTGGCTCGGTACCGAATCGGTGGAGGAGTACCAGAAGAAGAGGAGGACCGAGACAGCCAGGGTGACGACCGCGCCCACGTACTTCTTCTTCCAGATCAGCCAGGCCACCGCGAGGAGCGCCAAGATCGCGATCAGCAGGAGCAGGGCGTGTGTGTTCTCCGTGCCGCCGCGCACCTTGAGGGTGTCGCTGTAGCCGAACAGGCCCGCGCCCAGGGCGAGTCCGCCCGGCATCCAGTTGCCGAAGATCATCGCGGCGAGGCCGATGTAGCCGCGGCCGCCGGTCTGGCCCTCCAGGTAGTAGTTGGAGGAGACCATCGACAGGAACGCGCCGCCGAGGCCCGCGAGGGCGCCGGAGACGATCACGGCCACGTACTTGTACTTGATGACGTTGACGCCGAGGGACTCGGCCGCGACCGGGTTCTCGCCGCAGGACCGCAGCCGCAGGCCGAACGAGGTGCGCCACAGGATCCACCACGACGCGGGGACGAGGAGCACCGCGATCAGGGTCAGCCAGGACACGCCCGTCATGACGCCGCCGAGCAGGCCCGCGATGTCCGAGATCAGGAACCAGCCCTGCTTGTTGAGGTCGGCGAGGGCGTCCGCGAGGCCGGGGACGGTGAACTCCCCCAGCGAGGGCACGGCGGGCGACTGGCGGGAGGTGGCGCCCTCCATGCCGTCGTACATCAGGACGGACAGATAGCGGGTGGCGCCGAGGGCGAGGATGTTGATGGCCACACCGGAGACGATGTGGTTGACGTTGAAGGTGACGGTGGCGAGGGCGTGCACCAGGCCGCCGAGCGCGCCGCCGATCAGGGCGGCGATCACTCCGACCCAGGGGCCCCACTGGTAGCCGGCCCAGGCGCCGAACCAGGTGCCGAGGATCAGCATGCCTTCGAGGCCGATGTTGACGACGCCCGCGCGCTCCGCCCACAGGCCGCCGAGGCCCGCCATGCCGATGGGTACGGCGAGTTGGAGCGCGGTCGACATCTGGCTGACGGAGGTGAGGCCGTTGGCGTCGGTGATCAGGCGGACCGCGGAGACCAGGCAGAGCAGGCCCGCGATGACCAGGAGCAGGACAGGAAGGCTGAGCTTGCGCCGCGCCGTGGGCGCGGCGGGCTTGTCGAGGACGGGAGCCGTACTCATCGGGCGGCCACCTCCGGCTTCTTGTCGTTGTTGTCGGAGGCGGTGAGCACATGGCCCGCGGCGAGTTCGGCGCCGACGCGCTGCTGCTGGCGGCGGGTGCCCCAGACGCGGACGGCCTCGTAGGAGACGACGACGGCGATCACGATGAGGCCCTGCATGATCGTGGCGATCTCCGAGCTGTAGCCCTGGAGGTCCAGCGGGTCGGCCGCGTTGAACAGCCAGGACAGGAGCAGCGAGGCCAGCGCCATGCCGACCGGGCTGTTGCGGCCGAGCAGCGCCACCGTGATCGCGTTGAAGCCCAGCGCGGCCGGGAACGAGTCGGAGAAGGTGTGCGTCGAGCCGAGCAGCGTCGGCAGCCCGGCGAGACCGGCGACGGCACCCGAGAGGAGCATGGCCGTGAGGACCATCTTCTTCGCCGATACGCCGGAGGCGGCGGCCGCGGTGTCGGAGGCGCCGGAGGCCCGCAGGTCGAAGCCGAAGCGGGTGCGGTTCAGCATCACCCAGTAGACGACGCCCAGGGCGACCGCGACGAAGACGAAGCCGTAGATGGTGCCGACCGCGTCGCCCAGGTTGATGCCGGGGAACCAGCCGGCCTTGTCCATCTCGCCGGTGGTGCGGTTGTTGCCGACGGCGACGCCGAAGGCGTCCTCCAGGGTGAGGTAGGCGATGACCGAGGCCGCGATCGAGTTCAGCATGATCGTGGAGACGACCTCGCTGACGCCGCGGGTCACCTTGAGGATGCCCGCGATGCCGGACCAGATCGCGCCGGTCAGGGCCGCCGACAGGATCAGCAGCGGGATCTGGAGGAAGGCGGGGAACGCGATGTGCGCGCCGACGATGGCGGCGACACAGGCGGAGAGGCGGTACTGGCCCTCGACGCCGATGTTGAAGAGGTTCATCCGAAAGCCGATGGCCACGGCGAGCGCGCCGACGTAGAGGCCCGCGGCGTCATTGATGATGAGCACCTGGACGTCGGAGAACGTCGCCTGCTCGAACATGATCGAGAACGGCTCGACCGGGTTCTCGCCGGAGGCCGCGAGCACGACCGCGGTCAGGGCGAACGCCACGACCAGGGCGATGACCGGTCCGGCCACCGCGAGCAGGATCCGCTCCGTGTCGATGGCGGCCCAGCGCTTACTGGTGTTCATGATCAGGCACCGTCTTCCGTGTGCTCCAGGTGGCCCGAGGCCGCACCGGTCATGGCGGATCCCAGCTCCTCCGGGGTGATGGCGGCCGGGTCGGCGTCGGCGACGAGGCGGCCGTCGTAGATGACCCGGAGAGTGTCGGAGAGGCCGATCAGCTCGTCGAGGTCGGCCGAGATGAGCAGCACCGCGAGCCCCTCGTGGCGGGCCGCCCGGATCTGGTCCCAGATCTGCGCCTGCGCGCCGACGTCCACACCGCGGGTGGGGTGGGCGGCGATCAGGAACTTCGGGTCGTGGCTCATCTCCCGGCCGACGATCAGCTTCTGCTGGTTGCCGCCGGACAGCGAGTCCGCGGTGACGTCGATGCCGGGGGTGCGGACGTCGTACTCCTTGACGATCCGCTCGGTGTCGGCCTGCGCGGCCTTCGGGTCGAGCCAGAAGCCCTTGCTGTTGGGCCGCTCGGTGACATGGCCGAGCATCCGGTTCTCCCAGAGCGGGGCGCTCAGGACGAGGCCGTGGCGGTGCCGGTCCTCGGGGATGTAGCCGATGCCGGACTCGCGGCGCCTGCGGGTGGCCCAGGAGGTGATCTCCTCGCCGAGCAGCTTGATGGTGCCGCTGTCCGCGTGCTCCAGGCCGATCAGGGCCTCGATCAGCTCGGTCTGCCCGTTGCCCTCGACGCCCGCGAGGCCGAGCACTTCACCGGCGTGGATGGTGAAGGTGATGCCGTCGAGGAGCGGCTTGCCGCCGTGCGGCGCCGCGAGACGCAGCTCGTCGACCTCGACGACCGGGCGGTCGGTGACGGTGGACTCCGCCGTCTCCGGGGTGGGCAGTTCGCTGCCGACCATCAGCTCGGCGAGCTGCTTCGACGTGGTCTCGGCGGGAACCGCCGTGCCGACCGTCGTGCCGCGCCGGATGACGGTGATCTCGTCGGCCACGGAGAGGACTTCGCCGAGCTTGTGCGAGATGAAGATGACGGACAGGCCCTCGGCCTTGAGCCCGCGCAGGTTGTCGAAGAGCGCGTCGACCTCCTGCGGGACGAGCACGGCCGTCGGCTCGTCGAGGATCAGGGTGGTGGCGCCGCGGTAGAGGACCTTGAGGATCTCCACGCGCTGCCGGTCGGCGACACCGAGGTCCTCGACGAGGACGTCGGGGCGCACCCCGAGGCCGTAACGCTCGGATATCTCCAGGATCTTGCGGCGGGCCTTGCCGCCGATCCCGTACAGCTTCTCGCTGCCGAGGACGACGTTCTCCAGGACGGTGAGGTTGTCCGCGAGCATGAAGTGCTGGTGGACCATGCCGATGCCGCGGGCGATGGCGTCGGCGGGCGAGGAGTAGGAGACCTGCTCCCCGGCGATGGTGATGGTGCCCTCGTCCGGCTTCTGCATGCCGTAGAGGATCTTCATCAGGGTGGACTTGCCCGCCCCGTTCTCCCCCACCAGGGCGTGCACGGTGCCCTTGTGGACGGTGAGGCGGATGTCGTGGTTGGCGACCACACCGGGGAACCGCTTGGTGATGCCCTTGAGTTCCACGGCGACGGTGGTGGGAGGGGAGCTTGACGTGGCGATGGCGCACTCTCCTGGGGAAGGGGGTCGCCTACACGCGTAGCGCCCCAACAGCGGTGTGCGAGAAGTGAGTTCGAGCAGGATCGCAGATGAAGGGCGCGGGGAAGAAGGCTCCTCCCAAGGAGAACCGCTCACCCCGCGCCCTGCTTTTCCCTCGTGTTACTTCTGGGGCTTCTCCGGCACCTTGACGGAGCCGTCGACGATGCCCTGCTCGGCCTTCTTCAGGGCCGCCTGGAGCTTGGAGTCGCTCTTGAACTCCGGGTTGGAGTCGGCGAGCGAGACCTCGCCGGACTTCAGGTCGCCGGTGACGACACCGGTCTCCGGCTTGCCGTCCTCGACGGACTTCGCCAGGTTGAGGATCGCCTTGGCGACGTCCTTGGTGGCGGAGGTGATGATGTACTTCTTGTACTTCTTCAGCGGGGCCTGCGCGTACTGGTCGGAGTCCACGCCGATCGCGTACGCCTTCTCTGCGGCGGCCGCCTCGATGACGCCCTGACCCGACAGGCCGGCCGCGTGGTAGACGACGTCGGCGCCGTCCTCCAGCTGCTTCTCGGCGGCGGCCTTGCCGAGGTCCGGCGAGGCGAAGCCCTTGGCGGGGTCCTCGTCGAGGTACTGCACCTCGACCTTGACGCCCTTCTTGGTGTCCTTCACGCCCTGCTCGAAGCCCGCCTGGAACTTGTTGATCAGCGCGTTGTCGACGCCGCCGACGAAGCCGACCGTGTCGGACCTGGTCTTCAGGGCGGCGGTGACACCGGCGAGGTAGGAGACCTCGTTCTCCTGGAAGACCAGGTCGGCGATGTTGTCGCCCTTGGCGGTCGCGTCGTCGACGATGCCGAAGGTGGTCTTCGGGTACTTCGCCGCGGCCTCCTTGACGGCGGGGGCGTACGCGTAGCCGATGCCGACGACCGGGTTGTAGCCCATCTTCGCCAGCTGCACGAGGCGCTGGGTCTTGTCGTCGTCGGACTCGCCGTCCTTCGGCTCCTGGTCGGCGACCTGGTAGCCGAACTCCTTCTTGGCCTGGCGGAGGCCGTCGTAGGCGGCGTCGTTGAACGACTGGTCGCCCTTGCCGCCGACGTCGTAGGCGATGGCGAGGCCCTTTTCCTTGCCACCGTCGGAGGACGACTGGGCGTCCGACGAGGTGCCGCCGCAGGCGGAGAGGGCGAGGGCGAGCGAGGCGGTCGCGGTGCCTGCGACCGCTATACGGGAAACCCGGCGCATGAGAAGTGCTCCTTCGTACAAGCGCCGGAACAGCAGGGGGCCGACGCTGAGTTCGCCGCAGAGTAACGCGCGTAGACCTGACAGAGAACCCTGGTTGTCCAGACTGTTATCGACGGGGGTACGAGGCCGTATACGGCCGGGTTTGCGGTGCCGCCGGCCGGGTCCGGCCGACGGCACCGTGCGGATCGGGCTCAGCCCGTCCGGGTCACTGCTTCGCCGGCTTCGTCCGCACCTTGATCGAACCGCCGACGATGCCCTCCTTGGCCTTGGCGACCGCGTCCGAGAGACCGGCGATCTCCTTGAACTTCGGGTTGGACTCCGAGGCCCCCACGCCGTCGACCTTGAGGTCGAAGGTCTGCACCCCGGTCAGCGGCTTTCCGTCCTCGACGGACTTGGCCAGCGAGTACACGGACTCGCCGACCTCCTTGAGTGCCGAGGTGAGGATGTAGTCCTTGTACTTGGCGAGGGTCTTCTGCTTGTACTGGTCGGAGTCGACGCCGATGACCCACTTCTTCTGCTCGGCGGCCGCCTTGATGACGCCCTGCCCGGACAGGCCGGCCGCGTGGTAGATCACGTCGGCGCCGTCCTCCAGCTGCTTCTCGGCGGCGGCCTTGCCGAGGTCCGGCGAGGCGAAGCCCTTGGCGGGGTCCTCGTCGAGGTACTGCACCTCGACCTTGACGCCCTTCTTGGTGTCCTCGACGCCCTGCTCGAAGCCGGCCTCGAACTTGTTGATCAGTTCGTTGTCGACGCCGCCGACGAAGCCCACGTGGTCGGACTTGGTGGCCTTGGCCGCGGCGACACCGGCCAGGTAGGAGGACTCGTTCTCGGCGAAGACCAGGGAGGCCACGTTCTTGCCCTCGACGACCGAGTCGACGATGCCGAAGGTCGTCTTCGGGTACTTCTTCGCGGCTTCCTTCATCGCGGGGCCGTAGGCGTAGCCGATGCCGACGACCGGGTTGTAGCCGGCCTTCGCGAGATTCGCGAGCCGCTGCGCCTTGTCGTCGTCGGACTCGCCGTCCTTCGGCTCCTGGTCGGCGGTCTTGTAGCCGAACTCCTTCTTCGCCTTGAGCATGCCCTCGTAGGCGGAGTCGTTGAACGACTGGTCGCCCTTGCCGCCGACGTCGTACGCGATGGCGAGGCCGAGCTTCTCGCCGCTCTTGTCGCCGCCACCGCCCTTCTCGCTGCTGGTGCCGCCACAGGCGGTGGCGGCGAGCGCCAGGCCGGTGATGCCTACGGCCATCTTCGTGAGCCGCGGTATTCGACGCATCAGAACTCCCCATTCGTCCAACACGCCTTGTATGGCGCCCAGTTCGGCGCACCATAACGCGCGTAGAAATCTGGAGGAATGGGCTTGCGGGGGCCGTTACCGATTCGTGCCGGACCCCCGTTACGTCGCGGTTAACCGTCCAGCAGCGCCGCGGCCGTGAAGAGTTCCACGCCGACCGTGATCGCGGACTCGTCGACGTCGAAGTCGCCCTGGTGGAGGTCGCGGGACCCCCGGTCGCCCGGCGGCTTCACGCCGAGGCGGGCCATCGCGCCCGGGACGTGCTCCAGGTACCAGGAGAAGTCCTCGCCGCCGAGGCTCTGCTGGGTGTCCTCGACCGAGTCGGGACCGCGGCGGGCCGCCATCGCGTCGCGCAACAGGTCCGTGACCACCGGGTCGTTGACCACCGGGGGAACCCCGCGGATGTAGTTGACCACCGGCTTCGCGCGGTACAGGTCGGCGATCTCCTGGATGGCGCCGTGCACGAGGTCGGGCGCCTGCCGCCACGCGTCCAGGTCGAGGCAGCGCACCGTGCCGGACAGCTCGGCGTGCTGCGGGATCACGTTGCACGCGTGGCCCGTCTCCAGGCGGCCCCACGTCACGGCGAGCCCCGAGCGCGCGTCGACACGGCGGGCGACGAGCGCCGGGACCTCCGTGGCGACCTTGGCCGCGGCCGTGACCAGGTCCGTGGTCAGGTGCGGGCGCGCCGTGTGCCCGCCGGGGCCGTCGAGGGTGACCTCCAGGCGGTCGCAGGCCGAGGTGATGGGGCCGGGGCGGATCCCGATGCGGCCCGCGTCGACCTTCGGGTCGCAGTGCACGCCGATGATGCCGCGCACGCCGTCCAGGACCCCGCACTCGATCGCGTCGGGCGCGCCGCCGGGCAGCACCTCCTCCGCCGGCTGGAACAGCAGCCGTACGGGGTGCGGCAGCAGGCCCTTGCTGTGCAGGTCGGCCAGGACGAGGCCCGCGCCGAGCACGACCGTGGTGTGCACGTCGTGCCCGCACGCGTGCGCCCGGTCCGGCACCGTCGACCGGTACGCGCAGTCCGTCTTGGTGTCCGGGATCGGCAGCGCGTCGATGTCCGCGCGCAGCGCGAGCATGCCGCGCCCGCCGCGCCACTCGCCGTCCTCGGTGCCGATGTCACAGATGAGGCCGGTCCCCATGCCGAGCAGGCGCGGCGCGAGCCCCGCCTTCTCGAGGCGGGTCTTGAGCGCCGCGGTGGTGCGGAACTCCTGATTGCCCAGCTCGGGGTGCATGTGCAGATCGCGCCGGAACGCGACGAGTTCGGCGCGGAGCGCCTCGGGCAGCGCACCCGGAAGTGCGGTGCCCGGCACGGATTCCCCGGGCTTGTCGGCCTCTGACTCACGGGACTTCAACTGGTTCACCCTCTGAAGGGTAGGGCGACGCAGGGGGCAACGAACCGGCGATCAACAAAAGTTCAGCCGGATTGGGGTAAGAAACATGGCCGCGATGCGCATGTCGATCGCGCAGGAGGGGTATGAACTCTCTTTTCAACCAACGCCTCGACGTGCGCCACGACCTGCGTCTCAGTCCGCGAGGGCGGCCTCGTCGGTGGGCTCGCCACCGGACCTTCCGTGCTTCACTCGTGCGACACAGGTCACAACGAACGCGAGCGCCACGAGCAACGCGCTCGCCATCGGCACGCCCCGGTACCCGAGTCCGCCCCCGATCGCGAGGCCGCCGGCCCAGGGGCCGAGCGCGGCGCCCGTATTGAGCGCGGCCGTCGCCAGGCCGCCCGCGAGGGTGGGGGCGCCCGACGCCGCGTAGAGGGCGCGTGCGATCAGGGTCGAGCCGACCGCGAAGGACAGGCCGCCCTGGACGAAGGCGAGGACGAGCATCGCCGCGGTGTTTCCCGCGAGGAGGGCGAACAGGGCCCAGCCGAGCAGGAGTGCCGCCCCGCCGATGCCGACGACCCGCGTCGGGTACGTGTCCGAGAGGCGGCCCGCCGTGCTGACCCCGGCGTACGAGCCGAGGCCGAAGAGCGCCAGCACCGCCGGGAGCTCCAGGCTCGACGATCCGCCGATCCCGGTGACCTCCGTGGCGACCGGCGCCAGGTACGTGAACGTGCAGAACGTGGCGGCGTTGACCAGCGCGCCGAGCAGCAGCACCGTACGCAGGCGCGGGCCGCGCAGGGCCCGCAGTTCCGTGCGCAGGTCGCCGCGCGCCCCGGGACCGGGCTCCGTCGGCACCGACCGCAGCACGGCGATCAGCGCGGGTACGCAGATCAGCGCGACGGCCCAGAACGCGGACCGCCAGCCGAGGAGCCCGCCGAGCAGCGCCCCGCCGGGCACGCCCGCGACGCAGGCCAGGGTGGTGCCGCCGAGCAGGACCGACGTGGCGCGGCCCTTGGCGTCGGGGGCGACCATGCCGACCGCCGTGGCGAGGGCGACCGCGAGGAACCCGGCGTTGGCGAGCGCCGCGACGACGCGCGTGCCGAGCAGCACGGGGAAGCTCGTCGTCAGCGCGCCGACGACGTGCGCGAGGGCGAAGGCGAGGAGGAAGCCGAAGAGGGCCGGGCGGCGCGGCCACCGCACGGCGAGGACGGCCGTCAGCGGCGCACCGACGATCATGCCGAGCGCGAAGGCGGAGGTGAGCGCACCGGCGGCGGGGATGGAGACGCCCAGGTCATGGGCGATGTCGGGGCCGAGCCCCGAGAGCATGAACTCGGATGTTCCCTGCGCGAAGACGGCGAGGGCGAGCAGGTGGAGAGCGAAGGGCACGACGGACTCCGGGACCGTGGAGAAGAGGATGTGGTCGCGGTTCCGGCGGCGCGTGCGGTGGCCGTGGCGTGCGGCGGCGGAGGCCGGGTCCGCTGGGGACGGGCCTCAACGATGCGCGGAGGAAGGCCACCGGACGGCTGCCGGTGGCCGGAGTCTGTCGGACTCGGGGCTGGTCACGGGAGCGAGCGTACGGCCTGCCTCCGTACGGCGGCCAGCGGGTTTCACGCGGCCCGGGTCTACACCGCCCGGACCGCGCCCCGCGCCGAGCCCGAGATCCCCGCGAGGAAGCCCTGCGCGTGGTCGGAGACGCCGTGCCGCAGCCACGCCGGGTCGATCTCGCACACCGCGACCTTCACGCTCGTACCGGCGAGGGCGATGGGCAGGGTGTGCACGACGGTCGAGGGGAAGCTGAGGATGGTCCGGCCTATGGGGCCGCGCCGGGCGATCAGTTCGAGGGGGAGGTCGGGGCGGACGATCTCCAGGCCGGTCTCGGTGGCGAGTCGGTGCAGCTTGTCGGCGCTCTCCCGGCGGTGCGCGAAGTAGCGGGTGGCGCCGTGCGCGCGGGCCAGTTCGCGGACCGCGACGAGGTACTGCTCCAGGTCGACGACTCCCGTCTCCACCAGGGAGGTTCCGACCATGTCGGCGCCGCGCGTGATGCGCGGCGGGCCGAACCGGGCGCGGGTCCAGGCGTAGTCGTTGGAGCTGACCGTGACGCCTTCGGGGGCCTCGTCGACCGGCATCGACGTGAACACCGACACGGAGTCGCGGCGGGCGTGCGCGGTGAGCCTGCGCCGTGCGGCGGCCGCGACGGGGCCGAAGACGAGGTCGCGCGGGCCCGTCCTGCCGCCGCGCCGGTGCCAGCGCACGAGCCGTTCGCCGCGCACCAGTTGGGCGACGAACTCCATGGTGGCGGTGCCGTCGTCGACGACGACGAGCTCGCGGGCCCGGGTGATCGTGAGCAGCAGCTGTACGTAGCGGGAGAACGGGTCGCCGAGGACGATCCGGTGGGCCCTGCGCAGCGAGGGGGCGAGCCCGCCGATGGTGTGGAAGGGCGCGCCGGCGCCGCCGCGGGCCTCCTCCCAGCGCACCGTGTGGCCTTCGGTGCGGGCGAGTTCGGCCATGCGGCGCAGCTGGCCGCGGGTCATCGGGTCGGTGGGCGAGAGCACCACGACGGTCGCGACGACCTCCTGGTGGTGTGCCCACTCCAGGACGTTGAGGAGCTGCACCGGGCTCTCGACGAAGCACAACGTACTGCCGGACATGCTGCCCTCCCGAGGGCGCCGAGAGCGGCCCGGCGCGCGGTCAACCGCGCCGGGCCGCTCAGGGGTTGAGGTCACACACCCACCGGCTCACCGGCGGCGACGGCGATCTCCGACTCGGCGACGACGCCCGGCACGCGGCGCAGCTTCTTCATCGGGCCGAGCTCGGACTCGTAGACCTTCTTGACGCCGTCACCGAGGGCGGTCTCGATGACGCGGATGTCGCGCACCAGGCGCTCCAGGCCCTGCGGCTCCACGGAGGCGGCCTGGTCGGAGCCCCACATGGTGCGGTCGAGGGTGATGTGGCGCTCGACGAAGGTGGCGCCGAGGGCGACGGCGGCGAGCGTCGTCTGAAGGCCGGGCTCGTGGCCGGAGTAGCCGATCGGGACGTTCGGGTACTCGTCCTGGAGCGTGTTGATGACGCGCAGGTTGAGCTCCTCGGCCTTGGCCGGGTACGTCGACGTGGCGTGGCACATCAGGATGTTGTCGGAGCCGAGGACCTCGACCGCGTGGCGGATCTGCTTCGGCGTCGACATGCCGGTGGAGAGGATGACCGTCTTGCCGGTGGCACGCAGGGCGCGGAGCAGTTCGTCGTCGGTGAGGGAGGCGGAGGCCACCTTGTGGGCGGGGACGTTGAACTTCTCCAGGAAGGCGACGGCCTCGGTGTCCCACGGGGAGGCGAACCAGTCGATGCCGCGCTTCTTGCAGTACTCGTCGATGGCGCGGTACTCGTCCTCGCCGAACTCGACGCGGTGCCGGTAGTCGATGTACGTCATCCGGCCCCAGGGGGTGTCCCGCTCGATGTCCCACTGGTCGCGCGGGGTGCAGATCTCCGGGGTGCGCTTCTGGAACTTGACGGCGTCGCAGCCGGCGTCGGCGGCCGCGTCGATCAGGCGGAACGCGTTCTCCAGGTCACCGTTGTGGTTGATGCCGATCTCGCCGGTGACGTAGACGGGGCGGCCGGGTCCTGCCTCGCGCGAACCGAACTTGCGGATGCGGGAGTTGGGGGTCTGAGCAGTCATGGCTTGCGTTCCTTACTTTTCGAGGGAGTCGAGAGAAGGGCCGAGGATCCAGCTGGCGATCTCTCGGATCGCGCCTTCGCCTCCGGGGACGGTGGTGACGGCGCGTGCGGCGCCGCGCACGACGTCATGGGCGCTGGCGACCGCCACGGGCCAGCCCGCGAGGGCGAAGCACGGGAGGTCGTTGACGTCGTTGCCGACGTAGAGCACGCGCTCGGGCGCGATGCCCTGTTCCTCGCACCACTGCTTGAGCGCGAGGTCCTTGCGGTCGATGCCGTGCAGGACCGGGATCTTGAGCTTCCGGGCCCGGGCGGCGACGACCGGGTTCACCTCCGTGGACAGGATCAGCAGTTCGAGGCCGCTCCTGCGGAGGGCCGCGATGCCGAGGCCGTCACCGCGGTGCACGGTGACGAACTCCCGTCCTTCGGAGTCGATCAGCACCTTGTCGTCGGTCTGGGTGCCGTCGAAGTCGAGGACGACCGCGTCGACGTCTTCCTTGGAAGGGAGGACGGACTGCTGGTCGAAGAGGGGGGCCAGCGCGCGGGCGCGGGCCAGGTCGTGCGGGTCGTCGATCTCCAGGACCCGCGCGGGGTCGGTGCGGACGAGTTCCGTGCGGCCGAAGAAGCGGTGCTCGTGGCGGCGGAACCCGCTGGTCTCCATGCCGTAGACGGCGCCGGTCTCCAGGAGGTCCTGGGGCCGGTCCTGGCGCATCTGGCGCTGCGACTTGTCGTGGTTGACGCCGTAGCCGCCGCCGGTCGCGGTCTGCCGGTCGGCGAGGACGGCGACGCCGCCCGCCTCCGCTGCCGTGCTGTGCACGGTGGCCGGGCGCGGCTCGTCGTCCTCATGGCGCCACACGAACCCGTGGAAGGGGGCGACCGTCAGCGCGCTGTCGGCGCCCTTGTCGAGGATCGCGCCGACCACCGCGTCGATGTCCTCCCGTACGAGGAAGGGGCTGGTGCACTGGACGAGCAGCACCACGTCGACGGCCGCGCCGTGCAGCGCCTCGTGCGCGTCCATGGCGTGCAGCACGGCGGCCTCGGAGCTGGACTTGTCGCCCGCGATGGCGACGGGCCGGGTCACGACCTCGGCGCCCGCGTCCCGTGCGGCGGCGGCGATGGCGGCGTCGTCGGTGGAGACCACGACGTCGGTGACCTGCCGGGTGGCGAGGCACTCGCGCACGGCGCGGGCCACCAGAGGGACGCCGCCGACCGGGGCCAGGTTCTTCGCCGGGACGCCCTTGGAGCCGCCGCGGGCGGGGATCACGGCGAGTACGCGCCGGACGGGGGCGGCGAGGCCCGCGTCCGGGGCGGCCTGGACCGTCTCGAGGTCGGTCATGTGCGCTTCTCCTTCAGGGAGTCGGTCATTCCTCAGAGGCGGGGTCACAGCTCCCCCATCCGCCGGATCACGGGGGCGACGCGCTGCACCCCGTGCCGGTAGGCGCCGCGGGCGGCCCGGCGCACGACCTGCCGCACCGGGCCCGGCTCCCGGTCGGAGGCGGGCGCGCCGGGCAGCGGGCTGCCGTCGGGCGCGAGGTGGTGGCGGGCGAGGATGCGCGGCAGATAGCCGGGGGCGGTGGTGCGGCTGTAGTAGGGCGCCAGTGGGGCCCGGTCCTTGGCGAGCAGTTCGGCGACCCTGGAGCGCGCGCCGTCGAAGGCGCTCTCGTACGCCCCGTCGGCCGCGACGCCCTGGCGGGCCAGCCAGCCGGGTTCCGGTTCGGGCCGCAGCCCCGCGTCCAGCTGGTCCCAGGAGGCGAGGCAGCCGGAGCCGGTGAAGTGGTGGTTGCCGAGCGCCTCGCGCACGCCGAGATCGGTGAGCAGCGCGGTCGGGATGCGCCGGTGCAGGGATTCGAGGGCGGCGGTGGAGCTGACCGTGACGAGCAGGTCGGTGCGGTCGAGGACCTCGCCCATGTTCCCGTACACGAGCCGGAAGTTGGCCGGCAGTTCGCGGCGCTGCGCGAGCTTCTGGTAGGGGATCTCCTCGATGTGCGTGGTGTGTTCGCCGGGCTTGCTGCGCAGTTTGAGCAGCACCTCGCGGTCGGGGTGCGCCTCGGCGTGCTGGACGAGGCGGTCGAGCAGGTAGCCGCGGTCGGCCGCCGTGTCCGGCACGGAGGGCTGTGCCGCGAAGGTGACCGTGTACGGCTCGCGTTCACCGGCGTAGGGCTCGCCGCCGAGGAACGGCAGCGCGCACTCGGTGACCGCGGAGGCGTCCGCGCCCACCCCCTCGTACACGGCGCGGAACCGCTCCGCGTCGTAGCGCGAGTTGGCGAGCACCACGTCGGCGCCGTGCCGTAGGAGCAGTCCGTCGGCGAGCTTCTCGTAGACGACGCCGACGTAGCCGGTGACGACGACGGGGCGCCGCTCCGCTTCCCGCCAGGCGTGGGCGAGGCCGTGCAGGACGGCCTGGACGCCCCCGCCGACGAGGGCGAGCAGCACCACGTCGTAGGCTGCGGACTTCATCTCGCGGAGGAATTCGACGGCCGTGACCTCGCGCAGGCTGTCGGCGCGGACGCCGATCTCGCGGAGCTGGCGCGGGGTCGGGGTGGCTCGGCCGCGCAGCAGATAGCCGTCGAGGGCGACGCCTTCGGGGGCGATGCGGGAGGCGGTGAGCGACCCCCATTTCCACCGGGTGTCGGAGTCCGCGAGCACGGCGACCCTGAGCTGCTTTTCGTTCCTTACTGGCACGCTGGAAAACTTAGGAAGCAATTCCGAGCCGCGGCCCAACCAGAATGCAACAAACGGTTAACAGCACACCGACGAATGGCGAATCGGCCCGGGAAATGGCCTGCGCCAGGGCCGGTTCACGGTCCCGCCACGCTTCGTTCACCTGACATCAAGCCACCGGTCAAGACGAATGCCGGGCCGCGCCCTAACGTCACCGTCGTGGTCAAGCTCTCCGTCATCGTGCCGTTCTACAACGTGCAGCAATACGCGCCCGACACCCTCAGAAGTCTGCGAGCGAACGCACGCGAGGACTTCGAATTCATTCTCGTCGACGACTGCTCCAAGGACGAGACACCGGACATTCTCGCGCGCGCCGAGCGCGAGCTGCCCGGCGCGGTCGTCGTGCGACACGAACGGAACGGAGGACTCGCGACCGCCCGCAACACAGGACTCGACCGGGCCCGCGGCGAATACCTCGCCTTCCTGGACGGCGACGACTGGCTCGCGCCCGGCTACTACGCCCGCCTCCTGGCCGCCATGGAGGGCCTGGGGTGCGACTTCGTGCGCACGGACCACGTCCAGTGCACCGCGCGGGCCCGCTCGGTGCACCGCTTTCCGCACGGTCTGCGCGATGTCGTCATGGACCCGCGCGCGGCGATCCTGCCCGCCGACCGCTCGACCGCCGTCGACTACGCCTACGCGTGGGCCGGCATGTACCACCGGCGGCTCGCCGACGAAGGCCTGCTGCACTTCACCGACGGCCTTCGCACGGCGGAGGACCGGCCGTGGATCTGGCGGCTGCACCGCGAGGCGAAATCCTTTGCGGCGGTCAGCACGCTGGGCGTTTTCTATCGCCGCGGCGTCTCGTCCTCGCTCACTCAGATCGGCGACGTACGGCAGCTCGATTTCATCCGGGCATTCGACCAGGTCGTCCGGGAAACAGCCCAGGACCGGGATGCGGAGCTGCTTCTCCCGAAGGCCGTGCGCACGTACTGCGCCATCATTTCCCACCACTTGGGATCCATCGAAAGGTTCGAACCACCCGTGGCCCGCACATTGAAGTCGCTCAGCGCGGCCGCGCTCAAGCGCATGCCGCAGGGCGTGCTCGACGACGCGCTCGACTCGATGGACACCCAGCGGGCCACGCGGCTTCGCCGCCTGCGCCGCCGCCCGGTCAGCGCGGAGGTCACGGCATGACGACCCGCATTCTGCTGGCCTCGACCCTGTACGGCGCCGCCACCCTCGCGGCGGCCCTCGACGCGGACCGGTTCGCCCCGGCGGACCGCACGCTGCTGCTGATCGCCAACAACGCGGCAACGCCCGAGACCACCCCCGCCGTCGACGAGATGCCCGGCTTCGAGCAGCTGCGCGGCCGCTTCGACGGCATCCTGTCGTGGAACGAGGCGATCGCCCCCTTCCACCCCGGCAGCTGGTCGCCGCGCGCCGACGACATCCCGCTGTGGGAACGCTACTTGCGGCTCACCTGGGGCCTCGGCGACGACGACGTCGAGCTGGCCGTCGAGTCCATCCAGGTCAACCCGGCGATGGCCGTCGCGCAGATCTTCACGGGCGCCCCGGTCGACGTGTACGCGGACGGCCTGATGAGCTACGGCCCGACCCGCAACAAGATCGACCCGCTGATCGGCACGCGGGTGCGCCGACTGCTCCACCTCGACCTGGTGCCCGGCCTGAAGCCGCTGCTGCTCACGGAGTTCGGCGTCGAGCCCGAGGTCGTCCCCACCGAGGTCTTCCTCAAGGTGCTCGCCGAGCTGTGCGACGCGGCGGGCGAACTGCCCCGCCTCCCCGGCGAACCGGCGCTCCTGCTCGGCCAGTACCTCTCCGCCCTCGGCATCCTCAGCGCCGAGGAGGAGGAGGACCTGCACGTGCGCATGATGCGGGGCGCCGCCCAACTCGGCCACAAGCACGTGGTGTTCAAGCCGCACCCCACCGCACCGGCCCGCTGGTCGCGCGTCCTGGAGAAGGAGGCGGAGCGCCTCGGCGTCGAGCTGACCGTCCTGGAGACGCCCGTCCTCGCCGAGGTCCTCTACCAGCGGATGCGGCCGGTCCTCGTCGTCGGCTGCTTCTCCACGGCGCTGCTCACCGCGAGCGCCCTGTACGGCATCCCGGTGGCCCGCATCGGCACGTCGACGCTCCTGGACCGCCTCACTCCGTACCAGAACAGCAACCGCGTGCCGGTCACCATCGTCGACGCGCTGCTGCCCGACCTGGCCGACCGCACGGCGGTCGAGGCGCAGGAACAGCCGCTGCCCGTCGGCGAGTTGGACGAGCTGCTGCGCGCGGTCGGCTACGCCATGCAGGCCAAGATCTACCCGGAGCTGCGCCGCCCCGCCGAGCGCTATCTCGCGACGCGCCTCGACGACCGCACCTGGCGCTACTTCAAGCGGCGCCGGCTGACGTCCCTCGGGCTGCCCGGCGCGCTCCCGGCGCAGTTCGCCTTCATCCCGCGCAACCCGACGGTGCGCAGGGTCGCCAAGCGCGCCCGCTCCCTGAAGCGGGCGGCCCTCGGATGACGGCTCCCGGCACGACGCTGCCCCCGCTCCCCGCGCCACAGACCGGACAGCAGACCAAGGCGGCGCCGACGCGCCACCCGTCCCGCCTGTACGCCCTGGACGGGCTGCGGCTGATCGCCGCGCTGATGGTGGCGGCCTACCACTACGGAGGCCGGGACGGCGAGATCTCGCAGGCCTGGGGGTCGTCGCCGCAGGAGCAGTTCCCCACCCTGCACGGCTGGTTCGCGTACGGCTGTCTCGGCGTGCAGATCTTCTTCGTGATCAGCGGCTTCGTGATCTGCATGAGCGGCTGGGGCAGACCCCTGCGCTCGTTCTTCGCCTCGCGCGCCGCACGTCTCCTCCCCTCGTACTGGGTGGCGATCGTCCTGGTGACGGCCGTCTTCGCGCTGCCGGTGGTGGCGTACGAGGCGGTGTCGCCGAGCGACGCGCTGGTCAACCTGACGATGCTCCAGCAGCCGCTGGGCGTGGACCGGGTCCTCGGCGTGTGCTGGACGCTCTGGGCGGAGCTGCGCTTCTACGCCCTGTTCGCGCTCTGCGTCGTCCTGCCGGGCGCGACGCGGCACCGGGTGGTGCTGTTCTGCGCGGTGTGGACGCTGGCGGCGGTCCTCGCGGAGGGCTCCGGGGAGCCGCTCGCGACGCTCGTCCTGATGCCGGAGTACGCGCCGTTCTTCATCGGCGGCATCGGCCTGTACCTGGTCCACCGCAACCGCCACGACGTCACCGCGTGGGGCATCGTCGCGGTGAGCTGGCTGATCGGGCAGCACTTCGCGGTGGACCGGACGTGGCACGCACCGAACCCGGACTTCTTCTCGTACCGCTCGTCGTTCGGGATCGTCGTGGTGATCACGCTCGGCTTCGCGGCCGTGGCGGCGATCGCGCTCGGCTGGACGAGCTGGGCGAAGTGGCGCTGGCTGACGGTCGCGGGCGCTCTCACGTACCCGTTCTACCTGGTCCACGAGCACCTGGGCTGGGTCGCCGTCGCGGCCCTGCACCGGCGCCTGGGACTGCCGTCGTGGGCCACGTTCGGGTCGACGGTCGCCGTGATGCTGACGCTCGCCTGGCTGCTGAACCGTTACGTCGAGAAGTGGGCGACGCCGCTGCTGCGCAGGTCGCTGAACCGGCGCCCGAGCGCCGCCTAGACGCCTAGGCGTCTAGACGCCTAGACGCTCGCCAGCGAGAGCTTCACCGCGAAGCCGAGGAAGAGCACACCGGCCGCCGAGGTCGCGCCCGCCGACAGGCGCCTGCGGCGGCGGAAGGCGGCGGACAGCTTCATGCCGCTGAAGATCAGCGCGGAGAGGTAGAGCACGCTGGCCGCCTGCGCGAAGGCGCCGAGCACCACGAAGGACAGGGCGGGGTACGCGTACGACGGGTCGACGAACTGCACGAAGAAGGCGATGAAGAACAGGATCGCCTTCGGGTTGAGCAGGCTGATCACGAAGGCGCGGCGGAACGGCCGCTCCTGCGCGGGCTCCTCCTCCGCGGCGCCGCTCTCCGCCGCGAGCCGCTCCTTGCGGGTGCGCCACATGCTCCACGCGGCGCGCATCATGCCGATGGCGAGCCAGGTCAGATAGCCGGCGCCCGCGTACTTCACGATGCCGAAGATCACGGAGTTGGCCTGGAGCAGGGAGGCGACCCCGGCGGCCGAGAGGGTCATCAGAACGGTGTCCCCGCACCACACACCGGCGGCCGCCTTGTAGCCGGTGCGGATGCCGCGGCGGGCGCCGACGGAGAGCACGTACAGCGAGTTCGGCCCCGGCAGAAGGATGATGAGGGCGAGGCCCGCGAGATAGGTCGGAAGATCGATGACACCCAGCATGGCGGGAGTGTCGCACGACCGTCCGGCCCGCCGCCCACAGGGCCCGGATACCGGACACTCGGCGTCGGACGCTCCCCCGCCACGGGGCTCCGCCCCGGACCCCGCGCCTCAATCGCCGGCGGGGCTTGATTGCGTGCACCTCATCGGCGGCGAGTGCCGGCAAATCAAGCCCCTGCGGCGATTGAGCAGCGGGGTCCGGGGCGGAGCCCCGTGAGCCCAGCCCCGGCGCAGCGAAACGTCAGAACGTCTCCGACGGCACGTACGCCCCCCACACCCCGCGGAGCGCGTCACACACCTCGCCGACCGTCGCCCGCGCGCGCAACGCGTCCTTCATCGGGTAGAGGACGTTGTCCTCCCCCTCCGCCGCCTTCTTCAGCGCGGCGAGCGCCGCGTCGACCGCCCCCTGGTCCCGCCCGGCCCGCAGCTTCGCGAGCCGCTCGGCCTGCTGGGCCTCGATGGCCGGGTCGACGCGGTGCGGCTCGTAGGGCTCCTCCCCGTCGAGCTGGTAGCGGTTGACGCCGACCACGACGCGCTCACCGGAGTCGGTCTCCTGCGCGATCCGGTAGGCGGAGCGCTCGATCTCGCTCTTCTGGAAGCCGCGCTCGATCGCGTTGACCGCGCCGCCCAACTCCTCGACCTTGTCCATGAGTTCGAGGGCGGCGGCCTCCACGTCGTCCGTCATGCTCTCGACGACGTACGAACCCGCGAACGGGTCGACCGTCGCCGTCACGTCCGTCTCGTACGCGAGGACCTGCTGCGTGCGCAGGGCCAGGCGCGCGGACTTGTCGGTGGGGAGCGCGATCGCCTCGTCGAAGGAGTTCGTGTGCAGCGACTGCGTACCGCCGAGGACCGCGCCGAGGCCCTGGACCGCGACGCGCACGAGGTTC
Source organism: Streptomyces anthophorae (assembly GCF_049310305.1). Taxonomy (NCBI): domain Bacteria; kingdom Bacillati; phylum Actinomycetota; class Actinomycetes; order Kitasatosporales; family Streptomycetaceae; genus Streptomyces; species Streptomyces anthophorae. The sequence continues at coordinate 3,715,292 of NZ_JBLWQQ010000001.1, forward strand.
ACCTCGGGCTGCTGGGCGGTGAGCTGCACACCGGCCGTCTGCGTGTGGAAGCGGAGCATCAGCGACTTGGGGTTCTTGGCACCGAACTCCTCCTTCATCACCTTCGCCCAGATCCTGCGCGCCGCACGGAACTTGGCGACCTCCTCCAGGATCGTCGTCCGGGCGACGAAGAAGAACGACAGGCGCGGCGCGAAGTCGTCGACGTCCATGCCCGCCGCGACGGCCGTGCGGACGTACTCGATGCCGTCGGCGAGCGTGAAGGCGATCTCCTGCGCGGGCGAGGCACCGGCCTCGGCCATGTGGTAGCCGGAGATCGAGATGGTGTTCCACTTCGGGATCTCGGCCTTGCAGTACTTGAAGATGTCCGCGATCAGCCGCAGCGAGGGCTTGGGCGGGAAGATGTAGGTGCCGCGGGCGATGTACTCCTTGAGCACGTCGTTCTGGATGGTGCCGGTGAGCTTGTCGGCCGGCACCCCCTGCTCCTCGCCCACGAGCTGGTACATCAGGAGCAGCAGCGCGGCCGGGGCGTTGATCGTCATCGACGTGGAGACCTTCTCCAGCGGGATGCCGTCGAACAGGACGCGCATGTCGTCGATGGAGTCGATCGCGACGCCGACCTTGCCGACCTCGCCGGAGGCGATCGGCGCGTCGGAGTCGTGGCCCATCTGGGTCGGCAGGTCGAAGGCGACGGACAGGCCCATCGTGCCGTTCTCGATGAGCTGCTTGTAGCGGGCGTTGGACTCGGTGGCCGTGCCGAACCCGGCGTACTGCCGCATCGTCCACGGGCGGCCCGTGTACATCGTCGGGTAGACACCGCGCGTGAAGGGGTACGCGCCCGGTTCGCCCAGCTTCCGGTCCGGGTCCCAGCCCTCCAGGGCCGACGGGCCGTAGACCGGCTCGATGGGCAGTCCGGACTCGGATTCGCGCGCCATGGTTGTGCCTCCAGCGATGACTTGCCGATGCTTGCCGTGAATTGCTGTTACTTACCAGTAGTGAACGACCCTCGCGACGGACTGTAGCGGCGGGCGTGCGGCCAGTGGAGAGCCCCGCGCTGGGACCTTGCTCACAGACTTTCCCGCGTTTGCCCCTCGTCATCACATCGGGCCCACGAGGAGTTCGAGCCGGTTCGGACGGGGCAGCATCTGTCGTGACACGAGAGCGACGCGGCAGGCGGGGGGACGTCATGCGGACAGCTGTCCTACGTTCATCGATCGCGGTCACCGGGGTGCTGGCCCTGGTGGCCGGGTGCAAGGCCCAGGCGGTGGGGGACGGCGGGCGCGCCGCACCGCCGCTGACGTCCGAACCGTCCGCCTCCGACGCGTCCGGGCACCCCTCCGACGACGCCAAGCCCGCCGGGTCCCCGACGCCCGCACCGGCCGCCCCCAAGGTCCTCTTCTCCCCCGGTGACAGCTCCAAGGACGTACGGGAGCTTCAGGCCCGGCTGCGCCAGGTGGCCTGGCTCTACAACGGGCCCACGGGCACGTACGACGACCTGACCGCCGACGCGGTCAAGGGGTTCCAGGGCAAGCGCGGCCTGCCGCGCACGGGTGAGACGGACACCGTGACCTGGCAGCGGCTGCTGAACATGACGCACGAGCCGGGCAAGTGGGAGCTGTACCAGTTCGGCGGGCAGCCCCCGGCGAAACCGGATCCGCGCTGCATGACGGGGCGGGTGATCTGCATCAGCAAGACCAGCCGCACGCTGGCGTGGATGGTGGACGGCAGGCGCGTCCTGACGACGGAGGTGCGGTTCGGGGCCCAGTACACGCCGACCCGCGAGGGCGTCTTCCACGTCGACTTCAAGTCCCGGCACCACGTCTCGACGCTCTACGACTCGCCCATGCCGTACGCGATGTTTTTCAGCGGCGGCCAGGCGGTGCACTACTCGGCGGACTTCGCGGCGCGCGGGTACGCGGGGGCCTCGCACGGCTGTGTGAACGTCAAGGACGAGCGGACGATCGCGCGGCTGTTCTCGCAGGTGAAGAACGGCGACAAGGTCGTCGTCTACTGGTGAGGGCGCGAGGCGGAAACGTTGAAGGGCGCGGGTGGGACCGGGGGAACGTGTCCCACCCGCGCCGGTGGCACTGAGCACCAGGTACGGGGGGAACCCGGGCTCGTGCGCGGCCGATGACCAGTCGGCTCACTCATTACTGCGCCGCGGTGTCCAGAAACGTCACACCTGGCGCGCAACCCTTTTTGACCCGTTACGTTTCCGCAGGTCACGGCAGCGTGCTGGCGCTCGCGCTGGGGCTGCCGGTCAGGCTCGCGCTCGCGTCGGGGCTCGGGGCGGCGGCGGCCGAGTCGACACCGGCGCTCGGGCTGAGGGTGGGGCTGGGGCTGGGGCTCGCGGTGCCGCCCGGGTCGCCGTCCTCGTCCTCGTTCTCGGCGCCGCCCTTGCCGTCGCCCTTGCCGCCCGAACCGGTGCCGTCGTCCGAGGCCCTCTTGTCGTCGGTGTGCTGCGAGGCGGTCTTGTCGGTCGACGAGCCGGAGCCGCCGGACCGGGCCAGGACGCGGTCGCAGAAGCGGCCGAGGCTCCGCGTGTCCTGTCCGAGGGCCTTCGCGGACGCCTCCAGGCGCTGCACGTCCGCGGCGCCGGAGTCCCCGCCCCGGTACTTGCGGCAGGTGTCGACGAGCTTGCGCGCCTGGGCCCTCGCCCCTTCGGTGGCGCCCGCGTCCGGCCGGGGGTGCTGGGAGGTGCGGCCGTCGCGCGGGTCGCCCGCGCCGCGGCCGCGGGACGGGGAGCCCGAGGCGGAGCCGCTGTCGGCCGCGCCGGACGACTCCGTCGGCTTCGGTACCGCGTGGCCGTCCTCCGTGACTCCCGCGGAGGCCGAGGCGAGCGGCCGGTCGGGGCTCGCGGCGGCGGACACGGACGCGGCGGGCGCCGGGTCGTCCGAGCCGCGGAACGGCGAGGGCAGCACCCCGGTCCCGGCGGCGACCGCGACCCCGCCGACCATGCAGGCGGCGAACGCGGCGACCGCTCCGAGCCGCGCGGGGCGACCCCAGTTCGGAAGCCGCCCGGACACCTTGGGGGCGGCCCCGGCGGAACGCCGGGCGCGGCCCGCGCGCACGCGGCCGCTCGCGCCCTCGTTCACAGCGCCGTTCACAGCTGTGACGGCGCGTGTCTCGCGGAACGCCTTCAACGCGGCGTCCTCGCCGGGCAGTTCACCTTCGGACCCGGCCGGCACCTCGGCCAGCGCGTACAGCGCGGCGGTCAGCCGGTCGGCCCGCAGGGCGTCGTCTCCGGAGACGGCCGGGGCCTCTCCGCGCAGCAGGCGGTCCGCCGCGTCGCGGTTAAGCCACTTGTCGTGCTCGTCGGCCATCACATGTCCTTCTGCGTCCGCGAACGCGAATGCGTCACACCTGCGGACGTCGCCGTACGGGTGCGGTCACGCCGTGGAGTCGGTACCGCTTCGAGGGAGTCGGCGGAGTTCTCGGCCGCCGTGGAGTCGGCCGCGCCGATCAGTTCGGCCAGCCGTTTCAGGCCGCGGTGCGCGGCGGTGCGGACCGCGCCTGGCCTCTTGCCGAGGGTCTGCGCGGCGCTCTTCGCGTCCAGGCCGACGACGACGCGCAGCACGACGGCCTCGGCCTGGTCCTGCGGGAGCTGGGAGATGAGCGCCATGGCGCTGCCGGTGGCCAGGGACTCCATGGCCTCGTCGGCGGTGTCGGAGGGGGCGGGTCTGCCGGTGAGCTCGGTCTCGTCACCGCCGACGGCGGGCCGGCGTCCCCGCATGCGTATGTGGTCGAGCGCGCGATTGCGGGCGATGCGGGCGGCCCAGCCGCGGAACCGGTCGGCATCGCCCTCGAAGCGGTCGAGGTCGCGGGCTATCTGGAGCCAGGCCTCCGACGCGACGTCCTCCGCGTCCGGGTCGCCGACCAGCGTGCGCACGTATCCGAGCAGCCGCGGGTGCACGGTGCGGTACACGGTCCGGAAAGCGGCCTCGCTCCCGTCCCGCGCCGCGAGCACCGCGGCGGTCAGCTCCGCGTCGTCCCCCAGCACTCCCTGCCCCTGCCCTGCTCTGGCCGTGAAGCCGTGTGCGCCGTCGATACGGGTGCGCGCTCGGCGCGAATCCGAACGCTACGGCCTGAAACGTCCTCGCGTCCATGTTCGTACAACAAGCAACCACCGGTGTCCCAGGGAGGTGTGACAGAAAACGCACCGGCGGCGCTGAGATAAATACGGGCCGCTCGCGACCCGTGACGCGTGGCGGCCGGGGTCTCTCCTGTGGGGGGTGGCGACCTCGGCCGTCCCGCTTTTCCGGACCGGTCCGCTAGGACTGCCCGCCCCGCTCCCGCGCGGTGCGGGCCGCGGCCCGCACCGGCCACCCCGTCCACCGCCTGCCCGGGCGCCAGTCGTCGCGGCGGCGGGGCGTCGCGGCGAGCGCCCCCGCATCGCGGGCCTCGCGGTACGCGGCGAGCGCCCGCCGCTCGTCCTCGGACCCCGGGCGCTGCCCGCCACCGCGCACGGCGTCGGCGAGGAGCGCGCCGGCCGAGGACCGGCCGGTGGCGCGGCCCGCTCCGTCGGCTTCGTCGTCGGGTTCGGCCGACGGCGAGGAATTCGCAGTCATCTCGCCTCCCCCAGCGTGCGCGCCCGCCGATCCGTCACACCGGACGCCCGCCCGCTTCGCCGCCCCCGAGCCGTTGGGCGAGCCGCTTCAGGCCCCGGTACGCCGCCGTGCGCACGGCTCCCGGCCGCTTGCCGAGGACCCGGGCCGCGGCGGGCGCGTCGAGGCCGACGACGACCCGCAACAGCACGGCCTCGCGCTGGTCGGGCGGCAGCAGGTCGAGCAGCGCCAGCGCGCGCTCGGTGGACAGTGCCTCCAGGGCCTGCTCCGCGGTGTCCTGTCGGCCGGGCAGCTCAAACACGTCCTGCTCCAGGGCGGACTGCCTCGGCCGCACCTTCCGCCGGCGCAGCAGATCCAGCGCGCGGTGCCGGGCGATGGTCGCGGTCCACCCGCGGAACCCGGCCCCGTCGCCCCGGAACCTGCCGAGGTCCCTCGCGATCTCCAGCCACGCGTCGGAGGCCACGTCCTCCGCCTCGTCGCCCACGAGCCCGCGCAGATACCCGAGCAGCCCCGGCTGTACGAGCCGGTAGGCGACGGCGAAGGCGGCCTCGTCGCCCCCCTGGGCCCGCGCGACGGCCGCGCCCAGCTCCCCGTCGTGCGCCCTCGCACGACGGGGTTCCCCTCCCTGGCCCAACCGGTCACCCCCTGACCGGATCAGCGCCGCCCTCCACAAAAACGTCACAGGGCCCCCACGGTGACGTACGCCACACCCGTGCAACCCGTGACACTTCCCGGCGGTCGTTCGCTGGATAGAGCATCTACCCGCGTGACACGCGGGGTCCATGTGAACTTCATCAAGGGGTGGGGCAATTGAGCCCGCGACATTCGCGAGAAAAGGCGGAAGGCGCGCGCAGATCGCACGCGTACAAGCCGCTGAGTCTCAAGCGCAGAGCGTGGATCACGATGGGGGCGGTCGTGGTCGGCGGCGCCGGAGTCGTGACGTACGCGATGGCCGATCCCGGCACCGACGCGGCCCCGGCCGCCGCGTACCGGGCGGCGGCCGTGCACACGTTGAGCCTGGAGACGAAGGCGGACCGCAAGGTCGTTCCGCAGAAGTCGACGCAGCCGTTCAACGCCGTGTCGGTGACGTGGAAGAGCCCGAAGGACCGGATCGACGGCACCGCCCAGTTCCGGGCGCGGGACGCCGCGTCCGGCACGTGGGGCCCCTGGACCACCCTGCCCAAGGACACGAACGACGCGGACGGCGCCGAGCGCGAAGGCACCGACATCCGTGGCGGCACCGCGTCCGTGTCGACCGAGAGCGCCTCGAACGGCGTCGAGGTGCGGGTCGTCGACGCCGACGGCAAGGCCGCCGACCTGCCGTCCGGCATGGACGTCAAGCTGATCGACCCGGGCACCGGCACCCGCAAGGGCGGCACCGAGCCCGCCGCGTTCACCTCCGACGAGACGCCGCCCGAGGCCCGCCCCTCGACGGTCGTGAAGCCGACGATCATCCCGCAGTCGGTGTGGGGCCCCGGCCTCCCGCACGACGGAACTCCCACGTACGACACGGAGATCAAGGCCGCCGTCGTGCACCACACGGGCGTCGACTCGGACAACCAGGTGCCCTGCGCGCAGAGCGCCCAGCGGCTCCGCGAGATCCAGCAGGACCACGTCGGCAAGGGCTACTACGACATCGGCTACAACTTCGTGGTCGACCGCTGCGGCCAGATATTCGAGGGCCGCACCGGCGGCATGGACCTGCCGGTGCACGGGGCCCACGACTACGGCTTCAACACGGACACCGTCGGCATCTCGTACATCGGCAACTTCGAGTCGGCGAAGCCCACGAAGGCCGCGCTCGACTCCATCTCCCGCGTCGTCGCCTGGAAGTTCGGCCAGTACGGCCTCACGGCGACCGACAAGGTGACGCTGACCTCCAACGGCGACCTGGGCACCGACGGCAACAAGGTCCCCAAGGACTCCACCATCACGCTCCCCCGCGTCTTCGGCCACAAGGACACCAACACCACGGCCTGCCCCGGCGCGAATCTCTACCCGAAGCTGAGCCGCGTCGCGACGCAGGCCGCCGCGCCCGGCGTCTCGCACGCCCTGGCGTCCCAGAACGTGATCGGCGACGCCACCGACGACATCGTCGCGGGCCTGCCGAAGGGGTCCAGCGGCGGCCAGATCGCCCTCGTGCCCGGCACCGTCGACGGCCCCACGGCCACCGGCAAGAAGCTGATCTCGCAGTCGAGCGCGGGCGTGCCCGGCGCGGGCGAGAGCGGTGACGAGTTCGGCGCCTCCACCGCCACCGGCGACATCAACGGCGACGGCCACACCGACATCGTCGTCGGCCAGCCCGGCGAGGACGACACGGCCGGGCACTCCAACCGCGGCGCGTACACGATCCTGAACGGCCCGGACTTCACCACCGGCACCGGCGTCAACATGGACGGCAGCTACGAGCTGACCAACGCCAGGTTCGGCTCGGCCGTGGCCGTCGGCGACTTCAACGCGGACGGCACGGCCGACGTGTTCGCCGCCTCCACCGGCACCGGCGGCACCTGGAGCGCCCGCTACGGCGACGGCTGGGACACCGACTCCGCGATCACCACGACCGAGGACAACCTGTCCTACGCCGACGCCGCGTCCGGCGACTTCAACCAGGACGGCTACGCGGACGTCGCGCTCAACTACCGCGACGGCGCGGGCATCGGCAAGGTCGTCTGGTACAAGGGCGGCTCCGGCGGCCTGCGCAAGGCGGCGACGCTGTCCGTCAAGGGCGGCCGCTCCATCGGCGCGGGCGACATCAACGGCGACGGCATCGACGACATCGCCATCGGCCAGCCGTACACCGCCGAGTCCGGCGCGGCGGCGGGCGGCCAGGTCACCTTCGTCAAGGGCTCGCTGCCCACGTCCACGACCGCGGGCGGCCTGACCGCCACGGGCGCCAAGACCGTCCACCAGGACACCTCGGGCGTCCCCGGCGCCGCCGAGTCCGGCGACGCGATGGGCGCCTCGGTCGCGGTCGGCGACTACAACCTCGACGGCTACGCGGACGTGCTCGCGGGCGCCCCGAACGAGGACATCACCCGCACCTCGAACCGCTCCAACGCGGGCAACTCGATCCTGCTGAAGGGCACGTCGACCGGGATCACCGGCACCGGCGCGCTCTCCGTCACGCAGGACACGGCCGGCGTCCCCGGCTCCACCGAGACGGACGACAACCTGGGCTCGGCGGTCGCCCTGACCGACCTCTCCGGGTACGGGCGGGCCGACCTGGTGCTCGGCACGGCGGGCGAGAACGCGGGCGAGGGCAACCTGACGTACGTACCGAGCAACTCCAGCGGTCTGGGTCTGACCTCGACCAGGACCTTCACGAGGACCACGCTCGGCACCTCGGCGACCGCGCGCATCGGGACCAACCTGGCTCCGTAGTCCACGCGTTGTGCCGGTGAGGGCCGTGGGGGCCGTTCAGTCCCCCACGGCCTTCTCCTTCACGCCGTCGGACACCGGCGCCGCGTCCGCCGCCCCCGGCGCCCGCGGCGCGTTCACCACGACTCCCGCGATCACCGCCGCGAGCAGCACCGAGGCCACCGCCCACCAGGTCGCGACGTTGAATCCGTGCACGGCGGCGCGCGAGGCGAGGGCGCGGCGGTCGACGCCGGGCCTCGCGTGCTCGGTGAGGTAGCGGGCGGTGACGCTCGCCGCGATCGTGTTGAGCAGCGCCGTGCCGATCGAACCGCCCACCTGCTGCGCGGTGTTGAAGGTCGCGGAGGCCGCGCCCGCGTCCTGCGGGGCGACGCTGCCGGTCGCGAGCGACACCGACGTCATCATGGCCGTGCCCATGCCGAGGCCGAGCATCAGCATGCCCGGCAGCAGATGCGAGGCGTACGCGGGCTCGGTCCCCACCTGCGCGATGATCGAGAGCCCGCCCGCCGCGACGAGGAGCCCCGGGACCATCAGGGCGCGCGGCGGCACCCGGTGCAGCAGCCGCGCGGCGACCTGCGTCGAGCCGACGATCATCCCCGCCGTGATGGGCAGATAGGCCACTCCCGTCTTCACCGGCGAGTACCCGAGCACGCGCTGCATGTAGTACGTCAGGAAGAGGAAGACGCCGAACATCCCGATGGTCACGAACAGGATCGTGCAGAACGCCCCGACCCGCTGCCGGTCCCTGATCACGGCGATCGGCAGGAGCGGCACCCGCGCCCGGCGCTGCCAGAGCCCGAAGAGCACCAGCAGGGCCACTCCCCCGGACAGCAGGGTGAGCACCAACGGGTCGCCCCAGGAACGGGATTCGGCCTCCGAGAAGCCGTAGACGAGTGCCAGCATCCCGGCGCAGCCGAGCACCGCGCCCGGCACGTCGAGGTGCGGATCGGCCATCACCCGCCCGCCGCGCAGCAGCACCACGGCCGCGGCGAACGCCCCGAGCGCGATGGGCACGTTGACGTACAGGCACCAGCGCCAGTCGAGATACTCGGTCAGGAATCCGCCCGCGAGCAGCCCGATGGCGGCGCCCGCGCCGACGATCGCCCCGAACACGCCGAACGCCCGGCTGCGCTCCCGGGGTTCGGTGAACGTCGTCGCGAGCAGCGAGAGCGCGGCGGGCGCGAGCAGCGCCGCGAACACGCCCTGGAGCGCCCGCGCCCCGAACAGCATCCCGGGCCCGGCCGCGGCGCCGCCGAGCGCGGACGCGGCGGCGAACCCCAGCAGGCCGACGCAGAAGGCGAGTTTGCGGCCGATCAGGTCCGTGATCCGCCCGCCGAGCAGCAGCAGTCCGCCGAAGGCGAGCGTGTACGCGGTGATGACCCACTGCCGGTTGCCGTCGGTCATGCCCAGGTCGGTCTGGGCCGAGGGCAGCGCGATGTTCACGATCGTCATGTCGAGGACGACCATCAGCTGGGCGACCGCGATGACGACGAGGGCCCACCAGCGCCGCGGGTCGGGCGGCGGCCGGTCCTGGCTCTGTGCGGTGGGGCGGGTGTCGGCCACGGGACTCGGCCTCCTCCATCAGCGGCTGCGCGGCTCGATGGCGCGCATCGCCTCTCATCCTCCGCCCGTACGCCCGTTTTGCACCGGCGCGTGCGTCAATGTCTCCGAGAGCGCGGACGACGGCGTCAGCCGCGTCCCCGCGCGCGCCGCGAGACGGCCGCGCGCAGCACCCTGCGTCCCTCCGTCGAGACGACCAGGGCCTGCCGAAGGCCGCCCGCGCCGCCGTCCGCGAGCAGCTCCAGGATCTGGGTCTGGCGGCGCAGTTCGGCCGCGACGAGCGGCGACATTCCTTCGGTGCGGCCCTCGCGGCGGGCGCTCACGCTGGCCGCCCGGTCCTCCGCCACGTCGAGCATCCGGTGCACCTGGAGCGCGGCCACCGAGCAGGCGTCCGCCCACTCCCGCCACGCATCGGCCACCGCCTGCTCCGGCGCGGCCCCGAGCATCCGCCGCACCAGCTCCGCCGCCTCGCCCTCGCCCGCGGCGCCGCTCAGCGTGTCGCGCGCCGCGACGAGCCGCGCGCCCCAGTCCGCGCCGTCCTCCGCGAGGCTCGCCCACAGCGGGCGCAGCACGTCCTCCTCGGGATCGCCCGGCCCGCCGACGCCGAGCAGCGGCACGCACCGGTCGAGGCAGCCGAGCCCGCTCGTGGCGAGGCCCCGTTCATCGGCCTGCGCGATCAGTTCCACCAGGCTCATCGGCGTAACGCTCCTCCGGACGCGGACCCAGCAATTCCCCTTGGCACCTACGCCCTCAACTGCGTCCGCGCAGCACAGAACGTCACTGCCCCCGCACGCCGAGCCGGTCGAGGAAGCGGAAGAACAGCTCCTCGGCCGAGGGTTCGGCGGCCGCGCGCAGCACCTCGTCGATCGGTTCGAGCGGCACCTCGCGGCCGCACTCGGCGGCCCAGCCGACGGCCCGCTCGGCGGCGTCGCCCGGCGGCAGGAAGTAGTCCTCCAGGGCGCGCTCGTCCCCGCCGATGTACCCGGTCATCGCGGAACGCCCCAGGCACGCCGTCCAGGCGCCGCTCTCGGGGCCCGCCGCCTCGACGACCGCGCAGGCGGAGTTCATGACGTAGCCGAACAGGGCGGGCGCCCCGGTCTCCGCCGCCAGCGCGTTCATGCTGCCCACGTCCCGCGCCTGCTCGCCGCCGCCGGGGCACTCCCACACCTGCCAGCCGCCGGCCCGCTCCTCCAGGAGCGTCAGCTCCTCGCGCACGCCGCCCAGGGCCTCGCACTTGTCCAGCGGCCGATCGCTTCTGGCGACCACGTAGTAGCCCCAGTAACCCATGCCCGTTCCCCCCGTTCCGGTGTACGCCCCATTCGTCGTACCTGCGGCCGAATAGACCACAGCCACAAGGGACTTCGCCACCAGAACGGCGGATCGCGGTTGTCAGCCGTCCAGCGTGTCGGCCAGGTCGACGAACTTCGGCCAGCTCAGCTCCGGCTCCTTCGGGTCCCACAGCTTCTGCACGGTCGCCCGCAGCGGCATCCGGATGCCCTTGGCGACCTGCGCCGGCGTCTGCGCCCCGGAGAGGTCGCACCACACGGCGAAGGATCCGCCGAGGATCCGGTCGTCGTACTTCGCGGGCACCGGGCTCGTCTTGCGCAGCACGCGCGGCGTCCAGCTCTTGTAGATCCGCTCACCGGTCGGATAGACGAAGGTGTTGGGCTGCCCGAGGACGTAGTACAGGTACTCGTCGTTGTAGTTCGTCAGCTTCCGGCCCTCGTCGAGGTACTCCAGCGGCTCGCGGGCGCCGATCTCCTTGCCGGTCCAGTACGCCACCTCGATGCCCTTGTCGGCGTCGACGACCCCGCCCTTGTAGAACCCGTCGTTCCAGGCCTTCAGGTTCCGGTCGTAGGGGGCCATGGTCTTCGCCCGGTCGTTGAGCCAGCCCTGCGCGAGGTCCTGGACCTTGGCGTTCGCCCCGTACTTCTTCCGCGCGGCGGCGGCGAGCTGCGGGTAGGAGGCCTCCGGGTTCTCGCTCATCAGCGCCCGGTACTCGTCGGCGCCCAGGTGCCAGTACGCACCCTTGAACAGCTTCGCGTACTCCTTCAGCAGATCGTCGACGATCCTCGCGGCGCCCGGCTTCGAGATGTCGACGGCGCCGCGCGCCGCCACCCCGCTCGCGTCGCGCAGCTGGAGGTCGGGGTGCGCGGCGATGACGGCGCCCAGGTGCCCCGGCGAGTCGATCTCCGGCACGACCGTGATGTGCCGTTCGGCGGCGAGCTTCAGGATGTCCTTCACCTGCGCCTTGCTCAGGTGCTCCTTGGAGACGACCTCCGGGTGCGAGTCCGACTCGATCCGGAAGGACTGGTCGTCGGAGAAGTGCAGACCCAGCTGGTTGTACTTGAGGTCCCCGATGTCCCGGATCCGGTCCTTGATCCAGTCGGCCGTGAAGTGCTTGCGCGCGATGTCCAGGTTGAACCCGCGCTGCGGCTTGGCGGGCTCGTCGGCGGTGACGCCCTCCGGCGCCTTCGCACCGCCGTGCACCTCCTGCTTGAGGGTGCGCGTCCCGTAGTACACGCCGGTGTCGCTCGGCCCGGTGATCCGCACGGTCCCGCCGCGCACGGACATCCGGTACGACTCCGGGTTCGCGCCGCGCTTCCCGCCGATCGCCAGCTCGACGTCGCCGGGCCCCGCGTCGCCCGACCCCGCGTACTCCAGGTCCAGCTCGCCGGCGAGGAGCCGCCCCTCCTCGGCCAGTTCGCCGTCCTTCACGACGACCTTGCCGCCGTCCGGCTTCCAGCCGGGCCCGTGCGCGGGCGTGAAGTCGCGCACCTCGGGGATCGTGTGCGCGGGCTTGGACAGCGGATACGAACGCGTCGGCGAGGGCGTCGCGGACGTCGCCGACTTCCCGTCGGACGGAGCCGACCCGCCACCGTTCGAGCACCCCACGACCGCGACCAGCGCGACCCCGACGGCGCCGACCTTCAGAGCTTGCCGCTCCTTCTGCACGAAGTACCTCGCTGAACCACGTCGACCGGACACGTACGTTGCCGACGGTAACGGTGTCCCTCAAGGGGCGCGGGGAACTGCGCAAACGCAACCACGACGAGTCGGGACCCGCCGTACGAACAGAACAAACGCCGCCGCTCGCGCGTACCGTCCACCCACTCCCGCAAACCGGCCCGTCCGAGTGAATTTCACACATCCACCGGACACTCACGACAAGCTCTGGCTAACGTTTGCGCCACACCCAGCCCACCCACACCACCCGCCCCTGCCGGAGGCCCCCGCTGAGCCCCCTCCAGACTCCCGGCCGTCTGCCCATACCGGCCCAGGCCACGGCCCACGGGGGCCCCGGTTTCCTGGCGCAGCTGAACGTGCTGCCCCAGGAAGCCGCCGAGCGGACCCTGCTGACGTGCTGCCGCAGCCGCGCCTGGGCACGCCGGATCGCCGCACACCGCCCGTACCCGAACCTCGACGCGCTGCTCGCCGCGGCGGACGAGGCGGCGTACGACCTCGCCCCCGACGACGTCACCGAGGCGCTGACCGGCGAGGACCTCGTGCTGCCACCGGCCCCCGCGGGCCGTTCCGCCGCCGCGAACACCGCGCTCGTCGCGGCCCACGGGGCGTACCAGACCCGCTTCGGCCACCCCTTCGTGATCTGCCTGGACGGCATCGCGCCCGGCGAGGCCCTCGACCACCTGCTCGCGGACCTGCACACCCGGCTCGGCCACGACCCGGTGCACGAGCGGGAACTGGCCGCCGAGGAGCTGCGGCGACTCGCCCGGGGTCGGCTCGCCCGCCTTGCGCGCACGGAAACGGCCCGGGAAACCGGCACCAATAGCCCGTACGTGCCTGTTTGATTGCCTGTTTGATCACACATAAGGCCCCCGTGCGAGTGTTCCGACAACTCGTCGATACGATGACGAGCGGCCGGTGGACCGTACCCGGCCGGGCCCGCCCGACACTGAAGCCGGCGCGGCTCTAGTCCCCGCTCCCGGAGGGTTCTTCCGTGCCGGCTGGAACGCTGTACCGCGGCCGGGAAGGCATGTGGTCGTGGGTGGCTCATCGAGTCACCGGTGTCCTCATTTTCTTCTTCCTGTTCGTGCACGTCCTCGACACCGCTCTCGTCCGCGTCTCCCCCGAGGCGTACGACGATGTCGTTGGTACCTATAAGACGCCGATCGTCGCGCTTCTGGAATACGGCCTCGTGGCCGCGATTCTGTTCCACGCGCTCAACGGTCTGCGTGTGATCGCCGTCGACTTCTGGTCGAAGGGCCCGCGCTACCAGAAGCAGATGCTCTGGACCGTCATGGGCATCTGGATCGTCCTCATGGTCGGGGCCCTATACCCCGTCCTCGGCCACGCCGTCCGCGCACTCTTCGGGAGCTGAGGCCAGACATGTCCGCTGACACCACCCCCGCACAGTCCGGCGTCGGTCCCGTCGAGGGCGTCTCGCTCTACGACGTCGACAACCCGGCCCCGTACATCGAGCCCCCGCGCAAGCGCACCTCGAAGACCCCGCGCTCCACGCGCGGCAACTTCGAGATGGCCGCATGGCTGTTCATGCGCCTGTCGGGTGTCGTCCTCGTCGTCCTGGTCCTCGGCCACCTGCTGATCCAGCTCGTCCTCGACGGCGGCGTCTCCAAGATCGGCTTCGCGTTCGTCGCGGGCCGCTGGGCGTCCCCGTTCTGGCAGGGCTGGGACCTGCTGATGCTGTGGCTCGCGATGCTGCACGGCGCCAACGGCCTGCGTACCGTGATCAACGACTACGCCGAGCGCCCCAACACCCGTATGTGGCTGAAGGGCCTGCTGTACGCCGCGACGGTCTTCACCGTCCTGCTGGGCACGCTGGTGATCTTCACCTTCGACCCCAACATCCGTTAAAGCCGAGGCGAGCGAAACCGTGAAGATTCACAAGTACGACACCGTCATCGTCGGCGCCGGTGGCGCGGGCATGCGCGCGGCCATCGAGTCGACGAAGCGCAGCCGCACCGCCGTGCTGACCAAGCTCTACCCCACCAGGTCCCACACGGGCGCCGCGCAGGGCGGCATGGCCGCCGCGCTCGCCAACGTGGAGGAGGACAACTGGGAGTGGCACACCTTCGACACGATCAAGGGCGGCGACTACCTGGTCGACCAGGACGCCGCCGAGATCCTGGCGAAGGAGGCCATCGACTCGGTCCTCGACCTGGAGAAGATGGGCCTGCCGTTCAACCGCACCCCGAACGGCACCATCGACCAGCGCCGCTTCGGCGGCCACTCCCGTAACCACGGCGAGGCCCCGGTCCGCCGGTCCTGCTACGCCGCGGACCGCACGGGCCACATGATCCTTCAGACGCTGTACCAGAACTGCGTGAAGGAGGGCGTGGAGTTCTTCAACGAGTTCTACGTCCTGGACCAGCTGATCGTCGAGGAAGACGGCGTCAAGAAGTCCGCCGGTGTGGTCGCCTACGAGCTGGCCACCGGCGAGATCCACGTCTTCCAGGCGAAGTCGGTCATCTACGCGTCCGGCGGCACCGGCAAGTTCTTCAAGGTGACGTCCAACGCGCACACCCTGACCGGCGACGGCCAGGCGGCGTGCTACCGGCGCGGGATCCCGCTGGAGGACATGGAGTTCTTCCAGTTCCACCCGACCGGCATCTGGCGCATGGGCATCCTTCTCACGGAGGGCGCCCGCGGTGAGGGCGGCATCCTCCGCAACAAGGACGGCGAGCGCTTCATGGAGAAGTACGCGCCGGTCATGAAGGACCTCGCGTCCCGTGACGTCGTGTCCCGCTCCATCTACACGGAGATCCGTGAGGGCCGCGGCTGCGGTCCCGAGGGCGACCACGTCTACCTCGACCTCACGCACCTCCCGCCGGAGCAGCTCGACGCGAAGCTCCCGGACATCACCGAGTTCGCGCGCACGTACCTCGGCATCGAGCCCTACACGGACCCGATCCCGATCCAGCCGACCGCGCACTACGCCATGGGCGGCATCCCGACCAACGTCGAGGGCGAGGTCCTCGCGGACAACACCACCGTCGTCCCGGGCCTGTACGCCGCCGGTGAGGTCGCCTGTGTCTCCGTGCACGGCGCCAACCGTCTCGGCACCAACTCGCTGCTCGACATCAACGTCTTCGGGCGTCGTGCGGGCATCGCGGCCGCCGAGTACGCGCACAAGACCGAGTTCGTCGACCTGCCGGAGAACCCGGCGAAGCTGGTCGAGGACCTGATCGAGCAGCTGCGCGACTCGGAGGGCACCGAGCGCGTCTCGGTGATCCGCAACGAGCTTCAGGAGTGCATGGACGCCAACGTGATGGTGTTCCGCACCGAGCAGACGATCAAGACGGCCGTCGAGAAGATCGCCGAGCTGCGCGCCCGCTACAAGAACATCTCGGTCCAGGACAAGGGCAAGCGGTTCAACACGGACCTCCTCGAGGCCATCGAGCTGGGCAACCTGCTCGACCTGGCCGAGGTCATGGCGACCTCCGCCCTGGCGCGCAAGGAATCCCGCGGTGGTCACTACCGCGAGGACTTCCCCACCCGCGACGACGTCAACTTCATGCGCCACACCATGGCGTACCGCGAGGTCGGCGACGACGGCAGCGAGTCCATCCGTCTCGACTACAAGCCGGTCGTCCAGACCCGCTACCAGCCGATGGAGCGTAAGTACTGATGGCTACCCCGACCATGGACAAGGCGGAAGCGGCAGGCGCGCCCGAGCCCGGCTTCGCCGACACCCCGAACATCACGATCACGCTGCGCGTGCGGCGGTTCAACTCCGAGGTCTCCGACGAGGCCAACTGGCAGGACTTCCAGCTGGAGATGGACCCCAAGGAGCGTGTCCTCGACGCGCTGCACAAGATCAAGTGGGAGCAGGACGGCACGCTGACGTTCCGTCGCTCCTGCGCGCACGGCATCTGCGGGTCCGACGCGATGCGGATCAACGGCAAGAACCGTCTTGCCTGCAAGACGCTGCTGAAGGACATCAACCCGGAGAAGCCGATCACGGTCGAGGCCATCAAGGGCCTCACGGTCCTCAAGGACCTCGTGGTCGACATGGACCCGTTCTTCCAGGCGTACCGCGACGTCATGCCGTTCCTCGTCACGACGGGCAACGAGCCGACGCGTGAGCGCCACCAGTCCGACGAGGACCGGGCCCGCTTCGACGACACCACCAAGTGCATCCTGTGCGCCGCGTGCACGTCGTCCTGCCCGGTGTTCTGGAACGACGGCCAGTACTTCGGTCCCGCCGCCATCGTGAACGCCCACCGCTTCATCTTCGACTCGCGCGACGAGGCCGGGGAGCAGCGTCTGGAGATCCTCAACGACCGTGACGGTGTGTGGCGCTGCCGCACGACCTTCAACTGCACGGACGCCTGCCCGCGTGGCATCGAGGTCACCAAGGCGATCCAGGAAGTGAAGCGCGCGCTGATCACGCGCCGCTTCTGACCTTCCGGGTCGTGCCCGGCCGTGGGCCCCGCTCCTTCTGGAGCGGGGCCCACGGCCTTTTCAGCGGCGCGTCCGGCCGCCGGTCAGCCGGCGTCCGTCGCCACCGGGCGCTCGAAGAACGTCTCCAGGACCACCGTCGCCTGCGTCCCGCTCACGCCCTCGATCCCGTACAACCGCCGCAGCACGTCCTGTAGTTGCTCCGTCGTCGCCGACCGCACCTTGACCAGGACCGACGCGCTGCCCGCGATGACATGGGCCTCCACGAGCTCGGGGATCGCCGCGAAGGCGTCCGCCGCGTCGCCCATCCAGGCCGATGATTCGACCATCACGTACGCGAGGACGCCCTGACCGAGCGCGGCCGGGTCGACGTCGACCGTCGTGCGCCGGACGACGCCCCGCTCGCGCAGCTTGCGGACGCGCTCGTGGGCGGCGCCCGCCGAGAGGCCGACCTCCTTGCCCAGCGCCGCGTACGCGGTCGTCGCGTCCCGTTGCAGCACCGCGATCAGCTTCCGGTCGATGTCGTCCACGATCTCCATGGCGCAACCATATCTCGTTCTGCCATAGTCGTGCTCGACAGGATGAGCTTCAGAATCGAACCCGTAGAGGATGACCGTGTCCATAGATACCGTTCCCGTCTCGTACGAAATCCTGGACGACCGCTTCCGCACCGGTCGCTGCACGGCGGGCGACAGCGTCCTACAGGTCCTGCACTCCGGCGGCCGCTGGGTCGAGGGGCCCGTCTACCTGCCGGCCTGGCGGCAGGTGATCTGGAGCGACATCCCGAACGACCGGCTGCTGCGGTGGGACGAGACGAACGGCGCCGTCAGCGTCTTCCGGTCGCCGGCCGGGCACGTCAACTGCAACACCGTCGACCGCGAGGGCCGACTGATCCACTGCGAGCAGGGCAACCGGCGCGTGACCAGGACCGAGCACGACGGCCGGATCACCGTGCTCGCCGACCGCTGGCAGGGCAAGCGGTTCAACAGCCCGAACGACGCCGTCGTGCGCTCGGACGGTTCGGTGTGGTTCTCCGACCCGGACTTCGGGATCACGAGCGACTACGAGGGATTCCGCGCCGAGTCCGAGATCGGGGCGAACAACGTCTACCGGATCGATCCCGTCACCGGTGACGTGCGGCTCGCCGCCGACGGGTTCGGGGCACCGAACGGACTGGTCCTCTCGCTCGACGAGAGCGAGCTGTACGTCTCCGACACCCGCGGCGGCGTCCTCCGCGTCTTCGACGTACGGGAGGACGGGACGCTCTCCGGCGGCCGGGTGTTCGCCGAGATGAAGGACGGCCTCGGCCGGTTCGACAACATCCGGTTCGACGACCAGGGGCGGCTGTGGGCCGCCGCGATGGACGGCGGCGTGCACTGCTACGACCCCGACGGCACCCTGCTCGGCCGCCTGCTCACACCCGAGCCCGTCGCCAACATCGCGTTCGGCGGCGCCAAGAACAACATCATGTTCCTCGCCGCGTCGACCTCGCTGTACTGCCTGATGACCGCGGTGACCGGGGCGCCACGGATCCCCCGGTGAGCGCTTGAGCCGGGATCCGCCCCGTTCGTGGCTAATCTGACGTTATGTCACATGATGCAGGCCTGGAGATTCTGGGCTTCGACAACACCCTCTTCCCCGTCGGCGACCTGGCCGAGGCCGTCGCCTTCTACGAACGCGTCGGCTTCCCCGTGAAGGCCCGCATCGACGAGGCCGGGATCGCGCTGCTCGCGGCCGGCAAGGAGACGCCCGGGCTGCTGCTGCGGGTCGAGGAGGAGTTCGGCCACCGGCCGCCCGTCTGGCCCGCCGCGCGGCTGTGGCTGGAGGTGCGGGACGCGCGCGCGGTGGCCGACAAGCTGCGCGCCGCGGGCATCGAGCTGCTCGACGCACCCTTCTCCACCTCCACCGGTCACGTCGTGGAGTTCGCCGACCCGTGGGGCAACGTCGTCGGCTTCACGGACTACCTCAAGAGGCCGGAGCTGGCGCGGAACTGAAGCCTCCGTTTGAGGCCCTGGTCACGTTCCCGGTCACACCGACAACTCTCGCTTGAACATGTTCAAAAACGGGTCTACATTCATGACCGTCAGCGTTTTTGAACGCGTTCAAGGAGGGTGGGGCATGGACCTCACAGTCGTCGCATACGTCGTCTACCTCGTCGTCAGCATCGGTCTGACCGTCTGGGTGGCCCGCACCCTGAGCCGCAACGGCCGGGTCTTCCTGGCCGATGTGCTGCACGGGAACGAGAAGCTCGCCGAGGCCGTCAACCACCTGCTGGTGGTCGGCTTCTATCTGGTCAACCTCGGCTTCGTCGCCCTGTACCTGAGCGGCGACGACACGATCGCCAGCACCCGCGAGGTGTTCGAGGCGCTGTCCACCAAGCTCGGTGTCGTCCTGCTGGTGCTCGGCGTGATGCACCTCGGCAACGTCTACGTCCTCAACAAGATCCGGCGGCGCGGCATCATGGAGAACGAGCAGCAGCCGCCGGTCCCGCCGCAGGGCTGGGCCGCTCCGGTGGCCGGAGCGTGACTGCGGTGACGGCGGCACCGCGGTCGGCGGCCCGGGGTGCCACGGGGGTGGCCCCGGTCCGCCGGCTCACGGTCCTCTACGACACCGAGTGCCCGCTGTGCACCTTCGCCCGCAACTGGCTGGCCAAGCAGCGCAAGCTCGTGCCCCTGGAGTTCGTACCGGCGGGCTCGCCGGAGGCGCGGCGGCGCTACCCGGACCTCGACCACGCCGCGACCCTCACCGATATCACCGTGATCGGGGACGGCGGCCAGCTCTACCGGGACTCCGCCGCCTGGGTCGTGTGCATGTGGGCGCTGCGCGAGTACCGGGCCACCTCCCACCGGATGGCGACACCCATGGGGATGCGGTTCGCCAAGCAGGCGGTGCTCGGCGCGGCCAAGTACCGGGAGACGCACCAGGCGCGGCAGGCCGGGGGCGGGGCGTACCGGCGGCGGGACGGCTGGACGTACGACCCGAGCGGCGGCTGGTACTACGTGGCGCCCGGCTCCGGGAGCGAGCCGCCCGCCTGCGACAGCGGCTGCCGCACGGCCGATTAGGCTCGGGGCCGTGTCAGCAGACGAACCCCTGAAGAAGAGCGCGAGCAGGCCGTCCGGCCCGGAGAAGCCCGCGAAGAGCGAGCAGACGCGGGCGCTCATCCTGGAGACCGCGATGCGGCTGTTCCGCGAGCGGGGCTACGACAAGACCACGATGCGGGCCATCGCCCAGGAGGCCGGGGTCTCGGTCGGCAACGCGTACTACTACTTCGGGGGCAAGGAACACCTGATCCAGGGGTTCTACGACCGGATCACCGCCGAGCACCAGGCGGCGGTCCGGTCCGTGCTCGACACGGAGACCGACCTCCAGGCGCGGCTCGCGGGCGTCCTGCGGGCCTGGCTGGAGATCGCCGAGCCGTATCACGAGTTCGCGGCCCAGTTCTTCAAGAACGCGGCCGACCCGGACTCCCCGCTCAGCCCGTTCTCCGCCGAGTCGCAGCACGCCCGGGAGACCGCGATCGAGCTGCACCGGGAGGTGCTGGCCGGGTCGAAGGCCAAGGTGCCCGCCGAACTGGCGGAGATCCTCCCGGAGTTGATGTGGCTGTCCCAGATGGGGCTCGTCCTGTACTGGGTGTTCGACAGCTCCGAGGGGCGCGAGCGCAGCCGGCGGCTCGCCGACCGGGGCGCCCGCCTCACGACGCGGGGCGTGGCACTCGCCCGGTTCCGGGTGCTGCGGCCGCTCGTCCTCGAGGTGCACGAGCTGTTCATCGACTTCCTGCCGGGGATAACGCGGCCCCTGAGCCGATAAGGACCCGCCGCTCTTTACCCGCCCTTTGGCCTGTACCTTCACGGAATGCCCGGCACCACCCCTTCCGCTTCGCCCGCACACGTCACTCGCCGCAGCGCCCTCGGTATCGGGGCGGGCGCGGCCGCGGCCCTCGCCCTGCCCGCACCGCCCGCCTCGGCGGCGTCGAGCGTCCAGGTCCGGTACCGGGCCGGGGCGCCCAAGCTGCCGAAGCTCGCCGCGAAGGCCTGGCTGATCGCCGACAACGACAGCGGCGAGGTGCTCGCCTCGTACAACGGGCACCGGCGGCTGCCGCCGGCCTCCACGCTGAAGATGCTGTTCGCGGACACCGTGCTGCCGAAGTTCGACAGCGCGCTGAAGCACAGGGTGACGGCCGAGGACCTCGCGGACATACCGTTCGGCTCCAGCCTCGTCGGCGTCCAGGCCGGGACGACGTACAGCGTGCACCAGCTGTGGCAGGGCGTGTTCCTTCGCTCCGGCAACGACGCGGTGCATGTGCTCGCGAACATGAACGGTGGCGTGGAGAAGACCGTCGCGCAGATGCAGGCCCGCGCGAAGGACCTCCGGGCGAACGACACGCACGTCGTCAGCCCGGACGGCTTCGACCACCCCGGGCAGGTCTCCTCCGCGTACGACCTGACGCTCTTCGCGCGCGCCGGGCTGAAGAACGACGACTTCCGCGGCTACTGCGCCACCAAGGTCGCCGACTTCCCCGCGGGCGGCTCCAAGACCTTCCAGATCCAGAACACCGACCGCCTGCTCACCGGGCAGGGCGTCGCCCCGTACGAGGGCCTCATCGGCGTCAAGAACGGCTTCACGACGCACGCGGGCAACACCTTCACCGGAGCCGCGACCCGCGGCGGCCGCACCCTCCTCGTCACCGTGATGCACCCGAAGTCCGGCTACGAGGCGGTGTACGAGGAGACGGCCGCGCTGCTCGACTGGGGCTTCGCGGCCGCTGACAAGGTGCGTCCGGTCGGCGAGTTGGCCACGCCGCTGAGCGAGCGCCCCAAGCCGACGCGCGAGCCGCGCGTGGCGGGCGCGGGGCCCGCCGCGTCGAGCCCGTCCGGCGGCTCGCACGGGGACGACTGGGCGCTCGGCGGCTCCGCGGCCCTCGCCGCCCTCGCGGGCGGCGGCCTGCTGGCCCTGCGCCGCCGCGCGAAGCCGACGGGGCGCCGCAGGAAGGCGTAGGGCCCTGGGGCCCTGGGGCCTGATCCAAACGACGGGCCCCAACGGGAAGGCGCGGCTCAGGCCTGCTTCGAGGCCAGCTGCACCACGGTGATGTCGGACGGCGCACCGACCCGCACCGGCGGCCCCCACGCGCCCGCGCCCCGGCTGACGTACAGCTGGGTGTCGCCGTAGCGGTCGAGGCCCGCGAGGGTCGGATTGCTCGCGCCCGCGACGAAGTTGCCCGGCCACAGCTGGCCGCCGTGGGTGTGCCCGGACAGCTGGAGGTCGACGCCGTGCTTCACCGCCTCGTGGATCATCACGGGCTGGTGGGCCATGAGCACGGAGGCCCGCGAGGTGTCGCGGTCGCCGAGCGCCCGCGCGTAGTCGGGGCCCTCGCCGTAGTTCTCGCCCGCGATGTCGTTGACGCCCGCGAGGTCGAAGGCCCCGATGTCGGCGCGCGCGTTCTCGAGCGGCCGCAGACCGAGCTCGCGCACGTGCTCCACCCACGGGTCGGCGCCCGAGAAGTACTCGTGGTTGCCGGTGACGAAGTACGTGCCGTGCCGGGCGCTGAGCCGGGCGAGCGGGGCGACGGCCGGGGCGAGGTCCTCGACGGTCCCGTCGACGAGGTCACCGACGACGGCGATCAGATCGGGCTGCGTCGCGTTGATCGTCTCGACGACCTTCTCGGCGAAGCCCCGGCCGAGCACAGGGCCGAGGTGGACGTCGCTGACCACGGCGATCCTGAACCCGTGGGCCGCGCGCGGCAGTTTGGCCAGCGGCACGGTGACCCGCTTCACCGTCGGCCCGCGCAGCACCCCGTACGCGCCACCGGCCACGACGCCCGCCGCGGCCAGGGTCGCGGCGGCGCCGACGGTCCTGGCGAGGACGAGACGGCGGGTGGGCGCGGGCGCGGCGGGCGCGAGCCCGGGGACCGGCTCCAGCTCCCGCAGCTCCGGCACCGGAACGCGCACCGGGGCGCCCTCCGGGGCGACGGCGGCAGCGGGCGCCCCACGTTCGAGGAACCGCCGCAGCAGGGGCCGCACGACCTCCCCGACGAGCAGCGCCAGCAGCAGGTACAGCGCGAACGCCAGCCACAGGAACCCGGGCCAGGCCAGCACCTGCTGCAACAGGAACGGCGCCCCGCCCCGCTCGGCCGCCAGCGCCGCGAACACCAGCACAGGACCGGCCACGAAGACCAGCGTGCCGAACCTTCTGGGCCACCCGCCCTTGGCGGTCGTCCCGCGCACGAGACGGCGCCACGCGTAGTAGTGCAGGGCCGCGAAGGCCGCGAGGACGGCGGCGGCGATGAGGACGAAGACGACGACCATCTGCCCGTACGCCTATGAGGTCCGACGCAGTGTGCGCACGGAACGCAACCCGATGCCCCCGACAACCGTCCCCAATACGAAGGAGACGACGGCGAGCGTCAGATGCACCCAGAAGTACGCGGTCGGATCCCCGGCGTCGTCGAAGGCGAGGCCGCTGCCGTCCTTGACGAGGTTTTTGACGAAAGTGATCCAGATGACCCAGCTCCACACCCCGAAGGCGAGCAGGAACCAGGACACGGGGCGGCTGAGCTTCATGCCCTCAGTATCGCCGCGCGGCCTCACGCACCGCCGCCGGGGTGGGTCGGGACGAACACAGGACGCAGCGGTGGAGACTTACGGGGCAGGTACAGGTACCTTCACCAGCGTGCCCGACTCCCACGCTGCGCGACCGACGTCGCACTTCAAGAAGGCCGCGGTGCTGTTCGCCGCCTCCGCCCTGACGTTCGCCGGAGCGCTGCCGGCGGCCGCCGCGGACAAGGACAAGGACGACAAGCCGCCCGCGTCGATGTCCCGGGTCGGCGGCGCCCAGTTGGGGAAGCCGGGGACACAGGTGAACCTCAAGGGCGGCGCGCCCGTCCTGCCGAAGGATCTGACGGCGAAGTCCTGGCTCGTCGCGGACGCCGAGTCGGGCGAGGTGCTCGCCTCGCACAACGCGCACTGGGAGCTGCCGCCGGCCTCCACGCTGAAGATGCTGTTCGCGGACACCGTGCTGCCGAAGTTCCCCAAGACGACGACGCACAAGGTGGTGCCCTCCGACCTGGCCGGGATGGGCGCGGGATCGAGCCTCGTCGGCATCAAGGAGGGCTTCACGTACTCGGTGCACGACCTGTGGCTGGGCGTCTTCCTGCGCTCCGGCAACGACGCGGTGCACGTGCTGTCCGCCATGAACCAGGGCGTCGCGCAGACCGTCAAGGACATGCAGGCGCACGCCGACGAGTTGCAGGCGAACGACACCCACGTCGTCAGCCCCGACGGCTACGACATGCCGGAGCAGCACTCCTCCGCGTACGACCTGACGCTCTTCGCCCGGTCCGGACTGCACAAGAAGGACTTCCGGGAGTACGCCGCCACGGCCACCGCCGAGTTCCCCATGAAGCAGAAGAAGGGGAAGACCACCAAGCGCTTCGGCATCCAGAACACCAACCGCCTGCTCACCGGCTCCCTGGGGCTGCCCGCGTACAAGGGCATCGCGGGCGTGAAGAACGGCAACACGACGAACGCGGGCGCCACGTTCACCGGGGTCGCCGAGCGCGGGAACCGGGTGCTGCTCGTGACCGTGATGAACCCCAAGGCCAAGGAGAGCCAGGCCGTCTACAAGGAGACCGCGCGGCTCTTCGACTGGGGTTTCCAGGCCGACGGCAAGGTCTCCCCCGTCGGCCATCTCGTCGGGCCGAAGAGCGAGACGCCCGCGGGCGCGTCCCCGGGGGCCGGTGACGCGGGCCCCGCCAAGTCGGCCGCGCACGCATCCGTCGCGTCCGGCGGCTCCAGCGGGGTCGGGGTCGCGCTGGCGATCGTGGGCGGGCTGCTCGTGGTGCTCGCGGGAGCGGTGTTCGTGGTGCGGAAGAAGTGGCCGCTGAAGGTCACGAAGAGCTGATGCCCTTCGCTTCGTCCTCGGCCTTGGCCCTGGCTGCTTCTTCGGCCTCGGCCTCGGCCTCTTCCTCCGCCTCGGCCTCTGCTTCCTCCGCCTCTTCCTCCGCCTTGGCCTCCGCTTCCGCCTCCGCTTGCTCCGTCTTGCGCAGGCCCTCCCGGCCGGTCGCCGTCCACGCGGCGCAGAACAGCAGCAGTTTCGCGGTGAAGTTGATCCACAGGAGCAGGGCCACCGGCGTGCCGAAGGCCCCGTACATGCTCTTCGCCGCCACGTCCTTCATATAGCCGCTGAGCACCAGCTTCAGCAGCTCGAAGCCGGCCGCGCCGATCAGCGCCGCGGTGACCAGGTCGCGGCGGCCCGGCTGCACTCCTGGCAGCAGCGCCAGGACGTACAGCAGGATCAGGAAGTCCGCGAGGACCGCGATCCCGAAGGCGGCGGCCTGGAGCAGTATCCCGCCCCAGCCCCCCTTGTCGATGCCGATCTGGTCGGCCGTCCAGTCGACGGCCGTGTTCGCCAGCGTGGACGCCGCGATCGACACGATGCCCGCGAGTCCGAGCCCGACGAGGACCCCGGCGTCCCTGAGCTTGCGCATGACGGGGTTCTCGTCGAGGTCGGGCAGCTCCCACACGTCCCGCAGGCACTGCCGCATCGAGCCGACCCAGCCCACGCCCGTGAACAGCAGCAGCGCTCCGGCGACGATGCCGATCGTGCCCGCGTTGTCGACCAGCGCCCCGATGTCCAACTGCTGGGAGATGCCCGGCACTTGATCGCTGAGCGTCTGCTCCAGCTTCCGCTGCTGGTCGGGGCCCATGGTGCCCGCGGCGACCGCGGCGGCCACGGTGAGCAGCGGGAACAGCGCGAGAAAGCTGATGAACGTCATCGCCGCGGCGAGCTGGGACCAGCGGACCGCGTCGAGCCGTTCGTAGGCGTGCCAGACGTGCGTCCGCATCAGCCGGGCGAACAGCGGCCCGACGACGGGGAGTTTCTTCAGCCAATCCATGATCCCAGCCTGCCCTCCATTCCCGTCTCGATCACCCGTTCCGGTGAGGGGCCGCTAGGTTTACGACAAACTTCGCACCTTCGGGCGATACGGTCACGGTCATGGTTGCCGACCCCGCTACCGATCCCGTATCCACTCTCCCCGCCGTCCCGCACTCCGTACCGGTCAGCGGCTGGGGCCGCACCGCCCCCACCTCGGCCCGCGTGATCCGCCCCCGCTCCTACGAGGACGCGGTCCTCGCGGTCCGGGACTGCGCCGCCGCGGGACGCCGCGGAGGCATCGCGCGCGGACTCGGCCGGGCCTACGGGGACGCGGCGCAGAACGCGGGCGGGGCCGTCCTCGACATGACGGGCCTCGACCGGATCCACGCCATCGACGCCGCCGGCGGCACCGTGCTGTGCGACGCGGGCGTGTCGCTGCACCGCCTCATGGAGGTGCTCCTCCCCCTCGGCTGGTTCGTGCCGGTCACCCCCGCCACCCGCTACGTCACGGTCGGCGGGGCCATCGGCGCCGACATCCACGGCAGCAACCACCAGGCCCACGGCTCCTTCGCCCGCCACGTCCCCATGCTCGAACTCCTCACCGCCGACAGCGGGGTGCGCGTCGTGGAGCGCGGCAGCGAGCTGTTCGACGCGACGGCCGGCGGCATGGGCCTGACCGGGATCATCCTCACGGCGACCGTCCAACTGCGGCGCGTGGAGACGTCACTGATGTCGGTCGACACCGAACGGGCCGCCGACTTCGACGACTTGCTCGCCCGCCTCGCCGCCACGGAGCACCGCGACCGCTACTCCACCGCCTGGGTCGACGTGCTCGCGCGCGGCGCCGCGACGGGCCGCGGCGTACTCACGAGCGGGGCGCACGCGCCGCTCGACGCGCTGCCCGCCCGGGCCCGCAGGACCCCGCTGGAGTTCCGCCCCGCCCGCCTGCCCGCCGCCCCGGACTTCCTCCCCGACGGGCTGCTCGGCGGCACCAGCGTCGGCCTGTTCAACGAACTCCGGTACCGCAGCGCGCCCCGCGTCCGCACCGGCGAACTGCGCAAGCTCTCCGCCTTCTTCCACCCGCTCGACGGCCTCCCGCACTGGAACCGCCTCTACGGGCGCGGCGGCTTCGTGCAGTACCAGTTCGCCCTCGGACACGGCCAGGAGGAGGCGCTGCGCCGCATCGTGCGCCGCGTGTCCGAGCGCCGCTGCCCGTCCCTCCTCGCCACCCTCAAGCGCTTCGGCGAAGGGGACCCGGGCTGGCTGTCGTTCCCGGTGCCCGGCTGGACACTCGCCCTCGACATCCCCGCGAACCTGCCCGAACTGGGCGCGTTTCTCGACGAGTTGGACGAGGAGGTGGCCGCCGCGGGCGGGCGCGTCCACCTCGCCAAGGACTCCAGGCTGCGCCCCGAGCTGCTCGCCGCCATGTATCCGCGCCTCGACGACTTCCGCTCGCTGCGGGCGCGCTGGGACCCGCGGGCGGTGTTCCGCTCGGACCTGTCACGGCGCCTGGACCTGTGACCCGACGCCCGCCCGACCCGCCTCCCTGGAGCCCCCGTTGAAAGACGCCTTCGGCACACCCCAGTCCCTGCTCGTCCTCGGTGGCACCTCCGAGATCGCGCTGGCCACCGCCCGCCGTCTCGTCGCCCGGCGCACCCGCACCGTGTGGCTTGCGGGCCGCCCGTCCGCCGCGCTCGACGAGGCCGCCGCCGGGCTGCGCGACCTGGGCGCGGACACCCGTACGGTCCCCTTCGACGCGCTGGACCCCGCCGCGCACGAGGAGACGCTCGGCAAGCTGTTCGCCGAGGGCGACATCGACATGGTGCTGCTCGCCTTCGGCATCCTCGGCGACCAGGCCCACGACGAGGACGACCCGATGTCGGCGGTCCGCGTCGCCCAGACGAACTACACGGGCGCCGTCTCCGCCAGCCTCGTCTGCGCGCGGGCCCTTCAGTCCCAGGGCCACGGCTCGCTCGTCGTCCTGTCGTCGGCGGCGGGCGAGCGGGCCCGCCGCGCCGACTTCATCTACGGCTCGAGCAAGGCGGGCCTCGACGCGTTCACGCAGGGGCTCGGGGACGCGCTGCACGGGACGGGCGTGCACGTCATGATCGTCCGCCCCGGCTTCGTACGGTCGAAGATGACGGCCGGGCTGGTGGAGGGGCCCCTGGCCACGACGCCGGAGGCGGTGGCGGTGGCCATCGAGACGGGGCTGCGGCGCAGGTCGGAGACGGTGTGGGTGCCGGGCACGCTGCGCGTGGTGATGTCGGCGCTGCGGCATGTGCCACGGCCGGTGTTCCGGCGACTGCCGGTCTGACAGGCCCTACAGGCGATCCGGCAGTCCTTACAGGGGCCCGACAGTCTTTACCGCGACCCGACAGTCCTTACCGGGCGGGAAGCCGGGGGCCGCGCGTCGTGCGGCCCGAGGTCTGCGCGGGCAGCGACGACGTACCGAAGGCGAAGTCCCGCAGCCTGCGCCACACCCCGTCGGCGCCCTGCTCGTAGAGCGCGAAGCCGGTGCACGCCCAGGCCGCCTCGTACTCGGCGAGCTCCGCGTACGCGCGGTCCATCAGGTCCTCGTCGATGCCGTGCGCCACCGTCACGTGCGGGTGGTACGGGAACTGGAGCTCGCGGGAGACCGGGCCCGAGGCGTCCCGCACCTGCTTCTGAAGCCAGGTGCAGGCCTCGGCGCCCTCGACGACCTGCACGAACACGACGGGCGACAGCGGGCGGAACGTGCCCGTGCCCGACAGCCGCATCGCGAAGGGACGGCCGCCCGAGGCCACCTCCTCCAGGTGCGCCTCGATCGCCGTGAGGTCCCCGGCGTCCACCTCGGTCGGCGGGAGCAGGGTGATGTGCGTGGGAATGCCGTGCGCCGCGGCGTCGCCGAAGCCCGCGCGCCGCTCCTGGAGCAGGCTGCCGTGAGGCTCCGGGACCGCGATCGAGACACCGATCGTTACGGTCCCCACGTCATACTCCTGTCGTCGTGTGGCGGGCGGGCGGCGTCGCGTACGTACGGAACGCCACGGAACGCTTTCGTGCTCGGCTCAGTGCTTGGCGGGCAGGAAGCCGACCTTGTCGTAGGCCTGGGCAAGGGTCTCCGCGGCGACGGACCGTGCCTTCTCCGCGCCCTTGGCCAGGATCGAGTCAAGCGTCTCCGGGTCGTCCAGATATTCCTGGGTGCGGGTCCGGAACGGGGTCACGAAGTCCACCATGACCTCGGCCAGGTCCGTCTTCAGCGCACCGTACATCTTGCCCTCGTACTTCTCCTCCAGTTCCGGGATACCGGCACCGGTGAGGGTGGAGTAGATGGAGAGCAGGTTGCTGACGCCCGGCTTGTTCTCCGCGTCGTAGCGGATCACGGTGTCGGTGTCGGTGACGGCGCTCTTGACCTTCTTGGCGGTCGCCTTCGGCTCGTCGAGCAGGTTGATGAGGCCCTTCGGCGTCGACGCCGACTTGCTCATCTTGATCGACGGGTCCTGGAGGTCGTAGATCTTCGCCGTCTCCTTGAGGATGTACGGCGCCGGGAGCGTGAACGTGTCGCCGAAGCGGCCGTTGAAGCGCGTGGCGAGGTCGCGGGTCAGCTCGATGTGCTGCCGCTGGTCCTCACCGACCGGAACCTGGTCGGCCTGGTACAGCAGGATGTCGGCGACCTGGAGCACGGGATACGTGAACAGGCCCACGCTCGCCCGGTCGGCGCCCTGCTTCGCGGACTTGTCCTTGAACTGCGTCATGCGGCTCGCCTCGCCGAAACCGGTGAGGCAGTTCATGACCCAGGCCAGCTGGGCGTGCTCCGGGACGTGGCTCTGCACGAACAGCGTGCAGCGCTCCGGGTCGAGCCCCGCGGCGAGCAGCTGCGCGGCGGCGAGCCGGGTGTTCGCCCGCAGCTCCTTCGGGTCCTGCGGAACGGTGATCGCATGCAGGTCCACGACCATGTAGAAGGCGTCGTGGGACTCCTGCAACGCCACCCACTGGCGGACCGCGCCGAGGTAGTTGCCGAGGTGGAACGAGCCGGCGGTGGGCTGGATCCCGGAGAGCACACGAGGGCGAACATCAGAGGCCATGTGCCTCATTGTCTCAGGTGCGCCACACAGCTCCGCAGCGGCCAAAGGTCCTCTGCCGGGTGACGCGCGGCCTGGTCGTTGTCAGTGGGCGCCGGTAGCTTGACGATGTGGCGGGAGTCACGCGGGGGCGCGTCGACGGGGGTGGCGATGCAGTACGTACGAGGGGGTGGGCTCCGGTGGGTCCGGGTGCTGCTCGTGGTGGTGACGCTGCTGCTCGCGGCGGCCCCGGGGGCGTGGGCGCGGCCGACCGATCCGCGTTCCGGGATGGACGTGCCGGATCTGGCGGTGGTGATCGCGCCGGGGGCCGCGGCGGGTCCCTCGGTCTCCCTGGACGAGGAGGACCGGAACTTCGCCCGTCTTGAGCGCCTGACGACGGGGTTCGACACGGTGACGGAGCGGGTGCCGGAGGACTGGCAGGAGGGGCGCTTCCCGCCCGTGGTGGCCACGGTCGTGTGGGGCCTGACCGGCGTGGCGGGCTGGCCCCAGACCCACCGGGCGCCCGGTACGGACACGCTCATCGAGCGCCAGGACCAGCTGATCGTCGCGGAGGACGGCACGCCGTGGATCCGCACGGACCCGATGGTCGACGTGAACGACGACGACCTCCGCTGGCACCAGGCGTCCCGCCCCCTGGTCGACCAGCTGACCCGGTCGGGCGTGTTCCCCACCACCGAGGCCCCCGAGGAGCGGCCCACCCGGAACCCGTGGTGGTGGGGCCTGGCAGGCCTGTCCACGGGCCTCGCGGCGGCCGGTGCGGCGTGTTGGATACGCATGCGGGACCGAGGCCCCCGGGAACCACGCCACGAACTGGTCGACCTGTAGACCATCAAGCCCCGCCGGCGATTGAGGCTCGGGGTCCGGGGCGGAGCCCCGTGGCGTGAGGCCGACCACCTGCCCCACGCCCCGGAGGGGCTCAGCCCAGGTCGATCTGGCCGTACAACGGGAACCCGGAAAGAAGGTCCGCTGCGCGCCCCGCCACCTCGTCCGCGACCTTCGGCTCCAGCACGTGGCTCGCCTTCGACACCGCCCCGGACTTCGTGGTCCCCGGCTCGGAGGCCGTCAGCACACGGTCCATGAGCCCCGCGATCTCGTCCATCTCACCGGTACCGAGCCCCCGCGTGGTCAGCGCCGGCGTACCGATCCGGATGCCGGACGTGTACCAGGCCCCGTTCGGGTCCGCCGGAATCGCGTTGCGGTTGGTGACGATGCCGGAGTCGAGCAGCGCGGACTCGGCCTGGCGCCCCGTGAGGCCGTAGGAGGACGCCACGTCGATGAGGTTGAGGTGGTTGTCCGTACCGCCGGTGACCAGCGTCGCGCCCCGCCGCATGAGTCCCTCGGCCAGCGCCCGCGCGTTGTCGACGATGCGCTGCGCGTAGTCCTGGAACGCGGGCTGCCGCGCCTCCGCGAGGGCGACCGCCTTCGCCGCCATGACGTGCGGCAGCGGGCCGCCGAGCACCATGGGGCAGCCCCGGTCGACCTGGTCCTTCAGCGAGTCGTCGCACAGCACCATGCCGCCGCGCGGGCCCCGCAGCGACTTGTGGGTGGTCGTGGTGACGATCTGCGCGTGCGGCACCGGGTCGAAGTCGCCGGTGAGCACCTTTCCGGCCACCAGGCCCGCGAAGTGCGCCATGTCGACCATGAGCGTGGCGCCCACCTCGTCGGCGATCTCCCGCATGATCCGGAAGTTCACCAGGCGCGGGTACGCGGAGTATCCGGCGACGATGATCATCGGCTTGAACTCGCGGGCCTGCGCGCGCAGCGCCTCGTAGTCGACGAGCCCCGTCACCGGGTCGGTCCCGTACGAGCGCTGGTCGAACATTTTTCCGGAGATGTTGGGCCGGAAACCGTGCGTGAGGTGGCCGCCCGCGTCCAGCGACATCCCGAGCATCCGCTGGTTGCCGAAGGCGCGCCGCAGCTCGGCCCAGTCCGCCTCGGTGAGGTCGTTGATCTGCCGGACGCCGGTCTTCGCGAGGAACGGCGCCTCGACGCGGTCGGCGAGCACGGCCCAGAAGGCGACCAGATTCGCGTCGATCCCGGAGTGCGGCTGGACGTACGCGTGCCGCGCGCCGAACAGCTCGCGGGCGTGCTCGGCGGCGAGCGACTCGACGGTGTCGACGTTGCGGCAGCCGGCGTAGAAGCGGCGGCCGACGGTGCCCTCGGCGTACTTGTCGCTGAACCAGTTGCCCATGGTCAGCAGCGTCGCCGGGGACGCGTAGTTCTCCGAGGCGATCAGCTTGAGCATCTCGCGCTGGTCGGTGAGCTCCTGCCCGATGGCGTCGGCGACGCGCGGCTCCACGGCACGCACGACGTCGAGAGCGGCGCGATACGCGGTGGATTCGGGGGTGAGCGGGGTTTCGGTCATGGGGCAGCCTCCGGACACGGTCGGTTCACGGGTCGGCCCAGGCGCACGGCACACACTGCACGGGCCGCTCCCCGATGGTCGATCCCATCCCAGCGCGCCAGTCACGGCCCTGCCCTCACAGTACCGGGCGCGTCGTCCGGCGAGGTTTCCGCGTCCACATCCCGAGCGACGATAGGAAGGGGCCACGAGCCCGCCTCACCCACAGCGCTACGAGCACTGCTACGAGCCGCGACGAACGGAGATCCCGTGACTTCTGTGACTCCATCGACCCCCGCAGGACCCGCCACACAGGACTTCATCACCGCTTCCGACGAGCACGGCGCGCACAACTACCACCCGCTCCCCGTCGTCGTCGCGACCGCGGAGGGCGCGTGGATGACGGACGTCGAGGGGCGCCGCTATCTCGACATGCTGGCCGGCTACTCGGCGCTGAACTTCGGGCACGGCAACCGCCGCCTGATCGAGGCCGCCAAGGCCCAGCTGGAGCGGGTGACGCTGACCTCGCGGGCGTTCCACCACGACCGGTTCGCCGCGTTCTGCACGCAGCTCGCCGAGCTGTGCGGCATGGAGATGGTGCTGCCGATGAACACCGGCGCGGAGGCCGTCGAGACGGCGGTGAAGACCGCCCGCAAGTGGGGCTACCGGGTCAAGGGTGTGCCGGACGGCCGGGCCCGCATCGTGGTGGCCTCCGACAACTTCCACGGCCGTACGACGACCATCGTCAGCTTCTCCACCGACGAGGAGGCGCGCGCCGACTTCGGCCCGTACACGCCGGGCTTCGACATCGTGCCGTACGGGGATCTGGCGGCGCTGCGGGCCGCGGTCACGGACGACACGGTGGCGGTGCTCCTTGAGCCGATCCAGGGCGAGGCGGGCGTGCTCGTCCCGCCGCCCGGATACCTGGCGGGCGTAAGGGAGTTGACCCGCGAGAGGAACGTCCTCTTCATCGCCGACGAGATCCAGTCCGGCCTCGGCCGCACGGGCCGCACCTTCGCGTGCGAGCACGAGGGCGTCGTCCCGGACATGTACGTACTGGGCAAGGCGCTCGGCGGCGGGGTCGTGCCGGTGTCGGCGGTGGTGTCGGGCAAGGACGTGCTCGGGGTGTTCCGACCGGGCGAGCACGGGTCGACGTTCGGCGGGAACCCCCTCGCGTGCGCGGTCGCCCTTGAGGTGATCGCGATGCTGCGCACCGGGGAGTTCCAGGAGCGGGCGGCGGAGCTGGGCGAACATCTGCACGCCGAGCTGGGCCTGCTCACGGGGACGGGGAAGGTCACCGAGGTCCGCGGGCGCGGCCTGTGGGCGGGCGTCGACATCGACCCGTCGTTCGGGACGGGCCGGGAGATCTCGGAGAAGCTGATGGACCGCGGGGTCCTGGTGAAGGACACCCACGGGTCCACCATCCGGATCGCCCCGCCGCTGGTGATCAGCAAGGACGATCTGGACTGGGGCCTCGATCAGCTCCGGGCGGTGCTCGGGGCGTAAGCCCTTTTTCGCATACTCAACGGCTCACAGGATGACGTGGGGCAGGAAGCGGGCGTACTCGTCCGTGACGAGCCCCGCCGACTCCCGGATGCCCAAGCCGGCCGCCTCGTCCTCGACGACCCATGCGCCGAGGACGACGCGGTTGCCGTCGAAGTCGGGCAGTTCGCTCAACTGCTGGTAGCAGCAGGGCTCTTCGGGCGCTCCCGTTCCCGGGGTGCTCCCCGGCGCGTGGATCACGACGCCCGCGCCCTCGCGGCCGAGCAGCGGCTTGGACACGTAGCCGGGACCGTCGGCGGCGGCGAGTTCGCGCGGCCCGTCGAGGTAGGCGGGCAGCAGGTTCGGGTGGTCCGGGTACAGCTCCCACAACACGGCGAGCAGCGCCTTGTTGCTGAGCAGCATCTTCCAGGCGGGCTCGATCCACATCGTCGTACCCGTGCCGCCGCCGTTGTCGAGGCCGCCGATGACGTGCTCGGCGAACGCGTCGGTGGTCAGCCACTCCCACGGATACAGCTTGAAGCAGCTGCGGATGTACCGGAGTTGGTTGTCGACGAACCGCTCGGAGATGCTGTCCCAGCCGATCTCCTCCATGGAGATCCAGTCGGTTTCCAGGCCCGCCTGTTCGGCGGTCTCCTTGAGGTAGCCGACGGTCATCAGGTCCTCGCCGAGCTCGTCGGCCGAGGAGTGCGCGAAGTAGAGCGGGCTGCCCGGCGGGAGCAGCGCGGCCTGCTTCTTCCAGGCGTCGACGAGCCGCTCGTGGAGCGAGTTCCACTGGTCGGCGCCGGGGAACCGCTCCTCCATCCAGAACCACTGGGGACTGGCGGCCTCCACCAGGGAGGTGGGCGTGTCGGCGTTGTATTCGAGCAGCTTCGCGGGACCGGTTCCGTCGTAGCGGAGGTCGAACCGGCCGTAGACGGACGGGAGTTCGGCCCGTCGCTGCCAGGCCTCGGCGACCGCGGCGGCGATGCGCGGGTCGGTGATGCCGAGGTCGGCGAAGCGGTCGTGGCGGACGATGTGCTCGGCCGCGGCGAGGCACATGCGGTGCAG
The DNA here is from genome assembly GCF_049310305.1 of Streptomyces anthophorae. Classification (NCBI taxonomy): domain Bacteria; kingdom Bacillati; phylum Actinomycetota; class Actinomycetes; order Kitasatosporales; family Streptomycetaceae; genus Streptomyces; species Streptomyces anthophorae. Next base: position 3,749,989 of record NZ_JBLWQQ010000001.1, read on the forward strand.
TTCCTCGACGACCTCTTCGAGCGCCTCGACCTCCGGGAGGGAGAACTCGTAGTAGGCGCTCTCGTCCCAGTAGGGGCGCAGCGAGTCGTCGGGGTAGCGGGTGAGCGGGTAGATGAGCCCCTGTTCCTCGACGGTCTGCTGCCAGCCGGGGCGCGGGGTGATGGTGTGTCGCTTCATCGGTGTCTCCGGCCGGCTCAGCCGCCGGAGCTTCCACCCTTGCCGCCGCTGCCGAAGCCGCCGCGGGTGACACCGCCGCCCGAGGACTTGGTGAAGGAGCCGCCGCCGACGCGGCTGCCCTTCTTCGAACCGCCGTAGTACCAGCTGCCGTTGACCGAGGACTTGCCGGTCGTGCTGGACGAGGACTTGCAGTACTTGTCGGAGACGACCTTGTAGCCCTTGGAGGCGTTGTAGCTGCCGCGGTCGATGCAGCGCTTGTCGACGTCGGACGAGCAGGCGGTGAGCGCGGCGGCCAGCAGGCCGACTCCGCCGAGCGCGACGGTGCCGGAGCGCAGCCGTCGTTGCGTGGTGTTGTCCGTCATGAAGTTCTCCCCCGGTGCGTGCGTGTACGTGGTTCGTGGCCCGCCCTAGGGCAGGACGCGGCACAGCGTATCCAACGCGCCCGGCCACGCGTGATCGGACGGGGTGCCGTAGCCGACGACCAGGGCGTCCGGCGCCTGCGCTGTCGCGTCCGTGTGGCGGAAGGCGGCCAGGCCGTTGACGCCGAGGCGTTGCCAGGCGGCGGCCTGCACCACGGATCGTTCGGTGCCGGGCGGGAGTTCCAGTACGGCGTGCAGTCCGGCGGCGATGCCGCTGACGCGGACGTCCGGGGCGCGCTCGGCGAGGGCGGCGACGAGCTGGTCGCGGCGGCGCCGGTAGCGCAGGCGCGCGGCGCGCACATGCCGGTCGTACGCGCCCGATTCCAGGAACTCGGCGAGGGTGAGCTGGTCGAGGACGCCGCAGGACCAGTCGGTGTATCCCTTGGCCGCGACGACCTCGTCGAGGAGCGGCGCGGGCAGCACCATCCAGCCGAGCCGCAGTCCGGGGGCGAGGGACTTGCTGGTGGTGCCGAGATGGACGACGCGGTCCGGGTCGAGGCCCTGGAGGGCACCGACGGGCTGGCGGTCGTAGCGGAACTCGCCGTCGTAGTCGTCCTCCAGGATCAGCCCGCCGGTGCGGCGCGCCCAGTCGACGGCGGCGGCGCGGCGGCGGGCGTGCAGGGCGACGCCGAGCGGGAACTGATGGGCGGGGGTCAGCAGGCAGGCCCCCTCGTCGCTCAACTCCCTTACGTCCGCGCCCTGTTCATCGAAGGGGAGCGGCCGGGTGCGCAGCCCCGGCCGGGTCAGGTACTCCCAGTGGAGATCGAGCCCGTACGACTCGACGGCGATGTCGCGCACGCCGCGCCGGTGCAGCACCTCGCCGAGCAGGATCATGCCCTGCACGAACCCGGCGCAGACGACGATCCGCTCCGGCGAGGCCTGTACGCCCCGGGCCCGGGCGAGGTAGCCGGCGAGGGCGGCGCGCAGTTCGGGGCGGCCGCGCGGGTCTCCGTAGCCGAGGGCGTCGTTCGGGGCGGCGGTCAGGGCGCGGCGGGCGGCCTTGAGCCATTCGGCGCGCGGGAACGAGGCGAGGTCGGGGCGGCCGGGCTGGAGGTCGTGGCGGTACCCGGCGAAGGGCACGCGGTTCGTGGGGCGGGCCGGGGTCGGCGCCCGTCCCGGCCGCTCGGCGACCCGGGTGCCGGAGCCCTGGCGGGCGGTGAGCCAGCCCTCGGCGACGAGGTCGGCGTAGGCGTCGGCGACCGTGTTGCGGGCGAGGCCGAGGTCGACGGCGAGGGTGCGGGAGGCGGGCAGCCGGGTGCCGGGGGCGAGCCGGCCGCCGCGTACGGCCTCGCGGAGCGCGTCGGTGAGCCCGCGACGGACCCCTCCGGAGGGGCCCGGGTCGAGATGCAGATCGATGCCGAGCGCCCGCCCGGAGACCGAATTGGCCCAAGATTCTTCCACGTAAATGGACCATACTCCTGGGCCGCTTCCCTCGTAGCTTCGAAGCATGACGAACACGAACACGAACACGAGCCCGGACCCGCACGCGAACACGAACACGAGCCCGGAATACGCCCACGAGCACACCCCCCGCCTCGACTGGTCCCGCCAGGCCCCCGAGGTCTTCAAGGCGATGATCAAGCTGGACGCGGCCGCCCGCGCGGGCGTGGACCCGAAGATCGCCGAGCTGATCAAGGTCCGCGCCTCGCAGCTCAACCGCTGCGCGCTCTGCCTCGACATGCACTCCAAGGACGCCCTCGCGGCGGGCGAGAGCGTCGAGCGGATCATCCAGCTCAGCGCGTGGGAGGAGTCGAAGCACTTCTACACGGAGAAGGAGATCGCGGCCCTCGAACTGACCGAGGCGATCACGGTCCTCACGGACGGCTTCGTGCCGGACGAGGTGTACGAGAAGGCGGCCAAGGTCTTCGACGAGAAGGAGCTGGCCCAGCTGATCGCCGCGATCACGGTCATCAACGCCTGGAACCGGTTCGGCGTCTCGACCCGCCAGTCGCCGGGCCACTACACGCCGGGCGACTTCAAGTGACGTTTCGTACGCGGGAGTTGGATGCCGGGGTCCGTACGGCTGTGCAGTCGCTGAGCGCGGCGGCGAAGAAGGGCCTCGGCGACCCGGTGCTCGCGGAACTGGTGTCGATCCGCGCCTCGCAGCTGAACGAGTGCGCGTTCTGCCTGGACATGCACGTGGACATCGCGGTCGACACGTACGGCGAGAGCCCGAAGCGCATCGCGATGCTGGGCGCGTGGCGGGAGGCGGGGGCGGCCTTCAACGACCGGGAAAGGTCTGCGCTCGCCCTGACGGAGGCGATTACGCTCCTGTCGGACGACGGCGTCCCGGACGAGGTGTACGAGTCGGCGGCCAAGCACTTCACGGCCCCCGAACTGGCCCACCTCATCGCGACGATCACCGTCATCAACACCTGGAACCGGCTGATGGTGAGCCGCCGCATCGAACCGGGAGGCCCCGCATGGTGAGTCCGAGCGCAGCCGATACGCTCCGCGCCCTGCACCACGGCCGCTCCCCCGGCGACCCGCTGGTCCTCCCCGGCCCGTGGGACGCGGCGAGCGCCCGCGTCTTCGAGGAAACCGGCTTCCCGGCCCTCGCGACGCCCTCCGCCGGGGTCGCGGCCTCACTCGGCTACGAGGACGGGCGGACCCCGGCGGACGAGATGTTCGCGGCGGTCCGGCGGATCGTGCGCGCGGTGTCGGTGCCGGTGTCGGCGGACATCGAGGGCGGCTACGGCCTCCCGCCGAAGGAACTGGTGGAACGCCTCCTGGAGACGGGCGCGGTGGGCTGCAACCTGGAGGACTCGGCACCCGATGGCACCCTCAAGTCACCGGACCAGCACGCATCTTGGCTGTCGGAAGTCCGCGCCGCGTCCGGCACCGCCATAGTCCTGAACGCCCGCATCGACACGTTCATCCGCGGCGCGTCGGACCCGATCGCCGAGGCGATCGAACGCGCCCGTCTGTACGTCGCCGCGGGCGCGGACTGCGTCTACCCGATCGGCGCCCCAGCGGACGCCGTCCCGGCCCTGCGCGCCGCCATCGAGGGCCCGATCAACGTGGGCGCCCCTCCCGGCGGCCCGTCGCCGCGCGAGTGGGGCGAACTGGGCGCGACCCGCATCACGTTCGGGCCGGGGTTGCAGCGGAGGGCGATGGGGGCGGTGAGGGAGATCGCGGAGGGGGTGCGCCGAGAACCGGGCGGGTGACGGACTTCGAGGCGTGGCTCCGGGTGGCCATCGGAGGATCGCTTCCTCAAGAAGGGGAACTGTGACGGCCTAGAACAACCCGTTCGTCGTCAGGCGTCACAGTCGCTCCTCCGGCTTCCCTAATTGAATGGGATGTTGAGCCAGGGGCTGGCCGGGTCCGTTGTCAGGATCCGGTGGGCTGTGAGCATTTCCTTGTACCAGCTGCCGAAGCGTTCCTCGTCGAAGTGGAGGCAGCGGCCCAGGATGTAGCCGCTGGAGAAGTCCTCCCAGGAGCTGTAGGTGACCGCGGACTGTTCGCCCACCTCGATCACCGCGCGTTCGGCCTCCTCGACCGTGCCGTAGCGCGCGCCGACGCCCCAGCAGGCCATGCTCGCGCCGCGCCCCAGGTCCCACGCGTCCACGGAGCGGACGTACCGGCCCTCCGCGAGGATGCCGTCGGCGCGCATCCGGGCCTCGTAGCGGGTGATCCGGCCGATGAGGTGCTGGACGCCCGCGATCTGCGCGCGGACCTCGGACTCGGGGCGGGGGTCGGTGCGGGTGACGCCGTCCGGGGTGAGGAGCGTGGCGCCCTCGGACCGTGCGCGCAGGACGTTCGCCGCCGCCTCCCGCCAGTACTCCGTCTCCACGTGGCCGCCGAAGTCCCGGGCGATGCTGTGGCGCAGGTCGAGTGCGAACTCCCAGACCGGGCTGAGGTTTTCGCGGGCCAGCAGTCGCCGCAGCGCGTCCTGCCATTCCGCGCGCGAGGTCACTCCCCACCAGCGTTCGAGCTGCTCGCGCTCGGTTTCGTAGCCGTTGCCGTGGAAGCCCAGGGCGTTCCACAGGTTGCCGTTCTTCACGCTCATGAGGGCCCCGCACGCGAGGCCGTGCGCGACCGGTCCGTGCAGCGGGCCACCGACCCGCAGTGCGCGTACCGTGCCCGAGAAGTCGGGGTTGCTCGCCCGCCGGGCGATCGTCAGCCAGGGCGCGTTGTGCGGGGGCGCCGTGTACAGCACCGTCTCGCAGGGGCTGCCCGCGTCCACGACGAGGGTGAGCGGGATGTCGCGCCAGTCCGCGAACATCTTCAGCCACACGATCTTGAAGAGCTGGTCCGCCGACGGCACGGGGAGCATGCCGTCCGTGTACAGGTACAGCACGGGCGCTCCCGTCCGCGGGTCCTCGCGGAGGTCGGGCACCAGCTCGCCCCTCTCGTCCGGGACCACCCGGAAGAACAGGTCGGCGCCTGCCAGTACTTCGTAGTACGCCGCCCAGTGCCCCCGCGCCTTCGCCTCGTACAGGCGCTGTTCCACGGGCGTCGGAGCGAACCATTCCGGCTGCGCTGCCGCGGGACCGAAAGCTGGCGGGGGCGGGCCGAAGGTCATGGCCAGAGCTTATGCAGTGCGGCCTGCCCTCAGGACGTGGACCCCAGTTCGAACCAGACCGTCTTGCCCACGCCGGCCTCGCGCGGCTGCGTTCCCCAGCTGTCCGCGAGCAGCCTCACCAGCGTCAGGCCTCGGCCCGACTCCTCCCCCCACGGACGGCGTGCGCAGGGCGGGGAGCGCCGGGCTCGCGTCCGTCACCTCCACGCGGAGGCCGCCGTCGAGGAACGCGCGGGCCCGGATCTCGCGGCCCGGTGGGACCTTCGCGTGGCGGTACGCGTTCGTCATCAGTTCGCTGAGGAGGAGTTCCGCCGTGTCTGTCGTGTCGGGCGGCAGGCCCCAGGAGGTGGCCTGTTCGCGGAAGAGGCGGCGGGCTCTCGCGACGCTGCGCGCGTGGCGCGGGAAGCGCCATTCGATGTCCTGGGGGACCGCCGTGGGGCGGGGGGTTGCTCGCATGGCCCCCACGCTCGCCTCCCGCGCGTAACCTCGGGAGTAACGGCCCGGGTACAGCGGGTAGTTGTACCTCCCGTGACCCCGGTTGAGGAGTGCGTGCGCATGTCGACGTCGACGGAGACCAATCTCGCGTGGCGGTACTGCGGCAGCCAGATCAAGATGTGGCGCACGGAAGCGGGGATCGACCGCGAGATACTGGCGAAGGAGGCCGGGTACGGCTGCGAGTACGTGAAGTCCATGGAGAACGGGCGTCGTAAGCCGACCCTGCGGCTGCTCCAGATCGCCGATCAACTGTGCGGTGCGGGTGGGAAGATCCTCGCCGCGCAGGAGTACCTGAAGCCGGAGCCACATCCACAGCGTTCCCAGGAGTACATGGCGCTGGAGAAGGACGCCATTGCCGTCGGCGTGTACCAACCTCTCCTCATCCCCGGCCTGTTGCAGGCTCCGGATTACGCGAAAGCCCTCATCGGCGCCAGTTCCCCACCGCTCGACGACGAGACGGTCGAGGAACGTGTCGCCGGGCGCCTCAAGCGGCAGGAGGCACTGACCGCCCGGCCGGGCGTCATGTTCAGCTTCGTGATGTTCGAAGCAGCACTGCGCACGGATGTGGGCGGGGCCGCCGTCATGCAACGGCAGCTGCAACACCTTCTCAACGTAGGCGCGTTGCGGAACGTGTCGATTCAAGCGCTGCCGTTCGGGCGGGCCTACGGTGTCGCGCTCAACGGGGCCATCGCGCTGCTGGAGACGGCCGACCACGAGCACTATGCGTACGTGGAAGGGCCGGAGACCAGCACCCTGTACGCCGACCCGGACAAAGTCAGTGCGCTCACACGTTCCCATGACATGATCCGCATGCACGCCCTGAGCCCCGAGGATTCGGCCGAGTTCATCAGAAAGGTGGCGGAGGCACAGTGAACGCCCGCCTGACGTGGTTCAAGTCCAGCTACAGCGACAGCCAGGGCGGCGAATGCCTCGAAGCCGCCCGCACCCCCACCCGTATCCACGTCCGCGACTCGAAGCTCGGGTCGCAAGGGCCGAGCTTCAGTGCCGAACCGGCCGCCTGGAACCGCTTCCTGGATCGCGTGCGGAGCACCTGAGCTTCGAGCTCCGGCGGTCGAGATCCGAGCTTTGCTTTAAGGGAATGGGTGGTTGGGTCTCAGCCCACCCTCCCGCCCTTCCGTCCTCAACTTCCGCCACAGCCAGTCGACATGACTTTCCGCGACCAGGTTGCGACGCAGGGTTGCGAACCTCTAGCGTTCGCCGCAACAAACAACCCCGGTCGGGTGCTGCGAACACCCGCCGGGGTCTGACCACCAAGACCGTAAAGGGCGATCTCGTGGCTGCTCAAAACCCTATCCCCGCCATGCCCTCCGCCGCACACCCCATGGCCAACCCCGGCTACGGAAAACGCGGAACCCCGGACCAAGGCCCCCTCCGGCGCGACACGTTCGCCCACCTCCCCCTCCGCGCCCGCTATCTCGCCGGGTTCGTCGACGCGCTCCCCGAGCACGCCGCCATGGACGCGAAGACGCTCGCCAAGGTCCAGCCTCTCTACGGGCAGGCAGCCGTACGGTCCGCGCTCAACGAGCTGTCCGCCGCAGGGCATCTGCGCCGCGTACGCCGGCTGTCCGACCTCGGCACCGAGAGCGGTACGACCCGCTGGGTGTTCCACACGTACTGGTCCCGCATCGCGCGCAGCGACGAGTGGTGGACCCGGTTCCTCGACGGTGACGTACCGGAGCCGGAACGCGAGCAGGAGCGGCCAACCCGGACCGATGCCTACCGACGTCTCGCCCAACTGGGCCTCCGCGAACCCCGGTTGCCCCTCTCCGCAGCGGACTGCGCGGCCCTGGAACCGGCCGCCGCCGAATGGCTGGCGCGCGAACCCGACCCGCAGCTCTTCACTCAGGCCATGACGGCCGGTCTGCCCGGCGTCGTCCACTCCCCCCGCGCCTTCGTCGCTCGCCGCCTGCGCGACAAGCTGCCACCGCACCGGGTCCGGCTCACCCCCGCCGCCACCCCGGCACAGTCTGCCCGCCGAGGCCTCATGGAGTGCACGGACTGCGGCCGCCCGGGTCGGCCCGATGCCCTGCCGGGCGGACTGTGCCGGGGGTGCCGTGCGGGCACCGGAGGGACGTGACATCGACACCGTGCTGGAAGAAGAGAGACGGCGCCGTCGTCGACGAGCCGCCTACGCCCGGCTCGCCGAGCGTGGCGCGCGCGGCGGGCTCGATCGCCTGAGCAGCGACCGGGAGGCGCGCAAAGCTGCGCTACAGCGTGGACTGTGACGGCTGACGCCAAGCATTTCGTCGTTACGCGTCACAGTCCCCCTCACGAACGACGCCGAGGCCCCGGCCGCGGGGTGCGGTCGGGGCCCCGGGGCGGGACAGCAAGCGTGGCTACTTCTTCGGGAGCCACTGCTTCCACGTCGACTTGTGGGTGTCGACCCACTTCTTCGCGGCGGCCTCCGGCGTGAGCTTCTTGTCGGCGATCAGGAGCGAGACCTCGTTCTGGTCGTCCGTCGTCCACTTGAAGTTCTTCAGGAGCTGCGCCGCTTCGCCGCCGTTCTTGGCGAAGTTGGTGTTGAGGTACTTCTGGAGCGGCGTCGTCGGATAGGCGCAGGTGATCTTCTGCGGATCGGCGTCGCAGCCCTCCTTGTACTTGGGCAGCTTCACCTCCGTCATCGGCACCTGCTTCGTGAGCCACTGCGGCGTGTACCAGTACGAGAGGAAGGGCTTCTTCGCCTTGGCGAACTGCTTCATCTGCGTGATCTGGGCGGCCTCGGAGCCAGCGAAGACGACCTGGTAGTCCAGGTTCAGGTTCTTCACCAGCGCCTTGTCGTTCGTGACGTACGACGGTGAGCCGTCGAGGAGTTGGCCCTTGCCGCCGCTCTCCGCCGTCTTGAACTGGTCGGCGTACTTGTTGAGGTTCTTCCAGTTCGTGATGTCCGGGTGCTTCTTCGCGAAGTACGTCGGGACGAACCAGCCGATGTGGCCGGTGACGCCGAGGTCGCCGCCGGGCTGGATCAGCTTCTTGTCCTTGACGTAGCGCTGCACCTGCTCGGGGTGGCCCCAGTCCTCCAGGATCGCGTCGACGCGGCCCTGGCTGAGGGCGTCCCACGCGGGAACCTCGTCGACCTGGACCGTGTCGACCCGGTAGCCGAGTTCGTGTTCCAGGAGGTATTGGGCGACCGCCACGTTCGCCTGCGCGCCGACCCAGGACTGGACCGAGAGGGTCACCGTCTTGGCGCCCTGCGCGTTGGCGAACGGGGAGGACTGCTTGGTCATGTCGGCCGCGCCGCAGCCGGTGGCCGCGAGCAGCACACCGATTCCCACGACTGCCTTGAGCGGCGTCATACGCGTACGGATACGCATGTCACGCCCCCTTTCCACCGCGGTCGCGGCGTTCCGTCGGCTGCGTCACCCGGTCCAGCATCAGGCCCAGGCAGACGATCGCGGCGCCCGCCACGAGGCCCGTGGCGAGGTCGCCCTGGGCGATGCCGAACACGACGTCGTAGCCGAGCGCGCCACCGCCGACCAGGCCGCCGATGATGACGACGGCGAGGACCAGGACGATGCCCTGGTTGACGGCGAGCAGCAAGGCCGGCCTGGCGAGCGGGAGTTGGACCTGGCGGAGCTGCTGCCCCGCGGTCGCGCCCATGGAGCGGGACGCCTCCATCGCGGCCGGGTCCACCTGTCGTAGACCCTGCGTGGTGATGCGGACGACGGCGGGCAGCGCGTAGACGACCGCCGCGGCGACGGCCGGGGCGCGGCCGACGGCGAAGAGCGCGACGACCGGGATCAGGTACACGAACTGCGGCATCGTCTGGAAGACGTCGAGGACGGGACGCAGGACGCGCTCGAAGCGCTCGCTGCGGGCCGCCGCGATACCGATCGCGAAGCCGAGCACCAGCGTGACGGCGACCGCCGCGAGGACCTGCGAGAGGGTGTCGAGCGACGGCTTCCACACGCCGAGGACGCCGACCCCCGCCATCGCGAGGACCGCGGTGAGCGCGGTGCGCCAGGTGCCGATCAGCCAGGCGAGCGCGGCGACGATCAGCAGCACCGACCACCAGGGCAGCCAGGTGAGGCCGTCGCGCACCGGGTTGAGGATGCCGGTGGTGAAGTGCGCGGCCCAGTCGGCGGTGCCGCCGATGTACGGGACACCGGAGTACAGGTGGTCCGTCATCCAGTCGACCGCGTCGTTGACGGGCGTGGCGATGTTCACGGTCCAGGCGTCGGGCCAGTCGAGGCGGTCGGTGAGGCGGCCCACGACCGCGATCACGCCGGTGCCGACGACGACGGCGAGCACGTCCCACTTCCAGTGCAGGCCGGACGGGTCGTGCGAGCCCATCCGCGCCCCGGCCGCGGCCGTGACCCGGTCCAGGATCACGGCGAGCAGCACGATCGGGATGCCGGCCGCGAGCGCGGCGCCGACGTCGACGGAGGCGAGCGCCTGGTAGACGCGGTCACCGAGGCCGCCCGCGCCGATCACGGAGGCGATGACGGCCATGGAGAGCGCCATCATGATCGTCTGGTTGAGACCGAGCAGGAGTTCCTTGCGGGCCAGCGGCAGCCGCGCCGAGAAGAGGCGCTGGCGGGCCGTGGCACCGAGCGAGGTGACGGCCTCCATCACGCCGCCGTCCGCGGAGCGCAGGCCCAGCGCGGTGAGGCGGGCCATCGGCGGGGCGGCGTAGATCACCGTGGCGAACACGGCCGCCGGGACGCCCATGCCGAAGACGAGGACGACCGGCAGCAGGTACGCGTACGCGGGCAGCACCTGCATGGTGTCGAGGACCGGGCGCAGCACCCGGTACATGGTGTCGCTGAGACCGGAGGCGAGGCCGAGCAGCGCGCCCAGGACCACCGAGGCGACCACGGCGATCACCATGAGCGCCAGCGTCTGCATGGTGGGCACCCACATGCCGAGGGCGCCGCACGCCAGGAGCGCGACAACGGCGGACGCGGCGAGGCGCCAGCCGGCCACGCGCCAGGCGATGAGGCCCGCCGCCGCGGTGACGCCTGCCCAGCCCAGTGCCAGCAGGAGCAGGTAGACGGCGCGCACGGAGACGACCACGGCGTTGCTGAGGTGGCCGAAGAAGTACAGGAACAGCGGGTTGGTGTCCCGGTTGTCGATCACCCAGTCCGTGGCGTTGCCGAGGGGCTTGGTGAGGTCGACGGTGAGGGCGTGCGGCCACGTTCCGCTGGACCACTTGGCGTTGACCAGCGGAACGAGGATCGCGGCGGCGACGGCGAGCAGCACGATCTTGCCCAGGGCGCGGTTGCGCCAGAACGGACGGGGCTGCTCAGCGGTACTGGTGGCCGAGCCGGCCGATACGGCGGTAGCCATCAGCCCGCCTCCGTACCCTCGCCGGGCTTCTCGCCCGCGTCGGCCACATCAAGCCCCTCCGGCGATTGAGGAGCGGGGTCCGGGGCAGAGCCCCGAGACGTAGGCCCGGTGCCGGCGTCGTCAGAGGAGACCCCCGCCACCACACCCAGCAGCAGCTCATGGTCGACCACGCCGACACACTCACCCTGGTCCACCACCCGCACCGCGAACCCGCTGGAAGCAACCGCCTCGATCGCCTCGGACACGGTCGCGCCCGCCTCGATCGAGGGACCGCGGTCCGCCTCGTCCGCGTCGGCGGGCCGCATGGCCCTGCGTACGGTCATGACCTGCTCGCGCGGCACGTCGCGGACGAACTCGCGGACGTAGTCGTCGGCGGGCGCGCCCACGATCTCCTCGGGCGTGCCGAGCTGGACGACCTTGCCGTCGCGCATCAGCGCGATGCGGTCGCCGAGGCGCAGCGCCTCCTGGAGGTCGTGGGTGATGAAGACCATCGTGCGGCCCTCCTCGCGGTGCAGGCGCACGACCTCCTCCTGCATGTCCCGCCGGATCAGCGGGTCGAGCGCGCTGAACGGCTCGTCGAACAGGAGGACTTCGGGGTCGACGGCGAGCGCACGCGCCAGGCCGACGCGCTGCTGCTGGCCACCGGAGAGCTGCCCGGGGCGGCGCTGCTCGAGGCCGTCGAGGCCGACCTTCGCGACGACCTCCATGGCCTTCGCGCGGCGCTCGGCGCGGCCCACGCCCTGGATCTCCAGGCCGTACGCGACGTTGTCGAGGACCGTGCGGTGCGGCAGGAGGCCGAAGTGCTGGAAGACCATGGCCGCGCGGTGGCGGCGCAGTTCGCGCAGGCGGGACTTGTCCATGCCGAGGACGTCCTCGCCGTCGATCTCCAGCTTGCCGGAGGTCGGCTCGATGAGCCTGGTCAGACAGCGGACGAGGGTCGACTTGCCGGAGCCCGACAGGCCCATGACAACGAAGACCTCGCCCCTCTTCACGTCGAACGAGACGTCGCGCACGGCGGCCGTGCAGCCGGTCTTCGCCCGCAGTTCGGCGGCGTTCAGGTCGGCCAGTTCGGCCTGGCCCGGCACGCGGTCGGCCTTCGGTCCGAAGACCTTCCACAGGTTGCGCACGGCGAACACGGTCTCGGACCCGGAATCGGTCCGCTCACCGGCGCCCGCGGAGGAAGCGGAGGACATGGAGGACACAGTCGCGTTCATCACGCATCACCACCCAGCAGTTCGGCGCACTTCTCCCCGACCATGAGCACCCCGATCATCGGGTTCACCGCGGGCATCGTCGGGAAGACGGACGCGTCGGCGATACGGATGGATTGCAGCCCGCGGACCTTCAACTGGGGGTCTACCACGGCGAGTTCGTCGTCCGCAGCACCGATGCGGCAAGTTCCCGCGGGGTGGTACACGGTGTGCGCGACCTTGCGCGCGTACTCGCTGAGCGCCTCGTCGTCCGTGACGTCGGGGCCGGGGCAGACCTCGCGCTTGAGCCAGCCGGCCAGCGGCTCGGTCTTGGCGATCTCGCGGGCGATCTTGATGCCGTCGACGAGGGTCCTGCCGTCGTAGTCGTCCTCGTCCGTGAAGTAACGGAAGTCGAGGGCGGGCTTGACCTCGGGGTCCGCGCTGGTCAGGTAGACACGGCCGCGGCTCTTCGGCTTGGGGATGTTCGGCGTCATGGACACCCCGTGCTCGGGCTTCTCGTAGCCGAGGCGCTCCGGGTTGTCCGTGAACGGGATTTGGTAGAAGTGGAACATCAGGTCCGGGCCCGTGGCCTCGGGGTCCCGCTGGATGAACAGACCCGCGTCGGAGTCCATCGCGCTGTTCTCGGGGATCGGCCCGTTCGTCTCCCAGACGATGACCGACTCCGGGTGGTCGAGCAGGTTCTCGCCGACGCCCGGCAGGTCGTGCAGGACCGGGATGCCCAGGGCCTCCAGGTCGGCCTTCGGGCCGATGCCGGAGTGCATGAGCAGACGCGGCGTGTCGACGGCGCCGGCGCACACGAGGACCTCGGTGCGCGCGGAGACGAGCTTCTCGACGCCGTCCTTGCCGCGCACGCGCACGCCGCGCGCGGTCAGGCCCGCGTCCGTGGCGTCGAACTCGAGCTTGTACGCCCAGGTCTCCAGCATCAGCGTCAGGTTGGGGCGGTCGCCCGCCTCCATGTGCGGGTGCAGGTACGCCACCGACGCGCTGGAGCGCTTGTTGTTCTCGGGGTGGTACGCGAGGTCGAAGAAGCCGACGCCGTCCTTGAACGCGCCCTTGTTGAAGCCCTCGACGCGCGGGACGCCCGTCGCGGCCTGCGCGGCCTCGACGAAGTCGCTCGCGATCGCGTTCCGGTCCTTGGCGTCGACCGGCACGATGTTGTTGCGCAGCTTGGAGAAGTACGGGTCCATCGTCTTGTGGTCCCAGCCCTCGGCGCCCGCGGCCGCCCACTCGTCCCAGTCGCCGGGCAGCGGCTTGAACGAGATGAGCGTGTTGTGCGACGAGCAGCCGCCCAGCACCTTGGCGCGGCTGTGCAGGATGTGCGAGTTGCCGCGCGGCTGCTCGGTGGTGGTGTACCCGTAGTCCAGGTCACCGCCGAGCAGGCCGAGCCAGCGGCGCAGCGTCAGGACGTCGTCGCGGTCGATGTCGCTGGGTCCGCCTTCGATGACGGCGACGGTGACGTCCGGGTTCTCGGTGAGCCGGGAGGCGATCACCGATCCCGCGGTGCCGCCACCGACGATGACGTAGTCGTAGGTGTTTTCAGACATTGCTCTGCTCAACTCCAAGGCGTTGCAAGGTGCTTCGCTTAATGGGGGCGTACGAGGGCGGGTGGGGGGCGGTCAGCCCGCGAACCAGCGGACCGGCTTCGGCGCCAGGTTCTGGTACACGTGCTTGCTCTCGCGGTACTCGGCGAGCCCGGCGGGGCCCAGCTCGCGGCCCACGCCGCTCTTCCCGAAACCGCCCCACTCGGCCTGCGGCAGGTAGGGGTGGAAGTCGTTGATCCAGACGGTGCCGTGGCGCAGGCGGCGGGCCATGCGGCGGGCGCGGCCCGCGTCGGTGGTCCACACACCGCCGGCAAGGCCGTACTCGGTGTCGTTGGCGAGCTCGACGGCCTCGTCCTCGGTGCGGAACGTCTCGACGGTGAGGATCGGCCCGAAGGTCTCCTCACGGACGACGCGCATCTCGCGGTGGCACTGGTCGAGGACGGTCGGCTCGTAGAAGTAGCCGGTGGCCGGCCGCACGTCGGAGGCCTCGGGGCGCTTGCCGCCGCAGCGCAGCACGGCGCCCTCGGCGAGCGCGGAGGCGACGTAGCCCTCGGTCTTGTCGCGCTGCTGCTCGCTGACCAGCGGGCCGCACTCGACGCCTTCCTCGGTGCCGCGGCCGAGGCGGATCTTCTCGGCGCGGCGGGTGAGCTCGGCGACGAAGCGCTCGCGCACGGACTCCTCGATGATGAGGCGGGATCCCGCGGAGCAGACCTGGCCGCTGTGGATGAAGGCGGCGTTGAGCGCCTGGTCGACGGCGGTGTCGAAGTCCTCGTCGCTCTCGCAGGCGTCGGCGAAGACGACGTTCGGGTTCTTGCCGCCGAGTTCGAGGGCGACCTTCTTGACGTCCGCGGCGGCGGCCTGCGCGACCTTGGTGCCGCTGACCAGGCCACCGGTGAAGGAGACGAGGTCGACGTCGGGGTGGTCGGCGAAGCGGGCGCCGACGGTGGCGCCGGGCCCGGTCACGATGTTGGCGACGCCCTGCGGAAGCCCGGCCTCGACCAGCAGCTCGATGAGGACGACCGTGGTCAGTGGCGTGATCTCGCTCGGCTTGATGACGAAGGTGTTGCCCGCGGCGAGCGCCGGGGCGATCTTCCAGCTCGCCTGGAGGAGCGGGTAGTTCCACGGCGTGATCATGGAGCAGACGCCGATGGGCTCGTGCACGACGACGCTGTGGATGTCGTCGGACCCGGCGTCGACGACGCGGCCCGCGCCCTCGCCGATGACGAGGTCGGCGAAGTAGCGGAAGGCGTCGGCGACGCAGTCGACGTCGACGCGGCCCTCCTCGACGGTCTTGCCCGCGTCCCGGCTCTCCAGGAGGCCGATCTTCTCGCGGTCCCGGACGAGGAGGTCGGCGACGCGGCGCAGGAGCGCGGCGCGCTCGGCGACGGGCGTCGTCGGCCAGGGGCCCTCGTCGAAGGCCTTGCGGGCCGCGGCGATGGCGGCGTCCGCGTCCTCGGTGCCGCCTTCGGCGATCACGGCGAACGGCTTGGCATCCGCAGGGTCGAGGATCTCGCGCGTGGCCCCTGCTGCGGCCCCGCGCCACTCTCCGTCGACATGAATGGTGTTCTGCACTGACACGACCTGCTTCGCCTTCCGTTCCGGGAATGTCCCCCGGTCACCGCAAACGCCCTTTCGGCGCTCTCTACGGTGACGATGCAGGCCCCTGCCCTGGGCCGGGGAAAGCATGCGCGAACGCTGACCAAAAGTGCGCTGCATCACCGTAAGCGCAGAATAAAACGGGACAAACGAAAGCGCCCGTGGCGGGTCGTGATCGACCCGCCACGGGCGGTTCCCGCCCCGCGGGAAGCAGGGCTCAAGCGAGGGCGGAACTCAGATGAGGCCCAGGCCGCGCACGGCCTCGCGCTCGTCCACCAGCTCCTGCACGGACGCGTCGATGCGCGTGCGCGAGAACTCGTTGATCTCCAGGCCCTGGACGATCTCGTACTTGCCGTCCTTCGTGGTGACGGGGAAGGACGAGATGATGCCCTCCGGGACGCCGTACGAGCCGTCCGACGGGATGCCCATGGAGGTCCAGTCGCCCTCGGCCGTGCCGTTCACCCACGTGTGCACGTGGTCGATGGCGGCGTTGGCGGCGGAGGCGGCGGAGGACGCGCCACGGGCCTCGATGATCGCGGCACCGCGCTTGGCGACGGTCGGGATGAAGTCCTCGGCCAGCCACTTCTCGTCGTTGCCGATGGCCTCGATGGCGGGCTTGCCCGCGACCGTGGCCTGGAAGATGTCCGGGTACTGGGTCGCCGAGTGGTTGCCCCAGATCGTCAGGCGCTGGATGTCGGCGACGGTGGCGCCCGACTTCTTCGCGAGCTGGGTCAGCGCGCGGTTGTGGTCGAGGCGGGTCATCGCGGTGAAGCGCTCGGCCGGTACGTCCGGGGCGGCGGCCTGGGCGATCAGCGCATTGGTGTTCGCCGGGTTGCCGACGACCAGGATCTTGACGTCGTCCGCGGCGTTGTCGTTGATGGCCTTGCCCTGCGGCTTGAAGATGCCGCCGTTGGCCTCGAGGAGGTCGCCGCGCTCCATGCCCTTCGTACGCGGGCGGGCGCCGACGAGGAGGCCCACGTTGGTGCCGTCGAAGGCGACGTTCGGGTCATCGGTGATCTCGATGCCCTGAAGCAGCGGGAAGGCGCAGTCGTCGAGCTCCATGGCGGTGCCCTCGGCGGCCTTGAGCGCCGGGGTGATCTCCAGGAGACGCAGTTTGACCGGCACGTCCGCGCCGAGCAGCTGGCCGGAGGCGATGCGGAAGAGCAGTGCGTAGCCGATCTGGCCGGCGGCGCCGGTGACGGTGACATTCACGGGAGTGCGGGTCATGGCGTTCTCCGTAAGGACAGCAGGTCAATTTGATCGATCTCTTGGTATCAAGAGATCCGTTCGTCAGGCTATCGCGCCCCGCCCGAAGGGGAACCACAGGTACATGTGGCCCGCCCCACAGCACACTCGCGCGCACCAGCACCCGAACACAGGAACGGCCGCCGAGCCCGGGAGAGGTTGGCTCAGGCGGCCGCCGTGGGGGTGCTCCTGCGCGCTCCCGTGGGGGTAGTGCTGCGCCTTCCCCGAAGCGGCGCGGCCATGCCCCGTTCGTGCGGAGCTACTTGGTGCAGCCCTTCTGTCCGCTCGCGAGCGTCACGCACGCCTTGACGTCGGAGGCCGCGTCCACGGCCATCATCGGTGTGTACGCGTCCGTGTCCGAGGCGCTGACCGTGCCCTTCTTCGAGGACGCGGTCCCCTTCTGGAGCCGCACGACGTCCCCGGGCGCCGCGCCCTGGATCCGGCCCCACGCCGCCTTGCACGTCTTGCTGTAGCGGACCTGGACGGTGACGGAGCCGATCACGGCCTCCGTCGAGTTCAGGGCGAGGTCGCCGCCGCAGTTCATGGCCTCCGGGTCCTTGCCGCCGCAGCCCGCGCCCACGCACTTGACGCCCGCGGGCAGTTGGGGCGCGCTCGCGCTCGGCGAGGGCGACTTCTTGGCCTCGGGCTCGCCCCCCTTCCCGTTCAGCACGAAGAAGCCGATGGCGATGATCAGGGCCGCGCCCAGGGCCCCGGCCCCGAACATCAGCAGCCTGCGGCGGCCGCCCCCGCCGCCCGGCACCGCACCCGGCGGGGGCCCCTGCGGGGACAGCACGGGCGGCGGGCCGAACTGGTCCACGCTCGGCGCCGCCGCCTGCGGCGGGACGGTCGGGCTCTTCGCCCTGGCCTGCTCGGCGGGTCCGGCCTGCCTGGCGGGCTTCGCGGCCTTGGCGGGCTTGGCGGGCTTGGTCTGCGTGGTCTGCGCAGGCCCCCCGAACTCGCCCAGCGCGGCCCGCGCCTGGGATATCCGGATGGCTTCCATGGTCATGTCGTGGCGCATCTCGGAGCGGCTCCACGCGCGCTCCGCGAGCTCCCACATCGTCGTCAGATGAACGGGATTGGTGCCGGTCACCTCGGCGAGCGCGACGATGGCACCCTTGGGCGCGAGCAGCCTCCCGTTCAGGTACCGCTCCCACGAGGTCTTGCTGTACCCGGTACGGTCCGCGAGCGCGGCGATCCCCAGGCCGCTGCGGTCCACAAGCCGGCGCAACTGCCCGGCGAACTCCCTGACCTGTGGGTCGAGTTCATCCGGAAGCGCCTTCCAACGAGGCATATCGCCCTTCCCCCTATTCCCCCCGCGAGCCGTGTTCCCCCGCGCCGCGCGTCGCGCTTCGGCCCCCACTGGCTACCCATTGGGATGCGGGAAACCAGGATGTCAGTTCCCGGTCCGGGGGCGTATGGGGTCATTCGACAGCGTGCACCGGGCCCTGCGTGCGGAAAACCCCGAGAACGTGCCGGAGATCACCACAAAAGGAGGCGGGGCCTCCAATGGGGAGGCCCCGCCTGTCACTTGGGGTCGTCAGCGGCTCACCGACGGCTCATCGGCGGCCCGTCGACGACTCAGCGCACCGTGAAGTGCAGCGTGTCCTGAAGAAACGGAATCGTCAGCCAGGGGTTGGGCTGCGCCATCATCGCCAGCAGCACGATGACGATGCCGAGGCCCGCGCACGTGATCATGTCGGTGAAGCGCGAGCGCACGGCCAGCATCCCGACGTCCGGCAGCAGCCAGCGCAGCACGGCCCCGCCGATCAGCGCGATCCCGACCAGCATCGTGCCGACGCGGAACAGCCCGAAGGCCGTGAGCAGCAGCCCGAGCGCGGTCACCGAGAGCACGGCGATCAGCGGCCACTGGCGGGCGGGCGCGGGCGCGTCCCCGCCGGCGGCCCGGCCGCCGCCCTCGGGGCGGGCGGTGTCGCGCGTGAAGAGCGGGAAGCGCCGGCTGCCGGGCTTCTTCGCGTCCTCGGCGGCACCCTCGGCCCCCATGGCGGCGCCCGCCGCGTCAGCCGACACCGTTCGCGTCCCGTTCGGCGGCCTCGACCACGTTCACGAGGAGCTGGGCACGGGTCATCGGTCCCACGCCGCCCGGGTTCGGCGAGATCCAGCCCGCGACCTCGGCGACGCCGGGGTGCACATCGCCGACGATCTTGCCGTTCTCGTCGCGCGAGACACCGACGTCGAGCACGGCCGCGCCGGGCTTCACGTCCTCCGGCTTGACCAGGTGCGGCACGCCCGCGGCGGCCACGATGATGTCGGCCCGCTTGAGGTGCGCGGACAGGTCGCGGGTGCCGGTGTGGCACTGCGTCACGGTCGCGTTCTCGGACTTGCGGGTGAGCAGCAGCGGCATCGGGCGGCCGATGGTGACGCCGCGGCCGACGACGACGACCTCCGCGCCCTTGATCTCCACGCCGTGCTTGCGGAGCAGCGTGATGATGCCGTACGGGGTGCAGGGCAGCGGCGCCGGCTCGTTGAGGACGAGGCGGCCGAGGTTCATGGGGTGCAGGCCGTCGGCGTCCTTGTCCGGGTCCATCAGCTCCAGGACGCGGTTCTCGTCGATGCCCTTGGGCAGCGGGAGCTGGACGATGTAGCCGGTGCAGGCCGGGTCCTCGTTGAGCTCGCGGACGACGGCCTCGATCTCCTCCTGCGTGGCCGTCGCGGGCAGCTCGCGCTGGATCGACGCGATGCCGACCTGCGCACAGTCACGGTGCTTGCCCGCGACATACTTCTGGCTTCCGGGGTCCTCCCCTACGAGGATCGTGCCGAGCCCCGGCGTGACCCCCTTCTCCTTCAGCGCCGCCACGCGGGCGGTCAGATCGGACTTGATCGCGGCTGCGGTGGCCTTGCCATCGAGAATCTGGGCGGTCATGGCGCCATTCTCGCAGGGCGGTGTGTCATGACCCAAGTTCGCCCCTGGCCGGTTCTCGTACCTTCGCTTGACACCACGCTCTTCCGGGCGCCCCACATTGCACTTGCACAACAAGTACACCCGTCGGCTGGACAGTCTTCCCGCGCGCGCGGGAACATGACCGATGCATTGCCGCGGGAGTGACTGGGAGGCGGCGGCAGGGGGGCAGCTCGGGGGAGTCCGTTTACTCGCGCGGCCAGGTACCTGGCCCGTTCCTCTTCGCTGTCCGCGTCGTCCCCGCGTAGTCAACGGAGGAACACGCGCCATGAGTTTCGGCGATCCGAACAACCCCTACGGCCAGCAGCCCCAGCAGCCGCCGCAGAACAACCCCTACGGCCAGCAGCCGCCCCAGCCGGGCCCGTACCCCCAGCAGGCGCCGCAGGGCGTTCCGCCGCAGGGCTACGGCTACCCGCAGCAGCAGCAGCCCGGCCAGCCCTACGGGTACCCCCAGCAACAGCAGCCGGGGCAGCCGTACGGCGCGTACCCGCAGCAGGGCGGCCCGGGCGGTTACTTCCCGCAGTCGGGTCCTGGCGCGCCCGCCTCGATGGGCCGCCGTCTCGGCGCCCGCGCCATCGACGGCGCGCTGATCGGTGTCATCTACGGCATCGTCTCCGTCGTCGGCCTCGTCGGATCCGCGTCGTCGGTCAGCGACTGCGACCCGTACGCGTCGGACTACGAGTCCTGCGTGAACGACGCGTCGTCCAATGTGATCGTCGCCATGTTCGCGGTCCTGGGTGTCCTCGCGGCGATCATGTTCCTCTACGAAGCGATCATGATCTCCACGGTCGGCGCCACCCTGGGCAAGCTCGCCGTCGGCGTCCGCGTCATCAACGCCGAGACCGGTGCCAAGCCGAGCTTCGGCGCGGCGCTCGTGCGCTACCTGATCCCGATGGTCGGCGCGTTCGTCTGCTACATCGGTGCGCTGCTCGTCTACCTGTCCCCGTTCTGGGACAAGTCGGGCCGCCTTCAGGGCTGGCACGACAAGGCCGCGAAGACGGCCGTCGTCACGAACTCCTGACGCGGTCCGCGAACGAAAGGGCCCGCCGGTCTCGACCGGCGGGCCCTTCGTCGTGCGCTGCGCTGATCAACTGCCGTGGATCAGCTGCCGCGGATCAGTGGAAGAAGTGGCGCGTGCCCGTGAAGTACATGGTCACGCCCGCCTTCTTCGCGGCCTCGACGACCAGCTCGTCGCGGACCGAACCGCCCGGCTGCACCACGGCCTTGACGCCCGCGGCGGTCAGGATCTCCAGGCCGTCGGGGAACGGGAAGAACGCGTCGGAGGCGGCGTACGAGCCGCGCGCCCGCTCCTCACCGGCCCGCTCGACGGCGAGCTTCGCGGAGTCGACGCGGTTGACCTGGCCCATGCCGACACCGACGGAGGCGCCGTCCTTGGCGAGCAGGATCGCGTTGGACTTGACCGCGCGGCAGGCCTTCCAGGCGAACGCCAGCTCGTCCAGCTCGCCCTGGGAGAGGGCGTCGCCGGTCGCGAGGGTCCAGGAGGCGGGGTTGTCGCCGTCGGCCTGGAGGCGGTCGGTGACCTGGAGGAGCGCGCCGCCGTCGATGGGCTTGACCTCGGCGGGGTGCGAGGGCGCGGCCGGGGCCTTCAGGACGCGGAGGTTCTTCTTCTTGGTGAGGGCCTCGAGGGCGCCGTCCTCGTAGTCGGGCGCGACGATGACCTCGGTGAAGATCTCGGCGACCTGCTCGGCCATCTCCTTGGTGACCGGCCGGTTCACGGCGATGACGCCGCCGAACGCCGACAGCGGGTCACAGGCGTGCGCCTTGCGGTGCGCCTCCGCGACGTTCGAGGCGACGGCGATGCCGCAGGGGTTCGCGTGCTTGATGATCGCGACGCAGGGGTCCTCGTGGTCGTACGCGGCACGGCGCGCGGCGTCCGTGTCCGTGTAGTTGTTGTACGACATCTCCTTGCCGTGCAGCTGCTCGGCCTCGGCGAGACCGGCACCCGAGCCGTCGACGTAGAGGGCGGCGGGCTGGTGCGGGTTCTCGCCGTAGCGCAGGGTGCTCTTGCGCTCCAGGGCGGCGGCGACGAACTCGGGGAACTGCGAGTCGTCGGCGGGCGCGTAGGAGCCGGCGAACCAGCTCGCGACCGCGATGTCGTACTCGGCGGTGTGCCGGAACGCCTCGGCGGCCAGGCGCTTGCGGGTGGCGAGGTCGAAGCCGCCGTCCTTGGCGGCCGCGAGGACGTCCGCGTACCGCTCGGGGCTCGTGACGATCGCGACCGACGGGTGGTTCTTGGCGGCGGCCCGGACCATCGAGGGGCCGCCGATGTCGATCTGCTCGACGCACTCGTCGGGGGTGGCGCCGGAGGCGACGGTCTCCCGGAACGGGTACAGGTTCACGATCACCAGGTCGAAGGGCTTCACGCCGAGGTCGGCGAGCTGCTTCTGGTGGTCCTCCAGGCGCAGGTCGGCGAGGATGCCGGCGTGCACCTTCGGGTGCAGGGTCTTCACGCGGCCGTCGAGGCACTCGGGGAACCCGGTGAGCTCCTCGACCTTGGTGACCGGCACGCCGGCTCCGGCGATCTTCCCGGCGGTGGAGCCGGTGGAGACCAGTTCGACGCCCGCCTCGTGGAGCCCGCGCGCGAGCTCTTCCAGGCCGGTCTTGTCGTAGACGCTCACCAGTGCACGGCGAATGGGCCGCTTGTTCTCGGCGCTCACGGGATAACTACCTTTCGTCCCTCAATGCTGAAGCCGTGACGGGCGAGCCGCCCCACGACATCGACGAGCAGCGTGCGCTCGACTTCCTTGATGCGCTCGTGCAGAGCGCTTTCGTCGTCCTCGTCCCGGATCTCGACCACGCCCTGGGCGATGATCGGGCCGGTGTCGACGCCGTCGTCGACGAAGTGGACGGTGCATCCGGTGACCTTGGCGCCGTACGCGAGCGCGTCCCGCACACCGTGCGCACCGGGAAAACTGGGCAGCAGGGCGGGGTGCGTGTTCACGAACCGCCCGCCGAAGTGGGCGAGGAACTCCTTGCCCACGATCTTCATGAACCCCGCGGACACCACCAGGTCCGGCTCGTACGCGGCGGTGGCCTCGGCGAGCGCCCGGTCCCACTCCTCGCGGGTGGCGTGGTCCTTCACGCGGCACACGAAGGTGGGCAGGCCCGCGCGCTCGGCGCGCTCCAGGCCCGCGATGCCCTCACGGTCGGCTCCGACGGCCACGATCTCGGCGCCGTACGCGTCGGTCCCCTGCGCCGCGATCGCGTCGAGGAGTGCCTGGAGATTCGTTCCTGATCCGGAGACCAGCACGACGAGGCGCTTGGCCTTGGCCACGACGGGGCCCTTTCTAGGGGAGCTACGGTGCGCGGTCGGCCTGTGGGGCAGCGTCTTTGTGCGTTCGCATGAACGCTTCGCCTTCCCCGATACGGGGAACCCTACGAAGCGGCCGACCGGCTGCAACGATACCGGCATCGCCGACGGCCCCCACGGGACGGGGGCCGGGCCGCCAGGTAGCGTCGGCGGAACGGAACGCTGGGCGGCCATCGGACGTTGACGTGAAGAACGCGCCACGCCGAGCCGCACCAGCGGTCCCGTGACCGACGACCTAGGGGAAGACGCACATCTGATGCCGGACCGAAGCCTTCGCCTCACGCTGCCCACCGGCGCCGTCCTGCCGCGCGAAGGCCGACCCACGCCGCCGTCGCCGCCGTCCAAGGAATCGGACGAGCCCCGGGACAGCAATCCGTTCGCACCGCCGGCCGAGGGCACGCCCGACAGGCCGTGGCAGCCGCGCCGCCCGGAGGGCTCGGACTCCGACTCGGACTCCGGTTCCGGACAGGGCGGGGGCGGCGCACCCTGGGGCGGCCAGTGGAGCGACCGGCAGCCGGGCCGCGCCCAGGGCGGCCGCTTCGGCGACCGTCCGGGCAACGGCGGGAACGGCGGCCCCGAGGGGCAGAACGGCGGGCAGGGACCGGGCCCCGGCGGCATGCGCTGGGACCCGACGGACCCGGCGCAGCGCCGCGCGCGCTTCGCGCTGCTCTCCGGCATGTGGGGCTTCTTCTTTGCCCTCTTCAGCTGGCCTTACGTGGCGCTGCTGCTGGGCGTGCTCGCCCTGTACTGGGGCGTCAGCGCGCTGCGCATGAAGCCCCGCCCGGCGGACCCGGACACCCCGGCCCCCGCGGCGGCCCGCCCCGCGGGCTCCGAGGCGGCGCGCCCGCAGACGACGGCGGCGATCAGTGGCCTGGTCACGGGGGCGCTCGCGCTCGCGATGGTGGCGTCGCTGTTCACGGCGAAGCTCGTGTACGCCGACTATTACGAGTGCCGGGCGGACGCGTTGACCGGTGCGGCGCAGAAGTCCTGTGAGGACCTGTTGCCGAAGGAGCTGCGGCCGTTGCTCGGCGAGCGCTGAGGCGGGGTTGCGGTCGCGGGGCTCCGCCCCGGACCCCGCGCCTCAATCGCCGGCGGGGCTTGGATTGCCTCCGGCGGTGCTTTGGTTGCTTCCGGCGGGGCTTGAGTTGCTTCCGCTTGAAGGGGGCGCAGGCTCGTCGAGGGTCAGTGGGCTCGGGAAGGGCGGCGGCGCGTCGAAGAAGTCGTAGAGGGCGAACTCGTCGTCCTTCTGGGGCTCCGTTTTCCGGGGCTCCGTCGTTTTCGCCGGCTTCCCCTTCGGGGCCGGCTGCACCGCCGGTCCCGTTCCCGGTGTCGGCTCCGGCTCCGGCTCGGTGACGCGGTCGCCGCGGGTCCGCCACCACCACGCCGCCGACGCCACCGGCACCCCCACCGCGCAGACCCACGCCGCGGCCACCGCCCCGGTCAGCCATCCCACCGGCCCGAACTCCGCGAGCACCGAGCGGCCCAGGGCCCCACCGGCGGCCCCCGCCAGGCACCCCATCACCGCCCCGCACAGCGCGCCGGCCACGGCCACCCCGCCCGCGATCCGCCGCCAGCCCCAGTCCGCCCCTCCCGACAGCACGAACCCCGCCACGACCGCCCCCGCCACCACGGGAACCGCCCCCACGGCCCAGGTGAGCGGCGCCCCGTCCCCGGCCTTCGGCACCGCCACGAGCAGCGGGAACGCGGGCAGCATCGCCGCCCCCGAGCTCCCCAGCGGCCCCACGGTGTGCCCCACCCCGAGCACGACCCCGGGCCCGAGCGCGTACGCGGACCCCCAGATCGCGGCGTTCGGCACGAGCCCCGCGCACAGCAGCAGCACCGCGAGCCGCCCCGACCAGGCCCCCGTGAGCTGAAGGAACGACTCCCGCACCGCTTCCCCGTGCCACACGAGCATCCCTGCCACCAGCAGCGCCCCGCCCGCGACCAGCGCGAGCACCCCAGCCACCGCCGCCCGCACGGCGACCGGCGCCACCTCCCGTACGAACCCCTCCGGGACAAGACCCGCCAGCGGGGCCGGCAGCGGGCCGTACGGCCGTCCGTGCGCCGTCCACACCCCGAAGCCCGCCGCGGCGACGGCGAGCACGGCCAGATGCGCCACGCAGCTCACCCACGAGGGGCGCAGCTCGCCGCCCGCGCAGTAGTACGCCGCGGCGGCCGCCACCGAGAGATAGCCGAGCGCCACCCCGGCCCAGACACCCGCCACGGACTCGGACTCCTCCGCCGCGTCGCGGGCCGCCCGGTGCACCAGCCACGCGGGCATCGCGAGCAGCAGCAGAGGACTGACCCCCAGCGGAACGGGCACCCCGGACAGGGTGTCCGTTCTGATCACCTCGGCGCCGTGCGCCAGGAGCCACAGCGCGGCGGCGGTGTGCAGCGCGCCGCCGGACCCGCTGTCGGGGAACGGCGAGCTGATCCACAGCACCATCACGAGCACGGCGCACGCCCCGAGGCCGAGCCCCGCCGCGAGGGCCCCGCGCAGCGCTGCTCCGACGGGTCCGGGGGCCCGTTCCCGAAGCCGGGTCACGAGCAGGGGCAACGACAGTCCACGGCCGGTCATTTGGGTCACAGGGCCATGCTCCCAACGACACGCCCTTACCTCGCGCAACAGGCGAAGCCCGGATGTGTCGCACAAGATACGTTTATGTTCTTTTTCGCACGAAAGGGTGTGTGGAGTTCACGATGACGCAGGGCGCTGTCACCCCACTGCCGCCACCCAAGGAGCGCCGCAGGCTCCGCGAGGACGGCTCGCTCTCCCGTGACGAGGTCGCCGAGCGGATCGGCGTGACCCGTGAGACCGTCCGCCGCTGGGAGGCCGGACGCACCACTCCAAAGGGTCAGAAGCGGGAGGCGTACGCACGGCTCCTCGCGGAGCTGGCCGCCGCCGCGGAGCCGTCGGCAGCGACGACGGCCGCGCCGGCGACGGCGGGAGCGGCCCCGGCGGCCGCCACCGCGATACAAGAACCCGCGCCACAGGAACCCGCGCCGCCGACGGCCGGGGCCACCGCCGTGGCCGTGGCCGAGAAGGAGCCCGCCGCGCCGGAACCCGTCGCGGCTCCCTTCCGTGCCCGTACCGCCGCCGAGGCCTTCGACGCGCTCTACGCGCACGCCGCGCCGTTCCTCGTCCGGCAGACCTATCTGCTCACCGGACGCAGGATCCTCGCCCGCGAGGCCGTCGAGCGCGCCTTCCAGCAGGCCTGGCAGCGGTGGCCCGAGGTGGCGGTGGACCCGGATCCGGCGGGCTGGGTGCGGGCGGCGGCGTACGAGTACGCGATGTCGCCCTGGCACGGCCTGCGCCCCGGCAAGCAACGGCCGGAGGCGCCGCCCGCCACCCCGGAGGACCGCGAGCTGCTCGGCGCGCTCCTGGACCTGCCGCCCGTCTACCGGCGCACGCTGCTGCTGTACGACGGGGTGGGCCTGGACCTGCCGGAGACCGCGGCGGAGACGGAGGCCAGCACTCCGGCCGCCGCCAACCGCATCCTGCACGCCCGTGAGGCGGTCGCCCAGCGGCTGCCCGACCTTGCCGTCCCCGAGCAGCTGCACCAGCGGCTCGCGGAGCTGGCGGCCTCGGAACGCCTTGACGCGCCCGTGTCCACGGTGGTGCGCAGCGGCGGCGAGAAGCGCACGCGGTTCTGGACGCGGGCGGCCGTCGCGTTCACGGTCTTCATCATCGGCGCGACGGCGCTGACGGTGCGGGTGGCGCCCACCCACTACGAGCCGGTCCCGGCGCCGGGCTCCCCGATCGCGGGCGTGCCGCCGCTGACGGGTCCCGAACCGCTGACGCCCGCGGACCTGGAGCTGCGCAAGGAGCTGCGGGAGAAGCTGAGCGGAGGGCCCGAGCGGCTCGCGCCCAGCACCGAATAGCGCGCGTGGCGCGATGACAGTGGGCCCGCACCGTCACCGGTGCGGGCCCACTGCTGTGCGGAGTGCGGCTGGTTACGAGAGGATCTCGCGCGCCAGCTTCGCCGTCTCGGTCGGCGTCTTGCCGACCTTGACGCCGGCGGCCTCGAGGGCCTCCTTCTTCGCCTGCGCGGTGCCGGAGGAGCCGGAGACGATGGCGCCGGCGTGGCCCATGGTCTTGCCCTCGGGCGCCGTGAAGCCCGCGACGTAGCCGACGACCGGCTTCGTCACGTTGGCCTTGATGTAGTCGGCCGCGCGCTCCTCGGCGTCGCCGCCGATCTCACCGATCATGACGATCAGGTCGGTCTCGGGGTCGGCCTCGAACGCGGCGAGCGCGTCGATGTGCGTCGTGCCGATGACCGGGTCGCCACCGATGCCGACGGCGGACGAGAAGCCGATGTCACGGAGCTCGTACATCATCTGGTACGTCAGCGTGCCGGACTTCGAGACCAGGCCGATGCGGCCCGGCTTCGTGATGTCGCCCGGGATGATGCCGGCGTTCGACTGGCCCGGCGTGATGAGGCCGGGGCAGTTCGGGCCGATGATGCGGGTCTTGTCGCCCTTCGACTTCGCGTACGCGTAGAACGCGGCGGAGTCGTGGACGGCGATGCCCTCGGTGATGACGACGGCGAGGGGGATCTCGGCGTCGATGGCCTCGACCACGGCGGCCTTGGAGAAGGCCGGCGGGACGAAGAGCACGGACACGTTGGCGCCCGTCTTCTCCATCGCCTCGGCGACGGTCCCGAAGACCGGGATGTCGTTGCCGTCGATGTCGACCGACGTGCCCGCCTTGCGCGGGTTCACGCCACCGACGATGTTCGTGCCGTCGGCCAGCATGAGCTTGGTGTGCTTCATGCCCGTGGCACCGGTCATGCCCTGGACGATGACCTTGCTGTCCTTGTTGAGGAAGATAGCCATGGCTGTTTAGTCCCTCGTCCTTACTTCGCGGCCGCGAGCTCGGCGGCCTTGTCGGCCGCGCCGTCCATGGTGTCCACGCGCTGCACCAGCGGGTGGTTGGCGTCGGAGAGGATCTTGCGACCCAGCTCGGCGTTGTTGCCGTCGAGGCGGACGACGAGCGGCTTCTCGACCTTCTCGCCCTTCTCCTCGAGCAGGGCGAGCGCCTGGACGATGCCGTTGGCGACCTCGTCGCAGGCGGTGATGCCGCCGAAGACGTTGACGAAGACCGACTTGACGTCGGAGTCGCCGAGGATGATCTCCAGGCCGTTCGCCATCACCTGGGCGGACGCGCCGCCACCGATGTCGAGGAAGTTGGCCGGCTTCACGCCGCCGTGGTTCTCACCGGCGTACGCGACGACGTCGAGCGTCGACATGACCAGACCGGCACCGTTGCCGATGATGCCCACCTCGCCGTCGAGCTTGACGTAGTTGAGGTCCTTCTCCTTGGCAGCGGCCTCGAGCGGGTCGGCCGCGTCCTTGTCCTGAAGGGCCTCGTGGTCGGGGTGCCGGAAGCCGGCGTTCTCGTCCAGGGACACCTTGCCGTCGAGGGCGATGACCTTGCCGGAGGCGACCTTCGCGAGCGGGTTGACCTCGACGAGGAGGGCGTCCTCGTCGATGAAGGTCTTCCACAGCGTCTGGAGGATCTCGGCGACCTGGTCGGCGACCTCGGCCGGGAACTTGGCGTCCGTGACGATCTTGCGGGCGACCTCGGGGGTCACGCCCTCATTGGCGTCGATCGGCGTCTTGGCGACGGCCTCCGGACGGGTGGCCGCCACCTCCTCGATCTCCATGCCGCCCTCGACGGACGCGATGGAGAGGAAGGTGCGGTTGGTGCGGTCCAGGAGGAAGGAGACGTAGTACTCCTCCACGATCTCCGGAGCCGTCTCGGCCATCATCACCTTGTGGACCGTGTGGCCCTTGATGTCCATGCCGAGGATGTTGGTCGCGTGCTGCACGGCCTCGTCGGGGGTGGCGGCCAGCTTCACGCCGCCGGCCTTGCCGCGGCCGCCGACCTTCACCTGCGCCTTGACGACGGACTTGCCGCCAAGACGCTCGGTCGCCTCGCGGGCCGCCTCAGGCGTGTCGATGACTTCACCGGCCAGCACCGGTACACCGTGCTTGGCGAAGAGGTCCCTCGCCTGGTACTCGAACAGGTCCACGCGCGTCCGTCCCTATCAGTGATCTCGCGGTTCGTTATCTGCGTGGGCGTGCCGCGAGGGGCAACGTGACTCCGCTGTCACACGTGACGGGCGCCGTCGCCGGCACCGCTTGCTGTCACAAGGGAGGCGTACACGGTGACCGAGTACGCGGCATGTCCGTCTCGCAGGTTATCGCCGCTCAGCGACGGCTTCTAAATCGCAGATCACACCTGAGCGGTGATACCCATCACAGAGCGTCCCGTTTGTGGTGCTTTTTGCGGTGCTGCCGAAGGTCCCGGGGAATGAAAGCGGCCTCACCGGGCGGGGGTACGCCCGGTGAGGCCGCAGGTCAGCGGGTGGTCACGTCCCCAAGCGGACCACCCGCCGTCATGCCCGGAAAGCGACCCGGTCCGGCCGATGGCTTTCGGCCGTCCGGGCACCGTCGCGTCGGTCAGACGCCGGGCAGGTAGCTGGGCGCGACCGAGCCGGCGACGCCCTGCACGCCGGTGACGGCGTTGCCCGCGAGCGGCTGGGCGTCGGCGCGCACGGTGCCCGTCAGGTCCTGCGCGAACGGGGCGACCTCGTGGGTCACGCCGCCGGCCAGCGGGGCGACGTGGTCGCCGACCAGGGTCTGCGCGAAGGGGGCCACGTTGTCGCCCACGACGCCCTGCGCCAGCGGGGTGACGTCGCCGGTGACACCCTGCGCCAGGCCCTGCGCGCTGGTGCCGACGCCCTGCACGACGGGCTGCACGTGGTCCACGACGGTCTGCACCAGCGGCTGGACCGCGCCCACGACGCCGCCCGCGAACGGGGTGACGTCGTTGCCGACCACGCTCTGCGCGAAGGGGGCCACGTTGTCGCCCACGACGCCCTGCGCCAGCGGCTGGACCTGGCCGGTGACACCGGCGGCGAAGGGCGCGACGTTGTCGCCGACGACGGTCTGCGCGAACGGCGTCACGTCGCCGACCGCGCCGCCCGCGAGGGTGGTCACGTCGCCGACGGCCTGGCCCGCGACCGGGAGCACGCCCTGCACGGCGGTGTTCGCGACCGGCGGGAGCACGGCGTCGGCGGTCTCGCCGACGGCCGGGGCGGCGTTCGTGCGGACGTTGTCGACGGCGCCCTGGGCGGTGCCCTGCGCGTCGTTCTGCACGTAGGCGGGGGCCTGGGCGGCGGCCTGCGTCAGCTCCTGCTGGAGCTGCGGGGCGAACGCGTCGAGCGGGCCGAACAGGTAGTCGACGCCCTGCTGGGCGCGGCCCTGGGCGTCGGCGACGTGACCGGCGGCCTGGTCCTTCACACCGGCGACGTCGGAGACGTTCGGGGCCTGGACGTCCGGGGTCTGGACCTGCGGCGCCTGGACCTGGTGGGCGTTCGACCGGACCTGGGCCTTGGCCTGCTGGGTGGCGGCCTTGGCCTTGTTGGCGACCTTGGCGTGGCCGACCTGGTCGGTGACCTTGCCCGTGACCTGGTTGTCTGCGACGTCGCCCGCGACCTTGTCGGTCACCTGCGAGGTCGTGTTCTGCACGTCGGAGACGGTGTCCCCGGCGACGTCCGGCACGGACAGCGAGTGCGCGGGCAGCTCGTCGGCGCTGGCCACGGCGGAGCCGAGGGCCCAGGCACCGGAGACGCCGGCGGCTATGACGATGGAGCGGCGGATGTTCTTGTTCATGGGTACGTCAGTTCCTTCGAATTCCTGAATTCACTTCACGGCTGGGCAGACCTGTTCCGCCCCCGCGCGGCAGGTCACGAGCGGGGAACTGGCTGCCTAGCCGGGGAATTCAGGAACTTCGCGGAGCCGGTCGACCACCGGCGAGGTGCCCGCGGACGCCGTGACGCCGGACGCGAGCAGGGCGGGCACACGGCCGCCGAAGGCCGCCGCGTGCAGATCGCCGTGGCGCGTGGAACTGGAGTCGCCCGCGCTCGCGCCCGCCGACGGCACCCCGTCGGGACGCTGCGGCACGACGGGCCCCGCGGGCCGCGCCTCGGCCCGCGCTCCCGCCTCCGCCTGCGGTACGTCGTCGAACCGCTCGACGTCGTACGCCTGCGGGCTGCTCGCCGCGGCGTGGGAACGGTCCGCGGCCTGCGCGGCGGCGGGCCGCTCGCCGTGCCCCTGGTCCGCCGGGGCGTTCGCCCCGGGCGGCGTGGTGGCGGCGGGCAGCTCCGGCCGGAGCTCGGCCGGGTCCACGATGTCGACGAGTCCGCCGAGGCCGACGTCCGTCAGCCGCCCCGGCACCGCTTCGACGAGATCGGCGACGGCTCGCGTCGCCAACTCCTCGACCGGGCCGGTCAGCCGGTGCACGGTGGCACCGACCGGGGCGGTGAGGTACCGCACGGCGTCGACCGCGGCCCCCATGCGCACCCGTCCGTCACCGAGGGACGCGTCCCGGACGGATTCGAGGCGCTCCCGCAGGGATTCGGCGGACGCCGAGGCCTTGTGCCGCACGGCGTACACGGCGTGCGCGGCGTCCCGTGCGTCGGCCGGGTGCGGCGCCGGCTCGGCGGACCGAACCGACGCGGGGCCGGCCGCGCGCGCCGGGGCGTCGGCGGACGAGGGGGTGGTGGCGGGCGACGGGCCGGCGGCACGCGACGAGGTGTCGGCGGGCGGCGGGGTGGCGGCAGGCGTGGCCTGTCGCTCCGGCGTCGCGATGCGGTCCCGCGGGGGTGCGGGCGCCTGCTCGGGCCCGGACTCCGCGGGCGCCTTCGCGTCCATGTGCTCGGGCTCGGCGGCCGGTTCGGCGGGCCGGTCCGTGGCCGGATCGGCGGAAGCCGGTGCCTCGCGGGAACCCGCCTCGCGCAACTTTCGCGCCGAGTCGGCCACATGCTCCCGCACGGCCACGTGCCCCGAGCGGAGCGAATCGACGCCGGACGCGCCCGCGTCCGACAGGCCGTCCGCCTGCGCCCGGCCGCCGCACAGGATCCCGAGGACGAACAATCCGCCGAACAGCAGCGCCAGTTGCAGCGCACGCCGTCCTGCCGTCGCACGCACCAGGCGTGCGACGGGAGCGGGAAGTGCCATCGGGGAAGTCACGGTGGCCGAATCCTCGCATGGGGCGAGGGAGGCGGCGCAAGCCCCCTGTTCCCCCTGTTACCGATGGGTACTCATATCCGGTTCGCGGCGGGTGCACCCTTTTCCGATGCGGCGTCCGGTATCGGCAGGGGGCGCTTCTCGATGGCCGCCGCCATGACGTCGGGGAACAGGTCAGGGGTGCAGGCGAAGGCCGGTGCGCCCAGTCCGGCGAGCGCCGCCGCGTGCTCCCGGTCGTAGGCGGGCGCGCCCTCGTCCGAGAGCGCGAGCAGCGTCACGAACTGCACGCCGGACGCCTTCATCGCGGCGACCCGCTTCAGCATCTCGTTGCGGATGCCTCCTTCGTAGAGGTCGGAGATGAGGACGACGACGGTCTCCGCGGGCCGGGTGATCTGCGACTGGCAGTACGCGAGCGCCCGGTTGATGTCGGTGCCGCCGCCGAGCTGGGTGCCGAACAGGACGTCGACCGGGTCGTCCAGCTGGTCCGTCAGATCCACGACGGCCGTGTCGAAGACGACGAGGCGGGTCGCTATCGAGCGCATGGAGGCGAGCACCGCCCCGAAGACCGAGGCGTAGACGACGGACGCCGCCATCGAGCCCGACTGGTCGATGCAGAGGACGACCTCCTTCTTCACGGACTGCGCCGCGCGCCCGTACCCGATCAGCCGCTCCGGCACGATCGTGCGGTACTCGGGCAGGTAGTGCTTGAGGTTGGCCGCGATCGTGCGGTGCCAGTCGATGTCGTGGTGGCGCGGCCGCTGGATGCGGGCGCTGCGGTCGAGGGCGCCGGTGAGGGTGGCGCGGGTGCGCGTGGCGAGCTTCTTCTCGAGGTCCTCGACGACCTTGCGCACGACGGCGCGGGCCGTCTCCTTCGTCGTCTCGGGCATCGCCTTGTTGAGCGAGAGCAGCGTCCCGACCAGGTGCACGTCCGCGTCGACGGCCTCCAGCATCTCCGGTTCGAGCAGCATCGCGGAGAGCCCTAGCCGGTCGATGGCGTCCCGCTGCATGACCTGGACGACGGAGGACGGGAAGTAGGTCCGGATGTCGCCCAGCCAGCGGGCCACGGCCGGGGCGGACGCGCCGAGCCCGGCGCTGCGGCTGCCGCCACCCTGCTGCTTGCCGCCGCCCGCCCCGTACAGCGCCGCGAGGGCGCCGTCCATCGCCGCGTCCTGCCCCGCGAGCCCGCAACCGGTGCCGTCCGCGTCCGCCCCGCCGAGCACGAGCCGCCAACGACGCAACCGCTCGTCGGTGTCGGTGCGGGTCTCGGTGTTGGTCATGCCACCGCCCCTTCAAGGCTGTTGTCGTCCTCGCCCGCGCCCTCGCCGCTTCCGCCGCCCGCTCCCGCGTCCGCGTCCGCGTCCGCGCCGAGCAGCAGGCGCAATATCGGCAGCACCGCGTCCGCCCGCTCCGCGTCCAGGTCCTCGCCGAAGCCGGGCGGTCCACCGGCGACCGGGGACTGCCCTCCCCCGGTGGGCCCGCGCCGGACCAGTTCGCCCAAGGTGCGCCGCACGCCGGGCTCGTACGCCGAGAACGTCCGCCGCAGCAGCGGCAGTACGTCCGTGAACGCGTCGCCCGACACCCGCGTCAGCCACGCGTCGACCAGGCCCAGGAGCCGCTCGTCGTGCACCAGGAGCAGCCCGCCGCCCGAACCTCCGCCGACGAAGCCCTCGATCCACGCCGCCGCGTCGGCCGGCGCGGTGCCGGGCGAGAGGGCGAGGCTCATCAGCCGGGCCGCGTCGTCCTCGTCGAGCACGCCCTCGTCGAGCAGCACCCGCGCGCACCGCCCGCGGATCACCCCTGCCACACCGTCCCGCTCCGCGAGCACGCGCAGCACGCTCCGCCAGCGCTCGCGCACCCCGGCGTCCTCTAGGAGCGCGACGGCCGAGTGCACCGCGTCGACATGGCCGCGCATCTCCTCCGCCGCCTCCGCGTCGAGCCCCGCGCACGCGGGCGGGAGGCCGACGAAGACCCGCTCGGCGAGGCCCGCCGCCACATCGGCGAGAGCACCGGTGTCGGTGCCGCGCACATCGCCGTAGCGCAGGGCGCGGACCAGGGCGGGGAGCGCGCCCGCGAGGTGTCCGACGTCCGCGTCGAGAGCGGCGCGGTCGGCGAGGATGCGCATCACCGTCGGCAGCGCGTCCGACAGCCCGGCGAGCAGGCAGACCTCGGCGAGCGCGGTGACGTCGGCGAGCGGCCTCGCGGCGACCGCGTCCGTCTCCGCCTTCGCGGTCGCGGCGGCCAGCACGGTCGTCCCCCACACCCCCGCCTCCGCGACCCGCACGGACAGCTCCGGCTCCCAGCGCAGCCGCCACGACTCACGGAACGTGCCGGTGGTACCGCGCGCCGATCTCGCCGGCTCGCCCCAGGCGACGCCCAGGAGCCGCAGCCGGTGCAGCAGGCGGCTGCGCGCGGCGTCGGTGTCGCCCCGCAGGTCGAGGTCCAACTCCTTCTCCGCCGCGGCCGGTTTGAGCCGCAGGGAACGCTGCTGCCGCGTGAGGTCGCGCTGCAACGGCACCGCGGGCGCCGCCTCCGGCACCTCCCCCAGCACGTCCCCGACCACCAGCTTGTCGTGGATGAGCGCCAGCGGTACGTCCGAGCCCTCGCACAGCACGGCCCGCACCGCGTCGGTGGTCTCGGTGAGCCCCGCGAGCGGCCGCCCGCGCATCACGGCGAGGGTCTCCGCGAGCCGTACGGCCTCGATGACATGGGCGGAGGACACGATGCGGTCCTCCTCGCGCAGCAGCCCGGCGACCTTGGTCAGCCAGCGCTCCACGGGCCGGTCGGGCGCGCTGAACAGATGCCCGTACCAGCCGGGCGAGTCGATCCCCGCCCCGTAGCCGCTGGCGCGGGCCAGGCGCCGGTGCGTCCACGGCACCCACGTCATGTCGACCTTCGCCTTCGGCAGCCCCTTGAGCAGCGCGCGGTCGGCCGTGACCGTCGTCCTCTGCCGCAGCGCGGGCACGTGCCACGCCCCGCACACCACGGCCACGTCGTCCCCGAACTCGCGCTGCGCCGACCGTACTTGGAGCCGCATGTACGCCTCACGCACCAGGTCGCGCCCGTGCCCCCCGTCCCCGCACGTCTCCCGCAGCGCGCCCATCGCCTCACCCAGCGCGGCGAAGGCGTCGCCGTCCCGGTGCTCGACGACGTCCTCCCACCAGCGCTCGGCGTCGTCGTACCCGGCGGTCTCGGCGAGGACCCGCAGGGGGTCGACGCGCACGGAGTCCCCCTCCCCCGCCTCCCCTTCTTCCTGGTCGTCGCCCCTGTCCTCCTCCGCCCGCAGTGCCAGGCCGTGCGCGGCCGGCAGGTCGATGAAGCGGACCGGCACGTCGCGCGCCAACGCCCAGCGGATCGCGACCCATTCGGGCGAGAACTCGGCGAACGGCCAGAACGCCGACCTCCCCGGCTCGTCCACGACGTGCGCGAGCAGCGCGACCGGCGGCCGCATACCGGCCTCGGCGGCGAGCGGCACCAGCCCGTCGGCCTCCGGCGGCCCTTCGATCAGTACGATCCTCGGCTGCGCGGCATCGAGCGCGGTGCGCACGGCGCGTGCGGAGCCGGGCCCGTGGTGCCGCACGCCGAGCAGTGCGGGCCCCGCGGCCGGTGGGGCCGCTGCGGTCGATGTCGTCATGCGCTCACCTCTCGGCAGGCCCGGTAGAAGTCCTTCCAGCCGTCGCGCTCGCGCACCACGGCCTCCAGGTACTCCTGCCAGACGACGCGGTCCGCCGCCGGATCACGCACCACGGCGCCGAGGATTCCCGCGGCCACGTCCGAGGGGCGCAGCACGCCGTCCCCGAAGTGGGCGGACAGCGCCAGGCCGTTGGTGACGACGGAGATCGCCTCGGCGGTCGACAGCGTGCCACTCGGGGACTTGACCTTCGTGCGCCCGTCGGAGGTCACGCCGTCGCGCAGCTCGCGGAAGACGGTGACGACGCGGCGGATCTCGTCCATCCCGTCGGGCGCGCTGGGCAGCTCCAGGGCGCGGCCGACCTGGTCGACCCGCCGCGAGACGATGTCGACCTCGTCCTCCACGCTCGCGGGCAGCGGCAGCACGACCGTGTTGAACCGGCGCCGCAGCGCGCTCGACAGATCGTTCACCCCGCGGTCGCGGTCATTGGCCGTGGCGATGAGGTTGAAGCCGCGCACGGCCTGCGTCTCCTGCCCCAACTCCGGTATCGGCAGGGTCTTCTCGGACAGGATCGTGATCAGCGTGTCCTGCACATCGGCCGGGATGCGCGTCAGCTCCTCGACGCGCGCGGTCATCCCCTCCGCCATCGCCCGCATGACGGGGCTCGGCACGAGGGCGTCCCTGCTCGGGCCGTTGGCCAGCAGCTGCGCGTAGTTCCAGCCGTAGCGGATGGCCTCCTCCGGCGTCCCCGCCGTGCCCTGCACCAGCAGCGTCGAGTCCCCGCTCACGGCGGCCGCGAGATGCTCGGACACCCAGGTCTTGGCGGTGCCGGGCACGCCGAGCAGGAGCAGTGCCCGGTCGGTCGCCAGCGTCGTCACGGCGACCTCGACGATGCGGCGCGGGCCCACGTACTTCGGCGAGATCACCGTGCCGTCGGGCAGCGTGCCGCCGAGCAGATACGTCGCGACGGCCCACGGCGACAGGCGCCAGCGGGCCGGCCGCGGCCGGTCGTCCTGGGCGGCGAGCGCCGCGAGTTCCTCCGCGAACGCGTCCTCGGCGTGCGGCCGCAGCGCCTCGTCCCCGACCTGGCTCCCACCCTGACTCCCGGCCCGGTTCTCGGTCTGGCTCTCGACGGAAATGGTCATGGCTGTCCCCCTCCAACTCGCCCAACTCGAACCATCACGACGAGCTCTCGACCGCCCTCGTCGCGTGATGGGTTCCACGGTGCACCACGCCACTGACAATCGACCTCGGCGCCAACGTCCGCGCAGGTCAGGGCAGTTGTCGGGACGATTGTCAGTGGCGGGATCTACCGTCGAGGACATGAATCAGCTGGGGGTGCGCTGGACGACGGATCAGGTGCTCGCACTGGCGCCTGACGCCGCGTCACGCAAGGCGGGAAGCAAGCTCGGGGGCCCGGGCCCGTGGTCGGGGACCGGAAGTTCCGCGGGCGCGGAGGATTCGGACGAGGGGGCGGTATGGGGACTGTGCAAGGGGAGCGGCAGCAAGCCGTACCAGACGATCGTGGACATCGGCGCGGGCGCCGCGGGGGCGAGCGGGCCCGGGTACAAGTGCAGTTGCCCGAGCCGCAAGTTTCCGTGCAAGCACGCGCTCGGGCTCTTGCTGCTCTGGGCGGGCGGCGACGCGCAGGTGCCGGAGGGCCAGTCGCCGCCGGAGTGGGCCGAGCCCTGGCTGGCGGGGCGGCGCAAGCGGTCCGAGTCCCAGCAGACCGCCGCGCCGGCGGGCGGCTCGGGCGGCGCCCCGGCGGATCCGGAGGCGGCCCGGCGCAGAGCCGAGCGCCGCGCCCAGCGGATCACGGCGGGCGCGACAGAGCTGGAGCAGCGCCTCACCGATCTGCTGCGGGGCGGCCTCGCGCAGGCGGAGCAGTCGGGCTACGGGCTGTGGGAGGAGACGGCGGCGCGGATGGTCGACGCCCAGGCACCCGGACTCGCCGCGCGCGTGCGGGAGTTGGGGGCGATCCCGGCGTCCGGGCCCGGCTGGCCGGTGCGGCTGCTCGAGGCGTGCGCGCTGCTCCACCTCCTCGACCAGGGCTGGCTGCGCCGCGACGCCCTGCCCGATGACCTGGCGGCGACGGTCCGCTCGCGTGTGGGCCTCCCCTCACCGGACAGGGAGCCACCGCTGCGCGACCGCTGGCTGGTCCTCTCCCAGTACGACACGGCGGACGGCCACCTCACCACACGCCGGATCTGGCTGCACGGCACGCGGAGCGAGCGCTCCGTCCTGCTCCTGTCGTACGGGGCGGCCGGCCGCGCCCCGGCGCTCGCCCTGCCGACCGGGCGGCTGCTCGACGCCGAGGTCTTGGCGTATCCGGGCGCGGGGACGCTCCGGGCGGAGCTGGGCGAGCAGTTCGGTTCGGCGGAGCCGGACGGCATACGCCCCAAGGGAGTCGACGTCACGGCCGCTCTCGCCGCCTACGGAGCGGCGCTCACGGCCGACCCCTGGCTGGAGTCCTGGCCGGTGACGCTCGCGGAGGTCATACCGACCCGGGACCCGGACGGCCACTGGCAACTGGCGGACGCCGAAGGCAAGTCGGCGCTCCCCCTCACCGCCCACGCGGCGGCGTCCCCCGGCCTGTGGCGCCTGGTCGCCGTCTCCGGGGGCGCCCCGGTGACGGTGTTCGGGGAGTGCGGCCCAACGGGCTTCCGCCCTCTGGCCACTTGGCCGACAGAACGAACCGATCCCGTCCCCCTCCACTGACACCAGGCCCAGCGAACAACTCAAGCCCCACCTACGACCGAGACACAGCCCCAAACCAAACCCCGCCGACGACCGAATCCCCACCGACGACCGAGACACGACGTCCCAAACCCAGCCCCACCGACGACCGAGGCACGGAGGCCCAAATCAAGCCCCACCGACGACCGAGGCACGGAGGCCCAGATCAAGCCCCGCCGGCGATTGAGGCGCGGGGTCCGGGGCAGAGCCCCGCGGCCGCAACGCCGGTACCGGCGCACAACCCCCGACCAACAGACACCGCGCGCACCACGGAGAGGACCATGACAACGACCACCACCTGGGACGACCTGGTCAGCGCCGCCCTGCTCGGAACCGAACGCCGCTCGGACCGTCCACCGCTCGCCCTCCTCGACGAGGCCGCCGTGCACACCGTGCGCCGCCGGGCCGGCCTCCGTCCCGCCGCGGCGACCGCCCCGCCGGACCGCGCAGAGGACGACCCGCGCCCACCACTGCCGGCCGCCGCGCGCCGGCGCCTCACGCTGCTGCTCACCGACCGCTCCGTCGGCACGGGGTCGCGCCGCGGCACCGCCCCCGACCTCCTCGAACTGCTCCCGCAGTGGCTTGCCACGGCCAACGCGCACGGGTACGCGCCCCCGCCGGAGCTGCTGCCCGCACTGCTCGACGCGGCACGCGGCCGCACCGATCTGCGCCCGTCGGCCCTCGCGTTCGCGGGTCCGCGCGCCCGCTGGCTGGCCCGGCTCAACCCGGACTGGAAGTTCGCGCTGCGTGCGGCGCCGGGCGTCGGCACCGTACTTCCGGCGCCGGAGGACGACGAGCAGGTTCGGCTGCGGTGGGAGGAGGGCCTGTTCGCGGAGCGGGTGGCGCTGCTCGCCGCCGTACGGGCGCACGACCCGGACGCGGCCCGGGCGCTCCTGGCCGGGACCTGGGGCACGGAGCGCGCCGAGGACCGCCTGATGTTCCTCGACTCGCTGCGCACGGGGCTCGCCGACGCGGACGAGCCGTTCCTGGAGCAGGCGCTGACCGACCGCAGCAAGAACGTGCGGGCGACGGCGGCCGAGCTGCTCTCCGCGCTCCCCCGTTCGGCGCTCGCCGCGCGGATGGCGGACCGGGCGCTGACCTGTGTGGCGCTCGACCGTGCGGAGGGCGTGATCGTCGTGGAGGCGCCGCACGAGTGCGACCCGGGGATGGAGCGGGACGGTGTCGTGGCGAAGCCACCCGCGGGGCGTGGTGAACGGGCGTGGTGGTTCGGCCAGTTGGTGGAGGCGGCGCCGCTCGGCCGGTGGCCGGACCGGTTCGGCGGCCGGGGCCCCGAGGAGATCGTGGCGCTGCCGGTCGCCGACGACTGGCGCGGGGAACTGCACGCGGCGTGGTGCCGGGCGGCGGTCCGGCAGCGGGACATCGCCTGGTCCCGGGCGCTGCTCGGGGCGCCGACGGCGTCGGACGCGGCCGGGCCCGGGGCGGTGTCGCTCGCCGAGCGGGCGAAGCTGCTCGCGGCACTGCCGGGGGCGGAACGGGCGGAGTGGGTGGCGCAGTTCATCGCGGCGCACGGGCTGTCCGAGGCGTTCCAGCTGCTGGGAGTGTGCGGCACGCCGTGGGCGCGGCCACTGGGCCGGTCCGTGGTCGACGCGCTGAACATCGCGCGGGACGCGGGGAGTTACCCGTGGAGCTTCAGCGGCGTGATGGGGCTCGCGGAGCGCTGCCTTGACCCCGAGGAAGTGGTGCGGCTGGACGGGCTCACGGCGGCCGTGGAGGAACCGGAGGGCTCGGCGCCCGGGGCCGGGGGGTACTGGACGGAAGCGTTCCAACGCCTCGCCGGCACGTTGCGGCTGCGCCGGGCCATGCGCGACGAACTGGCTCCGCCGTGACCCGGCCCCGTGGCCTCGCCCCGCATCCCCGTTGCCTGCGTTGCGCCGCACCGTGGGCGAGGTCGCGGGGCTCCGCCCCGGACCCCGCGCCTCAATCGCCGGCGGGGCTTGGTTTGCAGGAAGCGACCCGGTCAGCCGCCGGACGCCGCCGGTTCGCGGACGTTGGCGCGGACCCAGTCGACGATGGAGGCCGTCGTGGCGCCCGGGGTGAAGATCTCCGCGACGCCCTTCTCCTTCAGCGGCGCGATGTCCC
Source organism: Streptomyces anthophorae (assembly GCF_049310305.1). Lineage (NCBI taxonomy): Bacteria > Bacillati > Actinomycetota > Actinomycetes > Kitasatosporales > Streptomycetaceae > Streptomyces > Streptomyces anthophorae. Next base: position 3,790,250 of record NZ_JBLWQQ010000001.1, read on the forward strand.
CCTCGGGGATGATGCCGCCGCCGAAGACCTTGATGTCCGCGGCGTCGCGCTCGGCGAGGAGCTCGATGACGCGGGCGAAGAGCGTGTTGTGCGCGCCGGAGAGGATGGACAGACCGATCGCGTCGGCGTCCTCCTGGATGGCGGTGTCCACGACCTGCTCGGGCGTCTGGTGCAGGCCCGTGTAGATGACCTCCATCCCGGCGTCGCGCAGCGCCCGCGCGATCACTTTGGCCCCGCGATCGTGGCCGTCGAGTCCCGGCTTCGCGACGACCACGCGGATCGGCCCGGCTGCCACACCCATCACTGCCTCCCTGAAACGACTGCTCAAGCAAAAGTTGAAGCGATTGTTCAAAAGACTGATGCCCGAAGTGAACGAACGTTATCGACAGCATCCCGCAAGCCGCCGTTTCACGGTGCGGACCGAGGGGGAAATCACACGGTGGGACACATTCGCTGCGCGCCGCGACTGCCACAGGCGGGTCTCACCGCCACATCCGGGACAGGCGCGAGGGAGCCGCTTCGAGGTCGCCGCGCCACCGCGCCGACAGCCGCACGGCACGGTGGCACGGTACTTCTGGCTGCCGTTCGGCCCGATGAGTCGGCGCATCGGGCACGGCCGGCGCCGCCAGGCCGCTTCGGCCGGCTCTCATGAGCGCACACGGGGGACAGAGGCGTCCTCCCGTGTGCCGACGGGAGGTTGACCGATGAAGGTCACGAGGACCTTGCCCTTTCGCCCCCTCTGCCACCTGCTGCCCACGAGACTGGCCGGTCTCTCGATCGCGCTCCTGAAGGCGACCGCCCTTGAGCTGGCGATCCTCGCGGGCCATCTGCTCCTCTATCCCTCGGGCATCCTCCCTGAACGAAGGCAGCCCCTCGCGCTGCCCCGCCATCCCTCGACCTGCGTCCCGGTGACCGTGGAGGACGTAGCGGCGGAGGTCGCGGACATGGAAGACACAGAAGCCGCGGACGACGCGGACGACGCGGACGACGCGGAATCCCGCACGGCGGACGCGTCGCGCCTGCCCACCCCCGCCAAGCCCCCGGTCCTCCTCCTGCACGGTTTCATCGACAACCGCTCGGTCTTCGTCCTGCTGCGCCGCTCCCTCGCGCAGCACGGCAGGCAGCATGTCGAATCGCTCAACTACTCCCCTCTCACCTGCGACATCCGTGCCGCGGCCGCGCTGCTCGCGCGGCACGTGGAGGAGATATGCGAGCGGTCGGGCCGGGACCGGGTCGACATCGTGGGGCACAGCCTGGGCGGCCTCATAGCCCGTTATTACGTGCAGCGTCTCGGCGGCGACACGCGGGTGCGCACGCTCGTGACGCTCGGGACCCCGCACGGTGGCACGCGGGTGGCGCCGCTCGCGGACGCGCACCCGATCGTCCGGCAGATGCGGCCCGGCTCCTCGGTCGTCGAGGAGCTGAAGCGGCCGGCGCCGGGTTGTCGTACGCGCTTCGTGAGCTTCTGGAGCGACCTCGACCAACTGATGCTGCCGCTCGAGACGGCGTGCGTGGACCACGCGGACCTGCTCGCGCAGAACGTGCGGGTCACGGGCATCGGCCACCTCGCGCTGCCGGTGCACCCCGCCGTCGCGACCGGTATCCGCCAGGCCCTCGACGCCGAGCCGACGGAAGGAGCCCGCGCCGCCGACAAGACCGGCGGCGGACTGACGGTCGCCTGACCACCGGATCGACGCCCGCACCCGCCCGGAACCGGCCCTTCGCGGCCAGCTCGTCGAACGGGTCTCGAACTCAGGGCCAAGGAACTGTCCACAGTCCACCCAAAGGCGGCTGATTGCCCGTTTCCCCGGGCCCGGAAACCCGACGAAGATTGTCGTGCCCTCGTACCGACGGGTACAGTCACCGCACTGCTCTGGCAGCCCTGTTGTCGAGGCGAAAGAGAAGTTGGTGAACGACCGCAATCCGTCGGGGACCGCGCCTTACGCGGCGTACGACGGTCACTCCGCGACCAGCTTCGCAAGCGACCCGCTCTTCGGTGACATGGCAGAGGACCCCTACGAACCGGGTTCCCACGCGACCGGCCAGTGGCACACGGCCCCCCAGCAGCAGTACGCCGACCCCTACGCCTCCTCGTACTACGACACCGGCACGTACGACGTCGGCGCGTTCGGCGCCGGTTCCTACGACACCGGGTCCTACGACACGACCGGCGCCTGGGCGACCGGCGCGTACGGGCAGTCCGCCGACATCCCGGCGCAGCAGCCCCGGACGATGGCCGAGCAGCACACCACGGGTCAGTGGGACACCTCGGCGTACGAGACGCAGATGTACGCGGCTCAACACCCCGACACGCAGACCTTCGAGGCCCAGTCCTACGGGACGCAGGCCTTCGAGACCCAGACCTTCGACGCGCAGCCGCATACGCAGTCGTTCGAGACGCAGAGCTTCGAGGCCCAGTCCTTCGAGACCCAGAGCCTTGAGTTCCAGGGGTTCGAGGCGCAGCACTTCGAAGCGCAGGGCTTTGAAACCCAGACCTTCGACGCGCACGACATGCCCGGCGCGCACGACACTCTCGGCGCGCACGATGCGCACGACACCCAGGGCTTCACCCACACCTTCCAGGCCCCGGTCTTCGGCGCGACCCCGTACGACACCGGCGCGTACGACGCCACGCAGTGGAACGCCACCGAAGCCGTCGGCACCGCGGAGACCGAGCCCGAGCCGGTCGCGGAGCCGATCGCGGGACCGGACCCCGAGAAGGCCACCGAGGCGGACCACGCGCACGGCCCCGTCCTCGACCTCGACTCCTCCCCCGAGCCCGAGTCCGCCCCCGCGGCCCCGAAGCCCACGACGCGCCGCGCTGGGAAGAACGTCTCCCGTGGCCGCGCCGGCCGCCGCCGTCCCGCCAAGCGGTCGGCGCTCGTCACGGTCGTCGTGCCGTCCGTCTGTGTGGTCGGAGTCGCCGGGATCGCCGCGGCGAGCGTCGGTGGCGGCGGCGAGGACGACGGCAAGGAGACGCAGGCCGCGGCCGCTTCGGAGGCGCAGGCCGTGAAGCCGGCCGTCGCCAACAACAAGCTGGACTCCCAGCTGAAGGACCTGTCCGCCGACGCGGGCGACTTCGCCGACCGGGCGAGCCGTACGCAGGAGCGGATCGACCTGAAGGCCAAGCAGGAGGCGGCCCGGAAGCAGGCCGCCGAGGAGGCCGCGCGCAAGGAGGCGGCGCGGCCCAAGTTCGTGCTGCCGGTGAAGCAGCACGGGCTGAGCGCCTTCTTCGGGCAGGCCGGCGTCAACTGGATGTCCCAGCACTCCGGCATCGACTTCCCCGTCTCGTACGGGACTCCGGTGATGGCCGCGACGGACGGCACCGTGAAGACGCAGTGGAACAGCGCGTACGGGAACATGGCCATAGTCACCGCCAAGGACGGCACGGAGACCTGGTACTGCCACCTGTCCTCGCACACCGTGATGAACGGTCCGGTGAAGGCCGGTGACGTGATCGCGCGGTCCGGGAACTCCGGCAACTCGACGGGCCCGCACCTGCACTTCGAGGTGCATCCCGGCGGCAACGCGGCGATCGACCCGCTGCCCTGGCTGCGCAGCCACGGCCTCAACCCGAACTGAGCCGCCCCTCTCGGGACAGCTCGTCCCGGACCGAGCCGCCCGCCCCGGGGTGAGCGGCTCGGCCGCGGCTACAGCTTCTCGACCGGCGCGTACCGCAGCAGCAGGCGCTTCGGCTTCGGGTCGCCGAAGTCGATGGACGCCTCCGACTTGTCGCCCGTGCCCGACACGCCCACCACCGTGCCGAGCCCGAACTGGTCGTGCGTGACGCGGTCGCCGACGGCGAGGGCCACCACCGGCTTGGAGTTCGCCCGGCTCGTGGCGAAGGCCGGTGTCGAGCCCGTGCGGGAGCGCGAGGACGACAGGGAGGCCGCGATGCCGCCACCGATGCTCTTCGTCGAGGCCGCCGGTGTGGACGGGCCTGTGCGCTTCCAGTCCAGGTGCCCGGCCGGGATCTCCTCCAGGAACCGGGAGGGCGGGTTGTACGAGGGCTGGCCCCAGGCGCTGCGCATGGAAGCGCGCGTCAGATAGAGGCGCTGGCGCGCGCGCGTGATGCCCACGTACGCGAGGCGGCGCTCCTCCTCCAGCTCCTTGGCCTGGCCGAGGGAGCGCATGTGCGGGAAGACGCCGTCCTCCAGGCCGGTCAGGAAGACGACCGGGAACTCCAGGCCCTTGGCGGTGTGCAGCGTCATCAGCGTGATGACGCCGTCGCTGTTCTCCTCGTCGTCCGGGATCTGGTCCGAGTCGGCGACGAGGGCGACGCGCTCCAGGAAGTCGGAGAGCCCTCCGCCGCCCGTCTCGGACTCGCCCTCCTCTCCCGCCTCCTGCTCGAATTCCAGGGCCACGGCGGCGAGTTCCTGAAGGTTCTCGATCCGGGTCTCGTCCTGCGGATCGGTGGAGGCCTGGAGCTCGGCGAGGTATCCGGTGCGCTCCAGGATCGCCTCGAGGACCGTGGCCGGGCCCGCGCCCGACTCCACGACCGTGCGGAGGTCCTCCATCAGCGTGTTGAACCGCTTCACGGCGTTCGCCGAGCGGGCCGCCATCCCGTACGCCTCGTCGACGCGGCGCAGCGCCTGCGGGAAGGAGATCTTCTCGCGCTGGGAGAGCGCGTCGATCATCGCTTCGGCGCGGTCGCCGATGCCGCGCTTGGGGACGTTGAGGATGCGGCGCAGCGGCACCGAGTCCTCGGGGTTGGAGAGCACCCGCAGGTAGGCCAGGACGTCCCTGACCTCCTTGCGCTCGTAGAAGCGGACGCCGCCGACGACCTTGTAGGGCAGGCCGGTCCTGATGAAGATCTCTTCGAAGACACGGGACTGCGCGTTCGTCCGGTAGAAGACCGCGACGTCACCCGCGAGCGCGTCGCCCGCGTCCGTGAGCCGGTCGATCTCGTCGGCGATGAACTGCGCCTCGTCGTGCTCGGTGTCCGCGACATAGCCCGTGATCTGGGCGCCGGGGCCCTCGTTCGTCCACAGGTTCTTGGGGCGGCGCGACTCGTTGCGCTCGATCACCGCGTTCGCCGCGCTGAGGATCGTCTGCGTGGAGCGGTAGTTCTGCTCCAGCATGATCGTCGTCGCGTTCGTGTAGTCCTCTTCGAACTGAAGGATGTTGCGGATCGTGGCGCCGCGGAACGCGTAGATCGACTGGTCCGCGTCACCCACGACGCACAGCTCGGCCGGGTCGGCGCCCTCGCCATCGGTGGGGCCGACCAGTTCCCTGACCAGCGCGTACTGCGCGTGGTTCGTGTCCTGGTACTCGTCGACGAGGACATGGCGGAAGCGGCGGCGGTAGTGCTCGGCGACGTCAGGGAACGCGCGCAGCAGGTTCACCGTCGTCATGATCAGGTCGTCGAAGTCCAGCGCGTTCGCCTCGCGGAGGCGGGCCTGGTACATCGCGTAGGCCTGGGCGAGGGTCTTCTCGAAGCCGTCGGCCGCGGTCGCCGCGAAGTCCTCCTCGTCGATCAGCTCGTTCTTGAGGTTGCTGATCTTGGCGCTGAAGGACTTCGGCGGGAACTTCTTCGGGTCGAGGTCCAGGTCGCGGCAGACGAGCGCCATGAGCCGCTTGCTGTCGGCGGCGTCGTAGATCGAGAAGGAGGACGTGAAGCCCAGCTTCTTGCTCTCCCGGCGCAGGATGCGGACGCAGGCGCTGTGGAACGTGGAGACCCACATCGCGTTGGCGCGCGGGCCCACCAGATCCTCGACGCGCTCCTTCATCTCGCCCGCGGCCTTGTTCGTGAACGTGATCGCGAGGATCTGGCCGGGGTGCACGCCGCGCTGGGCGAGCAGGTAGGCGATGCGGTGCGTGAGGACGCGGGTCTTGCCGGATCCGGCGCCGGCGACGATGAGCAGGGGGGAGCCGCCGTGCACCACGGCCGCGCGCTGGTTCTCGTTCAACCCCTCCAGGAGGGAGGCCGGGTCGAGGACCGGGCGCGGGGCGCCGTCCCGGTAGTGCGTGTCCCTGTCCACGGGCATGCCGGGGTTCCCGCCGAACAGGTCGTCCGGCATCGGCTCCGGGGCCCCGTCGTCGTACTCGGGGTCCGGGGGCGGCGGCGGGGGTTCCTCCGCACCCTTCTGGAGGCCGGTCAGGAAGCTGTCGTCAAAGAGGCTGCTCATCGCTCTACGAGTCTAGGCCGCCCCACTGACAACCCGTGGCTGCCTTCGGAACTCCAAGGCCCCGCCCGGAACCCCGAGGCCCCGCCAGAGGGCAGATCACGAAAATGTATCGGGCATATCGAACATCAACCTTCACAGCAGCCACACGAGTTGGCTACGGTGCAGCCGGGCAGTCCGTCCCCCCGTCCGCGAATGTCGCGGCGAGCGGGCAGCCCCCGCCGAGTCCCGTACGCCGTAAGGCAGGGAACCGGGGACCCAACCGACCTTGGGGTGAATCGGTCAGCCGACCGTAGGGCAGCCTTCCACGCCCGAACCCGACAGCTAACCCGGTAGGCGGACGACGGAAGGAGTCGCCTGCCTTGGCGTCGCACCGCAAGCCCCGCAGCCGTTCCCGGATGACCGGCGGCCTTCGCACGACCCCCGCGATCGGTATCACCACCGCCGCCCTCACCTCCGTGGCACTGCTCTCCCAGACGGCGCAGGCCGCGCCGACGCAGCCGTCGTCCAAGCCGCGCCTCGAAGAGGTGCAGAAGAAGGTCGACACCCTCTACCGGCAGGCCGAGGTCGCCACCCAGAAGTACAACGGGGCGAAGGAACGGACCGACGCCAAGAAGCAGCAGGTGGACAAGCTCCTCGACGATGTCGCGCAGCGCACCGAGGAGATGAACACGGCCCGCCAGAAGCTCGGCAGATACGCCGCCGAGCAGTACCGCTCGGGCAGCGTGAGCGACACCGCGACCATGTTCCTCGCGGACGACCCGGAGGACTACTTCTCGCAGCGCCAGCTGATGAGCCGGCTGACCGACGAGCAGAAGAAGTCGATCGACGACTATCAGAAGCAGACGCGCGAGACCGCGAAGAAGCGCACCGAGGCGCAGTCGAGCCTCCAGGACCTCACCGAGTCGCAGACCGAGCTGAGGTCGACGAAGGAGACCGTGCAGACGAAGCTCTCCGACGCGCGGGAGCTGCTGTCCAAGCTGACCGCCGAGGAGAAGGCGCGGCTCGCGGCGATCGAGAAGGCCAAGGAGGAGGCCGCCCGCAAGAAGGCGGCGGAGCTGGCCGAGAAGCAGAGGGCCGCGGAGGCGGCGAAGCGGAAGGCGGCCGAGGCGGCGAAGGAGCGGGAGCAGTCGTCCGGCTCGTCCTCCGGTTCCTCTTCCGGCTCCTCGGGGTCCTCCTCCGGCTCGTCGGACGCCTCGTACGCCACGAAGGCCGCGCAGGCGCTCGCGTTCGCCAAGGCGCAGGAGGGCAAGCCGTACGTGTGGGGCGCCACGGGGCCGGACTCGTACGACTGCTCGGGCCTGACGCAGGCGGCGTGGAAGTCCGCCGGGATCTCGCTGCCGCGGACGACCTGGGACCAGGTCGAGATCGGCAAGACGGTGCCGCTCTCCGACATCCAACCCGGTGACCTGGTGTTCTTCTATGACGACATCAGCCACGTGGGCATGTACATGGGCGGCGGCATGATGGTGCACGCGCCGAAGCCGGGCGCGGTCGTGCGCGAGGAGTCGATCTACTACGACGGCACGTCCTCGATCCACAGCGTGGTGCGGCCGGCCTGACGTACGTACGCGGAAGGGCCCGGCAGGTACGTCCCCTGCCGGGCCCTTCCACGTGTGCGGCCTGCGCGGTCGCTCAGGTCCAGAGCACCGCGATGAAGATGTTGGCGACGGTGAGCGCGCCGACGGCGATGAACAGGCCCTTCTCCGCCTTCGCCCCCTCCTCGTCGTCCCGCTTCACGTAGACGATGCCGAGGATCACGATCAGGAGCGCGAGCTTCACACCGATCTTGATGTTGTTCACGGCGCTGCCGTCGGCCTGGTTGAGGCCGACCAGGGCGACGCCGGTCACCAGCATGGTCAGGGCGCCGTGCAGCATCGCCTTGTTGAAGCGGGCCGCGCCCTCCTTCATCGCCGACATCTGCGTGAGGAAGCCGCCGAGCAGCGAGGCGATGCCGATGATGTGCAGGCCGACGAAGAGGTGGATGAGTACGTCCATGGTTCGGAGCCTAACCGGACGCCCATGGGCCACTACGGGCGCCCCTTTGCCACTCCGTTATCACTCTCCGACACCATCCGTAACAAACAGACCAGTTGCGAACAATCCGGCACCAACCCGTTACGCAGAGGTTTAGCGTCCTTCCTCAGGTGACCGGCTCCCCACCGCCGCCCGGGCCAGGGGCGGCAGTCGGACACCACCGCCGAGAAAGGTCCGGCGGCGGCCCGCTCCCCCTGTGCGGGCCGCCGCCGGACGCGCGACCGGGGTCCGTGCGTTTCGGAAGGACCCCAGAGGAGGACCTTGTGCCGGCAGCCCACCGCAAGCCCCGACCGCGTCCGCTCAGCGGCGGCAGGGCCCGCACCGCGGCCACCCTCGCCCTCGCCTCCGCGGCCGGCATCACCGCCCTCGACGGCGGGGCGGCGCACGCGGAGCCCGAGCTCAGCCCCGCCCAGGTGAAGGCCAAGGTGGACAGGCTGTACCAGGAGGCGGAGGTCGCCACCCAGAAGTACAACGGCGCGAAGGAGGAGGCGGACGGCGCGCGGAAGAAGGTGGACGCCCTCCAGGACGAGGCGTCCCGGCGCACCGAGTCCCTCAACTCCGAGCGCGAGAAGCTGGGTTCGGTCGCGGCCTCCCAGTACCGCACGGGCGGCGTGGACCCCTCGGTCCAGCTGCTCCTCTCCTCCTCCCCCGACGCCTACCTCGACAAGGCCTCCCTCACGGAGCGCGTCGGCGCGCGGCAGGCCGCCGCCGTCACCCGGGTACGGGGCGAACTCCGCGAGATCGACCAGCTGCGCGGCGACGCGGACGGCACGCTCTCCGAACTGCGCGCCAAGAAGGCCGAGCTGGCGGACAACAAGAAGAAGGTGAAGCGAAAACTCTCGGAGGCCCGCCGCCTCCTCGACCGCCTCACCCCCGAAGAGCGCACCCCCGCCGCCGCCCAGAGCGGCCACGCCTCACGCTCGACGGAACGCGCCGACCTCTCCCAGGCCCCCAACTCCCGCGCCAAGGCCGCGATCTCCTTCGCGTACGGCGCGCTCGGCAGCCCCTACGTATGGGGCGCCACAGGGCCCTCCGCCTTCGACTGCTCGGGCCTGACGCAGGCCGCGTACAAGGCGGCCGGAGTCTCGATCCCCCGCACGACGTACTCCCAGATCGACGCGGGCCGGCGCATCCCGAAGTCCCAACTCCAGCCGGGCGACCTGGTCTTCTTCTACTCCTCGATCAGCCACGTGGGCCTCTACATCGGCGGCGGCAAAATGATCCACGCCCCGAACCCGAGCGCCCCGGTCCGGGTGGCCCCGATCGACGAAATGCCGTTCGCGGGGGCGACGCGGGTGGCGTGAGCCGCCCTTGAGGTCACGCCGATCCGTCACCTCGGCCGGTGTGCGCGGCGAGGGCGTCGATCAGCCGCGGCCACAGTTCGCGCGGTCGGTCGTGGCCCATGTCGGGGAGGAGCAGGAGCTCGGCTCCGGGAATCAGCTCCGCGGTGCGGCGGCCGCCGCTCGGGTCGATCAGTGTGTCGTCCAGGCCGTGGATCACGAGCGTCGGCACGTCGAGCCCCCGCAGGGCGTCCGCGCGCGAGCCGCTGAGGACCATCGCGCCGAGCTGCCTCCCGACGCCCGCCGGGTAGTAGGCGCGGTCGTAGCCGCGCGCCGCGAGGTCGCGGAGGTACGCCGCGTCGCCGTAGCGCTTCGACGCCCAGAGCAGGGAGCGGTCCGCCGCCGCGACGTAGCCCTCCCGGTCGGACGGCTTCGGGGCGAACAGCGCCGCCTGCGCCTCCGGCGACGACTGCCCGTACTCGGGCTCCCCCGTTGTCGACATCATCGAGGTCAGTGTCAGGACGCGCTCCGGCCGGGAGATCGCCATCGTCTGGGCGATCATGCCGCCCATGGACGCGCCGACCACGTGCGCCCGCTCGATGCCGAGCGTCGTGAGCAGGCCGAAGGCGTCGTCCGCCATGTCCTGGAGGCGGTACGGGATCATCGCCAGGGCCGCGGGAAGGTCGCCCCCGCTCACCGCGGCGATGAACTCGCCCATGTCCACAGGGTGTGCGTCGAACTTCGTCGACAGGCCGCTGTCCCGGTTGTCGAAGCGGATCACGTACCGGCCGCGGCCCGCGAGCTCCGCGCAGAAGTCCTCGTCCCAGGCGATCAGCTGCGCGCCGAAGCCCATCACGAGCAGCACCGCCGGGTCGGCGGGGTCGCCGAAGGTGTCGTAGGCGAGCGAGATCCCGGGCGATACGTCGACGGTCGGCATCACTCCGCCCTCCCCGTGAGCGCCACCGTCACACCGAGACCCACCATCGCGAGGCCGCCCGTGCCGCCGACCGCCGCGAGGCGGCGCGGGGAGCGGGCGAACCAGGTGCGGGCCGTGGACGCGGCGAGGCCCCAGAGGCTGTCGGAGGCGATCGCGATGATGTTGAACACCAGGCCCAGGAGCAGCATTTGGAGCACGGTGTGCCCCGCCTCCCGGTCGACGAACTGGGGCAGCACGGCCGCGAAGAAGACGATCGTCTTGGGGTTGGCCACGCCCACCGCGAAGCCCTCCCAGAGGGTGCGCAACGTGCTGCCGCGGCCCGCCTCGCTCCGCTCCTCCTCGAACACCGCGCGCAGCGAGCGCCGTTGTCTGATCGCCTTGACGCCCAGGTAGATCAGATACGCGGCGCCGACCAGCTTCAGCGTCATGAAGATCGCCACCGAGCGCTCGACGAGCGAGCCGATACCGAGGGCGACGGCGATCACGAGGACGTACGCCCCGAGCGTGTTGCCCGCGACCGTCGTCAGCGCGGCGCGGCGGCCCTGGGCGAGGGCGCGGCCGACGACGAAGATCACGCTCGGGCCCGGGATGACGATCAGCAGCAAGGACATCGCCGCGAAGGCGAGGAGGCGGTCGGCGGACATCATGGGGTCCATTGAGGCACGGCGGACGCCTCCCGCCCAAGCGGATTTCGCCGCAGCAGCGGCAGGGCGTGGCTCACACCAGCCGGCGCGCGGTCGCCCACCGCGTCAGCTCGTGCCGGTTGGAGAGCTGGAGCTTGCGCAGCACCGCCGAGACGTGCGACTCGACCGTCTTGACGGAGATGAAGAGCTGCTTCGCGATCTCCTTGTACGCGTACCCGCGCGCGATGAGGCGCAGCACCTCCCGCTCGCGCTGGGTGAGGCGGTCCAGGTCCTCGTCCACCGGCGGCGCGTCCGTCGAGGCGAAGGCGTCGAGGACGAAACCGGCGAGGCGCGGCGAGAACACCGCGTCGCCCTCCTGGACGCGGAAGATGGAGTTCACGAGGTCCGTGCCGGTGATCGTCTTGGTGACGTAGCCGCGGGCGCCGCCACGGATCACGCCGATCACGTCCTCCGCCGCGTCCGAGACCGACAGCGCCAGGAAGCGCACCGGGTTCTCCGCGTCCGCCATCATCTGGGCGCTGCGGCGCAGCACTTCGACGCCTCCGCCACCGGGGAGGTGCACGTCGAGGAGGACGACCTCGGGCCGCGTCGCCGTGATCACCGTGATCGCCTGGTCGACGTCGGCGGCCTCGCCGACCACCTCGACGCCCGTCTCCTCGGTGCGGCCGATCTCCGCCTGGACGCCGGTGCGGAACATCCGGTGGTCGTCGACCAGGACCACTCGTACCCGTCGCGTCTGAGCTGCCTCGTCGGTCATGACGTCCCTTCCGCCCTCTTCATGGTCAGTTCGACCTCGGTGCCGCCGTCCGGCACCGCCCGCAGCCGGGCCGTCCCGCCGTTGCGTTCCATCCGGCCGATGATCGATTCTCTTACGCCCATGCGGTCGGGCGGGATGGAATCGAGGTCGAAGCCGGGCCCCCGGTCGCGTACGGAGACGAAGACCATGTCCCCGTCGACGTCGCCCTCGACCTCCGCGTACACCTGGACGGCGCCGCCCACGCCACCGTACTTGGCGGCGTTCACCATCGCTTCCCTCGCGGCCTGCATCTGCGCCGACAACTGCTCGTCGAGCGGGGTGTCGCCCACCACGACGACTTCGAGCGGGACCCCGTGCTTGTCCTCGACCTCCGCCGCGTTGCGCTTCACCGCCTCCGCCACCGTCTCCGGCTCCTGCGGGTTCTCCGCGGCGGCCGGTTTGTAGAGCCACGCGCGCAGGTCGCGCTCCTGGGCGCGGGCGAGGCGGCGCACCTCGGCGGGGCTGTCCGCGTTGCGCTGGATCAGGGTGAGGGTGTGCAGCACCGAGTCGTGCACATGGGCCGCGACCTCCGCCCGCTCCTGGGCGCGGATGCGCATCAGGCGCTCCTCGGAGAGGTCCTGTGTCATCCGGATCAGGTAGGGGCCGGCGAGGAGCGCGATGCCCACGAGGACGGCGAGCGCCGCCTGGAGGATCGGGCCGATGTGCTCGGTGGCGCCCTGCGTGACGAATATGCCGGTGACGCCCACGCCGACGAGCAGCACCCCGGAGGCCGCGCGGGCCAGGCTGAGCGTGCGCCGACGGCGGCCGACCTCCATCCAGCGGGCCCTGCGCGCGTTGTCCGCCTGCCGCCAGACGAGGGCGACGCCCGCCGCGACGAGCACGGTGGGGATCAGGTACGCCTTGGTGTTGCCCGTCAGGTTCACGTTCTCCACGAAGATCATCGCTACGACGACCATCAGGAGCAGGGCGAGGATCTGGCCCTTGTCCGGCCTGCGCGTCACCAGCCTGCGGCGGCCGTCGGGCGACGTCTCCGTGCTGAGGACGGGAGGCCGGTCCGCGCCGACGCCGCCCACGCCCAGCGGCACGAAGAACCAGAACGCCGCGTACAGCAGCGCCCCGAGCCCGTCCGCCATGAACAGGCCCACGAAGACCAGGCGCACCCAGATCACGGGCAGCCCGAGATGCCCCGCGAGGCCCCGCGCCACTCCGCCCAGCCAGCGTCCGTCACTGCTGCGGTAGAGCTTGCGCGGCGGCCGCGGGTCGTCTCGGTCCTCGGCGAGAGGGGCGGGCGCTGCTTCCGGCATGCCACCGATCGTCACATGCGGTAGGGGGCCGGGCATCAGGGTCGGCCCCGGATACTTCCCTGATCTTCGGGCCGGGGCCCGCGGCCACGGCCGGACCGGGCGCCTCAGGGACGATCTCAGGGTTCGGCCAGGGTTGTCCCGGCTGCCGTCGGCGGGCCCCGGCCGTCACGATGTACGTATGACGGAGCAGCCTCTCGACGCACCCCCTGAAGACGCCCGGTCTCCACGGCCGCTGCGCGGCTTCCGCAGGGACCGGCGGTACAAGACGCTGGGCGGCGTGTGCGCGGGGCTCGGCCGGCACTGCGACATGGACCCGGTGATCTTCCGCATCGGCCTGTCGGTGCTCTCGGTGACCGGCGGCGTCGGGCTGATCTTCTACGGCTTCGCGTGGCTGTTCGCGCCGTACGAGGACGAGGAGGAGAACGAGTTCCGCAAGCTCCTCACGGGCCGGGTGGACGGTCCGGGCCTTGCCGCGATCGTCACCGCGCTCGTCGGCTGCGGGGTGTTCCTCTCCATGCTCAACAACGGCGGCGCGCTGACCTTCGCCGTCGTGCTCGCCCTGCTCCTCGCGGGTGCCGGTTACTGGTCGCAGGCGCGGCGCACCGCCGACCCGGACCCGGTGGCGGCCCAGGCCGTCGCGGACGCGCCGCCGGAGGCGCAGGCGCCGCCGGTCGCGCGCGCGCCTTCCTGGTGGCGCGACCCGATCGTGAAGGACGGCACGCACGAGGGCGGCACCGGCTACCTCTGGGGCCCGCCGGGCGCCCAGGAACGCCCGGCGGCAGCCCGGCACGGCTCCTGGCGCGGGCCCGTCGCCGACCGTCCGGCCGCGCCACCGCAGCCGACAGGACCGCGCGGCATCGGCGCGCTGACGTTCCTCGGCGCGCTGATCGCGGGCGGCATCGGCACCGCTGTGACGTGGGACGGGCACACCCTCGCCGAGAGCCTTCAGACCGGACTCGCCTGCGCGCTCGCCGTGTTCGGCCTGGGCATCGCGGTGAGCGCCTTCCGCGGCCGCACCGGAGTCGGCTCGATCCTCCTCGCGCTGATCACGGCGGGCCTGCTCACGGCGTCCGCCGCGCTGCCCGCGAACATCAGCACGCAGTGGGTCCGCACCGACTGGACGCCGACGCGCGCCGCGGACGTGCGGCCGAGCTACGAGGTGGGCTCGGGCGTCGGCACGCTCGACCTGTCCGGCGTGGACATCGCCAAGGACGCCACCACGACCACGCACGTCGAGGTCGGCGCCGGCCAGGCGAAGATCGTCCTTCCCCCGGACGCCGACGCCGAGCTGCACGTGGAGGTCGGGGTCGGCGCCATCCGGCTGCCCGGGGACGTATCGCGCGACGTGGACGTCCGGCCGGGGCTCGACCGGCGATACACGATCCCGGCGCCGGCCGGGGACGCGAAGGGCGGCACCGTCGAGGTGCACGTGGAGGTCGGACTCGGACAGGTGGAGGTGGACCGTGCGGCGTGAATTCCACCCGGGGCGGCTGGTCGCGGGCCTGGTGCTGATGACGACGGCGGTCGTCTATTTCGGCGACGCGGTGGGCGAGTGGCGGGTGCCGTGGTTCGTCGGGGTTCCGTTGGTGTGCGGAGGGCTGTGCCTTGCGGCCGTCGTCGGGATGGTTCGGCGCATGACGGGGTTGCGCTCCCGGGGCTCCGCCCCGGACCCCGCTGGCTCTCGTCCGAAGGCGGGGCTCAATGGGTAGTCCGTCTCAATACTCGGACGACCTGAGCCGTCGGCCCCGCCACCACGCATCGACCGACCACACCGCCGCCCCCGCCAGCACCAGGGGCAGCCACGCCATCAGATACGCCAGATCGTTCCCGAGGTAGTACGGCTCCGTCGCCCAGCTCACCGTCAGCCACAGGCTCAGCGAGATCAGCGCCCCGCCGACCGCCGCGAGCCGCGCGAGGACACCGAGCAGCGTGCCGATCCCGACCGCCAGCTCGCCGAACGCAATCGCGTAGCCGAACCCGGCAGGCGACTTCAGGGCGAGGTCGACGAGTTCCGGGAACGCGGACGTGTCCCGCACGCCCCGCATCTGGTCGCCGATCGAGCCGCCCCCGCCGGCCTTGAAGAACGCGCTGTCGGTGAGCTTGTCGAGGGCGGCGTAGATGAACGTGACGCCGAGGAAGACGCGCAGCGGCACGAGCGCGTACCGCTGGGCGGTCTCGCGCCAGCCTCCGGTCGGGGGCCCGTAGTTCGTGGTCAGGTCGGATCGCATGCTGTGCGCCATAGCCGCTCCGCCGCCTCTCGCGCCTGGTGTCTTTACCTGACCATACGTACGAGAGCACGCCCCGGCTCAGTGCCGAGGCCGATCGGCCGCCTCAGTCGACCACGTCGATGCCGCACCGGTTCGTCTCGACGCCCGCCGCGGTGATCACCTGCACCTCGACCCGCCCCGGCTCCACGTCGACCGGGACCGGCACGGTGAGCAGCGCGTCGGTCGGGTTGGTGAAGCCGCCGGGGACCGGGACGAGCGGCACATGGACGTGGACCGGGCCGATCCGCACGGCGACCCGCGCGAGCTGATCCACGGTGCCCGCGCCGGGCGGCACGAACCCGGAGCCGCGGATCTCGATGTCGTCGCCGGTGCGGATCGGCGCGTCCAGGTCGCCGGCCTCCCGCGCCCGCACCACCGAGAGGATCGTCGGCCGGCCGCCCTCCGTGTACTTGCCCGCGAGGTACGTCGCGGCGGAGACGGCCACCAGGACGGCGAGCGACCACGGCAGGTCCGGCAGCTGCTCGGGGCGGCGGGCGAGGCGGACGACCGCCCAGCCGACGACGGCCGCGCCCACGGCGACGTACTGGATGTCGGTGAAGCTGCCGCGCCCCGAGTCGTCGGTGAGCAGGTCGGCGGCGCGCGGCCGGGGCGCCCGCAGCTTCTGGAGCCGCTGCCCGCCGACGCGGACCCCGACCACCCGGCGGACGAGCACGGCCACCGCGCACACCACCGCGAGCACGGTCAACAGGCCCGCTCCCCGGGCGAGTTCGAGGCCGTCGATGAGCGCGTCGCGCCGCGCGGGCCCCGAGGCGAGTGCCAGTTGACCGGCGAGGACGAGGACCGCGTACAGGGTCGGCAGGAGCACGCCGCACGCCACCGCGCGCGAGGTGGACAGGCGGTTGTCCTCGCCGATCAGCGGCGCGAGCAGGCCACCACGCGCGCGGTGCAGATACCCGGCGACGGTGAGCAGTCCCGCCACCACCAGCGCGGCCACGAGCCCCGCCGTGCGGGCGGCGGTCCAGCCGGCGCCGATCGCGGTGAGCGACTGGCCGATCAGCAGCGCACCCACGCCGCCCCACACCACGTACAGCGTGCGCGGCCACAGCCCGCTGAACCAGGCCACGCCCTCCTCGCGGCCGCGGTCGGCCATCGCCCGCGCGGACTGGGTGAGTTCGTCGGAGATCCACTGCCGCGACGCCCCGGCCGAGTGCGCGACGGCCGCGGGCAGCCCCTGGCCCGCCGCCAACTCGTCGCGCTTCGCGGCGAATCGGGCGACAGCCCTGCGATGCCCCTCGCGCGCGCCCCGCGGACAGTCGCCGCAGGTGCACCCGCCCTCGTGCGCCGTCCGGTCGTTCCGCGCTTCCTGCACCGCCACCGCAGCCGCCCCACCCTCGTCAACTTCCGTGCCTTGAAGGCGAATTGTGCCGTACGCCGGGGGCGTGCGGCCGCACGGGCTCACCCCTCCCGGGTGAATGGCTTTGACCTGCATTGACCGGAGTGTTGACGTCGCTGCGAGAATTTCCGTATGGCCGAGATCATCCAGCGTGACGGAACCTGGGCCTTCGACGGGACCATGGTCCGCATCACCCCAGGTCTGCACCGGTCGGTCGCCCTGCTGCGGCAGACGTACGGCGAGATCGACGTGCCGCTCACCGCCGTCTCCGGCGTCGCCTACGAACCCGAACGCAGACGCGGCCGCCTCCGTCTGACCCTGCGCGACGCCGCGGACCCGCTGCTCCAGGCCACCGGCGGCCGCCTCCCGGACACCGCCGACCCGTACCGGCTCACGGTCGACGCGGACCGCTCCGGGGTCGCCGAGTACGTCGCCGAGGAGATCCGGCAGGCCCTGCTGCTCGAACAACTCCCGCCGGGGCCCGCCGATTCGTACCTCGTCCCGGGCCCCGCCGTGCCGGTCTCGGTGCGCTCCAGCGACGGCCTCGTCTCCTTCGACGGCAGCCGGATCCGCATCGACTGGAGCGAGACCTCGGACCGGGTGAAGCGCGCCACCGGCCCGCGCGTCATCGCGCTCGACGACCTCGACGAGGTCGAGTGGGTCCCCAACTCCGGCTACGAGGACGGGGTGCTGCGCTTCGTCCCCAAGGGATCCCCGTACTCCAAGCTGCCGCCGGAGAAGGACCCGTACGCCCTCGACCTGTGGGGCAACTCCCGCAAGGACCTGCTGACCGCCCTCGTCGCGGCGGCGGTCACGGCCCGGCTCCCGCACCCTTCGGCGCCCCGCGGCACCCCGGCGCTGCTGCCCCGGCAGGCCGACCACGACGTCCTGCTGCGCCGCCTGCGGGAACTGGGCGAGCTGCACCGCGAGAAGGTGCTCACGGACGAGGAGTTCGCGATGACGAAACGGGTGGTGCTGCGCGACTTCCGCTGATCACCGGCCGCCCAGGGGGGATCAGGACAGCAGCTCGGGCTCGCTGCGCGTGATGTCCTGCCACAGGCTCTGGTAGTTGATCCAGGCCACCAGGTCGGCACCCGTCTGCTCGCGGGTCGCCAGCGCCTGCCGCCGGTCGAGCAGCACCGGACGCCCCGCCGAGCGCGCCGCGAGCTGCACCTGGCAGGCCCGTTCAAGCGCGATGAACCACCAGGCCGCCGCGTCCACCGAGTCGCCCACCGTGAGCAGACCGTGGTTGCGCAGCACGAGCGCCTTGTTCGAGCCGAGGGCGACGGCGATCCGCTTGCCCTCCTCCGGGTCCACGCCGACGCCCGTGTACTCGTCGAGCAGCGCGTGGTCCTCGTAGAACGCACAGGCCTCCTGCGTGATCGGCTCGACCAGCTCGCCGAGCGCGGCCACGGCGCGGCCGTACGTGGAGTGGCAGTGCGCGACCGCGACCACCTCGGGGCGGGCCCGGTGCACCGCGACGTGCGTGGTGAAGGCGGCCTGGTTGACGTGGAAGCGGCCCTCGACGACCTGGCCGTTCCCGTTGGCGAGGACGAGGTCGCTCACCGTGACGTGCTTGAAGGGCACGCCGAACGGGTTGACCCAGTAGCAGTCGTCGTACTCCGGGTCGCGGGCGGTGATGTGCCCGGAGACCCCTTCCTCGTAGCCGAACCGCCCGAAGACACGCAGGGCGCCCGCCAGCCGCTCCTTGCGGTACCTGCGCTCGTCGGCGTGGTTCTCGTGCTGCGGCGGCATCGCGAACTGGAGCTGGTCGTGGGGTATCGGGGCGGGGTTCTGCGTCGACATGGTGCGGAAGGTACCTCCGTGACCCGCAAGGCGACAGGGCCGATGTGTGAAAAGAATGCGGCGAAACGCGCGGGGATACCGGACAGGGGACGTCGGGATTGCGCGCGAGACTCGCCTCATGACGTCGACCGCGGCCACCTGGGCCGCCTTCACCGAAGCCGAACCGGACCTCGCCAAGAACGTCGAGGACCGCTTCGGGCAGCACACCCATCACGTCCTGGCCACCCTGCGCAAGGACGGCTCGCCGCGCACCAGCGGCCTCGAGGTCCGGTTCCTGGACGGGGAGTTCTGGCTCGGCATGATGCCCGGCTCGCTCAAGGCCCGCGACCTGCTGCGCGACCCGCGGTTCGCGATCCAGGCGAACCCGGGCGAGGGGCAGACGATGGGCGGCGGTGACGTCCGGATCAGCGGCCGGGCGCGCCTGGTCGAGGACGCCGCGACCGTCGCCCGCTACACCGACCGGGTCCCCGTCCCCGACCCGGACGACTTCCACCTGTTCCGCACCGAGCTGACCGAGGTCACCAGGACGTCCGTGGAGGACGACACCTATCTGGTGGTGCGGGTCTGGACGCCGGGCGAGGGGATCCGGGTCATGAGGCGCACGTAAGCGAAAGTGCCGCCCACCCGAAGGCGGACGGCACTCTCACAGGGTCACGGCGTGGGGACTACTCCCACTCGATGGTGCCCGGCGGCTTCGACGTCACGTCGAGCACGACCCGGTTGACGTCCTTGACCTCGTTCGTGATCCGCGTCGAGATCTTCGAGAGCACGTCGTACGGCATCCGCGTCCAGTCCGCCGTCATGGCGTCCTCGGAGGAGACGGGGCGCAGAACGATCGGGTGGCCGTACGTGCGGCCGTCGCCCTGGACGCCGACGCTGCGGACGTCCGCGAGCAGGACGACCGGGCACTGCCAGATCTCGCGGTCGAGGCCCGCCGTGGTCAGCTCCTCGCGGGCGATGGCGTCGGCCTCGCGGAGCAGGTCCAGGCGGTCCTTGGTGACCTCGCCGACGATGCGGATGCCGAGGCCCGGGCCGGGGAACGGCTGGCGCTGGACGATCTCGTCCGGCAGACCGAGCTCGGCGCCGACCGCGCGGACCTCGTCCTTGAACAGCTGGCGCAGCGGCTCGACGAGCTCGAACTCGATGTCGTCGGGCAGCCCGCCCACGTTGTGGTGCGACTTGATGTTCGCGGTGCCGGTGCCGCCGCCGGACTCGACGACGTCCGGGTAGAGCGTGCCCTGCACGAGGAACGCGACCTCGGGCCCGTCCTCCTGGAGGATCTCCAGCTGCGCCTGCTCGAAGACGCGGATGAACTCGCGCCCGATGATCTTGCGCTTCTCCTCGGGGTCGGAGACCCCGGCGAGCGCCTTCAGGAACCGCTCGCTCGCGTCGACGACCTTCAGCTTCGCGCCGGTCGCGGCCACGAAGTCCTTCTCGACCTGCTCGGTCTCGCCCTTGCGCATCAGGCCGTGGTCGACGTACACGCAGGTCAGCTGCGAGCCGATGGCCTTCTGGACGAGGGCCGCGGCGACCGCGGAGTCCACGCCGCCGGACAGACCGCAGATCGCGCGCTTGTCGCCGACCTGGGCGCGGATCGCGGCTACCTGCTCCTCGACGATGCTGCCGGTCGTCCAGCTCGGCTCGATGCCGGCGCCGCGGTACAGGAAGTGCTCCAGGACCTGCTGGCCGTGCGTCGAGTGCATGACCTCGGGGTGGTACTGGACCCCGTACAGCTTCTTCTCGTCGTTCTCGAAGGCGGCGACCGGTACGACGTCCGTGGACGCGGTGACGGTGAAGCCCTCGGGCGCCGCGGAGCAGGCGTCGCCGTGCGACATCCACACGGGCTGCTCGGCCGGGGTGCCCTCGAAGAGCGTCGAGTCGCCCTTCGACACGGTCAGCGGGGTGCGGCCGTACTCACGGGCGCCGTTGTCGTCGACGGTGCCGCCGAGGGCCGTGGCCATCAGCTGGAAGCCGTAGCACATGCCGAAGACGGGGACGCCGGCCTCGAAGATCGCGCGGTCCAGGCTCGGGGCGCCCTCCGCGTAGACCGACGAGGGGCCGCCGGAGAGGATGATCGCCGCCGGGTTCTTGGCGAGCATCTCGTCGACCGGCATGGTCGACGGGACGATCTCGCTGTAGACCCGGGCCTCACGGACGCGGCGGGCGATGAGCTGGGCGTACTGCGCACCGAAGTCGACGACCAGGACGGTGTCGGGGGCGGCGGCAGCGGAAGTCGCTGATGACACGGGTTGCCTTCCGGCGGCTTAGCAGGGGGTCGTGTGGCCGATTCTACCGGGTACGTCACCCGTGGTTGCGGCCGCGGGGCTCTGCCCCGGACCCCGCTCCTCAATCGCCGGAGGGGCTCGATTGCCGGAGGCGCTGATACGGTGGGCCCATGTTCTCGCACACGACCTTCGTCTTTACCTATGGCAGCCGGCCCGCCGGATGCCATGGTCGTGCTGCTTGAGTCACTGACAAGCCACTTCACCAGGCGCCCCGGGCCGACAAGGCCCGGGGCGTCTGGCGTTTCCGGGGCTTGCCGGTCCGGGGCCGCCTCCACCACACCGAGGAGCCCTCATGACCGCCACGACCGAGAACACCACCGCCGAGATCATCTCCGGCGCCCGCGAGCGCATCGACTCGCTCGACGACCGGATCATCGGTCTCGTCCAGGAACGGATGGCCGTCTCCGCCGTCGTCCAGGAGGCGCGGATCGCCTCGGGCGGGCGGCGGGTGAACCTGGCGCGTGAGAACGAGGTGCTCGGGCGCTACAGGGACGCGCTCGGCAAGCCCGGAACCTCGCTCGCCATGACGCTGCTCGAACTGTGCCGGGGCCGGGTCTGACCGGCGGGGGCACCTCAGTTCGGTTGCGTCCTCACCCATACGGCGCGTGACCCGTTGGCACAGGCTTCGTTGGTCCCGGTGTCCGTGCCAGCCAGGGGCGGGCCAACCGAACCACGCGTGGCTCCGCTGGAGCGTTGAGACGTATCGGTCATGCCGTGCGTCGTGGGACCTCGCTCCAGACAAGTGACCGGACGGCAGGGGACAGCAGCCCGGTCACACCAGAGAACGGTCGGCCTCGGGGACGCCCGGGGCCGACCGGCCTCAGTACAACCCTTTTTGGTCATCGCGGGTCACTTCAGAGGAATCTCCCAGCCTCTGAGGACCCGATGAAACTTCGTCGCGCACTGGCGGCGGCGGCCGCGACCGCCGCGCTCGCCCCGCTCGCCCTGCTGTCCGCCCCTGCCGCCTTCGCGGACGGGGCGCCCACGGACACCACGACCGCCACCGGGACCGCGACGCCGAGCCCTTCGGTGAGCGCGTCGCCGAGCACCTCGCCGAGTCCGTCCGCCTCGGCCACCACCGCCTCGCCCGGTCCTTCCACCGCGAAGCCCGAGGCGCCTCGGGCGAAGAAGGCGGACGGCGCGCAGACCGGGAAGACCGAACCGTCCGACGAGTGCACCGCGGGCGAGGACAGCCCCGGCACCCTCGCCGAGCTGCGCGGGCTCCCGTCGAAGATCGTCGCGGGGTCCGGCTGGCACGGTTTCACGTTCCGCGTCACGAACATGACCGACCAGGACTTCGCCTCGTCCCGGGCGCAGGTGTACGCGTTCTCCTTCGCGTACGAGGACGAGTCGGACACGAGCCGGTATCTGCGCCTTCAGTGGTTCGACGGGACCGCGTGGCAGGACCTCGACAACAACATCGACCACGACACGTCGTTCCCGGCCTCGGGCCCTCTCGCCCGCGGTGCGCACTCCGACGTCAGGCTGCGGATCTCGGTCGACGCGAGGACCCCGGCCGGCGCCGGTGCCGGGCTCGCCCTCGCGGTGAGCGTGGACCCCGAGGGCGTCTGCGGTTCCAGCGTGCCCGAGGACGCGTACTGGGACTTCGACATCCTCGCCGCCGGTGCCACTCCGGGCCGGGTGCCGCCGGCCGGCGGCCACACCGGTTCTCCGACCGGTTCACCGAAGCCCTCCGCCACGGCCTCCGCCTCCGCGTCCGCCTCCAGCAAGCCGTCGCCGCAGGCGAGCAGCGCCCCGGTCGACGGTTCGCTCGCCTCGACCGGGGCCGGCTCCACGCTGCCGGTGTTCGGCGCGGCGGCCGGGATCGCCGTCGTGGCGGGCGGCGGGGTCATGTACGCCGTGCGTCGCCGCAAGGTGAGCAACGAGGCGTAGCCGTCCGTACGTACGAGAAGGACCCGCACTCGGAGGGGGGTGCGGGTCCTTCTCGTATCGCTCGTGCCGCCGGGAGGGGTCAGCTGGACTCCAGCGGCTCCTTCTTCGGCGGCACCTCGGGCACCGCCAGGAGCGGGAGCTTCAGGGCGCCGAAGGCCTCCGCCGGGACCGCCGGGTTCTTCGGCTCGACGGGCGTGAGCCGCCGGTACGCCGAGCCGATCTCCGGGCGGGTGTCCTCCTCGCCCTTGTTCGGCCAGTACGACAGGGCCCGCTCGGCCTGCGCCGTGATCGTCAGGGACGGGTTCACGCCGAGGTTCGCGGTGACGGAGGCGCCGTCGACGACCGAGATGCCGGGGTGGCCGTAG
Source organism: Streptomyces anthophorae (assembly GCF_049310305.1). NCBI lineage: Bacteria > Bacillati > Actinomycetota > Actinomycetes > Kitasatosporales > Streptomycetaceae > Streptomyces > Streptomyces anthophorae. Next base: position 3,813,304 of record NZ_JBLWQQ010000001.1, read on the forward strand.
ACGCGGTGGTAGGCGTCGATCACGCCGGTCTCCGCCGAGTCGCCGATCGGGCAGCCGCCCAGGAAGTGGGCGGTGAGCGGGGTGCCCATGAGCTCGCCGACGTTGGAGCCCGCGAAGCCGTTGATCTCGGCCGCGATGGCCGCGGCGCCCTCGCTCGCCGCCTTGATCTGCTTGGGGTTGGGGGCGCCGTGCCCCTGCCGCGCGGTGAGCAGGCCCTTGCCGACGCCGCCCGGCTTCAGGTACGTGGTCAGCGAGTTGTCGAGGGACTGCATGACGAGACCGATGATGGTCTTCTCCGACCAGCGCCGGTTGGAGAGCGAGCGGGCCAGCTGCGTGGGGTGCTTGACGGCGTTCGCCAGCCAGCCGGCCACCCGCGAGGAACCCTCGGCGTAGGGGACCTGGAGGATCGAGAGGCCGCCCATCGAGTTCGAGCCCTTGCCGTAGCGGACCGGCTCGATGTGGGTGTTCTCGTCCGGGTGGATCGAGGACGTGATCGCGACGCCCTTGGTGAAGTCGGCCTTCGCGATGCCGTGCTTCTTCTTGTAGCGCCGGTTCGTGGTCTGCGCGCCGACCAGCGCCTCGGAGTTGGTGCGGGTCAGCTCGCCCAACCGGTCGGACAGGTGCGGCAGTTGGCCGTTCGCCTTCATGCGGTGCAGCAGGGTCTGGGTTCCGTACGTGCCCGCCGCGACGACGACCTTGGGGGCGGTGAAGGTGCGCCCCTTCGCCTTCTTGTCGTCCGTGGGCAGGGTCGCGACCGCGTAGCCGCCGCGCGAGTCGTCGGTCACCGAGACGACCGAGGTCAGCGGGTGGACGACCGCGCCCGCCTTCTCGGCGAGGTACAGGTAGTTCTCGTTGAGGGTGTTCTTCGCGCCGTGGCGGCAGCCCGTCATGCACTCGCCGCACTCGGTGCAGGCCTTGCGGGCGGGGCCCGCGCCGCCGAAGTACGGGTCCTCGACCTGCTGGCCGGGGGCCGCCTTCGACTCGCCCTCAGCGTCCTTGCCGTCGCCGAAGAAGACGCCGACGGGCGCCAGGTGGAAGGTGTCGCCGATGCCCATCGACTGGGCGGCCGCCTTCAGGTGCACGTCGGCGGGGCTCATCGTCGGGTTGATCCGGACGCCGAGCATGCGCTGCGCCTGGTCGTAATACGGCTTCAGCTCGTCCTGCCAGTCCGTGATGTGCGCCCACTGCGGGTCGTCGAAGAACTGCTTCGGCGGCACGTAGAGGGTGTTGGCGTAGTTCAGCGAACCGCCGCCGACGCCCGCGCCTGCCAGGACCATGACATTCCCGAGCAGATGGATGCGCTGGATGCCGTACATCCCGAGCTTGGGCGCCCAGAGGTAGTTCTTCAGGTCCCAGGAGTTCTTGGGGAGGGTCTGAGGGGTGAAGCGGCGACCCGCTTCGAGGACTCCGACCTTGTAACCCTTCTCGGCGAGGCGGAGGGCGGACACGGATCCGCCGAAGCCGGAGCCGATGATCACCACGTCGTAGTCGTAGCCGTCCTGCGTCACGTGTGCGTTCTCCTTTGAACTTTGAACGGTGGGGCGGCCGTTGGCTACTTCAGGCGGAACTTCTTCATCACCGACAGGCTCACGCTCATGAACTTCGCGTACGCCTCGTCGTCCATGCCGAAGGACGGGGCCATCGGCATCACGCGCTGGTGGGCGACCGTCTGCGCCTCGGTGTACTTGAGGATGCCCTCGGAGCCGTGCCGGCGGCCGAGCCCCGACTCCTTCATGCCGCCCATGGGGGACTGCACGCTGCCGTACGCGGGCGCGTAGCCCTCATTGATGTTCACGGTGCCGGTGCGCAGGCGGGCCGCGACCTCGTGGCCGCGCTTGGCGTTCTTCGTCCAGACCGAGGAGTTCAGGCCGTACGGCGTGGAGTTGGCGAGCGAGACGGCCTCGTCCTCGTCGCCGAAGCGGTAGATGGAGACGACCGGGCCGAAGGTCTCCTCGTTGCAGACCGCCATGGGGGCCTCGACGCCGTCCAGGATCGTCGGCTCGAAGAAGTACGGGCCGATGTCGGGGCGCGCGACGCCGCCCGCGACGAGCGTGGCGCCCTTCGCGACGGCCTCGTCGACGTGCCGTGTCACCGTCTCCAGCTGCCGCTCCCCGACGAGCGAGCCCATCTCCGCGCCGTACGCGAGGGACCGGCCGAGCCGCATCCCCTTGGTGCGGGCGGCGAACCGGGCCACGAACTCGTCGGCGATCGACTCGTGGACGTAGAGCCGCTCGATGGAGATGCACAGCTGGCCCGCGGAGGAGAAGCAGGCGCGCACGGCGCCCGCCGCGGCCTTCTCCACGTCGGCGTCCTCCAGGACGAGCATGGCGTTCTTGCCGCCGAGTTCCAGGGAGACCCCGACGAGGCGGGCGGCGGCGCCCTGCGCGACCTCGCGGCCGGTGCGCGTCGAGCCGGTGAACGAGACGTAGTCGGCGTGCTTGACCAGTTCGGGGCCGACGACCGGGCCCTCGCCGAGGACGACCTGGAAGACCTCGGACGGCAGACCCGCCTCGATCAGCAGGTCGCGCGCCCACAGGGCGGTCAGACAGGTCTCCGTGTCGGGCTTCATGACGACCGCATTGCCCGCGACGAAGGCGGGGAGCGCGTCGCCGACGGAGAGTTCGAGCGGGTAGTTCCAGGGCGCGATCTGGCCGACCACGCCGCGCGGCTGGCGCAGCTCCGTCACCTTGGTCAGCGTCGGCACGGCGCCGGTGTGCCCCTTGGGCTTCAGGTACGCGGGGGCCTTGCGGCCGTAGTGCCGGGAGGCGACCGCGACGGCCTGCACCTCCTCGTGCGCGTGCAGACGGGCCTTGCCGGTCTCCAGCTGGATCAGGTCGAGCACCTCGGCCTGGCGGGCGAGCACCAGGTCGTGGAAGCGCAGCAGGACGGCGGCGCGCTTGCGGACCGGCGTCTTCGCCCAGACCTCCTGGGCGGCACGGGCCCGCTCGAAGGCGGTGGCCACGTCCTCGGGCGTCGACTCCGGCAGGTCCGCGAGCTTCTCGCCGGTGAACGGCGTGTGGTTCGCCGTCCGCCCCGAGCCGACCACGTCCTTGGTGAGGCGGGCGATGAGATCCGGCGTCACGACGTCGACGGCCGTGCGGGCGCCCTCGGGGGCGGCCGCGACCGGGTTCGTGCGCGTCTGCTCTGCTGCGTGCTCGGGAGTGGCCTGCGACTGCGTCATAACGGCGAGCGTAAGTCCGGGCATCCGCTTTCGGTACCCATCGGTAACAGGTTTCACCGACTGCACACACCGCGCCAGTGATCGCTGGCAGCAAAGCCGCTGATCAGGGCTTTGCCGCCAACGAACGCGAGTTCAGAGCTTCTTGAGACTCAGGTTGGCCACGGCACCCTTGGCTACCTCGCGACCGCGCTCGGTGAAGTCGCCCCTGCCCGGATAGTCGACCCACAGCCGGTACATGTCGCCCGCCTTGGTCTTGTAGTAGAACGCCTTCGCCTCGCGCGGCACGTCCTTGTCGAAGTCCGTCCCGATGCTCCGCACGCCGTACGTGATCGTGTTCAGCGCGGCGTCGCGGTCCCGGTACGTGACGTTGGGGTCCGTCCTGCTGGTGCTCCGGGTGTCGCTCGACATCGACACCCCGGCGCCGCTGAACGTGCCGCCCTTGATGTCCTCGGAGTCCTTGGAGGCCTCGGCATCGGCCGTGCTCGCGATGTCGGACACCGCTTCCTTGTGGTCCCAGCGCGTCAGGTTCACGGTGATCGCGCCGCTCGGGTCCGCGTACGTCATCACGGACTTGTCGTCCTCGTCCGGGATCGGGACGTACGAGGCCGGCAGCCCGAGGGCCGTGTCCAGCGGCGCCCCCGCCTCGAACTCCTTCCAGCCGTCCGGCAGCGGGCCCGCGAACGGGTTCGCGACGACCAGGTATGCCGCGACGGCCGCCACCACGACGCCCGCGCCGATGCCCAGCAGGGTCTTGCGGCCGAGCCGCAGGCCGCCCTGCGACGAACCGATCCGGACGACCTGGGTGGGCGCCTGCGCGGGCGGCTCGGCGGCCTTCTCCAGGAGGACGCGCACCTGCGCCGCGTTCGGCCTGCTCGCCGGGTCCTTCTGGAGCAGGCCGTTGATGGCGTCGGCCAGCGGGCCCCGCGCGGCGGCGGGCGCGGCCGGTGTCGCGTTGAGCACGGACTGGAGCGTGGCGGGCGTGTTGTTGCGGCGGAACGGGGACACGCCCTCGGTCGCCGCGTACAGGACGACGCCGAGCGACCACAGGTCGGACGCGGGCCCCGGGCGCTGTCCGAGGACCCGCTCCGGGGCGATGAACTCGGGCGAGCCGACGAAGCCGCCGGTGTCGGTCAGATTCGTCTCGCCCTCGATCTGCGCGATGCCGAAGTCGGTGAGGATCACGCGGTCGTGGCGGCCGAGCATCACGTTGTCCGGCTTCACGTCGCGGTGCAGGATCCCCGCGGCGTGCGCGGCCTCCAGGGCGCCGAGCACCTCAAGACCGACGCGGGCGGCCTCGCGGACGCCGAGCGTGCCCTCCTGGAGGACGGCGCCGAGCGAGCGGCCCTGCACGAACTCCATGACGATCCACGGCCGGCCGTCCTCCACGGCCACGTCGTGCACGTTCACGACCGCCGGGTGGTCGAGCCGGGCCGCGGCGCGGGCCTCGCGGCGCATCCGCTCGAAGGCGTTGGCCCGCTCCCGCTCCGGCAGGTGGTCCGGGAGGCGCGGCTCCTTCACGGCGACCTCGCGGTCCACCGTCTCGTCCTTCGCCCGCCACACCGTGCCCATGCCGCCGTGGCCCAGCTTGCTCAGCAGCCGGTAGCGCCCGGCGACGAGGCGGCCCGTGCCCGGGTCCTGCTGCTGCTCGGTCGCGACCTGCGCGGGCCCGGCGTAGGGGTTGCCCGGGTGCGGCACGTGCGGCTGCCGCGGCGGTTGCAGGGCGAAGCTGGTGGGATCGTTCGGGCCGTGTGCGGGTCCCCCGTTGTCACTCATGGGTCCATCAGTACCGCGCGGGAGACGCACGGTTCCACTGGGGTCACGGAGTTGTGACCACGCTGATGCGAGCGCCCCCTACCGCGCGGGCGCCCTGAAGGTGTCGACCGCCGCGTCGAAGTGGGCGCGCGCCCGGTCGGTGTCGCCGACGGGGGCCGAGACCCACACGTCGTACATCCGGCCGCCCTCCTGCCAGCACAGGTCGACGGTGTGCCGGGCACCCTCGGCGGTGGTGAATCCGTCCCAGGTGAACTCCCACAGCGCGGCGTCGTGGCCGTTGTGCGAGGTGTCGGTGACCTTGGCGTCGCGGTAGCCCGGATTGTTCTTCGGCCCGGCGGCGTCGGAGCGCCGCTGCACGGCGCCGGGGCCGCCGCCCTCCGCGGCGGCCGTCCTGATCCCGATGCGGTAGGTCCCGCCGGGCGACGTGTAGAAGACCCGCGGCCCGTCGACGGAGCGCGTGAACCCCTCGGGGACGGCGAGCCGGAAGCCCTCGGGGTCCGCGACCGTGCGATAGCCCTGCGGGGCCCCGGCGTCCGGGGTGCGGCTCCCCGGCCGGGTCACGGTGACGGTCGAGGTCGGCGAGGCGGAGGGCGACGGCGTACGGGTCGAGGCGGACACGGTGGTCGTCGGCGGCGGCGCGGGCGTCTTGCCGTTGTCCCCCGCCAGCAGCACCGCGGTGGCGATCCCGGCCCCCGCGAGCGCGGCCACGAGCGCCGCCGCGACGAGCAGCGCCCGGGTCGACACGACACGTCGGCGCCGCTCCGTCGGCACGTTGAGCTCCGTCGGGGTGTAGAGCACCCGCGGCACCAGCGGGAGGGGCGGCGCGGGCTGCGGCGTCGCCCCGGTGGCGATGTAGGCGCGCAGCAGCCGCTCGGCCTCGTCCAGGTCCATCCGGCGCGCGGGGTCCCGCTCCAGCAGGCCGCGGATCACCGGGAGCAGCGGCTCGGCCTCCTCGGGCGGTCTTATGTCCTCGTAGACGACGGCGTGCAGGATGCCGCCCAACGAGTCGCGGCGGAACGGGGATTCACCGCTCAACGCCGCGCAGAGCAGCGCCCCGAGCGACCACAGGTCGGCCCCGGCCCCGGCCCGCTCCCCCGACATCCGCTCGGGCGCCGTGTACTCCGGCGAACCGACGAAGCCGCCGGTCTCGGTGAGCGTGGTGGCCCCCTCGACCTGGGCGATCCCGAAGTCGGTGAGGACGACCCGGCCCGTCGAGCTCTCCAGGAGTACGTTCGCGGGCTTCAGGTCCCGGTGCAGCACGCCCGCGGCGTGGGCGACCCGCAGCGCGCCGAGCAGCGCGAGCCCGATCCGGGCGGCCTCCAGGGGCTCGACGGGGCCCTCGCGGGCGATCCGGTCGGCGAGCGAGTCACCGTTGACCAGGTCCATCACTATGTACGGGTGGCCCTCGTAGAGCACCACGTCGTGCACGACGATCACGTTCGGGTGCTGGAGCTGCGCCACGGCCCGCGCCTCGCGCAGCATCCGCTCCCGCTGCTGCTGCGCCTCGTCCTCGGAGAGGGTCTCGTCGACGGCGAGTTCCTTGACGGCGACCTGCCGCCCGAGCAGGGTGTCGGAGGACCGCCAGACAACGCCCATGCCACCGCGGCCGATTCTGACCTCCAGCCGGTAACGCCCGGCGATCACACGGGTGTTGTCCCCCTCGGTCCCCATGCGCCCCATCATGCCGCACGGGTGTGCGGACCGAGTCCTCGCTTCCGGTCAGGGGCCGTACGAGTCACGGACATGCGCAACCATGGCTTGATCCTCGCGGTCGGGGCGGCGCCGCTACTGCGCCTGCGGCTCCCGCCAGCCGCGCAGGATCGCGCCGAAGGTCTCGCGGGTCCCGCTTCCGTTCCACTTCTCCGCCGGTACCGCCAGATAGATCGCGTACTCCGTGCCGTCCTCGGCCCGGTAGGTCTCCTCCATGGCGTGCCGGGGGCCGGACGACGCGTCCTGCGTCCCGGCCCTCCAGGTGAACTCCCACCGCGAACCGTGCTGGTCCCGGAACGTGTTGGCGTTCAGGCTCACCCGCTGATAGCCGGGCAGCGTGCGCCGCAGGGTCTTCTCCAGGTCCAGCTGGTGCTGGTACGAGTCCTGCCAGTCGGTCTGCTCGTCGATGGCGATGCGGACGAACGTCTTTCCGCCGTCCGGCGAGTAGTCGATCTGGTTGCTGTCCGCCTGCCGCTGCCAGCCCGGCGGCAGCATCAGGCTGAAGCCCTCGGCTCCGTCGACACGCTTCCAATTGGCGGGAACCGAGCCGGACTTGACGGGCCCCTTCGGTTTCTTGCCCGCCCCGTCCTTGCCCGAGCCCTTCTCCTGTGCGCCGCCCTGGTCGTACGTGGCCCCCGTCCCGGTGCTGCGGTGCTCGGCGTAGTACAGGGCGGCGAACGCGCCTCCGCCGCCGACGAGCGCGGCGGCGAGGACGACGGCGAGCGCTTTCGGCCAGCGCCGCGTCCTGGTGGTGGCCGCGGGGGCCCGGTCGAGGCCCGGGGGTGTCACGGTCGTGGTGGCGGCCGTGCTCATCGGCGTCGGCGGGGGCGGCGTGAAGCCGGTCGGCTGGGCGGGGACGTGGACCTGGGTGGGGACATAGGCCTGGGCCGCGTTCGCCCGGCGGCCCTCCGCCGCCTCGGCGAGCATCGCCTCCGCCGCGTCGGCGTCCGGCCGCGCGGCCGGGTCCTTGCTGAGCAGCGCGCCTATGACGGGCCCGATCGCCCCGGCGTTCTCCAGGGCCTCCGGCTCGTCCTCGACGACGGCCTGCATGGTGGCGATCGGCGAGGTGCGCCGGAACGGGGAGAGCCCCTCCACGGCGGTGTAGAGCGTCGCGCCCAGCGCCCACAGGTCGGCGGCGGGCCCGAAGTCGGTCCCGCGCACCCGCTCGGGCGCGAGGTAGTCCACGGAGCCCACTATCTCGCCGGTCCGCGTGATGGTGGAGTCGCCCTCGACCTGGGCGATCCCGAAGTCCGTCAGCTTGACCTGGCCGTTGCTCGCGAGCAGCACGTTGCCCGGCTTCACGTCCCGGTGCAGCACACCGGCGGTGTGCGCGGCCCGCAGCGCCCGCAGCGTCCACAGGCCGATCCGGGCGGCCTCGGCGGGGGCGACGCGCCCGTCCTCCTTGACCGCGTCGGCCAGCGAGCGGCCCTCCACCAGTTCCATGACGATCCACGGCCGGTCGTCGTGCTCCAGCACGTCGTGCACGGTGACGACGGCGGGGTGGTTGATCCGGGCGGCGGCGCGCGCCTCCGTCTGCGTACGGGCCAGCAGGACGGCCCGGTCCGCCTCGGCCACCCACTGGGCGGCCGTCAGCTCCTTCACGGCGACGGCGCGGTGCAGCACCTCGTCGTGGGCGCGCCACACCCGGCCCATGCCGCCGCGCCCTATGGATTCACCGAGCCGATACCGGCCGGCGAGGACCTCGCCCTGCATCTGATTCACGTTTCCCCGCTAATGTGTCGACCCGGTTCACACTAGGGATCAGTTGCCACGCACGGAACAGCCGGGGTCCCACAGAGACCGCACTGTGACGCTTTGTCGCGGGCTCAACCACCGTAGCGATAGGTCGAGTAGGCCTGCTGATAGAGCCGCGTGACCTCGTCCCGCTCGGCCTCGGGGCCGCGCACCTGCACCACGTGGTACTTGCCGCCGATCACCATCGCGAGATTGCGCACGTACATCTCGCGCCCGTCGGAGCCCTGCCAGGTGAACTGCCCCTCGGCCATGGCCCGCCCGCCGACGTCGATGTTCTTCATGCCGCTCGACGTAGCCCACGTGGAGTCCCGGAACGGCTGCAACTCCCGCTCGTCCTCACGCTGGTACTTCATCGGGTCCTTGCCGTACGTGCCCGTGGAGTCGCGGCCGGGGACGACGATCAGCTCGAAGGCGCCGTGCGCGTACACGACCTGCCCCCGCCCGTTCTTCCCCGTGCGCTGCCACCCCTTGGCGACGGCCACCTCGAACCCCGCGTCGTCCTCCCGGAGCACGAAACCGGGGGCCACATCGGACTGCGGCTCGGTGGAGGAGGGCGTCGAACTGCGCTTGCCCCCGGGCGACGCGGCGGGCTTCGACGGCTCCCGCGACGGCTCGCCGCGGTGCTCGGAGGAGGCGGAGGGCGCGGCGCCCGCGGCGTTCTCCTGCGGGGCGCCCGCCGCCCCGGTGCCCGCGCCCCGGCCCTCCTTCGGCATGAACACCATCGCGTACGCCACCGCGCCCACGAGCCCGAGCAGGATCAGCACCAGGAGCCAGCGCCCGAGCGATCTGGGCCGCCGCTCACGGGGTGCACGCGCGGGACGCGGCGCCCGCTGCACGGCCCGCCCCCGCTTGTGCCGGCCGTGCTGCCCCGCGCTGGCCGGAGCCCGCATCCGGCGCTTGCGGACGAGCTCTCCCCTGCGGCGTACGACGGGCAGCCGGCCCGCGTCGAAGGCGGGCGCGGGGATGACGTTCGCCCCGGCCTCCGGTTCCGGCGCGGAACGCACCAACGACCGCAGCCAGCCGCGCAGTTCCTCGATGTCGAGCCGCTCGGTGGGGTCCTGGCGCAGCAGCGACTCGACGACGGGCCGCACGGGCCCGCACTCCTCGGCGAACGCGGGCGGTTCGGCGCACACCATCTGCACCAGCTCCGGCGTGGACTCCTCCGGATACGGCGCGTGCCCCTGCACGGCGCGGAACAGCAGCGCACCCAGCGCCCACAGATCGGTGGCGGGGCCGACGGGCGCCGCCAACTGCCAGTTCTCCTGCACCGGATGCGCCTGCTCGGGCGCCCACCGCTCGGTGACGGGCCCGACGACGGTCATCCGCACCTGCCGGGCCCGCTCGGCCGAAACGGTGCCACCAAATCCAGCCCCGCCGGCAAATCCAGCCCCGCCGGCGTTTGAGGCGCGGGGTCCGGGGCGGAGCCCCGAGTCGTCACCCCCGGATATGAGCTCGCTCCAACGGGCAGCCGGCACCCCGGTCCTACCGGCGACCGCCCCCGCCCGATACGCGGCAACCGCTCCGGCTCGCGCCGCCCGATAATCCCCCGCCTCCGGCACGGCCTCCGCCTCATCGACGAAGTCATCCGTCTCGTCCGGGAAGTCCGGAACCACGTCGTACCCGCACAACGCCTCTTCCGCCGCCCCGACGGCGAGCCCGGTCAGCATCACCCGCCCGTCGTCGCAGACGAGCACGGTCCGCGCCGTGACGTTCCGGTGCACCCACCCGTGCGCGTGCAGCGCCCGCAGCGCGGTGAGCACGTCGGCGGCGACCTCGGCGGCCCGGTAGGGACTGAGCGGCCCACGGGCGAGCAGCGCCGACAGCGGCCGCGCCGCCACCAGTTCGCTCACGATCCACAGCGAACCGCCCTCGGCGAACACGTCGAAGACCTGGTCGAGGCCGGGGTGGTCCGGGATCCGCGCGGCGGCCTGCACGGCCTCGACGGCCCGCGCCACGGACGGTTCCGCGGCCTCCCGCCCCACATCACCGCCGGGCCTGAAGCCCTCCGGCAGCCCGTCGGCGTCGAGCACCTCCGCCTCGACGACCTCGGGCAACGGCACCTGCCGCACGAGGACTTCCTGCCCGCTGTACGTGTCGAAGGCCCGCGTCTCGGCCGAGGACTCGTACGCGTCGGAGGAGAGGACCGGCAGCCGATACCGGCCTGCGAGCACCCGCCCCGCGTACTCGTCCACGACGCCTCCCCCTGTTCCACCGGCTCTGCCGAGCGACTGCGCACGGTCCGCAAGGATTCACGATACGTGCCGGGCGGCTCACTGGTTCAGGACTTGGGCTTGAACGTCTGTGTGAATGTCTTCCAGGTCGTCTTGCGCTGCTTCCCGCCCCAGTCGGAGTCCTTGGCGGTGTACATCAGCCCGTATCCCAGCGAGCCGTTCACGACCGTCCCGCGGTCTATCGAGTGCCACTTCGTGCCGCCGTCGACGTAGGTGAACTCCCAGTCGGCCGTCTTCCAGTCCCGATAGTCCACCGAAGCTATCCGCACCCGGTGGTACTGGGGGCGGGTCATGTACTTCTCCTGGCCGTACCAGTCCGCGACCGGATCGGACTTGGGGCTGTTGGTCCAGCCGATCAGCAGCCGCTGCCCGTCGGGCCCGGTGAAGCGCGCCCCCGCCCGCTCCGTCGTGACGTACTTCCACCCCTTGGGCAGCCCGATCGAGAAGCCCTTGGAATGCTTGTACGTCTCCTTGACGGCCGCGCCCGACTTGCCTTCGGCGTCACCGCTCGGCGAGGAACTCGCGCTCGCCGAAGGAGACGCGGAGTCGCTCGCCGACGCGCTCGCGGAGGGCTTCTTGTCGCCGCCGGAGTCCTTGCCCTTGTCGGCGTCCTTGTCGCCGCCCGCGTTCTTGTCGCCCGCGCCGGCCGTGGCGCCGGACGAGGCGTTCTTGTCGCCGCCCTTCGCGTCCGCGTCGTCGCCGTTGTTCAGGACGAGGGCCAGTATCCCGGCGAGCACGACGAGCGCGACGACGAGCGCGCCGATGACGAGGGAGCGGCCCCGCAACGCGTCCGCGAGGACGGCCGCGCCGCCGGGGCGCGCACCACCCGCGGCCGGTCCCGCGGGCGCGGTCGCCGCGGGCTCCTCCGACCTTCCCTTCGGGGCCGTCGCGGCGGCGGCCGCCTTGCGGACGTTCGTCAGGGCGCCGCGCACCTTCTCCGCGGCCTCTCCGCTCCTGGCGGCGACACCGGCCGCGGCGGAAGCGGCAGCGGCCTTGGCGGCGGCCGCCGAAGCGCCCTTCTCCCTGGGCTCCTTGCGCTTCTTCGGCGCGGGAGCGGGCGGCAGCGGCACCACCTTCGTGGCCTCGACCGGCTCCGGCTCGGGGGCCGGCTTCGGCTCCGGGGCGTGGATGACGTCATTGAGCATCGCCCGCGCGGCCGCGTCGTCGAGCCGGTGGTCGGGGTCCTTCTCCAGCAGCCCGTAGATCACCGGCTCCAGGAGCCCGGCGTTCTTCGGCGGGTCCACCGGCTCTGTCATGACGGCGGTCAGCGTGGCGATCGCCGACCCCTTGTCGTACGGCGGGACGCCCTCCACGGCCGCGTACAGCAGACCGCCGAGCGACCACATGTCGGCGGCGGGACCCGGCTTGTGACCGCGGGCGCGCTCCGGCGAGATGTACGAGGGGGCGCCGACCAGCATGCCGGTCGAGGTGATCGAGGGGTCGCCCTCGACCTGCGCGATGCCGAAGTCGGTGAGGACGACCCGGCCGTCCTCGGAGATCAGCACGTTGGAGGGCTTCACGTCGCGGTGCAGGATGCCCTCGCGGTGCGCGGAGCGCAGCACGTCGAGCACGGCGAGCCCGACCTCGGCGGCCCGCCGGGGTTCGAGCAGCCCGTCCTCGCGGATGGCCTCGGCGAGGGACATGCCCTCGACCAGCTCCATGACGATCCACGGCCGGTCGTCCTCGTCGACCACGTCGTAGACCGTCACCGCGCCGTTGTTGCGGATCCGCGCGATCGCCTTCGCCTCGCGCAGCGTGCGCGTGATCAGGCGGCGCTTCTCGTCCTCGTCGATGGCGTTCGGGAACCGCAGCTCCTTCACCGCCACCGTGCGTCCGAGCGTCTCGTCCTTGGCCCGCCACACGGTGCCCATGCCGCCCCGGCCGAGCACGTCGCCGAGCCGGTACCGGCCGGCGAGCAGCCGGCCCTCCGGGGCCGTCACCGACGCCCCTTCGGCGTCCCGACCGGACGAATCCTGACGAGTGCCCTTGTCTTCACGGGCCTCGCCCGCCCGCTCCGCCTCCGACATGCGTCCCCTCTAGCAACCCGCCCTGACAGAGCCTTCATTGTCCCATCACTGGACCACCACTCCGCGCGCCGGGTCACCCCCACCCGACACGCACAGGAACGTCCCACAATGGTGGCCCGCACCGCCGAAAGGGACCGTCGTTGCCCGCGTTCCGGACGCTCCTGGCCATACCGCTGACCTTGGCCGTGCTGTGCCTGACCCAGAGCAGCGCGCCGGTCCCGAAGGCACCCGCGGACGACACTCTTCCGCTGCTCGTGACGCGAGGCAAGGCCCCGTCGGCCGCGCTCCTCGCAACCGAGGGCTCCACGGGCCACTTCACCACCACCAGCCCCAGTCTCACCCGCTCCGATCATGTGCGCGCGGGCAGCATCACCAAGACCTTCATCGCGACGGTGGTCCTCCAACTCGCCGCGGAGAAACGCCTGAAACTCTCCGCACGCGTCACCTCCTACCTCCCCTCCCTCACGGCCGCCCGCGGGCTCACGGTCCGCTCCCTGCTCACTCAGACCAGCGGCCTCTACGACTTCACGGCCGCCACCCACGGCCGCACCCCGCTGGCCCCCAGGACGGTGGCGGCGCTGTCCCTGTCCGAACCCCGGACGGCACGGCGCGGCACCTGGTCGTACTCCAACACCAATTACGTCCTCCTGGGCATGATCATCCATCAGGTCACAGGCCATTCCTACGCCACGGAGGCCCGCCGCCGCATCATCACCCCGCTCCGCCTCACCGGCACCACCTTCCCCGGCACCCGCACCACGGTCCCGAGCCCGCACGGCCCGGACGCGGTCCGCCTCGACCCGCGCACGGCCGGGGCCTCCGGCGAGCTGATCTCCACGCTCCCCGACCTGAACCGCTTCTACGCGGCGCTCCTGGAGGGCCGCCTGCTCCCGCCCGCCGCCCTCCGTACGATGCTCAACACCCGCCCCGCGGGCGGCCATTACGGCATGGGCCTCTACCCGGAGAAACTGCCCTGCGGCACCACGGTCTGGGGCCACAACGGCCGCATAGCCCACACCTACGTCCGCGCGGCGGCGGCACGAGACGGCTCACAGGTCGTCACCTACCGCACGACAAAGGCGACTTTGTCGGACGACGGATCCCCCGAGCGCCGCTTGCTCACAGCAGAGTTCTGCACTTCAAGCCCGGCCGACAATTCAAGCCGGACCGGCAATTCAAGCCCCGCCGGCGATTGAGGCGCGGGGCCCGGGGCAGAGCCCCGCGACCGCAACCCCGGCTCCGCGCAACGAGACCCGCCCCACCGGAGGTCACAGCGGCACGATGTCCGGCGCACCGAGCCGCGCCGCATCGGCCGTGAGGTCGTCCGGCTGCCGCTGCGACTCCCGCTCCGCCTCCACCCGCTTCTCGTAGTGCTCGACCTCGCGCTCCACCTGGTCCTTGTCCCACCCGAGGACGGACGCCATCAGCTCCGCCGCCTCCCGCGCGCACCGCGTCCCCCGGTCGAACGTCTCGATGGAGATCCGGGTGCGCCGCGTCAGCACGTCGTCGAGGTGCCGCGCCCCTTCGTGCGAGGCCGCGTACACCACCTCGGCCCGCAGATAGTCGTCCGCGCCACCGAGCGGCGCCCCCAACGCCGGGTCGGTCGAGACCAGTTCGAGGACCTCCTCGGCCAGCGCCCCGTACCGGTTGAGCAGGTGCTCGACCCGCACCACGTGCAGCCCGGTGCGCGCGGCGATCCGCGCCCGCGCGTTCCACAGCGCCCGGTACCCCTCGGCGCCCACCAGCGGCACCTCCTCGGTCACGCACTCGGCGACCCGCTGGTCGAGCCCGTGCACGGCCTCGTCGACGGCGTCCTTGGCCATGACCCGGTACGTCGTGTACTTGCCGCCGGCCACCACGACGAGGCCCGGCGCGGGGTGCGCGACGGTGTGCTCGCGCGACAGCTTGCTGGTGGCGTCGGACTCCCCGGCGAGCAGCGGCCGGAGCCCCGCGTAGACGCCCTGCACGTCATCACGCGAAAGCGGGACGCCGAGCACGGAGTTGACGTGTTCGAGCAGGTAGTCGATGTCGGCGCTCGATGCGGCGGGGTGCGCCTTGTCGAGGTCCCAACTGGTGTCGGTGGTGCCGATGATCCAGTGCCGTCCCCACGGGATCACGAAGAGGACGCTCTTCTCGGTCCGCAGGATGAGACCGGTCGTCGAGTTGATCCGGTCCTTCGGCACGACGAGGTGGATCCCCTTGGACGCCCGCACATGGAACTGCCCGCGCTCGCCGACCATGGCCTGCGTGTCGTCGGTCCACACGCCCGTCGCGTTCACGACCTGCTTGGCGCGGATCTCGTACTCGCCGCCGCCCTCGACGTCCTCCACGCGCGCGCCGACGACCCGCTCGCCCTCCCGCAGGAACCCGGTGACCCGCGCGCGGTTGGCGGCCTTGGCGCCGTACATGGCGGCGGTGCGCACCAGGGTCGCCACGTACCGGGCGTCGTCCATCTGCGCGTCGTAGTACTGGAGCGCGCCGGTCAGCGCGTCCTTCTTCAGGCAGGGGGCGACCCGCAGCGCGTGCTTGCGCGTCAGGTGCCGGTGCATCGGCAGTCCCCGCCCGTGCCCGCGCGCCATGGACATCGCGTCGTACAGGGCGACCCCCGACCCGGCGTACACCCGCTCCCACGCCTTGTGCTGCAACGGGTACAGGAAGGGCACCGGCTTCACGAGGTGCGGCGCCAGCCGTTCGAGCAGCAGTCCGCGCTCCTTCAGCGCCTCGCGGACGAGCGCGAAGTCCAGCATCTCCAGATACCTCAGCCCGCCGTGGATCAGCTTGCTGGAACGGCTCGACGTGCCGGAGGCCCAGTCCCGCGCCTCGACGATCCCGGTGGACAGGCCGCGGGTCACCGCGTCGAGCGCCGTGCCCGCGCCGACCACTCCGGCGCCCACCACGAGAATGTCCAGCTCACGCTCGGCCATGGCGGCCAGGGCCTGCGCACGCTGCTCGGGTCCCAGTGTCGCTGCCTTCACTGCTGCCTCCCGCTGTCGTCGGCGTGGCTCACGCGTGTGGTGTTCCCGGCCTCATGCACCTCGAAGCACACGGCGCGCTCTTCCTACATGCCCCGATTCTTCACCCACTGCCCGGTTCGGGCCAGTAGGACCCCGCGGGCGTGCACCTGTGGACAACCTGCGGAGACTCGCGGCGCAACACTCGCAAATCCATCGCTCAGCAATGCGGCATATCGGTCATATTTACTCCTAGTCTGACATTGCGCTCGCTCATCCTGTCCACAGGGCTTGCGCCCTCGTCCCGCTCCGGCTAATGACCGGGTCCGCTCCTCGGGAAAGGACGGCAACCGCCATGCCCGCAGACCTCGCCGTCATCGGCCTCGGCCACCTCGGCCTGCCCCTCGCACAGGCAGCCGTGGCGGCCGGGATCGCGACCATCGGCCACGACCCGGCCCGCGCCCGGGACCTCGCCGCGGGCCGGCTGCCCGGCGGCGGCGACGCGGCGGCCCTCACCGCCGCGGACCTCCGCCGCATGCTCTCCGCGGGCTTCCGCCCCACGGCCAACCCCGCGGAACTCGCCCGCGTCCGCACCGCCGTGATCTGTGCCCCGACGCCGCAGGGCCCGGACGGGGCGCCGATGCTCACCCCCGTCGTCGAGGCGACCCGCACCCTCGCCGCCCGGCTCCGCCCGCACACCACGGTGATCATCGAGTCGCCCGTGCCGCCCGGCACCACGCAGACGCTCCTCCTCCCCGTCCTCGAAGAGGGCTCAGGGCTCCGCGCGGGCCGCGACTTCCACCTCGCGCACGCCCCCGGCCGCGTCGACCCCGGCAACCGCCGGCACCCCTACACGTCGACCCCCAAGGTGATCGGCGGCCACACCCCCGCCTGCACCGAGTCGGCGGCCACCTTCTACAGCCGGCTCACCGACAAGGTCGTACGCGCGCGTGGCCCCCGCGAGGCCGAGACCGTGCACCTCCTGGAGACCAACTACCGGCACGTCAACATCGCCCTGGTCAACGAGATGGCGGTGCTCTGCCACGACCTGGGCGTGGACCTGTGGGACGTCATCCGCTGCGCGGAAACCAAGCCCTTCGGCTTCCAGGCCTTCCGCCCGGGCCCCGGCGTCGGCGGCCACGCCCTCGCCCAAGACCTCACCGGCCCGCACCTGCCGACCCGCCCCCTGCGCATGGTCGAACTGGCCCGCCAGGTCAACCAGCACATGCCGAGTTACGTGGTCCAGCGCGCGGCCACCCTCCTCAACGAGCACGGCAAGTCCGCCCGCGGCGCCCGCATCCTCCTGCTCGGCGTCACCTACAAGCCCGACCTCGCCGACCAGCAGGCGGCCCCCGCCGAGGAGATCGCCACCCGCCTCATGCAACTCGGCGCCGCCGTCAGCTATCACGACCCCTACGTCCCGTCCTGGAACGTCCTGGACCGCCCGGTCCCCCGCGCCGACTCCCTCTACGAGGCCGCGGCCGACGCCGACCTGACGATCCTGCTGCAACAGCACCGCACGTACGACCTGCAAGGCCTCGCCGTGAAGGCCCAACTCCTCCTGGACACCCGCGGCGCCACCCCGGCCGGGGCGGCCCACCGCCTCTGACCGCCCAAAACGGGTCGGGCCCCACCGCTCCGGTGGGGCCCGACCCGTTTCCCGCTACGACACAGCGTCAGCGCTACCGCTTGTGCGTGGCGTCCGCGACCGTGACCTCGACCCGCTGGAACTCCTTGAGCTCGCTGTAGCCGGTCGTCGCCATGGCCCGCTTCAGCGCGCCGAAGAAGTTCATCGATCCGTCGGGCGTGTGCGAGGGACCGGTCAGGACCTCCTCGGTCGTACCGACCGTGCCGAGGTCGACCTTCTTGCCGCGCGGCACGTCCTCGTGGACGGCCTCCATACCCCAGTGGTGACCGCGGCCCGGCGCGTCCGTGGCGCGCGCCAGCGGCGAGCCCATCATCACGGCGTCGGCGCCGCAGGCGATGGCCTTGGGGAGGTCGCCGGACCAGCCCACGCCGCCGTCGGCGATGACGTGCACGTAGCGGCCGCCGGACTCGTCCATGTAGTCGCGGCGCGCGGCGGCGACATCGGCCACGGCCGTGGCCATCGGCACCTGGATGCCCAGCACGTTGCGCGTGGTGTGCGCGGCGCCGCCGCCGAAGCCGACGAGCACACCCGCCGCGCCGGTCCGCATGAGGTGCAGCGCGGCCGTGTACGTGGCGCAGCCGCCGACGATGACCGGGACGTCCAGCTCGTAGATGAACTGCTTCAGGTTCAGCGGCTCGGCGGCACCGGAGACGTGCTCGGCGGAGACCGTGGTCCCGCGGATCACGAAGAGGTCGACGCCCGCGTCCACGACCGCCTTGGAGAACTCGGCGGTGCGCTGCGGGGAGAGCGCGGCGGCGGTGACGACACCGGAGTCGCGCACCTCCTTGATGCGCTGCTTGATCAGGTCGGCCTGGATCGGCGCGGAGTAGATCTCCTGGAGGCGGCGGGTCGCGGCCTCGGGCGTCAGCTCGGCGATCTCGTCGAGCAGCGGCTGCGGGTCCTCGTAGCGGGTCCACAGACCCTCGAGGTTGAGGACGCCGAGTCCGCCCAGCTCACCGATGCGGATCGCGGTCTGCGGCGAGACGACGGAGTCCATGGGCGCGGCCAGGAACGGCAGTTCGAAGCGGTAGGCATCGATCTGCCAGGCGATCGAGACCTCCTTCGGGTCGCGGGTGCGCCGGCTCGGTACGACGGCGATGTCGTCGAAGGCGTACGCGCGGCGTCCGCGCTTGCCGCGCCCGATCTCGATCTCAGTCACGTTGGGGGGCGCCTTTCACATCTGGGTCCCACTTGGGCCTTGCCTGTCCAGTATCCCTGACACACGCGTGTGGGGCGGCCCCGGTGATCCCGGACCGCCCCACACCCCTTGGCGTAAGGGATGACCTGCTGTTACTTACTACGGCTGTAGTTCGGCGCCTCGACCGTCATCTGGATGTCGTGCGGGTGGCTCTCCTTGAGGCCCGCCGAGGTGATCCGGACGAACCGGCCGTTGTCCTGGAGCTCCGGAACCGTACGCCCGCCGACGTAGAACATCGACTGGCGAAGGCCGCCGGTGAGCTGGTGCACGACGGCCGACAGCGGGCCGCGGTAGGGCACCTGGCCCTCGATGCCCTCGGGCACGAGCTTCTCGTCGGAGGCGACGCCCTCCTGGAAGTACCGGTCCTTGGAGAAGGACTTCCGGTCGCCGCGCGTCTGCATGGCGCCCAGCGAGCCCATGCCGCGGTACGACTTGAACTGCTTGCCGTTGATGAAGAGCAGCTCGCCGGGCGACTCCTCGCAGCCCGCGAGCAGCGAGCCGAGCATCACGGTGTCGGCGCCGGCGACGAGCGCCTTGGCGATGTCACCGGAGTACTGGAGGCCGCCGTCGCCGATGACCGGGACACCGGCCTCCTTGGCGGCGAGCGAGGCCTCGTAGATGGCGGTGACCTGCGGGACACCGATACCGGCGACCACGCGCGTGGTGCAGATCGAGCCCGGTCCGACACCGACCTTGATGCCGTCCACACCGGAGTCGATGAGCGCCTTGGCGCCGTCACGGGTGGCGATGTTGCCGCCGATGACGTCGACGTTGCCCGCGTTCGACTTGATCTTGGCGACCATGTCGCCGACGAGGCGCGAGTGGCCGTGCGCGGTGTCGACGACGATGAAGTCGGCGCCCGCCTCGATCAGCGCCTGCGCCCGCTCGTAGGAGTCACCGGCGACGCCGACCGCGGCACCGACGAGGAGCCGGCCCTCGGAGTCCTTCGCCGCGTTCGGGTACTGCTCGGCCTTCTTGAAGTCCTTGACCGTGATGAGGCCCTTGAGGATGCCCGCGTCGTCGACCAGCGGAAGCTTCTCGATCTTGTGGCGGCGCAGCAGCTCCATGGCGTCCACGCCGGAGATGCCGACCTTGCCCGTGACGAGCGGCATCGGCGTCATGACCTCGCGGACCTGACGGCTGCGGTCGTTCTCGAACGCGATGTCGCGGTTGGTGACGATGCCGAGCAGCTTGCCGCCGCCGTCGGTCACCGGCACGCCGGAGATGCGGAACTTGGCGCAGATCGCGTCGGCCTCGGCGAGCGTCGCGTCCGGGTGCACCGTGATCGGGTCCGTGACCATGCCGGACTCGGAGCGCTTCACGAGGTCCACCTGGTTCGCCTGGTCGGCGATCGACAGGTTGCGGTGCAGGACGCCCACGCCACCCTGCCGCGCCATGGCGATGGCCATGCGGGACTCGGTGACCTTGTCCATCGCGGCGGACAGCAGCGGGATGTTCACCCGCACGTTCTTCGAGACGTACGAGGCGGTGTCGATCTGGTCGGGCGCCATGTCCGACGCGCCCGGCAGCAGCAGCACGTCGTCGTAGGTCAGCCCGAGTGTCGCGAATTTCTCGGGCACTCCGTCGACGTTTGCAGTCATGACACCTTCCCCAAATGGCCTTGATCGGTGCGGATGTCCATGCTAACGGCCCGCAGGGGCGTCTCATTCCACGATCAAGATCATCGGCGTTCTTTGGACGTTCACACGTGCGCGCCCGGGGACACGTGCTACTGCTCGGCGAGCGCCCGGAGCCGACTCAGGGCCCGGTGCTGCGCACTGCGTTCTCCTGGGGGGCGACCCCCAGACCCCCAGCCCGAAATCCCGGGCGGACGGCCCCAGGCCCCGATCCACACGGCCGGCGCCGCGCCCTCACATCCCCCGGCCACTTTCGGGCCCTCCGGCTACTGCTCGGCGAGCGCCCGGAGCCGGCTCAGGGCCCGGTGCTGCGCGACGCGCACGGCGCCGGGTGACATGCCCAACATCTGTCCGGTCTCCTCGGCGGTGAGACCGACGGCGATGCGCAGCAGGAGCAGCTCCCGCTGGTTCTGCGGAAGGTTGGCGAGCAGCTTCTTGGCCCACGCGGCGTCGCTGTTGAGCAGCGCCCGCTCCTCCGGACCGAGGGAGTCGTCGGGCCGCTCCGGCATCTCGTCGGAGGGCACGGCCGTGGATCCGGGGCCGCGCATGGCGGCGCGTTGCAGATCGGCGACCTTGTGCGCGGCGATGGCGAAGACGAAGGCCTCGAAGGGCCGCCCGGTGTCCTTGTAGCGCGGCAGTGCGAGCAGCACCGCGACGCAGACCTCCTGGGCGAGATCCTCCACGAAGTGCCGCGCGTCCCCAGGGAGCCGGGAAAGACGCGTGCGGCAGTAGCGGATCGCGAGGGGGTGGACATGCGCGAGCAGATCGTGCGTGGCCTGCTCGTCACCGTCCACGGCGCGGCCGACGAGCGTACCGATGACCCCCTGGGGCGTCGCTGCCTCGTCGTCACGCATCGGTCCATGGTGCCCCGACGCCTTCCCGCCCGTGACACCGTGCCCGTAGTTGTGCACCGAAGCGTTATGAGCAGGTGCGCCGGAACTCATCTCCTGCGCCCTCCCCTCTCGCTGACCCTGCTCGCCCGACTCGTCCCCGAGGAACTCCACACCCTCAAGGATGCGGCATCGCGCGCGAAGCGTCGAAAAGTCGCGGCGCGACGGGCCGGAGCGGCGTCCCTCACGGCGGGTCCACCGCGCCCCGGAGGGCGCGGGGGTGTGCCGATCAGCGGCTCGTCAGCGAACCAGGCCCCAGCGGAACCCGAGCGCCACCGCGTGCGCGCGGTCCGAGGCGCCGAGCTTCTTGAACAGGCGACGCGCGTGCGTCTTGACCGTGTCCTCGGAGAGGAACAGCTCACGCCCGATCTCGGCGTTGGACCGTCCGTGGCTCATGCCCTCGAGCACCTGGATCTCCCGCGCGGTGAGCGTGGGGGCGGCCCCCATCTCGGCCGAGCGCAGTCTGCGCGGGGCGAGCCGCCAGGTCGGGTCGGCGAGCGCCTGCGTCACCGTGGCCCGCAGCTCGGCGCGCGAGGCGTCCTTGTGCAGATAGCCCCGGGCGCCGGCGGCGACCGCGAGGGCCACACCGTCCAGGTCCTCGGCCACGGTGAGCATGATGATGCGCGCACCGGGGTCGGCGGAGAGCAGCCGCCGCACCGTCTCGACGCCGCCCAGGCCGGGCATGCGTACGTCCATCAAAATCAGGTCCGAGCGGTCGGCGCCCCAGCGGCGGAGTACTTCCTCGCCGTTGGCCGCGGTCGTCACGCGCTCGACGCCGGGCACGGTCGCGACCGCGCGGCGCAGCGCCTCTCGGGCAAGCGGGGAGTCGTCGCAGACGAGGACGGATGTCATGACCGTCCTCCGCAGCTGATGCGCGTCACCTTGAGCCTCCAGGCTGTGTACGAATCGTCACCTGTGCGGTCGACACTCAACAAGGCAATCGGACACCTGCCCGAGCGCTTGTTCATTCAACCGCCTCCGCACTCTCAACGACGGTCACTCGAAAGAGTTACGGGTCGGACGGCCTCCTTCGGCACTCTACGTGAGGGCGCGAACACGGTGCGGACAGCGCGACGGACCCACAAAGTTTCATCACAAGCTATGCCCCATTTGGAAGGTTTTCCTTCCTTTTGCTGGTGTCTGTAGCTAGATTCGCAATGAGTCATATTTTCATCTCCTTAGACAGTAGATGTACGGTCATGGGCACCGTATCCGCGTCTGAACGGCTACAAGGGGACACAGCAATGGCAGATTTCTCCCGCCTTCCCGGACCGAACGCCGATCTGTGGGACTGGCAGCTCCTCGCGGCCTGCCGCGGGGTGGACAGCTCGCTCTTCTTCCACCCGGAGGGCGAGCGTGGGGCGGCACGCAGCGCCCGTGAGAACTCGGCCAAGGAGGTCTGCATGAGGTGCCCGGTGCGCGCGGAGTGCGCTGCTCACGCCCTACAGGTGCGCGAGCCGTACGGCGTGTGGGGCGGCCTCACGGAGGACGAGCGCGAAGAGCTCATGGGGCGGGCCAGGAACAGGCTCGTCACGGCGTCGGCCCCGAGTGGAGGACATGCCGCCACAAGCGGCGCACACAACTGAAGGAACGTTTCTGCAAGGTCCGTGGACGTGGGCGCGCCGAGGTGCGCCCACGTCCGTTCTCAGCGTGTCGCGGCCTTCGCGAGGTGCTCGAGGGTCGCGCCGACCGCGGGCACCTGCGCGAGGTCGGGCAGCGTGAGCGCGACGATCTCGCGGCGCACCGGGGGCTCGACGGTCACTGTGCGTGCACCCTTGGGGCGAACGGACTCGATGGCCAGTTCGGGGAGGACCGCCACGCCGAGACCGGCGCTGACGAGTCCGACCACCGCCGGATAGTCGTCCGTCGCGAAGTCGATGCGCGGGGCGAACCCGGCGCCCCTGCACACCTCGACCAGCTGACGGCGGCAGCGCGGGCAGCCCGCGATCCACGGCTCGTCCGCGAACGCGTCGATGGTGACCGAGCCCGCTCCGGCCAGCGGGTGCCCCTCGGGGACGAGGCCCACGAGCCGGTCCGCGAACAGCGTGCGTACGACGAGGTCGTCCCAGTCCTCGGCGGCGTGCGCCCCTTCGTAGCGAAAGGCGAGCGCGACGTCGCAGTCGCCCTCGCGCAGCATCTCCACGGAGCGCGGCGGCTCCGCCTCGACCAGGGACACCCGCGTGCCGGGGTGTTCGGCGCGCAGGGCGGCGAGGGCGGTGGGGACGAGTGTCGAGCTGCCGCTGGGGAAGGACACGAGCCTGACGCGCCCCGCCCTCAGTCCCGCGATGGCGGCGACCTCCTCCTCGGCAGCGGTGAGCCCGGCGAGGATGCCCGACGCGTGCCGCACCAGGGCCTCGCCGGCCTGCGTGAGCCGCATCTCGCGGCCGGTGCGGATCAGCAGCGGGGTGCCGGCCGAGGACTCCAGGGCCTTCATCTGCTGGCTCACGGCGGGCTGGGTGCAGCCCAGCTCGCGGGCCGCCGCGGAGAAGGAGCCGGTGGCGGCGACGGCGCGCAGGACACGGAGATGACGGGCCTCGATCACCCCTCAAGCATAAGCGACTCTTGGGGATCGCGCCTGATAATGCGTGGCGGCTTTGGGTATCGGTCCCGTAGCGTTCCGCGCATGAAGCTTCTGTCGCTGAATCTCGGCCGTCCCAGGGCCGTCGAGTACACGGACCAGCCCGAGGGCGTCACAGGCATCGACAAGCGCCCGGTCACCGGCCCCGTGCGGGTGGCGGCGCCCGGCCCCGAGGGGGTCGGCGGGAGCGGGCTCGCCGGGGACGCGGTGTGCGACCTGCGGCATCACGGCGGGGACCATCAGGCCGTGTACGCGTACGCGCGTGAGGACCTGGACGCGTGGGGCAAGGAGCTCGACCGTTCGCTGCCCAGCGGCGCGTTCGGCGAGAACCTCACGACGGCGGGGGTCGACGTGTCGGGCGCGAGGATCGGCGAGCGCTGGCGGGTCGGGGCGGAGCTGGTCCTGGAGGTGACGTCCGGGCGCATTCCGTGCCGGACCTTCCAGGGGCATCTCGGCGAGCGGGGCTGGGTCAAGCGGTTCACGCAGGACGGGACGCCGGGGGCGTATCTCCGGGTGATCGAGCCGGGCGAGATCCGGGCGGGCGACGCGATCGAGGTAGTGCACCGGCCGGACCACGAGGTGACGGTGGCGTTTCAGTTCAGGGCGGTGACGACGGAGCGGGGGTTGCTGCCGCGGTTGCTTGTGGCCGGGGAGGCGCTGCATCCCGAGGCGTTTCGCTCCGCGCGGGAGTACGTCGAGAAGTACGGCTCGTAGGTCCCCGTTGCGGCCTCCCGTGCCTACGCCACGGGGCTGATCTTGCGGCACCGGCGTTGCGGCCTCGGGGGACCTGTCTGGGGCCCCGCGGGGGCTGGTTTGCGGCGCGGTGGTTGCGGTCTCGGGGCTCTGCCCCGGTCCCCGCGCCTCAATCGCCGGCGGGGCTGATCTTGCCGCACCGTGCTTGCGGCCCTCGCGGAACCTGCCCGGGGCCCGCAGGGGCTGGATTGCGGCACGGCGGTTGCGGCCTCGGGGCTCCGCCCCGGACCCCGCTGCTCAATCGCCGCAGGGGCTTGATTTTGCCCGCCCACCCGCAGGCGACGGCCCTCGCCTGTCTCCGCCGCTCATCTCCCACCCACCCGCCCCCTCCAGGGGCGTCGGCCTCACGGGGTGCCGCCCCCCCCCCCCCCCCCCCCCCCCTCTGCGGCAACTCGCCGCCGGCCCGGCCCCGCGCCTGGCGCGGTCGACCGTCACCGGCTTGGGCAATCTGCCGCCAGGCCCGGCTTCCCGCCCGCGCGGTCGACCGCCACCACCACAGGTGACTGCCGCCGACCCCGCTCCCCCACCCCTTACCGTCGGCCGCACCCGCCTTGGGCGAACTGCCACCGAGCTCGCTCCCCCGCCCCTTACGGTCGACCGCACCCGACTTGGGCGAACTGCCACCGAGCCCGCCTCCCCACCCCTTACGGTCGACCGCACCCGACTTGGGCGAACTGCCACCGAGCCCGCCTCCCCACCCCTTGCGGTCGGCCGCACCCGGCTTGGGCAATCTGCCGCCTTGGGCGGCAGGGTGGGCAAGGCGGCCCCCGGTGCCGCGCAACGTAAAGGTCGGGCGCGGCCCCGGTGCAGCCCACAAGTCCGGTGCCGCGTAAGGAGTCCGGTCGTTGGCGCCGCGTGACGGAAGCGACGAGTGCCGCCCCGGCACAGCCCCGGGGCCACGGGGGCCGAAGCCCCCGGAGGGGGCGGGCGGGTGGGAGATGAGCGGGGAACGGGGCAAGAGGCGGTGCCGCGCAATCCTCACGACAGGCGCCACCCCGGTACGCTCCGCGCGCCTCTCGCGGTGGGCGCCGACTCCGGCAAGGCGCCGCCCCGGCTCCGCGGAATCCTGACGGCAAGCGTCGACCCCGGCACAGCGCCCCCCCGCCTCCGCGCAACCCGACCGCAAGCATCAAGACGCCGCCCCGCCTCCGCGCAACGGAAACAGGGCCCCCGCCCCGGGGGTGTGATCACGGGCACGGTTGCGTGCTCATAACCTGGGCGCATGACTACCGCCCTGATCACCGGATCCACCGCAGGCATCGGCGCCGCCTTCGCCCGCCGACTCGCCGCCGACGGACACAACCTGGTGCTCGTCGCGCGCGACGCCAAGCGGCTGCACGAGCAGGCGACAGAGCTGCACGACCGGCACGGCATCGAGGCCGAGGTGCTCGCCGCCGACCTGGCCACGGAGGACGGCATCGCGGCGGTCGAGGCGCGGCTGACGGACCGTAAGGCGGCGGTCGACCTGTTGGTCAACAACGCCGGGTTCGGCAACAAGGGGCACTACCTGGAAGTCCCGATGGCCGACGAGCTGACGATGCTGAAGGTGCACTGCGAGGCGGTGCTGCGGCTGACCTCGGCGGCAGCGGGGGCGATGCGCGAGCGCGGCCGCGGCGGCGTCGTGAACGTGGCGTCGGTGGCGGCCTTCGTGCCCCGCGGCACGTACGGCGCGTCGAAGGCGTGGGTCGTGCAGTTCACGCAGGGCGCGGCGAAGGACCTCGCGGGCAGCGGGGTGCGGCTGATGGCGCTGTGCCCGGGCTTCGTCCGTACGGAGTTCCACGAGCGAGCGGGGATGGACACGGACAACATTCCGAAGTGGATGTGGCTCGACGCGGACAAGCTGGTCGCGGCGGCGCTTGCGGACCTCTCGCGCGGCCGCACCCTCTCGATCCCCGACCCCCGGTACAAGGCCCTGATGGGCGTCGTGAAGGTGACCCCGCGGGCCCTCCTGGGTGGGATCACGTCCCGGACGGGCCGCAAGTACGGCCCGCAGTAACGCTCTTACGCCCTCGAAGGGCAAACGCCGAGGCCCGGCTCCCCGCGACGGGGAGCCGGGCCTCGGTCGCTTCAAGCGAAGCGGAGCGGGTCAGTGCGAGTGACCGTGCCCGTGGCCACCGGCCTCGGGCTCCTCCTCCGCCGGCTTCTCGACGACCAGGGTCTCGGTCGTGAGCAGCAGGGAGGCGATGGAGGCGGCGTTCTCCAGGGCGGAGCGCGTGACCTTGACCGGGTCGATGACGCCGGCCTTGACCAGGTCGACGTACTCGCCGGTCGCGGCGTTGTAGCCGTTGCCCTTGTCGAGCTCCTTGACCTTGGAGACGATCACGTAGCCCTCCTGGCCGGCGTTCTCGCCGATCCAGCGGAGCGGCTCGACGACCGCGCGGCGGACGACGGCGACACCGGTGGCCTCGTCGCCCTCCTTGCCGAGCGAACCGTCGAGGACCTTGGAGGCGTGCACCAGAGCGGAGCCACCACCGGAGACGATGCCCTCCTCGACCGCGGCGCGGGTCGCGGAGATGGCGTCCTCCAGACGGTGCTTCTTCTCCTTGAGCTCGACCTCGGTCGCGGCACCGACGCGGATCACGCAGACGCCGCCGGCCAGCTTCGCGAGGCGCTCCTGGAGCTTCTCGCGGTCCCAGTCGGAGTCCGTGTTCTCGATCTCGGCCTTGATCTGCGCGACGCGGCCCTGGACGTCCTCGGACTTGCCGCCACCGTCGACGATGGTGGTGTCGTCCTTGGTGATGGTCACGCGGCGCGCGGTGCCGAGCACCTCGAGACCGGCCTGGTCGAGCTTGAGGCCGACCTCCTCGGCGATGACGGTGGCACCGGTGAGGGTGGCCATGTCCTGGAGCATCGCCTTGCGGCGGTCACCGAAGCCGGGGGCCTTGACCGCGACGGCGTTGAACGTGCCGCGGATCTTGTTCACGACCAGGGTCGACAGGGCCTCGCCCTCGACGTCCTCGGCGATGATCAGGAGCGGCTTGGAGCCACCGTTCTGGATGACCTTCTCCAGGAGCGGGAGCATGTCCTGGATCGAGCCGATCTTGCCCTGGTGGATCAGGATGTACGGGTCGTCGAGGACGGCCTCCATACGCTCCTGGTCGGTGACGAAGTACGGGGACAGGTAGCCCTTGTCGAAGGCCATGCCCTCGGTGAAGTCGAGCTCCAGACCGAAGGTGTTGGACTCCTCGACGGTGATGACACCGTCCTTGCCGACCTTGTCCATCGCCTCGGCGATGAGCTCGCCGACCTGGTTGTCCTGGGCGGACAGACCGGCGACGGCGGCGATGTCGGACTTCTCGTCGATCGGGCGGGCGGTCGCGAGGAGGTCCTCGGACACGGCCTTGACCGCGGCGTCGATGCCCTTCTTCAGGGCGGCCGGGGAGGCACCCGCGGCGACGTTGCGCAGGCCTTCCTTGACGAGGGCCTGGGCGAGCACGGTGGCGGTGGTCGTACCGTCACCCGCGATGTCGTTGGTCTTGGTCGCCACCTCCTTCACCAGCTGCGCGCCGAGGTTCTCGTACGGGTCCTCGACCTCGACCTCACGGGCGATCGTGACGCCGTCGTTGGTGATGGTGGGGGCGCCGAACTTCTTGTCGATGACGACGTTGCGGCCCTTGGGGCCGATCGTCACCTTGACCGTGTCGGCAAGCTTGTTGACGCCGCGCTCGAGGGCGCGACGGGCGTCCTCGTCGAACTTCAGGATCTTCGCCATGGAGCTGAGTCAGTCCTCTCGAAAAAGCGAACCGCGCCCCTCGCACCCGGCAATATCAGCGGGGGCCAGGGGCGCGGTTCAAAGCATTCTGCTTCAGTGAAGCTGGGAAAGCTCGGGTGAATTACTTCTCGACGATCGCGAGCACGTCGCGAGCCGAGAGGACGAGGTACTCGTCGCCGTTGTACTTCACCTCGGTGCCGCCGTACTTGCTGTACAGCACGACGTCGCCGACCTTGACGTCGAGCGGAAGGCGCTCGCCGTTCTCGAAGCGGCCGGGACCCACGGCGAGGACGGCGCCCTCCTGGGGCTTCTCCTTCGCGGTGTCCGGAATGACCAGGCCAGAGGCCGTGGTCTGCTCGGCGTCGAGCGGCTGGACCACAATGCGGTCCTCGAGCGGCTTGATGGCAACCTTGGAGCTGGAGGTCGTCACGATCCGGTCTCCCCCTTCGGAGATCTCACGGGGTTAACAGTCTGGGGTGGCGACCAGGTGGATCCGTCGTCGCGGGTGCCGGACCTGCCCGTCGCTGTTGGCACTCTCCACTGGTGAGTGCCAGGGCCGAGACTATGACCGCGATTAGCACTCGGTCAAGCGGACTGCTAATCGACGGCAGATCTTCGCTCCGGTCCGGCTCACGGACGGTCCTCACAGATAGTCCTCCAGGGCCGCCACCTCGTACCCCTCCGCCTCGATGCGGCGCAGCAGACGCGGGGTCGTCCCCGCGCGGGCCCCGAGGATGTCGCCGGGCCGCAGCCGGCCGCCGTCCGGCCCGCGCCACAGGACGATCGCGTCGACGCCGCACTCGGCCGCCGCCTGGAGCGTGTTCCCGTCGTACGCGCCCCGGGGCGGGTGGAGCAGGCGCGGTGCCGCCCCGAAGCGGGCCCGCACGCGGTCGCGCTGCCCGCAGATCTCGGCGTGCTGCCCCACGTACCCGAGGCCCGGCAGCAGGGGCCGGGTGAGGGTGCGGTTCTGCACCCGGGCGCCCAGGGCGCTCAGTTCGCCGAGGCGGCCACCGTCCGCGCCCGCTCCCGCGAGGAACAGCGAGACCGGGAGGCGGCGGTCGCGGACCAGGTCGACGAAGCGGGGGTCCCGCCCGGCCCCGTCCTCGTACACGAGGAAGACCACCTTGTCGCGGGTGGGGACGCGGGAGACGACCGGCGGGACCGCCGCCCCGGGGCCCGGCGCCACTCGCGGCGGCGGGGCGGCCTCCCGCGCGCACCCGACGAGCAGCACGGCGGCCAGGGCGCAGCCGGACAGCCGCGCCCACGGCCCGCGCGGTGTCACAGGTAGTCCTCCAGGCGCGCCACCGCATAGCCCCTGTCGGTGAGGTACTTCATGAGGTTGCGGATCATGTCGGGCATCGTGCCCTTCCAGTCCTTGCGGCCCCGGAAGTGCGTGAGCAGGATGTCGCCCGGATGGATGCTGCGGTCCCACTCGCGGTAGTCCATGCGGTCCACGAACGCCTCGGCGTTCCAGATCGGGGCGTACGCGATGCCGCAGGCCTTGGCGGCGCGCAGGGTGTCCTGGTTGTAGTCGCCGAACGGCGGGCGGAAGAGCGTGGGCCGTTTGCCGTACTTCTCCTCGATGACGTCCTGCATCCCGCAGATCTCGCGCTTCTGCCGCGCGTACGACAGGCCGGGCAGGTACGGGTGGTGGAGCGTGTGGTTGTTGAGGGTGACGCCGCGGGCCTGCATCTGCTTGAAGTAGCCGTACCGCGGTCTGACCTCGGCGTCGGTGAGGAAGGCCGTGTACGGGATCCGCAGTTCGCTCATCATCTTCAGGAACCGCGGGTCCTTCTCGGCCCCGTCGTCGATGGTGAGGAAGACGACCTTGTCCTTGGTCGGGACCGTCGTGAACACGGGCGGCAGGCCGAGCCGCTTCTGGCCGTCGACCTCGAAGCCCTGGCGCGCCTCGATGACCGGCTTCTTCGCGGGCGGGGGCGGCGCGGTCAGCGGCACGTCGGCGAGGCCCCAGCGCTTGCTCGCCGCGACGAGCGCGGCCCGCTGGGCGCGCAGCTTCGTCGCGTACGCGTCGAGGGCGCGGGCGGGGGCGTCCTGGAGGCCCTTGTGCGCCTGCTGGCCGGGGGCCGGTTCCACCGGGGCGTCCCGCTCGGCCGTGCCGCCTGCCGCGCATCCCGTGGCGAGGGCGGACGCGGCGAGCAGCGCGCCGAGGAGGCGGACGCCGAGGGCCCGGCCGGGGCTTCCGCGTCTCTTCCTGGTCAACTTTCGGACGCTTTCTTCGTTTTGTCGTACTAGTTGCATGGCGCCGGATCCTGGCAGCTCACCGGCCCGTTCCGGGGCCGACACCGCCGCCTGGCGCGCACCGTCGCCCGCCTGGCCCACAATGGGCCGGTGAGCTCCTCCCCTTCGCCCGCCGGCCTCTCCGCCCTCCTGTCCCCCGAGGGCCAGGTCCTGCTCGACGAACTCCGTGATCACGATCCGGCCCGGGAGCTGGCCCTCGCCACGAAACTGCGCCGCGAGCACCCGGCCGAGCTGGTCTCCGCCGCGCTCGCCCAGGCGCGGCTGCGGCAGCGGGCGGTGGCGAAGTTCGGGGCCGAGGACGCGGCCCGGATGTACTTCACGCCGAACGGGGTGGAGCAGGCGACGCGGACGAGCGTGGCGGCGTACCGGGCCGACGCGTTCGAGCGGCTCGGCGTGCGCTCCGTCGCCGACCTGTGCTGCGGCATCGGCGGCGACGCGATCGCGCTCGCCCGTGCGGGGATCCGGGTCCTCGCGGTCGACCGGGACCCGCAGACGTGCGCGGTGGCGCGGGCGAACGCGGAGGCGCTCGGGCTCGCGGAGCTGATCGAGGTGCGCGAGGCGGATGTCGCCGAGGTGGACACGGCCGCGTACGACGCGGTGTTCGTGGACCCCGCGCGGCGCGGCGGCCGGGGCCGCATCTTCGACCCGGAGGCCTACTCGCCGCCCCTCTCCTGGGCCGTCGCCGCCGCGCTCAAGGCGCCGCGTGCCGCGCTGAAGATCGCCCCCGGCATCCCGCACGAGGCGATCCCCGCGGAGGCCGACGCCGAGTGGATCTCGGACGGGGGCGATGTGAAGGAGGCGGTGCTCTGGTTCGGGACCGCGCCCGGGCGGATGCGGGCGACGCTGCTGCCGGGGCCGCGGGCGCTGGTGGGCAAGGGGCTTCCCGATCCCGAAGTGCGGTCCGTCGGGCGGTACTTGTACGAGCCCGATGGCGCGGTCATCCGGGCGCACCTGGTCGCGGAGGTGGCCGAGGAGGTCGGCGGCGGGCTCGTCGACGAGACGATCGCGTACGTCACGGCCGACGAGCCGCACCCCACGCCGTATGCCACCGCGTACGAGATCACGGACCAACTTCCGTTCAACGTGAAGAAGTTGAAGGCGCTGCTGCGGGAGCGGGAGGTCGGCGTGCTGACGGTGAAGAAGCGGGGGTCGGCGGTCGAGCCGGAGGAGTTGCGGCGCAAGGCCATGCCGAAGCCCTTCGGGAAGCGGGCGGCGACGGTGTTTCTGACCCGGGTCGCGGGTGCGCCCACGATGCTCGTCGGCGGCCCCGTGCGCTGACGCCACGGGGCTCCGCCCGGACCCCGCTGCTCGATCGCCGCAGGGGCTTGAATGACCCGGCCACTGTTCCCGACCGCCGGAGGCTCCACGTGCCGTTCGATCACAACGACCACTACCATCCGCTGCTGCTGCGGCAGTTGCCCGGCGGCGGTGGGCGGGACGCGCTCGATGTCGGATGCGGCACCGGGCGGTTCGCGAGGCGGCTCGTGGCGCGCGGGTACCGGGTCGACGCGGTCGACCCGGATCCGGCGACGCTGGCCGTGGCGGAGGCGGCCGGCGGTGGGCCGCGCTACCGGGTCGCCGACGCCGCGCGCACCGGCCTCCCGCCCGGCCACTACGCCGCGATCAGCTGCCTCGCGAGCCTGCACCACATGCCGTTCGAGACGCTGACCCGCTTCCGCGAGGCCCTCGAGCCCGGCGGCAGACTGCTCGTACTCGGCTGCTACGACGGCGCGACCCCGTGGGACGTGGTCGCGTCCCCGACGAACGCGGTGGCGCGCCTCGCCGTGTACGCGGGCGAGCGCGCCCGCGGCATCCGCACGCCCCCGCCGAAGCCGCCGGTGCGGCAGCCTGAGATGCGGCTCCCGGAGATCCGCCGGGAGGCCGCACGCCTGCTGCCCGGCAGCAAGGTGCGCCAACTGCTTTTCTGGCGCTACCTGTTGACGTACGAGAAGAAGGACTAGGCCGTCTCGAAGCGCCAGCGGTGGACCGTGCGGGTCACCAGATCACCGTCAGGTTCCGGCAGTTCGGGGACGTCCGCGTCGTACTCCGCGTCCCACCACGTGATCACGAGGACCCGGTCCCGCGGCGCGCGGAACGTCTCGCGGCGCTCCGGCTCCCGTTCCAGGACCTGCGCCTTCGCCCAGGCAAGGAGTTCCTCGCCGCGCCCCTCGACGGCGCGGGCCTCCCACATCAGCGCGACCGTCATGAGTACAGGTTCTCCTTGCTGACCTCGTGCACGTGGTCGTGATGGTGTTCCCCGTGCCCCGGGACGTGCGGTTCCGTCACCGGGAGCGAGGAGTCGGCCGGGAGATCCCAGGAGGACGGCGTCCGGTTGCGCGCCACCATTTCCGCGCCGAGCGCGGCGACCATCGCCCCGTTGTCCGTGCACAGCTTGGGACGCGGCACCCGCAGCCGGATCCCGGCCCGCTCGCAGCGCTCCTCGGCGAGGGCGCGCAGGCGCGAGTTGGCCGCGACGCCACCGCCGATCATGAGGTGGTCGACGCCCTGGTCCTTGCAGGCCTTCACGGCCTTGCGCGTCAGCACGTCCACGACGGCCTCCTGGAAGGACGCCGACACGTCGCGCACCGGCACGTCCTCCCCCGCCGCCCGCTTGGCCTCGATCCAGCGGGCCACGGCGGTCTTCAGGCCGGAGAAGGAGAAGTCGTACGCCGGGTCGCGCGGGCCGGTCAGTCCGCGCGGGAAGGCGATCGCGTTCGGGTCGCCCTCCTTCGCGTACCGGTCGATGACCGGGCCGCCGGGGAAGCCGAGGTTCAGCACCCGCGCGATCTTGTCGAAGGCCTCGCCCGCCGCGTCGTCGATGGTCGCGCCAAGGGGACGTACGTCCGAGGTGATGTCCGTCGACAGGAGGAGCGAGGAGTGGCCGCCCGACACCAGCAGCGCCATCGTCGGCTCCGGCAGCGTGCCGTGCTCCAGCTGGTCCACGCAGATGTGCGAGGCGAGGTGGTTGACACCGTAGAGCGGCTTGTCGAGCGCGTACGCGTACGCCTTGGCGGCCGAGACGCCGACCAGCAGGGCGCCCGCGAGGCCCGGCCCGGCCGTGACGGAGATGCCGTCGAGGTCCTTCGCCGTGACGCCCGCGTCCTTCAGGGCGCGCTGGATCGTGGGGACCATCGCCTCCAGGTGCGCGCGGGAGGCGACCTCCGGGACGACGCCGCCGAAGCGGGCGTGCTCGTCGACGCTGGAGGCGACGGCGTCGGCGAGCAGGGTCGTGCCGCGGACGATGCCGACGCCGGTCTCGTCGCAGGAGGTCTCGATGCCGAGGACGAGCGGTTCGTCAGCCATGGTTCTTCTCTTCGTTCACAGTGTCGTTCACGGTGGTGGTGGTAAAGCGCATGACGAGCGCATCGACGTTGCCCGGCTGGTAGTAGCCGCGCCGGAAGCCGATCGGCTCGAAGCCGAAGCGCTCGTACAGCTTCTGCGCCCGCGTGTTGTCGACGCGCACCTCAAGCATCACCTGGTCGACCTCGAAGGCCGTGGCGTGCCGCAGCAGTTCGGTGAGCAGCCGGGCGCCGAGCCCGGTGCCCCAGTGGTCGCGGGCGGCGGCGATGGTCTGGATGTCGGCGAGGTCCCCGGAGGCCGCGACGCCCCCGTACCCGACGAGCCGCTCACCCTCGTACGCGACCACATAGCGCCGCGTGGAACCGACGCCGCGGGCGTGCGCGAGTTCGGACCAGAACATGCCGCGCGACCAGGCGTCGTCCGGGAAGAGCTCCTTCTCCAGGGCGAGCACGGGGTCGATGTCCCACCAGCGCATCTCGCGCAGCGACACCGAGTGGGAGGTGCCGCCGCGCTGCGGTGTCGTCGAGGGGCGGTGGTCGGGTGACGGGTGGGCTGTCACTTGGGGGTGACCACCTTGTAGTTCTTGGGGACCTGCGCGTCGGGGCGGCGCAGGTAGAGGGGGCGCGGTTCGAGGAGCTCCTCGCCCGCGGCCAGCTTCTCGGCGGCGAGGGCGGCGAGCGCCGCGGCCGACACGTTCTCGGGCCCGCGTGCGTCCGGGAAGGTGTCCGGGTAGAGCCGCGCGCCGGCGCCGACGGCGGGCAGGCCCGCCACGACGGAGGCGATGTCGGCGGGCCGGTCGACGGCGGCCTCGGTGACGCGGGTCCGCGCGTCGTCGTAGCGCGCCCAGTACACCTCCTTGCGCCGCGCGTCGGTGGCGACGACGAAGGGGCCCTCGACGTCCGCGGCCTCGTACGCGAGCCCGTCCAGCGTGCAGACGCCGTGCACCGGGACGCCGAGCGCGAGGCCGAACGTGTCGGCGGTCATCAGGCCGACACGCAGCCCCGTGTACGGTCCTGGGCCCACGCCCACGACGATTCCGGTGACGGCGTCGAGCCGCAGTCCGGCCTCGGTGAGCACCCGGTCGACGGCGGGAAGCAGCAGCTCCCCGTGTCTGCGGGCGTCCACCTGGCTCGACTCGGCTACGACGGAGGTCCCGTCGTGCAGGGCGACGGTGACGGCGGGGGTGGCGGTATCCAGAGCGAGCAACAGCACGCGAACAGCCTACGACCACCTGAAGGCGGACACGGCCGTACTTCCCGCAAGGCCGGGCCGCGGGGCCTCGACTGCTACCGTCACCCTGAGGTTCGTACTTGAGAGGCAGGCACCTGGTGGCACGGAGCAGCACCGGATTCGTGACCGCGCTCACGGCGGGATCACTCGTCGTGGTCGGCTTCCTCGCCTACCAGGCGTCGGCGAGCGCGCCCTCCGACCTCGCCGAGAAGAAGGGGGGCTCCTCGCCCTCCGCCTCGGTGTCGAAGACGCCCAAGAAGAAGGCGGACCCGAAGGCGCTGCCCGCGGGCTCGGGCAAGGGCGAGCGTGTCGTCTACGCGCTGGGCGGGGACCGGGTGTGGCTGGTCGGCGCGGGCAACAAGACGCAGTCGACGTTCCGGGTGACGCCCGGCACGGTGGACCCGGCGCCCGGCTCCTACACGGTGACCTCGCGCTCCGGCTCCGTCACCGGTACGGACGGCGTGCCGATCGAGCACGTGGTCCGCTTCGCCACCACGAACGGCGTGGCGATCGGCTTCAGCGCGGCCGTGAACGGTTCGACGGCCGCCCCCGACCCGGGCAAGCAGACCGGCGGCATCCGCGAGTCCCGCAAGGACGCCGACGCCATGTGGCAGTTCGCGACGATCGGCGCAAAGGTCGTCGTCGTCAAGTAACGGCTGGTGCCGCTCCTTCAAGCCCTCCGGCGAGCAAGCACCGGTATTTCAAGCCCCGCCGGCGATTGAGGCGCGGGGTCCGGGGCAGCGCCCCGAGTCCGCAACGCCGTCGCGCCGCAACGACGCATCGCCCCGCCGCGGCGGATTCGGCGGCGTGGAAACGGCTCGCGCAGCCGCACACGACGCCAAAAGATCCCGCATCGACACTGCGCGCGCACCTTCACGTTCCGAAGTCGACATGATGCCTCCCGGCGGGCGGTCGAGGGGACGTGGTTAGGTAGACCTAACCAGCACCGGCCTCCATGTGAACACGCCGAAGCCACGCCGCGCAAGAATTTGCCGACGCCCTGTCGGGATGTGTCCGGGACACGGGTACGGGGGTCAGCCCGCGAGCGACCCCAGGTCCGCCTCGGTCCACCGTTCGCCGATGCCGTGGAGCGTCACGACCCGCACCTCGTCCGTGGTGTCGCCCGTAGCCCGGTCGATGATCACGTGCAGACGGTCGTCGGACAGCTCCTCGACCTTGCCGTCGCCCCACTCCACGACGACCACCGAGTCCGGCAGGGAAACGTCGAGGTCGAGGTCCTCCATCTCGTCGAGCCCGCCGCCGAGCCGGTACGCGTCGACGTGCACCAGGGCCGGACCCTCGCCGAGCGGCGGGTGCACGCGGGCGATCACGAAGGTCGGCGAGGTCACCGCGCCGCGCACGCCCATGCCCGCGCCGAGCCCGCGGGTCAGCGTCGTCTTGCCCGCGCCCAGCTCGCCGGTGAGCATGACGAGGTCGCCGGGGCGCAGCTGTTTGGCCAGGGCGAGCCCCAACTCCCGCATCTCGTCCGGGGAGTTGACGGTGACGCTGACCGTGCTGAGGGGGGTGGCGGGCTCAGCCGCCGGGCTGTGCGGTGTTGCCGGTGTCTCCATAAATCCCCACGGTAGCGGCTGTGGGGACTGCTCCCGCGCGCACCAGCAGGTCCGCGAGACGGTCCGTCACGGCCTCGGGGTGCTCCAGCATCACGAGGTGCCCGGCGTCCGGCACCAGGACGTACTCGGCGTCCGGCAGCAGCGCCGCGATCGCCTCGCTGTGGTCGCTCGGCGTGACCAGGTCGTGCTCCCCGGCGAGGACGAGCACGGGCAGGTCCGCGAAGCCCGCCAGGGCGTCCGTCTTGTCGTGGTCCTCGAACGCCGGGTAGAACTCCGCGACCACGTCGATCGGCGTCCCCTCAATCATCCGCTCGGCGAACCGCGCGATCGCCGGGTCGACGTCCCGCGAGGCGAACGAGTACCGCTTGATGATCCCGGCGAACAGGTCGGCCGTCGCACGGCGCCCCTTCTCCACCAGATCGGCGCGCTGCCCGAGCGCCTTCAGCACGCCGGGCAGCACCCGCCGCACCGCGTTCACCCCGGCCACCGGGAGCCCGTAGTTGACCTCGCCGAGCTTCCCCGACGACGTACCGACGAGGGCGACGCCCACGACCCGGTCGCGGATCAGCTCGGGACACCGGTCGGCGAGCGCCATCACGGTCATGCCGCCCATGGAGTGGCCGACGAGGACGAGCGGTCCCTCGGGCGCCGCCGCGTCGATGACGGCCTTCAGGTCGCCGCCGAGCCGGTCGATGGAGACGGGCACCCCGTCCTCGACCTGCTCGGCGCCGCGCCCGGAACGCCCGTGGCTGCGCTGGTCCCAGTACACGCAGCGGACGACGCCGCGCAGGGCCGCGCGCTGGAAGTGCCAGGAGTCCTGGCCCAGGCAGTAGCCGTGGCTGAAGACGACCGTGACCGGCGCCGGGTTCTTGCGGCCGAACAGCCGGCGCCTGCGCGGCGACGTGCCACCGGCCTGCGGGTCCGCCTCCTCGACCTCGTAGTACAGCTCCGTGCCGTCCTCCGCGTACGCCTTTCCTGGCACGCCGCGCAGCGATCCGTAGGGCCCCGACGCGTCGAGGGCGAGGCGCGCCTTCTTGCGCATGCCGCGCCCCACGGTCAGCCGCTCGATGGCGACGCCCGCCGCGGCCCCGGCCGCGACCACACCTATGGCGGCGCCCGCGAGGCCGGCCCGCCGCCAGTTCCCCGATGCGGCCCGCTCCGCCGCTTCGACGACGGCCGCCGTGGCCGGTGCGCTGCTCTCGCTCACGTGCCGCTCCCTGCTCCGCGTCCTGCCTGTCGTCCGGTGTCGGGTGACCCGTTCCGTTGTTGCTTCACATGGTGGCGGCTCGGACGGCCGTGCCGGTGGACCTTCAAGCCGTGACGCCGGTCACGCGCGCGTGGCGCCCTCTTCGTCCACGTAGACGCGCGGCACGCGGGAACCGATGCGCGTGACGATCTCGTACGCGATCGTGCCCGCCGCGACCGCCCAGTCCTGCGCCGTCGGCTCGCCGCCGTCACCGGGTCCGAACAGCACCGCCTCGTCCCCCGCGGCCGGCTCGTCGCCGCCGAGGTCGACGACGAACTGGTCCATGGCCACGCGGCCCGCGATCGTGCGCCGCTTGCCGCCGATCAGGACCGGGGCCGTGCCGGACGCGTGCCGCGGGATGCCGTCCGCGTAGCCCAGCGGGACGAGGCCGAGCGTCGTCTCGCCCGGTGTGACGTAGTGATGCCCGTAACTGACCCCGAGTCCACCCGGCGCGTGCTTCACGAGCGCGAGATTCGCCTTCAGCGTCATCACGGGGCGCAGACCGAAGTCGCCGGGCGCGCCGACCTCGGGGCTCGGCGAGATCCCGTACATCGCGATGCCGGGGCGCACGAGGTCGAAGTGCGTCTCGGGAAGGGTCAGCGTCCCCGGCGAGTTGGCGATGTGCCGGACCTCCGGGGTGACGCCCGCGCCCTCCGCGTGCGCGACCATCTCCCGGAAGGCGGTCAGCTGGGCGGCGATGGAGGGGTGCCCCGGCTCGTCGGCGCACGCGAAGTGCGACCAGAGCCCGGTGACGTTCACGAACCCGGCCCGCTGCGCCTTCAGCGCCTCGCTCACGAGCTCGGGCCAGTCCCCGGGCAGGCAGCCGTTCCGCCCGAGTCCCGTGTCGGCCTTGAGCTGGATGCGGGCGGTCCGGCCCGTCGCGCGCGCGGCGTCGACGACCTCCCGCAGCGCCCACATGCCGCTCACCGACATGTCGAGATCGGCCTCGATCCCCTCCCGCCAGGGGCCGCCCGGCACCCACAGCCAGCACAGGATGCGCCCGGTGAGACCCGCCGCGCGCAGCTCAAGCGCCTCCTCGGCAGTGGCCGCCCCCAGCCACTCGGCCCCCGCGTCCTTGGCGGCCCGCGCGACCGGAATCATGCCGTGCCCGTACGCGTCCGCCTTCACGACCGCCATGAACGCGGCCTTTGGAGCATGGGCACGCAGGGCCCGCACATTGGCCTTGAGCGCGGCCAGATCGATCTCGGCGCGGGCGCGGAGCGGGGCAGTCACGTTCTCGTTCATGGTGGGTTCAGTGTCTCAGAGGGGTACGACACGAGATCCGTTGGCCGATCCGGCACGGATCACTTCAGCCGGGTCGGCAGCCCTGAGGGACACTCGAAGGCATGCGACTCGCCCACGACGTAGAGACGGTCAGGTCCGCCGAGCGCGCCCTCATGGCGCGGCTCCCCGAGGGCGCGCTGATGCAGCGCGCGGCGGCAGGGCTCGCCACCGCCTGCGCCGACCTGCTCGGCAAGGTGTACGGCTCCCGCGTCGCCCTGCTCGTCGGCTCGGGGGACAACGGCGGCGACGCCCTGTACGCGGGCGCCCGCCTGGCGCGGCGCGGCGCGGGCGTCACGGCGCTGCTGCTCTCCCCCGACCGGGCGCACCCCGGCGGCCTCGCGGCGCTGCGCGCGGCGGGCGGCACAGTCCTGGACGCCCAGGTCGAGAACGCGCCGGAGCTGGTCGCCCGCGCCGACCTCGTCGTCGACGGCATCGTGGGCATCGGCGGCAAGGGCGGCCTGCGCCCCCGCGCCGCCGAACTGGCCGACGCGGCACGGGGAACCGTCGTGGCCGTCGACCTCCCGAGCGGCGTCGACGCCGACACCGGCGAGGTGCGCGGCGAAGCGGTGCGGGCGGACGCGACCGTCACCTTCGGCACGTACAAGCCGGGCCTGCTCATCGACCCGGCGCGGGAGTACGCGGGCGCGCTCCGCCTCGTCGACATCGGACTCGAACTCGCGCCTGCCGAAACAGGGTTGGAGGCGCTCCAGTACGCGGACGTGGCGGCGCTGCTCCCGAAGCCGACCGGCGAGAGCGACAAGTACCGGCGCGGCGTCGTCGGCATCGTCGCGGGCTCGGCGCGCTACCCCGGCGCCGCGGTCCTGGCGGTGGCGGGCGCGCTGCACGGCGGGGCAGGCGCGGTGCGGTACGTGGGACCGGCCGCGGACGCGGTGCTCGCCCGCTTCCCGGAAACGCTCGTCTCGGCCGGGCCACCGGCGAAGGCGGGCCGGGTGCAGGCGTGGGTGCTCGGCCCCGGCCTCGGCGACGACACCTCGGGCCTGCACGACGTCCTGGCCTCGGACGTCCCGGTCCTGATCGACGCGGACGGGCTGCGCCTCGCGGACCCGGCGACGGTCCGCGAGCGCACGGCGCCCACCGTGCTGACCCCGCACGCCGGTGAGGCGGCCGCGCTCCTCGGCGTGACGCGCGAGGCGGTGGAGGCCGAACGCCTGTCATCCGTGAGGGAGTTGGCGGCCCGCTACGACGCCACGGTCCTCCTCAAGGGCTCGACGACCCTGGTCGCGCCGCCGGACGGGACCCGCCCGGTCCGCGCGAACCCCACCGGCACCCCCTGGCTCGCCACGGCCGGCAGCGGCGACGTCCTCTCCGGCCTGACCGGCTCCCTGCTCGCGGCGGGCCTCGCCCCGCTGGACGCGGCCTCGGTCGGCGCCCATCTGCACGGACTCGCGGCGCGGCACGCGGCGGACGGGGCGCCGGTCTCGGCGCAGGACGTGGCGGGGGCGCTGCGCAGTGCCTGGCGGGACATCGCGCAAAACCACTTCGCCTGACGCCCGCCCCTTGCTACCGTCGTCGGCGACCGTGCAAGTTGCCGCTGGGAGGTGAGACCCGTGAACGCAGTCACCCATGGGTGCTCCCCCAGCTCGTCACGGTCCGGCGGCTGACAGCAGGTGTCGCCGGGAGCGCCCCGAGATCCCTGGATCGAAGGCTCCCGAGAGGGGACACCGATGACCACTGAACGCACCCGCCCCACAGCCCCACCACCGCTCGTCGTCACCCGCGTGGCCGACCATCAATGGCACGCCCTGGAGAACGACGAGGTGATCGGCCGCGGCCACGCCGCGCACCGGCCCGACGGCCGCCTCTTCGTCAGCGTCGACGCCTGGCACGACACGGCGTTCGCGGCCCTGGCCGGGTCGCTGCTCGCGGACCTGCCGGGCCCACTGCACACCGTCGTCGACGAGAACGACACCGAACTGACGTCGAAATGGCGGGAGTTCGGGTTCACCGTCGGCCGCGGCGAGTGGGAGTACACGGTCCCCACCGACCCCGCCGTCACGGGACTCGACGAGGCGCGCCCGCCCGCGGGCGTCACCCTCGTCCCGTACGGCGCGGCGGACGAGACGCGGCTGCGCGCCCTCGACCGCACGGTCCGGGACGAGATCGAGGCCACGGTCGGCTGGCGCACCATGCCCGCCGAGGTACGGCCGCTGCCACCCGGGGTCACCGTCGTCGATCCCGCGAAGTACGCCGCGGCCGAGGCCCCGGACGGTTCCTACCTGGGCCTTCTGCGCCTGGCGACGGC
The DNA here is from genome assembly GCF_049310305.1 of Streptomyces anthophorae. Taxonomy (NCBI): domain Bacteria; kingdom Bacillati; phylum Actinomycetota; class Actinomycetes; order Kitasatosporales; family Streptomycetaceae; genus Streptomyces; species Streptomyces anthophorae. Next base: position 3,854,501 of record NZ_JBLWQQ010000001.1, read on the forward strand.
CACCCGGCGCCCCCGCATCGGCCTGCTCGCGGTCCGTACCGACGCGCGGCGCCGCGGCATCGCGCGGGCCCTCCTCGCCGACGTACTGCACACCCTGCACCGCTCCGGCGTGCAGGCGGCGTCGGCCGAGGTGGACGAGGCGAACGAAGCGGCGAAGGACCTCTTCGACGGCATCGGCGCGCGGCGCGTGAACCGCGCACTGGAGCTGGTCCGATGAGCGAGACGAGGAGGACCGTGAAGAACGGCGGAGGCGGCGGCGTCCACGCCGAGGGCACCGTCGTCGAGTGCCTGCGCAGCGCCATGTTCACCGTGGAGCTCGACAACGGGCACCGCGTGCTCGCGCACGTCAGCGGCAAGATCCGCAAGAACTACATCAAGATCCTGCTCGCGGACCGGGTCCAGGTGGAGATCACTCCGTACGACCTGAACCGGGGCCGGATCGTGTTCCGCCACCGGGCGTAGCGCCCGCAGGCCGAGGGGCCGGGGCAGCGGCCCTACCCCTCGGCCACCACCACCGCGGACGCGACGCCCGCGTCATGGCTCAGCGAGACGTGGAACCCCTTCACACCCAGTTCGGCCGCCCGCGCCGCCACCGTCCCGGTCACCCGGAGCCGGGGCTGCCCGCTCTCCTCGACCCACACCTCGGCGTCGGTCCAACGCAGCCCGGCCGGCGCGCCGAGCGCCTTGGCAACGGCCTCCTTCGCGGCGAACCGGGCGGCCAGCGAGGCGACCCCGCGCCGCTCCCCGCTGGGCAGCAGCAGCTCGTCGTCCAGAAAAAGGCGCCCGGCCATGCTCGGCGTGCGCTCCAGCGACGCCGCGAACCGCTCGATCTCGGCCACGTCGATACCGACCCCGATGATGCTCATGCACCAGACCTTAGACACAGGCCCTCACGGCCGCCGGGCCGCACTCCCCCGCTACGGCGGACTCAGGCCGTCCACCCCTGGTCGATCCGGTCCCGCGCGTCCCGCACGAGCGCCAGGTACTCGATCTCCTCGCAGCGCGGCTTGCTGCCGAGCCGGTAGAAGTCGAGGCAGTCGTCCAGGTCCTCGCCGATGTCCTCGTCGGGCAGTTCGAGCGCGAGTTCGCTGCGGACCTGGCTCGCCCAGTCGTCCATGGCGTGGTCGTCCACAGGCCTGCGGCGGACGAATTTCGGCACACGAAGCGCGGTCATCACGGTTCCCCTCCCGCCCCGCGGACAGCGTTGCGTCCCACGGGTGCACGGAATGTATCGCCACCCCCACGCAAGGTCCATACCTGTGGCGAAGCTGTGACGAAGCGGGTGCCCCCGTTCCCCGGCGTGACACACCCCACCTGCCGCCGCGGGCCACACTGCCGTAACAATGGACTGTGATCTCTCCGGTCTCCGAGTCCCAGCGACAAGCGACCTCCCGGAGCGCCCACCGGCAGAAGCCGGAGGTGACTCCCTACGTCGACCTCACCCGCACCGAATGGAGCGCACTGCGCGACAAGACGCCACTGCCGCTGACCGCGGAAGAGCTGGAGCGGCTGCGCGGCCTCGGTGACGTGATCGACCTGGACGAGGTCCGCGACATCTACCTGCCGCTCTCCCGCCTGCTGAACCTGTACGTGGGCGCGACCGACGGCCTGCGCGGGGCGCTCAACACGTTCCTCGGCGAGACCAACAAGAAGGCCGCCCAGTCCGGCACGCCCTTCGTCATAGGGGTCGCCGGCTCCGTCGCGGTCGGCAAGTCGACCGTCGCCCGCCTCCTCCAGGCACTGCTCTCCCGCTGGCCCGAGCACCCGCGCGTCGAGCGGGTCACCACCGACGGGTTCCTGCTCCCCACCAAGGAGCTCCAGGCCCGCGGCCTGATGTCGCGCAAGGGCTTCCCCGAGTCGTACGACCGGCGCGCCCTGACCCGTTTCGTCGCCGACATCAAGGCGGGCAAGGACGAGGTGACCGCCCCGGTCTACTCGCACCTGATCTACGACATCGTGCCCGGCGAGAAGCTCGTCGTGCGCCGCCCCGACATCCTCATCGTCGAGGGCCTGAACGTGCTCCAGCCCGCCCTGCCCGGCAAGGACGGCCGCACCCGCGTCGGCCTCGCCGACTACTTCGACTTCAGCGTGTACGTCGACGCGCGCGCCGAGGACATCGAGGCCTGGTACCTCAACCGCTTCCGCAAGCTGCGCGCGACGGCCTTCCAGGACCCGTCCTCGTACTTCAGGAAGTACACCCAGGTCTCCGAGGAGGAGGCCCTGGACTACGCGCGCACCACCTGGCGCACCATCAACAAGGTCAACCTCCTGGAGAACGTGGCCCCGACGCGCGGCCGATCGGGGCTCGTCATCCGCAAGGGCCCCGACCACAAGGTCCAGCGGCTGCGGCTGCGCAAGCTGTAGCTGTTAGAAAGACCCCATGCTGCATCTGCGCCTGATCACGCCGTCCGACACCACGGACGACGTGGTGCGCCTCATCGAGAAGACGACCGGCACCACGCACCTGGTGGTGCTCCCGGACGCCGCCCGCAGCCCTTCGGGCGATGTCGTCATGTGCGACGTCGCCCGCGAAGCCGGTGACGAACTCATCGGCGGGCTGCGGAAGTTGGGAATCGACAGGTCGGGCTCGATCTCCGTCGAGAACATCGACCTGTCGCTGTCCCTGCGCGCCGACAAGGCCGAGGAGGACGCGCCGGGCGAGGGCGCGGACGCGGTCCTGTGGGAGCAGCTCTCGGACGCCACGCACGAGGAGTCCACGCTCACCATCACGTATGTGGCGTTCCTGGTGATCGCGACGATGATCGCGGCGTGCGGTGTCGTGCTCGACAACGCGATCCTGATCGTGGGCGCCATGGCGGTCGGCCCGGAGTTCGGCCCGCTCGCCGGGTTCTGCACGGCCCTGGTGCGCAAGGCGCCTCGTCTCGCGTGGCGTTCGCTCGTCGCCCTGCTCGTCGGCTTCGTGGTGGCGATGGCGGTGACGGTGGGCTTCAGCTACTTCATGGACGCCGTGAACCTGTTCAGCGAGGGCCAGTTGGAGGCGGACCGGCCGAACACCGGGTTCGTCTACGCGCCCGACTGGTTCTCGTTCGTGGTGGCCGTCCTCGCGGGCGCGGCCGGCACGCTGTCGCTGACGTCGGCGAAGTCCGGCGCGCTCGTGGGCGTCGCCATCTCGGTGACCACGGTCCCGGCGGCGGCCAACGCCGCGGTGGCGCTCAGCTACGGGGACATGGGCCAGATGTGGGGCTCGACCCAGCAGCTCCTGCTGAACCTGCTGGGGATCGTCCTCGCCGGGACGCTCACGCTCCTCGCCCAGAAGTACCTCTGGGCCAAGCAGCGCGAACGTACCGCAAGGAAGCTCGCGAAGAGCTAGGAACCAGCCGAGCGCCGACTGACTAGCCGAGCGCCGACTTCACGACATCGGCCAGGCGCTCCGCGACGGACCGGGCCTGCGCGATGTCCGCAGCCTCGACCATCACCCGCACCAGCGGCTCGGTACCGGAGGAGCGCAGCAACACCCGCCCGGTCGCACCGAGTTCACGCTCCGCGTCCGCCACGGCCGCCTGAAGCTCACCGGACGTGGCGACGCGGGACTTGTCCACGTCCGGCACATTGATGAGCACCTGCGGCAGCCGCTCCATGACGCTCGCCAGGTCCTTCAGCGTCCGCCCGGTCTGCGCGACGCGCGCCGCGAGCAGCAGGCCCGTCAGCGTGCCGTCCCCGGTCGTCGCGTGGTCGAGGGCGATGACGTGCCCGGACTGCTCGCCGCCGAGCGCGTAGCCGTTCTCCTTCATGTTCTCCAGGACGTACCGGTCGCCGACGGCGGTCTGCACGAGGTTGATGCCCTCGCGCTCCATCGCCAGCTTCAGGCCCAGGTTCGACATGACGGTCGCGACCAGCGTGTCGTCGCGCAGCACGCCGCGCGCCTTCATGTCGAGCGCGAGCACGGCCATGATCTGGTCGCCGTCGACCTCGGACCCGGTGTGGTCCACGGCCAGGCAGCGGTCGGCGTCCCCGTCGTGCGCGATGCCGAAGTCGGCGCCGTGCTCGACGACGGCGGCCTTCAGCAGGTCCAGGTGGGTCGAACCGCACCCGTCGTTGATGTTCAGGCCGTCGGGCTCGGCGCCGATCGTGACGATCTCGGCGCCGACGCGGGTGAAGGCCTCCGGGGAGACCCGCGAGGCCGCGCCGTGCGCCTCGTCGAGGACGATCTTCAGGCCCTCGAGCCGGTTCGGCAGCACGCCCGCGAGGTGCGCGATGTACTGGTCGAGGCCCTCGCCGTACGACTTCACGCGGCCGACGCCCGCGCCCGTCGGGCGGTTCCACGGGGCACCGGTGCTGTGCTCCTCGTAGATCGCCTCGATGCGGTCCTCCAGGGCGTCGTCCAGCTTGTGGCCGCCGCGGGCGAGGAACTTGATGCCGTTGTCCGGCATGGCGTTGTGGCTCGCGGAGAGCATCACACCCAGGTCGGCGCCCAGCGCGCCCGTGAGGTACGCGACCGCGGGCGTGGGCAGCACGCCCACGCGCAGCACGTCGACTCCGGCGCTGGCCAGGCCCGCGACGACCGCGGCCTCCAGGAACTCGCCCGAGGCCCGCGGATCACGGCCGACCACGGCCACCGGGCGATGGCCCTCAAAACTGCCCGCCTCGCCCAGAACATGTGCCGCCGCCACCGACAGACCGAGCGCGAGCTCCGCCGTCAGATCCGCGTTGGCGACGCCGCGCACGCCGTCCGTGCCGAAGAGTCGTCCCACCTTGATGTCCTCCGAACCTTCACATCGTCATAAGCCGAACGCCCCGGCGGCACGATACGTGCCGCCGGGGCGAACGGAAGTACAAGCAGGCAGCTGGATTTAGCGCTTGCTGTACTGCGGGGCCTTGCGGGCCTTCTTGAGACCGGCCTTCTTGCGCTCGACCGCACGGTCGTCGCGGCGGAGGTAGCCGGCCTTCTTGAGGGCGCCGCGGTTGTTGTCCACGTCGGCCTCGTTCAGCGCGCGGGCCACGCCGAGGCGCAGGGCGCCGGCCTGACCGGAGACGCCGCCACCCGAGATGCGGGCGATGACGTCGTAGCGGCCGTCGAGCTCGAGCACCTTGAAGGGCTCGTTGACTTCCTGCTGGTGCACCTTGTTCGGGAAGTAGTCCTCGAGCGTGCGCCCGTTGACCTTCCACTTGCCGGTGCCGGGCACGATGCGAACGCGCGCGATGGCGTTCTTGCGGCGGCCCAGGCCAGCGGCCGGCTGCGGGTCACCGAAGCGCGCCGGGTTGGACTCCGAGGTGTACTCGCCCTCGACGGGGGCGTCGGACTCGGTGGTGTAGCTCTCAACGTCGGCGATCTCTTCGACCGGCGTCTCGGCAGTGGTCTCGGCCACGATTCTCCTCAGATTCTTTTCTGTCTTAGGGGGTGTGGCCGGAACTACTGCGCGACCTGGGTGATCTCGAACGGCACCGGCTGCTGGGCAGCGTGCGGGTGCGTGTCGCCCGAGTAGACCTTCAGCTTCGAGAGCATCTGACGGCCGAGCGTGTTCTTGGGAAGCATGCCCTTGATGGCCTTCTCGACGGCCTTCTCCGGGTTCTTCTCCAGAAGCTCGTCGTAGCGCACGGAGCGCAGGCCGCCCGGGTAACCGGAGTGGCGGTACGCCATCTTCTGGGTCTTCTTGTTGCCGGACAGGTGCACCTTGTCGGCGTTGATGATGACGACGAAGTCGCCCGCGTCGACGTGCGGCGCGTAGATCGGCTTGTGCTTGCCACGCAGAAGGGTGGCAGCGGTGGTCGCCAGACGGCCCAGGACAACGTCCTGAGCGTCAATGACGTGCCACTGGCGAGTGATGTCGCCGGGCTTGGGGCTGTACGTACGCACGGTCGTATGCCTTCGCTTCTTCAGTGAATGGGTCCTGACACACGGCACCACTGAAGCGATCATGCAGCTGGGGCTCACAAAGGCCGGGGACGCTAACCCGTATGCGAGCCACTGGTAACTGCTCCAGGGAACCTACGTAAGGGCCCTTCGCGTGAGAACGACCAAGCCAATACGTATAACAAATGCCGAGGATACCCGCGCCGCCCTGTACGGGTCAAAACGCGTGGGCACCGGCGAACCGGCGGCCCTGTATCCCACTGTGCCGTGTCCCTTTACGGTAACGCGCCGGAACCCCTCACACCTCCACCATGGGACGAGGTCAATGCCACACGGGGGCGTACCTCTAAGATGCGCCCCATGAGTTTCGGGCAAGGGGGATCCCCGTGGGGGCCCAATGACGGCGGGTCGACCCCGGACTGGGCATCGCTCGCGGAGGCATCAGAGGCACGCGCACGCAAGAAGCGCTGGATGGTGATCGGTGGCGCGATCGTCGCCACGCTCGCCGTCGGTTCCGCGGTCGCGTGGGGCATCGTCTCGACGAACAGCAAGAACGAAGCCGCCAACAAACCGGCCGAACAGCTGCCGAGCACGGCCGACATCCCCAGCGAGGGCAAGTCGGGAGGGCCGTCCTTCGACGCGACGACCCCGCCGCCCCCGCTCAACCCGAACGACTTCATCAACAGCGCCGCGAAGGACAAGGCCCCGCTCGGCGCGGACACCCTCTTCCCCGGCAAGCAGTTCACCGCCGGTGACCGGGTGTACACCAAGGGCGCCACGGCCCGCACCACCAACTGCGCGTCGGCCGCGCAGAAGGGCCTGTCCGGGATCCTGAAGAGCAACAACTGCCAGCAGCTGATCCGCGCCACGTACTACAAGGGCAACTCCGCGGTCACCATCGGTGTCGCCGTCTTCAAGACGAAGGCGGAGGCGAACAAGGCCAAGGAGCAGTACGACTTCGACGGCACGGTGACCTCGCTGCCGGGCTCCGGGGTGCCCACGTTCTGCCGCACCACGGTGTGCCGCCAGACCGCCAACTCGGTGGGCCGCTACACGTACTTCACCAACGGCGGCCTCACCAACGGCCAGGACGCCACGAAGAAGGACACCATGGTGTTCTCCCTCGGCGACGACCTCCAGGAATTCACCTTCCAGCAGATCAAGCGGCGCGGCGAGGTCCAGGCCTCCGCGGCGGCGGCCTCGGGCTGACCGCCGCCCCGGGCGCCGCTCTCAGCAGCAGCCGGCGCCCGGGAGCGTCCGCTTGTTGCGCGCTTCCTTGTTGCGCGCGGCGAGCAACTCGTCGGCGGGGTAACCGACTTCCTCAAGGGTCAGCCCGTGCGGCCGCACCACGTGCACGGCGGAGTCCCGCACCCCGGCGGCGAGCACCTTGCCGGGCCAGTCGGCCGACCGGTGCCCGTCCCCCACGAACAGCAGCGCCCCGATCAGGGACCGCACCATGTTGTGGCAGAAGGCATCGGCCCGCACGGTCGCGGTGACGATCCCGTCCGCGTCCCGCACGAGGCTCAGCTCCTGCAACGTACGAATGGTCGTCGCACCCTCGCGCTTCTTGCAGTAGGCCGCGAAGTCGTGCTCACCGAGCAGCCGCTCGGCGGCCTCGTTCATGGCGTCGACGTCCAGCGGCCAGTCGTGCCACAGCACGTGCCCGCGCAGCAGCGGGTCGACCCCGCCCGGGTGGTCGGTCACCCGGTACGCGTACCGCCGCCAGATCGCCGAGAAACGGGCGTTGAAGCCGCTCGGCGCCTCGGCCACCGACCACACCCGCACATCCTTCGGCAGCCGCCCCGCGAGCCGCTTCAGCAGCTTCTCCCGGTGCTCGCCCCAGACCTCCGCCGGCAGGTCCACGTGCGCGACCTGGCCCCGCGCGTGCACCCCGGCATCGGTCCGCCCTGCGACGGTGAGGTCGTACGTCTCCGAGGACCGCGTCACCGTACGGAGCGCGTCCTCGATCTCCCCCTGCACGGTCCGCCGCCCGGAGGCCTGCTTGGCCCAGCCGGAGAAGTCCTTGCCGTCGTAGCTCACGTCGAGCCGCAGCCGCACGAACCCCTCGGCCACCTCATCACTCACAACAAAAATCCTTAACGGGAAGCGGGAGAAACGGAAAGCGGGCCCGCCCCGAAAGGGCGGACCCGCTCACACACAAGGCGTCAGCCTCAGGCGTCCTTCGACTCCTCGGCGGCGGCCTCGGCCGGAGCCTCGGTCTGCGCCTCGGTGGCCTCGGCGTCCTTGGCGGCACGCTTGGTGGCGGCCTCGGCCTCACCGGTGGCCTGCTGCTGGACCGTCAGGGCCTCGACCAGCTCGATGACGGCCATGGGCGCGTTGTCGCCACGGCGGTTACCGATCTTGGTGATACGGGTGTAACCACCCGGACGGTTCTCGTAGCGCGGGGCGATCTCGGTGAAGAGCGTGTGGACGACGCCCTTGTCCGTGATGACCTGGAGCACCTGACGGCGGTTGTGAAGGTCGCCCTTCTTCGCCTTGGTGACCAGACGCTCCGCGTACGGACGCAGACGACGGGCCTTGGCCTCGGTCGTCGTGATCTTGCCGTGCTCGAAGAGCGACTTCGCGAGGTTCGCGAGAAGCAGCTTCTCGTGCGCGGCGCTGCCGCCCAGACGGGCACCCTTGGCGGGCTTCGGCATGATGTTTCTCCTTGGTGTCTGCCCCGGCCGTATCAGGTACCGGAGTCAGTATCCGAGCAGGCGGTCGCCTGTCGGAGACCCGCACCCCTGTTTCCAGGGGCGCGGGGAACTGCGCAACCGCAACCACGGCTCCGCAGCAAGTGATCGGCCCGCCGAGGCGGAGCGACTCAGTACTGCTCGGTCTCCACGAAACCCGCGTCCGCGTCGTCGTCGGCGCCGAAGGCGTCGGCGGCGGCGGTCGGGTCGAATCCGGGAGGCGAGTCCTTCAGCGCGAGACCCATGCCGGCGAGCTTGGCCTTGACCTCGTCGATCGACTTCGCACCGAAGTTGCGGATGTCGAGCAGGTCGGCCTCGGAGCGGGCGACGAGCTCACCCACGGAGTGGATGCCCTCGCGCTTGAGGCAGTTGTACGACCGAACGGTGAGCTCCAGCTCCTCGATCGGCAGCGCCAGATCGGCGGCGAGCGCGGCGTCCGTCGGGGACGGACCCATGTCGATGCCCTCGGCGTCGATGTTCAGCTCGCGGGCGAGACCGAACAGCTCGACCAGCGTCTTACCGGCGGACGCCATGGCGTCACGCGGACGCATGGCCTGCTTGGTCTCGACGTCGACGATCAGCTTGTCGAAGTCGGTGCGCTGCTCGACACGCGTGGCCTCGACCTTGTACGTGACCTTCAGAACCGGCGAGTAGATCGAGTCGACCGGGATGCGCCCGATCTCCTGACCGACCTGCTTGTTCTGGACGGCGGAGACGTAGCCGCGACCGCGCTCGACGGTCAGCTCCATCTCCAGCTTGCCCTTGCCGTTGAGCGTGGCGAGGACGAGGTCCGGGTTGTGCACCTCGACACCGGCCGGGGGCGCGATGTCGGCGGCGGTGACCAGACCCGGGCCCTGCTTGCGCAGGTACATCACGACCGGCTCGTCGTGCTCCGAGGAGACGACCAGCTGCTTGATGTTCAGGATGAGGTCGGTGACGTCCTCCTTGACGCCCGGCACGGTGGTGAACTCGTGCAGGACACCGTCGATACGGATGCTGGTGACAGCAGCGCCGGGGATCGACGAGAGGAGGGTGCGGCGGAGGGAGTTGCCGAGGGTGTAGCCGAAGCCCGGCTCCAGCGGCTCGATCACGAACCGGGAGCGGAATTCGTCGACGACCTCTTCGGTCAACGAGGGACGCTGAGCAATCAGCATGTTGCGATTCCTTCAGTCAGGGGCACCCACTATTTGATGCCCTGAGTAGTACAAGGGTACGGGCGATACGGCCTCAAGCGAGAGCCGTACCGCCCGGAAACCTCAGACGAAGCGAGCGTCAGACGCGACGGCGCTTCGGCGGACGGCAGCCGTTGTGCGGCGTGGGCGTCACGTCCTGGATCGAGCCGACCTCGAGGCCGGTGGCCTGGAGCGAGCGGATCGCGGTCTCACGGCCGGAGCCGGGACCCTTGACGAAGACGTCGACCTTGCGCATGCCGTGCTCCTGCGCGCGACGGGCAGCCGACTCGGCGGCCATCTGCGCGGCGAACGGCGTGGACTTGCGGGAGCCCTTGAAGCCGACGTGGCCGGCGGAGGCCCACGAGATCACGTTGCCGGTCGGGTCCGTGATGGACACGATCGTGTTGTTGAACGTGCTCTTGATGTGCGCGTGGCCGTGAGCGACGTTCTTCTTTTCCTTGCGGCGCACCTTCTTGGCAGCGCCCTGACGACCCTTGGGGGGCATGTCGTTCTCCTACAGGGAGGTGGTCGGTCCTACAGCGAAGACCGCTGATGAGCGTCCGCTGAGGACTACTTCTTGCCCGGCTTCTTCTTACCGGCGATGGCGCGACGCGGGCCCTTGCGGGTACGCGCGTTCGTGCTGGTGCGCTGGCCGTGCACCGGCAGGCCGCGACGGTGACGCAGACCCTGGTAGCAGCCGATCTCGACCTTGCGGCGGATGTCGGCCTGAATCTCGCGACGGAGGTCACCCTCGGTCTGGAAGTTCTGGTCCACGTACTCGCGGATCTTCACGAGGTCTTCCTCGGAGATGTCGCGAACGCGGACGTTGCGGTCGACACCGATGGCGTCCAGCGTCTGCTGGGCGCGCGTGCGGCCGATGCCGAACACGTAGGTGAGGGCGACCTCGATGCGCTTCTCGCGCGGGAGGTCAACACCTTCAACGCGTGCCATTCATGGCTCCTGTTGATTCTTCGGAGGTCTGTAGCAGAACCACTCCCAGCCGCCGTCCCCTTTGTTCCAAAGGGTTGGTACGAACTGGGTCCTCGGCCTCCGACCGAAGGTGTCGCCACGACGAACCGTCGCCGGCGGGCTCTGCGTATGTACTTGATGTGCTGCGTCGCGCGAGATCTACGAACGAACTGCAGTGAACGGGTCTACGTCAGCCCTGGCGCTGCTTGTGGCGCGGGTTGTCGCAGATCACCATGACCCGACCGTGACGGCGGATCACCCTGCACTTGTCGCAGATCTTCTTGACGCTCGGCTTGACCTTCATGGGTGAGGTTCTCCGGGTCAGTTGCCGGCGGCCCGCCGAGGCGGGACTAGGGCAAGATCTACTTGTACCGGTAGACGATCCGGCCACGCGTGAGGTCGTACGGAGAAAGCTCCACCACGACCCGGTCGTCAGGGAGGATACGGATGTAGTGCATGCGCATCTTGCCGCTGATGTGTGCCAGGACCTGGTGGCCGTTCTGGAGCTCGACCTTGAACATGGCGTTCGGCAGAGACTCGACGACAGTGCCCTCGATCTCGATGGCACCTTGCTTCTTGGCCACGCTTCGCCCTTCGAATCGACTACCTTGATCGACTTACGTGTCCGCATGGAGACATGCGCATACACGAGAGCCGACGAGTCAGTCTACGTCAGTACCCCCGGAAAGACGAATCTCGTGATTCTGCCCCACGGAGGAGATCACTAAGCCCCGCCACACCCGCCTTGGGCAATCTGCCGCCAGGGGCGGCAGGGTGGGCAAGGCGGCACCCCGCCGCGGGGCGAGCGCACGTCCAGCCCCGCCCCGGCTCCCCGACGAGCGCCGGTCAGCCCAACGGATCCGGCGCCGCCGTCACGCCGAGTTCCGCGAGCTTCGCCTTGCCGCCGTCGGGGGACGTGAGGACCAGGGGGCCGTCCTCCGTGAGGGCGACCGAGTGCTCCCAGTGGGAGGACCAGGTGCCGTCGGTCGTGATGACCGTCCAGTCGTCGGAGAGCGTCTCCGTCCTCGGCGTGCCGAGGGAGACCATCGGCTCGATGGCGAGGCAGAAGCCGGGCACCAGCTTGGGGCCCTTGCCGCGGCGGCGCTCCACGTAGTTCAGCAGGTGCGGGTCCATGTGCATCTCGGTGCCGATGCCGTGGCCGCCGTAGTCCTCGACGATCCCGTACTTGCCGCCGCCGGGCTTCGGCTGGCGGCGGATGTACGACTCGATGGCCCGGGAGATGTCGACCAGCCGGTTGCCCTGCTTCATCGCCGCGAGCCCGGCCCACATGGACTCCTCGGTGACCCGGGACAGCTCGATCAGCTCCGGAGCGTGACCCGACCCCACGAAGGCGGTGTACGCCGCGTCGCCGTGCCAGCCGTCCACGATGGCGCCCGCGTCGATCGAGATGATGTCGCCGTCCTCCAGGACGACCTCGTCGCTCGGGATGCCGTGCACGACGACCTCGTTCTTCGAGGTGCAGATGGTCGCGGGGAACCCTCCGTACCCGAGGAAGTTCGACTTCGCCCCGTGCTCGGCGAGCACCTTGCGGGCGACCTCGTCCAGATCCTTGGTGGTCGCGCCCGGTACGGCCGCCTCACGGGTCGCCGCGTGGATCGCCGCGACGACAAGCCCCGCCTCCCGCATCTTGCGAATCTGGTCGGGGGTCTTGATCTGCACCATGGGGGCCTGCGCTCTCCGTCATCCGGTACGAGTACGAGGGTTACGTACGTCCAGTACCCACCAACACTAAGGCCGCGGCCCCCTCGACGGGGAACCGCGGCCTCAGGCACGTACTAGCGGGCAGAGCGCGACTAGCGCCCCAGGGCCTCCATGGCCCGGCCCGTGACTTCCTCGACCTTGCCCAGGGCGGAGATCGTCACGACGAGCCCCTGCTCCCGGTAGTAGTCGATGATCGGCTCGGTCTGCGAGTGGTAGACCTCGAGCCGCTTGCGCACCGTCTCTTCCTTGTCGTCGTCGCGCTGGTACAGCTCGCCGCCGCAGGTGTCGCAGACACCCTCGGTCTCGGGCTGCTTGTACGTGACGTGGAAGACGTGTGCCGAGTCGTTACGGCAGATGCGGCGGCCGGCGATGCGCTTGACCACCTCGTCCTCGGGGACCTCCAGGTCGAGGACCGCGTCCAGCGTGACGTCGTCCGCCTTGAGGGCGACGTCCAGCGCCTCGGCCTGCGAGACGTTGCGCGGGAAGCCATCGAGCAGGAAGCCGTTCACGGCGTCCGCCTGCTCCATGCGGTCCTTCGCCATCCCGATGGTGACCTCGTCCGGAACCAGCTGGCCGGCGTCCATGTAGGACTTGGCCTTCTTGCCCAGCTCCGTGCCCTGGCTGATGTTGGCACGGAAGAGGTCGCCCGTGGAGATGTGCGGAATCGACAGGTTCTTGGCCAGGAACGCGGCCTGCGTTCCCTTGCCAGCACCGGGCGGCCCGACGAGGACGATTCGCATCAGCGGAGGAACCCTTCGTAATTGCGCTGCTGGAGCTGGCTCTCGATCTGCTTCACCGTCTCCAGGCCGACACCCACGATGATCAGGATGCTCGTGCCGCCGAACGGGAAGTTCTGGTTTGCCCCGAAACCAACCAACGCCATCGTCGGCACGAGAGCGATCAGGCCCAAGTACAGCGAACCCGGCCAGGTGATCCGGTTGAGCACGTACGAGAGGTACTCAGCGGTCGGTCGGCCAGCCCGGATGCCCGGGATGAAGCCACCATACTTCTTCATGTTGTCGGCGACTTCCTCGGGGTTGAACGAGATCGCCACGTAGAAGAACGCGAAGAAAACGATCAGGAGGAAGTACGTGACGATGTAAATCGGGTGATTTCCCTTGGTCAGGTGGTCATCGATCCACACCTTCCACTGCGAATCTCCACCGGCGAACTGGGCGACCAGGGCCGGAATGTAGAGCAGCGAGGAGGCGAAGATGACAGGGATCACACCCGCCTGGTTCACCTTGAGCGGGATGTACGTGGACGTTCCGCCGTAGGAACGGCGGCCGATCATGCGCTTCGCGTACTGCACCGGAATACGGCGCTGGGCCTGCTCGACGAAGACCACCAGGGCGACCATGACCAGGCCGACGAGGATGACCGTGCCGAACTCGATCCAGCCGTCGGCCAGCGAGCCCTGCTTCTTGATGGCCCACAGGGCGGACGGGAAGGTGGCGGCGATCGAGATGAACATCAGGATCGACATGCCGTTGCCGATGCCCTTGTCGGTGACCAGCTCGCCGAGCCACATCATCACGCAGGTACCGGCGGTCATCGTGATGACCATCGTGATCGTGATGAAGATCGACTGGTCCGGGACGATTTCGCTGGCGACCGGGCAGCCCTGGAAGAGCGCGCCGGTGCGAGCGGTGGCCACCAGGCCCGTGCCCTGAAGGATGGCGAGTGCCACGGTCAGGTATCGCGTGTATTGGGTGATCTTCGCCGTGCCGGCCTGGCCCTCCTTCTTGAGGGCTTCGAGCCGCGGGATCACCACGGTGAGCAGCTGCAGAATGATGCTCGCGGTGATGTACGGCATGATGCCGAGCGCGAAGACCGTGATCTGCAACAGCGCGCCACCGCTGAACATGTTGACCAGACCGAACAAGCCGGAGCTGGAGTTGGCCTGGTTCATACACGTTTGGACGTTCTGGTAATCCACGCCGGGGATCGGGATGTGCGCCCCGAGCCGGTAGATCACGATGATGCCCAGCGTGAAGAGCAGCTTCTTGCGCAGGTCGGGCGTCTTGAACGCCCGGGCGAACGCGGTGAGCACGGTGCCTCCTGCGACCCCCGCGCGCGTGCGTCAGAGGTGACGGTCTTGAGGATTCGACAAATACGTAAACGGTCTAACGGCCAAGACCCGGGATTGGTGCCGGGGGCACACAAAGCCCGGAACTTAACAGCGGACGCCACCTTACCGGCGTAACTGCCCCCCTTGGAACGACCAACCGGGGATGCCCCATATGTGGGGCATCCCCGGTAGGGACGTTCACGTCATCAAGACGCCTGATTTGCTCAGACGAGCTCGGTGACCGTACCGCCCGCGGCGGTGATCTTCTCCTTGGCGGAGCCGGAGACGGAGTCGACCGTCACCTGCAGCGCCACGGAGATCTCGCCCTGGCCCAGGACCTTGACGAGGCTGTTCTTGCGCACGGCACCCTTGGCCACCAGACCCTCGACCGTGACCTCGCCACCCTCGGGGTAGAGCGAAGCCAGCTTGTCCAGGTTCACGACCTGGAACTCGGTCTTGAACGGGTTCTTGAAGCCCTTGAGCTTCGGGAGACGCATGTGGAGGGGCATCTGGCCACCCTCGAAGCGCTCCGGAACCTGGTAACGGGCCTTGGTGCCCTTGGTACCACGACCGGCCGTCTTACCCTTCGACGCCTCACCACGACCGACACGGGTCTTCGCGGTCTTGGCGCCGGGGGCCGGACGGAGGTTGTGGATCTTGAGCGGGTTCTGCTCACCCATGATCAGTCGACCTCCTCGACCGTCACGAGGTGGCGGACGGTCTGCACCATGCCGCGGAACTCGGGACGATCCTCCTTGACGACCTGCGTGTTGATCCCCTTGAGACCAAGGGAACGCAGGGTGTCACGGTGGTTCTGCTTGCTGCCGATGTACGACTTCGTCTGCGTGATCTTGAGCTGTGCCATTACGCAGCACCGGCCCCGGCACGCGCACGAAGCAGGGCCGCGGGAGCGACGTCCTCGAGCGGCAGACCACGGCGAGCCGCGATCTCCTCGGGACGCTGCAGGCCACGAAGGGCCTCCACGGTCGCGTGCACGATGTTGATCGCGTTCGACGAACCGAGCGACTTCGACAGGATGTCGTGCACGCCCGCGCACTCGAGCACGGCGCGCACCGGACCACCGGCGATAACACCGGTACCGGGGGAAGCAGGCTTGAGCAGGACGACGCCCGCAGCCTTCTCGCCCGTGATCGGGTGCGGGATGGTGCCCTGGATACGGGGGACCTTGAAGAAGTGCTTCTTGGCCTCCTCAACACCCTTGGCGATGGCGGCCGGCACCTCCTTGGCCTTGCCGTAACCGACACCCACGGTGCCGTCACCGTCGCCCACTACGACGAGCGCAGTGAAGCTGAAGCGACGACCACCCTTCACAACCTTGGCGACGCGGTTGATCGCGACAACGCGCTCAACGTACGCGGTCTTCTCGGCGGCGTTGCCACCGTCGCGACCCTTCCGGTCCCGCCGCTCGCCGCCACCGGCACCGCCACCGCGGCGCTGGGGTCCAGCCATTGGAATTACCTCTCTCTGTTTCCGCTAGCTACGGAACCAGGACTCAGAACTTGAGTCCGGCTTCGCGGGCGGCGTCCGCCAGGGCAGCGATGCGCCCGGCGTACTGGTTACCACCACGGTCGAACACGACAGCCTCGACACCGGCGGCCTTGGCGCGCTCGGCGACCAGGGCGCCGACCGACTTGGCCTGCGCGGACTTGTCGCCCTCGCCGCCGCGGATCGACGTGTCCAGGGTCGACGCCGACGCGAGGGTGTGACCCTTAACGTCGTCGATGACCTGCGCCACGATGTTCCGGTTCGAGCGCGTCACGACCAGGCGCGGACGCTCGGCCGTACCCGACATGTTCTTGCGGATACGGATGTGGCGGCGCTTGATGGCCGCACGCTTGTAAGCGTCGCCCTTAGCGATCTTCTGACCGTATGCCATGGCTTACTTACCCGCCTTTCCGACCTTGCGGCGGATGACTTCGCCTTCGTACTTGACGCCCTTGGCCTTGTACGGGTCGGGCTTGCGCAGCTTGCGGATGTTGGCCGCAACCTCGCCGACCTTCTGCTTGTCGATGCCCTCGACCGAGAACTTGGTCGCCGATTCGACCTTGAACGAGATGCCCTCGGGCGCCTCGACCAGGATCGGGTGGCTGTAGCCGAGCGAGAACTCCAGGTTGGAGCCCTTCGCCAGGACGCGGTAACCGACACCGCTGATTTCGAGCTTCTTCACGTAACCCGTGGTCACGCCGGTGATCATGTTCGCCACCAGCGTGCGGGACAGGCCGTGGAGGGCCTTGTTCTGACGCTCGTCGTTCGGGCGGGTGACGGCCAGTACGCCGTCCTCACCCTTGGCGATCTCGATCGGCGCCGCAACGGTGTGGCTCAGGGAACCCTTGGGGCCCTTGACCGCTACCGTCTGGCCGTCGATGGTGACGTCCACGCCGGCGGGAACCGTGATGGGGAGCTTGCCAATACGCGACATAGCTGTTTCCTCCGATTCCTTCCGCTACCAGACGTAGGCGAGGACTTCCCCACCCACGCCCTTCTTGCCTGCCTGCTGGCCGGTCAGGAGACCGTGCGACGTGGAGATGATCGCCACGCCGAGGCCACCGAGAACCTTCGGCAGGTTGGTGGACTTCGCGTAAACACGCAGACCGGGCTTGGAGATGCGCTTGATGCCGGCGATCGAACGCTCACGGTTCGGGCCGAACTTCAGCTCCAGGACGAGGTTCTTGCCGACCTCGGCGTCCTCGACCTTCCAGCCGGTGATGAAACCCTCCTGCTGGAGAATCTCCGCGATGTGCGACTTGATCTTGCTGTGCGGCATCGACACGGAGTCGTGGTATGCCGAGTTCGCGTTCCGCAGACGCGTAAGCATGTCTGCGATCGGATCAGTCATGGTCATGAATTGGCCTTCGGCCTCTCTCGCCGGGGTTTCCTGTATGCGCCATCCCTCTCCCCACACAGGGGCGGGACGGGTGCGGCGCGGGGACCTACGGCGTAGTAAGTCGGTCAGGGCGGCAGAAGCGCCCAACCCTCCTAGCGTAAGCCATGAGAGCTGGGGCCTCTGCCGACCCTCTACTTACCGAGAGATCCGGACAATCCCAATTAAGGGACTACCAGGAGCTCTTGGTCACGCCCGGCAGCTCGCCACGGTGAGCCATCTCACGAAGGCACACGCGGCAGAGGCCGAACTTGCGGTACACGGAGTGCGGGCGGCCGCAGCGCTGGCAGCGCGTGTAGCCACGGACACCGAACTTCGGCTTACGAGCAGCCTTGGCAATAAGAGCCTTCTTCGCCATCTCGCTTACGCCTCCTTGAACGGGAAGCCGAGGTGACGCAGAAGGGCACGGCCCTCGTCGTCGTTGGTCGCCGTGGTGACCACGGTGATGTCCATACCCCGGACGCGGTCGATCTTGTCCTGGTCGATCTCGTGGAACATGACCTGCTCCGTGAGACCGAAGGTGTAGTTGCCACGGCCGTCGAACTGCTTGGGGGACAGACCACGGAAGTCGCGGATGCGCGGCAGCGCGAGCGACAGGGTGCGGTCCAGGAACTCCCACATGCGGTCGCCACGGAGCGTGACGTGGGCACCGATCGGCTGACCCTCACGCAGCTTGAACTGCGCGATGGACTTGCGAGCCTTGGTGATGGCCGGCTTCTGGCCGGTGATCGTCGTCAGGTCACGGACGGCACCGTCCATGAGCTTCGAGTCACGGGCGGCGTCGCCGACACCCATGTTCACGACGACCTTCACGAGACCGGGAATCTGCATGACGTTCTCGTACGAGAACTCCTCCTGCAGCTTCGCCGTGATCTCCTCGCGGTACTTCGTCTTGAGACGCGGAGTGGTGGTGGTCGTCATCAGATGTCCTCACCCGTCCGCTTGGCAACGCGGATCTTGTTGCCCTCGTCGTCGAAGCGGTAACCGACGCGCGTGACAACCTTGTTGCCGTCCTTCTCCACGACCAGCTGGACGTTGGAGACGTGGACGGGGGCCTCGGTGGTCACGATGCCGCCGGCCTGCGAGCCGCTGGCGGTCGGGCCGGCCTTCGTGTGCTTCTTGACCCGGTTGACACCCTCGACCAGGACGCGCTCGTCGCGCGGGTAAGCGGCAATGACCTTGCCCTGCTTGCCCTTGTCCTTACCGGTGATGACCTGAACCAGGTCGCCCTTCTTGATCTTCATGCTTACAGCACCTCCGGCGCGAGCGAGATGATCTTCATGAACTTCTTCTCGCGCAGCTCACGGCCGACGGGGCCGAAGATACGGGTGCCGCGGGGGTCGCCGTCGTTCTTCAGAATGACGGCGGCGTTCTCGTCGAAGCGGATGTACGAGCCATCCGGACGGCGACGCTCCTTGACGGTGCGAACGATGACCGCCTTGACGACGTCACCCTTCTTCACGTTGCCACCGGGGATCGCGTCCTTCACGGTGGCGACGATGACGTCACCGATGCCCGCGTAGCGGCGACCCGAGCCACCGAGAACACGGATGGTGAGAATTTCCTTCGCACCCGTGTTGTCGGCGACGCGCAGTCGCGACTCCTGCTGGATCACGTCTATCTCCTGTTTGTCTGCCGGTTCCCGGCAGGGGCCGCTCTCTTACGAGAGGGGGCCCCTGCCGAGCCTGGCGGAACGAACCCTGAGGGATGCCTCAGAGAATTACTTGGCCTTCTCGAGGATCTCGACGATGCGCCAGCGCTTGCTCGCCGACAGCGGACGCGTCTCCATCAGGAGGACGCGGTCGCCGACGCCGGCAGCGTTCTGCTCGTCGTGCGCCTTGAGCTTGTTCGTACGGCGGATGACCTTGCCGTACAGCGCGTGCTTGACACGGTCCTCGACAGCGACGACGACGGTCTTGTCCATCTTGTCGCTGACAACAAGGCCCTCACGGGTCTTGCGGAAGCCGCGGGCGGCAGTCTCTTCAGTCACAGTCTTCTCGCTCATCAGGCGCTCTCCACCGTCTCGATGCCCAGCTCGCGCTCACGCATGAGGGTGTAGATCCGCGCGATGTCCTTGCGGACGGCCTTGAGCCGGCCGTGGTTCTCGAGCTGACCCGTCGCCGCCTGGAAGCGGAGGTTGAACAGCTCTTCCTTGGCCTCGCGGAGCTTGTTGAGAAGCTCCTCGTTGCCCAGCTCGCGCAGCTCAGACGCCTTGGTTCCGGCCGACATCACGCTTCACCTGCCTCGCGCTTGACGATCTTGCACTTCATCGGCAGCTTGTGGGCTGCACGAGTCAGCGCCTCGCGCGCGGTCTTCTCGTTGGGGTACGACAGCTCGAACATCACGCGTCCGGGCTTGACGTTGGCGACCCACCACTCCGGAGAACCCTTACCGGAACCCATGCGGGTCTCGGCAGGCTTCTTGGTGAGGGGGCGGTCCGGGTAAATGTTGATCCAGACCTTGCCGCCACGCTTGATGTGACGCGTCATGGCGATACGAGCGGCCTCGATCTGACGGTTCGTCACGTACGCCGGGGTGAGGGCCTGAATGCCGTACTCACCGAACGCAACCTGCGTGCCACCCTTGGACATACCGCTGCGCTTCGGGTGGTGCTGCTTGCGGTGCTTGACCCTACGGGGGATCAGCATTTCGGTCAGGCCTCCGTTCCGGTGCTCTCAGCCGGAGCGGCAGCTGCGGCGGGAGCGTCGGCCTTGGGGGCCTCCGCAGCCGGCGCGGACTGCTGCTGCGGCTTGCGACCGCGACCGCCACGCTCGCCACCACGGCCACCACGGGCCGGGCGGTCGTTACCGCCACGGGCCGGACGGTTGCCGGCGCGGGCTGCGGCGTTCTCGGCGCGAACCTCGGCGATGTTCTTGACGTCGCCCTTGTAGATCCAGACCTTCACGCCGATGCGGCCGAAGGTCGTCTTGGCCTCGAAGAAGCCGTAGTCCACGTTGGCGCGGAGCGTGTGCAGGGGCACACGGCCCTCGCGGTAGAACTCCGAACGGGACATCTCGGCACCGCCGAGACGACCGCCACACTGGATCTTGATGCCCTTGGCGCCGGCCTTCATCGTGCCCTGCATGCTCTTACGCATGGCGCGACGGAAGGAGACGCGGGAGGACAGCTGCTCGGCAACGGCCTGGGCAACCAGCTGAGCGTCCGTCTCGGGGCTCTTGACCTCGAGGATGTTCAGCTGGACCTGCTTGCCCGTGAGCTTCTCGAGGTCACCGCGGATGCGGTCGGCCTCGGCGCCACGGCGGCCGATGACGATGCCGGGACGAGCGGTGTGGATGTCCACCCGCACGCGGTCACGGGTGCGCTCGATCTCAACCTTCGAGATGCCGGCGCGCTCCATGCCGGACGTCATCATCCGACGGATGGCGACGTCTTCCTTGACGTAGTCCTTGTACAGCTTGTCGGCGTACCAACGCGACTTGAAGTCGGTCGTGACACCGAGCCGGAACCCGTGCGGGTTTACCTTCTGGCCCATTACCGGGTTCCTTCCTTGCTGCTGACGACCACGGTGATGTGGCTGGTCCGCTTACGGATCCGGTAGGCACGGCCCTGAGCACGCGGACGGAACCGCTTCAGGGTCGGACCCTCGTCCACGTACGCCTCGCTGATGAACAGCGAAGACGCGTCAGGGTGGTCGTAGTTGTGCGCGGCGTTGGCGATGGCGCTGTCGAGCACCTTGCCCACCGGCTGGCTTGCGGCCTGCGGGGCGAATCGCAGGACCGCCTGAGCCTCCGTGGCATCCATGCCACGGATGAGGTCCACCACGCGGCGGGCCTTCATGGGCGTGACGCGGATGTACCGCGCCTGGGCCCTGGCTTCCATGGTTGTCCCTTCGGTGTTAGTCATAGTCGATTCCACCCCGCCTTAGCGGCGCTTCGACTTCCGGTCGTCCTTGACGTGACCCCGGAAGGTGCGCGTCGGCGAGAACTCGCCGAGCTTGTGGCCGACCATCGACTCGGTGACGAACACCGGGATGTGGGTCTTGCCGTTGTGCACCGCGATCGTGTGACCCAGCATGCTGGGAATGATCATCGAGCGGCGGGACCAGGTCTTGATGACGTTCTTGGAACCGGCTTCGTTCTGTGCGTCCACCTTCTTCACGAGGTGGCCGTCGACGAAGGGTCCCTTCTTGAGACTGCGCGGCATCTAAACCCGCTCCTAGCGCTTCTTGTTCGACTTGCGGCGGCGGACGATGTACTTGTTGCTCGCCTTGTTGCGATCACGAGTACGACCCTCCTTCTGGCCCCACGGCGAGACCGGGTGGCGACCACCGGAGGTCTTGCCTTCACCACCACCGTGCGGGTGGTCAACCGGGTTCATGACGACACCACGCACGGTCGGGCGGACGCCCTTCCAGCGCATGCGGCCGGCCTTGCCCCAGTTGATGTTGCTCTGCTCGGCGTTGCCGACCTCGCCGACGGTGGCGCGGCAGCGCACGTCGACCAGGCGGATCTCGCCGGAGGGCATACGAAGGTGGGCCATCGAGCCCTCCTTCGCGAGCAGCTGCACGGAGGCACCCGCGGAGCGGGCGAACTTGGCGCCACCACCGGGACGGAGCTCGATCGCGTGGATCGTGGTACCGACCGGGATGTTGCGGAGCGCCAGGTTGTTACCGGGCTTGATGTCGGCAGCGGGGCCGTTCTCCACCTTGGCGCCCTGCGCGAGACCGCGCGGGGCCAGGATGTAGCGCTTCTCGCCGTCCGCGTAGTGCAGGAGCGCGATGCGCGCAGTGCGGTTCGGGTCGTACTCGATGTGAGCGACCTTCGCCGGCACGCCGTCCTTGTCGTGACGACGGAAGTCGATCACTCGGAAGGCGCGCTTGTGTCCGCCACCCTGGTGGCGAACGGTGATCCGACCGGCGTTGTTACGGCCGCCCTTGCTGTGCAGCGGGCGGACCAGCGACTTCTCCGGCGTGGACCGCGTTACCTCGACGAAGTCGGCGACGCTGGAGCCACGACGGCCCGGCGTAGTCGGCTTGTACTTGCGGATTCCCATTTCTCAGTCCTCGTCCGATATTCGGACCAGGGTCTCCGTTAGGAGGCCTGGCCGAAGATGTCGATACGGTCGCCCTCAGCGAGGGTCACGATGGCGCGCTTGGTGTCGGCACGCTTGCCGAACCCGGTGCGCGTACGCTTCCGCTTGCCCTGACGGTTGATCGTGTTGACGCCGGTGACCTTGACCGAGAAGACCGCCTCGACGGCCTGCTTGATCTGGGTCTTGTTGGCGCCGGGGGCCACGACGAACGTGTACTTGCCCTCGTCGAGAAGCGCGTACGACTTCTCGGACACGACCGGCTTGACGAGGACGTCGCGCGGGTCCGAGAAGGACTTGCTCAGCGGCGTGGGCTCAACGGCGATCTTGCCCTCGGTCGCGATGCGCTTCGCCTTGGCGACGCGCGCGGCCTTCGCGGCCTTCGCGGCCTTGGGGGCAATGCTCGGGTGACGCGTAGCCATCAGGCCTCGCTCCCTTCGGTGTCAGCGGCCTTGGGGCCAGACACGAAGGACTCGAAAGCGGCCTTGGTGAAGACCACGTCGTCCGAGACGAGAACGTCGTACGTGTTCAGCTGGCCCGGCTCCAGGATGTGGACCTGGGGCAGGTTGCGGGCGGAGAGCCACGCGGCCTCGTCGGCGCGGTCGACGACCAGGAGCAGGTTCTTGCGCTCCGAGACCTTGCCGAACAGCGTCTTCGCGGCCTTCGTGGAGACCTCGCCCTCGACCACGCCGGAAACGACGTGGATACGAGCGTTGCGGGCCCGGTCGGTGAGGGCGTGACGCAGCGCGGCAGCCTTCATCTTCTTCGGGGTCCGCTGCGAGTAGTCACGCGGCACGGGGCCGTGGACAACGCCACCGCCGGCGAACTGCGGCGCACGGGTCGAACCCTGGCGCGCGCGGCCGGTGCCCTTCTGGCGGTAGGGCTTCTTGCCACCACCGCGGACTTCGCCGCGGCGCTTGGTCTTGTGCGTGCCCTGACGGGCAGCGGCCAGCTGAGCGACGACGACCTGGTGAAGCAGCGGAACGCTGATCTTCTCTACGTCGAAGATCTCCGCGGGGAGCTCGACGGTCCCGGTCTTGTCGCCTGCCGGCGAAAGGATGTCAACAGTGCTCATCGGTTACCTCAGGCCCCCTTGGTCGCGGTACGGACCAGGACGAGGCCGCCGTTCGGACCAGGAACCGCGCCCTTGATGAGCAGCAGACCCTTCTCCGCGTCAACGGCGTGGACGGTCAGGTTCTGGGTGGTGACCCGCTCGTTGCCCATGCGGCCCGCCATGCGGGTGCCCTTGAACACACGGCCGGGGGTGGCGCAGCCGCCAATGGAGCCCGGCTTGCGGTGGATGCGGTGGGCACCGTGGGAGGCCTTGCCGCCCTTGAAGTTGTGCCGCTTCATGCCACCGGCGAAGCCCTTGCCCTTGCTCTGGCCGGTCACGTCGACCTTGACGCCGCCGTCGAACACCTCAGCGGTGATCTCCTGGCCGAGGGTGTACTCGGACGCGTCCGGCGTACGAATCTCGACGAGGTGGCGACGGGGGGTGACATCGGCCTTGGCGAAGTGGCCCTTGAGGGGCTTGTTCACCTTGCGCGGGTCGATCTCGCCGAAGGCGAGCTGGACGGAGTCGTAGCCGTCAACGTCGTTGGTGCGAACCTGGGTGATCACGTTCGGACCGGCCTTGACGACGGTGACCGGAACAACACGGTTGTTCTCGTCCCACACCTGCGTCATGCCGAGCTTCTCGCCCAGGATGCCCTTGATCTGCTTAGTCATCTTCAGATCACCGGCCCTTAGAGCTTGATCTCGATGTCGACACCGGCCGGGAGGTCGAGTCGCATCAGGGAGTCAACGGTCTTCGGGGTCGGGTCAAGGATGTCGATGAGGCGCTTGTGCGTGCGCATCTCGAAGTGCTCGCGAGAGTCCTTGTACTTGTGCGGCGACTTGATGACGCAGTACACGTTCTTCTCGGTAGGCAGCGGCACCGGGCCCGCGACCGACGCACCAGTGCGGGTCACCGTCTCGACGATCTTCTTCGCCGAGGAGTCGATGACCTCGTGGTCGTAGGCCTTGAGCCGGATGCGGATCTTCTGTCCCGCCATGGCTACTTAGTAGTCCTGTCTCTCGTAACGCTCTGGAACTCGGGGGCCCTGTTTCACACTTCCTCCGCCCCACGCGGTCGGGCGTGTCGCAGTCCCGCTGACAGAAATATCCGCATGGATGTCCCTGCTAAGGGGTCTGCGGCCAAGACCGCATGTACACGGGGGAAGAAACCCACCGAGCGCCTGGCCAAGGAACCGCGCTGACGCTTCCCGAAAGATTCCCGTACGTCCGGCCGATTGCTACCCCGAGGGATAGATACAGCCGACGAGTACTGTGGGACTCGCTTCCGGTCCTCCCGGCGGGAGGCGCGCAGCATCGGCACTCAACCGAGCAACCCCGACAGTCTGCCACACAGGGCACGTCGGGGGCCAATCGAGCCGAAGAGAGTACCCCCTCAGTGACGAAGGTCAAACCAGGGGTGTCCGTGTCGCACTGCCGCCGCCCCTCACCGTACGCCCCGCATTGGTCTGCACCAGCCCCTTGCTCCCGTTGCCCGCACGCCTCAAGCTCCCTTCATGGAGCTGGAGTTGCGGCATCTCAGGACGGTCCGGGCGATCTCCGATGCGGGCAGCCTCACCAGGGCGGCGACGGCGCTGGGGCTCGCGCAGCCCGCACTGAGCGCCCAGCTCCGACGCATCGAACGAACACTCGGCGGAGAACTGTTCGAGCGAGGGCGGCACGGGGTGCGGGCCACCGCCCTCGGTGAGCTGGTCCTGGAGCGGGCCCGGCTCGTGCTCCCCGCGGTGTCCGGGCTCCAGCAGGAGGCGACCCGGTTCGCCCACGCCCGGCGGGCCCGTGAGCGGCTGCGGATCGGCGGCACGCACGGGCCGCTGCTCGGCGCCCTGGTCGACCGGCTCGCCGAGGAGCTGCCGGACACCGCCGTGACGACCCGCGCCTCCTGGTCCGAGCAGGAGCTCGCGGACCACGTGGACCAGGGCCTGCTCGACTTCGCCCTGCTCGGCACCTGTGGCGCCGCTCCCCCGCCCGGTCCGCCCCACCTGGAGTGGCGGGAGATCGCCCTGGACCCGGTCTGCGTGATGCTGCCCGACGGGCATCCGGCGGCGCACCGCGGCGAGGTCGACCTGGCCGCGCTCGCCGGCGAGGCCTGGGCCTGTGTGCCGGGCGACGGCTGTTTCGCGGACTGCTTCACGGCGGCGTGCGCCCGCGCCGGCTTCGCCCCGCGCCGCATGTACGAGACGGACACCGCGTCCTGCGCGCACCTGGTGCGGGTCGGCCGGGCGGTGGGCCTGTGCCGGGCCACGTTCCCGCCGACGCCCGGCATCACGGTGCGCCCGCTCGCCGGGTCCCCGCTGCTGTGGCGGCATCTGCTGGGGCTGCACCCCGGCGCCCAGCACCCGGACACCGCCGCGCTCCTGTTCGCACAGGCACGGGCCGCGCACGCGGACGCCGCCCGCACCGCCGCGGAGCTTCCATAACGCGGGCCCCCGGGGTCGGATGACGTCTTATGCGGCCCGGCCCCGCCTCCTACGGTTTCGGCACCTTCCCACCGACACGACCGAAACCGAGGAGACGCCATGCTCCACAGACGCACCAGGGCCGTGTGCGCGGCCCTGACGACGTCGGCCGCGCTGATCGTCGCGGGGCTCGGCAGTTCCGCGACGGCCGCGCCCACGCCCCGGGCCGCCGAGACCCTCCGCGGCGACCAGGCCCCGACCACCCTGCTGAACGCCATGCAGCGGGACCTCGGCCTCGACCGCGCGCAGGCCCGCGCACGCCTGGCCAACGAGGCCGACGCGGGCGCCACCGCCGGAAAGCTGCGGCTCGCGCTCGGCCGGGACTTCGCGGGCGCCTGGGTGCGCGGCGCCGAGTCCGAGCGGCTGACCGTGGCGACGACCGACGCGGCCGACGTCCCCCGCATCGAGGCGGCGGGCGCCCGCGCCACCGTCGTGGCACACACCCTGACGGCGCTCGACTCCGCGAAGGCCCGCCTCGACCGGGCCGCGAAGCGCCACGACACCACGAAGACACCGGTCTGGTACGTCGACGTGGCCTCCAACTCCCTTGTGGTGGAGGCGAGTCGGCGCCCCGCCGCGGCCACGCTGCTGAGGGCGGCGGGGCTGGACTCCGGCCTCGTACGGGTCGTCGCGTCGAAGCAGCGGCCGCGGCCGCTGTACGACCTGCGCGGCGGCGACGCGTACTACATCAACAACTCCAGCCGCTGCTCGATCGGCTTCCCCGTCACCCGCGGCACCACGCAGGGCTTCGCCACGGCCGGGCACTGCGGGCGGGCGGGCAGCAGCACCACGGGGTCGAACCGGGTCGCCCAGGGCACCTTCCAGGCGTCGACCTTCCCGGGCAACGACATGGCGTGGGTGGCCGCCAACTCGTCCTGGACCGCGACCCCGTACGTCAACGGCTCCAGCGTCCAGGTCGCCGGTTCCACCCAGGCGCCGGTCGGCTCCTCCGTGTGCCGCTCGGGCTCCACGACCGGCTGGCACTGCGGCACGGTCCAGCAGCTCAACACCAGCGTCACCTACCCCGAGGGCACGATCTCGGGCGTGACCCGCACCTCGGTGTGCGCCGAACCGGGCGACTCCGGCGGCTCGTTCATCTCCGGCAGCCAGGCCCAGGGCGTCACCTCGGGCGGCTCGGGCAACTGCACCAGCGGCGGCACCACGTTCTTCCAGCCCATCAACCCGCTGCTTCAGAACTACGGCCTGACGCTGAAGACCACGGGCGGCGGCGATCCGGGCGACCCCGGAGACCCGGGCGACCCCGGCGGCACCTGGGCCGCGGGCACCGTCTACCAGGCCGGCGCCACGGTGACCTACGGCGGAGCCACCTACCGCTGCCTCCAGACCCACCAGGCCCAGTCCGGCTGGGAGCCCCCGAACGTACCCGCCCTCTGGCAGCGCGCATGACCGCGGCCTGAGGACACGCCTCGCCGTCGGCGCCACGGGGGCCGACGGCGAGGCGCCCGCGGGAGCGCTCGGCAAAGGCCCGGTACAGAGACCGAGGTCACCGGAACCCGCGCATCCCGTTGCCCCTCTGTTGAGGTGAACCACCTGAACAGAGGCGAGCGCCACCACTCCCGAACGCTGCCTCGGCAGCGAACGGAGTGCACGCCACTGTGCGCGAAAGACCCGCAACACCCCGTCCCCGCACACCCGTTGGACGCGGCCCCGCCCGCCGGAGCGCCCTCGTCGGCGGCGCCGCGCTCGCCGCCGCGGGAGCCCTCTCCGGCTGCTCCCGCACCGACCCGCCGCCGCGCACCACCGTCCCCTCCCCCGCCACCGGCCGCGCCGCCGCACAGGCCGAACGCGCCCTGCTGCTCCAGGTCCTCGCCCACCCCGACGACGACCTGTACTTCATGAACCCGGACACCCGGCACGTCCTCGACGCGGGCACCCCGGTCGTGTGCGTGTACGTCACCGCGGGCGAGGCCGACGGCCGCAACAAGACTCCGGCCGACCGGTCCCCCGCCCCCGACAAGGCCGCCTACTCCTCCGCCCGCCACCAGGGCCTGCGCCAGTCCTACGCGGCCCAGCTCGGCCTGCCCGTCTTCACCCGCTGGACCACGAGCGCCGTCCAGCTGCCCGGCGGCTTCCAGGTCGAGGTCGACTCGCTCCAACACCGCGGCCGCAGCGTCGAGTTGGTGCACCTGAACCTCGGCATGCACACCCCCGAGGGCCACATGGGCGTCCCCGCTCTCTGGCGCGAACCGGGCCTGCTGCTGCGCACCCTCGTCCCCGTGGGCTCCCCGCTGCGCGCCGTCCAGACGTACGACCGCGAGTCCCTGGTCGACGTGCTCGTCGCGCTCTTCGAGCGGTACCGGCCCACCCTCGTGCACACCCTCGACCCGGACCCCGACATCCAGCACAGCGACCGGCTCACACGGGTCCGCGACAGCGAGCAGCCGGGGTACTCGGACCACGCCGACCACACGGCCGTCGCCTGCTTCAGCTGGGCCGCGCTGATCCGCTGGTCGCAGCGGGCCAGGGGCGGGCCGCCCGCGTTCGCCGCCACCGCCTTCCGCGGCTACTACAACAACCACTGGCCGAAGAACCTGCCGCCGCGGGTCCTGAAGGAGAAGGCCGCCCAGCTCGTCCCGTACGGCGCCGCCCCGGACTGGAACTGCGGCAACCCGTCGGGCTGCGGCGACTACAACGTCGGCGGCGACCGCCCCCTCACCAACCGCAAGGGCTGGGTCCGCGCCACCCACTACCGGTATCCCGGGCCCCGGCTCGCCCTCGTCCCGGCCGCCGGCGGACGGCTCACCGCGTACGGGGTGCTCGGCCTGCGCGCCGTCCGGTACACCGAGAGGGACGGGGAGTTCGGGGACCCGGCCGACCTGGGCGGCGGCCCCCTCGCCCCGTCGCTCACGGCGCTCGCGCTCCCCGACGGCCGCCACCTCGTCATCGGCCTGCGCCTCGCGTCCGTCGAGCACGGCGCCGACGTGCGCGAGATCGTGGCCCTGGAGCGGCAGGCGTGGAAGGGCCTCGGCAACCCGGAGAGCGATCCCGACCGCGGCCGCCGCATCGGCGTCCCGGTGGCGGTCGCCGCTCCGGACGGCCGTGTCCACCTCTTCGTACGCAATGCGGGGTACGGCGTCAGCACCCGGGTGCGGGACCGGTCCGGGGCCTGGTCCCCGTGGCGCGACCTCGGCGGCGGCCCGGTCCAGGACGGGCTCACGGCGGTCGTCCACGACGGGCGGGTGCACGTCTACGCCCCCGGACGCGACACCGTGCACCACTGGACCCCCGACGGACCCGCGCCGCTGCCGGGGCTGCCCGCACCCGCCGACGCCGTCGCCGCGTCCGGCGGCCGGCTCTTCTACCGCCCGCCGGCCTCCGCCGAGCTGCTGTCCACCGGCGGCCCGCGCGTCGACTTCCCCGGGTACGGGCCGGTGGCCGCGGCCGGCCCGCACCTCCTCGGCCGCGACACGAGCGGCCGGATCCAGCTCCACCACGCGGGCCGCACCACCCGCCCGAGCACGGCGCCGGTCACCCTGGACGGACCCGCCCTGGCCCTGACCTCCCGCGGCCCCGCGGCGGCCGGCCTCTCCCCCGACGCCCGCCCGTGGCTGTGGCGGCCGACGCAGGCCCGCGCGTAACCGGCGGCAGGACGGCAGACAGCAGAAAGGGCCCGTACGACCGAAGTCGTACGGGCCCTCTCAGGTGCTCAAGGAGCTACCAGGCATCAAGCCCAACAGGTAAGTGAGACTTACTTGTTGATCTTGGTGACCTGGCCGGCGCCCACGGTCCGGCCACCCTCACGGATGGCGAACTTCAGGCCCTCTTCCATGGCCACGGGCTGGATCAGCGAGACGGACATCTCGGTGTTGTCGCCCGGCATGACCATCTCGGTGCCCTCGGGGAGGGTCACAACGCCCGTCACGTCCGTCGTACGGAAGTAGAACTGCGGACGGTAGTTGTTGAAGAACGGCGTGTGGCGGCCACCCTCGTCCTTGGACAGGATGTAGGCCTGGGCCTCGAACTCGGTGTGCGGCGTGACCGAACCGGGCTTGATGATGACCTGGCCGCGCTCGACGTCCTCGCGCTTGATGCCACGGAGGAGCAGACCGACGTTCTCACCGGCCTGGCCCTCGTCGAGCAGCTTGCGGAACATCTCGATGCCGGTGACCGTGGTGGTGGTCTTCTCGGTCTTGATGCCGATGATGTCGACGGTCTCGTTGACCTTGAGGACACCACGCTCGATACGACCGGTGACGACCGTGCCACGACCGGTGATCGTGAAGACGTCCTCGATCGGCATCAGGAACGGCTTGTCGACGTCGCGCTCCGGGGCCGGGATGGCCTCGTCCACGGCGTGCATGAGCTTGAGGACCGAGTCGCCCCACTCCTTGTCGCCCTCGAGCGCCTTGAGCGCCGAGACCTTGACGACCGGAACGTCGTCGCCCGGGAACTCGTACTCGGAGAGGAGCTCACGGACCTCGAGCTCGACGAGCTCCAGGATCTCCTCGTCGTCCACCATGTCGGCCTTGTTCAGGGCGACGACGATGTACGGAACGCCGACCTGGCGGGCCAGGAGCACGTGCTCCTTGGTCTGCGGCATCGGGCCGTCGGTGGCGGCGACCACGAGGATGGCGCCGTCCATCTGCGCGGCACCCGTGATCATGTTCTTGATGTAGTCCGCGTGACCCGGGCAGTCGACGTGGGCGTAGTGACGCGCCTCGGTCTGGTACTCGACGTGCGCGATGGAGATCGTGATACCGCGCTGGCGCTCCTCAGGAGCCTTGTCGATCTGGTCGAAGGCCGAGGCCTCGTTCAGGTCGGGGTACGCGTCGTGCAGCACCTTGGTAATGGCGGCCGTGAGGGTCGTCTTACCGTGGTCAATGTGACCGATGGTGCCGATGTTGACGTGCGGCTTAGTCCGCTCGAACTTCGCCTTCGCCACTGGGTCCTCCTGTGGAGTGGTTCTGTACGCCTTGCTTCATCGGCGCCAGGTGATCTTTGCTGGATAGCCGGGGCCCCGGGGCATTTCACGGTCGTTGCCGGGAAATGCCCCAAGAGCTCCGGAGTCAAGCCTAAAGCGTGAACTCGAGTGAGTTACTCGCCCTTGGCCTTCGCGATGATCTCCTCGGCGACGTTCCGCGGAACCTCGGCGTAGGAGTCGAACTGCATCGAGTAGCTCGCGCGACCCGACGTCTTGCTGCGGAGGTCTCCGACGTAGCCGAACATCTCCGAGAGCGGGACCAGGCCCTTGACGAGGCGGGCGCCCATCCGCTCCTCCATGGCCTGAACCTGGCCACGACGGGAGTTGATGTCACCGATGACCTCGCCCATGTAGTCCTCGGGCGTGGTGACCTCGACGGCCATCATCGGCTCGAGGAGCACGGGACCAGCCTTGCGCGCACCCTCCTTGAACGCCTGCGAACCGGCGATCTTGAAGGCGAGCTCGGAGGAGTCGACCTCGTGGAAGGCACCGTCGAGCAGCGTGATGCGGACACCGGTCATCTCGTAACCGGCGAGGATGCCGAACTGCATGGCCTCCTGGCAGCCGGCGTCGACCGAAGGGATGTACTCCTTCGGGATACGACCACCGGTGACCTTGTTCACGAACTCGTACGAGGCGTCGCCGCCCTCGATCGGCTCGATCGCGATCTGCACCTTCGCGAACTGGCCGGTACCACCGGTCTGCTTCTTGTGCGTGAAGTCGACACGCTCGACCGACTTGCGGATGGTCTCGCGGTACGCGACCTGCGGCTTGCCGACGTTGGCCTCGACCTTGAACTCGCGGCGCATGCGGTCGACGAGGACGTCGAGGTGGAGCTCGCCCATACCACCGATGATGGTCTGGCCGGTCTCCTCGTCCGAGTGAACCTGGAAGGAGGGGTCCTCCTCCGCGAGACGCTGGATGGCGACACCCAGCTTCTCCTGGTCACCCTTGGACTTGGGCTCGATGGCGACCTGAATGACCGGCGCCGGGAAGTCCATGGACTCCAGGATGACCGGGTTCTTGTCGTCGGACAGCGTCTCACCGGTGGTGGTCTGCTTCAGGCCCATGACGGCGACGATGTCACCGGCGCCCACCGACGCGATCTCCTCACGCTTGTTCGCGTGCATGCGGTAGATCTTGCCGATGCGCTCCTTCTTGCCCTTGACGGAGTTCAGCACCGCGGTGCCGGCCTCCAGGCGACCCGAGTAAACCCGGATGAAGGTGAGCTTGCCCAGGTGCGGGTCGCTCGCGATCTTGAACGCGAGGGCCGCGAGCGGCTCGTCCTCGGACGGCTTGCGCGCGACGACCTTCTCCGGGTCCTTCACGTCGTGACCCTCGATGGAGTCGACGTCAAGGGGGGTCGGGAGGTAGCGCACGACCGCGTCGAGCAGGGGCTGGACGCCCTTGTTCTTGAACGCGGTACCGCAGAACACCGGGGTGACCGTGGTGTCGGCGGACTTGCCGGACGCGATGGTGATGCGACGGATCGCGGCGTACAGCTGCTCCACGGTGGGCTCGGTGCCCTCCAGGTACAGCTCCATCATGTCCTCGTCGTTCTCCGCGACGGCCTCAAGGAGCTTGCCGCGGTACTCGTCCGCAGCCTCCTTGTGCGTGTCGGGGATCTCGACGGTGTCGTAGGCCTCGCCCTTGGCGGCCTCGGCCGACCAGACGTACGCCTTCATCGTGACGAGGTCGACGACACCCTGGAAGTCGGCCTCGGCCCCGATGGGGAGCTGCATGACGAGCGGCTGGGCGCCCAGGCGGTCCGAGATCATGTCCACGCAGCGGTGGAACTCGGCGCCGGTACGGTCCAGCTTGTTGACGAAGCAGATGCGGGGCACGCCGTAACGGTCGGCCTGACGCCACACCGTCTCGGACTGCGGCTCGACACCGGCGACACCGTCGAACACGGTCACGGCACCATCGAGCACACGCAGGGAGCGCTCCACCTCAACGGTGAAGTCGACGTGCCCAGGGGTGTCGATGATGTTGATCGTGTAGTCGTTGTCCTCGAGCGGCCAGTGGCAAGTGGTGGCAGCAGACGTGATCGTGATGCCACGCTCCTGCTCCTGCTCCATCCAGTCCATCGTGGCAGCGCCGTCGTGGACCTCACCGATCTTGTACGAGACGCCGGTGTAGAACAGGATCCGCTCAGTGGTGGTCGTCTTGCCCGCGTCGATGTGGGCCATGATGCCGATGTTTCGGACCTTGGCCAGGTCAAGTGAAGTGGTAGCCATAAGGCTTCAGTCTTCTCTCGGTCTCGATGTGGGTTGCGACTACCAGCGGTAGTGCGCGAAGGCCTTGTTGGACTCGGCCATCTTGTGCGTGTCCTCACGCTTCTTGACGGCAGCACCGAGGCCGTTCGAGGCGTCGAGCAGCTCGTTCGTCAGACGCTCGGTCATCGTCTTCTCGCGACGGGCGCGGGAGTAGCCGACGAGCCAGCGGAGCGCGAGGGTGTTGGCACGACCGGGCTTGACCTCGATCGGCACCTGGTAGGTCGCGCCACCGACACGGCGGGACTTGACCTCAAGGGTCGGCTTGATGTTCTCAAGCGCGCGCTTCAGGGTGATGACCGGGTCGTTGCTGGTCTTCTCGCGCAGGCCCTCCATGGCGCCGTACACGATGCGCTCGGCGGTGGAGCGCTTGCCGTTCAGCAGCACCTTGTTGATGAGGGAGGTCACCAGAGGAGAACCGTAGACCGGGTCGATGATGACCGGGCGCTTCGGGGCGGGGCCCTTACGAGGCATTCTTACTTCTCCTTCTTGGCGCCGTAGCGGCTGCGGGCCTGCTTGCGGTTCTTGACACCCTGGGTGTCGAGCGAACCGCGGATGATCTTGTAACGAACACCGGGCAGGTCCTTCACACGGCCGCCGCGCACGAGCACGATGGAGTGCTCCTGCAGGTTGTGTCCCTCACCCGGAATGTAGGCCGTGACCTCGATGCCGCTGGTCAGACGCACACGCGCGACCTTACGGAGGGCCGAGTTCGGCTTCTTCGGGGTGGTCGTGAACACACGCGTGCAGACGCCACGGCGCTGGGGCGAACCCTCAAGCGCGGGCGTCTTGTTCTTCTCGACCTTGTCCTGCCGGCCCTTCCGGACCAGCTGCTGGATCGTAGGCACTACTTCTCCGGTTTCTGTGTGCCGAGTAGTAAAGCTAACCTGGAACGTTTCCCGACCCACGCGGTCGGGTGTGTCGAATACTGCAGACCCCCACCGAGGGCGGGAAAACGGCAGATTGCGGTGGCCCTGATCGGACTCGCCGTGCGGCTGATGACACGCACACGAGCCCAGGCACACCCCAGGCACAAGGTCTGAGCGTACCTATCTCATACGCTGTGGTCAAAACAAATACCCCGGAGCCAGGACACGCCGGGCGCGACGGCTCCTACCTGCCGGTCGCCGACACCACGGCCAACACGATGATCAGGCTCCAGAAGGCCACGAACAGCCACCCGAGCACCAGCCCGGCCACCGCCATGCCGTCGCCCGTCTCGCCCCGCTCACGGATCTCCTTGCGCGCCATGTGGCCCAGGATCACCGCGGGGATGCTGGACACCCCGCCGCTGAAAATCGTGCCCACACCGCACACCAGGGCCCCGATCGCCTTGCCGTTGGTGGCCGGCGGCGGGGGCGGCAGGAACGTCCGCGGCACGCCCATCATCATCTGCTGCTGCGGCGCTGGCCCCTGCGGCAGGTCGGCGACCAGCATGGTCAGCTCCCCCACCGTGCGCGCCTGATAGGCCCGCTCGATCCGGCGCTCGTACTCGGCCTGCTGGAGCCGCCCCTCGGCGAAGCCCGCGCGCAGCACATCGACGGCGCGCTCCCGGTCCGCATGCGCGGCCAGCATCGACGGCTGATGACCCTGCTGGCCCGGCCACGGGACCGGCTGCCACGACGGATTCGACACGAGACCACTCCCCCGGGACCCGGACATGTTGTGGCGTCCATCATGCGTCAATACGCCGCAGGGCGGCCACCCCGGTGTCCCGGGGTGACCGCCCTGCGGTTTCAAGCAGCTGCTCGCTTACTGGTTGTACGGACCGTAGTCGTAGTCCTCCAGCGGAACGGCCTGGCCGGAGCCGGTGCCGAACGGCGAGTAGTCGATGTCGTCGTAGCCGACGGCCGAGTACATCGCGGCCTTGGCCTCCTCGGTGGGCTCCACCCGGATGTTGCGGTAGCGGGACAGACCCGTACCGGCCGGGATGAGCTTACCGATGATGACGTTCTCCTTGAGGCCGATGAGGCTGTCGGACTTGGCGTTGATCGCCGCATCCGTCAGGACTCGGGTCGTCTCCTGGAAGGAGGCGGCCGACAGCCAGGACTCCGTCGCCAGCGAGGCCTTGGTGATACCCATCAGCTGCGGACGGCCGGAGGCGGGGTGACCGCCCTCGGTGACCACACGACGGTTCTCGCCCTCGAACTTCGAGCGCTCGACCAGCTCGCCGGGCAGCAGCTCGGCGTCGCCCGACTCGATGATCGTCACGCGGCGCAGCATCTGCCGGATGATGATCTCGATGTGCTTGTCGTGGATCGACACACCCTGCGAGTTGTAGACCTTCTGGACCTCGCCGACCAGGTGCACCTGAACCGCACGCTGGCCGAGGATGCGCAGCACGTCGTGCGGGTTGGTGGCACCCACGGTCAGCTTCTGGCCGACCTCGACGTGGTCGCCCTCGCCCACCAGGAGACGGGCACGCTTCGAGATCGGGAACGCCGTCTCGTCGCTGCCGTCGTCCGGGGTGACGACGAGCTTCTTGGTCTTCTCGGTCTCCTCGATGCGGACACGGCCCGCGGCCTCGGAGATCGGGGCGACACCCTTCGGCGTACGAGCCTCGAAGAGCTCGACGACACGGGGCAGACCCTGGGTGATGTCGTCACCGGCCACACCACCGGTGTGGAAGGTACGCATCGTCAGCTGGGTACCGGGCTCACCGATGGACTGGGCGGCGATGATGCCGACCGCCTCACCGATGTCGACCAGCTTGCCGGTGGCCAGCGAGCGGCCGTAGCAGAAGGCACAGGTGCCGACCGCGGACTCACAGGTGAGCACCGAGCGGGTCTTGACGATCTCGACGCCGTGGGCGACGAGGGCGTCGATGAGCACGTCACCCAGGTCGACGTTGGCCGGCGCGATGACCTTGCCGTCGACGACGATGTCCTCGGCGAGCATGCGGGCGTAGACGCTGGTCTCGACGTCCTCGGTCTTGCGCAGCACGCCGTCGGCGCCGCGCTCCGCGATCTGGAGCTTGAGGCCACGGTCGGTGCCGCAGTCCTCCTCGCGAATGATGACGTCCTGCGAGACGTCCACCAGACGACGGGTCAGGTAACCCGAGTCGGCGGTACGCAGGGCGGTGTCCGCCAGACCCTTACGAGCACCGTGAGTCGAGATGAAGTACTCCAGCACCGACAGGCCCTCACGGAAGGAGGCCTTAATCGGGCGCGGGATCGTCTCGTTCTTGGCGTTCGACACCAGACCACGCATACCCGCGATCTGACGCATCTGCATCATGTTTCCTCGGGCACCCGAGTCAACCATCATGAAGATGGGGTTGGTCTTCGGGAAGTTCGCGTTCATCGCCTCGGAGACCTCGTTGGTCGCCTTGGTCCAGATCGCGATGAGCTCCTGAGTGCGCTCTTCCTTCGTGATGAGACCGCGCTCGTACTGCTTCTGGACCTTCTCGTCCTGCGCCTCGTAGCCCGCGACGATTTCCTTCTTCGCCTCGGGAACGACGACGTCGGAGATGGCCACGGTGACGCCGGAGCGGGTGCCCCAGTAGAAGCCGGCCGCCTTCAGGTTGTCGAGCGTCGCCGCCACGATGACCTTGGGGTAGCGCTCCGCGAGGTCGTTGACGATCTCGCCGAGCTGCTTCTTGCCGACCGAGTAGTCGACGAACGGGTAGTCCTCGGGCAGCAGCTCGTTGAAGAGCGCGCGGCCCAGGGTCGTCCGCAGCCGGAAGCTGTCACCCGGCTGGTACTCGGGCTCACCCTCCTCGACGGGCGGCGGGGTCCAGCCGCGCGGCGGCATGGTGCCCACCGGGAAGCGGATGTCGACGGCCGACTGGAGAGCCAGCTCGCCGGCGTCGAACGCCATGGTCGCCTCGGCCGTGGAGCCGAACGCGCGGCCCTCGCCCTTGGTGTCACGGAGCTCACCGTCGGTGGTGAGGAAGAACAGACCGAGGACCATGTCCTGGGTCGGCATCGTCACCGGACGGCCGTCGGCGGGCTTGAGGATGTTGTTCGAGGACAGCATCAGGATGCGGGCCTCGGCCTGCGCCTCCGCGGAGAGCGGCAGGTGCACGGCCATCTGGTCACCGTCGAAGTCCGCGTTGAACGCGGTGCAGACGAGCGGGTGGATCTGGATGGCCTTGCCCTCGACCAGCTGCGGCTCGAAGGCCTGGATGCCGAGGCGGTGCAGGGTGGGAGCACGGTTCAGCAGAACCGGGTGCTCGGCGATGACCTCTTCGAGGACGTCGTACACGACCGTGCGGCCGCGCTCCACCATGCGCTTGGCGCTCTTGATGTTCTGCGCGTGGTTCAGGTCGACCAGACGCTTCATCACGAACGGCTTGAAGAGCTCCAGTGCCATGGCCTTCGGCAGACCGCACTGGTGCAGCTTCAGCTGCGGACCGACGACGATCACGGAACGCGCGGAGTAGTCCACACGCTTACCGAGAAGGTTCTGACGGAAACGACCCTGCTTGCCCTTGAGCATGTCGCTCAGGGACTTCAGCGGGCGGTTGCCGGGACCGGTGACCGGGCGACCACGACGACCGTTGTCGAAGAGGGCGTCCACGGCCTCCTGGAGCATGCGCTTCTCGTTGTTCACGATGATCTCGGGCGCACCGAGGTCGAGAAGGCGCTTCAGGCGGTTGTTGCGGTTGATGACGCGGCGGTACAGGTCGTTCAGGTCGGAGGTCGCGAAGCGGCCACCGTCCAGCTGCACCATCGGACGCAGGTCCGGCGGGATGACCGGCACGCAGTCGAGCACCATGCCCTTGGGGCTGTTGCTGGTCTGCAGGAACGCGGAGACGACCTTGAGGCGCTTGAGCGCACGGGTCTTCTTCTGGCCCTTGCCGGTACGGATGATCTCGCGGAGACGCTCGGCCTCCTCCTCGAGGTCGAAGGTCTCGAGGCGCTTCTGAAGCGCCGCGGCACCCATCGAACCGTCGAAGTACGTGCCGAAGCGGTCACGGAGCTCGCGGTAGAGCAGCTCGTCGCCCTCGAGGTCCTGGACCTTGAGGTTCTTGAAGCGCGACCAGACCTCGTCCAGACGGTCGATCTCGCGCTGCGCACGGTCGCGCAGCTGCTTCATCTCGCGCTCGGCACCCTCGCGCACCTTGCGGCGCACGTCGGCCTTGGCACCCTCGGCCTCGAGCTCGGCCAGGTCGGTCTCGAGCTTCTTGGCGCGGGCCTCGAGGTCCGAGTCGCGACGGTTCTCGATCTGCTGACGCTCGACCTGGACGTGCGCCTCGAGGGAGGGCAGGTCGCGGGTACGACGCTCCTCGTCGACGAACGTGATCATGTACGCCGCGAAGTAGATGACCTTCTCGAGGTCCTTCGGGGCGAGGTCGAGCAGGTAGCCCAGACGCGACGGGACGCCCTTGAAGTACCAGATGTGGGTGACGGGA
The DNA here is from genome assembly GCF_049310305.1 of Streptomyces anthophorae. Taxonomy (NCBI): domain Bacteria; kingdom Bacillati; phylum Actinomycetota; class Actinomycetes; order Kitasatosporales; family Streptomycetaceae; genus Streptomyces; species Streptomyces anthophorae. The sequence goes on from NZ_JBLWQQ010000001.1 coordinate 3,892,995, forward strand.
GCGGCCAGCTCGATGTGGCCCATCCGCTCACGGCGCACCTTGGCGCGCGTGACCTCCACGCCACAGCGCTCGCAGATGATGCCCTTGAAGCGGACACGCTTGTACTTGCCGCAGTAGCACTCCCAGTCCCGGGTCGGACCGAAGATCTTCTCGCAGAAGAGTCCGTCCTTTTCGGGCTTGAGGGTGCGGTAGTTGATGGTCTCGGGCTTCTTGACCTCGCCGTGGCTCCACTGACGGATGTCGTCAGCGGTGGCCAGACCGATCCGGAGCTCATCGAAGAAGTTGACGTCGAGCACTATGCGTCAATCCCTCTCAGGGTTGTAAGTCTGTGGTCTGAAACGGGGGTCGAGGGGTGCCGGCCAGGGGCCTCTCGGTGAGGAGAGGGCCCCCGGCCGACGACTCCCGTCAGACCTCTTCGACGCTGCTCGGCTCGCGCCGGGACAGGTCGATGCCGAGCTCCTCCGCTGCGCGGAAGACGTCCTCGTCGGTGTCGCGCATCTCGATGGACATGCCGTCCGAGGACAGCACCTCCACGTTGAGGCACAGGGACTGCATTTCCTTGATGAGCACCTTGAAGGACTCGGGAATGCCGGGCTCGGGGATGTTCTCGCCCTTGACGATGGCCTCGTAGACCTTCACGCGGCCGGTGACGTCGTCGGACTTGATCGTCAGCAGCTCCTGGAGGGCGTAGGCGGCGCCGTATGCCTCGAGCGCCCACACCTCCATCTCACCGAAGCGCTGACCACCGAACTGAGCCTTACCACCCAGCGGCTGCTGGGTGATCATCGAGTACGGGCCGGTCGAACGGGCGTGGAGCTTGTCGTCGACCAGGTGGTGCAGCTTGAGGATGTACATGTACCCGACCGAGATCGGGTCCGGGAACGGCTCGCCGGAGCGGCCGTCGAACAGCCGCGCCTTGCCGGACGGGAGGACCATGCGGTCGCCGTCGCGGTTCGGGCGGGCGTTCTCGAGCAGACCCGCGAGCTCGTCCTCACGCGCACCGTCGAAGACCGGCGTCGCGAGGTTCGTCCGCGGCTCGACCTGGTCGGCACCGATCGCCTGCAGGCTCTGGGCCCACTGCTCGGTCAGGCCGGAGACGTCCCAGCCCTGGCTGGCGAGCCAGCCGAGGTGGATCTCCAGGACCTGTCCCGGGTTCATTCGGGACGGCACACCCAGCGGGTTGAGGATGATGTCGACCGGGGTGCCGTCCTCCAGGAACGGCATGTCCTCGATCGGGTTGATCTTCGAGATGACGCCCTTGTTGCCGTGACGGCCGGCGAGCTTGTCACCATCGGTGATCTTGCGCTTCTGCGCCACGTAGACACGAACCAGCTGGTTCACGCCCGGCGGCAGCTCGTCGCCCTCTTCGCGGTCGAAGACGCGGACGCCGATGACCTTGCCGATCTCACCGTGCGGCACCTTCAGCGAGGTGTCGCGCACCTCGCGCGCCTTCTCACCGAAGATCGCGCGGAGCAGGCGCTCCTCCGGCGTCAGCTCGGTCTCACCCTTGGGCGTGACCTTGCCGACCAGGATGTCGCCGGCGACGACCTCGGCACCGATACGGATGATGCCGCGCTCGTCGAGGTCGGCGAGGACCTCCTCGGAGACGTTCGGGATGTCCCGGGTGATCTCCTCCGGGCCGAGCTTGGTGTCACGGGCGTCGACCTCGTGCTCCTCGATGTGGATCGAGGAGAGGACGTCGTCCTGCACGAGGCGCTGCGACAGGATGATCGCGTCCTCGTAGTTGTGACCCTCCCACGGCATGAACGCCACGAGCAGGTTCTTGCCGAGGGCCATCTCGCCCTCTTCGGTCGCGGGACCGTCGGCCAGGACCTGGCCGGTGATGATCCGCGCGCCCTCGTCCACGACGACCTTCTGGTTAACAGAGGTGCCCTGGTTCGAGCGGGAGAACTTGTGCAGGCGGTACGTGCTGTACGTGCCGTCGTCGTTGGCGGTGGTGATGTAGTCCGCGGAGACCTCCTGGACCACACCGTCCTTGTCGGCCTTGAGCACGTCGCCGGCGTCGGTGGCGCAGCGGTACTCCATGCCGGTGCCGACGAGCGGCGCCTCGGACTTAATGAGCGGCACGGCCTGACGCATCATGTTCGCGCCCATGAGGGCACGGTTGGCGTCGTCGTGCTCGAGGAACGGGATCATCGCGGTCGCGACCGACACCATCTGGCGCGGCGAGACGTCCATGTAGTCGACGTCGTCACCGGGGACGTAGTCGACCTCTCCGCCACGACGGCGGACCAGGACACGGGCCTCGGCGAAACGCATGTCGTCGGACAGCGGCGCGTTGGCCTGCGCGATGACGAAGCGGTCCTCCTCGTCGGCGGTGAGGTAGTCCACCTCGTCGCCGACGACGCCACCGGTCACCTTGCGGTACGGCGTCTCGATGAAGCCGAAGGGGTTGATCCGGCCGTACGAGGCGAGCGAGCCGATCAGACCGATGTTCGGGCCTTCAGGGGTCTCGATCGGGCACATGCGGCCGTAGTGCGAGGGGTGCACGTCTCGGACCTCGAAGCCCGCCCGCTCACGGGACAGACCACCCGGGCCGAGGGCGTTCAGACGACGCTTGTGCGTCAGCCCCGACAGCGGGTTGTTCTGGTCCATGAACTGGGACAGCTGCGAGGTACCGAAGAACTCCTTGATCGACGCCACCACGGGGCGGATGTTGATCAGGGTCTGCGGCGTGATCGCCTCGACGTCCTGGGTCGTCATGCGCTCGCGCACGACGCGCTCCATACGGGCGAGACCCGTACGGACCTGGTTCTGGATGAGCTCGCCGACGTTACGGATACGACGGTTGCCGAAGTGGTCGATGTCGTCGGTCTCGACGACGATCTCCCGGCCCGACTCGCCCACCGTCTCCGTCTCGCCCGCGTGCAGCTTCACGAGGTACTTGATGGAGGCGATGATGTCGTCGGTCGTGAGCACGCCGGCGTCCAGCGGCTCCTCGGCACCGAGCTTCTTGTTCACCTTGTAGCGGCCGACCTTCGCGAGGTCGTAGCGCTTCGGGTTGAAGTAGAGGTTCTCGAGCAGCGTCTGCGCGGCCTCGCGCGTGGGCGGCTCGCCCGGACGCAGCTTGCGGTAGATGTCGAGCAGCGCGTCGTCCTGGCCCTGGGTGTGGTCCTTCTCCAGGGTGGCGCGCATGGACTCGTACTCGCCGAACTCCTCGAGGATCTGCTCGGTGGTCCAACCGAGAGCCTTCAGGAGAACGGTGACGGACTGCTTGCGCTTGCGGTCGATGCGCACACCGACCATGTCGCGCTTGTCGATCTCCATCTCCAGCCAGGCACCCCGGGACGGGATGATCTTGGCGGAGAAGATGTCCTTGTCGGACGTCTTGTCGATGGAGGAGTCGAAGTAGACACCCGGCGAGCGGACCAGCTGGGAGACAACGACACGCTCGGTGCCGTTGATGACGAAGGTGCCCTTGTTGGTCATGAGCGGGAAGTCGCCCATGAAGACCGTCTGGGACTTGATCTCGCCGGTCTCGTTGTTGGTGAATTCGGCGGTGACGAAGAGCGGAGCCGCGTACGTGAAGTCGCGCTCCTTGCACTCGTCGATGGAGTTCTTCGGCGGTTCGAAGCGGTGGTCGCGGAAAGTCAGGGACATCGACCCGGAGAAGTCCTCGATCGGGGAGATCTCCTCGAAGATCTCCTCCAGACCGGACTTCGTGGGGACGTCGTGACCCGACTCCAGAGCCTCCTCGACCCGACTCTGCCAAGCGGTGTTGCCGAGCAGCCAGTCAAAGCTCTCGGTCTGCAGCGCGAGCAGGTTCGGAACCTCGAGAGGCTCCTTGATCTTTGCAAAGGAGATGCGCAGCGGGGCGGTGCTTGCGCCGTTGTTCGTATTCGCGGTCGAGGCGTTGCGCGAGGCGGCCAAGAGGGGGTCCTTCCGAGGGCTCGGACTCACTACGCGCGTACCGGTCCCAAGCCATACAACGGGACAGAGCCCCTGATCTGGCATATGGCCAGGTCAGAGCCGATTTAGTCCACGGTGCTGAGGCGAGGGCATGCCCCTGGTGACGGGCAGGGAGCAGCTAACAGGCAGCGCAAAGGGACAGTGTAGCCAGAAGGCTCACTGATGTCCAGTGCGGGTTTTTTGAGACCCTCGTTGTCTTCAACCATTCACCGTCTGCGGCGTTCCCTGTGCGCTGAGCTAGCGCACATCCTTACTGCCCTCTTCGCCGTCGATCCATGCCTCGGATCCGGATCGTTGTGACGACGCGTCCTGAGAATTGCGCGCTGCGTGCTGTTCGTCAAGGCCCCCTCTTGGCCGAACAGGGGTGGCGCCAGGCACAACGAAGATCACCATACTCTGCACGTCCGACAGTGCAAGGCACCCTCGGCCTGCGATCCGGACAACGCCGAAGGGCGACCACCCAACTGGGTGATCGCCCTTCGGTACCTCGGCGTTACAGCTCCCGGGGGAGCAGTTTCGCCTTCAGGAGACTCGACGGAGTCGAAGAGGTCTTACTTGACCTCGACGGCCGCGCCGGCGCCCTCGAGCTGCTCCTTGGCCTTCTCGGCAGCGTCCTTGGCGACCTTCTCGAGGACCGGCTTCGGGGTGCCGTCGACGAGGTCCTTGGCCTCCTTGAGGCCCAGGGAGGTCAGCTCGCGCACGACCTTGATGACCTGGATCTTCTTGTCACCGGCGCCGGTGAGGATGACGTCGAACTCGTCCTGCTCCTCGGCGGCCTCGGCGGCGGCGCCACCAGCGGCACCACCGGCGACGACGACCGGGGCGGCAGCGGCAGCCTCGACGTCGAACTTGTCCTCGAAGGCCTTCACGAACTCGGAGAGCTCGATGAGGGTCATCTCCTCGAACTGCGCAAGCAGCTCGTCCTGGGTGAGCTTCGCCATGATGGCGGTCCTTCCACTAAATCGGCAGGTGCCGGATGTACTGGGTGAGGCGGGCGTATGCCTGTCGGCATTACGTCGTAGACGTGCGGCCCGCTGCGATCCCTGCCGTCGTCTCAGACGGCCGGGATCAAAAAGCGAGCCGAGTTACTCGGCACCGCCCTGCTCGTCCTGCTTGGCACGGAGCGCGTCCACGGTGCGGACGAGCTTCGTCGGCAGCGCGTTGAAGACGGAGGCAGCCTGCGACTGCTTCGCCTTGAAGGCACCGGCCAGCTTGGACAGCAGAACCTCGCGGGACTCGAGGTCCGCAAGCTTCTTGATCTCGTCGGCGGACAGCGCCTTGCCGTCAAGGACACCGCCCTTGATGACGAGGTTCGGGTTGTCCTTGGCGAAGTCACGAAGACCCTTCGCCGACTCCACCGGGTCACCGGTGACGAAGGCAACCGCCGTCGGACCGTTGAACAGGTCGTCGAGCGTGTTGATCCCGGCCTCGTTGGCCGCGATCTTGGTCAGCGTGTTCTTCACCACGGCGTACTCGGAGTTCTCACCGAGCGAACGGCGCAGCTGCTTGAGCTGGGCCACGGTGAGACCCCGGTACTCGGTCAGCACGGCGGCGCTCGAGCTGCGGAACTTGTCCGTGAGCTCGGCTACGGCGGCAGCCTTGTCGGGCGTCGGCATAGAGCGTCAGCCTCCTTCCGGGTGATGAGGACCGCTCGCAAGGAGGCTGGTAAAAACGAAACGCCCCGGCGCAGGCGCACGGGGCGTGAGCTCAACCGGATCCCCGAGGGGTTCCAGGAGCACTTCCACGGTCACCTGCGCGGGTCGTCCGCAGTTTCAGCGGATCCTTCGGCCACCGAACTCTCTTGCGAGCGGACGGCAACGACCAGCGGTCTTTGGCTTCTGTGGAAGGTTACGCGAAAGGGAGCGTGCCGAGCAAATCCGCTCAGGCGCCGCTGTCAAGACCGGAGGAACCGGCACCGCTCCCGGCGCCGGAGGCACCGCCGAGCTCCTTGAGCATCTGCATCATGTCGAAGGTCTGGTTCGCGGGCGGCACGTCGGCCTTCACGGGGGTGCCGTAGTCGGAGAACTTCTCGGACACCTCGATCGGGCCCTGCTTGCTGTCCATCGTGACGTCAAGGCGGACCGGAAGGTCGTCCTTGTTGATCCACAGCTCGGTGTCGTACGTCTTGATACCGGCCTTCTTGACGCTCTGGAGCATCTGGTCGCGCTCGGACTTGCTGAGGACCTTCAGCGAGTCGTTCTTCGCCAGCATCTCGTCGACGGTGAGCTTGCCCTTGTAGTGCTCCGTCTCGGTGCCGTCCACCGTGGCCGAGCCGAGGTGCTTCAGGTTCGGCGAGTCGAGCAGGACCGCGATCTGCTTGGCCGGGTCCTGGTTCATGTTGTCCAGGCTGCCGGTCATCTGGCGCGCCATCTTCTCGTCGCCGGACTTCTTCGCCATGGCGGCGAGGTCCATCTTCATCCAGCGCTTGCCGTCCATGGACTTGGCCGCGTTCGCACCCATGTCCATGTACATCACGTTGTCCCGCATGAGCATGCGGATGTTCTTGGGCGCGTCCGGACCGCCGGCCGAGAGCGCGGCGCCCGACATCGTCATGTCCATGGCGGTCGGTTCCCAGCCCATGGTGCCGGACATCTTCATGTCGCCGCCGCCCTGCGCGGCCGTCGGCATCTTCATGGTCATGTCGACCTTCGCGGACTTGGCGTCGGAGGTCTTCTTGAACGCGGCCGACACGGCCTGCGCGACCGACTGGGACCCGATCCCCGAGGCCTTCTTCTCGCCCTTGTCGTCCCCGCCCCCACATGCGGCGACGGCCGAACACAGCAGCGCGGTGGCAGCGGCGGCGCCGACCACACGTCGTACGGAAACAGTCATCTTGAATCCCACCCCTTGGTGCGTCTTGATCTGTCCGCACGATAGCGGACGCCTCGGACAGCCCGCCCACAGCTTCAACCGGCGCCCGCGACCTCCGTGAAGTCGACGGTGTCGCGTGCCGCCGGGCGTTCGGCCGCGGCCGGGGCGCCGTATCCGCGGTAGTGCACGGTCACCGTGAAGTCGCCCACGCGCTGGGTGCGCCGCACCAGAAGATGCCGGGCGTCGAGCCATACGTCGATGTGCCCGCGGGCCGCACTCCCCCGGTAGTGGGTGGCCCGTGTGCCGCGCACGGTCTCCCGCCCCACCCTGTGGACGTCCTCGGCCCCGACGAGCGCCGTGAGCGAGTCGGCCGGGGTGAGGTCGCCGCGGGTGTCGTACGGGCGGCGGATCCAGTGGCGGCCGCCCTGGAGCTCGGCGAACCGGTCGCTCATGCGGGTGTACTGGGCCTCCGGGAGGAAGCGCGTCTGCGAAGGGTCACCGCCCAACGCGCGCGTGGAGGCAGCCAGTTCGCCGCCGGTGACCCGCACGGTCAGGGTGCCTTCGACGCCGTCCGACCAGCTCAGCGCGCCCGTGCTGCGCGAGGTCAGCCGCTCGCCCGTGGTCATCGTCGCGTCGACGCGCGCCGAGCCCGCCGCGCGAACCTGCTGCCTGGCCGTGCGCAGCGCCTCGCGTGCCTCGCGCGCCTCGTCGGCCCCGTGCTCCGGCGTCCCGCCGCAGGCGGCCAGCAGACTGCCCACGGCTGCCAGAGTCACCACGCGCGCGTACTTCGGCATCCGCTCCCCCAGTCGGTCACCGCGAAGCTAGCGCAGCCCCACGCCGTGCGGGCCGGAAAAGCGGAACGGGCCCCGCACCTCGAAAGGTGCGGGGCCCGTAGCGACTACAGCGAGCCTTGAAGGGCTCAGACCGCGGCCGGGTCCTCCTCGACGAGGAGGTTCCGGGTGCGGTTGGAGTCGAGCTGAATGCCGGGGCCCATCGTGGTGCTGATGGCGGCCTTCTTGATGTAGCGACCCTTGGCGGCGGACGGCTTCAGGCGGAGGATCTCCTCCAGGGCCGCGCCGTAGTTCTCCACCAGCTTGGCGTCGTCGAAGGACACCTTGCCGATGATGAAGTGCAGGTTCGCGTGCTTGTCGACGCGGAACTCGATCTTGCCGCCCTTGATCTCGGTCACGGCCTTGGCCACGTCCGGGGTCACGGTGCCGGTCTTCGGGTTCGGCATGAGGCCACGCGGACCGAGCACGCGGCCGAGGCGGCCGACCTTGCCCATGAGGTCCGGGGTGGCGACAACGGCGTCGAACTCGTTCAGACGGTCGCCCTTGGCGATCTCGGCGATGAGCTCGTCGGAACCGACGATGTCGGCGCCCGCGGCTTCCGCGGCCGCAGCACGGTCACCGGTCGCGAAGACCAGGACCCGGGCGGTCTTGCCGGTGCCGTGCGGCAGGTTCACGGTGCCACGGACCATCTGGTCGGCCTTGCGCGGGTCAACGCCCAGGCGGAAGGCGACCTCGACGGTGCCGTCGAACTTCGACGTGGAGGTCTCCTTGGCGAGACGGACGGCCTCGAGCGGGGCGTAGAGCTTGGCCCCGTCGACCTTGGCGTCCGCAGCGCGGAGAGACTTGCTGCGCTTGCTCACTTGCTTCTCCTGAGTTCTAGAGGAGTCGTGGTGCGGGCCGAGCAGGCCCTGCCACGGATGGATCTGCGAGGTGGAGGTCAGCCCTCGACCGTGACGCCCATGGAACGGGCGGTGCCGGCGATGATCTTGGACGCGGCGTCCAGGTCATTGGCGTTGAGGTCGGGCATCTTGGTGGTGGCGATCTCGCGGACCTGCGCCTCGGTGATCTTGGCGACCTTGGTCTTGTGCGGCTCGCCAGAGCCCTTCTCGACACCAGCGGCCTTGAGGATCATCTTCGCGGCCGGCGGGGTCTTGGTGATGAAGGTGAAGGAACGGTCCTCGTAGACCGTGATCTCCACCGGGATGACCCAACCGCGCTGCGACTCGGTCGCGGCGTTGTAGGCCTTGCAGAACTCCATGATGTTCACGCCGTGCTGGCCCAGCGCGGGGCCGACAGGCGGGGCCGGGTTGGCGGCGCCGGCCTGGATCTGGAGCTTGATGAGCCCCGTGACCTTCTTCTTCTTGGGAGGCATGTGCTCTCTCTCCGGGTCTTAGTGAGAGTGTTCAGCCACCATCCTCATGAATGATCGTTGGGATCATCCGGATGGAGGCATACCGCACAACGATAACGGGTATCCATGTGCGGCTAAAAACCGAGCAGGTCAGACAGGCTTTGCAGCCCGTCTGACCTGTTCGGAAGCGTGTGCCCAGAAGGCGCCCGAAGGGCTAGTTCTTCTGGATCTGGTCGAAGCTGAGCTCGACCGGGGTCTCGCGACCGAAGATCTCGACGAGGCCCTTGACCTTCTTCGAGTCGGCGTTGATCTCGTTGATCGTCGCCTGAAGCGTCGCGAACGGGCCGTCGGTGACGGTGACCGAGTCGCCGACCTCGAAGTCCAGGACCTCGACGGTGACCTTGCGGGCCGGAGCCGGCTTGCCCTCGGCCTCGGCGGCCTCCTTGGCGGCCTTCTCCTCGGCCTCCGGGGCGAGCATCTTGACGATCTCGTCCAGGGTCAGCGGGTACGGGTCGTAGGCGTTGCCCACGAAGCCGGTGACGCCGGGCGTGTTGCGGACGACGCCCCAGGACTCGTTCGTCAGGTCCATGCGGACGAGCACGTAACCGGGCAGCTTGTTCTGCCGGACGTTCTTGCGCTCGCCGTTCTTGATCTGGACGATCTCTTCCTCGGGGACTTCAGCCTGGTAGATGAATTCCTCGACGTTGAGCGAGACGGCGCGCTGCTCCAGGTTCGCCTTCACGCGCTTCTCGTAGCCCGCGTAGGTGTGGATGACGTACCAGTCGCCGGGCAGGAACCGCAGCTCGTCGCGGAGCGCGGCGACCGGGTCGACCGGCTCCTCGTCGGCGGCCTCGACGTCCTCGGCGGCTTCCTCGGCCTCGGCCGGAGCGTCCTCCGCCTGGGCCTCCTCGGCCTCGGCGTCGGCGTCCGCCACGGTCTCGACCGCGGCTTCCTCGGCGGGCTCGCCGGCGGCGATGTCGGCAGCCTCGGCCTGGTCCGGGTCCTCGGCGTCTGCCGCCTCGACGATGTCGAGCTCGTCCTCAGCGGACTCGACCGGCTCGATCGCCTCGTTCAGGTTCGGGTCAGACACTGTGGCTGCTTCTTCCTGGATACATAGGGGTGGAACGCGCGAAAGGGGCGCCGGACACGGCGCCCTCCGCTTTTCGGCTCAGCCGAATACGTACTTGACAAGGTGGTTGAAGCCATAGTCAATCACGGTGACAAGACCGATCATGATGACGACGAACACAATCACCACTGTGGTGTACGTCGAGAGCTGACTGCGAGTCGGCCAGACGACCTTGCGGAGTTCCGCGACGATCTGGCGGTAGAAGAGCGCGAGACGGCCGAAGGGGCCCTTCTTGCCGCGCTTTCCGCCCTTGCGGGCCTTCTTGGACTCCGGTGCCTCAGCATCAGGCTTGTCGATGGAGCCCACGGCGTCCGTCACTCGTCCTCACCTGATTCCGGGTCGTGGCCGTGCCGCGCCCGGTGGAGCCGCACGGCGGTGCAATGCAGTACGTACATGCGCACACATCCTGGCGAAGGAGTGTGTAGCAGGGCCGGAGGGACTTGAACCCCCAACCGCTGGTTTTGGAGACCAGTGCTCTACCAATTGAGCTACGACCCTTTGTCTCCCCCAACGTACCGCATCCGCCCGGACGCACGGAGTGCGGTCGGAAGGCGCGGCCGTTGAAGGCCAACGAGCAGTGAGTGTACGTGTTCCGGAGCCCTCCGTCGAACGAGCAACATCCGCATGTGGATCAAGAAGTGGATCAAGAGCGGTTTCTCGCTCTTCGAAACCCGTGTGCCCGGCGGCTTTCCGGTCTGGAACGATGGGGCCATGAGCGCTGCAACTCCTTCTCCGTCCGCAGGTTCCTCTCCCACCGAGCGTCGGGTGTCGGCCCGGGTCGGCTCGATCTCCGAGTCCGCGACCCTCGCCGTCGACGCCAAGGCCAAGGCCCTCAAGGCCGCCGGGCGCCCGGTGATCGGCTTCGGCGCCGGTGAGCCCGACTTCCCGACGCCGGACTACGTGGTCGAGGCCGCCATCGAGGCCTGCAAGAACCCGAAGTTCCACCGCTACACCCCCGCCGGCGGTCTGCCCGAGCTGAAGGCCGCGATCGCCGCGAAGACGCTGCGCGACTCCGGCTACGAGGTCGACGCCTCGCAGATCCTGGTGACGAACGGCGGCAAGCAGGCCATCTACGAGGCGTTCGCCGCGATCCTCGACCCGGGCGACGAGGTCATCGTCCCGGCCCCGTACTGGACCACGTACCCGGAGTCGATCCGCCTCGCGGGCGGTGTCCCGGTGGAGGTCGTCGCCGACGAGACGACCGGCTACCGCGTCTCCGTGGAGCAGCTGGAGGCCGCGCGCACCGAGCGCACCAAGGTCGTGCTGTTCGTGTCGCCCTCGAACCCGACGGGCGCCGTGTACAGCGAGGCCGACGCGGAGGCCATCGGCCGCTGGGCCGTGGAGCACGGCCTGTGGGTGATGACGGACGAGATCTACGAGCACCTCGTCTACGGGGACGCGAAGTTCACCTCGCTGCCCGCGCTCCTTCCGGAGCTGCGCGACAAGTGCATCGTGGTCAACGGTGTGGCGAAGACGTACGCGATGACCGGCTGGCGCGTCGGGTGGATCATCGGCCCGAAGGACGTCGTGAAGGCCGCGACGAACCTTCAGTCGCACGCCACGTCGAACGTCTCCAACGTGGCGCAGGCGGCCGCGCTCGCCGCCGTGTCCGGGGACCTGACGGCCGTGGAGAAGATGCGCGAGGCCTTCGACCGGCGTCGTAAGACGATCGTGCGGATGCTCAACGAGATCGACGGCTTCGTGTGCCCGGAGCCCGAGGGCGCGTTCTACGCGTACCCGTCGGTGAAGGGCCTGCTCGGCAAGGAGATCCGCGGCAAGCGTCCGCAGAGCTCCGTCGAGCTCGCCGCGCTCATCCTGGAGGAGGCCGAGGTCGCGGTGGTACCGGGCGAGGCCTTCGGTACGCCGGGTTACCTGCGCCTGTCGTACGCGCTCGGTGACGAGGACCTCGTCGAGGGCGTTTCGCGCATCCAGAAGCTGCTCGCCGAGGCGCGCGACTGATTCGCCGTTCTCCGTAGTCCGCGGTTTCACGCGAGCGGGCCGTCTCCTTACGGAGGCGGCCCGCTTGTTCGTTCGGGCAGGGCCCCGAAGGTGGAAAGGCGCTACCGGTACGACAGGTGTGTACGGCAGGATCTTGGGATGGAGCGTGTAGGACGTGATGTACGTCAATTGCCCAAGGCCCACCTGCATCTGCACTTCACGGGGTCGATGCGGCCCACGACCCTGCTGGAACTCGCCGACAAGTACGGGGTGCGGCTGCCCGAGGCGCTGACCGGGGCCGAGCCGCCGAAGCTGCGAGCGACGGACGAGCGCGGCTGGTTCCGCTTCCAGCGGCTCTACGATGCCGCGCGTTCCTGCCTGCGGGCCCCCGAGGACATTCAGCGTCTGGTGCGGGAGGCCGCGGAGGAGGACATCGCGGACGGGTCCGGGTGGCTGGAGATCCAGGTCGACCCGACGTCGTACGCGCCGCGGCTCGGCGGTCTGATCCCGGCCCTGGAGATCATCCTGGACGCCGTCGACAGCGCCGCGCGGGAGACCGGGCTCGGGATGCGCGTCCTGGTCGCCGCGAACCGCATGAAGCATCCGCTGGACGCCCGCACGCTGGCGCGGCTCGCGGTGCGGTACGCGGACCGGGGCATCGTCGGCTTCGGGCTCTCCAACGACGAACGGCGCGGCATGGCGCGGGACTTCGACCGGGCGTTCCACATCGCGCGGGAGGGCGGGCTGCTGAGCGCGCCGCACGGGGGCGAGCTGACCGGGCCGTCGTCCGTGCGCGACTGCCTCGACGACCTGGACGCCACGCGGATCGGCCACGGAGTGCGGGCCGCCGAGGACCCGCGGCTCCTGAAGCGCCTCGCGGACGGGGGCGTGACCTGCGAGGTGTGCCCGGCATCGAACGTCGCCCTCGGCGTCTACGAGAAGCCCGAGGACGTGCCGCTGCGCACGCTGTTCGAGGCCGGGGTGCCGATGGCGCTGGGTGCGGACGACCCGCTCCTGTTCGGCTCGCGGCTCGCCGCCCAGTACGACATCGCGCGGCGCCACCACGGATTCTCGGACGCCGAACTGGCCGAACTGGCCCGGCAGTCGGTGCGCGGCTCCGCGGCCCCGCACGACACCAAGGAGAAGCTCCTGGGCGGCATCGAGGAGTGGCTGGCCGTCTGACCGGCGGGAGGCTCAGGCGATCCCGTTGAGCAGCGTGCGCGCGATGTGGGCCGCGAACTCGTCCACCGGCTGGGGCGGTCTGCCGTCCGGGGACATCTCGTAGGCGAAGGCGCGCTGGGAGCAGGCGCCCAGCAGGAGCGAGGCGGCCGCGTACGTGTCGGCCTCGGCGCTGATGCGGCCGGCCTTCTGTTCGGCCCGCAAGTAGGCGTCCAGGCCCTGGATCGGCTTGTGCGGTCCTGTGCCCAGTTCGCGCATCACCTCTTCGTGGCGGCGCTTGAGCTTGGGCTCGGCGTACAGGGACGCGGCCATCGGGAACGTCTGCTCGTAGAAGAGCGCCGCTTCGTGGGCGATGTCGGTGAGGTTCTGCTCAACCGTACGGTCGGGGTCCCCCGCCCCCTCCCTGAGGAGCCTTCCGAGCAGGGAACCCAGCTTCGGGAGGCGCTCGCCCAGCACCGTCACGAAGAGTTCCTCCTTGTTGGCGAAGTACTTGTAGAGCGCCGCTTCGGAGCAGCCCGCCGCCTTGGCGATCTCCTTGGTGGTCGTCCGGGCGAGACCGATGCTCAGCATGAGTTCGTGGGCCGCGTCGACGATGCGGACTCGGGCCGGCTTCTGGTCCATGCGGGCTCCAACCAAGCTTGACGCGGGGGTGAGTACTCACTCACTCTAAGGGTGAAGTGGGGTGAGTGAACACTTACCCACCATCTTCTCCACACCCGGAGGTACGCCATGAAGCTCACGGTTTTCGGTGCGACGGGCGGGATCGGACGGGAGGTCGTCCGGCAGGCCCTGGACGCGGGGCACGAGGTCACGGCGGTGGTCCGCGATCCCGCGCGGCTCACGGTGACCGGCGAGCGCCTGGAGGTGGTCCGCGGCGACCTGAAGGATCCCGAGTCGCTGCGTCCGGCGGTCGCGGGCCGGGACGCCGTGCTGTCCGGCCTGGGCGCCCGCAGGCGCGCGGACGCGGGCATCGCCACGGAGCTGACGCGTTCGGTCCTGAAGGCGATGGAGGCGGAGGGCGTGCGCCGCCTCGTGGTGGTCAGCGCGGCGCCGGTGGGCCCGCAGCCCGAGGACTCCTCGCTCGCCGACCGGCTGATGCTCAAGGTCGTCGGCGCGGTCCTGAAGGACGTCTACGTCGATCTGTCCGCCATGGAGGCCGAGTTGGCGAGCAGTGCGACGGACTGGACCTCGGTGCGGCCGCCCCGCCTCCAGGACAAGCCGCTCACCGGTTCGTACCGCACGGTCGTGGGCGGCTTCCCGCGCGCGGGGCGGTTCGCCGGCCGCGCGGACGTGGCGCACGCGATGCTGGCGATGGTGGACGACCCGGCGACGGTGAAGCAGGGCGTCGGCATCGCCTACTAGGCACGGGGCGGCGGGCGGTTCAGAGGCTGACGCCCACCGTCACCGGCTCGTTGACCAGCGTCACCCCGAAGACGTCCCTGACCCCGGCGACGACCTCACGGGCGAGCGCGAGCAGGTCCTCCGTGGTGGCCTCGCCGCGGTTGGTCAGGGCGAGGGTGTGCTTGGTGGAGATGCGGGCGGGGCCGCTCCCGTAGCCCTTGGTGAAGCCCGCCTTGTCGATGAGCCAGGCAGCCGAGGTCTTGGTGAGGCCCTCCCCGGCGGGGAACGCGGGGGCCTTGGCGTCCTCCCCCAGGTGCTCGACCACGCGCGCGTGGAAGGCCGCGAACTCCGCGTCCGTGAGGATCGGGTTGGTGAAGAACGAGCCCGCCGACCACGTGTCGTGGTCCTCCGGGTCGAGCACCATGCCCTTGCCGCCGCGCAGCTTCAGGACGGTCTCGCGCGCGAGGACCGCCGAGACCCGCTCGCCCGCCTCGACGCCGAGGGCGCGCGCGGTCTCCGGGTACTTGAGCGGCGCGCTGAGGCCGCCCGCGTCCTCCAGCTCGAACCGCACGCGCAGCACTACGTAGCGGTCGGGTTCGGCCTTGAAGCGGCTGTGCCGGTACGAGAAGGCGCACTCGGCGTTCGGGATCGTGACGGTCTCGCCGGCCGTGCGGTCGTAGGCGACCACCTCGGTGATCGTGGCGGAGACCTCCTGGCCGTACGCCCCCACGTTCTGGATCGGCGTCGCGCCCGCGGAGCCGGGGATCCCGGCGAGGCACTCGACGCCCGCGAGCCCGGCTTCGACCGTGCGTTCGACGGCGTCGGTCCAGACCTCACCGGCCGCCAGTTCCAGCTTCGTACCGTCGAGTTCGAAGCCCTTGGTGGCGATGCGCAGGGCGGTGCCCGCGAAGCCCTTGTCGCCGATGACGAGGTTGCTGCCGCCGCCGACGATCAGCAGCGGCGTACCGGCCGCGTCGGCCTCGCGCACCGCTTCGATCACCTCGGCGTCGGTGGTCGCGGTGAGCAGCCGGGTGGCGGGCCCGCCGAGCCGGAAGGTGGTCAGGGGGGCGAGAGGGGCGTCGTGGAGTTCCTGCACGCGCTCAAGGGTACGAGAACGGCCCCGCCGCTCGGACGGGGCCGCTGTCGTCGTGGCCGGGCTCACTCGAAGCGCGACAGGACGTCCTTCCAGTGGAGCGGCAGCTCGTCGGTCGACGCCTTCCAGGTGAGGAAGGTCGAGTCCTTCATCTGGCCCCGCAGGCCCGCGGAGATCCCCGCGTGCGGCGCGGTGACCGCGAAGTCCCGCAGGGCCTTGGGCGACTCCCACACGGACAGGGTCCAGAAGGTGCGCCGCACGGGCGCCGCCTTGAGGGTCGCTCCGTAGGCGCCCGGTGCCCGCCCCACCTGTCGCCAGATGGCGGGCGTACGGGCGAAGAACTTCAGGGCGCCCCACAGCGTGCGGGTCTCGAAGCGGGAGGCGAAGACATGGGCCTCCACGCGCGCGGGTGGGGTGTTCGGGGTGGTCCAGGGCAGGGTCGGCATGGCGTTCCTCCCGTAGAGGTCTCCAGCGGTCAGGCGTTTTCCAGGACCGGAGCGGGCTCAGCATCCCGCGCGTCGGGCGTCGTGCGCCCCGCCCGTGGGATGAACAGGGCGGCGGCAGCGGCCACGGCCACGATCCCGGCGCCCACCCACAGCGCGGGCTGGATGCCGTTCACGAAGTGCTGGGCGGAGTCGTAGCCGCCCTGGGCCGAGAAGACCGACGACATGACCGCGATACCGAGCGCGCCGCCGACCTCGCGCAGCGCGTTGTTGGCGCCGGAAGCGATGCCCTGCTCCTGCGGCAGGACGCTGGACATGACCAGGTTGGCGGCCGGGGCGAAGTAGAGGGCCATGCCGACGCCGCTGACGATCAGGGCCGGCAGCTGGGCGGCGTACGAGACGTCGGCGGAGACCACGGCGGCGAACCAGCCGAGCCCGACGGCCTGGAGGAAGAGCCCCGCCGCGACGACGGGCCGGCCGCCGATGCGGTCCGAGAGGATCCCGGCGATCGGCGCGACGAGCATCGGCATGCCGGTCCAGGGCAGCATCCGCAGGCCCGCCTCGGTCGGCGAGTAGCCGAGCACGCCTTGCAGGAACTGGCTGAGCAGGAAGATCGAGCCGAACATCCCGAGGAACATCAGCAGGCTCGCGGCGTTGATCCCTGCGAAGGCGCGGGAGCGGAAGAGCCGCATGGGCAGCATGGAGTTCTCGTTGCGGATTCCGTGGCGCACGAACCCGACGAGCAGCGCCGTGCCCGCGAACAGGCCGGTCAGCACGAGGGTGTCGGTCCAGCCGACGACGGGCGCGCGCACCAGGCCGTACACGATGCCGAACAGACCGCCGCTGGCGAGCAGCGTGCCCACGATGTCGAGGCGGGCGCCCGCGCCGTACGACTCCTTCAGGCGCAGCCGGGCGAGGGGCAGCAGGGCGAGGCCCAGCGGAACGTTCAGCCAGAAGATCCAGTGCCAGGAGACGTGCTCGGTGAGGCTGCCGCCGATCAGCGGCCCCGAGGCCACGGCGAGACCGTTGACCGCGCCCCAGATCCCGAACGCGAGGCCGCGCTTGGCCGCCGGGACGGCCGCGGTGAGCAGGGTCAGGGTGAGCGGCATCATGACCGCGGCGCCGACGCCCTGCACGGCGCGGGCGGCGATCAGCGAGTCGATGCCGGACGCCATGGCCGCGGCGGCGGAGGCCCCGGTGAAGATCGTGAGTCCGACCAGGAAGAGCCGCCTGCGCCCAAAGCGGTCCCCGAGTGCCGCGCCGAACATCAGCAGGACGGCGAAGGTGAGCGTGTAGGCGCTGACCGTCCACTCCAGGTCGTCGAGCGCGCCGCCGAGGTCCTGGCGGATGGACGGCAGGGCCGTGGTGACGACGAGGTTGTCGAGGGCCGCCATGAATCCGGCGACGCTGGTGATGAGGAGCGCCCAGAGGGCTCCTCCGCGCTGTGCTGGTGCCGCTGTCCGTGCCATTGCTTCCCCCAGTGATCGCTTGGTTAGTTATTGATGACTAACTTGCGTGGGCAAAAAAACACGCTTTGCGCCACGCGGACTCACTCCTTCTCGGCCGCCCGAGGCTGCGTCGCCTCGTGGAACCCGGCCCAGACCCGGTGGTCCGGCTTGAAGCCCATGGACACCAGGACGTTGATCAGCATCCCGAAGGCGAGGAACTGCGTCGTCTCCCCGACGTCCGCCCCCATCGCCAGGTTGGCCACGTCGTACATCTCCATCCAGGAACCCCGCAGCGACTCCCCGAACTCCCGGTCCCCGGCCGCTTCGGCGGCGGCCACGGCGACGTAGATCTGCATCTGCATGAGCAGTTTCTCGGGGTCCTCGGCGATCAGCGCCTGGTACGCGTCCCCCATGCACTGCACCGCCTCCTCCCCCTCGGCACCCTCGGAAGCCCGCTGGAAGACCTTGGTGATGTCCTGACAGCAGCGCTGGGCGGCGGCGAGAAAGATGGCCTGCTTGCCCGGGAAGAGACGGAAGAGATACGGCTGCGAGACACCGACCCGCTTGGCGATCGCCTCGGTGGACGTGCCGTTGTAGCCGCCGCGGGCGAACTCCGTGATCGCCGCACGGATGACGCTCTCGCGCCGCTCCTCCGCACTCATCCTGACCATGCGGACAAGTTAGTGGCCAATCACTACCTACGTCAATCCCTTCGGGAATCGGCATCCGTGATGCGCGGACCGGCATGCGTAAGGGGCGCCCCACCATGGAGGACGCCCCTTACACACAGCTACGTAGGCAGCGATCAGACCAGCTGAACGACGGCCCGCGACATCCCGAGCACCTTCTGCCCGGCGCTCGTCGCGATCAGGTCGACCCGTACGCGGTTGTCGTCGAGCTTGGCCGCGACCTTGGCGCCGACCTCGACCTCGGCACCCTTGTCGTCGTTCGGCACGACGACCGGCTTGGTGAAGCGGACGCCGTACTCGACGACGGCGGCCGGGTCACCGGTCCAGTCGGTGACGACGCGGATCGCCTCGGCCATCGTGAACATGCCGTGCGCGATCACGTCCGGCAGCCCGACCTCGACCGCGAACTTCTCGTTCCAGTGGATCGGGTTGAAGTCCCCGGAGGCGCCCGCGTACTGCACGAGCATGGCACGCGTCACAGGAAAGGTCTGCGCGGGCAGCTCCGTGCCGACCTCGACGTCGGCGTACTTGATGGTCGTCGCCATGGCGATCAGGCCTCCTCAGCGGCGCGCGAGACGAGCTTGGTCCAGGCGGTCACGACGTGCTCACCGGCCTCGTCGTGCACCTCGCCCCGCACGTCGATGATGTCGTTGCCCGCGAGCGACTTGATGCCCTCGATGGTCGAGGTCACGGTCAGCCGGTCGCCGGCCCGCACCGGACGCGTGTAGGCGAACTTCTGGTCGCCGTGCACGACGCGGCTGTAGTCCAGACCCAGCTCCGGGTCGTGGATCACCTCGCCCGCGGCCTTGAAAGTGATGGCAAACACAAAAGTCGGCGGCGCGATCACATCGGGGTGACCGAGCTCCTCGGCTGCGGCACGGTCGAGGTAGGCGGGATTCGCGTCCCCCACCGCCTCGGCGAACTCACGGATCTTCTCCCGGCCGACCTCGTACGGGGCGGTGGGCGGATAGGTCCGCCCCACGAAGGACTGGTCGAGCGCCATGGGCTCGGCACCTCCTGGAAGTGTTCTTCGAACTGCCTGGTCTACGAAAACGACACGAGGCCGCCCCCGAAGTGGGGACGGCCTCGTGTACGAGCCTGATTTATCGCGTTTCGCGGTGCGCGGTGTGCGCATTGCAACGCGGGCAGTGCTTCTTCATCTCAAGACGATCCGGGTTGTTACGCCGGTTCTTCTTGGTGATGTAGTTCCGCTCCTTGCACTCCACGCAGGCCAGCGTGATCTTCGGGCGGACGTCGGTGGCAGCCACGTGAGTGCTCCTTGACGAACGGATGGGACAAATGGTTTAACACATAGAAGAGTAGCCGATCGAAGGACCGACCCCACAATCGGCTACTGTCAGTAGCGGTGACCGGACTTGAACCGGTGACACAGCGATTATGAGCCGCTTGCTCTACCGACTGAGCTACACCGCTGTGATGCAAGCGACGCGAACGACGTCTGCACCAGAGCCCCAATGCGGAATCGAACCGCAGACCTTCTCCTTACCATGGAGACGCTCTACCGACTGAGCTATTGGGGCGAGCGAGGAAGACATTACACGGTTGCGCGCCGATCGCCCAAATCCGTTTCGCGCCCCCGTCGGCCGGGAACGTCGGCGCCTTCCCACGGCTGGCACACGAGCCCCTCGGACCCCACCAGTACGACTATTTCGGCGGTCCTCGAAGCTCCCCTGTCGCGGTTCTAGGCTCGACCCACCCTGCGTGATCTTGTGACGCGATGTGCGTCGTCCTCACCGAGCCCTCAGGAGCGCGATGCCCCACAGCCCCTCGCAGCAGCCACCGTCACCCGGCGTGCCCGAGGGTTCCGGGCTGCTGCTGAGCGGCGCCCGGCTCACCGACGGCAGGACCGTGGACGTACGGCTCGACGGCGGGCGCATCGAGGCGGTCGGCACGGCCGGCAGCCTCACCCCGCACGGCTCGCGCCTGGACCTCACCGGCTGCCTGCTGCTCCCTGCCCCCGTGGAGCCGCACGCGCACGGCGACACGGCCCTGTCGGCCGACTGCGAGGGCCCCGTCCCGTACGACCCGGAGGACGTCCAGCGCCGGGCCACCGAGGGCACCCTGCTGCAACTCGGCCACGGGGCCACCGCCCTGCGCACCCATGTGCGGATCGGTGACATGGAGGGGCTCGGTTCGATGGAGGCGGTGCTCCAGGCGCGGCGTTCGCTGGTGGGGCTCGCGGATCTGCGCACGGTGGCCATGCCCCGGCTGCTGACCGGGCTCGCCGGGGCCGACGGGCTCGCCATGCTGCGGGACGCCGTCAAGATGGGCGCCTCCGTAGTGGGCGGCTGCCCCGACCTGGACCCCGATCCAACGGGCTACGTAGAGGCGGTGCTCGAGGTCGCCGCCGAACACGGGTGCCCGGTCGACCTGCACACGGACGGGGCCGATCCGGTGCGGCTCGGGCGGCTCGCGGCGGCGGTCGGCGGGCTGCGCACGGGCGTCACCCTGGGCCCACTGGGCGGGCTCTCCCGGCTCCCGGAGGAAGTGGCGCGGCCCGCCGTGGACCGGCTCGCGGCCGCGGGGGTGACGGTGATGTGCCTGCCCCAGGGCGCGTGCGCGGGGGTGGACGAGCGGGGCGTCGCGCCGGTGCGGCTGCTGCGGGCGGCCGGGGTGCCGGTCGCGGCGGGCAGCGGGGCGCTGCGCGACGTGTCGAACCCCGTGGGGCGCGGCGATCCGCTGGAGGCCGCCTACTTGCTGGCCTCGCGCTACGGGATGCGCCCGGAGGACGCCTACGAAGCGGTGAGCTCGACGGCCAGGGCGGCGCTCGGCCTCCCGGAGGTGCGGGTCGAGGCGGGGTTCCCCGCGGAGCTGCTCGCGGTGCGGGGCGACCGGCTCGCGGGGGCGCTGTCCCTCGCGTACAGCCGGATCGTCGTCCACCGGGGACGCGTCGTGGCGCGGACCAGCGCGGTGCGGGAGTACTGCGACTCGGCCGCCGCGGTCGCCCTCGATCTGCCGCGGCAGGGGCGGGCGGCCAAGTACAGGGGCGGCGGCCCCGCTTGAGCGCCGGGATCGAACGGGTGGGCGCTGCCGGGGCACGCATGGTTGCACGGTGAACCGTCCGCTTCGGGCGTACCGTCGGAGGCATGCGCATTGTCATCGCTGGGGGTCATGGTCAGATCGCGCTGCGGCTCGAGCGGCTGCTCTCCGCGCGCGGGGACGAGGTCGCGGGCATCATCCGCAGGTCGGAGCAGAGTGACGACCTGCGTTCCGCCGGTGCGGAGCCCGTTCTGTGCGACTTGGAGTCCGCGTCCGTGGAGGAGGTCGCGGCGCATCTGCAAGGGGCGGACGCGGCCGTTTTCGCGGCGGGTGCGGGTCCGGGCAGCGGCGCCGGCCGCAAGGACACCGTGGACCGGGACGCCGCCGTGCTGTTCGCGGACGCCGCGGAGCGGGCCAAGGTGCGCCGCTACGTCGTGGTGTCGTCGATGGGCGCGGACGCCGCGCACGAGGGCGACGACGTCTTCGACGTGTACCTGCGGGCCAAGGGCGCGGCCGACGACGACGTACGGCGCCGTACCGGGCTCGACTGGACGATCCTGCGGCCCGGTCAGCTGACGAACGACGCGGGGACCGGGCTCGTCCGTCTGGAGGCCTCCACCGGGCGCGGGCCGGTGCCGCGCGACGACGTGGCGGCCGTCCTCGCGGAACTGGTGGACACGCCCGCCACCGCGGGGCTGACGCTGGAGCTGATCTCCGGCTCCACGCCGGTCACGGTGGCGGTGAAGTCGGTCGCGGGCAACTGAGTCGCGTACGCGGACGGGTGGCCTGTCCGCGTCGGCGCCTCAGAACAGCGGCATCTGACCCGGCACGTGCGGGACCACGTACCCGTCGAGCGCGTCCTGGACGGCGCCGAGCTGGGCGGGGCGGCGTGAGCCGGGGCAGGAGACCAGCTCGCCCGCGGCGCGGGAGCCGGGCGGATCGTGGCGGGCGAAGCGGCCCGCCACGACCGCGATGTCGCGGCGGCATTCGGGGCAGTTTCGGCGGCGGGATGTCGTCGGCATGGGTTCAGTCTGCGTCGTGATCGCGGCGGACACACGGTGAGACGCCCTCAGGAAGCAACCCGAGAGAGCTTTTCGCGGTGCGACACGGCGTCAGATCCCCATGCACGGAACCGGCCAACGGCGCATGCGCGGAGGCAGCGCCACCGCCCATCCGTCCACGATCAGCGCGAGCCCCTCGTCCGTCAGATGGCGGGCCGCCTCCTGGTGGGCGGGGGCGAGCGTGCCGAGCGGCGTGGCGTCGCTCAGCGCGTCGAAGGCGGCGAGCAGGTCGGGGTGGTCGAGCGTGAACCGCGCCGAGGCGGGGCGCTCCCGGCGGTCCATGACGGTGACGAATCCCGGGCCGCGGCGGTGGTAGAGCATCCCGTAGCCGTGCGCGGCGCGCCAGGTCGTCAACTCCCCTGGTTCGTCGGCCTGTTGGGACGGGGGCGGGAGGTGGTGCAGGGTGCGGAGGTCATACGTATGACGGCCGATTGCGCCTGCCGTATCTGCCGTACCTGTCGTATCTGCTGCGCCTGCTGTGGCTGCCGTGGCTGCCGCGTCCGCTTCCCAGTGGGTGTGCAGCCCCGAGGCCTGGCACTCGCGCAGGAACTGGATCGCGCGCGTGGTGGTGCGGCCGTCACCGTGCAGGGGCAGCGGCTCGGTCACGCGGACACGGGTGCCGATGACGCGGTGCGGGACGAGGGCGGGGAGCGCGGTCATCCGGAGGCCGCCGGGGCGGAGGATACCGAGGGAGCTGAGGGTGTTGAGGGAGCTGAGGGTGCTGAAGGTGCGCCCTCTACGCGGATCGGCGCGGTGCGGGTGGGCAGGGACACGTAGGTGCCGGTGTCGCGGAAGAGGAGGCCGAACGTGACGGCCTGCGCGACCCACTCCCCCAGTTCTTCGGTCGGTACGTCATGTCCCGCTGCGGCGAGTTTGCGCTGGAGGGCGGCTTCGCTTCCGCCCTCCTCAAGGATGCGCAGAGCGGCCGCCTCCCAGCCGTTGAACCAGTAGGTGCGGCGCGGCCAGCCCTCGCGGCGGTCCCGTACGAGCAGCGTGTTCTCGTCCTCGCCCGCCTGTTCCATGACGAGGGTCGACGTGGCGTGCTGCGCACGCCACTGCGCCACGGCCCGCAGCAACCGGTCCTCCGTGTCGCCGCCGATGCCGGCGTCCTCGGTGTCGAACAGGTAGACCAGCTCGGCGAGTTCGGACTCCGGAAGCTCATAGACGTGCTGGTACATGTCGGCGGGGCGCCGCTTGCCGAAGCCCAGGGCGGGGTCGGTGAAGTGCGGGCTGAAGCGCTCCAACTGGATGCGGAAGGCGCCGCTCGGCGGCTGGAGGTGCACGAGGGCGGGCAACTGGTCGAGCACGCGCGCGTAGTCGCGCACGGTCTCGCCGGGGAACCCGTAGAGGTAGTTCCAGGTGCAGGTGATCTCGTGGTTGTCGAACTCTCGCAGGGTACGGATGTTGCGGGCGCCGGTGACGCCCTTGTCCATCAGGTCGAGGACGCGGTTGCTGAGGCTTTCGATGCCGGGCTGGATCAGGACGACGCCCGCGGCGGCGAGCGCGGCGATCTGCTCCCGGGTGAGGTTGGACTTCACTTCGTAGTGGATCCGCAGGTCCCAGCCGCTGTCGGCGGCGAGCGGCAGGAAGTCCTTGAAGTACGCCATGTCGATGATGTTGTCGACGGTGACGATGTCGAGGATGCGGTGGCGGCGCACGAGGCGTTCGATCTCGCTCCACAGCCGTTCGCCGGGCTTGGCGCGGAACGCCATGGCGCTGCCGTTGAGGCCGCAGAAGGTGCAGTGGTGCTTCTCGCCCCACCAGCAGCCGCGGGCCCCCTCGACGACCAGCTTGGGATACACGTATTCGAGGACCGACGAGGCCTCGATCTCCGCCTGCCACTGGTCGTAATCGGGCGACGGTATGTGGGCCGGAGCCACAGTGCGGTGGGGTTCGGTGTTGGCCCGCGAGAGCCCGCCGTCCCACCAGCAGAGCCCCGGAACGTCGTCCGGGGGCGTGCCCGCGTCCAGGTGGGCGAGCAGCGCCGGGAAGGCGTACTCCCCCTCGCCGCGCACGACATGGTCCACGTAGGGGTGGTTGCGGTGCAGGGCGTGACCCATGGGGCCTTCGCAGTTGCTGCCGCCGAAGACGACGGTCAACCCGGGCCGACGACGCTTGAGCACCTTGGCGAGGGCGAGGGACGCCACGTTCTGCATGAACGTGCTCGTGAACCCGACGAGTTCGGGATCGTGCGCCAGCACCTCGGCCGCGCAGCGCTCGATGTACGCGGCGGCATGGCGGCGCATCTCGAAGGCCGTGTCGAGGGTGTCAGCGGGCACGCCGCGCTCGCGCGCGTAGGACCGCAGCCGTGCGGCGCCCCAGTCCTCGTCGTCGTAGAGGACTCCGGAGAACACCCAGTCGCCGATCCCGTGGAAGATCGAGTCGCTGCCGATCACCTCGTAGTCACTGGGGCTCAGCCGCCCGCCCGAACGTTCGAGCAGCAGCTCCGCCCAGCGCAGCGAACCGTGGAACTCGCGCACCTCGTCGGCCGGACGGACCTCTCGCAGCAGCTGGTGCAGCAGACCCACTTGGAGGGAGGGCAGATCGATCGCGTGCCAGGGCATGGTCACCAGCCCAACGCGCATGCCGTCCCGCCTCTTCTTGCCGCCGCTCTCTGCGATGTGCCCCGCCGCGCAGTGCCGCGTACCGTCACTCGCGGCTGCCTGCGGCGCCCACGACCGTCTCTCCAGCGCCCGCTCCCGGGCCGGCCCCCCGAGCCCACAAGGCGGTTCACCTTATGGGCGTCCCACCCCTCACACAAGGGCGTGCGGGCGGGCTACAAGGGATCGCCACATGCGCGGGCGATGTGATGCGGCTCCCCGTGACACGACCCGACGGAGGTGAGGGTGACCGACCTGGATCTGTCCCTTGAGCAGGCCGAGGGCGGTGTCCCCTGGCCCGCTCCCGGCGCCGACTCCACCAGGCTCGTACGCACGGCGTACGCACTGCGCCGGCAACCGATCGGCGAGCTGGACGCGGAGGGCCTGCGGCTGCTGATCAGCCAGGGCGTTGGGCTGGAAGTGCTGGTGCCACGGGCTGTGACACTGCTGCGCGAGGAACCTCTTACTGAAGGCGACTACTACCCCGGCGACCTGCTGGGAGCCGTACTGGAGGTACCAGCGGACTTCTGGGCGCGGCACGGGGAACTGGCGTCCCAAGTGGAACGGACCGCGAGATCCGTTCCCCAGGAAGCCCTCTCCCCTCCCTTGCCGGACCGCATCGCGTCGTTCCGCAGGGCGCTGGGCCACTGACTCTTGCCGGGGAGGGGTGCGCCACTGCGTACTGCCCCGCGAACGCCGGCCCGGCTGGTCCAGCCCACTCAGACCTGGGATTCGCCTGGGGCGGGGTGAGGCACGTCACGCATCCCGTCCACTCGTCGAAGATCAGCGTTCGAACAAAAAGAAGACCCCTCCGAACTACGTTTCCGCAGTTCGGAGGGGTCTTTCCCAAGTGTGGCGGCGCCAGGATTCGAACCTGGGAAGGCTGAGCCGGCAGATTTACAGTCCACTCGATCAAGGGCGTCTGACCTGCCGGTTCGTGCATATCAGGCGTCGGTGCCCCACAGCGGCCCCAAACCGGCCCATCGACAGGCGCTTGAGACTGCTTCACCCTTGGCCTGCGGCAGCGCACCCACTCGGAGGCGCCGAAGCCCTGCTGCCAGGTAGTGACGGCACGAGCGATGAGGTTCAACGGAGTTCACCAACTCGCTGACCTCCAGGGGTAGATGCGATATCGGTGAGGGATGACTGAGCCGTCACCGAATCCAGCGCCGCCAGAGTGGCCATACTGCGGATATGGCCGATCATCCTCGGACCACATCGGATGCATAGGAATTGTCGTCGCCCCGCATCAAGCATGTCTTGCGCATCTCGAACCAGAGGATCTCTACGCGCATTTCAGCTCGCTCACCCCTGGAGCGGACATCGACCTGCGGGGGACGTCGCTCGATACCCACTTGATCAACCAACTTACACAGGGACTCCGCGGAACGGACGGTGCACCACACTTCGGATTCACTGAATTCCAGCAAGCCATTTTTACAGGGCCCACAAGCTTCAATGGCGCCGTATTCGAAGGTTGGACTTCATTCGCCGAATCAAAACTCGAAGGAACCGCCTCATTCCTTGACTGCAGGTTCGAGGGGACGACTTCATTTTCGGGCACCCGATTTCACGACGCCGCAATTTTCCTTGGAAGTGAATTCGACGAACCGGCCTACTACACAGGGGCCACCTTTGACGGTAGCGCAAACTTCAATGAGGTCACTTTTCATAAGTACGTGAGGTGCGATGGAGTAAAGTTCAACAGCGGGGCCTCTTTCAGTGAAGCACACCCCGAGGGTTTCCTCTCTCTACGCAACTCCGAAGTGCACGGATCGCTCGACTGTACGGCGACAGCGTTCCAGGGCGAATTCATAGCTGCGGGCTCGAAATTTTTCGGGTACGCACACTTTGACGATTGCCAATTCCATCAGATAGCCCGATTCGAGAGCTGCGAATTTCATGAAATGGCAACCTTCTACTCCGCTGTTTTTCACCAGCGTGCCAGATTCGCCGAGGTGAACTTTGGGCGGGAAGCTGTTTTCGACGCGTGCACTTTCGGCGAGCGGGCAAGCTTTAGGGGTGTGGACTTCCATGCCGACGTTGAGCTCCGCGGGGCGGAGTTTAAATTTGATGCCGTGTTCATGGATGCAACCTTCCATTCGCCTCAGACCCTTGGCCCCTTCTCCTGTGTCGGCCCCATACTCTGCGGAGGGGCAAAGTTTCTCGAAACGACGATAATAAAAGGCAGCGCCGCCAAGATAGACCTCAGGAGAACCAGGTGGAATTCTTTCGGAGCACTTCGGCTTGGGTATGCGGAAGTCGACATGGGGGATGCCTCCATTACCCTCCCAGTGTCCATATCGAAGAATCACACGTACGCCCTAAACGGCAACCCGCGTTCAGCTCCACTAAGCCTGACATCCGTGAGCGGAGTTGACTGCGCCCTCCTGACACTGTCAGACATTGACTTGTCGCGAACCGTATTCACCGGGGCGATACATCTTGATCAGATCAGGCTCGAAGGGCATGTCACGTTTGGTAGCCCACCCACAGCACGTCCATGGCGATACGGGGTATCTTTCAAGTGGACGCAGCGACAAGTTATTAGTGAAGAGCGCCAGTGGCGCAGCCTCCCGTGGCATCCAGCACCCCTTCGAGCGGGATGGGGGTTCCCTCCCGAGGACCCTCAAGACGTGCCTAGCCTCGCCACTCTGGCGATCACCTACCGCCAGCTACGCAAGGCCCGCGAAGACGCAAAGGATGAGCCCGGCGCCGCCGACTTCTATTACGGCGAAATGGAGATGCGCCGTCACAGTAAGGGCAGGCGGACAGCAGAGCGCTGGCTTCTCCAGATTTACTGGCTGGTTTCCGGGTACGGGCTGCGCGCGTCGCGGGCACTGGGCTGGCTGCTCGCTGCCATGACCCTCACTGTGATCGCGATGATGCAGTTCGGCCTACCGCAGGAGGCTCCCAGGCAGGAAGTCGTGCGCGAGAGCGTCCACGGCGAGTGGAAGACATACATCGAAAAGGGTGATCCGCAGAATCCGACCGGTGAGCGCTTTACCAGCCAACGGTTCGACAAGGCTCTGAACGTCACCCTGAACTCGGTGGTATTCCGGTCCAGCGGCCAGGACCTGACGGTGGTCGGCGGGTACATCGAGATGGCGTCACGCTTCTTCGAGCCGGTGCTGCTTGGTCTAGCCGCTCTCGCGATCCGGGGGCGGGTGAAGCGGTGAAGTGTCGCTATCTCGTCGAACTGAGTTGAGTGCCTAACCGGCGCGAGTGCCCTTGGTGCGGGGCCCTGCGCGACGGCGCGGTGCCCGAACCAGGCCCAGAAGTACGGGCCGTCGACTACAGGGCGGCCGTCTAGCCCGTTGTGCAATGCGTGTCTGGCGAAGGCCAAGGCGCAGCGCAATGCAGCACCTGTTAACCACGACCTGCGCCAACGGGCGACCGGTGACTTACGACGCTTTCAGGCGTCCTCGCCGAAGTCTGGCGTGGGTATCCACGTGCCCCGGAGTCCGGACATCGGGTTGCAGGTCGGGCAGGGGGAGGCGTTCCTCCCACGCATCATCATGACCAGGTCGGGCGCCTCGTAGTAATCGAGAGGGTCGGGGTTCTTCGTGCAGCCTCCCCGGTGGATCACGTACGGGGCCTCTTCGTAGAGCGGCTCTTGAACCGTGAAGCGGGATTGCTTCCAGGCGACCTTGCGCCGGCGCTCCTGCTCTACGGCCTCACCTTCGAGGCGCTGGATCGTGGCGCGCTCCTGCCCGAGCTGGTACTCCAACCAGGCCGCGACCGCGTGGTGCTTCTCAATGCGCTCCGACAGGCTCGATTCGGACATGTTTTTGATTGTATCGAGCGCTGTCGAGAGTAACTCGGGTCCGCCACGAACGCGATCACGGGCACCTAAGCCTGCCTGACGGCTCAACGGCCCGGGAGCTGCCAGATTTTCCGCGGGCCGATCCCCGGCGGTTCCGAGCGGGGTCTCTTCTCGCTCTTGGCCCGAGCCCGAAGAGGTTTGGGACCCTGTGACCTTCCCCGAGCGACCGAGGGCAGGCCCTACCGTGCTGCGTGCATTCGGTGAGGCATCAGTCCCCAGCTCGTACTCCGTTTCAGTGGCGGGTGGGACTGATCCGATGGAATGGTGGTCCCTCCATGTGTGCAGTGCTCGGTGGGGGCGCGATGTGTCGGTGTGGCCGTTCGCGCCCTGCCGCTTGAACGGGAGGGCGTATGGAGATTGAACTGGCCGATGCGGTGGCAGCGTTGCGGGATGAGTTGTTGCAGGCTTCGGCGCGGGGCGCGGGGGAAGATCTGGCTTTCCAAGTCGGTCCGGTGGAGATGGAGTTCACGGTCGAGCTGCGGGCTGATGCAAAGGTGAAGGCCGGATTCAAGGCTTGGGTGGTGTCTGCAGACGCGGAGGCCGGGGTCACGCGAGGACGAACGCACCGGGTGAAGGTCGCTTTGACGCCGAAGCAGCTGGGGGGCGGGGACCTGCTCATTCATGGCAGTCCGGACCGGCAGCGGGGCCCGGGCAATGTCGGAGACAGGATCGAAGACTGACTTCCCCCTGGGCTTCGTCTGAACATGGGGTGCATCGGGGGCGGGGATGGATCGCGAACGTGTGGTGGCTGTCGACGGCGCCGATGGGCCGGGTTCGGGCTATGTGATCGGTGATCACTTAGTGTTGACCTCGGCTCATGTCGCACCGGCTCTGGGTGAGTCGGCCGAGTTCTTCCAGCCGGGTCGAGTAGAGCGATACGCGGCGAATGTGGTTTGGCGGGGCACTCCGGGCGGCCGGGACGATGCTGCCTTGCTTCGTATAGACGACCCGGCCTGGCGACCACTCCGGAGTTCTGCAGTCCGATGGGGCCGGCTGGTCACCAGCCGGCCTGGGGCAAGGTGCCAGACCGTGGGTCTACCGCATATGGTCCAGCGGTCCGATAAGCCGGTGGAGTTGTGGCAGGCCACCGGCACGATCAATCCCGTCACCGGCCGCGTCGACAACCGGCACGTTGTCACCCTTGGCGAGTATCCGCCCCAGTCCCAGGACGGGAGCCCCTGGGGTGGCTTGTCCGGCGCAGCTGTCTTCTGCGGGGATCTACTCACCGGAGTGATCGCTGCTGACATGGCAGGACTCGCCCACGCGGGCTTGCATGCCGTTCCTCTGTACGTGCTGCTCCACGACCAGACCTTCCGCGACGCGCTGGCCCTGCATGCTCCGGAGACAAGCACCGGGATGGAGCCGGTCGAGTGGCAAGGCCTGGCGGACCACACCGACACACTCAACGTCACCAGCTCCCGGACGGTTTCATCGCCCGCAGCACTGCTTAGGGCCCGTCGGGCGGTCGTCCCTTTCCGTGGACGCGAGGACCTGCTCACCAAACTGTGTTCATGGGCAAGTCTGCCGGGCTTCGGAGCCTGGCTGGTTCACGGGCCGGGCGGGCAGGGTAAGACCCGCCTCGCCCATCACTTCGCCACTCTGCTCACGAGCCAGAAACCGTGGGCAGTTCTGTGGTTACGTGCGGACGCTTCCGGCGGCTCCTTGGACGTGGTGGCCGCGGCAGCGGCACCTGCACTGATCGTCGTGGACTACGCCGAGACCCGGGCCAGCCAACTCACCGACCTCTGCCAGACCCTAGCTCGGCACGGCATCGGCATCGGCGATGGCACAACAGTGAAACTGCTGATGCTCGCCCGTACAGCGGGTGACTGGTGGCAGACCCTGCAGGCCAAGACATCCGCAGCCGAAGAACTGCTGGACGGCACACACGTCACCCATTTGGGTGCCCTGGAAGAGAAATCTGGGAACCGGCTGGACGGCTACCGGGAAGCGGCCGACAGCTTCGCCGGTCAACTCCCCTTCGTCCAAGGCTGGCACCACCACGACTGGACGGCAATTGCCAGCCAACTCACCGAGAGCATCTCAGCAATTGCCATCAGCAGAGAAGGCATGGACACGGCTCTGACCTTGCACATGACCGCCCTGGCCGACCTTCTCGACGCAGCCCAACCAACCGATGTCGCCACAAGTCCCAAACCGGCTTCGGATGTGGAAGACCGACTGCTGCGCCACGAATGGCGCTACTGGGAGAACTCCGCTGTGGCGCAAGCCCTTCATCCGGGGCTCACCATGAACACTCTTACAGATGCTTTGGCTGCCGCATTCCTGCTTGGAGCACGCGACCGGCAACAAGCTGACAGGTTGCTCGCCAAAGTGCCTGGACTTTCGGATCAGAGCGAGGACTGTCGGGGCAGTGTGCACCGCTGGGTCACAGCGTTGTATCCCCCGACCGATGACGGCATGTGGGATAGCCTCCGTCCGGACCGGCTCGCCGAGCGCTTCACCGGCCGCCACTTGCTGGCCCACCCCGATCTACCCAACCGGCTCCTGCAGGACGCTGACGAGGCCCAGGCCCGACAACTGTTGACGGTGGCCACGCGGGCCGTAGCGCACGCCCCCCTGCGCGACTCACTTGCCACTCTGCTCACTGAGCTGTGCATTCGCCACCCTGAGACTCTGGCGCCGGCAGCAATCGAAGTCGCCACCCAGACGGAAACTCCCACAGCGCTCCTGCAGGCCCTGACCCGGATTGTCGATGCTCCGGACACAGATCTCGACACCCTGCGGCGACTCTCCAACCGGCTTCCACCAGCGAGCCACAACCTCGCTGAGACAGCCGCCCACCTCTCTGGGCGACTAGCCCACCATTACCGCGCTCTTATTGCTACCGATCCCGACACCTTCCTCCCTGATCTCGCCCTCAGCCTGAACAACCTCTCCATCCGGCTGGGAAGGCTCGGGCGGCACGAGGACGCACTGACCGCCATCGAGGAAGCCGTCACCGCCCGCCGAGGCCTGGCCAAGGCACGCCCCGACGCCTACCTGCCCGACCTCGCCAGCAGCCTGAACAACCTCGCCGTCCAACTGGCAAGAGTCGGACGGCAAGAGCAGGCGCTGACCGCCGCCGAGGAAGCCGTCACCGTCTACCGCAAGCTGGCCGAGACACGCCCCGGCGCCCACCTACCCGACCTCGCCAGCACCCTGAACAACCTCGCCATCCAACTGGGAGGTTTCGGGCGGCACGAGGACGCACTGACCGCCGCCGAGGAAGCCGTCACCGTCCGCCGGGGCCTAGCCGAGGCACGCCCCGACGCCTACCTGCCCGGCCTCGCCAGCAGCCTGAACACCCTTGCCGTCCAGCTGGGAGGCCTCGGGCGGCACGAGGACGCACTGACCGCCAGTGAGGCAGCCGTCACCGCCCGCCGGGGCCTGGCCAAGGCACGCCCCGACGCCTACCTGCCCGACCTCGCTGGCAGCCTGAACACCCTTTCCAACCGGCTGGGAAGACTCGGGCGGCACGAGGACGCACTGACCGCCATCGAGGAATCCGTCACCGTCTACCGCAAGCTGGCGAAGACACGCCCTGACGCCTACCTGCCCGACCTCGCCAGCAGCCTGAACAACCTCGCCGTCCAACTGGGAAGACTCGGGCAACACGAAGATGCACTGGTTCCCATCGAGGAAGCCGTCACCATCTACCGCAAGCTGGCCAAGGCACGCCCCGACGCCCACCTGCCCGACCTCGCCAGCACCCTGAACAACCTCGCCGTCCAACTGGGAGACCTCGGGCGACACGAGGACGCACTGACCGCCAGCGAGGAATCCGTCACCGTCCGTCGGGGCCTGGCCGAGGCGCGCCCCGACGCCCACCTGCCCGACCTCGCCAGCACCCTGAACAACCTCGCCGTCCAACTGGGAGACCTCGGGCGACACGAGGACGCACTGACCGCCATCGAGGAATCCGTCACCATCTACCGCAAGCTGGCGAAGACAC
This sequence comes from Streptomyces anthophorae, assembly GCF_049310305.1. Taxonomy (NCBI): domain Bacteria; kingdom Bacillati; phylum Actinomycetota; class Actinomycetes; order Kitasatosporales; family Streptomycetaceae; genus Streptomyces; species Streptomyces anthophorae. The sequence continues at coordinate 3,925,580 of NZ_JBLWQQ010000001.1, forward strand.
GCCCTGACGCCTACCTGCCCGACCTCGCCAGCAGCCTGAACAACCTCGCCGTCCAACTGGGAGACCTCGGGCGACACGAGGACGCACTGACCGCCATCGAGGAAGCCGTCACCGCCCGCCGAGGCCTGGCCAAGGCGCGCCCCGACGCCTACCTGCCCGACCTCGCCAGCAGCCTGAACAACCTCGCCATCCAACTGGGAGAGTTCGGGCGACACGAGGAGGCACTGACCGCCAATCAGGAAGCCGTCACCGCCCGCCGAGGCCTGGCCAGGGCACGCCCCGACGCCCACCTGCCCGACCTCGCTGGCAGCCTGAACAACCTCGCCATCCAACTGGGAGACCTCGGGCGACACGAGGACGCACTGACCGCCATCGAGGAAGCCGTCACCATCTACCGCAAGCTGGCCAAGGCACGCCCCGACGCCCACCTGCCCGACCTCGCCAGCAGCCTGAACACCCTCGCCATCCAACTGGGAGACCTCGGGCGACACGAGGACGCACTGACCGCCAATCAGGAAGCCGTCACCGCCCGCCGAGGCCTGGCCAAGGCGCGCCCCGACGCCCACCTGCCCGACCTCGCCAGCACCCTGAACAACCTCGCCATCCAACTGGCAGACCTCGAGCGACACGAGGACGCACTGACCGCCGCCGAGGAATCCGTCACCATCTACCGCAAGCTGGCCAAGGCACGCCCCGAGAAACATCAGGAGGCGCTGGACCTGTCTCTGCGAGTTCTGTCCTGGCTTCAGGGCGGCCCCCCGTAGACACCAGTGACAAGAGTGATTTGGGGTTCGTGCAGCCTCCCCGGTGGATCACGTCGGACTCGGCGCTTGGCTCGAGGCACTGGTTCGTAGCCCGCTCCTGCCCTAGCTGGTACTCAAACCGGACCACGACCGCGCAGTGCTTCTCGATGCGCTCCGACAAGTTTGATTCGGCCTTGTATTCGATCTTGTCGACGGACTCACTCCGGCGGCAGCCCGTGCTCCAGGTACGCCACACTGTCGGCGCCCCGAGCAGCCGCAGCCGCTCGGATACGGCGTGCGAGACGTGGAATCGTGAGGTTGTCGACGGCATCCACAGGGTGGAAGGCGTACGACTTGATCTCGGATGCCTGCAAGACGATCTCGACCTGGAGCCGCTCGGGCAGAACGCCGCCGTCGAAGAGGTAGAGCACCTTGTCGCCCTCGGCCGGGCTCGGCGCCCAGTCGACGACGAGGAGACGTCCGACGGCCGGTTCGATACCGAGTTCCTCTCGGACCTCGCGGACACACGCCTGGAACGGCGACTCGCCCGTGTCGACGTAGCCTCCAGGGATGTCCCGGTAGTCCTTGTACGTCGGCTCAAGGAGCATGACGCGGCCCTGGGTATCAAAGAAGAGCGCGCCCGAGGCCATGCGCGGGCGCGCCATCTTCGCTTCGTGTTCGTTCTCGGTCTCGCTCATCCGACCGAGCCTAACCAGATCAGATCACTCGAAGCCTCTCGGCCAGCTCTGCCACCGAACGCGTCGGCCGGCCACGGGTCCCCCGTACCCAGCCGAGCACGATCTCTCGGCTCATGTAGTGGTGACGGACCTGCTCGGGAGCCATTTCCTCGGCATCGAGGACCATGCTGAGCGCGTCGTCCGTGCGGTTCCAGGCCGTGAGCGCTCGCGCCACTTCGAGGTTGTGCCGCACCCGGCGCTCGACGGGAAGTCCGCTCGTGTCGACCTGCGGCCCCAGTTCCGCTGCAACCTGGAAGTCACCCAGCTCACCGGCGGTGGCGACCTTATGGATCGCGACGTTAGTAGGCCCAAAGGCCGTCCACATGTGATTGCCGTCTGCCCCCAGTCGTGTGGCCATCGCGTCGGCCTCACGCAGGAAGGCCTGCGTCGTCGCGCGGTCCTCTGCGCGAGCCGCTGCCATCGAGCCCGTCAGGAAGAGAGTTCCGTAGACGGACAAGAAGGCGGGGGTCGCCTCGTCACCCAGCCCCGGCTCAAGGAAGCCGGCCGCGTCGCTCACGAGCTGCACCGCGGTCTCGAAGCGCCCGGTGGACAGAAGGCAGTGCGTCACCGACCGGAAGAGGGAGCCGACGACGACGTTGTTTCCGCTCTGCTGCGCGGCGGCAAGACCGCGGTCGGCCGCCATCCAAGCAAGCTCGTTCTCTCCCAGCTTGCCGAGCACCATCGCGGCGCCCTGGTAGGTCAGGGCGAGCAGCGCGTTCGCCTCCTCCCGCTCCTCCCCCGTGTACGTACGTGAGGCGAGAAGGGCATCCGAGAGGATCAGGGGCAGTTGTCGCATCGCGAACCCGTTCTGAGATGCCTGGTAGGCGTCCCAGACCTCGCCGACGTCGGACCGCAACGCGGACAGAGACGGTGGCTCGCCGTCCGTCGGCGCCCCGAGGAGCGGGGTCAACTGCCGGTAGTCCATGAGCGCTTCGCGCAGTGCCGGCACCGTGCGGCGCCCGCTGTCTGCCGACCACTCCAACAGAGTCGGTTCGCCAATGAGGTCACCGATGGAGACTTCCAGCGCGTGAGCCAGCGCGCGGATTACGGAGAGTCGGTCCAGCTCGATGCGGTTGTTCTCCGCTTTGCCGAGCCAGTCCGCAGTGCGGCCGATCAGCCCGGCCAGCACGTCTTGGGAGATGCCGCGGCGATGGCGGTACCACGCGACCCGCTCGCCGATCGTCAGTCGCTGCGTCATTCCTCGCATGACTTCAGCCTCGTCCCGGTTCGCGGATAGACCCCGGAAAGATTTTCCGGGGTCGGATCATGAGGGGCTCATAGCGTCGTGGTTGTCGGGAGCCAGACACCTGAAACGACGACGAAGGAGTACGGACATGCCTCTGGCGGCGGGTGAGCGGCACCAGTTGATTACGCCGCTCGACGCGCCTTCCACGGAAGTGGGCCATGGCGCCGCGAGGCCCCCAGGCGCCGGGCTTCTTCCCAGTGGAGTCCGCGGACTCTTCGAGTTGCTTGACGCGCTCGGCGAGGCCTGCGAGTTGGTGGACATGCGCGCCACTTCGGCCTGGAGGTCGACCACGCTCTGGGCCACCTCGCGGGGAACCTGCTCGTCTTCGGCGGGATCCCGCACGTAGGTGCCGCTCTGGCTCTACAGCGGAGTGGACCCGATGGAGGTGGCCCGTCGCGCCGGCCACTCGGTGGCGGTACGGCTCAGGTCTACGCGAAGGTCCTCGCGCGCACCGCGAACCGGGCCAACGTCCAGATCGAAGCCAGCTTCCGGGAGTGGCACGAGTAGGTCCGGCGCGCGTAACCCCTCTGCGGTTGCGTGCGTCGACAGCCGTGTCAGGTAGGAGCACTCTGGCGGGTACCGCTTCGGGGGAGGCAAGCCATGGGGGAGATCCTTGCGTTCGCGTCGGCGCTCGCGGCACTCGTTGCCGTCGTTGTGGCGGTGTGGCAGACCAAGCGAAGTACACGGCTCGGAGAAGACGCGCTCGTACTGCCTGTGCTGGCCGAGTGTTTCGGGGAGTTCCGTTCGGAGGAGTTCCGCGGCCACATCAACGTGCTGCTCAGTGCGCCTGAACCGGATCCCGAACATCCGCAGCCGTTTGAAGGGCTCGGTGAGCTGCAGGAAAGCGCCTACCAAGTCTGCTACTACTTCGAGTACCTCGGCGTTCTCACGGCTCACGGCATGGTTCGTGTGGACGTGGTGGTCGGCACTATGGCCACGCAACTCGTGGCGGTGTGGAACAAGATGTTTCCGTGGATCGAGGCGGAGCGGGCCAGTCGAAGTCGGGGCTCGATACCCCTTCGTGATCGGGTCGCTTCGGGGTTCCTGCCGCACTACGAGAACCTGGTCCGCGAGATCGAATCACGGGGTGGTCCTGACGCCGGGGCCAAAGTACGTGAAGCGCTGCCGGGGTGGCGAGTGCCACGGTCACCTCATGCCTCGTCGCGACCGCAGGCCCCTCCACCTGGCTGACCGCTGTGCGACGACTGCTCCAGCGCGCCGAGTCGGTCGAGCCTGGACGCCGTCCCCTGGGGGACACCTGGGGGACACGCGCTGATCAGGCTTGGGATTCACCCGAGACAGGGTGAGACAAGTCACGCATTTCGACCGCTCGCCGGAGGTTGGCGTTCAAGTCAAAAGAAGACCCCTCCGCCCTGCGTTTCTGCAGTTCGGAGGGGTCTTCCCCAAGTGTGGCGGCGCCAGGATTCGAACCTGGGAAGGCTGAGCCGGCAGATTTACAGTCTGCTCCCTTTGGCCGCTCGGGCACACCGCCTTGGGTTCGCTGCCCCGGGCCCCGCTTTGCGGCGGTGCTCGCTGGCAACGACGTAAACAATACCTGATGCACGGGGGTGCTTCGCCACCCGATTGATCGGCGGCCGGGCGCGGCACGGTGGCTAGGCTGCTCTCGGCGCGGCTTCCCCGGCGCGGAACCCGGTCGGAAGCCGAGCAGTACCCGATCCACCCCCGATACAAGGAGCCACAGGACATGGCCGACTCCAGTTTCGACATCGTCTCGAAGGTCGAGCGGCAGGAGGTCGACAACGCACTCAACCAGGCCGCCAAGGAGATCTCGCAGCGCTACGACTTCAAGAACGTGGGCGCATCCATCTCCTGGTCCGGCGAGAAGATCCTGATGGAGGCCAACGGCGAGGAGCGGGTCAAGGCCATCCTCGACATCTTCCAGACCAAGCTGGTCAAGCGCGGGATCTCGCTGAAGTCGCTGGACGCGGGCGAGCCGCAGCTCTCCGGCAAGGAGTACAAGATCTTCGCCTCCATCGAGGAGGGCATCTCCCAGGAGAACGCCAAGAAGGTCGCGAAGACGATCCGCGACGAGGGCCCCAAGGGCGTCAAGGCGCAGGTGCAGGGCGACGAGCTGCGCGTCAGCTCGAAGAGCCGTGACGACCTGCAGAGCGTCCAGCAGTTGCTCAAGGGCAAGGACTTCGACTTCGCGCTGCAGTTCGTGAACTACCGGTAGGACCCGGCTGCGCAGGCGAAAGGGGCGGCACCCGACGGGTGCCGCCCCTTCCTGCTGCCGGCTGCAGCTCAGCGGCGACTGCGCGAGTCGCCGAAGAAGATGCGGTAGGCGATCAGGAGGACGAGGGCGCCACCGATCGCGGCGACCCAGGTGGCCCCGTCGTAGAAGTCCGTGGATATGGGGCGGTCCAGCCAACGGGACGATATCCAGCCGCCGATGAAGGAACCGGCGACGCCGATGAGCGTGGTGCCGATCAGGCCGCCCGGGTCCCGGCCGGGGAGCAGGAACTTGGCGATGGCACCGGCCAGCAGTCCAAGGATGATCCAGCCGATGATGCCCATGCCGTGTTCTGCCCTTCTGTAGTGCTGTGTTGCAGTGCTGTGTTGCAGTGCTGTTGTTCCGCTGTGGCGCCTACTGCCTTGCTGTGGCGCCTTGTTGCGTCGTTCTCGCCGGGGCGCCGAGTGCGTCGCCGCCGTGACCTCCTGCTGCCCAGAAGGACGACGGGTAGGCCCGGTGTGGTTGCACGAGCCCTTTAGTGTGCGGCGCATGACACAGTCAGGAACTTCGCTGCGCAGGGCGCTCGGTGTGCGGGACGCCGTCGTCGTCGGCCTCGGCTCGATGATCGGGGCGGGCGTCTTCGCGGCACTCGGGCCCGCGGCGCGGGCGGCCGGTACGGGAGTGCTGTACGCGCTCGCGGTGGCGGCCGTGGTGGCCCACTGCAACGCGATGTCGTCGGCGCGGCTCGCGGCCGTGTATCCGGTGTCCGGAGGCACGTACGTGTACGGCCGGGAGCGGCTCGGGCCCTTCTGGGGGTATCTGGCGGGCTGGGCGTTCGTCGTCGGCAAGTCCGCCTCGTGCGCGGCGATGGCGCTGACCGTGGGGACGTACGTGTGGCCGGGGCAGGCACATGCGGTGGCGGTCGCGGCCGTGGTGGCGCTGACCGCCGTGAACTGCTTCGGGGTGGAGAAGTCGGCCTGGCTGACGCGGATCGCCGTCGCGGTCGTGCTCGCCGTCCTGGCGGCCGTCGTGGTGGCGTGTGCGGGCTCGGGGAGCGCCGAGGGGGCCCGGCTCGCCCCCGGGCTCTCCGAGGGCGTGAGCGGCGTGCTGAGCGGCGCCGGGCTGCTGTTCTTCGCGTTCGCCGGGTACGCGCGCGTGGCGACGCTCGGCGAGGAGGTGCGGGATCCGGCGCGGACCATCCCGCGGGCGATCCCCGTGGCGCTCGGGATCACCCTGGTCGTGTACGCGGCCGTGGGCGCCGCCGCCGTCGCCGTGCTCGGCGTGGACGGGCTTGCGCGGGCCTCTGCGCCGCTGGCCGACGCCGTACGGGCGGCGGGCGGCGACGGGCTCGTGCCGGTGGTGCGGGCGGGGGCCGCGGTGGCGGCGCTCGGGTCGCTGCTGGCGCTGATCCTGGGGGTGTCCCGGACGACGCTCGCGATGGCCCGGGACCGGCACCTGCCCGGGGCCCTGGCGGCCGTGCACCCGCGCTACCGGGTGCCGCGGCGGGCCGAGCTCACGGTGGGGGCCGTGGTGGCCGTCGTGGCGGCCCTCGGCGACGTACGCGGGGCGATCGGGTTCTCGTCGTTCGGCGTGCTGGTGTACTACGCGATCGCCAATGCCTCGGCGTGGACGCTGAGTTCCTCGGTACGCGCGCGGGCGCTGCCGGCGCTCGGCGCCGCGGGGTGCCTGGCGCTGGCGTGCTCACTGCCCCTGTCGTCCGTCGCGGCGGGGGCGGGTGTCCTCGCCCTGGGGGCGCTCGCCTACGCGGTGCGGCTGCGCGCGCGTGGCACGGGAGTTTGAGACGGGCCTAACGCGCGGCGAACGGCTGGTCCGTGGGCACGATCTCGCGGCCGAGCGGCAGCAGCGAGATCGGGATCATCTTGAAGTTGGCGATACCGAACGGGATGCCGATGATCGTCACGCACAGGGCGAGGCCCGTGACGATGTGCGCCAGGGCGAGCCACCAGCCCGCGAGGATCAGCCACAGCACGTTGCCCACGCAGGAGGGCGCGCCCGCGTCCCTGCGCTCGACTGTCGTGTGCCCGAAGGGCCACAGGGCGTAGATGCCGATCCTGAAGGCGGCGATGCCGAACGGGATCCCGATGATCGTGATGCACAGCAGGACACCGGCCAGGACGTAGCCGAGGAACAGCCAGAAGCCGCTCAGGATCAGCCAGATGACGTTGAGGATTGTCTTCACTGTTGGCGACCTGCCATCTGCTCGAGCCGGGAGATGCGCTCCGCCATCGGCGGGTGCGTGGAGAACATCTTCGACATTCCCTGGCCGGGACGGAAGGGATTGGCGATCATCATGTGGCTCGCCGTCTCGATGCGCGGCTCGGGCGGCAGGGGCAGCTGCTTCGTGCCCGCCTCGAGCTTGCGCAGGGCGCTCGCCAGGGCCAGCGGGTCACCGGTCAGCTGGGCACCCGAGGCATCGGCCTCGTACTCACGGGACCGGCTGATGGCGAGCTGGATCAAGGACGCCGCGAGCGGCCCCAGGATCATGATCAGGAGCATCCCGAAGATGCCGGGGCCCTCGTCGTCGTTCGAGCGGCCGACCGGGATCAGCCAGGCGAAGTTGACCAGGAACATGATCACGGAGGCGAGGGCTCCGGCGACCGAGGAGATCAGGATGTCGCGGTTGTAGACATGGCTGAGCTCGTGCCCGATGACGCCTCGCAGCTCGCGCTCGTCCAGGATGCGCAGGATTCCCTCGGTGCAGCACACCGCGGCGTTGCGCGGGTTGCGGCCCGTCGCGAACGCGTTCGGCGCCTCCGTGGGCGAGATGTACAGGCGCGGCATGGGCTGGCGCGCCTGCGTGGAGAGCTCGCGCACCATCCGGTACAGCGCCGGTGCCTCGAATTCGCTCACCGGGCGAGCGCGCATCGCGCGCAGGGCCAGCTTGTCGCTGTTCCAGTACGCGTACGCGTTCGTCCCCAGGGCGATGACGAGTCCGACGATGAGCCCCGTACGGCCGAAGAAGCTGCCGATGACGAGGATGAGGGCGGACAGGCCTCCGAGGAGTACGGCGGTCTTCAACCCGTTGTGCCGGCGGTGCACGGTACGTCCTCCTGATGGTGCGGCAGGGGAACCCACTGCTTGCTTGACTGCTGCTTCCACTGGGTCTGGAGCCTGTGCGTGTTTCCACGTCCAGTGGACCCTCCCTGACTGGTCAACGCCAGACGAGGAGGACGAGTTCCCTTGGCCGCCCGGGACGGACCCGTGCGGGTGTGTAGGCCGACCGGGTCAGCGCTGCTGCGGCAGACCCGCCAGTTCCAGGGCCTCCGGGTCCGGCTCGATCTCGCTCGTGCAGTGCGCGCAGCGCGTGGCGACACCGGGGATCTGGGTGTAGCAGCGCGGGCAGTCGCGCAGGGCCGCCTTGATGTCGACGGGCTTGCCGCGGTCCAGGCGCGCCTGGAGCTTCATCATCGGGACGACGATGCAGAAGTAGAGCACCGCGGCGGTGATCAGGAAGGCGATGATCGCGCTGACGAACTTGCCGTAGGGGAAGACGGTGCCCTCGACCGTGAAGTGCGCCTCACCGAAGTCGCCGGTGGACTGCGTGGCGATACCGATGAGCGGCGCGATGAACGCCGTACTGAGTGCGGTGACCACAGCCGTGAACGCGGTTCCGACCGCGAGGCCGATGGCCATCGTGATGATGTTTCCGCGAAGGATGAAGTCCTTGAACCCGCTCAGCACGACGCCTGTCTCCTTGATGTGGGGCTGTGATCGTTGACGTGGGGCCTGTGGGGCGGCCCGTACGTGTGGTGCCGTACGAGGGTGCCTAGAAGAGGCCCGTCGAGGCAAAACGCAAGGCCATCTGGGGTGCGCCGGAGAGGGCCACTCCGATGACGGCCGTGAGGGCGATCGCCGCTGTGAGCGGCCTGGACGCGCGGTGGACGGCCGGTTCGCCTTCCGGGGCGCGGAAGAGGGTCGCGGTCCACTGGAGGTAGTAGAAGAGCGCGATCACGACGTTCACGGCCATGACGACGGCGAGCCAGCCCATCCCCGCGTCCACGGCCGCCGAGAAGACCGTGACCTTCGCGAACAGGCCGATGATGCCCGGCGGCAGCCCCGCCAGACACAGCAGGAAGAAGCCCAGGGCGAGCGCGGCGAGCGGGTGCGAGGCGTACAGGCCCCGGTAGTCGCTGATGCGGTTCAGCGGCTTCGTACGGGCGACCAGAGCGGCCACGGCGAAGGCGCCGAGGTTCACCGCGGCGTACATGAGGGCGTACGCGAGGGTGGAGCCGATCGACTTCTGCGGGTCGTCGGAGTACGCGGCCGCCGCGATCGGCACCAGGAGGTAGCCGGCCTGGCCGACGGAGGACCAGGCGAGCAGGCGGACGGCGCTGTACGCGCGCGTGGCCTGCTGGCGCAGGGCCGCGACGTTCCCGAGGGTCATGGTCAGCGCGGCGAGCGCGGCGAGGGCCGGTCCCCACACGTCGGCGTACGAGGGAAACGCGACGACCGTGACGAGGATGAGGCCGGAGAAGCCGACGGCCTTGCCGATGACCGACAAGTAGGCGGCGATCGGCAACGGCGCGCCTACGTAGGTGTCGGGTACCCAGAAGTGGAACGGCACGGCGGCCGTCTTGAACGCGAAGCCCACCAGGGTGAGCGCGACGCCGGTCTGGGCCAGCGTGTGGAGCTGGCCGTCGACGTGGGTGAGTTCGGTGGCGACCCTGGTGAGGTGCAGGCTGCCCGTGGCCGCGTAGACGAAGCTCACGCCGAGCAGGGTGACGGCGGTCGCGGTGACCGAGGAGAGGAAGAACTTCAGGGCCGCGTCGGAGGAGCGCCTGTCGCCCTGCTTGAGGCCCACGAGGGCGAAGGCGGGCAGCGAGGCGACTTCCAGGGCGACGACGAGCGTGGCGAGGTCGCGGGAGGCGGGCAGCAGGGCCGCACCCGCCGCCGAGGACAGCAGGAGGAACCAGAACTCCCCTTCGGGGAAGGGCCTGCCCGCGTTCTTGGCGTCCTTCAGGGAGCTGATCGAGAGCAGCGCGGTGAGCAGCGCGCCGGCCAGGACCAGGAACTGGATGACGAGCGTGAAGCGGTCCGCCGTGTAGCTGCACGCGTCGTACGGCACGCCCTTGAGGCAGAACGTGGAGCGCTCGTCCCCGATCAGCGGCAGCAGCGCGAGCGCCGCGACGGCCAGGCCCGCGACGGAGATCCAGCCCAGGAGCGGCTTGCGGTGCTCCGCCAGGAACAGGTCGGCGACCAGCACGACGAGGGCCACGACCGCCGCGATCGTGGGCGGCGCGATGGCGACCCAGTCGACGGACTGGACGAGGGACGCCACGGAGGGCGCGGCGACGGCGATCACTGGAGGCCTCCTGCGAGGAGCTTCTGCACGGCCGGGTTCGTGAGGCCGAGCAGGGCGGCGGGCCACAGGCCCGCGAGCACGGTGAGGGCGACGAGCGGGGTCCAGGTGGCGAACTCGTAGCCGCGCACATCAACCAGCACGGGAGCCGCCGGGGCTTCCTTGGGGCGGGGTCCCATGCAGACGCGGCGGACCAGGATCAGCATGTACGCGGCGGTGAGCAGCGTGCCGAAGGCCGCGATCGCCATGAAGACGAGGAACGCCGGGCGGCTGAGGTCGTCGGCGGGCTTGAACGCGCCGAACAGCGCGAGCATCTCGCCCCAGAAGCCGGCGAGCCCCGGCAGGCCGAGCGAGGCGACGGCCGCGAACGCGAGCAGGCCGCCGAGGCGCGGCGCCTTGCCGTACAGGGCCATGCCGCCCTGCTCGGCGAGGGCGTCGAGGTCGCTGGTGCCGGCCCGGTCCTTGAGCGCGCCGACGAGGAAGAAGAGCAGGCCGGTGATGAGTCCGTGGGCGATGTTGGCGAACAGCGCGCCGTTCACGCCGGTCGGGCTCATCGTCGCGATGCCGAGCAGCACGAAGCCCATGTGGCCGACGGAGGAGTACGCGATGAGGCGCTTGAGGTCGCCCTTCGCGCCCTGCTTGGCCAGGTTCAGGCAGGCCAGGGACCCGTAGATGATCCCGACGACGGCGAGTGCGGCGAGGTACGGCGCGAAGGTCCGCATCCCGTCGGGCGCGATGGGGAGCAGGATCCGGACGAACCCGTACGTACCCATCTTCAGCAGGACACCGGCGAGGAGGACCGAACCGACGGTCGGGGCGGCGGTGTGGGCATCGGGCAGCCAGCTGTGCAGCGGCCACATCGGGGTCTTCACCGCGAGCCCGATCCCGATCGCCAGAACGGCGATGACCTGCACGGACGTGGTCAGACCCCGGCCGTTGTCAGTGGCGAGTGCCATCATGTCGAACGTGCCCGACTTAACGCCGATAAGGAGGAGTCCGAGCAGCATCACGACCGAGCCGAGCAGCGTGAACAGGATGAACTTCCAGGCCGCCTGCGCTCGTTGCTCACCGCCCCAGCGGGCGATGAGGAAGTACATCGGGATGAGGACCATCTCGAACGCGAGGAAGAAGAGCAGCAGGTCAAGGACGGCGAACGTCGCGAGCGTGCCCGATTCCAGGACGAGGATCAGGGCCACGAACGCCTTGGGGGACGGCCCGGCCGGCATGTGGAAGTAGGAGTACAGCGCGCACAGGAACGTGAGCAGCGCGGTCAGGACCAGGAGGGGGAGGGAGATGCCGTCGATGCCGAGGTGGATACGCACGTCGAGTGCGGGGATCCAGCTGATGTCGGTCGTGGCCTGCATCCTCGACGGCTGGTCGTGGTCGAAACCGAGCGCGAGGACGATCGCGGCGACGAGGATCACGCCGGTCACGGTCACGCCGTGGCGGAGCACGGCCTGGTCGGGTGACTTCCCCTTCAGCCCGGGCGGGGCGGGGAGAAGAGCGGCGACGGCGCCGATGAGCGGGCCGACGACGATCAATGCGAGAAGGAACTGCATCACGGATTCGCTGATATCGATCACGGCTGCTCACGCTCCGGCGGTGGCGACGAGGACGACGGCGACCACCAGGACGACGGTGCCTGCGAGCAGCGCGCTGAGGTAGGTCTGCACGTTGCCGGTCTGGGCCCTGCGCACGGCCCAGCCCAGCACCTTGGGGGCTTCGGCCGCCCCGCGTACGTAGGTGTCGACGACGGCCCGGTCGAGGAAGCCGACCAGTGCGGCGCCGGCCCGCACCGGGCGGACGAAGAGCGCCGCGTAGACGGCGTCGAGGTGGAAGCCGACGGCCGCGTGGCGGTGCAGCGGGCCGAGCAGCAGACGGCCGGGATCGGCCGGGTCGGGGGCGCTCGCGACGTCGCCGTACGCGGGGGTGTGCGTCGCGATGGCCTCGGCCTCGACGAGGCCCGCGTCACCGGACCCGGTGTCGACCGCGACGGCGCCGATCGGGGTGCGGCGGGCGGCCATCGCGGTGGTGTGCCGCCAGGCCGCGTACGTGACCAGGCCGCCGACGAGCGCGAAGCCGGTGCCGAGGACGGAGGTGGTCAGTGTCGGAGTGAGCGAGCGGCCGTCGAACCAGTCGGGGAGCACGCCCGCGAGCAGTCCGAAGCCGAGGGAGGGGATCGCCAGGACCCACAGGACGACGTTCATCGCGACCGGCTGCCTGCCGTGCTCGGGGGCCTGGCCGCCGCGGCCGTTGAACGCGAGGAGCCACAGGCGGGTCGCGTAGGCGGCGGTGAGGAGGGCGGTGATCAGGCCCGCCACGAGGACGATCCAGCCGGACGCGGTGGGCGCGGTCAGGGCCCCGTTCTCGTGGCCGGTGGCGGTGTGCTCGGCGGCGCCGAGCACGGCCTCCTTGGAGAAGAAGCCGCTGAACGGCGGGATCGCGGCGAGCGCGAGCAGCGCCACGGTCATCGTCCAGAAGGCGTCGGGCACGCGGTCGCGCAGGTTCTTCATGCGGGACATCGCGGCCAGCGAGTTGGTGCCGGCGGCGTGGATGATCACGCCCGCCGCGAGGAACAGCAGCGCCTTGAAGGCGCCGTGCGACAGGAGGTGGAAGACGGCGGCGTCGCGGTTGCCGACGGCGAGGGCGCCGGTCATGTAGCCGAGTTGGCCCACGGTCGAGTACGCGAGGACCCGCTTGATGTCGTCCTGGGCGAGCGCGGCGAGGGCCGAGCCGAGCATCGTCACGGCGGCCATGACGGCGAGCACGATGAGCGCTGCCTGGGAGGCGGCGAAGACCGGGAGGAGGCGGGCGACGAAGTAGACGCCGGCGGCGACCATCGTCGCGGCGTGGATCAGCGCGGAGACGGGCGTGGGGCCCGCCATCGCGTCGGGCAGCCAGGTGTGCAGCGGGAACTGCGCGGACTTGCCCGCCACCCCGGCGAGGAGCAGGACGGCGATCAGGGTCGGGTGGTCGAGGCCCCCGTCACTCGTGACCTTGCCCAGGATCGTCGTGATGCGGAACGAGCCCGTGTCGACGGCGAGCGCGAACAGGCCGATGAGGAAGGGGACGTCGCCGAGCTTCGTGACCAGGAACGCCTTGAGGGAGGCGGCCCGCGCCTCGGGCGTCTCCCAGTAGTGGCCGACGAGGAAGTACGAGCAGATGCCCATGACTTCCCAGCCGACCAGCAGGACCATCAGGTCGCCCGAGTAGACGACCAGGAGCATCGCGGAGGTGAAGAGCGAGACGAGGGCGGCGTACGAGGGGTAGCGCGGGTCGTCGCGCAGATAGCCCGTCGAGTAGATCTGGACACAGGTCGCGACCAGGCCGACGAGGACGGCGACGAGGGCGGCGAAGCCGTCGATGTGCAGGGCGAGTTCGATCGGCACGGAGCCGGTCGGGGCGAGCTGGGTGTGCGCGTCGAGGGCGGCTGTGCCGTTGCCCGTGCCGCCGCCCTGGTCGAGGGCGACGACGACGGCGAGGGCCAGCGCGGCCAGCGTCGGCAGAACGGCCAGCGGGCGGGCGAAGGCGGGGGCCGTGCGGCCGAGGAGCAGTCCCGCGACGGCGCCGAGGAACGGCAGGAGGGGGACGAGGACGGCGAGGGTCGTGGTGGTCACGCGGTGGCCTCGGCCTTCTCGTCCGTGGTGCCGGCGGTGGCGGCCGCCGAGGTCTCGGACGGGTCGTGCGGGTCGTCGTCCGGGTCGTGGGGCTCGGCGGAGTCGCGGAGCCTGTCGATGTCCGACGTGCCGCGATTGCGGTAGACGGCCAGGACGATCGCCAGGCCGATGCCGATCTCGGCGGCGGCGATGGCGATGGTGAACAGGGTGAGGGCCTGGCCTGCGTGAAGGGCGTCGCGCAGCCAGACGTCGAAGGCGACGAGGTTCAGGTTGACGGCGTTGAGCATCAGCTCGACCGACATCAGGACCAGGATCGCGTTGCGGCGGGCCAGTACGCCGTACAGGCCCGTGCAGAAGAGGAGGGAGGAGAGGACGGCGGGGTAGGCGAGGTGCATCAGCGGGTTCCCTCGCCTTCGAGCGACTGGGGCGTCTCGGCCGCCCGCGGGTCCGGGTCCGGAGCGGCGTTCTTCCTGCGGGACAGGACGATCGCGCCGACCAGGGCGGCGAGCAGGAGGACCGAGAGCGCCTCGAACGGCAGGACCCAGTGCTTGAAGAGGATCGAGCCGGTGACGTCCGTGCTGCCCTGCACCTCGCCGAGGTCGATCCAGGTCGTGCGGAACGCGTCGACGACGACCCAGACCAGGGCGGCGGCGGAGGCGACGGCCACGGTCAGGGCGGCCCAGCGGTTGGGGCTGTCCGCATCCGGCGAGCGGCCGATGGGCGCGCGGGTCAGCATCAGCCCGAACAGGAGGAGGACCACGACGGAACCGACGTAGATGAGGACCTGCACCCAGGCGATGAACTCGGCGGTGAGCAGGAGGTACTCGACGGCGAGGCCGCCGAGGGCGACGACCAGCCACAGGGCGGCGTGCACCAGTTGCTTCGTGGTGACGGTGACGATCGCCGCGGCGAAGGTCACCAGGCCCACGAGGACGAAGGCGATCTCGACGCCCGAAGGGGAGAGGAACCCGGGACTGTCGGCTGCCGCTGCCGTGGCGACGGCCGCCGGTACGGCGAGGGTCATGCGGTGGGCTCCTCTCCGGGGTCGTTGGGGGTGGCCTTCGGGCCGGCGGCGGGTGCCTCCGGGGCCGCTGCCTCCTGGGCCGCCGCCAGCTTGTCCGCGGTCTTGCGGGCCGCCGCCAGTTCCTTGGGGTCCTCGGCCGCGGGGTCGAGGGCGGGTGGGGACGGGACCGTCCACATCCACTCGCGGAGCTTGTCGCGCTCGTGGGTGAGTTCGCGGATGTCGGTCTCGGCGTACTCGAACTCCGGGGACCAGAACAGCGCGTCGAAGGGGCACACCTCGATGCAGATACCGCAGTACATGCAGAGGGAGAAGTCGATGGCGAAACGGTCGAGGACGTTGCGGCTGCGCTCGCGGCCGCCGGGCGCGGCGGGCGGCACCGTCTCCTTGTGGGAGTCGATGTAGATGCACCAGTCGGGGCACTCGCGGGCGCACAGCATGCAGACCGTGCAGTTCTCCTCGAACAGACCGATCACACCCCGGGTTCGGGGCGGGAGTTCGGGCTGGGCCTCGGGGTACTGCTCGGTGACGGTCTTGCGCGTCATCGTGCGCAGGGTGACGGCGAGGCCCTTGGCCAGGCCGGATCCCGGGAAGTTCGCGGGCATCAGTTGATCGCCACCTTCACGATTCCGGTGAGCGCGATCTGCGCGAGGGCGAGGGGGACGAGGGTGGTCCAGGCGAGCTTCTGGAGCTGGTCCTCGCGCAGTCGGGGGTATGTGACGCGGAGCCAGATCACGATGAAGGCGAGGACCGCGGTCTTGAGCAGGGTCCACACCCAGCCCAGGCCGTCCGCGCCCCACGGGCCGTGCCAGCCGCCGAGGAACAGCACCGTGGTCAGTCCGCAGAGCACCACGATGCCCGCGTACTCGGCGAGCAGGAACAGGGCGAAGCGCAGGCCCGTGTACTCGGTGTAGGCGCCGAAGATGATCTCGGAGTCGGCCACCGGCATGTCGAAGGGAGGGCGCTGGAGTTCGGCGAGTCCCGCCACGAAGAAGACGAGGGCGCCGACGATCTGCCAGGGCAGCCACCACCACTCGAAGGCGTCGAGGATGCCGGGAAGGGAGACCGTTCCCGCGGCCATCGCCACGGAGGCCGCCGCGAGCAGCATCGGGAGCTCGTACGCCAGGAGCTGGGCCGCCGTGCGCAGGCCGCCGAGGAGGGAGAACTTGTTGGCGCTCGCCCAGCCCGCCATCAGCGAGCCGAGGACGCCGACGCCCATGACCGCGAGGACGAAGAAGATGCCCGCGTCGATGACCGCGCCGACCGCGCCGTCGCCGGGTCCGACCGGGATGGCGAGCAGCACGAGGAGATACGGGAGGAGGGCCACTGCCGGGGCGAGTTGGAAGACGCGGCGGTCGGCGTCGGCCGGGACCACGTCCTCCTTCTGCGCGAACTTGACGCCGTCGGCCACCAGTTGCGCCCAGCCGTGGAACCCGCCCGCGTACATGGGGCCGAGGCGGCCCTGCATGTGGGCCATGACCTTGTGTTCGGTCTGGCCGACGACCAGGGGCAGCACCAGGAAGGCGACGAAGACGACGACGAGGCGCAGGGCGACGTCGAGGGCGTCGGTCACTCGTTGCCTCCGTTGGTGTCTGCGGGGTTCTCGTCCGGAGCGGCTTCCGGAGTGGCGTCAGGTGTGGCGTCCGGTGTGGATTCGGGCGCGGCTTCCGGAGCGGCTTCCGGCTTCTTCGGTTCCTCGTCGAACGCGGGCTTGGCGTGGTGCCAGGGTGCGTCGCTCGAACGCGGTGCCGGTGCCGGCTCCGGGGTCGGGGCCGGCTCTTGGGGTTCGGCGGGCGTGGCGCGCTGTTGCGAGGCCGAGCCCTGGGAGGCGCTGCGGGAGCGGCGTACCGGACGCGGCGCCGCCTCCGGGGCCTGGGCTTCCGGGGCTGCCGTTTCCGGGGCCTGCGAAGCCTCCCCCGCAGGCGCGGCAGCCTGGCTCGCCGAGCCCTGGCTCACCGACCTGGTGCGCCGCGCGGGCCGCTCCCCCGCGGCACCTGCCGCACCGGCTCCCGCGGCTCTCGCGCCACGCGTCGGCCGCGCCGGGGCAGGCGGCAACTGCCCCTTCAGCGGCCCCCATTCGTTCGGGTCGGGGACGCCGGGCGGCAGCATCTGGCGCCGCTTGGGTCCGCCGTGCTCGGACTCCCCCGGCTCCTTCGCGCCGGGCCACGCCTTCGCGACGCGGGCCGCGAGCACGAAGTCCTTGCGCAGCGGGTGCCCTTCGAAACCGTCGGGCAGCAGGAGCGGGTCGAGGCCCGGGTGGTCGGTGAAGTCGACGCCGAACATCTCGTGCGTCTCGCGCTCGTGCCAGGCCGCGCCCGCGTACACGTCGACCGCCGACGCGAGCACGGGGGCCGCGTGCGGAACGGTCGTGCGCAGCAGCAGGCGACGGACGGAACCGGGGGCGACGGCGGCGACGTGCGCGCACACGCGGAAGCCGTCCGCCGGCTCGTCGACGGCGCTCAGCCAGTCGAAATAGCTGCACCCCAGGGTCGTACGGGCCGTCTCCAGAGCCTCGATCCACTGCGCGGCCGGGACGTCGACGGTCAGCAGGTCGTACGCCTCCTCGACGGTCGCCTCCGCGCCGAACAGCTCGTCGACGGGTGCCGGGAGCCAGCTCATCGCGCACCTCCGGAAGGCGCGGGAGGTTGGACGAGGCCGCTGCTCAGCGCCGCCGCCGAGGGCCGGCCGGCCGCCGCGTCGGCGGACGCGTACCGCTCGCCGAGGGACTCGCGGGCGATCTTCTCCTGGAGCTTGAGGATGCCCTGGAGCAGCGCCTCCGGGCGGGGCGGGCACCCGGGCACGTACACGTCGACGGGGATGATCTGGTCGACGCCCTTGGTGACCGAGTACGAATCCCAGTACGGGCCGCCGCAGTTGGAGCAGGCGCCGAACGAGATGACGTACTTCGGCTCGGGCATCTGCTCGTACAGACGCTTCACGGCGGGCGCCATCTTGTCGGTCACCGTGCCGGACACGACCATCAGGTCGGCCTGGCGCGGGCCCGGCGCGAACGGGATCACGCCGAGCCGGATGAAGTCGTGGCGCGCCATGGACGCGGCGATGAACTCGATGGCACAGCAGGCGAGGCCGAAGTTGAAGACCCACAAGCTGTAGCGGCGGCCCCAGTTGAGGACCACCTTCATCGGCTCGGGGGCGAGCCGCGAGAGCACGCCCAGCTTCTTCGGCCCGATGGGGTCCGGCAGGTCCACGGGAGCAGCGGTCCCGGTGGCAGGGGTCTCGGGAGCAGGAGTCACGGCGCTCACGTCCACGTAAGGACGCCCTTCTTGTATGCGTACAGCAGGCCCACGGTGAGGAAGCCGAGGAAGATGAACATCTCGACGAGGGTCGTCGCGCCGTATCCCGGCGCGGCGAAGACCGTGGCCCAGGGGAAGAGGAAGATCGAGTCGACCGCGAAGATCACATAGAGGAAGGCGTACACGTAGTAGCGGACCTGGGTGTGGGCCCAGCCGTCCCCGACGGGGTCGACGCCGCATTCGTACGTGAGGAACTTTTCCCTGGTGGGGACCACCGGGCGAAGCAACTTCCCCGAGCCGAAGGCGACGGCGACGAAGAGCACGCCGACAACGGCGAGCAGCCCGACGACCGAGTACGACTGGAAGTAGTCCGCCGCGATGACGGTCACGTCCGATCCCGTCACGTACCTGCGCCCCTCGCGAGTTCGTTGTGTTCGACGATCTGTACGCACGGGAGTCTAGGCCCTGTTAAAGGGACGGTAAGCAGCCCGGGGCCGAGGTGCTCGGGCGAGGCCCGGTTCGTATGGGAGTTCGTGGTGGGGTTAACCCCCGCTCAACTTGGCGGCCGTCCTCATGGCGCCCCGCCCCGGGCCAGGGCACTCTTGCCGCTATGACCGAGCCACTCGACACTCCCGAAGACCACCCGGTGCTGCCCCCGCCACGACTCGGGTACGACAGCACCACGTGGAAGGAGATCGCCTATCTCCTGAGCAGCTTCCCGCTGTCCGTCTTCGGATTCGTCTACGCCGTCACGATGGTGGCACTCGGCGCGGGGCTCACGGTCACGGTGATCGGGCTGCCGCTGATCGCCGCGGGACTCCGGGGCGCGCGACTGCTCGGCAAGGCGGAGCGCGGGCGGGCGCGGGCACTGCTCGGCGTGCGCATCGAGGAGCCGAGCCCGCTGCCGGTGCGGCGCGCGGGCGGCTTCTTCGGCTGGCTGTGGACCGGACTCAAGGACCCGGTGGGCTGGCGCACGGTGCTGTACGAGGTGATCCGGTTGCCCTGGGCCGTACTGACGTTCGCGATCACGCTGGTCGGGCTGTTCGTGCTGTGGCCGGTGCTGCCGTTCATCGCGCGGGGTCTCGGCAACGCGGACCGGGCGATGGTGCGGGCGCTGCTCTCCCCCTCCGACGAGTTGGAGCGGCGGATCGTGGAGCTGGAGTCGGACCGCGGCGTCGTCGTCGACACGGCCGCCGCCGACCTGCGGCGCATCGAGCGCGATCTGCACGACGGGGCGCAGGCCCGGCTGGTCAATCTGGCCATGGGTCTCGGCCTCGCGAAGGAGAAGCTTCTGGAGGGCCAGGCCGACGACGCGGTGGCGGCGATGGTCGACGAGGCGCACGGCGAGGTCAAGCTCGCGCTTCAGGAGCTGCGGGACCTGGCGCGCGGCATCCACCCGGCGGTCCTCACCGACCGCGGGCTCGACGCGGCCCTGTCCTCGGTGGCCTCGCGCTGCACGGTGCCGGTGAAGGTGACGGCCGAGCTGCCGGGCCGGCCCGCGGAGGCGATCGAGGGCATCGCCTACTTCACGGTCTCCGAGCTGCTCCAGAACGTGAGCAAGCACAGCGGCGCGCGCTCGGCCTCGGTGGACGTGTGGCGCTCGCAGGACCGGCTGCTCATACAGGTGTGGGACGACGGCCGGGGCGGCGCGAGCCTGGACAAGGGGACCGGTATGTCGGGCCTCGCGGAGCGGCTCGACGCGGTGGACGGACTGTTCGTCGTGGACTCGCCGGACGGCGGCCCGACCATGATCACGGCGGAGCTGCCGTGGCGCGATCGGACCGGGCCGACCGGCCAGAGCTAGGGATAACCCCCGGTCGAAGACGCCGACCCGCCGCATGGTCGCGGACCCGCCCCGCGAGGAGGCTTGAAGCAGCACACCAGCTCCCCGGCAGACCCGAGCAGAAGGACGGACACCGATGACCACGCACCAGTACGGATACGGCGAGGAACGTGACACGTACGCGTACTCGTCCCCATCCCCGTCTTCGTCCTCGTCCTCGTACTCCTACGAAGAGGACCGTCGCGGCGGCGGACCCCGCCCGCCGCGCGGGCTGAACCGGCTGCCGGCCGGGCTGCGGGCGCCGATCGAGGGGCGGACGTGGCGGGAGTTCGGGTATCTGATGCTCAGCCTGCCGCTCAGCATCATCGGGTTCGTGTGGGCCGTGACGATGACCTCGCTGGGTGTGGGCCTGCTGATCACGTTCATCGGGGTTCCGGTGCTCGCGGCGGCGCTCGCCGGGGCGCGCGGGCTCGGGGCGCTTGAGCGGGTGCGGGCGCGCGGGCTGCTCGGTGTCGAGGTCGGTACGCCGGAGCCGCTGCGGCCGCGCACGGGCGGGCCGATGGGGTGGATCGGGGCGACGCTCAAGAGCGGCGTCTCGTGGCGGCATCTGCTGTACGGGGTGCTGCACATGCCGTGGGCGGTGTTCGGCTTCGCCGTGGGGCTGAGCTTCTGGGCGACCGGCTGGACGATGCTCACGTATCCGCTGTGGCGCTGGGTGTTCCCCACGTACGTGGGGCAGGACGGCATTCAGCTGTACGGGGACTCCGGCCACGCCGTGTACCTGGACAACCCCTTCGAGATCGCGGTGACCGCGGGCCTCGGGCTGCTCGTCACGCTCGCCACGCCATGGGTGATCCGGGCGCTGACGACGGTGGACCGGCTGATGGTGGTGGGGCTGCTCGGCCCCTCGCGGCTCGCGTCGCGCGTGGTGGAGCTGGAGTCGGACCGCGGCGTCGTGGCCGACACGGCGGCGGCCGACCTGCGCCGCATCGAGCGCGATCTGCACGACGGGGCGCAGGCCCGGCTCGTCAGCCTGGCCATGGATCTCGGGGTGGCCAAGGAGAAGCTGAGCGAGGACCCGGCGACGGCGGCGCGCATGGTGGACGAGGCGCACGGCGAGGTGAAGACGGCGCTTCAGGAGCTGCGTGATCTGGCGCGCGGGATCCATCCGGCGGTGCTGACCGACCGGGGGCTCGACGCGGCGCTGTCGGCGGTGGCGTCGCGGTGCGCGGTGCCGGTGCAGGTGGAGGTCGACCTGGTGGAGCGGCCGGCGCCGGCCATCGAGGGCATCGCCTACTTCACGGTCTCCGAGCTCCTCCAGAACGTGAGCGAGCACAGTGGGGCGACGCGGGCGGAGGTCGATGTGTGGCGGGCGCAGGACCGGTTGATGGTGCAGGTGTACGACAACGGGGGCGGCGGAGCGGTGGCCTCCGGCGGGTCCGGGTTGGCGGCGCTGGCCGGGCGTCTCGACGCGGTCGACGGGATCCTGGTGGTCGAATCGCCGACGGGCGGGCCGACGCGGGTGACGGCGGAGCTGCCGTGGCGCCGAGCGTGACCCGGGGCTGAGCCCCCGGTGTCGTTGCGCCGCACCGGGGCGCCGCCTTGCCCACCCTGCCGCCCAAGGCGGCAGATTGCCCAAGGCGGTGGCGGCCGACCGCCAAATCAAGCCCCTGCGGCGATTGAGCAGCGGGGTCCGGGGCGGAGCCCCGCGGCCGCAACGCCGGTGCCGGTGCCGGCACCGGTGAACTGAGCCAGGTCCGGGCGGAGCCACCCGCACAACCCGCCCACCCCCACCCCCCGATCCTGGGATGCTGGAGGCATCAGGATCGATCGATCCCGGCGCGCACCGCGTCGGGGCGTTCGTGCGCTGGGGGGCCTAAGAACGTGGAGGACAAGGTGCGGGTCGTCATCGCCGAGGATTCAGTGCTGCTCAGGGAGGGCCTGACCCGGTTGCTCACGGACCGCGGGCACGAGGTCGTCGCGGGGGTCGGCGACGGGGAAGCGCTGGTCAAGACCATCATCGAGCTGGGGGCGCAGGAGCAGCTGCCGGACGTGGTCGTCGCGGACGTCCGGATGCCGCCCACGCACACCGACGAGGGTGTGCGCGCGGCGGTGCGGCTGCGGGCCCGGTTCCCCGACCTCGGGGTGCTGGTCCTTTCGCAGTACGTGGAGGAGCAGTACGCGACGGAACTGCTGGCCGGGTCGAGCCGTGGCGTCGGATACCTGCTCAAGGACCGGGTCGCCGAGGTGCGGGAGTTCGTGGACGCGGTGGTGCGGGTCGCCGAGGGCGGCACGGCGCTCGACCCCGAGGTGGTCGCGCAGCTGCTCGGGCGCAGCCGCAAGCAGGACGTGCTGGCGAACCTCACGCCGCGCGAGCGCGAGGTGCTCGGTCTGATGGCGGAGGGGCGTACGAACTCGGCGATCGCCCGGCAGCTCGTGGTGAGCGACGGCGCGGTCGAGAAGCACGTCAGCAACATCTTCCTGAAGCTGGGCCTGTCCCAGAGTGACGGGGATCACCGCCGCGTACTGGCGGTGCTGACCTATCTGAACTCCTGATTACCTGACACCCTGTCAGATACTGCGAGCCTCGGCACCCGCCGAAGACCACCCAAGAACCTGCGAAGGACCACCGAAGAACCACCGACGACCGACCATCGAAGAACCACCGACCGACCGGGCGCGTCCTCCACAAACACAGGGGAATCACCGTACAAATCGGGGCGACCCGCCGTCTCATTTGGCGGTCCACCATGCGAATCGCCTCAGGAAGGCGACCCTTACAGACGTAGGGTGGGCCTTGGGATGGCCGGTGGGACGGCCGTGCCCGCACAGCCGCCTCGAGGGAGGTCCAGTTCAGTGACCAGCCAGGTCAGTAGCACCACCGAGCAGGCCGACGGGACCGACAGCGCTGTCGTCGGCGGGCAGCGAACGTCGGCGGGACAATCGAGCAAGGACGTACGGCGCGTGGACCGGGTGATCATCCGGTTCGCGGGTGACTCCGGTGACGGCATGCAACTCACGGGGGACCGCTTCACCTCGGAGACCGCGTCGTTCGGCAACGATCTCTCCACACTGCCGAACTTCCCGGCCGAGATCCGCGCCCCCGCAGGGACGCTGCCGGGCGTGTCCTCCTTCCAGTTGCACTTCGCCGACCACGACATCCTCACGCCCGGCGACGCGCCGAACGTGCTGGTGGCGATGAACCCGGCGGCGTTGAAGGCGAACATCGGGGACGTGCCGCGCGGCGCCGAAGTCATCGTCAACACCGATGAGTTCACCAAGCGGGCGATGCAGAAGGTCGGCTACGACACCAGCCCGCTCGAGGACGGTTCGCTCGACGGGTATCACGTGCACCCCGTGCCGCTGACGACCCTGACCGTCGAGGCGCTGAAGGAGTTCGAGCTCTCGCGCAAGGACGCGGGGCGCTCCAAGAACATGTTCGCGCTGGGCCTGCTGTCGTGGATGTACCACCGGCCGACCGAGGGCACGGAGAAGTTCCTCAAGGCCAAGTTCGCCAAGAAGCCCGAGATCATGAAGGCGAACCTCGCGGCCTTCCACGCGGGCTGGAACTTCGGCGAGACGACCGAGGACTTCGCGGTCTCCTACGAGGTCGCCCCCGCCGCCACGGCCTTCCCCACCGGCACGTACCGCAACATCTCCGGGAACCTGGCCCTGTCCTACGGGCTGATCGCCGCATCGAAGCAGGCGGATCTCCCCCTCTACCTGGGCTCGTACCCGATCACGCCGGCGAGCGACATCCTGCACGAGCTCAGCAAGCACAAGAACTTCGGCGTGCGCACCTTCCAGGCCGAGGACGAGATCGCCGGGATCGGCGCCGCGCTCGGCGCGGCGTTCGGCGGCTCCCTGGGTGTCACCACGACGAGTGGCCCCGGCGTCGCGCTCAAGTCCGAGACCATCGGCCTCGCCGTGAGCCTCGAACTGCCGCTGCTCGTCATCGACATCCAGCGCGGCGGCCCCTCGACCGGACTGCCGACCAAGACCGAGCAGGCGGACCTGCTCCAGGCCATGTTCGGGCGCAACGGCGAGGCCCCGGTGCCGGTCGTCGCGCCCCGCACCCCCGCCGACTGCTTCGACGCGGCGATCGAGGCGGCCCGGATCGCGGTCACCTACCGCACCCCGGTGATGCTGCTCTCGGACGGCTACCTGGCCAACGGCTCGGAGCCGTGGCGCATCCCGGAGGTCGACGAACTCCCGGACCTGCGCGTCCAGTTCGCCTCGGGCCCGAACCACACCGCCGAGGACGGCGCCGAGGTCTTCTGGCCGTACAAGCGCGACCCCCAGACCCTCGCGCGCCCCTGGGCGATCCCCGGCACACCGGGCCTCGAACACCGCATCGGCGGCATCGAGAAGCAGGACGGCACGGGCAACATCTCGTACGACCCGGCCAATCACGACTTCATGGTCCGTACCCGGCAGGCGAAGATCGACGGCATCGAGGTGCCCGACATCGAGGTCGACGACGCCACCGGCGAGGCCCGCACGCTCGTCCTCGGCTGGGGTTCGACGTACGGACCGATCACGGCCGCGGTGCGCCGACTGCGCACCGCCGGTGAGCACATCGCGCAGGCCCATCTGCGCCACCTCAACCCGTTCCCGCGGAATCTGGGTGAGGTCCTGAAGCGTTACGACAAGGTGGTGATCCCCGAGATGAACCTCGGTCAGCTCGCCACACTCGTACGGGCGAAGTACCTGGTGGACGCGCACAGCTACAACCAGGTCAACGGAATGCCGTTCAAGGCTGAGCAGCTCGCCACCGCTCTCAAGGAGGCCATCGATGGCTGATACGCAGACCAGGGAGTCCCGGGAGGCCGGCGGCCGGGCCGCGGAAGAGACCGCCGGGGAGACCGGGGACGGCGCGGAGACGCTTCTGTCGCTGGTCCCCAAGGCCGAGGCCAAGCAGTCCATGAAGGACTTCAAGTCCGATCAGGAAGTGCGCTGGTGCCCCGGCTGCGGCGACTACGCGGTCCTCGCCGCCGTGCAGGGCTTCATGCCCGAGCTCGGCCTGGCGAAGGAGAACATCGTCTTCGTCTCCGGGATCGGCTGCTCGTCCCGCTTCCCGTACTACATGAACACGTACGGGATGCACTCCATCCACGGCCGCGCCCCGGCCATCGCCACCGGACTCGCCTCCTCCAGGCGGGACTTGAGCGTGTGGGTCGTGACCGGTGACGGCGACGCGCTGTCCATCGGCGGCAACCACCTCATCCACGCGCTGCGGCGCAATGTGAACCTGAAGATCCTGCTGTTCAACAACCGGATCTACGGGCTCACCAAGGGCCAGTACTCCCCGACCTCCGAGGTCGGCAAGATCACCAAGTCGACGCCTATGGGCTCGCTCGACGCGCCCTTCAACCCGGTGTCGCTCGCCATCGGCGCGGAGGCCTCCTTCGTGGCCCGCACCGTCGACTCCGACCGCAAGCACCTCACGTCGGTGCTCCGGGCGGCCGCCGACCACCAGGGCACGGCGCTCGTCGAGATCTACCAGAACTGCAACATCTTCAACGACGGCGCCTTCGAGGTCCTCAAGGACAAGCAGCAGGCCGAGGAGGCGGTGATCCGGCTCGAACACGGGCAGCCGATCACCTTCGGCGCCGACGCCTCGAAGGGCGTCGTGCGCGACGCGGCCACCGGCGACCTGAGGATCGTGCCGGTCACGGAGGACAACAAGGCGGACATCCTGGTCCACGACGCCCACGCGGCGTCCCCGACCACGGCCTTCGCGCTCTCCCGGCTCGCCGACCCCGACACCCTGCACCACACCCCCATCGGCGTCCTGCGCGACGTCGAGCGCCCGGTCTACGACGTGCAGATGAGCGACCAGCTCGACGCCGCGATCGAACGAGACGGCAAGGGCGACCTCGGCGCGCTGCTCGCCGGGGGCGACACCTGGACCGTCGTCGGCTGAGGCTGAGGCCAAGGCCGATCACCCTCGCCGCGCACCGGCAAGGCCGTCAGGACCGTATGGCGATACGGGCATGACGGACAGGGCCCGGCGGCGCTACCTTCGTGGTGGCCGCCGCCGGGCTGCCGTGCGTTACGAGGAGGGGTCATGCGGGACAGGGCCGGGGCGGAGCCGGGGCTGCGGGGTCAGGGGAAGAACGAGGGGCGCATCGGCCTCCTCAACGGATTCGCGGCGTACGGGATGTGGGGCCTCGTCCCGCTGTTCTGGCCGCTGCTCAAGCCCGCCGGGTCGGTGGAGATCCTGGCCCACCGGATGGTGTGGTCGCTGGCCGTCGTGGGCATCGCCCTGCTCTTCGTACGGAGATGGGGCTGGGCGAAGGAACTGCTGCGGCAGCCGAAGCGGCTCGGGCTCGTCACCGTCGCCGCGGCCGTCATCACCGTCAACTGGGGCGTCTACATCTGGTCGGTGAACTCCGGCCATGTCGTCGAGGCCTCGCTCGGCTACTTCATCAACCCGCTCGTCTCGATCGCGCTCGGCGTGCTGCTCCTGAAGGAGCGGCTGCGGCCCGCGCAGTGGGCGGCCGTCGGCACCGGCCTCGCCGCCGTCCTCGTGCTCGCCGTCGGGTACGGGCAGCCGCCGTGGATCTCGCTCGTGCTCGCGTTCTCGTTCGGCACGTACGGGCTCGTGAAGAAGAAGGTGAACCTGAGCGGGCTCGAATCGCTCGCCGCCGAGACCGCCGTGCAGTTCCTGCCCGCGCTCGCCTATCTGGTGTGGCTCGGGGCGCAGGGCCGGTCGACGTTCGAGACGGAGGGCGTCGGGCACGGTGTGCTGCTCGCGTCGGCCGGGCTGATCACGGCGATCCCGCTGGTCTGCTTCGGGGCGGCGGCGATCCGCGTCCCGCTGTCGACCCTGGGACTGCTCCAGTACCTGGCGCCCGTGTTCCAGTTCCTGCTGGGGATCTGGTACTTCCACGAGGCGATGCCGCCGGAGCGGTGGGCCGGGTTCGCGCTGGTCTGGCTGGCGCTGATCCTGCTGACCTGGGACGCGCTGCGCACCGCGCGGATCAACCGGGCCCGGCTCGCCAGGGCCGAGGCCGAGGTCGCCTCCCAATTCACGAATTCCACACACACGGACGAGGTTCGACCTATAACTGGTCCATGACACTGCACTGGAAGCTCGTCGTGGACGCCGCCGACCCGCACGCGCAGGCCGAGTTCTGGGGAGCCACGCTCGGCTACGAGATCGAGGACAACGCCGCGCTGATCGAGCGGCTCCTGGGTTTCGGCGCGGTGAGCGAGGCGGAGACCGTGTCCCGCTGGGGCCGGCGGTCCTTCCGCGACCTGGTCGCGGTGCGCCACCCGGACGACCCGGTGGACGCGGACACCGGCACCGGGCTCGGCCGCCGGATCCTGTTCCAGCGGGTGCCCGAGGCGAAGAGCGGCAAGAACCGGCTGCACATCGACGTGCACGCCGAGTCCGGGCAGCGGGCCGCCGAGGCGGAGCGG
This sequence comes from Streptomyces anthophorae, assembly GCF_049310305.1. NCBI lineage: Bacteria > Bacillati > Actinomycetota > Actinomycetes > Kitasatosporales > Streptomycetaceae > Streptomyces > Streptomyces anthophorae. The sequence goes on from NZ_JBLWQQ010000001.1 coordinate 3,952,920, forward strand.
CTCACCGGCCTCGGCGCGCGCGTACTGAACGAGGTCAAGGCGCAGGGCGGCGAGTGGCTGCTGATGGCCGACCCCGAGGGGAACGAGTTCTGCCTCCAGTGACCCGGCGCGCGCCCGGGTCGCCGACTCCTCCGACCCGGCGCGCGGCCGGTCACCAACTCTTCGCCGAATCCCCCCTGTTCGAGTCTCAGCGCTCCTCCTAACCCTCGGTAACCTGTGTGCGACCCGCCGGGTGGTCGATGCCGATGTCGCGTCCCGCCCGCGCCTTGCCACACGTTCTGCTCCTGGAGGAGCCTTGACCTACGGACGCCTCCTGGGCGCCTGCGCCGGACCGCGCCCGGACCACGGGGCCGGTGCCTGATGGGGGCCCTCAACGACGGACTCACCGTCTCCCTGCTGCTGTTCCTGCTCTTCATCGGCGCCTGCCTGTTCTTGTCGATGTGGGCAAGCCCCGACCTCCGCGTCGGCGACGAGTTCTTCCGCGTCGGCGAGAGGAACCGGCTCGGGGCCCGCTTGATCGGGCTCGCCTACGCCGGTGACATCGCGAACGCCGCCGCGGTCATGTTCCTCGTCGGGGTCGTGGCCGTGGCCGGCGGGGACGGGATCGCCGTCGCCACGTGCGCCGCCCTGTCGCCGCTCCTGATGCGGCAGTGGCTGGCGAAGCGCCTCGCGGGCGTCGGCGGACGGTCGTTCGGCGAGACCGTCACCCGTCATCTGCCCCCGGGGCCCGGCCGCCGCGCCGCCGGAGTCGCCCTGCTCACCGCGACGGTGCCGCTGATCACCGCCCAGTTGCAGCCCATCGGCGACACGGCCCGGATGGTCGGCATCGACGACCTCGCGACCCGGCAGATCCTCATCGTGCTGATGGGCGCCCTGATCGTCGCCTGCGCGGCGATCGGCGCCACCCGGGGCGCGACCGTGCTGCAACTCGTCAAGATCGGCGGCCTGATGCTCATCGCCCCGATCCTCGGCCTCCTGGTCGTGATCAGGTTCGGCGGGGACTTCGGCGCGCTCGTGCACGCCGCCGACCGGCACCGGACCGGATCGGCCGGCTTCCTGGAGATGGGCCAGCTCTTCGGCAACGGCCCCATCGGCTTCATCGACCTCGCCGCGTTCTGCTCCTGCGTACTGACGGGCGCGGCCTTCATGCCCTACCTCATCGCGCGCTTCACCGACGCTCCGCATCCGCGCGCCGCCCGCCGCGTCGCGGGCGTGGGCTTCGCCGTCATCGCCCCGCTGTGCGCCATGGCGGCCCTCATCGGCTTCGGCGCGGCGGCCCTCGTGCCCCAGAAGGACCTCGTGTCCCAGGGGCAGTTCGGCGGAAACATCATCACCCGCCTCGCCATCGCCCTGGACGGCGGGGAGGACGGGCTCGGCAAGTGGCTGCTGTTCGGGCTCTGCACCACCTTCCTGACGGTCCTCGCGGCCGCCTCCGTCCTCCTGCTGTCCACGGCCGCCTCCGTCGTCCGCGACCTCGGCGCCGGCGGCGCGGTGGCCAAGCCGCAAGGCCTCAAGGCCGACGGCACGACGAGCGTCAGCGCGGGCCGCGCCCGCCTCACCATGAGCATCGTCGGCGGGGTGAGCATTCTGCTCGCCGCCCTGACTCCCGACGTCAGCCCGATGTTCTGGCTGGTCCTGTCCTACACGGTGACGACCTCGTCGGTCCTCCCGCTCGTGATCCACTCGCTGCGCAGCGACCGCCCCATGTCCGCGGCGGCCATGAAGCGCTGCGTCTACGGGAGCACGGCGGCGATCCTGATCGCCACCTTCTTCTCCCCCTCGGTCTCGGGAAACCCGTACGCGGTCTTCCCCGACCTGGACTGGAGCTACTGGCCGTTCTACTCCTCGGTCCTGGTGAGCGCCCCCGTCGGCTTCCTGCTCGCCCGTCCCCGCCGCGGCGACCGCCCGACCCGGGTCGCCGGCGCCGCCGAGGGCCGGGCCGAGGCCCCGGCGGGCTTCACGCGGTGATGTCCTTCGCCGTGAACCGCGCCCACGCGGCGGAGCCGAACACCGCCGCGTACAGGGCCTGAAGTCCGAGGTTCTCGACCACGTCGTCCCAGTACACCGGCGCCCGCATCAGGTCGGCGAAGGACAGCCACTGATGGGAGAACAGATACGGCTGGATCGCGTGCAGCTGCGGGATCTGGTCGAGGATCTGGACGGTGATCAGGAGGCCCACGGTCGTCGCCATCGCCGCGATGCCGCTGCCGGTCAGCGTCGAGATGAAAAGGCCGACGGCGGCGATGCCGACCAGGGACGCGGCGACCACGAGCGCGATCAGGAACGCCCGCCACAGCCCCTCGCCGAAGCCGATCCGGGTGCCGGAGATGGTGACCACGTCGCCCAGCGGGAACAGCAGCGCCCCGGTGAGGAGCGCCGAGACCGCCACCACCAGCGTCGCGAGCAGGCAGAAGGCGAGCACGGTCGCGTACTTGGTCAGCAGCAGGCGGGTCCGGCCCGCGGGAGCGACCAGCAGATAGCGCAGCGTCCCCGCGCTCGCCTCCCCGGCCACCGCGTCGCCCGCGACGACGCCGACCGACATGGGCAGGAAGAACGGGAGCGTCGCGGCGAGCGCCGTGAACACCAGGAACAGGCCGTTGTTCGTGATCTGCGCGATGAACGCGGGACCGCCGCCCCCGCCTGCCGCCCCGTCCCCGTTCGTCTCGATCTTCACGGCGACGCCGATCAGGACCGGCACACCGGCGAGGACCGCGAGCAGCGCGAGGGTGCGCCAGCGGCGCAGGGTCACGGTCAGCTCGCTGCGCAGCAGGCCGAGCGTCCACAGGGGGTTCGGCCTCGGCGCCCGCACCGTCTCGGCCCGCGTCGTCTCAGTCCGCGTCGTCTCAGTCCGCGTCGTCTCAGCCCGCGACATCGAAGCCCTCCCCTGTCAGCGCGACGAACGCGTCCTCCAGCGAGGCCCGCTCGACGCCGAAGCCGCGCACGCGCACGCCCGCAGTGACCAGTGCCGTGTTGAGATCCGCCAGGTCCGTGTCGGGTGGCGGTGGTTCGGCCGTGACCCGCTCCTCCTCCGTGCCGAGGACGGTCAGCCCGTGCTCCTTGAGGACGCGGGCGGCGTCGGCCGGGTCCGGGGTGGTGACGGCGAGCTTTCCGCGCACACCCGCGGCCAGTTCGGCGACAGGACCCTGGGTGAGGAGGCGGCCCTTCGCCATCACCGCCGCGTGCGTGCAGACCTGCTCGATCTCGTCGAGGAGGTGCGAGGAGAGGAAAACGGTGGTGCCGTCGGAGGCCAGTTCACGGACCAGGGTTCTGATCTCGCGCATGCCCTGCGGGTCGAGTCCGTTCGTCGGCTCGTCGAGGACGAGCAGGCGGCGCGGCGTGAGCAGGGCGGCGGCCAGGCCGAGCCGCTGCTTCATGCCGAGCGAGTACGCCTTCGCCTTCTTGCCCGCCGCGGCCGTCAGGCCCACCCGGTCGAGCGCCTGCCCGACCCGCTCCTTGCGGGTGCGCGGGTCGGCGGTCGGGTCGGCGGCGTCGTAGCGCAGCAGGTTGTCCCTGCCGGACAGGAAGCCGTACAGGGCGGGCCCCTCGATCAGCGCGCCGACCTGCGGCAGCACGGTCCGCACCGCGCGCGGCATGGAGTGGCCGAGCACCCGGGCGGACCCCGAGCTCGGCTCGATCAGGCCCATCAGCATCCGGATGGTGGTGGTCTTTCCGGAGCCGTTCGGCCCGAGGAAGCCGAAGACGGCGCCGCGCGGGACGCTCAGACTGAGCCCGTCGACGGCCAGTTGTCCGCCCCGGTACCGCTTGCTGAGCTCCCGCGTCTCGATGACCGGCTGCTCCTCCATGCCCCTCCTACGCATACGGGTGAGGGGGTGGTGCGCACCACCCCCTCACCGTGAACCACCGCTGACTCAGCCCGCGTTCGCCGCCTTCACCAGCGCGTCCTTGGTGACCGCACCTGCGTACGCCTTCCCGTCCTCGGTGACCAGTACGTTCACGAGGCGGGTCGAGTAGACGGTGCCGGAGCCGAACTCGCCCTTCACCCGGTCGCCCAGGGAGTTCAGGAACTTCTGCGCGTCGGGCGGCATCTCGGCCGAGCCCTTGCCCGCCGCAAGGCCCGCGGCCTCCTTCGGCAGCTTCAGCTCGGCGACCGAGGTCCAGCCCTTGCCGATGACGTTCAGGTCGTCGAGACCGCCGGCCTTCAGCGCCTCGGGCTTGGCGGCGCCCTCGTGCCGCGGCGCCTTCTTCAGCTCGTCGGCCTCGGTGACCTTCGTGCCCTTCGACGGCTTGAAGTCGAAGGTGGAGGCCGCCGGCTTCGCGAAGTCGACCTTGGTGAAGCCCGCGTCGACGACGGCAGCGCCGCCGCCCGCCGGGGTCAGGCTGAACTTGAGCGGCGTACCGGTCTTCGCGTCCACGGACACGGTGATCGCGCCGACCGTCGAACCGGACTGCTTCGGCTTGATCTGAAGCCGGTACGCGTCCCGGCCCGCGACCTGCGAGGTGCCGTCGACCGAGAACGACGTGGTGTCGCCGCCGGCCTTGAGGATCTCGTCCGTCAGCTCCTTCGGCGTGGCCGGAACGCCCTTCGGGGCCTTCTTCGCGTGCTCGCCGGAGCCCGCGCCCTGCTTGTGCCGGGCGTGGTACGCCTCGTCGGACTTGCTGTCGTAGGCCCACACGTCGTCGCCGTTGTGGATCACGCTGTACTCGGACGTGTCGTCGAGGACCGACAGCTTCTGCCTGTCCGGGCCGTCCGCCGCGACGCGCAGCGTGTGCGAGCCGGTGGCCAGCTCGGTCAGCTTCGACTGCGGGTCGGCCGAGGACTTGCCGCCCTCCTGCTCCCCGCCCCTCATGAGCCCGCCGCCCGCGGCGCCGCCGACCGAGGGCAGGCCCAGGTCCGTCGAGATCTTCACGGTGCCGGAGAGCTGCTCGGTGTCGGACTTCGCGATCTTCTCGATGAGCTGTCGCGCGGTGATGTCGGGAAGGTCCGGGTCGCCCGAGCTGGCGAGCGCCGGAACGAGCCCGATGGTCGCCGCGGCCACCCCCACCACGGCGACGGGGACCGCGTATCGCACGGCCTTGCGGCGGCGCGTACCGCTCTCGCTGTCTTCGGATGCGTACGGTGCCATCTTCTTGCCCTACCTCCGTGATCGGCGGCGGCTTACCGTCCTGTGCACTCGTCCAGTCTGCGTCCACCCCGAGCCGCCATTCTCACCCGGATTGGTCTGGAGTGGTGTACCCAATCTGACCAAACCGGCCACAAGGAAGCGTCAGACCCCGGGATCAACTCCGCGTACACCTACGGGATGACACACCACGGCGGCGTCGCCCCCGACCCGTAGGGGGCGACGCCGCCGATCGCGGTACGCGGACGGGTGCGCTCAGCCGTTCACGAACACGTAGTCCGCCCTGTAGGGCACGCCCACGACGGCCCCGGGGTCACAGCTTCCCGAAGGGGCCACTCCGCCCACGGTGTTGAGGCGCAGGATCTCGACGGTGTCCGCGAGCAGCCCGCGCGGCTTGCCTGACCGGGTGGCCTTGAGGTCCAGTTCGGCGATATTGTCCGCCCCGTTCGGCGTACGGGAGACGACCGCCCCGGTCACGGCGCTGCCGTCGGGTGCCACCCACTGCGGCACGCCGGAGTTGGGCGCGGTGAACGAGTGCCGGATGTGCCCCGCGAGCACGGCGCTGACATCGCGCTGCGCGAAGGCGGCCTTGCCGGTGGCGGGGTCCACCTTGCACTCGTAGATCTGCCGGCCGCGCACGACGGACGCCTGGAAGTTGTCGAGGGCGCGGCCGAAGTCGGTCGGCTCGGTGACCCGGTGGAGCTGTCCGCGGACGGCTCCGTCGGGGAAGGCGGCCGTGTGCAGATTGGCGTAGAACGCTCCGGGGTCGGTGGTGAGCCGGTCCAGCAGCGCGGCGTCCTTGACGGTGACGGAGCCGGTGGCACGGTGGCCCTTCGCGCCGCCGAGCACCTTGGTGAAGTCGACCCGTACGCCGCCGTTCGCACCCTTGGCGCCCTCGTGCAGGTGCAGGGCGGTCGGCTTCCCGACACCCCGCCACTTCACGGCGACGGACACCTGGTCGCCCCTGACCCGGACGAACTCCAGGGCGGCGCCGTCCTTGTCCCCACCGGCCACCTCGTTGGCCCCGTTGAGGCTGGTGGCGAGGACGGTCCCGGTGGCCCCCGGCTGCGCGGCGAAGGCCTGCGGCGCGGCGATCCCGGTGACGCCCGCGGCGCCGACGACGGCCGCGACCGCGATCATGCGTGTGCCCAATGTCCCCATGTTCAGTTCTCCCCCTACCGGGCCGACGCCCCCTGCGTCGGCCTTCGGGGGTGGGTACGGACGGGTTCGGGGCAGCACTCAACACGCAAAGGTGACCTACGTCACAAGCTCAGCCAAATTCAAGCCCCGCCGACGATTGAGGTGCGGGGCCCGGGGCAGCGCCCCGATCTTTCAAGCCCCGCCGGCGATTGAGGCGCGGGGCCCGGGGCAGAGCCCCGACCTTTCAAGCCCCGCCGGCGATTGAGGCGCGGGGCCCGGGGCAGCGCCCCGATCTTTCAAGCCCCGCCGGCGATTGAGGCGCGGGGTCCGGGGCAGAGCCCCGCAACCGGCGGACGGTCAACCCGCCCGGTGCACCACCGCGTCACACAGCTCCACCAACGCGGCCTTCGCCTCGCACTCCACCAGGGGCACCAACGCCGCCCTCGCCTCCTCCGCGAAGCGAACCGTGTCCCGCCGAGCCTGCTCCAACGCAGGATGCGCCCGCAGCCGCGCGACCGCCTCGGCGAGCCGCTCGTCGTCCCCGAGGTCCGAGTCCAGGAGCTCGACCAGCTCCTTGTCCTCCGCGAGACCGAGCCGCTCGGCCCGCTCGCGCAGCCGCAGGACCGGCAGCGTGGCGATGCCCTCGCGCAGATCGGTGCCGGGCGTCTTCCCGGACTCGTGCGAGTCGGAGGCGATGTCCAGGACGTCGTCGGCGAGCTGGAAGGCGACGCCGAGCCGCTCCCCGTACTGGGTGAGGACGTCGACGACGGTCTCGTCCGCGCCGGACATCATCGCGCCGAAGCGGCAGGCCACGGCGATCAGCGAGCCGGTCTTGCCGCTCAGCACGTCGAGGTAGTGGTCGACCGGGTCGCGCCCGTCGGCAGGACCCGCCGTCTCCAGGATCTGCCCGGTCACGAGCCGCTCGAACGCCTCCGCCTGGATCCGGACGGCGTCCGGACCGAGGTCGGCCAGGATGTGCGAGGCACGGGCGAACAGGAAGTCGCCGGTGAGCACGGCCACCGAGTTGCCCCAGCGCTGGTTGGCGCTCGGCACCCCGCGCCGCACGTCCGCCTCGTCCATCACGTCGTCGTGGTAGAGCGTCGCGAGATGCGTCAGCTCGACGACGACGGCTGAGGGCACGATGCCCGGCGCGTACGGGTCGCCGAACTGGGCCGCGAGGGTCACGAGCAGCGGCCTGAACCGCTTTCCACCGGCCCGCACCAGGTGCTGGGCGGCCTCCGTGATGAAGGGAACCTCGCTCTTGGTGGCTTCGAGCAGTCCCTCCTCGACAGCCGTCAATCCGGCCTGGACATCGGCTTCGAGAGCCTGGTCCCGCACGCTAAGACCGAAAGTCCCGACGACGGTCACGAGTGGGTCTCCTGTCTGCTGACGATCACATGGCGAACTCGGTCGATCATTCGGTCGATGACACGGTTTGTCGATGTGTCGCTGCCATCACTCAAGTCAGCGTATCCGGTCGCGTTTCGATCACAGGTGGCGCCCGCCCGAACACCCTGGACCAGGCGGCTTCGAGACACCACCGGTATGTTCTTGATCAGCACAGACGACCTGGAGTACGCACTTTGTCCCACACCGAGCACGACACGGACAGCGCCCCGCCGCCCGGCGACGACACGGCCTTCTTCGGCCAGCCGAGGGGGCTGCTCACGCTGTCCGGCCTGGAGGTCTGGGAACGCTTCTCGTTCCTGGGCATGCAGGCGATCCTCGTCCTGTACTTCGCCGACACCGTCGCGCACGGCGGCATGGGCATGGACCCCGGCAACGCGGCCTCGGTCTCGGCGGCGTACGGCACGCTCGTCTACCTCGTCTCGGTCGGGGGCGGCTGGCTCGCCGACCGGATCCTCGGCTCGTACCGCGCCGTCCTGTGGGGCGGCATCCTCATCGCCTGCGGACATTACTCGATGGCGGTGCCGACGCCCACGATGACGTGGGTCGGGCTCGGCCTGATCAGCGCCGGTACCGGACTGCTCAAGCCGAATGTCGCCTCGATGGTCGGCAAGCTGTACCGGACCACCGACGAACGCCGCGACGCCGGCTTCGCGCTCTACTACATGGGCATCAACATCGGCGCCTTCGCCGGACCGCTGATCACCGGCTGGCTCGGCGACCACAAGGGCTGGCACTGGGGCTTCTCCGCCGCCGCCATCGGCATGACGTTCGGCCTGATCCAGTACGTCGCCGGGCGCCGTCACCTGGCCGGGCGCACGGACGCCGCCGAGTACGCGCTGCCGCCCGAGGGGATGCGCCGGGCGGTGCGGCTGATGATCGTGGGCGCCGTCGTGGTGGCCGCCGTCGCGGTCGCCCTGGCACTGGCCGGGTGGCTGACCATGGGCCGCTTCGTCGACCTCCTCACGTACATCTCGGTGATCGCGCCGGTCGTGTACTTCGTGGTGATGTTCAAGAGCCCCCGGGTCACGGCCGAGGAGCGCGGCCGGCTCAAGCCCTACCTGGTGCTCTTCATCGCCTCGGTCGCCTTCAACTTCATCCTGTTCCAGGCGTACTCGACGATGATCCTGCTGGCCTCGACGAACGCCGAGACGACCATCCTCGGCTTCGACTTCCCGGCCGGCTGGTACGCCTCCGCGCTCGGCGCCTTCGAGGTGGCGCTCGCGCCCGTCGTGGCCGCCGTCTGGGCGCGCATGGGCCCGCGCCAGCCGCACGCCTCCAACAAGATCGCGATCGGCGTGGTCCTCGGCGGCCTGTCGTTCCTCCTGATGGTGCTGCCGACGTCCGGGCACAGCGACGACACGTACAAGATGGCGGTCTGGTGGATCGTCGGCTCGTACCTGCTGCTCGGCCTCGGCGACATCCTCGTGGAGACGTCCGGCATGTCCGCGACGACCAAGCTCGCCCCGCAGGCCTTCGCCAGCCAGACCATGGCTCTGTGGTTCCTGTCCCTCGCACTCGCGAACGGGATCCAGGCCCAGGTCGTCAAGCTCTACGGCGAGGTCTCGAACCCCGCCTACTTCGGCGTCAACGGCGCCATCGCGGTCGCGGTCGGTATCGCCGTGATCGCCCTGGCGCCCTGGCTGCGCCGCACCATGCACCCCGTTCACTGAGGTTCTCCCATGACGACGACTCCCACCATCCGGACCGAGTTCCCCTTCGGAACGGTCCGCGAGGACATCCGCGTACCCCTGTCCGACGGGACGACGCTCTTCGCCCGCGTATGGCGCCCGGTGACCGAGGAACCGGTGCCGGTGCTCCTCGAATACCTCCCCTACCGGCTCTCCGACTGGACGGCGCCGCGCGACTGGCAGCGCCACCCCTGGTACGCGGGCCACGGCTACGCCTCCGTGCGCGTCGACGTGCGCGGCCACGGCAACTCCGAGGGCATGCCCGGCGACGAGTACGACGCGCAGGAGCTCGCCGACGGCGTCGAGGTCGTGAACTGGCTCGCCGCGCAGCCCTGGTCGTCCGGCAAGGTCGGCATGTTCGGCATCTCCTGGGGCGGCTTCAACTCTCTCCAGATCGCGGCCCTCGCGCCCGAGCCGCTGAAGGCGATCGTGACGGTCTGCTCGGCGGACGACCGCTACGACAACGACGTGCACTACATGGGCGGCTCCGTGCTCGCCGTGGACATGCACGCGTGGGCGGCGACGATGCTCGCGTTCGTGTCCCGGCCGCCGGACCCGCAGTTCGTGGGCGACGGCTGGAAGGACATGTGGACGGAGCGCCTGGAGGCCGTCGACCCGTTCATCCACACGTGGCTCGACCACCAGACCCGCGACGACTACTGGCGGCACGGCAGCGTCTGCGAGGACTACTCCGCGATCAAGGCGGGCGTGCTCGCGGTCGGCGGCTGGCACGACCCGTACCGGGACACGGTGCTGCGGCTCGCCGAGCACCTCCCGGACGAGCAGATGCGCGGCATCATCGGCCCCTGGTCGCACCAGTACCCGGACCGCGGCCTGCCGCCGGGCCCGGCCATCGGCTTCCTCCAGGAGACCCTGCGCTGGTGGGACCACTGGCTGAAGGGCGACGACACCGGCGTCATGGCGAAGCCGAAGCTGCGCTCCTGGATCAGCGACTCGCACCCGCCGGCGACCGTGTACCCGGAGCTGCCCGGCCGCTGGGTCGGCGACTCGTCGTGGCCGTCGCCGAACGTCGCTCCCGTCTCGTACGCGCTCCAGGGCCCGCCCCAGATCGTGCGTTCCCCGCAGCACACGGGCCTCGACGCGGGCCGCTTCTTCCCGTTCGGGAACGATGCCGACCTGCCGCCCGACCAGCGCGAGGAGGACGCGAAGTCGGCGTGCTTCGAGTTCGAGGTGCCGGACGAGGTGCGAGTGCTCGGCAGACCGAGCGTGACGCTGCGCCTCACGTGTCCGGTGGAGCGCGGGCAGGTCGTGGCGCGGCTGTGCGACGTGGCCCCCGACGGCTCCTCGACGCTCGTGACGCGGGGCGTCCTCAACCTGTCCTCCCGGCACGGCCGTTCCGAGAACGTGCCGTGGACCCCGGACACGACCGAGGACGTCACCTTCGAGCTGAACGGCATCGGCCACGCCTTCCCGGCCGGCCACCGCATCCGGCTCGCGGTCTCCTCGGCGTACTGGCCGTGGATCTGGCCGCAGGCCGGTTCCGAGGCCGGGTTCACGCTCGACCCGGTCGGCAGCGCGCTGGAGCTGCCGGTACGCGGCGCCGAACCCGGCGGCGAGATCGCCTTCGAAGGCCCCGAGCAGTCGGAGCCGCTCGGCGTGGTCTACCCGGAGACCCTTGAGGGGCCGCGGCCCGAGCGCCTCGTCGTACGGGACGTGGCCAAGGGCGAATGGCGCCTTGAGGTCGACCCGCGCTACGGCGGCACGCGCCTGTACCCGGACGGCCTGGAGTTCACCGAGGACGCGCTGGAGACGTACGTCATCAACGAGGACGACCCGCTGTCGGCGCGCACCCGCTCCGACTGGGCGATCCGCCTGCACCGACCGGAGTTCGGCTGGGACGCCCGCGTCGAGACCCGCTCCGAGATCACCTGCACGGACACCGAGTTCCTCACGTCGAGCGAGGTGGTGTGCCGCGACGGCGACGAGGTCGTCTTCCACCGGACGTGGGAGAAGCGGATTCCGCGCACGGCGGGCTAGGGCCCTTCTGACGGATCTTGCTGGGGTCGCGGGGTCTGGTACGCGCATCTGCTGCGTTGTCGTCGGTTGCCAACGCTCCGCGTTGACGCCCTCCTCCGCCTTGCAGCTGCACGCACCAGACCCCACTCAGGGAGCCGAATGACACGGCCTCCGGGGCCCAGCCTGATCCGTCAGAAGGACCCTAGGGCCCTTCCGACGGATCTTGCTGGGGTCGCGGGCCCCGGCCGGACCCCACCGGAGTACGGGCCCCGCATCGGGCCCGTGCTCCCAACCTCCCCCGTCCGTCCCCGCATTCGCGCCCGCGACTGCCTCCCCGGTGACTACGCTGTGTTCGAATGCGCAGGTCGGGGGAGGGTCGGATGGGGTTGTTCGGGCAAGAGCAGAGCTTTCTGCCACAACTGTCCCCCGCGGACCGGGCGACACTGACGTCCTTGGGGACGACGCGCTCCTTCGCCGCACACGAGACGCTGCTCCTCGAAGGCGACCGCAGCACCCACCTCGTCCTCCTCCTGGAGGGCTGGTGCGCCGTCTGGCTCGCCACCGAGCGCGGCGGGCAGCTCATCCTCGGGCTGCGCAGCGCGGGTGAACTCATCGGCGAGATGGCCGCGTTGGACGGCCGGCCGCGCAGCGCGTCCGTCACCACCCTCAGCCCCACGACCGGCCTGATCGTCCCGGCGGACGCCTTCCGGCGGTTCCTGTCGGCGCGGCCGCACGCCACCGCGCTCGTCCTCGGCCAGCTGACCGAGCGGCTGCGCAGCGCCGACCGGGAGCGCCGCGCACTCGCCTCCCTCACGGTGGTGCAGCGCCTGTGCCGGGCCCTCGTCGAGCTCGCCGAGCGCACCGGGACGGCGCAGGGCCCCGCTCTGGCCATCACGCTCCCGCTCGCCCAGCACGAACTCGCCGCCACCGTCGGCTGCACCCGCGACGCCGTCGCCAAGGCGCTGCGGCTGCTGCGCGAGCGCGGACTCGTGGAGACGGGGCCGAGTGTGCTGCGGGTCGCGAGCCTGGAACCGCTGCGTCTGATGGCAGGGGCGGAGGGCCCGGGGTGACACAACGTGCCGCTGTCACCGGCCCGTTGCCGTCGCGGGGCGCCGGGTGTGTAAACGGATACAGCGGGACCCCCGCCGCTCGGGGACAGTGAACATCCGCCCCACCCCGCCTCCCGACCCTTCTCTCCCCACCGCCTCTCCCCACAGCCGTAGTTGGAGCACGCATGGAGCCCGAAGCCCAGTACCGACTCAACATCAGCCTCGACGTACAGGGTTCGAGCCGGATCCCGGAGGCCGAGCGTCCCGCCCTGCGCGCCACCCTGCACGGACTGGCCCGCGGCGCCTTCGAACAGGCCAGGATCGCCCCCGAGCAGTACCGCGCGGACGACCGCGGCGACGGGCTGCTCGCCCTGCTCGACCCGTCGGTCTCCCCCACCCGCGTACTGGGCGAGTGGCTCGAGTACCTGCACCAGGACCTGCGCGCCGCCAACCGCGGCCGCCGCGAGGACATCCTGCTGCGCGCGGGCATCACCATCGGGCCCGTCGCCGTCGACGCGCACGGCTGGTCGGGGCGTGCCGTGGACCTGGCCTGCCGCATCGGCAACAGCGACACCGCCAAGTCCGTGCTCGGTGCGGCCACCGGCCGCGCGCTCCTCGTGGCCGTCTCCGACGGGCTCTACCAGGACGCCGTGGTGCGGGGCGGGCGCTGGGTGGAGCCCGACCGGTACCGCCGGTACCAGGTGCGGCTGCAAGAAGGCGTGCAGACCGTGTGGATGCAGGTGGCGGGGCTCGACGGGCCGCCGCCCGAGGCCGCCGACGAGAGCCCCCGTGCGCCGGAGCCGCGGGCCGCCGACAGCACCCCGCCCGCCGCGCCCGCGCCCCATCACACGATCACGCACACCGGCAGCGGCAACGTCATCTCCGACGTGGGCAGCATCAACACGATCAACTTCGGGCGCACCGCGGACGGTGAGCGGTGAGCGAGGACAAAGCCCCGGGCCCCGACCGGGCGCCAGGACCGGAGAAGGAAGCCGAAGCCCCGCGGGACGCGAAGGACGACAAGCTGGGCGCGGCCCAGGCCTCCGACCTCCCCGACGGCGAGCTGCCCGAGTCCGCGTCCGCGGCCTCCCGCACGTATCGCGCCACCCGCACGGCCTTCGAGCTGCGCGACGACAGCACCTACGTGGGAGCCGGCCAGGTCGGCACCATCAACTTCTACGGGTCCCCTGCGGGCGGCACCGGCCGGCTCCTCGCGGGCCCCGTCGCCGACGAGGAGCTGCGCCGGGTCCGTGACACCTACTGCGCTCCGGACGACTACCCGGACCTGAAGCGGAATCTGAGCGGCAACCACCTCGTCGTGCTGCACGGACGGCCCGGCACGGGCCGGATGTTCACCGCGCTGTCCCTCCTCGACGACGTGACGCGCGGCAAGGTCTCCCGCCTTGCCCCCGCCACGGAACTCGACCACCTCGACGGCGAACACATCGCGCGGGGGCACGGATACGCGATGGAACCGGCCACCGCGCCGAGCGACGTCCAACTCGACCGGCTGCGCGACGCGCTGGCCGAGCGCGGCGCCTTCGCCGTGCTGCTCGCCGCCCCGGAGCCCGGCGTGACGGCACCCGTGCCGGGCCGCCACCACGTCGCCCACACTCCCCCCGACCCGACCGGCGTCCTGGAGCGGCGCCTGGACGTGACGCTGCGCGAGCGCGCGCCGCTCGGCCGCAGCCTCGCCGGGACCGACAAGGTGCGTGCCGCCCTCGGGCTCGGCACGCTGCTGCCGGACGAGGCGGCACGGCTCGCCGAACGAATCGTGGAGCACGTCGACGGCACGCTCACCGAGGCCCAGTTCCTCGCCGCCTGCCGGGATTTCGCCGCCGCCCAGGCCGCCGAGTGGTTCGCAGGGGGCGTGACGTCGGAGAGCCTGCCCCGGCTGCGCGAGGCCGCCTTCCGGATCGCGCTCGCCGTGCTCGGCGGGGCGTCCGTGAGCGCGGTCGCCGAGGCCACCGAACAGCTGGCCTGGGAGTTCGCCGTCACGACCGCGCCGGACAGCACGCCGGGGCGGCCCGTGTTCAACGACGGGCTCGCGGCCCGGCTCGCCTCCGCACGCGCCGTCACCGAACCGGGCACCGAGTCGCTCGGCGACGCCGAGGTCCCCGTGCGTACGGTCCGCTTCGCCGGGGACCGGCTCGCCGGGGCCGTCCTGGAACACCTCTGGGAGCACCGGCCCGGCGCCAGCGGCCCCGTCCTTCGCTGGCTGGGCTCGCTCTGCGACGACCCCCGCGCGCAGGTGTGGGTGCGGGCGGCGGTGACCGCGGGCATGCTGTGCCGCCTCGACTGCGCCGACACGGTGCAGGAACTGATCCACCCGATGGCCGCCTCGCCCCAGTGGCGCAGGCGCCAGTTCGCCGCCACCGCCCTCGACCTGGCCGTCACGGACCCCGCGGTCGGCCCGGCCATCGGCTCGCTGGTGCGCAGCTGGGCCCGGTTCGGCTCCGCGGGGCTGCGCCGCACCGCGGCCACCGTCCTCGGCCGGGGCCGCGCCACCGACTCCCTCGGCGAGTCCCTCGACCTGCTGGCGGCGATCGGCACCTGGAAGGGCGGCGGCAAACCGGAGGGCGAGGAGTTCCGCGACGTCGCGGGGCTGCGCGGCGACGCCGCCGAGTCCGTCGCCCAGCTGGCGGGCACCACCCTGGACCCGCTCCCGCACCAGCGCATCAGGTCCTGGCTCGGCCACCCTCGTACGGAGGAGCAGAACCTCGGCCTGGTCAGCACGCTCAGCCTGGCGCAGACCCCGGTCGCCACCGTCTGGAACCCGGCGCCCGGCCTGGAGGACCTCGGCGACACCCCGCTCATGATCGCCCTCGCCGCCGCGGACAGGGACCGGGCCCCCGCGATCGCGGGCCTGCTGTGGACCGCGCTCAACACCAGCCGCTCCTACGAGGCCGCGCTCGGCATCGTCGAGGACTGGGCGACCGGCTCCCAGGGACAGCCCTGGGCCCGTCAACTCGCCTGGTTCCTCGGCCTGTTGGTGCACACCGAGGACGACAGGGGGCGCCTGCTCTCGCTGCTGACGGAACTGACGCAGGACCACTACACACCACTGGCCGAGGACCACGCCCGCCTGCTGCGCGGCGCGGTCCAGGGAGAAGGCACACGCTGATGGCGATGAACCAATGGGGCCACCCCAACCCCTACAACCGGAGCACCGAGATCCAGTTGCCCTATCCGCTGCTCGGGCCCTTCATCCGGGAGTTCGCCCCCGAGAACGGCTACAAGCACCGCAGCGCACAGGTCGCCTCCGTCATGTTCTACAAGAACAGCGGCCACAGCGTGGTGACGGTCCGCGGCGCCGAACACGTCAACAAGCCGTTCATGGGGAAGCCCACCTCGGTGTGCTGGATCGCCCGCGGCCAGCATCAGGTCTCCTTCCGCGTGGCCCTGCCCTCGCGCGGCGACCGCGCCGACTTCGTGGCGGAGGCCGACGTCAACTGGGAGGTGCGGGACTTCCATCTCGCCGCGGAGAAGCGGGTGGTGAACGTCGAGCAGATGCTGCGCCCCGAGCTCCTCGCCCGGCTGCGCGGCGTCTCCCGCCAGTACGGCCTCGACCGGGCCCAGGCGGCCGACGAGGCGATCCAGGACGAGCTGTCCACGGGACGCTGGGCGGACTTCGGCGCGAGCCTCGGCCTCAGCACCCAGGTGTTCGTCCGCATCGACCTGGGGGCGGCCGCCCAGAAGCACATGGGCGAGATGATCGCCGTGTCGCACACCACCGAGGTCGACATGGCCAAGGACAAGGCCCACCACCTGCGTACGCAGGCCAACATGGAGTTCGCGGGACGGCTCATCGAGGGCGGCGAGGCGACCCAGTACCAGTACCTGCTGGCCACCGACCCCACGCAGGCGGGCGTGATCCTGCGGGAGTTGCAGGAGCAGGCGAAGGAGCAGCGGACCGGGGCGCTCGACTACCTGAGCCGACTGATCGACGCGGGCGTGGTCCAGCGCCACCAGGTCGAGGACCAGGTGCGGCGGCTGATCGACTTCGCCCGTGCCACGTCGGGCAACGCCCTGGGGCAGGGCCTGCCGCAGCCGGCCACCGCGCTGCCGACGCCGCCCGAACCGGAGGACTCCTCGGTGCCGCTGTTCAAGGAGGAGCCCGCCGACGCGCCCGCTCCCACGCCCCCGCCGGTGGATGCCCCGCCGATGCCCTCGTCCCCGCCGCCCGCCGTGCCCACGCAGCCCGCGCCGGACGCGTCGGAGGCGTACGAGCAGCCCGCCGAGCCGCCCACCGGAGAGACGCGATGACGCTCCCCGCACCCCGCCGCGAGGACACCGACCCCTCTCGTTACGTCGCCGAGCGCCTCCTCGACGCGGCCCGCGCCGACCTGACCCGCGCGGACACGAAGGCCTCCGTGCTGCTGTCCGGCGGGCTGACCCTGCCGGTCCTGGTCGGCACCCGCGGCATCGGCTCGGCCGCCGGTTCCGGCCTGGCGCTGTGGGTGGTGGCCGGTGCGGCCTGGCTGACCGGGATCGGGCTGCTGATCTGCGCGGTGCTGCCCTACTCGGGCACGCGCCGCGCCCCGGGCGGCGAGCAGGTCACGTACTACGGGGACGCGCTGCGCGGCGCCACGGTCGAGACGCTGGCCCGGCTCGTCTCGCGTGCGGGCGCGGCGCCGGTCGAGTGGCTGCTCACGCAGTTCCACGACGTCAGCACGATCCTGGCCCGCAAGTACCGGTACATCCGGGCCGGCCTCTTCACGCTGGTGGGCAGCCTGGCCCTCGCGGGGCTCGCGGCGCTGGGGGCCTAGGGCCTGGCGCCCAGGGCGCGGTGGGTGAGCAGTCGCTCGACCACCTCCGCCACGCCGTCCTCCTCGTTCGACGAGGTCACCTCGTCGGCGACGGCCTTGAGTTCGGGGTGCGCGTTGGCCACGGCCACCCCGCGCCCCGCCCACCCGAACATCGGCACGTCGTTCGGCATGTCGCCGAAGGCGATCGTGTCGGCGGCCCCCGCCCCGAGCCGCTCCGCCGCGAGGCTGAGCCCGGTCGCCTTCGTCACGCCGCGCGGCTGCAACTCGACCGTCCCGGGCCCCGACATGGTGACCGTGGCGAGCGGCCCCACCGCCGCTCTCGCCACGGCGGCCAGCTCGTCGTCGGACAGCGACGGGTGGCGCAGCAGCACCTTGCTGATGGGCCGCTCCCACAGCGCGGCGCGCCCCCGGACCCGGACGGCGGGCAGCGTCGGATGCGGCATGAGGTAGCCGGGCTCGATGAGCGTGAGGCCCTCCACCCCGTCCTGGTCGACGGCCGCGTAGAGCTGACCGATCTCGGCCTCGATCTTCCCGATGGCCTGCTCGGCGAGGTCCCGGTCGAGCGTCAGCGACCACAGCAGCCGGTCCCGTCCGCCGTCGTACAGCTGCGCCCCCTGTGCGCACACGGCGAGCCCGCTCCCGCCGAGCTCGTCGAGGATCGGCTTCACACGGGGCGCGGGCCGCCCCGTCACCACGATGTGCCGGGCGCCCGCCGCGGCGGCTGCCGCCAGCGCGTCGCGGGTCCGGTCGGAGACCGTGTCGTCGCCGCGCAGCAGCGTGCCGTCCAGGTCAGTGGCGATGAGTGCATATGCGGGTGCGGGCATGATCCGAAGAATACGGACCGCCCGCGCCCCGGACCCGTCGAGTACCGGCCGCGCCGGCAAGGGATGGCCGGTCACGACGGCGTGATGTCATCTGTTCGGGTTACCTCCCCAGTCGGTCAACCGGGTTGAACCCGGCGGTAGTTGCCGATGCCACCGGGTCACCCGTGCGCCGCGGCCAGATGCCGGGCGAGCCGCGGCGAGGCGAACTCCGTGCCGCAGACGAAGCGCATGACGGGACCGTACGAGGACCCGCCCAGCATGCCCGTGAAGTACAGGCCGGGGACGGACGACACATAGCCGGCGCCGAGCCGCGGCGTGCCCCGGCTGGTGGCGAGCCGCGTGCGCAGCCCCTCCCCCAGGAACGGCATCGCCGCCAGGTCCACCCGGTATCCCGTCGCCGCGATGACATGGTCGGCGGACAGCTCGTCGGCACGGCCGCCGTGCGTGCGCACGCTCAGGACGGGCGCGCCCTGCGACACCGTCACCCGCTCGATCCCCGCGACGTCGCGCACCGCGACCTTGCCCTCGAACCGGTCCTTCAGCCACCACGCGCCCAGCGGCCCGAGCACCCGCCTGACCAGGAAGTGCCGTGCCTGCGGCGGGAGATGACGGTACGGATGCGGGTAGTACGTGAGCGCGTAGAGCGACCACGCGTTGCCGAACGGGGTCTGCGGGCGCAGCCTCGGCTGCTGCCAGGGCGGCGCCCCGAACCGCACCCGGCCCCTGCCGCGCGCGACCACCTTCACGCTCGCGCCCGCCTCCGCCGCGAGCGCCGCCGTCTCCAGGGCGGACTGGCCCGCCCCGACGACGATCAGCTCCTTGCCCGCGAACCGGGACAGGTCGTGGTGCTGCGCGCTGTGCGAGACCGGGCCCGTGGGGGCGGGTCCGTCCGGCACGGCCGCGGCGAACTCCCCCGGCAGGTACTCAAGGCCGGACAGGCCGGTGGCGACGACCACCGCCCGCGCCGTGAACTGCTCGCCCGAGTCCAGCTTCAGCTCGAAGCCCTCGCGCCCGCGCCGGTCCACGGAGACGACCCGCACCCGCTCCAGGTCGGGCACCAGCTTCTTCTGGAACCAGTCGCCGTACGCGACGAACGTCTCGGCGGATATCAGGTCCTCGTCCGTGACGAGCCGCTTGATCCCGGCCACGTCGCAGTAGTCGACCAGGTGGTGTCCGCGCTGCGGCGCGTCGATGTTCGACGCGGACGGCACGGATTTGAGGATCATTCCCTCGGGCATGTGCGAGCGCCAGCTCACCATGGGTTCCCCGAAGACCCTGACGGGTATCCCGCGCGCCCTCAAGTGCGCCGCGGTGGACAGGCCGTAAGGACCCGCCCCTATGACTGCTACCGGATGATTCACGAAGCCCCTCCCCAGGACGACGCCGCGTCATCTACTTCGCTTGCCTCGGTCGGGTCCGGCCGCCGCTTGCGCCGCCCGAACCGGTCCCGCTGCCGCGGCGGTTGCTCCGCCACAGCTGGTACAGATGTCTCGCCCCCGGCCGTACGAACCGGGCGAGCATCGTGAAGAACGGCCGCGGATCGTCGGCCGCCCACCACGCGAGCTCCGTCCCGCTGGCTCGGGACGGGGCGTGCGGGGTCGTATAGCCGCTGCGCCGGTACGCCAGCAGGGCCGGCAGGTCGATGTTCTCGACGACGTAGCGGTGGCCCGCCCGCTGTTCCCCCTCCGGAACGGTGCGGCCGGTGAGCGCGAGGTGCATGGCGCGGACGACGTCGATCCCCGCCTCGTTCTCGAAGAGGCGGAACTGGGCGCCCATCCGCGGATTGAAGTCGAGCAGCTTGTACTGTCCGTCGCGCCGGTCGAAGCGCAGGTCGAGGTCGATGATTCCGGTGAAGCCGATCTGTTTGATGAAACGTGCGGCGACGTCCGCGAGTTCCGGATTGTCGACCACGTACGCGTTCGCCGTCATGCCCGCGTGCGGCGGCCAGGAGCGGACCTTGACCCCGGTGAACATCGCGAGCGGCGTGGAGTCCTGGTCGAAGTACGCGTGCACGATCCAGTCCTCGGCGTCCTCGCGCGGCAGGTACTCCTGGAGGATCACGCCGGGCCTCTCGCCCCATTCGAGGGCGAGCCGGCGCAGCCCCTCCGCGGTCGCGATCCTCGTGGTCCCGTTGACGGCGGGGCGCGAGCGCCGCGTGAACGCCTCCCGGTTCTTCGCCACGACCGGAAACCGGGCCTTCGCGGCGAACTCCTCGATGTCCGCGTACGACGCCGGGAACGCGGCCGTCGGCGACGGGATGCCGTGCTCCACGCACAGCTCGTGCAGCCCCTGTTTGCTGGCGAGGCGGCGCGGCAACTCCCGCTCCACGCGCGGGAAGAGCAGCCCCGCGGCGGCGAGCGGGTCCTGATGCTCGGCGATGAGGACCGCGGCCTCCTCGTCCGTCGGGATCAGCACCGCGGGCCGGCCGATCCGGCGGGCGACCCGCAGCAGCCCGTCGACGAGCAGCTCCGGCTCCTCCGTCCCCGTCGTGCGCCAGGGAAAGGCGCGGCGCAGGTAGCGCGAGGCCGCCGCGGGTGTGTACCGGTCCTCGGTGATCGCGTACATCGGCACGCCGAGGCGCCCCAGGCTACGGATCGCGCCCACTCCGCCGTGGTGCAGCGGGTAGTCGCCGAACTTCACGATCAGGCCCGGGACATCACGGTCCACGGCGAACGGCACGCTTCCAGCACTGCTGACACTCCCGGCGTTCCTGGCCACGGGTCCCCCCACGTGTCCCCCCTTGGACCCGGACCTTGAATACGGGGTTCAGCCCGTCCGTGCCCACCGGACAATGACGCTAAGCCGGAACCCACCACTCCATCAACGGGTCATTCGGACATTGCGAACTCTTTAGGCACTGCCGCGAACCGGTGTCCCCCACGTAACGTGTGGCGCACCCGAATGGAAAGTGAGGCCCGCAGGCATGGCACCCGCAGCCACCTCCGAGTCCGCGTCCGAGCACACCCCGCTCGACCGTCTGGACCCACTCGACCTTCCCGAAGGCCACCCCTTCGGCCCGCACAACCTTCCGTACGGAGTCTTCTCCCTCGACTCGTCCGAGAGTGCCGAGCGCTCGGTGGGCGTGCGGATAGGGGACCACGTCCTGGACGCGGGCGGCGCCGCCGCGGCCCTCGGCTCCCCCTACGTCTCGGTCCTGGCCCGCCCGAACCTCAACTCCCTGCTCGCGGCCGGTCGTACGACCTGGTCGGACGTGCGCCGCGCGCTGACGGCCTGGGTCACGGTCCCGGCCCACCGCGAGGTCGTCCGCCCCTTCCTGCACCCCCTGTCCTCGGTCACGCTGCACCTCCCCTTCGAGGTCGCGGACTACGTCGACTTCTACGCCTCGGAGAACCACGCCTCGAACCTCGGCCGGCTCTTCCGCCCCGACGAGGAGCCCCTGAAGCCCAACTGGAAGCACCTCCCGGTGGGTTACCACGGCCGCTCCGGCACGGTCGTCGTCTCCGGCACGGACGTGGTGCGCCCCTCGGGCCAGCGCAAGGCCCCCGCCGACCCGGCACCGGTCTTCGGCCCGTCCGTCCGCCTCGACATCGAGACCGAGGTCGGCTACGTGGTCGGCGCCCCGTCGCGGCAGGGCACGCCGGTCCCGCTCTCCTCCTACCGGGACCACGTCTTCGGCATCTGCCTCCTCAACGACTGGTCGGCGCGCGACATCCAGAGCTGGGAGACGGTGCCGCTCGGCCCGAACCTCGGCAAGTCCTTCGCGACGTCGATCTCCGCGTGGATCACCCCCCTTGAGGCCCTGGACGCGGCCCGCGTGGGCCCGCCGGAGCGGACGGTGCCGCTCCTTCCGTACCTGGACGACAGCGGCCCCGAGGCGGCCGCCGACCCGGCCGGCTACGACCTGCGTATCACGGTCACCCTCAACGGCCAGGTGATCTCCGAGCCCCCCTTCTCCGGCATGTACTGGACGGGCGCCCAGATGCTCGCCCATATGACGGTCAACGGCGCCTCCCTGCGCACCGGCGACCTCTACGGCTCGGGCACGATCAGCGGCACCGAGGACAACGAGCGCGGCTCCCTGATCGAGATCACCTGGAACGGGCAGCAGCCACTCGACCTCCCCGACGGCAAGCGCGGCTTCCTGGAGGACGGCGACGTGGTCACCCTCTCCGCCTGGGCCCCCGGCCCGGACGGCGCGAGGGTCCAACTGGGCGAGGTCACGGGCCGGATCGTGCCGTCGGCGCAGGCCTCCGGGCGGGCAATGTAAGCCCCTGCGGCGATTGAGCAGCGGGGCCCGGGGCAGAGCCCCGAGACGTCAACCCCGCACTACCAGTCGACATCCTCCGGCACCGGCTCATCCTCCGGCGGCGGCTCCTGGCCCACATAGTCGGGCCAGGACTCGTCGCCGCCCCGCGCCACCCCGGAGGCGGCCCCCGTCGCTCCGGTGGGCTCACCTCTCAGACCCGCCAGAACCCCCAACACACCCTCCCCCCACGTCGCCAGCTTCTTCTCGCCGACCCCGCCGATCGTGCCCAACTGCGCCAGCGACGTGGGCTGCTGCTGTGCGATCTCGGCCAACGTCGTGTTCTGGAAGATGACGTACGCCGGCACCCCGTGCTCCTTCGCCTGCGCGCCGCGCCAGGAGCGCAGCGCCTCGAAGACCGGCGCCACCTCCGCCGGAAGCTCGACCGCGGGCGACTTGGCCTTGCGCTCACGGGCCGTCGCCGCACGGGGCGCCGGCTTCGGCTCCTTGCGCAGCCGCACCTCCCGCTGCCGAGCCAGCACCGAGCCGCTCTCCTCGGTGAGCACCAGCGTCCCGTACTCGCCCTCGACCGCGATGAGCCCCTGCGCCAGCAACTGCCGCACCACGCCCCGCCATTCGGTCTCGGCCAGCTCCTCGCCGATCCCGAACACGGAGAGCTGGTCGTGGTCGAACTGGATGACCTTGGCGCTGCGCTTGCCCAGCAGGATGTCGATGATCTGGCCCGCGCCGAACTTCTGGCGCCGCTCCCGCTCCAGGCGCACCACGGTCGAAAGGATCTTCTGCGCGGCGACCGTGCCGTCCCACGTCTCGGGCGGCGACAGGCACGTGTCGCAGTTGCCGCAGGACTCGGCGCCCTCCTGCCCGAAGTAGGTGAGCAGCTGGGCCCGGCGGCACTGCGCCGTCTCGCACAGCGCCAGCATCGAGTCGAGGTGGGCGGAGGCGCGGCGCCGGAACGCCTCGTCCCCCTCCCCCATGTTGATCAGCTTCCGCTGCTGCACCACGTCCTGAAGCCCGTACGCCATCCACGCCGTCGACGGCATGCCGTCACGCCCGGCGCGGCCGGTCTCCTGGTAGTAGCCCTCGACGGACTTCGGCAGGTCGAGGTGGGCGACGAACCGGACGTCCGGCTTGTCGATGCCCATGCCGAACGCGATGGTCGCGCAGACGACGAGGCCCTCCTCGCGCAGGAACCGCGACTGGTGCCTCGCACGCGTGCCCGCGTCCAGGCCCGCGTGGTACGGCACCGCCTCGATGCCATTGCGGCTGAGGAACTCGGCCGTCGCCTCCACGGACTTGCGGGAGAGGCAGTAGACGATGCCCGCGTCGCCCTCGTGCTCCTGCTTGAGGAAGCTCAGGAGCTGCTTCTTCGGGTCGGCCTTGCCGACGATCCGGTACTGGATGTTGGGCCGGTCGAAGCTCGCCACGAAGTGCTTGGCGTCCGGCATGCCGAGGCGCTGGGTGATCTCCTGGTGCGTGGCGTGCGTCGCCGTCGCGGTCAGGGCGATGCGCGGCACGTCCGGCCAGTTCTGGCCGAGCACGGAGAGCGTCAGGTAGTCGGGGCGGAAGTCGTGACCCCACTGCGCCACACAGTGCGCCTCGTCGATCGCGAAGAGGGAGATCTTGCCGCGCGACAGCAGCCCGAGCGTGGAGTCGAGGCGCAGCCGCTCCGGCGCCAGATAGAGCAGGTCGAGCTCGCCCGCGAGGAACTCCGCCTCCACGAGGCGGCGCTCCTCGAAGTCCTGCGTCGAGTTCATGAACCCGGCGCGCACGCCGAGCGCCCGCAGCGCGTCCACCTGGTCCTGCATCAGCGCGATCAGGGGCGAGACGACGATCCCCGTACCGGCTCTGACCAGGGCCGGGATCTGGTAGCAGAGCGACTTGCCGCCGCCGGTCGGCATGAGCACGACGGCGTCCCCACCGCCCACCACGTGATCGATGATCGCTTCCTGCTCACCGCGGAAGGCGTCGTACCCGAAGACCCGGTGGAGCGTGGCTAGCGCCTCGCTCCCGGTCACCTCGCTCATACCCTGTGTCCCGTCCATCGCCCTGCCCCCGTGCGTCCAGCTCGTCTCGACTTCTCCAGTAACGATAGGGGTCCGGACTGACACCCCGGAAAGTTATCCACAGGCTGGGAGTGCGCTCGGGTCCCGATCCCTTCGCGGCCCGCACATGCGAAGGCCCGGCCCCCTCCCAGGGGCCGGGCCTCCACCACGCGCGACGGCGGCCGTACCGCTACCGCACGAACACCCCGGCCTGGCCCGCCAGGTCGAGGAAGTACTGCGGCGCGAGGCCCAGCACGATCGTGACGGCCACGCCCACGCCGATCGTCGTCATGGTCAGCGGCGACGGCACGGCCACGGTCGGCCCGTCCGCCTTCGGCTCGCTGAAGAACATGAGGACGATCACGCGGATGTAGAAGAACGCGGCGATCGCCGAGGACACGACACCGACCACGACGAGCACGCCCGCACCGCCCTCGGCCGCCGCCTTGAACACGGCGAACTTGCCCGCGAACCCGGAGGTCAGCGGGATACCGGCGAAGGCCAGCAGGAACACCGCGAAGACCGCGGCCACCAGCGGGGACCTGCGCCCGAGCCCCGCCCACTTCGACAGGTGCGTAGCCTCGCCCCCCGCGTCGCGCACCAGCGTCACCACGGCGAAGGCGCCGATGGTCACGAAGGAGTACGCGGCCAGGTAGAAGAGGACGGACGAGACCCCTTCGGGCGTCGTCGCGATGACACCGGCCAGGATGAAGCCGGCGTGCGCGATCGAGGAGTACGCGAGGAGCCGCTTGATGTCGGTCTGCGTGATCGCGACGATCGCGCCGCCCAGCATCGTGACGATGGCGATGGCCCACATGACCGGACGCCAGTCCCAGCGCATCCCCGGCAGGACGACGTACAGCAGGCGCAGCAGCGCGCCGAAGGCCGCGACCTTCGTGGCGGCCGCCATGAACCCGGTGACCGGCGTCGGAGCGCCCTGGTACACGTCCGGCGTCCACATGTGGAACGGGACGGCACCGACCTTGAACAGCAGGCCCATGCCGACCAGCGCCATGCCGATGAGCAGCAGCGCGTCATTGCCCATGGTGTCGGCGAGGGCCGGGTCCACGTTCTGGATCGAGCCGTCGACGACGCTCGCGATCGTGGCGTACGAGACGGAGCCCGCGTAGCCGTACAGGAGCGCGATGCCGAACAGGGTGAACGCGGACGCGAAGGCGCCGAGCAGGAAGTACTTGACCGCGGCCTCCTGCGACATGAGCCGCTTGCGGCGGGCCACGGCGCACAGCAGGTACAGCGGGAGCGAGAAGACCTCGAGTGCGATGAACAGCGTCAGCAGGTCGTTCGCCGCGGGGAAGACCAGCATTCCGGCGATCGCGAAGAGCGCCAGCGGGAACACCTCGGTGGTGGTGAACCCGGCCTTTATGGCCGCCTTCTCGCCGTCGCTGCCCGGCACGGAGGCGGCCTGCGCGGCGAACGAGTCGACGCGGTTGCCGTGCGCCTCCGGGTCGAGCCGCCGCTCGGCGAACGTGAAGATCGCGACGAGCCCGGAGAGCAGGATGACGCCTTGGAGGAACAGCGCGGGCCCGTCGACGGCGATCGCGCCCATGGCCGCGATGTGTGCCTTCGTCGTCCCGTACCCGCCGGCCGCGAGCCCCACGACCGCCGCGAAGGCGGCCGCGAGGGCGACGACGGCGAGGAACACCTGCACGTAGTAGCGGGACCGGCGCGGCACCAGGGCCTCGACCAGGATCCCCAGGACGGCGGCACCGATGACGATCAAGGTCGGCGACAATTGCGCGTACTCGATCTTCGGGGCGTCGATCTTGGAGATCCCCTCCTGAACGGGCCCCGCGGCCGTCGTTGTCCACAGGCTGTGGACGGAAGTAGCACTCACCAGTGCACTCATTTGTGAGCCGCCTCCACTTCCGGCTTCGGGTCCTTCTTGTGGACGTCGGACAGGGTGTGCTTGACCGCCGGGTTCACCAGCTCGGTGAGCGGCTTCGGGTAGACGCCCAGGAAGATCAGTACGCCGATCAGCGGGACCACGACCGCGAGCTCACGCACCCGCAGGTCCGCGATGCCCTCGGTCGACGGCTTCACCGGGCCCGTCATGGTGCGCTGGTAGAGGACCAGTGTGTAGAGCGCGGCGAGCACGATGCCGAACGTGGCGATGATGCCGATCACCGGATAGCGCGTGAACGTGCCGACCAGGACCAGGAATTCGCTCACGAAGGGCGCGAGACCCGGCAGCGAGAGCGTCGCCAGGCCGCCGATCAGGAACGTGCCGGCGAGCACCGGGGCGACCTTCTGCACGCCCCCGTAGTCCGCGATGAGCCGCGAACCGCGCCGCGAGATCAGGAAGCCGGCGACCAGCATCAGCGCCGCCGTCGAGATCCCGTGGTTGACCATGTAGAGCGTCGCGCCGGACTGGCCCTGGCTGGTCATCGCGAAGATGCCCATGATGATGAAGCCGAAGTGCGAGATCGACGCGTAGGCGACCAGGCGCTTGATGTCGCGCTGGCCGACCGCGACAAGCGCCCCGTAGACGATGCTGATCAGGGCGAGCACCAGGATCACCGGCGTCGCCCACTTGCTCGCCTCCGGGAAGAGCTGGAGGCAGAAGCGGAGCATCGCGAACGTACCGACCTTGTCGACAACTGCCGTGATCAGTACGGCGACCGGGGCGGTGGCCTCCCCCATCGCGTTCGGCAGCCAGGTGTGCAGCGGCCACAGCGGAGCCTTCACCGCGAAGGCGAAGAAGAAGCCCAGGAAGAGCAGCCGCTCGGTGTTGGTCGCCATGTCGAGCGAACCGCTCGCGCGGGCCTCGGCGATCTCCGAGAGCGAGAAGCTCCCCGCCACCACGTAGAGGCCGATGACGGCCGCCAGCATGATGAGGCCGCCGACGAGGTTGTAGAGGAGGAACTTGACCGCCGCGTACGAGCGTTGGGTCGCGGCCTCCTTCTCGCCGTGCGGGCCCGCCCGGTCCCCGAAGCCGCCGATGAGGAAGTACATCGGGATGAGCATGGCTTCGAAGAAGATGTAGAACACGAAGACGTCGGTGGCCTCGAAGGAGATGATCACCATCGCCTCGACGAGGAGGATCAGGGCGAAGAAGCCCTGAGTCGGCCGCCACCTCGTGTTCCCGGTCTCCTGCGGGTCGGCGTCGTGCCAGCCCGCGAGGATCACGAACGGGATCAGCAGCGCGGTCAGCGCGATGAGAGCCACCGCGATGCCGTCCACACCCAGTTCGTAGCGGACTCCGAAGTCCTTGATCCACGCGTGCGATTCGGTCAGTTGGAAGCGGCCGCCACCAGGATCGAAGCGGACCGCGACCACCGCCGCGAGCACCAGGGTGGCGAGCGAGAACAGCAGCGCGAGCCACTTGGCCGCGGTGCGCTGCTTCGCCGGCACGGCGGCCGTGGCGATCGCGCCCACGGCCGGCAGTACCGCCGTCGCTGTCAGCAGAGGAAAAGACATCGGTATCAGACCGCCCTCATCAGCAGGGTCACTGCGGCAATGACCGCCGCGCCGCCGAACATCGAGACGGCGTACGAGCGCACGTAGCCGTTCTGGAGTTTGCGCAGCCGACCGGACAGACCCCCGACGGAGGCCGCCGTCCCGTTGACCACCCCGTCGACCAGGGTGTGGTCGACGTATACGAGGGAGCGCGTCAGGTGCTCGCCGCCGCGCACCAGGACCACGTGGTTGAAGTCGTCCTGGAGCAGGTCGCGCCGGGCGGCGCGGGTGAGCAGCGAGCCGCGCGGGGCGACGACGGGAACCTCGCGGCGCCCGTACTGGACCCAGGCGAGCCCCACACCGATCACCAGGCACACCATGGTGGCTCCGGTGACGACGCCCGCGCTGATGGGCGCGTGCCCGTGATCGTGCCCGGTGACCGGCTCCAGCCAGTGCAGGAAGCGGTCCCCGATGGAGAAGAAGCCACCGGCGAAGACCGAGCCGACCGCGAGCAGGATCATCGGGATCGTCATGGAGGACGGGGACTCGTGCGGGTGCGGCTCGGTGTGCGCGCCCTGCGTCTCGGCCGCCGGCTCGGCGCTCGGCTGCTCCGGCGACGCCGTCGCCCGGTTCTTCCAGCGCTCCTCACCGAAGAAGGTCATGATCATCACGCGGGTCATGTAGAACGCGGTGATGGCCGCGCCGAGCAGCGCGACCGAGCCGAGGATCCAGCCCTCGGTGCCGCCCTTGGCGAACGCCGCCTCGATGATCTTGTCCTTGGAGAAGAAGCCGGACAGGCCCGGGAAGCCGATGATGGCGAGATACCCGAGACCGAACGTCACGAAGGTGACCGGCATGTACTTCCGCAGGCCGCCGAACTTCCGCATGTCGACCTCGTCGTTCATGCCGTGCATGACCGAACCGGCGCCGAGGAAGAGCCCGGCCTTGAAGAAGCCGTGCGTCACCAGGTGCATGATCGCGAACACGTAGCCGATGGGGCCGAGGCCCGCGGCGAGGATCATGTAGCCGATCTGCGACATCGTCGAGCCGGCGAGGGCCTTCTTGATGTCGTCCTTCGCGCAACCGACGATCGCACCGAACAGCAGCGTGACCGCGCCGACGATGGTGACGACGAGCTGGGCGTCCGGCGCCCCGTTGAAGATCGCGCCGGAGCGGACGATCAGGTAGACGCCCGCGGTCACCATGGTCGCGGCGTGGATGAGGGCCGAGACCGGGGTCGGGCCCTCCATCGCGTCCCCGAGCCAGGACTGAAGCGGCACCTGCGCCGACTTGCCGCACGCGGCGAGCAGCAGCATCAGGCCGATGGCGGTGAGCTTGCCCTCGCTGGTGTCCCCGGTGGCCTCCAGGACATCGCCGAAGGCGAAGGTCCCGAACGTCGTGAACATCAGCATGATCGCGATGGACAGACCCATGTCGCCGACGCGGTTGACCAGGAACGCCTTCTTCGCGGCGGTGGCCGCGCTCGGCTTGTGCTGCCAGAAGCCGATCAGCAGGTACGAGGCGAGGCCCACGCCCTCCCAACCGACGTAAAGCAGAAGGTAGTTGTCGGCGAGGACGAGAAGCAGCATCGCCGCGAGGAACAGGTTCAGGTAGCCGAAGAAGCGGCGGCGCCGCTCGTCGTGCTCCATGTACCCGATCGAGTACAGGTGGATCAGCGTGCCCACACCGGAGATCAGCAGGACGAACGTCATCGACAGCTGATCGAGATGGAACGCGATGTCCGCCTGGAAGCCCTCGACGGGGATCCAGCTGAACAGGTGCTGGCTGAGTGTGCGGTCCTCCGGGCCCTTCCCGAGCAGATCGGAGAAGAGCACGACGGCGATCACGAAGGAGACGGCCGCGAGCAGCGTGCCGAGCAGATGACCCACCCGGTCCAACGCCCGCCCGCCGCACAGCAGTACGGCCGCTCCGAGCAGTGGCGCCGCTACAAGCAGCGCAATCAGGTTCTCCACGATTCAGCGACCCCTTACAGCTTCATCAGGCTGGCGTCGTCGACCGAGGCCGAGTGGCGGGAACGGAACAGCGACACGATGATCGCGAGCCCCACGACGACCTCGGCGGCGGCGACGACCATCGTGAAGAACGCGATGATCTGGCCGTCGAGATTGCCGTGCATGCGGGAGAACGTGACGAACGCGAGGTTGCACGCGTTCAGCATCAGCTCGATGCACATGAACACGACGATCGCGTTCCGCCTGATGAGCACGCCGGTGGCGCCGATCGTGAACAACAGGGCCGCGAGATACAGGTAGTTGACCGGATTCACTTCGACGCCTCCTCGGCCCGCTCGGCGTCCGAACGCTCCAGGCGGTCCGAGGACCGCTGTTCCAGAGCCTTCAGATCGCTCATCGCCTCACCGGTGACGTCCCGGATCTGACCGCGTTCGCGCAGTGTCTGCATGACCGTGAGCTCCGAGGGGGTGCCGTCGGGCAGCAAGCCCGCGATGTCCACCGCGTTGTGCCGGGCGTAGACGCCCGGGGCGGGCAGCGGCGGCAGGTGCTTGCCCTCGCGCACGCGCTCCTCGGCCAACTCGCGCTGGGTCTTGGCCCGCTCGGTGCGCTCGCGGTGCGTGAGCACCATCGCGCCGACCGTGGCCGTGATCAGCAGGGCGCCGGTGATCTCGAAGGCGAAGACGTACTTGGTGAAGATGAGGGACGCCAAGCCCTCCACGTTCCCCCCGGCGTTCGCCTTGCCGAGGCCGTTGAACTGCTTCAGCGAGGCGTTGCCGATCCCCGCGATGAGCAGCACCCCGAAGCCGAGGCCGCACAGGGCGGCGAGCCAGCGCTGCCCCTTGATGGTCTCGGTCAGGGAGTCTGCCGCGGTGACGCCGACGAGCATCACCACGAAGAGGAACAGCATCATGATCGCGCCGGTGTAGACGACGATCTGCACGATGCCCAGGAAGTACGCCCCGTTGGCCAGGTAGAAGATCGCCAGGATGATCATGGTGCCGGCCAGGCACAGGGCGCTGTGCACGGCCTTCTTCATCAGGATCGTGCACAGGGCGCCGATGACGGCGACCGTGCCGAGGATCCAGAACTGGAAGGCCTCGCCGGTGGAGGTGTTGGCGGCGAGCGTCGTCGCGAGCTGCGCACTCATGCGTCCACCCCCGCTTCGCCTTCGGCGACCACCTCGTCCGGCTTCTCGCCCTTGGAGACGGCCACTTGGCGCTCGGTGCCGGGCGCGGCCTCGGTCACGAGTCCCCGGTAGTAGTCCTGCTCGTCCATGCCGGGGAAGATCGAGTGCGGGCTGTCGACCATGCCCTCGTCGAGCCCGGCGAGCAGCTGCTCCTTGGTGTAGATGAGGTTGGCGCGGCTGCTGTCCGCCAGCTCGAACTCGTTCGTCATCGTCAGCGCGCGCGTGGGGCACGCCTCGATGCACAGGCCGCACAGAATGCAGCGGGCGTAGTTGATCTGGTAGACGCGGCCGTAGCGCTCACCCGGCGAGTAGCGCTCCTCCTCGGTGTTGTCCGCGCCCTCCACGTAGATCGCGTCCGCCGGACAGGCCCAGGCGCACAACTCGCAGCCGACGCACTTCTCCAGGCCGTCCGGATGGCGGTTGAGCTGGTGCCGACCGTGGAAGCGGGGAGCAGTGGTCTTCGGTTGCTCCGGGTACTGCTCGGTCAGCCGCTTCTTGAACATGGCCTTGAAGGTCACGCCGAAGCCCGCGACGGGGTTCTGGAACCCCGGCTCGGTGTCCTTCTGTTGGCCGGAGTCGGTCTCGTCAGCCATCGGACGCCTCCTTTCCTTCGCGAGAACCGCCAAGCGACTCGTCACTCTGAGTATCGGGCCCGCCACTGACAATCAGCTCCCGCTCCCGACGGGAGCGCCTGCGCGGGACGGGCGGCAGTGTCTGTCCGGGCAGCGGCGGCACGGGGAATCCGCCCGCCATCGGGTCGAAGGCGGCGGGCTCTTCGGCGGCCTCGCGCTGCTTGGCCCCTCGGTCGCGGAAGATGTCCACGACGAACGACAGGAGGAGGACCACAAGGATCGCGGCCCCGACGTACAGGGCGATGGAGGCGAAGTCGTAGTTCTCGTTGCGCAGCGTTCGCACGGTCGCCACCAGCATCAGCCACACCACGGAGACCGGGATGAGGACCTTCCAGCCGAGCTTCATCAGCTGGTCGTAGCGGACGCGGGGCAGCGTTCCGCGCAGCCAGATGAAGAAGAACAACAGCAGCTGGACCTTGATGACGAACCAGAGCATCGGCCACCAGCCGTGGTTCGCGCCCTCCCAGAACGTGGAGACCGGCCACGGTGCGCGCCAGCCGCCCAGGAAGAGCGTCACGGACACCGCGGAGACCGTCACCATGTTCACGTACTCGGCGAGCATGAACATCGCGAACTTGATGGACGAGTACTCGGTGTTGAAGCCGCCGACGAGGTCGCCCTCGGACTCCGGCATGTCGAACGGGGCACGGTTGGTCTCGCCGACCATCGTCACGACGTAGATCAGGAACGACACCGGCAGCAGCACGATGTACCAGCGGTCGTGCTGCTGGGCGACGATCTCCGAGGTCGACATCGAGCCCGAGTAGAGGAACACCGAGGCGAAGGCGGCGCCCATCGCGATCTCGTACGAGATCATCTGCGCGCAGGAGCGCAGGCCGCCGAGCAGCGGGTACGTCGACCCGGACGACCAGCCCGCGAGGACGATGCCGTAGATGCCGACGGAGGCGACCGCGAGGATGTAGAGCATCGCGATCGGCAGGTCGGTGAGCTGCATCGTCGTGCGCTGACCGAAGATCGAGATCTCGTTGCCCGCCGGGCCGAACGGGATGACGGCGATCGCCATGAAGGCGGGGATCGCCGCGACGATCGGCGCGAGGATGTAGACCACCTTGTCCGCGCGCTTGACGATCAGGTCTTCCTTGAGCATCAGCTTGATGCCGTCGGCGAGCGACTGGAGCATGCCCCAGGGGCCGTGCCGGTTCGGGCCGATGCGCAGCTGCATCCAGGCGACGACCTTGCGCTCCCACACGATGGAGAACAGCACGGTCACCATCAGGAAGGCGAAGCAGAAGACCGCCTTCACGACGACGAGCCACCAGGGGTCGCGCCCGAACATCGAGAGGTCTTCGGCGGCCAGGGGACTCAGCGCCACATGGCTCATTCCGAGTGGGTTCATGACTGCACCTCCGGGGTTCCGGCGGCGACGGCCGGGCCGATCTTCACCAGGTCGCCGGGCACGGCCCCCGTGTCCGAAGCGACGCCGCCGCCCTCGGAGTTGAGCGGCAGCCACACGACGCGGTCGGGCATATCGGTGACCTGGAGCGGGAACGCGACGCTGCCCAGGGCCCCGGTGACCGTCAGTACGTCGCCGTCCTTCACGCCCGCCTCCGCGGCGGTCGCGGCGGACACGCGCGCGTGGGCGGCATGCCGGGTCCCGGCGAGCGCGTCGTCACCCTCCTGGAGGCGGCCCAGGTCGAGCAGCAGCCGGTGTCCGGCGAGTACGGCCTCCCCGGAGGAGGGGCGCGGCAGCTGACCCGTCGTCTCCAGCGGCTCCGTCGCGTGCGGGCCGTCCCAGTTGCCCAGGCGGTCCAACTCGCCGCGCAGCGAGCGCAGATCCGGCAGCCCCAGGTGGACGTCCATCGCGTCCGCCACCATC
Source organism: Streptomyces anthophorae (assembly GCF_049310305.1). Lineage (NCBI taxonomy): Bacteria > Bacillati > Actinomycetota > Actinomycetes > Kitasatosporales > Streptomycetaceae > Streptomyces > Streptomyces anthophorae. The sequence continues at coordinate 3,986,170 of NZ_JBLWQQ010000001.1, forward strand.
TGCAGCACGCGCGCGTCCGTGGGCGCGACGCGCCGTGTCATCTGGTCGGGCTTGAGTGCCGCCTCGAACATCCGGGCACGGCCCTCCCAGTTGAGGAACGTGCCCGCCTTCTCGGCGACCGCGGCCACCGGGAGGACGACGTCGGCGTGGTCGGTGACCTCGCTGGGCCGCTGCTCCAGGGAGATCAGGAAACCCACCTCGTGAAGGGCTTCACGCGCGCGTGCCGGCGACGGCAGGTCGGCGACCTCGACACCGGCCACCACCAGGGCTCCCAGTTCGCCGGTGGCCGCGGCCTCCACGATCTGCCCGGTGTCCCGGCCGAAGCGGTGCGGCAGTTCGGCCACACCCCAGGCGGCGGCGACCTCGTCCCGCGCGCGCGGGTCGGTCGAGGGCCTGCCGCCCGGCAGCAGCGAGGGCAGCGCGCCCGCCTCGACGGCGCCGCGCTCACCGGCCCGGCGCGGAATCCACACCAGCTCGGCCCCGGTCGCGGACGCGGCCCGTACCGCGGCGGTGAGACCGCCCGCCACAGCCGCGACCCGCTCGCCGACGACGATCACGGCGCCCTCGCCGCGCAGCGCCTGCGCGGCGTCCGCTCCCCCGCCTTCGAGGCCGACACCGGAGGCGAGCGCGTCGAGCCACTCGGGCTCGGTGCCGGGAGCGGCCGGCAGCAGCGTGCCGCCCGCCTTCTCCAGGCCGCGCGTCTCGTGCGTGGCCAGCGAGTAGACCTTCTGGCCATGGCCCCGCCACGCCTTGCGGAGCTTGAGGAAGACGCCGGGCGCCTCCTCCTCCGACTCGAACCCGACGAGGAGAACGGCCGGGGCCTTCTCCAGCTTCGTGTACGTGACCCCGCTGCCGTCCAGGTCGCGACCGCGACCGGCGACGCGCGCCGCCAGGAAGTCGGCTTCCTCGCTGCTGTGCACGCGCGCGCGGAAGTCGATGTCGTTCGTGTCGAGGGCGACGCGCGCGAACTTGCTGTACGCGTAGGCGTCCTCGACGGTGAGGCGGCCACCGGTGAGCACGCCCGTCCGGCCGCGGGCGGCGGCGAGCCCGCGCGCGGCGGCCTCCAGCGCCTCCGGCCAGGAAGCGGGCCGCAGTTCACCGCTCTCCGCGTCCCGTACGAGGGGGTGGGTGAGCCGGTCGGGCTTCTGCGCGTACCGGAAGCCGAAGCGGCCCTTGTCGCAGATCCACTCCTCGTTGACCTCGGGGTCGTTGGCCGCGAGGCGCCGCATGACCTTGCCGCGCCGGTGGTCCGTGCGCGTCGCGCAGCCGCCGGCGCAGTGCTCGCACACGCTCGGCGACGACACGAGGTCGAAGGGCCGGGAGCGGAACCGGTACGCCGCCGAGGTCAGCGCGCCGACCGGGCAGATCTGGATGGTGTTCCCGGAGAAGTACGACTCGAAGGGGTCGCCCTCACCCGTGCCGACCTGCTGGAGCGCGCCGCGCTCGATCAGCTCGATCATCGGGTCGCCGGCGATCTGGTTGGAGAACCGGGTGCAGCGGGCGCACAGCACGCACCGCTCGCGGTCGAGCAGCACCTGCTTCGAGATCGGGACCGGCTTCTCGTAGGTGCGCTTCTTGCCCTCGAAGCGCGAGTCGGCCTGGCCGTGCGACATCGCCTGGTTCTGGAGCGGACACTCGCCGCCCTTGTCGCAGACCGGGCAGTCGAGGGGGTGGTTGATGAGCAGCAGTTCCATGACCCCCTTCTGCGCCTTCTCGGCGACCGGGGAGGAGAGCTGGCTCTTGACCACCATGCCGTCGGTGCAGGTGATGGTGCAGGACGCCATCGGCTTGCGCTGGCCCTCCACCTCCACGATGCACTGCCGGCAGGCGCCTGCGGGGTCGAGCAGCGGGTGGTCGCAGAAGCGCGGGATCTCGATGCCGAGCATCTCGGCGGCCCGGATGACCAGGGTCCCCTTGGGGACGCTGATCTCGATGCCGTCGATCGTCAGCGAAACGAGGTCTTCCGGCGGAACCGCCGCCTCGCCGCCCCCGGAGGGAGCGCTAGCGGTCACAGTCATGCGTTCACCTCCGTGCGGTGCTTGTCGCCCCGGTCCGCCCAGAGCGTCGACTTGGCCGGGTCGAAGGGGCAGGCCTTGCCCGTGATGTGCTGCTCGTACTCCTCGCGGAAGTACTTGAGCGAGGAGAAGATCGGCGAGGCGGCGCCGTCGCCGAGGGCGCAGAACGACTTGCCGTTGATGTTGTCGGCGATGTCGTTCAGCTTGTCGAGGTCGGACATCGTGCCCTTGCCGGCCTCGATGTCGCGGAGCAACTGCACGAGCCAGTACGTTCCTTCACGGCACGGCGTGCACTTGCCGCAGGACTCGTGGGCGTAGAACTCGGTCCACCGCGTGACCGCGCGCACGACGCAGGTCGTCTCGTCGAAGCACTGCAACGCCTTCGTGCCGAGCATCGATCCGGCGGCTCCGACTCCCTCGTAATCAAGGGGTACGTCGAGGTGCTCGTCGGTGAACATCGGCGTCGAACTGCCGCCGGGTGTCCAGAACTTGAGGCGGTGGCCGGGCCGCATGCCGCCGCTCATGTCGAGGAGCTGGCGCAGCGTGATGCCGAGCGGGGCCTCGTACTGGCCGGGGCTCGCGACGTGGCCGCTGAGCGAGTAGAGCGTGAAGCCCGGGGACTTCTCGCTGCCCATCGATTTGAACCAGTCCTTGCCCCGATTGATGATGGCGGGAACCGACGCGATGGACTCGACGTTGTTCACCACAGTGGGGCAGGCGTAGAGGCCCGCGACGGCAGGGAAGGGGGGACGGAGTCGCGGCTGACCACGGCGGCCTTCGAGCGAGTCCAGGAGTGCGGTCTCCTCACCACAGATGTACGCGCCCGCGCCGGCGTGCACGGTGAGTTCGAGATTGAGACCGCTGCCCAGGACGTTCTGCCCGAGATACCCCGCGGCGTAGGCCTCGCGCACGGCCTCGTGCAAGCGCCGCAGTACGGGGACCACTTCACCGCGCAAGTAGATGAACGCGTGCTCGGAACGGATCGCGTAACACGCGATCACGATGCCCTCGATGAGGCTGTGCGGGTTCGCGAAGAGGAGCGGGATGTCCTTGCAGGTCCCCGGCTCCGATTCGTCGGCGTTGACAACTAGATAGTGCGGCTTGCCGTCTCCCTGCGGGATGAACTGCCACTTCATCCCCGTCGGGAATCCGGCGCCACCACGCCCGCGGAGCCCCGCGTCCTTCACATACGCGATCAGGTCGTCCGGTGCCATGGCGAGGGCCTTGCGCAGCCCCTCGTATCCCTCGTGCCGGCGGTACACATCCAAAGACCAGGACTTGTCCTGGTCCCAGAAGGCCGACAGGACCGGAGAGAGCAGCTTCTCCGGGCTGGTGTCGTTGTTCTCGATCTCGGCTGCCAAGGTCATCACTCCCCCTCCTCGGCGGTCGGTCCCGCTGGGTGCTGCGGGTCGGAGGCCGACGTGTCCTGCGGCGCGTCGTGCGAGCTCAAGTGCTCCGTGGGCGACGGATCGTGGGCCGGCTCGCCCTCGATGCCCTCGCCGCGCGGGTGGACCACGCGCGCGGGCTCCGTCTCGCCCTTGGCCAGCCGGAGCCCGATCAGCGAGGCGGGCCCCGCGCTGCCGCCGGCCTCGACGGCCCCTTCGCGCTCGTCGGGGAATCCGGCCAGGATGCGCGCGGTCTCCTTGAAGGTGCACAAGGGAGCGCCGCGCGTGGGTGACACCTCGGCGCCCGAGCGCAGGTCGTCGACGAGCTGCTTGGCGGTCTCGGGCGTCTGGTTGTCGAAGAACTCCCAGTTGACCATCACCACGGGAGCGAAATCACAAGCGGCGTTGCACTCGATGTGCTCCAGCGTGATCTTGCCGTCGTCCGTGGTGCCGTTGTTGCCGACCTCGAGGTGCTCCTGGAGCGACTCGAAGATGGCGTCGCCGCCCATGACGGCGCACAACGTGTTGGTACAGACGCCCACTTGGTAGTCGCCGCTCGGCTTCCTTCGGTACATCGTGTAGAAGGTCGCGACGGCCGTGACCTCGGCGGTGGTCAGGCCGAGCATGTCCGCGCAGAACTGCATGCCGGTGCGCGTGACATGCCCTTCCTCCGACTGCACGAGGTGCAGCAGCGGAAGCAGTGCCGAGCGGGAGCCGGGGTAGCGGGAGATGATCTCCTTCGCGTCGGCCTCGAGCCGGGTTCGGACGTCGTCCGGGTAGGCGGGCGCGGGCAGCTGTGGCATGCCCAGACTCACGCCCTGCTCCGAAGAACTGGTGGTCACCGGTCGACGCCTCCCATCACGGGGTCGATGGACGCGACGGCGACGATGACGTCGGCGACCTGGCCGCCCTCGCACATCGCCGCCATGGCCTGAAGGTTGGTGAAGGACGGGTCGCGGAAGTGGACCCGGAACGGGCGGGTGCCGCCGTCGGACACGGCGTGCACACCCAGCTCGCCCTTGGGCGACTCCACGGCCGTGTAGGCCTGCCCCGGCGGGACGCGGAAGCCCTCGGTCACCAGCTTGAAGTGGTGGATGAGGGCCTCCATGGAGGTGCCCATGATGTTCTTGATGTGGTCGAGCGAGTTGCCGAGACCGTCCGGGCCGAGGGCCAGTTGGGCGGGCCAGGCGATCTTCTTGTCGCCGACCATGACCGGGCCCGGCTCCAGGCGGTCCAGGCACTGCTCGACGATGCGCAGCGACTGGCGCATCTCCTCCAGGCGGATCAGGAAGCGCCCGTAGGAGTCACAGGTGTCGGCGGTCGGGATGTCGAACTCGTAGTTCTCGTAGCCGCAGTACGGCTGCGCCTTGCGCAGGTCGTGCGGCAGTCCGGCGGAGCGCAGGATCGGCCCCGTGGCGCCGAGGGCCATGCAGCCCGCGAGGTCGAGGTAGCCGACGTCCTGCATACGGGCCTTGAAGATGGGGTTCCCGGTGGCGAGCTTGTCGTACTCGGGAAGGTTCTTCTTCATCTTCTTCACGAACTCGCGGAGCTGGTCCACCGCGCCGGGCGGCAGGTCCTGGGCGAGTCCGCCGGGCCGGACGAACGCGTGGTTCATCCGCAGGCCGGTGATCAACTCGAAGACATCGAGAACGAGTTCACGATCGCGGAAACCGTAGATCATGATCGTGGTCGCGCCGAGCTCCATGCCGCCGGTGGCGATGGCCACCAGGTGCGAGGACATCCGGTTCAGCTCCATGAGGAGCACGCGGATGATGCTGGCGCGGTCCGGGATCTCGTCCTCGATGCCGAGGAGCTTCTCGACGGCGAGGCAGTACGCCGTCTCGTTGTAGAAGGGCGTCAGGTAGTCCATGCGCGTCACGAACGTGGTGCCCTGCGTCCACGTCCGGTACTCGAGGTTCTTCTCGATGCCGGTGTGGAGGTAGCCGATGCCGCAGCGGGCCTCGGTGACCGTCTCGCCGTCGATCTCCAGGATCAGACGCAGCACTCCGTGCGTGGACGGGTGCTGGGGCCCCATGTTGACGATGATGCGCTCGTCGTCGGACTTGGCGGCCGACTCGGCGACCTCGTCCCAGTCACCTCCGGTGACCGTGTAGACGGTGCCTTCGGTGGTCTCGCGGGGAGATGCAGAAGCTTCAGAAGGAGTGGTCACGAGTACGACCTCCGCTGGTCCGGAGCCGGGATCTGGGCGCCCTTGTACTCGACGGGGATGCCGCCGAGGGGGTAGTCCTTGCGCTGCGGGAAGCCCTGCCAGTCGTCCGGCATCATGATCCGGGTCAGCGCGGGGTGGCCGTCGAAGACGAGCCCGAAGAAGTCGTACGCCTCGCGCTCGTGCCAGTCGTTCGTCGGATACACCGGGACCAGGGACGGGATGTGCGGGTCCGCGTCGGGCGCGGAGACCTCGAGGCGGATCAGCCGGTTGTGGGTGATCGAGCGCAGGTGGTAGACGGCGTGCAGCTCGCGGCCCTTGTCCTCGGGGTAGTGCACCACCGAGACCCCCGTGCACAGTTCGAAGCGCAGGGCCGGGTCGTCGCGCAGGGTGCGGGCGACGCGGACCAGGTGCTCGCGCTCGATGTGGAAGGTGAGCTCGTCGCGGTCGACGACCGTCTTGTCGATGGCGTTCTCGGGGACGAGGCCCTGTTCCTCCAGGGCGCCCTCCAGCTCGTCCGCCACCTCGTCGAACCAGCCGCCGTAGGGGCGGGACGATTCGCCGGGCAGCCGGATCGAGCGGACGAGGCCGCCGTAGCCGGAGGTGTCACCGCCGTTGTTGGCGCCGAACATGCCGCGCTGGACGCGGATCTCCTCGCCCTGATCGCCGCGCTGCCCCGGGAGGTTGGAAGCGCTGAGGTCCTTTTCGGGGTTGACCCCGTTGGAGCCCTTCTCGGGCCCCTTGCCGTTCTGCGCGTCGCTCACCGCAGCAGCCCCTTCATCTCGATCGTCGGGAGCGCCTTGCGCGCCGCTTCCTCCGCCTCGCGGGCCGCCTCCTCGGCGTTCACGCCGAGCTTGCCGCCCTGCACCTTCTGGTGGAGCTTGAGGATCGCGTCCATCAGCATCTCGGGCCGGGGCGGGCAGCCGGGCAGGTAGATGTCGACCGGGACGACATGGTCGACGCCCTGCACGATCGCGTAGTTGTTGAACATCCCGCCGGAGGAGGCGCAGACGCCCATGGAGATGACCCACTTGGGGTTCGGCATCTGGTCGTAGACCTGGCGAAGGACGGGCGCCATCTTCTGGCTCACCCGCCCGGCCACGATCATCAGGTCCGCCTGGCGAGGCGATCCGCGGAAGACCTCCATGCCGAACCGCGCCAGGTCGTAACGGCCCGCGCCCGTCGTCATCATCTCGATGGCGCAGCAGGCGAGTCCGAACGTGGCGGGGAACATGGACGACTTGCGCACCCAGCCCGCGGCCTGTTCGACGGTGGTCAGCAGGAATCCGCTCGGCAGCTTTTCTTCGAGTCCCATTGGTCTGTGGCTCCTGGTCTCCCCTATACGGGGCTCAGTCCCATTCCAGGCCGCCGCGCCGCCATACGTACGCGTACGCGACGAAGACGGTGAGCACGAAGAGCAGCATCTCTACGAGCCCGAACACCCCGAGGGCGTCGAAGGTGACGGCCCAGGGGTAGAGAAAGACGATCTCGATGTCGAAGACGATGAAGAGCATCGCCGTCAGGTAGTACTTGATGGGGAAGCGCCCGCCACCGGCCGGCGTGGGGGTCGGCTCGATCCCGCACTCGTAGGCCTCTAGCTTGGCCCGGTTGTACCGCTTTGGACCGATAAGCGTGGCCATGACCACGGAGAAGATCGCAAAGCCTGCCCCGAGGGCTCCCAGTACGAGGATGGGCGCATAAGCGTTCACCGCTCCTCGCTCCTCTCAGTCGGCACTGACTGCTGGCGGTTGCCATGAGCCCGCGCCCGCACCCCACGTCCTGCGAACGGTCGAAGATCGCCTACATGTGAAGCGGGTCACAAGCCCAACTTGCCCCGCATCCTATGCCTGCAACTCTGTGATCTGCGACACGGGGTGCGCCAACTACTTTGTGATCTCCACCACCTGACGAAGGATCATGAAGTCGGATGAGCGGTGATCTTCACACGCGAAGCACCTGAGTGATCACCAGTGGTGACAACTTGGCCAGTAACCCCTGGTCGGAGCGGTGCGCTCACTATCAAGAGGTGGCGCATGCAAGCAAATTGGTGCTGGACGGGGTTGGCTGATAGTGGACTCCGTTCACACGTTGGAGGGATGGGTGTGAATGGAAATGGACGCGAGATGTGTTCATCGCGTGTGCACCGCGCCCCCTAGGGGTCCACTTGTGACCTGCGTCACGCGGTAGTCACACCGTCAGAAACCGGGCTTGGCCAACGGCCTCAACGGGTGGTAAGCGTGGGGCAATTCGGGCGTATTGCTGAAAACCCGTGCTCAGGACGGTGCGAGGGCTTGTCCAATATGCCCGTTACGGCGTCAATAAAGCCTGTCGGGACCCGATTTCGGCTCCCCGCTCCACAACTGTGGCGCACCACACGTTTCTTGAAGGGATCGGGGAGGCCCTGATACCGGTTGGTCTCATGTCCCACACCGCTCACATACCCAGCCACCGGAAGCCCCGCCGCAGCGCGTCGAAGATGGCCCTGCGCGCCGGAGTTACCGGTGGCGTCCTCAGCACCCTGGCAGTCGCTGGTGCGGCCGGCCCGGCCAACGCCGCCGAGCCGGTGACGCAGACCATCGAGATGCCCACGCTCACCGCCGACCTCTCCTCTCAGGTCGCCCAGTCCGCGGACGCCACCCAGCAGGCCGCGGCCAACTACCAGGTCCAGGCCGAGCGCGACGCCGCCTTCGACAAGGCCGCGGACCAGGCGAAGAAGGACCAGGTCGCCGCCGAGAAGAAGGCCGAGGCCCAGAGGAAGGCCGAGGCGAAGGCCAAGGCCGAGGCCGCCGCCAAGCGCGAGGCCGCCGAGAAGGCCGCCGCCTCCCGCTCCAGCGAGCGCACCACGCTCCAGGCGTCCGCCTCGACCTCCTCCGACGAGGCCCCCGCCCCGGCCAGCGGCTCCGCCGCTGCGGTCGTGGCGTTCGCCAAGGCGCAGATCGGTGACGCCTACGTGTCCGGCGGCACGGGCCCCAGCTCCTGGGACTGCTCCGGCCTCACGCAGGCCGCGTTCAAGCAGGCCGGTGTCGACCTGCCGCGCGTCTCGCAGGACCAGTCGGCGACGGGTACCCAGGTCGGCCTGGACAACCTCCAGCCGGGCGACATCCTCTACTGGGGCAGCTCCGGCAGCGCCTACCACGTCGCGATCTACGTCGGCGGCGGCAACTTCGTCGGCGCGCAGAACTCCTCGACCGGTGTCGTCGAGAAGCCGCTCTCCTACGACCAGCCGACCGGCGCGGTGCGCGTCCTCTGAGCCTCTCCGAGGTTCTGGTGAACTCCCGGGTCCCCAGGGACCCCTGCGGTCCGCAAAGGCCGCACACAGCCTCCTAAGGCCCCTCGCGGGCTTCACGGTGGCACGGCCGAAGGCCGCCGCTCCCCCTGCGGGGTGCGGCGGCCTTCGGTGTTTGTGCGGATAAACCGGGACAGCGCTGCCCGGGGGCGGCGCTGTCCCCCAAGGGCGGCTCAGGCCTGCGGGGAGAGCTCCCCCATCGCGCCCCAACCCTCGTTCGGGATGTCGGCGTTGATGATCTCCGGGGTGGTGGCGATCAGCGGCGCCATGGCGTCGAGGCCCGCCTTGAAGTGGTCGGAGCCCACGTGCGCGGCGCCGGCGTCGCCGTCCCGGAAGCCCTCCAGGAGCACGAACTGGTTCGGGTCCTCGACGCTGCGGGACCAGTCGAAGAAGAGGTTGCCCTCCTCGGCGCGGGTGGCCGCGGTGAACGCGGCGGTCTTCTCCAGCCACGAGTCGGCGTGCTCGGGGCGGGCGGTGAACTTCACGGCGATGAAAATCATGGGTCCACCCTCCCCCGAGCCGCCCGGCCCGGCAAAGTCGGGGCCGGGCACGAGCACCGCGCGAAGGCTCCGGGTCAGGCCTTCGGGGCGACCTTGCTCAGCCCGTTGATGACCCGGTCCATCGCGTCGCCGCCGGTCGGGTCCGTCAGGTTCGCCAGCATCTTCAGCGTGAACTTCATCAGCATCGGGTGGGTCAGACCCCGCTGCGTCGCGATCTTCATGATCTTCGGGTTGCCGATGAGCTTCACGAAGGCGCGGCCCATCGTGTAGTAGCCGCCGTAGGTGTCCTTGAGGACCTTCGGGTAGCGCTGGAGGGCCAGTTCGCGCTGGGCGTCGGTGGCACGCGCGTGTGCCTGCACGATGACGTCGGCCGCGATCTGGCCGGACTCCATGGCGTACGCGATGCCCTCGCCGTTGAACGGGTTGACCAGGCCGCCCGCGTCCCCGACCAGGAGCAGGCCCTTGGTGTAGTGCGGCTGACGGTTGAAGGCCATCGGGAGGGCGGCGCCGCGGATCGGCATCGTCATGTTGTCCGGGGTGTACCCCCAGTCCTCGGGCATCGACGCGCACCAGGCCTTGAGGACCTCGCGCCAGTCCAACTCGCGGAAGGCCTTCGAGGAGTTCAGGATGCCCAGGCCCACGTTGGACGTGCCGTCGCCCATGCCGAAGATCCAGCCGTAGCCGGGCAGCAGCCGGTCCTCGGCGCCGCGCCGGTCCCACAGCTCCAGCCAGGACTCCAGGTAGTCGTCGTCGTGGCGGGGCGACGTGAAGTACGTACGGACGGCGACGCCCATCGGGCGGTCCTCGCGGCGGTGCAGGCCCATCGCGAGCGAGAGCCGCGTGGAGTTGCCGTCGGCCGCGACCACCAGCGGGGCGTGGAAGGTGACCGGGGTCTTCTCCTCGCCGAGCTTCGCGTGCACGCCCGTGATGCGGCCCGTGCGCTCGTCGATGATCGGGGCGCCGACGTTGCACCGCTCGTACAGGCGGGCGCCGCCCTTCTGCGCCTGCCGCGCGAGCTGCTCGTCGAAGTCGTCGCGCTTGCGAACGAGTCCGTAGTCCGGGTACGAGGCGAGGTCGGGCCAGTCGAGCTGGAGGCGGACGCCGCCGCCGATGATGCGCAGGCCCTTGTTGCGCAGCCAGCCGGCCTCCTCGGAGATGTCGATCCCCATGGAGACGAGCTGCTTGGTGGCGCGCGGGGTGAGGCCGTCGCCGCACACCTTCTCGCGCGGGAAGGCCGTCTTCTCCAGCAACAGGACGTCGAGGCCGGCCTTGGCGAGGTAGTAGGCGGTCGTCGAACCGGCGGGTCCGGCCCCGACGACGATCACGTCCGCGCTGTGCTCAGCTTTGTCGGTGAGCCGCTTGGGCTGCTCGGTCACGGCGGGTTCTCCCCAGGCTCGAAAACGGTGTGCCGTCCGGCACGGACATGGGCAGTCTATTCACCGCAGGCCGCCGATCCTTGATCGGTCCTCGCCCCCGACGGCCTGCTCGTCCGGCCGGGGGTCCGGGGGTTGCCCCCGGGAGAATGCAGCAGCGACTGCGATCACCCAGCCGAAGGGCCAGCCCATGAGTCGAGTTCTGCCCGCCGTGGATCTGCGCGTCCCCACCCATGAGGACGCGCTCGCCTGGCACGGGGTGTTCGACCACCCCGATGTCATGGAGTTCCACGGAGGCAAGTCGGCGGATCTCTCCGTGTACGAGGAGCTGACCGCGCGGCAGCGCAGGCACGAGGCGGAGCGCGGGTTCTGCCTGTGGACGATGACCGACGCCGTCGGCGACGTCATCGGGTTCACGGGCGCGCAGCCGTGGGAGCGGGAGTGGGGGCCGACCGGCGAGATCGAGATCGGCTGGCGGCTCGGGCGCGCGTACTGGGGGCAGGGGTACGCGACGACGGCCGCGCACCTGACGCTGGAGCGGGTCCGGGCCGCGGGCGTACCGAGCGTCGTCGCGATGGTCGACGCCGGCAACGAGCGGTCGATCGCGGTGACCCGGCGCCTGGGCATGGAGCTGGCCGAGACGTTCGTGACGCCGACCGGGAAGCGGGGGCACTGCTTCCGCCTGGAGTTCTGACCCCGCCCGCCGGAGCGCTGACCGGACCTTCCGGACACCACACCCCAGGAGCTACCCTTCCGGTACCTCCTGGGGGTGACATCTGTGGTGAAGACACCCAAGACGCCCAAGATGCCGGATGCCGGGCCGCCGGACGTTCCCGTGCCGAAGCTCGTCGGCCTGATGGCGGTCGACGCGCGGCAGGCGGCCCATGAGCACGGCGTGCTGATCGTGGCGGCGGACCGGGACGACTTCGACCGGGTGACGGTGGAGTACGTGGTGCGCCAGTACCCGCTGCCCGGCGTCGAGGTGCCGCGGGACGCGGTCGTCACGGTCTGGTTCGACCTCGGTGAGGGCGAGGGCGGTGGCGGCGGGGCCGGCGTGCGCGTGCCGCGGGCGCCGGGTCCCCGGGGCGGCGGCATGCGCAGGGAGCTCGGCGAACCGGACGAGCCGCCCACGCGCGCCGGGTCGTTCAGTCCGTGTCCGTGAGCCGCCAGGTGTCGAGCCCCACCCGGTAGATCTCCTCGGACTCGGCCCAGACGTCGTCGTTCACGGTGAGCAGGATCGCGTACTCGGTGCCGTCGGCGCCGATGTAGGACTGGTCGACGCAGTGGAGGGTCTGCCCGGCCCCGTTCTCGTAGGTGTACTCCCAGCGCGCGCCGGGCCGCCCCTGGAAGGTGTTCCTCTCCAGGCGCACCCGCTGGTAGTTCGCCTTGTCCTTGTCCGCCCGGGCGTGCTTCTCCATGTTCAGGAGGTTGCCGTACGAGGTGTAGTCGGCGTTCGGGATGACGCCGACCAGGTAGTGCTCGAGGCCGGTGCTGCCCGCGTACGTGACCTGGCTGCCGTTCTCGACGCCCTGGCGGGACCACGCATCGGGGACGGCGAAGGAGAAGCCGAGGCTGTCGGTGACCCGGTGGTAGCCGGCGGGGACGGTGGCGGGTGCGGACGCGGCCGTGGATGCGGAGTCAGCAGTGGAGTCGGAGGCGGGGGCGGAGGCGGAGGCGGACGGGCTCGGTGAGGCCGAAGGGCCCTCGGTGCTCGCGGCGGCCACCGGCTTGTCGTCCTTGGCGCTCGACCCGCCGTCCCCGTCCCCGTTCCCGGCGCCCTGAAGGAGCAGCACCCCGGCCGCCGCACCACCGCCGATCACGAAGGCGCCCACGATGGTGCCGACCCAGACACCGACGCCGCGGCGGTCGACGGGAGCCCGCTGCCCCGCGTCCAGGCCCAACAGGCGCAGCAGATACGGCGCAGCGAGGACGCCGCAGCCCACCCACAGCAAGCCGAACAGCAGCAGTTCCGGCATGCCAAGGCCGGCCTCGACGCGCCCGTCGGCGAGGACATCGCCGGCGAGCCCGCCCGAGCCCTCGGCCTCCAGGCCACCGACGGCGGCGAGGATCAGCAGCAGAACGTAGAAGACGCCGCCCCCGAGGAACATCTCGCGGCGTTCGCGCGAGCGCCGCGCGATGACGCAGCCGACGAGCAGCGCGAGCAGCAGCCCCGCCGCGGCGACGCCGACCACCGCCCCGGTGCCGGCCTCGTCGCCGAGCTGCCCCCAGCCGAAGGACTCCTTCTCGTACGTCCCGCCACCCGCGAGACCGGAACCGCGCGCCTGCGCCTGGAGCGGTGCGCCCCACAGGAAGCCGAGCGCCATCACGGCGACGTTGGGCAGACAGAGCAGGAGCAGGACGATGCCGCCCGCGGTGCCGCCCGCGTCGCTCGCGTCGTCGGTGCCCGAGGAGTCGAAGCCGTCGCCCGCGACGGCGCCCACCACGAACGCCGCCACGAGCGCGAGCGGCAGCACCCACGCCGTCGCCCGCACCGCGGAGCCGAAGGCCCGGCCCGCGAGCGCGACACCGGGGCGGACGGTCAACCACTCGGCGATGTCGGCCCGTTGGAAGACGCCCACGGTCACGATCACGCCCAGCGCCAGCGTGCACAGCGCCACCATGAACGGCGCCGAGACGAACTCCACCTGCTGGATCTCCGGCTGCCCGAACAGGGCGAGCACCACGGTGCCCGCCATCGCGAGCAGGCCGACCCGGACGGCCACCTCGAGCCCCAGGGTGCGGTCCGGCCGGGGCGTCCAGGCGGCCGTCGCCGCGTGCGTGTCGAGCATCCGCGTACGCAGCATGCGCACGCCGGTCAGCAGCGCGACGCTCCACAGCACCGCGACGAGCAGCGGCGGCATCGACACGCTGATCGAGCCGTCGATCGAACCGCCGGCCGAACCGCTGACGGTGTCGAGCGACGAGCCCCGGCTGTGGCTCCGCACCTCGAAGCCGCCGCCGAGCCCGTGCATGAGCACGGCGAGGGCGATCCTCATCCGGTCGCCGAATCCGACGAAGTCGCCGTCGTCGGCGTTCTGACCGTACGTGGGGATCGCGAGCCCGACCGCGCCGACCAGCAGCAGTCCTACCGGCCACAGGGCGGCCTGAGCCGCGCCCGGCCAGTCGCCGCGCAGCGCCCTGCCGAAGAAGGCGCCCACGGCCGAGGGCCGCCCGGCGGGCTCCGGCGGGTGCGTGGGCGGCGGCGGGGCGGTGGGCGGCGCCGCCGGTGGCCGCGGTGGCACGGGGCCGGCCTGGTCGGCGGGCCGGCGCTCCTGGCCGCAGCTCATGCAGAAGCGCGCTTCGTCGGGCGAGGCGGCCCCGCAGTGCGGGCAGTTCGACGACGGCATGGCGGCCCCCCGTGGCGTCGGGTACGGCGGGGCACGCCCCGTCGCTCACCGGAGCCGGAGGTCCCCCACTCTCAACGGACACATCCTGTCCGCCGCCCGGTTCCCCTCAACGCGTTTGCCGTCAGGCACAGTTGAACCGTTACGCGCGCGTGCTCACGTACGCGCGCGTGCTCACGCCTTCTTGTAGCCGCGGTGCAGCGTGACGATGCCGCCGGTGAGGTCCCGCCAGGCCACCCGCTGCCAGCCGACGCCCTGCATCAGCGCGGCCAGCTCGGGCTGCGTGGGCCAGGCGCGGATCGACTCGGCGAGATAGACGTACGCGTCCGGGTTCGAGGACACCGCGCGGGCGACCGGCGGCAGGGCGCGCATCAGGTACTCGGTGTAGACGGTGCGGAAGGGGGCCCACGTCGGGTGGCTGAACTCGCAGATGACGACGCGGCCGCCCGGCTTGGTGACGCGGTGCATCTCGCTCAGCGCGGCCTCGGTCTCCTGGATGTTGCGCAGCCCGAAGGAGATCGTCACGGCGTCGAACGTGTCGTCCTTGAACGGCAGCTTCGTGCCGTCGCCCGCCGTGAACGGCATCCACGGGTGGCGCTGCTTTCCCACGCGCAGCATGCCGAGGGAGAAGTCGCAGGGGACGACGTACGCACCCGCCTGGGCGAAGGGCTGCGAGGAGGTGGCGGTGCCGGCGGCGAGGTCGAGGACCTTCTGGGCGGGGCGGGCGTCGACGGCCTTGGCGACCTCCTTGCGCCACAGCCGGGTCTGTCCCAGGGACAGCACGTCGTTGGTGAGGTCGTACTTCTCCGCCACGTCGTCGAACATCGAGGCGACTTCGTGGGGCTGCTTGTCCAGGGATGCACGGGTCACGGCGCCATTGTGTCAGGCGGCCCGCGACGGGTGGCGGTGACCCGTGCCCGGGGCGGGGCCCCTCGTGAGGGTCCGGCGGAGCCGGGGTGCGCCATGCCGGGGCGGCACCTCGCCGTATGGGTTCGGCGCAGCCGGGGCGACGCCATGCCGGAGTCGACGCCCACCGCGAGCGTCCCGCGGCACCGGAGCAACGCCTTACCGGGCCGACGCCCACCGTAAGAGTTCGGCGCAGCCGGGGCGACGCCATGCCGGAGTCGACGCCCACCGCGGGCGTTCCGCAGCACCGGAGCAACGCCTTACCGGGCCGACGCCCACCGTAAGAGTTCGGCGCAGCCGCCGACTGCGTCGGTCCCCGCCCATCTCCCACCCACCCGCCCCCTCCGGGGGCTCGGCCCCCGTGGGCCCGGGCCGTGCCGGGGTGGCACTCGTCGTTTCCGTGGGACGGCGCCGAAGACCCGCACCACCCTTACGCGGCACCGGGCTTGTAACCCGTACCGGGGCGATGCCCGACCCTTGCGTTGCCCTGCACCGGGGTGCCGCCTTGCCCACCCTGCCGCCCAAGGCGGCAGATTGCCCAAGGCGGTTGCGGCCGACGGCCATGGGCGGGGAGCCGTGGTGGGCGGGGGCGCCACCCCGCGAGGCCGACGTCCCCGGAGGGGGCGGGCGGGTGGGAGATAGGTGGCGGAGTCGGGCGGGGGCACGGGTGGGCAGGGGCGGCCCTCGACGTACGGGACGTGGAGCCGTGGTGGGCCGGGCCCCCTCGCAGCATCGGGCGGGAAGTCCGGGCGGGCGGCGGATCCCCCAGGGCGGATGCGGCCCACGCGGCACCGGGCTGACAGCCGCAGTGGACGGCGGATCACCCAAAGCGGGGCAGCCTACGCGGGACCAGGCAGGGAGCCGCAGTGGGCGGCGGATTACCCAAGACCAGGGGGCAACCCACGCGGAGGCAACCCTCGTCGTCCCGGGCGGGAGCCACAGTGGGCGGCGGGTTGCCCAAGGCGAGGGCGCCACCCCCGCGAGGCCGGCCTTCCCGGAGGAAATAGGTGGCGGAGTCGGGCGGGGTCACGGCCAGGGCCATCGCCTGCGGGTGGGCGGGACGATCAAGCACCGCCCTGTGACGGGGGCCAACGAGGTCCGGGGCGGAGCCCCAATCTTCAAGCCCCGCCGACGATTGAGGCGCGGGGTCCCGATCTTTCAAGCCCCGCCGGCGATTGAGGCGCGGGGTCCGGGGCAGAGCCCCGAGGCCGTAACGCCGGTGCGGCAGAACAGCACCGGCACCGGCACCCACACCCCCCGGCCCCCCGGCGGAGCCGTCAGTGGGAGCGGTAGACCAGTCGCCCGCCGACCACCGTCGCCACACACGTGGTCGCCCCCTTGGCCACCAGTTCCGCACGGTCCGCCACGTCGAAGACCGCGAAGCGTGCCGGTCCGCCGACGGTCAGGGCCGGCAGCAGGACCATCGGCCGCGGGGACAGCGACACCGGCCCCGGCAGCCGCTCGGGCCGGGCGCCGAACGCGAGGCCCGAGCGCCGCGCCACCTCGAGGACCGCCTTGGAGCGGAGCTCACCCGCGAGGGCCACCGTCCCGTGCGCGAACAGCCGCTGCACGCCCCGCCGGGCGCTCGCGCCGAGCCGGGACGGGTCCGCGCGGAAGATCTCCCGCGCCCGCTCGCCGCCGATCGGCACCGTCCCGTAGGTGTCCGCCTCACGCGGATCCGGGTGGTACGTGTGCTCGAGGATCTCGGGACCGTACGGGTTGAGGAGCCCGGGAGTCAGGATGCCGGGCCAGCGCCGCACCCGCGCCTGCGCTGGGCCGTCGAGCGCCGCGGCCAGTTCCTCGTACGGGCCGAGCGCCTTGATGGTCTCGCCCTCGACGAGGACGGCCGCCCCGTCGGCCTCGGTGACGTGAAGTGTCGCCAAGGCGGGCTCAGTTGGTGGAGACGAGCTTCAGCTCGGGGTGAGCCGTCCCGCCGTCGATCGCGGTCGACGAGATGTGCGAGGTGACACGGTCGTCGACCGGGTCGTTCGCCGGGTCGTCGTGCACGACGAGGTGCTCGTACGTCGTGGCGCGCTGCGCGGGAACGCGACCGGCCTTGCGGATCAGCTCGATGATCTCCATGCGGTTGGAGCGGTGCTTGGCACCGGCCGAGGAGACCACGTTCTCCTCCAGCATGATCGAGCCGAGGTCGTCGGCGCCGTAGTGGAGCGACAGCTGACCGACCTCCTTGCCGGTGGTCAGCCACGAGCCCTGGATGTGCTGGACGTTGTCCAGGAAGATCCGGGCGATCGCGATCATCCGCAGGTACTCGAAGAGCGTGGCCTGCGTGCGGCCCTTCAGGTGGTTGTTCTCCGGCTGGTACGTGTACGGGATGAAGGCGCGGAAGCCGCCCGTCTTGTCCTGCGTGTCACGGATCATGCGCAGGTGCTCGATGCGCTCGGCGTTGGTCTCGCCCGTGCCCATGAGCATCGTGGACGTCGACTCGACGCCCAGGCGGTGCGCCGTCTCCATGATCTCCAGCCAGCGCTCGCCGGACTCCTTGAGCGGGGCGATCGCCTTGCGGGGGCGCGCCGGGAGGAGTTCCGCGCCGGCGCCCGCGAAGGAGTCGAGGCCGGCTGCGTGGATGCGCTGGATCGCCTCCTCGACGGACACCTTGGAGATGCGGGCCATGTGCTCGACCTCCGAAGCGCCGAGGCTGTGGATGACCAGCTCGGGGTACGCCTTCTTGATGGCCCCGAAGTGCTCCTCGTAGTACTCGACGCCGTAGTCCGGGTGGTGGCCGCCCTGGAACATGATCTGCGTGCCGCCCAGCTCGATCGTCTCCGCGCAGCGCCGCAGGATGTCGTCGAGGTCGCGCGACCAGCCCTTCTTGGTGTCCTTGGGGGCCGCGTAGAAGGCGCAGAACTTGCACGCCGTGACGCACACGTTCGTGTAGTTGATGTTCCGCTCGATGATGTACGTCGCGATGTGCTCGATGCCCGCGTACTTGCGGCGGCGGATCGCGTCGGCGGCGGCGCCGAGCGCGTGCAACGGGGCGTCGCGGTAGAGGGCGACGGCCTCCTCGGGGGTGATCCGCCCACCGTCGGCGGCGCGGTCGAGGACGGACTGAAGCGCGGCCTTCTCGGTCACCGGGCGAGCCCCTTTCGAGGATTCTGACGAGTCCGAGCTGGAATCTCGACGAGTCTGAGCTGAAATCTCAGCGTACGTCAGGCTCCCAGGCCGCCCAGCAGAACCCCCGCGAGGGCGCCCAGAATCATGAAGGGGCCGAAGGGGATCTCGGTCCCGCGCCCGGCCCGCCGCGTCACCACGAGGGCCAGGGCGTACAGGCCGTTGAACAGCACTCCGGCGAACGCCCCCAGGAACAGCACGCCCCACCCGTACCAGCCGAGCGCCGCGCCGAGCCCCACCGCGAGCTTCACGTCCCCGAAGCCCATGCCCTTCGGGTAGGCGAGGAGCAGGAGCAGGTATCCCGCGCCGAGGCCGAGCGCGCCCCACAGCGCGCCGCTCCACTCCCCGCCGGCCTCCGGCAGCAGCGCCGCCGCGCCGAGCGCGAGCACGGTGAGCCCGGCGAGCGGCAGCGTGAGCACGTCGGGCAGCCGCTTCACCGCGAAGTCGACGGTGGCCAGGAGCACGCCGAGCGGTGCGACCAGCAGCCAGGCGCCCAGTTCGGGGCGGGTGCCGGTGGCGGTGGCGAGCAGCGCGCAGACGAGCGCGGTGCCGGCGGAGAGCCCGGCGGCCCGGGGCCCCGGTCGCGGCCCCAGCCAGCCGCGGGCCGGGCGCCACGGCTCCCCGGGTTCGACGGACAGCCGGTACGCGGGCCGCGGCAGGAGCAGCCCGCAGGCCGCGCCCCACACCGCGGCGAGCACCACCAGCACGACCGGCGCACCGGCCTCGGTGGCGATCAGCGGTCCCCCTTGCACCACGCCTCCTTGCACCACGCCTCGCCCGCTCTCTCCCGCACCGGGCCTCAGCCGCCCGTGACCCGGTCGAGGTCCGCCGTGGGATTGCCCGCGGCCGGGTACTGCGAGGTGTATTCGAGGGACGCGCCGTGCCGGGTGAGGCGCACGGTGTGCGGGCCCTTCGCGCAGGTGCCCGGGTTGCCGGGGGCGGCCCTGCCGTCGGCGACCAGCACCTTGCCGTCGGCGGACCTCAGGGTCAGTACGTCGACGCACTGGATGCCCAGCGGGTCCGTCGACGTCACCTTGCCGACCTGCTTGTGGGCCCTGGCCTGCTTCAGGTCGACGCGGAACGTGCCGAAGGAGACCCCCGCCTGCTTGGCGGGCCCGTCCCACGAACCCAGATAGAACTTCGGCACGCCCGGCGCCTTCGGGGCGGCGGACGAGGCGGGCCCGGCATCGCTCGCGCTGCCCTGGTCGCTGTCGCCGCCCTCGCTCGGCAGCACGTTGAACAAGACCGCTCCGCCGACGGTCACCGCCGCGAACGCGCCGGCCACGGCGAGCGCCACCGTGCAACTGACGCGGCGGCCCCGGCCGTTCGGCCTGTCGGGGGTCGAGCTCGCCGTCACGGACATCGACAGGCGCCCCGGCGCGGCGTCCCGCTCCGGCCCCTCGGTGGGCGGCCCCTCCGTACGGGGCGTGGGCACGGGCGCGTACGACGGATCCGGCGGTCCGAAGACGCCCGCGGGCCGCGAACCCCCGGAGACGGCGGGGCTGCTGAACTCCATGGGCCCCGAGTGCGGGACGTCGGCGGGCGCGCCCTCCAGGTCCAGGAGCCGCACCGCGCCGCGCGACACCTCTTCCACCATCGGGCCCGGCAGCCACCCCGCCCGGACGAGCCGCGCCGCGCCGTCCGGGGCGAGGCGCCGGGCGATCTCCTCGGGAGCGGGGCGCGCGGCCGGGTCCTTCGCGAGGCAGGCCGCGGCGACCTCCCGCAGCTCCCCGGTGAGCGAGCCGAGTTCGGGCTCCTCGTGGACGACCTTGTAGAGCAGCGCGGCCGACGAGTCACCGGGGAAGGGGGAGGATCCCACGGCCGCGTAGACGAGGACCGCGCCGAGCGAGAAGACGTCGGCGGCGCCCGTGACGCCCTTGCCGAGGATCTGCTCGGGCGACATGTAGCCGGGCGAGCCGATGGAGACGCCGGTGGAGGTGAGCGAGGCCGTGCCGTCGGTGGCGCGGGCGATGCCGAAGTCGATGAGCCGCGGGCCATCGAGGGTCAGCAGCACGTTCGAAGGCTTCACGTCGCGGTGCACGAGCCCCAGGCCGTGCACGGCCGCGAGCGCCTCGGCGAGGCCGGCCCCCAGGGCCCGCACGGAATGCTCGGGCAGGCCGGAGCCCTCGCTCGCGGCCTGGGTGAGGGAGGGGCCCGCGACGTATCCGGTCGCCACCCAGGGCACCTCGGCGTCCGGGTCGGCGTCGAGCACCGGCGCCGTCCAGGCCCCGCCGACCCGGCGGGCCGCCTGCACCTCACGTTTGAAGCGCGCCCGGAATTCGTCGTCGAGCGCGAAGTGCGGGTGCACGATCTTCACGGCGACGGTGCGCCCTCCGGCGCTGCGGCCCAGATACACCCTGCCCATGCCGCCCGAACCGATCCTGCCGAGCAACCGGTAGGGCCCCACCACCGTGGGTTCGCCGGTCTGAAGCGGCTGCATGATGCGGACCTCCCCCGTGTGCACGCACGCACCAGCAGCGTAGCCCCGCGCGTCATCCGCGCACACGCCTCTCGAACGCACCGGAACACATCCAGAACACATCCGGAATCCGAACACATCGGGAGCACACGGAAGCACGGGGTGGATCACCGTGAATTCATGCCGAATTCACCCCTCCGGGCGGAATTCCCGTACAAGGTTCCGGGAATCCCGCGCCGGAGAACGCCGCGCCCCAGGGGCCACGGGTGCGTACCGGGGAATTCACGACATCAGCAGCTCGACCCGTACATCCGCGGGAAATCCCGTCGTGGGGCCGACCCGCCGCGCGAACTCCGTGACGCCTTCCAGCTGCGCGGACCCGAAGCGGAAGTCGAGTGTCGTGAAGTACTCCTCCAGGACCTTCTCGTCGAAGACCTCCCAGCGCGCCGCCTGCTCGGCGACCTTGGCGACCTCTTCGAGGGACAGATCGCGCGAGGCCAGGAACGCCTCGTGCACCTTCTGCGTGATCTGCGGTTCGCGCTCCACGTACTCCTTGCGCGCCGCCCACACCGCGAAGACGAACGGAAGGCCGGTCCACTCCTTCCACAGCGCGCCCAGGTCGTGCACCTCCAGGCCGAGCCGCGGGGCGTCGTGCAGATTGGCCCGCAGCGCCGCGTCCCCGATGAGTACGGCCGCCTCCGCGTCCTGCATCATCAGGCCCAGGTCGGGCGGGCACGTGTAGTAGTCGGGCTGGACGCCGAAACGCTCGGCCAGCAGCAGCTGCGCGAGCCGCACCGACGTCCGGGAGGTGGACCCGAGGGCGACACGCCGGCCGTCCAACTGGTCGAGGGGAACCTGCGAGACGATCACGCAGGACATCACGGGGCCGTCGCAGCCCACGGCGAGATTCGGGAAAGCGACGAGGTCGTCGGACGCCTTGAGGAACTCGACGAGGGTGATGGGACCGATGTCGAGGTCACCGTTCACCAGCTGCTCGCTCAGCTTCTCCGGCGTGTCCTTCGTCAGCTCGAAGTCCAGGAGCGAGCCCGTCCTGGCAAGTCCCCAGTACAGGGGCATGCAGTTCAGGAACTGGATGTGGCCCACTCGCGGACGGGTGCGCCGCGCGGCCTTCAGGGTCTCGGGAGAATTGTCCACATCGCGAGACTAAACCCCATGCGGTACGGTGCGGGATCCGGGTCGGCGCGGCCTCGGGTCAACCCTCACGGCGCCCCGATCAAACCTGAGGGTGACGTGATCTTGCCCTCTATTGCATTCGGCTGCCTGCGTGCTAGGCTCGCCGCAAGTTGCAGTTTGGTTTCCCTTGCAGTACAGAGCCTGCGGAGCATGTGACCGCGGGCTCTCGTCGTTTTCAGACTTTTGCAGTTGTTCGCAAGCGCATTTGCAGGTTCTGGAGCAGGGCAACCCTTTGGCCCATGGGAGGGCTTATGGCTACCGGAACCGTGAAGTGGTTCAACGCTGAAAAGGGCTTTGGCTTCATCGCCCAGGAAGGCGGCGGCCCGGACGTTTTCGTCCACTACTCCGCGATCAACGCAAGCGGCTTCCGCTCCCTCGAGGAGAACCAGGCCGTGTCCTTCGACGTCACGCAGGGCCCGAAGGGCCCGCAGGCGGAGAACGTCACCCCCGTCTGATCCCTTCGTGATCACACGGTGGTTGCCGTGATCTGATCCGGAACCTAGTGCAGTACCCAAGGAGCCCCGCGCCTTATGGCAGCGGGGCTCCTGCCTTTTTGTCCGGCGCTACGTGAGTGCGGCGCGGGCCGCGACGGCGTCCGCCGGGTCCCAGCCCTGGCCCGGCACCGAGGCGAGCAGCAGCCGCGTGTACGGGTCGGTGGGCTCGCTCAGGACGCGGCGCGTGGGCCCCTGCTCGACCACCCTGCCCCGCCGCATCACCAGAACCTCGTCCGTGACGTGCTGGACGACCGCCAGGTCGTGGCTGACGAAGACCAGGGCCACCGCGGTGTCCCGGCGGATCTCGTCGAGGAGCCGCAGGATCTGCGCCTGGATGGAGACGTCGAGCGCGGCGACCGCCTCGTCGAGGACCAGGATGCGCGGGTCGACGGCCAGCGCGCGGGCGATGGCCAGGCGCTGGCGCTGGCCGCCGGAGAGGTGGCGGGGAAGGGCCGTGGCCTCGCGTGCGCCGAGGCCCACCCGGTCGAGGAGCGCGGACGCGGTGGATTCGTCGCGGCCGTGCAGTCGCAGGGCGGAGCGCAGGCACTGTTCGGCGGTGAGGCGGGGGTCCAGGGAGACGTACGGGTCCTGGAACACCATCTGGATCTGGCGGGCCCTGGCCAGGCGGGGGGCCTTGCCGCGCGGGGGTTTCGCGGGCCTCGGGGTGCCGTCGACCTTGATCGTGCCGTGGTCGGGGCGGACGAGGCCTACCAGCATGCGGGCGACCGTGGTCTTGCCGGAGCCGGATTCGCCGACGATTCCGAGCGACCCGCCGGGGGTGAGGGTGAAGCTGATCGCTTCGGCCGCGGCATGGAGGCCGTAGGTCTTACGGAGGTCCGTGACCTCCAGGAGTGGTGGCTGCGTGGTCACTTGGGGCCTGCCCCCTCTTTCTCGTTGCGCGGCACCGGGGGCTGTGCCCACCCGTCCCGCCGTGCGGGACGCCTGCCCACAGCAAGGCACATTGCTGCCCCGTTGCCGTTCACCTCGTACGCCTGCGGCGTCCAGGTCCGGCAGTCGGGCTCGGCCTCTCCGCACCGATCCACGAAGGGGCAGCCTGTGAACGTGTCCGACAGGGATGGCGGCTTGCCCGGGATCGGGGCGAGGGGGTGGGAATCGCCCAAGGTCGGGGAGCAGGCGAGGAGGCCGCGGGTGTAGGGATGGGCGGGGGTCGTGAACAGGGCGTCCGCCGTGCGGTGTTCGACCACGCGGCCCGCGTACATGACGTGGACGCGGTCGCAGTAGGCCGCCGCCAGGTGCAGGTCGTGCGTGATGAAGAGGAGGCCGGCGCCGCGGGACGCGCGGGCCTCTCGGAGTTGCGTGAGGATCTCCGCCTGGGTCGTCACGTCGAGCGCGCTGGTCGCCTCGTCGGCGAGGAGGAGCCGGGGGCGGGCCGCCAGGGCGCCTGCGATGACGACGCGTTGGAGCATGCCGCCGGAGAGTTCGTGCGGGCGCTGGCGCAGGTGGCGGGCCGGGTCGGGCAGGCCGACCGCGGCGAGCAGGTCGAGCGCCTCGTCCTTCGTCGCGCCGCGTTCGGTGAGGAAGTCGCCGATGCGGCGGACCGGGTTGAGGGCGGCGCGCGGGTCCTGGTGGATCATCGCGACCGTGTCCGACCTGTGCTTTCGCAATTCCTCTCCGCGCAGGGACAGGACGTCGGAGCCGTCGACCCGGACCGTTCCCGTGGTCGTGGCCGCGTCCGGCAGGAGGCCGAGCGCGGCCTTCGCCGTCGTGGACTTGCCCGATCCCGACTCCCCCACCAGGCCGACGACCTCGCCCTCGGCGACGTTCAGGGAGACGGAGTCGAGCAATGGCCGGGCGGCGCCGGGGACCGTGACCGTGAGGTCCTCGATCGAGAGCAGCGTCTTCGTGGTCGTGTTCAGGGTCGTGGTCATCAGTTCTGCCTTCCGAGGCGGTCGGCGGCCCACACCCCGACGACGTTGAAGGAGACGACGACCAGGGCGATGGCCGTGCCGGGCACGAGGGCGGGCAGGAGCGCGCCCTGGACGATCGCGGCCTGGCCCTCCTGGACCATCAGGCCCCAGTCGGAGGACGGCGGTTGGGCGCCGAAGCCCAGGTAGGAGAGGGTCGCAAGCGACATCAGGGCCTCGCCGAAGAGGACGACCAGGTAGCCGAGGACCGACCGGCCCAGGTTCGGGACCAGGTGCAGCGCGCAGATCCGGACGCCGCCCATGCCCTGGATCCGGTACGCGTCGACGTACGGCTTGCGGGCCTCGGACAGGGCGAGGGAGCGGGTGTACTTGGCGATGGTCGGGGTGAAGGCGAGGCCGAGGGCGAGGACCGCCGTCGTCATGCCGGCGCCGAACACGGCGATGATCAGGACCGTGAAGAGCAGGCCGGGGAAAGCGTACATCACGTCGGTGAGGCGGGAGACGAGGGTGTCCACCCAGCCGCCGCGCCAGGCGGCGAGCACGCCGAGCGTCACGCCGAGTGCCGCGGCGACCGCGAGCAGCGCGACCGGTGCGACGAGGCTGGACCGGGCTCCGTAGAGCACGCGGGAGAGCAGGTCCTGGCCGGAGGAGTCGGTGCCGAGGAGGTGCTCGGAGCCGGTGCCGACGAGGGAGGCGGAGAGGTCGATGGCGTCGGGCGCGTAGGGCGCGAGCAGGGGTGCGGCGAGCGCCGCGAGGACGACGAGTGCGAGCACCGCCGCGGCGAGGGTGACGCCGAGGGGGCGCCGGGTGGTCCTGACGGGGGTCAGGGTGAGGGCCGCCGTCATGCGTGGGCCTCCTTCACTCTCGGGTCGAGGAGGGGGTGGGCCAGGTCGACGAGCGTCGTCACGACCACGTAACCGGTGACCATCAGCAGCAGGACGGCCTGGGCGACGGGGAAGTCGTGGGTGTTGATCGCGTTGACCAGCAGGGAGCCGATGCCGCTGATGCCGAACGCCGTCTCGACGACGACCGTGCCGGCGAGCATGCCCGCCATGACGAGGCCGCACATGGTGACGATGGGGCCGAGCGCGTTGCGCAGGACGTGGCGGCGGACGATCTCGCGTTCCGGGACGCCGGAGGCGCGGGCCGCCTCGACATGATCGGACGCGGAGGCGTCCGCCATGGCCTGCCGGGTGACGCGGCTGATGATGGCGAGCGCACCGAGGGCGAGGGAGACGGCGGGCAGGGTGAGGTGGTGGACGGTGCCGGCGAAGCCCTCGCCCGCGCCGGTCACCGGAAACCAGCCGAGTTGCACGCCGAACAGCGAGACCAGCGCGATGGCGGCCACGAACGAGGGGACGGACGCCGCGAGGGTCGTGCCGCCGACCACCGCCGAGTCGACCCAGGTGGAGCGCCGCACGGCCGCGAGGATTCCGGCGCCGACCCCGAGGATCACGTACAGCACGGTGGCGTACGCGACGAGTTCGAGGGTGGTGGCGAGGCGGGAGGAGATGAGGTCCGCGACCTGGTCGCCGTACTTGAAGGAGCGGCCGAGGTCGAGGTGGACGGTGTCCCACAGCCAGCGGCCGTACTGGACGACGAGCGGTTCGTCGAGGTGGTACTGGGCGCGTACCTGGGCGAGCCGTTCGGGGGTCAGCTTGTCGCGGCCGCCCGCGAGGAAGACGGCGGGGTCGCCGGGTGCCGCGTACACGGCGGCGAAGATGACGAACGAGGCGGCGACGAGGGTGGCGACCAGACCGGCCAGGCGGCGCGAGAGGTGGGCCACCGCGCGCAGGGGCAGGGTCTTCACTGGTGCCCCTTTCGCGCGCCGAGCCCGGCGGCCCACGGGTAGTAGAGGTAGGACTGCGAGGCCGTCGGTCCGGTCAGCTTCTTGTTCAGGACGAGGATCGTGGGGACCTGCGCCACCGGGATCCACACGGCGTTCTCGACGAAGGTGCGCTGGACGGTGGTGGCGAGCTTCGCGCGGGCCGCGTCGTCGAGGGTGCCGAGGGCCTGCTTCACCTGCCGGTCGTACGCGGCGTCCTTGAAACCGACCCAGTTGTTCGGGGAGTCGGAGAGCCCGTTGTCGTAGAAGCCCATGGGGTCGGCCTTGGAGATGTACCAGTCGCCCACGAGTACGTCGATGTCGGCGCGGGCCGTCGGGTCGCTGTAGAACTCCTCGAACTGGGCCGTCGGCACGGTCTTGATCTCCGCGCGGACGCCGACGCGCTGGAGGGCGGCGCGGGTGGCGTTCGCGATGACGGTGCGGCCCTGGCTCGCGTCGGTGCCGATGACGACGGGGTCGGTGGGGGCGCCGGCCTCCTTGACGAGCTTCTTGGCGCGGGCGAGGTCGGACGCGGTGGGCGAGGCGGGGGCGAAGCGGTCCAACTTCTTCTGCGCGGCGGCGAATGCGGCCTTCTCGTAGCCCCAGGCGCCCGAGCCGACCGGTGACGCCCACGGCTGGACCAGGCCGCCGTAGCCGGAGTCGGCGATGCCCGTGCGGTCGAGGGAGAGCGAGAGGGCGCGGCGGATCCTCGGGTCGGTGAGGCCGCCGCGGTCGGTGGGGATGAGGGCGAGGGACGCGGTGGAGGGGCCGTAGTACTGCGTGAGGTCCTTGTCCGCGCGCAGTGCCGCCGCCGTGTTCGGGGACTCGGCGTACGCGCCGTCGGCCGCGCCCGTCTTGAGGGCGTTGACCAGGGCGCTGTCGGAGGCCCAGCGGAAGACGACCTCGCGGGTGAGGGGCTTCTTGCCCCAGTAGTCGTCGTAGGCGCGGATGGCGATCGAGTCGCCGGACTTCCAGCGGGCGAGTTCGTACGGCCCCGAGCAGGCGTCCGGCTGTCCCG
The DNA here is from genome assembly GCF_049310305.1 of Streptomyces anthophorae. Lineage (NCBI taxonomy): Bacteria > Bacillati > Actinomycetota > Actinomycetes > Kitasatosporales > Streptomycetaceae > Streptomyces > Streptomyces anthophorae. The sequence goes on from NZ_JBLWQQ010000001.1 coordinate 4,013,111, forward strand.
GTGTGCCGAACTCCTTGCCCGCCTTGGTGACTTGTGCCTTGTTCCAGACGATGCCCGCGTCGCCCGCCATGGCCTTGAGGAACATGGCGTCGGGCGTCTTGAAGGTGACGGTGACGCGGTGCGGCGCCGTCTTCCTCATCGAGGTGACGTTCTCGAACTCGTCGGACTGTTCCATGTCCTTGGCGGCGTGCCGCTTCAGCGACCACAGCACGTCGTCGGCGGTCAGCTTCGTGCCGTCGTGGAACGTGACGTCGTCGCGGACGGTGAAGGTCAGCTTCCGTCCGCCGTCGGAGGTCTCGGCCCGCTCGGCGAGCTGCGGCTTCGTCGTCATGTCCGGCTGGAGCTGGTAGAGCCGCTCGCAGACGTTGGTGAGGACGACGCGGCCCGCGCTGCTGCCCTGGGAGTCCAGGTCGAGGGAGTCCGGCTCGTCCTCCAGGAGCCAGTTCGCCTTCTTCACGGGGCCGTTGGCGGCCGGAGTGGTGGCGTCCAGCTTCAGGTCGGCGGCCGGGGTGCCGCCGCCCTCGCCCTCGGGGCGGTCGGCGCCCGCGCAGGCGGTGGTGACGAGGAGGGTGGCCGTGGCGAGCAGGGCCGCGGCCGGCACTCTTCGGGACTTCGTCGTCGTCATCGGGCGTCTCCGTACGGGCCGTCGTAGAGGTTCCAGGGCAGGTGCTGGTAGTCGCGGTCGCAGGGGGTGCCCGCGGTGACGTGGTAGTCGCCGCTGGTCAGGTCCACGCAGGAGGAGACGAGTGTCATCCAGTGCTTGACCTCCGGACTGCGGGCGTCGGGGTGGGTGCACAGGGACTCGGGCAGACCGAGGTGGTCCGACATCGCCTCCTTGATGAGCTTGCGGGACTCGTCGGGGCCGCCGGATTCCCGCAGCGCGGCGAGGCCCTGTTCGGCGCGGGGGACGCGGACCAGGGAGTCGGAGGACATCGGCCGGTAGTCGGCGGCGAGGGCCGCGGGGACGCCCGCCTGGTAGTGGTTGCCGTGCACGAGCAGGCCGTTCGTCGGATACATCCAGCCGATGCCCGCGGGCGTCGTCTCCAGGTCGACGGCGAAGCCCTCCCGGCAGGTCAGCAGCGCGTTGCTGGCGATGTGCGCGCGGGTGCGGCACAGCACGTCGAGGGCGTCGGTGACGGTGTGCGTGTCGAGGACGCCGCGGCGGACGACCGTCTGCGGGAGGCCGATCGCGTCGTCGAAGCGGCCGCCGAGGCCGTTGGCGTTGAGGGCGATTCCGGCGGAGTTGGCGCCCTGGCGGCCGATCTGGCCCGCCTCCACCTGCATGATCACGGTGGGCTTGGGCGGCTGGACGATCCGGATCATGACGACGGTGTCGGCGACGCCGGCCCGCCAGTCCCAGTTCTGCCCCGCCCAGACGTGGCCGTCGCCGCTGGCCTCGCCGAAGGCGGCGAAGGAGGTGCAGCCCTCGGCGGGCTCCTCCTCGCGCCCGGCCGCCATGTCCTTGAAAGAGCGGTCGTAGATGACCTCGCCGCGGGCGTTGAGCGCGAGGACGTCGAGCACGTCGACGCCCGCCCCGTCCGCGATCCCCCGCATCTCGTCGAGGAGTTCCGGGGCGTACGCGCGCACCGGCTCCAGCCAGCGGGCGGCCCGGGCGGTGACCCGGTCCCAGGTGAGACCGGCCGACCGGCCGAAGGCCTGCTCGTAGTAGCCGATGGCGGCGCGCAGTTGGGGCCTGACGGCCTCGCCGTACTGGCGGCCGCGGTCCAGGGGGGCGCCGCTGATCTCGATGACCGGGAGGGTTCGGGTTGCGGTGGTGCGGGGTGCCATTGTTCTCCTCGCCACGGAGAGGGTCCGTGCGGGCCCGGAAGGGTCCGCCTCCCGCAACCGTGCTGTAACGTCGATTACGAGATGCTCTCCACTTGGAATGCGTTGCCCAGGAGAGTAACGGCCGTCACACGAGAGTCAATAGCTGTAATGGAAATTACCGATGGGGTCGCCCGGCTGCGCGGCGCCGTGCGCGAGCACTGGGACGGACTGTCCGCGTCCGAACGGGCCGTGGCCCAGTACCTGGTGAGCGCGCCCGCCGAATCCCTGCTGTTCGCCTCCGCGCAGGAGCTGGGGGCGGCGAGCGGCACCAGCAACGCGAGCGTGGTGCGGACGTTGCAGCGGCTCGGGTACGCGGGGCTGCCCGCGCTCAAGCGGGAGCTGGCCTCGGACCTCACGTCCGCGGTGGCCCCCGAGGTGCGGCTCAAGCAGCGCATCGACCATGTCGGCCGCGACCTGGACTCGATCTGGGGCGAGGTCTTCGACGAGGCCGCGGAGCGCATCGAGCACGCGCGGCGGCTGACGCCCGGCGACGCGCTGCGGGCGGCGGTGGGCTTCCTTGCGGAGGCCGGCGAGATCCACTGCTACGGGGTCGCCGCCTCCGAACTCGCCGCGCGGCACCTGACGTTGGCGCTCGGCAGGGTCGGACGGCGGGCGCAGTACGTCGGCTCCACGGGCTTCGCCCTCGCGGACCAGCTGCTGCGGCTGCGCCAGGGCGACGCGGTCGTCATCTTCCAACCGGGCCGCGATCTGCCCGAGTTGACGGTACTGATCGACCGGGCGCGGGCGGTGGGCGCGCGGGTCGTCCTGGTCACGGACGAGCTGGCCGAGCGCTACGGGGAGCGGGTCGACGCGGTCCTCACCGCCCCGCACACCCCCACGGGGATCACGGCGGAGGCCCTGACCGCGCTCGTGGTGGCGGACGCCCTGCTGCTGGCGATGACGACCCTGGACGAGGCCCGCGCCGTGGAGACCTCGCACCAGCTCACGGTGTTGCGGGAGCAGTTGCTGAGCCCTCCGGGGCCCAAGAGGAAGTGACGGCCCCGGGCGCCACGGGGCCTCACGGGTGCATCCGGGCACCCTTCAGGATCTTGTCGACCGCGTTGCGCGGGCCGTGGACCGCGAGGCCGACCAGGTCCAGTTCGGTGGTGGAGACGGCTCGTACGGCGGCCCGGTTGTCGCGGTCGTTGCCGGTCGTGAACAGGTCCGAGGTGAAGACGGCGCGGGGCACGGCGCGGCGCAGGGCGCGTTCGTGGGCGGTCTTCAGGAGGGCCTTGTCGCCCTCGAAGACCAGGACCGGCTGGCGGAGCATCGGCAGGTACGGGGTGCCGTCCGCGTCCTCGTAGGGCTCGCCGATCACCTCGGGCAGCTCGGTGCCGAGGCCGCTGACCAGGAAGGCCGTCACGTTCAGGCGCTGCCAGGTCTCCAGGTCGTCCCGGAGCAGGACGGCGATCTTGGTGTCGAAGCGGACGGGGGCCGGGGCGGTGGTCTCGGTGCTCATGCCTTGAGACTGCCGCCCGCCCCCGCGTCCGGTCTTGTACGTTTTTTGCATGCCCAGCGGCAGGGACAGTGAACAGATCACCGCGTGGAAGCCCCGCGTACCGGGGGTCGCGGAGGTCTTCCACGCCCACTTCACGCGGCACGCCTATCCGATGCACGTGCACGACACCTGGACGCTGCTCATCGTCGACGAGGGCGCGGTCCGCTACGACCTGGAACGGCACGAGCACGGGACGCCGCTCGGCACCGTCTCGCTGCTGCCGCCGCACGTTCCGCACAACGGGCAGGCCGCGACGCCCGAGGGGTTCCGCAAGCGGGTGCTGTATCTGGACGCGGCCGGTGACGGGCCGCTCGATCCCTCGTTCATCGGGGCCGCGGCGGACAGCCCCGACCTGGTGGATCCGCTGCTGCGGCAGCGGATCGGGCAGCTGCACGCCGCGCTCGCGCACCCCGGCGACGAGCTGGAGGCCGCCGCCCGGCTCGCGCTCGTCGGGGAGCGGCTGCGGGAGCGGTTGCGGCCGGCACTCGCCGACGCCGGCAAGCCGCCGCCCGACCGGCGGGTCGCGGCCTCGTTGCGGGAGCTGCTCGATGCGCGGGTGACCGAGGGCGTCGGCCTCAAGGAGGCCGCCTCGCTGGTGCATGCGCACCCGGCGCATCTGGTGCGGTCCTTCGGGGCCGCGTACGGGATCGCGCCGCACCAGTACGTGATGTCACGGCGGGTGGACCGGGCACGGGGGCTGCTGCTCGGCGGGCAGGCGCCCGTCGAGGTGGCGGAGGCGTGCGGGTTCTACGATCAGGCGCATTTGTCGCGGTGCTTCAAGCGGGTGGTGGGGGTTCCGCCGGGGCGCTATGCGCGCGGCGGGCGGCGTGATGTGGCGGCCCACCGGGGTTGACGTCTCGGGGCGCTGCCCCGGACCCCGCTGCTCAATCGCCGCAGGGGCTCAATTCGGCCGAACCGTGCTCGAGGTACGCAGCAGCACCGCGCTCAAGGTCGCCGTCGACACCAGCAGCACCCCCGCCACCACCAGGCTCACCCGCATCCCGGCCAGGGAGAACGTGCCCTCTCCTCCGCCCGCGAGGAGGGTGCCGAACAGGGCCACCGCGAGGGCGCCGCCCGTTTGGCGCAGGGCGTTGAGGAGGCCGGACGCCGTGCCCACGCGCGGGCCCGGGACCGCGTCCATCAGCATCGCCGTGACCGCGGGGATCGCGAACGCGCCGCCGAGGCCCGTCGGGACGAGCAGCGTCAGGAGCAGCCACGTGGGCGTGTCCGCGGTCAGGGGAAGCAGCGCGAACATCGCGAGGGCCAGGACGAGTTGGCCGATGACGACGACCGGGCGGCGGCCGAAGCGTTCGGCGACGCGCGGCGAGATCAGGTTCGTGCCGGTGATCAGTACGGCCAGCGGGACGAAGACCAGGCCCGCCGCCGTCGCCGTCATGCCGCGCAGCTGCTGGAGGTACAGGCCGAGCAGGAACACCACCCCGTAGAAGCCGACGTTGATGGCGAAGCCGACCGCGAGGGACACCGAGACCGTGCGGTCGCGCAGCATGGGCAGCGGGACCATCGGGGCGCGGTGGCGCTTCTCCGTGACGTAGAAGGTGAGCGCGGAGACGACCGCGACCGCCAGTGCCGCGAGGCCCGCGCTGCCGCCCTCGATGACCGCGAACGTCAGGCCAGCCAGCGTGAGGACCGCCGTGATCTGGCCGGGGATGTCGAGCGGCGCCGGGCGGCGCGGCGAGGGGGCGACCTTCGTCAGGAGCGCCAGGATCGCCGCGCCGACGGGCAGGTTGAGGAAGAACACCGCGCGCCAGCCGACGTGTTCGGTGAGCACGCCGCCGAGCACCGGGCCCGCCGCCATCGACACCGAACCGCCGACCGTCCACAGCGCGATGGCCCGCGCCCGCTGCCGCGCGTCGTCGTACGCCTCGCGGATCAGGGCGAGCGAGGCGGGCATCAGCACGGCGGCCGCCCCGCCCTGGATCACGCGGGCCGCGATCAGCGCGCCGAGTCCGGGTGCGAGCGCGCAGGCCAGCGAGGCGAGGGTGAACAGGGCGGTGCCGAGGACGTAGGCGCGGCGGGCGCCCGTGCGGTCCGAGAGGGCCCCGGCCGACAGCATCAGACCGGCGAACATCAGCGTGTACGCGTCCGCCACCCACTGGAGCCCGGTCATGCCGCCGTGCAGATCGTCCCGGATGCCGGGCAGCGCGATGTTCACGGCCGACACGTCGATGGTGATCACGGCGAAGCCGAGCAGCGCGGCGAGCAGCGCGGGCGTCCGGCCACCGCGGCCGGGTGCGGCCGCCTCGGTGTCGGGTACGGGTCGCGTACGAGTACGGGTACGGGTTCTGGCGGCGACGGTGGTCACGCTGTCCTCCTGGGGCGGTGTTCGAGGTGCGGGTGGGCGGCAGGCACGGGCCGCGGCCCTGTGACATGCACTCCCTGGGCCCCGGGCCCCTCGGAGAGGGGCCCTTGCCTGCCGGCCACCCGCAGCGAGGACAACTCTGCGGCCGCGCGGCGAAAGGTGGCAGGCCGCGCTCCACCGGGGTGCCGGGTTCCTGGCCCTGACACGGCCCCCCACCGCACTCGACGACCGTGGACAATGCACGTATGGCTGAGACCACGGAACTGGGCCGCTATCTGCGGGCCCGCAGGGGGCAGGTGACACCCGCCGACGCGGGGCTGCCCGCGGGCACGGGCCTGCGGCGCACGCCCGGACTGCGGCGCGAGGAGCTCGCGACGCTCGCCGGAGTGAGCGTCGACTACTACACGCGCCTGGAGCGGGGCCGAGAGACCAACCCCTCCCCCGCCGTGATCGACGCCATCGCCCACGCGCTGCGGCTGCGCGGCGACGCCCACGAGCGCCTCCACGACCTGGCCGAGATGGCCTCCGGCCGGCACACCGAGCCCCGCCCCACCACCGACGACACGGTCCGCGAGTCCGTGCTGCGGATGCTGGAGGCGCTGCGGCCGCTGCCCGCGTACGTGGTCAGCCGCTTCAACTACGTGCTCGCGGCGAACCCGGCGGGGCGCCGTCTGCTGCCCGGCCTGTGGGACCTGCCCGCCGAGCAGCGCAACATCACCCGCTACCTGTTCCTGCACCCGGTCGGGCGGGCCCTGTACGTGCCGTGGGAGGAGACGGTGACCGCGTCGGTCGCCCACCTGCGGGCCATCGGCGGCACGGAGGCGGACGACCCGAGGATGGCGGCGCTGGTCGGCGAACTTCTGCTGAAGTCGCCCGACTTCGCCCGCATCTGGGATCGGTACGACGTGCACGAGCGCAGCGGTGGCACGAAGTCGTTCGACCATCCGAAGGTCGGCGCGATGACGCTCACCTTCGAGGTGATGCAGCTGGCGCGGACGGGTGGGCAGCGGATGGTCGTCTACCAGGCGCCCGCGGGGTCACCGGACGAGGAGGCGGTGCTGAAGTTGGACCCTGGCGCGCCCTGACGGCGTTGACGTCTCGGGGCGCTGCCCCGGACCCCGCGCCTCAATCGCCGGCGGGGCTTGATTTGCTCAATCGCCGCCGACGGCAATCGGCATTTCAAGCCCCTGCGGCGATTGAGCAGCGGGGTCCGGGGCGGAGCCCCGCGGCCTCGGCCACGGTTCAGGCGCGCTCCAGGATGGCCGTGACCCCCTGGCCGCCCGCCGCGCAGATCGAGATCAGGCCGCGGCCCGGACCGCCGCGATCCGCCAGCAACTTGGCCAGCGTGGCGACGATCCGCGCCCCCGTCGCCGCGAACGGATGCCCGGTCGCGAGGGACGACCCCGCCACATTCAGCCGGTCCCGGTCGACCGGCGCGAGCCCCGCCTTCTCCCACGCGGCGAGCGTGGCAAGCACCTGCGAGGCGAACGCCTCGTGCACCTCGAACAGGTCGAAGTCCTCGACCCCGAGCCCGGCCCGCTCCAGCATCCGCGGCACGGCGTACGCGGGCGCCATCAGCAGCCCGTCGCCCTCGCCACCCTTGACGTCGCCGTCGACGAAGTCCACCGCCGCCGTCTCGTACGCGGTCAGGTACGCGAGCGGCTCAAGGCCCCTCGCCTTCGCCCACTCCTCGCTCGCGAGCAGCACCACCGCCGCACCGTCCGTCAGCGGCGTCGAATTACCGGCCGTCATGGTCGGGTTCTCGCCCTCGACCCCGAACACCGGCTTCAGCTTGGCGAGTTTCTCGACGGTCGAGCCGGGACGCAGATTCTGGTCGCGCTCAAGTCCCCGGAAAGGCACCACGAGTTCGTCCAGGAGGCCGCGCTCGTACGCCGCCGCCAACCGCTGATGGCTGGTGGCGGCCAGCTCGTCCTGGGCCTCGCGGGCGATGCCCCACGCGCGCGCGGTCACGGCCGCGTGCTCGCCCATGGACAGGCGGGTGCGCGGCTCGGCGTTGCGCGGGATGTCGGGGACCAGGTGCCCCGGCCTGACCTTGGCGAGCGCCTTGATCCTGGCGCCCGCCGACTTCGCGCGGCGGGCCTCGAGGAGGATCTTGCGCAGCTCGTCGTTGACCCCGAGCGGCGCGTCGCTCGCGGTGTCGGAGCCGCCCGCGATCGCGCTCTCCGTCTGGCCGAGCGCGATCTTGTTGGCGGCGGCGATCACGGCCTGGAGGCCGGTGCCGCAGGCCTGCTGGATGTCGTACGCGGGGGTGCGCGCGTCCAGCATCGAACCGAGGACGGTCTCGCGCGCGAGGTTGAAGTCGCGGCTGTGCTTGAGCACGGCGCCCGCCACGAACTCGCCGACGGCGCCCGGCTCGTGGAGCTTCGCCCGGCCGACGAGGCCGTCGAGCGCGGCGGTCAGCATGTCCTGGTTGGACGCGGTCGCGTACGGGCCGTCGGAGCGCGCGAACGGAATGCGGCTGCCGGCGACGACGGCGACGCGACGCGGGGCGTTCCTCAGAGCGGGGGCAGCGGGGGCCTTCGGGGTTCGCGCCATGTTCGGCAGCTCCTGAGCTCTCGACAAGTACTGACCATTGAGTAACCTTACTCTCTAGTAAATTTACGACCGAGCTGGGAGCTGGACAATGGCCGACCGCTACCTGAACTTCACCGGCACGGCCCCGGGCCGGTTCCTGACCCGCCGCCTCGGCCTGCCGCAGCCCGCACCGCTGCACCGCTTCAGCCCCGAACACCCGCGCCTTGAGGGGCAGTTGCTGCACCTCACGGCGGGCGACCCCGACTCCGCGCACCGCGAGGAACTCGCGAAGCTGCTGGCCGGCACCGGCCTCGACGTCGCGTCCTCCGCTTCGTCCGCCGAGCGGCCCGCCGCCGCCGTCGTGGACGCCACCGCCGTCACCGGCCTCGACTCCCTCGCCGAGGTGCACGCCGCACTGCACCCGGTCGTCCGCTCCCTCGCACCCGGTGGGCGCGTGGTCGTCCTCGGCGCACCGCCTTCGCCCGACGACCACCACCAGGCGGCCGTCCAGCAGGGCCTCGAAGGCTTCGTGCGCTCGCTCGGCAAGGAGATCGGGCGCGGCCGCACCGTGAACCTGGTGCGCGTCGCGGGCCCGGTGGCCGGGGCCGAGTCGACCCTGCGCTTCCTGCTGTCACCGAAGTCGGCGTACGTGAGCGGCCAGGTGATCCACGTGGGCTCTGCGAACGGCGGGTCGACGCTTCCCGACAACTGGGACCGGCCGCTCGCCGGACGCACCGCGCTCGTCACCGGCGCCGCCCGCGGCATCGGGGAGGCCGTCGCCGAGACCCTCGTACGGGACGGGGCCGAGGTCGTCCTGCTCGACGTGCCGTCCGCCGAGGCCGACCTCGCGAAGGTGGCGGAGCGGCTCGGCGGGCGCGCGCTGCCGCTGGACATCACGGCGGAGGACGCGGGCGAGCGGATCGCGGAGTTCGTGCCCGACGGTCTCGACACCCTCGTGCACAACGCGGGCATCACCCGCGACCGGCGCCTGGCCAACATGCCCGCCGAGCGCTGGGGTTCGGTCCTGGAGGTCAACCTCGCGAGCGTGCTGCGGACGACGGACTCGCTGCTCAAGGCGGGGGCCGTGCGGCGCGGCGGGTCGATCGTCGCCACCGCCTCCATCGCCGGGATCGCGGGCAACACCGGGCAGACCAACTACGCGGCCAGCAAGGCGGGCATCATCGGCCTCGTACGGTCCCTCGCGCCGCGCGCCGCCGCGGAGCACGGGGTGACGGTGAACGCGGTGGCGCCCGGATTCATCGAGACCAAGATGACGGCGGCCGTCCCCCTCTTCATCCGGGAGGCCGGGCGGCGCATGAACTCCCTCGGGCAGGGCGGGCTTCCGGTGGACGTGGCGGAGACGACGTCGTGGTTCGCCTCCCCGGGGTCGGGAGCGGTGAACGGGCAGGTGGTGCGGGTGTGCGGACAGTCCCTGTTGGGCGCGTAAGCCCTCCGGGCCGAGCGGGACGGGTGGGCGGGCCGACTGGTACGCCAGGCCGTCCCGTTGCGCCCGACCGTCCCCCGGCCTCGGGGCTCCGCCCCGGACCCCGCTGCTCAATCGCCGCAGGGGCTTGAAATGCCCACCCGGCCGCAGAGGCTTGATCATGCCGACCGAGCCTCATGGGGTCTCCCCTGCTCGGAGCTTGTCGGAGAGCTTGGGGAAGGCAGGGTGGGCAAGGCGGCCCCCGGTGCGGGCCGCGTCCGCGTCAGGCGTCGGCCCCCGTCGGTACGACCACTCCCGCAACCCCTCACGAGGACCGCAATGACCCACACCGTCGCCCTCGACGCCGTCCCCTCCCTGCTCCCCCTCATGCTCCGCGGTGCCGCGCTCTCTCCGCTCAAGCGGCCGCGGCACGACGCCCCGGTGCCCGACACCCGGCTCACCGTCCCCGGTCTCCGCATCACGCAGAGCCACCTCACCGCGTACGAACGCGCCTGCGGATTCGGCACCGAGCGGCCCGAGCCGCCCGTCACCTACCCGCACGTGCTCGGGTTCCCGCTGGCCATGCGGCTGATGTCGCAGCGCGCGTTCCCGCTGCCGCTGCTCGGCCTCGTCCACACGTCGATCGCCATCACGCAGCAGCGCGACCTGACACCGAACGAAACGTTTGAACTGGGCGTCCAGGTGAGGGAGTTGCAGCCGCACCGCCGCGGCACCGAGGCCGTCGTCGTCACCGAGCTGCACGCCGAGGGGGAACCGGTGTGGCAGTCGACCAGCACGTATCTCGCACGGCACAGGACGTCGGCGCCCGCCGCCGAGGAGCCGCGGGAGACCGCCCCCGCCGAACCGCTCCCCGAACTCGCCCGCTGGCGCCTCGGCGAGGACCTCGGCCGCCGCTACGCCGCCGCGTCGGGCGACCGCAACCCCATCCACCTGCACCCGCTCACGGCCCGCCTCTTCGGTTTCCCGCGCGCCATCGCGCACGGCATGTGGACGGTGGCCCGCTGCCTGGCGGAGTACAAGGCGCACGGGCCCGTCCACGTACAGGCCCGTTTCAAGGCGCCGGTGCTGCTGCCGGGCGAGGTGGTGTACGCGGCGCGGGGCCCGGCCTTCGAGCTGCGGGACACCAAGGGCGACCGGGTGCACGTCACCGGCGAGGTGCACGGGCTGGCGGACTAGGGACCTAACGGGCCGACCAGCGCTCCCCGACCATCAGGTTGCCGAGGCCCGACCACGCGAAGTTCATCATCGTCGCGGCGGCCTCCTTCGCGGACACCGACTCGTCGCCGTTCGCCCAGCCGGCCAGCGCCTCCGCCGCGCCGACCAGCGCCTGGGCGAGGCCCGCGACCTCACGCTCGGCCAGCTCCGGGTTGTCGTGCGCCTCGCGGGCGGCCTCCGCGATCAGATGGGTCACGAACGCCACGATCTCCTCGCGCATCGCGACGACCTCGGCGACGAACGGGTCCCCGCCGGAGCGGGCCTGGCTGTGCAGCACCGCCCAGCCGTCTGGGCGCTCGGCGGTGTGCGCGAAGAAGGCGGTCAGGCCCTCCCACAGCTGCCGGTCGGCGGCCACGTCCGTGCGCACACCGGCCCGGATCGCGTCGACGAGCGCCGCCGCTTCACGCCGGATACAGGCGCTGAACAGGTCTTCCTTCGAGTTCAGGTACAGGTACACCAACGGCTTGGACACGCCCGCCAGTTCGGCGATCTCGTCCATCGACGCGGCCCGGTAGCCGCGCTCGCCGAACACCCGCACCGCGGCGTCCAGCATCTGCCGCTCCCGCTCGGCCCGCGGCATCCTCTTCTGCCTCACCACCGCGGACTGCTCGCCACCGCCCACCCCAGCCGCCTTCCCTCGCACGTTCTACCCCGTTCAGCGTACGCATCGGGCGCCGTGTCACGGCACGCCGAGGCCCCCACGACGATCCGCACCTGGAGGAACACGGGTCGTCGCGGGGGCCGCGGCGAGCAGCGGTCAGACGATGCGCTCGGGAGCGTCGAACTGGTCGACCGGCGCGTCGTTGCACGCGGCGACAGGGCCACCGAGCACATTGCCGCCGACACCCTGAGCGGCGGGGACGGCGCAGCGCAGGTCGGCGTTGACGAGCGGGGCGCCGTACGTGTTGAGGATGCCGCCCGGGTCGCCGCCGATGGCGACGTCGCCGTTCGCGGTGCCGAACTGCGAGACGCCCGTCCCGCTGGTCGTGTCACCGAAGGCGGCGGCGCGGCCGGCCTCGTTCGCCTCGTGGGCGTTGGTCATCGTCTCGGCCTGCGGGCCGGACTCGGCGGCGGACGCGACACCCGTCGCACCGACGGTGGCGGCGACGGCGGCCGAGGCGAGAGCGGCACCGGACAGAACCTTGCGGATCATGATCACTCCAAGCTGTGGGGGTGGACAGCAGGAGCTTGCACGTTCCGGCGGCCTCGGGACACGAAATACAGGCGGTAGATCCCATCAATCCAACCAAACAGATCAATGGTTTTCGATCAGGAATTACGGAAACGTTTCTTCTTTTGAGGAAAAAGGCGTGAGATTCTCGCGACGACCCGCGCAAGGAGTGACGCGCGTCATCGCGAGAACCTCGTCCCGCCGGCGCCACACCCCGAGGGAAAGGGAAGACTCCGGGCGGCGCGGATGCAGCATGCACCTCAATGACCTGCGAAAACGACCGCCCTCTTTGACGTGTCCCGTGATCCACTCCATTGGATCAAAGGCTTCGCCGCGGCCCGGAATTCGCCCGCCATATCGTCACCGGGTCTCTATTGATCTATTCGGTTAGTTTGATGTGCCGTTTCACAGGTGGTGTGCATGGTGTCGGGGTGGCGGCGTGCATGCTCCTGCTGTCCACTCCCCCGCATTCTTGGAGAATTCATGATTCGCAAGGTTCTGGCCGGCGCCGCTCTCGCCTCGGCCGCCGTCGCCGCCACCGTCGGAGCGTCGGGCGTCGCATCCGCCACCGGATACGGCGACACGCCGGAGACGGTGTCCGGCGGCTACGACGGGACCGACACCGGCGCCACCACCATGTCGGGCGACACCACGAGCGGCACCGGTGTCTCGCAGTTCGCCACCGACAACGGCGACGTCGCGATCGGCGGCGACCCGGGCGGCATCCTCAACTCCTACGGCGCCCCGCTCGTCAACGCCGACCTGCGCTGCGCCGTGCCGGCCCCGCAGGGTGTCGGCGGCAATGTGCTCGGTGGCCCTGTCGCCGCGTGCGACGACGCCCCGGTCGACCAGTTCGACGCGGCCGAGCGCATCCTCTGACCCCTCCGCGGCCGCGGACACACGGAAAGGCCCGCCCCGGGGATCCGGGAGCGGGCCTTCGCGTGGGGACGAGCCGGGGGACGTCAGGCGGCGGCCGTCACGGCCACCTCCTGCGGCTCGTCCACCGGGGAGGACGTCGCGCTGTTGTAGGCGTCGCGGTCGAGGATCTTCTCGCGGGCGGAGACGATCACCGGCACGAGGGCCTGACCCGCGACGTTCGTCGCCGTCCTCATCATGTCCAGGATCGGGTCGATCGCGAGGAGCAGGCCGACGCCCTCCATCGGGAGGCCGAGCGTCGACAGGGTCAGCGTCAGCATGACCGTGGCGCCGGTGAGGCCGGCCGTGGCCGCGGAACCGATCACCGAGACGAACGCGATGAGCAGGTAGTCACCGACGTTGAGGTCGATGCCGAAGATCTGCGCGACGAAGATCGCGGCGATCGCCGGGTAGATCGAGGCGCAACCGTCCATCTTGGTCGTCGAGCCGAACGGCACGGAGAAGGAGGCGTACTCCTTCGGGACGCCGAGGCGCTCGGTGACCCGCTGCGTGAGCGGCATGGTGCCGACGGAGGAGCGGGAGACGAAGGCCAGCTGGATCGCGGGCCAGGCGCCCTTGAAGAACTGGAGCGGGCTGAGCTTGGCGACCGTGGCGAGCAGCAGCGGGTAGACGCCGAAGAGGACCAGGGCGCAACCGACGTAGATGTCGGCGGTGAACGTCGCGTACTTGCTGATGAGGTTCCAGCCGTACGTGGCGATGGCGTTGCCGATGAGGCCGATGGTGCCGATCGGGGCGAGCTTGATGACCCACCACAGGGCCTTCTGGAGCAGTTCGAGGACCGACTCCGAGAGGGTGAGGATCGGCTGGGCCTTCTCGCCGACCTTCAGGATGGCGATACCGGCGACGGCGGCCATGAAGACGATCTGGAGCACGTTCAGCTGGGTGAACGGCGTGATGATGTCCGTCGGGATGATGCCGGTGAGGAAGTCGATCCAGGACCCGGCCTGTTCCGGCTTGGCGCCGTCCTTCGGGGTCAGGCCGGTGCCGGCGCCCGGGTTGGTGAGCAGCCCGATGGCGAGGCCGATGACGACCGCGATCAGCGACGTGATCATGAACCAGATCAGCGTGCGCGAGGCGAGCCGGGCGGCGTTGTTGACCTTACGCAGGTTGGTGATGGACACCAGGATCGCGAAGAAGACCAGCGGGGCGACGGCCAGCTTCAGGAGCTGGATGAAGGTGTCGCCGACCTTCTGCAGGGTGGTGACGAGCCAGGAGATGTCCTGGCTGCGGGCCAGCCAGCCGAGCAGCACACCCAGGACGAGACCGCCCAGGATCTGCGCCCAGAACGGGATCTTGGGTATGCGAAAGCCGGACTTCTGTTCGGCTGCGGGGGTGTTCGCGGACACGGAGGCACTCCAGTGATGACGCGCGGGGTTGCGGGCAACGTGCAGGAGCGACGACCGCTGGATCCTCGGATCCGGTCAACGGCGCCGCTGCATACTTCGGAATTTCGCGATCAGACGCGACACGCCGCGGACATGCAGCGGCAGAGATCGACATGCAGGCGCTCCACGAGCGGGACGCTCATGGCCTTCTGGTGCGCTGCTGATGTCTTCATGACAAGAACGTTAACACTGCACCTTTGAGTACATCAAAGGGGTTCTTTGGGGAAGACGAGGCACCCGTACGCCCCCAAAGCGGGATTTACCTTGAAAACGCAGGCGACCCCGGCACCAGATCCGGTGCCGGGGTCGTGCGAGGTGTGAGGAAGCTTACGAGGCCGAGCCGGTGCGGGCGGCGTCGTCCGCCTCGTCCTCCATGGAGCGGCTGGCCGCCATGTTCGCCTTGGCGCGGTCCACGCGGGCGACGACCTTCTGAGAGGCGCGGTCGCGCTCACCGCGCAGCACGATGTAGCTGATGGGGGCGGAGATCACGAGGCCCAGCAGCGCGATCCAGAGCCAGTAGGAGCCACCGATGCCAGCGGGCACGATGCCGGTGGCGACGAGACCCCAGACGACGAGGAAGCAGCCCACGAAGATCCCGAGCCGCATCAGCGTGTAGCGGAGCATGTCAATCCACTCTTCCGTTCCGAAATGGTGCCCTTACAGGACGAGCGCCCCTCCAGTGAAGCACGGGGAGGGGCGTCCGATTTCGGCGGGGGCTCATGGAGTCCCGTTGTCAGACCAGCCAGCGGTTCTTGCGGACGGCGGGCAGCTGGGCCCACACCCCGCCGAGGCCGTAGTAGCGGCCGGCACCGGTCGCCGCGGTGATCAGCAGGACGAGGGCGATCATCCAGTGGTCGTCCATGAACGGGTTGCTGTCGGGCCACAGCGAGACGAGCCACATGAAGGCCATCATCAGCGTGCCCGCGGCGGCGGCGATCCGCATGCCGATGCCGAGGATCATGGCGAGGCCGACGCCGAGCAGGCCGAGCATGAAGACCAGGTCGAGCCACCAGGCACCGGCCACGGAGTCAAACATGTGGGCGAGGGGGCCACTCGTGCCGTGCAGCAGGAAGCCCTCGGTGGGGCTGCCGCCGTTGAGCCAGCTTCCGCCGGAGGGGGTCGCCTTCCCGAGGCCGAAGGTCTTGTCCAGGAAGGCCCACAGGAAGTAGAAGCCGACGAGCACGCGGGACGCGGCGAGGACCTTGCGGGCGGCGGGCGCGCGGACGAGTACGTCGTCCTGGCTGCCGGCGTCGCGGCGCGGGGCGCCCGTGGCGCCGTGTCGGGCGGGACTGTCCGATGCGTGGAGAGCCATGGCCGTTGCCTTCTTCCTTGGGCACCCTGCGGTGCGATCCGCTCGTGAATACATTCACAAGCTACGCCCGGTGCTTAGCCCGCCCCTACGGCCGAAGGTCCCGATCCCGGCATACGAACGTCCCGACCTCACCGGGAATCCCGTGGTTACGCTCGCCCACATGTCCCTCCGCTTCACCCTCGACCCCGCGATCGACCCCGCCCTGCGCGACGGGCTCCTCGCGCTGTGGTCCGACGTCACGAACGCGGGCGGCGCGGTCGGCTTCGTGCCGCCGGTCACGCCCGACGACATACGCCCCGAACTGGTCAAGCGCCTCGCCGACCTCGCGGAGGGCCGGACCCGGCTCCTCGTGGGTCACGACGAGGACGGGGAGATCGCGGCGTCGGCCTTCCTCGCGTACAACCAGCACCGCCTGATGAAGCATCACCTGTGGCTCTACACGGTGATGGTCCACCCGCGGCACCAGGGCAAGGGCTACGGCCGCGCCCTGATGTCGGCCGCCGCCGACGCGGCCCGCACCTTCGACGGCATCGAGGCCATCCGCCTCACGTGCCGCGGCGGCACGGGCGCGGACGCCTTCTACGCGGCATGCGACTACAAAGAGGTCGGCCGCGTCCCCGGCGCGATCCGGGTGTCCCCGGGCGACGACCGCGACGACGTCCACATGATGCTGCCCCTGGGCTGATTCGAGCCCCGCATTTCAAGCCCCTGCGGCGATTGAGTCTTTTCGAGCCCCGCCGGTGAGTCTTTTCAAGCCCCGCCGGCGATTGAGGCGCGGGGCCCGGGGCAGAGCCCCGATCTTTTGAAGCCCCGCCGGCGATTGAGGCGCGGGGTCCGGGGCAGAGCCCCGCGACCCAGGTGGACGCCTACCGCAACAAAACCCTCAGACCCGCATGGGCTGCGGCTCGTCCCGCCGCCCCGGGTCCGCCCCCTCGTACTCACGGATGATCTCGTACCGCGTGTTCCGCTCCACCGGCCGGAACCCCGCGTCGCGAATGAGGTCGAGCAGATCCTCACGCGTCATCTTGTTCGGCGTCCCGTAGTTGTCCGCGTCATGCGTGATCTTGTACTCGACGACCGAGCCGTCCATGTCGTCCGCCCCGTGCTGAAGCGCGAGCTGCGTGGTCTGGAGCCCGTGCATGACCCAGAAGCACTTCACGTGCGGCACGTTGTCGAACAGGAGACGGGACACGGCGAAGGTCTTCAGCGCCTCCGCGCCGGTGGCCATCGTCGTCCGCGCCTGGAGCTTGTTGCGGACCTTGCCGTCCTGCATGTCGACGAAGTCGTGCTGGTAGCGCAGCGGGATGAAGACCTGGAAACCGTTGGTCTCGTCCTGGAGCTCGCGCAGCCGCAGCACGTGGTCCACGCGGTGCCGGGGCTCCTCGATGTGCCCGTACAGCATCGTGGACGGCGTCTTGAGGCCCTTCTCGTGCGCGAGCCGGTGGATCCGCGACCAGTCCTCCCAGTGGGTGTCGTGGTCGACGATGTGCTGCCGGACCTCCCAGTCGAAGATCTCGGCGCCGCCGCCGGTGAGGGACTCGAGACCGGCCTCGATCAGCTCGTCGAGGATCTCGCTCGCGCTCATCCCGGAGATCTTCTCGAAGTGGTGGATCTCGGTGGCGGTGAAGGCCTTGAGGCCGACGTTCGGCAGGGCCTCCTTGAGCGCCTTGAGCGAGCGCGGGTAGTACCGCCACGGCAGGTTCGGGTGCAGCCCGTTGACGATGTGGAGTTCCGTCAGGTTCTCCGACTCCATCTCCTGGGCGAGCTTGACGGCCTCCTCGATGCGCATCGTGTAGGCGTCCTTCTCGCCGGGCTTGCGCTGGAAGGAGCAGTAGGCGCACGACGCGGTGCACACGTTCGTCATGTTCAGATGACGGTTGACGTTGAAGTGCACGACGTCGCCGTTCTTGCGCGTGCGCACCTCGTGGGCGAGGCCGCCGAGCCAGGCCAGGTCGTCCGACTCGTAGAGCGCGATGCCGTCCTCGCGGGACAGCCGCTCACCGTCCCTGACCTTCTGCTCCAGCTCGCGCTTGAGCCCTGCGTCCATGCCCGTTACCTCTCCTCGCTCAACGACCGTCCCACCGTACGCCGTCACGCTTCCTCGGGAAGTTCCCCCACCCGGTTCTCCCACTTCGTGGAGAGGATGATCGTGGTACGCGTCCGGGACACGCCCTTCGTGCCGCTGAGGCGCCGGATCGTGCGCTCCAGGCTGTCGACGTCGCCCGCGCGGACCTTGAGCATGTACGAGTCGTCGCCCGCGATGAACCAGCAGTCCTCGATCTCGTGCAGGTCGCGCAGGCGGTGCGCCACGTCCTCGTGGTCGGCCGCGTCGGAGAGCGAGATGCCGATGAGGGCGGTGACACCGAGGCCGAGCGAGGCGGAGTCGACGGTCGCGCGGTAGCCGGTGATCACGCCGGCCGCCTCGAGGCGGTTGATGCGGTCCGTGACGCTGGGTCCGGACAGGCCGACGAGCCGGCCCAACTCCGCATACGAGGCGCGGCCGTTCTCGCGCAGGGCCTGGATGAGCTGCCTGTCCACGGCGTCCATAAGGTCCAATGCCTTTCATTATTCAGCGTTGACGCGAGCTTATGTGTACGATCGAAGGCGCGCTAGGGTTTATCCCCGCAAAATCTAAAGTCCATCCTTCGGATCAGTAAAGATCCATCGGATACCGAACCCCCCAGGAGAGTGTCAGCGTGTTCACGATCGAGATGGCGTACGCCCGTATGCGCGAGATGCGGGCCGAGGCCATTCGTTCGGGTGCCGAGCAGCCCGCCCCGGCGCGCCGCACGAAGGGCCGGCACGCCGCCCGCCCCGCCAAGAAGCGCTGAGCGCGACCGCGTCACCCGGCTGCACGGGAGCCTCCCCCGAGCTCGCCCTCCCAGCGGCGGTACAGCGTGTGCGGCACCCCCGCCGCGTCCAGCGTCCGCCCCGCGACGAAGTCCACGAGGTCCTGGATGTGCGTCGCCCCCGCGTAGAACGCCGGTGAGGCGGGCAGCACCACGGCGCCTGCCTCGTCCAGCGTCACCAGGTGCTTGAGGGTCTGCCCGTTCAGCGGCGTCTCCCGTACGGCGACGATCAGCGGCCGCCGCTCCTTGAGGGTCACGCTCGCCGCGCGCTGCAACAGGTCCTTCGAGAGCCCGAGCGCGACACCGGCCACGCAGGCCGTCGAGGCGGGCACGACGATCATGCCCTTGACCGGGTACGAGCCCGAGGAGGGCCCGGCGGCGAGATCGCCCGCGGGCCAGTACCGCACGTCGTCGAGGCCGATCCCGGTGAACGTGTCCGGCTTGCCGTCGGCGCCGCGCGCCAGCCACTCCGCCAGGTCCTCGCGCCAGTGCGCGTCCCTGAGCGGGATGCCCGTCTCGTCGAGCAGTGTGAGCCGCGAGGCCCGCGAGACGACGAGGTCGACCGATTCGCCCGCCGCGAGCAGGGCCCGCAGCACGGAAGCGGCGTACGGGGTACCCGAGGCTCCGGACACCCCGACGACCCAGGGTCTGCGGCTGCTTGCTTTGACGTGCTCCACACCACGAGCCTATCCGGCGGCCCGGCGGGGGAACTTGAGCAGGGGCGGCGAGCGTTCTTTCCATGACGGGCGGGGGCTGGGATGACGTACGAGGACGGATCGGGCCGAGCGGCGGTGCGGCGCCGGCCGACGCGCGAGCGGGCGCTGACGGCGGGCAAGGTGATGTTCGCCTGGGTGGCCCTGCTCTGGCTCCTCGAAGTGGTCGACGCGGCCTCGGGGCACGCTCTGGACACCTTCGGCATTCAGCCGCGCGATGCCTCCGAGTTGATCGACGTCGTCCCGGCGTCCTTCATCCACTTCGGCTTCGCCCACGTCGCGGCGAACTCGACACCCCTGCTGGTCCTGGGCTTCGTCGCGGCGCTCGGCGGGCTGCGCCGCTTCTTCTGGGCCTGTGCCCTGATCGTCGTCGCGGACGGTCTCGGGGTGTGGCTGGTGGCCCCGGCGCACACGAACACGGCGGGCGCGTCGGGCCTGATATTCGGCCTGTTCGGCTTCGTCGTCCTGTCCGGTTTCGTGGAGCGCCGCCCGCTCGGCATCGTCGTCGGCGTGCTCATCGCCGCGTACTGGGGCACGTCGTTCCTGGCGGGCCTCTCCCCCACGAACGACGGGGTGAGCTGGCAGGGCCACCTGATCGGGCTGGCCGCGGGCGTGGCGGCAGCGTTCGTCTTCCGCCGCCGCCCGTCGCCCCGGGGCGCGCCCTAGACCGACAGCCCCCGCACCAGCAGGTCGAGCAGCGCACACACGAAGAGTGCGATGCCGATGAAGCCGTTGACCTGGAAGAACGCCCGGTTGAGGCGGGACAGGTCGTGGGGCTTCACGATCGTGTGCTCGTAGAGGAAGGCGCCCGCGACGATCACGAGGCCGACCCAGAAGAAGGTGCCCGCGTCGGTGGCCAGGGCGTACCAGACGAACAGGGCCGTCGTGATCGTGTGGCAGGCGCGGGCGCCCCAGATCGCGCCGGGGATCCCGAAGCGCGCCGGGACCGACTTCACGCCGACCTCGCGGTCCGTCTCCACGTCCTGGCAGGCGTAGATCAGGTCGAAGCCGCCGATCCAGATGCCGACGGCGAGGCCGAGGATGACCGCGGTCCATGACCACTCCCCCGTGATCGCGATCCACGCGCCGATCGGGCCCATCGCCTGGGCGAGGCCGAGGATCGCCTGCGGGAAGTTCGTGAACCGCTTGCCGTACGGGTAGACGACCATCGGGATGACCGCGATGGGCGCGAGGGCCAGGCAGAGCGGGTTCAGGAGCGCCGCCGAGGCGAGGAAGACGGCCAGGGCGATCAGCGCACCGGTCCACGCCGACTTCACCGACACCGCGCCCGTCACCAGTTCGCGGTGCGCGGTGCGCGGATTGCGGGCGTCGATCTCGCGGTCGATGATCCGGTTCGCCGCCATCGCGAAGGTCCGCAGGCCGACCATGCAGATCGTCACCAGGAGCAGCCGGCCCCAGTGGATGTTCTTGTCCCACTCGAACATCGCGGTCAGGGCGGCGATGTAGGCGAAGGGCAGCGCGAAGACCGAGTGCTCGATCATGACCAGGCGCAGAAACGCCCTGGTCCGTCCCGGCTGCTGCGGGATTGCTGCTGAAGCGCTGGTCACTAGAGTCCGTACTCCTTCCAACGGCGGTCCACCAGGGCCGCCGTACGGGGGTCGGAGACGACCATCTCGGGCCAGCCTCCGTCCCGCGTATAGCCCTCCTCGGGCCACTTCTTCGTCGCGTCGATGCCCGCCTTGCCGCCCCAGAACTGCTGGTACGAGGCGTGGTCGAGGTGGTCGACCGGGCCTTCGGTGACCATCAGGTCGCGGGCGTAGTCCGTGTTGCCGAGGGCTCGCCACGAGACTTCATGAAGGTCGTGGACGTCGCAATCGGAGTCGACGACCACGATGAGCTTGGTCAGCGACATCATGTGCGCGCCCCAGATCGCGGACATCACCTTCTGGGCGTGCTTCGGGTACTTCTTGTCGATCGAGACGATCGCGCAGTTGTGGAAGCCGCCGGACTCCGGCAGGTGGTAGTCCACGATGTCCGGGACGATCACCTTGAGCAGCGGCAGGAAGAAGCGCTCCGTGGCGCGGCCCAGCGGGCCGTCCTCCGTCGGCGGACGGCCGACGACGATCGACTGGAGCAGCGGGCGCTTCCGCATCGTCACGCAGTCGATCTTCAGCGCCGGGAACGGCTCCTGCGGCGTGTAGAAACCGGTGTGGTCGCCGAAGGGCCCCTCGGGGAGCATCTCGCCGGGCTCGAGCCAGCCCTCGATGACGACCTCCGCGTTGGCCGGGACCTGGAGCGGCACCGTCTTGCAGTCGACCATCTCGACGCGCTTGCCCTGGATGAACCCGGCCAGCATGTACTCGTCCATGTCCCCGGGCAGCGGCGCCGACGACGCGTACGTGACGGCGGGCGGGCAGCCGAAGGCGATCGCGACGGGGAGCTTCTCGCCCTTGCGGGCGGCCACCTGGTAGTGGTTCCGGCTGTCCTTGTGGATCTGCCAGTGCATGCCGATGGTGCGCTTGTCGTGGCGCTGGAGGCGGTAGAGACCGAGGTTGCGGACGCCCGTCTCGGGGTCCTTGGTGTGGGTGAGCCCCAGGTTGAAGAAGGAGCCGCCGTCCTCGGGCCAGGTGAACAGCGCGGGCAGCTTGTCGAGGTCGACGTCCTCGCCCCGGAGCACCACCTCCTGCACGGGCGCGGCGTCCGACTTCACCTTCTTCGGTGGTACGTGGGTCATCGCCCCGAGCTTGCCGAACGCCTCGCGGATGCCGACGAACCCGTGCGGCAGCTCCGGCTTCAGCAGGCCGCCGATCTTGTCGCTGATGTCGTTGTACGACTTGAGGCCGAGCGCCTTGAGGAGGCGCCGGTCGGTGCCGTACACGTTCATCGCGAGGGGCATCGACGAGCCCTTCACGTTCTCGAAGAGGAGAGCGGGGCCGCCGGCCTTGTTCACCCGGTCGACGATCTCACCGACCTCCAAGTACGGGTCGACCTCGGCCTTGATGCGCTTCAGGTCGCCCTCGCGTTCCAGAGCCCTGAGCAGGGAGCGAAGATCGTCGTAAGCCATGCGTTCCAGTATCCGGCACGGGCTACGCTGGCCGGGTCACCGGGGGCCCGATGTGCCCCGTTCCGCTCCTTGGGGGATCGCGACACCATGCTGCGCTACTTGCCGTTCCTGCTGGTCCTGGCGCTCTGGATCTACGCGTTCATCGACTGCCTGAACACGCCGGAGAAAGAGGTGCGCAAGCTGCCCAAGCTGGCCTGGGTCTTCATCGTCCTGCTCTTCGGCCAGGTGCTCATCGGCCCGATCGCCTGGCTGGCGGTGGGCAGGCCGCGGCGCGCTCCCGCGGGCGGCGGCACACGGTTCGTCGCGCCCGACGACAACCCCGAGTTCCTGCGGTCCCTGAGGGACGACGACAAGAAGGACGAATGAGCACCATGGACCTGGACCTCGCCCGCACCTGGCTCGCCACCGCCGTGGCGGAGGCCCGGGAGGGCCTCGCCGAAGGGGGCATCCCGATCGGCGCCGCCCTGTACTCCGCCGACGGCGAGGTGCTCGGCCGCGGCCACAACCGGCGCGTGCAGGATGCCGACCCGTCCGTGCACGGGGAGACCGACGCGTTCCGCAGGGCGGGCCGGCAGCGCACGTACAAGGGCACCACGATGGTGACCACGCTCAGCCCCTGCTGGTACTGCTCGGGCCTGGTGCGCCAGTTCGGGATCTCGCGGGTGGTCATCGGCGAGGCGCGCACCTTCCACGGCGGGCACGACTGGCTCGCCGAGCACGGCGTGGAGATCGTGCTGCTGGACGATCCCGAGTGCGTGGGCATGATGAAGGAGTTCATCGCGGCGAAGCCGGAGCTGTGGCACGAAGACATCGGCGAGTGAGCCGATAGGGGCGCGCACAGGGGGCGCGTACAAGGTGTACGTCGGGGCGCCCTCTGATGCGGACAGTGCGCCTCTGGCCGGTGCGGCCGGGCACGCGGACACTCAGGGGGCATGACCACCGCCTCCGGTACCGCTCCCACCGGCACACCCACGCCGCCGCCCGCCTATGGCGACAGGATCGTCGCCGTGGAGACGGCCGGGGCGGAGCCGATCCCCGACGCCGAGCGGCACGGCGGTCCGCGGCAGCTGCTGTGGACCTGGGCCTCGCCCAACATCGAGTTCGCGACCGTCTACATCGGTGTGATCTCCGTGCTGTTCTTCGGACTCAGCTTCTGGCAGGCGGCCGCGGCCCTGCTGCTCGGCACCGCGCTCGGCGCGCTGACGCAGGGGATCCTGTCGCTCGACGGGCCGCGGTTCGGCGTCCCGCAGATGGCGATCGGCCGCCTCGCCTTCGGCTTCCGGGGCAATGCGCTGCCTGCGGGGGTCAACGCGCTGGTGGCGGGCGTCGGCTGGTTCGCCGTGAACAGCGTGAGCGCCGCGTTCGCCCTGAACACGCTGACCGGCCTTCGGCCGCTGCCCTCGCTGCTCGTGGTCGTCGCCGCGGAGATCCTCATCGGCTTCATCGGCCACAACTTCGTGCACGCCTTCGAGCGGTACGCGTTCCCGGTGCTCGCCGTCGTCTTCCTGGCGGCGGGTGTCTGGACGTTCGGCGAGGCGGATCTGTCGGCGGCGGGCGGTGGGGGCGGCATCGGCGGGTTCCTGCTCGCGTTCAGCTCGGCGTGGGGGTACGCGGCGGGCTGGAACCCGAACGCGTCGGACTACTCGCGCTATCTGCCGCGCACCGCGAACCGCTTCCGTACGGTGCTGTACCCGGCGCTCGGCCTCTTCCTCTCGGTCTCGGTCGTGGCGCTGACCGGCGCGGCGTCGGCGACGATCGCGGCGCCCGCGGGGGCGACGCCCACTGCCGCGTTCACCGGCCATCTCCCGTCCTGGCTCGCCCACTTGGTGCTGCTTGCGATCATCCTGGGCGCGGTCTCGGCGAACGCCCTCAACATCTACTCCTCCGCCATGTCGATCACCTCCAGCGGGCTGCGGCTGCCCCGGTGGCTCGGCCGCGGCGCGCTGGTCGTCCTCACGGGCCTCGCGGGCACGGCCGCCGCCTGGTCCTCGCTCTCCGACGCGGGGCACGCGTACGAGACGTTCCTGCTGGTGATCGCGTACTGGATCGCGCCCTGGCTGGGCGTGGTGCTCACGGAGCGGTGGCGCTCGCGGCGCACGGCCGAGACCGAGCTCGCCGCCCGCCTCGCGAACCCCGGCTTCTCCAACTGGCCGGGTTTCACGGCCCTGTTGGCGGGCGTCGCGGTCTCCGTCCCGCTCTTCTCCAACCAGGAGCGCTACGTCGGCTGGGCGGCACGCCACTGGCCCTCACTCGGCGACATCACCTGCCTGGTCGGCTTCGCCGTGAGCGCGGCGGTGTACGCGACCCTCTGCCGGATGCCGGCAGCACGCCGCTGATACGGCCGGGTGGCCGGCCTTTTTCAAGCCCCTCCGGCGATTGAGGAGCGGGCTCCGGGGCGGAGCCCCGTGGCGTAGGGGGACGCGCCGCTCGCACAGGGGACCAGCGCCGACCGGCAGCGTGGGCTTCGAGCGGCGCGGGCGTCCCCCTCCGGCACCCGCGCCGCGAACCCCGCCCGCAGGGCGAGCAGGTCGAGAACGGCCAGGGCCGTCGAGCAGTCCCCCGTGCCGCTCGACGGCCCTGGCCAGGGCGATTCCTGGACGTACGGAAATCAGTGTGGCTCAGCACCCTACTGAACTGGAGTGAATTTCTAGAAATTCACTATAGAAACACAGGCGTGGGCGGTGCCTTAGGCTGGTCGTCGACATGAGCCCCAAGCAACTGCGCGGCGCGGAAACCGTCGACCGCCTCCTCGATGCCGCTCTGCGTGTCTACGCGGACGCGGGCGAGCAGGGCATCACCGTCAACTCCCTGACGCGCACGGGCGGGGCCAGCCCCGGCAGCCTGTACCACCACTTCGGCAGCGTCGACGGGCTGATGCAGGCGCTGTTGCTGCGCTGGCTCGGCCGGCTCCTCGAAGAGCTCACCGCGGCCCTCGAACGCTCCCGCACCCCGCGCTCGGGAATCCGTGCGGTGGTCGAAACGTATCTGCGTTTCATCAGAGAACACCCCGACGCCTCCCGCCTGTTGCACTCCTCGTACGCCGACCGGCTGGGGATGGCGCACGCCCGCCAGTTGCGCGACGCGCAGGAGGCCCGGCTCTCCCCGCTCACCGCGTGGATGCGGCAGCACGTCGAATCCGGCGCGGTCGCCCCGCTGCCCGAGCCGCTCATCGAGGCCCTGGTGCTCGGCCCGGTCGTCGGCCTCGCACGCGGCTGGCTCGCCGGGACGCACGAGACCGACCTCGATCAGGCCGCGCGCGTCCTGTCGGAGAGGATCTGGCGCTCACTGGCCCCCTGACCGGCCCGCCCGGCCCCCACGACCCGGGCCGCGCACGCCGCCTGGAGCAGTTCACCGAGCAGCTCCGGGTCGCCGACCTCCGCGCCGAGCAGCGATTCGATGCGCTCCAGGCGCTGGTAGAGGGACTGCCGTCCGATGTGCAGGAGCGCGGCGGTACGCGTGGGGCTGCACCCGTGCCGCAGATGCACCTCCAAGGTGTGCACGAGGTCGCTGCCGTGCACGGCCTCCCACTCCAGGAGCGGTCCGAGGACATCGCCGACGAGCCGCGCCAGCCGCTCCCGGTTGGCCTCCACACCACCCCGCGTCAGCTCCCGCTCCAGGGCGAGCGCCCGCGACGACGTCACCAACGGCCCCTCGGCCAGCACCGGTTCGGCCGCCGGCACGGTCAGCGCCAGCTCCAGCGTCGTACGGGCCGTGCGCAGGGTGTCGCTCCAGCGCAGCCATCCGTCGTCCGCGGCGACCGCGGGGCCGACCGCCACCGTGAGCCCCGGCGCCGCCTCCGCACGGAACGCGTCGAGGACCGCCCGCACCGTGTCCCGCCCCGAAGGACCCGCCACGAGCGCGAGCACATCACCCGGGAACGCCGCACACAGCGCACCCCGCCCCGCCACCCGGCCGACCGCCGCACGGGCCGCCACGGCCGGACCGTGCACCGAGACCCCGACGAGCCGGGCCCCGGGCCCAGGACGGAACCCCGCGAGCGCCGAACGGGCCTGCACCTCCGGCTGGTTGAGGGCCTGCCGCTCGGCCAGGTCGGCGAGCAGCGCCGCCGCGTGGTCGGCCGTCCGCAGCGTCACCGCGGGGCGGGCGGCGAGACCGTGGGTGACGATGGCCCGGTTGGCGGCCTCCGCGATCCGCACGAACGGCACGACCCGCCGCAGCGCGATCAGCGGAAACTCCAACTCCTGCGCTGCCGCGACCACTTCGCACGGCATGCGTTCCAGGGCCCGCCCCACCTCCACGGCGAGCCCCGCCGCGCCGCGCGCCGTCAACTCCCGCACGTAGCGGCGCAGCGCGCCCTCGTCGGCGTCGAGGAACGCGAACCCGTTCGTCAGCAGCAGCTCCCCGCCGTCCAGGAAGCCCGCGCCCTCGTACACCTCACTGGAATGCACCCAGCGCACCGGCCGGTCCAACCCGCCCTCCCCGGCGAGCAGTTCGGGTTCCGCGCCGCCGACGACGTCGAGGCACAGGATCTCGCGGAGCGTGAGAGCGGACACGGGGCCTCCCGGTGGGCACGCGCGCGTGCGGACATTCCGTCGGGGTGGGGACGGCCGGGACAGTACGCCCCGCACGTTGCCCCGGTGTTTCGGCCCGGCGAGAGTGGACCGCATGACCCCTTCCCCGGGCGCCGCGCCCCGCATTCCGACCATCGACCTGTCGCCGTGGACGTCCGGCGATCCGCAGGCCCGCGCGGAGATCGCCGCGACCGTGGACGACGCGCTGCGCACGGCCGGGTTCCTGCTGGTCACCGGCCACGGCGTCGACCCGGGGCTGCGCACCCGGATCCGGGACGCGGCCCGCGGCTTCTTCCGGCTGCCCGCGCCCGTGAAGGAGCCGTACGGCGTCAAGGTCGGCGGCCGAGGCTGGCTCGGCCCGGGCGCCGAGGCCAACGGCTACTCCGAGGGCACCGAGACTCCGCCCGACCTGAAGGAGTCGCTGTCCTTCGCCACGGCGACGCCCTTCGACGACCCGGCGGTGCGCGCCGAGTGGTCGGGCGAGAACGTCTTCCCGGCCGAGTCGCCGCTGCTGCGCGCACTCGTGGAGACGTACCTGGAGCAGATGCGGGCGCTCTCCGACCGGCTGCTCGAACTCCTCGCGGTGGCCCTCGCCGAGCCCGCCGACTTCTTCACCCGGCACACCGCGCAGCCCACCTGGGGCTTCAACATCAACTGGTATCCGGGCACGGAGGTCGTCGGCGCGCCTGAGCCAGGACAGTTCCGGATCGGCCCGCACACCGACTTCGGCACGGTGACGGTGCTCGACCGGCAGGCCGGGAAGGGCGGCCTCCAGGTGTTCACGGACGAGGGCGGCTGGGAGGACGCCCCCTACGATCCGGACGCGTTCACCATCAACATCGGTGACCTGATGGCCCGCTGGACCGGCGACCGCTGGCGCTCCGGCCGGCACCGCGTCCTGCCGCCGCCCGCGGACGCGCCCGCCGAGGAGCTGATGTCGCTCGTCTACTTCTACGAGTGCGACCCGGGCACCACCGTCGAACCGCTGCCCGCTCCGAAGGGCCGCGTCGCGTACGAGCCGGTCGACTCGCACAGGTATCTGCGCGGGAAGCTGGACGCGATCACGGTGGGCTGACGCGCGTACGTGAAAGGCCGGTCCCGCGGGACCGGCCTTTCACGACAGCGGTGTGGGGTCACACCCCGGCGTACGAGTGCTTGCCCGTGACGAAGATGTTCACGCCGTAGTAGTTGAAGATCCAGCAGCCGAAGGCGATCAGCGCCAGGTAGGCGGCCTTGCGGCCCTTCCAGCCGGCGGTCGCGCGGGCGTGCAGGTACGCCGCGTAGGCGACCCACGTGATGAACGACCAGGTCTCCTTGGGGTCCCAGCCCCAGTAGCGGCCCCACGCGTCGCCCGCCCAGATGGCGCCCGCGATGATCGTGAACGTCCACAGCGGGAAGACGGCCGCGTTCACGCGGTAGGAGAACTTGTCCAGGGACTGCGAGGCGGGCAGCCGCTCCATGACGGAGGTCGCGAAGCGGCCGGGCTGGCCGCCGGACGCGAGCTTGTTCTCGTAGGAGTCCTTGAAGAGGTACAGGATCGTGCCGACCGCGCCGACGTAGAAGACCGCACCGCAGAAGATCGCCGTCGAGACGTGGATGTACAGCCAGTACGAGTGCAGCGCCGGGACCAGCTGGTCGCTGGAGGTGTACAGCACGGTGGTCGCGAGGCCGAGGTCGAGCAGGACCGTGATGACCAGGGGCAGGCCGAGCCAGCGCACGTTCTTCTTCAGCGCGAGCAGCACCAGGTAGATGCCGACGGCCACGGTGGAGAAGGTGATGGAGAACTCGTACATGTTGCCCCACGGGGCCCGCTCCACCGAGAGCGCGCGCGTGAGCACGCCGCCGAACTCGATGATGAACGCGAGGGCAGTGAGGGAGACGGCGATGCGCCCGTACAGGTCGCCCTGCACGTCACCGGCGGCTGCGCCGGGCCCGTCCGGTACGTCGCGCGCACCGGCGGCGGCGCGGGTGACGACCTGCGGCCGCTCCAGGACGGCCGTGCCGCCCTCCTTCTTCTTGACCGTGACGGCGGGCGCTGCGGCCGCCGCCTTCGTCTCGGCCTTGCCGGTCAGCGCGGCGGCGGTACGGCCGACCTTGCTGCGGCTGCCGAAGATCCACTCGGCCATGTTCGCGAAGAACGCGAGCAGGTACACGGCCATCGACGAGTAGATGAGGACGTTACTGGTGTGAGCCAGGTTCTCGTTGACTGCGGCGGCGAGATTCACTTCTCAGCCCCTTCGGCGGCAGGAACAGCAGTGGGTGATTCGGTGGATTCGGGGGTGTCGGGCGCGCTCGGTGCCTCGCTGTGCAGTTGCTCGACCAGGGAGCCGAGTTCCTCCGGCAGCTTCGCGGACTCGCTGCGGCCGAGGCCCGCCATTTCGACGACGGTCACCCCGTCGGGGCCTTCGACCGCGCGCACCCAGACGCGGCGGCGCTGGATGAACAGGGAGCCGGCCAGACCGCCGATCGCGGCGATGGCGCCGCCCAGTGCCCAGGTGTCACCGGGCTGGTGGGAGATCTGGAAGGTGACCCATTCCTTGATGTCCTTGTCGAACGTGATGGAGCCCGCCCCGTTCGGCAGCTTCATCGTCTCGCCGGGCAGCAGCCGCTGCTTGAGCGCCTTGCCCTTGGAGTCCTTGAAGGGCTTCATGTGCGAGGTGTCCAGCTGGTACACGTTCTGCGGCAGGCCCGCGTCCACGCCGAGGTCGCCGTGCGTCGCGTTCAGCGCGAGGACGGGGAAGTCGAGCGCGGGGAACTGGGAGAGCATCGTGCCCTTGCCCGCGCCCGCGAACGTCGGCACGAACCAGGCGGCGAAGCCCAGCTGTTCCTTCTTCCCCTTCGCGTTCTTGTAGCCGTCCATCACCTTGATGGCGCCCTGCGAGGAGATGTTGGAGTCGATCGGCAGCATCGGCACGGTCTGCTTCGAGACGACCTTGCCCTTGCCGTCGCGGACCGTGACGGGGACCGCGTAACCGTGCCCGTTGAGGAAGATCTTGGTGCCGTCGATGTCCAGCGGGTGGTTGGACTCGATCTTGGCCTGCTTCGTCTTGTCGCCCGAGCCCTCGGTGTAGCTCACGTTCGCGCGGAACGTGCGCGGGGTGCCCTTCTCGGGGCCCGTGCGCTCGTACGTGGCCGTGAACTTGTCGAGGGTGAAGCTGAACGGCGACAGGTCGTGATCGCTGTCGAAGAGGTTGCCGGACTTGAAGTCGTCGTACTGGGTGAGCGTGTTGGCGAACCCGTCTCCCTCGGTGACGAGCTTGCCGCCCTCGAACTTGAACAGCTGACCCCAGGCGAAGGAGACCAGCATCACGATCAGCGCGATGTGGAAGACGAGGTTGCCGACCTCGCGCAGGTAGCCCTTCTCGGCCGCGACGGCGGTCCCGGTGACGTGCGCGCGGAAGCGGCGCTTCTTCATCATCGCGAGGGCGGCGGCGCGCACCTGCTCGGGGCCCGCCTCGGTGCGCCACGTCGCGTACGCGGGCAGCCGGGTGAGCCGCTTGGGCGCGCCCGGCGGGCGGCCGCGCAGCTGCCCGACGAACTGCCAGGTGCGCGGCACGATGCAGCCGATGAGGGAGACGAACAGCAGCAGGTAGATCGCGGAGAACCACACCGAGCTGTAGACGTGGAAGAAGCCGATCTTGTCGTAGACCGGCGCGAGCATGTCGTGCGCCTTGCGGAAGTCCTCGACCTTGGTCGGGTCCGTGCCCTGCTGCGGGATCAGGGAGCCGGGGATGGCGCCGAGGGAGAGCAGGAACAGCAGGATCAGGGCGACCCGCATCGAGGTGAGCTGCCGCCAGAACCAGCGGACCCAGCCGATGACGCCGAGCTTGGGCAGGTTGGGCGCACGGTCCTCCTGGGGGGCCGTGCTCAGCTGTGACGCGGCTTCGGCCTCAGTGGGGTCGCCACCGGTCGCCTGCACGTCGTCGGTCGTGTTGCTCATGGATCAGATTCCCACCTGGAAGCCGGTGGACCAGGTCCGCATCTGCCCGACAAGGGCGTCCCACGCGCCCGTGAGCAGAAGAACTCCGGTCAGGATCATCATGATGCCGCCGATGCGCATCACCCACGTGTAGTGCTGCTTGACCCAGCCGAACGCGCCGAGCGCCTTGCGGAAGGCGATGGCGGCGAGCACGAAGGGCACGCCGAGGCCGAGGCAGTACGCGATGGTCAGTATGGCTCCGCGGCCGGCGGTGCTCTGCACCGAGGAGAGGCCGATCACGGAGGCGAGGGTCGGGCCGATGCAGGGGGTCCAGCCGATGCCGAAGAGCGCGCCGAGGACCGGGGCTCCGGCGAGCCCGGCGGCGGGCTTCTTGTGGAAGCGGAACTCCCGCTGCGTCATCCAGGGCATGAAGCCCATGAAGAAGACACCCATGGCGATCATGAGGCCGCCGAGCACCTTGGTCAGTACGGGCTGGTACTCCTGGAGCGTCTGGCCGAAGAAGCCGAACAGCGCGCCGCCGGAGACGAAGACCGCGGTGAACCCGAGGACGAACAGGCTGGCGCCCGCCGCCATCCGGCCGCGCCGCTGTTCCATCAGGTCGGTGCCGGTGATGCCGGTCACGTACGAGAGATAGCCGGGTACGAGGGGCAGCACGCACGGCGAGAAGAAGGAGACGAGGCCCCCGAGGAGGGCGATCGGCACGGCGAGGAGGAGTGCGCCGTCCGTGACGGTGTCACCGGCGGCGAGTGCGACGAGGGAGGAGCTCACCTTCGCTCACTTCTCCGCGATGACCGGCGCGACCATCTTGCGCAGGGCCTTCTCGCTGAGCGGCTTGAGGGAACGCGCCGCGATCTTCCCCTCGCGGTCGACGACGATCGTCGAGGGGATGGCCTGCGGGTTGAGCGTGCCCTTCTCGAACTTGAGGAGGAGCCGCCCGGTCGGGTCGTAGAAGCTCGGGTACGGGACCCCGTAGGACTCCTCGAACTTCTGGGCCGGGTTGGTGCTGGGGTCCCGGGTGTTGATGCCGAGGAACTGGACGCCCTGCTTCTCGGTGTCCTTGGCCACCTTCACGAAGTTCGGTGCCTCGGCGCGGCACGGCGGGCACCAGGAGCCCCAGACGTTGAGGACGACGACCTTGCCCTTGTAGTCGGCCATGTCGAGCTGCTTGCCCTCGAGGTCCTTGCCGGTCAGGGAGGGGGCGTCGTGCCGCTCGCCCTTCTTGACCGTGGCGATGCCGCCGGACCCGGTGACGAAGTTGGTGTTGTTGCCGCCGCCGGACGTACCGCCGGAGCCGCAGGCCGTCAGCGCGAGGGCCGCCACGGCGGCTCCTACGGTCAGCTTGGCGGCGCGGCGCTTCGTCGCGGTGGTGCGGGGGGTGCGGGAGGCGGCACTCATGTGAAAAGTTTCGCATGTCTGTTTAGGGGATCTTCCGCACCCCCCTCGCGGTGGGGAAAGCCCACTTCAGGAGGGGTTTGCGAGGAACTTGCGCCAGCCCTCGGAGGGCTGCTGTCCCACGTCGAGCGTACGCAGCTTCGCCAGCGTTTTCGGGTCCTGCGCGTCGAGCCAGTCGACGAACTGCCGGAAGGAGACGAGCCGCACGTCGGAGTGCTTGTCGGCGGTGGCCGCGATGTGCTTCAGCGCGTCCTCGACGGCGTCCATGTAGATGCCGCCGTTCCACTCCTCGAAGTGGTTGCCGATGAAGAACGGCGCCCGGTTCGTCTCGTATGCCCGCTTGAATCCCTGGATGTACGCCTGCGTCGACTGCTCGCGCCAGCCCGGATAGTTGGCGGCGGGCGCGCGCGTGGAGTTGAGGGACTGGTTGGCCAGCATGTTGTAGTCCATCGACAGGACCTCGAAGCCGCGGCCGGGGAACGGGACGGCCTGGAGCGGCAGGTCCCAGATCCCGAGCCGCTTGTCCGGCCAGCGCTGGAGGCCGCCGGGCGAGGACGCGTCGTAGCGCCAGCCGAGTTCGCGGGCGGCGGGCAGCAGGTTCTCCTGGCCGAGCAGGCAGGGCGTGCGGCCGCCGACGAGTTCCTCGTCGTAGTCGAAGGGCAGCGCGGGCAGGTCCTTGCGGCCCGTGTGCGTACGCCACTTCTTCACGAAGGACGTCGCCTGGTCGATCTCGTCGCGCCACTGCGCGGGCGTCCAGTTCGCGACGGTGCCGGAGCCGGCGCAGAAGTGCCCGTTGAAGTGCGTGCCGATCTCGTGCCCTTCGAGCCAGGCCCGGCGCACGTACGTCAGCGTCTCCTCGATGTGCGCGTCGGTCAGGTAGCCGATGTCGGAGGCGCCGACGGGGTTGTTCGGCGGGCGGTAGAGCCGCTTCTTCGACTCGGGCAGCAGGTACAGGCCCGAGAGGAAGAAGGTCATGTGCGCGCCGTGGTCCTCGGCGAGCTTCAGGAAGCGGGGGAAGAGGCCGTTCCCCACCTCGCCCGCGCCGTCCCACGAGAAGACCACGAACTGCGGCGGCTTCTGCCCGGGTTCGAGCCGCTCGGGCCTGCCCGGCTGATGGGGCTGCTTCCCGGTGTACGCCGTCGAGCCGTCGCCGATGGGCCGCAGCCGCGTCCGGTCGGGCGGGCCCGCCTTGCCGTGCCCCTGGGAGGTGACCGTCCGGCCACCGCCCGTACCGCATCCGGCGAGCAGTGCCCCGCCCGCCGCGCCCGCGCCGAGCCCGAGCAGGCCCCTGCGACTCACGTCCCGCATTCCGTCGTCCCCATTCCTCACGCCACCCCATTCACAGGGGCGCCCGGGAAGAGGGCTCGAGGAACACGCGGGTTCCGGTAAACGGTCCAGTTTTGCGGCGATTTGAAGAGGTACGCGAAAGGCCGCCGGGTTGACGGCGGCCTCTCAGCGGAACGGTTGCCCGGGATCAGGCCCCGAAGGCCTTGTCCTTCCCCTTCACGGGCTTGGCGCCCGCGAGGAGATGCGCGGGAACGAGATCGCGGGCGGGCTCGGTGTAGCCCACGGACACGATCTTGTCGCCCTGGTACGTGAACGTCGTCAGCGAGGCCAGGGTGCACTGCCGCTTGCGCGGGTCGTGCCACAGGCGCCGCTTCTCGACGAACGACCGGACGATCCAGATGGGCAGCTGGTGGCTGACGCACACCGCCTCGTGCCCGCGCGCCGCGTCCTTCGCCGCGTCGAGCGCGCCCATCATCCGCACGACCTGCTCGATGTACGGCTCGCCCCAGGACGGCTTGAACGGGTTGACCAGGTGCTTCCAGTTCTCCGGATTCTTCAGCGCGCCGTCGCCGACGCCGAAGGTCTTGCCCTGGAAGACGTTGCCCGCCTCGATGAGCCGCTCGTCGCTGTCCAGGTCCAGGCCGTGCGCCTTCGCGATCGGCGTCGCCGTCTCCTGCGCCCGGTCCAGCGGGGACGCCACGACGTGCGTGATGTCCCGCGCGGACAGGTGCTCGGCGACGCGGTCGGCCATCCGGCGGCCGAGCTCGGAGAGGTGGTAGTCGGGCAGCCGCCCGTACAGGATCCCCTCCGGGTTGTGCACCTCGCCGTGACGCATCAGATGGACGACGGTGATGTCGTCGCCCGACTTCGGGGCGCTCATGCCGTGGCCTCCGCGGCGGCGCGGGCGGCGGCCGGAAGCGCCGCAGCGATCCGCTCGATCGCCCGCTCGTCGTGCGCGGTCGACACGAACCACGACTCGAACGCCGAAGGCGGCAGGTACACGCCCTGCTCCAGCATCGAGTGGAAGAACGGACCGAAGCGGAAGGCGTCCTGGCCCTTCGCGTCGTCGTAGTTCGTCACCTCGTTCTCCGTGAAGAACACGGTGAACATGTTCGACGCGTTCTGCACGCGGTGCGCGACGCCCTCCTTGGTGAGCGCCTCCGAGACCAGGCCGCGCAGCTGCTCGCTGGTCGCGTTGACCTTCGCGTACGCCGCGTCGTCGAGCAGCCGCAGCTGGGCGACGCCCGCGGCGGTGGCGACGGGGTTACCGGACAGCGTGCCCGCCTGGTACACGGGACC
The DNA here is from genome assembly GCF_049310305.1 of Streptomyces anthophorae. Taxonomy (NCBI): domain Bacteria; kingdom Bacillati; phylum Actinomycetota; class Actinomycetes; order Kitasatosporales; family Streptomycetaceae; genus Streptomyces; species Streptomyces anthophorae. The sequence continues at coordinate 4,047,791 of NZ_JBLWQQ010000001.1, forward strand.
GGCCGGGGCGAGGTACGCCATCACGTCGGCGCGGCCACCGAACGCGGCGGCGGGGAAGCCACCGCCCATCACCTTGCCGAAGGTCATCAGGTCGGGCACCACACCGTCGACGCCGAACCAGCCGGCCTTCGAGGTACGGAAGCCCGTCATCACCTCGTCGGAGATGAACAGCGCGCCGTTCTCGGCGCACACGTCCTTGAGCCCCTGGTTGAAGCCCGCCTTCGGCGGCACGACACCCATGTTGCCCGGCGAGGCCTCCGTGATCACACAGGCGATCTGGCCGGGGTGCGCGGCGAACGCGGCCCGCACGGCCTCGATGTCGTTGTACGGCAGCACGATCGTGTCGCCGGCCTGCGCGCCCGTGACACCCGGGGTGTCCGGCAGGCCGAGCGTGGCGACGCCCGAACCGGCGGCGGCCAGCAGCGCGTCGACGTGCCCGTGGTAGCAGCCGGCGAACTTGATGACCTTCGCCCGGCCGGTGAAGCCGCGCGCGAGCCGGATCGCCGACATGGTCGCCTCCGTGCCGGAGGACACGAGGCGCACCTGCTCGACGGGGTCGATCCGCCCGACGATCTCCTCGGCCAGCTCGACCTCGCCCGCACCCGGCGTACCGAAGGAGGTGCCGCGCGAGACGGCCTCCTGCACCGCCGCGATCACCTCGGGGTGGGAATGGCCGAGGATCATCGGCCCCCACGAGCACACGAGGTCGACATACTCGCGCCCGTCGGCATCGGTGAGATACGGACCGTTACCGGACACCATGAACCGGGGCGTTCCGCCCACCGCGCGGAACGCGCGCACGGGCGAGTTCACGCCACCGGGCGTCACCGCCTCCGCGCGGTCGAAAAGCCCCTGCGACGCGGGTGCCTCATAGGGATAGGGAGTGTTGTTCGCCTCTGCCATACCTCTCAGCGTACGGCCCACCCTCTCGCGCACCGGCGCGCGGACCCGCGGGACTCTAGACTCTGCTTCGCGCCACGGCGCGCCGACACGTTTCGGCGGGGGACCGTGGGGGAGGTCACTGACACGATGATCGGGTTGCGCGCAGGCGGTCGCGCGGCCTACAAAAGGGCTTGCGCGGCCCGGGGAACAGCAGTCGGGTGGAGATATGCATCGCGGTGGCGGACTGGGCGAGGGGACCGGCGACCTGGGCCCCCGGCGTGCCCGGCGGGGGAAGCACCGACGCGAAGAGGGCGAAGAGGCCCGGGACATCGACCGGGACATCAGGGACGGGGACATCGGGAATGGTGGCCGGGTGGGGGTGACCTACAAATACTTCGGCGCGCCCGACGGCGCGACGGCCGCCCGCGTCCCGATCTCCATGCGCCCCGAGGAGCTCGGCGGTGACGAGCTGGGCATGGGCGGCATGTTCACCAAGATCAAGCCGGAGACGATGGCCGCGATGGTCCTCACCGGCATCGAGGGCATACCCCTGCACAAGGTTCCGCCCCTGGAGCTCGTCGTCCTGCACCCCGACTACGCGGTGGTCAAGCTCCCCATGACGGTCGTCGACCCGCTGCGCGGGGTCGGCGAGGAGTCCGTCGGCGCCGCGGCGTTCATCTGGTCCACGGTCCCCGACCGCGGCGGCCCGCGCGACGCGTTCAACGTGTACCAATTGCTGCACGAGTGGCAGGACTTCAGCCACCGGCTGCACGATGCGGGGCATCAGGCGTACTGCCTGGTGTGGCCCTGACCCCGGGCCCTACAGCACCGGCGGCCCCGCCTCGATCCTGCGCAGCACCGCCTCGTACGAGTCGATCGACCCGCCCGTCTGCAACTGCCGCTCGTCCCACCAGGTCGCGCCCGCGTCGGCCAGCGGCCCCACGACATCGAGCGCGGCCGCCTTGCCGGGCGGCGTGAGCCCGCCGACGACGAACTCGAAGGGGTCCTCGGTCGACTCCCGGTGCTCGTTCACGTACCGGACGACCTCCGCGAACCGGTCCGGGCGCGGCGGCACACCGTGCAGCGCGTCGGCGAACAAGGGGGCCGCACCGTCCCAGCGGGCCGCGCGGCGCATCGGCCGCCGGGCGGGCCAGAAACCGCCGATCCACACGGGCGGGCGGGGCTGCTGGACGGTCGCGGGCAGCAGTTGCGTCTCCCGTACGCGGAAGTGGGCCCCGTCGTGGTCCACGGTCCCGCCCGACCAGTAGCGGGCGAGCAAATCCAGGCCCTCGTCGAGGCGTTCGGCGTGCACGGTCCGGTCGACAGTGTCGCCGAAGCCGCCGTACTCGTCGGCGGCGGGGCCGCCCAGACCGGCGCCGAACACGACACGGCCGCCGCTGAGCGCGTCCAACGTGGCGACCTGGCGGGCCAGTTGCTCGGGCCGGTAGCGGGGCACGGCCGCCACCAGCGTGCCCACCTTGATCCGGGACGTGGCCAGGGCCGCCGCCGTGAGCAGCATCCACGGGTCACCGAAGGGCTTGCCGCGCTGCACCTTCTTGTCGTGCACGACGTGGTCCCACAGCAACAGGGCGTCCCAGCCCGCCTGTTCGGCCGCGACGGCCGTACGGGCGACGGTGCGGGCGTCGGCGAAGTCACCGAAATTCGGGATGTTGACCGAGAAGCGCATCCCGCCATGATGGCGGCCGGGGCGGCTGCCCGACAGGCCTGGGAGTCGTCGGAGGGTCCCCTGTTCGGTGGTCGGCCGAAGGGCTTCTTCCCCGGATCTCACCCGCGGCGGGCGCCTGGCGGGGAACACATGCGCCATGAAGATCGCGTTCCTGCTGCACAACGTGTACGCCGTCGGCGGCACGGCGCGCACCACGCTGAACCTCGCCGGCGCGCTCATCGAGCACGGCGGCCACGAGGTGGAGATCGTGTCGGCCTCCCGGCACCGGGAGGCCCCCCGCTTCCCCATCGACCCGCGGATCACCCTCGTACCGCTGGTGGACCTGCGGGCCGGGGCGGCCGACACGCTCCACCGCGCGTACGGGAAGCGGGCCCGGGTCTACCCCACCGCCGACAAGCGCCACCGCCAGTACACGCTGCTGCACGACATTCGCGTACGCGAGTACCTCCAGGAGCGCTGCGAGGCCGACGTCGTCATCGGGACGCGGCCCGGGCTCAATGTCTGCCTCGCCCAGTGGGGGCCGAAGCGGGCGCTGCGGATCGCGCAGGAACACCTGCGGCACGACGCGCACAGCGGCAGGCTGCTCAGAACCCTCGCCCGGCGCTACCGGACGCTGGACGCGCTGGTCACGGTCACGCAGGAGGACGCCGATGTGTACCGGACGCGGATGCGGCTGCCCGGCGTGCGGATCCTCTCCGTGCCGAACATCGTGCCGCCGACCGATGTGCCGCCGTCGGACGGCAGCTCGAAGATCATCGCCGCGGCCGGGCGGCTCTCCGCCGGGAAGCGCTACGACCTGCTCCTGGAGGCGTTCGCCGCGGTCTGCGCACAGCATCCCGACTGGGAACTGCGGATCTACGGGGGCGGGCGGCAGGAACCGCGGCTGCGGGCCCTCGTGGACGAGCTCGGGCTGCGCGGCAGGGCCCACCTCATGGGGACGGTGTCGCCGATCGAGCCGGAGTTCGCGCGGGCGTCGATCGTGGTGAGCGCCTCCGACGCGGAGTCCTTCGGGATGACGCTGGTGGAGGCGATGCGGTGCGGGGTGCCGGTCGTCTCCACGGACGCGCCGCTCGGTCCTGCCGAGATCATCACGGACGGGGTCGACGGGCGGCTCGTGCCGGTCGGCAACGCGAGTGCGCTCGCCGAGGCGCTCATGGACCTCATCGAGGACGAGCCGGTGCGGCGGAAGATGGGGGCGGCGGCGCGGGCGTCTGCGCATCGCTATGACCCGGAGCCGATCGTGGGGCGGTACGAGTCGCTCTTCGAGGAGCTGGGGGCGTCTCGGCGGCGCCGGGCCTGGCGGAGGCTCGGTGGTCGGTTGCGGGGGCGGACCTGATGCTGCCGAACCGGCGTTGCGGAGTCCCTTTCACCGAACCGGCGTTACGGCCTCGGGGCTCCGCCCCGGACCCCGCGCCTCAATCGCCGGCGGGGCTTGAATTGCCCGGCCGCCCCGCAGGCCTGATTTACCGAACCGGCGTTACGGCCACGGGGCTCCGCCCCGGACCCCGCGCCTCAATCGCCGGCGGGGCTTGATTTGCCCGGCCGCCCCGCAGGCTTGATTTGCTCGCCCGCCCCGCAGGCCAATCGCTCGGATGCCCCGCCCATTTCCCACCGCCCGCCCCCTCCAGGGGCGTCGGCCCCACGGGGTACCGCCACCGCTTGGGCCGAGCCGCCGCCAGGCCCCGGCCCCCTGCCCGTTGCGGTCGGACGTTGCCGTCTTGGGCAATCTGCCGCCTTGGGCGGCAGGGTGGGCAAGGCGGCTCCCGGTGCCGCGCGATGGGCACCGGGGCGTCGGGCACGGGTCAGCTGACCCGGAGGGCCTCCAGGCGTTCCGCGAAGGGGGTGACCTCGAAGCCGTCCGCCGGGTCCACGGAGGTGACCGCGCCGTGCAGGGAGCGCGGGGCGATCGCCGCCGAGGTGTCGACGTCGGGGGACCCCGACGGGACCATGAGCCGCGCGAGTTCCGCGCCTGCCCGGGTGATCCGGGACGCCAGGCCCTCCTCGCCCCAGTCCTCCGACGCCGCGTACACCGCCGTCGGAAGGACGATCGCCCGCAGGTACGTGAACAGCGGGCGCAGGGCGTGCTCGGTCACCAGGGAGTGGCGGGCCGTGCCGCCCGTCGCCCCGACCAGCACCGGCTTCCCGGTCAGCGCGTCCTTGTCGATCAGGTCGAAGAACGACTTGAACAGGCCGCTGTAGGACCCCGAGAAGACGGGCGTGACCGCGATCAGGCCGTCCGCCGCCGCCACCGCGTCGAGCGCGGCGGCGAGCCGGGCCGGCGGGAACCCGGTGACGAAGTGCTGGGCGATCTCCGTGGCGTAGTCACGCAGCTCCAGGACCTCGACCTCCGCGTCCACGTTCCCCGTGGTCGCGGCGGCCAGCCGGTCCGCGAGGAGCCGGGTGGACGACGGGGAACTCAGCCCCGCCGAGACGACGACGAGCTTCATGCGCTCTTGACCTCCTCGTTCTTGGCGGCGACACGCGCGGCGTGGGTGGGCGCGTCCGGCACGTTCGCAGGACGCTTGTTCGCGAACTCCTTGCGCAGCACCGGCACGACCTCCTCGCCCAGCAGGTCGAGCTGCTCCAGGACCGTCTTGAGCGGAAGCCCCGCGTGGTCCATGAGGAACAGCTGGCGCTGGTAGTCGCCCACGTGGTCACGGAACGACAGGGTCCGCTCGATGACCTCCTGCGGCGAGCCGACGGTCAGCGGCGTCTGCGAGGTGAACTCCTCCAGGGACGGGCCGTGGCCGTACACCGGCGCGTTGTCGAAGTACGGGCGGAACTCCCGCACCGCGTCCTGCGAGTTCTTCCGCATGAACACCTGGCCGCCGAGGCCGACGATCGCCTGCTCCGGGGTGCCGTGCCCGTAGTGGGCGTAGCGCTGCCGGTACAGGTTCACCATCTGCTTGGTGTGGCTCATGGGCCAGAAGATGTTGTTGTGGAAGAAGCCGTCGCCGTAGTACGCGGCCTGCTCGGCGATCTCCGGAGAGCGGATGGAGCCGTGCCACACGAACGGCGCGACGCCGTCCATCGGGCGCGGGGTCGACGTGAAGGACTGGAGCGGCGTGCGGAACTTGCCCTTCCACGACACCACGTCCTCGTCCCACAGACGACGCAGCAGCGCGTAGTTCTCGATGGCGAGGTCGATGCCGTCGCGGATGTCCTTGCCGAACCACGGGTACACCGGGCCGGTGTTGCCGCGGCCCATCATGACGTCGACCCGGCCGTCCGCGACGTGCTGGAGCATCGCGAAGTCCTCGGCGATCTTCACCGGGTCGTTCGTCGTGATCAGCGTCGTCGACGTGGACAGGATCAGGTTCTCGGTGCGGGCCGCGATGTGGCCGAGCATCGTCGTCGGCGAGGACGGGACGAACGGCGGGTTGTGGTGCTCACCGGTGGCGAAGACGTCGAGGCCGACCTCCTCCGCCTTCCGCGCGATGGCGAGCATCGCCTTGATGCGCTCGTGCTCGCTCGGCGCGCGTCCGGTCGTCGGGTCAACGGTGACGTCACCGACGGTGAAGATCCCGAACTGCATGCTGCTCACCTTGCTCACCTTCCGCAGGTCGTTGATTGTTCAACTATACCTTCCGAACGGTGCGCCGCCGCGAGCTATTCCCGGACCGGTCCGGCCCTCCCCTGCTCCCCCTGCTGCTCCCCCCCTTACCGCTCCCCGTACGGGTCCCGGCCCGTGGCCGCGAGCATCCGCGCGAACGGATCCGCGTCCGCGCCCACCGGCACCGCCGCCCCGAACGCCCCCATCTCCCGGCCCGTCGGCGCAAGACGCCCCACCACCCCCGTGAGCTCCGCCACCACCGCCGGATCGGCCCCGTACTCCTGGCCGGTCGCCCGCGCCAGGTCCCACGCGTGCGCGGTCAGATCCAGCAGCGCCATCCCGCCCACGGTCCGCGCCGGCATGTTCAGCGCCCCGGTCGTCCCCTCCTCCGCGCCCGGCGTCGACCAGGCCTTGACCAGCGCGTCCGCCTCGCTCGCGAACCGCTCCCGCCAGCCCGCCTCCGCCACGTAGTCCGGCGGCGAGGAGAAGTCGGAGTCCCGCTTCACCGCCAGCTTCTGAAACTCGACGACCACGTGCAGAAGATGATTGACCAGCGTCCGCACGTCGTAGTCCGCGCACGGCGTGGGGGCATCGAGATCCTTGTCCTCGACACCCGCGACGACGGGGACGGCCCGGGAGACGGCCGCGCCGAGCAGCGCGCCCAGCGGCTTCATGTCCATCTGCTTCTCGTTCGTGTCCATACCTCGACGCTACGAGCGCGGCCCACCACCCCGCTTGAAGAAACACGACGCACGACGCCACGGCCACTGTCAGTGCCCCGCTCTACGCTCTCCTCATGCCACAGGCCCGCCGCCCCGACACCCGCGGGATCGTCGACCCGACCGCGCTGCTCACGCGCGTGCGGCTGCGCCGTCACGAACCGGCCGAGCCGCTGCGCCGGCATGTCGAGCACTACTGGTTCATCGACTGGGACCTGCCGGAGCCCTACGCCTCGAACGTGCTGCCCCACCCGTCCGTGCACCTCACCTTCCAGCAGGACGACATCGACCAGCCGCCGTACGGGGAGCTGACCGGCGTCGCCGCGCCAGGGCTCTACGTTCGCAAGATCCACGGGCGGGGAAGGGTGTGCGGGGTGAAATTCCGGCCGGGGGCGTTCCGGCCGTTCGCGCCGGACGCGCCGGTCTCGCAGTGGACGGGCCGGGTCCTGCCCTACGAGGAGATCTTCCCGGCCACGGACCCGGCGGCCATCCTCTCCCCCGCCGACGACGCGGGCCGGATCGCCGCCCTCGACGCGTATCTGCTGCCGCTGACCCCCGCCGGACCCGACCCGCAGGCCGACCTCGCGATCGGCCTGGTCGACCGCATACGGGCCGACCGAGGAGTCCGCCGCGTGGCCGACTTCGCGCAGGCCGAGGGCATGACCGTGCGCTCGCTCCAGCGCCTCTTCCACGCGTACGTCGGCGTCAGCCCCAAGTGGTGCATCCTGCGCTACCGCATCCACGAGGCCATGGAGACGGCCGCGGCCCGCCGCGACATCGACTGGGCCGCCCTCGCCGCCGACCTCGGCTACGCGGACCAGGCCCACCTCGTCCGGGACTTCACGGCGACGGTGGGCGTGCCGCCGACGGCGTACGCCGGCTGGGCGCATTGACCACGAGCGTCGCTGACGCTTGGTCTTTCAGGTACCGAAATGGCTGCGCTCGCCGTTGTGGTCGAGGATGATCAGGATCTCGGCGGGGCCCCGGTCACTGCGCAGGGCGTGAGGGGTCATGGTGCTGAAGGAAGCGGCCTGACCTGCCTCGATGCGGAGGACGCGGTCGCCGAGGTACAGGACGACGGTGCCGGACAGGACCGTGAACCAGTCCCGGCCGGGGTGAACTCCGAAATCGTCCGGGCCGACGTCGCCGGCCTGCTCGGTGATGCGCAATTTGCCGACGGTCAGGCCCTGCGGCCCGTCGTCCTTGCTGAGCAGCCAGGTGGTCAGGCCGCGGCGCTCGTCCCGCTCGGGGCGGATGACGACGTCGGAGTCGTCGGGCGACTCCACGAGCTCGTCGAGGGTCTTGTTCAGGGCGGTGGCGATGGCGGTGAGTTGGTCCAGGCTGAGGCGGCGGTGGCCCGTCTCGATGCGGCTGAGCTGGGAGGGGCTGATACCCGCGCGTTCGGCGAGGTTGTCCAGTGACCAGCCGCGCGCCTTGCGCAGGGACCGGATGCGCATCCGGACGGTGGTGTCCAACGTCGATTCTTGCTCCACCGGCAAGAGCCTATGCCACTGCGGCGGGGACCGGCCTACCGTCGAGGCATGAACGCACACCATGGCACCAACGGACATACAGGGCACGAGCAGGCCGGGGAAGGGGAGAGGGCGATGGCCCGGTTGCTGGAACTGGACGCCGAAGTCCTCGCTTCCTACCTCGCCCGACTGACGGGGCTGCTCGCCCAGCGCCTCGACCCCGGCCCGGCCCGGATCCTGGATCTGGGCAGTGGTCCGGGCACCGGCAGCCTGGCCCTTGCCCAGCAGTTCCCCGCCGCGCAGGTGACGGCGGTGGACATCTCCGCGCAGCTGCTGCACCGGCTGGAGAAGCAGGCGGCCGCACGCGGGGTCGCCGACCGCGTCGGCACGGTGGAGGCGAACATCGACGAGCCCTGGACGAAGATCACCGAGAAGGGCCCCTTCGACCTGATCTGGGCCGCATCCTTCATTCACCACGTGAGCGACCCGACCCGCACCTTCGCCCGGGCCTTCGAACAGCTGCGGCCGGGCGGGCTCATCGCCGTCACCGAGATGGACTTCTTCCCCCGCGTCCTGCCCGAGGACACCGGTACGGGCCGGCCCGGACTGGAGGCCCGCCTGCACCAGGCCACCGACACCCGGCCACCGCACGAATGGACCGGCCCGCTGGCCGATGCCGGGTTCGTCGTGGAGGAGCGCCGCCCCTTCGAGATCCATCTCGACAGCACCCAGGCAGGTCCGGCCCTGAACGCCTACGCCCAGCTCTTCCTGGCCAAGCTGCGCTCCCATGCCACCGACGTCCTGGAAGCCGACGATCTGGCGGCGCTGGACACCCTGCTGGACGAGACGCAGCCGCAGAGCATCGCGCGCCGGGGCGACCTGAGCGTGCGCACCACCCGTACCACCTGGCTCGCCCGCCGCCCCTGACAGGCGCCACCGTGCCGGTCGGTACAGCTAGTTGGCGTGCTTGATCGCGTAGATCATCACGAACGCGACGATGTGAATGCCGAACAGGAAGTACCCCAGGTACCACCACATGTACCGCTCGCCGCGCTTCTCCTCGGCGCGCCGCCGGTCGTCGTACTCCCGCTGCAACGCGTCCAGCGGATCCGGTGAGTCCGGCCGCTCAGGACTGCTGGGGCTGCTCACGATGCACCTTCGTATTGGACGCCTGAGCGCGCGGCCGCACCACCAGCAGGTCGATGTTCACGTGCGGCGGCCGGGTCACGGCCCAGCCGATCGTGTCGGCGACGTCGTCCGCGCTCAGCGGCTCGGCCACGCCCTGGTACACCTTGGCGGCCTTCGCCTCGTCCCCGCCGAACCGGGTCAGCGCGAACTCGTCGGTCTTCACCATCCCCGGCGCGACCTCGATGACCCGCACGGGCGTCCCGACGATCTCGAGCCGCAGCGTCTCCGCGAGCACATGCTCCCCATGCTTGGCGGCGACGTACCCGCCGCCACCTTCATAGGTCCCATGCCCAGCAGTCGACGACAGCACCACCACGGTCCCGTCCCCACTCGCCGTGAGAGCGGGCAGCAGCGCCTGCGTGACATTGAGCGTGCCGATGACGTTCGTCTCGTACATCTGCCGCCACTGATCCGGATCCCCGGTGGCAACGGGATCGGCCCCGAGCGCGCCCCCGGCATTGTTGACGAGCACCCCGATGGTCTTGAACGCCGAGGCGAACTCATCAACGGCAGCCCGATCGGTCACATCCAACGCATACGCCACGGCATCGTGCCCGGCAGCCGTGATCTCCTTGGCGACCGCCTCGATCCGGTCCTCCCGGCGAGCGGTGAGCACCACGCGATACCCCTCGGCCGCGAGCCGCCGAGCAGTGGCGGCACCAATGCCACTGCTCGCGCCCGTGACGACGGCAATACGAGATGCGGGGGCGGGAGCCATGGCCTTGCCCTACCTTTCGGCGACGATCCACTGAACCGAAGCCCAGGGTACGCGCGGCCCGAACAGGTCAGCCCTTCACACAGACGACCTGCTTGAGCTTGGCCACGACCTCCACCAGGTCCCGCTGCTGATCGATGACCTGCTCGATCGGCTTGTACGCGCCCGGGATCTCGTCCACGACGCCGGAGTCCTTGCGGCACTCCACGCCCCGCGTCTGCTCCTCCAGGTCACGCGTCGAGAAGCGCTTCTTCGCGGCGTTCCGGCTCATCTTCCGGCCCGCGCCGTGCGACGCGGAGTTGAAGGACGCCGCGTTGCCGAGGCCCTTCACGATGTACGAACCCGTGCCCATGGAGCCGGGGATGATCCCGTACTCGCCGGAGCCCGCGCGGATCGCTCCCTTGCGGGTGACCAGCAGGTCCATGCCGTCGTAGCGCTCCTCGCTGATGTAATTGTGGTGAGCACTAATTTCCGGCTCGAACGTCGGCTTCGCCTTCTTGAACTCCTTGCGGATCACGTCCTTGAAGAGCGCCATCATGATCGAGCGGTTGTACTTGGCGTACTCCTGCGCCCAGAACAGGTCGTTGCGGTACGCCGCCATCTGCGGGGTCTCCGCGATGAAGACGGCGAGGTCGCGGTCGACGAGGTTCTGGTTGTGCGACAAGCCCTGCGCGACGCCGATGTGATGGTCCGCCAGTTCCTTGCCGATGTTGCGGGAACCGGAGTGCAGCATGAGCCAGACCGAATCGGATGTATCTACACAAAACTCCACAAAGTGGTTGCCCGAGCCGAGCGTTCCCATCTGCTTCACGGCCCGCCCCTCCCGGAACTTCACCGCATCGGCGACCCCGCCGAACCGCCCCCAGAAGTCGTCCCACCCGCCCGTGGCGAACCCGTGCAGCCGTCCCGGATCCACCGGCTCGTCATGCATCCCCCGGCCCACCGGAATCGCCTGCTCGATCTTCGAGCGGAGGCGGGAGAGGTCGCCGGGGAGGTCGTTCGCCGTCAGGGACGTCTTCACCGCGCTCATGCCGCAGCCGATGTCGACGCCGACCGCCGCCGGGCAGACCGCGCCCTGCATCGCGATCACCGAGCCGACCGTGGCGCCCTTTCCGTAGTGGACGTCGGGCATGACGGCCAGGCCCTTGATCCAGGGCAGCGTCGCCACGTTCTGGAGCTGCTGGAGCGCGCCCGGGTCCACCGTGGCCGGGTCGGCCCACATGCGGATCGGGACCTTGGCGCCCGGTACCTCTACGTATGACATGAAATCCCCCGAGGATCGGATGAGTTGGTTCGTAAGGGTTGAAACCAGTGAAGTGGATGTAGCGCAAATACCGGCGCCAGGGCGGCAAATCGGATGCCGGACCGGCGTCCACGGCGGCGCGTGCGATAGACATAGTGCCCATTGGCCGCCCCGCCGCGGCAACCGATTAACCAGGCGCAAGGCGCCGAGAGGAGCCTCAGGGTGCAGCGGAAGTCGTACGCGTTCGTACCGGGTGTCGCCGTGCTCCTTGCGGCCGTGCTCGCCGGCTGCACCAGCGGCTCCGACAGCGACGGCGGCGCCGACGACTCGAAGCCCGGTGAGCCGAGTGCCACCGCGTCGACCGCGGAGCCGGGCAAGTACCGGACGCTGCCCGAGCCGTGCGGCCAGCCCGGCCAGGACACGCTGAACGAGATGCTCCCCGGCATCAAGCGGCTCCCGGACGCGGAGCAGCGCGAGAAGGCGTACGAGGGCGTGGCCACGGTCACGTACGACACGGACCGCCGGGTCGGGTGCCGGTGGAAGGACGATTCGGCCCGGGGCGGCACCCATCGTCTGAGCCTCGACTTCGAGCGGGTGGTGTCGTACGACACGTCGGTGAGCGACGACGACCGTGCGGCGTCGGTGTTCTCGTCGCAGGCAAAGGCGGCGGATCTGCCGGATCCGGCGTCGTCGGCGGCTTCGGAGAGCGCGTCCCCCTCCTCGTCCTCCCCCACCTCCGCTTCGGACGAGCCGTCCGGCGAACCGTCCCGCAAGGCGTCCGGCAAGGCCTCCGGGAAGGCCTCGGGTGAGCCTTCCGGTTCCCCGTCCTCCTCCCCCGGCGGCTCGGTCGATGATCTTCAGCCGCGGCTGCTCGACGACCTCGGCGACGAGGCGTTCGTGAACGACGTGCTGGCGGGTCCGACGACCGGTCGGCACCGCACGGTGACTGTGGCGTTCCGCACGTCGAATGTGTTGGTGACCGTCCAGTACGAGGTGCAGTCGGCGACCGCCGAGAAGGTGCCGGACAGCAAGGAAATGCAGGACACAGCCCGGAATCTGGCCGGAAACCTGGTCGGCAAGTTCGGCGATTAGGGGCATTCGGGCACGGTCCGGTGGCATGGTGAAGGCGAGACGCGCGCGTCGGGCACGGCGTACGGTGACCCATCGAGCCCCACTCGTGAAGGTCGAATGGTCGTCACGTGGCGGGGCCGTGGCCCTGTCAGCGTCCTAGTGAAGGAACCATGCACCGTCCGACCAAGCGACTCACCCGCACCCTTGTCTGCGCGGCCGCCGTGCCTGCGGTTCTCGTCGTAGCCGGCTGCTCGTCCGGTTCCGGTTCCGACAGCGCGAAGGACGACTCGCAGGCGAAGGCCTCGGCCTCGACCTCGGGCGCCAAGACGAAGAAGGTCGCGCCCGCGACGTACAAGGAGCTGCCGCAGGCGTGCTCGGCGTTCTCGAAGAGCACGCTGGGCGACCTGGTTCCGAAGGCCGAGAGCAAGGCCGGCGCGTCCGACGACGAGTCGACGCGGGCGAGCTGCTCCTGGTCCAGCCTGGACAACAACGGCGTGAAGGGCTCGCAGTTCCGCTGGCTCAACGTGTCGATGGTCCGTTTCGACTCGGATGTGAACCGGGGCAGCGGCGACAAGCTGGCCGAGGCGTACTACGCGAAGCAGATCGAGGACGCCAAGGCGACCAAGGGCGCGAAGGACGTCAAGACGACGCCGGTGTCCAAGACGGGCGACGCGGCGACGCAGATCAGCTACGACCGGAAGTACAAGGACAAGAAGGACACGGTCACGTCCAAGCAGCAGACGATCGTCTCGCGCGTGGACAACGTCGTGGTGACGGTGGACTACAACGGTTCGGGCCTGGCGGGCGAGGAAGCCCCGGCCGCGGGCGAGCTGTCGAAGGACGCGCAGAAGGCGTCGAAGGAAGCGGTGGCCAAGGTCATCGAGTCCGCCAAGGGCGGCGACGCGGGCGGTTCGGCGAAGCCGTCGGCCTCCTCCTCGGAGTCCAAGGAGCCCAAGGAGTCGAAGAAGGGCGCATGATCGCACCCCGCTGACCTCCTGCTGGAAGCCCGGTTCCCCCTTGGGGAGCCGGGCTTCCGCGCGTACCGGCCCACACCCCTGCTCGTGCATGTGCCACTCTGTTGGCCGCAACAGCCGGAACTTGGAGGGGAAGTGGAGTGGCCGCGCCACTGAAGCTGACACGGACGCACCGGATACTCGTGGGGGTGGTGATCGCCGGAGCGGTGGTCATCGCCGCCATCGGTTTCGCCGGTTCGTACGCCGCTGTGCGGGAGTTGGCCCTGCAAAAGGGCTTCGGCAACTTCTCGTACGTCTTCCCGATCGGTATCGACGCCGGTATCTGTGTGCTCCTCGCGCTGGATCTGCTGCTGACGTGGATCCGGATCCCGTTCCCCTTGCTGCGGCAGACGGCGTGGCTGCTGACGGCGGCGACGATCGCCTTCAACGGTGCGGCGGCGTGGCCGGATCCGCTGGGCACCGGCATGCACGCGGTGATCCCGGTGCTGTTCGTGGTGGCCGTGGAGGCGGCGCGGCACGCGATCGGGCGGATCGCGGACATCACCGCGGACAAGCACATGGAGGGCGTGCGCATCACGCGCTGGCTGCTCTCCCCCCTGCCCACGTTCTTGTTGTGGCGGCGGATGAAGCTGTGGGAGCTGCGTTCGTACGACGAGGTCATCAAGCTGGAGCAGGAGCGGCTCGTCTATCAGGCGCGGCTGCGTTCGCGGTTCGGGCGGGCGTGGCGGCGGAAGGCTCCGGTGGAGTCGCTGATGCCGCTGCGCCTCGCGCGGTACGGGGTGCCGTTGGCGCAGACGGCGCCGGAGGGTCTTGCGGCGGCGGGCATCGAGGCGCCGTTGCTGCCGCCCGCTCCGGCTGTCGCGCCCGTTCCGCGCGAGGCGCCGGCGCAGCTCACGTCGGCGCAGCCGCGGCCCGAGCCGCCCTCCGGGGACGGGAACGTGGGCTACGTCCCGCCGGCGTTCAATGGGGAGCCGCGGAAGGAGTACCGGGGCGGCTACGACCCGAACTTCGAGGTGCCGTCGTACGTGCCCGAGCCGGAGCACCAGGGCCGGTACGAGGAGCGGCAGCCGCAGGCCCAGGTGCCGGTGCCGGCTCCCCGCGCTCCGGAGCCGGAGCCGGAGTACTCGCAGCCGGAGTACTCGGAGCCCGTGTACCAGGAGCCCGAGTTCCAGGAGCCCGAGTTCCCGGTGCCCAACGGGGCGGGCGGGACGCGGCCGTTGGGTGACGGCGCGCCGGAGCTCGTCGAGGAGCCCACGGACGACGAGCTGTACCAGGTGTTCCGTGGCTCGATAGAGGGTGAGGGGCTGCCGACACCGAAGGCGTTCGCGGCGAACGTGGAGGCGCAGTACGGGCAGCGAATGACGGCGGAGGACCTGAGCCGGTACATGAACCAGTTCGCGGTCCGCTTCGAGCAGGACATGATGAGCGACTACGCGTAGGCATGCGAGAGGGGCGGCACCGCACGGTGCCGCCCCTCTTCGTGTCCGGTTACGCCCCGAGCAGCTTGCGCACGCGGTCCGCGCCGACGGCGAGGAGCAGCGTGGGCAGTCGCGGCCCGGTGTCACGGCCGACGAGCAGGTGGTAGAGCAGCGCGAAGAACGAGCGCTGGGCGGTCTTGATCTCCGCCGGGAGCTCCTTCGCCGTGGCGTCGGCCGGGAAGCCGGCCTGCACCTTGGGAACGCCGTACACGTGGTGGGTCAGTCCGTCGAGCGACCAGTGCTCGTCCAGGCCCTCCAGGAGGAGGCGGATGGATTCGCGGCCCTGCTCGTCGAGCGCGGCGAGCGCCTCGACGTCGGGCTCGGTGCGCACGATGGTGCGGGACTCGGCGGGTACGTACTTGGTGATCCAGGCCTCGGCCTTGTCGAGCCGGGGGCGGACGGTGTCCAGGTCCGTGACCGGGTTCGCCGGGTCGAGCTCGGAGAGGATGCGCTGGGTCTGCTCCTCGTCCCCCGCCGTCACGTCGGCGACGGACGCCAGCGTGCGGTACGGCAGCGGGCGCGGCGTGCGGGGCAGCTCGCGGCCCGCGACGCCGACGGCGCGGCTGTGCGCGGCGGCGTCGGCGGGCAGCACCGTGCCGTCGGCGACCTTCGCGTTCAGCTTGTCCCACTCGTCGTAGAGCCGCTGGATCTCCTGGTCGAAGGCGATCTTGAAGGACTGGTTGGGCTTGCGGCGGGCGTAGAGCCAGCGCAGCAGCTGCGGCTCCATGATCTGGAGCGCGTCGCCGGGGGTCGGGACCCCGCCCTTGGACGACGACATCTTGGCCATGCCGCTGATGCCGACGAACGCGTACATCGGGCCGATCGGCTGCTTGCCGCCGAAGATCTTCCCGACGATCTGGCCGCCGACCTGGAACGACGAACCCGGCGACGAGTGGTCGACACCCGACGGCTCGAAGATCACGCCCTCGTACGCCCAGCGCATCGGCCAGTCGACCTTCCAGACCAGCTTGCCGCGGTTGAACTCCGACAGCAGGACGGTCTCGGTGAAGCCGTCGAGCGTGCAGGTGTAGGACAGCTCGGTGGTGTCGTCGTCGTAGGACGTGACCGTCGTGAGGTCCTTGCCGCACTCGCCGCAGAACGGCTTGTACGGGAAGTAGCCGGCCGAGCCGCTGGAACCGTCGTCCTCGGACGCGGCGCCGGAGCCCTCGGCGGCCTCCAGCTCGGCCTCGTCGACCGGCTTCTGGTTCTGCTGCTTCTTGGCCGGGGCCTTCTTGGTGCGGTACTGGTCGAGGATCGCGTCGATGTCGCCGCGGTGCTTCATGGCGTGCAGGATCTGCTCGCGGTACGTACCGGCCTGGTACTGCTCGGTCTGGCTGATGCCGTCGAACTCGACGCCGAGGTCGGCGAGGGCCTCGACCATGGCGGCCTTGAAGTGCTCCGCCCAGTTCGGGTACGCCGATCCTGCCGGGGCCGGGACGCTGGTCAGCGGCTTGCCGATGTGGTCGGCCCAGGACTCGTCGGTGCCGGGGACGCCGGCCGGGACCTTGCGGTAGCGGTCGAAGTCGTCCCAGGAGATGAGGTGGCGCACGGTGTACCCGCGGCGGCGGATCTCGTCGGCGACCAGGTGCGGGGTCATGACCTCGCGGAGGTTGCCGAGGTGGATCGGGCCCGACGGGGAGAGTCCGGAGGCGACGACGACCGGTTTGCCCGGGGCACGACGCTCGGACTCGGCGATGACATCGTCCGCGTATCGGGAGACCCAGTCCTGGGTCTCCGCGCCTGTGCTCTGGGCCACGATCGGTTGTCCCTCTCTTCGAATCCGGGGTGGGGCTGCACCTCTGCCCACCCCATTCTCCCAGCTTCCCGGTGCGGAACGAAAACGCGTTACGGCTTCGCGGCACGGCTCTGGGATACTGGCCGTGCATTCCAGCCCACCCCGACCAGAACGGCAGCCCCTACATGGCCCCGGTCAAGTCCATCACCGCCAACGTCAACGCACGCCTCGCCGACGCCCTGACTTCCGCCCTGCCGGAGGCCGGCGGCGCGGACCCGCTGCTGCGACGGAGCGACCGGGCCGACTTCCAGGCCAACGGGATCCTGGCCCTCGCCAAGAAGGCGAAGGCGAACCCGCGGGAGCTGGCGACGCAGGTCGTCGAGAAGATCACGAACGGCGGGCTGATCGCCGACGTCGAGGTCTCCGGCCCCGGCTTCCTGAACGTGACGGTCACCGACAAGGCGATCACCGAGACGCTCGCGGCGCGCGCCGCCGACACGGACCGGCTCGGCGTGCCCACGAAGGACGAGCCGGGCGTCACGGTCATCGACTACGCGCAGCCGAACGTGGCGAAGGAGATGCACGTCGGTCACCTGCGGTCCGCGGTGATCGGTGACGCGCTGCGCGGCATGCTCGACTTCACGGGCGAGAAGACGATCGGCCGGCACCACATCGGTGACTGGGGCACGCAGTTCGGCATGCTCATCCAGTACGTGATCGAGCACCCGGACGAGCTGCCGGCAGCCGGTACGGACGCCGACGGCGAGCAGGCCATGTCGACGCTGAACCGGATCTACAAGGCCTCGCGCGCGGTCTTCGACGCGGACGAGGACTTCAAGGAGCGGGCCCGCAAGCGGGTCGTCGCGCTCCAGTCCGGCGACAAGGAGACCCTCGACCTGTGGCAGCGGTTCGTCGACGAGTCGAAGGTCTACTTCTACTCGGTCTTCGAGAAGCTCGACATGGAGATCCGGGACGACGAGATCGTCGGTGAGTCCGCGTACAACGACGGGATGCCGGAGACGGCCCGCCTCCTGGAGGAGTCGGGTGTCGCGGTGCGCTCGGAGGGTGCGCTCGTCGTCTTCTTCGACGACATCAAGGGCAAGGACGACCAGCCGGTCCCGCTGATCGTGCAGAAGGCGGACGGCGGCTTCGGCTACGCGGCGTCCGACCTCACGGCGATCCGCAACCGTGTGACGGACCTGGACGCGACGTCGCTCCTCTACGTCGTGGACGTGCGGCAGTCGCTGCACTTCAAGATGGTCTTCGAGACGGCGCGGCGCGCGGGCTGGCTGTCCGACGAGGTGAGTGCGCACAACATGGCGTACGGCACGGTGCTCGGCGCGGACGGCAAGCCGTTCAAGACGCGTGCCGGTGAGACGGTGCGCCTCGAGGACCTGCTCGACGAGGCGGTGCAGCGGGCCGCCGAGGTCGTGCGGGAGAAGGCGCGGGACCTCACCGAGGAGGAGATCCAGGAGCGGGCCGCGCAGGTCGGCATCGGCGCGGTGAAGTACGCGGACCTGTCGACGTCGCCGAGCCGCGACTACAAGTTCGACCTGGACCAGATGGTGTCGCTGAACGGCGACACGTCCGTGTACCTCCAGTACGCGTACGCCCGTATCCAGTCGATCCTGCGCAAGGCGGGAGAGGCGAAGCCGGCCGCGCACGCGGAGCTGGAGCTGGCTCCGGCGGAGCGGGCGCTCGGCCTGCACCTGGACGCGTTCGGTGACACGGTCTTCGAGGCCGCCGCCGAGTACGCGCCGCACAAGCTGGCCGCGTACCTGTACCAGCTGGCGTCGCTGTACACGTCGTTCTACGACAAGTGCCCGGTCCTGAAGGCGGATTCGGCGGAGCAGGTGGAGAACCGGCTGTTCCTGTGCGACCTGACGGCGCGGACGCTGCACCGGGGCATGGCGCTGCTCGGCATCCGCACGCCCGAGAAGCTCTGAGCCCTCCCCCGTACGTTTCGTCGTCGGGCGCCGGGAACCCTCGCGCGCGGGGACCCGTTCTCTGGACGACCACCGGAGCTCGACGACGGAACGACGAAACGGGGAACCCATGGCACTGTTCGGCAACGCTCACACGATCGACCCGGCCAAGGCGGCGCAGGACTACGGGCGGCTGCTCGGTCAGGGCGAGCAGATATACGGCGCCTATCAGTTGATACGTGACGCGATTCTGCTCACGGACCGGCGCCTGATCCTCATCGACAAGCAGGGGATGACGGGCAAGAAGGTCGAGTACCACTCGGTGCCGTACCGCAGCATCTCCCACTTCGCCGTGGAGACGGCCGGGCACTTCGATCTGGACGCCGAGCTCAAGATCTGGATCTCGGGGAACTCGGTGCCGATCGAGAAGACCTTCACCAAGGGCGTCGACATCTACGAGGTGCAGGCGATCCTGACGCAGTTCGTCGCGCGCTGACCGCGGGGGCCGTCAGGAACGCGTGGCCCGGAGTTCCCCCTTGACCACCTTTCCACTGGCGTTGCGCGGGAGTTCCGTCACGAACTCGACGGTCCTGGGGACCTTGTAGTTCGCCATTTCGCGCCGCGACCAGGCGATGAGGTCGTCCTCGGTGAGGACGCCGCCGGGCCTGCGGACGACGTACGCCCTGCCGACCTCGCCGAGGCGGCCGTCGGGGACGCCGACGACGGCGACGTCGGCGACCGCCGGGTGCAGGCCGAGGAGCTGCTCTATCTCGGCCGGGTAGGCGTTGAAGCCGCCGACGATGAACATGTCCTTGATGCGGTCGGTGATCCGGAGGTTGCCGGCCGCGTCCATGATCCCGACGTCGCCGGTCCGCAGCCAGCCGTCCTCGGTGATCGTCTCGGCGGTGGCGGCGGGGTCCTCGAAGTACTCGCGCATGACGTTGAAGCCGCGGACGAGGACCTCGCCCGGCTCGCCGGGGGCGGCCGAGTCGACCCGGACCTCCGTCCCCGGTATCGCCCGCCCCGAGGTCTCGGCGATCACCTCGGCCGGGTCGCCGCGGCGGCACATGGTGGCGATGCCGCTGGCCTCGGAGAGCCCGTAGGCGGTGAGGACGGTGGCCACGCCGAGTTCGCCGCGCAGCCGTTCCACGAGGCGCAGCGGGACGACCGCGGCGCCCGTCACGACGAGCCGCAGCGCCGACAGGTCGTGGGAGTCGCGCGCGGGGTGGTCGAGCAGCGACTGGTGGAGCGTGGGCGGTCCGGGCAGGACCGAGATGCGCTCGGAGGCGATGTTGGCGAGGGCCGTGTCCACGTTGAAGACGGGCTGCGGCACCATCGTCGCGCCCCGCATCAGGCAGGCGAGGACCCCGGCCTTGTAGCCGAACGTGTGGAAGAACGGGTTCACGATCAGATAGCGGTCGCCCTCGCGCAGGCCCGCGAGTTCGGCCCAGATCTCGTAGCCGCGCAGGGTCTGGGCGTGGGTGATGACGGCGCCCTTGGGGCGGCCCGTCGTGCCCGAGGTGAAGATGATGTCCGAGGGTTCGGCGGGGTCGATCGCGGCGGAGCGGGCGCGGACCTCGGCGGCCGTGACCTTGTCGCCCGCGGCCAGGAACTCCTTCCAGCTGCGGTAGCCGGGGGCCTCGGGCGCGCCGTCGCCGAACACCACCACCTGTTCCAGGGCGGGCAGTTCGGCGCCCGCCTCCTGCGCGCGGCGCAGCGACGCCACGTAGGACGTGCCGAGGAAGGTGCCCGTGACGAACAGCAGGCGGGCCCGGGAGCGGGCCAGGATGTCGGCGGCCTCGCCGCCCTTGAAGCGGGTGTTGAGCGGTACGAGGACGGCTCCCGCGCTCACGGCGCCGAGCGCCGAGACGATCCAGTCCAGGGTGTTCGGCGCCCAGACCGCGACGCGGTCCCCCGTCTCCACGCCCGCCGCCATGCACGCGGCGGCGGCCCGCTCGACGCGTTCGCCGAGCTCCGCGTAAGAGATCCGGGCGCGGCCCTCGACGACGGCCTCGCGCTCGCCGTACCGTTCGGCGGCATCCCGTACCAGCTCCGGGACCGTTCCCCACTCGCCATCCGTACGCATCGAACGACCTCCCACAACGCCGTAGCTGACTATCCGTCAGATTAGCTGTAGCCTGACGCGCTGTCAGCAGATGGAACCGGCGGCAGACGGAACCAGGTGGGGTGTGCCCATGGCGGGACTCAAGGACGCGACGGCCATCGTCGGCATCGGGCAGACGGCCTTCGCGAAGCAACTCCCGGAATCCGAGAAGACATTGGCGTGCCGGGCGATCATCGACGCGCTCGACGACGCGGGGATATCCCCGTCCGAGGTCGACGCCTTCGCCTCCTACACGATGGAGGAGACCGACGAGGTCGAGGTGGCCAAGGCCATCGGGGCCGGCGACGTCACCTTCTTCTCCAAGGTCGGCTACGGGGGCGGCGGTTCGTGCGCGACCGTCGCGCATCTCGTCGCCGCGATCGCCACGGGGCAGGCGAGCGTGGGCATCGCCTGGCGCTCCCGCAAGCGCGGCTCGGGCCCGCGACCGTGGAAGAACACGACCGTCCAACTCCCCACCCCCGCCCAGTGGACGCGGCCGTACGGGCTGCTGCGCCCGGCCGACGAGATCGGCATGCTGGCCCGCCGCTACATGCACGAGTACGGCGCCACCCGGGACCACCTCTTCAACGTCGCGCTCGCCTGCCGCAACAGGGCCAACCAGAACCCCGCCGCGATGATGTACGAGCGCCCCATGACCCGCGACAGCTACATGACCTCGCGGTGGATCAGCGAACCGCTCTGCCTCTTCGACAACTGCCTGGAGACCGACGGAGCCCTTGCCTGCGTCATCGTCTCCGCCGAGCGCGCCCGCGACTGCCGGCAGAAGCCGGTCTACGTCCACTCGGCGGCGCAGGGGCTGCCCGCGCAGCACCACGGCATGGTCAACTACTGGAACGACGACCCGCTGACCGGGCCCGCGTGGACGGCCGCCCGCCATCTGTGGAAGAACGCGGACGTCACCCCCGAGGACGTCGACGTCGCCCAGATCTACGACGCGTTCACCCCGCTCATCCCGCTCTCCCTCGAGGGCTACGGGTTCTGCGGGCGCGGCGAGGGCGCGGCGTTCACGGAGGGCGGCGCCCTTGAGATCGGCGGGCGCCTTCCCATCAACACGGGCGGCGGCGGCCTCTCGGAGGCGTACGTCCATGGCTTCAACCTGATCAACGAGGGCGTGAAGCAGTTGCGGGGGGTCAGTACGGCGCAGGTGCCGGAGGCGGAGACCTGCCTGGTGACGGCGGGTGAGGGGGTGCCGACGTCGGCGCTTCTGCTGCGCGCTTGACCCGTTCTCTTGCGCCGCAGCGGCGTTGCGGTCTCGGGGCTCTGCCCCGGACCCCGCTGGCTCTCGTACGAAAAGCGGGGCTTGATTTGCCTACCCGAAGGGACGGCCACATGACAGACGCGACCACCACTTCCCAGCTCCTCACCCCCACCCCCGACGACGACGGCGCCCCCTTCTGGGAGTACGCGGCCCGCGGCGAACTCCGCGTACAGGCCTGCGCCAACCCGGACTGCGGAGAGCTCCGGTTCCCGCCCCGGCCCTGCTGCCCGCACTGCCAGTCCTTCGACAGCGAGTGGCGCCGGATGAGCGGGCGCGGACGGGTCTGGTCGTACGTGATCCCGCACCCGCCGCTGCTCCCGGCCTACGCCGCCCAGGCCCCGTACAACGCGATCGTCGTGGAGCTGGCCGAGGCGCCCCGGATCCGGCTCGTCGGCAATCTGGTCTCCGCCGCCGACGCCCCGCTCAACTCCGTCGACCCGGACCGCATCAAGATCGGCGCGCGGGTGCAGGTGGTGTTCACGGAGGTCGACGGGGTGACGGTGCCGCGCTGGGTGCTGGAGCGTTCATGACCGTACGCACGGAGATCGACAAGGGCACGGGCGTCGCCACCGTCACCCTCGACCGCCCGCACCGCCACAACGCCCTCGACCAGGAGACGGTCGCCCAACTGGCCGCGACCTGGAGGGAGTTCCGCTTCGACGACACCGTGCGGGCGATCGTCCTCACCGGCGCGGGCGAGCGGGCGTTCTGCACGGGCATCGACCGCGGGTGGGACGTGCCGCAGCCGGACTCCCCGTACTCGGCGGACGATCCGCTGCCCATGGTCGGCCCGAAGGCCAACGACCTGTGGAAACCGGTGATCGCCGCGGTCAACGGCATGGCCTGCGGCGGGGCGTTCTACCTGATCGGCGAATCGGAGTTCGTGGTCGCGGACGAGACGGCGACGTTCTTCGACCCGCACACCACGTACGGCATGGTCAACGCCTTCGAGTCGATCCACCTGGCCCAGCGGATGCCGCCCGGCGAGGTGGCCCGGCTCGCACTGATGGGCTCGGCGGAGCGGATGTCGGCGCGGCGCGCGTACGAGGTGGGCCTGGTGTCGGAAGTGACGGCCGCCGGTGGGGCGTTGGCGGCGGCGCTGCGGTGCGCCGCCACCATCGCCTCGTATCCGACGGAGGCGGTCCAGGGCACGGTCAAGGCGGTCTGGGCGGCCGCGGAGGCCACCCGGGCCCACGCCTTCACGCGGGCCCCGGACCTGATCACACTGGGCAACCTGCCGCCGGAGCGGCAGGCGGAACTCTTCAACTCCCGTACGCAGAACCGGGAGTTCAGGGTGCGCTGAGCACGGCCGGTCAGCGCTGCACGAGCGCTCCGGAGGCGATGTCGCAGTGGTCGACCTTCGCGGCGAGGTCCTTGCTGCCGACCGGCACCTTGGCGGTCGTCCGGCCGTTGGCCGGCACCTCCACCTTGTGGAAGAGGGAGCTCACGGTGGTGCCGCGCGCGTCGAGGAAGGAGGCGTGGACGTCGAACCGCGCACGCCTGCTGTTGGGGTTGGTGACCTCCACGGTGGCGTACGCCTGCCGTGCGTCCGCGCACTTGATGAGCCGCACGGTGCCGTCCCGCAGGCTCGACGAGGAGGCGGACGACGTCGTCGTGGGAGTGCGGTGCCTGGTGTGCCGGGTGTAGCCGCTGCCTCCCTTGGAGAGGCCGGACGACGAGTCGTGCTTCTGCGAGGAGCTGCTGCACCCGCCCCCGCTGCTCCCGCGGCTCTTGGAATGTCCGTGGCTCCGGCCGGTGGTGAACCCCGTGAGGGCCACCACCACCATCGTCGCCACCGCTGTCAGTTTCAGTCCCCGTTTCATCACGCGGGGCACTCTATCGGCGGCGGGTGTCCCGGACTCCGGGAACCCGACTACCGGCTGGTACCCGTCCCCTTCTCCGCGTCGAGCGCGTACACGCAGCGGTCCTTGCTGCACGCGTACACGACGCCGTCCTTCACGACCGGTGTGCCCGTGATCTCGCCGCCCGTGGCGAGCTTCCAGCGCAGCCGGCCGTCGTCGGCCTTCAGCGTGTAGAGCAGGTGGTCCGTGGAGCCGAAGTGGATCCGCTCGTCCGCGACCACGGGCGCCCCGACGATCTCGCCGCCGGCCTGGAAGCGCCACTTCGGGGTGCCGGTCACGGCGTCCAGGGTGTAGAGCCCCTGGCCGCTGCCGACGTGCACATGGCCCTGGGCGACGAGGACCGGGTCGACCGACGAGGGCCTGGCCTCGGTCGCGATGCGCCAGCGGTCGCGGCCGTCGGTGGCGTCGAGCGCGTACACGGTGCCGAGGTGGTCGACGAGGTACACGCCGCCGCCGGTGACCGCGGGGCCCGGGGCGAAGGCGGGCGGGGACAGGAACACGGCGGGCGCCTCGAAGTGCCAGCGGACGTGGCCCGAGGCGGCGTCGACGGCGAGGACGCGGGTGCCCGCGGCGACGTACACGTAGCCGTCGGAGGCGGGCGTCAGGCGCATCGGGACGCCGCCGCAGGAGCCCGCGTCGCCGATCGGGTACGACCAGCGCTCGTCCCCCGTACGGGCGTCGAGGGCGCGCAGGCGGGCGTCCTGCCACACGTACACCGTGCCCTCGTGCAGGACGGGTCCGGCCTCGGTGGCCTCGAAGTCGGTCTGGCAGCCGGTGATCTCCCACAGGAGGTCGCCGCCGACGGCCTCGCGGGCCTGGACGCCGCCGCCGCGGGTTGCGGTGACGACGGTGCCGCGGTCGGCCTGGAGCGCGTACACCCAGGCGTCGGTCTGGATCCGCCACAGGTCGCCGCCGTCGCGGGCGTCGAGCGCCCACAGGGTGGGCCCGTCGGAGGCGTGGATGCGGCCGTCGGCGACGGCCATCGACCAGGCGACGTCGCGGGTCTTGAAGCGGCGCCGCCCGGTGGCCACGTCCAGGACGTGCACCTCGAACGACGTGACGTAGACGAGGTCGCCCGCGACGGCGGGCGTGCCCCACACGTCGTTCGACATGCGGAACCGCCAGGGCCGCCACGGCGCGCCCTCGGCGGCGGAGGGCGCGGGCACGACCGGTTCCTGCGAGCCGTTCACGGCGGGTTTGGAGCGGGACCAGGATCCGGCGAGGCCCGATTCGGCGGGCGGCGTCTTCACGGCGGCGGCCCGCGCGTCGGCGACCCGCGGTCCCGGGCCGATCGGCACCTGCGCCCCGGCGAGGTGCACGGGCCCGTCCGCGACGAGGCTCTGGCCCGCGGGCACCGGTGAGTGCCGCCAGCCGTCGGTGGCCACGGGCTGCGGGGCGGGCGCCATCGGCGGGGCGGGCGGCTGCGAGGGCATGGCGGGGATCGGGCCGCCGTGCCCGTTCGGCGCGGCGTGCGCGCCGGGGCCCGGCTGCCGGGTCGCGGGGGCCTTGGGGGCGGGGCGGCCGCCGCGGCGGGACTCGATCAGCGCGACGGACCGCTCGGGCAGCCAGGCGGAGGCGGTGCCGCTGTCGTCGCTGCCCGCGCCGAACAGGTGCGGGGCGAGCTGGGCCTGGAGGTCGGCGGGGGAGGGCCGCTGGCCCGCCTCCATCTGCATGCACGCTTCGAGCAGCGGCCGCAGCTCCTCCGGGAGGCCCTCCAGGTCGGGGCCCTCGCGCAGCAGCATGAACACGGTCTCGACGGGGTTCGCGCCGTGGAACGGGGCGTGCCCGGTCGCCGCGAAGACGAGGGTCGAGCCGAGCGAGAAGACGTCCGACGCACCGGTCACGCTGCGCGAGTCCTTCGCCTGCTCGGGCGACATGTACGCGGGCGTGCCCACGGCGACGTTCGTCATGGTCAGGCGCGTGTTCGAGACGCCGGACGCGATGCCGAAGTCGATGACGCGCGGGCCGTCCTCGACGACCAGCACGTTCGACGGCTTGAGGTCGCGGTGCACGAGGCCCGCGCCGTGGATGGACTGAAGGGCCTCGGCGATGCCGGCCGCGAGCCAGCGCACGGCCTGAGCGGGCAGCGGCCCGGTCTCATTCACTATTTCTTCGAGGGAGGGCGCCGGTACGTAGGCGGTCGCGAGCCACGGCACGGCCGCGCGCGGGTCGGCGTCGACGACGGCGGCCGTGTAGAAGCCGGACACCGCCCGTGCCGCCTCGACCTCGCGCGTGAAGCGGACCCGGAACAGCTGGTCCTCGGCGAGCTCCGTACGCACCGTCTTGATCGCCACGCGTCGGCCCGAGGCCGAGCGCGCCAGATAGACCAGGCCCATGCCGCCCGCTCCGAGCCGTCCAAGGACCTCGAACGGACCGATCCGCCTCGGATCGTGCTGCGTCAGCTGATCCATCACTTGCCTGCCACCTCCCCGTGCGGGCCACCGCACTCACGGCCCCCGTCAGCGTCTCACCACCGAAGCGCCACGGCGGCACGCACCCCCGATTCTTCCTGTCTCGGCCCTCAGTTGCGAACCTCGGGTCAAAACGGGGTGTCTCGGAGCATTCAGGGCCTCTTACGCCTGCTCGCACACCGCGAACACCGCCCCTTGATCATCCTCGATCACGGCGGCTCTTCCGTACGCCGTGGGGTGCGGCCCCACCCGCACCCGCCCGCCGAGGCGGACGGCGGCCGCCGCGGTGGCCCCGGCGTCGGCGCAGCCGAAGTGCAGCAGGAACCTGCCGGGCCCCTCGGCGACGGCCCGCCGGCGGACCGCCGCCCCGGAGTCCCCCTCCTCGAATACGGCCCGATGGAAGGAATCGCTCAGCGCGGCATCCGGTGTGAGGAGTTCCGCGCCGCAGAACGCGCCGGCCCCGCCCACCCGCTCGAAGCCGCGGTGGCTCCCCGCCTGCCGCAGCACGAACGCCGCCCCCTCGGGCCCCCGCGCGAGCGCCACGGTCGCCTCGGTGCCGCCGGACAGCGGCCCCGCCACGATGTGCCCGCCCGCCGCGAAGACCCGTTCGGCGGCGGCGTAGGCGTCGCGCACGGCGAGGTGCACCCGCCACTCGACCTCCAGGTTCGCCGGGGCGAGGGCGGCGACGGCGCGGTCCTCGCTGTAGGCCGCCGTGTAGTAGTCGCGCTCGGCGCCCGCGCCCTCGTCGAAGGTCCAGCCGAGGAGATCGCCGTAGAACCGTTTTCCCGCCTCGACGTCCGCGAGCCTGGCGTCGGCCCAGCACGGGGCCCCTTCGGGAAATTCGGGAACGGCGAGCCGGTCGCGGCGTGCGGGGCGCATGGGCGTCACGCTAACCAGGCCGAACGCGCCGATGTGCTTTAAATTCGAACGTTTGGCCAATTCCAGTCGCTCACGGCGCGTCATTTGACCGGAGGCCATGACGGCCAACCCCATTTGCAGTCGGCCAGATCGCGCTCCGATCACCCCTCGGTAAGCTGACGGCATGACAGGACAAGTACGGACCGTCGACGGCCGCGTGGCCGGCCGGCGTGGTCAGGCAACACGTCAGAAGCTGCTCGACTGCCTCGGCGAGATGCTCAGCTCCTCGCCCTACCGGGACGTCAAAGTCATTGATGTCGCGCGAAAGGCGGGCACTTCGCCCGCGACCTTCTATCAGTATTTCCCGGACGTCGAGGGCGCCGTCCTGGAGATCGCCGAGCAAGTGGCCACCGTGGGAGCGGGGTTGACCGAACTGGTCGCGGACCGCTCCTGGGTCGGCAAGGCCGGCTGGGCCACGGCGCAGGAACTCGTGGACGGCTTCCTGGAGTTCTGGCGCAAGAACGACGCGATCCTGCGCGTCGTCGACCTCGGCGCGGCCGAGGGCGACAAGCGCTTCTACAAGCTCCGCATGAAGATCCTCAACTCGGTGAACAACTCCCTCGCGGACGCCGTCAAGGACCTTCAGGACAAGGGCAAGGTCGACAAGGACGTGAGCCCGGCCGCCGTCGCCGGCTCGCTGGTCGCGATGCTCGCGGCGGTCGCCTCGCACCAGAAGGGCTTCCAGGCCTGGGGCGTCAAGCAGGCCGAACTCAAGCCGAACCTCGCACTGCTGGTGCACCTCGGCGTGACCGGAAAGAAGCCCGTCAAGTAACTCTTCCTGGTCCTGTCGTGCAGCGGCGGTTCGCGTGGTGCAACGTGAGCCGCCGCTGTTGCAGTTCCCGGCCCGCCGCTCAGCGGCGCTCGAGCCGGAACAGCCGGATCTCCCGGTCCACCCGCCGCTGGTACGTGGCGTAGGGCGGCCAGAACTTCAGCGCCGCCGCCCAGGCCTCCGCCCGCTCGCCGCCCTCGAGGAGCCGGGCCGTCACCGGGACGTCCGCCCCGCGCCAGTTGATCCCGGCGTCCGGATGCGCGAGAAGATTCGCGGTCCAGGCCGGATGGCCGGGCCGCCCGAAGTTCGACCCGATCAGCAGCCAGGTCCCCCGCTCCTCCTCGGGCATGCACGCGAGTGGCGTACGCCGTTCGATCCCGCTCTTCGCGCCGCGCACGCAGAGGATCACACCCGGCAGCATCTGCGCGCTGAGCAGCACCTTTCCTCGTGTGAGGCGGTGCACGGTGCGGTCGAGGGCGGGGATGACGTGCGGCGCGATGCGGCCGAACGTCCGCGTCGACGACACCTTCTGCACCAGCTTGATGCCCGGCGGCGCCATCAGACCGCCACCTTCAGGCCCGCACCCGGCGCGAACAGCTCGGCGGCCTGCGCGGCCCGGTCCCGCAGCAGGTGCACGGGCCCGAACAGCAGCTCGTCGCCGGTGGCCCGCTTCAGGTACAGGTGCGCCTCGTGCTCCCAGGTGAAGCCGATGCCGCCGTGCAGCTGCACGGCCTCCCCGGCCCCGGTCCGCAGCGCTTCGAGGGCCTGGGCGAGCGCGAGCCCGCCGACCGGCGCCTCGTCGTCCGCACAGGACCCTGCGGCCCATGCCGCGTAGTAGGCGGCCGAGCGCGCCGCCTGCACCTGTACGTACACGTCGGCGAGCCGGTGCTTCACGGCCTGGAAGGACCCGACGGGCCGACCGAACTGCTCCCGTTCCTTGACGTAGTCGACGGTCCGCTCAAGGGCCCGGTCGGCGGCGCCGACGGCCTCGGCGGCGAGCAGGGTGGCGACGGTGTCCCCGACGGCGGTCAGCGCCCCGGTCACATCGCCGTCCTCCTCGCCCAGCAACTCGGCTTCCACGTCGCGGAGTTCGATGCGCGCCTGCGGCCGCGTCTCGTCCATCGCAGTCCGGCGTACGCGGGCGAGCCCGGGGGCGTCCTCGCGGACGAGGAAGAGGAGCGTGCGGGAGCGGGCGAAGCCTCCGGTGTGCGCGGCGACGAGCAGCAGTCCGGCGCTGTGGCCGTCGAGCACCTGCTCGGCCTGCCCGTAGAGCCGCCAGCCGCTCTCCTGCCGGGCGGCCTGTACGCCGCCGGCCCGGCCGCCGCCCGCCCAGTCCCCCACGTTGTCGGCGACGAGCCCGAGGGCGGTGGCGAGGCCCGTGCCCGGCACGGCGAGCGTCGCGGTCAGGGCCCCCTCGGCGATCTTCGGCAGCAGCGCGGCGCGCTGGGCCCCGGTGCCGAGGGCGGAGATCAGCGGGGCCGCGAGCCCGCTGGTGGCGAGCAGCGGAGTGGGCGCGAGGGATCGCCCCAACTCCTCTGCGGCGAGCGCGAGTTCGACGAGGGTTCCGCCCACGCCCCCGCACTCCTGCGGGAGTCCGAGCCCCGGCAGGCCGAGTTCGGCGCTGAGGGTGCCCCACAGGGCGAGGTCGTGACCGACGGGCGTGCGGGTGGCGGCCTTGACGTCGTCCGGGGTGCAGCGCTTGGTGGCGAGTTCGCGCAGGGTGCGGCGGATCTCTTGCTGTTCCTCGGTGAACCTGGCGTCCATGTGGGCCCCTTTCTGACGGGGCGTCATGTTAGGACGCCTGCCGCCGGATGCCCAGAGCTACGCACACTCCTGCGCACCCCCGTATCTGATGTACCGTCAGATTCATGACTGAGAGCGGAAGCAAGGTCGCCATCGCGGGCATCGCCCTCTCCGACTGCGGCCGCGTCGACGAGGCCACTCCCTACGCCCTGCACGCCCAGGCCGCCCGCCGGGCGCTCGCCGACGCGGGGCTCGCCCCCGACGTCGTCGACGGCTTCGCGAGCGCGGGCCTCGGCACCCTCGCGCCGGTCGAGGTCGCCGAGTACCTGGGCCTCAAACCCCGCTGGGTCGACTCCACTTCGGTCGGCGGCTCCACCTGGGAGGTCATGGCGGCGCACGCGGCGGACGCGATACGGGCGGGCCACGCGCGCGCCGTCCTCCTCGTCTACGGCTCCACGGCCCGCGCCGACATCAAGGCGAAGCGCCGCACCTCGAACCTGTCCTTCGGCGCGCGCGGCCCGCTCCAGTTCGAGGTGCCGTACGGCCACTCGCTGATCGCCAAGTACGCGATGGCGGCCCGCCGCCACATGCACGAGTACGGCACGACCCTCGAGCAGCTCGCCCAGGTCGCCGTCCAGGCCCGCGCGAACGCGTCCCGCAACCCGGACGCCATGTTCCGCGACCCGATCACGGTCGACGAGGTGCTGGACGGGCCGATGATCGCCGACCCGTTCACCAAGCTGCACTGCTGCATCCGCTCGGACGGCGGGGCGGCGGTGCTGCTCGTGGCCGAGGACCTGGTGCGCGACTGCGCGAAGCCGCCGGTGTGGGTACTGGGTTCGGGCGAGCATGTGTCCCATACGACGATGTCGGAGTGGGACGACTTCACGGTCTCCCCGGCGGCGGTCAGCGGGCGGCTCGCGTTCGAGCGGGCCGGGGTGCGGCCGGACGAGATCGACATCGCGGAGATCTACGACGCCTTCACGTACATGACGCTCGTGACCCTGGAGGACCTCGGCTTCTGCGCCAAGGGAGAGGGCGGCGCCTTCGTCGAGAAGGGCCGCCTCCTGCACGACGGCGAACTCCCGACGAACACGGACGGCGGCGGCCTCTCCGCACAGCACCCCGGGATGCGCGGCCTGTTCCTCCTGGTGGAGGCGGCACGGCAGCTGCGCGGCGAGGCGGGGGGCCATCAGGTGCACCGGGCGGACGGTTCGCTGCCACGCCTCGCGGTGGCGTCGGGGACGGGCGGGTGGTTCTGCTCGGCGGGGACGGTGGTGCTGGGGCGGGACTGAGGAGTGGGGCAGAGCGGGACCGGGGGGCGGAGGCAGAGCGGGACCGGAGGGTGGGGGCAGAGCGGGACCGGGGGGCGGGGGCGAGAATCGGGGGATGGAACCGGAACCCGACCTGGACGCCCTCCTGCGCTCCCTGCGCGTATGGGACACCGAGCTGCCCGCCTTCGACCCCGAGGACACCCCCGCCGCTCCCCTCCCCCTGTTCACCGAGTGGTTCGCCGCGGCCGTCGCGGCGGGCCAGCCCGAACCGCACACCCCCTCGCTCGCGACCACGGACGCCGAGGGCCACGCCGACGTCCGTACGGTGATGCTGCACGGCGCCGACGAGGCGCACGGCTGGCACTTCGCCTCGCACGCGGGCAGCGCGAAGGGCCGCCAGCTCGCCGCGCACCCGTACGCGGCGCTCGGCTTCTACTGGCCCACGCAGGGCCGCCAGATCCGGGTCCGCGGCCCCGTCCGCACGGCGGGGCCCGAGGTCGCCCACACCGATCTGCACGCCCGCTCGACCGGTGCGCTCGCCTCCGCCCTCGTCGGCCACCAAAGCGAACTGCTCGACTCCTACGAGGAGTTGGAGCGCGCCTCACAGGCCGCTTGGGAGCACGCGCAGCGCGAACCGAACGCCGCCGCCCCCTCCTGGACGGTCTACGAGCTGTCCCCGGACGAGGTGGAGTTCTTCCAGGGCGACGCGCGACGCCGCCACGTACGGCTGCGCTACCGGCGCGCGGCGGACGGCTGGGTCAAGGAGCTGCTGTGGCCGTGAGGGGGCGGGCCCGCGGGGGCGACCGGGCCGCTCAGCCGGTGGTGAACGCCCACACCGCGAACTCCCGGACCGGCCGGTAGCCGAGCCGCTGGTAGAGGGCGTTGCTCGTGGGGTTGGCCAGGTCCGTGAAGAGCAGCACCTCTTCGGCGCCGGCCGCCCGCGCGGCCCGGCTCACCTCGGCGGTGACGGCGGCCGCGTAGCCCCGCCCGCGCAGCGCGGGCGGTGTGTAGACGGGAGCGACGCGGGCGGTGCCGACCGAGCCGCGGGTGACGCCGGCCATCGAGACCGGCGTGCCGTCGGCGGCCTCCCAGAGCGTGACGCCCGCGTAGCCGACGCGCTCGTCGGCCCACGCCTCGGCCTGCTCCCGTGTCGCGACCTCGCGCGGGTGCGCCTCCGTCTCGAAGGCCGTGTGCCAGTCCGCGAGGAGCCCCCGGTCGCTCGCGCCCGCGATCCGCGCCCCGCCCTCGGGCAGGCTCTTCGGCGGCGTGAGCTCGCCGAGCCGGAACAGCCGCTGCCGCGTCACGCGCTCGGCCCGCGCGCCGGGATGCCGCGCGAGCCAGGCCCCGGCGAATGCGGCCGTCGACTCCACCGCACCGTTCGCACCGTCGACCGGCAGTCCGGCGAGGGCGTCGACCAGGGCGCCCGCCGCCTCCTCGCGGCCCGCCGCCCCACCGGGCAGCGCCACGTACGGGAAGTGCGGCGGCGTCCAGAAGAAATAGCCGGCCGCCCGGCCGTCGGGTCCCGGCCACACGCCGAAGCGCGCGCGGTCCCTCGCCCAGCCGGACGCCCGCATGCGCGCGGTGACGCCGAGCGCCACGGTGTGCAGGGCGGGGTCGGAGGCCAGCAGCTCCCCGGCCCGCTCGTCGAACTCGTCGAGCGCCGACGTCAGCAGCCACTCCCCCGTACGTGCCCGTGAGGTCACCATCGCCTCATGCGTACGTGCCCGTGAGGTCACCATCGCCTCATGATGGCCGCGTCCGTATCCGTACGACCACGGGATTTCGGCGCGGGCGGCCGAAGCGGCTCAGGTGGCGGGCCGGAACACCGGCACCGCGAACCCGTCCCCGCCCTCCCGGAAGTCGACCGTCAACTCCATCCCCACCCGCAGCTCGGCCTCCGCGCACTCCACGATCTCCGTCATCATCCGGGGCCCCTCGGCGAGGTCGACGACGGCCGCGGTGTACGGGGTGCGGCCCCCGAAGGGTGGCAGGTCGTTGCGGTGCACGACGGACCATGTGTAGAGCGTGGCCCGGCCGCTCGCGTCCCGCCACCGGCCGTTCTCGCTCCAGCAGAACGGGCAGAACTCCCGCGGGTAGTGGTGGTGCCGCCCGCAGTCCGCGCAGTGCCTGAGCAGCAGCCGCCCTCCGGCGGCCGCGTCCCAGTAGGGCCGGGTGAAGGCATCGGGCTCGGGAACGTCGAACCGTACGTCCGCCGTGGTCATGAGAACAGTCCGATCGCGTGGTCGAGGGACCAGGCCTGCCAGGACATGGCGAACAGCGCGACGAGGGAGATCAGGCCCATCATCGCGTTCTGCCCCTGCTCGGCCCAGTCGTGGATCATCAACGTGAAGTAGAGGAGGTTGAGCAGCAGTCCGCCGATCAGCGCGATCGGCGTCAGGAGTCCGAGGATCAGGCCGATCCCCAGCGCGAGTTCGGCGTACACCACGACGTACGCCATCGTTTTCGGCCGCGGTTTCACGACGACCTCGAAGCCGCTGCGCACCGCGTTCCACTTGTGCTTGCCCGCCACGTCCGCGGCCCACGCGATGCCGGTGCCGCGCTCGAACCAGCCCTTCTTGTCCTTGTGCCGCCAGCTCTCCAGCCACCACAGGCCGAGCCCGATGCGCAGCACGGCGAGCCACTCGGCGCCGCTGAGCCCTATCGCGTCCATGAAGTCCGGCCCCTCCTCCACTTTCTGACGGTACGTCAGTTACTCGGGTAGGCCAGTTCAACGCATCCAGCACCGCCTCCGCAAGGGCCCCGCACACACCAACGGCCGGGCATCCGGAGCCGGGTCCGTGATCAATTCGCAACCGGTTTCCGTCTTGACCGGTCCCGTTCAATCCGGCGCCGCAATACGCTCCGTGCATGGCCGACTCCCCACAAGCACCGGCACGCAGTCACGAACGTCCACCCGTGTACGTCATCGGGGGCGGCCCCGGCGGACTCGCCACGGCCGTCGGGCTGAAGGCACACGGTGTGCGCCCCGTCGTCCTGGAGAAGTCCGACGGCGTCGGCGCCTCCTGGCGCGGCCATTACGACCGCCTCCACCTGCACACCACGCGCCGCCTCTCGGGCCTGCCCGGCCTGCCGATGCCGCGCCGCTTCGGCCGCTGGGTCGCCCGCGACGACGTCGTGCGCTACCTGGAGAAGTACGTCGAGCACCACGACCTGGAAGTCGTCACCGGCGTCGAGGTCACCCGCATCGAGCGGACCCCCGACGACTCGGGGTGGCTGCTGCGGGCGACCGGCGGCCGCGAGCTGACCTCGGCCGCCGTCGTCGTCGCCACCGGCTACAACCACACCCCGCACCTGCCCGACTGGCCCGGCGCGGCCACGTACACCGGGAAGCTGCTGCACGCGGGCGAGTACCGCGACCCGGCCCCCTTCGCCGGCCAGGACGTCCTCGTCGTCGGCGCGGGCAACACGGGGACCGAGATCGCCGTCGACCTCGTCGAGGGCGGCGCCGCGCGCGTCCGCATCGCCGTGCGCACCGCGCCGCACATCGTGCGCCGCTCCACGCTCGGCTGGCCCGCCCAGCGCACCGGCATCCTCTGCCGGCGCCTGCCGGTCGGCCTGGTCGACCGGCTCGCCGCGCCGCTCGGCAGGATGAGCGTCCCCGACCTGTCGGCGCAGGGCCTGCCACGCCCCGACACCGGCCTCTACTCGCGGGCACTCCAGGGCGCCATCCCGGTGCAGGACGCCGGCTTCGTCGACGCCGTACGGGCCGGGAAGGTCGAGCCCGTCGCCGCCGTCACCTCCTTCGACTCGGACGCGGTGCTCCTCTCCGACGACACCCGCGTCACCCCGGACTCCGTGATCGCGGCCACCGGGTACCGGCAGGGCCTGGAGGGCCTGGTGGGCCACCTGAACGTCCTGGACCCCGCCACGGGGCGGCCCCGCGGAACCTCCTCGACCCCCGGCCTCCACTTCACCGGCTACACGAACCCGATCTCGGGCATGCTCCGCGAACTCGCCCTGGACGCGGGCCGCATCGGCAAGAAGGTGGCGGCACAGCTACCCGCGTAACCGCCCCCGAGCACCCGCGCGCGCACGCCCCTCGGAACATTCGCCCCATCTCTTTGCCTGCAGCCCTGTTCCTGACACAGTGTCAGTTCAGTAATCTGACTATGCGTCAGTTATCCCTCGGGGGGACTTCGAGGCACTGCACAGGCAAGAGATGTCGCTGACACACAGGAGCGGGCGGACCGATGCTTGGATCGACGTATGGCACCCTGACCACCGACTCCCGCCGGGCCCGCGTGATCGCCTGCGGTGAGCAGCCCGGACCCGCCGTGCACGGGCGGGCCGGTACCGAAGAGCTGGACGTCAGCGGGCGTCCGCTGCACTCCGACGTCCCCGATCTCGACCGGTTCTTCCGGCCCGAGTCCGTCGCCGTCGTCGGCGCGTCCGACGCGGAGGGCCGGCCCAACACGGGCATCACACGGCAGCTCATGAACTGGGCGGAGCGGGTCGGCGCGCGCCTGTATCCGGTGCACCCCACCCGCGAGACCGTCTTCGGCCTCCCCTGCTCCCCCTCCGTCGCCGAGCTGCCCGAGCAGGTCGACCTCGCCGTGCTGCTCGTCGCCGATCCGCTGCCCGTCATCGAGCAACTGGCGGACACGAAGGTGAAGTTCGCCGTCGCGTTCGCCTCCGGGTTCGCGGAGACGGGCGACGAGGGCGCGGCCGCGCAGGCCCGCCTGTCCGCCGCCGTGGAACGCTCCGGCATGCGCCTGCTCGGCCCCAACACCAACCTCAACGCCTTCGAGCGCTTCCGCGACGACCTCGACGGGCCCGCCATCGCGCTCATCACCCAGTCCGGCCACCAGGGCCGCCCCGTCTTCTCCCTTCAGGAACTGGGCATCCGCCTCTCCCACTGGGCGCCGACGGGCAACGAGGCCGACCTGGAGACCGCCGACTTCATCTCCTACTTCTCCCAGCGCCCCGAGGTCGGCGCCATCGCCTGCTATGTCGAGGGCCTCAAGGACGGCCGCTCCTTCCTCCTGGCCGCCGACCGGGCCGCGCGCGAGGGCGTGCCGGTCGTCGCCGTGAAGGTCGGCAGGACCGAGACCGGCGCGCGCACCGCGGCCTCGCACACCGGGAAGCTCACCGGCGCCGACACCGTCGTGGACGCCGCCATGCGGCAGTTCGGTGTCATCCGCGTCGACGGGCTCGACGAACTCCAGGACACCTCCGCCCTGCTCGCCCGCGCCCGGCCGCCGCAGGCCGACGGCGTCGTCGTCTACTCGATCTCCGGCGGCACGGGCGCCCACTTCTCGGACCTGGCGACGGAGGCGGGCCTCGACCTGCCGACCCTCCCCCAGGAGAAGCAGGACGAACTGCACCAGTGGATACCCGACTATCTGAGCGTGGCGAACCCGGTCGACAACGGCGGCCACCCGGTCGGCGACTGGCGCGGCCGCAAGATCATCGACGCGATCCTCGCGGACCCCTCCGTCGGCGTCCTGATCTGCCCGATCACCGGCCCCTTCCCGCCCATGAGCGACAAGCTGGCGCAGGACCTGGTGGACGCGGCGGAACAGACGGACAAGCTGGTGTGCGTGGTGTGGGGCTCGCCGGTCGGCACGGAGGACGCCTACCGGAAGACCCTGCTCGGCTCCTCCCGGGTGGCCACCTTCCGCACGTTCGCCAACTGCATCACCGCGGTCCGCTCCTACCTGGACCACCACCGCTTCACGGCCTCGTACGTCTCCCCCTTCGACGAGGCGCCGCGCACCCCCTCGCCGTCCTTCCGCAAGGCGCAGGCCCTGATCCGCCCCGGCCACCAGCTGAGCGAGCACGCGGCGAAGCAGCTGCTGCGGGCGTACGGGATCCGGGTGCCGCGGGAGCAGCTGGTGACGAGCGCCGCGGCGGCGGTGCGGGCGGCGTCCCTCGTCGGCTACCCCGTCGTCATGAAGGCGTCGGCTCCCCAACTGGCCCACAAATCGGAACTCGGGCTCGTCAAGGTCGAGTTGACCTCCGCCAGCCAAGTGCGGGACGCGTACCGCGAACTCACCGACATCGCCCGCTACGAGGGCATCGAGCTCGACGGCGTCCTGGTCTGCCAGATGGTCGAGCGGGGCGTCGAGATGGTCGTCGGTGTCACGCGCGACGACCTGTTCGGCCCCACCGTCACCGTCGGCCTCGGCGGCGTCCTGGTGGAGGTGCTGCGGGACACCGCCGTGGCGGTGCCCCCCTTCGGCGAGAGCCAGGCGCGGGCGGTCCTCGACCAGCTCCGCGGGCGGCCCCTGCTCGACGGGGTCAGGGGGGCGCCGCCCGTCGACATCGACGCGCTGGTCGAGGTGATCCTGCGGGTGCAGCGGATGGCGCTCGAACTCGGCGACGACCTCGCCGAACTGGACATCAACCCGCTGATGGTGCTGCCACGCGGCCAGGGCGCGGTCGCCCTCGACGCGCTCGCGGTGTGCCGCTGAACCGGCCGCCACCGACCCTCTCCCGAGACGGAGCTCCCCCATGACACACGCCTCCCCCGCAGAACCGGGCCCACCCGAGGACCCGGAAAAGTCCCTGGACTCATTGGTACTGCACGCCACTGACAACGGCGTCTCGTGGATCACCCTGAACCGGCCGGAAGCCATGAACGCCGTCACCTGGGACCAGCGCGAACGCGTCATCGCGCTGCTCGCCGAGGCCTCCGCCGACCCGGACGTACGCGCCGTGGTGATCACCGCGACGGGCAAGGGCTTCTGCGCGGGCGCGGATCTGCGGGGCGGGAACGCGGACGCCGGGGAACGGGTCGTGGGGGACGTCGCCCGCATGATCCGCCTCGGCGCGCAGCGGTTGATCGCCGCGATCCAGGACTGCGAGAAGCCGGTGCTCGCGGCGGTCAACGGCACGGCCGCCGGCATCGGCGCGCACCTCGCGCTCGCCTGCGACCTGGTCCTGGCCGCCGAGTCGGCCCGCTTCATCGAGGTGTTCGCCCGCCGCGGCCTCGTCCCGGACGGCGGCGGCGCCTACCTCCTCCCCCGCCTGATCGGCCCGCAACGCGCCAAGGAACTCATGTTCTTCGGCGACGCGCTGCCCGCCGCCGACGCGGAACGCCTCGGCCTGGTCAACCGGGTCGTCCCGGACGACGAGTTGGCCAAGACGGCCCGCGACTGGTCGGAACGCCTCGCCGCGGGCCCCACCCGCGCCCTCGCCCTGACCAAACAACTGGTCAACGCAAGCCTCGACTCCGACCGCACGACAGCCTTCGCGGCAGAGGCGACGGCCCAGGAACTGAACATGTCCACCCACGACGCGACCGAGGGCGTCGCAAGCTTCGTGGAGCGCCGGAGGCCGGAGTTCCGGGGCCGCTGAGACGGCCGGGCGGGCGACTGTGGCGTGAAATGACGACTGGGCTGTCATTTCACGTCACAGTCCGGTGCGGGCGAGAAAGGTGGCCCCCTCCCACAGCTCACCTCACCCCGCCACCCCCGACCGGAACGTCCTCCGGTAAGCCGTCGGGGTCACCCCCACCGACGCGTGGAAGTGCTGGCGGAGGGACTGGGCCGTGCCGAAGCCGGACTGGTGGGCGATGTCGTCCATGGAGGACGAGGACGTTTCCAGCAAGTGGCGGGCCCGCTCGACCCGTTGGGCCGTCAGCCACTGGCCGGGGCTCGTGCCCACCTCCTCGCGGAAGCGACGCGTGAACGTGCGGACGGAGAGGGATTCGCGGGCCGCCAGGTCGCGGAGCTGGATGGGCTCGCCCAGATGTTCCAGGGCCCACGCGCGGGCGCGCGCGGTGGACGCCAACGTCGGTTCCGGAAGCGGGCGTTCGATGTACTGGGCCTGGCCCCCGTCCCGGTGCGGCGGTACGACGGTGCGGCGCGCCACGTCGTTGGCCACCGCCGCGCCGTGGTCGCGCCGCACCAGGTGCAGGCACAGGTCGATACCGGCCGCGACGCCCGCCGACGAGAGCACGTCGCCGTCGTCGATGAACAGGACGTTCGGGTCGACCTTGATGTGCGGGAAGAGGCTCTGGAAGTGGTCGGCGTCCGCCCAGTGCGTGGTCGCGGGCCTGCCCTCCAACAACCCTGCCGCGGCGAGGACGTAGCTGCCGGTGCAGATGGACACCATGCGCGTACCGGGGCGGATCCAGGCGAGGGCTGCCTCCAGCTCCGGCGTGAGGACGCCCTTCTCGTAGACCGGGCCCATCTCGTACGAGGCCGGGACGATCACCGTGTCCGCCGACCCCAGAGCCTCCGGGCCGTGCTCGACGTGGATCGCGTAGTCGGCGTCCGTCAGCACGCGGCCCGGCTCGCGGACCCCGCAGGTCACCACCTCGTACAGCCGCTCCCCCGTCGCGTCACGGGCGCGGCCGAAGATGCGCTGGGGGATGCCGAACTCGAACGGGATGAGGCCGTCGAGCGCGAGCACCGCGACGCGGTGCGGGGTGTGCCGTTCACTACGGGAGGCCATGGCCCGATCCTAGCGAAGGATGGCATTCGGGCCACTCGTTCCGCGGGAGGAGATCCCCGAAGCTGCTCACGTGACCGAGACGCAGACGCAGACCCAGCCGCAGCCGGACGCGCGGCCCGGCACCCGCCCGAGACGCCGTCCCCACCGGGCCTGGGCCGTCGCCGCCGTCACCTTCGTGACGATCGTCGGCGCCGCCGCCTTCGCCTCGCTGCCGGGGCTGCTCATCGAGCCGTTGCACGACCCCGAGACCGGTTTCGGCTGGTCGCGCGGCACCATCGGCTTCGCCGTGTCCGTGAATCTCGCGCTGTACGGGATCACCGCCCCGTTCGCTGCCGCGCTCATGGACCGGTTCGGGATTCGGAAGGTCGTGGCGGTGGCGCTGAGCGTCATCGCCGGTGGCTCGCTGCTCACCGTGTGGATGACCGCCGCCTGGCAGCTGGTTCTCTTCTGGGGCGTGCTGGTGGGGCTCGGGAGCGGGTCGATGGCGCTCGCCTTCGCCGCCACCGTCACCAACCGCTGGTTCGTCGCCCGGCGCGGCCTCGTCACCGGGGTGCTGACCGCGGCCGGGGCCTCCGGGCAGCTGGTCTTCCTGCCGCTCCTGTCCTGGATCGTGGAGCGGCACGGCTGGCGGCCCGCCGCCGTGACCGTGGCCCTGTCGGCGCTCGCCGTCGTGCCGCTGGTGTGGCTGCTGCTGCGCGACCACCCCGCCGACGTGGGCGTGGAGCCGTACGGGGCAAAGGAGTTCGTGCCGAAGCCCGCGCCCGTACGGGGAGCGGGGAAGCGGGCCGTGACCGTCCTCGTGAAGGCCGCCCGCACCGGGCCTTTCTGGCTGCTCGCCGGGACCTTCGCGATCTGCGGCGCCACGACGAACGGCCTCGTCAGGACGCACTTCGTGCCCGCCGCCCACGATCACGGCATGCCGGTCACCACGGCCGCGTCGCTGCTCGCCGTCGTCGGGGTCTTCGACGTCGTCGGGACGGTCGTCTCGGGCTGGTTCACGGACCGGATCGAGGCGCGCCGGCTGCTCGCGGTCTACTACGCGCTGCGCGGCGTCTCGCTGATGTTCCTGCCGATGCTGCTGGCTCCTGATGTCCGGCCGCCCATGCTGTTCTTCATCGTGTTCTACGGGCTCGACTGGGTCGCCACCGTGCCGCCGACCATCGCGCTCTGCCGTGAGCACTACGGCGAGGACAGCGCGATCGTGTTCGGCTGGGTGCTCGCCTCGCACCAGGTGGGGGCCGCGGTCGTGGCCTTCCTGGGCGGTGCGGCGCGGGATGTCTTCGGGTCGTACGACGTCGTCTGGTACGCCTCTGGCGCGCTGTGCGCGGCGGCGGCGCTGATGTCGCTGGTCATCCGGCGCGGCCGGGCGGACACCCCGGCCGCCGCGCCCTCGGCCGCGTAGACCGCCCTCAGTCGCGTAGCGCCGAGAACGCGCCCCGGTGGAACAGCAGCGGCCCCGCGCCGCCGCCCGCCGAACCGAGCGCCGTCACCCGCCCCACCACGATCAGATGGTCCCCGCCCGTGTGCACCGCGTGGATGGCGCAGTCGATCCACGCGGCGGCACCGTCCAGGCGTGGCGCGCCGGATGTCGGCGCCTCGTCGTACGCGACCCCGGCGAACTTGTCCGCCCCGCTGACCGCGAATCCCCGGCACAACTCGCCCTGGTCCGCACCCAGTACGTTCACGCAGAAGGAACCCACCCGGGCGATCCGCGGCCAGGTCGTCGAGGTCCGCGCCACCATGAACGCCACCAGCGGCGGGTCGAGGGACAGCGACGCGAAGGACTGGCAGGCGAAGCCCGCCGGGCCCGCGTCCGGTTCGGCCGCCGTCACGACGGTCACCCCGCTGGCGAACTCGCCCATGACGCGCCGGAATTCGGCCGGATCCACGGGCGCCCGTTCGTCGTCGCCGACCGCTCGCAGGTACGGGCGCGGCAGCGCCTCCACCGGGGCCTCCGCCGTGGGAGCACCGACCGACCTGAGGTAGCGGACGACGGTGGCCGCCATCCCTGCGTGTCCCATCATGAAATCCATTGAAGCTGACGGTTCGTCAGATTGGAAGGGGTGCGGCGGCGCCCTCGCCGGTCCGCACCCCCCACCTCAGAAGGTCAGCACCCCGCGCGCCACCTTCCCCGCCTCCGCGTCCGCGACCGCCGAGCCGAACTCCTCCACCGGGTACGTCCGCGTCACCAGCTCGTCGAGCAGCAGCCGGCCCTGCGCGTACAGGTCCGCGTACAGCCTGATGTCGCGCTGCGGGCGCGAGGAGCCGTAGCGGCAGCCGAGGATGGACTTGTCGAGGAACAGCTCGGCGGGCACGAAGGACGCCTCCGCCTTCGCCGCCGGCATCCCGAGGATCACCGCCTGCCCGTGCCGGTCGAGGAGGTCGACGGCGGCCCGGATCAGCTCGACCCGGCCCACGCACTCGAAGACGTGGTCCGCGCCGTCCGGCAGCACCTCCCGCACGGCCCCCACATCGGTCAGGAAGTCCGTCGCGCCGAACTGCCGCGCCACCTCCTCCTTCGCGGGGTTCGTATCGACCGCGACGATCCGCAGCGCACCCGCCACCCGCGCGCCCTGGAGCACGTTCAGCCCGACCCCGCCCGTCCCGATGACGACGACCGTGTCACCGCGGTCGACCCGTGCCCGGTTCAGGACCGCGCCCACCCCCGTGAGGACCCCGCAGCCGATCAGCGCCGCCGAGGTCAGCGGGATCTCCTTCGGGATCTTCACCGCCTGCACGGCCTTCACCACGGTCCGCTCCGCGAACGCCGAGTTCGACGCGAACTGGAAGAGGTCCTTGCCGCCCCGCGAGAACGGCTTCTGCGGCATCCCGATCGCCTTGCGGCACATCGTCGGCCTGCCCCGGTCGCACTCCGCGCAGGCCCCGCAGTTCGCGAGCGTGGAGAGCGCCACATGGTCACCGGGCGCCACATGCGTCACGCCCGCGCCCACCGCCTCCACCACGCCCGCACCCTCGTGCCCGAGGACCACCGGACGCGGGAACGGGATCGTCCCGTCGATCACCGACAGGTCGCTGTGGCACAGGCCCGCCGCGGCGACGCCGACGAGCACCTCCCCGGGGCCCGGGTCCCGTATCTCCAAGTCGTCGACGACGACGGCCTCTTGGCCGTCGAACACAACACCCCTCACGTGGCCTCCCTGGGCAGGCCGAGCACCCGCTCGGCGATGATGGTGCGCTGGATCTCGTCCGAGCCGCCGTAGATCGTGTCGGCCCGGCTGAAGAGGAACAGCCTTTGCTGTTCGTCGAGTTCGTAGGGTGCGTCGGGCGACCAGTCGGCGGGGCCGACGGCCGCCTCCGCGCCGCGCACCCGCAGGGCCAGCTCGCCGAGCCGCTGATGCCAGCCGCCCCACAGCAGCTTGGCGACGCTCGGCGCGCCCGCGTCCGGCGCGCCGCCGAGGGTGCGCAGCGCGTTCCACCGCATCGTGCGCAGCTCGGCCCACAGGCGCACGAGCCCGGCCCGTACGAGGGGGTCGTCGAGCGCGCCGCCCGCGGCGGCCGTCCGGACGACCGCCCGCAGCTCCTCGTCGAACCCGATCTGCTGGGCGAGGGTGGAGACCCCGCGCTCGAAGGCGAGCAGGCCCATGGCGACCTTCCAGCCCTCGCCCTCGCCGCCGACGAGCTCCTCGGCGACGGCGCCGTCGAAGAACACCTCGTTGAACTCGCTCGTCCCGGTGAGCTGCCGGATCGGCCGTACGTCGATGTGTTCCGGCTGGTCCATGGGGACGAGGAGGAAGGAGATGCCCTTGTGGCGGCGCGTGTCCGGGTCCGTGCGGGCCAGGACGAAGCACCAGTCGGCCTCGTGCGCGAGCGATGTCCACACCTTCTGGCCGGTCACCCGCCAGCGGCCGTCCTTGTCGCGGGTCGCGGAGGTGCGCAGCGACGCGAGGTCGGAGCCCGCTCCCGGTTCGCTGTAGCCCTGGCACCACAGTTCCTCGCCGCGCGCGATCGGCGGCAGGAAGCGGCGCTGCTGTTCCTCGGTGCCGTACGCGAGGAGGGTGGGGGCGAGGAGGTTCTCGCCGATGTGGCCGTAGCGGCCCGGCGCCCGCACGCGCGCGTACTCCTCCGCCCAGACGACCTGCTGGGTGAGCGTGGCGACCCGGTTGCCGAAGCCGTCGCGGCCCCAGCCGATGCCGATCCAGCCGCCCGTGCCCAGCTCCCGCTCCCAGGCGCGCCGCTCGGCGC
The DNA here is from genome assembly GCF_049310305.1 of Streptomyces anthophorae. NCBI lineage: Bacteria > Bacillati > Actinomycetota > Actinomycetes > Kitasatosporales > Streptomycetaceae > Streptomyces > Streptomyces anthophorae. The sequence continues at coordinate 4,091,417 of NZ_JBLWQQ010000001.1, forward strand.
CGCCCTCGTGCTCACTGCCCGGCCCCCCGCGCCCCACGGCGGCCGTGAACCGCTCGTCCAGATGCTTCTCGAGCCACTCCCGGACCTCGCCCCGGAAGGCCGTGTCGTCGTTGTCTCCCTTGTCGAAGCCGAACTCCACGCCCCGCCACCCCCGTTACTGGTTGGGTCGTTCCTTGGCGGCCGCCGCCCGCGCCATCTCCTGGAGCTGTTCGAGGAGCGGCATGGGGTCGGTGCCGACCGTCCCCGGCAGAAAGTCGGCGATCTTCTCCGGCGTCCAGGAGCCGCCGTCCGCGTACCCGGCGCGCAGCTCGCGCGGCTGCGCCCACACGGCGATCTTCGGCCCGGCGACCGTGTAGACCTGACCGGTGATCTTCTCCTCGCGGGCCCGCTCGCTGAGCAGATAGACGACGAAGGCCGCGACGTCCTCCGGCTCCCCGATCTCCTTCAGCTCCATCGGCACGTTCGCCGACATCCTGGTACGGGCCACGGGCGCGACGGCGTTCGCGGTCACGCCGTACTTGTTGAGGCCGAGGGCCGCGCTGCGCACCAGCGAGATGATGCCGCCCTTGGCGGAGCTGTAGTTGGCCTGCGCGACGGAGCCCTGGTGGTTGCCGCTGGTGAAGCCGATGAGCGTGCCGGTCTTCTGCTTGCGCATGACGGCGGACGCGGCACGGAAGACGGTGAAGGTGCCCTTGAGGTGGGTCTGGACGACCGGGTCCCACTCCTCCTCGGACATGTTGAACAGCATCCGCTCGCGCAGGATCCCGGCGACGCACACCACCCCGTCGATCCGCCCGTACTCGTTCACGGCCGTGTCCACGATCCGCTGGCCACCGGCCATCGTGGACACGTCGTCGGCCACGGCGACCGCCGTGCCGCCCGCCGCCTCGATCTCCTTGACGACGCCCAGCGCCACGTCCGACGTGGGCTCGCCGCCCTCTATGGACACCCCGTAGTCGTTGACGACGACCTTGGCGCCCTCGGCGGCGCACGCGAGCGCCACCGCCCTGCCGATGCCTCGCCCCGCTCCCGTGACGGCGACGACCTTGCCTGCCAAGAAGTTCCCCATGCCCGGCCCCTTCCCGCGGTTTCTGACGACCCGTTAGATTTCAAGTCCGGTCGGATTCTACGACCCGTCAGATACCGGAACACAAGACCCGGGAGGACCCGATGCCCCTGCCCGCCGAGTTCCACGACATCGCCAAACGCGTGAACAACTGGGGGCGTTGGGGGGAGGCCGACGAGATCGGCACCCTGAATCTCGTCACCGACGACTGTGTGCGCGAGGCCGCCACGGAGGTCCGCACGGGCCGCCGCGTCCCGCTCGCGCTGCCCCTCAAGGAGGACGGCGTGCAGTCGGGCCTGATCCCGGGCCGCATCAACCCGTTCCACACGATGGTGCAGATCAACCAGGAGATCTTCGGCCCGGAAACCGTCGCGACCAGCGACGACGCGGTGACGATGGGCTTGCAGGCGGCCACCCACTGGGACGCCCTGACCCATGTCTCGCACTCCGGCAAGCTCTACAACGGCCGCCCCGCCGACACCATCACGGCGCACCACGGCGCCCGGTTCAGCGGCATCGACAAGGCGCCGTACATCGTCTCGCGCGGCGTGCTGCTCGACGTGGCGGCGGCGAAGGGCCTCGACCGGCTGCCCGGGGACCACGCGGTGACCCCCGAAGACCTCGACGAGGCGGCCGAGTTCGGCCGCGTGACGGTCCGGGCCGGCGACATCGTGCTCGTACGCACCGGGCAGATCCAGGTGTACCTGGCCGGGGACAAGCACGGGTACGGCTATCCGTCACCGGGCCTGTCGGTGCGTACGCCGGAGTGGTTCCACGCGCGGGACGTGGCGGCGGTCGCCAACGACACCCTGACCTTCGAGATCTTCCCGCCGGAGATCGAGAACCTGTGGCTCCCCGTGCACGCGCTCAACCTCGTCGAGATGGGGATGCTCCAGGGCCAGAACTGGAATCTGGAATCCCTGTCCACAGCCTGTGGAGAAGTCGGACGCCATTCGTTCCTGCTGTCGGCGATGCCGGAACCCTTCCAGGGCGGCACGGGGACGCCGGTGGCCCCGGTCGCCATCTTCTGAAGGGACACCCGAAGGGACACAGGAAGCGGCGCGGGCACCGACGGGACCCGCGCCGCTCCGTACCCGCTCACACCGCTTCGAACGTCACACCCTGGAACGCGCCGGTCGTGGCCACCGCGCACTGGTCGATCTCGCACCAGATCGCCTTGCCGGCCCCCTCGGGGCGCCAGCCCCAGCGGTCCGCGAGCCCGTCGACGAGTTCGAGCCCCCGCCCGTTCGTCTCCTCGCCGTCCGCGTGCCGCGGTGTCGGCGGCCGCTCGCAGGTGTCGGCGACCTCGACGCGCACGGTGCCGAGACACGCCGCCGGGACGCCGCTGGGCAGTGCCAAGCGCAGCACGGCGGGATGCCCCGTGTGCACCACGGCGTTGGTGACCAGCTCCGAGACGATCAGAATCAGCGTCTCCGCCAAGGACTCATCGGCCTCTATGCCCGAACCGGCGAGACGCGAACGCGCCCACCTGCGGGCCCGCCCCACCTCAGCGGGGTCGGCCCCGACCTCCAGTTGAACCTGAAGCACCTGCACCGCTCACACCATCCGAATCCGGCGGGACCGCTGGAGTACTGCCTCGCGCCTCTTACCGTGCTGACCAGTGAGAGGGATCACGGAACGTGAACCCCTTGAGACACAGCATGGTTGACGTACAGTCACCCCAACAAGCGCTTCGGGCATATTCCAGCGCGAAGGAGTACGCGTGCGGCATACTGTGCGACGCGTCTCGCCGGGGCTCGAACAGACGGGGGCAAAACCCCTCTCTGCACTGCGAGCGGCGCACATCCGGAACCCCGGAGCTGCCTCGGAGGCAACACCGGAGCCGTCGCTCGGGTTCAGCACCACTCGCATCTGCCACAAGGTACCGGAGCAGGACGCCGACTCCGCGCCGTGACGAGCCCCGCGCAGGACACAACCCGATAACCACGCACGGTCACTGTGCGTGCACCCTTGCTCAGGCCCTCCGCTCAGACGGCCGCGCGTCCGCTTTCCGGACGCGCGGCCGTCGTCGTACGGGGGTCAGAGCGCGGCGGCGAGCACCTCTTCCGCACCCCGCGCGCTGCCGCCCAATTCGGCCCGCACCCACGCGCGCTTCAGGTGCAGGTGCACGTCGGCCTCCCAGGTGAAGCCCATGCCGCCGTGCACCTGGAGGCAGTCGCGGGCACCCTGCACGGCGGCCTCGTCGGCGAGCAGTTCCGCCGCCGCGACCTCGACCGGGTCGGCGGTGACGGCCGCCGCGTACACGGCGGCGCGCGCCACCTCCACTCGTACGAGCATCTCGGCGCAGAGGTGCTTCACCGCCTGGAACGAGCCGATCGGCGCTCCGAACTGCTCGCGCCCCCGGGCGTGTTGAACCGCCTCCTCCAGCGTGCGGCCGGCCGATCCGAGCTGTTCGGCGGCGTACAGGAGGGTCGCCTCCAGCGGGACGGGGGCGGGCTCGGGGAGGGCGTGCAGGGGGGTGAGCGGGTCCGCGGAGGCGATCGGGCGGGCCGTGGACACATCACCGCGCACCACGTCCGCGTCGTCCCGCCACGGCAGCAGCGACCCGTACGGTGCGGTCACCACCGCCTCGCCGGTCGCGGCGCCCGGCACCTCGCCCGCCGCGAGGAAGGTGGCCACGAGCGGCCCCGGGACAAGGGCCCGCCCCACCTCCTCGAACACGACCACCGCGTCCGGGAGGCCGAGCCCGACGCCGCCCTCGGCCTCCGGAAGACACAGCGAGAACAGACCCGCCCCGCCCAGCTCCCGCCAGAGCTCCCGGTCGATCCCGGGCGCGTCCACGGCGGCCCGCAGCGCGTCCCGCCCGAACCGCCCGGCAAGCAGCTCGCGCATGCCGTCACGCAACGCCCGCTGTTCCTGCGTCAGTTGGAAATGCACGCCTACCGTCCCCCCTTCGCGGACTTGGGCAGCCCGAGGATCCGCTCGGCGACGATGTTCCGCTGGATCTGCGAGGTGCCCGCGGCGATCGTGTACGACAGCGAGGAGAGCCGGTCGAGCGTCCACTCCTGGTCGGTGTCGAGGGCGCCCGCGCCGCCGAGGACCTCGGCCGCGGCGTCGTAGAGCCGCTGCCGGGCGTGCGAGTACCGCAGCTTGAAGACCGAGCCGCCCACACCGGGCACACCGCCGGTCGCCTGCGCCTCGCTCACGTTCCACTGGGTGAGCCGCCACAGGGCGCTGAACTCGGCGGACAGCAGGGCGAGTTCGCGGCGCAGCACCGCGTCGTCCCAGCGCCCCGTCTTCTTCGCGTGGGCGGCCAGCTCGCCGAGGGTGCGGCGGCAGGCGACGACCTCGCCGACGAACGCGGTGCCGCGCTCGAAGGACAGGGTCACCATGGTCACACGCCAGCCGTCGTTCTCCTCGCCGACCCGGTTGCCGACCGGCACCCGCACGTCGTCGAGGAACATCTCGGCGAACTCGGTCGACCCGGCGAGCGTGCGCAGCGGGCGGACCGTGATGCCGGGCGCGTCCATGGGCATGGCGAGCCAGGAGATGCCGCGGTGCTTGGGGGCGGCGTCACTGATGGGGGTGGTGCGTACGAGCAGCTCGCACCAGTCGGCGACCTCGGCGTGCGAGGTCCAGATCTTCGAGCCGCTGATCACGTACTCGTCGCCCTCGCGCCTGGCCTTCGTCCGCAGCGCCGCCAGGTCGGACCCGGCGTCCGGTTCGCTGAACCCCTGGCACCACACCTCGTCGCCGCGCAGGATCGGCGCGAGCCAGCGGTCCCGCTGGCCGGGGCTGCCCTCGGCGGCGATGGTCGGCCCGGCGTGCAGAAGCCCGACGAAGTTCGCGCCCACGTAGGGTGCGCCCGCCCTTTCGGTCTCCTCCAGGAAGATCAGCCGCTTGGTCGGCGAGGCGCCCCAGTGCACGTCCCCGTACCCGGCGTCGTACAGGCGCCGCTGCCAGCCCATGTCGTACGCGCGTCTGCCCGGCCAGTCGCCGGGCGACGGCTTCGGCGGCAGCGTGGGCAGCACGCCGCCCAGCCACTCCCGAAGCCGCGCCCGGAACCCCTCTTCCTCGTCCGTGTACGTGAGATCCATACCGGACGCCTACTTGCCGGCCTTGTCGAGATCGAGATCGAGCATGCGGATGGCGTTGCCGCGCATCAGCTTGTAGATCGTCTCGTCGTCGAGGCCCTTCACGTGGTCGAGCGCGACCTCCTTGGTGTTCGGGAAGGTCGAGTCGACGTGCGGATAGTCCGTCTCGAACGTCGCGTTGTCCCGGCCGACCACGTCCAGGGAGGCCACCCCGTGCTTGTCGCGGAAGAAGCAGCAGAAGATCTGCCGGTAGTAGTACGTGGACGGCGGCTCGGGGATCAGGTCCCGGACGCCGCCCCACGCGCGGTGCTCCTCCCACACGTCGTCGGCGCGCTCCAGGGCGTACGGCACCCAGCCCATCTGCCCCTCGCTGTACGCCAGCTTGAGCCGCGGGAACTTCACGAGGACGCCGCTGAACAGGAAGTCCATCATCGAGGCCATCGCGTTGTTGAAGCTGAGCGAGGCCTGGACGGCGGGCGGCGCGTCGGGGGACGCGGCCGGCATCTGGGAGCTGGACCCGATGTGCATGTTGACGACCGTCCCGGTCTCCTGGCACACGGCGAAGAACGGGTCCCAGTAGCCGGAGTGGATGGACGGAAGACCCAGGTGGGTGGGGATCTCGGAGAACGTCACGGCCTTGACGCCGCGCGCGGCATTGCGCCGGATCTCCGCGACGGCCAGCTCGACGTCCCACAGCGGGATGATGCACAGCGGGATCAGCCGGCCGCCACTGTCCCCGCACCACTCCTCGACCATCCAGTCGTTGTAGGCGCGCACGCAGGCGAGCGCGACCTCCTTGTCGTGCGCCTCCGCGAAGGTCTGACCGCAAAAGCGCGGGAAGGTCGGGAAGCAGAGGCTGGCCTCGACATGGTTGAGATCCATGTCGGCGAGCCGCGCCTTCGGATCCCAGCACCCACGCCGCATCTCGGCCCGCGTGATCCCTTCCAGGGTCATGTCGTCGCGGTCGAAGCCGACGGCCGCGATATTGCGCTTGTACGGGAACTTGAGGTCCTCGTAGATCCACCAGTCCGTGGGCGGACCCGCCGGATCCATCGTGATCTGGTACTTGCCCGCCACGTAGGCGAGTTCGCCGATCCCCTCGGTCAGCGGCTTCGGCCCCCTGTCCCGGTACTTGGCCGGCAGCCAGGTCTCGAAGAGATGGGCCGGTTCGATCACATGGTCGTCGACGCTGACGATGCGCGGCAGTTCCGTCATGAGTGTTCAGCCCCTCGCGGTATCTGATGACCCGTCAGATAGCAGGCTAGCCCCGCACCCCTGGACCGACAAGGAGCGCGGACTTACGCTCTCGGTCAGATCTGACAACCCGTCAGGTGACGGCACCGGCCGTGAAGGGGTATGGAGATGACCGACACCGCACACGCCCTGGGCGCCTCCCGCACGCTCTGGGAGCTGGTCGAACGCCGCGCCGCCCTCACCCCCGACCACCCGGTGCTGCTCCAGGGCGAACGCACCCTGACCTTCGGCGAGTTGCACTCCCGGGGCGAGCGCGTCGCGGCCGGCCTCCACGACCTCGGCATCCGCCCCGGCACCGTGGTCGCCTGGCAGCTGCCCACCCGCATCGAGACGGCCCTGCTCTCCTTCGCGCTGGCCCGCATCGGGGCGGTGCAGTCGCCGACCATCCCCTTCTACCGGGACCGCGAAGTCGGCTTCGCGCTAAGGGAGTCGAAGGCCGACTTCTTCGCGACACCCGGCGTGTGGCGCGGCTTCGACCACACCGACATGGCCCGGCGGCTCGGCGCGCGCGGCATCTTCGAGGCGTACGAGAACCTGCCGGAGGGCGACCCGGCCGTCCTGCCCCCGCCGCCCGCATCCGGGACGGACGTCCGCTGGATCTACTGGACCTCGGGCACGACGTCCGACCCCAAGGGCGTGCTGCACACGGACCGTTCCCTCATCGCGGGCGGCTCCTGCCTCGCCCACGCGCTGCACCTGTCCGCGGCCGACGTCGGCTCGATGGCCTTCCCGTTCGCGCACATAGCGGGCCCCGACTACACGGTGATGCTGCTTCTGTACGGCTTCCCCGCGGTCATGTTCGAGCACTTCGCGATGCCGGACTCACTGGAGGAGTACCGGCGTCACGGCGTGACGGTCGCGGGCGGCTCGACGGCCTTCTACTCGATGTTCCTGACCGAACAGCGCAAGCAGCCGGACGAGAAACTCATCCCCACGCTGCGTCTGCTCGCGGGCGGCGGGGCCCCGAAACCGCCGGAGGTCTACCACTCGGTCGTCCGCGAGATGGACGTCCAGCTCACCCACGGCTACGGCATGACGGAAGTCCCGATGATCACGATGGGCGCCCCGGACGACACTGCGGAGAACCTCGCGACGACGGAGGGCCGCCCGCCCGAGGGCATGGAGATCCGCATCGTCGACGCCGAGGGCAAACAGGTGCCGCCCGGCGTCGACGGCGACGTACGGCTGCGCGGCGAGGCCGTCTGCCAGGGCTACCTCGACGCGCGCCAGACCGCGGACGCCTTCGACGCGGACGGCTTCCTGATCACGGGCGACCTGGGCCACGTCCTGCCCGGGGGCCACCTGGTCCTCACCGGCCGCGCCAAGGACGTCATCATCCGCAAGGGCGAGAACATCTCCGCGAAGGAGATCGAGGACCTGCTCCACGAACACCCCGCGATCCAGGACGCGGCAGTGATCGGCCTCCCCGACGCGGAACGCGGGGAACGGGTGTGCGCGGTCCTCGAACTGCGCCCGGGAAACCCCCCGTTGACCCTGCCCGCCCTCACCACATATCTCCGCGACCAGGGCCTGTCCACGTTCAAGCTGCCGGAACAGCTGGAAGTCCTGGAGGCCCTGCCGCGCAACGAAACACTCCGCAAGGTCCTGAAGTACAAACTCCGGGACCGCTACCAATCAAGCCCCGCCGGCGATTGAGGCGCGGGGGTCCGGGGCGGAGCCCCGAGGCGTCAACGCCGGTGCGGCTATTCCGGGACGGTGAAGTACCGCGCGAAGGCCCGGACCGCCGCATCCTCCGAGATCCGCCCGGACCCGTCCGCGGCCAGCGCATCCGCCGCCGCCCGCGCCACATCCGGCTCCACCCCGAGCACACCGAGCACCCGCCGCGCGGTGTCCGGCTCGATCCCGGCCTCATCCGCACCGGCCACCGCGAGGGCTCCCCGCAGGAACGGCCGGGCGATCTCGGCGAACCGGTCGGGATTGTCCCGCAGCCGCTTCACGGCCCCGGTCACGAACTCCTCGCGGGTCACCCGCTGGTCCCCGTCGACGTCCGCGATCCCGGCCATGCCCTGCCAGAACGCCTCGGCCCCGGCGAACAGCGACTGCCCCTGCCCGGAGCGCGCCGTGACACCGAACTCGGCGAGCAGCGCCTTCGCGGCGACGTAGAAGTCCTCGCGGTCGATGTATCCGTTGCCGTCCTGGTCGAAGCCGGCGAACCGGGCCGCGATCCTCCGCTCGTCCATGCTCATGGGCCGCCTCTCGGGTCGTTGGGTGTTACGCAACGGAGCGTACGACGGTCCCGTGCGCGCACGCCCCGAACTGCGGCGATTGTGTCAAGGCCGGTGAAAATCCGGTACAAGCCGTTACGCCGACATGGGGGCCGCGTCCTCGTCCACCGCCGAGGCGACGTCCGGGTAGACGTCGAAGAGACGGCGGACGCCGAGGGCGCCGAGCACGCGGTTCACGTGGGAGCCGTCGACCGCGCCCTGGGCCGGCAGGATCAGGCGCAGGCGGCCCTGGCAGGAGCGCATCAGACGGCGTGAGGCGATCAGCACACCCACGCCGCTGGAATCGCAGAACAGCACGTCGGAGAGGTCGAGCACGACGCTGCGGCGGCCGTCCGCCACCGCCTCGTGCACCTGCTGACGGAGCGCCGGGGACGTCACGAGGTCCATCTCGCCCGACGCGCGCACGACGGCCCAGTCGCCCTGCCCTGACTCGGTCACCTTGAGCGCCACGCGCAACGCCTCTCGTTCGGGAATATCGACGATCCGGAATCTGTCCCTACGTTTCTTCTGCGCGGCTGCCCTGCCGCACTGGGATGAAACACTCCCGCAGACCTATCACATATGGCCTGGTTAAGCCCTGGCCGGGCACATGTGAACCAAATACCTCAGCGCGTTTCGGGCGGCAGATGGTCTTTACCACCTGCTGCCCTCTGGGGGCGCACAATGCGGCAAAGGGGCGTGCGCTGTTGGCCCCGACAGTTACATTCGATGAGAAGGCATGTAGTGAGAAGGCAAGTCGTTCGGCAGTCGGTGAGGGGGCCCCATGCCCAAGGACACCCCGTCCCGCTGGGACCGCAGGATGCAGCAGCGCCTGGCCCACGGGGAGGCGGCGGCGCTCGGCGAGCTCTACGACCGGTTCGCCTCGCTGGTGCACGGCCTGGCACACCGCGTCCTCGACGACGAGACGGCGGCCGACCAGATCACCCGTGACGTGTTCACGCAAATCTGGGAGAATCCGGAGTCCTACGACCCGAAGCAGGGCCCGCTGCGCTCCTTCATCGCCACCCTCACCCACCGGCACGCCGTGCAGCGCCTGCGCCAGACCGAGTCCGCCGCGCTCGTGCGCACCGGGCTCGGGACGACCGAGGACCTGGAGCGCAAGGTGCGTCACGCCTCCGCAGCGGCCCGCGCCGACTACATCGTGACGTCCATGCCCGCCCCGCTGCGCGAGGCGCTCAACCTCGCCTACTTCCAGCGCCGTGACTACCGCCAGACCGCCGCCGACCTCGGCGTCACCGAGGACGAGGCCCGCCGCAGGCTCCGCCTCGGCCTGCAACTCCTGTCGACGGCCCACAACACGGGCACACCTCCCGCCCGCGGTTTCGGGAGGCCGGCGTGAGCGCGGCGAACGGACCGGACCGGTTCGACCCCTACGAGGAGGAGCCCGAGGGGACCGGCGGCCCGGTGGACCGGCCGTGGATACCGACGCCCCGCTCCTCCGTGGAGGACACCGGCCGCCCGCTGCCGGACGTGCCGGCGGCCGAACCGCCCGTCCTGGAGCACCGCGTCCTCAAGTCGCTGCTCGGCGCCTGGGCGCTGGCCGCCTGCTCCCCCGAGGAAGCGGCCGCCGTCGACGTCCACCTGGGCGCCTGCGGCACCTGCGCCGAGGAGGCGCTGCGGCTGCGCGACGCGGTCGGCCTGCTGCACGCCGAGGAGAGCCTCGACCTCGACCCGATGCTGCGCTCCCGCGTCCTGGAGGGCTGCCTCACCCGGCGCCCCGCCCGCATCCCCGTCCCCGGCTGGGCCACCTCGTACGACGCGGAGACCGCCCGGCTCGACGCGCTGCTCCAGGACATCGGCGACGGCGAATGGCACGCGCCGGTGCGGCTGCGCTGGTACGAGGGCGCGGAGCAGGTCGGCAAGAAGACCACGGTGGCCGGGGTGATCGCCCATCTGACCAGCGTCGACGGCCTGGTGGCCCGCGCCATCGGCCTGGAGGACCCCGCGCCGCAGGCCCTCGACCCCACCGCGCGCACCAAGGCGTACTGGAAGTCGTCCTACTTCCCGCCCACGCGCGCGGTGCGGGCGCCCTGGCGCGAGCAGTCGCACTCCGTCATCCGCACGGTGTCGTTCGCGGGCTCGGACGCGGGCGGCTCCGGAGGCTCCGGTCAACTCCCCGTCTCGTACGGCAACTTCGAGCTCGCGCTGCGCGATGCCATGATCGACCGGGCCTTCGAGTGCTGGATCCACGCCGGTGACATCGCGGACGCGGTCGACTATCCCTACGAGGCCCCGGCCCCGCGCCACCTCAACCGGATGATCGACCTCGCCGCCCGGCTGCTCCCCGGTTCCCTGGCCGCGCGCCGCCGCACCGGCCTCGCGGCCCCCGCCAAGGAACTCGTCGGCGCGGGGCGGCCCGGCCGCAGTCTGCGCCTGGAGGTCGAGGGAGCGGGCGGCGGCGAGTGGCTGATCGCCCTCGACTCCCCCGCGGCGACCGGTTCCGACGAGCGGGAGGTGGCGCATGTCGCCCTGGACGGCGTCGAGTTCTGCCGCCTCGCCGCGGGCCACGTCCTGCCGGAGGAAGCGGCGGCCGGCCAGGTCGGCGACCGCGAGGCCATCCGCGACGTCCTGTCTGCGACGGCTGGGCTGAGTCGCTTGTGATTCGGCCTCTGTTCCGGCTCCATCAAGCCAATTTGAGCCCCGCCGGCGATTGAGGCGCGGGGTCCGGGGCAGAGCCCCGCGGCCGCAACCCCGACGGGGCGAAAGATTCGGGGCTCTGCCCCGGACCCCGCTGCTCAATCGCCGCAGGGGCTCAATGGGGCCGAACCGGGCTTGATGGGCCCGGAGGGCTTAGGCGAAGACGACCGTGCGGCGCCCGTTGAGGAGAATCCGCCGCTCCGCGTGCCACTTGACGGCCCGCGCCAGCGCCTGGCACTCGACGTCCCGCCCGATCGCCACCAACTGGTCGGGCGTGACGTCGTGCCCGACCCGCTCGACCTCCTGCTCGATGATCGGCCCCTCGTCGAGGTCGGCGGTCACATAGTGCGCGGTCGCACCGATCAGCTTCACGCCCCGCGCATGCGCCTGGTGGTACGGCTTCGCGCCCTTGAAGCTCGGCAGGAACGAGTGGTGGATGTTGATGATCCGCCCGCTGAGCTGCTTGCACAGGTCGTCCGACAGCACCTGCATGTACCGCGCCAGCACCACCAGCTCGACGCCCTCGGCCCGCACCAGGTCGATCACCTGCTGCTCGGCCTGCGCCTTCGTCTCCTTCGTCACCGGGATGTGGTGGAAGGGGATGTCGTACGAGGCGACCAGCTCGGCGAAGTCCGTGTGGTTGGAGACGACCGCGGCGATGTCGACCGGCAGCGCGCCGATCCGCGCCCGGAAGAGCAGGTCGTTGAGGCAGTGGCCGAACTTGCTGACCATCAGGACGACCTTCATCCGGTCCGAGGCCCGGTGGATCTGCCAGTCCATGTGGAAGGAGTCGCCGATCGCGGCGAAGCTGGCGCGCAGCTTCTCCACGCTCACGGGGGCGTCCGCGCTGAAGTGGACGCGCATGAAGAACAGACCTGTGTCGTGGTCACCGAACTGCTGGCTGTCCTCGATGTTGCAGCCGGTCATGAAGAGGTAGCTCGACACGGCGTGCACGATGCCCTGCTTGTCGGGGCAGGAGAGCGTGAGGACGTACTGCTCGGGACCGGTGGCGGCGGACTGCGCGTTCATGCGCCAAGCCTAAACGCCCGGCACGACGCGCTAAGCCGCCCGCGTCATGATCCGCAGCACCTCCAGGGTCTGCGGGGCCGTCTCCGGGTCCTCGGCGTCGCTCGTGGCGAGCCTCACATGGGCGTCGCGGGCCGCACGGACCGCCTCGGGCCAGCCCTCGTGGTTGAGGTACGCGGCGACCGGGGCGTCGGGGCCCACCTGGTGCATGATCCTGAGCACCCGGAGCACGGCGGCATCGACGAGCGCCGCCTCCTGCGAGTCCCGGAAGATCGTCCCGACGTATTTCTCGGCCGACCAGTTGTCCAGCCAGGTGTCCTCGACCAGGCGGTACACGGCGTCGGTCACATCTCCGTACCCGTCCACGCCCGCCTGCCAGACGTCCCGCTGGAACGCCGGGTCGGAGAGCATGTGCAGCGCGGAACGCACATTGCTGCGCCAGCGCCACCACGGCATGTCGTTGAGTGGCATGCCGCCCATCTTCGTGGAGCGACGGCCGCGACGGGAAGACTTGTCCGAGGTTTGCACGGTCATCGATCGTACGTCCCGACCCCCCGGGCCCCGCACGACCCCCGCAATTCACCTCATCGTCACCATGCGTTGCCCGCGGGTCACTCGACCGTTGGCGACGCGGCGGAATCGTGCAGGAACATGACCGGCAGGCGCCCCAGTACCCGTAACCGCATCCCCCGAAGCCACGTGCGCACCGCGGCCGTGCTCCTGAGCTCCGCGCTGGTCGCCGGGTGCGGGCTCGTCCCGGGCGGCGACGCCAAGAGCGCGGGTGAACAGCCGGTGACCGTCATGACCTGGGCGCCCGAGAAGACCAAGGCGACGAACATGCCCGGGATGCCCGCCATGGCGCGGGCCTACGCCCGCTGGATCAACGCCCACGGCGGCATCGGCGGCCGCCCCCTGAAGGTCCTCACCTGCAACGACCACAACGACAGCGTGGACGCCGCCCGGTGCGCCCGCTCCGCCGTCCGGCACGACGCCGTCGCGGTCGTCGGCTCGTACAGCCAGCACTCGAACGCCTTCCTGCCGCCGCTGGAGTCCGCGGGCATCCCCTACATAGGCGGCTACGGCGCCACCGAGGCCGAGTTCACCAGCCCGCTGTCGTACCCGGTCAACGGCGGCCAGGCCGCCCTCCTCGCAGGCAACGGGCGCCAGCTGTCCGAGGACTGCGCCCGCACCGTCCTGATCCGCCCCGACTCCATCGCGGGCGACCAGCTCGCGCCCCTGCTCGACTCCGGCCTCGCGCTGCGCCACCGCCCCGCCTCCGTCGACATGCTCGCCGCGGACGACGCCACCGACTACGCCGACCAGGCCCGCCGCGCGCTCGACACCGCGAGCCGGGCACCGCGGGGCGAAGGCTGCGTCGCGGCGGTGCTCGGGGAGCGCACGAACACGTTCTTCGACTCGTTCCGGCGGCTGCGCGAGGACTACCCGTCGGTGCACACCGCCACCGTCCTCGGCAGCGTCGACCAGACCGCCGTCGACCGCACCGGCGGTGCCGGGAGCCCTTACGAAGGGGCGTACGTCACCGGCTGGTACCCGGCGTCGGGCGACGCCCGCTGGAACCCCATGAAGCGGGCGATCAACGAGCAGGCCTTCGGCGACAACCGGATCGACCCGGCGGACGCGGGCGTGCAGACCACCTGGATCGCGTACGAGGTGCTGCGGCAGGTCGTCGAGTCGGCCGGCGACGGCGCGGTCACCGCGCGCACCGTGCGCACCGCCCTCGACGACGACCTCAAGGTCACGACGGGCGGACTCACCCCGCCGCTGCGCTGGGGCTACGACCACATGTCGTCCGTCGGCGACTTCCCGCGCCTGGTCAACGCGCGGGTGACCTTCCAGAAGGTCGTCTCCGGGCGGCTCAAGGCGACCAGGAAGTCCTCGGTGGACGTGACGGACACGCTCGCCAGGCTGCCCTGACCGTCACGTCCCGAAAGGGAGCCGTCAGAGCTGGACGGCCGAGCGCTGCGTCAGCCCGTACTTGCTCGCGATCTGGTTCCACAGCTTCGAGGCCTGCTGCTTCTGCTTGGACGCGGTGCCGCTCGCCGCGTCGCCCGCCCGGCGCTCCGACGTCGGCTTCGCGTGGCCCTTCTTGCACAGCGCGTGCTTCTTGGCTGCGACCTGGTCGCCCCACTTCGCGTAGTGGCTGTCCGCGGACGCGGACGCCTTCCAGGCGCTGGTGAGCGCGGCCGTGAGGCGCGCGTGCTCGGGCAGCTCGTCCACCTGGAGCGAGCCGAGGCGCGTCACCAGGTCGTTGCGCTGGTTCGCCGCGCCGCGCAGGTCCTTCGAGGCCTGCGGCAGCGCCTTGCAGCCGCCGATGTTCGCGACCGAACGCACCACGGCGGAGCGGCTGTTGTTGGAGTCGCCGAGCAGCTTGTCGAGCTCGACGGCCTGCGCCTTGGCCGGGTCCGCGGACGGCGAGGGCGACTCGGAGGCGGGCGCAGAGTCCGACACGTTCTTCGTCGCGTCCGTCTTCTTGTCGTCGTCCCCGCCGCTGAGCATGGCGCCCGCGCCGACACCCACGACGAGAATGGCCACACCGACCGCGGCGATCAGCGGTGCCTTGGAACCGGTGCGGGTCTTGCCGCCGCGCGGGGGCTCGGGCTCGTACCCGTACTGCTGCGGGGGCGGCGTCATGCCCGGCATCCCCGGTCCGCCGGGCCCCGCCTGCGCCGCGTGCGGGTCGAAGCGCGGCATCTGCTGCGTCGCCTCGGCGCGGCCCTCCGGCTCCGTACGGAACAGGGCGTCGAACTCGGCCGGCGGCTGCCGCTCACCGGGCGCTCCGGGGCGTACGCCGTAGCCCTGGTCCTGCGGGGGCATCGCCTGGCCCGGCATCGGCTGGCCCGGCATCGGCTGGCCCGGCATCGGCTGCCCGGGCACCGGCGGTATGTACTGCGTGGCCTCGCTGTCGGAGGCCCCGTGACCGGGCGGCGCCGCGTCGGGCATCGGCTGTGCGCGCCCCAGGAACTGCGTGGCGTCCGGAGCGGGCGCCTCCGGCGGCAGCCCCGGCCCTGCCGCGTGCTGGACGGCCTGCTGCTGGGCGGACGGCGGTATGTACTGCGTGGCGTCCCCGTCGTACGCACCGGGGGCGGGCCCCGCGGGAGCGGCGGGCGGCAGCGGCCCCGCCTCCGGGTACTGCCGCGGCAGCGCCTGCGCGGTCGGCTGCTGGGGCAGTGCGCCCCCGTACGACTGCGGCGGCAACGCCCCGGCGTCGTGCTGCGGCGCGGGCGGCATCGGCGCGGAGCCCTGCGGCTGACCCCACTCGTACGTCGGCGTGGACCCGTCGTAGGTCGGCATCGGCCCGGCGTTGTGCGCCTGCTGGGACTCGGGCCCCCACGGCTGCCCCCACGGGCTCGCGCCCGCGGGACCCGCCTGGTCGCCGTACGTGCCCGGCAACAGGGGCTCACCGCCGTCGGCAGGCAGCACGACACCTTCGTGTGCCTGCCGCGCCTGCGGAAGGTGCGGGCTTTCGCCCTGCCCACTCTGCCCGCTCTGCTCCGTCACCGTAAGACTCCTACGTAGGGGGTCCGAATCGTCGGCTCACGCTACCGGGTCTTCGTACGCCCTTGCTACGCACCTCAAATCCCGGAAGCCTCCCCAGTGACGCGACTAACAAAACCGGCCGCCGGCTTGCCCGTTATGACACAGCTCACGCCGCCTGGGGCTCCATGCGCGCCCCGAACTCCCGCACCACGGGCTCCTCCCGGAACGGGTCGAGGCGCTCCCTGAGGTCGTCCAGATACTCCGCGCCCCGGTTCGAACGCACCGTTCCGAGCAGCTCAACGGCCCGAAGTCCCGTGTGACAGGCCTGTTCCACCTCACGCTGCTGCACCTGCGCGGTCGCGAGAAGCACGAGGCCGATCGCGCGCCGGCGCGCACGCGACTCCGGGTGCCCGTCCAGCGACTCCTGCGCACACCGCGCCGCGTCCCGGGACTGACCCAAATCGCGGTGGCAGTGCGCCAGTTCGTCCGCCAGATAGGCGTGGTCGAAGTGGGCGATCCACACCGGGTCGTCCCCGGAGCCGGTCCGCCCGTCGGCCTGCTCCATGGCGGCGACCGCGCGCGAGGAGGAGGACTGCGCCGACCGGGCATCCCCGAGAAGTGCGTGGCCGCGCGCCTCGGCGGCATGGAACATCGCCTCAGCGCGCGGCGTCACACGCCCGCGCGCCCCCTCCTGAGCCGCGCGGGCGAGCTGGGAGATCTCGCGCGGATTGCCGAGCTGGGCCGCCAGGTGACTCATGGACGCGGCCAGTACGTACCCGCCGTAGCCACGGTCACCGGCCGCCTGCGCGAGACGCAGCGCCTGGATGTAGTACCGCTGGGCGAGACCCGGCTGCCCGGTGTCGATCGCCATGTACCCGGCGAGCTCCGTCAACCGCGCGACGGCGGAGAACAGTTCACGCCCCACCGCCTCCCGGTACGAGCCCGCGAGCAGCCCGCTCACCACACTGTTCAGGTAGTGCACGACCACAGGCCGGACATGCCCGCTCCCGTACTGATGGTCGAGGTCGGTCAGCGCCTGCGTCATCGCCCGCACCGCCGCCACGTCCGAGGGCCCGACCCGCGGCCCGGCCGTCCGCGCCACCTGCGAGTCCGGCACGGAGATCAGCCAGTCCCGGCTCGGCTCGACGAGCGCCGACGAGGCGACCGACGAGCCGGAGAGAAAGTCCCGCCGTCCCACGTCACTGCGCCACAACTCGCAGACCTGCTCGATGGCGCCGAGCACGGTCGGCGAGAACTGGAGCCCGACACCGGAGGCCAGGTTCTTCCCGTTGGCCATCCCGATCTCGTCGATCGTCACCGTGCGGCCGAGCTTGCGGCCCAGCGCCTCCGCGATGATCCCCGGCGCCCTGCCGCGCGGCTGCTGCCCGCGCAGCCAGCGCGCCACCGACGTCTTGTCGTAGCGCAGGTCGAGCGCGTGCTCCGCCCCGCACATGTTGACCCGGCGTGCGAGCCCCGCGTTCGAACAGCCCGCTTCCTGGATGAGCGCTTGCAGCCGTTCATTGGGCTGTCGCGCGACGAGCGGCCGTGCGGCCATGACGTACCCCCTGCTGTGCCCGTCCGGGTGTCCGACTGCCGGTCAACAGCCGGTCGTTGGATCATCACTGCCCTGGGTGGAAACGGAAGATGCGCCACAAACGGGTGGCAACCACCCGCCCGCGTGACACCACCCCGGAGCGTTGTCGTTCGCGTCGCCGTTCTCGTTGTCTCCCCGCACTACCCACGACCCGGGGCCTCCTCGCCCGCGCGCCCCCACTCATGCACCCATGCGCCCCACGTGCGGGAACGATGCCCCCGCTCCGCCCGTACGTGCGCCCGTAACCCTCCGTGGCGGCGGGAGTTGAGAACGACGTGGAAGAGACCATCGCAGGCACCTCGGACGTCAGCCCACCCGCCACCGCCGCCGGACAGATCCCGCAGCAGCGCGGCGACTCGCTCCTGGACACCGCCGTCCGCTACGCGGAGGAGCGGCACTGGGACGTGTTCCCCGGCACCTGGCTGGAGATCGGCGACGGCGTCCAGCGCTGCTCGTGCGGCTCCCCCCAGTGCCCCGCCCCCGGCGCGCACCCCGCCCGCCCCGACTGGGCGAACCAGGCGACCGGCAGCGCGACCGTGGCCCGCCGCCTGTGGTCGAAGCAGCCCAACGCGTCGATCCTCCTCCCCACGGGCCGCACCTTCGACGCGATCGACGTCCCCGAGACCGCCGGCTTCCTCGCCCTCGCCCGCATGGAGCGCATGGAACTCACCCTCGGCCCCGTGACCTGCACCCCGGACCGCCGCATGCAGTTCTTCGTACTGCCCGGCGCGACCGTCAAGGTCCCCGACCTCGTCCGCAAGATCGGCTGGCCCCCGGCCTCCCTCGACCTGCTCGCGCTCGGCGAGGGCCAGTACGTCGCCGCTCCCCCGACCCGCTTCGGCAGCCGGGGCGCCGCCCAGTGGGCCTGCCGCCCGACCGCCGCGAACCGCTGGCTCCCCGACGCGGAGGAACTCATCTCCCCCTTGGCGTACGCGTGCGGACGCGAGGGCCGACGCGGGTAGCACGTCCCGGTGGCCCGCCCTCGGCCGACGTATCGTGCCCGGACGGACGAAGACGACGAAGGGCGGGCACAGTTGACCTCGGCCGAGGAAACCGCAGCCGTACGCGTACACGACCTATGGAAGTCGTTCGGTCAGCAGACCGCCGTGGCCGGCATCGAACTCGCCCTCCCCGCCGGACGGTTCATCGGCCTCGTCGGGCCCAACGGAGCGGGCAAGACCACCACGCTCTCCATGGTCACCGGCCTGCTCCGCCCCGACCAGGGCACCGTGCACGTCGCGGGACACGACGTCTGGGCCGACCCCGCCGAGGTCAAGGCACGCATCGGCGTCCTCCCCGAGGGCCTGCGCCTCTTCGAACGCCTCTCCGGCCACGAACTCCTCGCGTACACCGGCAGATTGCGCGGACTGCCCGGCGCGGAGGTCGACAAACGCGCCGCCCAGCTCCTCGACGTACTGGACCTCGCCGGGGCCGCCAACAAGCTCGTCGTCGACTACTCGACCGGCATGCGCAAGAAGATCGGCCTCGCCGCGGCCCTCCTCCACAATCCCGAAGTCCTCTTCCTGGACGAACCGTTCGAGGGCGTCGACCCCGTCTCCGCCCAGATCATCCGCGGCGTCCTGGAGCGCTACACACGCTCCGGCGCCACCGTCGTCTTCTCCTCCCACGTCATGGAACTCGTCGAATCGCTCTGCGACTGGGTCGCGGTCATGGCGGCGGGCCGCATCCGGGCCCAGGGCCCGCTGGCGGAGGTCCGCGGCGAGGCGAACTCCTTGCAGGAGGCGTTCCTGAACCTGGTGGGGGCGCAGGGACGGGACGGCGGGGGCACACTGGACTGGCTGGGCAGCAGGTCAGCACCACAATTCGAAGCCCCTGCGGCGATTGAGCAGCGGGGTCCGGGGCAGAGCCCCGAGACGTCAACCCCGCCGCAGCACAACAAGCGGACCCGCCCGTGACCACAACCCTGGTCCGCCTCAAGCTCGCGCTGCTGCGCAACGGCCTCCGCCAGTCCGCCGGCCGCCGCGCCGCCTACATCGCCTCGCTCCTCGCGGCAGCGCTCGTCGCCGCACTCCAGCTCCTCGGCCTGATCCTCCTCCACGGCAACGCGCACGCCGCCACGATCGGCATCCCCCTCACCACCCTCCTCGCCCTCGGCTGGGCGGTCCTCCCGCTCTTCTTCCCGAGCGGCGACGAGACCCTCGACCCCACCCGCCTCGCGATGCTCCCGCTGCGCCCCGACCCGCTGGTCCGCGGCCTGCTCGTGGCATCACTCGTCGGCATCGGCCCGCTCTTCACCCTCTGCCTCGCGTTCGGCGCGGCCTACGCGGTGGCACACGGAGCAGCCGCCGCGGCCGTTGCGGTACTGGCGATCCCCCTCACCGTCCTCACCTGCGTCGCCCTCGCCCGCACCGTGGCCGCCGCCAACATCCGCCTGCTCACCAGCCGCAAGGGCCGCGACCTCGCCGTCCTCAGCGGCCTCGTCATCGCGGTCGGCGCGCAGCTCGTGAACTTCGGGGTGCAGCGGCTCGGCGCGGCCGGCGGGGTGGACGCGCTCGACCCCGTGGCGAAGGTCCTGGGCTGGATCCCGCCGGCCTCGGCGATCGCGGCGGTCGACGCGACGAGCAAGGGCTCGTACGGAACGGCGCTCGCCCAGTTCGCCCTCTGCGCGGCCGCGCTCCTGACACTCCTGACCCTCTGGCGGCGCGCCCTGACCCGCCTGATGACCGCTCCGGACGGCTCCACCATCGAGGCCGCGGCCCCGGGACGCCGCCGCAATGGCCCCCGGCGACGCCTCCTCCCCGAGGGCCGCACCGGCACGGTCATGGAGCGCAGCCTCCGCTACGTATGGCGCGACCCGAAGACCAAGGCGGCCTGGGTCACCTCCCTGGCGATCGGCCTGATCGTCCCCGTCTTCAACGCCCTCCAGGGCACCGGCACCGTCTACTTCGCGTGCTTCGCCTCCGGGATGCTCGGCATCCAGATGTACAACCAGTTCGGCCAGGACACCTCGGCGTTCTGGATGGTCGCGATGACGATCGCGTCGCCGAAGGACGCCTACGCCGAACTACGCGCGCGTGCACTGGCCCTCGTCCTGATCACCCTGCCGTACGCCACGCTCGTCACCTTCGTCACGACGGCCATGCTGGACGCCTGGCCGGCCCTCCCCGAAGTACTCGGCCTCTCCTACGCGCTGCTCGGCGCGATGCTCGCCACCGGCGCGTGGACCTCGGCCCGCTTCCCCTACTCGATCCCGCAGGAGGGCTACAAGAACGTCGCGCCGGGCCAGGCGGGACTGGCCTGGATCTCCATCTTCGGCGGCATGGTCGCGGCGGCCCTCCTGTGCGCACCGCTCCTGGCCCTGGCGATCACCCTGCACGCGACGGGCTCGGCCTCCTGGAGCTGGATCCTGCTGCCCGTCGGCGCGGCGTACGGGGCGGCGACGACGCTCCTCGGCCTCCGACTGGCGGCCCCGCGCACGGCGGACCGCCTGCCGGAGATCCTGCTGGCGGTCAGCAAGGGCTGAGAACGCAGACGACCCGCGAGCCTGGGTTCCTCCCGTACGAGACGGTCGGAAGCCGGCCGGACGTACCGGCGGCTCGCGGGTCGGGTGACTGCTTGGGATTGGGCCGGCTGCACGCACATATCGCGCGCTGGTCCGGCGCCGAATTCGAAATGCGACGTCGGGCCGCTAGCCCGCAGTCACCTCAACTGTCCGGCGTACATACATTCTCCGAACCACCTCCCTTCCGGTCGTGCTACGCAGACTAGGAACCCTCACGTCAGGTCTCAACCGATTTTCCGAGCCATTGACGCACCGGCTTCCTGACGACTGCTGTACGCGTAGCCGTCCGCCACCGGCAGTGGCGACCACTCCAGCGTTACACCGGATCCATCGCGCGATGGCCGGACAACATCAATCGCGGGTGAGGCCGTCAGCACGGGGAGCACCACTACGCCTACGCCCCCGCCGTCCCGTCGATCGCCTCGCGCAGCATGTCCGCGTGGCCGTTGTGGCGGGCGTACTCCTCGATCAGGTGGGTGAGGATCCAGCGGAGGGAGACCTTGGGGTCGCCGGTGAAGGCGGCTTCCGCGGGGGAGAGGGTGCCGGTGGCGTCCAGGGGGGCGGTCGCGGTGAGTTCGCGGGCGCGGGCGATTTCCGTGCGCCATTGGGCGAGGGCGTCCGGGAGGGTGCGGTCCTCGGTGAGGGTGAAGGCGTCCGGGCCCGCTGTCTCGTACACCGGTGGGGTGTCGTGGGCGCCCGCGAAGACCCGCTGGAACCAGTTGCGTTCGACCTCTGCCAGGTGCTGGACCAGGCCGAGGAGGGTGAGCGACGACGAGGGGATCGCACGCGCGCGTGCCTGGGCGTCCGTCAGGTTCGCGCACTTGATGGCCAGCGTTTCGCGGTGGAAGTCCAACCAGCCTTCGAGGGTGGAGCGTTCGTCGGAGGTCGGGGGCGGGACGGGGCGGCCGTCGGGCAGAGTCGTCATACGTTGCATGCTGGTTGTATGTGCTCTTCCGTTTCTCCGAACTTGCGTGAAGTCCGTGTGGGATGCGTCACGTTCGAGTTGAATGATCTGGAGCGGTACGAGGAATTCGTCGCGCCGACACAGCCTGCAGGGGGTTCCAGGTGAGTGCTTCCCGGCGTAGTGGGACCACTGATGAGCTCGGGCCCGAGGAGCCCGAGCCGGACGGGGCCGATCTGCTGGCCGCGTTGTTGGACGGCATGGACGCCGCGTTGTGCGCCTTCGACGCCGATGGGGTCGTGACCCATTGGAACCGCGAGGCCGAACGGGTGCTCGGCTGGTCGGCCGAGGAGGCCGTGGGGCGGCACGGGTTCGCGGGCTGGGCCGTGCGGCCCGCCGACGCGGAGGAGGTGCAGGGGCGGCTGCTGGCCTCGATGCACGCTCCGGGGCGTCAGGTGAACGAGTTCGCGCTGCTCACCAAGGAGGGTGGGCGGGTGCTCGTGCGGACGCAGTCCGCCGCCGTGCGCGGGCCCGACGGGAAGCCCGCCGGGGTGTACTGCGCGTTCAGTGAGGTGCACGCGCAGATCGATCTGGAGCGGTCCATCGCGCTGAGCGAGGCGCTGTTCGAGGACGCCGCGTGGGGTGTCGTGCTGGTCGACGCGGATCTGCGCCCCGCCGTGATGAACGGGCATGCCGCGCGGGCCATGGGCACCGGGCGCACCGCCGCGCTGGGGCGGCCGCTCGGGGATCTGGTCGGGCAGGGCGTGGAGGAGCTGGAGAGCGCGCTGGCCCATGTGCTCGCCGAGGGCGCGCCGCCGTCGCCGACGGAGGTGTGGGTGACGCTGCGGCGGCCCGGCGAGGCTGGCGGGCGCACGGAGCGCCGGTGCTGGCGCAGCGGGTTCGTACGGCTGGCGTCGCCACTCGCGGAGGAGCCGGTGCCGCTGGGTGTCGGCTGGCTGTTCCAGGACGTGACCGAGGCGAAGCAGAACGAGCAGGAGGCGGCGCAGCTGCGGTTCCGGTCGCAGCAGTTGCACCGTGCGGCGCGGGCCGCGGCCGAGTGCGAGGACCCGGCCGAGGCGGCGACGGTGCATCTGGACTTCGCGCTGGCGGGTTTCGCCGATCACGCGGTGATCGATTTGGTGGCGAGCGAGGAGCCGCTGCGTCTCGTGCGGGCCGCGGCGACGCCTTCGGGGGCGCCGGGGCCGAGTCTGCTGGTGTCGCGGGGTGCGCTGCCGGTGCGGTACGCGGAGGGGCATCCGGCGTTGCAGTGCGTGGAGCGGGCGGGGTCCGTGCGGGCCGCCGCGGAGGGTGGCGTGGTCCGCGCGGACTGGGCTCTGGACCGGCAGTGGCCGGAGGGCACGGTGTTCGCGTTGTGCGCGGCGCTGCGCAGCCGGGGCAGGACGGTCGGCGTGGTGACGTTTCTGCGGGGTGCGAGCAGGGTCGGGTTCGAGCGCGGGGACGCCGTGTACGCGGAGAGCGTGGCGGTGCGGATCGCCGGTGCGGTGGACCTGGCGTGGGCGCTGGCGGCGGAGCGGTAGGGGCGGGCGTGCAGGGCCCGGGTCTTCACCGCCGGTAGTAGATCCGGTCCCCGTACTCCTCGAAGACCCGCGCGTTCCACTCCAGGCCGCCGTCGACGTTCCCCGAGCGCAGCAGTGGGGGCTGGATGCCCCGGTCGGCGAGGGTCGCGGCGCAGGTCGCGAGGGTCGCCTGCATGAGGGCGCTGGCGGTGACCGTGGAGGCGGGCGCGAAGGGGGTGTCGACGCCCTCGTGGGTGAGTTCGGCGTCGCCGATCGCGATCTTGGAGTCGAGGACGACGTCGCAGTGGTCGCGCAGGTAGCTGCCGGAGCTGTGGCGGGAGGTGGGGGCGTCGGGTCCGGTCGCGTACGACAGGGAGGTCACGCCGATGACCTTGATGCCGGCCGCGCGGGCGCTGAGAGCCATCTCCACGGGGAGGGCGTTGCGCCCGGACAGGGAGATGATGATCAGCGCGTCGCCCGCGCGCGCGGGGCTGGCCGCGAGGACCGCCGCCGCGAGCCCGTCGACCCGTTCGAGGGCGGAGCCGAGCGTCGCGGGCATGACGTCGATGCCGACGGTGCCGGGCACCGACAGCAGGTTCATCAGGGCGAGGCCGCCGGCCCGGTAGACGACGTCCTGTGCGGCGAGCCCGGAGTGGCCCGCGCCGAAGGCGAAGAGGCGGCCGCCCGCGGCGACGGTGTCGGCGAGGAGGGTGCCGGCGGCCACGATGTTGTCGGCCTCCTCGTCGCGGATCCTCGTGAGGAGCCCGATGGAGGCGTCGAGGTACTGCTCGGCCGGCCTGCTCTCGCTCATCGGCGTGCCCCTTGGGTCCTGGTGAGTCGGGTCGGATCTCGGTGGTGCGTGGCGCGTTCGCGGATCACGGTGCGGTCTGGACCAGTGCTCTGTCAATACGGTTCACGGCCCCTCCTGGCCCGTTGTTTCCCTGGCGCGTCACGGTTGTCAGCGGTATGCGTCAGAATTGAGTTCTGGGTTCCAGGGCCAGCGCACATGCTGCGCGGTCAGCCAGCGGAGCTGTCGCGAAGCGAGAGAGCTACACGAGGGGCACGTATGTCCGGACTGATCGACACCACGGAGATGTACCTCCGCACCATCCTCGAGCTGGAAGAGGAAGGTGTGGTCCCCATGCGCGCCCGGATCGCCGAGCGGCTCGACCAGAGCGGGCCGACGGTGAGCCAGACCGTGGCCCGCATGGAGCGGGACGGCCTGGTCGCCGTGGCCGCCGACCGGCACCTGGAGCTGACCGAGGAGGGCCGGCGCCTCGCGACGCGCGTGATGCGCAAGCACCGGCTCGCGGAGTGTCTGCTCGTGGACGTGATCGGCCTGGAGTGGGAGCAGGTGCACGCCGAGGCCTGCCGCTGGGAGCACGTGATGAGCGAGGCGGTGGAGCGCCGCGTACTGGAGCTGCTCCGCCACCCGACGGAGTCGCCGTACGGGAACCCGATCCCGGGCCTGGAGGAGCTGGGCGAGAAGGACGGGGCGAACCCGTTCCTGGACGAGGGCATGGTCTCGCTCTCCGACCTCGACCCGGGGGCCGACGGCAAGACGGTCGTGGTGCGCCGCATCGGCGAGCCGATCCAGACGGACGCGCAGCTCATGTACACGCTGCGCCGGGCGGGCGTGCAGCCCGGTTCGGTGGTCAGCGTGACGCAGTCGCCCGGCGGGGTGCTCGTGGGCAGCAGTGGTGAGGCGGCGGAGCTGGAGGCGGAGATCGCCTCGCACGTCTTCGTGGCGAAGCGCTGAGCCGAGCGGCCCCTTTCGCGCCGGGCGTCAACTTCCGTGTCGTGCGGGAAAGTTGACTTGTATCCCCACATGCTGCACTTCCGCACAGAAAACAAGATTCACTGTGCGGAACCGCAGCGATCGGACGCTCGGCGTGCAAGGCTGTCGCGTGAGGCATATGACCAGAGGGGGCCGCATGGACCGGCCGATCGGGGCGCGACGGGCCTGGGGGGCACGGGGTGCACCGGAGGCGGCGTCGAACGCCGCGCCACAGACAGAGGGCCCCGGCGCCTTGCGGCGCCGGGGCCTGTCCTCCCCTGTTCCGACCCGGAGCCCCGAGCTCCCAGGGTCGTTCCCCTCGGACCGATTTCCCCGAGCGGTCCGCCTCCCGCTGAAGAGATCCCCTCGACAGCGCCGGTCATTCCTTGAGTTCCGTCACTCAAATGAGGGGTGTTGTCCGAGAGCGGCACGCTTTCGAAAACAGGTTCGATAGCGTGCGCGGGTACGCGACTGCAGGCGCGACCACGAGGGGGTGCCAGGGCCTATGGCACGGCGCATCGACGTGACCGGAGCAGGCGGGATCCACCTGGCCGCCTGGGAATTCGCCGACCCGCCCAAGTCGGGCGAGGTCGGCCACAGCCCCGGAGTCCTGCTGCTGCACGGACTCATGGGGCGGGCGTCCCACTGGGCGGGGACGACGCGCTGGCTCGCCGAGCGACATCGCGCGGTCGCCCTCGACCAGCGCGGACACGGGCAGAGCGACAAGCCGCCGCAGGGCCCGTTCGACCGGGAGGCGTACGTCCTGGACGCGGAGGCGGCGCTCGTCCAGCTGGGGCTCGAACCGGCCGTTCTCATCGGGCACTCCATGGGAGCGCTCACGGCGTGGCAGCTCGCCGCCCGCCGGCCCGATCTCGTCCGCGGCCTGATCATCTGCGACATGCGGGCCTCCGCGCTCGGGGCCGCCTCCCAGCGGGAGTGGGAGGACTGGTTCAAGGCGTGGCCGCTGCCGTTCGCGACGCTCGCGGACGTGCGGAAGTGGTTCGGGGAGGACGACCCCTGGGTCGAGCGGCCCAACCCCGCGCGCGGTGAGTTCTACGCCGAGGTGATGACCGAGACGGCGGACGGCTGGCGGCCGGTGTTCTCGCGCCGCCAGATGCTCGAGGCGCGCTCCACGTGGGTCTACGACGCGCACTGGGAGGAGCTGGCGGCGGTCCAGTGCCCGGCGCTCGTGCTGCGCGGGCTCGACGGGGAGCTGGGGCGGGCGGAGGCGCAGGAGATGGTGCGGGTCCTTCCCAGGGGGGTGTACGGGGAGGTGGCCGATGCGGGGCATCTCGTGCACTACGACCAGCCGGAGGCGTGGCGCGCGGCGGTTGAGCCGTTCCTTGACGGGGTGCTGGCGGAGTTGTGACGGGGAGGCGGGGTTGACGTCTCGGGGCGCTGCCCCGGACCCCGCCGCTCCATCGCCGCGGGGGCTGAAAATGGTCACCCGCCGCCGAAGCCCGATGTGAGCACCCGTCACCAAGGGCTTGATGCAGGGATCGCTCAAGGGCTCAGGCGCTCCACCAGCCAGGTTGTCGTCCGGTCCGGCTCCCGGACATAGCGCAGGCGGTCGTGGAGGCGGTTTTCGCGGCCCTGCCAGAATTCGATGGTGCGGGGAGTGATCCGGTAGCCGCCCCAGTGCGGGGGGACCGGGACCTCGGTGCCCTGGGGGTAGCGGGCTGACAGGTCCGCGTAGTGGGCGTCGAGTTCCTCGCGGGAGGCGACCACGGAGGACTGCGCGCTGGCCCAGGCGCCGAGCTGGGAGCCGTGCGGGCGGGTGTGGAAGTACGCCTCGGTCTCGGCGCGCGACGTGCGCTCCGCCGTGCCCGTCACCAGGACCTGGCGGCCCATCGGGTGCCACGGGAAGAGCAGCGCCACGTGCGGGTTCGCGGAGAGGTCGCGCGCCTTGCGGGAGCCGTAGTTGGTGTAGAAGACGAAGCCCGCTTCGTCGTACGACTTGAGCAGCACCGTGCGCGAGCTGGGGCGGCCCTCGGCGTCGGCGGTGGAGACGACCATGGCGTTGGGTTCGGGCAGCGGGGAGCCCGGGGCCGCCGCCTGTTTGAACCAGCGCGTGAACTGTTCCATCGGATGCAGGGCGAGGTCCCCCTCCAGCAGGCCGCCGTCCTGGGCGCGGTACTGCTCGCGCATGTCGGCGAGGTCGAGTTCGGGATCGTCGTGGGCGCTCACGGCGTCATCCTGCCGGACGGACCGGTACGGACGCACTCAGGGTGAAACATGGCACTGAGTGCCGCGAGCTATCGCCAACTGTGGCACCGAGGGTTATCTTCCAGGGACCGCAACGGTTCAGCCGCCTGCCGTACGGGGCATCACGGGTGTACCCCCGTCCAGACACGGGTGATCCAGCACCCGGACTTGACCTGCCCACGCATCCAGAGGAGCCGCCCGATGTCCGACCTGACCCCCGGCTTTGTTCCAGGCCTCGAAGGTGTCGTCGCGTTCGAGACCGAGATCGCCGAACCGGACAAGGAAGGCGGCGCCCTGCGCTATCGGGGCGTCGACATCGAGGATCTGGTCGGCCACGTGTCGTTCGGGAACGTATGGGGGCTGCTGGTCGACGGCGCCTTCAACCCGGGCCTGCCGCCGGCCGAGCCGTTCCCGATCCCCGTCCACTCCGGTGACATCCGCGTCGACGTGCAGTCGGCGCTCGCCATGCTGGCCCCCGTGTGGGGCCTGAAGCCGCTGCTCGACATCGACGAGCAGCGGGCCCGCGACGACCTCGCGCGCGCCGCCGTCATGGCCCTGTCGTACGTCGCGCAGTCCGCGCGCGGGCAGGGCCTGCCGATGGTGCCGCAGCGGGAGATCGACAAGGCGGACACCGTCGTCGAGCGGTTCATGAAGCGCTGGCGCGGGGAGCCCGACCCGAAGCATGTCGCGGCCGTCGACGCGTACTGGACGTCGGCCGCCGAGCACGGCATGAACGCCTCTACGTTCACGGCCCGCGTCATCGCCTCCACCGGGGCGGATGTGGCGGCGGCGCTGTCCGGGGCGGTCGGGGCGATGTCCGGGCCGCTGCACGGCGGTGCGCCGTCCCGGGTCCTCGGGATGATCGAGGAGATCGAGCGGACCGGGGACGCGGACGCGTACGTCCGCCGGGCGCTGGACAAGGGCGAGCGGCTGATGGGCTTCGGGCACCGGGTGTACCGGGCGGAGGACCCGCGGGCGCGGGTGCTGCGGCGGACGGCGCGGGAGCTGGGGGCGCCGCGGTTCGAGGTGGCGGAAGCGCTTGAGAAGGCGGCGCTGGCGGAGTTGCACGCGCGGCGGCCGGATCGGGTGCTGGCCACGAACGTGGAGTTCTGGGCGGCGATCGTGCTGGACTTCGCGGAGGTGCCGGCGCACATGTTCACGTCGATGTTCACGTGTGCGAGGACCGCCGGTTGGAGCGCGCACATCCTTGAGCAGAAGCGTACGGGTCGGCTGGTCCGGCCCTCGGCCCGCTACACGGGTCCGGCGACCCGTCCTCCGCAGGAGATCGTCGGCTACGGGGACATCGCCCGGTAGCCGCCCCGCGGCCGGGTCCCGGTGCCCGTTCCGCGGCACCGGGGGCCGCCTTGCCCACCCTGCCGCCCAAGGCGGCAGATTGCCCAAGGCGGTGGCGGCACCCCGCGGGACCTACGCCCCCGGAGGGGGGAACGGGCCGGGCGGTGCGGGTAGGTATTTCAAGCCCCTGCGGCGATTGAGCAGCGGGGTCCGGGGCGGAGCCCCGTGGCCGCAACCACGGTGCCGGTGGGCGGGGAAGCGGGGTCAGCCCAAGACGCGGTCCACCAGCACCCCCCACTCCGCCACCACCCGTTCGCGGCGCGCCCTGTCGTCCGTGAGGAGGTTCGCGAGGCCGAGGCCGCGGGCCATGTCCAGAAGCCCCTGGACGACCTCCCGCACCCCGGGGACCGACTCGTCCGCGCCGAGCAGCTCCACCGCGATCCGGTGGGTCTCGCGGCCGACCCGCGCCTCCAACTCGGTCACCCGACCCCCCAGTTGCGGCTCGTTCGACGCGGCCACCCACAGGTGAAGCGCCGCCCGGAACAACGGCCCCGTGTAGAGGTCGACGAGCGCCGCGACGGCCTCCGCCCGCCCCTGCGGTCGCAGCGCCCGCAGCGCGGTGGAGCGTTCCTCGGCGACGTACTCGACGGCCGCGGTGAACAGGTCCTCGCGGGTCGGGAAGTGGTGCTGGGCGGCGCCGCGCGAGACTCCCGCGTGCTCGGCGACGACGGAGACCGTGGACCCGGCCCAGCCGTGCGCGGCGAGGCAGGCGACCGCGGACTCCAGGAGCCGCTGCCGCGTCACCCGCGAGCGGTCCTGCTTCGGCAGCGTCACAACACCCATGCGGCATCCCGTCGTTCGAGAAAGGCGGTCATGCCCTCGCGGGCCTGCGCGGAGCCGAACAGCCGCGCGGACAGCGCCGTCAGAGACTCCGCGTCCCGGTCGAAGGCCTCCAGGACCTTAACCGTGAGCAGCCGCTTCGTCTCGGCCAGGGCCTCGGGGGCCGCCTTCCGCAACCCTCCGACGAGCGGGTCGAGCGCCTCGTCCACGTCGTCGCCCGCCACCGTCACGAGCCCGATCCGCGCCGCCTCCGCCGCGTCGAAGCGCTCACCCGTCAGGTAGTAGCGGGCCGCCGCGCGCGGATCGAGCCGCGGCAGCAGCGGCATGGAGATCACGGCGGGCGCGACCCCGATGCGCACCTCGGTGAAGGCGAAGGACGAGGCCGAGGAGGCCGCCGCCAGGTCGCAGGCGCCGAGCAGGCCGAGGCCACCGGCCCGGACATGCCCGTCGACCCGCGCCACCACCGGCTTGCCGAGCTCCACGAGCTGCCGCAGCAGCCCCACCAGCGCGTCCGGGTCCGGCGGATCGCGCAGGTCGGCGCCCGCGCAGAAGGTGCCGCCGGTGTGGGTGAGGACGACGGCGCGGACGTCACGGTCCTTGTCCGCCTCCCGCAGCCGGTCCCCCAGCTCGCCGACGAGGGCCGCCGACAGGGCGTTGCGGTGGGCGGGCGAGTCGAGGGCGAGGGTGGTCACGCCGCGCTCGTGGGCGTGCGCCACCAGGTTCCCCGACGCGTTCCCAACTGCCATCACATCTCCCTCAGTTCGCGCCGCAGGATCTTCCCGGAGGCCGCGCGCGGCACCCCGTCGATGAACGCGACGCGGCGGATCTTCTTGTACGGGGCGACGCGTTCGGCGACGTAACCCAGTACGTCGTCGGCGCCGAGCGCGGGGTCGGCGCGGACGACGAACGCCTTCGGGATCTCGTTGCCGTCCTCGTCGAGGACGCCGACGACGGCCGCGTCGGCGATGCCCTCATGCGTGAGCAGCAGTGCTTCCAGATCCGCGGGGGCGACCTGGAAGCCCTTGTACTTGATGAGTTCCTTGACCCGGTCGACGACGAACAGCCAGCCGTCCGCGTCGACGCGCCCCACGTCCCCGGTGCGCAGCCACCCGTCGCAGTCGATCATGTCGGCTGTGGTGTCGGGGCGGCCGAGGTAGCCCTTCATGACCTGCGGCCCGCGGATCAGGACCTCGCCGGGTTCGCCGGGCTCGACGTCCTTCGCCGGGTCGTCGAGGGACACGATCCGCATCTCGGTGGAGGCGATGAGCCTGCCCACCGCGCCGGGTGGCGGATTCTTCGCGTCGTACGGGACGACGTGCGTGCCGGGCGAGAGCTCCGTCATGCCGTAGGCCTGGCCGACGGGCGGCAGGCCGAGGCGGCGCGCGCAGGCGAGCGCGAGTTCGCCGTCGAGGGGCGCGGCGGCGCTGATGACGTGCCGCAGCGACGACAGGTCGTAGCCCTCGACGGCCGGGTGCTTGGCGAGGGCGAGGACGATCGGCGGGGCGACGTACAGGTGGGTGATGCGGTGCTTCTCGATCGCGGCGAGGAACGTGTCGAGGTCGAAGCGGGGCAGCACGACGACGGTGGAGCCCTGCCGCAGCGGGCCGTTCATGAGCGCCGTGAGGCCGTAGATGTGGAAGAAGGGCAGGACGGCGAGGATGCGGTCGCCGGGTCCCGTCGGGAGGACCGGCTGGAGCTGTTCGAGGTTCGTGGCGATGTTGCGGTGGGTGAGCATGACGCCCTTGGGCGTGCCGGTGGTGCCCGACGAGTACGGCAGGGCGGCCACGTCCTCGGCCGGGTCGATGGCGACGTGCGGCTCGGGCGCCCCGGTGCCGAGCATGTCCATGAGCGAACGGTGGCCGGAGTCCCCCGCCGGGTCGCAGACGAAGATCTCCCGTACGCCGCCCGCGAGTTCGGCCGCCGCGCGGGCCGCCTCGATGAAGGGCGTGATGGTGACGATCCAGCCGGCGCCCGAGTCCCGCAGCTGCCGGGCGAACTCCTCGGGCGTCGACAGCGGGTGCACGGTGGTCACGGAGGCGCCCGCGCGCGTGGCGCCGTAGAACGCCACCGGGTAGGCGATCGTGTTGGGGCTGTGCAGCGCCACCACGTCGCCCTTGCGCACGCCCGCTTCGGCGAGCCCGGCCGCCACCTTGCGATGGAAGACGTCGAGCTGGGCGTACGAAAGGGGGGTGCCGGCCACCCCGTCGACGAGGGCGGGGGCGTCGCCGCGGGCGGCCGCGCCCCCGAGCACGGCGTCGTGGATGGGCTCGTCGACGACTGCGACGTCCGCGTACTCACTCACGTACACCATGCCGAACTCCTCACTGAAGCACGCCAGTTGGGGTCAGTACGACTTGGGCAGGCCCAAGCTCTGGTGGGACACGTAGTTGAGGATCATTTCGCGGCTGACCGGGGCGATGCGCGCCACCCGGGAGCCGGTGATGAGGGAGGCGAGGCCGAACTCGCGGGTCAGGCCGTTGCCGCCGAGCGTGTGCACGGCCTGGTCGACGGCGCGCACACAGGCCTCGGCGGCGGCGTACTTGGCCATGTTGGCGGCCTCTCCCGCGCCCATGTCGTCGCCCGCGTCGTAGAGCCGGGCCGCCTTCTGCATCATCAGGCGGGCCAGCTCCAGCTCGATGTGGATCTGTGCGAGCGGGTGCGCGATTGCCTGGTGGGAGCCGATGGGGGCCTGCCACACGGTGCGCTCCTTGGCGTACTCGACGGCGCGCCTCAGCGCGTAACGGCCCATGCCGATGGCGAAGGCGGCGGTCATGACGCGCTCCGGGTTGAGCCCGGCGAAGAGCTGGAGCAGTCCTGCGTCCTCGTCACCCACGAGAGCGTCCGCGGGAAGACGTACGTCGTCAAGGGTCAGTTCGAACTGCTTCTCCGGAGCCTGGAGTTCCATGTCGATCTGCCGCCGCCCGAAGCCCTTCGCGTCCCGGGGCACGATGAACAGGCAGGGCTTGAGCTTTCCGGTGCGGGCGTCGGAGGTGCGGCCGACGATCAGTGTCGCGTCCGCGATGTCGACGCCGGAGACGAACACCTTGCGCCCGTTCAGCACCCAGGAGCCGTCGTCGTCCTTGCGGGCGGTGGTGGTGATGCGGTGCGAGTTGGATCCGGCGTCGGGTTCGGTGATGCCGAAGGCCATGGTGCGGCCGCCGTCGGCGAGGCCGGGCAGCCAGGCCCGCTTCTGCTCCTCGGTGCCGAAGCGGGAGATGACCGTGCCGCAGATGGCGGGCGAGACGACCATCATCAGCAGCGGCGACCCGGCGGCCCCCAACTCCTCCAGGACGATGGAGAGTTCGGCCATGCCGCCGCCCCCTCCCCCGTACTCCTCGGGCAGGTTGACGCCGAGGTAGCCGAGCCCCGCCGCCTCGGCCCACAGCTCGTCGGGGTGGCCTTCGGCGGCGGTGACGCGGGTCATGTAGTCGCGGCCGAACCGCTTGCCGAGGGCGGCGACGGCGGCGCGCAGGGCCTGGTGCTCCTCGGTTTCGAGAACGGGAGCGGCGGGAGCGTTCACGACTGTTCCTCCTGGACTACGGCGAGCAGCGCGCCGACCTCGACCTGGTGGCCGACGGCGGCGTGCAGGGCGGTGAGCGTTCCGGAGGCGGGGGCGAGGATGCGGTGTTCCATCTTCATCGCCTCCAGCCAGATCAGGGGCTGTCCCGCGGTGACGGCGGCGCCTTCGGTCAGTCCTTCGGCGACGCGGACGACGGTGCCCGGCATGGGCGCGAGCAGGGAGCCGGGGGCACGCTGCTCGCTGGGGTCGGCGAAACGGGGCAGGGCGGTGAGGGCGGCGCCGTCGACGTACACGCGGTCGCCGTAGGCGGCGACGGCGTACTTCCGGCGTACGCCGCCCACTTCGAGGACGACCTGGTCGGGTGCGGCGCGCACCACCCGCACCCCGTCGGCCGCGAGCCCTTCGCGGGTGTGCCGGTAGCGGACCTCGTGCTCGGTGCCGTCCGGTTCGGTGCGGTAGCGCCTGGACTGGGGAGCGGAGGGCACGTTGCGGAAGCCACCGAACCGGGACGGGCGTTCGGCGGCCCGGGCCAGGGCGGCGGCGAGCGGCGCGTACGGGTCCGGGTCGGGGGCCGTCAGGTCGGCGAGGTGCCGCTCGTAGAACCCGGTGTCCATGCGGGCGCCGGTGAACTCGGGGTGCCGCAGGGACCGTACGAGCAGGTCCCGGTTGGTGACCGGGCCGTGCACCTCGGCGCGTTCCAGGGCCCCGGCGAGGGCGCGGACGGCGGCGGCGCGGGTGGGGGCGTGCGCGACGACCTTGGCGAGCATGGCGTCGTAGTGGACGCCGATGGTGTCGCCGTCGGTGTACCCGGTGTCGAGGCGAACGCCTGCGGGCACGGCGAGGCGGTGCAGGGTGCCGGTCTGCGGGGCGAAGGAGGCGGCCGGGTCCTCGGCGTAGAGGCGGGCCTCGACGGCGTGGCCGCGCGGGGCCGGGGGTTCCGGTTCGAGGGCCTCGCCCTCGGCGACCCGGAGCTGGAGCGCGACGAGGTCGATCCCGAACACGGCCTCGGTGACGGGGTGTTCCACCTGGAGGCGGGTGTTCATCTCCAGGAACTGCACGGTGTCGCCGTCCGCCACGAGGAACTCGACGGTTCCGGCACCGAGGTAGCCGGTGGCGCGTACGGCGCGCCCGGCCAGCTCGTACACGCGGGCCGTGACGTGTTCGGTGAGCCCGGGGGCGGGCGCCTCCTCGACGACCTTCTGGTGGCGGCGCTGGAGCGAGCAGTCGCGCGTGCCGAGCGTCCACACCGTGCCGTGCGCGTCGGCGAGCACCTGCACCTCGACGTGGCGCCCGCCCTCCACGTACGGCTCGACGAAGACCTCACCGTCGCCGAAGGCGGAGAGCGCCTCGGCGCGGGCTGCCTCCAACTCGGTCTCGAACCGGTCCAGTTCGCGTACGACGCGCATGCCGCGCCCGCCACCGCCCGCGGAGGCCTTGACCAGGACCGGCAGGTCGTCCGCCGTGATGTCGAAGCCGAGCGGCGCGATGCCCATCAGCTCCTTGGCGCGCGTCTTGGACGCCATCGCCTCGATCGCCTCGGGCGGCGGCCCGATCCAGACGAGCCCGGCGTCGGTGACGGCCCGCGCGAACGCCGCGTTCTCGGAGAGGAAGCCGTAGCCGGGGTGCACGGCGTCGGCGCCCGCGTCGAGGGCGGCCTTCACGACGAGGTCGGCCCGCAGATACGTCTCGGCGGGCGTGGCGCCCGGGAGGCGTACGGCGAGGTCGGCCTCGCGGACGTGCAGGGCGTCGGCGTCCGGGTCCGAGTGCACGGCGACCGTACGGATGCCGAGGTCGCGGCAGGTCCGGAAGACGCGGCAGGCGATCTCGCCGCGGTTGGCCACAAGAACGGAACTGATCATGGCGGGCCTCACATCCGGAAGACGCCGAAGCCGCCGCGGGCGCCCTCGTACGGTGCGGTGTGGATCGCGGACAGGCAGATCCCGAGGACGGTCCGGGTGTCGCGGGGGTCGATGACCCCGTCGTCGTAGAGCCGCCCGGACAGGAACATCGGCAGCGACTCGGCCTCGATCTGCTGCTCGACCATGGCGCGCAGGCCGGCGTCGGCCTCCTCGTCGTACGGCTGCCCCTTCGCGGCGGCGGACTGCCGGGCCACGATCGACAGCACGCCGGCCAGCTGCTGCGGCCCCATGACGGCGGACTTGGCGCTGGGCCAGGCGAAGAGGAAACGGGGGTCGTAGGCGCGCCCGCACATGCCGTAGTGCCCGGCGCCGTAGGAGGCGCCCATCAGCACCGAGAGGTGCGGGACACGGGAGTTGGAGACCGCGTTGATCATCATCGCGCCGTGCTTGATGATGCCGCCCTGCTCGTACTCCTTGCCGACCATGTAGCCGGTGGTGTTGTGGAGGAAGAGCAGCGGGATGTCGCGCTGGTTGGCGAGCTGGATGAACTGCGCGGCCTTCTGCGACTCCTCGCTGAACAGGACACCCTGCGCGTTGGCGAGGATGCCGACGGGATAGCCGTGGAGTTCGGCCCATCCGGTGACGAGCGAGGCGCCGTACAGCGGCTTGAACTCGTCGAAGTCCGAGGCGTCGACGAGCCGGGCGATGACCTCGCGCGGGTCGAAGGGCTCCTTCAGGTCGTCGGGGACGATGCCGAGGAGCTCCTCCGGGTCGTACTTGGGCGGCTCCACAGGCTGTGGATCGGCGTACGCCTTGCGGTGGCCCAGGCGGGCGACGACGCGGCGGGCCCGGCGGATCGCGTCCTGCTCGTCGAGCGCGAAGTAGTCGGCGAGCCCCGAGGTCCGCGCGTGCATCTCGGCGCCGCCCAGCGACTCGTCGTCGCTCTCCTCACCGGTCGCCATCTTGACCAGCGGCGGACCGCCGAGGAAGACCTTCGCCCTCTCCTTCACCATGATCACGTGGTCGGACATGCCGGGGATGTACGCGCCTCCGGCGGTCGAGTTGCCGAAGACGACGGCGACGGTCGGGATCCCGGCGGCCGAGAGCCGCGTGATGTCGCGGAAGATCCCGCCGCCGGGGATGAAGATCTCCTTCTGGGACGGCAGGTCGGCGCCGCCGGACTCGACGAGCGAGATCGCCGGGAGCCGGTTGGCGCGGGCGATCTCGTTCGCCCGCAGCGCCTTCTTCAGGGACCACGGATTGCTGGCGCCGCCGCGCACCGTCGGGTCGTTGGCAGTGATCAGGCACTCGACACCCTCGACGACGCCGATGCCGGTGACCAGCGAGCCGCCCACCGCGTAGTCGCTGCCCCAGGCGGCGAGCGGCGACAGTTCGAGGAAGGGCGTGTCGGGGTCGAGCAGCAGCTCAATGCGTTCGCGGGCGAGGAGCTTGCCGCGCTTGCGATGCCGTTCGACGTACTTCTCGCCGCCGCCCGCGACGGCCTTCGCGTGCTCCGTGTCGAGGGCCGCGAGCTTGGCGAGGTGGGCGGTGCGGCGGTCGGTGTAGTCGTCGGACCGGGTGTCCAGGGCGCTGGCCAGGACGGTCACAGCAGTGCCTCCGGTATGTCGAGGTGGCGTGAGCGGAGCCATTCGGCGAGGCCCTTTGCCTGTGGGTCGAACCGGTGCCGGGAGGCGACGCCTTCGCCGAGGATTCCGGTGATGTGGAAGTTGAGGGCGCGGAGGTGGGGCAGCTGGTGCCTTGTTACGGGCAGCCCCTCAAGCCCCGCCGGCGATTGAGGCGCGGGGTCCGGGGCAGAGCCCCGGGAGCGCAACGCCGTTTCCGGCAGAAGCTCACGGAAGCGCCCCACCGTCAACGTGTGGACCAGCCACCGCCACGCCGCATCGCTCTCCACCCACACCCCCACATTCGCGTCGCCCCCCTTGTCACCGCTGCGGGCGCCCGCGATCAGGCCGAGGGGCGCGCGGCGCGTCGGGCCCGGCGGGAGGGGCGGCGGGAGAGGCGGGTCGGCCACCGGCGCCAGGGGGCGCGCGGGGCCCGACGGTGCGGGGATCCGCCGCCGCTCCCCGCCCGGCAGCACCGCCACGTGCGGGACCTCCGACCGCTCCACGTACGCCGCCTCGAACACCCCGTACGGGGAACCCTTTCCGGGCGGGGCCGTGACGTGGAAGCCGGGGTAGGAGGCGAGCGCGAGCTCCACCGCCGCGCCGCTCAGCGCGCGCCCGACGGCCTCCTCGTTCTGGTCGCGCACGACGAGCCGGAGCAGCGCGCTCGCCGTCTCCTCGGTGTCGGCGTCGGGCCTGTCGGTGCGGGACAGCTCCCAACGGACGTGCGCGGGTGCCGGCTTGGCGGTCCGCAGTGCGTCGTCCATCTGTCGTCGCACCAGGTCGGCCTTGGCCTCGATGTCCAGGCCGGTGAGCACGAAGACGACCTCGTTGCGGAAGCCGCCGAGCCGGTTGAGTCCGACCTTGAGGGTGGGCGGCGGGGCCTCGCCGCGTACGCCGTGGATGCGCACGCGGTCGGGTCCTTCCGGCTCCAGGCGGACGGTGTCGAGGCGGGCCGTGACGTCGGGGCCCGCGTACCGGGCGCCCCCGGTCTCGTACAGGAGCTGCTCGGTGACGGTGCCGGGTTCGACGAAGCCGCCGGTGCCGGGGTGCTTGGTGATGACGGCCGAGCCGTCCTCGTGGATCTCGGCGAGGGGGAAGCCGGGGCGGCCCAACCGGTCCGCGCGGTCGGCGAACCGGGAGTAGTTCCCGCCGGTCGCCTGCGTCCCGCATTCGAGGACGTGTCCGGCGACGACGGCCCCCGCGAGCCGGTCGTAGGCGTCCTGCGCCCACCCGAAGTGCCAGGCCGCGGGCCCGGTCACCAGCGCGGCATCGGTGACGCGGCCCGTGACCACGATGTCGGCGCCCGCGTCGAGACAGGCGGCGATGCCCGCGCCGCCGAGGTACGCGTTGGCGGTGAGCGCCCCGGGGAAGCGCCCGGTGCCGAGCAGGTCGTCGCCCTCGACGTGGGCGACGCGCACGGGCACGTCGAGGCGGGCGGCCAACTCCCGTACGGCGTCGGCCAGTCCCGCCGGGTTGAGGCCTCCCGCGTTGCTCACGATGCGTACGCCGCGCTCCGCCGCGAGCCCGAGACAGTCCTCCAACTGGCGCAGGAACGTGCGGGCGTAGCCGCGGTCCGCGTTCTTCATGCGGTCGCGGCCGAGGATCAGCATGGTCAGCTCGGCGAGGTAGTCGCCGGTGAGGACGTCGAGTTCGCCGCCGGTCAGCATCTCCCTCATGGCGCCGAACCGGTCGCCGTAGAACCCGGACGCGTTGCCGATCCGCAGCGGGGGCCTGCTCATCGGGCCTCCTTCGGCGCGCGCCCCTTCCCCGGTGGCCCGGCGAAGGCCTGCGCGATGTCGAGCCAGCGGTCCGCGTCGGGGCCCTCGGCGCGTACGTCGAGGTCGGCGCGGTGCGCGCGCTGGGTGACGAGGAGGCAGAAGTCGAGCGCGGTGCCGGTGACCCGCTGGGCGGCGCCCTCGGGCCCGTACGTCCACAACTCGCCGCTCGGCGCCAGGAGTTCGACGCGGAACTCGTCCTCGGGAGCGGTGACCCCGTGCACGTCGAAGGCGAACTTCCGGGCGCGCACGCCGATCCGTGCGACGTGCCGGAGCCGGTCGGTGGGCTCCCGCACGACGCCGAGCGCGTCGGCCACGTCCTGGCCGTGCGCCCACGTCTCCATCAGCCGCCCCGTCGCCATGGAGGCGGCGGACATCGGCGGCCCGTACCAGGGAAACCGGGTCCTGTCGGCCGCGGCGGCGCGCAGCACCTTCTGGAGCCGCTCGCGCCCCTCCCGCCAGCCGGCGAGCAGCGCGGCCGGGTCCTGGCGGGCGCCCTCGTCGGCCCCGTCGTCGACGAACGACTCGGGCGCGGCGATCGCCTTCTCCACCTCGCCCGCGAAGGCGTCGGCGTCGCTCATGGCGAGCAGGGCGGCGCGGTCGGTCCAGGCGAGATGGGCGATCTGGTGGGCGACGGTCCAACGGGGTGCGGGAGTCGGCGCGGCCCACTGGCCCCGGCTCAACTTCCGCACGATCCGGTCGAGTTCCTCGCTCTCGTCCCGCAAGTCATCGAACACGGCGGACGGTTCGGACACGGTGCGCTCCCCTCCGGGCACGGCGGTGTGCGGCGTGCTTGGAGCATGGCAGGGGGCCAGAAAACAAGCAAGCGTGCTTGCATGGAAATTGGGCCGTCATGTCACGGGTCCGTCCCGGCGGTGACGGGAGACCGATCGTGTGTAACAGGCATGTACAAGGCGGGAGTCGGCCGGAACGATCTTCGGCCGGGCCGTGTCCTCGTGATCAGTGACTCAAGCGGACCGGTTCGAAGAGACCGGCCCAAGCGGACCGACGGGTCACCGACCTACGAGTTAAGGACGAACACCATGCGCGCTCGCAAGCTCACCCTCGCCGCCGTCGCCCTCGCCGCGGGCCTCTCGCTCACCGCCTGCCAGGGCAACGGGGACTCCGCGGCCGGGACCGGCGACGACTCGTCCACCACCGCCGCGTCCTCCGGCAAGGTCTCCGGCAAGAACGCCTCGAACACCACCGGCTCGGACACCCCCGACGACCCGGACGCCGCGCGGGCCGCGGAGGGCACCGGCCACGGCCAGGTCAACACCGGCCCGTGCAAGACGGCCAACCTGGCGTTCGACTCGGCGCACGGCATGGGCGAGGGCACGCTCATAGTCAGCATGCGGAACA
This sequence comes from Streptomyces anthophorae, assembly GCF_049310305.1. Taxonomy (NCBI): domain Bacteria; kingdom Bacillati; phylum Actinomycetota; class Actinomycetes; order Kitasatosporales; family Streptomycetaceae; genus Streptomyces; species Streptomyces anthophorae. Next base: position 4,130,990 of record NZ_JBLWQQ010000001.1, read on the forward strand.
CCGGCGACGCCTGCTCGCTGAAGGGCTTCCCGGGCGTCGACCTCCGCTCCGAGCAGGCCTCCGGGCCGCTGAGCGCCAAGCGCAGCGAACTCGCCTCGCCGAGCGTCGTCCTGGGCGGCGGCGAGACGACCCGCTTCACCCTCCACTTCCCGCCGAACACCACCGGCGGCTCCGGCGTGGACGTCACCTCCCTCGACGTCACGCCGCCGAACGAGACCCACTCCGCAAGGCTGAAGGTCGGCATCAACCTCCCGGTCTCCGACGGCGCGGACCAGAAGGTCTACGTGGACCCGGTCGGCACCGGCAAGCAGTGACCGCGGCCCCGTCGGCCGTGCGCCGGGACCGCCCGCTATTCGTGCAGGGCGACCGCGGCGTCCTTCTTCCGCCCCACCTGCGTGCGCACCGCGCCCATGCTCGCCGCGATCACCAGCGTGATGGCCAGGACCTCCGTCCAGGCCAGGTCCTGGCTCAGGACGAGGAAGCCGGAGAGCGCGGCGACCGCCGGTTCGAGGCTCATCATCACCGCGAACGTGGACGCGGGGAGATCGCGCAGGGCGATGAGTTCGAGGGTGTACGGGAGGACCGAGGACATGATCGCGACGGCCGCGCCGAGGCCGACGGTCACCGGGTCGATCAGCTTCGTGCCCGCCGTCGCGATGCCGAGCGGCAGGCAGAGGACCGCCGCGACCGCCATCGCGAGCGCGAGCCCGTCGGCCTGCGGGAAGCGGCGGCCCGTGCGGGAGCTGAAGACGATGTACGTCGCCCAGCAGGCGCCGGCCGCGACCGCGAAGCCCACGCCTGCCGGATTCAGGCCGCCGAGCCCGTCCCCCGCCCCGCCGAGCAGGAACACGCCGCACAGCGCGAGCCCCGCCCACAGGACGTTGACGAGGCGGCGGGAGGCGAAGACGGAGAGGGCGAGCGGGCCGAGCACCTCGAAGGTGACCGCGATGCCGAGCGGGATCCGGGCCGCCGCCTGGTAGAAGAGCAGGTTCATGCCGCCCATGGCGATGCCGAAGGCGAGGACCGTGCCCCAGTCGGCGCGCGAGTGCCCGCGCAGCCGGGGGCGGCAGACGACGAGCATGACCACGGCCGCCACGACGAGGCGGAGGGTGACGACGCCGACCGCCCCGGCGCGCGGCATCAGGCTCACCGCGAGCGCCGCGCCGAACTGCACCGAGACGCAGCCCGCGAGCACGAGCCCGACCGGACCCAGCGAGCCGCGGCGGCGCTTGGCCCCCGCGCCGGCGCTCGCGGTCACGGCCGGGGCGGCATCCTGCGCCACGGCCACGGGTTCGGTCTGCGGGCCGCTCACGGTCCACCCCTTTCCTGAAGTCTTGTCGAGTGCCACCGGCACCACGCTGTAGTGCAATGTATTAGACGCTACAGGCCATCCTGGTGAACAGGGTGGTCGAGGTAACGCTTCACGCTAGTTCCGCCCGGCATGCCCCGTGAAATGCCCAATGCGCCCCCGTTATGCTCCACGCACATGACCAGGGAACCGGAGCTGCGCCACCTGCGCTGCTTCCTCGCCATCGCCGAGGAGCGCAGCGTCACCCGCGCCGCCACCCGGCTGCGCCTCACCCAGCCCGTCGTCTCCCGCACGCTCGCGGCCCTGGAGGACGCGCTCGGCGTGCGGCTCGTCGACCGCTCCACCCACCACCTCGACCTCACGCCCGAGGGGCACTCGTTCCGCGAGAAGGCGGCCGTCGCCGTCGCCGCGTTCGAGGACGCGCTCGCCGCCGCCCGGACCCCGCACCGGCCGCTGCGCCTCGGCCACGCCTGGTCGGCCGCGGGCGCCTTCACCACGCCGCTGTTGCGCCGCTGGCGCCGGGCCCACCCGGACGTACCGCTGGAACTGCTGCGCATCGACGACCGCACAGCGGGGCTCGCGCGCGGCGCCGTCGACCTCGCCGTGCTGCGCGGCACGGTCGAGACGCCCGGCCTGATCACCGAACTGCTGCACGAGGAGGCCCGGGTCGCGGCGGTGCCCTCGGACAGCCCGCTCGCCGGCCGCCCGCGCCTGGCCCTCGCCGACCTCAGCGATCAGGTGATCGCCCTGAACACCGTCTCCGGCACGACCGCCCTCGACCTGTGGCCGCCCGCCGTCCGGCCCACCGCGAGCCTGACCGTCGCCAACACCGACGACTGGCTCGCCGCGATCGCCGCGGACCGGGCGGTGGGCGTGACCTCGACGGCGACCGAGGACCTGCATCCGTACCCCGGCGTCAGCTATGTGCCGCTCACGGACGCGCCCGATCTCCCCGTCCTGCTGGCCCGCCGCCAGGGGCCCGGGCACCCCTCGGTCCCGGCCCTGATCGCGCTGGCCCACGAGATCGCGGGTCCTTGACGCCCGCCTGCCGGCACGGTGGGCGAGACCGGGCATCTCACCCACCGAACACCTTGCGGTCGGTGAAACCCCACCGGCTACCCTCCATTTCGTGGCTGAGATCCAGATTCCCGCTGACATCAAGCCCGCCGACGGACGTTTCGGCGCTGGCCCCTCCAAGGTGCGTACGGAGGCGTTGGACGCCCTGGCCGCCACCGGTACCTCCCTCATGGGCACCTCGCACCGCCAGGCGCCCGTGAAGAACCTCGTCGGTCGCGTACGCGACGGCGTCAAGGACCTCTTCTCCCTCCCCGAGGGCTACGAGGTCGTCCTGGGCAACGGCGGCTCCACCGCGTTCTGGGACGTGGCGACGCACGGCCTGATCGAGAACAAGTCGCAGCACCTGAACTTCGGCGAGTTCTCCTCCAAGTTCGCCAAGGCCTCCAAGCTCGCCCCCTGGCTCGCCGAGCCGACCGTGATCTCCTCCGACCCGGGCACGCACCCGGAGCCGGTCGCCGAGGCCGGTGTCGACGTCTACGGCCTGACCCACAACGAGACCTCCACCGGTGTCGCCGCGCCGATCAAGCGCGTGGCCGGTGCGGACGAGGGTGCCCTCGTCCTCGTGGACGCCACCTCCGGCGCCGGCGGCCTCCCCGTCGACATCGCCGAGACGGACGTCTACTACTTCGCCCCGCAGAAGTCCTTCGCCTCCGACGGCGGCCTGTGGATCGGCGTCTTCTCCCCGGCCGCCATCGAGCGTGCCGAGCGAGTCCACGCGTCCGGCCGCCACGTACCGGAGTTCTTCTCGCTGCCGACGGCGATCGACAACTCCCGCAAGAACCAGACGTACAACACCCCGGCCCTCTCCACGCTCTTCCTGCTCGCCGAGCAGCTGGACTGGATCAACGGCCAGGGCGGCCTCGCGTGGTCCACGGCCCGCACGAAGGACTCGTCCTCGCGTCTCTACTCCTGGGCCGAGGAGTCGAAGGTCGCGACGCCGTTCGTCACGGATGCCGCGAAGCGGTCGCAGGTCATCGGCACGATCGACTTCGACGACAGTGTGGATGCCGCCGCCGTCGCCAAGGCGCTGCGCGCCAACGGGATCGTCGACACGGAGCCGTACCGGAAGCTCGGTCGCAATCAGCTCCGCGTGGCGATGTTCCCGGCGATCGACCCGGCGGACGTCCAGGCCCTGACGGCCTGCATCGACTACGTCATCGGCCAGCTCTGACCCATCCGCCGTACCGTCGTCACGGCCTCGGGGCGCTGCCCCGGCCCCCGCGCCTCAATCGCCGGCGGGGCTCGAATCGCCGAACCGGCGTTACGGTCCCGGGGCTCCGCCCCGGACCCCGCGCCTCAATCGCCGGCGGGGCTTGATAGATCAAGCCCCGCCGGCGATTGCGCATTTCAGCCTCCAACGCCACACGAGCAACCCAGCCCCGGCACGGGTGGACCTCAAGCCCGGGCACGAGTTGAGGAACCCACCCCCGGCGCAGGTTGAGCAACTCACCCCCGGGCACAGGTGACCAATTCAGCCCCGGGCGCGAGATGAGGAACTCACCCCCGAGCACGGGTTGAGAAACTCGACCCCGGGCACGAGCTGAGGAACTCAACCCCGGGCACGGGTTGAGGAACCCACCCCCGGGCACAGGTGACCAATTCAGCCCCGGGCGCGAGTTGAAGAACCCACCCCCGAGCACAGGTTGAGGAACTCACCCCCAGGCACGAGCTGAGGAACCCACCCCCGGGCACGGGTTGAGGAACCCACCCCCGGGCACAGGTGACCAATTCAGCCCCGGGCACAGGTGACCAATTCAGCCCCGGGCGCGAGTTGAAGAACCCACCCCCGGGCGCGGGTTGAGGAATTCAGCCCCGGGCACGGGTGACCAATTCAAGCCCCTGCGGCGATTGAGCAGCGGGGGCCGGGGCGGAGCCCCGTGGCCGCGACCGCCGTGCCGGTCAACGGGCCAGGCGCTGGAACCGCCGGACGGCAAGCGGCAGAAACACCGCCGTAAGCACCACCGGCCACACAAACGCCATCAGCACCGCGTGCTGCTCCACCCACGAATCCCCCGCCCCCACGGGGGACCCGAAAAGCTCACGCGTCGCCGCGACCGTGGACGATATCGGGTTCCACGCGGCGACCGCCCCCAGCCAGTCCGGCATCAACTGCGGCGCGACGAAGATGCTGGAGATCATGGTCAGCGGAAAGGCGACCGCGAAAAGACCGCCCGCCGCCTCCGGATTGGGCACCAGCAGCCCCAGCCACACCCCCAGCCAGATCAGCGCGAACCGCAGCCACAGCAGCAACGCGAACGCCGCAAGGCCGCCCGCCAAGCCGCCGTCCGGACGCCATCCGATCGCCAGGGCCGTCAGCATCAGGATCGCCAACTCCGCACAGGCGACCAGCAGATCGGTCACCCCACGCCCCGACACCACCGCCGAAGGCGCCATCGGCATCGAGCGGAACCGGTCGATGACCCCCTTCGTGGCATCGTGCACCACGAGCGTCGCCGTGTTGATGAAGCCGAAGGCCATCGTCATCGCGAACATCCCCGGCATCAGGAAGTCCCGGTAGTCCCCGCCGCCCGGCACCACCATCGCGCTGCCGAACACGTACCCGTACAGCAGCACCGACAGGATCGGGAAGCCCAACTGCCAGGCGATGTTGACCGGTTGGCGCTGGTAGTGGGTGAGACCGCGCCGCACCACGTTCCAGGAGTCGGCCACTGCCCAGTACATCGTCGCCCCGCTCATCACGCGGCCCTCCCCGTCAGTCGCAGGAACACGTCGTCGAGGCTCGGCCTGCGCAGCCCGATGTCCTCGACCGCGACCCCCTCGTCCTGGAGCGTGCGCGCCGCGTCCGTGAGCGCGGCGACCCGGTCGGCGACCGGCACGTGCACCCGCAGCGCCTCCTCGTCGACCACCGGCTCGCCGCCGCCGCGGGCGAGGATCTTCGCGGCGAGCGACAGCTCGGCCGGCTCCGCCACCACGACCTCGACCCGGTCCCCGCCGACGGACCGCTTCAGGCCCTCCGGACTGTCGTCGGCGATCGCCCGCCCCTGGTCGATGACGGTGATCCGCGAGGCCAGCTTGTCGGCCTCCTCCAGGTACTGCGTGGTCAGCAGCACGGTCGTGCCCGCCGCCACCAACTCCCTGACGCTGTCCCAGACCTCGCCCCGGCCCCGCGGGTCGAGCCCCGTCGTCGGCTCGTCCAGGAACAGCACGTCCGGGGTGAGGATCATGGACGCCGCGAGGTCGAGGCGGCGCCGCATGCCGCCGCTGTACTCGCCCACCCCCTTGCCGCCCGCGTCCGCGAGCCCGAACTGGTCGAGCAGTTCCGTCGCCCGCGCCCTCGCCCGGCGCCCGCCGAGATGGAAGAGCCGGCCGAACATCTCCAGGTTCTGCCGCCCCGTGAGCACCTCGTCCACCGCCGCGTACTGACCGGTGAGCCCGATGCGGCGGCGCACCTCGCGCGGCCTGGCCGCCACGTCCACACCGCCGACCACGGCCCGCCCCTCGTCGAACCTCAGCAACGTACCGAGCACGCGCACGGCGGTCGTCTTGCCCGCCCCGTTCGGCCCCAGCAGGCCGTGCACCGTGCCGCGCCGCACCGTCAGATCGAACCCGTCGAGCGCGCGCTTGTCCCCGTACCGCTTCACGAGCCCCTCGGCCCGCACCGCGTGATCGCGATACCCGTCGGCCACGCCCCCTCCTCCGCACCTCGTCATCGGAACACCCCCTGGCAAACCGAGTACACCGTACCCAAATGAGAGTACACCGTACTCAGTTTTTCGCCAGAGGTTTACGCTGAACCCCATGACCAGCGGCACCCAGGGCACGAACAGCAGCGCCGAGACCTCCGGCAGCGGCGACATCCGGCGCAGCATGGAGCTGCTGTGGGGCACGGGGGACCGGCCGAGCCGGGGCCCGAAGCGCGCGCTCTCGCTCGACCGGATCGTCGAGGTCGCGGTCGAGGTCGCGGACGCCGAGGGGATCGGCGCCGTCTCGATGCGCCGCCTCGCCACCGACCTGGGCACCGGCACCATGTCGCTGTACCGGTACGTGCCGGGCAAGGCCGAGCTGCTCGACCTGATGCTGGACCGGGTGCAGACCCCGTACGGGGAGCCGGCCGCCCTCGGCGACGGGACGTGGCGCGACGCCGTCGCCACGATGGCCCGCGAGACCCTCGCCCTCTACCAGCGCCACCCCTGGCTGCTCCAGGTCAACCAGGCCCGCCCGGTGATCGGCCCCGGCGCGCTGGCCTCGATGGAGAAGATGATGGCCCGCATCAAGCCGATGGGCCTCACCGACCCGGAGCTGCTCTCCGTCCTGGTGATGGTCGACGGGTACGTGTCCGGGGTCGCGCGCACCCGCATCTACGAGCAGGAGGCGGAGACGACGACGGGCATGACGGACGCCGCGTTCTGGGAGGCGCAGCAGCCCTCCTTGGAGGCCGCCATGGCCAGTGGCGCGTACCCGGTGATGGCGTCGCTCTCCGAGGACACCTTCGCCGCCGGCTTCGACCACTTCGAGTTCGGGCTGCAACGGATCCTGGACGGGCTCGACGTCCTCGTGGCCGCGCGCGCCGGGAACTGAGCGAGTGGTTCGGCCGGTTCAGCGGTCCTTGGACCGGCGGAACAGCCTGCCGATCCCGAACAGCAGGATGACGACGGCGGCGGCACCGACCGCGCCGGCCTTCCCGGTGAAGGCGCTGCCGCCGTCGTCGCCGCCCGAACCGCCCTGGTCGGACGGCGAGTTGGAGCCGTCGCCCGAGCCACCCGCGCCCTCGACCTCCACGGGCTCCACCTGACTGCCCTGCCCCTCGCTCCCGTACAGCAGGGTCTTCCCGTCGGGCGTGTACGTCACGGACTCGCCCTGCGGCTGCATCGGCACGCTCAGCCGGCCCTGCCGCTCGGGCTTCCCGTCGTTCCACTTGTACGCGATGCCGCCGAAGTAGCCGCGTACGGCGAGCTGTTTCCCATCGGGCGAGAACGCGGCGTCCGTCGCCCACAGGTCGATCTCGGCGACGCGACGGAAGGTGTTGGTGGCGGAGGGGTTCAGCGTGGCCGGGCCCTCGTACAGGCCGCCGCCGTCGTCCCCCTTCTCGACGATGTAGACGCGTCCGGTCTTCGGATGGACCATCAGCGCCTCGGCGTTGCGCGGCCCGTCGGCGTACTTCACGTCGTACTGGGTGGCCCGCACCGTCTGGTCGACGAGCTTCTTCGGCTCCGGCAGCTTGTAGATCCACACGTGGTCCCACTTGCCGCCGAGGTTGTCGCCGATGTCGCCCACGTAGATGTTCCCGTCGGAGCCGACCGAGATCGCCTCGACGTCGCGCGGGGAGCCGATGCCGGACATCGTGATCGTGGCGAGCGTCTTCCCCGTCCTGCCGTCGATGGCGAACAGGAAGGCGCCGTCGTCGCTGTCGTTGTGCGTCCAGTAGACGCCGGGGTGGGCACGCGAGGCGGCCAGGCCGCTGGACTCCGTGATCCGCGGGTCCTTGATCGTGAACCCGTCGGAGCCGACGGAACGGGAGTCGGCGACCGCGGGACCGGACGCCGCGCCGAGAAGGAGGACTGCGGCGACCCCGGCCGCCCCCACATACGCACGCATGCCCCCAGCTTGCCAGGCGTGTTGGGGCTCACACGCACGCACCCGGCGTGATCGACGATGATGAGCGGATGCTCAGGTTCATGCCGGTCGGCGACTCGATGACCATTGGGAGCGCCGGGGAGCACACCTGGCGCCTGCGTTTCTGGCAGCATCTGCGCGCCCACTCGACCCCGCACACGCTGGTCGGCCCCCGCACCGCCCTGCACGGCGACGGCCACGCGTACGCGGACCCGGACTTCCCGCAGCACCACCTCGCCGGCTGGGGCGAGGGCTGGCAGCACATGGCGCCCACGATCGCCGACGCGGTGACCGCCGCCCGCGCCGACGTCCTCCTCGTCTCGCTCGGCCTCATAGACCTCGGCTTCTACACCGACGCCGAGCAGACGGCGGCGAACACGCGCCGCTTCGTCGCCGAGGCCCGCCGCGCGAACCCGGCCGTCCGCATGGTCCTGCTCCCCGTGATCCCCAACGTCCGGGCCGAGACGGACGCCCCCTTCGCCGCCGAGGTCGCCCACTTCAACACCCTCCTGGCGAAGACGGTCGCGGACCTCGACGAGCCCCGCTCGCCCCTCCTCCTGGCCTCCGTCCCCGACTCGTACGACATCCACCACGACACGTACGACGGCACCCACCCCAACGCCTCCGGCGAACACAAACTGGCCTCCGCCTTCGCGAACGCGCTGCATCAGGCGTGGGGGATCGGGGGGCCTTATGAAGCTGCTGCCCCGCGCACGCTTGCCTAGAGCGCACTCCACGTCCTTGGCTATGGAGTCATGGCAGACATGAAGTACACACAACTCGGACGCACGGGGCTCAAGGTCAGCCGACTCGTCCTCGGGACGATGAACTTCGGGCCGCAGACCGACGAGGCCGCCAGCCACGCCATCATGGACGCGGCGCAGGCCAGCGGTATCAACTACTTCGACACCGCGAACGTCTATGGGTGGGGCGAGAACAAGGGCCGTACCGAGGAGATCATCGGCACCTGGTTCGCCCAGGGCGGCGGCCGGCGCGACAAGACGGTCCTGGCCACCAAGGTGTTCGGGAACATGGGCGGCGACGGGCCGGTCTGGCCGAACCACGACCACCTCAGCGCGGTGAACATCCGCCGCGCCGTCGACGCGTCGCTCAAGCGGCTCCAGACCGACTACATCGACATCTACCAGTTCCACCACATCGACCGCAGTACTCCCTTCGAGGAGATCTGGCAGGCGATCGACGTCCTGATCCAGCAGGGCAAGATCCTCTACGCGGGGTCCTCGAACTTCCCCGGCTACAAGATCGCCCAGGCCAACGAACTGGCCAGGGCGCACGGCCGCGTCGGCCTCGTCAGTGAGCAGTGCCTCTACAACCTCGCCGAGCGCCGCGCCGAGATGGAGGTCATCCCGGCCGCGCAGGACTACGGCCTCGGCGTCATCCCGTGGTCCCCGCTGCACGGCGGACTGCTCGGCGGCGTGCTCAAGAAGGAGAACGAGGGCAAGCGGCGGGCCCAGGGCCGCTCCGCCTCCGCGCTGGAGAACACGAAGGTGCGCGAGCAGGTCCAGCGGTACGAGGACCTGCTGGACAAGCACGGCATCGAGCCCGGCGAGGCGGCGCTTGCCTGGCTGCTCACCCGGCCCGGCGTCACGGGCCCGATCGTCGGCCCGCGCACGCAGGAGCAGCTGGACTCGGCGCTGCGCGCGGTCGAGCTGGAGCTGAGCGAGGAGGTGCTGTCCGGCCTGGACGAGATCTTCCCGGGTCCGGGCCCGTCGCCGGAGGCCTTCGCCTGGTAATCGGCCGACGCCGGTACGCGGCGGCCTTCGGTCGACTACTGGCCGACGGCCGCCGCGACAGCCACGACGAAGAACATCAGCACGAGCACACCGGCCATGATCCGGTTACGGGTCTTCGGGTCCACGTCAACGAGACTAACGCGTACCGGTGAACTCCCATCCGGCGACCTTCTCGTAGCGCGGCCGCTCCCCCGGCACTCCCGAGCTCGGCAGCAGGCTGCGCACGAGCGTCAGCTCCGCCACGGTCCAGGGTGTGCCCGCGAAGGCGTCGAGGGCCGACACGTACGCGCCGAGGTCCTGGGGCTCCCGGGCGCGCGCCAGCGTCAGGTGCGGGCGGTAGTGCCGGTGCTCCCCCGGAAGCCCGCTCTTGCGGCCCGCCGCCTCCGCGCGCTCCGCGAGCCTGCGCAGGGCCTCCACGTCGCCGCTCACGCCCGTCCACAGGGCCCGCCCACCGAAGTGCCCGCCCCCGCCGAGCGCCAGCGTGAACGCCTCCGTGCGGGCCGCCGCGCGGGCCAGCCGCCGGGACAGCTCGGGGACGGTGTCCTCCGGTACGTCGCCGTAGAACGCGAGCGTCAGGTGGCGACCGGCGGGCTCGGTCCACCGGATGCCGTCGCCGGTCGGCAATCTCCCGACGACGTCACCCAGTTCGGCCAGGGTTCCGTTCGGCGGCAGCACGGCCGCGAAGAGTCTCACCGGGCCAGTGTCGCGCGACGTGGTCCCATCAAGCCCCCTGGGGCGGGTGAGTAAATCAAGCCCCTCCGGCGATTGAGGAGCGGGGTCTGGGGCAGCGCCCCAGGACCGCAACGCCGGAGAGGCTTGACGCCTCGGGGCTCCGCCCCGGACCCCGCTGCTCAATCGCCGCAGGGGCTTGATCGGCTCACCCGCCCCAGGGGCTCAACGAATCACACGCCACCGGGGCTTACGCCGCAGCCGCCAGCTCACGCGGCACGAACTGGACGTGCCGCTCGCCCCGGCGCAGGTCCACCTTCAGACGGAGGTTGGCCGCACGCGCCAGCATCAGGCCGACGCCGACCGCCGCCGCCGCGCAGATCACCCCGGCGAGGGCGAAACTGACCCGCACCCCGAACTCGTCCGCGAGCCAGCCGAAGAGCGGGCCCCCCAGCGGCGTACCACCGGTGAACACCATCATGAACAGCGACATCACACGGCCCCGCATCTCCGGGTCCGTACCCATCTGAACCGTGGAGTTCGCGGTCACGTTGACCGTCAGGCCGAGGATGCCGAGCAGCACGATCAGCGGGGCGAAGGCCCAGACGCCGGGCGCCCACGCCGCCGCGACCTCCAGGACACCGAAGCCGATCGCCGCGCCGACCAGGACCCGCAGACGGGTGGAGCGGCGCCGCGCCGCGAGCAGCGCGCCGGCCAGCGAACCGATCGCCATGAGCGTGTTGAACAGGCCGTACTGGCCGACCCCGCCGTGGAACACGTCGTCCGCGTACGCACTGAGCCAGATCGGGAAGTTGAAGCCGAAGGTGCCGACGAACCCGACGAGGACGATCGGCCAGATCAGCTCGGGGTGCTGCGAGACGTAGCGCAGGCCCTCCTTGAGCTGGCCCTTGCCGCGCGGGGAGCGCTTGGTCTCGTGCAGCTCGTGCGTGCGCATGAGCATGAGGCCGGTGAGCGGGGCGAGGAAGGACAGGCCGTTGGCGAGGAACGCCCAGCCGGGTCCGACGGCGGCGGTCAGCGCGGAGGCGACGGCCGGGCCGATGAGGCGGGCGGACTGGAAGTTCGCCGAGTTGAGGGAGACCGCGTTGCGGACCTGGTCCGGCCCCACCATCTCGGACACGAACGACTGCCGGGTCGGGTTGTCGACGACCGTGACGAGACCGGTGAAGAAGGCCGCGAGGTAGACGTGCCACACCTCGACGTTGCCCGTGAGGGTCAGCGCCGCGAGGAAGAGGCCGGACAGGCTCATCGCGCCCTGCGTGCAGAACAGCAGGTTCCGCTTGGCGAAGCGGTCGGCGATCACGCCGCCGTACAGGCCGAACAACAGCATCGGCAGGAACTGCATCGCCGTCGTGATGCCGACGGCCGCGGAGGATCCCGTGAGGGAGAGCACCAGCCAGTCCTGGGTGATGCGGGCCATCCAGGTGCCGGTGTTGGAGACGACGGCCCCGGTCGCGAACAGCCGGTAGTTGCGTACCTTCAGGCTGGCGAACATCGAGGGCTTGCGTGGGCGGGCGTTCGGGTCGTGGACGGCTGGTGCGGGGGCGGAGTCTGCTCCGGATCCCGTACTCAAAGTGGGTTCGCCTCCTCGGCGGTCGTCCTGCGTCGTCTGCGGCTCGGTCGTGCTCGTCGTGCTTCTCGTACTTCTCGTGCTTCTCGTGCTTCTCGTGCTTCTCGTGCTTCTCGTGCTTCTCGTGCGGTCGCGCTCGCCGTGTTCAGAGGTGGGCGAGCTTCTCCAGGACGGGTGCGGCGGCGCGGAGCTTGGCCCACTCGTCCTCGTCGAGCCCCTCGGTGAGGCCGGCCAGCCAGGCGTTCCGCTTGCGGCGGCTCTCCGCGAGCATGGTCTCGGCCTGCTCGGTGGAGGTGACGACCTTCTGCCGGCGGTCCTCGGGGTGGGGCTCCAGCCGGACCAGTCCCTTGGCCTCGAGGAGCGCGACGATTCTGGTCATCGACGGCGGCTGCACGTGCTCCTTCCGGGCCAGCTCACCCGGGGTCGCGGAGCCGCATCCGGCGAGGGTGCCGAGCACCGACATCTCGGTGGGGCTCAGCGATTCGTCGACCCGCTGGTGCTTGAGCCGACGCGACAGGCGCATCACTGCGGAACGCAGGGAGTTCACGGCGGCTGCATCGTCGCCATGGGAGAGGTCTGGCATGTTCGTTAGCGTAACTCATTACTGTGTCTAACGACTACCAGGGGGACGCGGCGAGTCCGTGATCCCCACCACCTCTTCACCTGTGGCAGGAGTGCAGAAAAGTTTCATCACCCATACGAGTGAGCCGGACGCGGAAAGTGACGCAACGGGTCGCGGGGCCCGGCGACCCTGTCCGTATGGGATCGACAGTGCTCAGTCTGCGGATCGACGGTGAGCTGCTCGACCGGCTCAAAGTGCATGCCGCCAAAAGAGGAATGAGCGTCCAGGACTATGTGGTCCGGACGCTCATTCGGGACGACTTCGACGAACGCTTCAAGACTGCCGTCGAGGAGACGGAGCGGTTCTACGGAGACGTGACTACGTAAGGCGTTACGGCGTAAGCCGCTACTACGTAAGGCGCGACTACGTGAGGCCGAGAGCCGGCATCAGGTAGTAGAAGACGAACACCGCGGAGACGGCGTACATCGCGACCGGCACCTCCTTGGCGCGGCCCGCGACCACGCGCAGCACCGTGAAGCTGATGAAGCCCATGCCGATGCCGTTCGTGATCGAGTACGTGAACGGCATCATCAGCATCGTGATGAACGCGGGGACGGCGATCGTCCAGTCGTCCCAGTCGATCTCGCGGATGCCCCCGGACAGGATCAGGAAGCCGACCGCGACCAGCGCGGGCGTCGCCGCCTGGGACGGGACCATCGTGACGACCGGCGTGAGGAACAGCGCGACCGCGAACAGCAGGCCGGTGACCACGTTGGCGAGGCCCGTACGGGCGCCCTCGCCGACACCGGCCGTGGACTCCACGAAGCAGGTGGTGGCCGAGGAGGACGAGGCACCACCGGCGGCGACGGCGACACCGTCGATGAACAGCACCTTGTTCATGCCGGGCATCTGGCCCTTGTCGTCGGTCAGGTGCGCCTCGTCGCTGATGCCCATGATCGTGCCCATCGCGTCGAAGAAGCACGACAGCAGCACGGTGAAGACGAACAGGACGCCGGTCAGGATGCCGACCTTGTGGAATCCGCCGAACAGGCTGACCTGCCCGATGAGCGAGAAGTCCGGGCTGGCGACCGGGTTGCCGGGCCAGGACGGCACGGTCAGGCCCCACGAGGCCGGGTCGATGTCCGCGACGGCGTTGATGATCAGCGCGACGACCGTCATGACGACGATCGCGAGCAGGATCGCGCCCGGCACCTTGCGCACGAGCAGCGCCAGGGTCAGCAGCACGCCCAGCACGAAGACCAGGACCGGCCAGCCCATCAGGTGACCGCCGGTGCCCAGCTGGAGCGGCACCGTGGTCTGCGCGGCGTCGGGCATGCGCGTCACGAAGCCGGAGTCGACGAGGCCGATCAGCAGGATGAACAGGCCGATGCCGATCGCGATGCCCTTGCGCAGGCCGTACGGCACGGCGTTCATGACCCGCTCGCGCAGACCGGTGGCGACGAGCAGCATCACGACGAAGCCGGCGAGGACGACCATGCCCATCGCGTCCGGCCAGGACATCCGGGGCGCGAGCTGGAGGGCGACGACCGTGTTCACGCCGAGGCCCGCGGCGAGCGCGATCGGCACATTGCCGATGACGCCCATGAGCAGGGTGGTGAACGCGGCGGTCAGCGCGGTCGCGGTGACCAGCTGGCCGTTGTCCAGCTGATGCCCGTACATGTCCTTCGCGCCACCGAGGATGATCGGGTTCAGCACGATGATGTACGCCATCGCGAAGAACGTGGCGAGGCCGCCACGGATCTCACGCGGGACGGTCGAACCGCGCTCGGTGATCTTGAAGTAGCGGTCGAAGCCGTTCTTCGGGGCCGGCGGCGGCGAGTCGTTGACATCGACCGGGGTGGTGGCCGAAGTGGACATGGATGACCTCAGCGGTATTCAGCAGTGAAAAATGCGGGCGGGGTGCGTGATCGAGTCTGGTCTTCGTGTGGTCACCTGCGGGTTTCCCCGAAGTTTCCGCTGGTGTTTCATACGAACATAAGTAGCCAGGCTCAGGCTGTTTCAGTATGAACATATGAGGCAGAATTTGCTATCTCCGCGCGTAGACCCTTGCGGTGCGGGGCTTGTGCCGGGTTGTCGTCGGGTCCTCGTAAGCTGTGCACATGGCGAAGTGGATCCCGAAGCACGAGGCACCCGAACCCCTTGAGGGTCCCGTGGTCGCCACCATCACGGGTGGCACGATCCTCTGGTTCGTCCTCTTCCTCGCGCAGCTGCCGTTCTACGGCTGGTTCGAGGACCGCGGGATCACCTGGTGGGTGTGGTGCTGCCTGGCCGGCGCCGGTCTCGGCCTGATCGGGATCTGGTACGTCCGGGGGCGTGACGCCGCGCTCAAGCGGGCGGCCGCCGCGGCGGCCACGGACCGTGAGGATGCCACACCCGAGGGGTAAACCCCCGAAATCGCCCGTACCGTCGTTTTCATGACGCACATCGACGCGGGAACGGAACTCGATCCGGGCGATCCGGGCGACCCCGTCGGCCCGGCACCGGTGCCGTCACGGGCGACGGGCCTCACCCGGGCCGAGGTGGCCGAGCGGGTCGCGCGCGGCGAGGTGAACGACGTACCCGTGCGCAGCTCGCGGTCCGTGACGGAGATCGTGCGCGCCAACGTCTTCACCCGGTTCAACGCGATCATCGGCGTGCTCTGGGTGATCATGCTCTGCGTCGCGCCGATCCAGGACAGCCTCTTCGGCTTCGTGATCCTGGCCAACACCGGCATCGGCATCATCCAGGAGTGGCGCGCGAAGCAGACCCTGGACTCGCTCGCGGTGATCGGCGAGGCCCGGCCCACCGTGCGGCGCGACGGGAACGCGGTCGCCGTCCCCACCTCCGAGATCGTGCTCGGCGACCTCATCGAGATCGGGCCCGGCGACAAGATCGTCGTGGACGGGACCTGCGCCGAGGCGGACGGCCTGGAGATCGACGAGTCGCTCCTGACCGGCGAGGCCGACCCCGTACTCAAACAGCCGGGCGACGAAGTGATGTCGGGCTCCTTCGTGGTCGCGGGCGGCGGCGCGTTCACCGCGACGAAGGTCGGCCGCGAGGCGTACGCGGCGCAGCTGGCCGAGGAGGCGAGCCGGTTCACGCTCGTCCACTCCGAGCTGCGCTCCGGCATCTCCACGATCCTCAAGTACGTGCAGTGGATGATGATCCCGACCGCGCTCGGCCTGATCATCAGCCAGCTCGTGGTCAAGGACAACGACATCAAGGACTCGATCGCGCGCACCGTCGGCGGCATCGTGCCGATGGTCCCGGAGGGCCTCGTCCTGCTCACCTCCGTGGCCTTCGCGATCGGGGTGATCCGGCTCGGCCGCCAGCAGTGCCTGGTGCAGGAGCTGCCCGCGATCGAGGGCCTGGCGCGCGTCGACACGGTCTGCCTCGACAAGACGGGCACGCTCACCGAGGGCGGCATGGACGTCCACGAGCTGCGGCTCATCGGCGACGGTGACGGTCCCGGTGACGAGGCGTACGTACGGAAGGTGCTCGGCGCCCTCGGCGAGTCCGACCCGCGGCCCAACGCCTCCCTCCAGGCGATCATCGACGCCTACCCGGACAGCGAGGACTGGCGCTGCACCGAGGCCCTGCCGTTCTCCTCCGCGCGCAAGTACAGCGGCGCCGCCTTCAGCGAGGGCAACGGGACGGGCAGCGCGTGGCTGCTCGGCGCGCCGGATGTACTGCTCCCCGCGGACGACCCGGCGCTCGCGGCGACCGAGGAGCTCAACCAGCGCGGGCTGCGCGTGCTGCTGCTCGCCCGTGCTCCCGAAGGCCTCGAGGGCGCGGGCGTCGTGGAGAGCGCCGAACCGACCGCCCTCGTCGTCCTCGAACAACGCCTGCGCCCCGACGCCGGGGACACGCTGCGCTACTTCGCCGAGCAGGACGTACGGGCCAAGGTCATCTCGGGTGACAACGCGGTGTCGGTGGGGGCCGTCGCCGCCAAGCTGGGGCTCGAAGGGCAGACCGTCGACGCCCGGAAGCTGCCCAAGGACCCGGAGGAACTGGCCGACGCGCTCGACGACGGCACGGTGTTCGGCCGGGTGACGCCGCAGCAGAAGCGGGACATGGTCGGCGCGCTCCAGGCGCACGGGCACACGGTCGCGATGACCGGCGACGGCGTCAACGACGTGCTGGCGCTCAAGGACGCCGACATCGGGGTGTCCATGGGTTCGGGCTCCGAGGCCACCCGCGCGGTCGCCCAGATCGTGCTGCTCAACAACTCCTTCGCGACGCTGCCCTCGGTCGTCGCGGAGGGCCGCCGGGTCATCGGCAACATCACGCGCGTGGCCACCCTCTTCCTCGTGAAGACGGTCTACTCGGTGATCCTCGCGCTGCTCGTGGTCTGCTTCCAGGTGGAATACCCGTTCCTGCCACGGCACTTGACGCTTCTGTCGACCCTGACGATCGGCGTCCCCGCGTTCTTCCTCGCCCTCGCGCCGAACAAGGAGCGGGCCCGGCCGAACTTCGTGCGAAGGGTGATGCGGTACGCGATTCCCGGCGGGGCCGTCGCCGGGATCGCCACGTTCGTGATGTACCTGATCGCCCGGCACTACTACGCGGGTTCGGGCGCGCTCGCCGCCGAGACCAGCTCGGCGACGCTGACGCTCTTCCTGATCTCGATGTGGGTGCTCGCGATCATCGCCCGGCCGTACACGTGGTGGCGGGTGGGCCTTGTGGTGGCGATGGGGTTCGGGTTCCTGCTGGTTCTTGTCGTGCCGTGGTTGCAGGACTTCTTCGCGTTGAAGCTGGTGGGTTCGGTGATGCCGTGGACTGCCGTCGGGGTGGCGGTGTTGGCGGCGGGCGGGTTGGAGTTCTTGTGGCGATGGGTGGGGCGACGCTTTCCGGCGTGAGTGTGTTGCGGTCACGGGGCTCCGCCCCGGACCCCGCGCCTCAATCGCCGGCGGGGCTTGATAAATCAAGCCCCGCCGGCGATTCGCCATTCAAGCCCGGCGCCGGTTGAGTCATTCAAGCCCCTGCGGCGATTGAGCAGCGGGGTCCGGGGCGGAGCCCCGAGGCCGTAACGACGGTGCCGGGGACTAGTCGAACCACCGGTCCCGCGCGAGCTCACCCGTGCGGGACGGGTCCTCCAGGAGCGCCGCCACCTCGAAGCGCCGCGGCCACTGACCCGCCGCCCAGGCGAGCCCCGCCCCGACCCCCTCAAGCGTCGCCGCGTGCACGACCCCGTCGGCGGTACGGCACCAGTCCACCTCGACGTCGGAGACGTACAGCTCCTCGTGCTCGACGTACGAGGCCGGGGTCGCGGCCCCGAGGAGGACGCGCACGGACTCGGGCACGTCGTGGACGTCGCCGCCCTCGACCACCCCGATGTCCACGGCCTCGCTCAGGCGCCGCACCTGGAACAGCTCGGCGAGGTCCGCGGCCTTCGACGGGGTGACCGGGAGGAGCGCGCGGCCCTCGGTGAGCGGAATCAGGTCGGGGGCGTCCGCGACGAGGGCGTCCCGGGCTTCGACGACCACGACCTCCCCGTCCCGGACGGCCCGCAGCTCGTCGGGCAGGGTGACCTGCTCGGGGTCGAGGTCGGCCAGCCTGCCGTAGAGGGCGTGGAGTTGAGCGGCGTCGACCGGGCGGTCCGGGTCGGCGAGGCGGTCGAGGAGCTCGGCCGCGCCACCGGGCTCGTCGAGCAGCGCGGCGACGGAGGTGCGGACGCCGAGGGCGCGCAGGACCTGTTCGTCGTCGAAACCGGCGGCGTCGGCGGGCTCGTACAGGCCGTTGAGCAGCGGGTCCCCGCCCTCGGCGCGCAGACCTGCCGGGCGGCGGCCGTCGAGGACCGGGCTCCCGCGCAGCCACCAGGCCGTGTACGGGCGGACGAGCTCGTGGGTGCCGTCGGGCAGCAGCACGCGGACCGGCTGGGTGAGGGCGTCCCGCAGCGGCGGCTGCGCGAGCAGGGCCAGGGCCTGCGGCCAGCGGTCCTCGTCGACCAGGTCCAGGTCGCGTACGGCGATCAGTTCGGTGGCGACCGGCGGGACGGGGGTGTCGGGCAGCCCGTCGAGGACGTCCTCGCACCACACGTCGACGGCGTCGAGCAGCCCGGCGTCGTCCGGCTCGGGGAAGTCGCTCTCGCGCGGGTCGAGTTCGTCGGGGTCGAGGACGACGTCGGTGGCGCGGACGAGCGCGAAGGTCGCGAGGACCCCGCACGCGGCGAGCGGCTCCTGGCCCCAGCGCTCGGCCAGTTCGCCGTCCACGTACGGGAGTTCGTCCTCGCGCAGCACGGACGCGATCGGGCTGCCGGGGAGCAGGAGTTCGGCGGCCGGGGCGAGTTCGCCCTCGTCGTCGGGGAGGGCGAGGGCGCCGAGCCACGGCTCGTCGCCGACGTCGAGATGGGCGTCGCGTACGAGGGTGAGGACCACGTCGGCCAGCTCTTCGGCGTCCAGGGTGGTCTCGTCGTCCCAGGCGGACGCCTCGTCGTCGAGGGACGCGGCGACCGCGGCGCGCACCTGCGGGGTCCGCAGGACGGCGCGCGGGGTGGCGGGCAGGGCGCCCAGCTTCTCCAGGAGCGGATGGGCGGCGTCGGCGTGCGCGACCTTGAGGCCGAGCCGGGCGAGCGCCTCACCGGGGACCGTGGAGGCCTCGGCGGTGGGGAGCAGGACCTGGCGCGGGCCGACGGCGGTGCGGCCGCCGGCGAGCGGCACGGGCAGCCCGCTGAGCCGGTCCGGGTCGACTCCGGCCAGCGACTCGTACAGCCGCCGCCACCAGCCGGGCTCCTTCTCCAGACCGGCGAGGCGGTCGACCGCCTCGGTCAGCGGGAGGCGGGCGACGCCCAGCGTCCGCAGTTCCACGCGCCGTTCGAGTCCCGCGGGCAGCAGGCTCGGCAGCACGTCGGCGAGGACCCGTACGGTGTCGGCGCCCGCGCCCTCGACGACCTCGGCGTCGCGCGGCTTCAGCGAGGTGGGCCGGTCGTCGTCCTCCTCGTCGCCCGGCTCGATCGCCGGGGGCAGGAACGCGGTGCGCGGCAGCCGTTCCAGGACGGCGGCGCGCAGGGCCCCGTCCAGCTCGCTCTTGCCGAGCGGCCCCGGCACGAGGTCGAGGATGCCGGGGCCCACGGGGCGCCATCCGGCGAGCAGCTCCGTGTACGCGTCGGCGGCGCGTTCGGTGAGGAAGCCGGTGAGCGGCCCGGGGGCGACGTGCCGGCGCGCCGTGTCCAGCGGGTACGTGGCGATGAGCAGGGCCGGGACGCCGAGGGGCTCGTCGCTGGGGGTGGGCGCGTACAGCACGGGTTCGCTGCGCGGCCTGACCGGAGCACCTTCCGCGTCGACCGGCACGGCCCAGGTCACGGCCCAGTTCGGCCGGAGCCGTTCCTCTACGGGCCGGTCGGCGAGGAGGTCGGGGGTGAGGGTGCCGGTGCGGGTGACGGTGCGGTAGCGCGTGGCGGGGGCCGTCTCATCGGCGCGCGGCACCGTGGGCCGCCTTGCCCACCCTGCCGCCCCAGGCGGCAGATTGCCCAAGTCGGGACCGGCACCATCGGCGCCCTGCGACGGGCGAGCCAATTCAAGCCCTTGCGACGGGTGAGCCAACTCAAGCCCCTGCGGCGGGTGAGCCAATTCAAGCCCCTGCGGCGATTGAGCAGCGGGGTCCGGGGCGGAGCCCCGAGGCGTCAACCCCGTGTCCGTGATCACGACGTAGGGCGGCTCCTCCGACCGACGCAGAACCCGCTCCCCCGCCTCCGTCGAGATCACGACCTCCGTCAACCCCGGCAGGGCAAGCAGAAGCGTGTCATCCACCCCGTCCAACAACCGCGAGGCCAACGCCTCCGCCGCCGCATCCCGCAACGGAAGGATGACCACCGTGTCGTACGGATCCGGGGCGGAGCCCTCCGCCGCGAACGGCAGCCGCAGCAGCGGCACGTGCCCGTCCCTGCGGCGCAGCTCGTCACCGAGGTCCGGGCTGCGCAGCGCCGTGTCCGATGCGGCGAGCCGCGCGTCCGTCAGGGACCAGCGCACGCCCCCGCTCCGGCCGACCACCGCGGGCTCGTCGGAGACGGCGAGCACCGCCGCGAAGCCGACGCCGAACCGGCCCACCGCCCCGCTCGTGTCCTCGCGCTTCGCGGAGGCCCGCAGCGTGGACAGCGACTCGACGCCCGCCGCGTCCAACGGGGCGCCGGTGTTGGCGGCGGCGAGCACGCCGTCCTTCAGCGTGAGCGCGAGGCGGCCCTCGACGCCGGCCCGTGCGGCGGCGTCCGCCGCGTTCTGTGCGAGTTCGACGACGAGGCGGTCGCGGTAGCCGCCGAGCGCGAGGTCCTCCTCGGCGTTGGCGTCCTCCCGGAAGCGGGCGGCGCTGCCGGCCCATGCGTCGAGCACGGCGTGGCGCAGCCGTGCGGTGCCGAACGGGTCGACTCCCTCCGGTGCGATTCTGCTGACGCTCACGGGTGACTCCTCTGGGCGGCGTGATCGTGACCGGCCGAACCGTATCGCGCAGGGTTCCCTGTGTTGCCGTGAGCATGCGGCGGCACCGTGGTTGACGCCGCGGGGCTCCGCCCCGGACCCCGCTGCTCAATCGCCGCAGGGGCTTGAATTGCTCACCCGTCGCAGAGGCTCGATTTGCTCACCCGTCGCAAAGGCTTGATTTGCTCACCTGCTGCGGGGGCTTGATTTGCCTACGAGTGGCCCAGGTCCTCGTCGCCGTTGCCGGAGGCGACCGCTCCGACCGAGCCCGCGTCCGCGTCGGGGCGCAGGGCCAGGACGTCCACCACCGTCTCGTCGATCACCGGCGGTGCCGGCCTCGGCGCCTTCGGCATGACGGCCGCCTCGGAATGGCCGCCGCAGCCGTACGACAGGGAGACCACATGGCCGTCCGCCGGGGCGAACTCGTTGGCGCAGACACCGAAGGCCTGCCCGAGCGAACCGCCGATCTTCGCCAGGAAGCCGCAGGAGCCGCAGGAGGCGGGGGCCGCCTGTGCCATGGGGGTCTTGGCGCCGAAGGACTCGTCCCAACGGTCGGCCGCGACATGCAGCCCGTACCGGGAGAGCACGCGCGCCCGGCGCAGGCCCAGCTCCTCGGCGACCGCCGCGATCGAGCCGCGGGACGGCGCGACGGGCAGCGACGCCACGGGGCCCTCGGTGACCTCGGCGTCCTCCGCCTCGACGAGCTCCGCCATGTCCTCGGACACGGGAGAGTTCGGCGGCGGCACGTCGTCGCCGGTGTATCCGGGCTCCAGGCGCAGATCGTCGGCCTCGGTCGGCAGCAGATCGCCGGGCCCGAGGTCGCCGGGGCGCAGCCGCTCGCTCCACGGCACCCACTCGGGCGCGAGGAGGGCATCGGGTCCCGGCAGCAGCACGACCTCGTCGAGGGTGACGTACTTGGCGCGGGACGCGCGGGCCACAGTGGCGGCCCAGCGCCAGCCCCGGTAGCCGAATTCCTTGCACTCGAAGAGGTGCGTGACGACGCGGTCGCCCTCGACCACCGTTTCGACGTGCTCGCCCACCACCCCGGGTGCGGCGGCCTCCTCGGCCGCTGCCCGGGCGATGTCCACCGCCTCGGCGCACAGGCGGTCCGGGGTGCGGCTTCGCGTTGTCGCTGCGCTCACAGGTATCGCTTCTCTCCTACGCCGTCTCACGAGTGCGCCGTCCTGTGTGCGGGAGCGCGGGCGGAGCGGACCGGAGGGCCGCGTCGACGTCCGCGCCCGAGCGTTCCGGGCGCACCTACGCCATCCATTCTGCTGGATGGCCGAGAGGCGCGCGGCCGAGAACAACCGCCGCGGGCGCGCTACGCACGCTACCTCCTCTGACGCCCTGGGCCCACACCGACGTACGAGCCGCACCTGGCCGGAAAGCCGACCGGCGTGTCCATAACGGCACTAGTTCGCCCGAACAAGGGGCACCATTGCAGCGTGGCTGCCGGTAGGTCGTCGTTCAAGTCGTCGTCGGGTGCGTCGTCGCGCGCGTCGGACGCGCCGAGCCGCCTTCGCAGAATCGGGCGGGCCCTGCACCTCCCTTTCACCGGCACCGCACGCGGCATCCGCAAAGCGACGCACGCCCACGGCGCGGGCGAGTCGGGCCTCGGAAAGCTGATCGAACTGCACGCGCTGAACGGCGCGGGCGACGTCATGATCACGGTCGCCCTCGCCTCGACGGTGTTCTTCTCCGTGCCGACGGACGAGGCGCGCGGCCGGGTCGCCCTGTATCTCGCGATCACCATGGCGCCCTTCACGCTCCTCGCCCCCGTCATCGGGCCGCTCCTGGACCGGGTCCCGCACGGGCGGCGCGCCGCGATGGCCGCGTCGATGCTGGCGCGGGCGCTGCTCGCCCTCGTCCTCGCGGGCGCCGTGTCAGGCGGCGGGCTCCAGCTGTATCCGGCGGCGCTCGGCGTCCTCGTCGCGTCGAAGGCGTACGGGGTGGTGCGCTCGGCGGTCGTGCCGCGCCTGCTGCCGCCCCGCTTCTCGCTGGTGAAGGCGAACTCGCGGGTCACGCTCGGCGGACTGCTCGCCACCGGCGCGGCGGCCCCGGTCGGGGCGGGCCTCCAGGCGCTCGGCCCGCGGTGGCCGCTCTACGGGGCCTTCGTGCTGTACGTGTGCGGGGTCTTCCTGTCGTACTCGATGCCGCACAAGGTGGACTCGGCGCGGGGCGAGAGCAAGGCGCTGCTCGCGGCGGACGAGGAGCATCTGCACGGTCCCGCGCGGGCCAGGGCGCGCCGGCCGGGCCTGCGGACGGTCGGCCCGGCCGTCACCCACGCCCTCGCCGCGAACGCCACGCTGCGCTGTCTGTCCGGCTTCCTGATCTTCTATCTGGCGTTCCTGCTGCGCGAGCATCCGCTGTCCGGGCAGAGCGCGGCGGTCTCCCTCGGGCTCGTGGGCGTGTCGGCGGGGGCGGGGAACGCGCTGGGCACGGCGGTCGGGGCGTGGCTGAAGGCGCGGGCCCCCGAGGTCATCATCGTGACGGTGCTCGCGGTGGTGCTCGCGGTGGCCGTGCTGTCCGCCGTCTTCTTCAGCGCGCTCATGACGGCGTGTCTCGGCGCCGTCGCCGGGTTCGCGCAGGCGCTCGCCAAGCTGTCCCTCGACGCGACGATCCAGCGGGACGTCCCGGAGGCGGTGCGCACCTCCGCGTTCGCGCGCTCGGAGACGTTGTTGCAGATGGCGTGGGTGGTCGGCGGGGCGATCGGGATCGCGCTGCCGCTGAACGGGGTGCTCGGACTGTGTGTCGCTGCGGCCATCGTGGCGGCGGGCTGGCTGTCCACGGTGCGCGGGCTGTTGGCGTCGGCACGGCATTCCGGGCCGACCCACCGGGCACGAGTGGCGTAGCGCGCAAACGCGACACCAGCTCCCCCACTCGGAGCGGGAGCGGTGGGGCCAGATAGCCTTCCGCCATGACCTCCCAGCGTTTCGCCCAGCGCCACCGCCGCGCCGCTGCCGCCGTCGGTGTTGTCGGCGCCGGACTGCTCGTCCTCTCCGCCTGCGACAAGCCGACGCCGATGGCCACCGTCACGGTGGACCGCGAATCGGTGAACTCCGAGGCCAGCTGCTACAACGACGGCGACGCCCTGAAGCCGACCGCCCTCCAGGGCTGCCTGAAGGACAAGGACGCCAAGTCCATCAAGGTGGACCCGGACGCCACGGTCCGCTTCGGCGTCGACCCGGAGATCGCGGAGAAGGGCTGGACGCTCCTGATGAACGGCCAGCCGCTCACGGACGCCAGCAAGAAGACCTACCGCACGGTTCCGGGCAGTGTCTTCTTCAACCAGCAGTACGGCGCCTCCGGTTCCGCGACCACCGTCACGATCCTGTCGGGCGGCAACTCCAAGGCGTACGGCCTGTGGTCGTTCAAGCTCGAGAAGGACTCCTGACGAACACCGCGCCCTCGCGCGTCCTGATCGCCACCGCCGTCCCGGCCGAACGGGACGCGGTGGCGGGCGCGCTGCACGATCACCCCTCGCTCGATGTCGTAGCGGTCGGCGTGGGCCCCGCGGCCGCCGCGGCAGGCACCGCGACCGCGCTCACCAGGGCCGAACTCGCGGGCACCCCGTACACACTGGTCGTCTCGGCCGGTATCGGCGGCGGCTTCACGGCCGCGCCCGGCGCGGTCCTGGTCGCCGACGCGATCACCGTCGCCGACCTGGGCGCCGAGACCGCCGAGGGCTTCGTCCCCGTCACCGAACTCGGCTTCGGGACCGTCACCCACACGCCGCCGGAGTCCCTCGTAAGGGATCTCGCGTCGGCCGCATCCGCCACGGTCGGCACCGTGCTCACCGTCTCCACGGTCACCGGCACCGCCGACCGCGCCGCGCTGCTCGCGCAGCGCCACCCCGGCGCCGTCGCCGAGGCGATGGAGGGCTTCGGGGTCGCCGAGGCCGCCGCCGCGCACGGCGTTGCGGCGGCCGAGATACGCGCCGTCTCCAACGCCGTCGGCCCCCGCGACCGCGACGCCTGGCGCATCGGTGACGCGCTCGCCGCGCTGGCCTCCGCGTTCGGGAAGACCGCGCCCGTACTGGAGAGTTGGAAGAACACATGACCGACACCGCAGCGGGGGCCGAGACCGCCCGCATCGCCTTCTCGCCCTGCCCGAACGACACCTTCGTCTTCGACGCCTGGGCCCACGGCCGCGTCCCCGGCGCCCCCGCGCTCGACGTGACCTTCGCCGACATCGACATCACCAACGGCGTCGCCGAGCGCCGCGAGGACGCCTACGAGCTCCTCAAGGTGTCGTACGCGGTCCTGCCGTACGTCCTCGACGACTACGCGCTGCTGCCGTGCGGCGGCGCGCTCGGGCGCGGCTGCGGGCCCCTCGTCCTCACGCGCGAGGCGGGCGTGGACCTGTCCGACAAGCGCGTCGCGGTGCCGAGCGAGACCTCGACCGCGTACCTGCTGTTCCGGCTGTGGGCCGCGGACGTGGTCCCCGGTGGCGGCGTCGGCGAGATCGTCGTCATGCCGTTCCACGAGATCATGCCCGCCGTGCGCGACGGCAAGATCGACGCCGGGCTCGTCATCCACGAGGCCCGCTTCACGTACCAGAACTACGGCCTGCACAAGCTCGCCGACATGGGCGAGCACTGGGAGGCCACGACGGGCCTGCCGATCCCGCTCGGCGCGATCATCGCCCGCCGCTCGCTCGGTGCGGAGAAGCTGCGTTCGTACGCGGACGCCGTGCGCACCTCGGTGCGGATGGCCTGGGACGACCCCGAGGCCAGCCGCGGTTACGTCATGGACCACGCGCAGGAGATGGACCCGGCCGTCGCCGACCAGCACATCGGCCTGTACGTCAACGAGTTCACGGCCGACCTCGGCGAGGACGGCTACGCGGCGATCCGCGGTCTGCTGACCCGGGCCGCCGCCGAGGGCCTGGTCCCGGCGCTCGCGCCGGACGCGCTGTCCTTCCCGTAGCGGGTCAGACGTCCAACTGGTCCGCCACCGCCCGGAGCAGACCGGCGATCTTCTTGCCCGCCGTCTTCTCCGGGTACCGGCCGCGCTCCAGCATCGGTGTGATGTTCTCGAGCAGCGTCGTCAGGTCCTGGACGATCGAGGCCAGTTCGTCCGGCTTGCGGCGCTGCGCTGCCGCGATCGAGGGCGTCGGGTCGAGGATGGTGACCGAGAGCGCCTGGTCGCCGCGCTGTCCTGCGACCACCCCGAACTCGACGCGCTGGCCGGGCTTGAGGGCGTCCACGCCTGCGGGAAGTACGGAGGAATGCACGAAGACGTCGCCGCCGTCGTCGCGGGAGAGGAAGCCGAAGCCCTTCTCGCTGTTGAACCACTTGACCTTGCCGGTAGGCACGTGAAGTCCTCGTCCTCGTACTAGAAGAAATCGCTGGGTTAAAGCGGCTGGATAGCAGGACAGCGGGCCGTGGTCCGACCCGCCGTCACCAAGACTATTGGTCTCGGGCCCGGTGACAAGATGTCGCCCGAGGGTTCGCCCGCCGGTCTCCGCCCGTCTCTGCTCGGCCCGTGTTTGTCTCTCTGCGCTGGGAACTACCCTGGTGGAGTGCGCGACAAAACCAAAGCCAATTCCGCGGTGGCCGAGACCGGCCCCGGCGACGGCCTCGTGAAAGCCGGCGGCATCGTCTTCGTCGTGGGAGCGATCGCCACCCTCGTCACGATGGCGCCGCTGTTCCTCGGCACCGACCCGTTCCCGCCGATTTCCTACGCGGTGTGCATGCTGATGGGCGTCGGATTCGTCGTCGCCGCGGCCGGCGTCCTGCGGGGCATCGCCGCGCAGCGCCGTCAGGCGCGCTCCGCCACGTAACCCGCGAGCCAGGCCGGGAACCCGGTCAGGTCCTTCAGCACCACGTCGGCGCCGGCCGCCCGCAGTTCGGCGGCGTCGCACGGTCCCGTCGTCACGCCCACGGACAGCGCCTCCGCGGTGCGCGCCCCGCGCACGTCTCCGACGTGGTCGCCGACGTAGACGCTCGCGCCGTGCTCGCGCAGCGCGTGGCCCTTGCCCTCGGCCCACAGGTCGCCGATGACGGCGTCCGCGTCGATGCCGAGGTGCGCCAGGTGCAGCTTGGCGTTCGGCTCGTACTTGGCGGTGACGACGATCGCCCGGCCGCCCGCCGCGTGCACGGCGTCGATGGTCTCGCGCACGCCCGGCATCGGCAGCGTCGGTGTGATCGCGTATGTGGGATACATCTCACGGTAGCGGTCGGCCATGGCCGGGATCTGCTCCGGCGGGCACCAGTACGCCAACTCCTCGGTCAGCGGCGGTCCCAGGCGCGAGACGATCAGATCCGCGTCGATCCGCATCCCGGTCTCCTCGGACAGCGCGACCCAGGTGGCCCGGATGCCGGGCCGGGAGTCGATCAGCGTCATGTCGAGGTCGAAGCCGACGGTGGGGCCGGTGGGGACGGCGGACGTGGGATCTGTGTGGGGAGCCATGGGCCCCATTCTGCCTCTCCGGCCACGGCGTCCCCGAGGCCGATCCGCACCCGTGACGGCTTCCCCACAGGCGATCCCAGGGGCACCATGGGCGCCCATGAAGCACACCCGCCCCGCCCTCGGTGCCGCGCTCGCCCTCGCCCTCGCGCTCGCCCTCTCCGCGTGCAGCTCGGACGACGACGGGGGCGCCGCGAAGCCCGCCGCCAAGGCCTCCGGCAGCCACACGGTCGACACCGCCATGGGCGGCGTCAAGGTCAAGAACGTTCCCGAGCGCGTGGTCGTCCTGAACACCGCCGGGCTCGACTCCGCGATCACCCTCGGCATCCGGCCCGTGGGAGCCACCGGGGCGGGCGGCGATCAGCCCTTCCTCTCGTACCTGCCCGCGCCGAAGACCAAGGGCATCACCGAGGTCGGCGAGCGGAACAGCCCCGACCTCAAGAAGATCGCCGCTCTGAAGCCCGACCTGATCCTCGGCGACAAGGCCCACGACGGGCGCCGCTACAAGCAGCTCACCACCATCGCCCCCACCGTTCTCACCGGGTCCTCCGACGCGGAGTGGAAGCGGAACTTCCGCGTGCACGCCGACGCGCTCGGCGAGAAGACGCGGGCCCGGCAGGTCGCGGCCACGTACAAGGAACATGTCGACGCCGTCACCAAGGCCGTCGGCGGCGCGGGCGCGGCGGCACGGACCGAGGTCAACGTCGTCCGGTTCGTCGCGGGCTCCGACATCCGCATCCTCGGCGGGCGGACCCCCGCCGCCACGGTCCTGTCCGACGTGGGCCTCGGCCGTCCGGCGATCACGAAGCAGGCCAGGGGCGGACTCTCGTACGACGTGGGGGCCGAGCAGATCGGCAGGGCGGACGCGGACGCGATCTTCACGTCCACGTACGGGAATCCGGGCCTGGCCCAGGTCGCGGAGGCCACCACGAGCGGCCAGTGGCGCGGCATCAGGGCGGTGCGGGACAGCCGCGTCTACAACGTCAACGACGACCTGTGGGCTCAGGGCGTCGGGTACACGGCGGCCGAGCAGATCCTCTCCGAGGTGCAGTCGGACCTGGGAGCCTGACGACGGGCGTTTGACGTCAGGCGTTCGACGACAGGCGTTCGACGACAGGCCTTAGAGCCTGGGTGAGCGTGCCCGCCACACCAGGTAGAGCGCGGAGGCGAACGCCGCGCACCGCAGCACCCACGGCCACGTCTCGTCGAGCGCGCCGCTGAGCCGGCCGTCGGCTATCGCATCGCCCCACCGGCCGTCGCCACGCCCCCACAGCCAGACGATGCCGGCGAGCGCGGCGGCTCCCGGCAGGCCGAACACCGCCCACTTCTTCTGCCCCATGGTCAGCTGCCGGGACAGGTAGACGACGGCCCAGCCGATCAGCAGCACGAGGATGTTGCCGAGCACGGCGCCGACGACCAGGGCGAGGGCGGCGAGCAGCAGGAACGGCTGGGTGAAGGAACGTCCGAAGGAGGCGCGGGGCACGCGGCCGGACGCGCGGCGGGGCCGGAACAGGCGGCGGGCGCCGAAGGGGCCGGACTTCGCGTCGCCCTCGGCGTCGTCGTCCTCTTCGCCGTCGTCGGCGTCGTCGTCCTCGTACTCCTCGTACCCGGCCGGTTCGGGGAGCGGGCGCTTGCGGAGGTCGGGGCCGCGGCCTGCGCCCGGCGGCTTGAGGATGTCGGGGATCTCTATGCCGCCGACGAACCCCGGCACGTCGTCGATCTCGGTGCCCGGTATGCCGCCGCCTCCGGCGCGCCACCAGTCGGCGGTCTCGATCGTGCCCAGTTCGTCGGTGCCGGCGAGGTGCACGGGGGCGGGGCCTTCGTCGGCGTCCACGGGGGGCTCGTCGGGTGCGGCCTTGCGGCGTACGCGGGGTGGGCGCGGGGCGCGGGGCGCGCGCGGTGCGCGGGCCTTCGGCACGATGCGGCCGAGCGCTCCCTTGCCCTGCTCGGGCTCGTCGTCGCCCGCAGCGCCGAAATCGTAGGTGCCGTCGCCGTCCTTCGCGCCGGCGACGATCTGGTCCGGGGTCCCGAGCCTGTCGATCAACTTGCGGACGGCGGCGGGGCTTTCGGCGCCGCCGGCCGTGCGGCGCCGGTCGATCTCGGTGCGCAGGTCCGCGACGAGTCGCATACGCGCGGACGACGGCAGTTGCCGCGACTGGGCCAGGTCTCCGACCTTGCTCAGGTAGTCGAAGACGATCTGATCACTCTCGATCCCCACGAAGTCCCCTCCGGGGTGGCGCTGTTGACGTTCCGACGGTATCGCGAATGCATCCACCCGACCGCTCCCCGGTCCCCGGGGGTCGCGGGTGGGCCGGGGTCCCTGGTGGTCGGGGGTGGGCCGGGCCCGGGTCCAGGGTTTGGCGTGGTGGGCCGGGGGCCCGGGCCAGGGATTGGCGCGGGTGAGCCGGTACTCGGCGCGCCGGGGCGAGCCTGCGTCCGTGTCGAGGGCCGGGAGGGGGTGGTTGCCGAGCATCGGGTGACTGGTGCTGGTGCCGGATCCCGGATCCCGGGCCAGTTTCCTCGCCCATCTCCCACCCGCCCGCCCCTCCGGGGGCTTCGGCCCGAAGTCCGCGGGGCCGATCGCCAAGGCCGCGCCGGGGTTTTGCCTGGGCTGCGCCCCGGCCCTGGCCGCCCGACGAGCTCGCGCCCCTCGCCGGGTCCACGAACTGGCTTGATTCACGCCCACCCACCCCGCGACGAACAACTCGGCCCTCACCAGGCTGCCTCCGCCAGGCACGTTCCCCCAAGAGGGCAAGGCCATTCCCGGGTGTGTGGCCGGGGCAGCTCCCCGGCCGTTTCGACGACACCTCGCGGCGTCGGGCACGGCGCCGCGCAACGAAACGGCGAGCACCGCTCCGGCGCGGCGGCCGGGGCGCCGAAGCCCCCGGAGGGGGCGGGCGGAGGGAGACGAGCGGAGGTCACCGCGACCAGTGCCGCGCAACGGAACAGCAGGCGCCACTCCGGTACGGCGGCCGAGATCCGGACCACCGGAGCCCCCGGAGGGGGCGGCGGGTGGGAGACCAGCGGGGGGGCAACATCGGTCCGCGCCGCGCCGGTGCCGCGCAGCGCAGACCGCAGGCCCCAGCCCCGGGGCGGCAACCACACCCCGCGCCACGCCACACAAACAACCGGCCCCACCACGACCCCGCACCGCGCCACACAAACGACTGGCCCCACCCCCAACCGCCAACCCACCCCCGCACCACGCCACACGAACAACCGGCCCCACCACGAACCCCGGTCCACCGCAACACACCGGCCCCGCCCACCCCGGCAAACCGCAACAAAGGGGCACCGCCCCCGCACCCGCTACCGTGGGTGGGATGAGCAGTGACGAGCAGACGGCCGCCGCAGCACCCCGATCCCTCGCGGAAGCGCTCCGCGCGCGCGACGACGGGTCCCTCGCGGCGCTCCTGCGCTCGCGCCCCGATCTGCTCGGCCCCGTGCCGAACGACATGACGCAGCTCGCCACCCGCGCCGGCACCCGCGCCTCGGTGATCCGCGCCCTCGACCGCCTGGACCGCTACACGCAACAGGTGGCGCAGGCCCTCGCGGTGGCCCCGGACCCGACGACGTACGAGACGCTGGAGTCGCTCCTGCCCGGCGAGGACTCCGTCGCCGCGCTCCCCCGCGCCGTCGGCACCCTCCGCGGCCAGGCCCTCGTCTGGGGCGGCGACGACCAGCTGCGCCTCGTCCGCACCGCCCGCGAACTGCTCGCGCCCACCCCCCAGCACCCGTCCCCGACCGGCCTCGGCCCGACCGTCGCCGAGGTCACGTCCGGGATGTCACCGGGCCGCGTGCAGGAGATCGTCGCGGCGGCGGGCCTCCCGTCCACGCACGACCCCGTGTCGGCCATCGCCGCGCTCACCGCCCTGTTCACCGACCCGACCCGGATGTCGGCGCTGCTCGACGAGGCGCCGACCGAGTCCGTCGAGGTGCTGAACCGGCTCGTCTGGGGACCCCCGTACGGTCAGGTCACGGCCCAACCGGCCGCGCACCTGCGGTGGTTGCTCGACCGCGGCCTGCTCGTACCGACCACCCCCGGCACCGTGGTGCTGCCCCGCGAGGTCGCCCTCCACCTGCGCGGCGGCCGGGCGCACCGCGAACTCCAGCCCCTCGCACCCCCCGTACGGGAGAAGACGGCGCACCGTCCACAGGTTGTGGACGCGGCCGCCGCCGCCGAGGCGTACACGGCGGTGTCGACCGTGGAGGAGCTGCTGAAGGACTGGGACGAGGGGGGACCTGCCGTTCTTCGCGCGGGCGGGCTCAGCGTCCGCGACCTCAAGCGCACCGCCGTCGCCCTCGACAGCCCCGAGCCGACCGCCGCCTTCTGGGTCGAACTCGCCTACGCCGCGGGCCTGTTGGCCTCCGATGGCGAGGCGGACGAGCGGTACGCGGCCACCCCCGCGTACGACGAGTGGGTGCTGCTGCCGCCCGCCGAGCGCTGGGAGCGCCTCGCCGCGGCCTGGCTCCCGGCGACCCGCACGCCGGGACTCGTCGGCGGCCGTGACGGCAAGGACAGGACGCTGTCCGCCCTCGGCCCGCACCTGGACCGTTCGGCGGCCCCCGAGGTGCGCGGCCGGGTCCTCGCCCTGCTGCTCGACGAACTGCCGGAGGGTTCCTCCCCCGAACCGGACTCCGTGATCGAGCGCCTCACCTGGGAGCGGCCCTCGCCTGCCGCCCTGGACCTGCGCACCCGCCTCGCCCGGTGGACGCTCGCCGAGGCCGAACTGCTCGGCGTCACCGGCCGCGGAGCGCTCTCGGCGCACGGCAGGGCGCTGCTCCAGCCCCAGGCCGACGACCACGCCGCCCCGCACCCCCTCACCCCCGCCGAGGCGGCCCTCGCCGCCGCCCGCGCCGCGAAGCTGCTGGCGCCGCTGCTGCCCGAACCGCTCGACCACGTCCTCCTCCAGGCCGACCTCACGGCGGTCGCGCCGGGCCCCCTGGAGCGCCCGCTCGCGGACGCCCTCTCCGTGCTGGCGGACGTCGAGTCGAAGGGCGGCGCGACGGTCTACCGCTTCACGCCGGGCTCGGTGCGCCGCGCGCTCGACGCCGGCCGCACCGCATCCGACCTCCAGGCGTTCCTCACCCAGCACTCCCGGACGCCGGTCCCGCAGCCCCTCGCCTACCTCATCGACGACGTCGCCCGCCGCCACGGCCACCTGCGGATCGGTGCGGCCTCCGCGTACGTGCGCTGCGACGACGACGCCGTGCTCGGCGAGATCCTCGCGGACAAGCGGTCCGCTCCGCTGCGCCTGCGCCGCCTCGCGCCGACCGTCCTCGCGGCCCAGGCCGACCCCGGCACGCTCCTCGAAGGCCTGCGCTCCATGGGCTTCGCCCCGGCCGCCGAGACCCCCGAGGGCGACGTCCTGATCGCCCGCGCGCACGCCCACCGCACGCCGCCCCGCACCGCGCCCGACCCGGTCCCCGACGGCCCGCCGCTGCCCGACGACACGCTCGTCGACGCGGCGCTGCGGGCGATCCGCGCGGGCGACGCCGCCTCCACGGCCCCCCGCAAGCAGGCCCCCGCCCACCCCGGCAACGGGGAGCTGCCGCGCACCGGCTCCGCCGAGACCCTCGCCACGATGCAGGCCGCGGTCCTCACCGGCGAGGCCCTGTGGATCGGCTACGTCAACGCGGAGGGCGCCGCGAGCCAGCGCGTCATCGCCCCCGTCCGCGTCGAGGGCGGCTTCGTCACGGCGTACGACCACACGGCCGACGAGGTCCGCACCTATCCGCTGCACCGGGTGACGGGGGTGGCGGAGCTCTCCGACCAGTGACGCCCCCCTTCTGCCGGGATGCGGCACACTGGACGTTTGGCCCGTGCGGAAGGAAGTGCGTACGTGAACGGTCCACTCATCGTCCAGAGCGACAAGACCCTGCTCCTCGAGGTCGACCACGAGAAGGCCGACGCCTGCCGCCGGGCCATCGCCTCGTTCGCCGAGCTGGAGCGGGCTCCCGAGCACATCCACACCTACCGGGTGACGCCGCTCGGGCTGTGGAACGCGCGGGCCGCCGGGCATGACGCGGAGCAGGTCGTGGACGCGCTGGTGGAGTTCTCCCGCTACCCCGTGCCGCATGCGCTGCTCGTCGACATCGCCGAGACGATGGACCGCTACGGGCGGCTCACACTCAGCAAGCACCCGGCGCACGGGCTCGTACTCACGAGCACCGACCGGCCCGTCCTCGAGGAGATCCTGCGTTCGAAGCGGATCCAGCCGCTGGTCGGCGCCCGGATCGACGCCGACACCGTCGCCGTGCACCCCTCCGAGCGCGGGCAGATCAAGCAGACGCTGCTGAAGCTGGGCTGGCCCGCCGAGGACCTCGCGGGGTACGTGGACGGCGAGGCGCACGAGATCGCGCTCGACGAGTCCGAGTGGTCCCTGCGCCCGTACCAGAAGCAGGCCGTCGAGAACTTCTGGCACGGCGGTTCCGGTGTCGTCGTGCTGCCGTGCGGTGCCGGTAAGACGCTGGTCGGCGCCGGGGCCATGGCCGAGGCGAAGGCGACCACGCTGATCCTCGTCACGAACACCGTCTCCGCGCGGCAGTGGAAGCACGAGCTCGTGAGGCGGACCTCGCTCACCGAGGACGAGATCGGTGAGTACAGCGGTACGAAGAAGGAGATCCGCCCGGTCACCATCGCGACGTACCAGGTCCTGACGACGAAGCGGAAGGGTGTGTACCCGCACCTGGAGCTGTTCGACTCCCGTGACTGGGGTCTGGTCGTCTACGACGAGGTGCATCTGCTGCCGGCGCCGGTCTTCAAGTTCACGGCCGATCTCCAGGCGCGGCGGCGGCTCGGTCTCACCGCGACGCTCGTACGTGAGGACGGGCGGGAGTCCGATGTCTTCTCGCTGATCGGGCCCAAGCGGTTCGACGCGCCGTGGAAGGAGATCGAGGCGCAGGGCTACATCGCGCCCGCCGACTGCGTCGAGGTCCGGGTGAACCTGACGGACTCCGAGCGGCTCGCGTACGCGACCGCCGAGGCCGAGGAGAAGTACCGGTTCTGTGCGACGACGGCGACGAAGCAGAAGGTGACGGAGGCGCTGGTCCGCAAGCACCGGGGTGAGCAGACGCTCGTCATCGGGCAGTACATCGACCAGCTCGACGAGCTGGGCGAGCACCTGGACGCGCCGGTCATCAAGGGCGAGACGACGAACGCGGTGCGCGAGAAGCTCTTCGAGGCGTTCCGGCAGGGCGAGATCTCCGTCCTGGTCGTCTCCAAGGTCGCGAACTTCTCCATCGACCTGCCGGAGGCGACGGTCGCGATCCAGGTGTCCGGAACGTTCGGCTCGCGCCAGGAGGAGGCGCAGCGGCTCGGCCGTGTGCTGCGGCCGAAGGCGGACGGGCACGAGGCGCGGTTCTACTCCGTGGTCGCGCGGGACACGATCGACCAGGACTTCGCGGCGCATCGGCAGCGGTTCTTGGCGGAGCAGGGGTACGCCTACCGGATCGTCGACGCGGACGAACTCCTCGCGGAGAGCTGACACACCTCCTGCCGGAGTCCACCGGGTCACGTTTCCGGCGCCGTCCGCACACGCCACGGGGCTCCGCCCCGGACCCCGCTGCTCAATCGCCGCAGGGGCTTGAATGGCCCACCCGTCGCGGGGCGTCGGGCTCGCAGGGGCCGTGGGCCGCTACCGCCTTGGGCAATCTGCCGCCTTGGGCAGCAGGGTGGGCAAGGCGGCGCCCGGTGCCGCGGGTGGTGTGCGGTGGGGCGCTGCCACGGCGCCGCCCAGAAGGGCCACGCCGACCAGGGCGTACGGGGAGGCCAGGGGTTGTTGCCACCAGGGGAGGTGGAGGTCCAGGTCTCCCGCGTGCGGCAGGAGCCACATCGTGCGGGACGTGAAGAGGGCCGCGAGCGCCCACGCCGTGCGGCGGTGGCCTTCCTTCCACACCACTGCGATCAGCGGTACACACCACACCCAGTGGTGCGACCAGCTGATGGGGGACACGAGCAGCGCCGTGAACGCCACCAGGACCACCCCCCGGGCAGCCGGTAGGCGACGCGCCGCGTACAGCCCCACCACCGCGACGACCCCGGCCGGCACGGCCCACCACAGCCCCGGCTCGGGATCGTGCAGCACCCTCGCCACCAGCCCCTGCAAGGACTGGTTGTCGACGATCCACGCCTTGCCGACCCGCCCCGTCTCGTACAGCCGCCGCGTCCAGAACTCCCCGCTCGCGTACGGCAGGACGAGCGCCCCCACCACGACCGTGCCGACGAACCCGGCCACCGCGTGCGCCGCCTCACGGCGCCTTCCCGCGAGGAACAGGTAGACGATGAAGACGGCGGGCGTGAGCTTGACGCCGGTCGCGATGCCGAGCGCGAGGCCCTTGCCCGGCGCCCCGGGCGGCCGCGTCAGATCCCACAGGATCAGGCAGGCGAGAGCCAGGTTGATCTGCCCGAACAGCACCGTCTGGAAGACCGGTTCGAGCCACAGCGCGAGCCCGGCGACCGCGCACACACCCGCCCGCGACACCCGCAGCCCCGCGAACCGGCAGGACAGCCCGACCAGCACCACGACCAGCGCGATGTTGCCGAGGAGGAAGGCGGCCTTGAGGGCGGTCGGCGGCACCCATGCCGTCGGCGCGAAGAGCAGCGCCGCGAACGGCGGGTAGGTGGCGGGCAGCCGCCACTCCGTGACGGCGAACCCGTACAGATCGCCGCCGCCGGCGAGCACCGCGGCCCCCTCGGCCCGGTAGACGAGAACGTCCGCCATCGGCAGCCCCCGCAGCGCGCAGAGCGCGACCAGCGCGGCGACGGACAGGGACAGAAGGGCGTACGCACAGCGTGAAGGGGCGGTCACAGTCCGGCGACTGTACCGCCCCTTACGGCGCCCTTCCGGTCCACGACACCGGGCCTACGACACCTGCCCCTTGAACCTCCGCAGCCGCAGGCTGTTGCCGACCACGAACACCGACGAGAACGCCATCGCCGCCCCCGCGATCATCGGGTTCAACAGCCCGGCCGCGGCGAGCGGCAGCGCCGCCACGTTGTAGGCGAAGGCCCAGAACAGGTTGCTCTTGATCGTGTTCAGCGTCCGCCGCGAGAGCCGGATCGCGTCGACCGCCGCCCGCAGATCACCCCGTACGAGGGTGAGGTCGCCGGCCTCGATCGCCGCGTCCGTCCCCGTGCCCATCGCGAGCCCGAGGTCGGCCTGCGCGAGCGCCGCCGCGTCGTTGACGCCGTCGCCGACCATGGCCACCGAACGCCCCTCGCCCTGAAGGCGCTTGACGACGTCGACCTTGTCCTGCGGGAGCACCTCGGCGATGACGTCCGCCGGGTCCGTGATGCCGACCTCGGCGGCGACGGAACGGGCCACCGCCTCGTTGTCCCCGGTCAGCAGCACCGGCCGCAGGCCGAGCCCGCGCAGCCGCTCGACCGCCTCCGCGCTGGTCTCCTTCACCGCGTCGGCGACCTCGAGGACCGCGCGCGCCTCGCCGTCCCAGGCCACGACGATCGCCGTCCGCCCGGCCGCCTCGGCCTCTGCCTTCGCCTTCGCGAGCCCCTCCGGGAGCTTGATCTCCCACTGCTTCAGCAACTGCTCGCGGCCGACCAGCACCGCGTGTCCGTCCACGACGCCCTGGACGCCGAGCCCGGGGACGTTCACGAAGTCCTCGGGTGTCGGCAGCGTGCCGACCTCGGCTGCCGCCCCCGCCGCCACGGCCTGCGCGATCGGGTGCTCGGACGCGTGCTCAAGGGCGCCGACGAGGCGCAGCGCCTCGGCCCGCTCGACGCCCTCGGCGGTGTGCGCGTCGAGCAGGGTCATCCGGCCGGTGGTGACGGTGCCGGTCTTGTCGAGGACGATCGTGTCGACCTTGCGGGTGGTCTCCAGGACCTCCGGGCCCTTGATCAGAATGCCGAGCTGGGCGCCGCGGCCGGTGCCGACCATGAGGGCGGTGGGCGTCGCGAGCCCGAGGGCGCACGGGCAGGCGATGATCAGTACGGCGACGGCCGCGGTGAAGGCGGCGGTCAGCCCCTCCCCCTTGAGCAGCCAGAAGGCGAGCGTGGCGAGGGCGAGCGCGATGACCACCGGCACGAACACCGCGGAGATCCTGTCGGCGAGCCGCTGGGCCGCGGCCTTGCCGTTCTGCGCGTCCTCGACGAGCTTCGCCATCCGGGCGAGCTGGGTGTCGGAGCCGACGCGGGTCGCCTCGACGACGAGCCGCCCGCCGACGTTCAGCGTGGCGCCCGTGACGGCGTCGCCGGTCTCGACCTCGACGGGCACGGACTCGCCGGTGAGCATGGAGGCGTCCACGGCGGAGGTGCCCTCGACGACCGCGCCGTCCGTGGCGATCTTCTCGCCGGGCCGCACGAGGAACCGGTCCCCGACCTTCAGCTCGCCCACGGGAATGGTCTCCTCGCGCCCACCGTCGCGTACGACGGTCACGTCCTTGGCGCCCAGGTGCAGCAGCGCCCGCAGCGCGGCGCCCGCCTTCCGCTTGGAGCGGGCCTCGAAGTAGCGGCCCGCGAGGATGAACGCGGTGACGCCCGCGGCGGCCTCCAGATAGATGTTCCCCGCACCGTCGGTGCGGGCGATGGTCAGCTCGAAGGGGTGCGTCATGCCGGGCATGCCGGCCGTACCGAAGAACAGCGCCCACAGCGACCACAGGAACGCGGCGGACACTCCGACCGAGACCAGCGTGTCCATCGTCGCGGCGCCGTGCCGTGCGTTGGTGAAGGCGGCCTTGTGGAAGGGCCAGGCCGCGTACACGACGACGGGCGCGGCGAGGGTCAGGGACAGCCACTGCCAGTACTCGAACTGGAGGGCCGGGATCATCGACATCGCGATGACGGGCACGGCGAGCACGATGGAGGTGATCAGCCGCTCCCGCAGCGTGCGCAGCTCGCGGCCGTCCTCCGTGGATTCCCCCTCGTCCTCTCCCTCGCCCGCCGCGGCCCCGGTGGGGGCGGCGGGGGGAGCGGGCGGCTTCGCCGTGTACCCCGTGGCCTCGACGGTGGCGATGAGGTCCGCGACCTCGACGCCTTCCGCGTAGCTGACCTTGGCCTTCTCGGTCGCGTAGTTGACGGTCGCCTCGACGCCGTCCATGCGGTTGAGCTTCTTCTCGACACGAGCCGCGCACGACGCGCAGGTCATGCCGCCGATGGCCAGTTCCACCTGTTCGGGCGGGACGACGGTGTGCGCCGACATGGTGCCTCCTCGATTGCGGGGTGCGGCCGAGTACGTTCCGCGTACCCCCTATGGGTACCTCTCAACGTGGTTCAGTTATACCCCCTGGGGGTATCTGACGCAAGCGCGGCGGCCTGGCGGCGGGGAGTGCTCGCGATCGCGGGGCCCTCGGCGTAAAGTGGGCAGGCGGACCATTGGACTAGACCTGTCTGGAGCCTCATGAGCGAGCGTGCAGTCCTGGAGGTGATCGCCCTCGACGCCGAGGACGCGGTCGCCGCTCAGGCCGGGGGTGCGGACCGGCTCGAGCTGGTCACGGACATGGCGGCGGACGGACTCACGCCGTCCGTGGAGACGTTCTCCGCGATCCGCGAGGCCGTGGACATCCGGCTGCGCGTGATGCTCCGACTGACCGACGGGTTCGCAGCGGGCGACACGAGCGCGCTCGTGCGTGCCGCGAAGACGCTGCGCGCGGCGGGGGCGGACGAGTTCGTGCTCGGGTTCCTCGACGAGCAGGGGGGTCCGGACCTGGCCGCGGTGGAGTCGGTCGTGGCAGGTCTTGACGGCTGCCGGTGGACGTTCCACCGGGCGATCGACCGGGCCGCCGACCGCGATGCGCTGCGCAAGCAGCTGGCGGACCTGCCGGGGCTCGACACGTACCTCACGGCCGGGTCGGCGGACGGGGTGGACGCGGGGCTCGACGTGCTCCTCGCGGAGGCGGGGCGGTCCGTCTCCGGTGAGCCGGGGTACGAGCAGCAGATCCTGGTGGGCGGGGGGCTCCGCCTCGACCATGTGCCGGGGTTGCGGGCGGCGGGGGTGTCGGCGTTCCACATCGGCGGGGCGAGTCGCCCCGCGGGTTGGTCGGCTCCCGTTTCGGCGGATGCGGTGCGGGTGTGGCGTGAGGCGCTGGACGGGTAGCCGCCCCTACGACTCGGGGCTCCGCCCCGGACCCCGCTGCTCAATCGCCGCAGGGGCTTGATTTGCCTCGCCTTGGGCAATCTGCCGCCTTGGGCGGCAGGGTGGGCAAGGCGGCCCCCGGTGCCGCGTGACCAACACCGGAGGCCCCGGCCACGGTTAGGCCAGTTGTTCCGGCAACGGGGACGTGTGGGTCACCACCAGGCCCGAGACCGCTCGGGTCAGCGCCACGTACAGGCGGCGCAGGCCCGTCCGTTCGTCCGGTTCGCCGTCGACCACGGCCGCCGGTTCGTCCAGGACCACGTAGTCGTATTCGAGGCCCTTGGCCAGGGACGCCGGGACCAGTGTCAGACGCGCCTCCGCCGTCGTCTCCTCGCCCGGTGCGAGGTACCGCAACCCCGCCTCCGCCAGCGCCTCGCCCAGCGCCTCGCACCGCGCGTCCGCCGCGATGAGCCCGACCGAGCCCTCGTTCCGCAGCGCCTCGACGCACGCCGCCACCACGTCCCCGGACCCGGCCACCGTCCGCACCTCGAACGCCCCCGGGTTCTCCCGGACCGACGCCACGGGCGTGAGCCCCGGCGCGATGTCCGGCAGCAGCCGGGACGCGTACGCGATGACGTCCGTCGGCACACGGAAGCCCGCCGTCAGCTCCTCCACCACCGCGTCCGGCTTGCCGAGGTGGGACAGCGCCTCGTCCCAGCTCCGCGTCGCCCACGGCGTCGTACCCTGCGCCAGGTCCCCGAGTACCGTCACCGAGCCCGTCGTCGCGCGCCGCCCGACGGCCCGGTACTGCATGGGCGACAGGTCCTGCGCCTCGTCGAGCACCACATGGCCCAGCGAGTGCGTCCGCCCGATCAGGTCCATCGCCTCGTCGATCAACACGGCGTCCGCGGCGGCCCACTTGGCGCTCTTCACACTCCGCGCAGGCTTGGTCCACAGCACCGTCTTCTGCTCGTCCTCGTCGAGCAGCCCGCCCGCGTGCTCGGCCAGGAAGGCGGCATCCGAGAGCAGCCGCAGCACCAGCTTCGCGGGGTCGACGGGCGGCCAGATCTCCTTGACCGCGGCCTTCACGGCGGCATTGCGCGCCACCGCGTTCTGCACCCGGTCGTCGGGCGCCTCGCCCGCACGCTCCATCTGGACGAGCACGGCGTGCGCGATCCGCTGCGGCAGGGCCTCGCGCGCCGCCCCGTACCGCATGTCGCGGGCCATCAACTCCCGTACGATCTCCTCCAGTTCGTACGAGGCGACCCGCCAGCGGCGCGAGCCCCGCACCACCACGATGCCCTCGCTCGGCAGCGCGATGTGCGAGCGCAGCGCCCGCCGCAGCACCTCGGCCATCCGCGCGTCGCCCTTCACCAGGGCGGCTGCGGCATCGTCGACGCCCCGCACCTCCACATGCGCGACGAGGTCGTCCACCGTCGCCTGCTTGACCTCCAACTCGCCGAGCGCGGGCAGCACTTGCTCGATGTAGTGGAGGAAGGACGCGTTCGGCCCGATGACCAGCGTCCCGGTGCGGGCCAGGCGCTCCCGGTGCGCGTACAGGAGGTACGCGACGCGGTGCAGGCCCACCGCCGTCTTTCCGGTCCCGGGGCCGCCCTGCACGCACACGGACCCGGCGAGCCCGCTCCTGACGATCTCGTCCTGCTCCGGCTGAATGGTGGCAACGATGTCGCGCATCGGGCCGACGCGCGGCCGCTCGATCTCCTGCTGGAGCAGTTTGCTGGTCCGCTCCGCCTCCGACGGGTCGGTGAGGTGCTCGTCCTCGTACGCGGTGAGGTCGCCGCCCGTGTAACCGAAGCGGCGGCGCAGCGCGACGTCCATCGGGTCCTTCTTGGAGGCCCGGTAGAACGGCTGGGACACGGGCGCGCGCCAGTCGATCACCATCGGGTCGCCCTCGGCGTCGTGCACGTGCCGCCGCCCGATGTAGAACTTCTCGCCCTCGGCGCCCTCGGCGACGTCCGCCCCCGGTGCGTGCAGATAGTCGAGCCGGCCGAAGAACAGCGGGGTGTGGCTGAGGTCGGCGAGCGCCTTGATCCGCTCGTCGATCTGGTGCTGGAGCACCTCGGCGTTCACCCAGTTCGCGGTGACGTCGCGGATGTCGAGCGCCTCCGCGTCCTCGCGCATCGCGCGCAGGGCGGAGCGGGACGAGACCAGATGCGCGCGCTCGCGCTCGAGCGGTGAGGTCGAGGGCGCGGACGACGACGGTGACGTGCTCACGGGGTGCTGCCTCCGGATCCAGGTACGCGTGTACAACGTTCCCGGCCGGTTTCCGTCCGGTCGGCGGCGCTCCTGCGGTTCGACGGGTGTCGGTGCGGGGAGGCGGGCAGACGGGGGAGTTTACGGGACGGCTGCCGTCGGGGCGAACGGTTTTCTTTCCGGTCGACCGTCCGCCGGTTGCGGGGCTCTGCCCCGGGCCCCGCGCCTCAAACGCCGGCGGGGCTTGATTTGGCTAGGGTCGGCCCCATGACGGACCACGACTCCACGGACACCCCGGAACTGCGTGAGCGCTGGGCCCGTACCCTGCGCACCGCGACGGCGAACCCGGACCTCGACCCCTACCCGTACGCCGACAATCTTCTGGCCCGGTGGGCCGAGCCGCAGCGGAAGTACCACACGGTCGACCATCTGACGGCGGTGCTCGACCACATCGACGTGCTGGAGGAGCACGCGGAGCGGCCCGAGCTCGTACGGCTCGCGGCCTGGTTCCACGACGCGGTGTACCGGCCCGACCGCTCGGAGAATGAGGAGCGGTCCGCCGCCCTCGCCGAACGCGCCCTGGCGGAGGCCGGGTTGAGCCCCGAGGACGTCGCCGAGGTGGTGCGCCTCGTCCTGCTCACCGTCACCCACGACCCGGCCGAGGACGACGCCGACGGGGAGGCCCTGTGCGATGCCGACCTGGCGATCCTGGCCGCGCCCGCCCCCGCCTACGCCGCGTACACCAAGGCCGTCCGCGAGGAGTACGCGTTCGTGCCGGACGAGGCGTTCCGCGAGGGGCGCGCCGGGGTGCTGCGCCAGCTCCTCGGCCTGCCACGGCTGTTCCGCACCCCGCACGGCAGGTCCCACTGGGAGTCCGCCGCCCGCGAGAACCTGACCGCCGAGCTGGAGCTGCTGACTCCCTGACGCGGCGCGGGGCGGTACGTGCGGCGGTGCGTGCGGCGGTGCGTGTGAACGGCGTACGAACGGTGCGCCACGACCCGCCCGTCCGGGAATGCCACCTGTCACACCCAGGTTGGCTCCTTACATGTCCCCACAGCCCAGTCCGGACTCCCCCGGCTCACCAGACCCCCGCTCCAACTCCCGTATGCCCGTGGC
This sequence comes from Streptomyces anthophorae, assembly GCF_049310305.1. Taxonomy (NCBI): domain Bacteria; kingdom Bacillati; phylum Actinomycetota; class Actinomycetes; order Kitasatosporales; family Streptomycetaceae; genus Streptomyces; species Streptomyces anthophorae. The sequence goes on from NZ_JBLWQQ010000001.1 coordinate 4,173,700, forward strand.
CGTCCACATCCTCGGTCTGAGCGTCTTCGCCCTCGGGACCAGCGAGTTCATGCTCTCCGGGATCCTCCCGGCGGTCGCCGACGACATGGACGTCACGATCCCGCAGGCCGGGCTGCTGATCTCCGCCTTCGCGATCGGCATGGTGGTCGGCGCCCCGTTGCTCGCCGTGGCGACGCTGCGGCTGCCGCGCAGGACCACCCTGATCTCGCTCATCACGGTGTTCGGCCTGGGCCAGGTCGCGGGCGCGCTCGCCCCTTCGTACGCGGTCCTGTTCGCGTCCCGTGTCGTCTCGGCGCTCGCCTGCGCCGGGTTCTGGGCGGTCGGTGCGGCCGTCGCCATCGCGATGGTGCCGGTGAACCAGCGGGCCCGCGCCATGGCCGTGATGATCGGCGGCCTGTCGATCGCGAACGTGCTCGGCGTCCCCGCGGGCGCGTTCCTCGGCGACGGGCTCGGCTGGCGCGCCGCGTTCTGGGCGGTCGGCGTGGCCTCCGCCATCGCCCTCGTCGGCATCGTGACGCTCGTGCCGAGGATCCCGCTGCCCGCCGAACGGCCGCGCCTCAAGCGGGAGTTGAGCATCTACGCCGACCGCCAGGTGTGGCTGTCCATCGCCGTCACCGCGCTCGCCGCGGGCGGCGTGTTCTGCGCGTTCAGCTATCTCTCGCCGCTCCTGACGGACGTCGCGGGGCTGCCCGCGAGCTGGGTTCCGGCCGTCCTCGCCCTGTTCGGGATCGGCGCGCTCGCCGGTACGACGCTGGGCGGGCGGATCGCCGACGCGCACCTCTTCGGGGTGCTGATGACCGGCATCACCGCGTCCACCGTCTTCCTCGCGGCGCTCGCCGTGCTCGGCCATTTCGCGGTCGCGGCGGTGGCCCTGTCGTTCCTGCTCGGCTTCTCCGCCTTCTACACGGCGCCGGCCCTCAACGCCCGGATGTTCAACGTGGCGGGCGCCGCGCCCACTCTTGCGGGCGCCACCACGACCGCCGCGTTCAACCTGGGCAACACGGGTGGGCCGTGGCTCGGCGGCACGGTCATCGACGCGGATCTCGGGTATCCGGCCACGGCGTGGGCCGGGGGTGCGATGACGGTGGTCGCGCTGGCGTTGACCGGGGTGTCGGTGCGGCTGCATCGGCGGACGACTTCCAGGGTCGTCGCCGGTTCCGGGAGCGTTCCCGACGTCACGGGGCTCCGCCCCGAACCCCGCGCCTCAAACGCCGGCGGGGCTTGAAAAGACCCGAACTTACCGCCCCTTGCGCCTCCGCAGCCCCGCCTCCGTCAGTCTGCGGACCAGTTCCTTCGAGCCGATCTCGACGGCCCCCGCGCGCACCGCGTCCGCGTACCGGTGCGACGGGAGGTCGTAGTGGTCGCGCTCGAAGGCGCGCGGCGGCACCCCCAACCGCTCGGCGAAAGCGTGCAGTTCGTCGTACGAGACGTCGCTGACCAGGTGCGACCACATGCGGTCGTGCCCCGGCCAGTTCGGCGGGTCGATGTAGACCGTCACGGGCGCGTCACCCCGTCACCGAACCGAGGCCGCCGATCGGCGCCACGGTCACGCCCGCCTCCGAGCACACCCAGTGCGGGTCCGCTCCCAGCTCCGGCTCGACGTCCAGCGCGTGCGGGGCCTCCGCTCCCGAGCCGGGGCCGCACACCGGGCACAGCGGCCAGCGTCCGTGCCGCTCCAGGATCCCGTCCTTGACGTCCTGGGCGACGAGGCCGGTCACGAACTCCACCCCCTCCGGCCACTGCTCCACCCACCAGCGCCGCGAGACGATCGACTCCTCCACCAGCGAGACGATGTCCGAATCCGCGACGTCGCCCGCCTTCAGATCCGCGAGCACGAGCGCGCGGGCCGCGTGCAGGGCCTGCTCCAAGGGGCTGATGGTGTCCATGCAACCAATTGTGTGCCATACGGCACGGTCGAAGGACTCTTGACCCCGACCCCGCCCGAAAATATCTTTCATCACGTGAGCAATGACGTGAAGGAAAGTTTCGGCAGGGACGCGCCGCCCGCGCCCGCGGCCCTCGCCGCCAAGGTGCGCACCCTCGCGCCCTCGATGACCCGGTCCATGCAGCGGGTGGCCGAGGCGGTCGCCGGGGACCCCGCAGGCTGCGCCGCGCTGACCGTCACCGGACTCGCCGAGCTCACCGGCACCAGCGAGGCCACGGTGGTGCGCACCGCCCGCATCCTCGGCTACCCCGGCTACCGGGACCTGCGCCTGGCGCTGGCCGGGCTCGCCGCCCAGCAGCAGTCGGGCCGGGCGCCCGCCGTCACCGCGGACATCGCCGTCGACGACCCGCTGACCGACGTCGTCGCCAAGCTCGCCTACGACGAGCAGCAGACCCTCGCCGACACCGCCGCCGGACTCGACACCGCGCAGCTCGGCGCCGCCGTGACGGCCATGGCGAACGCGGGCCGCGTCGAGATCTACGGCATGGCGGCCTCCGGCCTCGTCGCCCAGGACCTCGCCCAGAAGCTGCTGCGCATCGGGCGGCACGCGTACGCGCACTCCGATCCGCACCTGGCCGTCCACAACGCGGTGACGCTCCGCTCGGGGGACGTGGCGGTGGCGATCACCCACTCCGGCACGACCGGCGACGTGATCGAACCGCTGCGGGTCGCCTTCGAGCACGGCGCCACCACGATCGCGATCACCGGCCGCCCGCGCAGCCCGGTCTCGCAGTACGCCGACCACATACTGACCACGTCCATCGCCCGCGAGAGCGAGCTGCGGCCCGCGGCGATGTCCTCCCGGACCAGTCAGCTGCTGGTCGTGGACTGCCTGTTCGTGGGTATCGCCCAGCGCACCTACGAGACGGCGGCGCCGGCGCTCTCCGCGTCGTACGAGGCGCTGGCCCACCGCCACCAGTCCGCTCCGCGGGGCGGCCGCCAGTGATCGCCCCACCGCTCCCCCCGCCACGGGGCTCCGCCCCGGACCCCGCGCCTCAATCGCCGGCGGGGCTTGATGGTCGAGACTTCCGCTCCTTGGACGCCCGCGATCACGATCGTCGGGACAGCGGCTCCTCGAGCACCCGCATGCCTCGATCGGCGGCGGGTGCCGGTAGATCAAGCCCCTGCGGCGATTGAGCAGCGGGGTCCGGGGCTGAGCCCCGTGACCGCGACCCCGGCCCAGCGCAACAGAACCTCCCGCCCACACAGAAGGCCGCACCCTGACGATGACCGCCAGCCCCGACGCCACCTACGCCGACCTCCGCGCCCAGCTCGACACGCTCACGACGGAGGCGTTCCGCCCGGAACTCGCCGAGATCGACCAGCTCCCCACGCTGGAGATCGCCAAGCTGATGAACGGCGAGGACGCCACCGTTCCCACCGCGGTAGCGGCCCAGCTCCCCCGGATCGCCGCCGCGATCGACGGCATCGCCGAGCGCATGGCCCGCGGCGGCCGCCTGATCTACGCGGGCGCCGGCACCGCGGGCCGGATGGGCGTCCTCGACGCCTCCGAGTGCCCGCCCACCTTCAACACCTGGGACGGCCAGGTCGTCGGCCTGATCGCGGGCGGCCCGTCCGCCATGGTCAAGTCCATCGAGGGCGCCGAGGACTCCAAGGAGCTCGCGGCCGAGGACCTGGACGGCCTCGGCCTCACCGAGAACGACATCGTCGTCGGCATCTCCGCCTCGGGCCGCACCCCGTACGCGATCGGCGCCGTCGAGCACGCCCGCGCCCGCTACGGCGCGCTCACCGTCGGCCTGTCCTGCAACGCGGACAGCGCCCTCGCCGCCGCCGCGGACCACGGCATCGAGGTCGTCGTCGGACCCGAGCTGCTCACCGGCTCCACCCGTCTGAAGGCGGGCACGGCGCAGAAGCTCGTGCTCAACATGCTGTCGACGATCTCCATGATCCGGCTCGGCAAGACGTACGGGAACCTCATGGTCGACGTGCGCGCCTCCAACAAGAAGCTGCGGGCCCGCTCCCGCCGCATCGTCTCCCTCGCCACCGGCGCCGACGACGCCGCCATCGAGGCCGCGCTCGCCGCGACCGACGGCGAGGTCAAGAACGCCATCCTCGTCGTCCTCGGCGACGTCGACGGCCCGACCGCCGAGCGCCTCCTCACGGAGTCCGACGGCCACCTGCGCGCCGCCCTCGCGGCCGCCGCCACCAAGTAGCCCCTCGAACCACCCGTCCCCGAGCACCACCTGCACAGCAAGGCAAGACGCACCATGGCCGATAACGCCGAGAACAAGAACCGCGCCGTCGCCGCCGCGATCCTCCCGCTCGTCGGCGGCGCAGCGAACGTCACCTCCGTGGTCCACTGCATGACCCGGCTCAGGCTGGGACTCGCGGACCGTTCGCTCGTCCAGGACGAGGCGCTCAAGGCGCTTCCCGACGTCATGGGCGTCGTCGAGGACGAGACGTACCAGATCGTCCTCGGGCCGGGGAAGGTCGCCCGGGTCACGCCCGAGTTCGAGACCCTGGTCGAGGAGGGCAGGGCGGCCGCCCCGGCGCCGGACCCCGCCGCGGGGCACTCCGCCGACGACCTCGCCGCCCAGGGCGCCGCGCTCAAGGCCCAGCAGAAGGCGAAGAACGCGACGCCGTTCAAGCTGTTCCTGCGCAAGATCGCCAACATCTTCGTGCCGCTGATCCCGGCCCTGATCGGCTGCGGCATCATCGCGGGCCTCAACGGCCTGATGATCAACCTGGGCTGGCTGCCCTCGGTCACCCCGGCCCTCGCCGCCATCGCCTCCGGCTTCATGGCGCTGATCGCGGTCTTCGTCGGCTACAACACCGCCAAGGAGTTCGGCGGTACGCCGATCATCGGCGGCGCCGTCGCGGCGATCATCGTCTACCCGGGGGTCGCCGACATCTCGGCGTTCGGGCACAAGCTCTCCCCCGGTCAGGGCGGCGTGCTGGGCGCGCTCGGTGCGGCGGTCCTCGCCGTCTACATCGAGAAGTGGTGCCGCAAGTGGGTGCCCGAGTCGCTGGACGTCCTGGTGACGCCCACCCTCACGGTCCTCATCTCCGGCCTGGTCACGATCTTCGGCCTGATGTTCGTGGCGGGCGAGGTCTCGACCGCCATCGGCACCGGCGCCAACTGGCTCCTGGAGAACACCGGCGTCTTCGCCGGCGCGGTCCTCGGCGGCCTCTTCCTCCCGCTGGTGATGCTCGGCCTGCACCAGGCCCTGATCCCCATCCACACCACGCTCATCGAGCAGCAGGGCTACACCGTCCTCCTGCCCATCCTGGCGATGGCGGGCGCGGGCCAGGTCGGCGCCGCGATCGCCGTCTTCAAGAAGCTCAAGCACAACACGTCGATCCGCAAGACCATCAAGTCGGCGCTCCCCGCGGGATTCCTGGGCGTCGGTGAGCCCCTGATCTACGGTGTCTCGCTCCCGCTCGGCCGCCCGTTCATCACGGCGTGCGTCGGCGGCGCGGCGGGCGGCGCGTTCATCGGCGTCTTCTCGATGCTCGGCTACCAGGTCGGCTCGACCGCCATCGGCCCGTCCGGCTGGGCGCTGTTCCCGCTCCTCGACGGCAACAAGGGCCTCGGCGCGACCTGCGCGATCTACCTGGGCGGCCTGCTCGTCGGCTACGCCGTCGGCTTCCTCGCGACGTACTACTTCGGCTTCACGCAGGACATGCTCGTGGAGTTCAACCAGGACGTCGACGCGGGCGAGTCCCCCGAGGCCCACGCCGAGGCGAACCCGGCGACGCCGGCCGCCAAGGACCCCGAGCCGAAGGAACCGGCGAAGGTCTGACCCCGGCACAGCGCGAAGGGCGGTACCCCGTACGACACGGGGTGCCGCCCCGCTCTATAGTTCGATCACCCAAATCGCTTTCACAGGCCGCACACATTCTTCGGCCGCTCGACGACCGGAGCACGACCTTCATGCGCGCCACCACTCTGTCCCTGGCCGCTGCCCTCGCTACCGCCGCCGCCCTGTGCACCGCCTGCTCGGCGGGACCGCGGTCCGACGCGGGGAAGAACGGCTCGGCCGAGTCCCCCGCCGATCACGCCGCGACCGTACGGGCCGCTGTCGAGGCCACCCGCGCGACCTCCGCGCACACGAAGCAGCAGCTCGACCTGTCCGCCGACGCCCGGACGTTCCGGATCTCCACGACCGGCGGCTTCGACATGGCCGCCGACCGCGGCGAACTGACCGTACGGATGCGGGAGCAGCCCGCAGTCGAGTTCCACGAGATCTTCGCGGGCGACGTCGTCCACGTACGCGGTGTCTCCGCCCTCGAGGGCGAGCGCTGGGGCACCGTTGCACGCGCCAAGGCCACGGCCCACGCCCTGCTGCGCGCACCGCTCAACGACCCCGAGTACCTCCTCGGCCAGATAGCCGACCTGCGCAACGTCTCGGACGAGGGCGAGGCGAGCATCGACGGCGTCCGCACCACGCACTACCGCGGCACCCTGGACCACGCCACGCTCACCCGCCGCCTGGCGGCCGACACCCGCAAGAAGGCGGACCAGCTCCGCGACTACCTGGGCGACGACATCCCGGTCTTCGCCGACGCCTGGGTGGACGCCAAGGGCCGCGTCGTCCGCACCCGTACCGTTCTCAACCTGCCGCAGGCCGACACCAAGATGAAGGTCACGCTGAGCCTGTCGCGCCTGGGCGCGCCGGTGAAGGTGACCGTGCCCGAGTCGAGCACCCCGGGCGCCGACACCAACGGCACCTTCCTGGGCTGACCGGGCCCCGTCACCCACCGGTCGGCGCTCCACATGCGGCCCGGACCGGCCTCCCGCATCCTGAGCGCATGGCTGACAGCAACCTTTCGAAGCTCTCCTGGACCGAGTTCCGCCCGGACCGGCGCCGCCTCGGCGCGGGAGCCGTACTGACCGGGGTGGGCGCCCTGACCGCGATGGCCGGCTTCGGCGTCCTCGTCTACGAGCTGGCCCGCGCGGGCCGCAGCTGGACCGGCACCTGGGAAGTGCCGCCTGCCGAGCTGGCCTCCCGCGCCTTCCACCAGGCCCAGGCGGCGGCCACCAGCGCAACGCGCGCGGGCCGCGACACCTGGCAGAGCTTCTCCGAACAGTCCTCGGCCTGACCCTCAGCTCCCGCGCCGCCCTTCGTGCAGTACGGCGACGATCCGCATCGCCGTATCGAAGTTCACGCACCCCAGGTCCACGAGCGGATACCCGACCTCCCCTGCGGCCGACACCGGATCGACCCTCAGTGACGGCAGCACAATGCCCAACACACTCGTCTCCGCCCGCAGTTGCGCGACCACCTCCTCGACCACCCGCAACCGCTCCGCGCTCCGCACCGCCATCACACTCTCCTCCACTCCCGGTTCCGCTTTCAGCACACAGAGTGACCGGTCCGGCTCTACGCTGGCCAGGGGCAACGGCCCAACAGATGCCGCTGCTGGACCGGGAGTTGATGCACGTGACCGGACCGAAGGACGTCGACCCGTCGTCGCGCCGCGTGATGATCGGCGAAGAACTCCGCCACGCCCGCGAACGAGCGGACCTCACCCAGCAGGCCCTGGGTGAGCTGCTGTTCGTCAGCGGCTCGTACGTCGGCCAGATGGAGGCGGGAACGCGGCGCATCCTGCCGGACATGGCCGTTCGGCTCGACGAGGAGCTGAAGACGGGCGGCTTCTTCGCCCGCAACTGCGTGAAGGCGAACCGGTCGAAGCACCCGGAGCACTTCGCCGAAGCAGCCGAGGCGGAGGCGCTGGCCACCACGATCATGGAGTACGGGGCGATGCTCATCCCCGGACTCCTCCAGACGCCCGACTACGCCCGTGCGGTGTTCCTCGACTACCAGCCCACGGCGCCGGACGAGGCGATCGACAAGCTCTTGTCGGCCCGCGTCGAGCGCGCCCGCCTCCTCGACAATCCAACAACCCCGTTGTTGTGGGTGGTTCTGGACGAGGCGGCATTGCGTCGACCCGTCGGCGGCCCCGCGGTGATCGCCGCCAACCTGCACCACATCGCCGGTCTGGCCCGCAGCCGCCGGGCTGTTGTCCAGGTCCTCCCGTTCGCGGCGGGCGGCCACGCGTCGCTGCACGGCTCGCTCAAGCTCATGTACTTCGAGGACGCCCCACCGCTCACCCTGATCGAAGCCCCCGCCACAGGACGCCTGTTGGACGATCCGGCCACCGTCGCCCGCCACCAGCTGTCGTACGACCTGCTCAGGGCCAACGCACTCACCCCGAAACAGTCCCTGGCTCTGCTCGACTCCGTGGCGCAGGATTACGCCCATGAGGAACAGCACCCCTGAGTACGACCTGAACGGCGTCGGCGCCCGGAGCTGGCGCAAGTCCAGCTACAGCGGTGGCGAGGGCAACAACTGCCTCGAAGTCGCCGACACCCACACCCCGGTGACGGGCATCGTGCGCGTGCGGGACTCCAAGAACCCCGACGGTCCGAAGCTCGTGCTCCGGGCGGAGCCCTGGTCCGCGTTCGTCGCCGACCTGCGACGGAGCTGACCCGACCCGCCCCGAGGCTCAAGCCCCGCGCCCCGAGCACTGCTTTCAAGGATGGGGAGGTGGGTCTCAACCCACCCTCCCACCCTGCGAGTTGAGAAAAGCGGACACTTTTCGTCACCGGCCTGCCACGGAGGGTGACGACGCTCTAGCATGCCCGATAACCGAACGACCCCCGCCGGTGCGCCAACACCTAACGGGGGTCTGTCCACCGAGATCACAGGAGATCCCGTGGCTGACGCCCACTTTTAGTGCTGCCCCCGCCCCCACGCACGCCGCCTCGTCGACGCCTGAGGCGCATCCCGCCGCGAACCCGGGCTACGGCAAGCGTTCCGCGCCGGACCAACTCCGGCGAACAGGAACGGACTTCGCACACCTGCCGCACCGAGAGGCGTACATCGCCGGATACATCGACCGGTTGCCCGACGGCTCGGACATCCCCGTCCACCTCCTCGTCGATCGCGACAACGACACGGTCGTCGTCCACAGCTCCCCCGAGAACGGCGTCTACCAGTACCGCCGCCCGTACCACTACGGAGCGACTCAAGGACTACGGGTAGCCCAATCAAGCCCCGCCGGCGATTGAGGCGCGGGGTCCGGGGCAGAGCCCCGAGGCGTCAACCACGGGTGGGCGCACGAAAACGCCCGAGGGCGGCACCGTCTCGCGTGGAGACGGTGCCGCCCTCGGGTTACAGACGAGCTGAACCGCGACCGGCTCAGAAGTCCATGTCACCGCCCGGCATGCCGCCACCGGCCGGCGCAGCGCCCGCCTTCTCCGGCTTGTCGGCGATGACGGCCTCGGTCGTCAGGAACAGCGCGGCGATCGACGCGGCGTTCTGGAGCGCGGAGCGCGTGACCTTCGCCGGGTCGATGATGCCCTCGGCGATCATGTCGACGTAGTCACCCGTGGCGGCGTTCAGACCGTGACCGACGGTCAGGTTGCGCACCTTCTCCACGACGACGCCACCCTCGAGACCACCGTTGACGGCGATCTGCTTGAGCGGGGCCTCCAGGGCGAGCTTCACGGCGTTGGCGCCGGTCGCCTCGTCACCCTCGAGCTCCAGCTTCTCGAAGACCGCGGAGGCCTGGAGCAGGGCCACGCCACCACCGGCGACGATGCCCTCCTCGACGGCCGCCTTCGCGTTGCGAACGGCGTCCTCGATGCGGTGCTTGCGCTCCTTGAGCTCGACCTCGGTGGCCGCGCCCGCCTTGATGACGGCCACGCCGCCGGCGAGCTTGGCGAGGCGCTCCTGGAGCTTCTCGCGGTCGTAGTCCGAGTCGCTGTTCTCGATCTCGGCACGGATCTGGTTGACGCGACCCTGGACCTGGTCGCTCTCACCGGAGCCGTCGACGATCGTCGTCTCGTCCTTGGTGATGACGACCTTGCGGGCGCGGCCGAGCAGGTCGAGACCGGCGTTCTCGAGCTTGAGGCCGACCTCCTCGGAGATGACCGTGCCGCCCGTGAGGATGGCGATGTCGCCGAGCATGGCCTTGCGGCGGTCACCGAAGCCCGGGGCCTTGACGGCGACGGACTTGAAGGTGCCACGGATCTTGTTGACGACCAGGGTCGACAGGGCCTCGCCCTCGACGTCCTCGGCGATGATCAGCAGCGGCTTGCCGGACTGCATGACCTTCTCGAGCAGCGGAAGGAGGTCCTTCACGTTGCCGATCTTCGAGTTGACGATCAGGATGTACGGGTCCTCGAGCGAGGCCTCCATACGCTCCATGTCGGTGGCGAAGTACGCCGAGATGTAGCCCTTGTCGAAGCGCATGCCCTCGGTGAGCTCGAGCTCCAGACCGAAGGTCTGGGACTCCTCGACCGTGATGACGCCTTCCTTGCCGACCTTGTCCATGGCCTCGGCGATGAGCTCGCCGATCTGGGTGTCGGCGGCCGAGATGGAGGCGGTGGAGGCGATCTGCTCCTTGGTCTCCACCTCCTTGGCCTGCTCGAGAAGGGCGGCGGAGACGGCCTCGGTGGCCTTCTCGATGCCGCGCTTGAGGGCCATCGGGTTGGCGCCGGCGGCTACGTTGCGAAGGCCTTCGCGAACGAGCGCCTGGGCCAGGACGGTCGCGGTCGTCGTGCCGTCACCGGCGACGTCGTCCGTCTTCTTCGCGACCTCCTTGACCAGCTCGGCGCCGATCTTCTCGTACGGGTCCTCGAGCTCGATCTCCTTGGCGATGGACACACCATCGTTGGTGATCGTGGGGGCGCCCCACTTCTTCTCGAGGACGACGTTGCGACCCTTGGGGCCCAGGGTCACCTTGACGGCGTCGGCGAGCTGGTTCATGCCGCGCTCGAGGCCGCGCCGTGCCTCCTCGTCGAACGCGATGATCTTGGCCATGTGAAGTGGTCCTCCCGGACGGGGTGGCTAACGCAAAAGGACCGTGCTGGTGCCCGCGACGGACGGCCTGCGCGCCTTGTGGTTCCTTGCCCCACCCGGCCTGCGGACCTCACCGACCCGATCCAAGTTTTGTCACTCTCACTCGGAGAGTGCTAAGCCCAATGATTAGCACTCGACCCATGCGAGTGCAAGCGGCTACCACAGATCCGATGCGGGCGCGTGCAGCACGAAGGGCCCGCCCCCGGTTACCCGGGAGACGAGCCCTCCATGACGTGCGACGTACAAGCTTGCAGTCTGACGCGCGCGTTCAGCCGGCGGCCACGCGGACCATGTCGGCCTGCGGCCCCTTCTGGCCCTGCGAGATCTCGAACTCGACCCGCTGCCCCTCCTCGAGGGTGCGGTAGCCGTCCATCTGAATCGCGCTGTAGTGGACGAAAACATCCGCACCACCGTCGACCGCGATGAAGCCGTACCCCTTCTCCGCGTTGAACCACTTGACGGTGCCCTGAGCCATGCCTAACTCCCCTATTACTGGCCCTTGCGCAGGACCGCACTTCGCGGACCCGGGTCAGACCTCACGCCCCATGGGATATGGGGGTGTGCGCCGGAACGCGTCGACCGCGGCTGAATGTATCTGCCCAACTGCCGTCTGCAACAGGTCAATCGGACGAGAATTCTGGGCACGCCAGATCGGGGAAACCGGGCCAACTCACCGGATCCCGGGGCAAGCCGGGCCGCGTAAATGCCATAAAAGGCCCGAAAGGGCTGGACACTTTGGCTACTTCTTGTCGGGTCGCGGGCGAGAACTCATATGCGCCCGTCATGCACCGTGCGGGGAAACGCAGCAGCTTCCCCAACTGTACCGCGCTCAACCATGCAGAATTGCCCCCTCCGTTTCTCTCGCGGAGGGGGCAATTCGGATAACTCTGCGTAGACCCGCAAAAGATCAGCGGCCGACGCCGTGCTTGATGGTCAGCCTCCGGCGACGGCGGGAATGATCGAGACCCCGGCGCCGTCCGGCGTCGCCGTCTCCAGGCCCTGCTCGAAGCGGACGTCGTCGTCGTTCACGTAGACGTTCACGAAGCGGCGCAGCTTGCCCTGGTCGTCGAGGACGCGGGCGGCGATGCCGGTGTGGTTCTTCTCGAGGTCGGCGATGACGTCGGCGAGGGTGGCGCCCTCGGCGGCGACCTCGGACTGCCCGCCCGTGTAGGTGCGCAGGATGGTGGGGATACGAACGTTGACGCTCATGGCGGTAACTCCTGTTGCTACAAGTGTCGGTCGGACTCAGAGGTCGGCGGCGAGGCCGGCCTCACGGAACGCGTCCAGGCTCGGCCGGATGGTGGCGGTGGCCTGAGAGGACTCGGCAACCGCGTCGAGCGTCTTGAGCCCGTCACCCGTGTTCAGGACCACCGTGGTGAGCGACGGGTCGATCTGGCCCGCCTCGATGAGCTTCTGCGTGACGCCCAGGGTCACACCGCCGGCCGTCTCCGCGAAGATGCCCTCCGTACGCGCGAGCAGCTTGATCGCGTCGACGACCTGCTCGTCGTTCACGTCCTCCACGGCGCCGCCGGTGCGGCGCGCGATGTCGAGGACGTACGGGCCGTCGGCCGGGTTGCCGATGGCGAGGGACTTGGCGATGGTCGTCGGCTTCTGCGGGCGCACCACGTCGTGGCCGCCCTTGTAGGCGACGGAGACCGGGGAGCAGCCCTCGGCCTGGGCGCCGAAGAGCTTGTAGGGCTTGTCCTCGACGAGGCCGAGCTTGATCAGCTCCTTCAGGCCCTTGTCGATCTTCGTGAACTGGGAGCCGGACGCGATCGGGATGACCAGCTGGTCCGGGAGCTGCCAGCCGAGCTGCTCGCAGATCTCGTACGCGAGCGTCTTGGAACCCTCGCCGTAGTACGGGCGCAGGTTGACGTTCACGAAGCCCCAGCCCTCGCCCAGCGGGTCGCCGATGAGCTCGGAGCAGAAGCGGTTCACGTCGTCGTAGTTGCCCTCGATGGCGACGAGGTCACCGCCGTAGACACCGGCCATGACGACCTTGCCCTGCTCCAGGTCGTGCGGGATGAACACGCAGGAGCGGAAGCCGGCGCGGGCGGCCGCGGCGCCGACGGCGCCGGCCAGGTTGCCGGTGGAGGAGCAGGAGAGCGTGGTGAAGCCGAAGGCGCGGGCGGCCTCGATGGCCTGCGCGACGACGCGGTCCTTGAAGGAGTGCGTCGGGTTGCCGGAGTCGTCCTTGACGAACAACTTGCCCTCGGCGACGCCGAGTTCACGGGCGAGGTTGTCGGCCTTGACGAGCTTGGTCCAGCCGGGGTTCAGGTTCGGCTTCTCGGCGACATCGGCCGGGACGGGCAGCAACGGAGCGTAACGCCAGATGTTGGCGGGTCCTGCCTCGATCTGCTTGCGGAGCGCCTCGGGGTCGCCCACCGGCAGGTCGTATGCGACTTCGAGCGGTCCGAAACACTCGGCGCAGGCGAAGACGGGGCCGAGCGGGACGACGGCGCCGCACTCGCGACAGGAGAGGCCGGAAGCCGGACCGAGATCAACGGTCTTCGCGGTCGTTTCGGTGGCGACAGTCTGTACAGCCATGAGAGGCGAGGCCCTTTCTCCTCATCTTCCTCGCGACGCATCTCGCCGCGAGACGGATTTGGCACCTTCACTAGCCGGGAGCCTCGCGGGCGCACTGCGATGTGCGGACGAGACCGGCTGGAGGGTTGCCGGGGCTTCAACGGGCCGTATCCCTCTGCCCCTCTGGATGAGCGGTATTCGATTGTGTGGATTCAGTTGTGTACGGCAGGCGACCCCCGACATGCGATGGTCACCGGCCTTGTTCAAGACTGTAACCGAAGGCCCGGACCCTTGAGATAGTCGTCCGAACCGCGAGATGGATCACATGTCGATCCTGAGGGAAGGAACCCAGACCGTGCTGGAAGAGGTCGAGCGCTGGCTGAGCAGGCGCTCCTGGGCCGTGACGGATCACCCCCTGCACCGGTCGCTCGCCGCCAAGCACGCGTCGGGGCAGACCGTGAGCGTCGTCCTGCCCGCGCTGAACGAGGAGGGGACGGTCGGCGAGATCGTCTCCGAGATCCGGCGGACGCTGATGACGGACGCGGTACCGCTCGTCGACGAGCTCGTCGTGATCGACTCCGGCTCCACCGACCGCACCTCGGAGGTCGCCGCGGCGGCCGGGGCGCGCGTGGAGCACCGGGACACGATCCTGCCGCGGGTTCCGGTCAGGGCCGGCAAGGGCGAGGTGCTGTGGCGCTCCCTGTTCGTCACTTCCGGTGACATCGTGTGCTTCGTCGACGCCGATCTGAAGGAGTTCTCCGCGGACTTCGTCTCCGGGATCGTCGGCCCGCTGCTCACCGAGCCGGGCGTGGACTTCGTGAAGGCGATGTACGACCGCCCGCTGGACGGGGCGGCCGGTCAGGGCGGCCGGGTGACCGAGCTGATGGCGCGGCCCATCCTCAATCTGCACTGGCCCCAACTGGCCGGATTCGTCCAGCCGTTGGGCGGCGAGTACGCGGCCCGGCGCTCGCTGCTCGAACGGCTGCCGTTCCCTGTCGGGTACGGCGTGGAGCTCGGCCTGCTCGTGGACGCGCTGCACACCGTGGGCCTCGACGCGCTCGCCCAGGTCGACGTCGGCGTGCGCAAGCACCGGCACCAGGACGGGCAGGCCCTCGGCCGGATGGCGGCGGCGATCTACCGCACCGCCCAGCTGCGCCTCGCGCGCGGGCACCTCGTCAGGCCGGTGCTCACGCAGTTCGAGCGCGGCGACGACGGTTTCGAGCCGCGCGTGCACCCGGTCGACACGGAGGAGCGTCCCCCGATGATCGAAATCGGTGAGTACGCGGAGCGTCGCGTGGCATAAGCGCGGAATAATCGTATCTTTTGCCTAAATTGCCCTTTATGTTGCTTAGACATCTTCAGGGCAAGGCGGCCTGTGCCGTCGCAGCCGCCCTCGCCGCCTGCATGGCGGGACTGGCACCGAGCCCCGCGTCCGCGGATGTGGTCTCCCCCTTCGCGAAGCGCTACGACGAATCGATCTACGGCGACTTCAAGACCATCGGCAACACGGTCATGGGCTGCCCGACGGACGACGCCACCATGGCCGCGCGCTGCGCCGTCGCCGCGAACGGCGAGGGCAGGGACAACAACAACACCTTCGTCATGCAGCGGATCAACACCGCGGGCACGACGGACGGCTACGGCTCCAGCACCGGCCGGGTCACCATCCCGCCCGGGGCCAAGGTGGCCCACGCCCGCCTCTTCTACGGCGGCAACGACGGCACGTACAAGGGGCCGAGCGGGGCCCAGCTGAAGCGCTGCGACATCTCCGGCGCCGATGTGGACCCCTCGCCCGGCGAACCGCTGGACACGGCCCCCGCGGTCGGCGTGAACGGCACGGCCCCGACGAAGGTCTCCCCCGAGAACCTGGTCCAGGACCCCGCCTCCACCAGCGGCCCGCACTACTACACGGGCGAGGCCGACGTGACGGACCTCTTCAGCGGGGTCACCGGCACGGGCACCCCGGTCCCGGTCTCGGTCGGCGACATCTGGGCGCCGACCGGCAAGGGCTGCGTGGGCGGCTGGTCGATGACCGTCGTCTACAAGTACGACGCCCCGAACGAGACCTACGCCCCGGACCGCCGCAACGTGTACATCTACGGCGGCCACGTCCTCCAGCGCTCCACCTCCCCGGCCACCCGGGTCACCGTCGACGGCTTCTACCGGACCTCCGGCACCCCGCACGCGAGCGTCACCGCGTACGAGGGCGACTGGAACACCCCGGGCGACAAGTTCGCCGTCGGCGGCCAGAACATCCCCGAGTCGCACACCGGCAACACCAACAACTTCTTCATCTCCGAGGACGACGGCGCCCTCGACCCGAAGATGGTCAACAACCTGAGCATCGACGCGAAGGAGTTCGACGTCACGGGCAGCGGCTCCACGCGGGCCGCCGGGGACGAGCCGATCCCGGTCGGCTCGACCTCCACGACGCTGGACTTCTCCACCAAGGGCGACACCTACGTCCCCTCGGCGCTCGCCCTGTCCGTCCCGGTGCCCGACCTGGAGATCTCCAAGACGGCGAGCCCGGCGAAGGTCGAGCCCGGCGACACGGTCACGTACACGGTGAAGGCGAAGAACGTCAGCCGGCTGCCGTACCCCAACGCCAAGTTCACCGACGACCTCACCGAGAACCTCGACGACGCGACGTACAACGGCGACGCGAAGGCGAGCATCGGGGACGTCTCCTACACCGAGCCGAAGATCAACTTCACCGGTGACATCCCCGCGGGCGAGACCGCGACCGTCACGTACTCGGTGAAGGTCAACGACCCGGTGAGCGGCGACGGCAAGCTCACGAACAGCGTCACCGCCGACACCCCGCGCACCAACTGCGAGCAGGGCTCCACGGACGCGCGGTGCGGCATCGCGCCCGTCATCGAGCGGGAGGAGCCGGCGCCCTCGCCGACCAGCCCGACGCCCACCCCCACACCGACGCCGACCCCGACGAAGCGGCCGGGTGAGCAGACGCCCGAGCCGACCCCGACCCCGTCGGCGAGCAGCCAGAGCCCGCAAGCCCGGCCCACCCCGCCGAACCCGCCGAGCTCCGGCGAGATGGCCGAGACCGGAGCCGACTCGCATCTGCCGCTGTACGGCGGGCTCGCCGTCGCGCTGTGCGGGCTCGGCGCGCTGATCCTCGCCGCGGTCCGCGCCCGCAAGAACTGACCCGAGCGCGACTCTCGTATACGGCCGGGCCCCCGACGGGGCCCGGCCTTACGTTTGAACGTTTCCGGGCCGGGCTAGCGTGCCCGTATGAGTTCCACGACGCATGGTGCTGCTGAGGTTCTCGTCGCGTCCAACCGCGGCCCGGTCTCGTACGTCCTCGACGACACGGGAGGCATCGGGGCCAAGCGCGGCGGGGGCGGTCTGGTGTCGGCGCTCAGCGTCGTCGAGGACAAGCTGTGGGTGTGCTCGGCGCTGAGCGAGGGCGACCGGGAGGCGGTCCGCCGCGGGGTCACCGAGCCCGGCGTACGGATGCTGGACATCGACGCCGGGGTGCACACGGACGCGTACAACGGGATCGCGAACTCGGTGCTGTGGTTCGTGCACCACATGCTGTACCAGACGCCTCTGGAGCCGGCCTTCGGCCCCGAGTTCCGCCGCCAGTGGGCGTCCTACGAGGCGTACAACCGGGCCTTCGCCGAGGCGCTCGCCGAGGAAGCGGCGCCCGGCGCGACGGTGGTCGTGCAGGACTACCACCTGACGCTGGTGCCGGGCATGCTGCGGGAGCTGCGCGGGGACCTGCGCATCGGCCACTTCTCGCACACGCCCTGGGCGCCCGTCGACTACTTCCGGATGCTGCCCGACGACATCGCCGAGCAGGTGCTGACGGGCATGCTCGGCGCCGACCGCTGTGCGTTTCTGACCCGGCGCTGGGCGGACGCCTTCACCGACTGCTGTACGCATCTCGTCGGCGGCACGTCCGGGACCCGGATCGGGGTGCACGGGCTCGGCGCGGACGCGGACTTCCTGCGCGAGCGGGCGCACCGCGACGACGTGGAGGAGCGGCTCGCGGCGCTGCGCGGGCAGATCGGCGAGGACCGCAAGGTGATCGTGCGGGTGGACCGCACCGAGCTGTCGAAGAACATCGTGCGGGGGCTCCAGGCCTACGAGCTGCTCCTCGAGGAACGGCCCGAGTGGCGGGAGCGGGTCGTGCACGTCGCGTTCGCCTACCCGTCGCGGCAGGACCTGGCGGTGTACCGGGACTACACGGACGAGGTGTCACGGGTCGCCGATGCCATCAACTCCCGCTTCGGCACGGAGGGCTGGACACCGGTCGTGCTCCACGTGAAGGACGACTTCGCGCGCTCCCTCGCCGCGTACCGGATCGCCGACGTGGCCCTGGTGAACCCGATCCGGGACGGTATGAACCTGGTCGCCAAGGAGGTGCCGGTCGTCTCCGACGACGGGTGCGCGCTGGTGCTCTCGCGGGAGGCGGGGGCGTACGAGGAGCTGGCCGAGGACGCGCTGACCGTGAACCCCTACGACGTGAGCGGGACCGCGCGGGCCCTCGCGGAGGCGCTCGCCATGCCGACGGACGAGCGGGCGGAGCGCACGAAGCGGCTCGCGGCGGCGGCGACGGCGCTGCCGCCGGGTCCGTGGTTCCTCGACCAGCTAGAGGCGCTGCGCCAGGACTGACAGGAACGCGGCCAGTTCGGCGGGGCCCTCCACCAACAGGTCGGCCCTGTCGGCGAGTTCGGGCACGACCGTGTCCGCCGCGATCAGCAGGCCCGGCACGCCGTCGGAGCGCAGCTTCTCCACCGCCGCGAAGGCCGGGAGGTCGCCGAGGTCGTCGCCCGCGTAGAGGACGGACTCCGCGCCCACCTCCCGTACGTACTCGGCGAGCGCGACGCCCTTGTCGACGCCGGGCGGGCGCAGCTCCAGGACCAGGCGGCCGGGTTCCACGATCAGGCCGTGCCGGGCGGCGAGCTCCGACAGGGGTTCGCGCAGCGCCTCGAAGGCGGCCTGCGGGTCGCGGGCGCGGCGCGTGTGGACCGCGACGGCGCGGCCCTTCTCCTCGATGTACGTGTCGTGCCACAGGTCCAACTCGCCGAGCACGCCCGGGAGTTCGGCCCGGACGGTGGCCACGCCCGGGTGCGGGGCGGGGGCGGTGACCGTGCCGGTGACGGCGTCCCAGCGTTCGGCACCGTAGTGCCCGAGGACGACGAGGTGCTCCAGGCCGGGGACACCGGCGAAGCCGCCGTGGCGGACGGCCACGGAGGCCGGGCGGCCGGTGATGACCGCGACGGAGGCGACCTTGGGGGCCAGCGCGGCGAGGGCCGGGACGGCGGCCGGGTGGGCGCGGGCCTGGTCGGGGTCGGGGACGATGGGGGCGAGGGTGCCGTCGAAGTCGATGGCGACGACTCCCCTCCGGGGGTGGGCCAGGAGGGCGTCCAGGCCCTCGCGTCCTGCGGTCGTCCGGGGGGCGTACTCATGGCTGACCATGCCATTGACGATAGCCGGGGTTGCGCTCCCGGGGCTCCGCCCCGGACCCCGCGCCTCAATCGCCGGCGGGGCTTGAAAGATCAATCGCCGGCGGGGATTGAAAGATCAAGCCCGGCGGGGGTTGAAATATCAAGCCCCTGCGGCGATTGAGCAGCGGGGTATGGGGCAGAGCCCCAAGCCCAGCCCCGTCGAGGCTTGATCGTCACCGTTCCGCGCGCCGCGCCTCCCGGACGCGCCGCAGGCGATTCACCGTCACCGGGGCGAATTCGAGGGCCCGGGGGTCGTCCAGGAGCGCGTTCAGCAGCTGGAAGTAGCGGACCGGCGCGAGGTCGAGTTCCTCGCGGATCGCGCGCTCCTTGGCACCCGGCGAGGGCCACCCACGGCCCTCGAACGTGAGCACCGCGCGCTCGCGGTCACCGAGGGGCTCCATACCGGCCACGCTACTCCGCGGATTCCGCGGCCGCCGCGTCGTTCTGGATCGCGCCGAGGGTGCCCGCCGCGCTGCCCTGCGGCGTGACGGTGGAGCCTATCTGCTTCTTGATCGCGGCGCTGACCTCGGGCCAGGACGTCTTGTTGGCCGGGTAGTACGTGGCGCCCGCGAGCTCGTCGATGAACGGCCGCAGCGCCTTGTCCTTGGCCGAGGACGTCATCGCGTTCGACGCGGAGACCGTGACCGGCGCGACGGTGTACTTGCGGGAGAAGTCGAGGACGTTCTTCTTGTTGTAGGCGTAGTCGAGGAACGCCCCGGTCTCCTTGGGGTGACCGCCCTGCTTGAACGCCATCATCCAGTCGGTGACGCCCATGGTGGACCTGGGCGTGCCGTCCGGGCCGGGGATCGCCACGTCGCCGTAGTCGACGCCCTTCGCCTTCGCCATGTTCATCAGCGTGGGGTGGCCGGACAACATGCCGACCTGGCCCTTGGCGAAGGCCTGGAAGGCGGGCGTGCGGTTGAGCTCGCCGGGGGCGGTCGGGCCGGTGAGGCCCTTGGTGACCAGGCTGTTCTTGAGCCAGGACAGCGCCTCGATGTTCTTCTTGTCGTCGAGGGCGTAGGAGCCGACGTTGTCGGTGTAGCCGCCGCCGTTGCTGAGCATCCAGATCAGCGTCTCGGCCTGCGCCTCTTCCGTGCCGAGCGGCAGCGCGAAGGGGTAACGCACGCCCTGCGCCTTGAGCGCCTTGGCGTCGGAGACGAGGTCGGCCCAGGTCTTCGGCGGCGTGATGCCGGCCTCGGTGAAGAGCTTCTTGTTGTAGAAGAGGCGGCGCGTCGAGGCGGCGAACGGCATGCCGTACTGCGCGCCCTTGATCTCGCCCGCCTGGCTCATCTGGCCGACGAAGTCGGCCTGCACCGGCACGGAGAGCAGCTTGTCGACGGGGTAGAGCTTGTCCGCCGCGGCGTAGTCGGCGTACGCGCCGATCTGCGCCATGTCGGGCGCGTGGCCCGCGGCGACCATGTCCTTGACCTTCTTGTCGACGACGTCCCAGCTGTGCACCTCGACGTCGACCTTGATGTTCGGGTGGTCCTTCTCGAACCCGGCGGCGACCTCGTCCCAGTACTTCTGGGAGCTGTTGGCCCTGGAGTCGCCGTAGTCGGCCGCGACCAGCCGCAGCGTGACGGCGTCGTCGGAGTCGCCGCTCCCGCAGGCGGTGAGCAGCGACGACGCGGCCACCACCCCCAGCGCGGCCGCCACGGTCAGAGTCGTCCTCCCCTTGCGCACTGCCCGCACTCCACCCTTGCCCTTCACGCCACAGGCCTGTCCCATGGTCACCTGGAAGGTCTACACCACATGGGCGCCGGACCGGAAACGAGGGGGGACTGGACTAGACCTCTCAAGGGTGGAGGCGCGAGACTGTCCCCGTGAAACATGTCATCGCCCTGGACGTGGGCGGCACCGGGATGAAGGCCGCCCTGGTCGGGGCCGACGGCAACCTGCTGCACCAGGCGCGCCGGGCCACCCAGCGCGAGCGCGGCGCCGACGCGGTCGTGGAGTCGATCCTCGGCTTCGCCGCCGAACTGCGCGCGTACGGCGAGAAGCACCTCGGCGAGCCCGCCCGCGCCGCGGGTGTCGCGGTGCCCGGCGTCGTGGACGAGAAGGGCGGCATGGCCCTCTTCGCCGCCAATCTCGGCTGGCGCGACGTCCCCATGCGGTCCCTGCTCAGCGAGCGGCTCGGCGGCATCCCCGTGGCGCTCGGCCACGACGTGCGCACCGGCGGGCTCGGCGAGGGGCGGCTCGGCGCAGGCAAGGACGCCGACCGGTTCCTCTTCATGCCGCTCGGCACCGGGATCGCGGGCGCCATCGGCATCGACGGGCGCATCGAGCCCGGCGCGCACGGCTCCGCGGGCGAGATCGGCCACGTCGTCGTACGCCCCGGCGGCGTGTCCTGCGGCTGCGGCCAGCGCGGCTGCCTGGAGCGGTACGCCTCCGCCTCCGCGGTCACCCTGGCCTGGCAGGAGGCGAGCGGCGAGGAGAAGGCGACCGCCGCGGACTGCGCGAAGGCCGTCGACGCGGGAGACCCGAAGGCGGCCCGGGTCTGGCAGGACGCGGTGGACGCGCTCGCCGACGGGCTCGTGCTCGCCCTCACTCTGCTGGACCCCCGCACGCTCATCATCGGTGGCGGGCTCGCCGAGGCCGGGGAAACCTTGTTCACACCCCTGCGCGCGGCCGTCGCGGAGCGCGTCACCTTCCAGGCGCTCCCCACGATCGTCCCGGCCGTCCTCGGGGACAGCGCCGGGTGCCTGGGCGCGGGACTGCTGGCCTGGGACCTGCTCGCCGGCGAAAACGACGACACCGACGACACCGACGACAACACGGAGGTAACCGCCTGATGGCCACAGCAAAGGTGCTCACCGGCGCCAAGGTGGTGCTGCCCACCGGGACCGTCACCGACGGCCGTGTCATCGTCGACGGCACGAGGATCGCCGGATCCTCCCCGAACGGCGCCGAGACCGTCGACCTGAGCGGCCACTGGGTGGTGCCCGGCTTCGTCGACATGCACAACCACGGCGGTGGCGGCGCGTCCTTCACCTCCGGCGCGATCGACGAGGTCCTCAAGGGGGTGCGCACGCACCAGCAGCACGGCACCACCACGATCGTGCCGTCCCTCGTCACCAGCGACATGGACTTCCTCGTGCAGCGCGCGGGGCTGCTCTCCGAGCTGGCCGAGCACGGCGAGATCGCGGGCATCCACTTCGAGGGCCCGTTCATCTCCCCGTGCCGCAAGGGCGCCCACGACGAGACGCTGCTGCGCGACCCCGACCCGGCCGAGGTCCGCAAGCTGATCGACGCCGCCCGCGGCCAGGCGAGGATGGTCACCCTCGCCACCGAACTGCCCGGCGGCATCGACTCCGTACGCCTCCTCGCCGAGCACGGCGTGATCGCCGCGATCGGCCACACCGACGCCACGTACGAGCAGACGGTGGCGGCCATCGACGCGGGCGCCACCGTCGCCACGCACCTGTTCAACGCGATGCCGCCGCTCGGCCACCGCGACCCGGGGCCGATCGCGGCGCTCCTGGAGGACGACCGGATCACCGTCGAGCTGATCAACGACGGCACGCATCTGCACCCGGCCGCCCTGGAGCTGGCGTTCCATCACAAGGGCGCGGAGAAGGTCGCGTTCATCACCGACGCGATGGACGCGGCCGGATTCGGCGACGGGCGCTACATGCTCGGACCGCTGGAGGTCGAGGTGAAGGACAGCGTGGCGCGGCTCGTGGAGGGCGGCTCCATCGCGGGCTCGACGCTGACCCTCGACCGGGCGTTCAAGCGGGCCGTGACGATCGACAAGCTCCCCGTCGAGGACGTCGTCAGCGCCATCTCCGCCAACCCGGCCAGGCTCCTCGGCCTCTACGACAAGGTGGGCTCGCTGGAGCCCGGCAAGGACGCCGACCTCGTGGTCCTGGACGCGGAGTTCGAGGTCAAGGGCGTACTGCGCAAGGGCGAGTGGCTGATCCGGCCATAACTCCCGGCCGGTACCGGGCGGTTGGTCCGCGGCCTGGGCCAACCGCCTTGACTTTGGCATGATCAGGCCCCGTTACTGGAAGTACGTAAGGGGGGTGGGGTCCTGTGATCCTCACGGTCACGCTGAACACCGCACTCGACATCACGTACCGGGTGCGGTCCCTGCGCCCGCACGCGACGCACCGCGTCACCGAGGTCACCGAGCGGCCCGGCGGCAAGGGGCTCAACGTGGCGCGGGTGCTGGCCGCGCTCGGTCACGAGGTGACCGTGACGGGATTCGTGGGCGGCGCGACGGGCCGCACGCTCCAGGACCAGCTGCTGGAGACCCCGGGCGTCGCGGACGCCCTGGTGCCCGTCTCCGGCGCGACCCGCCGCACGATCGCCGTCGCCGACGCGTCGAGCGGCGACACGACGCAGCTCAACGAGCCGGGTCCGACGATCACGCCCGCCGAGTGGGCCGCGTTCCAGGAGGCGTACGCGGATCTGCTGCGCTCGGCCTCCGCGGTGGCGCTGTGCGGCAGCCTGCCGCCTGGCGTCCCGGTCGGCGCCTACGCGACGCTCGTACGGGCCGCGCGGGCCGCCTCGGTGCCCGTCCTCCTCGACACCAGCGGCGAACCGCTGCGGCGCGGCGTCGCGGCCCGCCCCGACCTCGTGAAGCCGAACGCGGACGAACTGGCCGAACTCACAGGACAGCACGAGCCGTTGCAGGCCATGAAGGACACGCGTCGGCGCGGTGCGCACGCGGTCGTGGCCTCGCTCGGGGCGGACGGGCTGTGCGCCCTCACCCCGGACGGCGAGTGGCGGGCCCCGGCGCCCGGGCGCCTGCGCGGCAACCCCACGGGGGCGGGCGACTCGGCGGTGGCCGGCCTGCTCTCCGGCCAGGCGGACCATCTGCCGTGGCCCCAGCGGCTCGCCCGCGCGGTGGCGCTGTCCGCGGCGACGGTGGTGTCCCCGGTGGCCGGCGAGTTCGACACGTCGACGTACGAGGACCTGGTGGGCCGGGTGGCGGTCGCCGAACAGGTCGGCGCAGCTTGACCAATCAAGCCCCTGCGGCGATTGAGCAGCGGGGTATGGGGCAGAGCCCCAAGCCCGGCCACGGCCCCCCGGCGAGCGCCCCGGGGCTCTGCCCCGGACCCCGCGCCTCAATCGCCGGCGGGGCTTGATTTACCCGCCGCACGGGGTTTGCCCGCCGGCAGGGCAGCAGGACTCAGCCCTGCGTCAGCCACATGCGGTCGAAGTTGGCGTCGCACTTGTTGCCCTGCTCACAGGAGACCGTGATCGCGTTGGTCCCCTTGGTGAGCTGGACGATGGCCCACGTGTTCGTCCAGCCCTTCTCCCAGTCGCCTTCCTTGGCGCCGGCGAAGTTCGTCATGTTCAGCGGCCGGGACTGCTTCTTGCCGTTGACGTCGATCGTGGCGTCGGAGTCCTTGCCGGGCACCCCGTAGTCGACGTGCAGCTTGTACGCGCCGTCCTTCGGGATGTCGTTGACGGTCCAGGTCAGGCTCGCGCCGACCTTGTTGAACCCGGCGACGTACACCCCGCCGTCGGCCTTCGCGCCCGGCACGTCGGAGGCGGTGGACGTGCCGCCCGCCAGCTTCAGGGTCTTCGCGTCGGTCTTCGGCAGGTCGACCGGCTTCGCGGACGGCGACTTCGAGGCCGTCTCGCTCGGCTGCACCGACTGCGAGCCGCCGGACGGCTTGCCGCCGGCCTCGCCCTTGTCGTCGCCCGAGTCGTTGCTCAGCATGGCGACGCCGATGCCGATGACGACGGCCGCGACCACGGCGACCGCACCGATCAGCAGCGCCTTCGTGTTCGGACCACGGCCGCGGCCGCCCCCGCGCATGGGCGCCGTCGGCGGACCCGGCTGGCTGGGCACGCCGCCGCCGGGCATCGTCTCGGGCGCCTGGTAGTGCGCGTTCGGCTGCTGGTACGCCTGGGTCGGCTGGGTCTGCCCGTACTGGCGCTCGCCGACCGTACGGATCTGATTGGCCCGGTAGGAGGACCGCGGGCTCGGGTAGCCGTAGCCACCGCCCGCGCCCTCGGGCGGGGTCGCCCCGGCCGCCTGCCCGTCGGCGTACAGATAGCCGAACGGATCGTCGTCCTCGGGCGTGGTGCTCCCGCTGTTGTTGCCGGGCGCCATCCCAGATCACTCCCTACACGTTGCTTACCTCGGCGAGGGTACCCGCTGCGAGTGACCCCACGGCGTGGCCTTGACCTCACCGGGACCGCGGAACCGCGCCCAATGTAGGGGCTATCCGGCCCGCCTGTGCTGCTTACTACGGGATCTTTTCTCTACGTACATGCGCTGGTCAGCGGATTGCAGCACTTCCTCCGCCGTCATGCCGCAGTGGGCCCAGCCGATGCCGAAACTGGCCCCTACCCGGACCGCGCGGCCGTCCACCCGAATCGGCGGAATGATGGCGTTCCGCAACCTGACGGCGAGATCCTGGGCGTCCTCGCGGCCGAGCCCGTCGGCGAGCACGACGAATTCGTCACCACCGAGCCGGGCGACCGTGTCCCCGTCCCGTACGACGCTGGTCAGGCGGCGGGCGACCTCGATGAGGACGGCGTCGCCCGCGTTGTGCCCGAACCTGTCGTTGATCGACTTGAAGCCGTCGAGGTCGCAGAAGAGGACGGCGAGGCCCTTCGTGCCGTTGTCGGCGCCGGAGGACTCGTCGTGCTCGGGCGCGGCGACGTGCACATGGTGGTCGAAGCCGTCGAAGCCCTCGTAGAGGTTCGACTGGTGCGGGACGGGGGCGCCGAAGTCGAAGCCGATCCCGTTCGCGTCCGTGCCGCGGTGGTCGCCGTAGGCCGCGTCGAGGGAGTCGATGGCGCTGGGGCCCGGCCCCTGGGGGCGGCGGCACAGGCGGGCGGCCAGGCGGGAGCGCAGCTCCGCCGAGTTCGGCAGGCCGGTGAGCGAGTCGTGCGAGGCGCGGTGGGCGAGGTGCAGCTCGCGGCGCTTGCGCTCCTCGATGTCCTCGACGTGGGTGAGCAGGAAGCGCGGCCCGTCGGCGGCGTCGGCGACCACCGAGTTGCGCAGGGACACCCAGACGTACGTGCCGTCGCGGCGGGCGAGGCGCAGCTCGGCGCGGCCGCCCTCGGCGGAGGTGCGCAGCAGCGTGCCGATGTCCTCGGGGTGCACGAGGTCGGAGAACGAGTAGCGGCGCATGGCCGAGGCCGGGCGGCCGAGCAGGCGGCACAGCGCGTCGTTGGTGCGCAGGATCCGGCCGTGCTGGTCGCCGCCCATTTCGGCGATGGCCATCCCGGAGGGCGCGTACTCGAAGGCCTGCCGGAAGCTTTCCTCACTGGCCCGCAGCGCCTGCTGCTCGCGCTCCAGGCGGACCAGGGCGCGCTGCATGTTGGACCGCAGGCGGGCGTTGCTGATCGCGATGGCGGCCTGGAAGGCGTACATCTGGAGGGCCTCGCGGCCCCAGGCGCCGGGGATGCGGCCGTTGCGCGGGCGGTCGACGGAGATCACGCCGAGCAGTTCGCCGCCGGAGGTCCCGGTCGCATACATCGGCGCGAAGAGCCGGTCGGCGGGGTGCCACTCGTCCTCGAAGCGGGGCGGCGGGCCCGCGGTGAACCACTGCGGCACGTCGTCCTCGTCGAGCACCCAGCCCTCGGTGTGCGGGATGAAGCGCAGCTCGCCCCACTGCTTGCCCATGGCGAGGCGGCGGTCCCACGCGTCGCGGGAGCCCACGCGCCCGGTGATCAGGGCCTCGGCCGCGGAATTGCCCGAGAAGGCGGCGACGACCAGATCACCGTCGGGACGTACGAGGTTCACGCACGCCAGCTCGTACCCGAGCCCGCTCACGACCCCGTCCGCGACGGTCTGGAGGGTGTCGGCCAGACTGCGGGCGGTGTTCATGTCCGCCATCACCTGGTGCAGCTGACGCAGGGTCGCAAGACGGACGTACGGCTCCGACTCGGTCTCCATGCTCAGTTCTCCCCGAGACCTCGACAGCACTCCAGAATTCGGATCGGTTCGCTTCGCACGTGCAGCAGCACGTTCATTAGCAGTGTCGACGCCACTGAATCACAGCGAGCTGTGCACCCGGTACACAGGGTCAACAAATTATGGCACCTGTGACTCAAGTCACAGCAGGAGATGAAGGATTGGGTCGTACTGCTGGGTGGGTTCTGTGCGTTTCCTGAACACGAACCGCACCGATGGTCCTAGGACCGGCCTCGGTCATCGGCCCGATGCGGGGCGCGTGGGCGCGAGGCTAGCGTTGAAGGCGTGTTGAAGACGTCCCCCGCCACTGTCCCCTCCCCCACGGCCCCCACCGCCCCCGCCGGGCATGCTGAGGGGGTGAGCAACGACGAGTTCCGTGCCGCCCTGTCCCGCCTGGCCGCAGGCGTCGTCCTGCTGACCTCGCACGAGCCTCAGCTCGACCCCGACGGTCCGGCCGGCGAGGACGCGGGCATGACGGCGACGGCCTTCATGTCCGTCTCCCTCGACCCGCCGCTCGTGATGGTGTCGCTGCGCAACAGCTCCCGCATGGACGACCTCCTGGACGACCAGCCGCTGTGGGCGGTCTCGGTCCTCTCGGAGTCCCAGAGCCACATCGCGGGCCGCTTCGCCATGAAGGGGCGCCTCAGCGACCGGCTCCTGTTCCAGGACATCCCCTACGTACGCGGGGAGCACACGGGGGCGCCGCTGGTGGGCGGGGCGTTGGCGACGCTGGAGTGCCGGACGGAGAACACGGTGGTGGCGGGTGACCACACGTTGGTCATCGGCCGGGTGCTGTCGGCGTCGCTGCCCAGCGCGGAGGGCGGCCCCCTGTTGTACTTCCGCGGCAAGTACCGCAACTTGGGCAAATAGCTCCGCTGCGGCATTCATGCCCGGGGGCGGGTGACCATTTCAAGCCCCTGCGATGCGGCCAATCAAGCCCCGGGGGCGGGTGAGCAATTCAAGCCCCTGCGGCGATTGAGCAGCGGGGTCCGGGGCAGAGCCCCGGGAGCGCAACGCCGGGCAGCCGTGGCTGGGCTTGGGGCTCTGCCCCATACCCCGCTCCTCAATCGCCGGGGGGGGCTTGAAATGCCCACCCGGGCCGAAATCACCAATCCCGCCCCGACCGCCCCCGCTTCGTTTCGGAGCGGGCCTTCTTGGCGCGGAGGCGGCGTTCGTTGACGCCGCGGGAGACGCGCGTGGGGCGCCGCGTCTTCGGCGGCGGCGCGGTGGCCTCCGCAAGGAGTGCCGCGAGGCGGACCGCGGCCGTCTCCCGGTTGCGCCACTGCGAGCGATGTTCCGAGGCCCGTACGGAGATCACGCCGTCCACCAGGCGGGAGGCGAGCCGCTCCAGGGCCCGCTCCTTCCACACCGGCGGCAGCGATTCCGTCGACGCGAGGTCGAAGCGCACCTCCGCCGCCGAGTCGGACGTGTTCACGTGCTGGCCGCCCGGCCCGGAGGACCGCGAGAAACGCCAAAGGAGCTCGGCCTCCGGGAGGACGACCGAACCGCGGATGGGATAGGGACCGGACATGCGTCCATGGTCGCGCGTCCGTACGGTCCGCGTCACCCGCATTTACCGGGCCCACGGGCGCCCCGTGGCCTCCGGGTAAAGAAAGTAAAGAGACCTGGAACCTTCCCCACCCCTCACGGCGTTCCTACTGGTACGAGTAGCTTCGGCTGCACACGTACAACCAGTACGTCCGTATTTAACGAGGGAAGGACTCCCGAACCATGGCAGTAAGCCTGTCCAAGGGTGGCAACGTCTCGCTCACCAAGGAGGCTCCGGGCCTGACCGCTGTCACCGTGGGCCTCGGCTGGGACGTCCGCACCACCACGGGTACCGACTTCGACCTCGACGCCTCGGCCATCGCGGTCAACACCGAGGGCAAGGTCTACTCGGACGGTCACTTCGTCTTCTTCAACAACAAGCAGACGCCGGACCAGTCCATCGTCCACACCGGCGACAACCGCTCCGGCGAGGGCGCGGGCGACGACGAGGCGATCAACGTCAACCTGTCGGCCCTCCCGGCCGACGTCGACAAGATCGTCTTCCCGGTCTCGATCTACGACGCCGAGACCCGCACGCAGAACTTCGGCCAGGTCCGCAATGCGTACATCCGCATCGTGAACCAGACCGGCGGCACCGAGATCGCGCGCTACGACCTCTCCGAGGACGCCGCGACCGAGACCGCGATGGTCTTCGGCGAGCTGTACCGCAACGGCGCGGAGTGGAAGTTCCGCGCCGTGGGCCAGGGCTACGCCTCGGGCCTCGTCGGCATCGCGCAGGACTTCGGCGTGAACGTCTGACGTTCGCCAAGGAGTTGGGGCCGGGCCCCGGCACGCCGCGCACAGCGGCGGGCCGGGGCCCGGCCCTTTCGGCCACACCCGTCGATTAACGGACAATCACCGGCGCCAGTCGGACACGAACCGGCAAAGTTTTGACAGGTCTCTGTCACCGGACTGATCGCAGGTGCCACTCTCCCTCCGAACCCCACGCACCCATCCCCACGGGTACCTAAGGAGTCCGAGTGAGAATCCGCTCTACCGCTCCCCGCCTCGCCGCTCTCGCCGCGTCCGCCGCCATGGTGGTCGTCGGTGTCACGGCCGGCACCTCGGCCAACGCCGCCACGGATCGTGCGGACGGCGCCACGGCGCTCCCGCTCAGCGCCTCCCAGCGGGCCACCGCCCTCAAGGACGCGCAGGCCGAATCCCCCACGACCGCCGAGAAGTTGAAGCTCGCCGACGGCGAGAAGCTGATCGCCCGCGACGTCGTCAAGGACGCCGACGGCACCACGCACACCCGCTACGAGCGCACCTTCGACGGGCTGCCCGTCCTCGGCGGCGACCTCGTCGTGCACACCGCCAAGGGCGGTGCCCTCAAGGGCACCACCAAGGCGCGCAAGGGTTCCATAACCGTGGCGTCCACGGACGCCGCCACCGGCACCGCCACCGCGAAGAAGTCCGCGAAGTCCGCCGCGGGCGACTCGGTCGAGGGCGCCACCGCCGACACCGCGCACAAGGTCGTCTGGGCCGCCGACGCAAGCAAGGCGCCCACCCTCGCGTACGAGACCGTCGTCAAGGGCACCCAGCGCGACGGCACGCCCAGCGAGCTGCACGTGATCACCGACGCCGACAGCGGCAAGGTGCTCTACAAGTACCAGGCCATCGAGAACGGCACCGGTACGAGCATGTACAGCGGCGCCGTCACCGTCGGCTCCACCGCGGCCTCCGGCGGCTACGACCTGGTCGACGGCGGACGCGGCGGCCACAAGACGTACGACCTGAAGGGCGGCACGTCCGGCACCGGCACCCTCTTCCACGACGCCGACGACAAGTGGGGCGACGGCACCGCGGCCGACCGGCAGACCGCCGCCGTCGACGCCGCCTACGGGGCCGCCGAGACCTGGGACTTCTACAAGGAGTCCCTGAACCGCAGCGGCATCGCGGGCGACGGCAAGGCCGCGTACTCCCGCGTCCACTACGGAAGCGCCTACGTCAACGCGTTCTGGGACGACAGCTGCTTCTGCATGACGTACGGCGACGGCATCGGGAACACCCACCCGCTGACCTCGCTCGACGTCGCCGGTCACGAGATGAGCCACGGCCTGACCGCCGCCACGGCCAACCTCAACTACAGCAAGGAGTCCGGCGGCCTCAACGAGGCGACGTCCGACATCCTCGGCACGGCGGTGGAGTTCCACGCGAACAACACCGCGGACGTCGGCGACTACCTCATCGGCGAGAAGATCGACATCAACGGCGACGGCACCCCGCTGCGCTACATGGACAAGCCGAGCAAGGACGGCAAGTCCGCCGACGCCTGGTCGCGCTCCACCGGCCGCCTCGACGTGCACTACTCGTCCGGCGTCGCCAACCACTTCTTCTACCTGCTCAGCGAGGGCAGCGGAAAGAAGACCGTCAACGGCGTGAACTACGACTCGCCGACGTCGGACGGCTCCACCGTCACCGGCATCGGCCGGGACAAGGCCGTGCAGATCTGGTACAAGGCGCTGTCCACGTACATGACGTCCACGACCGACTACGCGGCCGCGCGCACGGCCACGATCAAGGCGGCCGGCGACCTGTACGGCGCGAGCAGCACGGAGGCGACCACCGTCGCCGCCGCCTGGAAGGCCGTGAACGTCAACTAGCCGATTCCGGCTTGCCGTTCCCGTACAGCCAGGTCTCCCAGACCCCGGCGAGGGCCTCGCCCTTGCCGGGGTTCCTGCGTTCCACGTACGCGGTGAAGTCGTCCGTGTCGGCGTTCTCGTACTTGTTGTCCTTCGCCCAACTCTTCAGCAGGGCGAAGAAGTCGGCGTCCCCGATCGTGCCGCGGATCTTGTGCAGCACCATGGCGCCGCGGTCGTAGACCGGGTCGTCGGAGAGGTGTGCGGCGTTCGGCGGCTTCGCGGGCGGGAAGGCCCAGACGCCGTCGCTCTCGGGCCGCTTCATGATCGCGTCGAAGGTCTGCTGCGCCGTGTGCCCGCCGTGGTCCTCGTCCCACAGCCACTCCGCGTACGTCGCGAAGCCCTCGTTCAGCCACATGTCGCGCCATGACTTCGGGGTGACCGAGTCGCCGTACCACTGGTGCGCCGTCTCGTGGACGAGCAGGCCGAGATCGGGGGCACCGGGGTAGACGGGCCGGTTCTGGGTCTCCAGGGCGTAGCCCACGTCGCCGGCCCGGTCGACGATCGCGCCCGTGGACGAGAACGGGTACGCGCCGAACCTCTTCGTCTCCCAGTCGACGACCTCCGGCAGCCGGTCGAGCACCTTCGCGCTCGCCTTCGCCTCGGAAGGGTCGACGGCTGTGTACACGGGGATCCCGGCGGGCGTGCGGCCCCGCTCGGTCCTGAACTCTCCGACGGCGACGGTCGCCAGATAGCTCGCCATCGGCTGCCGCACCCGCCAGTCGTACGCGGTGCGCCGCCCGTCGGACGAGCGCTTCGCGCTTCTCAACTCCCCGTTGGAAACCGCCTGTACGCCGTCGGGGACCGTGATCCGGATGTCGTACGTCGCCTTGTCCGAGGGGTGGTGGTTGCCGGGGAACCAGGCCATGGAGCCGGTGGGTTCGCCGAGCGCGAGCGCGCCGTCGGCGGTGCGCAGCCAGCCCTCGCCCGTGTCGTCCGGGTCGGTGATCGCGACGGGTTCGCCGTCGTAGCGGACGGTGGCGCGGAAGGTGTGCCCCTTGGGGAGCTCGTCGTGCGGCCGCACGGTCACCTCGTGCCCGGCACGGCTGGCGACGGCCCGCTCGCCGTCGACGGTGACCTTCCGCACCGTCAGGCCCTTGAGGTCCAGGTTGAACGCGCTGAGCGCCTGCTCCGCGGTCGCGGTGATCTCGGCGGTCCCGGAGAGGTGGCGCGTGCCCGGATCGTAGGAGAGGTCGAGGGCGTAGTGGCCGACGTCGTAGCCGCCGTTCCCGAGCTTGGGGAAGTACGGATCGCGCAGGCCGGAGGCGCCGGGCGTGCCGTGGACGCCGCCGTCGCACGCGGCGACGGCGGCGAGGACGCTGAGCAGAGCGGCGGGGAGGCGGAGTCGGCGGCGCACGCCGAGATCCTATGGCCCCACCGACCCGGTACAGGCGTCCGGCGGGACCTCAGAGGACGGCGATCCCCAACGGCCGCTCCCCCGCCGCCAGTCGGCGGGTGTCGCCGCTGTCGATGTCGACGACCGTGATGCCGTTCCAGTAGCCGTCGCGGGTGAAGCCGCCGCTGACGTACGCGGTCCGGCCGTCATCGGAGAAGGCGACGTCCTCGTGCGGCCCGTCGAGCGGCACGACCTTCTCCTTGCCGCCGGGCGTCCGGACGGTGAGCGAGGGGCCCTCGTCCTCGGACGGGTCGATGGGGCCCGTGCCGACGGCGAACAGCGTCCCGTCGGGGGTGATCGTGACGCCGTGCTGATGCGTGTTGGCGGTCATCCGCTCGACGGTCGAGCGGCCGGTGTCCGGGTCGACCACGACGAGCTTCTCGCCCTCGAAGGGGAGGAGCAGCCTGCCGTCGGAGGGCCGGACGGCCGCGTAGTGCGGCTTCAGCCACGAACCGAGACCGCCTTCGGTGCCGTACGGGGCGACCTCGATGCGGCGGGTGTCGCCGCCGCGGGTGTCGAGGACGGTGACGTCGAAGGAGTCGTGGTCGGTGGCGTACACCTGACGCCCGTCGCGCGACACGTCGACATCGAAGGGCCGCCGCCCGACGGAGGCGGTGTCGGTGACCTTCCGTGTCCGGGTGTCGATGGTCTCCAACGCCCCGTTCCCGTCCGGGACATTGACCCCTACGTACGCGTGCTCGCCGTCGGGCGCCAGCGCGATGCCCATGCCGCCGCCGCGGTACTCGCCGTCGGTGACCGGGCCGAGGCCCCCTGTCTCGTACGGGATGAGGGCCTCGCGCTCGCGGCTGTCCGTGTCGACGACCGCGACGCCCTCGGCGGTGGCGACCCAGGCCCGGCCGTCGTCACCGACGACGAGCCCGTACGGGGCGTGGCCGACCTTCACCGAGTCGAAGGCGCCCTTGCCGGGGGCCGGATCGACGAAGGAGACGGTGTCGGCGCCGAAGTCGGCGACGAGGAGGGTGCCGTCGGGGGTCTTGGCGGCCTTGGGGGTTTCGGAGGTTTCGGAGGTGCCGTCGGGCCGGCTCTTCGCTGGTGAACTCGCTTTGCTGGGACGGGAGTTCGCGTCGTCCCGCGTCGTGGCGCATCCGGTGGCGAGGACCGCGACGGCGATCGCCGCGAGGGCCGCGCGCCTCACTGAACGGCCCGCAACAGGCCGGCGATCCCGGCGAAACCGCGGCGCTCGGCGTGCTCAAGGGGAGTGATGCCGTCGCCGTCGGGCAGGTCGGGGGTGGCGCCCGCCGTGATGAGCAGCTCGACGATCTCCTGGTGCGCGCGGCCGCCGTCGCCGAGGATCACGGCCTCCAGCAGGGCGGTCCAGCCGAGCCGGTTGACGTGGTCGACGTTGATGTCGGTCTCGCGGAGCACGGCGCGCACGTAGTCGACATGGCCGCGTTCGGCGGCCGGGATGACGGAGATGCCGCCGAACCGGTTGGTGACCTTCAGGTCGGGCCGGGCGGGCAGCAGGGCGCGCATCATCTCCACGGACCCGGTGACACCGGTGGCGAGCCACGCGCTGTCGTCCCGCTCGTCCTGGGCGTTCGGGTCGGCGCCGGCCGCGACGAGGGTCTCGGCGACGGCGACGTGGTCCTTCAGGGCGGCGAGGAGGAGCGGCGTACGACGGTGCGCGTCACGGGCCTCGACGTCGGCGCCTGCCGCGAGCGCGGCCCGCACGGCGTCGATGTCACCGTGCGCGGCGGCGGCGAGGAGCGTTCGGTTGTTCTCGGTGTGCTGCATGGTGCGGCTCCATAGGTCCCCTGCGCGCCGCAGGATCGTGCCGTTCTTCGGTATCAGGCGGTCCGCGTACATTCTTCAAGCCTCTGCGGCGATCCGGCACCGGGGCCATTTCAAGCCCCCTGCGGCGACTGAGCAGCGGGGCCATTTCAAGCCCCTGCGGCGATTGAGCAGCGGGGTCCGGGGCAGAGCCCCGAGGCCGCAACACCGTTGCCGGTGAACGGGCCCCGGGGCTGAGAGACCGGTTACTTGAGGGTGGCCACGCCCGCCTGGGCGAACTTCTCGTCCAGGTCACCGGAGGGCGCCCCGGCCACACCGATCCCCGCGATGGGCGCACCGTCCGCGGCGACCGGCGCCCCACCCGCGAGGAACAGCGTGCCGGGAATGTCCTTCAGGTTCGGCGTCTGCTCAAGCCGCTTCGTCAGCTCGGACGTCGGCGCGTTCCAGGACACCGCGGTGTACGCCTTCTTCACGGCGGACTCGGGCGACTGCGGCCCCGCACCGTCACCGCGCAGCTCGACGATCGTGTTGCCGTTGCGGTCGACGACGGCGACGGAGACCTTCTGGTTCTCCTTCTTCGCGGCCTTGAGGACGGCCTGCGCGGCGTCGGTCGCGGCGTCCACGGTGAGGTGCTTGGACTCGAAGGTGTTACCGGCCTTGGCGGCGGCGGGCTTGGCGGCGGCGGCCTGCGCGGCCGGCTCCGAGTCCGCGGCGCTCGCCGAGTACGCGCCGAACCCGCCGACGGCGATGGCGGCGGCCAGCGTGGTGCCGGTGATGAGGCGGGTGCGCTTCGAGACCTTCTTGGCGTGCTGCATGGGAACGACTCCTGGGTGAAGGGGAGGGGGCGAGCAGAGGGAGGAGAGGTCGACCGGGAGGCGCTTGCCGTTCCGCCGTCCCGCTCTGCCTTCCATCCTGGGTCCGCAACCGCCCCTCACCCCTCGACGGACCGGCTCCTCGCGGCGCGCCGGGCGGTCGACGCCGAGGTCATCCGATCGGTTGACCCCAGGGGCGTACAACCCGGCGACAATGGGATTGTTTGCCCAGGTCGACGCCGTGAGGAGGTGCGGGAACCGTGACCCGGAACCGGTCGGAGCACGCCGACAACGGCGTCCACCACAGCGACGGCTACGACACCGACATCCGCCGCCTCACCGCCGTCATGCACGCCTCGTTCTTCCTGCTCCTGGCCGTGGCCCTGGCGCGCTTCCTGCTGCGCCACTCGCACGACGGGCGCACCCCGTGGATCGTCGCGCTCTCCGCGGTCCTGGCCCTCGTGTACGGGGCCGGGCTGGTGCGGGGCGTCGCGGAGCGGGCCACGGTGGGGCAGCGGGCGTGGCTGACGCTGGTCGTCGCGGTGTGGGTGGTGCTCGTGGTGCTCGCGCCGAGCTTCGCGTGGTGCGCCGTGCCGCTCTTCTACACGGGCCTGCGCACCCTGCCGACGCGCGCCGCGCTCGTCCTGGTGGGGCTCCTGACGGTGCTCGTCATCCTCGCCCAGCTACGGCTCGCCGGCCGCCTCGACCCGGACCTGCTGCTCGGCCCGCCGGCCGTCGTGGTGATCGCGACCGCCGTGTTCCTTCAGATGAAGCGGCAGGCCGCCCGGCAGCGCAGGCTCATCGACGATCTGATCCGCACCCGCCGCGAACTGGCCGCCTCCGAGCGCCGCGAGGGCACGCTCGCCGAGCGGCAGCGGCTCTCCATGGAGATCCACGACACCCTGGCGCAGGGCCTGTCCAGCCAGCAGATGCTGTTGCAGGCGGCGCAGCGGGTGTGGGAGGCCGACCCCGGCAAGGCCCGCGCCCACGTCGGCACGGCGGCGTCGATCGCCGAGCACAACCTCACCGAGGCGCGCCGCTTCGTGCACGATCTGGCCCCCGCCGACCTGGCCCACGGCCTGGCGGAGGCGCTGCGGGCGGTGGCCGCGCGGGAGTCCGGCGACCGGCTCGCCGTCCAGGTCCGCGTCGACGACGACGGGCGCGCGGACCGGCTGCCCGACCGGGTGCAGTCGGCGCTGCTGCGGATCTCGCAGGGCGCGCTCGCGAATGTGCGGGAGCACTCGGGGGCGGGCAGCGCGGTGATCACGCTGACGTTGCTCGACGACCAGGTCGTCCTCGACGTCGCCGACGACGGGCGTGGGTTCGATCCGTCCGCGTTGCCCTCCGGGGGGTCCGGGGTGCGGGGGCACGGGATTCCGGCGATCCGGGCGCGGGTGCGGCAGTTGGGTGGCCGGTTGTCGCTCGAGTCGGCGCCGGGTGAGGGAGCGGTGGTGTCCGCCTCGATTCCCCTTTCACCGGCGACGGGGGTGACGCCTCGGGGCTCCGCCCCGGACCCCGCGCCTCAATCGCCGGCGGGGCTTGAATGGGCAGATGCGCCCGACCGGCACCAACGCTTGAACGATGAAACGGAGTCGTCATGACCCAGCCCATCCGCATCCTCCTCTGCGACGACCATGTCGTCGTTCGTGCCGGGTTGCTCGCGTTGCTGGACAGTGCCGCGGACATCGAGGTCGTCGGGGAGGCCGGGGGCGGGGAGGAGGCGATCGCGCTGGTCGCGAAACTCCGGCCCGACGTCGTCCTCATGGACCTCCAGCTGGGCGCGGGCATGGACGGCGTGGAGACGACCCGCCGCCTCACGTCGGGCCCCGAGCCCACCCCGCACGTGCTGGTCCTGACCACGTACGACACCGACGCCGACATCACCCGCGCCATCGAGGCGGGCGCGACGGGGTATCTGCTCAAGGCGGAGCGGCCCGAGGAGCTGTTCGCCGCGATCCACGCCGCCGCGGAGGGCCGCACCGCGCTGTCCGCCCCCGTGGCCAGCCGCGTCATGGCCAATATGCGCAAGCCGCGGCCCACGCTCACCGACCGCGAGCGCGACATCCTCGCCCAGCTCGCGCACGGCCTCGGCAACCGGGAGATCGCCAAGGCCCTGTTCATCAGCGAGGCCACCGTCAAGACCCACCTGGGCCGGATCTACGACAAGCTCGGCGTGGACACCCGGGCCGGTGCCGTATCGGTGGCGAAGGAGCAGCGGCTGCTGCCGTGAGGCCCCGGGGACCGCGCCCGTGCGGGCCGGGCCCCCGCCCGTGACACCATCTCTACGTGCTCGACATCGGTTACGCCCTCTCCCGCCGCTTCCCGGACCCGCCGCAGACGGACTACCGGCGCGCGGACGTCCACGCGCTGCGCCACGACCTGTTCTGCGGCGATGTGTACCTGGCCGACACCAAGGCCGACCAGGAAGTGTCCACAGCCTGGGGATGGGTTCCGGTGCTCGACTTCGCGTGGGCGCTGTGCGACATCGTCGAGCAGCTGGACCGGGACCCGCGCGGCAGCCGCTCCGCCACCCCGCAGCTCGCCGAACTGGACTTCACGGAGTCGAGCGACCGCATGCTCTTCGAGCGCCGCTTCGGCTGGGTGGACATCGAGGCCGACTGGATGCCGGCCGAGGAGCCCGCGCTGACCTTCTCCCACTCCGCGCTGCGCCGCGAGGCCCGGGACTTCCTGCACGACCTGCTCGCCGACCTCACGGACATGCACGAGGACCTGGCGGACAACCCGGCCCTGTGGGACCTCCAGGCCCGCTTCCCCCGCCTCCCGTAACCGGCCGGAACTCCCGGGCGCCTACTCCACCCGAACCCCCAGCTCCGCCGCGAACACCCCGGCCAGATCCATGAGTTGGGCCGGTGAGATCACCGCTCCGCCCAGCCGGTCCACGCCCCGCGCGATCCCCAGCTCCGCCGCGTCCCGCAGGTCGACGTCCGTCAGGGTCGCCGCCGAGAAGTCGGCGCCCTTCAGCACGCAGCCCGCGAACTCCACCCGCTCCAGGCGCGCGCCCCCGAAGTCCGGCTCCACCAGCACGCAGCCCTCGAACACGACGTCCTTGAGGCGCGCCTTCCGCAGGTTCAGGTAGTCGATCTTCCCGCCCCTGATCACCACCCGCTCCAGGGCCGCCCCGTGCAGCTGCACCCCGCCGAGCCGGGCGTCCACCACCTCCACGTCCCGCAGCGTCGCCTCCGCCAGGTTCGTCCCCACACCCCGTACGTCGGTGAGGACCGAGTCGATGAATCTGGCCCGCGCGAGGCCCGCCTCGTCGAGCGCGCACGCCGCCAGCGCGCAGTCCATGAACCGCGCCCCGATCCCCTCCTGCCCGGCGAGGTCGACGTCCCGGAACTCCACCCCGTCGTAGTCCCCGTCGGGTTCGAGGCCGCGCCCCGCCCACGGCGCCAACGGAGGCAGCCGCACCTGGGGCCGCCGCGCCTTCTTCACCTTCGCCGGGGCCCGGCCCGCCGCCTGCCCCGCGGACCGCCCCGCACCACCACGCCTGTCGCTCATGACCCCATGCTGCACGGCCCCACTGACAATCCCCGCCGGCCCCCAAGTGACCTGCGCGAACGGTGCGATGTCACATCCGCGCCCGCCCCGGACGTCGTATCGGTGAAGGCCGTCCGTACGCCCCGATCACGCAGGAGCACCCATGCGTCACCCCACCCCCGCCCTCACCGTCATCGGCGGCGGTCTCGCCGGTCTCACCGCCGCGATCACCGCGGCGGAGGCGGGCGCGCGCGTCACCCTGCACGAAGCGCACCACACGCTGGGCGGCCGGGCCCGCACCGCCGAGGGCCCCCACCTCACCCACGAGGGCCCGCACGCCCTCTACGACGGCGGCCCGCACTGGACCTGGCTGCGACAGCGCGAGCTGCTCGGACCGCTCGCCCCGATCCCGCCGCTCGAAGGCGCCCGGCTGCGCTTCCACCGCGACGGCGCGCTGCGCCGCACCCCGCCCGCGGGCCTCCTCCGCCTCCTGCGCCACAAGCCCGAACGCGCGCCCGTGGACGAGGACTTCACCACCTGGGCCACCCGCGTCGCCGGCCCCGACACGGCCCGCGCCGCCGCCCACTACACGGCCGTCGCCCTGTTCCACCACGACCCCGGATCGCTCTCGGCCCGCTTCGTCCAGGAGCGCCTGCGCCGCACCGCCAAGGTGCCGCCCGAGGCCCACTACCCGGTCGGCGGCTGGTCCTCGGTCGTCGACCGGATGGCGTCCCGCGCCTGGAACCTCGGTGTGCGCATGGAGACCCTGAGCCGGATCGACGCCGTGCCCACCGACACCCCCGTCGTCGTCGCGACCTCGCTCGACGCGGCCCGCAGGCTTCTCAAGGACCCCTCCCTGACCTGGGACAGCGGCCGTACGACACTGATCGACCTGGCCGTGCGCAGCCGCCGCGGCGACGCCTTCGCGGTGTCGGGCCTCGACTTCCCCGCCTGGATCGAACGGTTCACCGCGCAGGACAAGTCCCTCGCCCCGCACGGCGAGAGCCTGATCCAGGGGCAGGTCCCGGTCGCGCCCGAGGAGTCCAAATCGGACGGTTCCGCGCGCGCCGACGCCCTGCTCGACCTCGCGTTCCCCGGCTGGCGCGAGCGCACGACATGGCGCCGCGACGCCCTCGCCCAGGGGCGCACGGGAGCCCTCGACCGCCCCGGCACGACCTGGCGCGACCGCCCCGCGATCGACCGCGGCGAGGGCGTCTATCTGGCGGGCGACATGGTGGCGGCGCCCGGAGTGCTCTCCGAGGTCTCCTTCACCAGCGCCATCGAGGCGACGACGCTGGCGCTGCGGCGGCCCGCCCTCACCCGAGGCCTTGACCTCAACCGGGCTTGAGGTCGAAGACTGGCGCACGTCAGCGGAGACCGCCGCCAGTAACCGGCGCATCGCCCACCGGGAGCCCCCATGCACGCCGTCCGCCTGCACGCCTTCGGACCCGCAGAGAACCTCACGTACGAGAAGGTCGAAGACCCCGAACCGGGTCCCGGGCAGGTGCGGATCGCGGTCGCGGCCGCGGGCGTGCACCTGCTGGACACCGCGATCCGCTCCGGCGTCCAGGGACCGCTGCCGGCCCTTCCCGAGCTGCCCACGATCCCGGGCCGCGAGATCGCCGGCACCGTCGAGTCGCTCGGCCCGGACACCGACCCCGCCTGGCTCGGCAAGAAGGTCGTCGCCCACCTCGGCATGGTCCCCGGCGGCTACGCCGAGCTCGCCGTCACGGACGCGGACCGGCTCCACGAGATCCCGGCGGGCCTGGACCCGGCGGGCGCCGTCGCCATGATCGGCACGGGCCGCACGACGCTCGGCATCCTGAACTTCACCACCGTCACCCCCGACACGGTCGCCCTGATCCCCGCCGCCGCGGGCGGCATCGGCACGCTCCTCGTGCAGTACGTGAAGCACGCGGGAGGCACCGTGATCGGCCTCGCGGGCGGCCCGGCGAAGACGGCCGCCGTCGAGAAGAACGGCGCCGACCTCGCCCTCGACTACAACGACCCCGACTGGGCGGAAAAGGCCCGGGAGTTCCTCGGCGGCCGGGACGCCACCGTCCTCTTCGACGGGGTCGGCGGCCCGACGACCGCACGCGCCCTCGACCTCCTCGGCCCCGGCGGCCACCACCTGATCTTCGGCTGGTCCGCCCAGGGCATCGGCGCCGACGAGGGCCCGCACCTGCTCGACGAGGCCGAACTCGCCCGCCGCGGCCTCACCCAGGAGCAGGTCCTCGGCCCGCCGATGATGCGCAAGGCGGGCGGCGCCAACCCGATGCGCACTCTCGAACTCGCCGCCCTCGACCACGCGGCCCGCGGCGTCCTCACCCCTGCCGTGCACCGCTTCCCGCTCACCGAGGCCGCCGCCGCGCACCGCGCCCTGGAGACTCGCGGCACGACGGGCAAGGTGGTTCTGGAGCCGTGAGCCGCTTCTAGGAAGCCGGGCTCAGCCGCTTCTCGAACCAATGGTGCGCGTACGGCTCGTCGTTAAAGGCCGCGACCTCCTCGAAGCCGTACGCGCGGTACAGCCCGATGGCCTCCGGCAACGCCTTGTTGGTGTCGAGGCGCAGCAGTTCGGCGCCGTGCCGGGCGGCCCGTTCCTCCATCTCCGCCAGGAAGCGGCGGGCGAGGCCGAGGCCCCTGACGCGCGGCGCCACCCACATGCGCTTCACCTCGGCGGCGCCGCCCGGCGGCAGCTTGAGCCCGGCGCAGCCGACCGGCTCCCCGTGCAGCCGCGCCACGAGGAACCGGCCGCGCGGCGGCCGGAGTTCACCGGCGTCGGGCAGGAGGCTGCGCTCCGGGTCGAAGCCCGTGTCGAACCGTTCCTGAAGCTCGGCGAAGTAGCCGCGCAGGCACAGCTCGGCGTCGGGGTGGTCGGGCGCGACCTCGTCAAGCGTGACCGTGCCGGCCGTGAGCAGCCGGTCCACCTCGGCCATCGCGGCGACCAGACGGCCGCGCTGGGCCGGACTCAGCGGGGCGAGCAGCGAGCCCGCGGCCTCGTCGCTGCGCCGGTCGAGGACGGCCCACTCGGCGCGCCCCCGCTCCGTGAGCCGCGCGGTGCGCACCCGGCGGTCGCTCTCCAGCGGTTCCACCGCCACGAGGCCGTCCGCCTCCAGAGCGCGCAGCAGCCGGCTGACGTACCCGGAGTCGAGCCCGAGCCGCTCCCGCAGCCCGCGCACATCGAGCGGGGCCCCGGCCTCGCCGATCTCCCACAGCAGCCGGGCCTGCCCGTAGGGCCGCTTGGTGCCGTGGAACCGATCCTGGAGCACGCCGATGCGCTCACCGACCACACGGTTGAACCGCCGTACCCGCGCGACGTCGCCGACGCCGCCGTCCTCACCCTCACGCATTCTCTGACTTTAGTCAGAGAATGCGTGAGCACGCCATCCTAGACAGCGCCCACGGCCTTCAGCGCCTCGTCCGTCAGCCGGTACACCGTCCACTCGTCCTGCGGCCGCGCGCCCATCGCCTCGTAGAACTCGATGGACGGCGTGTTCCAGTTGAGGACCGACCACTCCAGGCGCTCGTAGCCGCGCTCCACACAGACCCGCGCCAGCTCCGTGAGCAGCGCCTTCCCGTGGCCGCCGCCGCGCGCCGAGGGGCGCACGTACAGGTCCTCCAGGTAGATGCCGTGCACACCGCGCCACGTCGAGAAGTTCAGGAACCACAGCGCGAAGCCCACCGGCTCGCCGGTCTCCGCGTCCTCGGCGATGTGCGCGTACGCCGCCGGGCGCTCGCCGAACAGCGCCTCGCGCAGCTGCTCCTCGCTCGCCCGCGCCTCGTGCAGCGCCTTCTCGTACTCGGCGAGCTCGCGGACCATGGCATGGATGACGGGGACGTCGGCCGGGGTGGCGGTACGAATCATGGCGGAAGACTAATCGGCACCACCGACATCCGACCGCCCGGGACTGACCGCTGAGACGGCGCTACTCGGCGACGTGCCCGCGCAGCCGCCGCGCGATCTCCAGGTCCACCGCGCCGAGCTCCCGCCCGTCCTCGATGTCCCACAGCGCGTTCTGGAGCACCCGGCCGAGCGTCCACGCGCGCGCCCGCTCACGGTCGAGCCCGAGGGCCCCGCTCATCGCATCGAACCGCCACACCGTCTCCTCCGGCTCGAAGCGGTTGTTCAGCGCGGGCCACAGGTCGAAGCCGGGGTCGCCGGCAAGCGGCTTCGGGTCGATCGCGAGCCACGGTTCGCGCTCGGCGGCCAGCACGTTGTCGAAGTGCAGGTCCCAGTGCAGCAGCCGGTCCCCGGCCTCGTCCGCGACCTCCCGCACCGCCGCCGCGCAGTCGGCGAGCAGCGCGCGCTCGGCCGGGTCGGCCACCCGGCCGAGCGCCTCCGGGGCGTCCGCGAGCATCCCCGCCGCGATGTCGGAGAGCCGCCGCATGCCCTCCGGGGCGGGCCCCGCCGTCAGCCGTGCCAGCAGCTCGGCGATCACCAGGACGGCCTTGCGGGAGTCCTCCACGACGCTCAGCATCCGGGCGGAGTCGAGCCGTTCGAGCAGCATCGTGCCCGTCCCGCCGTCGTGCGCGAGGAGCCGCACGGCGCCGTCGCCGTCCCAGGCCCGCAGCGCGACCGGCTCGCCCTCGGTCTCCTCGTCGAGCACCTGGAACTTGAGGGCCGCGGGCCGCCCCTCGCCCACCACGGGCACGACGAGCGCGGCCATCCCGTGCATCAGCGGCCCGTCGACCGTCAGCTCCCAGCGTTCCAGGAACTCCTCCACGCGCGCGGGCAACGCCGCGACGAACGCGCGACCCGCCTCCCCCGCGTACGCGTACTGCGACTCAACAAGGCCTACGGGTACGTCGATCACATGGCCGACCCTAGGTCGTCACCGGCTCTCGGACCTCCCCCTCCCGCATTTCGCCGCCGCCCAGTAACGTCCCGCGCCATGAGCAACGGCATCAGCGGCCCCGGTGGCCCCCGCGACACCACCGGCACGATCAACGGCGGCATATCGTTCTGGTACGCGGACGACGGCATCCCGCTCACCCGCGACCCCCTGCCCGGCGACGCGAACGCCGACGTCGTCATCGTCGGCGGCGGCTACACGGGCCTGTGGACCGCGTACTACCTGAAGAAGGCCGCCCCGTTCCTGCGCATCACGGTCCTTGAACAGAAGTTCTGCGGCTACGGAGCCTCCGGGCGCAACGGCGGCTGGCTCTACAACGGCATCGCGGGCCGCGACCGCTACGCCAAACTCCACGGCCACGACGGAGCGGTCCGCCTCCAGCAGGCCATGAACGAGACCGTCACCGAGGTCATCGACGTCGCCCGCACCGAATCGATCGACGCCGACATCCACCACGGCGGCGTACTCGAAGTCGCCTACACCCCCGCCCAGTTGGCACGCCTCAAGGCCTTCCACGAAACGGAACTCACCTACGGCGAGAAGGACCGCACCCTGCACGGCGCCCGCGAGACGGCGGACCGCATCCGCGTCGCCGGCGCCGTCGGATCCACCTGGACCCCGCACGGCGCCCGCCTGCACCCCGTGAAACTCCTCAAGGGCCTGGCGGCGGCGGTCGAGTCCCTGGGCGTGACGATCCACGAATCAACGCCCGTCACGGAGATCAGGCCCAAACACGCGATCACGCCCTACGGCACGGTCCGCGCCCCCTACATCCTGCGCTGCACGGAGGGCTTCACCGCCTCCCTCAAGGGCCAGCGCCGCACCTGGCTCCCCATGAACTCCTCGATGATCGCGACAGAGCCGTTGTCGGCCTCGCAGTGGGAGTCGATCGGCTGGGAGGGCCGCGAAACCCTCGGCGACATGGCCCACGCCTACATGTACGCCCAGCGCACGGCGGACGACCGCATCGCCCTCGGCGGCCGCGGCGTCCCCTACCGCTACGCCTCCCGCACGGACAACGACGGCCGCACCCAGCCCAAGACCATCGAGGCGCTGTACGAGATCCTGACCCGCTTCTTCCCCCAGCTCACCGGCATCGGGATCGACCACGCCTGGTCCGGCGTCCTCGGCGTCCCCCGCGACTGGTGCGCCACCGTCACCCTGGACCGCTCGACGGGCCTCGGCTGGGCGGGCGGCTACGTCGGCTCGGGCGTCGCCACGACGAACCTGGCCGCCCGCACGCTGCGCGACCTCGTCCAACAGGACTCCGGCCAGTCAGGACCCACCGACCTCACCACGCTCCCCTGGGCCAACCACAAGGTCCGCAAGTGGGAACCGGAACCCCTGCGCTGGCTGGGCGTCCACGGCATGTACGCCACGTACTACGCGGCCGACCGCCGCGAGCTGACCACCCACTCGTCCGATTCGTCACGCCTCGCGAAGTGGGCGGACAAGATCGCGGGCCGCTAGCTCCGCGTGCACTTGGGGTACCGGTCGTCCTGGGCACACTGGTTGTAGTCGCCGAGACTGACGTCGACCTCTT
Source organism: Streptomyces anthophorae (assembly GCF_049310305.1). NCBI lineage: Bacteria > Bacillati > Actinomycetota > Actinomycetes > Kitasatosporales > Streptomycetaceae > Streptomyces > Streptomyces anthophorae. The sequence goes on from NZ_JBLWQQ010000001.1 coordinate 4,218,399, forward strand.
CCCGGTCCCCGCTCTTCGTGCGGACCTGCAGCTCGTACTCGGTGTGACAGCTGCGGGTCCGCTTCGAGCCCTTCTTCTTCGTCTTGCACTCCCGGTCCGTGTCCTTGCTGACGACGGTCCCGCTGACACTCTTCGACGAGCTGCTGCACCCGGCCAACGGCACGGCAAGCACGGAAACAGTGACAAGAGCGGCCAGAACGCGCTTCATACGGTGATCTCCCCCGAGGACGTCACGGACAAAAAAACCCAGGTTCACTGGTCGTGACCTGGGCTTTTCCGGAGCCCCCTGTCGGATTCGAACCGACGACCTACGCATTACAAGTGCGTTGCTCTGGCCATCTGAGCTAAGGAGGCAGCCCGAGCAGTGTAACCAACGTCAGCCGCGCGTCCCTCGAAAATTTCCTCGAAGGTCGCGTGGTCCGGGGTACTGACAAACCCACCGCCCGCCGCTTAAAGTCCGAGCAGTTCACTCGCGTGGACTACACCAGTGCTTCACCGTCGTGGCACAAGCCGTGTCTCGACGGCCACCACCTTTACTCGGATCGTCCGGCACGTTCCTGCCGGTGAAGGGGGCTTCACAGCCATGGCTTCTGTCACGTTCGACAAGGCGACCCGTGTGTATCCCGGGTCCACCAAGCCCGCGGTCGACGGCCTGGACATCGAGATCGAGGACGGCGAGTTCCTCGTCCTCGTCGGCCCGTCCGGCTGCGGAAAGTCGACCTCCCTGCGGATGCTCGCGGGTCTCGAGGACGTCAACGGCGGTGCGATCCGCATCGGCGAGCGCGACGTCACGCACCTGCCGCCGAAGGACCGGGACATCGCCATGGTGTTCCAGAACTACGCGCTCTACCCGCACATGTCCGTCGCCGACAACATGGGCTTCGCGCTCAAGATCGCCGGCGTGAACAAGGCGGAGATCCGCACCAAGGTCGAAGAGGCCGCGAAGATCCTCGACCTCACGGAGTACCTGGACCGCAAGCCGAAGGCGCTCTCCGGTGGTCAGCGCCAGCGTGTGGCGATGGGCCGCGCGATCGTGCGTGAGCCGCAGGTGTTCCTCATGGACGAGCCGCTGTCGAACCTCGACGCCAAGCTCCGTGTCTCCACCCGTACGCAGATCGCGTCGCTCCAGCGCCGCCTCGGCATCACCACCGTCTACGTCACCCACGACCAGGTCGAGGCCATGACGATGGGCGACCGGGTGGCCGTGCTGAAGGACGGTCTGCTCCAGCAGGTCGACACCCCGCGCAACATGTACGACCGCCCGGCCAACCTCTTCGTCGCCGGCTTCATCGGCTCCCCGGCCATGAACCTGGTCGAGGTCCCGATCACCGACGGCGGCGTGAAGTTCGGCAACTCGGTCGTCCCGGTCAACCGTGACGCGCTGAAGGCCGCCTCCGACAAGGGCGACACCACGGTCACCGTCGGCGTCCGCCCGGAGCACTTCGACATCGTCGAGGCGAACGGCGACGCCGTGAAGTCCCTCGCCAAGGACGTCTCCGACGCCCCGGCGGGCCTCGCGGTCTCCGTGAACGTGGTCGAGGAGCTCGGCGCCGACGGCTACGTCTACGGCGCCGCAGAGGTCAATGGCGAGCACAAGGACCTGGTCGTCCGTGTGAACGGCCGCCAGGTGCCCGAGAAGGGCGCCCAGCTGCACGTCGTGCCGCGCGCCGGCGAGACCCACGTGTTCTCGACCTCCACGGGCGAGCGCCTCTCCGACTGACGGCCGCACGGCTGACGGCGGCGCAATCGGCCATGAGGGCCCCGCACTTCGGTGCGGGGCCCTCACGCATGCCCTCGCCATTGTCGACAAATACCCCGGCAACTCGGGCATTTGGCCCTGCTTCGTCAACACGTATGCAACAAAACCCCTTTGCTCGTCCCTCATCAGAGTGACCAAATGTCGCCAAATCATCACCGAGCGCTACGCTCACTCGCGTGACGCACTCTGCCAACTACACCCAGAAGTCGCGCCGAGCCCGGGGCCGGGGCCCCGCCCGCCGCGCCGCCCGTACGCTCGCCTTCGTCCTGCCGGTGATGCTGGTGCTCTCCGGGACGCTCGCGGTAACCCGAGTCAACTGGTCCGGGAGTTCCTCGGAATCGGTTCTCACGGCCTCCTCACAGGACGTCTCCAAGCGCGCGAAGTCGCGCGCCCCCCAGGACGTGCTGCGCGACCGCCTCCTCCTCGAACTCCAGGAGGACAACCCCGGCGTTGCACTCACCCACCTCCAGCAGGAGATCGACCGCCGCCCCTCGCTCGCCCGGCACTGCATGGCGATCGCGAAGGCACTCGGCCGTGCCGCCGTGGAGACGTACGGACCTGCGCGCGCGCAGTCGTTCGCCCGTCCCGTCTGCGACACCTCGTTCGCCTCGGGTGTGGCCGGCTTCCGGGCCTGAGCACCGGACCGGCCCCGAGCCGTGAACCGGTCCCGAGCCGCGCTCGACCGCCGAGCCGCTGGCGTCCCCGCGGGTCGTGCGCACGTACAGTTCCGGTCATGACGACCGCTGAACCGTCCGCGCACGGCCCGCATCCGTATGCCCACCGCCCCACCCAGGCCGTGGTCCTCGCGGGCGGTCAGGGCTCGCGGCTGCGCCCGTACACCGACGACCGGCCCAAGCCGATGGTGGAGATCCCCGGTACGGGTACGCCGATCATCGGCCATCAGCTGACCTGGCTCGCCGAGGAGGGCGTCACCGACGCCGTCGTCTCCTGCGGCCATCTCGCGGAAGTGCTCCAGGAGTGGCTCGACCAGGCGGAGTTGCCGCTGCGGGTCACCACGGTCGTCGAGAAGGAGCCGCTGGGCCGCGGCGGCGGTCTGAAGTACGCCGCCGCGCACCTGCCTCACCAGGAGCAGCCCTGGTACGCCACGAACGGCGACATCTGGACGCGGTTCTCGCTGCGCGAGATGGCCGACTTCCACCATGAGCGGGAGGCGACCGCGACGCTCGCGCTCGCCCGCCCGCGGATCCCGTGGGGCGCCGTGGAGACGGACGCGTTCGGCCACATCACCGACTTCATCGAGGCGCCGCCGTCCCCGTATCTGATCAACGCGGGCGTGTATGTCTTCTCCGCCGGGTTCGCCTCCCTGCTGCCGGACCTCGGGGACCACGAGCGCGCCACGTTCCCGCGCCTTGCCCGCGCCAAGCGGCTTGCGGGCTTCCAGTTGCCGCAGGGCGCGTACTGGCGGGCGATCGACACGGCGAAGGACCTCACGGAGGCCGCGAAGGAGCTCGCCGCGCAGGGGCGCTGAGAGCCCTTTCCGTTACGCCGCTGGGGCCCCGCACGTGATGTGTGCGGGGCCCCAGCGGCGTACGGGGAGGATGCGCGCTACTCGCCCAGGAGTCCGCCCACCAGGCCCGGCTTCTTGCTGTCCGTGCCGCCGGACGAGGTGCCGCCCGAGCTCGGCGAGCCGCCGCTGCTCGACGGCGGCTGCTGCTGTTGCGGCGCCGACTCCTGCGGCGGGGCCTGGCCCGCCGTGGTGCCCTGGGTCGGCGTCGTCGTGGTGCCGCTCGTGGCGCTCGCGCCCGCGGTCGCGCCGGCCGAGCTGGGGGAACCGGACGGGCTCGCCGTGGTGCCCTGCGTCGGCGCGTTCGAGGACGAGGCCGACGGGCTCTTGGTGTGCTGGCGCTGCGGGGAGCGGCTGCCGGGCTCGGAGGGGAGCGGGGAGCCGGGCACCTCGTTGCGGGGCGCGTCGCCGGGGCCCGGGGCGGTGACCCGGTCGGCGTCGCGGACGGCGCCGCCGAGCACGGAGCCGATGAGCAGCGTGCCGCCGATGACGAGGGTCGCGACGACGGTGCCGCGGCGCAGTACGTAATTGCGCAGGTCCCACAGTGCGGCGCGCGGTCCGAGCCGCCGCCAGGCGCCACCCGCGAGCCGTCCGTCGATGGAGTAGACGGGGGCACCGGCGATGATCAGCGGGGACCAGGCGGCGAGGTAGATGATGTCGGGCGCGTCGTAGGCGGGGACGGTCTTCCAGCTGACGGTCACGAGCAGCGCCGCGGAGAGCAGCGCGCCGATGCTCGCGGCGAGCCGCTGCCACAGTCCGAGGACCGTGAGGACACCGACGATGACCTGGAGGAAGGCAATCACGAGGCCGGCGCCGACGGGGTGCTGGAGCGCCCAGTCGCGGAGCGGTTCGGCGAGGGCCCAGGGGTGCAGCGAGTGCAGCCACTTGACCATCGAGCCGCGCTCTCCGCCGTCGAAGTAGACGGGGTCGCAGAGCTTGCCCATCCCGGCGTAGATGGAGATGAAGCCGAGGAAGACGCGCAGCGGGAGCAGTACGACGCCGAGGTTCATCCGGCGGCCCGGATAGTAGGCGTGCCGGACGGGTCCGTAGCGGCGGGCGGCGGTGCTCTCGCCGTCGGCGCCGTCGGGCGAGCCGATCCGTACGTCGAACTCGCCGTCCCCGTAAGGGACTTGTTCGAGTTCGCCGGTCTCCTCGAAGGCGCTGCCGGACTGGCGCATGCGCGGCAGGATCCGCGTGGGCTCGTCCGTCTCGCCCTGCCAGGGGCCGACGGTGGGCGTCTCCTGGGTGGACTCGGCGGGGGGCGAGTCGCGGTAGAGGCCGAGGTCGTCGGCGAAGTCGCGCTCGTCCACGCGCGGGATGACCTGCGTGGCGCCGCCGTCGTCCGGTTCGCCGGAGCGGCGTGCGCCCTGAAGGAGCCCGCTGGTGTCGAGGTCTCCGCCGTTCATGACGACGGGGCGGCGCCGCCTGGCGCCGGGCGTCCCTGCGGCGGTGATGACGGGAATGCGGGTGGTCGCCGCGTCGGCTCCGGCCACGCCCGTGGCGCTCAAGTGCCGTGAGATGCGCGGGAGTTGCGACTGCTGCGCCGTGGGGAGCCGCACGCGGAAACTCGCGTGGTTGACGATGACCTGCGCCGGATCGCACGGAACCTTCACCATGCTCAGCGCGGGACCTTCGTCGAATCCCGACGTGCGGTCACCCGAGGGTGTGCGGGGCGTTCTGGTGTCCACACTCATCTAACCGAGTGATGTGTGTTTAGGACACTGCCTCGACCCCACCGAAATGTCCGGGCCCCGTCAAGGTCGCGGAGCCCGGACTGCGGGGGCGGATCAGGCGCGGCGGCGGGCCGCCTCGTAGAGGACGACGCCCGCGGCGACGCCGGCGTTGAGCGACTCGGCGCCGCCCGGCATCGGGATGCGGACGCGGTAGTCGCAGGTCTCGCCGACGAGGCGGGACAGGCCCTTGCCCTCGCTGCCGACGACGATGACGACGGGGCCGCCGAGGGCCTCCAGGTCACCCACGGTGTGCTCGCCGTCGGCGGCGAGGCCGACCACGGCGATGCCCGCCTTCTTGTACTGCTCCAGGGCGCGGGTCAGGTTCGTGGCGCGCGCGACCGGCGTGCGCGCCGCGGTACCGGCGGACGTCTTCCACGCACCGGCCGTCATCCCGGCCGCGCGCCGCTCGGGCACGACGACGCCGTGGCCGCCGAAGGCGGAGACGGAGCGGACGACGGCGCCGAGGTTGCGCGGGTCGGTGACCCCGTCGAGCGCGACGATCAGCGGGTCCTGGCCCTCGTCGTACGCGGCGGCGGTGAGGTCCTCGGGGAACGCGTACTCGTACGGCGGGACCTGGAGGACGAGGCCCTGGTGGTTGAGGCCGTTGGTCATGCGGTCCAGCTCGGGGCGCGGGGCCTCCATGAGGTGGATCCCGCCGCGCTCACCGGCGACCTGGAGGGCCTCGCGGACCCGCTCGTCGTTGTCGATGAACTGCTGCACGTAGAGGGTCGTGGCGGGGACGCCGCCGCGCAGCGCCTCGACGACCGGGTTGCGGCCGACGACCATCTCGGCGGTGGACTTGCCGCGCGGGCCGCCGGTGCGGCTCGTCGGGCGGTTCTGGGCGCGCTTGGCCTTGGCGTTGGCGGCGCGCTGCTTGGCGTGTCCCTTGCGCATCTCGGCGGGCGGCGTGGGGCCCTTGCCCTCGAGGCCGCGGCGCCGGTTGCCACCGCTGCCTACCTGCGCGCCCTTCTTGCCGGACATGCGGCGGTTGCTGTTGGCGGCCATGACCTACCTGTCTCTTACGACTGCGTCTACGGATGTGTGCGTACGTCTATGAAGTGTGCCGCCCGGAGCGCCGGGCGGCACATTCGGCTGCTCGGCCGGGGTCAGCCGAGCGTCCAGCGGGGCCCCGAAGGGCTGTCCTCGATGCTCAGGCCGGACTGCTTGAGCCGGTCGCGGATGGCGTCGGCGGTGGCCCAGTCCTTGCGGGCGCGGGCCGCCTCGCGCTGCTCCAGGAGGAGCCGGACGAGGTGGTCGACGACGCCGTGCAGGTCCTCACCGCCGTTGTCGGACGCTCCGGCCCACTGCTCGTCGAGCGGGTCGAGGCCGAGGACGCCGAGCATGGCGCGCACCTCGGCGAGGCGGGCGACGGCGGCTTCCTTGTCGTCGGCGGCGAGGGCGGAGTTCCCCTGCCGTACGGCGGTGTGCACGATGGCGAGGGCCTGCGGGACGCCGAGGTCGTCGTCCATGGCGTCGGCGAAGGCGGGCGGCACCTCGTCGGAGGGCGCGACCGTGCCGCCGGCCAGCTCGGTCACCCGCTGCACGAAGCCCTCGATCCGCGCGAACGCCGACTCGGCCTCGCGCAGCGCGTCCTCGCTGTACTCGATGGTGGAGCGGTAGTGCGGGGTGCCCAGGTAGTAGCGGAGGACGATGGGCCGCCAGTGCTTGACCATCTCGGAGACGAGGACCGAGTTCCCGAGGGACTTCGACATCTTCTCGCCGGACATCGTGACCCAGGAGTTGTGCACCCAGTAGGTCGCGAAGTCGTCGCCGAAGGCCTTGGCCTGCGCGATCTCGTTCTCGTGGTGCGGGAAGATCAGGTCGATCCCGCCGCCGTGGATGTCGAAGGCGCTGCCCAGGTACTTGTGGGCCATCGCCGAGCACTCCAGGTGCCAGCCGGGGCGGCCCCGGCCCCACGGCGTCTCCCAGCTGGGCTCGCCGGGCTTGACGGCCTTCCACATGGCGAAGTCGCGGGGGTCGCGCTTGCCGGTGACGCCCGCCTCCGGCGGCTGCTGCAAGTTGTCGAGCTCCTGGTTGGACAGCTCCAGGTAGCCGGGGAACGACCGGACGTCGAAGTACACGTTCCCGTCGGCCTCGTACGCGTGCCCGCGCTCGATGAGCCCGCGCATCATCTCGACCATCTCGGTCACGTGGCCGGTGGCCCGCGGCTCGTAGGTCGGGGGCAGGCAACCAAGCGCGGTGTACGCGTCGTTGAACGCCCGCTCGTTCTCGTACCCGATCGACCACCAGGGCCGGTTCTGCTCCCCGGCCTTCGTGATGATCTTGTCGTCGATGTCCGTCACATTGCGCACGAACGTGACGTCGTAGCCGCGGTACGAGAACCAGCGGCGCATGATGTCGAAATTGAGCCCTGACCGGATGTGCCCGATGTGCGGGGCCGCCTGGACCGTGGCGCCACACAGGTAGATCGAGACACAGCCCGGAATGAGCGGGGTGAAGTCACGGATCTGCCGGGCGCTGGTGTCGTACAGGCGAATAGTCACCCCTCCAGGGTAGTAGGCCGGAAGGTGTGCCATGGGCCTCCGGCCTCATACCGGGTTGTCGGGCGGGGCCTGCGCCCCCGGCGGCCCCCACGGGGGTGCGGTCGCGGGGCTCCGCCCCGGGCCCCGCGCCTCAATCGCCGGCGGGGCTTGAAATGGTCAGACCCGCCCGACGACCTTCCGCGCCCGCACCCGGACGACCACCCGTTCGGCGTCCTGGCCCGACGACGGGTTGAAGTCGGCGTACGCGTACGGGTTGTCGGCCGGCTGCACCATCACCGTCACCCACCGTCACCCGCGGATCCGCCCGCAGGTTCTTCGTCTTGCGGCGGTCGACGGTCGTGGAGAACAGGACGTCGTCACCGTCCCGCTTCGCCCACACCGGGGAGACCTGGGGGCTCCCGTCGGGCTGGATGGTCGCGACAGCGATGCTGCATCCTTCAGCGGGCTCCGCCCGCGGGCCTTGCTGTCGAGCAGCGTTCAGACCCGCCCGACGACCTTCCGCGCCCGCACCCGGACCACCACCCGTTCGGCGTCCTGGCCCGACGACGGGTTGAAGTCGGCGTACTTCTTGCCCGTGTACTTCAGGGACAGCTCGTCGATGAGGTCCTGGCCGCCCTCCGTCGTGATCTCGGCGGTGCCGCGGATCTCGGCGTACGCGTACGGGTTGTCGGCCGGCTGCACCATCACCGTCACCCGCGGATCCGCCCGCAGGTTCTTCGTCTTGCGGCGGTCGACGGTCGTGGAGAACAGGACGTCGTCACCGTCCCGCTTCGCCCACACCGGGGACACCTGAGGGCTCCCGTCGGGCTGGATGGTCGCGACAGCGATGAAGACCTTGCTGTCGAGCAGTGCCTTGAGCTCGTCGGACAGCTGGGCTGACATGGCCTCACTCCTTCTCGGGGGACGGTTGGCGCGTACCCGATCCTCGGGGAACGCACCCGAGCGGGCCGGTATTTCGTCGCTCTGTTCGCACGGGTGTCACGAAACGGGTGAGCCCCGCCGCCGCCAGCGGCACCACCGCGAGCGCCGACCACAGGGCGGGCGTGGGAAGGGCGAGCAGTGCTCCCGTCCCCGCGCTCCCCGCCAGTACGGCCAGCCCCGACACGGAGGACAGCGCCCCCGTCGCGAGGCCCAGGTGCCGCTCGTCCACCAGGTCGGGGACGAGCCCGCGCGCCGCCGGGACGAGCAGCATCTGGCCGAGCGTGAGCAGCACGACCAGCGCGCAGGCCGGAAGCAGTGCGTACGGGGTGCGGTTCTGGACGTACGGGGCCGTGGCCGCGACCGCCGCGAACCCGGCCGTCACGAGCAGCAGGCCCAGGGTCAGGGCGGTCCGCGGCGCGATCCGGGCCGCGGACCAGCGGGTGACGGGCAGCTGCGCGCCGACGACGAGCAGCGAGGACAGCGCGAAGAGGAGGCCCACCGCGTCCTGCGAGCCGGTGGCGCGGGTGAGCTCGACGGGCAGCGCGAGATAGAGCTGGTTGTAGGCGATGAGATAGCCGCTGTACGCGAGGCAGAGCGCGAGGAAGCGGGGGTTCGCGAAGACGGTGCGGGCCCCCCGCATGCGCCGGGTGCGCACCGGCTCGCGGCGTGGCATCAGGCGCGCGTGCCCGGCGAGCACCCCCACGAAGACGAGCGCGCCCGCCAGGCACGCCGCCCGGAACCCGGCGTACAGCAGCGCGGTGCCGAGCAGCGGCCCGAGGAACGCGCCGGCCTGCCCGGCCGCCGAGAAGACGCCGAGCACCTGGGCGCGCGGGACGCCGGTGGCGTGCTCGTGGCGGACGGCCTCGCGGGCGGCCTCCGATTCGACGGCCGGCGAGAACAGCGCGGCGGCGAACCCGACGAGCACGACCGCGGCGACGACCGTGGCCGTGCTGCCCGCGAAGGCGAGCCACACGAACCCGGCGATCCGCAGCAGACACCCGGCCAGCACGACGGGCCGCGGCCCGAACCGGTCGGTGAGCGCGCCCCCGACCACGAAGAGTCCCTGCTGGCTGAAGGTCCGCAGCCCGAGCACCAGCCCGACGGCCCAGCCCGCGAGCCCGATGGTGTCGGCGAGGTGGGTGGCCAGGTAGGGCAGCACGGCGTAGAAGCCGACGTTGAAGGCGAGCTGGGTCCCGGCGAGGAGCCGGAGGTACCCCGGCAGCCCCCGCAGCACCGTCGTTGCGCCCCCGGGGCTCCGCCCCGGACCCCGCTGGCTCTCGTACGAAAGGCGGGCTTGAAATATCCAGCCCCGCCGGCAGGTCGGTATTTTCAAGCCCCGCCGGCGTTTGAGGCGCGGGGTCCGGGGCGGAGCCCCGCGGCCGGTCACCGTCGCCGCCCGAGGGTCCCGGACGAGGCCAGGACCACGATCGCGCCCACGCCGGCCAGGCCCACCGCGGGGGCGAGGACCGCCCACGGCGCCCGTTCCGCGTACGGCAGGTTCTCCATCAGCAGCCGCCCCCACTCGGGCGCGGGCGGCTGCGTACCGAGCCCGAGGAAACCCAGGGACGCGAGCGCCAGGGTCGTCGGAGCGAGCCGCAGCAGCGCGTGCCGCCCCACCGTCGGCACGACCGCGCTCAGCACGTGCCGCCGCAGCACCTGCCACCGTCCCGCGCCGGTGGCGACCGCCGCCTCGACGTACCCGGCCCCGCGCTCCGCCTCCGCGACGGCCGCCGTGTGCGCGGCGAGCGGCGCCCACCCGACCGCCGCGACGGCGACCGCGGCCCCCGCGACGCCCGCCCCGAACAGGCCGGTGACCAGGAGCCCCGCCAGGATCGCGGGCATCGCGTTCGCCACCTCCGTGAGCCCGGCCGCCCACCGCACGAGGCCGAGCCCGACGCCCACCACGAAGCACACCGCGCAGACCACCGCCGCCACCGCGAGCGTGCGCAGCGCCCCGTGCCCGAGCCGGGCGAGGACGTCGCGGCCGAGCGCGTCGGTGCCGAAGGGGTGTGTTCCGGAGGGCCCGGAGAGGCGGGCGGCAAGGTCGACGTGGAGCGGGTCGCGGGTCAGCCCCCAGACGATGACGGCGAGCAGCACGGCGACCAGCACCCCGGCGACGCAGAGCCGCCCGCGCCCGCCCGCGCGCACCGGCGCGAGCCCCGGCAGCGCGCCCGCTTCGAGCGCGGGGCCGAGCAGCCGGCGCCGCACGCGCCCGACGAGCACCGCCGCGACCACGCCCAGCGCGAGCAGCACCAGCAGGCAGCCCTGGAGCAGCGGCAGGTCGAGGTCGAGCGCGGCCGCGACGGCCGTGCCGCCGAGCCCCGGAATCGCGAAGACCGCCTCCACGGCGGCCGCCGCCCCGGTGAGCCCGACCACCGTGAGCCCCGCCTGCGGCAGCACCGCGGGCAGCGCGCGCCGCGCCGCGTGCCGGGCGATCCGCGAGCGCGGCATGCCGTTCGCCCGCGCGGTGCGCACCCACGGTTCGGCGAACGCGGCGGGCAGCGCGTCCTGGGCGAGCCGCCCGAGCACGGCCCCCGCCGGGATGCCGAGGGCGAGCGCGGGAAGGACTGCGGAGGCGGGCGAGGCCCAGCCCTGTGCCGGGAACCAGCCGAGGTGCACGGCGAACAGCGTGGCGAGGACGGAGGCCAGCAGGAATTCGGGGAGCGCGGCGAGGATCCCCGCACCCACCCCGCGCGCGGGTTCGGGCCGCGCGCGCCGGAGCGTCGGCAGGCACAGCACCACCGCGAGGACCACCGCGACCACCATCGCGTACGCCATGAGGGACACGGACACCCAGAACGCGGAACCCACGTCGGAGGCGACGTCGGCGCCGGTCACCCACGACGTGCCGAGATCCCCGTGCGCGAGCCCTCGCACCCACTGCCCGAGGAATGTGAACGGCCCCTGGTCCAGGCCGAGTTGGGCACGCACCTCCGCGAGCTGCTTCGGCGTCGTGGGCGCGTCGCCGTAACGCGCGTGCAGCACGGTGAGCGCGGGGTCGGTGCGGGTCAGCCACGGCAGCAGCGCGGTGAGCACGAGGAGCCCGGCGGCGGCGCCCGCCCGGCCCACCGTCACGGACAGGCGATCGGCGGCACGGTTCATCGGGCGCGCGTCTCCAGACCGACGAACTGTCGCTCATAGGGGTCGAGGACGACCCCGCGCACCCCGGCGCCGACGCCCTGCACATGCTGTTCGTGGACGATCGGCACGGCCGCGTCGGTACCGAGGATCGCGGCCTCCGCGCGCAGCGTGGCCCGGTGCCGCGCCGCCCCTTCGAGCCCGGCGGCCTCCCGCACGGCGGAGTCGACCCGGCCGTCCCTCAGCTGCGAGATGTTGAAACTGCCCCCGCTGGTGAAGTCGGAGGCGAAATACGAGACCGGGTCGCCGGTGTCGAGCGCGGTGGACCGGGACATCAGGAACGCGTCGTACTCCCCGTCCAGCGCGCCCGATTCGAGGCGCGCGTAGTCCTTCACGACGAGCCGCACAGCGAACCCGGCCCGCCGCAGCTGCTGCTGGAGCGCGGCGGCGACCTCGGGCAGCTCGGCCCGGTTGGTGTACGTGGCGAGGGTGAGCGCCTGCCCGTGCGGCTTCGCCGCCTTCGCCCGGCCCTCGACGGGCAGCCGCTTCCCGTCGGCCCAGGCGAAACCGGGGCCGAGCAGGCCCGCGCCGCGCGTGGCGTACCCCTCGTACACGCTGTGCGCGAGCGCGGAGGTGTCGACGGACTCGCGCACGGCGGCGCGCAGTCCCGCGTCCGCGAGCGGCCCGGTCCGGGTGTTGAGGTACAGGGTCGTGGTGCGCACGGTGGCGACCTGCCGCGCCCGGTCGCCGAGGACGAGCGCCTGCGCGGCGGGCACGAACTCGGCGATCTCGATCTGGCCCGAACGCAGCGCGTTGGCGCGGGCGTTGTTGTCGGCGACGAAGGTGACGTCGAGGCCGCGCGCCGCGGCCTTCCCGCGCCAGTGCCCGTCGAACCGGTCGAGCGTCGCGGACACGGCCCCGTTCACCTTCGTCAGCGCGAACGGCCCGGTGGCGGTCCCGACCGGGTCGACGCCGTCGCCCTTCCCGTCCTTGCCGTACGCGGCCGGGGAGAAGATCGCGAGCGACGGGTTGGCGAGCCGTGCGGGCAGCAGCGGGTCGGCGGTGCCGGTGGTGATCCGCACGGTCCGCTCCCCCGCGGTGCGCGCGGTGAGCCGCATGTCGCTGAGCACGCGCGGCTGCGTCTTCGCCCGCCTGGCCCGCGTCAGCGCCCGCACGACGGCCTCCGCGGTGACCCGCCCGCCGTCCTGGAACCGGGCCTCGCGCAGCGTGAACTCCCAGGTGGTGGCGGAGGTCCGAGCCCACTTCTCGGCGAGCGCGGGGTGCACGACGCCTTCGGTGTCCATACGGGTGAGCCCGTCGACGACGGCGAGCCGGCTGAGCAGCAGGCCGTCGTCGCTGTACGGGGAGAGTCCCTGGGTGGGCGCGAAGGCGAGGTCGACGGCGATCCGGCCGCGCCGCGCGGTCCCGGTGAACGAGCCGCAGGCGGACGTCAGCCCGATCCCGGCCGCCGCCAGCAGGAAGCCGCGGCGCCGCATCAGCCGACGGGCGCGTACGCGGGAACCGGCGCGGGCAGCGGCAGCTCGAAGTGCACGATGCCCTGGCCGCCGCCCGGCAACTCCCGCTCGTCGCACACCTCTTGGGCGATCGAGCGCCAGAAGGGCTCGGCGCCCGGCACGGCGGGATCGGTGTGCAGGTACACGGCTTCGTACCCGCCGACCCCGGCCACGAAGGCGGTCAGCTCCCGCACGAGGTCGCGCGCGAGCCCGTTCCTGCGGTGCTCGGGGCGTACGTAGATCCGGCACAGCTGGGCGGTGGACCCGGAGGGGAAGCGGTCGGCGACCCACTGCGGGTTGGGCGGCGCGGCGGGCCCGCGGTCGCGGACGGCGCCGGTCGCGACGATCCCGCCGCTCTCCCGGTGCTCGGCGACGAGCAGGACGCACCGCTCGGGGCGCAGGTAATGGGCGACCGGGTCGATGATGTCGGCGTGCCAGCGCGGCACGTACCCGGAGCGCAGGTCGCGGTACACGGTGTCCAGCATGACGGCGCGGGCCTCGTCCACGTCGCCGTCCCCGGCCACGCGGATCACGTATTCACCCATCGCCTGCCTTCACCACGAGCGGACCCACTGCCCACCCATGCTAACTGCAACCCGTTCGCAATAAGTGCCGGGTCTGTTCAGGCCCCTGCGGCGCTTGAGCAGCGGGGTCCGGGGCAGAGCCCCGGGTGCGACCGGCGGATCACCCGGCCACCGGCACCCGCGCCACCAGCGCCGTCGCCACCGCCATCAGCCCCTCGCCCCGCCCGGGAAACCCGAGCCCGTCCGTCGTCGCACCCGACACGGACACCGGCGCCCCGGCCGCATCGGACAACACCTTCTGCGCCTCGTCCCGCCGCTTGCCGATCTTGGGCTGGGGACCGACGACCTGCACGGCCACGTTCCCGATCACGAACCCGGCCGCGCGCACGATGCGCGCCGCCTCGGTCAGCAGCGCGACCCCGCTCGCCCCGGCCCACTCCGGCCGCCCGGTCCCGAAGTGCTGTCCGAGGTCACCGAGCCCGGCGGCCGAGAACAGCGCGTTGCAGGCCGCGTGCGCGACGACGTCCGCGTCGGAGTGCCCCGCGAGCCCGGGCCCCGAGTCCTCCCACTTCAGCCCGGCGCACCACAGCTCCCGGCCGTCCTCGAAGGCGTGGATGTCGGTCCCGATGCCGACCTGCGGCAGCACGGGAGCCGGCGTCTCAGAACCCATCGTTGGCCCTCCTCCGGGCGAGCACGGCCTCGGCCAGGACCAGATCGAGCGGCCGCGTCACCTTGAACGCCTCCTCGTGCCCGGGCACGAGAACCACCTGGTGGCCGAGGTGCTCGACCATCCCGGCGTCGTCCGTCACGTCCTCGGTCACCGCCTCGTGCGCCCGCACGAGCGTCTCCCGGTCGAAGCCCTGCGGCGTCTGCACGGCCCGCAGCTTCGCCCGCGAGGGCGTCGCGACGACCGGCTCCGGCGAACCGTCGGTGCTCGGCACGACCTCCTTGACCGTGTCCGCGAGCGGCAGCGCGGGAACGACGGCCAAAGCCCCGTCCCGTACGGCCTCGATGACCGCGTCGACCGTGTCGACCGGCACGAGCGGGCGGGCCGCGTCGTGCACGAGCACGATGTCGATGCCGTCGGGCAGGGCCTCGAGCCCCAGCCGCACCGACTCCTGCCGGCTCTCCCCGCCGGGCACGACGACGAAGTCGGTGCGCTCGGGCAGGGCGTGATCGGCGAGCAACGACTTCACTTCCGCGGCGCCCTCGGGCGGCGCGACGACCACGACGAGGGAGACGGCGCGGGACGCCGCCATCGCCCGGACCGCATGGATCAGCATCGGAGTGCCGCTCAGCGCGCGCAGCGCCTTGGGGGCGCCCGGGCCGAGGCGCACGCCCCGGCCGGCGGCCGGAATCACGGCCGCAGTGCGTACTGCGCTGCCTGCTGCGTTGTCCCATGGACGCGTTTCGTCAGACATCGGTTCCGTTCAGGTTTGTGCGCTCGGGAGAGGTGGGTATGGCCACAGCGTGCCGGGCGCGACACCTTGACCGGACCCTTCCGTGACACTGGTCGAGCCAGCAGTCCGGGCCCGGCACACCAGGGGATTCGCACGAGGCATGTGTGGGTACGAACATGCCGCAGCGCCCGGCGACACCATCAGGGTCATCGGGCACCACGGCATTGTTCTTTACGCGACAGCAGTCGTTACGTGCATGCCCGTGAGGGACATGGCGTCGCAGCAGCGCATATCAGGACGCGAGAACCTCGTCGAGCAGGGCCTCGGCCTTGTCCTCGTTCGTGTTCTCCGCGAGAGCGAGCTCGCTCACCAGGATCTGGCGAGCCTTGGCGAGCATGCGCTTCTCACCCGCGGACAGTCCGCGCTCACGCTCCCGACGCCACAGGTCACGAACCACTTCCGCGACCTTGATGACATCGCCGGAGGCGAGCTTCTCCAGGTTTGCCTTGTACCGGCGCGACCAGTTGGTGGGCTCCTCGGCGTACGACGCGCGCAGCACCTCGAAGACCCGGTCGAGCCCGTCCTGACCGACCACATCACGTACGCCGACGAACTCCGCATTGTCCGCTGGCACACGTACCGTCAAGTCGCCCTGGGCGACCTTCAGCACCAAGTAGGTCTTGTCCACGCCTTTGATCTGACGAGTTTCGATAGCCTCGATCAGCGCGGCCCCGTGATGGGGATAGACCACGGTGTCGCCAACCTTGAACGTCATGTGACAGGTACCCCTTCCGTGGCTATCCAGTCTAACACGGAAACGGCGGGTTCTGAATGGCGTTTTCGCAGGTCAGGGCATATCTCGGGGCTTGACAACTCCCTCGGGAACGTGCTGCGGAGGGGTAGTGGAGGAGGGTATTCGCAGGTCGGAGCCGTTCTTCGAGGAAGCCGAAACAGGTACGCTACCGCCGCCGCGACGGGTCCCCCAGGGGCCGAAAGTCCCGGTTTGCGTGCTTCGAAGCGATGAACTTTCGCTACTCCGTTCGGTGTCACGGAGACACGTTCGAGTCGAATCAGGAATTGATCTTCGCCAATCGCCGCCCGGCGTGATCGTTTTTCCGGACCCCCGCGCATTCCTTACCGGATATCCGCCCCGGCGCCTGGACAGGCCTTATGTGAATGGTGAACGAGAGGCTCCTGTGACCCAATGACAACCGTGGGGAACCCGGGGTGATCGGGTCCCGGAGGGAGCGGCCGGGAACGGTCTCGGGACCCGAGGGGCGGGTCGGGTGCGGCGGCGCGGGAACGGCTCGGTAACCTGAGGGCTCTGACAGACCCTTAGGGCGGCTTTACACCCGGTCGCCTTGCCCGCCCACGTTCAAGGAGTTGCCGCCGCCGTGAGCAGCAGCCTTCGACGCGGCTCCCTCGCCGCCGCCGCCATCGCGTTCTCGATCGCCTCGCTCGCCGCGTGCGGCGCCGGCAACAACGCGCAGACACTTGAGGTCAAGCCGGACAACGCCGCGACCTCGGTCGGCGACATCAAGATCCAGAACGCCACCGTCGTCACCCAGCCGGACCGCGAGTCCAAGGGCCCGGCCGTCGTCACGGGCACGCTCTTCAACAACGGGAGCACCGCCCAGACCCTCGACGCGATCACCGTCGACGGCGTCGGCAAGTCCGCGAAGCTGACGGACGCCAAGGGCGCCTCGAAGATCACCGTCCCGGCCGGCGGCTCCGTCGTCCTGGGCGGCAAGGGCAACGCCTCCGCCGAACTGCCCAACAGCCGCACCGCCGTCCTCGACGGCAACGCGCAGCCGATCACCTTCTCCTTCAGCAAGGCCGGAGACGTGAAGCTGAAGGCGTTCGTGGTGCCGGCCGACGGCTACTTCAAGAAGTGGGGCCCGAGCGAGATCCCGGCCGCGCCGGGCGCCTCCGCAGACCCGTCCACGTCGGCCTCCACGTCCGCGACGCCGGACGACAAGGCCTCGGCCTCGACGGGGGCCTCCGCCACGGCCTCCGAGTCGGAGCACGCCGCGGGCCACTGAGCACGTAGCCGTACGAACGGCGGAGGGGCGGAACCCGATCGGGTTCCGCCCCTCCGCCGTTCACGTCACGGGGCTCCGCCCCGGACCCCGCGGGCTCTCGTACGAAAGGCGGGCTTGATCGGCGGTTTACGGCTCGAACTTGTAGCCGAGGCCGCGCACCGTGACCAGGTATCTCGGCGCGCCCGGGTCCGGCTCGATCTTGGCGCGCAGGCGCTTCACGTGGACGTCGAGCGTCTTGGTGTCGCCCACGTAGTCGGCGCCCCAGACCCGGTCGATGAGCTGCATACGGGTCAGCACACGGCCCGCGTTGCGCAGCAGCATCTCCAGGAGGTCGAACTCCTTGAGCGGGAGGTCGACCTTGCCGCCGCCCACCGTCACCACGTGACGGTCGACGTCCATCCGGACCGGACCGGCCTCCAGGGCCTGCGGAGCGACCTCCTCCGGCTCGCCGTGACGGCGCAGGACGGCCCGGATGCGGGCGACCAGCTCACGCGAGGAGAACGGCTTGGTGACGTAGTCGTCGGCTCCTATTTCCAGGCCGACGACCTTGTCGATCTCGCTGTCCTTGGCGGTCACCATGATCACCGGGACGTTGGAGCGGCCGCGCAGCTGGCGGCAGACCTCGGTGCCGGGCAGGCCGGGCAGCATCAGGTCGAGCAGGACGAGGTCGGCTCCGTTGCGCTCGAACTCGTCGAGGCCGTCGGGTCCCGTGGCCGCGATGGCGACCTCGAAACCCTCCTTGCGAAGCATGTAGGACAGGGCGTCGGAGAAGGACTCCTCGTCCTCTACGACGAGCACTCGGGTCACGGAAGGACCTCCGGGGCGGCAGGAGTGGCAGGAATGGATTCGTATGCGGTTGTGTCGTCGGGCCCGTGTGCGTCGTCTTCGTCGCGTACGTCTCCGGGGCCACTGGTGCGGGATGTCTTGGTCTTGGTGGAGCGGGTCGCGGCCGCTTCGGGCAGCCGCAGCGTGAAGGTGGAGCCCTGTCCCTCGGAGCTCCACACGGTCACCTCCCCGCCGTGCGAGGCCGCCACGTGCTTGACGATGGCGAGGCCGAGGCCCGTGCCGCCGGTCGCGCGGGAGCGGGCCGGGTCGACGCGGTAGAAGCGCTCGAACACGCGCTCCTTGTCCTTCTCCGAGATGCCGATGCCCTGGTCGGTGACGGCTATCTCGATGCGGTCGCCGCCGCCCGCGGGGACGCGGCGGGCGGCTATGCCCACGCGCGTACGGGCCGGCGAGTAGTTGACGGCGTTCTCGACGAGGTTGCCGAGGGCGGCCGCGAGCTGGCCCCGGTTTCCCCAGACGCGCAGGTCGGCGGTGCCTCCGGCGGCCATGGTGATCTGCTTGCTCGCGGCGGGCTGCCGGCAGCGGTCGATGGCCTCGGCGACGAGTTCGTCGACGCGCACCGGCTCGGCGTCCTCCAGCGGGTCGTCGTTCTGCACCCGCGAGAGGTCGATGAGCTCCTGTACGAGGCTGGTGAGCCGGGTCGCCTCGTTCTGCATGCGCCCGGCGAACCGCTCGACGGCCTCGGGGTCGTCGGAGGCGTCCATGACGGCCTCGGAGAGCAGCGAGAGCGCGCCGACCGGGGTCTTGAGCTCGTGGCTGACATTGGCGACGAAGTCGCGCCGTACGGCCTCGATGCGGCGGGCCTCCGTGAGGTCCTCGACGAGCAGCAGCACGAGCCGGGAGCCGAGCGGGGCGACCCGGGCGGAGACCGCGAGGGCGTCGCCGCGGCCCGTGCCGCGGCGCGGCAGATCCAGCTCGACCTGGCGTATCTCGCCGTCACGGCGGGTGTCGCGGGCCATCTGAAGCATCGGTTCGACCGCGAGCTTCCCGCCGCGTACGAGACCGAGGGCGTACGCCGCCGAGCTGGCCTTGACCACGCTGTCCGCCTCGTCGAGGACGACGGCGGAGGAGCGGAGCACGGAGAGCACGGTGTCGACGCCGGGCGGCAGGACCGGGTCCGTGTGCAGGGAGGTACGGGTGGGGCGTTTCTGGTCGCGTTCGCTCCAGCGAAACGCCAGCATGGCGATGACGCCGGTGCACACTCCGGCGATCGCTGCCGCTGCGGCGACCGCCGCGTTCACGTCCATGTCTTCAGGTTATGCGGCATCGAGCGCTCCTCCACAGCCATCCGAGTGGCAGCTCGAACACTCGTCGCCCAGAGTTCACCTTGGGTACGGGGTCGATTCACTTGTGGTGCCGGATTCGGACGCGTACAGGCCGGAACGTGGGAGCGTGGGGCCGAACGGGTTCCATACGTAGCCAGGTACAGAGAGGGAACGCCGTATGCGTGACGCGTACCACGAGGAACTTGACTCGATCGGCGAGGGCCTGGTCGAGATGGCCCGCCTTGTCGGGTCGGCGATCGGGCGCGCCACCACGGCCATGCTCGACGCCGACCTGAAGCTCGCCGAGACCGTGATCGCCTCCGACCAGAAGGTGGACGATCTCCAGCACGAGCTGGAGGCGCGGGCCATAGCCCTGCTGGCACGCCAGCAGCCGGTGGCGACGGATCTGCGGATCGTCGTGACGTCGCTGCGGATGTCCGCCGACCTGGAGCGCAGCGGAGACCTCGCCCAGCACGTCGCCAAGCTGGCCCGCCTGCGCTTCCCGGAGCGGGCGGTCCCGCACGACCTGCACGCGACCATCCTGGAGATGGGCCAGCTCGCGCAGCGCCTGATGGCGAAGGCGGCCGAGGTCATCATCACCAAGGACGTCGATCTGGCGATGCAGCTGGAGCAGGACGACGACGAGATGGACCAGCTGCACCGCACGCTGTTCCAGCACCTGATGGACGAGAAGTGGAAGCACGGCATCGAGACGGCGGTCGACGTGACGCTGCTCGGCCGCTACTACGAGCGCTTCGCGGACCACGCGGTGTCGGTGGCGAAGCGGGTCGTCTACCTGGTGACGGGCGAGCACGCGGACGAGGTGCAGGGGGCGCCCCAGCCGCAGCCGGTCGAGGGAGCCTGACCGTATGAGAGGAGGCCCCGCGCGAGCACGCTCGCGCGGGGCCTCCTCTCATCGCGTTCGGATGCCTACGGTCAGCAGCTGCCGCCGCACTGGCACGGCGCGCCCGACTGGCAGCCGCAGCCGCAGCCCGAGCCGCAACCGCAGGCTCCGAGCAGCACCAACTTCGGGGCGGGCTGGCTCACTTCGACGGGCGCTTCAGGGCTCTGGCTCGGCTTCGGGGAGTCGGCGGCCATGGTTTTCCCTCCTCGACGGGGCTCCGGGGTGAAGCCCCTCCCCCCATTGCATGCCCACCAGGGCGGGCGCATCAACGGCGCACGCGCGCGCGGTGGTTCGCGACGCTCCCCGGGAGCAGGTCAGGGGCGGTCCAGGCCCCAGGTCTGGAGGGCGTACGGGCGGCCCTTCTCCTCGCCCATGATCAGCGGTACGTCGTCGAGCAGGCGGAAGCCCGTCCTGGTGGCGACGGCGACGCTGGCGGCGTTCTCGGCCTCCAGTTCCAGGATCACCCGGTCCGCGCCCAGTTCCCCGAAGGCGTACGCGGCCACGACCCGCACCGCCCGCGCCGCGAGTCCCTGACCGCGGTGCGCCGGGCCGACCGCGTAACCGATCTCCATGCCCTCGGCGGCGGGGCGCAGCATCACCTCGCCGAGCGGTGCGCCGCCGTCGACGGTGATGGCGAGCAGGATCGATGCGCCCTCCGCCCTCCGCTGGCGGCTCCGGTCCAACTGGGCGCGGGCCGCCGCGGCGTCGAACGGCGAGGCCATCGGCGTCCAGTACGCGACGTCGGGGTGGTCGAAAAGGCCCGGCATCGCGGCGAGGTCCGCCTCGCTCCAGTCACGCAGAACGAGCCCCTCCCCCGCCAGCTCCAACCGCTCGGGAAACGACGTGCTGACACTGCTCACGGTGACGGACCTCCCCGGCCTCTTCAGGACGACGCAGAATAACCGGCCCCCACCCCGGCACACCCCCCAATTTCCGGGCTCCCGGCTACCATCCGCCCATGATCGAGGTGCGCGCGATGGACCTGGGCGACGTGGACGCCGTTTCCGCGCTGCGGGTGAGCGGTTGGCGCGCGGCATACGCCGACCTCGTCCCGCGTAGCTACCTGGACGCCATGTCCGCCGAACAGGACGCGGCCCGGCGCCGCGGCCGCTTCCTGTCACCCGCCAACCGGACCGACAACCTCGTCGCCACCGACGCCGACACCGTGATCGGCTGGGCCGCCCTGGGCCCGCTCCCCGAACCCGCGGCCGCCGAACTCCACGCCCTCTACGTACTGCCCGAACGCATCGGCTCCGGCGTGGGCCGCCTTCTCCTGGACGCCGTCCGCTCCCGCTCCACCACCCACGGCTTCCACCGCCTGACCCTGTGGGTCCTCGCGGCCAACACCCGCGCCCGCCGCTTCTACGAACGCGCCGGCTTCACCCCCGACGGCGCCGAGCGCACCGAAACGTACGACGGCGTCCCGCTGCGGGACGTGCGGTACGTGGGCCCCGCCACGGCCCCCGACACCGAAGAAGCCCCCTACCAGCGGGGAAACCGCAGGTAGGGGGCCTGAAGCGTGGTGCCTACTTCTTCTTGCCCTGGTTCTTGACCGCCTCGATGGCCGCCTTGGCCGCGTCCGGGTCCAGGTACGTGCCGCCCGGGTTGAGGGGCTTGAAGTCGGCGTCGAGCTCGTAGGAGAGCGGGATGCCGGTCGGGATGTTCAGGCCCGCGATGTCGGCGTCGGAGATGCCGTCCAGGTGCTTGACCAGGGCGCGCAGCGAGTTGCCGTGGGCCGCGACCAGGACCGTCCTGCCCGTGAGGAGGTCCGGGACGATGCCGTCGAACCAGTACGGGAGCATGCGGACGACGACGTCCTTGAGGCACTCCGTCTGCGGGCGCAGCTCCGGCGGGAGCGTCGCGTAGCGCGGGTCCTCGAACTGCGAGTACTCGGCGTCGCGGTCCAGGGGCGGCGGCGGGGTGTCGTAGGAGCGGCGCCACAGCATGAACTGCTCCTCGCCGAACTCGGCGAGGGTCTGCGCCTTGTCCTTGCCCTGGAGGGCGCCGTAGTGGCGCTCGTTCAGGCGCCAGCTGCGGTGGACGGGGATCCAGTGGCGGTCCGCGGACTCCAGCGCGAGCTGGGCCGTGCGGATGGCGCGCTTCTGGAGCGACGTGTGGACCACGTCGGGGAGCAGGCCGGCGTCCTTGAGCAGCTCACCGCCGCGGACCGCCTCCTTCTCGCCCTTCTCGTTGAGGTTGACGTCCACCCAACCGGTGAACAGGTTCTTCGCGTTCCACTCGCTCTCGCCGTGGCGGAGGAGGATCAGCTTGTACGGTGCGTCGGCCATGGAGCCGAGCCTAATCGACCGCTCCGGCGCCCGCCGATTGACGGTCCCCGTCAATTGAGTGGCCGAGACGATTACCCGATGCGTAAGTTACGTAAACCTGCCGCACCACTTACTTACGCCCCGGGGGATGCACCCATGTCAGTCGCCGCGCTCAGACGTGCCGCCACGGAGTCCGTCTCCGGGCTCCCGCGTGAGTTCTGGTGGCTGTGGACCAGCACCCTCGTCAACCGGCTGGGGAACTTCGTCCTCACGTTCCTCGCGCTGTACCTGACCGCCTCGCGCGGCTTCTCCGCCGCGTACGCCGGTCTCGTCGCCTCGCTGATCGGGCTCGGAGGCGTCATCGCGTCCGTCCTCGGCGGCGTGCTCGCCGACCGGCTCGGGCGGCGGCCCACCCTGCTCGGCGCGCAGCTCGCCACCTCGGCGACGGTCGCCGCGCTCGCCTTCGTACGCGACCCGGCGTGGATCGCGGTCACCGGCTTCGCCCTCGGCCTCGCCTCGAACGCCTCGCGGCCCGCGATCCAGGCGATGATGGCCGACATCGTGCGCCCCGAGGACCGGGTCCGGGCGTTCTCCCTCAACTACTGGGCGATCAACCTGGGGTTCGCGGTCTCGTCCGCGTACGCCGGTTTCCTGGTCGCGCAGAGCTACACCCTCGGCTTCCTCGTCGAGGCCGGGATGACGCTCGCCTGCGCCCTGGTCGTCTTCGTGAAGGTGAAGGAGTCGCGGCCCACCAGCACGGTGGTGCCGGGCGCGCCGTCGAGCCCGGTCGTCACCCTGGGGACCGTGCTGCGCGACGGGCGTTTCATGCTGATGGTGGGGCTTTCGTTCCTCGTCGCCGTGGTCTTCACGCAGAGTTCGGTCGGGCTGCCGATCGTCATGGGCGAGAACGGGCTGACCAGTTCGGACGTCGGGCTCGTCGCCGCCGTCAACGGCGTCGTCATCGTCGCGTTGCAGATTCCGCTGACCCGGTTCATCGAACGGCGCGATCCCGGGCGCCTGTTGACCGTCTCCTCGCTGCTCATCGGCTACGGCTTCGCCCTCACCGCGCTCGCCGGATCGATCACCGCGTACGCGCTCACGGTCGTGGTCTGGACGCTCGGCGAAATGATCAACGCGCCTACGCAGTCGGGGCTCGTGGCCCGCCTCTCCCCCACCGAGGGGCGCGGCCGTTACCAGGGCGTCTACACCATGTCGTGGTCGGCGGCGGCCCTCGTCGCCCCGCTCGCGGGCGGCTGGGTGATCGACTCGGCGGGCGCCGGATGGCTGTGGGCGGGGTGCGCGATCCTCGGCACGGTGACGGCGATCGGCTACTGGGCGCTGATGCGCGGGCTGCCGGACGCGGGGGCTTCGAAGCCCGTCGCCGCGGCGCCCGTGGCGGCGGAGAACAGCCCGGCTTGACCGGGCAGTTCGGCGGGTACGTGACCGTACATGGCCGAACCCCCAAGGACCTCCTCCAGAACTGACGAACCGCCCAGAACGCTGGTGGGCGGCGTCGAGGTCGACGTCCCCAACAGCATTCCGGCGATTCGCGCCGCGCTGGACACGAAGCAGCGCGCCGAGTTCGACAGGGCGATCAACGCGGCGGGGGTCGGCGAGATCCACGCCGTCATGCGGCACTGGATGCTGGAGGCCGTGCCGGACCCGGAGGCCGACGCGATCCTCGCCCGGCTCGCCCGCGACGAGGCGGAGAGGCGGGGCACGGCGTGAGCCGCAGACGCAGGCGCGCCGCCTGCCGCGTCGCCTACGCACCGCCCGCCGACGACACGCTCGCCAAGATGGCGAACCCGGACGCCTTCCGCGCGGAGATGGCCCGCACGCTGTCCCACGACCCGTACGGCCACGGTTCGACGACGGTGTGCGGCGAACGCGACCGCCGCGAGGCGACGGTCGGCGGGGCGATAGTCCTCTACTACGTCTCCGGATCGGTGCTGACCGTGACGGTGGTGCGGATGGTGGCGCTCGGCTAGGGCCCGGCCAACGTACGAACAAACGGGACTACTTGGCGGGACGCTGGGTCAGATGCGTGAACGCGTCCAGGTTGCGCGTCGACTCGCCGCGCGCCACCCGCCACTCGTACTCCTTGCGGATCGAGCTCGCGAAGCCGAGTTCGAGGAGCGTGTTGAAGGACCCGTCCGCGGCCTCCAGGACCGAGCCGAGGAGACGGTCGATCTCGTCGGGGGTGACGGCGGCGAGCGGAAGCTTGCCGGTCAGGTAGACGTCACCGAGCTGGTCGACCGCGTAACTCACGCCGTACAGGCGCAGATTGCGCTCCAGGAGCCACCGGTGCACCCCGGCCTCGTTCTCGTCCGGGTGCCGGATCACGAAGGCGTTGAGCGAGAGGCTGTGCCGCCCCACGCGCAGGGACAGCGTCGTCGAGAGCTTCCGCGTCCCGGGCAGCTTCACGACGTACGAACCCGCCTCCGGGCTCTCCCACTCCAGCTCGGCGTCCTTCAGCGTGGACTCGATGACGTCGTGTGCCTGTCGCTGGTCAGCCATGGTGCGAGGGTACGTGACGGCGCCTCGCCTGCATCGCCGCCGTGTAGACGTCCGCCGTGGCGGAGGCTGCCGTGTCCCAGCCGAAGGAGAGGGCGTGGCGGGCGGCCGCGTCGCCCATGGTGTCGACCAGGTGGGGGTGGTCGGCGAATTCGCGGAGCACGCGCGCGTAGCGGGCAGGGTCGTGGCCGTCGACCAGGAAGCCGGTCTTGTCGTGGCGTACGGCTACGGGGAGGCCGCCCACGGACGCGGCGATCACCGGCGTGCCGGCGGCCTGGGCCTCTATGGCGACGAGGCCGAAGGACTCGTTGTAGGAGGGCATGACCAGGACGGATGCCGCGCGGAACCAGTCCGCGAGCTGCTCCTGGCCGACCGGCGGCTGGAAGCGGACCACGTCCGCGACGCCGAGCTTCGCGGCGAGCTTCTGGAGGGCCGCCGGCTTGGCGAGGCCGCTGCCGCTGGGGCCGCCGACCACCGGGACGACGATGCGGGAGCGGAGCTCCGGGCGCTCGTCGAGGAAGACGGCGACGGCCTTCAGGAGGATGTCGGGGGCCTTCAGGGGCTGGATGCGGCCCGCGAAGAGGGGGATCAGGGCGTCCTGGGGCAGGCCGAGGCGGGCGCGGGCGGCGGCGCGGCCGTCGGCGGGGCGGAAGCGGTCCAGGTTCACGCCGGGGTGCACGACCGCGACGTTCCCGGGGTCCGCCTCGTAGTGGCGGACCAGCTCGTCGGCCTCCTCGGCCGTGTTCGCGATGAGGCGGTCGGCGGCGCGCACGATCTGGGTCTCGCCGATGACGCGGGCGGCCGGCTCGGGGGTGTCGCCCTCGGCGAGCGCCGCGTTCTTGACCTTGGCCATGGTGTGCATGGCGTGCACGAGGGGCGCGCCCCAGCGCTCGGCCGCGAGCCAGCCGACCTGTCCGGAGAGCCAGTAGTGCGAGTGGACGAGGTCGTAATAGCCGGGGCGGTGGCCCGCCCACGCCTGCATGACGCCGTGCGTGAAGGCGCACAGCTGGGCGGGCAGGTCTTCCTTGGCGAGGCCTTCGTAGGGGCCCGCGTCCACGTGCCGTACGAGGACGCCTGGTGCGAGCTCGACCTCCGGCGGCAGGCCACCGGCGGTGGCGCGCGTGAATATCTCGACCTCGATGTTGATCGCCGCGAGCCGCTTGGCGAGCTCGACGATGTAGACGTTCATGCCGCCCGCGTCGCCCGTGCCGGGCTGGTGGAGGGGCGAGGTGTGCACGCTGAGCATCGCGATGCGGCGCGGGCGCCGATGCGCACCGGGGAACCGCAGCAGGGCCGGAGCAGCCCCGGAGCGGCGGAACCTGGTCACGTACTGGCTCACGTGGCGGGCCCTCCTTGGTGGGCGTACTGCGGGCACGACGACCTGAGGGCACAGGCCCTCTTCCAAGGCGGCAACGTCGGAGTCGGCTGCTCCATTTCCACTTTGCCGAATCATTACCGTACGGATCTCAACCAAGCGGCGTCCGGCGCAGCGCATACCCTCTTGGTCATGAGCCCGCGTTCCAGTTCTCGCCCCGTGGGAACCGTGACGCGAGGCACCACCAACCCGAATCGGCTGCGCCGCATGGACCGCTGGATCGCGGCCGTGCACGGCGCCGCGCTGCGCCGCGCGGACGACCCGGTGGCGGTCGATCTCGGCTACGGGGCGGCGCCCTGGACGGCCGTCGAGCTGCTGACCCGGTTGCGGGAGGCGGCGCCGCACGCGCGCGTGGTGGGTATCGAGATCGAGCCGGCGCGGGTCGCCGCCGCGAAGCCGTTCGAGCGGGAGGGTCTTGAATTCCGGCACGGCGGATTCGAGCTGCCCCTGGAGAGCGCGCCCGTCCTGATCCGCGCCGCGAACGTGCTGCGTCAGTACGACGAGGAGCAGGTCGCCGCGGTGTGGGAGCGGCTGTGCGCGCGGCTCGCCCCGGACGGCCTCCTCGTGGAGGGCACCTGCGACGAGATCGGGCGGCGTCACGTGTGGGTGGCCCTCGGCCCGGAAGGTCCCCGGACCGTGACGTTCGCGACTCGGCTCGGGTCTCTGGAGACGCCCTCCGACCTGGCCGAACGGCTCCCCAAGGCGCTCATTCACCGCAACGTCCCCGGCGAGCCGGTGCACGCCTTCCTGCGCGACTTCGACCGGGCGTGGGCGGCGGCCGCGCCCTACGCCTCGTACGGCGCGCGGCAGCGGTGGATCCGGGCGGTGCGGGAGCTGACGGCCCACTGGCCGGTGGTGGACGGGCCGGGGCGCTGGCGGCAGGGCGAAGTGACCGTGGCATGGGGGGCGTTGGCGCCGCGAAGGAACATCTGAGACTCGGCAGATCCAAGGGAACGATCTCGGCGTCCCGTTCGTCGGAGCGTTCGGGGAATGTCGTACGGGTCTGTCGCATTCGGGACGCGCGTGGCACCATCCCCCGAACGTGCGCGAGTTACTGACGGTAAATCAGGTTTGTCTCGGCTGTGGGGGCAGGAGCAGATGAGCAAGCGGAGCACGACGACGATGGCGGCCCTGGCGCTGGTGTGCGCCGTGACCGTACTGGCGCCGACGGGCGTGGCGTACGCCGATCCCTCGCCTTCACCCTCACCCTCAAGTACCCCGAAGACCGCGGATCTTGAGGCCGTGCGCAAGAAGATCGACAAGCTGTACCACCAGGCGGCGGTCGCCACCGACGAGTACAACGCGGCGGAGGAGAAGGCGGCCGACCAGTCCGACCAGATCGTGAAGCTGGCCCGGAAGATCGCGGACGGCCAGGCGGAGCTCGACAGCCTCAAGGGCAGGGCGGGCGCGGCGGCCCGCGAGCAGTACCGCACCGGCGGGATCTCCCAGGAGACCCAGTTCATGCTGGCCGGCGACCCGGGCCGCTTCCTCGACAACGCCGGCCGCGCCTACCAGGGGCAGCAGGCCACGCGGAACCTGATCTCGCGCCTCGGAAAGACGCAGGACTCCCTGGAGAAGTACGCCGACGTCGCCTCCGCCAAGTGGAAGGCGCTCGACGAGGGGCGCAAGAAGAAGGCCGCCGCGAAGAAGCGGATCGAGAAGCAGATCAAGGCGGCGCAGAAGATCGAGGACAAGCTCGCCAAGAAGGAGCGCGAGCAGCTGCGGCAGCTGGAGGAGGCGGCCGAGCAGAAGGCGCAGACGGAGTGGCTCTCCTCGGGCGTCCTGAAGGAGATCGACGGCAAGGCGTCGGCGGCCGGCAAGAAGGCCGTGCGCTATGCATCGGAGCAGCTGGGCAAGCCGTACGTGTGGGGCGCCGAGGGCCCGAAGTCGTTCGACTGCTCGGGCCTGACCTCGCAGGCGTGGGCGTCGGCGAAGCGGCCGATACCGCGCACGTCGCAGGAGCAGTGGAAGCAGCTGAAGCACATCGACATCAAGGACATGCGTCCCGGCGACCTGATCATTTACCACGACGACGCCAGCCATGTCGGGATGTACATAGGCAAGGGCGCGATCATCCACGCACCCCGTCCCGGGCGGAACGTGACGGTCGCGGGCGCGGGTTCGATGGCGATGCTCGGGGTGGTCAGGCCCGACGCCTGAGACCGGCGACCGGATGCCGGATTTGGGCCCGCATGGGTGACGTGCCCCACGTGACCTGGGGCACGCGCGACCCCGCGGTTCCGGCGTCCCGGCGTGACCTTCGTCATCTTCGACCCGCCCGACCAGGGACGGAACCCACTCAATTCCGGTGCTGGGGGCGGCATATGACGCGGGCCCGCTGCCGCTCACCATTCCGTTCGGACGTCGGCTGACGCTAAGGTCCCCGTCGGTGGTGCGAGGACCTTCGTCCCACCGTGCCCTCGGGGGGAGGGAAGGAAACCGAAGCGATGCCCGTACCCGTACCGCGGCAGAGAGCGATCCCGGCCGTGGAAGGTGGTCAGGCTCAGGACGCGCACTCCACGACCGACACGCACGACCCGCAGGACGAGCGGCCGACCACCGACCGCCCTGCCGCCAACGACATACAGAGCGCCGAGCGCGGCCAGGAGGCCTCGGCCGACGAAGCCGCTCACGCGCCGGCGCCCGCCGACCGTGACGCCACCGGTCTGACGATCCTGGTCATAGAGGACGACCCGGCGGGCTCCCTAAGCATCCCCGAGGTGCCCGACGCCGCGGGCAAGCCGATCCGGGTACGCACCGCGCGCAACCTCACCGAGGCCGAGCGGCTGCTCACCGACGACGTCAGCTGCGTCCTGCTGGACCTCGCGCTGCCCGGCGCGAAGCCGGACAGGTCGGAGCCGGAGCACCACGACGAGCTGCGGACGCTGCGGCACCTGCTGCGCCTGGCCCCGCGCCGGGCCGTGCTCGCCCTGACGACGTCGGGCGACGCCGAGCGCGGCGCCGAGGCGGTCCGGGTGGGCGCGCAGGACTATCTGTTCCGCGACGAGCTGGACGCCCGGCTGCTCGGCCGGGCCATCCGTTACGCGGTCGAGCGCAAGCGCGCCGACGTCGCGCAGCAGGGGCTCACCGAGTCCCGGATCCGCGCGCAGGAGAACGCCCGCCTGGAGCGCGGCCTGCTGCCGAAGCCGCTGCTCGACGGTTCGACGCTGCGCTTCGCCTCCCGCTACCGTCCGGGCCGCTCGCGCGCGCTGCTCGGCGGCGACTTCTACGACACGGTGCGCACGCCCGACGGCACGGTCCACGCGATGATCGGCGACGTCTGCGGGCACGGCCCCGACGAGGCGGCGCTCGGCGTGGAACTGCGCATCGCGTGGCGGGCGTTGACGTTCGCGGGCCTGTGCGGGGACGAACTCCTCTCCACGCTCCAGCAGGTCCTGGAGCACGAGCGCTCCGACGACGAGATCTTCGCGACGCTGTGCACGGTCGACATCGCGCCGGACGGCCGGCGCGCGGGCCTGTGCCTGGCGGGCCACCCGTCACCGCTGATAGCGACCCCGGGACGCCCCGCGGACCTGCTCCCGTACGAGAACAACGGCCCGGCCCTCGGGCTGCTGCCGAAGGCCCGGTGGCCGCGCATGCAGGTCGAACTGGGCCCCGAGTGGAGCCTGATGCTCTACACGGACGGGCTGATCGAGGGCCGGGTCGGCGAGGGCAGGAAGCGGCTCGGCCAGGAGGGCATGGTGGAGATGATCCGCCGCCAGCGGGCGCAGGGCCTGACCGGCGAGGGGCTGCTCGAGGCCGCGATGAACGAGGTGCGCGATCTCAACGGGGGCGATCTGACGGACGACGTGGCGGTACTGCTGCTCGACCGGTGACGGCGGCCGAATCCGGTCGGGGAGCCAGCCGGGGGGCTGCTTCAGCGGCCGCCGTTGTACGGGCCGTACGGCCCGTCGCTGCTGGAGCCGCGGCCCTTGCGGCCCCCGCCGCCACCGCTGATCTGCTTGACGGCGGGCCGCACGTCCACCATGTAGACGATGGTCGCGATCAGCCCGATGATCGGCAGGAACGACAGGATCGGGAACAGCAGGTTCACGACGAACGCGATCCCGAGGATGATCAGCCAGAACGGCTTGGTCTTCTTGTCGGCCGCCCGGTAGGCGTCCTCACGCCGGACGGCGGCGTCGACGAGCGCGAAGCCGCTGAAGATGATCAGGGCCATGCTCAGCAGCCACATCACATTGGCGAACCCCTGCATCAGCACAACGCCACCACCAGAATCGACTTGCTTACGGAACCGTCCGACGACGGCCACGGTACCCGTACAACGGGCCGGGCACTCCACAAGTGCCCGGCCCGTCGGCGCACGCCCTACTTGGCGGGCGGCGTGGAGCCGGAGCCGGTCTTCTTGGCGGGGGCGGTCGTCTTCTTCGCGGTGGTGGTCTTCTTGGCAGGGGCCTTCTTGGCGGTGCCCTGCTTGGCCTCGGAGGCGGCCGGCTCGTCCTTGGCCTGCGTCTCCTTGGCCTCCGGCTCGGCGTCGGGCTCGACGGCCTCGGCGAGCTCGACGATCTCGTCGGCGGCCTCACCGCGCCAGTGCTTCACGGCCTCCTCGCCGTGCTCGGCGACCTTCTCGTACGTCTCGCGCGCCTTGACGGCATACTCGGCGGCGTAGCCGACGCCGCGCAGCGCGAACTCCTGGGCGCTCTCGCCGAACTTCTTCAGGTCGGTGTCGAGGGTCGCGACCAGCTCGTTCACCTTCGCCGTGATGGTGGCCTGCGCCTCCTTGGCGCGGGTGGTCGCCTTCTCCTGCACGTCCTTCGGGTCGGTCTGGCGCACGGACTCGAAGCGGGCGGGCGCCTCGCTCCGCAGCTGCTCCACGATCCCCGGCACCTTCTTGGCCTGCTGGTACGCAAGCTCGGCGGTGCCGGCGGCGAAGTAGAGCGGGGTCGGGTCGGTGAGGGTCTTGCGCAGGTCGTCCTTGATGGCCATGGCGTGGTCCTCCCGGATCACATCAACTGCTGCTTGAGGGCTCGGCATCGCCGCTGTCGGGCTCGGTGTCGCTGTCACTGCCGCCGGTTCCGTCGCCGTTCTCGTGCCTGAAGGCTTCGTAGATCTGCAACAGCACCTGCTTCTGACGCTCGTTGAGCGAGGGGTCGGCGAGGATGACGGCGCGCGTCTCCACCTCGGTCCGCTCCCGCTCGGCGTCGAGAATGCCGGCGTGCACGTACAACGTCTCCGCGGAGATCCGCAGTGCCTTGGCGACCTGTTGCAGAACCTCCGCGCTCGGCTTGCGCAGCCCGCGCTCGATCTGACTCAGGTACGGGTTGGACACCCCGGCGGCGTCGGCGAGCTGACGGAGCGACAACTGCGCGTTGCGACGCTGCTCGCGCAGGTATTCGCCGAGACTTCCGACGTTGAGCGATGCCATGTGTCGATGGTGCCGCAACCCCGCTAACTTTTGCAAGCGCCTGCTTGCAAAAGTGTCCCGCGCCACGCGCGGGGCCGGATCAGGGCGCCGCCACGGGCGTGCCGGACGCCGCGCGGCCGGCCTCGGCGGCGGGCGCGGCCGGCCGCCTCAGCAGGACCAGCGCGACCAGGAACGCGATCCCGATCAGTCCGGCCCCGACGGTGAACGCGAGCCGGTATCCGCCGGTGAGCGCGGCGGCCCGCGAACTCCCGCTCACCGCGAGGGAGTCGGCACGCGCGGCGGACAAGGTCGAAAGGACGGCGACGCCGAGCGCCATGCCGATCTGCTGGGTGGTGTTGAACAGACCGGAGGCGAGACCCGCGTCCTCCTCGCCCGCAGCGGACATCCCGAGCCCGGCGAGCGCGGGCAGCACGAGCCCGCCGCCGGACACCAGCAGCATCACGGGCAGCAGATCGGCGACGTACTCCCCCTGGACAGGCACCCGGGCGAGATACCCGAGGGCCCCGGCGAGCAGGACGAGCCCGGCGAGCAGCACGCGCCGCTCCCCCAGCCGCGCGGCAAGACCGGCCGAGACACCCAGCGAGACCGCGCCGATCAGCACGGCGGCGGGCAGCATCGCGAGGCCGGTCTCCAGGGCCCCGTAGCCGAGGACCTGCTGCATGTAGAGCGCGCCGAGCACCTGGAAGGCGAACATCGCGGCGAGGGTGAGGATCTGCGTGACGTTGGCGCCGACGACGGCCCGCGAGCGCAGGATGCGCAGCGGCATGAGCGGCGTACGGGCCCGCGCCTGGCGCACGAGGAACGCGGCGACGAGCACCAGCCCCGCCACGACCGCCCCGGCCGTCCGCCACGACCCCACCCCGTACGCCTCGATGTCGACGACGCCGAGGATCCCGAGCATCAGCCCCGCCGTGATCAGCAGCGCACCCCACGCGTCGGCACCGGCGCGCAGCCCGAGGCCGCGGTCGCCCGGCAGGGCGGTGACCGCGAGGGCGAGGACGGCGGCACCGATGGGCAGGTTGATGTAGAAGATCCAGTGCCAGTCGAGGACGTCGGTGAGTACGCCGCCCAGGACCTGCCCGATCGAGGCGCCCGCGGCACCGGTGAAGCTGAACACCCCTATGGCGCGGGCCCGTTCGCGGGGATCGGTGAAGAGCGTGACGAGGATCCCGAGCCCGACGGCGGCGGCCATCGCGCTCCCGACGCCCTGGAGGAAACGCGCCGCGAGCAGTACGGCCGGGGTGGTGGCGAGCCCCGCGAGGAGCGATGCGGCGGTGAACACCCCGGTGCCGGCGAGGAACATCCGCTTGCGGCCGAGCAGGTCGCCGAGCCGCCCGGCGAGCAGCAACAGGCTCCCGAAGGCGATGAGGTAGGCGTTCACGACCCAACTCAGGCCGCTGGGCGAGAAGTCGAGGTCGTCCTGGATGGCCGGCATCGCGACGGTGACGATCGACCCGTCGAGAATGATCATGAGCGTTCCGGCGGCGATGACGCCGAGGGCGAGCCAGCGGGAGCGGGCGGTGGCCCCGACGGGCGGCATGGACGGCGTGGGCGTTGCGGACATGGCGATGCCCTTCGGTCGGTCCGCCGCCCCTGCCGGGCGGCGTCGATGAAACGACCGTAGCAGATAGTTTTGTTGCAGACGATATTCTTCGGAACGACTTATCGGCTACCCTGGGCCCATGACCGCCATGACGCCCGCCCCCACCCGGACCAGGCCCGACCTCTCGTACCTCCTGGACCACACGAGCCATGTGCTGCGCAGCCGGATGGCCGCCGCGCTCGCCGAGATCGGGCTGACGGCGCGGATGCACTGCGTGCTCGTGCACGCGCTGGAGGAGGAGCGCACGCAGAACCAGCTCGCGGAGATCGGCGACATGGACAAGACGACGATGGTCGTCACGGTCGACGCCCTGGAGAAGGCGGGGCTCGCGGAGCGGCGCCCCTCCAGCACGGACCGGCGGGCGCGGGTCATCGCCATCACGGAGGAGGGCGCGCGCACGGCCGAGCGCAGTCAGGAGATCGTGGACCGGGTCCACGAGGAGGCCCTCGCGGCGTTCCCGGCGGGCGACCGGGAGACGTTCCTGCGCCTGCTCACGCACCTCGCCGAGGGACACCTGAGCGCTCCGTCCCCGAGCCCGGCGGGGGCGCGGCGGGCCCGGCAGCGGGGGTAGCGGAGCGGGCGGTCCCGAGGCCGGCCGTCACCGGCCACCCACTCACCCGTACCAGCGCCCGATGCCCTCCCCCAGCTGCTGGAACCCCTGCTCGGCGGTGCGCACGGCCGACGCCTCCAGGTCGTCGGCGGACTCTCCGGCCACGATCCGCCGCACGTTCTCCTCGGCGAGGATCCGCTGCGTGGCGACGATCTGCCCCGCGGCGATCCTGGCCCGCACCTCGGGTCCCCCGAGCGCCTCGGCGAGTGCCCGCTCGGACCGCTCCTGGTACCCGTACAGCCGGGCCACCAGCTGTGGCGTCCCGTACAGCAGGCGCTGATACGCGAGCACCGCCGGGTGGTCGCACAGGCCGGTCACCGGGTCCCGCCGCCGCAGCCCCTCCAGAAAGTGCCGCCGCAACGCCCCGAGCGGCGCCTCCCCGTCCTCCCGGCCGGCCACGATCCGCGCCGCCTCGTCCTCGTGGTCCGCGAACCGGTGCAGGACGAGGTCCTCCTTCGCGGCGAAGTACCGGAACAGGGTCGGCTTCGACACCTCGGCCGCGGCGGCGACCTCGGCCACGGACACGCTGTCGTACCCCTTCTCCATGAACAGCCGCACAGCGGTGTCGGAGAGCGTCTGCCGGGTGCGCTGCTTCTTGCGTTCACGGAGGCCGGGGGCGCGCTGCGGAGTGGAGCTGGTCATGGCACTGAGCGTACGGGCCGGTCCGGGCCCCTACTTCACTTCCTGCTCGCCGCGCGGCAGGGCGAGAGCGAGGTACGGATTGGCCGCACGGGCCACCCCCGCGGGCATCTCCAGCCAGGCCAGGGCCTTGCGGAGCGTCGTCGTGTAGGAGCCCACGGCACGCCGCACGTTCGGGGCGTCCAGGCCGGAGCCCGTGACCAGGCGGTCCAGGTCCACGTAGGCGGAACGGACCACTTCGAGGCCCTGGTAGACGGGGACGTCGCTCTGCCAGCCGTCTGTGTACTCGGGCTTCATCCGCTGCGACCAGCGGGCGTACATCCGCTCCCGGACCTCCCGGGTCGTCGGCGTCAGGTGGATGTGCCGCACCAGGTCGTACAGCGGGTCCCCTACCATCGCCATCTCCCAGTCGATGAGGGTGAGGCCGGTTCTGCCCTCGCGCCTGACGAGGTTCCAGGGGTTCAGGTCGCCGTGCAGCAGCCCGTGGGTGCGCCGCTGTACGCGGTGCCGCAGCAGCCGGGCCTCCAGCTCGTCCTCGTCCGGCAGCCCGAGCCGGGCGGCGAGGTCCTTCGTCGAGGGCGCCAACTCTCTGACCATCAGGTGAAGTTGGCGGCTCAGCCACGGGTAGAAGCCCAGCCCGTCCATGTCCTGCGGCTTCACCTCGATGTCGGCCTGCGCGAGTTGGCACAACTGGTCGACCAGATCGATCACTTCGCCGGGCAGCAGCCCGTGCTCCGGGTGCTGCGGGCCGCCGCGGGCGCGGTGGTGCCCGGCGTACGACTGGATGGTGAACTGGTCCCCCAGGTCGCTCGTCCCGAGTGCGAGCACCCGGGAGATGCTGACCTCGGCGCCCGATTCCTCGATCGCCCGGAGCACCTTGTGCTCATTGAGGAACCTCGGCTCGATCGGAGTGACGGTGTCCACCACCTTCCGGCGCACCATGACCCGGCCGAAGCCCCTGACCTCGACGAACGTCCCCAGGTGCGCCGTCCCCTTGAAGACGTGCGACGCCGGGGCGACGCCCTCCGCCCACAAGGCCTCCTCGACGTGTTCCGGAGGGAAGTCGTCCAGGAGCGGAAGCCCCGTGTCCGGCTCCCAGTGGATGGACGAGGAGAAGACCTTGCCCCGGTGACGGCCGCCCCTGGCCACCCGCCACCGGTAGAGCAGCGGTTCGATCGCGGAGGGCGTCAGCACGTTGCGCAGCCTCAGCGGGCGCGAGGCCACCTTCAGGGCACGGTGCACCTCGGCGGCCGCCCGCTCCAGGTCGCTCTGGCTGAACCGCTCCTCGAGCGATCCGGCCGCCCGGATCACGTCCGGGTACACGGACTGCGCGTGCTCGAAGTCGAGGTAGTGCCGCAGGTCGGGGTCGAGCCCCGCGACCGCCTCGTGCCGGACGCTCCACATCGCCTTGTGCCAGCGCTCCACGACCTCGTTGCGCTGCTCACGGGGGTAGTTCATGCGCACCAGGTGCACGGCCAAGTCGTGCAGCGGGTCGCCGTACGTCGCCAGCTCCCAGTCCACCCAGAGCAGCCGGGGCTCACCGTCGTGCGTGACGATCACGTTCCCCCGGTGCAGGTCCCCGTGGAGGAGGTGGAACGGGCGGGAGGTCATCCTCGGCGCCCAGTGCTGGTAGAGCCGCAGCGCGTTCTCCGGAACGCCGAGCGCCGCGAACAGTCCACCGAACTCAGGCCAGTTCGGCCGCCGGATCTGCTCCTCCGCCTGCGTCAGGAGCATCCTCAGGAATCCCCTGCTGTCCCCGTCCTTCGGCCAGTAGTCGGGGCGGGCCGGGAGGGAGGACTCGGGCACCCGCGCCATGTCCGCGAGCAGCTCGGCGAACGCCTGGATCAGCTGTGGATCGACGCGGTCGCCGTTCCGGCAGATGCTGGAGAGGGGGGTGCCCTCCAGGTAGCTGTGGACCGCGCCGCCCTCGAACCGGTCGAGGCACTGCGGCACCGGCCCCCCGCTGCCCCGTAACGCCTCAAGGACGTCCGGCTCGTCGCCCCAGGTCCTGATCACCACGGGGGCCACGCCGGTCCTGCGCTGCCGGACCATGACCTTCGAGCCGAGGGGACGTTCCAGGGCGAGCGCCTCCTCGTCGGTCAGCCGCACCACATGGTTGAGATTGTGGTGACCGCTCGTCCGCTCTCCGCTGCGCTGCGCCCGTTCCACGACACGGCGCCAGACGTCGGCGACCTGCTCGCCGGCAACCACATCCGGCATCGGGGCACTCGGGGCGATGACAGCGCCCACAGGCCGCTCCTGAATCCTCAACGGGCCGTAACAAACAGGGCCACACAGTAGCGCCCATGCGGGCCCCTCACGACCCGAGTGAGCAGAGTGAGCGGTTTCCGAGGTGTAAAGAAACCCGCACAGGGGTAAGGCGTTCGAACCCCGGTCGACTCAGTTCGTCTTTCGGTGCGTCTATCGGTGCGTCTATCGGCGCACCTTCAGCCCGCCAAGTGGTTCCACAGCGAGTCGAACCACGCCTGCCAGCTCCGCAGAAAGACCGACCCCCGCGAGTTCTCGTTGCCGTCCTTGACGTAGTGCGTGAGTTTGGCGCCGAGGCCCAGCACGTCCAGCGCCTGGACCGTCACCTCGTCGTCCAGGACGATGGGCCGCTCGATGACCTCGTACGGGCCGTGCAGCGCCTGCTCGCCCCCGACCAGGTACAGCTTCGACGTCGGCGTGAGCTTCACGTGCCGGATCTCGATGCTCGCGGACTCCACGAGCCCCTCTGCCTCCAGCTGCCGAAGCTCCACCTGCATGGACGAGCTGTGCCGCCGCGTGATCTCCAGCAACCGGTCCTTCAACTCCGCGGTCAGCCGCCCGTCCGGGTCGTCCAGGGCCCGCGGGTAGGGCAGGTCGAGGGACTCGTCGGGGAGCAGCATCCGGATGGCGATGCTCCGGGGAGCCACCTCGCCGAGTCTGATCCGCTCGATCTGGCCCTTCACCTGCATGTCGAGCGACTCCGACGTCAGGGTGAACACGTCGAGCAGGACCTCGGGCCCCGCGAAGGCCTCGTCGAAGAATCCGCGCAGCGTCACCCGCCCCTCTATCGCCGCCCGCGCGGTGTACGACTGCGCCTCCTGCGCCCGGACGACACGGGTCCCACTGCCCTGCTTCGACTCGACCCAGCCCTCGGTGCGCAGCTGCTTGAGCGCGCGCTGCACCGTGTCCCGGGACACGCCGAACTCCTCGGCCAGGGGCCGCTGGGCCGGCAACAGGGACCCCAGCGAGTACACGCCGCCGGCCATCCGCGCGCGCAGCTCCTCCACGACACGGAAGACCTCTTTGCCGCCGCTGGCTCCGCTCCGGCTGCTCGTCACGGGAAGAAAGTACCTCCGTCAGCCCAACCGCACACCGGATTCAGTCAACTTCCGCGCCTTTCCCGGGCATTGATTAACGATCTGTCGGGCCGGGGAAGACCAATCCAAGTCCAACAGTCCAATTGGACTGGTTGGCCGACAGTTGAAGGGTGGGACCCCGTGAATCCGATGCCGCAGTTGCTGGCGACCGTGCTCGGCTACGGTCTGGAGCTGTTCGTCCAGTCCGAGTACGGGGGCCTCGGGCTCTTGGCCCTCGCCGCCCTCACCCTGCTCCTGTCGGCCGAGCGGAAGTCGACGGCCTGGGGGCTGGCCGGGGCCGCCCTGGTGTTCCTCGCCTTGACTCAGGCCTGAGTCAGGCCTGAGTCAGGCCCGAGTCAAGTCCGACTCAACCCCGCCCGCGCCGCGCCACGTGCTCCCACAAGCCGTCGAACATCGCCTGTTCGCCGTCCACGAAAGCCGCCTGGTCCTCGCCGGTGGAGCGGGCGAAGGGGAACATCTCCGTTTCGAAGCCCTCCACGTCCACGAGCTCCACCGTGTCCCCGCCCTCGTAGTCGTCGATCTCCCGCTCGAACCGCCCCGGAATGTAGTGCCCGACCAGCACCTCCTGCCGGTTCAGGAGGTACACCTTCCTGGTCGGCACGCCGGAGACGAAGCGGAACTCGAAGCTCGCGTCGATGCCGTGGTCGCGCAGCCCCCTGAAGGCGTTGTCCAGCACCATGCGCTGCGAGGCCCACTGGATCCGGCCGCGCCGCCGCACCGCCTCGTCGAGCTTTTCGTCGGATCCCCAGCCGGCCACGGGCGCGGGGTAGTCGACGTCCTTGCCCGGGCCCGGCACCACCATCCGCACCCGCACCGACTCCGGCCGCAGCACCCCCTCGTACACCTTTCCCAGGGGCTCCCCCAGCGCCGTCACCAGCGTCTCCCCGGTCAGGCTCGCCACGTCCACGTACACGTGCGGCGCCTCGAACGCCGCCACCAGGCGTGGGCCGAGGATGCTCCGTGCCGTCTGCGCGCCGAGGGACGGCTGCTCCTTCGGGCGGGACACCGTGGGTGGGCTGCCCTTGCCCAGGTTGGCCAACAGGCCGTCCACACGCAGGAGTTGGAGCGCGTTGCGGACCGTGCCGCGTTCCACTCCGAATTCACGGGCGAGCGCGGCCTGCGTCGGGAGGCGCTCGCCGGGCCTGAGGTCGCCGCCGACGATCCGCTGCCGCAGGGTGCCTGCGATGTCTTCGGCGGTCGGTCTGGGGGCGTTCTCCGTATCAACGTTCGCCACGACGATCTCCCCTCACCCCCTTGACCAAGTCCGTACAACTCTACGGCAGTTGGCTGCCAACTCCACCCGCTGTGCGGGAAGGGATGAGGGAGTCGCAGGTCAGCCGCGACCCAGCAGGATGTCGATGATCGGCTCCAGGGAGCCGATCACCTGCCGCGCCCCCGCCTCCCGCAGCACACTCTCCTTGCGGGCATGACGCGCGTAGCCCAGAAACGCGACGCCCGCCTCCCGCGCGGCCACCAGGTCCGTCACCGCGTCGCCGATCATCAGCGTGGACCCGGGCGCCGCCCCCATCGCCGACATGGCGCGGTTGAGGCAGTACGGGTCCGGTTTGAGGCGTGCCAGATCGCTGGTGCGGCCGTAGATGTGCGGTTCGAAGCAGCCGGACAGGCCGCGGCCCGCGATGTAGCGGCGGGCCGCTTCGGCCGAGTTGTTGGTGGTGATGGCGAGGCGCGTGCCGACCGCGGTCCAGGTGCGGATCAGCGGGTCCGCGTGCTGAGTGGGCCAGGCCGAGGCGACGGCGCGCAGCTCCTGTTCGGTGAGCCGGCTCTCCATCTCCTGGACCAGGTCGCTGTCCGGCCGCGCCCCGCCGAGGCGGCGCAGGGCCGCGTGCGGGTCCACGTCGGCGCGTTCCTCGTCCGTCAGCACGTCGCCGAGCCCCTGCGCGTCCAGCCACTCCACCTGCTGGCGCGCGATCCCCGACGCGGGGCGGCCCGCGAACAGCCGGCAGATCGGCCCGTCGAAGTCGAAGAGGACATGGCGGGCGCCCGCGATCAGCTCGGCGAGGGTGCCCGACTCGCGGGCGTCACCCGCTTCGGTCGTTTCCCGGCTTGATTCGGTCTCTTCTGCCACCGGAACAGTCTGCTTCGTCGTCTCTGAAGTCACTAGGAGAGTGTCAGGTCGGACGTGATGGTTTCCCATAGGGCGTCGAACCACTTCTGCGACTCCTCCACGAAGGTCCGGTCCCGGTGGCCCGCCCGCTCCTCGAAGGAGAAGAGCAGCGCCTGGGTGCCGGTGGCGGAGAACATCTCCAGCTTGGTGTCGTTGTCGATCTCCTCCTCGCGCCGCGTGACCATGTAGTACGACAGGAGCGCCTCGGACTGGTTCAGCAGATAGAGCTTGACCGGCGGGGTGAACGGGAGGGCGCGGAAGGTCACCCGCACGTCGATGTCGTGCGAGGAGCGCAGGGAGCGCAGGTTGTGGCGCAGCACCTGGCCCTGCGCGTTGCGCGTGGCGAGCCAGCGGTTGTGCACCGCGACCGACTCCTCGTGGTCGACGCCGTCGCTGTCGTCCGGGACCGGCACGGGGAAGGCGAGGTCGATGTCGCGGCTGGGCAGCAGGATGCGTACGTCGAGGGACTCGGGGCGGATCCGGCCCTCGTGGATGTGGCGCAGCGGCTCGCCGAGGGCCAGCATCAGGGTCTCCGAGGTCATGCAGACCGCGTCGATACGGACGTGGGGGGCGTGGAAGGCCTCGACCAGGCGAGGGGCGAGGGCGACCATGGAGGGCTGCGGCTCGTCGCGGGCGGCGGTTCCCGGGGCGATGCGCGGGGGGCTGCCCTTGCTGCGCTTGCTCAGCAGGCCGTCCGTCTCCAGGAGCTGGAGCGCCTGACGGACCGTGCCGCGCTCGACGCCGAACTCGTCGGCGAGCGTGGCCTGCGTGGGCAGTTGGTCGCCCGGCCGGAGCGCACCCTCCCTGATGCGCTCGCGGAGCCGGTCGGCGATCTCCTGGGCCGTGAGCCTTCTCCTGCCGTTCAGTGTCACGTCTGCCATGTCCGCCACGCCCTGCTCCCCTGATTCCCTGGGTCACCGCCAAACGGCACAACTCACCTTGATTTGGCAAGAGTTGTCGCCCTCCTGTTTATATACCACGACCAAGTGGGGACAACTCCAGTGCAGTTGGTCGCCAACTTGGAGGAAGGTGGCCAATGGTGGCAGCGAAGGAGACCAGGTAAGGCCCATCAGCGAAGCAACGCCGAAGCAGGGGGAACCACCATGTCCGTTCTGAGCCTCCTCTCCGCGGTGGTCGTGATCACCTTCGAGCAGCTCGCGCAGTGGCACTACGGTCCGGCGGGACTCGCAGGACTGCTCCTGCTCGCCATCGGCGCCAAGGCCAGGAACGCCACCTGCAGTTCCATGGGCGGCGTCCTGCTCGCCCTCACGGTGGCCGGGCCCGCCCTCACGAACTGAGCGTCAGGTCCTGGCTGATCGTGTTCCACAGGCCGTTGAACCACAGGTGGGACTGCTCCACGAACGTCGTGTCGCGCAGCCCCGCCCCGTGCTCGAACGCGAAGAGCATCTGCTGCACGCCCTCGGCGTCGTACACGTCCACCCGCTCGTGGTCGATCTGCTCGCCGCGTCTGGACAGCGTGTAGTACGCGAACAGCGCCTCGTTGCTGTTGAGCAGGTAGAGCTTGACCGGGGGCGTGAACGGCAGCGCGCGGAACTCCACGGCGACGTCCATGCTGTGCGTGGTGCGCAGGGCCAGCAGGTTGTGGCGCAGCACCTGCCCCTGCGCGTTGCGCTGCGCCAGCCAGTCGCGCCGCAGCCAGTCGCCCACCGCCTCCTCCTCCCGCAGGGCCTCCGCCGCCCGCGACACGGGCGCGGCGGCCGGCGGTGGCGCGGGCGCGGGAAACGCGAGGTCGATGTTCCGGCTCGGCAGCAGCACCCGCACGCGCACCCTGGCCGGTTTCGTGCGGCCCTCGTGGATGAGGCGCAGCGGCTCGCCCATCGCGAGCGTCAGGGAGACCGCCGTCAGGCACAGCGCGTCGATCTCCACGTCGGCCTGCTCGAAGGCCGCGGCGATGCGCGGGGCGAGCCCCACCATGGTCGGCTGCGGCGGCGCCTCGGGGCCGAGCGCGCCGGGCCGCGGCTGCCGCGCGACCGTGGGCGGGCTGCCCTTCGAGGCGTTCACCAACAGTTGCTCGGTCTGAAGAATGCGCAGCGCCTGGCGTACGGCGGAGCGCTCCACACCGAACTCGCCCGCCAACTGTGCCTGTGTAGGCATCCGTTGGCCGGGACTCAGGCGACCGGAGGTGATCCGGTCGCGCAGCGCGTCGGCCACTTCGCGGTACGTGGGTCGTGCCCGCTGTGACCTGGGCCGTCCGTTGACGGCTGCATGCTCCCCACTCACAACCAAACCGTACAACTTCCCGCCATCTTTGGGGAGTTGACGTGAAGGTGGTTATGAGCCGCTCTTCAATGGAGATAACTACCTTTGAGTTGGTGGCCAACTTCCCGGACATGGTCGGGGGACCTGAAGTTGGTGACCACGAGGACCACTGGTCCTGAAGGAGGTAGGACAATGCCGCTCTTCGCCATCGTCGTCGCCGCACTCGCCATCGGGTTCGAGCAGCTCATCCAGTGGAAGTACGGGCCGATGGGCATCATCGCCTTCATCGTTCTCTCCGTCGGCCTCAAGGCCAAGAACACCGTGATCAGCGGCATCGGGGCCGTCGTCCTCGTCATGCTGCTCGCCCAGAGCGGCTGACCGGGCTCCCTTCCGGAGGGGAGCCGGGAGCCCGGTCGGTCAGAACGTCCGTACGCGCGCGGGGCCGCGGCTCAGAACACGTCGGGACACCACGGCCGCCGCGCCGTACGCAGCAGGGCGCCGAACCCGGCGGCGGCGCCCGCCTCGTGCTCCACGAGCCGTCCCAGGGCCGCGAGCCGCACCGCGGACTCGTCGCCCAGCCACAGCGCCCCCAACTCGCGTACGTCGACCGTGAGTTGCGGGGAGGCGGCGCCCGGCGAACAGACCGCCCCGCCGGGCGCCGCCGTCAGCGTGAACCGCCCGCCCGCGAGGCCCGCGGGGTCGAGCACCTCGAACGCGAACTCCCCGCTCGTCTCGTACGAGCGCGCCTCCAGGGCCCGGGCCACGTCCAGGATCCGCACCCACAGGAAGTCGGCCTGCGTCACGACGCGGGCGGCGCGCGGGTCGGGCAGCAGGTGCGGCAGCAGGTCGTCGGGGGCGCGAAGCCCGGAGCGCACCGTGGTGATCCAGTCCACGGAGCAGACATACGTCCACAGGGCGCGCTCGGCGGCCGTCGTGACGGCGATCAACTGCTGCACCTGCGCCGTGTTCTGCGGCTGCTTGCCGTCGCCCCAGTGGGGGTCGGCCCGGTACGCGACCAGGCCCTCCACCTCGCCGCGCGCATTGCGGTACACCGCGTGGAACGGCTCCGTCCACGGGTCCTCGAGGGTCGGCCACAGGCCGGTGTTGTACTCCCACCAGTGCTCGTCCCGCGACACCACACCCGCGACGCGGGCGCGCAGCCGCTCGTGCAGCTCCGGACCGACCTTGCGCACCTCCTCCGGGTCCGCCAGGTCCACGCGGCCGCCGTCGTCCGGGCCCGACCAGCGCGGGTCGAGGCCGGCCCGCGGCACGTCGACCTCCCACACGGTGGCGGTGGCGGCCGGGCCGAACCCGAACCGGCCGTAGATCGGGTACTCCGCCGCGATCAGCGTCGCCGCGACGTCGCCGCGCTCCTTCGCCTCGGCGAGATCCGCCGCCATCATGCGGCTGAGCAGGCCGCGACGGCGGTGGGTGGGGCTGACGGTGACGTTGGTGATCGCGTCCGTGGGGACGGTGGCGCCGCCCGGGACGGTGAGCTCCTGCGCGAAGGAGCGGAACGTGGCGACCTGCCGGGTGCCGGTGCCTCCGGCGGGGGCGAAGGCGGCGCGGGTGCGGGTGAGGTCGAAGTGGGCGCGGCGTTTGGCGACCGTCTGCGGGGAGGTGGTCGGTGGGCGGAGGAAACCGGTGTTGAGGGCGCGGCACCAGTCGGGCAACTCGTCCTCGGTCACGGCCCGTACGGTGGGCGCTGCGCTCGCGGCGGGGGTGGGGGCGGGGGCCGGGTTATTCATGCGGTCACGCTAGGTGGGGGCGGACGTGTGTGTCGCCCCGATTCTTCCCGCGCCGCGGTGGGGCTCCGCCCGGGGCGCGTGAGGCGTACGCGGCACCGCACGGGGCTCCGCCCGGGACCCGTGAGGCGTACGCGGCACCGCACGGGGCTCCGCCCCGGACCCCGCGCCTCAATCGCCGGCGGGGCTTGATTTGCCTCGGCTACCCGGCCCGCGCCTCAATGCCGGATGGGCTTGATTGGGCTCAGTTGCCGCCCAAGAGGTCGTCCACCTGGGCCTCGCCCGCGCGGTAGCGGCGGGCGATCTCCGCGCTGCAATCGTCCGCCGTGCCCTGCAACTGGTGGCGGCGGCGCGAGACCTGCTGCTCGTAGCGGACCAGGCGGCCCATCGCCGTGTGCAGTTCGGCGTCCGTGCGGGCCGCCAGGTCGGAGAGCTCCACCTCGGCGAGCATCTCCTGGGCGAGGCGCCGGGACTCCTCGCTGTGCGGGATGCCGACCGTGACGTGCCGGGCGGAGGAGCGCTGCCGCGTCGGCTGGTCCCGGAGGATCTCCGAGAGCCGGTCCACGACCGGGCCCTCGGGGTCCTTCCGCCGGTCCAGCTCGGCCCGCAGGATGTCGATCCGGCCCTGGAGCAGGCGTCGTACGTAGCTCAGGTCCGCCTCGTTCTGCTGGGAGTCGCGGCG
This sequence comes from Streptomyces anthophorae, assembly GCF_049310305.1. Classification (NCBI taxonomy): domain Bacteria; kingdom Bacillati; phylum Actinomycetota; class Actinomycetes; order Kitasatosporales; family Streptomycetaceae; genus Streptomyces; species Streptomyces anthophorae. Next base: position 4,262,945 of record NZ_JBLWQQ010000001.1, read on the forward strand.
CAGCGTGCGCAGCTCCGGCAGGCGCAGGGCCGACAGGTCCGGGGCGGGCACGGCCGGCAGCTCGGGGCTGTCGGTGCGCTGGGCCGGCGGGCGGGACAGCGGCGCCACCCGCTCCTTGTGCGTCAGCGATACGGGCTGCCCGGGCAGCCCCGTACTCGTTGTGTGGCTCATGGCATGGGTATCCATGGTCTGCTTACCGTCCCCTCGACCGGACCGCGCCGCACGCCACCGACGCACCGCGTCTCAGCATGGTGCCACTCCCCATGGCCGCTTAGGGCCCGAGTGCCCCAGATCCGCCCCGGATGGGGGGTTGGGGAGCATGTTCAAACCCCTTGGGGGGCACGAAAATCGGCGCACGGCATGATGGCCGTATGCGAGCAGTGGTGCAGAGGGTGGACGGCGCGAGCGTCGTCGTGGAGGACGAGGTCGTCGGCGAGATCAAGGGCGAGGGGCTGTGCGTCCTCGTCGGGGTCACGCACGAGGACACCAAGGAGAAGGCGGCCCAACTGGCCCGCAAACTCTGGTCGGTGCGGATGCTCGCCGACGAGAAGTCGTGCAGCGACATCGACGCGCCGCTCCTCGTGATCAGCCAGTTCACGCTCTACGGGGACGCCCGCAAGGGCCGCCGCCCCACCTGGAACGCCGCGGCGCCAGGACCGGTCGCCGAGCCGCTGGTCGACGAGGTGGTGGCGCAGCTGCGGGCGCTCGGCGCCACCGTGGCGACGGGCCGGTTCGGGGCACAGATGCGGGTGTCCCTGACGAACGACGGCCCGTTCACGGTGCTGCTGGAGATGTAGCCCACCCGACGGGGCCATGGAACTACGGTTCGACGACGACTTCCTGCGACGCCGCCGTGGCCTCCGCGAGGAGCTCCGCGTCGGCCGGCACGTTCCGCTTGATGACCGCGAGCGCGATCGGGCCCAGCTCGTGGTGGCGCACCGACGTCGTCACGAAGCCGATCTTCCGGCCCTCGGGCCCGTCGGCGGCCAGCCGCACCTCGGCGCCGTGCGGCGGCAGGTGCACCTCGCTGCCGTCCAGGTGCAGAAAGACGAGACGGCGCGGCGGCTTGCCCAGGTTCTGCACGCGGGCGACGGTCTCCTGCCCCCGGTAGCAGCCCTTCTGAAGGTGCACGGCCGAGCCGATCCAGCCCAGCTCGTGCGGGATCGTGCGGTGGTCCGTCTCGAAGCCGAAGCGCGGCCGGTGCTGCTCGACGCGCAGCGCCTCGTACGCGAGCAGGCCGACCGCCGGACCGTTCTCCTCCACGTACGACTCCAGGCCGGCGCGCGGCAGGAACAGATCGCGGCCGTGCGGCGTCTCGCGCACCGCCGCCCCGTCCGGCACCGGCGCGATCGAACCGGCCGGCAGATGCACGACGGCGAACTCGTCCGTCCGGTCGGCTGCCTCGACCCGGTAGAAGAACTTCATCGACTCCAGGTACGCGAGGAGGGCCTCCTGCGTGCCCGGCTCGACGTGCGCCCACGTCGTCGTGCCGTCGTCGACGAGGTACAGGGCGTGCTCGATGTGTCCGTTGGCGGAGAGGATCAGGGCCTCGGTCGCCCGGCCCGGCTCCAGCTGCTCCATGTGCTGGGTGAGCAGCAGGTGCAGCCAGCCCAGCCGGTCGTCACCGGTGACCGTGATCACGCCGCGGTGCGAGAGGTCGACGACGCCCGTCCCGTCGGCGAGGGCACGCTGCTCGCGGAACAGGTCGCCGTAGTGCGCGGCGACGCCTTCGTCCACGCCCTCGCCGGGGACGGCTCCTGGCAGGGTCAGCAGAGGGCTGTTCGTTGAATGTCGCTGCATGGTCACACACACTACGACGAGTGGAAGGACGCGCTTATTCCTGCGTCGGCGCCTTGTCCGCCGCGCAGTTCTCGCAGCGTCCGAAGATCGCGAAGTGCTTGAGGTCGGTGTCGAAACCGAAGGTCTCGCGCAGCTTGGCGGTGAACTCCGCCGCGACGTCCACGTCCGCCTCGATCACGTTCGTACAGTCCCGGCACACCATGTGGATGTGGTGGTGCCGGTCGGCGAGGTGGTACGTGGGTGCTCCGTGCCCGAGATGGGCGTGCGAGACGAGCCCGAGCTCCTCCAGGAGCTCCAGGGTCCGGTAGACCGTAGAAATGTTGACCCCCGACGCCGTCCTGCGCACTTCGCACAAGATGTCGTCGGGGGTCGCGTGCTCGAGGGCGTCCACGGCTTCCAGGACAAGCTGACGCTGCGGCGTCAGCCGGTAGCCGCGCTGCCTCAGATCGCTCTTCCAGTCGGTGCTCACCACACCCACGAGTCTAGAACCACTTGAGGCAAGCGGTTCCGGCCTACTTGAAGAAGGCGATGCCGTCGTCCGGCATGTCCGGCAGGTTGCGCGCCATGTCGGCGACCTCCTCCGGGGAGACGACCTTCTTGAGCTGGGCCGACATGTAGGGGCGCAGCGGGACCTCGGGGGTCTGCTTCTCGCCGACCCACATCAGGTCGCTCTTCACGTAGCCGTAGAGGCGCTTGCCGCCGCTGTACGGGCCGGAGGCCGCCGTGCGGGCCACCGCGTCCGTGGCGATGTCGATCTGCGGCTTCTGGTCGGCGAGCTCGCCGTACCAGACCTCGACGACACCGTCGTCGCGGACCATGACGACCTCGACCTTGCGCTCGTCGTCGATCCGCCAGAAACCGGACTCCGATTCCAGGGGGCGGACCTTCTCGCCCTTTTCGTCGAGCACCCAGGTGTGCGACTGGTACTCGAGGAAGTCCCGGCCGTCGTGGGTGAAGGAGACCTCCTGGCCGAAGTTGCACTTCTCGGAACCGGGGAAGTCGTGGACGCCCGCGCCCTCCCAGGTGCCCAGCAGGAAGGCAAGGGGGACGAGCTTGGGGTTCAGGTCGGACGGGATCTGGATCATGAGCGGTTCAGACGTCTCTCAGTGGGGGGTCAGCGCTGGCCCTGGTACAGCTTCTTCACGGTCAGACCCGCGAAGGCGACGACGCCGACGCAGACCAGGACGAGAAGGGTGGAGAAGAAGGCCTCAAGCACGGGATTGCTCCTCGGTGAGCGGAACGTATGCGGATAACAGAGCCGGACCCCACTGTAGTCGTCCGGGCACCGGAGCTCTCGGCGAGGTCGGCCACAGCGGGTGGCGGGGGCGGGTGTCAGGGGCGACGCTTCTTGCCGTCCAGTTCGTCCCACCACTCGTCGGACTTCGGATCGCCGGAGGGGTCGTCCCACCAGCGGTCCTCGGGGCCTCGCCGGTTGGCGACGATGGCGGCGACCGGCGGGATCACCATGGCGACGACGCACATGGCGACGGCGGCCGGCACGGACCAGAGCCGCACGACGCCCCAGGCCAGCACGAACAGGCCGATGCAGACGCCCATCATGGCGAAGTAGACGTGCTTTCGCCGCGCGTACATACCTTCAGCGTAAGCCCGCGCGGGCCCCGGAAACATGCCGAAGGACCGCACCCGTACCAGTGGCGTCCAACCCAGGCGGGGTGCGGCCCTTCAGCCGTCGTGTGTGACCGCTCAGACGGCGATCGCGACCTCGGCGAGCCCGCCGGTCTGGGCGACGACCGTACGGTCGGCCTGGCCGCCGGGGACCAGGGCGCGCAGGGTCCACGTGCCCTCGGCCGCGTAGAAGCGGAACTGGCCCGTGGCCGAGGTGGGGACCTCGGCGGTGAACTCGCCGGTCGAGTCCAGGAGGCGCACGTAACCGGTGACGGGCTCGCCGTCCTTGGTCACCTGGCCCTGGATGGTGGTCTCACCGGGCTTGATCGTCGAGGCGTCGGGGCCGCCGGCCTTCGCTCCGCACATACTGCTCTCCTTGGAAGTTAAGGCGGTTGATTACTTGTTGGCGCCGAGCTCGATCGGCACGCCGACGAGGGAGCCGTACTCGGTCCACGAGCCGTCGTAGTTCTTGACGTTCTCCTGGCCGAGCAGCTCGTGCAGCACGAACCAGGTGAGCGCGGAGCGCTCACCGATGCGGCAGTACGCGACGGTGTCCTTGGACAGGTCGACCTGCTCGTCCTCGTAGAGGGCCTTGAGCTCTTCGTCCGACTTGAAGGTGCCGTCGTCGTTGGCGTTCTTCGACCACGGGATGTTGCGGGCGGACGGGACGTGGCCCGGACGCTGCGACTGCTCCTGCGGGAGGTGGGCCGGGGCGAGCAGCTTGCCGGAGAACTCGTCGGGCGAGCGCACGTCGACGAGGTTCTTGTTGCCGATCGCGTTCACGACGTCGTCGCGGAAGGCGCGGATCGACGTGTCCTGCGGCTTGGCCTTGTACTGCGTGGCCGGGCGGTTCGGGACCTGCGAGCCGTCGACCAGGTCGCGGGAGTCGAGCTCCCACTTCTTGCGGCCGCCGTCGAGGAGCTTCACGTCCTGGTGGCCGTAGAGCTTGAAGTACCAGAACGCGTAGGAGGCGAACCAGTTGTTGTTGCCGCCGTAGAGGACCACGGTCGTGTCGTTGCCGATGCCCTTCTTCGACAGCAGCTCCTCGAAGCCGGCCTGGTCGATGAAGTCACGGCGGACCGGGTCCTGGAGGTCCTTGGTCCAGTCGATCCGGATCGCGTTCTTGATGTGGTTCTTGTCGTACGCGGACGTGTCCTCGTCGACCTCGACGATCGCCACGTTCTCGTTGTCGAGGTTGGCCTCGACCCAGTCGGCGTCTACCAGGACGTCGCTGCGGCTCATGCTGATTCCTCCGGGGCAGTTGCGGGGGTATGCGAAAGGGGTGTGCGTCACTGCACGGGGACCCCGAGTCGTAGGCCTCGAGGGGTCCGGGAAAAGCGGGAGTTGTGCCGTCCCGCTCAGGCGGCGCGACAGAGCATGGCGGCGACGCGGCACAGGTCTACTGCCCGCCGCTTCGTGAGATCCGCCTGTCGCTTCATGGGTCCGATCGTAAGGACGTACCGGCGGCCGTGTCACCGGCGTGTCGGATGGTGAGACGAGATCGTCCGGAATGTGGGAACGATCGCGCCTCCGGGTGGGCCCGGGCCCGCCGCCGCACCGCCGGGCGCCCGTCGACATCTGCTCTGCGGACGCCGTCGTCTCGCAGTTCGGACCAACGCCGTCCGCGGCCCGTATCGGCGCCCGTTCCGGCCTACCCGACCAGGTCGAGGTTCGAACCCTTCACAGTGATCTCGATGCCCTGGTCGACGGCCTGCACCCGGTCGAGCTTGATCCCGGCCGGCAGGTCGTCGAGCGCCTGCTTGAAGTCGATGACGTCCCTGATCGGGCCCTCCGCCGGCTTGAGCGCCCCGATGTCCGGCAGGCTGTCGGCGTGCGCGGAGACCTGGCCGCCGCTGACGTCGACCGTGCTGCGCACCGTGGGCCGCACCGTGCCGAGCGGGGTCTTGACCGCGACCGTGACCTTGACCTTGTGGTCGCCGCCGTACGCGAGCCCGTCGATCCACGCGGTGATGCCGGGGGCGACCTGGGCCGGGCCCTGCTTCTTCACGGCCTTGAGGAGTTCGGCGTAGTCGATACGGGCGGTGCCGGTGGCCGATTCGGCGGTGGCGGAGCTGTAGCTGCTGTCGAACTTCACGCCCCGCATCTCGGCCTTGAGGTCGGCGACGCGGATGGCTTCGCCGTCGCTCTTGCCGCTCTTCGCCTCGAAGTCCTGGATGCCGAGCTCGACGTCGTCGAGGGTGCCGCCCGCGACCTGGGTCAGGAACGGGAAGCCGTTGATCGACACGTCGGGGGTCTGCCCGAGCCCCTCGCTCGTGCGGATCTTGTCGGCGGCCTTGCTCTCGGCGAAGTGGACCGCGACCCGGTCGGCCGCCACGAAGAGGCCGCCGACCACGACGACAAATATGAGCAGTATTCGCAGTGCGCGCATGGGCCGGAGGGTACGCGACCGTCGGTAGATCAAGCCCCGCTCTTGGACGAGAGCCCGCGGGGTCCGGGGCAGAGCCCCGGGACCGCAACGCCGGACGGGCCTAACCGAGCGCGCGGCCCAGCAACCACACCGCCGGAGCCGCCGCGGCCAGCGGAAGCGCCACGCCCGCCGTCATGTGCACGAACCGGGACGGGAAGTCGTACGACGCGACGCGGTGGCCGATGACGGCGCAGGCGCCCGCGCCGAGGCCGAGCAGGGCACCGCCCGTGCCGAAGTCCGTGACGCCGCCGGCCGCGATGCCCGCACCGGTGCCCGCGAGCAGCGCGACGATCACGGACGCGACGGTCGGCAGCGGCAGCGCCCGGGCCAGGATCGCGACCGCCACGGCCACCCCGCCGACCGTCACCGCGTCGGGCTCGGCCGCCAGGTGCCCGGCCGCCACGATCGCGAGCGCCGCGGAGGCGACCGTCGCCATCAGGCCGTACATCCGCTCGTCCGGGTCGGCGTGCGAGCGCAGCTGGAGGACGAGGGTGAGCAGCACCCAGACGCCGAGCGTGCCGAGGATCGCGGCGGGGCCGTTGTCGCGGCCCGCGACGAGCAGCGCGATGTCCGCGACGACGCCGCCCATGAACGCCAGCGCGATGCCCTGGCGGGCGGGCCACATCCCGTTGAGCCGGAACCAGCCGGCGGCCGTGACCGCTTGCAGCAGCACGAGCGGTACGAGCAGCGCGTACGACCCGATGGCGGCCCCACCGGCGAGCAGAAGCCCGAGCACGGCGGTGAGCGCGGCGGGCTGGAGCCCGGGCTCGATGATCGGCGAGCGCCGTTGAGCCCGACGATCCAGCCCCTGCGGCGATTGAGCATGGGTGGGCACATCAAGCCCCGCGCTGGGACGGGAGCCAGCGGGGTCCGGGGCGGAGCCCCGTGGCGTGGGCGCCTCAGGAGCCTGAGGGACGCCCTCGTACGACCACTGCTGCTGCGGCGCCGCATCGTAGCCATAGGCCTGCTGCGGAACCGGCTGCTGCGGCTGCGTATAAGCGTCGTACTGCGCGTCGTACTGATACGGGTACTGCTGGTTGTTGCTCATCGGGGTGTCATCCTCCTGCGAACGGCGGGAGCACCTCGACCGTGCCGCCCTCGGCAAGCCGTACCGTCTCATGGCCGCGGGTCCCGACCGGGTCCCCGTCGACCAGGAACGAGGAGCGCTGGAGCACCCGGACGAGATCGCCGGGGTGCCGCGTGCGCACCGCTTCCAGCGCCGCGGCCAGCGTCTCCGCCTCGTACGGCTCCTCCGCGACGCCGGCGGCGGCCTTGGCCGCGGCCCAGAAGCGGATCGTGCCCTGCGCCATTCCGACTCCTCTCTCGGTCCCGCCCCGCTGCGCGGTGCGGCGTCCTATTGTGCGCCAAGCGTGCGCGCGACCCACGCCCCGATCCGCTCGATCAGCTCGTCGCTCGCCGCGTTCTCGGCGTGGCCCATGCCCGGCTCGAGCCACAGCTCCGCCGCCCCGTCGGAGGCCGCCACCAGCATCCGGGGATGGTCGACGGGAAAGTACGGGTCGCGGTCGCCGTGCACCACGAGCAGCGGGGTCGGCGCGAGCAGCGGGACCGACTCGACCGGGGAGAGCGGGACCGGGTCCCAGTCGTACGGGTGGATCCGCGTGCGCAGCCCGAAGCGGCTGACGAGGCGCCCTGCGGGCCGGGTCACCGCCCAGTGCACCCGCCGCATGGGGGCCGTGCCGCGGTAGAACCACCGGGCGGGGGCGCTCACCGCGACGACCCCGTCAACGTGCGCTTCCGTGCGCCCCCTGTGCAGCGCGGCCTGCCGCAGCACCACGGATCCACCCATGGAGAAGCCGACCGTCACCACCCGCGCGTGCCCGAGCGAACGCGCCCATGCGACGGCCGCCGCGAGATCGAGCACTTCCTTGTCGCCCACCGTGGACCGCCCGCCGGAGCGCCCGTGCCCCCGGAACGAGAACGTGACCACGGCCGCACGCTGCGCGAACACCGCCGCGGCGCGCCGCACGTGGGGCCGCTCCAGATCGCCGGTGAAGCCGTGCGCCAGCACGATCGCCGGAGTGTCCGGGCCGCCAGGACCGGGCTCGTAGGCCGCCTCGACGGCGACCCCGTCACGTGTCCGGAGCATCACGCGCCGTCTCCGTTCGGTGATCGGCCACACAGAAGATCCACGCTCGTCACCTGCCGGACCCCGACTCATGTGGGCTATTGTGCTGGGAAGAGGACTCGGGCAATGCAGCCCCCGGGTCCTTTTGTGCTTTCTGGAGCGTTGTATACGACGCCCCGAAAACACGCACAGAACACCAGGTCAGGACCCCGGGGCGCGGGGTTCCGGCCAACGTACGAAGCAGTGCCGCAAACGTCCTCGCAGGGACCGAGGAGGAACCAGACGTTATGGGCGAGCGAACCGTGCACGAACGTATGACGACCCCCAGGGCAGGTGGGGACCGATGAGCTCTCTTCTGCTCCTCACCAATGCCCTCCAGCCGTCGACGGAGGTGCTTCCCGCTCTCGGCCTGCTCCTGCACAACGTGCGAGTGGCTCCCGCGGAGGGACCCGCACTCGTCGACACCCCCGGCGCCGATGTCATCCTCATCGACGGGCGCCGTGACCTTCCGCAGGTCCGCAGCCTCTGTCAGCTGCTCCGCTCGACGGGGCCCGGCTGTCCGCTGGTGCTCGTCGTGACGGAGGGCGGCCTCGCGGCCGTCACCGCCGACTGGGGCATCGACGACGTGCTCCTGGACACCGCGGGCCCCGCCGAGGTCGAGGCCCGGCTCCGGCTCGCCATGGGCCGGCAGCAGATCGTCACCGACGACTCCCCGATGGAGATCCGCAACGGCGATCTGTCGGTGGACGAGGCGACGTACAGCGCGAAGCTCAAGGGCCGGGTCCTCGACCTGACCTTCAAGGAGTTCGAGCTCCTGAAGTACCTGGCGCAGCACCCGGGCCGTGTGTTCACGCGCGCCCAGCTGCTCCAGGAGGTCTGGGGCTACGACTACTTCGGCGGCACCCGGACCGTGGACGTGCACGTACGGCGTCTGCGCGCGAAGCTCGGGCCCGAGCACGAGTCGTTGATCGGCACCGTGCGCAACGTGGGCTACCGCTTCGTCACCCCGGAGAAGCCGGAGAAGAAGGCGGAGAAGAACGCCGAGGCGCGGGCCGAGAAGCAGGCGGAACAGGAGGCCGAGCAGCGGGCCGCGGGCGCGAACAAGGCGGATAACGCGGGAAACACGGACAAGCTCCCGTCCGCCGTGGAAGGAGTGGGCCGGCCGGCTCCCGTACGCCGGTAGCCGTGCGGCTCACGCCCTGCCCAGAGGGTGGTCCATCCGCGTAGACTCCGCGCGTGGCCAAGGTGACTCGGGACGATGTGGCGCGACTGGCGGGTACCTCGACCGCCGTCGTGTCCTACGTGATCAACAACGGACCCCGGCCGGTCGCCCCGGCCACGCGCGAGCGGGTACTCGCCGCGATCAAGGAGCTGGGGTACCGGCCCGACCGGGTCGCCCAGGCCATGGCCTCGCGGCGGACCGACCTTATAGGCATGATCGTGCCGGACGCGCGCCAGCCGTTCTTCGCGGAGATGACGCACGCCGTCGAACAGGCGGCGTCCGAGCGCGGGAAAATGGTCCTGGTCGGCAATTCGGACTACGTGCCCGACCGTGAGGTCCACTACGTCCGCGCCTTCCTCGGCATGCGGGTCTCGGGCCTGATCCTCGTCAGCCACGGTTTCAACGACCTGGCGGCGAACGAGATCGAGGCCTGGGACGCCCGCGTCGTCCTGCTGCACGAGCGGCCCGAGGCGATCGACGACGTCGCGGTCGTGACCGACGACGTGGGCGGCGCCCAGCTCGCCACCCGGCACCTCCTGGAGCACGGGCACGAGTACGTCGCCTGTCTGGGCGGCACCGCGGACACCCCGTCCGTCGGTGACCCGGTCTCCGACCACGTCGAGGGCTGGCGCCGCGCCATGAAGGAGGCGGGGCGGCCCATCGAGGGCCGGCTCTTCGAGGCCCCGTACAACCGGTACGACGCGTACCAGGTGGCGCTCGGCCTGCTGGCCGGGCCCGACCGGCCGCCCGCGATCTTCTGCTCCACGGACGACCAGGCCATCGGTGTGCTGCGGGCCGCGCGCGAGCTGCGCATCGACGTGCCGGGCGAGCTGGCGGTGGCCGGGTTCGACGACGTGAAGGAGGCGGGGCTCACCGATCCGCCGCTGACGACCGTCGCCTCGGACCGTCCCGCGATGGCGCGGGCCGCCGTGGACCTCGTCCTCGACGACTCGCTGCGGGTGGCCGGGTCGCGGCGCGAGCGGCTGAAGCTGTTCCCCTCGCGGCTGGTCGTCCGGCAGTCCTGCGGCTGCGAGTAGGCTCCGCCGGGCCGTCTTTACTTCGGGCAAACAGGGTTCTGCCGGGACTCTCAGGACACCCTCAGCCTGCTCTCATGAACGCGCCACAGGCTGGGTGCCATGACCGACACCTACCGCCGAAGCGGCGACGACCCCCAGGCCTACCCTCCGCAGCCCCCGTACCTGCCGGGCGTGGTGCTCTCCGAGCAGACGCACGAGCAACCGCGGTACGAGCACCCGCAGCAGGAGCAGTTCCAGCACGAGCAGCCGCAGCACGGCAGCCCGCGGAAGAAGCGGCTGCGGGGCCCCGCCGGGCTGATCACGGCGGTGGCGATCGCGGCGGCAGTCGTCGGTGGCGGCACGGCGTACGGCATCCAGGAGCTCACCGGCTCCGCCACGGCCTCGTCCTCGACCAGCACCACGGTGGTGCCGAGCAGCAAGAAGGGCACCGTGTCCGGGGTCGCCGAGGCCGTCAGCCCCTCGATAGTCGAGATCAACGCGACGCTCGGCTCCGGTTCCTCGACCGGCTCCGGCGTGATCATCACGAGTGACGGCGAGATCGTCACCAACAACCACGTCGTGTCCGGCGCCTCCTCCGTCAAGGTCTCGACGAGCGACGGCAAGACGTACACGGCGGACGTCGTCGGCACCGACGCGAAGAAGGACCTCGCGCTCATCAAGCTGAAGAACGCCTCCGGCCTCAAGGCCGCGACGCTCGGCGACTCCGAGGGCGTCAAGGTCGGCGACGACGTCGTCGCGATCGGCTCGCCCGAGGGCCTGACCGGCACGGTGACCAGCGGCATCGTCTCCGCGCTCCAGCGCGATGTCACCGTCTCCACCGACGAGGGCCAGCAGCAACAGCAGGGCAGCGGCGGCAGCGGCGAGTGGCCGTTCGAGTTCGGCGGCCAGGAGTTCAACGGCAACACCGGCTCGTCCAAGACGACGTACAAGGCGATCCAGACCGACGCGTCCCTCAACCCCGGCAACTCCGGCGGCGCGCTCATCGACATGAACGGCAACATCATCGGCATCAACTCGGCGATGTACTCGTCCGCTTCCGACTCCTCCACCTCGTCGTCCAGCAACGGCAGCGTGGGTCTCGGCTTCGCCATCCCGATCAACACGGTGAAGGCCGACCTGGACACCTTGCGCTCCGGCCGCACCAACAGCTGACGCCGGCCCCGACCTGGAACGCACACACCGGGTGGGCGTGCGACGCTGAGAGGCGCCGACCGACCACCCGTAATCGACCGACAGGAAGCCCCGGACCATGAGCCCCGCCGAAGGCGAACCGCAGCGCATTCTCATCGTCGACGACGAGCCCGCGGTACTGGAGGCACTCCAGCGTTCCCTCGCCTTCGAGGGCTACGCCACCGAGGTCGCGGTCGACGGCGCCGACGCCCTGGAGAAGGTCGCCTCGTACCGCCCCGACCTGGTCGTCCTCGACATCCAGATGCCCCGCATGGACGGCCTGACCGCGGCCCGACGGATGCGCGCCACCGGCTCCACCACGCCGATCCTCATGCTCACCGCCCGCGACACCGTCGGCGACCGCGTCACCGGCCTCGACGCGGGCGCGGACGACTACCTGGTCAAGCCGTTCGAGCTCGACGAACTGTTCGCCCGCGTACGGGCCCTGCTGCGCCGCAGCTCGTACGCGGCCGCCGGCGACGACGCCGCCGACTCCGACGCCCTCTCCTTCGCCGACCTGCGCATGGACCTCACGACCCGCGAGGTCACCCGCGGCGGCCGTCCGGTCGAGCTGACCCGCACCGAGTACACGCTCCTGGAGATGTTCCTCGCGCACCCCCGCCAGGTCCTCACCCGCGAGCAGATCCTCAAGGCCGTCTGGGGCTTCGACTTCGAGCCGTCGTCCAACTCCCTGGACGTCTACGTGATGTACCTGCGGCGCAAGACCGAGGCGGGCGGCGAACCGCGCCTCGTGCACACGGTGCGGGGCGTGGGCTATGTGCTGCGGTCCGGCGGAGCGGCCGAGTGAGCAAGCTCGTACGCCGGCTGCGGACGCTGCCGTTGAGGTCGCGGATCGCGCTCCTGGTGGCCGTCGCGGTGGCGGCCGCGGTCGCCGCGGTGGCGGTGACCTGCTGGTTCGTCACGATGAAGCAGCTGTACGCGCAGCTGGACAACGACCTGGTGCAGCAGGCCCACTCCATCAAGCGCGAACAGATGGACTACGTCCTCGCGGGCTGCCAGTCCGGCGACTCCTCGGCCCAGCACAACTTCCCGGGCCCGACGATCCAGATCATCCAGTCCGACGGCAAGGCCTGCACCTCGCAGGGCGACCCCCGGATCCCCGTTCAGCCCTCCGACCGGAGGGTCGCGGCGGGCACCTCGGACAGTTCGGTGCACACCACGGACGACGTCAAGGGCCAGGCCATGCGGGTCCTCACCGTCCCGATCGTCCAGGACGACACCCGCCTCCCCGGCGTCGCCGCCTCCGTCGCCACGCCCCTCGACGAGATCACCAAGCCGCTGACCACGCTGGCCTGGCTCCTCCTCCTCGTCGGCGGCGTCGGCGTCGTCGGCTCGACGGCCGCGGGGCTGTGGATCGCCCGGACCGGCCTGCGCCCCGTCGACCAGCTCACCGAGACCGTCGAGCACGTGGCCAGGACCGAGGACCTCACCGTACGGATCCCGGTCGAGGGCGACGACGAGATCGCGCGCCTGTCGGAGTCGTTCAACTCGATGACCGCGTCCCTCGCCTCGTCCCGCGAACTCCAGCAGCAGCTCATCGCCGACGCGGGTCATGAGCTGCGGACGCCGCTGACCTCGATGCGTACCAACATCGAGCTGCTCACCCGGATCGAGGAGACCGGCCGCTCCATCCCCGCGGAGGACCGCAAGGCGCTGATGGCCTCGGTGAAGGCGCAGATGACGGAGCTGGCCGCGCTCATCGGCGACCTTCAGGAACTGTCGCGTACGGGACTGACCGGGGCCGAAGGGCCGTTGAAGGTGGTCTCGCTGCACGACACCGTGCGCAGCGCCATCGAGCGCGCCCGGCTCCGCGGCCCCGAGCTGACCTTCGACGCGGAGCTGGCCCCCTGGTACGTACGGGCGGAACCGGCGGCCCTTGAGCGGGCGGTCGTGAACCTGCTGGACAACGCCGTGAAGTTCAGCCCGGAGAAGGGCCGCGTCGAGGTCCGGCTGATGCGCGGCACGCTCACCGTGCGGGACCACGGCCCCGGCATCCCGGACGATGAACTCCCTTACGTCTTCGACCGGTTCTGGCGCTCGCCGACCGCGCGCGCCCTGCCGGGCTCCGGCCTCGGCCTGTCGATCGTGGCGCGCACGGTCGAGGCCAGCGGCGGGCACGTGGGCCTGTCGGCCGCGGACGGCGGCGGCACTCTGGCGACGCTGTCGCTGCCGGGCGCGCCGACCCCGCCGCCGGAGATCCCGTAACGGGCGCCGGCCCGGCTCACTTGCCGACCGAGAGCCCGCCGCCCGACAGGTCGACCCGGATGCCCTCCTTCTCCACGGTCACGTCCTGGAGCCGTACGTACCCGGAGTCTCCGGGCAGCTGCGGCACCCGGAAGGCGAGGGAGAGCCGGTCGGCGAGCTCGGGCCGGGTGAGGCGGGTGAGGCCGTCGAGCAGCGCGGGGTCGAGACCGATCCTCTTCAGGATCTCGGGGTGGGCGAGCGCGATGTCGATCAGGTTCGTGCCCATCAGCTGCTTCACGAAGCGCGGCGTCCCGGTCAGCTCGCGCAGCTTCGCGTCGCTGTTCAGCGCCTGCTGCACCGCGCTGTCCGGCACCCCGAGCCGCTTCACCACGGCGGGCACGGAGAGCAGCCGGCGCGCCTTGTCGACCTGCTGGGTGAGCTTGTCCACGGACTGGCGCGTGAGGTGCAGGCCCTCGGAGGCGCGGGTGCCGGGGCGGTAGGTGGCGAGGTCGCCGATGGCGAGGCTCATGTTGTCGATGTCGGTGGAGATCCCGGACGCGCCGAGCCGCTGGATGTTCGCGTCCGCCCGCACCTTCACGTCGTGCCCGGCGACGGGCAGGGTGCCGCGCGCGAGCACCTTGTTCTTGCCGTGTCCGCTGAACGTGACCTGGGACGCGCCCAGCTCACGGTTCATGTCGGCGAAGCTGAGCAGCACCTGGCCGTTCATCTGGTCGGCGTAGGCGCCGCTGATGTCGGTGAGGCCAGAGCCCTTGATGCGTACGTTGTGCGCGGTCGCGGAGACCTTGGCGAGGGTGACGCGGTCGGCGGCGACGTCGGGGACCGTCACCTTCATCTCGCCGATGCGGCGGTCGGCGAGCTGGGTGAGGAACGGGAAGCCGCCGATCTCCACCTCGGGCGCGGCGGTCAGCTTCATCTGCTTCTTGATCTGTTCCGCGGCCTTGTTCTCCGCGTAGAGCACCGCCCAGCGGTCGGCCATGGCCAGGAAACCGCACAGGACCACGACGGCGATCAGGCCCTTCAGCGCGAGGGAGAGCCCGGCGAGGCGGCTCCGGCGCCTGCGCCGTCCGGCGCGCCGGTGGTCCGGTGGGGACCACTGATCGTCGTCCGGTGGAACCAAATCCTCCGCGCCGTCATCAAACCAATCGTCAAACGCCGTACGGTCGTTGGATATGGGCTCGTCGTCCATGCGGTGGGGGGTACGCATCGGCCGATTTCATCACACACCCCCACGGATTGCACAAATAACCTTCACAGGTGTGGGGTGGCCCACTGTTCACCCGCAGGGCCACCGTAGGCCACCCCAACGCACGCTCCGTTTCGGCAGTTTGACGATCGCGTTCCGGTCCGCCGTCAGCGGCGCAGCCGCCTGGCCGCCAGGGCCGTACCCGCCGCCACCAGCAGCGCGGCCGCCAGGGCCGCCCACAGCGGGCCCGTCCCGCCGGTGTCGGCCAACTCGCCACCGCCGCCCGGCGGATGTGTCGGTTCCGGAGCCGGTGTCGGGTGCCCGGTGGGCGGTGCCGTCGGCGTGGGGGTCGGCGTCGTGCCCGCCCGGTCGGTATTGGTGATCGTGCAGGTCACCGAGGACCCCGCGCCGACCGTCACCTTCTCGTCGGACACCGGCAGCGCACCCTCGGGCCCCTCGCAGGCCCAGTCCCCGGCGTCGTAGTCCTCGGGGCCGCCGGACTCGGAGAGCGTGTAGGTGCCCGACTCGACCCGCGCGTCCGTCACCTCGTCCGCGCCCGAGGTGCCGGACAGCTCGCTCGGCCCGTTCGCCCCGAGCGTCCAGTCGCCGGGGGCCGCGGTGCCGCCGTGGCTGTTCACCACCTTCTTGACCAGGGTCAGCCGGGACTCGCAGACGACCTTGTTCTCCACGGTGAACGCGTTGTGCTCCCGCGTGAGTTCCCCGTCGTAGGGCACGGCCTCGTCGACGGCGGCCCCGTTGGCCTCGACGACGTGGCTCTCCTGGAGCCGGCAGGAGTCCGGCAGCTCGGGGGTCTCGTCGAAGGTGGCGGTGTCCCCGACGTGGTAGCCCTCGCGCGCGGCGCCCCAGTCCTGCGGGCTCGCGCCCGCGCCGGACGGGCCCGTGAGGTTCAGCGCGGCGTCGAAGCCGTCGGGTCTGTCGGCGTGCCCGTACTCCTTGCCGTCGATCACCCACCGTTTGTCGACGGTCACGTCCGCCGCCTGATCGGGACGGTTGTAGACGACACAGCTGACGGCGGCGAGGCTCGGCACGTTCACGGTGAACGCGGGCGCCGCCGCCGTCCCCGTGTTCACGACGTCCACCTTCCGGCCGTCGTCGAGATTGGTGCACACCGCGTTCTGCCCGCCCTGGGTGACGAGCGTGTGGTTCGGCTGCTGGGTCTCGGCGACGTCGATGTCCGCGTCGGTGGTGCCGCTCGGATACGTCGGGTGGAAGACGACTCCGCCCGTGCCGTCGTCCTCCGTGAGCTGGGTGTCCGGCAGGTTGCCCATCCCCGGGGTCGTCGACGAGGCGTCGAACTGCCAGCCGGGGCCCGCAGGTTCGGCGCCGGACACGTCCTCGCCCGTATTGCCCGGCGGCACGATCTGCTTGATCACCGACAGGGTGCCGTCGCAGTGCGTCAGGGCCATGTTGTGCAGCGCCTCGCCGGCCGCCGCGAAGTCGTCGGTCTGGTAGTAGTCGGCGGTCGTGGGGTTCGAGCCGGTGAACGCCTCCTGGCCGGAGATCGCCCGCAGGTTGCGCCCGGAGACGCCCTCGACGCCCTTGCCGACACCGACGGCGACGACGCGCGAGCCCTGCGCCTTGACGGCGTTCGCGGCGAAGATGCCGCCCTCGACGTCGGCGAAGTGGGTGTGCGAACCGTCGCCCTTGTAGGGCTTGCTGAAGCGGGTCGGGTTGCCGTCGGTGAGCACGACGACCATGTCGTACTTCGGGGCCGCCTGGGCGACCGCGTTGAGGCCCTGGTCCCAGTTGGTTCCGGAGCCGAGGCCCCAGTCCTTGTAGAGGTTCTTGAAGGAGTCGGCCCCGGCCTGCGTGGACACCGGCATGAGAGCCGGGTGGTTGCTGGTGCCGGTGCTCGGCGAGTTGCGGTCGAAGGAGAAGAGCGAGAGCCGCGACGGCGTACCGGTGAGCGTGTCGGTCAGCTTGTCGGTGGCGGACTTGAGCTGCGGCAGCGCACTGCCCACGGAGGCGGACAGGTCAAGGACCACAGCGATGTCGAGGCCGCACGACTCGGGCATCTCCGGGTTCGTACGGGACTGCTGCCACACGCCCCCGGACGCGACGTACGGGCTCGTCGAGTAGTCCGTGCTCGCCATGAAGTCGCTCGTGGAGGAGTACGTCCGGCCGTCCGCGAGGGCGGGGGTCCGGAACTGGTACGTCGATTCCACGGAGTCGGAGCCGCTGCCGTTGCCCGTGCGCAGCGTGGGGTTCGTGTACCAGCCCGGCGGTACGCCGTCCTCGACCTGCCGCACCCAGAACCGCTTGCCCTCGTTCGCGCCGCCGCTCGCGGTGTCCGGCACGACGAAGTTGCAGTCGCCGTCTCCGTCGGAGGTGCACTGCGCCCAGGCCCCGGAGACCGGAGTGGTCGCGCTCTCGCTCGCGTAGAGGGCGAGCCGGACCCCGGCGAGCGGGGCCACGGTGGCGTCGCCGTCGCGGTCTCCGCCGGTCTTCACGGTGACGACGGACGTCCCCGCGGCGGGCGCGGGGACGTCGGCCGGGGCACCGGCGGCCGCCGTGGAGCCCATGAGCGCCAGCGCGAGCGCGCCCAGCAGGGCCCGCACAGCGGAGCCCCGCCAGGGCAGTCGGCAACCGCGATGGCCTTGGAATCTCATACAGGGCTCCCCGGGACGGCACATTCTCGGGGAGAATTTATACGATTAGAACCTTTTGCCCCTTTTATTTGCGCGTCGAGCGTGTCGCCCCAGGGGTCACTTCACGATCGTGATCCGGTCCGCCTTCGGCGGTGCGATCGGGTTCGAGGCCGAGGAGTTGGCCGTCAGATAGTCGTTGAGCGCCTTGAGGTCATCGCTTCCGACCAGCGGGTTCTTGCCCGAACCGAGCGCCGCGAAGCCGTCGCCGCCGCCCGCGAGGAAGGAGTTCATCGCGACGCGGTAGGTGGCCGCCGGGTCGATGGCCGCCCCGTTCAGCCTGATCGAGTCGGTGACGACGCGGTCGGCGCCCGACTTGGTCATGTCGAGCGTGTACGTGAGTCCCGCCGAGGGCTGAAGGATCTTCGGCGAGGCCGCGTTCGGGCCACTGACCTGCTGCTTGAGCGCGGTGACGAGCTGCTCGCCGGTCAGGTCGGCCAGATTGACGGTGTTGCTGAACGGCTGCACGGCGAACGCCTCCCCGTACGTCACCACCCCGTCGCCCTCGCTGCCACTCGCCTTGAACACCAGGTCGGAACGGACGCCGCCCGGGTTCATCAGCGCCAGACTCGCCTTCGGATCAAGGGACTTGGCGTGCGCAAGCTGCGCGTCCGCGATCAGGTCGCCGAGCGGGGACTCCGGCGAGGTGGCGCCCCGGCCGGGCAGATCGGCCGAGATGTAACCGACGGCCCGGCTGGAGATCGGCGCGGCCAGCTTGTTCCACCGCCCGATCAGCGCGGTCATGTCGGCGGCCTTCGGCTGCGTGCGCGTGACGACGTGGTTGGCGGAGGTCGGCGACTTCACCGCCGTGCGCACGATGTCCTTGGTGGCACGGTCGTACGTCAGCGTCGTGTCCGTGTAGAGCTTCCCGTACGAGGACGCGGAGGTGACCATCCTCGGCTTGCCCGAGGGGTCCGGGATCGTGCACGCGTACGCGTTGTGGGTGTGCCCGGTGACCAGGGCGTCGACCTTCGGCGTGATGCCCTTGGCGATGTCGACGATCGGCCCGGAGACGCCGCTGCCGCCACTCGGCGAGTCGCAGTCGTAGTTGTACGAGCCCGAGGCCGGGACGCCGCCCTCGTGGATCAGCGCGACGATGGACTTCACGCCCTGCTTGTCGAGGATCTTCGCGTACTTGTCGACGGTCTCGATCTCGTCGTGGAACTTCAGCCCCTTGACGCCGTCCGCCGACACGATGTCCGGGGTGCCTTCGAGGGTGACGCCGATGAAGCCGACCTTCACGCCCTTGTGCTTCCACACCCAGTAGGGCGCGAGGACCGGCTTCCCGGTCTTCTCGTCGGTGACGTTCGCGGCGAGGTACGGGTAGTCGGCGCCTTCGAAGGTGCGCCCGTCCTCGTAACACCCGTCCTTGGGATGGCAGCCCCCGTTCTGCAACCGCGCCAACTCCCCGGAACCCTCGTCGAATTCATGATTCCCGACCGAGGTCACGTCCAGGTCCAGCTTGTTCATGGCCTCGACGGTCGGCTCGTCGTGGAACAGTCCCGACAGCAGCGGGCTCGCGCCGATCAGGTCGCCCGCGGCGGCGGTGACGCTGTACGGGTGCCCCTTGCGGGCCGTGCGCAGGGAGTTCGCCAGGTACTCGACCCCGCCCGCGTCGATCTTCTTCGTGGTGCCGTCGGCCTGGTCCTCGGTGACCTGCCCGGAGGACCCGGCCGGCGGCTCCAGGTTCCCGTGAAAGTCATTGAACGACAGCAGCTGCACGTCCTGGTAGCGCCCGCCGCTCGCCGTGTCCTCCTGCGACGCCGCCCCGGCGGGCAGCGCGGCCATGAGCGCCCCGGCGGTGACGAGGGTGGCGGCGCCCGCGAGGGCCGCGCGCAGACGGCGCCCCGGTCTCCTGGTCGTTGGATGCATGTGGTTCCCCCTGGGGATGCCGTGCGACGCGACGCCAGTCCCTGCGACGGACGCCGGTCACTGCGAATGCCGGGCAGCATATGGTCAACGCGCGTAGCGTGACAGGGGGTTGCGGGTTAATCCCTGGTAACCACCCCACACGACGCGATCACGACCACCCACCCTTCAACCCCTTGCGGCACTCCAAGCCCCTGCGGGCGCAAGCACGGATATCCGCATTTCAAGCCCCTGCGGCGATTGAGCAGCGGGGCCCGGGGCAGAGCCCCGAGGCGTCGACCCCGGTACCGCGCAACAGGCACCCGCGACACGAGCACGGATATCCGCATTTCAAGCCCCTGCGGCGATTGAGCAGCGGGGCCCGGGGCAGAGCCCCGAGGCGTCGACCCCGGCACCGCACAACAAGCACCCGCGACACGAGCACGGATACCCGCATTTCAAGCCCCTGCGGCGATTGAGCAGCGGGGCCCGGGGCAGAGCCCCGAGGCGTCGACGCCGGTACCGCGCAACAGGCACCCGCCCCGGGCGGAGCCCCGCCGTACCCTCGTATCCATGACCACGGACCCCGCCCCCACCACCCACGATCCCCGCCGGATCGACACCGTCACCACCCTGTCCGCCGCCCAGGCCACCACCGTGCTCGACCTGCTCACCGAGGCCGCCCGCACCGACGGCCAGCAGGCCGTCTCCGAGCAGGGCCGGCTGCAACTGCGGGGAGGCGAGCGGGAGGGCGTACGGCACCTGCTGCTCAGCGTCGGCGACGAACTGGCCGGTTACGCACAACTGGAGGACACCGACCCCGTCGAGGCCCCGGCCGCCGAACTGGTCGTACACCCGGCACACCGCGGCCACGGCCACGGACGGGCCCTGGGCAGCGCGCTGCTCGCCGCCTCCGGGAAGCGGCTGCGGGTGTGGGCACACGGCGGACACAGCGCCGCACGGCACCTCGCGCAGGTGCTCGGACTGACCCTGTTCCGTGAACTCCGCCAGATGCGGCGCCCGTTGGAGAACCTCGACCTCGCGGAGCCGGTGCTGCCCGCGGGCGTCCGGATCCGTACGTTCGTGCCCGGCCAGGACGACGCGGCGTGGCTCGCGGTGAACGCGGCGGCGTTCGCCCACCACCCCGAGCAGGGCTCCCTGACCCAGCGCGACCTGGACGACCGCAAGGCCGAGCCGTGGTTCGACCCGGCGGGCTTCTTCCTGGCCTTCCGGGGCGACGAGCTGGTCGGCTTCCACTGGACGAAGGTGCACGCGCAGGAGCGGCTCGGCGAGGTGTACGTCGTCGGGGTGGCGCCCGCGGGCCAGGGCGGCGGCCTCGGCAAGGCGCTGACGGCGACGGGCCTGCGCCACCTGGCGGCGGCCGGCCTCCCGACCGCGATGCTCTACGTCGACGCCGACAACAAGGCGGCGGTGAGCGTGTACGAGCGACTGGGTTTCACTACGTACGAGACGGACCTGATGTACCGGACCGAGTCCTGAGTTTCTCGACTTCAAAACACCTCTGACCTGGGGTTTTACGGGTCGGTACGGAGACGAGGGGGCGGCGTCGCTTGACGCCGCCCCCTCTCTTGCATCACCCTTTCACTACTTGATTAGTGAAAGGGGGTACACCGTGGCACAGGAACCGGTCATCGAATTCCGCATCGACCGCCACACCGGTGTCGCCACCTACCTCCAGATCGTCCACCAGACCGAGCACGCACTGCGGCTCGGCCTGCTCGAGCCCGGGGACAAGCTGCCCACGGCGCGCGAGGTCGTCGAGGCGACGGCGATCAATCCGAACACCGTGCTGAAGGCATACCGGGAGCTGGAGCGCTCCGGACTCGTCGAGGCCCGCCGCGGGCTCGGCACGTTCGTCCGCGCGACGCTCGGCTCCGGCACCGCCGACTCACGACTGCGAGCCGAACTCGACGAGTGGACCGGCCGGGCGAAGGAGGCGGGCCTCGACCGCGAGGACGTCGAGGCCCTGTTCGGCAGCGCCCTGGAGGCGCACTTCGGCACCAGACCCAAGGGGACTTCATGACCACGGCCATCGAGGCGAACGGCCTCGTCAAGCGCTACGGACGGCGCGCTGCGGCGGCCCTGGACGACTGTTCGTTCCGGCTGCCCGCTGGCCGGATCAGCGCGCTCGTCGGGCCCAACGGAGCGGGCAAGTCGACACTGCTGACCATCGCGGCCGGCCTGTCGCGTCCCACCTCGGGCAGCATCTCCGTGCTCGGCGCCGCCCCCGGCACGCACCGCGCGAAGGTCTCCCACCTCGCCCAGAGCAAGCCCCTGTACCCCCAGCTGTCCGTCGCGGACACCCTGCGGGTGGGCGCCGCGCTCAACCCCGAGCGCTGGGACGCCGCGTACGCGTCGAAGATCGTCGAGCAGGGCGAGCTCGACCCGAAGGCGAAGGTCCGCTCGCTCTCCGGCGGCCAGCGCACCCGCGTCGCGCTCGCCCTCGCCCTCGGCAAGCGCCCCGAGCTGATGCTGCTCGACGAGCCGATGGCCGACCTCGACCCGCTGGCGCGGCACGAGATGATGGGCACCCTGATGGCGGACGCGGCCGAGCACGGCACGACCGTCCTGATGTCCTCGCACATCGTGACCGAACTGGCCGACGCCTGCGACCACCTGCTGCTGCTCGGCGGCGGCCGGATCCGGCTCGGCGGCGGCATCGACGACCTGATCGGCGCCCACAGCCTGGTCACGGGCCGCGGCGACCTCGCCCCGCACACGGTGGTCGAGTCCCGCCCCTCCGGCCGCGGCGTCACCGCCCTGATCCGCAGGGACGGCCCGGTCGGCGAGGGCTGGCAGGTCCAGGAGCCCTCCCTGGAGGAGCTGCTCCTGGCCCACCTCCGCTCCCCCGAAGCACCGCCCCTGCTCACGCCGGGCACCACGGCCCCCCGTCGTACGGAGGTCACCGCATGAGCACCCCGACGCTCGACAAGTCCGACGCCGTGCGCCGCACGAAGCCCGGGGCCGACGGCCTGGTGTGGACGGTCCTGCGACTGCACCGCGGCGCGCTGTGGGTCTGGGTCGGCTACGTGGCCGTCAGCCTCGGCCTGCTGCTGTGGCTGTGGGGCCCCGGCTCCTCGGACGTCCAGGCGGCGTTCGACAAGTTCGGCTACAGCGGAGCGCAGGACAACGCGTGGGAGGGGCTCTCCGCCTTCCTCCCCTTCATCGGCACCAGCTTCGACACCCTCTTCTACGACCCCCTGTCGCTGGCCCGGATCGCGGCGTGCGCCATCGCCGTCTTCGCGGCGGGACCGCTGATCGCCCGTGAACTGGAGCAGGGCACCGCCCAGTTGGCGTGGACCCAGTCCGTCTCCCCCGCCCGCTGGCTGGCCGCCAAGCTGGCCGTGCCCGCGCTGCTCGTCACCGTCGGCACGACGCTCGTCGTCATCCTCTACCGCCTGGTGTGGGACGGCCGGAACCATCTGCTGGTCGCCGGCATCGGCCCGCGCGACTTCAACTTCTCCATCGGCCCCGCGACGGTGGCGAACGCCCTGTTCGGCCTGGCCATCGGGGTACTGGCCGCGCTGGTGCTGCGCCGCACGCTGCCGGCGGTGTTCGTCGCCGGGATCGTGACGTACCTGGTGGGCGCCTTCCGCTCCAACTCCTGGCCGCTCCAGGGCCGTTACCAGCAGCCGGAGATCCCCGTGCACAGCAAGGCGATCACGTCGACGGGGGCGGAGATCCGCGACCCCGGCTGCATGACCCAGCACTGCCTCGACAAGCACGACATCACCGGCTTCACCCGCCACTACCTCCCGTCCCCCGACTTCTGGCCGCGCCAGCTCGCCGAGACCGGCGTCCTGCTGGGGCTCACCGCGCTGGCCGTCGTCGCCGCGTTCCTCGTGCTGCGCCGGTTCCGGCCGGAGCCGCCGAACGCTCCGCTCGCGAAGGAGGCCACCGCATGAGCGCCGCCACCACCACCTTCCCCTCGGGCCTGTCCTGGACGGTGCTGCGGCTGCACCGCATCGCCGGCCGGCTGTGGATCGCCTACGTCGCGGTGACGGCGGCGCTGCTCCTGTGGCTGTGGGGCCCCGGCACGGCCGGGCTCGACATCACGGGACACTGCAACCCGGCCACCGCGAACGGCTGCACCGCGAAGGGCGCGACCGCGGACGCGTACCAATACCTCCTCACCCTCACCGACAACCTGATCACGGTGGTGCCCGTGGCGGTCTCCGTGTTCGCGGGCGGCCTGCTCATCGGACGCGAACTGAGCAGGGGGACCGCGGAGTTGGCGTGGACGCAGTCCGTGACCCCGGTGCGCTGGCTGGCCGCGAAGCTGGCGCTGCCCGCGGCCTTCCTCGTCGTCGGCACCACGATCCTGATGCTGCTGCGCCGCCTCGTCGCCTCCGCGGCCCCGGGGCTCTCGGACCACCGCTGGTACGGGTCGACGCAGCTCTACAACGCCCTCGGCCCCACGGCCGTGACGCTGCCGCTGCTCGGCCTGGCCATCGGCGCGATGGTGGCGCTCCTGACGCGCCGTACGCTGCCCGCGGCGACGTACTCGCTGATCGCCACGGCCGCGGTGATCGGCGCGCTCGACGCGGTCCGCGACCGGCTGTGGCCCACGGTGACGGTGACCGGGGACGTGAACGAGGGCTACCAGTACTTCGCCGGGTCCCTGGTCTCCGAAGGCGCGGTGACCGCCTCCGGGGCCCGTATCTCCGACCCCCTGTGCGTGGACGACCGCGCGTGCCTCACGGCGCACGACGTCACGGGCTTCTACCGCGAGGGCCACCCGCCGTCCCACTTCTGGCCCCTCCAGCTCATGGAAACCTGCCTGATCCTCGCCCTCACCGGCGCGGCGACGGCAACGGCCTTCTTCCTGCTGAGGCGCAGGGCACGGTAACGGTTTCCCTTCGGGAGGCGGGTGGGGTGGTCCGGGCCGCCGGCCCGGCTTGGCCCACCGGCGGGTGGGGCGGGGCCCGGTGGGCGGTGGGGGCCGGGTGGGCCGGGACCCGGTGGCCGGTTGGGCCCGGGTGGGCCAGGGCGGATGCCCGGTGGGGCCCGGGTGAGCCAGGGCGGGTGCCCGGTGGGCGTCTGGGTGAGCCAGGGCGGGTGCCCGGTGGGCGTCTGGGTGAGCCAGGGCGGATGCCCGGTGGGCGTCTGGCGGATGCTCGGTAGGGCCCGGGTGAGCCAGGGCGGGTGCCCGGTAGGGCGTCTGCCGGGGCGGCATCGGCCGCTGCGGCCGCGGGGCCCCGGCCCCGAAGCCCGCTCATCTCCCACCCGCCCGCCCCCTCCGGGGGCTCTGGCCCGATGCGCCCCCGGGAACGGGCTTGCGGCCCGCACCGTGGCCGCACCTGGGGCCACGCACCAATCGCCGCCCCGGCCCCGCTGCGGACTGGGGCAGAGCCCTCGCGTCCCGGCTGCCGCGCACCGCCGCACCACCGGGCCACCGCACCGCCGCACCACCGGGCCACCGCACCACCGGGCCACCGCACCACCGGGCCACCGGGCCACCGGGCCACCGGGGACAGCCAGGCCGTTTCGGGGATCTGCGCCCAGGCCCGGCCACCGTCACCTTCGGCCCGGGACCGTGCATCCCCGCACGATGGCGGAGCCACGGGGCCGCGCCCCCGTTCGCCCTCCGGGCTCGTCCTCAATCGCCGGACGGGCTCGATCCGGGTCGACTTCCTCCCCGCCAGGACGCGGGTGCGTGCGCCGCCCCACCATGGGCGCCGGCCGCAGACGCCTGGCCACCCCGACACGGCCCCGGGCACCGGCCCCGGACGGGCCGAAGCCCCCGGAGGGGGCGGGCGGGAGGGAGATGACCCGGCACCCGCGCAACCGGCGAGGGGACGGCGCCGCGCACCGGCGTCCGGGCCCCCGGCGTCCGGGCCCCGGCCCCCACCCCGGACGGGCCGAAGCCCCCGGAGGGGGCGGGCGGGTGGGAGATGACCGGGCCCCGCCGCAGCAGGCCCACGCACCAACGACCGGGCCCCGGCCCAGCCGGCCCACGTACCCACCACCAGGACCCCCACCCCGGCACACGCCCACCCCGGCCCCGCGCGACAATGACGCCCGGCACCACGCCCCCGCCCACACCCGCCGCCCCCGCCACCCTCCGCACACCCCCACGCCGCCCCCGGACCGCCGCAACCACGGCCACGGGCGCCAACCCCGCCCCCGGTCGAACCCCCCGGCGCCGCCCCCAGGGCAACGACATCGACCCCGCCCACCCGCCGAACCCCCGGCGGGCCGCACGGCCATAGCCCGTACGTCATGTCGCCGTAACCGTCGATTCAGACGGACTTGCGACGCTCACGGAATGCAGCCCCCCGCCCCCGAACCCGCCGAGCCCGCCCGTCGCGGCAGCCTCACGCTCGCACCCGCGCCCGCCGACGCCGTCGGCGCGCCCCGGACGGCGTCCACGCGGAAGAATGGGGCCATGAGTCAGCCGAACGCCGCACAGGACCAGACGACCGACACTGCTCCGGCCCCCTCGGCCGCGCAGCCCCAGCCGTCCGTGGGCTCACTCGCCGCGCACCGGCCGCACCCCGTGGCCGGCGGCGATTACGACCGGACGGCCGCCAAGCTCGCCGGGATCGTCGCCGACATCGACGCGGATCCGGACGACTACGAGGAGGACTACGCGAACCAGGAGGGCGCTGAGCTCCCGCAGGGCCGCTTCCTGGACCGCGAACGCAGCTGGCTCGCGTTCAACGAGCGGGTCCTGGAGCTCGCCGAGGACCCCACCACGCCCCTCCTGGAGCGCGCGAACTTCCTGGCGATCTTCGCCTCGAACCTGGACGAGTTCTTCATGGTCCGGGTGGCGGGCCTGAAGCGCCGCATCGCGACCGGCGTCGCCACCCGTTCGGCCTCCGGCCTCCAGCCCCGTGAAGTGCTCGAACTGATCTGGAACCGGTCCCGCGAGCTCATGGCCCGACACGCCGCCTGCTACCAGGACGAGGTGGCCCCGGCGCTCGCCGACGAGGGCATCCACGTCGTGCGCTGGAACGAGCTCACGGAGAAGGAGCAGGCCCGGCTCTACACCCTGTTCATGCAGCAGATCTTCCCGGTGCTCACCCCGCTCGCCGTCGACCCCGCGCACCCCTTCCCGTACATCTCGGGGCTCTCCCTCAACCTCGCGGTCGTCGTCTCGAACCCGGTCTCCGGCCACCGCCACTTCGCCCGGGTAAAGGTTCCGCCGCTCCTGTCCCGCTTCCTGGAGGCCTCGCCCCAGCGCTACGTCCCCATCGAGGACGTCATCGCCGCGCCCCGGCACCTGGGCGAGCTGTTCCCCGGCATGAAGGTCGAGGAGCACCACATGTTCCGGCTGACCCGGAACGAGGACCTCGAGGTGGAGGAGGACGACGCCGAGAACCTGCTCCAGGCCCTGGAGAAGGAGCTGATGCGGCGCCGCTTCGGGCCGCCGGTGCGCCTCGAGGTCGAGGAGACCATCGACTCGGAGATACTCAGCCTCCTCGTGAAGGAGCTGAAGATCAGTGAGGCCGAGGTCTACCCGCTGCCCGGCCCCCTGGACCTCACCGGCCTCTTCTCCATCGCCGGCATCGACCGCCCCGAGCTGAAGTACCCCAAGTTCGTGGCCGGCACCCACCGCGACCTCGCCGAGGTGGAATCCTCCTCGGCCCCCGACATCTTCGCCGCGCTGCGCAGCCACGACGTGCTGCTCCACCACCCGTACGACTCGTTCTCCACCTCCGTGCAGGCCTTCCTCGAACAGGCCGCGGCGGACCCGGACGTGCTCGCCATCAAGCAGACGCTGTACCGGACCTCGGGCGACTCACCGATCGTGGACGCGCTGATAGAGGCAGCCGAGGCCGGCAAGCAGGTGCTGGTCCTGGTCGAGATCAAGGCCCGCTTCGACGAGCAGGCCAACATCAAGTGGGCCCGCAAGCTGGAGGAGTCCGGCTGCCATGTCGTCTACGGCCTCGTCGGCCTGAAGACGCACTGCAAGCTGTCGCTCGTCGTCCGCCAGGAGGGCGACCAGCTGGTCAGGTACAGCCATGTCGGCACGGGCAACTACCACCCCAAGACGGCCCGTCTGTACGAGGACCTGGGGCTGCTGACGGCCAATCAGGAAGTCGGGGCCGACCTCTCCGACCTCTTCAACCGGCTGTCCGGCTACTCGCGGCGCGAGACCTACCGCCGCCTCCTCGTCGCCCCCAAGTCCCTTCGTACGGGCCTGATCACGCGGATCGAGAAGGAGGTCCAGCACCACCGTGCGGGCCGCCCCGCGTACGTCCGCATCAAGGTCAACTCGATGGTCGACGAGGCGGTCATCGACGCGCTCTACCGGGCCTCGCAGGCGGGCGTCCCCGTCGACATCTGGGTGCGCGGCATCTGTGCCGTGCGCCCCGGAGTCGCGGGCCTGTCCGAGAACATCCGGGTCCGCTCGGTCCTCGGCCGCTTCCTGGAGCACTCCCGCGTCTTCGCCTTCGGCAACGCGGGCGAGCCGGAGGTCTGGATCGGCAGCGCCGACATGATGCACCGCAATCTCGACCGCCGCATCGAGGCCCTGGTCCGCGTGGAGGACCCGGCCCATCGCGCGGCGCTCAACCGACTGCTCGAAACGGGGATGTCCGACGCCACCGCCTCTTGGCACCTGGGCGCGGACGGCAACTGGACCCGGCACGCGATCGACTCGCAGGATCCGGCCGGGCGCCCCCTGCGCAACGTACAGGAGATGCTCATAGACGCCCGGAGGCGCCGGCGTGGCACAGCGACACCTTGAGTCCAGCGAGCCGCTGAACAGGAACGACGTCGATGTCCTGGGGTGCTATCTGCGGTCCCGGGCCACCGAGTTCCTGCGCTCGCTGCGGCAGCACCGCGAGAGCGGGGCGGCGGGCGACACGGCGGAGGCCGCCCGTGCGCTGCGGCGGGCCGCGCGCCGGATCAGCGGCACGTTGCACACCTTCCGGCCGCTGCTCGACACGGAGTGGTCGGATGCGCTTCGGCCCGAACTGGCGTGGTTGTCGGGGACGTTGGCCCGCGAACACGCGTACGCGTCCCGCCTGGACCGGTTGACTTCCGCCCTGCACACCTTGTCGATGCCTCCCGCTCCCACGCCACGGGGCTCCGCCCCGGACCCCGCTGCTCAATCGCCGCAGGGGCTTGAGAATGCCCACCCGCCGCGAGGGTGGGCAAGGCGGCCCCCGGCGCCGCGCGCCGACACGTCGGCCCCGGCCCCTGCTCCCGCCCCGGAGCGGGAGACCCTCGCCCTCGGGGCCGCCAAGGCATCCGCCCTGCTGGAGCGCCAGCTCACCCTCGCCCGGACGAGGGCCCACAGCACCGCCCTCCAGGCCCTCGGCTCCGCCCGCTTCCACGCGGTCGCGGACAACGTCGCCGTGCTCGCCAGCGACGTCCCCCTCACGACCGCCGACACCGAGCTGGAGAAGCTCGCCGCGGAGGCCGAGTCCCGCCTCACCGAGGCCGCCACCGCCCTCCACGACACCAGCCACCCCTACAACGCGGACGCCGACGCCTCCTGGCACCACGTACGCCTCCTGCTCCGCCTGCACCGCTACGCCCGCGAAGTGGTGCAGGGCTCCCCCGGGGACGTACGACTCCTCGACGCGGCCGACGCCCTGAACGCCCACAGGGACGCCGCCGAGGCGGCCGCCGCGGCGGCCCACGCGGCCCGCACCCCGCGTATCGCGCCCACGACCGCGTACGCCCTCGGCGTGCTCCACGCCGATCAGCGCCACGAGGTCGCGGCCGCCAGGATCGCGTTCGGACAGGCATGGCAACGACAGGCGGTGGGCACCCCATGACCGTGCAGCAGGACGACCCCGGAACGGTCCTCGCGGCAGGCTGCGTCCTGTGGCGCCGCCCGGCGACTCCCCACGAGGGCCGGGGAGTTGAGATCTGCCTGGTCCACCGGCCCAAGTACGACGACTGGTCGCACCCGAAGGGCAAGCTCAAGCGCGGCGAGGAGGCCGCGGCCGGCGCCCTGCGCGAGGTGCGCGAGGAAACCGGCCACGACTGCGCACTCGGCGCCACGCTCCCCACCGTCCGCTACCTCGCGAACGGCCGCCCCAAGCAGGTGAGTTACTGGGCCGCGGAGGCGACCTCCGGCACCTTCACGCCGAACCGCGAGGTCGACCGCATCGCCTGGCTCACACCCCCCGAGGCCCGCGCCCGCCTCACCCAGCCCAGGGACCGCGTACTCGTCGACGCGCTCCTCGACGCCCTCCACACCACCTGACGATCACGTTCCGTAGCCGTACCGTGACCTAACCGCACCGCCCGCTTAGGTTCACCCGGCGTTCACTCTCGGCCATCGGCCGCTTCACCTGATCTGCCTAATTTCAGCCTTACGCGGTGAGTCCCCGGCACCCGGGGACGCCCCGCCGCTCGACTGAAACCACCCGCAGACATCGCACGCCGCCACAGAGACAGAGAAGGCCGGCGGCTCCTGGAAGGAACATCCGAAAGTGAAGCTTCAGCGCAAGAACCGGCTCCGCGCCCTCTCCCTCGGCGCTCTCGCCGTCTCCGGCGCCCTGGCCCTCACGGCGTGCGGCTCCGACGACACCAGCGGCGGCTCGGGCGGCAGCAGCGCCCCGGCCAAGGCGGGCAACATCAAGTGCGACGACGCCAAGGGCCAGCTCCTCGGCATCGGCTCGTCCGCCCAGGCCAACGCCATAGACGCCTGGCGCCAGGCCTACTCCCAGGCCTGCTCCGACGTACAGCTCAACTACAAGCCCGACGGCTCGGGCGCCGGTGTGACCGCCTTCAACCAGGGCCAGGTCGCCTTCGCCGGTTCCGACTCGGCGCTCAAGCCCGAAGAGGTCGCCGCCTCGAAGAAGGTCTGCAAGGGCGGTCAGGGCATCGACCTGCCGATGGTCGGCGGCCCGATCGCCGTCGCGTTCAACGTCCAGGGCGTCGACAACCTGACGCTCGACGCCAAGACGCTGGCCCAGATCTTCGACTCGAAGATCACCAAGTGGAACGACCCGGCGATCAAGAAGCTGAACCCGGACGCCAAGCTGCCGTCCACCAAGATCCAGGCGTTCCACCGCTCCGACGAGTCCGGCACCACGGACAACTTCACCAAGTACCTCAAGTCCGCCGCCCCGAGCGACTGGAAGTACGAGGGCGGCAAGGCCTGGCAGGCCAAGGGCGGCCAGTCCGCGCAGGGCTCCTCCGGCCTCGCCCAGCAGGTGAAGCAGACCGACGGCGCCATCACGTACGTCGAGCTCTCCTACGCCAAGGACGGCGTGAAGACCGTCGACATCGACACCGGCGCCGACCAGCCCGTCAAGGCCACCACGGAGAACGCCTCGAAGGCGATCGCCGACGCCAAGGTCGTGGGCACCGGCAAGGACCTCGCCCTGGACCTCAACTACAAGACCCAGGCCGCGGGCGCGTACCCGATCACCCTGGTCACGTACGAGATCGTCTGCGACAAGGGCAACAAGGCGGAGAGCCTGGCCGCCACCAAGTCCTTCCTGAACTACACCGCGTCCGAGGACGGCCAGGCGGCCCTCTCGGACCTGGGCTACGCCCCGATCCCCACCGAGATCAACAAGAAGGTCCGCGAGACCGTCGCGAGCATCAGCTGACCCAGTGTGCGGGCCGCTCCTCGGAGCGGCCCGCACCGTCCGGTGCACCGCCGCCAGAAGTCCCGCAATCCCCCGGATCGGGCCGGGACTTCGCAGACCGGAGAACCCCATGGACATAACCACGCAAGCACCGGCGCCCCCACCGGCGCCCACCGATCGCCCCTCGCCCGCCGAGCAGAAGCGCGCCGCCCGCGGCGCCACCCGCCCCGGAGACCGGATCTTCCTCGGCCTCTCGCGCGGCTCGGGCATCCTGCTCCTGGTGATCATGGCCGCGATCGCGGTCTTCCTGACCTACCGCGCCTCGCTGGTCCTCTCGAAGAACGAGGGCAACTTCCTCACGACCTTCGAGTGGAACGCGACCGCGAGCCCGCCCGTCTTCGGCATCGCCGTCCTCGCCTTCGGCACGATCGTCACCTCGATCATCGCCATGGTGATCGCCGTGCCCATCGCCGTCGGCATCGCGCTCTTCCTGACGCACTACGCGCCGAAGAAGCTGAGCGGCGTCATCGCCTACGTCATCGACCTGCTGGCCGCCGTGCCGTCGATCGTCTACGGCCTGTGGGGCGCGCTCTTCCTCGTGCCGCACATGACCGGGCTGTTCCACTGGCTCGACGACTACTTCGGCTGGACCGGGGTCCTCGACTACCAGGGCGGCGCCCCGCGCACCCTGCTCACCGTCGGCATCCTGCTGGCCATCATGATCCTGCCGATCATCACCAACGTCTCCCGTGAGGTCTTCCGGCAGGCGCCCCAGATGCACCAGGAGGCGGCCCTCGCGCTCGGCGCGACCCGCTGGGAGGTCATCCGGATGTCGGTGATCCCCTTCGGCCGCTCCGGCGTCATCTCCGCCTCGATGCTGGGCCTCGGCCGCGCGCTCGGCGAGACGATGGCCGTCGCCACGGTCCTCTCCCCGGACTTCCTGATCCACACCAGCCTGCTCGACCCGGGCGGCGGCACCTTCGCGCAGAACATCGCCGCGAAGTTCTCCGAGGCCAACGACCAGGGCCGCGACGCCCTCATCGCCTCGGGCCTGGTCCTCTTCGTCATCACCCTGTTGGTCAACGGCGCGGCCCGCCTGATCATCGCCCGCCGCAAGGAGTACTCGGGGGCCAACGCATGAGCAACGCAACCGTTCCCGCCCAGAAGCCGGCCGCGCCGAAGCCGCCGAGCACGCTGAGCGCCGCGCGCCTGCCCCGCTGGGCCCCCTGGGCCATCGCCGTCGGTTCGATCGCCGCGGGCTGCGCCATCGGCCTCGGCGCCGGCCTGACCAGCCGCGTCCAGTGGGGGCTGCTCGCGGCCCTCCTGTTCGTCCTCGTCTCGTACGGCCTCGCCGCCAAGGTCGAGGGCCGCCGGCAGGCCAAGGACCGCCTCGCGACCAGCGTCGTGTGGGTCGCCTTCATCCTCGCCGTGGTCCCCCTCGCGTCCCTCGTCTACGAGACGATCGCGCGCGGCATCAAGGTCCTGGACCCGTACTTCCTGTCCCACTCGATGGGCTTCATCACCTCGTACCAGCCGGGCGGCGGCATCTACCACGCCATCCTCGGCACCCTCGAACAGGTCGGCATCGCCACCGTGATCTCGGTGCCGATCGGCATCCTCACGGCGATCTACCTGGTCGAGTACGGGCGCGGGAAGCTGGCGAAGGCGGTCACGTTCTTCGTGGATGTCATGACCGGCATCCCGTCGATCGTCGCCGGCCTGTTCATCCTGTCCTTCTGGATCCTGATCCTCGGCTTCGGCTTCTCCGGCTTCGCCGGCTCGATGGCCCTGGCCATCCTGATGATCCCGGTCGTGGTCCGCTCCACCGAGGAGATGCTCAAGCTCGTCCCGAACGAGCTGCGCGAGGCCTCCCTCGCCCTCGGCGTACCGAAGTGGCGCACGATCCTCAAGGTCGTCCTGCCGACGTCGATCGGCGGCATCACGACCGGTGTGATGCTGGCCATCGCCCGTATCGCGGGCGAGACGGCCCCGGTCCTGCTGCTCGTCTTCGGCAACCCGCTGATCAACGGCAACCCGTTCGAAGGCCCGCAGGCCTCGCTGCCGCTGTACATCTACCAGCAGTACGCGAGCAGCGGCGGCAGCCAGGCGGCGTACGACCGCGCCTGGGCCGCGGCCCTGGTGCTCATCGCCTTCATCATGATCCTCAACCTCGCGGCCCGCGGCGTAGCCCGCTGGAAGGCCCCGAAGGCCGGTCGCTGACGCGGCCCACCCCAACTCAGCGACGTATCGGAAGTAGTGAAGCAGTCATGGCCAAGCGAATCGACGTAAGCGGACTTACCGCCTACTACAGCGCCCACAAGGCGATCGAAGACATCTCGATGACCGTCGAGCCCCGTTCGGTGACGGCCTTCATCGGCCCGTCCGGCTGCGGCAAGTCGACGTTCCTGCGCACCCTCAACCGGATGCACGAGGTCACCCCCGGCGGCCGCGTCGAGGGCAAGGTGCTCCTGGACGACGAGGACCTGTACGGCTCCCACATCGACCCGGTGGCCGTGCGCCGCACCGTCGGCATGGTGTTCCAGCGCCCCAACCCCTTCCCCACGATGTCGATCTTCGACAACGTGGCGGCGGGCCTGAAGCTCAACGGCAAGTACAAGAAGTCGGAGCTCGCCGACGTCGTCGAGAAGTCCCTGAAGGGCGCCAACCTCTGGAACGAGGTCAAGGACCGCCTGAACAAGCCCGGCTCGGGCCTCTCCGGTGGTCAGCAGCAGCGCCTGTGCATCGCCCGCGCCATCGCGGTCGAGCCGGACGTGCTGCTCATGGACGAGCCCTGCTCGGCGCTCGACCCGATCTCCACCCTCGCGATCGAGGACCTGATCGGGGAGCTGAAGGAGCGCTTCACGATCGTCATCGTGACGCACAACATGCAGCAGGCGGCCCGTGTCTCGGACCGCACCGCGTTCTTCAACCTCGCGGCGGTCGGCCAGCCCGGCAAGCTCGTCGAGATCGACGAGACGGAGCGCATCTTCTCCAACCCGTCCGTCCAGGCCACGGAGGACTACATCTCGGGCCGCTTCGGCTGACCCGACTCCCCCGACGCCCCGTGGTGCTGCATGGCGGTGCCACCACGGGGACCAGAAAGGGCCCGCCCCTCTCGGGGCGGGCCCTTTCAT
This sequence comes from Streptomyces anthophorae, assembly GCF_049310305.1. Taxonomy (NCBI): domain Bacteria; kingdom Bacillati; phylum Actinomycetota; class Actinomycetes; order Kitasatosporales; family Streptomycetaceae; genus Streptomyces; species Streptomyces anthophorae. The sequence continues at coordinate 4,296,896 of NZ_JBLWQQ010000001.1, forward strand.
GTGACGGGGGCACGATCAAGCCCCTGCGGCGATTGAGCAGCGGGGCCCGGGGCGGAGCCCCGCGACCTCAGCCACGGCGGACCGGCCACCTAGCCGAACGCCAGCCAGACCACCCCGTACGCAGCGGCAGCGACAAGCGCGGCGGCCGGCATCGTGATGAACCACCCCAGGATGATGTTCTTGGCGACGCCCCACCGAACCGCATTCACGCGCTTCGTGGCGCCCACGCCCATGATCGCCGAGGTGATGACGTGCGTCGTCGAGATCGGCGCGTGGAACAGGAACGCCGAACCGAACATGATCGACGCACCCGTGGTCTCGGCCGCGAAGCCCTGCGGCGGGTCCAGCTCGATGATCTTGCGCCCGAGCGTGCGCATGATCCGCCAGCCACCGGCGTACGTACCGAGCGACAGCATCACGGCACACACGATCTTGACCCAGACCGGAATCGGGTCCTCGAAGGACTCGTGGCCGCCGATGACGAGCGCCATGACCACGATGCCCATGGTCTTCTGCGCGTCCTGGAGACCGTGCCCGAGCGCCATGCCGGCGGCGGAGACGGTCTGCGCGATACGGAAGCCGCGCTTGGCCTTGTGCGGGTTGGAGCGCCGGAACAGCCACATGATGAGGGTCATCACCAGGTAGCCGACGACGAGCCCGATCACGGGCGAGGTGAACATCGGGATGACGATCTTCTCCCACACCCCGGACCAGTAGACGGTGGTCCCGCCCGCGAGGGCGGCACCCACCATTCCACCGAACAGGGCGTGCGAGGAGGACGAGGGAAGCCCGAAGTACCAGGTGATGAGGTTCCAGACGATCGCGCCCGCGAGCGCGGCGAAGAGGATTCCCATCCCCTTGTCGCCGACCGGGGTCGCGATGATCCCCTCACTCACCGTCTTGGCGACACCGCTGCCGAGGAAGGCACCGGCGAGGTTCATCACCGCGGCCATGGCGAGCGCCGCACGGGGCGTCAGGGCACGCGTGGAGACAGAAGTGGCAATGGCGTTCGCGGAGTCGTGGAAACCGTTCGTATACGTGAATCCAAGCGCGACGCCGATCGTCACGATCAGGGAGAAGGTGTCCATGAGCCGGTCAGGACTCCTTCACGGCGATGGTCTCCACCGTGTTGGCCACGTGCTCGAAGGCGTCGGCCGCCTCTTCCAGCACATCGACGATCTGCTTGAGCTTCAGCACTTCCATGGCGTCGTACTTGCCGTTGAAGAGCTGTGCGAGCAGCTTGCGGTGGATCTGGTCGGCCTGGTTCTCCAGGCGGTTGACCTCGATCCAGTACTCGGTGAGGTTGTCCATGGTGCGCAGGTTCGGCATGGCCTCGGCGGTGAGCTCGGCGGCTCGGCTGAGGACCTCGATCTGCTGCTCCACACCCTTGGGAAGCTCCTCGACCTGGTACAGGACGACCAGGTCGACGGCCTCCTCCATGAAGTCCATGATGTCGTCGAGGGACGACGCGAGGTTGTAGATGTCCTCGCGGTCGAACGGCGTGATGAACGAGGAGTTGAGCTGGTGGAAGATCGCGTGGGTGGCGTCGTCACCGGCGTGTTCGGCTGCCCGCATCCGCTCCGCGATCTCGGCCCGGGCGGAGGAATCCGCACCGAGCAGTTCCATCAGGAGCTTCGAGCCCGTGACGATGTTGTCCGCGGACGCGGCGAACATGTCGTAGAAGCTCGTCTCCCTGGGGGTCAGACGAAAGCGCACGTGGGGTCCTCGGGGTGCTTTGGATTCGGTCAGGCTGATGCTAGGCGCATCATCCGGCCACGGCTAACCGGCGTTACACCAGTGTCGCCCATCGGGCACAGTGATCAGCACTGGGCCCGCTCGAGCCGGGACGAACCGGAACGATCCCAGGGAAATCCGGTACCATATACCCACAGGGGGTATACGACCACGGGAGGACGGACGCGATGACGACTGACGCGACACAGACGGAAAAGCCTGCTGTGCCGGACAAGGCCGAGATCGTGACCGACCACGACCGCGGCATCCACGGGTACCACCATCAGAAGGAAGAGCACCTCAAGCGGCTGCGCCGGATCGAGGGCCAGATCCGCGGCCTGCAACGGATGGTGGACGAGGACGTCTACTGCATCGACATACTCACGCAGGTGTCGGCCTCCACGAAGGGCTTGCAGTCCTTCGCGCTCCAGCTCCTGGAGGAGCACCTGCGGCACTGCGTCGCCGACGCCGCCCTCAAGGGCGGGGACGAGATCGACGAGAAGGTCGAAGAGGCCACGAAGGCGATCGCGCGCCTGCTGCGCACCTGAGATTTCGCACACGCGCCACACGCGCCATACGTGAGGGTGGGGACGCCGGATCCGGCGTCCCCACCCTCTTCGTTCTTCCCGTTCAGTCCCGGTCGCCCTCCGGCCCGCCGGGCAAGACCTCGGCGACCCGCAGCACCTCGTCGATCCGGTCCACGCTGAGCCGCCCCTCGGAGACGGCGGACGCCGCGATGATCAACTCACCGCACAGCTCGATCTCGGCGAGGGCGACGTGGTCCTGAACCGCCGTACCACCCACGGGAGCCACGTTCATCACCTCTTCCTGCCGCGTGACCAACAGCCGATGGCCGCAATGGCCGACTTCCTAGAGTAGGGACCGGCTCACGCCCCGCGCATGGCACGGAAGAACCATTTCCGGCCCCCGACAGGCCTACGGACGAGCGACGAGAAGGACGACGAGCGGGGCGACGCGACGGGCCGCGGACCGGGCGGCGGGCCCACGGTCCGGGCGGCGGACCTACGGTCCGGGTTCGGCGACCTTCCCCGCGAAGATGTCCCCCTTGGCGGGAAGCCGCACCTTCACCGGCTTCCCGAACGCCCGGTACAGAGTCGTCGACGTCACGGCCACGTCCTTCGACGGCTGCCCGTTCGCGAAGCTGAACCGGTGCACGACCTTGCGGATCAGCCCCTCGTCGTCGACGTAGACGTCGAACGGCACCCGCCCCTTGCGGAACCCTTTCGCCGCCGCCGCGAGCGCCCCCTTCTGCGCCGCGGAGGCGGCCTTCGCGGCGGCGCTCAGCCGCACGTCCCCCTTGTAGTGCCGGGTGCGCACGCCCGCGATGTCGGTCTCGCCCCGCTCCGTCACATTCCGCGCGCCGCGCAGCAGTTCGGCCGCCGCGAGCGGATCGGTGGCGCCGCCGGTGACCAGGTTCCCGTCCGTCAACGCCGTGACGTCGACGCGGACCCACTTGTCCGCGGGGACGCCGGCGCCCCGGTTCTTCATGTACAGGGCGCCGGGCGCGAGCAGTTCGGTGATCGGCCGGTGCTCCTCGTCGCCCGCCGCGTCCTGCGGGAGCCGCACCCGCAGCTCGCCGACGCCCTCGCGGTAGTCGTAGACGCCCTCGCCGTGGATGGTGACGCGGGTCCCGCCGCTGGCCATCTCCATCGACGTACGCGCCTGTGAACTGCCCTCGCGGACCAGCCGGTCGGCCGCCCCGCGCACCGTCTGCGTCGGGTCCGCGTTCCGCTCCCCGCCCGCGGCGCCACCACCGCACCCGCCGACGCCCGCCACCACCGACGCGACCGCGACAGCCGCCACCGCCGCCCGCGCCGAAGCGGCCGCGCTCCCGTGCTGCACCACCATCGCTGGTCCGCCCCCAAGCCTCTCCGTGCGTGTGCGGCCCCTGTCGTCGGGGTTAACGACGAGTAGGGTCGACCGTCACGCGAACGGGGGGTTTACATGGAGTCGCTACCGTGACCGCGTGGCACAACAGCAGCACGCGCATACGACCACCGTCGTGGAACAGGGACGTTTCTGTCTGGCCCGCTGCACCTGCGGCTGGCGGGGACCGGCCAGGAGGGCCCGGAGCAAGGCCCGTTCGGACGCGGACGACCATCTCGGCTCGACGGGCCCGAACTCCTGACGGAACCCACGACTCCCGGATGACGTCTCGTACCTCGGGAAGCGAACAGGTGGCCGAAGGAGACAACCGCATGGAACGCCGCACGTTCATCACGGCATCGGCCGCGGCAGTCATGGCGGGCGGCGCGTCGAGCGCCTGCTCCGGCTCGGGATCCGGTGCCGGTTCCGGCTCCACGGGCGGGACCGCCATGTCCTCGTCCGCCTCCTCCGCCCCGGTCCGCTCCACCAGCGCGAGCGCGTCCAGCACGGTGCGGGCCGCGGCGAACCTGGCCGGTCTCGCCAAGGACCTCGACGGCTCCCTCGTACGCCCCGGGGAGTCCTCCTGGGCGGCGGCCCGCCAGCTCTACAACACCCGCTTCGACGCGTTGAAGCCGCGTGCCGTCGCGTACGTCGCGGGGCCCGACGACATCCGCACGACCCTCGCGTACGCCCGCGCGCACAAGGTCCCGCTCTCGATACGCAACGGCGGCCACTCCTACGGAGGTTGGTCCTCCGGCGACGGCCACCTGATACTCGACGTCTCCCGGATGAAGTCCGTCCGCGCGTCGGGCTCGCAGGCGGTGGTCGGCGCGGGCGCGAAGCTCATCGACGTCTACCGCTCGCTGGCGGCCAAGGGCGTCACGATACCGGCGGGCTCCTGCCCCACCGTCGGCGTCTCGGGCCTCACGCTCGGCGGCGGCCACGGCGTCGTCTCGCGGGCCTACGGCCTCACCTGCGACAGCCTGACGCAGGCCACGGTCGTCACGGCCGACGGCAAGGAACTGACCGCCGACGCCAGCTCGCACAAGGACCTCTTCTGGGCGCTGCGGGGCGCGGGCAACGGCCAGTTCGGCGTCGTGACGGAGCTCCGCTTCAAGACCCACCCCGCGCCGCAGGCCGTCTCCGCGTACATGAGCTGGCCCTGGTCGAAGGCGGCGACGGTGCTCAAGGCCTGGCAGAAGTGGGGCCCCGACCAGGCCGACGAGATCTGGTCCTCGCTGCACATCGCGGGCGCGCGCGGCGGCAACCCGACGGTCTCGGTCGCGGCGTTCTCCCTCGGCTCGTACACCGAGCTCCAGAACGCGGTCGACCGCCTCGCCGACGGCCCCGGCGGCCCGGGGCCGGCCACCTCGGTCTCCCTCAAGCGCCGTTCGTACGAGGAGTCGATGGAGGTGTACGCGGGCTGCACGGCCTTCGAGGAGGACGCCCAGTGCCATCTGCCGGGCGCCGCGCCGGGCCGCTCCGAGCAGGGCGCGTTGCAGCGCGAGACCTACGCGGCGGCCTCCGACTTCTTCGACCGGAACCTCTCGGACGCGGGCGCGCGCACGCTCCTGAAGCAGCTCGAGAACGTGACGTCCGGCGCCGGCTCGGTGGCGCTCACGGCGCTCGGCGGGGCGATCAACCGCGTGGACCCGACGGCGACGGCGTTCGTGCACCGCCGCTCCAGGATGCTCGCGCAGTACATCGTGTCGTGGCAGCCGAACACGTCGGGCTCGGCGGCCCGCGACTGGCTGGCCTCGGCCCACAGGTCGATGCGCCCGTACGCATCGGGCGCGGCGTACCAGAACTACGCGGACCCGGCCCTGAAGAACTGGAAGCAGGCGTACTACGGGCCTGCGGCGCCTCGGCTGGCCAAGGTGAAGCGCCAGTACGATCCGTCGGGCTTCTTCACGTTCCCGCAGGCGCTGTAGCTGGAGGCCCGCACCGGGCCCACGCCACGGGGCTCTGCCCCGGACCCCGCGCCTCAATCGCCGGCGGGGCTTGATTTACAGCGGCTACGCCGCGAGGTCGCGCTCCTCCGGCTGTTCCGCCGGGTCGCCGGCGCCGGAGAGCTCCACCGCCGACGCCACCGCGCCGGGCGCCCACACGAGCCGGGACACCCGGCCGGACGCCCGCCCGATCGCCCGCGTCAGCGGCGTGAGCAGCGCCGAGGCGAGCGGCGAGAGGAGCAGCGCGACGGCCGTGCCGAGCGCGAACCCGCCGACGACGTCCGTCGGGTAGTGCACGCCCATGAAGACCCGGCAGAACCCTTCGAGCACGGCGAGCCCTATGGCGGCGAGCCCGAGCTTGCGGTGGGCGATGAAGAGCGCCGCCCCGATGGCCATCGCGAGCGTCGCGTGGTCGCTGACGAACGAGAAGTCGGTCTTGCCCTTGACCAGGACCTCGAGTCCGTCGTGGTCCATGAAGGGCCGCGGCCGCTCGACGAAGGACCGGATCGGCACGTTCACGAGGACGGCGACACCGGCGGCGAGCGGCGCCCACACCACGGCGGCCACGGCGGACGCCGCGTCGTCGAGCGCTCCGCGCTTCCTCGCGCCCCACCAGCAGCACAGCACGACGAGCACGAGCGCGATCAGGATCCCGTACTCGCCGACGAACTCCATGGTCCGGTCGAACCAGCGCGGAGCGTCATCGGCCAGGCCGTTGATGTCGTAGAGCAGCGTGACGTCGGGGTTGGATCCGGATGTCCCGGGCGCTTCGAGTGCCACGAGTCCAGCCATAGTTCAGCGGCCCCTTCGTCTTCAGCCACCCCCGTGGTTGTTTTCGATTCAGGTAGAGGAACGCACGGTCCCACCCTCTACGTTCCGCAATCCACCGAACGATCACCCAGACGTTATCGAAGAGAAACACAAACCCGCAGCTCAGGGCCATGACCTAACAGAGAGTTCCAGCCAACCCGGCGGCCGGAGCGCCGGACTCAGACCTCCGGCGATCCGCTCGGCAGCGCCTTCGCGCCGTCCTCCGTGACCCGGGTCGCGCCGAAGTACTCGGCGGTGTCGATGGGGTCGAAGCGGATGACGGCGCCGGTCCGCGGCGCGTCGATCATGTACCCGCCGCCCACGTAAAGGCCCACGTGGTGAATGGCACGGCTGTTGCCGAGGTCCTTGGAGAAGAACACGAGGTCCCCGGGAAGCAGCTCGTCCCGCTTCGGATGCGGCCCCGCGTTGTACTGATCGTTGGCCACGCGCGGCAGCTCGATGTCCACCGTCTCGTACGCGGCCTTGGTCAGCCCCGAGCAATCAAATCGGCCATCTTGGTCCGCCGTGCCATTCCCGCCCCACAGGTAAGGGGTGCCGAGCTTCTTCTGCGCGAAGTAGATGGCCGCCGCCGCCTGCTGCGAGGGCTGCACGCGCCCGACGGGCTTCGCGAAGGACTTCTCGAGCGTCGTGATGACCTTCACGTAGTTCTGCGTCTCGCGGTACGGCGGGACGCCGCCGTACTTGATGACGGCGTAGGAGCCCGCGTTGTAGGCGGCGAGCATGTTCTTCGTCTTGTCGCCCGGCGCGTCCTTCACGTACGAGGCGAGCTTGCAGTCGTACGAGGCGGCGGACGGGATCGCGTCGTTCGGGTCCCAGATGTCCTTGTCCCCGTCACCGTCCCCGTCGACGCCGTGCGCGGCCCAGGTCCCGCTGATGAACTGCGCGATGCCGTAGGCCTTCGCCGGCGACGTCGCCTTCGGATTGAACCCGCTCTCCTGGTACAGCTGCGCCGCGAGCAGCGCCGGGTTGATGGCGGGGCACAGATTGCCCCACTTCTGTACGAGTGGCTGATACGCGGCGGGCACGGCCCCCTTCGCGAGCCCCACGGCCCCCTTGCCGACCCCGCTGCTCAGGCTCCCCGCCGCCATGTACGTCCCGAAGACGAGCAGTGCCACGAACGCCGTCCCCCCGGCGGCGGCCGAGCCCGCGAGCATCCACGCCTTACGCACCGTCAACCGCCCTTCGCCACGGGGGAGTCCGGGCACGACCCGCGGCCGGACACACGAGCGCTCAGTTTACGGGCGGGCGGGCCACCCCGTCGGCGACTGTGCCGAACTATCCGCGACCAGCCTTCATTGCCCGGCGTGACCAGGCATGATACACAGAGTAACCGTACGTTCCTTCGCATCCGGAACCGTCCCTCCCGGGCGGTCCCTCAGGCATGGGACCGTAGGAACTCGGCCAAGGAATGGCGCCAAGTGTGCAGGCATCGGAGCCAATCTGGGCAAGAATGGGTCTGACCTCTGCGCTGCGTCAGAGGCGACAGAACTACCCACATGGGGCGGTGAGTTACACATGCTGCTGGCAGCCGAAAAGGGCGACATCTCCACCATCATCGGCGGGATCGCCCCGGACTGGGGCCCGTTCGGGAGCCTGGGCAACGAGGCACGCGTGATGATCGAGGTCGTGATGGCGGTCGCCATCCTGCTGTGCCTCGGCATCGCGATCTGGGGCGCCGCCAAGCAACGGATCGGGGCCACGGCCCTGCGCGACACCTTCAGCGCCGAACAAGGCAAGGGCCTCATCATCGCGGGCCTGACCGGGGTGTTCATCATCGGCTCACTAGGCACGCTGTTCACCATCGTGTACGGCATGGCCGTCTAGCTCCCCGCTGAGGTTGCGTCTCCCTGATGTCGAGTCACCACACCGCGCCCGCGCGGAAACCAGCACGGCTACCGTCGTATGCGGTGGTTCGGCGAAAGGTTGAGGGGGCGTGCGCGCAATGAGTCCTGACGGTCCACAGGACGACGAGCTCTACGGGGGTTCCGGGCAGACCCGGACGCGGCTCCCGGAGAGCTCCGGCGCCCGCAGACCGGGGCGGTCGCCGTCCCGGTCACTGGTGACCGTGGTCGGCGTCGTGGTGCTGCTCATCGCGGCGATCGCGTTCGCGAACCGCGGCGGGGACGCCTCCGGCGGGTCCGGGTCCGATTCCTCCGGCACGAAGCCGGCGGCGGCCCCCACGGCTCCCTCCGGGACGAAACCGGTCGCATCCGGCTTCGCCCACGACGAACAGGGCGCGCAATCGGCTGCCGCGAACTATGCGGTGCGGCTCGGGGGCGACGGCATGTTCAACGCCGACCGGCGGCACGGAATCGTGGACGAGCTCTACACGTCCGCGGCGGCCGCCAAGCTCAAGGGCCCGATGGACGAGGCGTACTCCACGGAGTTCCTGACCAAGCTGGGCCTCGACGCGGACGGGAACGCGCCCAAGGGCAGCACCTTCGTCTCCCGCACCATTCCGATCGGCACCAAGACGCTCCGGTACGAGGACGACACCGCCAAGGTGTCGGTCTGGTACATGGGGCTCCTCGGCATCTCCGGCACGCGCTCGACCAACCCGGTCGCCACGTCGTGGCAGACGTGGACCTTCCAGTTGCAGTGGACCGACGGCGACTGGAAGATCACCTCCGACTCGCAGAAGAACGGTCCCACGCCTGTCCCCGGCGACGACCGCGCCTCCAACTCCGACGACATCAGCAAGGCCATCGAGGAGTACGGAGGGTTCTCGTATGCCCGGTAACCCACGCCGTGCGCTCAAGCTCACCGGTCTCGTCACGGCCGTACAGGCCGCGGCCGTCCTGACGGCCACCCGTGCGTTCGCCGCACCCGAGCCGTCCAGCAACCCCTGCGACCTGATCGTCGGGCGCGCCAAGGACTATTGCGAACGCGGCGACAAGAAGTCCGGCGCCACCGGAGGTGGTGGCGGGACGCCCGACGTCTCCAACCCGCTCGACCCCCTGTCCAGCCTCGCCAAGGGCTGCGCCGAAGCCGCCTCGTGGACCGTCGACCAGCTCAGCGACGCCGTGCAGAAGACGGCCAACGTCGACTTCACCAACCCCAAATTCCTCCAGCAGTACGCCGTGGTGTTCGCCGCGTCGACGATCCTCACCCTCGTGCTGTGGCTGCTCGCCGTCGCCAAGCGCGCCGTCCGCGGCGTCCCGCTGATGACCGCGATCACGGAGGCCGTGGGATTCCTCTGGCTCACCGTGCTCGCGTCGGCCTTCACCCCGCTGATCCTCTACACGGTGGTGTCGGCCGCCGACGGGGTCAGCGACGTACTGGCGAAGGCGACGGGCAATCAGACGGACGCGTTCTTCGGGACGTTTTCCGAGGCCCTGAAGAAGGGCGACGACATCGGCGGCGGGCCGATCATGCTGATCGTCGTGTCGCTCGTGTCCATCCTCGCGGCGGGCGTGCTCTACCTGGAGCTGTATCTGCGCGCCGTCCTGCTCTACGTGGGCGCGCTGCTCGGCGTCGTCGTCTACGCGGGGCTCGTGGACAAGAACCTGTGGGGCCACGTCCGCCGCTGGGTCGGCATCATGATCGCGGTCATCCTCGTGAAGCCGGTCATCGTGATCGTGCTGGGTCTCGCCGGCGCGCTGTCCAGCGGCGGCAAGAGCCCCGACTCCCTCTCCGCGGTCGTCTCCGGCCTCGCCATCGTGCTGCTCGCCATCTTCGCGAGCGGCATGATCTACCGCTTCGTGCCCGGCTTCGGCGACGAGATGGCCAACGTGCGCAAGAACCGGCTCATGCAGGGCGCCGAGGGCAAGGCGGCCGCCGTCATGTCCTCGCCCGCCGCGCTCGTCTCGCAGGGCATCAAGACCCACAGCAGCCGTCAGGACGGCGGGGGTTCGGGCGGGGGCGGAGCATCCCAGGCCCGTCCCGCCAATCCCGCGTCCGGCGGCGTGGCCGCGCACAGCTCGCGCCCGGCCGCATCAGGGGGAGGCGGCGGAACTGTCCCCTCCGCCGCACCCCCGCCCCGTACGAGCCCGTCGAAGACCCCGCACGCGAGCAATGACCGCGGGAGCAACAGCGGTACCACCGGCAAGAACGGCAACTGGCAAGGAGGTGCAGGGCGTTGACGACCCAGTCCCACGTGTCCCCTCCGGTCACGCCCCGCCGTACATATCTGATCGGCCGAGCCCGGCCGAACGCGATCGTCGGCAAGAACCGTGAGTCCGGCGAGATCGCGATGATCGTCGTGGGCGCGTTCCTCGGCATGATGTGCGGACTGCTCGTCCCCGTGCTGTCGCTGCGCATCGTGCTGCTCACCGGCTTCCCGATGCTCGGGCTGGCCGCGGTCTACGTCCCGTACAAGGGCCGCACCTTCTACAAGTGGTTCGAGATCAACCGCAGTTACAAGCGCTCCCTCAAGCGCGGCACCGCCTACCGTTCCTCCACCATGGAGGCCGGCACCCGGCTCGACGGGCGTGAGGTCGAGATCGGCCCGCCCCCCGGCATCGGCAGACTCACGTGGCTGGCCGCGCCGTTCGGGCCCGACGAGATCGCGGTGCTGCTGCACGCGGACCGGCGCACCGTCACCGCCGCCATCGAGATCGAGGGTCCCGGCGTGGGCCTGCGCGACTCGGAGGACCAGGAGGCGCTCGTCGACCGGTTCGGGACGCTGCTCAAGCACGTCGCGAACGGCGACGGGTTCGTGACCCGGCTCCAGATGCTGGCCCGCACCCTCCCCGCCGACCCCGACGCGCATGCCAAGGACGTCGCCGTGCGCGGCGACGACCGCTCGCTGGGCTGGCTCCAGAAGTCGTACGACCAGCTCCAGTCGATGGTGTCGACGAGCAGTGAGCAGCACCGCGCGTACCTCGTGGCCTGCATGCACTACACCCGCGACCTGGCCGCCGAGGCCAACGCGATGGCCCGCGCCACCCGCCCCAAGGGCGGCAAGAAGGTCGACAGGGACGCCGGGCTCGCCGTCGTCATGGCGCGCGAACTCACCGACATCTGCTCGCGGTTGCAGGAGGCGGACATCCGCGTGCGACAGCCGCTCGGCCAGGGCCGTCTCGCCTCCCTCATCCACTCCATGTACGACCCCGACCACCCCATCGACCACATCCAGGCGATGTCGAAGCGGAACGCCTGGCCGGCCGAGCTGGACGCCATGGAGCCGACGTACCTCCAGGCCAAGACGCGCGAGTCGGCGACGCGCGCGCCCTGGTGCCACGCCACGGCGTGGGTGAAGGAGTGGCCGATGACGCCGGTGGGCGTGAACTTCCTGGCCCCTCTCCTCGTCCACACCCCGGACGTCATCCGGACCGTCGCCGTGACGATGGACCTCGAACCCACCGAGATCGCCATCGAGCGGATGCTGACCGAGAAGACGAACGACGAGGCGGAGGCGTCCCGCGCCGCCAAGATGAACCGGACCGTCGACCCCCGCGACATCGCCGCCCACGGCCGCCTCGACCAGCGCGGCGAGGACCTGGCGAGCGGCGCGGCCGGCGTCAATCTCGTCGGCTACATCACGGTCTCCTCCCGCAATCCCGACGCGCTCGCCCGCGACAAGCGCACCATCCGCGCCTCGGCGGGCAAGTCGTACCTGAAGCTGGAGTGGTGCGACCGCGAGCACCACCGGGCGTTCGTGAACACCCTGCCGTTCGCCACCGGCATCCGCCGATGACCCCGATGGTCCCGATGTTCCTGATGTCCGCCGACACGGCCGGAAGGTAGGCGCTGCACTATGCGGGATCCGCTGTCCGCTCTCACCGATGCCTTCACCGCGTTCCTGTTCGGGAAGGTGGAGACGACCCGGCTTCCGGTGCGTACGTCGACGGGGCAGGCGCAGGCCGTCTATCTGCCGACGGCCGCGCCCGGCCTCGGCGACTCCGGCGTGATCATCGGGCGTGAGGTGTACTCCGGCAAGGGCTACATCTACGACCCCTTCCAGCTCTACGGTCAGCAGCTCCCGGCCCCCCACTGGCTCGTCCTCGGCGAGTCCGGCAACGGCAAGTCGGCGCTGGAGAAGACGTACGTACTGCGGCAGTTGAGGTTCAAGGACCGCCAGGTCGTCGTCCTCGACGCACAGGGCGAGGACGGCGTCGGCGAATGGAACCTCATCGCCGAGGAGCTGGGCATAACTCCCATCCGGCTCGACCCGACGGCTGCCCTGGACATGGGGATCCGGCTCAACCCGCTCGACCCGGCGATCACCACGACGGGCCAGCTCGCGCTGCTGCGCACCATCATCGAAGTCGCGCTCGGCCACGGCCTCGACGAGCGCTCCGGCTTCGCGCTGAAGGTCGCGCACGCGTACGTGAACGAGACGGTCGTGGAGCGGCAGCCGGTCCTGACCGACATCGTCGAGCAGCTCCGCCACCCGGAACCGGAGTCGGCGGAGGCCATGAACGTGGCCATCGAGGACGTCCGGGCCTGGGGTCTCGACGTGGCCCTCGTCATCGACCGGCTCGTCGACGGCGACCTGCGCGGCATGTTCGACGGCCCGACGACCGTCGGCATCGACCTCGACGCCCCGCTGATCGTCTTCGACCTGTCCCACATCGACCGGAACTCGATCGCGATGCCGATCCTGATGGCGATCGTGGGCGTGTGGCTGGAGCACACCTGGATCCGCCCCGACCGGAAGAAGCGCATCTTCCTGGTCGAGGAGGCCTGGCACATCATCAACAGCCCCTTCGTGGCCCAGCTCTTCCAGCGCCTGCTGAAGTTCGGACGCCGCCTCGGCCTGTCCTTCGTGGCGGTCGTCCACCACCTGAGCGACGTGGTCGACGGCGCGGCCGCCAAGGAAGCGGCGGCGATCCTGAAGATGGCGTCCACGAGGACGATCTACGCCCAGAAGGCGGACGAGGCGAGAGCCACGGGCCGGGTCCTCGGACTGCCCCGGTGGGCGGTCGAGATCATCCCGACGCTCTCCCCCGGCATCGCCGTCTGGGACGTCAACGGCAACGTCCAGGTGGTCAAACACCTGATCACCGAGACCGAACGCCCCCTGGTCTTCACCGACCGGGCCATGACGGAGGCGTCCGCCGAGCCGCTCGTGGACGACGCGCTGTACGCGGCCGAGCTGGAGGCCGAGGAGCGGGCGGCCGCGTTCGTGGAACAGCGCCTGGGCGGCTCCGAGTCCACGGTGGCGTGAGAACGGTGGCATGACGGGAATGCGGGACGAGCGGGGGCGCCGGATGGAGCGGGACTACCGGGAGGGGCGCGGCCGGGGCGGTGTGCCCGACGGGCTGCTGGTCGGGATCCTGGCGTTTCTGCTGGGCATGACGATCCTGGTGTGGACGGCGACGGGCCTCGCGGGGCTCTTCGCGAAGGGCGCGTGGCCGACCGGCGTGACGTTCGGCCATACGCCGCTGGCCCTGCGCTCCTTGATCACCCGCCCGCACGACATCCCCGGCGCCTGGCCGGGCACCCCCGCCGCCGAGCTCTCCGGCTACGGCCTCGTCTGGGGCCTGGTCATCGGCCAGTTGATGGTCCTGGTGGTCCTCACGGTCTTCGTGGCGGGAACGTTCGCCCGGTGGCGGGCGGTCAGGAAGCAGCGCGTCGCACCGGAGGCGTCGGCAAAACAAGCCCCTCCGGCTGTCGAGCGCGAAGTGCCGGTATTTCAAGCCCCGCCGGCGATTGAGGCGCGGGGTCCGGGGCAGAGCCCCGAGGCCGCGACCCCGGTACCCGCAACGGAACCGGTACCCGCACCCACACCCGTTCCCGCCCAACGCGGACCCGTCCACCTCGGCCCCCCGGCCGACCGCCACCCCCTCGCCATGGAGGCCATCCAGGACGCCGAGGGCCCGGTCCTCGTGATCACGTCGTCACCGGAGGTCTGGTCGGAGACCAAGGACGCCCGCGCCAAACTCGGCCCCGTCCTCCTCTACGACCCCACCCACCGCTGCGACACCCCCGCCCGCATGCACTGGAACCCGGCCGCCGGCTGCAACGACAAGGAGACCGCCGCCCAGCGCGCCACGGCCCTGCTCGCCCCCATAAGGCCCACGGCGAAGCTGGACTCGGCCCTCGCCGAGGTCGCCGACACCCTGCTGCGCAGCTATCTGCACGCCGCGGCCGTCGACGGCAAACCGTTCCGCCACGTCCACCGCTGGGCCCAGGGCACCCAGGTCCAGGACGCCGTACGCATCCTCCGTACGAACCCGAAGGCGGCCGCGGGCACCGCGGGCGAACTCGAGGCGGCCCTCACCTCGCACCCCGAACGCCGCGACATGGCTCAGGAGTTGACCGCCCGCGCCCTGTCCTCACTGTTCTCGGTGCACATCCGTGAGGCCTGCACGCCCAACCGAACGGATGCGCTCACTCTGGATTCCTTCGTGAACGAAGGGGGCACGCTGTATGTGGTCGGTGAACCCATCGAGGACCCGAAGGGGCAGCCCGGCGCGATGCCCCTGCTCACGGCCCTCGCCTCGAGCGTGGTCGAGCACGGCCGCCGCGTGGCCGAACGGTCACCTGCCGGCCGGCTCGACCCACCAATGACGTTCGTCCTCGACGACGTCGCGGCGGTGGCTCCGCTTCCCCAGCTGCCGGAGCTGCTGGCCACCGGAGCGGACCGGGGCCTGATCACCCTGGCCCTGCTCCGGTCAAGGGAACAGGGCCGCACCCGCTGGCCGGACGCCGAACTCCCGCTCGGCTAGGGCCTAGGGTCCTTCTGACGGATCTTGCTGGGGTCGCGGGCCCTGGCACGCGCATCTGCGGCGTTGTCGTCGGTTGCCAACGCTCCGCGTTGACGCCCTCCTCCGCCTTGCATCTGCACGCACCAGGCCCCACTCGCGGAGCCGAATGGCACGGCCTCCGGGGTCCAGCCTGATCCGTCAGAAGGACCCTAACGCCCGTACAGCTTCAGGAACACCGCGAGCCCGCTGCGCACACGGGCGTCGACCTCGTCGGCGGAGATCGGCACCACCCCGAAGAACGTATCGACCGTGACCGCCCCGGGGATCAGCAGCAGGAAGTGCCGCGCGGCCTCCGCCGCGTTGTCCTCGTCCACCGCCAGGTGCCCCTGCTCGCCGAGCCGGAGCAGCGCCGCGCGCACCGCTCCCGCCGTCCCCCGCGGGCCGATCCGCTGCCACTCCTCGATGACGTCGACGGGCAGGTGCGAGCCCTCGGAGATGATGTGCCGCACGAGCAGCATGTGCGGCTCGTGGTCGCCGCGCCGACCCATCCACTCGCGGGCGAGCGCGAGCAGGTCCGCCTCCACGTCCGTCACCTTGGCCAAGTGCCGCTCGATCAGGGCGACATGAGCGGCCGTCACATTGGCGGCGCTGTCCAGCAGCACCTCTCGGAAGAGGTTCTCCTTGCCGCCGAAGTGGTTGTAGAGCGTGCGCGTCGAGACCCCGGCCTCCGCCGCGATCTCGTCGATCCCGGCGCGCGTGTAGCCCTCGCGCCCGAAGACCGTCCGCGCCCCGCGCAGCAGCGCCTGCCGCTTCTCGACCGTGCCCTTGCGCGGTGCGCGCTCCGACTCCTGTGTCATGCCGCTCCGTCCTCCGCCGTCCTCGCCCAGCCTAGGCACAGAGACCTAGGTACAACGACGGTTGCACTTCTTACAACCGTGGTTGTACTTTACCGGCATGGCAACCGAACCCCAGGCTTCGGCGGCCCGCGAAGTCGGCGGCAGCCGCTCCACGTTCACTCTCCTCGTCGTCCTCCTCGGCATGCTCACGCTGCCGATGGCCATGTCCGGCACCACGGTCGCGCTCCCGCGCATCGGCGCCGACCTCGACGCCACGGGCGCCGCGCTCCAGTGGGTGGTCGTCGGCTACTTCCTCGCCGCGTCCTCGTTCATGCTGGTCGCGGGCTCGCTCGGCGACCTCTACGGGCGCCGCCGGATCCTCACTGCGGGCGCCGCGCTCTACACCGCGGGCACCCTCGCCTCGGCCCTCGCCCAGAACGTCCTGCTCCTCGACGCCGCCCGGATCCTGTCCGGCATCGGCGCCGCGGGCGTGATGGCCAGCGGCGGCTCGCTGCTCGCCGCGACGTTCACGGGCCCCGCCCGCACCCGCGTCTTCGCCTCGCTGGGCACCACGGCGGGCCTCGGCCTGGCCTTCGGCCCGACGTTCTCCGGATGGCTCGTGGACGCGGTCGGCTGGCGTGCCACCTTCCTGTCGTACGTGGCCGTGGGCGCCGTCATCGTCCTCGGCACCCGCCTCATGCCGGAGTCCAGGGTGGACACGAGCCCACGCGTCGACAAGGCGGGCGCGGCCACCTTCATCGCGGGTCTGGCGCTGGCCCTCTACGCGATCACGCAGGGCTCCAAGTCCGGCTGGACGGCGCCGCCGACCCTCGTCCCGGCCGCCCTGTCCCTCACCCTCCTCGTCACCTTCGTACGCGTCGAACGCCGCCTCGTCCGCACCGGCGAGGGCCGCCCGATCCTCGATCTGCGCCTCGCCCGGAACCCGGCGTTCCTCGGCTGGGCGGTCGGTTCCTTCGGGCTCGGCGCGGGCACGACGGGCGTCCTCACCTTCCTGCCGACCTACCTCCAGGGCGCGAACGGCACGACGGCCCGTGCGGCCGGCCTCACGCTCCTGCTGATGACGGTGCCGATCCTGGCCCTGCCCCCGCTCGGCGCCCGTCTCGTGAACCGGGGCGTGCCCGCCCGCCGGCTCCTGGTGCTGTCGCTGCTCCTGCTGGCAGCCGGCAACGCGTGGCTGACGACGCTCCACCCGGGCATAGGCGTCCTGGAACTCGCGGGCCCCCTGCTCACCATCGGCGCGGGCCAGGGCCTCTCCATCGGCATCATCGACGCCCAGGCCATGTCGATGGTCGCCCCGTCCGAGGTCGGCATGGCCTCCGGCTTCCTCAACACGGTCCGCGGCGGCACGGGCGCCATCATGCTCACCGTCTTCGGCGCCCTCCTCCTGGCATCCCTGGAGCCCCGGGTGGGCTCGCCGGACCTGGCGGCAGCCATTACGGCAGGCACGGGCGGCCACGCCCAGGAATTCACGGAGGCGTGGCAGGTGACGCTCTGGACGATCACAGCCCTGATGACAGCACTGGCACTCACCGTGACCCGACTCCTGCCCCCCGCTGCGGGCAGGCCTTCCGCCCCCGCTGCGGGCAGGCGTTCAGCTCCCGCTGTGGGCAGGCGTTCCGCACGGCGGAACGGGTGGGCACAGCCCCCGTCGCAGCGCAACGAAACCACGACGTGAACCGAGACAACCTGACCACGGAGGACCGAACCATGACCGAGACCACAACCACCACCCCGCTCCGAGTGGGCGTAATCGTCGGGTCGACCCGCGACGGCCGCCTCGCCCCCACGGTGAGCACCTGGTTCACGACCCAGGCCGCACGCCACGCCCCCGAAACCCACTACGACGTCATCGACCTGACCGACCTCGACCTCCCCGACACCCACCCCGACTGGGGCCACACCCCCACCCCGGCCCAAGCGGAGCTCTCCGCCCGCGTGGACGCGGCCGACGCCTACGTGGTGATCACCCCCGAGTACAACCACAGCTTCCCGGCCCACCTGAAGCACTTCATCGACCTGCACCGCGACGAGTGGAAGGCCAAGCCCGTCGGCTTCGTCTCGTACGGCGGCGTGGGCGGCGGCCTGCGCGCCGTGGAACAACTCCGCCTGGTCTTCGCCGAGTTGCACTGCGCGACGATCCGCGACGGCGTCAGCTTCCACAAGGCCCACGGCGGCCTCTTCACCGAGGACGGACCGGCCCACGACGAGCAGGGCGCGGCCGGCGCCGCCAAGGTCATGCTCGACCAGCTGACCTGGTGGGCCCGCGCCCTGCGCACGGCCAGGGCGGAACACCCTTACGGCTGACGCCTCTTGAGCTCCATCTCGCGGTCCACCTTGGAGGGGTCGCCCGGATTCGGGACGGCCCCTCCCGTGCGGACGAAGCCGAACCTCCGGTAGAACGCCTCGGCCCGCCGGTTGTCCTCATGGACGTACAGCCGCACCCGCTCCACACCCTCAAGGCCGAACGCCCACTCCACGGCCGCGGAGAACAGCGCCCCCGCGAGGCCGCTCCCCCGCGCCTCCGGCCGTACGAAGACCGCGACGAGCTGCGCCTGCCGCCGCTCGACGGGCTGCCCGAAGAAGTCCAGGGCGCCCGCCTCCTCCACGAGCACCACCACGTTGCCGTCCCAGCGCCCGCCCTCGGGGTTCTCCGCCACGAATTGCAGGGCCGTCGTCCCGTGCGCGGCCCGCTCGGCCCGCCCCCGCCAGAACTCGTCCGGCTGCGCCGCCGCCTCCTCGTACGTCTCCAGGAACGCGAGCGGCGCCGCCGGATCCCGCAGCGCCGCGAGCCGCAGCTCCTTCGCGGCACGCCACTCGTCGGCCCGCACGGGTCTGATCACGTAGTCCATGCGCCGCACCCTAAGGGCCCGTAGTACCCCGGTACTACGGCATTCCCGCAGCTCGATGCCCCGGTCCGACGCCCGCGGGGGCCCGCCCACGGCACCGTACTCACATGACGATCCGATCCCACGGCCTCACCAA
Organism: Streptomyces anthophorae; assembly: GCF_049310305.1. NCBI lineage: Bacteria > Bacillati > Actinomycetota > Actinomycetes > Kitasatosporales > Streptomycetaceae > Streptomyces > Streptomyces anthophorae. Next base: position 4,315,730 of record NZ_JBLWQQ010000001.1, read on the forward strand.
ACGCTACGGCGACAAGACAGTCGTCGACGACCTCACCTTCACGGTCGAGCCCGGCACGGTCACCGGCTTCCTCGGCCCCAACGGCGCGGGCAAGTCCACGACCATGCGCATGCTGCTCGGCCTCGACACCCCGACCGCGGGACGCGCCACCATCGGCGGCCGCGCCTACGCCACCCACCCGGCCCCGCTCACCGAGGTCGGCGCCCTCCTGGAGGCGAAGGCCGTCCACCCAGGGCGCACCGCCTTCCACCACCTCATGTCGCTCGCGCTGACGCACGGCATCCCGCGCTCCCGCGTCGAGCACGTGCTCGACCTCGCGGGCCTCACCGAGGTGGCGCACAAGCGGGTCAAGGGCTTCTCCCTCGGCATGGGCCAGCGCCTCGGCATCGCGGCGGCGCTCCTCGGCGACCCGGCCACGATCATCCTCGACGAGCCGGTCAACGGCCTCGACCCCGAGGGCGTCCTGTGGATCCGCACCCTCCTCAAGTCCCTCGCCCAACAGGGCCGCACGGTCCTGGTCTCCTCCCACCTCATGTCGGAGATGGCCCTGACGGCCGAGCACCTGGTCGTGATCGGCCGCGGCCGCCTCCTCGCGGACACGACGGTCACCGACCTCGTACGCGAATCAGGAGCGGCCTACGTGAAGGTGGTGACGCCCGAGGCGGACCGCCTGCGCACCCTCCTGGCCTCCGCCGACATCGCCATCGACCTCCCGGACGGCGCGACGCCCGACACCCTCCACGTCCGCGGCCTCGACGCCCCCGACATCGGCAGGATCGCCGCCGCGAGCGGCCTCCCCCTCTTCGAACTCACCCCGCAGACCGCCTCGTTGGAGCAGGCGTTCATGGACCTCACCCACGACGCCGTCGAATACCAGGCGGCCACACAGCCCTCGCGGCCCTCGGCAGGAGCAGCAGCATGACCACGACGACCACCACACCCCTCGCGGCCACCTCCTACGCGCTGACCCCGGCCCGCATCGTGCACGCCGAATGGCACAAGCTCCGCACCCTGCGCTCCACTTGGTGGACCCTGGGCCTCTCCGTCGTCCTCGTCGTCTCCGTCGGCCTGATGATGGGTTCGACCTACGACGGCGACGACGCGAACATCGACACGATCGTCTTCACGCTCTTCGGCAGCCAGATGTCCCAGATCTGCGTCGCCGTCCTCGGCATCCTGATCACGGCGAGCGAGTACTCGACGGGCCTGGTCCGCGCCACGATGGCGGCGGTCCCGCGCAGACTGCCGGTCCTGTGGGCCAAGGCCGGCGTCTTCACGGCCCTCGCCTTCACGGTCACCTTCGTCACGAACCTCGTCACGTTCCTGCTCGCCCAGATCTGGCTCTCCGACAGCGACAAGGCCCTGTCCCTCACGGACTCCGGCGTCCTCGGCGCCCTCGCGGGCAACGCCGCGGGCATCACGCTGCTCAGCCTCATCGCCCTCGGCCTCGGCGCGCTCTGCCGCTCCGTACCGGCCGCGATCGGCGCGTTCGTCGGCGGCGTCATGATCCTGCCCGAGGTGCTCCAGATGATCAGCAACGACGCCGTGCAGAGCGCCGTGAAGTACTTCCCGTCCAAGTCGGCGGAGTCCCTCGGCTCGATCATCCCGGTCGCGGACCACAACGCCCCCGGCACCGGGCTCCTCTCCCTCGTCGTGTGGGCCGCCGTCGTCCTCACCGCGGCCGGGCTGCTTCTCAAGCGCCGCGACGTATGACCAGGATGACCACGTGACCCCGCCGCAGCCCCGTACGAGCCAGTTCCTGCACCGCAGCACACAGCGGGTGCGCGCCTACGACAGGCGCCACCCGCTGGTGTGGGACGTCCTGGTGACGCTGCTCTTCGTGACGGCCGCCCTCACCGACGGCGCGGGCGGCTGGCGCACCACAGCCGCGGACCCCCGGGTCGCGGAGTGGCTGGTGCTGCTGGTGAGCCTCGGTCTGTCCGTTCCGCTGCTGTGGCGCCGCCGCCACCCGCTCCCCGCACTCGCGGTGATGGTGGCGACGGCCCTCGTCAGCAACTGGACGGGGGCCTGGCTCCAGATCGCCTTCGCCCAGTTCGTCGTCGTGTTCAACATCGCGCTGCGGCAGTCCCTGCGGACACTCGGCGCCGCGGCCGCCCTGACCGTACTGCCCATGCTGGTGAGCTTCTTCCGCTTCCCGCACGGCAGTTGGGACGAACTGATCGTGCCGCAGCTGTGGTCCCTCGCGCTGGTCGGCCTCGCGGGCCTCGCGGTCCGCTCCCGCCAGGACTACACGCGGGCCCTCGTCGACCGGGCCCGCCAACTCGAGGTCGAGCGGGACCAGCAGGCCCAGCTGGCGGCCTCCGCCGAACGCGCCCGCATCGCCCGCGAGATGCACGACATCATCGGCCACAACCTCTCCGTCATCACCGGCCTCGCCGACGGCGGCTCCTACGCCGCCGCCCGCAACCCGGAACGCGCGGGCCAGGCCCTCACCGCCATCGCCACCACCAGCCGCAACGCCCTCGCGGAACTCCGCCGCCTCCTCGACGTACTGGGCGAGGAAGCCCCCTCACCGACGGCGGAGCTGTCCCCCGCCCCCGCACTCGACGACCTCGACTCCCTGATCGACGGCGTACGTTCGGCAGGGCTCCCGGTCCTCAGGAAGGTCGAGGGCGAACCGGTGCCGCTGCCCGCGGGCCTGGAACTCACGGTGTACCGCGTGGTCCAGGAGGCCCTCACCAACACCCTGAAGCACGGCGGCCCCTCGGCCACCTCCGAGCTGCTCGTCTCGTACGCGGCCGACGCGGTGACCGTGATCGTCACGGACACCGGCCGCGGCTCCGTCGCCGACAGCCCCGGGACCGGCCGCGGCCTCGCGGGCATGCGGGAGCGAACCGCCCTCTACCGAGGCATACTTGAGGCCGGCCCACGACCGGCCGGCGGCTGGCGGGTACGCCTCCGCATTCCGCTCCCGATCCCGTCCCCGTCCCCGGAAGGGCCCACTCCGTGACGACCGTCCTCATCGTCGACGACCAGCCCATGCAGCGCTTCGGCTTCCGCATGCTCCTGGAGAGCCAGGACGACCTGCGCATCGTGGGCGAGGCCGGCACGGGCACGGAGGCGGTCCGCCTCGCGGCCGAGCTCGCCCCCGACGTGGTCCTGATGGACATCCGCATGCCCGGCATGGACGGCATCGAGGCCACCCGCCGCATCATCGCGAAGCCCGCGGCGAACGGTGCGGCGGACGGCCCCCGCATCCTCATCCTCACGACGTTCGACATGGACGAGTACGCGTACGCGGGCCTGCGCGCGGGCGCCTCCGGCTTCCTCATCAAGGACGCGCTCCCGGAAGAACTCCTCGCGGGCATCCGAGCGGTGGCCGCCGGCGACGCGATCGTCGCCCCCAGCCTCACCCGCCGCCTTCTCGACGCGTACGTGCAGCATCTCCCGGCCGCCGCGGGCACTCCCCCGGCCCCCGATCCTCGCATCGCCTCCCTGACGGACCGCGAACGCGAGATCCTGACGGTCATCGCCCAGGGCTGGAGCAACGCCGAGGTCGCAGAGCGCCTGCACCTCGCCGAATCGACGGTGAAGACGCACGTGTCCCGCATCCTCGCGAAGACGGGAGCGCGGGACAGGGTGCAGGCAGTGATCGTGGCGTACGACGCGAAACTTGTGGAACCCGCATAACGCAGAAAAGCCCCGTGCCAATGGCACGGGGCTTTTCTCTAAAAATAGTTCGGCGGCGTCCTACTCTCCCACAGGGTCCCCCCTGCAGTACCATCGGCGCTGTGAGGCTTAGCTTCCGGGTTCGGAATGTAACCGGGCGTTTCCCTCACGCTATGACCACCGAAACACTATGAAACTGTCAACCGGAGCCGTGGCACATGGCTACGACGGTTGTTCGTGGTTTCAGAACCAACACAGTGGACGCGAGCAACTGAGGACAAGCCCTCGGCCTATTAGTACCAGTCACCTCCACACCTTGCGGTGCTTCCAGATCTGGCCTATCAACCCAGTCGTCTACTGGGAGCCTTAACCCCTCAAAGGGGGTGGGAATACTCATCTCGAAGCAGGCTTCCCGCTTAGATGCTTTCAGCGGTTATCCTTTCCGAACGTAGCCAACCAGCCATGCCCTTGGCAGGACAACTGGCACACCAGAGGTTCGTCCGTCCCGGTCCTCTCGTACTAGGGACAGCCCTTCTCAATATTCCTACGCGCACAGAGGATAGGGACCGAACTGTCTCACGACGTTCTAAACCCAGCTCGCGTACCGCTTTAATGGGCGAACAGCCCAACCCTTGGGACCGACTCCAGCCCCAGGATGCGACGAGCCGACATCGAGGTGCCAAACCATCCCGTCGATATGGACTCTTGGGGAAGATCAGCCTGTTATCCCCGGGGTACCTTTTATCCGTTGAGCGACGGCGCTTCCACAAGCCACCGCCGGATCACTAGTCCCGACTTTCGTCCCTGCTCGACCCGTCGGTCTCACAGTCAAGCTCCCTTGTGCACTTACACTCAACACCTGATTACCAACCAGGCTGAGGGAACCTTTGGGCGCCTCCGTTACCCTTTGGGAGGCAACCGCCCCAGTTAAACTACCCATCAGACACTGTCCCTGATCCGGATCACGGACCCAGGTTAGACATCCAGCACGACCAGAGTGGTATTTCAACGACGACTCCCTCGATACTGGCGTACCGAGTTCAAAGTCTCCCACCTATCCTACACAAGCCGAACCGAACACCAATATCAAACTGTAGTAAAGGTCCCGGGGTCTTTCCGTCCTTCTGCGCGAAACGAGCATCTTTACTCGTAGTGCAATTTCACCGGGCCTATGGTTGAGACAGTCGAGAAGTCGTTACGCCATTCGTGCAGGTCGGAACTTACCCGACAAGGAATTTCGCTACCTTAGGATGGTTATAGTTACCACCGCCGTTTACTGGCGCTTAAGTTCTCAGCTTCGCCACACCGAAATGTGACTAACCGGTCCCCTTAACGTTCCAGCACCGGGCAGGCGTCAGTCCGTATACATCGCCTTACGGCTTCGCACGGACCTGTGTTTTTAGTAAACAGTCGCTTCTCGCTGGTCTCTGCGGCCACCCCCAGCTCAGAGTGCAAGACTCATCACCAGGAATGGCCCCCCTTCTCCCGAAGTTACGGGGGCATTTTGCCGAGTTCCTTAACCATAGTTCACCCGAACGCCTCGGTATTCTCTACCTGACCACCTGAGTCGGTTTAGGGTACGGGCCGCCATGAAACTCGCTAGAGGCTTTTCTCGACAGCATAGGATCATCCACTTCACCACAATCGGCTCGGCATCAGGTCTCAGCCTTGTGTGCGACGGATTTACCTACCGCACGGCCTACACCCTTACCCCGGGACTACCATCGCCCGGGCTGGACTACCTTCCTGCGTCACCCCATCGCTCACCTACTACCAGCTTGGGCCGGCGGCTCCACCACTTTCCATTCCCCGAAGGGTCCGGAACGGCTTCACGGCCTTAGCATCACTGGATTCGATGTCTTTCGCGTCACAGCGGGTACCGGAATATCAACCGGTTATCCATCGACTACGCCTGTCGGCCTCGCCTTAGGTCCCGACTTACCCTGGGCAGATCAGCTTGACCCAGGAACCCTTAGTCAATCGGCGCACACGTTTCTCACGTGTGTATCGCTACTCATGCCTGCATTCTCACTCGTGAACCGTCCACAACTACCTTCCGGTGCTGCTTCACCCGGCACACGACGCTCCCCTACCCATCACAGCGGGCGTTGGCCCTATAGCTGCAATGACACGACTTCGGCGGTACGCTTGAGCCCCGCTACATTGTCGGCGCGGAATCACTTGACCAGTGAGCTATTACGCACTCTTTCAAGGGTGGCTGCTTCTAAGCCAACCTCCTGGTTGTCTCTGCGACTCCACATCCTTTCCCACTTAGCGTACGCTTAGGGGCCTTAGTCGATGCTCTGGGCTGTTTCCCTCTCGACCATGGAGCTTATCCCCCACAGTCTCACTGCCGTGCTCTCACTTACCGGCATTCGGAGTTTGGCTAAGGTCAGTAACCCGGTAGGGCCCATCGCCTATCCAGTGCTCTACCTCCGGCAAGAAACACACGACGCTGCACCTAAATGCATTTCGGGGAGAACCAGCTATCACGGAGTTTGATTGGCCTTTCACCCCTAACCACAGGTCATCCCCCAGGTTTTCAACCCTGGTGGGTTCGGTCCTCCACGAAGTCTTACCTCCGCTTCAACCTGCCCATGGCTAGATCACTCCGCTTCGGGTCTTGAGCGCGCTACTATGTCGCCCTGTTCGGACTCGCTTTCGCTACGGCTTCCCCACACGGGTTAACCTCGCAACACACCGCAAACTCGCAGGCTCATTCTTCAAAAGGCACGCAGTCACGACGCAAGGAACAAGTTCCTTGCGCGACGCTCCCACGGCTTGTAGGCACACGGTTTCAGGTACTATTTCACTCCGCTCCCGCGGTACTTTTCACCATTCCCTCACGGTACTATCCGCTATCGGTCACCAGGGAATATTTAGGCTTAACGGGTGGTCCCGCCAGATTCACACAGGATTTCTCGGGCCCCGTGCTACTTGGGTGTCTCTCAAACGAGCCGCTGACGTTTCGACTACGGGGGTCTTACCCTCTACGCCGGACCTTTCGCATGTCCTTCGTCTACATCAACGGTTTCTTACTCGTCTCACGGCCGGCAGACCGTAAAAGAGAGATCCCACAACCCCGCACACGCAACCCCTGCCGGGTCTCACACGTATACGGTTTGGCCTCATCCGGTTTCGCTCGCCACTACTCCCGGAATCACGGTTGTTTTCTCTTCCTGCGGGTACTGAGATGTTTCACTTCCCCGCGTTCCCTCCACACTGCCTATATATTCAGCAGCGGGTGACAGCCCATGACGACTGCCGGGTTTCCCCATTCGGAAACCCCCGGATCAAAGCCTGGTTGACGACTCCCCGGGGACTATCGTGGCCTCCCACGTCCTTCATCGGTTCCTGGTGCCAAGGCATCCACCGTGCGCCCTTAAAAACTTGGCCACAGATGCTCGCGTCCACTGTGCAGTTCTCAAACAACGACCAACCACCCATCACCCCGAACCCTTGAGTTCGAGTGCACTGGGGCCGGCACTGAAGGCGACCATCACGGCCGTACCTTCAGACACCCAACAGCGTGCCCGACACCCTCGCCCGTCCATCTCGCTTTCCACGCCGAAGCAGTACTTGCGACCAGAGCAGGTCAAGTGTGCCGAATAATCAACGTTCCACCCATGAGCAACCACCGTCGAACGTGTGCCGACGTAATGGCCTCTGACCGCGCCCCGAAGGACTCGGTAAGAAGTGCTCCTTAGAAAGGAGGTGATCCAGCCGCACCTTCCGGTACGGCTACCTTGTTACGACTTCGTCCCAATCGCCAGTCCCACCTTCGACAGCTCCCTCCCACAAGGGGTTGGGCCACCGGCTTCGGGTGTTACCGACTTTCGTGACGTGACGGGCGGTGTGTACAAGGCCCGGGAACGTATTCACCGCAGCAATGCTGATCTGCGATTACTAGCAACTCCAACTTCATGGGGTCGAGTTGCAGACCCCAATCCGAACTGAGACCGACTTTTTGAGATTCGCTCCACCTTGCGGTATCGCAGCTCATTGTATCGGCCATTGTAGCACGTGTGCAGCCCAAGACATAAGGGGCATGATGACTTGACGTCGTCCCCACCTTCCTCCGAGTTGACCCCGGCGGTCTCCTGTGAGTCCCCATCACCCCGAAGGGCATGCTGGCAACACAGAACAAGGGTTGCGCTCGTTGCGGGACTTAACCCAACATCTCACGACACGAGCTGACGACAGCCATGCACCACCTGTACACCGACCACAAGGGGGCGCCTGTCTCCAGACGTTTCCGGTGTATGTCAAGCCTTGGTAAGGTTCTTCGCGTTGCGTCGAATTAAGCCACATGCTCCGCTGCTTGTGCGGGCCCCCGTCAATTCCTTTGAGTTTTAGCCTTGCGGCCGTACTCCCCAGGCGGGGCACTTAATGCGTTAGCTGCGGCGCGGACAACGTGGAATGTTGCCCACACCTAGTGCCCACCGTTTACGGCGTGGACTACCAGGGTATCTAATCCTGTTCGCTCCCCACGCTTTCGCTCCTCAGCGTCAGTAATGGCCCAGAGATCCGCCTTCGCCACCGGTGTTCCTCCTGATATCTGCGCATTTCACCGCTACACCAGGAATTCCGATCTCCCCTACCACACTCTAGCTAGCCCGTATCGACTGCAGACTCGGGGTTAAGCCCCGAGCTTTCACAATCGACGTGACAAGCCGCCTACGAGCTCTTTACGCCCAATAATTCCGGACAACGCTTGCGCCCTACGTATTACCGCGGCTGCTGGCACGTAGTTAGCCGGCGCTTCTTCTGCAGGTACCGTCACTTTCGCTTCTTCCCTGCTGAAAGAGGTTTACAACCCGAAGGCCGTCATCCCTCACGCGGCGTCGCTGCATCAGGCTTTCGCCCATTGTGCAATATTCCCCACTGCTGCCTCCCGTAGGAGTCTGGGCCGTGTCTCAGTCCCAGTGTGGCCGGTCGCCCTCTCAGGCCGGCTACCCGTCGTCGCCTTGGTGAGCCATTACCTCACCAACAAGCTGATAGGCCGCGGGCTCATCCTTCACCGCCGGAGCTTTTAACCCCCATCCAGGAGAATGGGAGTGTTATCCGGTATTAGACCTCGTTTCCAAGGCTTGTCCCAGAGTGAAGGGCAGATTGCCCACGTGTTACTCACCCGTTCGCCACTAATCCACCCCGAAGGGCTTCATCGTTCGACTTGCATGTGTTAAGCACGCCGCCAGCGTTCGTCCTGAGCCAGGATCAAACTCTCCGTGAATGTTTCCGGGATATCCCGGTGACACACACGAGAGCGGAACGGTCGGAGGAATAATCCGACCGTTCACAGCGTCCTCGCTGTGCGCCTGCCAGCCAATGGCCGGCAGGACTTTTCAAAGGAACCTCGTCCCAGCGGATGCTGGAGACGGGGTATCAACAAATTTTGGCGTTGATTTTTGGCACGCTGTTGAGTTCTCAAGGAACGGACGCTTCCTTTGTACTCACCCTCTCGGGCTTTCCTCCGGGCGCTTCCCTTCGGGTCTTGCTTTTGTTCTTGCTGTTTTGCGTTTCCGACTCTATCAGACCGTTTCCCGGCCCGTTTTCCTCGGTTCCGCTTCGCTTTCCAGCCTTTCGGCTTTCCGGCGAGTCCGACTCTATCAGATCCTTTCGGGCCTGATTCCCAGTCAGGGGGGCTCGTCTTCCCGGCTGTTGGGCCGTTCCGACGTCCCAAACATTAGCGGATTCCCGGCCCCCGAGCGAATCGGGGGTTCGGAATTGAATTCGGGCACGCCGAATAGAATCCCGGTTGGGAGATCGTGCTGAGGTTGGGTGCCGCTTGAGCGGCGGATGTGCCGCCGCAGAACCGTTACGGCCCCGTGGCAACCCGAGGTACCTTACGGATCGGGGAAGGCCGTGTCAACCCTCCCCTGTGGCCCACTTCAGTCGAGGTCGTTGAGGCGCCCGCCGGCGTCCGGCTGGGCGTCCTCCACGCGACGTAGAAGACGCGTGAGGACCTCGCCGAGGGCTCCGCGCTCCTTCGCGTTGAGGTCCTGGAGCAGGTCCTCCTCGAAGACCGTGGCGAGGCGCATCGCCTCCAGCCACTTCTCGCGGCCCTCCGCGGTCAGCTCCACGATGACGCGGACGCGGTTGTTCTCGTCGCGGTCCCGGGTGACCAGGCCCTCCTGGACCATGCGGTCGATGCGGTGGGTCATCGCGGCGGGGGTCAGGCCGAGGCGCTTGGCGAGGTCGCCGGGGCCCAGGCGGTACGGGGTGCCCGAGAGGACGAGGGCCTTGAGGACCTCCCAGTCGGTGTTGCTGATCCCGATCTCCGCGGTCTGGCGTCCGTACGCCACGTTCATGCGGCGGTTGAGTCTGCCGAGCGCCGAGACGATCTGCTCGACCTGGGGGTCGAGGGCGTGGAACTCGCGCTGATACGCGGCGATCTGCTCTTCGAGCGTCGGTTCGGCAGCCGGCGCGCCTTGGGTGTCCGCCATGGCGCGAAGTATGGCACGGGAGTGATTGGCGTTGAAGTCCTTGCGTGTGTACTCTTTAGCTTCGAACTTTAGCTTCTAAGTCTTCAGTGCTAAGACCCGGCCGGCGGCCGGGCCAGTGAAAGGGCAGGTGAAAGTGACCAGGGCGATGGGCGCGGCGATGCGCCGGATTCAGGTGGGCAGCGCGCTGAGCGCGTTCGGGATCGGCTTCACGGTTCCGTTCCTCTACGTGTACGTGGCGGAGGTGCGAGGTCTTGGTGCCAGTGCGGCGGGCATCGTCCTTGCCGCGTTCGCCATGGCCGCCCTGGTCGTCCTGCCCTTCACCGGTCGTGCCATCGACCGGCGCGGTCCGCTGCCCGTCCTCGTCGCGGCCTCGGTCGTGGCGTCCGTGGGAGCGGTCGGCCTCGGGTTCGCCACGTATGAACCGGCCGCCATCGTGGCCGCCGCGGTGCTGGGGGCCGGGACCGCGGTGCTCCAGCCGGCGCTCGCGACCATGATCGTGTGGTGCTCCGCTCCGGAGACGCGCACCCGTTCGTTCGCGACACAGTTCTTCCTCCAGAACCTGGGCCTCGGCATCGGCGGTCTCATCGGCGGCCAGATCGTCGACGAGACCAGGCCGGACAGCTTCCTGCTGCTCTTCTCCATCGAGGCCGTGATGTTCCTGGTGCTCGCCGGGATCGTGCTGACGGTGCGGATGCCGCACTCGCCCACGCTCGGCGAGGCCGTGCCGAAGGGCGAGGGCAAGGGCGGCATGCGGGCGCTGCTCGGGAACCGGGCGATGGTGCAGCTGTGCGTGCTCGGGTTCGTGCTGTTCTTCGCCTGCTACGGGCAGTTCGAGTCGGGTCTCAGTGCCTACGGCGTCGAGGCGGCCGGTATCTCGGCGTCCACGCTCGGGATCGCGCTCGCCGCCAACACGGCGATGATCGTGGTCGCCCAGTTCGCCGTGCTCAAGCTCGTCGAGCGCCGCAAGCGCTCGCGGGTGATCGCCGCGGTGGGCCTCATCTGGACCGTCGCGTGGCTGGCGGCCGGGTACGCGGGGATCGGGCACGGGAGCCAGGCGATGGCGACCGCCGCGTTCATCTCCACGTACGCGCTGTTCGGCCTCGGTGAGGCGATGCTGTCGCCGACCGTGGCGCCGCTCGTCGCCGATCTCGCTCCGGCCGGCATGGTCGGCTCGTACAACTCGGCCTTCGCGCTGGTGAAGCAGCTCGCGCTGGCGGTCGGGCCCGCCGTGGGCGGGCCGATGGGCGCCGCGCTGCACGGTCCGTACATCGTGACGTTCGTGCTGTTCTCGCTGGCCATCACCGTGCTGGCGCTGCGGCTCGGCAAGCGGCTCACGCCGGTGCAGGACCAGCCGTCGCTGGCCGGCACGCGCGTGGTCATGCGCAGCGCGCCGGAGCCGGCCACAGCGGAGGCGTAGGGCCCTCAGCCCGAGCCTTCCGGCAGTACGAACTCGCACCACACCGCCTTGCCGCCGCCCGGCGTGCGCCGCGAGCCCCAGTTCGAGGCGATCGAGGCGACGATCGCGATGCCGCGGCCCGCCTCGTCCGCCGGTTCCGCCCGGCGGCGGCGCGGCAGGTGGTCGTCCCCGTCGGTCACCTCGATGATCAGGCGGCGGTCCGTGCGGCGCAGCCGCAGGCGCATGGGCGGGGTGCCGTGCTGGAGGGAGTTGGCGACGAGTTCGCTGGCCGCGAGGACCCCCAGGTCGTGCAGTTCGTCGGCGAAGCGCCAGCTGGTGAGGACGCCGGACGCGAAGGCACGCGCGCGTGGTGCCGCCTCCACGCCGCCGAGCAGTTCCAGTGCCGCGTTGCGGAAGCGCTCGCCCTCGGTGCCCTTGCGGGCCGGGTGCTGGAGGACCAGGACCGCGACGTCGTCGTCGTGATCGGCCGTGACGCCGGCCGCCCGGATCAGTCGGTCGCAGACCACCTGGGGCGTGCCGGTCGCGCCCGCCAGGGCGTTCTCCAGCGATGCCACTCCCTCGTCGATGTCCTCGTCGCGCCGCTCCACCAGGCCGTCGGTGTACATGACCGCCGTGGAGCCCGCGCCGAGCGGCACCGAGCCCGAGGCGTGCAGCCAGCCGCCGGTGCCGAGCGGCGGGCCCGTGGGCTCGTCGGCGCGGTGGATCGTGCCGTTCTCGTCGCGTACGAGGATCGGCAGGTGGCCGGCGGACGCGTAGACGAGGCGGCCCTCGTTCGGGTCGTGGACGGCGTAGACGCAGGTGGCGATCTGGTGCGGGTCGATCTCCGTAGCCAGGCCGTCGAGCAGTTGCAGGACCTCGTGCGGCGGGAGGTCCAGGCGCGCGTAGGCGCGGACCGCCGTGCGGAGCTGGCCCATCACCGCGGCCGCCCGGACGCCGCGGCCCATGACGTCGCCGATCACCAGGGCCGTGCGGCCGCCGCCGAGGGTGATCACGTCGTACCAGTCGCCGCCGACCGCGGCCTCGGTGCCGCCGGGCTGGTAGGTCGCCGCGATCCGCAGGTCGTCGGGTTCCTCCAACTCCTGGGGCAGCAGCGAGCGTTGGAGCGTGACCGCGGTCTCGCGCTGTTCGCGCTCGCTGGTGCGCAGGCGCTCCGCGGCCTCCGCGTGGTCCGTGACGTCGGCCGCGAAGATCAGCACACCGGGGCCCTCCGCCGTCTCCAGCGGGGTGCAGGTGACGGTGTACGAGCGGCCGCCGGACGTCTTGCGGGACTTGACCGTGCGGGGCTTGCCGCTGCGCAGCACCTGGTCGAGGAACGGGAGCAGGCTCAGCTCGTCGAGCTCGGGCAGCGCCTCGTGGGCGGGCTCGCCCGCGGTGCGCTCGCCGAAGGCCGCGACGTAGGCGTCGTTGACGTACGCGATGCGGTGCTCGGGGCCGTGCACCAGGGCGACGAGGGCGGGGATGCGGTCGAGGACCTCGCGTACGGGCAGCTCGTCGACTCCGCCCGCCTCGCCGGGCGCCTCCGCCGACAGGGGCTCGGCGCGGGCGGCGGGGACCGCGCCGTCGGCCCGCTGAGGTCCGCCGTGGTCGGCCCGCGCCGCGGCGCGGCGCTGCGTTCCGGGGAGCCGGGCGCTCCAGCGCGTGAAGTTCACAGGGGAAAAGCCTCGTGGGTTCGAGGGTGGGCGAGGAGCCCGCCCGGGGTCGTGGACCAGTCTGGCCGACCGTACTGACAAACGTCAGACGCCGGTCCGGGAGCGGGAGTTCCGCGCTCCGGTCACCGGTGCTCGGTCAGGGGCGTCAACAGCGCGCTCAGGGCGACCCCTTCGGGTTTTCCGGAGGTCCTTGCGGGGTGTCGCGGGAGGGTCCGCCAGATGGGTCCGTAGGAGGGACCGCTCCGGCCGCGAGTTCGAACTCGGCGCGGGGCTGTTCCAGCGAGCCCAGCGAGACGATCTCTCGCTTGAACAGACCGGAGAGCGTCCATTCGGTCAGGACGCGGGCCTTGCGGTTCACGGTGGGCACCCTGCTGAGGTGGTAGACGCGGTGCATGAACCAGGCAGGGTAGCCCTTCAGTTTGCGGCCGTAGACGTGCGCGACGCCCTTGTGGAGTCCGAGGGAGGCCACCGAACCCGCGTAGGAGTGCTCGTATTCGGTGAGCGGCTCACCGCGTACGGATGCCGCGATGTTGTCGCCGAGGGTGCGGGCCTGGCGCACCGCGTGCTGGGCGTTGGGCGCGCACTCCTTGCCGGGCGCCGTGACGTCCGGGACGGCCGCGGCGTCGCCCGCGCCCCACGCGTGCGGGGCGCCGTCGACGGCGAGCGTGGCGGTGCACTTGAGGCGTCCGCGCTCGTTCCGCGGCAGGTCCGTGGCGGCGAGCAGCGGGCTCGGCTTGACGCCGGCCGTCCACACGACCGTGCGGGTGGGGAAGCGGGAGCCGTCGCTGAGCACCGCTACGCGGTGCTCGCAGGATTCGAGCCGGGTCTCCAGGCGTACGTCGATGTTGCGGCCGCGCAGTTCGCGGATCGTGTACTGGCCCATCTCCGGGCCCACTTCGGGCAGGATCCGGTCGGAAGCCTCCACCAGGATCCACTTCAGGTCCTCGGCCTTGACGTTGTGGTAGTACTTCGCCGCGTACCGGGCCATGTCCTCCAGTTCGCCGAGCGCCTCCACGCCCGCGTACCCGCCTCCTACGAAGACGAAGGTCAGCGCCGCGTCGCGGATCGCCGGGTCGCGTGTGGAGGAGGCGATGTCGAGCTGCTCGATGACGTGGTTGCGCAGGCCGATGGCCTCCTCGACGGTCTTGAACCCGATGCCGAAGTCGGCGAGCCCGGGGACCGGGAGCGTGCGGGAGACCGAGCCGGGCGCGAGGACCAGTTCGTCGTAGGTGAGGGCGGCCGCGCCCGTGCCCTCCTCGTCGCTGGCGAGCGTCGTGTACGTGGCCGTGCGCTTGGCGTGGTCGATGGACTGCGCCTCTCCGACGATCACCTGGCACTGGTCGAGCGCGCGGCGCAGCGGGACGACGACATGGCGCGGCGAGATCGAGCCGGCGGCCGCCTCCGGCAGGAATGGCTGATAGGTCATGTACGGGTCGGGGGTGATCACGACGATCTCCACGGCACCGCTCTTGAGCTCCTGTTTGAGCTTCTTCTGGAGCCGCAGGGCCGTGTACATCCCGACGTATCCGCCGCCGACTACAAGAATGCGCGCAGGTTCCCTCACCCTCCCATGACGCATCGGGCCCATGCGTTTGTCCACAGTCCCGACCATTTGTATGACGACCAGAAGTACCCCTTGTGGACCGGCGTTCGGCCCGCGCGCGCGAGAGGTGCCCAGGTCAGGGTCCGGAGCGGGGCCGTGGACCGGGGCGGAGGGCGGTGGGGCCGTCATGGCGAAATCCGGCACATACTCCTTTCGAGGGGCACCCGGTGCGGAACCTGCCTCTTCTGAATCGCTCCCGGCTCAACTATGTTCGTCTCCTGTCGGGGTGTCTGGGGGGATACGCGGGCGATCGGGAAGCGTCCCGGAAATCGCTGTCTGTTCCTCCGGCTCCGACAGACAATGGCGGGGAGTGTCTCCGGGGGGAGACGTCATTACCGGGGGAACACATATGCACATTCAGGACTCTCATTGGACCTCAGCCTCTGCCGTCGCGCCCTCGGGAGCGGCCGCGGGGGCCAACGGGCGGGGGGCGGGCGACAGTTCGCGCTCCACTCCGCTGCGTGTGGACGCACAGCGCAATCTCGAGCATGTGCTGCGAGCGGCCAGGGAGGTCTTCGGCGAGCTGGGGTACGGGGCACCCATGGAGGACGTGGCGCGACGCGCCCGCGTCGGGGTGGGCACGGTGTACCGGCGCTTTCCCAGCAAGGACGTACTGGTGCGGCGGATCGCCGAGGAGGAGACCGCTCGGCTGACCGACCAGGCGCGCACGGCGCTCGGTCAGGAGGACGAGCCGTGGTCGGCGCTCTCGCGCTTCCTGCGGACCTCGGTCGCCTCGGGCGCGGGCCGGCTGCTGCCTCCGCAGGTGCTGCGGGTCGGGGTCGCCGACTCCGATGAGGGCGTGCGCGGTGAGCCGCGCGTTCCCGAGCAGCGGGCGGCGACACCGGAGCTGCGGCTCGTCGAGCAGCAGCCCGCGGTCGGCGGCGAGGGCCTGCCCGCCGACGACGCGGGTGCCGCGACGCTCCTCGATGTCGTGGGCCGGCTCGTGGACCGCGCCCGGGAGGCCGGTGAGCTGCGCGCCGACGTGACCGTGTCGGACGTGCTGCTTGTCATCGCGACGGCGGCCCCGTCGCTTCCGGACGCCGTGCAGCAGGAGGCGGCCTCGGCGCGACTGCTCGACATCCTGCTCGAGGGGCTGCGCTCGCGGCCGGCGTGAGCACTCGGATCCTCACCGAACCGAGGGAGTCACCGCGAGTCGACGACGTCGTCACTCGCGGTCAACTCTCGTTTACGGCAGGGCGGTTGAGGCTTCCCCGAACGGGTGATCCTTAGGGATCGCGCACGCGAAATCTCCACGGATGAGTGGTTGCCGTGCAGCAACCACTTCGGGGGCCCGTGCGTGTGGCACTCTTTCCCGGTGATCGGGTCAGAGTGGGCGGTCGGGGGCATTCCGCAATGAGCGTTGACGGGCGGGACGAGCAGCGGCCCGAGGGCGGCGGTACCAGCGCCGGGAGCCCGCCCTCGCGGCAGGTACCCAGTCAGGGCGGTCCGGGGCGTACGCCCGCGGAGCAGCCGGACATGCAGACGTCCGTGCCGCCTCAGCGCGAGAGCGGCTCCGGCGTTGTCGAGGGCGACGCTCCTGCGCCGTCCTCCGATGCCGACCTGATCGGCCGCATGCGCGCGGGCGACGACGGCGCCTACGAAGAGCTGTACCGCCGCCACTCCGCCGCCGTGCGCCGCTACGCCCGCACCTGCTGCCGCGACGGGCACACCGCGGACGACCTCACGGCCGAGGTCTTCGCCCGCACCCTCCAGGCGGTGCGCAGCGGCAGCGGGCCCGAGCACGCGGTGCGCGCCTATCTGCTGACCACGGTGCGCCGCGTCGCCGCGGGCTGGACGAAGTCGGCGAAGCGCGAGCACCTCGTCGACGACTTCGCCGTGTTCGCCACGCAGGACGCCCGCTCGCTGGAGGCCAGCGACGACGACACGCTCGACCTGGGCGCCGACGTCCGCGCGATGCACGAGGCCGAGCAGTCGATGGCCATGCAGGCCTTCCGCTCACTGCCCGAGCGCTGGCAGGCCGTGCTGTGGCACACGGAGGTCGAGGAGGAGTCGCCCAGCGAGGTGGCCACGCTCTTCGGGCTCGACGCCAACGGCACGCGCGTGCTCGCCAAGCGCGCCCGCGAAGGCCTGAAGGAGGCCTACCTCCAGGCCCATGTCTCGACCACGCTCACCCAGTCCGAGGAGTGCGCACGCTACGCGGACCGGCTCGGCGCCTACGCGCGCGGCAGCCTGCGCACCCGGGCGGAGCGCGGCCTGCGCAAGCACATGGACGAGTGCGCCAAGTGCCGGCTCGCGGCCGGCCAGATCAAGGAAGTCGCCAGCGGCATCCCCGGTGTCGTACCGATCGCGGTCATCGGCTGGTTCGGCGCCGCCGGGTACGCGAAGGCGGCGGCGTTCATCGGCGGCGGCGCCGCGAGTGCGGCGGGCGCGGCCGGGGCCGGTGCGGCCGCGGCGACGGGCGGCGGCTCCACGAGCGGTGGCGCCGCCGGCGGAGCGGCCTCCGAAGGCCTCGGGGCGCCCGCGAAGGCGGGGATCGCGGCCGGAGTGGTGGCCGCGGGAACCGCCGTCGCACTGGCGATGGCACTCACCGGCGACCCGAAGCCGAAGCCGGAGGCGCGCGAGAAGGCGCCGCCGCCCGCCTCGCAGCCGATCGAGCCGAAGAAGCCGAAGCCCGAGCCGAAGCCGCCGCAGCCGGAGCCGAAGCCGCCGGCCCCCAAGCCGACGCCGCCCCCGCCGAAGCCCTCCCCCAAGCCGACCCCGAAGCCCACGCCCAAGCCGACGCCTCCGAAGCCGAAGCCGAAGCCGAAGCCGCCGGCCCCCAAGCCCACGCCGCCCAAGCCGACCCCGAAGCCGCCGCCGCCCGCCCCGGCCGTCTATCCGGTGAACGAGCTGCGGTACGACACCACCGGGGACGGCTCGCAGCCGGAGATCCGCCTCGGCGAGAGCAGCTGGGTGTGGCAGCGCTACGGCATGTCGATCGCCGGCAAGCAGTACGCAAAGGGCGTCTCGGTGCACTCCGAGTCCTCCGTCACCATCGACCTCAACCGCAGCTGCTCGACGTACGACGCCTTCGCCGGGGTCGACGACATGACGCTCGGCCTCGGCGCCGTCCGGTTCTCCGTCTACGTCGACGGGGCGCGGGCCTGGAGTTCGTCCGTGGTCAAGGGCCGCCAGTCGGCGGTGCCGGTGCATGTGAACGTGTCGGGGGCGAAGTCGATCCGGCTGGTCACCGAGCCGAAGAGCCCGGCCGACTCGGTGGCGGTCGCCGACTGGGCGGAGTCCCGCTTCACCTGCACCTGACCGGACGCGGGGTGCCGCAGCCGGTCAGGGCCCGCCCGCCATGTCCGCGAGCAGGCCCTCCTGCGTGAGCGCGGCGCCCGCCGCGCGCTCGGCCTCGTACCTCGCGTCGCCGAGCTCGGCCCGCGCGCGGGACTCCGCGTCCTCGTACTCCGCGCGCTCCGGCATCGACCTCGGCAGACCGGCGCGCATCACGTCGGCGGCCGCGAACAGGCGCACGGCGCGCGCCGTGTCGCCCGCGCGCGCGTGCAGTTCGGCTCCGACGTCGACGAGGCCCGCGGTCACCGACTCCGCCGTCTGCCCCAGCACCTCGTCGCGCAGCAGGCGGACCACCTTCGCGAGGCCGGCCCCGGGACCCGACTCGGCCGCGGTGACACGCGCGTCGACCACGCCGAGGGCCGCGACGAACTGCGGCGGCGGGGTGCCGCCCTCGGCCACCGCGCGCGAAGCGTCGCAGTGCTCGCGCGCGCGGGCCACGTCGCCTTCCGACAGGGCGAGGTGGGCCCTCAGCAGCCGGGCGAAGGCCGCGCTGTCCACCACCCCGTACCGCTCCGCCTCGGCGGTCGCCATGTCGAGCGTCTTCTGCGCGGTGTCCCGGTCGCCCGCGCGCAGGGCGATCTCCGCGAGGCGCGCCATGAGGAACGGCGACTCGGCGTACGCCCCCACTTCGTAGGCGAGCAGCAGCGCCTCCTCGTACTCGACCTTGGCATCCTCGAACCGGCCGCGCCCCATGGCGGCCTCGCCGGCCGCGCTGCACACCTGGGCCCGCATCCAGCGGTCGCCCACTCTGCGGCTCAGGTCCCGCAGCTCGGCGAGGTCGTCGTCGACACCGCTCATGTTGCCCGGCATGTCGACCGCCATGTGCGCGCGGAACATCAGGGTGACGCCGAGCTCCCAGTCGCCGCCGAAGCGGCGGCAGTTGGCGACGGCGGCGTCCAGGTCGGCGCGCACGTCGCGGCCGTCGAGCAGGAACAGCGTGAACGGCCAGATGATGCCGGGGAAGCGGGCCCCCTGCGGGTTGGGCGGGGCGAAGACGGACTGCACGCGCAGCGCGTACGCGCGCTGCTCCTCGTCCGCGACCGCGCTCTGCGGGTAGATCTCGGAGAGCAGGAACAGGGAGAGCAGCCGCAGATTCATCTGCGGCCAGTACATCGGGTCCTCGGTGTCCTCGGGGAGCACACCGTCCGGCAGCATCTTCATGATGCGCTCGACCCAGTTCGACCCCTCGTGGCGGTAGTTGCGCAGCCACCAGAACCAGCCCATGTGCAGCGCCAGGGCGATCGCGGACTCCAGATCGGCGGGGCCGGGGCCGGAGGTGACGCGGTTCAGCGCCGCGCGGATGTTGTCCAGGTCCGCCTCCAGGCGCTGGATCCACGGGAGTTGCTCGGCGGTGCGCAGCTTGGGGTCGGCCGCCTCGACCAGCGCGCGCAGCTGGGCGGTGTGCCGCCGCTCGGCCCGCGCCAGGAGCTCGGGAGCCTGCGCGGCGCGCTCGGTGGCGTACTCGTGGATGGTCTCCAGCATTCGGTAGCGCATGCCGGCGGCGCGCTGCTCCTGGTGGGGCGCGGCGACGAGCAGGGACTTGTCCAGGAGCGAGCCGATGACATCGGCGACCTCGCCGCTGGAGCACACGGCCTCCGCCGCCTCCAGGTCCCAGCCGCCGGCGAACACCGACAGCTCGCACAGGGTGTCGCGCTCCCGCGTGTCGAGCAGGTCCCAGGACCAGTCGACGACCGCGCGGAGGGTCTGCTGGCGGGGAAGTACCGTGCGACTGCCGCCGGTCAGCAGGCGGAAGCGGTCGTCGAGCCGGTCCGCGATCTGGCGGGGTGTGAGCAGTCTGAGGCGGGCCGCGGCCAGCTCGATGGCGAGCGGCAGCCCGTCGAGGCGGCGGCAGATCTCGGCGATGGCCGTCCGGTCCTGGCTGGGGTCGAAGCCGGGGCGGACCGCGGCGGCCCGTTCGGCGAACAGGCGGTGGGCGGGGTCCGGGGGCAGCGGCTCGACGGGGCGCACGGACTCCCCCGGTACGCCGAGGGGTTCGCGGCTGGTGGCGAGGATCGTGAGGCCGGGGCAGCGCGTGAGGAGGGTCTCGGCGAGCTGGGCCGCCGCTCCGATGACGTGCTCGCAGTTGTCAAGGATCAGGAGCAGGCTGCGGTGGGCGCAGTGCTCTACGAGGAGGTTGGTCGGATCGGTCTGCGGGGCCGACAGCTCGTTCGTCATCAGGACCGTCTCGCGCAGGTCCAGTGCGCTGACCACCGCGCCGGGCACCGCCCCCGGATCGTCGAGCGGCGCCAGCTCGACCAGCCAGGCGTTCGAGAGCGGCGCCGCGGCCTCCTCCGCAAGGCGGGTCTTGCCGGAGCCGCCCGGGCCCGTGAGCGTGACCAGGCGTGCTCCTCGCAAGTGGGAACGGATGGCGTCGAGTTCGGGTTCCCGCCCGACGAACGAGTTCAGGCGGGGGCGGAGATTGCCGGTTCTGGCCGGAGGAAATCTGAGCCCCTGCGGCGATTGAGCAGCGGGGGTCGGGGCAGAGTCCCGAGGCGTCACCCCCGGGTGCGCTCTCGGGGCGGGGGCGTTGAGCAACTCCACGTGCAAAGCGACGAGTTCCGGCCCAGGATCCGCCCCCAGGCCGTCCGCCAGCACACGACGCACCTCCTCATAAGCGGCCAGCGCATCCGCCCCACGCCCCGCGTCACGCAGCGCACGGATCAAAAGGGCGTGCAGCGGCTCGTCGTACGGGTGTGCGGTGGTGAGCTCCCGCAGCTCGGGTACGAGGTCGGCGGCGCGGCCCAGGCGCAGGTCCGCCTCCACGCGCGCGCGGACGGCGTCCTGGCGGCGGGTCTCGTGGCGGGTGGCGGCCGTGTGGTCGGGGAGGTCGACGAGGGCCGGGCCGCGCCACAGGGCGAGCGCGTCCCGCAGCGTGCGGGCGGCGGTCTCCGGGGCGTTCGCCGCGAGGGCGGCGGCGCCCTCGCGGGCCAGGCGCTCGAAGACGTACAGGTCGATGTCCGGGCGGGCCGCGGCGAGGCGGTAGCCGCCGGTCTCGGAGGTGACCGCCTCCTTGCCGAGGGTGCGGCGGAGCCGGCCGACCAGGGCCTGGAGGGCGGCCGGGGCGTCGGCGGGCGGGTCGTCGGCCCAGACGTCGTCGATGAGCGCGTCGGTGGGGGCGGTGTGCGGGGCGTGCAGGGCCAGGGACGTGAGCAGGGCCCGCAGCCGCGGTCCGCCCACGGGCACGGGTGTGCCCTCGTCGTCGTATGCCTGTGTGGTGCCCAGGATCTTGTACTGCACTGAGGCATTGTCGCCGCTGCGCGGCAGGAGGGCCCAGCCTTTTCCCCGGCGCGGCCCGGCGCCGCTCGCGGCCGTCGGCCCCGCGCTACCTCGACCCCGCTATCTCGGTCCCGCTCCCAGGGCGCGCTCCGGGACGACGCTCCCCGTCGGCACCGCACGCGCGCGTGCGGGGGTGCCGGTCCAGCAGGTGCCGCGGCGGGCGAGGAGGCGGCGCAGCCACAGTTCGAGGGCGACCAGGTCGGCCAGGCCGTCGAGCGGCAGCGGTTCGCCGTCGGCGGCGGAGCGCAGGGCCTTGCGGACGACGCGGCCCTCGATCAGGCCCGTCTGCGCGAGCAGCGGCGTGTCGAAGAGGCCGATCAGCTGGTCCGCGGCGAGGCGGAGCCCGGCGCGGGTCGCGGCGGACGACGAGGCGTGGGAGGGCGCTCCCCAGCCGGGCGGGAGTTCACTGACGCCCGCGCCCTCGAGGACCCGGCGCAGGATCTCGGCGCGGGCCCCCGGCTGGACGCGCATCGCCTCGGGCAGGGCGCGGCAGGCGCGGACGACCTGGTTGTCGAGGAAGGGGGCGTGCAGGCGCTGGAAGCGGACCTCGGCGGCCTGTTCGAGGATGCGCAGGTCCGCCGCGTGCCGGGCGAGGCTCGCGCGGGCGCGGAACTCTCCGGGGCGCTGTCCGGGGCCCGGTCCCGGGCGGGTCTTTCCGTCGTGGAGGCGAACCGATACTTCAGCGAGTGCCTCACCGGTCAGCCAGCGCGCGGCCGGCCCCGGTCTGGCCCACGCGAGGGCGGCGAGGGAGGCGCCGACGGCGCCGCCCGGCTCCTCGAAGTCCTGCTGGAGGAGCCGGCTGGCGAGCCCTTCGAGGCCCGCCCTGTAGGGCGTACGGGCGAGCTTCCTGGCCGCTCCGTAGACGCGCGCCGGGACGGTGAAGGAGCCGTCCGCCTTGGTGAGCGCCGCGACGGGGCGCAGCATGTGGCGCCTGCGCCGGTCCATCAGCAGGTCGGCGAGACGCGCCGGGTGGGCGTCCAGGACCTGCCGGGCCCCGTAGCCGGTGAAGTGGTCGGCGCTGCCGGAGACGAGGCGGGCGCGGTGGCGGGCGGCCGTGATGAGGGTCGGGCTCGGCTCGTCGGTGAGCGGTCCGTCCAACTCGGCGTACGGGAGCGCCTCTTCGCCTGCCGCCACCACTACGTGGTGGAGGCGCGGGTTCGCGGCGAGCGCCCCGGCCCTCTCCAGCTCGGCCTCGTGCTGGTCCACGCGCGACGAGCGGTCATTGAAGGTGACCGCCAGGAGGCGCTCGCCCGCGCCCGTGCCGTGCCCGAGGACCGTGCCGGGCATGCCGGGCAGGCCCGCCGCGAGGAGGGCGAGGGTGCCGGACGCCGGCCCCCCGGAGACGTCGGCGCCGATGCCGGGCACGGGCATGCCGCGGGCGGCCCGCCGCTCGGCGGGGCCCATGCCGGGCACGGGCCCGGGATCCAGGTCGGTGCCCGGCACGTGCCGGGGCGCCGCGAGCCGGGTCCTTACCGCCTCGACGAGGGCGTCGCGCACGTCGTCCACCGCGCGCTCCGGGTCGACGGCGCCCACGCCCACGGCGAGCGAGGCCACCGGTTCGTAGCCGGCGATCTCGCGGGACCCGGTGCGCAGGATCAGCGCGTGGCCGGGCGGGATGCGGTGCACGCCCTGGTACGGCGTCGAGTCGTGCAGCGCCTCCGGGACGTCCGGCGCGGCGAGGAGCGCCGCCAAGTGCCCCACGTCCAGGTTGGCTTCGATGAGGTCGGCGAGCGGGAGCGCCGCCGTCGCGTACGCGGTACCGCCCGCCCAGGGGGTGTGGAACACGGGGCGCGCGCCCGCGAGGTCGCCCACCACCGTGACGCGGCGGCCCACTTGGACGACCGCCGTGTAGCTGCCGGGCCAGGCCGTGAGGTGGCGCAGGGCGCCGCCGCGCGCGGCGAACAGGCCCACCCGCAATTGCTCGTCGGACGCCCCGCAGACGCCGAGGACCGCGATCCGTGTCTGGTCGTCGGCCTTCACGATGCGCACTTCGTCGGCGCGCCAGTCGCCGACCGCCCACAGCGGATCCGGGTCGCCCCACAGGAGTTGGGAGCCGACCGGATGTACCGTTTCGCCCTCGGACCCCATGGCGCCCGCGGAACCGAGCGCAACGGGCCCGGAGGCGGCACTGCTCCACCCCACCAACCAGCGCATCGCCGCCTCCACAGGCTGTGGACAACACAAGGGGTCCCCATGCTGCCACGAAGGCGGCCCCAAAGAGGGGACACGGCGAAGGGAAGGAGCGAGCGGGAAGTGGCGTACGCTCCCCCTAATGCGCCCCATTTGAGCCGTGGTTGAACCGTGGTACGACCCGGGCGAGTCCGGATGACAGGGGCGGGATTCGGCCAAATCGGCCGCCGTTGGCCGGAGCTGAACACCCCGCTTCGGCCACAGCGCGCAACGCACAGTCCGGGAGGCGCACATCACCTCCCGGACCGGTCCGCCGCCCGCGGGGATGTAGGCGGCGGTGTCCCCCAGCCCACTGGATCCAGTACAGCGGGCCGACCCACGCAGGTCCCATGCAACCGCCGCCCCCTCGCCCGGGTAAGAGCGCACGCACGGGCGCACGGCACCACGCCCGGAGCACACGGTCACACGGCGTGGCCTGCGCCGTACTTCAGTACGGACAACAATCCCGCCATCCGGAATGACGACCCTTAACGCTTGGGATGCGGCGAACTACGCTGTGTGTACGAATGCCGCGCGGTTATGCCAGGCCGAAAAAGTCGGCGTGGTGCCCGGCGCGGCAGCCGTCTGTGTCGAGGGGTGGCTCATGTCCAGGGAGCAACGCGGGCCGAACGAAAAGCTCGGCGCCGTTCTCGCCCTCGCGGGAATCAGCAACGCAGGACTCGCCCGCCGCGTCAACGACCTGGGTTCACAACGGGGTTTGACGCTGCGCTACGACAAGACGTCGGTGGCGCGCTGGGTGTCGAAGGGCATGGTGCCGCAGGGCGCCGCCCCGCACCTCATCGCCGCCGCGATCGGCCAGAAGCTCGGCCGGCCCGTGCCGCTGCACGAGATCGGCCTGGCCGACGCGGATCCCGCGCCCGAGGTGGGCCTCGCCTTCCCGCGCGACGTGCGGCAGGCGGTGAAGTCCGCGACGGAGCTGTACCGGCTCGACCTCGCCGGGCGGCGGGCGGGCAGCGGCGGGATCTGGCAGTCGCTGGCCGGTTCCTTCGCGGTGAGCGCGTACGCGACGCCCGCGTCCCGGTGGCTGATAACCCCGGCCGACTCCTCGGTGGCCCGGGAGGCGCACCACGTGGAGGACGGCGCACCGCAGAAGGTCGGCCACAGCGACGTGCAGAAGCTGCGTGAGGCCGCGGAGGACGCGCGGCGCTGGGACTCCAAGTACGGGGGTGGGGACTGGCGTTCGTCGATGGTGCCCGAGTGCCTCCGGGTGGAGGCGGCGCCGCTGCTGCTCGGCTCGTACTCGGACGAGGTGGGGCGCTCGCTGTTCGGGGCGGCGGCCGAACTGACGCGCCTGGCCGGGTGGATGGCGTTCGACACGGGGCAACAGGAGGCGGCGCAGCGCTATTACATCCAGGCGCTCCGGCTCGCGCGCGCGGCGGCGGACGTGCCGCTGGGCGGTTACGTCCTCGCCTCCATGTCGCTTCAGGCCACCTACCGCGGGTTCGGTGACGAGGGCGTCGACCTCGCGCAGGCCGCCATCGAGCGCAACCGGGGGCTCGCGACGGCCAGGACCATGAGCTTCTTCCGGCTCATCGAGGCACGCGCGCACGCGCGCACCGGTGACGGGCACGCGGCCGGGGGCGCGCTGCGGGCCGCCGAGGGCTGGCTTGAGCGGGCCCGTGACGGCGACACCGACCCTTCGTGGCTCGGCTTCTACTCCTACGACCGGTTCGCGGCGGACGCGGCCGAGTGCTACCGCGACCTGAAGGCGCCCCGCCAGGTGCGGCGCTTCACGGAGCAGGCGCTGTCGAAGCCCACCGAGGAGTTCGTGCGCTCGCACGGGCTGCGTCTCGTGGTGTCGGCGGTGGCCGAGCTGGAGTCGGGGAACCTCGACGCCGCATGCGAGCAGGGCACCCGGGCACTCGAAGTGGCCGGGCGGATCTCGTCCGCGCGGACCACGGAGTACGTGAAGGACCTGCTGCACCGGCTCGAGCCGTACGGGGACGAGCCGCGGGTGGTGGAGCTGCGGGAGCGGGCCCGGCCGTTGCTGATGGCGCCCGCGTAGGCCGCGCGGTCCGCGTGGGCCCGAGGCTGCCCGCATGAATTGTCAGTGGGGTCGGGCAAGATGCTGGGTGTGTCGGGAGTGGAGGTGAGGCCCGTGGGGGCGGCTGGGTATGACGGGGACGTGCTGGTGGTTGGCGGGGGGATCGTCGGGCTCTCCACCGCGTACGCCGTCTCGCGGGCGGCGCCGGGGACCCGGGTCGTCGTCCTGGAGAAGGAGGAGGGGCCGGCCCGGCATCAGACGGGGCGGAACAGCGGGGTCATCCACAGCGGGATCTACTACCGGCCCGGCTCGCTCAAGGCGCGGTTCGCGGTGCGCGGCGCCGCCGAGATGGTCAAGTTCTGCGCGGAGTACGGGATCGCGCACGAGGTCACCGGAAAGCTGATCGTCGCCACCGAGCGGGACGAGCTGCCCCGTCTGCACGCCCTCGTCCAGCGCGGCAGGGAGAACGGGATACCGGTGCGCGAGCTCGGCTCCGCGCAGATCCAGGAGTACGAGCCGGAGGTCCGCGGCCTCGCCGCGATCCACGTGGGGACGACGGGGATCGTCGACTACCGCGCGGTCGCCGAGCGGTTCGCCGAGGCGTCCGGGGCCGAGATCCGGTACGGGGCGGACGTCGTGCAGGTCGACCGCCGCGCGGACCGGGGTGTCGCCGTGCGGACGAGAGCCGGTGACGTGGTGCGCGGGCGCGTGCTCGTCAACTGCGCGGGGCTGCGCTGCGACGAGGTGGCGCGGCTGACCGGGGACGACCCGGAGATGCGCATCGTGCCGTTCCGTGGCGAGTACTTCGAGCTCGGCCGCCCGGACCTGGTGCGCGGGCTCGTCTACCCCGTGCCGGATCCGGCGTTCCCGTTCCTCGGGGTCCATCTGACGCGGGGGATCGACGGCGGGGTGCACGTGGGTCCCAACGCGGTGCCGGCCCTCGCGCGCGAGGGCTACGGGTGGGGGGTCGTCCGGCCCCGCGAGGTGGGCGGCACGCTGGCGTGGCCCGGGGCGTGGCGGATGGCGCGCAGCCACTGGCGGTACGGGGCGGGTGAGGTGCACCGGTCGCTGTCGAAGTCGGCGTTCACCAAGGCGGTGCGCAGGCTCGTGCCGGCGGTCACCGCGCAGGACATGGTGCCGGTGGCGGCGGGGGTGCGGGCGCAGGCGGTGCTGCGGGACGGGACGCTTGTGGACGACTTCTTGATTCGGGAGGGGGTGCGGGCGGTGCATGTTCTGAACGCGCCGTCTCCCGCGGCGACGGCGTCGCTGCCGATTGGGCGGGAGATTGCGCGGCGGGTCCTCGCGTTGTTGTGAGGCCTGCGCCGTGGTTGCGGTCGCGGGGCTCTGCCCCGGACCCCGCTGCTCAATCGCCGCAGGGGCTTAATTGGCCGACACCCGCCGGAAGCGAAGCGCTCGTGGGCGCCCGTAAAATTGGTTCCACTGTGTCTGAGTCGTCTGAAACCCCCGTGTCCACCGCCCGCCCCAACGAGCCGCGGTTCCCCGATGGGCCGCGGCCCGACCCCGCGCAGTCGCACTACGAGCACCGCATCCGCAGCTTTCAGCCGCGCCGCGGCCGGGTCACCGACGCGCAGGCCGACGCCTTGCAGCGGCTGTGGCCCAAGTGGGGCCTGGACATCGACGGACAGCGCCGGCTCGACCTCGCTGAGCTGTTCCCCGGTGTCGAGCGCGTCGTCCTGGAGATCGGCTTCGGCATGGGCGAGGCCACGGCGCAGATGGCACAGGACGATCCGACGACCGGCATCCTCGCGGTCGACGTGCACACGCCGGGCCAGGGCAATCTGCTGAACCTGGCGGAGCGCGCGGGCACCGACAACGTACGGGTGGCGAACGGCGACGCGATCGTGCTGCTGCGCGACATGCTCCCGGACGACTGCCTCGACGGGCTGCGCGTCTATTTCCCCGACCCCTGGCCCAAGAAGCGCCACAACAAGCGGCGACTGATCCAGGCCGATTTCCTGTCCCTTGTGGCGGGGCCGCTCAAGCCGGGCGCGCTCGTGCACTGCGCGACCGACTGGGAGGACTACGCGGAGCAGATGCTCGAGGTCCTCACCGCCCACCCCGACTACGAGAACACCATCGCGGACGGCGGCTACGCGCCCCGCCCCGCGTTCCGCCCGCTGACCCGCTTCGAGGGCAAGGGCCTCGACAAGAGCCACGTGGTCCACGACCTGCTGTTCCGGCGCCGGTAGCTGCGGGGCCGGGCCCGGGCCGGATCCTCTCGGCCCCGTCGCGGCGCGGCACATCCCTCGTTAGGGTCAATTGGTGGCCTCGTATCCCGTCCATCCGCACCGGCAGGGCGACGTCCTCGGCGCACACCCGAGCGGCGTGGTCCCCCACGGTGCGGTTCCGCATCCCCGCTGGTGGGAGCGGAAGGGGGTGCGGGCCACGGCGCTGGCGACGCTGCTCGCGATCTCCGGGGTCGTGATCCTCGCCCTGGTCCGCGAGCAGACCGGCACGGAGGGGTTCCTGGTCGGGCTCGGGCTCGCGGTGCTGCCCGTCCCCCTCCTCATATCCGCGTTCCGCTGGCTGGACCGCGTACAGCCGGGCCCCTGGCGGAACCTGATCTTCTCCTTCGCGTGGGGCGCGTGCGCGGCGGCGCTGATAGCGATCGTCGCCAACAGCTTCGCGACCCGCTGGATAGAGACCGCGACCGCCGACCCATCGAGCGCCGACACCCTCGGCGCCACCGTCATAGCCCCGATCGTCGAGGAGTCCGCGAAGGCGGCGGCCGTGCTGCTCGTCTTCCTGTTCCGCAGACGCGACTTCACCGGAATCGTCGACGGCGTCGTCATCGCCGGGGTCACCGCGACCGGCTTCGCGTTCACCGAGAACATCCTCTATCTCGGCAACGCCTTCGGCACCGACCAGCTCTCCGGCACGGGTACCGGCCTGGCCTCGGTCACCGCCGCCACCTTCTTCGTGCGCGTCGTGATGTCCCCGTTCGCGCACCCGTTGTTCACGGTCCTCACCGGCATCGGTTTCGGCATCGCCGCCGCCATGGCGCCCGGCCGCGGCCGACTACGCCGGATGCTGCTCCCGCTCGCGGGGCTGCTCGCCGCGATGGGCATGCACGCCTTCTGGAACGGCTCGTCCTCGTTCGGCGAGTACGGATTCTTCGCGGTGTACGCCGCGTTCATGGTGCCGGTGTTCGGCGTGCTCACCTGGCTCGCGGTGTACGTGCGCCAGCGCGAGCTGCGCACCGTCCGCCAGGAGCTGCCCGCCTACGTCGCCGCGGGCTGGCTCGCCCCGCCGGAGCCGTTCGCGCTCGGCTCGCTCAAGGCGCGGCGCCTGGCCCGCGACTTCGCCACTCACTACGGCGGCCGGGCGGCCGCGACGGCGGTCGTCGAGTACGAGGACTTCGCGACGTCCCTCGCGCTGCTGCGCCACCGCGGCCGCCGCGGCAGGGCCGGCGCGGACTTCGTCGCACGGGAGCGGGAGCTCCTCGAAGCGCTGTGGGCGCGGCGCGCCTACGCGCGCCCGGCGCTCGCGTACGGCTCCCAGATCGCGGCGCCGATGTGGCTGCCCCCGGTGTACGCGGGCCCCTTGGCGCAGGGCCCCGCGTACCCCGCGTACAACTACAACCCCTACCGGTACTGAGGACGGTCCTGCCGAGGGCTCACGCGGAGGCCGCCGTCAGCCGGTCGAGCTCCGCCCGCGTCAGCTCCACGTCCGCCACCGCGAGCAGCGCCGGGAGCTGCTCGACGATCCGCGCGGACGCGATCGGCGCCGTCACGGTGGGCTGCGCGGCGAGCCAGGCGAGGGCGACCGTGGCGATCTCGGCGTCGTGGGCCTGCGCGATCTCGTCGAGGGCGGTCAGCACGTTGCGCCCGCGCTCGGTCTCCAGGTGCTTGCCCGCACCGGCGGCCCGCGCGCTGTCGACGGCGACGCCCGGCCGGTACTTCCCGGTCAGGAAGCCGGACGCGAGCGCGTAGTAGGGCACGGCCCCGAGGCCCGCGCGGGCGGCGACGTCCTGGAGTTCGCCCTCGTACGTGTCGCGCGAGACGAGGTTGTAGTGCGGCTGGAGCGCGACGTAACGGGCGAGGCCCTCGCGGTCGGAGAAGTCGAGGGACTCCTGGAGGCGCTCGGCGGAGATGTTCGACGCGGCGATGTGCCGCACCTTGCCCGCCTTCACCAGCTCGTCGAGGGCGCCGATGATCTCCTCGACCGGGACCTCGGGCTTGTCGTAGTGCGTGTAGTACAGGTCGATGTGGTCCGTGCCCAGGCGCTTCAGGGAGGCGTCGGCCGCGGCCTTGATGTTGGCGGCGGACAGGCCCTGGAACTCGGGGTGCTGGCTGCCCTTGGTGGCGATGACGACGTCGTCGCGGCGCCCGCGCGAGGCGAGCCACTTGCCGATGACGGTCTCCGACTCACCGCCCCGGTTGCCGTCCACCCAGGCCGAGTACACATCGGCGGTGTCGATGAAGTTGCCGCCCGCGGCGACGTACGCGTCGAGCACCTCGAAGGACGTGGCCTCGTCGGCGGTCCAGCCGAACACGTTGCCGCCCAGGGAGAGCGGGAAGACCTCGAGGTCGGAGGTGCCGAGCTTGCGCAGCGAGGGAGAGGAGGAAGTCATGCTCCGTCTCAACGCCCGCACGGAATACGGTATTCCACGATCCCGCCGGAAATTGCCCCAAGAACGGGCAAACCGGCGGTCCTGGCGTCGGGGGGTCAGCGCCAGGACCGCCGGGGTTCACGCGTTCTCAGGGGGTGAGGCCCTTGTCGCGCAGCCAGGTCGCCGGGTCGACACCGGTGGACTGCCCGTCGGGGTGGACCTCCAGGTGGAGGTGCGGCCCGGTGACATTGCCCGTGGCGCCCACGCGGCCGATGACATCGCCGGTGGAGACCTTCTGGCCCGCGCTGACATTGAGCGAGGACTGGTGGCAGAACCACAGTTCGGTGCCGTCGTCGAGCGTGAGCACCGTGCGGTAGCCGTACGCGCCCGCCCAGCCGGCCTCCGTGACCGTGCCGCCGTGGATGGCGCGGATCGGCGTGCCGGTGGAGGCGGCGAAGTCGAGGCCCGTGTGGTACCCGGAGGACCACATGGAGCCGGGCTGACCGAAGGTGCCGGAGAGCGTGTACGAGGCGACCGGGAGCTTGAAGCTGGCGGCCAGCTTGCGCAGGCGCTCGGCCTCGGCCTTGCGGCGGGCCTCCTCCTCGGCCTTCTTCTGCGCGGCGATCTCCTTGGCCTTGGCCGCGTCCTGCTTGGCGGCGGCCTCCTCGGCCGCCTGCTTGGCGGCGGCTTCTTCGGCGGCCTGCTTCGCGGAGGCGTCGGCCGCGTCCTGCTGCGTCTCGGCCTGCTGCATGATGCGGGCCCGCAGCGCCTCGCCGGCGCCGGTCCGTCCTTCGGCGGCCTCGGCCTGGGTGATTCCGGCGCCGCTCAGCGGGGAGGCCGCGGCGCCGGAGTCGGAACCGGAGTCCGAACCGTCGGATATCAGCGAGCCCACGCCCGGCAGCGACTTGGCCTCGGGCAGCGAGTCCTTGACCGCGGAGAGGTCGGGCATCGAGATGTGGACCGGCGGCTTGCCGCCCTGTGCGGTGGCGATGCCGCCCGCACCGACGGCGGCGACCACGCCGACGCCGAGAACAGTGGAGCTGCGGGCGAATCCACCACGGCGGCGGGCTACGCGATGCCTGCCGCGGACGGGAGCGAGGGACTCCTCGGTGGGATTCCACTCCTCCCAGGTCTCCTGCTCGACGCCGAAGTCGTCTTCGGGGCCGTAGAAGAAGTCGGGGGCAGGCCGGTTCGACGCCACGGGGGCGCTCTCCTTTCCTTCCTTCTCGCCTACCGGGTTAGCTGACGGGTTCGGAGCAGGAAGGTCTCCTACGAACACCAAAGGTGTCCGATTCACCCCAAGTTGGTGGTTCCCCGGCTCCCTTGCGGGATTAGGCGTGTGCGCACGGAGCCATCTCTTGTGACGGCTGGGACGACCGCGCTGCGTTATCGAACGTTAATAGACAGCAGACAGTAATTCCAAGCGCTTCCCACTGATCGTTCACGACTCTGGCCAGGACTTTTCGTGACACCGGCGGGCGAATCAGGGCGAGTTGGCGTCACACCGTCCCCACATTCAACGAACTCAACCTTCTGACGGTACGTCAATTGTTATGCGGAGCGACGCCGTTCGACTACGGTCGGCTACCTCGGGTAACAAACGATCAAGGACCTCAGGTCCGCCGCACGGCGAGCAGCGCCATGTCGTCCGTCGTCCCGTTGCCGGTGTGCGCGCGCACCTCGGCGGCGAGGGCCGCGAGCAGTTCCTCGGGCCCCGGGAAGAGGCGGCCGGACAGCCGCGCCGCCGGATCGTAGAACCGGCCGCTCGCGTCGCGCGCCTCGGAGAGCCCGTCGGTGTAGAGCAGCAGCGTGGCCGCGGACGGGAACGCCGTCTCGACGGCCCGGTCGGGCCAGCTGCCGAGTTCGCTCATGCCGAGCGGCAGCGCCGCCTGGCACGGGCTCACCTCGCGCACGGCGCCGTCGCCGAGCAGCATCAGCGGGCTGGGGTGGCCGCGGTTGAGGACGCGGACGAGCTCGACGCCGTGCGGGATCTCGACGAGCACCGCGGTGGTGAAGCCCTCGAAGTCGTCGATGCCGCGGCGCCGGCCGCCCTCACGGGCCAGGGCCCGCTCCAGGCGCTGGGCGACCGCCTCCAGGGAGCCCTCCTGCTCGGCGGCCTCCCGGAACGCCCCGATGACGACGGCGACCGCCGCGACCGCGCCGAGCCCCTTGCCGCGCACGTCACCGACGATGATCCGGATGCCGTGCGGGGTGTCCTGCACCGCGTACAGGTCACCGCCGATGAACGCGTCGGCCTGCGCCGCCTCGTAGCGCGCCGCGATGGTGAGGCCGCCGAGCCGCCGGGCCGGCTCGGGCAGCACCGCCAGCTGCGCGGCCTGGGCGATCTCGCGGGCGGAGGCCAGCTGCTCGTAGCTGCGGTACACGATCCGGTTGAGCACACAGGCCAGCAGGCAGACCGTGGCCACGGTGACTATCTCGGTGACGAACACGGAGTCGAGGTGGTCCGTGAAGCGCAGGTGCACCGCGACGATCGCGCCGATCGACACCGCGCCGACCAGGGCCGTCGCGCCGAGCGAGAAGAACGGGGCGGCCACCAGCGGCGCCGCGCTGAACAGAGGGGCGCCGGGGAAGCCGCTGGGGGTGACGTACTCGTAGACCGCGCCGCCGAGGACGAGAAACAGGGGCAGCAGTCGCAGGAAGAGGCGGGTGCCCACGGTGTCGGAGCCGTGCCTCCTCCGTCTCCCGCCGGTGCCTCCTGTTCGCTGCCCCACCACTCGTCTCCTGCCGCTCCCTGCCAGCTTCCGGCGTCTCACCAAGAGTTCCTGCACGGGGGCGCGGAGGCGAGCAGGGGTGGGCCGTACGGGTGGGGAACGTGACGGGCGCAACAGGGGCGACCGGGCGGAGACACAAAATGAACAGAGGCCGGAATCTCAATGAGATTCCGGCCTCTGTTCTTCAGTAGCGGGGACAGGATTTGAACCTGCGACCTCTGGGTTATGAGCCCAGCGAGCTACCGAGCTGCTCCACCCCGCGCCGTTGTGTTCACAACTCTACGCCATCAGGGGGAGTGAACGCGAATCGCTTCGCGTGACCGCTCACGCGGCGGCGTGCGTGAGCGTCTCCCACGCCACGAACAGGTCGTCCGTCCCCTCGGGGCGCTGCTTCTCGGTGAGCTTCTCGGTCTGCGGGAGGTCCATCTTCAGCCGCCCCTGAAGGTGCTGGAGACCCACCTCCGTGTCGGGCCCCATGTCCCGCTGCACCTTCCCGCCGCACAGCCAGGACGGGGCCTTGGCGCCCAACTGGTACTTGGAGTGCAGTTCGAGCGCGGCCGCGAGCCGGTCCTTCACCTCCCCGTACAGGTCGACGCCCTGGTGCCAGGCGGTCTCGGCCATGTGGGAGGTGGCGGCGAGCGAGTAGCTGGCGTGCTTGAAGTTGCGGCAGGTCTCCTGGGCGAGCCCGTCCTTGAAGGTCCTCTGCCCGAACCAGTACGTCCGCAGTTCCTTCGGGGAGTCGATGCCGCTGCCCTTCGGCTTCACCGGCAGCTTCCCGTCGGAGGACAGATAGAAGTACGCGGGGACGCGGGCCCTGAAGTGCCCGACGGCCTGGTCGAAGGCGTGCTGGTCGTTCAGGTAGACGCCCATGCTCATGGTCGCGTCGGCCATCACCAGGTCCCAGTTGCCGTTGAAGTCGGCGGATCCGCCGCGCACTTCGGGCAGATAGGCCTCGCGCAGCATCCGCTGGAACTTCAGCTCCTGCCCGTCCGGCCAGTCCTTGTACGTGTACTGCATCAGCTCGCCGGCCTTCGCCCAGGACGTGCCGGCCCAGGCGGCCTGGAGCCCCGCGTTGTCCGCGGAGTGGCCGGTGACCTTGTCCGACCAGGCGTTCATGATCTCGACGGCCTTGGCGGCGTGCGCCTTGTCGCGGGTGATGTTCCACAGCAGTGCCTGCGTATAGGCGGCGATGGCGTCCTCGCGCTCCTCGACGCAGCCCTGTCCGGCCTCGGCGTCGAAGGGGCACTCCACAGTCGCGTACGGCTTGGCCTCGTAGTCGAGGTCGGCGTACTTGCTGGTGCTCATCTCCTTGTACGCGGAGATCCACGGCTCCTGTTTACGGGCCACGTGGTCGCGGACCGCGGCCAGTTGGTCCTTGCCGACCAGAACGCCGGGGTGTGCGAAGGGGCCGCCGGAGGGCCGGTGCTCGGGGTGCGCGCCCACGTCGGAGTCGGTCCTCGTGGTCCCGCCGCACGCGGCCGCGGCCACCACCAGCAGGGGGACGAGACACCCCAGAAGAACGCGTCGCGTCCGTGCGCCCGCTGCCATGCAACACCTCCGGTCGGATCACCGGACGAGTGGGTCCGGCCCCCTGTCGTCCGGCAGACAGGGGGCCGGACTCGCTCATCCGCAGCCTGACGCGTGGAGGCGGTGGGCGCAGGATCTGTTGCGCCGGTCGTGTGCGGCAGGCACCGGCCTCTTCCGCCGCCCTTCTTGTCGCTTCTTGCCGAGCTTCCCACCGGATTCGGACTCTTCCCGACTCTTTCGGACGCTTTCGGACTACGGCCACCGGTTCCGCGCCCCGCGGACTACGGTGCTGCTCTTCTCTTACGACCCGCTCCCACCGGGAAGAGGCGATCGAAGTGAAGGCCGAGCGGCGCCCCGGTGATCTGCCCGTCGAGGTGACGAGCTTCGTCGGCCGCACCGAGGAGATCGCGACGGCCACCCAACTCCTGGGCCGGGTACGCCTGGTGACCTTTCTCGGACCCGGCGGCGTCGGCAAGACCAGGACCGCGCTGCGCGTCGCCGCCCGCCTCGCGAAGGAACTGCCCGACGGCGTCTGCATGGTGGAGCTGTCGTCGCTGACCGACCCCGATCTCCTCGCGCACTCCGTGTCCACGGCGCTCGGCCTGCCGGAACAGCCCAACCGCTCGCAGCTCGACGTCCTCGTGGACCATCTGGAGGACCGCGAACTGCTGCTGGTGCTCGACACCTGCGAGCACATCGTCGACGCCTGCGGAATGCTCGCCGACATCCTGCTGCGCAGCGCACCGTCGGTACGGATCCTGGCGACCAGCCGGGAACCCCTCGACGTACCCGGCGAGCACGCCTTCCCCGTCGTGCCGCTCGCCCTGCCCGCCGCCGCGGACGACCCGCGGACCGACACCGACGCCATGCGGCTCTTCGCCGACCGCGCGGCCGCCGTGGTGCCCGGGTTCACGCTGAACGACGACAACCGGAAGGCCGTCGCCGCCCTGTGCCGGCGGCTCGACGGCATCCCGCTGGCCATCGAGCTCGCCGCGGTGCGGCTGCGCGCCCTGTCGCTCGCGCAGATCGTGGACCGGCTCAGCAGCCGCTTCCGGGTGCTCACCGGCGGCAGCAAGGTGGCCCTGCCGCGGCACAAGACGCTGCGCACGGCCATCGACTGGAGCCACGAGCTGTGCTCGCCGCAGGAACGGCTGCTGTGGGCCCGCCTCTCACTGTTCGCCGGCGATTTCGACCTGCCGTCCGTGGAGGACATCTGCTCCGACGACGTCCTGCCCGCCGACGAGATCGTCGAGCACCTGATCGGGCTCGTCGACAAGTCGGTGGTGCTGCGCGCCGACGACACGGACGGGGTCCGCTACCGACTGCTCGACACCCTGCGCGAGTACGGCGCCGAGCGGCTGGCCGAGCGCGCGGACGGGCACGCCCTGCGGGTCCGCCACCGCGACCACTACCTGGAACTGGCCCGCTGGTTCGAGGCCGAATGGGCGGGCGACGAGCAGCTGCCGCGCTTCCACCGGCTGCTGCGCGAGCGCGCCAATCTGCGGGTGGCGCTGGAGTTCTCCTACTCCTCACCGCAGGAGGCGCACACCGGCCTGACGCTGGCCACCACCCTGTGGGCGTTCTGGTTCTGCGCCTCACGCCTGTCGGAGGGGCGGTACTGGCTGCACAAGGGCCTCGACCTCGTGCCCGAGCCGGTCGCCGAGCGCTCGATGGCCCTGCGCTACGCGGGCTGGTACGCCGCCATCCAGGGCGACCACTCCCCGCAGCTGCCGCTGATGCTGGGCGAGGCCTGCGACATCGCCGTACGGCTCGGGGACGAGCGGCTGCACGCCCACGCGCAGGCCATCCTCGGCTGCGTCCACATGGCGATGGGACACCCCGAGGCCGCGGTCGAGCTGTACGAGGCCGCCCACATCACGCTGCGCGCGCTCGACGACCGGGTCGGCATCCTCATGTACGCGTACCACCTGGGCTTCCTGCACATGATGCTGGGCGATCTGGAGACCGCCTGCGCGCACTACGACACGACGCTGTCCATGGCGGGCACCGAGGAACGCTGGAACCGGGGCTGGGCCGCCTGCCACAAGGCGGTCGCCCTGTGGCTGATGGGCGAGCGCGAGGAGTGCGCCCGGCTCGCCCGCGTGGGGGCCCACTGCAAGTACGACCTGGGGGACCGCCTCTGCATCGCGCACTGCCTCGAACCGCTGGCCTGGATCGCCGCCGAGGACCCCGAGCAGTGCGGGCGGGCGGCCTGGCTGCTGGGCGCCATCGCCGGCCTCTACCGCGAGTGCGGGGCGGCCCCGATGTTCGGCGTCACCATGCTCCAGGAGTTCCAGTACGCGGCCGAGGCACAGGCCCGCCGGGCCCTCGGCGACAGCGCCTACGACTCGGCGTTCCGGGCCGGCGCCATCGCCCCGGTCGACCAGGTGATCGCCCGCGCCACCGGCGACGAGCCGCCCGTGCCCGCGGTCGAGCCCGACGAACAGGTCACCCCGCTCGGCGTGCTGACCCGCCGGGAGCGCGAGGTCGCCGCGCTGGTCGCCGAGGGCCTGTCGAACCGTCAGATCGCGCAGCGCCTCGTCATCTCCAAGCGCACCGCCGACGCGCACGTCGAGCACATCCTGACCAAGCTCGGCTTCTCCTCCCGGGCCCAGATCGCCAGCCTGGTCGGCGAGACCGGCCACCTCGCCCCACAGCCCGATCCCGGCGTCTAGGGCCCTTCTGACGGATCAGGCTGGACCCCGGAGGCCGTGCCATTCGGCGCCCCCAGCAAGATCCGTCAGAAGGGCCCTAGCGCCACGTCACTTCGGCACTTCGGGCCCCCGCGGATGCGGTGATTCGAGAAGAAAGCTTTCGACAAGAAGATGTAGGTAGAGGCATTCACCTCATCGGGCACACGGGCGGTCATCGCCCAATTACGCTCATGGGTTCACGCACCACGACGGGACCCCGCATGCCGCACAGCGCAGGTCACAGCCGCACCGGTCAACTCACGCAGCACCCCGTCACCGTGGCCTCCGGGCCACTGCGACTGATCGCCCGGCACGTCTCACCGGCCACCGGCTCCGGCGGGGACATCTTCGGCGTCGCCCCCACCGCCGACGGGACCCGGCTGATCATCGGTGACGTCATGGGCCACGGCGAGGCGGCCCGCGGCACCGCCGCCGCGGTCCTTCGCGCCTGGCGGCTGCTCGCCCCCGAGGAACCCACCCTGAGCGGCATCGCGCACCGGCTCCACTCGCTCATCGGCCGCTCACCGCACCCGGAGCAGTACGTCACCGCCATCCTGGGCACCGTCGGCGCCGACGCCCGGGCCGAACTGCTCTGCTGCGGCCACCCGCCCCCACTGCTGATCCGCGGCTCCTCGGCCGTCTTCACCAACGTACTGACGCCCGCACCGCCCCTCGGCCTCCTCGACCTGGCCGACGCCCATCTCGCCACGCACACCATGCCGTTCGCCCCCGGCGACCGCCTGCTCTTCTACACCGACGGGGTCACCGAGGCCCGCAGCCCGCTCGGCCTCGAATTCCCCCTGGCCGAGCGCGCGGCCTGCCACCCCGCCGAGGACCCCGGCACCTACCTGACCCGCATCGAAAGCGACCTGCTCCGCCACACCGGCGGCCGCCTGACCGACGACGCCCTCCTGCTGCTCCTGGAACACCGCCGCCCCTGAGCCCACCGGCCCCGGGCCGACCGGTGGACGGCGACCGGCGCACCGGAGGAGACAGAGCCACATGGAAAACTCCCGGTACGACAGGACGAAGGGCAATCTGCCCTCCGAGACCACGTCCTTCGTCGGCCGCCGACGCGGAGCCGCTGTTCACCCTGCGCGCGGTGGAAGCGTCGCCCCGGGTGGCGCTCGCGGAGCGGGACGGTGCCGCCGTCGCCGCGATCTGCGCGCGCCTCGAGGGCATCCCCCTGGCCGTCGAACCGGCCGCCGCCCGGCTGCTCGGCACGGCCGACGCCCTCTGGCACTCCATCGGGCACGACCGGGCCGGGGTGCGGGAATTCCTGGCGACCCGCCTGCCTGCGAGCACCAGCTCCACGCGGCCCTCGGCGACACCCCGGACCGGACGCGGCGCGGGCGCCATGGCTCCGGAACGAAGAAGCGCCCGAGCCGACCGAAGCCGACCCGGGCGCCAAATAGCAGGTCATAGGGGGTGCACCCCGCCTACTTTCCGTAGACCCTGTGGGACTCGAACCCACAACCAATGGATTAAAAGTCCACTGCTCTGCCAATTGAGCTAAGGGTCCACACGCCGACCTGAGCCGACGCACCCCCGAGCATAGCCCGCCGTCGCCGGGAGGCCGATCGGGTATCGGCATCCCGGGTCCCGCGCGCCGGGCGGAGCGTCAGCGCAGGAACCAGTGCCGAGCCGACACCCCCCACCACGTGCCCGCGAAACCGAGGACCACCAGCACAGCGATCGGGGCGTAGTTGAAGGTCTCCCAGGTGACCGGGGAGACCTGCGGCAGCATGAAGAGGACCGTGATCACGACGACCCAGGCCACCGCCACCACACCGATCACCGTCGACCAGCGGCCCAGGTGCCACGGCCCCCGCTCGAAGGCGTCGCCCTTGCGCAGCCGCAGCAGTGTCGGGATGACGTACGCGATGTAGAGGCCGATGACGGCGATGGACGTCACGGCCGCGTACGCGGTGACGTTGATCAGGTACGGCAGGCCGAGGACCAGGGCCCCCGCCGCCGCGAGCCAGACCGCCGCGACGGGGGTGCGGGTGCGCGGGCTCACCGTGTGCCACACGCGGGAGAACGGCAGCGCCCCGTCGCGCGAGAACGCGTAGATCATGCGGGAGTTGGCCGTCACGGACGCCATTCCGCAGAACAGCTGGGCGCCGATCACCACCAGGAGCAGCAGCTTCCCGGCCGTCGCTCCGAGGGCGTCCAGGAGGATCTGGGCGGGCGGCGCGCCGGTCGGCGAGTTCAGCGCGCCGTCGTACGACTGGATCGCGAAGGTGAAGCCGAGCAGGAGGACGAAGCCGGCGATCCACGACGTCCAGATCGAGCGGACGATCCCCTTCGGGCCCGCCGTGGACGCGTCGTGCGTCTCCTCCGTCATGTGCGCCGACGCGTCGTACCCGGTGAAGGTGTACTGCGCCA
Organism: Streptomyces anthophorae; assembly: GCF_049310305.1. Lineage (NCBI taxonomy): Bacteria > Bacillati > Actinomycetota > Actinomycetes > Kitasatosporales > Streptomycetaceae > Streptomyces > Streptomyces anthophorae. The sequence goes on from NZ_JBLWQQ010000001.1 coordinate 4,355,135, forward strand.
TCAGCAGCCCGATCAGCACGACGTACAGACCGCTCCCCCAGCCCGTGTTGTTCACGAACTCGCCGAAGACGAAGGACGCCGACTGGTGGCTGTCCGGCGCGAAGGCGAGCGCGCCGACGATCACCGCGACGCCCAGCACGTGCCACCACACGCTGACGCTGTTGAGGAAGGCGACGATGCGGACGCCGAAGGTGTTGAGGAGTCCGTGCAGCAGCAGGATCCCGGCGAAGAGCAGGATCGTCCGGCCCGGCGTCACCTCGAAGCCGAACTGGAGGTTCAGGTACGCCCCGAGGAAGGACGCCGCACCGAAGTCGATACCGGCGGTCACGGCCACCTGACCCAGGACGTTGAACCATCCCGTGAACCACGCCCACGCCGCCGCGCTGCGCTCCGGCGCGAGCCGGTACGCCCAGAAGTACAGCCCCGCCGACGTCGGATACGCCGAGCAGATCTCGGCCATCGCCAGGCCCACGAAGAGGGTCATCAGGCCGACCCCGACCCAGCCCCAGGTGATGAGGACGGGCCCGCCCGTGTTCATGCCGAACAGATAGAGCGTCAGACAGCCCGAGAGGACCGAGATGATCGTGAAGGAGACGGCGTAGTTGGAGAAGGCCGACATGCGGCGGGCGAGGACCTGCGTGTAGCCGAGCTGGGCGAGGCGCTCCTCGTCGGAGCCCGCGGCCACGGCCGACTGCTGCGCGTCAGTGGCTCTGCTGGCATCACTTGTCATGCCCCCAGCGATTCCCTCGCCGGGGGCGCGACATGCGGCCGATCAAGGCCCAACTCCGGTGCCCGGTACGGAAAAGGCCGCGGCCCCACCCCCGTGAGGGAGTGGGGCCGCGGCCCTGTCGCGTCAGGAACGGTCAGCCGTTGCGCTTCCAGCGCGGCTTGTCGTCGCGGCGGCCGAAGGAGGAGCCGGTGCCGGCGCCGCGGTGGTCGTCACGGCGGCCGTAGGGACGGTGGCCGCCGGAGGAGGGGCGGTCGCCCTGGCGGTCGCGGTTGAACGGACGGTCGCTGCCCCGGTGGCCCGAGGGACGGTCGTCGCGGCGGAAGCCGCCACGGTCGTTGTCACGGCGCTCGAAGGGACGGCCGCCACGGTCGTCGCGGTTGAAGCCGCCGCGGTCGTTGTCCCGGCGGAAGCCGCCACGGTCGCCACCGCGGTCGTCACGACGCTCGAAAGAACGGCCGCCACGGTCGTTGTCCCGGCGGTCGTCGCGGCGGAAGCCGCCCTTGTCGCCGCCACGGTCGTCCCGGCGGAAGCCGCCACGGTCGCCGCCCCGGTCGTCACGACGCTCGAAAGAACGGCCGCCACGGTCGTTGTCGCGGCGCTCGAAGGAGCGGCCACCACGGTCGTTGTCCCGGCGGAAGCCGCCCTTGTCACCGTCACGACGGTCGTCGCGGCGGAAGCCGCCCTTGTCGCCACCACGGTCGCCACCGCGGAAACCGCCACGGTCGCCACCGCGGTTGTCGCGGCGCTCGAAGTTGCCCCGCTCGTCGCGGCGCGGACGCGACTCGTAGGAGGAACGCTCGGCGCGCTCCTGGCGCTCCGCCTCCTCGGCGGCAGCGGCGGCCTTGGCGGCCTGCTCGGCGGCGGCCTCCTGGGCGGCGGTGACGGCGGCGGCCACGCCCTCCTCGTCCTCGCCGCGGTCACGGGCGGCGCGGGCGGTGAGGCGGTCGGCCTGCTCGCGCAGCTCGGCGGCGCGACGGGTGGCGCGCTCCAGCTGCTTGGTCAGGTCGGTGACCTCGCGCTCGGCCTGCTGCGCGGCGTTGCCCGCGGACTCGGCCTCGACCTCGGTCATGGAGCGGGCGCCGGTGATCTCGGCGACCTCCGGGTCGAAGGCGGCGCCGCCCTGGATGATGTGACGCCCGGCGTCGACGCCCGCGTCCTCCATGAGGCGGAAGATCTGGCGGCGCTGGTGCGGCAGCGACAGGGAGACGACCGTGCCGGTGCGGCCGGCACGCGCGGTGCGGCCCGCGCGGTGCAGGTAGTCCTTGTGGTCGCCGGCCGGGTCCACGTTCAGGACCAGGTCGATGTCGTCGACGTGGATGCCGCGGGCGGCGACGTCGGTGGCGACGAGGGCGTTGACGTAGCCCTTCTTGAAGTCCTCGAGGACGCGGGTACGGGCGCCCTGCGTCATGCCGCCGTGCAGCGCGTCGGACTTCACACCGGCGTCGCGGAGCTGCTCGGCGATGCGGTCGGCGCCCAGCTGGGTGCGGACGAAGATGATGGTGCGGCCCTTGCGGGCGGCGATGGCCGCGGTGACCGGGGCCTTGTCCTTGGGCTTCACGACGAGGATGTGGTGCGACATCGTCGTGACGTTGCCCTGGGCGCTGTCGACCTCGTGCGAGACCGGGTCGTTCAGGTAGCGGGTGACGAGCGTCTTGATCTCGTTCTCCATGGTGGCGGAGAAGAGCATGCGCTGGCCGCCGGCCGGAACCTGGTCGAGCAGCTCGGTGACCTCGGGCAGGAAGCCCAGGTCGGACATCTGGTCGGCCTCGTCGAGGACGGCGACCTCGATGTTGCTCAGGTCGCAGGCGCCGCGGTTGATGAGGTCGCGCAGGCGGCCCGGGGTGGCGACGAGGATGTCGACGCCGCGCTCCAGGGCGTAGATCTGGTTGCCCATCGACGTACCGCCGCAGACGACCTTCATCTTGAGGCCGACCTGGTCGCCGTAGGGCTGGAGCGCGTCCGCGACCTGCATCGCGAGCTCGCGGGTCGGGGTGAGGATGACGGCGCGCGGCTTGTGCTTCTCGCTGCGGGCGCCGGCCAGGCGGGCCATCGTCGGCAGACCGAACGAGAGGGTCTTGCCGGAGCCGGTGCGGCCGCGGCCGAGGATGTCCTTGCCTGCCAGGGCGTCCGGGATGGTCGCGGCCTGGATCGGGAAGGGGGTGGTCACACCGTTCTGCGCGAGCTTGCGCACGACCGGCTCGGGGAGACCGAGATCGGCGAACGTGATGGTGGGCTCGTCGTTCTCGATGATGTCGACCGTGTCCGTGTCGATGTCGTTCTCGACGGCCTGGTCGGCGATGTTCTCAGTGGAAATGGACATGCGAAATGCGAAACCTTCCGGAGTCTCGGCACGCGCCCGCAACTCCGTGTATTCGCAATTCAGCAAATCGACCGCCTCAATGCGGTCCAGCCACGGCAAGGGAGAGTACGCGCCACGCGGCGCTCTCTTGACGGCGCCGGGCAAATGGGATCAAACGATCTACCACCATACGCACCCTCCACCCCCCGAGGCAAACCGGGTCGTTGAGACCCCGATCACACGACGACCAGGCCCTCCGGGCCGGACTCGCCCTAGGGTCCTTCTGACGGGTCAGGCTGGACCCCGGAGGCCGTGTCATTCGGCTTCCCGAGTGGGTTCTGGTGCGTGCAGCTGCAAGGCGGAGGAGGGCGTCAACGCGAATGGGGCCTCCCCTGCTCGAGCGAAGCCGAGAGCTTGGGGAAGTTGGCAACCGACGACAACGCCGCAGATGCGCGTGCCAGGGCCCGCGACCCCAGCAGGATCCGTCAGAAGGGCCCTAGGCCGGGTCCCCCGCCTGCGGTCGCGGTTCACTGGCCCGCTCCGACGCGGTCTCCTCGTGCGCCGAGGACGAGGGCTCGGCGGTCGGCGGCGACGTGGAGGGGGCGGGGGACGACTTCGTGGGCGAGGGGGTGGTCGTCGCGCTGGGGGACGTCGGCCGCTGCGAGGGCCGCTGCGGCACGCTGCGGGACGGCGAGGCGGGTGTCGGGCCCGGGGCGGAGGCCTTCGTCCGCGTGGGGGAGGCGGAGGAGGGCGTGTCCTGGACCTCGGGCGAGGCGGGCCGCCGCGAGGGCATCTCCGAGGCGTCGCCGACGCGCGCCCCCACGTCCGCCCCGCCGTCCGGGACCGCGTTGCCGCCGTCGGGCGCGGCGCCGGAGCCCCGCTGCGGCGGGGAGTGGGTGGCCGCGCCCGTGCCGTCGGCGCCCACGCTCATGCAGCCGGCGGCCGCGGCGACGGCCACCGTCGTCGCGGCCAGCCGGCCCAGACGGAGCGCACTGAGCGACAGGGCGCGTGGCGATACGGACAACTGGCGCACGGGCGAGCACCTCCGGTGCACGAGACGGGGTCACCATGGGGGGGGGTACCGTCCCCAACTCCTGTCGCCCGCACGAGGACACGCGCCGCGCGAGCACCGCACAAAGCCCCCACAATCAGCGCGGGGGCCTCACCCGTGCCTCACCCGTGTGCCACGCGCCTCAGCCGTATCCGAGCGCGTGCAGCCGCGCGTCGTCGATCCCGAAGTGGTGTGCGATCTCGTGCACCACGGTCACCTCGGTCTCCGTGACCACGTCCTCCCTGGACCCGCACATCCGCAGCGTCGGCCCCCGGTAGATGGTGATCCGGTCCGGCAGCACCCCCGCGTACCACTCGCCCCGCTCGGTCAGCGGCGTCCCTTCGTAGAGCCCGAGCAGGTCGGGGTCCTCGGCGGGGGGTTCGTCCTCCACGAACACCGCCACGTTGTCCATGAGTCGGGTCAGCTCGGGCGGGATCCGGTCGAGCGCCTCGGCGACCAGTTCCTCGAACGTCTCGCGCGTCATCTCCAGCACACGGCCATTGTCCGGTACAACCCGCATATCCACCCGTGCACTTGGGCATACGGGAGCAATGGCCCGCTCGCCAGCCGCCGCCATACGTGGAGTCCGCCGCCGCATCCGGGGCTTTCGCACCGCCCCCGCTGCCCTCCTGCGTCACTACCGTGACCGGCACCCCGGCCCGGTCCTGCAACTGGTCCATCCGCCGCACCCGTATGTGCGCGCCCTCGGCCTGGTCGCCGTCGTGCTGCTCGGCGCCTGGCTGGGGCTGCTGATCGTCGGCAGCGTGCGGACGCCGGTGGGGCCCATGGACACGAAGATGACGCTGCGCCCGTCGTTCTCGGGCGGTACGAAGATCAACGTGTCGCCGCTCGGCGCCCTTGAACTGCACTCGCACACGGCGCCGATCCGCCTCGACGTCGACGTGGACCGCATCGATCCGGCCCGCGCCCAGGTCCTCGTCGACCACCCCGAGCGGTTCTCCGGACTCCAGGACGAGGTCGCTCGCGACGTCGAGCACGGCACGGTCGACCTGGCCCTGCGCTCCTGCGTGGCGGTGGTCGCCGGCGCCACGACGCTCGGCCTCGTGGTCTACCGCCGCCCGCGCCGCGCGCTGGCCGCCGGCGGCCTGGCGCTCACCCTCCTCGCGGCCTCCGGCGGCACGGCGTACGCGACGTGGAACCCGGAGTCCGTCCTGGAGCCGAAGTTCTCGGGGCTGCTCTCCTCGGCGCCGTCCGTGGTCGGCAGCGCCCGCTCGATCGTGACCGAGTTCGACGTGTACCAAAAGGAGTTGGCGCTCCTGGTCACGAACGTCACCAAGCTCTACGACGCGACGTCCACGCTCCCCACGTACCAGCCGGACCCCTCGACGATCCGGGTCCTGCACGTGTCGGACATCCACCTGAACCCGGCGTCGTGGAAGATCATCGCCTCGCTGGTGGAGCAGTACCGGATCTCCGTGATCGTCGACACCGGCGACACGATGGACCACGGCTCGAAGGCGGAGAACGCGTTCCTCGACCCGATCAAGCACCTGAAGGCGCCCTACGTCTGGATCCGCGGCAACCACGACTCGAAGAACGCGACGCAGAAGTACCTCTCCGACCGGAAGCGCTTCAAGAACGTCCGCGTCCTCGACGACGGGAAGGCCGTCACGGTCGCGGGCCTGCGCTTCGCCGGGACGGGCGACCCGCAGTACACCCCGGACCGCGCGGTGAAGGCGCAGGGCGATCCGGCCGAGCGGCTCGCGGGCGTCCGGCTGGCGTCGGCGCTGCGCGACCAGCGGGCGGCGGGCACCCCGGTCGACATCGCGCTCGCCCATGAGCCGGCCGCGGCCCGCGAGGTGGACGGTGAGGTGCCGCTGGTCCTTGCGGGGCACATCCACCACCAGGAGATGGAGGTGCTCCCGCTCGGCACCCGGCTGCGCGTCGAGGGCTCGACCGGCGGCAGCGGCCTGCGCGCGGTCGACGACGGCAAGCCCGATCCGGTCGAGGCCTCGGTCCTCTACCTGGACCGGGACAGCAGGCGTCTACAGGCCTGGGACGAGATCCGGCTGGGCGGTCTCGGCCTGACGAAGGCGGAGGTCAGCCGCCATCTGCCGCAGGAGAACCAGCCCGGTGCGACCCCCTCGCCGAGCCCTGGGGAGAGCTCCCCGTAAACCGTTTTGGCGATAGCTCCCTGCATCCCATATGCTTCTCACGTCCCCGACGCGCTGCAAAGCGCGCAGGCGGGCCGATAGCCCTCATCGTCTAGCGGCCTAGGACGCCGCCCTTTCAAGGCGGTAGCACGGGTTCGAATCCCGTTGGGGGCACGCACAACCGTGTGAGACACTTGCTCTCGCTTGTCTCGCACAACAGCAAGGTCCTGTGGAGCAGTTTGGAGTGCTCGCCACCCTGTCAAGGTGGAGGCCGCGGGTTCAAATCCCGTCAGGACCGCTGAAGTTCCTCGTGGACTTCGTGGCTGGGTAGCTCAGTTGGTACGAGCGATCGCCTGAAAAGCGATAGGTCGCCGGTTCGATCCCGGCCCCAGCCACAGGAACTAGGCCCCGTCTTCGGACGGGGCCTATTGCGTTTCCCGGGCCGGTGTTCTCCCTGTGCCGCCGCACTCTCCCCGGTCAGACCGGCGCCGCGTGCAGCGGACCGGTTCCACGGCCGCCGGGGTGGCGGTGGCGCCAGAACCAGAAGAGGGCGCAGGAGACCACGGACCAGCCGGCGAGCACCAGGAACGGGAAGACGTGCTGGTTGCCCTGGAAGTAGACCGCCGTGTGCTGGGCGTTGTACGAGGCGCCCGGCGGCAGCCACTGGCCGAGGCGGCCGATGAACGTGGGGAGCAGCGGGGGTGCGACCGCGCCGCCGGACGCCGGGTTGCCGAGCAGCACGAGCAGGCCCCAGGTCGGGATCATCGCCCAGCGGTGGAAGAACGTGTTGAACATCGTGAAGACCATGCCGCAGGTGAACATCGTCAGCGCGAGGATCAGCCAGGACTCGACGAAGGGCAGGTCCACCGCGCCGAGCCCCCAGTCCGCGACCGCCGCGATGGCGAAGCCGCCGAGGAGCGCGTAGGCGACCGTGAAGGCGATCCGCTCGGCGGGGTTGAGTCCGCGCGCGTGCACGCTGAGCTGAATGGCGCCGACGAAGCCGATGATCACCGCGGCGAGCGTGATGTAGAAGATCGTGAGGCCGCGCGGGTCGCCGCCCTGCAACGGGTTCACGTCCTTCACGGTCACGGGGATGCCGGTCGCCTTGCTGACCGGGGGCGCCGCCTCGGTGAAGACCTGGGCGACGGTGACGCCGGAGGCTCCGGAGACGTCGAGGCGGACGCGGGCCCCGTTGGCCCGCACGTCGAACACCGCGTAGATCTTCTGGGCGTCGAGCGCCTCGCGGGCCTTCTTCGGTGAGTCGTACACCTTGAGGTCGAGCTGGGCGTCGAGGGCCTTCTCCATCGCCCCGACGAACGCGCTGCTCCGCGCGGCGTCGTGCTCGCCGGTGACGCCGGTCGGGATGTGGTGCGGCGTCGGGTTCGCCATGGAGTACGTGTACGAGCCGGCGAAGAGGGCGGCCGCCGCGGCCAGGATGAGGACGAGCACGGTCGCCGGGAAGAAGGGCGACTGCTTGAAGCCGCTCCAGCGCTCGGGCCCGCTCGGCGGGCGGCCGTGCGCGCCGTGCGGCGGGTGCGCGGGCTCCTTCTCCGGTTCGGGCTCGTCGTGCGCCGGTTCCGGCTCATCGGGCAAGTGCGACATATCCGCACGTTAAGCCACGCGTCGGCGCTCTACATCCGGACGCGGGCCCCGGCCGCCCCGGGGCACCGCCCGCAAAACCGGTCGCCACACATTTCCCCGAGGTGAGATCCTTGAGGACGTATGTCTACGCAGCCTGCCCCCGCCGCCGATCAGTTCGCCGCCGTAGCGCGGCGGATCTCCGAGCTGTCCCTGCGCGATGCGCACCGCCTCGGGCGCAGGCTCGAAGGCGCCCGCAAGATCCGTAAGCCGGAGGCGCGTGCCGCCGTCGTCGCGGAGATCGGAGCGGAGGCCGAGAAGGCCGCCGTCCGTACGGACACCCGCCGCGAGCGCCGCGCGGCCCTCGACGTCACGTATCCCGAGCAGCTCCCGGTCAGCCAGAAGAAGGACGAGATCGCCGACGCGATCCGCGACCACCAGGTCGTGATCGTCGCCGGTGAGACCGGATCGGGAAAGACCACGCAGATCCCGAAGATCTGCCTGGAGCTCGGCCGCGGGGTGCGCGGCATGATCGGGCACACCCAGCCCCGCCGCATCGCCGCCCGCACGGTCGCCGAGCGCGTCGCCGACGAGCTGCACACGCCGCTGGGCGAGGCGGTCGGCTGGAAGGTCCGGTTCACGGACCAGGTCGACCAGGACGGCACCTTCGTCAAGCTGATGACGGACGGCATCCTGCTCGCCGAGATCCAGACGGACCGCGAGCTGCGCGCGTACGACACGATCATCATCGACGAGGCCCACGAGCGGTCCCTGAACATCGACTTCCTGCTCGGCTATCTGGCGCAGCTGCTGCCGAAGCGCCCGGACCTCAAGGTCGTCATCACCTCCGCGACCATCGACCCCGAGCGCTTCTCGCGGCACTTCGGGGACGCCCCGATCGTCGAGGTCAGCGGCCGTACGTATCCGGTGGAGGTGCGGTACCGCCCGCTCCTGGAGGAGGCGGGCGACGACGCCGACCGCGACCAGATCACCGCGATCACGGACGCCGTCGAGGAGCTCCAGAAGGAGGGCCCCGGCGATGTCCTGGTCTTCCTCTCCGGGGAGCGCGAGATCCGCGACACGGCGGACGCGCTGGAGAAGAAGAAGTACAAGTTCACCGAGGTCCTGCCGCTGTACGCGCGGCTCTCGCACGCCGAGCAGCACCGCGTCTTCCAGCGACCCGGTGCGGGAACGGTCCGCCGCATCGTGCTCGCCACGAACGTCGCGGAGACCTCCCTGACGGTCCCCGGCATCAAGTACGTGATCGACCCGGGCACGGCCCGCATCTCGCGCTATTCGCACCGTACGAAGGTGCAGCGGCTGCCCATCGAGCCGGTCAGCCAGGCGAGCGCCAACCAGCGCAAGGGCCGCTGCGGCCGTACGTCCGACGGCATCTGCATCCGCCTCTACTCCGAGGACGACTTCCTCGCCCGCCCGGAGTTCACGGACGCGGAGATCCTCCGGACGAACCTGGCCTCCGTCATCCTCCAGATGACCTCGGCGGGGCTCGGCGAGATCGAGAAGTTCCCGTTCATCGACCCGCCGGACCACCGCAACATCCGCGACGGCGTCCAACTCCTCCAAGAACTGGGCGCGTTGGACCCCACCCAGAAGGACGTACGCAAGCGGCTCACGGAGCAGGGCCGCAAGCTCGCCCAGCTCCCCGTCGACCCGCGCCTGGCCCGCATGGTCCTGGAGGCCGACAAGAACGGCTGCGTGCGCGAGGTCATGGTGATCGCCGCGGCGCTCTCCATCCAGGACCCGCGCGAGCGCCCCTCCGACAAGCAGGCGCAGGCCGACCAGCAGCACGCCCGCTTCAAGGACGAGACGAGCGATTTCCTCGCGTTCCTGAACCTCTGGCGGTACGTGCGCGAGCAGCAGAAGGAACTGGGCTCCTCCGCGTTCCGCCGCATGTGCAAGCGCGAGTACCTGAACTTCCTGCGCATCCGTGAGTGGCAGGACATCTACACGCAACTGCGGACGGTCGCGAAGCAGATGGGCATCCATCTGGGCGACGCCGACACCCCCGCGGCGGCCGACTCCATCCACGTCTCACTTCTTTCCGGTTTGCTTTCGCACATCGGCATGAAAGATGTGAAGGAGACCAAGGAGTCGCAGGCCAAGGACCCCAAACAGGCCGGCCGCGACCGCGGGCGCAATGAGTACGTCGGCGCCCGCAACGCCAAGTTCGCGATCTTCCCCGGCTCGGCCCTCTTCAAGAAGCCCCCGCGGTTCGTGATGTCCGCGGAGCTCGTGGAGACCAGCCGCCTGTGGGCGCGCGTCAACGCGAAGATCGAGCCCGAGTGGGTCGAGCCGCTCGCCGAGCACCTGCTGAAGCGCACGTACAGCGAGCCGCACTGGGAGAAGGATCAGGCGGCCGTGATGGCGTACGAGAAGGTCACGCTGTACGGCGTCCCGCTCGTCGCCCAGCGCAAGGTGAACTACGGGCGGATCGACGCCGAGATCAGCCGCGAGCTGTTCATCCGCAACGCCCTGGTCGAGGGCGACTGGCGCACGCACCACAAGTTCTTCGCCGACAACCGCAAACTCCTCACCGAGGTCGAGGAGTTGGAGCACCGGGCCCGGCGCCGCGACATCGTGGTCGACGACGACACCCTCTTCGACTTCTACGACCATCGGGTCCCCGAACACGTCGTGTCCGGCGCCCACTTCGACTCCTGGTGGAAGCAGAAGAAGCGCGAGGAGCCCGAACTCCTCGACTTCGAGCGCTCGATGCTGATCCGCGAGTCCGCGGAAGCAGTCACGAAGGACGACTACCCGGACAGCTGGCGCCAGGGCGGCCTCAAGTTCCGGGTGACGTACCAGTTCGAGCCGGGCGCGGACGCGGACGGCGTGACCGTCCACATTCCGCTCCAGGTGCTCAACCAGGTCACCGACGAGGGCTTCGACTGGCAGATCCCCGGCCTGCGCGAGGACGTGGTGATCGAGCTGATCCGCTCCCTCCCCAAGCCGATCCGGCGCAACTACGTGCCCGCGCCGAACTACGCGAAGGCGTTCCTGGACCGTGCGGTGCCGTTGCAGGAGGCCCTGCCGGTCACGCTCGCGCGCGAGTTGCAGCAGATGGTCGGCGTCCCGGTCTCGCCGGACGACTTCGACCTGAGCCGCGTACCGGACCATCTGAAGGTCACCTTCCGGATCGTCGACGAGCGGCGCCGCAAGCTCGCCGAGGACAAGGACCTGGAGGCGCTCAAGCTCCGGCTGAAGCCGAAGGCCCGGCAGGCGATCTCGCAGGCGGCCAAGGCCACCGCGGAGCGCTCCGGCGGGCCGTCCGTGGAGCGCAAGGGCCTCACCGACTGGACCGTCGGCACGCTGTCGAAGGTCTTCGAGACCCGCCGCGCGGGCCAGCCCGTGAAGGCCTACCCGGCCCTGGTCGACGACGGCGACACCGTCTCCGTACGCCTCTTCGACAGCGAGGCCGAGCAGGCGCAGGCGATGTGGAAGGGCACGCGCCGGCTCATCCTGCGCAACATCCCGGTGAACCCCGGCAAGTTCGCCTCGGACAAGCTGAGCAACGCGCAGAAGCTCGCCCTGTCCGCGAACCCGCACGGCTCGGTCCAGGCGCTCTTCGACGACTGCGCGATGGCCGCGGCGGACAAGCTCATGGGCGACTTCGGCGGGCCCGCCTGGGACGAGGAGTCGTACCGCAAGCTCTACGACAAGGTGCGCGCGGAGATCGTCGACACCACGGTGAAGGCGGTCGGGCAGGTGCAGCAGGTCCTGGCGGCCTGGCAGGCCTGCGAGCGGCGCCTGAAGTCCACGAAGAGCGCGGTGCTGCTGCCCAACCTCCAGGACGTGCGCACCCAGTTGAACGAGCTGGTGAAGCCGGGCTTCGTCACGGCCACCGGGCTGCGGCGGCTGCCCGACCTGATGCGCTATCTCGTCGCGGCCGACCGCCGGCTCCAGCAGATGCCGACCAACGTCCAGCGGGACACCACCCGCATGGAGAAGGTCCACGAGATGCGGGACGAGTACCTGTGGCTCCTTGAGCAGATGCCGCAGGGGCGGCCCGTGCCGCAGGAGGTGCTCGACATCCGCTGGATGATCGAGGAGCTGCGGGTCAGCTATTTCGCCCACGCGCTGGGCACGGCGTACCCGGTCTCGGACAAGCGGATCGTGAAGGCGATCGACGCCCAGGTTCCGTGACCGGGCGACCGCGCAGGGTGAGTTCGACCGCACGGCCTGCGCTGCTGTAGAGTCCTGTCTCGCAGCGCAACGCAGTACAGCGCAGCGAAAACCTGGTCCTGTGGAGCAGTTTGGAGTGCTCGCCACCCTGTCAAGGTGGAGGCCGCGGGTTCAAATCCCGTCAGGACCGCAGTAAAGAAGAACCCCCGCACCGTACGGTGCGGGGGTTCTTTCGTTCCCAGGGGATGCGCGGCCGTGCACGGCCCTGCACGGCCATCGCCAGGACGCCACGAGGGCGCCCGGCCCGGCCCGTTGAGCACCCGTCACCCTCGCGGCCGCTCAGGGGCCCGCCAGGAAGGCCTCTGGAGCGCCGTGGGAGCGCCCGTGGGGTCGGCAGGGACGAAAGACCCTCGAAGGGGTGACCAAAGGCGACCCTGCGAGGCGTCAACTGGTGGGAGCCTGGGGAGAGTCGACGACACGGCAGGAGCGCACAGCGGCCCCGAGAGCCCCAATAGCGCAAGGGTGTCACCTGCAACAAGCGACAGGGTGTGTGACGGGTGTCACCGAAGTTGTTTTGGAAACACCGTTTCTTACCCCCTTCCTACAACGGCTCAATTTAATATGTGCAATTGCACTACCCCCGACAGGTGGCCACAGGGGTGCACAGGAACCCCCACCGCAGGCCGGCCCGCGCGCACAAAAAAGATCGCGCTGGACCCGGCGGAGTCCAGCGCGATCGAGTGACGCTTCCATGAGGCTGTTGAGATGACGCCTCGGCGGTCTTCATAAGAAGGAGTCCTGTTGGGGCAGGACCCGCGTCGAGTGGAGCTATGGGTGGGCGCGCGACAGGTTGGGGGACCTGAAACGCCCGTATTGCTGCGTTATGCGGTGCCTCAGGCCTCGCTGCGCTGCTGCGGGATGCCCGCAAGCAGTGCGCGGACCTCGGCCTCGCGGTAGCGGCGGTGTCCGCCGAGCGTACGAATCGACGTGAGCTTGCCAGCCTTCGCCCAGCGCGTGACCGTCTTGGGGTCGACGCGGAACATCGTGGCGACCTCAGCCGGGGTCAGCAGCGGCTCGGCATCAGGGGTGCGAGCGGTCATGAGCGGCCTCCTCGGAGAACCGAACCTTCTCGGTTCATTCCTCTAAATTCTGCACCTTGACCCGCGTTGCCCGAAATGGCGGACGCGAGTCGAGTCGGTTATAGGACGAACGGCTTGTCCTCGGCACTACAACTACACCATCCGTCCAGCCACGTCGGCCAAACCGATGGAATTGCCCTCCCAGGTGTTCATCAGCGACGGATGCCGATGGACCGTGCCATAGCGGACAGTCACGCCACAGTGACGATCAGTCACAGAGCGATCAGGAGCCATCAGACCCCCCAGCGGCAGTGCAATGCTGAGTAATCCGTCCATGGTTGGACTTAGTTGGACGGAAGGAGCCCTCCCCGGACTCCTTGTCCTATTTTGGCACGAGGAGGGGTGATGGGCGCAAGGTCCCCGTAAGTGCCGTCCGTCACGCTTGAGGCAAACGCCCGGATCGGGACGTAGGTCCCGAAGGCCGGTGTGAGCGGCCTCACTTGGGGGTTCAGTTCGCGAACTGCCGGTCGCGCGCCGACCGCCAGCGTTCCACAAGCCTCGCGTACGCCTCTCCTGCGCCGTCCTCGTCACCGACGCGCAGCGCCTCGATGCCCTCGGCGACATCCGCCGCCGAGTGGTCCTCCTCGAGGAAGTCCTGCGGCAGTGCGTGCACGAGCCCGCCGTAGTCGAGCTCGACGTACGAACGGGGGTGGAACTCCTCGAGCCAGCGCCCCACATCTACCAGGCCGTCGATCAGGGGGCCTTCCTCGATCGAGTCCTTCAGCGTCTTCAGACCCCGCGCGACCCGGCGCCTGGCCTGCACCATCGGCGTGCGGTAGCGCAGCCGCGGGACGCCGACGCCCTGCGTCCCGCCCTCGTCGCTCTTCTGCTCGTACTCGCGCTCGTCGTCCGACACGAGCACGAACCAGTTGATCGGCACCTGCCACGTGGACGTCCGGATCCAGGGCCTTGCGTCCGGATTGCGCTCCAGCCAGCGGTCGTAATCGGCGGCCGACTGCCGGCGCACCACCGGGGGGATCGCCGCGTCCAGGACCGTGGGCGGCAGCTCGCCCGGCAGCTCGTCCAGGGCCTGCCAGCCGCGCAGCCGGGTGCGCCAGGGGCACACGCACACCACCCCGTCGATCACGATCACGAACGCGTCGTCGCTCTCGTGCACCGGCACGGGCACCGGTGGCGTGGGCAACAGATCGGCCAAAGAACGGCGCAATTCATCCTGATAGGAGGGGAGGCTCTCGCGTTTCGCGTAGCGCTCCCAATGGCCGCGCTCCGGCTGCGGGAAGGCTGCGAGGGGTTCGTACACGCGCAGATAGGCCGCGTACGGGACAGACACCGAGGACACCTTGGGCACGGCTGCTCCCTCCCCCGCCCACCGGCTGGAAAACACTGCAAATCGTCCCACGTGGCGACGCGGCGGGATTCGGGCCTGCTTGCGCCCCCCGCGGACGCGCGAGGGTGATCCTTGGCACTGCGCCCGTGGCGGGCCCGCGCACGCTCTAATCTCTTGCCCACAAGCACCGACGGAAGGCCCGCCACCCGCACGGGATTCCGCCCAACCGCCGCTATGTACTTGGGAGTCACCACAGTGACCGATGTGACCGGCGACGCTGTCACCACCTCTGACACCTCCGGCGCCCCAGGCGTCCTGCACACGCTCTTCCACTCGGAACAGGGCGGCCACGAACAGGTCGTCCTCTGCCAGGACCGGGCCAGCGGCCTCAAGGCCGTCATCGCCCTGCACGACACCGCCCTGGGCCCGGCCCTCGGCGGCACGCGCTTCTATCCGTACGCCTCCGAGGAGGCGGCGGTCGCCGACGCGCTGAACCTCGCCCGCGGCATGTCCTACAAGAACGCCCTGGCCGGGCTCGACCACGGCGGCGGCAAGGCCGTGATCATCGGCGATCCGGCGACGATCAAGAGCGAGGCGCTGCTCCTCGCCTACGGCCGGTTCGTCGCCTCGCTCGGTGGCCGCTACGTCACCGCGTGCGACGTCGGCACGTACGTCGCCGACATGGACGTCGTGGCCCGCGAGTGCCGCTGGACCACCGGCCGCTCCCCCGAGAACGGCGGCGCCGGCGACTCCTCGGTGCTCACCGCCTTCGGCGTCTTCCAGGGCATGCGGGCCAGCGCCCAGCACCTGTGGGGCGACCCCACGCTGCGCGGCCGCAAGGTCGGCGTCGCCGGTGTGGGCAAGGTCGGCCACCATCTCGTCGAGCACCTCCTGGCGGACGGCGCCGAGGTCGTGGTGACCGATGTCCGCGAGGAGTCCGTGCGGCAGATCACCGACCGGCACCCCGAGGTCGCGGTCGCGGCCGACACCGAGGCCCTGATCCGCGTGGAGGGGCTCGACATCTACGCGCCCTGCGCCCTGGGCGGGGCGCTGAACGACGACAGCGTGCCGGTACTGACCGCGAAGGTGGTGTGCGGCGCGGCCAACAACCAGCTCGCGCACCCGGGCGTCGAGAAGGACCTCGCGGACCGCGGGATCCTCTACGCACCGGACTATGTGGTCAACGCGGGCGGCGTCATCCAGGTCGCCGACGAGCTGCACGGCTTCGACTTCGACCGGTGCAAGGGCAAGGCCGCGAAGATCTTCGACACGACTCTTTCCATCTTTGCTCGTGCGAAGACCGATGGGATTCCGCCGGCCGCGGCGGCCGACAGGATCGCCGAGCAGCGGATGGCGGAGGCACGCGGACGGGGCTGATGCAGGCCCTTGGGTAACGAGCATCACGCCCCTCGGCGGGTCGCTCCTCGGGAAGAGGTTAAAATCGCAGCTGACCAGCGAGGAAAGGGCTCCTGGCTGGTCCTGCGCACACGCGCGTCCTGCGGGCGACGTACCGTATGGGCGTGGGCTCAGGTACCGTGGAAGCCCTACGGACCGGTCTCCCTGCGGGGAGTCCGTTCCAGATCATGTACGCGTGTCAAGACTCTGGGGCCATGAAGCCCCATCACCGAGGGGGTCGAGCCATGGGGCGCGGCCGGGCCAAGGCCAAGCAGACGAAGGTCGCCCGCCAGCTGAAGTACAACAGCGGCGGGACTGACCTGTCGCGTCTGGCCAACGAGCTAGGCGCATCCACGTCGGATCCGGTATCGAATCAGCCGCCGAACGGCGAGCCTTTCGAGGATGACGACGAGGAAGACGACCCGTACGCCCGCTACGCGGATGCGTACGACGAGGACGAGGACGAGGACGGCCAGTCCGGTCCTTCGTCACAGCGCCGCGGCGCTTGACCTCGTAACACGTCAGCGGCTTCGCGGTCGCTGCACTTCACCCGGTCCGGGGTGGCCACCACGCCGGACCGGGTTTTGTGCTGTCCGCGCAAGGGGCGGGCGCCCCCACGGGGACTACTTCGCGTAGTCACCCGTGAGTTCGGCGCCCGTGCCGTGCTCTCCGCGCTCGACGATCTCGCCGGCGACCCAGGAGTCCACGCCGCGGTCGGCCAGGGTCGCGAGGGCGACCTCCACCGACTCCTGCGGCACGATCGCCATCATGCCGACGCCCATGTTCAGCGTCTTCTCCAGCTCCAGGCGCTCGACCTGACCCTTCTTTCCGACCAGGTCGAAGATCGGGTCCGGGGTCCACGTGGAGCGGTCCACGGTGGCGTGCAGGCCGTCCGGGATCACGCGGGCCAGGTTCGCCGCGAGGCCGCCGCCCGTGATGTGGCTGAAGGCGTGGACCTCGGTGGTGCTGATGAGCGAGAGGCAGTCCAGGGAGTAGATCTTCGTCGGCTCCAGGAGCTCCTCGCCGAGCGTGCGGCCGAGTTCCTCGACGTGCTCGCCCAGGTCCATCCCCGCGCGCTCCAGGAGGACGTGGCGGACCAGCGAGTACCCGTTCGAGTGAAGACCGGAGGACGCCATGGCGATCACCGCGTCACCCTTACGGATGCGATCCGGGCCCAGCAGGTCGTCGTGCTCCACGACGCCCGTGCCGGCGCCCGCGACGTCGAAGTCGTCCGGGCCGAGCAGGCCCGGGTGCTCCGCCGTCTCGCCGCCGACGAGGGCGCAGCCCGCGAGGACACAGCCCTCGGCGATGCCCTTCACGATGCCGGCGACCCGCTCCGGGTGGACCTTGCCCACGCAGATGTAGTCGGTCATGAAGAGCGGTTCGGCGCCGCACACCACGATGTCGTCCATGACCATCGCGACGAGGTCGTGGCCGATCGTGTCGTAGCGGCCCAGCTGCCGGGCGATGTCGACCTTCGTGCCGACACCGTCGGTAGCGGAGGCGAGCAGCGGACGCTCGTACTTCTTCAGGGCAGAGGCGTCGAAGAGGCCGGCGAAGCCGCCGAGGCCGCCGAGGACCTCGGGGCGCTGCGTCTTCTTCACCCACTCCTTCATCAGCTCGACGGCGCGGTCGCCGGCTTCGATGTCGACGCCCGCGGACGCGTAGCTGGCACCAGTGGTCTCAGACATTGCCTGGGATCTTTCGCTTGGGTGTACGGGGTCTACGGGCGACGGATCGCGTCGGACGCAGCCGTGGACGCAGGACCTGCGGCCAGTTCCGTCTCCAGGAGCTGCTTGCCGAGGAGCTCCGGGTCGGGAAGGTCCATCGGGTACTCGCCGTCGAAGCAGGCCCGGCAGAGGTTCGGCTTGGCGATGGTGGTCGCCTCGATCATGCCGTCGATGGAGATGTACGAGAGCGAGTCGACCCCGAGCGAGGTGCCGATCTCCTCGACCGTCATGCCGTTGGCGATCAGCTCCGCGCGGGTCGCGAAGTCGATGCCGAAGAAGCAGGGCCACTTGATGGGCGGCGAGGAGATCCGGACGTGGATCTCGGCCGCGCCGGCCTCGCGGAGCATGCGGACCAGGGCGCGCTGCGTGTTGCCGCGCACGATCGAGTCGTCGACGACGACCAGTCGCTTGCCCTTGATGACTTCCTTGAGCGGGTTCAGCTTCAGACGGATGCCGAGCTGGCGGATCGTCTGGGAGGGCTGGATGAAGGTGCGGCCGACGTAGGCGTTCTTCACCAGGCCGTTGCCGAACGGGATGCCGGAGGCCTCCGCGTAGCCGACCGCTGCCGGGGTTCCGGATTCCGGAGTGGCTATGACGAGGTCGGCGTCGGCCGGAGCCTCCTTGGCGAGCCTGCGGCCCATCTCCACACGGGAGAGGTACACGTTCCGGCCCGCGATGTCCGTGTCCGGACGGGCCAGGTACACGTACTCGAAGACGCAACCCTTCGGCTTTGCTTCGGCGAAACGGGAGGTTCGCAGGCCGTTCTCGTCGATGGCGACGAACTCGCCCGGCTCGATCTCGCGGACGAAGCTGGCGCCGCAGATGTCGAGCGCGGCGGTCTCCGACGCGACGACCCAGCCGCGCTCCAGGCGGCCGAGGACCAGCGGGCGGATGCCCTGCGGGTCACGCCCCGCGTACAGGGTGTTCTCGTCCATGAAGACGAGCGAGAAGGCGCCCTTGACCTGGGGCAGCACCTTGGCGGCCGCATCTTCCACGGTCAGCGGCTTGCCGTCCTCGTCGACCTGCCCCGCGAGCAGGGCCGTCACCAGGTCGGTGTCGTTGGTGGCCGCGACCTGGGTCGCGCGCCCGTTCTCCTTGGGGAGCTCGGCGACCAGCTCGGCGAGTTCCGCCGTGTTGACCAGGTTGCCGTTGTGCCCGAGGGCGATCGAGCCGTGCGCGGTGGCACGGAACGTCGGCTGGGCGTTCTCCCATACGGAGGCCCCGGTGGTCGAGTAGCGGGCGTGACCGACCGCGATATGACCTTGGAGGGACCCTAGGGATGTCTCGTCGAAGACCTGGGAGACGAGTCCCATGTCCTTGAAGACGAGGATCTGGGAGCCATTGCTGACCGCGATTCCCGCGGATTCCTGACCCCTGTGTTGGAGGGCGTAGAGCCCGAAGTAAGTGAGCTTTGCGACCTCTTCACCCGGAGCCCAGACACCGAAGACGCCACAAGCGTCCTGGGGGCCTTTCTCGCCGGGGAGCAGGTCGTGATTGAGTCGACCGTCACCACGTGGCACGTCTTCGAGTGTAGTCGTGATCCCGCAGTGGTCCGAATTGGGGACCGGGGCTACGCGGGTTGACCGGGGCGGATGTGACTCAACTCATCGCTGCGTCCGCAGTACGGACCAGTGGTTGACAGGTGTACGTCAGTCTCGGCAGAGTCCCTGCCCATGCAGCCACTCCGTGACCACGCGGTCACCCTTGTGGAGCGCCGCCACGTCGACCTGGTCCGTGTCGCGAGCGCGATCTGTCTCTGTGCGTGATTGACCTTCCCCTGCCCTGACGCCCGTACGACGTCCGTCTGACGTCCGTACGCCGTCGGCCGGCGGCTTCCGCCCGTGTGCCGGAGCCGCTCATTCCCGCATTCCCGCGCCCTGCTGAGGCGCGGCTTTCGCGTGCCGCTTCGGCGGCCCATCACCTCGGAGACCCCATGCCTTCGCATGCCTCTCGCCTGTCCCGTCGCGCCCTCGGCGGTGCCGCCGTCGCCACCGTCGCCGCCGCCGGAGTCGGGGCGGCCACGTCCCGGCCCGCGCAGGCGGCCGAGCCCCGTGAGAGGCCCTTCCGGGCCGCCTCCGGGCGCGGGTCGCGGCGGCCCAACATCCTCTTCATCCTGGGCGACGACCTCGGCTGGGCCGACCTCTCCTCGTACGGCGCCCCGCACATCAAGACGCCGAACCTGGACCGGCTCGCACGGCAGGGCGTCCGGTTCACGGACGCGTACAGCGGCTCCGCGACCTGCTCCCCGACCCGGTTCAGCCTCTACACCGGCCGCTATCCGGGCCGTACGAAGGGCGGTCTCGCCGAGCCGATCGCCGACCGGTCCGTGGGGCTCGACCCGAACCACCCCACGCTCGCCTCGCTGCTGCGCGGCGCCGGCTACGCGACGGCCCTGATCGGCAAGTGGCACTGCGGCTATCTGCCGGACTACTCGCCCACCAAGTCTGGCTGGGACGAGTTCTTCGGGAACTTCGGCGGGGCGCTGGAGTACTACTCGAAGCTGGGCCTCGGCGGCGAGTACGACCTCTACGAGGGCGAGGTGAAGGAGGGCGACGCCGAGTACAAGGACCTGCGCTACTACACGCGGATCCTGACCGAGCGGGCGAGCGAGTACGTGCGGCGGGACCACGGCGACAAGCCGTGGCTGCTCAACCTGAACTTCACGACCCCGCACTGGCCGTGGATCGCCGAAGGGGACGAGGAGGCGAGCGCCGAGGTCGTCCGGCGGATCAAGGCGGGCGACAAGCGGGCGCTCTTCCACGACGACGGCGGATCGGTCGAGAAGTACACGGAGATGGTCCAGGACCTGGACCGCTCGGTCGGGCAGGTGCTGCGGGCCCTGAAGGAGTCCGGGCAGGAGCAGGACACGCTGGTCTTCTTCGCCTCGGACAACGGCGGTGAGCGCTTCTCCTACAACTGGCCGCTGTCCGGCAACAAGTCGTCCCTCCAGGAGGGCGGCATCCGCGTCCCGACGATCGTGCGCTGGCCCGCCCGGATCGACGGCGGGCAGGTCAGCCACGAGCCGGTGTTCACCCCCGACTGGACCGCGACGCTCCTGGAGATCGGCGGGGCCCGCCCCGACAAGGCGTACCCGCTCGACGGCACCAGCCTCGCGGGCTATCTGCTGCGCGGCGAGGAGTTGGCGCAGCGCGAGCTGTTCTGGCGGGTGCGCGGGGAGCGGGCCGTGCGGCGCGGCGACTGGAAGTACTACCGGGGCAGCGGCGGCGCCGACCAGCTGTTCAACCTGGCGGCCGACCGGCGCGAGCAGGCGGACCGGGCGGCCGCCGAGCCGAAGCTGCTGGCCGAGTTGAAGGCGGTGTGGGAGAAGACGGACGCGCAGCTGCTGCCGTATCCGTCCTGAGGTCCCGGTCCGCCCGTCCGGGTCACCCGTCGGCGGCGGTGAGGCCGATGCCGCTGCCGTCGGGCTTCCTCAGGGTGAGCGAATCGCCCTGGATGTCGTAACTGACCTTGTTCTTCAGGACCTTGAGCATCGCCTGCTCGACCTCGCCGGCCGCTCCGATGCAGCCCATGCGGGTGGTGCTCAGCGGCCCGAAGGTGATGTGGCCGTCCTTGACGGTGGCCTTGGTACGGGCGCTGTTGCAGCCGAGGCGGGCGCTGGCATGGCCGTCCTTGTCGAAGACGAGGCCTGCCCTGCCCCGCGCGGCCTTCGGCAGGGAGCTGCTGGTGCCGTCGGCGGTCAGGCCCGTGACCTTCCACTTGGTGCCGACCAGCTCGGCGTCGCGCTGCTTGGCGAGGGTGACGGTGTCGCCGTTCTCCCCCGTGAGGGTCAGCCGGTCCTGCTTGTCGCCCTCGGCCTTGACGGTGTTCTTCGCGGCGAGGACGCGGGCCAGGTTCTTCTCGAACGCGGCCACGCCCTTGTCCTCGCAGAGCATCATCGTCCGCTTCGCCTTGCCGAGGTCGACGCTGTCGCCGGTGACCGCGGCCTCCGCGTCGAAGTGGTTGCAGCCGTAGTTGCCGCGCACCCGCTCGTCCGAGACGAACTCGAGGTACGCGCTGCCGGGCGCCTTGGTGGTGCGCCCGTCCACGGTCATGCTCTGCACGGACCAGCGGACGCCGGTGATCGGGGCCCCGCCGGCGCTCGTCGAGCCGGCCTTCTGGTCCCCGCAGGCGGTGACGGTGGCCAGCGCGGCGAGCGGGAGGGCCGCGGTGCTGATCAGGGCACGTGTACGGGTTGTACGTAGCGTGAGCATGGCAATGGGACGTGGCGGTCCGCGTTCCGGTTCCGGCCCGCCGCGCGTCCCGTGCGCATCACGCCATGATCGGCAGCAGTCCCGCCAGATCGGCCCGCTCCCCGCTCGCGCTCACCAGGGCCTCGTCCACCGCCGTGGCCCACGGCAGCCGTCCCGTGGCGAGCCGGATCCAGGTGAGCGGGTCGGTCTCCACGACGTTCGGCGGGGTGCCACGGGTGTGCCGGGGGCCCTCCACGCACTGGACGACGGCGAACGGCGGGATCCGTACTTCGGTGGAGGCGCCCGGTGCCTTGGTGGCGAGGGCGTCGGCGAGGACGCGGGTGCAGGCGGCCAGGGCCTGGCGGTCGTACGGGATGTCGAGACCCGGCACCGCGGCGTTCAGGTCGTCGGTGTGGACGATCAGCTCGACGGTGCGGGTGACCAGGTAGTCCGCGAGTTTCATGTGGCCGGTGCGGTTGGCGACGGGCGCCTCGCCGTCGTGCTCGGCGAGGGCGCGTTCGAGGCCCTGCGCCGCCTCGGCGTACAGCGTCGCGAGGTCGTTGTCGGCCGCGAGAGCGTGCACGTACGCGTCGATGTCCTCGGCGTACGGGGCCGACGTCATCGGCCAGTCCTGCGGCCTGAGTTCGGCCTTGTCCTGGCCGGCCGCCGCGAGCCCGCGCGCGACGGCGCTCGACGCCATCGTGATGTGCGCGGCGAGCTCCCGCACGGTCCAGTCCCCGAGCCGCGTCGGCGCGGCGAGCTGCTCGGGCGTGAGCGCCTCGACGCCCTTGCGTACGGCGTCGAACTGGGTCCGGACGGCGGTGCGGGTCTTGTCGAAGTTGTACGTGCGGGGCTTTCTCTTGGCCGGTGGCATGGGGACGAGCCTATGACCGGCGGAAGCCCCCGCCCTACAGGGCGGGGGCTTCTCGCTGTACGTCGGCGCTCGTCGGCCTTCGTCGGATCTCGTCAGCCGAAGATGCCGGCGAACGTGCCCTCGTGCGCGGCACGCAGCTCGTCGAGGGAGAGCGCGAACTCGCCCTGGACGTCGACCGAGTCGCCGTCGACGACACCGATGCGGGTGACGGGCAGACCGCGCGCCCCGCACATGTCGTTGAAGCGGAGCTCCTCGCTGCGCGGGATCGACACGACCGCGCGGCCCGCCGACTCCGAGAAGAGGAACGTGAACGCGTCGAGGCCCTCGGGGACGATCAGGCGCGCGCCCTTCCCCCCGAGCAGCGCCGACTCGATCACGGCCTGGATCAGGCCGCCGTCGGACAGGTCGTGCGCGGCGTCGATCATGCCGTCGCGGGAGGCCGAGATGAGGATCTCGCCGAGCAGCCGCTCGCGCTCCAGGTCGACCTTGGGCGGCAGGCCGCCGAGGTGGTCGTGCACGACCTGCGACCAGGCCGAGCCGCCGAACTCCTCGTGGGTGTCACCGAGCAGGTAGAGGAGCTGGCCCTCTTCCTGGAAGGCGACCGGGGTGCGGCGGGTGACGTCGTCGATGACACCGAGCACGGCCACGACCGGCGTCGGGTGGATCGCCGCCTCGCCCGTCTGGTTGTAGAGCGAGACGTTGCCGCCGGTCACCGGGGTGCCGAGCTGCTGGCAGCCGTCCGCGAGACCGCGGATGGCCTCGGCGAACTGCCACATGACGGCCGGGTCCTCGGGCGAACCGAAGTTCAGGCAGTCGGAGACGGCGAGGGGCTTCGCACCGGTGGTGGCGACGTTGCGGTACGCCTCCGCCAGCGCGAGCTGCGCGCCCGTGTACGGGTCGAGCTTCGCGAAGCGGCCGTTGCCGTCGGTCGCGATGGCGACGCCGAGGCCGGTCTCCTCGTCGATGCGGATCATGCCCGAGTCCTCGGGCTGCGCGAGCACGGTGTTGCCCTGCACGAAGTGGTCGTACTGCTGGGTGACCCACTTCTTCGACGCCTGGTTCGGCGAGGAGACGAGCTTGAGGACCTGGTCCTTGAGCTCTTCCGCGTTGGCCGGGCGCGGCAGCTTGCCCGCGTCGTCGGCCTGGAGCGCGTCCTGCCAGTCAGGGCGGGCGAGCGGGCGCTCGTAGACCGGGCCGTCGTGCGCGACCGTGCGCGGGTCGACGTCGACGATCTTCTCGCCGTGCCAGAAGATCTCCAGGCGGTCGCCGTCGGTCACCTCACCGATGACGGTGGCGATGACGTCCCACTTCTCGCAGATCTCCAGGAAGCGGTCGACCTTCTCGGGCTCGACCACGGCGCACATGCGCTCCTGCGACTCGCTCATGAGGATCTCCTCAGGAGAGAGCGTGGAGTCGCGCAGCGGTACGTCGTCCAGCTCGACGCGCATACCGCCCGAGCCGTTCGACGCCAGCTCGGAGGTGGCGCAGGAGATACCGGCCGCGCCGAGGTCCTGGATGCCGACGACGAGCTTCTCGGCGAAGGCCTCCAGGGTGCACTCGATGAGGAGCTTCTCCTGGAAGGGGTCGCCGACCTGCACGGCGGGACGCTTCGACGGCTTCGCGTCGTCGAAGGTCTCGGAGGCCAGGATGGAGGCGCCACCGATGCCGTCGCCGCCCGTGCGGGCGCCGTACATGATGACCTTGTTGCCCGCGCCGGACGCCTTCGCGAGGTGGATGTCCTCGTGCCGCATGACGCCGATGGCACCGGCGTTGACCAGCG
This sequence comes from Streptomyces anthophorae, assembly GCF_049310305.1. NCBI lineage: Bacteria > Bacillati > Actinomycetota > Actinomycetes > Kitasatosporales > Streptomycetaceae > Streptomyces > Streptomyces anthophorae. The sequence goes on from NZ_JBLWQQ010000001.1 coordinate 4,379,446, forward strand.
GGTTGCCCTGGTAGCAGGCGTCGAAGACGAGCTCGCCGCCGATGTTCGGCAGGCCCAGGCAGTTGCCGTAGCCGCCGATGCCGGCGACGACGCCGGGCAGCACGCGCTTCGTGTCGGGGTGGTCGGCCGCGCCCATGCGCAGCGGGTCCACGACCGCGACCGGGCGGGCGCCCATCGCGATGATGTCGCGGACGATGCCGCCGACACCGGTGGCCGCGCCCTGGTAGGGCTCGACGTACGACGGGTGGTTGTGCGACTCGACCTTGAAGGTCACGGCGTAGCCGTTGCCCACGTCGACGACGCCGGCGTTCTCGCCGATGCCGACGAGCAGCGCGTCGGACTGCGGGGCCTTCTCGCCGAACTGGCGCAGGTGGACCTTGGAGGACTTGTACGAGCAGTGCTCGGACCACATGACCGAGTACATGGCGAGCTCGGCGCCGGTGGGACGGCGGCCGAGGATCTCCACGACCCGCTCGTACTCGTCCTTCTTCAGGCCGAGTTCGGCCCAGGGCAGCTCGACGTCGGGGGTCTTCGCGGCGTTCTCGGTGGTGTCGAGGCTCATGAGGCGGCGACCAGCTTCTTGAGGATCGAGGTGAAGAACGGGAGGCCGTCGGTGCGGCCGGACCCGATGAGGGGCTCGACGGCGTGCTCCGGGTGCGGCATCAGACCGACGACGTTGCCCGCCTCGTTCGTGATGCCCGCGATGTCACGGAGCGAGCCGTTGGGGTTGTAGTCCACGTACCGGAAGGCGACGCGACCCTCCGCCTCCAACATGTCGAGCGTGCGCTCGTCGGCCACGTAGCGGCCGTCCATGTTCTTCAGCGGGATGTGGATCTCCTGGCCCGCCTCGTAGTCGGCGGTCCAGGCGGTGTTCGCGTTCTCCACCCGCAGCTTCTGGTCGCGGCAGATGAAGTGCAGGTGGTCGTTGCCGAGCATGGCGCCGGGGAGCAGGTGGGCCTCGGTGAGGACCTGGAAACCGTTGCAGATCCCGAGGACCGGGAGGCCCGCCTTCGCCTGGTCGATCAGCGTCTCCATGACGGGCGAGAAACGCGAAATGGCGCCCGCGCGCAGGTAATCGCCGTAGGAGAAACCACCGGGCAGGACGACCGCGTCGACCTGCTTCAGGTCCTTGTCCTTGTGCCAGAGCGCGACCGGCTCCGCGCCGGCGAGCCGGATCGCGCGCTGGGTGTCGCGATCATCCAGGGAACCGGGAAAGGTGACGACGCCAATACGAGCGGTCACTTTTCGGCTCCCACCGCGGGCTCTTCCACCTTGACGGTGAAGTTTTCGATCACGGTGTTGGCGAGGAAGGTTTCCGCCAGCTCATGGATACGGGCAAGAGCGGCGTCATCCACCGGCCCGTCCACTTCGAGCTCGAAACGCTTTCCCTGACGTACGTCGGAGATGCCGTCGAAACCGAGGCGCGGCAGCGCACGCTGCACCGCCTGGCCCTGGGGGTCGAGGATCTCCGGCTTGAGCATGACGTCGACTACGACGCGTGCCACTGGCACTCCCGGTGTGTGGGTTGAGCTGGTCCGTTCAGCGTACCTGCCCAAATTTTCTACTCGCGTAGACAGTAGGAAGCTACGAGATGCGGATCACGTTATGGCAACGACATGAGATCCCCACGGAAAATTAAGGGAAAGACTCCGGATAACCACCCCGCGGGACACACCGAGACTTTTAAATGGTCTTCCCATTGCAATGCCCGACAGGGTAAAAAGGAATTGGTAACAGCAAACCTGTCTGCATCACCGCACGTCAAAGCGGGATGCTGGACGAAGGGACCGATATTCGTGGCGCAGCGTGTCGTGGTCACCCTCTTTGACGACATCGACGGCGGGGAAGCGGCGGAAACGGTCGCATTCGGTCTCGACGGTTCGTCGTACGAGATCGACCTCAATAAGGCGAACGCCCATCAACTGCGCGAAGCGCTGGCCCCCTACGTGGAGGCGGGCCGCAAGCGGTCCAGCAGGACCGGCAAGGCCTACAAGCGCACCGAGGTCGGCCCCGACCCGGCGGCCGTGCGCGCCTGGGCCCGCTCGAACCACTTCGACGTGCCGCCGCGCGGCCGCATCCCGAAGCGGGTCTACGAGGCCTTCGCCGAGGCCAACTGAGCCTGCCCGCCCGCCGTACGGACCCCCTCGGCGACCGGACTTGCGCTGCACCCCGGGCAGTCGGCTAAAGTCTGGAGCACGCCGAGGGGCGAGGCCGCAGGGCCGGACCTCACGGAGTACATGCGGGTGTAGTTCAGTAGTAGAACATCCCCCTTCCAGGGGGAAGGCGCAGTGTGCAATTCCTGTCACCCGCTCCGCATCGTGTACCGAGCACTTCGGTGAGTACGGTAGGCTGATGCAAGCAGTGCGAACGTAGCTCAGTTGGTAGAGCGCAACCTTGCCAAGGTTGAGGTCGCGAGTTCGAACCTCGTCGTTCGCTCAGAGATCGAAGGCCCCGGTCCTCTTGGACCGGGGTCTTCGGCGTTCCCGGCCGCCCTCTGACATTTGTCATGGGAGCCGATGACAGCGCGCACTGCCGCACTCCCGTCCCGGGCGGAACGCTGGACCCATGACCAGCAACGAGCGCGTGATCGACGTCACTGATCTGCGCCGCGTGTACGGGGACAGCACCAAGGGTTCCTTCGAGGCGGTGCGCGGAGTCAGCTTCTCCGTGGGCCGCGGCGAGCTCTTCGCCCTCCTCGGCACGAACGGCGCCGGAAAGACCTCCACGGTCGAACTCATCGAAGGACTCGCGGCCCCCGCCGGTGGCCGGGTGCGGGTACTCGGGCACGACCCGTACACCGAGCGGGACCGGGTGCGCCCGCGGATCGGGGTGATGCTTCAGGACGGCGGCTTCCCCAGCGAGCTGACCGTCACCGAGACCGTACGGATGTGGGCCGGGTGCACGAGCGGCGCCCGGCCGATCGGCGAGGCCCTGGACGCGGTGGGGCTCGGCAAGCGCGGGAAGGTGCGCGTCAAGCAGCTGTCCGGCGGCGAGAAGCGGCGGCTCGACCTCGCGCTCGCGCTGCTCGGGCGGCCCGAGGTGCTCTTCCTCGACGAACCGACCACCGGCCTGGACGCCGAAGGGCGCCGCGACACCTGGGAGTTGGTGCGCAGCCTGCGCGCCGAGGGCACCACCGTGCTGCTGACCACGCACTACCTCGAAGAGGCCGAGGAGCTGGCCGACCGGCTCGCGATCCTGCACGAGGGGCGGATCGCCGCCGAGGGCCGCGTCGACGAGGTCGTCGCCTCTCAGCCCTCGCACATCTCCTTCGAACTGCCCGAGGGGTACTTCGTGGGCGACCTGCCGCCGCTGGGCTCGCTCGGCGTCGACGCGCACGACATCGAGGGCCGGCTGGTCCGGCTACGCACCGAGGACCTTCAACGGGCCGCCACCGGGGTGCTCGTGTGGGCCAGGGACGCGGGCGTCGAACTGCGGCGGCTCGACGTCCGCGGCGCCTCGCTGGAGGAGGCGTTCCTGCGGATCGCGCAGGACGCCAAGGGCTCCGCGGGGGAGCCGGACCGGGAGAAGGAGATGGCGGTATGAGCACGGGTACGGCGACAGCCACGGGCACGGGCACGGCGGCGCGGACCACCTCCGCGGGGCGGTTCAAGGCGCTCGCGCGGGCCGAGTTCACGCTCATCGGGCGGAGCAAGGGCGTGCTGTTCACGGCGGTGTTCGTGCCGCTCGTGCTGCCCTTCAGCGTCTCCCGGACGATGGACAAGGGCGATCTGAAGGGCGCGGGACTCAACCTCGGCACCGTGATGATCTCCTCGGCGATCGCGTTCTCGCTGCTGTTCGCCGTGTACAGCTCGCTCGTGAGCGTGTACGCGTCGCGGCGCGAGGAGCTCGTCCTCAAGCGGCTGCGCACCGGGGAGCTGCGCGATCTGGAGATCCTCAGCGGGGCCGCGGTGCCGTCCGTCGTGATCGGGCTCGTGCAGTGCACGGCGGTGGCCGTGGTGTGCACGTTCGCGCTGGACGCGGGGGCACCCGAGGCTCCTCAACTCGTGGTGCTCGGCGTGCTGTTGGGCATCCCGCTGTGCGTCGCGCTCGCCGCGCTCACCACGGTCTTCAGCCGCAGCGTGGAGAGCGCCCAGGTCGCCGCGATGCCGATGCTGCTCGTGTCGATGATCGGCTCCGGCGCCGTCGTACCGCTGGAGATCCTTCCGGACAAGATGGCGGCTGTCTGCGAGCTGCTGCCGCTGACGTCGGCGCTCACCCTTGTGCGGGGCGGCTGGAGCGGGAGCCTGTCCGGCGGGGAGGCCGTGAAGGCGATCGCCATCGCGGTGGCCTGGATTCTGGTCGCGGTGTTTGCTGTGCAGAAGCGGTTCCGGTGGGAGCCGCGGCGTTGAGACGAGGGGTGTAGCGGTGCGGGCAAGGCAGTGGTGGACGCGCCACCGACGGATTCCGGGCTGGCACGACAAGAGCGACATCGTCCGGATCGAGCTGTACACACGCGTCACCGTCTTCGTGCTCATGTGGCTGATGCTGCTGTCGCAGGTCGCCCTGTCGGTGACCGAGCCCGTCCGCGCCGCCGCCCCCGTGGCGCTGATCGTCGCGGCCTGCGTCCTGGCGACGGCCCAGGGGGTCTGGAACATCCGGCTGGCGGCGCGTGGCCTCGATGTCTATTTGGGCCGCGCCTCCTTCAAGCGGAGCGCGTTCGTGATCGGCGCCGTGCTGATGGTGGCCGCGACGGGGACGCTGATCGCCCTGGCAACGTTCCTCGCCCCCGGCGACTTTCCGCTCTTCGTACTCGCCCTCGGCTCGGCGCTGCTGCCCTACTTCGGGGCGCTCAGCCTCGTCACCGCGCGGCGCCGCACCGCCCTGCTCGCAACCCTGGCCCTGACCTGCGCCACGGGCGTGGGGCTCTGGCTGTCCGGTGAACCGAAGCTGATCGTCATCTCGGCGATCGGCGTGCTGTTCGGCGGACTGTGGGGCGTGACCACGATGCGCCCCTCGGGGTGGTCGCTGAAGGGCATGTGGGACCTGCACGAGGCCCGCGAGACCAAGGCCCTGCTCGCCGTCGCCGAGGAGCGGTTGCGGTTCGGGCGGGATCTGCACGATGTGATGGGGCGCAACCTGTCCGTCGTCGCGCTCAAGAGCGAGCTCGCGGTGCAGCTCGCGCGGCGCGGGCGGACCGAGGACGCCGTCGCGCAGATGACCGAGGTGCAGCGCATCGCGCAGGAGTCGCAGAAGGAGGTCCGCGAGGTCGTACGCGGGTACCGCGAGGTCGACCTCGGCGTCGAACTGGCCGGTGCGCAGGGCGTGTTGAGCGCCGCCGGGATCACGTGCACGGTCACGGGGTCCGCGGCCGGCCTGCCGGGCGACGTGCAGTCCGCGCTCGGCTGGGTGGTGCGGGAGGCCACGACGAACGTGCTGCGGCACGGCGACGCGAAGGCCTGCCGGGTGGCGCTTGTGACCGGGACGGAAGAGGTCGTGCTGACGGTGGAGAACGACGGGGCGGGGGCCGGGCCCGGGAGCGGGCAGGGGTCCGGGCTCGCGGGGCTGCGGGAGCGGTTGGCCGCTGTGGACGGGGAGTTGGAGGCGGGGGAAGTGCGGGCCGGAGTGTTCCGGGTGGTGGCGAAGGTGCCGGTGGAGGCAGTGGGTTCGGCCAAGGTGCGGGAGCAGTCCGCGGAGGGCGTCCGATGACCGTGCACGTACTGCTGGCCGACGACGAGCACCTCATCCGGGGGGCGCTCGCCGCGCTGCTCGCCCTTGAGGACGACCTGGTCGTCGTCGCCGAGGCGGCCACCGGGCCCGAGGCGCTCGCCATGGCGCGGGCGCACCGACCGGACGTCGCCGTGCTCGATCTTCAGATGCCGGGCGCCGACGGTGTGAGTGTGGCCACATCGATCCGGGACGAACTGCCCGGCTGCCGCACCATGATCGTGACCGGCCACGGGCGTCCCGGGCACCTGAAGCGGGCCCTCGCGGCGGGCGTGCGCGGCTTCGTACCGAAGACCGTGAGCGCGCAGCGGCTCGCGGAGATCATCCGCACCGTGCACGCCGGAAACCGTTATGTGGACCCGGAGTTGGCCGCCGACGCGATCTCCGCGGGGGACTCGCCGCTGACCGCGCGCGAGGCCGAGGTCCTCGAACTCGCGGCCGACGGCGCACCCGTATCGGAGATCGCCGAGCGGGCCGCGCTGTCCCAGGGGACGGTCCGGAACTATCTGTCGTCGGCCGTCTCGAAGCTCGGCGTCGAGAACCGGCACGCGGCCGTGCGTCTCGCACGCGAGCGAGGTTGGGTATAGTTGGCGTCGCGCCACGGCGCAGCGGCACCGCGCAAGCGGCGCTTGCGAACGTAGCTCAGTTGGTAGAGCGCAACCTTGCCAAGGTTGAGGTCGCGAGTTCGAACCTCGTCGTTCGCTCCAGAAGGAAAGGCCCCCGGTCCTCGGACCGGGGGCCTTTCTCGTTGCTCGTCGCTACGTGTCCGCTACGCGTTCCAGGGCGTGCCCGTCAGCAGCTCGTACGCCTCGATGTACTTGGCGCGGGTCGCGGTGACGACCTCGTCGGGGAGCGCGGGCGGCGGCTGCTCGCTCTTGCGGTCCCAGCCGGAGGCCGGCGAGGTCAGCCAGTCCCGCACGAACTGCTTGTCGTAGCTCGGCTGGGCGCGGCCCGGCTGCCACTGGTCGGCCGGCCAGAAGCGCGAGGAGTCCGGGGTCAGCACCTCGTCGGCGAGGATCAGCTCGCCGTCCTTGTCGAAGCCGAACTCGAACTTGGTGTCCGCGAGGACGATGCCGCGCTCACGCGCGATGTCCCGGGCCCGGCTGTAGACGGAGAGGGTGGCCTGGCGCAGCGCGGCGGCGGTCTCCGCGCCGACCTGGCGGGCCACCTCCTCGTAGCTGACGTTCTCGTCGTGCTCGCCGACCTCGGCCTTCGTGGCGGGCGTGAAGATCGGGGCGGGCAGCTCGGAGCCGTCCTCCAGGCCCTCGGGGAGGGCGAGGCCGCAGACCGTGCGCGACTCGTTGTACTCGACGAGGCCCGAACCGGTGAGGTAGCCGCGGGCCACGGCCTCGACCGGGACCATCTCGAGGCTCTTGCAGACGAGGGTGCGGCCCGCCCAGTCGGCGGGGGCGCCCTCGGGCAGCTCCTGCGAGACGACGTGGTTCGGGATCAGGTCCTGGAGCTGCTCGAACCACCACAGCGACAGCTGCGTGAGGACCTTGCCCTTGTCCGGGATCGGCGTGGGCAGCACCCAGTCGTAGGCGGAGATGCGGTCGGTGGCGACCATGACGAGGTCGCCCGCCTCGTTCCGGTACAGGTCCCGCACCTTGCCGGTGTGGAGATGCACCAGGCCCGGCACCTGAACAGGCTCGGGCTTTTCGACGAATCCGGACATGGTTCCTCCCCGTGGGTCTGTACGAGTACCCCGATTCTCCCGTACGTGGGGGCGGGTTTTGGCCACGGGGCGAGGTGGCGCGCTGTGGGCTCGGTCTCGTCAGTCGCGTTTGCAGATGCGGTCGAGGAGGTTCGCCGTCGCCCGCTGGATCCGGGGGTCGACGTGGCCGGGGCGGTCCAGGGCCGGGGACCAGGCGAACGTCCCGGACGCGAAGACCAGCGCCCCGGACGGCGACCGGTACAACGATGTCTCCTGGTGCCTGCGGGCCTTGTCGCTGTCGCGGTACGGGGAGTGGGCGAGCAGGACACGGTCCTGGTGCTCGGGCAGCGAGGTGCGCGGGAAGTACCGGTCGGCCTCTCCGGCGACCAGCCCCTCTATCTCGTCCCCCTCGTGCGCGCCGGTCGCCTCCCACAGCCAGTGGTCCGCGTTCCGCACGATCAGCGGGTGCGGGTCGGGGACCCGGCCCGCGTACTGGATGCCCATCAGCTGCTGCTCCGGCTTGTCGATCTCCCGCCACAGCGTGGGCTTTCCTGGGCCCCTGCGCTTGCGGCAGGTGAGCAGCCGGTCCGGTACGCCGGACGGGGACGGGCCGAGATCCACCTGCCAGTACATGGTGTTGGCCGAGAGGAAGACGAGCGAGGTCCCGTTCTCCCGGGCCAGCTCGGTCGTGCGGCGCATGTTCGCCGACCAGTACTCGTCGTGCCCCGGGAAGACCAGGCCCCGGTAGCGGGTCGGGTCGATGCGGCCCGCGTGCAGATCGCGGGCGTCGGCGTACGCGAGGTCGTATCCGTACCGCTCCGCCCAGCGGATGAAGTCGTAGGCGTGCCCCACGTGCAGGGGCAGGCCCGCGCCCGCGTACGGGCGGTCGAAGGAGACCGTGATCGCGGCCTCGCTCTCGCCGAGCAGCCGGCCCTCCTCGTCCCACGCGTGGTACAGGCTGGCGCCCGTCCGCCCGTCCTCCGGGTAGAGGTTGTACGCCTGCCAGGTGATGTCCGGGAGCAGGAGCAGCAGATCGGCGGGCTCGGCGTCGCGGACCGTGAAGGGGATGTGCGAGCGGTACCCGTCGAGCGTCGTGAGGACGGCGACGTACGCGCCGACGTTCCAGTACGACGGGATGTGCAGCCGCCATGACAACCACCAGTGGTGGCAGGAGACCGTGCGGTCCGCGGTCAGCGGGGGCGGCTGGACGATGCCGGACAGGCGCGGGCTCGTGGTGATCTTGCGGGCGCCGTCGCCCCCGTAGTGGCCGATGCGGTAGACGTCCACGGTGAATTCCTGCGGGGGGTCCACCGTGATGTGGAAGTCGATCGCCTCGCCGGGGGCCGCCGCGCCCGTCGAGGCGAAGCCCTTGATCTGGCGGTGCACGTCGTCGGCGGTGCGGGGGCCGCTGGTGCGCGGGGCCGGGATGTCGCGTCCGCCGGACCGCGGGACATGGTCGGCGTACCAGGGAACGACATGTCCGGTGTCGTCGAAATAGTGCTCACTTCCGCGCAGCCAGGGGAGCGGTCCTTGTCCGAACGGGTCCGTCACCGCATGCGCCAGCGCGCCCGACTCCCAGCGGGGCGTACGCGCGCGGGGTGGGGGAATGTCCTTGCTCGCCAGGTCCTTCGGGTTTCCCTCCCTGTCCGGCCCCATGCGCGCTCCCCTCCCTCGCTCCCCCGAGCCCTCACCCGCGGTCATGTCCGCGACCGGTCCCAGCACATCACATTACGCACGCACTCCGTCACCGTTCGTCGCGAATTGACGAGAGTGGAACGATTCCCTCCGGATTTCCGGGAGTTGGGAAGGCGGGCGGGCGGACGGCGAGGGGCAGGCGCCTCACACGAGGCGCACCGGCTTCTCCGCGCGCACGCCCCGGCGGGTCAGCCAGTCCTTGAGCGGCTCCACGTCACCGTCCTCCACCAGGCTCAGCACGCGGGGCGACAGGTCGGCCGTCCGCTCCCCGTCGACCAGCAGCGAGGGGCCGTCCAGCCAGTCCAGGCCGGGAGCAGCGCCCGCCGTGTCCACGGCGGCGCAGCAGACCATCGCGGTGACGTGGTCGGCCAGCAACTCCCGCCCGCTGCGCGGCGGTTGCAGCGGGAACAGCGGCAGTGCGCCCTCGTCCCACAGGGCCCCGTCCGGGCTCCCCTGCCCGGCGGGCGGCCCCGACGACACCGGCCGTGCACTCTCCTCCCGGGCCACCTCGGCGGCGAGGGTGGCGGAGAGAGCGTCGAGGGCGTCGAGGGAGGTCCCGTCCCGGTCGGCGCCGACTACGGCCTCGTCGAGCTTCTCGGCGCCGGGTGCGGGCGTTTCAAGCCCCTCGGCGGTGGGTGCCTGCCCATTGAGCGCCTGCGACGATTCGGCAGCGGGGTCCGGGGCGGCGCCCCGAGGCGTGGGCCCGGACGGGCGATCCGCGACGGAGCCTGAGGTCGGCGCCGCCGAAAGGTGATCCAGGACCCGGGCCAACGTCGGCCCCTCCGGCCCTTCGGAGGGGGCCCCGACGCCCAACGAGTCCAGCACCCGGTGCAACCGAGCCGCTTCCGTCCGCCACTTCCGGTCCACGACCTCGTCCGGATACTCCTGCCAGTCCACCGGCGCCCAGTCCGGCCCCCGCTCGGCCGGACCACCGTGGAACAGGCGCGCGGCGAGCAGCGACGCCGCCTCGTCGACGGTCCCGGGCTCCTCGAGCAGATCGCACGCGGGCCGCTCGCCGAGCCGCGAGGCGAAGCTCCCGTCCTGCGCCGCGAGGCGGTCCCGCCGGGACAACTCGGTCAGCGCCGCGACCACGCCCGCGTCGAGCCGGGCCGGCCAGCGGCCCATCCGCCAGGCCGGCAGCGCGACCCTCGTGAGCAGCCGGTCCCAGCCCGCGTACGCCAGGCCGACCTGCTCCTGGGCGACGATCCGCAGGCCGTAGTCCACCGCCTGGGCACGCTCCGCCGCGGCCGCGGCGACGCCGCGCTCCATCTCGGCGGCGTGCACCCGGCAGCCGGTCAGCATCAGCCGGGCGACCCGGCCGACACCGCCGAGCACGGCGCGGGCCACCGGTCCGCGGCTGCCGGAGGAGGAGACCGCCACCGCCGCGTCGAGCCCGCGGATGAAGCGCCGGGCCGCCGCTATGTCGGGGTGTGCCGAAGGGCCCGTACCGGCGACGACCGGGGCGAGGACGGCGCGCAGCTCGCCCACCCGCATCCACCACAGGAAGGGGGAGCCGATGACGAGGACGGGCGCGACGGGGGCCTTGGGATCACCGGAGCCGGACTCGCCCGGGCCCCGGCGCGCGGGCGGGCCGTGCGCCGGATGCGTACGGTCCTCGAGCCAGCTGTCGCAGTCCGGGGTGAGCGCTATCGCCGAGGGCGCCGGAACGTCGAGCCGGTCCGCCAGGTCGCGCACCAGCCGGTACAGGTCGGGGGCGGTCTTCTCGACGATCGGGATCGTCGGGCTGACGGCCGGGCGGGCGCGCGCCACGACGAGGGCGACGGCCGCGGCCGCGAGCAGGACGACGAGGGCGATCGCGCTGACGACGCCGCGCGCGACGTCCCAGCCCCCGCCCGTCAGATGGCCCGTGCTGCCGCCCGCGAGCAGCACCACGGAGGCGGCTGCGGGAAGCAGCGCCACGGCCGTCGCCCTGCTGCGGATGCGCAGCACGGCGAGGGCTCGGGAGCGCGCGCTCTGCGCACCCATCTCCACACCCGTACCGGACACGACCGATGTCACCCCCTGCTGCCCTTGCCTTGTGCCCAGCCGGGGGCCGAGACCCACGGCAGAGCTCTGGTGGCGTTGCTCACTCCCCCACAATGGCACCCGCCACTGACATCGCAATGCCGGTGGTCCGTCTGGTTCTGCGCGGCTCGCACGGGTGCCTTAACTCCGTGCGCCGCACCCTAGTTGGGGGTTCCGGCCTCGTCAGCCGGTTGGGCCAGCGGTCACTCGATGGAATGGCTTTGGGTAGAGGTGGGTGACATCGGGCGCCGGGCAGGCGAGGGTGTGGCCCGCCCGGAACCGGTCGCCGTCAGTGGCCGGAAGCCGCCTTCGCGGCGATGTCCGTGCGGTGCTGCGAGCCGTCGAGGCCGATGCGGTCCACGGCGGCGTACGCGCGCTCGCGGGCCTGCGTCAGGTCGCCGCCGACCGCGGTGACGGACAGCACGCGGCCGCCCGCGCTGACGACCGCGCCGCTCCCGCCGTCGTGCTTGGTGCCGGCGTGCAGCACGTACGCGTTCGGGGCGTCCTGCGCCGCCACCTCGTCGAGTCCGGTGATCGGGTCGCCGGTGCGCGGGGTGCCGGGGTAGTTGTGCGAGGCGATGACGACGGTCACGGCCGCGTCCTCGCTCCAGCGCAGCGGCTCGAGGTCCGCGAGCGTGCCGTTGGCCGACGCCAGCAGGACACCGGCGAGCGGCGTCCTGAGGCGGGCCAGGACGACCTGGGTCTCGGGGTCGCCGAAGCGGGCGTTGAACTCGATGACGCGGACGCCGCGGCTGGTGATCGCGAGACCGGCGTAGAGCAGGCCCGAGAACGGGGTGCCGCGGCGCTTCATCTCGTCGACCGTCGGCTGGAGCACCGTGTCGAGGACTTCTCCGACCAGCTTCGGGTCGGCCCACGGGAGCGGCGAATAGGCGCCCATGCCGCCCGTGTTGGGGCCCTCGTCGTCGTCGAGCGCGCGCTTGAAGTCCTGGGCGGGCTGGAGCGGCACGACGGTGGTGCCGTCGGTGATCGCGAAGAGGGAGACCTCGGGGCCGTCGAGGAACTCCTCGATGACGACCCGCTCGCAGGCCTTCGCGTGGGCGCGGGCCTCCTCGATGTCCTCGGTCACGACGACGCCCTTGCCCGCGGCGAGGCCGTCGTCCTTCACGACGTACGGGGCGCCGAACGCGTCGAGCGCCTCGTCGATCTCGGCCGCGTTGGTGCACACGTACGAGCGGGCGGTGGGCACGCCGGCGCCGGCCATGACGTCCTTGGCGAACGCCTTGGAGCCCTCCAGCTGGGCGGCCTCACCGGACGGGCCGAAGACGGGGATGCCGGCGGCGCGGACCGCGTCGGCGACACCGGCGACCAGGGGCGCCTCGGGTCCGACGACGACGAGGTCGGCCTCCAGCTCCTGGGCGAGGGCGGTGACCGCCGCGCCGTCGAGGGCGTCGACCGCGTGCAGCTCGGCGACCTCGGCGATGCCTGCGTTGCCGGGAGCACAGTGCAGGGCGGTGACGTCGGGGTCGAGGGACATTGAGCGGCACAGGGCGTGTTCGCGGGCGCCGCTGCCGATGACGAGGACCTTCACGCCGGTCAGCCTATCCGCCCGACCGGGGTGGTCTTGTACGGGCTACCCAAGGCGGGGCGGGCGGAGCTTCGTAGGTTTCTCCAGGCTCCCCACGGGTGCGGGCCCGTGGCGCGCTACTCGTTCGTGAACTCCTCGACCACCGTCGCGCCCAGTTCCCGGACGATCAGGTCGTGGCCCGACAGGGACTTCTCGTCCAGGTCCGGGTCGTCGTCCTCCGGGATGTCGTCCTCCACCGACACCGAGCGGCGGGGCGGCTCCTGGGGAGCGGGGGCCGGGGCGGCGGGCTCGGCGCTGGGCGGGGCGGCCTGCGGAGCGGACGACTGGGACGGCCGGGCCGCGGGCGCGGGGGCCGGAGCGGGCGCCGGTGCCGGGGCGGGCGCGGGGGCGTACCCGCCGCCTCCGTAGCCACCGGCGGGGCCGGGCGGCGGGGGTGCGCCGCCTCCGCCCGAGGTGTCGACGACGGCGTCGATCTTCCAGTTCGCCCCGAACTGCTCGGACAGCGCCGCCTTCAGTACGTCCTCGCTGCCGCTGCTCGCGAAGTTGTCACGGGCGCCCGCGTTCACGAAGCCGAGCTGGAGCGTGGTGCCGTCGAAGCCTGTGACCTGCGCGTTCTGGCTGAGCAGGATCCAGGTGAAGCGGCGCTTGTTCTTGACCGCCTCCAGGATGTTCGGCCAGAGCGTCCTGGGGTCGGGGCCGCCGACCGGGGCCGGTGCGACGGGCGCGGGGGCCGGGGCGGGCGCCGACTGCTGCGGGGTGGGAGCCGGGGCCGGGGCCGATGCCTGCGGGGCGGCCGGGGCGGGCGGCTGGCCGGAGCCCGCGGCCGCGGCCGTGGGCCAGCCGCCGGGCTTGCGTGCGCCGCCGCCTCCCGCCTGGGCGGCGGTGGGCCAGGAGCCCGGGGCGGCCGGGGCCGCCTTGGCCTCCGCGGGCGGGGCGGGAGCAGGCGCGGGAGCCTGGGCCTGGGCCTGGGCCTGCGGAGCGACCGGCGCCGGAGGAACGGCGGGAGCCTGCGGAGCCGGAGCCGCACCGGGAGCAGCCGCGGGGCCGCCCCCGCGCACCGCGGCCCGGGCCGCCGCGGGCCCACCGCCCGGCTCGACGGGCGGCACGGGCGCCTGCGGCGGGGCGGCGGCATGGGCATCGGGCCCGGGAACGTACGCCATGGACGGCGCGGGACCCTGCCCGCCGGGCGTGAAGACTCCGCCGCGCTCGATGCGGTCGAGGCGGGCCATGACCGAACGTTCGTCGTCGTACGCCGCGGGCAGCAGCACGCGCGCGCAGATCAGCTCCAGCTGGAGCCGCGGGGCGTTGGCGCCGCGCAGCTCGGTCAGGCCCTGATTGACGAGATCGGCGGCCCGGCTGAGCTCGGCGGCGCCGAAGGTGCTCGCCTGCGCCTGCATCCGCTCCACGACATCGGCCGGCGCGTCGATGAGCCCCTTCTCCGCGGCGTCCGGAACGGCGGCCAGGATCAAGAGGTCCCGCAGCCGCTCCAACAGGTCGGCCACGAAGCGCCGCGGGTCGTTGCCGCCCTCGATGACCCGGTCCACGACCTCGAAGGCCGCGGCTCCGTCACCGGTGGCGAACGCCTCGACGACCGAGTCGAGCAGCGAGCCGTCGGTGTAACCGAGCAGGCCGGTCGCCATGGCATACGTCACACCGTCGTCGCCCGCGCCGGCGAGCAGCTGGTCCATGACGGACATGGAGTCACGCACGGAGCCCGCGCCGGCCCGGACGACGAGCGGCAGCACGCCCTCCTCGACGGCCATGTCCTCCTTGCCGCACACCTCGCCCAGGTAGTCGCGCAGCGTCCCCGGCGGCACGAGCCGGAACGGGTAGTGGTGGGTCCTGGAGCGGATCGTCCCGATGACCTTCTCGGGCTCGGTGGTCGCGAAGATGAACTTGAGGTGCTCCGGCGGCTCCTCGACGACCTTCAGCAGCGCGTTGAAGCCCGCCGACGTGACCATGTGGGCCTCGTCGATGATGTAGATCTTGTAGCGGCTGCTCGCCGGGCCGAAGAAGGCCTTCTCCCGCAGATCACGGGCGTCGTCCACACCACCGTGCGAAGCGGCGTCGATCTCGATGACGTCGATCGAACCCGGGCCGTTGCGCGCGAGGTCCTGGCAGGACTGGCACTCCCCGCACGGATTCGGGGTGGGGCCCTGCTCGCAGTTGAGACAGCGGGCCAGGATGCGCGCGCTGGTCGTCTTGCCGCAGCCGCGCGGGCCCGAGAACAGGTACGCGTGATTGACCCGGTTGTTCCGCAGCGCCTGCTGCAACGGGTCGGTTACATGTTCCTGCCCGATGACCTCGGCGAACGACTCCGGGCGGTAACGGCGGTAGAGCGCGAGAGACGACACGCATACGAGGTTATAGGCGCGCACTGACAACCGGACCCGCCCACGGGTATCGCCGGCCACCCCGGAAACGTAAACGCCCCCCACGCACCCGCCAGAGCCGACTTACCCTTGCTGCCTTCCGGCCCTGGGGGAGTTCAGTCAGATAGCGCCACGTGAGGGGCTGACGCCAACAGTACCCGATCCCCACCCGTGGAAAGAACCCGGAGGTCCGCCCTCTGATCGGTCGACGGATCGGTGACGGATCGGTCGACCGATCCGTCGCCTACCTTGATCATCAACGTGGTCGCGAGCACCCTTCAGCGTCTTGTATTGTTTGCGGCGGAGGATTCGCCTAGTGGCCTAGGGCGCACGCTTGGAAAGCGTGTTGGGGGCAACCCCTCACGAGTTCGAATCTCGTATCCTCCGCACCCGCCCGTCAGGGCAGGCGAAGGGCCCCACCGTTTCGGCGGTGGGGCCCTTCGTCGTTTCGCGGCGGCCTGGATCCGTGGAGCTGGGGATAACCCCACCCCCAAGACACCCCGCAGCCCCATGTCGCCGGAGCCGTCGAATCGCGAGGCTTGTGGCATGACCTCGACCACGCTGTCCTACGCGAGCACCACCCCGACCGCGCCGCGGGCCCCGGCCCGCCCGTACGTCCGCCCGGGGTTCTGGCGCGCTCCGTTCTCCGGTGCCACCCATCGCGAGATCGGGCACACGATCACGTCGCTCCCCGTCGCGATCGCCGGGTTCGTCTTCGCCGTGACGATGTTCGCCCTGGGCGTGAGCACGCTCGTCGTGTGGGTCGGTCTCCCGGTCCTCGCGGCGGCGCTGGCCGGAGCGCGCGGTCTCGGTGCGGCCGAGCGGGGCCGGGCGCGGAGCCTGCTCGGACTGGACGTGGCGGCCCCCGCGGCCCCCGCGCCCGGCCTGCGCGGCCGGCTCGCCGACGCCGCCGGGTGGAAGGCGCTGCTCTTCCACACGGTGATGTTCCCGTGGCGGGTGCTGACCTTCGTCCTGTCCTTCACGTTCCTGGTCACCGGGTGGGTCGTCGCGCTCTTCCCCACCTACTCCTGGGTCTTCCACCGCTACCTGGACTGGCCCGGCTACCGGATCTACGACTTCACGACCGACGCGGGCGTGCACCACGCGTACTACGTGGAGTCGCCCGCCCAGATCGCCGCGGTCTCGGCCATCGGGTTCGTGCTCGTCTTCCTGACACCGCAGCTGGTGCGCGCGCTGACGAACCTCGACCGCGTCGCGATCCGCTCACTGCTCGGCGCGCGCCGCTGACCCCCGTGTGAGGACCGGGCGCAGCGCGTCCAGGACGGCTGCGTCGTCCACCGTCGACGGCACTGGTTCGTCCAGGCCGTCGGCGATGCCGCGCATCGTGCGGCGCAGGATCTTGCCGGAGCGGGTCTTGGGCAGGGCCGCCACCACGGCGACCTCCTTCAGGGCCGCGACCGCCCCGATCCGGTCCCGTACGAGCTGGACGAGTTCCGCCTCGACCACCGCGGGGTCCGAGGAGACGCCCGCCTTCAGGACCACGAAGCCGCGCGGGACCTGGCCCTTGAGGGAGTCCACCACCCCGATGACGGCGCACTCCGCCACGTCCGGGTGCGAGGCGAGGACCTCCTCCATGCCGCCCGTCGACAGGCGGTGTCCCGCGACGTTGATGACGTCGTCCGTGCGCCCCATCACGAACACGTAGCCGTCCTCGTCCACGTGTCCGCCGTCGCCGGTCAGGTAGTAGCCGTCGAACGCCGAGAGGTACGAGGAGACGAAGCGCTCGTCGTCGTTCCAGAGGGTGGGCAGCGAACCGGGCGGCATGGGGAGGCGGACCACGATCGCGCCGTCCTCGCCGGGCGGCACCGGCTTGCCGTCCCCGTTCACGACGCGCACGTCCCATCCCGGCAGCGGGAACGTCGGGGAGCCCGCCTTGACCGGCGCGGCCTCGATGCCCACCGGGTTCGCGACGATCGGCCAGCCCGTCTCGGTCTGCCACCAGTGGTCGATCACCGGGATGCCGAGCAGCTCGCTCGCCCAGTGGTACGTCTCCGGGTCGAGCCGCTCCCCGGCGAGGAACAGGTACGTGAGCGCACTGAGGTCGTACGCGCGCGTGAACTCCCCTTCCGGATCGACCTTCTTGATCGCCCGGAACGCCGTCGGCGCCGTGAACAGCGTCTTCACGCCGTGCTCCGCCGCCACCCGCCAGAACTGTCCCGCGTCCGGGGTGCCGACCGGCTTCCCCTCGTAGAGGACGGTCGTGGCGCCGGCCAGGAGCGGGGCGTACACGATGTACGAGTGGCCGACGACCCAGCCCACGTCGGAGGCGGTGAACATGGTCTCGCCGGGGCCCACGTCGTACACGGCCTCCATGGACCAGCGCAGCGCCACCGCGTAGCCGCCGCAGTCGCGGACGACTCCCTTGGGCTTTCCGGTCGTTCCGGACGTGTAGAGGATGTACAGGGGGTCCGTCGCCGCCATCGGGACGCAGGGCGCGGGGTGCGCGTCCCGCATCGCCTCCGCCCAGTCGACGTCCCGGCCCGGCGTCAGTTCGCCGGGCCCCTCCGGGCGTTGCAGGATCACGCAGGCGTCCGGCTTGTGCCGCGAGAGCTCCACGGCCTGGTCGAGGAGCGGCTTGTACGGGATCACCCGCGAGCCCTCGATGCCGCAGGACGCCGACACGACGGCCTTCGGTGCCGCGTCGTCGATCCGCACCGCCAACTCGTTCGCCGCGAAGCCACCGAAGACGACCGAGTGCACGGCCCCGATCCGCGCGCAGGCGAGCATCGCGACGACGGCCTCCGGAACCATCGGCATATAGAGGACGACCCGGTCGCCGCGGGTCACGCCGAGGCCGGTCAGCACACCGGCGAACCGGGCGACCTGGCCGGTCAGCTCCTCGTAGGTGTACGTGCGCTTGGTGCCGGTCACCGGGGAGTCGTACACGAGTGCGGGCTGGGCTCCGCGGCCCGCCGCGACATGGCGGTCGAGCGCGTTGTGGCAGACGTTCAGCTCACCGTCGGGGAACCAGCGGTGGAAGGGGGCCCGCGAGGAGTCCAGGGCCCTGGTCGGGGGCGTGTCCCAGTCGATCGCCGCGGCCGCCGTGAGCCAGAAGCCCTCGGGGTCCTCGGTGCTCGCTCGGAAGACTTCCTCGTACGACGGCATGCCCGCACTCCTTTGCGCAGTACCCGGCCCGCGGACCCGGTGGGTCCCGGAGCGACGGGAACACGATCAGGTCAGGCGGTGACCGCCGTCAACAGCACGGCCGCGTCCGTGAGCGCGACGAGACCGTGCTTCTCCTGGGGGATGGCGTGCAGTTGGCCCTGCGCGAGGGTGATGTCACCGGAGACCGCGGTGAGCCGGACGCGGCCGCGCAGCACCTGGAGGGTGGCCGCGGGCGGGGCGTTGTGCTCCTCCAGGTTGCTGCCCTCGGTCAGCGCGATGACGCTCTGGCGCAGCAGCGGGTCCTCCTTGACCAGGAGCACGGCGCTGCGGCCGTGCTCGGCCTTGCGGGCAGCCGTCAGGTGCTCGTCGGCGAGGGCCCCGAGATCGAACGGGGCGGGTGTCGTGGGAGTCATGACGTCAGGGTTACCGCGGACGGCGTTCCCTATGCGACGCGATGGCGCCCGATCGTGGCTGCGCCGGGCACCTCCGGGTCGGGACCCCGGCGTGGCGACCGGGACGGCGCGGCGCGATCATCGACGTATGAGCCGTATGGACGTGACCCTCCACCTCGCCCAGGAGCCCGCCGCCGACGAACTCCTCGGCCGCAGCCCGCTCGCCGCGCTCGTCGGGATGCTGCTCGACCAGCAGGTGCCCATGGAGTGGGCGTTCGCGGGCCCGCGCACCATCGCCACGCGCCTGAACGTCGACGACCTCGACGCGTACGAGATCGCCGCCCAGGACCCCGAGGCCTTCGCCGCCCTGCTCTCCGAGAAGCCGGCCGTGCACCGCTATCCCGGCTCCATGGCCAAGCGGGTGCAGCAGCTGTGCCAGTACCTCGTCGACCACTACGACGGGGACGCGGCCGCGGTGTGGGAGGGCGTCGACACCGGCAAGGAGGTGCTGCGGCGCCTGAACGAGCTGCCCGGCTTCGGCAAGCAGAAGGCCCAGATCTTCCTGGCCCTGCTCGGCAAGCAGCTCGGCGTGCGGCCGACGGGCTGGCGCGAGGCGGCGGGCGCGTACGGCGAACCGAAGGCGTTCCGCTCGGTGGCCGACATCACGGGCCCCGAGTCCCTCACGAAGGTGCGTGCGCACAAGCAGGAGATGAAGGCCGCGGCGAAGGCGGAGAAGGCGGCGAAGTCCGCCAAGTAGCGGGGCCGCGGAGCCGTGGTGGGCGTCTCGGGGCTCTGCCCCGGCCCCCGCGCCTCAATCGCCGGCGGGGCTGGATTCGTCAGCCGCGTGCGAGTCCCAGTAGCCCATGAGGGCGGATCTGCGGCTTCACGGATCACGTCGTGGCCAGTGGTGGGCAGATGACGGGGCATGAGCGTCGCCGCGTCCGCCGCCGCCCCGGGCCACCGTGCCCGGGGCCTGGTGCGCGCGCTCGTGGTGCTGCTCGCTCTGCTGTGCGCCCCGCTCGCCGCCGCACCCGCCGGGGCCTCGGCGCCGCCGCCCGCCGCCGTCTCCTCCTCCTGCGAGCCGGGCGAGGGGTCCAGGGACGCCTCCGAGGAGGCCCTCCGGCTGCCGACGGGCCATCCCGTCCGGCTCCTCACCACACCGCCCCCGTACGTCCCGCCGCGTCCCGTCCTGGCCGCGCGCCCCGACACCACGGCGCACCCCGCGCCGCCGTCCCGCCGCGCCCTGCGCACCGTCGTCCTGCGCTGCTGACGGGTCCGCCCCACCGGACCCGTTCGTACACACGCACGACTTCACAGAGGACGGCAGCACTCACATGCCCAAGGACCCTTACGCGCTTCTGCGCGCCCTGATGCGCGCGGAGGCCGCACGCGGCGAACGCGCCGCCACGGAGAAGACACCCCCGCCCACCGCGCGGGACCGGCGGACGCCGGGCAGGAAGAACCGCCGCTGAGACCCGTTCCCCGCGCCCCGCACGGGACGCGGGGAACCGCCCGTCAACGGGGCGCGCGCGGCTACCCCGGAAGAGCCACAAGCACGCCCGCTTTCCGTCAACTCACCCCCGTCGCCACTCATTTCAGGCCCCTGTGGGTGACGCGACTGGACCCGGTTGGAACCGGTTCCGCACGGTATTTCCCGGCTGTGTACCGGGTCCCCATGGCTGCGCCCGGAGAGCCTCGCCCGGTAGGCTTTCCGTGTGATCTTCAAGCGCATCGGAAACGGCCGGCCGTACCCCGACCACGGCCGGGAAAGCACCCGGCAGTGGGCGGACGTCGCGCCGCGCCCGGTCCGCCTCGATCAGCTGGTGACGACCAAGGGCCAGCTCGATCTGGAGACCCTGCTCGCGGAGGACTCGACGTTCTACGGCGACCTCTTCGCGCACGTCGTGAAGTGGCAGGGCGATCTCTACCTGGAGGACGGGCTGCACCGCGCCGTGCGCGCCGCGCTCCAGCAGCGCCAGGTGCTGCACGCGCGCGTGCTCGAGCTCGGCTGACCGCACCCCGCGACTGACGCCGCCTCAGGACCGTATTGGCCCTTTTGGGTTGGACTGAGCGACTGACCGTGATCATTTAATAGGCATCGTCGCCGCACAGGATTACGCTGCGCCCATGAGCATGCTCACTCCACCCGGCATGGGCGGCAAGTACCGCATCACAGGGGACAAATACCCCCGCATGCGGCGCGGGCGCCCGCGCAACAGGATCGTGCTCGCGGTCGTCGCGTCCGTCGCCGCGATCGGGCTGATCGGCTGGGGCTCGTTCCAGCTGGTCGACGTCTTCACGGGGGGTGACAAGGCCAGCGCGGCGGGGGCGAAGTCCGGCGCGTGCGAGAAGAAGCCGAGTGCCTCGCCCTCTCCCGGCAAGGCGGCCCAGAAGCTGCCGAAGCCCTCCCAGATCACCGTGAACGTACTGAACGCCACGGCCCGCGGTGGCCTGGCCAAGGACACCGCGGACGAGCTGAAGAAGCGCGGCTTCAAGATCGGTGACGTGGGCAACGCCACGAAGGCGTACGACAAGAAGGTCAAGGGCCCCGGCATACTGCTCGGCGCCTCGGCGGCCACCGAGGCCGCGCTGCCCGTCCTCGGCACGCAGCTGACCGGCGCCGAACTGAAGGCGGACAAGCGCACGAAACCGGCCGAGGTCGACCTGATCATCGGTTCCGGCTTCAAGAAGCTCACGAAGAAGCCGGCCGCGGACAAGGCGCTGTCGGCGCTGAACCACCCGAAGCCGAAGCCGTCCGCCTCCGGCGCGGGCTGCTGACCCCGGGGGCCGGAAAGCGAAAAGCCGCGGACGTCCGTCCGCGGCTTTTTCCGTTCCCGTACCGTACGGCGTCGGCTACTCGGCGACCCCGTACATCCGGTCCCCGGCGTCGCCGAGGCCCGGGACGATGTACCCGTTCTCGTTGAGCCGCTCGTCGACCGAGGCCGTCACGACGGTGACCGGCGTGCCGGCCAGCTCGCGCTCCATGATCTCGACGCCCTCGGGGGCGGCGAGCAGCACCACGGCCGTGACGTCGTCGGCACCGCGCTTGATCAGTTCCTGGATCGCCGCGACGAGCGTGCCGCCCGTGGCCAGCATCGGGTCCAGGACGTACACCTGGCGCCCGGAGAGGTCGTCCGGCATCCGCGTCGCGTACGTCGCCGGCTGCAACGTCTCCTCGTTGCGCACCATGCCGAGGAAGCCCACCTCGGCGGTCGGCAGGAGGCGCACCATGCCGTCGAGCATGCCGAGGCCCGCGCGCAGGATCGGCACCACCAGCGGGCGCGGGTGCGACAGCTTGACGCCGGTCGTCCGCGAGACGGGGGTGTCGATGTCGACCTGCTCGGTGCGCACGTCCCGGGTCGCCTCGTAGGCGAGCAGGGTGACCAGCTCGTCGGCCAGGCGCCGGAAGGTCGGGGAGTCGGTGCGCTGGTCGCGCAGCGTGGTGAGCTTGTGCGCCACCAAAGGGTGGTCGACGACGTGGATCCGCATGTCCTCAACAGTAACCGGGCCACAGGGCCGCGGCTCCCCCGCGCGGTGGCATCAATGGCGGGTACGGAGGGAAGGTGGAGGGGACTCGCCGACTGGCGCCGACTGGGCGGACTGGGGTGGTGTGGCGATGGCGGACGAGAAGAGCCGGGAGCGGCCCGAGCGGGAGCCGGAGGCTGCCGGGGCCGGTACCGACGAGGAGAGCGACGCCGAGCGCAGGCGCAGGCGGGCCGTGTTCCTGCGGGAGCTGACGGAGGCGCGGGAGCTGCGTGCCAGGGTCCAGCCGCGCCGCGCCCGGGCCGCGCGGATGCGA
Organism: Streptomyces anthophorae; assembly: GCF_049310305.1. Lineage (NCBI taxonomy): Bacteria > Bacillati > Actinomycetota > Actinomycetes > Kitasatosporales > Streptomycetaceae > Streptomyces > Streptomyces anthophorae. The sequence continues at coordinate 4,401,719 of NZ_JBLWQQ010000001.1, forward strand.
CAGCAGATGCGGATGCGCACGTTTCGCTGGTGATGGAGCCCGTCGGTCCGCTCCTGATCCGCCTCTCGCGGGACCTCGCGGAAGACGCGCCGCGAACACAGCGCGCGGAAGACCTCTCTTGGAGCCGGACTTTCTGCCACGATTCCGAGTGGGCGGGGCTTGAACTGCACTCCCCGCCTCCAAGAACCCCGCCGGGGGGATTCCCGACCGGCACACCTGAGACCAGTGGGAGAGTCACGGTGTACTTCGCCGCACTGCTCGCGCGCACCGAAGACGGGTGGGAAGCGAGCGACACAGAGCTCGACGACGTGGAGACCCTGTCGGACCTGTCCGACCTGGCCCGCGAGGCGGCGGCCGAGGCCGGCGCCGAGGACGACACGATCCTCGTCTACATCGAACAAGAGGACGCCTGGTTCGGCGTCGTACGCATCGACGGCGAGGAGGACCCTCGCATCTACGTCTCCGACGCGGCCGCTGCCGCCCGCAGCAGCTACGGCGAGATCCTGCTCACCGACGAACTGCTCGGCAAGGCTCCGAACGGTTCGGACGCCGTCGACGACCTGGACGCCCTGGACCTGGACGGGACGGAGGACGGCGAACCGGACGGCGAGGAGGTGTCCGACGACGAGGAGGAGGTCGTGGGCGAGGTGGTGCCGCCGGGTCCGCTCGGCGACAGCGGAGTCCTGGCCGACCTGGGCGTCACCGAGAAGGATCTGCTCACCCTCGACGGGGCGGACGCGCTGAGCGAGATCGCCGACGCCCTGGGCGCATCGGAGGTCCTCGAGACGGTGCGCTGACCGCAGCGGGGATAGATTCCTCGCCGTGACACCCTCCGACTCCGCTCCCGTCCCCGATCCCGTACGAGACCCCTGGAAGCCGCCGATGCGGCAGGCCCTGGCCGAGGCCGGGCTCGCCGCGGCGGGCGGTGACGTGCCCGTCGGCGCCGTCGTGCTGGCGCCGGACGGGACCACCGTGCTCGCGCGGGCGCACAACGAGCGGGAGCTGACGGGGGATCCGACGGCGCACGCCGAAGTCCTGGCGCTGCGGCGGGCCGCACAGGAGTCGGGAGAGTGGCGGCTGACCGGCTGCACGCTCGTCGTCACCCTGGAGCCGTGCACCATGTGCGCGGGCGCGCTCGTGCAGTCCCGCGTCGACCGGGTCGTGTACGGGGCCCGCGACGAGAAGGCGGGGGCGGCGGGTTCGCTGTGGGACGTGATCCGCGACCGGCGGCTCAACCACAGGCCCGAAGTGATCTCCGAAGTGCTGGCCGACGAGTGTGCGACACAGCTCACCCGATTCTTCAGAGATACGGATTTCGGACCACGGCCCACCATGGGCTAGAGTTCCTCTCGGTAGCGTGTCCGAGCGGCCGAAGGAGCTCGCCTCGAAAGCGAGTGTGGGGAAACTCACCGTGGGTTCAAATCCCACCGCTACCGCCGTTCGAAGGGGCGGATCCGACAAGGATCCGCCCCTTCGCTTGTCTCTGGCGCTTGTCTCCGGCTCAGCCGACCCGCGAGGGCCCGCCCTCCGCGAACCGGACCTCGGACAGGGCCTTCTTCACGGGGACCTTGGCCAGATAGCCGGAGCCGAAGCAGATGTTCTGCACCACGTACCAGAACTTCTCGGCGCTGGTCATCTCGCAGAGCCCGTACTCGCTCAGGGCCTTCTTCGAGGGGATCTTCGCGAAGTAGGCGGCCCCGAACGAGATGCACCCGAGGATGTACCAGAAGCCCTCCGCGCCTGTGGTGACTCCCCTTCCGAGGGCCTGTGTCTGGTTGGCCATGGGGATGTACCTCCCTGCACTCGTCGTGTGGGCGACCCCATGGTCCTCCCACGGAACGGTGAGTGAAGGGGTGGGCACGGAAAAGCCCCGATACCTGTCGATAGGTGTCGGGGCCTTCACGTCGTGCCGGGTCGGGGGGAGTGGCATCGGGGGGACAAACCACTCCCCCCGATGAGGACGGACTCCCGTAGTCCGCGCTGCTTCGGGGGGAAGCTGCGGCGCGGACCCCGCAGTCGGGGTGCCGTCCCTGCCCTTCGGATTCCTGCCAGACCCTCCGGGCTCATCACCAATCCTGCCCCTTTGCGGGGGTGCGCGACGTCGGCAAAGGACCCATAACCGCAGGCCGTTGGTCCTTAAAGGTCGCGTCGGTGATCGTCCGCGTTAGACTCGCCGCCGGCCGACAGGGGCCTGGCGGGGATTCAGACACGGGTACGGGGAGGCAACGTGGTGCAGTCGAAGAAGGTCGCGCTCTTCGTCGGGGTGGTCTTCGTGCTCTACGTGATCATCACGGATCCCTCCAAGGCCGCCGACTACGTCCAGATAGGCTTCGAAGGCGTATCGTCCGCCGCCCAGTCCATAGGCGACTTCATGACCTGGGTCGTCAACGGCGGGAAGTAGCCGCAAGCCGCCCGTCAGCACTCCCAGGGAGCACCCGTGATCCGCCATCTGGTCCTCTTCAAGCTCAACGACGGTGTGAGCCGTGACGAACCGCGCGTGGCCGAGGGCGTCGCCGCCTTCCGCGCGCTGGGCGAGAAGATCCCCGAGCTGACGTTCTGGGAGTGCGACTGGAACATCACCGACCGGCCGATCGCCTACGACTTCGCGATCAACTCGGCCGTCGAGGACACCGACGCCCTGAAGCGGTACATCGAGCACCCCGCCCACCAGGAGGGCGTCGCGCTGTGGCGCGAGTTCGCCACGTGGGTGATCGCGGACTACGAGTTCTGAGCGAACTCTCCGGACCGTCACACGTTCGAGGAGCCCCTCACCGGAACGGTGAGGGGCTCCTCGGCGTCCCGAACCCCCTCTCATGCCCCCAACTGGGCCTTCAACACGGAGTTATGCGGTGCTTGCACACAGTGCACATGTCTTGTGATGCTATGACCGCTTTTGACCGATGAGTTGACGGAAACAGAGGTGGAGTTGACCGTGCCGGCCAGTACTGCGCCTCAAGAAGCACCGCCCGCGCCCGAGGCACCGCCCGCGCCCGCGAAGAGCCGCGGCGCCGACGCCCGCGCGCTGACCCAGGTCCTCTTCGCCCAGATCAAGGACCTCCCGCCGGGCAGCCCCGAGCACTCCCGGGTGCGCGGCGCCCTGATCGAGGCGAACCTGCCGCTGGTGCGCTACGCGGCGGCCCGCTTCCGCAGCCGCAACGAGCCGATGGAGGACGTCGTCCAGGTCGGCACGATCGGGCTCATCAACGCCATCGACCGCTTCGACCCGGACCGCGGCGTCCAGTTCCCGACCTTCGCGATGCCCACGGTCGTCGGCGAGATCAAGCGGTACTTCCGCGACAACGTCCGCACCGTGCACGTACCGCGCCGCCTCCACGAGCTGTGGGTCCAGGTGAACAGCGCGACCGAGGACCTGACGACCGCCTTCGGGCGCTCCCCGACCACCGCCGAGATCGCCGAGCGGCTGCGGATCGGCGAGGACGAGGTGCTCGCCTGCATCGAGGCGGGCCGCTCGTACCACGCGACGTCCCTGGAAGCGGCGCAGGAGGGCGACGGGATGCCGGGCCTGCTCGACCGGCTCGGCTACGAGGACCCGGAGCTGGACGGCGTCGAGCACCGCGACCTCGTACGGCACCTCCTCGTACAGCTGCCCGAGCGGGAGCAGCGCATCCTTTTGCTCCGCTACTACAGCAATCTGACGCAATCTCAGATCAGCGCGGAACTCGGGGTCTCACAGATGCACGTGTCAAGGCTCCTCGCCCGCAGCTTCGCTCGACTTCGGTCCGCAAACAGGATCGAAGCCTAGCTCGAACGGGTAGACAAGGCGCGGGGCGCATTTCCCGCCGGAAACCGCGCCACCTCGCGCCACACCCCTTGCTTCCTGCACCGTTCCATCCCTTACATGTCGACATGTCACTACAGCGTGTTGCCGACATGTGACATTCTGCTGGAACGGCGTTTGGCGCAGCCCCTCGTCCGGTATTCAGGTGGAGGCTGCGCTCTTACCTGACGGGAGCGTCCGCCGCGACCGTCCGCGACCTCAAGGGGGTGGCATGTCCGCAGACCAGGGCAGCTCGAAGGTGCTCACGCTCACGCCCGGCGCGCCCGCCGCGACCGATGACCTGAGCGAGCAGACGCCTGCCGCGCTGATCGACGCTCCTGTTCCCGTTTCGGTTCCGGCCCAGGCCGCCGAGAGCCCCGAGGTGCCCGTGGCGCCCCGGGCGAGCGGGGCCATCGACACCCGCACCCTGTCCCGCTCCCTGTTCCTGCGTCTTGCCACGCTCGACGAGCACAGCCCCGAGCGGGCGTACGTCCGCGACACCCTGATCGAGCTGAACCTGCCGCTGGTGCGGTACGCGGCGGCCCGCTTCCGCAGTCGCAACGAGCCGATGGAGGACATCGTCCAGGTCGGCACGATCGGTCTGATCAAGGCGATCGACCGTTTCGACTGCGAACGCGGCGTGGAGTTCCCGACGTTCGCGATGCCGACGGTGGTCGGTGAGATCAAGCGCTTCTTCCGGGACACCTCGTGGTCGGTGCGGGTACCGCGCCGGCTCCAGGAGCTGCGCCTCGCCCTCACCAAGGCCAGTGACGAGCTCGCGCAGAAGCTGGACCGCTCGCCGACCGTCCCGGAGCTCGCCGCCGTGCTCGGCGTCTCCGAGGAGGACGTGGTCGACGGCCTCGCGGTGGGCAACGCGTACACCGCGTCCTCCCTGGACTCGCCCGCACCCGAGGACGACGGCGGCGAGGGCTCCCTCGCGGACCGCCTCGGCTACGAGGACACGGCCCTTGAGGGCGTCGAGTACCGCGAGTCGCTCAAGCCGCTGCTCGCCAAGCTGCCGCCGCGCGAGCGCCAGATCATCATGCTCCGGTTCTTCGCGAACATGACGCAGTCGCAGATCGGCGAGGAGGTCGGCATCTCGCAGATGCACGTGTCCCGGCTGCTCACGCGGACGCTGTCGCAGCTGCGGGAGGGCCTGATCGCCGACTGACGGACTGCGGCTGATCCTTCAACCGGGCCCACGGGGTTCCGATTTGACGGAGCGTCAGACACACTGGCGCGATGCTGCGGACTTGGTTGCTCGGTCACAGGAAGCTCGCCGTCGGTGCCGCTTCGGTCGCCGCGGTGTGCGTGAGCGCGGGCGCCGTCGTCGCCCTGGACGGTGGCGACGGGCCCGATGCGTACGTGGCCGTGGGCGCGGCGGGAGCGGCGCCCATGCAGCCGGGCGAGCGGGTCGCGCCCACCGGCAAGGTGGAGCTCGCACCGCTGGACTCCCCCGAGCCGGACGCCCCCGGCGCCCCGGACGCACCGGGGAAGGGCTCGTCGGGCAAGGCGGGCGGAACCGGGAACGATGCGGACGCGGGCGGCCTCCCCGCGGCCGACGACCTCCCCGACGCGGCCGCCCCCGGCGACAGCGGCACACCGTCCGCCACGGAGAAGCCCTCCGGCGGCTCAGACGGCTCAGACGGCTCAGACAGCGCCCGGGGCTCCGGGGACGCCGACGCCGGCCAGGGCGCCGCCCCCTCCCCGTCCCCCTCGGGCCCCGCCGCGCTCAAGGTCGGCGACCCGGAGTACAAGAAGGCGGACAAGCGCTGGTGTCAGGACGTGACGCTGGCCCTGCACAACTCCGGTGGCAGCGCGGTGCGTTCGGGCACCGCGACCTTCGAGACGCACGTGATGGGCGCCCTGGGGATCGACTGGGCGACCATCGACGTCAAGAAGAAGCTCCCCGTACCCATCGGGGCCGGGGAGAAGAAGCGGAAGACGTGGACCGTGTGCGTCGACTCGTGGCGCGTCCCGCTCGGCATGCGGCTCGAGACCAAGGACGTCGACGTCGACTGGAAGTGAACCGCCTCCGGGAAGCGGCTGCTTGAGCGCTGCTCGACCGCTACTTGAGCGCCAGCCAGGCCACGCCCGCCACCACGACGACCGCGAGCACGATGCCGATGATCAGGCCGACGCCGGGTCCGGACTTCGCGGCGGCGGCCTGCTGGCGCGCGGGCGGCTGCTCGTCGACGAAGGCACGGAACATCTGGGTGTTGCCCGCGGGGTCGTTATTGCCCTGGGGGCCGGGGCCTTGGGGGTTGTTAGCCATGGGGCAGGACCCTAGCGAATTGCCGCGAAGGGCGCCACAGTCCCAGCGCACGCCGCTTGAGCTGCGGCTTTACTGATTTGCACTCGATCTTTGCCGCGATTTTATCCGCGAACACCCTCTTTCGTTTGCCTGTGGCAACCAACTGCTTCTATGGTTGCCCTAAGCAACAAATAAAGATCTTCTGGTCAGGAGGTGCCGTGGCCGCACAACGTCACTACGACGAGCTGGCGCGACAGATGAGCGCCTTCGGAGCCGTCAAGAGGGACATGGCGCGGATCCTTCCGCACGACTGCCCGACCGGTTCGGCCGCGGTTCTCACGCTGCTCAAGCGCTACGGCGACATGCGGATGAGCCGCATGGCCGAGCTGCTCGCCGTGGACGTGTCCGTGGCCAGCCGGCACGTGGCACACGTCGCGGACCGCGGTTGGATCGAGCGCCATCCCGACCCCGCTGACAAGCGTTCGCGCATCCTCAGCCTCACCGAAAAAGGCTCGAAGCAGATGGAGGTGCTCAATGAACGGAGCACCCAACTGCTCGCCGACCGGCTGAGCGACTGGTCCGACGACGAGGTCGATCAGTTGATCGCCCTCATGACGCGACTGCGCGACAGCTTCGGTGACTGCCGCACGACGGGGTCCCGAGCGACGGTTCCGCAGGCCGCCACTGAGCCGACCACCGAGTCGACCGCTCAGACCACCACCCGTACACCCGCGTAATACGTAAGAAAAGGAATCCCATGGCAACAACCACACCGTCCGGTGTGCGGGGCAGCCATCCCAAGCATTCTGGGGCCGCCCCCGAAGCGGGCGCTCCCATGTCGCACCGGCAGGTCATGGAGGCGCTGTCGGGACTGCTGCTCGGCATGTTCGCCGCCATCGTCTCGTCGACGATCGTCACCAACGCCCTGCCGAAGATCATCGGCGATCTGGGCGGTGGCCAGTCCGCGTACACCTGGGTCGTCACGGCCTCGCTGCTCGCCATGACCGCCACCACGCCCCTGTGGGGCAAGATGGCGGACCTGTTCAGCAAGAAGGCCCTGGTCCAGATAGCCCTGGTCGTCTACGTGGTGGGTTCGGTCGTCGCCGGCCTCGCGCAGAACCCGGGCATGCTGATCACCGCCCGTGCCATCCAGGGCATCGGCGCCGGTGGTCTGTCCGCCCTGGCGCAGATCATCATGGCCGCCATGATCTCCCCGCGTGAGCGCGGGCGTTACTCCGGTTACCTCGGCGCCACGTTCGCCGTCGCGACCGTCGGCGGTCCGCTGCTCGGCGGCGTCATCACCGACACCGACTGGCTCGGCTGGCGCTACTGCCTCTTCGTCGGTGTGCCCTTCGCGCTGATCGCCCTGATCGTGCTCCAGAAGACGCTGCACCTGCCGGTGCTCAAGCGGAAGGTCAAGGTCGACTGGGCCGGCGCCTTCTTCATCACCGCCTCGGTCTGCCTGCTGCTCGTCTGGGTCACCTTCGCCGACGACAAGTACGACTGGCTGTCGTGGCAGACGTACACGATGGTCGGCGGCGCGATCGTGCTCGCCCTGATCTTCACGCTCGTCGAGTCCAAGGCCAGCGAGCCGATCATCCCGCTGCGCCTCTTCAAGAACCGCACCATCACGCTGGCCTCGGTCGCCTCGCTGTTCGTCGGTGTCGCGATGTTCGCGGGCACCGTGTACTTCTCGCAGTACTTCCAGCTGGCGCGCGGCAAGACGCCCACGATGTCGGGCGTCATGACGATCCCGATGATCGGTGGACTCTTCATCTCCTCCACCGTCTCCGGCCAGATCATCACCCGGACCGGCAAGTGGAAGGCCTGGCTCGTCGCCGGCGGTCTGTTCCTGACCGCGGGTCTGGGTCTGCTCGGCACCATCGAGTACGACACCCCGTACTGGCGCGTCGCCATCTGGATGGCGCTGCTCGGTCTCGGCGTCGGCATGATGATGCAGAACCTCGTGCTGAGCACGCAGAACCAGGTCGCCCCCCAGGACCTCGGTTCCGCCTCCTCGATGGTGACCTTCTTCCGGTCCCTCGGCGGCACGATCGGCGTCTCGGCGCTCGGCTCCGTGATGACCACGCGCATCAGCCACCACGCCACCGACACCATCGGTTCGCTCAGCCCGCAGGAGCAGCAGGCGGCCGGCAAGGCGATGGCCGGCGGTTCGCTGCCGGACATGTCCGTGCTGCCCGGCCCGATCCGCAACTGGCTGGAGGCCGCGTACGGAAGCGGCATCGCCGACATCTTCCTGTACGCCGCGCCGGTCGCGTTCCTGGCGTTCATCTTCACCATCTTCATCAAGGAGGTTCCCCTGCGTACGACCGGAGCCCTCGAACAGGCCGCGCAGGGCGATTCGACGCCCGCCGCCGCCCCGGCCGCCCAGGCCGCGGCCGCTTCCCCGGCCCCCACGCCGGAGCAGGTGCCGAGCCTGGTCGGTGCGGGTGAGCCCGCGGCCGACACCCAGACCCAGCGGCTGGCCACTGTCGCCTCCGCCGGTGGCGACGCGCCCGTCGGCGGCGGCACCCCGGTCCGCGGTTTCGTCCGCGGCGCCGAGTCCGCCCCGGTGCCGCGCGCCGCGGTCACCCTGATCTCCCTCGGCGGCCGTCAGCTGGGCCGCGCCGTGGCCCAGGGCGACGGCTCGTACAGCGTCGACGCCCCCGGCGCCGGCAGTTACGTCCTGATCGCCTCGGCCGACGGCTACCAGCCGCAGGCCTCCACCGTCCTGGTGGGCGAGGAGTCGGTCACCTACGACATCCTGCTCAGCGGGACGAGCGGCCTCACCGGTGTGGTGCGGGCCAGCGAGACCAAGGAGCCGGTCGCCGGAGCCATGGTCATCGTCACCGACGTCCGCGGCGACGTGCTCGCCACGGGTCAGTCGGGCCCGGGCGGCGAGTTCACCTTCGCCGAGCTGGTTCCCGGCCCGGTCACCATCGCCGTGAACGCGCCGGGGCACCGCCCCACCGCGCTGCCCGTCGAGGTCACCGGCTCCGGCGTCACCCGCGTCGAGATCGACCTGCACTCCGGCTCCCAGGTCCAGGGCACCGTCCGGGCCGCGGGCCGTGCGCTGAACGACGCGCGGGTCACGCTGGTGGACGCCGCGGGCAACGTGGTCGCCACCGCCACCACCGGTGAGGACGGCGCGTACGCCTTCACCGACCTGGACGGCGGCGAGTACACCGTGATCGCGACCGGCTACCCGCCGGTGGCCACCGGCCTCAGCGTGAACGGCAGCGGCGTCGACGGCCACGACATCGAACTCGCCCACCCCGGCGAGTAGGGCTTCTCTGACGGGTCGGGCTGGATACGGGAGGCCGACATGGCCGGTTCCGGCGAGTGGGTGCTGGTGCGTGCAGCTGCAAGGCGGAGGAGGGCGTCAACGCGGAGCGTTGGCAACCGACGACAACGCAGCAGATGTGCGTGCCAGGGCCCACGACTCCAGCAAGATCCGTCAGAGGAGGCCTCAAAGACCCCGGGCCACCTGAAGGTGTGGTTCGCGCTTTGAGCGGACGCGGATCACACAGGCCCGGTTGTGAGAATGGGCCCCGGACCCGGCGGCGTCGCCAAACGGCAGGGGACGGCCGTGACGCATGCCGACCGGGGCCCGTCCACGTAGGGGGAGCAATGACCAGCCTCCCTACGTACGTATGAACTTGAGCTAGGAGAGCAAAAGCATGGGACTGAGCGCGCGGATCCGCACGCGGGACGGGTGGGCCCTGCCGCACGCCGTCGTCACGGTGACCGACATGACCGGTTCGCAGGTGCTGCGGGCCGAGGCCGATGACGAGGGCGCCGTGCACGACCCGGCCACCCTTGCGCCCGGTCCCTACACGGTGATCGTGACCGCCGTCGGCTATGCCCCGGCCGCCTCCACCGCGATGGTGACGGCGAGCGGCCGGGCCGACGTGGGCAGCATCGTGCTGCACCGGCAGGGCGGGGCCGAGCTGCCGCCGCCCGGGCCCTGGACGGTCGACCCGATGCACTCGACGATCGCGGCGACGGCGCAGCACCTGGGCATCACGTCCGTGCACGGCCGGTTCACCGACTTCTCGGCGCGCATCGACATAGCGCAGGACGTCGAGAAGTCGCGGGTCGAGGCCGTCATCAACGCGTCGTCCATCGACACCGGAAACGGCATGCGCGACGGCCACCTGAAGTCCCCGGACTTCCTGGACGTCGAGACGTACCCGGAGATCACCTACCGGTCGACCTCCATCGACCCCGCGGGCACCGACCGCTGGACCGTGCACGGCGAGCTGAGCCTGCACGGTGTGGCGCGCCAGGTCGACCTGGACCTCAGCTACCTGGGCACCGGCGCCGACCCGTGGGGCGGCACCCGCGCGGCGTTCAAGGCGACGGCCGAGCTGAAGCGCGAGGACTTCGCGATGAACTACAACCAGGTCGTGCAGGCCGGCATCGCGGCGATCGGCGCGACGCTGAAGGTCGAGCTCGACATCCAGGCCGTACAGGGCGACGCGCTGCCGCAGATGTGACGCCCTCGGGTGTCGGTGGCCGGGGTTAGGGTGCGAAGCATGGCTCCGAACATCGCGACCAACACCCGTGTCTCACTCGACGAGTTGCTCGATTTCGTACGACCCCGGCATCGCGCCCTCCTCATCACCGCCCGCGCCGACGGGTCCCCGCAGGCCTCACCTCTGACCTGCGGGGTCGACGGCGACGGGCGGATTGTTGTTTCCACGTACCCGGAGCGGGCCAAGACGCGGAACGCGAAGCGGGATCCGCGGGTCAGCCTCGTCGTGCTCAGCGACGAGTGGAACGGGCCGTGGGTGCAGGTCGACGGTTCGGCGGAGGTCATCGACTCGCCCGACTCCGTCGAGGCGCTCGTCGAGTACTTCCGGTGCATTTCGGGGGAGCATCCGGACTGGGACGAGTACCGCGAGGCGATGGTGAAGCAGGGGAAGTCGATCATTCGTGTGACGCCGGAGAAGTGGGGGCCGGTTGCCACGGGTGGGTTCCCGGCGCGACTCGCTTGACCCGTACCGGCGTTACGGCCTCGGGGCTCTGCCCCGGACCCCGCGCCTCAATCGCCGGCGGGGCTTGATCTGGTCGACCAAATCAAGCCCCTGCGGCGATTGAGCAGCGGGGTCCGGGGCGGAGCCCCGAGGCGTCAACGCCGTTGGGCCACCAGGGATTCGATGCCCGCGATCTGGAGGTCCAGGGCGACCCGGAAGTCCATGTCGCGCATCGCGTCCACGTCGCCGCCCTCCTCCACCGCCTCCATCATCCGCTCGGCGTGCCGGAAGTCGTCCGCCATCTCCTCCGGGACGGAGAACGCCGCCATCGCCTTGTGGAAGTACTCGTCCTGCGTGAGACCCACCTCTGCGCAGCGCTGCCGGAAGTGGCCCTCGACCGTGCCGTAGCCGTAGACGAACTGGAAGACGGAGGCGACGGCGCCACGCTGCTGGGGCAGCGAGAGGCCGGTGCGGGCGATCACCCGCTGCACCGCGCGCGAGAACAGCAGCGACTTCGGGCCGACGTTGAGGAAGTTGCCGACGAGCGGCGAGATCCACGGATGGCGGACCAGCAGCGTGCGGTACGTGGCGGCCAGTTCGCGCAGCTGCGTCTGCCAGTCCGACAGCTCGTCCGCGTCCGTGTCCGGGATCTCCAGCTCGCCGAAGGCCTGGTCGAGGGCGAGTTCGAGGAGGTCGTCCTTGGTGTCGACGTACCAGTAGACGGACATCGCGGTGACGCCCAGTTCGCTCGCGAGGCGTCGCATGGAGAACTTGGCGAGGCCCTCCCCGTCCAGGAGCCGCACCGTCGCCTCGGTGATCCGCTCCCGGTCGAGCCCGCTGGGCTGCTCGGCACGACGGCCGCGCGACGCTCTGGGCCTGGGCTCCGCGGCGCCGTCCGTGTCCTCGAGCCAGACACTCATCCGCGCTGCCTTCGCCATGGCGTTCCTTCCCAGGGGTTCCTCGTACGCGGGCGGGGCGGGCCTGCGCACAGCACCGCTCCCCGCCCGCACCGATGCTAAGCGGAAGTCACCGCTGCTGATTCTGCCCGTTCCGCCCTGCGCAGCAACGCCGCGGCGAGCAGGCCGCCCGCGAGCACGGCGACCGCGCCGACCAGTTGGCTGGTCTCCAGGCCGGAGGCGAAGGCGTCGCTGATCCGGGCCCGTTCGCCCGCCGAGCCCGCCGCCGCGAGCGCCGCGGGGAAGGAGGCCGCGGACACCGCGACGAGCGCGCCGAACCGGGCGTTGAGGACCGCACCGAGCACCGCGACCCCGAGCCCGTTGCCGAACTCCGCGAGCGTGCCGTTGACGCCTGCGCCCACGCCCGCCTTCTCCGGCGGGATCGCGCTCATGATGGCGTTGGCCATGGCCGGCATGGCGAAGGCGATGCCCGCGCCCATGACCACCAGGCCGAGCAGCATGCCGCCGTAGCCGTCCCCGCCGAGCAGGGCGATCGCCGCGAGCCCCGCCGCCATGCACGTCATGCCCGTCGCGATGACGAGCGGCGTGCCCATCTTCGGCAGGAGCCGCGCGCCGACGCCGGTCAGGTTGAGCGCGACGACGGTGAGCGCGAGCGGCGCGGTGTGCAGCCCGGCCTCCAACGGCCCGTACCCGAGCACGAACTGGAGGTGCTGGGTGAGCAGGAACAGCGAGCCGCCCATACCGAACGCGACGAGGATCGCGCCGGTGACCGCGCCCGTGAACTTCTGGTTGCGGAAGAAGTGCATGTCGAGCATCGGATACGGGATCCGCAGCTCCCACGCCACGAACACGGCCAGGAAGAGGACCCCGATCGCGGCCGAGGTCAGCGTGGTCGTGGACGTCCAGCCGTCGTCGGGGCCCGAGATGATCGCGTAGACGATGCCGGTCATGCCGATCGTCGAGAGCAGCGCGCCGAGCAGGTCGGGGCGGTCGCCCTGCGGGTTCTTCGACTCGGGGACCAGCGCGACGACGGCGATCAGGCCGATGACCGCGACCGGGATGTTGATGAGGAAGATCGAGCCCCACCAGAAGTGGTCGAGCATCACGCCGCCGAGCAGCGGACCGACGGCGAAGCCGAGCGAGTTGACGGTGGCCCACAGGCCGATCGCCTTCACGCGTTCGGCGTCGTCGAAGATCTGGACGACGACCGCGAGCGTCGAGGTCATGAGCAGCGCGCCGCCGACGCCCATGCCGGCCCGCGCGGCGATCAACTGGCCGGTGGTCCCGGCGAGTCCGGCGACGAGCGAGCCCACGCCGAAGATCGCGAGTCCGGCCGCGAGCATCTTCTTGCGGCCGTAGCGGTCGGAGCTGCTGCCCGCGGTGAGCAGCAGGCCCGACTGGACGAGCGAGTAGGCGCTGATCACCCACTGGATGTCGGACGTCGAGGCCCCCAGCTCCCGGGTGAGGGAGGGGATCGCGACGTTCAGCACGGTGTTGTCGAGCAGCACGGTCAGCTGGGCGAGGCAGATGACACCGAGGATGAGCCAGCGCTGGGGGTGGCCGCCGGACGCGGACTGCGGTGCCTCGATGGCCGGGTCGGCCGTGGGCGCCATGGGTACTCCTTTACGGTGTACAGGACGGATGCGTCCCGTACACCGTAGAGGGTTTCCTGTACGCCGTACAACCGCTTTTCAGTCGGCCTGCGAAGGCTGCGACAGGTCGTAGAACGTGCTGCCGCCGACCGTCACCTTCTTGAAGTTGGCCTCGACCCACTTCGTGATCTTCGACGAGCTGCCGGAGCCGGAGCCGCCCATGCCGCCGCCGCTGGATCCGCTGCCGACGAAGTAGTGGATCCTGCCGTCCTCGACGTACTGCTTGAACTGGGCGAGCGTCGGGGACGGGTCGGTGCCGTTGAAGCCGCCGATCGCCATCACCGGTTCGCCGGTGGCCAGCTGGTAGCTCGCCTGGTTCTGCGAGCCGATCGTGGCCGCGACCCAGGTGTAGTCATCGGCGTTCTGCTGGAGGAGCTTCTTGGCCTTGCCGCTGACCTGGGCGCCGTTGAGGAGGCCGCCCATGCCGCCGCCACCGCCTCCGAACTTGCTTCCGGCCTTGCCGCCGGCTTTGCTTCCGGCTTTGCTTCCGGCCTTCTGGTTCTGGCCGGGCATGCCCGGCATGCCGCCGCCGGGGAAGCCGCCCTTGGAGTTGCCGCCGCCCGGTGGGGGCTGCGGCATGTTGCCGCCCTGACCGGTCTGGCCGCCCTGGCCCCTCTGGCCCTTCTGGCCCTTCTGGCCCGGCATCCCGCCGCCCGGGAAGCCGCCCTTGCCGCCGCCTCCACCGGGGCCGCCCATCATGCTCGCCCCGGAGGGACCCGCCGTCACGATCGACCCGGTGTGCCCGGTGTTCAGCGTCGAGACGGTGTACGCGGTCGGCGCCGCCAGCGAGGCGACGAGGCCCAACCCCGCCGCACCGAGCGCCAGTCGACGGTTCAGCCGCCCCGCGAGCGCGAGGCCCACGCCCGCCACGAGGCCGCCGACGAGCACGGCCCACCGCAGCCACGGCAGATAGTCCGAGGTCCGGCCGAGCAGCACGTACGCCCACACCGCCGAGGCCACGACCGCCGCGCCCAGCGTCACCGACCAGGCCACCCGCGTCCGCCGCTCCCACAGCGCGACCGCGCCCATGCCGATCACGGCCGCGAGATACGGGGCCAGGGCCACCGTGTAGTACTGGTGGAAGATGCCCGCCATGAAGCTGAAGACCAGGCCGGTCATCAGCAGGCAGCTGCCCCACGCGAGGAACGCGGCGCGCTTCAGGTCCGTGCGCCGGGCCTTCCACGTCAGGATCACACCCGCGACGAACAGGATCAGCGCGGCGGGGATCAGCCACGAGATCTGGCTGCCGATCTCGGAGTTGAACATCCGGGTGAGACCGGTCTCGCCCCACTGCCCGGTGCCGCCGCCCATGCCGCCACCACCGCCGCCGACCGAACCGGTCTCGTCGCCGTTGATGCGGCCCAGCCCGTTGTAGCCGAAGGTCAGTTCAAGGAACGAGTTGTTCTGGGAGCCACCGATGTACGGCCGCGAGGACGCGGGCCACAGCTCGACGATCGCCACCCACCAGCCGCCCGCGACGACCATCGCCACGGCGGAGAGCGCCAGTTGACCGAACCGCCTGCGGACCCGTACCGGCGCGAACACCGCGTACAGCACCGCCAGCGGCGGCAGGACCAGGAACGCCTGAAGCGTCTTGGTGAGGAAGGCGAGGCCGACGGCGACGCCCGCCCAGATCAGCCACTTCGTGCGGCCGTGCTCCATGGCGCGAAGAACGCAGTGGACCGTGACGGTCATCAGGAGCGCGAGCAGCGCGTCCGGGTTGTTGAAGCGGAACATCAGCGCGGCGACCGGGGTCGTCGCGAGCACCACCATGGCGATCAGGCCCGCGACGGCGCCGAACCGGCGGCGCACCGCCCCGTACAGCACCCCCGCGGTGGCCACGGCCATCAGGACCTGCGGGGCGAGGATCGCCCACGAGTTGAGGCCGAAGAGGCGCACCGACAGGCCCATCGGCCACAGCGCGGCCGGCGGCTTGTCGACGGTGATCGCGTTCGCCGCGTCGGACGAGCCGAAGAAGAACGCCTTCCAGCTCTCGCTGCCCGCCTGGGCGGCCGCCGAGTAGAAGGAGTTGGCGTACCCGGACGCGGACAGGTTCCAGAAGTAGGCGGCCGCGATCACGAGGAGCATGCCGAGGAAGGCCGGGCGGGCCCAGCGCGGGTTCTCGGGCCTTTCGGACGGCGCCACCGGAACGGTCTCGGCGGCGACGTCGTGCGCAGGTCGGACGTCTGTGGTCATCGCTGGGTCCCGGAGTCGGTCTCGTGGCGCTGGTCGTTGAACACCCACGCCCTGAAGAGCAGGAAGCGCAGGATCGTCGCCGCGAGGTTGGCCGCGATCAGGACGATCAGCTCGGTGGAGTGCGAGGGGCTGCCGGACGCCGTGTCGAGGGCGGCGAGCGAGCCGCTGGTCAGGGCCCACCCGATGCCGAAGACGACGATGCCCTGGGCCTGATGGCGCACGGCCTTGTCCCGGCCGCGCACCCCGAAGGTGAGGCGCCGGTTGGCGGCGGTGTTGGCGATGGCCGAGACGAACAGGGCGGCCGCGTTGGCGAGCTGCGCCCCCGAGAACGTACGGAAGCCGGAGTACAGCAGCAGGAACAGCAGCGTCGACAGGGCGCCGACGACGCAGAAGCCGAGCAGCTGACGGGCCAGGCCCTTGGGTACGTCGGTGAGTTCACGGTCGCGCGGGTCGTCGCCGAAGGGGCGCACGAGCCGGTCGAGGGGGAGCGAGCCGGTGGCGAGCGCCCTGCCGACGCGCCAGACGCCCTTGAGGTCGTCGGTCGCGGTCTTGACGATGTGCACGGTCGAGTCCGGATCGTCGACCCAGTCGACGGGCACCTCGTGGATGCGCAGCCCGGCCCGTTCCGCGAGCACCAGCATCTCGGTGTCGAAGAACCAGCCGGTGTCCTCGACCAGCGGCAGCAGCACCTGCGCGACATCGCGCCGGATCGCCTTGAACCCGCACTGGGCATCGGAGAAGCGGGCTTGCAGGGAGCCGCGCAGGATCAGGTTGTAGGTGCGCGAGATGAACTCGCGCTTCGTGCCGCGCACGACCCGGCTCGCGCGGGCGAGCCGGGAGCCGATCGCGAGGTCGGAGTGGCCGGAGATCAGCGGCGCCACCAGCGGCAGGAGGGCGTTCAGGTCGGTGGACAGGTCCACGTCCATGTACGCGAGGACCGGCGCGTCGGACGCCGACCACACGGTGCGCAGGGCGCGCCCGCGGCCCTTCAGGTCGAGGCGGAAGTACTCGGCCTCCGGCAGTTCGGCGGCCAGTTCGTGCGCCACCTCGGGCGTGCTGTCGGTGGACGCGTTGTCCGCGACGGTGATGCGGAAGGGGTAGGGGAAGGTGCGGACCAGGTGGTCGTGCAGCCTGCGCACGCACTCACCGAGGTCCTTCTCCTCGTTGTAGACGGGGATGACAACGTCCAGGACCGGCACATCGCCGCGGCCGGCAGGGAGGTGCTCCCGCGCCGGCAGCGTCCCGAACCTCGCGGAGACGGAGCTCGCGGAAGGGGTGGGTTCGATGCCCGGAGAAGAGTCGGTTCGCATGCCACCGACATTCACCAACCGCCCTGTTAGGGCTGTGTGGTGAGGCTTTGCTCCGGCTGTGAGTGTCGGGCGACCAAATCAAGCCCCGCAGGGGGCACCTCCCAGCGTTAGCTGGGGGAGATTGAGGCGCGGGGTCCGGGGCGGAGCCCCGAGACGTCGGCACGGCTGGCCGCCACGGCCGCGTGGGCCGGCAGATGCACGGTAAAAACCGTGCGCCCGACCACACTCTCGACCGTCACCGACCCCCCGTGCGCCGCCGCAACGGCTTGCACGATGGCGAGCCCCAGCCCCGTGGACCCCGCCTTGCGGGACCGCGACGAGTCACCGCGCGCGAACCGCTCGAAGACGTGCGGCAGCAACTCCGCGGGGATGCCCGGCCCGTCGTCCCGCACGTCGAGGCAGACCCAGGGGCCGTGCCGGTGCACGCGGGCGGTGACCGTCGTACCCGCCGGCGTGTGCGTCCGGGCGTTCGCCAGCAGATTGACCAGGACCTGGTGCAGCCGCGCGGAGTCGGCGAGCACGGTGGCCGGTTCGTCGGGGAGTTCCAGGCGCCAGTCGTGCCCCTGGCCCGCGGCGCGGGCATCGCTGAGCGCGTCGACGACGAGCGGCGACAGATCCGTCGGCTCGTACGACAGCGGTCTTCCGGCGTCGAGCCGGGCGAGCAGCAGCAGGTCCTCGACGAGCCCGGTCATCCGGTCCGCCTCGGACTCGATGCGGCCGAGCGCGTGCCGGGTGTCGGGGCCCGGCTTCTCACGGCCGCGCCTGGTCAGCTCGGCGTAGCCGCGGATGGAGGCCAGCGGCGTACGCAGCTCATGGCTGGCGTCCGCGACGAACTGGCGCACCCGCATCTCGCTCTGCTGACGGGATTCGAGGGCGCCGTGCACATGGTCGAGCATCCGGTTGAGCGCGGCGCCGACCTGGCCGACCTCGGTCCGCGGATCGGCCTCGGACTCCGGGACGCGTTCGTAAAGGGTCACCTCGCCGCTGTGCAAGGGAAGTTCGGAGACCCGGGTCGCGGTCGCGGCGACGCGGCGCAGCGGTCGCAGATTGACGCCGACCATGATCGCCCCGGCCGCTCCGGCCGCCACGAGGGCCGCGGCGGCGACGAGCAGCTCGGTGACGATGAGCTTGTTGACGGTGGAGTCGACCTGGGCGGTGGGGCGGCCCACGTAGAAGTCGCCGTCGGATCCGGAGACGTACTTGACGCGGTAGCTGCCGAGGCCGGGCAGGTCGACGGTGTGCATGGACCTGTCGTCGTTCTGGGGGACGTCCTCCAGGGCGTCGAGCACGGACCGGGACAGGCCGTCGGTCCGCAGCTGCCTGCCGCCCTCGGCGTTCGTCGCCTCGACGCTGACCCTGCCGTCGGTGGCCCGGCCGCCGTCGACCTCGGCGCCGAGGGTCCCCTCGGGGGAGCCCAGGGTCACGAACGCCAGGTCACCGAAGTCCTTCTGTCCCATGGGGCCGGCCCCGGGAAAGTCGCCCTTCGGCCCGCTCGCCCGCATCGCTATGCCACCCACCTGCTTGTCGAGCTCCTCGTACAGGTACGAGTGCAGCGAGACCGCGGACACGACACCGATCACGGACGCCACCACGGCCATCAGCGCGACGGCCGTGACGACGAGCCGGGTGCGGAGCGTCTGAGGCCGGCCCCTGCGCTTCACGACGCCGCGGTGGCGGCCATCGCCGGTTTGATCAGGTAGCCGGCACCGCGCCGGGTGTGGATCATCGGCTCGCGCCCGGCGTCGATCTTGCGCCGCAGGTAGGAGATGTACAGCTCGACGACGTTGGCCTGCCCGCCGAAGTCGTAGCTCCACACGCGGTCGAGGATCTGCGCCTTGCTGAGCACGCGGCGCGGGTTGCGCATGAGGAAGCGGAGCAGCTCGAACTCGGTGGCGGTGAGGTGGATGTTGTCCCCGCCGCGCGACACCTCGTGGCTGTCCTCGTCCAGCATCAGATCGCCGACGACGAGCACGGACTCGCTGCGCCGGTCGGCGGCGCCGGTCCTGCGGATCAGCCCGCGAAGCCGCGCGACGACCTCTTCGAGGCTGAACGGCTTGGTGACGTAGTCGTCGCCGCCCGCCGTGAGCCCCGCGATCCGGTCCTCGACGGCGTCCTTCGCGGTCAGGAAGAGCACAGGGATCTCCGGCAGCTCGCGGCGCATCCGGCCGAGGACGCTGAGCCCGTCCATGTCCGGCAGCATCATGTCGAGCACGACGGCGTCGGGCCGGAACTCGCGCGCGGTCTGCACGGCTCCGGCCCCGTCGCTCGCGGTGCGGATCTGCCAGCCCTCGTAGCGCAGGGCCATGGACAACAGCTCGGTGATGGACTGCTCGTCGTCCACGACAAGCACTCGGACGGGGCTTCCGTCCGGCCTCAGCAGTTCGGTACGCCCCTGGGGCGAGGTCGCGGTCATGGCACAAGCCTGCGATGCGCCTCTGAGAGCACCCTTTCTCGAACCTGTGAAAACTCTGAGAAACCCGTGAGTGCGCTGGGGGTCTCCCGGGCTTCTTGAGCCTCCTGGGTCTCAGCCGATCCCGAACAGCGCTGCGGCGTTCTCCCTGCACACGGCCCGCACCCAGTCGTCCCCGAGCCCGAGCCGCTCGATGGCCTCCAGCTGGTGGATGTACGGGTACGGGATGTTCGGGAAGTCGCTGCCGAGGAGCACCCGGTCCCCAAGATCGGCGAGCCGCCCCAACTCGTCCCTGGGGAACGGGTTGTGCCGCTCGACGAAGTCGGTGAACGCCATGGTGGTGTCGAGCCGCACCCGCGCATACCGCTCGGCGAGCGCGAGGAAGTCCGTGTACTCGGGCATCCCCATGTGCGCGACCACCAGCGGCAGCCGCGGATGCCGGGCGAGCAGCCGGGCGATGGGCTCGGGCCCGGTGTGCTTTCCGGGCGCGGGCCCGGAGCCGCAGTGCGTCACGATCGGCGTCCCGGCCTCGGCGAGCAGCCCCCACACGGGATCGAGCAGCGGATCGTTCGGGTCGTAGGCCCCCACCTGCACATGCGCCTTGAACACCCGCGCCCCCGCATCCAGCGCCTCGCGCACATACGTCTCGGCGCCCGGCTCGGGGAAGAAGGTGGCGGTGTGCAGACAGTCGGGCGTACGGGCGGCGAACCCGGCCGCCCACTCGTTCAGCCAGCGCGCCATGCCCGCCTTGTGCGGGTACAGCATCGACGTGAAGGCCTCGACGCGGAACTCCCGCAGCCGGGCCAGCCGCTCGCTCTCCTCCTCGCGGTACGTGATCGGCCACTCGGTCCCGACGAGCGGCCCGGCGGAGTCGAAGTACGCCCACACCTTGCGGAGCACGCGCTCGGGCATGAAGTGCGTGTGCACGTCGACGAGGCCGGGGAGCCGGTACCGGTCGAGAAACGCGGCGACCCGGTCGGCCTCGCGGGACGTCCCGCCCACGTCACTCACGCTCGAACCCCTGGCTGCGCTCGACCTTCGCGACATGCACCGTGTACCGCTCGTACCACTCGGCGCGGCCCTGCTTCTGCACGGCGCGGTGCTCACCGACGGAGCGCCACTGCTCGATGGCGGCGGAGTCGCGGAAGTACGAGACGGTGATGCCGAGCCCGCCGGGGCTGCGCGCGGACTCGTGCCCCAGGTATCCCGGGATCTCCTTGACCAGCTCGTCCATCCGGTCGGCCGCCTCCCCATACCCGCGGTCCCCCGGGGTCCGCACGGAGCTGAACACCACGACGTAGTAGGGCGGCTCGAAGGCGGGCAACGGCCGGGGCGCCGCCGCCCCGTCAGCCACATCGGCGTGATCACTCATGTCCGTACGATCTCTCGTTCCCGTGCGCGAGGAAAGGGATTCGGCCGAACGGCAGGGCCTCTCAGAACAGCCCGCCCTGCACCGCCGGCACCTCCCGCACCTCGGGCCCCGCGCCGCCGGCCCTCTCCGGCGCGCGCTCCAACGGCCACCCGGCCAGCACCCGCGCGTCCACGACCAGCCGCCGCCCGTCGTCCCCCTCCACCAGATGCAGATCGGGCCCGGCCGCGGCGACGACCTTCCCCTCCACGACGGCCCCTTCCGCGAGCCCGCTCACGACGGCATCGACACGGTCGATCCCCGCGAGCCCGAAGACCTCCCCGTGATCCACCACCCGGCACGGCAACCGCTCCAGGGATTCGGGCCAGCCGTCGAGCCCCGCCGCGACACCGTGCGCCCGCGCCAGTTCGGCGCCCCGCTCCGCCACCCCCGGCAGCCCGCCCCGCACGGCGCGCTTGCGCTCGTACGGAATCCGGTCCGGCACTCCGAGCGCCACCCGCAGCAGCTCCTCGGCCCGCCGCGCCGCCATCAAGGGCCCGCGCCCCAACCACGTAAAGGCGACGGCCCCCTGCTC
Organism: Streptomyces anthophorae; assembly: GCF_049310305.1. Taxonomy (NCBI): domain Bacteria; kingdom Bacillati; phylum Actinomycetota; class Actinomycetes; order Kitasatosporales; family Streptomycetaceae; genus Streptomyces; species Streptomyces anthophorae. The sequence goes on from NZ_JBLWQQ010000001.1 coordinate 4,423,158, forward strand.
GAGCAGCCGGTCGCTTCCCCTCCGGGTCCCCGTGATCCCCACCTTCACGAGCCCGTCCCCGAACCACGCCAAATACACGTGGTACGGCCGCGGATCATCGGCGATGGTGTCCGCGGCCACGGACCGCGCCCGGTCGATCCCGGCACATTCGGCACACTGCGCCCGCGTCCCCCGCACCGGCACGTCGTCCCGCCCCGGGCAGACGGTCCACCGCCCTCCCCGCCACACCCCGAGACACCGCCGCTCCCCACCGACCCGAAACGCGACGCTCTCCCCGAACCGCACCCCGCTCTCCCGCTCGCCCCCGCCGTCCCCCACCCACCCGAAGACCGGCCCGCCCCCACGCCACCGCATTCCGGTGCACCACCACGTCATACGAGCCAGGATGACGCACGGCACTGACAACACCCGGAAAACGCAAGAGGCCCCGGATTGCTCCGGGGCCTCTTGTCAGTGTGCACTCGGCAGGATTCGAACCTGCAACCTTCTGATCCGTAGCTCTATGTGGATCGGTTGTAGGCGGTCATACCGGCCACGATTCGTTGCTACGAGGCCGCTGGCAGGAGCGAGCGGCCACTGTGGTTGCGGTACTTCGTTGCTGTACCGCAGGCTCCTGCCACGACGGCCACCACGGACACAGCATCCGCGTATGCGCCAACAACCTGGGCTACGGGTGCGGATGAGATCACCAGAATCACGATGATCAAAATCACGAAAGGCTGCCAGCTCGGATTTGACACGAGCGGGTGTGCACCGGCCAGACTCATAGGAACGCCTCCTCTTGGAGTCGATGCCCGCTCAACCACGCGCGCCGGGAAGCCTGTGTGGTTGGGCGGGCTTTCTTCGTTCCAGGAGACTTCAGCACGCCAACGCCAGAATCAGTTTTTGGCCAAGCTCACGGCTAGAAGCCTCCCCTCAGACACCATTTCTGATCTTGCAAAAGCAGCTCCCTGGAAAGAATCCGCTGATGAGGAGCCACATCTCCTTCTGCCTGGCAAAGAAATAGAACACGGCTGGAATCGATTCGACAGGTTCCTCGCTCCAAACACTGCCACGCCGTGACCTCACCTTCATCTGGTCGAGCCTGGGCAACGCCGAGGGACAGAGTCCGACTTTCCCAACCGGTCGATTCTGCGCAAAGGTGCACTATCGGGCGTGGAGTACGTGAGCTCCGAGGAGTTCACCAACGAGTTCATCAACTCGATCCGCGACGGCAAGGGCGACTCCTTCCGCAAGCGGTACCGCGAGATGGACATCCTGCTCGTCGACGACATCCAGTTCCTCGCGGACAAGGAGTCGACGCAGGAGGAGTTCCGAACTCGCCAACCTCTCGCTGTAGAAGATCGGCACGCAGGGGCGTGACTACTGGCGTCCAGGTGGAGAGCGCCACTGTACGAACGACCTGTCAGGTCGGCCAGGAGCGTAGGTGCGCTGCCCGAGATCGAGGGCTACACCCAGATGAGGAAACGCGTGTGCAGTACGGCGCCACAAGGAGCTCATCACGAAGGGCGCCGACTTCATCCGCCACGGCAAGGACGAATGGCTCTGCAAGGGGTACTGCGAGATGGACGTCCAGTTGTACCGGGAGATGGACATCCTCCTAGTCGACGGGATCAAGTCCTGGAGGAAGTTCTACTTGGTCAACGACTGCCTGCATCTGTTGGTCGTCGCGTACACCGGGCACTTCAAGTACTTCGCCGAGACGTCGAGATGGGGCACATCAGCGGCGAAGAAGCAGATGGACATCATGCTCGGCGACCCGCTGTTCTGCTCGCCGAGCCGCATCGCCAAGGAGCCTCAAGTGGCCCGAAGCGGCGCTGACTTGAGGTTTCACGTGAAACAAGGACCGGCGCAGTCGGCAGTGCGACACGGCTCGCCCCCCAGCGGCCCAGTGGTGTCAGTGTCGTGCCGCAGACTAGTCCCCGCGGCCATCGGTCTCTGCTGGAAACGGCAGCGGCCCCCTGGGTTCAGCAGGAGGCCGCTCACACCGTTGGGATCATCAACCAGTGGAGGTCAACATTCCCAGCAAGAGGAAGTGTAGGCGCGAGCAGTGTCAGCGGCCTGCGTCGAAGACCGCCAGGCTCGCCCGCTCCCGTCGTCGTATATCTCGTGACCTGCATGAACGGTCTGCGAAGCGTGAAGTTAGGCGACTGCTGCAGACGGCCTCGGATGAGGTTACGAGGGTCGCGGTCAAGGCGAGCCTGAGTGGGTTCGGGACCTTGGCCCTCATCTGGTGGCAGCACCGCAGCTAGCGGCCGATGTTGGTAGAGCGCTTGTGTCCCCGCCCATGAACATGCGACACAGGCGCTCTACCGCCCGACCCAGCCCACCACTCAACCCCAGCTCCCATCCCGTCCGCCGTCGACCCACACGCAGTGGAGCGGGCGTGGCCCCTGGTGTCCAGGTGGAGCGCGCCACTGTACGAACGACCTGGACACCAGGGGCCACGTCTGCTCGGCTTTGCCTGGGTCGACGGTGGACGGGATGGGAGCACTCGCAACCACCCACGGCCCCGCACCCGGCAGCGTTTCCCCCGGCTCCCGGTGCCGGCCGATCCCCCGCCGGAGGCATCGTCTTTGAAGACGAGTTGAGCAGCGCAGAAACCCGCTTCAAACCCCGGCCCCCATCCATGTGGGCGCGCGTCGGCGCAGCGCCCGTAGCGCGGGCCGAAGGCATGAGCGCGAAGGGCAGCGGAGCCGGGAAGCGCGCCCGGCGGAGCGGAGCGCAGCCGGACTTGATGAAGTAGGGAAAGTTCTATCGCGCTGGCGTCAGCCGCTTGCCGTCATGGCTTCGAACGTGAGGACCTGCCCCGTCCAGGGCATCCAGGAGCCGGATCGAGTAGACCTCGGACATGAACTCGCTGACCTCGTCAGGCGTCAGCCATTCCACGGCCGTGGACTCGTCCGACGTGCGCTCCTCGCCGCCCGCGGGCTTGCAGCGGAACACCAAAGCGACGACGCCTCGGCTGGTGTTCTTGTAGACGCCGGTCAGTTCGTCCACCTCGATGTGGATGCCGGTCTCTTCCCAGACCTCCCGGCGTACGCCCGCCTCCGGTGTCTCCTCGAGTTCGAGCACGCCGCCGGGTAGCTCCCACGTGCCGTTGTCCGCTCGGCGGATGGCCAGCAGTCGGCCGTCATCGCGGACCACCACTCCGGCTACGGACACGGAGTGCAGTGGCGTTGACTGGCCTTCCTGGGCGCTGTTACTCATGTACAGGAGCATAGGAGGAAGAAAAGGACTATGGGAACTGCAGTGGGAGAGGGGAGGTCCGTCCCTCAATACGTGCGGATCGCTGAGGATCTTGTTCAGCAGATCAGGGCAGGGGTCATCAAGCCTGGTGAGCTGGTGCCCAGTGAGTCGGAGCTGGTCGAGCGCTACGGCGTTTCGGGCGGCACGATCCGCAAGGCCATGGTCGAGGTCCGGGCCAGTGGGCTCGTGGAGACCCGGCACGGCAAGGGCTCGATGGTGAAGGACCGGCCGCCGGTACGGCTGCGCTCCTCCGATCGTTTCCGGCGTTCGCACCGCCAGGGCGGCAAAGCTGCCTACCTCGCCGAGTCCGCACAGTCCGGCGCCACGGCGAAAGTGAGCGTGCTCTACATCGGCCCCATGGAGGCCCCGGAGGATGCTGCCGAACGTCTCGGCGTTCCGGCCGGCACCCAGGTCCTCGCCCGCCGACGTCTCTACTTCCGCAACGGCACCCCGGTCGAGACGGCTTCCTCGTACCTCCCGTGGGACGTCGTGAAGGACATCCCCGAGCTGTTCGCCGAGAACCCGGGCGGCGGTGGCATCTACGCCCGACTCGAAGACCACGGGCACGAGTTCGCGGAGTTCGTCGAGACGCTGCAAGGGCGTCCGGCCTCCAAGGCGGAGGCGTCCGAACTGGCGCTGAGCCCCGGCTCCCCGGTGATCCATCTGATTCGTGAGGCCCGTACGACCGAAGGCCGCGTGGTCGAGGTCTGCGACACCCTCATGGCCGCTGACCAGTTCGTTTTCGAGTACCGGATCCCCGCCGCTGACTGACGCACCCTCACTGATCCGCAGCCCGTCGTGACTTTTCTGTCGCGGCGGGTTGACTCATGTATAGGAGTGTTGCACTCTTCTTCATGTCACTCATGTACATGAGTGACGGAGTCCAGCCCCTACATAGGAGTGATCTCTGTGCGTCAGATCCCCGTCGACACCACCGCCGCCACCGTGATGGTCGCCAAGACCCCGCAGGTCAAGGTCAAGGACCGCAAGACCGGTGAGGTCGCCCTGGACGTCGAGACCGGCGGCAAGCTGATGACCGTGGACGTGATGTTCGCGGCCAACGACCAGGTGGAGATCCTGTCCGTCACGGTCCCCGAGACTGGCGTCTCTGAGGAGCTGACGATGGGTACGCCCGTCGCGCTCACCGGCCTGATCGCCCGCCCGTGGGAGAACGAGTTCAACGGGCAGAAGCGGCACGGCATCGCCTTCCGCGCCGTCGCCGTCACCTCGCTCGCCGCCTCTGCGGCCAAGACCAAGGCGGCCTGATCATGGGCGAGTTCATCGTCGTGCTCCTGGTGGTGGCCGCCGTCGCAGGTCTTCTGCGGTGGCGGCGCCCCGCCTGGTACTGGGTCTGCTTCGGCGCCGTCCTCGCGTCGCTGCGGCTCCTGGTCCGCTACGCCTCCGTGATGGAGGCCTGCGGGCTCACGGTCCCGCCCTCGCGCTGGCGCCTCGCCCTCGCCCGACTGGCCAACCGGCCTCTTCCCGAGTCCCGCTCGCCGCGCATCCTGCGGCTGCGGCCCACCCGGACCGGCCTCGTCCTGCGCCTCAAGCTCCGCCCCGGACAGGACGCCTTCGACTTCTCCGCCGCCACGGACCGGCTGCGCCACTCCTTCGGGATGCACGGCGTCACTTCCCGTGAACTCCGCGCTGGCGTCGTCGAGTTGCGCATGACCGGCTATGACGTGCTCAAGCGGGTGCAGATGCCCGCGCCCAGCACCGCCGCCGGTTCGTCGCCGCTACGTGTCCCGGTCGCGCTGCGCGAGGACGGCTCGATCCACTACCGCGACTACCGGGCCGTTCCGCACGGCCTCACCCTCGGCGCCACCGAGTCCGGCAAGTCCGTCTACCAGCGCAACCTCGTGTGCGGCCTCGCCCCGCTCGACGTCGCCCTGGTCGGCATCGACTGCAAGCAGGGCGTGGAGCTCTTCCCGCTCGCCCGCCGATTCTCCGCGCTCGCCGACGACCCGGACACCGCGCTCGAACTCCTCGACGCGCTCGTCGACCACATGCAGGAGGTCTACCAGCTCATCCGCGCCGAACAGCGCATCAGCGTCGGCGTCCCGGACGCGGAGATCGCCGCCGACATCTGGGACCTGCCCGCCGAACTGCGCCCGACCCCGGTCGTCGTCCTGGTCGACGAGGTCGCCGAACTCGCCCTGTACGCCAGCAAGGACGAGGAGAAGCGCCGCGACCGCATCGTCACGGCCCTCGTCCGCCTCGCCCAGCTCGGCCGCGCCGCCGGGATCTACCTGGAGATCTGCGGACAGCGCTTCGGCTCCGAACTCGGCAAGGGCATCACGATGCTCCGCGCCCAGCTCACCGGCCGTACCGCCCACCGCGTCAACGACGAGACCAGCGCCAACATGGCCTTCGGCGACATCTCCCCGGACGCCGTGATCGCCGCCATCCAGATCTCACCCGACACCCCCGGCGTCGCCGTGGCCGGTGACTCGACCGGCGGCTGGGCCCGCATCCGCGCCCCGCACACGTCGCTGCGCGCCGCCGTGAACCTCTGCAACGCCCACGCCGACCGCACGCCGGACCTGCCCGCACTCGCCGCCTTCCGGCCCGCCGTGCCCGCGCCCGCCCGGTCCTCCGTGTCGCTCACCAAGGCCGCCACGGTCACGGCCTGACTCCCCCTCGCTCCACGGTCGGCGCGACCGCCCCGCGCCACGCCCCTACCCCGCCCATGCCCAAAACAGGAGGCACCCCATGGACGCCAACGAGGACTTCGCCCGCACCGCCGCCCTCCTCGGCGCACTGGACCTGTACGAGCGCCGCTACGAGACCGACGCCGCGTTCGTCGAGGTCATCGCCCCCGCGCTCGCCCTGTCCCTGCCGATCGGAGTCCTGCCGCCCATGCCGTACGACGGCAGCGACGACGCCTCGGAGGGCTGACCGGTGACGGCCCGCACCACGCTTCGCCCGGACGCCGTCCTCGTCCAGGCCGTCATCGCCGGAGCCCTCTCCTTCGCCCACCTCCACGACCTGGCCGCCGCTGCCGGACAAGACGGCTGGAAGGCCTGGGCCTACCCGGTCAGCGTCGACCTGCTCCTGGTGGCCGCCTGGCGTCGGCTCCGGGGCGACCGCCGCTCCCGGCTCGCCTGGTCCTGGTTCGCCGTCGCGCTGTTCGCCTCGCTCGGCGCCAACGTCGCCACCGCCGGACTCCTCGACGTCGACCACCCGCCCGCCTGGCTCCGGATCGGAGTCGCCGGATGGCCCGCGATCGCCTTCCTCGGCGGCACGCTCCTGGCCCACACGGCCACGGCCGCGCCCGCCGAAGTCGAGCGGGAAACCGTTCGGCCGGCACCCGAGCCCGAGCCGGAAATCGAGCGACCGACGCCCCCGGCCCCGGAGCCCGTAGAGCCTCCGGCCGTCGAGGAAGCCTCGGCGCTCACGGCCGCTACGGAACCCGCGAATGCGCCGCGCATAGACGTGCCGCGCACGGACCCGGCCCCCGCCGTCCCGGCCGCCCTCGTCGCCCACGCCCGCAAGGTCGCCGAAGCCCACCAGGCGAACACCGGCACCGCCATCGACCCCGACACCCTGCGCTCCCGCCTCGGCGTCCCGCCCCAGCTGGCCGACGCCATCGCCGCCCAACTCACCTGACCCGAAAGGAGAGCCACCATGCCCGCCCGCGACCACTTCCACTCGGTGATGCAGATCGGCCCGGTCCAGGTCGGAACTCACCGCGACCGCCACGGCCAGACCAAGCACGCCGCCGTGTGCACGGCCGACCGCTGCGGCTGGTCCTCGGACTACTCCAGCCAGTCCGCCGCCCAGCTCGCCGCCCGCACCCACCGCTGCCGCGTCCGCTGAGGAGACCGCCATGGACGTCCCGCTCTGGTTCTTCGTCGCCTGCGTCGGCCTGGTCGGCATCAAGCTCATGCGCCCGCCCTGGTGGCTCGTCGCCCTCCTGCTCCTGGGCGGCTACCTCCTCGCCGACAGCGTCCTCGCCCCGGTCATCGACACCGCCGTCAAGTAACCGTCCACGGAAGGGAGTACGTCCCGATGCTGCGCCCCAAGGTCCCGTCCATGCCCGTCCCGACCGGCCAGGTAACCCCGCCCGCCGTCGTCGAGCCCACGGCGATCACGCAGTCTCAGCCCGCCCCGGTGGCGCCCCAGCCTCCGGCCTCGACCCGCCCCACGGTCCAGCTCACGCCCGGCGCCCTGATCACCCTCGTCGTTGGCGGCACGGGCGTCGTCCTGGTCCTCGGCACCGTCCTGGTCTCGCTGCTCCTGGCCGTCGCCATCACCGCCGGATCGACCGCCATCACCGCGCTCGTCATCCGCTCGCTCATGAACTCCGAGCACAAACGCCGCTGACCGGCCCCGGGCGGCCTGAAACCGCCAAGTCTCCACCGCCCGGGAGCCGTCCCCAACCGATCCAAGAACCGGAAGGAACCCCCAGCATGACGCACCGCACCCGCCGCCCGTCCCGGATCTGCACCGCCTGCGACGGCTTCGCCTCCGTCGCCATCACCCTCGGCGGCCGCGACCGGCACGGCCACCTGCGCACCATCACCGCCGACTGCCCGGCCTGCGACGGCACCGGCTTCGTTGTCCTCCGCACCCGCACCGCGCAGGAGGGCGCCCGTGCCTGACACGCTCCTCGACCCGACCACCCTCGGCGACCTGCTGAGGGTGGCTTCGGCCGCCGACTTCGACCGCTGGCAGGACCAGGTCCAGCGCACCGGCGGCTGCTCCGACCCCATCCACCTCACCGGCTGGACGCTGACCAAGGACAAGACCACCGGCGAGACCCTGCACCACTACTCCACCGAGACCGAGCCGGGCGGCCGACTCCGCCTCGCCTGCGGCAACCGCCGCGCCTCCCGCTGCCCGTCCTGCGCCTTCACGTACGCGGGCGACACCTACCACCTCATCCGCGCGGGCCTGGCCGGAGACGACCGCCGCGACATCCCCTCCACGGTCCGCGACCACCCCCGCGTCTTCGCCACGCTCACAGCCCCGTCCTTCGGCCCGGTCCACAACCGCCCCGACTCCGGCACCTGCCGCTGCGGCGCTCACCACGCGTCCGACGATCCCGCCCTCGGCACGGCGCTCGACCCGACGACGTACGACTACGCCGCCGCCGTCCTCTTCAACAACCACGCGGGCGACCTGTGGATGCGCTTCACGACCCGCCTGCGCCGCGAGATCGCCGCCCGCGCCGGAGTCACCCAGCGCGAACTCAAGGAGTCCGCCCGGCTCTCGTACGGCAAGGTCGCCGAGTTCCAGAAGCGCGGCGCCCTGCACTTCCACGCGGTGATCCGCATCGACGGCCCGGAAGGCCCCGAGACCCCGCCGCCCTCCTGGGCCACGGTCACCCTCCTCGCCGACGCGATCCAGGCCGCCGCCTCCCACAGCTACACGTCCGTCTCAGTCCCGGCCACCGAGGACGAACCAGCCCGCACCTTCCGCTGGGGCACCCAACTCGACGTCCGCCCGGTCAAGGCCTTCGGCGACGGCTCCGACATCACCGAACAGGCCGTCGCCGCCTACGTCGCCAAGTACGCCACCAAGGCCGCCGAGACCACTGGCACCCTCGACCGCCGCATCGGCGAACTCTCCGAACTCGACCGCCACCAGGTCCCCGACCACACCCGCCGCCTGATCGAGGCGTGCAAGCACCTCGACCCGCTCTACCCGGACCGCCGCCTCTGGGCCTGGGCCCACATGCTCGGCTTCCGGGGCCACTTCTCCTCGAAGTCCCGCCGCTACTCGACCACCCTCGGCGAACTCCGCCAGGCCCGCGCCGACTTCCGCGCCGCCCAGGAACGCGAAGCCCTCGGCACCCCGGACTTCGAACCGGACACGGTCCTGGTCCTGGCCGACTGGCAGTACGCGGGCCACGGCCACACCCCCGGCGAATCCGCCCTGGCCGCCACCATCGCCCGCGGCCTCCAACTCAACCGTGAGACAGCACGCGAAGCCCTGCAAGAACAGCTCTCCCTGGAAGGAGCCGCAGCATGACTACAGCAGTGATCCACCGGAAGTGGTACACGACCGCAGAGGTCGCCGAGATGCTCGGCTACGGCCTCTCCAAGACCAAGATGCTGGTGCTCACCGGGGAGATCCGCTCCATTAAGGACGGCCGCAACCGGCGCATCCTCCCGCGCTACGTCGACGAGTACATCGAGCGGCTCGCCCGCCAGGCCGAAGGGGAGGCAGCATGAGCGGCAAGCGCGGAAACGGTGAGGGCTCGATCTACCCGTACAAGAACGGCTTCGCGGCCTACGTCTGGGTCACCAAGCCCGACGGCAAGCGCGCCCGCAAGTACGCCTACGGAAAGACGCGCGACGAGGTCCACGACAAGTGGCTCAACCTCCACGCGGAGTCGAAGAAGGGGCCCGTCGCCACTCGGCACCGCACGGTCTCCGTCTTCCTCTCGTACTGGCTCGACTCGATCGTGAAGCCGAACCTCGCCCCGCTGTCGTACGTCTCGTACGAGGGCTACGCGCGGCTCTACATCAACCCGTATCTGGGTGCGAAGCGGCTGGACCGGCTGACCGTCCGCGATGTGCGGGAGTGGCTGGCCAAGTTGGCGACTGTCTGCCAGTGCTGCGCGCAGGACAAGGATGCGAAGCGCCCGGCTTCTCGCCAGAGGTGCTGTGCGGTCGGGGACTGCTGCGAGGCGTACCCGTCGCGCCGCATCATCCAGGCCTCCCGCGACGCCCTGCGGGCCGCGCTGACCCATGCGGTCGCTGAGGAGGAGATCAGCAAGAACGTCGCCTCGCTCGTGAAGGTGCCGAAGCCTCGTCGCCGCCGGATCAAGCCGTGGTCCGTCGCGGAGGCCGGCCGTTTCCTCGCCGACGCCGCAGACCGGGACGACCACCTATTCGCCGCGTGGATGCTGGTGCTCTGCCTCGGGCTGCGCCGGGGTGAGGTCCTGGGCCTGACGTGGAAGTCCGTCGACTTCGAGAACGGCGAGCTGTACGTGGACCACCAGATCCAGCGCGCCGGTCGCCAGATCCTGCACCGCGAGACCAAGACCGAGGACTCGGACGACTTCCTGCCGCTGCCCGAGGTGTGCGTGAAGGCGCTGCGCATGCGTCGCGCTCAGCAGACCGGAGACCGTAAGGCGGCCGGTGACGCCTGGCAGGACACTCGCGGCCTGATCTTCACGACGAAGTACGGGACGCCGATCGAGCCGGGGAACCTGACCCGGATGTTCGCCCTTCGTGCTCGGCGCGCGGGCCTGCGTGTAATCCCGCTGCGGAACACCCGGCACACGTGCAGCTCGCTCCTGGTTGCGCTGAAGGTCCACCCGAAGGTCGCCCAGCGCATCCTGCGGCACTCGCAGATCGCCATGACGATGGAGGTCTACGCGGAGGCGAGTGAGGAAGCGGTCCGCTCGGCGCTCGACAAGCTGTCGGGCGCAATGGGTGGCACCGGCTGAAAGATCGGTCGGCACGGTTGCTGTACTTCCGTGCTGTACACCCGGAAACGCAAGAGGCCCGGACTTTCGTCCGGGCCTCTTACCTGTGTGCACTCGGCAGGATTCGAACCTGCAACCTTCTGATCCGTAGTCAGATGCTCTATCCGTTAAGCTACGAGTGCTTGTTTTTTCTTTTTTTGTTGTCTCCGTTCCCGGCCTTTCGGCCCGTCCCGGCGACAAGAAGAACATTACATGACTGCCGCCGCCATGTGAAATCCGATTGCCCCACCCCTTCTGACCTGCGAAAACGCACTCCGGGGTGGTGCGCGGCGACACCCGGGAAGCACCGAAGCCCCGGTCCTGGTGGACCGGGGCTTCGGATCTTGCTGCGGAGGCGGAGGGATTTGAACCCTCGATGGGGGGTAAACCCCAAACCGCATTAGCAGTGCGGCGCCATAGACCGGACTAGGCGACGCCTCCAGCGCAGTCCCCTCTCGCGCGGACGCGATTGGGTGCGTGCAGATGATGACACAGCGGAGCGCCGCCTCACCAATCGCCCCCCACGGTACTAGGAGGGCAGGCCACAGGGCAAAGCCTGGGGTGTCGGGCGCAACGTCGGGGTGGGTACGGGCGTTGAGCACGACATGTTCATGCGCATCTCTTCACGAATGCTCGGCTCCGTCGCGACCGTCGTCGCCCCGCTCGCCCTCCTCGCGGCCACCCCCGCCGCCGCGCACGCGGACGCGGGCAGCGGGTTCGGGTTCGGGCCCGGGCTCGACCACCTGACCATCACCGTCACCGACTCGGACAACGGCAGCGACGGGACGTACGAGCTGGACTGCTCGCCCGCCGGCGGGACGCACTCGGATCCCGGCGCGGCCTGCGGGCGGCTCGACGAGCTGGAGGCCGAGGGCGTCGACCCGTTCGCTCCCGTCGCAGGCGACGCGCGCTGCACCATGCAGTACGGGGGCCCGGCCACCGCCCGCGTCACGGGGAACTGGCACGGTCGCGTCGTCGACTCCTCCTACGCGCTGAGCAACGGCTGCGAGATCTCCCGGTGGCAGCAGTTGGAGCCCGTGCTGCCTGCGACCGGGCCGTGACCCTCGGTCCCGTGGTCACAGGCTCGTGACTCGGCCCGCCCCGGATCCCCACATCCTCTACGTGGGCTCCGTCGCATCCGGCGCCTCTTGTCCAACCACTGCCCGTAGACTCCCTCCCGTGATACGCCGCGGACCACGAGGCAGGATGGTCCGCGCGGTCGGCAAGTCGCAGTAATCAGGGAGGAACCGTCGTCGTGAGCAGCAGGCCATCCCGAGGCGCTGCTCGCCTCGCAGCCATACTTGACGCGCTTCCGGACGGGTTGTTGCTCGTCAACACCAACGGAACCGTGGTCAACGCCAACTCCATCGCCCTGGAGTCCTTCGAGGCTCCGGGCACGGCACTTGTGGGGCGCGGCCTGCTCGACCTCCTGCCCGAGTTCGACTCGCGGCTGATCCCCGGCTCCATGCGCCGGCCCGACACCGTGACCGACGAACGCGGGCGGACCAAGCCGACGCGGATGACCGCGCGGCGTACCGACTCCAGCGAGTTCCCCGTCGAGGTGACCTCCGCGAACCTCTCCGACGGCGCGCGGGACGCGGTGGATCCGTACGGCACCAGTGGCGGCCAGAGCTACAGCGGCTCCGAGCTGCTCATGCTGGTCGTGCGGGATCTGTCGGGGGCCGTCGACACCGAGGCCGAGCTCGCCCGTTCGCAGCGGCAGACCGAGATGATCCTGCGCGCCGCGTCCGAGGGCGTCGTCGGCACCGACACCGACGGGCGCATCGTGCTCGTCAACCCCGCCGCCGCGCAGATCCTCGGCTTCCGGGCCAGCGACCTGGGCGGCCAGGAACTGCACCCGCTCATCCTGCACTCGCGTCCGGACGGCGAACCGTTCCCGTACGAGGAGTCCCCGCTCGCCGACACGCTGCGCTCCGGGCGCAAGCACCGGGTGCGCGGCCAGGTGCTGTGGGCCAAGGACGGCGCCAAGGTGCCCGTCGACATGACGACGGCCCCGGTGCGCGACGGGGACCAACTGGTCGGCGCCGTCATGACGTTCGCCGACCGCAGCTCCGTCGAGAAGCTGGCCGCCGAGCACGCCGAGGAGATCGCCCGGCGCGACGAGGCCGCCGAGAAGGAGCGCGAGGAGCGCGCCGCGGAGCTCCAGCGGGTCACCGAGGAGAGCGCCGCCGAGCTGCGGCGCGTCACGGACGAGAGCGCCGCCGAACTGGAGCGGGTGCGTGAGGAGCTGGGCTCCGAGCTCACGTCCGTGCGTGAGGAGCTGACCGGTGAACTCGCCGCCGTCCGCGAGCAGCACGCCGAGGAGCTGTCCGCCGAGAAGGAGCGGGGCGCCGCGCTCGCGGAGCGCGAGAAGGACCGTTACGAGGCCCTGGCCGCGCGGCACACGCAGCTGCTCGCCGTGCTCGGGCAGTCGCTGCGCGGGCCGTTGGACGAGCTGCGGCGCGAGCTGAGCCAGCTCGCCGCCGACGACGCGGGCCAGCTGTGGCCCGAGGCCAACCAGGTGCTGCACCACCTGGCCGCCGGGTACTCGCGGATGACGACCCTCGTCGACAACGTGCTCGCCTATCAGACCTTGGACGAGGGCGGTTCGCTGCTCTCCCGGACGAACGTCATGTTCGACGCCGTCGTGGCCGCGGGTGTCGACGGGGCCGTCGAGCTGATCGGGCCGGGCCGGGTGCAGTTCGCCGTGCACGCGCCGCCGATCGAGGCCGAGGTGGACGCGGGCCGGCTCGCGACCGCGCTCGCGCATCTGATCGCCGACGTCGCCGGGATCGACGCGACCGGCAACGCCCGGACGCCCGCCGGCTCCGGGTACGTCGACTCGACCGTCGTCGTGGCCGCCGCGCAGCGGGGCGCGAACGTACGCATCGAGGTCCGCGGTCCCTACTCGGGCGGCGACCCGGTGCACGAGCCGATCGTGCACGGCATCGTGCGGGCGCACGGCGGAGTGCTCCAGACGCACGAGATGCCGGGGATGAGCGGCAGCGCGTACGTCCTCGAAGTGCCGATCGGGACGGGGGCCGGGGCCGGGGTCGTTCCCCCAGCGGGAGTCGTTCCCGACGCCGCAGCCGTTCCTGACGTCGCAGCCGTCCCCGACGCCGGGGGCGTTCCCGGCGCCGGTCTTCCCGGGCAGGAAGCGGGGCCCGACGGGGCTGCCGACGGCGTGCCTGCCAATGTCTCCGTCGAGGCCTCCGAGGCCACGGAGCCCCACGAGGTCTCCGCCGAGGCGAACCCGAATCTTCCCGCTCAGGCCACCGGTGGCGGCAGCAGGCGCCGCAGGGCGCGGCGGGCCGCCGGGCCCTCCACGGACGCGTTCCTGGAGAGCAGCGTGTCGGGCGGCGAGCCGCCGGCATCGGCTCCCTCCAGCGGTACGGGCCGCAGGCGCGGACGCCCCGCCCCGGAGGAGGCCGCCGCCCAGGGCGCCGTGGTGACCTCGGCCGAACACGAGTCGAGTTCCCCGTCCTTGGGCGAAACGGTGCCGCCGCAGGGCGTGCCCGCGCCGGGCGGGCGCAGGGCCCGGCGCGCCGGGCGTCAGGAGCAGGCGGCGCTGCCCGCGCTGCCCTCCGGGTCCGCGCCCGACCGTGAGCAGGGCGCCGAACCGGCTCAGGGCGAGCTGGAGTTGGCCGGTGCCGCGCAGCCCTCCGGGCGGCGGGCGCGGCGCGCGCTCGGCAGCGCGCAGCCGACACAGGACGCGCAGGACGCGCAGGGCGCCCAGGCTCCGCAGAGCGCACAGGGCGCACAGGGCGCACAGGGCACGCAGGGCACGCAGAACGCGCAGGATGCTCCCGCGGGTGGGCAGCGGGCGAGGACTCAGCAGGCGGGTCCGCGCGAGGTGTTCGCGCTGCCGCCCGCCGAGGCCGACCGCACTCCGCAGGCCCTGCCCGAGACCGAAGTACGGCCCGTGGCGCAGCCCGGGATCCAGGCCGATGCGTCGACCGAGGCGCAGCAGCCCGCCGCTGCACAGCCCGCCCCCGGTGACCTACCGAAGGAGGCTCAGGCCGCACAGGCCGCCGCCCCGCAGGCCCCCGCACCGCAGCCGCAGCCCCTCCCGTTGCCGGACGAGGCGCACCGGCACGACACCGCCGGGGCGCACCCGGCCGAGGACCACACGCCGCCGCAGCCGCATCCGGCACAGCCCACGCCCGCGCAGGGCACGTCCACGGCGGGTGGCGCCGGCGCCACGCTGCCGCCGGAGAACACGCCGGGCAGCGAACCTGAGGACGTGGCGGCGAACCAGGACCGGGCTCTGGCTCAGGGCCAGGGCCAGGGCCAGGCCGCGAACCAGGCGGTGCCTCAGCCCGCGCCGCAGCCGAGCCCGCAGGCGGAGGCCCAGCCGAAGCCCCAGCCGGAGAGCGACCCGGACGACGAACCGGAGGGCGCCCCGGCGGCCCCGGCCGACAGCACTCCGGCCCCCGCCGCCCAGCCGCTGCCCGCCGAGGCCCCGCAGCCCCAGGCTCAGGACCAGGCCCCGTCCGGTGACACAAGCTCGACGCAGGGGCGTGCCTTCAGCGTGCGGACGCTGGGGCAGGGCGTGCCGTTCGGGCGCCAGGTCGCCGCGCAGCAGCGCCGTCCGCAGCCGCCTGCTCCCCAGCCGCTTCCGCCGCAGGCCCCGCCGCGGCCGAGCACCGCGCCGCAGCAGGCCCCGGCCCAGGGGCAGACGCAGGGCGGTTCGGGGACGTTCGGCGGCTCCGGCACGCTCGGCGGTTCCGGACGGCGGCGCAAGCTGTCCAATCGCCAGGAGAACCGCCAGGAAAGCCGCCAGGAGAACGCCCAGGACGCCCGCAAGGAGCAGCCGGACACCGGCAGCACCGCGCAGCCCCCGGCGCCGGGCACCCCGCCCCAGGACACCGCTCAAGGCACGCCCCCGCAGGGCACGCAGGCCCGGCCGCACCCGCAGCCGCTCCTCTCGCCGAACGCTTCCGAGGGCGGTGGCCGTGCCTACGCGATCGGCGCCCCCGAGCAGGACGGCGTCGAGGGCCCGGAGCCGCTGGACGGCCCCGGTGGCGCCGTCGAGGTCGCCAACCGGCCGCAGCCGATGCCGATGGACGACGAGTTGCCGCCCGAGCCGCTCGACAACCCGCGCCGCCTCCTCGTCTGGCCCGCGCCGGACGTGGCGACGCAGCAGGCGCTGAGCGACCGCGGCTACCGCCCGGTGACCGTGCACTCCCGTGAGGAGGTCGACGCGCAGATCGCGGCGTTCCCCGCCGCGCTGTTCGTGGACCCGCTGACCGGGCCGATCACGCGGACCGCGTTGCAGTCGCTGCGCCAGGCGGCCGTCGCGGCCGAGGTGCCGGTCCTGGTGACCGCGGGCCTCGGTCAGGCCTCGCGCGACGCCGCGTACGGCGCCGACCCGGCCGTGCTGCTGAAGGCGCTCGCCCCTCGGGACAGCGAGCAGCACCCGCCGCGGGTGCTGCTGATCGAGGAGCACGAGGAGATCGCGCTCGCCCTGACCGCGACCCTGGAGCGGCGCGGGATGCAGGTCGAGCGGGCCGCGAACGACGCGGACGCGGTGGCCATCGCCTCCGAGCTGCACCCGAACCTCGTCGTGATGGACCTGCTCCAGGTGCGGCGTCGCCAGGCCGGAATCATCGACTGGCTGCGGGCGAACGGGCAGTTGAACCGCACGCCGCTCGTCGTCTACACCGCCGCCGTCGACCACGCCGAGCTGCCGCGGCTCGCGGCGGGGGAGTCGGTGCTGTTCCTGGCGGAGCGTTCGACGAGCGCCGAGGTGCAGGGCCGGATCGTGGACGTACTGGCGAAGATCGGCACGAACTGAGCCTCGGATTCTGAGTCTCGGATTCTGAGTCTCGGGCCCTGAGCCTCGAAGCCTGAGCCTCAACACACGTACGGGGGCGGCCCTTTCGGGCCGCCCCCGTTTCACGTGAAACAGGCCGTCACAGCCTGGTGACGTCCAGGTCTCCCTCGGCGTACTGCTTGCGCAGCACCTTCTTGTCGAACTTGCCGACGCTGGTCTTCGGGACCGCGGGGATGATCGTCCAGCGCTCCGGCAGCTGCCACTTGGCGACCTTCTCGGCGAGGAAGGAGCGCAGCGTCTCGAAGTCGGCGCTCGCCCCCTCCTTCAGCACGACGGTCGCGAGCGGCCGTTCGCCCCACTTGTCGTCGGGTACGGCGACGACCGCGGCCTCGGCGACGTCCGGATGGGACATCAGCGCGTTCTCCAGGTCGACGCTGGAGATCCACTCGCCGCCGGACTTGATGACGTCCTTGGCGCGGTCGGTCAGCGTGAGGAAGCCGTCGGGGCTGATGGTGCCGACGTCGCCGGTCTTCAGCCAGCCGTCCTCGCTGAACTTGTCCTCGGGGCGCAGCGGTTCGCCGTCGGAGCCTCCGTAGTACGCGCCCGCGATCCACGGCCCGCGGACCTCCAGCTCGCCCGCGGACTCGCCGTCCCAGGGCAGCTCCTCGCCGCCGGGGCCGGTGAGCCTCCCCTCGACGCCGGCCGGGAAGCGGCCCTGCGTGAGCCGGTACGCGAGCTCCAGCTCGCTGCCCGGCTCGGCGTTGGCCGGGGGCTTGGCGACCGTGCCGAGCGGGGACGTCTCCGTCATGCCCCAGGCGTGACAGACCCGCATGCCCAGGTCGTCGAACGCCTTCATCAGCGAGGGCGGACAGGCCGCGCCGCCGATGGTGACCTGCGTGAGCGTGGAGACGTCGCGCGGCTTCGCGGTGAGCTCGGCGAGCAGGCCCTGCCAGATGGTGGGGACGGCCGCGGCGTGCGTGGGGTGCTCGGACTCGATCATCTCGGCGAGCGGCGCGGGCTGAAGGAAGCGGTCCGGCATCAGCATGTTCACGCCGGTCATGAACGTGGCGTGCGGCAGGCCCCAGGCGTTGACGTGGAACTGGGGGACGACGACGAGCGAGGTGTCGGCGTCCGTGAGGCCCATCGACTGCGTCATGTTGACCTGCATGGAGTGCAGGTAGATGGAGCGGTGCGAGTAGACGACGCCCTTGGGGTCGCCCGTGGTGCCCGAGGTGTAGCACATGGCGGCGGCCCGGCGTTCGTCGAGCTCGGGCCAGTCGTACGTGGTCGGCCGGTCCGCGATCAGCTCCTCGTACTCGTGCACCTGCGCGGAGGCACCGTCGAGCACGGAGCGGTCGCCGGGCCCGGACACCACGAGGTGCTCGACCGTCGGCAGCTTCGAGAGCAGCGGGGCGATCATCGGGAGCAGCGAGCCGTTGACGATGACGACCTTGTCGGCGGCATGGTTCACGATCCACGCCAGCTGTTCGGCGGGCAGCCGCAGGTTGAGCGTGTGCAGGACCGCGCCCATGCAGGGCACGGCGAAGTACGCCTCGACGTGCTCCGCGTTGTTCCACATCAGCGTTCCCAAAACACTGCCGGGCGTCACGCCGAGGTCATCGCGTAGTGCGTGGGCGAGCTGCGCGGCCCGGTTGCCGATCTCGGCGAAGGTGCGTCGTTGGGGCCCGCCGGGTTCACCGGTCCAGGTGGTGACCGTCGATTGCCCGTGCACCGTCCGGCCGTGCTCGAGGATGCGGCTTACCAGTAGTGGCACGTCTTGCATGGTCGACTGCACGAGACCTCCCGCGGTTGTGGCGTTCGGCGATTGTGGCCCCGTACCGCGCGGTATGTCACTACCTCTCGGTAGCGTGGTGCGGCTCCTCCCACGGGTCCGGCTGCCACAGGGGGTGAATCTGAATCTCGACGTTCGCGGCGCCGACGCCGTGCCGGATGAGCGCCACGCGACGGATGAGCTTCCGGAGGATCATGTTCCGCCCGCGGGTGTCGAGGGTTGGCCACTCCTCGAGGGTGCCGACGACCAGCGGTACGAACTCGGCGCGGTCCGGTAGCGGCGCGGCTTCCGGGATGCTGTCGAGTAGGGCCTGTGCGTCGGCGCGCTTGCGCCGGACCACGTCGGCGGCTTCCTCGTACTCCCCTGGTCCCCAGTCCTCCGGGCTGGCCGCGTGCTCGGCGCGGAGTCGCGCGAGTGCTTGCCGCTGCTTGTCGACTTCCGCCTGTGCACGCGCGCGGGCGCGCATGTTCGCTGCCTGTTCGTCGGCGAGGTTCCGTTCGGGGGTGAGCTCGCCCGGCGGTGCGTTGTCGATGCCGGCCGCGGCTTCCCGCTCGAGCCACGCGAGTACCGCGGCCTCGACGGTGGTCCGCTTGACGAATACGCCCTCGCACGCGGTCGCGCCGCTCTTGGCCCGCTGGCTGCACCGGTAGGCGTAACCGGGCACGTTCGCGCCGTCCTTCCGTTGCGCGTTCAGGCTGGTGC
The DNA here is from genome assembly GCF_049310305.1 of Streptomyces anthophorae. NCBI lineage: Bacteria > Bacillati > Actinomycetota > Actinomycetes > Kitasatosporales > Streptomycetaceae > Streptomyces > Streptomyces anthophorae. Next base: position 4,442,097 of record NZ_JBLWQQ010000001.1, read on the forward strand.
CGAGGCGGCATCCCGCGCACTTGCACAACCCGGTGAGCTCGTAGATTCCCGCCCGGGACCGCGGCGTCGTCTCCCGCACCACCTTGCGGCGTTGCTGGTACGCCTCCCATAGGTCGAACTCGATCAGTTCCTCTTGTGCGCCCTGAATGTGGACGTGGTTCTTGCACGTGCCGTCGGTCTTCCGGCAACGGCACTCCGGGTTGTGCACGGTGAGCAGGCCGGCGGCAAAGCCACTGTCCATAAATCGGCTGAGGGTTTCCGTGCTCCACATGCTTCCCTGCGTGGTGCGGTGGCCGGCGCGGTTGAGTCGTCCGCACAACACGCCGAATCCGTCGCCGTCGACGTAGTCGCGGTACAGGTCGGCGACGACCGGGCCGAGCTGGTCGTCGGCTTCGTACTTCTCCTGTTGCAGCTTGCCCGTGCTCGGGTCGTAACGTCGGTGCCAGACGTACCCGAATCGCTTCCGGCCCTGTGCGGGTAGGTGCAGCTTGTACTTTCGGTGGTTGTGCGTCTCTCGCCACTGCTCGCCGGCGCGGTCGGACTCGAACGCCCCGAACTCGAGGATCATCCCGCGTTGGAACCGGCCGATCGCCGTCGAGGCGTCGACGGGTTCCGTCGCGGATTCGAGCTCGCCGCCGGCTTGTTGCAGTCGTGCGAGGTTGACCGCGTTCCCGATGCGGTCGCGGCCGAATCGGGAGTATCGCCAGACGGCGACGCCGTGCGCCTCGCCGGCCTCCACGCGCTCAATGCATCGCATGATCTTGCGCTTGAAGTGGCGGCCGGACACGTCGAGGTCTTCGACCCACCCGACGATGCGACGGCCGGTGCGACGGGCCCATTGGGTGATCGCGTCCCGTTGTAGCTCGGGGCTGATCTTCTCCTCTTTCCACGTGGATACGCGGATGTAGGCGAGCCAGGGTTCGCCGTCGTCGTCTTTCGGTGTGGCTTGGAAGGTGGCCGGTGCTTGGCCTGTAGTCACAATGCGTTCCGTTCGGTGAGGTCGGACGGTTTGCTGTGTGGGTGCAGTTCCCGGACGTTGCTTGCCGGGCGTTCGTCGACGTGCTCGCACTGCCCCGGGAAGGGGGCGAGGGTGAGGCCGGCGCGGTTGCTGCGGTCGGCCGTTCCGTCGTTGTCGTGCAGGATGCGTTCGCCGTCGTCGGGCGGCGCGGTGTGCTGGTCGAGCAGGCCGCGGGCGACGTGTTCGAGGGCGAGGCGGTAGCCGGCCTCGTGTGCGTCGGCGAGCTGGTCGGCCGAGTTGCGGTGTGCGCGCTGGGACTGCCAGATAGTGAACGGTGGGATGGCTGCAAGCACGATCAGAATGCCAGCACGCGTGAGGTCGCCCTCGTTGTCGAACAGCAGGCCGAGCATGCCGGCGGTGACACCGACGATGAGCGCGCCAAGGGCGAGGGTCGGGAAGTTGCGGCCGATCACTGGTGCCTCCGTGCTGGTTAGTGCTCTGCGAGGTTGCCCTCGCCTTCGTCGGGGGGTGGCTGACGCTGCAAGGTGTGAGTCATCGAGACGAACAGGCGGCGTGCCTGGTCGTCCCTGATGCCGAGCTCGTCGGCGGCCTGCTCGGGTGTGATGTTGCGTGGGCCCTCCGTCGGGTTCTGTACGGCCCTGAGCTCCCCCTCGTTGAGCACGCCGGCACGCACCAGGACTTCGCCGAGGGGTACCCGTAGGTTCTCGGCGAGCAGGGCGAGTACGCGCGTGTCGGTGACGTGGTCGCCGCGTAGTAGGCGGCCGACTGTGGACGGGCTGATGCCCGACGCTGATGCAAACGCGCTTTTCCCGCCGCTCCGGGGGCCGGAGAGGTCGTAGCCGCGTGTAGTGAGCTGGTCATGCAGCCACGCGGCGAAGCGTGCGGCGCGGTCGTCTCCCGCTTCCTGCTTCCTGTTTTTCATGGGTGAAATGTAGCGCGTTACTGTCTCGCGCGACACATGCGGATCCGGACACAGTGCGGTACTGCATCGTGACGCCTCCTTCGCCCCCTAGACGCCCCTGACCTGCGCTTTCATGATCGAACGTGTGCTCGATTCTGCTCCCCACCTCGCACGCTGTCAACGGCTTAGTACCGGATGCTACCTGCGGTAACTTTCACTTCTGAAAGGTAGCTGATACTTTCTGTCTCGGCAGACAAGCTGTCTGGCCAGAAAGGAACGGCCATGTACGACCGCGCCCTGTTGCAGGCAGTCGCCCGGGACAAGGGGGATGCCCACTACACAGACATCGCAACCCGGCTGAAAGTTGCACCTGTCACCGCATGGCGTCTGTGGACCGGCAAGACCGCCCCAAGTGCCCGCGTGGCCGCCGCCGTCGAGGACGTGTACGGACTCCCCGCCTCGCGCCTGCTCAAGCTCGCCGACGCGCCCCTCGAGGCCGCGGCATGAACGGCGCCCAGGTGATCCCCCGCGAGCAGGCGTTCGCCGACGCCCGCCGAGAGCTCGACAAGGCCCGCGCCCGCCGCGACCGCGACCGCGCCGCCGGCCGCCTGCCCCTCGAGATCGAGCGCGCATGCCGCCGCCTCGAGCGCCAGCAGCGCCCCGCCGCCCCGCACCGCGCCGCGGCCTGAAACGCACTCGGGCCGCCCCGGATGCGACCCGGAACGGCCCACCACGACCGCCACAGAAAGGCACCGGACGTGAATCCCGAGACTACCGCGACCAGCCCCGACGCCGCCCGTACGGCCCGCGTCGCGGCCCGCCTCGCCGAGGTCGCCCCGACTACCGCCGTCGTGCGCACCACACCCGTCACGCTCGACGACACACCTAAGACGCTGGTCACGCTCGACGACCGCGACGGCCGGCCCGTCGACGCCGACCGCGCCGCGCATCGCACCGCCCGCGACGTGCTGCGCGCCGAGTTCCCGGGCGCCGACTGGCACGGCCGGATGCACGCATACGACGTGCCCACCGGCCGCCTGCTCGCCCTCGCCGCCCCGACGGGCCCCGCCGAGCTCGAGGCCGGCCAGTGACCGCCCCGGCCGCGCTGGTCGAGCTCGACCTCGACGAGGTCGCCCTCGCCTACGCCCAGAACCCCGACACCCTCGCGCGCCTGCTCGCCGCCCACGCGGCGAACGTGCTCGCCCTCGACCTCGCCGCCGTCGACGCCACCGCGCCGCACCACGAGTGCGCCATGCGGGCCGCCACGGCCGACGGATCCCGGGGCGCCCTGCTCGCCGAGCTCGACGCCCGCCCCGCCCTCGCCGCCCGCCCCCGCACGATCGGACACCCCGCATGAGCGACACCTCGCCCGCCGTCACCCCCCAGCCCGACACCCTCGCCGCCGTCGAGGTCACCTACGAGCCCGCACCCGCCGGCGCCCCCCAGGACGCCCCGCGCGTGTTCGCCGTCGTCAACGCCGTCATGAAGGACGCGATGCCCGTCGGCAAGAACCAGCGCAACGAACAGCAGAACTACAGCTTCCGCGGCATCGACGACGTGATGTCGACCATGGCGGGCCCGATGCGCACACACGGCCTGTTCATCCTGCCGAGCATCGCGCAGCACAAGCAGCAGACCAACGGGAAGATGACGCGGACCGTGATCACGATGCGGTACCGCGTCTACGGGCCCGCGGGTGACTGTCTGGTCGCCGACGTTCCGGGCGAGGCGTTCGACTACGCCGACAAGAGCACCAACAAGGCCCAGTCAGCCGCGCTCAAGTACCTGTTGTTCACCCTGTTCATGCTGCCTGTGGACGGCCGCAGCATCGACGACGGCGACCGCCACAACCCCGAACCGGCCGAGGAGCGCGCACAGCAGCAGCCGCGCCGCCAGCAGCGCCAGCAGCAACCGCGCCGCAGCAACCGCGCCGAGGCGGGCCCATGGGAGACCGCGCCGCCGCAGCAGGCCCAGCAGCAGCGGCCCGACTACCTCGCCGCCGCCCGACAGGCCACCAACCGCGAGCAGTTCGACAAGGTGCGCGCCGCCGCCGTCGAGGCCGGCGCCCCGGCCGACTACCTCGCCCAGCTCGACGCGGTCGCCGCCGAGCGCGCACAGGCCGCACAGCAGCAGCCGCAGCAGTCCGGGCCGCGCGCCGTCGAGCAGCCGCAGCAGTCCGAGGCCGAGCAGGACCACGCCGCCGCGCTCGACGAGATGTACCAGGCCGCACAGGCCGCCGGACTGGCCAACCAGCGCGAGGCCGACGACGCGTTCGCCGCCCGATTCTCCACCGCACCCAAGCAGGCCACGCCCGCGCAGCTGCGCAGCATGCGCGACGACCTGCTCGACGCCGCCCAGGGAGCCGCCGCGTGAGCACCACCGACACCACCACCGCCGAGCAGGCCCCCGCGGCCGAGCAGCAGGGCGAATCGCTGCGCGACCTCGCCACGCAGGCCGCCGTGTTGAAGCTGCTCGCCGAGCGCGTCGCCGCCGCACAGAAGGACGTGCGCAAGCGGACACAGGCCGCGCTCGACGCCGCGGCCGAGCGCGACGGAGTCGAGCGGATCGCCGCCGAGCTTCCGGGCGGGCCGACCGTCGCCACGATCGGACTGCGCAAGGGCGAAACCGGGCCGGTCGTCACCGACGAGGACGCCCTCGCCCGCTGGATCCGCGAGCAGTGGCCCGACGAGCAGTGGACCGAGACGCGCATCGTGCGCACGGTCAAGCCGTGGAAGCTCGCCGAACTGCTCGGCGAGATGGAGGCCGCCGGCGCGACGAAGGTCGCCGACAAGACGACCGGCGAAGTGCACGACGTGCCGGGCGTCGTCATCAAGCCCACGCGCGCCCGCACGCACGGGATCACGTGGCGCAAGGGAGGCAAGGAGGCGACCGCCGCCGCGTGGCGCGACGGCACCCTCGCCGACCAGCTCGCCGCCATCACCGCGGGCGAGGAGGGCGCCGCGTGATGCTCGCCGCCGCCTGTGCCCTCGCGTCCGTCGCCGCCCTCGCCGTAGGCGCATGGGCCATCGAGACCCGCCTCGCCGCCCTGTGGCACGCCGAGCAGCGCCGCGACCGCGCCCGGCACCGCCGCCCGTAGCCACCCCTGTACGGCCCGCCTCGCCTCACCGGGGCGGGCCCACCTCCCGGAACGGAGCAACCCCGTTGACGACCCCCATCCCCTCCGCACTCGACCGCGTGGCGCGCGCCATCGAGGGCCCACCGGCCCCGCCCGTGGCCGGACAGCTCGATCTCGACCAGGCCGACGCGCTCAACATCCTGTCCCTGTTCTCCGGTATCGGCGGCCTCGAGCTCGGCCTCGAGCGAGCCGGAATGTTCGTCGTCGGGCAGGTCGAAATGAATCCCTTCTGCCGGCGCGTGCTGGCACACCACTGGCCGGAGGTCCCCCGCCATGACGACGTTTGCACCGCCCCCGATTGGTGGAGCAGCGCGCGCCGCCCTCACGTCGACGTTGTCGCCGGTGGCTACCCGTGCCAGCCATTCAGCCTTGCGGGAAAGCGACTCGGTACCGCCGACGGACGTTGGATGTGGCCTGCCATGGCTGCCGTGGTGCGCCGAGTACGACCGCGATACGTCGTCGTGGAGAACGTCGCCAGCCTTGTTCGAGATGCCGACGCCTTCGGATGGATGCTCGGTGACCTGGCCGAGCTCGGGTTCGATGCGGAATGGGCAGTGCTATCTGCGCCGCAGTTCGGCGCCCCCCAGGCAGCGCGTGAACGGGTCTACCTCGTGGCCTACGCCCCGGGCGTCTATGGGGACGCACGGAGTCGCGTGGACGAGGGCGGAGAGCGGCGATCACCGCTGGCAGCTCGAGGACTACTTGGCCTTCCTGCATCTGCGCGCGGGGAATCAGCGCGTAAGTGGCTTGAAGCCGAACCCCGAGTGGGTCGGTTGGTTGATGGGATTCCCGCCCAGGTGGACCAGCTTGCCGCTTACGGAAACGCCGTCATCCCCGCCGCCGGCGAGCACATCGGCCGCCTCATCCTCGACGACCACCGGGCGCGGGTGACCGCGTGACAACCGCCGCCGCACCGCCCGCAGCCGCCCAACACCGCCCGCGCCCGTGCGAGCACGGCAACCCCGCGTGCCGCGCCGTCCCGACCCGGCCGTACGTGTGCGGCCCGCGGTGCGCCGAGCACCAGCCGGCCCGCACCCACCCGTACCACCGCCTCGCCGCCCAGTGATCCGCCCCGGGGCGAGGCCGGCCACCGACGCCCCTCGCCCCGGGCGCCCAGCACGATCGGAGAACCACCAGCCGTGACCCTCGACGCTATGCACTGGGTGTGGGCACACGCCCGCGCGCGCGGAAACGCCCGCCTCGTGCTGCTCGCCGTCGCCGACAAGACCACCGGCCCAGACGCCACCGCCCGCATGGGGACGACAGAGCTCGCCGGCCGCCTCGCCGCCGCCCGCTCGACCGTCCTCGCCGCGGTCGACAAGGCCCTCGCGTCCGGCGAACTGGTCGTCGCCGAGCAGGCCGCGGGCAGCCGCGCCGCCCTCTACCGCTTGCCCGGAGCGGTCGACTACGCCCGCCCCGACTCCCCCGCTACCGGTCGCAATCCCGTACCGCCACCGGCCCCCGACGCCCCGTTCGAGAACACGACCACAAACGGTCAGCGGTCCGAATCTGCGACCACAGACGCCCCCGGCAGTGGTCGCGATCTCGAACCACAAGCCCAGGAAGCCGAGAACGGTTTGTGGTCCGAATCTGCGACCACTTGTGGTCGGAAAGTCGGACCCCATCACGCACCCATAGAGGGAGTGAGTGAAGGAGGGAGGGAGCGTGTAGACCCGCGCGGCACTACCGCCGCGATCCCCGAGTTCGCCCGCCCTCTGGTCGACCAGATCACCGCCGCCGGCGCCGTCGTCCGATGGGACCTCACCCCTACCGAGTGGTTCACCCTCGACGCCCTGATCAAGCGCAGCGGTGCGGACATGCTCGCCGCCCACGCCGCCCGCGCCGCGCAGCGCCGAGAGGTCAGCCACGCCCGGTACTTCCTGCGTGCGTGGCGCGACCTCCCGCCCGCGCCGGCGCCCGGCACCACCGCCCCGGCACCAGCGTTCGGCCCCGGCACGAACGTGATCCCCCTCGCCGCCGCACAGCCGCGCCGCGGCCGAGTCGCCGCCGCCGCCGACATGTTCGCCGCCGCCCTCGCCACCAGTCCCCAGGAGCCCGCCCAGTGAACCGACAGGAAGTCGCCGCCCTGCTCGCCTACGCGGTGCGCCTCGACCCGCGCAGCGCCCCGACCGACCAGCACGCCGCCGCCGACACCCTCGACCAGTGGGCCGACCTGCTCGCCGACGTGCCCGCCACCGCGCAGCACCCCAACGGCCGGCACTGGGACGCCTCGCAGGTCGTACGCCACCACATCGCGAGCAGCCCGTACCCGATCAAGCCGGCCGACGTGTCCCGCCCGTGGCACGCGTTCAAGGCGGACGTACTCGGGCGCCACACCGACGCCGTACCGGCCGCGGACCCCGACGACCCCGAGGCGTACCGCGCCGAACTGCTCGGCGCCCGGCATGCCGTCGCCACCGGCGCCGCGACCGCGACGACGTATCGCGAGCTCACCGGCGGGCCCGATCCCAGGGTCGCGCAGCGCCTCGCCGCGCTCGGCAGCTACATGCCGCGCAGCGTCGCCGACGAGCTCGCCTACTGCCGGCCGCGCCGCGCCGCCCGGGAAGCCCTTGCGCTCGAGAACCGGCCCGACCCCCTCGACGTGCCGTGCGGATGGTGCAGGGCCCGGACCGGCCAGCCGTGCCGCAGCGGGAAGAACGGCGCCCGCCAGCGCGCCACCGCGCACCCCTCGCGCGTCGAGGACGCCACCGCCCGCCACAACACCCCGCAGGAGCAGAGCGCATGAACCGCCACACCAAGCACCCCGGCAAGGCCCCGCACCGCCGCAAGGCGACCGGCCGCAACGACACCACGAAGAACACCCGCGGATACCGCGTCACCGGCTCTTGGAACGCCCGACCGGACCGGCCCGCCGTCAAGGGCACCCCGGACCGCAAGGCCGCCCGCCGCATCGCGCGCGAAATGGCCGAGCAGGGCGCGTACGTCATCGTCGAGGAGCACCGCGCACACGGCCAGTGGCGCACCCTGTACGAGGTCGACGGGCCCGCCCAGCAGGCCGCCCGCGCCGCTGCCGAGGAGGCCGAGCGCGAACGCGCCGCCCGCGCCCGCCGGCACCTCGAGGAGCAGGCCCGCACCGCCGAAGCCGAGCAGCGCCGCCGGCACCGCCTCGCCGCCGAGGCGACCGTTCACGCCCGCCAGCTGATGACCGCGCCGGCCATCGTGCGACCGGAGAACCGGCAGCGCGCCCGGCACATCACCGGGGCGCAGCGATGATCCCCGCCGCCCTCGCCACCATCCGCGCCGCCGTCGAGGTCGCCCACGGGAACGGCCTCGAGGACGCCGAAGACGTGGCGCAGCTGGTCGCCGACGAACTCGAGGCGCAGGGCTGGACCCTCGCCACGCTCGAGGACGAGCTCGCCCCGCAGCAGGCCGCGTAGCACCGGGCCCCCGGGGGCGTGCCGGATACCGCCGCGCCCCCGGATGCGCTATCTTTCTGTCCAGACAGACACCATGTCTGCACCGAAAGAACATCCCGAACGACCCCCCCGAACATCCAGCCCCGGAGGTACACCCCCGATGCCTCGCCCGACCCCCGCAGAACGGTTCGCCGCCAAGGTGAACACCGCCGGCCCCCTCCCACTCATCCGCGGAGTGCACGGCCGTTGCCACCTGTGGGACGGCGGCACCAACGACAAGGGGTACGGGACGTTCTACGTCGCCGGACGCACCGTCAAGGCCCACCGATTCGCCGTCGAGTTCGCCGACGGCCGGCCGATCCCCGCCGGCCTCGAGATCGACCACCGATGCCGCAACCGCGCATGCGTCCGCCGCTCCCACCTCGAGCCCGTCACGCACCGCGTGAACATCCTCCGCAGCACGAACCACGTCGCCCGCCGCGCCGCCGTCACCACGTGCCCGGCCGGCCACCCCTACGACGACGCGAACACCTACGTCGCCACCAACGGCACCCGCAAGTGCCGCACATGCAAGCGCGAACAGACCCGCGCCCGCCGAGCGGCGACCCGCGAGCAGCAGCTCGCCACCGTCGCCCACCTCACCACCACACCGACCCCCGAGAGGCAGGCCGCGTAACCCATGGCAGGCGAGACCACGATCACGATGGTTGGCAACGTCGTGAACGACCCCGAGCTCAGGTTCACCCCGTCCGGCGCCGCCGTCGCGAACTTCCGAGTCGCCTCGACGCCCCGCCACTTCGACAAGCAGGCGAACGAGTGGAAGGACGGCGACCCCCTGTTTCTCGGCGTATCCGCATGGCGCCAGCTCGGCGAGAACGTCGCCGAGTCCATCCAGAAGGGCGCCCGCGTCGTCATCGTCGGCCGCCTCCAGCAGCGCCAGTACGAGGACCGCGAGGGCAACAAGCGCAGTTCGTACGAGATCACCGCCGAAGAGGTCGCCCCCAGCTTGCGCAACGCGACCGCCGCCGTCACCAAGACCACCGGCAGGGGCGCCCAGCAGGGCACACAGGGCGGATGGAACGCCCCCCAGCCGCCCCAGAACAACGGCTACGGCCCCAACCAGCCCCAGGGCGACCCATGGGCCACACAGGGCGGATACAGCGACGAGCCCCCGTTCTAACCCCGCGCCGCGACCGGGCGCCGAGTCCGGTCGCGGCCCGCGCCGCGCGCGCGAGGACTCACCCGCTCGACCTCACCGAGACAGGAGCACCACCCCATGAGCCAGACCCCCGAACAGCCCGAGACGCGCCTCGCCGCCGTCGACGGCCGCGACGCCCTCGCGTACGTCGTCATCCGGCCCGCGGGCGAGACACCCGACGGGGACCGGATCACCGTCGAGGCCGGCGCGCACGGCATGAGCAAGGCCGCCGCCGCCTACGCACTGCGCCAGACCGCCGACGAGTTCGACCGCGCCGCGGTCGCCGAGGGAGACACCCCGATCACCCCGGAGGAGGCCGCCGCCGAGCAGGCCGCGCGCCCCGCGCGCCCGGACGGACTCGACGCCCTGCTCGACCACGTCGCCGCCGGCCTCGCCGTCGAGGAGCAGCAGACGGCCGCCCCGGCCGAGGCCGTCCGCCTCGCCCGCCATGCCCGCGAGCTCGCAACCATGCTCCGCACCGAGCAGGGCGAGCACGGCAGCCCGTCGTACGACCACGAGACCGGCCCGGGCATGGGCAAGGCCGCCGGCATCCTCGACGCCTACGCCGACGTACTCGACGACGGCACCCAGCCGCGCCGCGTGCTCGACGAGGACGAGTACCACGAGCTCTACCTCGCCGCCCGCCGCACGCTCGGCAACAGCCGCGCCTACCGCGCCGGCACCGAGACGATCACGGACACGATCGACGCCACCCTCGCCGCCGTCGGCATCCTCCCCCCGCCGCCCGCGCCCGACGACGAGACGTGCCCCGCGATGTTCCCGGACCCCGACGGCGCGTGGTGGCAGTGCGCCGAGGAGCCCGGACACGACACGACCGACGGACACGACGCCGGCGATTGGGCGTGGCCGGCCGACAGCCCCGAGGCGATCGCCCCGCAGGCCCGCCCGTGAAGTTCCTCGCCCGCGCCCGTGCCGCCCTCACCCGCAGGGCGGCACGGCGCCGCGCCGACAAGCACCTCGCCCGCCTCGCCCGGAAGGACCGCCCCTGATGGCCCGCAACATCGGAGCCGACGGCCGCGACGTGTTCCGCGCCGTCGTCACCAGCACCAGCACCGACGGCCGTTCGGCAACGTGGCACGAGGGCCCGTACGGAACCGTCGGAGCCGCCCGCGCCCGCGTCTCGTTCTGGCGCAACCACCTTGCCGAGCACGACGACGACGGCACCCCAACGGGCACCAGCCGCGCCGCCGGCCACGTCGAGCGCGCCCTCACCGTCTGGCGCCCCGTCGACGACGACCAGCCCGACCCCGAGCAGTACCGCACCGACCCCGACGGCCGCCCGACATGGCACGGCGCCGACGTTGACGGCGACCGCCTGCTCGCATCCGTCGCCGTCATCCCCGAGCAGGGCCCGGGCGTGTACTTCCGCACCGACCCCCGCGGCTCATCCGTCCCCCTCGACCAGCTCGAGGCGTTCATCGCGCGCCTGCACACGATCGCCGACGCCGCCCGCACCGCACACCAGGAGCAGCAGCAGTGAGCCCCCAGCGCAAGCGCGCCCCCAAGCCGCAGCACCACGCCCGCAACGACCGGCGCGCCGCCCTCGACGTGCTGCTCGCCCGCGCGCAGCGTGGCGTACTCAGCCGCGCCGAGGCCGCCCTACTCGCCGAGTACGTCCGCGACGAGCAGGCCAACGCCGACGCCTCGCGGAAGTCCCTCACCGGCACGACGCGGGCCCTCGCCCGCGCACGCGAGGGCGCCGATGCCACGATCCGCGGCCTCGAGTCCGAGGTCGCCACCATCCGCGAAGGCATCCGCCAGTGCGGCGGCGACCCGACCAACGTGCAGAACCTCGCCGCGCAGTTGCGCATGTGGCGCGACCGCGCCCTCGCCGCCGAGCAGGCCCTCGAGCCGCAGGCCGACGAACCGAACGGCTACGCCCTCGCCCCGTGACCGCCCGGGCGCCCCGCCACACCGCGCGGGGCGCCCGCCCTCGAGCACCAGGAGCAGCAGCCCATGAGCAACCCCTCACCGCCCCGGCCGCCGGTCGACCCGGTGCAGCTGCGCGCCGCCGTCGAGCAGCTGCACCGCGCCCTGTGCGCCTACGTCGAGGCGATCCGGCCCGCCCTCGAGCACGCAGCGAAGCAGCTCGCCACGATCGCCGCCGCCGTCGAGAAGGCCCGCACCGCCAGCCGCGACGACTACGCCCTCGCCCCGCCGCGCGACCGCCCCGCGTGGCAGTCCCCGTACGACCCGCCCGCCAACAACCACCGCAAGTAGCCCAGGAGCAGCCCAGCATGACGACGACCCTCGCCACCTCGACCGCCGCGCGCCGCGCCGCCGACGACCTCGCCGCCGTGCGCGAGCAGTGGGGCGACCTGCTCGCCGCGATCGAGCGCCCGCCGGCCGCCGAGTGGCCGCCGCGCGAGTGCCGCGGATTCCTCGACCAGCTCGCCGCCGGCGACCACGTCGACGACGAGGAGGGGGAGCAGCCGGCCGCGGCCCGCGTCGGACGGTTGCCGCTCATCCTGCGAGAGCACCCCGCCCCGTTGAACCTCGACGCCCTCGACGCCGCCCTCGCGGTCGAGCGTGACCTGTTCGACCTCGCCGACCAGCTCGCCGAGCAGGTGCAGCGCCCTGTACGGCGCGTGCCTAAGCCGCACCGCAGCGGGCGCAGCGTCGCCGCCGTCGACGCCCGCGACCGCGACAACCCGGCACGGTGGCACTACGCCGGCCAGAGCGAACCAGGGTCGCGCGCGTACGGGCTGCATTGGGCCGCCGTGTGGATCGAGGGCCGGATACTCGGCGAAGACCTCGACGGCGACCTGTTCCGTCCCGTACCGGTGCGCCTGCTCGACCACGCCGCCGGCACCGCGGCCCGCGCCCGCCGGCACCTCGAGCGCGCGCTCGGCCGTGACGGGCGGACGACGACCCTCGACGATCCGTGCCCCTGGTGCGCGGGCCCCCTCACGGGGCGGACCCGGGCAGGGGGTGAGCCGGCCGTGACGTGCGCGACCGGGCGGGCGTGCGGGGCGCCTGTGCTGGTCGACGAGCGCGGCCGGCGCGTGTGGCGGGGCGCCGATCTGGTCGGCCTGTTCGTCGCGCTCGAGGCACGCCGGCGGGAGGAGTAGCGGCCCCCGGGGCGAGGGGTGACAGGGGGGGCGTCGAGGCGATTCGGCGCCCCTTCCCTCGAACCACTTGTGAAGCGGTTACACAAACGGCTACAGTGGCGTTCCCGCCGGACCTCACCCGGACGGGACGCCGGACCTCACCCGGCACCACAACGACACAGGGAGCAACCCCCTATGAACATCACGATTCCCGGAGCCCTCGCCGATCACCTCGCCGACCAGTTCATCGGCGACGACGAGACCGCCGCCGCCCTCGCCGCCGGCCACCGCGGACGCGGCCGAACGCTGGTCATCACCCCCGCCAACACCCGCCCCCTGCACTTCATCAGCCGCCACGCCGAGCACATCCTCAGCATTCGCGGCGCCTACACCCGCGCCCAGGTCGACGCCGCCCGCCTGTGGATCCAGCGCGCCGGCCACGCCCCCGCCATCCTCGAGCACCGATTCGACAGCACCGGCGAGGCGTACAACATGACGCAGTGCCGCGACGACATCCACGACGGCGACGTACTGATCATCGAGGCCGAGCACGTCGTCGGTTTCCTCCGTAGCGCGTGGCCGGCCGCCCTCACCACCGAACACGGCGAGCTGCACACCATCACCGGCGACCCTCGCACCCTCGACGACGGGAAGTACGCCGCGAGCGTCGACCGCGCCGAAGAGATCGCCCGCACCCGCGGCTACGCCCTCGCCACCGAGCAGGCCGATCAGCACCTCGACGCCGTCGAGGAGCAGGAAGCCGCCCACTTCCGCGCCACCGCCCGCGCCGCCGACGCCGTCGAGTACGCCGAGCAGGCCGGCGCCGCCGTCGACACCGTCGCCGAGGCCGAAGCCCTGTACGCCGCACAGTTGGTCACCGAGGCCGAGCTCACCGACGGCACGTGGCGCGGCGAGTGGATCGGCCAGCAGGCCGACGACGGCCTGTTCGCCCTCGAGCCGACCGTCGAGCAGGGCGCATTGTTCGACGACCGCGCCGCCGCCCCGACCGTCGTCGAGGTCGCCCTCGACCGCGCCGACACCGTCGCCCCGGAAGTCACCCGCGTGTCCGTCGACGCCTACCTCGCCCGCACGTACCCCGCCCTGTTCGCACCCGCCCAGCCGCGGCCGGCCGAGCTCGAGCCCGCGCACCTGTGGGCCGTCGAGCACCGCGTGATGATCCGCGGCGACTGGCAGGGACTCGCCATGTGCGGCATGTCCCGCAAGGAGGCCGACGACCGCGCCGACGTGCTGCGCGCGACCGGCAGCAAGGCCGTTGCCGTCGTCAAGTGCTGGCACGGCCCCCACGCCCACCCCGACGCACGCACCGCCACACGGTGCCAGGGGTGCGGCTACCGCATCCCCACCGGTACCGACTGGCACGACGCATGCCGCCCCCGCCCGCGGCCGACCCCGCTCGAGCGCGCCCGCCGCGCCGCCGCGCGCGACGCCGAGTACGCCCGGGCCCTCGAGGCATCCGACCGCGTCGTCGACCTCGACGGCGAGCCCCCGTTCTGACCCACCCAACCGGCCCGCCCCCACCATCCGGGGGCGGGCCCCGACCCGACAGGGAGCAGCAGCACATGAACAACGAGCAGCGGCGAGACGATGACGACTCGGACGCCCCCCGTCCCGCAGAGCCGACCCTCGACGGATTCCGCGAGCAGCTGGTCGACACCGCGGAGCAGGCACCCATGATTCAAGCCGGCATGCTGCGGGCCGTCGTTAGCCTGCTCGACGACTACGCGGACCGCGCCCGGGCCGACGTGCCCGGGGGCGACACCCTCAGCCGCAAGAACCTACGGAGCGTCGCCCGCACCTACCGAAGCACCCAGCGCGCCGAAGACGGCGACCTCGACGCCCTGCTCGACGACCTCGCCGCCGAGTTCGACCTCGCCGACATTCGCACTCTGCGCCTCGCCGCCGAGGCCGCCGTCGCCGCCACACCGCGCGCCATCAAGGCCGCCCGCGACCGCGGCATGAAGCCACCACAGATCGCCGACGAGGTCGGCCTCACCCCGTCGCGCGTATACGGCATCCTCCGCGAGCAGCGCGCCACCGACGGCCAGCAGTAGCCAGACACGACGCGGGCCCGCACAGGCGACCTCACCGCCGTACGGGCCCGACTACACACGATGGGAGCAACCCCCACCATGAGCAACGCCAAGCCTACCCAGCGCCCGACGCCCACCCCGCCCGCCGTCGGACGCTCCCTGTCCGTCCGTGTGACGCACGACGACATGCGCGACGACCTCGCCGTCGTCATGCGCGCGCACGGCGAAGCAGCCGACCCCGTACGACGCGCCGTACGCCTGCTCGCCGACGCCTACCGCCGCGCATGGGACTACGGCGACGTACCCGACGGCACCGCGCCCCGCATCCTGTCCGTGCGCTACGCGCTGCCCGACGGCACGCCCGAGCAGGTACCCGACCCGCGTCACACGTCATACCCGCACGTCGGCGAGGTCCCGGCCGCGCCCGACGCCACCGCGTAGCGCAGCCCGCACGACGACCGCCCGGCACCGCGCACGACGCCGCCGGGCGGTCGCACGACGAAGGGCGCACCCTGCCCGCACGACACCGAACGGCGCGCCCGGCGACCGGACGCACGACGGGCCGCGCGCATGACGCCCCGCGCACGACGCGAACGGGCCCAAGTCATGCGGAAGTTGCCCGCAACCGTCGAGGGTGCCGAATCGTCACAGTAGGCACACCCCCCGTACACACTCACTCGAGGAGCGCGCAGCATGCCCAAGATCAAGACCCGGCGGAAAATGGGATGGGTTGCACTCGCCTTTCACTGCACGATGTTGGTGTGCACGATCGGCCTGTGGACGCCTGTGTTCCTCGCCGCCCGCCGGCGCCGCCTCACCGTGACGCACGTCCCCGACGGGTACGCCGGCGCCATGCCGCCCGCCCAGTGACAACCGCGGCGCACCGGCGGATGATCACGCGTTGCGGCGTTACCGTTCCGTGATCTAGAGTTGGGCCCGTCCTTCGCATGCCCGGACACGGGCGAGCGCACCACGCCCCGTCGCACACCGCGGCGGGGCGTTTCGCATGTCCACCCGACCACGCCGACAGGGGGTGACCCATGGGCCGCCCCATCACCGCCAAGGACCGCAAGCGCGTACGCGAGCTGCACGCCGCCGGCAAGACCCGCAACGAGATCGCCCGCACCCTCAGCCGGTCCCCCTCGACCGTGTCGAAGATCGCCCGCGAGTGCGAGCCGCCCCTCACCTTCGACCGCGCCGGCGAGGTCGCCGTCGCCACCGAGGTACGCCGCGCAGACCTCGCCGCCCGCCGCGCCCAGCTCGCCGAGCAGCTGCACGACGACGCCGCGAAGCTGCGCGCGCAACTCTTCGCCCCGTGCACGATCGGAGCGTTCGGAGGCAAAGACAACGTGTGGGCCGAGACCAACCTCGAGCGCCCCACCTTCGGAGACCAACGGCAGATCCTCGCCGCGACCGGAATCGCGATCGAGAAGTCGCTCAAGCTCGCCCCCGCGTCCGGCGGAGAGGGCGCCGAGCAGGTGCGTTCGATGCTCGGCACGCTCGGCGAGGCGTTGACCCTCGCGGCCGGCGATGACGCCGACGACGACGGGGGCGCCGACGGGGGGTGAGCTGGTGCTCGACCTCGACCGGTTGCCCCTGTCCCGTAAGCAGCTGCGCAGCATCGGCCGCGCCCGCGCCCGTATCAACCTGTGGCACGGCAGCGTGCGAAGCGGGAAGACGATCGCCTCGCTACTGGCGTTCGTGATCGCCGTCGCGACCGCCGGCCCGTCCGGACTCATCATCGTGTGCGGGCGCAGCTTGCAGACCATCGAGCGGAACGTGTTCGAGCCCCTGCTCGACGAGTCCCTGTTCGGCCCCCTCGCCCGGCACGTGCACCACACCCGCGGGGCGACGACCGCGACGATTCTCGGCCGCACCGTCCACCTGATCGGCGCCGCCGACACCCGCGCCGAGGGCCGGCTACGTGGCCTCACGGCGCAACTCGCGTACGTCGACGAGGCAACGCTCATGCCGGAAGGGTTCTGGACGCAGCTACTCGCCCGCCTGTCCGTGCCCGGGGCGCGCCTGTACGCCACCACGAACCCCGACAGCCCGCGGCACTGGCTCAAGACGGGATATCTCGACCGCGCCGGCGAGCTGAATCTCAGGCAGTGGCATTTCCGACTCGCCGACAACCCGTCGTTGAGCGCCGAGTACGTCGCAGACCTCACCGCCGAGTACGTCGGCCTGTGGCGCCGCCGCATGATCGACGGCGCGTGGGTAGTCGCCGAGGGCGCCATCTACGACATGTGGGACGAGGCGACGCACGTCGTCGACACCCTGCCGGAGATGCGCCGCTACTGGTGCGGAATCGACTACGGCACGACGAACCCGTTCGCCGCCCTGCTACTCGGCGAGGGCGTCGACGGCCGCCTGTACGTGTGCGGCGAGTGGCGGCACGACGCCCGCGCCGCGCACCGCAGCATGACCGACGCGCAGTACAGCGCCGCCGTACGGAAGTGGCTCACCGCATGGCGCCACCCCAACGACCGCGCCGCGCCCGAGGGCGTCACTCCCGAGTGGACGTTCATTGACCCGAGCGCAGCGTCGTTCAGTACGCAGATGTGGGCCGACGGATACCCCGGCCTCGCCCGCGCCTCGAACGAAGTCGCCGACGGGATCCGCAGCGTGTCGAGCATGCTCGCCGCCGGCCGCCTGTTGGTGCACCGCTCATGTGCCGGCCTGCTCGACGAGATGCCCGGCTACAGCTGGGATCCGAAAGCCACCGAACGCGGGGAAGACGCCCCGCTCAAGGTCGACGACCACAGCGCGGACGCGTTGCGGTACGTCGTGCACTCGACGGCGCACGAGTGGCGCCACCTACTCACCGCGCCGAAGGAGGCGACCGAATGAGCCTGCCCGAGAACGGCGCCGCGTGGCCGCCGCCGAACTGGTCACGCCACTATGCCGAGATGCGCGTCGACGATGCGTGGTACAGCGGCGACGCCGCCCGCCTCGCCCGCGTCTACGGCCACCACCCGCGCCCGGCCGAGCGCCGGCGCCTGTGGGGACGGCGCAGCGAGCAGCACCGCCCCGGCCGCCGAGAGCACCGCCTACACGTGCCCCTGCCCGGCGACATTGCCCGCACGTCCGCCGACCTGTTGTTCGCGGACATGCCGACGATCCGCGTCGAGAACGAGGCCGCACAGGAACGGCTCGAGCAGCTGCTCGAGGAGGGCCGCGTACAACAGACGTTGCTCGGCGCCGCCGAGCAGGCCGCCGCCCTGTCCGGTGTGTTTCTGCGCGTGATGTGGGACCGCGAGCTTGCGCCGCGTCCCCTGCTCACCGTCATGCAGCCCGACGCCGCGATCCCCGAGTTCCGATTCGGCATGCTGCGCGCCGTCAACTTCTGGCGCGAGCTCGAGGGCAGCAACGAACACACCGTGTGGCGGCACGTCGAGCGCCACGAGGCCGGCCGCATCGTGCACGCCCTGTACGAGGGGACGGCCGACAACATCGGGCGCGCCGTGCCGCTGGTCGAGCACCCCGACACTGCCGAGCTGGTCGACGGCCTCGACCCGGACGGCGTCAGCATCACCACCGGGATCCGCGACCTCACCGCCGCGTACGTGCCGAACATGCTCCCCAACCGGTTGCAGCGCTCGAGCCCCATCGGGCGCAGCGACTACCAGGGACTACACGACATGTTCGACGCCCTCGACGAGACGTGGTCAAGCTGGATGCGCGACATTCGCCTCGCCCGCGCGCGGCTGATCGTGCCCGACGGTTACCTACGCAGTGAGGGCCCGGGCGCCGGCGCATCGTTCGACGACGACCGCGAAGTGTGGCACTCACTCAAGATGCCGCCCAACGAGGGCGCCGGCATCACGTTGAACCAGTTCGACATCAGGGTCGCCGAGCACCAGGCCACCGCCGAGGCGACCGTACGGCAGGCCGTACAAACCGCCGGCTACAACGCCCAACAGTTCGGACTCGAGGGCCGCGGCGAGGCCGTCACCGCGACGGAGGTCGACAGCCGCGATCAGCGGTCGATGGTGACCCGGAAGAAGAAGGCCGGGTACGCCCGGCACGCCCTCGCCGACATGCTGCACGTGATGTTGCAGCTTGACGCCGTCCAGTTCGCGAGCGGCATCACGCCCGAGCGCCCGCGCGTGGAGTTCGGCGACGGAGTCGCGGAGTCCGAGCAGCAGACGGCGACCACCCTCGACCTACTCAACCGCGCCGGCGCCGTATCGACCCGCACGAAGGTGAAGATCCTTCATCCGGAGTGGGACGACCCGACCGCCGATGCGGAGGTCGCCGCGATCCTCGCGGAGACCGGCGCCGCCGCACCCGACCCGGTCGGATCCTTCCCGGTGTGAGCGACCGGAGCCCCGGCCGATCGCTCACACCGGGTAGGTCAGGCGTTGCGGGGCGGCGCCCCTACCTCTCCCGGTCCGAACACCCACTGTCCGTCGACGCCGTCGAATTCGACGCTGAACCAGTAGATCGGCTTTCCACGGTCCCGCCCCCACGACTTGTCAACGATCTTGCCCTCGCGTATCTGCGGTGGCGTCTCGTACCGGTTGCGGAGACGGACGCGCGTCCCGACCTTGACCTCTTCGCCCCATCTTTTCTGCATGAGCACAAGTTGAGCACAGGTCAGCAGGAGGGAGCGCACGAATGCCCATACACCCGGGCATGGTTGAGCCGTTGGCCGAGCGCACCCGTGACCTGTACGCCGACGCCGAGTCGCGCCTGTTGGGCATCATCGCTCGGCAGCTCGCCGACGGCCTCGACGCCCCAGGGTGGGCCGAGCGGAAGCTCGCCGCCGTGCAGGCCCTACGGCGCGCCTCACAGGGCGTCGTCGACGAGCTTGGCAAGGCCGTGCAGCTCGAGGTATTCGACGTGGTCGCCGAGTCCTACAACCGCGGGCACCGCGCCGCGGTCGCCGAGCTCGGCGCCCTGTCGGACCGGGCCCGCGCGCTGGTCGACAACATCACCCCCAACGCGCAGGCCGTCGACCGCCTCGCACAGGAAACCGTCGACGTGGTCACCGCGACGCACCGCTCGATTCTGCGGGCCGTCGTCGACGGATTTCGTCGCATCGTCTCGGAGGTCACGGCAACGCCCCTGCTCGGCACCGGCACCCGCCGGCAGGCCACACAGGACGCGATGCGCCGGTTTGCCGATGAGGGGATCCGGGCGTTCGTCGACCGCGCCGGCCGCCGTTGGCAGCTGACCAGCTATGCGGAGATGGCAGTACGGACAGCCGTCGGACGGGCCGCCACGGAAGCGCACATGCGCACCCTGTCCGAGGCCGGCCTCGAGCTGGTCATCGTCTCCGACGCGCCGCGTGAGTGCCCGCTGTGCCGCCCATGGGAGGGCCGCGTATTGGCGATCGAGGGCCCGGCCGGCGAGCGCACGGTCGAGGTCGAGCACGCCATCGAGGACGGCCGCATGATCCCGGTACGGGTCGCCGGCAGCCTCGACGAGGCCCGCCTCGCAGGGTTCCAGCACCCGAATTGCCGACACAGCGTGTCCGCCTACACGCCCGGCCTCACCCGCACCGAGACCGCCGAGAGCGACCCGGACGGGTACGAGGCAGGGCAGCGACAGCGCGCCGTCGAGCGGCACATCAGGAAGTACAAGCGCCGTGAAGCGTCCGCCGTCACCCCGGAGGCGAAGACCGCCGCCCGGCGGAAGGTTCGGCAGTGGCAGGGCGCCATGCGCGACCACCTCGCCGCACACCCCGACTTGCGCCGGTTGCGGCACCGCGAGCAGCCGGGCGCATCCAACCTGCCCGCACCGCGCCGCGAGGCGACCGCCGAGCAGGTCGACGCCGCCCGCCTGTGGTCCGGCGACGAGCAGACCCCGGCCGAGATGAGCGACGACCAGCTCGCCGCCGCCGCCCGATCGAACCTGCTCGACGACCGCGCCCTCGCCCGCGTCGAGGCCGAAGCCGACCGCCGCGACCGCGAGCAGCTACTCGCCCGCGTACGGGACGCCGAGAGCCTGCTCGAGTTCAACGACACCGAGCTCGCCCGCGCGTACGCGCACCTCGAGGACGCCGACGCACTGCGGGTCATGGCGGAGATGGACCGCCGCGACCTCGCCGGCCGCCTGCCGGGCGTTGCGCCCGAGCTGGTCGGCCTGTCCGATCACGACCTCGCCGCGCGCGCCCGCGGGGCGGGCCCGGAAACCCTCGCCCTGCTCGCCGCCGAAGCGGGCCGCCGCGACCTGCTCGCCCGCCTGTTCCCCGGCGGGAACCTGCTCGACGACCTCGCGCCGCTCAGCGAGGACGAGCTCGCATGGTGCATGCAGTACGCGAACGCCGGCGAGCTCGGCCGGATCGCCGCGGAGATGGACCGCCGCGAGCCGCCCCCGTACCTCCCGGAGCCGGCCGACACCGGCGACGCGGCCGACAACGTGCTCGAGGACCGCGCCGCTATCGACGCAGTGCTCGGCCCCCTGCCGGCCCCCGAGGAGTGGAGCACCCGCACCGACGAGGAGTGGGGAGCGTGGGAGCCGCCCGCCGACGACGGCGAGCAGCACCAGGGCGAGCAGGCCGTCGACACCCCGCCGGCGGAGCAGGCCGAGGAGGACGAAGGCCCGCGCATCACGCGCCGCCAGGCACGCGAGATGTACGACGAGTACGTCTACATGCAGTGGCTCAAGGCGGAGGAGGATTGCCGCGGCTACCTGCTCAGCAAGAAGGCCGAGGCCGAGGGAGTCGACCCCGCGAGCCTGTTCCGCGGGCCGGCGCGCATCGCGTACGCGCGCGCATCCGAGGAACTGAAAGAGTGGTGGTCGACGAACGGCCGCTTCACTCAAGCGGAGTTCATCACCAAGGCAACCGGCCAGACGCAACGATGGGCGAAGCAGGCCGAGTACAACGAGGCCGTGCACTCATCCCGACGATAGGGGGGCGGGCCCATGGGAGCGCGCGAGGACATCACCCGTGCGATCACCGCGGGCGCCGAGGCCGGCCGCCGCGGCGACCCGCCGACCGTCTGCCCGCACCCGCGCAGCTCGCTACTGCGCTCGGCGTGGGTACGCGGCTACGCCCGCGCCCGCCGCGAGGCCGCCGCCCGCGACCGCGCCGAGTAGCGCCACACAGACCAGCAACACCCCGGAGGGCCCGCCAGGTGCGGGCCCTCACTGCTATGCCCACACGCCCGCCAGGAGCGGGCCGACCAGCCCCAGGAGGGCGACCCCATGAGCGACGACAACGGCACCGGCACCAACGGCACCGGCCAGCAGGGCGACCCGCAGGCAGGGCAGGGCGCACCGGGAACCGGGCAGGACCCGGCCGGCACCGCGCCGAAGCCCACCGCGCCGCCCAACGGCCAGCAGCAGGGCGCCGACGACGGCGGACAGGACCCCGCCGACACGATCGCCCGCCTCGAGCGGGAGCTCGCCGACGCCCGCAAGGAGGCCGGGAAGACCCGGACCACCGCGAAGCAGCGCGCCGCGGACGAGGCCCGCCAGGACCTCACACAGCAGCTGCTCGGCATCCTCGACCCGAGCAAGGCCGGCCAGCAGGCCACCCCCGAGGAGTTGACGCAGCAGCTCGAGGCCGAGCAGGCCAAGGCCCGCACGACCGCCGTCGAGCTCGCCGTGTACCGGACCGCGCGGGACGCCGGAGGCGACCCCGACGCCCTGCTCGACTCCCGTTCGTTCGCCGCCGCGATCGCCGACCTCGACCCCAGCGACACGGCCGCCGTGCGCGCCGCGGTCGAGCAGGCCGTCGCCGATAACCCCAAGCTCGCCGCCGAGCAGCAGCCGGCCGGACCGGCCCGCAGCGGTAGCGAGTTCACCGGCCCGCCGAACGCGGGCGTCACCCCGCAGCAGTTCGCCGCCATGAACTACCGGCAGCGGGCCGAGCTGATGCAGACCGACCCCGACACATACCGGCGCCTCGCCGGTACCCAGTAGCAAGGAGGGCCCATCGTGGCCGACACCACCGCCGCCGACCTGATCGTTCCCGAGGTCTGGGCCGACATGTCCCAGGCCCGTTTCACCGGCGCCGTGCGCGTCATGGGATCGGGCGCCGTCCTCACCGACGACACTCTCGTCGGTCAGCCGGGCGACTCGATCAACTTCCCCAAGTGGGGCGCCCTGTCCGAGCTCGACGACCTCGCCGAGGGCGTCGCCATGGACACCGAAGTCATGGGGCAGAGCTCGAGCTCGGCCACCATCAAGGAGGCCGGTAAGGCCGTCGAGATCACCGACAAGGCCCTGTTGACCGGACTCGGCGACCCGCGCGACGAGGCACAGCGTCAGTTCGGCATCCTCGCCGCCCGGAAGGTCGACGCCGCGCTCATCGCGCAGGCGCAGGCCGACGAGTCCGCGCAGGGTGGCGGCACGCCGTACACCTTCACCGCGCCGGCCGGCACGACCGCCCTGTCGTGGCCCGTGCTGGTCGACGCCCTCGCGCCGTTCGGCGACGAGTTCGAGCCGTCGGAGTTCGCCGGCCTGTTCATCAACAGCGCGCAGCAGGCCGACCTGTGGAACGACTCGCAGTTCATCGACGCGTCCAAGCTCGGCGGCGACACCCCCGTTCGTACCGGGCAGGTCGGCCAGATCGCGGGCGTGCCCGTGTTCATCACGAACCGGATCGCCGCGAAGACGTTCATGTTCCTGAAGACGAACAGTCTCGGCGCCCTGTACAAGCGCCGGCCCATCGTCGAGACCGACCGCGACATTCTCAAGCGCACGACCGTGATCACCACGAACGTGCACTACGCGGTGAAGCGCCTCGACGACAAGGGCGTGTGCGTCGGCACCCTCGCCGCCAGCTGACCCGAAGGGAGGGCCGCGCCGTGATGCTGCGCCGCCACCACACCGGCGGGCAGGCCGACACCAAGTCGGCCAGCTCGCCCCCGTCCGACACCGAGTCGGACACCAACCAGGACGCCCCGCCGAGCAAGCCGGCGGGGCGTTCGTCGTCCCGCAGCAAGTCGAGCAGCAAGGGGGGATGACCGGTGCCCCGCGTCTACGCCACACCCGAACAACTCACGGCGTGGACCGGGCAGCCGGCCCCGCCGGACGCCGACCGCCTGCTCGCCCGCGCGTCGGAGGACGTAGACGACGCCCTACTCAGCGCCGTGTACGACACCGACACCGCGGGCATGCCGACCGACCCGGCCGTCGTGGCCGCCCTCGCCGACGCGACCTGTGCGCAGGTCGAGTACCAGCAGGCGACCGGCGACGACGGCACCGGGGCGGCCGGCCAGTGGGACGCCGTCAGCATCGGGCCCGTGTCCCTGTCGGGGCGCAAGCAGGGCCCGCAGGCCGCCGGCGATGTGGACCTCGCCCCGCGCGCACACCGCGCGCTCAAGCGGGCCGGCCTGCTCCCGGGGGTGATCTGGTGACCGCCGCACCCGGATGGATGCTGCGGCACCGGATCACCGTCGAGCCGTATCTCGGCGACTCCGCGTACGGGCCGCGGTACGGGCCCGCGGTCGAGGGCGTGCCCGCGCTGGTCGCCGAGACCGTGCGCACCGTCCGCAACCGCGAGGGCCGAGAGGTCACCTCGACGGCGACCGTGATCGCCCGCCCGGATCTGGACTGCCCGGCCGGATCACGCGTGACCCTGCCGAACGGCCGCACCACCACCGCACTGCACATCGCGTCGCACACCGCGCCGGGACTCCCGGTGCCCGCGTCAACGGAGGTGAGTTGCGAGTGACGCAGCGAACCCGACTGCGATGGAACGGCGCCGCCGCACTGCGCGGCACCCGCGCCGGAGCCGTGCGCGGCCTACGCCTGAGCGCCGAGCACGTCCTCACCGAGTCGCGGAAACGCGTCCCGATCGAAGAGGCCACCCTCGAGCGGTCCGGCACGGCCACGGTCGACGAGTCCAGCCTCGACGCCGCGGTCGCCTACGACACCCCGTACGCCGTCCGGCAGCACGAGGAGTTGAACTACCGGCACGATCCGGGCCGCACCGCGAAGTACCTCGAGGGCCCCCTCACCGAGGAGGCCGGCACGGTGGCCGCGATCATCGCGGCGCAGCTGCGGAGGTCGCTCCGTGGCTGACCTGCTCGACGGCCTCGCCCGCCTGCTCGCCGACAACGGCCACGCCACCTACGACCCCGAAGGGGTGAGCGGCGACCTGTTCCTCGAGGACATGCCGCCGGCCCCCGATGCCGCGGTCGGCCTGTGGCTCTACGACGGCGGCGAGCAGGACACCCGCAACGCCTACGACGAGGTACGGCTACAGGTCCGCGTGCGGGGCGGGCCCGACCCGCGCCCCTCGCGCACCCGATGCCACGCCATCTACGGCGAGTTGAACGGCGCCGCGGGCGTCGACCTCGCCGACGGCACGTGGCTTGTCCTCGCCGCCGCGCGCGGCACGCCGGCCCCGATGGGCCGCGACTCATCCGGCCGACACGAACACGTCGTGAACTTTGACCTCACCGTGTCGGCCCCGACGAAGCACCGAACCGAGTAAGGAGGCACGCCCATGGGACGCCCCATTGACGCGCGCGGCTGGGAATTCGAGGTCGAGACCGACACCCCCGACGATTTCGTTCGCGTCGGGAATCTCACCAGCTGGAATGAGAATCCCGGCGAGAACGAAGAGACCGCCGACACGACCGATTTCGACTCCGACGGGTATTACGAACAGGACGTGATGCAGCGCGGAGCGACCATCGAGCTTTCCGGCCAGTACACCGCCACGTCCGGTACCCGCGACCCGGGACAGGACTACATCGACGCCACATGGGCGTACAAGTTCGGCGAGGAGTCCCGCGGCCGGATGCGGTACCGGCACACCTCGCAGACCGAATGGACCGTGTGGGAGTGCACCGTCACGCCCGGCGAGCGCGGCGGCGAGACCAACGCGAAAACGTCGTGGGGCTGCACGTTCACCCGCTGCGGCGCCCCGACCGTCGAGGCGGTGACTCCGTGACCAACCTCGACGACGACCAGCTCGAGCAGGACCCGGCCGGCGGCGAGGTCGCCGACTTTGACGCGTTCTTCGCCGAGCAGGCCGAGCCGGAACCGCAGGGAATCCCGCTGCGCCTGTTCGGGCGCACCTACACCCTGCCCGGCACGCTTCCCGCCCTGTTCGCGCTCCAGCTGCACCGCGTGCAGCACTCCAGCCGGCCGGAGGACGTTCGGCGGCTGCTCGGCGCCCTGTTCGGTCCGGACGCGGTCGACCACTGGACCGAGCGCGGCATGTCCGACCGGAAGCTCGGCATCGTCCTTCTGTGGGCGACGGCGAATGTCGCCGAGCCGGACAGCGTCAGCATGCAGCGCGCGGCCGAACTGTACGACGAGCGCGAGCAGGCCAAGGCGGGAAAAGCGGCACCGCGGCCGGCCAAGCCCAAGGGAGGCAAGGGCAACGCCAGCAAGAAGCCGCGGAGTTCTGGCAAGCGGTAATCGCGAATTGGGGCGCAGTCGAATCTGACCTCGCCCGCGAATACGGCCTCTCGGCCGGAGGAATCGCGACGCTGACGACGCGTGCATTCCTGGTGCGGCTGGCCGGACTTCCCAGCGAATCCCGTTTCGCGCAAGCGTGGCGGAACACGCCGCGCATGGTGACGGATTCCGACGAAATTCGCCGCCTCACCGGGCGGTAATCCCGCTCGACAACTGAATAAGGGGGGTGGCCCCGTGGCGCTCACAATCGGCGAGCTCACTGGATATATCGACCTCGACGACTCGGGGGCGCAACGGGGCGTAGCTCGCACGGAATCCGCGATGCAGGGTCTACAGCGGGACGCCGACGGCCGGCTACGGGACATGCGCGGAAGGTTCGCCGTGGCCGGCGCGGAGATGGGCGGTGCGCTCGGCGAGGGCGTCGCCGGCGGGGCGGAACGGGCCGAGCGGTCCCTCGCGGGTATCGGGCCCCTGCTCGGCGCCGCGAAGACCTCGACGATGGCCCTGTCGGGTGCGTCGTTGGTCGCGGCCGGCTCCCTCGCCGCCGTGCCGTTGGCTGTGATCGGACTCGGCGCGAAGGTGCTCGCCGAGAACGAGCAGGTAAAGGGCGCGTTCTCGGACATGGCCGAGCACGTCAAGAGCCAGACGGCCGAGCTCGCGCAACCGCTGGTGAAGCCGTTCACCGCGGCGGCCGACCAGCTGTCGGGCATCTTCGATGACCTCGCCCCGCAGATCGGCGACCTGTTCAAGGGCGTTGCTCCGCTGATCGAACCTCTCGTCGCGGGAATCGGTGGCCTCGCCACCGGTGCCATGCCCGGACTCGTGGCCGCGGTCGAGGCCGCGGGCCCCGTCATCGACGCTCTGTCGCAGGGACTCGGCGCGGTCGGCGACGGGCTCGGCGGATTCTTCGAGGGCGTCGCGTCCGGCGCCGGCGGCGCCGCGGAAGGACTCGGCGGCCTGCTCGGCGCGGTCGGCGAGATCCTGCCCTCACTGGGCGAGCTGATCGGCGCCCTCGCGGAAGCCGGCGGGCCGGTCCTCGCCGCACTCGGCGGCGCCCTCGCGCCGCTCATCTCGACGTTGGCCGACGCGCTCGGCCCTGCTCTGGCCTCGCTCGGCCCGCCCCTGGCGCGGCTGGTGACCGCGCTCGGGCACGGACTCGAGCCGATCATCGACGCACTCGGCCCGATCCTCGCCGCCGCCGCGGACGCGTTCGGCGAGCTGATCGACGCCGTATCGCCGATTCTGCCCGTTGTCGGGAAGCTGGTCGCATCCGTCCTGCCGGCCCTCACGCCCGTACTCGAGACGATCAGTAACGTCATCGCACAGGCCGCGCCCGTCGTGATGCTGCTGGTACAGGCACTCGCAAGCGCCCTCGCGCCGATCCTCGACCAGCTGCCCGGCCTGATCGCGCCCCTCGCCGGCACGCTCGGCGAGCTCGCACAGGCCGTGTTGCCGATCCTCGCGCAGCTGATCACCGCCCTCGCCCCCTCGCTCGCCACCATGGGCGCAGCGTTCGGGCAAATCCTGGTCGCCCTCGCCCCGCTGCTGCCCGCTATCGGCGAGCTGCTGATCGGCGCACTCAACGCCCTTATGCCGATCATCACGCCGCTTATCGGTCTGGTCGGCAAGCTCGCGGGCATCCTCGCGAACGGCCTCGCCGCCGTGATCACGGGCGTTGTCGTGCCGGTCATTCAAGCAATCGTTGCCCTGCTGCATGGCGACTTCGGCAAGGCGTGGGAGCTGGCGAAACAGGCCGTCGGCAAGGCGGCCGAGCTGATCGGCAAGGCCGCGGACAAGCTCGGCGAGTGGGTCGGCAAGGGCATCTCTGCCGCGGTCGACTGGATCAAGGGACTCCCCGGGCGGGCGTACTCCGCGCTCGCGCCCCTCGCGGGCCGGCTGGCCGCACAGGCCGTGTCCGCCCTGCTCCGCTTCCGCTCCTCGATCATCAGCAAGGCGAGTGCGGCTATCTCGTGGATGCGCGGCCTACCGGGCCGCATCGCGTCGGCGATCGGCAACCTCGGTTCCCTGCTGTACGGCAAGGGTCGCGATGTGGTGCGCGGCCTGTGGAACGGCATCAAGGGCATGGGGAGTTGGCTCCGCTCCACGCTGACCAGCTGGGCAAAGAACCTGATCCCGGGCCCGATCGCGAAAGCGCTCGGGATCGCCTCGCCGTCCAAGGTCATGGCGCGCGATGTGGGCCGCTGGATTCCCGCGGGCGTCGTCAAGGGCATCGAGGGCGGCGCCGGCGCGGTAGACCGCGCGATGCGCACCCTCGTGCAACCGCCGGCGCTCCCCTCGTTCGCGCCGGCCCTCGCCGGCGCGGGCGCGTACGGGGCGGCGCCGTTCGGTGGCGCCGCAGGTGGCGGGCCGCTGGTCGCCGTCGAGCACTGGCATGCCGCGGAGAACGGATCACCGGATGACAACGCGCGGGCGCTGGAATGGCTCGCCAAAGCGAGGGGGTGAACGGTGGCTGTCGGCTCCCTGGTGACCCGGCCCGGGCACGTGCAGTACGGCGACCTGTTGTTCGGCCCCGGCACCCCCTACCGGTGGCAACGGATCACCGGTTGGGAAGACCTCCCCGCCCTCGACTCCGGCACCGTCCCGCGCGCGGACGGGCACGGCGCGTACCCGGGCGCGCTGCTCGCACAGGCGCGCACGATCGGCCTCGACGGGTTGATCGTGCGCGCCCCGCGGGCGTCCATCGGCGCGGTAGTCGGCGCGCTCAACCGCGGCACCGTGCCGGCAGTCGACGAGCTGCCGTTCGTCGCGTGGCTGGACGAGCGCGGGCCGCTGCTCGCGTGGGCGAGGGCGACGCGCCGCGCGGTACCGGCCGGCAAGGGCTACCGGCTGGGCACGATCACCGGCGGCGCGGTCGAGTTCGAGGCGAGCGACCCGCGCCGGTATGAGCTCACCGAGCGCACCGTGTCGGCGAACCTGCCGGCGCCCGAACCGGGCCTCGCCTTCCCCCTCGAGTGGCCGCTCACCTTCGGCGCCCCGGGCAGTACCGGCGCCCTGTCCGTGTCCAACAGTGGCGACGCTGCGACACACCCCGTGATCGTCTTCCGCGGGCCCGTGCTGCGGCCGGCGTTGACGAACCTCGCGACCGGCGACGTGCTCGAGTACGACCTACCCCTCGCCGCCGGCGACGTGCTCACCGTCGACACCCGCGCCGGCACGGTCGTACTCAACTCGACCGCGTCGCGGATATACACCGCGACCGCGCGCAGCGTGCCCGAGCAAACGTTCACGCTCGCGCCCGGCACATCTGACCTCACCTTCCGGGCCGCGCCCGGATCATCCGACCCCGCCGCTTCGGCGACCGTGCGCTATCGCCCGGCCTACTGGTAAGGAGGCACCGCCCGTGACCGTGCGCGCTGCATGGCTGCTGCCCGGCGGATCCGGCAACCCCGGACAGACCCGCGAAGACACCCGCCTCGCCCCGGTCGGGACGATGCTCCCCGACGGCGAGCTCGGCACCCGCCCCGGAGTGCTGCCCGGCGGCGACCCGTTCGCCGCCACCGGCGCCGGCGCCATGTCCCTACAGGTGGGCGTCGGCCGCGGGCAGACACAGGGCACGTTGGCGCAGGGCGCCTACCCGGTCGCCCTCGACGCCCCGGAAGTCCTCACGTTCGCCGACGGCGACGCCCTGCTCGACCGAATCGACACCGTCGTACTGCGCGTGTACGACGCCCTGTTCGACACCTACGGGCAGAACCTCGCCGCCCTCGAGGTCGTCGACGGCACCCCGTCTGACACCCCGGCCGCTCCGACGCTCGAGCCGGCATGCCTGCCGCTGTGGGACGTGACCGTTCCCGCGGGCACGTCCGCGGGCGTGGGCGGGATCGACTGGGAATCGGCCCTCGCCGACCGGCGCCGGTACACCGTCGCGGCCGGCGGGATCATCCCGCGCGGCATGTCCTCGGACGCGGGCGCCTACGACGGCCAGTACGCCGACATTGACGGCACGCTGTGCCGCTGGTCCGCGGCCGACGGCGAGTGGCAGACCTACCGGGCGCCGACGCTGCCGGCGGAGACGACGACCAGCGGCGTACAGGTCGCGTCCGGCTGGACGGTCGGAAGCTACTACGCCCGCCGCCGCGCCGGCGTCGTCAGCTTCACGGCGTACCTGACGCGGTCCGGCGCGGATCTGGTCGCCGACACCAACCTCGGAGATCAGACGCTCGGCACCCTGCCCGCAGGATGGCGCCCCGTCGACGACGGCCTCGAGTGCGTCGCCTCGACCGGCTACGCCGACGGCGCCGTGTACGTCAACACCTCCGGCGTGATGACGCTGCGGACATGGAACACGAACACCACCCTTAAGACCGGCGACAACCTGCGGGTTTCCGGCACGTTCGTGCAGTAAGGGGGCGTGCCTGTGGCAACCGCGCCGCCGTACCGGCTCCTGTTCTGCGATCTGCGATCCGACACCGTGCTCGACGCCCTGCCCGTACAGGGCGTCAGCCTCGACGACTACATCGGCAAAACGGGCCGGCTCACCGGCACTGTGCCGATCCCGAACCGGGCGATCGCCGACCGGGCCCGCCGCGCGCTGGTGCCCGGTCGTACCGGCCTGTGGGTGGAGCGCGGGCGCGAAATCTGGTGGGGCGGGATCCTGTGGACGCTCAACCTCGCGTCCGACTCCCGCGGGTTTCTCGGCGCACAGGTACAGGCCGGCGGCTGGGAAAGCTACCTGTACCGCCGCCTGCTGTACGACACCCTCACCGCGACGCAGGTCGACCAATTCGACATCGTGCGCGAGCTGGTCGACTACGCACAGGCCACCCCGGGCGGGAACATCGGCCTCACCTACGACAACACCCTCTCGGGCGTGCCGCGCGACCGTACGTTTCTGCGCTACGACTTGCACAGCATCGGCGAACTACTCGACGACCTCGCCGCCCTCGAGCGCGGTTTCGAGTGGCGCGTCGCATCGTTCCGCGACAACGACGGCCGGCGCGTGAAGCGGCTCCAGCTCGGACACCCCGTGATCCGCACCGGCGCGGCCGAGATAGTCCTCGACCACCCCGGGCCCGTGCTGTCCTACTCCTGGCCCACCGACGCCACGTTGAAGGCGAACGCGTGGCAGACCCGCGGCGCGTCCGTGAACACCAACCAGGCCGCGGACAGCTTCCCGCTCACCTCGCCCGTGCTGGTCGCCGACGAGGACATAGCGGCCGGCTGGCCCCGCCTCGACGGCTCGAGCGACTACACCACCGTTGAGCAACAGGACACGCTCGACGCGCACGCCCGCGCCGACTGGAACGCCTCGCGCACACCGGTGCAGATCCCCGACGTAACCGTGTTGCTCGGCGGGAACGTCACGCCCGCCCTGCTCGGCTCCACCGTGCGCCTACGCATCCGCGACCTGTGGCACCCGACCACGCTCGACTCCCGGTACCGCGTCGTCGGAATGACCATCACCCCGCCCGAACGAGGCCGCCCCGAAACGGCCCGCCTGTTCTTGGAGGTCCCCTAACCGTGCCGTACGTGCCACAGGACGTACTCGACCGCCTCGCCGCCCTCGAGCGCGAGGTACGACAGCTGCGCGGCCGGGCGCAGATCCGGCCCGCGCTCAACCAGATTTTGAGCGGCGACGTAGTGATCGGCGAGGGCGGACAGCTGATCGCCAAGACCCCGGGCGGTATCCGTACGTTCGTCGTCGGCCAGACGCCCGAAGGCGACTGGGGCGTCGGCATGGGCCGCGAGGACGGCACGGCCGCCCTCACCGTCGGCGACGACGTGCTCAGCGACGCACAGATGATCCGCATGTGGATGCGCGACACCGAGCAGACCGACCGCATTCTCGTGATGGATGACGCCTACTCCGACCGGTTTCTCGGCCGGCCGTCCATCCCGATCCCCATGCAGCCCACCGCCGGCCTGTCGACCAGCAACACCGCGCAGACAACGGCATGGACCGGCGCAACGCGGCTGATGAACGCCGTTCTATACGCGTCGTTCGAGACGTACACCCCGTCGGGCGTCACGGCCGACGTGCAGTTCGAGGACAACGACGGCGTGATCGACTCATGGGTCGCGAACACCTCGAACGGGTGGGAGTTCCACGAGATCACCGTTCCCGTGCGCGGCAAGTTCATGGAGCACGTCAACTACCGGTTGAAGCACAACGTGCGATCCGGCACGGGTTCGATCCGCACGAACTGTCTCGGCGTCTACACCCGGAACACCTTCGCTCCCGAGGAGGCACCGTGACCGCGCCCGCCCCGACCCCCGACCCGGAGAGCGGCGGCGCCGTCCCGCAGCCGGGCCCCGACCCCAACCCCGCCGTACCGCGCCCGCACCAGGAGGTAACCCCGCATGCCGCTGCCCGAGGGCATTCCGACCGTGACCGTGACCGGACGGTTTCTGACCCCGGACGGCCGGGCCTTGACTGGTCAGATCGTGTTCCGGGCGCCGGCCCTGATCACCTTCCCTGAGTACGACGTGATTGTCGGCGGGCCCGTGACGGTCCCGCTCGACGCGTCCGGCGCATTCGAGGTCGAGCTACCGGCCACCGACGCCCCGGGCATGAACCCTGCCGGCTGGTCCTACAGCGTGGCCGAGCAGTTCACAGGCGTTGCGCAGAACCGCGTGTATCAAGTCCTCTTGCCGGCCGAGTCGCCGGCCGTCGACATCGCGGATATCGCGCCGACCGACCCGACGACCCCGACGTACGTCGCCGTGCGCGGCGACTCCGCGTACGAGGTCGCCGTCGAGGCAGGGTTCGCCGGCACGGTCGAGGAATGGCTCGCCTCACTGGTCGGCGAGCAGGGCCCGCAGGGCCCGCAAGGTGTGCAGGGCGTACAGGGTGTGCAGGGCGTCGAGGGCCCCCAGGGACCGCAGGGCGACCCGGGCGTCGTCCAGTCGGTCAACGGCCAGTCCACGGCCGACGTGCAGCTCGCCGCGGCCGATGTGGGCGCCGTCCCCGACACCGCGCCGGGCGCACCCGGCGGCGTGGCGCAGCTCGACGGCACGGGCAAGGTTCCGGCCGAGCAGCTTCCCGCCACCGCCGGCGCCGTCGAGTCCGTGAACGGGCAGACGGGCGCCGTCGTCCTCGCGGCCGGCGACGTTGGCGCCCTCGCCACCGCCACGCGGGGCGCCCCGGACGGAGTCGCCGAGCTCGACACCGCGGGCAAGGTCCCGGCCGAGCAGCTTCCCGCCTACGGCTTCACCCCGGCCGATCTCGGCATGGTGGCATGGGCGTTCGACCCGGCCGCCGCCGCGCCCGGCGGGCGTACGCCGAGCTCCGGATCGTTCCGCGTCACGGCCGTCCCCGTCCGCGAACAGGTCACCGTGTCCTCCCTGGTGTGGCACGTGCTCGGCTACGAGGGGACCGGCCTCGACGCAGGCAGCAACGCCGGCATCTTCGACCGAGACGGCGCCCCGGTCGCCGAGGTCGGCGACATGGCGAACACGTCGAAGATGATCGACGTTCACAACGCCGGCGGGCAGACCGTCACCGTGCCCCTGTCCGCACCGGTCACCCTCGCGCCCGGCATCTACTACGTGTGCTTTCGGTTCGAGATCGGCAACAGCGCCAACGCGCCCGTGATGGTGGTCGCAGACTCATCCGCGGCCACCCCGGTAACCACGCTCAACGACGTACGGCCGTTCGGCCTGATCTCCGGTATGGGCGCGTGGCCCGGAGGTTTCACCCCCGCGACGGACCTCGAGACGGATCCGATCCGGTTTTGGGCCGCCCTCGCGTAGCCCCCGCGCACACCGCGCCGCCCCCCATTCCGCCCGCCCCCGGCACCGCGCCGCGGGGCGTTTCGCATGTCAGGAGACACCACCCATGGCAAACCCCCTGTCCGCCTCACGGTTCCTGTCCGCCATCCGCGGCGAGGGCGTGCGCGTCGTCGAGGTCGGCAAGTGGCGCACCCACAACCGCGGCAACCGCGGCACCGGTTGGGGACCGCTCAACGGCGTGATGATCCACCACACCGTGACCCGCGGCACCGCGAGCAGCGTCGCCCTGTGCCGCGACGGACACAGCGCCCTGCCCGGGCCCCTGTGTCACGGCGTGATCGACAAGGCCGGCACCGTGCATCTGGTCGGATACGGCCGCGCGAACCACGCCGGCGCCGGAGACGACGACGTACTCGACGACGTGATCGCCGAGCGCCCCCTGTCCCCGGACAACGAGGCGAACACCGACGGGAACAGCAGGTTCTACGGGTTCGAGTGCATCAACATGGGCGACAACCGCGACCCGTGGCCCGAGGTACAGGTCGAGGCGATCGCCCGCACCGCCGCCGGCATCTGCCGCGCGCACGGCTGGGGCGCCGAGTCCGTGATCGGACACCTCGAGTGGCAGCCCGGCAAGGTCGACCCGCGCGGCCCGATCGGCAAGCGCGGCGGGCCGGCCCTCACCATGCACCGCATCCGCGACCGCGTCGCGCAGCTGCTCGACGACGACCCCGACGACACCCCGCCGCCGGCCGCCGAGCAGCAGGCCGACGACGACGAGCCGGCCGTCGACACCGCGCCGGCCCGCTACCGGACGACCATCAACGGCCTGTCCTACGGCTACGGCGCCGAGGGCGACCACGTGACGGCCGTCGGCCGCGCGCTGGTCAAGCGCGGCCACGGCGACCACTACAAGCAGGGCCCGGGCCCGCACTGGACCGACGCCGACACGCTCAACTACCGCGACTGGCAACTCGCGCTCGGCTACCACGGCCGCGACGCCGACGGCGTGCCCGGTGAAACCAGTCTCCGGAAGCTGCTCGGCACCCTGCCCGGCCGCCACAAGGCCAAGGCGAAGACGGTCGATCTGTCCCAGCTGCGAGCCGCGGCGACCCGCGACCCCGCCAAGCACGGCACCCCCGTTTCGTACGAGGGCGCCCGCGTCGTCGAGGACGCCCTCGCCGCCGAGGGTCTGCTCGAGCGGAAGTACGTCGACGGCCATTTCGGCACCAAGACCGTTTCCGCCTACTCCCGTTGGCAGCGCCGTTGCGGCTACTCCGGCGCCGCGGCCGACGGCATCCCCGGCCGCGCTTCCCTCTCGACGCTCGGCCGCCGGCACGGCTTCCAGGTGGCCGCGTAGCCACCCGCCCGGCCCGCCCTCGACCTCGAGGGCGGGCACCACCCCCGAACGAACGGATCCCCCCGTGAAGGACTCCACCCGCCGCACTCTGCGGACCGTCGTACAGACCGTCGTCGGCCTCGCCGCCGCCCTCCCGGTCCTGCTTCCCACGCTCGGCGTGCCCGAGACGGCCGCCGGATACGGCCTCGCCCTCGCCGTCGCCGCCGGCATCACGCGAGCGATGAACAGCCCGACCGTGCAACGGTTCCTGCCCGCGTGGCTCCGCAAGGACCCCGAGCCGGACACCGGGGGCGGTAACGCGTGACCGTCCCGACCCCATCCGATCCGGCCGCCGTCGCCCTCGAGCTCGAGCGGATTCGCCGCACGATCGAGGTCGGATTCACCCGCACCGACGGCGCCCTCGCGCTACTCGTCCAGCGGCACGACCAGAGCGACGAGGCGATCAAGGACAACACGCGGCGACTCGACGACCACGACGGCCGCCTCGACACCGTCGAGCGCGGCGAGACCGAACGACAGAAGCGCGACACGGCCCGCCTCGATGCCCTCGAACGCTCCCGGTGGCCCCTGCCGTCCCTGGCCGCGCTGGTCGCCCTCGCCGGCCTGTGCCTCACCCTCTACCAGTTCGCCACCAAGTAGCAGCACAACGCCCCCCGCACGGCCTCACGTGGCCGTGCGGGGGGCGTTCTGTGCGTTCACGGGCAACGGCCCCCGCCGTCACCCAGCGGAGGCCGTGAACTACCCGTCAACGCGTCGGCGGGCGTACCGTTCCGAGTGTCGAGTTCGAGAACGGAGCACCCAGTATGCCCGAGCACACCGACACGCACATCGGCGAGCGCATGCGCGAGATCCGCAAACGGTGCGGCATGACGCAACGCGACCTCGCCACGTCCGCGGGCGTTTCCCTGTCCCTGGTGCGGAAGCTGGAGCAGGGCGAGTACCGCGATACCCGCATGGAGACCGCACGGCGCCTCGCCTACGCACTCCGCGTGCCCACCGGCCGCCTACTGCACCGCGACGCCGACCACGCCGACCCCGTCACCGTCGACCAGTGGGCACACGTGCGGGCCGCACTACTCGCCCCGCCGGCCGACCGCCTCGAGGACGAACCCACCACGGCCGGAGTCGCCGCCGCCCTCGACGCCGCCGAGCCCCTGTTCGCCGCCGTCGACCTCGCCGGCCTCGCCGCGATCCTCCCGCCGCTACTGCGCGACGCCGACGCCCTCACCGACAACGGCCCCCGCGCCCGCGCCGTACAGGTCCGCGTGTTGCAGCTCGCCGGATGGCTCCTCACCCAGACCCGCCAGTACGAGGCCGCGACGGCCGCCCTCGAGCGCGCCCTCGACACCGCCGGCGACCGCCTCGACGGCGCCGCCACCATCAACACGCACTGTTGGTTGTTGCTCCGCATGGGCCGCCTCGCCGAAGCGCGCGAGCTCGCCGCCCGTTGGGCCGACGACACCGAACCGCGCATGTCCCGCGCCACGTCGGGCGAGCTCGCCGCATGGGGATGGATGCTGCTACGCACCGCCGGCGCCGCGGTGCGCGACAACCGCCCGGGCGAGGCCGCCGACGCACTGCGCCTTGCACGCTCGGCCGCCGTCGCCGTCGGCCGCGAAGACGTGGCCGGAGTCGACACACTGCGCACGTTCGGCCCCGTGACGGTCGCTCAGCACCGCGTCGAGCACGCATCGGTAACCGACCGGCCCGACAACGTGCTCAAGCTCGCCGCCCACATGCCGCAAGGCATGACGACCGGCAGCAACCGCGCCCGGCACCTGCTCGACGTGGCGAACGCGCACGCCCGCATGCGCCAGTACGGCGACGCCATCGAGGTACTGCAACGGATCCGCGGCGATCAGCCGGAATGGCTCCCGCAGCAGCGGTACGCCCGCGACATCATGGGCCGGATCATTGGTCGACGCCGCACCCTCACCCCGGAAATGCGCGACCTCGCCGACGCGATCGGCGTACCCGCCTAGTAACGCTCGGTGGCACTTCCGTTGCTCGGCCCCGGAAAGTGCCATACCGCCCAACCTCCGGCGCGTCTACGTTCAGTGACTACCAGTCACCTACGCGCCGGGGGTACCCGTGCCGACAGCCAACAGAACTCCGCAGGACCGCGCTCGCCGCGCCAACATCGCAGCAGCCGCGACCGGAGCAGCCCCGCCCGCCGTGCCGTGGATACCGCCGAACGGCACCGATTCGCAGATGCAGCCGGCCGGGATCGCATGGGACGCGGTACGCGCGCCCTCGCACCTCGCCCGCCCCGCCCTCGCCGCGCTCGGCGACGAGTCGGGCGCCGTCATCCGCGACCCGTACAGCGGTGACCTGTACTGGCTCCTGCCGCCCGGGTCCGCCGCATCGTGGGTACCGGTGCCGGGCGTCGACACCTACAGCACGACGTGTTACGTCGAGATCCCGCCCCGCGGGCGCACCGGCGGACCCGGCCCGTACTGGATCCGCGCGCCCCGCGACCGGCTGCTCACGCATCCCGGTGTGCTCCGCGGCGCCCTGATCGCCGTTGTCATCGAGCAGCACCCGGGCGACGCCGAGTACCGCGCGGGTGTCGAGCAGTGAGCCGCTGCGTTCGATGCCACCGCGCCGGAACAGTCCTCGTGTTCGAGACCTCCGGCGGAAGCGTGGCCGGCCCGAACGGCGAACCGGGATCCGGCCCCATCACGGGCCGCCTGTACGCGTGCCGCACGCACGCCGACGAGCTCGACCTCGAGGACGCCGCACGGCGCCCGACCCTTCCCCGCCTCGAGGCCATCGCGCCGGCCGTCTGCGCCGGCGGACTCCTCGCCGCACTCATCCTGACCACATCACCCGTAGGGGGACGATGACCCGCAAGAAGAACCGCGCGCAGCTGCGGCGCAGCGTGACCCGCCGTCCCAGCGCCGCCGTGCCGGACCCGAACGGCAACCGGGCGCAGCGTCGAGCGGCCGAGCGCGAGCAGCGCAAGCGCGAAGAGGACGACCAGACATGACGCTGCGCGAGAAGGCCGCCCAGTTCGCCGGGCCGCTGTACGCCGCGACCGTGGCCGCATCGTGCGTCGCCGTCGTGGCACTGGCGATCGCCGGATCACCGGCTCAATGAGACCCCGCCCCCCGGGTGCCTGCCAAGACTCCCCGGGGGGCGGTGACCACCGAACCCACAACCAAGGGAGAACAGTGGACACCACCAAGCTACTCACCAACGACCAGATGAGCCGCGTACTGGTCACCGTGCGGGACAACAACCCGACGATGAGCGATTCGCTCGCCTGCCGCATCGTGGGCGAGGCCGCGAAGTTCGTCGCCGCCGGCGCACAGTACGACGTGCCGATGGCGCCCTCGCGCGTCGTCGACGAGGGGTGGCACGCGCTGATTCTGCACACCTCGCTGTACGCCGACCTGTGCGCGCGTTTCGGCCGCTTCGTGCACCACCACCCCGGGTATGACCCGACGAACTACGACCCGCAGATCCTCGAGCGCACGCGCGCGATGATCGAACGCGCCGGGTACAGCGTCGACCCGGACCTGTGGACCGCGCCGACCGACGACGGGATCGCCGTCGCCGCGAAGTGCCAGCACGCGCCCGAGTGCGCTATCCGCCCGATGCCGACTCCGCAACCGCCGGTCGCCGTGGCCGCGGGCGCGTAGCCTCGAGACGGAACCGCCGAGGGGAGACACGATGAACGAGGATGAGGCCCGCCGCGTAGCGCGCATGCTCAGCGAGATGGACCGGCCCGGAGTGGCCGCGCCCGCCGACCCGGACAACCCGGCCGGCGAGTGGCGGATCTACGACCGGCCGGAACCGGAGCTGCGCGAGGACATCACGGCGAACGTGCTCGACGCCCTGATCGACCGCGGCGACTACTCGGCCACGCTGCCCGCCGGCGGTCGCCCGGTGCGCGGTTTCGTGATCCCCCCGAAGAACCACGCGGCGTAGGCCGCACGCGACCGGGCCCGGTCGTCCGCTTCCCCCGTGGCGGATGACCGGGCCCTTTCGCGTATTTCCGCAGGTCACACGGTGAGTGTTTCACCTGCGCTGTTCCACATGAGGGTCGCGACCCGGTCGTCCTCGCGCACGCCGAGCTCGTCGCGCAGCGCGTTGGCGAGTCGGTGGGCGCGCTCGGCGGCTTCGCGGAAGCTGCGGCGGTGCGGCTCGGCCTCGCCGGTCCACGTGGTGATCTGGGACGAACCGTGCACCCGCGCGCCGTGTTGCAGAATGCGGGTCACGGTCAGCGGTACGTCCTGCATCGTGCTCAGCACGGCGTCCTCCCGGTGGGCGCTACGGAGCAGTAGGGTTCCGCCGATTCTCACTGCATACCGCTCGGTATGTCACTACTTCCGGGAATGATCGATCACTGAATGACCCGGAAAGCACCGCTGGTCACGCCGTGTGCCGCAGTTCCGGGTCCTCGCGGAGCTTGCCGAGCGCCCGCGACACCGCGCTCTTCACCGTGCCGATGGAGACTCCGAGCACCTGCGCCGTCTGGGCCTCGCTCAGGTCCTCGTAGTAGCGCAGGACCACCATCGCCCGCTGCCGCGCGGGCAGCTTCGTGATGGCGCGCCACATCGCGTCGTGCAGCACCTGCTGCTCGGCGGGGTCCCCGGTGGGCGTCTCCCGGTGCTCCGGCAGCTCGTCGCAGACGAACTCGTCGACCTTGCGCTTGCGCCACTGCGAGGTCCGGGTGTTCAGCAGGGCCCTGCGCACATAGCCGTCGAGCGCCCGGTGGTCCTCGATCCGGTCCCACGCGACGTACGTCTTCGCGAGCGCGGTCTGCAACAGGTCCTCGGCGTCGCACGGGTTCGACGTCAACGACCGGGCGGTGCGCAGCAGCACGGGCTGGCGGGCCCGGACGTACGACGCGAACGACGGATACGCCGAGGACGCGGTGGCTGCCGGGCGCGCCACCGAGGCGGTGCGCGGCGTGGCCTCGGGTGCGCTGGTGCGGACAGGCGCCAGGGTTGCGGTCATGGCTCCACGCTATGAGCGCCCCCTACTCCCGGGGATCGGCCGGAGGTCCCGAAGCGGCGTCCGCCTCAGGTTGTACGACGGGTGCTGGCCCCACCTCCTGAAGGTGGAGTCAGGGGTGAGGTCCCCTGGGGGACGGCCCTGACTCCACCGCGCCCGGGAGCGGGGGCGGACGCCTCCGTCAGCCGTCCGATCCCAGGATCAGCCCTGAGGTGGGGACCCCGGTGCCCGCCGTGACCAGCGTGGTCGCCGCGCCCGGTATCTGGTTCACCGCCGTGCCCCGCACCTGCCGCACGCCTTCCGCTATGCCGTTCATCCCGTGCAGATACGCCTCGCCCAATTGTCCCCCATGGGTGTTGAGCGGCAGCCTCTCCTCCGCCACGAGTCCGGCGGCCTCGCCCGGCTTGCAGAAGCCGAACTCCTCCAGCTGCATGAGCACGAACGGCGTGAAGTGGTCGTAGAGGATGCCCACGTCGATGTCGTCCGGCCCGAGGCCCGCCGTGCGCCACAACTGCCGCGCCACGACGCTCATCTCCGGCAGGCCCGTCAGGTCGTCCCGGTAGAAGCTCGTCATCTGCTCCTGCGCGCGGCCCGCCCCCTGCGCCGCGGCCCGGATCACCGCGGGCGGGTTCGGCAGATCGCGGGCCCGCTCCACGCTGGTGACGACGATCGCCTGCCCGCCGTCCGTCTCCTGGCAGCAGTCGAGCAGCCGCAGCGGGTCGACGATCCAGCGCGACTCCGCGTGGTCGGCGAGCGTGATCGGCTTCTCGTAGAAGTACGCCGCCGGGTTCGTCGCCGCGTACTTGCGGTCGGTGACCGCGACATGGCCGAACGCCTCGGGGGTCAGACCGTACGTGTGCAGATAGCGCTGCGCCGCCATCGCCACCCAGGACGCCGGGGTGAGCAGCCCGAACGGCAGGTTCCAGCCGAGCGCCGCGCCCTCCGCCGAGGGCTCCCTGTGCTGCACGCCCGAGCCGAAGCGTCTGCCCGAGCGTTCGTTGAAGGCGCGGTAGCAGACCACGACGTCGGCCACGCCGCTCGCCACCGCGAGGGCCGCCTGCTGCACGGTGCCGCAGGCCGCGCCGCCCCCGTAGTGCACCCGGGAGAAGAAGGAGAGCTCCCCCATGCCCGCGGCCTGCGCCACGGTGATCTCCGGGTTGGTGTCCATGGTGAAGGTGACCAGGCCGTCGACGTCGGACGGGGACAGGCCCGCGTCGTCGAGCGCCGCGTGCACCGCCTCCACCGCGAGCTTCAGCTCGCTGCGTCCCGAGTCCTTGGAGAACTCCGTGGCGCCGATGCCGACGATCGCGGCCTTTCCGCCGAGCCTGTCCTTGCCGCGCACGCTCATGCCGCGCTCCCCTCGGGGACGACGACCGTCACTGTGCCGGTGACGTGGCTGCCGATGCCGTTCCTGCCGACGACCTTCACCTGCGCCGTGTCACCCGCCACCTCGGTGATCGTGCCGCTCAACACCATGGTGTCGCCCGGATAGTTGGGTGCGCCGAGGCGTATCGCGACCTTGCGCAGGACGGCGTTCGGGCCGAAGTGGTCGGTGATGTAGCGCCCCACAAGACCGTTCGTCGTCAGGATGTTCATGAAGATGTCGGGGGAGCCCTTCTGGTGCGCCAACTCCACGTCGTGGTGCACATCTTGGTAGTCGCGCGACGCGATGGCCCCGGAGACGATCAGCGTCCGGGTGATCGGGATCGTCAAGGGCTCCAGCTCGTCCCCGGCCCGCATCGTGAGCTCTTCTCCGGCCTTCATGCGGCCTCCCCTTCGTCGCCCGCGCCCGCTCCCGCTCCTGCTCCTGCTCCTGCTCCTGCTCCTGCTCCTGCTCCTGCTCCTGACGCGATCACCTCGCCCAGCTCCGCCAGGAGTTCGGCGCCGCATCCCAGATATCCGTCCAGCTGCCGGCCCCACAGGAAGTGCCGGTGCACCGGGTGGTCCAGGTCGGCGCCCATGCCGCCGTGCAGATGCTGGCCCGTGTGCACGACCCGCTTGCCCGCCTCCGACGCCCACCAGGCCGCGGTCAGCGCATGGCTCTCGTGATCGAGCCCGGCGTCGCGCCGCCAGGCCGCCTCGTACGTGGTCACCCGGATCGCCTCAATGTCCATGTACGCCTCCGCGGCCCGGAGTTGGACACCCTGCTTGGCGGCGAGCGGCCTGCCGAACTGCTCCCGCTCGTTCGTGTGCTCCACGGCCCGGTCGAGCGATCCGGCGCAGACCCCGGCCTGCAACCCGGCGAAGGCGGTCCGCGCGGCCGCGAGCACGTCCGCGTAGGCCTCTGGCCCGCCGATCCGCTCGGCCGGCACGCCGTCGAGCACGAGCCGCCCCGCGGACCAGGGCGCGGTCAGTTCGACAGGCTCGCACCCGGCGTCCTCCGCGCGCACTGTCCACAGGCTGTGGACAGTGCTTCCGCTTCCGCTTTCGCCCCGGACCGCCACCAGGACGTGCGTCGCGTCCCGCAGCCACGGCACCCACGGCACGGCCCCGGTGAGCCGCGCCCGCCCGTCCGGCAGGGTGTCCACCACGATCCCACCGCGCGCGGGAAACGCCCCCGCCGCCACGGCCGAACCGTCCCGGAGCCCCGGCAGCAGCCGCTCCCGCTGCTCGTCCGTGCCGTGCGCCGCCACCGCCAGGAGGCCGTACACACAGCTCGCGGCGAACGGCACCTGCGCCGTCGTCCGGCCCTGCTCCTCCAGCATCAGGGCGAGCCCGAGCAGTCCGGTCTCCTCCACCGCGCCCACGAGGCCCGCCGCGCCCAGCTCCTTCCAGAGCTCGCCGTCCGTGCCGCCACCGAGGCCCGCGAGCCGCTCCGGTGTGGCCAGGTCGCCGAAGATCCGCGCGGCGAGATCACGCGCCGCCTCCTGCTCCGGGGTAGGGGTGAAGTCCATGTCAGGCCCCCTCGACGACGCGGAAGACGGGCAGCTCCAACTCGTCGTCCACCGTGAGGAATTCGAGGCGTACGGGCATCCCGATGCGCACCTTGTCGCTCGGCACCCCCACGACGTTGCTCACCATGCGCACGCCCTCGG
Source organism: Streptomyces anthophorae (assembly GCF_049310305.1). Classification (NCBI taxonomy): domain Bacteria; kingdom Bacillati; phylum Actinomycetota; class Actinomycetes; order Kitasatosporales; family Streptomycetaceae; genus Streptomyces; species Streptomyces anthophorae. Next base: position 4,485,193 of record NZ_JBLWQQ010000001.1, read on the forward strand.
CCAGCTCGATGAGCCCCACCGCGTACGGCGGATCGAATGCAGGGAAGGGCGGATGGTGCATCACCACGTAGCTGTAGACGGTGCCCTCGCCGCTCGCCTCGACGGTGTCCCACTCCTGCCCGCCGCATGCGTTGCACCCCGGCAGCCAGGGAAAACGCAGCGTCCCACATGCGCGACAGCGCTGGATGAGCAGCCGGTGCGCGGCGACGCCCTCCCAGAAGCCCGCGTTGTCCCGGTTGACGACGGGGCGCGGCCGCCGGTTCCCGTCCTTCTTCGCCGCCCCGCTCCTCGCCGCCCCGCCGCTCGAACTCCGCTTGGCCGGCGTGTACTTCAGGATGCGGAACCGGTGCGTCCCAGCGAGCTCCTCGCCCACCCGGACGTTCATCCGCGTCGTGATGAAGTGCCCCGTACCCAGCTTCGTCGTCTTCAGCGGTGAAACCGACTCGATCACCGAGTCGTACGTGATCGCGTCACCGGGCCGCAGCGGCCGCAGATACTCCTGCTCGCAGTCGGTGGCGACGACCGAGGTGTACCCCGCCCCGTCGAGCAGCCCGAACAGCTCGTCGTGGGCGGGTGAGCGCCCCTCGTAGCTGGTCAGCCCGGCCATCGTCCAGGCCTGCAACATGGTCGGCGGCGCGATCGCGTTCGGCCCCTCGTAGGCGGGGTTCCTGTCGCCCATGGCCTCGCACCAGTGCCGGATCATCGGTGCGTTCACCGGGTCCAGGCCCTCGGCCTCGGTGGCCGCCACCCGTCCCTCGAAGGCCTTCAGCTTCTCGTACGCCAAGGGCTCGTGCCCCATGAACTCCTGCCCCGCAACTCCCGCACTCACCGCTTCCCCCTCCGCATCCCGAGCCGCATCGTCGCCACGATCTCGCGCTGCACCTCGCTCACCCCGCCACCGAAGGTGTTGATCTGCGCCGCGCGGTTCATCCGCTCCAACTCGCCCTCGCCCACGCCCGCCGCACCACCCCCCGCCGCACCGAACGCACCCGGCGAACCGGCCCGCACCCACCCGGCGTCGCCCGCGATCTGCTGACATATTCGATACGTCTCGACCGCGGATTCCGTTCCCGCGAACTTCACGCCGCTGGCGTCCCCGGGGGCCAGTCGGCCCGCCCCGACATCCCCCACCAAACGCCAGTTGAGCAGGCGCGTTGCCGCCAGGCGGGCATGCGCTTCGGCGAGTTGAGATCGGACCCAAGGGGTGTCAACACGGCGCTCGCCGGTCACCGGATCGGGGGTACGGGCGGCGTCGGCCACCCGTACGTAGAAGTCCTCGGCCTGCATCCCGATCGCGGCGAGGGCGACCCGCTCGTGATTGAGCTGGTTGGTGATCAGCCCCCAGCCGGCGTTCTCCTCGCCGACGAGGTTCGAGCCGGGGACCCGGATCCCGTCGTAGTACGTGGCCGTCGTGGTCAGGCCGCCGACGGTGTCGATCGGGGTCCACGAGAAACCGGGCGCGTCGGTCGGCACGAGGATGATCGAGATGCCCTTGTGCTTGGGCGCCTCGGGGTCGGTCCGGCAGGCGAGCCAGATCCAGTCGGCGTTCTGCGCGTTCGACGTGAACACCTTCTGCCCGTCGATCACCCAGTCGCCGCTCGCTTCGTCGCGCACCGCGCGCGTGCGCAGAGACGCGAGGTCCGTGCCCGCCGACGGCTCGCTGTAGCCGATCGCGAAGACCAGGTCGCCCGTGAGGATCCGGGGCAGGAAGTAGGCCTTCTGCTCCTCGGTGCCGTACTTCATGAGCGTCGGGCCGACGGTGTTCAACGTGACCATGGAGACCGGCGCGCCGGCCCGGTACGCCTCGTCGAAGAACACGAACTGCTCGTCGGCGCCGCGGCCCTGGCCGCCGTACTCGGCGGGCCAGCCGAGCCCGAGGAGGCCCTCGGCCCCGATGGCACGCAGCAGCCGGCGCTGACCGGCCGGGTCGTCGGCCGCCGGTGGGCCACTCGGCATCAACGTACGGAATCTCTCTCTCAGTTGAGCGCGCAGCTCGCGCTGGCGCTCGGTGGGGGCGAGGTGCACGGCGGCTGCCCTCCAGGACTGGCCTCGTACCGACAAGGGTTTCTGACTGTCCGTCAGATACCGATGGGTGTCAAGAGATCAGCACGCCACCGCCCAGGTACGCACGCCACCGCCCCGTCACGCACACCATCGCCCGGACGCGCAGGGCGCGGCCCCCGGCACACGCGCCTGCGCGGCGGCGCCGAAGCACCGCCGCGCAGACTGTCGCACCCCACGGAAGACCCCCGCAGCGCAGGAGCCGGTGGCTTACCAGAGCTCGGTGAAGTTCACGTTCACGTTCGACTGGTCGATCGCCGTGAATCCGGACCCGTTCACCTGAGCCTCGTTGTTCTGGTTCGAGGCGCCGTTGCCGACCGCCTGCTGCTGCGTGGTCGACGAGTTGCCGTAGTTGTCGTCACCGACACCACTGCCGCTGACGGTCGCCACCCCCGCGTTCGATCCGTTGTCCGCGAACGAGCCGTTGTCGGCCATCGCCACTCCGGAGAAGAGGGCTGCCGCAAGGGGCAGGGCGGCGACGGCGGCGATGGCGCGGGCAGTACGGATGGAAGCCATGTCTATTCCTCCAGGACAGGAAGTACGCTCCGGGCGCTCGGACGAGGTCCGGCCGCCCATCAAGTACGGGATGTACCAAGGCAGTTGGCCGACCGCCCCGGCGAAGTTCACGACGTCGCGAGATCAGAATTGCCCACCGAATCCCCGGCGAACCACCCCGGAAGCCGCGATTCGCTCGCAAGCGTGAGGACATGTCGATAAACCCTCTTCACGCCCGGAAAACCCCAGCTCAGGCCGGAGTGCGCCACCTCGGGACCAGCCCTGCCCAAGCAGCCCAAACGACGAAGCGTTTCAGCACATTTTTGGTAAATGCTTCCCTCGGATGACCGGCCCCACTTCCCTTCTTCGAACATGCGTACGAAAATGAGGGCATGGCCACCATGGACCGGCACCCGCCCCACTGCCCACCCCACCCGTCCCTCGCGACCCTGGCCCTCGCGCACGCCCTGTCCGCCGCCGAGCGCGGGCTCGCCGTCATCCCCCTGGCCAGGACCAAGCTCCCGGCGCTGCCCTCACCGCACCGCGGCGACCCGCCCACGGCCCCGCGCTGCCACGGTGAATGCGGCCTTCCGGGGCACGGCGTGTACGACGCGTCGACCGATCCGCGCCGTATCCGCGCGCTCTTCGCCGCCGCTCCCAGGGCGACCGGCTACGGCATCGCGTGCGGCCTGGCCCCGCACCACCTCATCGGCGTCGACCTGGACACCAAGTCCGGCACCGACGCCTCCGCCTCCCTGCGTGAGCTGGCCTTACGGCATCTCTTCACGATCCCCGACACGGTGGTCGTGGCCACCCCGAGCGGCGGCCGGCACCTGTGGCTCTCCGGCCCGCCGGACGCCGTCGTGCCCAATTCCGCGGGCCGCCTCGCCCCCGGCATCGACATCCGGGGCGCCGGCGGCTACCTCGTGGGGCCCGGCTCGCGCACCGAGCACGGCGTCTACAGCACGGTCCCTGGCACCGGGCACCTGCCGCCCGCGCCCTGCCCACCGGCGCTCCTGCGCCTGCTCACGCCCCCGCCGCGCGCTCACCACCCCATGACGGGCCGCCCCGGTCAACACGGTCTGGGCCTCGTCCAGTTCGTTCTCAGCGCCCATGAGGGCCAGCGCAACACCCGGCTCTTCTGGGCGGCCTGCCGGGCGTACGAGAACGGCGTCGGCGACACCCTCGCGGACGCCCTGGCCGACGCGGCGGTGCACACCGGCCTGACCGAACGGGAGGCCCGCTCCACGATCGCCTCGGCGGCGCGCCTCACGGCAGGTCCGTAGCGCTCCCGAACGCGAGTGAGCCCCCGACCGGGATCCCGGTCGGGGGCTCACCCAACTGTGCGGTGGGTGTGGGATTTGAACCCACGGAGGCTCTCGCCTCGACGGTTTTCAAGACCGTTCCCTTAGGCCGCTCGGGCAACCCACCCCGCGCCGCAGCGGTCTTGAGGACCGTCGCGGCGCGGGACCAGCCTAGCGGGTCGGGTCGCGGGCTCGGTCAGCTGTCGCCCTTGCGCTCGCCCAGGGTCACGTCGACCGTGTGCTCCTTGCCGTCGCGCGTGTAGGTGAGCTTCACGGAGTCGCCCGGCTTGTGCGTCCAGATCTGGCCGATCAGGGTCGGCCCCGAGTCGATGGGCTGCTCGTCGAGCTTGGTGATGACGTCGCCGGGCTTGAGGCCCGCCTTGTCCGCCGGCCCGTTCGGCGTGACGGCCGCGGAGCCGCCCGCGCCCTGCTCGGTGATCTTCGCGCCGCCGGTGCCCTCCTCGAGGGAGACGGAGGCCCCGATCACCGGGTAGACCGGCTGCCCGGTCTTGATGAGCTGCTGGGCGACCATGTTGGCCTGGTTGATCGGAATGGCGAAGCCGAGACCGATCGAGCCGGACTGGCCCGAACCGCCGCCCATGCCGCCGCTGGAGGCGGACTGGATGGCGGAGTTGATGCCGATCACGTTCCCGTTGCCGTCCAGCAGCGGGCCGCCGGAGTTGCCCGGGTTGATCGACGCGTCGGTCTGGAGGGCGCTCATGTACGAGGCCTTGCTGCTGCCGGTGCCGTCGCTGGAGGCCACCGGGCGGTCCTTGGCGGAGACGATGCCCGTCGTCACCGTGTTCGACAGGCCGAAGGGCGCGCCGATCGCGATGGTCGAGTCGCCGACCGCGACCTTGTCGGAGTTTCCGAGCGTGAGCGGCTTCAGGTCGTCCGGCGCGTTCTTGAGCTTGATGACCGCCACGTCGTAGCCCTGCGCCTTGCCGATCACCTCGGCGTCGTACTTCTTGCCGTTCGAGAACGTCGCCGACAGCTTGCCGCCGTCGGCCGCCTCCGCCACCACGTGGTTGTTGGTGAGGATGTGGCCCTGCTTGTCGTACACGAAGCCCGTGCCGGTGCCGCCCTCGCCGTTGTTGCCCTCGGCCTCGATCGTGACCGTGCTGGGCAGCGCCTTGGCGGCTATGCCCGCGACGGTGCCCTTGTCGCGCTTGAGGTCGGCCGGGTTGGAGGCGGAGACGGTCGTCGAGCCCGTGCTCGATCCGTCGCCCCGCTCGGCCGCCCAGTAGCCCACGCCACCGCCGACCGCGCCCGCGACCAGTGCCGCCGCGATGATCCCGGCGACCAGGCCACCGCGCCGGCCGCCCGGCTTGGGCTCCTGCTGCTGGTACGAGGCGCCCCAGCCTCCGCCGCCACCGCCCGACGCGTAGGCCGGCATGGCGGGCGGCGGGGGCGGCCAGTCGCCGCCGTGGGCGGGTCCCGCCGCACCCGGCGCACCGGACGCGGCACCCTGGGAGGATGCCGCCGACGCGGCGGGAGCAGCGGGAGCGTCCACCGGCACGGGAGGTGCGGACGGGGCCGGCGGTACCTCGGTGCCCTCGTTCTCGGTGCTCACAGCTTTCTCTCCTCGATCCACGGCTGTCGTCGCCGATCCGTCCTGTCTGGATGCCCGGGGCCGGCGGCTGTCACGCGCGCCACCGACCCGGCATGGTCCTGTCACGGTCCACTTGTGCTGTTGTACGCCGTCAGCCTTTCCCACGGGACGTCAGGCCACCGTAAGACGATCCTGTGCGTCCCCTGCCATCCTTTACGTCCGGCAAAACGGACGCATCCGCTGGGCCGAAGTTTTCCTGGTCCTGCGCCGCGCGGTGGCACCATGACGCGGTGACCCTCGCACAACAGCAGCGCATTCAGGTCGTGGCCCACCGCGGTGCCTCCCAGGACGCCCCCGAACACACATTGGCCGCCTACAAGAAGGCGATCGAGGACGGCGCGGACGCCCTCGAATGCGATGTGCGGCTGACGGCCGACGGTCATCTCGTATGCGTGCACGACCGCCGCGTCAACCGTACGTCGAACGGCCGCGGAGCCGTCTCCACACTGGAGCTCGCGGAGCTCGCCGCCCTCGATTTCGGCTCCTGGAAGGGCCAGGACGAGGTCCCCGACTGGACGGGCAGCGCGGCCGACACCTCCGACACCTCCGTCCTGACGCTGGAGCGCCTGCTCGAGCTGGTCACCGACGCGGGACGCCGGGTGGAGCTGGCGGTCGAGACCAAGCACCCCACCAGGTGGGCGGGGCAGGTGGAGGAGCGGCTGCTGCTCCTGCTCAAGCGGTTCGGCCTGGACGCCCCGGTGCCCGACGAACCCTCGCGCGTGCGCGTGATGAGCTTTTCCGCGCGCTCCCTGGCACGCGTCCAGGAGGCCTCCCCGACGCTGCCGACGGTCTACCTGATGCAGTTCGTCTCGCCCCGCCACCGCGAAGGACGCCTCCCCAGGGGCGTGCACATCGCGGCCCCCAGCATCCGGATCGTGCGCAACCACCCCGCGTACGTCGACAAGCTCGCGCGCGCGGGTCACCAGATCCACGTCTGGACCGTGGACGAGCCCGAGGACATCGACCTCTGCGCGAGCCTGGGCGTCGACGCGATCATCACCAATCGGCCCGCGGCGGTGCTGCGCCACCTCGGCAGGTCCTGAGGCGGAATCCGGCCACCTTTCCCCAACGCCGTCACAGGGTGTGCCCCGGCGCGTTCGGACCGTATTCGATCGTCACGAGTGCGTCACCGGAAGCGGGATGGCCGGTTTCCGGTCCATTCCATTGGGGCATTCACACCGTGGCGTGGGGCAAAGGAGGTCTCGGGGGTGGCGTTGGTGGTGGCACAGGAGGTGCCCGCGTCGTCGAGCATGGCCGTACCCCATGGCCCTGCGGGCGTGGGCGCGGCAAGGCGTCGCATGCGTGAACAACTGCGCATGAGCGGCGTACCGGAAACGGTCATCGACGATGCGGTTCTCATCCTTTCCGAACTGCTCAGCAATGCGTGCCGGCACGGCCGGCCGCTCGGCGACGACCTGGCCGGCGACGGTGACGTACGCGCCGCCTGGCGGGTCGACGACCGCGGCTGCCTCGCGGTCGAGGTGACGGACGGCGGCGGGCCCACCCGCCCGATTCCGGCCACACCCTCGATCACGGCGCACGGCGGCCGCGGGCTCAACATCATCACGGCGCTCGCCGACGACTGGGGCGTACGCGACGGCATGCGCGGCGAGGTCACCGTCTGGGTGATCGTCCACAAGGACGTCCACGCGGAGGCCATGGCGCAGCGCGGGGACGACTTCGCCTCGCGGGTCGCCTCACCACCCGTCGGGGACCTGGCGGACCTGGGCTTCCCCGACGCCTTCGACGAGCTGGGCTGAAAACCGGCCGGGCGCGGCCAGTTGGGCTGAATCCCCCTCTTGTCAGTACGAGCGGCTAGGCTCGCCGCCGTACGTACGAGAGCCGTATCCGGGAGACACCCAAGATGGCCAAGAAGCGCCCGCAGACCAAGGGCAAGCCGCACGTCACCGCAGGCGAGGTCCCCGTCGTCGGTGCCCGCGAACCCTGCCCCTGCGGCAGCGGTCGCCGCTACAAGGCCTGCCACGGCCGGGTCGCCGCGCACGCGGTGACCGAGCTGGTGCAGCGCCCCTTCGAGGGCCTGCCCGGCGAGGGCGACTGGGTCGCGCTGCGCGAGCTGGTGCCCGCGGCTACGGTCGAGCTGACCCTGAAGGACGGGCTCCCCGAGGGCGTCCCCTCGGTGACCCTCGCCACCGTGCTGCCCATGGCCTGGCCCGCGCTGCGCCGCGACGACGGCTCGGTCCTGCTCGGCCTTCAGAACGAGACGCCTTCCGGGGACATCAGCCGCGACCTGGCCGACACGCTGCTGCGCGCGCTGACCACGGAGCCGGGCAACCCGGTGCAGACCCGCCGCGCGCCGGCCGACGGTCCGCGCCTTCAGGACGTGCTCGCCCCGGAGGGCACTTTCGAGCCCATCGTGCACACGGGCTTCGAATTCTGGGTGCCGGACTCCGAGAACGCGTCGGGCGAGGTCGCCGCCTCCCTGGAGCGGGCCAACGCCGCGGCGATCCCCACCGTGAAGCTGACCGGCGTGGACAGCGCCTACTGGTGCGAGACGCCGGAGAAGAACCACCTCAGGTGGGTCATGCCGCACGCGGAGGAGAAGCTGCTCGACGCGCTGGCGCGGCTGCACGCGGCCGGCACGTCGTCGCTCGGCGAGGGCACCCGCCTGGTGGGCTCCTTCCGGGCGCACGGCCTGACCGTTCCGGTCTGGGACCTGCCCAGCTCGGTGCGGGCGGAGGACATCGAGAAGCCGGCCGCCGAGTTCGCCGAGCGACTGGCCGGCGCGCTGGCCACGGACGCACCGCTGACCCCGGACGAGCGTCGCGCGCGCGGCGGGCTCACCAACCGACAGGTGACGCTCAGCTGATTCACAGCTTCTGGTGGGCTGACCGACCAGTCAGCCCACCAGGACGGGAAAACCTCTCGAACCGCGAGGTGAGCCGGGTCACAACTCCCGGTAGTTGCAGGTAAATCCATGTCCGAATAGAAGAGTTCGAATTTGCTAACCGGCGATCTCTTGTTACCGTTCAAGTAGCCCGGTTGCTGGTGCATCCCCCGTCGCCAGCAACCGGGCGCTTCCATGTCTGCTCAGCAGCCGCCGGGCCTCAACCCCCGTGCTACGGCGCCGAGTTGCTTCCGGAGCGCAGCAGCAGCGGGCCTTCCCGGCCCTTCGCGTACTCCGCCACCGCCGTGTACTGGCCGGGTTCCCCCCGCGTACGTCCCCGCGGTGTCTCGCACATCCCCGGTTCGTCCTCCGCACCCACGGCACAGTGCAGCTGCACCGTGCGTCCACCGGGTGCCATCAGGGTCAGTACGGCGGCCAGATCCGAGCCCGTCGCGTTGCGGTAATAGGTACGCGCCCAGGTGTCGTGACCCTGGACGAGCACACAGGTCTGCGCCTCGATGCCGTCCGGGGCGGACACTTGGGGACCGCAGTGGGCCTCGGTGGTCAGGCCGAGACCCGTCAGCAGGGAGGGCTTTCCGGCCTCCCGCCCGGCCGGGTTCTCGTCCCTGCTGTCGCCGCTCGCGCTGTCGTCCGACTCGCCACTCGACGTGCCGTTCGACGGGTCGGCGTCATCGGAGACGTCGGCTTCGGTGGCGTCCGCCTTGGTGGCGTCGGCCTCCGCGGCCTTGGTCTCGGTGGCCGGCTGCCGCGTGGGCCCGTCGCCCACGGGGCCCGCGGACGCGCCCGCCAGCGGCAGCGCCGCCGTGAGAACCACCACGGCGAGCAGACCGAACAGCCGCAGTCGCGCGTGCGGCCGCTCCCGCTCGGTCTCGTCCGGGAGCTGGGGGGAGCGTGGCGCGGCAGGCATGCGCCGAAGATATCGGCGCGCACCCCGGCCACCGGCCCGCCGCGCGCCGGATTCCGCTACAACTCGGGCGCACTCACACCCGTACGGGTGAGGGCGTCGACCACCGTGCCGACCACGGCCTCCACATCCGGCACCCACGGGGCCGCGGAACCGGGCAGCGGCGCACGCTCCCAACGCACCTGTCCCGCACCCGAGATCGACGGCGGCAGGGCGAGATATCCGCCCTCCCCGTGGAAGCGCAGCGAGCCGGGCACGAAGTCCTGCGCGTACAGGAGCTCGCCGAGCTGCTCCATCGAGTACGGCGCCACGAGGATCGCGAGCCGCTCCGGCGTCGCGATCACCGGGCCGAGCCGCACGTCCCTGCGCTCGAACGCGGCGAGCGCGCGGGCGCCCGCGACGGCCGGGAGGCTCACCGCGCAGGGCGCGCGCCCCTCCGAGGTACCGGACGGGGCACCGGTGGCGAGCACGATCGGCGCTTCGGGGCGGTTGGTCCACCACCAGCGGACCATGCGCTCATCGGTCGTCGCGGCGAGCAGCCCCGGGTCGAAGGGGTGCGCGCCGGGCACCGTGCACTCCGGGTCGGGGCAGGCGCAGCGGACGCCGTCACGACGGCCTCCCGCTTCGAGCCCTATGCCCGGGAGGACCGGCCACTGCCACGCTGTCGCGAACGTGAGGGCCGCGCTGATCAGGTCAGACTTCCCGTTGTCACGCCTGGACAGGAGCCTGCGTCGCCTTCCGAGGATCTCGCGCATGAGCGCTCGTTCCTTTCCGTAGACCGAAGAGAACGCTATGGGCCACATCACACCATGTGTCGATCAGTCACTGCGCGTACGTGTTGGAGCGCCACACCCCAGCCGGAACCACCGGCCCGAGGCAGGGTTGAACCCCTATAGTCCGAGCGCCTGCTGTGTGCTTTAAAAGCCTGGCGTGGGGTGGCGGCGCCTGGCGTTTGCCGTCCCGCGTATTTCTCGCCGCCGCCGCCGCGGGAGGATGGGACACGGTCGCCGATGGTTATGACGCCCGGTTCCGTCACCAGGTTCCGGACGGATCCCAACTGCCCCTGGTCTTCACCGACTACGTACCCATCACGGCCGTCATGACGCTCTGTCGACCACAGCTGAACAATGCCAGTCGACCGCAATGAGCGCTTCCCCCAGGCAGTTTTTGGCCATCTTCGAACGATCAGGATCGGCTCGGGATCGGAGCGGGATCACATATGAGAACAAAGATCGTTTTTCCTCGAATGCCGTTTGACCACGACAGACACCAGGATTCCCGGTCGGACAATGCTGGACATCCCCCAACGAGTCCGTGTACATGTGGAGGCATTGCTAGCGGCGCAGAATGACATGGGGGTTTGCGATGCTAACGAGCAATATGCACCGGTCGGAAAGCCGGAAGCCATGACAACCCCGCGCCTGCCGAAAGTGGCCGGAATCGATTCCCCTCCTGGACAGGTTCCCTCTCCAGCCCCCAGTACCGCGCCCGCTTCCCCCGTGTCGCAGGTCACACCCGCCCCCGTGGCCCCCGGAGCCGTGATCCAGGACCGGCTCGCGGGGTGGGTCTCCGATCTCACGACGCTGCACGAACTCACGGAACGTCTGGCGCGCACGGCCGCACTCGAGGACGCACTGCACGAACTGCTGCGCGCCGGAGCCGCCCTGGTGGGCGCCCGGCGCGGACTCGTCGTCCTGGAACCGGGCGACGGGCGCGGCCCCGACACCACCGTCGGCCTCGGCCTGTCCAGGCCCGACCTCGGGCACATCGAGACGGTGCCGCGCGGCTCCACCTCGTACGGGCGGATCCTCGACGGGCTGTCCGCCGAGCCCGAGGCGCACGCCGATCTGCTCGCCGATGACGGACTCGACCCGCGCCACCGCGAGGTCGCCGCGCGCCTGGGCTACGCCGCCAGCTACACGATGCCGCTCGCCACCGAGGCGGCCGGCCGGCTCGGCGCCGCGGTCTGGCTCTACGACGAACCGGCCGAGCCCGTCGAGCGCCAGCGCCACCTCATCGGCCTGTACACGCGCTACGCCACCGAACACCTCGCCCGCCTCCTGGAGCTGGAGCGCACGCGCGCGTGGTCACGCACCGTCGCCGACGAGCTGCTGCCGCCGCGCCTGCCCCGGGTCGCCGGGGTGCAGCTCGCCGCCCGGCACCGCACAGGGCCGCGCGGCGGCGGCGACTGGTACGACGCGCTGCCGCTGCCCGAGGGGGCGCTCGGGCTCGCGGTCGGCTCGGTCAGCGGCTCCGGCGCGAGCGCGGTCGCCGCGATGGGCCGGCTGCGCGCCTCCCTGCGGGCGTACGCGGTCATGGAGGGGGAGGACCCGGTGGCGGTCCTGTCCGATCTGGAGCTCCTGTTGCGCCTGACCGAGCCGGCGCGCAGCGCGACCGCCCTCTTCGCCTACTGCGAGCCCGCCCAGCGCAAGATCGTCCTCGCGGGCGCCGGGCACAGCCCGCCCCTGGTGATCGGCGCGCGGCGCACCGAGTACGCCGAGACGACGCTCTCCGCGCCGCTGGGGATGCTCGCCTGCTGGGAGGCGCCGAGCGTCGAGATCACCCCCGAGCCGGGCGAGACCGTGCTGCTGTACACGGACGGCCTGCTGCGCCGCACCGGCGACCCCATGGACCGCGCGTTCGCCCGGCTGCACGCGGCCGCCGCCGGGGTGCCCAGAGCGATCCGTGACGACCCCGGGGCGATCGCCGACCACGTGCTGCGGTCGGTGCTCCCGGACGGCCTCGACGCGGTCGAGAGCGAGGAGGACGTGGTGCTGCTCGCGGCGCGCTTCGAGTGACCTCAGGGGCGCGGTGCGTAACAGGCCCTCCGGCCCTGGACCCCCTTCCGTACGCTCGTACGATGGAGTGGGTCCACTGCCGCATCCAGGGCATTTCACCGGGCCCGCCGCGTCGAGGAGGAACCGTGTCGGAGGAGCTCAACCCGGGCTGTATTGAAGATGCCGCTACCGCAGCGGGTCCGGAGGCCGCCGAGGCCGAGGAGCCCATCAAGCAGCGCAAGAACGGCCTCTACCCGGGCGTGTCCGACGAGCTCGCCGAGAACATGAAGTCCGGCTGGGCCGACACCGAGCTGCACGACCTGCGGCCGATCGCACAGGCCGCCGAGACCGCCGCCCGCCGTGCCGCCCTGTCCGCCCGCTTCCCGGGCGAGCGCCTCGTGGTGCCCGCGGGCAACCTCAAGACCCGCTCGAACGACACGGAGTACGCGTTCCGCGCCTCGGTCGAGTACGCCTACCTGACCGGCAACCAGACGGAGGACGGCGTCCTCGTCATGGAGCCGAAGTCCGGCGGCCACGACGCGACGCTCTACCTGCTGCCGCGCTCCAACCGAGAGAACGGTGAGTTCTGGCTCGACGGCCAGGGCGAGCTGTGGGTCGGCCGCCGCCACTCCCTGACCGAGGCCGAGAAGCACTACGGCATCCCCGCGTCCGACGTGCGCGAGCTCACCGACAAGCTGAGCGAGGTCACCGGCCCCACGCGCGTCGTGCGCGGCTACGACGCCGGCGTCGAGGCCGCCCTGACCGACAAGGTCACCGCCGAGCGCGACGAGGAGCTGAAGGTCTTCCTCTCCGAGGCGCGCGTCGTGAAGGACGCGTTCGAGATCGGCGAGCTCCAGAAGGCCGTCGACTCGACCGTGCGCGGCTTCGAGGACGTCGTGAAGGTGCTCGACAAGGCCGAGGCCACCTCCGAGCGCTACATCGAGGGCACGTTCTTCCTGCGCGCACGCGTGGAGGGCAACGACATCGGCTACGGCTCCATCTGCGCCGCGGGCCCGCACGCCTGCACCCTGCACTGGGTCCGCAACGACGGCGCCGTCCGCTCCGGCGACCTGCTCCTGCTCGACGCCGGCGTGGAGACGCACACGTACTACACCGCCGACGTCACGCGCACGCTGCCCATCAACGGCACGTACAGCGAGCTCCAGCGCAAGATCTACGACGCCGTGTACGAGGCCCAGGAGGCCGGTATCGCGGCCGTGAAGCCGGGCGGCAAGTTCCGGGACTTCCACGACGCCGCGCAGCGGGTGCTCGCCGAGAAGCTCGTCGAGTGGGGCCTGGTCGAGGGCCCGGTCGAGCGCGTCCTGGAGCTGGGGCTCCAGCGCCGCTGGACCCTGCACGGTACCGGTCACATGCTCGGCATGGACGTCCACGACTGCGCCGTCGCGCGCACGGAGGCGTACGTGAACGGCACCCTTGAGCCCGGCATGGTGCTCACGGTCGAGCCCGGTCTGTACTTCCAGGCCGACGACCTGACCGTGCCGGAGGAGTACCGCGGCATCGGCGTCCGCATCGAGGACGACATCCTCGTCACCGAGGACGGCAACAAGAACCTGTCGGCCGGTCTGCCCCGCAAGGCCGACGAGGTCGAGGCGTGGATGGCCCGCCTGAAGGGCTGAGCACCGAAAAACGCGACAAGGAGGGCCGCACCCGATGGTGCGGCCCTCCTTGTCGCGTAAAAGCTCTCCCTGTTGCGAAGAACGGGTGCGAAGAACGGGCTCACACCGCCATCAGCGGCGCGTCCTTCCGCCACTTGAGGATCTTGTCGAAGCTGACCACGGCGCCGCCCCTGCCGGGTCTGTTCACGAAGTGCACATGGTCGGCGAGTTCCTGGATCAGGCACAGGCCGCGGCCGTGCTCCGCGTAGTCGGGCGCCGGGCGGACCGCCACCGCCGCGCGGCCGCCGGCCGCGGTGAAGCCGGGGCCCGTGTCGGCCACTTCGATGCGGCACAGCTCGCCGTCCAGGTACGCGGTGACCCGGAACGCGTCCGACGCCTCGCTCGTCGCCGTGCCGCCGTGCTCCACGGCGTTCGCACACGCCTCGCTGAGCGCGACCGACAGGTCGTAGGAGACATCGGGGTCGACGCCCGCGGTCTCCATGGTGCCCATGAGGAGGCGCCGGGCGAGCGGCACGCTCGCGGCGTCGCGCCGCAGTTGGAGGGACCACCAGATGCTCATGCTCCCGCCTCCCGGCCGCGACTCGACATACCGATACGTATTGCCACCACCGGCCCGGCGCAATCGCTCAGTTGACGTGATGACGCCCATACGGCCCACGCGCATACGGGGGTCATCGGTGTACGGGAGATTCCCGACCTTGCGGACCTGCCGTATGGAGCGTGTGAAGCCAGTGCGATGATGAGGCCGCCATGTCTGCCCCCCACGAGCGCCAGGCGCGCAGCGCGGCCGATCTCCGGCTGCTCAGGGCCGCGGTGTTCGCCGCGGTCTGCGTCATGCTGTCCGCGGCGGGGCACGTCCTCGGTTCGACGGCCACCGTCCCGCTGTGGACGCTGTCGCTCGGCTTCCTCGCCGTCTTCTGTGTGGCCCTGCCGCTGACGGGACGCGAGCGGTCGCTGCCGGGCATCGCCGCCACGCTGGGGGCCGGACAGATCGCGCTGCACAGCCTCTTCGGCCTCGGCCAGCAGCACGCCATGAACACGGCCGTCGCTTCGGGCCGGCCCTCGGCGGTCGAGCGGGCCGCGCGGCTCATGTGCGGGGCGGGCGCGTCGACGCTCAGCCCGGCGCAGGCCCGGCGGATCCTCGACAACGCGCGCGTGCCGTCCGGCGAATCGCACCACATGGCGGGCGCCGCCGACTCCACGATGTCGCTGCTGCCGTCCCTGCCGATGCTGCTCGGGCACCTGCTCGCCGCGGCCGGCGCCGGCTGGCTGCTGCGCCACGGCGACCTCGCGCTGAGCCGCATCGCCCGGCTCTCGCGGCTCTCCGCGCAGAGCGTCGCCCTCGCGGCTCCCATCCGTTCGTTGCGGGCCGCCCTCGGCCTCGTACGCGCGCTCAAGGCCGGGCTCCAGGGTGCGAGCGCGCTGCCGTGCGCCGCTCGTGCCGGGTTCGCCGAACCACCGGCGCTGCGGGCGGCGGCACTCCAGCACTCGGTGAGCAGGCGCGGGCCACCCGCGGCCGACACGTTCCTTCTCGCTGCCTGAACGGCACGCGTACTCCACCCCGTACTGCGGGGGTGAGCCGTGCCGTGCGGCACGCGCGCGCACCCGCTTCTTCGCCGCCCACGTAGTGCGGCGTTCCGCGGTCGCGCCCCCTCACCTTTCGCTGAATCCCGCTGAACGTGGAGTTCTCCCTGTCATGAAGAAGATGTCCCGCGCCGCTCTCGTCGGTGCCGCCGCCGTCTCCTCCGTCGTCCTCGTGTCCGCCCCCGCCTTCGCGCACGTGAGCGTGCAGCCGGAGGGCGAGGCCGCCAAGGGCGACTACGCCGTCGTCGACTTCAAGGTGCCCAACGAGCGCGACGATGCCGCGACCACCAAGGTCGAGGTCAACTTCCCGACCGAGCACCCGCTCGCCTCGGTGATGCCCGAGCCCGTGCCCGGCTGGAAGGCCGACGTCACCAAGACGAAGCTCGACAAGCCGATGGAGATGCACGGCGAGAAGATCACCGAGGCCGTCTCCAAGGTCACCTGGACCGCGACCGGTTCGGAGAAGGACAAGGGCGTGCAGCCCGGCTACTTCCAGAAGTTCCCGGTGTCCATCGGCCAGCTGCCGACCGACACCGACCAGCTCGTCTTCAAGGCGATCCAGAGTTACGACAACAAGGAGGTCGTGCGCTGGATCGAGCCGCAGCAGAAGGGCCAGGAGGAGCCGGAGAACCCGGCGCCCACCCTTGAGCTCTCCGCCGCGGCCGACGACGGGCACGGTGCCTCGGGCGCCTCCGACGACGGCGCCAAGAAGGAGGCCGCGGCCGCGACCACGGATTCCGGCGGTTCCGGCAGCGACACCACCGCACGCACCCTCGGCATCGTCGGCATCGTCATCGGCGCCGCCGGTGTGGCGTTCGGCGTCACGGCGGGCCGTCGGCGTACCAACAGCTGAGCCACCTTCGGTGGGTGCCGGGGTCGCGGTGAGCGGCCCCGGCGCTCGCCGGCCACCTCACATCTGGGACATTTTTCTATGCGCAACCCCCGCAAGAACACGACGTTCAACAGGAAGAGCCTGCTGGCCGCGGTCGGCCTGGTCACGGTCGCGACCTTCGCCCTGTCCGCCTGCGGCAGCGGCGACGACAGCGGCAAGCCGGTCGCCGAGGTGTCATCCGACTCGGGCAGCTCGCAGAAGGCCGCGACGGTCCTCGACAAGCCCTTCAAGAAGCCGGACCTGGTCCTCACCGACACCCACGGCAAGAAGTTCGACCTGCGCGAGCAGACCAAGAACAAGCCGACGCTGATCTACTTCGGCTACACGCACTGCCCCGACGTCTGCCCGCTGACGATGAGCAACATCGCCGTCGCCAAGAAGTCGCTGCCCAAGGCCGAGCAGGACAAGCTCCAGGTCGTCTTCGTCACCACCGACCCGGACCGCGACACCCCGTCCGTGCTCGGCAAGTGGCTCAAGGCGCAGGACTCCGACTTCATCGGCCTGACCGGCGACTTCGCCACCATCCAGGGCAGCGCCCGCACGCTCGGCATCTCCATCGAGCCGACGCAGAAGGACAAGAAGGGCAAGCTCGTGTCGATGCACGGCACCCAGGTCATCGCCTTCTCGCCGAAGAACGACGCCGGTTACGTGCTGTACGGCGAGGACGCCACCGTCGACGACTACACCAAGGACCTCCCCAAGATCATCAAGGGGGAGAAGCCGTGAGGCGCGCACCCCTCGCACTCGGCGCCGTCACGCTCGCGGCGGGGCTCGCCCTGACCGCCTGCGGCTCCGGCTCCGAGGCCGCCGACAAGCCCGACCTGAAGGTCGAGGGCGCGTTCATCCCCGCGCCCGCCTCCGGCGACATGGCGGCCGGGTTCTTCACCGTGCACAACAAGGGCGCCGCCGACACCCTCACGTCCGTGAGCAGCGGCATCTCCCAGAAGGTCACCCTGCACACCACCAAGGGCGGCGTGATGAAGGAGCAGAAGTCCTTCGCCGTGCCCGCGAACGGCGAGCTCGACTTCGAACGCGGCGGCAACCACCTCATGTTCGAGAACCTGAAGCGCAAGCCCGCGGAGGGCGACAAGGTGTCGGTACAGCTGCACTTCGCCAAGTCCGGGACCGTCAAGGTCTCCTTCCCGGTGAAGGTCGCCACCTACAACCCGTCGCACGCTTCGCACTGAAGGGGCTGACTCGTACGTGAAGACCATCGCTCCCCGCACCTGGCAGCTGGTGCTGCTCTTCCTCGCCGTGACCGGCGCGCTCCTGGCCGGCGGCGCACCCGCGTCCGCGCACGCCGCCCTGACCGGGAGCGATCCCAAGCAAGGAGCGGTGGTCGACTCGGCGCCGAAGAAGGTGTCGCTCACCTTCTCCGAGAGCGTCGCGATCTCCGACGGCGCGGTCCGCGTGCTCGACCCCGCGGGCAAGCGCGTCGACGACGGCAAGATCACCCACCCCGGCGGCACGACCTACGCGGTGGGGCTGCACTCCGGCCTGCCCGACGGCACGTTCACCATCGCCTACCAGGTCGTCTCCGCCGACAGCCACCCCGTCGCCGGCGCCTACACGTTCTCCGTCGGCGCGCCCTCCAAGACCTCCGCGGTGGTGACCGACCAGAACGCGGGCGGGGGCGTCGTCGGCGGGATCTACGACGTCGCCCGCTACGTCTCGTACGCGGGCTTCGCGCTGCTCGTGGGCGGCGCCGCGTTCGTGCTCGGATGCTGGCGGCGCGGCGCGGGCAGCAGGCCGGTGCAGCGCGTCGTGGTCGGCGCCTGGATCGCGCTCACCGCCGCCACCCTGGCCATGCTGCTGATGCGCGGCTCGTACACCGGGTCCGGGAAGGTCGGCGACATCTTCGACATGGCGCTGCTCGGCCAGGTCCTTCAGACCAAGACCGGCGCCGCGCTCACGTCCCGGCTGCTGCTGCTCGCGGCCGCGGCCCTCTTCATCGCGGTGCTCTTCGGGGCGTACGCGAAGAAGAACGAGGAGCCCGGTGAGGGCGAAGGGGACACCGCGGCCAACGAGCGGAACGACCTCACCTTCGGGCTCTCCGTCGGCGGCGGCGTCGTCGCGGCCGGGCTCGCCGCCACCTGGGCCATGGCCGAGCACGCCTCGACCGGCCTCCAGGCGGGCCTCGCGATGCCCGTCGACGTGCTGCACCTGCTGGCCGTCGCTGCCTGGCTCGGCGGGCTGACCACGCTGCTCGTCGCCCTGTACCGGGTGCCGACGATCGAGGGCTCGGCCGTGCGCCGCTTCTCCCGGGTCGCCTTTTGCAGCGTCCTCGTCCTCGTCGCGACCGGGCTCTACCAGTCGTGGCGCCAGGTCGGCTCCTGGTCGGCGCTGACCGGGACGACGTACGGGCAGCTCCTGATGGTGAAGGTCGGGCTCGTCGCCGTGCTCGTCGGCGTCGCCTGGATCTCCCGTAAGTGGACGGGGCAGCTCACCGAGACCGTGGCCGCCGCACCGGCGCGGGAGCACGCACCCGAGGTCTCGGAGGAGAAGGAGCCGGTCTCCGTGGCCGCCGGAGGAAAGGGCACGGACCCCGAGCGCGCCGCCCAGCTCGCCCGACAGCGCGCCGCGATGGCGAACGCGCGCGAGAAGCGGGTGCGCGACGCCGATCCGCACCGCTTCGGGCTGCGCCGCTCGGTGCTCGTCGAGGCGGGCATCGCGGTCGTCCTGCTCGCCGTCACCACCGTGCTGACATCCACCGAGCCCGGCCGCACCGAGGAAGAGGCCAAGTCCGCCACCTCGGCCGCGCAGGCCCAGACCGGACCGCTCTCCCTGAAGCTGCCGTTCGACACCGGCGGCGCGGACGGCAAGGGCACCGCCCTCCTGGAGATGGACCCCGGACGCACCGGCAACAACGAGATGCACCTCTACGTGGAGCGGCCGAACGGCAAGGCCTTCGACGTCCCCGAGGTGAAGATCGCCCTCACCCAGGAGGCGAAGAAGATCGGGCCGCTGCCCGTCGTGCCCGACCACATCGCCACAGGACACTGGACGGCGAGCGGTGTGCAGCTCCCCGTGGCGGGCGACTGGAAGGTCGCGCTGACCGTGCGCACCTCGGACATCGACCAGATCACCATCACCAAGAACGCGAAGATCGGCTGACCAGCCCCATGGACGACACGACTGACACGACCGACACGGCCGGGTCCAAGCGCGGCACCGGATCCTCCCCGCAGGCCGCGGGCATCTCGCGCCGCCGCCTGATCGGGACGGCGGGTGCCACCGGCGTCGCCCTCGGCGCCGTCGGCGCGGGCGCGGGGTACGCCGTGGCGTCCTCGAACTCCCCCGAGCCGCAGGCCACGTTGACCACGATCGGGGCCGACGAGGTGATGTTTCACGGGAAACATCAGCCCGGCATCACCACCGCGATGCAGTCCCGCGGCCATCTCGTCGCGTTCGACCTGGCGGCGGGCGCCGGGCGCAAGGAGGCGGCGGCCCTGCTGCGCCGCTGGTCGGCCACGGCCGAGCGGCTGATGGCGGGCGAGCCCTCGGCCTCGGACGACACGGATGTGGCCCGGGACGCGGGCCCCTCCTCGCTGACGATCACCTTCGGCTTCGGACACGGCTTCTTCTCCCGTACGGGACTGGAGAAGCAGCGCCCCGCCGCCCTCGACCCGCTGCCGGACTTCTACTCCGACCACCTCGACAAGGCGCGCAGCAACGGCGACCTGTGGGTGCAGATCGGCGCCAACGACTCGCTCGTCGCCTTCCACGCGCTGCGCGCGATCCAGAAGGACACGGGCGGCGCGGCCAAGCTGCGCTGGCAGATGAACGGCTTCAACCGCTCGCCGGGCGCCACCGCCCACCCGATGACGGTCCGCAACCTGATGGGCCAGGTCGACGGCACGGGCAACCCGAAGCCCGCCGACAAGGACTTCAACAAGCGGATCTTCGTGCCGGACGGGGGCTCCGCGCAGTCCCCCGCGTGGATGGCCGGCGGCTCGTACGTCGTCGTGCGCCGGATCCGGATGCTCCTCGACGACTGGGAGAAGCTGTCGACGGCGGCGCAGGAACATGTCATCGGGCGCAAGAAATCGAACGGCGCCCCGCTGACCGGCGGCAAGGAGACCACCGAGCCGGACCTGGAGAAGACGGACGCGAGCGGCGACCTCGTCATCCCGCTCAACGCGCACGCCCGGATCACCCGGCCCGACCAGAACGGCGGCTCCGCGCTGCTGCGCCGCCCGTTCTCGTACCACGACGGCTACGACGAGGACGGCGCCCCGGACGCGGGCCTGCTCTTCATCTGCTGGCAGGCGGACCCGCTGCGCGGCTTCGTGCCGGTGCAGCGCAAGCTCGACCGCGGCGACGCCCTGTCGAAGTTCATCCGGCACGAGGCGAGCGGGCTCTTCGCGGTGCCGGGCGGCGCCGAAAAGGGCGGCTATGTGGGGCAGGCGTTGCTGGAGGGGTGAGCGGTCCCGGGTGGGACCGCCGCCGGTCCCGGGTAGGACCACCGCCGATCCGGGTGGGGCCGCCGCCGGCCCCGGTGGCACGTGACGCACCCGGGGCCCGGCCCCGTACGGCGCATTAGGGTGAGCCCATGCCAGCCAGCTACGCGTATCTCGGCCCCGAGGGCACCTTCACCGAAGTCGCCCTGCGCACGCTCCCGGAGACGGCCACCCGGGAACTCGTCCCCGTCGTGTCCGTGCCCGCGGCGCTCGACGCCGTCCGCAACGGCGAGGCCGAGGCCGCGTTCGTGCCGATCGAGAACTCCGTCGAGGGCGGCATCACCACGACCCTCGACGAGCTGGTCGCCGGCGAGCCGCTGATGATCTACCGCGAGGTGCTGCTCGACATCACCTTCGCCCTCCTGGTGCGCCCCGGCACCCAGATCTCCGACATCAAGACGGTCACCGCGCACCCGGCCGCCCAGCCGCAGGTTCGCAACTGGATGAAGGGCCACCTGGCCGAGGACGTGACCTGGGAGTCCGCGGCCTCGAACGCCGACGGCGCGCGCCTCGTGCAGGAAGGGCGCTACGACGCCGCGTTCGCGGGCGAGTTCGCGGCCGAGAAGTACGGGCTCGTGCCGCTGGTCACCGAGATCCACGACGCGGAGAACGCGCAGACCCGCTTCGTCCTGGTCGGCAGGCCGGCCCGGCCCGCGGCACCCACCGGCGCGGACAAGACCTCCGTCGTCATCTGGCAGCGCGACGACCACCCCGGTGGGCTGATGGAACTGCTCCAGGAGTTCGCCATCCGCGGGGTCAACCTGGTGCTGTTGCAGTCCCGGCCCACCGGCACGGGCATCGGCGACTACTGCTTCGCGATCGACGCGGAGGGGCACATCACGGACCGCCGGGTGGCGGAGGCACTGATGGGGCTGAAGCGGGCCTGCCCGGAGGTGCGCTACCTCGGCTCGTATCCGCGGGCGGGCGTCGCCGTCGAGGAGGTGCGCCCGCCGCGCTCGGGGACCTCGGACGGCGAGTTCGTGGCGGCGTCGGACTGGCTGGCGCGCTGCCAGGACGGCCGGTTCTGACGCCTCGGCCGTAGCCGGCCGCACACCCCTGCCGGATCCGAGTTGTCCACCGCCGGATCCGGCTCCTTTTTGTCTGGACACCCGGTCCTACCAGCGGATTTTCTTCATCCACAGAAGTTATCCACAGGGCGCCTTCTCGACCTGGGGACAAGTCGACAGGAAGGTGCCGGTTGGTCGACAAATCGGCCCACAGCCCCCAGATGCGTCCACAGCCCGGCAGGTCACCCTTCGTCCAGGCATTTGTCGTGATCAACTCTTTGGAGTGAAGCATTTCCACCCGAAAGTGAGCTTGCGCGCGGTTTGAGAGGGGAATTCTTCGTTACGCATGTGGCTTTCGGAATGATCTCCTCCGGGATCCACAGATCATTCCCACAGCCTGTGGATAACTTTTCCGGCCTGTGCGTCGCTGTGGACAGCGGGCCCCAACTCCCGTCCGCGACAAGGGGATCAGGTCAAGGCGAAGTGCCGCATCTGCCCCTTTCAAGGGAAAGCGGCGGCTTTCCTTGACGCACCCCGCAGGCCCGATGTGGATCTTTTCCAGCCGCGCTCCACCCTTAATTCACATTCCGGCAAATAGGGCATAAGGGAGTGCAACGGATATCGGGTCGTTGGCCGGAAGCGGGCAACGGTAGCCTTGAGGGGTGATTGACCTTCGCCTGCTCCGTGAGGACCCCGACCGTGTTCGCGCCTCCCAGCGCGCCCGTGGAGAGGACGTCGCGCTCGTCGACTCCGTCCTGTCCGCCGATGAGCGGCGCAGGTCGTCCGGGCTCCGCTTCGACGAACTCCGTTCCGAGCAGAAGTCGCTCGGCAAGCTGATCCCCAAGGCCACGCCCGAGGAGAAGCAGGAACTCCTCAAGAAGACGGGCGAGCTCTCCGCCGCCGTCAAGGCCGCCGAGGCCGAGCAGCGCGAGGCCGAGGAGGAGACGCAGCGCCTGGCCCTCCAGCTGGGCAACATCGTGCACCCCGACGTCCCGCGCGGCGGCGAGGAGGACTTCGTCGTCCTGGAGACGCACGGCACGATCCGCGACTTCGGTGCCGAGGGCTTCGAGCCCAAGGACCACCTGGAGCTCGGCGAGGCGCTCGGCGCCATCGACGTCGAGCGCGGCGCGAAGGTCTCCGGCTCGCGCTTCTACTACCTGACGGGCGTCGGCGCGCTCCTCGAGCTCGCGCTCGTCAACGCGGCGATCGCGCAGGCCACCGAGGCCGGCTTCACGCCGATGCTGACCCCGGCCCTGGTGCGCCCGCGCGCCATGGAGGGCACGGGCTTCCTCGGCCAGGCCGCGGAGAACGTGTACCACCTGGAGAAGGACGACTACTACCTGGTCGGCACCTCCGAGGTCCCGCTCGCCGCGTACCACATGGACGAGATCGTGGAGCGCGACCAGCTGCCGCTGCGCTACGCCGGTTTCTCCCCGTGCTTCCGCCGCGAGGCCGGCACGTACGGCAAGGACACCCGCGGCATCTTCCGTGTGCACCAGTTCGACAAGGTCGAGATGTTCTCGTACGTCGACCCGGAGGACGCGCAGAACGAGCACCAGCGCCTCCTGGAGTGGGAGAAGCAGTGGCTGACCGGCCTCGAGCTGCCCTTCCAGGTGATCGACGTCGCCACCGGTGACCTCGGCTCCTCCGCCTCGCGCAAGTTCGACTGCGAGGCCTGGATCCCGACCCAGGGCAAGTACCGCGAGCTGACCTCGGCCTCGAACTGCGACGGGTTCCAGGCGCGCCGCCTGTCGATCCGGATGCGGGACGGCAAGAAGACGCAGCCGCTCGCGACGCTGAACGGCACGCTGTGCGCCGTCCCGCGCACGATCGTCGCGATCCTGGAGAATCACCAGCAGGCCGACGGCTCGGTGCGGGTTCCGGAGATGCTCCGCCCCTACCTTGGGGGACGCACCACCCTGGACCCCAAGTAATCGCAGACTGAGCGGCCCGACGGGCCCGCGCGGCCTGAACAGCCCGACAGCCTGGAGCCGAACGCCAAGTGAGCCACCCCGCTCCCCTCGCCCCTGCCTTTCCGTACAAGCTCGTGGCGACCGATCTCGACGGAACGTTGCTGCGTTCCGACGACACGGTCTCCGAGCGCACGCGTGAGGCGCTCACCGCGGCCACCGCGGCGGGCGCCGCGCACATCATCGTGACCGGCAGGGCCGTGCCCTGGACCCGGCACATCCTCGACGACCTCGGCTACGAGGGCCTCGCGGTGTGCGGCCAGGGCGCGCAGGTCTATCACGCGGGGGAGCACCGGCTGCTCACCTCGGTGACGCTCGACCGGCAGCTGGCGGGGATCGCGCTCGCCAAGATCGAGGCCGAGATCGGTCCGCTGGCGCTCGCCGCGAGCCGCGACGGCATCGAGGGCGAGGTCATCGTCGGCCCCGGCTACCAGGTGCAGGACGGTCCGCTTCCGGTCGTCCCGTTCACCGAGCTCGCGGAGCTGTGGGCGCAGCCGCTCAACAAGGTGTACGTGCAGCACCCGGGCCTGACCGACGACCAGCTGGCGGAGGTCGCGCGCACCGCCGCCGGCGGCCTGGTGAGCGTCACGATGGCGGGCGAGGGCATCGTGGAGCTGCTCCCGCTCGGCCTGTCCAAGGCCACGGGGCTTTCGCTGGCGGCCCGTCGCCTGGGTGCGAAGGCCGTCGACACGATCGCCTTCGGCGACATGCCCAACGACATCCCGATGTTCGGCTGGGCGGCCCACGGCGTGGCGATGTCGAACGCCCACGACGAGCTGAAGTCGGTGGCCAACGAGGTGACGTCGTCGAACGAGGACGACGGGATCGCCGTGGTGCTGGAGCGCTTGCTCGCGGCTTGATGTGCCCGCACGCATCGAGGGCCGGTCCCGGTTGAACCGGGGCCGGCCCTCGATGCGATGGGTGGGCGGCCCGCGTGCCACGGAAGAAGGACACGCGCTCGAAGCGGCCGCCCCGGGCGGCCTCCGTGACGGGCTCGACGGAGTGCGATGACTACTCCGGAGCCTGCCTCGGGCCGCCCTGCCGGGAGCTCGACGGACTGAACGACATCGCCGCGCTCCTCTCCCGGTCCTCGGACGCCACGGTCGGCGTGCTGACTCAACTACTGTGCCGCGCGGCGGAGTTCGACGCCACCGAATTAATCAGCGGCGGCGGCGCCACCCGCGACGTCGTACCTTGCTGAAGAACCACCCCGCGGGCGGCTCGTCCGAACGCCACGGCTGGGGCTCGGGCCCGCCGTCGCGCCACCGCTCGGCGAGCATCCGGGCCCGCGCGGACGGTTCGGTCGCCTCGGCGGCGCGGATGAAGTCGGTGTCCAGGACCACGTCGTCCCGGGCGTCGTCGTTCTTCGGTTCGCCTGCCATGTTCCGTCCTTTCACCCTCCCACCAGTGTGCTGGCGGGAGGGTGAAACCGGCGTCAAGAGCTACTCCTCCCCGGCCAGCTTCAGGGTCCGCAGCTTCTGCCCGGCGTACCAGGTCGCCAGGACCGTCACCACGACCAGGAGGACCGTCGCGAGCGGCAGCCCCACGTCCGAGGTGACGAGGTCGCCGCCGGCCACCTTCTGGGCGACCGCGAGGGACCACTGCTGCACGCTGAGCGTGCGCGCCCCGGAGACCAGGGACCCGAAGAGGGCCTCCCACACGAGGGCGTAGACGAGGCCGAAGACGACCGCGTGCCGGGTGATCGTGCCGAGCAGGAGGAAGATCGCCGCATAGGCGATCGAGGCGACCAGGGCGGCGATCGTGTAGGCGACGGCGATCTGCTGCCCGTTCCCGTTCAGGATGAAGCCCGCGATGAGCGTCGGGACGGCGGAGAACACCATGGTCACGCCGATCGCCACGATCAGCTTGGTGAAGATGATCGTGGGCCGCTTGAGCGGCTTCGACAGCAGGTAGACCACGGACCCGTCGTCGATCTCCGGGCCGATGGCCCCGGTCCCCGCGATGACACCGATCAGCGGCACCATCGTGGCGAGCGCGAAGCCGCCGAGCAGGTCGGACGCGGTCTGGTCGTCGGCCCCCGTGAGCCCGCGCACGAGCGCGGAGATCACGACCAGCAGTACGGGCAGCGCGAAGAGGATGAGGGCCCGGCGCCTGCCGAGCAGTGCCCGGTAGGTGAGTCGGGCGACAGTGGGGTCGTACATCAGGGCCTCCTACGCCGCGACCAGATACGAGAAGACGGACTCGAGGGACTCGTCGGACGGCGAGACCGTGAGCAGCCGGATGCCGTGCGCCTGCGCGACCTTCGGCAGCAGCGTCGTGAACCGGCCGAAGTCGACGGCCTGGACGTGCAGCGCGCCCTCCTTCAGGTCGACCTCGATGCCCGCCGTGGACGGGTCCGCGATCAGTACGGCGGCCAGGGCGCGGTCGTCGCTGGAGCGGATCAGATAGCGGTGCGGGCGGTCGGTCATCAGGCGGCGGATCTTGCGGAAGTCGCCGCTCGCGGCGTGCCGGCCCGCGACGATCACCTCGATGTGGGAGGCGAGCTGCTCGACCTCTTCGAGGATGTGCGAGGAGAACAGGACCGTGCGCCCCTCGTCCCCCATGCGCCGAAGGAGGTCCATGAGCTGCATGCGCTGGCGCGGGTCCATGCCGTTGAACGGCTCGTCGAGCAGCAGCACCGAGGGCGTGTGGACGAGCGCGGAGGCCATCTTCACGCGCTGGCGCATGCCCTTGGAGTACGTCGAGATCTTGCGGTCCTGCGCGTACTCCATCTCGACCGTGGCCAGCGCCTCCGCGGCGGCCTTCTTGCCGAGGCCGTGCAACTCGGCGTTGGCGACGACGAATTCGCGGCCCGTGAGGAAGTCGTACATCCCCTCGCGCTCGGGGACGATGCCGATGTGCCGGTAGATCTGTTCGTTGCGCCAGATCGGCTGTCCGTCGAGGGTCACCGAGCCGTTCGAGGGGGCGAGGAAGCCGCCCATCATGTTGATGAGCGTGGACTTCCCCGCTCCGTTCGGACCCAGCAGGCCGGTGACGCCGGGGCCGATGTTCATGGTGACGTCGTTGACGGCGACCACGTTGCCGAACCAGCGTGAGACGTGGTCGATGTTGATCGCGGTCACAGTCCGACCTTCCGGTAGCGGCGCATCAGCAGCCCGTAGGAGCCGGCGATGAGCCCGAGGACGACGAGCAGGAAGACGAGGCCCTGGCCTGCCGAGGGCCCGTGGGCCCCGGGGAAGGAAGAGCTCGCTCCGAGGAACGCGGTCTGCACTCCGTCGATGAGCGTGATCGGCGAGAAGAGGCCGAGCCAGGTCACCGCGCCGCCGTTGTCCTGGGCGTCGGCGATCGCCTGGACCGTGGACACCGCGCCGTAGGAGATGGTCAGGACGGCGATGACGGCGGCGATGCCGAACCCGCGGCGCGGGGTGACGGCGGAGACGACGAGGCCGATCCCGGCGAAGAGCAGCGACAACAGCGCCACGGATACCAGTCCTTGGGCGAATCCCTTGGTCTGCTCCGTGAAGTCCAGCTTGGCGAGCAGAGAGCCTACGTAGAGCACGATCAGCGGCGCGGCCGTGAGGATGAACAGGGCCGATGCCATGGCGGCGCACTTCGCGACCACGTAGTCGACGCGCTCGATGGGGCGGGAGAAGTAGAGCGGGATCGACTTGAAGCGCAGATCCAGGGAGACCGCGTTCGGCGCCGCGGATGCCACGTAGAGGCCGATCACCGCCTGGAGGATGACCGCGTAGCGCGTGTAGTCGACGGGCAGGTCCTTCGCCTTCGTGGCGACGGCCACCGCGACCATGATCAGCGCCGGGACGCACATCACGATGAAGAGCAGCATCGGCAGCACCTTGGACTTGGCCGAGCGGCCGAGTCCGTAGGCACCGCGCAGGGTCTGCGAGAAGAGCGAGCGGCGGGCATACGCGCGACCCAGGCGCGGGCCGTCGTAGTGGCGGTAGCCGATGTTGTGGATCTGGGTGGACGTGCGGTCCACAGCGCTGGGCTCGGTGGTCATCGCTCCGCGCCTCCCGTCTGCTGCGACGCGGCGGTGGCCGCCCAGGCGGCGGCGCGCTCGGAGTCCTGCTCCGGCTGCTGCTCGGCCTCGGGGCGGAAGACCTCCGCGATCTGGTGCCTGCGCTGTTCCATCCGGACCAGGCCGAGGCCGAGGTCCGCGACGACATCGCGCACGACGTCGTACGTCTCCTCGCCCTGCGCCGTGATGAGGACCGTGTGCCCGGCGCCGGGCAGCTCACCGCCCGTGCTGGTCTCGATGCCGCGCTGCGCGAAGGCCTCGCGGAGCGCCTTGGTGCCGTCCGGGTGGTCGTCGCTGTCGGTGACCTCGATCGCCAGCGTCGCCGTGGCCTGCGTGAAGTCCGTGGTGGAGCTGGAGCGCAGCAGCTTGCCGCCGTCGATGATGACGACGTGGTCGCAGGTGCGCTCCAGCTCGCCGAGCAGGTGCGAGGTGACGAGGACGGAGATGCCGAAGTCGGTGTGCACGCGCCGGATCAGGCCCAGCATGTCGTCACGGCCGACCGGGTCCAGGCCGTTCGTCGGCTCGTCCAGGAACACCAGCTGCGGGTCGTGCACGAGCGCCTGGGCCAGCTTCACGCGCTGCTTCATGCCCGTCGAGTAGCCACCGATGGGGCGGTAGCGCTCCTCGTACAGGCCGACGTGGCGCAGCGTGTCCGCCGTGCGCTCGCGCGCGGCGGTGGGCGGCAGGCCCGACATGCGCGCCATGTGCACGACGAACTCGGTGGCCGAGACGTCGGGCGGCAGGCAGTCGTGCTCCGGCATGTACCCGACCCGCTCGCGGATCTCACCCCCCTTGGTCGCGACGTCGAGCCCGAGCACTTCGGCGCGGCCCTCCGATGCGGGGGACAGACCAAGAAGAATCTTGATCATGGTGGACTTGCCGGCTCCATTGGCCCCGACGAGTCCGGTCACACCGGGCCCGATGTCCATGGTCAGCCGGTCAAGCGCGGTCACCTTGGGGAACCGCTTGCTCAGGCTTTCGGTCGCGATCACAGTCACGGTTCGACCGTAGTGGCGCAGGCCACACCAATTCGTCAGACCGTGGGGTCGACCTCGTATGAGACCTGAGTATTACGGGGCCCTAGGGGTCCTCCCTGAGTAGACCCGAGCAGACCGTGCACACCCCTTGACGTCGCCGCCGAGCATTGTCACATTCATCAATGTCAAGTTACGAACGCGTACGGCGACGTCCCGGTCACGAACCGGGGCGGCCGCGACCGGGACGGACGGTGGCATGACCTCAGCGGTGGTACGTGAACTCTCGGCGGAACTGCGGGGGTTCAGAGAAGTACAGAGGCTCGCGTACGCATGCGCGGAATCGGTCGCGGCGCAGCTCAAGCCGGGTGTGACCGAGCGCGAGGCGGCGCGGATGCAGCGGGAGTGGCTGCGCGAGCGCGGGGTGAAGGACTGGTTCCATCTGCCCTTCGCCTGGTTCGGGGACCGCACGGCGTTCGTGAACTTCCGCGTACCGCTGCAATTCTTCCCGACGAACCGGAAGCTGGAGGCGGGGATGCCCTTCATCCTCGACATGGCACCGGTCCACCAGGGATACACCGCGGACATCGGCTACTCGGGCTGCCTCGGCCTCAACCCCGTGCACGACAAGCTGCTTTCGGACCTCGAGGCGCACCGCGAGCTGCTCCTGCGCGAGGTGCGCGAGCGCCGCTCCCTGCGGGAGATCTACGAGGACGTGGAGCGGTTGATGGTCCGCCAGGGCTATGCGAACCGGCACCGGGCGTATCCCTTCGGCGTGATCGCGCACAAGGTCGACCGGGTCAAGCAGCGGCGGATCAACCCCACCCTGTTCGGCTTCGGCACCCAGTCCCTGAAGGGCCTGGCGAGCGACGCGCTGCACGGGCACCGGGACGGCTGGTCGCCGCTGTGGTCGCCGTACAAGTTCTCCGACCATCCACCGCAGCCGGGGCTGTGGGCGGTCGAGCCCCACCTCGGATTCCGGGGCACGGGCGCCAAGTTCGAGGAGCTCCTCGTGGTCACGGACTCCAAGGACCCGCAGGAGAGCGCCTTTTGGCTGGACGACGATCTGCCGCACGTGCGGCGCTGGGCGGAGGGCATCTGATGACGGACCTGATGAAAATCGACGGCGCGCGTGAGCGCCGGGTGCGCACGGGCGGGATCGAGCTGTGCGTCGTCGAACTGGGGGAGCCCGGCGGGGCCGAGCGGCCGACGGTGGTGCTCGTGCACGGCTATCCGGACTCCAAGGAGGTGTGGTCGGAGGTCGCCGCGCGCCTCGCGGACCACTTCCACGTGGTGCTCTACGACGTACGCGGCCACGGCCGGTCGACGGCGCCGCAGCCGCTGCGCGGCGGCTTCACCCTGGAGAAACTGACGGACGACTTCCTGGCGGTCGTCGATGCGGTGAGCCCGGACCGGCCGGTGCACCTGGTGGGGCACGACTGGGGTTCGGTGCAGTCGTGGGAGTTCGTCACGGTCAAGCGCACCCAGGGCCGCATCGCGTCCTTCACATCGATGTCGGGCCCGTCCCTCGACCACTTCGGGCACTGGATCAAGCAGCGCATGAAGCGGCCGACGCCGGCCAAGGTGGGCCAGCTGCTCGGCCAGGGCGCCAAGTCCTGGTACGTGTACATGCTGCACACGCCGGTGCTGCCCGAGCTCGCCTGGCGCGGTCCGCTCGGCAAGCGCTGGCCGAAGATCCTGGAGCGCGTCGAGCGGGTCCCGGCCGGCGACTACCCGACGAAGTCGCTGCCCTCGGACGCCGCCCGCGGGGCCTGGCTGTACCGGGACAACGTGAGGGCGCGGCTGCGCCGCCCGCGCGAGGACGCGTACGCGCACGCGCCCGTGCAGCTCATCACGCCGCTCGGGGACGCCTTCCTGTCGCCGAAGCTGTACGACCGGCTGGAGCTGTGGGCGCCCCAGCTGACGCGCCGCGTACTGCCCGCCAAGCACTGGGTTCCGCGCACCAGGCCCGATCAGCTCAGCTCCTGGATCACCGAGTTCGTCACCGCGAACGAGGGGCAGGAGGCCGGGGTCCCCGCGCAGCGCCCCGCGCCCGAGGGCAAGCACGCGGACCGGTTCGCGGGTCAGCTGGTCCTGGTGACCGGTGCGGGCAGCGGCATCGGGCGGGCCACCGTGTTCGCCTTCGCGGAGGCCGGCGCGCGCGTGGTCGCCGTCGACCGGGACGCCGAGAGCGCCGCGCGGACCGCCGAGCTGGCCCGGCTCATCGGCGCCCCCGAGGCCTGGTGCGAGACCGTGGACGTCACCGACGAGCAGGCCATGGAGAAGCTCGCCGAGAAGGTCGCCGCCGAGTACGGCGTGGTCGACGTCCTGGTGAACAACGCGGGGATCGGCCTGTCCGGCTCGTTCTTCGACACCACCCCGGAGGACTGGAAGAGGGTCCTCGACGTCAATCTGTGGGGCGTCATCCACGGCTGCCGCCTGTTCGGCAAGCAGATGGCGGAGCGCGGTCAGGGCGGCCACATCGTGAACACCGCGTCCGCGGCGGCGTACCAGCCCTCGAAGGCGCTTCCCGCGTACTCGAC
Source organism: Streptomyces anthophorae (assembly GCF_049310305.1). Taxonomy (NCBI): domain Bacteria; kingdom Bacillati; phylum Actinomycetota; class Actinomycetes; order Kitasatosporales; family Streptomycetaceae; genus Streptomyces; species Streptomyces anthophorae. The sequence goes on from NZ_JBLWQQ010000001.1 coordinate 4,516,279, forward strand.
CTCCAAGGCAGCCGTCCTGATGCTCAGCGAGTGCCTGCGCGCCGAGCTGGCCGATCAGGGCATCGGGGTCTCCGCGATCTGCCCCGGCCTGGTGAACACGAACATCACGGCGACGGCCCACTTCGCCGGGGTGGACGCCGAGGAGGAGAAGCGCCGCCAGAAGAAGTCCTCGCGCCTGTACGGCCTGCGCAACTACCCGCCGGAGAAGGTCGCGAGCGCGATCCTGGGCGTCGTCGTGCACGACAAGGCGGTCGTCCCGGTCACCCCGGAGGCCCGCGGCGCCCACCTCATGTCCCGCTTCACGCCCAAAGCCCTGCGCGCGGTCGCACGGATGGAGCCACCGCTGTGAGTACGGGCGACGCGGCGGCACGGCCGGGCGCCGAGTACCGGATCGAGGACCTGGCCCACCACAGCGGGGCCACGGTGCGCACGATCCGCGCCTACCAGGACCGTGGGCTGCTGCCGCGGCCCGAGCGGCGCGGGCGGGCCAATGTCTACACGGACACGCATCTGGCCAGGCTGCGCCAGATCGCCGACCTGTTGGACCGCGGCTACACCCTGGCGTCCATCAAGGAGCTCCTGGAGGCGTGGGACGCGGGGCGCGGCCTGGGCGGCGTGCTCGGTCTGGTCGCGGAGGTGGACGGCCCGTGGACGGACGAGCGGGCGGGGCGCATCACGCGCGCGGAGCTGGACGAGAGGTTCGGCGGCGACCCCGACGAGGCCGCCGTGCTGGACGCGGTCAAACTCGGCGTGCTCGAGCGCGTACCCGGGCGGGACGACGAGTTCCTCGTCCCGAGCCCTCAAGAACTGGCCGTGGCAGCTGAGTTGCACGCGGCGGGCGTACCGCTGTCCGCGATTTCCGAACATCTAAGGGAGTTGAGGGGGCACGTCGAACATATAGCGGCGCGTTTCCTGGAGTTCACCACCGAGCACGTCTTCGCGCGCTATCTCGGCCCGCTGCCGCCGACGGACGCGGAAGCGGCCGAAGCCGCGTCGCTCGTGCGACGTCTCCGGCCGCTCGCGCAGCAGTCCGTGGACGCCGAACTGGCCCGCGCGATGCGGATGTTCGCCACCCGGCACCTGCGCCACCACCTCGCCGAGGGCACCCCCGCGGAAGTGCTGGACGAGCCGCAGCCCGTCGCGATACCCGCGTCGACAATACGAGCCGTACGCAGCCTTGTTGGCCCGGAGCACGTCTCGACGTTCGTCGCTGCGGCCGCCGAACGCGAGGTACAGACAAGGACATTGGACGCATTGACCTCAAACAGCAGCAATACGACCGAAGTTGACCAAAAGGGTTCTACCACCTGAGAGTTGTCCACAGAATCGCCAACTGGCCTGTGGATAACTGGACTTGGCTGTGGATCAAACATGCGGGCCAAAATTTCTGGATTGAATCCGGGAGAAATCGAGGCCGCCCAAAAGGAAACCGAGAGGAATCCGAGGAGGCTCCGACGGGGCGCCGGCGGGACTCCGACGGGGCTCCGAGAGGGGGCCGGCAACGGAATCCGAGAAGGGAATCCGAGGGCCGGTCGAGAGAGGCCGGGAGAGCTCCGGGCGAGATGTGAGAGCGATCCGCTTACGCTCGCAGGTATGAACGAGAACGCTCCCGCCACGTCCCCTCGCCCGCTGCGCCTGAGCACCGTGATCCTGCCGTACCGGCGCTGGCACGAGGGCGCCCGCGAGGCCTGGCTGCGCGCGGAGGAGCTGGGCTTCCACACCGCGTACACGTACGACCACCTGTCCTGGCGCGTGCCGTTCCGGGACGGACCGTGGTTCGGGGCGGTCCCGACGCTGACGGCGGCGGCGACCGCCACCGAGCGGATCCGTCTGGGCACCCTCGTGACCTCGCCGAACTTCCGGCATCCCGTCACGCTCGCCAAGGAGCTGCTCTCGCTCGACGACATCTCCGGTGGCCGGATCACGCTCGGAATCGGGGCGGGCGGCACGGGCTTCGACGCGAGCGCCCTCGCCCACAGCGGGCAGGAACCGTGGACGCCGCGCGAGCGGGCGGACCGTTTCGCGGAGTTCGTTCCGCTGCTCGACCGGCTGCTCACCGAGGACACGGTCTCGTACGACGGGACCTTCTACTCGGCGGGCGGTGACGTCGGCGCCCAGAACATCCCGGGCTGCGTCCAGAGCCCCCGGCTGCCGTTCGCGGTGGCCGCGACGGGGCCGCGCGGCCTGAGGCTCGCCGCGCGGCACGGGCAGGCGTGGGTGACCACCGGCGATCCGAAGCTGTACGAGACGGGCACTCCGGAGGAATCGATTCAGGCCATTCGCAGGCAGGTCTCGAAGCTGGCCGCCGCGTGCGAGGCCATCGGCCGTGACGCGGACGAACCGGACAAGATCCTGCTCACCGGATTCACCCCGGACCGCACCCGCCCCCTCACCTCCGTCGACGCCTTCGTGGACTTCGCGGGCAGGCACCGGGAGCTGGGCTTCACCGAGCTCGTCCTGCACTGGCCGATCCCCGACACCGCGTTCGCGGCCGATCAGAAGACCTTCGAGTCGATCGCCACGGAGGCCCTGGCCCAACTCGACTGACTCGACTGACTCGACTGAAACGGACGCCGTCACACCGGGATCCGGGCGGGACGCATGAGCCGGCTGCGTACTCATCTGTGCGCCCCGCAGCACGCCCGTGCACGCATATGCGCGACCATGGGTCGGTGACCTCACCGACTCCCGGGCCCCGGACTCCGGCCCCCTCCGCCCCCTCGCCCCGGCTGATCGCCACCGACCTCGACGGAACGTTGCTGCACGACGACAAGACCGTTTCGCCGCGTACGGTCGCCGCGCTCGCCGCCGCGGAGCAGGCCGGCATCGAGGTCTTCTTCGTGACGGGCCGCCCGGCCCGCTGGATGGATGTCGTCAGCGACCATGTGCACGGCCACGGCCTGGCCATCTGCGGGAACGGCGCCGCCGTCGTGGACCTGCACGGCGGCGCGGGCGAGCACCGCTTCGTCAAGATCCGCGAGCTGACGGTCCCGGACGCGCTCGACGTCGTCCGCATCCTGCGGGCGACCGCCCCCGGCACCACGTTCGCCGTCGAGCGCACCGGCGGCCTGCACCACGAGCCGACGTACCCGCCGCTGCACCTGGACCCCGGGGAGACCGTCGCCCCCGCGGAGAAGCTGCTGACCGCCGACTTCGAGGGCGCGGACGTCGCGGACCAGCCGGTGCTCAAGCTCCTCGCGTACCACCCCGAGCTCGACCCCGACTCGTTCCTTTCGCTGGCCCGCGCGGGCGTGGGCGACCGGGCGGCCATCACCCGGTCGAGCCCGAGCGCGCTCCTGGAGATCAGCGGACCCGGCGTCTCCAAGGCGAGCACGCTCGCCATGTGCTGCGCGGAGCGCGGCATCGCACCCGCCGAGGTGGTCGCCGTCGGGGACATGCCCAACGACATGGAGATGCTCGCCTGGGCGGGCACGTCGTACGCGATGGGGAACGCGCACCCCGAGGTGCTCGCCTCGGCGACCGGCCGCACCGCGACCAACAACGAGGACGGCGTCGCCCGCGTCATCGAGGACATCCTGGCCGCGCACGCCCCCGCCCGGTAGCCGCACGGCGCCTACAGCTTCACGTGGCGCTCGGCGAACCACTTCACCGGGTCCACCCCGGACCCCAGATACGGCGTGAGCCGCACCTCGAAGTGGAGGTGCGGCCCCGTCGAGTTGCCGGTGGTGCCCGACTGGCCGATCCACTGCCCCGCGCGGACCTTCTGCCCCTGGTCGACGGTGACCGCGGCGAGATGCGCGTACTGCGTGTAGTAGCCGCCGGGGTGCCGCACGACGATCTCGATGCCGAAGGCACCGCCGCAGGACACACTCACCACGCGGCCCGCGCCCGCGGAGCGCACCGGCGTGCCGATGTCGACCGCGAAGTCCTGTCCGGTGTGCCGGTGCGACCAGCGCTCGCCCGCGCTGTCGAAGCCCGCGGACAGCTCGTACTTCTTCACAGGAGGCAGCCACGCGCGCGTGGTTGAGTTTTTCGGCTCCTTGAGGCGTACGGCACCCCTGCACTTCCCGGCGGCGACCGATGTGTCCGCCTGCCCCTGGAGCTGCCAGCGCGCCGCTTCGAGCTTGCTTTCGATGCCCTTCTTAAGAAGGACGAGTCGTGCGTTGCGCGCCTTCAATGAGCGCCACGCGTCCGCCGCCCTGCGCTGCCCGTCCGCGAGCCGCCGCTCGGCGCGTCTGCTCTTGTCCACGGCGTTGTTGAGCGCCAGGTCGGCCTGCCACACCGCACGTTGACCGTGCATCAGCTTCTCGGGGTTCCCGGCGAGCAGCATCTGCGCCGTGATCGGGATGTCGCCGCCGCTGCGGTACTGGGCACGGGCGATCCGGCCGAGGTCCCCGTGCAGCGCGGAGATCTGCCGCCGCTCCCGCACGAGCAGCCGTTCCATCGACCGCGCTCTCGCCTTCTGTGCGGAGGCGGCCTCGCGGCCCGCTTCGTAGCGCTGCGTCGCCGTGGACGCCTCTTCGTAGAGGCGCGCGACGTCCGCGCTCGCCTCGGGGCCCTCCGCACCCTGGGAGACCGTGGGCGGGCCACCGAGGGCCACGAGGGCGCACAGCAGCACCGGGAGGACGAGCGATGTGGCGGTGCGGCGGGGTCGATGACGCATGCATCGGATCGTCGACCGCCGCACGCCGGGCTTCCTGTGGAGCTGGTACGGCCGAGGGAACGGGTGCCCCGTACGGCGCAGGAACGTACCGCCAAACCGGGGCGGGCGATCAACCGGGCCAGGTGATCAACCAGGCCGAGCGATCAACCGGGCCGGGTGATCAACCAGGCCGGGTGATCATCCGGCGCACGCGATCCTCAGTAGGGCGCCTGCCACACCACCGTCGTACCGTCCCCGTCGAGCCCCGGCCCGTGCCAACTGGCGCCGCCGAGCGACTCGGCCCGCTTCTGGAGGTTCTTCAGGCCGCTGCGCCGCCCGCCCTCCTTGATGCCCACACCGTCGTCCGCGACCGTCAGACGGACGCCCTGCTGCCCGTCGGGGAGCAGCACGGTGGCATCCACGACGACGTCGATACGGTCCGCCTCCGCGTGCCGGAACGCGTTCGAGAGGGCTTCGCGCAGCGCCGCGATGAGGTGCTTGCCGGTGAGCTCCCCGACGACCGTGTCGACGGGTCCGAGGAAGCGGTGCGAGGGCTTGAACCCGAGCGGCACGGCGGCCATGTTGATCTCACGGAGCACCTTGGTGCGCAGACCCGACGGCGCCTCGGTCGGCCCCTGCTGGAGCGCGAAGATCGCGGTGCGGATCTCCTGGATCGTGGTGTCGAGCTCGTCGACCGCCTTGCCGACGCCCGTCTGCACCTCGGGCACCACGGAGCGGCGCTGGGCGGTCTCCAGCATCATCCCGGTGGCGAAGAGGCGCTGGATGACGAGGTCGTGCAGATCCCGCGCGATCCGGTCGCGGTCCTCCAGGACGGCGAGGCGCTCCCGGTCGCGCTGCGCCTCCGCCGTCACCAGGGCGAGCGCGGCCTGGGAGGCGAACTGGGTGGCCAGGGTGCGCTCCGCCTCGCTGAAAGGACGCGCCCCGCGCGCGCGGGTCATCACCAGCGTGCCCAGGACCCGCCCGCCGCTCTGGAGGGGCAGCATCATGGAAGGACCGTAGTCACGCGCGAGGCCGGTCAGCATGCGAGGGTCGGTGGCGGCGTCGTCGACGAACACGGCGTGTCCTTCGAGCAGTTCGGAGATGACCTCGCTCTCCGGAGGCACGATCACGCCGAGCACGCCGGAGGGCTCGTCCGAGTCGACGGCGACGATCTCCATGCCGCCGTCCTCCGCGGGCAGCATCACGATGCCGGCCGCCGAGTCCGAGAGGTGCCGGGACTGTTCGGCGACCACCTGGAGCGCGTCGTCCGCGTCACCGCCGGAAAGGAGCGCGGTGGTCACCGCCACCGAGCCGTCGATCCACCGCTCGCGCTGCTTGGCCGCTTCGTAGAGGCGCGCGTTGCCGATGGCGATGCCCGCCTCCGTGGCGAGCACCCGGACCATGTTCAGGTCGCCGTCGTCGAACTCGCCGCCGCCGTGCTTCTCCGTGAGGTAGAGGTTTCCGAAGATCTCGCCCTGCACGCGGATGGGGAGGCCGAGAAACGTGTGCATCGGCGGATGGTTCGCGGGAAAGCCGCAGGAGCGCGGGTCGTCCGCCAGGTTCGCGAGGCGCAGGGTCACGGGGTCGTGGATGAGCGCGCCGAGCAGTCCCCTGTGGCCGTCGGGCAGCCGCCCGATGCGCCGCGCGGTCTCCGCGTCGACCCCGGAGTAGACGAAGTCCGAGAGCCCGTCGCCGTCCTCGTCGACGACGCCGATCGCGGCGTACTTGGCGTCGGTCAGTTCGGCGGCCGTCTCGCAGATCCGGTCGAGCGTGGTGTGCAGTTCGAGGCCCGTGCCCACGGAGCGCATCGCTTCCAGGAGCTGCGGCAGCCGGGCGGTCAGCTCGGCCGACAGACCGTGAAGGCTGCGGGTCGCCTGCGTCGCCGCCTCCAGGGAGGCCGCTGCGGGCTCGGCGGGAGGCGGGGCGCCGGGATCCGTGGGTGCTGCCATGCGACGAGCCTAATTAGTACCAATTAACGAGGAAAGTCGGGATCCGGGTGGGCGGAGCAGCCGAAGCGGGCGGGACGGACGAGTCGAGTCGGCTGGGCGGACGGGCCGGACCGAGTCCTCAGCCCTCCGCACCGGCCAGCGCCTCCGCCGCTCCCTCCCGAAGCCGCAGCTCCCTAAGCGGCCCGTCGACCGCGACGAGCTCGGCGTACGGACCGCGCTGGACGACCCGCCCGCCGTCGAGCACGAGCACCTCGTCCACGGCCTCGATGCCGGCGAGCCGGTGCGTGATCAACACCGTCGTCCGTCCCCGTGTGACGTCGAGGAGGTCCGCGGTGAGCGCGTCCGCCGTCTCCAGGTCGAGGTGCTCGGCGGGCTCGTCGAGTACGAGGACGGGGAAGTCGGCGAGCAGCGCGCGGGCGAGCGCGAGCCGCTGCCGCTGGCCGCCCGACAGACGTGCGGCGTGCTCACCCACCAGGGTGTCGAGCCCGTCCGGCAGCGCCTGCGCCCACTCCCGGAGACGTACGCGGCCGAGCACCGCCCACAGCTCGTCCTCGGTGGCGTCCTTCTTGGCGAGCAGCAGGTTCTCGCGGAGGCTGCTGTCGAAGAGGTGCGCGTCCTGGGCGCACAGCCCGACGAGCCGCCGGACCGCGTCACCGTCGAGGGCCGCCGCGTCGACACCGCCGAGCGTGTACGTCCCGGCGTTCGCGTCGAGGAAGCGCAGCAGCACTTGGGCGAGGGTCGTCTTGCCCGACCCCGACGGTCCGACGACGGCGACGCGGCGGCCCCGCTCCAGCGTCAGGTCGAGGCCGGCGAGCGCGTCCCGCTCCTGGCCCTCGTAGCGGGCGGTGAGGCCGCGCACGGCGAGCGGGAAGGGGTCCCGCGGCGCCTGTGCGGGCCGCTCGGGCTCCCGTACGGGTTCCGGCGCGTCCAGCACCTCGTAGACCCGCTCGGCGCTCTTGCGGACGCGCTGGCGGTGCTGCACGGCGAGCGGCAGGCCGAGCACCGCCTCGAAGGCGGCGAGCGGTGTCAGGACGACGACCGCGAGCGACACCCCGTGGAGCTGGCCCGAGCGCACGCCCTGGATGCCGACGAGCGCGGCGGCCGCCACGGTCAGGCCGGTGATCAGCGCGGTGAGCCCGTCGCCGAGCGCGGTCGCGGTGGCCGCGCGCGAGGCGATCCGCGTCAGCACGGAGTCGGCTTCCGCGGCCTCCTTGGTGCGTCGCGGCAGGGCCCCGGAGACCGTCAGTTCGGCGGTGCCGGTGAGCAGTTCGGCCGCCTTCGTGGCGAGCGCCCCGCGCGCGGGGGCAAGCCGCCGCTCGGCACGCCGCGACACCGCGCCGGACAGCAGCGGCACCGCGACCCCGGCGAGCAGCAGTCCCACGGCGAGCACGGCGCCCGCGGCGGGCAGCAGCCATGCGGTGAACGCCACGGAGCCCACGCCCACGAGCGCGGCGGCCGAAGCGGGCAGCAGCCAGCGCAGCCAGTAGTCCTGCAACGCGTCCACGTCCGCGACGAGCCGTGAGAGCAGGTCGCCGCGCCGCGTCGTGCGCAGCCCCGCGGGGGCGAGCCGCTCCAGGCGCCGGTACACGGCGACCCTGGTGTCGGCCAGCATCCGCAGCACCGCGTCGTGCGACACGAGCCGCTCCAGGTACCGGAAGATGGCCCGCCCGATGCCGAACGCGCGCGTGGCCGTCACCGCGACCATCAGGTAGAGCACCGGCGGCATCTGCGAGGCCCGCGAGATCAGCCACCCGGACGTCGCCATCAGGCCGACCGCGCTGCCGAGCGCGAGCGCGCCGAGCAGCAGGGCGAGGGCGAGCCGGGAGCGGCGCGGCCTGGCGGCGTCGCGCAGCCGTGCGAGCACGTTCCGCCGGTCCACGGGCGCGTCGCCGCGCACCTCCGCCGGGGCGGTTTCGACGGCATCGGTGAGGGCCTGCGCGGACGGGATCCCTTGTGCGGCGCCACGCGTCTGCGCCGGCACCGGGCCGGGCACCTCGATCCGTACGACCCGGTCCGCCACGGCGAGCAGCGCGGGACGGTGCACGACGAGCAGCACGGTCCGCCCCACGGCGAGCCTGCGCACCGCGTCGACGATGCCGGCCTCGGTCTCTCCGTCGAGCGCGGCCGTGGGCTCGTCGAGCAGCACGACCGGCCGGTCCGCGAGGAACGCCCGCGCCAGCGCGAGCCGCTGCCGCTGCCCGGCCGAGAGCCCGGCGCCGTCCTCCCCGAGCACGCTCGCCATGCCCTCGGGCAGCGCCTCGACGAACTCCAGCGCCCCGGCCTCCCGCAGAGCGGCGAGCACCGCGGCGTCATCGGCCTCCGGCCGCGCGAGCCGTACGTTGTCCGCGATCGACCCGGCATACAGCTGCGGCCGCTGCGGAACCCACGCCACGCGCGCGTGCCACGCCTCGCGCGACAGCTCGGCGAGGTCGACACCGCCGACGGAGATCCGCCCACCACAGGGGCGTACGAAACCCAGCAGGGCACTGACCAGCGTCGACTTGCCGGCTCCGCTCGGCCCGACGAGGGCCACGGTCTCGCCCTCGGAGACCTTGAAGGAGACATCGGAGACGGCCTCCGAGGACCGACCTTCGTAGCGAACAGAGACGCCCTCCAAGGCGATTCCGCCGGCCTCGGGGACGTCCCTCGTGCCGTCCTCGGGCAGCGGCGTCTCCAGAACCGCGAAGATCTCCTCCGCCGCGGCGAGCCCCTCGGCCGCCGCGTGGTACTGCGCGCCCACCTGCCGCAGCGGCAGATAGGCCTCGGGTGCGAGCACCAGGATGACGAGCCCGATGTACAGGTCCATCTCGCCGTGCACGAGCCGCATGCCGATGGTCACGGCGACGAGCGCGACCGACAGCGTCGCCAGCAGTTCCAGCGCGAACGACGAGAGGAAGGCGATCCGCAGGGTGCGCATCGTCGCCCTGCGGTACTCGCCTGTGATCTTGCGAATGGACTCGGCCTGCGCCTTGGCGCGGCCGAACACCTTCAGGGTCGGCAGTCCCGCGACGACATCCAGGAAGTGGCCCGAGAGCCGGGAGAGCAGCCGCCACTGGCGGTCCATTTGGGACTGGGTCGCCCAGCCGATCAGCATCATGAAGATCGGGATGAGGGGCAGGGTGCCGGCGATGATCGCCGCCGACACCCAGTCCTCGGTGACGACGCGGGCGAGCACCGCCACCGGGACCACCACCGCGAGCCCCAACTGCGGCAGATAGCGGGAGAAGTAGTCGTCGAGGGCGTCCACGCCGCGCGTCGCGAGCGCCACGAGGGACCCGGTGCGCTGCCCGCTCAACCACCCCGGGCCGAGCAGCGCGGCCCGCTCCAGCAGCCGCCTGCGCAGCTCCGACTTGACCGCCGCGCTCGCCCGGTGCGCGGCCAGCTCGGTCAGCCAGGACACGAGCCCGCGCCCGGCCGCGACCGCCACCAGCAACAGCAGCGGCGATCGCAGTCCGGCCACGTCGAGGCCGTGCTGGAACGCGCCCACCACGATCTCGGCGATGAGCATCGCCTGCGCGATGACCAGGCCCGCCCCGGCGGCGCCCAGGGCCACCACCGCGATCAGGAAGAGGCGCGAGGCCCGGCCGTACCGGAACAGACGCTGGTCGATCGGTTTCACGTGAAACACACCCTCACGTAGACGAACGCAGGCGAACGCTGACGGGCGAAGGCGCTAGTGCGCGCCGGCAGGAATGTGGCTCGTGCTGAGCCGCTTGCGGAACACCCAGTAGGTCCAGCCCTGGTAGAGCAGGACCAGTGGCGTCATGATCCCGGCGACCCAGGTCATCACCTTCAGCGTGTACGGACCCGAGGACGTGTTGTCGATCGTCAGGTTCCACGCGTCGTTGAGCGAGGACGGCATGACGTTCGGCACCAGGGCCAGGAAGATCGCCGCCACCACGGCCGCGATCGCGATTCCGTTGAAGCTGAAGGCCCAGCCCTCGCGCCCCTTGGCGTTCATCACGAGCGTCCCGAGCAGCCCGACGACCGCCACGGCGAAGGCCACCGCGGTCCACACCGTCCCGCGCTCGACCTGGATCCAGGCGAGGAAGCCGCCGCCCAGCAGCACGGTGGCCACCCCCGCCTTCGTCGCGAGCGCACGCGCCCGCACCCGGATGTCGCCCTCGGTCTTCAGCGCGGTGAACACGGCGCCGTGCAGCGTGCACACGGCGGTGAAGGCAAGCCCGCCGAGCAGTCCCCACCAGGTCAGCAGGTCGCCGAACGACCCGGCGAAGTCCTGGTGGGAGTTGATCGGCACACCGTGCACCATGTTGGCGAACATCACGCCCCACAGGAACGGCAGCAGCAGCGAGCTGACGAAGAGCACCAGCTCCCAGTTGCGCTGCCAGCTCTCCTCGGGCCGCTGGTGCCGGTACTCGAAGGACAGCACCCGCACGATCAGCAGCAGCAGTGCGATCACGAGCAGCAGGTAGAAGGCGCTGAAGAACGTCGCGTACCAGATGGGGAACGCAGCGAACATGGCACCGGCCGCGGTCAGCAGCCAGACCTCGTTGCCGTCCCACACCGGGCCGATGATGTTGATCAGCACGCGCCGCTCGGTCCTGTCGCGCGCGAGCAGCCGCGTCAGGATGCCGACCCCGAAGTCAAAGCCTTCGAGGAAGAAATAGCCGGTCCACAGAACGGCGATCAGAAGGAACCAGAAGTCGTTGAGGCCCATGGCGTCTCTCCTCTCAGTACGCGAAGGTCAGTGGCTTGTCGGCGTCGTCGTCATCGGAGTCGTCCCCCGAAGGACCGCGTAGCTTCGGGTCCTTGGTGGGCGGTTCCTCGTCCGTGTCCGGACCCTTGACGGCGTACTTCTTCATCAGCCGTACGTTGATCCAGAACAGCACCGCGTACAGCAGGGTCAGCGCGCTCAGCGAGATCGCCATCTCGGTCTGGCTGACACCGGGGGAGACCGAGTCGGCGGTCTTGAACAGGCCGAAGACGGCCCAGGGCTGACGGCCCATCTCGGTGAAGATCCAGCCGATGGAGTTGGCGATGAAGGGGAAGATCAGCGAGGCCATGCCGACCCGCCAGCCCCACTTCGTGACGGTCGGGCCGAGCTCCTTCTTGTTGGTGAGCATCAGCTTGGGGATTTCGTCCTCACCCCTTCGATGCTCGGGCAGCAGCCATCGCTTCTTCCGCGTCAGCCAGAACCCGGCGCCCGCGGCGACGGCAGCGGTGAGCCCGATGCCGATCATCAGGCGGAAGCCCCAGAAGGTGACGAAGATGTTGGGGATGTAGTCCTCGGGCTGGCCGCCGTACTTCTCGGCCTCGGCCTTGGCGGTCTCGTGGATGCCCGGGACGCAGCTGGTGAAGTTGCTGTCGGCCAGGAAGGACAGCAGGCCCGGAAGCTCTATTTCGACGGAGTTGCGCCCCTGCGTCACGTCACCGACCGCGAAGACCGAGAACGGCGCCGGGCATTCGGTGTCCCACAGGGCCTCGGCCGCCGCCATCTTCATCGGCTGCTGCTTGAACATCACCTTGGCCAGCTGGTCGCCGGAGAGCGCGACCAGAACACCCGCGATCATCGTGGTGACCAGGCCGATTCGCAGCGAGCTGCGCAGCGTGATGGTGCGCTTGCGGTCGACCTGCTCGCCGGCGTCCTTCTGCTTCTTGATCTTCCAGAGCAGGAAGCTGGCGATGCCGATCATGAAGGCTCCGCCGGTCAGGAAGGCGGAGGAGACGGTGTGCGCGAACTGGACGACCGCGGTGTTCTGGAAGAGAACGTGCCAGACGTCGTTGAGCCGGGCCACCCCGGTCTGCTTGTCGATCTCGTAGCCGACCGGGTGCTGCATCCAGGAGTTGGCCGCCAGGATGAAGTAGGCGGAGGCCAGGGTGCCGATGGACACCATCCACATGCAGGCGCAGTGGAGCTTCTTCGGCAGCTTGTCCCAGCCGAAGATCCACAGCCCGATGAAGGTGGACTCGAAGAAGAAGGCGATCAGCGCCTCCATCGCGAGCGGGGCGCCGAAGACGTCACCGACGAACTTCGAGTAGTCCGACCAGTTCATGCCGAACTGGAACTCCTGCACGAGACCGGTCGCCACACCGATCGCGATATTGATCAGGAAAAGCTTCCCCCAGAACTTCGTGGCATGGAAGTACTTCTCCTTGCCCGTACGCACCCATGCCGTCTCCAGGCCCGCCGTGAGCGCGGCGAGGGAGATCGTCAGTGGGACGAACAGGAAGTGGTAGACGGTGGTGATGCCGAACTGCCATCGCGCCAGGGTCTCCGGCGCGAGGGCGACCGTTGTCGGGTCCACTGCGTCTTCTCCTTACATCGCCGTGGTCACAGCGGCAGTTTGCCCCTTTAATCCCACAAATCCCGGGAGGAACCGGGACACGCTTGTGAACGCGTTCACATTCACAAGCATTATGTCGTACTGGTGGTCGGCATACGAAGGGGGGTCCCCCGTTAATCCGGGAGACCCCTGTCACTACGATCCGCGCGCCAACGCGCGCCGCCCTACAGCTCCTTGCGGAACTCCTCGGCCGTCCGCAGGAAGATGTCGTTGGCCTCGGTCTCCGCGATCGTGGTGCGCACACCCTCGCCCGCGAACGGTCGTACGACCACGCCGGCCCGCTCACAGGCCGCCGCGAAGTCCAGCGTCTTCTCCCCCAGCCGCAGCCACACGAAGTTGGCCTGCGTCTCGGGCACCGTCCAGCCCTGCGCCCGCAGCCCTTCGACGACCCGCGTGCGCTCGGCCACCAACGAGCCGACCCGGCCGAGCAGCTCGTCCTCCGCGCGCAGCGAGGCGACCGCCGCGTCCTGCGCGAGCTGGCTCACACCGAAGGGGACCGCCGTCTTGCGCAGCGCCGCGGCGACCGGCTCGTGCGCGATGGCGAAGCCCACTCGCAGGCCCGCGAGCCCGTAGGCCTTCGAGAAGGTCCGCAGCACCGCCACGTTCGGCCGGTCCCGGTAGATCTCGACGCCGTCCGGCACCTCGGGGTCGCGGATGAACTCGCGGTACGCCTCGTCGAGGACCACCAGGACATCGGAGGGCACCCGGTCGAGGAACCGCTCGAGCTCGGCCCGGCGGATGGCATTGCCCGTGGGATTGTTGGGGTTGCAGACGAAGATGAGGCGCGTGCGGTCCGTGATCGCGTCGATCATGGCGTCGAGGTCGTGGTCCTCGTCCGGCGTGAGCGGCACCTGCACCGACTTCGCGCCGCTGATCTGCGTGATGATCGGGTACGCCTCGAAGGACCGCCAGGCGTAGATGACCTCGTCGCCAGGGCCCGAGGTCGCCTGGAGCAGCTGCTGCGCGACGCCGACCGAGCCGGTGCCCGTGGCCAGATGACTGACGGGCACACCGAAACGCTCGGACAGCTCGTTCATCAGGCCGGTGCACGCCATGTCCGGGTAGCGGTTGAAGGACCCGGCGGCCGCGATCGCCTGCTCCATCACCCCGGGCAGCGGAGGATACGGATTCTCGTTGGAGGACAGCTTGTACGCCACCGGCCCCCCGGCAGCGGCCGGCTTCCCGGGCTTGTAGGCAGGGATCCCCGCCAGCTCCGCACGCAGCTTGGGGTTGATCTCGCTCACCGCAGTCCTCCTTGTGGGCACCGTTCCAATACTGCTCACCTTAAGAGGATTCGCCGCGCTCCCCAATGCCCCGGGTCCCGGCCCTCCGCGAGGCGTGCGGAGAGGGGGGAGCGCTCCTTGCCCTGGCGCGCGCCGGTGGCTCGCGCCGTGGCGCGCATCACCCGTGAAGGTGAGTTGAGACCTACTCGCAACATCGCCGACTTGGCAGGCCCATGCGCGACGACAAGCGATGTGTCATAGTCAGAACCTTCAACTCCCTTTATTTTAAAGGTTGATGATGGGTAATCACCTTGCAGAAACGTGCCTGTCAACGCCTGCATATGCTCCCCCACCATGCAGCCGAATGAGCCCTACTATCGGCTCGCCATGACAGCAGCAGGGAAGCACCAGGTGAGCCGGGCAGAGACGACCCGCAGGGGCACCCGGCCGGGCCGGGCAGGCATCAGAGACGTTGCCGCAGCCGCCGGGGTCTCGATCACGACTGTGTCCGATGCGCTCAACGGTAAGGGCCGGCTCCCGGACGCCACCCGACGCCACGTTCGCGAGGTCGCCGACCGGTTGGGCTATCGCCCCTCCGCGGCCGCTCGCACGCTCCGTACCGGGAAATCGGGCCTCATCGGCCTGACCGTGACGACGTACGGGGATGAACCTTTCACCTTCACAGAATTCGCGTACTTCGCGGAGATGGCCCGCGCCGCCACCTCCGCCGCGCTCGCCCGCGGGTACGCCCTCGTCATCCTGCCCGCCACCTCACGCCACGACGTGTGGTCGAACGTCGCACTCGACGGCACCGTCGTCATCGACCCCTCCGACCATGATCCGGTCGTCACCGAGCTGGTCCGCCAGGGCCTGCCCGTCGTCTCCGACGGACGTCCCGCGGGCACCCTGCCCGTGACCGCCTGGGTCGACAACGACCACGAGGCCGCCGTGCTCGGCATCCTCGACCACCTCGCCGAGTCCGGCGCCCGCCGCATCGGCCTCCTTACCGGCACCACCACCGACACGTACACACACCTCTCCACCTCGGCGTATCTGCGCTGGTGCGAGCGGATCGGACAGGAACCGGTCTACGAGTCGTACCCCGCGCACGACCCCTGCGCGGGGGCCGTCGCCGCCGACCGGCTGCTCGCCCGGCCCGACCGCCCCGACGCGGTCTACGGCCTCTTCGATCCCAACGGGACCGATCTGCTCGCCGCCGCACGCCGCTACGGGCTGCGCGTCCCGGACGACCTGCTGCTGGTCTGTTGCAGCGAGTCGAATGTCTACGCGAACACGGAACCGCCCATCACCACCCTCTCGCTCAAACCGCGGCGGATCGGAACATCCGTCGTGCAGCTCCTCATCGACGCCATCGAAGGCGTCGAGTCCGACCAGCCGGTCGAGCAGGTGATGCCGACCGATCTCATCGTGCGGACCTCGTCCCAGCGGCGCCCGCACCGCACCACGGTCAGTCCTCCGCGCTCTCCGGGACAGAGCTGAGAGCCCCGGCCGCCCCCTCCATCGACTCCTCCGAAGAGAAAAGTCCACACCAATTCGGGAGAAATGCACGGCGATCAGCCGCCCGTCACCGATTCACCACCCCTGGTGCATCACACAGCGCGAGCCGCATTCCTATGATGGGCGCACGACACCGC
Source organism: Streptomyces anthophorae (assembly GCF_049310305.1). Lineage (NCBI taxonomy): Bacteria > Bacillati > Actinomycetota > Actinomycetes > Kitasatosporales > Streptomycetaceae > Streptomyces > Streptomyces anthophorae. The sequence continues at coordinate 4,532,014 of NZ_JBLWQQ010000001.1, forward strand.
GGGCCGCTGCGACCAGGCAGTCCGATACGGTGCACAGGCGGCGCAATGGTGGTGGAGGGGTCGATGACTCAGGGGGCCGGTCCGGGAACCGCAGCGGGCACGGAGACGCTGCGCGACTTCCGTGTTCCCGCGTACGTCCATGACGTACCGGCGAACGTACAGCCGACGGACCCCGACGTCCCCGCGCCCGACGCCGAGATTCCCGAGCCGTATCCCGAGGGCTACACGCCGACGGAGCGCGATCTGCCGGTCATCAACCGGGGCGACACCGTCCAGGTCGAGTCGCCGCAGCCCGCGCCCACGGGGGACGAGGGCCTCGGCCCGCTGTACGTCGTCGGCGATGTGCACGGCTATCTCGACGAGCTGGTCGCCGCGCTCCACGAGAAGGGCCTGATCGACGCCGAGGGCAACTGGGCGGCGGGCACCGCCCGCCTCTGGTTCCTCGGCGACTTCACCGACCGCGGGCCCGACGGGATCGGCGTCATCGATCTCGTCATGCGGCTGTCCGCGGAGGCGGCGGCCGCGGGCGGCTACTGCAAGGCGCTCATGGGCAACCACGAGCTGCTGCTGCTCGGCGCGAAGCGGTTCGGCGACACGCCCGTGAACTCGGGGGCCGGCACGGCCACGTTCCAGGCGGCCTGGTTGCTCAACGGCGGGCAGAAGGCCGACATGGACCGCCTCCAGGACGTGCATCTTCAGTGGATGTCCCGGCTCGACGCGATCGAGATCGAGGACGACCACCTGCTCACGCACTCGGACACCACCGCGTATCTCGACTACGGCGACTCCATCGAGGCCGTCAACGACACGGTGCGCGAGACCCTCACGCGCAATGACGCGGACGAGTGCTGGGACCTGTTCCGCAAGTTCACCAAGCGGTTCGCGTTCAAGGACGAGGAATCGGGTCCCGGCGCCGTGCGACAGCTGCTCGACGCCTATGGCGGCTCGCGCATCGTGCACGGCCACAGCCCGATCCCGTATCTGCTCGGTGAGGTCGGTGGTGAGGACGGGGACAGCGAGGACAGCAGGCCCCCCGTCGAAGGGCCGCACGTGTACGCGAACGGCCTGGCCATCGCCATGGACGGCGGCGTGACCATGGCCGGAAAGCTGCTCGTCCAGCAACTCCCCATGGATGTCTGAGATTTCGCGGGGCAGGCGCGAAAGCGGAGGATCCGACCGGCCGCCGGGCCAATTTCCGGAAACCCCCTGTCACCGCGTGCCGTGACAGCTCTACCATCGGCTTATCCGTAGCAGGCTCCCCTCCGTTTCTGCCCGACGGCTCGCACCCATGCGGGCCACCAAGCCCTACGGAGCATCGGGGGATGCACATGAACAGCGCTCCGCATTTGCTGAACGAGGACCGTCCCGAGTTCGAGCGGCTCCTCGATGACGCGCTGCGTACCGCACCGAATCGGCCTGAACTCGCCGCCGTGGGCCAGCGGCTCAACCCCGAACAGCTGCGCACGATGGCGCTCGGCGCCGCCGCACTGATCAACACGGCGGCCGCCGACGAGTACCAGCGCTACGTCAAGATCCGCGAGGAACTGCGCTCCACACCGCGGCTCCTGCGTCCGCTACGCGAAGGAGGCAACTCCAGCGGGGAGAGCACGGGACCGGGCGTCGCCGCGGTCGCCGTCGTGCTCGCCCCGGTCCTTGCCGGGACCGCGGCCGTGATCTTCCTGATCGTCGGCTACGTCCTGAGCATGCTCAACCCGGTACCGGCCTTCGCCAGGACCCTGCGCACCTTCGGCTGGGTCTTCGGCGCGATCACCGCGGCGAGCATTCTCGTCGCGGCCGTCTGCCTGCTGCTCGCGGCGTTGCGCAACGGCTCGACGTCGCTCCAGGCGAGCACGCACGGCGAGGCCAGCGAGGAAGTGAAGCAGGCCAGGGAAGCCTGGCGCGTCGCGCTCCTGGACCGGGGCATCCTGCCGTTCCTGCGGGACGCCCTGGCGGATCCGTCGACGGGCGGCGGCTCGCAGCTCGGGGGCCGCGGCGGCTCCGGCGGGCGCATGCCGCACCTCGGCTACAACAGGCCGGGGTTCAGCAGCCCCGACGGCGGCGGCACGGCCACGGGCCAGCGCGCCGGCTATTCGAGCCCGGACTTCTCCAGCCCGGACTTCGGCGGCCCGGACCACCAGCCGGACTGACCCTCCGGCGGTCACGGGCCGTTCGACGACGAGGCCCCTCGGGCACGAGGGGCCTCACCGTCATGCGCGCATGCCGTCAGTCGGCGATCGGCAGATACACGCGGTTGCCGGCCTGCGCGAACTCCTTGGACTTCTGCTCCATGCCCTCCTCGATCTCCGAGGACGTGCTGCCGTGTTCGCGGCGGATGTCCTGCGAGATCTTCATCGAGCAGAACTTCGGCCCGCACATCGAGCAGAAGTGCGCCGTCTTCGCGGGCTCCGCCGGCAGCGTCTCGTCGTGGAACTCCCGCGCCGTGTCCGGGTCGAGGGCCAGATTGAACTGGTCCTCCCAACGGAACTCGAAGCGGGCGTCGGAGAGCGCGTCGTCCCAGGCCTGCGCGTCCGGGTGCCCCTTGGCGAGGTCCGCCGCATGCGCCGCGATCTTGTACGTGATGACACCGGTCTTCACGTCGTCGCGGTTGGGCAGTCCCAGGTGCTCCTTCGGCGTGACGTAGCAGAGCATCGCCGTGCCCCACCAGGCGATCATCGCGGCGCCGATCCCGGACGTGATGTGGTCGTACGCCGGGGCGACGTCGGTGGTCAGCGGGCCGAGCGTGTAGAACGGCGCCTCCTCGCAGATCTCCTGCTGGAGGTCGATGTTCTCCTTGATCTTGTGCATCGGGACGTGGCCCGGGCCCTCGATCATCGTCTGCACGTTGTGGCGCTTGGCGATGGAGTTCAACTCGCCGAGCGTCCTCAGCTCCGCGAACTGCGCCTCGTCGTTGGCGTCCGCGATGGAGCCGGGGCGCAGGCCGTCGCCGAGCGAGTACGTGACGTCGTACGCCGCGAGGATCTCGCAGAGCTCCTCGAAGTTCTCGTAGAGGAAGCTCTCCTTGTGGTGCGCGAGGCACCACGCGGCCATGATCGAGCCGCCGCGCGAGACGATGCCGGTCTTGCGGTCGGCGGTCAGCGGGACGTACGGGAGGCGGACGCCCGCGTGGACCGTCATGTAGTCCACGCCCTGCTCGGCCTGCTCGATGATGGTGTCCCGGTAGATCTCCCAGGACAGCTCCTCGGCCTTGCCGTCGACCTTTTCGAGGGCCTGGTAGAGCGGCACGGTGCCGATCGGCACGGGGGAGTTGCGCAGCAGCCACTCGCGCGTGGTGTGGATGTTGCGGCCGGTGGAGAGGTCCATGACCGTGTCGGCGCCCCACTTGGTCGCCCAGGTCATCTTGTCCACCTCCTCCTCGATGGAGCTCGTCACGGCCGAGTTGCCGATATTGGCGTTGACCTTCACCAGGAATCGCTTGCCGATGATCATCGGCTCGATCTCCGGGTGGTTGACGTTGGCGGGCAGCACGGCCCGGCCCGCCGCGATCTCCTCGCGCACGACCTCCGGCGCGACGTTCTCCCGGATGGCCACGTACTCCATCTCCGGGGTGATCTCCCCCCGGCGGGCGTACGCGAGTTGGGTCACGGCCCGACCGTCGCGGCCTCGGCGAGGCTGACGCGGGCGGCCGGGGAAGACCGCGTCGAGGTTGCGCAGGCCGCCGCGCGGCGACGTGTGCTTGATGCCGTCGTCCTCGGGACGGACGGGGCGGCCCGCGTACTCCTCGGTGTCGCCGCGGGTGATGATCCAGTTCTCCCGCAGCGGCGCGAGGCCGCGGCGGACATCGGTGTCGACGGTCGGGTCGGTGTACGGACCTGAGGTGTCGTACAGCGTCACCGACTGCCCATTGGTGAGGTGCACCTGACGGACCGGCACCTGGAGGTCGGGGCGCGAGCCCCTGATGTACCCCTTGTGCCAGCCGATGGACTGGCCGGCCTCCTCGGTCGAGCTGGAGGCAGGCGTGTGTGCGTCCGTTGTGGTCATGAGACCTACTCCCTACGCCGGCATTACCCGGTAACAGGTTCAGCGGTCGACGCAGCGATATCCGTCCCCTGGTCACGCCGTTCCACGCTGTTTCACGTGAAACGCGCTGGGACGAAGGTCAGCGCCCTCTCAGCCCGGTGCTCCGAGCTCCCGCGATGGCAAAAGCGCCTCCACGCTAACGTGACGTACGCCGCGTTGACCAGAGGGCCCCCTCCGTTCTTGCGATGATCTGGCGGTGACCACCAGCCAGCAGCCCCCAGCTCCGCCGTCCCACCCGCCGCACGGGCACTCCCACAGCCATGGTCCAGCGGCACCTGTCTCGCGGCATCTGCGCAAAGTGATCGCGGCCGTCCTGATCCCGTTCTCGGTCGCGGTCGTCGTGGGTCTCGTGGTGCTCTGGCCGGGCGGCGCGCCCCCGCACGAGCGCAGCGGGGTCGGCTTCGACCGGCAGACGCAGCAGGCCACGGTCACCCGGGTCGAGAAGGTCGACTGCTCGTCCGTGCACGCCCAGGGGCAGAGCCCCACCGGGGACCCCACGGCGCAGCAGGGCACGACCGGCAAGCAGAAGTCCAGTGGCACCTGCGAGAACGCGACGATCCGGATCGACAGCGGCAAGGACAAGGGCCGTACGTTCACCGAGGTCGTCCAGCCGGATTCACCGCGGCAGTTGCACGAGGGCCAGAAGGTGATCGCCGCCTATGCGCCCGACGCACCGAAGGAGTTGCAGTACTCGGTCACCGATGTGAACCGCAAGGTTCCGATGATGCTGCTGGCCGGAATCTTCGCCCTGGCCGTGGTCGTGGTGGGCCGGATGCGCGGCGTCATGGCACTGGTCGCGCTCGCGATCAGCTTTATGGTGCTGACCTTCTTCATCCTGCCCGCGATTCTCCAGGGATCGAACCCCCTCGTCGTCGCGGTCGTCGGCGCCAGCGCCATCATGCTGATCGCGCTCTACATGTGTCACGGCCTGACGGCCAGAACCTCCGTCGCCGTGCTCGGCACCCTCGTCTCGCTGCTGCTGATCGGCCTGTTGGGCTCGCTGTTCATCGGCTGGGCGGCCCTGACGGGCAACACCGACGACAGCACGGGGCTGATCCACGGCCTGTACCCGGACATCGACATGAGCGGTCTGCTGCTCGCCGGCGTCATCATCGGCTCGCTCGGCGTGCTCGACGATGTGACGGTCACCCAGACCTCTGCCGTGTGGGAACTGCACGAGGCGAACCCGACGCTGGGCCGGCGCGCCCTGTACCGGGCGGCCATCCGTATCGGGCGCGACCACATCGCGTCCGTCGTCAACACGCTCGTCCTGGCCTACGCGGGCGCCGCGCTGCCGCTGCTGCTGCTCTTCTCGATCGCGCAGAGCAGCGTCGCCGACGTGGCCAACAGCGAGCTGGTGGCCGAGGAGATCGTGCGCACGCTGGTCGGCTCGATCGGCCTCGTCGCCTCGGTGCCGGTGACCACCGCACTGGCCGCGCTCGTGGTCTCCGCCGACCGCCCGGAGAAGCGGGGGCCCGTGAAGGCCGCTCCCGCTCCTGGCCGCGGTGGCGGAGGCCGGCGGCGTAAACGCTGAAAAGCGCGGAACTGCTCGGGTGCACCGCGCTGCTGAAGCGTTACGTCCGTTCCTGTGTCGTACAAACCGTCTGGTGTCGCCGTCTGCCGTCGTGCGGGCCGATGGGGAGTCAGCCCGCGCTCTGCTCCTCGGCGAGGATCCGGTCGAGGGCCTCGTCGAGGTCGGACTCGAAGTCCGCGCCCGATTCCTCCTGGCCGAGCGGGACGAGCTTGTCCGTCCGGTCGAGGAACGCGACGAGCGGTGCGACTCCGGCCCGGAACAAGGCCTGGTCCGCGCCGACCTGGAGCCTGATGTGCACCTCTCCCGGCATCTCGCCGACCGCGCCGCCCACCCGCTCCACCGGTGTGACCTGTACGTCTCCTTCACCCGTTGCCCCGTTGACCCCGTCGACGAGGAGCTCCCGGCCGAACGCCCAGGTCACAGGCGCGTCTCCGGGAAGATGGAAGGTCAGCCGCACGGCATACGGATCGGTGGACTCGTACCGGAGCTCCACCGGAATGCGGAATGAGAGCTCCTCGGAGACGAGGAAGCTCATCATGACCTCTGCTTGAACTGCTTGTACCGACTCGCGCATCGCCTACCCCGTCAACTTGCCGTCGATTGGCCAGGATTTATCTCCCTGACACTGCTGGCATCTTGCTCAACGTACACACAGGATTACAAGGAGTGAGTTTTCAAATGCTGATAGAGAAGGCGAGTGTTCCTACCAGCCTGCCGATCTCGTGCTGCAACCGGCGGGCCGTGGGCAGCAGTTTCTCCGCCTGATGGGAAGGGAGAGAAATGGCCAACGTTGCCGCGGTAGACCCGATCGTCAGGGGGAACGCGGCGCAGGCCGTGCCCAGCGCGTACTCCTGGCGTTCGACGACCGGCTCCATGCGGCCCACCCGACTCAGCTTCCGCAGCAGCGCGCGGTCGTCACGCACCGAGTACGGAGTGATGGACTGCGCGGGATAGCGGTCGAGGTGGTCCCTGCGGGCCGCCTCGTCGAGCTGGGAGAGCAGACACTGACCGATGGCGTGGGCGTGGCCGGTCTCCCGGAAGTCGGCCCACTCCTCGACTGCCGGGTTGCCGGGGGTGTCGGCGACGGCGACGAGCTCGATCTCGCCGTCGCGGTAGACCGCGAAATAGACCGGGACGCCGATGGTGTCGCGCCAGTGCCGCAGCGCGTCGGTGATCATGCTGCGACGATTCTGCTGCGCTCCGCTGCTGCTCAAACGCTCGGCGGCGTCACCGAAAACGAAGACGCCGTTTTCCCGGCGGAGATATCCCTCATGAGCCAGCGTGCGCAGGAGGTGGTACGCGGTGGGAAGGGCGAGGCCGGCTTCCCGCGCGAGCTGCTTGGCCGGCGCCCCGTCGTCATGGGAAGCGACCGCCTCGAGCAGTCGCATGGCTCGCTGTACGGAGCCGATGAGTGTCTGCGGGGCGGCGGGTGCGGTATCGACCGTGGCCAAGGTTCACTCCCGATGCGCGTGGGGGACCCCCGCGTGTTCGAGGCTCGCAGGGGGCTAAAGCCATCGAATTCCGGACTCTAACCCTTGGCCACCGATTGGTGCCCGCCGCGCAAGGAAACTTCCCCCGGTCGTGCGAAAGGTAGCGCGACGCAACGACCGGGATCCGCACACAAGTGCGCCCGGCTTCACCAGTCGCGGCTCCGCGACGACGAACCGACCATGAACTTCCGCACTACGTAGATGAGTCCACCCACCAGTGCGGCGAACACGAGCACCTTGAACAGCAGGCCGATCACGAAGCCGACGACGCTGGCGATCAGACCGCCGAACACGACGATGGCGATGACCGGCACCGCGACCCACTTCACCCACCACGGCATGTCCGCGAATATCTCTCGCACTGCCATCGCTCCTTCGTTGTCTCTTCCGGTGTTGTCTCTTCCGGACTCTGCCTCGATGCTTGCGCTTCGAGCTTCTGATTCGATGCTGGCACGTCAAAGGCCCGCACGGGCCCTTCCGATCCCTTGTCCTCCCCTGACCCGACCCCTAGGGAACCCCGAGGCGGTGCCTCAGCCTTCCGGGGGCGAGAAGACGACAAGGACGCGCAGGTCCTCACTGATGTGGTGGAACTTGTGTGCGACACCGGCCGGCACGTACACGACGCTGCCCCGGCCGACCTGGGTCGTCTCCATGCCGACCGTGATGGAACCGCGGCCGCTCACCACGAGGTAGACCTCGTCCTGGCTGTGCGGCTGCTGGGGGTCCTGGGTGCCCGCGTCGAGCGCGTACAGCCCGACCGACATGTTTCGCTCCCGCAGAAACTGCAGATACGCCCCGTCATTGGCGGCTCTCTCCGCCTCGAGCTCATCCAGCCGGAACGCCTTCATCCTTCTCGCCCACCCCTGTCACCAGTCATGTCTGCAACGATCAGACACATGAAGAATTTCCTAGTCAAGACGATCGCCAACGCGGGAGCCCTGGCCGTCGCGGTCTGGGTGCTCGACAAGATCATTCTCACCGGCGACAGCACCGGCAAAAAGGTCGGCACGCTGATCCTCGTCGCCCTCATCTTCGGCCTGGTCAACGTGATCGTGAAGCCGGTCGTGAAACTCCTGACCTTCCCGCTGTTCATCCTCACGCTCGGCCTGATCACGCTGATCGTGAACGCCCTGATGCTGCTGCTGACCTCGTGGCTGGCCGATCAGGTGGATCTGAGCTTCCACGTCGACGGCCTCTGGACCGCGATCCTCGGTGGCCTGATCGTGTCGATCGTCTCCTGGGCGCTGAACGTCGTACTGCCCGAAGGCAAGGACTGAGAGCGGCCGAGAATGACCTACCGCGTCTGTTTCGTCTGCACCGGCAACATCTGCCGCTCGCCGATGGCCGAGCACGTCTTCCGCGCCCGCGTCGAGGAGGCGGGGCTCGACGGCCTCGTCGAGATCGACAGCGCGGGGACGGACGGCTGGCACGAGGGCGACGGCGCCGACCCGCGCACCGTCCGCGTCCTCACCGAGAACGGCTACACCGCCGAGCACACGGCCCGCCGGTTCCACGGCGAGTGGTTCGCGCGCCTCGACCTGGTCGTCGCGCTCGACCACGGACATCTGCGCGCCCTGCGCCGCCTGGCGTCGACGCCCGAGGACGCCGAGAAGGTGCACCTGCTGCGGTCCTACGACTCCGGGGCCGATCCCTCGGACCTGGACGTCCCCGACCCGTACTACGGCGGTCTGGGCGGCTTCGAGGAGTGTCTGAAGCTGGTCGAGGCGGCGTCCGAGGGCCTTCTCGCCTCCGTACGCGAGGCAGTGGAGGGACGGGGCGCATGACGGAGCCTTCGGCACAGGAGCCGGGAGACGGTACGAGGGCGGTCCGGGCCGGTCTTCCCGAACCGGTCAAGAACGAACCGACCCTGCCGGGGCCGGTGTTCGCCGCACACTTCCATCTGCCCGGCGATGTGTCGGGGCCCTATGCGTACGGCCGCGACGAGAACCCGACGTGGACGCATCTCGAGCGCGCCATCAGCGAGTTGGAGGCTCCCGGGCGCTCCGGCGTGGAGACGCTGGCCTTCGCCTCCGGCATGGCCGCGATCTCCGCGGTCCTCTTCTCGCAGCTGCGCGCGGGCGACACGGTGGTTCTGCCGGCCGACGGGTACCAGGTCTTCCCCCTCGTCCGCGAGCAGCTCACGGCGTACGGGATCGAGGTGCGCACCGCGCCGACCGGCGGTGACGCGCAGCTCGACGTGCTCGACGGGGCGCGCCTGCTGTGGCTGGAGACGCCGTCCAACCCCGGCCTCGACGTCTGTGACGTCCGGCGCCTCGCCGACGCCGCCCACGCACGCGGGGCGCTCGTCGCCGTGGACAACACGCTCGCGACGCCGCTCGGGCAGCGCCCCCTTGAGCTCGGCGCCGACTTCGCGGTGGCCAGTGCCACCAAGCAGCTCACGGGCCACGGCGACCTCCTGCTCGGCTACGTCGCGTGCGCCGACGCCGAGTCGATCGCCTCGGTGAAACGCTGGCGCAAGATCGTCGGGGCGATTCCGGGGCCGATGGAGGCCTGGCTCGCGCACCGGTCCCTCGCCACGCTCGAACTGCGCGCCGAGCGGCAGAGCGCCAACGCGCTGGCCGTGGCGCACGCCCTGCTCGAGCGGGCGGACGTCTCCGGGGTGCGCCACCCCGGTCTGCCCGGCGATCCGTCCCATGCCGTCGCCGCGCGGCAGATGCGGCGGTTCGGCTGCGTGGTCTCCTTCGAACTGGCCTCGCGCGCACGGGCCGAGCGGTTCCTCGACGCCCTGACCCTGGTGGACGACGCGACGAGTTTCGGCGGCGTACGGTCCACCGCCGAGCGGCGCGGACGCTGGGGCGGGGACGCCGTCGCCGAGGGCTTCATCCGCTTCTCCGCGGGCGCCGAGACCACCGAGGACCTGGTGGCGGACGTGCTGCGGGCGCTGGACGAGGCCCACGACCGGTGATGCCGCCGGTCGGCTAGTACCGCGCTACGCACAACGGACGGTCCGAGCCTCCCCCCTCGTGGCTCGGACCGTCCCGGCTCTCAACGCGCGAAGAACCGCGCGAACAAGGCTAGTTGACTCTGTGTCAGTGTCCAATCACGGTAGCGACAGAGACCTATCGACTTATTTATAGTTGGGCGCGCCGGGGGTTGGGGAGGGAGGCGTGCCGCGATGGATCTCGCGTTGCTGCGCACCTTTGTGACGGTGCACCGCGCCGGTTCGTTCACGCGCGCCGCCGCTCTGCTCGGCCTGTCCCAGCCGGCCGTCACCTCCCAGATCCGCACGCTGGAGCGGCAGCTGGGGCGTCCGCTCTTCCTGCGCCAGGCGCGCGGTGTGACCGCCACGACGATCGGCGACGAGCTGGCCCACAAGGCGGCCCCGCATCTCGACGCCCTCGTGGAGATCGCCGAGGCCGGTCTCGACGAGGAGTCCGCCGTACGCACCCTGCACCTGGCGGGGCCTCCCGAGTTCACCGCGGAGCGCGCCCTGCCCGCGCTGACGGCCCTGACCCGGGACGACGGACAGAGCATCGCGTTACGGGCGAGCTTCGGCACGGCCGAGGAAACCCTGGAGGGACTCGCTGCGGGGCATCACGATCTGGCCATCGCGACGGCCCGTCCACGCGGCGCCCTGCTCACGGCGACTCCGCTCTGCGACGAGGAGCACGTCCTGGCCGCCGCGCCTCGCCTGGCCGCCCGGATCGGCCGCGGCATGCTGCATCCGGACGCGGCACCGTCGCTGGAGAAGTTCCCCGTGGTCGAGGTGCACGAGTCGTTGCCCCTGGTCAGCCGCTACTGGGCCGCGGTCTTCGATTCCCGGCCCGCCGTCTCCGGCACGGTCGTCGTACCGGATCTGCGTGCGGTGCTGGCCTGTGTGATGGCGGGCGCCGGCCTCGCCGTTCTGCCGCGCTATCTCTGCGAGGAGAACCTGGAGCGCGGGGAGATCGTCGCGCTGCTCGACCCACCCGTGCCACCGCTGCGCACGTACTTCCTGGTGGTGCGCACCGGCACACTGGCCATGCCGCACATCGCGCGGGCGCACGAGTGGCTACTGCGTGCTGCCGTCGACTGGTCGTGATCGGGGCGCCGAGCGATGCGGGATGTTTCACGTGGAACCAGCCGGGCCACATTTCTCCCATGACCGTCCGACCCGTGGTCAAGCGCACCGCACGCGCCGTCCTGCTGGATGGCGACAACCTGATCCTGATCAAGCGGACCAAGCCCGGCGTCGATCCGTACTGGGTGACTCCCGGTGGCGGGGTCGAGCCGGAGGACACGACCGTCGTGGACGCCCTCCATCGCGAGGTGCACGAGGAACTCGGCGCCAAGATCGTCGACGTGGTGCCCTGCTTCGTGGACACCGTCGAGCACATCGGCGAGGACGGCGGCGCGACCGGCGTGAAGGTCCAGCACTTCTTCGTCTGCCGACTGGAGTCGATGGACACCGACCAGCGGCACGGGCCCGAGATCGAGGACCCGTGCGGCGGCTACGAGATCGTGCGGGTGCCGTTCACCCGCGTCGGCATCGCCTCGGTCCATCTGGTGCCGCTCTCGCTGCGGCACTACCTGGACGGCAACATCGAGGGCGTACGGGCGATGCACGCGCCCGATCTGGGCTGACGCCGCTCGTCACCGGGCCCCGGTGGCGGCGCTCAGTCCGCCGCCGCGACCAGGTCCTCGACCGAGTCGTGCCGGATCCGGCTGCCGGGGACACCGCTGCGCCGCAAGGCGTCGATGCTGCTGCGGATCATGCCGGGAGGCCCGGAGAGATACGCGTCGTACTCGTTCCAGGGGCCGTACTCGCGCACCGCGTCCGGCAGCTGGAGGTGGGCCTGCTGGTCGACGATGGGACGCACCGAGAGCCACGCGTGGCTCTGTGAGAGGCGCAGCATCGTGTCGATGTCGTACAGGTCGTGGTTGGTGCGGGCGCCGTAGAACACCTCGACCGAGCGCTGGTGCCCGTGCTCGGCCACGTCCTCGACGAGCGCCTTGATGGGCGCGATGCCCGTGCCGCCGCCCAGGCAGAGCAGCCCACTGTCGGTGGTGTGGTCGACGGTCATGGAGCCCGCGGGCGGGCCGAGGCGCAGTACGTCGCCGGGGCGGGCCCGGTGCACCAGGGCGTTGGACACCCAGCCCGCCGGGACGGCCTTCACGTGGAACGAGAGCAGCCCGTCCGAGCGGGGCGCGGAGGCGAACGAGTAGTGCCGCCAGATCCGCGGCCACCAGGGCGTCTCCAGCGTCGTGTACTGCCCGGCCAGGAACGGGTAGGGCTGATCGGGCCGCACGGTCACGACGGCGACGTCGGGGGTGCGCAGATCGTGCGAGACGACCTCGGCCATCCACCAGGCCGGCGCCTTCAGCTCGTCCTCGGCCGCCGCGTCGATCATGACCTGGGAGATCGTCGTGTACGTACGGACCCAGGCGGCCTCGGTCTCCGCGTCCCACGTGGTCGTCGCGTACTGGGTGAGCGCGGCGATCAGGCACTCGCCGACGGCTGGGTAGTGGTCGGCCTGCGTGCCGTACTTGCGGTGTCCGCGGCCCAAGTTCTTCAGGTACGCCACCAGGACGGGCTTGTTGTCTATGTGCTCGGCGGCGGTCAGCAGCGCCTTGAGGAGCCGGTCGCGCTGGGTGTCCATCGCCGCGGGGAAGAGCGGGCGCAGCTCGGGGTGGCGCACGAAGAGCAGGGCGTAGAAGTACGAGGTGACCCGGTCGGCGACGGGGCCGACCTCTTCCATGGTGCGGCGGACGAGGATCGCGTCGGGGGACGCCTGCGCGGGAGCGGGGCGCGCGGGGGCGGCCACGGGGCCGGGCGTCTCGGCGGCGCGCGGCGGAGTGGGCTGCTGCGTCTGCTGCCCGGGCGGCGCCTGACGCGGCTCCGGTATTCGGTGCTCCTCCTGCGTCGCGTCCTGTCCGGATCCGGTGGTCGGCGGTTGCGGGGCCGGGGCCGTGCGCGGTGTGAACCAGCCGCCCCCACCGTCCGAACCGTCAGAACCGGAACCGGCCGACGGCGTAGTGGTCGGAGCGTCCATGCTGTGCCTCGCCTCGAACATATTTCGGTCGGTCAACGTACTCCCGAGCTGTTCCGCGCCCGGAAACTGTGGGCTTTCCCCCGCGTGCCTCGACGACAATGCAGTCCACATTGAACACTGCATTCCGGACGGCTACTGACAAGTAAGCCAAGAGTGTGACATTGTCCGCAGTCCCCTCGTCGCAGCATGCCACCCGGTGCCATTGCCCAGAACGCAAAGCGGAAAGTGCAGGTCTTCGATCTCTCCGTCCCGTTAGGCTGCGTGGGCCTGCGCGCACCACGGGCTTCCCCTCGGCCTTCTTCGGCCACCCGGCGCGATCCGGACCCGACGATACCGGCCGCCGCGAAGTCGACAACCCCCTACCGGCATAACTGCGGATTAAGCGAACACCGGCCACTTCGTAAATTCCTCAATTACCGGTCTCGGCGCGCCAATTCACGCGCCAGACGCCGTCGAGGGTGGGCGGGTGAGGCCCCGCCGCGATGTTTCACGTGAAACTCCCGCGTGGCCGAAAGCACCAGGGCACTCTCCACAAAGCGGTGGACGCCACGGGGTGAAGTCCGACAGCCTGACCTGCGTGTCGACACCTTCCCTCTCCGGCCTGCCCATCCGCCGCCTCACCCTCCGCGATGTCCTCGCGTGCGCCGACCTGTCCGAGGACCGGGGCTGGCCCCGTGAGGAACACAAGTGGCGGCTGCTGCTCTCCGCCGGTACCGGCTTGGGCATCGACGACCCCGACGGCGGTCTGGTCAGCGCCTGTGTGGTGACCGAGTACGGCCCCCGGGAGCGACCCGAACTCGGGGCGATCGGCATGGTCCTGGTCGCTGAACGGCACGCGCGGCAGGGGGTCGGCAGGCGCCTGATGCGCCACGTCGTCGAGCGGGCGGGCACGACCCCGCTCACGCTCCACGCGACGCCGTACGGGCAGCCGCTCTACGAGGAGTTGGGCTTCAAGGTCACTGGGCGGGCGGAGATGGTGCGCGGCCGCTTCGCCGCGGGCGGGGCCCTGCCCGACGTCACCACACGCGCGGCCACCGCGGAGGACCTCACTGCGATCCTCCGCCTGGACGCCGAGGTCTTCGGCCCGGACCGTACGCATGTCATCACGCGACTCCCGGCATTCGCGGACCAGTTGCGGGTGGCCGTGGACGGCCGGGACGGCGGCGCCGGTGGTGGGCTCATCGGCTTTGCGGCCGCCTGGCCCAACGAGGACACCCATGTCGTCGGCCCTCTCGTCGCTCGTGACACCGCGACGGCACAGGCCCTCGTGGCCTCGCTCGCCGCGGGCACGGACCGGCCGCTGCGCACCGATATCGACGTGCGCCACGAGGAGCTGCTGGCGTGGCTCAAGGGGCGCGGGCTCGAGTCCGTCGGCCTCAACGCGGTGATGAACTACGGGGCTTCGGATCTGCCCGGTGACTGGACCCGCCGCTTCGCACCGCTGACCGTGGCCGCGGGCTGAACACACCTACGCCCCAAGTGCCGCTGTTCTGCGGCGACTTGGGGCGGACGGGGCGCGTACTCGCGCTGTTACGCGAGGGCCTCCACAGCCGCGGTGGCGAAGCCGTGGTCCTGCTCGGGGGCGCCGCCGCCGACGCCGATGGCGCCGATGAGTCGGCCGTCGCGGTGGACCGGCAGGCCGCCTGCGATGAACAGCAGCGGGCGGTCCAGCGCGGTGGGCAGGGTGTGGAAGGGCCCCTCGGGCTTGACCAGGTCGACGAGGTCGGCGGTGGGGGCGTTCAGCTGGAGCGCGGTGTACGCCTTGCGCGTGCTGGTCTCACCGGAGATGAGGACGGCGCGGTCGTCGCGGCGGAAGGCCAGGAGGTGCCCGCCCGCGTCGAGGACGGTGACGCTGACGGTGACTCCGGCCGCCTCTGCTGCGAGGCGAGCGGCGGAGACCAGGGTCTCGGCGTCCTGCGTGCTGAGCGGGGCGATGGCGGTGGTGCTCATGAGGTGGTGCTCCTTGCGGGGTGCTGCTGTGGGGCGGGGGCGTCGTCGTCCCCGCCGTCCGGGGGTTCGGGTCAGTGGTGGGCCGGCTCGGTGCGCGGCTGCTCGGCGGCCGCGACGATCCGGCTAGGAGCGGGCGAGCGGCGCTCCAGGGCCGCGGACAGCACGGCCAGGACGAGAGCGGCCGCGGCGAGCACGGCGCCGACCCAGTTCGGGGAGGTGTAGCCGAGGCCCGCGGCGATCACCATGCCGCCGAGCCAGGCGGAGAGGGCGTTGCCGAGGTTGAAGGCGCCGATGTTGACGGCCGAGGCGAGCGTCGGGGCACCGGACGCCTGGTCGAGGACGCGCTTTTGCAGCGGCGGCACGGTCGCGAAGCCGAACGCACCGATCAGCACGATGGAGATCGCGGACAGCACCTGGTTGTGCGCGGTGACCGTGAACAGGGCGAGTACGAGGGCGAGCGCCCCCAGCGACACGTACAGCATGGGCATCAGGGCACGGTCGGCGAACTTTCCTCCCGTGAGGTTGCCTGCCACCATGCCGAGGCCGAAGAGGACCATGAGCCAGGTGACGGAGCCGTCCGCGAAGCCGGCGACATGCGTCATCATCGGCGCGATGTAGGTGATGGCCGCGAAGACGCCGCCGAAGCCGAGCACGGTCATCGCCATGGCGAGCACGACCTGCACGTTCTTGAAGGCGGCCAGTTCGTGACGGAGCCGCACGCCTTCCGGCTTGGGCAGGTCGGGTACGAGCTTGGCGATACCGACGAGGCCGATGACGCCGAGCGCGGCGACGACCGTGAAGGTGACGCGCCAGCCGGCGGTCTGGCCGATGAACGTGCCGAGCGGGACACCGACGACGTTGGCGACGGTCAGGCCCGTGAACATCATGGCGATCGCTCCGGCCTTCTTCTGCGGTGCCACGAGTTCGGCCGCGACGACCGAGCCGATGCCGAAGAACGCGCCGTGGGCGAGCGAGGCGACCACGCGGCCGATCAGCATGACGGCGAAGACGGGCGCGACGGCGGAGAGCAGGTTGCCGACGATGAAGAAGCCGAGGAGCAGCATCAGCATCCGCTTGCGCGGGATGCGCTGTCCCAGGGCGGTCATCAGCGGGGCGCCGAACATGACGCCGAGTGCGTAGCCCGTGACCAGATATCCGGCCGTCGGGATGGAGACGCCGAAGTCACCCGCGACCTCTGGGAGCAACCCCATGATCACGAATTCCGTGGTCCCGATCCCGAAGGCCCCGATCGCGAGGGCGAGAAGCGCGAGAGGCATTGAAGGGGTCCCTTCCAGACTGTTGCGGGTGCGCTTTACGAGACCTCACAATAATTGCAGACGCTGGTTAATTGCAAACGCGGGCAACCCCCACGCATCGACTACCCTGGAAGCGAGCCGCTCCGAGACGGAGGAACCACGTAGCCATGACCGCCACAGATCCCGCACTGACCGCCCTCTCCCAGGGCTGGTGCGCACTCTCCCTGCTGCACGGCAGGATCGAGTCCCACATCGAGCGCGCGCTACAGGCCCGACACGGGCTGAGCGTGCGCGAGTACTCGCTCCTCGACGTCCTCAGCCGCCAGCACGACGGAGAGGGCGGGCACCTGCAAATGAAGCAGGTGGCCGATGCCGTCGTCCTGAGCCAGAGCGCGACCACGCGGCTGGTCACCCGGCTCGAGGAGCGCGGCCTGCTGCTGCGCTACCTGTGCCCGACCGACCGACGGGGCATCTACACGAACGTCTCCGACGCCGGCTTCGAGCTCCTCGAAGAGGCGCGGCCCACGAACTCCGCGGCATTGCGGGAGGCCCTCGACGCCGCGGCCGAGAACCCTGAGCTCGCCCCCCTGGTCAAGGCGGTCGAAGGGCTCCACACCGTCGCCTGACCGGGCGGCACACCGTCGGCGGGAGGCCCCGCATAGGCTGCGGTCCATGGGAGATCTTGAGATCAGGCCGGCCGCGGCCGAGGACATTCCGCAGATCGTCGCCATGCTGGCGGACGACCCGCTGGGCGCCCAGCGGGAGTCACCGGAGGACCTCGCGCCGTATCTCGCCGCGCACGCACGACTGACGGCCGACGCCCATCAGCACCTTGTCGTCGCCGTGCGCGGGGCCAGCGTCGTCGGCACGCTGCAACTCAGCATCATCCCCGGGCTCTCCCGGAAGGGCTCCACCCGCTCGATCATCGAAGGCGTCCGCATCCACACGGACGAGCGCGGCAGCGGCCTCGGTACGCAGCTCATCGAGTGGGCCGTCGAGGAATCCCGGCGCCAGGGCTGCCAGTTGGTGCAGCTGACCTCCGATGCCACACGCACCGACGCCCACCGCTTCTATGAGCGCCTCGGCTTCGTGGGCTCGCATCTGGGCTTCAAGCTACAGCTGTGAGCGAAGGGCCCATCGGTCGGCTGTTTCACGTGAAACAGCCGACCGACCTCGCTGCGCATCACCGCGGAATGCCCCGCCACCCCTCCGGGTCCACCCCGCCGGGCACCGGCCCGTCCGCCGGGTACGGCTCCCGCGTGAAGACGAAGGACCCGAGGTCGAGGTGGCTCACCGTCCCGTCGTCCCGCCGGACGGCCCGGAGCAGTTCTCCCGCGTAGTAGTCGTCGAGCCCGGTCCAGGTGCCGTCGCCGTTCGACCGGAACCGGGAACGTCGTCCGCCCTCGGCCGCCGGCCCCAGCTCCACTCCACCGTCTGCCGCCAGGCGCAGCACCACGGCCTGAGTCCCCCAGTACCAGGGCCCCACCAGCTCCAGTTCGGACGCATCCACCTCGGGGAGCGGCCGCCACGGTTCGGGCAACCTCGGTTCGGCCTCCGCGACGGTCGCCAGCAGCTCGGCGGCAAGCGTCGCCACAGGAACCCCGGAGGTGCAGTTCGCGAGGGCGACCGCCACGAGCCCCTCCTCCTCGCACAGCCACAGACCTGCCACGAACCCCGGCAGCGAGCCAGTGTGTCCGGCCAGGGTGAGGCCGCCGCCCCTCACCACCTGCACGCCGAACCCGTACGAGGCCTCCCAGTCGCCCGGCACCGTCGGCGCGGCGGGGGTCCGCATCTCCCGGACCGATTCCGCACTCAGCACCCGGTCGTCCCCGACCGCAAGGAAGGACGCGAAGACGGCCAAGTCCCTTGCCGTGGACCACAGTTGACCCGCGGGGGCCATCAGGCCCAGATCCTCACTCGGCTCTGGAAGCAGCACGTCCGCGTACGGGTGCACGGCCCAGCCCCCGGCGTGCGGTTGCTGTGGCTGGACGCTGGTGCGGGTCAGCCCCAGGGGTTCGAGGATCTCGTCGCGCAGCGCCTTCTCCCAGGACACTCCTCGCACCGCCTCGACCAGTGCGCCCAGGAGCGTATAGCCGGGGTTGGAGTAGTGGTGGCGGCGCCCGACGGGGTGCCGGAAGGGCTGTTCGCCGAGGACGTCCGCGAGAGTCGGGCGCAGGCTCGCGGGGCTCCGCTCCCACCATTCCCCCGGCGTCTCGGCCGCCAACCCGCCGGTGTGGGCGAGCAGTTCGGCGATGGTGACCGTGCCGACACCGGTGCCCGACAGGTGCTTCTCCAGCGGGTCCGCCAGATCCAGCAGCCCTTCGTCACGCAACCGCATCACCAGCACGGCCGTGAACGTCTTGGTGATCGAACCGATCCGGTACTGCACGTGCTCGTCCGGCCCATGGCCGTCCACCGAGGTACGCGACCCGGTCCACACCAGCTCACCGTCCCGCGCGACGGCGGCCACCAATGAAGGCGCCCGCCCCTCGCTCTGGGCAACGGCTACGCGGTGCAGGAGCGCGCGGCGCGTGGTGGGCAACAACTCTTCCGGGGATGTCGTCATGAGCCCAGTCCACCCCGGCCGCCCACCGGCGTCGAGCGGTTTTCACCGGAGGCTGATCCTCGCCCGCCGGTCGCCTCTGATCAGGTCTGGGCCATGTCCACGAAGCGCGAGTAGTGGCCCTGGAAGGCGACGGTGATCGTGGCCGTCGGACCGTTACGGTGCTTGCCGACGATGATGTCCGCCTCGCCCGCGCGCGGCGACTCCTTCTCGTACGCGTCCTCGCGGTGCAGGAGGATGACCATGTCGGCGTCCTGCTCGATGGAGCCGGACTCACGCAGGTCGGAGACCTGCGGCTTCTTGTCCGTGCGCTGCTCGGGGCCACGGTTCAGCTGGGAGAGCGCGATCACCGGCAGCTCCAGCTCCTTGGCCAGCAGCTTCAGGTTTCGGGACATGTCCGAGACCTCCTGCTGACGGCTCTCGGAGCGCTTGGAGCCACCGGCCTGCATCAGCTGCAGGTAGTCGATGATCACGAGCTTGATGTCGTTGCGCTGCTTGAGCCGACGGCACTTCGCGCGGATCTCCATCATCGACAGGTTCGGGGAGTCGTCGATGTACAGCGGCGCGGCCGAGACCTCGGGCATCCGGCGCGCGAGCCGCGTCCAGTCCTCGTCCGTCATCGTGCCGGAGCGCATGTGGTGCAGGGCCACGCGTGCCTCGGCCGACAGCAGACGCATCGCGATCTCGTTGCGCCCCATTTCGAGGGAGAAGATGACGCTGGGCAGGTTGTTCTTGATCGACGCGGCACGCGCGAAGTCCAGCGCCAGCGTCGACTTACCCATGGCGGGGCGGGCCGCGATGACGATCATCTGGCCCGGGTGCAGACCGTTGGTGAGCGAGTCGAAGTCGGTGAAGCCGGTCGGCACACCGGTCATCTCGCCGCTGCGCGAACCGATCGCCTCGATCTCGTCGAGCGCGCCCTCCATGATGTCGCCGAGCGGGAGGTAGTCCTCGCTGGTGCGCTGCTCGGTGACCGCGTAGACCTCGGCCTGCGCCCTGTTGACGATCTCGTCGACGTCGTCGTCGCCCGCGTATCCCATCTGCGTGATCCGCGTGCCGGCCTCGACCAGACGGCGCAGTACGGCGCGCTCGTGGACGATCTCCGCGTAGTACTCCGCGTTCGCCGCCGTCGGGACCGTCTGCACGAGGGTGTGCAGATACGATGCGCCACCCACCTTGTTGATCTCGCCGCGCTTGGTCAGCTCCGCGGCGATGGTGATCGGGTCGGCGGGCTCGCCCTTGGCGTAGACGTCGAGGATCGCCTGAAAGATCGTTTCGTGGGCCGGCTTGTAGAAGTCGGCGCCCTTGATGACCTCGACGACGTCCGCGATCGCGTCCTTCGACAGGAGCATGCCGCCGAGCACGGACTGCTCGGCATCAAGATCCTGCGGCGGAACGCGCTCGAACGTGGCGGGTCCCTCGTCCCAGCCGCCGCCCTCGCTGCCGCGCTCGTGCTGGTCGCCCTGGCCTCGGCCACCGCCCCGGAACGGCCGGGAAGGGGGCAGGCGATCACTGGGACCGTCGTCGGCCCAGGGGTCGTCCAAAGGCTCGGAGATACTCACCGGGCCGCCTCCTCCCGTCCGCCGAGCGGACCTCGCCGTACCCCTCATTCCTACGGCACGACACTGACAAATAAGAGGCCCAACTCCGCTTCTGACGCGTCGGTTTTGTGAGGTTTCCGAGCTCGCGGGACACGGTGGGCGCCGCACCACGGTAGGCCCGTGGGCACCGTCAGCCAATCTGGTTATCCACAGGCGGTGTGGATGACGGGCCCCTCGCTGTGGAGAACCTGGCAAAACCTGTGCACGACACGGTGGACAGGGCTGTGAACAAGCCCTCAGGCTATTCCATACACATGACCTGACCTGCGGTTTTCCCATCCACCGGCTGTGCAGAAGAAAAACTTTCCCAGTCGGCCCAAGATCTCCGCCAACCCCGCCGCGCGACACGCGGAAGACCTCCACAAGTAAGGGTCACTCTCGCATTGCATCTCTTACCTGTGGAAGATTAGATTGGTGCCCATGACACAGGCTCCCGCGACACCCAAGGCCGCCCGACGCCGGCACGACCGAGAGATCGTCGCCCTCGCCGTTCCCGCCTTCGGCGCACTCGTCGCTGAGCCGCTTTTCCTCATGGTCGACAGCGCCATCGTCGGCCATCTCGGCACCTCTCAGCTCGCCGGACTTGCCGTCGCCTCGGCCCTGCTCCAGACCGCGGTCAGCATCTTCGTCTTCCTCGCCTATGCGACCACCGCGGCGGTGGCCCGCCGCGTCGGCTCCGGCGATCTGAAGTCCGCCATCCAGCAGGGCATGGACGGCATCTGGCTCGCCCTTTTCCTCGGCGCCGTCGTCGTCGCGGTCACGCTCCCCACGGCTCCGTCGCTGGTCGAACTCTTCGGCGCCTCCGACACCGCGACGCCCTACGCGATCACGTACCTGCGCATTTCCTCGCTCGGCATTCCCCCGATGCTCATCGTCCTCGCCGCCACCGGCGTGCTGCGCGGACTACAGAACACCAAGACCCCGCTCTACGTGGCGGTCGCCGGCTTCATCGCCAACGCCGGGCTGAACGCCGCGCTCGTCTACGGCGCAGGCCTGGGCATCGCAGGTTCGGCCTGGGGCACCGTCATCGCCCAGGTCGGCATGGCGGTCGTCTATCTCGTCGTCGTGGTCCGAGGCGCCCGCCGCCATGGCGCTTCCCTGCGTCCGGACGCGGCCGGTATCAGGGCCTGCGCCCAGGCGGGCGCGCCGCTTCTCGTCCGTACGATCTCGCTCCGGGCGATCCTGATGATCGCGACGGCCGTCGCGGCACGGCTCGGCGATGCCGATGTGGCCGCGCACCAGATCATCCTGTCCCTGTGGAGCCTGACCGCTTTCGCCCTCGACGCCATCGCCATCGCGGGCCAGGCGATCATCGGCCGCTACCTCGGCGCGGACGACGCTCCGGGCGCACGAGCCGTGTGCCGTCGGATGGTGGAGTGGGGGATCGCCGCAGGAGTCGTCCTTGGCGTACTGATCGTCGCCACCAGGCCGCTGTTCGTCCCACTGTTCACGAGCGATCAGCTCGTACAGGACGCCGCCCTGCCCGCCCTCATCGTCGTGGCCCTGTCCCAGCCCATTTGCGGGATCGTCTACGTCCTGGACGGTGTCCTCATGGGCGCGGGCGACGGGCCGTATCTGGCCTGGGCCATGCTGGTCACGCTCGCCGTGTTCACGCCTGTGGCGCTGCTGGTCCCCGTCTTTGGCGGCGGCCTCACCGCGGTCTGGGGCGCGATGGCACTGATGATGACGGTCCGCATGATCACGCTCTGGATCCGCTACCGCTCGGGACGCTGGGCCGTGACGGGCGCGACGCGCTGACTTGTAATGCGCCGTTTCACGTGAAACGGCGCACCCGCGAAAGACGACCGTTTCACGTGAAACGCAGTCGGCAAGCGTGTGGGGCCGCACCCCGAAGGGTGCGGCCCCACATGTGCTTCAGCACTGCTCAGAGCAGAGCTCAGGCAGAGACGACCTCGATGTTGACCTTGGCGGCAACCTCAGGGTGCAGACGCACGGAGGCCTCGTGGCCACCGAGCGACTTGATCGGCGAGCCCAGCTCGACACGACGCTTGTCGACCTTCGGACCACCGGCAGCCTCGATCGCCGAAGCGATGTCGGCCGGGGTGACGGAACCGAAGAGACGACCGGCGTCGCCGGAGCGGACGGCCAGACGGACCGCGGTGCCCTCGAGCTTGGCCTTGATCTCGTTGGCCTGCTCGATGGTGGCGATCTCGTGGATCTTGCGGGCGCGGCGGATCTGCGCCACGTCCTGCTCGCCACCCTTGGTCCAGCGGATCGCGAACTTCCGCGGGATCAGGTAGTTACGGGCGTACCCGTCCTTGACGTCGACGACCTCGCCGGCGGTGCCGAGGCCAGTGACCTCGTGGGTCAGGATGATCTTCATGTTTCGGTCACCCTTTCCTTATCGCGCGGTGGACGTGTAGGGCAGCAGCGCCATCTCACGGCTGTTCTTCACGGCCGTGGCGACGTCACGCTGGTGCTGCGTGCAGTTGCCGGTCACGCGGCGGGCACGGATCTTGCCGCGGTCGGAAATGAACTTCCGCAGCATGTTCGTGTCCTTGTAGTCCACGTACGTGACCTTGTCCTTGCAGAAAGCGCAGACCTTCTTCTTAGGCTTGCGCACAGGCGGCTTCGCCATGGTGTTTCTCCTGTGTGATCAAGAAGTGTGGGGTGCGAGCCCAGCCCCGACAGGGAGTGATCCCTAGAAGGGGGGCTCGTCCGAGTAGCCGCCGCCGGAGCCGCCGGAGCTTCCGCCCCAGCCGCCACCGCCGCCGCCCTGCTGGCCGCCACCGGCCGGCGCACCGGTCGCCCAGGGGTCGTTGGCCGGGGCTCCGCCCTGGCCACCTCCCTGACCGCCCTGCTGGCCGCCGGGGCCGCCGCCCCAGCCGCCACCGCCGCCGCCACCCTGGCCGCCGCCGAAGCCGCCGCCACCCTGGCCGCCACGACCGCCACCGGGGGTCTTGGTGACCTTGGCGGTGGCGTAGCGCAGCGAGGGGCCGATTTCGTCGACCTCGAGCTCCACGACCGTCCGCTTCTCGCCCTGCTGGGTCTCGTACGAACGCTGCCGCAGACGTCCCTGAGCGACGACGCGCATACCGCGCGTCAGCGACTCGGCGACGTTCTCCGCGGCCTGACGCCAGATCGACGCGCGGAGGAACAGCGCATCGCCGTCCTTCCACTCATTGGTCTGACGGTCGAACGTCCGGGGCGTCGACGCGATCGTGAAGTTCGCGACGGCCGCGCCGGACGGGGTGAAGCGCAGCTCGGGGTCGTCGGTCAGGTTTCCGACGACGGTGATAACGGTCTCGCCTGCCATGGGGGAACCTCTCGGCGGGTTTGCTGCTGGCTGCTTGCTGCTACTCGAATCCCGAGTGCCGCTGAACTAGGAGGTTCAGTGGGTCTCGGGACGGAGGACCTTGGTCCGGAGGACCGACTCGTTCAGGTTCATCTGGCGGTCGAGCTCCTTGACGACCGCAGGCTCGGCCTGCAGGTCGATGACCGAGTAGATGCCCTCGGGCTTCTTCTTGATCTCGTACGAGAGCCGACGACGGCCCCAGGTGTCGACCTTCTCCACCTTGCCGTTGCCCTCACGGACAACAGACATGAAGTTCTCGATCAGGGGGGCGACAGCGCGCTCCTCCAGATCGGGGTCGAGGATGACCATCACCTCGTAGTGACGCATGTGGAACCCACCTCCTTTGGACTCAGCGGCCACGGTCGTTCCGTGGCAGGAGGGTTGTTATGCGTGAGCAACGGTATCGGCCACCACTGACAATCGGGTCCCGCCGAGCGGATCCGCGCTGGTCAGTGGAGTGAGCCCCTGGTCGGGGGCGTGAACAGACACCGGTGCAGACCGTACAGACTACCCGCACCTCTGCTTCCGGTTGAAATCCGGCAGTCGAAGACCGCAATCTGTACACATCGGGTGTGTACGGCGCTACCGTGCGCCGCTTCCGCAGGAGGTGCCCCATGGCACAAGTAATGCGACCGAACAGCACCGCTTCCTCTTCCCTTTTCGCCACGGACGGCAAGCCCCACCCGCTGCCGGACACCCTGCTCGGGGTGACCGTGGTGCTCGGAGCGATCGCGATCATCACCTCGCTCTGGCCCGGCCTCCATCTCCTCAGCTCCTGGGCGGGGCTCGCCGGCATCCTGACCGGGGCCTACGGCCAGTTCGTCTCCGAGACGACCCGGGAACGATTCGGCCTGATCCTGGGCCTGGGTGCGTCGGCCATCGGCTTCTTCATCGGCATGGCCCACGGAGGCCTCTTCGGCGGGGTCATCGGCTGAGGCGGGCCGCCTCGAAGGCCCCCGAGGGGCCACCTTCACCACCGACCTCCCATACGGCCGGTCGGGGCGCTCACAGGGCGCAGTAGGCTTCGGCGCGAGAGCCGGAGCCCCTGTACCCATGGGGACACACCAGCCCGAGGAGCGCCCCGAATGAGCCTGACCCTGAGGACCATCAGCCGAGAGCAGCATCTGGCGTACATCCAGAGCCTGCCGTCGGCCAGCCACATGCAGGTCCCCGCATGGGCAGACGTGAAGGCGGAGTGGCGCTCCGAGCACCTGGGCTGGTTCGACGAGCGCACCGGCGAGATGGTCGGTGCGGGCCTGGTGCTGTACCGCCAGCTGCCCAAGATCAAGCGCTACCTCGCGTACCTGCCCGAGGGCCCGGTCATCAATTGGTACGCCCCGAACCTCGAAGAGTGGCTGCGCCCGATGCTCGCGCATCTGAAGCAGCAGGGCGCCTTCTCCGTGAAGATGGGCCCGCCGGTCATCATCCGCCGCTGGGACGCGCCCTCCATCAAGAAGGGCATCCAGGACGCGGACGTGAAGCGCCTGCGTGACATCGAGGCCGATCACATCGAGCCGCGCGCCTTCGAGGTCGCCGACAAGCTCCGCCGCATGGGCTGGCAGCAGGGCGAGGACGGCGGCGCGGGCTTCGGCGACGTACAGCCGCGCTACGTCTTCCAGGTGCCGCTCGCGAACCGCTCCCTCGAAGAGGTGCACAAGCAGTTCAACCAGCTGTGGCGGCGCAACATCAAGAAGGCCGAGAAGGCCGGTGTCGAGGTCGTCCAGGGCGGCTACCAGGACCTCGCCGAGTGGCAGCGCCTGTACGAGATCACGGCCGTGCGCGACCACTTCCGGCCGCGCCCGCTGTCGTACTTCCAGCGCATGTGGACGGCCCTCAACACCGAGGACCCCAACCGGATGCGGCTCTACTTCGCGCGGCACAACGGCGTGAACCTCGCGGCGGCCACGATGCTCGTCGTCGGCGGGCACGTCTGGTACTCCTACGGCGCCTCCGACAACATCGGCCGCGAGGTGCGCCCGTCCAACGCCATGCAGTGGCGGATGCTGCGCGACGCCTACGCGCTCGGCGCCACGGTCTACGACCTGCGCGGCATCTCCGACTCGCTGGACGAGACCGATCACCTCTTCGGCCTGATCCAGTTCAAGGTCGGCACCGGCGGCCAGGCCGCCGAATACCTGGGCGAGTGGGACTTCCCGCTCAACAAGCTGCTGCACAAGGCGCTCGACATCTACATGTCGCGGCGCTGAGCACCCGGCACAATTCACGTAGCTACGTACTCCCCACGGAAAGGTTCCGGGACCGGCCATGGCGCTCACGCTCTACGTCGACACCGCGCGCTGGCGGGCACACCACAAGCAGGTGCTCGAGCAGTTCCCGGGTCTCGTCCCCGTCTGCAAGGGCAATGGCTATGGCTTCGGCCATGAGCGGCTCGCGGAGGAGGCGACCCGCTTCGGCACCGACGTCCTCGCCGTCGGGACCACGTACGAGGCCGCCCGTATCAAGGACTGGTTCAGCGGTGACCTGCTGGTCCTGACGCCGTTCCGGCGCGGCGAGGAGCCCGTTCCGCTGCCCGACCGCGTCATCCGCTCCGTCTCCTCCGTGGACGGCGTGCACGGCCTCGTCGGCGCCCGCGTGGTCATCGAGGTCATGTCCTCGATGAAGCGGCACGGCGTCACCGAGCAGGACCTGCCGCAGCTCGCACACGCCATACAGGACGTACGTCTCGAGGGCTTCGCGATCCACCTGCCGCTCGACCGCACCGACGGCACGGACGCCGTCGAGGAGGTCATCGGCTGGATGGACCGGCTGCGCGCGGCCCGCCTTCCGCTGCACACCATGTTCGTCAGCCACCTGAAGGCCGACGAACTGGCGCGCCTTCAGCAGCAGTTCCCGCAGACCCGCTTCCGCGCGCGCATCGGTACGCGGCTGTGGCTGGGCGACCACGAGGCGACCGAGTACCGCGGCGCCGTCCTGGACGTCACGCGCGTGGCGAAGGGGGACCGGTTCGGCTACCGCCAGCAGAAGGCCCCTTCCGACGGCTGGCTGGTGGTCGTGGCGGGCGGTACGTCGCACGGTGTGGGCCTGGAGGCCCCGAAGGCCGTGCACGGCGTCATGCCGCGCGCCAAGGGCGTCGCACGGGCCGGTCTGGCGACGGTGAACAGGAATCTCGCGCCGTTCGTCTGGGCGGGCAAGCAGCGCTGGTTCGCCGAGCCGCCGCACATGCAGGTGTCGATCCTCTTCGTGCCGTCCGACGCCCCCGAGCCGCAGGTCGGCGAGGAGCTGGTGGCCCATCTGCGGCACACCACCACGCAGTTCGACCGGATCGTGGATCGCTGAGCACGTCGCTCCGCAGGACATACGAAAAGCGGGTCGGGCCCCTCATGGGGCCCGACCCGCTTTTCGTCGTCCTCAGCGAGCGGGGTCGCTCAAAGCGAACTCTCCGGCGCCCGGCCCCAGTCGACCGCCGGCGGCCCCTCCGTGACCTGGGCGGCGTGCCGGTGCCGCCGCGGACGAGCGGCCTGCCCCAGTACGAAGACGTCCTTGGCGCCGTCCAGCACGCCGCCCGTGGGGTCGTCCTCACCGGAGCGGCGCACCACGTCCCGATCGGGCAGCCAGATGTCCCGCACGATGACCGCGCAGAGGTAGAGCGTGCCCAGCAGGTGTGCCGCGACGACCAGTTGGTATCCGTCCTCGGGCAGCCCCTGATGCTTGTCCCCGCTCGTCGTGTACGCGAGGTACAGCCAGATCCCCAGGAAGTACGCGACCTCGCACGCCTGCCAGATCAGGAAGTCCCGCCACTTGGGGCGCGCGAGCGCGGCGAGCGGGATCAGCCACAGGACGTACTGCGGCGAGTAGACCTTGTTGGTGAGGATGAAGGCCGCGACCACCAGGAACGCGAGCTGTGAGAAGCGCGGCCGACGCGGTGCGGTGAGCGTCAGCGCCGCGACGCCCAGGCAGGCGAGGATCATCAGCGTCGTGGCCAGGGTGTTGACGACATTGGTGTCGAGCGGCGTGTCCCGGTGCTGCGAGATGATCAGCCAGAAGGATCCGAAGTCGACTCCGCGCTCCTGGCTGAACGTGTAGAACTTCGACCAGCCCTCGGGCGCGAGCATCATCACCGGCAGGTTCACGGCCAGCCACGAGACGGCGGCGCCAAGGGTCGCCCTGCCGAACTCCCGCCACCTGCCTGCCCGCCAGCACAGTACGAAGAGCGGCCCGAGCAGCAGCACCGGATACAGCTTGGCGGCCGTCGCGAGCCCGAGCAGCACGCCGAACGCGAAGGTCCTGCCCCTCGACCACATCAGCATCGCGGCCGCCGTGAGCGCCACCGCGAAGAGGTCCCAGTTGATGGTGGCGGTCAGCGCGAAGGCCGGCGCCAGGGCGACGAACAGGCCGTCCCAGGGGCGCCTGCGGTGGGTGCGGGTGACGCACACGGCGATCACCGCGGCGCAGATCATCAGTATCCCGGCGTTGACCATCCAGTACACCTGCTCCTGGTGCTGGATGGAGCCGCTGCCGGGCGTCAGCCACGCGGCGACCTCCATGAACACGCCGGTGAGCACCGGGTACTCGAGGTAGTCCATGTCGCCGGAGAGCTTGTCGAAGTACGGCACGAGGCCGTCGGCGAAGCCGCGCCCCTGGTAGAGGTGCGGGATGTCCGAGTAGCAGGCGTGGGTGTACTGGGAGCTGGCGCCGTAGAACCAGGCGCCGTCGTAGCAGGGGAACTTCTGGACCATGCCGAGCGCGAACATGCCGAGCATGACGAGCACGATCACCCGCACCGGCGTCCACCAGGAGGCCCCGAGCAGGGCCCGTCGCCCGATCGGCCCGCCGATCAACTCGGCACCGGCGGCCGCGACCTCGTCCTCTTTGGTCGGCCGTACCTGCTCAGGCTCCGGCTGCTGCGGATTCGTGCTCGTCGTCTCTGCACTGGGCATGCGGCACATCCTGCCGTACGAGCCTGAGAACGGGGCGAGGGCCGCCACACCCGATGGGTGTGACGGCCCTCGACTTCCGTGAAACACACAGCGTTTCACGTGAAACACGGTGCGTTGCGGCCAGGTCGGCTACTTGTCCGGGCCTCCGAAGAGGCCACCTCCATTGCCGTTGCCCGGCCCTCCGGAATTGTCGGTACTCCCGTCGGTCGGCGTCGACGACGCACCGCCGTCGGTCGCGCCTCCGGTGTCCGTGCCCCCGGTGGTCCCACCGTTCTCGTTCTTGCAGGCCCAGTCCCAGTTGCTGCACGTCTCCGTCGGCGACGGGGACGGCGACGAGCTCTCGCTGGTCGACGGGGACGGCGAGGCGGTCTCCGACGGAGTCACCGTGGCCGACGGGGTCGGCGTGGGACTCGGGGTCGCGCCCACGAGCTCTCCGATGGGCTCCGGCGTCGGGAACGGCTCGTTCGGCTGGCCCTTCAGAGCCTGCGCCATGTAGTCGTGCCAGATCTCGGACGGGAACGACGCACCGTGGATCTTCTCCTGACCACCGGTGCCGTACATCTCCAGGAACTTGCGGTTCTGGGACTTCTCGTTGTCGTCCATCCGGTACATCGTGATCGCGGTGGACAGCTGCTTGGTGTAGCCCACGAACCAGGCCGACTTGTTGCCGTCGGTGGTACCGGTCTTGCCGGCCACGTCGCGGCCCGGCAGCCGCGCCGCCGTACCCGTGCCCTTGTCGACGACGGTCTTGAGGACATCGGTCACGTTGTCGGCGACCTTCGTGTCGAAGGCACGCTTCGGCTTGGGGTCGTGCCGGAAGACGTTCTCACCCTCACGGTCGACGGACGTCACCGAGTACGGATCGTTCTGCTGGCCACTGGTCGCGAACGTGCCATAGGCGCCCGCCATGCGGATCGCGCTCGGGTCGGAGGTACCGAGGGAGAACGAGGGGTAGTTGGAGTCGGCGAAGCTGTCGTCCAGGATGCCCGCGCTCTTGGCGGACGCACGCACCTTGTCCAGACCCACATCCATGCCCAGCTGCACATAGGCCGAGTTCACGGACTCGCGCATGGCCTCGCGCAGATCGATCTGGTAGCTGGGCTTGTTGTACGACTGCTTACCGTCGTTGGTCTGGTTCCACTGCTTGCCCTTCTCGTTCGTCCAGATGTCGCCCTTCCAGTCCTTGATCTTGAGCCCGTTCTTGCCGCTGTACAGGCTCTTGGGAGAGGCGATCCTGCGCTGGCTCGCGTCCTGGACCTCGGGCCCTTCCGGGTCCCTGACGCCGTACTTGAAGGCAGCCGCGAGGACGAAGGGCTTGAAGGTGGAACCGACCTGGGCGCCGGTGACATCTGCGTTGTTGGTGAAGTGCTTCGTGGCGTCCTCACCGCCGTAGATGGCCTCGATCGCGCCGGTCTTGGGGCTGACGGAGGCACCACCGAACTGAACGTGCCGGTCCACGTACTTCCCGTTGACCTTGCGGTTCTTCTGGAGGTTCTCCTTGCGGACCTTCTTCACGGCGTCCTCGAGCTTCTTCACCTTGCTCTCGTTGAACGTGGTGTGGATCTCGTAGCCGCCCTTTTGCAGGTCGTCCTCGGTGATCTTGCCGTTGCTGTTCTTGACGGCGTTCGACTTGGCGAGGTCGACGAGATAGCCGGTCTGACCGCCGAGCTGCGCGTTGGAGCGCGGGCTCTCCAGCTTGGGGAAGGTCTTGAACTGGGCCCGGCGGCTCTGGCTCAGCCGCCCGTCCTTCGTCTCCTCGTCGAGGATCCACGCCCAGCGCTTCGTGGCGCGCTCGCGGTTCTTCTGCGGCGTCGCGTTGACCGGGTCGATGCCGGGCGAGCCCGCCGGGTCGTAGTAGGTCGAGCCCTTCAGCACGGCCGCGAGGAACGCGGTCTGGCTCTCGTTGAGCTTCGTGGCGTCCTTGCCGAAGTAGGCACGGGCAGCGGCCTGGATTCCGTAGGCGCCGCGCCCGTAGTACGCCGAGTTCAGGTAGCCGGCCATGACGTCGTCCTTGTCGACGGTCCGGCCGACCTTTATGGAGACGAACAGCTCCTTGAGCTTTCGGGCCACCGTCTGCGACTGGTCGTCCAGCATCGCGTTCTTCACGTACTGCTGGGTGATGGTCGAGCCGCCCTGGGTCTCGCCGCCCTTGGCCATGTTGAACACGGCACGGGCGATACCCATCGGGTCGACGCCCTTGTCCGTCTCGAACGTCTTGTTCTCCGCCGACATGACGGCGTAGCGCATGGACTTCGGGATGTCCTCGTACTTGATGATCTGGCGGTTCGTCTCACCACCGGTCGCGACCATCTGCTTGCCGTTGGACCAGTAGTAGACGTTGTTCTGCGCCGTCGCCGTCTTTGCCGGGTCGGGCACGCCCACCAGCGCGTACGCGATGCCGGCCGCGACCATCATGCTGCCGAACAGGCCGACGCACATACCGGTCACCAGGCGCCAGGACGGCACCCAGCGGCGCCAGCCGTGCTTGTAGGCGCGCGGGTAGTCGACGAACCTCTTCTTCTCAGGTCCGCCGCGCCCCGCGCCGTACGCGCCGCCGGCGGCACCGCCGCCGCCACCGCGGCGGCCGCCACCGCCTCCGGCGCCTTCGGCCGACCTGCGCCGGCCGCCGCGCTGGGCGGCCCTACGGGCTTCGGCTCGACCTCCCCAGGGGCGGTCCCCTTCCGGGCTCCCGGACGGGCCCGTCGAACTCGGGGGGTCATAGGAAGCGGAGGGTGAGGCGGAACCTCCACGCGGGGCCGCACGGCGGCCCGATGGTGCTCCGGATGCTCCGCGACGGGCCGCGGCGCGCCCACCGCCCTGCGGCTGCGGCGGTTTGCGACGGTGCTCGCTCATCGAACGACTACTCCTCGGGCAGGCGCGAGGTCGCGCGCCTGGAAACGGCGTCGGGTTTCCGGTCCCCCCGGAGTACGGATGCGCCCCTCTCGGCACTCACCCGCACTACACCAGGGACGACGACGCTCACAGGCGTCACTTGGTTCCCGGTGGTCTGCATGGCGGACAGACTACGCACCGTCAAAACCCTCCTAGGGCCGAACTTCACCCCAAATCAGGCAACTCGATTCCTACGAATCGGTGATGTGACGCCGTTCACCGTGATCGCACTTGCCGCAGCCGAAGAGCAGTTCTATCGTCGGGATGTATCGAGTCGATACATCAGCTCGGCATAAAGAGTCGATCCAAGGGACCGCGGCAGAGAGGGGGCGGACGATGAGCCGACGTTCAGGCATCCTCGAATTCGCCGTACTCGGACTGCTCCGCGAGTCCCCGATGCACGGCTACGAGCTGCGCAAGCGACTCAACACTTCACTCGGAATCTTCCGAGCCTTCAGCTACGGGACGCTGTACCCCTGCCTCAAGACGCTGGTCGCCAACGGCTGGTTGATCGAGGAGCCGGGGTCAGGACCCGACGACACCCCCGCGGCTCCACTCGCAGGGCGTCGCGCCAAGATCGTCTATCGATTGACGGCGGAAGGTAAGGAGCACTTCGAGGACCTGCTCTCGCAGACCGGCCCCGATGCATACGAGGACGAGCACTTCGCCGCGCGCTTCGCCTTCTTCGGGCAGACGTCGCGGGACGTGCGCATGCGCGTCCTCGAGGGCCGTCGCAGCCGTCTGGAGGAGCGCCTCGAGAAGATGCGCATCTCCTTCGCCCGCACCCGCGAGCGCTTGGACGACTACACGCTCGAGCTGCAGCGGCACGGCATGGAGTCCGTGGAGCGCGAAGTGCGCTGGCTGAACGAGCTCATCGAGAGCGAGCGCGCGGGCCGCGACCAACGAGGCTCCGGCCCGGGGGACGCGGCTCAGCAGGACACATCTGGAGAGACGGGCGGCCTGCCCCGGCACCGGGACAGTACCCGGCCGGATCCGTCCGACGACACCGCCACGTGAAGTCCGGTCAGGACTTCACCGAGTACACACAGGGAGCAACCGGAATGGGTTCGGTTCGCGTAGCCATCGTCGGCGTGGGCAACTGCGCCGCCTCGCTGGTGCAGGGCGTCGAGTTCTACAAGGACGCCGACCCGGAGACCAAGGTCCCGGGCCTGATGCACGTACAGTTCGGCGACTACCACGTCGGTGACGTCGAGTTCGTCGCCGCGTTCGACGTCGACGCGAAGAAGGTCGGCCTGGACCTCGCGGACGCCATCGGCGCCTCCGAGAACAACACCATCAAGATCGCCGATGTGCCGAACAAGGGTGTCGAGGTCCAGCGCGGCCACACGCTCGACGGCCTGGGCCGCTACTACCGCGAGACGATCGAGGAGTCCCCCGAGGCCCCGGTCGACGTCGTCCAGGTCCTCAAGGACCAGCAGGTCGACGTCCTCGTCTGCTACCTGCCCGTCGGCTCCGACGACGCGGCGAAGTTCTACGCCCAGTGCGCCATCGACGCCAAGGTCGCGTTCGTCAACGCCCTCCCGGTCTTCATCGCCGGCACCAAGGAGTGGGCGGACAAGTTCACCGAGGCCGGCGTCCCGATCGTCGGCGACGACATCAAGTCGCAGGTCGGCGCGACCATCACGCACCGTGTGATGGCGAAGCTCTTCGAAGACCGCGGTGTCCGCCTCGAGCGCACGATGCAGCTCAACGTCGGCGGCAACATGGACTTCAAGAACATGCTGGAGCGCGACCGCCTCGAGTCGAAGAAGATCTCGAAGACGCAGGCCGTCACCTCGCAGATCCGCGACCGCGAGCTGGGCGAGAACAACGTCCACATCGGCCCGTCCGACTACGTCGCGTGGCTCGACGACCGCAAGTGGGCGTACGTCCGCCTCGAAGGCCGCGCCTTCGGCGAGGTCCCGCTGAACCTGGAGTACAAGCTCGAGGTCTGGGACTCCCCGAACTCCGCGGGTGTCATCATCGACGCCCTGCGCGCCGCGAAGATCGCCAAGGACCGTGGCATCGGCGGCCCGATCCTCTCCGCGTCCTCGTACTTCATGAAGTCCCCGCCGGTGCAGTACTTCGACGACGAGGCCTACGACAACGTCGAGAAGTTCATCAAGGGTGAGGTCGAGCGCTGACCTTGTCCTGAAGGGCGGTCCGGGTGTTTCACGTGAAACACCCACCCCCTGAAGGCTGTTGAGGCCCCCGGCTCGCACACATTGTGCGAGCCGGGGGCCCGCCTCATATGTGAGGCTGTGCACCATGGCTGTCGTCCGCGACCTGCGCGTACTCCTGCGCCTGCAAGATTTTCGGCGTTTGTTGACGTTGCGGCTGCTCTCCCAGGGCGCGGACGGCGTGTACCAGGTGGCCCTCGCCACCTACGTGGTGTTCTCGCCGGAGAAACAGACAACGCCCACCGCGATCGCTTCGGCCATGGCCGTACTGCTCCTCCCGTACTCCCTTGTAGGTCCGTTCGCCGGCGTCCTCCTCGACCGTTGGCGCCGTCGCCAGGTTTTCCTCTACGGCAACCTGCTGCGGGTGCTGCTGGCCTCCGTGACGGCCGCCCTCATGCTCAGCCACGCCCCGGACTGGCTCTTCTATGCGTCCGCGCTCTGCGTCACCGCGATCAACCGCTTCGTTCTGGCTGGGCTCTCGGCCGCACTGCCCCGTGTCGTGGACGCCGAGCGCCTCGTCATGGCCAACTCCCTCTCACCGACCGCGGGGACCCTCGCGGCAACCTTGGGCGGAGGCCTCGCCTTTGGCGTACGGCTGATCGCCGACGACTCGGATGCAGCGGTCGTGCTCATCGGGGCATTGCTGTACCTGTGCGCTGCGCTCGCTTCGCTGCGCATGGACGCCCAGCTCCTCGGCCCCGATCCGGAGTTGATCCAGCCGCGCCTGGGAGCCGCGGTGACCGGCACCGCCCGGGACCTCGCCGCCGGCGTCCGTCACCTTGCCTCGCGCCCGTCGGCCGCACGCGCTCTCGCCGCGATGACCGTGATGCGGTTCTGCTACGGCGCCCTGCTCGTCATGGTGCTCATGCTGTGCCGATACGCATGGTCATCCACGGAGTCCCAGGGGCTGGCCCTGCTCGGCCTCGCCATGGGTGTCTCGGGGGCCGGCTTCTTCGTCGCGGCGGCCATCACCCCGGCGGCCGTGGGACGGCTCGGCGCGGCCGGGTGGATCGTCCTCTGTGCAGGCGCCGCATCCGTACTGGAACTCGCCCTGGGGCTCACCTTCGAGCCCGCGCCGATCGTGGTGGCCGCGTTCGTCCTCGGCCTGACCACACAAGGCGCGAAGATCGCCACCGACACGGTCGTGCAGTCCTCCATCGAGGACGGCTTCCGCGGCCGGACCTTCTCCGTCTACGACGTGCTGGTCAACGTCTCGTTCGTCGGCGCGGCCGGAGTCGCCGCGCTGATGTTGCCGCCGGACGGCCGCTCGGTCCCTCTCGTGGTCCTGGTGTCGGTCCTCTACGGAGCGACCGCCCTGACACTGCGTGGACGGCGCCGTTTCACGTGAAACAGCGCGTCCCCGAACAGCGTGTCCCCGAACAGCGCGTCCTCAGATACGCGTCGGGCTCTGTTTCACGTGAAACAGAGCCCGACGCGTTCCGAACGTCTCAGTCCTGAGAGCTGTCCGCCCACCACTCCTTGAGCGCCGACACGGCCGCGTCGTACCCCATCGGCCCGTTCTCGAGGCGCAGCTCGAGCAGGAACTTGTACGCCTGCCCGATCACGGGGCCCGGGCTGACGCCGAGGATCTCCATGATCTGGTTTCCGTCAAGATCTGGCCGGATCGAGTCCAGCTCCTCCTGCTCCTGAAGCCGCTCGATGCGCTCCTCAAGGCCGTCGTACGCGCGCGAAAGCGCGTTGGCCTTCCTCTTGTTGCGCGTCGTGCAGTCGGAACGGGTCAGCTTGTGCAGCCGACCGAGGAGCGGCCCGGCGTCCCTTACATAACGACGTACGGCGGAATCCGTCCACTCGCCGGTGCCATAGCCGTGGAAGCGCAGGTGCAGCTCGACGAGGCGCGAGACGTCCTTCACCAGCTCATTGGAGTACTTGAGCGCGGTCATGCGCTTCTTCGTCATCTTGGCGCCGACCACCTCGTGGTGGTGGAAGGAGACGCGGCCGTCCTTCTCGAAGCGGCGCGTGCGCGGCTTCCCGATGTCGTGGAGCAGCGCGGCGAGGCGCAGCGTCAGATCGGGGCCTTCGGTCTCCAGCGCCATCGCCTGCTCGAGCACGATCAGCGTGTGGTCGTAGACGTCCTTGTGCCTGTGGTGCTCATCACGCTCAAGACGCAGCGCCGGCAGTTCGGGCAGTACGGAATCGGCCAGACCGGTCTCGACGAGCAGCGTCAGGCCCTTGCGCGGGTGCGCGGACAGGATCAGCTTGTTGAGCTCGTCACGTACTCGCTCCGCGGAGACGATCTCGATACGGCTTGCCATGGCCTTCATGGCCGCGACGACCTCGGGGGCGACCTCGAAGTCGAGCTGAGCGGCGAAGCGGGCGGCGCGCATCATCCGCAGCGGGTCGTCGGAGAAGGAGTCCTCAGGAGTGCCGGGCGTGCGCAGCATCCGCTCGGACAGGTCGCTGATGCCGCCGTACGGATCGATGAATTCCTTCTCGGGGAGCGCGACGGCCATGGCGTTGACGGTGAAGTCCCGGCGGACCAGGTCCTCTTCGATGGAGTCGCCGTACGACACCTCGGGCTTGCGCGACGTGCGGTCGTACGCCTCCGAGCGGTAGGTCGTGACCTCGACCTGGTAGCCGTCCTTCTGGCAACCGACGGTGCCGAACGCGATCCCGACCTCCCACACCGCATCGGCCCACGGGCGGACGATCTTCAGTACGTCCTCGGGGCGCGCGTCAGTGGTGAAGTCCAGGTCGTTGCCGAGCCGGCCGAGCAGTGCGTCCCGCACCGAACCACCGACCAGGGCAAGGGAGAACCCGGCCTCCTGGAACCGGCGGGCGAGATCGTCTGCGACAGGCGAGACCCGCAGCAGTTCGCTGACCGCTCGCTGCTGTACCTGGCTCAGGGTGCTGGGGTTGTCTTCATTGGCGTTCGGCACAACAGGACAGGGTACGTGGCCCGGGCGGCCCCGACCGAACCGTTTGCCGGGCCCGCGACAGGAGCACACCGGCGGCCCCCTACTCTTGCCCCCACGATCAAGCCGGGCAGACCGTGGCACTCAGCCACAGCGCTCCTCGTTACCATGCGTGGACACATCTGCGACCACCGACGACGACGAGGGACGGACGACCACGTGGCCGAGGCGGCAGACTTCCCAACGGTGAGTCCCTCACCTGCACGGCGACTGCTGCGGCGCACCGGGGCCCTGCTCGCGGCTGCACCGCTCCTGGCGTCGCTGCCACTGCTGCCCGCCGCGACCCCGGCCAGCGCCGCCACCCCGGCCACCGCCGCATCGAGCGCCACCGGGACCAGCACGGTCGACGTGGCCGTGAACTCCCTGTCGCCCAGCGCGCCGACGGACGGCGACACCGTCACGGTCACCGGCTCGGTGACGAACAAGGGCAAGCAGACGGTCACCGGCGCCCACGTGGGCCTGCGGGTCGGCACGTCCTACAGCGGCCGCACGGCTGTCGACGAGGCCGCGAAGAACGGCACGGGCGGCGCCGCGGACGGCCGCGAGATCTCCGGCAAGTACGGCAAGAAGTTCGCCAAGCTGGCGCCCGGCGTCGCGCAGGACTTCACGCTGTCGGTCCCGGTCAAGGCGCTGCGCCTCGGCTCCGACGGCGTCTACCAGCTCAGCGTCGCCCTGATGGGACAGACCGCCGCGCAGCCGTACCAGCAGACGCTCGGCATCCAGCGGACCTTCCTGCCCTGGCAGCCGAGCGGTGCCGACACGAGCACGAAGACGACGGCGCTGTGGCCGCTGATCTCCGATTCCCATCTCACCGCCGAGACGGGCGCGAACGAACAGCAGACGCCGGTCTTCGACGACAACGACCTCGCGAAGCAGATCGGCCCGGGCGGCCGCCTCCAGCAGATGCTGGCCCTCGGCAGCGAACTCGACGTGACGTGGGTGATCGACCCGGATCTGCTGGCATCGGTCGACGCCATGACGGAGCCGTACAAGGTCAAGGGGCCCGGCGGAAAGCTCAGGCCGGGCAGGAACCAGGCGGACGCCAAGCAGTGGCTGAGCGACCTGGAGACCGCGGTGCAGGGCCAGAAGGTGGTCACGCTCCCGTTCGCCGACCCGGATCTGGCGTCGCTCGCGCACACGGGCACGAAGGTCACCGGCTCCCTCGGCCACCTCAAGGACGCCACGGACGCCGCCGCCCTGACCGTGCAGACGATCCTGCACACCAAGCCGGACACCTCGTACGCGTGGCCCGCGGAAGGCGCCGTCGACCGGGACATCGTCAAGGTCGCCACGTCCGCCGGCGCCGACAAGATCATCGCGCGCAGCGACCACTTCCCGGAGACCGCCGGGCTGGCGTACACGCCGTCCGCCGCCCGCCCGATCGGCGGCGGCGCCTCGGCCGTGGTCGCCGACGGCCGCCTGTCGACCGCTTTCCAGGGCGACATGACGGGAGCCGAGAGCTCCACGCTCGCCGTGCAGGAGTTCCTCGCGCAGTCGCTGATGCTGAACAAGCAGACGGACAAACAGCGCAGCGTTGTCGTGGCCCCGCAGCGCATGCCCACCGCGAGCCAGGCCCAGACCATGGCCAAGGCGCTGCACGCGCTGCAGGACAGCACGTGGTCGCAGCCCCAGAGCTTGTCGGCCGCGGCGAAGGCGAAGCCCGACCCCGCCGCCACCACGCGCGTCCCGAACGCGTACCCCGCGTCGCTGCGTAAGCAGGAGCTGCCGCAGTCGGCCTTCGAGCAGATCCAGGCGACCCAGCGCGACCTCGAGAACTTCAAGGTCGTCCTCACCGACCAGTCCCGCGTGGTGACACCGTTCGGCCGCGCGATGGACCGGGAGATGTCCACGTCGTGGCGTGCGGAGTCGGACACTTCCGGGAAGTTCCGCGACGGCGTCTCCTCGTATCTGTCGGG
Source organism: Streptomyces anthophorae (assembly GCF_049310305.1). NCBI lineage: Bacteria > Bacillati > Actinomycetota > Actinomycetes > Kitasatosporales > Streptomycetaceae > Streptomyces > Streptomyces anthophorae. Next base: position 4,570,574 of record NZ_JBLWQQ010000001.1, read on the forward strand.
CCTCACCGAACAGGTCGCGCTGATCGACAAGTCCGAGGTGAAGCTCTCCGGACGCAGCGCGACGATCCCGGTGTCGGTGCAGAACAACCTGTGGCAGGACGTCGACCATCTGACGCTGCGCCTCACCTCGGGCAACGGCACCCGCCTCAAGATCGGCGGCGACAACTTCCAGGACCAGGAAGTGAAGATCGCCAGCGGACACAGCCAGTCCGTGAAGTTCACGACCACGGCCAAGGCGACGGGCCCGATCACGGTGCACGCCCAGCTGTACACGCAGGACGGCGCGCCCTACGGCGAACCGCTCGCCTTCAAGGTCGACGTCACCGAGGTCACCCCGACCGTGATGCTCGTCATCGCCGGCGGCGTCCTGCTGCTCGTCCTGGCCGGGTACCGGATGTACCAGCAGCGCAAGCGCGCCGTCGCCGCGCAGCCCGACAAGGACGCCCCTGAGGGCGACTCCGCGGCCGCGGACGACGAAGAGAGCGACGAGCCGGAAGGCGACTCGACCGCCTCCGCACGGGCAGACGTTCCGCAGCAGCCGAGTGACCCGACGGCTGACACCGCTCCGGAAAGCACGGACCCGTCGGGCACGGGTGAGAGAGTGGACCGTTGAGCGATGTCGGGGCCGCTGGGCCGGGGACGATGAGGTGGGGTAACCATGAACGCGCCGTACGACGGTGAGCGTGGCCACGGCTCGGGCGGCTCTGCCTCGGGCGATGGTCAGCCGTACGCCGGTTCACCGCAGCCCGAGGGGCAGGTGCCGCCGCCGCAGCCTGCCCCCGACGCGTATCCGCAGGACGCGTACCTTCAGGACGCGTACGAGCAGGATCCGTACCGGGCGCACGACCTGACCGCCCAGGACCCGGTGACCGAGGCGCTGTACGACCGCGCCGCGCACCCTCCGCCGCCCCCGGGCACGCAGCAGGCTCCGCAGCCCTTGTACGCGCCGCCGCCCGCGCAGCAGCACCAGCCCGACCCCCGCGTGTGGGCGCAGACGCCCGCGCCGGAGCCGGCGGGCCCCACGCAGCATCTGCCGTACGGCGACGACGCCCGTACGACGCAGTTCGTGGGCGTCGACGACCTGGTGACGCACTCCGCGGAGGAGAGCCACGAACCGGACGCCTTCGCGCACCTGTACCGCGACCAGCAGCCCGGTCACAGCGGGGGCCGCCCGTCGGCCGAGCCCGTCGACAACCCGACCACGCAGCTCGGCCCTCCGCAGCCCCCGCCGCCACCGGCCAACACCGCCGCACCGGCGCCCGCGGCGAAGAAGGGCGGCCGCGCCTCCAGCCTCTTGAAGTCGAGCGCGGTGATGGCGGCGGGCACGCTGGTCTCCCGCCTCACCGGCTTCGTCCGCACCATGGTGATCACCGCGGCGCTGGGCGCCGGACTGCTCGGTGACACCTGGTCCGTGGCGTACACGCTGCCCACGATGATCTACATCCTCACCGTCGGCGGCGGCCTGAACTCGGTGTTCGTGCCACAGCTGGTGCGCGCGATGAAGGAGGACGAGGACGGCGGCGAGGCCTTCGCCAACCGTCTGCTCACGCTGGTGATGGTGGCGCTCGCCGCCATCACGGCGGTCGTCGTCTTCGCGGCGCCCCTGCTGATCCACCTGATGTCCAACACGGTCGCCGGCAACGCGGACGCCAACAGCGTCGGCGTCGCCTTCGCCCGCTACTGCCTGCCCACGATCTTCTTCATGGGCATCCACGTGGTGATGGGTCAGATCCTGAACGCCCGCGGGAAGTTCGGCGCGATGATGTGGACCCCGGTCCTCAACAACATCGTCATGATCTTCACGTTCGGCACGTTCATCTGGGTCTACGGGACCGCGGCCGAATCGCAGATGGGCGTCACGACCATCCCCGACGAGGGCATCCGCCTCCTCGGCATCGGCACCCTGCTCGGCCTCGTCGTGCAGTCGCTCGCGATGATCCCGTACCTGCGCGAGACCGGCTTCCGCTTCCGCCTGCGCTTCGACTGGAAGGGCCACGGCCTCGGCAAGGCCGTGAAGCTCGCCAAGTGGACCGTCCTGTTCGTCCTCGCCAACCAGGCGGGCGTACTCGTCGTCACCCAGCTCGCCACCGCGGCGGGCGAGGCGTCCCCGGTCGACGGCACCGGCATCATGGGCTACTCGAACGCCCAGCTCATCTGGGGCATGCCGCAGGCGATCATCACGGTCTCCGTCATGGCCGCCCTGCTGCCGCGCATCTCGCGCTCCGCCCACGACGGCGACCCGGGCGCGGTACGCGACGACATCTCCTCCGGCCTGCGCACCTCGGCCGTGGCGATCGTCCCGATCTCGTTCATGTTCGTGGCGCTCGGCGTCCCGATGTGCACCCTGCTCTTCGGCTCCAGCGGCGTCGAGTCCGCCCAGTCCATGGGCTACATCCTGATGGCGTTCGGCATCGGCCTCATTCCGTACTCCGTGCAGTACGTCGTGCTGCGCGGCTTCTACGCCTACGAGGACACCCGCACGCCCTTCTACAACACGGTCATCGTGGCCGCGGTCAACGCCGCCGCAGCGGGCATCTGCTACCTGATCCTGCCCGCCCAGTGGGCCGTCGTCGGCATGGCACTCTCCTACGGCATCGCGTACGCGATCGGCGTCGGTGTGGCCTGGCGGCGGCTGCGCAACCGGCTCGGCGGCGACCTGGACGGCGCGCACGTCGTCCGCACCTACGCGCGGCTCTGCCTCGCGTCGCTGCCGGCGACGGTGATCGGCGGCGGAATCGGGTACGCGGTCACGCAAGCACTCGGCCACGGCGTGCTCGGCTCGATCGCGGCGCTGGTCGTGGGCAGTGTGGCGCTGCTCGGAGTCTTCTACGTGGCAGCCCGAAAGATGAGGATCGAAGAACTGAATTCGCTGGTCGGTATGGTTCGAGGCCGTCTCGGCCGCTGAGTCGGCCGGAAGCGCGTGCAACCATCGGCAGCCATCGCGTGTCGTGCATAGCGCCGGACTGTGGGCACAATTGGCTTTGGCGTCGGAGTGAGCGCAACGGATGGGGAGGCAGGAACGACGGTGGCGGAACGGAGCACGGCTGCCGTCGACGTGGCCGACAACAGCGGTGATGAACCGCTGACCGCCAAGGCGGACAAGGCGGAGCAGGCCACGGCCGACGGGGTGGCCGATACCGGGGAGCAGGACGCGCCGGAGCGCGAGGAGGCCGTGGACACCGCGGAGACGGGGACTCATCTGAGCCCCGGCGCCGCGTCGCCGCCCGAGTTGCACAGCGGCCACAAGCTCGCCAGACGCTACCGGCTCGAGGAGTGCGTCACCCGTCTGGACGGTTTCAGCAGCTGGCGTGCGATGGACGAGAAACTCCGTCGCGCCGTCGGCGTGCACATCCTGCCCGCCGATCACCCTCGGGGCCGCTCGGTGCTCGCCGCCGCCCGCTCGTCCGCCCTTCTGGGCGACCCCCGCTTCGTGCAGGTGCTGGACGCGGTCGAGGAGAACGATCTCGTCTACGTCGTCCACGAGTGGCTGCCCGACGCGACGGAGCTGACCGCGCTGCTCGCCCTCGGCCCCCTCGAGGCGCACGACGCGTACCAGATGGTCAGCCAGGTCTCCCACGCCATGGCCGCCGCCCACCGTGAGGGCCTCGCCCACCTGCGCCTCACACCGAGCGCCGTACTGCGCACCTCCACCGGGCAGTGGCGCATCCGCGGCCTCGCCGTGAACGCGGCGCTGCGCGGCATCACCTGCGACACCCCGCAGCGCGCCGACGCCGAGGCCATCGGTGCGCTCCTGTACGCCTCGCTCACCCAGCGCTGGCCGTACGAGGACGACGCCTACGGCCTGTCCGGGCTGCCCAAGGGCGTCGGTCTCATCGCTCCGGACCAGGTGCGCGCAGGCGTCCACCGCGGTCTGGCGGAGCTCTCCATGCGCGCGCTGGCCAACGACGGGGCGACCGCGTCCCGTCAGGAGCCGCCGTGCACCACGCCGGAGGACCTGGTGAAGGCCATCGGCGAGATGCCCAAGATCCGGCCGCCGGAGCCCGCCTTCACGGCGCCGCCGGAGTACCAGCGGACCACGTACCAGCAGGGAAACTACGGCCGCTCCGCCCCGCACGTCACCCGGCCCGTCCCGACGCCGCCGCCCCCGCTGCAAAGCCGTACCGGCAAGGCCCTCAAGTGGGCCGTCTCCGCGCTGCTCATCGCGGCCCTCGGCCTGGGCAGCTGGCAGCTCGCCGACGCCCTCATGGACCGTGGCAACCCGGGCACCTCCGGGTCCACGGACACCTCGGACGACAGCGACAAGGGCGGCGGCAAGCAGCACGTGAAGCCGCTCTCCATCGACAGCGCCAAGGAGTTCGTCGCCGAAGGCGGCGCCCAGGCCCCGGGTGAAGTCGACAAGACGTACGACGACAGCAAGTCGACGTACTGGCGGACCAAGTCCTTCGTCGACGGCCCGAAGATGGTCATCAAGCCCGGTGTCGGCATCGTCTACGACCTCGGCTCCGCCAAGAAGGTGTCGGCCGCCTCGATAGGGCTCCGATACGGCGGCGACCACACCACGGTCTCCCTGTACGCCTCTCCGTCCCTCGAGCCGGGCTCGGTGTCCGGCCTGAAGCAGATCGGTTCCAAGACGGACTCGAAGACCACCTCCGCCAAGATCACGGCCGATCACCCGGTCAAGACGCGCTATCTGCTCGTCTGGCTGACCGCCCTGCCCCACGCAGGCCAGGATGGCTACAGCAGCGCGGGCTTCAAGCAGGGCATCACCGACGTGGAGTTCACCGGCTGACGGGTTCGGCTCACCACGGGGAGGGGGTTCGACAGTGGACGACGTCTATGGCGAAGTAAACGATCAGGACCTCCTCGCCCGTCATGTCGCGGGTGACAAGGACGCCTTTGGTGAGCTCGTCCGACGTCACCGCGACCGCCTCTGGGCCGTGGCCCTGCGGACCCTGGGGGACCGGGAGGAGGCCGCCGACGCGGTGCAGGACGCACTGGTCTCGGCCTATCGCGCCGCCCACACCTTCCGCGGCCAGTCCGCGGTGACGACCTGGTTGCACCGCATCACGGTCAACGCGTGCCTGGACCGGGCCCGCAAGATGGCCTCACGCAAGACGGCGCCCGTGGACGACGCCGACCGCCTGGACCAGCTCCTGGAGCCGCACGAGTCCGCGGAGGCCCCCGTCGAGCGGGGCGATCTGCACCGGCAGCTCCTGGAGGCGCTCTCGGTCCTGCCCAGCGAGCAGCGGGCGGCCCTCGTCCTCGTCGACATGCAGGGGTACCCGGTCGCCGAGGCCGCACAGATCCTCGACGTGCCGACCGGCACGGTCAAGAGCCGCTGCGCGCGCGGCCGAGCCAAACTGCTTCCCCTGCTGACCCATCTCCGCAACGACGTCGGAGATCAGCAAGCTGGCGAGAACCCGACCCTGGGAAGGAACCGGGCGCAGGGGACATCCGTCCCACCCGCAGCGGGACCTCGCGACGAGACAGGACCCGGCGATTCGGCTGCGGTGAAGGGCGGAGGTGGGCGAGCGTGACATCCACGACCGACACGGCAGAGCACCCGGAGGTCACCGAGATCTCCGACCTCGCCGAGGGACTGCTGCCTCCCACCCGTTCGACCGATGTCCAGCAGCACCTCGACGGCTGCCCGCTCTGCGCCGATGTCCTCGCGTCCCTGGAGGAGATCCGGGGAACGCTCGGCGCCGTGTCGGCTCCGCCGCGTATGCCGGAGGAGATCGCCAGCCGGATCGACGCCGCCCTGGCCTTCGAAGGCGGCCGTGAAACGGAGCCCGTTTCACGTGAAACATCGACTGCGACCGACCGCCCTGCCGGACATCCGCACGGGGCCACCGGCCCGGGCCGCAAGACACGTGGCAGTCGAAGGCGCACCGGTGCCGTTCTCGGGGCCGTACTGACAGTCACCGCGATCGGTGTGGGGGCCCTGCTCATCCAGAACGACGAGGGCGGCACACCTGTCGCAGGAAAGAGCTCCAACGCCTCGACCTTCGCCAAGGACACGTTGGAGACGAAGGTCACGACGCTGCTCGGATCCTCGACATTCGGCACGGAAGGAGTGGGACCCAGCACGCAGGGGACGAAGACTCCGATGAAGAAGGGCGCCGTCGCGGTGCCCCCCTGCGTCCAGCTCGGAACCCACCAGAACGAGGACCCCCTCGCCGCGGAGACCGGCACGTACGAAGGGAAGAAGGCCTACCTCGTCGTGCTGCCCCACAAGACCGATCCGGCCCACCAGGTCACGGCCTTCATCATCGATTCCTCCTGTGTCGGCTCGTCCTCGTCCTCAGCCGGCACGCTGCTGTACAAGCACGATTACGACCACGGCTCCGGAATGTCCAAGAGCACTCGCTAGGTGTGGCCGGGCACGTCGGGAATGCATGCCCCGTAGGATCCGTTGGGTGGGGTGAGAGTCCTCCGAATGGCCTCCCCTGGCAGTACGCAGCAGTCCCGCAGAGACGAGGAATCAAGCCGTGAGCGACGTCCGTAACGTGATCATCATCGGCTCCGGGCCCGCCGGCTACACGGCGGCGCTCTACACCGCGCGCGCGTCGCTGAAGCCGCTCGTGTTCGAGGGCGCCGTCACCGCTGGTGGCGCGCTGATGAACACGACCGACGTGGAGAACTTCCCCGGTTTCCAGGACGGCATCATGGGCCCCGAGCTCATGGACAACATGCGCGGCCAGGCCGAGCGCTTCGGCGCCGAGCTCGTCCCCGACGATGTCGTGGCCGTCGACCTGAGCGGCGAGATCAAGACCGTGACGGACACCGCGGGCACCGTCCACCGAGCGAAGGCCGTCATCGTCACCACCGGCTCGCAGCACCGCAAGCTCGGCCTCCCGAACGAGGACGCGCTCTCCGGCCGCGGCGTCTCCTGGTGCGCGACCTGTGACGGCTTCTTCTTCAAGGGCCAGGACATCGCCGTCATCGGCGGCGGCGACACCGCGATGGAGGAGGCCACCTTCCTTTCGCGCTTCGCCAAGTCCGTGACCATCGTGCACCGCCGCGACACCCTGCGCGCCTCGAAGGCGATGCAGGAGCGCGCCTTCGCCGACCCGAAGATCAAGTTCATCTGGGACAGCGAGGTCGCCGAGATCAAGGGCGACCCGAAGCTCGAGGGCCTGACGCTGCGCAACCTGAAGACGGGCGAGACCTCCGAACTCCCGGTCACCGGCCTGTTCATCGCGATCGGCCACGACCCGCGCACGGAGCTCTTCAAGGGCCAGCTCGAGCTGGACGACGAGGGCTACCTGAAGGTCGAGGCGCCCTCGACCCGCACGAACCTCACCGGTGTCTTCGGCGCCGGCGACGTCGTGGACCACACCTACCGGCAGGCCATCACGGCGGCCGGCACCGGCTGCTCCGCCGCTCTGGACGCCGAGCGCTTCCTGGCCTCGCTCTCCGACGGCGAGGCCGCCGAGCCGGAGAAGACCCAGACCGCCACCGTCTGACCCGAACTTCCACTCCCGTAATACCCCCAAGAAATGAGGAGCCTGCTGTGGCCGGCAACCTGAAGAACGTCACGGACGACACCTTCGACGAGGCAGTCCTGAAGAGCGACAAGCCCGTCCTGGTCGACTTCTGGGCCGCCTGGTGCGGTCCGTGCCGCCAGATCGCGCCGTCGCTCGAGGCCATCGCCGCCGAGCACGGTGACAAGATCGAGGTCGTCAAGCTCAACATCGACGAGAACCCGGGCACGGCCGCCAAGTACGGCGTCATGTCGATCCCGACCCTGAACGTGTACCAGGGTGGCGAGGTCGCCAAGACCATCGTCGGTGCCAAGCCCAAGGCCGCCATCGTGCGCGACCTCGAGGACTTCATCGCCGAATAGTCACGCGACGCCGTTTCACAGACGGCGGTCGTTGTTTCACGTGAAACACGAACGGGCCGACCCCTCCGGGTCGGCCCGTTTCCGTTCTGCGGGTCCATCGGTCGGTCACAGCGGCCGGAGTGCCGGTTCCTTCTGTACGGCTCCCAGAAGCCTGTCCAGGGCCATCTCGACGTCTTCCTTCCAGGACAGCGTCGTCCGCAGTTCCAGACGCAGCCGCGGATACGAGGGGTGGGGCCGCACGGTCTTGAACCCGACCGCCAGCAGATGGTCCGCGGGAAGCAGACAGGCAGGCCCGTTCCACTGAGCATCCCCAAAGGCCTCGATCGCCTTGAAGCCTCTGCGCAGCAGATCCTTCGCAACGGTCTGCACGATGACTCGACCCAGTCCCTGTCCCTGATAGTCGGGAGAGATCCAGGCCGTCATGAGCTGAACGGCGTCGGGCGACACCGGACTCGTCGGGAAGGCAGTGGACCGCGGGACGTAGGCGGGGGGCGCGTAGAGCACGAACCCGACCGGAACGTCATCCACGTAGACGACGCGTCCGCAGGAGCCCCACTCCAGCAGGACTGCGGAGATCCACGCTTCCTTCTCCAGCTCGGGCGTACCCGCCTTTACCGCGGCCTGGCCACTGACCGGGTCCAGCTCCCAGAAGACACATGAACGGCATCGATTGGGGAGGTCCGGGAGGTTGTCCAGCGTGAGCGGTACGAGCCGACGCCCCATGAAGGCAGTTCCTCGCTTCCTTCGCCCGCCGCTGCGCGGGCGGCCGTCAGAGCGCTCCGTTCCCTGAGCAGGCTGCCGACGAACCCGCCGACCGCTCCCAGGCCGAGACCTGCGGTCATCAGTCCGGTGCGACTCACCGATCGCATGACCCGCCTCCTGTATGAGGTGCCGCCGGGCGGATGCGCTCTTCCCGTCGCATCGTAACCACGTTGCGATGCGCTCGATACCGTAGACAAGCAAAGAGCGGGTCGTGTTCCGGTACACACCGGAACACGACCCGCTCTCTGTTCATCGAGGGCGGCGATCAGTCCTGTTCGTCGCCGTCCGTCTCCTCGGGGAGACCGTTCTGGAGCACGGGTCCCTCGCCGGGAGCGAGGGAGCCAAGGATGCGCGACAGGTCGTCCATCGAGGCGAATTCGACGACGATCTTGCCCTTCTTCTGCCCCAGGTCGACCTTCACCCGCGTCTCGAAGCGGTCCGAGAGCCGCGTGGCGAGATCGCTCAGTGCCGGGGAGACCCGGGTGCCGGCCCGCGGCCCCTTGGCCCGTGCGTTGCTCTTGGGACCCGAGCCCATGAGGGTCACGATCTCCTCGACGGCCCGCACCGAGAGCCCCTCGGCGACGATGCGGTGGGCCAGCCGGTCCTGCTCCTCGGAGTCCTCGACGGAGAGCAGCGCACGCGCATGCCCTGCCGACAGCACACCCGCAGCCACCCGGCGCTGGACGGCCGGCGAAAGCTTCAGCAGGCGCAGCGTGTTGGACACCTGCGGGCGGGACCGGCCGATCCGGTCGGCCAGCTGGTCGTGCGTGCAGTTGAAGTCCTTGAGCAGCTGGTCGTAGGCGGCAGCCTCTTCCAGCGGGTTCAGCTGCGCACGGTGCAGGTTCTCCAGGAGCGCGTCGAGAAGGAGCTTCTCGTCGTCCGTGGCACGCACGATGGCCGGGATGCGCTCGAGCCCTGCCTCGCGACAGGCCCTCCAGCGCCGCTCGCCCATGATGAGCTCGTAGTTGCCGGCCCCCACCTGTCGCACGACGACAGGCTGCAGCAGGCCGACTTCCTTGATGGACGTGACGAGCTCGGCGAGAGCGTCCTCGTCGAACACCTCACGCGGCTGGCGCGGGTTGGGCGTGATGGTGTCGATCGGCAGCTCGGCGAAGTGCGCCCCCGCGGGACGCTCGAAGGCGTCAGCTGCCGTGTCCGCCGACTCCTCGGTTTCCCGTGAAACAGGCGGCTGCGACAGCGCGGCCACCTTGGCGGCCGCCACTCCACGCTCGGTCGTCAGCACCGGCACCGAGGCAGGAGACGTCGACGCCCCTCCCGCCTGAGTGGCCGGGCCCGTCTTCTCTGGTGTGGGGGCAGCCGGGATCAGCGCGCCGAGTCCTCGGCCAAGTCCCCTCCGTCGATCGCTCACTGAATCCCCTCCGACGTACTCTGCTGGTCAAGTTGAGTGCCCGTGTGGGCATTCGGGGCCTCGTAGTGAATCCCGACTCCGCGAAGCGCCATCTCTCGTGCCGCTTCGAGGTAGGAGAGTGCCCCGCTCGACCCTGGATCGTAGGTCAACACGGTCTGCCCATAGCTCGGGGCCTCCGAAATACGCACCGAGCGCGGAATGCTCGTCCGAAGGACCTCGCCGGCGAAGTGGTTGCGGACTTCGTCTGCGACCTGGGACGCCAGCCGAGTCCGCCCGTCGTACATCGTGAGCAGGATCGTAGACACGTGCAGGGCGGGGTTGAGGTGCCCACGCACGAGATCCACATTCCGTAGAAGCTGTCCGAGGCCCTCCAGTGCGTAGTACTCGCACTGGATCGGAATCAGTACTTCCGCCCCGGCGACCATGGCGTTGATCGTCAGAAGGCCGAGCGACGGCGGGCAGTCAATGAGGATGTAGTCCAGCGGCTGCTCGTACGCCTGGATGGCGCGCTGCAGTCGGCTCTCCCGCGCGACCAGAGAGACCAGCTCGATCTCCGCACCGGCGAGATCGATGGTGGCCGGTGCGCAGAAGAGGCCTTCCACGTCGGGGACAGGCTGGACGACTTCGGAGAGCGGCCTGCTGTCGACCAACACGTCGTAGACGGAGGGCACTTCGGAGTGGTGGTCGACGCCCAGAGCCGTTGAGGCGTTGCCCTGCGGGTCCAGGTCCACCACCAGGACGCGCGCGCCGTGCAGCGCAAGTGAGGCGGCAAGGTTGACCGTTGTCGTGGTCTTACCGACCCCGCCCTTCTGGTTGGCCACCACCATGACGCGGGTCTGCTCAGGTCGTGGCAGGCCCTCGCCCGCACGACCAAGAGCTTCTACTGCCAGTTGGGCAGCACGACCGATGGGTGTGTCGTCCATCGGGGGCGGCGTTTCACGTGAAACATCCTCTCCCACCGATTCGGTACGGGGACCGGGGACCGGATCGGTCATCGGTCCCGCGATGTTGGCGTCGGACCGCAAGGATTCACTCTCCTCGACTTCAGGCTCGCAATGAACAGAGCCTCCCATGCCTTCGGGGTCGAGAACCAGCGAGGCCCGTGCTTCTGTGGACGAATCCCCCTCTGTGGACAACTCCGTGTCCGTATCGAGGGACCCGAGGGGTTTCCGGTCGCGGGGAGCGGCCGCCGCGCGGCCACGACTGATGATGCCCTGCAGCAGTGAGCGACGTTTCACGTGAAACACGATGCACCGCAGCGCGATGCGCTCCCGCGCGACACCCCGAGATGGGTACGTTTGACAGCTTTTCTGGAGTACTGCGGGTCGTCAGCGCCTGCGCCGGGCACGTCCCGTGCGAGCCGCCTTGGCGCGCTTCGCCGCGAAACGCACACCGCCGGGGCTCTCCCCGACCTCTACGCGCACGACGGTCGACAGGGGGTCCACGACGCCCTCGCCGACGTGCAGCACCGATGTCTCCACCGCGCCGAGCTTGCTCAGGGCGGTGGCCGCGCTCTTGAGCTCTTCCTCCGCCGTGTCGCCCTTGAGCGCCAGCATCTCCCCGTACGGCCGGAGCAACGGAACGCCCCACGCGGCCAGCCGGTCCAGCGGGGCCACGGCGCGAGCGGTGACCACATGCACGGGAGTCAGCTTGCCGAGGACCTCCTCGGCCCGCCCCCGCACGACGGTCACATGGTCGAGCCCGAGCAGCTCGACGACCTCCGTCAGGAAGGTCGTACGACGGAGCAACGGCTCCAGCAGAGTGATCTTGAGGTCGGGGCGGACGAGAGCGAGCGGAATGCCCGGCAGACCCGCACCCGAACCGACGTCGCACACGGTGACGCCTTCGGGGACCACCTCGGAGAGCACGGCACAGTTCAGGATGTGCCGCTCCCACAGACGCGGCACCTCGCGAGGGCCGATGAGGCCGCGCTGTACTCCCGCGTCAGCGAGAAGCTCCGCGTACCGGACCGCGTCCGGGAAGCGCTCCCCGAATACCGCCCGGGCCTGCTCCGGGGCCGGGGGGAGTTCTGCTGCCTCCGTCACGGGAACCGTCCTTCCGTACCGCTCTACCGCAGTAAGTGGCTGACTAACAGGCTGACAAAGATCGGCCCCGCCTGCGAAACAGACGGGGCCGGAAGGCGACGTGTGCTGCCGATCAGGCAGGAAGCACGACGACGAAGCGCTGCGGCTCCTCGCCCTCGGACTCACTGCGCAGGCCGGCCGCCTTGATGGCGTCGTGCACGACCTTGCGCTCGAAGGGCGTCATCGGGTTCATCTTGACCGGCTCGCCGGTGCTCTTCACCTCGGCCGCGGCCTTGGCGCCCTGCTCGCTGAGCTCGGCGCGCTTCTTCGCGCGGTAGCCGGCGATGTCCAGCATCAGGCGGCTGCGGTCCCCGGTCTCCCGGTGCACCGCGAGGCGGGTCAGCTCCTGGAGCGCCTCGAGGACCTCCCCGTCGCGGCCGACCAGCTTCTGAAGATCGCGGCTGCTCACGTCGCTGACGATGGATACGGCGGCCCGGTCGGCCTCCACGTCCATGTCGATGTCGCCGTCGAGGTCGGCGATGTCCAGCAGACCCTCAAGGTAGTCCGCGGCGATCTCACCCTCCTGCTCGAGGCGGGTCAGGGTGTCGCCAGCCTCAGCAGCGGCGGTGGTGCCTTCCGTCACGGGATGGGCTCCTTCTTGCGTCAAGGCTTGCGCCAACGTCTTACGTCGAGGTCTTACTTCTTGGACGGGGACTTCGGCCGCTGCGGGCCGCCCTTGCGCTGCCCGGACTTGGCCTTGCTGCGCTGCTGCGAGCCGCCCGCGGGCTTGGCGCCACCGGACTGCTTGGCCTTGGACTGCGGCTTCGCGTCCTCCGGCTCGTCCTGCTTCTCCAGCGAGGTCTTCCCCTCGGAGGAGGAGTCGTCCTTCGCCGTCGAGCCACCGGACTGGCGCTGAGACTTGGACTGACGCTTGGGCTGCTGGCGCTTCGGGGTGCCCTTCGGCAGACCGTCCTCGTCCAGCTCCTCCGTAGCGGAGCCCTTGGCCACGGTGCCGTCGGCCTGGGCCGCGAGGCCGGCCTTGCTCAGCCCGTTGATGAACTTGCGCTCGTACTCGTTGCGGTCGCGGCCCTTGGCGACGATCGCCTTGACGATGTTCCGCTCGCGCTTGTTCCTCGTGGCGCTGTGCTCGACGACGTGCTTCTGCAGACCCTCGAGCATCTTCGCCTGGGCCTTGGAGCCCGGCGTGGGGTTCCGGCTGATCACGTACATCTGCTGGCCCATGGTCCACACGTTGGTGGTCAGCCAGTAGACGAGGACACCGACGGGGAAGTTGATGCCCATGAAGAGGAAGATCAGCGGGAAGACGTACATCAGCATCTTCTGCTGCTGCATGAACGGCGTCTTCACCGTCAGGTCGACGTTCTTCGTCATCAGCTGGCGCTGCGTGTAGAACTGCGACGCCGACATCATGATGATCATGACCGCGGTGACCACGCGGACGTCGGTCAGCGACGCGCCCATGGCCTGGACCTCGGCGGCGCTGTCCGTGAACTTGGCGGCCAGCGGAGCACCGAAGATGTGCGCCTTCTGGGCGCTGTCCAGGAGCGACTGGTTGATGACGCCGATGGTCTTGCCCTCGGCGATGGCCGCGAGCACGTGGTACAGGGCGAAGAAGAACGGCGACTGCACGAGAATCGGAAGGCACGAGGAGAGCGGGTTGGTACCCGTCTCCTTGTACAGCTTCATCATCTCTTCGGACTGACGCTGCTTGTCGTTCTTGTAGCGCTCCTGGATCGCCTTCATCTGAGGCTGGAGCAGCTGCATGTTCCGGGTCGACTTGATCTGCTTCACGAAGAGCGGGATCAGGCAGATCCGGATCAGGACCACCAGGGACACGATCGACAGGCCCCAGGCCCAGCCGGTATCAGGGCCGAAGATCGCCCCGTAGACCGTGTGGAACTGGACGATGACCCACGACACCGGGGTCGTGAGGAACGCGAAAACGCCTGATACAGCGTTGACGATATCGGAAATCATGTCCCTGATCAGGCTCCTTGGGCGTTGGGCGAAGTCGCTCCGGACTTATTGTCCTGTGCAGAGGGGCTGTCGCCCTCAACGGCGGGGGCCGTTTTTTTGTCCCCGCGCCATGCCTCGCGCAGCATCTCGTGCCAGCGCGGACGCTTGCGTGGCGGAACATAGTCGACCCCGCCCAGCGACCACGGATTGCACCGAAGGATCCGCCAGGCGGTGAGCGCTGTTCCCTTGACCGCCCCGTGCCGGTCGATGGCGGTGAAGCCGTAGTGGGAGCACGACGGGTAGTACTTGCACACCGGACCCAGCAATGGACTGATGGTCCACTGGTAGATCTTGATCAAGGCAAGCAGTGGGTACTTCATCGCGCGCCCCCTCCCAGCAACCGCTGAAGGGCGGCATCCAGGTCTCGGGCCAGCTGTGCGTGGGTCGCGTCGCCCGCTCCGGGCAACGCACGTACGACTACCAGGCTACCTGGGGGCAACAAAGCCACCCGGTCTCGCATGAGGTGCCGAAGTCTGCGCTTCACCGCGTTCCGTACGACGGCGCCACCCACGGCCTTGCTCACGACGAAACCCGCACGCGGCGGGGAGAGAGTCTCCCTGGGCGCGTGCGGGTCCGTTGAACCGCTACGTAGGTGAACGACGAGAAGCGGGCGTCCGGCCCGACGTCCCCGGCGTACCGCGGTCGCGAAGTCTTCGCGCCGCCTCAGCCGATACTCGGTAGGCAGCACGTCATGACCTGATTACGAGATCAGGCGGACAGGCTGGCGCGACCCTTGCCACGACGGTTGGCGAGAATCGCACGACCGGCGCGGGTCCGCATGCGAAGGCGGAAGCCGTGGGTCTTGGCACGACGACGGTTGTTCGGCTGGAAGGTGCGCTTGCTCACTCGGGGGCTCCTGAAAAACGTGTGGTGGCGGGACATCGCCTGGCTGTCACCGTGCGCCCACGAGTAGCTCGCGAATACGCCCGAGTGCACCGCTACACGGTCCGCAAGAACTGTGGATCGTGACCTTGCCCATCGGAGGCAGGCGGCAGCAGCCATCGACAACTCGACCTGGTCACGGTACGCGCGGCTACGCCATCCGGTCAAACCGACGTCATGCGGGGGACACTGTCCACAGGCTGGGGACAACAACTTGAACCGCAGCGGTCGCGCTGACTACCGTGGCTGAACTCCGATTCGTTCCCTTCTCACCGCCCCACCCGATTTTCTTCCCGATCCGTCCCAGGAATCACACGTTCGTGGGACCAGCGAGAGAGCGTGCCCTGTGGCTGACGTACCTGCCGATCTTGCCGCAGTGTGGCCACGAGTTCTGGAGCAACTCCTCGGGGAAGGCCGCGGGCAGGGCGTCGAGACGAAGGACGAGCACTGGATCCGGCGCTGTCAGCCGTTGGCACTCGTCGCCGACACCGCGCTGCTCGCCGTGCCGAACGAATTCGCCAAGGGCGTACTCGAGGGCCGGCTGGCCCCGGTCGTCAGCGAGACCCTCAGCCGCGAGTGCGGCCGCCCCATCCGGATCGCGATCACCGTCGACGACTCCGTGGGCGAGCCGCCCGCCCCCGCGCCCACGCCCCCGCCGGCGTACGAGGGCTACGAGCGCCGCGGCGCCGACGAGCACGGCCAGGGCCCGCGGACCGAACAGCCCCCGGCCCCCCGCCCCGACCAGCTTCCGACCGCCCGGCCCGCCTACCCGGACTACCAGCGCCCCGAGCCGGGCGCCTGGCCGCGTCCGCAGCAGGACGAGTACAACTGGCAGCAGCCCCGGCTCGGCTTCCCTGAGCGGGACCCGTACGCGGCGCCCACACAGCAGCCGCAGCACGACTACCGGCAGCAGGAAAGGTCGCCCTACGACCAGCAGCAGTCGTACGACCAGCAGCAGTCGTACGAGCAGGAGCGCGGCCGCTACGACCAACAGCAGGAGCGCCCCCCGTACGAGCAGAAGGGGGACGGGCGCCCCTCCTATGAGGACCGCCCCTCTTATGAGGACCGTTCCTCCTACGAGGACCGCTCTTCTTACGAAGACCGACCTTATGAAGACCGCTCCTACGAGGACCGCTCTTCTTATGAAGAGCGGTCGTCCTATGAGGAGCGCGGTTCCTACGAGCCTTCGCGTGAGCGGCCGCAGCGCCGTGAGCCCGGCAAGCCCGCGATGGGCGGCCGTCCTCCCCAGGACGGCGGGCACGGCCCCGGCGGGCACGGCAACCGTGGCGTGCCCAGTGGAGCGCCCGGCCCCCTGGCGGCCCAGCCCGCGCCGGCGACCGGCCCCGGTGAACCGACGGCACGCCTGAATCCCAAATACCTCTTCGACACGTTCGTGATCGGCGCGTCGAACCGCTTCGCGCACGCGGCCGCGGTCGCCGTCGCCGAAGCACCCGCCAAGGCGTACAACCCCCTGTTCATCTATGGGGAGTCGGGCCTCGGCAAGACGCACCTGCTGCACGCCATCGGGCACTACGCGCGCAGCCTGTACCCGGGTACGCGTGTGCGGTACGTGAGCTCCGAGGAGTTCACCAACGAGTTCATCAACTCGATCCGCGACGGCAAGGGCGACTCCTTCCGCAAGCGGTACCGCGAGATGGACATCCTGCTCGTCGACGACATCCAGTTCCTCGCGGACAAGGAGTCGACGCAGGAGGAGTTCTTCCACACCTTCAACACGCTCCACAACGCGAACAAGCAGATCGTGCTGTCCAGTGACCGGCCGCCCAAGCAGCTGGTGACGCTGGAGGACCGGCTGCGCAACCGGTTCGAGTGGGGCCTGATCACGGACGTCCAGCCGCCGGAGCTCGAGACCCGTATCGCCATCCTTCGTAAGAAGGCGGTGCAGGAGCAGCTCAACGCGCCTCCGGAAGTGCTCGAGTTCATCGCCTCCCGCATCTCGCGCAACATCCGTGAGCTGGAAGGGGCGTTGATCCGCGTCACGGCGTTCGCGTCACTCAATCGACAGCCCGTGGACCTGGGACTTACGGAGATCGTCCTCAAGGACCTGATCCCCGGTGGCGAGGACGCCGCTCCCGAGATCACGGCCTCGGCCATCATGGCGGCGACCGCGGACTACTTCGGTCTCACCGTGGAGGACCTCTGCGGATCTTCCCGCAGCCGCGTCCTGGTGACGGCCCGGCAGATCGCGATGTACCTGTGCCGTGAGCTGACCGACCTCTCGCTGCCGAAGATCGGCGCCCAGTTCGGCGGCCGCGACCACACGACCGTGATGCACGCGGACCGCAAGATCCGCGCGCTGATGGCCGAGCGCCGCTCCATCTACAACCAGGTCACCGAGCTCACCAACCGCATCAAGAACGGCTGACAGCAGCCCGGTTACGACCCGCAGGGCGCTTCGGGAACGACTCCCGGAGCGCCCTTTTCCGTGCCTTCGGGGCGGGGTCGCAGCCGGGTCGGCCACCGCTTCGAAGACACCTCGCGCTCAACCGGTGTTCGATTCCCCGCCGCGTTACGGGTGTTCTCCACAGATCTGGCAGGTTTTTGCGATCCACACCCTGGGGACCGGGAAGTTGTCCAGACTGCATCCACAGCACTCCACGACGGCAGGGCATCACACCAGGTCAGGCGGCTGTGGATTCGTGGAAAAGTTCTCTCCACAGCCTGTGGAGAGATTTTTTCTCCACAGGCTGTGCATGACGTTGTCCACTGGCAACCCACAGGCTCGCGACCGTTGTGCACAGCGATCAAGAGCTTCTCCACACGGCTGTCCACTGTTCGGCAACGCAACGCGCCATCTCATCTCCGCGAGTGAAAGGCGTCACACCAAGGTGGTCG
This sequence comes from Streptomyces anthophorae, assembly GCF_049310305.1. NCBI lineage: Bacteria > Bacillati > Actinomycetota > Actinomycetes > Kitasatosporales > Streptomycetaceae > Streptomyces > Streptomyces anthophorae. The sequence goes on from NZ_JBLWQQ010000001.1 coordinate 4,588,314, forward strand.
GTTGGGCTGGGGAGAACCTGGGTAAAGCTGGGGACGGCGCTGGGGAGAAGTCACCCCAGCCTGTGCATCGAGTGTGCAGAACTTTCCGCCGTCCACAGCGGAGGCCGGTTGTCCACCGCTCCGGCCCACAGGCCCGGTGGACAAAAAACCGCCTCTGACCTGCGCTTTAGAGGTTATCCACGCTTTCCACAGCCCCTACTACTAAGACCAACTAGTAAGAGCTGGGAATTCGTCTCGAAGCGGGGGCTGTGCACAACTCGCTCTCGGCACCTCGCCCTCGGTCCGGCACGACTTGACCGAGGCAGGCAACGACTGTCAGTGCCGTGCGTCAGACTGGTCCCCGGTGTTCTCCCCAGCAGTGGGCCGAGCGACACCACGTCTGCCGACGCAGATGGCAGACCGAAGACCGAAGACCAAGCAGGGCGAGAGCAGCCAGCAACTGCAGGAGGCGGCTTAAGTGAAGATCCGGGTGGAACGCGACGTACTCGCGGAGGCGGTGGCCTGGGCGGCGCGCAGCCTTCCGGCACGACCGCCTGCGCCCGTCCTCGCCGGCCTTCTCCTGAAGGCCGAGGAGGGCGCACTCAGCCTGTCGAGCTTCGACTACGAAGTCTCGGCACGCGTATCGGTGGACGCGGAGATCGACGAGGAAGGCACGGTGCTCGTCTCCGGTCGCCTGCTCGCCGACATCTGCCGCGCTCTGCCCAACCGTCCGGTGGAGATCTCCACAGACGGTGTACGAGCGACCGTCGTCTGCGGCTCCTCGCGATTCACACTCCACACGCTTCCTGTGGAGGAGTACCCGGCGCTGCCGCAGATGCCGACCGCCACGGGCACCGTCCCGGGTGAGGTCTTCGCCGCTGCCGCCTCCCAGGTGGCCATCGCGGCCGGCCGTGACGACACGCTGCCCGTCCTCACCGGTGTGCGCATCGAGATCGAGGGCGACACGGTGACGCTGGCGTCCACCGACCGCTACCGCTTCGCCGTCCGCGAGTTCCTGTGGAAGCCGGAGGACCCGGAGGCCTCCGCGGTCGCCCTGGTGCCCGCCAAGACACTCCTGGACACCGCCAAGGCGCTCACGAGCGGTGACACGGTCACGCTGGCGCTCGCCGGCTCCGGCGCGGGCGAGGGCCTCATCGGCTTCGAGGGCGCGGGCCGCCGCACCACCACCCGTCTTCTCGAGGGCGACCTGCCGAAGTACCGCACGCTGTTCCCGACGGAGTTCAACTCCGTGGCCGTCATCGAGACCGCCCCCTTCGTGGAGGCCGTCAAGCGCGTGGCCCTCGTCGCCGAGCGCAACACCCCGGTGCGGCTCAGCTTCGAGCAGGGCGTGCTCATCCTGGAGGCCGGCTCCAGCGACGACGCACAGGCTGTGGAAAGGGTGGACGCCAACCTGGACGGCGACGACATCTCGATCGCCTTCAACCCGACCTTCCTGCTCGACGGTCTGAGCGCGATCGACTCCCCGGTCGCCCAGCTGTCGTTCACGACGTCCACCAAGCCCGCGCTGCTCTCGGGCAAGCCGGCCGTGGACGCCGAGGCGGACGACGCGTACAAGTACCTGATCATGCCGGTGCGGCTCTCCGGCTGAGGAGCTTGAGGGGCGGGCCGCCCGGGTTCGCCCGAGCGGCTATGCCCACAGGTGTGCGGGAGCGTCCGGGTTTAGGCTCGGACGCAGGTACGGGACACCACGCACGCGTGGTCCGTACCGCCCCGCACCACCTCACGCCTCGTCGCAACGTAAGGAACCACTGATGGAGTTCGGTCTCGTCGGCCTCGGCAAGATGGGCGGCAACATGCGCGAGCGCATCCGCCGCGCCGGCCACACCGTCTTCGGCTACGACCGCAATCCGGACCTCGCGGACGTCCACAGCCTCAAGGAGCTTGTGGGCAAGCTCAAGGGCCCGCGTGTGGTGTGGGTGATGGTCCCGGCCGGTGCCGCGACCCAGTCCACGATCGACGAGCTCGGGGAGCTGCTCTCCGAGGGAGACATCGTCGTGGACGGTGGCAACTCGCGCTGGACGGACGACGAGAAGCACGCCGAGGAGCTGGCGGCCAAGGGCATCGGCTTCGTCGACGCGGGCGTCTCCGGCGGCGTGTGGGGCCTGGAGAACGGCTACGCGCTGATGGTCGGCGGCTCGGAGGAGAACGTCGCGAAGGTCAAGCCGGTCTTCGACGCGCTCAAGCCCGAGGGCGACTTCGGCTACGTCCACGCGGGCAAGGTCGGTGCCGGGCACTTCTCCAAGATGGTCCACAACGGCATCGAGTACGCCATGATGCAGGCCTACGCCGAGGGCTGGGAGCTCCTGGAGAAGGTCGACTCCGTGGACAACGTCCGCGAGGTCTTCCGCTCCTGGCAGGAGGGCACGGTCATCCGCTCCTGGCTGCTCGACCTCGCCGTCAACGCCCTCGACGAGGACCAGCACCTCGACAAGTTGCGCGGTTACGCCGCCGACTCCGGTGAGGGCCGCTGGACGGTCGAGGCCGCGATCGACAACTCGGTGCCGCTGCCCGCGATCACCGCGTCGCTGTTCGCCCGCTTCTCCTCCCGCCAGGAGGACTCGCCGCAGATGAAGATGATCGCGGCGCTGCGCAACCAGTTCGGCGGCCACGCCGTCGAGTCCAAGTAAGCGACACCTGTAGAAAACCGCTGTTCAGAACTCTGGGGGAGGTCGGCCCACGACCATGCACGTCACGCATCTGTCGCTGGCCGACTTCCGCTCGTACGCCCGGGCCGAGGTCGCACTCGACCCGGGCGTCACCGCGTTCGTGGGCCCGAACGGACAGGGCAAGACGAACATCGTCGAGGCCGTCGGCTACCTGGCCACGCTCGGCAGCCACCGTGTCTCCTCGGACGCCCCGCTGGTGCGCATGGGCGCCGAGCGCGCCGTGATCCGGGCGCAGGTACGGCAGGGCGAGCGCCAGCAGCTCGTCGAGCTGGAGCTGAACCCGGGCAAGGCGAACCGCGCGAGGATCAACAGGTCCTCGCAGGTCAAGCCGCGTGACGTGCTGGGGATCGTCCGGACGGTGCTGTTCGCGCCCGAGGACCTGGCCCTGGTGAAGGGCGATCCCGGCGAGCGCCGGCGCTTCCTCGACGAGCTGGTCACCGCGCGCTCGCCCCGGATGGCGGGCGTGCGCTCCGATTACGACCGCGTTCTGAAGCAGCGCAACACGCTCCTGAAGACCGCGGCGCTCGCGCGGCGGCACGGCGGGCGCTCCATGGACCTGTCCACGCTCGACGTGTGGGACCAGCACATCGCGCGCGCGGGCGCGGAGCTGCTCGCGCAGCGGCTCGACCTGGTCGCGACGTTGCAGCCGCTGGCCGACAAGGCGTACGAGCAGCTGGCGCCGGGCGGCGGGCCGATCGCCCTGGAGTACAAGCCCTCGTCCCCCGAAATCGTCGGGCACGCGCGCGAGGAGCTCTACGAGCAGCTCCTCGCCGCCCTCGAAGGGGCGCGCAAGCAGGAGATCGAGCGGGGCGTCACGCTCGTCGGCCCGCACCGCGACGAACTGGTCCTCAAGCTCGGCCAACTGCCCGCCAAGGGCTACGCGAGCCACGGCGAGTCCTGGTCGTACGCGCTGGCGCTGCGCCTGGCCTCGTACGACCTGCTGCGGGCCGAGGGGAACGAGCCGGTGCTCGTCCTCGACGACGTCTTCGCCGAGCTGGATGCGCGCCGCAGGGAGCGCCTGGCGGAGCTCGTGGCGCCCGGTGAGCAGGTTCTGGTCACGGCCGCCGTCGACGACGACGTACCGGGGATACTCGCGGGCACCCGCTACGCGGTGTCGGACGGCACGGTGGAGCGGCTGTGAGCGCCGGAGAATCCCCCGAAGGTGCGAAGGGTCCGCGGGAACCAAAAGGCGATCCCGAGCCTTCTGGTGTCGACCTGGCGCGCGTCGCCCTCCGTGCTGCGAAAGAGGCGGCACGCGCGCGTGGTGACTCCGTGCAGCAGAAGAAGCAGGCGCGGCGCGGCGGCGGACTGCGGTCCGGGGCGCGCTCCGACGGGCGGGACCCGATGGGGCTCGGCCCCGCCATCAACCGGCTGATCACGGAGCGCGGCTGGGAGACGCCGGCCGCGGTCGGCGGTGTCATGGGGCGCTGGCCGCAGATCGTCGGCGAGGACCTCGCCAAGCACTGTGTTCCGCAGACGTACGACGAGGACGAGCGGGTCCTGGTGGTGCAGTGCGATTCGACGGCCTGGGCGACGCAGGTGCGGATGCTGGCTCCGCAGCTGGTCAGGCGGTTGAACGAGGATCTCGGGCACGGCGCAGTGCGGCGCATCGACATCAAGAATCCCGGGGGCGGCCCCCGCCGCTACGGCCCCTTGCGAGCCCCCGGAAGCACGGGTCCCGGCGACACCTACGGGTGACCGATCGGCCGCCGTAGCTGGTGGTTCACACCCCGAAGCGCTGAGTGCCGCTGTGAGCCTCTTGGAGCCCCGCTCCGCATAGGGGGAGTCGGACGATCCCGGTTGAGGGCGGCACATGAGGACTCAGGCACCGCCAAACCCCCATCTATGTCCGAGCTACCGGTACACTGGGAGACAATCCCGCCCCACTTGTGGGACGCACCGAGCAACGCTGATCAGGGCTTACCGAACAAACACGCCGCAGCCGCTCCGGCCACCAACCGGGAGCTTGGCTTGTGCTGTGCCAGAAAGGGCGCTTCGTGGCCGATTCCGGCAACCCCAACGAGAACATCCCGTCCACCGACGCCGAAGAGCACGGCGGGGCCACAGAGGCCTCGTACGACGCCAGTGCGATCACCGTCCTCGAAGGGCTGGACGCGGTCCGCAAGCGACCCGGCATGTACATCGGCTCGACCGGTGAGCGTGGCCTTCACCACATGGTGCAGGAGGTCGTGGACAACTCCGTCGACGAGGCCCTGGCAGGCCACGCGGACACGATCGACGTCACGATCCTGCCCGACGGCGGCGTCCGCGTCGTCGACAACGGCCGTGGCATCCCCGTGGGCATCATCCCTTCCGAGGGAAAGCCCGCGGTCGAGGTCGTGCTCACCGTCCTGCACGCGGGCGGCAAGTTCGGAGGCGGCGGCTACGCCGTCTCCGGTGGTCTGCACGGCGTGGGCGTCTCCGTCGTCAACGCGCTGTCCACGAAGGTCTCGGTCGAGATCAAGACCGAGGGCTACCGCTGGACGCAGGAGTACAAGGCCGGCGTCCCGACGGCCCCGCTCGCCAAGCACGAGGCCACGGACGAGACCGGCACCTCGGTCACCTTCTGGGCCGACGGCGACATCTTCGAGACCACCGAGTACTCCTTCGAGACGCTGTCGCGGCGCTTCCAGGAGATGGCCTTCCTCAACAAGGGCCTGCGGATCAACCTCACGGACGAGCGCGACATCGCGAAGGCGACGGCCGGCGCGGACACGAACGAGGCGGGCGACGACACCGCCTTCGAGCCGCGTTCGGTGTCGTACCACTACGAAGGCGGCATCGTCGACTTCGTGAAGTACCTGAACTCCCGCAAGGGAGAGGTCGTTCACCCCTCCGTGATCGACATCGAGGCCGAGGACAAGGAGAAGCTCCTTTCCATCGAGGTCGCGATGCAGTGGAACACCAGCTACAGCGAGGGCGTCTACTCCTTCGCCAACGTGATCCACACGCACGAGGGCGGCACCCACGAAGAGGGTTTCCGCGCCGCGATGACCGGCCTCATCAACCGGTACGCGCGCGACAAGAAGCTGCTGCGCGAGAAGGACGACAACCTCACGGGCGACGACATCCGCGAGGGTCTGACGGCGATCATCTCGATCAAGCTGAGTGAGCCGCAGTTCGAGGGCCAGACGAAGACCAAGCTGGGCAACACCGAGGCGAAGACCTTCGTCCAGAAGGTCGTCTACGAGCACCTCCAGGACTGGCTCGACCGCAACCCCGTCGAGGCCACGGACATCATCCGCAAGGCCATCCAGGCGGCCACCGCGCGCGTGGCGGCCCGCAAGGCCCGCGACCTGACCCGTCGCAAGGGCCTCCTGGAGACCGCGTCCCTGCCGGGCAAGCTCTCCGACTGCCAGTCGAACGACCCCACCAAGTGCGAGATCTTCATCGTCGAGGGTGACTCCGCCGGCGGCTCGGCCAAGTCCGGCCGTGACCCGATGTACCAGGCCATCCTGCCGATCCGAGGCAAGATCCTGAACGTCGAGAAGGCGCGCATCGACAAGATCCTGCACAACCAGGAGATCCAGGCGCTGATCTCGGCCTTCGGCACCGGAGTCCATGAGGACTTCGACATCGAGAAGCTCCGCTATCACAAGATCATCCTGATGGCGGACGCCGACGTCGACGGCCAGCACATCAACACGCTGCTGCTGACCTTCCTGTTCCGCTTCATGCGTCCGCTCGTCGAAGCCGGTCACGTCTTCCTGTCGCGCCCGCCGCTCTACAAGATCAAGTGGGGCCGTGACGACTTCGAGTACGCGTACTCGGACCGTGAGCGCGACGCCCTGATCGAGATGGGCCGGCAGGCCGGCAAGCGCATCAAGGACGACTCGGTCCAGCGCTTCAAGGGTCTCGGTGAGATGAACGCCGAGGAGCTGCGCGTCACGACCATGGACCAGGAGCACCGCGTGCTCGGCCAGGTCACGCTCGACGACGCCGCCCAGGCCGACGACCTGTTCTCGGTCCTCATGGGCGAGGACGTCGAGGCCCGGCGCTCGTTCATCCAGCGAAACGCCAAGGACGTCCGCTTCCTCGACATCTGAGTCGGTCTCAGCTGACCGCACAGAAAGGATCTTGACCAGCAATGGCCGACGAGAACACCCCCACGCCGCCGCCCGAGGAGAACGAGGACGGCAGCGCCATCGCGATGCGGATCGAGCCCGTCGGGCTCGAGACGGAGATGCAGCGCTCCTACCTGGACTACGCGATGTCCGTCATCGTGTCCCGCGCGCTGCCCGACGTACGCGACGGCCTCAAGCCCGTCCACCGCCGCGTCCTGTACGCCATGTACGACGGCGGCTACCGGCCCGAGAAGGGCTTCTACAAGTGCGCCCGCGTCGTCGGCGACGTCATGGGCAACTACCACCCGCACGGCGACTCCTCGATCTACGACGCCCTGGTCCGCCTGGCCCAGCCGTGGTCGATGCGCATGCCGCTGGTGGACTCCAACGGAAACTTCGGCTCTCCGGGCAACGACCCCGCCGCCGCCATGCGCTACACCGAGTGCAAGATGGCGCCGCTGTCCATGGAGATGGTCCGTGACATCGACGAGGAGACCGTCGACTTCACGGACAACTACGACGGCCGCTCCCAGGAGCCGACCGTCCTGCCGGCCCGCTTCCCGAACCTGCTGGTCAACGGCTCGGCCGGTATCGCGGTCGGCATGGCCACCAACATCCCGCCGCACAACCTGCGCGAGGTCGCGGCCGGCGCCCAGTGGTACCTGGAGAACCCGGAGGCCTCGCACGAGGAGCTCCTGGACGCCCTCATCGAGCGCATCAAGGGCCCCGACTTCCCGAGCGGCGCCCTCGTGGTGGGCCGCAAGGGCATCGAGGAGGCCTACCGCACCGGCCGTGGCTCCATCACGATGCGCGCGGTCGTCGCGGTCGAGGAGATCCAGAACCGCCAGTGCCTGGTCGTCACGGAGCTGCCCTACCAGGTCAACCCGGACAACCTCGCCCAGAAGATCGCCGACCTCGTGAAGGACGGCAAGGTCGGCGGCATCGCGGACGTCCGCGACGAGACGTCGTCCCGTACCGGCCAGCGCCTGGTCATCGTCCTGAAGCGGGACTCGGTCGCCAAGGTCGTCCTGAACAACCTGTACAAGCACACGGACCTTCAGACGAACTTCGGCGCCAACATGCTGGCGCTCGTCGACGGTGTGCCGCGCACGCTCTCGCTCGACGCGTTCATCCGCCACTGGGTGACGCACCAGATCGAGGTCATCGTCCGCCGGACGAAGTTCCGGCTGCGCAAGGCGGAGGAGCGTGCCCACATCCTGCGCGGCCTCCTGAAGGCCCTGGACGCCATCGACGAGGTCATCGCGCTCATCCGGCGCAGTGACACCGTCGACGTCGCGCGCGGGGGCCTCATGGAGCTCCTGGAGATCGACGAGATCCAGGCGAACGCCATCCTCGAGATGCAGCTGCGCCGACTGGCCGCCCTGGAGCGCCAGAAGATCGTCCAGGAGCACGACGAGCTCCAGCAGAAGATCAACGAGTACAACGCGATCCTGGCCTCGCCCGAGCGGCAGCGGCAGATCGTCAGCTCGGAGTTGCAGCAGATCGTCGACAAGTTCGGCGACGACCGCCGCACCAAGCTGGTGCCCTTCGAAGGCGACATGTCCGTCGAGGACCTCATCGCCGAAGAGGACATCGTCGTCACCATTTCGCGTGGCGGGTACGTCAAGCGCACCAAGACCGACGACTACCGCTCCCAGAAGCGCGGCGGCAAGGGCGTGCGCGGCACGAAGCTCAAGGAAGACGACATCGTCGACCACTTCTTCGTGTCGACGACGCACCACTGGCTGCTGTTCTTCACCAACAAGGGACGCGTCTACCGAGCGAAGGCGTACGAACTCCCGGACGCCGGCCGTGACGCGCGTGGTCAGCACGTCGCGAACCTGCTCGCCTTCCAGCCGGACGAGTCGATCGCCGAGATCCTCGCGATCCGCGACTACGACGCGGTGCCCTACCTGGTCCTCGCCACGAAGGCGGGCCTCGTCAAGAAGACGCCTCTGAAGGACTACGACTCGCCGCGCTCCGGTGGCGTCATCGCCATCAACCTCCGCGAGACGGCGGACGGTTCGGACGACGAGCTGATCGGTGCCGAGCTGGTCTCCTCCGAGGACGACCTGCTGCTCATCAGTAAGAAGGCGCAGTCCATCCGGTTCACCGCCACGGACGACGCACTGCGTCCCATGGGGCGTGCCACGTCCGGCGTCAAGGGCATGAGCTTCCGCGAGGGAGACGAACTGCTCTCGATGAATGTCGTGCGTGCCGGTACGTTCGTCTTCACCGCCACCGACGGTGGGTACGCGAAGCGGACCAACGTCGACGAGTACCGCGTCCAGGGTCGTGGTGGCCTCGGTATCAAGGCCGCCAGGATCGTGGAGGACCGCGGCGAGCTCGTCGGCGCCCTGGTGACCGAGGAGACCGACGAGATCCTCGCCATCACGCTGTCCGGCGGTGTGATTCGTACGCGAGTCAACGAGGTCAGGGAGACGGGCCGTGACACCATGGGCGTCCAACTGATCAACCTGGGCAAGCGCGATGCCGTCGTCGGCATCGCACGTAACGCCGAGGCCGGCCGTGAGGCGGAGGAAGTCGACGGCGACGTACCGCAGGACGCGGACGGCGCCGAGACCGACGATTCCACCGCGGGAGAGACGGCCGTCGGAACGGACGAGGGCGGACAGTCCTCGGCCGAGTAGCGCGAGGAGTGAGTCATCGTGAGCGGAGCCACGGGCGCAGGCTCTACCGGGACATCCACCGGTACGGAAACCGAGAGCGGCCGTGGCTCCGCTCACGACGTCGATGACGTCAAAGGCTCAACCGACTCGACCGACTCGAACGAGTCTCATGGATCCCAGGGGGGAACTGTGACGGACACCCGAGGTCCGCAGACCCAGCAGTACGCGGCCGGTGGCAGCGGTGCCCTGCCGGGCGAGAGGCCGCAGCAGCCGGCCCAGCCGTATCACCCGCCGCAGGCGTACCAGAACTCACCGGACGGGGCCCGCAGGCCGCGCACCGGGGCGCGCACCACCCCGCGTACGCGCAAGGCCCGTCTGCGGGTCGCCAAGGCGGACCCGTGGTCGGTGATGAAGGTCAGCTTCCTGCTGTCCATCGCGCTCGGCATCTGCACGATCATCGCGGCCGCCGTGCTGTGGATGGTCATGGACGCCATGGGTGTCTTCTCCACGGTCGGCGGCACGATCTCCGAGGCCACGGGCTCGAACGAGTCCAACGGCTTCGACCTGCAGTCGTTCCTGTCGCTGCCGCGCGTCCTGATGTTCACGACGGTCATCGCCGTCATCGACGTCGTCCTGGCCACGGCCCTGGCGACGCTCGGCGCGTTCATCTACAACCTCTCCGCCGGCTTCGTCGGCGGCGTCGAGCTCACGCTCGCAGAGGACGAGTGACCGTTCCCCCGGCTCCCTGAGGCCTGCAAGACCCGCTGGTGGGCGGGCCAGGACTATCGATTTTGGGACTGGCCCCCCAGTGCGCTAATCTTCAGGAGTCAGCGCGCGGGACACACACCGCAGAGCGCGGCGGGGCTATAGCTCAGTTGGTTAGAGCGCATCCCTGATAAGGATGAGGCCACAGGTTCAAATCCTGTTAGCCCCACAGTGGCATGACGCCAGGTCAGGCGGCCGGTAGATTCTCAGAATCTACCGGCCGTCTACATTTGTTGATCTTGTTATCCCGGTACTACCCCGTAACTTCCTGGTCGGAGCCGATGTCAGGTAGACGCCAACTGATGTCAGAAGCTGCGACTGCCGGAACCTGAGCGTCCGGTCTACTGTCTGGGCAGCACCGAGCCCCCTGCCGAATGCTGCGGCAGGGGGCTCGGTGTGTGTCCGGCCGACATCGCCTCCCGAGCTGGTCGGGCCGGGGTCTATGGGGTGGCGGGGGTCAGCCCCAGGCGAGGTCGTTCGGTACCGCTGCGGCGGCGTCCGCCGCAGGCGTGCTCGCCGGCACCTCCGAGGTGGCGGGAGCCGCGGGGGCGGGCTCGTCGGCGGCGGCCACGGAGGCTCCGCCGAGCAGGCCCGCGGCGGCGAGTGCGGCGGCTGCGATGGTGAGGCGGAACTTCGTCATGGGCTGACCTTTCGCTGGACGCGACATAAAATCGAACGCGCATCCGGTAAGTGGTTGCATGGAGAACATTGCCACGCACACCCCACGCAATCCAGGATTAGCCCCTCGCACGTTCATGCACCCGCACGAACATGCACAACGGGGGGAACCATGGACACACAGCAACCAACCTTCGGCGAGCACGAGGCAGACGCCTACCGCCGGATCGCCTACGGCGAGGACGTGGACGGCCCCGCCGTCGACCGCCTCGTCCAGCTCGGGCTCATCAGCCCGTCACCCAGCAACCCGGACCAGCACATCCCGCACGACCCGCGCGGCGCCGTCCAACGCCTGCTGACCGGAGCCCTGACCGAGCTCGTCGCCACCGTCGGGAAGATCGAGCAACTCCCCGACATCGCCCGGCTGAGCGCCCACTTCAACCCGAACCGCTGGAACGGCGGCCCCGCCTCCGAGTTCCTGTTCACCCTGACCCAGATGAACCAGCGGATCGGCGAAGTCTCCAGCCAGGCCAGCATCGAGGCATTCACCGCACAGCCCGGCGAACCCGCCGACCGCGACCCCGAGAACGTCCGCCTCGGCACGAAGCGCGTCCTCGAAACCCTGGACCGCGGCGTCCACATCCGCTGCCTCTACAACACCGTCGCCGTCCTCCACCCGCAGACCGGCGAGCACATCCGCGCCATCGCCGAAGCCGGCGCCGAAGTCCGCGCCCTGCCCGGCCGCTTCCCCCGCATGATCCTCGTCGACCGCCGGCACCTGTTCGTCGACAACTGCCTCGACGAGAACGACGCCCCCGACTCCGGTGTCCACATCACCGACCTCGGCTCCGTCGCCTGGGGCCGCATGATCTACGGCGCGTTCTGGGACCGGGCAACACCGTGGCGCGACGTCGTCGACCGCGAGGGCCAGGAAGTCGTCACCGCCCGGCAGCGGGAGATCCTCGACGCCCTGTACTACGGCGCCACCCAGGACCAGGTCGGCCCGCGCCTCGGGCTCGCCCGCCGCACCGTCGCCAAGGAACTCGCCGAACTCCGCGAGGCACGCGGCGGCGTGACCATGTACCAGCTGATGGCCTGGTGGGGCAGCGAGCGCGCCCGCGAGGACGCCGCCTGATGTGATCACCTTGTTGATGTCCTGTGCACAGAACCTGGAGCGCCTGTGGACAGGGCACGGCGTCGCTAGTCTCGAAGGTGGGGAGACGGACTCCCATTCCCCCGGTTCCGTCTGACGCGTAGCCCCAAGCAAGGCCCGGTCGGGGTGCTCGGGAGGCCCCCGGCCGGAAGGGCGCCCCCCGCCGATTGAGTCGGCGGGGGGCGTCTGCACACAGTAAAACGCCCCGCCCTTCATACGAAGGGCGGGGCGCCTGTGCTCAGCCAGATTCGCCGAGCACGTTGCGGGAACAGCGGACGCGCATCACACTGCCCCCGCATCTCGTGCGGCGGTAGCGACAGAGACCGGGCTGCGGCGCCCGGCACGGGCCGGGCGCCCTGACATCAGCCCTTCTTCGGGAGGACGAAGCCTCGGACGGGCTTCGGCTCCGGGGCACGCGAGGTCGGCTGCTGCGAGCGCTTCCACTCTGCGACCAGCTCCGCGTACCGGGGATCAGTCCACTCGGCCATGTGTCACCTCCGCCGTCAGCCTACGGGCGTACGGGCGGCTCGGGCTGCGGCATGGGCCGGATCGTGCACTCAGGCGCGTGCTGGCACTGCGCCGCCACCGACACGAGCGTCTCGTCCGACGGCGCCGACCACAGCTCCGCGTCCGGCTCCCACCCCAGGACGCCGATCGTCGCCCGCGTACGGTTCAGGATCGCCGGGTCGTAGTTCGTGGGGTCATAGCCCGGATAGTGATGCACCATCCCGCCGCCGAGCTGCTCGCACAGCTCGGCGTACGCGGCAGAGTGCAGCAGCAGCGCGTGCCACCCCTCGTCCACGATCCGCGACGGCGCGAGCCCCGTGTCCGGGTTCTTCGCGCACGCGGCCACGAACTTGATCGCCTCCTCGACGATCCGGCCAGCCATCTCCTCGGCCATGTCCGGGTTGGCGTCCATCACCGTGCCGCGGCAGCTCGCGAACACCGCGTCGGGTATGAGCATGCGCGCCATGGCCGGTACGGACCGTATGGGCGGTTCGTTCGGCGGGCCGGGCGTGGGAGGCGGTTCACCAGGTGTACTCACAGGTTCTCTCCTCTGCGTATGGCGGCCGCCCGGCGGGGAGGCTGGGCGGCCGCCGCTTCCGTCACCGGGGTCTAGGGCGACGGGGACTTGCAGGGGCGGCCCGACGTGCAGGACCGCCCCCTTCCCTGGCCCGAGGTGCTGGTCACGGCCAGGCCAGGGGAAGGCGGGCTATATCACCGAGGCACCCGCCAGACCCGCCGCGCGTCCCGATCCATGCAGGGGAAAGACGCGCGACGGGAACTCAGGGGGATGTGCGCCGCTCGGGCGGCAGACCAGGGCGGGCCACGAATCCCAGCACCGTGTTGGGCGGGTTGAGGACGTCGGCGAGAGCGCCGGCCGCGCGCCCGAGGTTCTTCACGTGCGCGTACACGAGGTAGTCGCTGTCGGCGCTGGTCGGATTGGTCGGAGATTCCAGCACCCGGTACGCCGACCGGAACACCACCGACGTCCGGGGCAGGGCGTTGGGGTAGTCCTCCCGAACCATGCGCTGCACCAGCTCCGTCAGCAGCGCCACCTCCTGGTCGAGGTCGGCGCGGTTCGTCTCGGCCAGCACCAGCTCCTCGACCTGGCGGGCCACGTCACGCACGAGCCGGTAGTCGATGGGCTCCTCGGCCGACGGGGCACGGCTTGCCGATACGTTCGGCGCCTGGGCTTCCACTTGGTCCCCCTGCTGTCATCGCGTTTGGTCCTTGAGACCAGGTTGGTGATCAGCGAAGGGGCTAACTGTCACTCTTCGGTGACAGCCCGTGTGACAGTCACAGGCCGACCCAGGCGGCCATGTGCCCGAGGGTGTCCGGCGTGCGGCGCTGCTGGTGCACGAGTCCCTGGATCGTCTCGCGCGCACCGGGGTGGTAGCGCGTCTGCTGCGGCGCGACCTCGCGGGCCTGGAGCAGGGACTTCAGCGCGGCGTCGCACCGTCCCGTCTCCATCTGCGAGCGGGCCCGGTCGATGAGGAAGTGCGCCCGGCGAGAAGTCGCCCAGGTCGTGGGCAGCGTCACGTGCCGCGCCTTCTCCACGGCCTGCCCGTACTTCCGCAGCTCGCCGAGCGCGGAAATTTCGTGCACCGCCACATTGGCCGGCCCGAAGGACAACCAGTGCACCTCGCTCGCATCGCCGGTCCGCCCGGCAATGGCCCGAGCTTCTTCAAGGTGGAGCTCCACTGTGGCGGCGTCGCGGGCACGCGCGGCGATGACCGTCGCGCCCAAGTGCAGCTGGCCCTCGACGGCGAGCGCCTCGGCGGTCGGCTCCGCCTGGCCCAAGACATCGTGGCCGGCGGCGACCAGGCGCAGGCCGATGGTGTGCTCGCCCTCGCGGAAATACACCAGGCCGCGCATGTACTGCCGGACCGCGGCGAGCAGAGGGTCGGAGGCGTGCCGGGCGGCCCAGTCCATCCGGTCGAGAGCGATCGTCGACAGGTCGAGGAAGCCGAGCTTCACGGCGACGTCGTGGGCGGTGCGGTACGCCGACGCGAGGGCGCGCCACAGCTCCGTCGAGGGATGGCGGTGTGCGGCGGTGGTGAGCTCGGCGATCAGCCGGGGCAGGGCTTCGGCCGCGGCGTTGAGCCGCGCGGCGCGCACGTGCTGGCACAACGCGTCGGCGTCCTGCACGAGTTCAACGGGTCCTCGTGTGACGAGGTCGGGGTCGGCGCCGAGGTCGTACAGGTCAAGGGACTCTCGGATTGGGCGGATGAGTCCGGCGAGCCGGTCTTGTTGGAGCTCGGTCATGTACGGCTGTCCCGTCAAGGCTGTGACGTCGATGTGCAGTGCCTTGGCGCACGTCGCTATGAAGTCGGGGGTGGCGGACTTGTGGCCGCGCTCGACTTGGTGCAGATAGCTGTACGAGTACGGGATGCGTAGCGAAAACCCGCGCTGGGTGAATCCTGCGAGCTTGCGCTGCTCCGCGATCCTGGCGCCTGCATGGTCGTCTCCGGGCATACTGGAACTCCGTTCCTGGCTCACCACTTGGAACGGTACCCGCGCTCCATGGCGCTGGACCGGCGATCGCCCCCGCTCCGTCAGGACGGGGGCGGTTGCGTGAGATCAACCGCGCAGGTTGGGTGAGGGCATGACCTCGACCCTGTACCTGTTCGCGTCGGCGGCACCGCCCGTGTTCGACGTCGCGAAGGTCATCGAGACAGCGCAGGCCGACGGGTGGGACGTCTGCCTGGGACTGACGCCCACGGCGGCACGCTGGATCGACGAGAGCCTGGACGGACTGGCGGCGTTGACAGGGCACCCGGTGCGCAGCGAGTACAAGCTGCCCGGCGAGCCCGACGTGTGGCCGAAGGCCGACGTGATCCTGTTCGCCCCGGCCACCTTCAACTCGATCAACTGCTGGGCGGCGGGGTTCACGTCGTCGTTCGTCGTGGGCGTCGTTGCCGAAGGGATCGGCAAAGGCATCCCGACCGTGGCGATGCCGTGCGTGAACGCGGCCTATGCCCAGCACCGCGCCCTGGACAGAAGCATTTCTGAGCTGCGGGAACAGGGCGTCACCATGCTGTACGGCGAAGGCGGGTTCACGCCGAATCCGCCCGGCAGCGGCAAGCCGAAGGCGTACCCCTGGGACGTGGCGCTGCGCGAGGCGAAGCAGCTGCTCGACAGGGCATGACGAAAGCCCCCTCCCGCCCGAAGGCGAGAGGGGGGGGCCGTCCGTGTGCGTGATGTTCGTCAGCTACCCGTTACGCCTGCCAGCGCTTGCTCTTTAGCTGGTTGATCAACTGCTGTCTCCCCAAGAGGAAGCCCATGTCTCGTCGCACCGTGCTGGCTGCTGCCGCGCTCACCATGACCGCCGTGTTCGCTGGCGCCACCGCTGCCAGCGCCGACGCCGGGCCGATCGATGGCCCCAAGCCGCCTCAGCCCAGCGGCCTGATCGGTGCGCACCCGGCGAACGTCAATGACCTCGATGGCCACCTCGCCGACCTGGGGGCGAAGACGGCAGACGAGGCCGGAGCGGCAGGCGACCTTGATCTCCTGGGGGGCATCCTCTGAGCTGGTCACGCCAAGGGCGCGCCCGGGGTGTGAGCGATTCGCGGCCCGCCCGTGCGCGCCCTGCCCCGCCACGGGGGCGGGACAGGGCGCAGATGTCACTTCCCGAGGGCTTCGTAGATGGCGATCCCGAGGGCGAGGACGCTGACGAGTGCGGCCACCGATGGCAGCGGCCACCGCGCCCGCTCCAGCGCGGACAAGCGCTGCTCCAGGTCGCTGATGTCCTTCTCCGTCTGGTCGGTCCTCTGCAACGCGACGTCCAGGCGGCCGTTGAGCGTGGCGAACCCCGTGTCCACGGCACCGCGCAGCCGCTCCAGTTCCACCGCGACCTGCGTCGACTCTGGAGGCGTCACTCGATTCTCTCCGTGATCCCGGGACCGTTGGGCGTGGCCACGGCCGTGAGCACGGCGAGCACCGCGGCGCCGGCCGCGAGCGCCAGGCCCTCGCTCCAGTTCGCGTGAATGATGCCGAGCTGGTCCAGGCCGAGCGAGCCGACGAGGACCTGAGCCCCTGTGCGTACGGCACGCTCGCCAGTTGCTTTCCAGAAAGAGACGGTGAACATGGGCTACTCCTTCACGTCGAAGCCGTGCTTCGCCCCGAGACGGGCAAGCGTGGTCCTGCCTGGGATGCCGTCGGCGGCCGCGCCGGAGTAGCCGCAGCGGCGCTGCCACGCGGCGTACGCGGTCACCGTGGTTGTGCCGTAGTGGCCGTCGCTGTACGTCTTCGAGAGCAGGCCCTCGTCGACCAGCGCGGCCTCGACTGTGCGGACACCCGCGTACGTGACCGGCTGGCCCTTGGCCTTCGGGTTCGAGCGGGCCGCAGCGGAGAGCTGCGACAGGTCGACGACCGGACGCTTCGGCTCGGGCAGCGGCTCGGACGGCGCCGCCGTCCCGAGGCGCTTCGCGATCCGCGACCGCATCGACGCCATCGTGAAGCCCTTGGGGTCAACCTTCCCCGGCTGCCACTCCAGGTGCCCGATCACCGAGCGCGCGCTCCAGCCGTGCGCCCGACAGAGCGCGGCCGCGGCCTTCTCGATCGCGAGCAACTGCGCGGCGGGCCACGGGTCGTCACCGTTGCCGAGGTTCTCGCACTCGAAGCCGTAGAAGCGGGCGTTGCCGTCGGTGTTGGCCTCGTTGTCGCCGGGCAGCTCGGTCTCGTTGATGACGGCGCGCAGGACGTCGTCATCGCCAAGGCCCGCATGGTTCGCCCGGCCGTAGCCGACGAGATGCACGCGGCCGTCCTTCGTGATGACGCCATGGCACAGCGGCCCGGGGAGGTTGCTGTGACCGTCGCGGCAGATGGCCACGGTGCGGGAACTACCGGACGTCACGGTGTGATGGATCATCACGCCGTTCAGCGGGCCCCAAGCTCCGTGCCCCGCACGGTTGTGGTGCTCCCAGTCACCGACCTCGACGACGACCAGGCCCTCGTCGCGCAGAGCTTTAATGAAGCGGGCTGCGGACAGTGGAGACGCCATCAGCCGTCCACCCCCTGAAGGCACTGCAATCCGGCGACGACCGCCCAGTTCTTCGCGTCGAAGAGGTGGCCGAGTGCGGTCGTGAGCTCCGGCCCGGACAGCTTCCCGGCCAGGTCGTGGGCGAGATCGTGGAACGGCTTGCTCACCTCCTGGAGGTGAGCGGGCAAGTGGTCGTAGCTGAAGTGCCGGAGTACAGCCTGGGTGGCTGGGTGGATCTCTGCTGCCATGAGGTCTCCAGACATGGGAAAGGCCCCGGCCAGAGGCGCGGGGCTCAGAGGATGGGTCGGTCTAGTAGTCGCTGGTCTCGCCGACGAACTGGGCATGTTCGAGGGCCCACGCCTCGTGGTGGTCGTGCCACACCTCGACGCCCACCGGCATGCCCGCCTGGCCCTTGAACGGCCAGGCCACGGTCTGCCAAGTCCGGCCCGGCGTCGCGAGCCGGTCGTCGGCGCCGGTGTCGTCGGGCTTGCCGTGCGGGTCGCGGATGAACCTGGACATGACCTGACGCGGCCGGCAGTCGCCGGCGGGAAGCGTGATGGCTCCCCAACGGAGGTTGCGCGCCCACAGGAAATCGGCGTCCTGGGGAGGCGTGATCAGCGAGAGGTTGGTGGCCATCTTCCGGTCGTTGCTCAGCGCCTTCTCGAACGTGAGCAGCGTCCACTCGTTGGGCGGGATGAGCAGCGGCTTCTCGTTGCGGTACAGCTTGCAGACGGTGGCCATGGCGGGCTCCTTGAGGTCGGGCGAGCCGGGGCGGCTCAGCTGGCAGCTTCGTACCGGCCGGACGCGTACAGGATGTCGCCGGCGGCCCACGTGAACGGGAGGACGGAGTCCCAGATGCCTGTGTTGTCGGCGCGGTTGGACACCATCGTTTTGAAGCAGCCCCCCAGGGTGGTGCTGTAGATGGCGGTGGCGCTGTAGTGCAGCGAGCTGGACGTGTCGAACGCGTCGACCAGGATGATGCGCTGCGTAAACCCGGAGGCTGGCACTGCGGGCAGGCCGATCGCCCAGTTCTCTGCGCCGCCGCCCCCGCCCGCTGCGGTCGTAGATCCCCAGGTGAGTTGCACGACCCAGTCCACGGTGCGGCCGATCTTCAGGTAGCGGCCCACGATCGTGCCGTTGCCGAGCGTCGGATTGGCCCCGCCCTCGGCTTGCCAGGTGGGTGTGTACGAGGACCAGGCGCCGAAGAACGAGTTGAACTGATCGCGCACCTCGGTGTTCATCATCGCGGCCGTCACGACCTCGCCGGTCGTCCACGTGCGGGGAGCGAACGTCACTGTGGCACCTCCTGTTCGGCCTCGCCCGGTTCGACCGGTGGGACCGGGGCCTCGGTCGGCCGGCTCGGGTTGGCCGGGTCGTCGGGGTGCCACCAAAAGCGGCGGTTCGGGCGGGGCTGCTTGAGCAGCTCGGCCTCGATCGCCGTGACCTCCTCGGCGGCGGGCACGACGATGGGCACCCAGCCGTAGCCGCAGGTGACGCACGCCCACCGAGGGTCAGCCGGGGAGACGATGTCGGCAGACCCGCACACGCACTGCACCAGCCACCGGTTGGCGTCCACGCGCGCGTACAGCGCGGGCTCTCCATCGAGGACGCCGTCCGGCATGGTGACGCGGCGGCTCAGCCGGTACTCGGTCCACACGTAGACCAGCTCGGCGAGCGGCGTGCCCGCCCAGGCGTCGGCGGGCATGGGCGGCGGCGGCACGTAGTAGTTCTCGGCGCGCACAACGGCGATGGCCACGGGACTGCTCCTGTCAGTAAGCGAGGCGGGTCGTGGAGCCGAGCACCCCGTAGACCGGATCGTCGAGGACCCACACCGAGTCGGTCGCCGACGCCGAGGTGTGGAACGTGATCACGTGCGAGTTGTGCTTGATGACCTCGTTGTAGCCCTCGACCGTGACCCGCATCGAAGGTGACGGCGCCTGGCTCGGCAGGTTGTAGACGGAGAAGTACGAGCCGATCTCCGCGTCCAAGATGTCCACGTAGTACGACAGCGTGTACGCCTCGATCGGCACCTCGCGCAGCTCGGGCATCGGGTTGGCGTAGCGGGACACCAGCCAGTACGCGGCGTCCAGCACCGAGTTGTCCGAGGTCTTCAGCATGTTCAGGTCCTGCGGGTACTCGCCGAACGCCAGGATCGACGAGGAGGCGGTGACCCGCTGTGTTGCGCCGTTGGGCCTGGTGGAGGTGACCATGTTGACCATCTTCTGGTCGTCGTCCGCCAGGGAGATACCGGGTTCGAGGTCGGCGTAGTCGACCGTGAAGGTCTCCGCGGCTGGCGACGGGTTGTACCTGACGTCACGGGATTGATAGGTCAGTCCGTACCAGTCTCGGTCGGCGAACACCCGGCCGGATTCGGTGGATTCGACCTCCCGCATGCGGGCCATCACGGTGCTGCCCGCAGGGCCTTGACTGGCCATCGGGTCGTGGGTGCTGCCCGCCACCGTGATGTCCAGGAGCCCGGCGTAGTAGGACAGGCGCAGCATGCGGGTGTCCGCGGCCTCGCCCACGTGCCCGGTCGTCCCGGCGTCGTAGCGGGTGGCCTGGCTCGGCCCGAACGACACGGAGTCGGCGGTGAAACAGGCGACGTGGCCGATGTTGCCGTTCCACAGGCGGGCGCCCCGGTAGCCGCCGACGTGCAGCATGCGCATGTCGCGGACCGACACCGCGAACACCGAGCTGTCGGTGACCACACCGTCGATGCGCAGGGTGTGGGAGTACTCGTCGTACGCGATGTGGTGCCACGCGCCGTCCGCCAGATTGGACGGCCCGGACGGTGTGAGCGTCGTGGTGAACCCGTCGCTGATCATCTCGAATTGGAGGGCGCCGGACGAGTTGAGCGACATCACCAGCTGATAGCTCAGGTCCGGCCGGTGGAAACCGAGGATCGCCCGGTTCGCCGTGCTGGTCTGGATCCACACCTCGGTCGCCAAATAGTTGCCCATGAGGCTGGGCAACTGCGGGCCCAGGTCGGCGGTCAGGTACTTGCCGGCGGTCGCTGATACGGGCGTGAGCGCGGCCACCTGTTCGCCGGTCTCTGCTGGGCCTTCGGCGCTGCCGAGGGCGAGGGTGCCACTGCCCGCGGCGCCGGCCTGGGTGATGGGCAGGGCGGCGAGCCCGCTGCCCGACAGGTCGCCCGCGCTCGTCGACGCGCTGTCCTCGGTGAGCGGGTAGTACAGCAGCGGCTTTCCGACGAGGATCTCCTCGCCGACCATGGACCGCAAGCTCGGCATCTTGTTGAGCCGCTTGAACATGTCGGTGCAGCTGATCTGCACCGAGCTGTAGAGGCCCTCCCAGCCGATCGGGAACTCATTGACCGTGCCGTGGAATCGGGGGCGAACGGTGGCGCCGACCAGGTCGAACTCGACGAAGTCGCCGACGCCGCCCGTGCGGTTGCCGATCATCTCGACGAGGACCTGCTGTGCGGTCACCCATGCCGGGGTGGCCAGGGTGCGCCGCGTCGTCCACGAGAAGCCGTCGCGGCTGGTCTCCCAGTACAGGGTTCCCGCGGCTTCGCGCAGGCGGAGCCACATGTGGTCGATGGCGCTGAACGTGAGCGACGTGGCCCCGGCGTCGAAGTAGCCGACCTCGCTGACCAGGCGGAGGGTGCCGGCGACCGGGTTGTACGTGAACCCGGCGCGGGTGCCGTCGGTCGTGGAGTTGGCCATGATGCTGACCGCGGCGCTCGAGCTTCCGCCTGCGGCGGGCAGGGTGGCGAGCTTCACCGTGAACCGGCTGTTCGCCAAGGTCCATTGGCGGGCGGTCTGGTACGCGGCGAACAGGCCGGGCCCCACCGGCACGCGGGCGCGGCCGCCGACCTCGGTGGCGCCGCCGTAGCTGTTGGGCCACAGCGTGCTGTCGATCCGGTTGTCGTCGAAGTCGTCGCCAAGCATGGCCAGCGGGTACGGCGCCGACCCGGTGCGCTGCGGGATCACCGCCACGCTGATCCGGATCGGCGCGTTGCGCCGCACGAACGGGTAATACGGCGAGCCGCTGTTGCCCGGCGTGAACCTCCCGTCGAAGTTGTCGAGGGTGAGGGTCGCCGTGCCCGGCTGCGTCTCCGACAGCTCGTCGGACGCGCCCCGGGTGATGGCCACCCCCTGGTTCTTCACGTCGACGTACTGGGTGATGTCCGTCCACGTGATCGTGGATGGGGCCAGGATCAGACCGCCCCATCCCATCTCGACGAGCAACGGCACGCGATCACCCCGCCTGCAATGTGATGGCCGTGCCCTGGGCACGGCCGTATCGGACGATGACCTTCTGCACCTCGCGGGCCACGGCCACAGGGTCCATCGCCGAGGCGATGTTGACGTTGACGACCATGCCACCGCCCGCTCCGGTCGCGACCGCAGGCCGACGGATGGCAGGGCGCATTCCGGAGACCGTGTCCGCCACCGCGCCCATGGACTGGCGGAGTGCGGGCAGGCTCGCATCGATGCCACCGATGTAGCCGGCCATCGTGTGGCGGCCGTCTCCGTGCATCACGCGGCTGGGCGACCGGATACCGAGGGCCCGCCGCAGGGCCTTCTGCATCCCCTTGGCGATCTTCAGCATCTGCTTCTCGATGGCCTTCTGCTGCGAGGACAGCCCCTTGAGGAAGCCCTGCCCCGCGGCCTTGCCCGAGTCGTACAGGGCGTCGGCGCCCGCGCGGCCCAGGGTCTCGGCCTGCGAGTTCACCTTGTACTGCGTCGAGTTGATGTCTTTGAAAAGTTTCGACGAGGCACCCGCGAGCGCGGAGGCGTAGGCGTAGCCCTCCTCCGGACCCATCGTCAAAATCTCCCTCAACATCGTTTTGTTCAACCCCCTCTTTTTGAGGGTGTTGATGTACGAGGTGAACGTCTTCATCTTGGCGAGCCGCTGCTGCAACTTGGAGTTGATGCCGGACGCAGAGACCTGCTCCTCGCCCTCGAACATGCCGCCCAAGCTGGCCGACTGCTTCGCCCCGACGCGGGTGGTCTCGGCGAAGTCCTTCGCCCGCTTGATCGTTGCCGCGATCGAGTCGCGCTTCCCGGCCAGGCTGGTGAGCGTCTTCGTGTGCTTGTTGACGTACGCGACCAGGCGGTTGTCCTTGCTGCCGGTGAACGCGGACCAGATGTCCTTGGCCAAGTCCTTGGACGTGGCCTTGATCTTGTCCTTGGACCCGGTCAGCCCGGAGATCAGCCCCTTGCCGACGTCCTTGGCGAGCGCCCGGGTGCGCTTCGACGGAGAGGCGATCTGGAGCTCCGCCTTCATCGCCGTGATGATCTGGCCGGCCGCCGAGCGCGCGGCCCCGCCGATCGACCCCATCGAGCCGAGCAGTCCCGACGTCAGGCCCTGCCCTGCGGCCAGGCCGACCCCGGTCGGCGAGTCCATGTGAGCGCCGGCCGCCATGGCGCGCGAGTCGGGGTTGCTGAACACCGTCTCGCTGCCACGGAACTTGACCAGCTCGGGACCCTCTTCACCGACCACCGCCCAACCTGCCTTGGGGCGGCCGCCCTTGGCGAACCCGGCCAGCCTGCTGACGGCGTCCAGCCCCGCTTGCATGCGCTTCTGGACGGTGATGGTCACCGTCTTCGACTGGACCCTGTTGAGCTGCGCGACCACGTTGCGGGCCGTGCGAGACGCCAGGTCATACGCCCGGATAGTGGGCTTGCGGTCCTTGATCCCCGCAAGCTGGCCCTTGGCCGTGCGGACCTTGGCCTGCAAGTCGTCGATCTTCGCGAGCAGCGCCGACCGCTTCGACGGCGGCACGCTCTTGAGCTTCCGCTTCGCCTCCTCCAACTGGGACTGCCAGTTGTTGATGTTCAGCTTCAGCTTCCCCGCCGTCAGCTTCGGACCGACCGAGGCGGCGAACCCGCTGGCCTTGTCCTCGGCCCTCTTCAGCCCTGTGATGTACGCGGTGCTGAAGTCCTTGAACCTGCGGTCCGCGGTCTTCAGCTTGTCGCCGAGACCAGGGATCCAGCCGAACGCGGAGGCCGCGCCGTGCAGGATGCCGCCGAGCGCGCCGACGATCCCGGTCGACATGATGCGGAATCCGTGGATGACCTGCGGCAGTGCCTGGACCGCGCCCTGCACAAACGTCAGGACTGCCTCGCCGCCCCGGCGGGCGAACTCCATGATCCCGATCTTGTTGTCGGCGATCGCATCCGAGAGCCGTTGCAGCGGGCCGCGGGCCTCGTTGATCCGTGAGAACGACGGGAGCAGGCTGCCGACGATCGCACTCGCGGTGTCCTGGGCGACGGGGCCGACGATCTTCATGATCTGCATGATCGACTTCAAGCCGAAGCCGAGATCCTTGAAGACTGGTGCCAGCGCCTTCGCGGCCTGGCCCAGGATGTCCAGCCCGCCCGACAGAGAGAGCCCCGCGCTGCGGAATGCCTCCCCGAACAGCGGCCCCAGCGAGCGCGCGACCTCGCCCGAGAACCGGCCGATCGCGGGCAGCACCCGGTTGAGCATGTCGAACAGGCCGTTGAGCATCGACGCGCTGCCGCCGATACCGACCTTCAGCCCCGAGAACATGCCCGGCAGGGCCTTACCCAGAAGATCGCCGATCCCGGACGACAACGCCGTCAAGGTCGGCTTCGACGCCGCGCCGAAATCCAGGAAGCTGCGGCCGAGCCGGCCGACCCCGGTCGCCAGGTCGACGACGAATCTTTTGCCCAGCGTCAGGTTCGTCTGGAGGTCACGCTGGAACCCGGAGTCGCGGAAGACTCCGCCGGCCTTGCGGGCGAGGCCGCCGAACGTGCCGCCCAAGTCGGTCATGTTCCGACCCAGGATCTTGACCAGCGGAGACGCCGACTTCACCGCAGAGGTGAAGCCGGGCAGCATCGCCTTCTGGACGTCCCGGCCGACGCCCGAGAACTCCTTCTTCAGCGAGACGAGTTCTTTGGTGAAGGACCGGGCCTCCGGGGAGAGCTTCTTGAGGGCGGCCGCGTACTCCTTCTTGCCCTTGCCCGCGGCCTCCATGGCGTCGCCGACACCGGCGAAGCCCAACTTCATGGTGCCCGCGGCGAGTCCCGCCCCGAGCATCATCGGGACGACCGCGCCGAGCGCCGGCAGCAGCGACGCACCGGCCAGGCCGGCGACGAGCTTCAGCTTGCCGCCGAGGCCGCCGCCCTCGTCCAGCGCCGAGGACGCCTCGTCGGCCGCGCTGCCGAGCACACCGGCGGCACGGCCTGCGCTGATGAACCGGCCGTTCGAGTCCCGCAGCCGACCGTTGACGCTCGCTGCCGCCTGGTCCGCTTGCCGCAGTACGGGCGGTAGCCCGGCGGTGACCGTGGCCATCCGCTGGGCGGCCGTGGAACCGGCGATGAACCTTCCGTTGAGGTCCCTCCACCTACCGTTGCTGTCCTGGATCAGCCGGGAGGCGTGGGCGACGGATACGAACCGGCCTTCAAGGTCGCGCAGTTGCCCGTTCGCGTCGCGGGTGAACGCGCGCATCGCACGCGAGCTGGCCTGGCTGTCGTCGGCCAGGCGGCGGTGCAGCCGGGCAGACGAGTCCCCGGCCCGGTTGAGGACCGGGGACAGGCGGTCGTCGCCGTCGAGGATGAAACGCAGGCGCTCAGCCACAGCCCGCCCCCTTCGTTCAGGGCGGGCGGCGGCCCGCGGCTATTCAGTTGAGGCGGCCCGCAGGCGGGCCTCGTGCTGGTCGATCCACCGCGCGAGGTAGTCGAAGTCGTCGAGGGTCAGCTCGTCGACGTCGCGTGCGGTGTAGTGCAGGTACAGGCCGAACAGCGGCAGGTAGGTCAGCCGTCGGTCGGTGAACCATCCGCCGTCGTCGGCTCCGGCTCCGGGCTGGGGGCCGGGACTTTTGGGGCCGTCGCGTCCTTGATGGCCAGCTCGCACGCCTCACGGTCGAACGCCGCGTCACGCAGCTCGTCGAACGCGTCCGCCAGCTCGTCAGGCTGATCGCCGAGGCGGGCCACCAGCAGGGCCGCGTACCGGGGGACTTCCTTCGCGTCCAGGCGCACGCGCACCTCGTCATCGAAGGGGTCGAACTCCACCAGCCGCAGCGACGGGTTGTTGCGCTTCTTGAGCACCCAGCCCACGACGCGGATGGGCGTGATGTCGCCGTCCTCCATGCCGCTGAGCACGTCGCCCCACTTCATGTCGGCGGTGCGCTCGATGATCTGCACCTCGGACGCGCGCATACGGCCCGCGTCGAGAATCTCTGTCTGGCCGCCCTGGGGCGTGAACTCGATGATCATGTGGGTTCCAGTTCAGGTCAGGCGGCGGCGCACGTCGTCCAGGACGCGTTGCACTTCCCGCTCCATACGTGGGGTGTGGGACCGCACCGTGTTGTCCCACCAATAGGGCTGCACGTACTGGCTCGCCCAGCGGCTGCGGTTGCCGAAGACCGGGTGACGGATGCGCCCAGGCGGCGGGCCCTCGTTGAGGACCTTCGGCATGTTCTTCAGGTCGGCGGGCAGCCGCGCCCGGTCGACCCACACCTTCGCGCCCGCGCCGCCCGAGGTGGTGCGCACGCTGATGCGGATGGCCTCGGCGATGGTGGCGCGCAGCGGCCGTGTGGTCGGCGACGGGCCGCCGTGCGGTACGACGCCGCGGCGGTTGGGCTTGCGGCCGTCCGACCGGATGTCGAGGTTGCGGATCGTCGACTGGAGGTCGTCGCGCAGCGGCTCGGCGGCGCGGCGTACGCGGCGCTGCATGGACGAGCGGATGTTCTCGTTACCGGCAGCCCGCAGACGCCTCTGGAGCTCCAGCAGGCTGCCGGTGTTGAGGATGCGTACCTCGCGCACCGTGCACCTACAGGGTGCTGTCGGTGCTGATGTATTCGATGGCGGTCTGGTTCGTCCCGTCGTACAGGCCCGTGAAGCTGATCGTGGGCTTGACGACCTCGAAGCCTTCGATGGACGGCGGCGCCTCGTCGACCCGGATCGCCGGGACCTTGATCCGGAACGTCTCGAAATAGGTCGACGCGATGTTGGGGCCGATGAACTCCCACACGAGACTGGTCGCGGCGTCGCTCGTGTGCAGGTCGTCGAGCGTCGTCGCGACGTAGTCCATCTCGATCGACCCGGTGATCTTCACTTGGTCGTTGGAGATGGGTTCCTTCTTGAGCCCGGCCTGCCCCGCGTAGAACCTGTCCACCGCCTGCGGGCGCTCGAACTTCACGGACACCTTGCGGATACCGTCGAGCGCCGTCTCTGCGCCGAACGATCCGGCCTTGAGCGCCATCTGCCCGAAGTGGAACGGGGTCATCGACGCGTACGACGCGACGACCAGCGTCTGCGTCTCGTCGCAGTCCTTGCAGTCGAACTCGAAGCTGGCGGTGAGCATCCCGCCGACCTCGCACGAGAACTCCGCCGACGTGACCTTGCAGCCGACGAACGTCTTGTCGGTCACCGATCCTGTGGTGAGCGGCACGCCCTTCTGGATCACGAGGCTCTTGCCCGCGGTGTCCGCCAGGGTGTGCGTCTGGAGGTACGCCGGTCCGGCGCCCTGCTGGACTGGCGTGACCGTCGTGCCCATCAGTGCCTGGAGCAAGACGCCCATCCCCTTGTTGGTGACCTCGAGGTCGACCGACCCGTTGGCTTCGCGCTGGGTGACCACGCGCCGCGACGACAGCGGCACCAGGCGCCCGGCCGCGATGCCCGCGGATTGCGCGGTGGTCTTCTTCAGGACCAGCGATTCCTTCGTGAACTCGATGTGCTTCGACGGCGCCACGTACGTGCCGTACGTCGTCTCCGCACCGATGCTGAGCTGGGCGCCGAGCCCGGACCCGATCGCCATGTCAGACCTCGTCCTTCTGCGGCTTGGCCGCCTTCTTCGCCGTGGTCGTGACAGCCACAGGCTTCGGCTCCTCGACCGGCTCCCACGTCGCCGTCTGGCAGACGTACGCCTCGAACCGCTCGTCGGGAACTTCAACGATCTCGTCGGGCTCAACCGTCCGGCCGCCCAGCTCAGGGACGACAACGGCCTCGGGCCCGATCAGACGCACACGCGCCATGGGGTACTCCTCGGGTGGTGGTGGATCAGATACGGGCACGGCAGGACACCGTGAACTCCAAGCTGGCCTTGACGCCTTGCTCGGTCAGCGCCTGCCGCAGCAGCCCGCGCGTGAGGTGCGCCCACAGCACGGCGCCGTTCAAGGTCGGGGCGGTCGGGTTCGTCCCCGAAGCACGGACGGCCTGCTCGATCACGCCGAGCAGCTCGAAGACGCGGGCCCGAACTACCGCGACCTCAAGGTCGCCGGCCCACGAGTCGATCCAGCCCGTGATGCTGAAGTCCTCATCCCGGCTGCGGGCGCCGGCCGCGTTGAAGTTCTGCGCGATCTCGACGGCCTGGTCGCCGTTGGGAGACCAGCCGACCGCGACGAGGTCCTGGTCGGCCTGGTCGCCGAGCGGCGGCCCGTCGACGACGTCCACGCCCGTCATGCCGGGCGCGGCCCGCAGGATCTCCAGCAGCGCCGTGATGGCGCCGGGAACAGCAGAGGTCGTCATCACCCCACCCCCGGCGGTAGACGGTCCGGCTCCAGCAGCTGCACGGCCCTGTTCGGGATGGCGTAGCCCAGCCCGGGGATGGGCTCGCTGACGTCGAAGTCGCCCGTACCGACCTGGGGTCGGCCGGGGCCCTGCTGGGTGCGCCACAGATGCTGAAGAATGATCTTCGCTGCGGCGGTGATGTTCGCCGGGACGATGTTCCGCCCCGCCTCGTACGTCACCCGCAGCGGCCCGTACAGCGGGCCCCGGTCGTGACGGGCGATGACGCCCGTCATCGCGTCCAAGGTGAGGTCCTCGACCGCGTACGCCGTGCCGCCCGTGGCGAGCGAGTCGACGGCCGTCAACGCGACGACCGGCGTCTGCCACAGCGCGAGCTCGGCGGCCGCCCCGACCCGGTGGTCCTCGACGACCTGGCGGACGACGACCGGGCCCGTGAACACCTCGACCGCCCGCGTCGTCGCCTCGATCCACTCGCGGACCTCGGCGTCGTGCCGCGACGACTTGATGTTCAGGTGCTCCTTGCCGTCCTCAAGGGATAGCAGCCCCGGCGGGGCAGCTTCGCGTACGTCGAAGCTGTCGGTGTACGCGTGCGCCGGGCCGGTGAACACCCAGCGCACCGTGTGCCGACCGGCGACCGTGGTGACGAGGTCGGCCTGGTAGGTGCCGAGCGGCGACACCTCCGTGGTGACCGGCGTTGCGGTCGTCCCGTCCGGCAGCGTCACCGTGACGGCGGAGGTGGCCGCGGTGGCGAGGATGCCGCCGGGGTCCCGGCACTCCGCGATCAGGCGCACGGTCGCGCCGAGGTCGTACGGCACCGACGCCTCCTTACTCGGCCTTGGCGGCGGCCATGACGCCCTTGCGCTTCTGGTCGGCGGCCTCGGCCTCCAGGACGCGGGCGCGCTCGTCGGCGTCGGCGGTCTTCAGATACTCGATGACCTCGGGACCGGTGTGGGCGCTCGGGTCGTACGGCTCGTCGCCCTGGTCCTCGGGCTCTGCGTCCGTCGGCCCCGTCGTCGCAGGAGCGGGCGGGGCCAGGGTGCGTGCTTCGCCCGGGTCGGCGGTCGCCTGCTCGGTGGCCCGAAGCGGCCGGGCAGCCGGCGGCGACGTCACAGGCTCGGCGAAGAGGTGCCCGTGCGTCTTGAGGATGGGGTGCTTGTCGTCGACCAGCTGCCCGGCGGTGAAGGCGACGGGGGCGCCGTCCTGCCAGATGCTGAAGGACTCGGTGCAGCGCTTCACAGTGGCTCCTCAGCTGTGCGCGATGGGGGTGCGGCGGGGGAAGGCGCGGACGATCGTCGCGCCGAGGGTGCCGCCCGTGGTCGCGCCGGACGTGGTGACGGACGCGCGCAGGTAGCGCTTCGAGCCCTTGTATCCGAGCTCGAACAGGGCGTCGTCGTCGGTGGACGTGACCGACGGCGCCGACCCCTGGAGGTCGGCTGCGGCGACCGTGCCCCACGCCGAGTTGTCGTCGGACTCCTGAAGGATCACGGCGTGCGTGCCGTCCGTGATGGTGCCGGTGTGGACGATGAGCATCGCCGACCGGCTGGCGTCCTTGTTCTCGTGCAGGTCGACGGCCGTGCCGTTGACGGTGCCGTTGGTGCGGAGCGCGATGGCCAGCGTCGCCTTGGCCCGCGCCACGTTGTAGAGGCTCTGCCTCATGGTGTGACTCCCTTGGGGGATGCGAACGGCCGGAGCCCCGTGTGAGGCTCCGGCCGAAATGCGGGCGGATCAGGTGACGTTGAGCATCCGGAACGCGCCGTCGTTGACCGAGTCGGCGCCGACCCGGTACCAGGCGTACCAGCCGCGCTGACCGGTCGGCCGGCGGTTGGCGCCCACCAGGTGCGGCAGGAACTCGATGCTCATGCCGATGCGGTCGGCGATCACATAGTTGTTGAAGTCGCCGTACACCGTCACGTAGTTCTCCTGCGTGGCGTTGACCGTGCCGTCCATGTCCTCGGCCTCCAGGGCGCTGCGGCCCAGGAGCTGCGGAGGAACGTCGGCGCCGATGCGCTCCCACAGGTTCGTTCCGCCCGACGAGTCGAACTGCCTGATTGCGTTGTAGATGCCGCGGTTGGCCAGCCAGGACGCGTTCGGCCGGTACCGGCCGGGCAGCGCCGTGTCGGTCTTGTAGACGTCACCGGACGCGAACGTGTCGGTGGTCGTGCTGGTCACGATCGAGCTCGTACCCGTCAGCGCGGTGACGATGCCGGTCGGCTGCCCCACTCCGCTGCCGCTGACGAACGCCGCGGCCTCCAGCGTGTCCTTACCGAAAGCCAGCAGGCGGCCGACCTCCATGGTCGCGTTCGCCTCGTCGTCCATCGCCTCGATGGAGATCGGCACGAAACCGTCTGCCTTGTAGACGGGGACCGTCGGCTGGACGAAGGTCGGCGCGTTGTCGCCCGCCTCGGACCCTTCAGCAGCCCACCGCCACGACACCGCACCAGCGGAGACGCCGTTCCACACGTCGCCCGTGGCGACGACCTGGCGGGCCACCTGGCGGATCTGGTTGATCGATCCGTTCGCCGTGATGATGACGGTCGGGTCGAGCTGGAACGGGACGAGGTAGCCGCCCGCCGAGTCGGTCAGCGACATCGCGCGCTCAAGGGCGCGCTGCTCCTCGGGGGACACCATGTGTCCCTTGCCGGCCGCGAGCTTGGACCAGGCGCGCATGTACTCCGGCGACGACGTCGCCAGGCACATGCGGGCGATGGTGCCGCGCTTGTCGTCCCACGCCTCGATGATGTCCGTGGCCGCGGACCGGATGCGGTCGTTGGCTCCGGCCATCTTGTCGACGGCGCACAGAGCGCGGGCGCGGAGCTCCTGGCCGACCTGCTCCGGGGAGCGGTCGAAGGTGCGCATCTCGCCGAGGTCCCACGGGTTGCGGAACCGGCGGTCCTCGACGGAGTCGGGGTTGAGGATCGGGTCAGCGTCGTACGTGCCCGAGCTGCCGTAGGACGTGCCGCCCTGGATCGCGGTCGCCGCGGGCGCGCGGCGCTCGGTGACGGTCGACGCGGAGCGGACGCGCTCCAGCGCGGCCTTGCGCTCCAGCTGCCGGCGGTGAGCGTCGACCTCGGCGAACTCGCGGGTCAGCTCGTCGAACTGCTTCTCGTCGTCGACCGTGAGGTCGGTCTTCTCGCCGAGCCTCTCCAGCTCGGCCTTGATGTCCTGAAGGCGGATCACCGCCTGCGGGTGCGAGAGCTCCATCAGCTCTGCTCCTTTGCGTCGTCGATGTGCGCCAGGCGCTCGTCCATCAGCGCGGTGATCTCACGGATCTGCTCGCGGAGGGCGACCTGGCCAGAGGGCGGCGACGGGTGCCCTGCGGCGGGCGGCGCGTCGGTAGTGCTGGGGGTGGGCGGGTGCTCATCGAGCGGCGCGCCTTCGGTGCGTTCGTCGGCCGGGTGCTCCTCGAGGAGCGGCGCGGCCTTGGTGGTGCTGCGGATGGCCTGCTGCACGATGCGTGCAACGCCCTCCGGGTCTGTGGTGTCGCCGAGGTCGAGAACGATCTGCCGGCCTCCGAGCGGGTCGCCCGAACGCTGGTAGAGCAGCGCGGTAGCGACCTCGCGGCGCAGCTCGGGATCCTCGGGCACGGACGGTGCGGCGGCGTCCCGCGCGAGCGAGTGCCGGATCCGGCGCGTCATCTCGTCGTCGAGGGCCAGGCCGTCGGCGACGTCCCGGGCCCGTACGGACACGCTGGTACCGGCGTAGGCCGGGAAGACGACCGGGCCGAGCTCACGGCACTTCAGCTCGATGAGCTCGCGCTGCAACGGCCCACGATCGCCCGGCATCCAGAGCAGGTCGTAGACCTCCTCGGGCTTGACCAGCTTGCCGTTGACGTCGCGCCACTCCTCGCGCACGACCTCGAACCGGAAGGACATCCCGTTCACGGTCTGCTCGGCGATGGCGTCCCGTACGGGCTGCATCAGCCAGTTGTCGGTGAGGCGGCCCTCGACGTACAGGCCCTGCTCGTCCTCGCGCAGGTCGGCGATGGTGCCGATCGGAATGGAGCCGATGAGCGGGTGCCGGCCGTGGTCGAACTGCATGACCGGGGTCTGCTCGCGGATCGTCTTCTTGAAGGCGCCCTTGCGGATCTTCTCCGTGAACGCCCCCTCCCATGAGTCGATCTCGGTCGAATGGCCGAAGAGAGCCGCGTAGCCGGACAGAGTCCGTCCGTCGCCCTCCTCCTCGCCGTCGGCGCGGACCAGCTGGAACGGCGCCGACCTCTCCAGGTCTCGCGCCACGGTGGACAGGGCAGGCATCAGGAGCCCCCTTCGGTCGGAGCAGGAAGCGCAGGCCGCCCGGTCTCGCCGGGCCTTTGCAGCTGAACGGAGAACATTCCGGTGTGGACCAGCAGGGACCAGTCCGAGGCGGTCACAGCGGCCATGACGGACTCCGGGGTGTACCCGGCGTCGACCAAGGTCCGGATCGTCCGGGACTCGACGCCCTGGATCTCGGCCGCGTCCCGGGCGTCCTCGCGCAGGAACGGCACGTTGCGGGCGTCGTACCAGAGCCGCACGGCGCCGGAGCTCCCGCCGCCTGGCGGAGTCACGAGCGGGCCGAACGAGCCGGCCGCGTTCTGCCACAGCGGATGGATCGTGCCGTCGGCGAACCGCCGGCGGGCCTGCCCATAGTTCGAGTAGGTCGCGGCCTTCAGGCCCTCGGACAGGCCGACGATGATCGGCGGGACCCCGGCGGCCGCGGCGATCCGGGTCTCTCCGGCGCCCTGGACCGTCGCGAAGTCGAGCTGTTTGAAGTCCGAGCCGACCACCGTCACGTCGGCGCCGCCGCCCAGGTACAGCGTCTTGTACGCGTTCTCTACGCCGCGGTGGTTGGTCTCCATCTTGGCCTTGAACTTCGCGAACGCCTCGGGTGAGACTTCGCGTGCCAGCCGGACGACCATGTTCGGGGTGGCCGCGTTCTCCAAGAACTTGGCCTTATGCCGGGCCATCAGCCCGTCGGTCTGCGTCTCCCGGATCACCGGGGTCAGCCACGACATACCGCGGTACGTCGCGAGCGGATCAGGCACCGGGGCGAAGTGCGCGACCTCGTCGGCGAGCAGCGGCACCGGCTCCTCGCCGGGCTCCTGGTAGACGAACCCGAGCTTGCGCCAGCCCAGGTGCCCGCCTCGGAACTGGCGGCGCTCCAGGACGATGAAAGTCCAGTCCGGGCGCAGCCGCACGAGCTCGTCGCCGTCCCGCGTCCAGTACGAGTTCCCCGACAGGTCGGCGTCCTGGATCACCCGCGAGAGCAGGTCCTGCGTCGTTCCGCCCGGCCAGGGCTTCTCCAGCAGATGCAGTTCCGTCGTCCCGAACATCTGAGACGGCGAGCCCTGGTTGAGGCGCTGCCACGTGAACCGTGGCGCACTGAACACGAACTGGCGGGCCGTCATGCACGACCAGATGATCGGGTTCGTCGCGAACAGCTTGGCGTACCCGGGAAGGTCCCCGGGTGCCTTCTCCGCGGCCTGGCCCGGCTGCGTCTGCGTGATGCCCAGCGCCGACCATCCGCTGTAGCCGAGGGACTGCTGTAGCGCGAGCGCGTAGTCGTCGATGCTGCTGATGTCCCGCTGCTCGGTGTGGCCGCGGGAGGCCCTCCACAGGCTCGTCACGGGCCACCCCCGTCATGACGCCCGTCGACGTCCGTCAGCAGCAGGCAGTACGCCACGAGCAACACGCCGCCGACCACCAAGCCGACGGCCAGGCCGAGCCCGAGGCCGGCGCCCGCGGCCGCCATCGCGCCGCCCGTCATGACGCCCGCGCGAGCCCGCGCGGCACGGGTCAGTCGAAGTCGACCCACGGCTCAACCTCCTCTTCCGGTTCCTCGATCTCGGCCTCCAGGCCCCACTTCGCGTTCGTCACGCCCACCAGCGGCGTGATGTCCACACCGACGCTCCGGCGGGCCCACGCCCACGCATCCCCGAGATCGCGCTTACGGGCGCCCGCTAGCGCCGTAGCGAGCGGGGCCTGCCCCAGGTGCACGACCTGCCCGGCCGCGACCGCGTCGTAGAACTGGCCGCAGGCCTGCGCGTACTGACGCGCCTTCAGCGCCACGATCGGCGCGGCCAGCTTCGGCTCCTCGTCCTGCTCCAGGTCCTCGTCCTGGTCCAGCTCCGCGCCCTCTTCGAGCAGGGCACGGCGCAGCGCCCGCTTGATGGCCGGCAGCAGGGACCCGGCGGGCGATGCCTCGTCGAGGACCCAGCACCGGGGCCCCCACTTCCGCGTCAGCGCCTCGATCCGCGCCTCTACCCACGCAGTGCCAGGGCGGTTGTCGACGACCTCCAGGTGGACGCCGCCGCCCTGCGCCGGGCCCGCCACGCAGATGCTCGTGTGACTGCGCTCCGGGGTGACGTCGATGGCGAACGCGACCGGGTCCTGCGGGCTGCTGTCGCCGTCCTCCAGGGCGTCCCAGGCATCCCGCCCGATGACCGCCCACGCCTCGCCCTCCTCGGACGGGTAATCGCCCACACCGAGCCGCTCACGGGCATAGATCTCCGCGCTCATCGTGGCCCGCTCCCGCTCCGTGTGCTCCAGACTCAGCCGGTAGCCGAGCGCCGGGTTCGCGCGCGCCACAGACTCCGGCGCGGCAGGATCGTCGTGATCGGTGCACCCGGCCGCGCACTCGCGCACGTGCGGGCTGATGGACCACTCCAGATAGGCCAGCGACGGGTCCGGTACGCCCGACTCGACCGCCGCCAAGGCGCGCCGCCGCAACCGCGCCAGCTGGGCGCTCTGCGGCCCGATACCGGCGCTGCCGAAGTAGTAGACCTGGGGATCCTTCACGGCCGCCAGCGTCGGCAGCATGGCGCCCATGGCATCGGCGCCGAGGATCATGTCCTCGTCGAAGATGAGCGTCTTCCCGGTGAACCCGCGGCCAGAGCCACCGGAGCGGGCGAGGAAGCGGAGCCGCTGCCCACCCAGCAGCTCGATCGCTTCCTCGCCCGTCGTGCGCCGCACGCGTGCGACGCGTTTCCGCAGGTGGTCGCTGTTCACGATCAGCGACTCGATCCGGCGGAAAGCCTCAATGGCGGTCTTGAACTCGTGCGCCGAGTGGATGATCAGGGCCTCGTCGAGCAGGAACAGCCCGGCGAGCTCCCTCGCTTCGATGAGCGCGCCCTTGCCGTTCTGCCTGGCCACGTTGACCGCGACCTCGAAGGCGGACCAGCCGCCGTCGGGCTTCTCACCGAGGGCGACGTTCAAGACGTGCTGCTGCCACGGGTCGAGGACCAGGCCGGCGGAGGCCGCGAGTTCGACCGCTTCCTGCCCCGAGCTGGAGACGAACGGTGGGACCGTCTCGATCCGCGGCCGCTGATCGCCGTACCAGCGCCCGTCACGCTCAGGCACCGCGGCGCTTCTTCCGCTGCTTCATCAGCTCGTCGACCGGGTCGGCGGCCGCGGCCTTCGCCGGGGCGATCTTCCGTAGCTCCAGCATGGTTGCGCGGAGCTCGCGGGCGACGACGGCCGCCGAGGTCGGAGCCTCGCACTCGTCGAGCTGCCGGGCGAGCGACAGGGCGATCTCGGAGAGTCCCGGGGCGAGCTGAGCGACGCCGAGCTCTTCGATCTCCGCGAGTGTCTTCGGCTCGTTCATGATCACCCCCGGATGTGACGGAGCGTCATGTGACGCAGTGTGACAGGGGTGGGGGTTCGCTAAATCGCTAGCGTTCGCTTCGCCGAATTAGCAGACCAAGATCCAAATGATCTTTCACCATGATCACGCGCAAAACAGGGCGCCAAGGGCGTTTGGGTCGCCCGCCGGCCGAATTTCACGATGGGTTCGGGCCCCCCTCCCCGTCGTGATCACCAGTCGCGGGAGGACTGCCGACCGGTGGCCTGGGGCAGTCGACTGCGCCGCCGGTACCAGGTGGTTGCCGTGGCGAGGAGTCCGGGTGATCGCATGTCGCGGATGCGTTGGAGGACGATCTCGCGGCCGGGGTCGACGGTGATGATGGTCCCCCCGAGTCGTTGATAGCGCTTGATCGCTTTGGTGCTTGGCATGGTGTGGATCAGGTAGACATCGACTGTGTCTCGGTGCTTGATCGCTTCGTCGATGGCGGCGAACCGTGCACGGTGTGCCACCCGGAGCAGGGTGTCGGTGTGGGTCCAGCTGGGGGCGTCGGGGCCGGTGAGGGCGAGGGCGATGCGGTCGAGGTCGATGACGATGTCCGTCGGTCTGGCTCGTGCTGTGATCCATGAGCTCTTGCCTGCGGCGGGTGGGCCTGTCACGACGTAGAGCACGGGGTCATCTCACGGTGGGAGGTAGGTCCGTGGTGAACGTGGCCGAGTGGGTGGCCAGGTGCTGGCGGGCCTGGGCCAGGTCGAGGTGAACCGCTACGACGGTTCGGGATGCGTGCCGGTATCGCACGGGGATGATCAGGGGTTCGTGGCAGTCGGGGCACTGCGCGAGGGTGGCAGTCGGCTCTGGCCTCATGGTCACCACCTCCGTGGGTGGGGTGCTGGTCGTCCGGCGCAGGTGGGGTTGTGGCGGCCGAGGAGGCGGCAGGCGATGCGGCGGGGTACGACGTAGGCGAACTCGTGGGGTTCGGCGAGGGCGAAGCGCAGCCAGTACTCGGCGGCGGTGCGGCATTCGGTTCGGTAGTGGTAACGCATGGTCACCGCTTCCGGTGGTCGTGGCTCTCTCGTTCTCGCGCTCGTGCTCGTGCTCGTGCTTGGCAGGTACGGCATCCGGGGTCTGTTCCCGCCCAGTGGCATCCGGGGCACGGTCCGGGTGCGTCGCAAGCCAGAGGCCAGCGACAGCACACCCTTACCTCGGTGGGCTCACTCATTCCAGCATCACCATCTTCGCGAGGCTCTGAGTGGCTGTGTGCCGGGCATTCGGTTGCCGCGCGCGCTGTTGCACTTCCGGTGTGCTGAGCGGGCGTTGGCGGGGTCGAGGAGGCTTCCGCCGCGGCTGAGTGGGGTCTCGTGGTCGAGGGTCCAGGACCAGCGGTCGCGTGGGTCGAGGGTGAGGTCGATGTTGTGGCCGCAGATCCAGCAGGGGTCGCCTTGGGCGCGGACTGTGGCGCAGAGGCGGCGGTAGCGGCGTCCGTTGCGGATACCGGCCACGGGCTCACCTCCCGTGTAAATGCGTGAGCCCCGCGCGGTGGCGGGGCTTCTATGTCCGGGCACGCCGGACTTGGCACAGAAGGTAGCAGGTTCGCGGGGCGCAGTGGATCAATGACGTCGTGTTGCGCGCGGTGTGTGTGTTCTTGAAGAGCTTCTAACTACATACATACACGCGTTTTCAGTGTCCCGGATTCCGGGACACTGAACGGTTGATGTGCGCTGAGCTGCGGGTTTGTGTGGTGGGGGTGGTGTTCAGTGTCCCGGTTTTCGGGACACTGGGGCGGGTTCAGTGTCCGGTTTTCCGGGACACTGAAGGGGGTTCAGTGTCCCGGATTTCGGGACCCTCAACCAAGGTCTAGGGTTCGGTTTTCCGGGACACTGAGAGGGCGTCAGTGTCCGGTTTTCCGGGACACTTACGTCACGTCAGTGTCCGGGATTCCGGGACACTGAACGGGCGGGAAGATCCACCCGAAAGAGATCGTCAGGGCATGCCGAAGCCCCGTCGCGACGGGGGAATGCACGACGGGGCTCTATGAGCCGGGTGCCCGTTTATCGGGCGGGTATGCGGCCGTGCCGGTGTGCTGTGACTGCCCGGCGAGCTGATCTGAGGTCAGGCGGATGCCACCGGCTGCCCCTTCCGGTGGGCGTCCGGGTAGGTGCGTTTCAGGTCCTGCAACGACATCGGGCTCCAGGCGATCTCGATCGTTTCCGGCGGGAGCGGGAATCGGTCGCAGTGGATGCCGTCCCACTGCTCACGGAAGTGCTGCCACAGCTCGCCGAACTCGGCGGTGGGCCCGAGGTAGCAGGGCTGCCCACACGAGGCGCAGAGGCGCACCTCGCCCTGGTAGTTGCGGATCGACTCCATTGCACGGCTCCTTGGGTCAGGCGGATGCGGGAGCCTACGGTTACCGGCAGGGCGGCGTGCGGCGAACTCGAGAAGTGATGGCGTCGGTTGGGGCGTGCTGCTCCTCGCTCATGCCTCTGTGCTTCGCCGGTAGCCCCGACGGGCGTTGACGGCCGTCATGACGGTCTGCCCGTACCAGCGGTGCGCGCGCCCCGAGGTGTCGTCAGGTGCCGGCCAACGGCCCTTGGAAACGTCGGCGCGGATCGTGGCGGCGGTGACGCCGGTCGTCTCTTCGATCTCGCGGGCGGTGTAGAGGCGGCGTGGCTGTAGCTCGGCGGCGGGCCGGATGAAGTGCTTGCGGACGGCCTGGTCGACGGCGGCGGGGTCGTAGACGTTGTGGCGACCGCGCTTGTCGATCGGGGCGGGCCACGCGTCGTGACGGGCCCACTTGTTGCGGATGGTGTTGTACGCGCGGCCGTACCGGTCGGCGATCTGGGCGAGGGTCTCGCCCTCGGCGGTCGGCTCTACCATGGTGGTCCGGCCCTTTCGGCTGGGTGGGACCGGCGGTCTTTCGCGAGCGCCCTTCGGGGTGTCTGGGCTTCGGCCTGGGGCCGCCGGTCGTTCTATTTCTGATCTTGTAATGGGGTCGCCCCCGGCTGGCTGCCGGGGGCGACGGGTGGGTTAGATCTGCTCGATGATCCAGTCGACGAGGTCCTGGATCGCGTCCTGGGTCATGGTCAGGATGCTGAGCAGCTGGAGTGCACGGACCTCGTTCCAGCCGTCCATGACCAGGACGCGGAAGACGTCCAGGCCGGTGAGCCAGAAGATCGCGGCGGTGAAGAGGTGCGCCTGCTGCTCCTCGGGCATCGGCTGGTCAGCGGCGAGCTCGACGACCCGGCGGACGGCGGGCTCGGCCTCCACGTTGGTCGCGCCCCGACGGGGGAGCGCGATCGGCAGCGGGAGCTGCTCGCAGCAGAGAGCGAGCGCCTGGTAGGTCAGGCTGAGCTTCTTGGCGAGGTCCTCGGTGTTGAGGTCCTTGGAGTCGGCCATTTCGGCTTCCCTTCTTGTGGGTGGTGGGTCGGGGTTCGCGGCCCCTTCCCTCTTGGTCTCTATTATGCCCCACTGGTGCATCCAAAGGCAACACTTCTGGGGAAGGAAATAGCCCCAATCACACGACGGGATCAGGGCTATGACCAGGCGTCAGGCCAGGTGCCAGCCGCTCAGACGATCATCGTCGCACACGTCGGCCGTCAGGCGCAGGCCGGGCAGGTCCTGCACCGTCAGGCCGACCGCCTCCGCGATCTCCGCCGCCGCGTACCGGACCGGCTCCGTTCGCTCCTCGGCCGGGACGTCGGCCACGATCTCGGCCTGGTCGCCGACGACCAGCAGCACCTTCACGTTCACGCGCTCGCTCATGGGGTGGATCCTCTCAGCTCTGGTTGCTCGACTGGGCGGCCTGCTCGCGCATGGCCTGGTTGGACTGCTCGTGATGGGTGGACCGCTGCTCGTCGGACCAGTCGCGCGGGTCGGACGGCAGCTCGGCGACGGTGGCGCGGAGAGTCTCGGTCGCTGTGGGTTCGGACCGGCGGAGGAATGCCACGATGGGGCTCCTGTCTCGTGTTCGGGATGGGAACCGGGGCGGTCGGGCGCCTGGCAGCAGTCGGCCGCCCCGGGGCTTATGGGTTGGGCTCAACGGCCCTTGACGTTGCCGGGAGCCATGCGGATGACCCCGTCCTCGGTGTCGGCGGCCACCCATTCGTGGTGCACCTGGCAGTAGTAGAGGCCGCGCGCTTTCGGCTCGGCGCAGAACGAGGCACGGCTGTCCCACCCGTTCGTGGACAGCTGGTAGCCGCACGTCCGGCTGTCGCGACGCGGCTCGGTGCCGACGGTCTTCATGTGGATCTCCCTGGTGTGGTTCGTCATCGGCCCCAGCAGTTCGCGAGGAGCAGGGCGAGCAGCACGAGTACCGCGAAGCAGCTCCCGTTCGGGAGCCAGCCGTCGCCGCGGCCGGCTGCGTGGACGTGGTCGATGCCGTCGCCGTCGACGGGCCGGTGCCCGCCGTGCGCGGCGTCGCGGTGGGCCTGTTGGTCGCCTTCCGCTTCCGCCTTGTTGTCGCGCCTTGTGGGCGCCTCGGTGCGGCACTGGGCGCAGCGGTACAGGTACGGCACGGAGGCTCCAAGTGGGCTGCTACTACGGGCCGCTACAGGCGTAGCGGGGGTTGCTACAGGGCTGGTCAGGGGTGTAGCTACGGCGGTAGCTACACATCGGGGGCGGTACTGCCGGTCGGCTCGGGGGAAGCGGCGAGCGCGGCCGTGAGGTCGTCCCGGTGCACTCCCCGATTCACACGCTCCGCGGTGTTCCGTACAGAGGCCCGCAGGGGGATGCGGAGGGCCGCGAGTTTGGCCTCAACTTCGGCCCGGGTCGGGGGCTCCTGCCCCGCCTCCGCAGCCCCCTTCGCGAGCCGCTCGACGAGGGTCTTGAGGTGCACCCCGGGGGCGTCCCCGATGTGGTGCCACAGCAGGGCGACGAGCGGGTCCGTCGGCGCCTCCTCGGTAGGGTCCGGCTCGGCTGTCCGGCGGTTGGTGTGGAGGGCCTCGACGCGTGCCGTGAACCGGTCGATGGCGGGGCGGGGGATGAACAGGCCGACGGCGAGGAGGAAGACGGCCGGCACGGTGAGGAGGATCCACCCGCGGTAGTAGGCGCAGGCCCACACGGCGAGCGCGTGGCCCCAGTACGTGGCGGTGGCGCCGAGCTTGTTCTTCGACCAGGCGAACCATGCCTTCACGGCGACTACCAGGGCGGCCCGCAGGGAGAGGGCCGCGCCGTCGTCCACGGGCTCCGGCTCCTCGACGTCGTCCGGCTCGGTCTCCTCGACGGGCTCCGCCTCGGGCTCGGGGGCGGGCTTCTTCCGCAGGCTGATGTGCATCACTGAAGTCCGATCCGCGCGTTCTCGATCGCGTCGGCGAGGTAGGTCCAGTTCCCGCCTGCGCCCTGCGCGAGGTAGAAGAAGATCAGCGCGACGATGCCGAGCTGCTTCGTGGACAGCTTCTTGTAGAGGATGAAGATCGCCACGGTGAGCGTGAGCGCGGGCATGGTCGCGCCCTTGATCAGGCTTCGCAGGAAGTCGATGACGGTCCCGGCAGCGTCCGGAACGATGGTGAAGATGCTGCCCGCCGCCTTGTAGGCGCTGGCCGCGAGCATCGCGACGAGCAGCGTCGTCCACCAGCCGAGCGGGTTGAGCTTGCCGCCGCCGGGGATGCCGAAGATGAGCAGCGCGGTCAGCACGAGCGCGATGCCGACGGGGCCAAGGTCTCCGAACACGCGATGATCCTTAAGCGGTAGGGGCGTACAGGAGCACGCCAGCGAGGGCGGACGCGGCGGGGACGGTTGCGAACCACGAGAGCGGCCACAGGAAGCTGCGCGACATCCGGTAGAGGTTCAGGCAGACGAACCCGACGAAGAACCAGAAGATCGACTGCCAGTCGGTGGGGCCGTGCGCGTGGATCCACACGACGACTTCCTCCGTGAAGTCGACCCAGCCCAGTGACCAACCGAGGCTGGCTGCCGCGACGTTGGAGGCGAGGCGTCGGATACGCGGTGGCACGCCGTCGATGGCCTCGATCAAAGACTTGCGTGGATCGGCGACCGCCGGGTGCGCCCCGGCCTCGGCCTTCTTATGGGCGTACTTGGCCTCGCGCTCCTTGTCCGCGCGGAGACGTAGCCGCTTCCGTGGGGCACGCTGCTCCTCGACCTGGTCGAGGTCCTCGGGCTCGGGCTCGGGCTCCGGCTCCGGCTCCGCCTCAGGTTCCGGCTCGGGGGCGGGGGCGGGCGTGGGCTCCGGCTGCGCGACCGGCGCAGGGGTTGCCGGGGCTTCGATCGGCGATGCTCCGTCCGGGCCGTACAGCTCGGTGAACCAGTCGGCCGGGGCCGCGGGCTCGAACCCGTCGGGCAGGTGCGCGGGAGCGGCCGGGAGCGGTGGTGTTTCGGCGTCAGGGCCTACGCCCATCTTGCGGAGCGTGTCGGCGATGGACAGCTCGGCTTCGTCGGGGCCGGGGCGGGTGTCGGTCATGGGTTCCCCAGAGCATGAGGGCGCGGTCGTACGCGGCCGCGCGAGGGCGGGCGTACGTCAGGGGGCGATGGCGACCGGGGCGGGTGGGAGCTGCGCCAGGTGCGGTTCTCGCATCTCGATCTCGGCGCGGAGCTGGCCACGGATCACGCCGTCCGATGGCGTCTCGCCGGTCGCGGCGACCAGGGCCTCGCGCATCGCCTTCGTGCCGGGCCGCGTGCCCGCGACGTACAGCGGGCGAATCACTTCGCAGCGGGGATCCGAGTACGTGATCGCCGGGGGTGCGGTCGCGGTGCTCGCTGCGGGCTGCTCTGTGACGGGTACCTCGACGGGCGTCACCGGGGCGGCCGGGACCGGGGTCGCGGCGAGGTGCAGCAGGTGGCCGAGGACCAGCGGCGGGACGCACGACACGGCGACCACCAGCCACACGGGCGGGCGCGGCTCGGCAGTCCAGTGCCCGGTCACGAACATGTGGGACACGGGCTGTGCGGACATGGCGGTGCCAAGGGACAGCCAGGCGCCGGCGACGGCGGACGTCTTGCCGGGCGCTCCCTTGGGGCGCTTGCTCGCGACGGCCGCGGCGATGCCGGCGTACGCGGCGAGGACTCCGGCCATGCCCCAGGCGAGGTGATCAGACCAGCCCGCGAGGCGGCCGAGGTGGTGCTCGCCGGGCGCGCACATGATCATCACCCAGGCGGCGACGATGGGGCGGCCGAAGTCGGTGAGCCAGGAAACCCAGCGTGGGGTTGGGGTGTTGGGCGGTGACGTGGGCGCACTAGTGTGCAGCTCAGCCATAGGAGGGTCACTCTCCTGTGGTCAGAGCCTCGGTGGACGCTGCAATCGTCCTTGCCGGGGCTCGCCTCATGTTGGGGAGGGTGACGCCCTACGGGGGGCATCTGCCGCTCTTGAACGGTAGCGCGTTCGTGGGTGGGTGCGGGAGGGGTTCGT
This sequence comes from Streptomyces anthophorae, assembly GCF_049310305.1. NCBI lineage: Bacteria > Bacillati > Actinomycetota > Actinomycetes > Kitasatosporales > Streptomycetaceae > Streptomyces > Streptomyces anthophorae. The sequence continues at coordinate 4,631,063 of NZ_JBLWQQ010000001.1, forward strand.
CCAGATGTGACGGGGGGTTGACGGGCGTCACGGTGCAGGGTGTGGGCGCCGAGCCGGGCGGAGCTCGGCGGCTTAAGATCCGATTGTGGCGATCGAACTACCTGACGACTTGATCAACTTGCAGCGTGCGGCCGACGACGAGGGCCGGAAGCTGGCGCACCTCGACGGCGACGATCTCGCGAAGCAGCGTGAGGTCTGGTTCGATGCCGCGGCGAAGGCGCAGGCCGCAGTCACCGCGTACGCGCGGGACGCCGCCCTCAACCGGTTCGACGTCGAGAAGCAGCTCCGGCAGGCTACCCGGCACCCTTCGCAGTCGGAGGAGTAGGCCACTCGCGGAGCGGCCACTCCCGCCCGCCGTGCCATTCGGTCACGAACAGTCGCGTGCCTGCGTGCTCCTCGTGCTGCGCCTTGAGTCCGTCGAACTTCCGGTCGGCGGTGTCGGGGTTGTCCCACCAGCCGTCCAGGATCCGGGCGCCGTCGCGGTCGAGGGCGACGTGATAGCGGCCGGGCGGCTCGTGGATCACAGGTCGCCGCCGCAGTGCGGGCAGTGTCTGCTGGAGCGCCAGCCGCGCGTGCGGATGGTGATGCCGCGGGCACGCATCTTCTTGAGCTGGAGGCTGACGGTCGATGGGGAGACCCCCACGGCGTCGGCGAGTTCACGCACGTTCGGCTCGATGCCGTGCTGGAGGAGCCATTCGCGATGTGCGCGCTCGATCGCTGCCTGCCGGACGGCGGCCGGCTCCCAGCGCTGTGATGTGAGGGCCATCGATCCCACCTCCTGGTGTGCCTGAGCAGGGTCCTTTCAATAGAGCACGTGTTCGATTTCCGAGGCAAGGCGACACCTCGCAATCCACACCCCGGGGCGAGTTATCCACAGGAGCAAACGATCTTGGTGCTACGGCCATAACCTCACTCCCCTGTGGATCACAAGGGGGCGTTATGCACAGGCACAGGGTCGACCTCGCGAGGAAAGCCGACGAGGTCCTGACCGACCTCGACGACCAGGCGCACGAGCACGTCCTGGCGCTCATCGACCTGGTCGCCGAGGACCCCGATGCCTGGCCACAGGCCAGCACATGGGACCTCGGCGACGAGTTCACCGACCGGGCCTGGATCACGTACATCGCACACACCGACGGCATCGAGATCCTCGACGTCGGCTGGCTCGGCTGACCACGCTCACCGCCACGGCACCGCAATCTGCAGCGTGCCCTCGGTGTCCGGGTCGTACAGCTTCGCCACGGGCGGGGCCACCGCGACGGCGGGAGCGGCAGGCGCCCCGCCGAGTGACACCTCGGCGCCGTTCTGCCGAGTGCCCCACCCGGTCCGCGCGCAGGTCGCGACGCCGTACCAGCGCAGCCACCGCAGCACCGTCCACGCAAGGACGATCGCCAACGGCATCATCAGCCACGTGACCGCCCGCGACCGCATCCGCTCATCGCTGCGGATGACACCGAGGTAGCGCAGGCCCTGCGCCCACCCGATCAGGAACGGCACCCACAGCATCGACGCCGGCGGCAGGTTGGAGTACGCGACCGGCTCGACCAGGAGCAGCCACAGCATGACCATCTGGATCAGGAACATCTGGAACCAGCGCAGCATGTGCAGCCAGAACGCGGGCCGGGCCGGGGACAGGTAGCGCATCCGCCACACCGAGCGGATGGTCGAGCCGCGCATCCACCGCAGGTACATGCGGCAGAAGTGCGACCACTTCTCCGGCATCGCCGTGAAGCAGATCGCCGACGGCTGCTGCACGGTCAGGCCCCGCTCCTGCGCGTACAGGGTGAGCAGCGAGTCGTCGGAGAACATCACCGCCCTGCCCATGAACGTCTCGTTCAGGTAGCTGCCGAGGTTGTCCCGTACGACGGCCGCCCGGTAGGCGGCGATGGGACCGGAGTTGACCATGACCGCGCCGACGGCGGACTGCCCGGAGCGGTCGACGAGCTGGCTCGTGGTGAACCACAAGTCGGTGATCCGCACCATCCAGTTCGCCCGGTTGTTGGTCGCGATGACGATCCCGGCGACGGACTGCACGCGCGGCCGCGTGAACGGGGCAATCACCTCGGCGAGCGCGTTCGGCGCGAAGCACGAGTCCGAGTCGCAGGTGACGTAGATGTCCGCCTCCGGGCTGACGCGGACGGCCACGGCCTGGGCGTGCCGCTTCCCGCCATTCGGCACGCGCTGCCACGTCGAAACGACGCCGGCCGCGGCGGCGGCCCGCTCCCACCAGGCGCGCACCTCGCGGTAGTCGGAGCTCGTCGACCCGTCGTCCACGACGTGCACGGAGTCGGGCAGCCGGCTCTGGCGCAGGAACGACTCAAGGCCGAGCCGCAGGTAGCCGGGGTCCTCGTTGTAGACGGGCACGAGGATCGCGACGTGCAGCTCGTCGAGCTGGCGCTGCTGACGGGCGGTCACCTTGCGTGGCCGCTCCAGGTGGTACATGAAGGTCTGCGCCATGAACACGAAGAACAGGGCCAGCCACACCATGCCGAGGCGGCTGGTGGTGCGTGAGTCCCAGTCGGAGGAGACGAGGACGTGGTGGGCTGCCCAGACGGCGGCGAGTGCCATGACCACGATGCCCATGAGGACGGTGCCCGACCGGTGCTGGTGGGCTGCCAGCACCGGCCTGCGGCGGCGTCGGCCGGTCACCTCTGGCCGATGCGCCTGTTGCGGCGGAAGCCGAGGCGGATGCAGACGACGCCGAGGATGACGGCGGCTGCGGCGGCGGCGATCATCCATCCGCCGACGTAGTAGGCGGTGCCGCCGATGACGACCGTGCCGATGCCGGTCTGGGCGAGCTGGCTGTTGTCGGACATTGCATATCCCCCTGGGGTTTGCTCGTGGTGATGCGTATGGGAGTGCATCAGCCCGAAGGGCTGTGCGGGGTGAAGTGGTTCAAACTTGAACGCACGTTGCGGTGGGTGCTCGATGGGGCTATCCCTGCACGGCGTATGGCAAATACGTCGAGGGCCCGTACAACCCCGGCGCGTGTGAGTGGGGTCACGCGACGTCATTGCCGCGCTCCCGCCATGAGCGGCCGCAGTCCTCGCAGCGGACGACGGGCGGCAGACCGTCCCCGCCCGCGACGACGAGCTGCCCCCGGCAGCCCGGGCACGGGTGCGGGACGGGCTCGGTGCGGCGCTCCTCGCCGAGCGTCTTGCGAAGCAGCTCGGCACCCATCGCCGCGACCTTCGCGACGGCGTCGCGCTCGCCGCCGTCGAGAGCACGGAACGGGCCCGGCCGCTCGGCGAGACGATGCGCCAGCCAGCTCGCGGCGGACAGTGCTGACCGCTCCCCCTGGTACTTCCAGCGGCGCGGGTCCGCGGCGTCCTTGGCTGCGGCGAGCACGGCCTGGCGGTGCGCCTCGTCGGACCAGCCGCGCCCCGTCGGCACCGTCATGACGGGCCGCTGCACACGGGACGCCAGCCAGTCCGCCGTCGTACACAGGCCCTGCTCGATCGTGTTCATCACGTCGAGCACGTCCACGTCCACGGGGGTGGGCCGCGGGCCCGGGGCGTCCGGCGCGGAGTCCGCGCGCTCGGCCGCGTACTGCTCGCGCTCCTCGTCGTCGAGGATCCGGGCGACGCCCATGATCGGGGGCCAGCCGGTGACGGGACGGGTGCCGGCGGCCTCGGCCAACGCGGACCAGCGTTCGGTGATCGTGTCGAGGTCGTCGGCTGCACTCATCAGTTGGGGTGTCCTTCCCAGTCGGCGAGGCGGGTGGTGACCTCGTCGTGTGCGGTGGTGAGGTGCGCGTGGTCGGCGAGGACTTCTTGGAGGGCGTTCCAGCAGCGGGCGGCGAGGAAGTACAGCTCTTGCTCGGTGTCGGTGGCGAAGACGCCGCAGGCCGGGTTGATTCCGGTCGTGAACTTCATCGCCTTGATCTGGGCGAGGCGGGCCGGGGCGAGCGGCTGGTGGGTGGAGGGCTGCTCGTCCTCGTCGGTGGGGCTGGCGGTCACGGCTGCTGTGCCTTCGGCGCGCCGACGCAGGTGACGAGGGTGAGGTCACGAGTGAGGCGCTCGCCGCGGAACTCGAACGGCGGCCGGTTACAGCAGGGGCTGATGCCGTTGTCGTCAGGGCCGGGGCAGGCGTGCATGGTGACGGCGGGCTCGAGCGCGGGCTCGGCCTGCTGCGCCTCGTCGGCCATGCGGCGCAGGCGGTCCGCGACGGCGCGCGCTCCGGCCGCAGCCTCCTGGCCCATGTCGTCGTACAGGCGTGAGGCTTCGTTCATCGCGATGTCGGCAGCGTCGCGATACGCGATGGCCCGGATCTCCGTGGTGCCGCGCAGCTCGAACTCGGCGGGAGGCTGGTCGGTGAGGGCGAAGTCTTCCTGCCGTGCACCGATGGCACGTTGCACCACCCGTTGACCGAGGGCGGTGATGGCCCGGCCGAAGGCGGCGAACTCGGCGGCGAGCGGCTCGGTGGCCGCGGTGAGCGACGGCCACCAACGTGTGTCGTTCTCGTCAGCGTGGCTGCCCTGATGGTTGGGCGGCAGTACGCATTCGGTCTGAGGACTGTTCGCGATGAGCTGAGGCAGGCGGGCGCCGCAGCGATCAGCGGGCTTGGTCATGGGTACCTCCGGGGTGGGCGACGGGCTGGCGCGGTCAGGCGCTGCGCTGCTCGGGCGTGACGGGCGTCAACGCCCCGTCCTCGAGCGCCAGGAGCCGGACGTGCTGCCGGATTCGCTGGTGCTTCTGGGTGTCGCCGTGGCCGTCCCACTGCGCGCGCGGGTCGGTCGGCTCGACGCGCTCGACGTGGGCGAACAGCGGCACCTCGGCGGGCGCGATGTGCCAACTCATCTGCCAGCCGCCGGCGGTGAGGTAGAGCACGTGCCAGCCAGCGTCGTCCCCCTCGGCGGCGGGGGTGATGACGGTGGTCGCGGGGTGGAGGGCGGAGATCCAGGCCAGCAGGTGCGCGCGGTCGCGAAGGACGGAGTCGCGGTAGCGCTCGGCGGCGGTGGCCTGCTTCGCGTAGCTGTCAGCGTGCCCCTGCCAGCGCTCCAGCTGCTCGGCGAGCTGGGCGGCGAGACGCTCGACGTACGCGGCCTCGGGCCCGGGCGGCGCAGGCCGGGGGCGGCGGAAGATGCGGAACATGATCGGCTCCAGGTGGTGCCGGGTGGGGCCCTTCGAGGGGCCCCTGCTCCGGGGTGGATCTACTGCTGTGGTGTGGGGAGTTGATCGAGGGCATCACCGATGTCGTCGGCGAGCCACCGCCACCGGAGCGCGAGCTCCGGCGCCTTCGTCTCCTTCACGTCGGCGGCAGTGAGCAGCGCCTCGACGAGCTCGGCGACGTCATCGGTACCGCCGGGGAAGCGGAGGACCGCGGCCATTAGAACGGGGGCTCGTTACTGCCGGGGCCGGTCGCCCACTGGTCGTTCTGCTGCGGCGGGCCCTGATGGTACTGCGCCTGCCCTTGGGGCGCGGCCGGCCGCTGCTGCTGCCCGCCGCCCTGCTGCTGCGCGTTCGCCTTCGTCACGGTCGCCGTGGCGTACGCCAGGCTCGGGCCGATGCTCCGGATCAGCAAGGCGGGGCGGCTGTTCTTCTGCCCGTCCTTCTCCCACTGCTCGGTGCGGAGCTCACCCGTGACGACGACCTCCATCCCCTGGGAAAGGGTCTCGGTCGCGTGCTCGGCGAGCCGCTCCCATGCGGAGCCGTTGACCCAGAACGTGTCGCCGTCCTCCCACTGCTGGGTCTGCTGGTTGAGGCGGCGGGAGTTGAAGGCGAGGCGGATGTTCGCGACGGCCTTGCCGTTGGCGGTGAAGCGGAGTTCGGGGTCGGCGACGAGGCGTCCGACGCCCGTCATCGAGGGCAGAGACATGATCAGTTCTCCTTCATGGTGCTGGTGCTGGTGGTGCGACGGTCGATGGCTTCGATCCAGGCGACCGCGACGGCGGCGACCTGAACCAGTTCGGCGCGTAGTCGGGACGGCTCCCGTTCGGCCTTGGCTTCCGCGACTTCCTCGGCGAGCACGTCGGCCCACGTGCCATAGCCAGCGCCGAATGCCGACTGGCACCAGTTGCGGGCCGACTCGGCGTACTCCTGCTGGCTCTTGTTGCCGGTGCCGTCGGGGTGGTTCTGTTCGCCGAACTTGATGTCCTGGCGGGCGCGCTCGGCAAGCACTTGGCGCAGGACGCGGTAGGTGGAATTCGGGTTGGTCATGTTCGACTCCAGAGGGTGGGCTGGATTGGGATGGTGGTCTGGCCGGGAACCGGCGCGGGGGCCGTCGGCGAGGCGGTCACGGTGCGGAACGGGTGGGGCGGTGCGGGGGTGATGACGCCCGTGGCGCGGGCGCAGACCGGGCCCACACCCAGCGCTGCCCACTTCTCCGAACGGAGACGGCGACCGCACACCCGGCACGCGCTCACCCGGTGGCCCCGGTAGAGGAGTAGCCGCGGATGTCGGTATCGATCGGTGTGTACGGGACCCAGGGCCAGCCGCCGCGCTGGCCCTGCCGCAGGAACGGCGGGAAGGCGCGCTCGTCCCGCAGGCCGCGCCACGGCACCAGGCGCCGGGCCCGGTCCTCCTCGGCTGACTTCTCGTCCTCGACGGGGCGGAGCCCGAACCCGAACTCGGGCCACCGCATCCACAGCGACGAGCCAGCCGGGCGGAGCGAGCGCGGCCCGAACCCGCTCCCGTGCGGGGCGTGCGCCTCCATGACCATGGCGCAGTTCGCCGTGACACGGGCCTCGTTGAGCGCCGTCGTGACGCGGCGGGCATGGTCCTCCGACGACGGGTCCCCGGTATGGAGCTGGTAGACCGGGCCGATCACCAGCAGGTCCGGCATCACCGTCTCGACTCGGCGCATCAACCAGGACCGGCCCGAGCCGCGGGTGAGGTCGACGCCTTCGGGCCGGACGTCGATATGGAGCTGGCCGCGCTTCACCGGCTGGTGCGCGTTCTGCGCCGCGTTCATGAGGTGCCGGTAGTGGCGGCGGGACTGGGGCGCGGAGTTCTCGCAGTCGAGGACGAGGACACGCTGCGACCCATACTCCGAGGGAACGATGGTGAACGGGTTGACCCCGGCCGCGACGGCGACGGCAATCTGCCGCAGGAGCACGGACTTACCGCCGCCCTCCCCGGCCGTGAGCATGAGCCGGTCGCCGCGCTCCAGCAGGCCCGGCACCACCCAGTCATACGTGTCGACCACGGTCAGGAAGTCGTGCATGTCCGTGACCGGGGTGTCGTCGGCGGCGCGGCCTGCGTCCCGTACGCCGCGCGTCAGGGCGACGGCCTCCTCGGCGAGGTCGCTCGGGTCGCCCGACGCCGGGTCGAAGGCACGCTGGGTGATCTCCTGCCCGGCCACGATCAGAGCCCGACGCTGCGCGTGCTCGCGAATGATCTCGGCGTAGTGCTCGGCGTTCCCGGCGAGCCCCACGGACTGCGCGAGCTGGTAGACGTACGGAGCACCGCCCACCCGCGACAGGGCTCCGGCCGCCTGGAGCGCTGCGTTCAGCGTGATCGGGTCGACGGGCTCGCCCTCGTCCAGGAGCTGGCCGGCGGTTGCGTGGATCGTCGCGTGGGCGGGCCGGTAGAACTCGGTGGAGGCGACCAGCTTGTGCACCCGACGGGCGTCATGACGGGCGTAGCACAGGGCCCCGAGGTACGCCTGCTCGGCGCCGAGGTCGTTCGGCAGGGTCCGCTCGAACTCGTCGGGCGGGTGGGGAGTGGTCATCAGAAGATGCCCTTCTCGGTCGGGTCTTGGTAGCCAGAGCCGGGGAGCCGTGGCTGCTGGTGACCGGGCTGGGGTTCGGGCTCGTCGTCGTAGCGCTCTGCGTTGAGCCAGGTCGCCGGGTGCGGGATGAACCGGGGTTCGGTGTGCGCTGCGCGCCACTGGGCGGCGTGCCGGGCGGCGGCCGTCGCGAGCGCGGCCGGGTCGGCGCCCCGCTTGATCGCCTTGGCGTACGCGGTGCGGGCGTTGCCCTTGGCGACCTTGCGGGGGTATGCGTCCCAGAACTCGTCGAACCCGTCGGGCGGCGAGGCCCGTGCATCGGGGCGCTCGCGGCGCGGCGGCGGTGCGGGCCGCGGGGCCTTGCGGATGGGGGCCCTCGGCGCTGGGGCCGGGGCCGGGGTGGTGGCGTCGAGCGGCAGCAGCTCGTACCGCGCGGCACCGTTCCGGTGTCCGGCCGCTGTCCGCTTCAACACGCCTTTGTTGATCAACTCCCGCAGTACCGCGTACATCTGTGCCCGAGACACTCGGGCCTGCCGCAGCAGCTCCGTGGCCTCGACGCTCGACTGTGTGGTGCGGGTGTCGTCGTCGGCGTCTCCCGCCAGCACCGCGAGGACCCACGCCTCGCGGTGTGTGAGCGTCGTCGGAGCCGCGTTCACGACCTCGACGACCAGGCGGGTTCCCACAGATGACGCTCCCTCAGTGCGGTGTGCAGTGGTGCTGTGGCCGTGGCCTGGCGGCCGGTCTCATCCGCCAGGCCACGGGGGTTAGTCCGGGTCGTCGTCCTGGACGTCGTCGCCGCCGGGTGGGTCGGACCAGATCGACCAGCAGGTGATGAGGTCCTGCGACGGCGGGCCGGGCGTCGTCTCCCTGTACGCGCCGGCGATTGACGCGCGTAGCCGCTCCGCGCCCTCGTCGTAGTCCGACGGCCCCCACGGGCTCGGTGGGCGCACGATGGGGCGGCGCGGGGCGCCGAGGTAGAAGACGAACGCGAGCAGCCACAGCGCCGTACCGCCGACGGCGATGACGGCCGTCATGACGCCACGGCCTTGATCTCGTCGCGCCAGTCGAGGGCCCGGTCATCGAGGAGCAGGCGGGCGCGGGTCACGGCGACGTACGCCAGCCGGGCCTCCTCCCGCTGGATCGTCACCAGGCCCGTGGACGGGTCCGGCGACGGGGCACGGAAGTCCGAGTGGATCAGCACGCTGTCCCACTCGCGGCCCTTGCTGCGGTGCGCGGTCGACACGACGAGCTCGGCCTTGTCCTCGGCGACCAGGGCGTCAGCCGACTTGATGACGGCCGCGGTGCCGTACTCGTCGATCAGGTCGACCAGGACGCGGAGGTCGGCGCCGTCTGCTTCCTCGTCGGCGTACTGGCGCACGGCGTCCCAGGACGGGAAGCCGACGAGCTCGGGGTGGTCGACGTCGCGTCCTTGCTGCAACGCTTCTGCGGCCTGTGCCAGGCGCTTCATGTCGGTGCCGCCGCCGACCAGGGCGACGGGCACGCCGCGCCCGAGGGCATCGACGACGACCTGCATCGCACCGGAGTTGGTGCGGCAGAGCACCGCGTCCGGGTTGTCGACGGGGCCGACTGTGGACGGGACGGGCTCGAAGCCGGTCAGCCGGAGTCCGGTGCCCACGATGTAGAGCCAGGCGTTCGCTGCCTCGGCGATGGCCGGGCCGAACCGGAACGACTGCGACAGCATCCGCTCCTGCGCGCCCGTCGCCGAGAACTTGGCGAGCGCATCGTTCGCGCCTCGCCAGCCGTAGATCTGCTGGGCGGAGTCGCCGACGACGATGCGCTGTGCGTGCTCCTGGCGCTGGATCACGTCCACGACGACGTCGTTCGTGTCCTGCCCCTCATCGAGGAGCACGACGTCGGTGTTCAGTTTCGGGCCGCCGAGCTGCCACATCTTCAGGTAGTGGTCGTGCTGGAACTTCAGCACTCCGTCGGCCTTGCGCAGGTCGCCCCATGCGGCGCGGGCCACGGGCAGCACGAGCTCGGCGATCTGCTCGATCGTCTCGCGGGCCTTCATGCCGGTGCGGCGCGGGACGTGCTGGGCGGTGGGCTCGGGGTCGGCGGAGTAGCACCAGCGGGTGACGGTCTCCAGCGCGGTCCGCATGATCTTCTTCGACGGGAACGCGATCTTCTCGCCCGCGTCGTTCAGGACGAACGGCGTGCCTGTCGGGTATCCCAGGATGCGCGGGACGTTCAGGGCCTGCGCCGCCTGGTGCGCGGTCTGTCGGGGGCCGGACAGCCGGTGTGCGTACTGGCGGCCGATCCCGGCGAAGGCCAGCCCATGCGCCGTGCTGCACTGCGCGGACATCGGGAAGCTGCGCTTCGCGTCGTCCGCAATCGCCTTGTTGTACGCGACGTACGTCATGCGGGCGCGCGGGTCCGAGCGGGCGATCAGCTTCAACGTGCTCGACTTGCCGCACCCGGCGCCGGCCTGGAGGACGAGGTCCGTTCCGTCGCCGTACGCGGCGATGGCTTCGGTCTGTTCTGGGGTGGGGTTCACCACTGGGGCGCACCTCCTCTCTGGGGAGTGCGGGCCCCGCCCCGATGGGGAAGGACAGGGCGGGGCCCGCGGTTCAGTGGTGGATCAGGCGGCGCTCTGCTCGGCGGCTTGGTCGGGGGCCTGGGCGCGATCGGACTCCAGGCCCTCGACCATGGCGGCGAAGTCGACGGCCGCCGACTCCCGGTCGCCGTAGTTGGTGAGGGTGTCGAGCAGGGTCTTCGCCTCGTCGACCGTCAGGTCGTTCGCCGACTCGATGGCGCGGCCGATGATGAGCGCGGTCGCGTGCAGCCGCTGCTGGCGGTCGTCCTTGTCGCCGAGCCCGACCTTCGTGAACAGGGCATGCATCATGCGCATCTGCGGCGCCGTGACTCGTTCGCCGGACGGGGCCGGGGCGTCGATCCGGGCGGACGCGGCGTCGAGCGCGACGGCCTCCAGGGTCGCTTCGCCGGGCGGCGGAGTGGCGGGCGCTGACGGGGCGCTGACGGGCGTCGGCTCCTTCGGCTTGACCGCCTGCCCGTACTCCCGGATCAGCTCCCCGAGCTTGGTCACCTCACCCGTCTTCGGGTGCGGCCGCTCAGCGCCGAGGACGTCCCGGTTCTTGGCCTGGGCGTGCAGGGCGAGTGCCTGGTCGTACGTCAGCCCGTCCTTCACCAACTCGTCGACGATCATCTGCGCCGGGTCGACGCCCTGCCCGAGCTGCTCCAGGATCATCTCCGCGATGTCCTCGCCGGGGTGGTGGATGACCTGCCCGTCGAGTAGCTCGTATCGGGTCTTGGTCACGGTGGCCGTGCCCTCGACCATGTCCATCACGACGTCGAGCTCGTACTCGGCGCCCTCGCGCTGCACGGCGCGCACGCCGACCTTCGTGACCTTCTTCCCCTCGATCACGTAATCGCCCTTGGTGCGCATGGTGACGACGAGGTGGCCACGGAAGTTCAGCAGCGCGTCGAGCATCTCCTGCTCGATCGGATTGCCAGTGCGCCAGCCGCCGAAGGTGCCGCCCCCGCCGCGCTCCGACCCGGCCTGCTCGACGATCTCCAGGAGTCCGCCGCGCCCGTTCCAGAAGTGCGACCAGGAGTCGACGATCAGCACGGCCAGGCCCTGCTCCTCGGCGGCGCGCACCACCTTGATCAGGTCGCGGGGGTCGTGCCGGTCCATCGGCAGGTGCAGGAACTCGTGCCCGCCCAGGTCCTCGCGGCCGGGCACGGGGGCGTACTTGAGGGCGGAGCCGCGCTCTGTGTCGGCGAGCCCGATCGGCCCGCCCTTGGCCAGGCCCTCGGCCATACGCAACGCGGTCTTGGTCTTGCCCGACCCGGCCGGGCCCTGGAGCCCGATGCGGGCGCGGGCCTGCTCGCGGGTAGCGGGCGTGAACGTGAAGGTCATGACGTACTCCGGTCGCGCTGGTCGGGCAGGGTGGCCCGTCGGTGGGCGGGGTCGATCAGGGAGGCGGCGGACTGCATGCCGCCGAAGCGGCGCCTCTTGCGCCGGTCGATCGCGTGGGAGTCGCTGTCGGCGGGCTGGCAGCGGCGCTTGGCCTCGTTGCGAATCTGCTCGGCGAGCTCGGCCGCGTGCTCGTCGCGGACGGCCGCCAGCAGCCGGGACGCCTCGGCCGGGCGGAGCGCGCGGCCGTCGGTGAGAGCGCGGAACGCATCGCTGTACGCGGTCATCAGGCCGCACCCCCTTGGAACTTCGGGGTGAGCGAACGGCGGACGCGACAGGCGTCGCACCAGCAGCTCGTCGGGTGGGCGGCCGCGCCGATGCGGCGGAGGCCAGCCAGCACTTCGAGCTCGGCCGCGAGGCGCACCGGGTCGGTGGTGTTCCACGCGGAGTCGGCGACGGCCGCGAGGTCAACGCCGCGACCGGCATCGACCTCGTCGACCATGACGATGCGCTGGAACTTCTCGGGGTCCTCGCTGTTCGCGATGCGGATGAAGGCGACAGCGGTGATCGAGGGGACGATCACAGCGCGTCCCCCTCCGGTCCGCGCACGTGCCACCCGTGCTCGTGGAACCACTGACGGGTGCCGAGGCCGGTCGGCGTCCACTCCGTGGTGTCGCCGTACCGGATGAACCCGAAGGCGATGCGGTCGCCGGTCGGCGTCGTGGTGACGTGCGCGCACCGGAAGAAGAGCGTCTCCTCGGGCGCGGTCCAGCCGTCGCCCGTGGTGTACTCGCGATCGGCCCGGAAGAACTCGGCCTGGGTGGACTCGTCCCCGGCGGGGGTGTCCTTCCCGGCCGCGCTGTCCAGCTCGGCGACGCGCTCGCGCAGGCTCACGAACTCGGCGGCGTGCTCCGGCGTATTGAGGAGCCCGGCGTTGTCGAGCGCGGTCGCGATGCCAGCCGGGACGCGGTTCTGCCGGATGGCAGTGAGGATGATCCGGGCAGCGACGTTGACGGCGCGGGTGTTCACGCGACTTCACCGCCCTCGGTGACGGGCGTCGCGGCATCCCTGACGGGCGTCAGCGGGCCGACGAACTCGACGACGCTCGCGAGCGAGCAGCGCTCCGGCCGGCAGTCCACCGCGAGCAACGGCATCCCCTCCGCCGTCACCTCCCCGTGGAAGAACCAGGTCTCCCCGGTGATGTCGAGGTGCGGCAGCGCCAGGTCGTACACGACCCCGTCATGCCGGTACGGGCGGAGCGCTTCGGCGCCCGCGTCGACGCCGAGCTGCGGCACGTCGTACGCGACGACCGTCACGGCGACACCCTCACGGTGGCCCCGGCCAACGAACGCGTACTCCGTCGCCTGAACGTGGTCCTCGGTGATCCCGAAGTAGATGCGGAGCTGGTGCCACTGCTCGATGGCCGTGCACGAGTAGCCGACCGTGACCTGGTCGCCGTCGGCGCGCACCCGCTGGAACCCGGGCTCGCTGCCGAACTTCCCCTCGATCTGGACGACCAGGGCGGCGGCGCGCTGGATCGATGCGTCCCAGGCGGCGGCCTGCTTCTCCAGGTCGGTGAGCGGGCGGCGCTTCGCGACTCCGGCGGCCGTCCTGTAGAGGACGGTGCCGAACGACTTCTCGGGGTCGACGAGCAGGCGGGCGTCGTTGAGGGCGTGGACGATGGCGGCGGCCGGGTCGGAGCCGGACGAGGCGATGGCCTCCCGGACGATCTTCACCGCGTGCGGCAGGTTCTTGTTCATGCGTCGCCGCCGTTCTCCGCCAGGCGGTCCAGCTCGGCGGCCCCTTCGAGGGCGACCTGCGCGAGGCGGCGCAGCCCTTCCGCCTGCCCCTCGGACGCCAACAGGCCGAGCCCGGAACCGCCGCGGGATCCGATCTCAACGGAGACGAACGCTCCGCCCATTCCGTTCGGGAAGGTCTTCAGCTCGATGGGGGTGTCCGCGTTGAGGTGCGCCGTGGCGCTGATGCTGATCATGCGGCCACCGCCTCGTGGGCGAGGGCCTCACGCAGCTTCTCGACGGCCCGGTACTGGAGCGTCTTGACCGCGCCCGGCTTCCGCCCCAGCACGACCGCCGCCTCGTCGATCTCCAGCTCGTCGAAGAACCGCGCCAGCACGCACGCCCGCTGATCGGCCGTCAGCGACCGCATCGCGACCTTGATCGTCTCCCGTGCCTCGACGATGTCCAGGTGACGCAGCGCCCCGGCCTCGGCCGTGGTCACGAACCTGTCCTCGTCCGCCATGTCGCCGGTCGGCACCTCGTGCCGGGTGCGGCTCGCCTTGTAGTGGTCGATCACGATGTTCCGGGCGATCGTGTAGAGCCACGCCCCGATCTCGTGACCGTGGTCGCTGAACGTCTCCAGCCGGCGCAGCGCCCGCACGAACACGTCCTGCGTCAAGTCCTCGGCCAGCTGCCGGTTCCGGGTGCGCCCGACCACGTAGGAGAACACCCGGTCGTGGTGCTCGTTGTAGAGGATGGCGAACGCGTCGGGGTCACCGGCACGTGCGGCGGCCACGACCTTCACCTCGGCCGCTGTTGGCGGTGTGATCTTGCGGCTAGCCTGTGGTTTCACAGCCTGTCCTTCTCTTTGACGTAGGGGTGGAGTGGGTTGTGCGGGGTCGTCCGGGTCGCATCCGGGCGGCCCCTTCTCGCGTCATGCCGCGCGCTGCCGGCGCATCGCGTCGAGCACGGCGGCCACGTTGAAGCGGCGCGACCGACCGACGTAGATCAGGCCGGGCCAGGTCTCGCCTCGATCGCTCGCCTCATGGATCTGCGCATCGATCCAGCTCATGGACTTGCGCAGGAACTCGGCGAGCTCGCGCTGATTCATCAGCCGCTCGGGGAGGTCCGACTTTGCCGGTTCACCTGATCCCGATCTCTGTGTAGATGTAGATTCTCGGAGCGTGAAAACGACCGGCTCGAAGAAGTCGATGACCTCCTGGTCGAGTGCGGCCGCGATCAGTTCGGCGGCCCGGTCGCTGCACTCCTCGCGGGCGCTCTTGCCGCCACCCACGAGGAAGCCGACGAGTGCGCGGGACAGACCCTCGCCCTTGCCGTCGACTTCCTTCGTCCTGGCGGCGAGGCCCGGGATGTCCAGCCCGGCCGCCTTCATGGCGGCCCGCAGCGGGGCACCTCGATCACGTCGTCGCATGGGAAACCTCCGGCGCGTAGCCGAGTAGGGGTTCCGCCGGTCCGAATGACCAGCGATATCTACAGTCTGCATGTAGATGCATATCGAGTCAAGCGTGTCGCCTAGGGGCGCAGATGTGGTGAGCCGGGGTGCATGGGGGTTATGTAGATGCGCCCCCGCGCCGTCAACAACAGGTCATACCTCGTTGGATCTACTTGCGGATGTAGATGCAGATAGCCGATGCTCGGTACGTGACTAGCCACCAGAACGACCCCGGCGAGGGCGGCCCCGCCGAGGACCGCGCCCCCACAGGCGAGGACCTGGCGGCCCTTATCGCGCGCCTCCTCGAGGAGACCCAGAGAAACCAGAAGGAACTCGCCGAAGCCAGCGGCGTGAAGTACCAGACACTCAACGCGTGGATGAACCGCACGCGCGGCACATCCCGCGTGGCCCCCGAGCCGCTGCGCGCCCTGGCCGACACGCTGCGGGGCTGGGGAGGCGACGTCACTACGAAGCAGGTCTTCGAGTCCGCCGGCCGACCCGTGCCGGGGCCGACCGACGCCGAACGCGAGGCCCGGCTGCTGAAGATCTACCGCGGTCTCTCCGCGAGACAGCAGCGCTCGCTTATCGGCATCGCCGAGGACATGGAAGCGGCGAGCCGCGCCTAGCAACTCCCACTAAGGGTTGCCTAATTGAGGGGAGGAATCGGAACACACGGGGTGTGATCCAATCTCGCCCCGCGCATATGACAGATCACCTCCACAACTCCCGCACACACAGGTAGCCTTCAGCAACCGCTGTCCTCCCGGAGCGGATCACTCCGCCGTGCATCGCGCATCCCTGGGGGGAAACCTGTGTGCATCCGCATCGCCGTCGCCGACGATCTACCAGAGATCGCCATCTGGGACCCGGACGACATCACGATCCTCGTCCAACGGGGCACCCACCCACACGACCTGATCAGAGAACTCCACGCGATCCTGACAGTCGACCTCGGCGCACCTGACCACAGCGCCGGACTCCATTGCTTCTGCGGTACGCGCGTAGAGCTCCCCGAGCTCCCCGTCCCACAGCACGCCGGCGCATCGCCGACTCTCTGATCAGGAGCACTCCCACATGGTGCGCAAGACGGCCGTTGACCAGGCCAACCCCCGACCCAACCCCTCGATGCGCTGCGGCTGCCCGACCTGCCTCACGCGGTTCCCCGGTGACCGGACCCCGACCGAGGAACACACCGGGTCGTGGGAGGCCCGCTACACCGACCCCGCCGGCCGGGGACGCAGCAAGACCAAGCCCACATACAAAGAGGCCGTGGCCTTCCTGGAGCAGACCCGTACCGAGATGCGCCTGCGGACCTGGGTGGACCCGGCCAGGGCAGAGATCACCCTGTGCGCGTGGCACCGGTTGTGGTGGCCGACGCAGACGAAGAACGAGATGCGGATCGAGCACTGGACGCAGCCGCAGCTCCGCGACGACGGGATGTGGCGTAACCACATCGAGCCGGCGTTCGGCAGCTACCGGCTCTTCGAGCTGTCGTGGCTGGAGATCCAGACCTGGGTCAACTCTCTGCACGACGAGAACAAGGGGCCGCTCGCCGCGGCCTCGGTCACGAAGTGCTTCCAGGTCCTGGACCGGATGCTCACCGCGGCCAAGCTTGACCGGCGTCTCCCTTTCAACCCGGCCGACGGCGTGAAGCTGCCGACTATCAAGAAGAAGCACCCGGAGGACCGGCGGCCGCCGTCCTACGCACAGCTGTGGCTCGTCCGCCAGAAGCTGCCCGCGTACTTCCACGCCCTGCTGATCGTGGCCCAGGAGACCGGCCTCCGGTTTCAGGAGCTCGCCGGATTGCGGTGGTGCCGCATCGACTTCGAGGGCCGGCGCCTGCACGTGCGCGAGGTCCTGGTCGAGCCGCGCGGCAAGATCAAGCGGAAGGCGTACCCCAAGAGTGATGCCGGTCTGCGCACGGTGCCGCTGACCGGGCTCGCGGTCCGGGTGCTGCGCGAGCTGTGGGCGAAGGAGAGCGAAGAGGGCAGCCCGAGCCGGGCCGTGTCCGATCCGGCCGACGGGCTGTGTGAGAACGAGCTGGTCTTCCACGGACGCAACAAGGTGCGGCGCGGGTCCAAGAGGAACGGCTCCGGAGGCGAGGCGTACCGTGCGCCGCTGCGGCGGTCCGCGTTCCGTCGGTTGTGGGTCGCGGCGATCCAGGCGGCCGGCGTCGCGCGCAAGGTCACGCGCAAGGTGAAGGCGACCGTGACGGACGAGGCAACGGGGCGCCGCCGCCAGGAGCTCGTCGATCGCGTCGACTGGTGGCCGGTATTCTCGGACACCCGGGATGCGTACGCCTCGCGGCTGCACGCGATCGGTGTGCCGGAGGTGATCGCGCAGGAGATCCTCGGGCACGAGCGCGGGGGCAAGGTGACGTGGATCTATACGCACGCGGCCGCGGACTACGCGGGCCAGGTCCTCGCGGCGCTGGAGGACGGGAAGCCGGGCAAGCCGAGCAGGGGCAACCGGCGTCGGCTCCAGGTGGTGCCTGCTGCATGACCCGTCCCGTGGCTACCCCAGAACTACCCCAGGGGACAACTGTGCCGTGCCGGGGTGGGGAGGGTACGGGCAGGGGAGCGGGGCGTAGATGGAGGGGAAACCCGCAGGTCAGGTGACCTGCGAAGATCGTTCGCCTTGAGCTCCACCCTGATAAGGATGAGGCCACAGGTTCAAATCCTGTTAGCCCCACATGATGAGGACCCTCAAGCGGAAACGCTTGGGGGTCTTCTGCTGTTCGCGGTGCGGGGCTGTGTGCGGACATGCCGATGGGCCCTCGCAGCCGTAGGAGATGGCTGGGGCCTCGTTCGACAGTCCTGCTCTTCTGTTGTGCGGTGTTGCCGTCTCCGGGCGTGGTTGACCGCCCGGCTGGTCTGTCTGTGCTGCTGGCTTGCCTGTGCTGCTGGATCTGCGTGTGCTGCTGGATCTGGCTGTGGTGCTGGTTTGTCTGTGGCGCTGGATCTGGCTGTGGTGCTAGGTCTGGCTGTGGTGCTGGATCTGGCTGTGGTGCTAGGTCTGGCTGTGGTGCTAGGTCTGGCTGTGGTGCTGGGTCTCGCTGTGGTGCTGGTCTGTCCGTGGTGCTGTTCCGTCTGTGCCGCTGTTTCTTCTACGTCTACTTCTTGTGCGGCTACGTCTGCTGCGTGGTGAGGGCTACAGCTGCGTGGCGAGGGTCTCGGCCGCCAGGTGGCTGTCGGCGTTGCGCTGTTCCGTGTCGGCCGGCGGACGGTGGCGGACGCTCGGGGAGGAACCATGGGCCTCGGCGCGGATCCGCTGCTTCATCGTCGGTGGCAGGGACCGCTTGAGCGACCAGTACGGGCGGGCCGCCGCGGGGACGGGGGCGCTGACCGCCGCTGTCTGGGTCTTCTCCGTCTGCTGGGCCGGAGCGGCCGCGGTGGCCGGGGAGGTGAGTCCGAGCGCCGAGAACAGCGCGATGAATGCCGAGATGATGACGGTCCACACCGTCATGACCTTCTGCTTGGTCATGGCCCCTCACTTTCAGGTTGGGCGATTTGCGTACTTTCCTCATGATGTGGATGGGGACTCGCGAGTGGGGGACCGACGCTCGCGGGTCGTCGATATTCAGATGAACACCACTCGGATGGGCGCAAAGGGCCGTTTCTACTGCTGTCCTCAGGGGCCGAGTTGAGGTGGATCCAGGTCACCGATCGGTATCGATCGGTGTGTATAGTCGGGCGCCAGAAGTCCCCTACGTCAAGGAAAGACGAGGTCGCGCGGTGAAGAAGCTTCTCCTGGTCGCACTGGCCGCCATCGGCGGGCTCCTCGTGTACCGCCAGATCCAGGCGGATCGCGCCGAGCAGGATCTGTGGACGGAGGCGACTGACTCCGTGCCCACGGGTTCGTGAGTATCGACAACAGTCTCTTCATAGGGCCCCGGTCGCAGCAGCGGCCGGGGCTTTGTGCTGTCCGGGACGCCTAGGGGACGCCTAGGGGACGTCTTTACCTGTGCGATTGCGTGGCGGGAATCCGTCGCACGCCGGACACCGCACTGAGTGGAACGGCAGGATGGCCGTCCATGGGGAGACTCCTGAGGCGGCTGAGGAAGGGGCGGCGCGGTCGGGGCCCGGCGCGAGGCGCTGCCGGGGCGGGGCTGTTCGCGGCCTTGGTGCTGGCGCTGCCGGGGGCGGCGTCGGCGGCGGGGAACGGAAATCCGTACGAGTTCGCCGAGGGCGCTCAGAGCGTCGACGGGGCGCGCAGTGGTGCGACGGCGGCGCAGCTCAAGACGGGCGCGACCTACCGGAGTTCACTCGCGGCGGGGGACGGCGCCACCGCCTACTACCGCGTCGAACTGGACGGGGCCGCCACCGCGTACGCCTCCGTCGTGGCCGTGCCGCCGCTGGGTTCGGGGGTGAAGGCGACGGCCGCGGACGGCATCGCGGTGTCGCTGCGGGACAGCCAGGGGAATCAGTGCGATGCCGAGCGGGCGACGTTCCGCTCCGGCTCCTATCCGCGGCCGGTCGCGGCGGCGGTCGAGCGTCCCGTACGTCCCGGTGGGCTGCGGTGCCAGTCGGCGGGGACGTACTACGTGGTCGTGGAGCGGACGGCGGCGGCCGGGTCGAGTCAACGGGACTGGGGGCTCGAACTGCGGGTGGCCACCGAGCCGGGGCTTGTGTCCGCCGCCCCGAGCGCGGGAACGCGGTCCTGGCCCTCGGAACCGGCGGCGCTGCCCTCGGGGGCGGGCGCGCGGCGCAGTGGGGGCACCGGGTTCAACGATGCGAGGGCGCTGACGTCCGGCACTTGGAAGGACCGGATCGGGCCGGGGCAGAGCCACTTCTACCGGGTTCCGGTGGACTGGGGGCAACAACTCGCCCTCGGTGCCGAGTTGGACGGTGCGACGGGGGACGGGGCCCGCGGGACGGTCCCGGGGGCGCTCGACATGGAGCTGTACAACCCCGCGCGGGCGCCGGTGGCGACGAAGGGCGCGACGTACACGGGTGGCGAGGCGTCGGCCGTGCTCGATCCGCTGCCGCCCGTCGCGTACGGGAACCGTCTGCTGTCGCGCGGGGACGAGGCGGCCACGGGGCTCGCCGGCTGGTACTGGCTCAAGGTCACGCTCAACCCGGCGATGGCGGGGAAGGCCGGGGGTGGGGGCCTCGGGATGACGGTGCGGGTGGCCGTCGACGGGGACGCGAAGCAGGCGCCCGACTATGTGCGGGATCCGGGGGAGTTCCAGGTGACGTCCGAGGACCTGGCAGCCGCCGAGCGGGGAGAGGGCGGGGCGGAATGGGACTTCGGGTCCGGCTCCAGGTCCGCTCCGGGGTCGGGTTCGGGGGGTGGACCCGGTTCTGAGGCGGGTTCTGAGGCGGGTTCCGCGAGTGGCCGTGGCGGGGCTTCCGGAGGCGCGGTCGCTTCGTCCGCCGCGCCGGGGGACCACCTGATGACGGTGGTGGGGGTGTCCGGGGTCGGGACCGGGAGTGCGCTGGTGCTGTGGCTGGGGGTGTGGCGGATGGTCGCCGTGCGGAAGGTGCGGCGGGCACAGGGGTGAGCGGGGCGCGCGCCCCGGGCTCGGCCGGAGCGGTCAGGGGCGGGTCAGCGCCCAGATGCCCACCGCGAAACAGACCAGAGCCAGGAGCAGCACCGGGATCGCCACTCTCGCGGGTGGTCCTGGCCGGGCCTGGGGAACTTCTCCGTCGCCGGATGCGTACAGAGAGTGACGGGCCTGGGGAGGGTCGAGCGGGGAGGGGGCGGACGGGTGAGGGGCGAGAAGCGGTCGTTCGGGGTCCGGTTCCGGAGCGTGTACGGGTACGGGCTCGCGGGCGGGCGTCGGTTCCGGGTGGAGCGGTGGCGGCGTGGGCCCGGCCGACGACGGGGTGCGCGTGTGCGTGTGCGCGGCCGGTGGCGTGGCGCGGCTGACCGGCGGCGGGGTGAGACCGGTCGGCGGCGCAGGCGGCATCTCGGGCACTGGGGGCGCCTGGGGCACGGGAGGTGCCTGCGGGGCCGGGGGCACTTGGGGCGCGGGCGGAGCCGCACCCTCCGGGAACGCCATGCGCTCGGGGGCCCCCGCTCCCTCACGGGAAGCCGAGCCCTCGGGGGGTGCCGTCTCCTCGGGGTAAGCCAAGGAATCGGGGAACGACGCTCCCGGGAACGGTGTCTCCTCGGGCGAGGCCGCTCCCTCAGGGAATCGGGAGGGACCGGGAGAAGCCCAGGGGCCGAGCTCCGCACCCTGGCGGTGAGCCAGGGAACCCGGGGATGCCACGCCCTGGGGGGACGCCGCGGCCTGGGGGGACTGCATGCCCAGTGGGTACGGCGTGTTCTCGGCGGGTGGCGTTCCCTCGTGGAACGGGTCGGGCGGTGCCGTTTCCTCCCGGGGCGCCGAGGGCGGCTCAGGTGGGGTCGAAGGGCGTGGCGGGAGAGGGGAGTTGGTGGGGGGTGGCGGAGCGTGCGGTGGCACTGTCCCCGTTCCAGGCCCGGGGGCCGGCGAGGCCGCTGCCTGCTCGCTCGGGACCGGCGGGGCCGCTCCTTGTCCGCTCGCGCTCGTGCTCGGGATCGGCGGGGCCGCTCCCTGCCCGCTTGCGCTCGCGCTCGCGCTCGGGGTCGGCGAGGCCGCCCTCTGGCCGGTCGGGACAGGGCCGTGAGCCGGGGAGGCGGGGCCCCGCCCTGCCGTCGACTGCTCGTGCACATCGGGTCCGGCCGCAGGGGTGCCCGCCCCGCTCACCGGCCGGGCCCGGCGGCCCCGTACCGCAGGGCCGCCGGGGCCGAAGCCCGGGGGAAGGGGGCCGAGTTGGTCGAAGACCTCGATCAGCTCGTCGTCGGGGCCCGGATCCGGGAGGAGTTCGGCGGCGGCGAGGAGGGCCTTGCGGGCGCCGGTCGCGGTGCGGAACCGCGTATCGGGGTCCGGCTGCAACAGCCCGGCGAGAACGCCCCACAGCGGCCCCGGCACGCCCTGCGGAGCCCGCGGGGTGCCGTGTTCCTCGAAGTGTTCGATCAACGCCTTGGAGTCGGGCCTGGCGCCCTCGAGGAGATGGAGCGCCACGAGCCCCGTGGCGAACAGGTCCGCGGGGAAGTCGGGTTCCGCGCCCATCTCCTGTTCGGGCGCGAAGTACCCCGGAGTACCCACCACGTAGTCCGCCTCCGTCAGACGCGGCTCGCCCTTGCGCATCGCGATGCCGAAATCGGACACACGCAGATGCGGCAACCCCGTACCGGTGGCCTCGAGCAGGAGATTCGCCGGCTTGATGTCGCGGTGCACCACGCCCTCGGCGTGCACGGCGGTGAGCCCGGACAGGAGCTGGTCGAGAAGGACGCAGACGAACTGGGGCGGCAGCGGCCCATAGTCCGCGACGAGATGGACGAGCGAACCGCCGGCGACCAGGTCCATGGTGAACAGGACCTTGTCGTCGTCCGCCGCCCAGCTGGCCGGGGCCAGGACATGCGGGTGATCGATGCGCAGCGCCTGCTCGCGCACGAAGCGCAGCAGAGTGTGGGCGTCGGACTGTTGCAGGACCTTCGCCGCCACATAGCGACGGCGCCGGTGGTCCCAGGCGCGCCAGACCGCGCCCACTCCCCCACGGCCGATCGGATCGGCCAGTTCGTACCGGCCGGCGAAGACCTCACCCATCGTCGTGCGTCGCTCCCCTCCCGGAGCCGGACACAGTGCCGCGCCAGACCGGGGTCAGCTCTGGTGCGACTGGTAGTGGGCGACCGCGTCGGAGGTGCGCCCCGCGCCGTACACCCGGAGGAACTCTGCCAGTTCGGGATGGCTGGGGGCGAGCGAGTCCGCCGCCTCGATGATGTCGCTCGCGGCCGAGACGGAGCGCAGCAGCGACTGGATCTCACGCACCACGCGCTTCACGGTCGGCGCGCCCGAACTGTTCGACGCCTGCCCCGTGTTGCTGAGTACCGACCCGCCCTGCGACTTCCTGATCTCGTCCATCCGCTCGGTGGCCTCGGCCGCACTGACGCTGCCGTCGGCGACCTGACCCGCGAGGGACTGGAGCAGTTGCACGCGCTGCACCACAGCGGGGTTGCCGATCTTCGCGCGCTGACCGCTCATCAGCTGCGACAGCATGGGGGCGGAAAGCCCGAGCACTCCCGCGAGGCGGGCCTGATTGAGCCCCAGGTCCTCGATCAGCCGACGGAAGAGCGCCCCCAGCGGCTCCCCGTACCAGTTCCGCTGGAGCTCCCTGGCTCTTGCGGTGGCTTCCTGCTGTGCGGCATCCATTGCGTCTCCCCATCGCTTCCCCAAGTACGGTCCTTCGCTGCCGCGAAGCACGTGGGGCATCTTACGGAGAGTGGTCGCCCGCCGGGACCCCCAATCTTTTTGCAGGATTCAGGGGGTGACCCGGTACTCTGGTCTGCGGTGCCGAACCGGAACGTGAAACTTCCGGTGGGACGCATCGTTTTCGGGGCCTTAGCTCAGTTGGTAGAGCGCTGTCTTTGCATGGCAGATGTCAGGGGTTCGACTCCCCTAGGCTCCACAGCAGAAAGCCCCTCCGACCAGGTTCTCCCTGGTCGGAGGGGCTTTCGCCGTATCGGACCTCAGTGCTCGTCCTCCACGGAGGTATCGGCCTCGGCCTGCTTCGCCTGCACCTCGGGGTCGAGAATGTCCCGCCCGCTGCCGTCGACCGACGTCAGCGGGGCGCTGTCGGGGACCTCGGTGGCGGCCGGCGGCTCCACCAGCCAGTCCGGGTTCGCCTGCTTGTCCCACCACTTCCACGCGGCGAACGCGCCACCCGCGAGGATGCCGAGCACGACGAGACGCTTGGCGAGACGGCCGGAGCGCGCCCGGCGCTCGTGCTTGCGCACCAGCTTGCGGATCTCCTTCGGCGAGACGTCGCCGCGCAGTCCGGAGTACGCGGCGCTGCCGCGGGCCACGGCCTCCCTGCGTACCGGCTCGGACGCGGCGACCGCGGACTCGATGCGCGGCTTCGAATAGGCCGCCGCCTGCCGGGCAGCCTCGCGGGTGCGGGCCGCCGCGTCGTGCGCGGCCTGGTCGAGCTTCGGCGGGACATGTGTCCGCGCCTGCTCGAGGCGCGGAGCGAGATGCGTGTCGTACTGGGCACGCGCCTGGTGCGCGGCCTGCGAAACCTTGGGCCCGAGCGCGACGCGCGCCTCCTGCGCGTACGTCGTGGCACGGTCCCTCGCCGACTCGGCGTAGGGCGCCACCACTTCCGCGGCGTGCAGGACGCTGTCCTTCGCCGAGCCGGTCGCGGCACGCACGCTGTCGATGCGGGTCACGGGATCCTCCTCCTCGGTGGCGTACAGGTTTTTCACCTTTCCACCCTTTCGCGGATCATGCCTGCAGGGAGCGTCAATGCGGTGGTAAGGCTTGGTACGGCTTGATAAAGGGACTTGGCGACGACAATGCCACGGATCGTGGCGGGGCGCGCCTCTTCGACTGCGAGTAGACCGGTTTTCTGCTGCTGAAACCCCCGCACGACCCCGACAAGTCCGTCCGGGCCCACCGAGAGTGCGCCGTGCGAGGATCGGGGGGCACACATGTCAACGGAAGGCAGATCGTGGCCGAGCAGCTGTACGCCACTCTCAAGACCAACCAGGGCGACATCGAGGTCCGGCTGCTGCCGAACCACACCCCCAAGACGGTCAAGAACTTCGTGGAGCTCGCCAAGGGCGAGCGTGAATGGACCAACCCGCAGACCGGGGAGAAGTCCACAGCACCCCTCTACGACGGCACGATCTTCCACCGCGTCATCGGCGGCTTCATGATCCAGGGCGGCGACCCGCTGGGCAACGGCACGGGCGACCCCGGCTACCAGTTCGAGGACGAGTTCCACCCCGACCTGGCCTTCGACAAGCCCTATCTGATGGCCATGGCCAACGCGGGCCCCGGCACGAACGGCTCGCAGTTCTTCATCACCGTGCAGACCACCGACTGGCTGACCCACAAACACACGATCTTCGGTGAGGTCGTCGACGAGGCCAGCCAGAAGGTCGTCGACGCCATCGCCGGCCTGCGGACCAACCCGCGCACCGACCGGCCGGTCGACGACGTCGTGATCGAGACCGTCTCCGTAGAGACCCGGTAGTCCCACAGGGAACCAATGCGCCCCGCCGTCCGTCGCCAGTTCGTAGGCACGGGGGCGGGGCGGTGCGCTGCGCGGCCGCGCAACGACGACGTACGCACATCCGACCGCTCGACCACAGACCCGAGGGGACGACCGCCATGGACCAGGCGCCCGGCAGCCCGCAGGAACCGAAGGACACCCAGGGCCTGCCCGGCTGCTACCGGCACCCGGACCGCCCGACCGGCATCAGCTGCACCCGCTGCGAACGGCCCATCTGCCCCGAGTGCATGGTCAGCGCCTCCGTCGGATTCCAGTGCCCGGAGTGCGTGCGCAGCGGCTCGGGAACCGGACACGCACCGAGCGCGAACCAGCCGAGGACCATGGCGGGCGGCACGATCACCTCCGACCCGCGCCTGGTCACCAAGGTGCTGCTCGGGATCTGTCTGGCCGCGTTCGTGGTGCAGATGACGGTCGGCGACCGGTTCACCGAGCGGTTCGAGATGCTCGGCCTCGCCTGGGTGCCCGACCTCGGCGGCCTCGAGGGCGTCGCGGAAGGCCAGTGGTACCGACTGCTCACGGCGATGTTCCTGCACGGCTCCTATGTCCACATCGCCTTCAACATGCTCAGCCTGTGGTGGATCGGCGGCCCGCTGGAAGCGGCGCTCGGCCGCGCCCGCTACATCGCGCTGTACCTCGTCTCGGGACTGGCAGGCAGCGCGCTGACCTATCTGCTCGCCGCCCAGAACCAGCCCTCGCTCGGCGCCTCCGGCGCGATCTTCGGTCTGTTCGGTGCGACGGCGATCCTGATGCGGCGGCTCAACTACGACCTGCGGCCGGTCATCGCGCTGCTCGTGATCAATCTGATCTTCACGTTCAACCCGGCCTTCAACATCGCCTGGCAGGCGCACATCGGCGGCCTCGTCGGCGGCCTGATCGTCGGCTACGCCATGGTCCACGCCCCGCGAGAGCGTCGCGCGCTCGTGCAGTACGGGGCCTGTGCGCTTGTTCTGCTCGCCGTCCTGGTCACCGTCGTCGTCAGGACCGCGCAGCTCACCTGAGCCCGGTTGTCCACGGATGTTGAGCAAGGTTGTCCACAGCGGGTGGTGGATCTTGTGCATCCTGTGGGGAACAGCTGTGCCCCTCGTCATCAACCCGGGTTTGACCAGGAGAGACAAGGGGCGAACAGGTGGTCGAGCGGGGTTGGTGCAGTCACACCGGCGTCAACGCTCGGTGGGTTATCCACAGATCATGCGACCTTTTCCACGGCTGTGGAAAATCAATCCAAGTCTGTGGATAACTCAGTGGATAGCTCAGGGCAGAGGTACTGCCACAGCTACTTCCACTGGGTGGAGACGCCGAAGCCGCCGGCGATGAAGCCGAAGCCCACGACGATGTTCCAGTTGCCGAGCGCCTTGATCGGCAGCGTGCCGTCGGCCACGTAGAAAACGACGATCCAGACGAGCCCGATGAGGAACAGCGCCAGCATCACTGGTGCCACCCAGCCGCGGTTGGTCAGCTTGATATTGGCTGCCTGCTTCGACGCCGTCGGCGGCGTGTAGTCGGCCTTCTTGCGGATACGTGACTTCGGCACGAGGGTCTCTCCTGTCGATGCGCTGCGTGGCCGCGCAGAGTACGTGGGCTGGCTCCGGAGCAGCGTACAAGGGGAAGTTGTGGGGATTCCCCGTGCTCCTCCGGGCGTCCGTTAGCGTAGTGCTTCCGTGGCGTCGAAGGAGATAAGGGTACGTTGAGCAATTCCGCCGACTCTGCCAAGAGTTCCGCTCGTGGGCGCCTGCGGCCCGTGCGGTTGCTCACCGTCGGCGTTTTCGCGCTCGCCGGCCTCATCTTCTTCACCAGTTTCAATACGGCCAAGGGCACCAATATCCGGACGGACGGGTCCCTGCTGAAGCTCTCCGATCTCATCCAGGAGCGCAGCCGCAAGAACAAGGACCTGGAAGCGGTCAACAGCGGGGTCCGCGGCGACGTCGAGCGTCTCGCCGAGCGCGACAACGGCTCCACGAAGGCCGACGACGAGAAGCTGTCCGGCCTGGAGAAGGCGTCCGGGACGAAGAAGGTCAAGGGTGAGGCGATCTCCGTCACACTCGACGACGCCCCGCCGAACGCCGCCCCCAAGCTCCCCGGCTACCCCGACCCGCAGCCCAACGACCTGGTCATCCACCAGCAGGACCTGCAGGCCGTGGTGAACGCCCTGTGGCACGGCGGCGCCAAGGGCATCAAGGTCATGGACCAGCGCCTCATCTCCACGTCCGCCGTCCGCTGCGTCGGCAACACCCTGATCCTCCAGGGCCGCGTCTACTCGCCCCCGTACAAGATCACCGCGGTCGGGGACCCGGAGAAGTTGAAGCAGGCGGTCGCGGCCTCGCCCGAGATCCAGAACTACATGCTGTACGTCAACGCGTACGGGCTCGGCTGGAAAGTCGAGGACGACGGGGCGATGACTCTTCCCGGTTACTCGGGCACAGTGGATCTCCACTACGCGAAGCCCGTGAACTAGCCATGGAGTAGCCGCCGTACTGGGGGGCCTGTGTCGGTACGTGTCGTCATCAGGACATTCAGCGAGGTCTGCATCACCAGCGGCGCCCTGATCGTGCTGTTCGTCGCGTACGTGCTGTTCTGGACCGGTGTGAAGGCCGACAGTGCGATGGGCGGTCAGATCGACGACCTCCAGGACCAGTGGGCGAAGCGGCCGGTGGCCAGTGCGGCGCCCGACGGCGGTACCAGTACGGCGCCGCCGAAGCAGGGCCCGTACAAGGACGGCAAGCCCTTCGGTGTGATGTACATCCCGCGGCTCGGTTTCACGTGGAACAAGCCCGTGCTCCAGAACACGAAGGTCGACACCCTCAAGAAGGGGCTCGGGCACTACGCGGGCACGGCCCAGCTCGGGGAGAAGGGGAACTTCGCGGTCGCCGGGCATCGGCGTACATACGGCGACCCGTTCAAGGACTTCCCGAAGCTCAGGCCGGGCGACCCGGTCGTGCTCACCGACGGGACCACCTGGTTCACGTACGTCATCGACACCAAGCCGTACAAGACGCTGCCGAGCGACGTCGGAGTGATCGACCCGGTGCCGGGCAAGTCCGGTTACAAGGAGCCCGGTCGCTATCTGACGCTGACGACCTGTGAGCCGGAGTGGGGCCACAGCCACCG
The DNA here is from genome assembly GCF_049310305.1 of Streptomyces anthophorae. Taxonomy (NCBI): domain Bacteria; kingdom Bacillati; phylum Actinomycetota; class Actinomycetes; order Kitasatosporales; family Streptomycetaceae; genus Streptomyces; species Streptomyces anthophorae. Next base: position 4,658,963 of record NZ_JBLWQQ010000001.1, read on the forward strand.
GCTGATCGTCTGGGCGCATCTCGATGCCACTCAGCCTGTGGAGGCAGGCAAACCGAAAGCGTTGCGCCGTTAGTCTGGTGCCGTAATCGCAGAACGGTGGAAGGGGAGCCCGGCATGTACGGCTGGATCTGGCGGCATCTGCCGGGGAACACCTGGGTGAGGGCGGGGATCTCCGTCCTGCTCGTCCTGGCGGTCGTGTACGTCCTCTTCCAGTACGTCTTCCCCTGGGCCGAGCCGCTGCTGCCCTTCAACGATGTGACGGTGAACGGCCAGTGAGCACCAGCAAGACCCGCATTCTCGTCGTCGACAACTACGACAGCTTCGTCTTCAACCTCGTCCAGTACCTGTACCAGCTGGGTGCCGAGTGCGAGGTCGTGCGCAACGACGAGGTGACGACTTCGCACGCGCAGGACGGCTTCGACGGCGTGCTGCTCAGCCCGGGCCCGGGCGCCCCCGAACAGGCCGGTATCTGCATCGAGATGGTGCGGCACTGCGCGGCGACCGGTGTGCCGGTCTTCGGCGTCTGTCTCGGGATGCAGTCGATGCAGGTGGCGTACGGCGGCGTCGTGGACCGCGCTCCGGAGCTGCTGCACGGCAAGACCTCGCTCGTCGGGCACGAGGGCAAGGGGGTCTTCGCGGGCCTCCCCGACCCGTTCACGGCCACCCGCTACCACTCGCTGGCCGCGGAGCCCGGCACCGTCCCGGAGGAGCTCGAGGTCACGGCGCGCACCGAGGACGGCATCATCATGGGCCTGCGCCACCGTGAACTGCCGGTCGAGGGTGTGCAGTTCCACCCCGAGTCGGTGCTCACCGAGCACGGGCACCTGATGCTCGCCAATTGGCTCGTCGAGTGCGGGGACGCGGGCGCCGTGGCCAGATCGGCCGGGCTCGCGCCGGTCGTGGGCAGGGCCTCGGCGTGACCGCGTTGCGCCCCGAGCAGGACGGTGAGGCCGGCGGGTTCGAGGACGCCGTGCGTCGCCTCGACGACCCGCTGAACGACCCGTTGCCGGGGCAGCATCCGTCGCCGTGGTTCCGGCCGACGGGAGCGCAGGAGCAGGAACCGCAGCCGGCGCCTCAGCAGGGGCAGCCGCGGGCGCAGGGGCCGAAGCGCCGTATCGAGCCGGAGCCCGAGTGGTACGACCCGCAGGGGTACGCCCAGGACTGGTACGGCGGCGCGCGGCAGCAGGCCCCGGAGCCGGCGCCCGTGGCGCCCGTGGCCCCAGCGGTCGTGCGGCACACTCCTGAGCAGGCCCCTGAGCCGGTCCACACTCCCGTACGGGATGAGCCGGAGCCCGAGCCGGTGCGGGACGACGAGACCGTCGCCCTGCGTACCGCGGACACCCGGCGAATAGCCGGGACGCCGCCGGTCACCGGTGGCCGGGCCGCGCGCAGGAAGGCCGCCAAGCGGGGCGGCGGACGGCATTCGGCCGCGACCGCCAGCGAGCAGGAGCAGGGCTCGGAGACGGGGGCGGACGGGAAACCGCTGACCCGGGTCGAGGCGCGGGCCGCGGCGCGTGCCGCCAAGCCGGGTGCCGGGGTGATCGCGAGCCGGGCGGTCGGTGAAGTCTTCATCAGCATCGGGGTGTTGATGCTGTTGTTCGTCACCTACCAGCTGTGGTGGTCGAACATAAGGGCCCACGACATTGCCGGCAGTGCCCGGCACAGCCTTGAGGACGACTGGGCCAACGGGAAGCGCAAGCCCGGCGCGTTCGAGCCGGGGCAGGGCTTCGCGATCCTCTACATTCCGAAGCTGGATGTCGTGGTGCCGATCGCGGAGGGCATCAGCAAGCCGCAGGTCCTCGACAAGGGCATGGTCGGGCACTACGACAAGGACAGCATTCCGACCGCGATGCCGGACGCGAAGAAGGGGAACTTCGCGGTCGCCGGGCACCGCAACACCCATGGCGAGCCGTTCCGCTTCATCAACCGTCTCGAACCGGGTGACCCGATCGTGGTCGAGACGCAGGACAAGTACTACGTGTACAAGATGGCGAGCATCCTTCCGCAGACGATGCCGTCGAACACGGCCGTGCTGAACCCGATCCCGGTCGGCTCCGGATTCACCAAGCCGGGGCGATACATCACTCTGACGACGTGCACTCCGGAATTCACCAGTACGTATCGAATGATCGTCTGGGGCAAGATGGTCGAGGAGCGTCCGCGGAGCAAGGGCAAGCCGGACGCGCTCGTCGAATAACCGGGGACCACCGGGCACCAGGCATCGGGCAGTACGGCGCACAGAGACGGGGCATGACGCAGTGGCAGCGACGACCGACCATGGGGAAGAAGCCGCACCGAAGGACCCCTCGCCCGCGCCCGCGCCCCGGCGCGGCAAGATCGCGACCGCTGTCAGTGTCTTCGGTGAACTGCTCATCACCGCGGGCGTGATCCTCGGTCTCTTCGTCGCCTATTCACTGTGGTGGACCAACGTCGTCGCGGATCGTGCGGCGGGCAAGCAGGGCGACAAGATTCGCGACCAGTGGAAGGGCAACAGCGGTCCCGGCGCGCTGGACACCAAGAACGGCATCGGCTTCCTGCACGTGCCCGCGATGAGCGGTGGTGAGGTGCTGGTCGAGAAGGGCACCGACACCAAGATCCTCAACGATGGTGTCGCCGGCTACTACACGGACCCGGTGAAGGCGACGTTGCCGACGACGGGGAAGAACGGCAACTTCTCGCTGGCCGCGCACCGGGACGGGCACGGCGCCAAGTTCCACAACATCGACAAGATCGAGAAGGGCGACCCGATCGTCTTCGAGACGAAGGACGACTGGTACGTCTACAAGGTCTACGACATCCTTCCGGAGACCTCGAAGTACAACGTGGACGTCCTCGACAAGGTCCCCGAGGAGTCGGGCAGGAAGAAGCCCGGGAAGTACATCACCCTGACGACCTGCACGCCGGTCTACACGTCCACGTACCGGTACGTGGTGTGGGGCGAGCTGGAGCGGGTCGACAAGGTGGACGCGGACCGGACGCCGCCGAAGGAGCTGCGGGAGTGACAGGACGTCACTCCCGATAAGGGCTGGGCCCGAAGCCGCAACTTGCTCTTGCGGCTTCGGGCCCTTTGTCTTCTGCGGTGCCGACGTCCGGCGAGATCACTTCAGGATGGTGAGTGGAGCTCCTGTGCTCCATTCCTCCAGCAGGCCTCGGGGTACGACCGTGACGCCGGTCTCCGCGGCGATGTCGACTGCCTCTGTGGTGAAGCGGCATGTGGCCACGAAGAGCGAGACGTCGGAGATGCGAAGGACCTTGGAGCCGCCGATGAACTTCTGCATGTCTGCGCTGGTGACCGAGAGGTAGGGGGCGAACCTCTTGCACTGGACGGCGACACGGCGGCCATCAGGAGTGACGGCGGTGATGTCGACGCCGCGGTCTCCACGGCCGCCTCGGACGACGACATCGGTGCAGCCGTCGCGGCGGAGCAGGGCGGCGACGTGGTCCTCGAACTCCGAGCCGTTCATTGCGTCCATGGCCGCCATGGTGACGGTGGGGGTGCTGCTAGCCAGGGATGCCTCCAGCCTCTGGAGGCGGGCCTGGTGGCGGCGGATCCGGTGCTCGACGTGCTGGATCCCGGCGCGGAGGTCGATCAGTTCCCGGCGGTGTTCGCCGGAGGTTTCGATCAGGGCGTTGAACATGGGGACGACGGTCTTGCCGAGGGTGTCGGCGATGCGTTGGTCGATGCGTTGGTCGATGCGGGCGTCGAGCGCGTCGTTGCCTGCCGTGTCCTGAGCGTCGGCTGGTTGGGTGCGTGCCAGGTATTCCATGTCGAGGAGGTAGGCGCGGACTTGGCGGGCGACGTCGCTGTCGCGCAGGAGCATGGCGACGTTGAGGACGGCTCGGCGGGAGTAGAGGGTCAGGCTGGAACGGGGCTGTGGATAACTCGTTGGATAGCGTGACAGGGTGTCACGCTTGAATTCTTCCAGTTCAGAGCCCTGAAGCGTGATCATTCCGTTGGTGGTCAGCTCCTGGTGGTGTCGACGCTTGAGCTGCCGGATGACTTCGGTGGTGACACCGAAGTAGGCGGCGATCATCGCCGTCGTCACATGCATCCCGTCCGGCAGCAGCGACAGGGCCTTGACCTTGTCGAGTACATCCGTGCGGTCGAGGACGCTGTGACGCAGGGATTTGGATTCCAGCAGAGCAGATTCGTTGATCACCTCAAGTGTCCTTTCGTCGCGGGGAGTTCGGACACTCCACCGCACCTCGATCAACGAATCAGGACATATGAAGATACGGTCGATATTCGCAACCGCGTGTGATTGTTCCTCCGGATTGCCGCACATGCCGAACGGCCGGAGCCCCGGCCCCCTCGCGTGGAGGGGGCCGGGGCTCCGGCCGTAAGCGGGTGGCGGGGCGTCAGCCGCCGAGGTTGCCGCCGAAGATGCCGCCGTTGTCGTTGCCGCCGTTGCCGTTTCCGCCGCCGCCGACCGTGGTCAGGGTGACCGTGGTGTTGGCGGGGTCGGACGCGGTGTTGGCCGCCGGGTCCTGGGTGATGACCCGGGCGTCGTCGCCCTGGTCGGCGCCGTCGGCGAACTGGACGTTCTTGAAGCCGGCGTCGTTCAGGATCTTCTTGGCGTCCTTGACCGTCTGGCCGACCACGTTCGGGACCGGGGTCTGCGCGCCTTCCTTGGCGACCTTCAGCGTGACGGTGGAGCCGGGCTCCGCCTGGCTGTCCGCGGGGAGGCTCTGGGCGAAGACCTTGCCGGGCTCGGCCGCGGTGCTCTCCTCCTCGGTGCAGGTCGCTTCGAGGTTGCTGTCCTTGAGCTGCTGGGTGGCCTCGTCGCAGGAGAGGTTGCCGCCGGCCACGTTCGGGACGGTGACGAGCGCCTTCTTCTTGGCGACGGTCAGGGTGATCTCGGTGCCCTTCTCGACCTTGCCGCTCGAGGGGTCCTGCTTGGTGACCGTGCCGGGCGTCCGCTCGGACTCCTCGGTCTCCCTGTTGATGTTCTCGAAGCCCTTGCTCTTCAGCTCGGAGCGGGCTTCGTCGTAGGAGAGGCCCGTGACGTCCGGGATGGAGACCTTGGGCGCGCCCGTCGAGACGGACACCGTCACCGTGTCGTTCTTCTCGACCGTGGTGCCGGACTTCGGGTCCTGCGAGCAGATCTGGCCCTTGGGGTAGTCCTCGCAGGGGCCCGACTTGCTGGAGTCCAGCTTGAGGTCGCGGTTCTCGGCCATCTTCTCGGCCTCGCCGACCGTCTTGCCGACGAAGTTCGGGGCCTTGAACGATTCGTTGCCGACGCTGTCGCCACCGAAGATCCACTTGCCGATCAGGATGGCGCCGACGAGCACCAGGATGCCCGCGAGGACGAGGAAGATCGTCGACGTGCGGTTCTTGCCCTGGCGGCGCCGGTCACCCCGCTCGTCGTAGCCGAAGCCGCCGTCGTCCGGGTTGGTCGGCGGCAGCATCGACGTCTGCCCCGCGCCGTTCTGCGGGCGCAGCATCGCGGTCTGCTGGTCGTCGGGGTGGCCCCCGCCGTAGCCGACCGCGCCCATGGCGGCGGTGGCGGCGACGGGCCGGCCGTCGAGGCAGGCTTCGATGTCGGCGCGCATCTCGTCGGCCGACTGGTAGCGGTAGTCGGGGTCCTTGGTCAGCGCCTTGAGGACGATGGCGTCCATCTCGGGCGTGATCTCGGAGTCGAAGACCGACGGGGCCTGGGCTTCCTCGCGGACGTGCTGGTACGCGACCGCGACCGGGGAGTCGCCGACGAACGGCGGCCGCACGGTGAGCAGCTCGTACAGCAGGCAGCCCGTGGAGTACAGGTCGGAGCGCGCGTCGACCTGCTCGCCCTTGGCCTGCTCCGGCGAGAGGTACTGTGCGGTGCCGATGACGGCGGCGGTCTGCGTCATCGTCATGCCGGCGTCGCCCATCGCGCGGGCGATGCCGAAGTCCATGACCTTGACCTGGCCGGTGCGGGTCAGCATGACGTTGGCCGGCTTGATGTCGCGGTGCACGATGCCCGCGCGGTGCGAGTACTCGAGGGCCTGGAGGATGCCGACGGTCATCTCCATGGCGCGCTCCGGCAGCAGCTTGCGGCCGGAGTGCAGCAGCTCTCTGAGTGTGGAGCCGTCGACGTACTCCATCACGATGTACGGGATGGAGATGTTGTCGACGTAGTCCTCGCCGGTGTCGTACACCGCCACGATCGCGGGATGGTTGAGCGAGGCGGCCGACTGGGCCTCCCGGCGGAACCGGGCCTGGAACGACGGGTCGCGCGCGAGGTCCACCCGCAGCGTCTTCACCGCCACGGTGCGGCCGAGCCGGGTGTCATGGGCGAGATAGACCTCCGCCATGCCACCACGGCCGAGCACCTGGCCCAGCTCGTACCGGCCGCCGAGGCGACGCGGCTCTTCCATTACCTACCAGCCCTCTCCGTCGGTCCCGACCGTCCCGTTCGGGTCGGGCGGTGTGCTGTCCGGGCCATACGGTACCCGGCTCGCTCAACGTGACCTGGCCACCACCGTGACCCGTGACAGGACCGGTATCGCCACGTGCATCTATGTGAACGGCGAGTGACCGGGCTCACAAGGGGTGGTGAAGCCGGGTTCTCTCGGGTCACTCCTTGCTGTCCACGACCGCCTTCATCACGTCTCGCGCGATGGGCGCGGCGAGGCCGCCACCGGAGATGTCCTGACGGCTGGCGGCGCTGTCCTCGACGACCACGGCCACGGCGACCGGCGAACCGGAGCTGGTCTTGGCGTAGGAGACGAACCAGGCGTAAGGCTTCTCACTGTTGTCGACGCCGTGCTGGGCGGTACCCGTCTTGCCGCCGACGGTGACGCCGGGGATCTTGGCGTTGGAGCCGGTGCCGCCCGGGTCGTTGACGACCGTCTCCATCATCGACTGGAGCTTCTGCGCGTTCTCCTCGGAGAGCGGGCGGCTCATCTCCTTCGGGTCCGTCTTCTCGATGGTGTCGAGGTTCGGGGCCTTCAGCTCGTCGACCATGTACGGCTCCATGAGCTTGCCGTCGTTGGCGACCGCGGAGGCGACCATCGCCATCTGGAGCGGGGTCGTGGCGGTGTTGAACTGGCCGATCGAGGAGAGCGCGGTCTCCGACTTGTTCATGTCCTTGTCGAAGTTCGACGCGTTCGAGCGGACCGGGATGAACTGCTCCTTGTTGAAGCCGAACTTGTCGGCCTCCTCGCGCATCGCGTCGACGCCGAGGTCGGAGCCGATCTTGCCGAAGACGGTGTTGCAGGAGACCTTCAGGGCGTTGCGCAGCGTCGCGTTCTTACAAGGGATGTTGCCCTCGTTCTTCAGCGGCGTGGTGGTGCCCGGCATGGTCCACGGCAGCGGGGTGTCCGTTGCCTTGTCCGGGTCGTAGTTCCCGCTCTCCAGTGCGGCGGCGGCCGTCACCAGCTTGAACGTCGAACCCGGCGGGTACGTCTCGCGCAGCGCGCGGTTCAGGAGCGGCTTGTCCTTGTCCTTGTCGAGCTGCGCGAACGTCTTGCCGTCTTCGGTGGAGTTGCCGGCGAAGGCCGACGGGTCGTACGACGGTGTGGACGCGAGCGCGAGGATCTTGCCGGTGGACGGCTCGATGGCGGCGACGGCACCCTTGCCGCGGTTCTTCAGGCCGTCGTAGGCGGCCTTCTGTGCGTCGGCGTTGAGGGTGGTGACGACGTTGCCGCCCTCCTTCTGCTTGCCCGTGATCATGTCGAGGGTGTTGCGGAAGAAGAGGCGGTCGTCGTTGCCGCTGAGGATGCCGTCCTCGAGGTTCTCGATCTGGCTGGCGCCGACGACCTGCGAGGCGTAGCCGGTGACGGGCGACCACATGGGCCCGTCCTTCCAGGTCCGCTTGTACTTCAGGTCGGTGCCGGTCGTCGCCTTGGAGCCGGTGATCGACTTGCCGTCGACGATGATGTCGCCGCGTGGCGTGGAGTACCGCTCGATGGCGACGCGGCGGTTCTCCTTGTCGGAGGCGAGCGAGTCGGCCTTCACGTACTGGAGCCAGTTGTCCCGGATCAGGAGGCCCAGGATGAGCAGGCCGCAGAAGATCGCGATACGGCGCAGGGGCTTGTTCACGGTCGGACCACCTGGGTCATCTCGGCGTCGGGACTTGGCGTCGGGCTCGGGGCGGGCCGCCGCGCGGTGTCGCTGATCCGGATCAGGATGCCGATGAGCGCCCAGTTGGCGATGACGGAGGAACCGCCGTACGCGAGGAAGGGCATCGTCATACCGGTCAGCGGGATGAGGCCCATCACACCGCCCGCGACGACGAAGACCTGGAGCGCGAAGGCGCCGGACAGGCCGACGGCGAGCAGCTTGCCGAAGGGGTCGCGGGCGGCGAGCGCGGTGCGCACGCCGCGCTCCACGATGAGTGCGTAGAGCAGCAGGATCGCCATCAGGCCGGCGAGGCCCAGCTCCTCGCCGAAGGTGGCGAGGACGAAGTCGGAGTTCGCGGCGAAGCGGATCAGTTCGGAGTGGCCCTGGCCCCAGCCGGTGCCGAGGGTGCCGCCGGAACCGAAGGCCCACAGCGCCTGCATCGCCTGCTCGGAGTGCCCTGCCACGCCCTGGCGGCTGAGCATGTACTCCTTCATCGGGTCGAGCCAGGCGTCGACGCGCTGCTGGATGTGCGGTTCGAACGTGGCCACGCCGACGGCGCCGACCGCGGACATCATCAGACCGAAGACGATCCAGCTGGTCCGCTCGGTGGCGACGTACAGCATGATGACGAACATTCCGAAGAACAGCAGCGAGGTACCGAGGTCCGTCTCGAAGACCAGGATGAGGATCGAGATCCCCCAGACGACGAGGATCGGTCCGAGGTCGCGGCCGCGCGGCAGGTACAGGCCCATGAAGCGGCGCGAGGCGAGCGCCAGGGCGTCCCGCTTCACCATGAGGTAGCCGGCGAAGAAGATCGCGAGAACGATCTTCGCGAACTCGCCGGGCTGGATGGAGAAGCCGCCGACGTGGATCCAGATCTTGGCGCCGTAGATGTTCTGGCCGAGGCCCGGAACCAGTGGGAGCAGCAGCAGGACGACGGCGCCGAGCATGGAGATGTAGGTGTAGCGCTGGAGGGCGCGGTGGTCCTTGAGGAAGATCAGGACGACGATGAAGAGCGCGATGCCCATGGCCGTGTACATCAGCTGCTTGGGCGCGGCGCTGCCCGCCTGGTCGATCGACTGCAACAGCTTCGACTGGTCGAGCCGCCAGATGACCACCAGGCCGAGCCCGTTGAGCAGTGTGGCCAGCGGCAGCATCAGGGGGTCCGAGTACGCCGCGAACTTCCGTACGACGATGTGGGCGACGCCCGCGAGCAGGCCGAGGCCGAGCCCGTAACCGAGCAGGCCCGCGGGGACCTCGCCGTCGAGGGCGAGGCCGACATTGGCGTACGCGAACACCGGGATGATCACGGCGAACACGAGCAGTGCCAGCTCGGTGTTGCGCCGGCTGGGTGCTCCGATCGCTCCAATGGTCGACGTATGGGTCGTGGAGTTACTACTCATGGCGTGCTGAGGCCCCCAACGGCTTCTACTGCTGTGCGCACGCCTTGGCCAGCTGCTGCTCTTCCTCGGAGAGAGTGGGGCCAGGGGTGGGCGTGGGAGAGGTCTTGGACTTGCCGGACGGCGAAGAGGACGGCTTCGACGGGGTCGGCGTGGGTGAGGCGGTGCGGTACGACGCCTTGGACGCCGTGCCTCCCGTGGAGGTTCCGCCCGCTTCGCCCTCGCCGGTCTTCGCGTTCTTCTCGTTCTCGGCCTTGTCCCGTGCGGCCTGCTTCTCGCATGCGGTGGCCTGCGCGGACAGTTCCTGGATCTTGTCCTGTGCGGCGGCCAGGTCGCCTTCCGCGATGGTCGCGTCGACCTGCTTGCGCTGGTACGGCGGCAGGTACTTGAGCTGGATCTCCGGGTGGTCCTTCGCCACGTCGGACAGGCTCACCCAGGCGAGGTCCTGGCTGATGCCGCGGTACAGCGCAACGTGCTCCTCGTTGGTGCCGACGTAGTACTGCGTCTGCGTCCAGCGGTAGCCGCCGTAGAGTCCGCCGCCGATGACGGCCAGCGCGAGCACCGTGTAGAGGGATCTCTTGAGCCACCTCCGGCGGGGCCGCGGCTTGACGAAGTCCTCGTCCGAGTAGGAGAAGCCCTCGACGGCGCCGCTGTCGGGCGGGCCGAACTCGCCGCCACCGCCGTGGGCTCCGCCGGGGGCCTGGCGGCCGAGTCCGGCGGCGCGGCCCGCGGGCGTCTCCATGGCGTTGCCCTCGTGCAGCGCCTGCTGGTTCTCGGCGACCGCGCCGACGATCACGGGTGCGTCCGAGAGATGACCGGCGAGGGTGTCCCCGCTGTCGATGTCCAGGACGTCCGCGACGATCACGGTGATGTTGTCGGGGCCGCCGCCGCGCAGCGCCAGCTGGATCAGGTCCTGGACCGTCTCCTGCGGGCCCTGGTAACTGGCGAGCGTCTCCTCCATCGTCTGGTGGGAGACGACGCCGGACAGGCCGTCGGAGCAGATCAGGTACCGGTCGCCGGCCCGGACCTCACGGATGGAGAGGTCGGGCTCGACGTGGTCGCCGCTGCCCAGCGCGCGCATGAGCAGCGAGCGCTGCGGGTGCGTGGTGGCTTCCTCTTCGGTGATGCGGCCCTCGTCGACGAGGCGCTGCACCCATGTGTGGTCCTGGGTGATCTGCGTGAGCACGCCGTCGCGCAGCAGGTATGCGCGCGAGTCGCCGACGTGTACGAGGCCGAGCCGCTGGCCCGTCCACAGCAGTGCGGTCAGGGTGGTCCCCATGCCCTCGAGCTGGGGGTCCTCCTCGACCATCATCCGGAGCTGGTCGTTGGCCCGCTGCACGGCGGTGCCGAGCGAGGTCAGGATGTCCGAACCGGGCACGTCGTCGTCGAGCGCGACGATGGTGGAGATCACCTCGGACGAGGCGACCTCACCGGCGGCCTGGCCGCCCATGCCGTCGGCGATCGCGAGCAGCCGGGGGCCGGCGTAGCCGGAGTCCTCGTTGCCCTCGCGGATCATGCCTTTGTGTGATCCGGCGGCGAAGCGCAGTGACAGACTCATGCGCACCTGCCCAGCTGGCTCAGACTCCGGGTACAGCCGGTCGTGTCGAACCACACTGCCCACCCTCCGGTCGGGAGCGCGCCGGTGTCCGGGCCGGCAAGGCCCCGGACGTCCGCGTCGGCCCGCTCGCTCCGCTCGCGCTCATTCATGACGTAGCACTACTTCCGCAGCTCGATGACGGTCTTGCCGATGCGGATCGGCGCGCCCAGCGGGATCGGCTGGGGCGTCGTGAGGCGGGTCCGGTCGAGATACGTGCCGTTGGTGGACCCGAGATCCTCGACGATCCACTGGCCGTCCCGGTCCGGGTAGATCCTGGCATGCCGGCTCGACGCGTAGTCGTCGTCGAGCACGATCGTGCTGTCGTGCGCACGGCCGAGCGTGATCGTCTGCCCCTGGAGCGCCACCGTCGTACCGGTGAGCGTGCCTTCGGAGACGACCAGCTTGGAGGGGGCGCCGCGCCGCTGGCGGCCACCGCCCCCTTGCTGCTGTTGCCGCTGCTGCGGAGGAGCGGCGGCCTGTCGTGCGGCCTGTTGCGAGCGCCCGCTCTCACGGCGCGAGCCGCGTGCGGTGACGCGCGTACCGAACAGGTCGCTGCGGATGACCTGGACGGCCACGATCACGAACAGCCACAGAACGGCCAGGAAACCCAGCCGCATGACCGTCAGGGTCAGCTCTGACATTGCCCCCGCTTCACCCTTCGGCTTGCCGGTAAACGATGGTGGTTTGGCCCACGACGATCCGCGAGCCGTCGCGGAGCGTAGCGCGGGTGGTGTGCTGCCCGTCCACCACGATGCCGTTGGTGGATCCGAGATCCTGGATCGTCGAGGGCGTTCCGGTCCGGATCTCGCAGTGCCGGCGCGATACGCCGGGGTCGTCGATCCGCACGTCGGCCTCGGTGGACCGGCCGAGCACGAGGGTGGCGCGCGAGATCTGGTGGCGTGTGCCATTGATCTCGATCCAGTGACGCACGCGGGCGCCGGGCAGCGGGCCCGCGTCGGGCTGCTGTCCTTGTGCCGCGGGCGCCGATTGCGGGGCGTGCGCCGGACGGCCCGGCGGCGGTGCCGAGGGCATCGGCGGGGCCGCGGCGGGCTGCGGGTATCCGTAGCCACCGGGTGCCTGGTTGGGCCGGGCGGCCGGGGTGGGGCGCTGCTGCTGGGGCCTGTCCTGGCTGGTGGAGGACGCGAGGGTGCGGCTGCGTACCCGGTACAGACCCGTGTCCAGGTCGTCCGCCTTCTCCAGGTGCACCTTGATGGGGCCCATGAAGCTGTAGCGCTGCTGCTTCGCGTAGTCGCGCACCATGCCGGACAGCTCGTCACCGAGCTGGCCCGAGTAGGGGCTCAGCCGCTCGTAGTCGGGCGCGCTGAGCTCCACGATGAAGTCGTTGGGGACGACGGTCCGGTCCCGGTTCCAGATCGTGGCGTTGTTGTCGCACTCGCGCTGAAGCGCGCCTGCGATCTCGACGGGCTGCACCTCGGACTTGAAGACCTTGGCGAAGGTGCCGTTGACCAGCCCCTCCAGGCGCTGTTCAAACTTCTTCAGGACTCCCATGGGGCACCTCCTCCTTCTTTGCCGTCCTGCCTACTTGGTACTGCTTACTGATCGTATCCACGCGTCGGGAAATCGGCTGGTTCCCCCTGTCCGCCTGCTCGATGAGTGTCGACGCTCACAGCCCCTCAACCGGGCCCCTTGTCTGGGGATCGTAGAGGTGGCCTCCGGACAGTGTCCCGTACGCGGCTGTGGGCCGTGGGCGATCCAGGCCTCGGGTGCCCGTTGAGGGCCCGCCAGAACGGATGTGAATCCACCCTCTCCAGCGTGCTAATGTTTTGTTCGTCGGAAGGCACAGGGCCCGCAAGGGCGCAGGGTTCGGAAGACACACTCGATTGCGCGAGTGGCGGAACGGCAGACGCGCTGGCTTCAGGTGCCAGTGTCCTTCGGGACGTGGGGGTTCAAATCCCCCCTCGCGCACAGCGAAAAGCCCCGCAGATCCTCGGATCTGCGGGGCTTTTGCGTTGCCTGCCGTGGGTGGGTGCGCATGCCCACAGGGCCCCGCGACCGACCGGTCGCGGGGCCCTGTGGGTTATGTCACGCCACTACGCGCGCGTGCTCGCGTGCGTGTGCTCTCGCGTGCGTGTGCTTCGGTACGCGCGCGTGCTCAGGCGGCGAAGCGGGAGGCGAGCGCCTTGCCCTTCTCCTCGGCGTCCGCGAGGGCCTTGGTGCGGGAGGCCTCGTAGAGCGGGACGAGCTCGGCCATGGCCGGGTTCTGCGGGGCCATGGTCAGCTCCGGGACGATGAAGTCCAGGTCGAGGCCGAGGCCGTCGCGCAGGGCGGCGCCCAGGAAGTTCTGCACGTACTCGAAGCCCTCGCGCGGGGTGCCGGGGGCGTAGGAGCCGCCGCGGCTGGCGACGACGGTGACCGGGGTGCCCTTGGCGGACTGGGTCTCGGGGCCCGAGGTGCGGCCCATGAGGATCACGTTGTCCAGCCACGCCTTCAGCGTGGAGGGGATCGAGAAGTTGTACATCGGGGCGCCGATCAGGACGGCGTCCGCCTGCTCCAGCTCCTCGATGAGCTTGACGCGCTCGGCGAAGGCGGCGGCCTGCTCCGGCGTGTGGGCGTCGGCGGGGACGAAGCCGGCCAGGTGGGCGTCGGCGGTGATGTGCGGCACCGGGTTCGCGGCCAGGTCGCGGTAGACGACGGTGCCCTCCGGGTGCTGCTCTTGCCAGGCCTTGCGGAAGGCGTCCGTGACGGCGCGGGACGCGGAGGACTGGCCGTCGAAGACGGAGGAGTCGATGTGGAGCAGGGTGGCCATGGTTCTCTCCCGTGAGAGTGAGGGCGCCCCGCGAGGGTTGAGGGCGCGGTAATTGAGTATGTAACTAGTAATAGCACAGGGGCTTACTTTTTTTCATCCCCATACGAGAACGCAGTACCCTGGAGGCATGGTGGGCAACGGGGAAGACATGAGCGAGGCGTGCGCGGGAGACGCCGTGACCCACGAACCCCAGAGGTGTTCGACGGTCGACATCGGCATGACGCGCGTCTTCGGACTACTGGGCAAGCGCTGGACGGGGCTGATCGTGTCCGTCCTGATGAGCGGCCCGAGACACTTCGCGGATCTGCGCCGGGCCATCCCCGGCATCAGCGAACGCATGCTCTCCGACCGGCTGACCGAGCTCGGCGCTGCCGGTCTCGTCGTGCGGGAGGTCGACGAAGGGCCGCCGCTGCGGGTCTCCTACCGGCTCTCGGCGGCGGGCGCCGCGTTGCAGGCGTCGCTGCGGGAGCTCGGGGACTGGGCCGGGAAGTACCTGGGGGCCGAGGGCGGGACGTGCCCGGAGGAGTTCCGTAAGTAGGGGACTGCCGGGGGTGTGCTGGGTCTGGTGGGACCCGGTGGGGACGCAGACGGTGGGCCCGCGGAGTGATCGAGTTGTGCACGTGCTGAGGGTTTTCCACAGGCCCTGACGGGTTTTCCGGACCGGCGGTACGGTCGTGCCGATGACAGGCGACGTGCGGGGTCGGGCCCCGTGCGCGACGTTCGTACGGGACGGGGGAGGCGGTCGCTCGTGGGCGGATTGGAGCACGTGGCGGTGCCGCGGCAGGGCGGGGCGGCGGAGGCCGAGAAGGCCGGGGCGCGGCGGTTGCCGCGGGTGCCCGGATTCGCGGCGGCTGCCGGGGAATCGGGCGTCTCGCCCAAGGCGGCGGGCAAGGCGCTGCGCGAGAAGGTGCCGCGGAGCGCGCACCGGGACTTCGCGGCGGACCCGGACCGGCCGGACGGTCCTGCGGCCGTCGAGGAGTCCAACCTCGGCAGGATCCCCGAGCTCACCCCGATACGCGTCGGCCGCATGGCCGCCACCCCGTTCGCGTTCCTGCGCGGCTCCGCGGGGCTCATGGCGTACGACCTCGCGCGCACCCCGGTGACAGGAGTCGGCGCCCAGATCTGCGGTGACGCGCACGCGGCCAACTTCGGCCTGTACGCGGACGCGCGCGGCGGCCTCGTCATCGACCTGAACGACTTCGACGAGACGGTGCACGGCCCCTGGGAATGGGACCTGAAGCGGCTCGCCACCTCGCTCGTGCTCGCGGGCCGGGAGGCGGGGGCCGACGAGGACACCTGCGAGGAAGCGGCGCACGACGCCGTCGGCGCCTACCGGCGCACCATGCGGCTCCTCGCGAAGCTCCCCACCCTGGAGGCGTGGAACGCGATCGCCGACGAGGAGCTCGTCTCGCACGCGAACGCCCGCGACCTGCTCGGCACCCTGGAGCGGGTCTCCGAGAAGGCCAGCAGGAACACCAGCGGACGGTTCGCGGCCAAGTCCACGGTCGAGGTGGAAGGCGGCGGGCGGCGGTTCGTGGACGCGCCGCCGGTGCTGCGCTCGGTGCCGGACGCAGAGGCCGCGGCGGTCGCGAGCGCGCTGGGCCCCTATCTGGGCACCCTGTCCGCGGACCGGCTGCCGCTGCTCGGGCGGTACGCGATCCATGACGTGGCGTTCCGCGTCGTCGGCACCGGCAGCGTCGGCACCCGCTCCTATGTGGTGCTGCTCCTCGACCACCGGGGCGAGCCGCTCGTGCTCCAGGTGAAGGAGGCGCGGGCCTCGGCGCTGCTCCCGCACCTGGCGGCGGCCGGGTTCGCGGCGGAGCCCGTGGAGCACGAGGGCCGGCGGGTGGTGCTCGGGCAGAAGCGCATGCAGGTCGTCAGCGACATCCTGCTCGGCTGGACCACGGTCGAGGAACGGCCGTTCCAGGTGCGGCAGTTCAGGAACCGCAAGGGCAGTGTCGACCCGGCCGCCCTCGCCGCGGACCAGATAGACGACTACGCCCGGATGACGGGCGCCCTGCTCGCCCGCGCCCACGCGCACAGCGCCGACCCGCGGCTCGTCGCCGGGTACTGCGGAAAGAACGAGGAGCTGGACGAGGCGGTGGCCGCGTTCGCCGTCGCCTACGCGGACCGGACGGAGGCGGACCACGGGGAGCTGGTGCGGGCCGTGCGCGAGGGGCGGGTGGCGGCCGAGGCGGGCGTCTGAGGAGCGGGCCGCCGCGGCCGTTCCGGCGCGGTCAACACCGTGCCCTACGCTGGTCGTGTGACGACCCCGGAGACCGACGATGTGGCAGGGCAGCCGGAGGAGCAACCTCGGGAGCGCCTCAAGGACCGCCTGAAGGAACGCCTCAGCGAGCGGGCCGAACAGCGCAGCGCCGAGCAGGCGGCGGAGCGGCCCGAGGAGCGCCTCGAGCGGGCCGTGCGCGCTGCCGAGCAGGCGCTGATCGAGTTCGAGATCGCCGTGGAGACCTTCCGGGTCGAGGTGGAGAACTTCTCGCGGCTGCACCACCAGAAGCTCGGGCCGATGTACACGCGGCTCGACGAGCTGGAGGCGTTGATCGCGGAGGCGCGGGCGGCCCGCAGCGGTGACCCCGAGGACCGCCGCAAGGCCGACGAGGCGCGGGCGCGGGTGATGCCGATGCCCGGCGTCGAGGAGCTGTTCCACGGGTGGATGGACGGGGACGGGCTGTTCCCGGAGGCCAGCGCGATGCTGTCCGATCAGCCGGTGCGGCCGCCGCAGCGGGTGCGGCCCAGCGAGGAGGCCCGCAAGCTCTACCGCGAGCTGGCCCGCAAGGCGCACCCGGACCTGGCGCAGGACGACCGGGAGCGGGAGCGGCGCGACGAGTTCATCTCCCGGGTGAACGCGGCGTACGGGCGTGGTGACGCGGCGCTGCTGCGCGAGCTGGCCGAGGAGTGGGACAAGGGCCCTGCCCCGGCCGAGCAGCAGCCGTCCGAGAGCGAGGAGCTGTACGCCCGCCTCGAGTGGCTGGCGCAGCGCAAGGAACTGCTCACGGCGGTGGCGCAGGAGCTGGAGGAGAGCGCGATCGGCTCGATGCTGCGGATGGCCCCCGACGATCCGGACACCCTGCTCGACGAGATCGCCGAGAAACTGCTCGCGCAGGTCGCCGAGCAGGAGGCCGAGCTGGAGCGGCTGACCGCTTCTTCCTGAGGCTTCTTCCTGAGGCCGGTGGTGCCGGGGCCCGGGGCCGAGGGGTAGCGTCGGGGGCATGGTTTTCGGTTCTGGTGTGCCCACGGTCGCTGTCGACGAGCTCAAGGAAGAGGACTTCCTCCTCGACGTCCGTGAGGACGACGAGTGGCAGGCGGGTCACGCGGCGGGCGCGCTGCACATTCCGATGAGCGAATTCGTCGCCCGCTACGGCGAGTTGACCGAGGCGGCGCCGCAGGACGGCCGGGTCAACGTGATCTGCCGCTCCGGCGGGCGCTCCGCCCAGGTGACGATGTATCTGACGCAGCAGGGCGTCGACGCGGTGAACGTCGACGGCGGCATGCAGGCCTGGGAGGCCGCCGGCCGCCCCGTCGTGGACGACAACGGGCAGCCGGGCGGCGTGGCCTGAGGGCCGATCTCCGGGGCGATCGACCGTGCTCGACCGTGATCGGCCCGGAGAGCTGATCTCCGGGCCGATCAGCCCAGGGGGTGCGCGGCCAGCAGGTCGCCGAGTGCCTCCTCGTGGGCGGCGGCCGGGCCGAGCGAGAGCTCCAGGTGCTTGGCCCACGCGTGATAGCGGTGCAGCGGGTAGTCCGTGTCCGCGCCGAAGCCGCCGTGCAGATGCTGGGCGGTCTGCACGACGCGGCGTACGCCGTCGGATGCCCAGGTCTTGGCGACCGCCACGTCCCCCGCGACCGGTAGCGGGCCGCTCGCTCCACTGCTGATGCGCCAGGCCGCCTGCCACAGCGTGGCCTCCATGGCGCGCAGGTCGATGTAGCGGTCGGCGGCCTGCACGGCCACCGCCTGGAACGTGGCGATGGGGTGGCCGAACTGCTCGCGCTTGCCCGCGTAGTCACTGGTCATCTTGAGCACGCCCTCGCCGAGGCCGAGCGCGAGCGCGCAGGTGCCGGTGGCGAGCAGGTCGTGCAGCCGGGACCAGGCCGTGGCGTCCTCGATGAGGTGCCGCGCCTCGACGCGCACGCCGTCCAGACGGAGCTCGGCCTGGCGCTCGCCGGTCGTCGATATCTGCTCGGCGAGCGTGAGCCCGGGTACGTCGGAGAACGGCCCGGGGAGCACCGCGAGCACCGCTTCGCCCTCGCCGGTGTGGGCCGGGACGAGGATCCGGTCGGCGCCGAAGGCCCAGGGCACGGCCGTCTGCACACCGTCGAGCACCCAGGTCTCAGGGCCCGCGTCGGTCTCCTTGCGTGCGGTGACGGCCAGTTCGGCCGGGTCGTGTCCGGTGCGGCCCGCGGAGGCGACGGTCAGCACGAGCTCGCCGCGCGCGGCGCGGGGGAGGATCTCCTGCCGCAACTCCGCTCCACCGCAGGCCTGTACGACCGTCGCCGCCGCGCTGTGTTCGAGCAGCGGGATCCGGGCGAGTACCTTCGCCGATTCGCGCAGCACCAGACAGAGCGCGATGGCGTCGAGCCCCGCTCCGCCGTGTTCGGGACCGACCAGCAGGCTGAGCAGGTCGGCGTCGGCGGCCTTCGCCCACAGCGCCCGGTCGAAGTCCTCGGCGACCGCGCCCGAGGTGAGCGAGGGGCTGGGCACACCGTCCGGCGCGACCGGACCGAACACCGCCTGTGCCGCCTCGACGGCCGCCTGTTGCTCCTCGGAGAAGGTGAAGTCCACTGGCCTTTCCTCCCGTTGCTGCCGTTCCTGCCGTACCGCGCCGCGATCTGACGGGTCGTCAAGATAGAACAGGTTCTACGAGAAGGGAACAGTGCCCGGTGGGGTGGTCCAGTGGGCCGGCCCGTCGGGTGGTCCGGTGGGGTGGCCCGGTGGGGTGCCGGGCTCAGCGGTCGAAGTCCAGCTCCACCTTCTCCGTGGTCGGATGCGACTGGCAGGCCAGCACATAGCCCGCCTCCGTCTCCTCGGCCTCCAGCGCGAAGTTCCGGTCCATGCGGATCGAGCCGGAGACCAGGAACGCGCGGCAGGTCCCGCAGACGCCGCCCTTGCAGGCGTACGGCGCGTCCGGCCGGTTGCGCAGCACCGTCTCCAAGAGGGACTCGCCGTCCTGGACGGGCCAGCTGCCCGAACGGCCGTCGAGCTGCGCCGTCACCGTGCTGTGCGCGGGGGCCGACGGGTCGGTGGTCGCGGTGGTCCGCGGCTCCCGGGCCGAGGGGCCGTCGTCGACGTGGAATATCTCCTCGTGGACGCGCTCGCGCCGTACACCAAGTGCGCGCAGCGCCCGCTCGGCGCCCTGCACGAGCCCGTACGGTCCGCACAGGTACCAGCCGGCCACCCGCTCCACCGGCAGCAGTGCGGGCAGCAGCGCCGCGAGCCGCTCCTGGTCGAGCCGGCCGGACGCCAGGCCCGCCTGCTGATCCTCCCGGGAGAGGACGGTGACCAGCTGGAACCGGTCCGGGTACCGGTCCTTCAGGTCGGCCACCTCCTCCAGGAACATCGTCGACGCGGTGGTCCGGTCGCTGCGTATCAGGCAGAACCGCGCGTGCGGCGCCCGCTCCAGGAGGGTGCCGGCGATGGACAGGACGGGTGTGATGCCGCTGCCGCCGACCACCGCGGCGTAGTGCGCGGAGGCGGTGTCGGGCGTGGGGTCGAGGGTGAAGCGGCCGGCCGGGGTCATCACCTCCAGCTCGTCCCCGACGGCGATCTCCTTGTGCGCGTACGTGGAGAAGGCGCCCTCGTCGACCAGGCGGACGCCGACCCGGAGGCTGCTCGGTGCCTCGTGCGCCGGGGCGGTCGAGCAGATCGAGTACGTGCGCCGGATCTCCGCTCCGTCCACGGTGCGGCGCAGGGCGAGGTGCTGTCCCGGCGTGAAGCGGTAGGCCTCGCGCAGCTCTGGCGGCACGGCGAGCGTCAGCGCCACGGAGTCGTCGGTGAGCCGGTCGACCGCCGCGACGCGGAGCCGGTGGAAGCGGGCCCGTCCCCCTTCGTTCGCCATCACAACTCCTTGAAGTGGTCGAAGGGTTCGCGGCAGGACAGGCAGCGGCGCAGCGCCTTGCAGGCGGTGGAGGAGAACCGGCTCAGCAGTTCGGTCTCCGTCGACCCGCAGTGCGGGCAGGCGAGAGGCTCCGCGGTGGGCTCGGAGGCGGCGGCCCGGGAGGCGGTGTGCCGGGTGGGGCCGAGGGACACGGCGACCGGGCCCGCGGGTTCGCGTGTGGTGCGCGGCGGCGCTATGCCGAACTCCCGCAGCTTGCGGCGGCCTTCGGGCGTGATGTCGTCCGTCGACCAGGCCGGGGAGAGCACCGGGCGGACGGTGACCTCGGCGATGCCGTGCTCGTGCAGCACCCGCTCGATGTCGGCCGACATGGTCTCGATGGCGGGGCACCCGGTGTAGGTGGGGCTCAGCTCGACCTCCACGCGGCCGGGCCCGCGCGTGTGCACCGCGCGCAGTACGCCGAGTTCCTCCAGGTTCAGGACGGGCAGCTCGGGGTCGGGCACGGACCCGGCAAGGCGGCACAGTTCGGCTTCGAGCGGCGTCTCCCGCTCGGCCGGGTCCTGGTGGGCGTGCGCCGTGGTCACCATGACGCCCCCGGGTGGCTGCGGTGCAGATGCTGCATCTCGGCGAGCATCCGGCCGAAGGACTCGGTGTGCACGCCCTGCCGGCCGGCTCCCGCGCTCCAGGCGCCGAGTTGCGGGCCCTCGGGCACGGTCAGCGTCGCCTCTTGCAGAGTGCCGGTGATGGTCGTGGTCCACCTCGCCCGCAGGTCCTGCGGGTCGATGCCCAGGCCGGGGACCGGCTGGAACAGCTCGCCCGTGTACCGCCACAGCGCGTCGACCGCGCGCTGCATGCGGCCGTGGCTCTCCTCGGTGCCGTCGCCGAGGCGCAGCGTCCACTGCCGGGCGTGGTCCTGGTGGTAGGCGACCTCCTTGACCGCCTTGGCGGCCAGGGGAGCGAACTCGGAGTCCGCCCCGGCCAGTTCGGCGTAGAGGAGCTGCTGGTAGGCCGAGAAGTAGAGCTGCCGGGCGATGGTGTGGGCGAAGTCCCCGTTGGGCTGCTCGACCAGTTGCACGTTGCGAAAGGCGCGCTCCTCGCGCAGGTACGCCAGCTCGTCCTCGTCGCCCACCAGGCTCAGCAGGACGCGGGCCTGGCCGAGCAGGTCGAGGGCGATGTTCGCGAGGGCGACCTCCTCTTCGAGGACCGGTGCGTGGCCCGCCCACTCCCCCAGGCGGTGCGAGAGCACCAAGGCGTCGTCGCCGAGGGCCAGGGCGGCGGACGCGGTGTCCGACGTCCCCTGGGCGGGAGGCCGAGTCGTGTCGGGCTGCGTCACAGGTGCTTCACCCCTTCCGGGATCTCGTAGAACGTCGGGTGCCGGTAGGGCTTGTCGGCGGCGGGCTCGAAGAACGGGTCCTTCTCGTCCGGCGACGAGGCGGTGATCGCGGCGGACGGCACGACCCACAGGGAGACGCCCTCGCCGCGGCGGGTGTAGAGGTCCCGCGCGTTGCGCAGGGCCAGCTCGGCGTCCGGGGCGTGCAGGCTGCCGGCGTGCGTGTGGGAGAGGCCGCGGCGGGAGCGCACGAAGACCTCCCACAGGGGCCAGTCCGCGGTGCCGGAGGCACCGCCGGTGGCGCTGTTCGGGGTGTCGCTCATGCCGCCCTGCCTTCTCGCGTCGCCGTGCCGGATGTCACCGTGCCGGATGGGGAGTGCTTGGCCGCGTGGGCCGCGGCGGCCTCGCGCACCCAGGCGCCCTCTTCGTGGGCGCGCCTGCGCTGGGTGATGCGCTGTTCGTTGCACGGGCCGTTGCCCTTGAGGACCGCCTTGAACTCCGACCAGTCGATCGGTCCGAAATCGTGCTGCCCGCGCTCCTCGTTCCACTTCAGCTCCGGGTCGGGGAGCGTGAGTCCGAGGGATTCGGCCTGGGGGACGCAGATGTCCACGAAGCGCTGGCGCAGTTCGTCGTTCGAGTGGCGCTTGATCTTCCACTCCATGGACTGGGCGGAGTGCGCGGACTCGTCGTCGGGCGGGCCGAACATCATCAGGGAGGGCCACCACCAGCGGTCCACGGCGTCCTGCGCCATCGCGTGCTGGGCCTCGGTGCCGCGGCTGAGCGCGAGCAGCAGCTCGTACCCCTGGCGCTGGTGGAAGGACTCCTCCTTGCAGACGCGCACCATCGCCCGCGCGTACGGACCGTACGAGCAGCGGCACAGCGGCACCTGGTTGGTGATCGCCGCGCCGTCCACGAGCCAGCCGATCGCTCCCACGTCGGCCCAGGTCAGCGTCGGGTAGTTGAAGATCGAGGAGTACTTCTGGCGTCCGCTGTGCAGCTTGTCGAGCAGCTCGTCGCGGCCCGTGCCGAGGGTTTCCGCCGCGCTGTAGAGGTAGAGGCCGTGCCCCGCCTCGTCCTGGACCTTCGCCATCAGGATCGCCTTGCGGCGCAGGGACGGGGCGCGCGTGATCCAGTTCGCCTCCGGCTGCATGCCGATGATCTCGGAGTGGGCGTGCTGGGCGATCTGGCGCACGAGCGTCGCGCGGTAGGCGTCGGGCATCCAGTCGCGGGGTTCGATGCGCTCGTCCGCCGCCACCGCCGCGTCGAACGCGGCCTGGAACGCGGCGTCGCCCGGCTCGGCGGTGCCGTCCGCCCGTGCCTCGGCTGCGCGGTGGTGCGGGGTTGCTGTCGCCATGCCCGGTCCCCCTCGACCTTTGGGTGCCCGACCTCGGACGGGGGCTTCGCGCTCCCGACCGATCGTTCGGTTCGTCGGATTCAATGGTGGGTCTCGGCGCCGTAAGGTGTCAACCCTGTGCGGTCGGCCTGTGGATAACCTCGGACGTCTGTGCCGTGCGGGCGCTCCCCAGTACGGTTCCGGTGCGTCGTCTCGCGCGGCGACGGCTCGGAACCGGTTCGTCGCGGGGGCGCCGAGCGGCGGACGGACCAGGCGCCGGCAGAACCGGATCGGGATCGGGGAGTACCGATGGAGACAGAAGCAGGCGCCGCGGACGAGGGCGCCCGGCTCACGACGGAGCCAGCGGCTCCGCCGCGACCCCGTCTGTCCGAGCCATCGGGGCCAGGGGCCGAGCCGTCGGGCCCGCGGCCCGAGTCGCAGGCAGCGGAAACGGAAGCCGCCCCGGAGCCGGGTGGGCCCCGGCCCGCGGCGTCCGGGCGGCGCGGGATCGCGGCGCTCTCCCCCGGCCATCAGCTGACCGCCGTCCTCGCGCTCATCGGCGTCGCGCTCGTCACCTGCGTGCACATCCTCATGGTGTTCCTGCACGTCGCGCCGTCGAACACGCTCAGCAAGCAGCACGGCGCGCTGGTCAGCGCGTGGGTCTACCCGGAGTTCGAGCAGAACTGGAAGCTGTTCGCGCCGAACCCGCTGCAACAGAACATCGCGGTGGAGGCCCGCGCCGAGGTGCGTACGCCCGACGGCGAGCTGCGCGCGACCCGCTGGTACGGACTGTCCGCGCAGGACGGCGCCGCCATCGACGGCAACCTGCTGCCCAGCCACACGCAGCAGAACGAGCTGCGCCGCGCCTGGGACATCTACACGGGCACCCACGACGCGCGGAACCGGCCCAACGGGCTGCGCGGCACCCTGTCCGAGCAGTACCTGCGCCGCATCCTCGTGCTGCGCCTCGACCGGCTCGGCGCCGCCGGCAAGGGCGAGGCCGTCGAGCGCGTCCAGATCCGCTCGAAGACGACCAGTGTCGCGCCCCCGAAGTGGAGTGACGAGAAGGTGAACCAGAAGCCGGTGTACCGGCAGGTGCCGTGGTGGACGGTCACCTCCAGCGACGCGCCGCTCGACAGCGGTACGCGCGTGCGGGCGCAGTCCTCGGCGGACTCCGCTGCCGACTCCTCGACGGGCGGTGACCGATGAACGGCGCACCTTCCGTGGGGCGGATCGACCGCATGCAGCAGAGGCTGGGCGACGGCCTCCAGTGGATCACCGCGTCCGCGCTCGCCCCGTATCAGAGCGCCGTGATCCGCATCGGGTTCTCCGCGACCTGGCTGCTCTTCCTGCTGCGCGAGTTCCCGCACCGCCAGGAGATGTACGGCCCGAACGGGCCGTGGAGCTGGGGCATGGCGCAGCAGCTCACCGCGGACAACCACGCGTTCAGCGCGCTCATGTGGTCCGACGGGCAGGGCTGGTTCGAGCTGGTCTACATAGTGGCCGTGGTGTCGTCCGCGCTGCTGATGCTGGGCTGGCGGACCCGCACCATGTCGGTCGTCTTCATGATCGGTGTGCTGTCCCTGCAAAACCGCAGCGTGTTCATCGGGGACGGCGGCGACAACGTCATCCACCTCATGTCGATCTACCTCGTCTTCACCCGGTGCGGTCAGGTCTGGTCGCTGGACGCCCGCAGGGCGCGCCGGGGGGCCGAGGACCGGTTCGGGATCGTGCTGTGGTGGGTCATGGGGCTCGTCCTCGCCGCGATCACGTTCACCGGGAAGGTCGGCGGCGGCTGGCTGCTGTTCTTCTGGGGAATGTGGGCGGCACAGGCGCTGTGGTGGTCCGTGAACCGCCGCGATCCGCAGGGCGATTCCCGTCTCCTGTGCGACGTCGTCGCCAACCTCATGCACAACGCCGGACTGCTCGTGGTGATGGTCGAGGCGTGTCTGATCTACGCGACCGCGGGCTGGTACAAGATCCAGGGGAGTCGCTGGCAGGACGGCACCGCGGTCTACTACCCGCTCCACCTGGACTACTTCTCGCCCTGGCCCGCCCTGGGCGATCTGCTGACCACCTTCGGCCCGATGGTGCTGCTCGTGACGTACGGGACCGTGGCCGTGCAGGTCGCCTTCCCGTTCACGGTCTTCAACCGGCGCCTCAAGAACGTCCTGCTGGTGTTCATGATGCTGGAGCACGCGGTCATCGCCGTCGTGCTCGGACTGCCCTTCTTCTCGCTCGCGATGATCGCCGCGGACGCGGTGTTCCTGCCGACGTCCTTCTTGGTGCGCATCGGCGGTTGGGTCGCACGCGCGCGTAGTCGCGTTTTCTCCGCTACGAAGGCGCCGGCCGCGACCGGCCCGCTGGTGGAGGCCGACGGCGAAGCGGTGGCGGCGGAGCAGTCGGCCGTGCGCACGTAGGCTTCCTGCCGTGAACGGGACGAGTACGGCGGACGGCGCGGACGGCATGCGGGACGAGCGGACCGAGGGCCCACAGGGCGCGGGGACCGCCGAGGACTGCCTGCGCGTCTGGCGGCGGCTCGCGGACTCCGCGGTGCTGCTCGACGGGTTCCACGCCCTCAAGCACGCCGTACGCTTCGGCGCCGACGTCCCCGTGGCGCTCGCCGTCGACCGGGCGGCCGCGCTCGCCCTGGCCGAGGAACTCGCCCCCGACGTCGTACGGGACCTGGCGCGGCTCCTCGTGGAGGTGCCGGGCGAGGTGCTGCGCGGCCTCGTGCCACGGCTGCATCCCACCGGGGTCGCCGCGCTCGCCGGGCGTCCGGCGCGGGCAGGCCAGCTGGCTGCCCTGGGGCGCCCCGCGCGCGGCACCCCCGTCGTCGTCCTCGACAACCCGCGCAACCTCGGCAACGCGGGCGCCGTGATCCGCCTGGCCGCCGGCTACGGCGCCACCGGGGTCGTCACCACGGGGGACCTCGACCCCTGGCACCCCACCGTCGTACGGGGCGGGGCGGGGCTGCACTTCGCGACCGCCGTGGAGCGGCTCGCGGTCGAGGAGCTGCCGAGCGGGCCGCTGTACGCGCTCGACCCCGAAGGCGCGGACATCCGCGGGCTGAAGCTGCCCGACGACGCCCTGCTGGCCTTCGGTTCCGAGCGCAGCGGCCTCTCCGCCGAACTGCGCGCGCGTGCCGACCACTTGGTGTCGCTGCCGATGCGGCCCCAGGTCTCCAGCTACAACCTGGCCACCAGCGTCGGCATGACGCTCTTCCACTGGAGCGCGCACAGCACGAACGCGCCTTAGGCGGCCTCTCGGCGCACCTCCACCACCCGGAAGCGGTTCGCCACGAAGGCGCCGTCGCACAGCGCCGCGTTCGCCGCGGGGTTGCCGCCCGAGCCGTGGAAGTCGGAGAACGCCGCCGTCTGGTTCACGTACACCCCGCCCGTCAGGTTGAGCGAGAGCTGCGCGCACTCCTCCAGGCAGACGTCCTCGACGGCCTGTGCCACCTCGTCGGAGGTGGTGTACGCGCCGACCGTCATGGCGCCCTTCTCGCGCACCGTGCGCCGCAGGAGGTCCACCGCGTCACCGGTCGAGTCGACGGAGACCGCGAAGGAGACCGGGCCGAAGCACTCGCTCATGTAGGCGGCCTCCGCGTCGGGCTTGGCCCCGTCCAGCTTCACGATCACCGGTGTGCGGACGACGGCGTCCGGGAAGTCCGGGTTGCTGATCTCCCTTGAGGGCAGGGCGACTTCGCCGATGCCGGGGGCCGCGTCGAGCCGTGCCTTCACGTCCGGGTTGACCAGCGCGCCGAGCAGTCCGTTCGCCCGGGCGTCGTCGCCGAGCAGGCCGCCGACCGACTTCGCGAGGTCGGCCACCACCTCGTCGTACGCCTTCGGGCCCTCGTCCGTGCCGATGCCCGCGCGCGGCACCAGGAGGTTCTGCGGCGTGGTGCACATCTGGCCGCTGTACAGGGACAGCGAGAACGCCAGGTTCGCCAGCATGCCCTTGTAGTCGTCCGTCGAGTCGATGACGACGGTGTTGACGCCGGCCTTCTCCGTGTAGACTTGGGCCTGCCGGGCGTTCGTCTCCAGCCAGTCGCCGAAGGCCGTGGACCCCGTGTAGTCGATGATCCTGACCTCGGGGCGCACGGCCAGGGTCTTGGCGATGCCCTCCCCGGGCCGCTCGGCCGCCAGCGCCACCAGGTTCGGGTCGAAGCCCGCCTCGGCGAGGACCTCGCGGGCCACCTGCACGGTGAGCGCGAGGGGCAGCACCGCGCGCGGGTGCGGCTTCACCAGGACCGGGTTGCCGGTGGCCAGGGAGGCGAACAGGCCGGGATACCCGTTCCACGTAGGGAAGGTGTTGCAGCCGATCAGCAGTGAGACGCCGCGGGCCACCGGCGTGAACTCCTTGGTCAGGACCAGCGGATCGCGCTTGCCCTGGGGCTTGGACCACTCCGCCGTGTCCGGGGTCCGCACCTGCTCCACGTACGCGTACGCCACCGCTTCCAGGCCGCGGTCCTGCGCGTGCGGGCCGCCCGCCTGGAACGCCATCATGAAGGCCTGGCCGCTGGTGTGCATGACCGCGTGCGCGAACTCGTGCGTCCGCGCGCTGATCCGGGACAGGATCTCCAGGCAGGTCACCGCGCGCACCTCGGCGCCCGCCTCGCGCCACGCGCGCATGCCCGCGCGCATGGCAGGCAGCTGCACGTCGATGTCGGCGTGCGGATACGTGACACCCAACTCGATCCCGTACGGCGACACTTCGCCGCCCACGAAATCGTCCGTACCGGGCTGGCCGAGGTCGAGG
This sequence comes from Streptomyces anthophorae, assembly GCF_049310305.1. Taxonomy (NCBI): domain Bacteria; kingdom Bacillati; phylum Actinomycetota; class Actinomycetes; order Kitasatosporales; family Streptomycetaceae; genus Streptomyces; species Streptomyces anthophorae. The sequence continues at coordinate 4,686,263 of NZ_JBLWQQ010000001.1, forward strand.
CGGGTGCCGAGCAGGGCGTCGAAGGCGGCCTTGCCCTCGGGCATGCTCAGGCTCCCGCCCTCTCCGTAGGCCTTGGGGTGCTCCGGGTGCGGGGACCAGTACGCGCGCGTACGAATCGATTCCAGCGCCTGGTCGAGCGTCGGCCGGTGCTTGGCGATCAGGTCGTGCGCGGTGAGTTCGGCGGCGGCCATGGGGGACCAACTCCTCCTGGGCTGCGGCTCCTCGTCGAGCCGGCGAGCTGGGCGGGACTGGACGGATCTGTGCAGGCTGGGCTGGGCAGGAACGAACCAACAGAGTTAGAGTAACCGAACGATCGGTCGGGACAAGGGGGTGCGGAAAAGCTGTGGAAAAGCCGGAGGAAATGCCGGACGGAATCGGCCGTGTGAGCCCCCGGGCCCCGGGGACCGGCCGGGTGCGGGAGGATCACGTGCATGACAGCACATGACCGGCTCGTTGCCGTGGTGGGCACCGGCACCATGGGCCAGGGCATCGCCCAGGTCGCCCTGGTCGCGGGGCATCCCGTCCGGCTGTACGACGCCGTGCCGGGGCGGGCGAGGAGCGCCGCCGAGGCGATCGCCGCGCGCCTGGACCGGCTCGTCGAGAAGGGCCGCATGGCCGCCGGGGAGCGGGCGGCCGCGGTGGACCGGCTCGAACCCGCTCAGACCATCGGCGAGTTGGCGCCCGCGACGCTCGTCGTCGAGGCCGTCCTGGAGCGGCTGGACGTCAAGCAGGAGCTGTTCCGCGAGCTGGAGGACGTCGTCGCGCAGGACTGTCTGCTCGCGACCAACACCTCGTCCCTGTCCGTGACGGCGATCGGCGGGGCGCTGCGCAGGCCGGGCCGCTTCGTGGGGCTGCACTTCTTCAATCCGGCGCCCCTGATGCCGCTGGTGGAGGTCGTCTCCGGCGCCGCCACCGACGTCACCGCGGCCACGCGCGCGTACGAGACCGCCCGCGCCTGGGGCAAGACCCCGGTGGCCTGTGCGGACACCCCCGGCTTCCTGGTCAACCGGATCGCGCGGCCCTTCTACGCCGAGGCATTCGCGGTCTACGAGGAGCAGGGCGCCGACCCCGCCACCATCGACGCCGTGCTGCGCGAGAGCGGCGGCTTCAGAATGGGGCCGTTCGAACTCACCGACCTGATCGGGCAGGACGTCAACGAGGCCGTGACGCGCTCCGTGTGGGAGGGCTTCTTCCAGGACGCGAAGTTCCGGCCCTCGCTGGCCCAGCGCCGCCTGGTGGAGGCCGGCCGCCTGGGCCGCAAGTCGGGCCGGGGCTGGTACGCGTACGGGGAGGACGCCGAGCGTCCAGAGCCGCACACCGCGGGTCCTGCGCGCCCGCCCGCGCGCGTGACGGTCGAGGGCGACCTGGAGTCCGCGGGCGAACTGATCCCGATGATGCGCGAGGCGGGCATCGAGGTCGTCCAGGAGGACGAGGACAAGGGCACGCGCATCGTGCTGCCCAGTGGCGGTCAGCTCGTGCAGGCGGACGGGCAGACGTCCGTCGAGTTCCGCGACGTCGTCTACTTCGACCTCGCCTTCGACTACCGCAAGGCCACCCGCATCGCCCTGGCCACCTGCCAGGAAGGCGACCCGCGCACCCTCGCGGAGGCCGTCGGGCTGTTCCAGGCGCTCGGCAAGGAGGTCAGCGTCATCGGCGACGTGCCGGGCATGATCGTGGCCCGCACCGTGGCGCGGATCGTCGACCTGGCGCACGACGCCCTCGCGCGCGGGGTGGCCACCGAGGGCGACATCGACACCGCGATGCGCCTGGGCGTCAACTACCCGCTGGGGCCCCTGGAGTGGGGCCGCAGGCTCGGCCGCGGCTGGGCCTGCGGGCTGCTCGAGGAGTTGCACGAACGCGACCCCTCGGGGCGGCACGCGCCGTCCCTGGCCCTCTTCCGGCACTCGTACACCCCCAAGAAGCGGGAGGGCTCCGCATGACCACCGCCCGACGGGACACGGGTGCGCGCCGCGACACCTACACGCCCGACAGCCTGCTCGCGGTCGCGGTCACCGTCTTCAACGAGCGCGGCTACGACGGCACGTCCATGGAGCACCTCTCCAAGGCGGCCGGCATCTCCAAGTCGTCGATCTACCACCATGTGGCGGGCAAGGAGGAGTTGCTGCGCCGCGCCGTGAGCCGCGCGCTCGACGGCCTCTTCGCGATCCTCGACGAGCAGCCCGCGCGCGAGGGACGCGCCATCGAGCGCCTGGAGTACGTCACGCGGCGCATGGTCGAGGTGCTCACCGGCGAACTGCCCTACGTGACGCTCCTGTTGCGGGTGCGCGGCAACACCGACACCGAGCGGTGGGCGATGGAGCGGCGCAGGGAGTTCGACCACCAGGTCGCCCAGCTGCTCAGGGCGGCCGCGGCCGACGGGGACGTGCGCGGTGACATCGAGGTGCGGCTCGCGACCCGGCTCGTCTTCGGGATGATCAACTCGCTGGTGGAGTGGTACCGGCCGGACGGCGGCGGCCTCGGCGACCGCGAAGTGGCGGACGCGGTCGTCGAGCTGGTCTTCCAGGGGCTGCGCAAGGCGGGCTGAGCCCGAGCGCCCTCGGGGCTCTCAGGAGTCCGGGGCGCTCGCTTCGAGGTCTTCCTCCTCGAAGACCAGCAGCGTGCGCGTGCTCAGCACCTCGGGGATGGACTGGAGCTTGGTGAGGACCAGTTCGCGCAGCGCCCTGTTGTCCTCCGTGTGCACCAGGATCAGGACGTCGAAATCGCCGCTGACCAGCGCGATGTGCGAGGCCTCCGGCAGTCTGCGCAGCTGCTCGCGCACGGTCCGCCAGGTGTTCTGGACGATCTTGAGCGTGATGTAGGCGGAGGCGCCCTGGCCCGCCCGCTCGTGGTTGACGCGGGCGCCGAAACCGCGGATCACGCGGTCTTCGATGAGGCGGTTGATCCGCGCGTAGGCGTTCGCCCGGGACACATGGACCTGCTCGGCCACGGAGCGTATCGACGCGCGCCCGTCCTTCAGGAGCATGTGCAGGATGTCCCGGTCGATGGCGTCCAGCGGGCGGGCCGCGGGGTCGGGCACCGGGCTCCCGGAGCCCTCGGCCATTTGTTCAGATGCCATCCGCCCCCGCCTCCTTACCATGGACGTACTGCATTCATCTCAGGCTGTGGAGAACCGATTGTCCACAGCCTGGAGGTGCCTGTAGCCAAAATGTGCCGTCGACCGAACAATCGGTAGGTGAGGCGCATCACATCCGACGCGCCGTCCGAGCCGCTCCCACGAGGAGGTGTCGTCATGACGGTCATGGACCAGCGGGCCGCGCGCGAGGGCAGGCCCGTCCCGCCGCCCGCCTGGCAGCCCCGCACGGATCCCGCGCCGCTGCTGCCCGATGCCGAGCCCCACCGGGTCCTGGGCACCGACGCGGCCGCCCGCGTCGACCCCGAGCTGCTGCGCCGCCTGTACGAGGAGGTGGTGCGCGGCCGCAGGTACAACACGCAGGCGACCGCGCTGACCAAGCAGGGCCGGCTCGCCGTGTACCCCTCGACGACCGGCCAGGAGGCCGCGGAGGTCGCCGCGGCGCTGGTCCTCGAGGAGCGGGACTGGCTCTTTCCCAGCTACCGCGACACCCTCGCCGCCGTCGCCCGCGGCCTCGACCCCGTCCAGGCCCTCACGCTGCTGCGCGGTGACTGGCACACCGGGTACGACCCGCGCGAGCACCGCATCGCGCCGCTCTGCACCCCGCTCGCGACACAGCTGCCGCACGCCGTGGGCCTCGCACATGCCGCGCAACTGAAGGGCGACGATGTGGTGGCGCTCGCCATGGTCGGCGACGGCGGGACCAGCGAGGGCGACTTCCACGAGGCGCTGAACTTCGCCGCCGTGTGGCAGGCCCCGGTCGTCTTCCTCGTGCAGAACAACGGGTTCGCGATCTCCGTGCCGCTGGCCAAGCAGACCGCGGCACCGTCCCTGGCCCACAAGGCCGTCGGGTACGGGATGCCGGGCCGCCTGGTGGACGGGAACGACGCGGCGGCTGTGCACGAGGTGCTCGGCGACGCCGTGGCCCGCGCGCGCGGGGGCGGCGGCCCGACGCTGGTCGAGGCCGTGACGTACCGGATGGACGCGCACACGAACGCCGACGACGCGACCCGCTACCGCAGCGAGGCCGAGGTCGAGATGTGGCGCGCGCACGACCCGGTCCTGCTCCTGGAGCGGGAGCTGACCGGACGCGGGCTCATCGACGAGGACGGCATCCGGGCCGTGCGCGACGGCGCGGAGGAACAGGCGGCCGAGCTGCGCGCACGCATGAACCAGGACCCCGCTCTCGACCCGATGGACCTGTTCGGCGACGTGTACGCCGAGCGGACACCCCAACTGAGAGAGCAGGAGGCCCTGTTGCGGGCCGAGCTGGACGCAGAGGCGGAAGGTGGCCAGGCATGACCACTGTGGCCCGGCCACCGAAGACCAAGCCCGCCACCATGGCGCAGGCCCTCGGCCGCGCGCTGCGCGACTCCATGGCCGAGGATCCCTCCGTGCACGTCATGGGCGAGGACGTGGGCACCCTGGGCGGTGTCTTCCGGATCACCGACGGGCTCGCGAAGGAGTTCGGCGAGGACCGCTGCACGGACACCCCGCTCGCCGAGGCGGGCATCCTCGGCTCCGCCGTGGGCATGGCGATGTACGGCCTGCGGCCCGTCGTGGAGATGCAGTTCGACGCGTTCGCGTATCCCGCCTTCGAGCAGCTGATCTCGCACGTCGCGCGGATGCGCAACCGCACGCGCGGCGCGATGCCGCTGCCCATCACCGTGCGGGTGCCGTACGGCGGCGGGATCGGCGGCGTGGAGCACCACAGCGACTCCTCCGAGGCGTACTACATGGCGACGCCGGGCCTCACCGTCGTCACGCCGGCCACGGTCGCGGACGCGTACGGGCTGCTGCGGCAGTCCATCGCCTCCGACGACCCGGTCGTCTTCCTGGAGCCCAAGCGCCTTTACTGGACCAAGGATTCGTGGAACCCCGAGGCACCGGAAGACGTTCTTCCGATAGGTACGGCAGTGGTTCGCCGCCCCGGCACCAGTGCCACGCTGCTCACGTACGGCCCGTCCGTGCCGGTCTGTCTGGAGGCGGCCGAGGCGGCCCGAGGGGAGGGGTGGGATCTTGAAGTGGTCGACCTGCGCTCGCTGGTGCCGTTCGACGACGCGACGGTCGCCGAGTCCGTCCGGCGCACGGGACGCGCGGTCGTCGTGCACGAGTCGGGCGGCTTCGGCGGGCCCGGCGGGGAGATCGCCGCGCGCGTGACGGAGCGCTGCTTCCACCACTTGGAGGCACCGGTGCTGCGGGTGGCCGGTTTCGACATTCCGTATCCGCCGCCCATGCTGGAGCGGCACCATCTGCCCGGAGTGGACCGGGTGCTGGACGCGGTGGCGCGGCTGCAATGGGATCAGTGAGGGACGGTGGGGTAATGGCGCAGGTGCTCGAGTTCAAGCTGCCCGACCTCGGGGAGGGGCTCACCGAGGCGGAGATCGTCCAGTGGCTGGTGGGAGTCGGCGACGTCGTCGCCGTCGACCAGCCCGTCGTCGAGGTCGAGACCGCCAAGGCGATGGTCGAGGTGCCGTGCCCGTACGGCGGTGTGGTCACGGCGCGCTTCGGCGACGAGGGCAGCGAACTGCCGGTCGGGGCGCCGCTGTTGATGGTGGCCGTGGGCGCGCAGTCGCCTTCGGACGTGCCGCTCTCGGACGTCCCCGCGCCGTCGTCGGCCACCGCGGCGGAAGAGCCCGCGCAGGCCCGGCAGGAGGCTCCTGAGAAGGCGCAGGAGGCGCAGGAGGCGAAGAAGGCGGAGAAGGCCGAGGGCTCGGGGAACGTGCTGGTGGGGTACGGAACCACCGCCGCGCCGACCCGGCGCCGGCGGGTGCGGCCCGCGCCGCTGGACAGCGTGCCGGCCGCACCGGAGAGCGCCCCGCGCGCCCAGGGCCCCGTGCCCGTGATCTCCCCGCTCGTCCGCAAGCTCGCCCGCGACCGCGGCGTGGACCTCAGAGAGCTGACCGGGTCGGGGCCCGACGGGCTCATCCTCAGGGGAGACGTGGAGAAGGCGGCGAAGGCGGCGAACGCGGCGGGCACCGTGAACGCGGCGAACGCCGTCACCGAGGCACCCGCCGCCCCCGCGCCGACCGAGCCCCCTGCCCCCGCCCGGCAGGAACACCGCACCCCCCTGCGCGGCATTCGCGGCGCCGTGGCCGACAAGCTGTCCCGCAGCCGTCGCGAGATACCCGACGCGACCTGCTGGGTGGACGCCGACGCCACGGAACTCATGCACGCACGCGTGGCGATGAATTCCGCGACCGGCCCCTCCTCGGGTCCCAAGATCTCCGTGCTCGCGCTCCTCGCCCGCATCTGCACCGCGGCCCTGGCCCGCTACCCGGAGCTGAACGCCACGGTCGACACCGAGCGGCGCGAGATCGTCCGGCTCGACGAGGTGCACCTCGGGTTCGCCGCGCAGACCGACCGGGGCCTGGTCGTGCCCGTCGTACGCGACGCCCACACGCGCGGCGCCGAATCGCTGAGCGCCGAGTTCGCCCGGCTCACCGAGGCCGCGCGGTCCGGGACGCTGTCCCCCGCGCAGCTCACCGGCGGCACCTTCACGCTGAACAACTACGGCGTGTTCGGTGTCGACGGCTCCACCCCGATCATCAACCACCCCGAGGCCGCCATGCTCGGCGTCGGCCGCATAGCCGCCAAGCCCTGGGTGCACCAGGGGGAGTTGGCCGTCCGCCAGGTCGTCCAGCTCTCGCTCACCTTCGACCACCGGGTGTGCGACGGCGGCACGGCGGGCGGCTTCCTGCGGTACGTCGCGGACTGCGTCGAGAACCCGGCGGTGCTGCTGCGCACGCTGTGACCGGTGCGCCAGGCGCGGCGGGTGGCAAGGTTCGCCCGCCCGCCTGGTGGCATTGATCGCCCGTACGCCCATACTCGGGGGATGAACGCGTACGACGCCATCGTCCTCGCCGGGGGCGGCGCGCGCCGACTCGGCGGCGCGGACAAGCCCGGGGTCCGGGTCGGCGGCCGGGCGCTGCTCGACCGTGTCCTGCACGCGTGTGCCGGGGCCCGCGCCACCGTGGTGGTCGCCGAGCCGCGCGACACCGACCGCCCCGTCGTCTGGGCCCGCGAGGAACCGCCCGGCGGAGGCCCGCTCGCCGCGCTGGAGGCGGGAGTTCGGGGCCTGGACACCCCGCGCGGCCCCGTGGCGGAGAGCGTCCTCGTGCTCTCCGCCGATCTGCCGTTCCTGGGGGAGCCGACCGTACGACGGCTCCTCGACGCCCTGGAGGGCGACGCGGCCGACGGCGCCCTGCTCGCCGACGGCGACGGCCGCGACCAGCCGCTCGTCGCCGCCTACCGGTACGCGGCGCTGCGCCGGGCACTCGGCGAACTCAAGGCCGAACACGGTGACCTCGACGGACTGCCACTGCGTCTGCTCACCCGTAATCTCAGCCTCACCCGCATCACCGACCCCGTCGCGTCGTTCGACTGCGACACCTGGGACGACATCGCCGCCGCCCGGTCACGTATCAGGGAGCATGGACGAGTGCTTGACGAATGGATCACCGCAGCCAAGAACGAACTGGGTATCGAACTGGACGTCGACACCGGCGTCCTGCTCGACCTCGCCCGTGACGCCGCGCACGGCGTCGCGCGCCCCGCGGCGCCGCTGACGACGTTCCTCGTGGGATACGCGGCGGCGCAGGCGGGCGGCGGCCCCGAAGCCGTGGCGTCCGCCGCGGCCAAGGCGGCCGAGCTCGCGAACCGCTGGGCGCAGGAGGCCGATTTCCAGCAGGGGGCCGAGGCCAAGCCGGGCGACGCCGCCTCGCCGGACGCGGGATGAGCGCCCGGAGCGGGCGGTCGGCGCAGGCCGCCCCGGCGGGCGTCGACCCGATGGACGTCGACGTGGACGAGGCGCTCGCCCTGGCGAACGACAACCGTCCCGGCGGCCCTCGTCCCGGCGACGACCGGGCCGGCTCCCGGACCGGCGGCCGACACCCCGACCCGGCCGCCCCGCAGGCCTCGAAAGCCTCGGAAGCCCCCACGGCCCCGGGCACCTCCGCTCCGCCGCCCCGCCCCGAACCCCGCCACGCCGCGACCTCCTGGTCCGCCGCCCGGCGCACCGCCGCACGGGCCGAACGCGGCCCCCGCGGAGCGAGAGGCGTCCCGCTCGACCAGGCGCTCGGCCTGGTCCTCGCCGCCCCGCTGACCGCCCTGACGGACCTGCCCTCCTTCGACACCTCGGCGATGGACGGCTGGGTCGTCGCGGGCCCGGGCCCCTGGGCCGTGGGCGGCGAAGGGCTGCTCGCCGGGCACGAGCCGCCCGCCCCGCTGGCCGACGGCGAGGCCGCGGCGATCGCGACCGGCGCCCGCGTGCCCCCGGACGCCACGGCCGTCATCCGCAGCGAGCACGGCCACATCGACGGGGGCGGCCAGCTGCATCCGCTGCGCGAGGTCGCCCACGGCCAGGACATCCGCCCGCGCGGCCAGGAGTGCCGCAGCGGCGACCTGCTGCTGCCCGCGGGCGCCCTCGTCACCCCGGCCGTCCTCGGCCTCGCCGCCGCCGCGGGCTACGACACCCTGACCGTCGTCCCGCGGCCGACGGTCGAAGTCCTGATCCTGGGCGACGAGTTGCTCACCGCCGGACTCCCCCGCGAGGGCCTCATCCGGGACGCGCTCGGCCCGATGCTCCCGCACTGGCTGCGCGCGCTCGGCGTCGAGGTGACCGCCGTGCGCAGGCTCGGCGACGACGCGAAGGCGCTCCTCAAGGCGGTCCGCGAAGCAGGCACCGACCTGGTCGTGACCACCGGCGGCACCGCGTCCGGGCCCGTCGACCACGTGCACCCCACCCTGCGCGCCCTCGACGCCGAACTGCTCGTCGACGGGGTCGCCGTCCGCCCCGGCCACCCGATGCTGCTCGCCCGCCTCAACGAGGGGCAGCACCTCGTCGGCCTCCCCGGCAACCCGCTGGCCGCCGTCTCCGGCCTGCTCACGCTCGCCGAGCCGCTGCTGCGGGTGCTCTCGGGCCGGGCCCAGGACCAGACGCACAGCTCCGCCCAGCGCCAAGCCCAGGACGGCGGCCGGAACGTGGACGCGTACACCGCCCCCCTGCACGCGGCCGCCCCCGGCCACCCCCACGACACCCGCCTCATCCCCATCGTGCTGAGGCAGGACGACGGCAGCGGGCACGAGTGGGCGGTGCCGCTGCACTACAACGGTCCGGCCATGCTGCGCGGCATCGCGGCCGCCGATGGCCTCGCCGTCATCCCGCCCGGCGGCGCCAAGGAAGGCCAGGAGGTGGAGATCCTCGACCTGCCGTGGTCCTGGAACCCCGGCCTGCCCGGCCTCAACCCGGCGGGAAACGAAGGGTGTTTCACGTGAAACTGGCCGGCGATGACGCCATCGCGCGCCAAGAGGAAGAGCGGACCGCGACCTACCGGGTGAAACTCCCGCGACAGGTCGTCGAGCGTCCGCTCCTCCAAGTGGCCCGGCGCGTGCTGATAGCGCTCACCGTGCTCGTCGTCACCGCACTGATCGTGTGGATCGACAGAGACGGCTACAACGACAACTCCGATGGCCATGTCGACCTGCTCGACTCGTTCTACTACGCGACCGTCACGCTCTCGACCACGGGATACGGCGACATCACGCCGGTCAGCGACGCGGCGCGGCTCACCAATATCTTCGTCATCACGCCGCTGCGTGTGCTCTTCCTGATCATCCTGGTCGGCACCACGCTCGAAGTCCTCACCGAGCGGACGCGGGAGGAATGGCGCCTGAAACGCTGGAGGTCCACCTTGCGTGACCACACTGTCGTCGTCGGCTTCGGGACCAAGGGCCGCAGCGCCGTGGAGACCGTCTGCGCGAGCGGACTGAAGCCCGAGCAGGTCGTCGTGGTCGACCCCAGCCCCAAGGTCGTCGAGAGCGCCAACGCCCATGGATACGCGGGTGTGACGGGCGACGCCACGCGCAGCTCGGTGCTCTTGCAGGCCGAGGTGCAGCGGGCGCGGAAGATCATCATCGCGACGCAGCGGGACGACACGGCGGTCCTGGTGACGCTCACCGCGCGACAGCTGAACCGTGGGGCGAAGATCGTCGCCGCGGTCCGCGAGGAGGAGAACGCGCCGCTGCTGCGCCAGTCCGGCGCCGACGCCGTCATCACCAGCGCCAGTGCGGCGGGCCGGCTGCTCGGCCTGTCGGTGCTCAGCCCGCACGCGGGCATGGTCATGGAGGACCTCATCCAGAAGGGCTCCGGCCTCGATCTGGTCGAGCGGCCGGTCACCAAGGCCGAGGTGGGCCTCCAGCCGAAGGAGACGGAGGACCTGGTCGTCAGCGTCATCCGGGGGCACCGGGTGCTCGGTTACGACGACTCGGCCGTTGGCTCCCTCAAGCTGACGGACCGGCTCATCACGATCACCCGTGTCACGCCCCACACCCAGCTGGCGCCGGACATGAAGCCGACGCCCCGCAGCTGAGGGCCCGCGGAGAACCGCGGGGCGCGCGGTCGCTCCGCCACCTCCCCGAGGTTGATCCACGGGAGTAGCCTCGCGGCCATGCATGCGATCACGATCCCGGAACCCGGCGGACCCGAGGCGCTCGTCTGGACGGAGGTCCCCGACCCCGTACCCGGCGAGGGCGAGGTCCTGGTCGAGGTGGTCTCCAGCGCCGTCAACCGCGCCGACCTGCTCCAGCGGCAGGGCTTCTACAACCCGCCGTCCGGCACCTCCCCCTATCCCGGCCTGGAGTGCGCCGGCCGGATCGTCGCGCTCGGCGCGGGCGTCTCCGGCTGGTCGGTCGGCGACGAGGTGTGCGGGCTGCTCGTGGGCGGTGGCTACGCCGAGAAGGTCGCCGTCCCCGCGGGACAGCTCCTCCCGGTGCCGCAGGGCATCGAGCTGGCCACGGCCGCCGCGCTGCCCGAGGTGACCTGCACCGTCTGGTCCAACGTCTTCATGATCGCCCACCTGCGGCCGGGCGAGACCTTCCTGGTGCACGGCGGCTCCAGCGGCATCGGCACCATGGCGATCCAGTTGGCGAAGGCGGTCGGCGCCAAGGTCGCGGTGACGGCCGGAACCAAGGAGAAGCTCGACTTCTGCGCGGAGCTCGGCGCGGACATCCTCATCAACTACCGCGAGCAGGACTTCGTCGAAGAGATCAAGAACGCCACGGACGGGGCGGGCGCCGACGTCATCCTCGACAACATGGGCGCCAAGTACCTGAACCGCAACGTCGACGCCCTGGCCACCAGCGGCCGGCTCGCCATCATCGGCATGCAGGGCGGGGTGAAGGGCGAGCTGAACATCGCCACGCTGCTCGGCAAGCGCGGCGCCATCACCGCGACCACGCTGCGGGCCCGCCCGCAGGCCGAGAAGGCGTCGATCGTCGCGGCCGTGCGCGAGCACGTGTGGCCGCTGGTCGAGGGCGGCCATGTGCGGCCGATCGTGGACCGCACGCTGCCGATGAGCGACGCCGCGCAGGGGCACCGGGTCCTGGAGGAGTCGGGTCACATCGGCAAGGTCCTGCTCACCAACGAGTAGCCGCCGCGCGTCACCGGCGCAGCCGCAGCGCCAGGAACCCGAGCCCCAGCCCGGTGAGCAGCAGCCCGGCCCCCAGCGGCAGCACGTTCACCAGGGGCCGGGCCCCGGGCTCGCCCACGGCCTGCCGCTCGGGGGCGGTCCGCTCGGGGCGCGGCTCCTGGGAGACGGGCGGCGGGTGCTCGGTGGGGGCCGGGGGCAGTACGGCCCCTGTGGTGTCCGGCGTGGGCAGCTCGCGCCCCGGCGGGGTCTTGCCCACGCCCGCGCGGCTGCCCGCGAGGGAGCCGTGCGGCGAGGGCTCGGCGGCGTACGACGGGGCCGCGGGCAGCACCGGAACCACCGGCACCGCCAGGAACAGCGCCACGGAGAAGAGAAGCCCGGTCGCCCAGCGAAGCCGCCCCATCCCCAGCCCCTTCCGCTCCCGGTTCGTCCAGATGCTTGTGCCAAGCCTCACATAGCCGGATAAAACAGGCACGCCGGATTTCGGCCCGCCTGGCATGGTGGATCAGCTCCGAACGGGGGCACCACCGAGATGTGACAGCGACGTACGAGAGAATGGCGGCATGGAGATGCCGAGGAACGAACAGTCGCCGGAGAACCCGCAGGTCCTGGTCGTGGGCCAGGACGGCATGGCGCTTGGCGGCGGTGGCGGCGACGAGTCCCGCGAGATCCCGGTGACCGACATGGTGGAACAGCCCGCCAAGGTGATGCGCATCGGCAGCATGATCAAGCAGCTGCTCGAAGAAGTGCGCGCGGCTCCCCTGGACGAAGCGAGCCGACAGCGCCTCAAGGAGATCCACTCCAGCTCGGTCAAGGAGCTGGAGGACGGACTCGCCCCCGAACTCGTCGAGGAACTGGAGCGGCTCTCCCTGCCCTTCACGGAGGAGGCGACCCCGAGCGACGCCGAGCTGCGCATCGCGCAGGCCCAGCTGGTGGGCTGGCTCGAGGGCCTCTTCCACGGGATCCAGACGACGCTGTTCGCCCAGCAGATGGCGGCCCGCGCCCAGCTCGAGCAGATGCGCCGGGCCCTGCCGCCCGGCGTCGGCGGCGGCGAGGAAGAGGGCGAGGACCCGCGCGCGGGCGGCCGCTCCGGCGGTCCGTACCTCTAGGCAGCGGTGGTCTGTACCGCTGGTCGGCGGTCCGTACCTCTGGTCAACACACAGCTCAACAGGCACACACGTAGGGGCCCGTCACAGGACGGGCCCCTACGTGTGCGTGAACTTGGACACCGTGCGGCAGGCGCTGATCGCCCCAAGTGATCACGAAATCGTCCCCGGGCGCCCACAAATATGCTGCTCACGATTTGCAAGGCCTGCACAGCAACGGGTTGGATGTCCGATCCATCTCGGAACGGCGACACGGCCGATGCCTGTAGCGTGGCCCGACGGAGTCGGTATTTCGCAACCGCGCGTACTCCGATGGATGGATCCGGCAGCACGGACAGAAACGACGGCGAGGACTGATGGCACAGCAGCAGCGCGCTCAGGGCCCGTCCGACCCCGAGGCGACTGGCGGCGGTATGTCAGATGCGCCGGAGAACTGGGGTAACGGCGGGCTCGTCGGGGATGGGCGGTATCGCCTCACCGGCAGACTCGGCCGGGGTGGCATGGCGGAGGTGTTCGCCGCGGAGGACGTACGCCTCGGGCGCACCGTCGCCGTCAAGCTGCTCCGTGCCGACCTTGCCGAGGACCCGGTGTCCAAGGCCCGCTTCACCCGCGAGGCCCAGTCGGTCGCGGGGCTCAACCACCACGCGGTCGTGGCGGTCTACGACTCCGGCGAGGACGTCGTCGCCGGGAGCACCGTCCCGTACATCGTCATGGAGCTGGTCGAGGGTCGTACCATCCGCGACCTCCTGCTCAGCGCCGAGGCGCCGGGCGCCGAACAGGCCCTGATCATCGTCTCGGGTGTCCTGGAAGCGCTCGCGTACTCGCACCAGCACGGCATCGTGCACCGCGACATCAAGCCCGCGAACGTGATCATCACCAACACCGGCGCGGTCAAGGTGATGGACTTCGGCATCGCGCGCGCCCTGCACGGCGCGCAGTCGACCATGACGCAGACCGGCATGGTCATGGGCACCCCGCAGTACCTCTCGCCCGAGCAGGCCCTCGGCAAGGCCGTCGACCACCGCTCCGACCTGTACGCCGTCGGCTGCCTGCTCTACGAACTCCTCGCGCTGCGCCCGCCGTTCACCGGTGAGACCCCGCTCTCCGTGGTCTACCAGCACGTCCAGGACACCCCCGTGCTGCCTTCCGAGGTCCTGGACGAGGTGCCGCCGGAGCTGAACGGGCTCGTCATGCGCTCCCTCGCCAAGGACCCGGACGACCGGTTCCAGACGGCCGAGGAGATGCGCGGCCTCGTCCAGTACGCGCTCCAGATGCTGTACGAGCAGGGTGGCCACACCGGCACCTGGAACACCGGCCCCCTCGACGCGCACGAGGGCGGCTCCACGCCCGCGATGGGCGTCGCCGCCACCACGGCGATGCAGCACCCCGGCGACTCCGGCACGGCCCAGCAGCCGATGCTGCGCCCGCCGGGCGGCGACGACGGCGGCTTCGACGGGAACGGGAACGGGGGCAAGGGAGGCGGCCGCGGCAAGCTGTGGATCGTCGCCGTGCTCGCGGTCATCGCGATCGCGGTGGGCGTCGCCTGGGCGCTCAGCGGGGGCGACGGCAGCGACAAGGACCCCGGCAACAAGAAGTCGCCGAGCGCCACCAAGTCCGAGAAGTCCTCGGAGCCCAGCAAGTCGGCCGACGACGACGCGTCGCAGGGCGCGACGGAGGAGCCGGGCACGAGCACGGGCGGCGACACCGGCTACACGCCGTCGCAGCAGCCGACGACGACGAACCCGTCGCCGACGCAGTCGGAGGAGCCGACGGACGAGCCGACCAGCGAGAACCCGTCGCCGACGCAGACGAGCAACAAGCCGACCCCGACGCCGACGCAGACCACTCCCGGTGGTGGCGAGAACAGTCCGCCGGACGGCGGAGACGGTGGGGTCATCGGTGGCGACACCGGCGGCGACACCACCGGCGGCGAGTAACCCGCCGGCCGCGCCCCGGGGCTCCGCCCCGGACCCCGCCGGCTCTCGTCCTCAGAGCGGGCTTGAATCGCTCGACCCGCCCCGCAATTCGTGCACCGTCACGAATTGCGGGGCGACGCACAGGTGGACCGGGTCGAAGGGTTCGCCGTCCGCGGTGCGCGGGGCGGGCCCGAAGAGCTCCAGCTCGGCCGGGGTCGGCTCGATCTGCTCGCAGGTGCCGACGCACTGCACCGACCACTGGCCCTCGTCCCCGGGCCGCTCCTGCCCCAGGCTGTCCGCCCCGTAGGCGACGACGCTGCCGATGCACGCCTCGTGGTAGCCGAAACCGCGGTGCATGCGCAGCAGCAGGCGGCCGTCGGCCACGACGTGGCGGGTGACGGCGAGGAAGGGCAGGGCGCGCATGCTGGTCGCGACGCGGCCGTAGGGCACGCGGGCGAGCAGCTCGAAGGCGCGGTCCTGGTCCTGCGGATCCTGCTGCGGAGCGGTGGGCATGTCACCACTGTGCGCCGTGCGCACCGCCGCGGAACAGAGGAGCCCGCCCCCAGGACGCGTGACATAGGTCCTGTGCGGGCGGGCACCAGGGGAGGCTCGGGAGGGCTCCTGGGGGAGCCGTCAGTGCTTCTCGGCCTGCATACGGGCCACGTACGCGGCCGCCTGGGAGCGGCGCTCCATGCCGAGCTTCGACAGCAGGCTGGAGACGTAGTTCTTGATCGTCTTCTCGGCGAGGTGCAGCCGCTCGCCGATGACCCGGTTCGTCAGGCCCTCTCCGATGAGGTCGAGGATCTTGCGTTCCTGGTCGGTGAGGCCGGAGAGCTTGTCGTCGTCCTTGCGGCCGCCGTCGCGCAGCCGCTCCAGGACGCGGGCCGTGGCGACCGGGTCGAGCAGCGACTTCCCGGAGGCGACGTCGCGTACGGCGGTGAGCAGCTCATTGCCGCGGATCGCCTTAAGGACGTAGCCGGAGGCGCCGGCCATGATCGCGTCGAAGAGCGCCTCGTCGTCCGCGAACGACGTCAGCATCAGGCACTTGACCGACTCGTCCATGGAGCGGATCTCCCGGCACACCTCCACCCCGCTGCCGTCCGGCAGGCGCACGTCGAGCACCGCCACGTCCGGCCGGGTCGCGGGGATGCGCACCAGGGCGTCGGCGGCCGTTCCGGCCTCTCCGACCACCTCGATGTCGTCCTCGACCGACAGCAGCTCATGGACGCCGCGGCGGACCACTTCGTGGTCGTCGAGCAGAAATACATGGATTTTTCCGTCTTCGCGCACGCCCTCAGTCTCACATATCAACCTTGACCGCGCCCTAGATGATCGTGGGGTGACCGGGATAACGTGCCGGTGTTCCGGCCCCCTGCCAGGCTGAGACTCAGGGCTGGTCGCACAGCTGTGACCTGCGACGCTTCGTCTTCCCTCGCGATACTAGGAAATCCAACCAACGAACTACTTGGAAATCCAAGCAAAATCGCAGGTCAGATGGGGTTTCGCAGATGTGTGACCCACTGGGTAACGTGCTGGGTGAAGGGTGCTTGCCGGAGCATTTGTCACGCCTGTCGCCGGCACCTCGCACCCACCCCGTGCGTGGACGGATCAGGCGAGCCGAGCCGACTGGCCATCCGGCAATCCCGGGGCCGGACCGACGGAGGAGCACACGTGACCGTAGACAGTGCCGACAGCACTGCCGCAGCGCAGAAGGCACAGCCGCCGCGCAAGCGGACCGCTGCGAAGAAGTCTGCGAAGAAGTCCCCCGGCAAGACCGCCGCCGCCAAGGCCCCCGCCAAGCGGGTGGCCAAGAAGGCCGCCGAGGCCGCCGCGCCGCAGAGCGACCTGGTGCAGCTGCTGACCCCTGAGGGCGAGCGGGTCGAGAACCCCGAGTACGACAAGTACGTCGCCGACATCACCGGCGACGAGCTGCGCGCCCTGTACCGCGACATGGTCCTCACCCGCCGCTTCGACGCCGAGGCCACGGCCCTCCAGCGCCAGGGCGAGCTGGGCCTGTGGGCGTCGCTGCTCGGCCAGGAGGCGGCCCAGATCGGCTCCGGGCGGGCCACCCGCGAGGACGACTACGTCTTCCCGACCTACCGCGAGCACGGCGTCGCCTGGTGCCGCGGGGTCGACCCGACCAACCTGCTCGGCATGTTCCGCGGCGTGAACCACGGCGGCTGGGACCCGAACAGCAACAACTTCCACCTGTACACGATCGTCATCGGCTCGCAGACCCTGCACGCCACCGGCTACGCGATGGGCGTCGCCAAGGACGGCGTGGACAGCGCGGTGATCGCGTACTTCGGCGACGGCGCCTCCAGCCAGGGCGACGTCCTGGAGGCCTTCAACTTCGGGGCCGTCTACAACGCCCCGGTCGTGTTCTTCTGCCAGAACAACCAGTGGGCGATCTCCGAGCCCACCGAGCGCCAGATGCGCGTACCGCTGTACCAGCGCGCACAGGGCTTCGGCTTCCCCGGCGTGCGCGTGGACGGCAACGACGTGCTGGCCTGCCTCGCCGTGACCCGCTGGGCCCTCGACCGGGCGCGGCAGGGCGAGGGCCCCGCGCTCATCGAGGCGTTCACCTACCGCATGGGCGCGCACACCACGTCCGACGACCCGTCCAAGTACCGGTCCGACGACGAGCGCGTGGCCTGGGAGGTGAAGGACCCGATCCTGCGCCTGCGCGCGTACCTGGAGTCCCAGACCGACACGGATGAGGGATTCTTCGCGGAACTCGACGCCGAGAGCGAGGCGTTGGGCAAGCGAGTACGCGATGTCGTACGGGCCATGCCGGACCCGGACCTCATGGCGATCTTCGAGAACGTGTACGCGGACGGGCACGCGCTCGTCGACGAGGAGCGCGCTCAATTCGCCGCCTACCAGGCGTCGTTCGCAGACGGGGAAGGGGCCTGACGGTCATGGCGGTACAGAAGCTTCCGATCGCCAAGGCGATCAACGAGTCGCTGCGCACGGCGCTCGACAACGACCCGAAGGTCCTCGTCATGGGCGAGGACGTCGGCAAGCTCGGCGGCGTCTTCCGCGTCACCGACGGTCTTCAGAAGGACTTCGGCGAGGACCGGGTCATCGACACCCCGCTCGCCGAGTCCGGCATCGTCGGCACCGCGATCGGCCTCGCGCTGCGCGGCTACCGGCCCGTCGTGGAGATCCAGTTCGACGGTTTCGTCTTCCCCGCGTACGACCAGATCGTCACGCAGCTCGCGAAGATGCACGCCCGCGCGCTCGGCAAGATCAAGACGCCCGTCGTCGTCCGCATCCCGTACGGCGGCGGCATCGGCGCCGTCGAGCACCACAGCGAGTCGCCCGAGACGCTGTTCGCGCACGTGCCGGGCCTCAAGGTGGTCAGCCCCTCCAACGCGTCGGACGCCTACTGGATGCTCCAGCAGGCCATCCAGAGCGACGACCCCGTGATCTTCTTCGAGCCCAAGCGCCGCTACTGGGACAAGGGCGAGGTCGACACGGAGGCGGTGCCCGGCGATCTGCACAAGGCCGCCGTCGCGCGCGAGGGCAGCGACCTGACGCTCGCCGCGTACGGCCCCATGGTGAAGGTCTGCCTGGAGGCGGCCGCGGCCGCCGAGGAGGAGGGCAAGTCCCTGGAGGTCCTCGACCTGCGCTCCATCTCGCCGATGGACTTCGACGCCGTGCAGAAGTCGGTGGAGAAGACCCGCCGCCTCGTCATCGTGCACGAGGCGCCCGTCTTCCTCGGCTCCGGCGCGGAGCTGGCTGCCCGGATCACGGAGCGGTCCTTCTACCACCTGGAGGCGCCCGTGCTGCGGGTCGGCGGGTACCACGCGCCGTATCCGCCGGCGCGCCTGGAGGAGGAGTACCTGCCGGGGCTCGACCGGGTGCTCGATGCCGTCGACCGTTCGCTGGCGTACTGAGAGGGGGCTGAATCATGGCTCGTGAGTTCAAGATGCCCGACGTGGGTGAAGGCCTGACCGAGGCCGAGATCCTCAAGTGGTACGTGCAGCCGGGCGACTCCGTCGAGGACGGCCAGGTCGTGTGCGAGGTCGAGACCGCGAAGGCGGCCGTCGAGCTGCCGATCCCGTACGACGGGGTGGTCAAGGAGCTGCTCTTCCCCGAGGGGACGACGGTCGACGTCGGCCAGGTGATCATTTCGGTGGACGTGGCGGGGGACGCGCCCGAGCCGGCCGCTCCCGCGGCGGAGCCGGAGGCCGAGGCCGAGGCGCCGCAGGGCCGTCAGCCCGTGCTCGTGGGGTACGGCGTCGCCGAGTCCTCCACGAAGCGCCGGGCCCGCAAGGGAGCCGAGTCCGAGACGGTGGCGGCCACCAACGGCACGGCCACCCTGGCCCGGCCCCTCGCCAAGCCCCCCGTGCGCAAGCTCGCCAAGGACCTCGGCGTCGACCTCACCGCCGTGATCCCGTCCGGCACCGACGGGATCATCACGCGCGAGGACGTGCACGCGGCCGTCGCGCCCGCGCCCGAGGCCCCCGCGCCTGCCGCCGTCGAGGACACCGAGGTGGCGGCCGCCGCCTCGTACGACTCCGTCCGCGAGACCCGGATCCCGATCAAGGGCGTCCGCAAGGCGACCGCGCAGGCGATGGTGAACTCGAAGTTCACGGCGCCGCACGTCACCGAGTTCGTGACCATCGACGTGACGCGCACGATGAAGCTCGTCGAGGAGCTCAAGGGCGACAAGGACATGGCGGGGCTGCGGGTCAATCCGCTGCTGCTCATCTCCAAGGCCCTGCTCGTCGCGATCAAGCGCAACCCCGAGGTCAACTCGGCCTGGGACGAGGCGAACCAGGAGATCGTCCAGAAGCACTACGTGAATCTGGGCATCGCCGCCGCCACCCCGCGGGGTCTGATCGTGCCGAACATCAAGGACGCGCAGGCCAAGACCCTGCCCGAACTGGCGTCCGCGTTGGGCGAGCTCGTGTCCACCGCGCGCGAGGGCAGGACGTCCCCGGGCGCGATGCAGGGCGGGACCGTCACGATCACCAACGTGGGCGTGTTCGGCGTCGACACCGGTACGCCGATCCTGAACCCCGGT
Source organism: Streptomyces anthophorae (assembly GCF_049310305.1). NCBI lineage: Bacteria > Bacillati > Actinomycetota > Actinomycetes > Kitasatosporales > Streptomycetaceae > Streptomyces > Streptomyces anthophorae. Next base: position 4,705,837 of record NZ_JBLWQQ010000001.1, read on the forward strand.
GAGTCGGCGATCCTCGCCGTCGGAGCGATCAAGCTTCAGCCGTGGGTCCACAAGGGCAAGGTCAAGCCGCGCCAGGTGACGACCCTGGCGCTCTCCTTCGACCACCGGCTGGTGGACGGGGAGCTGGGCTCCAAGGTCCTCGCCGACGTCGCGGCGATCCTGGAGCGCCCGAAGCGGCTGATCACCTGGGCCTGATCAATCCGCTGCCGGCGGGACATCAAGCCCCTGCGGCGATTGAGCAGCGGGGCCCGGGGCAGAGCCCCGGGCCCCGGCGCAGCGGATGATTACGGGCTACCTCTTGAACCCGTAATCCATCAGCTTCTTGGCGTCGGACGTCCGCGCGCTGACGGACGTCGACTTCAGCACCGTCCCGATCACGGTCTTCCCGTTCCGCGTCGCCGCGAACACCAGGCAGTAGCCGGCCTGCGGTCCCGACCCGGTCTTGACGCCGATGGTGCCGGAGTACGTACCGAGCAGGTTGTTCGTGTTGGACCACGACATGTAGCGGTAGCCGCCGGACTTCGTCGTGACCTTCTGCTTCGTCGACTTCGTCTTCACGACCGAGCGGAACGTCGAGTTCTTCATCGCCGAGGACGCGATCTTCGTGATGTCGCGCGGTGTCGAGTAGTTGGCGCCGTTGCCGATGCCGTCGAACGAATCGAAGTGGGTGTTCTTCAGGCCCATGTCGGTCGCGGACTTGTTCATCTTGCCGATGAACGACTTCACGCGCGCCGCACGGGTCGAGCCCGAGCCGAACTTGTCCGCGAGCGCGTACGCCGCGTCGCAGCCCGAGGGCAGCATCAGGCCGTACAGCAGCTGGCGGACGGTGACCTTGTCGCCGACGATCAGGCGGGCCGACGACGCGGTGTTCTTGACGATGTAGTCGCTGTACGCCTTCTGGACCGTGACCTTGGAATCCAGGTTGAGATTCGACTGGGCCAGCACCACCTTGGCGGTCATGATCTTGGTGGTGGAACCGGTGGACCTGCGGGTGTCCGCCGCCTTCGTGTACAGGCTCGAACCCGTTCCGTTGTTCATCACATAGCCACCGGCCGCGGCGATGGTCGGCTTCGCCGGCGCCGTGGCGGCCTGAGCGGTGGTGGTCAGGGCACCGCTCGTGATCACGGCCCCGGCCAGCACGAGGGCAGTGCCCACTCTGCGAGTTTTCAAGTCGATTGCTCCAAATGTCCCTGGAATCCGGCCCCTTGGGGACGGGGCCGCACCGTGTGAGACACGTGAAGGGCTCCACTGGTTGCGCGCGAAGAGGAGTGCGTGAGGGGCGCGTGAGGGGCGCGTGGCATCCCGCATGATGGACGCCCTCCATCTTGCGTACGTGTTGTATCTATGATGTGCGCATGCCGTCGACCGTCACAGAAAAGGCCGCTGCCCCCAAGCCCGCCGCCGAGAAGCGCCCGCCCGCCGCCGAGCGCGTCTACGACCATGTGAAGCGGGGCGTTCTCGAGCGCCGCTACGAGGGCGGGACGCTGCTCACCGAGGGCGAGCTCGCCGAGGCCGTGGGGGTCTCCCGCACGCCCGTGCGCGAGGCGCTGCTCAAGCTCGAGGTCGAGGGCCTGCTCAAGCTCTACCCGAAGAAGGGCGCCCTGGTCCTGCCGGTCTCCGCGCAGGAGATCGCGGACGTCGTGGAGACCCGGCTGCTCGTCGAGGAGCACGCGGTGCGCAGGGCCGTGCCCGCCCAGCCGCAGCTCATCGCGCGCCTGGAGGAGCTCCTGGAGGAGCAGCGGGCACAGGCCGCGGCCGGGCAGTTCACGGAGGCCGCCACCACCGACCGCTGCTTCCACGCGGAGATCGTCCGCAGCGGGGGCAACGAGATCCTCTCCCGCCTCTACGACCAGCTGCGCGACCGGCAGCTGAGGATGGGCGTCGCCGTGATGCGCTCGCACCCCGACCGGATCGCGAAGACGCTCTCCGAGCACAGCGAGATCCTCGACGCCCTGCGGGCCGGGGACGAGGAGGCCGCCGTCGCCGTCGTGCGCCGGCACGTCAGCTGGGTGCGGAGCCTGGCGCGGGGTGACGAGCGATGAGTTCAGCCGCCTCCCCGTCCTCCCCCTCGATGTCCCTGCCCGGCGATCCGCCCGGCGGGCGGCGGGCCGTCGCCGTCTGGTCGATCGGCGTCGCCGTCTACTTCGTCGCCGTCATCTTCCGTACGTCGCTGGGGGTCGCGGGCCTCGACGCCGTCGAACGCTTCCACATCAACGCCTCGGCCCTGTCGACGTTCTCGATCCTCCAGCTGCTCGTGTACGCGGGCATGCAGATACCCGTCGGCCTGATGGTCGACCGGCTCGGCACCAAGAAGGTCCTGACGCTCGGCGTGATCCTGTTCACCGTCGGACAGCTCGGCTTCGCGTTCTCCTCCTCGTACTCGATGGCGCTGGTGTCGCGCGCGCTGCTCGGCTGCGGCGACGCCATGACCTTCATCAGCGTGCTGCGGCTCGGCACGCGGTGGTTCCCGGCGCGGCGCGGCCCGCTGGTCGCGCAGCTGGCGGGTCTCGTCGGCATGGCGGGCAACCTCGTCTCCACGCTGGTCATCGCACGGCTGCTGCACGGCATCGGGTGGACGGCCGCGTTCGCGGGCAGCGCGCTCGCGGGTGTGCTGGTGCTCGTGCTGATGCTGCTGTTCCTCAAGGACCACCCCGAGGGGTTCGAGCCCGCCCCGCCGTCCGGCACGCACAAGGGCGCCGCGTATGTGCGCGGGCAGATCGCGGCGACCTGGCGGGAGCCGGGGACGCGGCTCGGCCTGTGGGTGCACTTCTCCACGCAGTTCCCGGCGATGGTGTTCCTGCTGCTGTGGGGACTGCCGTTCCTGGTGGAGGCGCAGGGGCTCTCGCGGGGGACGGCCGGTGAGCTGCTGACGCTCGTCGTGCTCTCCAACATGATGGTCGGGCTCGTGTACGGGCAGATCGTGGCGCGGCACCACGCGGCGCGGCTGCCGCTCGCGCTCGGGACCGTGGCGACGACCGCGGTGATGTGGGCGATGCCGGTGGTGTGGCCGGGGCAGGCGCCGATGTGGCTGCTCGTGGTGATGTGTGTGGTGCTCGGGGCGTGCGGGCCCGCGTCGATGATCGGGTTCGACTTCGCGCGGCCGGCCAATCCGCCGGAGCGGCAGGGGACGGCGTCCGGGATCGTCAACATGGGCGGGTTCATCGCCTCGATGACGACGCTGCTCGCGGTGGGGGTGCTGCTCGACGCCACCGGGGACAACTACCGGGTGGCCTTCTCCGCGGTGTTCGTCCTCGAGGCGCTCGGCGTGAGCCAGATCCTCCGCCTGCGGCGGCGGGCGGCCCGCGCCGAACGCGAGCGCCTGGTGGCTTCCCGGGTGGCATCGGTCCACGTCCCGGTGTAAATCAAGCCCCTCCGGCGTTTGAGGAGCGGGGTCCGGGGCGGAGCCCCGAGGCCGGGGGACGGTCGGGCGTACCGAACGTCAGGGCGTGACCGCCAGCGCCGACAGGATCGCGGAGGCGAGATCCGCGTCGCCCTCCGTCTTCACCCGGTCCGCCACCGCGTCCGGCGTGACCCGCCCGCAGGACAGCCGTACGTACGTCTCCCAGTCCAGCGCGATCGTCACCGCGGGGCCGAGCGACGGGGAGCCATCGATCGTGCCCTTGCCGTCGACGTCCACGCGTACCGTGCGCAGGAACTCCACGGGGCCGTGCACATCGAACACGACGGCCGAGTCCGCCGGGGCGCCCGCGTCCTTCGCGACGACCTTCGGGAGGATCGACAGCAGCAGGTCCCGGGTGACGTACGCGCCCGGGGAGTCGAGGTTGCCGGGCTTGCCGAGGGCCCAGCGCAGGTCCTGCTCGTGCACCCAGATGTCGAACGCCCTCCTGCGCATGGCGAATTCGAGGGTCTCCTCGATGCCGCGCGGGCCGCGCACGAGGGTCGAGGGTTCGCGGGTCTCGTTGCGCAGGTGCCGGTTGCGGCGGATGACCGTGTACTCCAGCTCGGAGACCATTTCGGGTGCCGTGTGGTGCCGGCGGATGTCGACCTGGACCTCGTGGTAGCGCTGCGTCTCGGTCTGCACGTGGTAGAGGTCGCGGGGCAGCGTGTGGATGGGCCGCGGGTCGCCGAGCATCTCGCAGTCGACGCCGATCACGTGCGAGACGAGGTCGCGCACCGACCAGCCCGGACAGGGTGTGGCCCGGTTCCATTCGCCCTCCGCGAGCGGGGTGACCAGCTCGGATATCGCTTCCACGGAGTGGGTCCAGGCGTCGGCGTAGGTCTGAAGGCTGGGGTGGAGACTCACGGAAGGGGACCCCTCGAGCGGTGGTACACGGGCGTTTAGACAGTCGTCGGGCACGGGCGTGGGTGTCTTGAGAGGCTAAGTTACGCTGCCCGTAGGCACCCCGGCAGTGCTTTGGTGTGACGAACGCAGGGCTGTTGTTGACGTAGAGCCGACGGCTCGAATGCCAGGACGGTGGTAGTGTGCGCGCCTCGCTCATCCAGATCGCGGTAAATGACGACAAAGCGGCCGAGTCCGTCAACGCCCGCCGGGAGCGCGTGAGTTCACTGGTACGAGAAGAGGCGGGGCGCGCCGATCTCGTCGTGCTCCCCGAGCTGTGGACGACCGGGGCCTTCGCCTACGAGCTGTTCTCCGAGGAGGCCGAGCCGCTGGAGGGCCCGACCTTCGACGCGATGGCCAAGGCCGCGCGGGACGCGGGCGTATGGCTGCACGCGGGTTCGATCCCGGAACGTGACCCGGAGGGCCCCCTCTACAACACCTCGCTCGTCTTCTCCCCCGACGGTGAACTCGCCGCCGCCTACCGGAAGATCCACCGGTTCGGCTTCGACAAGGGCGAGGCCGTGCTGATGGGGGCCGGCGAGGAACTGGTGACGGTGCGCCTTCCGGAGACCGTGGTGGGCGTGACCACCTGCTACGACCTGCGCTTTCCCGAGCTGTACCGGGGCCTGGTCGACCGGGGCGCGCAGACGCTGATCGTGTCGGCGGGGTGGCCCGAGCGGCGCCGCTCGCACTGGACGCTGCTCGCGCAGGCGCGGGCCGTGGAGAACCAGTCGTACGTTCTGGCCTGCGGAAGTGCCGGTACGCATGCGGGAGTTCCGCAGGCCGGGCACAGCATCGTGGTCGACCCGTGGGGTGTGGTGCTCGGGGAGGCGGGGTCCGGGGAAGAGGTCCTCCGGGTGGAGTTCGACCCGGCGAAGGTCGGGGTCACCCGTGAGCAGTTCCCGGCCCTGAAGGACCGCCAACTGGGGCTTGCGGCGCCGACCGGTCGATAGGGGCCGCACCGGGGCGCCGCCTTGCCCACCCTGCCGCCCCAGGCGGCAGATTGCCCAAGGCGGGTGGGGCCGACCGCAAGGGGTGGGGAGCCGTGCCGGGGCAGGTTGCCCAGGGCGGGGCAGCGCCGACCGTAATGGGTGTGGCACCCCGTGAGGCCGACGCCCCCGGAGGGGGCGGGTGGGTGGGAGGTGGGCGGGCCGAAAGGGGGTCCGTCTCAGCCCGGTCCGGGAGCCCGTGGCAACGCTGCGCCGAGGTCAGTCCACCACCCCCCGTTCCTTCTCCGCCAGGTGGATCACGCAGACCGCCACCGCGATGAGCAACGCCGGATCCGCGTCCTCGCGGACCACGTTGACGCCGTAGGTGTCCCGCACCCGCAGCCACCGCCGCGAGATCTCGGCGAGCAGCTCACCCTCGTACTCGACGGCGAACTCCCGGTCCAGGATCTTGCCGCTGACGTCGAGCTCCGTGTTGCCGTCGGCCAGCTGCACACGGTAGTGATTGCGCAGCAGGGACAGCCGCTTGCGCCTGATCCTGGCCAGCTCCTCGTCCCCGCGCTCGATCACCATCGTGTCGCGCAGCGCGAAGACCTTCTTGTGGATGTCGATGAGGACCTGCCCGTCGGGCCCCTTGAGCTCGAAGGTGTCCCGCAGCCGCATCGCCTTGCCGTCGACGAGGAACGCCTTGCGGCCCTGCTCGTCCTCGATCCAGTAGTCCTCGCCGATCCCGAGGATCCGCTCTCTCACTTCGTAGCGCATACGTCCATGAGTGCCCGGAAGTCGGGAGGAGGACCCTCGTCGCGGCGGCCGTTCGGGGCCGGATGGGGGAACGGCGCATTCCTCATGGCTCGAAAAGCCGCACGTAGAAAGCGAATTCAGTGGTACGTGCAACCGTTCGAGGGATTAATGGGGTCGTATGAGGTGGACGTGACCTTACGACCAAAGGAACCGTATGTTGCGCGCACGACCCCACAGCGTCCGCAGAAACCGGATCGGCCTGCTGTCCGCGGCCCTCGTCGCGGGCGGCCTGACCGCCGTGTCACTGGCCCCGGCCCAAGCGGCCACGGGGACGCTCTCCACCGGAACCACCACCGCCGAGGCGGCCGCGGGGAAGGCCGACCCCGCCGACGACTTCAACGGCGACGGCTACGCCGACCTCGTCACCGCCGCACCCGGAGGCACGATCTCCGGCCAGGCGGGCGCCGGCTACGTCGCGGTGACGTACGGCTCGGCGAACGGGCTCGACCCCGCGAACAAGAAGCTGATCTCCCGTTCCACCAGCGGCATCCCGGGCTCCGCCGCGGCCAAGGAGGCGTTCGGCCAGTACCTCACCAAGGGCGACCTGGACGGCGACGGCTACAGCGACCTCGTCATCGGCTCCAAGAGCAAGGACGCCGGCAGCGTCATCGTCTGGGGCTCCGCCTCCGGCCTGACCGGCGGCACGAAGATCGCCACGTACGGACGCTCGCCGCAGATCGGCGACTTCGACGGCGACGGCAAGGCCGACCTGGCCCTCCTCGCCGACATGGGCAGTTACGGCGACGATCCCGAGCACCAGGGCGCCGCGCTGTGGAAGGGCCCCGTCTCCAAGGCCGGCGCCCCCGCCAAGAAGCTCGACTTCATGGACAAGTCCGAGTGGTGGGGCTACGGCCAGAACAACGCCACCTGCGTCGACGACGAGTACGGCTGCGTCGACGGACCGGACTCGACGACCGGACCCGTGTTCTTCAACGCCGTCGGCGACCTCAACGGCGACGGCCGCGACGACCTGGCCCTGCGCTCGTACAACGGCGACGGCATGTGGAACAACACCGTCCTGTACGGCAGCGGTTCGGGCTTCAAGCGCGGCTGGGCACCGGAGACCCAGGGGGAACTGGCCTCCGGTGACGTGAACGGCGACGGCATCGACGACCTGGTCGTCGGCTCCGACCCCGAGGAGTCCGACATCGGTGAGACCAACCAGAAGGTCACCGTCGCGTTCGGCTCGGCGAACGGCCTCGACAACGATGCCACCCAGTCCTTCGACCAGTCCCTGCCCGGCTTCTACGGCGCCCAGGAGGACGGCGACAAGCTCGGCTCCTGCGTCTCCGTGGCCGACGTGGACGGCGACGGCAAGGCCGAGGTCGCCCTCGGCATCGCGGGCGAGGACTTCAGCGGCCTCAGCGACGCGGGCGCCGTCGCGCTGCTGCACGGCACCGCGGACGGCGTGACCGGCGAGGGCTCCCAGGTGCTCAACCAGAACTCGGCGAACGTGCCGGGCGTCGCCGAGTCGGGCGACGCGTTCGGCTCCGGCTGCCGGCTGCTCGACACCAACGGTGACGGCCACCGCGACCTCGCGGTCTCCGCGACCGGGGAGAACGCGAACTCCGGCGCCGTCTGGTCGTTCCCCGGAACCGCCACCGGCATCACCGCGACCGGCTCGACCGCCATCAACCCGAAGGACCTCGGCGCCCCCGACGCCAAGGCGCTGTTCGGCAACCCGCTGCGGTAACCCGGCCACCGCACGGACACGGCAGGGCCGCACCCCTCGCGAGGGGTGCGGCCCTACCCCGCTTCAGGCGTCCGCAACACCCGCGCCACCGGCCGCTCCCGGGCCACGACATGGCCCACCGAGATCCCCACGCACACCACCGTGAACAGCACGATCAGCCACGACAGCAGCGTGAACACGAGCCCGAACGCGCCGAACTGCGCGAGCGAACGGTTCAGCACGCGCGGCATGTACAGATGCGAGGCCCACGACAGCGCGACCACGCCCGCCCCGGTGAGCAGCGCCCCCGGCAGCAGCGGCAGCCACGCCACCCGGCTCCCGAGCAGCAGATGCTGCGTCCACCACCACAGCAGCACACTCGTCACGTACGACAGCACGAGCCCCAGCCACGCCCCCGCGCCGAAGCCGTCCCGCAGCACGCCCTGCGCGAGGATCGCCACCGTCCACACCCCGAGCCACGCGAGCCACCGCCAGGCGATGAGCCCGAGCCCCGCCGGCGGCAGCCCCCAGGACCGCTCGCACACCCGCTGCAACGCCCGGCTGCACGCCGTCGCCGACAGCAGCGTGACGAGGACCCCGACCACCCCCGAGCTGTCGCGGGTACCGGAATCCCCCGCCGCGTAGACCTGCTTGACCTGGTCGAGCGAGTCGCCGCTGAGCCCCATCGCGGTGCGCGAGGAGTCGAGCAGCTGCTGCCGCACGGCCGACGGCGCGAAGGCGGCGACGACGAACAGCATCGGGATCGCCGTCAGGAACGCCTGCGCGGCCAGCCGCGTGGAGGAGTCCAGCAACCGCACGGCCCCGAACTGCCGCACCGTGCGCGTCACGAAGGGAACCCGCTCCCGCACGCTCTCGACCTGCTCGGTGGCCCACTGGACGGTACGGCCGACGCGTCCGCTGCTCTCGCTCATAGCTGCCCAGCGTCGGTCACGAATCCCTCCGGCGCCCGCCTGCCACACCGGGACCCGCGGACCGGCCCCCGAACCTCTTCCGGTACGCCGACGGACTCAGCCCCGTCGCCCGCTTCAGATGGACCCGCAGATTGGCGGCGCTGCCGAGCCCGCTCCTGGCCGCCACGACGTCGATCCGCTCCTCGCCGCGCTCGATGATCCGGCAGGCGAGAGCCACGCGCTCGGCAAGGAGCCAGCCCAGCGGCGTCGTGCCCAGTTCGGCGCGGAAGCGGCGGTGCAGGGTGGCCGGACTGAGGCCCGCGCGGGCGGCGAGCGCGGCGACGGTGAGCGGTTCGTCGAGCCGTTCCTGTGCCCAGGTGAGCACGGGCGCGAGCGAGGTGTCGGGCACCTCGGGCAGCGGCCGCTCGATGAACTGCCGTTGCCCTCCGTCGCGGTGGGCGGCGAAGACTAGCCGCCTGGACACGGAGGCGGCGATCTCTGCTCCATGGTCGCGCCGTACGAGATACAGCCCCAGATCGAGCGCGGCCGCACTGCCCGCGGCGGTCAGCACGTCGCCCTCGTCGATGAACAGCACATCCGGTTCGAGCAGCACCTTCGGATGCAGCGCGCGGAACTGCTCGGCCCACCGCCAGTGCGTTGTGGCCCGCCGCCCGTCGAGCAGCCCGGCCTCGGCGAGCGCGAACGTGCCGGTGCAGAAGCTCGCGATCCGTGCCCCGCGCGCGTGCGCCCGCCGCACGGCTTCGAGTACGGCCTCGGTGCGCGGCACCACGTTGTCGGGCCGCCCCGGCACGATCAGGGTGTCGGCGCGGTCGACGGCCTCCAGGCCCTCCGCCCCCGCCATCGTGAAGAACCCGTGGTTCATACGGATGTCCGGGCGCGGGGCGCAGAGCGTGAGCTCGTACAACGGGTCACGGTCGCCGAGTTCGGGTCGCGGCAGCCCGAACACCTCCGTGGCGACGCCGACTTCGAAGGGGTTGACGCCCTCGTCGACGAGGACGACGACGTGCTGCGGGCGGTGCGAGGATCCTTGCGGCATGTGCGATTCCTAGCACTCGCGGGGGGACCGGCGCCGCACCGAGCATGGGGGACATGGAACCCGTGAACCTCGCCAAGGCCCTGACCACCTTCGACGCCCTGTGGAGCCCCCGCATCGTCACGACCGTCAACGACTACGACGTCCGCCTCGCGAAGGTCGAGGGAGAACACGTCTGGCACGTCCACGAGGACACGGACGAGTTCTTCCTGGTCGTCGAGGGCGAACTCACGATCTCCCTGCGCGAGAAGGACGCCGAACGCGATGTCGTCCTGCCCCGCGGCTCGGTCTTCACGGTCCCCCGCGGCACCTGGCACAAGCCGCACGCGGCCCCTGGCACCTCCATCCTCCTCCTGGAACCCACCGGCACCCCCACGACGGGCGACGCCCACGACCCCGTACCGGACCACGTCGACTCGACGACGGGCCACGCGTGGCACGCTTGAACCATGAACGACTCCGCGCCCGCCCGCACCGCCCGCCGAGCCCGTGTCCGCGCCCCCGAGCTGGTCGGAAAGGGCGGCTGGCTGAACACGGGAGGCAGCGAGTACACCCTCGCCGATCTGCGCGGACGCATCGTGATCTTGGACTTCTGGACCTTTTGCTGCATCAACTGCCTGCACGTCCTCGACGAGTTGCGGGAGCTGGAGGAGAAGCACCGGGACACCGTCGTGATCATCGGTGTGCACTCGCCGAAGTTCGTGCACGAGGCCGAGCACGGGGCCGTGGTCGACGCCGTCGAGCGGTACGGGGTGGAGCATCCGGTCCTCGACGACCCCGAGCTCGCCACGTGGAAGCAGTACGCGGTCCGCGCCTGGCCCACGCTCGTCGTGATCGACCCCGAGGGGTATGTGGTCGCGCAGCACGCCGGTGAGGGGCACGCGCACGCGATCGAGGCGCTGGTCGGCGAGTTGGAGGAGGAGCACGCGGCGAAGGGGACGCTGCGGCGCGGCGAAGGGCCGTATGTGGCGCCCGAGCCGGTCGCGACCGATCTGCGGTTCCCCGGCAAGGCGGTCGCCCTTCCCTCCGGGAACTTCCTGGTCAGTGACACGACGCGGCATCAGCTGGTGGAGCTGGAGGCGGACGGGGAGACCGTCGTCAGGAGGCTCGGCAGTGGGGAGCGGGGCTTCGGTGCCGACTCCTTCAACGAGCCGCAGGGGCTCGCGCTGCTCGACGAGAACACCGTCGTGGTCGCGGACACGGTGAACCACGCGCTGCGGGCCGTCGACCTCCCGACCGGCACCGTCACCACCCTCGCCGGCACCGGAAAGCAGTGGTGGCAGGGCTCACCGACCAGTGGCCCCGCCCTCGAGGTGGACCTTTCCTCCCCCTGGGACGTCGCCGTGTTCGGGGGCAAGGTGTGGATCGCCATGGCGGGCGTGCACCAGTTGTGGACGTACGACCCCGAGGCGGGGACGGTCGCCGTCGCGGCGGGGACGACGAACGAGGGCCTGGTGGACGGGCCCGGCGACGAGGCCTGGTTCGCGCAGCCGTCGGGCCTCGCCGTGTCGGCGGACGGGTCGCGCCTTTGGGTCGCCGACTCCGAGACCAGCGCGCTGCGGTACGTGGACGGGGACGGCGCCGTGCACACCGCCGTCGGCACCGGGCTCTTCGACTTCGGACATCGCGACGGGGACGCCGGACAGGCGCTGCTCCAGCATCCGTTGGGCGTGACCGCGCTGCCCGACGGCTCGGTCGCGGTCTCGGACACGTACAACCACGCCCTGCGGCGCTACGACCCGGCGACGGGTCAGGTGAGCACCCTGGCCACGGATCTGCGGGAGCCGAGCGACGCCGTGGTCGTCGGGGACGACGTGGTCGTGGTCGAGTCCGCGCGGCACCGGCTGACCCGTCTCCGCCTGCCCGAGGAGGCCGTGCGCGTCGAGTCGGTCGCGCACCGCACGCAGCGGGCGGCGACCGAGGTGGCGGGCGGGCGGCTCAAGTTGGACGTGGTGTTCCAGGCCCCGTCCGGGCAGAAGCTCGACACCCGGTACGGGCCCTCGACCCGCCTCCTCGTCTCGTCGACGCCGCCCGAGCTGCTGGCGGCGGGCGACGGCGCGGGCACGGACCTTTCCCGCGAACTGACCCTGAACCCCGACGTCACCGAGGGCGTCCTGCACGTTTCGGCGATGGCCGCGTCCTGCGACGACGACCCGGAGAACGAGTACCCCGCCTGCCACGTCCACCAGCAGGACTGGGGTGTCCCGGTCGTGGTGGTGGACGAGGGCGGAGCCGAGCGGCTGCCGCTGGTGCTCGCGGGGATGGACGCGTAGCGCCGCCGGTTACGGGTGGTAGAACTCGGCGACCGCCGAGGCGACGCCCTCCGAGTCCTTGTTGACCCGCACCTTGACGGTGCCCATCTTGGCGGCCTTCACCAGCTGGTCGTACGTGCACGGGGTCGTGCCCGTGTTGTTGTCGTCGGTCGACACCGAGCCGTCCGAGGGCGCGCAGATCGCCGCGGCGCCGAGGATCTTGGTGCTGTCATCGACGTCGAAGGCCTGGTCGCCGACCGTCATCTTGTGGTCGGCCAGATAGGACAGGGTTCCCTCGTAACAGCCGTCGGCGCCGCCGGTGTTGATGCATTCGCCCTTGGCGCCCGTGTCGAAGCCGGAGCCGGAGCCGGAGCCCTCGGCCGGGGCGGCGGAGTCCTGGCCGCCGGCGGAACCGCTCTGGTCGCCCTCGGCGGCGGGCGCGCCCTCGGTGGAGTCGGCGGCGGGGCTGCTCTCGGCGCTCGCGCTGCTCGACGCGGACGCGGCGGCGCCGTTGTCCTCGGTGCCCGAGCCGTCGTTGCAGGCGGTCAGCGAGAAGGCGAGCGCCGCGGCGGCGACGGCAAACATGGTGTTCTTACGCAGGGCGGTACGCATGAGCAGGTCCCCCGTGATCGTTAGGTTTGTTGACGGTTACGACCCTGCCGCCCGCCGCTGGCGTTCCGCTAACACCCCACTAACGAAGCGTCGTCGCAGGTGAAGGCCCGGTCAAGGTCGTGTGAGGGACTGCTGGAGCTGCTCGGCCCTGGCCCGGTAGGAGGCCTCCGAGAGCGGCTCGTCGAGCTCGGCGGCGACATCGCAGAGCCGGGTCAGCGTGCGCACCGTACGTGCCGGAAGGTCCTCCTCCTCGTTGGCGGCGACCGCGGCGAGCAGCGCCTCGCGGGCCTCCTGGTGCAGCCCGCTGTGGTGCAGCGAGATGCCGTACGACTCCCAGATCAGCGGGCGCCAGCCGGCGATCTCGTTGTCGGGGATGGCGGCGATGCAGCGGGCCGTGTGCTCGGCGGCCGCCGTGAAGTCGCCTTGGACGAGGGCGACATGGGTGGCGTGGTAGTGCTCCAGGGTGACCGCGATCGGATGGGCGGCCGTACGGGCGTCGTGCGCCGCGTCCGCCAGCGCGTCGAGTACGCCTGCCGGGTCGCCGTGCCGGTGCCGGGCGACGGCGAGCATGACGAGGACCTGGCAGGAGACCTCGGGCGCGAAGGTGCGCAGCGGCGCCACCGCACCGGCCAGGAAGGTCTCGGCCCGTGCGAACTGCCCGGTCTCCACGAACAGCATGCCGGTGACGGCCCGCAGCCAGCCGATGCCCTGGGTGGAGCCGATCCGTTCGGCGGCGGCGAGCGCCGTGCGCAGCGGCAGCTGCCAGCCGGGGTGCGGGTGCCAGTGGACGAGCGGCCACAGCAGGGCGGCGATCCGCCAGGTGCGGTCGTCGTCGCCGAGCCGGGCGGCGGCCGAGACGGCGGCCATCAGCGACCTCTCCTCGGCCAGGAACCAGCCGAACACGGCGTCCCGTTCGGCGAACCGGGGCACGGGCGGCCCGGTGTCGAACCCTTCGGGCAGCGCGACGGTCCGTGCCCCGGTGGGGTCGAACACGTCCACGGCGGCGTGCTGGGCCCGCAGCCAGTGGTCGACAAGGCGCCGGGTGACGGCGTCGGGCCCTTCGTCGCGGGGCATCCCGCGCGCGTAGAGCCGCACGAGGTCGTGCAGGCCGTAGTGGTCGGGGCCCGCCTCCTGGACGAGGTGGGCGGCGGCCAGCCGGTCGAGCCCCGCGCGGGCCTCGGCGAGCCCGATCCCGGCGGCGGCCGCGGCGGCGTACGCGTCGCTGCGCCGGGTGAAGGAGTGCCCGAGCGCGCCGAGCAGTGCGGCGTCGGCGGCGTCCAGGCGGGCGACGGAGGCGCGCAGGGCGGTCTCCACGCCGGTGTCCTCCGCGGACAGGAGCGCCAGTCGGCCGTGTTCGTCGGCGAGTTCGGAGGCCAGGTCGGCTGCGGTCCAGTGCGGCCGGCCCTTGAGGCGGGCGGCGGCGATGCGCAGGGCGAGCGGCAGCCCGTCGCAGAGCCGGGCGATCTCCCGTACGGCGTCGGGGGCGCGGCCGGAATCGGGCTCGCCGAGCGCGGCGGTCAGCAGTCCCGCGGCGTCGTCCGCGCCGAGCACGGTGACCGGGACGGGGCTCGCGCAGTCCTCGGCCATCACGGCGTCCAGGCGGGTGCGGCTGGTGACGAGGGTGGTGCAGCCGTCGCCTCCGGGCAGCAGCGGGCGGATCTGCGCGGAGTCCCGTGCGTTGTCGAGGACGACGAGCAGCCGCCGCTTCCTGACCAGGGACCGGAAGCGCGCCGCGGCGGCCTCGACGGACGCGGGCACGGCGGCCGCCTCCACGCCGAGCGCGAGCAGGAACTCCCGGAGTACGTCGATGGGGTCGGCCGGTTCGCCGCCGCTGTGCCCGCGCAGGTCGGCGAAGAGCCGGCCGTCGGGGTGGGTGTCGGTGTGCGTGTGTGCCCAGTGCACCGCGAGGGAGGTCTTGCCGACACCGGCGGGCCCGGTGAGCAGGGCGATGGGCGACTGGGTGGCGGTGGTGGCCCGGGTGAGCGCGGAGAGTTCGCGGTGCCGCCCGTGGAAGCCGCGGGGAGGGCGGGGCAGCAGATCGGGGGCGGGGGTGCCGCCGGGCCCGGGGGCCGGACCGGTGGTGCCGTCCGCTCCGATGACCTCCTCGTACGCGGCGCGCAGCACGGGTCCCGGGTCGACGCCCATCGCGTCGGCGAGTTCCCTGCGGGTGCGGTGGTACTGCTCCAGGGCGTCCGACTGGCGGCCTGCCCGGTACAGCGCCCGGATCAGCTCGGCGATCAGTGGTTCGCGCAGCGGGTGGGTGGCGGCCTCGCCGCTCAGCAGCGCGACGGCGCGGTCATGGGTGCCCAACTCGCCGTAGGTGGCGGCCAGTTGCTCGACCGTGGCGAGTCGGCTCTCCACCAGGGCGGACGCGGCGGCGCGCAGTGGGGGCGTGGCCACCGTGCCGCCCAGCGCGTCCCCCTGCCACAGCGCGAGCGCCTCGCGGAGCATCAGCGCCGCGTCCGCCGGGTCGCGCTGCCGCCTGGCCAGGCCCACCAGGTCCTCGAAGCGGCGGGCGTCGAGCAGCGTCTCGGGCAGCCGCAGCGCGTACGCCCGGCCCTGCGTGGTGAGTTCGACGTCGTACGTGTCCAGGCCCGCCTCGGATATCAGCGCCCGCAGCCGGGACACATGGCCCTGGATGACGGTGCGCGCGTGCAGCGGCGGCTCGTCCTCCCACAGTGCTTCGGTGAGGGTGTCGACGGAGACCGCGGACGGGGACCGCAGCAGCAGCATCGCGAGCAGGCTGCGCCGCTTGGCGGGACCGAGCGGCACGGAACCGGCGCCTCCGTTGACCGCCACGGGTCCGAGGAGCTGGAACTCCATGTACGTGCACTCTCCCGGCGGGCCCGACGTCGCTGACGTTCGAGAATATCGCCGGGCGCGGGCTCAGACGCGGCGGTCCCGGTCGTCCTCGATCACGGTCGTGCGGTTGGCCGGTGGGATCAGACCCCTTCGTTTGCCGATACTGCGGAACACGAAGACCCCGATCAGGCCGACGATCATCAGGATCCAGCCGACCAGGTCGAGGTTGACGCTCTCCATGTGCCAGTCGGTCGCGAACGCGAGGATCGCGCCGACAGCGATCAGGATGATGCAACCCCCAAGGCTCATCAGGTCCGCCTCCTGCGGTGTGTGCGGAATTGCGTGAGGGGCCCGGGTACCCCCGAACCCCTCGTTCTCACACCGGAGTTCAGCCCTCCAGGAACGCCGTGAGCGCGTTCGCGAGCAGGTACGGGTCGTCGGCGCCGCACAGTTCGCGCACGCTGTGCATGGAGAGGATCGCGGTGCCGATGTCGACGGTCTTGATGCCGTGCCGGGCCGCGGTGATCGGGCCGATGGTGGTGCCGCACGGCATCGCGTTGTTGGACACGAACGACTGGAACGGGACGCCCGCCTTGTCGCACGCGGCCGCGAAGACGGCGCGGCCCGAGCCGTCCGTCGCGTAACGGTTGTTGACGTTCACCTTGAGGATCGGCCCGCCGTTGGCGCGCGGGTGGTGCGTCGGGTCGTGGCGCTCGCCGTAGTTGGGGTGCACGGCGTGGCCGGTGTCGGAGGAGAGGCAGATCGTGCCCGCGAAGGCGCGCGCCCGGTCCTCGTAGGAGCCGCCGCGTGCGAACACGGAGCGCTCAAGGACCGTGCCGAGCAGCGGGCCGTCGGCGCCGGTGTCGGACTGCGAGCCGTTCTCCTCGTGGTCGAAGGCGGCGAGCACCGGGATGTACGGGAGGTTCTCCTGCTTGGAGACCTCGGCGAGCGCGGCGGTGCAGGCGTGCACGGAGAGCAGGTTGTCCATGCGGGGCCCGGCGACGAGTTCCTTGTCGCGGCCCAGGTAGGAGGGGGCCTCGATGGCGTACGTCATGAGGTCCCAGCCGGTGATGTCGCCGCGGCCGAGCCCGTTCTCGTCCTCGAGGAAGGAGAGCAGGTCGCCCTCGTGGACGTCGCCGCCGAGGCCCCAGATGGGCTGCATGTGGCGCTGTTTGTCGAGCTTGAGGCCGTCCGAGCTGACCGATCGGTCCAGGTGGATGGCGAGCTGCGGGACGCGCAGCAGGGCGCGGTCGACGTTCACCAGGCGCTCGGTGCCGTCGCGCAGCGAGACGCGGCCGGCGAGGCCGAGGTCGCGGTCGAGCCAGGAGTTCAGGAGCGGTCCGCCGTAGATCTCGACGGCGATCTGGCGCCAGCCGTTGCTCGTCATGTCGGGCTGGGGCTTCACGCGCAGGTTCGGGGAGTCGGTGTGCGCGCCGACGATCCGGAACGGTGTGTGGGCGCTCGCGCCCTCCGGCACGTACCAGGCGATGACGGCGCCGCCGCGGGTCACGAACTTTCCGCCGCTCGTCCCGTCCCAGGCGTCGGTCTCCGCGACCTGCTGGAAGCCCGCCTTCTCCAGGCGTGCGGCCACGTTGGCCACGGCGTGGTACGGCGTGGGACTCGCCGCGAGGAAGGACATCAGGTCGTCGGTGTGCCCGCGATCGAAGGGGCGGGAGGCGGTGTTCATGCGGCCAAGGGTAGCCAGTCCCTCCGGGTGGGGCGCGGCCCCTGTGACCTGCCTCCGGCGGCCCTCGCGCAGACCCTGCGGGGTGCGGTTGCGCCGGCGTCCTGCGGCCCTGCCGTGCTCGCGTTTGCGCAGTTCCCCGCGCCCTGAAAGGGGCGCGGGGAACTGCGCGCGCAACCGTGAGTGGGCGCGTCCGCGGACGAGGCCATGCACTGTGGCCAAAGGCAAAGGCCCGTCGCCCCGCAACACGGGACGACGGGCCCAACCACGACAGGGTCTAGAAGGACGCCTCGTCGAGGTCCATGAGGTCGACGCCCGACTCGCTCGTCGTCTGGGCGAGCTTGCGCGCACCCGTGACACCCGGCAGGACGTTCGCGGCGAAGAACTTCGCGGCGGCGATCTTGCCCTGGTAGAACGCGACGTCCTTGCCCGAGGCACCCGCGGCCAGCTTCTCCGCGGCGACGGCCGCGCTCTTCAGGAGCAGGTAGCCGACGACGACGTCACCGGAGGCCATCAGGAGGCGGGTCGTGTTCAGGCCCACCTTGTAGATGGACTTCACGTCCTGCTCGGTGGCGACCAGGTCGTTGATCATGAGGCCGACGATGGCCTCCAGCTCGCCGGCGGCCTTGCCGAGCGTCTCGCGGGCCGCGGTCAGCTCCTCGCCACCGGTCTCCACGGCGAGGAACTTCTTGATCTCCTCGGAGAGCGCGTTCAGCGCGGCGCCCTGGTTGCGGACGATCTTCCGGAAGAAGAAGTCCTGGCCCTGGATCGCGGTCGTGCCCTCGTAGAGGGTGTCGATCTTGGAGTCCCGGATGTACTGCTCGATCGGGTACTCCTGGAGGAACCCGGAGCCGCCGAACGTCTGGAGCGACTGGGCGAGCTGCTCGTAGCCCTTCTCGGAGCCGTAGCCCTTGACGATGGGCAGGAGGAGGTCGTTGAGCGCGTGCTCGGCGGAGGCGTCCTCGCCGGCGGTCTCCTTGACCTGGATCGCGTCCTGCACGGAGGCCGTGTAGAGGACGAGCGTGCGCATGCCCTCCGCGTACGCCTTCTGCGTCATCAGGGAGCGGCGGACGTCCGGGTGGTGCGTGATGGTGACCTTCGGCGCGGTCTTGTCCGTGCTGCGGGCCAGGTCGGAGCCCTGGACGCGCTCCTTGGCGTACTCGAGGGCGTTGAGGTAGCCCGTCGACAGCGTGGAGATCGCCTTCGTGCCGACCATCATGCGGGCGAACTCGATGATGCGGAACATCTGGCGGATGCCGTCGTGCTTGTCGCCGATCAGCCAGCCCTTGGCGGGGTGCTGGTCGCCGAAGGTCATCTCGCACGTGTTGGAGGCCTTGAGGCCCATCTTGTGCTCGACGTTCGTGGCGTAGACGCCGTTGCGCTCGCCCAGCTCGCCGGTCTCCCAGTCGAACTCGAACTTCGGGACGAGGAAGAGGGAGAGGCCCTTGGTGCCGGGGCCGTGGCCCTCGGGGCGGGCGAGGACGTAGTGGAGGATGTTCTCCGACATGTCGTGCTCACCGGACGTGATGAAGCGCTTCACGCCCTCGATGTGCCAGGAGCCGTCCGCCTGCTCGACGGCCTTGGTGCGGCCCGCGCCGACGTCCGAACCGGCGTCCGGCTCGGTAAGCACCATCGTCGAGCCCCACTGCTTCTCGACGGCGATCTCGGCGACCTTCTTCTGCGCCTCGTTGCCCTCCTCGAAGAGGATGCCGGCGAACGCCGGGCCCGAGGAGTACATCCAGACCGCCGGGTTGGCGCCGAGGATCAGCTCCGCGTGGGCCCAGATCAGGGAGCGCGGGGCGGTGGTGCCGCCGATCTCCTCGGGCAGGCCGAGGCGCCAGTACTCGGCGTCCATGAACGCCTTGTAGGACTTCTTGAAGGAGGCCGGGACCGGCGCCGTGTTGGTCTCGGGGTCGAAGACCGGCGGGTTGCGGTCGGCGTCCGCGAAGGACTCCGCGAGGTCGTTCTCGGAGAGGCGGGCGACCTCTTCGAGGATGCTCTTGGCGGTGTCGACATCCATGTCCCCGAACGGGCCGGTGCCGTACAGCTTGTCGCGGTCGAGCACCTCGAAGAGGTTGAACTCGATGTCGCGGAGATTCGACTTGTAATGCCCCATGGCGACGGCTCCGTTAAAGATCGGGGAGGCGGGTCGTCCGGGTCGTCCGGACCGTCCTCGTACGCATACCAACTAGTAACCAACAGGATGCTACCCGTGGGTAATAAGAATCAACCCCCAGTGGGCATCTGTGACGAACTAGGCGCCTTGGCGCTCCCGTCCCGCCACCCCCTGGGGCGTCGGTAGTCTTTCCCTCATGTACGGCTACGACCAGAGCCCGGGCGCCGGGCAGCAGCAGTACGCGCCGCCGCAGGGCGGGTACGGGCAGCAGGCTCCGCCGCTGTACCCGGAGCCGTCACCGCCCTCGCTCACGGACGCGGTCCGCGCGTTCACCACGGGCTCGATGTCCGCCGAGGACTTCCAGCAGATCTTCGCCTCGTCGAAGGTCTACTGCCCGCGCGGGGACAACCCGGGCTTCCTCGCGCTGCACAACACGCAGCAACCGGTGATCCCGATGTTCAGCACGCTCAAGGAGCTGCGCAGGTACGCGGGCAAGGAGTCCAAGTACTTCGTCATCACGGGCGCCGAGGTGATCGACCTGCTGCCCACCGGGTACGGCTTCGTCCTCGACATGGAGGGCGAGCACCGGATGGTCTTCGACGCGAAGGCGGTCGAGGAGATGGTCGACTTCGCGATGCGCCGCATGTATGGCTAGGCGCCATTACTTCGTAGACGGCTAGCTCCTCCGCCCCCCCTGACCGGCTCGTACGGGCCCGGACGCGCCTCGCGTCCGGGCCTTTCGCATGCCCGGGAATAGTCGGCGACTTGCGAGATGTTCACTGTTCAACTAAATTGATGGCAGACCCCGAGGAGGCCGCCATGCCCGCTGTGACCGTCGAGAACCCGCTGACCCTGCCCCGTGTGGCCGCGCCGGCGGACGCCGTGGCGCGCCCCGTGCTCGCCGTGACGACCGCGCCCAGCGGTTTCGAAGGGGAGGGTTTCCCGGTGCGCCGCGCGTTCGCCGGGATCAACTACAAGCACCTCGACCCGTTCATCATGATGGACCAGATGGGTGAGGTGGAGTACGAGGCCGGCGAGCCCAAGGGCACCCCCTGGCACCCGCACCGCGGCTTCGAGACCGTCACGTACATCATCGACGGCACCTTCATCCACCAGGACTCGCACGGCGGTGGCGGCACCATCACCAACGGCGACACCCAGTGGATGACGGCCGGCTCGGGTCTGCTGCACATCGAGACGCCGCCGGAGTCGCTCGTCATGAGCGGCGGTCTGTTCCACGGCCTCCAGCTGTGGGTCAACCTGCCCGCCAAGGACAAGATGCAGAACCCGCGCTACCAGGACATCCGCGGTGGCCAGGTCAAGCTGCTCACGACCGCCGACGGCGGCGCGCTGCTCCGTGTCATCGCCGGTGAGCTGGACGGCAACGAGGGCCCCGGCATCACGCACACCCCGATCACGATGGTGCACGCCACCGTCCGGCCGGGCGCCGAGGCGACGCTGCCCTGGCGCGAGGACTACAACGGGCTCGTGTACGTGCTCGCGGGCAAGGGCACCGTCGGCGCCGACCGGCGTCCCGTGCACACGGGACAGACCGCCGTGTTCGGCGCGGGCTCGTCCCTGACCGTGCGCGCCGACGAGAACCAGGACGCGAACACCCCCGACCTCGAAGTGGTCATCCTGGGCGGTCAGCCGATCCGTGAGCCCATGGCGCACTACGGCCCGTTCGTGATGAACAACAAGGCCGAGCTCCAGCAGGCCTTCGACGACTTCCAGGCCGGAAAGCTCGGCGTCATCCCGAGCAAGGAGCGCCTGCCGCACACGTGATGCGGTGCACGAACCAGGAGAAGTGACGCAAGAAGTGACGCACCGTCACTCGGCCGGACCCGGCCGGGAGGCGGGGCGTTCGCGCGCATGATCAACTGGCGGGGTGCAGACCGGTAAGCCACTCCTCCCCGATCCCGCCCGCCGCCTCGCCGCCTGGTGCGTCGTCGTCCTGCTCGTCGTGGGTGTCGCCGCCGTCGGTATCGCGCTGGTCATCATCTTCCAGTCGGCCGTCACGCCCGTGCTGCTCGCGCTGCTCGGCACCGCGCTGCTCGGACCGGTCTTCGAGTGGCTGACCAAACTGAAACTGCCGCGCGCGCTGGCCGCCATCCTCACCTGCGTCGCGCTCGTCGCCGTGGTCGGCGGCGCCGGCTACATCGTCGTCACCGCGCTGATCGACACCGGCGAGCAGATCGTCGACTCGCTCCGGCAGGCCGGCGACTGGCTCAGGGACCACGTGGGCATCGTCGGCGCCGACGACCTCGGCAACGTCGCCGACAACGCCAAGGACCAGGTCGGCAAGTGGGGCTCCAACCTGGCGGGCGGGGTGATCGCCGGGCTGTCCGCGCTCGGCTCGCTGCTCGCCACGAGCGTGCTCGCGCTGCTGCTCACCTTCTTCTTCCTGAAGGACTCCAACCGGGCCACGGGCCTCGCGCGCAGCATCGCCCCGCACCACGGCGAGATCCTGGAGGCCATGGGGCGGCGGGCCTTCGAGGCGATCTCCGGATTCATGCGCGGCACGACGTTCATCGCGCTCATCGACGCCATCTGCATCACGATCGGGCTGCTGATCCTCCAGGTGCCGGGCGCGGTCGGGCTCGGCGCGCTGGTCTTCGTCGGCGCGTACATCCCCTACCTCGGCGCGACCCTGTCCGGGGCCGTCGCCGTGCTCGTCGCGCTCGCCGACCGGGGGCTGATCATCGCCCTGTGGACGCTCGGGGTGATCCTCGCCGTGCAGCAGCTGGAGGGGCACATCCTCCAGCCGATGATCCAGTCGCGGACCGTCCAGATGCACCCCGCGATGGTGATGCTGGCGATCACGGCGGGTGCGGCGGTCGCGGGCATTCTCGGGATGCTGCTGGCGGTGCCGCTGGTGGCCGCCGCGTTCGGCGTCCTCGGGGAGTTGAGGAGGCGTTACGCGCCGGATGACATGGGCGAAGACCCGCCTTCTGTTTCACGTGAAACGGGTGACGGGGCGTCCGGGGCCGCCGGGTCCACCGAGTCCGCGGGGTCCGCGGGGTCCGCGGGGTCCGTCGAGGGCTCGTAGAGCTCGAACCAGATGTTCTTGCCGTCGCCCCGCGGGTCCACGCCCCAGCGGTCGGCGAGCAGCTCCATGAGCACCAGACCGCGCCCCGACGACGCCAGCTCGCCGGGGCGCCGCTTGTGCGGCAGGTCGTCGGAGGCGTCCGCGACCTCCACGCGCAGGCGGCGGGGTTCGGCGCCGTGCCGGGTCATCTCGGCGACCAGGAGCGCGTCGCCGTCGGTGTGCACCAGGACGTTGGTGACCATCTCGGAGACGAGCAGCACCGCCGAGTCCGTCTGATCCGGGTCGGCCCAGTCGTGCAGCAGCTCCCGCAGCTGCTGGCGGGCGGCGGCGATCCGCTCGGGCTCGGCCTGGGCGACGGTCATCGCGGTGCGCCGGGTGACGGTGGCACCGGCCGACTGGGTGGTGCGGCGCAGCAGCAACAGCGCGATGTCGTCCTCGCGGCGGTCCGCGAGCGGCCCCGTGGTGTGGTGCGAGGAGGGGCCGTGGACCGCCTGCACCAGGGCGTCGGCCATCTCCTCCAGGCGCTCGTCCGGGCCGGACTCCAGGGCCGAGCGGATCCGCGACCAGCCGGTGTCGAGGTCGTGCCCGCCCGTCTCGATCAGGCCGTCCGTGCAGATGAGCAGCGTCTCGCCGGGTTCGAGGACGAGGCGGGTCGTCGGATAGTCCGTGTCCGGGTCGACGCCGAGCGGCAGTCCGCCCGCGGTGGGACGGACGAGGACGGTGCCGTCGGCCATCCGGATCGCGGGGTCCGGGTGCCCGGCGCGGGCGATCTCCAGGACGCCGGTGGCCGGGTCGGCCTGGACGTACAGACAGGTCGCGAAGCGCGGGTCGGCCCCGGAGTCGTCGGTGTCGCCGATGCCGTGCAGGAAGCGGGAGGCGCGGGAGAGCACGGCGTCCGGCCTGTGCCCCTCGGAGGCGTACGCGCGCAGGGCGACCCGGAGCTGCCCCATGAGGCCCGCCGCGCGCACGTCGTGGCCCTGCACGTCGCCGATGACCAGGGCGATGCCGCCGCCGGGCAGCGGGATCATGTCGTACCAGTCGCCGCCGACCTGGAGCCCGCCGCCGGTCGGCACGTACCGGGCGGCGATGCTCATGCCGGGGATCTCGGGGCCGAGCGAGGGCAGCATCGTCTTTTGCAGGCCGTCGGTGAGCTCCCGCTCGGACTCGGCGACCCCGGCCCTGGAGAGGGCCTGCGCCAGCATCCGGGCGACCGTGGTGAGGACCGAGCGCTCGTCGGGCGTGAAGGACACCGGGTAGGTGAAGCCCGCCATCCACGCGCCGATCGTGCGGCCCGCGACGATCAGCGGCAGGAACGCCCACGATTTGCGCTCGAAGCGGGCGGCCAGCGGCCAGGCCGCCGGGTAGCGGGCGCGGTACTCCTCCGGTGAGGACAGATAGACCGCGCGTCCGGTGCGGACGACCTCGGCGCCCGGATAGTCGGTGCGCAGGTCCATGTCGGTGAACGGGGACTCGTCGCCGTCCTCCTGGCCGTGGTGCCCGATGACGGTGAGCCGGTCGCCCGCGACGCCGAACACCGCGAGGCCGTCCGGCGAGAACCCCGGCATGGAGAGCCCGGCGGCGACCCGCAGGACCTCCTCCGTGGACCCGGCCTCGGCGAGCGCCCGCCCCGCGTCCAGCAGGAAGGCCTCGCGCGAGCGCCGCCAGTCGCCGGTCACCGGGGTTCGCGAGGCGGCCTCAGGCGGCGGCTCGGAGACCTCCTGGAGCGTCCCGATCAGCTCGTACGAGTCCGGGGCGTCGCCGTGCACGATCGGCTTGGAGCGGCTGCGTACGGTGCGCAGCACCCGGCCCTTGCCGTCCATGACGCGCAGCCGGGCCTCGGCGAGGGTGCCCTCGGCGACGGCGAGCTGCACGATCCCGTCTATCTCGTTCCAGTCGACCGGATGGAAACGCGCGCGGGCGGCGGACTCCGTCAGGGCGACCGGCTCGCCCCCGGGGATGGTGGGCAGGCCGATCAGCCGGGCGGCCTCGGCGTCGAAAGTGACGAGCCCCGCCCGGTTGTCCCATCGCCACAGCCCGGTGGCCAGAGCGGCGAGAACGTCCTCCACGGGAGGGAGGGGCTCACCAGTGCGCATTGCACCACTCTAGAAAGAGGTGATCGCCGGGTGCCACCAGAGGAGCGGCGGGGCGGCGCCGACGGGCCGCCCGGAGCGGCCGCTGTGCCCGGTACGCTTGGGGGGATCCCGGTTGTCTCCCGGGGAACCCCAAGTGCAAAGGCTGGATGAACGACGATGCATCGGTACAGGTCCCACACCTGCGGCGAGCTCCGCGCCTCTGACGTCGGCTCCGACGTCCGGCTGAGCGGCTGGCTGCACAATCGCCGAGACCTGGGCGGCATCCTCTTCATCGATCTGCGCGACCACTACGGC
The DNA here is from genome assembly GCF_049310305.1 of Streptomyces anthophorae. Taxonomy (NCBI): domain Bacteria; kingdom Bacillati; phylum Actinomycetota; class Actinomycetes; order Kitasatosporales; family Streptomycetaceae; genus Streptomyces; species Streptomyces anthophorae. The sequence goes on from NZ_JBLWQQ010000001.1 coordinate 4,730,424, forward strand.
ATCACGCAGCTCGTCGCCCGTCCGGGCACCAAGGCTGCCGAGGTCCTCGACAAGCTGACCAAGGAGACGGTCGTCCGCGTCGACGGCAAGGTCGTCTCCCGCGGCGCGGACAACGTCAACCCGGAGCTGCCCACCGGCGAGGTCGAGATCGAGGCGTCCGAGGTCGAGGTGCTCGGCGCGGCCCAGCAGCTGCCGTTCCAGATCAACCAGGACGACGGGGTGGGCGAGGAGCGCCGCCTGGAGTACCGCTTCCTGGACCTGCGCCGCGAGCGCATGCACCGCAACATCATGCTGCGCAGCGAGGTCATCGCCTCGATCCGCTCGAAGATGGTCAACCTCGGCTTCAACGAGATGGCGACGCCGATCCTCGCCGCGACCTCCCCCGAGGGCGCCCGCGACTTCGTCGTCCCGTCCCGCCTGAACCCGGGCAAGTTCTACGCCCTCCCCCAGGCGCCGCAGCAGTTCAAGCAGCTCCTGATGATCTCGGGCTTCGACCGCTACTTCCAGATCGCGCCGTGCTTCCGCGACGAGGACGCGCGCGCGGACCGCTCGCCGGGCGAGTTCTACCAGCTCGACATCGAGATGAGCTTCGTCGAGCAGGAAGACGTCTTCCGCCCGATCGAGAAGCTCATGACGGAGATCTTCACGGAGTTCGGAGGCGGCCGCGAGGTCACCAGCCCGTTCCCGCGGATCCCGTTCCGCGAGTCGATGCTGAAGTACGGCAACGACAAGCCGGACCTGCGCGCCAAGCTCGAACTCGTCGACATCACCGACGTGTTCGAGGGCTCCGAGTTCAAGGCGTTCGCCGGCAAGCACGTGCGCGCGCTGCCCGTCCCGGACACCGCCTCGCAGTCCCGCAAGTTCTTCGACGGCCTCGGTGACTACGCGGTCGAGCAGGGCGCGAAGGGCCTGGCCTGGATCCGCGTCGGCGAGGACGGCACGTTCGCGGGCCCGATCGCCAAGTTCCTCACCGAGGAGAACGTCAAGGTCCTCACTGAGCGCCTCGGCCTCGCGGCCGGCCACGCCGTGTTCTTCGGCGCGGGCGAGTTCGACGAGGTCTCGAAGATCATGGGCGCGGTCCGCGTCGAGGCCGCCAAGCGCGCGGGCCACTTCGAGGAGGGCGTCTTCCGCTTCTGCTGGATCGTCGACTTCCCGATGTACGAGAAGGACGAGGAGACCGGCAAGATCGACTTCTCCCACAACCCGTTCTCCATGCCGCAGGGCGGTATGCAGGACCTGGAGGAGAAGGACCCGCTTGACATCCTGGCCTGGCAGTACGACATCGTCTGCAACGGCACGGAGCTGTCCTCCGGCGCGATCCGGAACCACGAGCCGGAGATCATGCTCAAGGCCTTCGAGATCGCGGGCTACGACCGCGACACCGTCGAGGCCGAGTTCGCGGGCATGCTCCGCGCGTTCCGCTTCGGCGCCCCGCCGCACGGCGGGATCGCCCCGGGCGTCGACCGCATCGTCATGCTCCTCGCCGACGAGCCGAACATCCGGGAGACCATCTCGTTCCCGCTGAACGGCAACGCGCAGGACCTGATGATGGGCGCGCCCACCGAGCTGGACGAGTCGCGCCTGCGCGAGCTCAACATCCAGCTGCGCAAGCCGGTCGAGAAGAAGTAACCGGCTGTACGTGCGTCAGGTCAGGGCCCGAGGTCGAAGGACCTCGGGCCCTGACGCGTTCTGCGGCATGCTCAGCCCGAGCGCGGCACGACGAGCCCCGACTCGTACGCCGCCACCACTGCCTGCGCCCGGTCGCGGACTCCGAGCTTGGCGAGGACCCGGCTGACGTGGGTCTTCACGGTCTCGCTGCCGACGACGAGACGGGCCGCGATCTCCTGGTTGGACAGGCCCTCGGCGATCAGGCGCAGCACCTCGCGTTCGCGCGGGGTCAACGCCTCCACGGCGCGGGCCTGTTGGGGCTCCGCGCGCGGGCGCAGGCGAGTGAACTCCGCGATGAGCCGGCGCGTGACCGTCGGCGCGAGCAGTGCCTCGCCCGCCGCGACGACGCGGACCGCCTCGAAGAGCCGCTCGGCCTGCATGTCCTTCAGCAGGAAGCCGCTGGCGCCCGCGGCGAGCGCGTCGTACACGTACTCGTCGAGGTCGAAGGTCGTCAGCATCACGATGCGGGTGGCGGCCAGTTCGCGGGTGATGCGGCGGGTCGCCTCGATGCCGTCCATGCCGGGCATGCGGACGTCCATCAGGACCAGGTCGGGGCGGACGTCGCGGCAGATACGGAGTGCTTCGGCGCCGTCGGGGGCGCTGCCGACCACCGTGAAGTCCTGCTGGCTGTCGAGGAGCGCGCCGAACCCGGCCCGTACGACGTCCTGGTCGTCGGCGACGACGATACGGATGGCGTCGCTCATGAGGCGGGGGGCCTTACCGGCAGGATCGCGTCGACGAGGAAGCCGCCCGCCGGGGCCGGGCCCGCGTGCAGGGTGCCACCCGCCATCGCGATGCGTTCGCGCATGCCGAGCAGTCCATGGCCCGGTTCGCCGGGGCCCGTGCCGGGGCCGCAGTCCCGTACGCGTATCGCCAACTCGCTCTCCCTGTAGTGCAGTTCGACGTCCACGGCGACGCCCGGCGCGTGCCGGCGCGCGTTGGTCAGGGCTTCCTGGACGATGCGGTACGCGGTGAGTTCCAGGCCCGGGTCGAGGGCCGTGACGTGCCCGCGGACGATGAGGCGGACGGCCGTGCCGGTCGCCGCGCGGGCCTCGTCGACGAGGGTGACGAGCTGGTCGAGGCCCGGCTGGGGCGTACGGGTCGCGGCTCGCGCGGGTTCGGCCGGGGCGTCCTCGCGCAGCACACCGAGCAGCCGGCGCATCTCGGTGAGGGCGAGCCGGGCCGTGTCGCCGATGGCCAGGAACCGCTCGGCGCCCTCGGGCGGCAGATCCGGGGTCGTGTACCGGGCGGTCTCCGCCTGCACCGAGATCGTCGAGATGTGGTGGGCCACGATGTCGTGCAACTCCCGTGCGATGCGGGCTCGTTCACCGAGCGCGGCATGGGCGAGGGCCGTGTCCGCGTACGCCCAGTCGGCGGCGGAACGGCGAGCCGCCTCGGCCTTCGCGCGCCGGGCGCCGCCCGCGGTGAGCGCGGCCGCCGCGCCCGCGAGGAGGACGACGCCGTAGGGCCCCGCGTCGTCCGTGAGCGCGTACGCGGTGAAGGGCACGGCGAACAGGACGGCGGTGCGGCCCGGCCGGCGCCGCCCCACCAGGTACAGGGCGGCGGCGAGCGCCGGGAGCCCCGCGTACAGCGTCCGCCCGTACGTGAGGGGGGCCAGCAGCGCGGCCGCGGTGAGGGCGGTGGCGGTGAGCAGGAGCTGGGAGCGGACGAAGGCGAAGGGGGCGGTCGCGCCCAGCGCCAGGGCGAGGAGCCCGGGGAGGCCGGGGAGTGCGCGCGCCGGGTCGTGCCCCTGTCCGGTGACCTCGCCGAGGGCAAGGAGGGCCAGAGCCGTGGCGGCGAGCAGCGGCAGGTCACGCGCGGTCGCCGCGCGCCGCACTCCTGCCCGTGCCTCGGTCCAGGTCCGGATCCAGGTCATGGCGGTCATTATCGGCGGGTCGTACCGCGAGCGGCGTCCCCCTGCGGGGGGAGCGTCCCGCCCGCGAGACCACGCCCGGGCGGGACGCCGCCGCGCCGCCCGGTCCCTAACGTCAACGGGCATGACGGATATGACGATCGAGGCCCGCGGGCTGTGCAAGCGGTACGGGGCCACCATGGCCGTGGACGACCTCAGCTTCACCGTCGAGGCCGGGCGGGTGACCGGGTTCGTCGGGCCCAACGGGGCCGGGAAGTCGACGACGCTGCGCATGATGCTCGGGCTCGACCGGCCCGACAGCGGGGCCGCGCTCATCGGCGGGCAGGACTACACGCGGCTCGCCGACCCGCTGTCCACCGTCGGCGCCCTGCTGGACTGCGAGGCGCTGCACCCGGGCCGGCGCGCCCGCGACCATCTGCTGTGGCTCGCCCACTACAACGGTCTGCCGAGCCGCCGCGTCGACCTCGTCCTCGACCAGGTCGGCCTCGCCTCCGCCGCGAAGAAGCGCGCGGGGGGCTTCTCCCTCGGGATGCGCCAGCGGCTCGGCATCGCGGCCGCGCTGCTCGGCGATCCACCCGTGCTGATCCTCGACGAGCCGGTCAACGGGCTCGATCCCGAGGGCATCCAGTGGATCAGGAACTTCCTCAAGTCCCTTGCCGCGGAAGGCCGAACGGTCCTCGTCTCCTCGCACCTGATGAGCGAACTCCAGGACACCGCCGACCACGTCATCGTGATCGGCCGGGGGCGGCTGCTCGCCGACACCGACGTCGCCGCGCTGCTCGACGAGGCGTCCGGCGAACGCATCGCCCTGCGCACCGGCCGCCGCGCCGAGGCCCTCGCAGTCCTCGCGGGCGCCGACGCCACCGTCGCCGTGACCGGGCCCGACGCGCTCACCGTCACCGGTCTGGCCGCCGAGGAGGTCGTCGCCCGGCTCGGCGCGCACGGCATCCCGTTCTCCGAACTGTCCCGGCACCGGGCCACGTTGGAGGAGGCGTACATGGAACTCACCGGCGGGGCAGCGGAGTTCTCCGCTACCGGACCGAGCGCGCAGGAGACGTCGTCATGAGGCCGCCGATGGTCCCGATGGTCCGTGCCGTGCGCGCCGAGTGGACCAAGCTGCGCAGCGTCCGCAGCACGCCCCTCGCGCTGCTCGCGCTGCTCGCCCTGAGCCTGCTGCTGACCGTCGCCTCGGCGAACGGCAGCCAGTTCAGCTACGGCGGCCCGAAGAAGTACGACGCCTCGACCTTCGTGCACCGCCAGGCCGCCGGTGACGGCACCTTCACCGTGCGCGTCGCCGCGCAGAAGAACAGCGCCGACTGGGCGAAGGCGGGCCTGCTCCTGAAGAACGGCACCGCGAGCGGATCCTCGTACGCCGCCTTGATGGTGACGCCGGAGCACGGCGTGCGGATGATGGCCGACGGCACGCACGAACTGACCGGCTCCGGCAGCGCGGACGCCCCGCGCTGGCTGCGGCTCGTACGGGCCGGGGACCGGGTCACCGGCTACGAGTCCGCGGACGGCCGCGCCTGGACGAAGGTCGGCACGCTCACCGTCGCCGGACTGCCCGCCACCGCGGAAGCGGGCCTCTTCGTCACGTCGCCGTTCGACGGGAAGGAGGAGCGCACCGGCCCCGGCGAAGTGCGTATGCACCCCAGGGCCACACTCGGCAGGGCCGTCTTCGACCACGTGACCTTCCCCGCGCGGGCCGGTGCCGCCGTCTGGCGGCAGACGGACATCCAACAGTCCGTGAAGAAGGGGGAGATGGCCGACCCCGTCGCCGCCCCGAAGCCCTTCAGCGCACACGACGGCACCTTCACCCTCACCGGCAGCGGTGACCTGGGCGGCCTCGGCATGGGCGGCGTCGGACAGCTCGGCGGGCAGCCCGACCTGGTCAAGATGGCGCTCGACGACGGCATTCAGATCGCGACGATCGCGGTGATCGCCCTCGGCGTCCTGTTCATCACGTCCGAGTACAAGACCGGGACCGTGCGCACCACGTTCACCGCGAGCCCGCGGCGCGGCCGGGTGCTCGCCGCGAAGGCGCTCGTCCTCGGCGCGACGGTGTTCGTCGTCGGCCTGGTCGCGAGCGTGGCGGAGTTCCTCGTCGCCCGCCCCGCGCTGCGCGACAACGGCTTCGCCCCTCCCCTCTTCCCCGAGCTCTCGCTCACCGACCCGGCGACGATGCGGGCGATCGTCGGCAGCGCGGCGTTCCTCGCGCTGGCCGCCGTGCTGAGCCTCGGGGTCGGGGCGCTGCTGCGGCGTGCCGTGCCCGCCGTGGTCCTGATGATCGTCACGTTCGTGGTGCTGCCGATCGTCGCGCAGACCACGTCCATCGGGTTCAGCGACTTCGTCGGCAGGTCCACGCCCACGGCCGGCCTGGCGGTCCAGCAGACCCGCAGGCTCCTCGACACCGTCATCACGCCGTGGGCGGGCTTCGGAGTGCTCTGCCTGTACGTGGCCGTCGTGCTCGGGGCGGCGCGGTGGCGGCTGGCCGGGCGGGACGTATGACGGGCGTGAGCGCCTGGCGGGCGATCCACGGGGAATGGACCAAACTCCGGACCGTTCCCGGGCAGTTGTGGACGGTGGCGTCCGTGACCGGGGTGATGGTCGCGTTCACCGCGCTGATCGCGGCGAGCGCGGGCAAGGGCCAGTCGGGGGTCCTCGCGCCGACCGCGCTGTCCCTGTCCGGGGTGTACCTGGCGCAGACGGCGGCCGCGCTCGTCGCGGTCGCCGTGGTCTGCGGCGAGTACCCGCGCATGATCCGTACGACCCTGGCGGCGAACCCGCGGCGTACGACGGTGTTCCTGGCGAAGACAGTGGTGACGCTGGCGGCGGTCCTGGCGGCGGCGCTCCCCGCGGTCCTCGGCTCGTTGGCGGCGGGCCGGGCGGTGCTGGGGAAGAGGCCGGGCTTTCCTCAACTGCCTCTGTCCTCAGGGGTGTTGTGGCGGGCGGCGCTCGGCACGGTCGTCTATCTGCTGCTCGTCGCGCTGCTGAGCGTGGGGGTGGCACTGGTGGTCCGGCACGCGGCGGCGGCCGTCGGCGCGGTGATGGCGCTGCTGTACGGGCCCTACCTGGCCACGCTGATCATCACGATGCCGGAGCACGTGCTGCACCGGGTCCAGAGGTTCTCCCCGATGACGGCGGGCCTCGCGATCCAGACGACGACCGGAACCGGTACGGCCCCACTCGCCCCCTGGACGGGCATCGCCGTCCTCGCCGCCTACGCGGGCGGGGCGCTGGTGGTGGGGTGGGGTGCGCTGAGGGAGTGGGCGCGCTGAGCAGCGCGAAGGGCCCGGAACCGGGGATCGGTTCCGGGCCCTTCGGCTTGGTGCGTTACGCCTCCGGCTCGCCGCCGAAGCGCTCCTTGTAGGACTCCAGGTCCTCGTCGGTGATCTTGGCGAAGAGGACCGGGGGGACCGTGAAGGGGGTGCCGGCGGGGACCGTCGTCAGGGACGAGGCCTCCTCGGGGGTGACCCAGTCGGCGTCGTCGCCCGGGAGGTCGAACGCGGCGCGCATGGCGGCGGCCGAGGCCGGGATGAAGGGCTCGGAGACCACCGCGTAGAGGCGGATGAGGTTCATCGCCGTGCGCAGCGTGAGGGCCGCGGCGTCCTTGTCGGTCTTGATCTCCAGCCAGGGGGCCTTCTCCTCCAGGTAGGAGTTGCCCGCCGACCACAGGGCGCGCAGTGCCGCCGCGGCCTTGCGGAACTGGAGGGCCTCCATCTGGGTCTCGTACTCGGCGAGGAGGGTGGAGATCTCCTGGCCCAGCCTGGTCTCGGCCTCGCCCGGGGTGCCGCCCTCGGGGACGTCGTCACCGAAGCGCTTGCGGGAGAAGGACAGGACGCGGTTGACGAAGTTGCCGAGGGTGTCGGCCAGGTCCTTGTTCACCGTCGCGGTGAAGTGCTCCCACGTGAAGGAGGAGTCGTCCGACTCGGGGGCGTTCGCGATGAGGAAGTAGCGCCAGTAGTCGGCCGGGAGGATCTCCAGGGCCTGGTCGGTGAAGACACCGCGCTTCTGCGACGTGGAGAACTTGCCGCCGTAGTACGTCAGCCAGTTGAAGGCCTTGAGGTAGTCGACCTTCTTCCACGGCTCGCGGATGCCCATCTCCGTGGCCGGGAACATGACGCTGTGGAACGGGACGTTGTCCTTCGCCATGAACTCCGTGTACCGGACGTCGGAGGCGCCGGCCGGCTCGTACCACCACGACTTCCAGTCGCGCGTCTCACCGTCGGGGGCCTGGTCCGCCCACTCCTTCGTCGCGCCGATGTACTCGATCGGGGCGTCGAACCATACGTAGAAGACCTTGCCCTCGGCCGCCAGCTCCGGCCACGTGTCCGCCGGGACCGGGACGCCCCAGTCCAGGTCGCGGGTGATCGAGCGGTCGTTGAGGCCCTCGGTCAGCCACTTGCGGGCGATGGAGGAGGCGAGGTGCGGCCACTCGCCCGCGACCTCGTCGATCCACGCCTCGACCTCTACCTGGAGCTTCGACTGGAGCAGGAAGAGGTGCTTGGTCTCGCGGATCTCCAGGTCGGTGGAGCCGGAGATGGCGGAGCGCGGGTCGATCAGGTCCGTCGGGTCCAGGACGCGCGTGCAGTTCTCGCACTGGTCGCCGCGGGCCTTGTCGTAGCCGCAGTGCGGGCAGGTGCCCTCGACGTAGCGGTCGGGCAGGAAGCGGCCGTCGGCGGGCGAGTACACCTGCCGGATCGAGCGCTCCTCGATGAACCCGTTCTCGTTCAGCTTGCGGGCGAAGTGCTGGGTGATCTCCGCGTTCTGCTCCGAGGAGCTGCGGCCGAAGTGGTCGAACGCGAGACCGAAACCGTCGTAGACCGCCTTCTGCGCGTCGTGCGCCTGCGCGCAGAACTCGGCGACCGGGATGCCGCGCTCCTTGGCCGCCAGCTCGGCGGGGGTGCCGTGCTCGTCCGTCGCGCAGATGTACAGCACGTCGTGGCCGCGCTTGCGCAGGTAGCGGGCGTACACGTCGGCCGGGAGCATGGACCCCACCATGTTGCCCAGGTGCTTGATCCCGTTGATGTACGGAAGGGCGCTGGTGATGAGGTGTCGAGCCATCGGGGGCTGCTCCCGGGTAGTGACGTGGGTGGAATCTAGAAATCGTAGCCGACATGGGGCGGCCGCCCGCGCGGTGTTTACCGCGCGGACGGCCATGGGGTGTCGGGGCCCTGCTGGGCGGGGTTGCCGGTGGGCTACGGGCCGGGGTTACGGGCGCCAGGCCTCCAGGAGGCCCTCGTAGAGCTCCGCGTCCGTGAGTTCCAGCGGGGTCTCGCCCGCGTGGAAGACCGCGGCGTTCTCCGCCTTCAGCTTGCGGAGGTAGTCGAAGTTCTTCGAGTCCGGGTCGCCGAACGTCACGAACTGGAAGAAGAGCGGGTGCTTGGCCGCCTCCGCGAGGGCCTCGTTCGCCGGGCGCTGGGTGTCCGGGGGGCCGTCCGTCTGGAAGATCACCAGGGCCGGGGCGGTGGGGTCGTCCGACTTCTCGTGGTGGGCGACGACCTCTTCGATCGCGCGGTGGTAGCTGGTGCGGCCCATCCGGCCCGCCTCGGCGTGCCACGCGTCGATCTTGCCCTCGTAGGCGTCCAGGGTGAGGTCGCCGGAGGCGTCGATGTCCGTCGAGAAGATCACCGTGTGGACGGTGGGGGTCTTGCGGGCGTCGAGGTGGGCGGCCAGCGCGACGGTCTGCTCCGCGAGGGCGGCGGTCGAGCCGTTCTTGTAGTACGGGCGCATGGAGCCGGAGCGGTCCAGGACGAGGTAGACGGTGGCGCGGGTGCCGGTGAGGCCGTTCTTCTTCAGGGCCGTGCCGGCGGCGGAGTGGGCGGCCGCGAGGCCGGGGGCGCGGGTCTTGACCTTGGCGGGCGTGTGGGCGGGCTTGCCGGGCTTGGCGTCTCCGGTCGCTTCGGCCTGCGCGGGGGTCTTTACCGGGGCGGGGTCGACCTTCTCGGTCTTCTCGGCCTGCGCCGGGGTCTTTGCCGCGACGGGGTCGACCTCTTCGGACTTGTCGGCCTGCGCCGGGGTGCCGTCTTCGTCGGCCTGCGCCGGGGCGGGCTCCGTTGCCTCGACGGGGTCGGCCCCCTTGTCCTCTTCTGCCTGCACCGGGGGCTGTGCCCACCCGTCCCGCCCTGCGGGACGCCTGCCCACAGCGGGGGCGGGAGCCGGAGCCTCGGCGTCGTCCGTGGGCTCGCCCACGGCGGGAGCGGCGGCCTTGGGCTCGGCCGTCTCCGCCTCGTCCTCCGCAGATGCGGCAGCCGCAGCCTCGGGCTCCGCGTCAGCGGTCTCCTCCGCCTTGAGCTCGGCCGGAGCGGACTCCTCGGCCTTCACGTCCTCGGCCGAAACGGACTTCTCGGCCGCCGTCGACTTCTCAGCCGCAGCCTGCTTCTCGGCCGGAGCGGGCTTCTCAGTCGAGGCCGACTCCTCAACCGCAGCCTGCTTCTCAGCCGGAGCCGACTTCTCGGCCGCAGCCGACTCCCCAGCCGCAATCGACTTCTCAGCCGGAGCCGACTTCTCGGCCTGAGCGGGCTTCTCGGCCTGAGCGGGCTTCTCAGCCGCCGCCTGCTTCTCAGTCGAGGCCGATTTCTCGGCCGCAGCCAACTTCTCAACCGGAGCCGACTTCTCAGCCGCCTGCTCCTCAGCCGCAATCGACTTCTCGGCCGCAGCCGACTTCTCAGCCGGAGCGGGCTTCTCAGCCGCAGCCGACTCCCCAGCCGCAATCGACTTCTCAGCCGGAGCGGGCTTCTCAGCCGGAGCCGACTTCTCAGCCGCAATCGACTTCTCGGCCGGAGCGGGCTTCTCAGCCGCCGCCTGCTTCTCAGTCGAGGCCGACTCCTCAACCGGAGCCTGATCCTCGACCGGAGCCGTTTCCTCGGCCGCAATCGACTTCTCAGCCGCAGCCGACTCCCCAGCCGCAGCCGACTCCTCAACCGGGGCCGACCCCTCAACCGCAGCCGACCCCCCAGCCGCAGCCCGCTCCTCAGTCGGCCCCCCGGAGCCCCGGGTCACCCGGTCGCCGCCCGCCGGAGGGGACGGCTTTGGGACCGAGATGTTGTCGAAAGCTGCCGAGACCAGGTCGTCCGCTTCGCCCTTGGAGGGGGCGGGGACCGTGGGAGGGTCCGTTGTGGCGGGCGATGGGTCCGCGGCGGCAGCGGTCTCGTCCTTTTTGCGCGACCGCCCGAACGCGTTCCGCAGCAGATCCAGAATGCCCATGTGCGCAACCTTCCGCATGAGTTGTCCCCGACGTCCCTGGAACCCCTGGCCAGGGCGGACACGTAAGGTTAGCCGCCGCAGGCCGTGATCTTGGGCAGGGTCGGGTCGTTCGACCGAGCGGACAACTGCCGCCCTTTCTGTGCGGTTTCAGTCGATCACGCCCGACTCCGTGAGACGTGTCCGATACGCCGGTGACTGGTGTGCCGACTCCCAATAGGCCTCCCGCAGGGCCGGCAGCACCGCGTCCAGGACGGGTTCGGAGCGGGCCGCGAGGAGGAGCCGTACCGCCACGGGGTCGCCCTCCAGGGGGCGGATCGCCATGTCGGGGCGGGCGAGGGACGTCGGCTGGCAGAGCGTCACCACCTCGCCGGTCGCGACGAGGTTGGACGCGGTCAGGTAATCACCGTGCAGAACGCGCGGGTTGAGGCCCGCCGCGCGGAACGCGCGGAGCAGGCCGTCCCACTCGCCGTCCACCGTCGGGTCGATCATCCAGCGGTCCTCCGCCAGGTCGGCGAGGCGGACGACCGGGCCGCGGGCCGCCGGGTGGTCCGCCGGCAGGGACACGTACTGGGGTTCGCGGGCGAGGAGGACCTTGCAGGTCAGGGACTCCGGTATGCGGAGCGGGCTGCCTTCCACCTCGTGGACGAACGCCACGTCGAGGCCGCCGTCGGCCACCAGGCGGAGCAGCGCGTGCGCCGAGACGTCCATGCGCAGCGACGGTTCGTGCGGCGAACTCGCGCGCAGGCGGCGCAGCCAGCCCGGTATCGCGCGGCTGGCCGTGGAGCCGATGCGCAGGAGGCCGCCGGTCACGTCCCGCGCCATCGCACGCGTCTCGTCGACGAGCGCGCGCAGGTCGTCCACGAGCGGCCGGGCCCGTGTGAGCAGGGTGCGGCCGAGCGGCGTGGGGCGGCAGCCGGTGCGTTCGCGGACGAACAGGTGGCCGCCGAGGTGGTCCTCGATGCGGCGCAGCTGCGTGCTGAGCGCGGGCTGGGTCATGCCCAGGTGCCGGGCCGCCTTGTGCAGGCTGCCGGTGTCCTCGATCGCGCACAGGACGCGCAGGTGCCGCACCTCCAGCTCCATGAGCGTCGAGCGTAGGCGGGTACCGTGCGCCGCACCAGGGTCAACCGTGTGGTGATAACGCGGAGTTATCGCGTATTGGCATCTATCCCGTGGGTCCCACCCGCCCCAGACTCTCACGCATGGACATGACACAACCCCCCACGGTCATCCGTCTGTTCGCCTGCGCCCTCGGCGCCGGCCTCACCGTCACCGCCCTCGCCGCGAGCCCGGCGGCCGCCCACCCGGCGCCCGTGTCCTCGTACGCGAGCTACGCCGGTTCCGCCGAGGAGGCCGCCGCCAACAAGGCGTTCTTCCAGGCCGTCCTGAAGTCCGTCGCCGAGAAGCGGGCCGCGAACCCCGGCGCCGAGTCCGTCACCGTCTCGTACGACGCCTCGCAGGCTCCCACCTTCCAGCAGCAGATAGCGAGCAGCGCGTCGATCTGGAACTCGTCGGTGTCGAACGTGAAGCTCCAGGCCTCCTCCGGAGGGGGCGACTTCTCGTACCGCGAGGGGAACGACTCGCGCGGTTCGTACGCGTCGACCGACGGGCACGGCAGCGGCTACGTCTTCCTGGACTACGCGCAGAACCAGGAGTACGACTCCACGCGCGTGACCACGCACGAGACGGGCCATGTCCTCGGCCTCCCCGATCACTACGAGGGGCCGTGCAGCGAGCTGATGTCGGGCGGCGGGCCCGGCCCTTCGTGCACCAACGCGAACCCGGACGCGAACGAGAAGGCCCAGGTGGAATCCCTGTGGGCCAACGGGTTCGCCAAGGCCCTGCACAAGGCTGAGGCCGCGCTCCGGTAGGCGGTCCGACGGTCGAGGCGCGCGGCCCGGCCCCCCACCTGCGACCTGACCGCAGCGGGCCGCCGCCTTCCGCACACACCGGGCCACCGTCCGCCTCCCCATGGACGGTGGCCCGGTGCGGTGCGGGCGGCTCAGCCGTGCAGCGTCAGGTCCACCAGGAGCGCCCGGTGGTCCGTGTCCGCGAGGCGGATGAAGCGGGACGCGTCCGCCGAGAAGTCGTCGGTCACCAGTACGTGGTCGATCTGCGTGCCCAGCGGGCCGGGCGCCGTCGACGGCCAGCTCGGCGTGCGGGCGTGGCCGGTGAGGCGGGCCGCGTCGCGCAGGCCTCCCGCGTCGAGGATCCGGCGGAACGCCGCGTGGTCCTGCGTCGCGTTGAAGTCCCCCGCGGTGATCCCGGGCCCTTCGGCGGCCCGCGCCGCGTCCGCGAGGCGGCCCAGTTCCGCCTTCCACACGCCCACCTGGTCGGTCAACGGCGGCATGGGGTGCGCCAGTTGGAGGCGGACCGCGTGACCCCGTACGTCCGCGACGGCGGCGGGCATGCCCATCGTCCCGGCCACCGTCGGCGCCGCCCTCAGCGGGAACCGGCTCAGGATCATCGAGCCCTCGGAGCCGTCCGCCGCCACGGCCTGCCGGTGCGGATAGCGGGTGCGCAGCGACTCCCGGTCCAGGGCGTCCCGGCAGGGCCGCCCGCACTCCTCGACGAACACGATGTCGGGGCGGTGCCGGGTGACCGTGTCGATCAGGGCGTTCGTGCCGCGGCTGAACTGGACGTTGGACGTGAGCACCCGGATGCCGGACACGGGGGCGCCGTCCGGCTCGCCGTCCTTCCCGTACGGCTCCATGTACCAGGCGAGCGCGCCCAGGACGACGACGCCCCAGACCATTCCCGTACGCCAGCGGGAGAGCAGCGCGAGGAGCAGCGCGGCGGCCGTGGGGGCGAGCAGCCAGGGGAGGAACGCCAGGAGCTGGGGGACGGGCGTCAGCGCGTCGCGGTCCGCGGCCCGGCAGCCGACCACCGCGCTGACCGCCGCGAGCAGCAGCGCCGCCGCCCACGCCCCCGCCCGGTTCACACGGCGGCGCCCGGCACCCCGCGGCTCGTACCGCGCGGCGTCGGGCGCCTCGTCCGTGATGTGCTGCTGCCTCTGGTCCAAGGCCCGGCCCCCGTCTCCGTACCGCTCTGTTCGGAGTTCTCCAGGTTAGCCGGGGTGCGTGCCCGTCAGGCCGGTTTGGTGGCCCCGGGGTTGGGGGCGCGGCCGTGGTCGGAGGCGAGCGCCCAGATGACGAAGACGCCGATGCCGATGGAGATGAGCGACCACACGGGCGCGTACGGCAGGAACAGGAAGTACTCGACGACGTAGAGCGCGGCGAAGCCGATGCCCGCGCCGCGTGCCCAGTCCTTCTCCTTGAGCACGCCCCAGCCGGTGACCGCGACGAGCGCGCCGATGACGAGGTGGATCCAGCCCCACGTGGTGAGGTCGAAGGCGTAGACGTAGTCGCCGATCCGGCTGTAGACGTCGTCCTTGGCGATGGCCGCGATCCCGTTGAGGACGCCGAGGCAGCCGCTGACCAGCATCAGGACGCCCGCGAACAGGGTGCCGCCGGCCGCCCAGTCGTTGCGGGGGCCCTCGCCGCGGGTGGGGTCAGGGTCGGGTGTGCGGTGGTCCTTGGACCAGGCGGTCGTCGACCCGGTTTCCGGTGGTGTGTTCGTCATGCGGGCGCCTCCTCGTGTCACCGGAATGCTCGCGCCGCGGCGCAGGGGAGGCATTCCGTGCGCGGCCGAACGGGTGGCTGCCGAGCCAGGCCGCGAGCGCCACCAGCACGCCCACGGCGACGATCACCCATGACGTGGTGCGCAGGGGCGAGGTCAGGGCGTCGTAGACGGAGGCGGTGGCCGCCTTGTTCGCGGCGTCGGAGATGTCTTCGAGCGTCAGCGCGCGGGCGAGCGGCAGCGCGATGAGCAGTGCGCCCGCGCTCAGGGCGGCGCCCAGGGCCGTCCAGGCGAGCGCGCGGCGACGGCGCGCGGCGAGCGCGAGACCGGCGACGGCGCACACCACGGCCGCCAACGGCAGCCACGGGCCCGCGAGTTGGAACGCGTGGAAGCCCTTGCGCAGCCCGGCCAGATCACCGGCGGACAGCAGGGTGACCTCGGTGTGGGCGACCGGGATCCGCTCGGCGAACGGCACGCCGTTCGCCTCCAGTTGCTGCTTGACCTGCCGGGTGACGGGGGCGAGGTCGAGGGTGACGGGGCCCGTGGTGCCCTCGTCGAGGGCCTGCTGCACGGCGTCGTGGGCGGCCCGGTTCGCGGTGTTCCAGGCGCCGCGGAAGGCATCGGTGTCCGTGAACGAGACGACCGCGTCGTGCAGATAGTCCTCGACGACCGATTCGAGCGCGCCCACGTCGAGGTTCTTGACGACCTCGGTGGTCACCGCGTCGGCGACCGCGTTCCGCACGTCCGCGTCGCCGGCCAGCGGTGCCATCGCCGACACGTACCGGTCGCTGTCGCCGATCTCGTACTTCGCCCAGGTGGAGAGCGTGCCGAGCGGGACGAGCAGACAGGCCAGGACGAGCAGCACCGTGGAGAGGGGGGCCAGCGCTTTTCGGGTCACCGTCCCAGGCAAGTCCCCGGCCGCGCGGGGCGCGAGCGCTCCGGTGGAGCACTGGGCCGAACGGGTGTTTCCTGGACGTGGGGGCGTGAAGATCTTGGGCTCACTCCGGGAGGCCGATCATGCGCCGAACCACTCCGGCCCTGGCTGCCGCCGGGCTTCTGGCGGGCGGTCTGCTCGCCGTCACCGCCGCGGCACCGGCCAGTGCGAACAGCGGGGACGTCGTCTGGGGGACGGTCGTCTCCGGGTCCGATCTCAATCTGCGCTCGGGTCCGAGCACCTCGGCGTCGGTCGTGTACCGGCTCGCGCCGGGCAGCCAGGACCGCATCGAGTGCGCCACCGACGGCTCGTCCGTGCACTCCACCACGACCTGGTACTGGTTCACGGGCGCCCGCGGCTGGGCCAGCGCCGCGTACGTCGACACCGGCGGCCGTGCGGTGCCGAGCTGCACGTCCGGGGCGCCGTCCGACGGGCCGCGGCACGATCACGGTCATGACCACGGCCCGAGCGGCTTCTACTACCGCGAGTACCGGGAGTTCGGCGTCACGTTCTAGGACGCCGGGCGGTACAGGCATCTAGAACACACGTTCTATACGGGCGCGTACTCGCTCGCCGAGTAGTAGCGGTAGTACGTGCCCACGAACGTGGACGCCCCGATGACCAGGCCGAGCATGATCGACCACAGGATCGCGGGGTCCGAGAGGCTGTGCAGGAAGCCGATCGCGATGCCGGCGAACGCGCCCCAGGCCGAGGCCCGCGCGAGGAAGTGCCGACCCGCCTGCCCCTTCGACCAGTGGTGGATGCCGAAGCAGAGCGCCGCCACGATGATGCCCGTGACGAAGCCGAGCGCGATGTTGCCTCCGGTGACCTCGCCGCCGAAGCGGTCGATGCTCGCCGCCCAGAATCCGTACGCGATGCCGGTCACGACGGGAATGACGACGGCCGCGCTCGTCGGCGAGATCGCCGCGCCGCCGGTACCGCCGCGTCCGGGTGCGGGTGCCGCATGCTGAGCCATGACGGGCTCCTTTCTGCCAGGCCCCCTCGGATGCCCCGAGTCTCGCGTCCTTCGTCTTCCATTGACCTCTCGTGGCCCGCCCTTCGCAACATGCGCGCGGTGCCGCACCGTGTTTCGCTGACCCCATGAACATCCTGCTCCTGGGCGCCACCGGCATGGTCGGCAGCCGTATCGCCGCCGAGGCACTGGGCCGCGGCCACAGCGTGACCGCCGTCAGCCGCTCCGGCGACGTGCCCGTCGCCGGAGTCACGGCCGCGGCGGCGGACGTCTCCGATGTGCAGCGGCTGACGGAACTCGCGGGCGGGCACGACGCCGTGGCCTCCGCCCTCGCGCCGCCGCGCGACGGATCCGACCCGGTCAAGCCGTTCCTGTCGCTCAATCAGGCGCTGGTCGCCGGGGTGCGCGGGTCCGGGGTCGCGCGGCTCGTGGTGGTCGGCGGCGCGGGCAGCCTGGAGGTCGCGCCCGGCGAGGCGCTCGTGGACCAGCCGGGATTCCCCGACGCGTACCGCGGCGAGGCGCTCGCGCACCGGGACGTGCTCGACTATCTGCGCACGGTCGACGACCTGGACTGGACGTACATCTCGCCCGCCGCGGAGATCGCACCGGGGGAGCGCACCGAGGAGTTCCGGATCGGCGGGGACCGGCTGATGCAGGACGCGGACGGCCAGAGCCGGATCAGCGCCGAGGACTACGCGCTGGCCTTCGTCGACGAGATCGAGCGCGACGCGCACTCCAGGAAGCGCATGTCGGTCGCGTACTGAGCGGGCGCCCCCCGAACGGCGGCGCCGGCGGGCTCCTTTTCCTTCCCCTTCGGCCGGTACTCGTACAGCTCGGCGTCCGCCTCGTTCTGATACGGCGCGCGCTCCGCGGTCCTGCGGATCACGGTGATCGCCGCGTCGTCGCTCGGCGGCCCGTACCGGTGCGCGCGCAGATCCTCCGCGAGGCGGCCGAGGAGCGCCTCGGGCGGCTCCTGCGCGGCGTCCGGCGACACCAGGCGCGGCAGCCGCTCGCGCACGGGGTAGAAGGTGCCGCCCGCGTCGCGGCACTCGGTCACACCGTCGGTGAAGAGGATCAGCGTGTCCCCGACCCCGAAGGGCAGCCGGGCCGTGCCCGGCGCCGCCGCGCCCAGCGTCCCCATGCCGAGGGGGAGCCCGGCCGGGAGCTCGGGGGTGCGCACACGGCCGTCCGCGGTGACGACCAGCGGCGGCTCGTGCCCGAAGTTGACGATGTCGACGGACTCGGGGGCCGTCGGCGGGAAGTGCAGCAGCAGGCCGGTGGAGAACGCGTCCGTGAGGCCCTCTTCGTCGGTGAGCCGGGTCCAGGCGCTGTAGCGCTGCATGGCGATCTCCAGGCGCCTGGCCACCTCCTCGATCCGCTCCTCGTGGTACGCCGCCTCCCGGAACGCGCCGAGCAGCCACGCCGATGCGGACACCGCGGGCAGGCCCTTTCCGCTGACGTCGCCGAGCACGGCGCGCACCCCGTACGGCGAGGGCTGGAAGTCGTACCAGTCGCCGCCGACCCGGGCCGCGCGGGCGGCGGGCTGGTAGTAGTCGGCGATGCGCAGGTCCTCGAAGCGCTCGGGCAGTCCGCGCATCACCGCGCGCTGCGTGGCCTCGGCGATGTCCGTGAGGGCCTGGACGCGGGCCCGCTGCTCCTCCCTGCGGCGTGCGATCAGCACGCCGAGCAGGCCGCCGGTGCCGATCATCAGCGGCCCGAGCACGGCCCAGCTGCCGCTGGTCGGCAGCGGCGCCACGGCCTGGAGCCCGATGTAGACGCAGATCAGCAGCCCGGTCACGACGGCCGTGACGGACACGGGGGCGAGCAGCGCCACCATGATCGGCACGAGGCCGAGCAGGGCGCGTGCCCGGAAGTCGGCGGGCGTCGCGACGTCGAGGGTGGTGATGATCAGCGCCATCACCGCGACGAGCAGCACCACGGCACGCCAGCCGCCCGTGGGGCGGGAGTCGGAAGGGACCGCGCCACGGATCGAGGAGTGGAAGCCGCTCGAGCCACGAGATGTCATCACGTCGAGAATGCGTGTCATTCGTCGTGCGGAGTAGGGACGAAGGTCCGTACGCGGGTGAGATCCGGGTCTCAGTGCACGGGGACGGTCACGAAGCGCGACGTCACGTGCAGGTCCGCCGCGATGCGCTCCGCGGCCGCGGTGAGCTCCGCCGCCCACGCGGCGTCGTCACCGCGCCCCTGGTGCGCGGTGACGTCGAGCGCGGACACCACGCGGCCCGCCCGGTCCCGCACCGGCACGGCGACGGAGCGCAGTCCGGCCTCGGGCCCGTCGGCCACGGCGAGCTCCCCGCCGTCCCGCAGCAGCAGCCCGGCGGCCGTGTCCGCGGCGGGCAGCCGGGAGCCGACGCCGATGTCGACGCTCATGACCCGGCGCGGCGTCACGCGTGCGGTGCACCGCACGGCCGCGCCGTCCGGCACCGACAGGCCGACGGATTCGCCGAGCCGCTTCGACAGGGCCGCGAGGTGCGGTGCGGCGATGCGGGGGAGCGTGGTGCGGGACAGGGGCGCGCAGCCGAGGGCGAGGACGCGGGGGGTGAGCGTGTACCTGCGGTGCTCGTGGGTGACGTAGCCGAGGTGTTCGTAGGTGATGAGGGCGCGGCGGGCCGTTGCACGGGCCAGGCCCGTGCGGGCGGCGACCTGGGCGAGGGTCAGTTCGGGGTGGGCGGCGTCGAAGGCCGTGAGCACGGTGAGGCCTCTGGCAAGCGACTGGATTGTTGCGGGTGACGTTTCCTCGGTCGCGGGGCTCTGCCCCGGACCCCGCTGCTCAATCGCCGCAGGGGCTTGATTTGCCAGCACCGATTCCATCGCTCGTACGGACTTGTCCAAGGCCTCGCGTACAGCCGTCGGCAGTTCCTCCGCCGTGTGGCGGCTCGTATGGCTCACCACGCTCAGTGCGCAGACCACGGAACCGTCGGGACCCTGTACGGGAACCGCCACCGCCACGAGCCCCGGCTCCACCAACTGGTCGTCCACCGCCAGCGGCAACCCGTCCCGGAACACCAACCCCGGCGCACACCCGCCCCCCGGCAGGGAGTCGCCCACCCGGAAGCTGATGGACAGGGCGCGCCTGCGCAGCACCTGGTGGACGAAGCGGATGTCGTCGCCGTCGGGGACCGCGAGGGAGACGGATTCGTCGAGTTCGTCGGCCAGTTCGTCGGCGAGGGGGCCGAGGAGGCCCGGCACCCGCAGCGCGTCCAGGCAGGCGTTGGCGACGGTCATCAGGGGCGGGGCGAGCGCGGCGTCGCGTCCGTCGAGGCGGACGAAGCCCAGGTGGGCGAGGGTCGCGCAGATCCGGTCGACCGTGGAGCGGGCCAGGCCCGTGGCCCGGGCGAGGTCGGCGAGGGCGAGCGTGCCGGGCGCGTTCCCCGCGTGCTCGGCGTCCGTGAGGCTCCGCAGCACGTCGAGGCCGCGCATCAGCGGGGCGACGGCCTCGGCGGGCGGCTGCGGGGTCAGGTTCGTGGACGGCAAGGTCGGCACGGTCGGCACTTCGAGCACGGGGCCACGGTAAGCGACCACGGCGACCGCATCGACGACACGGGCGACTATCGGCCGAGCAGTTCGATGATCCGGTCGAGGGTGGCGGGGGCCAGATGCCGGCGCAGCGCCTCGACCACATCGTCCGGGGTCCCCCGGCTGTCGATCTTGATTACGCCGTAATCGCGACCGCGCTTCTCCTTGCGGGCGGCCGGGACGGTCGCGGCGGCATCCGGCTCGCCGGGGAGCACCTGCTCCTCCTTCGGGAGGCGGGCGATCCGGCGGGCGTCCTCGATGGAGACGCGGCCGTCGGCGAGGGCCTCCTGGATGTCCTCGCGCAGCTTCATCAGGGACAGGCGCTGCGAGATGAAGCCCTGCGTCTTGCCGATCCGGGCGGCGACCTGGCGCTGCGAGTAGCCGTAGGAGGTGATCAGGCCCTGGATGGCCTGGGCCTGCTCCAGTTCCGTGAGGTCGTCGCGCTGCACGTTCTCGATCAGCGCGTCCTCGTCGGAACGCGTCGCATCGTCCCTGACCAGGACCGGAACCTCATCGAGGCCCGCCATCCTGGCCGCCGCGAGCCGCCGGTGGCCGTGCAGGACGACGTACGGGGCCTCGCCCACGGCCTCCTTGTGGTGCGGGCGCGCGGCGAGGAAGACGGCGGCGGAGACGACGCCGAGGGCCTGGAGGACGCCGCGTTCGCGGACCGTCTCGGCGAGCCCGTCGAGGTCGCGCAGCTCGTGGCGCGGGTTGTCCGGGTTCTCGGTGAGGTCGCCGATCGGGACGGTCAGCGGCTTCGTGTCGGGGCGTCTGCGCTGGGCGGGCGCCGCGGCCTGCTCCTCGGCGGCGGCCTTCTCGGAGGACAGGAGCGAGGACAGGTCGGTACGGCGCCCCATCAGCTGTTCACCTTCTTCTTCGCGGGCTTGGCAGTCTTGGCGGCCGCAGCGGTCTTGGCGGGCTTGGCGGCCGTGGCGGTCTTCGCGGCCGGCTTCGTACGGGAGGACTTCTTGCTGCGGGTCGGGGCCGGGATCGCCGCGAGGCCGACCTCCAGGGCGAGCCGGAAGAAGTCCTCGCGGGCCTGGAGCGCGACCCGGTTGGCGCCGTACTGCGTGACGACCAGGCCGTCCGCGCTGGCCCGCGTGTGCAGCTTGTAGTGGCGTACGACGGTGCGCGCGAGCGGCCAGTCCTGCGCCTCGACGAACTTGCGGGTCTGCACCAGGTCGGCCTTGCCGTCGCGCGGGTCCCAGTTGTTGATGACCACGCGGAAGGGCAGCCCGCGCGGCTTCACGACGCGCTCCACGGTGCGCTGCGTGGGCTGGAAGCCGAGCGGCTCCGGCTCGATGGGGACGATGACGTCGGTGGCGTTGGAGAGCACCGCGCGCAGGGCGTCGGCGGCCGCGCCCTTGCCGAGGGGGTCGTCGCCGTCGTCGTCGGCGAGGTCGAGCCAGCCCGGGGTGTCGACGAAGACGTGCTCGGCGGACGGGATCCGGGAGAGCGCGGCGAGCCCCGAGAGGTCGTCGTGGGCCTGCACGAAGTCGAAGGGGAGGCCGTCGCCGACCCGCTCCGACCACCACACGGCCGAGCCCTGCGGGTCGATGGAGACGGCGACGACGGGCGGGCGTTCGGCGTCGGGGGCGCCCGCGCCGAGCACGTCGGCGGTGACGGCCGCGAGGTTCACGGCGAGCGTGGACTTTCCCACGCCGCCCTTCTGATTGAGGATCACGTGTACGTGTGCCACGAAAGCTCCCTAACTCCCTGAACCGGACCATCCGGTGCATTTGGGGCGGTTGTTCGTGGTCACTCTGGCAGTGCGGGCGCCGCGGGGCGGGGTGCACACGCCGGGGAGCGCAGGCCGCGCAGCAGCAGGGGCGTCGCGAGCAGCAGCACTCCGGCGAGCGCGAGCGCCCCGCGCGTACCGATCAGTGCCGCGAACGCGCCCCACGTCAGCGTCAGTACGGCCGTGACGGCGCGCTGGGTGACCGTCCACGCGGACAGCACCCGGGCCACCCGGTCGTCGTCCGTCAGGCGCAGCCGCTCGGCCGCCATGACCGGGCCGAAGACGGCGGAGCACGTGATGAGGCCGAACTCCACGAGGATCACCACGAGCATCCCCGCGAGACCGGGCCCCACGAACGCGAGCCCGATCGGCCAGCACGCCCGGGCCGCCCCGCTCACCAGGAGCACCCGCCGCTCCCCGTACCGCCGCACCAGCGGCCCGGTGAGCCGGGAGCCGGCGAGACCGCCCAGGCACGGGACCCCGAAGACCAGGCCGTACTGCCAGGGGGCGAGGCCCAGGTCGTCGAGGAGCAGCACCGCCATGAGCGGGGAGCCCACCATGATCAGGGCGTTCACCAGGCTGCTGTTGAGGAACAGGGCGCGCAGCCGCGGCTGCCGCCACACGTGGCGCCAGCCCTCGGCGATGTCGGCCGCGCCGAACCCGCCGCCGTTCGGGCTGCTCGCGGGCCGCGGCTCGGGGGCGCGGACGGCGCGCACGCCGGCCGCCGACAGGACGTAGCTCGCCGCGTCCACCAGGACCGTCGTGAGCGGCCCGAACGCGCCGATGAGCGCGCCGCCGAGCGGCGGCCCGACGGCCGTGGCGGTCCACTGCGTCGCCTCGAAGCGGGCGTTGGCGGGCAGCAGGCCCTCGGCGGGCACGAGCGCCTTGAGGTGGGCGCCGCTCGCCGCCCGGAACACGATGTCGGCGGCGGCCACCACCACGGAGACCAGGACGAGTTGCGTGAAGGTGAGCGCGTCGAGGGCGTACGCGGCGGGCAGCGTGAGCAGGGCCGCGCAGCGCACCAGGTCCGCGAGGATCATCACCGGCCGCTTGCGCCGGAACTCGATCCACGGCCCGAGCGGCACCGCGAGCAGCGCGCCCATCGCGAGCCCGGCGGCCGCCAGGAACGAGACCTGCGCGGCGCCGCTGTCCAGCGCGAGGACGGCGACCAGCTGGAACGCGTCGAGCGCGAGCCACGAACCCGCGGTGCTCACCGCGAAGGCGGCCCACAGCCACCCGAAATCCCGTCCGAGCCGCATGTCGCGCCCTCCCGTCTCCGCCCTCCGACCAGGAGATACAAGCCCCGGACGGCGCGCCGCGGCAAACAACCGGCACCCGCAGTCGCACAACCAATGGTTGTATGGACCGCGTGCACCCCGTGGACCTCCAGAACGTACGCACCTTCGTCGCCGTCGCCGACGAGGGCCAGATCCAGATCGCCGCCGCCGAGCTCGGCATCACCCAGCAGGCCGCCTCCAAGCGCGTCGCCGCCCTGGAGCGGGAGCTCGGCGCACGCCTGTTCACCCGCACCCCGCGCGGCGCCCGGCTCACCCTCGACGGCGAGACCTTCCTGCCGCACGCCCGGGAGCTGCTCGCCGCCGCCGAGCGGGCCGCCGACTCCGTGCGCGGCGGCGGTCGCCCGCTGCGCGTGGACGTGCTCGGCGCCAACGTGATCACCAACGGGGTCGTACAGGACTTCCACCAGGCCCACCCGCACCTCCCGCTCGACGTCGTCGCCCTCGGCCACGGCGGTCCCGCCGCGCTCGCGTCCGTACGGGAAGGGGGCGTCGACGCCGCGTTCTGGACGCGCGCGGTGCCCGAGGACCGGCTGCCGCGCGAGGTGCGCAGCGCCCGTGTCATCGACGAGCCGGCCATCCTCGTCACCGGCGCGGCGCACCCTCTCGCGGACCGGGCCGAGGTCACGCCCGCCGAGCTGGCCGGGCACCGGATCTGGATGCCCGGCATGGCCAAGGGCAGCGAATGGGCCGCGTACTACGAGGAGTTGGAGCGCGCCTTCGGTCTCACCATCGACGTCGGCGGCACCACGTTCGGCGGCGGCCACCTGCTGCGGACGGTCGCGGCGGCGGACGACGTGGCGACCATCATGGGCACCCGCACCCCGCTCACCCGCCCCGCCGACATCGAGCTGCGCTTCGTCCCGGTACGCCGTCCGACGCCGCGCTACCCGCTGTCGCTGCTGTGGCGGGCCGACAACCGGCACCCCGGTCTCGCGGCGCTGCGTACCTATCTGACGGACCGGTACGAGCGTCAGGAGGACGGCGGCCCGGACGACTTCTGGATGCCCCACTGGGCGCGGTGAGCCGCGGCGGTAGCCCACACGGCTGGCCACCACATGCGTGAGGCGGAGAAGGCCCGCAGGCTCGGATCATGCGCATCCGTACACCGCTCGTCGCCGCCACCGTCGCCAGTCTGCTGCTCCTGACCGCTTGTGGGGACGACAGCAAGCCGGACCCCATGCGGAAGGACCAGTGGGCCCTCGACGCGATGAAACTGCCGGCCGCCTGGGACACGTCGAAGGGCGACGACACGGTGATCGCCGTCGTCGACTCCGGCGTCGCCACCGACCACCCCGACCTCAAGGGCAGGCTCGTCGACGGCACCGACTTCGTCGACGGCGACGACGACCCCAAGGACCTCAACGGCCACGGCACCCACGTCTCCGGCATCGCCGCCGCCCACACCGACAACGGCGTCGGCGTCGCGGGCGGCGCCCCGGGCGCCAAGATCATGCCGGTACGCGTACTCGGGGCGAACGGCTCCGGCTCCAACGGCAACATCACCAAGGGCATCGTCTGGGCCGCCGACCACGGCGCCGACGTCATCAATCTCTCGCTCGGCGAGGGCGTCCTGATGACGAAGCTGCTCCAGGGCGGCATCCTCAACCAGGCCATCCAGCACGCCCACGACAAGGGCGCGGTGGTCGTCGCCGCGGCGGGCAACGACGGCGCGGACACCCAGCCGTACAAGGTGCGGACGCCGGTGCTGGTCGTCGGCGCGAGCACCGAGAAGGGCACGGCGGCCGACTTCTCCAACTTCGGCGCGGAGCAGGCGGTCTCGGCCCCCGGCGAGGACATCCTCTCGACGCTGCCGACGTACAAGACGAAGGAGACCCTGAAGGACACGTCCGGCTACGGAAAGCTCTCCGGCACGTCGATGGCGGCGCCCTACGTCTCCGCGCTCGCGGCGCTCCTGCACCACCAGGGGCTCGACCCCGACGAGATCATCTCCACGATCCGGGACACGGCCGTCAACCCGAAGAAGAACGCCAAGCTCGGCCTCGGCATCGTGGACGCGGAGGCGGCGGTGAAGAAGGCGGACAAGGACTCGTGATCAGTCGGAGTCGGTCTTGCCCGTGCTCTCGTCCTGGCCGGTTTCGTCCTGGCCGTTCCCGTTCCCGGTCCCGTTGCGCCGGCGCATCTGGCGCATCCGGAACACCGCGGCCAGGACGATGAGCCCGACGCCCGCCGCCACCACGGCGATCGCCCCGGACGACACCGACGTCACGTCGACCTCGAAGGTCATCTCCTCGCCCCACGGCTTGCCGTCGCTCGTCGTGTAGAGCTGGGCCGTCAGGTGCGCCTTGCCGTTGGCCTTCGCGGTGACGTCGATCTGGGAGGTGTGGCTCGCCGAGCCCTCGGCCGACACCGCGATCTTGTCGTCGTTGACCTTGAGGCGCTCGGAGTCGCTGGACGTGACGCGCAGTTCGAGCCCGGAGACCTCCTGCTGCAACGCGTTGTCGACCGTGACCGGGATCGAGGCGTCGCCCGACGTGACGGTGACCGTGGTCTTCGGCACCAGGCGCAGCGACTTCACCGACGTCGACAGGAAGTCCGTCGTACGGTCCTGGAACGTCCGCTGCGCCGTGTCGTCGGCCCCCTCGGCCCGCCAGGCCGTGGCCAGGGCGCGGGCCATCGCCGCGTGCACGGACGCCGTGGTGTCCTTCGGGTCCGCGAGCACCTTGCTGAGCGTCGCGAGCCGGTCCAGATCGCCCGCGGCGTCGGTCAGCTGGTCCCGGCTCAACTCGCTGTCGCGCAGCCGCGAGGGGTACGCGGACGGGGACCCGGCCCGCCCCTTCACCGGGTCGTCGTCGGCCGCGCGCAGGTCCTGGAGGTCCAGCCAGCCGTCCTCGGTGCCTGCGTCGACGGCGGCACCGAGCGCGTCCGCGGCCGTGCCCGACAGATTGCGGGGCGGTACGAGGACCGGGCGGGCGTTCGCCTTCAGGAGCGCGGTGATGTGCTCGACGGTGGCCTTGCCCGCGGTGTCGGGGCTCGCGGAGATGCTCGGACTCGGGCTCGGGGACGCCGTGGAGTCGTCGGCCGAGGGCGAGGGCGAAGGTGATGCGGAAGGGGTGGGGTCGGGCGCCCGGTCCTTGATGCGGCCGAGCGCGGTCGTGAGGTCGGCCTCGTAGGGCAGCGCCGTCATCGCGTCGTCGCCGCTGCCCAGGGTCACCGGTTCGGCGTCCGCGGGCGTGAGCCCCTGACCCGAGGCAAGGACCCGCGTCACGCCCAGTTTCGCGCCGAGCGCGGTCACGTCGGAGTCGAGCGCGCCGTCGGCGGGCCAGCCGAGTCCGGAGCGGGTCCTGGTGTCGAGGATCCGGTCGACCCGCTTCTTCGCGTCGGCCGCGAGCCCGGACACGACCTCCGTGAGGTCGTCGGTGTCGGTGCCGGGGTGGTGGGCGAGCGAGGCGAGGTCCGTGTCGGCGTACGGGAGGAGCCAGACCTCGCGGCCCTCGACGGCCTCCCGCAGCGCGCTGAGCCAGGTACGGGCCGCGCCCTGCCCCGTGCCCTCGGTGGTGTCCTGCGGGCTGGCCGATTCGCTGTCCTTCGCGACGCGGTAGCCGGTGGACATCTCCTGCGCGGCGATCACCACGTCCGGGTCGAGCACCCAGCTGACGTCGCGGCCCTTGCCCGCCTCGACGACCTCGCGCAGCCGGCCGCCGGGGGCGAACAGGCCGGCGAGCGAGTCGTCGTCGAAGACGGGCTTCGCGTTCGCACCGGAGCCGAGGGCGGCCGCCGTCATGTGCGGGGTCGCGGTCACCGGCCAGACGACGGCGGTCGGCGCGGGGTCCTCCGCGGCGGATGCCTCCGGCGTCGTACCGGGGAGGGCCGAGGCCCCGACCACCATGGCGGTCAGGGCCCAGGCCCGTGCCGTCCCGTATCCCGCCATGTCGTCCTGCCTCCCGCTGGTGCCGATCGCTCTGAGGTAACACGGTGGCCGCGGTGGTACGGGGGACCGGGCGTGTGCGCGGCGCGTCGCTCACGCCTCGGGGCTCCGCCCCGGGCCCCGCTGCTCAATCGCCGCAGGGGCTTAAACGGCCCCACCGGTGTCGCCCGATAGAGTGCGGCCTCGACGTTGACGTTCTTGACGCCCCCCACCTGAGGTAATCGGCCGTGACTCCCCCCGACCCCGCCATACCGGCCGTGACCGTCGTCGGAATCGGCGCGGACGGCTGGCCGGGCCTGCCGGAGGTGTCCCGCGAGGTCCTTCGCGCCGCGGACGCGGTCATCGGCGGGCCCCGCCAACTCGACCTGCTCCCGCCGGAGTGCCCCGGCGAACGAATCCCTTGGCCCTCCCCGCTGCGTCCCGCCGTACCCGGCCTCCTGGCGCGCCACGCGGGACGCCGCGTCGCCGTCCTGGCCAGCGGCGACCCGATGTTCTACGGCGTCGGCCGCACGCTCGTCGAAACCGTCGGCGCCGACGCGCTGCACGTCCTGCCGCACCCGTCCTCCGTGTCGTACGCCTGCGCGCGCCTCGGGTGGCCCGTCGAGGAGACCGAGGTGGTCACGCTGGTGGGCCGCCCGGCCGACCGGCTCGCCGCCGCGCTGCACCACGGCCGCCGCGTCCTCGTCCTCTCCGCGGGCGCGGACACCCCCGCCGAGGTCGCGAAGCTGCTGACGGACCGGGACTTCGGGCCGAGCCGCCTCACGGTCCTCGAACGCCTCGGCGCCGAGGAGGAGGCCTCGTACGAGGGGGTGGCCGAGGACTGGACGCACGCGGCAGGCGACCCGTTGAACGTGATCGCCGTCGACTGCCGCCGCGCCCCCGACGCCCTGCGCCTCGGCGCCGCGCCGGGCCTGCCCGACGCCGCCTATGAGAACGACGGCCAGCTCACCAAGCGCCACGTGCGCGCCGCGACCCTCGCCGCGCTCGCGCCCGCGCCCGGGGAACTCCTGTGGGACATCGGCGGCGGTTCGGGCTCGATCGGCATCGAGTGGATGCGCACGCACCCGACCTGCCGCGCGTACGCCGTGGAACGGGACGCGGAGCGCGCGGCCCGCATCGAACGGAACGCGGCGCGGCTCGGGGTCCCGGGCCTGGCCGTCGTCACCGGCCCGGCACCCGGGGCGCTGGCCGAACTCCCGCCCCCCGACGCCGTGTTCATCGGCGGCGGCCTCACGGCCCCCGGCCTGCTCGACGCCTGCTGGGACGCGCTCGCGCCGGGCGGCCGCCTGGTGGCCAACACGGTCACCCTCGAATCCGAGGCGCTGCTCGCCGCCCGGTACCGGAGCCACGGCGGCGAGCTGGTGAGGCTGTCCGTCGCGCAGGCGGTGCCGGTCGGCGGCTTCACGGGGTGGCGGCAGGCGATGCCGGTCACGCAATGGTCCGTAACGAAGACAGGGGTTGGACAGGCATGACGGTCTATTTCATCGGGGCGGGCCCCGGCGCCGCCGACCTGATCACGGTCCGCGGCGCGCGCACGCTCGCGGACTGCCAGGTGTGCCTGTACGCGGGTTCGCTGGTCCCGGCCGAACTCCTCGCCGAATGCCCGCCGGACGCGAAGCTGATCGACACGGCCAACCTCGATCTCGACGCCATCGAGCGGGAGTTCGTCGCGGCGCACGAGGCCGGGCACGACGTGGCCCGCCTGCACTCCGGCGACCCGTCGGTGTTCTCCGCCGTGGCGGAGCAGATGCGGCGCCTGGACGCGCTCGGCATTCCGTACGAGATGGTGCCCGGGGTCCCGGCGTTCGCGGCGGCGGCAGCGGCGCTGAAGCGCGAACTGACGGTGCCCACGGTCGGCCAGACGGTCATCCTGACCCGTATCGCCCAGCAGGCCACGCCGATGCCTCCCGGCGAGGACCTGGCGACGCTCGGCGCGAGCGGGGCGCTGCTCGTCCTGCACCTGGGCGCGCGGTACGTGGACCGGATCGTCGACGACCTGCTCCCGCACTACGGCGCGGACTGCCCGGCGGCGGTCGTCGCCTACGCCAGCCGTGAGAACGAACTGGTCCTGCGCGGCACCCTCGCCGACATCGCGGACCAGGTGAAGGGTGCGGGCGTGCTGCGCACGGCCGTCATCATCGTGGGCCGCACACTGGGCGCCTCCCAGTTCCGCGACAGC
Organism: Streptomyces anthophorae; assembly: GCF_049310305.1. Lineage (NCBI taxonomy): Bacteria > Bacillati > Actinomycetota > Actinomycetes > Kitasatosporales > Streptomycetaceae > Streptomyces > Streptomyces anthophorae. Next base: position 4,759,292 of record NZ_JBLWQQ010000001.1, read on the forward strand.
CACCTGTACTCGACGGAGCGCGACCGAGACTGTTCGCAGGCGTAGCCAGAGGCGCAGGGGGCGTTCAAAACCGGTCAAGATTGCCAACGGGCCGTTTGGTGGAGGAATTCCCTCCGCTGTGCGATACATGGCTCTTTAGTCCGTTTCGCGAAGAGGGCGCGTGTCCGGCGCTCTCCCGGAATTGGTCTGGACCGACGTCGTTGACGTGCCCTTTCACGTGCGCGACGGCTTCGCCGGGGTGACCGCCGTGCGCCGGACAGCCGGTTTCTGGCCACGGGGAAAGTGGATCTCGCTACCGGGGTGCCGGGGGAGTTAGGTTTCGGGCCGAGCCGTGGCGGTCGAAGCGATTCGATGCGGTCGGACGTACCCAACTTCCCTTTTCAGCGGGGCAGTTGGAGACCGGGCCGCGACCGCTGTCGGCTGCTCGTTTCGTGCTTTCCAGACACCCTGAAAGGAAGTCCATGCGCCTCAGAAATCTGGCCGTCGCCTCGGCGGTCGCCCTGGCCGGCGTCGGCACGGCCCTCAGCACGTCCGGTACGGCCATGGCGGCGGAGTCCTGCACCAGCGGCTACGCCTGCCTGTACTACAACAGCAACTACTCCGGCGCCTTCTACCGGCAGTACTTCAACATCGCCAACTACTCGGGCTACTACTTCAGCGCGAGTGCCGCGGGCAGTGCGGGTGCCGGTCTCCCGGTCAAGAACAACACCGCCTCCGTTGACAACTGGGACTTCTACAACGGAATCCGCATCTACTACAACAGCAACTACTCGGGTGTGTCCCAGTCGATCGCGGCCGGTGGTGCGGCGAACCTGAACACGTCGCTGAAGAACGAGAACGCGTCGGGCAAGTTCTACTAGGCCGACCGCTCCTGGCGGGCTGAGCGAGCCGCGCCCGTTCGAGCAAGAGGTGCGCTGCCCAATGCAGCTGGGCAGCGCACCTCCGCGGCCGGAATTCTAGCGAGTCCCCTCTTCGCCGAACCTCAAACAGGTCAAGGACGTTCACCATCATGCGCACCAGCGGCTTCCGCCTTCCCCTGGCCCTGCTCGGAGCGACGGTCGCCGTCGCGGTGCTGGCCGGATGCAGTGACGACGCGGACGGATCGGCGAACGCGTCGTCCGAGGGCGGTACGGGCATTCCCAAGGTCTCCTCCGTGCCGAAGCTGACCTCGGTCACGGACAAGTCGCTGCCTATCGACGCGTATCTGATGAGCGACGACCAGCTCGACAAGATGCAGCAGGCCGAGTTCACGCTGCGCGAGAGGTGCATGGAGCGTTTCGGCATCGCGTACCGGGTGCCCGCGGCGGAGCAGGCGTTCCGGCCGAAGAGCCGTACGCAGTTCCGGTACGGCGTGACGGACGCCGACGCCGTCGCCACCCACGGGTACAAGCCGGTCGGTTCGGGGAAGACGGCGCGGCGGACCAAGCCGCAGGAGCTGAGCCGGACGGCCAACATGGTGCTGACCGGCACCGACGACCCGAACGTGAAGCCCGGGTCCACCGCCGCGAAGGGCGGCCAGGACTACCAGGGCAAGAAGGTCCCCGCCGGTGGCTGCATCGGGGAGGCGCGGGCGAAGCTCGGCGCTTCCGGGGAGCAGTCCTACGGCGGCGACGCGACCGCCACCAAGGTCAACACCAACAGCTGGGCCAAGTCCTACGAGGACGAACGCGTCCGCGCCGCCTTCGCGAAGTGGTCGGCCTGCATGAAGAAGCAGGGCTACACCTACGCCGACCCGATGAAGGCCGGGGACGACCCCCAGTGGCAGAAGGCCGCCGTCGCCACTGCCAAGGAGCGCCGGGTCGCGTCGGCGGACGTCGCCTGCAAGGTCAAGTACAACGTCGTCGGGACCTGGTACACCGTCGAGGTCGCCTACCAGAACCAGATGATCGAGCAGAACGCGCAGGCCCTCGCCGAGGCGAAGAAGGCCAAGGAGAAGCAGCTCAAGCTGATGGCCGAGGTCTCGTAACGCCGGGGCGCTCCCGGAGCGTCAAGCAGTCGAAGAGATGGCTCGGTCTGGAGAGGTGCCGTGTCCCAACCAGTAGATCAGGCACGCCCGTTGACCTCCGAGGAACCCCTCGCAGCCGCCGACCGGGGTCTGTCGCGGAAGCGGAAGTGGGTGGCGGTCGTGGCCGCGGCGGCGGTGCTGCTGACCGGGGCCGGGATCGCGGCCTCGTTCGTCGTGAAGTCCCCCGCGCAGGCCGCGGCGGACGCGAAGGCGCCGCCCGAGGCCGTACTGACCGCCCCGGTCGAGAAGCGGGTGCTGAAGGACTCGGTGATCCTGCGGGGCACGGTGGTGGCCGGACAGACCGTCGACGTGGCACCGGCCGGCGGCGGCACGGAGGGCACGACCGGTTCCGTGGTCACCAAGGCGCCCAGGCCGGTGGGCACCCGGATCCAGGCGGGGCAGGTGCTGACCGAGATATCCGGCCGCCCGGTGTTCGCCCTCAAGGGCAAGGTGCCCGTCTACCGCGACCTCAAGCCGGGCTCCAAGGGCGCCGACGTCGCCCAACTCCAGCGCGCGCTCGCGGGGTTGGGGCACGCGACCGGGCGGGACGCCTCGGGGACGTTCGGGGCGGGGACCAAGAGCGCCCTCGCCGCGTTCTACGCGTCGATCGGCTACAGCCCGGTGTCCGCGCAGAGCGACGGCGCCGCGACGGTGCAGGCCGCGCAGGACGCCGTCACCACGGCCGACCGCGCATGGGAGGACGCCAAGGACGCCCGGGACAAGCACGCCGACGACGAGACGCGCAAGGCCGTGGACCGGGCCGCGGAGGATCTCGAGCTGGCGCGCGGCAGGCTGGAGCGCGCGCAGGTGGCGGCGGGGCCGATGCTGCCCGCCTCGGAGGTCGTGTATCTGTCCGGCTTCCCCGCCCGCGTCGACAGCGTGAACGCGGTGCTCGGCTCGACGGCCACCGGCAAGGTGATGACGGTCTCCGCGGGCCGCCTCGCCGTCGACGGCTACCTCCAGGAGTCCCAGAAGGGCCTGGTCAGGGCCGGGCAGAAGGTGGAGATCCGCTCGGAGGCGACGGGGTTCACGACGACCGCCTCGGTCCGCTCGGTGGCGGACACCATGGCCGCAGCCCAGGACGGCGGGGCGGCACAGGGGGCAAGCGGGACCGAGGCCGGTTCCGGCGAAGGCGCCGGTGCCGGATCGGGTTCGGGCTCCGGCGGCGACGGCGCGGCGCAGGGCTATCTGATGGTGGTCGCCCCGGACAAGGCGCTGCCCGGCGACACGGTGGGGCAGGACGTCCGGCTGACCGTCGAGGCGGCGTCCACGAAGGGCGAGGCGCTGGTGGTGCCGGTGACGGCGGTCTCCTCGGCCGGCGACGGCAGCACCGTCGTGACGGTACGTCAAAAAGGCGGTGGGCAGCGCCGGGTGGAGGTGCGCACGGGAACGTCGGGGGACGGGTTCGTGGCGGTGACCCCGGCCGCCGGCGAACGGCTCGCCGAGGGCGACGAGGTGGTCACGGGAGTGAAGTCGGCCGCCACCGGGGCCGGGCGATGACGCCCGCCGGGCGGGCGGACGCCCCCGTCATCGAGTTCCGTCAGGTGGGTCTCACCTACCCGGGCCCGCCACCCGTACCGGCCTTCAGGCCCTGCGACATCCGTATCGAGGAGGGCGAGTTCGTCACGGTGATCGGCCCGTCCGGCTCCGGGAAGTCGACCTTCCTGAACATCGTGGGACTGCTCGACGCCCCCACCGAGGGCACGTACCTGCTCGACGGCATCGACATCGGCACGCTCAGGGACGGCGACCGCACCGCGCTGCGCGGCCGCCGCATCGGGTTCGTCTTCCAGTCCTTCCATCTGCTGCCGCACCGCAGCGCGTCCGAGAACGTCCTGCTCGCCATGGTCTACAACGGCACGCCGCGCGCCGAGCGCGCGGACCGCGCCCGGGACGCCCTGGAGCGGGTCGGCCTCGGCCACCGCGTCGACTCCCTGCCCACCCGGCTGTCCGGAGGCGAGCGCCAGCGCGTCGCGATCGCCCGCGCCCTGGTCTCCCGCCCCTCGCTGCTGCTCTGCGACGAGCCGACCGGCAACCTCGACAGCAAGAACGCGGAATCGGTCCTCGGCCTCCTCGAAGAGCTGCACGGGGCGGGGATGACGGTCCTGGTGATCACCCACGACCCCACCGTCGCCGCGCGCGGCGCACGCACCGTCGCCATCCGCGACGGGATCCTCCACGAGCAGGTGGCCGCGACGTGAACCACCGCAGACGCCGCGGGCCCTCCGTACGGTGGCCGTGGCGCCGCTTCGGCGGGCGCCGCGCGCCGGGCCCCGTCGCCCCCTCCGTCCTCTCCCCGCGCGACCTGCTGGGCGAGTCCGTCGCCGGCATGTTGCAGCGGCCCGCCCGTTCGGCGCTCACCGCGCTCGGCACGGTCCTCGGGGTGGGCACCTTCGTGGCGATCCTCGGTCTCACCGCCACCACGTCCTCCCAGATCGACGAGCGCTTCAACATCCTGAGCGCGACCGAGGTCGACATCGAGGACATCGGCATCGACCAGAACGAGTTCGTCCGCCTCGCGTTCCCGCGCGACTCCGACGCCCGGGTCGAGCGGCTGCCCGGCGTCGAACACGCGGGTGTCTACTGGACGGTCGACACCCGCGGCACCGACGCGACGATCCGCTCCTCGCCGGTGGGCGACGCCGCGTCGGGTGAGCGCGCGGACATCGTCGCCGCCTCGCCCGGCGTCATCGAGGCGGCGGTCCCGCACGTGGCGCAGGGCCGGGTGTACGACGCCTACGCGGAGCGCACGGCGCAGCCCGTCGTCATGATCGGGGCCGGGATGGCCTCGCGGCTCGGGATCACGACGCTGGAGACGAACCCCGCGATCTTCATCGGGGACCAGCCGTTCACCGTCGTGGGGATCATCGACGACGTGAAGCGCAAGGCCGATCTGCTGCTGTCGGTCGTGGTCCCCCGTTCCACCGCGGTGAAGCTGTGGGGCGAACCCGGCGCGGGCGGCGCGAAGATGCTCATCTCCACGAAGATCGGCGCGGCGCGGCAGGTGGCGAAGGTGGCGCCGACGGCGCTGCGCCCCGACCACCCCGAGTACTTCAAGGCCGAGCCGCCGCCCGACCCCAGGACACTGCGCTCCCATGTGACCTCGGACCTTCAGCAGCTCTTCCTCCTGCTCGCCGCGATCTGCCTGGTCATCGGAGCGGTGGGGATCGCCAACACCACCCTGGTCGCCGTCCTCGAACGGACCGGTGAGATCGGGCTGCGCCGGGCGCTCGGTGCGCGGGGCGGCCACATCACGCTCCAATTCCTCGCGGAATCGGGGGCGTTGGGCGCCCTCGGCGGGCTGATCGGCACCAGCCTCGGCACCCTGACGGTGGTGGGCGTCGCCGTCGCGCGCGACTGGACGCCCGTGGTCCATCCGACGACGGTGGCGGCGGCCCCCGTCATCGGTCTGGTCACCGGCCTCGTGGCCGGTCTCTACCCGGCGTGGCGGGCCTCCCGCATCCAGCCGGCGGAGGCGCTGCGCCGATAGTCCGGGCGGGCGCGTAACGCGGCGGCGGGCCCGCGGCGTCATGACTGATGTGGGAGCGGACGCGCTGTCGGGAGAGGGAGACCCATGGGTGGATCAGCTCGTAGGGATGCGGAGATCGAGTCCTTCATGCGAGCCGTGAGCCCGCGCCTCTTCCGGTCCGCCTTTCTCGTCTGCGGCGACTGGCATCTGGCCGAGGACCTGGTGCAGACCACTCTGGGCAAGGTCTTCGTGTCCTGGGGGAGGGTCCGCAAGGCGGACAGTCCACAGGCGTACGTGCGCACGATGCTGATGCGCACCTACCTCTCGCATGTCCGGCTGCATCGGACGTACGAGAAGCCCGTGGACCGGCTGCCGGACAACCCGTCCGCCTCCCACGACCCCGCCCTGCGGATCGCCCTGGCCGGGGCCCTGGCGCAGCTGACGCCGAAGGACCGGGCCGTGGTCGTGCTGCGCTACTGGGAGGACCGCAGCGTCGCCCAGGCGGCCGCGGACCTGGGGATGAGCGCGGGCAGCGTGCGGATCCGCAGCATGCGCGCGCTGGCGCAGCTCCGCGCGTCGCTGGGCGGCGAGTACGACGCTCTCGTCAGTCACTGATCGCTGATCACTGAGGGGAAGGGACCGATCGGCCATGAACTCGCCGATGAACTCACCCATGGACTCACCCATGAACGGGGAAGAGCAGGAGTTCGCGCCTCGCGTGGGGCAGCTCCTTGAGACGTACGGCCGTGAACTCCCGCTTCCTGGAACCGACTTGGTGGCGGGCGGCCTGGCCAGGGGGCGACGGATGCGGCGGCGCAGGCGGGCCCTGTGGGCCTCCGCGGGCCTCACCCTCGCGGCGGGGCTGACCACGGGGGCGCTGACGGGCGTGATCCTGCCGGGCGGCGGTGACGGCACGTCCGTGGCCCGGGGCCCCGACACGGTCGTCACCCTCCCCGACTTCTCGCCGGCCGCCGCGCGGGTCTCCGCGCCCGCCGGAAAGGAGGCCCTCACCGGGAAGGCGTCCGTGGCCGTCCTCACGTCGCTGCTTCCCGGCGCCCCGGCCACCGGCGGCTACCAGTGGTGGGACGGTCCGGCGGGCGGGAAGCGGGCGGCGAACGCGGGCGGGCGGCTGCTCGTCACCGGCGAAGGCGGCCGCTCGGAGGTGACGGTGAGCGTGGAGGGCGGCTTCCAGCTCGCCACGGCCGACGCGCTGAGCAAGGACGCCGCGCGCGAGAACGCGGAAGGCGGGAACGGGAACGGCAAGCAGGACAAGAGCGGCACCACCGCTCCGGACAAGTCGGCGGCCGCGAAGGAAGCGTCGGGAAAGTCGGGGGAGGGCGCCTCGGGGAAGGGCAAGGCGCTCCGCCCGGTCACCAAGGCGCAGCTCCAGACCTTCTACTCCTGCGAGGCCCGCCGGGAGAGCGGGGTGCGGCAGACCTCCTGCGACGCGCGCAACCTCGCGGACGGCTCCGTGCGGATCACTTACGAGGAAAGGTCCGGGAAGCTGGTGCGGCGCACCAGCGACGTACTCCGCAAGGACGGCACCCGCGTCGTCGTCACCGCTTCCAACAGCACGGACGGCAAGCACGGCCCGGCGGTCGTGGCGGCCCCGCCGCTCAGCGCCGCGCAGGTGGCGGCCGTCGCCACGAGCGCGAAGTGGCAGCCGTGGGTGGACCCGTCCGTGAACGAGGACGCTCAGAGCCTGTCGTGACCGGCGACGGCGCTGCGCCCCACCACGTTCCCCGCCCGGTCGATGCAGATGACGTCCACCGCGACCGGGGCGCCGCGCAGCACCGCGAGGGCCTCGTCGCGGGCCGTGTCGGCGACGAGGTCGCCCAGCGGGACGCCCGCCGCCGTGCACAGGTGGAGTGCCGCGAGACCGGTGTTGGCCTCGGAGATCTCCTGGGCGAGCGCCTCCGACGCCCCGCCCCTGCGCGCCAGGTCCGCCAGGAACCCCTTGTCGACCTGTGACCGCCCCGAGTGCAGATCCAGGTGGCCCGCCGCCAGCTTGGACAGCTTGGCGAAGCCGCCGCAGATGGTCAGCCGGTCGACCGGGTGGCGGCGGATGTACTTCAGGACGGCCCCCGCGAAGTCGCCCATGTCGAGCAACGCGTCCTCCGGCAGGGCGTGTTCGCGGACGACCGTCTTCTCGGACGTCGAGCCGGTGCAGCCCGCGACATGCGTACGGCCCGCGGCGCGCGCCACGTCCACGCCCCGGCGGATCGAGTCGATCCACGCCGAGCACGAGTAGGGCACCACGATCCCCGTCGTGCCGAGCACCGACAGCCCGCCGAGGATCCCGAGCCGCGGGTTCCAGGTCGAGCGGGCGATCTCCTCGCCGTGGTCGATGGAGAGGGTGACCTCCACGTCACCGGGGGCGCCGTGCGCGGCCGCGACCTCCGCGAGGTGCGTGCGGATCATCTCGCGGGGGACGGGGTTGACGGCGGGTTCGCCGACCGGCAGCGGAAGTCCGGGCCGGGTGACCGTGCCGACGCCGGGGCCCGCCTTGAACACCACTCCCTCGCCGGGTGGGAGGCGTCGCACCGTGGACCGTACGAGCGCGCCGTGCGTGACGTCCGGGTCGTCGCCCGCGTCCTTGACCACGCCCGCCGTCGCCGAGTCCCCGTCGTGGGACTCGACCGCCAGGGCGAACGACGGCGTCTGGCCCTTCGGCAGGGTGATCGTCACCGGGTCGGGGAACTCGCCGGTCAGCAGCGCCGTGTACGCGGCCGTGGTCGCGGCGGTCGCGCAGGCGCCGGTCGTCCAGCCGGGTCGCAGACCGGTGTGCTTGAGTTGGGCACCGCGCCCACCCTTCGCCTCTGTCTCACCGCTCATGGAGTTCCCCGATGCCGCACGTGTTGATTCTCGGCGGGACGACCGAGGCCCGGGGCCTGGCCGAGGCCCTGCACCCGCGGGTCCGCGTGACCAGTTCGCTCGCGGGGCGCGTCGCGGCGCCCCGGCTGCCGGCCGGTGAGGTGCGGATCGGCGGGTTCGGCGGGGCCGAGGGCATGGCGGAGTGGATCCGCGAGCACGCCGTGGACGCGGTCATCGATGCCACCCATCCCTTCGCCGAGACGATCAGTTTCAACGCGGCGCGGGCCGCCGCCACCGCCCATGTTCCCCTGCTCGCGCTGCGGCGGCCCGGCTGGGTGCCGGGTGCGGGGGACGACTGGCGGGAGGTCGGCTCCCTGGCGGAGGCGGCGGCCGCCGTGCGGGGGGCGGGGCGGGTCTTCCTCACGACGGGCCGAATGGGTCTCGCCGCGTTCGCGGATGTCGACGACGCGGACTTCCTCGTACGGTCCGTGGACGCGCCCGAGCCGCCGGCTCCGCCGCGGATGTCGGTGTTGCTCGACCGAGGTCCTTTCACGTTGTCCGGCGAACGCGCGGTCCTCGCGGAGCACGCCATCGACGTCCTGGTGACCAAGGACAGCGGTGGCGCGGCGACGTCCCCGAAACTGGTCGCCGCGCGCGAGGCGGGCATCCCGGTGATCGTGGTCCGCCGCCCCCCGGTCCCCGAGGGAGTCCCGGTGGCCACCACGGTGGAGGCGGCAACGGAGTGGCTCCACGCCACGGTGCCCTAAAGGCTGGGGCTCTGCCCCATACCCCGCTGCTCAATCGCCGCAGGGGCTTGAAACACCCACCTGCGGCGCAAGGTGAGCAAATTCAAGCCCCGCCGGCGATTGAGGCGCGGGGTATGGGGCGGAGCCCCAAATCAAGCCCCTGCGGCGATTGAGGCGCGGGGCTTGGGACAGAGCCCCAAATCAAGCCCCTGCGGCGATTGAGCAGCGGGGTCCGGGGCGGAGCCCCGTGGCGTCGGCCACGGGTGGGTGTCACATGGCGCCGGGTTCGGGGTAGCGGCGCGGGGTCCACGCCACCGTCCGGCCGTCCGCACGGACGACCGCCTGGGTCTGCGACGACCCGACGATCAGCAACGTACGCATGTCGACGACCTCCGGATCCAGGTCCGCGAGCCGCACGACCCGGACCGCCTCCTCCGGCCCGCCCACATCCCGCGCGAGCACGACAGGCGTGTCGGGAAGCCGCAGCTCAAGGAGCAGCTCACGGGCCTTGCCCACCTGCCACGTACGGCTGCGCGACCCGGGGTTGTAGAGCGCGAGCACCAGATCCGCCGCGGCAGCGGTCCGCAGACGCTCCGCGATGACCTCCCACGGCTTGAGCCGGTCGGAGAGGGAGATCGTGGCGTAGTCGTGGCCGAGGGGCGCGCCCGCCTTCGCCGCGGCGGCGTTCGCCGCGGTCACCCCCGGCAGGACCCGCACGGGAATCCCCGAGTACCGCTCCTCCGAGGCCACTTCGAGCACCGCCGTCGCCATCGCGAAGACCCCGGGGTCGCCCCCGGAGACCACCGCGACCCGATGCCCGCGCCGCGCCAGGTCGAGGGCGAACTCCGCGCGCTCGGACTCCACCTTGTTGTCCGAACCGTGCCGCACCTGCCCCGGCCGCCCGGGCACGCGCGCGAGGTACGTCGTGTACCCGACCAGGTCGTCCGCGTTCGCCAGCGCGCCTCGCGACTCCGGCGTCAGCCACGGCGCGCCCGCGGGCCCCGTGCCGACGACCACGACCTCGCCGCGCGCCGGTTCCGGGTCCACGACCGGCTCCGCGTCGACGCGGGAGGGCAGCACGGCGACGGAGAAGTACGGCACGGAGGACGGGTCGATGTCGGCGAGCGCACCCGTGCGCTCACCCTCCATGAAGGCCCGCTCGACGTAGCGGGCATCGTCGAGCCGGCCCGAACCCTCGATCGCCGCCCGCACCTTGGTGAACGTACGCCCCAGCTTCATCACGACCGCCGAGTCCGCGGCGGCGATCCGCGCGGACAGCTCGTCCTCCGGCAGCGTGCCGGGGATGACGGTCAGCGTCTCCTTGTCCTCGCACAGCGGCTGCCCGAGCCGCGCGGCGGCGGCGCTGATGGACGTGACACCGGGGATGACGGTCGTCTCGAACCGGTCGGCGAGCCGCTTGTGCATGTGCTGGTACGAGCCGTAGAACATCGGGTCGCCCTCGGCGAGCACGGCGACGGTGCGCCCCGCGTCGAGGTGCGCGGCGAGGGTGGCCGCCGCCTCCTCGTAGAACTCGTCGAGCGCGCCCCGGTAGCCGCCGGGGTGATCGGTCGTCTCGACGGTGAGCGGATACATCAGCCGCTCCTCGATCTGCGTCTCACGGATGTGCTCCGCGGCGATCGAGCGGGCGATGGAACGCCCGTGGCGCGCGCAGTGGTACGCGATGACGTCGGCGGAGGCGATCGCCTTCACGGCGGCGACGGTCATCAACTCCGGGTCGCCGGGCCCGAGCCCGACGCCGTACAGCTTTCCCTGCTGAGGGTTACCCTGCTGGGAAGGGGAGTCGTTCATGACCGGTCCTCCATGATCTCCGCCTCGGTCGCGATGGCGTTCAGTGCGGCGGCGGTGATGGCACTGCCCCCGCGCCGACCGCGCACGACGAGGTGTTCGAGGCCGAGTTCGTTCCCGGCCAGGGCCTCCTTGGACTCGGCGGCGCCGACGAAGCCGACGGGTATGCCGAGCACGGCGGCCGGCTTCGGCGCACCCTTCGCGATCATCTCCATGAGGTGGAAGAGCGCGGTGGGCGCGTTGCCGATGGCGACGACGGCGCCGTCCAGCCGGTCACGCCACAGTTCGAGCGCGGCGGCACTGCGCGTAGTCCCCAATTCGCGGGCGAGATCGGGCACTTGGGGATCCCGCAGCGTGCAGACGACCTCGTTGTCGGCGGGCAGCCGCTTGCGGGTGACGCCGCTGGCGACCATGTGGGCGTCGCACAGGATGGGCGCCCCGGCGCGCAGCGCGGCGCGCGCGTTCGCCACGACGCCGGTCGAGTGGCCGATGTCCTGTACGAGATCCACCTGGCCGCAGGCGTGGATCATGCGGACCGCCACCTGGGCGACGTCGGCGGGCAGCGCCGCGAGTCCGTCCGCGGCTTCCGCGCGGATCGTGGCAAAGGACTCGCGGTAGATCGCCGCGCCGTCCTTCTCGTAGTCGAACACGGTTGCTCTCAGCTCTCGGGGTGGTGGGGGACGGTGGTGGTGTATCCGCCGCCGGGCTGCGCCACGACGTCTACGTAAGGGCCCACGGGGTGGCCGCAGCGGCGTTCGCAGCCGGACCAGTAGGTGGGGAGGGTCGGGTGGGCGTCGTCGATGCGGGCGGCGGCGTCGCGGCGGACGTCGGCGTGCGACTTGGCGCAGCCGGGGTGCCCGATGCAGGCCGCTACGCGGTTCCACGGGGACGCGGGGTCGACGACGAGCCCCGTACCGGCAAGTTGCGCCTGCGTGGCACCGGGCACGACGACGCTGCGCCAGGGCGTCAGCCGAAGCTCCTGCTGCGGAAGCCGCTCGGCGAGCGTGACGAGGGCGTCCCATTGGCCGGCCCCAATGGCCCCGAACGGAACAGTCGCCACGGGGCTGACGCCGTCGTCAGGGGCGCGCGGCACCGTGGGCCGCCTTGCACACCCTGCCGCCCCAGGCGGCGGACTGCCCAAGGCGCCGACGCCACCGGCCTCATCAGGCCCCGGCGGGTGGGCATTTTCAAGCCCCTGCGGCGATTGAGCAGCGGGGTCCGGGGCGGAGCCCCGAGGCGTCAACGACGGGTGGGCGGACAGGCGGCGGGTCAACTCGTGCGCGGGAAGGTCCAGTTCGGCCACCCGCCACACCCGCCCCCCGGCCTCCCGCGCGAGCGCGACGAACACCTCCGCCGCGGCGATCGCCGCGACCACGGCGCTGTCGAACGGAACCCGGAACCGCGCCTCGCCGACCGACACTTCCGCGTCCCCCGACGGCATCCCGCGGACCAGCACATCCGGACGGAGACCGGCGACGTCCCCCCGCCCGTCGTCAAGACCGAACAGAAACCGACCGGACAATTCCGGCGTGACGGAACTCGCACACAGCGCCGCGTCGAGCCCGGTCAACCAGTCCCGTACGTCCACGTATCCGCCACCGTCGAGCCCGGACAGCGGCGAAGCCACCACGTTGCGGACCCGCTCGTGCGCCGCCGACGGCAGCAGCCCCGCCGCCCCGAGCACCTCCGCGAGCTCACCCCCGCACCCTTCGCGCAACCCTCGCAGTTGCACATTCCCTCGCGAGGTGAGGTGCAGCATCCCGTCGCCGAGCCGCTCCGCCGTGTCGCCGAGCGCCCGAGCCTGGACCACGGTCAGTACCCCGCCGGGGATTCGTACCCGCGCGAGGAACCCGTCATCGGCACTGTGCAGACGCAAAGCACCGGGGCAGGCGTCGCCCGAGCCGGTGCCCGGGACGGATATGGGGGAGGGGGACATGCCGGGGAGCATACCTATGGGCTCTTTCCACCACCCCGTACCAGGTCGTCGCCCGGCACCGTACGATGCTCGGTGGCTGCCCGGACCCGGTCGGCCGTCGCCGGCGACGGCGGCAGGGGAGGAAGCCCGGTGCGAATCCGGCGCGGTCCCGCCACTGTGAACTCTCCACCCGGAGAGCGAGCCAGGAACTCCCTGCATCAACGACCACCCGGGGCGCGGACACCCCGAGGAAGGCCAGACGACGCATGCCTCAGCAGCTCCTGCTCCTGTCGACGTCGGACACCGACCTGCTCAGCGCTCGTGCGGCCAACGCCGCGGGTGCCCCGGTCGCGTACCGCTTCGAGAACCCCTCCCGCATCGACGTGGAAACGGACCTGCCGGGCCTCCTCGACGGCGTGGACCTGGTGGTCGTACGCCTCCTCGGCGGCGTCCGCGCCTGGCAGGACGGCATCGACCGGCTGACCGCCGCCGGGATGCCGCTGGTCGTCCTCACCGGTGAACAGGCTCCCGACGCCCAGCTGATGGCCTCGTCCACGGTCCCCGTCGGCATCGCGGCCGAGGCCCACAAGTACCTGGCGCACGGCGGTCCGGAGAACCTGGACCACCTGGCCCGCTTCCTCTCCGACACGGTGCTGCTGACCGGCCACGGCTTCGAGCCGCCGGTGGCCGCGCCGACCTGGGGCGAGCTGGAGCGCGAGCCCGCCACACGGCACGACGGCGCCCCCACGGTCGCCGTGCTGTACTACCGCGCCCACCACATGAGCGGCAACACGTCGTTCGTGCACGCCCTGTGCGACGAGATCGAGCGCGCCGGCGCCCGGCCGCTGCCGCTGTACGTCGCGTCGCTGCGGGCCCCCGAGCCGGAGCTGATCGACGCGCTGCGCCCGGTCGACGCGATCGTCACGACGGTCCTCGCGGCGGGCGGCACGAAGCCCGCCGAGGCGAGCGCGGGCGGCGACGACGAGTCCTGGGACGCGGGCGCGCTCACCCAGCTCGACGTGCCGATCCTCCAGGCCCTGTGCCTGACCTCCTCCCGTGCCGACTGGGAGGAGAACGACGAGGGCGTCTCGCCGCTCGACGCCGCGAGCCAGATCGCGGTGCCGGAGTTCGACGGCCGCCTCATCACCGTCCCGTTCTCCTTCAAGGAACTCGACGAGGACGGGCTCCCGGCGTACGTCGCCGACCCCGAGCGCGCGGCCCGCGTCGCCGGGATCGCCGTACGGCACGCCCGCCTCAGGCACATCCCGGCGCAGGACAAGAAGCTCGCGCTCGTCCTGTCCGCGTACCCGACGAAGCACTCGCGCATCGGCAACGCGGTGGGCCTCGACACCCCCGCATCCGCGGTGGCGCTGCTGCGCCGGCTCCTCGACGAGGGGTACGACTTCGGGGACCGGGCCGAGATCCCCGGCCTGGCCTCCGGCGACGGCGACGAGCTGATCCGCGCGCTCATCGACGCGGGCGGTCACGACCAGGAGTGGCTGACCGAGGAACAGCTCGCGAAGAACCCGGTCCGCATCCCGGCCGCCGACTACAAGCGCTGGTACGCGACGCTGCCGCAGGAACTGCGGGAGAGCGTCGAGCGGCACTGGGGCCCGCCGCCCGGCGAGATGTTCGTGGACCGCTCGCGCAATCCCGAGGGCGACATCGTCCTCGCGGCGCTGCGCCGCGGGAACCTCCTCATCCTCATCCAGCCGCCGCGCGGCTTCGGCGAGAACCCGATCGCGATCTACCACGACCCCGATCTCCCGCCGTCCCACCACTACTTGGCGGCGTACCGCTGGATCGCGGCGGCCTCGGCCGACGGCGGTTTCGGCGCGGACGCGATGATCCACCTGGGCAAGCACGGCAACCTGGAGTGGCTGCCGGGCAAGAACGCGGGCCTGTCGGCGGCGTGCGCGCCGGACGCGGCGCTCGGCGACCTCCCCCTCGTCTACCCGTTCCTGGTCAACGACCCGGGCGAGGGCACCCAGGCCAAGCGCCGCGTGCACGCCACGCTCATCGACCACCTGGTGCCGCCGATGGCCCGTGCCGACTCCTACGGCGACATCGCCCGCCTTGAGCAACTCCTCGACGAATACGCCCAGATCAGCTCGATGGACCCGGCGAAGCTGCCGGCCATCCGGGCCCAGATCTGGACGCTGATCCAGGCGGCGAAGCTCGACCACGACCTGGGTCTCGAGGCCCGTCCCGACGACGACGGCTTCGACGACTTCCTGCTCCACGTCGACGGGTGGCTGTGCGAGGTCAAGGACGCGCAGATCCGCGACGGCCTGCACGTCCTGGGCGCGGCGCCCTCCGGTCCTGACCGGGTCAACCTGGTCCTGGCGATCCTGCGGGCCCGGCAGATCTGGGGCGGCAACCAGGCGCTTCCCGGTCTGCGGGAGGCGCTGGGCCTCGACGAGTCCGCGGCGACCCGCTCCGCGGCGGACGACGCGGAGGCGGTGGCCCGCGCCCTCGTCGAGGCGATGGAGGCGGCGGATTGGGACCCGGATGCGGTACCGCAAGCCCTCGCCGCGCTTCCCCCCACGCCTCGGGGCTCCGCCCCGGACCCCGCTCCTCAATCGCCGGAGGGGCTTGAAATGCCCGCCGACGCCGAAGGGGCCGATGAGGTCGCCCCCGCCTTGGGCAATCTGCCGCCTGGGGCGGCAGGGTGGGCAAGGCGGCCCACGGTGCAGCGCGCCGATGACGAGGGCGCCGACCCCGTTGCGGCCATCCTGGAGTTCGCGGCTCGCGAGGTCATCCCGCGGCTGAGCGCCACCACGGACGAGTTGGAGAACGCCGTCCGTGCCCTCAACGGCCGCTTCGTCCCCGCAGGGCCGAGTGGCTCGCCGCTCCGCGGGCTCGTGAACGTGCTGCCGACCGGGCGGAACTTCTACTCCGTCGACCCGAAGGCCGTCCCGAGCCGCCTCGCCTGGGAAACCGGGCAGGCCCTCGCCGACAGCCTCCTCACCCGGTACAAGGACGACAACGGCGATTACCCCACCTCCGTGGGCCTGTCCCTGTGGGGCACCAGCGCCATGCGCACCGCCGGCGACGACATCGCGGAGGCCCTCGCCCTCCTCGGCATCCGCCCGGTCTGGGACGACGCCTCGCGCCGCGTCACCGGCCTGGAGCCGATCCCGTACGAGGAACTGAACCGCCCCCGCGTCGACGTCACCCTCCGGATCTCCGGATTCTTCCGCGACGCGTTCCCGCACACCATCGGCCTCCTCGACGACGCGGTGCGCCTCGCCGCGTCGCTCGACGAACCGGCCGAGATCAACCACGTACGGGCGCACACCCAGGCCGACCTCGCCGAGCACGGCGACGAGCGGCGCGCGACGACCCGTATCTTCGGCTCGCGCCCGGGCACGTACGGCGCAGGACTGCTCCAGCTGATCGACTCCAAGGACTGGCGCACGGACGCCGACCTGGCCGAGGTCTACACGGTGTGGGGCGGCTACGCGTACGGCCGCGGCCTGGAGGGCAAGGCGGCCCGCACCGAGATGGAGACGGCCTACAAGCGCATCGCGGTCGCCGCCAAGAACACGGACACCCGCGAGCACGACATCGCCGACTCGGACGACTACTTCCAGTACCACGGCGGCATGGTCGCCGCCGTGCGCGCTCTGCGAGGGACCGCCCCCGAGGCGTACATCGGCGACTCGACCCGCCCGGAGACGGTCAAGACCCGCACGCTCGTCGAGGAGACGTCCCGCGTCTTCCGGGCCCGCGTCGTGAACCCCAAGTGGATCGAGGCGATGCGCCGCCACGGCTACAAGGGCGCCTTCGAACTCGCCGCGACGGTGGACTACTTGTTCGGCTACGACGCCACGACCGGCGTCATCGCCGACTGGATGTACGACAAGTTGACCGAGACGTACGTCCTCGACGAGACGAATCGCCAGTTCCTCTCCGAGAACAACCCGTGGGCCCTGCACGGCATCGCGGAGCGGCTGCTCGAGGCCGAGTCGCGCGGCATGTGGGAGAAGCCGGACCCGCAGACGCTGGAGGCCCTCCGCCAGGTGTACCTGGAGACGGAGGGCGACCTGGAGTCCGACGAGTAGTCGTCAGGTCCTCAGGCTCGCAGCGTCACGCCGAAGCTCCGTCCGTACGCGTGGTGCGTGTCGACGTCGAGCCGGGTTCCGCCCGGCACGGCGGTGACGCGCACCGCGTCGTCGCCCTCGGCCTTGCGCAGCGTCCGGCCGCGCATCACGACCGAGACGGTGTCCCGTTCGGTGGTCGGATCGGAGACCGCGACCGCGACCCCGCCGTTCCGCTGCCGTACGAGGACGGACGCGGGCCCTTCGACGTCGAGTCCGGCCACCCGGTGCGCGCCGCCGGTGAAGGTGTTCGCGGCGGTGAGCCCGAGCCCGTCGTGGCGGACGGCCTGCGTGTTCGTCGTGTTGGTGAGCACCCGCGCGCCCTCGTACGTCCGCACCGCCGACTCCGACGCGTTCGGCAGCAGCGCGTACGCGAAGGAGACCGGCTTCGCCCCGGCCGCCTGCTCGACGGTCAGCGAGAACACCTGCTTCGTGACCGCCGTGTCGGGGTTCGAGGTGCGGACGACGCGGCGGCTGCGGGTCACCGTTTCGAGGCGGGGCTTCGCCTCCGGCCCGGCCAGGCGCACGTAGCCGACCGCCGCGTCCCGCGTCCCGTCCGCCCAGCGCACCCAGCCGTCGCCCTCGGCCACGGTCACCGCGTCCCCCGCGGGTGCCACGCGCGCGTCGAGGGTCGTCGTCACGGCCCGCCCGCCGCCGGGAGCGTCCCCGACCCCGGCCGCGAGCACCACGATCTCGTCGTCGAGCAGGAACCACGACCTGGTGGCCCGCGCGCTCCGGTACGCCACGAAGTCGTCCGGAAGCAGCCCCGCACGCTTGTCCCGCCACGGCACGTCGTCGGACGCGACCCAGCCGACGGCCCCGTACGTGCCGTCAAGGACGGCCCCGCCCGAGTACGCCTGCGTGGCCGTCGGGAAGTACACGTACTTGTTCTGCGACTCGGACGACGCGGTGAAGTTCAGCGGGTGGTCCGGGTTGTCGTAGAAGAGCTTGCCGCCGTACAACTCCGGGACGGTTCCCCGGTGTTCGACGGGCGCGGTCACGCCCGCGAGGCCGTAGGGGGAGACGGTGGTGAAGTAGTCGACGCCGAAGGACTGGGTCTGGTCCTGGCCCGCCAGGTACAGGTAGTGGGAGCCGTCGCCCTGGAACCACGGCATCAGGTTCTCGCCGCTCATGTACTCGTACTTGCTGATGCGCGACGAGCTGCGGGAGAGCGTGAACGCGTATCCGGGACGTCGGTGCACCGTGCGGTCCATGGCGTTGAAGGCGACGGAGCGGGCGGGCGGGTTGAGGTCGGCGGGGCGGACGCCGGAGTCCGCGAGGATGTCGGCGTACCGGACGATGCTCAGCGGCGAGACGAACGTCGCCGGGTCGAGGTTCGCCTTCGACGTGGCCCGTATGTGCTTCACGTACGCCTTGAGGGCCCCGGCCTCCGTCCCCGTCGACAGCGACGCGAGGTCGACGACCGCCTCGACGACCGTGGCGGAATCGGCGTACCCGCTGCCCGTGCGTGACACGGCCCGCCCCTTCACCGCCTCCATCATCCAGCCCTCGAAGATCAGCGGCGCGAACCCGTCGCGCACCCACTTCCGCACGGTGGGGACGAGTTCCTCGCCGTAGGCGAACCCGGTCCCGTCGAGCAGCTTCAGCGTCTGGACGACGCGCGTGAGCAGGCCCTTCCCGTACGAGCCCGTGTACGCGACGGAGGAGTGCTGGATGAAGGACCCGTCGGCGTAGTGGCCGTCGGTCACGCCGTGCCGGAGGTGGTACGGGTCGACCGTCGCGAAGACCGTCAGCTGGTCGGTGAGTGCCTTGCGGATGCGGGCCTCGTCGCCGGTGAGGGCGCCCTGGAGGATGCGGTTGGTGGTGATGTCGGCGAGGTTGGCCCCGGTGTGGAAGCGCGAGTCGAGGTCGACGTCGCCGTCCTTGCCGTTGCGCAGGTACGCGTCCATGGAGGCGATGTACGTGGCCGTCAGCTCGGCGGGCGCGGCGTCCCCGAGCAGCACGAGCGCGCGGCTGACGTGCTGCGAGACGCCGATCTCCCAGGTGAACCAGTTGCCGTAATAGCCCTTGGACTGGTCGCCGTAGTACCGCTCGTGCAGCCACGTCAACGCATCGACGACACGGGTGCGGACGGCCGAACTCCCGTACAGGTCACCGGAGATGCCGGGCGTTGCGGTCGCGAGCGCGATCTCGTACACCCGCTGATACGTGGTGTTGAGGTTCGGGTCGCTGGTGCCGAGCGGCACGCCCTTGAACAGTTCGCCGTCGCCCGATGCCGCGTCCATGGCGGCGAGGTTCGTCCGGGCCGTCTTCTCGATCGCGGCCAGCTTGCCGGCGGTCTCCTCGCGCGCGTTGGACGCGGCGTTCCCGGCGAACATCTCGGTCGCATTGGCCAGCAACCGCGCCGCCCCGTCAGCGAGTTGAGCCGCGCTCGCCCACTGAGTGGGCACGGCGGCGAGCACCCCGCTCGCGGCGAGGACACTCAGCAGACGTCTACGGGTGATCTCCATCGGTCGTCCGTCCCTCCGTCGTTCGCCCACGATCGGCACGCGCGGCCGGAGTCAAGCAGACCGGAAGATCCTGGGGAAGGGGCGGCGACTCAGAACGCCAGGTCCTCCCAGCCGATGCTCATGGCGAAGGGCTCGGGAAACTCGATTCCGAGGCCGTCCGGCTCCCACTCGCCGACGGGGACGTACACCATGGGGCGCCGTGGCTCGACGACGAGCCCGGCCCGGTCGACGGTGGCCAGTCCGTAGGCCCGTACGCAGGTGATGTCTCGGGGGCCGTCGGCGTCGAGCTCGACCTCCCAGTACCAGGGGATCCCGGCGTCCGCGTACCGGGCCTTCCTCCACTCGATGTGCCTGATGGTGTCCGAGCCGTCGAGCACCTCGCCCACCAGCACGGTGTCGCTGCCATGGCGGATCAGGAAGTCGGGGGTGAGGAAGCCGGACCGGTCGGGTGTGAAGGAGACGTTGGTCTGCCCCCTTACTCGCCAGCGGACCCGCTCCCCGCCGATGGCCTGCGCACGCATGGCGCGGCGGGCGTCGGTCTCCAGCGCGTTGCGCATACGCGTGGCTAAGCGTCGGCGCCCCAGTAGGGCGACCGCCTCGGGTGTCGTCATTGTGCTGCTCCTTCAGAACGGTCGGCCTCGTGCGGCTGGGTCCACTCGGCGCACGGCGGGCACGCGTACACGTTGAAGCCGGGGCCCGTGCCCTGGTGCACCTCGGCGACCAGCACGGGTTCGTGCGTCATCACCTCGCACCACACGCACATCCGCGGCTGACCTCGACCGGCCTTGAGCACGGCGGCGGCCCCGGACGAGTCGCACTCGTCCGGGGCCGCCGCCGTACTGCCGTCTGCCGGTGTCGCGCTCAGGCGCCGCGGTTCGCCGACTCGTCCGGCCCCGGCGGCGGGACGACCTTCGTGTCGAACGAGCCGTCGACGATCGTCGCCGCGAACTCCGAGAGACGCAGCTGCCGGGAGCGCGCGTACCGGCGGAAGGCCTCGAACGCCTCGTCCACCGACGTGCCCCAGCGCTCGGCCAGCACCCCCTTCGCCTGCTCGATCACGATCCGGCTGATGAGCGCCCGCTCCACCTGGCTCTTCTCCAGATGCACCTGCTCCAGGGAACGCTGCTGGAGCACGATGATCGTGGCCACGTCGGCCAACGCCTGCGCGAGCGCGACGTCGTCGGTCCGCAGCGGCGTCGTGGACGTCTGGAAGAGGCTCAGCGCGCCGACGACCTGATCGCGCAGCCGCAGCGGCACCGCGTGCGTGGTGCGATAGCCGCTGGAGCGGGCCCGGCGCGTGAACTGCCCCCAGTCCGCGGTGGCCAGGGGATCCGTCAGGTCGACATTGGTGAGCGCGCGGGCGGAGCGATGGGACTCCAGGGACGGACCCTGGTCGTATTGGAGCTCGAAGAGTTCGAGGGTCTTCGACCGCTCGTCGGACGCCGCGACGACCTGCAACCGGCCGTGCACGTCGGCGAGCATGACACCGGCCGCCGACACGTCGAGCAGTTCCACGCAGCGGGCCGTGAGCCGCTGCAACATGTCGATGACGTCGAAGTCGGCGATGAGGGAGTCCGTCACCTCGACGAACACCTCCGCGAGCCGCTGCTCGCGAGCCATGCCGCTCACTCCCTTCTGTCCTCGGGTGAGATGTCTCCGGGAGAGTCCGGCCCGCTCATGTCTCCTCCAGCGTCGTCGTCACGATCTTCCCCCTCGTGATGGAACCGGATCCTGCGGGCCACCACATCGTCCGCCACCTCGCCGAGTGGCCGCCCGGTACCGAACGCGTGGGCGCGCAGCCGCAACAGGGCCTGGGCGACAGGCACGTGGAGCTGCACGCTGATCATCCCGGTCGCCTGATGCACGGCGGCGCGCCGGAGTCCGCTCGACCCGTCCACCGGGTCCCCGCTCAGGGCCGCGGAGGTGAGCGCCGCGGCGAGTGCGGTGGCGTCGGCGTACTGCTGGTCCGACAGAGGTTTGCCGTCGCACAAAACGGTGAGTACCCCGAGTCGCACGGCGCCAACGCCCAGCGGGAAGCAGTTCACGCCCAGCACGCCGAGCTCCCTGGCCGACGGCAGCAGCGCCGGCCAGCGGCCGGGCGGCACCAGCCGCAGATCGGGTTCGAGGACGGGCACTCCGTCGCGCAGCGAGTCGGGCCCGGGGCCCTCGCCCAGCGTGAACTGGAGATCCTCGAACCGCCCGCTCAGCTCGGGGTGGCACCACAACGGTTCGGCCCCCTGCCCCGCCTTCACCAGCAAGGACGCCGCCACCCCCGGTACCCCGAGGGCCCGCGCACAGGCCGCGCCGGGATCGCCCCCGGCATCCAACAGGCGCAGGGAGCGCAGTACCTCGGCCATGCCGTCACTGATCACCTGTCCCCGTTCCGTCCCACGACTCGTCCGTCGCGTCCATCGGCCAAGCGAAGAGTACTGGGGAGCCCGGAACCCGCGGCCGTTCCACGGCACAGGGCAGGTGTCTACGCTGCCCGGGTGGACGACAGACCTCTGGAGACCGGGGCCCGCGGCCGGGCCGACGTGCGTGCCGATGTACGTGCCGTGGTGCGACGCCTCGCGGACGTGCTGGAGCCGCGGCCGGTGTGGTGCGGGCCGGACGACGCCGAGATCCACGACGTGGTCATCGCCGAACCGGGCGAGGCGCTCGACGGGGCGGCCGGGGCCCTGGTGCTCGCGGTCGGCGCGCGGGAGGCCGAGGCCGTGGACATGGTCGCGGCGGCCGCCGGAGCGGGCGCGGGCGCGCTCGCGGTGCGGGTCGGCGACGACGGCTTGCCGGAGGCGGTGCGGGCGGCGGCGGAGGGCACCGGGACCGCCGTCATCGGGCTGCCGCGCGGGCTGCGCTGGGACCTCGCGGAGGCCGAGATCCGCGCCGTACTGGCGGCGCCCGCAGGGGAGTTCGCCCCGAGCCGCAGCGGCGACCTGTTCTCCCTCGCCCAGACCGTGGCCACGCTCACGCAGGGTCTGGTCAGCCTGGAGGACGGCGCGCACCGCGTCCTCGCGTACGCCGGACCCGTCGACGAGGCCGACGAACTGCGCCGCGCCACCATCCTCGGCCGCAGCTGCCCCGAGCCGTACCTCGCGCTGCTGCGCAGCCTCGGCGTCCATCAGCGGGTCCGGGCCGGCGACGAGGTCGTCACCGTCGACGAACAGCCGGACCTCGGCGCCCGCCGCCGCCTCGTGATCGGCGTCAACGCCGGGCGCCGTCCGCTCGGCACCATCTGGGTCCAGGAGGGCGCGAGGCCGCTCGCCGAACGGTCGCCGCAACTGCTCCGCGGCGCCGCCCGGATCGCCGCCGTCCAACTCGTCGACCACTACTTCCAGGGCGACCCGGGCGCCCGCCTCGCCTCCCGCGAGGAGCTCAGCCACGGCCTGCTCACCGGCCGCTTCGACGCCGCTGCGCTCGCCGCCCACCTCGGCATCGACCCGGCGGCCGGGGCCGATGTCGTCGCCGTGGACCTGCGCGACCCCGCCGAGGACGGCGACGCGCTGCGGGCCGACGCGCGGCGGGCGGAGGCGGCGGGGATCGTGTCCGTGCATGTGGCGGCGCACCGGGAGAACGCGCTGGTGGCGCAGGCGTGCGGCCAGATCTACGCGGTGCTGCCGACGGCTGCGTCCTCGCCGCCCACACCGTCCTCGTACGAGGACGAAGCCCCCCTTGTCCGCTGGGCCGACGAACTCGTCGCCACGCTGCGCCGCCTCACCGGTACCCGCGTCCAGGCCGTCCTCGCGGGCCGCGCGGAGCGCCTCGCCGACGTCCCGGCCGTCAAGCTCCGCGGCCACCGCGCCCTGCAACTCCTCGCCCGCACACCCGAGACGACCGTCGGCACCCACACCCGCCTCGCCCCGGCGCTCCTGATCCGCGACACCCTGGAACTCCTCGACCGCTCCCCGCGGCTCCGCTTCCCCGCGGTGGCCGCGCTCGTCATCCGCGACCGTGACCAGGGCACCGACCTCGCCCGCTCCCTGCTCCTCTACCTCGACGCGTTCGGTGACGTCACCGCTGTCGCCAAGCGCCTCAACGTCCACCCCAACACCCTGCGTTACCGGGTCCGCCGGGCGGTGGCACTGACCGGCCTCGACCTCGACGACCCCGAACACCGGCTTGCCGCGACCCTCCAGCTCCGCCTGGACCTGGACGCGCGGGATCTCACCGACCCGGCGTTCCCCGGCGCCTGAACCGGAACCCTGTCGGGCCGGACACTCGGGGGCCCCGAGCACTGTCCGAGCGGACAAGGGGCGGGGCGCACGTACCGCCTTAGGTTCACACCCAGTTCGCGGTTCGCGGTTCATTCGCCTTCCGCGACGGAGTCCCTGACCCTCACCGCCCCCTCCGGAGGCCGGCCCATGCCTTCATCCGCCTCGCCCGCCACCGCGGGCGGCACCGTCCCCGCCACACCGCCGTCCGGCATGCGCCGGATCGCCACGGCGAGCTTCATCGGCACGGCCATCGAGTTCTACGACTACTACATCTACGGAACCGCCGCCGCGCTCGTCCTCAACGAGGCCTTCTTCCCCGAACTCTCCGAAGCAGCGGGCACCTTGGCCACGCTGTCCACCTTCGCCGTCGGCTTCGCCGCGCGACCGCTGGGCGCCGCGATCTTCGGCCACTTCGGCGACCGCGTCGGCCGCAAGGCCGTCCTGGTCGTCTCGCTCCTGATGATGGGCCTGTCCACGGGCCTGATCGGCCTGCTTCCCGGCTACGACACCCTCGGCGTGCTTGCCCCGGTCCTCCTGGTCCTGCTCCGCCTGATCCAGGGCCTCGGCCTCGGCGGCGAGTGGGGCGGCGCGGCCCTCCTCGCCGTGGAACACGCCCCCAAGGGCAAACGCGGCCTGTACGCCGCGGCCCCCCAAATGGGCTCACCCGTCGGCTACTTCGCCGCCACCGTCACGTTCCTGCTGATGTCGTCGCTCCTGGACGACGCGGCCTTCGACAGCTGGGGCTGGCGCATCCCGTTCCTGCTGTCCTTCGTGCTGGTCGCGGTGGGCCTGGCCATCCGCCTCAAGATCTCCGAAACCCCGGCCTTCGCGAAGGTCACGGCGGAACAGGAAACAGCCAAGGCCCCGCTCGCCGAGGCCTTCCGCAAGCACCCCAAGGAGATGCTGCTCGGCGCGGGCATGATCACCGTCGTCTACGTGATGTTCTACACGGCGGCCACGTACTGCATGACGTACACGACCGACGACCTGGGCATCCCCAAGAACGACATGCTGCTCCTGACCCTCGTCGCCGTCACGGTCCTCGGCATCTCCACCTACGCCGTGGCCCGTTGGTCGGACCGCGTCGGCCGCCGCAAACTCATCATCGGCGGCGCCGCGTTCGGCGTCGTCTGGGGTGCGGCCCTCTTCCCGCTCCTCGAAACCGGCAACTACGTCCTCATCGCCGTCGCCCTGAGCGGGGCCCTGCTCTGCATGGGCATCATCTACGGCCCGGCGGGCGCCTACATGCCCGAACTCTTCGCGACCCGCCTGCGCTACTCCGGCGCCGGCTTCTCCTACAACCTCGGCGGCGTACTCGGCGGCGCCGCGGCCCCCCTCGTCGTCACGGCCCTGGCCGAGACCTACAGCGCCTCCGTCGGCGGCTGGTTCATGAGCGGCATGGCCCTCCTCTCCCTCCTCTGCGCCCTCGCCCTCCCGGAAACCCGCAGCCGCGACCTGGACACGATCTGAACACACGAAAAACCCCAGGCCCTGGGCCTGGGGTTTTCCATTGAGCTGACGGAACCCGCTCTCCCACACCTAGAGGCGCCCGAGACCATGAACCGGGAAAAGGTGGACAATGGGGAATGAACGCGTCCATACGGGAAACCCGTTCCAGGCCACCCGTTCACTTCGGTGCCCTGCCGCTCCCGGGTGGCCGAGCACGGTAAAGGAGCCCTCTCATGGCAGACATCAACGTCGCGCTGCACGTACAGGTCGAGGCACTGCCCGGCAAGGAGGAAGAGGTCGCCGCCTTTCTCCGCGAGGGCCTTGCCATCGTCCAGGAGGAGCCCGGCACCCTTGCCTGGTTCGCCGTGCGCCTGGGCCCGTCCACCTTCGCCATCTTCGACGCCTTTCCCGACGACGATGCACGCCAGGCCCATCTCGCCGGCCGCCTTGGCAGCGCACTGATGGAACGGGCCGACGAACTGTTCGCCCAGCCGCCCTCCGTCGAGACCCTCGACGTCCTCGCCCACAAACTCCCCTGAAGAGTCCGCACAGCAAAAAGCCCCGGGCCGCTGGCCTGGGGCTTCTTCGTGGAGCGGGTGACGAGAATCGAACTCGCGCTCTAAGCTTGGGAAGCTTATGTTCTACCATTAAACTACACCCGCGCGGTACGGCCGTTGAGGCGATCCGTACTGCCGACACTGTACCCCATGCCGGGCCCCGGACGCTGAAGCGCCGGGGCCCGGCTGCGTTGTGGGGGCTGGAAGTGACTGCGGGTGAAGGGAGTTGAAGCGTACGGTGGGAACTCCGGCCGAGGACGATTCACCTCGGGGTGCCGCCTGGATTGGCGTCCCTTTCATCCCGTAATGTTGCTTTTCGTCGTCGGTCAGGAAACTGGCCCAATGGCTCCGTGGGGAAGGGACTCCGGGACTTGATGGACTCGATGGATCGCACCGTCGTCCGATGTGCCGAAGGGCACGTGTTCAGCACCGCTTCGTTCCCGATGCAGCAGGCGGACCGCCTCGGTCCCAGCCGGCTGATTCGGTGTCCGCGGTGCGCGCGACTTCGGCACGCCGTTCCTGTGGGACCGGACGAGCGGTAAGCGGCACCAGTGACAGTGGGCGCGGGCCCCGCCGATTGTGGCGGGCCCGCGCCCACTGCGTATCCTCGCTACGTGCTTCTCTCAGACAAGGACATCCGGGCCGAGATCGACGCCGGACGGGTCCGCATCGATCCTTACGACGAATCCATGGTGCAGCCGTCGAGCATCGATGTGCGGCTCGACCGCTACTTCCGGGTGTTCGAGAACCACAAGTACCCGCACATCGACCCGAGCGTCGAACAGTCGGAGCTGACGCGGATGGTGGTGCCGGAAGGCGACGAGCCCTTCATCCTGCACCCCGGTGAGTTCGTGCTCGCCTCCACGTACGAGGTCATCTCCCTGCCCGAGGACCTCGCCTCGCGCCTCGAGGGCAAGAGCTCGCTCGGCCGCCTCGGCCTGGTGACCCACTCCACGGCGGGCTTCATCGACCCCGGCTTCAGCGGCCACGTGACGCTGGAGCTGTCGAACCTCGCGACGCTCCCCATCAAGCTGTGGCCCGGCATGAAGATCGGCCAGCTGTGCATGTTCCGGCTGTCGTCACCCGCCGAGTTCCCGTACGGCAGCGAGCGCTACGGTTCGCGTTACCAGGGACAGCGCGGCCCGACGGCCTCCCGTTCCTTCCTCAACTTCCATCGGACCCAGGTGTGAGCAGCAGCGACATGAGTGACGTCAGCCCCGAGCGCGAGAACCTCACGTACGAGAAGTTCGGGGTCGCCATGCGCGAACTCGCGCAGACCATCGCCGACGACGGGTACCAGCCGGACATCATCCTGAGCATCGCGCGCGGCGGCGTCTTCGTCGCCGGCGGGCTCGGGTACGCGCTGGACGTGAAGAACATCCACCTGGTGAACGTGGAGTTCTACACGGGCGTCGGCACCACGCTCGAGATGCCGGTCATGCTCGCGCCGGTCCCCAACGCGATCGACTTCAGCGACAAGAAGGTCCTGATCACCGACGACGTCGCGGACACCGGCAAGACCCTGAAGCTCGTCCACGACTTCTGCCTCGACACCGTGGCGGAGGTCCGCTCGGCCGTGGTCTATGAGAAGTCCCACTCACTCGTGAAGTGCGAGTACGTGTGGAAGCGCACCGATGAGTGGATCAACTTCCCGTGGAGTGTTGAACCGCCCGTCGTGAAGCGCGAGGGCCAGGTCCTCGACGCCTGAGCGTGCGCCGGACGTACGAAATGAGGGGCCCTGCGGGGCCCCTCATTTCGTGTGCCGGACGGCGTGTGCCGGGACGTGTCAGAACGTGCCCAGCTTGATGATCGAGAGCAGGGCGATCAGCTGGATCGCCGAGGCCGCGAGCGCCTTCGGCCAGGGCAGGTCGTGGGACTTGGAGACCATCGTGGTCAGCAGCGCGCCCGCCGCGACCCACGTCGCCCAGCCGATGAGCTGGACGAACATCGCGTCGCCGCCGAGGAACATGCCGAAGACCAGGCGCGGGGTGTCGGTGAGCGAGGCGATCAGCATGGACAGGCCGACCGTGGGCTGCCAGGCGCCGTCGCCGCCGAGCTGGCGGGCCAGGGTGTGGGTGACCACGCCGAGCACGAAGAAGCTGACCGTGATCGCGATGCCGGTCGTCAGGACGTAGGGGATCGCGGAGGACATCGTGGCGTTGATGACGTCCTCGCGGGCGCCGTCGAAGCCGAAGATCGCCAGGAGTCCGTAGAGGAACGTGACGATCAGGGCAGGGCCCCACATCGCGTAGTCACGCATCTGGAGATACGTCGCCGAGGGGCGCAGGACGACTCCGGAGAGCAGCGGCTTCCAGTGCAGGCGGGGTCCGACGGGACCGGACGGGCCCGGCGCGCCCGCCTGGTAGGTGGAGCCCTGGCCGTACGCGTACGGGTCGTCGCCGGGGTTCACCGAGAAGGCCTGGGTGTGGCCGGGGTTGTTCGCGGCGTACGGGTCGTGGGCGCGCGGCGCGTTCGGGTCGCCGAAGTACTCCGGCTCGCCGTGCCCGCCGTTCGCCTGCGGCCACTGCTGCCGGTGCTGTTGTTGCTGCTGCCCGTACCCGTGCTGCTGCTGAGGGGGCCCGTACGGAGGGTGCCCCTGGGGCGCTTCGCGGTTGTCCCGGCCGCGTCCGTTCCTGAATCCAGCCACGTACTCGAACGTACCTGGTTTCCATGAACGGAATGCCGGGCCCGGGGGTCGGGCCCGGCATTGCGGCTGACCTGTGACATCCCTTACGGGGGCCACTTAGGGGGCGAGCGTCGCGCCGAACGCGGGGGCGCCCGCGGTGGACACGCCGACGGTGCTCGGGCCGAAGGCGGCGGCACCGCTTGTGGTGATGCCGGAGGAGCGGCCCTTCAGGTAGGTGAGGGAGCCGTTGCCTGCGTTCTCGTGCTGGGACCCGATGAACAGGTCGGCGTGGCTGTCGTTGTCGACGTCGTCGAGGGACACGGCCCAGCCGAAGCGGTCGCCGTCCTCGTTGGTGCCGGGGACGCCGCTGGTGTTCTGGTGGAAGACCTGGATGCCGGATGTGGTCAGGCCGGCCGGGCCGCCGCGCAGGACGACGACTTCGCCGGTGGTCTCGGCGGTGCCGATGATCTCGTCGGAGACGCCGACCGCGACATCCGCGCAGCCGTCTCCGTCGATGTCGCCGACTGAGACGGCGCCGCCGAACGCGTCCTCGTACTCGTCCACCCCGGGGACGCCCTGGGTGCTCTGGTCGATGTGCTGGGGCTTGGCGCCGCCGACACCGTCCGGGCCGCCGCGATACAGGTTCACGCTGCCGCCGCCCTGGTTCGAGGAGTTGAGGTCGAGCATGTCGCCGTAGACGAAGTCGTCGTAGCCGTCGCCGGTGACGTCACCGAAAGCGAGGCCGTGACGGAACTGCCCGTCGGTGCCCTCCGTCCGTACGGCGGGGGTCAGGCCGTCGGCGCCGCTCTGGTAGAGGTGGCCGATGTTCTGTCCGTCGACCGCGAGGTCGTCCGTGCCGTCGCCGTTCACATCGCCCGCCGCGAGGGCGCGCACGCTGGAGTTCCACTCGTGCAGGTCCGTGGCGAGGGTCGAACTGCCGCCGCTGGAACCGGACGTGGTGAAGGGGCCCTCGCGGAAGGTGACGGTGGAACTGGTGCTGCCGACGGCCAGGTCGATGTCGCCGTCGCCGTCGAAGTCGCCCGCGGCCAGGGCCTGTCCGTACGAGTCGTGGGAGCTTCGGGACGGGTCGGAGACCGTGGTGCCTTGGGTCAGGCCGTTCGCCGAGCCCCACAGGATGACGACCGTGCCGCCGTCGGTGTCGTCGTCGACATCTTCGCCGGGGGTGCCGACGGCGAGGTCCGTGTAGCCGTCACCGTTGAAGTCGGCGGTGGCGGTGGCGGCGCCGAACAGGTCGTACTTCTCCGCGACGCCGGGCACGCCGGACGTGTTCTGGCTGATCACCTTGCGGTGGCCGGAGCCGACGCCGGTGGCCGAGCCGTAGAGGGCGACGACGGCACCCGCGCGGCTCGCGGAGCCGACGGTGGCGGCATGGGCGGAGGAGACCAGGTCGGGGTAGCCGTCGCCGTTGAAGTCGGGAGCGGTGCGGTCTGTGGCCGGGGTCGCGCTCGCGGTGGGGGCCAGTGCGACCGCGGTGAGGAGGAGCCCACTGGTGAGGGCCGTTGCGAGCAGGCGGGAAAGGCTTCTGTGCAGGGGCAAGCCGTGGCTCCGGGGGTCGGCGCGGGGGTGGAGCGGACCTGAGCCGACTGCTCAGGTCCGCCGGTGAACCGGGGCGTCAGTCGGCGAAGTTGACGCCGAGCTGGGGCTGGCCGGTTGCGGAGATGCCGAGCGTCGAGGTGTAGATGCCGGCGGAGGACGACAGGGTGCCGTCCGTGCGGGACTGAAGGGGGTAGACGGCGCCGTTGAAGCCGTTCTCGCCGTTGGCGCCCACCACGACGTCGCCGCGGCCGTCGCCGTCGAGGTCGTCGACGTGGACGTCGGAGCCGAACTGGTCGCTCTTCTCGCTGGAGTTGGGCACGCCAGGAGTGTTCTGGCTGAGAATCTTGGAGCCCGCGCCCGTGATGCCGGAGCCGTCCGCGGCTCCGTACAGGACGGTGACGGCGCCGGCGTCGGTCACGCCGTCGATGTTCTCGCCGTCGGCGCCCACGACGAGGTCGAGGTGGCCGTCGCCGTTGACGTCGCCGAGGTCGAGCTCGCCGCCGAACCCGTCGCCCTTCTCGCCGCCGCCGGGGACGCCGGAGGTGTCCTGGTCGATGGTCTGGACGTCGGAGACGACCGGGCCGGACGCGCTGCCGTGGACGATCTTGACGGCGCCGCCCAGCTGGGCCCCGGGGACGCCGGTGTCGTCGTCCCAGGACATCCCGGCGATGACGTCGCCGTATCCGTCGCCGTCGACGTCGCCGACGTCGGTGATGATGCCCGCGGGCAGCTTGACGGCGCCGGTGGACCGGACGCCGGAGTCGGTGCCGGGCAGGTAGAAGTTGGCGTTCCAGCCCGTCTCGGAGTCGGCCTCGAAGCCGTCCGCGATCAGGTCGGTCCTTCCGTCGCCGTTGACGTCGCCGGAGTGCAGGTTCATGACGCCTACGCCGTCGGAGCCGGTCTGGACCGGGGTGGTGACCTTGTACGCGCCGCCCATGGAGCCGCTGCGGGCACCGCCGCGGATCACGTCGACGGTGGAGGAGCTGGGGCTGGCGACGGCCAGGTCGTCCTTGCCGTTGCCGTCGAAGTCGCCGGCCTGGAGGGAGGAGCCGAAGAAGTCGTGGGAGGACGCCCGCGGGTCGGTGATCGTCGTGCCGCTGGTCAGGCCGGAGGCCGAGCCCCACAGGACGGCCACGGTGCCGCCGTCGGTGTCGCTGCCGACGTCCTCGGCGGGGGCGCTGACGGCGAGGTCGTCGTAGCCGTCGCCGTCGAAGTCGCCGTAGGCGGTGTCGTAGCCGAAGTTGTCCCTCGTCTCGGCGGTGCCGGGGACGCCTGCGGTGTTCTGGCTGATGGTGGCGTGCTTGCCGGTGCCGCCGTACAGGACGCTGACCTGGCCGGCCCCGCCGTGCCCGTTCACGTAGGCGGTGGGCGCGGAGACCGCGACGTCGGCGAGGCCGTCACCGTTGAAGTCGGCGTCGGCGGCGGTGACGCCCGGGGTGGCCGCGGTCGCGGTCCCCGCCGTGGCGACGAAGACCCCGCCGGTCAGCGCGGCTGCCGTGGCAGTGGCCATGGCGAGGCGGAGACGAGTCGGGGAAGGGGCGGGCGTGCGTCTGTGCTTGGCCATTCGGTTGGCTCCTGCGGGAAGGGGACGCCTGGCGGGTGTCCCGTCAACGGGGTGCCGTTCGCGGGGCGTTCGCCGGGAGTTGACCCGGGCATGACGCCGCGTTCGGCTAACAGGAGACCGTTGGTGGGGCAGGAGGGTTGTACGGGGAAGCGGTCGGGTTTCTCGAGTCAGTCCGTGAAGTCGCGGGTGGTGAAGGCGGGGTGGCGGGGGCTCCGCGTGGAGCTGGGGACGATGGTCAGGCGGTCGGGGGTGGCCGACTGGAGGGCCGCGTCGATGTGGCCGTCGCCGTCGTAGTCCGCCGCGGCGATCGCGTGGCCCTTCGCCGGGAGGCGGTGGGCCTTGCCCGCGTGGATCAGGTACGTGGTGTCGGCGTCGGAGACGAGTACGTCGCGGCCGGCCGGCAGCAGCCGGCCCCCGGTGACGTCGAGCGCCCGCCCGCCCAGGCGCAGTCCGTCCTTGCCGAGCACCGCCACCCCGAAGCGCCCGGCCGCGGCTGCCGTGCCGGAGGGGTAGGTGGCGCCCTTCGTGAAGCCGTTCGGCCCGCCCAGGGCGACCGAGGAGCGGGCCGTGCCCGCGTGGGCGCGGACCAGCACGTCGTCGGCGCCGTCGCCGTTCAGGTCGGCCGCGGGGCCGGTCGGCACGTTGCCGCCGGCCTGGGCGATGCCGGCCGTGCCGCGCGGGGCGCCCGCGCGGGTGAAGGGGCCGGGCAGGACGCTGAGGCGGCCGCCGCTCGCGTGCACCACCAGGTCGTCCCGGCCGTCGCCGTCGAAGTCCCCGCACACCGGCTGGTCCGGCCACTCGTTGCCGAAGCGGGCCCGCGCGGGGATCTTCAGCGTGACGCCCTTGCCGGAGATCCCGGTGGGCGAGCCGAAGAGGATCTGGAGCGGGACGGGCGGCATGCCCTGGCCGTCGTACGGAGGGTCGGTGGAGACCACGAGGTCGGCGTAGCCGTCCCGGTCGAGGTCGCAGCTCGCCTCCGAGGCGAACGTCGCCGGGGCCCGCCCCTTGGTCCGTGCCGCGTACTTCGCCGGGGTCAGCAACTGCCGGGTGGCGAAGACGAGTCCGTGGCCCTTGCGCCCGTAGACGACGCCGATGCCGGGGTCGTCGCCGAGCCCGTCGTGCGCGAGGTCGTCGATGACGAGGTCGGGGGCGCCGTCGCCGTTGAAGTCGCTGGGGACCTTGCTGCCCTTGCCGCGCGGGATCGGCAGCGGCGCGCTCCGGTGCTGCTTGCCCGCCACGGTCGCGGGGCGGCGCACGGCGCCGTCGTCGTGGCTGCCGCACGCGGTGAGCGCGGCGGCGAGCAGCACGGCGCACAGCGCCCCGCCGCTTCTTCGTATGTGATCCGGCATCAACAAAGCCCCCGCCCGTCCCATGAGTTCACAACGTCCACATGATGGCAGGGCGGGGGACGGGGCCGTCAGCGCAGGGACGTGCCGAACTGGATGCCCGCGCCGGGCAGGCCGAAGTCCGCGCCGTTGAACGAGGTCACGCCCGTCGTCGTCGGGTACGGCGCCGAGCCCCGCAGCACCGTGACGGCGCCCGCGTCGGCGGCCGGGCCGATGTCCTCGCCGGACGCGGCGACGGAGAGGTCCGCGCGGCCGCCGCCGTTGATGTCCTTCAGCCGTACGGTCGACCCGAAGCGGTCGCCCGGCTCCGCGACGCCCGGCACCCCGGCGGTGTCCTGGTGGTAGGAGCGGCCCGCGCTGATGTAGCCCTTGCCGCCCTTGAGGAGGACGACGGAGCCGGTGCCCTCGACCCCGTTGACGGTCTCGCCGGGCGCGCCGACCGCGACGTCGTCGCAGCCGTCGCCGTCCACGTCGCCGACGGCCACGGACGCGCCGAACCGGTCCTCGGCCTCGCTCGCTCCCGGCACCCCGTCGCTGTCCTGGGTGACCTTGTCCATGCCCTCCATCTCGTCGGTGAAGATGGTGGATCCGCCGTAGAACACCCAGATCGAGTTGTCCGCCGCCTGGCCGGTGACCAGGTCGGGGTAGCCGTCGCAGTTCACGTCGCCGGTCGCGGCGGCCTCGGTGGTGGAGCCGGCGAACTGACCGTCGATGCGCCCGGAGTAGTAGCCGATGTCGCCGGGGCCGCCGTTGACCCATCCCGTGTAGGGGCTGCCGTCGGCGTGCTTGCCGTAGAGGACGTAGGTGTACGTCCTGCCGACGCCCGTGCCGTGGAACTGGTCGGCGGTGAGGCCCTCCAGGGTCACGTCGGCGGGTACGAACTCGACCTCGGGCGCGTAGGCGTCCTCGGGCTTGTTGGAGTCGGAGTACCACCAGTACTTCTTGGCGCTGACGACGGCGAGCTGCGCGTGGTCGTCGCCGTCGAGGTCGACGAAGACGGCGCTCTCGCCGAAGCGCCGGTCGTCGGCGGAGGGCGCGTGGTAGACGGTGGCGCCCTTGGTGAAGCCGTTCGGGCCGCCCCACACGACGTTCAGCGAGCCGCTCGCCCAGTCGGTGACCTGCTCGCCGGGGGCGCCGACGATCAGGTCGGCGTATCCGTCGCCGTTGACGTCGCCGCTGGTGACGTTCTCGCCGAACTCGTCCTCCTTCTCGGTGGTTCCGGGTATGCCGGAGGTCTCCTGCGTGATCGTGACGGCCTTTCCGGTGCTCACGCCGGAGGCCGAACCGAACGTCACCGTCACGGCGTTGGCCTTGGGCGTGCCGATGGCGAGGTCGCGGTACCCGTCGCCGTTGAAGTCGTCCTTGAGGTTCGTCGCGGCGGTCGCGGTCCCCGCGAGGGGGAGGGTGAGGCCGCCCGCGGCGAGGGCGGCCACCCCGGCGGCCATGGCGAGTTTCTTGAGGCGCACGTCAACTCCAGCGTTGGGTGAGGCAGTTGTACTCGGTTGTTCTCAGTGATCCGCTGGTGTGACGGCTGGGGGCCGGTGAATGGTTGTACGCGGTGAGCCGGCCCCCGTCGTCGAGCAGTCGTCGGTCAGTCGTCGATCGCGGCGCCGAACCGTGCGTCCAGGGACGGAGCGGACAGCGCTCCCGCCCCGTACGTCCACGACCCGGCTGCCGTGACCCCACCGGACCCCGCGGAGAACACCCACACCACACCGTCGTTGGTGTTCTCGCCGGGCGCCGCCGCGAGGAGGCCGAACCGGCCGTCGTCGTTCGGGTCGGTGAAGGAGACCTGGCCGCCGAACTTGTCGCCCTTCTCGGCTGCGCCGGGGACGTCCGCCGAGTTCTGGTTGAAGTCCCGCACATCGCTGGTCCGCAGGCCGAGGGTCGTCCCCCGCATCACCGTCACGGCGCCCGCGTCGGCGACCGTCCCGATGTCCTCGCCGGGCGCGCCGATCGCGACGTCGGCGTACCCGTCGCCGTTGGTGTCGCCGACGGACAGGTCGCCGCCCCAGGCGTCGCCCTTCTCGGCGGTGCCGGGCACGCCGTCGGAGTCCTGCGTCCACCACTGCGGTTCGCCGGTGAGGCCCGAGTCCGAGCCGTAGTGGACGCCGACCATGCCGCCGGTCGTCCAGGGGCCGCCGTCGTCGGGGCTGTTGGGCTCGCCGGTGACGAGGTCGTCCTTGCCGTCGCCGTTGACGTCCCCGGAGGCGGCGACGGGGCCGCCGCGCAGGGTGAGGTTCGGCAGCGGGTCGGCGTCGGAGGCGGTGCCGGGGATGACGTACGACCAGCCGTCGCCGGACTCGTCGCCGACCGAGAGGCCGGAGACAACGAGGTCGGCGAAGCCGTTGGCGTCGTAGTCGCCGGTGGTCAGGGACTTGGGCTGGATGCCGGTCGGCGCGGCGAGGGTGGCGGCGCGTGCGGTGGCGGTCGGCGCCTTGCCCTTGGGGGCCTTGGCCTTCGGTGCCGTGGGCGCGAAGTCGGTCCGGGAGTCGCGGACCAGGTGCTTCGCCGCCGCCCCGGTGGTGGATCTGGCGGTGGGTGCGGCCTCGTAGCGGAAGATCGCGAGGCCGACCGAGTCGAGGACGGCGAGCAGGTCGCCGTCGCCGCCGTCGGTGAACCGGGCGGCGGCGAGCGACTGGCCGAACTTGCCGCCGGTGGCGGGCTCGTCGGCTTCAAGGCCCGTGCTGGCGCTGCCGGACAGGCCCCTGGGCGTGCCCCACAGGACGACGCCGCCGCCCGAGTCGGTCACCGTGCCGAGGTCCTCGCCGGGCGCGCCGACGATCGCGTCGTCGTAGCCGTCGCCGTCGAGGTCACCGGTGGCGACGGCCTGCCCGAACGCGTCGCCCTTCTCGGCGGCGCCCGGCACGCCGGTCGTGTTCTGGCTGAGGACGGCGGAGCGGGAGGTCCCCATCCCGCTCGCGGCGCCGTACTGGACGGTGACGAGCCCGGCCCCGGCCTGCCCGCCGACGGTGGCCCCGGGGGCGCCGACGAGCACGTCGTCGTAGCCGTCGCCGTTGAAGTCGGTGTTGCGGTCGTTGGCGCGGGTGCTCCCCGGTGTGCCCGCGTAGGCGGCCGGGGCGGCGGCGATGTACGTACCGGCGAGAAGAAGGAACGAGGCCGCCGCGAGGGCGGCCGGACGGTTCTTGCGCACGTGCGGCTCCTTGGCTGAAGGAAGACCGGGCAGCGCGGGGGGATGGCCGGAAAGGGCCCGTTCCTTGTCCGGCGCACCGTTTGACACGGGATCGGCCGGAAGGGTTGTACGGGACGCAACAAAAGAAGTGGGCGCCCCGGTCCAGGAGGTTCCAGGAACGGGGCGCCCAAATCGACGTACGGGGACGGGAGTTACTTCACCGGCTCGGGCTCCGGAGCGTCCTCGGTCTCCGCTTCGCCCGCCGGGTCGACCGGCGTCTTGACGGAGTCGAGCAGCAGCTGGGCGACGTCGACGACCGTGACGGACTCCTTGGCCTTGCCGTCGTTCTTCTTGCCGTTGACCGAGTCGGTCAGCATGACGAGGCAGAACGGGCAGGCGGTGGAGACGATGTCCGGGTTGAGCGAGAGGGCTTCGTCGACGCGCTCGTTGTTGATGCGCTTGCCGATCCGCTCCTCCATCCACATCCGCGCACCACCGGCGCCGCAGCAGAAGCCGCGCTCCTTGTGGCGGTGCATCTCCTCGTTGCGGACGCCCGGGACGCTGGCGATGATCTCGCGCGGCGGGGAGTAGATCTTGTTGTGACGGCCCAGGTAGCACGGGTCGTGGTACGTGATGATGCCCTCGACCGGCGTGACCGGCGTCAGCTTGCCCTCGTCGACGAGGTGCTGGAGCAGCTGCGTGTGGTGGATTACCTCGTAATCCCCGCCGATCTGCGGGTACTCCTTGCCGATCGTGTTGAGGCAGTGCGGGCAGGTCGCGACGATCTTCTTCGCGGTCCGGGGCTTCTTGGACTCCTCGGTGACCTTGCCGTCCTCGTCGTACTCCTCGCCGAAGGCCATGTTCAGCGACATGACGTTCTCCTGGCCGAGCTGCTGGAACAGCGGCTCGTTGCCGAGGCGGCGGGCGGAGTCACCGGTGCACTTCTCGTCGCCGCCCATGATCGCGAACTTGACGCCCGCGATGTTGAGCAGCTCGGCGAAGGCCTTGGTGGTCTTCTTCGCGCGGTCCTCCAGGGCGCCGGCGCAGCCGACCCAGTAGAGGTACTCGACCTCGGTGAGGTCCTCGATGTCCTTGCCGACGACCGGCACCTCGAAGTCGAGCTCCTTGAGCCACTCCAGGCGCTGCTTCTTCGCCAGGCCCCAGGGGTTGCCCTTCTTCTCCAGGTTCTTGAGCATCGTGCCCGCCTCGGACGGGAACGCGGACTCGATCATCACCTGGTAGCGGCGCATGTCGACGATGTGGTCGATGTGCTCGATGTCGACCGGGCACTGCTCGACGCAGGCGCCGCAGGTGGTGCAGGACCACAGGACGTCCGGGTCGATGACGCCGTTCTCCTCGACCGTGCCGATCAGCGGGCGCTCGGCCTCCGCGAGGGCGGCGGCGGGCACGTCCTTGAGCTGCTCCTCGGTCGCCTTCTCGTTGCCCTCCATGTCCTTGCCGCCACCGGCGAGCAGGTACGGGGCCTTCGCGTGCGCGTGGTCGCGCAGCGACATGATGAGCAGCTTCGGGGAGAGCGGCTTGCCGGTGTTCCACGCGGGGCACTGCGACTGGCAACGCCCGCACTCGGTGCAGGTGGAGAAGTCCAGCAGGCCCTTCCAGGAGAACTGCTCGACCTGGGAGACGCCGAAGGTGTCGTCCTCGCCCGGGTCCTCGAAGTCGATCTCCTTGCCGCCCGAGGTCATCGGCAGCAGCGCGCCCAGCGAGACGTCGCCGTCCGCGTTGCGCTTGAACCAGATGTTCGGGAACGCGAGGAAGCGGTGCCAGGCGACACCCATGTCGGTCTTCAGGGCGACCGTGATCATCCAGATGAACGAGGTCGCGATCTTCAGACCGGCGAAGAAGTAGGTGAGCGTCTGGAGCGTGGAGACGTCCAGGCCGGACAGCGCGTTGACGACGGGGTACGAGATGAAGAACGACGCCTCGTAGCTGTCGACGTGGTGCTGGGCGCCTTCGAGGGCGTGCAGCATGAAGATGCAGACGCCGACGATGAGGATGACGGCCTCGACGAAGTACGCCTGGCCGAAGTTCGAGCCCGCGAAGCGGGACTTGCGGCCCGCCTTGTTCGGCTTGCTGAGCTGGCGGATCACGATGAGGACGGCGATGCCGAGGACCGTCATCGTGCCGATGAACTCGACGAAGATGTTGTACGGCGCCCACTCACCGATGATCGGCAGCAGCCAGTCGGCCTGGAACAGCTGGCCGATGGCGTTGACGATCGTCAGCAGCAGCGAGAAGAAGCCCACCGCCACGAACCAGTGCGCGACGCCGACGATGCCCCACTTGTTCATGCGCGTGTGGCCGAGGAACTCCTTGGCCACGGTGACGGTGCGCTGCACGGGTTCGTCGGTGCGAGTACCTGCGGGTACGTTCTGACCGAGCCGCATGAAGTTGTAGATCTGCAGGAGGGCACGGACGAACAGTGCCGCGCCGACCACGATCGTAACCAGCGACACGATGATCGCGGCGAGTTGCATTGGGGGCTCCTCGGGCCTGCGAGGGAAGTCTTCTCGGGGACGGTCATTACTAAGCGGTAACTTAGGTTGTCCGTCTGAGACTACCCACTTACCCGGACGCAATGTAGTCGCCGGGTTGGTGATCTGTGTCGCCCAGGTACCCCTGTGCGGGGCCGTGTGGGGCGCCAAAGCGGATCGTGTTATTCACCCCATATTTGGACATAACGGAATAACTTATGGGGATGAGCGCACCGTCGACCACTGCATCCTCCACTTATCTGGTCACCGGAGGCGCGGGCCTCGTCGGCTCGCACCTCACCGATGCGCTGCTCGCCCAGGGACACACCGTCGTCGTCCTCGACGACCTGTCCACGGGCGACCGCGCCAACCTCGCCGCCGCCTGGCCCAGCCCCCGGCTCCGCTTCGTGCGCGGCTCGGCCCTCGACGCCCGGCTCGTCGACGAACTCGCGGGCCGCTGCGCGGTGGTGGTCCACCTGGCGGCCGAGGGCGCGGGCCCCGTCGCCGAGGCCGCCCGGCGGCACGGCCGCCGACTGCTCGCCGTCGGGGACGGCCCGGCCCACTGCGAGGAAACGATTCTGGTGCGCCTCCGGCACACCGTCGGCCCGCGCCAGTCGTCCGCGTCCGGCGCCGTCGTGCCGCGCCTCGCCGAACAGGCCGTCGCGGGCCTGCCGCTCACCATCCACGGCGACGGCACCCGGCGGCTCCGCCTCACGCACGTCGCCGACACCGTCGACGCGCTGCTGCGACTGCTCGCCGAGCCGGCCGCGCCCGGGCGTGTCTTCGACGTCTGCGGCACGCAGGAGACCGCCGTCGCCGACCTGGCGGGCGTCCTCGTCGAACGCTCGGGTTCCCCGTCCCCGCTCCGCTTCCTCCCGTACGAGGAGCTGGGCGCGGGGGAGGACGAGGAGGCGCACGATCCCGACCCCGGGCCCCTGCGGGAACTCACCGGCTGGGAGCCGACGCTGGGGCTCCTCGACATCGCGGACGCCGCCCTCGTCGACGCGGGCGGCGCGTTCGGCGTGGTCACGACCGCCGCGGCCGGGGTCTGACCATGAGGATCGCCGTCGTCCACGGTTTCGGCGCCCCCGGCGGCGAGGACGAGGCCGTCCTAGACCAAGTCGCCGCGCTCACCCGCGCCGGGCACGAGGTGCGCCTCGTCTCGGCGAACGGCCGCGGCGGCGGCCCCCTCGCCACACTGCGGGCGTTCGGCCCGGACGTCGTGCACGTCCACAACCTGTTCCCCGCCTTCGGCCGCGCCTGGGTCGCCGACTGGACCGGCCCCATGGTCGCCACCCTGCGGCACGGCCCCCACCGGGGCACACGGTTCGCCGGGCTGCCGTTCCCGCGGTCGGCGCGCGGCGGGCTGCGCCAGGACCCGCTGCTGCGGCGGGCCGACCGCCTCGTGGTCCTCTCGGAGGCGAGCCGGGACGCCTGCGCGCGCGCCGGGCTGCCCCGGGAGCGCCTCGACGTGGTGTCCGACTTCGTGCCCACCGTCGCGGAAGCGGAAGCGGAACCCGATGCCGCGGCCGGGCCCGGCGGGGCGGGCGACGCCTGGGTGTGCGTCGGGCGGCTCGCGCCGGAGCGGGGCGTGCTGGAACTGCTGCGCCGCTGGCCCGCGGGTGAGCGGCTCGATCTGGTCGGGACGGGGCCGCTGGAGGCGCGGTGCCGGGCGGCGGCGCCCGCGTCGGTGCGGATGTGCGGGGCCGTGGGGCGGGGGGAGCTGAGGCGGGCGCTGCCGGGGTACCGGGGGCTCGTGCTGCCGGGGCGTGAGGCGCGCAGGGCGGTGCCGCTCGTGTACGCGGAGGCGCTCGCGGCGGGGCTGCCGGTGCTGGCCTTCGAGGGGGCCGGGGCGTCGGCGGTGCCGCGTGCCGTACGGTCCGAGGGCACGGGTACGGTCACGACCCCGGACGCGCAGCTGCCCGACGCGCTCGACGTGGCCGCCAAGGTCTTCCCGACGCTGCGGGAGCACTGCCGCGCGGTGTACGCGAAGCGGTACGGGGAAGCCGTCTGGACCGAGCGCACCGAGTGCCTCTACGCCTCGCTCGTAGCGTAATCATCTCCGTACGAGCTTCCGAAGCCTCTTAAAAGCCCAGGTCAGAGGCATGTCTCCAGCGGTTTGCCGATAAGGGCAGGATAAAACTTGAGTGGGTGGGACTCAGGTCTGTTGACGCCGAGGGGGAGGGTGTTGCAGTCTTGAGCCAGTTCCACTCAAGTAGGTAGCTGGAGGAATCGAAATGGCACGTGCGGTCGGCATCGACCTGGGCACGACTAACTCCGTCGTCAGCGTTCTGGAGGGCGGTGAGCCCACCGTCATCGCGAACGCCGAGGGCGCCAGGACCACGCCGTCCGTCGTCGCTTTCGCGAAGAACGGCGAAGTTCTGGTCGGCGAGGTCGCCAAGCGCCAGGCGGTCACGAACGTGGACCGGACCATCCGCTCGGTGA